>NZ_CP115035.1:0-5035347 GCF_014596895.2 Citrobacter sp. C1
GTGTCACTTTCGCTTTGGCAGCAGTGTCTTGCCCGATTGCAGGATGAGTTACCAGCCACAGAATTCAGTATGTGGATACGCCCGTTGCAGGCGGAACTGAGCGATAACACGCTGGCTTTGTATGCGCCAAACCGTTTTGTGCTCGATTGGGTAAGGGACAAATACCTTAATAATATTAATGGATTGCTGAATAACTTCTGCGGAGCAGATGCCCCACAGCTACGCTTTGAAGTCGGTACCAAACCCGTCACGCAAACGCTGAAGACGCCGGTTAATCACGTTGTCGCACCTGCGTATGTAGCGCAACAAGTTCAGCCGCAACGAGCTGCACCTGCAGCACGTCCGGGTTGGGATAACGTCCCGGCCCCGGCAGAACCAACCTATCGCTCTAACGTCAACGTCAAACACACGTTTGATAACTTCGTTGAAGGTAAATCTAACCAACTGGCGCGCGCGGCGGCTCGTCAGGTGGCGGACAATCCTGGCGGCGCCTACAATCCTCTATTCCTTTATGGCGGCACCGGTCTGGGTAAAACCCACCTGTTGCATGCTGTGGGTAACGGGATTATGGCGCGCAAGCCGAATGCAAAAGTGGTGTATATGCACTCCGAGCGTTTTGTACAGGACATGGTTAAAGCCCTACAAAACAATGCGATCGAAGAGTTTAAACGCTACTACCGTTCGGTTGATGCGTTGCTGATTGACGATATTCAATTCTTTGCTAATAAAGAACGATCCCAGGAAGAGTTTTTCCACACCTTCAATGCCCTGCTGGAAGGTAATCAGCAGATCATCCTGACGTCGGATCGCTATCCGAAGGAGATCAATGGCGTTGAAGATCGTCTGAAATCCCGCTTTGGCTGGGGACTGACCGTCGCGATCGAACCACCTGAACTGGAAACGCGCGTTGCGATCCTGATGAAAAAAGCTGACGAAAACGATATTCGTCTGCCAGGCGAGGTGGCGTTCTTTATTGCCAAGCGTTTACGCTCTAACGTGCGTGAACTGGAAGGCGCACTGAACCGCGTGATTGCTAACGCCAACTTTACTGGCCGGGCGATTACTATCGATTTTGTGCGTGAGGCGCTGCGCGACCTGCTGGCATTACAGGAAAAACTGGTCACCATCGACAATATTCAAAAGACGGTGGCAGAGTATTACAAAATCAAAATTGCGGATCTGCTTTCTAAGCGTCGATCTCGCTCGGTAGCGCGTCCGCGTCAGATGGCGATGGCGCTGGCAAAAGAGCTTACCAACCACAGTTTGCCGGAAATTGGCGACGCCTTTGGTGGGCGTGACCATACTACCGTGCTTCATGCCTGTCGCAAGATTGAACAGTTGCGTGAAGAAAGCCATGATATTAAAGAAGATTTCTCCAATTTAATCAGAACATTATCTTCGTGACGCTATGAAATTTACCGTTGAACGTGAACATTTATTAAAACCGCTTCAGCAGGTCAGCGGCCCGCTGGGTGGTCGTCCTACGCTGCCGATCCTCGGAAACCTGTTACTACAGGTTGCGGATGGAACGCTTTCTCTGACCGGTACCGATCTCGAGATGGAGATGGTGGCACGCGTTGCGCTGATCCAGCCGCATGAACCCGGTGCGACCACCGTCCCGGCGCGTAAATTCTTCGACATTTGTCGTGGTTTGCCGGAAGGTGCGGAAATTGCTGTCCAGTTGGAAGGTGACCGCATGCTGGTGCGTTCTGGCCGCAGCCGTTTCTCGCTGTCCACGCTGCCTGCCGCCGACTTCCCGAATCTGGATGACTGGCAGAGTGAAGTTGAATTCACGCTGCCGCAGGCGACGATGAAGCGTCTGATTGAAGCCACGCAGTTTTCGATGGCTCATCAGGATGTGCGCTATTACTTAAACGGCATGCTGTTTGAAACCGAAGGTGAAGAACTGCGTACCGTGGCGACCGACGGTCACCGCCTGGCGGTGTGCTCTATGCCGGTGGGTCAATCGCTGCCCAGTCATTCGGTGATCGTGCCGCGTAAAGGCGTGATTGAACTGATGCGTATGCTCGACGGCGGCGACAACCCGCTGCGCGTGCAGATTGGCAGCAACAACATCCGTGCGCATGTTGGCGATTTCATCTTTACCTCCAAGCTGGTAGATGGACGTTTCCCGGATTACCGTCGCGTACTGCCGAAGAATCCAGACAAACATCTGGAGGCGGGCTGCGATATCCTTAAGCAGGCGTTTGCCCGTGCGGCCATACTCTCCAATGAGAAATTCCGCGGTGTACGTCTGTACGTCAGCGAAAACCAGCTCAAAATTACGGCCAACAACCCAGAGCAGGAAGAAGCGGAAGAGATTCTCGATGTCACCTATCCTGGGACTGAAATGGAAATCGGCTTCAATGTTAGCTACGTGCTGGACGTACTGAACGCGCTGAAGTGCGAAAACGTCCGTATTATGCTGACCGATTCCGTATCGAGCGTACAGATTGAAGATGCAGCGTCACAATCCGCAGCCTACGTTGTTATGCCAATGAGACTGTAGTGGAAAATATCGGGCTATCTTACTTGCCATTTTCAACCTGGGCTGTGCTCGCCCCTGTCACGTACTTCGTGTACGCTCCAGGGTCTGCGCGCAGTCCGCGTTGAAACTGGCTGCGCCGATAACGCCCTGGCCCAAAGAACGCTGATATGTCACTGACGCGCTTGCTCATCAAAGACTTCCGCAATATTGAAAATGCGGATCTCACTTTATCTCCCGGCTTTAACTTCCTGGTCGGCGCTAACGGCAGCGGCAAAACCAGCGTGCTGGAAGCTATTTATACGCTCGGTCACGGTCGGGCGTTTCGCAGTGTGCAGATTGGCCGCGTCATTCGCCACGAGCAGGAGTCGTTTGTACTCCACGGGCGTTTGCAGGGCGCTGAGCGTGAAACCTCGATTGGCCTGACCAAAGACAAGCTGGGTGACAGCAAAGTGCGCATTGACGGAACTGACGGTCATAAGGTTGCCGAACTGGCGCACCTGATGCCGATGCAGCTGATAACGCCTGAGGGGTTTACTTTACTCAATGGCGGCCCCAAATACAGAAGAGCATTCCTTGACTGGGGATGCTTTCACAATGAAGCCGGATTCTTTACCGCCTGGAGCAACCTTAAGCGATTGCTAAAGCAGCGCAATGCGGCGCTGCGCCAGGTGAGTCGTTATGAGCAACTGCGCCCGTGGGATCGAGAGTTGATCCCGCTGGCGGAACAAATCAGCACCTGGCGCGCGGAGTACAGCGCCGGTATCGCGCAGGATATGGCGGATACCTGCCAGCAGTTTCTTCCCGAGTTTTCACTCTCTTTCTCTTTCCAGCGTGGCTGGGAGAAAGAGACCGACTACGCTGAGGTGCTGGAACGCAGTTTTGAACGCGATCGCATGTTGACCTACACCGCGCACGGCCCGCACAAAGCGGATTTCCGCATACGTGCCGACGGTGCACCGGTGGAAGATACGTTGTCGCGTGGGCAGTTAAAACTGCTGATGTGCGCCTTACGTCTGGCGCAAGGGGAGTTCCTGACGCGCGAAAGCGGACGGCGCTGCCTGTACCTGATAGATGATTTTGCCTCTGAACTGGATGATGCGCGTCGCGGACTGCTAGCCAGCCGCTTAAAAGCCACGCAATCTCAAGTCTTTGTCAGCGCAATTAGCGCTGAACACGTTATGGACATGTCGGACAAAAATTCGAAGATGTTCACCGTGGAAAAGGGTAAAATAACGGATTAACCCAAGATAAAATGAGCGAGAAACGTTGATGTCGAATTCTTATGACTCCTCCAGTATCAAAGTCCTGAAAGGACTGGATGCGGTGCGTAAGCGCCCGGGTATGTATATCGGCGACACGGATGACGGCACCGGTCTACACCACATGGTATTCGAGGTGGTAGATAACGCTATCGACGAAGCGCTCGCGGGTCACTGTAAAGATATCGTGGTGACAATCCACGCTGACAACTCCGTGTCCGTTACCGATGATGGTCGTGGTATCCCAACCGGTATCCACCCGGAAGAGGGCGTTTCGGCGGCCGAAGTGATCATGACCGTCCTGCACGCAGGCGGTAAATTCGATGATAACTCCTATAAAGTCTCCGGCGGTCTGCACGGCGTAGGTGTTTCCGTGGTTAACGCCCTGTCGCAGAAACTGGAGCTGGTGATTCGCCGCGAAGGTAAAGTGCATCAGCAAACTTACGTGCACGGCGTACCGCAGGCACCACTGGCCGTGACTGGCGAGACTGAAGCGACCGGTACCCAGGTGCGTTTCTGGCCAAGCCATGAAACCTTTACCAATGTCGTTGAGTTTGAATATGAGATTCTGGCGAAACGCCTGCGCGAGCTGTCATTCCTGAACTCCGGCGTATCCATCCGCCTGCGCGATAAGCGCGACGGCAAAGAAGATCATTTCCACTACGAAGGTGGCATCAAGGCGTTTGTTGAATACCTCAACAAAAACAAAACGCCGATCCACCCGAATATCTTCTACTTCTCCACCGAAAAAGACGGTATTGGCGTCGAAGTTGCGCTGCAGTGGAACGATGGTTTCCAGGAAAACATCTACTGCTTCACCAACAACATTCCGCAGCGTGATGGCGGTACTCACCTTGCAGGCTTCCGTGCGGCGATGACCCGTACCCTGAACGCCTACATGGACAAAGAAGGCTACAGCAAAAAAGCGAAAGTCAGCGCCACCGGTGACGATGCCCGTGAAGGCCTGATTGCTGTCGTTTCCGTGAAAGTACCGGATCCGAAATTCTCCTCCCAGACCAAAGACAAGCTGGTCTCCTCCGAGGTGAAAACCGCAGTAGAACAGCAGATGAACGAACTGCTGAGCGAATACCTGCTGGAAAACCCGTCTGACGCGAAAATCGTCGTCGGTAAAATTATTGATGCGGCACGTGCCCGTGAAGCAGCACGTCGTGCACGTGAAATGACCCGTCGTAAGGGTGCGCTGGACTTAGCTGGCCTGCCGGGCAAACTGGCGGACTGTCAGGAACGCGACCCGGCCCACTCTGAACTGTACCTGGTGGAAGGGGACTCAGCGGGCGGCTCTGCGAAGCAGGGACGTAACCGTAAGAACCAGGCGATTCTGCCGCTGAAGGGTAAAATCCTTAACGTTGAGAAGGCGCGCTTCGACAAGATGCTCTCTTCTCAGGAAGTGGCAACGCTGATTACCGCGCTCGGCTGCGGTATTGGTCGCGACGAATACAACCCGGATAAACTGCGTTATCACAGCATCATCATCATGACCGATGCGGACGTCGACGGCTCGCACATTCGTACGTTGCTGTTGACCTTCTTCTATCGTCAGATGCCGGAAATCGTTGAACGCGGCCACGTCTACATTGCACAGCCACCGCTGTACAAAGTGAAGAAAGGCAAGCAGGAACAGTACATCAAAGACGATGAAGCGATGGATCAGTACCAGATCTCTATTGCTCTTGATGGCGCTACGCTACACACCAATGCCCACGCTCCGGCGCTGGCGGGTGAAGCGCTGGAAAAGCTGGTGTCTGAATACAATGCCACGCAGAAAATGATTGGTCGTATGGAGCGCCGCTTCCCGCGCTCGTTGCTGAAAGAACTGGTTTATCAACCGACGCTGGCCGAAGCCGATTTGGCTGATGAAGAGAAAGTCACGGCCTGGGTTTCCCAGCTGGTGAACGTGCTGAATGAAAACGAAATGCACGGTAGCACCTGGAATAGCTTTGTACGTAAAGACGCCGAGCTGAACCTGTTTGAACCGGTTATCCGCGTGCGTACCCACGGGGTCGATACCGACTATCCTCTGGAGCATGAGTTTGTGACCGGAGGTGAATACCGTCGTCTCTGCACGCTGGGTGAGAAACTGCGTGGCCTGATCGAAGACGATGCGTTTATCGAACGTGGTGAGCGTCGTCAGCCGGTTACCAGCTTCGAGCAGGCGCTGGACTGGCTGGTGAAAGAGTCCCGCCGTGGTCTGTCTATTCAGCGTTATAAAGGCCTGGGCGAAATGAACCCGGATCAGCTGTGGGAAACCACCATGGATCCGGAAAGCCGTCGTATGCTGCGTGTGACGGTGAAAGACGCGATTGCTGCCGACCAGTTGTTCACTACGCTGATGGGCGACGCCGTTGAACCGCGTCGTGCGTTTATCGAAGAGAACGCCCTGAAAGCGGCAAATATCGATATCTAATGTGTAACTCAGGCCTGCTCCTGTAGGCCTGATAAGCGCAGCGTCATCAGGCAGTTCGTCAGTTTTTGCCGGATGGCGGCTTAGGCCTTATCCGGCCTACCATCGATTGTCAAAAGGGGGATCCCGGTTCCCCTTCCTATCCCCCTTTTCGTAGCTGTTTTTTGAGCGGAATCGCGTTAGCATGAGGACGGACTCATTTAATCCGGGGAACTCATGGCTATCAAACTTATTGCTATCGACATGGATGGCACACTTCTGCTGCCCGATCACACCATTTCACCTGCAGTCAAAAATGCAATTGCTGCGGCGCGCGCGCGCGGGATAAACGTGGTGCTGACCACTGGCCGTCCGTATGCCGGCGTCCACAGCTACTTGAAAGAACTTCATATGGAACAACCCGGCGACTACTGCATTACCTACAACGGGGCGCTGGTGCAGAAAGCAGGGGATGGCAGCACCGTTGCCCAAACGGCGTTGAGCTATGACGATTATCGTTACCTGGAACAACTCTCCCGGGAAGTCGGTTCACACTTCCACGCCCTCGATCGCAACACGCTGTATACCGCTAACCGAGATATCAGCTACTACACGGTGCATGAATCGTTTATCGCGACCATTCCGCTGGTGTTCTGCGAAGCCGAGAAGATGGACCCGGCGACTCAGTTCCTGAAAGTAATGATGATTGATGAACCAGAAATCCTCGATAAAGCCATCTCACGCATTCCGGCAGAGGTGAAAGAGAAATATACAGTGCTGAAAAGTGCGCCGTACTTCCTCGAAATTCTGGATAAACGCGTCAATAAAGGCACCGGTGTGAAATCGCTGGCCGATGCGCTGGGCATTAAAGCCGAAGAGGTTATGGCGATTGGCGATCAGGAAAACGACATCGCGATGATCGAATATGCCGGTATGGGCGTAGCCATGGATAACGCAATTCCCTCGGTAAAAGAAATCGCCAACTTCGTCACCAAATCTAATCTTGAAGACGGCGTTGCGTATGCCATTGAGAAATTTGCGCTGAATTAGGTCCGCTATGGGCAAATGCCTTGCCGCATTTGCCCAACGTCTTTTTCATCCGTTGTCGTTATTGATTCAGGGTATTCGGCCTGCGGAATATGCGCCACGCCGCTGCGCATTATCCATTTACGGGAAAATGCGGACGTTAGCGCCCGGCTCTTGAGGATTTTTCCATACAGCTTGATACGCAGCTTGCGGGTTGCTTTGCGATAGGCTTTATTTTTGTCTACCACGTCCTGCAACAGTACGGATTTAAGGATTTCCGCGCTGTCCAGCGCATAGCTAATACCTTCCAGTGAACTGGCGCTAATAAATCCGGCGGCTTCACCAATCAGAAAGGCGTTCTCCTCGCCGCAGACGAAATCCTTCCAGCGTGACGGGAACAGGACTGTACATTTTTCGCTTTTCACCGGTTTGCCAAACTGGAAATGGAACGCTTCCATCCTGGTTTTCAGCATGTCAAAACGTGCCTGACCGTCCTTCATTGGGTAAGCACCCCCGAAGATAAAAAAGCCGTCTTTGCTGATACTCCAGGAATAACAGTCCGTAGCATCGTTATCAAAAATACACGAGTAGAACGGGACAGGGTGTTGTTCCGTAAACCACTGTTGGATAGCAACATATTTACGGATCTGGTGTTGTGGATAGAGATGACGGCGCACCAGCGAATTCGCCCCGTCGGCACCGATCAGATAGCGAGCCGTAATCTGCTGTTCCCAGCCGTCTGCACGGAATATCACATGCCATTTATCGCCCTCGCGCCAGACTTTACGACACAGGCTGTCATGGTAAACCTGCACATCGTCAGGGATGAGTGATTTCATCCATAAATCAAAAGCATGGCGATCGATATTGATATAACTACGCTGGTAGTTTCGGGCCAGAGAGGCGGCCACATCGACCGTTTTAACGCTGAATATCTGCGGATTGGCAATAACATCAACGGGGAGCGTGATCCCGTCGCGGATAAATGAACGTTGGGCGTCAGGAGCCAGTAGGCCTCCGCAGGGTTTGGTGAACCCTTCAGTCCCGCACTGGCGCTTTTTATCCAGAGCAATCACGCGCATTTTTCCGCTCAACTGCCGCGCCAGCGCCGCACCTGCCGGGCCTAAACCGATAATCGCCACGTCAAAATGTTCCATCTTTCTGCCCATAGTAAGTGAGATGAGCATACGCTAAAGCCTGAAAGTGAAGTCCTTGTGAAGTATGATTGCTGAAATTGTCTCGTATCAGGGCATCCCATGAAGCAAGTCACCTTTACGCCGCGTCATCACCAACTGACCAATATCAATACCTGGACCCCGGACAGCCAGTGGCTGGTTTTTGATGTGCGACCCTCCGGCGCATCGTTTACCGGCGAGACCATTGAACGCGTCAATATTCACACTGGCGAGGTGGAGGTGGTTTATCGCGCGACGCAACAGGCACACGTTGGCGTGGTGACCGTTCATCCGAAGTCTGAAAAATACGTGTTCATTCACGGACCTGAAAATCCTGATGAAACATGGCATTACGACTTTCATCACCGTCGCGGAGTCATTGCCGGGCAGGGTGATGTGACGAATCTGGACGCGATGGATATTACTGTCCCGTATACCCCTGGCGCACTGCGCGGCGGCAGCCATGTACATGTTTTTAGCCCGAACGGCGAGTTTGTCAGCTTCACCTATAACGACCATGTGTTGCGTGAGCGTTCCCCGGCGCTGGATTTACGTAACGTTGGCGTGGCTTCGCCGTACGGTCCGGTGACGGTTTCCGTTCAGCATCCGCGCGAGTACAGCGGAAGTCACTGGTGCGTACTGGTAAGCCAGACTACGCCTGCGCCACAGCCGGGTAGCGATGAGATTAACCGTGCCTATGAAGAGGGCTGGGTGGGGAACCACGCGCTGGCGTTTATCGGTGATACGTTGTCAGTCAATGGTGAGAAAGTACCTGAACTGTTTATTGTCGATTTACCGCAGGATGAAAGTGGCTGGAAGCAACCGGGCGATGTACCGCTTGAAGGCAGCGAATCAACAATGCCAGCCCCGCCGGCTGGCGTGGTTCAGCGCCGCCTGACGTTTACTCACGACCGCGCTTTCCCAGGGCTGGTGAATCAGCCGCGTCACTGGGTGCGCAGTCATCCCCTGGCATCAGAGATTGCGTTTTTGATGCGTGATGATCATGGCGTGGTGCAGCTCTGGTTGATTTCACCTCAGGGCGGTGCACCGCGCCAGTTAACTCACTGTTCGAGTGATATTCAGTCCGCCTTTAACTGGCATCCGTCAGGGCAATGGTTGGGATTCGTGCTGGAAAATAGAATTGCCTGCTGTGATGCACAGACGGGAGAGATTGATTTTTTAACGAAAAGTCACGAAGCCCCTCCGTCTGCTGATGCGATCGTTTTCTCGCCTGATGGGCAGCAGGTTGCGTGGATGGAGAACGTCGAGGGTTTCCGCCAGCTATGGGTGACAGAAACCGGGCGTTAACTTAAGGGGCTGGCATTGTTGCCGGGGGGATCACGTCGTTAATGGCTTGCGTGCTCTCCTCGCTTCTTTCTACGCGCGATCTTACCGAGCTATCGGTACGGAAGAAATCCCACGGGAGCAGTAGCGTATCCAGCACGGCGGTAAATGGCATATCAAGAATCGCCAGTGACTTGGTTCCCCAGTTGGTATCGCTCTCGCTAATCATCGTGGCGCTGGCACGCGTACCAGGATACGTTCCCTCTTTGCCACCGGTGTGCGACATGACGCTGGAGCACCCGCTCACAACAACCATTCCGCTGCACATCATCAGTGTTAACAACATTTTTCTAATCATCATTTTTTCATCTGTTAAACATCGGTGTTTGCATGGTGAGTTATAGCGATCCGTTGCGAAAAATAACATCACCATTCTGTCGCACTGTGGTGGCTATCGCACTCTAACGATAACAACTGTTCCCCCAGTGTATGCAATAGACAACAAACTGCAAAAAAAGTCGGATGAATACGCTTGAAAAGTTTGTATCAAGACCCATTTTTAGGATGTAGGCAAATGAAGGGCACGCCTGATGGGTGTTCTGGCTACCTGACCTGTCCATGATGGAAGGTCTAACATTCTCGCTGATTTCAGGAGCTATTGATTATGCGTAACTTTGACTTATCCCCGTTATACCGTTCTGCAATTGGTTTTGATCGTCTGTTTAACCTGCTGGAAAGCAATCAGAGCCAGAGTAATGGCGGCTACCCTCCGTATAACGTCGAGCTGGTAGACGAAAACCATTACCGTATTGCGATTGCCGTTGCGGGCTTTGCTGAAAGCGAGCTGGAAATTACCGCCCAGGACAATTTGCTGGTGGTGAAAGGCGCTCATGCAGACGAGCAAAAAGAACGTACTTACCTGTATCAGGGTATTGCCGAGCGCAACTTTGAACGCAAGTTCCAGTTGGCGGAGAACATTCATGTTCGTGGCGCAAACTTGGTGAATGGTCTGCTGTATATCGAGCTTGAGCGCGTGATTCCGGAAGCGAACAAACCGCGCCGTATCGAAATCAACTAATTCAGTGGGCCGCGTCAGGCGGCCCTGCTAAGCAATCAGCTTGCCGTCAGGGAGCTGAAAGGTATTTACTCGCTTCTTAGAAGGAGAAATGAATATGCGTAACTACGATTTATCCCCGCTGCTGCGTCAATGGATCGGTTTTGACAAACTGGCCAATGCACTGCAAAACACCGGCGAAAGCCAGAGCTTCCCACCCTATAACATCGAAAAGAGCGACGATAACCACTATCGCATTACGCTTGCGTTAGCCGGTTTCCGTCAGGAAGATCTGGATATTCAGCTGGAAGGTACGCGTCTGACCGTGAAAGGTACGCCTGAGCAGCCGGAAAAAGAGACCAAGTGGCTGCATCAGGGGCTGGTGACACAATCCTTCAGCCTGAGCTTTACCCTGGCTGAAAATATGGAAGTCTCCGGCGCGAGCTTCACCAATGGTTTGCTGCACATCGATTTAATTCGCAACGAACCTGAAACGGTCCCACCGCAGCGGATCACCATCAGCGAACGTCCCGCATTAAATAGCTAATTAGCTCCTTGCCTTTGCCCCGCCAGAAATGACGGGGCTTTTTTGTGCTTTACCACCCATACATTGCGACTGTACTCTGCCAGAATCCATCTACTTAATGATGTTATTCACAGGGAACAGAAGAATGAGTGATATAGCATTGACGGTCAGCGTTCTGGCATTGGTGGCGGTTGTCGGGTTATGGATCGGCAACATTAAAGTCCGGGGTGTGGGTTTTGGCATCGGAGGCGTGCTGTTTGGCGGTATTATCGTCGGACATTTTGTCGATCAGGCAGGGATGACCCTGAGCGGCGATATGCTGCATTTTATTCAGGAATTCGGCCTGATACTCTTCGTGTACACCATCGGTATCCAGGTGGGGCCGGGATTCTTTGCTTCGCTGCGTGTTTCGGGCCTGCGCCTGAATCTGTTCGCCGTGCTGATTGTCATTATAGGGGGGCTGGTTACCGCTCTCCTGCATAAAATTTTTGCTATACCTCTTCCCGTGGTGCTGGGCATATTCTCCGGTGCCGTCACTAATACTCCGGCGCTGGGTGCTGGACAGCAAATCCTGCGCGATCTGGGTACGCCCATGGATGTCGTGGACCAGATGGGGATGAGCTACGCCATGGCTTATCCTTTTGGTATTTGCGGTATCTTGCTCACGATGTGGTTAATGCGCCTTATCTTCCGCGTTAACGTCGAGGCAGAAGCACAGCAGCACGAATCAACGCGGACCAACGGTCAGGCGCTGATTCAGACCATGAACATCCGCGTTGAAAACCCGAACCTGAATAATATGGCGATTCAGGACGTCCCCATTCTGAACAGCGATAAAATTATCTGCTCGCGTCTGAAGCGGGATGAGACACTGATGGTGCCGTCGCCGGGAACCATTATCCAGATGGGCGACCTGCTCCACCTGGTCGGGCAGCCCGATGACCTGCACAACGCGCTGGTAGTGATCGGTCAGGAAGTTGATACCTCGCTGTCGACGCGAGGCACGGATTTGCGCGTCGAGCGTGTGGTGGTGACCAACGAACAGGTGCTGGGTAAACGGATCCGCGATCTGCATTTCAAAGAACGCTATGACGTTGTTATCTCGCGCCTGAACCGCGCAGGCGTTGAGCTGGTCGCCAGCAGCGACGCCAGCCTGCAGTTTGGTGATATCCTCAATTTGGTGGGGCGGCCCTCGTCCATCGATGCCGTCGCTAATGTTGTCGGCAACGCGCAGCAAAAACTGCAGCAGGTACAGATGCTGCCAGTGTTTATCGGTATCGGACTTGGGGTTTTACTGGGTTCTATTCCGCTGTTTATTCCTGGCTTCCCGGTGGCGTTAAAGCTGGGCCTGGCTGGTGGGCCGCTGATTATGGCGCTGATACTTGGGCGTATTGGCAGCATCGGCAAGCTGTACTGGTTTATGCCGCCGAGCGCTAACCTGGCGTTGCGCGAACTGGGGATTGTGCTCTTTCTCGCGGTGGTTGGCCTGAAATCGGGTGGTGATTTTGTCGATACATTAACCCAGGGCGATGGCTTAAGCTGGGTGGGTTACGGTATTTTCATTACCGCCGTTCCGCTGATCACCGTTGGTTTGCTGGCGCGGCTGCTCACTAAAATGAACTACCTCACGCTGTGCGGAATGCTGGCCGGTTCGATGACCGATCCACCGGCATTGGCTTTTGCCAACAACCTGCACGCTACCAGCGGTGCGGCGGCGCTTTCCTATGCCACGGTCTACCCACTGGTGATGTTCCTGCGCATTATCACCCCCCAACTGCTGGCGGTGATCTTCTGGGGGATGGGTTAACACTGACTTATCCGGCCTGCCTGGTCTGTAGGCCGGATAAGACGCAATTCGCCATCCGGCACCATAAGGTGCGTCTCTCTTTTCTTTTGTCTCATCACATTACGTCCTCGTTCGTTTGAGAATCAGGTTCATACTCCTTAACTGTTCCGGTATAACGACCAGACAACAACATTGAAGGAGCCATAATGAAGATTTCCCGCCTCGGAGAAGCGCCGGATTACCGCTTCTCGCTGGCAAATGAGCGTACGTTTTTGGCGTGGATCCGCACCGCGCTGGGGTTTCTGGCCGCCGGTGTGGGTCTTGATCAACTGGCACCGGATTTCGCCACGCCGGTCATTCGCGAACTGCTGGTGCTGCTGCTGTGCCTGTTTGCCGGCGGTCTGGCGATTTATGGCTACCTGCGCTGGTTGCGGAATGAAAAGGCCATGCGCCTGAAAGAGGACCTGCCATACACGCATAGCCTGTTGATAATCAGTCTGATTTTGATGATTGTTGCGGTCATTGTGATGGGCCTGGTGCTGTATGCCGGATAGCCGTAAATCGCGACGTATTGCCGATCCGGGGCTGCAACCTGAGCGTACCTCGCTGGCCTGGTTTCGCACCCTGCTGGGTTACGGCGCGTTAATAGCGCTGGCGCTGAAACATAACTGGCATCAGGCCGGCTTTCTGTTTTGGGTGTCAATTGGGGTACTGGCAATTGTGGCGATAATTCTTTGGCGCTATACCCGGAGCCGTAACCTGATGGACGTCACGCATAGTGATTTTTCTGAATCTCGCGCGGTGCGTGACAAATTTATGATCTCCCTCGCGGTGTTATCTCTCGCAATACTGTTTGCTGTAACACACGTTCGCCAACTTATCGTATATCTCGGGAATTTTGTATGACGGAGTGTGAGCACATGGATGTTAGTGAGGGAATGATTAAGGTGGTGGTAGATCGGCTGAAATGCAATCAACCTATTGATTTATATCGCAATATACAAAAATCAGGCGTTCGTTCGGTGCAGTTTGTTCCCTTAGTTGAACGCGATGAAAAAGGGTGTCTGACCGCGGGTTCCGTTACAGCGGAAGACTGGGGACATTTTTTAAATACGGTATTTGATATCTGGGTTCGTGAGGATATTACGCGAATATCTATTCCGCTTTTTGATGAAACGTTGAATCGGTGGTGTGGTCGAACGGGACAAACTAATCGACAGACGATTTCACAGATGAGCGTGCGCTGTCAGTCATGTTCCCTGTTGCAATTCTATCGTGGCGATTGCCCTGCATTTTGTGATGATAGCGGCAAGGGTGGACTGTGTGCAGGCTATCAAGCTTTCTTTGACCACACGGCTCCGCATATGCGCGTTATGCGCGACCTGCTGAAGCAGCATCGCTCACCGATGGAACTGATGGCGATGCTGCGTTAAGGTCAACGGCGTTTAGCGCCCTTTCGCCAGGTACTGTGCCATTTCGGCTTCCGGCACCATGCCACCGCCGGTGGCCCACACCAGGTGCGTGGCGTTATTAAGTTGCTCAGCACTGAAACCGTGCATTTGTTGATAGTCAGTTGACGCGCAAACGCGCTGCGGACCGGCCATCCCCGCTAGTGCCGACGGCTCAAGGCGAATCCCTTCCTCCTGCGCCAGCCAGCCCAGCATGTCGTACATGGTCTGGTCATCAAGGGTGTACAAGCCGTCGAGTAGACGCTCCATCGCACGCCCCACAAAACCAGAAGCCCGACCCACCGCCAGGCCATCGGCTGCAGTCAGATTATCAATGCCAATCTCCTGTACAGAGATTTCATCGTGCAGCCCGGTGTAAACCCCGAGCAGCATGCACGGTGAATGGGTCGGCTCCGCAAAGAAGCAGTGTACGTTATCGCCGAACGCCAACTTCAGGCCAAATGCCACGCCGCCAGGGCCGCCGCCGACGCCGCATGGCAGATAAACAAACAACGGATGGTCGGCATCTACCACGCGGCCCTGCTGCGTGAACTGCGCCTTCAAACGCTGCCCGGCAACCGCATAGCCTAAGAACAGCGTGCGGGAATTTTCGTCGTCGATAAAGAAGCAGTTCGGGTCAGACTCCGCCGCCTTGCGGCCTTGTTCAACCGCCACGCCGTAATCTTCTTCATACTCCACTACCGTCACGCCGTGGCTGCGCAGTTTGGCTTTTTTCCAGGCGCGGGCGTCAGCAGACATATGCACCGTCACCTTAAAGCCAATGCAGGCGCTCATGATACCGATCGACATCCCGAGGTTACCGGTCGAGCCTACCGCGATGCTGTACTGGCTGAAGAACTGCTTGAACTCAGGTGAAAGCAGCACGCTGTAATCATCATCGGTGGTCAGCAGACCGGCTTCCAGCGCCAGTTTTTCGGCGTGAGTCAGTACTTCATAAATACCGCCACGGGCTTTAATCGAGCCGGAAATCGGCAGGTGGCTGTCCTTCTTCAACAGAATTTCGCCACTGATATTCTGGCCAAACTCTTTTTCCAGCCGTTTCTTCATGGCGGGAATAGCGGCCAGCTCAGATTCGATAATACCGCCGGTGGCCGCGGTTTCCGGGAAAGCTTTTGCCAGATACGGCGCAAAGCGCGCCAGACGGGCGTGAGCATCCTGAACGTCGTCTTCCGTCAGGCCAACATAGGGTAAACCTTCCGCAAGAGAGGTGGTGCCCGGGTTAAACCAGGTCGTTTCTTTCAGTGCGACCAGATCCTCCACTAACGGATACTGGGCGATGAGTTTTTGCATGTTTTCCATAGGACGTCTCTTTGCGCTTAGATGATAAAGGAAAGCAGGAATGTGCACGCGAGTGCAATCACCGACGCGATAAATGTCGCGGTCGTATAGTATTTAAACGTCTCATTCAGGGTAGCGCCGCAGTACTGCTTCACCAGCCAGAAGAGGGAATCGGTGACGATTGTGCAGCCAATCGCGCCGGAACCGATGGCAATGGCAATGATCTCCGGGCTGACGTTGGGATAGAGCGGCAGCATGGGTGCCACAATTGCCGTTGCGCCCATCATCGCCACCGTGGCAGAACCCACCGCAGCGTGCAGGATCAGCGCCACCAGCCAGGCCAGCAGAATCGGGTGCATATGCATGTTTGAAAGAATCAGCGCCAGCGTATCCGCCAGTCCGCTGCTCTTCAGAATGGCGTTGAACGCGCCACCCGCACCGATAATCAGCAGGATGTTGGCAATGGATCCAAAGCCATTTTCAGTATGGGTCAACAGTGCGCCCATGCCGATATGCTGGCGCAGACCGAGAATGTAATAGGCCACAAACACGGCGATAAACATGGCGGTGATCGGGTTGCCGATAAACTCCAGCAGCGTATACACCGCGCTGCCTTTCGCCATATTCAGTTCAGCGACGGTTTTCATCAGCATCAGGCCAATCGGCAACAGCACGGTAAACAGCGTGGCACCCAGCGACGGCAGCGTGTTTTCGTCGCGTACCTTCAGGTCGGAAAACTCAGCCGGTACCGGTTTAAACGGCAGACGATTGCCGAGGAATTTCAGGTACAGCGGCCCGCCGATCAGCGACGCCATCAGACCCACCAGTAAACCGTAAACGATCACTGTACCAATATCGGCACCCAACTTGTTCGCCACGAACAGGGCCGCCGGATGTGGTGGGACGACGCAGTGCACCGCCATCAGTGCTGTACACAACGGGATCGCCAGCTTCAGCAGCGAGGTATTGGTTTTTTTGGCGATAGAAAACGCCAGCGGAATCAACAGCACCACGCCGACTTCAACAAACAGCGTGATCCCGCAAATCAGACCGACCAGCACCATAATGACGTCAGCGGAAAGCCAGCGGCAGCGCTGTAGCGTCAGGCCGATGCGTTCTGCCGCGCCGGACACTTCCATCATTTTTCCGAGAATAGTCCCCAGACCGATAACCGCGGCGAGGAAGCCCAGCGTACCGCCGATACCACTCTCAATGGCATTGACCATATCCAGTGGACCCATACCCATCATCGTTCCCACAAAGAAGCTGGCTAACAGCAGCGCCAGAAACGGGTGGAATTTGAACTTCACGATGGTCAAAACGATCAACACGATGCTTATCAACAACGTGCTCACAACCCAGATTTGAGAGTGCATATCTCACCTTGCCCTGTGATTAACCTGACTTTATAGCCTGGGTCTATTGGACAAAAATAAGGCACTCGCTGACAAACGATAAAAATCCTCTTTCACATGAGTCAGATTGAATCAAATGGGTGATTTACCTCTAATAATGGCCTAATAATGCGATATGGTTCACTCTGACTCATCTTTGCGCTGATTTTTACAGCGGTTTTTTTTACACTTCGGGGAAAGATTCAGGATGAAAGAGGTGAGTATGGATCCCGTACGCGAGGTCAGAAATCGGCTGCTCAATGGCTGGCAACTGTCAAAGCTGTATACCTTTGAAGTGGCGGCCAGGCATCAGTCGTTTGCGCTGGCAGCAGACGAACTGTCGTTAAGTCCCAGCGCCGTCAGTCACCGTATTAATCAACTGGAAGAGGAACTGGGCATCCAGTTGTTTGTCCGTTCACATCGCAAAGTCGAACTCACGCACGAAGGCAAGCGGGTGTTCTGGGCGCTGAAATCTTCTCTGGATACGCTTAATCAGGAAATTCTCGATATCAAAAACCAGGAGCTGTCCGGGACGCTTACCGTCTACTCGCGGCCCTCCATCGCCCAGTGCTGGCTGGTTCCCGCGCTCGGCGACTTTACCCGTCGCTATCCGTCGATTTCACTGACCATGCTGACCGGGAATGACAACGTCAATATGCAGCGTGCCGGTATTGACCTGGCCATCTATTTTGATGATGCGCCGTCTGCGCAGCTCACGCATCATTTCCTGATGGACGAAGCGATCTTGCCGGTGTGCAGCCCGGATTATGCCCGCCGCCATGATCTTACCGACGCGCGGGTGAACCTGTCGCACTGCACGTTGCTGCATGACAGGCAGGCGTGGAGTAATGATTCAGGGACCGATGAGTGGCACAGCTGGGCGCAGCATTTTGCAGTGAATTTGCCGACATCATCGGGCATTGGCTTCGATCGTTCCGATTTAGCGGTGATTGCCGCCATGAACCACATCGGCGTGGCGATGGGGCGCAAGCGGTTGGTACAAAAACGCCTCGATAGTGGAGAACTGGTCGCTCCCTTTGGTGATATGGCGCTGAAATGCCATCAGCATTATTACATCACTACGCTACCTGGCCGGCAGTGGCCGAAAATCGAGGCGTTTATTGGCTGGCTGCAGGAGCAGGTAAAATAATCGAGGTGAGCCTCGAATATTTTTACGCTTTCTCTCTACACCCGGCGTCAGAAATCATGCTAAATACGTGAATCACACCTGATGATTTACCTGAGGATCACCGTGTTAAAGCCGCTTGCTTCTCTGTTGCTGCTCGCCAGCGCCACTGTCTATGCGGCACAACCTCCGCTGACGGCAGCACACTACGCCCAACAACTGGGTGTGGGGATGGACGTGGATTGGGCGCGCACCGAACGGGGCATCCGCGAGTTTGACCCGCTGGTGGTAAGAGATTTCCAGGCGAAGGGGCTCGCCCATGTGCGTATTCGCGTGGCCGGAGAACCCACTGAGGCCCGGCTTATCCATCTGCGTAAGCTGGTGGAAGCCTGTGAACACTATGGAGTGATCCCGATTATTGCTTATCAGGCGGACGAGTATAAAAAAGACCCCAGCATCAGCAATGAAAAAGAGGTGATTAACTGGTGGGTGGCCGTCGCGCATTACTTTGGTCAAGGCTCGCCGTTACTGGGTTTTGACCTGATCTACGAACCTGCTGATAAGCTCAATCACAATCAGGCGTCGCTCAATCGGGTGTATGACAAAACGATTCGTATGATTCACGCTATCGATCCCCAGCGTATGATTTTTGTCGCCCCCCGTCTGCGCGCCGCGCCGGAAGAATTGCCGAGCCTGAAGCTACCGCCGCAAAGTCAGAACACCGTGCTGGCCGAGTGGCATGTCTTCCCGTGGGGGCCGCTAAAAAACAACAGTAAGTATCCGTGGACGTCGGGTACAGCGGCAGAAAAGACGGCGATTCGCGCCCGCATTAACAGCGCTGTTCACTGGCAGCAGAAGACCGGTCATGTCAGTTGGGTCGGGGGATGGGCGCCGGGAGAGACGATCAAAAATGTGCCTTCGGCCTCGCAGATGGCGTTTGCCCGCTTTATGGCCTGTGAGCTGAAAAAAGCAAAAATTCCCTATGCTATCAATGCAGATACGCAGTTTTATGATGGCGAGGAAGGGGCCTGGCGTCCGGCGCTGGAACCGTTGCTGAATACGATGATTGCGCCTGAATGTGAAAAGCCCGGCGAGAAACCGGGCCATCACACGCTTAAACCGCCTGCTCCTGATGAGACACGCGTGACGCCAGCGGCAACCAGCACACCAGAATCAGCACACCCATAAGGGTCATCAGCAGACCCAGGCTAGCCTGTCCGGTCTGAGGCATCATCGCGGAAAGCCACGCCAGCACGCCGGAACCAATATTTTGCAAACCACCCACCAGCGCCCCGGCGGTACCTGCCAGGAACGGGAAGGGTTCCATCGCGCCGCTGGTGGCGAGCGGGAACAGCATCCCGGCACCAAAGAAGAACAGCGCGGCGGGGATCAGTAACGTCCAGACGTTCATCACGTCAAGCAGGCCCGGGATCCACATCATCAAACCAGCCACCAGGCAGCAGATAACCGACTGCCACATCAACGTTGAGAAGCGCTTGTTCGGGCGACCGGCGAACCACGCACCGAAAAACGCCGCCGGGATCGGCAGAATAAACAGAATACTGACCGCCATGCTGCTCAAGCCTAATCCTGCGCCCAGCAATACCCCGGAGCAGGCTTCGAAGACGGCAACGCCTGCCAGTCCGCCGATGAGCATCAGTACGTAACAGGTGAATGCGCCGTTGCCAAACAGGGTTTTGTAGCTGGCGATAAGCCGTGGGCGCGGCGCACCTGCAGGACGCGTTTCCGGCATCCAACGCGCCATGCTAAACGTCACGCCTGCGCACAGAATCAACAGGAAAATATAGCAGGCACGCCAGTTCCACATCGTGTCCAGTACGCCGCCAATCAGCGGCGCTAACAGCGGGCTGACAAGAATACCCATGTTTAACAAACTGTTAGCGTGACGTAGCTGGGTACCTTCATACAGATCGCGCGGTAAGGTTCGCGCCATTACGCCGCCGACGCCCGTTCCCATTCCCTGAATGGCGCTGGCGATAATCAATACCGTCAGGCTATGGGTAGTAATGGCGACCAGCGTAGCCAGCATAAAAATAGACATTCCGGTGAGGATCACCGGACGGCGCCCTACCCGGTCGGAAAGGGGACCGTAAACCAGCTGCGACAAGCCGTAGGTCAGCAGGTAAGCCGCCATTACACTTTGCACCGCCCCTTCGCGAACGTTGAGTTCACGCGCCATATCGGCAATGGCGGGGATATAAATGGTTTGAGCCATCTGGCCTACCGCCACCAGGAGTACCAACATCAACAACAAATTGACGCTTCTATGCCTTTTCATTTCGCTGATTACTTTTAAAAAAGAGAAAAAAGAAGAATAAGGTGCTGAATATTCCGCTAAATGCGCGTGGAATCTACCACATTAAAAAAAGAAGACCATATTGATCACTACAAAGGCGGGAAGGGAAGCGGCAGGAAATGTAAACAAATAGCGGCAATAAATGTTGCCGGAATGCATCCGACTATTCTGGAGGATGGAGAAGGCGCGATCACGACAAACGGAGCAAAATCGCCCCGGCGGCAATCCCGGCAGCAGCAAAAATGCGTATACCGGCGACTTTTTCTTTCAGTATCAGCCAGGCGAGCAAGGCACCAAACAGGATTGACGTTTCCCGTAACGCGGCGACCACTGCCAGCGGGGCCTGTGTCATTGCCCACAGTGCCAGACCGTAAGATCCCATGGTGCCGATACCGCCCAAAATGCCTTTCTTCCATTGCTGCGCCAGATAGCGTGATGCCTCCCGGCGTCGGGCGATCATCGCCCAGGTGAGCAGACAAGATCCGTTGAGAAAGAAGGTCCACAGCGTATAGCCCAACGCGGTCTCTGAGAGTCGTACCCCGGTGCCATCCACCAGCGTATAGCCAGCAATAAAGCAGGCGTTAATTAACGCCAAAACAATTCCCTGCTGTGAGCTGCTGCGCCCGTTAAACGCCATGCCGAGGATTGCCATACAGATGGTGGCGATACCCACCCAGGCGAGCATTGACAGACTATCGCCGAGAAACAGAACGCTGATGATCGCGACCAGCAGCGGGGCAGTACCGCGCATTAAGGGATAGGTCTGGCTCATGTCCGAGACCTGATAGGTCTTGGCGACCAGCACGGTATACACCACCTGTAACGCGGTTGAGACCGCTAAGTACGGCAGGCTGGCTGCTGAGGGATGAGGTGCAAAAGGCAGAAAAATCAAGGCCATGACTGCAGCCGATCCGCTGACGCTAATGGCGGAGTACAACTTGTCGTTTCCTGCTTTTACGATAGCATTCCAGCTGGCATGGAGCAGTGCGGCGAACAGCAAAATGCAGAAAACAGAAAGCGTCATAGCGGTATTCGTCCCTGATAGCGTCATAAAAACGTAACATATTGTCGAGCTACGCGCACCTGGGTAACGGTGAAAGGGGAGTGGTTACCCACTCCCCTTTAGTGCGACTTGAAACTGAGTTATTTAATGTACTTCAGAACAGCATCAAGCAGTTGCAGTGCAGCAACAATGAGTTTCAGGATAAGAATGGTGATATCCACGAGGCTCATACGCTCTCCTTTTGGTACAAGGAGCACGGTGCTGGCGTACCTCGCCGCTGCCTGTTGCCAGCACCTTTGTTGACATAACACAGTGTGCTCTCACGGGGGTTAAGGCGCTGACGGCACCACCCGTTTCAGCCAGGACTTTTTTGCGCCGGTTTACTCTGCGGCCCCCGCATAACACATTGCGTACGGTGACATTATAGATAAATACTGTATAAATGAACAGTATTTTATGGACGTAATGCTATGACTGAATCATACTAAAAAACGTCAAAATTCGTGCCGAAATTGCGTGTTCTTCGTAGAACGCGTATACTTTTGGCGTTGACATAACACAGTGTGTCCAGCGGAAACCAACCGCACAACGCTGATGAAAACCTCGCTCCGGCGGGGTTTTTTGTTTTTGCACAACATACAATGAAACGTGATCGTTGACTCATTTTTACGCAGATGAAAATTTTTCCATTGTCACGCTGAAAAACCTGTGTTTGTATAAATCCTGTTAACCAACAAACAGACAAGGCCCCTAATGAACCCTTCCATGCTGACAGCGACCCTACTAAAAACTGCGCCATCTCGCGCAGTGGTCGTCGTGCGTGTGGTGGTGGTCGTCGGCAATGCGCCGTAGGGTCCGGAACACACGATTCCAAAACCCCGCCGGCGCAAACCGGGCGGGGTTTTTCGTTTAAGAGACCCACCCGGATACGCAGGCCCAGAATAAAAGGACTGGAGCATGGCAAGTTCGGGCATAACATCCAAGCGTACGCGCTTTACGGGCGCAGAATTCATCGTTCATTTCCTGGAGCGCCAGGGCATTACGGTGGTCACCGGTATTCCGGGCGGCTCGATTCTCCCCGTCTACGACGCTTTAAGCCAAAGTACGCAAATCCGTCATATCCTGGCGCGTCACGAACAGGGCGCGGGGTTTATCGCCCAGGGCATGGCGCGAACCGATGGCAAACCTGCCGTGTGTATGGCCTGTAGCGGGCCGGGGGCCACCAATCTGGTGACGGCTATTGCCGATGCGCGACTGGATTCCATCCCGCTGGTGTGTATCACCGGTCAGGTTCCGGCCTCGATGATTGGCACCGACGCCTTCCAGGAAGTCGATACCTACGGCATTGCGATTCCCATCACCAAGCACAACTATCTGGTCCGCCATATCAATGAATTACCCCAGGTTATGAGCGATGCCTTCCGCATTGCGCAGTCAGGCCGTCCGGGCCCGGTGTGGATAGACATTCCTAAAGATATCCAAACCGCCGTGTTTGAGATTGAATCATTGCCTGCACCGGCTGAAAAAGCACCCGCGCCAGCCTTTAGCACGGAGAGCATCCGCGATGCCGCTGCGATGATTAACGCGGCCAAACGCCCGGTGCTGTATCTTGGCGGCGGAGTCATTAACGCCCCTGAGCGGGTGCGTGAGCTGGCAGAAAAAGCGACGTTGCCCACCACCATGACCCTAATGGCGCTCGGCATGCTGCCAAAAGCGCATCCACTGTCGTTAGGTATGCTGGGGATGCACGGCGCGCGCAGCACCAACTTTATTCTGCAAGAAGCGGATTTATTGATCGTTCTGGGAGCCCGTTTTGATGACCGGGCGATCGGTAAAACTGAGCAGTTCTGCCCGAATGCAAAAATCATCCACGTGGATATCGACCGCGCGGAGCTGGGTAAAATCAAACAGGCGCATGTGGCGATTCAGGCGGATGTAGATGAGGTACTGGCACAGTTAATCCCGCTGATTGAAGCGCAACCGCGTGAAGCCTGGCATCAGCAGGTGTCCGACCTGCAGCAAGAATTTCCGTGCACCATCCCACAGGAAAAAAATCCGCTCAGCCATTATGGGCTGATTAACGCGGTTGCTGCCTGTGTGGACGACAGCGCGATCATCACCACCGACGTCGGTCAGCATCAGATGTGGGCGGCGCAGGCTTACCCGCTGAACCGTCCGCGGCAGTGGCTGACTTCCGGCGGCCTCGGTACCATGGGGTTTGGCCTGCCTGCGGCAATTGGCGCGGCGCTGGCGAACCCGGATAAAAAAGTGCTGTGCTTCTCCGGCGACGGCAGCCTGATGATGAATATTCAGGAAATGGCCACCGCCAGTGAGAATCAGTTGGATATTAAAATCATCCTGATGAATAACGAAGCGCTGGGGCTGGTGTATCAGCAACAAAGCCTGTTCTACAAACAGGGCGTGTTTGCTGCCACCTATCCGGGGATGATTAACTTTATGCAGATTGCCGCCGGTTTCGGTCTCGACACCTGCGATTTAAACCACGAAGCCGACCCGCAGGCGGCATTGCAGGCGATTATCGATCGTCCGGGACCGGCGCTGATCCACGTGCGTATCGATGCGGAAGAAAAAGTGTATCCGATGGTGCCGCCGGGCGCGGCAAATACAGAGATGGTGGGGGAATAAGCTATGCAACAGCAGACTCATGACAACGTAATACTTGAACTCACCGTGCGTAACCACCCCGGCGTAATGACTCACGTTTGTGGCCTGTTCGCCCGTCGCGCGTTTAACGTGGAAGGCATTCTCTGTCTACCGATTCAGGACAGCGACCAGAGCCGCATCTGGCTACTGGTCAACGATGACCAACGTCTGGAACAGATGATCAGCCAGATTGATAAACTGGAAGATGTGGTGAAAGTCGCGCGCAACCAGTCCGACCCGTCGATGTTTAACAAGATAAGCGTGTTCTTCGAGTAATCCGTTCAATGCTTGAACGATGAAGTGTATATCGTTAAGGTAAGCGCCTTTGCCGGAGGGCGGCGTAAACGCCTTATCCGGCCTACCACGGCTCCTGCCCGTAGGCCTGATAAGCGTAGCGTCATCAGGCATCCCACACGCCAGGACAACATTCATGACAACCATTGCACTGATAGACGATCACCTTATCGTCCGCTCCGGCTTTGCGCAGCTGCTGGGGCTTGAACCCGATTTGCAGGTTGTGGCTGAGTTTGGTTCAGGCGCTGAGGCGTTGGCGGGATTGCCTGGCCGCGGCGTGCAGGTGTGCATTTGCGATATTTCGATGCCGGATATCTCCGGGCTGGAGCTGTTAAGCCAGCTCCCCAAAGGGATGGCGACGATTATGCTCTCCGTGCACGACAGCCCGGCGCTGGTGGAACAGGCGCTAAACGCCGGGGCGCGCGGCTTCCTCTCCAAACGCTGTAGCCCTGATGAGCTGATTGCAGCAGTACATACTGTAGCAACAGGCGGCTGCTATCTCACGCCGGATATCGCTGTCAAACTGGCGGCAGGGCGTCAGGATCCGTTGACCAAGCGAGAGCGTCAGGTGGCGGAAAAACTGGCGCAGGGCATGGCGGTGAAAGAGATTGCCGCCGAGTTGGGCCTGTCGCCAAAAACGGTGCATGTGCACCGCGCTAATCTGATGGAAAAACTGAACGTCAGTAACGACGTTGAGCTGGCTCGACGGATGTTTGACGGCTGGCAATGAATACCTTTTTTTCTCGCTTAATCACCGTTGTCGCCTGCTTCTTTATCTTCTCCGCTGCCTGGTTCTGCCTGTGGAGCATTAGCTTGCATCTGGTGGAACGCCCGGAGCTGGCGGTACTGCTGTTCCCGTTTGGCCTGCGGCTGGGGTTGATGCTGCAATGTCCACGTGGCTACTGGCCGGTGCTGCTGGGCGCGGAATGGCTGCTGATTTTCTGGCTGGCGCAGGAAGTGGCGCTGGCGCACTTCCCCCTGTTGATGACCGGTAGCCTGCTGACGCTGCTGCCTGTGACGTTGATCTGGCGCTATCGCCATCAGCGCGACTGGCGTGCCTTGTTGTTGCAGGGAGCGGCGCTGATTGCCGCGGCGCTGTTACAGTCGCTGCCGTGGCTGGGGCAGGGCGAAGTCGCGTGGACTGCGCTGCTGCTGACCCTGACCGGTGGACTGACGCTGGCCCCTATTTGTCTGGTGTTCTGGCACTACCTGACCAGCACTACCTGGCTACCGCTCGGCCCGGCGGTGGTCTCCCAGCCGGTGAACTGGCGTGGGCGACATCTGGTGTGGTACCTGCTGCTGTTCAGCGCCAGCCTGTGGTTGCAGTTGGGCTTGCCGGACGAGCTTTCGCGCTTTACACCGTTTTGCCTGGCGCTGCCGATCATCGCACTGGCCTGGCATTATGGCTGGCAGGGCGCGCTGATTGCCACGCTGATGAACGCCATCGCGCTGATTGCCAGCCAGACCTGGCACGATCATCCCGTTGATTTACTGCTCTCGCTGCTGGCGCAAAGCCTGACCGGGCTGCTGCTCGGTGCGGGGATTCAGCGTCTGCGAGAACTCAACCAGTCGCTGCAAAACGAGCTGGCGCGTAATCATCGGCTGGCAGAACGCTTGCTGGAAACCGAAGAGAGCGTGCGCCGCGATGTGGCGCGCGAACTGCATGACGATATCGGCCAAACCATCACCGCCATTCGTACTCAGGCAGGTATCGTTCAGCGGCTGGCCCCGGAGAATGCGGGCGTGAAGCAAAGCGGGGCGCATATCGAGCAGCTGTCATTGGGCGTCTACGATTCGGTGCGTCGCCTGCTTGGGCGGTTACGCCCACGCCAGCTCGACGATCTGACGCTGGAACAGGCTATTCGCTCGCTGCTACGCGAAATGGAACTGGAAAGTCGCGGCATCGTCAGCCATCTCGACTGGCACATCGATGAGTCGGCACTCAGTGAAAGCCAGCGGGTGACGCTGTTTCGCGTCTGTCAGGAAGGGCTGAACAACATTGTGAAACACGCCAACGCCAGCGCGGTGACGCTTCAGGCCTGGCAACAGGACGAGCGGTTAATGTTGGTGATTGAAGATGACGGCTGCGGTCTGCCGCCGGGCTCGAATCAACAAGGATTTGGCCTGACCGGCATGCGTGAGCGCATTACGGCCCTTGGCGGATCGCTCTCGATTTCCTGCACGCATGGCACGCGCGTCAGCGTGTCGTTGCCTCAGCGCTACGTGTAAGGAGTATTGATGCTGACGTTTTTTAAAGCCCCGGCGAATGCGCCGCTTATCACTGATAAACACGAGGTTGATGCCCGTTACCGCTACTGGCGGCGTCATATCCTGCTGACCATCTGGCTTGGCTATGCGCTGTTTTATTTCACGCGTAAAAGCTTCAACGCCGCGGTGCCCGATATCCTTGCCAGCGGCGTACTCACCCGCAACGATATTGGCCTGCTGGCAACGCTGTTTTACATCACCTATGGCTTGTCGAAGTTTGTCTCCGGTATCGTCAGCGACCGCTCCAACGCCCGCTATTTTATGGGCATCGGGTTGATTGCCACCGGGGTGGTAAACATCCTGTTTGGCTTTTCCACTTCGCTGTGGGCGTTTGCCGTACTGTGGGCGCTGAATGCCTTCTTCCAGGGCTGGGGGTCGCCGGTGTGCGCCCGTCTGTTGACGGCCTGGTACTCGCGTACTGAACGCGGCGGCTGGTGGGCGCTGTGGAACACCGCGCATAATGTTGGTGGGGCGTTAATTCCGATGGTGATGGCCGCCGCCGCGCTGCACTACGGCTGGCGGGCCGGGATGATGATTGCCGGGACGATGGCGATTGTGGTTGGCATTTTCCTCTGCTGGCGACTGCGTGACCGCCCACAGGCTATCGGCTTACCGCCGGTTGGCGACTGGCGGCACGACGAGCTGGAAATCGCCCAACAGCAGGAAGGGGCGGGGCTGACCCGCAAAGAGATCCTCACTAAATACGTGCTGCTGAACCCGTATATTTGGCTGCTGTCGCTGTGCTATGTGCTGGTGTACGTGGTGCGTGCGGCGATCAACGACTGGGGCAATCTGTACATGTCGGAGACGCTGGGCGTTGATTTGGTCACCGCTAATACGGCGGTCACCATGTTTGAACTCGGTGGGTTCATTGGCGCACTGGTGGCGGGTTGGGGATCGGACAAACTGTTTAACGGCAACCGTGGGCCGATGAACCTGATTTTTGCCGCCGGGATTTTGCTCTCCGTCGGCTCACTATGGCTGATGCCGTTTGCCAGCTATGTGATGCAGGCGGCGTGCTTCTTCACCACCGGATTCTTTGTCTTTGGCCCGCAGATGTTGATCGGCATGGCGGCGGCGGAGTGCTCGCACAAAGAGGCGGCGGGCGCGGCAACCGGGTTTGTTGGGCTGTTCGCTTATCTCGGCGCATCGCTCTCCGGCTGGCCGCTGGCAAAGGTGATGGAAGTCTGGCACTGGACCGGGTTCTTCGTGGTGATCGCCATTGCGGCGGGTATTTCCGCCCTGCTGTTGTTGCCGTTTTTAAACGCTCAGGCGCCGCGCAACGTCAGCGAAGCGTGATGCACCTCACCTTTTTGACCTGAGTGGGGAAAAACTAAGAAATTTTCCCGGTTCCGCCTGGACGCTGTCTCAGGCGTCTCTGCCGACTGATTTTTACAATGCCTGCTATTCGCAGGTATAAAAATTAGCTCGGGAGTGTCCTATGCTGGCCTTTCTAAACCAGGTGCGCAAGCCGACCCTGGATTTGCCGCTCGATGTGCGGCGCAAAATGTGGTTCAAGCCGTTCATGCAGTCTTACCTGGTGGTTTTCATCGGCTACCTGACCATGTACCTGATCCGCAAAAACTTCAACATCGCGCAGAACGACATGATCACCACCTACGGGCTGAGCATGACGCAGCTGGGGATGATTGGCCTGGGCTTCTCCATCACCTATGGCGTGGGTAAAACGCTGGTCTCCTACTACGCTGACGGTAAAAACACCAAGCAGTTCCTGCCGCTGATGTTGATCCTCTCGGCCATCTGTATGCTCGGCTTTAGCGCCAGCATGGGGCCGGGCACAACCAGCTTGTACCTGATGATCGCCTTCTACGCGCTGAGCGGTTTCTTCCAGAGTACCGGCGGCTCGTGCAGCTATTCGACCATCACCAAATGGACGCCGCGCCGTAAACGTGGTTCCTACCTCGGTATGTGGAACATCTCCCATAACCTCGGCGGTGCGGGTGCGGCAGGCGTGGCGCTGTTCGGTGCTAACGTGCTGTTCGACGGCCACGTCATTGGGATGTTTATCTTCCCGTCAATTATCGCGCTGATCGTGGGCTTTATCGGCCTGCGCTTTGGTAGCGACTCTCCGGAATCTTACGGCCTCGGTAAAGCAGAAGAACTGTTTGGCGAAGAGATCAGCGAAGAGGACAAAGAGACCGAAGAAAACGAAATGACCAAATGGCAGATCTTTGTTGAGTACGTGCTGAAAAACAAAGTGATCTGGCTGCTGTGCTTCTCCAACATCTTCCTGTACGTGGTGCGTATCGGTATCGACCAGTGGTCTACCGTGTATGCCTTCCAGGAGCTGAAACTCTCTAAAGAGGTGGCAATTCAGGGGTTCACCCTGTTTGAAGTGGGCGCGCTGGTCGGCACGCTGCTGTGGGGCTGGCTGTCGGATCTGGCAAACGGTCGTCGCGCGCTGGTAGCCTGTGTCGCGCTGGCATTAATTATCGCCACGCTCGGCGTTTATCAGCACGCCAGCAACCAGTACGTTTACCTGGCTTCCCTGTTTGCCCTCGGCTTCCTGGTGTTTGGTCCGCAGCTGTTGATCGGCGTGGCGGCAGTCGGCTTTGTGCCGAAAAAAGCGATCGGCGCGGCCGATGGGATTAAAGGCACATTCGCGTATCTGATCGGTGACAGCTTCGCTAAGCTGGGTCTGGGGATGATTGCCGATGGGACGCCAGTCTTCGGCCTGACCGGCTGGGCGGGCACCTTCGCCGCGTTGGACACCGCCGCTATCGCCTGTATCTGCCTGATGGCTATCGTGGCCGTCTTCGAAGAACGTAAAATCCGTCGCGAGAAAAAAATTCAGCAGTTAAACATCGCTTAAGTGTGTAGTGGTAACGTTTTGCCCGCCTTTATGGCGGGCTTTTTTATGCCTTATGCGCCGTCCGGAATAGCGTTGACACGTTCGGCCGTCGACAGAGATGAAATTGCCGCTATGATGGGCGTCCTGTCGGGTAAGGGATGTGCGCATGATTTGGATAATGCTGGCCACGTTGGTGGTTGTTTTTATTGTCGGTTTTCGGGTGCTGACGTCCGGGGCGCGGCGTGCGGTTCGCCGGTTGAGCGAGCGTCTGGGTATTGATGTGATGGCGGTAGAATCGATGACCGATCAGATGGGAAAAGTGCAGGGTGAGGCGTTTTTACAGTACCTCCACCGACCTGACGAATCACATCTGCAAAATGCCGCACAGGTGCTGTTGATCTGGCAAGTCGTCATTGTCGACGGTAGTGAGCAGAATCTGCTGCAGTGGCATCGTTTGCTGCAAAAAGCCCGGTTGGCCGCGCCAATTACCGACGCCCAGGTGCGTCTGGCGCTCGGTTTTTTGCGTGAAATGGAGCCAGACCTGCAGGAGATAAATGCATTTCAAATGCGCTACAACGCCTTTTTCCTGCCTGAAGATGGTGTGCACTGGCTACACTGATATCAGATTTGTGATGATGGCTATTTGGCATCGCCGTCCGGCGGTGAAAGTTGTTAAAACGTTAAATACGTCACATTTTTAATGTTACACTGCGTAACTTTTCTACAATAATCCTACGCAGGTTACAAAATTGAGTGACGTTATTGAACAAAAATCCCGCGCAGAGGTGAATACCCGACCTAACTGGTCGGCGGTATTTGCCGTCGCGTTCTGTGTTGCCTGCCTGATAACCGTTGAGTTCTTGCCGGTCAGTTTGCTGACGCCGATGGCGCAGGACCTAGGCATTTCAGAAGGTGTTGCCGGGCAGTCGGTCACCGTGACGGCCTTTGTCGCCATGTTTGCCAGCTTGTTTGTCACGCAAATCATTCAGGCGACAGATCGTCGCTATGTGGTGATCCTGTTCTCAGTGCTGCTGACGCTCTCCTGCCTGCTGGTCTCGTTCGCCAACTCTTTTGCGCTGCTACTGGTGGGCCGTGCCTGTTTGGGGCTGGCGCTGGGCGGATTCTGGGCGATGTCGGCGTCGCTGACTATGCGTCTGGTTCCCGCGCGTACGGTGCCGAAGGCGCTGTCGGTTATCTTCGGCGCGGTCTCTATTGCTCTGGTGATTGCTGCACCGTTGGGGAGTTTTTTAGGCGGTATTATCGGCTGGCGTAACGTGTTTAATGCTGTGGCGGTAATGGGAGTGCTGTGCACCATTTGGGTGGTGAGATCGCTGCCTTCGCTGCCCGGTGAGCCGTCGCACCAGAAACAAAATATGTTCAGCCTGCTCCAGCGTCCGGGCGTGATGGCCGGCATGATCGCCATCTTTATGTCCTTTGCCGGACAGTTTGCCTTCTTTACCTATATTCGCCCGGTGTATATGAACCTGGCGGGATTTGATGTGGATGGTCTGACGCTGGTGCTGCTGAGCTTTGGTATTGCCAGTTTTGTGGGTACGTCGCTCTCGTCGATGATTTTGAAGCGCTCGGTGAAACTGGCGTTAGCCGGTGCACCGCTGGTGCTGGCGCTCAGCGCGCTGATCCTGATTTTTTGGGGCAGTGACAAAGTGGTCGCCGCAGGTATTGCGATTGTTTGGGGGCTGGCGTTTGCGCTGGTGCCGGTGGGATGGTCGACGTGGATCACCCGCTCGCTGGCCGATCAGGCAGAAAAAGCCGGATCCGTCCAGGTCGCCGTGATCCAGCTTGCCAATACCTGCGGGGCTGCGGTGGGAGGCTATGCGCTTGATAACCTCGGACTGCTGTCGCCCCTGATGCTCTCCGGCAGCCTGATGCTGCTGACGGCGCTAGTGGTGGCAGCGAAAGTGCGCATAAAGGGTATGCAATGATCCCAATATTCATTGCGGGACCGTCTACGTAGGCCGGATAAGGCGTTAACGCCGCCCTCCGGCATCGTGCCCGGTGGCGCGGTGCTTACCGGGCCTACGTAACGACGATAATGCATGATTCCTTATCAGAACCACGCTTCCCACATCGCGCCGAGGTTGAAGTCGTCCAGGGTTTCGTCTTTCGTGCCGTTGACGCGCACGGTGCGGTCGTTGTCCACTTTGCCGCCTGTCACGTAGAAGCGCAGCATGGGGCGGAATTCGGGTCCCATGGCGATCGACATGTTCTGCGACAGCGTCAGCTTCCAGCCGCTGTTATCCCCGCCGTTGTCGTAATCTACGCGCTGATAGCCCGCTTCCAGCCAGGTGGAGTGAACGTCGTTCCAGAAGTACATCGGGCGTACAATTGCACCGTAGTTCTTACGGTTATCACTTTTATCTGCGCTGTTGTCGTAGTCATGGAACGCCAGCAGGTATTCCACCTGCGCCTGGCGGGTAAACTTATGGCTCCCCTCGAAGCTGGCGTAAACCGTGGTCAGGTCGTCGGTTTTGTTGTAGACGCTGTTGTCTGAGTTATCCGAATAACGGGCGATCACCTTGTTCACGCCGCTGTCGTTGGTGTGGCTCAGCACAAAAGCGCCCTGCCAGGCTTTCAGACGGTCATCGCTCTCGACGGCCTTGGAGTCAAAGCCATAGTTGGCGTAGATCTCCAGGTCCAGCGGGCCGAGCTTCATATTGTGGATTTTTGACGTCACCGCGTAATTACCCTTATCGCCGGTGCCGGAGCCGCCGGTACAGGTAATGCGTGAAGGGTTAGCTTCGTCTTCCATGACTTCCGGGCTACACGATTCGACGGCGGCGACGGTGGCAACATCAAACTGTACGCCGCCAATGTCGAAGTTCTTCACCCCGGCGCCCTGGCCGTCGTGGTTCATCCAGAAGTAGTCGTTGATACCCTGTTGTGGACGCTGATGGAAGTCACGACCGGCCCAGATGTAGGCGTTCGGATTGGACTCCAGCACGTTGGTCACGCCCGCGTAGGCTTTTTTGAGGTTAACTTCGTCGCCCCAGTGGTCAATCATCACGTTGATATCCCAGATTGCGCCGTTGTCGCTTTTGAACGCTTTGGAGAGCTGGAATTCGCCACCGTTGCCTTCGTTACCCAGACGACCAATCGCGGATGCACCGTTATAGGACCCGTCAACGCCAACGTATTTCTGATCGCCACTCTGGAAGTGCGCGCCGTAACGGGCGTAGCCGCTGAACTTCACGCCGAACGGTATCGCCATATCCGGCGACTGCGCCGCGCTTTGCGGTTCGTTAATCACATCGGTTTTCTTCGCCACGGCAGCGTCCATTTTCGCCTGGCGTTCCGCCAGCGCTTTATCGACGGCTTTGGCGACGATGGCGTCGATTTGTTCCTGCGTAAATTCCTGTGCGAGCACAGAAATTGGGCACAGCGCGGCCACGACCGCCATGGCTAATGGAAGTTTTTTTATGTTCATGGTTATCTCATTTGACACTTAACCCTTCAGGTTGCCATTGGCATTCTGAATAAGCGTGTGTATTCATTTATTTTAAGATAATAACCATCCCGTCTCGGTTGAATTTGCTATCACCAAAACAAGTTGATTTGTTTGTTTTTTAATAGGTACAGAAATAATTTATTTAGTCGTAATAAATACTCCGTTCAGAAAATGTTATTTAGAAACTAACGTTGATACAGATGAATGATTTCTTCTGACAGTTCGCGGGCTAATAGCGACGTCATTAAGTGGTCCTGCGCATGCACCATAATTAATGTCATTGGTTGCCGGGCTTCCCCGGCGTCCTGTTCGATCAATTTGGTTTGCATGTGGTGAGCCTGACGGGCATAGCCGTCAGCCTCACGAAGCAGGCTTTTCGCTTCGTCAATGTTCCCGGCGCGCGCGGCGTGCAGTGCTTCGAAGCACAGGCTGCGTGACTGCCCGGCATTGACGATGATTTCCATTACTGCTTCTTCTAATGCAATCATGATGCTCTCTTTTTAATCGAATCCATTATTGGCGGCAGTTTTCGCAAACCACTCGCCGCTCTTTTTCACTGTACGTTTTTGCGTGGCTAAATCTAATTGGACAAAACCGTAGCGGTTTTTATATCCGTTAAGCCATGACCAATTATCAATAAAGGTCCACATATGGTAACCAAGGCAATGACAACCCTCGTTAATGCCTTTATGCAGCCATTTAAGATGTTCCGAGACAAACTCAATACGGTAATTGTCGTTAATCTGATTGTCCTGAATAAAACGCTGCTCGTTTTCTACACCCATGCCGTTTTCAGAAATAAAACAGCGCGGGTTGCCATAATTATCACGCAGATTCGTAATAATATCGTAAATGCCCGGCTCATAGATTTCCCAGCCACGGTATGGATTCATTTTACGTCCCGGCATTTCGTAATAATCAAACAGCGACTCTGGCATAAACGGCGCGTCAGGATTGACGGCGTTATCGCGGCATTTCACCCGGCGCGGTTGGTAGTAGTTAATGCCCAACAGGTCGATTTTACCCTCGGCGATGAGCTGGCTGTCGCCGGGCTGGCAGGCCGGTAGTTGATCGTACTGTTTCAACAGTTCCACCAGGTCCGCCGGATATTCGCCTTTTAATACCGGATCGAGGAAGCTGCGGTTAAACAGCAGATCCGCATGGTGTGCGGCTTTCACATCCGCCGGATTTTGCGAGCGCGGATAAGACGGCGTTAAATTCAGCACCACGCCGATTTCACCGTCATAGTTGCCAGCGCGATACGCACGGACCGCCGTCGAATGCGCCAGTACGGTGTGGTAAGCCACGGTTGCCGCACGTTTGAAATCCACCACGTTCGGGTAGTGGAAGTCATACAGATAGCCGCCTTCTACCGGGACAATCGGTTCGTTGAAGGTGAACCAGTGCTTCACCCGATTGCCGAACAAGGTAAAACACGTCTGGGCGTAGCGGCCAAAGGCTTCCACAACTTCACGATTTTCCCAGCCGCCTTTCTCCTGCATGACCATTGGCATATCGAAGTGAAACAGGGTGATAAAGGGCGTGATACCCTGCGCCAGCAGCTCGTCGATGACGTTGTTATAGAAATCGACCGCTTCGGGATTGACCTCGCCGGTGCCGTCCGGGATCAGGCGCGACCAGCTCAAGGATGTACGAAAGCTGTTGTGCTGTAGCTGTTTCAGCAGTGCGATGTCCTGTTTCCAGTGTTGATAAAAACCGGAGGTGTCTGCCGGGCCAACCCCCTGATGGAAACGACCTGGCTGACGGTCGAACCACACGTCCCATGTGGTCTGGCTTTTACCGCCGTTCAGGCTATCCCCTTCGGTTTGCAGCGCTGAGCAGGCACTGCCCCACCAGAAGTTTTCAGGAAAACGGTATCTCATTGTTCTGACTCCTTGATTCATTATGAGTTGCTACGGGCAGCGTTCGCCACGGAGACGGCATCCTGGGCTTTTTGCTCTTCGGATTTCATCAAAGAACGTTCGTACGCACGCAGGAAAGGCAGGTACATCAGCGCCGACATTGCCATGCAGATAAAGCACATCACCACCGGACTTAATGCCCAGTTCGCAGCCCAGGATGCCCCAATTGGCGCTGGCGTGGTCCACGGGGTTAACGACACGACCTGGGCTATCCAGCCGAGCTTGGTAGCGCTATAGGCCAGTACGGCGTTGATCATTGGAACGCAGACGAACGGGATGAACAGCATCGGGTTCATGATGATCGGCGCACCAAACAGAATAGGCTCATTAATATTAAAGAAACTAGGCACAATTCCCATTTTGCCGATGGTGCGCAGGTGGGCGACGCGGCTGCGCAGTAGCAGGAACGCCAGCGGTAAGGTTGAGCCCACGCCGCCAATCAACAGGTAGTGATCCCAGAAGCCTTGCAGATAAACGTGCGGCAGCGCCGCACCTGCCGCCAGTGCCGCCTGGTTAGCGGACAGGTTTGCCATCCAGAATGGGTTCATGATGCCGGTGACAATCAGTGCGCCGTGGATTCCCGCAAACCAGAAAATCTGGCACAGCAGGACGGAAAGCAGAATCGCTGGCAGCGAATCAGAGGCGGAAACCAGCGGTTCCAACAGGTGCATAATCGCCTGCGGAATGATCATCCCGGTTTGTGCTTCGATAAACAGGTTCAGCGGATGCAGGGTGGCAATTACCACCAGCACCGGAATCAGGATCTCAAATGAACGCGCGACGCCGGTCGGCACTTCTTTTGGCAGGCGGATTGTCACGTTATTCTGCTTCAGCCAGGCATACACGCGGGTGGAATAAATGGCGGTAATCAGGGCGGTAAAAATTCCCTGACCGGAAAGATACTGGGTCGAGATTTTTCCGTCGGCATAAGGCGCTGCTACCAGTAGAAATGCCATAAAAGCCAGCAGCCCGGACATAATTGGGTCGAGATTAAACTGACGGCCAAGGCTGGCGCCAATGCCAACGGAGATGAAGAACGTCATAACACCCATGCTGAGGTTGAACGGCAGCATTAACTGTTCACGGTAGGTGGCAGAAAAGTCGAGCCAGCCACGGGCAAAGCTGTTGGTGGTTTCGGCAGAGAACGGAGGGAAAATAAACACCAGCATGAACGAGCCGATGATCATAAACGGCAGCGCCGCCGTAAAACCGTCACGAATCGCAATCACATACTTTTGCTGCCCCAGTTTTCCGGCGAGCGGGGTGATGGATTGTTCAATGACGGCAACCATTGACTGATATAACGAACTCATATTGATACCTTTCTAGTGTGCCGCTTCAATCAGCGACAGGGCATAATCCAGCACTTTGTCACCGCGTTGCATACCGTAATCCATCATATCTATGGCTTTTACGGGTACACCCTGGGTGGCAGCCTTTTCTGAGAGCGTAGTAAGCATGTACTTTACCTGGGGGCCGAGCAGCACCACCTGATAATTTGGAAACTGTGTGTCAAATTCGGCAACACCGTATGCATCAATCTTCACGGGCAACCCGCGCGTTTCCGCTTCTTCAACCATTTTGCGAACCAGCATGCTGGTGGACATCCCTGCAGAGCAACACAACATAATCCTGAACATGGTGAACCATCCTTTAAATGTAAAAACATATTGCGAGTCTGATTTGATATCATACGGAAACCGGTTTCCATCCATCGCAAACAGAACTGTGACGGCCATCAAGATCTTATTGTTATAAGGCTAATTATTTGAATCTGGCTCACGAAATTCGGCAATTTGATCTCTTTTTGAGTCAAAATGGAAAATCGGTTTCCATGAAAAACGGAAACAGATATACTGCGAGTGGCGATTATTTAAGCCAGTGTTAAATACAGGAAGGAAAGGGCCAGGCGGGTCCTGTCAGGGGAGAATGATGTCTACTATCAACGATGTATCGCGTCTGGCCGGGGTGTCAAAGGCCACGGTGTCACGCGTGTTGAGCGGTTCACGTGGTGTCAAAGATGCCAGCCGTCTTGCCGTGCTGAAAGCGGTGGATGAACTGAACTATCGCCCGAACGTGATTGCACAGTCGCTGCTGAGTCAGTCTACCGGCTGTATTGGGGTGATTTGCGCGCAGGATAACATTAACCAGACTACCGGCTATCTCTACGCGCTGGAAAAACACCTTAGCCAGCATCAAAAGCATCTGTTGTTGCGTTTTGCCAATAGCAAAGCGGAAGTGATGAACGCCCTGGATGAATTAAGCTGTGGGTTGTGTGATGACATATTGATTATTGGCGCGCGGTTCCCGCTGAGCATTAGCCAGGAGAATGTCATTCTGGTGGATTGCCTGGACTCTGGCGATGACGTCAACAGCATTCAGTTTGATCACGCGTTTGCTACCGAAACAGCCTGTAACTACCTGATAAGCCAGAACCGACGCCAGATTGCACTGATCCACCCGGACGGTATGGGGTTCTCGGATCAGGTGCTGCTGGGCTACAAGCATGCGCTGGAAAAAAACTTCCTGCCGTTTAACCGCAATCTGGTGTTTATGGAAGCCACGTCGTCCTCCGTGGCATTGCAGGAGCTGCTCAATAACGCGTCAACGCTCAATTTTAACGCGCTGCTGGTGGCGGACGAACAGCAGGCCCAGCGGGTTATCCCGCAGCTGCAGGCGTTTAATAAATCGGTACCGGGAGACATTATGGTCTTTAGCCTGGCCGGTTCGCTGCATCTACCGGGCATTCCAACTATCCCGGCCATTGAGTATTCAATGGATGCGATGGCGGCACGCATTGTCAGTTGGCTGAACGAGAAAACCCAGAACGTGCTGGGTTCATACGTGCTGCGTGGCGACCTCATTATTCCTCAGCGTTAACCGTCTTAATCAGGCGTGAAGCCATGCGCTTCACGCCTAGATATCCGGGCATTCCACTTTGCCCAGCGCATCCCAGTAGTTATTCTGATTACTCCTTTGTATTGCCAAAATGGCCTCGCGAATGTGCTGTTGATTACGCGTATCAGACATAATGGTTTTTTCCCATACTTCATCCGACGGCGACCCTTGTGGGGTACAAATTTTACGTAAGTCCTTTAATACGGTGTTTTTTTCGTGAACTGCCTGTAGAGAACCGTAAGCCGAGTCGGCCTGCGCCAGACCCGGCAGCGTGAAAAGGACGGCAATAATCGGAAAAACGGCTCGTTTCATGATAATAATCCTTGTTGTCGATGCGCATCATCTCAAGAGTAAGTGTAGACGCCATAAGGCTCACTCATCAGCCTGTGTTAATGTCTAAAACCTAATCAGCCAGAAGTTGTAGTTTTTCAGGAGGATAGAATGCAGATACAGATTACGGATACGGTTACCGAAGACGATCAAAACGCGCTGCTTACTGGCCTACGGGCTTACAACTTCCCGTTCCTGAAAACGAGCAATTTCGGCGATTTGGCGGTCTATTGGCGCAATGAACACAATGAAATACAGGGTGGGCTGATCGGCAAAATCAAAGGTGAATGGCTGTGTATCGAGTTTTTGTGGATGCATGAATCCCTGCGTAAAGGGGGTTATGGCACGAAGCTGATTCAGGCAGCAGAACAGACGGCTCGCGAGAGAGGATGTCTGCATGCGCTGGTTGATACCCTGAGTTTCCAGGCGCTACCGTTTTATCAAAAGAACGGCTACCAGCTGCAATTAACCCTCGAAAATTTTCCGGAGCAAGGGGCTGCGCGCCACTATTTATCGAAAACGTTTTGATGACCGTCACAGCCGGTTATGCGTTTCAGCAGCCCGTGTAGGCCCGGTAAGCGTTAGCGCCTCCGGGCATTTTTGCGAACATCATTCCCTGAAAATGAATACATTACAGTAGTGTGTATTTATCTCCCAAAGCACCTCGCAGGCTTAAACGTTGCCTGATGTGGATTATGCGATAGGCGAGTAAGGTCCCGTCATCTTGTAATGCAGGTGATGGATCGCCATGAAAAAAAGCACGACATCCACGCCGCATGATGCGGTGTTTAAAAGGTTTTTAGCCCACCCGGAAACGGCGAGGGATTTCCTGGATATTTGGCTTCCTGAATCGCTACGCGACCTTTGCAAGCTGGACACGCTGAAGCTTGAATCCGGCAGTTTTGTAGAGGAAGACCTGCGGGCCAGCTATTCCGATGTACTGTGGTCTCTGCAAACAACGAAGGGTAATGGCTACATCTATGCGCTGATTGAACATCAAAGTTCGCCGGATGCCCACATGGCATTTCGACTGATGCGCTATGCCATTGCCGCGATGCAGCGTCATCTCGACGCCGGGTATAAAACGTTGCCCCTGGTGGTGCCGATACTTTTTTACCATGGTGTGGAAAGCCCATATCCCTTTTCGCTAAGTTGGCTGGATGAATTTGCCGAGCCAGAGATAGCGCGGCAACTTTATGATGCGCCTTTTCCGTTGGTGGACATCACCGTGGTGTCTGATGATGAGATTATGCAGCATCGGCGGATGGCTCTGCTGGAGCTTGTTCAAAAGCATATCCGTGAGCGCGACCTGACGCCTCTGGTGGATAAACTGACGGTCCTGCTTGTTAAGGAACACGCTAATGACAGCCAGATAGAAACGCTGTTTAATTACTTGCTACAGTCTGGTAGTGCGACCCGTTTTGAGGTGTTTATCCGCAGGCTTGCCGGGCGCGTTCCCCAACACAAGGAGAGATTAATGACGATTGCAGAATGCTTACGTGAGTCGGGGAGAAAAGAAGGAAAGCTTGAAGGAAAACAGGAAGGAAAGCAGGAAGGAAAGCAGGACGAAGCGTTGCGGATTGCACATGCCATGCTTGAAAAGGGTATCGATCGCGACCTGGTGCTACTGATTACCGGGCTATCCATTGATGAGCTTATGGAACACTCTGACTAATCTCTCTTATTTCCGTTATGCCTTTTTCTTCTTGCTGATGCTTTTTCGTTTTATAAACCGCAGCGGCCTTCCCGCTATAGTCATTTCATTACTCAATGGGCGGTTAATTCAAAAGGATAAAAACGTGAAGCTGAAGAAACCCTATTTCGGGGCCGGGACCGCGGTATTGCTGGTGGGATTATTGCTGGCAGGTTGCGACCAGCAAAGCAGTGATACAAAACACATTAAAGTCGGCGTGATTAACGGCGCAGAGCAGGATGTGGCGGAAGTCGCGAAGAAGGTGGCCAAAGAGAAGTACGGACTTGATGTTGAGCTGGTGGGATTTAGTGGTTCGTTACTGCCTAATGATGCAACTAATCAGGGTGAGCTGGATGCCAACGTCTTCCAGCATCGTCCGTTCCTGGAGCAGGATAATAAAGCGCATAACTATACGCTGGTGGTGGTGGGCAATACCTTTGTCTTCCCGATGGCCGGTTATTCGAAAAAAATCAAAACGGTCGATCAACTGCAAGACGGTGCGACGATTGCGATACCTAACGATCCCACTAACCTCGGGCGTGCGCTGTTGCTGCTGCAAAAAGAAAAATTAATCACGCTGAAAGAGGGAACCGGTCTGCTGCCGACGGCGCTGGATATCACCGATAACCCGCGTCATCTGACTATTATGGAGCTGGAAGGCGCGCAGTTGCCGCGCGTGCTGGACGATCAGAAAGTAGACGTGGCGATCATCAGTACCACCTACATTCAGCAAACCGGACTTTCGCCAGTACATGACAGCGTGTTTATCGAAGATAAAAACTCGCCGTACGTGAATATCCTGGTGGCGAGAGAAGACAATAAAAATGCCGAGAACGTAAAAGAGTTCCTGCAATCTTATCAGTCTCCGGAAGTCGCAAAAGCGGCGGAAAAAATCTTTAACGGCGGCGCGGTACCTGGCTGGTAATACCCCTCTGTAGCCGCGCCGCTCGGTGTTATACCGTTCGGACGCGGCGACGGGAATCCATTGAAATCAGCACTACAGAAGAGAGGATCAGCAGCGTGCCCAGCCAATCAGGCAGGGTAAACGTAATCCCTAACAATAACAGCGACAACAGGGCGCTGCTCAACGGTTCCGCACAGCTCAAAATACTCGCTTTCGGTCCGCCAATCATCTGCGCGCCTTTCAGATACAGGCTAAACGTTAGCGATGTGCCGATCACCACCAGATAGAAAAACGCCAGAATCAAACTGCCATTGACCACGAAGTCCGTTCCCTCTCCGGCATAGAACGGGAGCAGGATCAGGCCACCTATCAACATACTCCAGCCAACGATCGGCAGCGTACCGTAACGGGCGATAAGCGTAGAGGGATAGGTGGTATAGAACGCGGCGGCAAAGGCGGAGGCGATCCCCCAGAACAGCGCGGCAGGTGAAATAGACAGCGAGGTTGGGTTGCCGTGAGTCACCAGCAGGAATGTGCCGATAAGTGAAGTCAGAATGGCGGTGAGCACTAAAATGCCGGGTCGCGCTTTACGCGCTACGGAGAACCACGCCACGATAATAGTTGGTGACAAAAATTGCAGTACCGTTGCGGTGGCGGCGTTGGATTTTTCAATGGTCAGTAGAAAAGTCAGCTGTACGGTGAGCGCGCCGACCACAGAAAAGATCAGCAGACTGATGGCATCTTTGCGGTTTTTGATGATCGAAAAGACTTTGTCGCCGTGCACAAACGAGAGCATCAGCAGAATGAGTCCGGCGAAAATCAGGCGCGTCATGGTTAAAAACGGCGACGACATCTGGCTTTGCTCCATGATGTACTGCGCGCAAACGCCCGAACTTCCCCATAATACGGCGGCAATCAGGACGTTCATCATCCCTCTTCTGGTGGAACTCATTATTCCCTCGGCATGGTTGTATTGTCTTATTTGTGTGCAGGTATCATATCAGAGATGGTATGGATCTCTGCCTGCACATCCGCCTTTAGCCAGTCATTAAAGATTTTCACCTCAGGGCGCATAGCCGCGTGCTGTGGCGTGACGATGTAGTATGACCATGCCAGGGGCCAGCGGACGTTGGGATGAAGCTGGACCAGTTGTCCGTCAGTAAGAAGTTGTTGCACCAGCGCGCGGCGCACAATGGCCACACCCTGACCACTGAGTGCTGCCAGAATCACGGTGGCGGTGGAGTTGATGTGCAGCCCGCTTTCGCGTGCGGCGGGAGCATGGGTAGCATTCAGAACATCATCCCAGGACGGAAAATTGGCACCGTGGTGGGGGGTATCATCATGGATCAGCTTCTGTGTGGCCAACCATTCACCACAGGATATTTTTTCTGTTGGCACGAGGAGCGGGCTGCAGACCAGAACGGCCTCTTCATCCATCAACCTGGTTTTGTTGACGCCTGGCCAGTCACCTTTTCCGCAGCGCACACCCAAATCCGCTTCGCTGTGGGCGACATCCATTAATTTTTCCGTCACGTTCAGGCGTAGTTCGATGTTTTCATGCGCCTGCGAGAAACGGTTGAGACGACTCATCAGCCAGTTCATTACCAGTACCTGAGAGGCGGTGATGATTACCACCGAGCGTGCCCGACGACCGCGCAGTTTATTCAGCCCGGATTCGAGGTTATCCAGTCCTTGGGTAATGTCGCGTAATGCGTCCTGCGCTTCACTAACCAGCGTGAGGCGCTCTTTACCTGAACGGGATCGGTGTAACAGCGGATGGCCCACCCAATCTTCCAGTGCGCGTACCAACTGTCCGACTGCGGCGGGCGTTACGCCCAACTCCTGCGCAGCGCCGGTAAAGCTGCCATGGCGGGCGGTGGCCTCAAAGGCGTGCAGCCATTTTAGTCGATTAAGTAAACGCATCTGGTTCTGTTCCTTCTGATTGGCAGTTCTCAGTATACGCCTGCGAGATAGATTTTCTTTCTGGTGTCGCTATTTCTTCTCATTCGTCATCACCTCTGCCGGGTGGCATCTTTAGCGCATCAAGGAATTTTTGAAACGAGGTTAACGATGAAAGCATTATTTGCCGGACAAAAACTGTTAGTGGTGGGCGGGACCAGTGGGATGGGACTTGAAACTGCGAAACTGATCCTGAAAGAGGGTGGACGTGTGGTGCTGGTCGGTAATCGTGCCGATAAAGCTGAGCAGGCGCGTCAGGCGCTGGCGGCAATGGGTGATGTCGCGGTCATTGCCGCGGATCTGATGTCAGAAGCCGGAATGCACCAGGTGATGGATACGGTGAATACCGAACACCGCGACATCAGCCTGCTGGTCAATGCGGCCGGGGTTTTCTTGCCGAAACCATTTATTGAACATGAGGTTGCGGATTATGATCTGTACATGAGCCTCAACCGCGCAATGTTCTTCATTACCCGGGATGTGGTGCGCAATATGGTGGCGGCAAAGATAAATGGTGCCATTGTGAATATTGGTTCGATGTGGGCAAAACAAGCGATAGCGGCGACGCCCTCTTCGGCCTACTCGATGGCAAAAGCGGGCCTGCATGCCTTAACGAAAAATCTGGCCATTGAACTGGGGGGCTGCGGTATTCGCGTTAATGCCGTTTCTCCAGCGGTGGTACACACACCTATCTATGAAGGGTTTATTCCGAAAGAGGATGTGCAGGGGGTGATGAGCAGCTTTGATAGCTTCCATCCGACAGGCCGGGTTGGGACGCCAGTTGACGTTGCAGAAACCGTCGCATTCCTGCTTTCTGATAGAGCGGGTTGGGTGACCGGGGCTGTCTGGGATGTGGATGGCGGTGTGATGGCGGGGCGTAATGCCTGACTGAATATCCCCCGTGTGGCGGGGGATTTCATCAAGAGATTAAGGCGCAATCGGCGTCAGATAATCCAGACGCAGCGGCTCGGCCAGCAGATCGTTCATTTGCAGGATAAACGTCTGGAAATGTGGCAGGGCAATATGTTCGTCTAGGCCAGCCTGACCCCGCCAGGATTCGCGTACGTAAAATACATCCGGCGTATCGCGCAATTGAAACAACGCATACTCAATATTGCCTGGTTCCCGACGCGTGGGTAGCAGTAAGGCCTGCAGTGCCTGTTTCAGGGCGTCGGTTTTCCCATGTTTGGCTTTCAGTACCGCAATAATAGAAATCACTTCAGTGTCAGACATATTAAAACCCCTCCAGAACAATTTTGCCTACCGCACGACCGGTTTCAATTTGCGCATGGGCTTTTTGTAAGTTCGCCGCAGAAATAGTGCCCAAATGCTCTCCCAGAGTAGTACGGATCGTCTGACTGTCGATCAGTTGCGCCACGCGGGTCAGTAGCTGGTGCTGGGCAATGATGTCATGGGTTTCGAACATTGAACGGGTAAACATAAATTCCCAATGCAGTGAAATGCTTTTTGCTTTTAGCGGACGAGCATCAAGGAATTCTGGGTCGTCAATCAGTGCCAGTTTGCCCTGTGGGGCCAGGGCGCTAATAATCTGCTGATAGTGCTGTTCGGTATTATTCAGGCTGGCAACGTGTGTGACCTCTTTAACTCCAATTCGTGCCAGCTCTTCGGTCAGCGGTTTGCTGTGATCGATCACATGATGCGCACCTGCTTCACGCACCCATTTCTGGCTTTCCGGGCGCGATGCTGTGCCAATAACGGTCATTTTGGTCAGTTTACTCGCCAGTTGAGTCAGGATAGAACCGACGCCACCCGCCGCACCGACGATCAACAATACGTCGCCTTCGTTGCCATTTTCTGCAACACCCAGGCGGTCGAACAGCATTTCCCATGCGGTGATGGCCGTCAACGGCAGGGCGGCGGCAGAGGCGTTATCCAGCGATTGCGGCTTCAGCGCGACAATGCGTTCATCAACCAGCTGAAATTCGCTGTTACTGCCCGCCCGACCTAGCGCGCCGGCATACCAGACTTCGTCGCCCGGTGTGAATAACGTTACGGACTCGCCGACGGATTTCACCACGCCCACCGCATCCCAGCCCAGAACACGCGGGGTATCAGCGCTGAATCCCTCGCGAACTTTGGTATCAACAGGGTTAACGGAAATCGCTTTCACCTCAACCAGCAGGTCATGCCCTTTGGCAATGGGCGTTGGCAGGTCAATCTCTTGTAAATATGCGATGTTACTGCCGTCGGTTGCGGCGTGGGTAATGGCGATGGCTTTCATAATCTCTCCGGTTACAGGATTCTGTTTATCTGTTGAATAATTCGATGGTAAACCGGCATCAGAACGGGAAAAATAGCCTCACGGCGACAGGACTTATACTCGGGGAGTGAAAATGTTCCGGCTTGAAGATCTCACGTTGTTTGTCCGCGCCGCGGCGCTTAACAGTTTTAGTGATGCGGCGCGCGAAGTCGGCGTCCAGCCGGCCCAGGTCAGTTCCGCCATCAAGCGCCTGGAGTCCACGCTGACCATACGCTTGTTTGCGCGCTCCACGCGTAGTCTGCGGTTGACACCGGAAGGCGAGGTCTGGTTGCCCTATGCCCGCCAGATGCTGGACGTGATGCATGCCGGTCTGCAGAAAATTCAGACACCCGAGGATGAGATTTCCGGCACGCTGCAAATTGCGGTGCCGTCCGATCTCGGGCGTAACCTGCTGCTGCCTGTTTTTCAGTCATTTCGTCGTTGCCACCCCGCCCTGCGCCTGCGGGTCTTTTTCTCCGATCAGGTGACTGATGTGTTTAAAGATCCCGTCGATGTCGCGTTTCGTTATGGTAATACCGAGGATGCGTCTTACATCGCACTGCCCGTGGCTCCTGGTAATCGACGCGTGCTGGTGGCTTCTCCGGGGTGGGTTACGCAGCACGGTGAGCCGCAAAAACCAGATGATTTAGCGTCGTTAAATGCCATGACCTTCGTCTTACGCGGGCGACTCCATGACCGCTGGACGTTTACGCGCAACGGTGAGGTCAGCAGTGTGCAGGTCAACAGCACGTTTATGAGCGATGACGCCGAAGTGATCCGTCGTCTGGCGATTGCCGGTGAGGGGATTGCGTATAAGTCGTGGCTGGACGTGAGTGAAGATGTACGTGACGGTCGTTTGCAGTTGCTGATGCCTGATTATCAGGGGGAAAAAGTCCCGCTAAATATGATTTGCCCGCACCGAAAACAGCTTTCAACGGCGGTGCGCCTGCTACACGACGCCGTGAAGGCGCGGTGTGAAACGCTGATGATGCTTCCCTCTGAGCGTCGTTAACCGTCAGCGCTTCTCCGCAGCCATTAAGTATTAATAAATACCGAACTTAACTATATTAAAATGGTGTATTTTGCGTATAGTTTTACGTGGGGTATGTATATTCGTTTAAATTTGTTTGACGCGAATAGTGCACATTGCTATACAACGTAAAAATAGCCTTCTCTAATATCGGGTTATTTGTTTATCCCGTTATCCCGTTTTCAAAGGTGGGCACGGATGCTTTTTTAAATGGAGATAGAGAAGGTATGTTGAAAGCAATGACGATTAATGACGTCTTGTTTTATATCGAAGAGAATTACGTCACAGGTGTTGATATAGACGACCTTACCCGTTTTTCCGGGTATAGCCGAAGACATATTCAGGGAATGATAAAACAGCGAATCAATATGCCGGTAGGCCTCTATATTCGCAAGCGACGGATTACCAAAGCGGCCTCTTTGTTACGCCTGACGATGATGGATATCATCGATATTTCGGTGCGGCTAGGGTTCGATTCACAGCAATCTTTTTCCCGTGAATTCAAAAAATTAACGGGTTGTACACCGAGAGAGTACCGTAAAAACACGAACTGGGATCTCTCGCCGCTGCTGTCGTATGCGCAACACGGCGATACCATTATCGATAAACCACAGCTAAGGACGTTACCAGCTGATGTTGTTTCCGGGTTTCAGTACCGCTATGATTCGCCAGTCCCGCCAACCGAGGACTCACACCTCCAACGTCTTAACCTAATATTCGATCAGCTTGCCAGTTTAAAGCAAGATGTGTGGGCGCTTACCGATTTTGCGCCCCATCCCAGGTCGACGACGCGACTGAAGATTAGAACCATTATTGGCAGCAAGAATCATCATGCGCTGAACGCTTATAACCGCTATGAGTACCCTCCGGGGGAATATGCCTGTTTTTCATTCATATTTAGGAAAGATGCCTATCCATTGTATTCAAAATATATTTATTTGAAATCAATGCCGGAGTTGAAATTAAAAAGAAAGCCCGGTTTTGATATTGAAGTGTTTCGCTATCATCCACAAGATGTTATCAATAAGACAATTATCTGTGAGCACTATATTCCGTTAGACCTATGACGATCGGACATGTCCTGATGAAAAAGGCTCCACTTTCGTGGAGCAAAGACCATGCTGCACGTCTTATTTATCGATGGTTATTCATATTCCGCATTGAAATACAACACGGCGCGAACCCTCCCGGGGCTGACGTTCCTTTCCGTTTGATAATATTGTGCATGAAAAGGAATAGTGTATTTCCCCTTATCCTGATGTGTTAACGGAAATGTGGACTGCTGATTAAAGTTGATAGGGTTTTGTTGTTGATCTAAAACTTGAATGCCGATTCCTTTTGCACCGTTGGGGAGAATATTGGGTAAGACGCCAATGTTACGATCCTGTCCACTATAGAGGGTGCTCCAGCGCAAGATAACCCGGGCTGGCGTGGAGAAGTCGTTCTTACAAAGCAGGTCGATAGAAAACGGTTTTCTTGCCGTTGTGCTGCCGTGACGCTTAAAGTGCTTCAGCGGTACATCGGGCAATTCTACGTTGATCGTGCGGTTACCTTGCACCTTACAGGAACGGCTGAGCAGCGTGATATATTTTGCCGGTAGGACGATATCCACCACCGGCTGCGACTGCGTTTCACTTTTTATCTGCAGATTCAATGAGCCTGACGAAGAGGCAGCAGGAAGGCTGCTGTCCAGCTTAATCAATTCAATATTGATCTTGCTGTTTTTAAACTCGTCCGGAGTTGCCCTGAACGCTGATGGCCACTGGATGGTGCGTCCGGTTGACGTTTCCAGAGAGACTTTCAGACCGATACCGCTTACGTTGCTGCGCAGGATGCCGGGTAAGGTTGCTACCGACCGATCGCCCATCACCTGAGCGGTAAACGGCAGGCTGTTTGTGCATTCCGTCCCCTGAACATTGGGAACCAAAATCGTACGTGACTGAATCACGCCTCCGGACTGAACAGCACGCTTCACTGTGACGGTTTCCGGTGGGACAATCATTTTTTGCGAGGCCAGTGTGCATGCAGCACTAGCCGTCTGATGAATGCCCAACGTAATACCCAGAATAAAAGCAGCCCGTATTAGCGGCATGTGGCCTCCTGGCTTTTTAATACGATCGTACATTTCCTGTTTTCCACGGAAACAAACACGTCCGGTGAGGTGGTTTCATCAATATAGAGCGCACCGCCTTGCCCGACATAGCCAACATGGTTATTGGTGCGGTCGCGGATAATGGCGCCGAACGGCAATTTCTGCTGGTCTGAAAGGCGGGGATAAATAATCGTCTGTCGCTGCAATTTTGTTTCAAAGATGACGGGTACGACGTTGCCTTCGTAAGGCGCAACTTTTCCCTGGGTTTTGCTGAATGTCAGGCCGTCAGCGGAGCCTTTTGGATCGATCATCACGTCATTAACGCGCCACGGGCGCAGCCACGGCATAATGGCATAACCGTTTTTATCGAAGCGGGTTCCTGGCACGCCGTCCAGATGTGCGCCATTGGCATTCGGTGCGTAAACCAGTGCGACGGTATCAGAGCGCTCTGGTGAGAAGGTGATTCCCTTCGCGTGACCGATCATCATCCCGCTCATCCCTCCGCTGATCTGATGCCACGAGTTGCCCTGGCTCCATGTTCCGTTTATTGAGGTGTAAGGGGTGCGGATCATTCCGTTGGCGCCCCATTCTGCATCGCCACCGCGAGCGTAGCCGGTGTTGACTCCCCATACGATATTATTTTCATCATCGGAAGAGGTGGTGAAACCGAGGCGCGTATTGCTGGCTTTTCCGTTATTCGCGTAGCTGTCAGACGAAATCTGTGTAAATCCGGCGTTGTCTCGTGGCAGAAAATAGCTTAACGAAAGCATGATTTGATCGTCTTTGGTGACCGAACCGTGATCATCCTCATTCCAGAGTCGTTGTGCTGATATGTTCCAGGTCAGATTACCCCATGAGTTTGTGTAGCCCACGGCATACTGGCGATAATTGTCCTGTTGATCCCAGTACTTTTTAAGTGAGCCGGACAAATAGAATGAGCCCCAGGTGTCTGATAACGGTTGATTGATGCTGACGCTATACGACTGTTTCTCGCGTAATGAGCGAAAGGGGTTGTCAGACTTTTCGGCATCCAGTGCGTCCAGGGCATCGCGCTGGCCATAAAAGTGATGTGAGCTGTATTTAGCTTCCAGCCAGAGCGAGGTTTCAGACCAGGCCAGAGTTCGATTCCAGGTCAGACGGTACTGCTGGCCCTGATGGCGGTCATCATCAAGATGCAGGCGTGATTGCGTAACATCAATGGCGAATGCGCCAAGTCTGCTGTTGAGGCCGCTACCGAGCTGCGCTGACTGATAGCGTTCAAACCCGGATGCGCCGCTGTACAAGGTGAGAAAGTTGTTCAGGCCATACTGCCAGTAAGCCTGAGCAGCAAACGGGTCGTCATCATTGTTATCTTCATCAACGGTACCCATGGCCACGCCATAGCGTGAAACACCGGGTTTGAGCAACTGCGGGACGCTGGCGTAAGGCACGGTGAAGCGACGGATACGTCCGTCAGACTCCTGAATGGTCACCAGTAGCTCGCCCCCAGTATTGGCGGGCAGCACGGACTCAATCGAGAATGGCCCGGCTGGAACGGAGGACTGGTGAAGAGTCTGTCCGTCCTGAGTGATGGTTACCCGGGCATTGGTTTCTGCCACCCCGCGAATGACTGGAGCCCAGTTCAGCGTGCTATCCGGGCGCATTAAATCCTCGGAAGCCAGCCCCACCCCAAGAAGAGCAATGCTGTCGAACATCTGGCTGTCGGTATAAAACTTCCCGGCGCTGAACATGGATCCCAAACCGGGGAGTGGTCGTTTTAACGTCGTGCGGTTATTGGCGTAATGGCTACCCACCTTGCTGTCCCAGTTCTGACTGCCAAAATGCTCAAGCAGCCACCCTCCAGCGGAGCCGCGGATATCCATCCCCAACCACGCACTGTCCGTGCTGGCGTGATCGTGACCCCGCTGCTGAGTGCTGTAATAATCTGCGTTGTAACCGAAATTAATCGCTGGGATCCCCGGTTGCCATAATTCAGGTTGAACATAATTGCTGTCAAGATTCTCGACATAGGCCTGTGGGATGGTGATGCGTAGCTCAAGCTGGCTGGTGTTGAGCTGCTCGTTGGCTTTCCCACTTGGGTCCCATTTGGCGATGCTGGCGCAGCGTGAGGGATTCGCGGCCAGCGTATCATTCATCTTACTTGGGTCGATGCCCACACCTTTAAGAAATTGCCCCGAGTAACAGCTGACTAATTCCCCGCGGTCATTTTTTTCAAATAACAGCTCACGACGTCCGCGCCAGTTATCGTTGATATATATATCGACTATATACTGGCCCGGTAACAAGCCTGCCGCATTAAAAGAACGCAAATCATTAAGAGATGCGTTGCCCATCAGGACGGCATTATCAAATTCATAGCGAGTATTGTTTTCTGCGTGGAGTGCAACTGAATATAATGAACTCTGTAAAATGATAATGCAGGGCAGGGTGAATATCCTTTTACATAAACCCATTTTGTCTTCCTTTCTATCCCTTTCTATTGATTAATGGTGGTCTTGAATTCCACAACGCTGCCGTAATCACTGACTGCCTGTAAAAAGACTGCTTCGCCGCGTCTGACATTGTGCTTTGCGGTAATAGTGCTGCTGCTTTTAGGGGCTACCATCACGCCTTCGCGCAGAAGTCCATTGCCGGAAGCCGTTACGATATCCGCAACCGTAATGAAAAAAGGTGTTGGGTTGACCAGCGTGATATCACCGTTGTTAGCGAGAATTTGCATCTTGCTTTCAGCATTCTGCCGTTCACCTAAGCCCGCGGGACGCCAGAAAAATTTAAAGCGTGAGCGAATGGCTAAGTTGAGCATCGACGAATTCTCCGTGACTTTACTTTTATCCACGGAGGGAATATCCAGAATGTTTAACCACCATAGCGACTCGCGATCTGTGGCGGAAATACGTCTATCGGCTGCTTTTTTGATTCTCAGCGACTGCCCATTTCCCGCGTCAACGCGGGCAATCGGTGGTGAGATAATAAATGGTGTGGTGATGTCCTCGGGAAGTTTCTCCGGATCGCCTTCATCCAGCCATATCTGCGCTAGCGATGGTGAGTTTCCCGTATTGGTCATATGGATGGTGATTTCTGCAACATCTTCAGAGTAAATAAACCGGGTACCATTAACAATAATATTATTCGCGTGCGCAGCATACATTGAAAATAGGGCCAATAAAGAAAAAATAATTTTCATAAAACCTCTATAAAAATAAATGCCATGCACTGGGTATTATGGCACCAAGTGCGATGGCATTGCGTATTTAGAGATAGGTAATGCTATAGTTTGCCTGAGCGCTCACAGAGCCAGCAGTGGCTCTATCAAGAATAAAAGTTTTACTTGGCATAATATAACCTACGTTAAATTTATAGGTTAGGATAGATATATCACCTTTAATGTAATTTTTTTCCGGTTCAAATCTCAGGTCATTGTCGTGAAGATTAATTTTATTACCTTTACTATCACTTAATAGTAATGCTACGTTTATCGCCCCGTTGAGACTCGTGTTTTTAAGGTATCCATCGTCAGTCAATATATTTCCCTTGCCCCATGCCAGTTTCGGCACTGCCTTTTCATGGATAAAACAGTCAGTTACCTGGATGCTAAATCCCTGAACTTGTACCGTATTAGTTTTTTTTATAAGTGTATTTAGTACGGGGTTGAGTTTTACGTGTTTATCTTTATCACCACTCACTATTTTACAGGAGTTGGCGAAAACTTGTCCGGTAAAAGTAACTTTTCCGTGTGACTCCAGGCCAGGTCCGAAGCCACCAAATGCCATAGCTGAAGGAATGGAGACTGTACATGCAATTAACGTTACTAAAGATAATTTACTCATAATGTGTTCCTCATGTAGAGATACAGCGCCTCTGATATCATTGACATTGCTGTTGACACATAGGGTATATATGTCCAGCCAGGCTTACGCTCCATATGAATTATGTAAGAAATGCTGGAGTTGTATATGGTAAATTAAACGTATTTCACTCAGGAAATGATATTAAGAGTCGCGGAGAAAGATGAGTTGTCATAAAATATTATCATCTATCATGTTTATAATATACGTCTGGCTCGTGAAAGTGTTGATATCAAAATGTGATAGATAACAATAGTCAATAACTCGAAAAAACCGAACATTTATATTGCACAATTAGCTAAATTTTCATAACGCAATCAGATTATCTTTAATCTTAAGTCATTACGCGACGTTGATTTTGTATACCATAATGCCAGGGAAGTATTTTCACTCATCATTTGAATGAAGGCCATCTATGCTTAACATGGACAGTAAGATCATACTGATTAGCAACCAGTCGATACAGACACAGCTCTTGCTGGATTATCTCAATAAGAAAGTCGGTATTCTTGTTGATTTTATTAATATTAATCGACCGGATATGTCGTTTATCTGTGATGGAAGCATTATTCTCTATGATATTCAGGCATCCAGTCAAAAAATTAAAAAAGTATGGTCAAGATTGCTCAATGATAATCAATATCACGTACGGATCTACATTATCAATTACCTGAGATCGCTGTCGCTGTATGACTGCATGTCATGGCCGAATTTCGAGTCCGTCATCCCCAGCAATTGCACCATCGAGCATTTGCTTAATGTGATTAAAGAAGGTTATCAAACTCCCTGCTCAGAACCAACGCACACTCCGCTGCAAGAAAATATCGGTTTCACGCAACCCGATAACGATGCTTGGCTGCTAACGGAGAGGGAATATGAAATCCTGACTGAACTGTCGAAAGGGGCATCTAATATGGAGATTGCTTATGCCTTTTTTATCAGTGAAAACACAGTGAGAACGCATATCTATAATATCTTCAAAAAGATCGCCGTGAGTAATCGAACCCAGGCTGCCTGTTGGGCAAACACCCATCTCAGAACCCCGATGCTGGATGAACTCCCCTGATCCTGATTGATGTTGGCGCAAAGCCGTCGTGTCTGCTTTGCGCCAGATGATTATCGTGCGGTGACTCAGTCTTTTTTGGCTGCGTTAGCAAAGAAAATATCAGACTGAATATCTTTAGTGCGGATAGTGAACAGCTGATTCGTCAGGTCTTCCGTCAGCTTCTCGGCGTCGGCCATGATGCGCAGGTTGAAGTCATTCAGCATTTTATCTGCGGCAGGCTTATCGGTTTTCGCCATCTTCAGATATTCGGCCTCAACCTCTTTTTGCTCCTGTGCAACCTTGTCTTCCCACGCTTTGTAGGCTTTTTTGACGATGGGCGCGAGCTTAGGATAATCGGTCATAGTCAGCGTCTGTAATTTACGATACTTCCAGTAGATGGATTGATCGTCTGCTTTATCCGTCCCCATCGTATAGTTGGCCGGATACGCCTTCAGTCCACTGTAGTAAGGAACAAAGGCGGTAAGATCGGCCATACCGAGGCCAATGTAAGTTGTTTCACCAATTTCTTTTGGCAGCCACGGACGGACCTGCATCACGTGGGCCTCGTAGGTGCGGAATACGCTGACAGGACGCCACGGTTCTTTGCCGTTCAGACCGTTGGTGTACGGATCATGGCTGGTGCCTTCATAGTGGCTACGCAGCACTGACTTCACATCATCCAGCGTCATCTTCTTCTCCGGCTTCAGGAATACCGGGAACTCGCGGCCTGCGGCCATATCCTGATTGACGGAAGGATTAAACGTTTTCTGGATGGTCCACACGCGAGGGTCGTTATAGGTACGGTCACGTACATCATCGCGGGTATAGACTGTGGAGAAGTTGAATTTGCCGTCTTTGGCCTTATCGTACAGACCTTTTTCGCTGGCGAATTCAATCAGGTTTTTCGACGCCATCATGTTCGGGTCTTGTGGATCGTAATCCTGTAAACGTCCCTGGTTACCGGTGGCAAAATATTGATTATTTGGCAGCCGCTGTGCCATCCACTGGTGACCGCTACCGGTTTCCAGATACCAGATTTCTTTATCATCCACGACGGCAACGCCGAAACCTTCACCTGCGCCGACGGTTTCAACGATATGCCCCAGCAGGGCCACCGCGTCACGTGCGGTTTTGCTCTGTGACAGTAAGATGTCTGGGATATCGTCTTCGGTGATCCCTTTATCTTCAACGTACGGGTCAACGGCCAGCGCCTTCGGTGAAGCAAAAATAGATTCTGTCCCGCTGACGCCAACGCCCAGTTCGTTAAAACCGGTGGCTCCGTGTAGCTGGGTTTTCCAGTTAGGCACGGTGGTATAACGCAGTGAGTTTTTCGGCAGCGGCCAGGTAAAATCATTCGCACCATTATGTGCTTTGGTGCTGTATACCCCGGTCTGGTTCTGTTTCGCTGGATGAATCAAAAAATGCTGTGCTTTCAGCGCGTCGCTGTCTGCACTACGGGCCACCAACATCGAGCCGTCCGCCGAGGCTTCATTGCCGACCAGCAGGGTCGTACACGCAAAACCGGATGAAACAACCGCCAGGTTTACTGAAAGTGCAATCAGGCACTTTTTAAAACTAAACATTATGTATCCCTCATAAGTACGCCATAAGTACACCGGAAACACACCGTTTCCTTAATGCGATCACGTCAGTACTGTCAGGCATGGCTCGCCAGAGAGATAAACGCCCCTGCCCACGTTATCTCCGCATATCCATCCGTCGATTAAAGTCTTCTGGACGCTCTAACACGTCCATTTCGCTTGATTTTTACGCAGTGGATATCGAGGTATTCAGGATGCTTCCTGATTCGGGGAGAAGAATAGCAATGGCTTATTACTGGATTCAGTGACCCATGTCGCGTAAGTCAGTGATGATAAATGTGAATGCTGGATTTAAGTGAAATTACGATATTATCTTTTGCGGCAATACAGTGAGGGAACATTCGACGTCGCAAAAATCCACGCGCCTTTATACTCCTCCATAACCAGGCTCAGGCCTCGCCCGCTCTGGCGATAAAACCCTGGCAATGTGCTGTTAATATCATCTTCATCCGCTGTATCGGCGAAAGTTTTGACCACCTGCATCGTCTGCAGCACGCGGGCATCGCGCTGTTGGGTGTAGATAAAATAAATGTTCCTGCTGACGTCCGTGGTGTGATGTCCATACAGCCTGCCGTTAATGGTCGCCAGCCCTTCATGCTGGTACATCCGGTACGACACCGTGCCGGTAAAGCGTTTGTCACCAATATTCCACTCTACGTTGCCGACGCAATTCAGTGGTTGTTCGGCATATCGCGAATGCCATAGCCAGGCACCTGAACCGAGAACCGTCGCCAGCCCAATACTGACCAGAATAATCGTGCAGGTTTTTTTCATTGCGCACGCATCCAGTAATAATGGCTGGTACAAAACGCAGAAGCATCCGTTCGTGCGTCTTTATCACAGACAAAGGCGACCACTCTCTCGGCTTTGCGGTAACCGGCAAGGAACACATAATGGTTTTTTTCACAGAGAGAGGGATGCGATTGCATCAAATTGAAATAACCGTCCAGATTGTGTTCATTCGGTGAATAATAAATTTTGCAGTTTTGATTTGAGGGAATTCGCATGGAAATAGAGACGAAGGCGTTAAATGGCATCGCCGGGCGTTTCTGATACCACACCAGCCAGATAACCAGGGTAGCAATAAGCACGCTGAGGGTAAAAATAATCCCCCATCGTGGGATCGGCGTTGTTTGTTTCGGTGAGGGCACTATTGTTACGGGTGTTGTGTTTTCTTCAATCACTGGCGGTAAGGAAACATCACTTTGTGTGTGCGTTATGACTTCTACCTGCGTATTTTCCGTTAATCTTAGCCCTCGGCGAGAAATAGTTTTTACCGTGTCACGAGGCAGCCCTACTTCCTCCAGCGCTTTACGCAGCGTCAGGATTGCCTGATAAAAGGTATTGGTTGTGGTGACATTATTGCGCTCCCCCCAACCCACTTTTAGCAGCGTGTTCTGAGAAACAATTTCATTTGGGTGCGTAATTAAATACAAAAAGCAGAGTGAGGCTGGCAGTTGCAGTTGAATCGACCGCCCGGTCTGCTGGTTAACCAGACTTCTGTTATCAGGATTAAATTCGACCAACTGATTGATAAGGTACAATGCCCGGCCCTCAGTAACAAAGACGTATCACGGAGTGCCGTTGACACCCCCTTTAATTCTACATACAAATCGCAAAGACGCCTCGGTCTTTGCACATCATCAGTGATAAAGTTCTTAGGTGACGAAATAAAATCATTAAAATACAAACGGATAGCATAGATAAATCTTAGGTGAGAATGAACTAAGGTTAAGTAATGAGAATTCATTACAGATTTATCAGAATTACCCTTATATTTATTCACCACGCCGCCAGAGTGATTAAAATATCGGATTAATGTTACTGATAATTATCTCTTGTGTCGGTTTTTTAGCAAATAGTGCTATGTGATTATTTATCCTGGTGCCGTGATTTATGTGCAAAATTCCTAATGTTATGGTTATTTGTCTGAGAAAAGATACGCATATACTGATTGGTATCAGGTTATTTACCATCCGTATTAATTTGCTGATAAGACTTTATAACATTTTTAATGACTGAATTTAATTGACTAACGGGGCGCGCGTAGCGTGTCGATTGACACATTTATTTACCAGTGAAATATTGAAGGAAAAAATTACAGGAGTTGTTTTTGATGAAGAGAAAACCGCCACCAAATGTTCGTTGCATAAGTTGTGAATTATCCTGCTCTTTATTTCCGCAGCCTGCGGTACGCGCACAGTATTGTCACCGTGCTACTTTTGCTATCTGGCCTGAGGGGAATCGTTTTTTGAAAGCAGGGATCGTTGAAAAACTTCTGCTTAATAATCAAAATCATTTGTCCCAGGGCTTTATTTTTGTCGACTTTTCGTTCCCGAATCTGCGCTTGTTCGCCGATCCGCAGTGGGTTGACCGTTTAGCCCGTAGCGGGATGCGTATTGTCCTGCTCTCTGACCGGAATCTGACACCGTTAGCCAATTACTGGTTGTCGAAAAGCAGTTACATACAAGGCATTATTTATTCTGACGATGACGATATTGTTCAGCATCAGAAGATTCACCGACTGTTCACAGGTCACCTGGCTAACAGCAAGCGTGGACGATCATTAAACTACACGGAAATGATATTGCTGAAGCGTTTTATGTCGGGGAAAAGTATTCAGCAAATCACCGTCACAGATAATATCGATATTAAGAAAATTTACGTCTATAAACTTCGGCTTGAAGAAAAGCTGGGACATAGTATTCATAAAATAATCTCGAATATTTTATAACTGTTTTTCATTTTTATTATTTCCACATTATTACGATGTGGTGGACTCTCTACGCCTAAATGTAGGAGGCAATTATGCCCAATCCTAAGTATTACTCACGTCTAGCCATAGCGGTGTCTGCCGCATTAGCTTCTATGGTATTTTCATCCCACGCGGCATGGGTGGATGTCGACAGTCTTCCCTCCAGCGGGCTGGTGAGCAGTTTGCCCCCGGAATTGCAGGCGTTAATTCCTGCTCAGGCGAATGCTCATTTCGCGAAAACCAGCGCGTTGCCGAATTATGTTTATCAATGGAATGCGGGCACGATTCCCGTTTATGGCCACGGGGTGACGCTTAATGGACCTGGCGCAGAAGCCTTTGAACACTCCCTTACCGTTATTCAGAACGGCAACACGGGAAGCCCAGGGGTTATTTTCGGTGATGACCTGACGATTCGTACTCAGTCAAAGAATGCCGCTAACAACGGTAAAGACGTTGATGGTATCCGTACACACGGAGCTAATACGCCAGATAACCCGGTCTTTATTATCACCGGCGACCGTACCTCCATTTATGTGGATGGTCAGGATGGTGATGGGATCAATGCCGGTTATAACTCGCTAAGCCAGGGCTGGACAGGTTCGGCAAATATCTATGTCGGTGACGATCTGTATATTCAAACCACCGGTTACCAGGGGCGTGGTGTCACTGCAAACGCAATGAAAGACGCCACGGAGGCCAAAAATACGATTGTCGTTGGCGACCGGGCACACATTGTGACGACCGGCGACGGCTCTGAAGGTCTTCGCACCGGGCGGAGTGGTTCCTCGATCCTGCTTGGCAATGACGCTACCATCGAGACGTCGGGTGCTTCCTCAACGGGGATTTATGCCGCCTCATCGTCCAAAACGGAACTGGGCAATAACGCCACGATTACGGTGAACGGTATCAGTGCACATGCGGTCTACTCCACGAACGCGACCGTGAATCTGGGCGACAACGCGACCATTAGCGTGAACAGTGCTGGAAAAGCGACTTCATACAGCAAAGCGCCACGCGGCCTGTTTGCGATTTCACGCGGTGCGATAAACCTGGCAGGCGGTGCCGCCATTACCATGGCGGGCGATCACAGCAATGAAAGCTATGCTATCAGCACTGAAACGGGCGGTACCGTAGACGGCTCCGCTGGCGGGCGCTTCCTCATCGACGGTGATTTGCACGCCGCCAGCGGCACTGCGGCGACCAGCACGCTGGCGCAGCAAAACAGTACGATTAAGCTCAACATGACCGATAACTCGTTGTGGAATGGGGCGTCATATATCACCAGTGCCACGGCAGGGACGGGGGTTATCTCGCTGCAAATGCGCGATGCGACGTGGAATATGACCCGCAGCTCAACGCTCACCGACCTGACGTTAAACCGCGGGGCAGTCGTTAACTTTGGCCACGGTGGCGACGAAGCGTGGCAGACGCTGACCATCAATGAGGATTTCACCGGCAACGGCGGCAAACTGGTTTTTAACACCGTGCTTCATGATGACGCCTCCGAAACCGATAAGTTGAAGGTACTTGGCAATACGGCGGGTAACACGTTCGTGGTGGTGAACAACATCGGCGGAACCGGGGCGCAAACCGTAGAAGGAATTGAAATCATTGAAGTGGCGGGCAATTCCGACGGTACCTTTGAAAAAGCGGGCCGTATTGTTGCCGGTGCGTATGATTACAACGTGGTACAGAAGGACAACAACTGGTATCTGACCAGTTTTATTCCGGTCACTCCACCTGGTCCGGTTGACCCCGATCCTGTCGACCCAACTGACCCTGAGCCGGTTGATCCAGACCCCATTGATCCCGTGGACCCGGTGATCCCTGAGCCAGAAGAGCCTGTTGTGCCGCCGGTAACTGAACAGCAGTACCGCCCGGAAGCGGGCAGCTATCTGGCTAACAACTTTGCCGCCAATACCTTGTTTATGACCCGACTGCACGATCGTCTGGGGGAAACGCAGTACACCGATATGCTGACGGGCGAGAAAAAAGTCACCAGCCTGTGGATGCGCAACGTCGGCGGCCATACCCGCTTTAAAGATGGCAGCGGGCAGTTGAAAACTCAAAGCAACAGCTATGTATTGCAGTTAGGCGGCGACCTGGCACAGTGGAGTAGCGACGGTCTCGATCGCTGGCACATCGGCGCGATGGCAGGCTACGCTAACAGCCAGAACCGCACGCAGTCCAGTCTGACCGGTTACGCATCACGCGGTCAGGTTACCGGTTACAGCGTGGGTCTGTACGGTACCTGGTACGCGAATGACGCCGACAAGACCGGTACTTATGTGGATAGCTGGGTGCTGTACAACTGGTTTGATAACAAGGTGATGGGTCAGGAGCAGGCTGCGGAAAAGTATAAATCCAGCGGAATTACCGCCTCGGTAGAAGCCGGTTATAGCGTCAAACTGGGTGAAAGCGAGCGCAACAGCTACTGGCTGCAACCGAAAGCGCAGGTGGTGTGGATGGACGTGCAGGCCGACGACCACCGCGAAGCGAACGGCACCCGCGTGAAGGATGATACCGCAGGCAACCTGATGACCCGCCTGGGCGTGAAGGCCTTCATCAATGGCCACAACGCCATCGACGACGGTAAATCTCGCGAGTTCCAGCCGTTTGTCGAAGCCAACTGGATCCACAATACGCAGACCGCCCGCGTGAAAATGGACGATGTCAGCAACGACATGCGCGGCACAAAAAACATCGCCGAACTGAAAGTCGGTGTCGAAGGCCAAATCACCCCGCGACTCAACGTGTGGAGCAACGTGGCTCAACAGGTCGGCGACAAAGGCTACAGCGATACCCGCGGTATGCTGGGCGTGAAATACAACTTCTGATATAAGTGAGTAATGGAAAAGCCGCTGATTAATGGGTCAGCGGCTTTATTTTTTTTGGAAGCGGTATGTCGGATAAATGACATTCGTCAATAAGGCTCAGTCATAAAGCCATTTACCCGCTTTTGCTGACTCTGCCAGCATGCGGAGTGTTAATGGCTGTGGCTTATCGTCATCTCTGCTACAGGTAAAAATTGCATAAAGTATGAATGTCTCATTAGGCCAATATTTATAAAAATCGAAATTGGTGCAATCAACATTGAAAGTTGCAAAGTAAGCATCCATGATGTCTGCGCCCGTTTCACTGGCCCACACATAATCTCCCGTTGAAAGACTGGTATCGAGGGTGACTGGCCAACGCTTTTTAAAGAATAAGCTGGGTTTATTAAATGTTTCATCGTACCAGGCGATGACATCATTATCACTTACCATAGCTTATCTTTACCTCTGGCTATGGTGTTGTATTTAATTGTGGCTTTGTATGAAATCACACTCACGTCATAAGCCATTATGATAATCCCCAATATTGGAATCCATCTTCCAACAAAAGCGCCCAGATTTGTTACATATGCAAATTTTAATCGTTTTATACTTCCTGTAGTTAGGGTGGGTAAACGTCTGGTTTCTATATTTAACCAGTGTCGTAGCTGAGAGCTCAGAGGTGATGTCCCTGCTGTTGCCCCTATCGGCTTACCTCTGGTTGCGATCGTAGGTTGACCAAGTAAAATTAGACCCAAGGTCATGTAATCATTTACGCCAAATTGTTCACTGGTTTCATCAAGGAAAATCCAGAAAAGAAGTTCTCCTGCTGAAAGATTAGCAAACCCTCTGTAGAAATATGTACCGTTAAGCTCTTCGATAGTGTCCATATGATTTCACTTATTCGGTTATGCGTTCATTCCAGGCATCCGAATACTGGATATTACCATCGAGATAATGCCAAGTGATTTTATCGTAACGCAGCTGTACTTGTTCTCTATGACCAACATTGATGACAGTTTTAGTGTCATGCATCATCGGTGTTACGGATACAACTTTAACCCCTTCGAGGAGCATGTTGTAGTACTCTACTTCCTGACCTGCATTATTGATCTCGTACCACCTAAATTCTGCCGATTGCAAGCTTTGCCCTGTGGCAACGGCTTTAAAAAGATAAGGTGAAGCGCTATCGAATTCCTTCTCAAAAATCAGTGCGCCGTGCACACGTGTGCCAGTAAGCTTTCCTGTATTGCCATCCGTGGGGATGTAAAGGTTATGGCTAAACGATATCACCTCGATTGAGCGTTCGCGATTGGTTACATCAACAGATCCCTTTATAAGTGAGCCACCATCGTCTTTGAGCCAGAGATAAGCAGGAATTGCCATTTTAATAATCCATTTTGTTGAGGAAATAATATATGAGGGTTTTTACGGTTGGTTTGCAATAGTGAAGGTATTAATAATAGAGAAAAATAAATAAATTATTCTACGGCTGAATTTAAAATACTTATATATAAGTGGGATGATTGGTTATGGAAGAATAATTGATTTTGAAAGTAGACCGGATAAGCGTTAGCGCCATCCGGAAAATAAGGTGGTGGGCTACAAACGTTGTCCCAGATGTTTTGTTGGTACTCGGCTTTGGTGTAAGACTGCCAATACAACAATATTTGTGTCTTGTGCACTATAGTAAATCGTATGGCTAACATAAGGAAAGCTGTAAACATCTTCACCAAAATCATCAATGCGATGTTGCCCCATGCCTGGCATTTCAGCTAATTGGGAGAGAACGACCTGTAATTTCCTAAGATAATCCCTGGACTGTTTAGCGCCCCAATTTCTTGATGTGTAATCACGGATTTCAATAATATCGCGCTGTGCTTCCCCAGTAAGTTTGTAACTCACTTTTTATCCTTTGTGTTGATCCATCAACTCATCAAAAAAAGCATCGCCGTCGACAGTATTGCCCGAATGAATATCGTTCTGAGCACGCTGAATTTTGGCCTTCAGTAACTGGAGCTTCATGGCTTCCATTTGTTCATAGTCCTCAATGGAAACGACGACTGCAACAGGCTTACCGTTACGGTTAATTTGCACAGGTTCTCGCTGTGCTTTAAGCAGCATATCGCCAAATTGTGTTTTGGCTTCATTTGCCGTAAGAGTATGCATATTGTCACCATTTCGCATGAATCGTTCGATTCGTTCATTATAGTCGATATCTTTCTGATGGTCACTATGAGGTGGGGCAAAGGGGATTATGAAAGTAGGCCGGATAAGCGCAAGCGCCATCCGGCACCAAGTGTACCTGTACGTACCGCTTGCAGGTTCAGCCGTGCTTCACTGGAGAGTCGCTAGCGTACTCTCAATTCTTACCAGCTTCTGCTGTACCTCTTTCAACTCATCCTGCAGCCGTTGCTCCTGCCCGCCATAGACCATCAGGACGATACAACCGTTCATCACTTTTACGGTAATCTGTTGTCCGGTATCAAACCCAGCCGTGCGTAACCACTTGCCGGAAAGGATAATTTTGGGCGTGGATTTGTCGAAAACATTCGGGCGATATCCCACAATTAACGAACGCTCGGTTCCGGATTGGTCGGTGTCTGGGGTAGAATGCGAATCAGCCATAATCAACTCCTTGATAGTTGGTGAGGTTAGACGCCCTTTGGTGTGACAGCACTTCTGGGCGTTGCTTGATTTAAGATTCCGTGTGGTAGGTACCACATGTGTATAAACTAACTGAAATGGTACCTACCATGCAAGAGAAAAAAAAGCCAAATTTTGACCGAACTAAAAGTACTATGAAGAACATTCGCTTTGAAGATGAGCTTCTGGAGCAGATTGAGAAGGCTGCGGGGAAAGGGAATTTTAGTAAGTGGGTAAAAGATGCATGCAAAATGAGGCTGAATTTTTATGATATTCAGATTAAAAATGATTGAGCTAAGACCTTACTTAACCTATATAAATGTATAAAGATTTAGTATTGGTACTTTTACATATAACTAAGCCCATTATAGATAATAGGCTCAAGATAATTATCTCATACAAATTGTATATATTTTAAATGTGCTGTATAACAGTAGCGTAAATTTCTTCAGCAATGCTATCAATGCTTTTCAATACTCCACTTTCCGTACAATTTATAACTTTCCAAGAATCGTTATTCTCAGATAATGATCTATAAACGTTTGCTACCTCAGATAGATATTCTGAGTTTTCTTCATGTAAGTCATACTTTTTATTTGTATATTCGCGAACGTTTTTCATGGAGACTAGCAGTGAAGATGTTGAAGCGTCCAAGTTTAATAATATATTAATATCAGGTTTTGGAAGAGAGTATACTCCGAATTCTAAGGATTCGATCCATTTTTGTAATTCATTGCGTTGCTCATTAAAAACTTTAGCCGATTGATGGGCTATGTTCGAAGCTACATATCTATCAATGATAACAATCGTATCATTATTTAACGCATCGATAATTTCTGCTTTTTTTTCAAATCTATCTCCAGCATATAACATGGAAGCTAATTTTGGTGAAACTTCATTAATACCGCCAAATTCACCATTCAAATAACTACCAATCTCTTTTCCGAATAGTGTATCGGTATAACAAGGGAAACCCATTAATTTAACATGTTTGCCATGGAGTGATAGTTTTTTAGCTAGGATGTTGGCTTGAGTGTTTTTTCCACTACCATCGATACCTTCAATAGCTATAATCATTTTTATTTCCCGTAACGTGTAAAAATTAAATTTTAATGTATATTAAACTAATTTGCCAGTCTATTTCTAACTAAGTTAAGAAATGACACGTCAACTTTATTATTTTCAGCTATTGCATTATTTGTTTTTAATATCATCTCTGCGCTGTATAACTCAAAAATATTGGGTAAACGTTTTATTTCCAACATAAGATTAAATGTTGTTTTAATTGCCAATAATAACTTACCTTCAATATTGCTATTATCAAATCTAATTTTTTCATCTAGATCATTAGGGAACATCCCAGCACTGAAAATAGTGGTTCCAGAAGGTGTTCGCTCAATAAGAATAATGTTATAGCCTACAAGATATATCAAGTCCTCTAAAAGTTGAATACTATTATTGAAATTAATAAGGTCCTCGAAACTGAGGGATAAAAAGTCATCTGATTGTATAACTTGTTTCAAATGCTCGATTTTTGTCTTAAACATTATGTCTCCGAGGTTCAATTGTCATGGTAAGTTGTATGAATTTCAAAGGGTTAGGCTTATTTATTAGATGCCATCCACTTTTCTTTTATACCTGTATAGTATTTTACCTCACCATTACTAATTGAGGCAAGCCTGCTCTTCAATAACTTTTTATACGTTACTATTTATAATTATATGGTCGCTAATATATATGTTTAAAAATATATAAAGAATGCAAATTATCTTTAATAGATTATTAATTCCGACCACGATGCGGTCGGGTGGTATGTGATCATAAAATCACAGGTGAACTCTATTGTGTGAAACTCCCTATTATTGTAATTTATTGTGGATTTTTATACTGTTATGCGTTATTTTGTCATGCAAGAATATGGCTATAAATTATTTCAACAGAAAATAAGGTTTAGTATGAGAGCACAAAATATAGTTCAACTTGTTATTTTTCTGATTGGTGTTATTTGTTTGGTTGTATCATTTTCGTTTGATGCATCATCAATAAATGGAAATGGTCTTGCAATCAATACCATCCTGCTTAGCATAGGATGCTCTATTATAGCAGCAGTGATAATCAATTTTGTTGATTATCATATTACTCTTCCTGAGTTAGCTACCAAGAATATCATTCAATCATGGAAGCTTATTTCTATTTACGAAACGAAACAAAAAATGAATGATAAAACTAATGAACTTCTGAAAGCAGCAAGTGAAATTGATATAGCTGCATTTGGTTGTACAGGTCTGATAAATTTTCAAGGAGTTACGTTAAAAAAGAGACTACAAAAAGATCTTAATATTCGATTTTTGATCCCAGATACTAATTTAGATTTTATTAAACAAAGAGAAAAAGATGAAAATGCGGTAGAAGGAAGCATAATAAAATCAATTGATTCCTTAATTTCATGGGTGGATGAAACAAAGAAAGAGCTTTCTTTATCAGATGGACGTATTTTAATTAAAAAGTACTCATGTTTGCCGATGGACTCAATAATGATAATAGATGATCAATTATTCACCGGGCCATTTATGATCAAGAAATTAAGTCAGTTAAGTATGGCTTATCAATATAGCAAAGGCGGAGCAGGATATGAGTATTATAGTGAGTATTTTAATGGGATTTGGAATGATCCTAAAATTTCTGAATGGGTTAGGAAATAATAATGATTAAAATATTAGTTACGGGCGTTTTCGCATCTGGAAAAACGAGTTTTATTTCTTTGCTAAAAAAAGAATTGGAAAATAATAAAAAAAAAGTTGCTTTTTTTAGTGAAGTTGCAAGGGAGTGCCCTTTTAAACTGAACCATGAGCAAACTATTACTTCAACATCATGGTTGGTTATGCGTCAAATAGAGAATGAAATGATAAAATTAGACTCTGATTATGATTTTATTATTTATGATAGGGGCATCCCAGACATAGTCGCACATGCGCAATTATCTGAGAAAAAAAGTGATGGTTATGATTTTTTTGTTAAGCAACTTGAACGTCTTGGTGAAGAAAGCTTAAAACATTTTGATTTTATATTCTTATCAAAAAGGTCTAATTCAATGAATATTGTCACTGATTCAATTAGAATTGATGATAGTGCATATCAAAGAGAATTGGAATATGTGCATATTGATTACTTAAAAAACACAAATTCAAATTTTATAACATTACACGAATTTAATAAAGATAGAATAGAACAAGCTATGTTGTTATTAGTTTGATTATAATAGCCTGACTATTTTTATCACGTATAGATTAAAAGAAATTAATGATAAGTGTACATACAGCTCAAAATTGTAAAATATTTGACAGAAGATCACAGGATTTATATTTAATAGTTAATCTATTGATTTTATATTGATATTTTGTATTGGATAAATGAGTAACCCCCATCAGCCCCCCAAATGATTTTGCTTGTGGGAGGGCGGAGGCATCCAGTCCTACCTTCTTCCTTCTTTTCCCCACTGTAACAACTCCACTATATCCTTTTCACCTTCGGCTTCTTTTAAGCGCCGTTGTTGCTCGGCAAACTGACTATATTCTGCCTGCGCTTTTTCATCGGCCATTTTCTTGCTGACTTTTCCTGCGCCTTGCAGAACTTCACGGTCGTTAAATTGCAGAAACTGATCAAGCTTATCCTGCCAGTCGCGTAAAAAGACCTGCTGACGACGCCGGGCCTGATCCTCGGCAAAATCCAGCCACATGTTAACCACGCGATTAAGTTCGCTGACCTCATCTTGGGTGAGATAATTTTTTGCCACTGTCACGTCACCCTTACGTACCTCTTCACCTTTATAGCTGGTCAGCCCCATATGCGGCTGGCTGGCGTCAGCACGTTTGTGGATGAGTTCAGCAGCCGTATGGCCGGTACAGGCAAAATGTAGCTTGTTCTGGATAGTTTGAAAAAACTGCGTGGTTTCTTTCAGCGACGGTTGATAGTCAGCCGCTAATGCAAAGATCTCCCGAACTCGTAAATAAACCCGGCGCTCGCTGGCGCGAATATCGCGGATGCGTTCGAGCATCTCATCGAAATAGTCGGGTACAGCCGATGAACCCACGGGCGGATTTTTCAGCCGCTCATCGTCCATCACAAAGCCTTTGATTAGGTATTCCTGGAGCGTCTGGGTTGCCCATTGTCGGAACTGAGTGCCACGGGGCGAACGGACGCGATAACCCACGGCGAGTATTACTGGCAAGCTAAAGTATTGAACTTGATAGTTTTTGCCATCACTGGCAGTTGTTCGGTAAAACCGAACAACTGAATTTTCCTCTAGCTCGCCATCTTCAAAAATGTTTTTAATATGCCCGCTGATAGTGGCTTTAGCTTTGCCATACAGTTCGCAGATCATTGCCTGAGATAACCAGATGGTGTCTGACTCAAAGCGACATTCAACACGGACTCTTCCGTCATCACTGGCAAACATAATAAATTCGCCTGTCGGGGATTGTGGTAAGTGTTTATCTGTCATGTCGCCTCCGTTGTTACCTGACTAATAACGCTACATTCAACGTAGTATGCCAGAGATCAATACGGGATATAGAAAGCTAAGAAGAGATGTGAATTAAGAAGAACTAACGTGAGGCATTTTGGCGGAAGATCACAGGAGTCGAACCTGCCCGGGACCGCTGGCGGCCCCAACTGGATTTGAAGTCCAGCCACCTCACCGGAGATGACGATCTTCCGCGCCTCGATTGCTACATGGAGGCGGGGCGCATTATAGCTACTTCCTCGGGTTTCCACACCCCCTGACTCACTTTTTTAACTTCCGTTTCGCTATAACATGATCGGTTTCATATAAATCCCCACAAAATCCATAAGTTACAGTGATGTTTATTTTTGGACGCTACCCCGATCACAGAAAACAAGAATCGTAATTTGATAACGAGATATCGGAATACCCATGTCCCGCGTGATGATTTACAAAAACTGTAACCGGTACCAGTATGCCTGTGTACACCTTATGCCCCGTATCTGACCGACGCAATCAACAGGACGTTACGGCGAAAGCATTTCAGAACTAAAGGAACAGACGATGAAAATTAGTGACGGAAACTGGATGACCCAGCCAGGTCTGAATGTAATAAACCCCGTTCAGGTGTTCGATGTTGAACAGCAGGGTAATGAGATGGTGGTCTACGTTGCGCCGCGCGACGTGCGTGAGCGAACCTGGCAGTTGGACACCCCGATGTTTACGCTGCGCTTCTTCTCGCCGCAGGAAGGCGTGGTGGGTGTGCGTATGGAGCACTTTCAGGGAGCGCTGGATAACGGCCCGCATTATCCGCTGAACGTGCTGCAGGACGTGAAGGTTGAGATGTGCGATAACGCCGACTTTGCCGAACTAAAGAGCGGTAATTTAAGTGTGCGCGTAACCAAAGGCGAATTCTGGGCCCTCGATTTTTTACGCAACGGGGAGCGCATTACCGGTAGCCAGTTGAAAAATAATGGCTACGTGCAGGATGCTAACAGCGATCGCAACTATATGTTCGAGCGCCTGGATCTGGGCGTCGGCGAAACGGTGTACGGGCTTGGCGAACGCTTTACGTCGCTGGTGCGTAATGGCCAGACGGTCGAGACCTGGAACTGCGATGGCGGCACCAGTACCGAGCAGTCTTACAAGAACATCCCGTTCTATGTCACCAATCGTGGTTACGGCGTGCTGGTGAACCATCCGCAGTGTGTGTCGTTTGAAATTGGCTCCGAGAAGGTGTCAAAGGTGCAGTTCAGCGTGGAAAGCGAGTATCTGGAATACTTCGTGATCGACGGCCCGACCCCGAAAGCGGTGCTGGATCGCTATACCCAGTTTACCGGTCGCCCGGCACTGCCGCCTGCGTGGTCGTTCGGTCTGTGGCTCACCACCTCGTTCACCACCAACTACGATGAAGCGACGGTGAACAGCTTTATCGACGGCATGGCCGAGCGCAATTTGCCGCTGCACGTTTTCCATTTCGACTGCTTCTGGATGAAGGCCTTCCAGTGGTGTGATTTTGAGTGGGACCCGGTGACGTTCCCGGACCCGGAAGGCATGATCCGCCGTCTGAAGGAGAAAGGCCTGAAGGTCTGCGTGTGGATCAACCCGTACATCGGGCAGAAATCGCCGCTGTTCAACGAACTGAAAGAAAAAGGCTATCTGCTTAAGCGGCCGGACGGCTCAGTGTGGCAGTGGGATAAATGGCAGCCGGGGCTGGCGATTTATGACTTTACCAATCCAGAGGCCTGCGAGTGGTATGCCAACAAGCTGAAAGGCCTGGTAGATATCGGCGTGGACTGCTTTAAGACCGATTTTGGCGAGCGTATCCCGACGGATGTGCAGTGGTTTGACGGCGCTGACCCGCAGAAAATGCACAACCATTATGCGTTCATCTACAACGAACTGGTGTGGAACGTGCTGAAAGAGACCGTGGGGGAAGAAGAGGCGGTGCTGTTCGCCCGTTCTGCTTCCGTGGGCGCGCAGCAGTTTCCGGTGCACTGGGGCGGCGACTGCTACGCCAACTACGAATCAATGGCGGAAAGCTTGCGCGGTGGCTTATCCATCGGCTTGTCCGGCTTTGGCTTCTGGAGTCACGACATCGGCGGCTTTGAGAATACCGCCCCGGCGCACGTCTACAAACGCTGGTGTGCGTTTGGGCTGCTCTCCAGCCACAGTCGTCTGCACGGCAGCAAATCCTACCGCGTACCATGGGCGTACGACGACGAATCCTGCGATGTGGTGCGTTACTTCACCGAGCAGAAATGCCGCATGATGCCGTATCTGTATCGCGAAGCTGTGCGCGCCAGCGAGTATGGCACGCCGATGATGCGTGCGATGATGCTCGAATTCCCGGACGATCCGGCGTGTGATTACCTTGACCGTCAGTACATGCTGGGCGACAGCGTGATGGTGGCCCCGGTGTTCTCTGAAGCGGGAGATGTGCAGTTCTACCTACCGGAAGGTCGCTGGACGCACCTGTGGCGTAACGACGAGATTGTGGGCAGTCGCTGGCATAAACAGCAGCATGACTTCCTGAGCCTGCCGGTCTACGTGCGTGACAACACCCTGCTGGCGCTGGGCAGCAATAACCAAAAACCGGATTACGCCTGGCATGAAGGCACTGCGTTCCAGCTGTTCCATCTAGAGGAGGGTCGTGAAGCCGTCTGTGACGTGCCGGCCGCTGACGGCTCGGTTATCTTCACGCTGAGGGCGAAACGTGTGGATAACACCATCACCGTGACGGGGGAGGGCGAGGCGCGCAACTGGACGCTGTGTCTGCGTAACATCCTGCAAGTTGGCGGCGTGAAGGGCGGTTCATCTACAGGGAGCGAGTGGGGTGTGGTGATTGCAGCAGAAGGCAATGTGTTGACCATTACCCTGTAAGTGCATGTGAACGTGGTGCCGGATGGCGATGCCGGCACCACGGTGTGCACAACTTTTTGGGCCGGTAGTATTTGCTCTACCGGCGATACCTTACTGCGCAGGCTCGGTCGACATCACTTCGCCGCCCGAAATCTCACCTGCACTCATCGTCTGTGTCACTTGCTGCTTGTCGGCATTCACCGCATGCAGTTGACCGTTCACCGTGGGCTTCAGCGGCGTATCTGCGTGCAGAGTGCCGCTGGCAGTCAGTTGGATGTTACCGTCGCCGGAAATCGGCAGCGCAGGCCATCCCCACTGTTGCAGGATAGTCATTGGCACACCGCGACCGTTCAGGCTGACCTGCGTCTGGCGCTGCGGAAGTTGTGAGATGCTGGCGGTAGCCTCCAGCAACCCTTTCTCGGTATACGCGCTCAGTTCGCTGATATTGATCGTGCTGCTGTTGGCCGTAAGCGTCAGCGAAGGGCGGCGTACGTCGGTACGGTTAAACGTGGCGGCCGCGGCGTTGAGCGTGGTGCTGCCGCTCCAGATCCCCCACTGGTGATTTTGCACCAGTCCGAGGTTGGCGCCGTAACCGTCCAGCGCGGTGAGCTGCCACGGGAAGGCTGGGTCGATATCAATCACCAGATTGCGGCTGGCGCTGAATTTCTTCAACGTCAGGCTGTCGAGCCAGGTGGGCAAGGGCTTCACCCACAGCGGTTTCCAGTTTTCCGGTAGCGTGTATTCCAGCCCGGCAACTGCGGCATCGTCGAGAACAAGCGCTTTGCTATTGCGCAACCAGTTGCCGGAGGTTCTGACCATACCGCCTTCCCAGCGGGTGGTGAACTGGCGCAGCGCAATGCCCTGCGGCGAGAACTCAGCGTTGAGAATAGGATCGAAGAAGTGCAGCGAGCCGTAGATAAATTCGCTGGCGTTCATCGACAACTTACCTTCCTGGGTTTGCCAGTCGTCCTTACTGAAGGTCATGTTACGCAAGCTGAGATCGAGATCCGTTACCGCCCAGTCAGGGCCTTGTAGACGGGCATCTGTCACCTCAAGACGACCAATTTGCAGCGAGGGAATGGTGGTGAGCGGCGCAAAAAAGTCGGTCAGCGATTTATCGCTTTGCAACCGAATGTCGTTTAGCCGCAGACTCTCCACCATCCAACTGCCGTCGGGGTTTCGCTGCGCCACGCCGGTCAATGCGCCGCGCGCCACATCGGCGCCAATATTGCTTAACGTGACGCGATCGTTATCGATACTGCCTTCAATCAGCACGTTAGTCGTAGGAACATCGTTCAGCGTTAACGAGCTGGCGCTGAGCTGGATCTGCGCTTTACTGCCGAGTATTTTTCCGGCTTCAGGGCTCCAGGGGATCACGCCGCCGTTCACGCGCTGCGCACTGAGGTTCCACTCGCTTCCGGGGCTGTTGAGTGCCATATCCTGTAGCTGCAGGCGATCGGCCTGGAACGGCAGCGGTGCAGTTTGTGGAGAAAGATTCAGCGTACCGTTTTGCAACAGGATGGTGTCGACGTGCAGCGGGTCGGTGATTTGGCGACTGCTCAGCCCAATATCAACGTTTTTTGCTACCAGGGTGGCAGGCTGGCCATCCCGACCAAAGGTGACGTTCTCCAGCAGAATGTGGGAGGGCGAAGAAAACCGATGATCGATGGCATCAAACGTCAGGTGGTAGCTGCTGTTCTCTGACACCCAGGCGCTGACATGCTCGGCGCCCCAGCGGGTTTGCAGTAGAAAATAGAGACCGAGGATCGCCACTGCAAGGGCGATCAGCACGTAAAGAAGCAGCTTTCCAATAAATTTCATGGTCTTCCATCCCGCAAAGTACACGTAGTCAAGTTATGCACGATTTACGCGCAATCCTCAAGGCGGGAATGGTGAAAGAGCGTAACAGCGGCGTTGATTCAGAATCAACGCCGCATGTCGCTTACTGTTTCTCTGGCGGGAAAACGAGGTTCAGAACGATAGCGGTAATACCGCCTGCGGCAATCCCTGAGGAGAGCAGGTTTTTCACCCAGTCCGGGGCAAACTGCAGGATCAGCGGCTGCTGGGAGACGCCCAGGCCAACGGCCAGCGACAGTGCAATAATCAGAATAGCGCGGCGATTCAGCGGCTCGCGAGAAACAATGCGCACCCCGGAGGCGGCGATGGTACCGAACATCACCAGCGTAGCGCCGCCGAGAACCGGTTCAGGGATGTGCTGTACAAACCCACTGACCGCCGGGAACAGACCCAGCGCGATCAGCATCAGCGCGACTACAAAGCCAACATAGCGGCTGGCTACGCCAGTCAACTGAATCACCCCGTTGTTCTGCCCGAAGCAGGAGTTCGGAAAGGTATTGAACACGGCGGAAACAAACGAGTTCAGGCCATTTGCCAGAACGCCGCCTTTCAGACGCTTCATGTACAGCGGGCCGGAGACCGGTTGTTCGGAGACATCGGAGGTGGCCGTAATATCGCCGATGGTTTCCAGTGAGGTGATCATAAAGACCAGCATCAGTGGCAGCAGTAAGCTCCAGTCGATGCCCAGGCCATAATATAGCGGCGTTGGTACCATGATGAAGTCCTGGCTCACCGGGGCGGTGTTTTGCGGCAACATGTCCATAAACCAGGCCAGCAGATAGCCTGCGGCCATGGCAATCACCAGCGATGCCACGCGCAGGTACGGGTTGCGCTGGCGGTTAAGAAGAATAATGAGCGCCAGTACAACGCCGGCCAGCATCAGATTCTTCGGTGCCCCGAAGGTGTTGTCGCTCATTGCGGCATAGCCGCCACCGATTGACGTCAGGCCTACCTGAATCAGCGACAGGCCGATAATCATCACCACCACACCTGAGACCAGCGGGGTAATAATACGGCGCGCCAGATGCAGTACGCGCGAGATAACCATTTCCGTGCAGCTCGCCAGCATCAGCGTACCGAACAGTGCCGCCATCATGGTCGGGACATCTGCACCGCCGGTTTTCAGCGCCGTGCCGCCCATAATCAGCGGTGCTACAAAGTTAAAGCTGGTGCCCTGAATAGATAACAGCCCTGAGCCAACCGGCCCCCAGGCTTTAATCTGAATGATGGAGGCTACGCCGGATGCGAACAGCGACATACTGATAATGTGTTGAGTATCCTGAGCCGGTAAACCGAGCGCCTGACAGATAAGCAGGGCTGGCGTGATCACCGCGACGAACATCGCCAGCAGGTGCTGGCAGGCGGCAAACAGGGTCTGGGCTAACGGGGGGCGATCTTCAAGACGGTAAATCAGTTCACTGTTGTGAGCCTGCGCAACCGGTTGCGCATTTGTTGGCTCTACGGCGTTAACGGACATCAGAGGCAATCCCATGGTGGAAAAGCGGTGATTTTATCTGACCAGAACAGAAAAGCAAACGTTTGCTAGCAGGTATTCTTAATATTTAAAACCGATGAACTCACCTTTTTATATAACTTTTTGTCATTTTCTGCTTAAAATCCACCCCGAAAACCTAAAAAGACCTAAAAATCGATCTGGAATACATCGTGCGTGATTGTGCTAAACGCACTAATGGAGCTGTCTATGTTTTACCTCGATACGTTATCTACATTGGTTGCGGCAACGCTGGTGTTGCTGCTGGGACGTAAGCTCGTCCAGTCTGTTCCCTTCCTGAAGAAATACACGATACCTGAGCCCGTTGCGGGTGGTTTACTGGTGGCGATCGCACTGCTGGTACTGAAAAAGAGCATGGGCTGGGAAGTTAATTTCGATATGACGCTGCGTGACCCGTTGATGCTGGCGTTCTTTGCCACTATCGGCCTGAACGCCAACATCGCCAGCCTGCGCGCCGGTGGCCGCGTGGTGGGCATTTTTCTGATTGTGGTGGTGGGGTTGCTGTTGATGCAGAACGCCATTGGGATCGGGATGGCGAGCCTGCTGGGTCTTGACCCGTTGATGGGGCTGATTGCCGGTTCGATTACGCTTTCCGGTGGACACGGTACGGGTGCGGCGTGGAGTAAGCTGTTTATTGAGCGCTACGGTTTTACCAATGCCACCGAAGTGGCGATGGCGTGCGCAACATTTGGCCTGGTGCTGGGTGGACTGATTGGCGGCCCGGTCGCGCGCTATCTGGTGAAGCACTCCACTACGCCTGACGGTATGCCGGACGATCAGGCCGTGCCGACTGCGTTTGAAAAACCGGATGTCGGGCGCATCATCACCTCTCTGGTGCTGATTGAAACCATCGCGCTGATCGCTATCTGTCTGACGGTGGGCAAAATCGTTGCGCAATTGCTGGTGGGTACCGTGCTGGAATTGCCGACCTTCGTCTGCGTGCTGTTTGTTGGGGTGATCCTCAGCAATGGCCTGGCGTTAATGGGCTTTTATCGGGTGTTTGAACGCGCGGTTTCCGTGCTGGGCAACGTGAGTCTGTCGCTGTTCCTGGCGATGGCGTTGATGAGCCTGAAGCTGTGGGAACTGGCTTCGCTGGCGCTGCCGATGCTGGCGATTCTGGTGGTGCAGACGATCTTCATGGCGCTGTACGCCATATTTGTTACCTGGCGCATGATGGGCAAGAACTACGATGCCGCTGTGCTGGCAGCCGGGCACTGTGGTTTTGGTCTCGGCGCAACGCCGACGGCGATTGCCAACATGCAGGCGATTACCGAGCGTTTTGGTCCATCGCATACTGCATTTTTAGTCGTGCCGATGGTAGGGGCGTTCTTTATCGACATCGTTAACGCGCTGGTGATTAAGCTGTATTTGCTGTTGCCAATTTTTGCGCAATAAAGGCCGTGCGGCGGTGTGACAACCGCCGCCGCTATTTATCGATTACGCGTTGGAATAGCGTTCGGTTTCCGGCATCCAGCGTTCAATCAGCGCCACCGCCTGTTGTGGGTAACGTTCGTGAATATGACGGGCAATGCGCTGAACTTCCGGAATAATTGCCTGATCGCGTAGTAAATCCGCTACTTTGAATTCCGCCGTCCCCGTCTGACGTGTCCCCAGTAATTCTCCGGGGCCGCGAATCTCCAAATCCTTTTGCGCAATCACAAATCCGTCGTTACTGTCTCGCAGGACCTGCAGGCGTTTCTGCGCGGTTTTTGACAGCGGTGATTTGTAGAGCAGCACGCAGTGGGAGGCCACCGCGCCACGACCGACGCGGCCGCGTAGCTGATGCAGCTGGGCCAGACCTAAACGTTCCGGGTTTTCGATAATCATCAGGCTGGCGTTGGGGACGTCCACGCCGACTTCAATCACCGTGGTGGCGATCAACAGATGCAGTTCTCCCTGCTTGAAGGCAGCCATCACCGACTGCTTCTCGGCGGGCTTCATGCGTCCGTGCACCAGACCAATATTGAGTTCCGGTAGGGCAATTTTCAGCTCTTCCCACGTGGCTTCTGCCGCCTGGGCTTCTAACAATTCAGACTCTTCAATCAGCGTGCAGACCCAGTAAGCCTGACGTCCTTCATGGGTACAGGCGTTGCGCACGCGATCAATAATATCGCTGCGACGGGTATCCGGGATGGCGACCGTGGTGACCGGCGTACGACCCGGCGGGAGTTCGTCTATCACCGAGGTGTCGAGATCGGCGTAGGCGGTCATTGCCAGAGTACGCGGGATCGGCGTGGCAGTCATGATCAGCTGATGCGGGTGGAAACCCTGCTGCTGACCTTTTTCCCATAGAGCCAGACGTTGATGAACGCCAAAGCGGTGCTGTTCGTCGATAATCACCAGCGCCAGACCATTGAACTGAACCTGCTCCTGAAAAATGGCGTGTGTACCGACAATCATCTGTACCTGCCCGCTGGCAATGGCGTCCTGTTGGGCAAGACGCGCTTTACCTTTCTGCTTACCGGCCAACCAGCCGACTTCAATGCCAAGTGGGGCAAACCAGCTACGGAAGTTATTCGCATGCTGTTCGGCCAGCAGTTCGGTTGGTGCCATCAGCGCTACCTGCTGACCGTGGGCAATGGCCCGTAGGGCAGCGAGCGCGGCGACCAGGGTTTTACCAGATCCGACATCACCCTGTACCAGGCGCATCATCGGGACATCCAGCGCCATGTCGCGTTCGATCTCAGCGGTCACCCGCGCCTGTGCGGCTGTGGGCTTAAAGGGTAACGCGGCCAGCAGCTGGTTTTTCAACGTATCGTTGGCACTCAGTGACTGGGCATGAAAACGCTGCGCCCCGGCGCGCAATGCCAGCATACTGAGGTTATGGGCTAAGAGCTCTTCGAGGATCAGGCGCCGCTGCGCCGGATGTTGTCCGGTTTCTAGATCGCTGAGCTGTAACGATGGCGGTGGACGATGCAGCGTGCGCAGCGCTTCCGGTAGGCTCATCATGCCCTGTAACAGTTCGGGCGGCAGCAGTTCGGCAATGGCGCAGGTATCGAGCAAATCCAGCGCCTGATCGGTAAGTTTGCGCAGCGTAGCCTGCTTAACCCCTTCCGTGGTTGGGTAAACTGGCGTGAGCGTTTCCTGCAGTTCCGGGGTGCTGAGATCGCCCTGTACGCGGTATTCCGGGTGGATCATCTCTGCCCCGTATTTCCCGCGCTTGGCTTCACCGTAGGCCAGCACTCGCCGACCTGTCGCCAGGCTATTTTTCATTGCCGCGCTGAAGTTGAAAAAACGCATCGTCAGGATGCCGGAACCGTCGCTTATCTGGCAGGTCATCATTCGCCGACCACCGAAGGTGACAGTGCAGTTCAGCACTTCTCCTTCTACGGTGGCGTAGACGCCCGGCAAAAGCTCGCCAATTGGGTACAGATGCGTGCGGTCTTCATAACGCAGAGGAAGGTGTAACAGGAGATCCTGTACGGTGTGCAGGCCGATTTTAGCCAGTTTACTGCTTTGCGCTGCGCCAACGCCCGTCAGGGAATTAAGTGGAATGGCATCCAGTAAACGGCCTTTCATTGGATTTATCTCGCTGACTGCATAGTGGCCCACCACGCGGCATCGGCTTCAATTTCGCCCTGCGTATTGACGTGGGGGTAAGGGAGACCTTTGCGCTTTGCGACGTTGGCCAGCACCGGATAACCCCCTTCGAAAAGCAGGCGCTGCTGTTCGTCTTCCGGCAGCATGCTGTTATCTCTCTGGTACATGCCGGCGTTTTGCCGCTGGCGCTGTGCTTCATACAGAATGAGTGCGGAGGCAACCGAGACATTCAATGACTGCACCATGCCGGTCATAGGAATGATGATATCCCGATCCGCAAGGTCTAACGCTTCCTGGGTGATGCCGGTTTTTTCCTGACCCATCAGGATGCAGGTGGGGCGCGTGTAATCAATTTCGCGGAAATCGACAGCCTTATCAGAGAGATGCGTCGCCAGAATCTGCATGCCCTGATTTTTTAAATGGGTGACCGCATCGCCAATAGTCGGGTGGGTCTTGACTTGCACCCAGCTGTTACTGCCTGCGGCAGAAGAGAGCATGGTGCGCATGCGGCTACCCGGCCAGACGGCGTGGACTTTGTGCACACCGACCGCATCTGCGGTACGAACGATCGCAGAAACATTATGAGGTTTATGGACCTGCTCCATGCAGACGGTCAGATCGGGCTGACGCCTGGCGAGCATTTCACAAATACGCGCATAACGGTTTGAGTTCATTACACTTCATCCTTCGAACTGCCTCGGCGTTGGCTGCACTCACTTACCCCAGTCACGTACTTTTGTACGCTACTGGGGATTCATTCGCTTGCCGCCTTGATGCAATTCGAATGATTTTGTGTAAGCGCTAATTTCTATTACGTGTGACTTTAATAACGTCCGGCATTACGCGGATTTTGCGCATGATATTCGCCAGATGCACGCGATCGCGAGCGGTCAGGCGGATAAAGGCGCTGTAGACGCGACCGTCTTTTTCTTCCGTATTCAGGCTTTGAATATTGGAAGTCGTGGTGTTGATTGCCGCCGTCAGGTTAGCCAGAGCACCCTGGTGGTTAAACATCTCCACCTTGATTTCGGTGATGAATTCCTGCTCCGTTTCTTTGTCCCATTCCACCGCCATAAACTTCTCTGGCTCTTTCTGGTAACCACGGATGTTACGACAGGATTCATGGTGAATGACCAGACCTTTCCCAGGGCTGACGTGGGCGATAATCGGGTCACCTGGGATGGGACGACAGCATTTCGCGAAGGTGATCAGCACACCATCAGCGCCTTTGATCGGCAGATGGCCGTGGCCGGATTGCGCAGGAACGTTCGCAGATGCGTCACCCTGCTGGAGGTTTTTCGCTACCACCACGCTCATGGCATTCCCCAGGCCGATTTCCGCGAGCAGATCGTCAAGCGTGGCGAGCTTCATGCGCTCAAGCTCACGCTGGATGCTCTCCTGCGGGATCTCAGCCAGTTTACGGCTGCCGCCTAAGGCATGGTTAAGCAGACGGCGACCCAGGCTAACGGAATCATCGCGCTTGAGGTTTTTCAACAGCTGGCGAATTTTGGCGCGGGCTTTCGAGCTAACGACAAAGTTGAGCCACGCCGCATTCGGACGCGCGCCCGGAGCGGTAATGATCTCAACAGTTTGGCCGCTGGAAAGCGACTGCGAAAGCGGGTAAGGCTGTCTGTCGACGCGTGCACCGACGCAGGCATGACCGATGTCGGTATGCACGGCATAAGCGAAATCGACAGGTGTTGCACCGGCAGGCAGTTCAACAATGCGCCCTTCCGGTGTGAAAACATAAATCTCATCCGGGAAGAGATCAGATTTGACGCTTTCAATAAATTCAAATGAGCTACCGGCACTCTGCTGCAGTTCCAGCAGGCTTTGCATCCAGCGCTGCGCGCGGATTTGCGCTGTGGTGCTGCTTTCACCGCCGTGCTCTTTATATGCCCAGTGCGCAGCAACCCCCATCTCCGCCATTTGGTCCATGTCTTCAGTACGAATTTGTACTTCAACCGGAACCCCGTGTGGACCGATCATCGAGGTGTGCAAAGACTGATATCCGTTCGCTTTCGGAATGGCGATATAGTCTTTCACGCGACCAGGACGGGGTTTGTACAGGCTGTGCATTTGACCAAGTACGCGATAACAGGTGTCGGCGTCGTGGACGATAACGCGAAACGCGTAGATGTCCATGATCGAGTGAAAACGCTGCTCTTTGAGCACCATTTTGCAGTAGATCGAGTACAGGTGTTTCTCGCGACCGCTTACGCGACACGGAATGCCTGCCTCCTGCAAACGTCCTTCGATTTCCGAGAGGATTTTTTGAATCATCTCTTTGCGGTTGCCGCGTGCGGCTTTAACCACTTCTTTAATCACGCGATAGCGGTTCGGGTACAGCGCTTCAAAACCCAACTCTTCCAGCTCGGTTTTAATGTGATGTATACCTAAACGGTGCGCCAGCGGACTGTAGATTTCGAGGGTTTCGCGGGCAATACGGCGACGTTTGTCCGGGCGTAATGAGCCCAGCGTGCGCATATTGTGGGTACGGTCAGCAAGTTTGATGAGAATGACGCGGATATCCTGCACCATCGCCATAATCATCTTGCGAAAGTTTTCGGCCTGCGCCTCTTTCTTATCGCGAAACTTAAGCTTATCAAGCTTCGATACCCCTTCAACCAGTTCTGCAACGCTTTTACCAAAAAGCTGTTCCATGTCCTGGTAGGTAGCGGGGGTATCTTCAATCACGTCATGCAGCAGCGCAGCCATTAGCGTTTCATAGTCGAGTTTCATCTCGGCCAGAATGCAGGCTACCGCTACCGGGTGCGTGATATAGGGTTCACCGCTTGAACGTGTCTGGCCCTCGTGAGCGTCACGTGCAACGAGATACGCCTGCCGAAGACGCTTAATCTGGTCTTCCGGCAGGTAGTTTTGAATCAGTTGATTCAGGCTTTCAAACAGATACAAGGGCGACCCGCTTTGTGATTAACGACGACCTTCAGCAATAGCGGTAACGGCTTGTAATTCAGCGGCTTCCTGCTCTTGCTGTTCCTGGCGCTCACGCACGTCGAGGATCTGGTTGTTGATCAGACCTTCTTCGATTTCGCGCAGCGCGATTACGGTAGTTTTATCGTTTTCTTCTGGTACAAGCGGATCCTTTCCGCCTGTCTGCATCTGACGAGCGCGACGCGCGGCGACCAGTACCAGGTCAAAACGGTTACCAATTTTCTCTACAGCGTCCTGAACAGTTACGCGTGCCATACTTAAAATGCTCCACAGGTGAAGAAATGACTGGGCATGATACTGAATGTGGGTTCAGTCTGCCAACAGTTTGCTGATTAAAGCGTCATGGCGCTGCTTTTGGCGGCTCATGCGCAGACGTTCGGCGCGAATGATCGTTTTCAAATCGCCCAGGGCAGTATCAAAATCATCATTCACAATCAGATAATCATATTCGGCGTAATGGCTCATTTCTGCAACAGCTTGTGCCATACGTTTTGCGATCACCTCTTCGCTATCCTGACCACGCCCACGCAGGCGACGGTCCAGTTCAATCTTAGAAGGCGGCAAAATAAAAATACTGCGTGCATGCGGCATTTTTTCACGAATTTGCTGCGCACCTTGCCAGTCGATATCTAAAAAGACATCTACGCCCGATGCCAGTACTTGCTCAATTGCCTCACGCGAGGTGCCGTAGTAATTGCCGAATACCTCTGCGTGTTCCAGAAACGCATCTCTGCCAATCATGGTCCTGAATTCATCATGGTTCACAAAGAAATAGTGTTCACCATGCACTTCCCCCGGGCGCGGTGCGCGCGTGGTGTGCGAAACAGAAACCTGGGTGTCATACAACGGTTGGGTCTTTAATAAAGCCTGAATCAGGCTGGATTTACCCGCGCCACTGGGGGCAGAAACAATATAAAGCGTGCCTTGAGCCATGAGTATCTTATGTATGTGATTGTCGAAAGAGAGCCTACATACGGGCTTATTATACACGTAGCCGCTATACGACGTAGTCTTTGTCACACTTTTTGCGCAGGATTATTGCGTTTTGCGTATCTTTTTCCTGTTTTATCGCAGAGTTGCTGCAACAAGTAAAAATGACCGGAAAGCACCTCGCAGGATGGCTTTTTACCACTCGGATTCTCTGCCGCTTCGCGCTATACCTGCCGCGTAATACAACCTACAGCGGAGGTAGTGATGGCAATAAGGAAATACATGGTGCTGATTTTGCTGCTAGGGCACTTACCCGTATGGGCTGTGTGCCCGGTCTGGTCGCCAGCCAGGGCTCATGAGGAAATTTCACAGCTACAACAGCAGATAACCCAGTGGGATGCCAGCTACTGGCAGCAGGGCGTCAGTGCTGTAGACGATGGCGTTTATGACCAACTCAATGCGCAATTACGGCAGTGGCAGCGCTGTTTTGGTGAGGAGCCTCAAGCCGAGGTGCCTGCCCCACCGATTAGCGGGACGATATCGCATCCCATTCCCCATACCGGTGTCCGTAAACTTGCAGATAAACCCGCGATACAGCAATGGTTACGTAACCGCAGCGATGTATGGGTACAACCGAAGGTCGATGGGGTTGCGGTGACGCTGATTTATAAGGATGGCAGTCTTGTCAGGGCGATTAGTCGCGGAAATGGACTTAAAGGGGAAGACTGGACCCAGAAGGTTCGTCGGATCCCTTCCATACCGCAGACAACTAAAGGTCTGCTGGCGAACAGCACCTTACAGGGTGAAATATTTCTACAGCAGGAGGGGCATATCCAGCAAAAGAGAGGCGGAATGAACGCCCGCTCGAAGGTGGCAGGAATGCTGATGCGTCAGGATAATCCAGAGTCACTACACTCCCTGGCTGTTTTCATCTGGGCCTGGCCTGATGGCCCAGAGGTGATGCAGGAAAGACTCACGCTGCTCGCTGATGCGGGGTTCGGTTTTACGCAACACTATACTCAGCCCGTGAATAATGCAGATGAGGTCGAGCGTGCCCGTACACATTGGTGGACTTCCACATTGCCTTTCGTGACGGATGGTGTGGTGGTGCGCATGGCAAAAGAGCCGCCAGCACGAAACTGGTTACCCGGACAGGGCGATTGGGTGGTGGCCTGGAAATATTCTCCGGTCGCTCGCGTGTCCGAGGTCATGGATATTCAGTTTTCTGTTGGTAAAAGTGGGAAAATTGCCGTGGTCGCAATACTGGTTCCTGTCATGCTGGATGATAAACGGGTGCAGCGTGTCAACGTCGGCTCTGTAAGGCGCTGGAATGAATGGGATATTGCCCCAGGCGATCACCTCCTGATAAGCCTGGCCGGACAGGGCATTCCTCGCATCGATGAAGTTGTCTGGCGCGGCACTCAACGTACTAAACCTACGCCCCCAGAGGGGCACTTCAATTCATTGACCTGTTTTTATGCTACGCCTGAGTGTCAGCAACAGTTTGTTGCCCGACTGGTCTGGCTGAGTGCAAAAGAGGTGCTGGATCTTGAGGGTATCGGCGAGGCGGGGTGGCGGGAACTCCATCAGGCGTATCGCTTTGAACATATCTTTTCGTGGCTGGCATTAACCCCAGAGCAATTACAGTCCGCGCTTGGGGTAAGCAAGGGAGAGAAGCTATGGCATCAGTTCAATCTGTCACGGCAGCGTCCTTTTACTCGCTGGCTAATCGCCATGGGCATACCGTTAACACAGGTAACACTTAACGCCAGTCACGAGAGTACCTGGCGGCAATTACAGGCGTGCGATGAGAGCCATTGGCGCCAGCTTCCCTCCACGGGAGAGCGTCGTGCCAGGCAGGTGATTCAATGGCGGGATAATCGGCAAGTCAACGCACTAAGTAACTGGTTAGCCGCTCAGCGCGTTACCGGATTTATGCCTTAATGACCTTCATGGTGATAATAGAACACCGGCAGCCCTAGCTTCAGGCGCAGCGCCAATAATCGCGCAGTAAAGCCGAATAGCAGGGTGGAGATAACGACCACATCGTGGTTGGAAACATAATGTTGTAGCACGATGTACAGCACGGCAGCGGCAAATGACACCCCGGCATACAGTTCTTTCTGGAACACCAGCGGAATGCGTTTGCAGAACATATCGCGCAATACGCCACCAAAGACACCGGTGGTGACTGCTGCTACAACGGCAATGATTGGTCCATGTCCCATATCAAGTGCAACCTGTGCGCCGATAATCGAGAACACCACCAGGCCTAGTGCATCCAGTACGAGGAAAATCTTGCGCAGGTAGGGCATGACGGGAGCAATAATTGTGGTTAGCACCGCGGCGGTCGCCACAATAATGACGTACTCAGGATGTTTCACCCAGCCGAGAGGATAATGGCCGAGAAGAATATCACGGACGGACCCGCCGCCAATGGCGGTCGCGGTGGCAATAATAATAACGCCAAATGTATCCATGCGACGACGGCCTGCCGCCAGTGCACCCGTCATGGCTTCAGCAGTGATGCCAATTAAGTATAAAACGTGTAACAGCATGTATTCCCCCTGATTTCCTGGGGGCTAAGGTTAGCGATTTGTGCTCGTTGTCACGATTGAGATTTTCTAAGGCGAAGTGGTTTTAATAACTACAGCTAATGCGAATTTACTAAGCATGCCAGATGGTATGCACTTTAAGCTTTAAAAACTGAGCATAGATGATGAGAAAATATAATTCGAAGTGGCGATAAAATAAGCGGATGCTTGAAAAGCAGGCGTAGCGCCGCCATTTTATCGACGGGCTACGTGAGGAGATGACCTATTCGATGTTCTGAATCTGCTCGCGCATTTGCTCGATCAATACCTTCAGCTCAATGGCTGAGTTAGTCACTTCGGCATTGATGGATTTAGAGGCGAGGGTGTTCGATTCACGGTTGAATTCCTGCATCATAAAGTCCAGACGACGGCCGACCGCCTCTTTTTTCTTCAGGATGTTGTAGGTTTCTTTAACGTGGGCTTCCAGACGATCTAATTCTTCCGCCACATCGATACGCTGCGCCATCAGCACCAGCTCTTGTTCAAGACGGTTATTTTCCAGCTGAACCTGTGCGTCTTCGAGTTTGGCAACCAGACGTTCACGCTGCCACTGCAGGATTTCCGGCATATGCGCGCGGACTTTCGCCACTTCGGTGCTGACGCCTTCCAGACGTTGTTCGATTAACGCTTTTAGCGCCTGGCCTTCGGTTTCACGTGCGACAATAAAGTCGTCCAGCGTGCCATCGAGCGCGGCAAGGATCTCTGCGGCAATAGCGTCCAGGTCTTGTTCCTGGGCCGCCATGACACCCGGCCAGCGCAGGATATCAACCGGATTAATTTCGCCTTCATCGCTCTGCATCTTGACCCAATTTGCGGCGGTGACGAGCTGTTTAGCGAGTTTTTCATTCAGGAGCAACTCACCTTGCGCGCTGGCATCAGGCTCAAAACGCAGCGTACACTCGATTTTACCGCGTGTCAGACGCGTGCGGATGCGCTCGCGTACAACAGGCTCAAGACTACGGAACTGTTCCGGCAGGCGAAAATAGGTTTCCAGATAACGCTGGTTTACCGAGCGCATTTCCCAGGTAGCGCTACCCCATTCACCCTTGATTTCACGCCGGGCGTAGGCGGTCATGCTGCGGATCATAGACGTTCCTGTTTTTGAAGATGAGATGGGAGGATTATAGCCATCCATGTCTTGTCAGGATAGGAATAACCGTCGGAACTCCGTATAATGCGCAGCCACATTCGTTTCAAGCCGGAGATTTTATCATGCGTCCAGCAGGTCGTAGTGCCAACCAGGTGCGTCCCGTCACCCTGACCCGTAATTATACAAAACACGCTGAAGGCTCCGTGCTGGTCGAATTTGGTGATACCAAAGTACTGTGCACCGCCTCGATTGATGAAGGCGTGCCGCGCTTTCTGAAGGGCCAGGGACAAGGCTGGATCACCGCAGAATATGGCATGTTACCGCGTGCGACTCATACCCGTAACGCGCGTGAAGCGGCGAAAGGTAAGCAGGGCGGCCGTACCATGGAAATTCAGCGTCTGATCGCGCGTGCGCTGCGCGCCGCCGTTGACCTGAAAACGCTTGGCGAATTCACCATCACCCTGGACTGCGACGTGATTCAGGCAGACGGCGGTACCCGTACTGCATCCATTACCGGTGCTTGTGTTGCGCTGGCTGATGCGCTGAACAAACTGGTTGCCAGCGGTAAGCTGAAAACCAACCCAATGAAAGGGATGGTTGCTGCGGTGTCCGTGGGTATTGTGAATGGCGAAGCGCTCTGCGATTTAGAGTACGTTGAAGACTCTGCGGCAGAAACCGACATGAACGTGGTGATGACCGAAGACGGTCGCATTATTGAAGTGCAGGGCACGGCGGAAGGCGAACCGTTCAGCCATGAAGAACTTCTCACCCTACTGGCACTGGCCCGAGGGGGAATTGAATCCATCATAACGACGCAGAAGGCGGCGTTAGAAAATTAATTTTAAAGGCGACTGATGAGTCGCCTTTTTTTTGTCTGTTATAAAGTGAGATGAGGAGCGAATCCATGAAACCGTATCAGCGCCAGTTTATTGAGTTTGCGCTTAGCAAGCAGGTACTAAAGTTCGGTGAGTTTACGCTGAAATCCGGGCGTAAGAGCCCCTATTTCTTCAACGCTGGACTGTTTAATACCGGGCGTGACCTGGCACTGTTAGGCCGTTTTTATGCCGAAGCGCTGGTGGATTCCGGTATTGATTTCGATTTGCTGTTTGGCCCGGCGTACAAAGGTATTCCTATTGCCACAACGACCGCCGTTGCGCTGGCAGAACACCACGATAAAGATTTGCCGTACTGTTTTAACCGTAAAGAGGCGAAAACCCACGGCGAAGGTGGTAACCTGGTCGGCAGCGCATTGCAGGGCCGTGTGATGCTGGTGGATGATGTGATCACCGCCGGTACGGCGATTCGTGAGTCGATGGAGATAATCCAGGCGAATGGTGCGATGTTAGCTGGGGTTCTGATTTCTCTCGATCGTCAGGAACGGGGTCGTGGTGAGATTTCCGCTATCCAGGAGGTGGAGCGTGATTATGGGTGCAAGGTCATTTCAATCATTACCCTGAAAGACTTGATTGCGTATCTGGAAGAGAAGCCGGAGATGGCGGAACATCTGGCCGCAGTGCGGGCGTATCGCGAAACGTACGGCGTATAATCAGAACTGCCGGATGGCGCTACGCTTATCCGGCCTACGCACTTTCTGTAGACCCGGTAAGCGTAGTAGCGCCACCGGGCAATCAGCGATTACTGCAATTGTGCGACTATCAGCGGCCAGCGGATGTCAAAATCGTCCGTTGGACGGTATTTAAATTCGCTGCGCACAAAACGAGACAGCATACCTTCACAGAAAGCCAGTAACTGGCTGGCCAGCAGCGTTTCATCCATGGCGTAACCTTCACCTTCACGCATCCGTTTTTCTCGCAGAACCTGGCGCAGCTGGGCCTCGATGCGTTCAAACAACTGATTAATGCGGCCCTGCAGACGATCTTGCTCAAACATCAGTGCGTGACCGGTCAGAATACGCGTCAGGCCGGGATTACGTTCCCCGAACCCTAAAATCAGCAACACGATCAGACGCAGGCGTGCGCCGGTGTCTTTTTCATCTTTCAAAATCAGGTTGATACGGGTAATCAGACTATCTTCGATAAACTCAATCAGGCTATCGAACATGCGGGTCTTGCTGGGAAAATGGCGATACAATGCCGCTTCGGAAACGCCAACAGAGGCTGCCAGTTTTGCCGTCGTAATGCGTTGGCTTCCATCGCTGGATTCCAGCATCAGCGCCAGAGACTGAAGTATTTCTTCGCGACGATTCCTTTTCGCAGTTTGCTTTTCTACCATGTTACAAAATACCCCTGAAAATAAGCACTTGCCAGGCAGGCATCCACACAGCGACCGCAAACAACTGTTTGCGGTATGTTATTGCGTTATTACGCTGTGGGATACTTCTCTACGGGTTACTTGCGCCCGGAATGGCCGAAGCCGCCTTCGCCACGATCGGTGGCTTCAAATTCTTCCACCAGATTAAATTCAGCCTGCACGACCGGCACAAAGACCATCTGTGCAATACGCTCACCCGGCTCGATAGTGAAGCTGTCCTGGCCACGGTTCCAGACAGATACCATCAGTTGGCCCTGATAATCGGAGTCAATCAAACCGACCAGGTTGCCGAGTACGATACCGTGCTTATGGCCCAACCCGGAGCGTGGAAGCATTACCGCCGCCAGCGAAGGGTCGGCGATATGAATGGCTAACCCGGTTGGCACCAGCGTCGTCGCGCCCGGAGCCAGTTCTACGGCGTCATCAAGACATGCGCGCAGGTCAAGTCCGGCAGAGCCAGAGGTGGCGTACGTCGGGAGCGGAAATTGTTGCCCTACGCGTGGGTCCAGAATCTTAACGTCGATTTTTTTCATCATAACGGGTCACGATCTCGTCGAGTAATAATTGGCCCAGGAGTTCTTTACGCTCAAGCGGTAAGACTTTATCTCCATCCTGCCAGAAAAGGTGTAATGCGTTGCTGTCGCTGTTAAATCCTTGAGTAGATAGTGAAACATCGTTTGCACAAATCACATCAAGGTTTTTGCGGATACGTTTTTGCCGGGCATATTCTTCCACATTATTTGTTTCGGCGGCAAACCCAACGACAAAAGGACGATTAGCATTGAGTGCGGCAACCCCGGCGATAATATCCGGGTTTTTGACCATTTTTACTGTGAATTCATCACCCTGCGTCGCCTGCTTTTTGATTTTTTCATGGGCTACGGTTTCTGCGCGATAATCAGCGACGGCGGCACAACCAATAAAAATATGCTGTTGCTGTACGACTGATTGCACGGCAGCTTCCATTTCGAGCGCCGTAACGACATCAATACGCTGCACCAAAGGCGGCGTGGCTAATGACACGGGACCTGACACCAGCGTGACATTAGCGCCGCGCTTTGCTGCCGCAGCGGCGATGGCGAAACCCATCTTTCCGGAACTGTGGTTAGAAATGTAGCGCACCGGATCAAGCGGCTCGCGTGTTGGGCCAGCCGTAATCATGATGTTGAGATGTTGCAGGGAATTGACAGGTGAAAAATGTTCCGCCGCCATATCCACAATGGTTAACGGATCCAGCATACGGCCAGGGCCAACATCGCCACAGGCCTGGCTGCCGCTGTCGGGTCCCCAGATGAGCAAGCCACGTGACGCGAGAACGCCAAGATTGTGCTGTGTTGCGGCGACGCGGTACATCTGCTGGTTCATGGCCGGTAAGACGGCAACAGGCGCAGGCGTTGCCAGGCAGATCGTTGACACCAGATCGTTGGCCATGCCAGCGGCAACGCGCGCAATCAAATCAGCCGTGGCGGGGGCCAGGATAACTAAATCGGCCCATTTCCCGAGTTCAATATGACCCATCGCAGCTTCTGCTGCGGGGTCAAGCAAGCTGTCGGAAACGGGGTAGCCCGAAACCGCCTGTAAGCTCAGGGGCGTAATAAACGCTTTTGCCGCCTCGGTCATTGCCACGCGGACGTCTGCGCCACGTTCCCGTAAACGGCGTACCAGCTCGGGGGTTTTGTATGCAGCAATACCGCCACTGACACCAATTACGATTTTTTTACCGGCCAGGCTCATCATGATCTTTCCTGTTGGATTTCACCAGAAGGCGGATATTTTATCACAATCCTCAATGCGACGTGCTTTTGCCGGGAAGCACTTTGCGAGGCGTCACGAAGAAGTGAAAACAGGACGTCGCTTCATGGCGGGTGTTATGTAACCATTCGCGGGCTAAGGGAGGAGAAGCATGGAAGAGATGGAATGTTCGATGCCCCGGGAAAAAATGATGGCTCTGGGGGTTGATTCGCTGACGGATGTTGAGCTATTGGCTCTTTTTTTACGTACCGGTTCGCGAGGGAAAGATGTCCTGACGCTGGCAAAAGAGATACTGCAAAATTTTGGTTCTCTGTATGGTCTGTTATCGGCCGATTACATGGATTTCAGCCAGGTTCAGGGTATTGGCGTGGCGAAGTATGCCCAGCTAAAAGGTATTGCCGAATTGGCAAAGCGTTACTACAACGTGCGCGTGATGGAAGAACGTTCGCTACTGAGTCCCGAAATGGCGCGTGAGTTTCTGCAAAGCCAGTTCTCGCAAGAGGAACGAGAGATCTTTCTGGTGATCTTTCTTGATGCTCAGCATCGCGTGATTAAACACAGCACACTTTTTTCTGGCACGCTCAGCCATGTCGAGGTACATCCGCGAGAAATTGTCCGTGAGGCGATAAAAATGAATGCGTCGGCGCTGATCCTTGCGCATAATCACCCTTCGGGGTGTGCAGAGCCGAGTAAAGCAGATAAACTTATCACCGAGCGTGTTGTGAAATGCTGTCAGTTCATGGATGTCCGGGTGCTTGATCATCTAGTAATTGGGCGCGGAGAGTACGTTTCTTTTGCGGAACGCGGTTGGATTTAACGCACTTTACGCGATCCATCGGGATCTTTGTCTGTTCGGGACTTGAGCACATCGCTGACTCAGCGTATACTACGCCACCTTTGAGAATCTCGGGTTTGGCATTTGGGCCTGGCAATCGAGAGTTCGCAAATATACGAAATCATTCATTCGGTATCCAACGTTGATGCAGTATGAAAGATTGAGTGTATTGAACTGCGATAACCGGGCTGAGAAGCCTGACGAGGCGCCAATACCCCATACGAAGCTCGAGCTAATTTGATTTTTGGAGAATAGACATGTCCCGAGTCTGCCAAGTTACTGGCAAGCGTCCGGTGACCGGTAACAACCGTTCCCACGCACTGAACGCGACTAAACGCCGTTTCCTGCCTAACCTGCACTCTCACCGTTTTTGGGTTGAGAGCGAGAAGCGTTTTGTCACCCTGCGTGTATCTGCTAAAGGTATGCGTGTTATTGATAAGAAAGGCATCGAAACAGTTCTGTCTGAACTGCGTGCCCGTGGCGAAAAGTACTAAGTACTAAGAGGAAATAAATCATGGCTAAAGGTATTCGTGAGAAAATCAAGCTGGTTTCTTCTGCTGGTACTGGTCACTTCTACACCACCACGAAGAACAAGCGTACTAAGCCGGAAAAACTGGAACTGAAAAAATTCGATCCAGTTGTCCGTCAGCACGTTTTATACAAAGAAGCGAAAATCAAATAATTTTCGCTTTGATGTAAAGAAAAACCCTGCCTCGGCGGGGTTTTTTGTTTTCTGGCCGTCCCCATATTAATGAGACCTGATACACCGCCGGAGATGCTATGCCTGAATTACCTGAAGTCGAAACCAGTCGCCGTGGTATTGAGCCGCATCTCGTTGGGGCAACGATTCTGCACGCCATTGTGCGTAATGGGCGTCTGCGTTGGCCGGTATCAGAAGAAATCTATCGTCTTAGTGATAAGCCTGTGCTTAGCGTACAACGTCGTGCGAAGTATCTGCTTTTAGAGCTAGCGGATGGCTGGATTATCATTCATCTGGGCATGTCAGGCAGTTTACGTATTCTTCCTGAAGAACGCCCGGCAGAAAAACACGACCATGTGGATTTGGTGATGAGCAATGGCAAAGTCCTACGCTATACCGATCCCCGGCGGTTTGGGGCGTGGTTATGGACCAAAGAACTGGCGGGACACAATGTTCTCGCGCATCTTGGCCCGGAGCCGCTGAGCGATGATTTCAACGCCAGTTACCTCCAGCAGAAATGCGCGAAGAAGAAAACGGCGATTAAACCCTGGCTGATGGATAACAAGTTAGTGGTGGGGGTTGGCAACATCTATGCCAGCGAGTCGCTGTTTGCGGCTGGTATCCATCCTGACCGCCTGGCATCGTCGCTGTCGATATCTGAGTGTGAGCTGTTGGTGCGCGTTATCAAGGCGGTTTTGCTTCGCTCTATCGATCAAGGGGGAACGACGCTGAAGGATTTTCTGCAAAGTGACGGCAAGCCGGGCTATTTTGCCCAGGAGTTGCAAGTCTATGGGCGAGAAGGTGAGCCTTGCCGTGCATGCGGCGCGCCGATCGTTGCGACAAAACATGCACAGCGAACGACATTCTACTGCCGTCGCTGCCAGAAATAGCGTAGATAACGCCTTTACTTCAGCTTGACCATTAACGCCTGGTGCACGTTCGCCGGTAAAAAGTGGGTCACGTCCCCCTGATGGCGGGCGACTTCTTTAACCAGCGATGATGAGATAAATGACCATTCTTTGGAAGGCATCAAAAAGACGCTTTCCAGCTGCGGCATCAGGTGGCGATTCATGTGCGCCAACTGCATTTCATACTCAAAATCTGCCACGGCACGCAGCCCACGAATCAGAACATTTGCCTGTTTATCGCGGGCGAAGTTTGCCATTAAGTCGCTAAACCCCAGTACTTCGACATTGTCGAGATGCGCCGTTGCCTGCTGTGCCAGCTCAACACGCTCTTCCAGAGTAAACATCGGTTTTTTACTGGGACTTGCGGCAATCGCCAGAATCACGTGATCGAACATGCTTGTTGCACGCGTCACGATATCGATATGGCCGTTAGTAATGGGATCGAAGGTTCCTGGATAAATTGCCCGTTTTTGCATGACAACCCTCAGTGCGTTTTGGGTGGCAGGTAAGGTTCCAGCAGCTGCAGCAGACGCTGTAGCGCGCCCTGGTTTTGATACAGAACTTCAACTGCATGACGACCATAGAAATTACGATAATCTGCATCGGTCAGCAACGACGAGATCTCTTTCACCAACGTGGTGGTATCGGTGACGGTGATCAATCCACTTGCCTGCTCAAGTCGGGCGCAAATATCTTTAAAATTAAAGGTATGTGGTCCCATCAGTACGGGAATCGCATGCGCTGCAGCTTCTAATGGGTTATGACCCCCACGTTCAACCAGTGAGCCGCCGACGAATGCCAGGTCGGCAATGCCGTACAGCAGCATCAGTTCGCCCATCGTATCGCCAATAACCACCTGAGTACCTGAAGACGGGACTTCTCCCGAGGACCGTGTGGTATAGCTTAGCCCAGCCTGGCGTACGAGGTTAATGGCATCCGGAAAACGTTCCGGATGACGTGGAACCAGAATCAGTAACAGATTCGGGAACTGATTTAATAATGCCTGATGCGCGGCGACGATAATGCTTTCTTCACCATCGTGTGTGCTGGTAGCAATCCATACCGGGCGATGTGGTGCCCACTGGCGACGTAACGTGATCGCTTTAGCGGCCAACTGCGGGGTGACGGAAATATCAAATTTTAGACTGCCGGTGACGGTCACCTGATTGCTCTTTGCGCCAAGCGTAATAAAGCGTGCACCATCTTCTTCATTTTGTGCGGCAATCAACGTAATACGACGTAGTAATCTGCCAACAAATTTACCCAGTTTCGCGTAGCCTGCGGCCGAGCGGGCGGAAAGTCGGGCGTTAGCAATGACCAGAGGAATATGACGTTTGTGGAGTGCCGCGATCAGATTTGGCCACAACTCGGTTTCCATGATTAACACCAGTTTGGGGTCAACTTTGTTCAGGAAACGGTTGAGTGCATCGGGTAAATCGTAAGGTAAATAGACGTGTTGAACGTCAGTACCAAATGCAGACTGGACGCGCTCTGAGCCGGTTGGTGTCATGGTGGTAACCGTGATCGGCAGGTCCGGATAACGATGTCGCAGGGCGCGGACTAATGGGATCGCCGCCAGTGTTTCGCCCACGGACACAGAATGCAGCATGATGCCGCCTGGCTTTAGCGGACGACGATAAAACCCGTAGCGTTCACCCCAGCGTTTACGGTAGGCCGGAGCCTTACGACCGCGCACCCAAAGCCGTATCCAGATCAAGGGCTGAATAAGGTAGAAAAGGGCGGTGTAAAGCAATTCGAGCATAATAGTGGCTAACCTAGGGATGTGCTGGGGATTCTATGTATTTAACTGTGGCTTTACCATTACTTTTCCAGATTTTAGCTTAAATAGCCTTAAGTGTGGCCCTTCCACTGGGGGAAACTTCATTTTTTTGCATTTTTATGCGAGTTGATGTTCTTCATTGGCAAAGTAGGTTCGTAAGGAAAAGGAATGCTTCGGTAGTTTATCTATGGTTATGATTTAAAAGGTTAAAATTATAAAGTTGTCTAGTTTTTATTCATGTCGGATTGAGATGAAAGAAGTGGTACACTAACGCGCAAAAGTCAGTACGGTATCAGTAATCAGGTAGCTGTTGAGCCTGGGGCGGTAGCGTGCTTTTTTCTGCTTAACTTAACCAGACAATCACAACAAAAGAGTCGCTTGTGGATAAGCTATTTCGAAGAATCCTGGTCATAAAAATGCGTTTTCACGGAGATATGTTATTAACAACTCCCGTCATTAGTACGCTAAAGCAGAACTATCCCGACGCTAAAATCGATGTGCTTCTTTATGAAGACACTATACCGATCTTGTCTGAAAATCCTGAAATTAATGCCCTTTATGGTATTAAAAATAAAAAGACAAAGTTAACAGGCAAGATTATAAATTTCCTGCAGCTAATCAAAGCATTGAGAGCAAACCGGTATGATTTGATTGTAAATCTTACGGATCAGTGGGTAGTTGCATTACTCATGCGGCTACTGAGTGCGCCAATCAAAATCTCTCAAGACTATGGTCATCGTCAGTCATTTTTCTGGAAAAATAGTTTTACATGCTTAGCTCCGTTGAGTGGTACCAATGTGGTGGAAAGTAATCTGTCTGTATTGACGCCGTTGAAACTGAAATCAATTGTGACACATACGACAATGAGTTACCCACCGGCCAGTTGGGAACGTATGCGGACTGAACTAAATCGAGCTGGGGTTGGTGAAGAGTACGTTGTGATTCAACCGACGGCACGCCAACGTTTCAAATGCTGGAACAACGAAAAGTTTTCAGAGGTAATTGATGCTTTGCACCAGCGTGGCCTGGAGGTAATTCTGACCTCTGGCCCAGGCGAGGATGATCTGGCTTGCGTTAATGAAATCGCACAAGGATGTGAACAAAAGCCTGTTACTACGCTAGCTGGAAAGATGAGTTTTCCTGAACTGGGAGCGGTTATCGATCATGCCCAGCTGTTTATTGGAGTTGACTCTGCCCCCGGACACATTGCTGCTGCGGTTGATACACCATTGATATGCCTGTTTGGCGCAACGGATCATAATTTTTGGCGACCATGGTCAAAGCAGATGATTCAATTTTGGGCTGGTGATTACCGTCCGATGCCACCACGTGAGCAGCGCGATCGCAATGAAATGTATCTTTCGGTGATTCCCGCTGACGATGTTATTGCTGCTGTCGATAAACTATTACCCGGTAGACTTGTGCCGCCACAAGCGGGGAGTCCCGTATGATTGTTGCTTTCTGTTTGTATAAATACTTCCCATTCGGTGGGTTACAGCGTGATTTTATGCGCATTGCGCAAACTGTAGCGGCACGAGGTCACCATGTTCGTGTCTACACGCAGTCCTGGGAAGGTGAGTGTCCTGACGTTTTTGAATTAGTTCTTGTACCGGTAAAGTCCCGGACAAACCATGGCCGCAATGCGGAATATTATTCTTGGGTCCAGGCACATTTACTCCAGCACCCTGTCGAGCGAGTTGTTGGGTTTAACAAAATGCCGGGGCTGGATATTTATTATGCTGCAGATGTTTGTTATGCCGAGAAAGTTGCGCAAGAAAAGAGCATTTTTTATCGTCTGACATCTCGTTATCGCCATTATGCTGAGTTTGAACGTGCGACTTTTCAGCAGGGGCAACCGACACAGCTTCTGATGTTGACGAATAAACAGATAGCGGATTTCCAGAAGCATTATCAGACTGAAGCTGAACGTTTTCATATTCTGCCCCCAGGTATTTATCCGGACCGTAAGTACAGCCAACAAATTCCGAATAGCAGAGACATTTATCGTCAGAAAAACGGTATTTCGGAGCAGCAGTATTTATTATTGCAAGTTGGTTCTGACTTTACCCGTAAGGGTGTGGATCGCTCTATACGTGCGTTGGCTTCTTTACCTGAGACACTTCGTCAAAATACGTTATTGTTTGTTGTAGGACAGGACAAACCTCGAAAGTTTCAGGCTCTGGCAGATAAATTGAATGTATATGCTAATGTACGTTTTTTCTCAGGCCGCAATGATGTTGCAGAATTAATGGCTGCTGCAGATCTATTGATGCACCCAGCTTACCAGGAAGCGGCAGGCATTGTGTTACTGGAATCTATTGCGGCAGGGCTACCGGTATTGACTACCGCCATCTGTGGTTATGCTCATTATATTCGTGATGCCAATTGCGGTGTTGTAATTGAAGAGCCTTTCCAACAAGACATTTTGAATGAGGTTTTATGCCGAGCCTTGCGAGAGCCTTCATTGTGTTCTGGCTGGAGGGAAAGTGCACGATACTATGCTGATACGCAAGATTTATACAGCCTGCCGGAGAAAGCTGCAGATATTATAACGGGAGGGGAGGATGGTTGAGCTGAAAGAACCGTTAGCCACATTATGGCGCGGGAAAGATGCATTTGAAGAAGTTAAAAATTTACAAGGTGAAGTATTCAGAGAGCTGGAAACACGCCGTACACTTAGATTTGAACTTGCCGGTAAAAGCTATTTTTTGAAATGGCACAGAGGTACGTCCCTCAAAGAGGTTGTAAAGAATCTACTGTCATTACGTATGCCTGTATTAGGCGCAGACAGAGAATGGAACGCAATTCATCGTCTGAGTCGTTTAGGCGTAGATACAATGCACGGTGTAGGGTTTGGCGAAAAAGGCTTGAATCCACTGACTAAAACTTCGTTTATTATTACCGAAGATCTTACACCAACTGTCAGCTTAGAAGATTATTGTGCCGATTGGATAGAAAATCCTCCTGATGTAAAAGTAAAGCGTATGCTTATTGACCGAGTTGCTACGATGGTGCGTAAAATGCATGCTGGGGGGATAAATCATCGTGATTGCTATATTTGTCACTTCTTATTGCATCTTCCTTTTTCAGGATGCAAGGACGACCTTAAGATTTCTGTAATTGATTTACATCGGGCGCAGATTCGGTCGAGTGTTCCTCAACGTTGGCGTGATAAGGATTTAATTGGTCTGTATTTTTCATCCATGAACATTGGGCTAACACAGCGCGACGTTTTTAGGTTTTTGCGTATTTATTTTTGTACTCCGCTGAAAGAATTATTCATCCAAGAACACAAGCTTTTAGCAATTGTGGAAAATAAAGCAAACAAAATAAAGGAAAGAACAATCAGGAAATCGTTATGATTTCTGGAGATAAAAAATGAATTTTCAGTATTTGAATGCTGATGAAATAATCGATAATACTATTGTTTTTGGCAAAGAAAATAGGTCTGATTTGTCAGTTTTACATATAGCATATGGTATTGATAAAAATTTCCTCTTGGGATGCGGTGTTTCAATTTCCTCTATCTTGATTCATAATAAAAAAAATAATTTTGTATTTCACATCTTCATTGATGATATACCTGAAGAAGCGCTGAAAAAATTTTCACAGTTAGCTTTAATGTATAATACATGCATTAAAATCCATACTGTTAATTGCAATAGATTGAAAAGTTTACCTACTACCAAGAACTGGTCTATTGCCATGTACTTCAGATTCCTGATTGGCGACTATTTTATAGATATTCAGGAGCGTGTACTTTATCTCGATGCTGATATTGTATGCCATGGGGATATCACTACGTTATTAACATTGGATTTTGAGCATAAAGTTGCTGCTGTAGTTACAGAACGCGATCAAAAATGGTGGTCTTCCCGCGCACAAAACTTGGAATGCATTGGACTTGAGCAGGGCTATTTCAATTCTGGTGTGTTACTTTTGAATACGACAGAATGGGCTAAAGAATTTGTTTCGGCTAAGGCTCTGGCGATGTTATCTGATAATGCTGTTATTAGCAAGCTTACTTATATGGATCAGGATATACTGAACATGATCTTATGGGATAAAGTGAAGTATATTAATGGTAACTATAACACCCAGTTCAGCATTAATTATGAGTTGAAAGAAAACTTTTCAAATCCCGTTAATGAGAATACTATATTTATTCATTATGTAGGACCAACTAAGCCATGGCATTCTTGGGCGATCTACCCAAGTACTTTACCATTTATGTGCGCTAAAAAATTATCTCCGTGGAAAGATACTCCATTAATGAGACCGAGTAATTCAAACTATGCGCGTTATTGTGCGAAGCATAACTTTAAGCAGAAAAAATTTGCAGTAAGTATATTCAATTACATGTGTTACTTTTATTTTAAAATGCTAAAGTAAACCCAGAGAATAACTATATGAATGAGTTTATAAAAGAACGTTTTTCATTTCAAGTGGAATGTAAGAAAGAAAATGCACCCGAACTGAATATATCTTACGGAATTGATAAAAACTTTCTCTATGGTGCAGGAGTGTCTATTTCATCTGTTATATTAAATAATCCTGATATTAATTTGGTTTTTCATGTTTTTACTGATTATATAGATGATGGTTACCTGACTAGTTTTAAAGAAACAGCGCAACAGTTAAATTCATCTATTATAATATATCTTATTGATCCTAAGTATTTTATAGATTTGCCAACATCCCAATTCTGGTCTTATGCAACATACTTCCGGATACTTTCTTTTGAATATTTAAGTGGAAGTATAACTTCATTGTTATATTTAGACGCGGATGTGGTTTGTAAGGGTAGTTTGAAGTTGATAACTGACATTAAATTTAATGATGAATTTGCTGCAGTAATTCCTGATAATGAAGATACACAAATTGCAAGTTCGACGCGTCTTAATTTACCTAACATTAAGGGGCACTATTTTAATGCTGGTGTAATTTATGTAAATCTCAGGAAGTGGCATGAGTCTAGTCTTACACCTTACCTTTTATCACTTTTAAGAGGGGAGACTAAATTCGGAATGTTGAAATATTTGGATCAGGATGCACTTAATATTGCGTTCAACATGAATAATATTTATCTCTCCAGGGATTATAATCAGATTTATACTCTAAAAAATGAACTTAGAGACCGGACTCATCAGGGGTATAAAAAAATAATAACTGATAAAACTGTCTTAATACATTACACCGGAATTACAAAACCATGGCATGATTGGGCTATATATCCGGCAGCACATTTTTTTAATTATGCTCGTGATAATTCTATATGGAGTAAATATCCCTTAAAGGAAGCACGTACGGTTGCGGAGATGCAAAAAAAATATAAGCACCAATTCATGCTTGGTAAATATATTAAGGGTGTGATTTCTTTACTAAAGTATAAAATCAGTAATAAAAAATAAAATATCTACTTTCCTGGTAAATTAGTAAATTAATATCAGCATTATATGCGATAGTTTTTTGAAGAATCCCAGTCTTAAAAGTATATTAAATATTGGTGTCGTAGGGATTGATAGTCAAACGACGCAACATCTCTCCGGGATAGATTTATGGAATTGTTTAATGATAGTATTTCAAAAGTAATTTCTTTAGGTTCGATTGAAGATAGCGACAAAGTCCTTAACATTGCCTATGGAATTGATCGTAACTTTCTATTTGGGGCAGCTGTATCAATGCAATCGATAGTGATGCATAACCCAGGGTTAGGGTTTGTTTTTCACCTATTTACTGATTACATCGATGATGATTATTCAATAAGACTGAAGCGCTTCATTGAAGAGAATCTAAACGTACAGGTTTGTGTTTATAAAGTTTCGCGAGATTTTATTGATATACTTCCAAGTCTGAAGCAATGGTCTTATGCAACTTTTTTCAGATTAGTTGCATTTCAATACCTTAGCAGCAGTACTGAGAATGTGCTTTATATTGATGCGGATGTAATATGTAAAGGTCCACTGGATGAGTTGTTAAAGATTAAGTTTGAAAAGGATATTTATGCCGCTGTGATTAAAGATGTACCTTTCATGCAGGGGAAACCGGCTCATCGTTTAGGAATTGAGGGATTACCAGGCAATTATTTTAATGCGGGTGTAGTATACCTTAAATTAGAAGCTTGGAGAAAAAACGATTTTATGAATAAATCAATTGCTATGCTTGTAAGTGATCCACAACATAAGAAGTATAAGTGCCTTGATCAAGATATTCTAAATATACTATTTCATGGGCATTGTGTATTTATTAGTGGTGATTACGATTGTTTTTATGGAATCGATTACGAATTGAAAAATAAATCTGATCAAGATTATAAAAAAAGCATTACAGATGATACGAAACTTATTCATTATGTGGGAGTAACAAAACCTTGGAATAACTGGACGAGTTATCCATGTCAGAAATATTTCGATGATGCGTATCAACTTTCATTTTGGAAAGATAAACCATACACTCCAGCGGTGACAGAAAATCAATTTTATATGAAGTATAAGCATGAATGGAAAAATGGATTATATTCTTCAGCTTTTGTTAGTCTTATTAGATATTATAGTAAAAAAGTAATGAGGAAGTACTTTAATATATAGTAATATTATATTTGTCTTTGCGGTGCGTAATTATAGGTTCCTTAATGAATATACCCGTCTACGTTGTCTCTTTGATTAGAGATCATGAAAGAAGAAATAAAATAGAAAAAGATTTTGTTGACTTAAATATTGATTTTCAATTTTTTGATGCGGTCGATGCAAAAAAATCATCTAATCATAAATTAATCGAAAGCATGAGGAGTAGTGGAGTCGGTTCTGAAATGACGGATGGCGAAATAGCATGTACGCTGAGTCATCAATTTATCTATCAAGATATGATCGATAAATCATATGACTGGGTAGTGATTCTCGAAGATGATGTGATTGTTGACTTTCGATTTAAAAAATTTTTATCATCATTAAATTTTGATCAAATAGAAAAATTAAAGAACGATAACCTTTATCTTTTAGGAGGGCAGAAAGGTTTACATGAGTATCCTGTATTAGGTTTAAGTCATGTCAGTGTTGAAAAAATCGGTTTTTGTAAGTTCCGTAGAGTTAACTTTAATAAATCAAAAATTCGTAGAACTTGCTGTTATTTAATGAATAAAAATATGGCGAAACAGTTATTAAATTTAACCCATTCTTATGGTACCTATCGTGCTGATAGTTGGGAGCTTATGCATCAAAAGAATATTATTAAAGACTTTTATCTTGATGAGATTATTTCTCATCCTATTGTGAATGAATCTAACAGTCATCTTGAGAAAGAGCGGATGATAATATCAGAAAAAAAACGACCTCGTACGAAATTTCAAAGAAAAATAAAACTTGCTCGTTCATGGATCAAGGTTGTCTTTTTCTCTTTCTTAAAATGATTTTTTGTTATCTATAATATTCTGATGTGAGTAATATAACGTGAAAAATAACTTAAAGGTTATACGAAATTTATTATGCAATATGATACTATCACTATATTTGATTGGTGTTATTTTTATTCCGATTGATTTATATATTACAAATAAAATTATAGTAGCAACTGGAGCTATCTCTTTCATTCTATTATTCTTCACATCACTACGTGATTATAAGAGAAGTTTGGTCGTTCTAGCTTCTGGACTCTTGTTATTAGGTGCATTAGACCTTGTATGGTACGAGCTCTATAAAAATAATCAAGCTATTTATATAAATAGTTATCGTGGGTATTTAGAAGCCGGTAAAATGTTCGTATTTAGTTCGTTTACTTTCCTTCTTTTAATAAATAATAATTTTAATATTTCTTTAAAGTACCATGTTACGATAGCTTTTTTAACTCAAATCCTTGTTATTTCTCGAGCTTGTTACCAGTATGTAATATTAAGTGCTGATAGAATTCCTCTTTCTGCGATGAGTGGTAATATAGGTCAAATGGGGGCGGCAACTATTGCAGCCTATGCGATAACATTTTGTGCATTATACTCTTCAATCGTCTTCCTTAAATTAGAATCAAAATATAAATGGATTGCTTTTTATACTAATTTCGCATTGGTATTTGTTGCATTATTGATGACAGGCACCCGTGCTGCTATTATTACTTTCCCTTTTTTAATTATTGCAATGCTATTTATTTATCATCGTGAAAGAAAAGTATTAATTTTAAAAGGGATTGGAGGGGTGTTAATCCTCCTTTTAGGCTGTGGTTTGTTATTTAGTAAAGAAATTGAACAGAGAGCTATAGCTCTCAAGAATGATATAAATTTATATTTAGTTAAAAATAACAGTCTATCTTCAGTCGGAGCTCGTTTCTCGATGATTCAGGCTGGTATTGAAGGTGCTCCCAAGGGACTTGAATGGCAATCCCTCGAACAAAGAGCAATTAATATAAATGAATTAAGCAATAAAAATAATATTTATAAAGGCGCGGTTGAGTTTCTTGGTGTACACATGCATAATGAAATAGTTGAAGCCCTATCTACGAAAGGGATTTTGGGTGTTATCGTTTTATTCTTTTTCTATGGCGCACTAATACACTATTGTCTCCGTGAAAAAAAGTATCTTCTTCTTGTTTTCCCTGCTTCAATAATGCTGTTCGGACTTAGTGATGTTATAACTCACGATAAACCAATACCTGCTTCATGGATTGTATGCTTATTCCTTTCTGCTTCATTATTAGGTAAGAAAGATAAACATTGTTAAATAAGAATGGGTGGGTGTTATCCCACTCATTAAATTTTGTCAATTACTGAGTAAGCCTACTACAATTGCAGGCATTAATCGGTCTAAATTATTATCTGGTGCCTGACACACCACTTGATTCTTCCCATACCCACCAATCAGCCCAGGGTCTGTTGGGCCATACAGGGTAATGTTCGGGCGATCCAGCGCTGCGGTTAAATGGCTGAGCCCTGTATCCACCGACACGACAAACTTTGCCCCCGCTAACACACTTGCGATCTCTTCCAGACTCATCCGCGGCAGGACATCGACGTAGTTAAAACCATCAGCCAGCCTTTTGGCGCGCGCTTCTTCATGAGGGGCACCCCAGGGCAGCTTAATGCGTATTCCGGCGTTATGTAACTGGCCAATCAGCTCCCGCCAGTTGGCTTCCGGCCAATGTTTATCATCACGGGTTGTCGCGTGTAAAAATACCGCATATTGGCCTGCATCAGCATTAAGATCGTTCAAGAAATGCTGCGCGATAGCATAATCGCCCTGCGACTGTGGTTTGGTATACCCCAGACTTTTCGCAAACAGTTCCCGCGTACGTTCAACGGCATGCTGCTGCCTGGCAATATGATGCTTACAGTTATAAAACAGGCTTGCCAGTGGCTCGCGAGCCGTGCTCCAGTCCATGCCATGCTTGATGCCGCGCCCCAGACGCGTAACCAGAGCGGCACTTTTAACCAGACCTTGGGCATCGATTATCGCGTCATACTGCTGTAAACGCACCGCATCGCGAAACGCTTTACGCTCGGCTTTAATCGGTGCTGAAAACCAGGTTTTACGCCAGCGGCGAATCGCCACGGGGATCACCCGGTCAACGGCTGAATGCCAGGATGGGATTTGCGCGAACCCTTCTTCAACCACCCAGTCAAACTGAATACCTGGAATTGCCCGCTGCGCATCGGTTAGCGCAGGCAATGTATGCAGTACATCGCCCATCGACGATGTTTTAACGATCAGAACCCGCATCCGTCAGGCTTCCTCTTGTAACAACAGGTCGTTCAGTTCTTCCAGAACGCGCTGAGGAGTGATGTCAATCAGGCTCTGATGATACCCTTGCGCCGCATCGCCCTTACGCACTTTGTGATAACCCGTTATCAGGCGGATCACACGTGCTTTATGGGAAAGAGGCGGAGTAAAATCCGGGCTGCTGGGGCCGTACAGAGCGACCAGCGGACGGTTCAGCGCGGCGGCTACGTGCATTAATCCTGAGTCATTGGTGACTACCGCTTTACAGGCGGCGAGAAGAATAACGGCCTGCTCGAGCTGCGTTTCACCCGCCAGATTACGGCACCATGCCTGCTGTTCGGTGTTGAGTGTCGCCAGAATTTCATTACCGGCTTCATGATCTTTGGCTGAGCCAAACAGTACGATCTGATGACCTTCGTCGATCAGCTGCTTTGCCAGTTCCGCATAGTGATAATGCGGCCAGCGTTTGGCCGGACCAAATTCTGCCCCAGGACAAAAACCGATGATCGGGCGTTCAGCACAGAGAGAGAACTGGCTACAGGTCAGTGATTTTTCACCTTCGCTGACTTGCAGCTGCGGCCATAACAGCGGCTGCGGTAAATCTTTCGCTGAAAGCATTACGCCTTTATCGTAGGCCAGCGCCACATAGCGCTCGACCATCAGCGGCCAGGCTTCTTTATCCAGCACGCGTGCATCATTGAGCAGCCCGTAGCGCATCTCACCGCGCCAGCCGGTACGATGGGGAATGCCCGCAAAGAACGGCACCAGCGCTGACTTAAATGAGTTCGGCAGCACGAAGGCACGATCGTAGCGTTTGTCACGCAGACTGTGGCCGAGTTTACGCCGTTCACCGATCTCCAGCGCACCGTGTCCTAGCGGCATGGCAATCGCGTCGTTGACTTCAGGCATGCGCGACAGCAGCGGACGACACCATGCCGGTGCCATCACGTCGATTATCGCCTGGGGATAGCGCGCCTTGAGCGTGCGATAGAGACTTTGCGACATCATCATGTCGCCAACCCAGGACGGGCCTATCACCAAAATTTTCATACTTACGCGTCGCGGTTCAGCCAGGCCATATATTCCGTTACGCCTTCGGCCACGGTCTTAAACGGCTTGTCGTAGCCTGCTGCGCGCAGGTTAGTCAGGTCCGCCTGAGTAAACGCCTGGTAGCGGCCTTTCAGTTTTTCCGGGAACGGAATGTACTCAATGCTGCCTTTTTTATGGTAAGCCAGCGTAGCATCCGCCACGGCCTGGAATGATTCCGCGCGACCGGTACCGAGGTTAAAGATACCGGATACACCGTTTTCCAGGAACCACAGGTTAACTGCGGCAACATCGCCGACATAGACGAAATCACGTTTGAAGTTTTCGCTGCCTTCAAACAGTTTTGGCGTTTCGCCATTGTTGAGTTGGGTATTGAGATGGAAAGCCACGCTTGCCATGCTGCCTTTATGGCCTTCACGCGGTCCGTAGACGTTGAAATAGCGGAAGCCGACAATCTGCGAATCCGCTTCTGGCAGGATCTGACGAACATACTCGTCGAACAGGAACTTTGAGTAGCCGTAAACGTTCAGCGGTTTTTCATATTCACGGGATTCGATGAAGTCAGAAGTACGTCCGCCGTAAGTGGCTGCAGAAGAGGCGTACAGGAACGGAATTTCGCGTTCCAGGCAGTAGTGCAGCAGCTCTTTGGAGTATTGATAGTTATTGTCCATCATATACTTGCCATCCCACTCGGTGGTGGAAGAGCATGCGCCTTCGTGGAAAATTGCTTCGATATCGCCGAATTCTTCACCGGCCATAATCTGGATCAGGAAGTCTTCCTTATCCATGTAGTCAGCAATATTCAGATCCACCAGGTTAACAAACTTGGTGCCGTCTTTCAGGTTGTCCACCACCAGGATATCAGTGATGCCTTTATCATTCAGTGACTTAACGATGTTGCTGCCGATAAAGCCCGCGCCGCCGGTAACGATGATCATAAATGTAACCTTCGAATTATGGAGTCAGAGACAATCTCAGACACGAATACTTCTATCATATCACTACATGGCCCTGGCTTCAGCCATTCACCGATAAGCCGTGCGGGTACACGTGATTTATGCTTCATTTTGAAGAAGTGATGACGCGTCATCTCGTATCAATGTATAGCTTTGGGTAATATGTGCTGAAATTTGCCCAGTCTGGAGAATTGCAATGCGTGGGAATTTTTACAAGCAGTTAACGAACGACCTGGAAACCGCACGTGCGGAAGGGCTGTTTAAAGAAGAACGCATTATTACGTCTGCGCAGCAGGCGGATATCACGGTGGCTGATGGAAGCCACGTGATTAACTTTTGTGCGAACAACTATCTGGGACTGGCTAACCACCCGGAACTGATTGCAGCGGCAAAAGCGGGTATGGATTCTCACGGGTTTGGCATGGCTTCGGTGCGCTTTATCTGCGGCACCCAGGACAGCCACAAGCAGCTGGAGCAAAAACTGGCGGCGTTCCTCGGTATGGAAGATGCCATTCTTTATTCTTCCTGCTTTGATGCCAACGGCGGCCTGTTCGAAACGCTGCTGGGCGCAGAAGATGCGATTATCTCCGATGCCCTGAACCACGCCTCTATCATCGACGGCGTTCGTCTGTGTAAAGCGAAGCGTTTCCGTTACGCCAATAATGATATGCAGGAACTGGAAGCGCGCCTGAAAGAGGCGCGTGAATCTGGGGCGCGTCACGTGCTGATTGCTACCGACGGCGTGTTCTCGATGGACGGCGTGATTGCCAACCTGAAAGGTGTCTGCGACCTGGCGGATAAGTACGATGCACTGGTGATGGTTGATGATTCCCACGCGGTGGGTTTTGTCGGCGAAAACGGCCGCGGTTCCCATGAATACTGCGAAGTGATGGGGCGTGTCGACATCATTACCGGTACGCTGGGTAAAGCACTGGGCGGCGCGTCCGGTGGTTATACCGCAGCGCGTAAAGAAGTCGTGGAGTGGCTACGTCAGCGTTCCCGTCCGTACCTGTTCTCCAACTCACTGGCTCCGGCGATTGTGGCGGCGTCCATTAAGGTGCTGGAAATGGTTGAGTCCGGCCATGATCTGCGCGATCGCCTGTGGGCAAACGCTCGTCAGTTCCGTGAGCAAATGTCCGCCGCTGGCTTTACGTTAGCCGGTGCCGATCACGCGATTATTCCGGTGATGTTGGGTGATGCAGTCGTTGCACAACAGTTCTCCCGTGAACTGCAAAAAGAAGGTATTTACGTTACCGGCTTCTTCTATCCGGTGGTTCCGAAAGGCCAGGCGCGTATCCGTACCCAGATGTCTGCGGCGCATACCCCTGAGCAGATTACGCGTGCTGTTGACGCGTTCACACGCATTGGTAAACAACTGGGCGTTATTGCCTGAGGATGTGAAATGAAAGCGTTATCCAAACTGAAAGCGGAAGAAGGCATTTGGATGACCGACGTTCCTGAACCGGAAGTCGGTCATAACGATTTGCTGATTAAAATCCGTAAAACAGCCATCTGCGGGACTGACGTTCACATTTATAACTGGGATGAATGGTCGCAAAAAACCATCCCGGTTCCAATGGTTGTTGGGCATGAGTATGTCGGCGAAGTAGTCGGCATCGGCCAGGAAGTGAAAGGTTTTAAAATTGGCGATCGCGTGTCGGGTGAAGGCCACATTACTTGCGGACATTGCCGTAACTGCCGTGGTGGGCGTACTCACCTGTGCCGCAATACGGCCGGTGTCGGTGTAAACCGTCCGGGTTGTTTTGCTGAGTACCTGGTGATCCCGGCGTTTAACGCGTTCAAGATCCCGGATAACATCTCCGATGATTTAGCCTCAATCTTCGATCCGTTCGGCAATGCGGTTCACACGGCACTGTCGTTCGATTTGGTCGGAGAAGATGTGCTGGTTTCCGGTGCAGGTCCTATCGGTATTATGGCGGCAGCCGTCGCGAAGCACGTTGGTGCACGCCACGTTGTCATTACGGATGTGAATGAGTATCGCCTTGAGCTGGCACGAAAAATGGGTATTACTCGCGCGGTAAACGTAGCGAAAGAGAACCTGACTGATGTCATGGCCGAGCTGGGTATGACCGAAGGGTTTGATGTGGGTCTGGAGATGTCCGGTGCGCCGCCAGCGTTCCGCACCATGCTGGACACCATGAACCACGGCGGTCGCATCGCCATGCTGGGTATTCCGCCGTCAGACATGTCCGTCGACTGGACGAAGGTTATCTTTAAAGGGCTGTTTATTAAAGGTATTTACGGTCGCGAAATGTTTGAAACTTGGTACAAAATGGCTGCACTTATCCAGTCTGGTCTGGATTTGTCGCCAATCATCACCCATCGGTTCTCCATCGATGAGTTCCAGCAGGGCTTTGACGCGATGCGTTCAGGTCAGTCAGGGAAAGTGATCCTGAGCTGGGATTAACCGTTTCTGATTAATGGGTTCTGTGTGCTGTCCCCGGATATTTATGTTCATTAAATACCCGGGGATTTTTTTCTGGCGCGATCCCGCTTGTCCGGCGCATTTTAGGTCAAAGATAAGAATAACTTTCTCTGATCTTCTGCCGCGTAATATGCTAAAAATTGCCGTTAATTACATTGTTTGGCAGGATTTTATATGACCTATACTCCCGGCCTATTGAGCGTCATTATGCCGCTTTACAATACGGGTGAACCGTTCATTGCGTGTATGGATTCGCTGATCGCGCAAACCTGGAAAAATCTGGAGATCATCATCGTAAATGATGGCTCTACGGATAACTCGACGGAGCTTGCTCAGGCGTATGCGGATCGTTATCCACACGTCCATCTGCTGCACCAGCGTAACGGGGGCGTCTCGGCGGCGCGAAATACCGGTATGGCGGTAGCAAAGGGCGAGTATATCGCTTACGTCGATGGTGACGACATTGCCTATCCGGAAATGTATGAAACGCTGATGAATATGGCGCTGCAGGACAATCTGGACGTTGCCCAGTGCAACGCCGACTGGTGTATTGCGGAAACGGGTCATACCTGGGCATCTATTCCCACCGATCGTATTCGTTCTACCGGCGTCATGACCGGGCCGGACTGGCTGCGAAAAGCACTTGCCAGTCGTCGCTGGCGGCATGTGGTCTGGATGGGGGTTTACCGTCATCAAACCATCCGCGACGCTGGGCTAACCTTTCTTTCCGGTCTGCACCACCAGGATATTATTTGGACGACGGAGTTTATGTTTAACGCCAAACGCGCGCGTTACACGGAGGTTCCGCTGTATAAATATTTCCTGCACGGCGCGTCCGTCAGTCGCCTGCCGCGTACCGGAGAGAAGAATCTGGCCTATCAGCGCCACTACATCAAAATTACCCGCCTGCTGGATAAGATGAATCATGATTACGCCGGGCGTATTCCGATTTACCCTGAATTCAAACAGCAGGTGATTTACGAAGCGCTACGCGTATGCCATTGCATCCGTAAAGAGCCAGACGAAAAGATTCGCCAGCGCATGATTGCCGAGGTGTTTGTATCGGGTATGTTCAAGCGAATGGTGAGCAATATTTGCAGCGTTAAGCTGGGTTATCAGGTGCTGTTATGGGCCATCCGGTTTAGCAAGTGGCGCGATAAATCACTGACGCCACGCCGTCTGGCCCATGTCACGCTGGGTCTGAAAGACTGATTACGACCAGCCCTGCCACTGCAGGCGCATATATTGTACCAGCGTGCTTTGGGTGATGCTCTCACCGAGCACGCTAAAGAATCGGCTGGCGTAAATGGGTTCTAACGGTTGCTTCGGTTTGCACAGTTTCACCCCGCGGAAAGGATTTCGCGGCGCATCAGGCGTGCCGTTTTTCGGTGGCGTCTGATTTGGCGTAGAGGTATCTACCTGTGGTTCATTGAGCAGGCTGCTTGGGCGAACCAGCGTAATGTCAGCGGGCAGGTTATAAACCATTTGCTGCAATACGCGTACCGTCGAAGGATGAGGGTGCCCAATCGCGATAGCGGAACCGTTGCGGCGTGCCAGTTCGACCGCGCGGTTAAACTGGCGGCGAATGTCCGCTTCGTTTTGCGTGTCGTCGAGGAAGACTTTGCGTTTGATCACTTTCACGCCCGTTCCTCCTGCCGCACGCATGGACTGGCTGTTACCGATGGTCATACTGTCCAGGAAATAAAGATCGTACCGTTCCAGTGCCTGCATCACTTTCTGCATGCCAAACAGGCTGGAGGTCATCGCGCTGCCCATATGGTTGTTAAGCCCGACGGCATACGGCACTTTGCTTACCGCATCGCGAATAATCCGCTCAATCTCGTCGCTGCTCATCTCCGGGCGCAGGGTATCTTTCTCAAGCGGCTGTTTGCTGAGAGGCGCCATCGGCAGATGGATTAAGACTTCATGTCCGCTGTTATGCGCTTTGGTCGCCATCTCCCGTGCATGTGGTGCATTGGGCAGAACGGCAACGGAGATCGCAGAAGGCATCGCTAGCACCTGATTCTCGTTGTGCGGACGATAACCGAAATCGTCGATCACGATGGCAAGCTTACCGGCAAAAACAGAGGGAGCGAATGCCAGCAGGCTGGCGAGTGAGAATATTATGCGGCGAAACTGAGGCAAAACTTATCTTCCCAACCACGGCTGTGGATTGACCGCCTGACCCTGGCGACGAATTTCGAAATAGAGTGCGGGTCTGCCCTGACCGCCGCTGCTACCCACCAGGGCAATCGGCTGTCCGGCACGCACCTGCGTACCTACGCTGACCAGCGCGCTTTGGTTATAGCCGTACAGGCTCATATCGCCTTTACCGTGCTCAACCACGACCACCAGGCCATAACCCTGAAGCCAGTCGGCCAGAATAACGCGACCGTCGGCAATGGCTTTCACTTCGGTGCCTTCAGATGCGCCAATGACCATCCCTTTCCAACGTAGCTCACCTTGCAGCTGTTCGCCATAGCGATGCAGCGTTGGGCCACGGACGGGCCAGAATGCCTGACCGCGCGGCGAACCTAACCCCCCGGTACGGGACATCAAGGATTTTTCGTTTTCGGTCGGCTTGTAGGTCGACCCTTTGCGCGATGCATCCTTTTGCTTATCGCGCACCGCCTGTGCTTCGCGGGCTTCACGTTCAGCGCGCGCTTTGGCGGCGGCCTCGGCCCGTGCAAGGCTGCTGCGTAGGCGGGATTCGTTGGCGCGCAGTTCGCTGAGCTGCTGCTGGCCCTGCTGAATGGAGGACTCCAGCCCAGCGAGCGTTTTTTGGCGCTCGTTACGCGCCTGTTCCAGCTTGGCCTGTTGAGCGCGCTGCTCGTACAGCAGCGTTTGCTGCTCACTCTGTTTATCTTCCAGCTCGGCCTTCTGCGAATCGACCTCTTCGCGGGTTTGCTTCAACTGGGCGATGGTTTCCTGCCGCGCCTGGTTCAGATAGCCAAAATAGGCCTGCAGGCGCTGCCCGCGCTGACTCTCTTCGCCACTGAGGATTAACTGAATGCCGGTGTGCTCACCCTGACGAAACGCGGCGTCCAGTTGGGCGGCCAGGCTGCGTTCCTGTGCTGCTCGCTGCTTTTCCAGCTTCGCGAGGGCGGCGTTCATTTCGGCAATTTGCGCATTCAGTTGCGCCAGTGAATTTTGCGTTTCGCGCAGCTGTCGTGCCGCAACGGCGATGGCCTGTTCCTGGGCTTTAAGCTGGGCGAGGAGGGTGGAACGTTGCTGTTGTTGCTGGCGTACCGCGCGTTCTTTTGCCGCGATATCGGCCTGAATAGATTTGAGCTGGTCGCGTTCGTCCGCGTGGGCGGAAAAGGCGCACAACAATACGCCAGCGCTAATCACGCTGGCGTATAACAAGGGCCTGACTGAAAACCTACGCGGTTTTGCGGCCCATGTGATGGTATTAATCGCCTTTCCCCTCATGGGGAGGGATTATTCCACGATGAACAGCGGCTTACCAGTCATCTCTTGCGGGATTTCCATGCCCATCAGCGTCAGCATGGTCGGGGCGATATCGGAAAGTTTACCGCCATCGACAGCTTTGACGTTTTTACCACCGACATAAATCAGCGGAACCGGCAGGTTGGTATGTGCAGTATGTGCCTGACCGGTAGACGGATCGCGCATTTGCTCAGCGTTACCGTGGTCTGCGGTGATCAGCAATTGGCCGCCAACGGACTCAACCGCTTTGGCCACTTGCTCAACGCAGTGATCCAGCGCTTCAACCGCTTTAACCGCAGCATCCATTACCCCGGTATGACCGACCATGTCGCCGTTCGGGTAGTTACAGATGATGGTGTCGTATTTCCCGCTCTCAATCGCGGCAACCAGCTTCTCGGTCAGCTCTGCGGAGCTCATTTCTGGCTGCAGATCGTAGGTGGCTACTTTCGGCGAGTTGATCAGGATACGGTCTTCGCCTTTGAACGGCTCTTCTACGCCACCGTTGAAGAAGAAGGTCACGTGTGCATATTTTTCAGTTTCGGAAATACGCAGCTGGGTTTTGTCGTGCTTCGCCATCCACTCGCCGAGGGTATTCGCCAGAGACGTTGGTGGGTAAGCTACCGCTGTTTTGATGTCGGCCGCGTATTCGGTCAACTGCACAAAGTTGAGGTTAACCACTTTCTTACGCGCGAAGCCATCGAAGTCAGCGTTCACAAACGCGCGAGTGATTTCACGCGCACGGTCAGCACGGAAGTTCATGAAAATCAGCGTATCGCCGTCTTCCATTGCGGCATCGGCCTGGCCTTCTGCGCGGATCACGGTCGCTTTTACGAATTCGTCGTTTTCATCACGAGCATAAGCGGCCTGCAGACCTGCTACTGCGGTGTCAGCCTGGAATTCACCCTGGGCCAGCGTCATCAGGTCATACGCTTTTTCAACGCGATCCCAACGGTTGTCGCGGTCCATGGCGTAGTAACGACCAATAATGGACGCAACGCGACCTTTGCCCAGTGCTGCAAATTTTTCTTCGAATTTTTGCAGCGACTTTTCAGCGCTGCGCGGTGGGGTGTCACGGCCATCGAGGAAGGCGTGCAGATAGATTTTTTCTGCGCCGCGTTCTGCCGCCAGCTCAACCATCGCCAGGATGTGATCTTCGTGGCTGTGTACGCCGCCCGCAGACAGCAGACCCATGATGTGTACTGCTTTGCCGCTATTTTTCGCCTGGTCGACCGCATCGGTCAGTACCGGGTTAGTGAAGAAAGTCCGTTCTTTAATTTCAACATCCAGACGGGTCAGATCCTGATACACGATACGGCCCGCGCCCAGGTTGACGTGACCCACTTCGGAGTTACCCATCTGGCGGTCAGGCAGGCCGACTTCCAGACCAGATGCGTCAATCAGGGTATGTGGACGTTTGGCCCACAGAGCATCCATAACCGGGGTTTTAGCATTAAAAATGGCGTTATCCTGGCTGTCTTCGCGATAGCCGTAGCCATCCAGAATCACCAGTACCATAGGTTTTTTAGAAACCGACATTGCGACAACCTCACACTTAATAGATAAAAATAATTGCGTAATTTTACTACAGCTGAATCGATAAAGTAGCCCCCGAAGATCAAATAATGGGGTATAGCACGTCAGGGAGGACTCGGATTTACGTTTTTTTTTCCGTAGCGCCCCGCAAAAATGCAATCCAATGCACGCTCTGGCTGTATTTGCGCCAACGCGCAGGTATACTCTTTCCCTGGTTTTTTTAATCACTGAGTCGGGAGTTGTTACCCCCCATGCAAGAAATTATGCAATTTGTTAGTCGCCACCCTGTCTTGAGTATCGCCTGGATTGCGTTACTGGCGGCTGTATTATTTACGACCATCAAAAGCCTGACCTCGAAAGTGAAGGTGATTACCCGCGGCGAAGCCACTCGTCTTCTCAATAAAGAAGATGCGGTTATTGTGGATTTACGTCAGCGTGATGACTTCCGCAAAGGCCATATCGCCGGTTCAACTAACCTGCTGCCGAGCGAAATTAAAGCCAACAACTTCGGCGAGCTTGAAAAACACAAAGCCAAACCGGTTATTGTGGTTGACGGTTCTGGCATGCAGTGCCAGGAATCTGCAACTGCGCTGATTAAAGCGGGTTTTGAGCAGGTGTCCGTGCTGAAAGACGGCGTAGCAGGCTGGAGTGGTGAAAACCTCCCGCTGGTACGTGGCAAGTAACACCGTAAGTTAATATCGGAGATAAGTCATGGCCAACATCGAGATCTACACCAAAGCAACCTGCCCATTTTGCCATCGCGCAAAAGCGCTATTGAACAGCAAGGGCGTGAGTTTCCAGGAACTTCCGATTGACGGCGACGCCGTGAAGCGCGAAGAGATGATCAAACGCAGTGGTCGTACGACGGTTCCGCAGATTTTTATTGATGCACAGCACATTGGTGGTTGTGACGACTTGTATGCGTTGGATGCGCGTGGTGGACTGGATCCCCTGCTGCGTTAAGGCGTACGGATAGTATTTAAAGGACAACACTAAAGGGTTTTCTAAACATGTCAGAACAAAATAACACTGAAATGGCTTTCCAGATCCAACGTATTTATACCAAGGATGTGTCTTTCGAAGCGCCAAATGCACCGCATGTTTTCCAGAAAGATTGGCAGCCAGAGGTTAAACTTGATCTTGATACTGCATCTACCCAACTGGCAGATGACGTGTATGAAGTTGTGCTGCGTGTCACCGTAACGGCTTCTCTGGGTGAAGAAACGGCGTTCCTGTGCGAAGTTCAGCAGGGCGGGATTTTCTCCATCAGCGGAATTGAAGGGACTCAGATGGCGCATTGCCTGGGTGCATACTGCCCGAACATCCTGTTCCCGTATGCCCGTGAATGCATCACCAGCCTGGTATCACGCGGTACGTTCCCGCAGCTGAACCTTGCACCGGTCAACTTTGATGCGCTGTTCATGAACTATTTACAGCAGCAGACTGGCGAAGGTACTGAAGAACATCAGGATGCCTGATGAATCAAAGTAATGCTTCAATGACTGTGATTGGTGCCGGCTCGTACGGCACCGCTCTTGCCATTACCCTGGCAAGAAACGGCCACCCGGTTATCCTGTGGGGCCACGATCCCAAACATATCGCAACGCTCGAGCACGATCGCTGCAACGTTGCGTTCCTTCCTGATGTGCCTTTTCCCGATACGCTGCGCCTGGAAAGTGATTTAGCCACTGCGCTGGCCGCCAGCCGTAATATTCTGGTGGTGGTGCCGAGCCACGTCTTTGGCGAAGTGCTGCGTCAGATCAAACCGTTGATGCGCTCTGATGCGCGCCTGGTTTGGGCGACAAAAGGTCTGGAAGCGGAAACGGGACGCCTGTTACAGGATGTCGCGCGTGAAGCGTTGGGGGATGCCATTCCGCTGGCGGTGATTTCCGGTCCTACGTTTGCCAAAGAACTGGCTGCAGGCATGCCTACGGCGATTTCGCTGGCGTCAACGGATGAGACGTTTGCTGACGATCTCCAGCAACTGCTGCACTGCGGCAAAAGTTTCCGCGTTTACAGTAACCCGGACTTCATTGGTGTACAGCTCGGCGGTGCAGTGAAAAACGTGATTGCCATTGGCGCAGGGATGTCTGACGGCATCGGTTTCGGTGCTAATGCCCGTACGGCATTGATCACCCGCGGGTTGACCGAAATGTCACGCCTTGGTGCGGCGCTGGGTGCCGATCCGGCGACCTTCATGGGCATGGCGGGTCTGGGCGACCTGGTGCTGACGTGTACCGACAACCAGTCGCGTAACCGCCGTTTTGGCATGATGCTCGGTCAGGGCATGGATGTTCAGGGCGCGCAGGACAAGATTGGCCAAGTGGTTGAAGGCTATCGCAATACGAAAGAAGTTCGTGAATTGGCGCACCGTTTTGGTGTCGAAATGCCAATAACCGAGGAAATTTATCAAGTATTGTATTGCGGAAAAAATGCGCGCGAGGCAGCATTGACGTTATTAGGTCGTGCACGCAAGGACGAGCGGAGCAGCCACTAGCCGTAAGGAACCGTTTTACTATAACGACCCGACCCGCGTAGAACGGGTTGGTCGTTTTGCTACCTTCTGTGGAGTACGCAATGCCGTGTGAAGAACTGGATATCGTCTGGAAAAATATTAAAGCAGAAGCCCGGGCACTGGCGGATTGTGAGCCAATGCTGGCCAGTTTTTACCACGCAACGCTGCTCAAGCATGAGAATCTCGGCAGCGCGCTAAGCTATATGCTGGCGAATAAGCTTGCGTCGCCAATCATGCCGGCGATTGCTATTCGTGAAGTGGTGGAAGAAGCCTACGCCGCCGATCCGGAAATGATTGCCTCGGCGGCCTGCGATATCCAGGCAGTGCGCACGCGTGACCCGGCTGTCGACAAATATTCCACCCCGCTTTTGTACCTGAAGGGCTTCCATGCGCTGCAGGCTTACCGCATCGGCCACTGGCTGTGGCATCAGGGGCGTCAGGCACTGGCGATCTTCTTGCAAAATCAGGTGTCTGTGACTTTCCAGGTCGACATTCATCCGGCGGCAAAAATTGGTCGTGGGATCATGCTCGATCATGCCACCGGAATTGTGGTGGGTGAAACCGCGGTGATCGAAAACGACGTCTCGATCCTGCAATCCGTCACCTTAGGCGGGACCGGTAAAGCGGGCGGCGATCGTCACCCAAAAATTCGTGAAGGCGTGATGATTGGCGCGGGCGCAAAAATTCTCGGCAACATCGAGGTTGGGCGCGGGGCGAAAATTGGCGCGGGTTCTGTCGTCTTACAGCCCGTACCGCCACATACCACCGCCGCAGGCGTTCCGGCACGGATTGTCGGTAAACCTGACAGCGATAAGCCGTCCATGGATATGGATCAGCATTTCAACGGGATACATCATACGTTCGAATGCGGCGATGGCATCTGATTTCGAGCTATCTTACTTGCCATATTGAACCTGGGCTGTGCTCGTCATCCTCACGTACTGCGTGTACGCGCAGGTCGGCAAGCGCAGTCCGTGTGCAATCTGTCTGCGCCGATAACGCTCGAAACGAATAACATCAAATTAATGTAGGTCGGATAAGGCGCTAGCCGCATCCGACAAAATCAACTGCGTAATACGGCGCCCGGATACCCCAGCTGGCGCCAGGCCTCATACACCACCACCGACACCGCGTTAGACAGGTTCATGCTGCGGCTGTCCGGCATCATCGGAATACGAATTTTTTGTTCTGCAGGCAGCGCGTCGAGAATGCTGGCGGGCAGGCCGCGCGTTTCTGGGCCAAACATCAGATAATCACCATCCTGATAGCTTACCGCGCTATGGGCCGGCGTCCCTTTGGTGGTCAGCGCAAAAAGACGTTGCGGATTTTCTGCAGCCACAAAGGCGGCGTAATCAGGGTGGCGCAGTACGGCGGTAAATTCGTGATAATCCAGCCCCGCGCGACGCAGGCGCTTGTCGTCCCAGGTAAAGCCCATGGGCTCAATAATATGCAGACGAAAGCCGGTATTGGCGCAAAGGCGGATGATATTGCCGGTATTTGGCGGGATTTCTGGTTCGAATAAAACGATGTTAAGCATACTGCCCCCTTAATAACGGGGGGCAGGATAGCAGAAAGGACGGGTACTATGCGACGGTCAGAGGCTGCGGTTTATAGCGTTGCAGCTTATAAAGCGTTGCGGCAGCAGCCAGCAGCGCGGGAACGCTGAGGAACATCAATATGCTGTCAGCCTGCCATTGCAGAGAAAGTAATTGGGCGCTGGTCATGGTCCCGGCGACGCCACCAAAGCGGCCCACGCCCTGCATCCAGGCAATACCTGTTGCGCGACAGTGGGTCGGGTAAAACGTTGCCGCCAGCGTCTGTAGTCCGGACTGTGCACCGTTCATGGTGATCCCCATCAGGAAGATCAGGGCGCCAAACAGAATGATGTGGTTATGTTCAAACCCGAGCGCCAGTGCAAACAGCATTGTCAGGATAAAACCGATGGAGACGACTTTGTGCGCTTCCCAGCGATCCATCAGCCAGCCGGCCAGCAGGATCCCCGCGGTACCGCCGAAGGTGAACAGTGATGTCAGCCAGGCAGATTCTGCCAGCGGGTAACCCATTCCCAGCATCAGCGTCGGCATCCAGCTCAGCAGCACATAATAGATAACCAGCCCCATAAAGTAGGTCATCCACAGCATCAACGTGCCCGGCAGCCACGGCATGCTGAACAACTGCGCCACGCTGCCTTTTTTGACGTCAGTCCGTTCTTCATCCAGATAAAAATGGGTGACCTGGTCTATATCACCTGGCATAAAGCGACGGGCAATTCGTTTGACTTGTGCGATCTCTTTCCCGCGATGGACCAGATACTTGACCGACTCCGGCAGAAATAACACCAGGAGGATGGTCAGCGCCAGCGGGGCAATTGCCCCGGCGAGCAGGACGCTGTGCCAGCCGTAGTTAGGAATCAGCCAGGAGGAGATAACCCCGCCACCTGCTGCACCGAGCGGGAAACCGCAGTACATGGTGTTAATCGCCATCGAGCGGCAGCGTTTTGGCGCAAATTCTGACACCAACGTGATGGCGTTCGGCATTGCTGCACCCAGCCCGAGTCCGGTGAGAAACCGCCAAAACGTTAACATATTCAGCGTCTGGGCATAGGCGGTGCCCAGACTGGCGAGACCAAAGAACAGGCAGGAAAAAACCAGTACGCGTTTACGTCCCATGCGATCGGAAATTGGCCCGGCCAGCAGGGCGCCAAATGAGAGCCCCAGCAGCGCGGCGCTTAATACCGGCCCGAGATCTTGTTTCTTGATCCCCCAGTCGGCTGAGAGGGTAGGGGCAATGTAGCCCATCGCCGCCGTGTCGAAGCCATCAATGGCCAGCACCAGAAAGCCAAGGACGATGATGACCCAATGAAAGCGTGAAAAAGGACTGTCATCTATCGCCTGCTGGATATTCACTTTACCGGAATAAACCATGTCACCCTCGCCCGTTATGATGGTTGTTGTCGTGTGGATTATTATTGTGTGGGTTGTTGTTGTATTAGCTTGTATATACATTTGGCAGGTGAATAAAAAGTTGTCAAATATATTGAGTGTAAATGTTAACTGGTCGTTATTTTTGCATAAAAAATGGCCGGGCTGAGAACAGGCCGACCATTCAGAGTGTAGGGTTTTACGGGGTACGGTTACGCGGCGCTACCCTGGACGAGAGGTGCCAGAGCGGCGGGCAGTTGCTTTCCCAGCTCTTGTACCAGTGAGTCACGGCTGATTTCACGAATGGATTTTGCACCGGTCAGCGTCATCGCCACTTTCATTTCTTTCTCAATAAGGTTCAACAGGTTAGCGACACCTGCCTGACCGTGGGTCGCCAGTGCATACAGGTAAGCACGGCCCAGCAGTACGGTATCTGCACCCAGTGCAATCATGCGCACCACGTCCAGACCGTTACGGATGCCGCTGTCTGCCAGAATCGCAATATCGCCTTTCACCGCGTCGGCAATGGCGGGTAGCGCACGCGCAGAAGACAGCACGCCGTCCAGCTGGCGGCCGCCGTGGTTCGAGACCACGATGCCGTCGGCGCCAAAGCGTACGGCGTCGCGGGCATCTTCCGGGTCGAGGATCCCTTTGATTACCATCGGACCGTCCCAGAATTCACGGATCCACTCGAGGTCTTTCCAGGAGATGGACGGATCGAAGTTGTTTGCCAACCAGCCGATGTAATCCTCCAGGCCGGTGGGTTTACCCAGGTAGGTCGAGATATTGCCTAAATCATGCGGACGACCGTTCAGGCCAACGTCCCACGCCCACTGCGGATGGGTTACCGCCTGCCAGTAACGGCGCAGCGCGGCATTCGGACCGCTCATCCCGGAATGTGCGTCACGGTAGCGCGCGCCGGGCGTGGGCATATCGACGGTAAAGACCAGCGTGGAGCAACCCGCTGCTTTAGCACGCTCCAGCGCGTTACGCATAAAACCGCGATCGCGCAGGACGTACAGCTGGAACCACATCGGACGCTTGATGGTCGGGGCAACTTCTTCAATCGGGCAGACGGAAACCGTCGAAAGCGTAAACGGAATACCTTTGGCGTCAGCGGCAGCGGCGGCCTGAACTTCGCCCCGGCGGGCATACATGCCGCACAAGCCAACCGGCGCTAATGCCACCGGCATCGACAGTTTTTCGTTGAACAGGGTGGTTTCCAGACTCAGGTCGGCCATGTTCTTCAGCACGCGCTGGCGTAGTGCCACCTCCGATAAATCTTCGACGTTACGGCGCAGGGTATGCTCTGCATAGGCACCACCGTCGATGTAGTGGAACAGGAAGGGGGGCAGAATGCGCTGGGCTGCGGCGCGATAATCGCTGGCTGCTGAAATAATCATGAGTTGTTCTCCCTGCTAATTTCATTATGGTCACCGGGCAGACGGGTAATACGCGCCTGGCGGGCCTGGTCTTCATCAAAGCGTTTAATGGTGGTGTGGACAAAGCTGAGGTGCGCCATCATCGCCTTACGTGCGCCATCAGCGTCGCCGGCGACAATCGCGTCCAGCACGGCAAGGTGCTGTGCTGTGAGCTGTGAAAACACAGGTGGCACCAGGTACATACGCTGGCGGCTCTGTTTTACCGAGGACTGCAATACGTCGAAGAAACCGCGCATGGTCTGGAGCAGCACCACGTTGTGCGACGCTTCCGCAATGGCGAGGTGAAAGCGAACGTCTGCTTGTGAGGCGAGGTCCGGGTCCTCACTCTGCGTGGCCTCAAAACAGAGCCTGATTTTCTCTTTGTCGGCGGTCGTGGCGCGCATCGCGGCATGCCATGCGGTGCTGGCCTCAATGGCGTGGCGGGCTTCGAGAATATCGAAGCTGTAATCCGGGTCGTCCGCCATCAGGCTTTTCAGCGGCTGAACGATGTTTTGTTCGGACCAGGCTTCATGCTGCCAGCGGACAAACGTCCCGCCGCCGCGACGGCTGAGCAGCACGCCTTCACTGACCAGCTTTGCCAGCGCCTCGCGCAGTGAATTACGCGACACGCCGAGCTGTACGGCCAGCTGGCGCTCGGCGGGCAACTTCATGCCCGCCTCCAGCTGTTGTTCTTCAATCAGCGCCCGCACGCGAGTAGCGACCTCGTCGGACAGGCGTCTGGGCATCACTATCATGGGATCATCCAGGTTAAGACATAGGCCTGAAGCGTGGTAATCACACCCACCATACAGGTGAATATCAGGCTGTGTTTCACGGTAAAGCGGAACAGGTCAGACTCTTTACCCACCAGCCCCACGGCCGCACAGGCGATGGCGATAGATTGCGGGGAGATCATTTTGCCGGTTACGCCACCGGTGGTATTTGCCGCCACCAGCAGTACATCGGAGACACCGATTTGCTGCGCTGCCGTTGCCTGTAGGGCTGCGAACAGTGCGTTAGAAGAGGTATCTGACCCGGTCAGGAATACGCCCAGCCAGCCGAGGAACGGCGAGAAGAAGGTAAAGGCGCTGCCGGTGTGTGCCAGCGCTAATGCCAGCGTCGAAGACAGGCCTGAGTAGTTAGAGATAAATGCGAATGCCAGTACCATCCCGATGGAATAGATGGGCAACGCCAGCTCTTTCAGCGTGCTGCCGAAGGTTTGCAGGGCGGCAGAGGGCTTCATTTTCAGCCAGACGATAGACAGCAGGGCGGCAAACAGAATGGCGGTGCCGGTCGCTGAGAACCAGTCAAACTTGTATACCGCCGCGTAGGCCGTGGCTTCGTGTACCACCGGCGGCATGCGGGCCACCAGTTTGTCGAGGAACGGTACCGGAACATTCACCACCCAGTGATACATCGCGCCGCCAGGGGCAAACAGCGCTTTAAACGGTGGGATGCTCCACAGCGTGACCGTTGCTGTCAGAAACAGGAACGGTGACCAGGCGCGAACCACCTGGCCGGCGGTGTAGTGAGTGCGGGCCAGCGTTTGATCGACCTGTGAAGCACCCATGTCACCAAAGCGGAAGATGCGTACCGGCTGCCAGCGTTTCAGGAACAGCGTCAGACACACCAGTGACACCAGAGAAGAGATGATGTCCGGCAGTTCTGGCCCGATAAAGTTAGAGCTGAGGTACTGCGCGATGGCAAAGGAGCCGCCTGCGACCATTACCGCCGGCCAGGTCTCTTTCACGCCGCGCCAGCCGTCCATAATCGCCATGATCCAGAACAGCACGATAATCGTCAGGAACGGCAGCTGGCGGCCTACCATCTGGCCGATTTCAAAACTGTCCAGCCCGGTAACCTGACCAGCAACCAGGATCGGAATACCCATTGCGCCAAACGCCACCGGCGCGGTGTTTACAATCAGGCACAGACCTGCGGCGTACAGCGGGTTAAAGCCCAGGCCAACCAGCAGTGCGGCGGTAATCGCCACCGGGGCGCCAAATCCTGCAGCCCCCTCGAGGAATGCGCCAAAGCAGAAGCCGACAATCAGCATCTGCAGACGCTGGTCCGGGGTAATCGACAGAATTGAGGAGCGGATAATGTCGAACTGCCCGGTCTTGACCGAAATCTTATAGACGAATACGGCGGCGATGATTATCCAGGCAATCGGCCACAGACCATAGAAGAAGCCGTACACCACGGATGCCAGCGCGTGATCGACCGGCATTTTGTAGAACAGCAAGGCGACCAACAGGGCAATCCCTACCGTCCACGTCGCAGCGACATAACCTTTCAGCTTGAGCTTAATCAGCGCGAAGAAAAAGAACAGAATAGGGAGTGAGGCAATCAGGCTTGAAAGCCAGATGTTACCGGCCGGGTCGTAGTTTTGTTGCCAGAGATTCATTGCAGGTCTCCTGGGGGCCGCCGACATAATGCAATGAGTCTGTGCTCATCTCGTCGTCACACTATGTGTAAAAGTGGCCCTGCCAATATTGTTGTGTAGGGGTAATGACAACGAATGGTTAATCAAATGTTATTTATTGGCAACGGCATTGTAAGTTATTTTTAACGAAATGTGAGGGGGTATTCGGATCTGGCTAAAATTGGTAGGGCCAATTGGCGGGGAAATAGGAGACCGGGCAAACGGACGTTGCCCGGAGGGTGATCAAAACTCAGTCTTTGAAAAGCCAGTCATCTCTTTCAGGCCCATTTCACGACCCAGTTCGGTCATCGGGTGTACGATCACCAGGCCGCGCACGCTTTTCTTCAGCTTGCCCATGTCGGCCTGCTCTTTTTTGGTGATGGCGCGACGGAACGGGAGCTTGCTGAGCTTTTGTGCTTCTTTGCTCAACTTCTGACCGTGAACTTCACGCAGGCGCACGATCTCGGCTTCCAGCGTTTCTTTTTCTTTTTCCAGCTCGGCATATTTGTCGGCGGCTTCAACCAGTGACAGGTCTGCCTGCTGGTGGCGGATGGCGTCCAGGCGATCGCTCAGACGTTTAATTTCGTTTTTTTCGACTTCTTTCATAGGATAGCTTCTGCTAAAAATAGGATGAATATCCTATAGTATGCGCGCAGAGGGGGATTATTCTCAACTAATCGAAGATAAATAATCAAATGCTGCAAGTATTATTTCGCTAATGAAAATGTTAGCTGTTTGATTAAAAAGGGATTTTAAGAAATAAGATCGTTGATGGTGCTTTTTGTCGGTGGCGGCATAGTGAAGCACGTTTTCCTCAATATAATTAACCATCCGATCCTAAACTTAAACCATCGACCGCGCAGGCGGGTCGCGGATAATACATGGAGGATGAATCATCATGGCGAAAATAGGCGAGAACGTTTCGATTCTTATTGATAAAACCATCGATTTTATGGCGTCAAGCCAGGCTTTTCGTGAGTACTTGAATAAAACGCCGCCGCGTAACACGGTGCCTTCTGAGGTCCCGCAGGAAAACGTGCCGCTGTATCTGCAGCGTCTGGAGTACTATCGCCAGCTGTATCGACCGCAGCAGGATGAGAAGTAAATCGGTATGACGTTATTTCTGAAAGGCTTTCTTTAAGCTGATTTTAGAAATCAGCTCGGTCAGAGAGAGCACCATGGTTGAGCGTACCATTTGCTGGTAGCGCTGGATTTGCATGGCGTACAAACCCGAGTCTGAGGTATCAAACTGGGGCGGGGGCGGGAGCGCCGTCACGCAGTGCAGTTCACCAAACGGTCCGAGAATTTCGTCGTCGGTGAACGCATATTCATTACCGTCGTGATTCAATTCCTCACGCAGCGCCATCAGCAGTTCCGCATCTTCATACTCAGGGCGGCTGAGCACACCCAGGCCGTAGATCAGCTTCAGACGGACCGACAGATCGCCCAGCGGCCCGTCGCCGTCGAGCAACGGTTCCACTGCATATTTAACCGCGTAGTCGTCTTTGCGAAATACCTGAAGCACCAGGATATTCACCGCCTCGGTGAGTAAATCTACGGCGGTGATGAGGAAGCTGCGTACGGTTTTGCCAGCATTCAGACGCTCAAGCACACGATTTTCAAAGGCCTGCGTTTGTTCCATTATTGCCTGCATATCTGACAATCTGATATTCGGGCGCAGGCTGACCTGCGCCGCACTGTGGATCATTTGGTTGCGTTATATGCGTTAACCGCCTCCGCCACCACGTCGCTGTTGGCATCCAGCCCGGAAACCTGTGCCAGCGCGGCCTGTGGGCCTTTTTCGTCAATCAGCGCTGCCAGTTCCTGCGCTTGCGGGTCTTCTTCACTGCGGTAATGCATCGCCGCAGCAATACCCTGCACCAGATTAACGTGCGGCAGGCCGTACTCCAGCGTGCCGAGCAGCGGCTTGATTAAACGGTCGCCTGCGCTCAGTTTACGCAGCGGCTGGCGGCCCACGCGCTCAACGTCATCTTTCAGGTACGGGTTTTCGAAACGACTGAGGATTTTCTGAATGTATGCTGCATGTTTTGCCGCATCAAAGCCATAGCGTTTGATCAGTACCGCGCCGCTCTCTTCCATCGCACCTTTTACCACTGCGCGGATTTTCTCGTCGAGAATCGCGTCACGGATGGTCTGATGACCGGTCAATTTTCCGAGGTACGCGGTTATAGCATGCCCCGTGTTCAGCGTGAAGAGCTTACGTTCGACAAATGCCATCAGGTTATCAGTTAATTCCATTCCCGGGATGTTTGGCAGCTCGCCTTTAAACTGGGTTTTGTCGACAATCCACTCGCTGAAGGTTTCTACGGTCACTTCCAGCGGGTCATTGGTGGCAGAGGCGGAAGGCGGAACAATACGGTCTACGGCAGAATCGACAAAACCAACATGTTCTTCAACCCAGGCTTTATCCGCATCGTCCAGCGCGTTCAGCACGTGGCCTTTCAACTGGGTGGTGCCACGCACCATGTTTTCGCAGGCAATAATATTCAGTGGAGCGCTAATACCCTGCGCTTTACGTTTGATCAGCCCTTTGGCGATGGCAGGCGCAATGCGTTCCAGCACGACCGGACCAACCGCGGTGGTCACGAGATCAACCTGGGCAATCAGTTCAACGACATCGTCGCCGATGCTGCTGACGGCGTTAACGCCGGAAACGGTATCAACCTGCTCATTTTCACCGACAACATGAACCTGATAGCTATGACGGGCATTCAGGGCGTCGAGAACCACCTGATTTACATCCGCAAACGTCAGTTGTATCCCCGCGTCTGCCAGCAGTTTGCCGATAAAGCCACGACCGATATTACCTGCGCCAAAATGTAATGCTTTCATAGTATTAACCTTCATTAATGTTTTTACCCAAGAGGGCTGGGGTGAGGCTTTTCCCTCAACCTAACCCTCTCCACAAGGGAGAGGATTTTGTAGGTCCGGTAAGCATGAGTCTTACCGGGCAATAACGCTTACTTACGACCTGCCAGCAGTTCCAGCACTTCATCCACGCTGGTGGTCTGCGCCAGACGTTCGATCACGGATTCATCATCCAGCGCGTTGGTCAGGCTGGTAATCACCTGGATGTGCTCATTGTTACGCGCGGCGATACCAATCACCAGGCGGGCAATGTCGTCTTCTTCTTCACCGAAGCGCACACCTTCCGGGTACTGACAGAACACGATGCCGGTTTTCAGCACGCGATCTTTAGCTTCGATGGTGCCGTGCGGTACCGCAATGGACTCACCCAGGTAGGTAGAGGTCAGTTTTTCGCGATCCAGCATTGCCTGGACGTATTCCGGCTCAACATAGCCGCCTTTCACCAGTTGCTCACCGGCAAACAGAATGGCTTCTTCTTTGTTGGTGGCTTTACGGCCAAGGAAGATATTCTCCGCACCCAGTTTGAACAGGTTGTTATCACCTTCATCAAAACTGTCTTTCAGGTGGTCACGTACCTTCTCTTCGTTAACGTTGTGGCGCTGTGCGGCAACCAGACGCTCGGTCAGGCTGGTGTACAGACCGCTGTCGAGGAAGTTGGTCAGCGAAATGTGCTGCGCCTGCGGAACCTGGCGCATAGCGCGTTCGGTCAGGTCACGGTGGGTAATGACCAGATCCACATCCGGCGGCAGATTGTTAATCGCGCTGTTGGTGACGGAGATCTGAGACAGACCGGCATCCTGCACTTTCTTGCGCAGTACGCCTGCACCCATTGCGCTGGAGCCCATACCGGCATCACAGGCAACGATGATTTTACGCACATGGCTCAGGTCGTTGGTGACATCGCCCGCAGACAGCGGAGATGAACCTTTGGATTCTGCTTTCATGTCGTGCATGCGACGGGTCGCTGCATCAATGTCATCTTCTTCCTTCACTTTGCTGGTTTTCAGCAGAATGGCTGAGACCACAAAGGAGACCGCCATGGCCGCACAGATTGCCGCGATGTTAGCGAAGTACGCGCCTTTTGGCGTCATGGCCAGTACGGCCAGGATAGAGCCCGGAGAGGCCGGAGAAACCAGACCGCCGCCGAGGATAGTCAGCGTAAATACGCCGGTCATACCGCCGAGGATAACGGCCAGGATCAGACGTGGGTTCATCAGCACGTACGGGAAGTAAATTTCGTGGATACCGCCCAGGAAGTGGATGATAGCCGCGCCGCCCGCAGACTGTTTAGCGCTACCGCGACCGAAGAACATGTACGCCAGCAGGACGCCCATACCCGGACCCGGGTTTGCTTCAATCAGGAAGAAGATGGATTTGCCCATCTCATGGGACTGCTGAATGCCCAGCGGTGAGAAAATACCGTGGTTGATGGCGTTGTTGAGGAACAGGATTTTCGCCGGTTCAACAAAGATAGACGCCAGCGGCAGCATGTCATGGACAACCATGAAGTTAACGCCTGCTGCCAGAATTTTGGACAGGGCCTCAACCAGTGGGCCAATGCCGAGGAACGCCAGGATAGCGAGGATCATCCCGATGATGCCGGCGGAGAAGTTGTTCACCAGCATCTCAAAGCCGGATTTAATCTTACCGTCAACCCAGTTATCGAAGTGTTTAATCGCCCAGCCGCCCAACGGACCGGCAATCATTGCGCCGAGGAACATCGGCATATCGGCACCGACGATCACACCCATTGTGGTGATGGCACCGACCACACCGCCGCGATCGCCACCCACCAATTTACCGCCGGTGTAACCAATCAGCAGCGGCAGAAGATAGGTGATCATAGGGCCAACGAGCTTCGCCAGCGTTTCGCTCGGCAACCACCCTGTCGGAATGAATAATGCGGTGATAATACCCCACGCGATAAACGCGCCGATATTCGGCATCACCATGTTGCTGAGGAATCGACCAAAGCTTTGCACTTTGATCTTAATATCGGATGACATAAAAACACCCCTTCTTATGTTTGCTATCGCGCAGGCTGAAAGCCCGAGGTTTGTTAATGTAGCGGCAGGAGGTAGCCGGACCCTGTAGATACTGCGAAATCTGGCACTGAATCGTTCAACTGTCCAGTCGACGCCTTTTTATGTGATATTCGTCACGTAAATATAGGGTGTATGGCGGTAGTTAATGTGATATTCATCACAAAATGCCAGTACAAAAAAACACCTCACGGTTAGAATTCACCCAAAAAGGCAGAAAAATGTGAATTGGTTCACGTTTTATGTTGGCCTGTTTGTTGAGTCTTTGTGATCTGAATCGCAAGAAATTTTCATCTGTTTTTTTCCCAGTGTGATCTGAAGCAGATTCTCCCCCGCCCATTTTTTGCGGAAAATAAAGCAATTTTTACTCAGAAAATATATTTTTTTTGTGGTATGGCAAAAATTGCCAACTCCAGTTATGTTCAAGACATCAGCCAGGGTACATACGGCTGCCAGCACAAAAAAACTCTAATTAGTGTGAATTCGAGGCAGGTATGTTTCTAAATTATTTCGCGTTGGGCGTGCTCATTTTCGTCTTCCTGGTTCTGTTCTACGGAATCATCGCCATCCATGATATTCCCTACAACATGGCTAAAAAGCGTAACCATCCCCATGCCGATGCGATTCATACGGCGGGCTGGATTAGCTTGTTTACGCTCCATGCCATTTGGCCGTTCCTGTGGATTTGGGCCACGCTCTACCAACCCGAACGCGGCTGGGGAATGCAAAACCATATTCAGCCAATGACGGGCAACCCTGATATTGACGCTCTTGCGAAGCGCGTAGCCGATCTGGAACAAAAACTGGCTGCGGTGCAACCCGCCGCTGATAAGAACACGCAGGAGCGCTGATCATGGATCTGTTGATTGTTTTGACCTACGTGGCATTTGCCTGGGCCATCTTTAAGATATTCCGTATCCCGGTAAACCAATGGACGCTTGCTACCGCAGCTTTAGGTGGCGTGTTTATTGTTGCGGGCCTCATTTTATTAATGAACTATAACCACCCGTATACCTACACCGCGCAAAAAGCGGTGATATCCATTCCAATTACGCCGCAGGTTACGGGGATTGTGAGTGAGGTTACCGATAAAAATAATCAGCTGATTAAAAAAGGCGAGGTGTTGTTCAAACTCGATCCAGGCCGCTACCAGGCGCGCGTCGACAGGCTGCAGGCCGACCTGGTTACCGCAACGCACAATATCGATAATTTAAAAGCGCAACTTTCGGAAGCGGTCGCCAACACCACGCGAGTGTCTGCCGAGCGCGATCGTCTGTATAAAGATTATCAACGCTACCTGAAAGGCAGCCAGGCGAAGGTTAACCCGTTTTCTGAAAGCGATATCGACAACGCCCGCCAAAACTACCTGGCACAAGATGCGCTGGTGAAAGGCTCCGTTGCGGAACAAACCCAGATCCAAAGTCAGTTAGACAGCATGGTTAACGGCGAGCAGTCGCAGGTTGCCTCTCTGCGTGCTCAGCTTGCTGAAGCCAAATACAATCTGGATCAGACCGTCGTGCGTGCGCCAAGTAATGGCTATATCACGCAGGTGCTGATCCGTCCGGGGACCTATGCCGCTGCGCTGCCTCTGCGACCGGTGATGGTCTTTATTCCGGAACAGAAACGCCAGATTGTGGCCCAGTTCCGCCAGAACTCATTGCTGCGTCTTGAACCGGGCGATGAAGCGGAAGTGGTGTTTAATGCGCTACCAGGCCAGGTTTTCTCCGGTAAATTGACCAGCATTCTGCCGGTTGTGCCGGGAGGCTCTTATCAGGCTCAGGGCGCATTGCAGTCCTTAACGGTGGTGCCGGGTACCGATGGCGTGCTGGCAACGATTGAACTGGAGCCGAATGCCGAAGTTGACGCCTTACCGGACGGCATTTATGCCCAGGTGGCGGTTTACTCCGACCATTTCGCCCACGTGTCGGTGATGCGTAAAGTACTGCTGCGTATGACCAGCTGGATGCATTACCTTTATTTGGATCATTGAGACCGTCGTCACCTGCCATTTGCCGTGGCCTGAGCCATACTGATATTTTTGTTGGCAAAAAGGACACGGCATGAAACTCATTGGTAGCTATACCAGCCCTTTTGTGCGAAAAATCTCTATTCTGTTGCTGGAAAAGGGCATCATCTTCGAATTCGTTAATGAACTCCCCTACAACGTCGAAAACGGCGTGGCGCGCTACAACCCGTTAGGAAAAGTGCCCGCGCTGGTCACCGATGAGGGCGAGTACTGGTTCGATTCGCCAATCATCGCCGAATACATTGAGCTGCTGGATATTGCGCCAGCCATGTTACCGCGCGATCCGCTGGCGGCGCTGAAGGTGCGTCAGATTGAAGCGCTGGCGGACGGTATTATGGATGCTGGACTTGTCTCCGTACGTGAACAGGCCCGGCCAGCCGCACAGCAATCAGAAATCGAACTGCTGCGCCAGCGCGAGAAAATTACCCGCAGCCTGGATGTGCTGGAAGGCTATCTGGCAGACGGTACACTGAAAACGGACACGGTGAATCTGGCCACCGTCGCCATCGCCTGCGCCGTGGGTTATCTCAATTTCCGCCGCGTCGCACCCGGCTGGTGTGTTGACCGACCGCGACTGGTCAAACTGGTGGAAACGCTCTTTCAGCGTGAGAGCTTTGCCCGCACGGAACCGCCAAAGGCTTGATGCGTATTATGTCCGCCTGAGCAAACTCACGGTACAATCCCCCCATATTGCTATCCCTCTCCCCGGCGGAGAGGGCCACCAACAGCCAGGCCCTTTCATGACAACCGACATGCGTTCACTCTACAGCCAGCTTCCTGCGATCGATCGTTTATTGCGCGATAGCGCCTTTCTTGCCTTACGTGAGTCTCACGGCCATACCCGGGTGGTGGAGCTGCTTCGCCATATGCTCGACGAAGCCAGGGAAACGATTCGCGACGCGCAGGCGCTCCCGGCGTGGAGTGACGACTGGGCGCAAGAAGCCAGCGCCCGGCTGGAACGCGAGTCGCACAGCGCGCTGCGTCCGGTTATCAACCTGACGGGTACGGTGCTGCACACCAACCTGGGTCGTGCGTTGCAGGCGCAAGAAGCGATTGAGGCGGTGATGCAGGTGATGCACGCGCCGGTGACGCTGGAGTATGACCTCGACGGCGCCGGTCGTGGGCATCGCGATCGTGCGCTGGCGGACCTGTTGTGTCGCATTACGGGAGCCGAAGATGCCTGCATCGTTAATAACAATGCGGCAGCGGTGCTGCTGATGTTGGCTGCAACCGCCAATGGTAAAGAGGTGGTGGTTTCACGCGGTGAGCTGGTGGAAATTGGCGGCGCATTTCGTATTCCGGACGTGATGCGCCAGGCCGGGTGCGTTCTACATGAGGTCGGTACCACTAACCGGACGCACGCCAGCGATTACCGTCAGGCAGTGAATGAAAATACCGGTCTGTTGATGAAAGTGCATACCAGCAATTACAGCATTGAAGGCTTTACCAAAACGGTGGATGAAGCCGAGCTGGCGGCGATCGGTCATGAGCTGGATATTCCGGTGGTGACGGATCTGGGCAGCGGCTCGCTGGTGGATCTCAGCCTGTACGGTTTACCCAAGGAGCCGATGCCGCAGCAGTTGATTGCCGCGGGTGTTAGCCTGGTCAGCTTCTCGGGCGACAAGCTGCTGGGGGGGCCGCAGGCCGGAATTATCGTCGGTAAGAAAGAGATGATTGCCCGGCTGCAGCGTCATCCGCTGAAACGTGCGCTGCGGGCCGATAAAATGACCCTGGCGGCACTGGAAGCCACGCTGCGGCTTTATTTGCATCCGGAAGCACTGGCGGAAAAATTACCCACGCTGCGCCTGCTCACCCGTAAGGAAGAGGCGATCCGCGAACAGGCACAACGCTTACAGGCACAGCTCGAACAACATTATGGCGGCGAGTTTGCACTGAACGTGATGCCTTGTCTGTCGCAGATTGGCAGTGGTTCGCTACCGGTTGATAGACTGCCCAGCGCGGCATTAACCTTTACCCCGCATGACGGGCGCGGTAGCCGCCTTGAGGCCCTGGCTGCCCGCTGGCGCGCGCTACCGGTGCCGGTCATTGGGCGAATTTATGATGGCCGCTTATGGCTGGATCTGCGCTGTCTTGAAGACGAGCCCCGGTTTATGGAGATGATGCTGAAATGATTATTGCAACAGCCGGACACGTTGACCACGGAAAAACCACGTTATTACAGGCGATTACCGGTGTGAATGCCGATCGTCTGCCGGAAGAAAAAAAACGTGGCATGACCATCGATTTGGGCTATGCCTACTGGCCGCAGCCGGATGGCCGCGTGCTGGGGTTTATCGACGTTCCCGGACACGAAAAGTTTCTGTCCAACATGCTGGCGGGCGTCGGCGGCATCGATCACGCGCTGTTAGTGGTGGCCTGCGATGATGGCGTGATGGCGCAAACGCGGGAGCATTTGCAGATCCTGCAACTGACGGGCAATCCGCAGCTCACCGTGGCGCTGACCAAAGCCGATCGCGTGGATGACGCGCGTATTGACGACGTGCGTGCAGAGGTGCAGTCAACGTTGGCAAACTTTGGTTTTGCCGGGGCGACACTTTTCGTGACCGCCGCCAGTGAAGGGCTGGGTATTGATGCATTACGTGAGCATCTGCTGCAGCTGCCTGCGCGAGAGCTGGCCCGCAATCACACCTTCCGGCTGGCAATTGACCGCGCCTTTACGGTGAAGGGGGCGGGCCTGGTAGTTACCGGCACGGCGCTCAGTGGTGAAGTGAACGTTGGCGACACGCTGTGGCTGACTGGGGTCAACAAACCGATGCGCGTGCGTAGTCTGCATGCGCAAAACCAGGCCACTGAGTACGCTCATGCCGGGCAGCGTATTGCCCTGAATATTGCTGGCGATGCGGAGAAAGAACAGCTCACCCGCGGTGACTGGCTGTTGTCCGATGCACCGCCGGATGCCTTGACCCGCGTCATTGTCTCTTTAGAGCACGCCGCCCCGCTGACACAGTGGCAACCGCTGCATATTCACCACGCGGCCAGCCACGTGACCGGGCGTATTTCCCTGCTCGAAGGGACGCTGGCGGAGCTGGTGTTTGATACGCCGCTGTGGCTGGCCGATAACGACAGACTGGTGCTGCGCGATATTTCTGCCCGCACGACGCTTGCGGGTGCACGCGTGGTGACGCTCAACCCGCCGCGTCGTGGCAAGCGTAAACCGGAGTATCTGCAGTGGCTATCGGCGCTGGAAAACGCACAGAATGACGGCGACGCGCTGGCAGTGCATCTGACGCGTGGCGCGGTGAACATCCCCGATTTCGCATGGGCGCGCCAGCTTAACGGCGACGGTATGCGCCCGTTGATTGAGCAACATGGTTTTATTCAGGCTGGATATAGCCTGTTGAATGCCTCTGTTGCCGCCCGCTGGCAGCGTAAAATTTTGGATACGCTGGCGACGTACCACGAGCAGCATCGCGATGAGCCGGGACCGGGGCGTGAGCGTCTGCGGCGCATGGCGCTGCCGATGGAAGACGAAGCGCTGGTCCTGCTGCTGATCGAAAAAATGCGCGATAGCGGCGTTATCCATAGCCACCATGGCTGGCTGCATTTACCGGACCATAAGGCCGGCTTTAGCGATGAGCAGCAGGCCATCTGGCAAAAAGTTGAGCCTCTCTTCGGCGATGAGCCGTGGTGGGTGCGGGACCTGGCGAAAGAAACGGGCACTGATGAGCAGGCCATGCGTCTAGCGCTACGGCAGGCAGCGCAGCAGGGCATCATTACCGCGATCGTCAAAGATCGCTATTATCGTAACGATCGCATCGTGGCTTTTGCCAATATGATCCGCGAACTGGATCTGGAAAGAGGATCAACCTGTGCCGCTGATTTCCGCGACAGGCTGAATGTGGGACGTAAATTGGCTATCCAAATCCTGGAATATTTTGACCGTATTGGGTTTACCCGTCGCCGGGGAAATGATCATTTATTACGCGATGCATTACTGTTTCCCGAAAAGTAATGACACAATTAATTCATAGAAAACATGAATTAATACAAAATAGCGGTTGATTTATATAAGCACATTAGATTTTAAACCTAATGTGCTTTTTTAATTTCTGGTGTTATTAAAATAACAACCACGATCATATTTTGATGGGATTTTCACACGTATGCTGCCTACCTCTTTAGAGTAATTAAGGATTGTACAATGGCTGCTTCAACATTTTTTATCCCATCTGTGAACGTAATCGGTACTGGTGCATTGAAGGATGCCATGAATACAATGGCGGAATATGGATTCCGTCGTACGTTAATCGTGACGGATGCCATGCTGACCCAATTAGGGATGGCGGGCGATATTCAAAAGGCCTTACAGGAACGTGATATTTTCAGTGTTATTTTTGATGGTACACATCCTAACCCAACTACCAGCAACGTTACGGCGGGTCTGAAACTTCTGCAAGAACACCAGTGTGATAGCGTTATTTCCCTGGGCGGCGGCTCACCACATGACTGTGCGAAAGGCATTGCGCTGGTGGCGGCTAACGGCGGCGACATTCGTGACTACGAAGGCGTTGACCGTTCTGCAAAACCACAGCTGCCGATGATTGCCATCAACACCACGGCGGGTACGGCATCTGAAATGACCCGTTTCTGCATCATCACTGATGAAGAACGCCACATTAAAATGGCGATTGTTGATAAGCACGTAACCCCGCTGCTGTCGGTAAATGATTCCTCGCTGATGGTCGGTATGCCGAAGTCTCTGACGGCGGCCACCGGTATGGATGCGCTGACCCACGCCATTGAAGCCTATGTTTCCACTGCTGCCACGCCGATTACCGATGCTTGTGCACTCAAAGCGGTAACGATGATTGCTGAAAATCTGACGGTTGCCGTGGAAGAGGGCAGTAACGCGCAGGCGCGCGAAGCCATGGCCTACGCGCAGTTCCTCGCCGGTATGGCCTTTAACAATGCATCTCTGGGTTACGTTCACGCAATGGCGCACCAACTGGGCGGTTTCTATAACCTGCCGCACGGGGTGTGCAACGCCGTCCTGCTGCCGCATGTTCAGGTGTTCAACAGCAAGGTTGCTGCGGCTCGCCTGCGTGACTGCGCGGCTGCAATGGGTGTGAATGTGGCGGATATGAGCGAAGCGCAAGGCGCTGAGGCCTGCATCGCGGCGATCCGTGAGCTGGCGCAGAAAGTGGCAATTCCGGCAGGCCTGCGCGACCTGAACGTGAAGGAAGAAGATTTTGCTATTCTGGCGACCAACGCCCTGAAGGATGCCTGTGGTTTTACCAACCCGATTCAGGCGACGCATGAGGAAATCATGGCGATCTATCGCGCGGCAATGTAAACCGTGACATCTGTCGTAAAGCAGTAAATGGCTGGCGAATAATTCGCCAGTCCCGTCTACCTTTGTAGTACCCCTACAGCAAGGAGACGGTCATGACCAATAACCCCCCTTCAACGCGTATTCATCCCGGCGAGTATGGTTATCCCCTGAAGTTAAAAGCCCGATACGATAACTTTATCGGCGGCGATTGGGTGGCACCGGTGGACGGTGAGTATTACCAGAACCTGACGCCGGTCACCGGGCAGTTACTGTGCGAAGTGGCCTCTTCCGGCAAAAAAGACATCGACCTGGCATTGGATGCCGCGCACAAAGTCAAAGATAAATGGGCGCATACGTCCGTCCAGGATCGTGCTGCGCTCCTGTTCAAGATTGCCGATCGCATGGAGCAAAACCTGGAGCTGCTGGCGACGGCAGAAACCTGGGATAACGGTAAGCCAATCCGCGAAACCAGCGCGGCAGATGTGCCGCTGGCCATTGACCATTTCCGCTATTTCGCCTCCTGTATTCGAGCCCAGGAAGGGGGGATCAGTGAAGTCGACAGCGATACGGTGGCGTATCATTTCCATGAACCGCTCGGCGTAGTCGGGCAAATTATCCCGTGGAACTTCCCGTTGCTGATGGCGAGCTGGAAGATGGCGCCGGCCCTGGCAGCGGGTAACTGCGTGGTGCTGAAGCCAGCTCGTCTGACGCCGCTGTCGGTGCTGCTGCTGATGGAAGTTATCGGCGATTTGCTGCCACCGGGCGTGGTGAACGTGGTCAACGGTGCAGGCGGAGAAATCGGCGAATATCTGGCGACATCAAAACGCATTGCGAAAGTGGCGTTTACCGGATCGACGGAAGTCGGCCAGCAGATCATGCAGTACGCCACACAGAATATTATCCCTGTCACGCTGGAACTGGGTGGCAAGTCGCCGAATATCTTCTTTGCCGACGTTATGGATGAGGAAGATGCGTTCTTTGACAAGGCGCTGGAAGGCTTTGCGCTATTTGCCTTCAACCAGGGCGAGGTGTGTACTTGCCCGAGTCGTGCACTGGTGCAGGAATCTATATACGAACGTTTTATGGAGCGAGCCATTCGCCGTGTGGAGAGTATCCGCAGCGGTAACCCGCTTGATAGTGTCACGCAAATGGGCGCGCAGGTCTCGCATGGGCAGTTAGAAACCATTCTGAACTACATTGATATCGGTAAGAAAGAAGGGGCGGATGTCCTGACCGGCGGGCGGCGTAAGCAACTGGATGGGGAGTTAAAAGAGGGCTACTACCTCGAGCCAACCATCCTGTACGGCAAGAACAATATGCGCGTTTTCCAGGAAGAGATCTTCGGCCCGGTGCTGGCGGTCACAACCTTTAAAACTATGGACGACGCGCTGGAGATCGCCAACGATACCCAATACGGACTGGGTGCTGGCGTCTGGAGCCGTAACGGTAATCTGGCCTACAAGATGGGACGTGGTATTCAGGCCGGACGCGTCTGGACCAACTGCTACCATGCCTACCCGGCACATGCGGCGTTTGGCGGCTATAAACAATCGGGTATCGGGCGGGAAACTCACAAGATGATGCTGAACCACTACCAGCAGACCAAGTGCCTGCTGGTGAGCTACTCTGATAAACCGCTGGGGCTGTTTTAATCTCCTGTCACTTATTGCCCGGTATCGCATAGCGAGCCGGGCATCAAGTTATGCTCTGCAGTTTACTCAGGTAAATGACTGGGGTGAGCGAACGAAGCCAACAAAGAAGCAGTTCAAAAGACGATGGGTATATATAAACCCATATATCGTTATATAAATAAGACAATTGCATTCAATCTGGTCATTCCACTATTATGCTCAAATCTATTATTTAAAACTAATAGCATACAAATTCTTTATTTTTAATCCCTGAGGCAAATATGTTTCTTGATTATTTTGCATTAGGAGTGCTTATTTTTGTATTCCTGGTCATTTTTTATGGGGTTATTATTCTGCATGATATTCCCTATCTAATTGCAAAAAAACGTAACCATCCTCATGCCGACGCTATCCATGTTGCGGGATGGGTAAGTCTGTTTACGCTGCATGTTATTTGGCCCTTTTTATGGATTTGGGCAACGCTTTACCGCCCGGAGCGCGGTTGGGGCATGCAAAGCGCTGATTCTTCCCTGATTCAACTTCAGGAGCGGGTAGCCGATCTGGAAAAGAAACTGGCCGAGGTTAAGACCTCCCCGGCGGAGTAATATCGATGGATTTACTGATCGTTTTGACCTATGTGGCTTGTGCATGGTCTGTATTTAAAATTTTTAAAATTCCTGTAAATAAATGGACAGTACCGACTGCAGCATTGGGCGGTATTTTTATTGTTTGCGGACTTATATTACTGATGAACTATAACCATCCGTATACATTTAAGGCGCAAAAGGCGGTTATTTCTATTCCCGTCGTGCCGCAGGTGACCGGGGTGGTAACAGAAGTCACGGATAAGAAAAACACGCTGATCAAAAAAGGCGAGGTGCTGTTTAAGCTTAACCCAGGGCGTTATCAGGCGAGGGTTGACCGCCTGAAAGCCGATATTGTCACGGCACAGCATAAAGAGCAGGCGCTGGTTGCGCAGTTAGATGAAATGAAAGCGAACACGCAGCAGAAAAAGGCCACGCGTGACAAGTTGGCAAAAGATTACCAGCGTTACGCGCAGGGTAGCCAGGCGAAGGTAAATCCTTTTTCTGAACGCGATATCGATGCGGCACGGCAAAACTATCTGGCGCAGGAAGCGTCGGTAAAATCGTCCCTCGCAGAGCAACAGCAAATACAGAGCCAGTTAGACAGCATGGTGATGGGTGAGCATTCACAAATTGCCAGCCTGAAAGCCCAACTGGCGGAAGCAGAATTTAACCTCGATCAAACCGTGGTTCGTGCGCCCAGCGATGGCTATGTTACCCAGGTGCTGATCCGACCGGGCACCTATGCCGCTGCGCTGCCGATGCGTCCGGTGATGGTGTTTATCCCGGATCAAAAACGACAGATTATTGCCCAGTTCCGCCAAAACTCACTTCTGCGACTGGAGCCAGGTGACGAAGCTGAAGTGGTATTTAACGCGCTACCGGGGAAAGTTTATAGCGGAAAACTGGCCGCGATTAGCCCGGCAGTTCCGGGGGGTACGTATCAGTCGAACGGCGCGTTGCAATCCTTAAACTCCACGCCGGGTTCGGAAGGGGTGATCGCCACGATTGAACTGAATGACAATGTGGACGTCAACGCGTTGCCTGATGGTATTTACGCTCAGGTCGCGGTGTATTCGGATCATTTCGCCCATGTATCGGTGATGCGTAAGGTCCTGTTACGCATGACCAGTTGGGTGCATTACCTGTATCTCGACCACTAGGTGCAGACTATTTTACTTACTCAGGTGGCTGTTGTAGCACCTGAGTAAGCTGCTCGCGAATCTCCGCCAACATCTCATCCAGAATAAACTGCACTCGCCAGGGTTGGTATTCACGCTTACGGAAAATCGCGACCAGATCCAGCCACCACTCGTGCTGTTCAGAGAAGCACGGAACCAGCGCCCCGGCCTCAATATCAAGTTGAACGCTTTCATTGGGCGCAAAAACAATACCCAGATGATTACGTGCCAGCGCCAGCGCGGATTGTGTATTATCGCAGACGTAATTTCCTGTCACCCGATAGTCATGCATCTCCTTGCCACCGGCTGAATTGAATCGCCAAATATTGGCGTCATCAATCATCATTGAATCAATCAAAATACAGGAATGTTGCTCCAGTTCTTCAGGGCTACTGATGGGGTGTTTATCGAGATATCCCTGGCTGGCAAAAGCCGTAACCGCATATTTAGTAATGAAACTGGCAACCAGTGTTTCATCTTTGGGATGTGCGTAGGAAATTAAAACATCACAATCATCAGGGAATTCGACTCCTTCATAAAATGCTTTACGTTCCAGGTTATAGGTTTTCAGCGAGAGGCTAATTCCACCAATATTCTGAATTTTTGCAATAACATGTTGCGATAAGTAAGCAATAATTCCCGTCGGTGCATATACCGTGACCCGACCACGTTTTTCATGCTTATAATCGGCAATAAAATTGTTCAGCTGTTCGTTTCTGTCTAACATGTCATTGATGTAGGGTAGCAACGCGGTGCCAAAGGGCGTCAGGGTAAGTTGTCGGGTGGTTCTGTCAAACACCTTTAATCCAACTTTTGATTCAAAATCAGCAAGATATTTGCTGACGTTGGCCTGCGCAATGCCGAGTACGGTTGCGGCATGGCTGATGTTTTCACTGGCAGCAATGACCGAAATAATTTTCAGTTCCCGGTGTTTGAGTTGTAATTTGTTCATCGCTGAATCCAATATATATATGATTTTATATATTACTATATAAATATGCGTCTTGCACTGATGAAATTGTAAGCATTATTATGCGCCTGCTTTGTAGCTTATTTTAAAATGGAAAGTTGGCATGTTAATTAAACGCAATATTGCGGCGCTAGTTGCTTTGTCTTTTATGGCAAGTGCATCAGCCGCAGAGTTTTCTCTTGGCGGTGGGGCTGTATATAACGAATCTCCTTATCGTGGATACAATGAAAATGTCCATGCAGTACCGCTTATCAGTTATGAAGGCGAATCATTTTATTTTAGGCAAACAACGCTAGGTTATATTCTGTCGAAGAGTGAAAGTAATGAATTTAGCATTACTGCTTCGTGGATGCCGCTTGAGTTTGACCCAGGCGATAACGACGATCATGCGATGAAGCAGCTCGACAAGCGTGACGCAACCGCAATGGCGGGGGCCGCATGGTATCACCATGAGAAATGGGGCAGCGTTAAAGTCTCTGCCGCAGCGGATGTAATGGACAACAGCAGCGGTTGGGCTGGCGAAGTTTCTCTGTTCCGTCCAATGCCGATGGGCAAGCTGACGCTGACGCCGTCCATTGGTGTGCTCTACTACGATGAAAAATTCAACGAATATTACTACGGCATCTCAGGCAATGAGTCTCGCCGTAGCGGGTTATCTAGCTATTCCCCAGGCGATAGCTGGACACCGTATGCCGGTCTGTCCGCAAAATATGCGTTAACCGCTAACCTGACACTGCTGGCCAGCGCCAACTATAGCGTGCTGCCAGATGATATTAAGGATAGCCCAATGGTTGATCGCGATGACAGCTTCACTTTCCTGTCAGGGGTGAGCTGGCGTTTCTAATTCTCACCCGTTTGTCCTCATGGAAGAGGGCAATTTTTTCATGATGTTTTGACGGATGGCGCCAACAGTCGCCATCCGTCATATCATTACTGCTCGTTGACCCAAATCCGCATTTCACCTTCACCACGGTTCGCCCAGCTAAACCACGGAATAAACGTCAGCGTATGCGTTTGCCGGGAAGCGGGGGAGACATCGTAGTGCCACAACGATTGCTGCGTGGCATCATCAGCGCTTTGCTTCACCCCTTCCGTTTGAATCAGTATTTTATGGCTGAATAGCCCTTTCCCCTCAAAGACCCTGAATTCACTCTCTTTGGGCAGCCACAGGTTATGCAATTCCTCGCCGTTATCCGCCTGCTCCAGACAATAGACTAACGGTCCACGTTGAATGGCAACCTTACCGGCAACATGGCGAACCAGCGGATTACCGTATACCCGACGCACCGGCATCGGGAGCGTCAGGCTCAGCGTATCCCCTTCTTGCCAGGTGCGGGTTATGTGCAAATAGCCTTTGCGAATATCTTGTTCTACAGGCAAACCGTTCAGCATTACCTGCGGCGCGGAGCACCAGTCCGGCAGGCGTAGTGCCAGGGTGTGGTGTACTGGCTGCACGGAATCAATGGTGATATTAACCTGCTCATGCCACGGATAATCTCCGCTAATGCGGAGTTTCAGCGTCCCGTTTTCAACGGGTATTTCCATGCTGTTGCCCACATACATATTGATATACAGCGCGTCCTGGCGCGGCGTGTAGAGGTAATGGCCAATCGACGTTAACACGCGCGCGATATTCGGTGGGCAGCAGGCGCAGCCAAACCAGCGCTGGCGAATGGGCTTCACGTGGTCATAAATATGGTTAAATTTTAGAGATTTAGGATGCACTTCCAGCGGGTTAACGTAGAAAAAGTGTTTCCCATCAAGCGCCATACCACCCAGTACGGTGTTATACAGCGCGCGTTCCATCACGTCGGCGTACTGACTGTCGGCCTCCATCTCCAGCATCCGGCGGGCGAACATCATCAGACCAATAGAGGCGCAGCTTTCCGCATACACAGAGTCGTTGGGCAGATCGTAGTCGCTGCTAAATGCCTCGCCGCTGCTTTGCGAGCCGATCCCGCCGGTAATGTACAGCTGGCGCTGGGCCATATTGTTCCACAGTCGCAGGCAGTCCTGGCGCTTGCCTTCGTCCTGGCTTAAGCGTGCCAGGTGGGCCACACCGGTCATCAGGTAGACAAAGCGCACGGCGTGACCGATGGCGGTTTGCTGTTCAGATATTGGCTGGTGCGCCTGGCTGTAAGGCTTGTCTTTCACCATCCACGCCGGGCCGTAGGTGTGCCAGTAGGAGGTGCGACCGCGTTTTTCGTACTCTTCATCGTAGAAATGCGGCTGTGTGCCACGCTGCTCAACAAAATAATTTACCAGCGTCATATACCGTTGTTGCTGCGTGACTTCATACAATCGCATGAGCGCCAGCTCAATTTCCGGGTGTCCGGGATAGCCATGCAGCTGGTTTTCACCGGGTCCAAAAACGTTGTCGATATGGTCTGCCAGACGACATACCACCTCCAGTAAGCGGCGTTTTCCCGTCGCCTGAAAGAAGGCCACACCCGCTTCTATCATGTGACCCGCGCAGTACAGTTCATGACATTCGGCCAGATTCGTCCAGCGTTCTTCAGGGGCCTTCACCGTAAAATAGGTGTTGAGATAGCCATCTTCGCACTGGGCGGCGGCGACCAGTTCAATCACCTCATCGGCGGTTTTTTCCAGCTCGGTATCCGGTTTCTGACACAGCGACCAGGCCACGGCCTCCAGCCATTTGGCCACGTCGCTATCCTGAAAAACCATGCCGTAAAACTCACCGGATTGCTGGCCCGCAGCAATGCGGAAATTCTCGATAGCGTGGCTGGGATCGGCTTCTGCAATACGGTCATTGAGCGCATCCCACTGATAGGGGATCACCACGTCGCGCACCAGTTGCTGGTATTGTCCGAGGAACGGATCGCTGACCGTGAGCTTATGCAGGTCGACTTCCTGTGCATTCATTTCGTGCTCCTTAAGGCTGTACATGACGCTGACGCAGATCGGTAGCAATGCGCGACATCATCGGGTTATTGAGTTTGCAAAGGCGGATAGACAGCGCCAGCAGTAGGTGGAACAGAGCGGGCAGCAGCGTCTCCATGGCGGTAATACCTTGCAGCGAACTGGCGGTTTGGTTGCCAGCGCCAGGCTGATAGGCGACAAAAATAAACAACACGCTGATGATCCCGGCACTGGATGCCCAGGCCAGCTTGATGAAAAACAGGTTGAAGGCGAAATTCATGCCGGAGGAACGCACGCCGGTTTTCCATTCGCCGTAATCATCAGCAAAGGCCATCAGCGAGAAGTGCAGCGGCAGCGTGAAGCCGAGAATAATGCCGTTGCCGAGAATCACCGCCAGCCATAACGTCTGGTGCGCTGGGCCGGTTGGCAGGAACCACATTAACGCTGCCAGCGCCGCCAGTACCAGGTTGGTGTAGTAATAGAGTTTGACGGTGTCGATGCGTCGCGTCAGCGGGCTAACCACCACCGAACCGATGATCGAGGCGAAGGTGACCATGGTGAAAAACAGCGAGGTGTAAGCGGTACTGCCTTCCAGCACGTAGGTAATGAAGTACATGTACCCGCCGCCACGAATATTAAAGACATTGATCAGCAGGAAGGACATCACCAGCATCAGCAGCAGTTGGTCATTTTTACGCAGTCCGCCGATGTGTTCGCGCAGCGTAAATTTCCCCATCATCGCCAGCGGTACCCGCTCGCGCACCCAGAAGAAACAGCACAGGAACATGACGACTGCGATGGCACACAGGATGCCCACGCCAAACTGATAACCCTGCGCGGCGTTGCCCTGACCGAGTATCTCCACCATCCACGGCAGGCCGACGGAGACTAAAAAACCGGCGACACCGCACAGCACAAAGCGCCAGGACTGGCAGGCGATCACTTCATTGTGGCGCGTCGTCATGGTGTTGATCAGCGCACAATACGGCACATTGATCGCGGTATAGCCGACGGAAAGCAGCAGATAGGTGCCAAATGCCCAGGCGATTTTTACCCCCATGCTGGCGTCCGGGACGGTAAAGGTCAGAACGCCAATAATGCCGATGGGAACGGCCACCCACAGCTGCCATGGGCGAAAGCGTCCCCAGCGGCTTTGCGTGCGGTCGGCGAGGACACCCATGATCGGGTCAGAAACTGCGTCAAATACGCGCAGGGCAATAAACAAGGTGCCGACCAGTGCGGGCGTTAAGCCAAACACATCAGTATAGAAAAAAGTCAGGAAGTTCATGATCAGGCAGGTAATAACGGTCCCGCCTGCATCGCCTAATCCGTAACCTATTTTTTCACGCAGAGATAATTTGTCGTCTTGTGCACGTTGTGCCAAATCGTTGGTCGTAATCGGAGCCGAAGTCATAAATAACTCCCGGAGAGGATGTTCAGAAAGTACCCCGCTACATTGCGGGCTTTTATTGTGTCATTTGCAAAGTACGTTATTTATTCTGCACCAAATACACAGACCAACAAGGGAAGGGAAAAGTATAAAAAGATGACAATTCCGACTTAATTAAAAAAGTGTGATTTCGATCCGGCGAGATACTATTTTATCGTGAATAATCAAAGATGAAGGCAGGTTTTTAGGGTGCTAAAAGCGGGAAATTGAATAGTTATGCTTGAATTATCCATGTCACTTCCGATTAAAGTACAAAATGGCGGGCTGTTTATTTCTCGTGGCGTGGGAAGTCATCCGGCGAGGCAACTTCATTCCTGGGAAATTATCTTTGTCGAAAAAGGGACATTAACGATTCGTGAAGGGAACGCTATTTTTAGCGTGCAGGCTGGAGAGAGTTTGCTGTTGTGGCCGCAGCGTTTACATGTCGGCGTGGGACAATTTCCGCCCGATTTAAAATTTTATTGGCTGCATTTTGAAGTGAAGTCCGGTGAGCGTGTTTCACCGCCTGAAGCGCTGCTTTCGATCCCGCAACAGACTCGGGTGGATGAGCCACAATATATTATTTCGCTGTTTCGCCAGTTTTTACGTGAGCAGGAGAATATCCATCGCAGCGTTGCGCTGGAGCTGATCCTGTTGCTGATTTTGCAGCAAATATCCGCTGCCGCCAGCGAACAACCTGCCGATACGCCCGGTAATGCGCTGGCGTGGAAAGCGCAGCAAATGATACATACGCAGTTCCATTTACCCCTATCAGCCTCATTGCTGGCGAAAGAGCTGCATTGCAATGCAGACTATCTGGGGCGTGTATTCCGGGGTGTTTTTCGGCTGACGTTAACCGAAGCGCTGCATCGCCAGCGGGTGAGGGCGGCAGAAAAGCTGTTGATCAGTGATTCGCTGTCGCTGACCGAGGTGGCGTTTAAATGTGGATTTAACGACGTGGGGTATTTTCGCAAAATTTTCCGTACGCACACCAGCCTGACCCCGGCGGCGTGGAAGCGCCGTTACTGCAAAGAGCATATTAATTCGGCGTAGGTTAAGCCTCCTTTTGTTCAGAAGAGGCTTAACTCAGCGTCAGTTTTGCCCGTAATAGGCATTTGCCCCGTGCTTGCGCAGGTAATGCTTATCGAGCAGTTCGGATTGCATGTCAGGCAACTGCGGGGCGAGCTGACGCGAGAACAGCCCCATATAGGCACACTCTTCGAGTACTACGGCGTTGTGTACGGCGTCGGCAGCATCCTTACCCCACGCGAACGGGCCGTGCGAGTGGACGAGTACAGCCGGGACCTGCATCGGGTTCAGGTTACGTTGTTCAAAGGTGTTAATAATCACCTCACCGGTTTGATACTCATACTCGCCGTTAATTTCTTCGACAGTCATCAGCCGGGTGCAGGGGATCGCGCCATAGAAATAGTCGGCATGCGTGGTACCCCAGGCGGGGAGATCGAGTCCGGCCTGCGACCAGATCGTCGCATGGCGGGAATGGGTATGCACGATCCCGCCGATCTGCGGAAAACGGCGATATAGCGCCAGATGGGTTGGCGTATCAGAAGACGGTTTCTTGCTGCCTTCGATCACCTTACCGCTGGCGACCTCCACCACCACCATATCGTCGGCGGTCATGACCTCATACTCGACGCCGGAAGGCTTGATCACCATCAGTTTGCGCGTTTCGTCAATTGCGCTGACGTTGCCCCAGGTAAAGGTGACTAAACCATGCGCCGGGAGCGCCAGGTTTGCCGCTAATACTTCGGCTTTTAGTTGCTCTAGCATATGAATCCTCCTTCCTGCATCCGCGCTTCTATCCAGCGTCGCGCCTGGATAATCTCCAGCACCGGCTCGCTGGCTTTTTCGGTCCACATTTCAATCAGAAATGCGCCGCGATAGTTCAGTTCATGCAATGTTTTAAAGATGCCAACAAAATCCACACAGCCTTCACCAAACGGCACATCGCGAAACTGACCAGGATGCGTTGCGGTCACTGGCAGCGTGTCTTTCAGGTGGATGGCGGCAATACGGTCGATACCCAGCTGCAGTTCGGCGGTGACGTCGTTACCCCAGGCGCTGAGGTTGCCGACATCCGGGTAGACGGTGAACCACGGCGATGACAGCATCTCATCCCACTTTTTCCACTTGCTGATCGAGTTCATGAAGGCGGTATCCATTATCTCCACCGCTAGCATTACCTGCGCGGCGGCAGCCTGTTCCACCGCCCACGCCAGCCCTTCGGCAAAGCGTTGCTGGGTGCCGTCGTCGTGCTCTTCGTAATAGACGTCGTAACCTGCCAGTTGAATGGTGCGGATACCGAGATCGCGCGCCAGGCGAATGGCTTTGGTCATGATCTCCCGCGCCCGCTCGCGTACCGCCTCATCGCGGCTGCCGAAAGGGAAGCGACGATGGGCTGACAGGCACATGGAGGGAATGGCAACGCCGGTTTCCAGCATTGCGCTGACCAGCGATGCGCGCTGGGCTGGCGTCCACTCCAGGCGTGACAGGCGTTCATCGGTCTCATCCACCGACATTTCGACGAAATCAAAGCCGCAGCTTTTCGCCAGCACCAGCCGTTCCGGCCAGGACAGATCTTTCGCCAGTGCTTTCTCATAGATACCTAAGGGATGATTACGCATGCTGTGTTCCCCAGATGGCGTCGATTTGTGCGTGGAATTCGCCAGCGACCTGCGCCGGATGGGCTGCGCCTGCTAGCGCGCGTCCGGCGATAAATGCTTTGACGTTAATGTCGCGGAATAGCGGCAGGTCGGCAGGGGTAATGCCGCCGGTAATCGACAGCTCAAGGCCGATATCGGACAGCGCCTTCATGCGCGCCAGATCTGCGTCGCCCCACTGCTGTCCGCTGGCCTGCGCGTCGCGTCCGCGATGGTAAATCGCCTGGCGAACGCCGACGCGATACCATTCACGGGCGTCGTCCAGCGTCCAGTTGCCGAACAGCTCCATTTGAATTTCACCGCTGCAGGATTGCGCGACGGCGTGGCCTTTTTCGACCGTGGCGAGCGGCGCGGCACAGATGATGGTCATCCAGTTGGCGCCAGCTCCGAAGGCCTGCTGTGCCAGCGTTTCTCCGGCATCGGCTACCTTCCAGTCGGCGACGATGATTTTTTCCGGGCACTGGGCGCGCAGGGCTTTCACTGCGCTAAGGCCTTCGGTTAAACAGAGGATCGTGCCAGCTTCGACGATATCGACATGGTCCTGTAAAAGGGCGACATCGCGCTGGGCTGCTTCCAGGCTAGTGTGGTCGAGCGCCAGTTGCAGTAATGGTCGGCTCATAATGCGTGCTCCTTAATGCGGGCGTGATAGCCCTGTAGTGCGGTAATCAAATCCAGGTATTGGCGGTATTTGCGCTGATAGAGGGCGTGGGTGGTCATGTCCGGCAGCAGCGTGCGCACCGGGTGCTTCAGGGAGCGCTGGGCGTCGCTAAAGTTGTGGTAAACGCCGGTGCCGACACGTGCTGCGAGGGCTGCGCCAAAGCAGCCGGTTTCTTCTACCTGTGGCAGCTCGATGCGCAGGCCGCTGACGTCCGCCAGCATCTGCATCCAGACGTTGGAGTGTGCCGGACCGCCGGTCACGCGCAGGGTATGCACCTCGGTAAAGCGTTCACGCATGCGGTTGAGATGGGTCATGTGGCTGAATACCACGCCTTCGTAAACCGCCTGCAACAGGTGGGCGCGAGTGTGCAGCGCCTGCATACCATAAAAGCCGCAGGTCATCTCCAGCCCGGCGTTGCTGCCATAGAGAAAGGGCAGAAAAAAGAGTTCGCTACCTGATTTCGGCAGGCTGGCAACGGCCTGATTGATCTCATCAAAGGAAATCTCGCCCCACTGGGCGGTGAACCATTCCAGATTACCGGAAGAGGTCGGGCTGGCTTCGTGAACGATATACTGTCCGTCATTGACGTAGCGGCCATAGACATAGGGATGCGCCTCCTGGTCGCGCAGGCCGTGAGCGATCCCGCTGGTGACCGCCCAAGTACCCATTACCGCGTTGAGAGTGTATTCATCTTCAATACCGGCGCAGAGTGCGGTGGAAACCACGTCAAACAGACCGCCGACGACGGGCGTACCCGCCGCCAGACCGGTGATGGCGGCTGCCTGAGCGGTGATTTCCCCGCATATTTCTGCTGAGCCGACGATGGGCGGCAGCGCGTCATTGATTTCGCTGATGCCCAGCCACTCGGTCAGGCGCGGGTCGTACTGGCCCGTCGCCATGTTGTAGAGGTTGGATTCGGATATATTGCTCTCTTCGCAACCCTTGACGCCGGTTAAACACCAGCGCAGATAGTCATGCCCCATCATGACGCAGCCAATTTGCGCGTAGCGTTGGGGGGTGTGCTCTTTTACCCAGCGCAGTAGAGATGCGGGATGCCCGGTCCACAGTGTCTGACGAGTGACCGGGTAGAGTTGTTCGGGGATCCCGTCCTGTTGCCAGCGCTGGACGATGTCCATCGCCCGGCGGTCAGAAGAGAGGATGGCATTGCCCAGCGGCTTATCCTGCTTATCGAGAAGAAAGAGCCCTTTACCCTGAGCAGAAATGCCGACGCCCTGAATTTGTTGTGCGGATACGCCGGTGCGGTGTAAGAGTCCGGCGATGGTGGCTGCGCAGTGCTGCCAGAGCTGGTGCATGTCACGTTCGGCGTAACCCGGCAAGGGCGACACCGTCTGTAACGATTGCCGGTGAATTCCGTGCTCATGACCTTTAGCGTCGTATAAACCGGCTTTCAGATACGTACCGCCACAATCGATACCCAGCCAGAAGGTCTCTTTTTCACTCATCTTTGATGTCTCAGCTTTGCCGGATGGCGCTGTGCTTATCCGGCCTACGGGTGTTTACAGATCCGGTAAGCGCAGCACCACCGGGCAGGGTTTTACGCAGTGCGTTTATGTGGATTCAGTACTTTTAGCGGGGCAGCACCTGCATCACATTTTGCCGGCAGCAGTAATGCCATCAGTGCGGCCAGCGCCAGTGAAATAGCCAGGCAGTAAACACCTGCATCTTTGCTATAGAGAGTGATGAGCACGCCGACCGCGTAAGGACCGCAGAAACCGCCGAGGTTGCCCAGCGCGTTGATGACGCCACGCGCACCGCCTGCCATTTCAGCGCTGAACAGACGCGCCGGAATGGTCCAGAACACGCCCGCCGCCGATTGCAGGAAGAACCCGCAGCCAACCAGCGCGGAGTAGGCCAGCCAGACGTTATTTTTCAGCACCACGGAGAGGAACATGCACAGGGCAAAGCCAACCAGTGGCAGGCAAACAAACACTTTACGTTTGCCCGTACGGTCAGAGAGGGTGGAGAACAGGAACATCCCGGCAATGGCCCCGACGTAAGGCAGAATAGCGAGCATGCCAACCTGTCCCATGCTGCTGTGGGTCAACTCTTTGAGGATGGTCGGAAGCCACAGGGTGTAGCCATAGATCCCGGTCTGATAGAAGAAGTTCAGCGCGATAAGTTGCCACATGGTTTTGTCGGAAAGCACTGCGCTAAGAGAGGCGTTTTTCACCTCGGTTCCGGCAATCGCCCTTTGCTCTGCAGCCAGGGTCTCGACCAGATAGTTCTTCTCGGCTGCTGAAATCCAGCGTGCTTCCTGCGGACGGTCATAAACGGTATAGGCCCACAGTGCCAGCACAGCCACAGAGAGCAGACCTTCAATAATGAACAGCCAGCGCCAGTCCAGAACCGTAATGATCCAGCCGGAGAGCGGTGCAGTAATGATCCCGGCAATCGGGACAAACATAATCACAATCGCATTGGCTCGACCGCGTTCGGCATCGGGGAACCAGTTACTGATCATCGTCAGCACCACGGGCAACATGCCACCTTCCGCCACGCCGAGTAAGAAGCGCAGAACCAGCAGTTGATACTGATTGGTGATCAAGCCCGTCAGAACGGAGATGACCGCCCACGCAACCAGCGACCAGCCGATAAATTTCTTGCCGCTGCCGTGCACCGCAATTTTTCCACCGGGAACCTGTAAAAACAGATAGCCGATAAAGAAAATACCGCCAGCCAGTCCCGCCATGGTGGCGGAAATACCTAACTCAGCATCCATTCCACCGGGCATCGCAAAAGCGATGTTGACGCGATCCATATAAGAAATAATACAGGCGATCAGAATTGGAGGAATAATTCTCAGCCAACGCTGGCGCGGCACATCATTTTGTGTAGAGCGAGAGGTCGTGTTCATATTAATATTCTCGTAGAGTCGTCTTTTATTTTTATAATTTTGCTTGGTTTAATGCAGTGATGCCGTCACGTAATATCGCTACGCGATGGTTAACGTCTGCATCGGCGTTTATTTCCAGCAATTTAATACCCGCAAACTGCAGGGGATCGGTTCCTGCACAGGTCAATAATTCGCTGGCATGTTCGGTGGTCATCAGACTCTGCGGGCAGAAAGGGGCAAACGGCGCGTGTAAGTCCTGCCATTCGCCATATTCTCCCGTCAGCGTGGTGCCGGAGAACATCAGGGCCCCCAGCTTACCAGCCTGTTTGGCCTGTCGGGTGTGGGCCAGTGGCAGGGTCGTGTTCTGCCCTTCAATGGCGGAACGCGCCCAGTTAATACACACGCTGATGTCGTAGTCGGTAATCACTTCCAGCACGTTTTCTAACGGCAGGAAACCTTTACGTGGTGCGGGGCCGGTCATGGCATCGCAGTGTTCCAGTACTAGATCGCAGGACCAGTCCCAGTTGGCAATCTCTTTAAGGGAACGGGCAAATGACTCGGTGGCCTGAACGACGTTCGGATTTCCCGCCAGCGGGGCGGCATGCAGCTCCAGCGCGATGATTTTCCCGGCGTTGGCGGCATTGATGTTAGTAATTTTCTGATGAAGATGGCGATAGTACTCTACGCAGGCTTTACGCTGATCTTCGTCGCTTGATGCCAGCCCAAAGCCGCCGTTAGTACCGCGACGGCGCATGGTCTCCATAATGGCCGTCACCACTATCTGCCAGCTGCCCGGCGTATGGCGTAATAACCATTCATCACCCAACGGGTGAAGGTGTTCAAGACAAGGCTGCTCCAGGCCGCGAATATCCGGTGTATCTGAGAGTTGTCGCCAGAATTCCTTCTCGTCCTCTTCACTTTGTTGGTGAAATGAGGGTGCACAGGGGTACGCACCGATAATATAACCGGCATGCTTTACGTTCATTTTGTGCTCCTGAAAATAATTTTCTATAAAGAGTCTATTGCCACTTTAACCACTATTTTGCGGATCGGTGTTGCTACCGTTTTATGGCATCCGGGACGATGAACATCCTGCGGGAAAAATATGGCATAGCTTCCCGGAACCATTTCAAAAAAAGATTCATGTTCACTGTCGTGATAAAAAATAATATCGCGCTGTGCTAATAACGATTCGCTGATTTGGTTATTCCCGGTATCAATGGCGATACCGATTTTTTCTTCACCCGAGGCCAGAAACTGAATATCCAGATAGCGGCGATGGACTTCTGGACGGTTTTCGGTAACGTCGCGGGTGGTTAAATCGATAACCTGCGCAAAGATATTTTTACCGTCGATCTCCACCACGCCGGGTTCCAGTTTGCTGAAGTCCGTGCTGCGCAGAAAGTCGAGTGCCCTCTCAATGGTGGCCGGAAGACGACACGGGTTTGGCTGAGCGATATGACCAAAGATCATGGTTTATCTCCTTATAACGCCTGGATTTTGGCCCATACGCTGTCATCAACGGTGATCCCGTTGCGGCGGTTTTCTTCCAGTAAACGGGTGAACTCGTGACCGGGCAGACGGATTGGCGTGTCCTCATCGGCGCGTTCAGCGGTGGTGATGAAGTCCATAATGCGCTGCAGTTTGGCGTCGCGAGATGCGCCGTCGATCAACTTGTCTACTTCAATGGCGATGAAAATCTGCGAAATGCCGTACTCATCGCTATTGTCTTCGGTGACTTCGGCAACGGAAGCACCGTCTGAAAGCAGGGTGGCAATCATGTCCAGCACGATCGACAGGCCGGAACCTTTCCAGTAGCCCATTGGCAAAATGCGGCGATTTTTCTCGATAACGGCAGGTTCTCTGGTGAGATTACCTTCATCGTCAAATCCGCCGTCTACCGGGAGTTCACGACCGGCCAGACGGTTAACTTCCAGCATGCCGTAGGAGAACATCGACATCGACATATCCACCATGGTGATCGGCGTTGATGGGATGGCGACAATCAGCGGGTTGGTGCCGATACAGCACTCTTTAGAGCCCCACGCAGGCATCACGGCGATGGAGTTGGTCCAGCAGATGCCGATGTAACCTTTTTCTGCCGCCTGCCAGCCATAGCTGCCGCCACGCATCCAGTGATTCGCATTACGCAGCGCCACCAGGCCAATGCCGTGATCGGAGGCCAGTTCGATGGCTCTGTCCATCATCTTTTTCGCGGTCAGGTTGCCAATAGAGCGTTGAGCATCCCACTGTTCAATCGCGCCCAGGCTGGTCGTGCGCTGCGGTTTGGCCTCAGGAATGATGTCGCCGTTATCCAGTTGCTGAATGAAGCGAGGAAAACGGTTCACGCCGTGCGAATAGACGCCGGACTCTGTGGTACGTGCGAACATTTCAGCACAGGCATCCGCGGTTTCAACGGCAATACCGCGCGCCAGCAGTACCCGATTGAACGCTTCTTTCAACTGCTCAAAAGTGACTTTCATTCCTGTTTCCTTAATTAAATTTGATCGCTTTTTTATCTCTAAATTTCACTATGCGAAATCTGATTTCAAATATAGCGATCAAATTTTGACAGATCAACGGGGTGGCCTGTTTTTTAAAATTATCAAAATCAAATGGTTATGTTTTTTTGGTTCAGATCGTGAACTGAAACACACTTTGCGCTACCATCAGAGCGCGACGAAAAGGGGAGCGGAAGCGATGGGCACAAAAGAAAATGAGATGACGCAAGAAAAAGAGAGGCCAGCCGGAAGTCAGAGCCTGTTTCGTGGTTTGATGTTGATTGAGATCCTGAGCAACTATCCGAATGGCTGCCCGTTGGCACACCTGTCTGAACTGGCGGGGCTGAACAAAAGTACGGTGCACCGACTGCTGCAAGGGCTGCAATCTTGTGGATACGTGACGCCTGCTCCTGCGGCTGGCAGTTATCGCCTGACGACCAAATTTATCGCCGTTGGGCAAAAGGCGCTTTCATCTCTGAATATCATCCATGTCGCCGCGCCGCACCTTGAAGCGCTGAACATCGCTACGGGTGAAACGATAAACTTTTCCAGCCGTGAAGATGACCACGCGATTCTGATTTATAAGCTGGAGCCTACTACCGGTATGCTGCGTACCCGCGCCTATATCGGCCAGCATATGCCGCTGTATTGCTCGGCGATGGGCAAAATTTATATGGCGTTTGGTCATCCGGACTATGTGGCTTCTTATTGGGAGAGCCACCAGGATCTGATTCAGCCGCTGACCCGCAATACCATCACCGGTTTACCGGCAATGTATGATGAGCTGGCGCAAATCCGTGAAAGTAGCATGGCGATGGACCGGGAAGAGAATGAGCTGGGTGTGTCCTGCATTGCGGTTCCGGTGTTTGATATTCATGGACGCGTGCCGTATTCGGTCTCGATTTCGCTCTCCACTTCGCGTCTGAAGCAGGTCGGGGAGAAGAATCTACTCAAACCACTGCGGGAAACGGCTCAGGCAATTTCGAATGAACTGGGCTTTACCGTTCGCGATTAGGCGAAATGCCTGAGTGGCTCATACACCTGACAAAATTCCACCGTTTCCCCTGTCCGATCAAAGCGGTGGGGGCCGGCTCTCTGGCACTCTGTGGTTTTAACGGCGACGGAGAAGGCAATGAACGGGTTTATTATGGCGGATGCGGCTAAATGCATTGGATGTCGAACCTGCGAAGTGGCCTGCGTCGTCGCGCATCAGGAAAACCAGACGTGTGCGACGGTCTCCTCCGGGGCATTTATCCCGCGTATTCGGGTGATTAAAGACGACGCGTTTACCACGGCGGTAACGTGTCATCAATGCGAAGACGCGCCTTGTGCGAATGCCTGCCCGACCACCGCTATTCGCCGCGAACATGGGCATATCTTCGTGGAACAGGCACGCTGCATTGGCTGTAAGAGCTGTATGCTGGCCTGTCCGTTTGGGGCCATGAATGTGGTTGCACAGCGCTCGCGGGTGCAGGCGGTTAAATGTGATTTGTGCTGGCATCGCGAAACGGGCCCGGCGTGTGTAGAATCCTGCCCGACCCGTGCGTTGCAATGCGTTGACGCCGCAAAAATTCAGCAGCAGCGTTTGCGTTCACAGCCGTTGTAATGCGTGACCCGACCGATTAGGCGGTCGGGTTTGCCATCAGCCTTCGCGCCAGGCGCGTTCTATCTCTTCAGCCAGAATCTTCACGCCAGCCTCGATTTTCTCCGGCTCCGGAACGTAGTTCATCCGCATGCACTGGTGGGTGTGCGGCCACGGCTTGTCCAGCCCCGGGAAGAAGTAATCACCGGGAACCATCAACACGCCGCGTGCTTTCAGGCGCTGATACAGCAGCTCGGTGGTGATAGGCAAGTCCTTGAACCACAGCCACAGGAAAATCGCCCCTTCTGGTTTATGGATCAGGCAGCGCTCTTCGGATAAGTAACGGCGAATGATCGCCACGGTCTCCTGAACGCGCTGATAATAAAACGGCTTGATCACGGTCTCCGACAGGCGCAGGAGATCGTTGCGTTTAATCATCTCGCACATGATAGCCGGACCCATACCGCCAGGGGCAAGGCTGATGATGCCGTTCATGTTGGTGATCGCGGTGATGATTTTTTCATTGGCGATAATAATACCGCAGCGCGAACCTGGCAGCCCGAGCTTGGAAAGGCTCATGCACAGTACAATGTTGGGGTTCCACAGCGGACGGGCTTCGCTAAAGATAATGCCGGGGAACGGGACGCCATAGGCATTATCAATGACCAGCGGAATACCGTGCTGATTGGCGAGGCGGTCCAGCTTCAATAACTCTTCGTCAGTAATCACATTGCCTGTCGGGTTGGTGGGGCGCGACACGCAAATCATGCCGGTCTCTTCGCCAATGTGCAGGTGTTCAAAGTCAACGTGATACTTAAACTGACCTTCCGGCAGCAGCTCGATATTCGGGCGCGCAGAGACGAAGAGCTCCTCTTCCAGCCCGGAATCGGCATAGCCAATGTATTCCGGTGCCAGTGGGAACAGGACTTTTCGGGTGGTCCCGTCGGCGCGACGTCCGGCGAAAAGATTGAATAAGTAGAAAAACGCGCTCTGACTGCCATTTGTCAGTGCAATATTTTGTGGTTCGATATCCCAGCCCAGCTTCTCGCGCAGCAGCGTGGCCAGTTCGGCCAGTAGCTCGGTTTTCCCTTGTGGACCGTCATAATTACAAAGCGCATCAGTGACTTTGCCGTTTTCCAGCATCTCGGCTAGCAGAGACTGGAAGTACTCCTGCATCTGTGGGATTTGCGCCGGGTTACCGCCGCCAAGCATGATCGCGCCGGGCGTACGTAAACCGTCGTTGAGGTCCTCCATCAGGCGGGTGATGCCTGAATGGCGGGTAAATTTATCGCCAAAAAGTGAGAATGTCATAGCAGGTGGTCTGTCGAGCTGAGTAATAAAGTGGCTAACCATAGCGCTACCTATGGCAGGGTGCAAATCAGGCCTGTAAGGACTAATTGACGTATTGTGCTATGAATTTGTAACAGGCTGGTTTTTTATTTTGTATAAGGCTTCCCGCACTACTTGGTACGAGAAGCCTGGCGGGATCAGGGCTGGCCTGCCCAGATAACCATCACTTTGTCGTCACCGTGCTCGCGGGTAAATCCGTATCCTTGTTTTAACGTCAGCGTGGTTTGTTTACCTGCGCCGATGGCGGAATGCCTGGCTCTGAACTGGCTGATTTTCTGCCAGTGTGCGACGCGGGCGGCCGATTTACCGCTGACGTCATGCCAGTTCATATCGGATCGCGTGCCCTGTAAAGGGTCTGAGCCGGTCGGGCCGAAAGGACGCGCGGATTCGTCACCGTAAAACAGCTGCACCGCGCCCGGTGCCAGTAGCAACAGCTCGGCGGCTTTATCTCCACCTTCGCGGAACAGGCGCGTGTCGTGCGATGAGAGATAGCTCAGGACGTTAAAATCCTGCAATTTATCCGCCATCTGCTGCCAGGTGAGATCCATATTGGCCAGGCAGTCGACGGCGCTGGCCGCCTGTTCCTGATAATCAAAATTGATCATCGCATCAAAGCCGTGGCGGTAATACTCACTGCGCATAACGCCGTGACCCCAGGCTTCGCCGGTCATCCAGAAGGGTTTATCATCCAGCGCTTTGTCCGGGTTAGCTTTCTTCCATTCGGTCAGTGCTGCGCTGGCCTGGGTTTTCAACTGCTGCCAGGCGGGAAGTTCGACGTGCTTGGCGGTATCGACCCGAAACCCGTCAATCCCGTAGTCGCGCACCCACTGGCTGAGCCAGTGGGTCAGATAATCTCGTGGCGTGTAGCCCGCAATGGCTTTGGCGTGGGTATCCGGTTTGTTATTGTAAAACACCGGTAACCCGGAAGGCGTGTTGGACTCGGTTTTCAGATCGGGCAGGAAGGCCAGCGACATCGTCAGGTCGTCAAAACCGGGGCTGTCGTAGTCGCCGATGTCGGTACGGATCCAATTTTTCCCCCACCATTTTTCCCAGGCGGCTTTATCACTGAAATTGATGTAATCATTAAAGCTGTGCCAGCTCTGTCCGGCGGCGGGCTTCCAGTCCGTCCAGTGTTCACCGAGCGTATGTTTCAATTCATCGCCCGATAAATATAACGCGCCAAACTGATAAGCCTGCATATCGGCCAGCGTCGCGTAACCGGCATGGTTCATCACCACATCGAACAGAATGCGGATACCGCGCTGGTGAGCGCCATCGACCAGCGCACGCAGATCGGCCTCGTTGCCCATATTGGCATCAAGCGTGGTCCAGTCTTGCGTGTAATAACCGTGATAGGCGTAGTGGGGGAAATCCCCTTTGGTGCCACCACCTACCCAGCCGTGAATCTGCTCAAACGGAGCGCTGATCCACAGGGCGTTAACGCCTAACTGTTGCAGATAGTCGAGTTTGCTGGTGAGGCCGCGTAAATCGCCACCGTGAAACGTCCCAATCTCCTGCATGCCGTCGTTGTGGCGACCGTAGCTGTGGTCATTGGTCGGATCGCCGTTTTGAAAGCGATCCGTCAGTACGAAATACACTGTGGCGTTATGCCAGTCGAAGGGGGCAGGGGCGTCCGTTTCTGCGCGTTCAAGCAGTAATAGCCCGTTGCTACTGGCTGCGGGTTGGAGGGTGATTTGACCGTGCTTAACCATTGCCGTCTGCTGGCTGTAGTAATCACGCACCACGGCACCTTCAGGGAAAGTCTGACTCACATCCAGCGTCAGCGGTGAGCCATCCCATTTCGGACACTGGCGAATCAGGTTGCTCACCGGCTCAACGGCGGATGCTAGTGACAGTATCAACGTTGGCGTTCCGGAGCGGGTATCCACTTCCAGCGTGTAACTACCGTCTTTGAATAAACGCCACTGTGGTGGCTCGCCTGTGCAAGGTTTTAGCGACAGCATCTGGTTGAGTTTAATGGTTTCGGCAGGCTGCCAGCACTGTTGGTCAAAATTTAGTATTAAAGGACGGGTACCCTTCGTCAACGTTGCATGGCTGACAAACTTACCCGTACCCTCCACTTCGAAGGTGGGGAACCCTTGAGAAGTCCATGACGAGGCGATGGTGATGCCTGGCATAAGCGCCAGCGCAAAGGCGGCAAGTTTCATAACGCTGTCCTGAATGCTGCGATTTTAGCCAGTTTGCCAGCGAATTACGGTCGGAGACTCATCCTTTGGGTGGATTCCGCCAGGATGAGACGTGAGGGTGAGCGATCGTGCGCAAAAAACGGCATTATTTTGCGATAACACCCGCATTTTCTTCGAATTAATACCAATCTTAACCGTTAGCGCGTGACATAGTTTCGGAATTGGACTATTCCTTTGGGTGCTCTTGACGGCTATTTTTGCTATGATTTGAGATTCATCTCTCATTTTTATGAAAAATATAAGGTGTTGGAATGTATAAATCCGACCAGGAGACCTAATGATATTGACTCCCATTCGACGATATGGGGCCATGATTCTAATGTTACTCACCATTGCATTTTCCGGTGAGGTGCTGGCAAAGACACACACGGCAACAACGAGTCAGAAGCCCCAGGCAACCAAGACAAGTAATACACAGGTAAGCAGTAAACAAGAGTATTCTCGCAATAGTGCAAAGAGTAGTTCACTTCCTGATTTGCGAAAATACCCTTCCGGAACACCAAGGAAAAAAGCGTTTCTCCGGACGGTTATGCCTTACATTACTAGTCAAAATGCGGCCATTACTGCTGAACGTAACTGGCTGATTTCAAAGCAGTACCAGAATCGCTGGTCGCCGAGCGAGCGTGCGCGCATGAAAGATATCGCCAAACGCTACAAGGTGAGCTGGTCTGGCAACACGCGTAAAATTCCGTGGAACACGCTGCTTGAGCGCGTGGATATTATCCCTACCAGTATGGTGGCAACCATGGCTGCGGCAGAAAGCGGCTGGGGTACGTCGAAGCTGGCACGTAGCAACAATAATCTGTTTGGCATGAAATGTGTCAAAGGTCGTTGCACCAATGCGCCGGGTAAGGTGAAAGGCTACTCTCAGTTTGACTCGGTGAAAGAGTCAGTGACGGCTTACGTCATTAATCTGAATACGCATCCGGCATACTCTTCTTTCCGTAAGTCACGCGCTCAGCTGCGTAAAACCGATCAGGAAGTCACCGCCACGGCGATGATTCATAAGCTGAAGGGGTATTCCACCCAAGGGAAGAGCTACAACAACTATCTGTTCGCGATGTACCAGGATAACCAGCGCTTAATTGCAGCGCATATGTAATTCCTGCGCCTGATGGCGCTACGTTTATCCGGCCAACAAGATGACTCGTCGGCCGGATAAAGCGCAGTCGCCATCCGGCAACACATCACATCAGCACTTCGCTGTTCACATCGCGGTATTCTTTTGGCGTCGTGTCGTACTCTTTCTTGAACACCGAATAGAAATACTGCAGAGACGGGTAGCCGCACATTTGTGAAATCTCGTTGATGGAAAGCGTGGTGGAAATCAGCAGGCTGCGCGCTTTCTCCAGCTTTTCGGCATGGATCACCGCATGAATGGTCTCCCCGACCTCCTCTTTAAAACGCTTCTCCAGATTCGACCGTGAAATCCCCACTGAATCTAGTACCTGTTCGACCTTGATGCCCTTACAGGCATGGTTGCGGATGAAGTGCATCGCCTGAATAACGGCCGGATCGGTAAGTGAACGGTAGTCGGTTGAACGACGTTCCACGACGCGTACCGGAGGGACCAGAATGCGTTGTAGCGTCGGCTCTTCGTTCGCCAGCACGCGGTGCAGGAGTTTTGCGGCCTGATAGCCCATCTGACGAGCACCCTGAGCAACGGATGATAACGCCACGCGCGACAGGTAGCGGGTCAGTTCTTCGTTATCAATGCCAATGACGCACAGTTTCTCCGGTACCGGAATATGCAGATGTTCACAGGCCTGCAAAACGTGCCGTGCACGCGCGTCGGTGACGGCGATAATTCCGGTTTGCGGCGGCAGAGTTTGCAGCCAGTCGGCTAACCTATTTTGTGCGTGTTGCCAGTTTTCTGGTGCAGTTTCCAGGCCCTGATAGACCACGCCACGGTACTTTTCTTTCGCTACCAGTTGGCAAAAGGCATATTCACGCTCCTCGGCCCAGCGTTTGCCGCTGGAAGGTGGTAGACCGTAAAATGCAAAGCGGTTCACCCCTTTTTCTTTCAAATGCAGAAAGGCGCTTTCAACCAATGCGTGGTTATCGGTGGCAATGTAGTGGACCGGTGGATAATGTTCAGCAAGATGGTAAGAACCCCCGACGCCAACGATGGGGACATCGACATCGGCAAGTAATTGCGCAATGTCATCGTCGTCATAATCGGCAATAACACCGTCGCCTAACCAGTCTTTAATATTATCAATACGCGCGCGAAAATCTTCCTCGATGAATATATCCCATTCAGATTGCGACGCTTGCAAATATTCACCCACGCCTTCAACCACCTGGCGGTCGTAGGCTTTATTGGCATTAAATAAAAGAGTGATACGGTGACGTTTATCAAACATAAGAGCCTGTCCTGGAAAGGGTGAATATGGGCCTGTCGATACTACCAAAACCGTGGATAATGCTGCCTGATTATGTGTGACAAATTTTTGATTTGCGTAGCGCTACGCAAAACTCACATACCCTAAGCGGGAAGGCAATTGTCATATCTTATCCGCGGATTATGGTTTTTAGTTTATTCATCAGGTTTCGATCCCGATCGTCTTTTTATTTCTTTATTTAGCGCGTTTTTTTGGGAGCCAGCGCACATTTGGGTATTCTCTTAATAGCGGTGTGAAATAACGTAATTGAGCAATAAATCAGGAAATTCCAGTATGGCGATATCGCAGTTTACTTGCCGTATTACCTGATTATGGAGCTTATTATGCAGGCTTATTTTGACCAACTCGACCGTGTTCGTTTTGAAGGGACAAAATCCACTAACCCGCTCGCATTTCGCCATTACAATCCTGATGAGAAAGTGTTAGGCAAGCGTATGGAAGATCACCTGCGTTTTGCCGCCTGCTATTGGCACACTTTCTGTTGGAATGGTGCAGACATGTTCGGCATGGGAGCCTTTGACCGCCCATGGCAGCAACCCGGTGAAGCGCTGGCGCTGGCGAAACGCAAAGCGGATGTGGCGTTTGAGTTTTTCCACAAGCTGAACGTGCCTTACTACTGCTTCCATGATGTAGATGTTTCGCCTGAAGGTGCTTCGCTGAAAGAGTACAAAAACAACTTTGCGCAGATGGTTGATGTGCTGGGCGCTAAACAGGAACAAAGCGGCGTGAAGCTGCTGTGGGGGACGGCAAACTGCTTTACTAACCCACGTTACGGCGCAGGTGCGGCTACCAACCCGGATCCGGAAGTGTTCAGTTGGGCGGCCACCCAGGTGGTGACTGCCATGGATGCTACGCATAAATTAGGCGGCGAAAACTATGTTCTGTGGGGCGGTCGTGAAGGCTATGAAACTCTGCTTAATACCGATCTGCGTCAGGAACGCGAGCAGATTGGCCGTTTCATGCAACTGGTGGTTGAGCACAAACACAAAACCGGTTTTCAGGGTACCTTGCTTATCGAACCGAAGCCGCAGGAGCCGACCAAACATCAGTACGACTACGATGCGGCGACCGTTTACGGCTTCCTGAAACAGTTCGGCCTGGAAAAAGAGATCAAACTGAATATCGAAGCCAACCACGCCACGCTGGCTGGCCACTCGTTCCACCACGAAATCGCCACCGCGATCGCGCTGGGCCTGTTTGGCTCTGTCGATGCCAACCGCGGAGATGCGCAGCTGGGCTGGGATACCGACCAGTTCCCGAACAGCGTGGAAGAGAATGCGCTGGTGATGTACGAAATCCTGAAAGCGGGTGGTTTCACCACGGGAGGCCTGAACTTTGATGCCAAAGTGCGTCGCCAGAGCACCGATAAATACGATCTGTTCTATGGTCATATTGGGGCGATGGACACCATGGCACTGTCGCTGAAAATCGCAGCTCGCATGATTGAAGATGGCGGCCTGGATCAGCGCGTTGCAAAACGTTATGCCGGTTGGAATGGTGAGCTGGGCCAGCAAATTCTGAAGGGCCAGATGACGCTGACCGAAATTGCGCAGTACGCTGAACAACATAATCTGGCGCCGGTGCATCAGAGCGGTCATCAGGAACAGCTGGAAAATCTGGTAAACCATTATTTGTTCGACAAATAACGGATCGTTAAGAACGTTCGTCAGCCCGGATAGCTTTGCGCTACCGGGCATTTCTTTAAGGAACGATACCCTATGTATATCGGGATAGATCTGGGCACATCAGGCGTAAAGGCCATACTGCTGAATGAGCAGGGTGATGTTGTGGCCTCGCAGACGGAGAAACTCACGGTTTCGCGTCCTCATCCGCTATGGTCGGAGCAGGATCCTGAACAGTGGTGGCTGGCAACGGATCGCGCCGTCAAAGCACTGGCTCAGCAACATTCACTCAGTGAGGTGAAGGCGCTGGGGATTGCCGGTCAAATGCACGGTGCGACGCTACTTGATAATCAGCAGAAGGTATTGCGCCCGGCGATCCTGTGGAATGACGGACGCTGCGCACAAGAGTGCGAGATACTGGAAAACCAGGTTCCAGAGTCTCGCGGTATCACTGGCAATCTGATGATGCCGGGTTTTACGGCACCCAAATTGCTGTGGGTTCAGCGCCATGAACCGGAGATTTTCCGCCAGGTTGATAAAGTCCTGCTGCCGAAAGATTACCTGCGTTTGCGTATGACCGGGGAATTCGCCAGCGATATGTCTGATGCCGCCGGTACGATGTGGCTGGACGTTGCGAAGCGCGACTGGAGCGACGTCATGCTGGCAGCCTGTCACCTGACCCGTGCGAATATGCCTGCGTTATTTGAAGGCAGCGAGATTACTGGCACGTTGTTGCCTGCGGTCGCGCAAGCCTGGGGCATGTCCGAGATCCCGGTGATTGCGGGTGGCGGAGATAACGCGGCAGGCGCGGTTGGCGTCGGTATGATGAATGCCGGTCAGGCGATGCTTTCGCTGGGCACGTCCGGTGTTTACTTTGCGGTAAGCGACGGATTCCTCAGTAAACCAGAAAGTGCGGTACACAGTTTTTGTCATGCTTTACCTGAAAGATGGCATCTGATGTCCGTTATGCTCAGTGCGGCATCCTGCCTGGACTGGGCGGCAAAATTAACCGGGCTGAGCACCGTTCCTGCGCTAATAACTGCGGCACAACAGGCGGATGAGCAGGCTGAACCCGTCTGGTTTTTACCGTACCTGTCGGGTGAACGTACGCCGCATAATAATCCGCAGGCGAAAGGCGTCTTTTTTGGTCTGACGCATCAGCATGGGCCGGCAGAACTGGCGAAAGTAGTGCTGGAAGGCGTGGGATTCGCGCTGGCAGATGGTATGGATGTGGTGCATGCCTGTGGTGTTAAACCGGCCAGCATTACGCTCATTGGCGGTGGGGCTCGCAGCGAGTACTGGCGCCAGATGCTGTCTGATATCAGCGGGTTGCAGCTGGATTACCGTACCGGTGGTGACGTTGGTCCTGCGTTGGGGGCGGCACGTTTGGCACAAATTGCGATGAATTCCGATAAGCCATTATCTGACCTATTGCCTCAACTGGCGCTGGAACAGGCGCATTATCCTGACGCAGATCGCCATGCGCTTTATTTGCAGCGTCGCGAAACCTTCCGTCGTCTCTATCAGCAATTGCTGCCGTTGATGTCATGATCGTATTTCCCCTCTGCTAAATGGAGGGGATTTTTATAATCTATGTATTTTTTAAATTAATAATTTACGTGTATGGATTTATTCTGAAAATATAACTTAGTGCTATTTTTCTGTGTTGTCTTTAGTGGGTTATTCATATTGTATCCGTGATGGATAAGGAGATCCCAATGAAGACTACGAGGTTTATGGCATGGCTATTATTCCTTTCGGGTGCACTCATTTACGTTATTGGTTTATGGCGCGCCTGTCCCTTATTGAACGGGAAAGGATACTTTCTGGGTGTCCTGATGACAGGGATGTTTGTGACGTACGCTTACCAGCGTGCTGAAAATAGTAATCAGAATGACGAACACTTTACGCGTGTGTGCCAGATGGTGGCATTGATAACAGTAGGGTTGCTGCTGCTGGGGATGCTGAACGCTCCCTTGTCACTCATCGAAATGGGCGCCTATCCAATGGCATTCTTCGTGTGTTTAGCGGGGCAAATTATGCTGATGCGCCCGCTAAAAGAGTAACGACGGGTGAGTGTTAACTCACCAGTCGGCGTGTATCGATGCGTTGCAGCAGAACCGAAAGTAGCAGGCTGCCCGCCAGCGTGGCGCTGAAAATCCACAGCATATCCAGCGGCGGCCAGTTCTTGAGCTCGATACTGTTAGTGCGCAGCGCATGAATGATCAGCGCGTGGAAGCCATAGATACCCAGTGAGTGGCGGGAAATCAGGCCCAGTACGGGGATAGTGCGTGCGCTAAGGGTGTTTTTGACCAGCGTCAGCAGCGAGACTGCGCAAATAAATACGGCTGGGCCGCAGTAGAGATACCAGGTGTCGGCGAAATTCCCTCGCCAGCGGAGCTCGTATAAGGTTCCGCGAGAGATAACAAAGACGGCGGTGACGCACAGTGCCGCACAGACCCAGGTGAGCGCGCGTTTTTGTGTATTCATCATGCCAATTGCCCTGCCCAGCAAGCCGTACAGGATGTAATAGACCGTGTCGCCGCTGATGTACAGGTTGATGGGCAGCCACTCAACGCCCCCCATTTTTAGCGAGACGGTGTTGGGATTAGCAAGGATGCCAAGCACCACCATCAGCGCCAGCAGCATTTTTCCGCTAATACTTTTCACTTGAATCAGCGGTGAGACCAGGTAGATGACGGCGATGGCGAAGAAAAACCACAGGTGATAGAACACCGGTTTTTGCAGCAGATTTTTCAAAGACAGCTCGGCGTTAATCGAGGTGAACAGTGAGATGTAGGCCAATGCGACGGCGCTATAAAACAGAACGCAGAGCGCAATACGGAGAAAATGTCGCGGCTGGGCGCTGCGCTCGCCAAAGAAAAGAAAGCCTGAAATCATGAAAAACAGCGGTACGCTGACGCGTGAAGCTGAATTGAGCACATTGGCAAGATCCCAGGCTAACGGGCTGACGCTGTGCGCATTGGTGATGTACCAGGTGGTTGTATGGATCATAACCACCATTAAACAGGCTATCCCGCGCAGGTTATCAATCCAGAAAATTTTGGGCTGCATCAGTTCCTCTGTTTCCATTAAAAAAAGTCTGACTGGCATTTCGCGGATGTATCTCACTGGAATAATCTGAGTTTTTACGCTAAAGCTTGTGATGGTCCGATGAGATTCTCAAAATAGGATCCGTTTCCAGACAGTAATAATAATAAGACTGACCCGCAAATCAGAGGGTAATAAAATGATGATGAAGTATTTCTTTCCCGCGATGGCTGCCCTCCTGCTGGCAGGATGCGCGGAACCACAGCCGCCAGCACCGGCTCAGAAAGCGCAAAAGGCCAAAGTGAGCTCTTCACGTTCGCTGGATATGGAAGCATTATGCAAAAATGAAGCGGCTGAACGTTATAACACCGGGACGCAGAAAATAGACGTAACCGGCTTCGAACAGTTCCAGGGCAGCTATGAGATGCGTGGTTCTACCTTCCGTAAAGAGAGTTTTGTCTGCTCATTTGACGCAGACGGGCAGTTTTTGCACCTTTCCATGCGCTAAGTTCCTCCTTTTTCCCGTTTCGTACTGTATATCTTGCAGCCAGCGGGTATACTGATCGCTTCCTTTAAATCCACACGTATCCAGCACGAAATAATATGCAAAAGTTTGATACCAGGACCTTCCAGGGCTTGATCCTGACCTTACAGGATTACTGGGCTCGCCAGGGCTGCACCATTGTTCAACCATTGGACATGGAAGTCGGCGCGGGTACTTCTCACCCAATGACCTGCCTGCGCGCGCTGGGGCCGGAGCCGATGGCGACTGCTTATGTGCAGCCTTCTCGTCGTCCGACCGACGGTCGCTATGGCGAAAACCCGAACCGCTTACAGCATTACTATCAGTTCCAGGTCGTCATTAAGCCGTCCCCGGACAACATTCAGGAGCTGTACCTTGGTTCGCTGAAAGAGCTGGGTATGGATCCAACCATTCACGACATCCGTTTCGTGGAAGATAACTGGGAAAACCCAACGCTGGGTGCCTGGGGTCTGGGTTGGGAAGTGTGGCTGAACGGCATGGAAGTGACGCAGTTCACCTACTTCCAGCAGGTTGGTGGTCTGGAATGTAAGCCTGTGACCGGAGAAATCACTTACGGTCTGGAACGTCTGGCGATGTACATTCAGGGCGTAGACAGCGTTTACGACCTGGTCTGGAGCGACGGCCCGCTGGGTAAAACCACTTACGGCGATGTGTTCCATCAGAACGAAGTCGAGCAGTCGACTTACAACTTTGAATACGCTGACGTGGACTTCCTGTTCACCTGCTTCGAGCAGTATGAGAAAGAAGCCCAGCAGCTGCTGGCGCTGGAAAACCCACTGCCGCTGCCTGCTTACGAACGTATTCTGAAAGCCGCCCATAGCTTCAACCTGCTGGATGCGCGTAAAGCCATCTCCGTCACCGAGCGTCAGCGTTATATTCTACGCATTCGCACCCTGACCAAAGCAGTGGCAGAAGCTTACTATGCTTCCCGTGAAGCCCTTGGCTTCCCGATGTGCAACAAAGACAAATAAGAGGCGGCCATGTCTGAGAAAACTTTTCTGGTGGAAATTGGCACTGAAGAGCTGCCACCAAAAGCACTGCGCAGCCTGGCTGAGTCCTTTGCTGCGAACTTCACTGCGGAGCTGGACAATGCTGGCCTCGCACACGGCAACGTAGAGTGGTTTGCTGCGCCGCGTCGTCTGGCGCTGAAAGTGGCTGCCCTTGCTGAATCGCAACCTGACCGTGAAGTAGAAAAGCGCGGCCCGGCGATTGCCCAGGCGTTTGACGCTGAAGGTAAACCGAGCAAAGCGGCAGAAGGTTGGGCGCGCGGTTGCGGTATCACCGTTGATCAGGCTGAACGGCTGACCACCGACAAAGGTGAATGGCTGCTGTACCGTGCGCATGTGAAAGGCGAAAGCGCAGAAACGCTGCTGCCAAACATGATTGCCACGTCACTGGCTAAGCTGCCGATCCCGAAACTGATGCGCTGGGGCGCGTCTGACGTCCATTTCGTGCGCCCGGTTCATACCGTCACGCTGCTGCTGGGCGACAAAGTCATCCCGGCAACGATTCTGGGTATTCAGTCCGATCGCGTGATCCGCGGCCACCGCTTTATGGGCGAGCCTGAGTTCACCATCGACAATGCCGACCAGTATCCTGAAATCCTGCGCCAGCGCGGCAAAGTCATTGCTGATTACGCCGAGCGTAAGGCAAAAATCAAGGCCGATGCCGAAGAGGCGGCGCGTAAGATTGGCGGTAACGCTGACCTGAGCGAAAGCCTGCTGGAAGAAGTCGCGTCTCTGGTTGAATGGCCGGTGGTGCTGACGGCGAAGTTCGAAGAAAAATTCCTCGCGGTACCGTCTGAAGCGCTGGTTCACACCATGAAAGGTGACCAGAAGTACTTCCCGGTGTACGCGAACGACGGCAAACTGCTGCCGAATTTTATCTTCGTCGCTAACATCGAATCGAAAGATCCGATGCAGATTATTTCCGGTAACGAAAAAGTGGTTCGTCCGCGTCTGGCGGATGCCGAATTCTTCTTCAATACTGACCGCAAAAAACGTCTGGAAGATCATCTGCCACGTCTGCAAACCGTGCTGTTCCAACAGCAACTGGGTACTCTGCGCGACAAGACCGATCGTATTCAGGCGCTGGCGGGCTGGATTGCCGAACAGATTGGCGCTGACGTCAACCATGCCACCCGCGCGGGCCTGCTGTCCAAGTGTGACCTGATGACCAATATGGTCTTCGAGTTCACCGACACCCAGGGCGTGATGGGCATGCACTACGCACGTCATGATGGTGAAGCGGAAGATGTAGCGGTAGCGCTGAACGAGCAATATCAGCCACGCTTTGCCGGTGATGACCTGCCGTCTAACCCGGTGGCCTGTGCGGTAGCCATTGCCGATAAAATGGACACCCTGGCGGGTATCTTCGGTATTGGTCAGCATCCAAAAGGTGACAAAGACCCGTTTGCACTGCGTCGTGCTGCGCTGGGCGTGCTGCGTATCATCGTTGAGAAGAACCTGAACCTCGATCTACAAACGCTGACCGAAGAAGCGGTACGTCTGTACGGTGACAAGCTGTCCAACGCGAACGTAGTGGATGATGTCATCGACTTTATGCTGGGCCGCTTCCGTGCCTGGTATCAGGACGAAGGCTACACCGTTGATACCATTCAGGCGGTGCTGGCGCGTCGTCCGACGCGTCCGGCTGATTTCGACGCACGTATGAAGGCGGTTTCGCACTTCCGTACGCTGGAAGCCGCGTCTGCGCTGGCTGCAGCCAACAAACGTGTTTCTAACATCCTCGCGAAAACGACAGAGCCGCTGAACGACCGTGTGAATGCAGCAACGCTGAAAGAGCCGGAAGAAATTACACTGGCGATGAAGGTTGTGGTACTGCGTGACAAGCTGGAGCCTGCGTTTGCTGAGGGTCGCTATCAGGAAGCGCTGGTCGAACTGGCCGAACTGCGCGAACCGGTTGATGCGTTCTTCGAGAAAGTAATGGTTATGGTGGAAGATAAGGATTTACGTATCAACCGTCTCACCATGCTCGAAAAACTGCGTGAGCTGTTCCTGCGCGTGGCGGATATTTCGCTGCTGCAGTAACCGTCTGTATTGACGTAAAAAATGCCGGATACGCAATTGCCTATCCGGCATTTTTTTATGCTGTTAGCGCAGCTGCAATTCGGTCAGACAGGTCTGGCTGTCATTCATCGTTTTGATGGCGTGAGACGCTTTTTTGCCGTTGTAGCTCACTTCAATTGTGCCTTCCATATTGCGTGGTAGCCATACGCCGATAAAACCATTGCGGTAGCTGGTCATTGCTTTCTGCACCACCACGTCTCCCTTGCTATCCGTCACTTTGACATCAAAGGTCTTCTCGGGCATTTCTCCCTTGCAGCCAGAAAGGCTGTGGTTAAAGCAGGGGTGAGTTTGCCATTCGTACGGGGCAAAGGAGAGATAGAACTTGTCACCAAGCGGTAGTGTATAAACCTGTTCACCGGAAGAGAGCTTTAGTTCGGTGCTGGTGATGGAGGCAGAATAGGGCAGTGGTCGACTCTGAGGCGACTGGTCAATGGCGTCGACAATTTGCTCAACGGATTTCCCGCTTAGCCCATGTTGCGCCAGAAAGGTTGATTCCGGGGTAGCAGCGAATACGCTACTTGTGGTGAGTAAACCTAATAACAGCAACAGTGAGGTTTTCGACATAGCTTCAATTCCTTGTGAAAATTGTGGAATACATGCCGACGTACTATAAAGCTTACCCTTAGGGAAAGGTCAAAGGTGCGGTGGGTAAAGTAATGCAAAGAAGAAAGCTGGGGAAATTATTGCGAGAGACAGATAAAAAAAATCCCCGCCGTTTGGCAGGGATCTAGAATTTTGAGCTTTTTAAGCTTACAGGCTGGTTACGTTGCCAGCTGCCGGGCCTTTAGCGCCGCTTTCGATGGTGAAGGAAACTTTCTGACCTTCGTCCAGAGATTTGTAGCCTTCGTTCTGGATAGCAGAGAAGTGTACGAACACGTCTTTTGAGCCATCGTCAGGAGTGATGAAACCGAAGCCTTTATCAGCGTTGAACCATTTTACGATACCAGTCATTTTACCGGACATAGTGTATTACCTTTTAAAAAATAAGTGTGCCTTTCGGCGATATGGCGTGCTTTACAGATTTTTTAACAGTAAAGGAAAATGCTCACTACGAAGGGTATCAATGATAACTCTTGAAGGGACTTGCCTTACTAAACTGCTGTAATGGTCTGTACGTCAAACCGTTGAGTGCATTAACTCATTTTACGCCGGAGGATGCAACTACTATTTTCTTTTTTGTTGCTGGGGCTGGTAGTAGAACGGTCCATTTACAGGACCGTTCTGAAGAAAAACCAGAAAAAACATCAATCCATCAACTGCTTACTTAATCTCGGGTCGGCCTGAATCAGGCGCATCAATTTCAATTCGGTACTGGAAGGCTTTACGCGTTTAGACTCCCACTCATGAACCATCGCAACCGTTACGCCCATTACTCGGGCAAAATCATCTGTTTTTAAACCCGTCCCTCGTCGTAGCTGTTCAAATTCGGTAAACGGGTTGGCTTTTTGCGTCAAGGTGACGGTCTGCGATACATCTTTAAAAACAATCTGTTCCAGACTGCTAAGCAGTTCAAGCATAGGATCTTTATATTCCATTGAGGACTCCTAAAATCACACAGCGGGATCGTGAATTTCATCGAAGCTCATTAAGAATAGTCGCAAAAAAAGACGCCGGGCGTGGGGTGCGCGCGGTGGGCGCGTTTCAGCGGATCGCGGTGGCCGACCTGTAGTTTGCTAACGATCTGATAACGGTCGGGATCTCCTCTCGGCCAAACTCATTTGTAAAGATGACAAAATTTTTACGCCATTCGGCTGATGGCGCATTGTTCAGCAAAACGCAGGGCCACCGAAACGGGTATTTTCCCCGACAAGATTACGCGGAAAGGGTATCTTGCGGGGCTGACCTGGACTATCCTTGTCATCGTCAGGCACGCGGGTGTCGTTGTGCGCATTTTTGGGTGAAGGAGTATTAAAATGGCGACAGGTAAGTCCTGCTCTCGCTGGTTTGCGCCTGTTTTGGCGCTCTTAATGGTAGTTGGCCTGAGTGGGTGTTTTGATAAAGAAGGCGATCAACGCAAAGCGTTTGTCGATTTCCTGCAGAATACTGCAATGCGTAGCGGAGAGCGTTTACCGACGCTGACCGCCGATCAGAAAAAACAGTTTGGCCCGTTTGTCTCCGATTACGCGATTCTTTATGGTTATTCACAGCAGGTGAATCAGGCGATGGACTCCGGTCTGCGCCCGGTTGTGGATAGCGTAAATGCCATCCGTGTTCCTCAGGATTACGTGACCCAGCGTGAACCGCTGCGTCAGGCAAATGGTGCGCTGGGCGTGTTAGGGCAACAGCTGCAGAATGCGAAGCTGCAGGCCGATGCCGCACGTGGTGCGCTGAAGCAAAGCGAGGATCTGAAACCCGTCTTTGATCAGGTCTACAGCAAAGTCGTGACTGCTCCGTCAGAGGCGCTACAGCCGCTGATTCCTGCCGCGCAAATCTTTACGCAGCAACTGGTACAGGTGGGTGATTTTATCGCGCAGCAGGATACGCAGGTGAGCTTTGTGGCGAACGGTATCCAGTTCCCGACCTCACAACAGGCAAGCCAGTACAACACGCTGATTGGCCCGCTGGCAGCCCAGCATCAGGCATTTAATCAAGCCTGGACTGCTGCGGTGAACGCAGCCCAGTAATTCAGGGAATAACGATATACAGAATGCCGGGTACGCAATAGCGACACCCGGCATTTTTTTATCCTGCTACCTGCGGATTCACACAGTTCTTCTCGACGTTCCCTTGCAGTGCATCAATTAAGTTATCTACCGCACAGGCTGCCATGTTGTAGCGGGTTTCATGGGTTGCCGAACCAATATGCGGTAGCGCCACCACGTTTGGTAACGACAGCAGCGGAGAGTCTACCGGCAGCGGTTCCTGCTCAAACACATCCAGACCGGCGGCATGAATCTCCCCGCTTTGCAGGGCGGCAATCAGTGCGGTTTCGTCCACGACCGGGCCACGTCCAGCGTTGATGAAAATGGCGGATGACTTCATTTTGGCGAACTGCGCGGCGCCAAACAGATGGTGAGTCTCATCCGTTAGCGGCAGGATCAGACAGACAAAATCCGATTCCTGCAATAGCGTATCCAGATTGCAGTAGCGCGCGTTGAAGCGCTCTTCCGCTTCCTTATGCTGGCGGCGTGCATTGTAGAGAATGGGCATGCCAAAGCCGAAATGGGCGCGTTGTGCCAGTGCGAGGCCGATGCGGCCCATACCGACAATCCCCAACGTTTTGTGATGTACATCGGTGCCGAACCAATCCGGCCCGATGCTCTTGGTCCATTCACCTACTTTCACGCGTTCAGCCACCTCGACTACGCGGCGAGCCGTACTTAACACCAGTGCCATTATCGTATCCGCCACGGTTTCGGTCAGTACGGTTGGGGTGTGCATCAGTAAGACATTACGGGCGTTAAGCGCCTCGACGTCGAAATTGTCATAGCCTACGGAGATTGTTGAGGTTGCGCGCAGCCTGGGCATGTTCTCCAGCAGGGCGCTATTGACGGTTTCGCTGGAGCCCAGCAGACCTTCCGCACTGGCGAAGGCCTGCGCGTGCTGTGCGACCGTTTCCGGGCGCAGGTTAGGGACTTGAGTCACCGAAAAATGTGCTTCCAGGCGCTGCAGTAAATCGTCAGGTAACGCTTTGTAGAGAATAATGGACGGCTTCATGCGAATCTCCGTAAGTTAAAATTTAAGCGTGGCGTGCGCCAACCGGAATGCAGGTATTATTAGCAGGCTTAACAATCAGAGTTAGCCACACTGAGACAAAAAGCGCCACCCCCATAAAAATGTACGAGGCGGACGGGCTGCCGGTGGTGCCATTGAGGTAGCCAACAAACCAGGAGCCAAAGAATGACCCCAGCGCGCCCATACTGTTAATCAGCGCCATGGCGCCCCCGGCGACGTTACGCGGCAGCATTTCAGGAATGATGGCGAAGAAGGGACCATACGGGGCGTACATCGCCGCACCGGCTATCACCAGCAGGGTGTAAGACATCCAGAAGTGGTCAGCGCCAACGGCCCAGGAGCCGATAAAGGCACACGCGGCGATCAGTAACAGCGGCCAGACAAACAGCTTACGGTTTTGCAGTTTGTCGGAAGCCCATGAGGCCAAAATCATCGCGAAGGTGGCGGCCAGATACGGGACCGATGAAAGCCAGCCCACTTCCACCATGCCGAGATTCGCGCCGCCGCTGCGGATAATTGACGGCAGCCACAACACAAAACCGTAAACGCCGATACTCCAGGTAAAATACTGCATACACAGCAGGATCACATTGCGTGAGCGGAAAGCCTCACCATAGTTACGCACGGCTTTAATTCCCTGCTGCTCTTGTTCCAGCTGTGCCTGCAGCGCGCTTTTTTCGGACTCCGTCAGCCAGCCCACCTGGGAAGGTTTGTCTTTGACCAACACCCACCAGCAGAACGCCCAAATGACGGCCGGAAAGCCTTCGATGATGAACATTTCACGCCAGCCGAGCGCCTGAATCAAATAACCCGAAACGACGGACATCCACAGCACGGTGACCGGGTTACCGAGGATCAGGAAGGTGTTGGCGCGTGAACGCTCGGATTTGGTAAACCAGTTGCTGATATAAATCAGCATCGCGGGCATGACGGCGGCTTCTACGACGCCAAGAATAAAACGGATGGCCGCAAGCATGGGGATGTTACTGACCATTCCGGTCAGCGAGGCGCACCCGCCCCACAGGATCAGGCAGATAAAAATGAGTTTTCGTACGCTGCGGCGCTCGGCGTAAATTGCGCCTGGGATCTGGAAAAAGAAATAGCCGAGGAAAAACAGGGCACCCAGCAGGGAAGAGATCCCTTTGGTAATGCCAAGATCCTCGTTAATGCCTGCGGCGGAGGCGAAGCTGAAGTTCGCGCGGTCGAGATACGCCAGGCTGTACGTGATGAACACGATTGGCATGATGTACCACCAGCGTTTTGCTGCATTGGTTGAGCTATTCATAGACTGCCCTCTGGTTATGCTGTTACGCCGCCTCTGTATGTAGGGTACAGAGTGGGCCGGGGGTTTATTCCGCTAATTGTTCACGTGTGGGTAATCCTTCGCTGTCGCCCTGAACCTGTATGGCCAGGGCGCCAATTTTATTGCCTCGGGTCACCGCCTGATGCAGTGAGTGCCCTTCCAGCAGGGCGCTGATGACGCCGACCGCAAAGCCATCGCCCGCGCCGACGGTATCGACCACGTTGTCGACCTTCACCGGTGCGACGCAGCCCTGCTCGCCGTTGGCTGCCTTATACCAGGCGCCATCGGCACCCGTTTTAACAATCACTGCCTTCACGCCATGGCGCAGATAAAAGTCAGCGATGCCTTCAGGCGTCTGTTGTCCCGTCAAAATCATGCCCTCTTTTAACCCCGGCAGAACCCAGTCGGCCTGGAATGCGAGTCGGTTGAGTTTCTCCACCATCTCCGCTTCGCTATTCCACAGCACCGGGCGTAAATTGGGATCGAACGAGATAGTCTTTCCCTGGGCTTTCATGGTGCGGGCAGTATGGGCCAGCAGTTCGTAAGAACTGGCGGACAGCGCTGCCGCCACGCCACTCAGGTGCAGGTGGCGTGCGCTGGAGAAGTACGCTTCGTGATAATCCTCCATGTCAAGATGGCTGGCGGCTGAGCCTTTGCGAAAATATTCCACGATGGGATCGGTTCCATTTTCGACTTTAGATTTCAGCTGAAAGCCGGTTGCGTAGCGTCCATCCTGGGTGACTCCCTGCGCATCAATCCCTTCTTTTTCCAGCGACTTAATAATAAAACGGCCAAAACTGTCGTGACCTACGCGACTCACCCAGCCGACCTTGAGGCCCAGACGAGCAAGGCCGGTTGCCACGTTAAGCTCTGCGCCCGCGACCCGTTTGATAAATGTCTCTACATCCGCCAGTTCGCCGGTTTGCGTGGCGACAAACATCGTCATTGCTTCGCCAATGGTGACGACATCCAGTGAATTTTTCATGTGTTACTCCTCGCGTAGCAGTTCGACGTAGTGACGGGTCACCGCCGCTAAATCGTGCCCTTCCAGGGGGAATTCAATGCCGCGCGGGACGTCCGTGGGCAGCGTGTTTAACAGTGCCAGCCAGCGCGGGTCTGCCCGATCGGGCGCAACGGCACGAAAGCTGTCGAGATGCGGAGTGGCGGCCTTCACATGGATATACCCCACGGTTGAGGCGAGCGCCTGCGCGGCGTCTTCGGGGGAGTCGCCGACCCACAGCCAGTTGCCCATATCAAAGGTCAGGGATACCGGCAGATCCTGCTTCTGGCAGGCATCCCTGAAGTGCAGCATAGGCTGCAGTCGTCCGCAGGACGTTTGATCGTTTTCGACCACCAGTTCCATACCGCTGTCATTGAGCCACTCACGCAGTGTGTCGAACTGCTGGGTATGGGAAAAATGACCCAGAGAGACTTTTAACCATAACGCCTGCAACGTTTGGGCTTCCTGAAGGAGCGCTGGCAGGTGGGGATTGAGATGACCATCTTGTAGAAATAGCGGTTCTGGCGCGGAGTAGCAGGCCAGCAGGCCGAAGATTTCAATCGCGGATGCCAGGGTTGGCAGCGTTTTAAGCTCGGTGTCGCTCAGCATTTCGCGGCGAATTTCAACGCCGTCAGCACCAGCTTCAGCAATAATAGGCAGCATGGCCGTTTGCCCGCCAGCTGCATGCACCTGGTCGTAACCGTAAGCAGCGGTGACCACCATAATTTTTCTTTTCATGGAAACTCCAAATCGTGCGTTCTTGCTATAACGCTAGATGGAACCGGTTCCAAAGAAAAGACTCTGATGCCGAATTTATGATCACCATCACGAAGGAAATTTAACGGGCGGTAGACCCGCGAACGATCAGCTCACCGGAGAAAACCTGTTCCTGAACAGCATCCGATTTACCATCGATCCGGCGTACAACCTGCTCGACGGCGGTATAGCCAATCTGCCAGGTGGGCTGCTTCAGGGTGGTGATGCCGACGCCAGCCAGTTCGGCCCATTCCAGTTCGTCAAAACCGAGCAGGCCGATGTCGCTGCCCCAGTTGAGGCCAATACGCTTAAGCGAGCGGGCCACCTGCAGCGTGAGCGCGCCGTTGGCAGAGATAACGGCCTTACGCATTCCGCGATGCTGCTGATGAAACTGACGCAGCGTGTCATCCAGTTGCGTATTTTCCGCCAGCGAAACCTCAGCATTTTCGGCGATAACGCCGGGATATCGCGCCAGCGTGGCGCGAAAAGCAGTCAGACGTTCGCGTCGGGTGTTAACCATCCCCAACGGCTCGCTGAGGAACAGAATAGCTTCGAAGCCTTGTTCAATCAGGTGCTCAGTGGCAACTGTCGCCGCCTGGGTGTTATCCAGACCGACCATATCACAGGCGAAATCCGGAATTTTACGATCAATCAACACCATCGGTAGTGCAGACTGTTGCAGGCGGTTCAGCCCTTCTTCGCGCATGCCGACGGCATTCACCACAATCCCCTCAACCTGATAGCTGCGCAGCAGATCGAGATAATGCAGCTCCTGGTCCACTTCGTTGTTGGTATTACAGACCAGCGGGGTAAAGCCTTTTTCGCGACAGGCAGCTTCGATACCGCTTAACACGTTAACGGAGTAGGGGTTGGTAATGTCGGCGATAATCAGGCCTATCAGGCGGGTACGGCCATGCTTCAGGCCTCGTGCCATCAGGCTGGGGCGATAGTCGAGTTCGGCAATGGCGTGTTCAATGCGGGCCAACAGCGCGTCGGAAAGCAGATGCTTCTCACCGTTGAGGTAGCGTGAAATGCTGGTCTTACCCGTTTTTGCGGCTTTCGCCACATCGCTGATGGTGGCACGTGTTGATTTGCTCATCGCTGATTTCCCTGAATTTAGTGTGAACACCTTATCGTGAAAATCAACGATGGCAAGTGCTTCATGCCGGATAAGGCACAGCCTGTCTCCGGCACAAAACGTTACTGAATTGGACTCAACGTGATCTCTACGCGGCGGTTTTGTGCTTTACCTTCCGCGGTGCTGTTGCTGGCTATTGGATTCGCCGGGCCCATTCCACGGGTGCGGATACGGTTAGCTTCCACACCCTGAGTGATCAGGGCGCTGGCAACGGAGTCCGCACGCTGCTGTGACAGACGCATGTTCAGATCCTGGCTGCCGGTGCTGTCGGTGAAGCCCAATACGTTGACCGCGGTTTTATTGTACTCTTTCAGTACCATAGCCACGCCGGTCAGGGTGTTGGCCCCGGCAGGTTTCAGGTTGGCGCTGCTGCTGTCGAAGGTGACGTTGTTGGGCATATTCAGAATGATGTTATCGCCACTGCGCGTCACGCTCACGCCGGTTCCCTGCATTTTTTCGCGCAGTTTTGCTTCCTGCACGTCCATGTAGTAACCGATACCACCACCCACGGCGGCCCCTGCGGCTGCGCCAATCAACGCGCCTTTGCCGCGATCTTTCTTCGACGAGGAGAGCGCGCCAATGCCCGCACCCACCAGCGAACCAATGCCCGCCCCCATGCCGGATTTACCCGCTTCGCGTTCACCGGTGTAAGGGTTTGTTGTGCAGCCAGAAACCGCCAGGGCGCCGCTCACGATGGCAGCAATCACAAATACACGTTTCTTCATCTTAATTCCTTAATGACTTTTTTATTCTTTACCACAGCGACTGTGGCGGTTGATTATGACGTGTGAACATGAAGAAAATTCCAGGGAAGACTCTGAAATTTGTAAGTAACATTGAACGGCATAATAAATAAGCCGTCACATCGCATTCAGGAGCGCCATCTTGGCTAATTCACCCGCACATTACTCGGTATTAACCGCCGCCCACTGGGGACCCATTCTTGTTGAAACCGATGGCGACACGGTTTTCTCCTCGCGTGGCGCATTGCCCACTTCACAGCCCAATTCGTTGCAGACCGTGGTGCGCGATCAGGTACACAGCAAAACGCGGGTGCGTTTTCCGATGGTGCGTAAAGGCTTTCTGGCCTCGCCGGAGGCCCCACAGGGTGTGCGCGGGCAGGATGAGTTTGTCCGTGTCAGCTGGGATGAGGCGCTGAATCTGATCCATACCCAGCATAAGCGCATTCGCGACAGTTACGGTCCGTCCTCCATTTTTGCCGGTTCGTACGGTTGGCGTTCGAACGGTGTGTTACACAAGGCCGCGACCCTGCTGCAGCGGTATATGGCGCTGGCGGGTGGTTATACCGGCCATTTGGGGGATTACTCAACGGGGGCGGCGCAGGCCATCATGCCGTACGTCGTGGGCGGGAACGAAGTCTATCAGCAGCAGACCAGTTGGCCCGTCGTACTGGAGCACAGCGACGTGGTGGTGCTTTGGAGCGCGAATCCGCTCAACACCCTGAAGATTGCCTGGAACGCCTCTGATGAGCAGGGACTCGCGTACTTTGAGGCGTTACGCAACAGCGGTAAACGCCTGATCTGCATTGATCCGATGCGATCGGAGAGCGTGGATTTCTTTGGTGACAAAATGGAGTGGGTCGCCCCGCATATGGGTACCGATGTCGCCCTGATGCTCGGCATTGCCCATACGCTGGTGGAAAACGGCTGGCACGACGAGGCGTTTCTTGCCCGCTGTACCACCGGTTATGAACGATTTGCCGACTATCTTGTGGGGAAATCCGATGATGTCGCCAAAACGGCAGAGTGGGCTGCGGAGATTTGTGGTGTACCTGCGGCGAAAATACGTGAACTGGCAGAAATATTTCACCAAAATACCACCATGCTGATGGCCGGGTGGGGTATGCAACGTCAGCAGTATGGTGAACAAAAGCACTGGATGATCGTCACGTTGGCCGCCATGCTCGGGCAAATTGGCACGCCTGGCGGTGGTTTTGGTCTCTCTTATCATTTTGCTAATGGCGGCAATCCGACGCGTCGCGCGGCGGTGCTCGCCTCCATGCAGGGGAGCGTAAAAGGTGGCACCGATGCGGTGGATAAAATCCCGGTTGCGCGCATCGTTGAGGCTCTGGAAAACCCCGGAGGGTTCTACCAACACAACGGTATGGACCGCCATTTCCCGGATATCCGCTTTCTCTGGTGGGCGGGTGGGGCAAACTTCACCCATCATCAGGATACCAATCGTCTGATTCGCGCCTGGCAAAAGCCAGAGCTGGTGGTGATCTCCGAGTGTTTCTGGACTGCGGCGGCGAAGCATGCCGATATCGTTTTGCCCGCCACCACCTCTTTTGAGCGTAACGACCTCACCATGACTGGTGATTACAGTAACCAGCATCTGGTACCGATGAAGCAGGTTGTGCCGGCACGCGATGAGGCGCGCAATGATTTTGATGTTTTTGCTGAACTCAGCGAGCGCTGGGAGCAGGGCGGGTATGAACGGTTTACGGAAGGCAAAAGCGAGCTGGAATGGCTGGAGACCTTTTACAAGATTGCCGGGCAGCGCGGGGCCAGCCAGCAGGTGACGTTGCCGCCCTTTGCCGAGTTCTGGCAGGCCAACAGGCTTATCGAAATGCCGGAAAGTGCCGTCAACGCGCAGTTTATTCGCTTTGCTGATTTTCGCCGTGACCCGCAGGCGCATCCGCTGAAAACTGACAGCGGCAAAATCGAAATCTACTCGCAGAAGATTGCAAGTTACGGCTACGCGGATTGTGCAGGGCACCCGATGTGGCTGGCGCCGGATGAATGGTTCGGTAATGCTGAGCCCGAGCAATTACAGGTGCTTTCGGCCCATCCGGCGCACCGTTTGCACAGCCAGTTAAATTACAGCACGTTACGCGAACAGTACGCAGTGGCGGATCGCGAGCCGGTGACCATTCACCCGCAGGATGCGAAGGCGAGGGGGATTGCCGATGGCGACACGGTCAGGGTGTGGAATCATCGCGGGCAAATTCTGGCCGGGGCGGTGGTGACGACAGGCATCAAAGCGGGCGTGATTTGTATTCACGAGGGCGCCTGGCCAGATTTGGACCTGTCCGCAGGGGGTATTTGTAAGAATGGCGCGGTGAATGTGCTGACCTGCGATCTCCCCAGCTCGAAGCTGGGGAATGGCTGCGCGGGCAACACCGCGCTGGCGTGGCTGGAAAAGTACACCGGGCCCGCACTGGCGCTTACGGCGTTTGATCCGCCTGCCAGTTCATAATCCACGTGGGGTGATGCGTCTCTTCCTGCCATGCGCTGTCTTCAATACGAAAACCCAGCGCATGGTAGAAATTCACCGCCGACTGGTTCTTCTGATAAACCTCAAGGCTGAGTAACGAAAAGCGCTGCTGGACATGCTGCACCAGCGCTTTGCCGATCCCGCTTCTGATGGCGGTAGGTTCAACAAACAGTGCGCCCAAAAAGCGCGCTTCCATCACGCTGGCAAAGCCTTTGAGCTGGCCGCTTTCCTCCCATACCCAGGTTTGTGCTGCGGGCAGGTAGACATCGCGTACGATGGGTTCACTCTCACGCCAGTAGCGTTCTTCAATAAACGGATGAGCATAAATCGTGCTATCCATCCACAGCGCCAGAATCGGCGCCAGATCGTCAGGCGTTGATTGGCGAATCATGTTGACCCTCCGGGTAGCAAATACAGTCGGTGACATGGTCGTTGACCAGCCCGCATGCCTGCATAAAGGAGTAACAGATGGTGGTGCCGACAAACTTAAAGCCGCGCTTTTTTAACGCTTTTGAGAGCGCGTCAGACGCAGGGGTTGAGGTGGGGATGTCGCTCAGGCTGGCGGCGCGCGTCAGCTGCGGTTGATGATCAACGAACGACCAGACAAACTCGCTAAACGGTTCGCCGTTTTGCGCCATCGCCAGGTAGGCGCGTGCGTTGCCTATAATGGCCTGAATTTTCCCTCGATGACGAATAATACCGGCATCCAGCACCAGCCTTTCGACATCATCTTCGGTCATCGCGGCAACGGCGACGGGATCGAAATGGTGGAAAGCATGACGATAGTTTTCCCGTTTCTTCAGGACGGTTATCCACGATAACCCCGCCTGCTGCCCCTCCAGACAGATCATCTCGAACAGCTTTTGACCATCGGTTTCGGGGACACCCCACTCCTTGTCGTGATAGGCAATGTATAGTGGATCCTGACTGACCCAGCCGCAACGCTGCATATTCTTCCTCGCTGTTTTTACTGGCGTAAAAATTTCATTCGGCTCGCCTTGACGCGCCCGCTAAAAAGACAATATTTAATACAGGGCCTAATGTGCCCGATATCCTTCACACAATGACAATAATATCGCCGAATTCGGCTCTTTTCTGGAGTCGCGTTGATGATTATAAGAAACAGTAGTGGTCGCCAGAGGTTCAGCCTTCTGGTGAGCGTCGTGGTCTGTGCGCTGTCTACCCATACGGCCTATGGCTGGCAACAAGAATATATCGTTGATGCTATGTCAGGTCATACGGCTGAACGTTATACATGGGACAGCGATCACCAACCACGCTATAACGACATACTTGAAGAACGCATTCGTTCCACGAAGAGCGTGGCGGGTCCGGTGGTGAACCTGGCGGACCAAACGACGCTGGATACGACCAGCGGTATGAGTATGGGCTGGAATTTCCCCGTGTCCAGACAAGTGACGACCGGCCCGATTGCAGCCCTACATTATGACGGTTCGGCAACGTCCACCTATAACGAGTTTGGCGACAGTGCGACGTCCGTCACGCAGACCGATCCGTTATGGCATGCCAGCGTCAGCACCTTAGGCTGGCGGGTTAATTCGCAGTTTGGCGATGTGCGTCCGTGGGCGCAAATCAGCTATAACCAGCAGTTTGGCGAGAATATCTGGAAGGCGCAATCGGGCCTCAGCCGGATGTCCGCGGCGAGTCAGGACGGCAACTGGCTGGATGTTACCGTGGGTGCCGATATGCTGCTCAATCCGCATATGGCGGCCTATGCTGCGCTCTCTCAGGCGGAAAATAGCACCAATAACAGTGACTATATGTACACCATGGGAGTAAGCGCTAAATTTTAACGCGAACATGCGTAAATAAAACAACTCCGTTACATATTAGAATCAATAATCACACGCGTCTCAGTGATAGCGGGTACTCACTTGTGTGAAAAATCCGGTCCTCTCACTTTTTGTCTCGTCATTCATTCCGCAATCCAGGCATTTCATTCCGTTCTGATGGCACTTCATGCCGTTTTCCCCTCGTCATAAATGCACTTCGGTATGGTTGTTGGCAGAGAATTTCCCATTTTGCTTATGCAGGAATACTGCCATGAAAACTTCTGATTATCAGCGTACCCGGTGGCTGACCCTGATCGGCACCATCATTACCCAATTTGCCTTAGGTTCGGTTTACACCTGGAGCCTGTTCAATGGCGCGCTTTCTTCAAAGCTGGATGCGCCGGTCAGCCAGGTGGCTTTCTCCTTTGGCCTGTTAAGCCTGGGCCTGGCGATTTCTTCTTCTGTCGCCGGGAAACTTCAGGAACGTTTTGGCGTGAAACGCGTCACCATGGCATCCGGTATCCTGCTGGGCGTGGGCTTCTTCTTAACCGCACACTCTGACAGCCTGATTATGCTGTGGCTGAGTGCGGGTGTACTGGTGGGCCTGGCGGATGGTGCGGGCTACCTGTTAACGCTGTCCAACTGCGTAAAATGGTTCCCTGAGCGTAAAGGGCTGATTTCTGCTTTTGCTATCGGCTCTTATGGCCTCGGCAGCCTCGGCTTCAAGTTTATCGACACTCATCTGCTGGAAACCGTCGGGCTGGAGAAAACCTTTGTTATCTGGGGTGCCATTGTGCTGGTGATGATCGTCTTTGGCTCTACGCTGATGAAAGATGCACCAAATCAGGAAGTAAAAACGGTGAATGGCGTGGTCGAGCACGACTACACTCTGGCGCAATCGATGCGCAAACCACAGTACTGGATGCTGGCAGTGATGTTCCTGACCGCGTGTATGAGTGGGCTGTATGTCATTGGTGTGGCAAAAGATATTGCACAAACTCTGGCGCATATGGATGTGGCGACAGCGGCCAATGCGGTGACGGTGATTTCCATCGCTAACCTGTCAGGCCGTCTGGTGCTGGGCATCCTGTCCGACAAGATTTCCCGTATTCGCGTTATCACCATTGGTCAGGTTGTTTCGCTGGTCGGTATGGCGGCGCTGTTATTCGCACCGCTGAACGAAGCGACCTTCTTCGCGGCGATTGCCTGCGTTGCCTTTAACTTTGGCGGTACGATTACCGTGTTCCCGTCCTTGGTCAGTGAGTTCTTTGGCCTGAATAATCTGGCTAAAAACTATGGGGTTATCTATCTGGGCTTCGGGATTGGCAGCATCTGTGGGTCCATCATCGCTTCCCTGTTTGGCGGTTTTTACGTGACCTTCTGTGTCATCTTCGCGCTGTTAATCATCTCGCTGGCGCTGTCTACCACCATTCGTCAGCCTCAGCGTAGCGTATTTACCGAGGCGCACGCCTGATTCTATTAGTGGTGTCATTAATACCTGGCGCATATATTTACAAAAATATATGCGCCATTTTCATTCTCTATAAGCACTTTTGCGTTTACCTGTGGTCTACTTACTCGCGCCCGTAGACATTTCAAACTCTGCCGTTGTCGCATCTTTCACCTGCCCGGTCTAACTGACTGTAAGTAGGGCTTTTTATCCCGTTTTCCAGGTTTTATTGATGAGATATATTAAGTCGATGACGCAGCAGAAGCTCAGTCTCTTGCTGGCAATCTATATCGGTCTGTTTATGAACTCCGCTGTATTTTACCGTCGTTTTAGCGGATATGCGTACGAGTTCACCGTCTGGAAAGGAATCTCTGCGGTTGTTGAATTAGCTGGCGCGGTGCTGGCAACCTTCTTTTTACTTCGTCTTCTCTCTTTATTTGGCCGACGCGCCTGGCGTGTACTGGCAACCTTTGTGGTGCTGTGTTCCGCAGGTGCCAGCTATTATATGACCTTCCTGAACGTGGTGATCGGTTACGGTATTATTGCCTCGGTTATGACCACCGATATTGATTTATCGAAGGAAGTTGTGGGCTGGCATTTTATTGCGTGGCTGGTTTCGGTCAGTATTTTGCCGTTGCTCTTAATCTGGAATAACCGCTGTCGCTACACCCTGATAAAACAGCTGCGCACGCCAGGTATGAGATTTCGCAATGTGGCGGTCGTTTTGCTGGCGGGGATCATGGTATGGGCGCCGATTCGTCTGCTCAGCATGCAGCAGAGATCCGTCGAGCGTGAAACCGGCATCGATTTACCCAGCTACGGCGGCGTCGTGGCAAACTCCTATCTGCCGTCAAACTGGCTCTCCGCGTTAGGGCTGTATGCCTGGGCGCAGGTTGATGAGTCCTCAGACAACAAATCGCTGATGAACCCGGCGAAAAAATTCACTTATGTTGCCCCCAAGAATCTCGATGACACCTACGTGGTGTTTATTATTGGTGAGACCACGCGCTGGGATCATATGGGGATTTTTGGCTACGAGCGAAATACCACACCAAGGCTGGCTCAGGAGAAAAACCTGGCGGCATTCCGTGGGTATTCATGTGATACCGCGACCAAGTTGTCGCTGCGCTGCATGTTTGTACGTCAAGGTGGTGCGGAAGAAAACCCACAGCGGACGCTGAAAGAACAAAACGTTTTTTCCGTACTCGGTCAGTTAGGGTTTAAAACAGACCTTTACGCGATGCAAAGCGAGATGTGGTTCTACAGTAATACCATGGCGGAAAACATCGCCTATCGTGAACAAATTGGCGCAGAGCCGCGTAACCGTGGCAAAACAGTTGACGATATGCTGCTGATTACCGAAATGCAGCAATCCTTAAAGCAGAATGACAGCGGTAAGCGCCTGATTATTCTGCATACCAAAGGTTCACACTTTAACTACACGCAGCGCTACACTCGCGAGTATGCACAGTGGAAGCCTGAGTGTGTGGATGTCGATAGCGGCTGTTCGAAAGAACAGATGATTAACTCTTTCGACAACTCGGTGACCTATGTCGATCACTTTATTACCAAAGTGTTTGATCAACTGCGCGATAAGAAAGCGATAGTGTTCTATGCCGCCGATCACGGTGAGTCTATTAACGAACGTGAGCACCTGCACGGTACGCCGCGTAAAATGGCGCCGCCAGAGCAGTTCCGCGTGCCGATGATGGTGTGGATGTCGGATAAGTATCTGGAAGACCCCGATCATGCGAAGGCGTTTGCTCACCTGAAGCAAGAGGCGGATATGAAGGTCCCGCGCCGTCATGTGGAACTGTATGACACCATTTTGGGTTGCCTCGGTTATACCTCGCCAAACGGCGGTATAAATGAGAACAATAACTGGTGCAACGTTCCGGGCGGGCAGAAAGTCGCGGCGCAGTAACCGGCCTGCTGACTTTCTCGCCGATCGAATGGCATTTTGATACGAAGGGATTGACGGGCGCGCACCTGAGCAGTAAGATGCGCCCCGCATTCGGTGATTGGCGCAGCCTGGTAGCGCACTTCGTTCGGGACGAAGGGGTCGGAGGTTCGAATCCTCTATCACCGACCAAATTAGAAAAGCCCGCTCTTTGAGCGGGCTTTTTGCTTTCCGGGATTAACGAGGATGAGAACCTCCGGGGGCAAGGGGTTCGACTCGAGCGGAGCGAGAGAACGTTGCGTCAGCAACGGCCCGCAGGGCGAGCCACGCAGTGGCGAGTCATCCTCTATCACCGACCAAATTTAAAGCCCTGCTCTACGAGCAGGGCTTTTTGCATTTGAAGCCGAGAGGATTTGTAGGCCTGATAAGCGCAGCGCCATCAGGCAATTAAAGCGCGTGGGAGTCTGCATCGCCGGATGGCGGCTCAGGCGCCTTATCCGGCCTACGGGCTGCTTCCCCGTTTCATCTTCATTTCGCCTGCAAAAATTGTGTACCACTTCCCACTGTCTGTTAACGATTCTGTGACATATTCCATTGTCTTTTTTTATATTTGCTTGAATCTTTTTTTGCGTTACTTATGGCTGAACCTAGCATTTTCCGCTGTGCGCTTTAACGTTCATGGTATTAATCGCTCAGATATGCAGCATTCATTAAGAAATTTTTCACATTTTGCATAAATGTTAATCACTAAACGTTGCTAAATATGAAGATATTTATTCTGGTATAGGCCGCGTAGCACAAATTTCCCTGCTGAAAATGCCCCTCTGCACTTTTTTTAATCTTTGTTTGCGAATTCTCACCGTTGGCGTAAATCACGGTTACCTGTATTGACGTTTTCACATTCTGTTGACAGATTGTAGGGCATGAGGGGCATTTCATGGAGAATCCGCACTGCAACTCAGTCGCTTATGTGAACGGAATCCCCATCCTCTTAACGCCGACCCGGCCGGGTAAAAAACAAAAAAGGCCAGGCGGTGCAAACCCACTGCAAAGGGTAAAACAACAAACATCACATTTGGAGCAGAAGAATGAGTATTTCCTTGAAGAAGTCAGGGATGCTGAAGCTTGGTCTGAGCCTGGTGGCTATGACCGTCGCAGCAAGCGTACAGGCTAAAACTCTGGTTTATTGTTCAGAAGGATCTCCTGAAGGCTTTAACCCACAGCTTTTCACTTCTGGCACAACCTATGATGCCAGCTCAGTACCGATCTATAACCGCCTGGTTGAGTTCAAAACCGGTACGACTGAAGTGATCCCGGGCTTGGCTGAGAAGTGGGAAATCAGCGAAGACGGTAAAACCTATACCTTCCACCTTCGTCAGGGCGTGAAGTGGCAGGACAATAAAGAATTTAAACCGACGCGTACCTTCAACGCTGATGACGTGGTGTTCTCCTTTGACCGCCAGAAAAACGCCCAGAACCCGTACCATAAAGTCTCTGGTGGCAGCTATGAGTACTTCGAAGGGATGGGCTTGCCGGATCTGATCAGTGAAGTGAAGAAAGTCGACGATAACACCGTCCAGTTCGTACTGACCCGCCCGGAAGCACCGTTCCTGGCAGATCTGGCGATGGACTTCGCGTCTATTCTTTCCAAAGAATATGCCGACAACATGCTGAAAGCCGGCTCCCCGGAGAAAGTGGATCTGAACCCAATCGGTACCGGTCCGTTCCAGATGCAGCAGTACCAGAAAGACTCACGCATTCTGTATAAAGCGTTCGAAGGTTACTGGGGCACCAAGCCGAAGATCGATCGTCTGGTCTTCTCCATCACCCCTGATGCATCCGTGCGTTACGCCAAGCTGCAGAAGAATGAGTGCCAGGTGATGCCGTACCCGAACCCGGCTGACATCGCGCGCATGAAGCAGGATAAGAACCTCAACCTGCTGGAACAGGCGGGCCTGAACGTGGGTTACCTGTCTTTCAACACCGAGAAAAAACCGTTTGATGACGTGAAAGTTCGTCAGGCGCTGACCTACGCGGTGAACAAAGAAGCGATCATCAAAGCGGTATATCAGGGCGCAGGCGTTGCAGCCAAGAACCTGATCCCGCCAACCATGTGGGGCTATAACGACGACGTTAAAGACTACAGCTACGATCCGGAAAAAGCCAAAGCGCTGCTGAAAGAAGCGGGCCAGGACAAAGGCTTCACCGTTGAACTGTGGGCGATGCCGGTACAGCGTCCGTACAACCCGAACGCACGCCGTATGGCTGAAATGATCCAGGCGGATTGGGCGAAAATTGGCGTCCAGGCCAAAATCGTCACCTACGAGTGGGGCGAGTACCTCAAGCGTGCCAAGTCTGGTGAGCACCAGGCGGTGATGATGGGCTGGACCGGGGACAATGGGGATCCGGATAACTTCTTCGCCACCCTGTTCAGCTGTGCGGCAGCGAAAGACGGCTCCAACTACTCTCGCTGGTGCTACAAGCCGTTTGAAGATCTGATTCAACCGGCCCGCGCGACCGACGACCACAACAAGCGTGTTGAACTCTACAAACAAGCTCAGGTAGTGATGCATGACCAGGCGCCTGCGCTGATCATTGCTCACTCCACCGTGTATGAGCCAGTGCGTAAAGAAGTCAAAGGCTATGTGGTTGATCCATTAGGAAAACACCACTTCGAAAACGTCTCTATCGAATAATTAAAACTCAGGGGTGTTCATGCACCCCATGCCTGGCGGCGCTACGCTTGCGCAGGCCTACGAGAGTAGGCCGGATAAGCGTAGCGCCATCCGGCGTAGTGCTTTACCCACAGTTGTTTATGCGTGGGATAAGATTTGTGAGCAATACAGATTCACGGTTCCAGGCCGTGCGTCATTAGAGAGAATCCGGGTTATGTTGCAGTTCATTCTCCGACGTTTGGGACTCGTCATCCCTACGTTTATCGGTATCACTCTTCTCACCTTTGCCTTCGTCCATATGATCCCCGGCGATCCGGTAATGATCATGGCGGGTGAGCGTGGGATCTCCCCTGAGCGTCATGCTCAACTGCTGGCTGAACTCGGTCTGGATAAACCGATGTGGCAGCAGTACCTCCATTACATTTGGGGGGTTATGCATGGTGACTTAGGCATTTCGTTAAAAAGCCGCTTGCCGGTGTGGGAAGAGTTCGTGCCGCGCTTTAAAGCGACGCTGGAACTCGGTGTCTGCGCCATGATGTTTGCCACCGCGGTAGGCATTCCCGTTGGCGTACTCGCCGCGGTTAAGCGTGGTTCTATTTTCGATCACACCGCTGTGGGTCTGGCACTGACCGGTTACTCCATGCCTATCTTTTGGTGGGGCATGATGCTGATCATGCTGGTTTCCGTGCAGTGGAACCTGACGCCGGTTTCCGGGCGGGTGAGCGACATGGTGTTCCTTGATGACTCCAACCCGCTGACCGGGTTTATGCTGATCGACACCGCCATCTGGGGTGAAGAGGGTAACTTCATTGATGCCGTGGCGCATATGATCCTGCCCGCGATGGTGCTGGGCACCATTCCTCTGGCCGTTATCGTGCGTATGACCCGTTCGTCAATGCTGGAAGTGCTGGGCGAAGATTACATTCGTACCGCGCGCGCCAAGGGGCTGACGCGGATGCGCGTGATCGTCATTCATGCTCTGCGCAACGCCATGCTGCCCGTGGTGACCGTTATCGGTCTGCAGGTCGGTACGCTGCTGGCTGGGGCTATTCTGACCGAAACCATTTTCTCGTGGCCGGGTCTGGGGCGCTGGCTGATTGATGCGCTGCAACGCCGTGATTATCCGGTAGTGCAGGGCGGTGTATTACTGGTAGCGACGATGATTATTCTCGTCAACCTGCTGGTAGACCTGCTGTACGGCGTGGTGAACCCGCGTATTCGGCATAAGAAGTAAGGGGCCATCATGTCACAGGTTACTGAAAATAAAGTTATTGCTGCACCGGTGCCGATGACCCCGTTGCAGGAGTTCTGGCACTATTTTAAACGCAACAAAGGTGCGGTCGTTGGCCTCGTTTATGTGGTCATCGTGCTGTTTATTGCAATTTTCGCCAACTGGATTGCGCCCTATAACCCGGCGGAACAATTTCGCGATACGCTGCTGGCACCTCCTGCGTGGCAGGAAGGCGGCTCGTGGGCGCATCTGTTTGGTACTGACGACGTAGGGCGCGATGTGCTGTCGCGCTTGATGTACGGTGCACGCCTGTCGCTGCTGGTCGGCTGTCTGGTGGTGGTGCTCTCGCTGCTGATGGGCGTGATTCTCGGGCTGGTGGCCGGTTATTTCGGCGGCATCGTTGATAACGTCATCATGCGAGTGGTCGATATCATGCTGGCACTGCCGAGCCTGTTGCTGGCCTTGGTGCTGGTGGCGGTATTTGGCCCATCGATAGGTAATGCGGCGCTGGCACTGACGTTCGTGGCGCTGCCGCACTATGTGCGTCTGACACGTGCCGCCGTGCTGGTGGAAGTGAACCGCGACTACGTCACCGCCTCTCGCGTGGCGGGTGCCGGTGCGATGCGCCAGATGTTCGTCAATATTCTTCCTAACTGTCTTGCGCCGCTGATTGTTCAGGCGTCGCTCGGCTTCTCTAACGCCATTCTCGATATGGCCGCGCTTGGCTTCCTGGGCATGGGCGCGCAGCCGCCAACACCGGAATGGGGCACTATGCTCTCCGACGTGTTGCAGTTCGCGCAAAGTGCCTGGTGGGTCGTGACCTTCCCGGGTCTGGCGATCCTGCTGACGGTGCTGGCATTTAACCTGATGGGTGACGGTCTGCGTGACGCGCTCGATCCCAAACTGAAGCAGTAAGAGGTTCGAGATGGCGTTATTAAATGTAGACAAATTATCTGTACATTTCGGCGACGTTGGCGCCGAATTCCGTGCCGTAGACCGCATCAGCTACAGTGTGAACCAGGGCGAAGTGGTGGGGATTGTCGGGGAATCCGGCTCCGGTAAGTCCGTCAGTTCACTGGCGATTATGGGGCTGATTGACTACCCCGGCCGCGTGATGGCGGAAAGCCTTGAGTTTAACGGCCGCGACCTGAAACGCATCTCTGAAAAAGAGCGTCGCCAGCTGGTGGGTGCTGAAGTGGCGATGATTTTCCAGGACCCAATGACCAGCCTCAACCCGTGCTACACCGTCGGCTACCAGATTATGGAAGCCATTAAGGTGCATCAGGGTGGCAACAAGAAAACCCGTATTCAGCGGGCGATTGACCTGCTGACGTTGGTGGGCATTCCTGACCCGGCTTCACGTCTTGATGTGTATCCGCACCAGTTGTCTGGAGGTATGAGTCAGCGCGTGATGATCGCCATGGCGATTGCCTGTCGTCCGAAATTGCTGATTGCCGATGAACCGACAACCGCGCTGGACGTGACTATTCAGGCGCAGATCATCGAACTGCTGCTGGAGCTTCAGCAGAAAGAAAATATGGCGCTGGTGTTGATTACTCATGACCTGGCGCTGGTGGCAGAAGCGGCACACAAAATCATCGTTATGTATGCCGGTCAGGTGGTGGAAACCGGGGCTGCACACGATATTTTCCGCGCGCCCCGCCATCCGTATACCCAGGCATTGCTGCGTGCGTTGCCGGAGTTTGCGCAGGATAAAGCGCGTCTGGCCTCGTTGCCGGGCGTGGTGCCGGGTAAATACGACCGCCCGAACGGTTGTCTGTTGAACCCGCGCTGTCCGTATGCCACGGACAAATGCCGTAGCGTAGAGCCGGAGCTGAACATACTGGGCGAAGGTCGCCAGTCGAAATGCCACTACCCACTCGATGATGCCGGGAGGCCCACACTATGAGTACGCACGAGGCCACCTCGCAACAGCCATTGTTGCAGGCAATTGACCTGAAAAAACACTATCCGGTGAAGAAGGGGATGTTCGCCCCGGAGCGCCTGGTTAAAGCGCTGGACGGCGTGTCATTTACCTTAGAGCGTGGCAAAACGCTGGCGGTGGTTGGCGAGTCGGGCTGCGGGAAATCAACGCTGGGTCGCCTGCTGACGATGATTGAAGTTCCGACCGGCGGAGAGCTGTATTACCAGGGGCAGGATCTGCTCAAGCATGACCCTCAGGCGCAGAAGCTGCGTCGGCAGAAAATCCAGATTGTGTTCCAGAACCCGTATGGCTCGCTGAACCCGCGTAAGAAAGTGGGGCAGATTCTGGAGGAGCCGCTGCAGATCAACTCCTCGCTCAGCAAAGAGCAGCGTCGTGAAAAAGCGCTGGAGATGATGGCGAAAGTGGGTCTGAAAACCGAGCACTACGACCGCTATCCGCACATGTTCTCCGGTGGTCAGCGTCAGCGTATTGCCATCGCCCGCGGTCTGATGCTTGACCCGGACGTGGTGATTGCCGACGAACCGGTTTCCGCGCTGGACGTTTCCGTGCGTGCGCAGGTGCTGAACCTGATGATGGATCTGCAGCAGGATCTGGGGCTGTCCTATGTCTTTATCTCCCACGACCTGTCGGTAGTGGAACATATTGCCGATGAAGTGATGGTGATGTATTTAGGTCGCTGCGTGGAGAAAGGGACCAAAGATCAGATCTTCAACAATCCGCGCCATCCGTACACCCAGGCGCTGCTCTCTGCGACGCCGCGTCTGAACCCGGACGACCGTCGTGAGCGCATCAAGCTGACCGGCGAGCTGCCAAGCCCGCTGAATCCACCGCCGGGCTGCGCGTTCAACGCCCGCTGCCGCCGTCGTTTTGGTCCTTGTACCCAGCTACAGCCGCAGCTTAAAGATTACGGCGGTCAGCTGGTGGCGTGCTTTGCCGTAGACCAGGATGAGAATCCGCAGCAATAAGCGTGGGTTATGACCCAATAACCGGAGCCTTGTGCTCCGGTTTTTTTATATTTCGTTTTTACTTCCACAATGTGAGTCCATTGGCAGAACATTATTCCACAGCGTCTAGAATGTAGTCAGATTCTTGAGCGTCACCGAAATATCTACTTCGCAGTTGCTAACTACCTGGAGCAAATGTGGTCACGATACGCTGGGATATTAAAACAATTGATCGCCTGTCTATGGTTGAGGATGTCCTGAAGGAGTTTTCCTGCTGTGATATCAATATCATCTCAATGAAAGTGACGGCAGGCCGGATCCTGATTAAATCCTGGTGCCGTCAGTTGCAGGATATTTCCTGCGTGCAATCCAGCTTAAGTCAGCGTGCCGATATTATTAACGTTGCTTACCTTTGCGAAGAGATAAGCGAACTGTCGATGCCCGAAGTGGAACGCCCACGCTATTTTTCAGACATTATTTGCAGCAGCCAGAGCATGCAGGCACTGATCGAAAAAGCGATCAGAATTGCGGACAGCAAATATACCGTCCTGATCCGCGGTGAAACCGGCACCGGTAAAGAGCTGCTGGCCCGAGCGATTCACAACTCTGGCCAGCGTAGCTTTTATCCATTTATCCCGGTTAACTGCTCCGCATTACCCGAGTCACTGATGGAGAGTGAATTCTTCGGATACGAAAAAGGCGCCTTCAGCGGTGCGGACGGTAAAGGCAAAAAAGGGCTGTTTGAAATGGCGGATAAAGGCACCCTTTTTCTGGATGAATTTGGTGAGATGCCGCTGAATTTACAGGCCAAATTACTGCGAGTACTGCAAGATGGCGGGATCCGCCGCGTGGGCGGGGCGCAGATTATTCCGGTTAACGTGCGTATTATTGTGGCGACCAACGCCAATCTGGAAGAGATGGTCGAACAACGCCTGCTGCGCGCCGACCTGTATTATCGAATTAACGTCCTCTCCCTGACTATTCCTCCGTTGCGGGAACGCCCGCAGGATCTCAGCCTGCTGATCCGCCATTTTGTGCAGAAATACGCGAAAGAATTTCAGCGCCGGTTAATTTTGGATAAAGGCTGCTTTGATGCGATGCATCATCATGGTTGGCCGGGGAACGTGCGCGAACTGGAAAACACCATTATTCGTCTGATGTTGATGGCAGAATCTGATGTGATTACCCGAGAGGATTTAGATATCGCGAGTATAACCTCAGTTAATCAGGCACGCGGCGGACAGCCTTTTAAACAGCAGGTTCAGTGCGCTGAGCGTCAGTTGATAGAGCAGATGATGGATGAGAATGTTTCATCGCGGCATATTGCCAAAGCGCTGGGGGTGTCGCATACCACGGTACTGAATAAAATCCGTAGCTATCAGCTGGAGAGCGTGGAGTAAGCGCCGTCAGGGCTGACGGCGCTGTCATCGGGTTATTTAATTTGTTATTCAATCAGCTTCAACAGCGGTGACAGGCACAGCAACATTCCGTACAGCAGGATAAGCCAGGTTTTTACCCCGCGCAGTTTTTCCAGCTGTGTGACTTTATAAATCAGGAAGAACGGAATAATGCACGAGACGATACCGTAAAGCGGGCTACCCAACTGGAAGAACACCAGTACTGATACGCGGAACGACACCCAAATCACCAGCGTGGTGACGATAAAGGCGCAAATCCCCAGCGTCAGAACCAGTGGATTAATTTTCTCAACGTCGATAACACGACCCAGTACGTTAAGAATAATACCCTTCATGGCCTCGTGGAATCCCAGATAAATACCGAAGAATGCTGTCAGTACGGCAAAAATATTCAACACCGTGGAGGTGATGTGAATAATTTGTCCTGGGATAACTTGAGCCGCCAGCGCCAGTGCGGAAATATTTTGTTCGAAGGCTGAGACCGCTTCTTCATGGCTAATAGAGAAGGTAAAGGAAAATGAGAAGAACAGAATGACTGCAATCAACGTAATATAACTGATGCGGTGGGTACGAATGACCATGCGCGTAGCCAACACCCGGTCTGACACCCTTTTGCGGTAGGCGATATTCATGGGGTTCAGTACCTGAATAAACACCGCCGAGAAGAAACAGAACGGGATGGTTAGCAGGACATCGCGGAAGAAGACGCCTGCCTCAGGGAATGCGCTGATATTATTAAAGTTCCAGTGCGGGACCATCGCAAAGCCAAATACAATGATGATGCCAACTTTTACCACCACCATCGGGCCGGAGATTTTGAACAGCAGCTTTTCTCCGCCGGAAGCAATGGCAACCAGCACCGCAAAAATCGCGACTTTGTAGATAATTGACTGCGAAAGATCGGCATCGGTGAGTCCGAAGGTTTTGATATAGGACGCACTGTCAAAAACAACCGATAATGAATAAATAAAGATGCCGTGGATAATCATCAGAAAATAGATGACGCCAAGAAATACACCCCAGTTCTTACCTAAATAATGACTAATAATATCGGTGTAGTCATTACAGGTTTCACTTTCAGAGAGCGTTTTTAAATAAATATCCTGCACAATATAGGTGGCGGGATAAGCAATAATAAAGGCGACAATAAATACCCAAATACCGGTTAAACCAATTTGTACCGGCATCAGCACCGTTCCGGCACCAATTGCCATGCCGATGCAGAGTAATACCCAACCAAAATCGTATTTTGTAAAAGGTAGCTTTGTTGAGAAGGATGCGGCGGTTGCTGTAGTGTTGCTTAATTGTAATGTGTTGTCCTGCATAGAACCCCCTGCCGAAAATACACGCTCTCCCCCGAAAAGGAATTACGTGTATAGCCAGGCTGTTGTGCCTTGATTCTCAACGGCTTGAACCGATCTGCATCGGTTCAAGCCGTAATAGTCAGAATGTTGCCTTTCTGATGGCGTGTTCAAGGTCGTTAATAATATCTTCTGGATCTTCAAGACCAACAGAAAGACGGATAAGTCCGTCGGTAATACCTGCTTTAAGCCGTTCCTCTGGCGCAACGGGCGAATGTGTCATAGACGCTGGGTGCTGAATGAGGGTTTCGGTGTCACCGAGACTGACCGCGAGGAGGCACAATTCTACAGAATTGATCATCCGTCTGCCAGCCTCGAGGCCGCCGGCGATTTCGAAGCTGATAATTCCTCCCGGCAGGCTCATCTGACGTTTACCCAGCTCATACTGCGGATGTGAAGGCAAGCCAGGGTAATACACGCGGGTAATGGCCGGATGCCCTTCCAGGAAGCGGGCAATTTTTAACGCGTTTTCACAATGGCGCTCCATTCGGATGCCCAGTGTTTTCACGCCGCGTAGCGTCAGCCAGGCGTTGAACGGACTCATGCAGCCGCCGGTGATATCTTTCAGCCCGACGAACCGTGCCTGGTCGATAAATTCCTGCTTGCCAACAATCACACCGCCAATCACGTCCCCGTGGCCGTTGATGTACTTGGTCACGCTGTGCACCACGATGTCGGCACCTAACAGCAAAGGTTGCTGGCAGTAGGGCGACATAAAGGTGTTATCCACGACCAGCAATGCGCCTTGCTGATGGGCGATCCCGGCGACCGTTTCAATATCAACCAGCGAGAGCGTTGGGTTTGCTGGTGTTTCGATATACACCACTTTGGTTTCCGGGCGCATGGCCGCGCGGATTTCTTCCGGCTTGGCGGCGTCGACGAAGCTGACGTTAATGCCGAACTTCGGCAGGCTGTGTGACAGAAAAGCGTGAGTGCAGCCGTAAATGGCACTGGCGGAAACGATATGGTCGCCCTGCTGGCAAAGGGTCAGCAACGAGGTGGTGATGGCTGAAATACCGGATGCAGTTGCCAGCGCGGCATCGCCTCTTTCCAGCACAGCCAGCTTTTTCTCCAGCGCGTCGGTGGTGGGGTTTCCAAGGCGCGTATAGATGTAGCCGGGTTCTTCAAGCGCAAAGCGGGCGGCGCCCTGTTCGGCACTGTCAAAAACGAAGGTTGACGTCTGGAAAATAGGCGTACTGAGCGCGCCAGTGGAAGGGTCGGGTTGTTGGCCCGCATGAACGATCTGGGTATTGAATCCGTAAGCACGACAGTCAGACATGATATCTCCTTTGATTCGGAACAGAACAGCTCACAGTCAAATAGCAATCGCTGTGCCAGAACATGAATTTATAGATATCAATGTGTTAGTAATTTAATCATTTGAGATGCCGTCAGGAAAGTTGCCAGCTGGCAAATAACTTTCCAGTTACGGCGAGATAAACGTGAATGCGAGGCTTCATGCAGACGCGGTACTGGCGAAGTGGTTGGGGTGATGTGTTACCGCAGAATCATCGATAAACCGGGCTTGTCCGGTGAGGCGTAATCTTGCGGCCTTTTTCGCCTTTCTGTCGGTAACTTTCCACGCCAGGCGTCAAACCTGCGGCGAAAATACGCGATGGGAACTTTTCAGATAGCGCCTCTCTTAATAACGCTATGATCGGGTATACTCTGACGGCAGTTTTATTTATCCATGGAGAGTCAGTTTGCGTGTCAGTCGCTCGTTAACAATTAAGCAGATGGCGATGGTTGCGGCCGTAGTCATGGTGTTTGTTTTTATTTTTTGCACCGTTTTGCTGTTTCATTTGGTACAGCAGAACCGCTATAACACGGCTACGCAACTGGAAAGTATCGCCCGCTCTGTACGTGAGCCCCTGTCGGCCACCATTCTGAAAGGGGATATCCCCGAAGCGGAGACGATTTTACGGCGAATTCAGCCCGCGGGCGTGGTCAGCCGCGCCGATGTGGTACTGCCGAATCAGTTTCAGGCTTTACGGATGAGCTTTATTCCCGAACGTTCGGTCCCGGTAACGGTGACGCGTCTGTTCGAACTACCGGTGCAGATCTCGCTGCCGGTCTATTCTCTGGAGCGTTCTGCCAACCCACAGCCGCTGGCCTATCTGGTGCTGCAGGCAGATTCGTACCGTATGTACAAATTCGTGATGAGCACGCTCTCAACGTTAGTGACCATTTACTTACTTTTATCCCTGGTCCTGACGGTGGCGATCTCCTGGTGTATTAACCGCTTGATTGTGCATCCGTTACGTAAAATAGCCCGAGAACTGAATGAGATCCCTCAGCAGGCGTTAATGGGCTACCAACTGGCGCTGCCGCGCCTGCATCAGGATGATGAGATTGGCATGCTGGTGCGCAGCTACAACCTGAACCAGCAGTTGGTGCAGCGCCGCAGCGAAGAGTTGAGCGACTATTCAATGCGTTTTCCGGTCTCCGAACTGCCCAACAAAACGTTTTTAATGGGGCTGCTGGAGCAGGTTGTATCCCGTAAGCAGACCACAGCACTGATGATTGTCACCTGCGAAACGTTGCGGGATACCGCAGGCGTGCTGAGCGAAACTCAGCGGGAAATCCTGCTGCTGACGGTTGTCGAAAAACTCAAGTCGGTACTGGCGCCCAGAATGGTGCTTACCCAGGTAAGTGGCTACGATTTTGCCATTATTGCGCATGGTGTGAAGGAACCCTGGCATGCCATCACATTAGGTCAGCAAGTACTCACTATCATTAATGAGCGTTTGCCTATCCACGGCATCCAACTGCGCCCCAACTGCAATATTGGGGTCGCGATGTTTTATGGCGACTTAACCGCAGAGCAGCTTTACAGCCGTGCGCTCTCTGCGGCACTCACCTCACGCCGGAAGGGTAAAAACCAGATTCAGTTCTTTGACCCGCAGCAAATGGAAGAAGCTCAGCAGCGTTTGACGGAAGAGAACGACATTCTTACCGCGCTGGACAACCAGCACTTTGCGCTGTGGATGCAGCCGCAGGTAGAAATTGCCAGCGGCAAAATACTGAGTGCGGAAGCGCTGTTACGGATGCAGCAGCCGGATGGAAGCTGGGAACTGCCGGAAGGGTTAATCGACAGGATTGAATCCTGTGGTCTGATGGTAACTGTCGGGTACTGGGTGCTGGAAGAGTCCTGCCGCCAGCTTGCTGCCTGGCAGGAGCGCGGTCTGATGCTTCCACTATCGGTCAATCTTTCTGCACTGCAGTTAATGCACCCGAATATGGTGTCAGACCTGCTGGAACTACTAAACCGGTATCGTGTGAAGCCCGGCACGCTGATTCTCGAAGTGACCGAAAGCAGACATATCGATGATCCCAACGCGGCCGTTGCCATTTTGCGCCCGCTGCGTAATGCAGGTGTGCGAATCGCGTTGGATGACTTTGGTATGGGCTACGCCGGTTTACGCCAGCTACAGCATATGAAGTCGCTGCCGGTGGATGTGCTCAAAATCGATAAGATGTTTGTCGACGGCGTGCCTGAGGATTGCAGCATGATCACGGCGATTATTCAGCTGGCGCACAGCCTCGATTTACAGATGATTGCCGAAGGTGTCGAAACCGAAGCCCAACGCGCGTGGTTAGAGCAGGCGGGCGTGGAAGTGGCGCAGGGGTTCTTATTTGCCCGTCCCGTTCCGGCAGATATCTTCGAAGAACGTTATTTAACGCAGTAATGGGCTGATTACAAAACTTAAAAAAGGGTGCGCTTGTGCGAGCCAGCTCAAAATTTTTAACATTTTTGTATCAATTATGATCTTTGTACATTTCTGTCATGTTGTGTGGGTGTTACTTTAGGGCCGCAGGTTAAATAAAACCTTACAAGACCTGTGGTTTTTACTTTAAGGACACCCTATGAAAACCTCAATATTCAAAAGCCTTTACTTTCAGGTCCTGACAGCGATTGCCATCGGTATTCTCCTTGGCCATTACTACCCTGAATTGGGCGCCCAAATGAAACCGCTTGGCGACGCGTTCGTTAAGCTCATTAAGATGGTCATCGCTCCCGTCATCTTCTGTACTGTCGTTACCGGCATTGCAGGCATGGAAAGTATGAAAGCAGTTGGCCGCACGGGTGCGGTTGCACTGCTTTATTTTGAAGTAGTCAGTACGATTGCGCTGATCATCGGTCTTATCATTGTCAACGTGGTGCAACCCGGTGCCGGGATGAACGTTGATCCGGCCACGCTGGATGCCAAAGCTGTCGCGATTTACGCTGAGCAGGCAAAAGACCAGGGGATTGTGGGCTTCCTGATGGATATTATCCCAGGTAGCGTCATTGGCGCGTTCGCCAGCGGCAACATCCTGCAGGTATTGCTGTTCGCGGTGATGTTTGGTTTCGCGCTGCACCGTCTGGGCAGCAAAGGCCAAATGATTTTCAACGTGATTGAAAGCTTCTCGCAGGTCATTTTCGGCATCATCAACATGATCATGCGCCTGGCGCCAATCGGTGCTTTCGGGGCCATGGCCTTTACCATCGGTAAATATGGCGTCGGTACGCTGGTACAGCTGGGGCAGTTGATTATCTGCTTCTACATCACCTGTATTCTGTTTGTGGTGGTGGTGCTGGGGTCTATTGCTCGTGCAACCGGCTTTAGCATCTTCAAGTTCATCCGCTATATCCGTGAAGAATTGCTGATCGTTCTGGGGACATCATCTTCCGAGTCCGCGCTGCCGCGTATGCTTGATAAGATGGAAAAACTGGGCTGCCGGAAGTCGGTGGTCGGGCTGGTTATCCCTACCGGTTACTCGTTTAACCTTGATGGGACCTCGATCTATCTGACGATGGCGGCGGTGTTTATCGCTCAGGCCACGAACAGTCATATGGATATATTCCATCAGATAACCTTGTTGGTGGTGCTGCTGCTCTCCTCGAAAGGGGCTGCGGGTGTCACCGGAAGTGGCTTCATTGTCCTGGCGGCGACGATCTCCGCTGTGGGCCATTTACCGATTGCCGGTCTGGCGTTGATTCTCGGTATTGACCGCTTTATGTCTGAAGCCCGTGCGCTGACCAACCTGATTGGTAACGGTGTGGCCACGGTCGTTGTGGCTAAGTGGGTGAAAGAATTGGATACCAAAAAGCTGGATGACACGCTGAATAACCGTGCGCAGGATGGCAAAACGCACGATTTATCCTCTTAATCTCGTCACTTCTGCCCGTAGTCCCTTGTAGGGCTACGGGCTCCTGCGCATAATTACCCCCTGTACCTGAAGCCGTCGATCCGATGGCTTCGGGATTTTTTCACTTCTTCCGTGACATTTTTATGTTTTCGCGGTCTAACACGAAGTGTTTTAACGTCATATTCAGAGAGTCCTGTTCAGGGCTGTCTTTTTATTACCAGGATTGTTGATCAGGGGTTCACATGCAGGGCACAAAAATTCGACTTTTAGCGGGCAGCTTGCTGATGATGGCCTCTGCCGGCTATGTGCAGGCAGATGCGCTCCAGCCTGACCCGGCGTGGCAACAGGGTACGCTGGCAAACGGTTTACAGTGGCAAGTATTAGCCACCCCCCAGCGCCCCAGCGACCGTATCGAGGTTCGCCTGCTGGTTAATACCGGTTCACTCACCGAAAATACACAACAGAGTGGTTTCAGCCATGCGATCCCGCGTATCGCGCTGACGCAAAGCGGTGGCCTTGATGCCACGCAAGCCCGTTCACTGTGGCAGCAGGGGTTCGATCCCAAGCGTCCCATGCCGCCTGTTATCGTTTCCTATGATTCCACACTGTATAACCTCAGCTTGCCCAACAGCCGTAACGACCTGCTGAAAGAGTCGCTCTCTTATCTGGCGACTATCTCCGGCAAACTGACCATCACGCCAGAAACCATCAACCATGCGCTGAGTAGCGAAGATATGGTGACAACCTGGCCGGTGGACACCAAAGAAGGCTGGTGGCGCTACCGACTGAAAGGATCAACGCTGCTGGGACACGATCCTGCCGATCCGCTGAAAACCCCGGTCGATGCTGAGAAAATCCAGTCGTTCTACCAGAAATGGTATACCCCGGATGCCATGACGCTGATTATCGTCGGCAACGTTGACGCACGTAACGTGGCAGAGCAAATCAACAAAACCTTCGGCGAATTAAAAGGTAAACGTGAGACTCCGGCACCGGTGCCGACACTTTCTCCGCTACGCGCTGAAGCGGTGAGCATTATGACCGATGCGGTACGCCAGGATCGCCTCTCCATCATGTGGGATACGCCGTGGCAACCGATTCGTGAATCTGCCGCGCTGTTGCGCTACTGGCGTGCTGATTTAGCCCGTGAAGCGCTGTTCTGGCACATTCAGCAGACGCTTACTAAAAACAATGCGAAAGATATCGGCCTCGGCTTTGACTGTCGGGTGTTGTTCCTGCGTGCGCAGTGCGCCATTAACGTTGAGTCACCGAATGATAAGCTGAATGCGAATCTGGGTACGGTGGCGCGTGAGTTGGCGAAAGTGCGTGATAAGGGGCTGCCAGAAGATGAATTTAACGCGCTGGTGGCACAAAAAAATCTGGAACTGCAGAAGCTGTTTGCCACCTATGGCCGAACCGATACCGATATCTTAATTAGCCAGCGCCTGCGCTCGCTGCAAAATCAGGTGGTGGATATTGCGCCGGAACAGTACCAGCGTTTACGCCAGAACTTCCTCAATGGCCTGACCGTAGAAATGTTGAATCAGGACCTGCGCCAGCAACTGTCGCAAGAAATGGCACTCATTCTGCTGCAGCCGAAGGGTGAGCCGGAATTCAATATGAAGGATCTGCAGGCGACGTGGGATGCCATCATGGCGCCGGTGGCCGCTGCGGCAGCGTCGGTTGAAACCGATGAGTCGCATCCTGAAGTGACGGATATTCCGCCAGTACAGTAGAGGGTATCGTAACCTGTAGGCCGGGCAAGCGAAGCGCCCCCGGCGTACCCAATGCCGGATGCGGCGTTAACGCCTTATCCGGCCTACAAGAACAATAAGTTACTGCGGCATTGCGTCGCGGGGAATAATCGCCCCGCGATGCTGAATCACCGTGCTGGCCGTCAGATGACCGCGTTTGGCGGCTTCTGCGGCATCACCACCGGTTAAGCGTACGGCCAGATACCCGGCGCTGAACGAGTCGCCTGCGGCAGTGGTATCAATCACTTTCTCTTTCGGCAGTTTTACCGCCGGTACATCAATGAGCTCTTCGCCATTGATAGACACCAGGCACGAGTCTGCGCCGCGTTTCACCACTACCTCTTGCACACCGGCCGCGTGGGTACGGGCAATGACCTCAGCAACGGGTTTTTCACCCCACAGCGCGTCTTCATCATCCAGCGTCAGGAACGCGATATTGGTGCACTCCAGCATCTGCTGATACACCTGCTGCGTCTCTTCTTTACTGCTCCACAAGCGCGGGCGGTAGTTGTTGTCAAAAATGACTTTTCCGCCGTTGGCGCGGCATTCGCGCAGCAGTGACAGCAGTTTCTCGCGGCTGGTCGGGCTTAAGATCGCCAAGCTTATACCGCTCAGGTACAGGTAGTCGAACGTCGCCAGCTCTTCGCAAATGGCGGCGGATTGTTCACTCTCCAGCCAGAATTTTGCCGCGGCTTCATTACGCCAGTAATAGAAGGTACGTTCGCCGGTGCTGTCTGTTTCAATGTAATAGAGACCCGGAAGGCGATTGTCCATGCGTTGCGTTAATGAGGTATCGACGTTTTCGCCATGCCAGGATTCCAGCATCTGTTGGCTGAAACTGTCCGTGCCCAGCGCCGTGACATAGTGTACAGAAAGGGCCGCAGAATCGACCTGACGGGCGATATAAACGGATGTATTCAACGTGTCGCCACCGAAACCGCGCTGAACGTCTGCGCCTTTCTGTGACAGTTCAATCATGCATTCGCCAATCACGGCAATCTTGCTGGACATAGTCGTAACCTGCTCTGAAAAAAATTAACGGTAGTGTGCGCTGTGGGTGTTAAGTGGTCAACTATATTAAAACATCGTTCCATTAATTTTTTGAGCCAACGCGTATTCTGCGCAATTTTTTTGCTGCCTGGTTTTTATTTTGCGATGTGCTGAACGTAAAGTTCTGCGCCCGAGCGCCGATAACCTTTGACGAGTCCGGTCAGTCACACTCTTATTTACAGGACATCTCAGATGATAAAGCAGGTTACCCAGCAGCTAATTACGCCTGATGCGAGTATCGAGAGCTTGCTGGAGAGACGCTATTGGCTGCAGTGCGAGCGTGCTTACACCTACCAGCCGATTTACCAGACCAATGGGCGGCTGATGGCCGTTGAACTGCTGACAGTAGTGAGCCATCCTGACAATCCTGCCCAGCGTCTTGCGCCGGACCGCTATTTTGCCGAAATAGCCGTACGTCATCGTATTGACGTGGTGAAAGAGCAGCTTCTGCAACTCCAACTGAAAAGCGACTTTTTCAGAGCCCACGACCTGCTGGCGTCGGTGAACGTCGATGGCCCGACGCTGCTGGCGATGCGCCAGGATCCCGACATACTGAAAATCATTGAATGCCTGCCGTGGCTGCGCTTTGAACTGGTGGAGCATATTCGTTTACCGAAGGGAGCGTCATTTGCCTCAATGTGCGAGTTTGGTCCGCTTTGGCTGGATGACTTTGGCACCGGGATGGCGAATTTCTCCGCTCTGAGCGAAGTCAGCTATGACTACATTAAGGTAGCGCGGGATCTGTTTATTATGCTGCGCCAGACGCCGGAAGGCCGCAACCTGTTCACACTGCTGCTGCAGTTGATGAACCGTTATTGCCGCGGTGTGATTGTTGAAGGTGTGGAAACACTGGAAGAGTGGCGCGACGTGCAAAACTCACCGGCGTTCGCTGCGCAGGGCTATTTTCTCTCGCGTCCGGCTCCCCTGAATACCCTTGAAGAGGTGATATTGTCGCTGTGATGTTGGCGTCATCGGCCTCCTTTTAACCCTGCTGGACTATCTTTAGAACAGGCAAGGAAGAAAGTGAGGAGGTAAAAGATGACGAAAGCAGGCAAAATAGCCACAGCGGTAACAGGGGTTTTCTTGTTGTTGATCGTCGTACTCATCATCGTGATTGCGACATTTGACTGGAACCGGCTCAAACCGACCATCAACCAGAAAGTCTCTACTGAGCTCAACCGACCGTTCGCGATACGCGGTGATTTGGGCGTCGTCTGGGAACGCCAGAAGCAGGAAACCGGCTGGCGAAGCTGGGTTCCGTGGCCGCACATTCATGCGGAGGATATTATCCTCGGCAACCCGCCGGATATCCCTGACATCACCATGGTGCATCTCCCGCGCGTTGAAGCCACGCTCGCGCCGCTGGCGTTGCTGACCAAAACCGTCTGGCTACCGTGGATTAAGCTGGTGAAACCGGACGCGCGGCTTATTCGCCTGTCGGAGAAAAACAACAACTGGACCTTTACCCTCGCGGGGAGTGAAAACCCCGATCCCAACACCCCGCCTTCAGCCTGGTCATTTCGACTCGATAATATTTTGTTCGATCAAGGACGTATCGCCATCAACGATAAGATCACCCAATCGGAGATTGAAATCGTCGTTGATCCGCTGGGCAAACCGTTGCCCTTTAGCGAAGTGACGGGAACGAAAAGCACAGAAAAGCGTGCCAACGTTGGCGATTACGTTTTCGGCCTGAAGGCACAGGGGCGGTATCGCGGTGAACCGCTAACCGGCAGTGGAAAAATCGGTGGAATGCTGGCGTTACGCGGCGAAGGCACACCGTTCCCGGTGCAGGCCGATTTCCGTTCAGCTAATACGCGGGTGGCCTTTGTCGGTGCGGTAAATGACCCGATGAATATGGGCGGCGTCGATCTTCAGTTGAAATTCTCCGGTGATTCGCTCGGGGATTTGTACGATTTGACCGGCGTTCTGCTGCCGGATACTCCCCCCTTTGAAACTGACGGGCGGCTGGTGGCCAAAATAGGCAGTGAGAAATCTGCCGTATTTAGTTATCGCGACTTTAATGGCCGCATCGGCGACAGTGATATTCACGGCACGCTGGCTTACACCACCGGCCAGCCGCGCCCGAAACTGGAAGGCGACGTTGAGTCGCGCCAGCTGCGGCTGGCGGATTTAGGGCCGCTGATTGGCGTGGATTCCGGTAAAGGTGCACAACGCGCCAAACAATCTGAACAGCGTAAAGGCGAGAAGAGCGTTCAGCCCGCGGATAAAGTCTTGCCGTACGACCGTTTCGAAACCGATAAATGGAACGTGATGGATGCCGATGTGCGCTTCAAGGGACGGCGTATTGAGCACGGCAGCAGCCTGCCGGTAAGCGATCTCTCCGCCCATATCATCCTGAACAATGCCGACCTGCAACTGCAGCCGCTGAAATTTGGTCTGGCGGGAGGCAGCATCGTCTCTCGCATTCATCTGGAAGGGGATAAAAAGCCGATGCAGGGCCGGGCGACTATTCAGGCGCGTCGTCTGAAGCTGAAAGAGCTGATGCCGGATGTGGAACTGATGCAGAAAACGCTCGGTGAAATGAATGGTGATGCCGAATTTCGCGGGAGCGGGAATTCGGTGGCTGCGCTGCTCGGAAACAGTAATGGCAACCTGAAGTTGTTGATGAACGATGGGTTGATCAGTCGAAACCTGATGGAAATAGTGGGGCTGAATTTGGGCAACTATATCGTCGGACAGATATTTGGTGATGACGAAGTGCGAGTGAACTGTGCGGCAGCGAATCTGGATATCGTCAATGGCGTTGCGCGCCCGCAAATTTTTGCTTTTGATACCGAAAATGCGGTTATCAATGTTACCGGAACAGCGAGTTTTGCCTCTGAACAGCTGGATTTAACCGTCGATCCGGAGAGTAAAGGCATTCGTATTATTACGCTGCGCTCACCGCTGTATGTTCGCGGGACATTCAAAAATCCGCAGGCCGGAGTGAAAGCAGGGCCGTTGATTGCGCGTGGGGCCGTCGCCGCGGCACTGGCAACGCTCGTCACACCGGCTGCCGCCCTGCTGGCACTGATCTCACCGTCAGAAGGTGAGGCTAATCAGTGCCGGACGATTTTGTCGCAAATGAAGAAGTGATGTCTGGCCGGATGTTTACCCGGCCTGGATTTCATGCTCAACGTAGGCCGGATAAGGTGGTTACACCGCCATCCGGCAAAAGAATCACAACGACTGATGACGCGTCTCGTGGATTAACAGCAGCGCGATCAGCGTTAATGCGGCCATCGAGGCCAGATAAATCCCGACGGCCGGCAAACCATAGTTACCTTGCAACCATGCCGCGATGTAGGGGGCCACGGACGCGCCGAGAATCGATGAAACGTTATACGAGAACGACGCGCCCGTGTAGCGCACCTCGGTCGGGAACAGCTCCGGCAGCAGCGCGCCCATCGGGCCGAATGTCAGCCCCATCAGGCTCAGCCCCAGCAGCAGGAAGACAAAGACCAGCGCCGGATTGCCAGAACCCAGCAGCGGTTTAAAGGCGAACAGGGCGAACAGAATGATAAGCGTGGTGATGATGAGCATGCTCTTGCGACGACCAAACGCGTCGGCCAGCAGTCCGGCAACCGGGACCATCACGCCAAAGCCAATCACCGCCATCATCAGCATCCACAGGACTTCATTACGCGGTAAACCAAGGCCCGCAGGGGCGGCGGCGGTACTGAAGGTCATTGAGTAAACGGTCATGATATAGAACAGCGTATAGGTCGCCAGCATGATAAACGTGCCGAGGATCGTGACGCGAACATGTTTTGTCAGCAGGGTTCCCAGCGGGATCTTGACCTGCTTTTTCGCTGCCGCGACTTTTGCGAACACCGGGGATTCATGCAGTGAGACGCGAACGTACAGACCGATAATCACCAGTACCGCAGAGGCTATAAACGGTACACGCCAGCCCCAACTCATAAACTGCTCATCGGTCAGCAGCCAGGAGAGCAGCAGAAACGTGCCGTTGGCAAAGAAGAAGCCGATCGGTGCGCCCAACTGCGGGAAGGACCCATAGAGCGCCCGTTTGCGCGGTGGGGCATTTTCTGTGGCCAGCAATGCAGCACCGCCCCATTCACCGCCAAGACCCAATCCCTGACCAAAACGCGCCAGTGCCAGCAGGATCGGGGCGAAAATCCCAATCGACGCATAACCCGGCAACAAGCCGATAATCACCGTCGAGATCCCCATGGTCAGCAGCGAAGCAACCAGCGTGACCTTACGCCCGACGCGGTCGCCGAAATGTCCGAACACCGCCGAGCCGATCGGCCGCGCCACAAAGGCGATAGCAAAGGTGGCGAGAGACTGCAGCGTGGCCGCCGCCGGGTCGCCCTGCGGGAAGAAGATATGGGGGAAAACGATCACCGCGGCGGTCGCGTAAATATAGAAGTCGAAGAACTCAATGGCGGTACCGATGAGTGAGGCGACGACGACTTTATTGCGCGAATTGACCGGGGCGTGTTCCTGTTCGTTGTCGAGCGTTGTGGCGGTTGCTTGCATAATATTTTCTTATTTTTTGTCGAACGAACGGTCATATTACGCACAGCAAAAGAGACATTTCAATCTGTAACAAACGTTGCGCTTGGTCAAAAATTGGGCAAAAAGGGGATAATGTTTAGGCCGAAGATTTCGCTTCTATGAAATGCTTCACATAATTTAAAACTTGGATGATAAAACTGGTTTTTGGTTAAATAAAAGTTACGGGTTGGATTTATTCACTGAATCAGTGAGAGCGGGCGGCATTATAATTGCCGGATGGCGCTACGCTTATCCGGCCTACAAAACTCACCAGTAGGGCAGATAAGCGTAGCGCCATCCGGCAGTTAACGAAGATTAGCGGTGTGTTTTCCCCGGCATCCGCGGGTCGTCTTTGTATTCTGCGGTGGCTATCCAGGCGGCGCAGAACAGGGTCAAACGGGCGAAGAAGTAGAAGAAAGCCATTAGACCTAATACCGAGCCAAACGCCGCGCCTGACGGGGATTGCACCAGCGACGGCAGCGTGTAAGTCATAATAATTTTGATTGCTTCAAAGCCAAAGGCCGCAATAAAGGTACCGCGAATGAGCGCCTTCTTACGTGGGCGATGACGCGGGAGTCGCCAGAAAATCCAGAAGAACAACAGATAGTTGGCGAAAATAGAGATCGCCAGGCCGATCAGTCGCCAGGCGGGCTTCAGCCAGTCAATACCATCGAGGTACAGGGCCGAGATTATCATCTGCTGGGCGGAACCGGCGATGGAGGTAATTGACAGGGTGACAATCAGCGCAATCAGTAATCCAATCAGCGAGACAAAATCGCGCAGATATTTTACCCAGATTTTCTCCTGATCCTGCGGCGTGCGTTCCCAGACATCACGCGACTGGGCGCGAATGGCCTCGCGCAGGTTTCCCATCCAGTTAACCCCGGAGTAAAGGGCGATACCCAGCCCGACCAGCCCGACGGTGGTACGTTGCTGAACGGCGGTATTGATGGTGTTTTTCAGCGTGGATGCCAGCGTCGGATCGCTGACGTTGGCCAGGATTTTACTGAAGATATCCTGCAATAACGTGGGGTGCGACGCGAGAATAAAACCGGCGGCAGCGAACGATACCATCAGGATAGGGATCATCGACAGGAACGAGAAATAGGTGATTGCCGCACCAAACTGGTTTCCCATCCGGTCATTAAAACGTTCTGCGGCGCGGATAAGGTGGGCGATCATGGGCTGGCGTTGAACGCGTTCCGCCAGAGTCAGGGCTGTTTTCAGCGCCTGATGGGTCTTATTGTTGGTTTCTGTCTGGTCACGCTCTGGTGTGTCAATTTTGGCGATCGGCGCGTGCTCAAGTTCCTGAATGGGGCGTTTTACGTCTTTTTCCTGCGTCATCAGGGCGGTAGTCCTTATTCTGTGCATTCACAGGACAGTATAGCGCGTCAGTCCACATAGTCTTTCATCACGCCGGTCAGCCATTCCATAAACAGATGGACCCGGCGGGAGAGATTACGGCGATGTGGATACAGCAGAGAAACCGGCATCGGTTCGGCGCGATACTGCGGTAAGACTTCAACCAGCGTACCGGCGCGCAATGCCTCACGTACACCCACGCGTGGGACCTGAATGATGCCCAACCCGGCAAGACAGGCCGCATGATAGGTTTCGGTACTGTTCACCGTCAGCATGCCGCCGGTTTTTATCCAGCGGGGCCCGTTGTCGGTCGCTATTTCAAAGCCCTGCGAACGGGTACCCAGATTTACCGCGTAATGCACCACTGCATGCGAGGCCAAATCGTCCAGACTTTCGGGATAACCAAAACGGGCCAGATACTGTGGGCTGGCGCAGTTAATCTGCGTCAATTTCCCCAGCGGGCGGGCAATCAGCCCTGAATCTTTCAGCGCACCCACGCGCACCACGCAGTCGAAACCCTCACGGATTAAATCCACCAGACGGTCGCTGCTGCTGAGTTCTAGCTCAAGTCCTGGATACTGATGCAAAAAGGCAGGCAGGCGGGGCATCACCAGATTTCTGGCCACGCCAACCGGCATATCGACCCGCAGTTTACCGCTGATGCTGGTGGGATCGTGATGAAAAAGTCCGTCCAGCTCATCCAGATTGCTCAACAGATCTTTCGCACGTTCGTAATAGATCATCCCGTCCTGGGTCAGTTGAACGCGGCGGGTGGTGCGATGCAGCAACTGGGTACCCAGATGATTTTCCAGCGCCTGGATTTGTCGCGATACGCTTCCCTTAGGCAGTCCGAGGGTGTCGGCCGCACGCGAAAAACTCTCCAGTTCTGCGACGCGGAGGAACAACTGCATTGCGTGAATTTTATCCATCTCTCTGCCCTATTGTTGTTCCCAAGGAAACAGTAATGCGAAATTCGACATATTTATTGTTTTTCTAACACCTAATAAGCTTTATCTCAATCTTCACAACGCCTGAAATGAGGTTTCTTATGACGCAACGTATTGTATTGGTGACCGGCGGCGGTCGTGGACTGGGGAAAAACGCGGCGCTTAAGCTGGCGAGTAAAGGAATGGGCATCATTCTGACGTGGAACAGCAATGAAAAAGAAGCTCAACAGGTGGTGGATGATATTCGCCAACTTGGCGGCAAAGCAGCAGCATTGCCGCTGAATGTCGGCGATATTTCAACGTTTCCGCGCTTTGTTGAACAAATGCAGGAGACGCTGCAAACCCAGTGGCAATGTACGATGTTTGATTATTTATTGAACAACGCCGGAATCGGCATAACTGCGCCATATTCTGCCTTCACCGAAGCGCAGTTTGACCAGCTTTTGAACATCCAGTTTAAAGGGCCTTTTTTCCTGACACAGAGCCTGTTGCCGCTGATAAACCAAGGGGGCAGGATCCTCAATGTGTCGACCGGGCTGTCGCGTTTTGCCCTGCCAGGCTACAGCGCCTATGCCGCCATGAAAGGCGCGATGGAAGTGCTGACCCGCTATCAGGCAAAAGAGTTGGGGGAGCGCGGTATTACGGCGAACATTATTGCGCCCGGCGCGATTGAAACCGATTTTGGCGGCGGGAACGTGCGGGACAATGCGCAGCTGAATGCATATATTGCCTCGCAAACCGCATTGGGACGTGTCGGGATGCCGGATGATATTGGTGATGCCATCGCTGCGTTGCTTAGTGATGACCTGGCGTGGATGACCGCGCAGCGCATTGAGGTCTCTGGCGGGATGTTCCTGTAAACCCGTCCCGTGCTTATTCGGTCACTGACTCTGATTAAATAAGCACTTCATGCTACATTATTTTTTGTAACATATTTCCCTGATATGCCATGTTCCTTATTTTTGGTGAAAAACATAGACTCTGATTAATTAATATTATTTGGCGAGAGGTGTGCGCTAATAATAAGGAATTCCTTAATTCAGAGTCTTTTTATGACCTCTTTATGTAATCCTTTTGTTTGAGCTGTAACTATTCATAACTTCTGCTTCTCTCTTCTTCTTTCATCGGTAGAATGGCCCCTGCCAAATGGTGAGTTCTTATTTTACCCCATGGGTAATACCCTTCCGCGTGTTAAGGCCAATATCTTATTCAGACGGAGAGAAATAATGCAGGTAATAATGTTTGACAGGCAGTCAATATTTATTCATGGAATGAATGTCAGTTTACAAGAAAATCTTCCAGGAGTGGATGTTCAGGGTGTCAGTCAGGCAGATGACCTTTGGCAAAAGCTGGAAGATAATCCCAATGCGTTGGTTATGCTTGATGGCGATCTTGGCAGTGAGTTTTGCCGTGAACTGCTCCAACAACTCGCGCAACGCTATGCGACAGTAAAAGTACTGATCACCGCCACAGATTGCCGTAAAAAATGGCTGCAGGAGGTGACACAGTTAAACGTGCTGGCCATTGTGCCGCGCGACGCTGACGCAGAAACATTCGCGCTGGCGCTCAATAGCGTGGCAATGGGCATGATGTTTTATCCCAGAGATTGCTTAACGCCAACCACGTGCGGTAGCCAAAATATAAAAGCACTAAGTTCGCGTCAGCGCGAGATCTTGACCATGCTGGCTGCAGGGGAGTCCAATAAACAAATTGGTCGCCTGTTAAATATCAGCACCGGGACGGTAAAAGCGCATCTGGAGTCGCTGTATCAGCGTCTGGAGGTAAAAAACCGTACCCAGGCGGCGATGATGTTAAACGAAGTACATTAATCAACGCTTATTTCACAGTCAGATCGTCTCTGGCTGTGAAATATGAGCAGGCCACATTTCTGATGCGCAAAACCGGGTTATCCCCACGCTAAACATCCACGCAATTAATGCTTCCAGCTGAAACAGATCGTTCAGTTGCGGCAGTTTCGCCTGGATTAATTCCTCGCAGGCGTAGAGATCCATGAGCAGCAGCGTTTCTGCCTGTGCTACTGAAATTTGGCTCGTGAAGGTTTCACCTACGGTGATTTCATGCCCGTAGCCAATGACCCAGACCCCGCGTTCATCCTGATATTTTTCCAGCGACAATCCCTGTCCTTGTTTAATAAAGGCGATACAGGCGGGCGTAAAATGTGATGAATGGCGGTACATACTGATTTCTCTGCAAAGAGAACCATTCTAGAGCAAACCTTCCGTTATGGTACCTGCCATACAGCCCGTTTTTTCAGTAAGACGCCTTATGACGCGCGGAGCGGATATTCGTGCTTTAACAGGCCGAAAATCCAGTCATCGTGCCAGGTTTGATGCAGCCAATAGCTTTCGCGCAGTGTACCTTCGAGAATAAATCCCGTCTTTTCCAGCAGACGTCGAGACGCATAATTGCCGGCGGTGACGCAGGCCGTCATACGGTGTAGCCCGCCGGTTGTAAACGCGAAATCACACACGGCATGCAAAGACTCCGCGCCATAGCCTTTACCTTGCGCTTCGGGCGCGAGCAGAAACCCCACTTCGGCACACTCATTATTTTCGTGAACATATCCGGTGACGCCGAGCGGCGTTCCCGAGTCGTTATCGCACATGACGAGGCATAGCCAGTGTGGGCTTCCGGGAGACCATTCGGCTAAACGCGAGTCGAATATTGTCCGTACGTCTTGTTCAGAGCGCGCATCAGAGACATAGTGCATTACGCCAGGATCCTGCTGTAATGCTAAGAAAAAATCCCAATCAGACGCCGTCAGCGGGCGGCAGGTCAGTCGTGGTGTTTTTAACACGGGCACAGGCTTATCTCCTGGATAATTTTCAATGATTACGAGGTCATCACTGTAAAACACATTCATTTGTTATATGAATGTATTTCAGTTTGCACCGGCCCGTTTTAATACGGCGTCGCGTTTATAAAAAGAGCAATAAAGACCATTGTGAGGCCGTACCGTTACGGCCCTTTTAGGGATGATAATGACCAATAGCGCATTACCGGCGACATGTACGCCATTTGAACACTGTTTGGGGATCATCCGCCAGGCATCGGTGGAAATCCTGTTGTTGTTAGGTGTGCATGTTGCAGAGGGAAAAGACCCGCGCTGGTTTCTGGAACAGCTCGACCAGGCTCGCCTGAATCTGGGTGGCTGGGGGGCGGTAGCCAGACGATTGCAGATGAACGATGCGCAATTAAGCCAGTTCACCCTGCGGTTACGCCATCTTCAGCAAAACGTTCCCCAGTATGAAAGTGGTCAGGATGTCAGTGAAAACCAGCTCATTTCTGCGCTGCGTTTTGTCGCGTCTCTGGAGCAACTGCGCCAGCTTCAGCCGATCCTGCACTATCAAACCGATATTGAAAGTGGAGGACAGGAGGCGCAGCTGCAAGCGCAGAGCCAACTTCGTGCTATAGAGTTAACTCTCAAAGCCCTTGTCGCAAGGGTATGGCCGGACCAGCATCCGCTCAACAGCTTCCTGAAACAGCACTTCGGTGCTGACCGGCTACGCCGCTGGCTTAAGCTGGGTGAGGGGCGTGATGCGCTGGACGGCATGTTGTTTAGCGAGCTGGCGCTGATGGTGGTCGATAAGAAACTGTTCGTGCGCCACTTTACCCAGATTTTTAATGACACTTCGGTACTCACGCTGTTTGTCGAACCGCGCTTAACGCTGCGCATGTTTCTTGATGATTGCCGGATAGCACGTAATAGCGTCATTGCTCAGCAGCCGCTGACCTCGGTACAGCTGATGTTGTTAAAGTATCAGTACCGACAAATTACCCACCCCGTGCAGCGGGCGTTTGAAGAACGTCGTGTCCGCATCAATCCCGCATCGTATCTGGAATCTGATGAGGGTCTCGTTCGCCAGTTCTGGGAAACGGCAAAGCAAAAGGCTGAACAGACCGGGGATGATAAACACGAAATTGCCGACAGCATTGACCCACCAGAAAAGCGAGCGCAGCGTACGGCTGAAGAGCGTGAGCAGCTGATTTCCAACATGCTGTGGGTCGCCGTTGGCGCGATGGTGCTGGCAATATCGCTGGGCGCATTCTGGTTATTTAGCTCGCCTGCGCCGCGGGTGACCGCTGGTCAATCGGTTGAAATCATACAAGAGGAACCGCGACGTGATGCACCTTCCGCACGGGAAGCCGTGACCCGCATGGGCATTTCGTGGGATGCGTTTACCATGCGGGCGGCTATCGATCGCAATGATACCCGCATTACGTCATTGTTTTTACAAGGTGGGATGGACTGGAAGCTGGCGTGGACGGAGCAGGCGTTCTCTGCGGGCAATACTGCTGTACTTAAGCTGTTGTTGCGCTATCCCTCGCAGATGGATGAAACCCAGCCCTGTCAGCAGTTTATGAGTACGCTAAGTCATGCGATGTCGAACGGCGCATCGCTGACGTCGCTGCATAAAAGCTATCTGCAAAGTTTTTGTGCTAAACCGGACGTTGTCGCGCGCCAACGGTATGACGCCGAGCAAGCCGAACGACGCGCTCGCGCGGAGCCAAACGCCGAAAACAAGAAATGGCAGAAAATTCATACCGCGCTGTATGACGCCATTAACTGACGGCCTGATAAGCAACGTCCTGTCAGACCGTTACGGCTCGCCGTAGAGACCGATTAATCGGCGCACGACGCCGTTGGTCCAGCCAAAGCCATCCTGCAACGGGTACTCGCCGCCGCCGCCTTCACGCGGCGTGCCGTCGGCGATATGGTACTTCTCGATAAGCTTATGGTGCTCTTGATAAAAAAGGTTAACCGTTTTCAACCAGTTGCGGGCAATCTCATCTCCCAGGTGGTCGTCACCATACAGCTTGAAGCCCTGAATCGCCATCCACTGCAGCGGTGCCCAGCCGTTGGGTTTATCCCACTGTTCACCGGTTTCGTATTCCGTCGCCATAATACCCCCGGGGGTTAACAGACGGCTGCGTACGGCATTAGCGAGGCGGTCGGCTTGTGCATGGGTCGCCATACCGACATACAGCGGCACGATACTGGCGGCGGAGAAGAGGGCCATCTCTTCGCGTCGCCAGTCATAATCCCGATAACAGCCGTTTTCATCATCCCACAGATAGTGGTCCACGGCGGCACGGCGGTTGGTGGCTTTCTGGCGAAACAAAGTCTCGGTTTCGCGATCGCCTTTCAGTGCCGAAATGTTTGCAATGGTGCTTTCCAGTTTGTACAGGAAGGCGTTGAGATCAATGGGGATGAACTGGGTGGTGCGGATGCTGGCAAGGCGGCCCGCATCGCGCAGCCAGCGTGAGGAGTAATCCCAGCCGGAAGCCGCACCGGCACGCAAATCCCGGTACACCTCATTCGGCGGTCGGCCAGAATGCTTGGCCGTTTCGACGTCTTCGATCCACGATTCATCGCGCGGGGTATCACGATCGTCCCAATAACGGTTGAGCAGAGAACCATCCGGCATTCTGATGACATGACGGTACGCCTGGTTTAACGCCAGGGAATCTGCGCCATCCATCCAGAACGCGTATTCCATTTTGAGATGATCCAGATAACGCCGCGCGCCGCGCACGCCATCTTCTTCAAACAGTTCCACCATCAGTGCAAACACCGGCGGCTGAGAGCGACTCAGGTAGTAGGTCCGATTACCGTTCGGGATATGGCCATAGTTTTCAATCATCCAGGCAAAGTTATCCGCCATACATTTCAGCAGATCCCCCCGACCGCTCTCCGCCAGACCGAGCATAGTGAAGTAGGAATCCCAGTAGTAGGTTTCGCTAAAACGTCCGCCTGGCACAATATATGACTGCGGCAGCGCCAGCAGCGAGGACCAGGGAATGTGATCCTGCGGTTCGCGTGTCAGCACTGGCCACAGCTGGTCAATATGCTCTTTCAGAGAGTCCTGCGGGTTGGAAACGTACTCACTCGACGGGGTCTCGGGGAGCCAGAAATGGTTCTCAACAAAGCGCTGCAGGTCAAAGTCCCGGTGCCGCTTAACCTTGCGATAGCGGATCAAAATGTCCAGCGGGTCCATTTTGGGTGCGCAGTCGGGGAAGGTTTTGCTGTCGGCAAACAGCTTTGACGACTGAACATGTTCGAACAGTTCGAGGTAACGATCGGCGGGCGTTAACGCATCTGAGGCAGGCAGCCCTTCAATCATCTCCGGCTCAGGCTCTGCCTCAATCATTTCATCCAGCTTTAACTCGCACGGATCCATTTCATAAAGCAGATCGAGGTCGATCGTCAGTTCTTCTGAAGGGGCGTGGGGTAGTTTCTGGTTGAGCATAATGAGAAAGACCTCCGGTAAAGAGATGTTGAAAGGAAACGGCTATTGCCCGGCTGTCTGTTAAGCGTAGACATTCGCTTCGGTGTCGGGTGAGTAAAGCGTGCGGTTGATCACGTTCTTATGTTTTTTAATATTTAAAAAATAAAACTATCTTAATGATAATAATGAAGAATTATTGGTCTTGTGCGATCTGTATATTTTCCATTTTCAGAACATTCGATTGCAACGAGGTGTGAACAGAATCAGCTAACATCCGATCCCTGTAATAGGTGCAGGCTATTCTAATGATAGTTCTGGCCCATGTAATTGATTGATACTTATCAAAATAATACTCCACTTATTTTCTATGATGGTCAAGTCTGACAAAGACTGCGCATTAATTATTTCAATTTTCTGGGTCACAATAACTCACAACGGTGAGGGTAAAATAATGAAAATCATTACCCGTCTTACCGCGATTGCCATAACAGGCATCGTAATTTGTTATTTTGGATTATCCGGTTATGTGTGGTATCACGATAATCAACGTAGCAAACAGGCTGATGTTCAGGCCTCTACGCTGGAAGCCAATAATAAGGTATTAGGATTTTTACGCGAAAAGGGATGTGATTATTGTCACACGCCTTCAGCTGAATTACCTTTCTATTCTTCCTTTCCCGTCGCTAAACAATTGATGAATTATGACATTCAATTAGGATACAAATCATTCAATCTTGAAGCTGTTCGTGCCGCGCTGGTTGCGGATAAACCCGTTTCGCAAAGTGATTTGAATAAAATTGAATGGGTGATGCAGTATGACACCATGCCACCAACGCGTTATACCGCGCTGCACTGGGCCGGTAAGGTCAGCGATGCTGAGCGAGAAGACATTCTTGGCTGGGTAGCCAAACAACGTGAGCAGTACTACGCCAGCCGTGATACCGCCACGCAGCATCGCAATGAGCCCGTACAGCCAATACCGGAAAGTATTCCGACTGATGCCCGCAAAGTGGCGCTGGGCTTTACGCTGTATCATGACCCGCGCATTTCTGGCGACAGCACGATCTCCTGTGCGCACTGCCACGCCCTAAACGCAGGCGGTGTGGATGGCAGGAAAACGTCAATCGGTGTCGGTGGCGCCGTTGGACCGATTAATGCACCGACGGTGTTTAACTCGGTCTTTAACGTGGAACAATTCTGGGACGGTCGCGCACCAACATTGCAGGCGCAGGCGGGTGGTCCACCGTTAAACCCGATTGAAATGGCGTCGAAATCCTGGGATGAAATTATCCAGAAGTTAGATAAAGACCCGGTGCTGAAGCAAGAATTTATCACCGTTTATCCTCAGGGATTCAGCGGGGACAATATTACCGATGCGATTGCTGAGTTTGAGAAGACGTTAATTACGCCAAATGCACCGTTTGATAAATGGCTGCGGGGTGATGAAAGCGCGTTAACGGCTCAGCAAAAACATGGCTATCAATTATTTAAGGAAAATAAATGTGCCACCTGCCATGGCGGTATTATTTTAGGCGGGCGTTCATTTGAACCCTTAGGCTTGAAAAAGGACTTTAATTTTGGTGAGGTCACTGCCGTAGATATTGGTCGAATGAACGTCACCAATGAATTACGAGATAAGCTGCGCCAGAAAGTCCCTGGATTGCGTAACGTTGCACTGACTGCACCTTATTTCCACCGGGGAGATGTGCCAACCCTCGACGGCGCGGTAAAACTGATGCTGCGTTATCAGGTAGGCAAAGAACTGCCGCAAAAAGATATCGACGATATCGTGGCGTTCCTTGAAAGCCTCAACGGGGTCTATACGCCGTATATGCAGGATAAGTGATTAATACAATGCCGGAGGGAGACTGATGCTTTACTGGCCTACATATTACGGTGTTTGTAGGCCGGATAAGGCATTAGCCGCCATCCTGCATTTATAGTATTAACGCATGGTGACAAATTCTTCCGACGCGGTCGGGTGAATAGCGACAGTGTTGTCGAAGTCTTTCTTAGTTGCGCCCATTTTCAGTGCCACGGCAAAGCCCTGCAGCATTTCGTCCATGCCAAAGCCGATGCCGTGAATACCGACAATCTTCTCTTCCGGACCCACGCACACCAGCTTCATACGGCACGGCTGACGGTGTGTGGTGACAGCGGTATACATCGCGGTAAACGATGATTTATACACTTTCACCTGATCATCACCGTGCTGCTCGCGCGCCTGTTGCTCGGTTAAGCCGACGGTGCCAATTGGCGGATGGCTGAAGACCACGGTCGGGATGTTGCTGTAGTCCAGATGTTCGTCCGGCTTGTTGTTAAACAGACGTTCGGACAGGCGACGACCCGCGGCAACGGCAACCGGCGTTAATTCAACGGCACCGGTGTTATCGCCCACGGCGTAAATCCCAGGAACGCTAGTGTTCTGGTATTTATCAACGATGATGTAGCCTTTTTCGTTGGTTTTCACGCCAGTAACCGCCAGGTTAAAGTTATCGGTTGCCGGTTCACGGCCAATCGCCCAGATCAGGCAATCCACGGTCTGGCTACGACCATCTTCCAGCTCCAGGGTCAGGCTGCCATCTGCATTTTTAACTACCGCTTTTGGAATCGCGTGTGTATGCAGGGTCGGGCCTTCGGCATTCATTACCTCAACCAGCGTGTCGACGATCATCGGGTCAAAGCTGCGCAGCGGCGCGTGTTTACGCACGAACAGATGTGTTTCTGCGCCCAGGCCGTTAATCACGCCAGCCAGTTCAACGGCGATGTAACCTGCACCAACTACCGCAACGCGCTTCGGCAGGGCCGGCAGTTCAAAGAAACCGTCGGAATCAATACCGTATTCCACGCCTGGAATGTTCGGGTGGCTCGGGCGGCCGCCTGTGGCAATCAAAATATGATCGGCGGTGATGGTTTCACCGTTTACTTCAATGGTCTTGGCATCAACGAAGCGGGCAAAACCTTTGATCACATCGACATTATTTTTACCCAGTACGTTGTCGTACGAGGTGTGAATGCGGTCGATATAGGCGGTACGGGTGGCAATCAGCTTGTCCCAGTCGAATTTATTGATGGTGGTATCGAAGCCGTAGTCCGGGCCGTACATATGGATCGCTTCACGAACCTGTGCGGCATGCCACATCACTTTCTTCGGTACACAGCCAACGTTGACGCAGGTACCGCCCAGTTCTTTGGCCTCAATCAACGCGCATTTCTGACCGTACATGGCCGCGCGGTTAATGGAGGCGATACCGCCGCTGCCGCCGCCGATAGCGATGTAATCATAGTGTTTGGTCATGACCGCTCCTTCATGTTCATTGTAGGGCGGAGAAGCGTTATGCCTTCCGCCAAAATATTCGCGATTGTATACCTGAAATCAAAAGGTTCCACCGATGGCTGCGATTACTCCGGTACGATCCAGCTTACCGAGGTATGTCCGGTTCCCGCCGGAACCAGTTTGCGGTGCAGCCATGGCAGCACATTGTTCATTTGCTGTTCCAGCTTCCACGGTGGGTTAACCACAATCATGCCGGACGCCGTCATGCCGCGTTGATCGCTGTCCGGACGAACCGCCAGCTCAATTTGCAGGATGCGGCGAATGCCGGTCGCTTCCAGCTCTTTGGTCATGCGTTTGATTTGCTGGCGCAGGACTACCGGATACCACAGGGCATAGGTGCCGGTTGCGAAACGCTTATAGCCTTCGTGGATACCGGCCACTACCGCCTGGTAGTCGGTTTTAATTTCGTACGGCGGATCGATGAGGATCAACCCGCGACGGGAGACGGGTGGTAATTTCGATTTCAACTGCTGATAGCCGTCGGCTTTTGCCACGCGCGCGCGCTCATCTTTCTGGAATTCGGAGCGCAGCAGCGGAAAATCGCTCGGGTGCAGTTCGGTTAGCTGCAGGCTGTCCTGCGCGCGCAGCAGCTGGCGGGCAATCAGCGGAGAGCCTGGGTAGTAGCGCAGTTGACCGCTACGGTTGAAATGATTCACTACGCTGATGTACGGCTCGAGTTCTGCCGGCAGGTCGTCCTGCTGCCAGATGCGGGCGATGCCTTCCAGATACTCACCGGTACGTTCAGCACGTTCACTGCTCAGCTGATAACGGCCCGCACCGGCGTGGGTGTCCAGATAGAGAAATGGTTTATCTTTCTCTTTGAGCGACTCGATGATCAGGCTCTGAACCGTGTGTTTAAGGACGTCGGCGTGGTTGCCAGCGTGAAAGCTGTGGCGATAACTGAGCATGGGTAAACGTGTTCCAGGTTGTAAACGTAGGCCCGATAAGCTGCGTGCCATCGGGCGAAAATAGAGCGTATCGCCACAGTATACAGAAAAGTCGTCACTGCCGCGAAAGCGCAACGCCTGGCATTGAAATCCTCTACACTTAACCCCATTCTACAAATAATATGCACAGCGCCGGATGCGCGCTTCATTCACTCTTTTCTACAGGACTGCGCTAATGACCAATCCATTGCTGACTCCCTTCGAACTGCCGCCGTTTTCCAAAATTCAGCCGGAGCATGTTGTACCCGCCGTCACTAAGGCGCTGAACGACTGCCGCGAAAACGTCGAGCGCGTGGTTGCGCAGGGGGCGCCATACACCTGGGAAAATCTTTGCCAGCGGCTGGCGGAAGTGGACGATGTTCTGGGGCGTATCTTCTCTCCGGTCAGCCATCTGAACTCGGTGAAAAATAGCCCGGAACTGCGCGAAGCCTACGAACAAACGCTGCCGCTGCTGTCTGAGTACAGCACCTGGGTTGGGCAACATGAAGGCCTGTACCAGGCGTACCGCGATCTGCGTGAAGGTGACCATTACGCCACTCTGAATACCGCGCAGAAAAAAGCCGTCGATAACGCTCTGCGTGACTTTGAGCTTTCTGGTATCGGCCTGCCGAAAGAAAAACAGCAGCGCTACGGTGAAATCGCGACCCGCCTGTCTGAACTTGGCAACCTGTACAGCAACAACGTGCTCGACGCCACCATGGGCTGGACCAAACTGGTCACCGACGAATCTGAGCTGGCTGGCATGCCGGAAAGTGCGCTGGCGGCAGCAAAAGCCCAGGCCGAAGCCAAAGAGCAGGAAGGTTATCTGCTGACGCTGGATATCCCGAGCTATCTGCCGGTGATGACCTACTGCGACAACCAGGCATTGCGTGAAGAAATGTACCGCGCCTACTCCACCCGTGCGTCCGATCAGGGGCCCAATGCGGGCAAATGGGACAACAGCCCGGTGATGGAAGAGATCCTCGCGCTGCGCCACGAGCTGGCTCAATTGCTGGGCTTTGAAAGCTATGCCTTTAAATCTCTCGCCACCAAAATGGCCGAGAACCCGCAGCAGGTACTCGACTTCCTGACCGATCTGGCAAAACGTGCCCGTCCGCAGGGTGAAAAAGAGCTGGCCCAGCTGCGCGCCTTCGCCAAAGCAGAGTTTGGCGTTGATGAGCTGCAGCCGTGGGATATCGCCTACTACAGCGAGAAACAGAAACAGCACCTGTACAGCATCAGCGACGAGCAGTTGCGCCCGTACTTCCCGGAAAACAAAGCCGTAAACGGCCTGTTCGAAGTGGTTAAGCGTATTTATGGCATCACTGCCAAAGAGCGTACCGATGTTGACGTCTGGCACCCGGAAGTGCGTTTCTTTGAGCTGTATGACGAACACAACGAACTGCGCGGCAGCTTCTATCTGGATCTTTATGCGCGTGAAAACAAGCGCGGTGGGGCATGGATGGACGACTGCGTCGGGCAGATGCGTAAAACCGACGGCACGCTGCAAAAACCGGTCGCTTACCTGACCTGCAACTTTAACCGTCCGGTCAGCGGCAAGCCGGCGCTGTTTACCCACGATGAAGTGATTACCCTGTTCCACGAGTTCGGTCACGGCCTGCATCATATGCTGACCCGCATCGAAACGGCCGGTGTTTCCGGTATCAACGGTGTGCCGTGGGATGCCGTCGAACTGCCAAGCCAGTTTATGGAAAACTGGTGCTGGGAGCCGGAAGCGCTGGCGTTTATCTCCGGTCACTATGAAACCGGTGAGCCGCTGCCTAAAGAACTGCTGGATAAAATGCTGGCGGCGAAAAACTACCAGGCGGCGCTGTTCATCCTGCGTCAGCTGGAGTTCGGTCTGTTCGACTTCCGTCTGCACGCTGAGTTTAACCCGCAGCAAGGGGCGAAAATTCTCGACACCCTGGCGGAGATTAAAAAGCAGGTTGCCGTGGTGCCGGGCCCAACATGGGGTCGCTTCCCGCACGCTTTCAGCCATATTTTTGCCGGGGGTTATGCGGCGGGTTATTACAGCTATCTGTGGGCTGACGTGCTGGCGGCGGACGCCTTCTCCCGCTTTGAAGACGAAGGGATTTTCAACCGTGAAACCGGCCAGTCGTTCCTCGATAACATCCTGACCCGTGGGGGTTCCGAAGAGCCTATGGAGCTGTTCAAACGCTTCCGTGGCCGTGAGCCGCAACTGGATGCGATGCTGGACCATTACGGCATCAAGGGCTGAAGACTGGCGTGAAAATTTGTTTACTGGATGAAACGGGCGCCGGAGACGGCGCCTTATCTGTTCTGGCTGCCCGCTGGGGACTGGAACACGATGAAGACAATCTGATGGCGCTGGTGATGACACCGGCGCATCTGGAACTGCGCAAGCGCGATGAACCCAAGCTCGGCGGCATCTTCGTTGATTTTGTCGGCGGGGCGATGGCCCACCGGCGCAAATTTGGCGGCGGTCGCGGTGAAGCGGTGGCGAAAGCCGTTGGCGTGAAAGGCGATTATCTGCCGGACGTGGTGGACGCGACGGCCGGGTTGGGACGCGATGCGTTCGTGCTGGCCTCCGTGGGCTGTCGCGTACGGATGCTGGAACGTAACCCGGTAGTGGCGGCGTTGCTCGACGATGGCCTGGCGCGCGGTTATGCCGATGCGGAAATTGGCCCGTGGTTGCAGGCGCGTTTGCAGTTAATTCATGCATCCAGCCTGACGGCGCTCACCGATATCACCCCACGCCCGCAGGTGGTATACCTCGACCCAATGTTCCCGCATAAGCAGAAAAGCGCGCTGGTGAAAAAAGAGATGCGCGTGTTTCAGTCGCTGGTGGGGCCGGATCTGGATGCGGATGGCCTGCTGGAGCCTGCGCGCCAGTTAGCCACCAAACGTGTGGTGGTCAAGCGGCCGGACTACGCCCCGCCGTTGGCGGATGTCGCTACACCGAACGCGGTGGTGACCAAAGGACATCGGTTTGATATTTATGCCGGAACTCCGTAGGCCGGATAACACGCGTCGCGTCGCCATCCGGCATGGTTTGCTGCCCGATGGCGCTGCGCTTATCGGGCCTACGCGCAGCCTTGCAAGTACGCTGACATCCGGCAATATCAATTACACAAACGGTGCCAGCGGGTCGGCAATCTCAAAGGCGACTGCACGGTCCGCTTTCGGTGGATAAATCAGCTCGCTGACGATTGATCGCTTCAGTTTCTTCGCCTCTGCGCGCGTCAGTTTCACCTGCTGATCCCAGCCTTCGCTGTACACCGCGCCCCACGCGCCCAGATCCAGACAGGTGACGTAGTTTTCCTGGCGATAGGGCAGTGGCATCACATCTAACAGGCTGGCAGCGGCATTGTTCCCGGCGAATTTACCCAACAGAATCGCGTGCTGGCAGGTCATTAAGGCGTGGTTGCCTTTGTCATCAGTGGCGGCCCAGGCGACATCACCCGTCGCGTAGATATCCTCGTGGCCCACAACCTGAAGATGCGCATTCACATGCAGACGGCCCTGACGATCGCGCGGGGCGTCGATCTGTGCCGTTAAGCCGTTTGCCTGCACGCCGACCGTCCAGATAACGGTTTGTGATGTAATCGTCTGCCCGTCTTTCAGCGTCACGCCGGACGCATCCACGCTTTCGACTTCTGCATTGACCCGCCATTCCACACCCAGTTCAGCGGAGGCTTCGGCGATCACATCGCGCAGCTCCTGGCTCCAGCGTGCACCCGGTTGCGGGCCGCGTTCAACTACGACAACTCTGGTCTTAGCATCAGCGCCGAGAATGTCGCGCAGGCGACCCGGTAATTCCAGAGCCATTTCGATCCCGGTAAAGCCGCCGCCGCAGACCACCACGGTATTGCGCGCCTCGCTTTCTGGTCTGTGCGCGAGATCTTTCAGATGCTGCTCCAGTACGGTTGCGCTTTCCAGCTGATCGAGGTCGAAGGCGTGCTGCGCAGCGCCGGCAACCCTATTGCGATTAACTTCACTGCCGCTGGCCAGAATCAGCCGGTCGTAGCGGAGAAGCTGTTTTTGGCCCGTTGCGTCCGTCCAGCTCACTTCTTTAGATTGTGGAAGCAACTGGGTAACCGTGCCGCGCAGGAAGTTCACACCGGTGACATCAAACAGCGGCTGCAGTGGCGCAACCAGCGTCTGGACATCATTCTCATAAAAACGCGGGCGCACGCGCAGCTCTGGCTGCGGCGCAATAACAGTAATATCAATGGGCTGCTGATGTTTATCCGCCAGTCGTGCGGCGCTTAATGCTGCCCACATACCGGCAAAACCGGCGCCCACGATCAGAATTTTTTTACGCATTGGCGTTTCTCACTGGTGACTATGAATTATTTACTCGGATTTTATTGGTCGTAGTTAAAGATTGCAATGTGATTTCCTGTAAAAGCGCTTCTTTGTCTGTCGAATTGTATTTATATATTTGATATTTAATGAATTAAATTTTATTTATGAGCAGGTGAATTCTGAGTATCTGGTATGTGCAGGCCGAAAAAGTTACAATAACTCAGATTCATTTTGGCTGAGATAAGAGCATGGCATTCTACAGTTCCGGGGTTGAGTACGGCATCCATAGCCTGATGTGTATGGTTGACAGTAAGGGGGATGCGCGGGATATGAGCGTACGGGAAATTGCTGAGCTACAAAGCGTGCCGTATGACTATCTGGCGAAGATCTTCACCCGTCTGTCGAAGGCCGGACTGGTGCGCAGCAGTGAAGGAAAGGGCGGCGGTTTTCAGCTCGCCAGGCCCGCCGAGCACATCACGGTGCTGGACGTGGTCAATGCCATTGACGGCGATAAGCGCATCTTCGAATGCCGTGAAATCCGCCAGCGCTTAGCGGTCTTTGAGGAGCATCCGCCGGAGTGGGCCTGTGAAGGGATTTGCGGCGTGCGCTCAGTGATGGATATGGCGCAGCAGCGTATGGAAGAGGCGCTTGGTCAGCACACGATCCTGGATTTGGCACGTAAGATGTATCGCAAAGCACCGGATACGTTTGTCGTAGAAGTGCAGGACTGGATCGACGCACGCAAAGGATAACCACTAAAAATGCCCGATAGCGCAAGGCGTATCGGGCATAATGAATGTAGGCCGGATAAGGCAATAGCCGCCATCCGGCACGGCGTATTACTGTTCAGTACTCGGCGTATTAATCATCCGGTTCAGCCAGGGCACCATAATCGCCATCACGACCGTGACGGCCAGCGTGACCAGACCGATTTTACTAAAGACGTTGGTATAGATAGGCAGCGTCTGTAGCGGGTCAGTGATGTTTTCCGGTACCGCGGTGAACGTTGCCACGTAGCCACCCATCAGGAACGCTGCAGCCTGGGTCAGGAACCACATCCCCAGAATAAAGCCCATCAGATGCTGCGGCACCAGCGCGGCGACCATGGCCAGCCCCAGGGCGCTAATCAGCAACTCACCCAGACTCTGGAACAGATACACCAGCACGATGAACCACGGCGAGGTCAGCCCCTGCGCATCGGCAAACCACATACCCGCGGCAGCCGCGGTCAGGAAGCCCAGTGAGCACAGGAACATACCGAGCGTGAACTTCATCGGCATGGTCAGGTCTTTGCCCTTGTTGCCCAGACGGGTATAAATCACTGCCAGTACCGGGCTGGCAAGCACCACCCAGAACGGGTTCAATGCCTGGAAGCTCACCGGGTTGATGGCGAAACCGAGAATTTCATGGTGCACGTTATTGATGGCAAAGAAGTTCAGTGATGTCGGCATCTGCGCGTACAGCACGTAGAACACCACCGCTTCCAGCATCAGGATAAAGGCTACGAACATCTTATTGCGCCCGGTTTTATCCAGTTTGAATGCCTGACGGAAGAAGATGATGGTGACGATAATCGACAGGACGATCAGCACCAGGTTGGCAACTTTCACGTTGTGCATCAACCAGGCGCACACGAATATCATCACCACGGTACCGGCCAGCACACACAGCAGATTGCGGAATACCAGCGGCTTATGGTCTGGCTCAGAACCGATATCCTTCACCATGCCACGGCAGGCAAAATAGACCAGCAGTGCAACGATAAGTCCCGCGCCACACAGGTTGTAAGTCACCGCATAGCCAAACTTATCGGCAATGACCGGCGCCAGCGACAGCGACAGCAGGGAGCCGATGTTAATCGACATATAAAACAGGGTGAAGGCGCCGTCCAGTCGGGCGTCTTTTGGCGGATAGCATTTTGACAGCAAGCTGGCTGGGTTGGCTTTAAACAGCCCGTTACCTACGGCGATGGTACCCAACGCGATAAAAATCAGGTCGGGTTTCAGCAGCGACATTCCGGTCATGAAATAGCCAATGGCTAACACGATGGCGCCGAGAACCAGCGTGCGCTTGGTGCCCAACAGGTGGTCGCCAACGTAGCCGCCAATGGATATCAGGCCGTACACCAGCGCAGCAAACGCACCGAAGGTGATAAACGCCTGTTCCTGAGAGAAGCCGAGTTGTTTAACAAAAAATACCGCCAGGATGCCCTGAACGCCGTAATAGCCAAATCGTTCCCATAATTCTACAAAAAAGATCATGAAGAACGGACGAGGTTGCTGCAGCAAGCCCGTAGGTGCTCGTGTATTCATATTCCTTCGCCTTTCAAAGCCATCCCGAAAAGTATGAACGCGTATTCTAAAACGCGCCGAAAAAGTCTTATTTTGTTATAGACTGCGGTGATAGGCCGCGCGGGTAGAGTATTATAGAGATAGTTTTCGATCCAATTAGTTGATCACACTAATTATGATTTATTTGTTGGATTGATGTACTGATAGGCAATAATTTTCACGCAAGGTACAAAAACAAAAACGCCCGCACAGGCGGGCGCTTACAGGCTTAAATGTTTACAGCGGGGCGGGTTACCCCCCGACAGCTAGCATTTTATGCTTCTTCGTCATCTCGCAGCGGGACAATCAACATGTCGACGTGAACGGTGTTGATCAGCTGGCGCGCAGAGGACATCAGCTTGCTCCAGAAATCCTGGTGATGGCCGCACACGACAAGATCCATATCGTATTTTTTGATGGCATCAACCAGAACCTGACCCAGATCGCCGCTACCGCTCAGGGTTTCGGTGATAGGGTAGCCTGCGTTGGTGGACAGTTCGGTTAACGCGTGATGAGTTTCTTCAGAAATGCGTTTCTGCATGTCGCCCAGATTTACGTCGATTAGCCCGGTGTACAGGTCGGAATAGTTTACGTCAACGTGGATAAGGGAAACTTTTGCATTGTAAGGCCGCGCCATAGAGACCGCTTTTTCAACCAGAACTTTGCTTTCCGGAGAAAGATCAACCGCGATGAGAATGTGTTTATAAGCCATAGTGTTACTCCTTCCATAAGTTGTCGATGACTAGCCTTCAGGCGATCGTTTGCCGCCGCGTCATCCGCATCCTGCGGACCTTACGCGCGGGGCTAGCCCAGTCGTAAAGACGTACCCTATAGGGACTATCCTTACATTATAGCGACCAGAATAATCCGTCAATCCACCTTGATTGCCAAGTAGTTAAACAAATTTTTCAGTTAATTGTATTGATAGTGATTAACCTTCTGGCAAAAAAATTAACTAATCTCCTACACTATCTAGAGAGGCGCTCGGATGCGTGACACTAACACGAGCGGTTTCGGTAGCACTCTTCACTGCATAGTTTGGTAAGGTATCGGGGAGCGGTAGTCCCGGAGAGGAACTCCGTGGGCGGGTCGCCGGGGAGGGGGTATGATAAGCACCATTGCGTTATTCTGGGCTTTGTGTGTCGTTTGCATTGTTAATATGGCGCGCTATTTCTCGTCGTTGCGCGCACTGTTAGTGGTACTTCGTGGTTGCGATCCATTGCTTTACCAGTATGTTGATGGCGGAGGCTTTTTTACCTCGCATGGGCAACCCAACAAGCAGATGCGTCTGGTGTGGTATATCTACGCTCAGCGCTATCGCGATCATCATGATGATGAGTTTATTCGCCGCTGTGAGCGCGTGCGCGGTCAGTTCATTCTCACCAGTTCGTTATGTGGGCTGGTATTAATCAGTATGGTTGCGCTGATTATCTGGCACTGAACCTGATGACAGCGTAAAAAAAAGCGGACCTGTTTGCAGGCCCGCTTTTTTATTGCGCATTCGCTTAGATAAGCTTCAGGGAGAGCCAGTACAGCCCCCCGGAAAGAATAATCGCCGCAGGCAGGGTGAAGACCCAGGCCATCAGAATGCTGGTCACTGTTTTACGCTGTAAGCCGCCACCGTCAACGACCATCGTACCCGCAACGGAAGAGGAGAGTACGTGGGTGGTGGAAACTGGCATACCGGTATAACTGGCGAGACCGATAGAGACGGCGGCCGTCATCTGCGCCGACATCCCCTGAGCATAGGTCATGCCTTTCTTACCGATTTTCTCACCGATAGTGGTTGCCACGCGACGCCAGCCAATCATCGTACCGCAGCCCAGAGCCAGCGCAACGGCCATGATGATCCACACCGGAGCGTACTCAATGGTGCTCAGCATGTCGGTTTTCAGTTTCTTCAACAGACGCTGATCGTCGTTGCTTACACCAGGCAGTTTCACGACCTTATCGGTGGTATCGGAAATGCACAGCATAATACGGCGCAGTTGTCCGCGCTGCTCAACGCTTAACTTGTCGTAGGTTTCCAGATTCGCCAGCATACCTTTCGCACGTTCCAGCGCGTTAATGGTATTAGCCGGGTGGCAATGGAACTCTGTCGTCGTCGCTGTACCTGTTTCCGTCGGTGACGGAATCAACTGGTCTACGCCGGTCGCCTGCTTGAGCAGGTCAGGACGTTGCTGGAAGAAGGTTTCGACGTTATTGATAGCATCGCGGGTACGGGTAATTTCGTAACCGGAAGCGTTCATATTCACCACGAAACCGGCAGGTGCTACGCCAATCAGTACCAGCATGACCAGACCAATGCCTTTCTGCCCGTCGTTTGCGCCATGAGAGAACGCCACGCCGATTGCGGAGAGGATCAGTGCGATACGCGTCCAGAATGGCGGCTTTTTCTTGCCGTCTTTCTTTTCACGCTCTGCTGGCGTCAGGTGAATACGGGCACGTTTTTTAGTACCGCTCCAGTAGCGACGTAGCAAAAAGATCAGGCCGCCTGCAACCACCAGGCCGACAATCGGCGAGATGATAAGAGAGGCAAAAATACCTATCACTTTCGGGATGTTAAGTGCATCCACGACCGATGTGCCGTTCATCAACGCATTGGTTAAACCAATACCGATAATCGCGCCAATCAGCGTGTGGGAGCTGGATGCAGGCAAACCAAAGTACCAGGTACCCAGGTTCCAGATAATTGCCGCCAACAGCATAGAGAACACCATGGCGAGGCCATGTGATGAACCCATGTTGAGCAGCAGATCCGTTGGCAACATATGCACGATGGCATACGCTACGCTGAGACCGCCCAGCAAAACACCAAAGAAGTTAAACACCGCAGCCATGATCACCGCCAATTGCGAACGCATGGCACGGGTGTAGATCACAGTAGCGACGGCATTGGCTGTATCATGGAAGCCGTTAATTGCTTCGTAGAACAGAACAAAAGCCAAAGCAAGCAAGAGTAAAAGCCCGGTATGTAAATCCAGGCCAGCAAACAAATGTAGCATAGGACGTTACGCCATTTTGAGGACATGAACGCGGCGCATTATCAGTGACTTTGGCGGCGCGGGCAAAGTGAAATATAGAGTTTTTTTGATTTGTCTCCTGCTTTGTATGACACCACTAAAGAATTATCTTATAGAATTCAGATAAATACCTATTTTTGATGGTTTGGTGCTGGTGCGGCCACTGAGGAATCTTTACAATTCACGCCCGCTTTTTAGAGAGGATCGCAACGTGGAAAGGTTTGATACCGTTATTATAGGCGCTGGCGCAGCGGGTATGTTCTGTGCCGCGCAGGCAGGACAAGCAGGAAGTCGAGTACTGCTTATTGATAATGGTAAAAAGCCCGGGCGCAAGATCCTCATGTCTGGCGGGGGGCGCTGTAACTTTACCAATCTTTATGTCGAGCCTGCGGCTTATTTGAGTCAAAACCCTCATTTCTGTAAGTCAGCGTTGGCGCGCTATACCCAGTGGGATTTTATCGATCTGGTGGGTAAACACGGCATTGCCTGGCATGAAAAAACGCTCGGCCAGCTTTTTTGTGACGACTCCGCGCAGCAAATAGTCGATATGCTGGTAGCGGAATGCGAAAAAGGTAACGTTACGATGCGCTTACGTAGCGAAGTTCTGAGCGTCGCACGGGATGATGAGGGCTTTACGCTGGAGCTCAACGGCGCAACCGTTGGTGCGACGAAACTGGTGATTGCCAGCGGTGGGCTTTCTATGCCGGGTCTGGGGGCGACGCCATTTGGTTATAAAATTGCCGAACAGTTTGGCCTGAATGTGCTGCCAACGCGTGCGGGTCTGGTGCCTTTTACGCTGCATAAGCCGCTGCTTGACCAGCTTCAGGTGCTCTCCGGCGTGTCTGTTCCCTCTGTCATTACCGCCGAGGACGGCACCGTATTTCGTGAAAACCTGCTCTTTACGCACCGTGGGCTGTCAGGCCCGGCCGTTTTACAAATTTCCAGTTTTTGGCAGCCGGGTGAATTTGTCAGCATTAATTTGTTGCCAGATGTTGACCTCGAAAGCTTCCTTGATGAACAGCGCAGCGCGCATCCCAATCAGAGTCTGAAGAACACGCTGGCGATGCAATTACCGAAGCGACTGGTGGAGTGTTTGCAGCAGTTGGGGCAAATCCCGGACGTGACGTTGAAGCAGCTTAACCTACGCGATCAACAAGCGCTGGTGGAAACGCTGACCGAATGGCGCGTGCAGCCAAACGGCACGGAAGGGTATCGCACGGCAGAGGTGACGCTGGGCGGAGTAGACACCAACGAATTGTCTTCACGGACCATGGAAGCCCGCAAAGTACCGGGCCTTTATTTCATTGGCGAAGTGATGGACGTCACCGGCTGGCTGGGTGGTTATAACTTCCAGTGGGCATGGTCGAGCGCCTGGGCGTGTGCGCAGGATTTAGTGTCCGGGGATTGACGGTGAAGGTAAACCGTATAACGTTTTAATATTACGCGTCATCTGATGTAGTCGTGGCCGGCAACGTAATAGACGTCACTCTTCTTTCGGCAGGCACTGCAAATGACCGTGGCGCACGCCGCGTTGGGAGATAACGTCATCGGCAAAATGCTGAACGTCACCCATATCCCCTTTTAGCACGGCGATTTCCAGGCAGTCGTCATGGTTGATGTGGACATGCAGCGTGGCGACCGACAAATCGTGGTGGTGATGCTGGGTCGAGACAATACGGCTGGCTAAGTCACGCTTCTCATGTTCATAAACATAGGAGAGCACCGCGAAGCCCTGGGTACCGTGTTCTTGCGTGCTTTCCTGGGACAGCGCGCCGCGCAAAATGTCGCGGATGGCTTCGGAACGGTTGTTATAACCCCGGCGCTGGCTCAGGCTGTCCAGCGTTTCCAGTAAATCGTCATCGAGAGTAATGGTGACTCGTTGCATCTAAAGTTAACCTTTTATGTGGCGTACAGGGCATGCGGAAATAGCGTATTTTGTAACACACGTGCGGCATCTGGGGAAAAGGTTAATGCGCTCGCAATAAACGCAGCAGGGTGCTTACCTGCTCATCCAGCGGCGCGAGCGTCTCTTTGACGATCAGATGCAACGGTGTGGCACGGCGAGCGCCGTGACTTAACGGCAGCGGACGTAATAGCCCCTGATCAAGCTGCGCTTGAATGCGCTCCTCGGGCAACCAGCCGTAACCGACCTGATACAGTACCGCATCAATAGCGGCATCAATGGTAGAGAAGGTCCAGGCATCGCGAACCGCTTGCTGTGGGTTGTCGCGATCGGCAATACGTATCAGCGGCCAGGCGCGTAAGGCGTCTTCATCCAGCGGCGTATCCTGCGTGCAGAGCGGGTGATCGCGGTGGGCAACGGCCACGAAATCAATATTCATCAACCATTCACCGCGTCCGGTGACATCCTGACGCCGGGTCAGAACCATCACGTCCGCATCGGCATGTGCCGCCAGCCGATCGTCAGCATTCTCCAGCACTTCAGTCAGACGCACCTGCGTCTGCGGCCACGCCTGCTGGAACTGCTTGAGGATCGCGAACAGGCGTTTGCGTGGGAAGATGCTATCTACCATCAAATCCAGTCGTGTTCGCGTGCCATTGCGTAAAGTCGCCGCCCGGGTTTCCACCCATGAAAAAGCCTTCAATAGCGGTTTGACCTGATTGAGCAGTACCTCGCCTGCCGGAGTTAATACCGCTCTGCGGCCTTCCGGCGTCAGTAGCGTCACGCCGAGCCGCTCCTGTAACAGCGCCAGATTGTAGCTCACCGAAGACTGACTACGGTTGGTCTCTTCCGCTGCTTTAGTAAAGCTACCCAGCTCCACCACTTTTTCCAGCAGGGCCCACTGCTCCAGGGTTGTCTTATGCATAACTCATCTAAAAATTGAATGAATATGATGTAAACATAGCGTTATTCATCCAATTTTTGAAGCGTTAAGATCGCCCCATCAACTGAGAGGAGAACGCATATGAGCGCTTTTGATAAACATGATTTGAGCGGGTTTGTCGGCAAACATCTGGTCTATACCTACGATAATGGCTGGAATTACGAGATCTACGTGAAAAATGACACCACGCTGGATTACCGTATTCACAGCGGTATTGTGGCTAACCGTTGGGTGAAAGATCAGCGGGCGTACATTGTGCGAGTTGGGGAGAGCGTTTATAAAATTTCATGGACCGAACCGACCGGAACCGACGTCAGCTTGATCGTAAATCTGGGTGACAAACTTTTCCACGGCACCATCTTCTTTCCACGCTGGGTGATCAACAATCCGGAGAAAACGGTCTGCTTCCAGAATGACCATGTTCCGCTGATGATGTCGTATCGTGATGCGGGCCCGGTGTATCCAACCGAGGTGATTGATGAGTTCGCGACCATTACCTTCGTGCGTGACTGCGGGGCGAATAATGACAGCGTTATTGCCTGTGCTGCCAGCGAATTGCCGGATAACTTCCCGGAAAATTTACGCTAAGGTATCCAGTCTCTGCACGGTATCGGCAGTCAATGTAAACGGCGTTGGCGTACACACGGCCAGGCTCAGGGTATCGAGCTGGCACTGACTGACAGAGAGTGAGGACGTCAGGGTAGTGCTGTCGACGCTGACAATTTGCCAGGCGCTGCCGCCACGTTGCTTAACGATGGCCTCTTTGCGCGTCCAGATGCGCCAGAATGCCGCCAACTGGTGGTCCGGGCGTTCAGCTTCGACTTCGGCATGTTCCCCAAGGCTGAATACTGTATTTGCCAGCGTCCGCCAGTTATCACGGGGGCGCACGACTTCAATATCGCAGCCGACTTCCCCTTCATCACTGAGCAGCAGGGCGATGTCATCCCCGCTGTGGCTGAGATTAAACCACAGCGGCGTGTCGCCTGAGAATGCCGGTTTTCCCTGCTCACCATAGACAATGTCAGGCAGTGGCGACAAGGCATGGGAAAGCAGCACGCGGCCAGCCAGCCAGCGCGTACGGCGCGCACCTTGCGGCGCCTGTTCATACAACGCGCGAGGCAGGGCGCCAGCGCTTAAAACAGAAACTTTCCCAACAACGATCCGGTACATATCAGGGCCAACGTTTGATGATAATAGAAGTATTTATGCCGCCAAACGCAAAGTTATTGCTCTGCAGGAACTCACAATCAATCTTGCGGGCTTCACCCATAATGTAATCCAGCGCGCCACAGTTGGCATCAGGCTGGCTTAAATTTAGCGTAGGCGCAAACCAGCCTTCGCGCATCATTTGCAAACTCATCCAGGCTTCCAGCGCGCCACAGGCGCCAAGGGTATGGCCAAAATAACTTTTGAGCGAGGACAGCGGCACATTATCACCGTAAATGGCGGCGGTTGCCTGACTTTCTGCAATATCACCTCGATCGGTCGCCGTGCCGTGGGCTGAAATATAACCGATATCCCGCGCGCGTAAGCCCGCCATTTTCAGCGACTGCTCCATGCAAATCTGCATCGTCTCGCGCTGCGGCTGGGTGATATGCGCCGCATCGCAGTTGGTGGCAAAACCGATAATCTCACCGTAAATTGTCGCGCCGCGCGCTTTGGCGTGCTCAAGCTCTTCCAGAATCAACGTGCCTGCGCCTTCGCCAATTACCAGCCCGTCGCGATGTTCATCAAACGGCGAGGGCGTGGTTTTTGGTTCATCGTTGCGCTGGCTGGTGGCGAACAGGGTATCAAACACCGCCGCTTCCGACGGACACAGCTCTTCCGCGCCGCCGGCGACCATCACCGTTTGGTAGCCGTGACGAATGGCTTCCCATGCGTAGCCAATCGCCTGGCTGCCGGAGGTGCAGGCGCTGGAGGTGGGGATCACTCGCCCACGCAGGCCGAAGAATAATCCGGTGTTGACGGCGGTGGTGTGCGGCATCATCTGCACGTAGGTGGTGCCGGTTATATTGTTGGTGTGCTTCTCGGTCAGCATGGTGGCGAACTCGCTCACCGGACCGGTGCTGCCGGTTGACGAGCCGTAGGCAATCCCGGTTTCGCCGTTGGTCAATACCGCATCGCCAATCAGCCCAGCCTGCTCCAGCGCCAGTTCTGTTGCGCGGGTGGACATTAGCGACACGCGACCCATGGCGCGAATACGCTTGCGGGTGTAGTGTTCCGGCAGGGTAAAGTCGTCGATAGGCGCGCCAAGCAGCGTATGCAGCCCGTCATAAACCTGCCACTCCGGCATTTTGCGCACTGCGTTTTCATAGGCCAGCAGCCCGGAGGAAACGGCCTGCCAGCTTTCGCCAAAGGCGGTGACGCCGCCCATCCCTGTGATCACGACGCGACGTGTCATAACATCCCTCCATTGATAGAAATCACCTGACGGGTGACGTAACCCGCGATATCCGACATTAAATAGCTGGCAAGCCCGGCCACTTCATCGGCCTGGCCCATCCGTTTCATCGGGATCATCGACATCGCCTCTTTCAGCGCGGCCTCTTCCATTTCGATCATCCCGGTATCAATCAGCCCCGGCGCAATGCAGTTGACGGTAATTTTGCGTTTTGCCAGCTCAATCGCCAGCGCTTTTGTCGCTCCAATAATCCCCGCCTTGGCGGCGCTGTAGTTGACCTGACCGCGATTGCCCATCACGCCGGAAACCGACGATAAGGTAATGATGCGCCCACCCAAGCGGGCGCTAATCATCGGCATCATGCACGGCTGGATGACGTTATAGAAGCTGTCGAGGTTGGTGTGGATCACCGTATCCCAGTCGTTGTCGCTGAGCGCCGGGAAGGCCGCATCACGGGTGATACCGGCGTTACTGACGATGCCGTACCACGCACCGTGCGCGTCGTTATCTTGCTCCAGCACTTCACGGCACTGCTCACGGTTGGCGACGTCAAAGGCCAGCAGACGCCCCGTGCCGCCAGCAGCGAGGATTGCATCCAACGTCTCCTGGGCACCTTGTGCATCGCGATGATAGTGCACGCCGACCACAAAGCCGTCCGCCGCCAGCTGGCGGGCGATGGCGCGACCAATGCCCTTACTGGCGCCGGTAACCAAAACTGAACGACTCATGCGGACGCTCCTTGTTGAAATAGGGTGTTAAGTTCTTCCGCTGTCGGCTGGAAGGTGTTGACGCGACCGATTGCCAGCAGCTCTTCACCGGTCTGAATGGCGCATTCAAAGCTGCCAAAACGTGCATCTTGCATCAGTAGCGTGACGCTAATATCCAGCGTCAGGCCGCCGGGCAATGTTCCCGCCGCGCAGACTAATTCACGTGCGCCGAGCACCATGCCTAAGGAGATGCTGGCCTGGCCCGCCTGATGACGGTACCAGCCGGACCAGACGCCAACGGTCTGCGCCATTAGTTCAAGGGCGAACCAACCGGGCAGATTGCCCTCGCCATCGAGAAACGGAGCCAGTACGCCGTCGGGCGATACCGTGACGCGGCAGGTGGTGGAGTCGTCTGTCACGCTGACCACTTCTTCAAGCAGTAGCATCGGCGCGTCGTGCGGCAGATAGTCGCCGGGTGCTAAATAGCGGCTCATGAAATTCTCCCTAGCAGGATACTGGCGTTATTGCCGCCAAAGGCAAAGGAGTTTGACAGGATGACCGGGCGCGGTAGCGGCTGCTGGTGCTCGATGATCCCACAGGCAGGCAGCGTTTCATCGCGTGGCGAGGAGCCAAAATCCTGCGGTGGCAGCGCCAGGTCACGCTGTAAAATCAGCATGCTGATGGCAGCTTCGGTGATCCCCGCAGCACCCAGCGTGTGTCCGGTCAGATGTTTAGTCGAACTGCACGGGACGCTTTCGCCAAATAGCGTGTTCACTACGTTAGCTTCAATTTTGTCGTTCAGCGGCGTGGCGGTGCCGTGCAGATTGATGTAGCCCACCTGCTCTGCCGTCATCCCCGCGTCGTTAAGCGCCTGCGTAATGGCGCGGATCGCCCCTTCGCCCTGCGGATGCGGGGCCGAAATATGGTACGCATCGCTGGATTCGCCAACGCCCAGCAGCGCAATCGGCTGCGGCTCGCGGGTCAGCAGCATCAGCGCCGCGCCTTCACCGATGGTAATCCCGCAGCGATCGCGACCAAATGGCTGGCATAACGTTGGCGAGAGTGATTCCAGGCTGTGGAAACCGTTGATGGGCATCCGGCTTAGCGTGTCCGCCCCGCCGACAATCGCCACGTCCGCCAGCCCGGATTCAATCAGGCGGCGTCCGCTCATGATCGCGCGGGCGCTGGAGGAGCAGGCGGTAGAGAGCGTAAACGCCGGGCCGTCCAATGCCAGCCAGTGGCTGAGAAAGCGCGACGGGTCGCCCAGCTCCTGCTGCGGGTACTGCCAGGCGCTGCTCGCTTTGCCGTTGAGCGTGAGATCAACATGCACGTCGCCTTCGTCCAGCCCGGAGGTGCTGGTGCCGAGCACCACGGCAACGCGGTCGCGACCAAACTGCGCAATGGCGTCATCTACCTGCGGCTGGATTTGCGCGAGCGCCGCCAGCAGCAGCTGATTATTGCGCGAACGGTGAGCGCTAAATTCATCGGGGATCGTCGGCAGTTCACCGTCAACGCCGGCTAACACCGCATGCGGATGGCCCTGAAGCCAGCCGGTGCGCGGGCGCATACCGGGGGCCACGCCGCGCGTCAGGTTGGCGGCAATCTCATCGAGGTTGTTGCCCAACGCGTTAATCATGCCAACCGCAGAAATGTAGATCATCTCAGTCACCCAGATATTGAATGGTGATGTGGTATTTAAACACGTGCTGTTCGATGCTGATGGGCTCGCGCTTGCCTTTGCGGTTCAGGTAGGTGATTTCTGTGACCAGCTTGCCGCGGGCGTTGCGCAGCTCGCGCTTGTCGCCGATATCGGTGAGCGTCCAGCCCTTCGGCAGCTGCGGCTGCCAGGCGCTAATCGGCCAGTGGCTGAGCATCACGTCGGCCAGAACCTGGCTGGCGGGCGGCAGCTGCGGCACCACAATCGACTGTTCGGCATGCAGCCCTTTTTCATCGTAAGTGACGAGGAACAGGCGGATACCGACAGAGGAGAGGCCTGCCAGGGTGAGTTTTTTATCATCGGCGTTAAGCATCACCAGCAGCGACTGGGTTTTGCCGTTAAAGCTGCCGGTGAGGAGCTGCTGGGAACTGACCGCCGGAGAGATCCCCGGCGCGGGTAGCGTCACGCGTGCGCCCGGCTCCAGCCACGCCTGTGGTCGGCCTTCTTGTTCGGGCTGTGAGTGGCTGCAACCGGCCAGCATCAGCGTGGCGACGAGCAGGCCCCGCCGGATGGCGCTGCGCTTATCCGGCCTACAATTGATGTGCTGACGTAGGCCGGATAAGGCAACGCCGCCATCCGGCAAAAGCCCACTCAACCAACGAAATATCAGTTTACTCATCGTCTTTTTTTCTCTTTTTCACTGGCATCGCCAGCGGTGACAGCAGGAAGGCGGTGAAAATGCCGCTCACCAGCACGATACCAAAGCTGCTGATAGCCTGGGTGGCACTGAAAACCAGCATGCCGAGGGTCAGCAGCGTGGTCAGCATCGCCAGCGTAATCGCTAAAAATGAGGTTAACGGTGTGCCGCGCGGATTGCTGAAAAACAGCGTGTAGTTAATGCCGATGCCGAGCACCAGCACCAGCGCCAGCAGCGAGAACAGATTGACCGCGTGACCGCTGAGCGCCAGCACCGCCAGACCACAGCCCAGCGATAACACTGAAGGAACGAGGCTTATCAGCCCTTTGCGCCAGCCTAGTCGCACCACTGCGCCGCAGGCAATCACCGCCAGCGCAACCAATAGCAGGCCAGTCAGAATATGGCGATACAGAGCGAACAGTTCGTCAAAGCTGCTTTTCCGATCCACCCATGCGACGCCGGTGTATTGGGTACTGAGGGTGTTTAATGCAGCGCTGTTTTTCATCCCTTCAACCGGTACCAACACGCCGCTTTCGCCATCGGCCAGCGTTATCCACAGCAGCCGCCAGCCTTCGCTGGCCGGGCTGGCAAGCCAGGCATCGATCGTTACCGGCATGGCGTTAAGATCGGGGTTTACCGTCGCCAGCCCGGCGTTGTTCAGGGCTTTAATGACGGCTGGCGCAGCGTTTTTCAGCAGGCTGAGATCCTGCTGCTGTCGGGCGAGTGAATTCAGCGGAATAGTGCGATAGCCGCCAAGCCATCCCTCTTTTTTCGCCTGCTCCAGCGCGGGGGCAAACAGTTCCAGCCGCTCCAGCGTTTGCTGTGCAGACTTGCCGTACACCACAAACCACTTCTGATCGACGCTTTGCCCGGTCAGCGCGGTAATCGCTTTTTCCTGTGCCAAAATATCCTGCGGCAGCGCCTGAAGCTGCGAGATATCATCGTCCACACGCAGTGTGGCAAGACCCGCCAGCGAGAACAGGGCCAGCGCCACCGGCAAGCCGACGGAAAGCTTTTTATTGCGTCGCCATGCGGCAAGCCAGCGTAGCATCAGTACCATCGCCGGAACCGGGCGCACCGGCAGCCCACGACACAGCCACGGGTGCCAGAAAATCACCGTCAGGCAGGAAGCGCTCAGGCCCACCGCCGCGAATACCGCCATCTGACGAATGCCGGGGAAGGGCGCGAGCATCATAATCAGATACGCCGCCACGGTGGTAAGCAGCGCCAGCAGCAGGGCATTGCTCACTTTGCTGAGGCTTTGCCACGGTGAGGTTTCTGCGCCGTGCACCATCCGCTCGGTCAGATAGTAGAGCGTGTAGTCGGCGGAGATCCCGATGATGCTCATGCTCATCACCAGCGTCATCAGGTGCAGCTCGCCAAAAATCAGCAACGTGATGACGGTGCCTGCCAGCGCGCCAATGCCGATCGAAATCAGACACAGCAGCAGCGGGCGCAGGGAACGGAACACCGCTACAATCAGCAAAATCACCCCAAGCAGGGTGGCGACACCGAGGGTCGAAACATCCCGCTTCGCCTGCTGGCTGGCGTAATCGCTGTAGAACATGGTCCCGCGAGACAACAGCTGCGCCTGCGGATATTGCGCCTTGAGTTCACCTTCCAGCGTATTCAGCGTGGTGACCAGCTGGTGTGTCTGCTGCATGTCAAACGACGAACCGGCCAACTCGCCGTGCAGCAGGTACCAGTAGTTGCCCTGATCATCCTGAGCCACCAGCCAGCCGTCCATCAGCCGCAGGCGCTGGCCGTTTTTGGCCATTGCCAACTGCGAGCCGCGCATCAGCATCAGCGGGTCGTTTTGCAGCTCTTTGCCGCTGACACCGGAAAAAGCAGAGTAGAGCTGGGAAAGTATCCATTGCGCCTGCGCTTCACCGCCGTTTTGTAGGCGGGCGCGGGTGTCGCTATCGATCAGGCCGTTGCGGTGCTGCCAGAAGAAAGCGCCCCATGCCTGCTGGCTGTCGGCGTCCATCGGGCCTTTGACCTCAGCCAGCGCCTGCGATTTCTGTAATAGCGACAACCAGCTGCGGGCAACCTGCGGGTCGGCTTTTTTCCCGGGGCTTACCAGCCAGACCAGTTGCCGGTCAAGGCGCTGCATAAAGCCGTCGTTGAGGCTCGGCGGGATCGCCCCCAACGTCTGCTTGGGCAGCATTGCCAGCACGCTGCTGTTAAGCCGTGCCTGAGGCAACAGCGTCAGCAACACGCCCAATAGGATCAGGCAGGCGATTCCCCACAGCAGCGCGGGGCGCTTACTGGGCGGCAAAGCGTTGGCGTTCGTCATCGGTCAGCTGTGCGGGCGTCAGTTGGTGTTGGGAAAGCGTGATGTCGGTGCGATCGCCCTGCTTATCGTTCAGTTGAATGCTCTCCAGATAAGTTTTTCCGGCTAAATCAATGGTCGCGAAAATCTTATCCAGCGGCGTGGTGATCGGCGTCAGGCGCAGCGTCCAGCGGCCTTCACCTTTGTCGGTAAACGCCACGCGGAAGTTCTGTTCCAGCACGTTACGATCCGCCTGGAACAGCGCGCGCAGCAGATGGTTGAACTGGAACATCTGCGGGTTGTTCTCGGCGGTGAGGGTTTGCGGCGGCTGGCCGTTGATCACCTGTACCATCCGTTTGTCATCGAGCAGCAGCTGCATCGGGAACGGGGACGTTTGGTCCCACAGCAATCCCTGGTCACGTGCGATCAACATGTTACCCTGCGATCGTAGCGGCTGCGGCAGATCCTTAATGGTGCGGGTTTGATCGAAGTGAGCGCGGACCACCGGCTGTTCGGTAAAGCGCTGTTGCAGATCATCCAGCGTCAGAGCGCTGACCCATGGGCTGATAAGCAGCGCCAGCAGCGGTAAAAATCTCATGGCGTGACCCCCATCCGGGCAAACAGGATATCCGGGCTGACAAAGCACAGCTCGCGGCTGTTCTCTTCTACCGCCACCTGGATGGTGTAACCGGTAGTCGCGCGTTTGCCGGTTTCGGTATCGAAAATTTCGTAACCGATGCGCAGGCGGTTTTCGAACTCCTCAATACGCGCGCGCACGCGAATGCGCTGCTCAAAAGTCAGCGCGTGGCGGTACTTCACGCGAGTATCGACCACCGGCCACAGATAGCCGGATTCCTTCATTTGCCGATAGCCATAATCGAACTGGTTAAGCAGTGCCTCGCGGGCAATTTCGAAGTAGCGGAAATAGTTTCCGTGCCACGCCACGCCCATCATATCGACGTCGTGGAACGGAATGGTCAGCTCGACTTCAGCCGTAAAGCGGGGATCGTTAAGCACCCTTACTCCTTGTCTTTGGTATCCGGCAGCTGCCAGAAATCGAAAAAGTTAAACCAGTCGAGCGGCGACTGTAGCGCGTAGTGTTCCAGACGTTCGGCGTAGCGATCGATGGCTTGCTGTAACGCATTTTGCCGGTCGGCGCGCGGCAACAGTAGCCTTTCTGCGAAAGGCTCGCAGTGAATACGCAGTTTCCCCTGTTGTCGCAGGGCGAAAATCAGATCCACCGGGCAGCGTAAAATCGAGGCGAGAATAAAGGGTCCCTGCGGGAAGGGGGCCGCTTGCCCCATAAAGCGGCTCCAGCAGACGCGCCATTCGCCGCCGCGTTGCGGGTTGACTGCAATACGATCGCCGACGATGGCAATCCACTCGCCGCGATCCAGCTTCTCTTTAAGCAGGATCGCGGTATCCGGGCCAATATCGGTTACCGGCAGCAGATTCAGCCCGGCCTGCGGGGCCATCTCTTGCATAATTTGCTTAAAGCGCTGGGCATTGTCGCTAAACACCAGCGCGTTGATGGTTTTGCTGCCCTGTAATTGCGCCAGCGCGCGACAGGCTTCCACATCGCCCAGATGCGAGGCCAGCAGCAGCTTGCCGCGTGGTGAGCTAACGTTGAGCGTCTCTTCAGCGCCAGGGGCAAAGATCACATCGCGGCCTAACCGCAGTTCGCCACGCCAGCTGGCAATTTTATCGAGCATCGCATCGCCAAAACGCAGGAAGTGCTGATAGCTGGTGAGCGATGGCGGCAGCGGCATCTGGCGTGCGGTTAGCTGTTCGCGCACGCGGGCAATCCAGCGTTGGGAGGACTGGCGGGCGGTGGTTGCCGTCAGCCAATAAACGCCGACTACCGGGTAGAGCAGCAGGGAGAATACTTTGCGCCCCAGTAAGCGCCAGACCAGTAGCATCAGGCGCATCCCCCATAAACCCTTCACTTCCTGCTGACGCGCCCAGTGTGGCGATGCGCGGCGAAAAAGCAGCGACGGGATGCGCGGCAACATGCCAAAAAAAAGGCGTGTGTGCATCCGTGAAATGCGCAGGTTGTCTTTGAGGGCATCGAAATGAGAGAGACCGTCCAGCGGATAGGTGACGCGGGTGGGGACAAAATAGCTGGTGTTACCTTGCCAGTAGAGGCGCACCATCACTTCGGTATCAAAATCCATTCGCTGGCCGAGGGTCACGCGCTGCGCCAGGTGCAGCGTCGGCGCAAGCGGGTAAACCCGAAAGCCGCACATGCTGTCTTTGAGCTGGAGCGAGAGCGTTTCAATCCACACCCAGACGTGGGTCACCCAGCGTCCGTACAGGCGCGAGCGGGGTATGGAATCGTCATAAATAGGCTGCCCGGAAATCAACGCTGTTGGGTGAAGCTCCGCCAGTGCAAGCAGCTTCGGGATATCTTCAATGGCATGCTGCCCGTCGGCGTCTACCTGCACCGCGTGGCTGAATCCGGCCTCTGCCGCCGCCTGCATGCCGCAGATCGTCGCCGCACCTTTGCCCGAGTTAATCGGCAGGCGAATTAAGGTCAGATTTTTATCTTCTGCTGCCAGGCGGGCCAGTTCATCCCGCGTGGCGTCGTCGCTGCCGTCGTCCACCACAATGCAGGGCAGGCCGAACGGCTGAAGCCGCGCCAGCACGCTGGCCATCATTGCGCCATGGTTGTAGCAGGGGATCAGCACGCAGGGAGAAAACGTTAACGGCATAACCGGATCTTCCCACTGCTGGCGGTGTGGCGCGCTTCGCCGTCGTGGCGCTGGTAGCTGAAGGTCAGTATCTGGCGCTCTTCTTGCCAGTTCAGGGCTAGCGTGACGGTGTTTTCCGGTAACAGCGGAGCCTGAAATTTCACGTTCTGAATGCTGTGAAAGCGCCAGCCGGGGGCGAGCAGCGTGGTGGCGTAGTGCATTACCCAGTCCATCTGCGCGACGCCGGGCAGCAGCGGCTGCACGGCAAAATGTCCGCAGAACCAGAATAGAGAAGGGTCGAGATGCAAAACAATCTCCACCTGCTGAGGTTGTGCCTGATGACGCTCAATTTCATGGGGTTTCATGGAATAACTCCTGTAATTGCGCATAGACACGCTTGTTCATACTGTTCACCGGGATTTCGTCAATCACCCGCCAGTATCGGGGAACAGCAACCGGCTCCAGCCATGGGCGCAGCGCGCGCCGCCAGCTCAGCTCTTGTGGTTTCCCTCCGCGCTGATACCAGCGTTGACGCGTTTCGTTATCCAGAACCAGCAGGACGCCAACGCCCTGGCGTCCGCCGCGTGAGACAGGCATAGCAGCAACGTCGCAAATGCCGTCCAGTGCCAGCAGACGGCGCTCTACTTCGCTTAGCGAAATACGCTTTTCTTCAATTTTGACCACCCGGCCCCGCCGTCCCATCAGGCGGAACTGACCGTTTTCTGCAAAATGCAGAATATCGTCGAGCAACAGGCCATCATCAGCAGCAATCAGAGGGGAAAATACGCGAAACGCGTCATTTTCTGACTGGAATCTGACGTTGGGGAAGGGCTGCCATGCTACATCATCCTGCTGGCGATAACGCCAGGCGAGGATGCCGGTTTCAGTGCTACCGTAGATCTCATCAGGCCAGACGTTTAGCCAGTCTGCTGTCTGCGTGACGTCCTGCCAGGGCAGCATACCGCCCGCTGACAGAACCATCCGGACCGGCGGCGCGGCAAGCTGGTGGTCGAGGCGTTTCAGAAACGCCGGGCTGCTGATAAACACATACTGATACTCATGGCCCAACGCCGCCAGTTGTTCGGCGTACCAGAGCATTGCCGCGTGTAGCGGCAAGCCCAAGGACATCGGCAGGAAGATACGAAATGTCAGGCCGTACAGATGCTGTGGCAACACTGATGCCACCACCCGACAACCTGTTAAACGGTCGGCAAAGCGCGCGGCGAGCAACGCCGCTTCGTTATCGAGACGCCCGATCGGTTTAACGACCCGCTTCGGCTGGCCGGTAGAGCCGGAGGTGAAGAGTTCCACAAAGGCGTCGCTGCGGATGAGGGGGAACGTCACGTCGTCTGTGGCGGCCGTCATGGCAGACTGGACAACCTGTAGCGGACCCTGCCAGTTCAGCGGTTTATCGCTCAATACGCCGTCAAACAGCGCATGCTGCTCGTTCAATAATGAAACGCGACAATGGCCCGGGATCACCGGCGTTTTGCCAGCATGGAGCGTTGCCAGCAGTGCCACGATAAACAGATAGCTGTCCTCAAAGCACAGTGCCCAGCGTTCACCCTCCTGCTGCTGCAGGTACGTTATCAACAGGGCAACATCGTGGCGTAGATGGCCGAGTGTCCAGGTCGCGTCTTCTAACCACGCAACGGGTACGTCGGATGGACGTGGAGCGCTGAGCCACTCAGAGAGTGGAAGGGGCTGCTTCATGGGTTATCTCGTTTTATCACCTGGCGGCGCACCAGCCACTCTCCTGCCATCAGCGTTCCCATCAGCAGGTAGGAGAGCATGCCGTTCCACACCGTCCACAGGGACATATCGCCATACAGCGCGGTACCGAGCGCAATGCTGCCATTGAGGATGAAAAAGGCACACCAGATTTGCGTGACGCGGCGCGTGTAGCGCACACCTGCTGCGGGTAGATTGGGATCGCGCAGCCGTGCCAGGCGTTCGACAACCGGCATGGTAGACCAGAGTGAGCCACCAAAGACTGCCAGCATGACCCCGTTGACCACCACCGGATAAAACAGCAGCAACTGGTGCGTTTTGAGCAGATAGCTGGTAACGCAAAGCGTGATGCCCGCTACCGCCACTATCTGCGTCACGACGCGCAACGGTCCCGCCTGTCGCCGGGTCTGGCGAAAGCGTACAAACAGCAGCAATGCCATCAGCGGTAGCAGCCAGTGCAGGCCGTTATGTGCCAGGCCAAACCAGATTAAAAATGGCCAGGCCAACAGCAGTAAGCCTGTCAGCAGTTGTACGACTGGCAGCGAACGCGCGCCCGACACGATGCGTTATGCTTCTTTGAGCAGGCGTTCTACCGCATCGACGACATCCTGCACTGTCCGCACCGCTTTAAATTCCTCCGGCTTGATTTTCTTGCCGGTTTTCTTTTGCAGATGCACGATCATGTCAACAGCGTCAATGCTGTCCAGTTCCAGATCGTCATACAAGCGCGCCTCGGGCTTAATGTCCTGTGGGTCGACTTCAAACAGCTTAACCAGCAGCGCGGAGACTTCTTCGTAAATGGCTTTTTGTTCAGTCATAACGGACTTTCCTCAGGCACGTTGCGCGTGAATGAAAGATGCCAGCGTGGCGACGGAGAAGAAGTGCTGGCGCATCTCTTCGCTCTCAGCCGAGAGAACCACGCCATACTCATTTTTCACCGCCAGGCCTAACTCCAGGGCGTCGATGGAGTCCAGCCCTAAGCCATCGCCAAACAGCGCTGCGTCGGTTTCAATATCGTCAGCAGTAAGTTCGTCGAGATTCAATGTCGTTATAATGAGATTTTTGATTTCAAGATAAAGCGCTTGCATCATTAATTCCTGAAAGAGGTAACGTACCTGGTTGTAATTGAAGCAAAAGATGCCGGTTCAACTGCCTTGCGGCCAGCGCCGGTTCTTGTGAATTTGCATCGTAAAATTGGTCGATTTTTACCCGTGCGCGGACGGAAATGGTAAACACGGGTTTAGCCGGTGGAATGTCATACCATTTGCTTTGCTTATCAAGCATTTGCTCGCTGCAGCTAATCGTGACTATGCGTAAGTCGCTGTGGCAGCGCACGGCGATATTTGCCGCACCACGCTGGAGCGTCATTTCCTCACCGGGACGCGTACGTGTCCCCTCGGGGAAAATCAATATTGTGTTGCCTTGTTCCAGCCGCTGCTGGCAGGCGGGCAACAGTGCATCAGCCTGGCTGTTAATCAGATAATCCGCCGCCCGGACTACGCCGCCGAGGAACGGATTCTTCAGGAGCGCGCTTTTCACCAGACAGTCTGTTTCTGCCATGACCGAAGCCAGTAGCACATAGTCGATGAGCGTCGGATGGTTGGCGACGACCAGACATCCTCGTTCCTTGAGCAAAACGTCACGCCCTTCAATATGGTAATCCAGCACGCCAAGCCCCTTCGTCACCGTTAAAAAGAGACGAAAACTGGCGGCTATGCTGCGTCTGGCAATGCGCCGACGTCTGGAATTATTCCATACTGTGATTAACAATACGTTAAACCAGATAGTGGAAAGGAGCAGTCCGCCGATGCCAAACAGGGCGAAGCATAAACCGGTCATCACCAGTCGCCATGCCCGGTTAAGGGGCTGGAACACCGCGCTCACCCCTGACTCCATTGCCACTGTACGCGTTCACCCGTCAGCGTAAACGCCGGGGTATCTCGCAGATAATGTTGTAAAAACAGCAGGCTTTGCGGCAACGTGGACTCGCCGTGGTCGCGGTATGGGCGGGTTTCACACCGCCACTGACTACCTGGTTCAATAACCAACGCGACGGCAAATGGCCAGGTCGGCATGTCAGCAGGCAGCTGCGGGTGATAAAACTCAGGCAGGAAACCATCGAAATCGACCATTAACACCCGCTGATATCCCGCCTGTAGCAGGCCCATCACTTCGCATAACCCTTGCTGGAACGTGTCTTTGCCTGCTGAGAGCGAGGAGGATACGATCGGTTTTTTTGCGGCGATGGTCAGGTTGCCGACGGCGGAGTTATGCACGGACAGGGCGAAATCGGTCGGAGAGATTGGCTGCTCTGTCGCCAATGCGTGCAGAATGCGGTAGTTACGTTCCAGTTCACCGTGACGACTGGTATAGAGGACGGCATCGATCGCATGACGACGGAGCATTGCCAGCCCGCACTCGACGGCCAGCTTGCTACCCGAACTGAGGCGGCGAGCGGTCATCATCGGTAATTCACTGAGCTTTCCCTGTGGCGCGGCTGGATCGATGGTGTGCGAAAGCCGTGACCATTCATGCCACTGTGCCGCTTCGCTTAATCCTGGAGCTTTTGCCTGCCAGTCGGTAATGTTTAATGCAAATTTCATCAACGCGCGTCCGCGATAAATCGGTTATTCCAGTTGTTTGTTATTTTTTCTTCTGGCATATCAATAAAGTATGCCCAATACCCAGGTTATCGTGGCGTTCATCTACCTGAAAACCTGCCTGTTTCAGATAGTGATAAAACTTCTCTACGCTGTAGAAACGACTGTTGCCGTTCGCCATACAGGTAAAATAAAGCGAAGACGCATTCAGGCTAAATGAGGCCGCTTCAAATTTCTGCGCATCCCAGAACAGTTCCATAATGCAGAGTTTGGCACCGGGTTTCATTACGCCGGCAATCTTGCTCAGCATGGCGATAATTTGCTCCGGGGAAAAACAGTCCAGGAATTGACTCATCCACCAGATATCAGCCTCTGCGGGTAAAGGCGAGTCACTAAGCATATCCACAGCATGGAACTTTATGCGATGAGATAATCCTGCATTTTCGATATTTTCACGGGCCAGCGCAATTTGTTGTGGTAAATCTAATAACGTGACGGCGATATTGTCATCATGCTGACAACAACGTAATGCCCATTTTCCGGTATTTCCGCCGACATCGTACAGGGTTGCAGGGGCATTGGCGAATACATACGGTAATGCCGCGTCAAATGCCCCGTCTGAATAGTAATGATCAAAAGCAAACCAACTTTCACGCGCCGCCAGCGGTAATTGCGACAGGGCGGGATAAATGGTTGGCCAGTCGCCAAATATTTTTAATCCGGCGGGTTTACCTTCTTTCAGCGCATTTTCCAGATAGAACAGCCCCTGATAGCAAACATCCTGAGTGAAATCCATGTTCACTCTAGTCATCGTGTCATGTAAAAGAAAATGACCGATTTTGGCGAGGTAATAATATCCCTCTTTGTGGGTAATGATGCGCCCACTTAATCCCATATCCAGCAATATGCTGGCGGCATATTCGTTGATGGTGCTGTTTTCGGTAATTTCGTCGAGCGTAGCGCCGCGTTTACCTTGCTTATCCAGCCAGGTCAGTACTCCCGCATTTCGCAGGCACAACGCGGTTTGAAAAAGCATAGGGGCAAATGCGATACGTTGTGCTTCAGTAATAGCATCCAGTGCGCTGAGCGAGTCCTGTTCGTACATGTGGGAACAACCTGTTGAGTGGCAGATAGTGAGGTTATCGGGCCTTATCGGCCCGACTTTAGGCATAATTACAGATTGGCACCGGCTGCCAGATTGACCTGAATGTCTTTGTCCAGATTGCGCACCCAACGGTTATAGTTTTTATGAATTTTTCCGCCTGAAGCCTGCAGGTTAAGACTGCTGTCATATTTGATGTCGTAGCTGGTCGCGGTGTAGGTGATACGGACTTCTGCCACGTGATCGCGTGTCTGTTGACGAGCTTTGATCACCCCCGGGTTAATTTCCGTCATGATCCACTGGCGTTGAATGCCGGCTTTTAGAATGGCGTTTTTAACCTGGTCCTGAGTGTGCCCCGCGCTAACGCTTGAGTGAACTTGATCGATCGGCGCAGTACGCGCACAGCCTGCCAGCGCGCCGACAACCGCAATAGCGGCAAACCACTTAATATACTGTTTCATTAAAACTCCCTATCACGGTATTTTTATACGATTGAAATAATAAGTGATGAAATTATTCTCGCCTTTCATCATCTGTATCTTTATTTAAGCTAAATTAGAGTTGTATTCCACATGACAGATAACACGGTGCTGGTGGCATGATTTCTTAATATTTAATGGTTTTCTTCAGTTGGAAATTTTGCAGCAACATGATTGGTGCGAAGTATACGTTATCAAGCTAAGCGCATCAATTTAAATGGTTTTTAAATATAGTGGGTTAGTGCTGGAGATGTGTTTTTGGAAGGTTTTTTATTTTAGTTATTATGGTTTTACTTTGTATATTGGTTTTTTATTTAAGTTAAGATGGTAATGTCTGCGTTATTACCATCTTATTCGTAATATATAAACTACCTTGTCTGGTAGTTTATCCCGGTAATCGACTTTTCGGTCTACCGGGGCCAAGCAAAATTGCCAGCTTGCTGCCACCCCTGGTAGTTTCCATCCAGATTTTACACACGCTGGTAAGCGGCACGGAAAGTAACATGCCGACGGGACCGAGCAGCCATCCCCATACCAGTAAGGACAGGAAGACAACAAGCGTCGACAGGCCTAAACGATGGCCCATCATACGCGGCTCGAGGATATTGCCAATCACCATATGTACGACCAGAAACAGGGCGCCGACCAGCACGCATTCGTAAATCCCGTTGAACAGCAGCGCCTGCAGCATGGGAGGGACGGCGGAAATCACCGAGCCAATATTGGGTACATAGTTAAGCAGGAATGCCAGCACGCCCCACATCAGCGCAAACTGAATGCCCATTAGCGCCAGTCCCAGCCAGACGATAGCCCCGGTCCATAAGCTGAGCAATGTTTTTAACGCCAGGTAGTGAGAAACGCCCTTCAATGCACGGTGCAGACCCGCAATATGGATCTGCGGATTATTCAGCGCAAAGCGCAGCTTGTAAGGAACATGGCGTACCTCAAACAGCATAAACACCACCGTCATTACCAGCAGGAAGACGCTGGCCATTGCGCCGGAAAGCCCGGTCATCAGCGTGGTCGTGAAGGTCATTAGCTTGTCGGAGTCAATACGTTGCAGTAGACGTTCTGGCGACATGTGCAGGTTAAGAAAGGGCACCATCTCTTGCACGTAGAGGACCTTGCGCGTCAGCTCCTTGTTGTACTTTGGCAGCATGTCCATGAATTCTGTGATTGAAGATGCGAGAACGCCGACCAGCGCGGTGAGCACGAACAGCATCACTACCACCACCAGCGTAATGGCAATCGGGCGACGCAGCCCCCGGCGAATAAACCAGGTCACCAGCGGGTTCAGGACGATGGCAAAAAAGAGGGCCAGCAACAGCTGCACAATAATGTCGGCAGCCGCATGAATACCTGCGAGGATCACCACCAGGGCGGCCAGTTTGAGCAAAATATGCAAACCTGTTTTATCAGGCTGAGCGCTTGTCATGTGTTCTTCCTTTTTACGTTTTGCTCTAAGTGTAGCGGCTGGCTTACGACCTATATTCCTAAACTGTCTGCTGATTTCTGCCCGGCAACATGGTAGAAATGAAACACTGTTGTAAAAATGTGGTGACCCTTCATGCCCGAACCCGTCGCTGAACCGGCGCTTAACGGATTTCGTCTCAATCTGCGCATTGTCTCGGTGGTGATGTTTAACTTCGCCAGCTACCTGACTATTGGCTTGCCGCTCGCGGTGCTACCCGGCTATGTTCATGATGTTATGGGTTTTAGCGCCTTCTGGGCTGGGCTTGTGATCAGCCTGCAATATTTCGCCACCTTGTTGAGCCGCCCGCATGCGGGGCGATACGCCGATCTGCTGGGGCCGAAAAAGATTGTCGTGTTCGGGCTGTGCGGCTGTTTTTTAAGTGGCCTGGGCTATTTGCTGGCGGGAACAACCAGCGGCTGGCCGATGGTGAGCTTACTGTTGCTGTGCCTCGGGCGTGTGATCCTGGGGATTGGGCAAAGTTTTGCCGGTACCGGTTCAACGCTGTGGGGCGTGGGTGTGGTGGGCTCCATACACATTGGGCGGGTGATTTCATGGAACGGTATCGTCACCTACGGGGCGATGGCGATAGGCGCGCCGCTGGGCGTGCTGTGTTACGCCTGGGGTGGTTTGCAGGGACTGGCGCTGACCATCATGGCGGTGGCTCTGTTAGCAATAATGTTGGCGCTGCCACGTCCGGCGGTGAAGGCCAGCAAGGGCAAGCCGATGCCGTTTCGCGCGGTGCTCGGGCGCGTCTGGTTGTACGGTATGGCGCTGGCGTTGGCTTCCGCTGGTTTTGGGGTGATCGCCACCTTTATCACGCTGTTTTATGACGCTAAAGGCTGGGACGGCGCGGCATTCGCGTTGACGCTGTTTAGCTGTACGTTTGTCGGGACCCGCCTGTTATTCCCAAACGGCATTAACCGCTTAGGCGGGTTAAATGTGGCGATGATCTGTTTTAGCGTGGAAATAGTTGGGCTGCTGCTGGTAGGGATGGCGGATATGCCGTGGATGGCGAAAGTAGGCGTTCTGTTGGCAGGTGCGGGGTTCTCGCTGGTGTTCCCGGCGCTGGGCGTGGTGGCGGTAAAAGCGGTGCCGCAGCAGAATCAGGGCGCTGCGCTGGCGACCTACACGGTATTTATGGATCTCTCACTGGGGATTACCGGGCCGCTGGCGGGACTGGTGATGACGTGGGCGGGCGTACCGGTTATTTATCTGGCGGCAGCCGGGCTGGTGGCGGTGGCGTTATTGCTGACCTGGCGGTTAAAAAAACGGCCCCCGGAGGACTCTGCGGAGGCCGTGTCATCGTCTTAACCGTTACTGGATAACCAGCGTGTTAATGATGTTCTCTGCGGTCGCCTGCGCTTTCTGCTGATCGTCAGCAGGCAGCGTGATCTGCAGGGTCAACAGCTGGTTGTCCACTTTGCCCAGCACCACAGAAGAGTAAGCGGTCTGGCCTTTGGCGGAGATAATGCTGTCTAACTGCTGCAGGGTATGGCCCTTCAGCTCAATCGACTTGTTGGTGACGACCTGCAGCTGCGGGTCACGGCTACGCTGCTGATCTTCCAAGCGTTTGGCCAGCACGGTCAGGTCTTCACTGGTGTCATCACCGACAATCACAATCACTGCTTTCTGGCCGGTTGCGTCAGAATACACGTGCATATTGTTGGCCTGAGTACCCAGCTTGCCGCTCTGATCGGTCATATCTGCTGGCAGGGAAAAACTGAGCTTGCCGTCCAGCAGGCTGACCGGTTGTCCGGCGGCGTTACTTTCCGCGGCAGCACCCTCGGCTGGCGCTTTGGTATCGCTATTATCACAGGCCGCAAGCCCCATAACCAGCAGGCCAATACCGACATATTTAACCAGATTGCGCATTGACTTCTTCCTTTCGATAAACGGCCATAACGGCTCATTCGTCCATCTTATCACAACTCGGAAAATGAACCTTTAACTCGTCTGTAATGCCGCGATTTCGGATTTATCTGCCAGCCTTTTCAGTAACATATTCAGCAACACACCGTACATCGGCAGGAAGAAAATAATACTGATCAGCACCTTGAAACAGTAATCGACCAGCGCGATTTCCATCCAGTGCTCGGCCATAAAGGCATCCGGGCTGCGCCAGAAGGCGATAAAGAAGAAGGCCAGCGTATCGCTGATGTTGCCAAACAGCGTGGAGGCGGTAGGTGCGAGCCACCAGCGGCGGTTTTGACGCAGGCGGTTAAAGACGTGCACATCCAGAATTTGACCCAGTGCGTAGGCCATAAAGCTGGCGGCGGCGATACGGGCGACAAACAGATTAAAGTGCAGCAGCGCGTCAAATCCTTGCCAGGACCCCATATAAAACAGCGCGGAAACCCCATAGGAGATCAACAGCGCGGGGATCATGACCGCAAAAATGATGCGTCGTGCCAGAGGTGCGCCAAAAATGCGAACGGTCAGGTCGGTGGCGAGGAAAATAAACGGAAAGCTAAAGGCGCCCCATGTGGTATGGAAACCGAAGATGGTGATCGGCAGTTGTACCAGATAGTTGCTGGATGTGATCACCAGCAGATGGAATAGCGATAGCCAGAACAACGCTTTTACGCGCTGAGTTTGTGTAAACGGAGTCATATTGTACCTTTTTAGTCAAGAATTGGGGTGAGGGAACCCAATAAAACGGTCGCATGATACTGCTTTAACAGGGCTTTGCAATGGTTGTTTTTCACGCAATCGTTAACCTGATTGGCTTACTGACCAACAGAGCGTAAAATAACGCCGTTTTTTATTGAACGAGACAACGATGAGCGATTTGTTTACCTCTCCCGACCATACCCTTGATGCCCAAGGGCTGCGCTGCCCGGAACCAGTGATGATGGTGCGTAAAACTGTGCGCGGCATGCAGGCCGGTGAAACGCTGCTGATTGTCGCGGACGATCCGGCGACAACCCGCGACATTCCCGGCTTTTGTACGTTTATGGAACATGAGCTGGTGGCCAAAGAGACCGACTCTCTGCCGTACCGCTATTTAGTGCGCAAAGGTCAGTAAGCTTGTTTGCCGGATGGCGGCGCAAGCGCCTAATCCGGCCTACGAATGACGAACAACCAGTCGGCCTGATAAGCGAAGCACCATCAGGCGAGAAACAGGCACTACCCTTTCCGTAACAGCCGCAGCGCGTTGGCAGTCACCAGTACCGTTGCCCCTGTATCTGCCAGCACCGCCAGCCACAATCCGGTTATCCCCAGTAGCGTGGTTATCAGGAAAATCCCCTTCAGACCCAGCGCAATGGCAATGTTCTGGCGAATATTGGCGTGAGTGGCGCGTGCCAGTTGGATCATTTGCACCAGGCCGCGCAGGCGGTTATGGGTCAGGGCGGCATCCGCCGTTTCCAGGGCGACGTCGGTGCCGCTTCCCATCGCAATGCCGATGGTGGCTGCTTTCATTGCCGGCGCGTCGTTAATCCCGTCCCCAACCATCGCCAGCGGGGACTGCTGGTTCAGGCTGGTCACTACCCGAACTTTATCCTCCGGTAGCAGGCCTGCTTTGAATTCCAGCCCCAACTCACCGGCAATTGCTGCCGCCGCACGTGGGTTATCCCCGGTCAGGATCACGCCTTTTACGCCCAACTGATGAAGCTCGTTGATGGCGGTCAGGGCGTCGTCACGCAGTGTATCCTGTAAGGCCAGCACGCCGAGCACCGCATCGTTGCGCAGCACCAGTACCACCGTTTGCCCGGCGCTTTCCAGTTCACTAATCTGTCCGGCAAAGGCTTCGGCAGGCTGTTTGCCCGCTGCGCAAATCAGTATCCGCTCGCCATTGACCTGCGCTTCAATACCCGAACCCACCAACGCCCGCTGCGCTTGTGCTGCCGGGATGGTTAATTCACGGGTCTGCGCTTCACGGACAATCGCCTGAGCCAGCGGGTGCGTGGCACCTTGCTCAACCGCTGCCGCCAGCGCCAGCAGTTCGGACTCGCTGATGCCGCTCGCCGGATGAATCGCCGTCACGCGCGGTTTACCCACGGTCAGGGTACCGGTTTTATCGAATGCCACATGAGTGACCCTACCTAATTGCTCCAGCGCGGCTCCGCCTTTAATCAGCGCCCCACGCCGCGCCGCTGCCGCCAGCCCGGAGGTGATTGCGGCAGGCGTTGAGATCACCAGCGCACACGGGCAGCCAATCAACAGCAGCGTCAGCCCTTTATAAATCCACTCCTGCCAGGAGGCGGCAAACAGCAGTGGGGGAACAAGAGTGACCAGCAGGGCGATCGCCATGATGGCCGGAGTGTAAATGCGGCTGAAGCGATCAATAAACCGCTCAATCGGGGCCCGACGCTCTTCGGCTTCTTCTATCAGCTTCAGGATGCGGTCAATGGCGCTGGCGCCCGGTTCAGACAGGACTTCCAGCGTGACAAGGCGGTCAACGCTGGTGGCGCCCGCCGGGACTTTATCGCCCGTGGCGCGTTCGACAGGAATAGATTCGCCGGTCAGGGCGCTTTCATCAAAGCTGGCAAAGCCGGAGACCAGTTTACCGTCGGCGGGTAAGCGCCCACCTGCAGCCACTTCAATCACGTCGCCGGGCTGGAGGCTGTTAATGGCCACCTCTTCGCGCTCGCCATTGCGCAGGCGGACTGCGGTTTCGGGTTTTAGCGCCATCAGCGCGCTGACCCCTTTGCGGGCGCGGCTGGCAGCCCATCCTTCCAGGCGTTCGCCAATTAAAAACAGCAGCAGTACCATCGCGGCTTCCGCCGTGGCACCAATAAACAGCGCACCAATGGCGGCGACGCTCATTAACGTTTCAATGGCAAAGTAGCTGCCGGTTTTCATCAGGCGCAGCGCCTGACGGGCAATGGGATACAGCCCGACCAGCGTCGTGGCGATAAACGCCATCTGACCAAAGGGATGATTGAACTGCTCCAGCCCCCAGCTAATCGCCATCATGACGATGAGGGTGATCAGCGGCAGATTTTCTTTAAACCGCGACTCGGGTGCGGCTTCCGGTGCTTGCTCATCGCGCAGGGTATAGCCCGCTTTTTGCACCGCGTTTTCTATGTTCTGGCGAATATCGGCCCCGGCATCGACCACCAGTTTTTCGGTAGCGAACAGCACCTGAACCTGGTTGACGCCGCTGACCTGGCGGACCGCATTTTCAACTTTACGCGCGCAGGCGGCGCAATCCATGCCTGAGACTTTCCAGGTATAGCGCGTGCCGTCCACCGTATTGGATACGGGCGTGGGTGAGGGTGCGGCTGTCGAGCAACGGCCTTCACTGCAGCAGTCATCAACCTTCTGGGGTGCAGGTGCGAGCTTGAATGAAGAAAATTGTGGGGCTTTTTTGCCATTGGTATCGGGCGTCGACATGGCATCCTCCGGTTGATAATCATTTCGTATTAACCGGAGGATACACTCTGGAGTCGACTCCAGAGTCAAGCGTTTTTAAAGGTACAGTGAACGTACAATCAGGAAATGTCCGGCGAAGTAGCAGGCGGCGGCAATGGCGTTATCGGCGCGGAAGCGGCGGCGATAATGACTACCCAGCCAGACAATATTGCCGATGAACAGCAATGAGGCACCCATAAATGCCGACAGCGCCGGGGCGGTTGGGCGGAAGAACCACAGCTCGCCAGCCATCCAGACCATCATCAGAGTGATGCCGATAAAGGTGCAGATGGCGACGCGCAGTTCTTCCAGTCGCGTCCAGATCACGGCGATCAGCAGGGCACCCAACACCAGCAGTACCAGCGGCAGAGGCCAGAAGAATGACATCGTCATTTGGCTGGCGAAATAGATGGTATAGAGCAAATGCGACAGGAAAAACGCCCCCACGGCGTACAGCAGACGTTGACGCGGCAACAGCGTCAGCGCATCGCCGAGCAGTGAGGCCAACAGGCCGGCCAGCACCAGATAGCTGATGGCATTAAACATTGGCGCCTGCCAGGCCAGCAGCAACAGCAGCAATAATGTCAGGGGTTTAAAGACCCAGCGTTGCCAGGTGGGACCACGATAGGACGCATCCACGAACAGCCATGCGGAAAGACAAACAGCGATAAACGACCAAAGCATCTTAGTTCCTTGAATTCGTTATTTTTTCGTAAGCGGGGTGCTTACGGCTCTTCTGTCCAGTGTAGAGGTCGACACCGCCAGATGACAACACCATAACAGGCAGGGTATGCTTATTTCCGCATTTTCTGATGGGTTAATAAAATGAGTAAGCCACCACTTTTTTTCATTGTTATCATTGTATTAATCGTTGTCGCCGCGTCGTTTCGCTTTGTCCAGCAGCGCCGGGAAAAAGCGGATAATGATGCCGCGCCGCTGGTGCAAAAGCAGGTTATGGTGAGCAATAAGCGGGAAAAACCGCTGAATGACCGACGTTCGCGCCAGCAGGAAGTGACTCCAGCGGGTACCAGCATGCGTTATGAAGCGAGCTTTAAGCCACTTAGCGGGGGAATGGAGCAGACGTTTCGCCTGGATGCACAGCAGTATCATGCGTTAACGGTCGGCGATAAAGGCACGCTGAGTTACAAAGGGTCGCGCTTTGTTGATTTTACCCAACGACTGCCGGATGGCGGCTGATGCCTTATCCGGCCTACAAGTCTGTGGGCCCGGCTCGCAACGCGCCGCCGGGCGAAAAGATCACGGCTACTTCTTCAACTTATCTTTAATCTTCTTCTGCCAGACCAGCAACTCAAACACGCCGAACAGGAAAATACGCGCTTTCTCGCCGGTGGTCATCTGCGGGCCGTCTTTCGGTAGGGTGCTTTTTAGCAGCGCCAGCTGCATGCCGTGCATCAGCACCATAAACACCAGTGCCACGTTAACGAAGATATTGAGCGGGCGCGGGAAGGGCTGAAAAAGGTTGAGCAGCAAGAATGCCCAGACGCCCAGCATCAGCAGGCGTCCCAGGTTAATCAGCATGGTGTTCTCCTCGTGCTTCACGTTGATACAGGCGATAGGCAACCTGGCCGGCGACTTTTTCACGATACAACGACCAGTTAACCGGAACCGGCGGCAGGCCGTTTTCGACTTCGCTCTCAACGTAAATATACGCCTCGTTTGCCAGCCAGCCATTCGTTTCCAGAAGCGTTAATGTTTCTTCCAGTAATCCTTTACGAAACGGCGGATCAACAAACACCACATTATGCGGCGACCCTGCCTGAGCCAGAAACGCCAGCGTATTGGTGTTGACGACGCGGGCGTGATTGGCCTTCAGCGTGACGAGATTTTTTTGTAGCTGCTGAGACACCGCCCGATCCATTTCCAGAAGCGTTGCGCCTGCGGCATAACGGGAGAGTGCTTCCAGTCCCAGCGCACCGCTGCCAGCAAAGCAGTCCAGACACTGGGCATCGACCATCATTGGTGCCAGCCAGTTAAACAACGTTTCGCGGACACGGTCAGTAGTGGGTCGCAGACCCGGGCTGTCCGGAACCGGGAGTTTACGGCCGCGCCATTGCCCGCCAATAATGCGGATCTGGCCGCTGCCTGAGTGATTCGGTTTTTTCATTTCTATTATTGCTCAATCCGCCTATAGCATGTCATTCCAGGCGGTGATGTGAGTTAAGTTAACCCGTCGCCTTTCAAGTGACCTCTTCGTTGGCTGCACTTACTCACCCGAATCACTTACTAAAGTAAGCTCATCGGGATTCGTGCGCTTGCCGCCTTGACGTAACTCGAAATTCATTGGGTATAAGTGATAGACTATTTCATCATTTTTTTAGCTGCTATGTACATAGCGTTGACGCTGTGCCATGAAGCAACAGCGGGGAGTGTAGTCGCAAATGGCGAAAGAGAAAAAACGTGGCTTTTTTTCCTGGCTGGGCTTTGGTCAAAAAGAGCAGGCACCGGAAAACGAGACAGAATTAAAAAACGAAGAACAACAACAGGTTGTAGAAGAATCTGCCGTTGTTGAGGAACCGCCGCGCGCGCAGGAAACCCATAGCGAAGCCGAAACGGAGGCCTTTGCGGCTGAAGTTGTGGAAGTCACTGAACAGGTTGCAGAAATCGAAAAACTGCAGCCAGAACCAGAACCTGTGGTCGAGCAACCGCAGCCGGAGGTTGAACCGGTTGTTGAAGCCCCTGCGCCAACGGCGGTTATCGAACACGAAGAGTTACCGCTGCCGGAAGAAGTAAAAACCGAAGAAATTTCGCCAGAAGAATGGCAGGCCGAAGCGGAAACCGTTGAAATTGTTGAAGCGGTTGAAGAAGAAGCGGAAAACGAACCGCAGCTGACCGACGAAGAACTGGAAGCGCAGGCGCTGGCTGCTGAAGCGGCAGAAGAAGCCGTCATGGTTGTGCCGGTAGAAGAACCTGTCGTAGAAGAACCTGCTGTAGAAGAGCCAGCAGAAGAAGAAACGGTACAAGAACAGGAGAAACCGACGAAAGAAGGCTTCTTTGCGCGTCTGAAACGCAGCCTGCTAAAAACCAAAGAAAACCTCGGTTCCGGATTTATCAGTCTGTTCCGCGGTAAAAAGATCGACGATGATCTGTTTGAAGAACTGGAAGAGCAGTTGCTGATCGCCGATGTGGGGGTAGAAACCACCCGTAAGATCATCGCCAACCTGACGGAAGGGGCCAGCCGCAAGCAGCTTAAAGATGCTGAAGCGCTGTACGGTCTGCTGAAAGATGAAATGGGCGAGATTCTGGCGAAGGTTGATGAACCGCTAAATGTGGATGGTAAGACGCCGTTTGTTATCTTAATGGTTGGTGTGAACGGTGTGGGTAAAACCACCACCATCGGCAAGCTGGCACGTCAGTTCGAGCAGCAGGGCAAATCGGTGATGTTGGCTGCGGGAGATACCTTCCGTGCGGCGGCGGTCGAGCAGCTGCAGGTCTGGGGCCAGCGTAACAACATTCCGGTGATTGCACAGCATACCGGCGCGGATTCCGCGTCTGTTATCTTTGATGCCATCCAGGCGGCGAAGGCGCGTAACGTAGACGTGTTAATTGCCGATACCGCAGGTCGCTTGCAGAACAAAGCGCATCTGATGGAAGAATTGAAAAAAATCGTTCGCGTGATGAAAAAGCTCGACGAAGATGCGCCGCATGAAATTATGCTGACCCTTGACGCCAGTACCGGGCAGAATGCCATAAGCCAGGCCAAACTGTTCCATGAAGCGGTGGGTTTGACCGGTATTACCCTGACCAAGCTGGACGGTACGGCGAAAGGTGGGGTAATTTTCTCGGTTGCCGACCAGTTTGGCATCCCTATCCGCTACATCGGTGTGGGCGAACGTATCGAGGATTTACGTCCGTTTAAAGCGGACGATTTTATAGAGGCACTTTTTGCCCGAGAGGATTAACAATGATTCGCTTTGAACATGTCAGCAAGGCCTATCTCGGTGGGAGACAAGCGCTGCAGGGAGTCACATTCCATATGCAGCCTGGCGAGATGGCGTTTCTGACCGGCCACTCCGGTGCGGGGAAAAGTACCCTGCTGAAGCTGATCTGTGGGATTGAACGGCCCAGTGCCGGGAAAATTTCCTTCAGCGGGCATGACATCAGCCGTTTGAAAAACCGTGAAGTGCCGTTTCTGCGTCGCCAGATCGGCATGATTTTTCAGGATCACCATCTGCTGATGGATCGGACCGTTTTTGACAACGTGGCTATTCCGCTGATTATCGCGGGTGCCAGCGGGGACGATATTCGTCGCCGCGTGTCAGCGGCACTGGACAAGGTCGGGCTGCTGGACAAAGCGAAGAATTTCCCGATTCAACTCTCCGGCGGTGAGCAGCAGCGCGTGGGAATTGCCCGTGCGGTGGTGAATAAACCTGCGGTACTGCTGGCGGATGAACCGACCGGGAACCTCGATGACGCGTTGTCGGAGGGGATCTTACGCCTGTTCGAAGAGTTCAACCGCGTCGGGGTTACGGTATTAATGGCGACGCACGACATTGGGCTGATCTCCCGTCGTTCCTATCGCCAGATGGTCCTGAGCGACGGACACCTGCATGGAGGCCTGGCGCATGAATAGACGTGACGCTATTAATCAAATCAAACAGTTCGGTGGGCGACTGGACCGTTTTCGTAAATCGGGCGGTGCGCCAGGTGACGGGGGACGCAACGCGCCGAAGCGGGCAAAATCCTCACCAAAGCCGAACTCACGTAAAACCAATGTCTTTAACGAGCAGGTGCGCTATGCGTTCCAGGGCGCGTTACAGGACCTGAAAAGCAAGCCGCTGGCGACGTTCCTGACGGTGATGGTGATCGCCATCTCCCTGACGCTGCCGAGCGTGTGTTACATGGTCTATAAGAACGTAAACCAGGCGGCAAGCCAGTATTATCCGTCCCCGCAGATCACCGTGTATTTGCAGAAAACGCTGGATGATGACGCGGCGGCGCGGGTGGTTGGTCAATTGCAGGCCGAGCAGGGCGTGGAGAAGGTGAATTATCTTTCCCGCGACGATGCCCTGGGTGAATTCCGTAACTGGTCTGGTTTTGGCGGTGCGCTGGATATGCTGGAAGAGAACCCGCTGCCGGCCGTGGCGGTGGTTATCCCAAAACTGGATTTCCAGGGCACGGAGTCGCTGAACACGCTGCGTGATCGGGTGGCACAAATCAATGGTATTGATGAAGTGCGCATGGATGACAGCTGGTTTGCGCGGCTGGCGGCGTTGACAAGTCTGGTGGGGCGCGTTTCGGCAATGATTGGCGTGCTGATGGTGGCCGCGGTGTTCCTGGTTATCGGCAACAGCGTACGACTGAGCATTTTTGCCCGCCGCGATACCATCAACGTACAGAAACTGATTGGTGCAACGGATGGGTTTATCCTGCGACCGTTCCTCTACGGCGGAGCGCTGCTTGGCTTTTCGGGCGCTTTTCTTTCACTGATTTTGTCAGAAATTTTGGTGATGCGTCTGTCTTCAGCGGTCACTGAAGTGGCACAGGTTTTTGGAACTAAATTTGATATCAACGGCTTATCATTCGACGAGTGCCTGCTGCTGCTGCTGGTGTGCTCAATGATTGGCTGGGTGGCAGCCTGGCTTGCCACGGTCCAACATTTACGCCACTTTACCCCCGATTAAAAAATCTCTGGTATAATCTTTCCCTGCACTGAGAAGTTCGCTCTGCAGGGAAAGAGTCCCTGTTGTCTCTTCCCGACATAGTCATTGTGATGTCACATTTTGTGCGTAATGTATACACAGTACGACATGGAACTTGTGGATAAAATCACTGTCTGATAAAAGATTGAATGATATTCTCGTTGCTCATAAGCTCTGGCATGGTTGTTGCTGTCGATTTTTCAACGCGCCAGATGATATAGATTGAGAGGATTTGAATGACCAAAGAAATGCAAAATTTAGCTTTAGCCCCTGTTGGTAACCTGGAATCTTACATCCGGGCTGCAAACGCGTGGCCGATGTTGTCGGCTGACGAGGAGCGGGCACTGGCTGAAAAGCTGCATTACCAGGGCGATCTGGAAGCAGCTAAAACGCTGATCCTGTCTCACCTGCGCTTTGTTGTTCATGTTGCTCGTAACTACGCGGGCTATGGCCTGCCGCAGGCGGATCTGATTCAGGAAGGTAATATCGGCCTGATGAAAGCCGTGCGCCGTTTCAACCCGGAAGTGGGTGTGCGCCTGGTGTCTTTCGCCGTGCACTGGATCAAAGCAGAGATCCACGAATACGTTCTGCGTAACTGGCGTATCGTTAAAGTCGCGACCACCAAAGCACAGCGTAAGCTGTTCTTTAACCTGCGTAAAACTAAGCAGCGTCTGGGCTGGTTTAACCAGGATGAAGTTGAAATGGTCGCTCGCGAGCTGGGGGTTTCCAGCAAAGACGTCCGCGAAATGGAATCCCGTATGGCGGCGCAGGACATGACGTTTGACATGTCTTCGGACGACGAGTCCGACAGCCAGCCGATGGCTCCGGTGCTTTATCTGCAGGACAAATCGTCTAACTTTGCTGACGGCATTGAAGACGATAACTGGGAAGAGCAGGCGGCGAACAAATTGACTTACGCGATGGAAGGTCTGGACGAACGTAGCCAGGACATCATCCGTGCCCGTTGGCTCGACGAAGACAACAAGTCGACGTTGCAGGAGCTGGCCGATCGCTACGGTGTTTCCGCTGAACGTGTGCGTCAGCTTGAAAAGAACGCCATGAAAAAACTCCGCGCGGCAATCGAAGCGTAATTTTCGCGAATTGCCAATGAACCCTCGAATGTGAATTCGGGGGTTTTGTTTTTTGTAGGCCGGATAAGGCGTTTACGCTGCCATCCGGCAACACGTTTGCCTGATGGCGCTTCGCTTATCGGGCAAACGGGCCTTTCCTCCCCTCCCACCGACACGAATCTGTTATCTGGATGTAAAATTAGCTATTCCAAAATAATAAAAATCGGGTATGTTTTAGCAGAGTATGCTGCTAAAGCACGGGTAGCTATCCAATAATCGAAATAAAGTGCTGAACAACAACATCACAACACACGTAATAACCACAATAATGGGGATTGTCAGGATGAATATGAAGGGTAAAGCGTTATTGGCAGGATGTATCGCCCTGTCTTTGAGCAATATGGCCTTTGCTAAGGATATTAAAGTTGCCGTCGTCGGCGCGATGTCGGGTCCGGTGGCGCAGTATGGCGACCAGGAGTTTACCGGTGCAGAACAGGCGATTGCAGACATTAACGCCAAAGGCGGCGTGAAGGGTGACAAGCTGGTCGTGGTGAAATACGACGATGCCTGTGACCCGAAACAGGCGGTAGCGGTTGCCAACAAAGTGGTTAACGACGGGATTAAATACGTTATCGGTCACCTGTGCTCGTCTTCTACTCAGCCCGCGTCAGATATCTATGAAGATGAAGGCATTCTGATGATCACCCCGGCGGCAACCGCGCCGGAACTGACCGCGCGTGGCTATAATCTGGTGATGCGTACCACTGGCCTGGACTCTGATCAGGGGCCAACCGCCGCGAAATATATTGTTGAAAAAGTGAAGCCGAAACGCATTGCCATCGTTCACGACAAGCAGCAGTACGGTGAAGGTTTGGCGCGCTCTGTGCAAGACAACCTGAAGAAAGCGAATGCTGATGTGGTGTTCTTTGACGGTATCACCGCCGGTGAGAAAGACTTCTCCACCCTGGTGGCGCGTCTGAAGAAAGATAACATCGACTTTGTTTACTACGGTGGCTACCACCCGGAAATGGGGCAGATCCTGCGTCAGGCGCGTGCTGCTGGCCTGAAAACCCAGTTTATGGGACCAGAAGGGGTGGCGAACGTGTCGCTGTCTAACATCGCCGGTGAATCTGCGGAAGGCTTACTGGTGACCAAGCCGAAGAACTATGATCAGGTTCCGGCGAACAAACCGATCGTGGATGCCATCAAGGCCAAGAAACAGGATCCAAGCGGCGCGTTTGTGTGGACCACCTACGCTGCGCTGCAATCATTGCAGGCTGGTCTGAACCATTCCGACGATCCGGCTGAAATTGCTAAATACCTGAAAGCAAACTCTGTTGAAACCGTGATGGGACCGCTGTCATGGGATGCGAAGGGTGACCTGAAAGGCTTCGAGTTCGGCGTGTTTGATTGGCATGCGAACGGGACGGCTACAGACGCTAAGTGAGTAACTGCCCGGTGGCGCTTTGCTTACCGGGCCTACAACGAGCACTTCATAGGCCGGATAAGCGTCAGCGCCATCCGGCTTTTTTATTACCGCTTCTCCCAGCCATCCACCTGTGCGCTAAACCCTAATGCCTGCATAAATGCGGCCATCACGCCGCGGTCTTCCACGCCTACATCTGCCATCCACCATGAACTCACGTCAGGGTTTTCGCGGATCACTTCTTCGATCAAATACTGTCCGACGCCGCGACGGCGGGTGATTTCGCGTATGCGTAAGGAATCCAGCGCGCCTTGCGTATCGCTCAGGGTGACGCGTACTGCGCCTAACAGGCGCTCATTAAACCGCGCGGCATAGATCCGGTGAGCGTCATCGACGTGTAGAGATGAGGCGGAATATTCCGGCCAGATTTTGCCCAGATCAATGTTGTCCTGAGCACTAAAGTTTTCTAAACGAATGATGGTCAGCTTCATTGACAGCGTGTCCAAATCACAAAAGATGAAATCAGTGTACCGAAATAATTCCCCCGGACGCTTTCTCTTTTTTATGTGAATAACCAGGTGATTAATTTTATAACAACGATAATTACAGTTTGAAACATTAGGCATTGAAAAACAGGCAGGATATTACCCTGGGATGCAGCATTTTATTCCGCTCTTTGTGCCATTATTTTATGCTGACAAACGTGCTTTTTTTTGTTTATCTATAGTGAAAAGCAGAATATTATCTTTTCTTAATCGACTGAAAAATAGAGATTTTAGCGATAATTTGCTTAAAAAACTGTGCTAAACCATTAATCAGACTGGTAAAAATAGTACAGTTCAAAAAAAGCACAGTCTGCTTTTTAACCATATAAATACAAAATAAATACACAACATCACGAATGGGGATTCAGGAATGAAAAGGAATGCGAAGACAATCATCGCAGGGGTAATCGCACTGGCAATGTCGCACACGGCTATGGCGGAGGAGATCAAAGTCGCTGTGGTCGGGGCAATGTCAGGTCCGGTCGCGCAGTGGGGCGATATGGAATTCAATGGCGCGCGTCAGGCGATTAAAGATATTAATGCCAAAGGTGGCATCAAAGGCGACAAGCTGGTGGGCGTGGAATATGACGACGCCTGCGATCCAAAACAGGCGGTGGCCGTGGCGAATAAAATCGTTAACGACGGCATTCAGTATGTGATTGGTCACCTGTGCTCATCGTCGACTCAACCTGCATCCGACATCTACGAAGATGAAGGCATCCTGATGATTTCCCCGGGTGCCACCAACCCGGAACTGACGCAGCGCGGTTATGCGCACATCATGCGTACGGCCGGTCTGGACTCCTCTCAGGGACCCACCGCGGCGAAATATATTCTTGAGACGGTTAAGCCTCAGCGTATTGCCATCCTCCATGATAAGCAGCAGTACGGTGAAGGACTGGCGCGCTCGGTACAAGACAGCCTGAAAGCGGGCAAAGCCAATATCGTCTTCTTTGATGGGATCACTGCCGGAGAAAAAGATTTTTCTGCGCTGATTGCCCGTCTGAAGAAAGAAAACATCGACTTCGTTTATTACGGCGGCTACTACCCGGAAATGGGACAAATGCTGCGTCAGGCACGCTCTGTGGGCCTGAAAACGCAGTTTATGGGACCAGAAGGCGTGGGTAATGCGTCACTGTCCAACATCGCGGGCGAGGCAGGCGAAGGCATGCTGGTGACCATGCCAAAACGCTATGACCAGGATCCGGCGAATAAGGCTATCGTCGACGCGCTCAAAGCGGACAAGAAAGATCCGACCGGACCGTATGTGTGGATCACCTACGCCGCTGTGCAGTCGCTGGCAACCGCTTTGGATCGCAGCGGCAGCAAAGAACCGCTAGATCTGGTGAAAGATTTAAAAGCACACGGGGCTGATACCGTGATTGGGCCGCTGAATTGGGATGAAAAAGGCGATCTAAAGGGATTTGAGTTTGGTGTCTTCCAGTGGCACGCCGACGGGTCGTCCTCGGTAGCCAAATAATTATCCCACCGCCCGGTGATGCCGGGCGGGTATGAAAAGGTTTGCATATGTCCGAGCAGTTCCTCTATTTCTTACAGCAGATGTTTAACGGCGTCACGCTGGGAAGCACCTACGCGCTGATCGCCATCGGTTACACGATGGTGTACGGCATTATCGGCATGATCAACTTCGCCCACGGCGAGGTGTATATGATCGGCAGCTATGTCTCCTTTATGATCATCGCTGCGCTAATGATGATGGGTATTGATACCAGCTGGCTGCTGGTAGCGGCCGGATTCGTCGGCGCTATCGTGATTGCCAGCGCCTACGGCTGGAGTATTGAACGCGTGGCATACCGGCCCGTGCGCAGCTCCAAGCGCCTGATTGCGCTGATTTCCGCCATCGGGATGTCCATCTTCCTGCAAAACTACGTCAGCCTGACCGAAGGCTCGCGCGACGTGGCGCTGCCCAGCCTGTTTAACGGCCAGTGGACCATCGGCAGTAGCGAAAACTTCTCTGCCTCCATTACGACCATGCAGGCAGTTATCTGGGTTGTGACGTTTGTTGCCATGCTGGCGCTGACGATTTTCATCCGCTACTCACGTATGGGCCGCGCCTGTCGTGCCTGTGCAGAAGATCTGAAAATGGCCAGCCTGCTCGGTATTAACACTGACCGCGTGATTGCGCTGACTTTTGTGATCGGTGCGGCGATGGCGGCAGTGGCGGGCGTGCTGCTCGGTCAATTCTACGGCGTTATCAACCCGTATATCGGCTTTATGGCCGGGATGAAAGCCTTTACCGCCGCCGTACTGGGTGGCATCGGTAGCATCCCTGGGGCGATGATTGGCGGTCTGATTCTGGGTGTAGCGGAAGCGCTTTCCTCTGCGTATCTGAGTACGGAATACAAAGACGTGGTGTCGTTTGCACTGCTGATTATCGTGCTGCTGGTGATGCCGACCGGTATTCTGGGTCGCCCGGAGGTAGAGAAAGTATGAAACCAATGCACGTTGCGATGGCGCTGCTCTCTGCCGCCATGTTTTTCATCCTCGCGGGCGTCTTTATGGGCGTTCAGTTAGAGCTGGATGGCACCAAGCTGGTCGTTGATGTCGCCAGTGATATTCGCTGGCAGTGGGTGTTTATCGGCACCGGAGTCGTTTTTCTGTTCCAGCTGCTGCGCCCGGCTTTCCAGCACAGCATGAAGCGAGTTTCCGGCCCGAAGTTTATTCTGCCGGCGATTGACGGCTCCACCGTCAAACAAAAACTGTTCCTGGTGGCGCTGCTGGTGATTGCCGTAGCGTGGCCGTTTATGGTCTCACGCGGCACGGTCGATATCGCCACCCTGACGATGATCTATATCATCCTCGGTCTGGGCTTGAACGTGGTGGTGGGACTGTCTGGTCTGCTGGTGCTGGGCTACGGGGGGTTTTATGCTATCGGTGCTTACACCTTCGCGCTGCTGAACCACTATTACGGTCTCGGTTTCTGGACCTGCCTGCCGCTGGCAGGCCTGGTCTCTGCGGCAGCGGGTTTCCTGCTCGGCTTCCCGGTACTGCGTCTGCGCGGTGACTATCTGGCGATTGTGACCTTAGGTTTTGGTGAGATCGTCCGTATTCTGTTGCTGAACAATACTGAAGTGACCGGTGGTCCGAACGGCATCAGCCAGATCCCGAAACCGACTCTCTTCGGTCTCGAGTTCAGCCGTAGCGCCCGCGAAGGCGGCTGGGATACCTTCAGCAACTTCTTCGGCGTGAAGTATGACCCGTCTGACCGTGTGATTTTCCTCTATCTGGTGGCGTTGCTGCTGGTGGTTTTCTCACTGTTCGTCATTAACCGCCTGCTGCGTATGCCGCTGGGCCGCGCGTGGGAAGCCTTGCGTGAAGATGAAATCGCCTGCCGCTCGCTGGGCTTAAACCCAACACGTATCAAGCTGACCGCCTTTACCATCAGTGCCGCGTTTGCCGGCTTTGCCGGCACGCTGTTCGCCGCGCGTCAGGGCTTCGTTAGTCCGGAGTCTTTCACTTTTGCTGAATCGGCCTTCGTACTGGCGATTGTAGTCCTCGGTGGCATGGGGTCGCAGTTTGCGGTGATCCTGGCGGCCATCCTGCTGGTGGTGTCACGCGAACTGATGCGTGATTTCAATGAATACAGCATGTTGATGCTCGGTGGTTTGATGGTACTGATGATGATCTGGCGCCCACAGGGGCTTCTGCCGATGACCCGTCCACAGTTGAAGTTGAAAAACGGGCAAGCGAAAGAAGGAGAGCAGGCATGAGTCAGCCATTATTATCCGTGAACGGCCTGATGATGCGCTTCGGCGGTCTGCTGGCGGTCAACAACGTTGAACTGGAACTGAGGCCGCAGGAAATTGTCTCGTTAATCGGGCCAAACGGTGCGGGTAAAACCACGGTTTTCAACTGTCTGACCGGTTTTTACAAGCCGACGGGGGGGACGATCAAGCTGCGTGATCAGCATCTGGAAGGGCTGCCGGGCCAGCAAATTGCCCGCATGGGCGTGGTGCGCACCTTCCAGCACGTGCGTCTGTTCCGCGAGATGACGGTGATTGAAAACCTGCTGGTGGCGCAACACCAACAGCTGAAAACCGGTGTCTTCTCCGGATTGCTGAAAACCCCGTCTTTCCGTCGTGCCCAGAGCGAAGCGCTGGACCGTGCTGCCACCTGGCTTGAGCGTATCGGTCTGCTGGAACACGCCAACCGTCAGGCCAGTAATCTGGCCTATGGTGACCAGCGTCGTCTGGAGATTGCTCGTTGCATGGTGACCCAGCCGGAAATCCTGATGCTCGACGAACCTGCCGCGGGACTCAACCCGAAAGAGACTAAAGAGCTGGATGAGCTGATTGCTGAGCTGCGTAATCATCACAACACTTCAATCTTGTTGATTGAACATGACATGAAGCTGGTGATGGGGATTTCAGACCGTATCTACGTGGTGAACCAGGGCACGCCGCTGGCAAACGGGACGCCGGAACAGATTCGTAATAACCCGGATGTCATCCGCGCCTATTTAGGTGAAGCATAATGGGGGCGAGCCAAAAGATGGAAAAAGCGATGTTAACGTTTGACAAGGTGAACGCCCACTACGGAAAGATCCAGGCGCTGCACGACGTCAGTCTGTATATCAATCAGGGTGAGATCGTGACGTTAATCGGTGCCAACGGTGCGGGTAAAACCACGCTGCTCGGCACATTGTGCGGCGATCCGCGAGCGACCAGCGGGCGCATTGTTTTTGATGGTAAAGACATCACCGACTGGCAGACGGCGAAAATCATGCGTGAAGCGGTGGCGATTGTCCCGGAAGGGCGTCGCGTGTTTTCGCGCATGACGGTGGAAGAGAACCTGGCAATGGGTGGCTTCTTTGTTGAACGCAACCAGTTTCAGGAACGTATCAAGTGGGTGTATGACCTGTTCCCACGCCTGCATGAGCGTCGTATTCAACGGGCGGGCACCATGTCCGGCGGTGAACAGCAGATGCTGGCGATTGGCCGCGCGCTGATGAGCCAGCCACGTCTGCTGCTGCTTGATGAACCATCTCTGGGGCTGGCGCCGATTATCATCCAGCAGATCTTTAACACCATCGAACAGCTGCGTGAGCAGGGGATGACCATCTTCCTCGTCGAGCAGAACGCCAATCAGGCGCTGAAGCTCGCCGATCGCGGCTACGTGCTGGAAAACGGTCATGTGGTACTGGAGGACACCGGCGATGCGCTGCTGGCCAACGAAGCGGTGCGCAGCGCCTATCTGGGCGGGTAATACTCTCTACTGAGAAAAGGAGCCGAAATGGCTCCTTTTTTGTACATATTAGTTGTACAATTAATTTGTACAGTTCAGGAGGTTTCCATGCGTACAGTTAACTATAGTGAAGCGAGACAGAATCTGGCTGAAGTGCTGGATAGTGCGGTTACCGGAGTCCCCGTCACCATTACGCGACGCGGTCATAAACCTGCGGTCATCATTAGCGCAGAAGAGTTTGAACGTTATCAGGCCGCCAGGCTGGATGATGAATTTGCTGACATTATGATGATTCATGGTAATGAAATCAGGGAGCTGGCGGATAAATGACACTACAAATTATCTCAGCGGAAGAGATAATACAGTTTCACGACAGGCTGCTCCGCGTGACGCCTGGAGTTACAGGCATGCCTGATCCTGGTCGTGCGGAAGCGCTGATGTACCGGGTATTAAATCAAATTGAATATGAAGGTGTGACCGATGTGTGGTTGCTGGCAGCCATGCATTTGCTGGCCATTTCTCGTGGGCACATTTTTAATGATGGTAACAAACGGACCGCGTTGTTTATTACTTTGCTGTTTTTAAAGCGTAATGGGATCGCGCTGTCTGCAAACCCCGATTTTGTTGCCATGACGGTTGAAGCCGCAGCGGGACGACTCTCGTTAGAACAGATTGCACATCGTCTGCGACAGTAACGTCCAGCCCGTACTCACCTTCCGGCGTTGTAGAAACTTGGGCCATTTCCCAGGGAAGCGTAACGCCTCCATCCGTGTCTCAGCTCCCATTTTCCCTTCTCATAACCTTCACTGCCTTGCCATCTCTCTGTCGCCTTACTATCTTTTTTTTGTAATAAAAAAGTTATTTTTCTGTCATTCGAGCATGTCATGTTACCCCCGCGAGCATAAAACGCGTGATATCGCGCATCCGGCACAACAAGAGAGATAACCGATGAAATCGTTACGACATACAGCTTTAGGACTGGCAATCAGCCTGGCATTTGCAGGTCAGGCACTGGCCGTCACCACTATCCCGTTCTGGCATTCAATGGAAGGCGAACTGGGTAAAGAAGTTGATTCACTGGCGCAACGTTTTAATGAATCCAATCCCGACTACAAAATCGTTCCGCAGTACAAAGGCAACTATGAGCAGAGCCTGAGCGCGGGGATTGCCGCATTCCGTACCGGTAACGCGCCTGCTCTGCTGCAGGTTTACGAAGTCGGGACGGCAACCATGATGGCCTCAAAGGCAATTAAGCCGGTCTATGAAGTGTTCAAAGAGGCTGGAATTAACTTTGATGAGTCTCAGTTTGTGCCGACGGTTTCCGGTTATTACACCGACTCTAAAACCGGACATTTGCTCTCCCAGCCGTTTAACAGCTCCACCCCGGTGCTGTACTACAACAAAGATGCCTTCAAAAAAGCCGGTTTAGACCCTGAACAGCCGCCAAAAACCTGGCAGGACCTGGCGGAGTACACCGCGAAGTTGAAGGCTGCAGGCATGAAGTGCGGCTATGCCAGCGGCTGGCAGGGGTGGATCCAGATTGAAAACTTTAGTGCCTGGAACGGTTTGCCGGTCGCCACTAAAAACAATGGTTTTGACGGTACCGATGCGGTGCTGGAGTTTAATAAGCCGGAGCAGGTGAAACATATTGCACTGCTGCAAGAGCTAAACAAGAAGGGTGATTTCAGCTACTTCGGGCGCAAAGATGAATCCACCGAGAAGTTTTACAGCGGTGACTGTGCGATTACCACTGCTTCTTCCGGCTCTCTGGCCGACATCCGTCACTATGCGAAATTCAACTATGGCGTCGGTATGATGCCGTACGATGCCGACGTGAAAGGTGCCCCGCAGAACGCGATTATCGGCGGTGCGAGCCTGTGGGTGATGCAGGGTAAAGACAAAGAAACCTACGCTGGCGTGGCGCAGTTCCTTAACTTCCTGGCGAAGCCTGAAATTGCAGCTGAATGGCACCAGAAAACGGGCTATCTGCCGATCACCACCGCCGCCTACGATCTGACCCGCGAACAGGGCTTCTATGACAAGAACCCGGGGGCGGATACCGCCACGCGTCAGATGCTGAACAAGCCACCGTTGCCGTTCACCAAAGGACTGCGCTTGGGCAATATGCCGCAGATCCGCACCATCGTGGATGAGGAACTGGAAAGCGTCTGGACCGGTAAGAAAACCCCACAGCAAGCGTTAGATACCGCCGTTGAGCGCGGCAACCAGTTACTGCGTCGCTTCGAGCAGTCGACCAAATCTTAAGTGTATAAGTGCCTGATGGCGCTGCGCTTATCAGGCCTACAGCGTTTGTAGGCCGGATAAGGTGCTTGCACCGCCATCCGGCACCTTCCAGGAAAAGAACTGTCATGTCCTCATCCCGACCGGTGTTCCGCTCGCGCTGGCTACCCTATTTATTGGTGGCCCCGCAGCTGGCTATCACCCTCATTTTCTTTATCTGGCCTGCGGGTGAAGCGCTGTGGTATTCGCTACAAAGCGTCGATCCATTTGGTTTTTCCAGCCAGTTCGTGGGGCTGGATAATTTTGTCGCGCTGTTTCATGACCCGTACTACCTTGATTCGTTCTGGACCACCATCAAGTTCAGTACGTTAGTCACGGTAAGCGGTCTGTTGGTGTCGCTGTTTTTTGCCGCGCTGGTGAATTACGTGGTGCGCGGCAGCCGTTTCTACCAGACGCTGATGCTGCTGCCTTACGCGGTGGCCCCTGCCGTCGCTGCGGTGCTGTGGATCTTTCTGTTTAATCCAGGGCGCGGGTTGATTACGCATTTTCTCGGTGAGTTTGGCTATGACTGGAATCATGCGCAAAACAGCGGCCAGGCCATGTTCCTCGTGGTATTTGCCTCGGTCTGGAAGCAGATTAGTTACAACTTCCTGTTCTTCTTTGCCGCATTACAGTCTATTCCTCGCTCGCTGATAGAAGCCGCCGCGATTGACGGTGCGGGTCCAATCCGGCGCTTCTTCAAGCTGGCGTTGCCGCTGATTGCCCCGGTGAGTTTTTTCCTGCTGGTGGTGAATCTGGTGTACGCCTTCTTTGACACCTTCCCGGTGATTGATGCCGCCACGGCGGGCGGACCGGTGCAGGCGACGACCACGCTGATTTATAAGATCTACCGTGAAGGATTTGTCGGGCTGGATCTGGCGTCTTCCGCTGCACAATCGGTGGTGCTGATGTTCCTCGTTATTATTTTGACCGTGGTGCAGTTCCGCTATGTGGAAAGTAAGGTGCGTTACCAATGATTGAGAACCGTCGCTGGCTGACAATATTCAGCCATACCCTGCTGATTCTGGGGATCATGGTGATCCTGTTCCCGCTGTACGTTGCGTTTGTGGCGGCGACGCTGGACAACCAGGCGGTATATGACACGCCGATGACGCTGGTCCCCGGAACCCATCTGCTGGATAACATGCACACTATCTGGGTCAACGGGGTGGGCGTGAACAGCGCACCATTCTGGTTGATGATGCTCAACAGTTTCATCATGGCGTTCAGCATTACGCTGGGGAAAATCACGGTGTCGATGCTCTCCGCATTCGCCATCGTCTGGTTTCGCTTTCCGCTGCGTAATCTGTTCTTCTGGATGATTTTTATTACGTTGATGCTGCCGGTGGAGGTGCGAATTTTCCCGACGGTAGAGGTGATCGCCAACCTGAAAATGCTCGACAGCTACGCAGGTCTGACGCTGCCGCTGATGGCATCCGCCACCGCGACCTTCCTGTTCCGCCAGTTCTTTATGACCCTGCCAGATGAGCTGGTGGAAGCGGCGCGTATTGACGGCGCATCACCGATGCGTTTTTTCCGCGACATCGTGCTGCCGCTGTCAAAAACCAATCTGGCGGCGCTGTTCGTCATCACCTTTATTTACGGCTGGAACCAGTATCTGTGGCCGTTGTTGATTATTACCGACGTGAACCTGGGCACGGCGGTGGCGGGTATCAAAGGCATGATCGCCACCGGTGAAGGTACGACGCAGTGGAACCACGTGATGGCAGCTATGCTGCTAACGCTTATCCCTCCGGTAATCATCGTGTTAGCCATGCAGCGCGCGTTTGTGCGTGGCCTGGTCGATAGTGAGAAATAAAATGGCTGGTTTAAAACTACAGGCAGTAACCAAAAGCTGGGACGGTAAAACCCAGGTAATTAAACCGCTGACGCTGGACGTTGCGGACGGGGAGTTTATCGTAATGGTCGGGCCGTCCGGCTGCGGTAAGTCTACGCTGCTGCGGATGGTCGCCGGACTGGAGCGGGTGAGCAGCGGCGATATCTGGATTGAAAATAAGCGCGTCACCGAGATGGAGCCGAAAGATCGCGGTATTGCGATGGTGTTCCAGAATTACGCGCTCTACCCGCATATGAGTGTGGAAGAAAATATGGCCTGGGGGCTGAAAATTCGCGGCATGAGCAAAGTGCACATTGCCGAGCGTGTGAACGATGCCGCGCGTATCCTTGAGCTGAGCGAACTGCTCAAACGTCGCCCACGCGAGCTTTCCGGTGGCCAGCGTCAGCGTGTGGCGATGGGACGGGCGATTGTGCGCGAACCGGCAGTATTCCTGTTTGATGAGCCGCTTTCCAACCTTGATGCCAAGCTGCGCGTGCAGATGCGTCTGGAGTTACAACATCTGCACCGGCGACTGAAAACCACCTCACTTTACGTAACCCACGATCAGGTCGAAGCTATGACCCTTGCCCAGCGGGTACTGGTGATGAACAAAGGCGTCGCCGAACAAATCGGTACGCCGGTTGAGGTGTACGAAAAACCGGCCAGCCGCTTTGTGGCGAGCTTTATCGGCAGCCCGGCCATGAACCTTCTGGACGGGCGTATCAGCGCCACGGGCCATCATTTTGAGCTGGAGAGCGGCATGATGTTGCCCCTCGGCAAGGATTATTCGCGCCATATTGGGCGTAACATGACGCTGGGTATCCGCCCGGAGCATATTGCGCTAAGCTCGCAGGCCGAAGGCGGCGTGCCACAGGTGCTAGACACCCTGGAAATGCTGGGCGCGGATAACCTGGCCCACGGACGCTGGGGCGAGCAGAAACTGGTGGTGCGGCTGGCGCATCAGCATCGCCCGACGGCAGGCAGCACGCTGTGGCTGCATCTGCCCGAAAACCATATGCATCTCTTTGATGGCGAAACAGGACAACGAGTATGAGTAACTGGCCTTATCCCCATATTGTCGCCCATCGTGGTGGCGGTAAACTGGCCCCGGAAAACACGCTGGCGGCAATCGATGTGGGGGCGCGATTCGGGCATACCATGATCGAATTTGACGCGAAATTGTCAAAAGATGGCGAGATCTTCTTACTGCACGACGACAACCTTGAACGCACCAGCAACGGCTGGGGCGTCGCAGGGGAGCTGAACTGGCAGGATCTGCTGCGCGTTGATGCCGGGGGCTGGTTTAGCGGCGAGTTCAAAGGCGAGCCGTTGCCGTTGCTTTCTCAGGTGGCGGACCGCTGCCGTCAGCATCGCATGATGGCCAATATTGAGATTAAACCCACTACGGGTAGCGAGGCACTCACCGGCAGAGCCGTTGCGCTGGCAGCGCGTGAACTCTGGGCTGACATGACGCCGCCGCTGCTGTCATCCTTTGACATTGAGGCTCTTGAAGCTGCACAGCAGGCCGCACCGGAACTGCCGCGCGGGCTGCTGCTTGATGAATGGCGTGACGACTGGCGCGAACTCACGTCGCGGCTGGGCTGCGTTTCTCTTCATCTAAACTATACGCTGCTGGATGAAGCGCGTGTCGATGCGATACGTGATGCCGGGTTACGCATTCTGGTGTACACCGTCAACCGTCCCCAGCGCGCGGCAGAGCTATTGCGCTGGGGGGTGGATTGCATCTGTACCGATGCCATTGATGTCATTGGGCCGGATTTTCAGCCCTATTAAGGCCCAATCGTTTTTAACGGCACGTTAGGCTGCGGCGTGCTGGAGGGCTTAAGCATGTCGCCGTTCTTTTTCTCCGACAGCATTTGCTGCTGTTTATTCAGCGTGCTGTCCGGATTGCGGTTGGTGTTTAGCATCCCACCGTTGTTGTTGGGTAGCATTTGCTGTTGGCTGGTATTCAACTCCCCCGGCTGAGACTGGCGCACGCGCTGGGAGTTGGTGTTGATTTGATTTTCCATATGCTGCTGTTGCATGCGCGTCTGCGTCTGCAACTGTTGGTTCAGCATCCCTTTCTGCTGAATTTGCTGTGATTGCATTTGTGTCTGCATCCGCTGCTGACTCGGGATCTGATAACCCGGTTTATTCGGGTTGTTCATGGTGTTGATGGGCTGTGCAAAGCCTGCAAACGGCAATAGCATGGCTAAAATCAAGAGTCGTTTCATCGCTTTTCTCCTCTCGGGGATCTCTTTAGTTTACTCCTTTCTCGTCGTTACGATGGTTATTTCAGAGTTATGCACCAGGCTTAGTGGGGGCAGACCCCCGTACATCTGGAGAATAACGATGATAAAACCGACGTTTATACGCCGGGTAGCCATTGCTGCTCTGCTCTCAGGAAGCTGTTTCAGCGCGGCTGCCGCACCGGCTGCGCCGCCAGTATCATATGGCGTGGAAGAAGATGTGTTCCATCCCGTGCGCGCGCAGCAGGGGATGGTTGCCTCCGTGGATGCGATGGCCACGCAGGTTGGGGTAGATATCTTAAAGCAGGGGGGTAACGCGGTAGATGCTGCCGTGGCCGTGGGGTATGCACTGGCGGTGACGCATCCCCAGGCGGGGAACCTGGGCGGCGGTGGATTTATGCTGCTGCGCACCAAAGACGGGAATACGACCGCTATCGATTTCCGTGAAATGGCGCCGGCTAACGCCACGCGTGATATGTTCCTCGACGATCAGGGCAATCCGGACAGTAAAAAATCGCTAACCTCGCATCTGGCTTCCGGCACGCCGGGGACCGTGGCCGGATTCTCGCTGGCGCTGGAGAAATACGGCACGATGCCGCTCAACAAAGTGGTACGCCCGGCGATGAAGCTGGCGGCAGAGGGGTTTGTGGTAAACGATGCGCTGGCTGACGATCTCAAAACGTACGGCAGCGAAGTGATCCCCAACCACGAGAACAGCAAAGCTATTTTCTGGAAAGACGGCGAACCGCTAAAAAAGGGCGACAAGCTGGTACAGAAAAACCTGGCGAAAAGCCTCGAGATGATTGCCGAGAATGGCCCGGATGCGTTTTATAAAGGGGCGATTGCCGATCAGATAGCCGAGGAGATGAAGAAGAACGGCGGGCTGATGAGCAAAGTCGATTTAGCCGCTTATAAAGCCGTGGAGCGTAAACCGATTAGCGGCGACTATCGCGGATACCAGGTCTTCTCGATGCCGCCCCCGTCCTCTGGCGGTATTCATATTGTGCAGATCCTTAATATTCTCGAAAACTTCGATATGAAGAAATACGGATTTGGCAGCGCCGATGCCATGCAGGTGATGGCGGAGGCGGAGAAGTATGCTTACGCCGACCGCTCTGAATACCTTGGCGATCCGGATTTTGTGAAGGTACCGTGGCAGGCGCTGACCAACAAAGCGTATGCCAAATCGCTTGCCGAGCAGATCGATATCAATAAAGCCAAACCCTCCAGTCAGATCAAACCGGGCAAGCTTGCCCCGTACGAAAGTAACCAAACCACCCACTTCTCGGTGGTGGATAAAGACGGCAACGCCGTGGCGGTGACCTATACCCTGAACACCACCTTCGGCACCGGTATTGTGGCGGGTAACACCGGTATTCTACTCAATAACGAAATGGATGACTTCTCTGCCAAACCGGGTGTCCCGAACGTTTACGGGCTGGTGGGCGGTGATGCCAACGCGGTAGGGCCGAATAAGCGCCCGCTGTCGTCCATGTCGCCGACCATCGTAGTGAAAGACGGCAAAACCTGGCTGGTTACCGGCAGCCCTGGCGGCAGTCGTATTATCACTACTGTGCTGCAAATGGTGGTCAACAGCATTGATTTTGGAATGAACGTCGCCGAAGCCACCAATGCACCGCGTTTCCATCATCAGTGGTTGCCGGATGAGCTGCGCATCGAGAAAGGCTTCAGCCCGGACACCATCAAACTGTTGGAGCAGAAAGGGCAAAAAGTCGCGCTCAAAGAGGCGATGGGCAGCACCCAGAGCATTATGGTCGGGCCGGATGGCGCACTGTATGGCGCGTCTGACCCACGCTCCGTGGATGATTTAACGGCGGGGTACTAAGGTGAATGGCCTACATCGTGCTATACGCTGTAGGCCTTATCTGTCAGCTAGGGAACGTACTGTTGCTGTGATTCAGACCAGCGATATATGCGACTGCTTTTATCCTCAAGGTTAACACGCTCTACGTCATAAAAACCGGCGGTCTTTGCCGTGCGTATTTTCAGGATGTACTTACTTTCGCTGATGTCGTGCTGTCGTGTTCCGTCCTGATTCCAGTCCCCGGCGATATCCTGATATTGGTAAACAAGGTTGGAAAACACGTTGATTATCTTGTTGTCTTTAATCGCGTAGAGCTCCAGCACTTCATAAAATGCACCGCCGCCGGAATACGCATTTGAGTACCCGCCGCGTACCCCGAATGCCAGGGTATCGGGTGCGATCCGATAAGGGGCCAGATCCAGTTTGGTGTAATAAGCCAGCGGTTTGACGGACTCATCATCACTCTGCGCTTCGGCGTTTTCATTCCACGTTGAGAGCTGGTCCAGCGGTTTTTCTGAACGTGCGATCGGCTGCAACTGTTGATTCTGCCAGGAAAAAACGCCGAGATATAATTTATTGACGCGGCTGGTGCTGTAATTTTCCGGACAGCCGTTATCTGCGCGTTTCCTGGTTTGTTCTGCCTCTGCCTGATTATCGGCAAAACAGGCGACGCCAATGTATTTCCCGTTTTTGCCCCAGGCTTTGGCACCGGTCATAATCAGGTTTTTGGGGTCTTCATTCGGCGCAACCCAGCTAATCCATTGCGCCACCTCTAACCCTTGCGGCAGTTCACCAAACCCTTTGGCGGGCGTTGCCCCCATCATTTGCTCGGCGAAAATCTGCTTACCTTCCGGATGTTGAATGGCGTTGGGGATGGAATCCACATTTTGTACGGTCGTGGCGTAGCCGGGGGAAATCGTTGCCAGCAGAACCAGCGATAAAACCTTTTTCACGATGCGTCCTTTCAATAAAAAGGGCGAGATGACTCGCCCAACCATTACTTCACGCGCGCCATAAAGTACGCATCAACGTACTCACCGTTGCGCAGGCCATATTTCTTACCGGTCCCTTCGATTTCAAAGCCATACTTTTTGTACACCGCCACAGCAGGCTCATTATCGACAAACACCGTCAGCTCAATGCGCTCGACGCGCAGCCAGTTGTCGCACATGTCGATCATGGTGCGGATGAGCGCGCTGGCGACGCCGCGATTTTGCCAGCGGGCATCTACGCAGATCCCAAAATCAGCGACGTGACTGCGGCGCGGGCGCTGGGTGACTTCAATGCATAAGTGCCCCACGACAATATCATCAATGCAGGCAACCAGTTGTTTGACACCGGTGCGCTCGGCGAGCCGTTCTTGCCACATCTCCATGGAAGGATGAGGAACCTGTAGCGTATTGTGATACACCTCCGGCTGGGCATGGATTTGACGAATGGCGTCGTAATCTTTCTTTTCAGCGTGGCGTATCACTATCTCACTCATTCCTTATCTCCTGCAGGGTTAATTGTGTATTTACACTCGCTGAGAAAGAAAAATCCGTCAACTGCATTTTTTTGCAAAAAGAAGTAGACAAGTGCGAATGAGAATGATTATTATTGCTCTGCGTTCAGGGGAACCCTACGGAGAACCTGAAAGCACGACATTGCTCACATTGCTTCCAGTATTACTTTAGCCAGCTTTTGCTGGCTTTTTTTTTGGGGTTTTGTTTCAGCCTGGCTTACTTGCCATTTTGTCCCCGGGAAGTGCTCGTGCTCCTCACGTACATTTAGTACGCTCCGGGCCCTGCACGCTTGCCGTGAACAAACTGACCGCGACGCCGCCGGCCGATCTTGAGGCTACTGCTTTTGTAGGCCGGATAAGGCCACGCCGCATCCGGCACGATGACAGGATGGATTCAGTCTCCCCCCACTTTGCGCTATGGTGTAGGTAATCACCTTCAAAAGGATTGCCTCATGACCTTACACTGCGCATTCATTGGGTTTGGTAAAAGTACCACCCGCTACCATTTACCGTACGTTCTCAACCGCAAAGACAGCTGGCACGTGGCGCATATCTTCCGTCGTCACGCCAAGCCGGAAGAGCAGGCACCGCAATATTCACACATCCACTTTACCAGCGACCTCGACGAGGTATTAAACGATCCGCAGGTGAAGCTGGTGATCGTCTGCACACATGCAGACAGCCACTTTGAATACGCAAAGCGTGCGCTGGAAGCGGGTAAAAACGTGCTGGTGGAGAAACCGTTCACACCAACACTGGCAGAGGCAAAAGCGCTGTTCGAACTGGCGCAAAGCAAGGGGCTAATCGTTACGCCGTACCAGAATCGTCGCTTCGATTCCTGCTTCCTCACTGCCAAAAAGGCGATTGAGAGCGGCAAGTTGGGCGAGATTGTTGAAGTGGAGAGCCATTTTGACTACTACCGCCCGGTGGTGGAAACCCAGCCGGGTCTGCCGCAGGACGGCGCATTCTATGGGCTGGGCGTACACACCTTGGACCAAATTATCTCGTTGTTTGGTCGCCCCGACCACGTTGCCTATGACATCCGTAGCCTGCGCAACAAAGCGAATCCTGATGATACCTTTGAAGCGCAGCTGTTCTACGGTGACCTGAAGGCTATCGTCAAAACCAGCCACCTGGTGAAAATCGACTATCCGAAGTTTATCGTTCACGGCACTAAAGGCTCGTTTGTGAAATACGGTATCGACCAGCAGGAGACCAGCCTGAAGGCCAATATTATGCCGGGGGAACCCGGTTTTGCCGCCGATGATTCAGTGGGTGTGCTGGAATATGTCAACGATGATGGCATCACGGTGAAAGAAGAGATGAAACCGGAAGTGGGCGACTACGGCCGCGTCTATGATGCGCTGTATCAGTCGCTGATCACCGGTATGCCTAATTACGTCAAGGAATCTGACGTTCTTACTAACCTCGAGATCCTCGAGCGCGCCTTTGAACAGGCAACGCCTGCCACGATAACCCTCGCCAAATAGCGCTAAGTGACGCCTCTGGGCTTGTTCATTTTTTTTGAACAGAGGCGTCAATTTTCACCCTCTATGATCCCTGAGTGATTGAGTCCACACTGACTCCATCGAAAACATCTGGGGGTGAACACAATGATCTTCTTACGCAAAGCAAACGACCGTGGTCATGCAAATCATGGCTGGCTCGATTCCTGGCATACCTTTTCGTTTGCCAACTACTATGACCCGAATTTTATGGGGTTTTCGGCACTGCGCGTGATTAACGATGACGTGATCGACGCAGGCCAGGGCTTTGGTACGCATCCCCATAAAGACATGGAAATCCTGACCTACGTACTGGAAGGTGCGGTGGAGCATCAGGACAGCATGGGTAACAAAGAGCAGGTACCTGCAGGTGAATTCCAGATTATGAGCGCCGGGACGGGGATCCGTCACTCGGAGTACAACCCAAGCGACACCGAGAAGCTGCACCTGTATCAGATTTGGATCATCCCGCAGGAAAACGGCATTACGCCACGCTACGAGCAGCGCCGTTTTGATGCCGCGCAGGGCAAACAGCTGGTGCTGTCGCCGAATGCGCGTGACGGTTCGCTGAAGGTTTACCAGGATATGGAGCTGTACCGCTGGGCGCTGCTCAAAGATGAGCAATCGGTACATCAGATAGCCGCGGAACGCCGCGTGTGGATCCAGGTCGTGAAAGGCAATGTCACCATCAACGGAACCAAAGCGTCCACCAGTGATGGTCTGGCAATCTGGGATGAACAGGCCATTTCGATTCATGCCGACAGCGACAGCGAAGTGTTACTGTTTGACTTGCCGCCTGTATAACGTGCTGTAACCCTTGTAGGCCGGATAAGACGCGACAGCGTCGCCATCCGGCTTTTCATCGTTTGTCATTAAATCCGCACGTCCGTGGTAAACTCGGGGAATCTATCCCTTTTTAACGCTTCAGGACGATGAAAAAGAAAAGACCCGTACTTCAGGATGTAGCCGACCGCGTGGGCGTGACCAAAATGACGGTCAGTCGCTTTTTGCGCAACCCGGAGCAGGTCTCCGTGGCGCTGCGGGGCAAAATTGCCGCTGCACTTGATGAGCTGGGTTATATTCCCAATCGTGCTCCTGATATCCTTTCAAATGCTACCAGTCGTGCTATCGGCGTGCTGTTACCCTCTCTCACAAACCAGGTTTTTGCTGAAGTGTTACGCGGCATTGAGGCCGTGACTGACCGCCACGGTTATCAGACCATGCTGGCGCACTACGGCTATAAGCCCGAGATGGAGCAGGAACGTCTGGAATCAATGCTATCGTGGAATATCGATGGCCTGATCCTCACCGAACGCAGCCACACCCCGCGTACATTGAAAATGATCGAAGTGGCGGGGATCCCGGTGGTTGAACTGATGGACAGCCAGTCTCCGTGTCTTGATATCGCCGTCGGTTTTGACAACTTCGAAGCCGCCCGCCAGATGACCGCCGCCATTATCGCGCGTGGGCATCGCCACATTGCCTATCTGGGAGCGCGTCTGGATGAACGAACTATTATCAAACAGAGGGGCTACGAGCAGGCCATGCGCGACGCCGGTCTGGTGCCGTATAGCGTGATGGTGGAACAATCTTCTTCCTATTCGTCTGGCATTGAGCTTATCCGTCAGGCGCGGCGTGAATACCCGCAGCTGGACGGTGTGTTCTGTACTAACGATGACCTGGCGGTCGGGGCGGCATTTGAATGCCAGCGCTTAGGGCTGAAAATTCCGGATGATATGGCGATTGCTGGTTTCCACGGTCATGACATCGGGCAGGTGATGGAACCGCGTCTGGCGAGCGTGCTCACGCCGCGTGAACGGATGGGCAGCATTGGCGCTGAGCGTCTGCTGGCGCGTATCCGCGGTGAAGCAGTCACACCTAAAATGTTAGATTTAGGTTTCACCTTGTCACCGGGCGGATCTATTTAAGCCGACAAGTTTGACGTAGCTCACACTTATACACTTCGAGCACGAATGGATATTGCTTCTCCATTTGTCCGGCTGGACAATGTTACCGATAACAGTTACCCGTAACAATTCCTGATTCTTGTACCAGTGGGGGCAACGCTTTGAGCACGACTAATCATGATCACCACGTTTACGTTCTGATGGGCGTATCGGGCAGCGGTAAATCTGCTGTCGCCAGCGAAGTGGCGCATCAACTGCAGGCCGCGTTTCTTGATGGCGATTTTCTCCATCCGCGCAGCAACATCACGAAAATGGCCGCCGGTGAGCCGTTGAACGACGACGACCGTAAGCCGTGGTTACAGGCGCTCAATGATGCCGCCTTTGCGATGCAGCGTACCAACAAGGTCTCGCTGATCGTGTGTTCTGCGCTGAAAAAACACTATCGCGACCTGCTTCGCGAAGGCAATCCGAATCTCTCTTTCATCTACCTGAAAGGGGACTTCGACGTGATTGAAAGCCGCCTGAAAGCGCGCAAAGGTCACTTCTTCAAAACGCAGATGCTGGTTACCCAGTTTGATGCGCTGGAAGAACCGGGTGCGGACGAAAGCGATGTACTGGTGGTGGATATCGATCAACCACTGGACGGTGTGGTAGCGAGCACCATTGAGGTTATAAACCAAGGCAGTAAGTAGTGACTACATTAACGCTTGTTTTAACAGCAGTAGGGTCTGTTTTATTACTGCTGTTTTTAGTAATGAAGGCGCGTATGCACGCCTTCGTTGCTTTGATGGTGGTGTCTATTGGTGCAGGTCTCTTTTCCGGTATGCCGCTCGATAAAATCGCGGCCACCATGGAAAAAGGGATGGGGGGCACGCTGGGCTTCCTGGCGATTGTGGTCGCTCTCGGTGCCATGTTCGGTAAGATTTTGCATGAAACGGGCGCGGTCGATCAGATTGCCGTCAAAATGCTGAAATCCTTTGGTCACAGTCGCGCGCACTATGCGATTGGCCTGGCCGGTCTGATTTGCGCATTACCGTTGTTCTTTGAAGTGGCGATTGTGCTGCTGATAAGCGTGGCGTTCTCGATGGCGCGCCACACCGGTACCAACCTGGTTAAGCTGGTCATTCCGCTGTTTGCGGGCGTGGCGGCAGCGGCGGCGTTTCTGCTGCCGGGGCCCGCACCGATGCTGCTGGCTTCTCAGATGCACGCCGACTTTGGCTGGATGATCCTGATTGGCCTGTGTGCGGCGATCCCGGGCATGATTATCGCCGGGCCGCTGTGGGGCAATTTTATCAGCCGTTACGTTGAGCTGCACGTGCCGGAAGACATTACCGAGCCGCATCTGGGTGAAGGCAAAATGCCGTCCTTCGGCTTCAGCCTGTCGCTGATCCTGCTGCCGCTGGTACTGGTGGGTCTGAAAACCATCGCCGCACGCTTTGTGCCGGTCGGTTCTTCAACCTACGAATGGTTCGAGTTTATCGGTCACCCGTTCACCGCTATTCTGGTGGCGTGCCTGGTGGCGATTTACGGCCTGGCCATTCGCCAGGGGATGCCAAAAGACAAAGTGATGGAGATCTGCGGTCATGCGCTGCAACCGGCGGGGATTATTCTGCTGGTGATCGGTGCTGGTGGCGTATTCAAGCAGGTGCTGGTGGATTCTGGTGTCGGTCCGGCACTGGGTGAAGCATTAACCGGAATGGGCCTGCCGATTGCCATCACCTGCTTTGTGCTGGCAGCGGCGGTGCGTATCATTCAGGGTTCTGCAACCGTGGCCTGCTTAACGGCGGTCGGTCTGGTGATGCCGGTGATTGAACAGCTGAACTTCTCCGGCGCGCAGATGGCGGCCCTGTCTATCTGTATCGCGGGTGGCTCTATCGTGGTCAGTCACGTGAATGACGCCGGTTTCTGGCTGTTCGGTAAGTTCACTGGTGCGACCGAAGCGCAAACGCTGAAGACCTGGACGATGATGGAAACCATCCTCGGCACGGTCGGTGCAATTGTCGGTATGATTGCTTTCCAGCTATTGAGCTGAGGGCATTGCCCGGTGGCGCTTGCGCTTACCGGGCCTACAAACGAGCACATTTCCACACCGTAGACCGGGTAAGCGCTACCCGGCTTTTTTATAGCACGACCAACCCTTCTTCTGTTTTCAGCCAGCGCGGTGCTTTTAGCGTATCGGCGAAATATTCCACCAGATCCTGCAGTAAGTCACCCGCCACGCGTTCCATCTCGTCAGACAGCGTTTTACTCATCAGCAGGTGCGTTAATAACTGACAGTAGCGCCCCATCTGGTCGGGTTCAGGCTCAAAGAGCGGAGAACGGGTGGGGAATGTTTCCACCGTCAGGCTGGCTTGCAGGTGATGCGGTACAGGTTCCGTTAAGGTTGGTTGCAATAGTGCCAGACAGGCCGACAGCCGCGCACAAATAGCCAGTTTTTCAACCGGGTCATGGCATTCAACAAGTCCTTCGACAAAACGCTCGCAGTTATCCGCCAGCTCGGTGAAATCTGTGGCATGGCTAAAGGGCAGGGTAAATAAAGAGTGTGAAAAGAGAGGGGTAGTCGCCATAGGGCAGCCTCCAATGAGTCAAATTTTACCACCACCTAAGGGACCAACCTTTTGGTGGCGGGCTGAACGGAGTTGGTCCTACCGGCCTCATTGGATACCGGCGCGTCTTACGACGCCACCGTCCAGCCCACCATAGAGGTGTAACTGGTCGCACGATAAAAGTGATTTTATCGCGAATGAGGTAATCAGGGGACCAATCCCGGCACCTGATTTTGCAGGAGCAGCGAGAAGATAATGCTAATCCGCGATGCTGACAAGAGCGTATTCCGGAAGGCGCTTCGCAGAAATGAAAATACGTTTTCTCAGCGGTTTAAAAGCATAAGGAATACCTGGCATTACAGCGCAATGCCGTTCAGTTAAGCATGTAGGGTGAACATGTGATTATTGCTCAGGGTTCCGTTCACCTGAGTGGTGTCATTTCTCTGAAGCGCTGATGCCCGTGAACGTGCAAGGGAGGCTCACCGCCGCCTCCCTTGCAACCCAGGCTCCCGGCGGGAAAATCGTCGCTACGCGAGTTATTCGTCTTATTCCGTCTGCCTGTCGGGTCGGGGCCGAGCCTGCATCCATGCAGGCCGTCCCCTCTGCCCGCATCCCTGCGGGCAGACCCGGTCAGCCGTCAACACCTCATCGATTTTCAGCCGGACCAGGGTGTTGCTTCAGCGCTCTGGCTTTCAGCTATATCCGTTTTGCTGTTCAGAGGTATTCAAGTAAAAGCTCAGGTGGTCAGGTGGTCAGGTGTGGGCTGGTCCGGCTGAAAATTGCCGACGCGTTTCCGTAAGGCCGGGAGAACCCGCAGGGATGCGGGTTCAGGGCGCGTTTTACATGGACGCTGCCTCGCGCCCGGCCCGGTAGCCTGGAGGAATAAGTGAACGGAACCGTTCTCTGAAATACCATGCTCTCCAGCTTCAAAACGGTTGCCCGGTGGCGCTTGCGCTTACCGGGCCTACAAACGAGCACACATCCACATCGTAGGCCGGGTCAGGCGAAGCCGCCACCCGGCGTAATATGAGTGCGTCACCCCTTCATCCACATCCGTACGCCATCGAGGAACATCTGGGTTGCCATCATCACCAGAATCAGCCCCATCAGGCGCTCGAGCGCGTTAACCCCTTTCTCACCCAGCAGGCGCAGGAACAGCGACGACTGCAATAAAATCACAAACGTTCCGCCCCAGGCGATCAGCAGGGCAATCACCAGATGTCCCATCTGATTCGGGTACTGATGCGACAACAGCATCAACGACGCCAGGATGGTGGGGCCCGCCACCAGCGGAATGGCCAGCGGAACGATAAACGGCTCTTCGCCTGCGGGCAGTCCGGTGCTGTTACCGGTGGCGCTGGGGAAAATCATCTTGATGGCGATCAGGAACAAAATGATGCCCCCGGAGATCGACACGGTTTCCGCGCGCAGGTTAAGAAATGCCAGAATTTTCTCGCCCGCAAACAGGAATATCAGCATCACCAGCAGCGCAATAAACAGCTCGCGAATCATAATTGCGCGACGGCGTTTCGGTTCAGTATGTTTCAATACGGACATGAAAATGGGCAGATTTCCGAGCGGATCCATAATCAGGATCAATAAAACTGCCGCTGAAATGATTTCATTCATAACTCAAATTCCCTGATAATTACCGCGGACTTTCTGCTTGCGAGCGCAGCGGGATAAGTCGCATTACTGATGGCTTCGCTATCATTGATTAATTTCACTTGCGACTTTGGCTGCTTTTTGTATGGTGAAGGATACGTCACAGGATAATGGCGTACATACACAGCACACATCTCTGCAGGAAAAAACGCTATGAAAAATGTTGGTTTTATCGGCTGGCGCGGTATGGTCGGCTCTGTACTCATGCAACGCATGGTAGAAGAACGCGACTTCGACGCCATTCGCCCTGTTTTCTTTTCTACTTCCCAGCTTGGGCAGGCGGCACCGACGTTTGGTGCGACCTCCACCGGCATGCTTCAGGATGCATTTGATCTCGATGCGCTGAAGGCGCTCGACATTATTGTGACCTGTCAGGGCGGCGATTATACCAACGAAATCTATCCAAAGCTTCGTGAAAGCGGTTGGCAGGGTTACTGGATTGACGCGGCCTCTTCACTGCGCATGAAAGACGATGCCATCATTATTCTCGATCCGGTTAACCAGAATGTGATCACCGATGGCCTGAACAACGGCATCAAGACGTTTGTCGGCGGTAACTGCACCGTTAGCCTGATGCTGATGTCACTCGGCGGTCTGTTCGCCAACGATCTGGTGGACTGGGTGTCCGTGGCGACCTACCAGGCGGCTTCCGGCGGCGGCGCGCGTCATATGCGTGAACTGCTGTCGCAGATGGGCCATCTGTATAGCCATGTGGCCGATGAACTGGCGACCCCTTCTTCTGCTATCCTCGATATCGAACGTAAAGTGACAACCCTGTCCCGTAGCGGCTCCCTGCCGGTTGATAACTTTGGCGTCCCGCTGGCCGGGAGCCTGATTCCGTGGATCGACAAACAGCTCGATAACGGCCAGAGCCGCGAAGAGTGGAAAGGGCAGGCGGAAACCAACAAAATTCTTAACACGTCTTCCGTGATCCCGGTGGATGGTCTGTGCGTGCGCGTCGGCGCACTGCGCTGCCACAGCCAGGCGTTCACGATTAAACTGAAAAAAGATGTGTCGATTCCGACCGTGGAAGAACTGCTGGCTGCGCACAATCCGTGGGCGAAAGTGGTGCCAAACGATAGGGATATCACCATGCGTGAGTTAACCCCAGCGGCCGTTACCGGTACGTTGACCACGCCAGTCGGTCGTCTGCGTAAGCTGAATATGGGGCCGGAGTTCCTGTCAGCCTTTACCGTGGGCGATCAGCTGCTCTGGGGTGCTGCGGAACCATTGCGCCGGATGCTGCGTCAGCTAGCGTAATGCGGGACTGCCGGATAAGCATATCGCCATCCGGCAGACACAGACCGTGTTTAAACATTGGGTGCTGAGTCGCCCTTTTTTTTGCGTAATACAGGAGTAAGCGCAGATGTTTCATTTTTTACCGGGAGTAAGATAAAGCATTGGCTATTCTTTAAGAGTGACTTAATACCGGAGGTATTAAGTTGTTGCCTGAAGGTGGGACGACGCAGAGAGGATGCACAATTGTGCTGCGTCGTTCAGGTCAAAAAAAGTGTCACTACCTGATGTCGAAAATCAGTTGGAAGGGGTGACACCATAAAACAGGATGACAACCATGTCCGTTCGTATCGATAGAGACGTGATTAATGCGCTAATTGCAGGCCATTTTGCGGATCCTTTTTCCGTACTCGGTATGCACCAAACTGACGCCGGACTTGAAGTCCGTGCTCTTTTACCTGACGCCACCGAAGTGTGGGTGATCGAACCAAAAACCGGACGCAAAGTCGGCAAGCTGGATTGCCTCGACCCTCGCGGTTTTTTCTGTGCTGTAATTCCCCGCCGTAAAAATTTCTTTCGCTATCAGCTGGCTGTTGTCTGGCATGGACAGCAGAATCTGATCGATGACCCTTACCGTTTTGGCCCGCTTATTCAGGATATGGACGCCTGGCTGTTGTCCGAAGGGACGCATCTGCGCCCGTACGAAACGCTGGGCGCACATGCGGATACCATGGACGGCGTGACCGGCACGCGTTTTTCCGTCTGGGCACCGAACGCACGACGCGTTTCGGTAGTAGGGCAGTTCAACTACTGGGACGGTCGCCGCCACCCTATGCGCCTGCGCAAAGAGAGCGGAATCTGGGAGCTGTTTATCCCCGGTGCACAGCAGGGGCAGCTGTACAAATACGAGATGATCGATGCCAACGGTCATTTGCGTGTTAAAGCCGACCCGTATGCCTTTGAAGCGCAAATGCGTCCGGAAACGGCGTCGGTGATCTGCGGTTTGCCCGAAAAAGTGGTGCAAACGGAGGAACGCAAAAAAGCCAACCAGTTTGATGCGCCGATCTCTATCTACGAAGTGCATTTGGGCTCGTGGCGTCGCCATACGGACAACAACTTCTGGCTGAGCTATCGCGAACTGGCGGATCAACTGATCCCCTATGTGAAGTGGATGGGCTTTACCCATATTGAGCTGTTGCCGATTAGCGAGCACCCGTTTGACGGCAGTTGGGGCTACCAACCGACCGGCATGTATGCGCCGACCCGACGCTTCGGCACGCGCGATGACTTCCGCTATTTTGTGAATGCCGCGCATCAGGCGGGGCTGAACGTGATCCTCGACTGGGTACCCGGTCACTTCCCATCGGATGACTTCGGCCTGGCTCAGTTTGACGGTACCAGCTTGTATGAGCACAGCGACCCGCGCGAAGGCTATCACCAGGACTGGAACACGCTGATCTACAACTACGGTCGCCGTGAAGTCAGTAATTATCTGGTAGGTAACGCCCTGTACTGGATTGAGCGCTTTGGTATTGACGCGCTGCGCGTGGATGCCGTGGCGTCGATGATTTACCGTGATTACAGCCGCAAAGACGGCGAGTGGATCCCGAACGAATTCGGCGGGCGTGAGAACCTCGAAGCCATCGAATTTTTGCGTAATACCAACCGTATTCTTGGCGAACAGGTACCGGGCGCGGTGAGTATGGCGGAAGAATCGACCGATTTTGCCGGTGTATCAAGACCGCAGGACATGGGCGGCTTAGGTTTCTGGTACAAGTGGAACCTCGGCTGGATGCACGACACGCTGGACTACATGAAGCTGGACCCGGTTTATCGCCAGCACCATCACGATAAGCTGACCTTCGGCATGCTGTACAACTACACCGAGAACTTTGTGCTGCCGCTGTCACACGATGAAGTGGTGCACGGTAAGAAATCGATCCTCGACCGCATGCCGGGCGATGCGTGGCAGAAGTTTGCCAACCTGCGCGCCTACTATGGCTGGATGTGGGCCTTCCCGGGTAAGAAGCTGCTGTTTATGGGTAATGAGTTTGCCCAGGGCCGTGAATGGAACCACGACGCCAGCCTCGACTGGCATCTGCTGGAGGGGGGGGATAACTGGCATCACGGCGTACAGCGTCTGGTGCGCGACCTGAACCACACTTATCGTCATCACAAAGCGCTGCATGAACTCGACTTTGACGGCTATGGTTTTGAATGGCTGGTGGTCGATGACAACGAACGGTCGGTGCTGATTTTTGTTCGTCGTGATAACGCCGGTAATGAAATCATTGTTGCCAGCAACTTTACGCCGGTACCTCGCCACGGCTACCGCTTTGGCATCAATCAACCGGGCAAATGGCGAGAAATCCTCAACACAGACTCGATGCATTACCACGGTAGCAATACCGGCAACGGCGGCGCAGTACAAAGCGATGAAATTGCCAGCCACGGTCGCCAGCATTCACTGAGCCTGACGTTGCCGCCGCTGGCCACGATTTGGCTGATGCGGGAGGGGTGATGACACAACTGGCAACCGGCAATGCCACCCCCCATGGTGCAACGTATGACGGCCATGGCGTTAATTTCACCCTTTTTTCGGCGCATGCCGAGCGCGTCGAACTGTGCATATTCGATGAGCAAGGCTGTGAGCATCGCTATGATTTGCCGGGGCGTAGCGGTGATGTCTGGCACGGCTATCTGGCCGATGCCCGGCCCGGTTTGCGCTACGGTTACCGCGTACATGGTCCGTGGCAGCCGCAGCAGGGACACCGTTTTAACCCGGCGAAACTGCTGATTGACCCCTGTGCGCGCCGGGTCGACGGCGAGTTAAAAGATAACCCGCTGCTGCACGGTGGAATGAACGAACCGGATCATCACGATAACGCGGCGATTGCCCTGAAAAGCGTGGTGGTGTCAGACCATTATGACTGGGAAGACGATGCCCCGCCGCGCACGCCGTGGGGCAATACCGTTATCTACGAAGCGCATGTTAAAGGGCTGACGTATCTGCACCCGGACATTCCGCAACAGATTCGCGGCACTTACAAAGCGCTCGGTCATCCGGTGATGATCGACTATTTCAAGCGTCTCGGCATTACTGCGCTGGAACTGCTGCCCGTGGTGCATTTCGCCAGCGAGCCGCGACTGCAGCGGCTGGGGCTGTCGAACTACTGGGGCTACAACCCGGTAGCCATGTTTGCACTGCATCCGGCCTATGCTTGCTCACCTGAACACGCGCTGGATGAGTTTCGCGATGCCGTCAAAGCGCTACACAAAGCGGGGATTGAGGTCATTCTCGATATCGTTTTGAACCACAGCGCTGAGCTGGATCTTGAAGGGCCAGTCTTCTCCCTGCGCGGAATTGATAACCGTAGCTATTATTGGATCAGGGACGATGGTGATTACTACAACTGGACCGGCTGTGGGAACACCCTCAACCTGAGCCATCCCGGTGTCGTGGAGTATGCGTGCGAATGCCTGCGCTATTGGGTGGAAACCTGCCATGTGGACGGTTTTCGTTTTGATTTAGCATCCGTCATGGGGCGTACGCCTGCGTTTCGTCAGGATGCGCCGCTGTTTACCGCAATCCAAAACTGCCCGCTGCTTTCAGGCGTTAAGCTGATTGCGGAGCCATGGGATATCGGTGAAGGCGGGTATCAGGTTGGGAATTTTCCCCCGCCGTTTGCTGAGTGGAATGACCATTTCCGCGATGCAAGTCGACGCTTCTGGCTCCAGCGTAATCTGCCCCTTGGGGAGTTTGCCGGACGTTTTGCGGCTTCCAGCGACATGTTTAAACACCCTGGTCGCAAACCCAGCGCATCGGTCAATCTGGTGACGGCGCACGATGGTTTTACGCTGCGTGACTGTGTGTGCTTCACAAATAAGCACAATGAAGCGAATGGTGAGGAAAATCGCGACGGCACTAGCAATAACTACAGCGACAATCATGGTAAAGAAGGATTAGGCGGCACGCTGGACCTGATTGAACGGCGACGCGACAGCATGCATGCCCTGTTGACGACGTTGCTGCTTTCTCAGGGTACACCGATGTTGCTGGCGGGAGATGAACATGGTCATAGCCAGCACGGTAACAATAACGCTTACTGCCAGGATAACGCCTTAACCTGGCTGGACTGGCAGCAGGCAAACAGCGGGCTAACCACATTCACCGCCGCGTTGATTCATCTTCGCCAGCAGATCCCTGCCTTAACAGACGATCGCTGGTGGGAAGAGGGCGACGGCAATGTGCGTTGGCTGAACCGATACGCACAACCCTTAAGTGCGGATGAGTGGCAAAACGGCCCGAGGCAGATGCAGATCCTGCTCTCAGACCGTTTTCTGATCGTGATAAACGCCACGCTTGAGGTGACAGATATCGTTTTACCTGAAGGGGAATGGCATGCCGTTCCTCCATTTGCCGGAGAGGATAATCCGGTTATTACGGCTGTCTGGCAGGGACCTGCGCACGGACTGTGTGTGTTCCAAAGATGATAAAAAAGGAGTTAGTCATGGTGAGTTTAGAGAAGAACGATCGTGTAATGTTGGCGCGCCAGCTGCCATTAAAATCTGTTGCCCTAATCCTGGCCGGTGGTCGTGGTACCCGCCTGAAAGATTTAACCAACAAACGTGCTAAGCCTGCCGTGCATTTTGGCGGTAAGTTCCGCATTATCGATTTTGCTTTATCCAACTGTATTAACTCCGGGATCCGCCGTATTGGCGTGATCACCCAGTACCAGTCCCACACGCTGGTGCAGCATATTCAGCGCGGCTGGTCGTTCTTCAGTGAAGAGATGAACGAGTTTGTCGATCTGCTGCCTGCCCAGCAAAGAATGCAGGGTGAAAATTGGTATCGCGGTACGGCAGATGCGGTCACCCAAAACCTGGACATCATTCGACGCTATAAAGCGGAATATGTGGTGATCCTCGCGGGCGATCATATCTACAAACAGGACTATTCGCGCATGCTGATCGACCACGTCGAAAAAGGCGCACGCTGCACCGTGGCCTGTATGCCGGTGCCGATTGAGGAAGCCAGCGCCTTTGGCGTCATGGACGTCGACGACAGCGACAAAATCATCGAATTCGTGGAAAAACCGGCGAATCCACCGGCTATGCCAAACGATCCGACCCGATCCCTTGCCAGTATGGGGATCTATGTTTTCAATGCCGATTATCTGTATGAATTACTTGAAGAAGATGATCTCGATGAAAACTCCAGCCACGACTTTGGCAAAGATATCATCCCGAAAATTACCGCAGCTGGCATGGCTTATGCACATCCATTCCCTAAATCCTGCGTACAGTCAGACCCGGAATCCGAGCCGTACTGGCGCGACGTTGGGACGCTGGAAGCCTACTGGAAGGCTAACCTCGATCTGGCGTCGGTTACCCCGGAACTGGATATGTACGATCAGGACTGGCCGATTCGCACACACATGGAATCACTGCCGCCGGCGAAGTTTGTGCAGGACCGCTCCGGTAGCCACGGCATGACGCTGAACTCGCTGGTCTCTGGCGGCTGTATTATTTCCGGTTCGGTGGTGGTGCAGTCTGTTCTGTTCCCGCGGGTGCGGGTGAATTCTTTCTGTAACATTGATTCGGCAGTGTTGTTACCTGAAGTGTGGGTCGGGCGTTCATGCCGCTTACGCCGCTGCATCGTTGACCGTGCCTGCGTCATCCCTGAAGGCATGGTGATTGGTGAAAACGCGGAAGAAGATGCACGTCGTTTCTATCGTTCAGAGGAAGGTATTGTGCTGGTCACGCGTGAAATGCTGCGCAAACTGCAGATCAAACAGGAGCGATAATGCAGGTTTTACACGTATGTTCAGAGATGTTCCCCCTGTTAAAAACCGGGGGACTGGCAGATGTTCTTGGCGCGTTGCCGGCCGCGCAAATTGCCGATGGCGTGGATGCCCGCGTCGTGCTCCCGGCGTTTCCGGATATCCGTCGCGGCATTCCTGATGCGCAGGTCGTGACGCGGCGCGATACCTTTGCCGGACGTATCACGCTGCTGTTCGGCCATTACAACGGCGTCGGTATTTACCTGATTGACGCGCCGCACCTCTACGACCGTCCCGGCAGCCCGTATCACGATACCAACCTGTTTGCTTACTCTGATAACGTCCTGCGCTTTGCGCTGCTCGGCTGGGTGGGATGCGAAATGGCCTGCGGGCTTGATCCATTCTGGCGCCCGGATGTGGTGCATGCGCACGACTGGCATGCAGGTCTGGCCCCGGCGTATCTGGCGGCACGCGGCCACCCGGCGAAATCGGTGTTCACCGTGCACAACCTGGCCTATCAAGGCATGTTTTATGCAAAGCATATGGATGACATCCAATTGCCATGGTCATTCTTTAATGTGCATGGACTGGAGTTCAACGGGCAGATTTCTTTCCTGAAGGCGGGGTTGTACTACGCCGACCATATTACGGCGGTTAGCCCGACCTACGCGCGGGAAATCACCGAGGCGCAATTTGCCTATGGGATGGAGGGATTGTTGCAGCAGCGTCATCGTGAAGGACGTCTTTCCGGCGTGCTGAACGGCGTTGATGAAAACATCTGGAGTCCGGAAACGGACCTGCTGCTGGCATCGCGCTACACGCGTGACTCGCTGGAAGACAAAGCCGAGAATAAGCGTGAACTGCAGATTGCGATGGGGCTTAAGGTTAACGACAAAGTGCCGCTTTTTGCAGTCGTGAGCCGCCTGACCAGCCAGAAAGGGCTGGATCTGGTGCTGGAAGCGCTGCCCGGTTTACTGGAGCAGGGCGGACAGTTAGCGTTACTGGGTGCGGGCGATCCGGTGTTGCAGGAAGGTTTCCTTGCGGCAGCGGCAGAGCATCCGGGCCAGGTGGGTGTACAGATTGGCTATCATGAGGCCTTCTCGCACCGCATTATGGGCGGGGCTGACGTTATTCTGGTGCCCAGTCGCTTTGAGCCGTGTGGCTTAACACAATTGTATGGACTGAAGTACGGTACGCTACCGCTGGTGCGGCGTACCGGTGGGCTGGCTGATACGGTGTCCGACAGTTCGCTGGAAAACCTGGCGGACGGTATCGCCAGTGGGTTTGTATTTGAAGATAGTAATGCCTGGTCGCTGTTGCGGGCAATCCGGCGTGCTTTCGTGTTGTGGTCGCGCCCTTCGCTCTGGCGGTTTGTACAACGTCAGGCAATGGCCATGGATTTTAGCTGGCAAGTCGCGGCGAAATCCTACCGTGAGCTTTACTATCGCTTGAAATAGATATCCAGGAATCACCTATATGAATGCTCCATTTAGTTATGCATCGCCCACACTCAGCGTAGAGGCTCTTAAGCATTCTATCGCCTACAAGCTGATGTTCACGATTGGCAAAGATCCGGTCATTGCCAACAAACATGAGTGGCTGAACGCCACGTTGTTCGCGGTGCGCGATCGCCTCGTGGAGCGCTGGCTGCGTTCTAATCGTGCGCAATTATCTCAGGAAACTCGCCAGGTCTATTACCTGTCAATGGAGTTTCTGATTGGCCGCACGCTTTCCAATGCACTGTTATCGTTGGGAATTTATGACGATGTCAAAAATGCGCTGGAAGGCATGGGGTTGGATCTCGAAGATCTGATCGACGAAGAAAATGACCCCGGCCTCGGTAACGGCGGCCTCGGGCGTCTGGCAGCCTGCTTCCTCGACTCGCTGGCGACGTTAGGCCTGCCGGGCCGCGGCTACGGTATTCGCTACGACTACGGCATGTTCAAGCAGAATATTGTTGATGGCCGACAGAAAGAGTCGCCGGACTACTGGCTGGAATACGGTAACCCGTGGGAGTTCAAACGCCACAATACGCGCTACAAAGTGCGCTTTGGTGGCCGTGTTCAGATGGAAGGCAAGAAGATGCGCTGGGTCGAGACCGAAGAGATCCTCGCGGTAGCATACGACCAGATTATCCCGGGCTACGACACTGACGCGACCAATACGCTGCGCCTGTGGAATGCTCAGGCCAGTAGCGCAATCAACCTCGGTAAATTTAACCAGGGCGACTACTTTGCGGCGGTGGAAGATAAAAACCACTCTGAGAACGTCTCCCGCGTACTGTATCCGGATGACTCCACCTATTCCGGGCGCGAGCTGCGTCTGCGCCAGGAGTACTTCCTGGTCTCCTCGACGATCCAGGATATTTTGAGCCGCCATTATCAGCTGCACAAAACCTACGACAACCTGGCGGATAAAATCGCCATTCACCTCAACGATACCCACCCGGTGTTGTCGATCCCTGAGCTGATGCGCCTGCTGATTGATGAGCACAAGTTTAGCTGGGACGATGCGTTTGAGGTCTGCTGCCAGGTGTTCTCGTACACCAACCACACGCTGATGAGCGAAGCACTGGAAACCTGGCCGGTGGATATGCTGGGCAAGATCCTGCCGCGCCATCTGCAAATCATCTTTGAGATTAACGACTACTTCCTGAAGACGTTGCAGGAGCAGTATCCGAACGATACCGGCCTGCTGGGACGTACCTCGATCATTGATGAGTCCAACGGCCGCCGCGTGCGTATGGCGTGGCTGGCGGTGGTGGTCAGCCATAAAGTAAACGGCGTGTCTGAGCTGCACTCCAACCTGATGGTGCAGTCGCTGTTTGCTGATTTTGCGAAAATCTTCCCGACGCGTTTTTGCAACGTCACCAACGGCGTGACGCCGCGCCGCTGGCTGGCGCTGGCCAACCCGCCGCTTTCTGAGGTGCTGGACGAGAACATTGGCCGTACCTGGCGAACCGATCTCAGCCAACTCAGCGAGCTGGAACAGCATTGTGATTACCCTCTGGTGAACCAGGCCATACGCCGTGCGAAGCTGGAGAATAAAAAGCGTCTGGCGACGCTTATCGCCCAGCAGCTTAACGTGGTGGTGAACCCGAAATCGCTGTTTGATGTGCAGATCAAGCGTATTCATGAGTACAAACGCCAGCTGATGAACGTGCTGCATGTGATCACCCGCTACAACCGCATCAAGGCCGATCCTGACGCCGAGTGGGTGCCGCGCGTGAATATCTTCGCCGGTAAGGCCGCGTCGGCCTATTACATGGCGAAGCACATCATCCATCTGATCAACGATGTGGCGAAAGTGATCAACAACGATCCGCAGATTGGCGACAAGCTGAAGGTGGTGTTCATCCCGAACTACAGCGTCAGTCTGGCGCAGGTGATCATTCCTGCCGCCGACCTGTCTGAGCAGATTTCACTGGCCGGGACCGAAGCCTCCGGGACCAGTAACATGAAATTTGCGCTGAACGGTGCGTTGACCATCGGTACGCTGGACGGAGCCAACGTCGAGATGCTGGAGCATGTGGGTGCGGAGAATATCTTTATCTTCGGGAATACCGCAGAAGAGGTGGAGGCCTTGCGTAGCAAAGGTTACAAGCCGCGCGAGTATTACGAGAAAGATGAGGAACTGCATCAGGTGCTGACGCAAATTGGCAGCGGGGTCTTCAGTCCTGAAGAGCCGGGACGCTATCGCGACCTGGTGGATTCGCTGATCAACTTCGGTGACCACTATCAGGTGCTGGCGGATTATCGTAGCTATGTCGATTGTCAGGACAAGGTTGATGAACTGTACCGCGAGCCGGAGCAGTGGACCACCAAGGCAATGATTAACATCGCCAACATGGGCTACTTCTCATCGGACAGAACCATCAAAGAGTACGCCGAGAACATCTGGCATATTGATTCAGTACGGTTGTAACAAGAGATAGGGCTACCTGTAGGCCGGATAAGGCGTTAGCCGCCATCCGGCAAAATGCCCGGTGGCGTTGACGCTTACCGGGTCTACAGGGCGCTCGTTGCCGGGGGCGCTTCGCTTGCCCGGCCTACGTTAATGCACTCTTGTAGGCCGGATAAGGCGTCAGCCGGCATCCGGCATTTTTATCAGGACGCCAGCGACAGCTGGTGTTTTTCAACATACGCCGCCAGCCACTGGGTCATGCGTGCCTGCTGCTCAGCGTTCAGCCACATGCCTTCTTTCGTGCGGCGCCACAGCGCATCGTCGGCGCGGCGTACCCATTCGTGATCGACCAGATACTTCAGCTCTGCCTCATAGAACTCGTGCCCGAAGTCTTCGCCTAACTCAGCAAGCGAGGTCGCTTCGCCGATGATCCACTCGGTGTTGCTGCCGTAGGTGCGCGAATAGTGGCGCGCCAGTGATTCGGTCAGGAACGGATAGCGACGGCGCAGTTTTGCCGCGTAATCTTCGCGATCGCCGCCGATGTCACCGCCAGGCAGGATGCACTCTTTGGTCCATGCCGGACCGATGCCCTGATAGTACGACGACAGTTTTTCCATCGCGTGCTCGGCCAGTTTACGGTAGGTGGTTAACTTGCCGCCGAAGACTGACAGCAGCGGTGCTTTGCCGTTTTCGTCGTGGATATCCAGCGTATAATCGCGGGTAATAGCCTGCGGCGAGTCGGACTCGTCATCGCACAGCGGGCGTACGCCCGAGTAGGTCCAGACGATATCCTCGCGGCCCAGCTGTTTCTTAAAGTGTGCGTTGTAGACCTGCAGCAGATAATTGATTTCGCTGTCGTCAATTTTCACTGCTTTAGGATCGCCTTTGTATTCGACGTCGGTGGTGCCGATAATTGAGAACTCATCCATCCACGGAATGACAAACACAATACGTTTATCTTCGTTTTGCAGGATGTATGCCTGTTTCTGGGTGTGTACGCGCGGCACCACAATGTGGCTGCCTTTAATCAGGCGGATACCGTAAGGTGAAGGCAGGTGCATACCGTCGTCGAAGAACTCTTTCACCCACGGACCGGTGGCGTTAACCAGGCCGCGAGCCTGCCAGGTGTGTTTCTTGCCGGTATCGATATCTTCCGCTTCGACAATCCACAGACCGTTTTCACGACGAGCGGAGGTGGCGCGAGTACGGGTTAATACTTCCCCGCCTTTACGCACAACCATTTGGGCATTTGCCAAAACCAGTCGCGCATCGTCTACCCAACAGTCAGAATATTCGAAACCGCGCACAATCTCGGGTTTCATCACAGAATCTGCGCCAAAACGCAAACCAGTGGAACTCGGTAAACTGGTGCGTTTGCCCAGATGATCGTACATAAACAGACCAATACGGATCATCCAGGCCGGACGCAGGTGTGGGCGATGGGGCAGACGAAAGCGCATCGGGAAGGCGATATGCGGTGCCATCTTCAACAGGACTTCACGTTCAGCCAGCGCTTCGCTGACCAGACGAAATTCGTAGTGTTCCAGGTAGCGCAGGCCACCGTGGATGAGTTTGGAGCTGGCGGAGGAGGTTGCACAGGCTAAATCCTGCGCTTCCAGCATCAGCACGGATAAACCGCGTCCAGCGGCATCTGCCGCGATACCGGCACCGTTGATGCCTCCACCTATCACAATCAGATCTTTGGTTTCCATGCTGGCCTCTCGCACTTTCGTTATAGCTCATTAATGTTCGTTATCGAGCATAATAGCAAAGAATCGCGCCATTGGTAACATCGGATAAACAATTTACAGTGATACATATAACATTATGGCGTTTACCTGTGCAGGCGACGTACACTGCCAGGTAATATTGGTTACCTGCACAGAAATAATAAGAGAACATCATGGATCAGTTTGAATGTATCAATGTCGAAGAAGCCCATCAGAAGCTGCTGCACGGAACGGCGGTGCTGGTGGATATCCGCGATCCGCAAAGCTATGCCATGGGCCATGCGCCACAGGCGTTTCACCTGACTAACGACACGCTGGGTTCCTTTATGCGTGACCATGATTTTGATACCGTTGTGCTGGTGATGTGTTACCACGGCAACAGCAGTAAAGGTGCGGCACAATATCTGCTTCAGCAGGGGTACGATGCGGTGTACAGCATCGACGGTGGATTCGATGCCTGGCATCGACATTTTCCTGCGGAAGTGACGTTTGGTGCGTAAGCCCGACGCTACAGTGAAGTATGGCGGATATAACAAAGATGCAGCCTGAAACGGGTAGTGTCGATATACTGTCCTCTTTTGTGTGGAATAAGCGACAGCAACGATGTTGATGATTACCTCTTTTGCTAACCCCCGCGTGGCGCAGGCCTTTGTTGATTATATGGCGACACAGGGCGTTATCCTGACGATTCAGCAACATAGTCAAACGGATGTCTGGCTGGCGGATGAGTCCCAGGCTGAACGCGTGCGCGCTGAGCTGGCGCGTTTTCTGGAAAACCCAGGCGACCCGCGTTACCTGGCGGCCAGCTGGCAGTCCGGCCAAACCGACAGTGGCCTGCACTATCAACGTTTTCCGTTTCTTGCCACGCTGCGCGAACGCGCCGGACCGGTCACCTGGGTGGTGATGGCCGCGTGTGTGCTGGTGTTTATCGCCATGAATGTGGTGGGCGATCAAACGGTGATGCTGTGGTTAGCGTGGCCGTTCGATCCCTCGCTGAAATTTGAATTCTGGCGTTATTTCACCCACGCTTTTATGCACTTCTCGCTGATGCACATCCTCTTCAACCTGCTGTGGTGGTGGTATCTCGGCGGGGCGGTAGAAAAGCGGTTGGGCAGCGGAAAACTGATCGTTATTACCGTTATCAGCGCCCTGCTGAGCGGCTATGTGCAGCAGAAATTCAGCGGCCCGTGGTTTGGTGGGTTGTCTGGCGTGGTGTATGCGTTGATGGGCTATGTGTGGCTACGCGGCGAACGCGATCCGCAAAGCGGTATTTTCCTGCAGCGTGGTTTGATTCTCTTTGCCTTGATTTGGATTATTGCCGGTTGGTTCGATCTGTTTGGTATGTCGATGGCGAACGGCGCACATATGGCTGGCCTGGCCGTTGGTCTGGCTATGGCATTGGCAGACACGCTCAATGTGCGAAAACGAACTTGAATGAGAGTGTTGTGATAGCAAACTGTAGGCCGGATAAGCGTTAGCGCCATCCGGCAAAATTCCAGGGAACAATAATGAAACAAACACAACGACATGACGCGATCATTGAACTGGTAAAAAAACAGGGATACGTCAGCACTGAGGAGTTGGTGGAGCATTTCTCCGTCAGCCCACAAACGATTCGCCGGGACCTTAACGACCTGGCCGATCAGAACATGATTTTGCGCCACCACGGCGGCGCGGCGTTGCCCTCCAGCTCGGTGAATACCCCCTGGCATGATCGTAAGGCCACGCAGACGGCAGAAAAAGAGCGCATTGCCCGTAAGGTCGCCACGCAGATCCCGAACGGCTCCACGTTGTTTATTGACATTGGTACCACGCCGGAAGCCGTCGCTCACGCGCTGCTGAACCATAGCAACTTGCGTATTGTGACCAACAACCTCAACGTGGCCAATACGCTGATGGTGAAAGAAGATTTCCGCATTATTCTGGCCGGGGGCGAACTGCGTAGCCGCGATGGCGGCATTATGGGCGAAGCCACCCTCGACTTTATTTCACAATTTCGTCTGGATTTCGGTATTTTGGGGATCAGCGGTATCGACAGCGATGGTTCATTGCTGGAATTTGATTACCACGAAGTCCGCACCAAACGCGCCATTATTGAGAATTCACGGCATGTAATGCTGGTGGTGGATCATTCGAAGTTTGGTCGAAATGCAATGGTGAATATGGGCAGCATCAGCATGGTGGACGCCGTGTATACCGACACTCTGCCGCCTGCGGGCGTGATGCAGGTGATTGCCGACCACCATATTCAGCTGGAGTTGTGCTAAGCCAGCGACAGGCCCGGTAAGCGTTAACGCCTCCGGGCTAATTACACCCCGTACCCCATCATCTTCAACAGTTTTTGCGCATGCTGTACCGCGTCCTGGCGGTGAGCCACGCCGAGTTTTTGGTACAAATTGCGGATGTGCGTTTTGATGGTCGTCGCGGCAACGGCCAGCTCACCGGCGATTTGCTCGTTGCTGTAGCCGGAATAAATCAGTCCTAACACCTGCCATTCGCGCTGGGTCAGCGGACTGGTGCGGATAAGCTCCGGGACTTCGGGATGGGTCAGCAGACGCTCCACGAACCCTTCATCAAAGTGGGCGAATTTGTGGCGGTGATGTTGGTTAATTTCACGCAGAATGCGCTGGGCGCGATGCTGATCGAGTTCCGGTAACGTATTAAGCTGGATTAGCTGGCGTAACTGCTGCGCCATCGCTTCGCCTTCAATCACAAAATGGCTGATAAACCCGGTACGATTCGCCAGCTGCAGTGCATCAAGTAACACGCGCTGTGCATCATTTTTGCGTCCAGCCTGCCAGTACAGCTGATTCAGCAACAACAGGTTGCGGTTGAGATCGCTCATCAGGCGCAGGTTGCGCGCATTTTCATTGAGTTCTTCCAGCACAATTTCTGCCGGTTCAAATTCACCGAGCAGGATCTGCGCGCGGGCAATGTTACGCCACTGACCTTGCAGGAAGTGGTTGTTGGCAAACTCCGGTTTCGGCGTATGACGCAGCCAGTTGGCGGCCGAATTTTTGTCACCGACCATTTGCCAGTAAATCACGCGGACCTTATCGGCATTGGAGATCCAGTCGCTGTGATAATGTCCGTTGCCCAGCAGGTTTTCCAGACGGTTGAGCAAGCTGCGGGCATTGTCCAGATCGCCTCGCGCCAGCGAACACTGTACCAGCAGTGCCAGACACTGTAGCTGCTGCTGCGGCTGAAAGGTGGAAAGCAGTTCAATGCCGCTGCGGGCAGACGCTTCGGATTCGTCCAGCCGCGCCCAGGCCCACAGGAGCTGCGCGCGGATGCGTACCAGGAATTCATGCATAGGCAGCTGTTCCAGATGTTGCTCTTTCACCAACTGGAAGGCTTTTTCCTGGGTTTCCCAGGCGGCTTGCAAAAAGCCCTGGGCAAATAAAATTTCGCTTTGTTGGATCAAACTCCACAACGCGTAATGCCAGACGTCATGATGACGCGCCATTTGCTCCGTTTGCTGCATTAATGACAGCGAGCGCGTCAGGTCGCCCTTACAGTGCAGGACTTCGCCGTGCACCGAGGTGGCGACGATACGGCTGTAGAACCAGGCGATCGGTAACTCATCCAGCGCCAGTTTTGCCAGACGCTCAGCTTCGTCAGGATTACCGTCGTTAATCGCTACCTGAGCACGCAGTGCATTAAATTCGGCATGCAGCGTTGGCTCCATATCACCTTTCATTTCCTGCTCAGCGCGCGCCAGTAGGGTGTTCACTTCACTGTAGCGGTGCTGGCTCTGCATCAGCCAGGCCTGTAGCAGCACCAGACGTGGATTTTCCAGCAGGCTTTCCCACGGCAGCGCTTTTAATGACTCTTCCAGCAGCGCCAGCTCGCTGTGGTTAAACAACCCCCACGCATGATTGAGCAGGATATCGCGCAGCATATGGGCGTCGCCTGCCGCCAGCGCATGGTGAATGGCTTCGCTGGGGAAACCTTGCTCCATCCAGCTTTCTGCAGCGGCGCGATGGATCTCGGGGAGTTCGGCCGCCAGTTCCCACTGACAGCGCTGGCGTAAGAAGTTACCAAACAGCGGGTGATAGCTAAACCATTCGCCGATGTCGTCCATCCGCTGCAGGAATAGTCCCTGACGCTCAATCTCTTCCAGTCGCATTTGGCCGTTCTCTTCCCCGGTCACCCGGACAATCAGCGCATCGTTCATGGAGCGTAATATGGCGCTTTTCAACAGGAAGTGGCGGGTACTGAGATCCACGCTGTCCAGCACTTCATCGACCAGATAATCTGATAAATGGCTGGCGTTGATCCCGGCCAGGCGTCGTGCCGACTGGTGCGCGGAATGATTGTTCTGGCGTGCGGAAAGGGCGATCAGCTGTAATGCGGTAGCCCACCCGGCGACGTCATCGCACATGCGGCTGCTTTCCGCCGCTTCAATGGGGGAGGATAAACGTCGATCGAAGAACTGTTTCGCTTCCTGATGGTTGAAGGCCAGCTGTTGGCTGCCGATTTCCAATAGCTGATCGCGCACCCGCAGGTTGGCAATACCCAGCTGCGGTAGGTTACGTGACAGCACCACCAGCGTGAGATTCTCAGGTTGGTGGCGCAGGAAAAAACGCATGGCTTCGTGGATGGCCGGATTAGAGATTAAGTGATAATCATCCACCACCAGGTACAGCGGACGATGCCATTCTGCCAGTTCAATGAAGAGCTGAGCAAACAGTGAGGTCAGGCTGGCGTACTGGCGTTTTTGTACCATGGCTTCACTGGTCGTACAGTGTCCACCGGTCGCCTGTTGAATAGCGGCAATCAAATAGCTGGCAAAGCGTTCCTGCTGGTTATCACCCTCATCCAGTGAGAACCAGCCCAGTTCATTTTTCCCCGCCGCCCACTGTGAAACCAGCGTCGTTTTTCCATAACCAGCAGGACTTGTTACCAGGGCGAGCCTGAAATTGTTCGCGCCGGAAAGTTTAGCCAACAGGCGCTCACGAACCACCGTATGGTCGAGACGAACCGGACGACTTAATTTAGACGGAATCAACATATGTTAGTCACTTCACTGTGTGAAAATGGGGAAAATGATTTTTTTTGCGCTTCGTAATTAATAGCTATAAGGTCGGCCAGAAAGTCATTTTATGCAAGCTAAGCGGGTTTTTTGTGTGTCTGAATTTGCACTATGTCACAATTCTATACATCTATTGCAATAATTGCTCTTAGGGGCCACAAAGGCCGTGGCGACTGGGTTTGGCGTTATTCTGATGGTCGCGAAAATACCCACTCGTTTTTTATGACTCGTGTATTGTCCGGAGTGTTGTCATGGGTATTCGCGATCGACTTAAAACTTTCGTGTGAAATATCTTAATCACTATATGTATTTCAGGTTAGAAACTGTTTCTCTGTTTACATATTTTTTCTCAACCGTATCCCGCTATTTGATATTGTCTGCTGAGTCCCGTTTGGTTAATGCGAAAAACCTGTCGCATTGGCAGGTATTTTATGTGGGTATTCTGCGTAACGACGGGCAATACCCTCTCCTTTAAGTGGCGGCGATCACATTTTTATGCTCATCCCCGCACCTCCTCCCTCCCTAATCCTCACCAGGATGAGGAAGGTCAACATTGAGCCTGGCAAACTAGCGATAACGTTGTTTATTACCTAAGGATCTGGAACCCCTATGTCACAGCCAACCTTCAACAAAGATCTCTTTCAAGCGGCCCTGACTCGTCAGTGGCAGCGCTTTGGTTTACTGTCGGCTCACGAAATGACGTCACGTCAGTGGTGGCAGGCCGTGAGTGGGGCGTTGGCTGAATTGCTCAGCGCCCAGCCTGCGGTGAAACCCGCTAAAAACCAGCGCCATGTTAACTACATTTCGATGGAGTTTTTGATCGGTCGCCTGACGGGCAACAACCTGCTAAACCTGGGCTGGTATCAGGGAGTGAGCGATGAGCTGAAAGCGCACGACATCAATCTGACCGACCTGCTGGAGGAAGAAACCGACCCGGCGCTGGGTAACGGTGGGCTGGGGCGCCTGGCGGCCTGCTTCCTCGACTCAATGGCAACGGTCGGCCAGTCCGCGACGGGCTACGGCCTGAATTACCAGTACGGCCTGTTCCGTCAGTCGTTTGCTGATGGCCAACAGATGGAAGCGCCGGACGACTGGCATCGCGGAAGCTATCCGTGGTTCCGTCATAACGAGGCGCTGGATGTGCAGGTCGGTATTGGCGGCAAAGTTAGCAAAGAAGGTCACTGGACGCCCGGGTTTACCATCACCGGCCAGGCCTGGGATCTGCCGGTGCTCGGTTATCGTAACGGCGTGGCGCAACCGCTGCGTCTGTGGCAGGCCAGCCACGCGCATCCGTTTAACCTGACCAAATTCAACGACGGCGATTTCCTGCGTGCAGAGCAGCAAGGTATCGACGCTGAAAAACTGACTAAAGTGCTCTACCCGAACGATAACCACACGGCGGGCAAGAAGCTGCGCCTGATGCAGCAGTACTTCCAGTGTGCTTGTTCGGTAGCCGATATTCTGCGCCGCCATCACCTGGCAGGGCGTAAGCTGCATCAACTGGCTGATTTCGAAGTCATTCAGCTGAACGACACCCACCCGACCATCGCCATTCCTGAGCTGCTGCGCGTGCTGATTGACGAGCATCAGATGAGCTGGGAAGACGCGTGGGCGATTACCAGCAAAACGTTCGCGTATACCAACCATACGCTGATGCCGGAAGCGCTGGAGTGCTGGGATGAGAAACTGATAAAAGCGCTGCTGCCGCGCCATATGCAAATCATCAAAGAGATTAACGACCGCTTTAAGACGTTGGTGGATAAAACCTGGCCTGGCGACGATGCGGTGTGGGCGAAGCTGGCAGTCGTGCACAACAAGCAGGTACGCATGGCGAACCTGTGCGTGGTTAGCGGCTTTGCTGTTAACGGCGTAGCGGCGCTGCACTCTGATCTGGTCGTGAAAGACTTGTTCCCGGAATATCACCAGCTGTGGCCGAACAAATTCCATAACGTGACTAACGGTATTACGCCGCGCCGCTGGATTAAACAGTGCAACCCGGCACTTGCTGCGTTGTTGGATAAATCGCTGAAGAAAGAGTGGGCCAACGATCTTGACCAGTTGATCAACCTGGAAAAATACGCCGACGACGCTAAGTTTCGTCAGCAGTATCGCGACATCAAGCTGGCGAACAAACAGCGCCTGGTGGCGTTTATTAAAGCGCGTACCGGTATTGAGATAACCACCGACGCCATCTTTGATATTCAGATCAAACGTCTGCATGAGTACAAACGCCAACACCTGAATCTGCTGCATATTCTGGCGTTGTACAAAGAAATTCGTGAGAACCCGCAGGCAGATCGCGTCCCGCGCGTATTCCTGTTTGGCGCGAAAGCGGCACCGGGTTACTACCTGGCGAAGAACATCATCTTTGCTATCAACAAAGTGGCGGAAACCATTAATAACGATCCGCACGTCGGCGACAAGTTGAAGGTGGTATTCCTGCCGGATTACTGTGTCTCAGCGGCGGAAATGCTGATCCCGGCGGCGGATATCTCTGAGCAGATCTCGACGGCGGGCAAAGAAGCGTCTGGTACCGGCAACATGAAGCTGGCGCTGAACGGAGCGTTAACGGTGGGCACGCTGGACGGGGCTAACGTCGAAATCGCCGAGAAAGTGGGTGATGAAAACATCTTTATCTTTGGCCACACCGTGGAAGAGGTGAAGGCGCTGAAGGCGAAAGGCTATGACCCGGTGAAATGGCGCAAGAAAGACAAAGTGCTGGATGCGGTACTGAAAGAGCTGGAAAGCGGCAAATACAGCAACGGTGATAAACACGCCTTTGATCAGATGTTGCACAGCATCGGTAAGCAGGGCGGTGACCCGTATCTGGTGATGGCCGACTTCGCCGCCTACGTTGAAGCCCAGAAGCAGGTTGATGTGTTGTACCGTGACCAGGAGGCCTGGACCCGGGCGGCGATCCTGAATACCGCACGCTGTGGCATGTTCAGCTCGGATCGCTCCATCCGCGATTATCAGGCTCGTATCTGGCAGGCAAAACGCTAATAAGGAACCGCGATGGAAGGCAAACGTCTGGATAATGCCGCGCTGGCGGCGGGGATCAGCCCCAATTACATTAATGCCCACGGTAAACCGCAGTCTATTGGCGCCGATACCAAACGGCGTTTGCTTGACGCCATGCATCGTACTACCGCCGCCACGAAAGTGGCGGTGACTCCGGTGCCAAACGTGATGGTGTATACCGTCGGCAAAAAAATGCCGCTGGCGGTTGAAGGGAGTGGTGAATTTAGCTGGCTGCTGACCACCGAAGACGGTGTGCAGCACAAAGGGCATGTCACTGGCGGTAAATCTTTTCACCTTCCGGCGAAGTTGCCGGAGGGGTATCACACGCTCACCCTGACTCAGGACGAAGCGCGCAGCCATTGCCGCATCATCGTCGCGCCAAAACGTTGCTATGAGCCGCAGGCGCTGCTGGCCGGGCAAAAGCTGTGGGGTGCCTGCGTCCAGCTTTATACCCTGCGTTCAGAGAACAATTGGGGGATTGGTGATTTTGGCGATCTGAAGGCGATGCTGCCGGAAGTGGCTAAACGCGGCGGGGCGTTTATTGGCCTCAACCCGATCCACGCGCTGTATCCGGCGAACCCGGAGAGCGCCAGCCCGTATAGCCCGTCTTCGCGCCGTTGGCTGAACGTGATCTACATTGATGTGAATGCGGTAGAGGACTTCCGTCTGAGCAAAGCGGCGCAGAGCTGGTGGCAGAAGCCAGCCACGCAGCAAGCTCTGCAACAGGCCCGCGATGCCGAGTGGGTGGATTACACCACAGTGACCACGCTGAAGATGACCGCGCTACGTCTGGCATGGAAAGGGTTCTCCGTGCGTGATGATGAGCAGATGGCGGCATTCCGTCGTTTTGTGGCTCAGGAAGGTGAAAGTCTTTACTGGCAGGCGGCGTTCGACGCGCTGCATGCATATCAGGTGAAAGAAGATGAGTCGCGCTGGGGTTGGCCTGCGTGGCCGGAAGACTTCCGGACGGTGGACTCACCGGCGGTGAAACAGTTCTGCGCAGAGCACCGCGATGAAGTGGATTTCTACCTCTGGCTACAGTGGCTGGCGTATACCCAGTTTGCTGCCTGTTGGGAAACCAGTCAGGGCTTTGCAATGCCTATCGGGTTGTACCGCGATCTGGCGGTCGGCGTAGCAGAAGGTGGGGCGGAAACCTGGTGTGACCGTGAGCTGTACTGCCTGAAAGCGTCCGTTGGTGCACCGCCGGATATTCTTGGTCCGCTCGGTCAGAACTGGGGCCTGCCGCCGATGGATCCGCATATCATCACCGCGCGCGCCTACGAGCCGTTTATCGAGCTGCTGCGTGCCAATATGCAGAACTGCGGGGCGCTGCGTATTGACCATGTAATGTCGATGCTGCGTTTGTGGTGGATCCCCTACGGCGAAACTGCCGATCACGGCGCCTACGTGCATTACCCGGTCGACGACCTGCTTTCTATTCTGGCGCTGGAAAGTCAACGTCATCACTGTATGGTGATTGGTGAAGACCTGGGTACTGTACCGGTAGAAATTGTCAGCAAGCTGCGTGACAGCGGCGTGTATTCCTACAAAGTGCTCTATTTTGAGAATGACCATGAGAAGAACTTCCGCGCGCCGCAGGCGTACCCGGAACAATCAATGGCAGTCGCGGCGACGCATGACCTTCCTACGCTTAAAGGCTATTGGGACAGCGGTGATCTGACGCTCGGTAAAACGCTGGGGCTGTACCCGGATGAAGTTGTGCTGCGCGGGTTGTATCAGGACCGTGAACTGGCGAAGCAGGGCCTGTTGGATGCGCTGCACAAATACGGCTGTCTGCCAAAACGCGCCGGACACAAGGCGTCGTTGATGTCGATGACGCCGATCCTCAACCGGGGTATGCAGCGCTATATCGCCGACAGCAACAGCGCCCTACTGGGCCTGCAGCCGGAGGACTGGCTGGATATGGCGGAGCCGGTCAATATTCCGGGGACCAGCGACCAGTACAAAAACTGGCGGCGTAAGCTGACGACGACGCTTGAGGCGATGTTTGCCGATGGCGGGGTGAACAAGCTGATTAAGGATTTGGACAAACGGCGAAAAGCTGCCGCGAAGAAGAAGTAAAAAAAAGCCGGGAAAATCCCGGCTTTTTTACATCAGATAGCCATATTTAGCAGCAGGCATCCTACCAGACCGCATACCGAAATAATGGTTTCCAGCATTGACCATGACTTGATGGTCTCGCCGATGGTCAGGTTGAAGTATTCCTTGAACAGCCAGAAGCCCGGATCGTTCACGTGGGAGAAGATGACGGAGCCGGAGCCGACTGCAATAACCATCAGCTCAGGGCTCACGCCGGTCGTTGCAATCAGCGGTGCCACAATCCCACCTGCGGTGATGGCTGCCACGGTAGCAGAACCCAGTGCGATACGCAGTACAGCGGCAATTGACCATGCCATCAGCAGCGGAGAGACGTTGGTTTCATGCATCATAGAGGCGATGTATTTGTCGACGCCACTGTCCACCAGTACCTGTTTGAATGCACCGCCACCACCGATAATCAGCAGCATCATTGCGATGATCTTGATGGAGGACACCAGCGTGTCGTTAATCTGATCCATCGAACGTCCACGGTTCAGACCAAAGGTGAACATCGCGATCAGAACGGCAATCAGCGTTGCCATGACCGGGTCACCGAGGAACTCTGCAACCGGCAGGAAGGCATGGCCTTTCGGCAGGATCATCTCCGCGATAGCACGCATCGCCATCAGCACGACCGGAACCAGAGAGGTCCAGACGCTGACGCCAAAGCCTGGCATTTCTTCTTCAGTGAAGGTTTTTGCACTGTACAGACCTTCCGGGATTGGCTTATCAATGCCCTTCAGGAAACGCGCATACACCGGACCCGCCAGAATAACGGTCGGGATCGCCAGAATCGTACCAAACAGCAGGGTTTTACCCATATCGGCGTGGAAAATGGTGGCAATTGCGGTCGGACCCGGGTGTGGCGGCAAGAAGCCGTGGGTCACAGACAGCGCAGCGGCCATTGGCACACCGACATACAGCAGCGGGATGTTCGCGGCGGCAGCGATGGTGAATACCAGCGGTAGCATCAGCACGAAGCCCACTTCGTAGAACAGCGCAAAGCCCACGGTGAAGCCGGTTAATACCACGGCCCACTGGATGTGCTTTTTGCCGAATTTAGCAATCAGCGTGGTGGCAATACGTTGCGCACCGCCGCAGTCTGCCAGCATTTTGCCCAACATGGCGCCAAAACCCATAATCAGGGCGAGGCTACCAAGGGTTCCGCCGACGCCGGCTTTAATTGAACCGATGACTTTATCCAGTGGCATCCCTTGCATCAATCCGACAGCAAGCGCCACCAGGACGAGAGCGATGAAGCCGTTCATTTTGAAACGGATCATCAGGAGGAGTAACAAGATTACACCGATAGCAACGATGACTAATGGCATGATTTACCTGGCCTTTACTTTGTTATGGGTAACGTCAGTGTTTAGATGACAAATTCTGATTGTCCCGACCGGGAACAGAGTTATTACGGCACCAATGCTGATTGCCTTCAAAACTACGTAGTTTAGCTGGCTGTTATGAGTGTTCCAGGTGCGTGCGATAATGATACGGGTAACATGTAGTGATTGAAAATCACCTGGGCAGGCAAAATTTAAATTATGAGAGGCAGGTCAAATTATAGGGGGATTGTTGCAGAACATATGCGGAGAAATGCAGGGGTGTAGGCCGGATAACGCGTTTACGCTGCCATCCGGCATCAATGCCCGATGACGACGCTGATGCGTCTTATCGGGCCTACGGATACTAGTAGTAAGAGTGTTCGCCGCGCTGGTGTTCGGTCAAATCGCGAACGCCTTTCAGCTCCGGGAATTCAGCCAGCAGCTGCTTCTCGATGCCTTCTTTCAGTGTGACATCGACCATTGAACAGCCGTTACAGCCGCCACCGAATTGCAGAATTGCGTAGCCTTCGTCGGTGATTTCCATCAAGGAGACACGGCCACCGTGGCCAGCCAGCTGTGGGTTAATCTGTGACTGCAGCATGTACTCCACGCGTTCCATCAGCGGTGCGTCATCAGACACTTTACGCATTTTCGCATTAGGTGCTTTCAGGGTCAGCTGGGAGCCTAACTGGTCGGTAACAAAATCAATTTCTGCCTCTTCCAGGTACGGTGCGCTCAGTTCATCAACGTAAGCGGTCAGCAGGTCAAATTTAATGGCGGTGTCGGTTGCTTCCACGGCGTCCGGCGGGCAATAAGAAACGCCGCATTCAGCGTTAGGCGTGCCGGGATTAATCACAAATACGCGAATTTGTGTCCCTTCTTCCTGATTTGCCAACAGTTTGGCAAAGTGCGCTTGTGCAGCATCGGAAATATGGATCATAGTAATGGCCTAATAGTTGACTATTTTACTTGGTTATAATACGCCCATCATCGAGGCTCTACAAGGTTCGACACAGGCACCATACCTGGACAGTCGCCGCGCCGTTGCGTAAAAGCAGCTGCGCGATCTCCGCGACGGTACTTCCGGTAGTGACGACATCATCCACAACAACCATATGGAGTCCCTGCACCGGCAATTCAAGGCGAAACGCATTTTTCAGGTTGCGTTTGCGTAATCGGGCGCTGAGATGGTGCTGTGTGGCGGTGGGGCGAGTTCGTGTGATGGCCTGACCGTCCCAGTCGCAGCCCAGCCAGCGTGCCAGTGAGCGACACAGTAAGTCACTTTGATTAAATCCCCTGCGCCAATGGCGGCGTTGCCAGAGTGGAACGCTAATCAGCCGATCCGGCAGGGGAAGGCCACGGGTACGGCGAGCCTGCAATACCTCCAGCAACATCAAGCGCGACAGTGCGGGGGCGATGTCACTACGCCGGGAAAACTTCAGCTGGTGGATAAGCCCGCTCAGCGGCGGCACGTAGTCACTGACCGCGATCAGTCGCTGCCACGGCGGCGGCTTTTGCAGGCAGCGTCCGCAGGGAATATCGGGGTGGGCGGCGGGCAGCCCGCACTGTGGGCACAGGCAGACATGTTGACACGTTGCACGCGTGCAAACGGAACACATTCCCCAGTGCCCGAGCATTAACGGCATTCGGCATAGCCAGCACAATCCTGGTACTGTTAGCATAGGTTCATCCTTGTTGGTCAAAAGAGAACAGTAACTGATGAATGACATCTGGTGGCAGACCCGGGGTTCGGGAAATTGCCATCTTGTGCTGCTGCACGGATGGGGACTGAATGCGGAAGTCTGGCATTGCATAAGTGAGGAATTAAGCTCGCATTTTACGCTGCACCTGGTTGATTTACCGGGATTTGGGCGCAGTCAGGGTTTTGGTGCGATGCCGCTGGAAGAAATGGCGGAGTGCGTTTTGCAACAGGCTCCGGAGAAAGCCATCTGGCTGGGCTGGAGTCTGGGCGGATTGGTGGCGAGTCAGGTGGCGTTGACCCATCCTGAGCGCGTGCAGGCGCTGGTTACCGTCGCCTCTTCGCCATGCTTTAGCGCACGCGATGAGTGGCCTGGCATTAAGCCCGAAGTGCTGGCGGGCTTCCAGCAGCAGCTTAGCGAAGACTTCCAGCGGACGGTGGAGCGTTTCCTGGCACTGCAAACGATGGGGACGGAGACGGCGCGTCAGGATGCGCGAGCGCTGAAGAAAACGGTGCTGGCGTTACCGATGCCGGATGTGGCGGTGCTGAATGGTGGGCTGGAGATCCTGAAAATGGTCGATCTGCGTGAGCCGCTCTGCGCCCTGGGCATGCCATTCCTGCGTTTGTACGGCTATCTCGATGGTCTGGTGCCGCGTAAAGTCGTGCCGATGCTGGATGCACTGTGGCCGCAGAGTGAGTCGTTGATATTTGCCAAAGCGGCACATGCGCCGTTTATTTCGCATCCTGCTGAGTTCTGTGCCGCGCTGGTGGCGTTGAAGCAGCAGATCTAGCGCTGTATCCCGCTCGGGGATTGGGGCTATTTGTAGGCCGGATAAGCGTAGCGCCATCCGGCCTATTGCAACAGGTTAGCGCAATGCCCACCACTCGCGCAGACAGGCTTTCCCTTCAGGGCAACTCTTGCAGCTTCCAGAAAGACACCCGTCGGCATCTTCCTGAATACGTACTGCTTTACCCATCTGTTCTAACTGATTCAGCATGGCGTCAATCATCGGCTGCGGGGTGTGCAGCGTATGGCTGATTTGTGTTGCCTCCATACGCCCCCGCAGAGCCAGTAAATCACGTACCTGAATAAGCGATGCCATCATTCACCGCCTAGTGGCAATCGCCGGTGGTGCTGGCACAGCAGGAACCTGGCGTCTTATTGGTCGCCAGCAGTTCGATATCTACCCGACTGCGTGCGCGGCGCAGCATTCCCAGCAGCACGATGTTAAACAGAATGACGGTTAAAATGCACACCAGACTGTAGGTCGGATGCTCTTTGTAGCTGACCGTCTGGTAAAACAGCGTCGACAGAGAGTAGGCGATGTTCAGTCCCCACAGAATGGAGAAGCCCATCCAGCCACGGCTGGATTCACGAGCAATAGCGCCCATTACCGAAATGCACGGGACATACAGCAGCACGAAAATCAGGTAACTGTACGCGGCGGCGGCGCTGCCGAACTTCGCACCCATCACGCCCATTGCGCCGGTTGCCATCTCACCGTCGCCTTTGCTGGCTTCGATAGGGTTAGCCAGCACGCTCAGGCTGAAGGTATCTTTCAGACTTTGCCAGGTTTCACCCAGCGCACCTGCTAACTCGTCACCGAGGTTGAACTCGGCCGGGTTGAACTCTTCTTCCTGAATATTTTCAGCGGTATAGAGCGTATTCAGCGTACCGACAACCACTTCTTTTGCCATGGCTCCGGTGAACAGACCCACGGTGGCCTGCCAGTTATCTTCGTGTACGCCAATCGGTTTGAAGATAGGGGTGATTACGCGACTGACGGACGCCAGCGCCGAGTCGTTGATGTTATCGACGATTTTTCCGCTCAGGGAGAAACTGTTAAACGCGCTGAGGAAAATACTGACGATGATGATGACTTTACCGGCGCGCAGGACAAAGCCTTTCAGGCGCTGCCAGGTCTGAATGACCAGGCTTTTCACGTGCGGTATGTGGTAAACCGGCAGTTCCATCACGAACGGTGTGGCTTCGCCACGCATAATGGTGTGCTTGAGCATCAGGCCGGTCAGTACCGCCATGACGATACCCAGTACGTACAGTGAGAAGACGGCCAGCGCGCCGTTCTGGCCAAAGAACGCCGCAGCAAACACGGCGAAAATCGCCAGACGCGCACCGCAGGACATAAACGGCGCCATCATGATGGTCATCAGACGTTCACGCGGTGCATCCAGCGTGCGTGCGCCCATCACGGAAGGGACGTTACAGCCGAAGCCGACAATTAGCGGGACAAACGATTTACCCGGTAATCCCAGAGCCTGCATCAAACGATCCATCACAAACGCAGCACGCGCCATATAGCCGGAGTCTTCGAGGAATGAGAGGAACAGGTACATCATGCCGATTTGCGGCACCAGCGGCAGCACGGTGTTAATCCCGCCGCCAAGACCCTGCGCCAGGAAGATGGTTAACCAGTCCGGGAAGTGCAGGGTGTAGCCAATCCACTGAATACCATGGATAAAGAGTGCCACGGAACCGACGTCAAACAGCGGCTGCAGCGCGCCACCGATGTTAATGGCGAGCAGGAACATCAGGTACATTACGAACAGAAATACTGGCAGGCCGAGGAAGCGATTAAGTACGACCTTATCGACCGCGGTGGTGAAGCGGCTTGGCTCTGCGGTCAGGGTGTTGCTGACGGTATCGCAGATGGCGGCAATGCACTGGTAACGTGCATCAGCAATATGCAGCGCCGGATCGTCCATTGTTTCACTCAGGCGAGTCAGCGCGGCATCCAGATTTTGTGCCGCATCACCCGCGTAGGCGCGGCTGTAGATATCGCCTTCCAGCATCTGCAGACCGAGCCAGCGACGTTGTTGCTGCGGCATCTCTTTGGCCATCGCGTCAGCCAGAGACTCGGCTTCACGCAGCAGCGGTTGGGCATAATGTACCAGCTCGACGGTGTCGTTTTCTTTGTAGCGATCGATAGCCAGCTTCAGTGCTTCAATCCCGCGACCACGGGTTGAGACCAGCGGCACCACCGGGCAGCCCAGACGGGCGGAAAGGGCATCGATATCAATCCGGATTTGCTGCTTCTCAGCAATGTCCAGCATGTTCAGCGCGACGATGCAGGGGATCCCCAGTTCAAGCAGTTGCAGCGTCAGGTAGAGGTTACGCTCGAGGTTTGAGGCATCAACCACGTTGATCAGCAGGTCAGCGTCGCCGCTTAAGATATAGTGACAGGCAATTTGCTCATCGAGGGAGGTCTGCGATGAGATTGTCGTCAAAGAATAGGTGCCGGGTAAATCCACCAGCGTAACCTGATGGTCAGTTGTCGAGAAATGACCTTCTTTGCGCTCAACGGTAACGCCAGCCCAGTTACCCACACGCTGACGCGCGCCGGTAAGCTGATTGAATAATGTTGTCTTGCCGGAATTAGGATTACCAATTAAACCAATGGTTAGTTTTTTCATTTTTATAGACTCACTGTATTAACAGGAAACCGCTTCCACTTCTAATAACGCCAGATCTTTTTTCCGCAACACCAGGCTGACTCGGCGTGTTTCAATATGGATAGGATCGCCTAATGGGGCGACGCGAACCACATTGAACGATGAGCCTGGCAGCATGCCGAGCGACAAGAGCTTTTGCCGGTACGCCGGGCTGATATCACGAGAAAAACCGGTAATTTTCCAAGCAGTGTCTGGAGTGAATTGCATAGGGACCTACTTATATCTCGCTAACTGGATGATTACCTCATGGGGCGAAAGGCGGCATGAGACCAGATGATTAGCCAACGAAGGAAAGAGTAAATAATCAACAAAACAATGATAATGAGAATGGTTTCTATCATCAATAGAATAAATGTGACGGAATGTTGGATTGGCGAATAATTTGAGTCAATTTTGATATGGCTCAACATTTATTCAGGTCTGACACGAATGATTCGCGGGAGAAACTATTGGAATTTATTAATGTTTAATTAAGGTTTCAGCTGTTAATAAAGTGATAAATATATTGTGACGGAAAGCGATAAATATATTAAATAGGCCGGATGGCAACGCTCGCGCGTCTTATCCGGCCTACAAATTAATAACGACAAGTTGGCCGGCTAAGGTGTTTACACCGCCATCCGGCACACGCGTCACACTAGCGCTTTTTACCCATTGCCGCCGCCAGTGCATCCATCATCGCACTGTTACCGGCTGACTGCGCCTCACGAGCACGGGGTTTTGCGGCTTTAGGCGCCGGGCGGTTACCCTGTGCGCGCTCGTTGTTGCCGCCGCCGCGACGGGCATTGGTTTCACCCGGCTGTTCGTCCAGACGCATGGTCAGGGCGATACGCTTACGCGGTAGATCAACCTCCAGCACTTTCACCTTCACAATGTCGCCGGCTTTTACCACGGTGTGCGGGTCTTCAACGAATTTGTTCGATAACGAGGAGATATGCACCAGACCGTCCTGATGAACGCCGATATCGACAAACGCACCAAAGTTGGTGACGTTGGTGACTGCGCCTTCCAGAATCATGCCCGGCAGCAGATCGTTCATGGTTTCTACGCCGTCAGCAAACTGTGCGGTTTTGAACTCAGGACGCGGGTCACGACCCGGTTTTTCCAGCTCTTTGATGATGTCGGTTACGGTCGGCACCCCGAAGCGCTCGTCGGTAAAGTCGGCTGCTTTCAGGTTACGCAATTCGGTGCTGTTGCCCATCAGGTCGCGCAGCGACTGCTCGGTGGCGGCCAGAATGCGTTCCACTATCGGATAGGCTTCCGGGTGAACGGTTGAGGCATCCAGCGGGTTATCGCCGTGGTTAATGCGCAGGAAGCCCGCGCACTGCTCAAAGGCTTTAGGCCCCAGACGGCTGACTTTTAGCAACTGTTGACGGTTCTGGAACTGACCGTTCTCATCACGCCAGGCAACAATGTTCTGCGCCATCATGCGGGTTAAACCGGCTACGCGAGTCAACAGCGGAACGGAGGCGGTATTCAGATCAACGCCGACGGCGTTTACGCAGTCCTCGACTACCGCATCCAATTTACGGGCAAGCTGGGTCTGGCTAACGTCGTGCTGGTACTGGCCGACACCGATCGATTTCGGGTCGATTTTCACCAGCTCGGCCAGCGGATCCTGCAGACGGCGGGCAATAGACACCGCACCGCGCAGGGAAACGTCGAGATCCGGGAACTCCAGCGCCGCCAGTTCAGAAGCAGAGTACACCGAGGCCCCGGCTTCGCTGACGATCACTTTTTGCGCGGTCACTTTCGGGAACTGTTTCTGCACGTCGAGGAAGAAGCGTTCGGTCTCACGCGATGCGGTACCGTTGCCAATCGCCACCAGCTCAACGTTGTATTTTTCGCACAGCGCGGCCACCGCAACGGCGGCTTTGGCTGCCTGTCCGGTATGCGGATAAATGGTGTCGGTCGCCACCAGCTTGCCGGTCCCGTCAACAACCGCGACCTTCACGCCGGTACGCAGACCAGGATCGAGACCCATAGTGGCACGCAACCCGGCCGGAGCGGCCATCAGCAGGTCGTGCAGGTTGCGGGCAAAGACGTTAATGGCCTCATCTTCCGCACGTTCGCGCACGGTGCCCATCAGTTCGGTTTCGAGGTGCATCAGCACTTTGATGCGCCATGTCCAGCTGACAACGCCTTTACGCCAGCTGTCCGCCGGCGCGTTGTTCAGGCGCAGACCCAGATGATCGCGGATAATCTGCTCGCCGTGGCTCTCTTTTGGCGGCTCATCGAACTGCGGGTCAGCATTCAGAGAAAGCTGCAGCACGCCTTCGTTACGCCCGCGGAACATCGCCAGTGCTCGGTGAGAAGGAACGGTGGAAATAGGTTCGTGGTGATCGAAGTAGTCGCGGAATTTGGCGCCTTCCTCTTCTTTCCCGCTCACTACGATGGAAACCAGATGGGCGTTCTTCCACAGGTAATCACGGACTTTTGCCAGCAGCGCGGCGTCTTCGGCAAAACGCTCCATCAGAATGTAGCGCGCGCCGTCGAGAGCCGCTTTGGTATCCGCCACGCCGTTTTCGGCATTGATGTATTTGGCTGCTTCGGTTTCTGGGTCGTGAGAGGGATCGTTCCACAGCAGGTCGGCCAGCGGCTCAAGACCCGCTTCAATGGCGATTTGCCCACGGGTGCGGCGTTTAGGTTTGTATGGCAGGTAGAGGTCTTCGAGTTCGGTCTTACTTAACGTGCCGTTGATCGCTTTCGCCAGATCGTCGGTCAGTTTGCCTTGCTCGCCGATAGATTTGAGGATCGCCTGACGGCGGTCTTCCAGTTCCCGCAGATATCCCAGACGGGTCTCCAGATTACGCAGCTGCGTGTCATCCAGACCGCCGGTGATTTCCTTACGATAACGTGCGATAAACGGCACGGTGTTCCCTTCATCAAGCAGGCGAACGGCAGCTTCTACCTGTTCAGCACGAGCCTGAATTTCACCTGCGATAATGCGGCAGAAAGAATCATTCATCATGGATAGCTTCGTCTTTAGGATAAAAATCAGGGGATAGTTATACGGATTGACTGGCAAAAATGCCAGCCATCAGCAGGGGCTTCGGATTGTTCCGTCTTATTTAACGTACTCAATCTCATTCACGTACCAGCTTGCTTCTCCGCCAGGGGTGTTCACTACCGCGAGATCGCCGACCTCTTTTTTGAGCAGGGCGCGCGCCATCGGTGAGTCGATAGAGATGTAATCCTTACGGCCAAAGATTTCATCGTAGCCGACAATGCGAAATTTGCGGATGTCGCCGTCATCATTTTCAATCTCAACCCATGCGCCAAAGAACACTTTTCCTTCCTGCTGAGGGGAGTAATCGACAATTTTTAGATTCTCCATGCACTTGGTCAAATAACGGACGCGTCTGTCGATCTCGCGCAGGCGCTTTTTATTATACTGGTAGTCAGCGTTTTCGCTGCGGTCACCCAGACTGGCGGCCCAGGTCACTTTCTTGGTGACTTCCGGGCGCTCTTCACGCCAGAGGTAATTCAGCTCTTGTTTGAGTTTTTCATACCCTTCACGGGTTATCAGGGGCGTTTTCATCTTATTGTTTTACCTTGATTCTGTGATGATGCGCACAATTGGTATTACGTGAGCATATCAACAGAATAAATAATGTATTACGAGAAACATTGTATACTTAAGCTGCTGTTTAATATGCTTTGTAACAATTTAGCCTGGAATTCATACCAGAATTTGCTGGTTACTCAGGTGAGCTTTCTTAAGAATACACACTTACAATTGTTGCGAACCTTTGGGAGTAATAACAATGCAAGAGAACTATAAGATTCTGGTGGTCGATGACGACATGCGCCTGCGCGCGCTACTGGAACGTTATCTGACCGAGCAGGGCTTCCAGGTTCGAAGCGTCGCAAACGCTGAGCAGATGGATCGTCTGCTGACCCGTGAATCCTTCCACCTTATGGTACTGGATTTGATGCTGCCAGGTGAAGATGGTCTGTCGATTTGCCGCCGCCTGCGTAGCCAGAGCAACCCAATGCCGATCATTATGGTGACGGCGAAGGGGGAAGAGGTTGACCGTATCGTTGGGCTGGAAATCGGCGCTGACGACTATATCCCGAAACCGTTTAACCCGCGTGAACTGTTGGCGCGTATTCGTGCCGTACTGCGTCGTCAGGCAAATGAACTGCCGGGCGCGCCGTCTCAGGAAGAAGCGGTTATCGCTTTTGGTAAGTTCAAACTGAACCTCGGCACCCGTGAGATGTTCCGTGAAGATGAACCTATGCCGCTGACCAGCGGTGAATTTGCCGTGCTGAAAGCGTTGGTCAGTCACCCGCGTGAGCCGTTGTCCCGTGATAAGCTGATGAACCTGGCCCGTGGTCGCGAGTACTCCGCGATGGAACGTTCTATTGACGTGCAGATTTCCCGTCTGCGTCGTATGGTGGAAGAAGATCCGGCACATCCACGTTATATTCAGACCGTATGGGGTCTGGGCTACGTCTTTGTCCCGGACGGTTCTAAAGCATGAGGCGAATGCGCTTCTCGCCACGAAGTTCGTTTGCTCGCACGTTATTGCTCATCGTCACCTTGCTGTTCGCCAGCCTGGTGACGACTTATCTGGTGGTGCTGAACTTCGCGATCCTGCCGAGCCTCCAGCAGTTTAATAAGGTCCTGGCTTACGAAGTCCGTATGCTGATGACCGATAAACTGCAGCTGGAAGACGGCACGCAACTGGTCGTGCCTCCCGCATTCCGCCGGGAAATTTACCGTGAGCTGGGGATTTCCCTCTATTCCAACGAAGCCGCTGAAGAAGCGGGGTTGCGTTGGGCGCAGCACTATGAATTCTTAAGTCATCAGATGGCGCAGCAGCTGGGTGGTCCGACGGAAGTTCGCGTTGAGGTCAACAAAAGCTCGCCGGTCGTGTGGCTGAAAACCTGGCTGTCTCCGAATATCTGGGTTCGCGTTCCTCTCACTGAAATTCATCAGGGCGATTTCTCGCCGCTGTTCCGCTATACGCTGGCGATCATGCTGCTGGCAATCGGTGGTGCATGGCTGTTTATTCGTATCCAGAACCGGCCGTTGGTGGATCTGGAACATGCGGCGTTGCAGGTGGGTAAAGGTATTATTCCGCCGCCACTGCGAGAATATGGTGCCTCTGAGGTGCGCTCGGTGACCCGAGCCTTCAACCATATGGCGGCGGGCGTGAAGCAGCTGGCCGATGACCGAACGCTGCTGATGGCCGGGGTAAGCCACGATTTACGTACGCCGCTGACGCGTATCCGCCTGGCGACCGAGATGATGGGGGAAGAAGACGGCTACCTTGCGGAGTCCATCAATAAGGACATCGAAGAGTGTAACGCCATTATCGAACAGTTTATCGACTATCTGCGCACCGGGCAGGAGATGCCGATGGAGATGGCGGATCTGAACGCGGTGTTAGGAGAAGTCGTTGCGGCAGAAAGCGGTTATGAACGTGAGATTGATACCGCGCTGCAGCCTGGCCTCATTCAGGTGAAGATGCATCCGCTGTCGATCAAACGCGCGGTCGCCAATATGGTGGTCAATGCTGCCCGCTATGGTAATGGCTGGATTAAGGTTAGCAGTGGCACAGAGCCACATCGCGCCTGGTTCCAGGTCGAGGATGATGGTCCGGGCATCAAGCCGGAGCAGCGTAAGCATCTGTTCCAGCCGTTTGTACGCGGCGACAGTGCCCGCAGTACCAGCGGTACCGGTCTGGGCCTGGCGATCGTGCAGCGCATCATCGATAACCATAACGGCATGCTGGAAATCGGCACCAGCGAACGCGGTGGGCTGTCGATTCGCGCCTGGCTTCCTGTTCCTGTCTCCCGTGTGCCGGGAACAACCAAAGACGCGTAAAAAAGGGAGGCGAAAGCCTCCCTCTGTTTATAGGGTAAACAGTAAAACCTCTGGCTTAAATTGCTTTTAATTGATTAATTATAAATGGGTTTTTTTGAATTAATAAAAGCAGTTTTCTTGGTGCTCCAGTGGGTTGGCGTCGTTTCGTTTCCCAGCTTTTAACCAGGTCATAACTCACACCAACCGCTATGGCAAAATCCTGTTGGCGTAACCCTGTTGCTTCGCGGATGGCTTTAACATCAATTTCGCTAAAAGTATGCACATGTTCAGGTTTAGGTGTTTCTTCACCTTTCTCTATACGTACCATTTCTTCTGCACTGGCCAGCAAATCGGCAAATAATTCGTCTTTCATTTTGGCCTCACCACACCGGATCGCGGTGTCCTGATGATTAAAATTCTCATAATTAAATCAGCATATCGGATAAGTGCATTAAAACTCTTTTTTGCTCTTCGGTTAAATCATCCTGTTCATTCTTAGGATAGAGCAAAGCCAGATAGATTCGACCTTTACGCGTCACGTTGTAATAGATAACCCGAATACCGCTGCGCTTACCCATACCAGAGCGACTCCAGCGAATTTTTCTGAATCCCCCCGTACCAGCGATAGTATCCCCTGCCTCAGGGTTTTCAATAAGCGCCTCTTGAAAGGCACGAAACTCATCGTCAGGTAAAAGTAACGGACGGCGTTTACTAAATCCCTGTAGCTCAATAAATGTGAACATGGCGCTTCCTGCGCATGGGGCTAATAGTACAAATTATAGGTGTACAGAGTACATTTTAAAAGAGTAAATACAATAAAAAGCCCCTTATCCTTTCAGATAAGGGGCTATATAACGAATCAAAAATTACAGCTTCGGACCGGCGCTGACTAACGCGGCGCCCGCTGGGGTATCGGTATACTTCTCGAAGTTTTCGATAAACAGTTTCGCCAGCGCATTGGCTTTTTCCTGCCACTGTTCTGGTGACGCGTAGGTATTACGCGGATCGAGAATACGTGTGTCTACGCCCGGCAGTTCGGTTGGGATCGCCAGGTCAAACATCGGCAGACGGAACGTTTCTGCGTCATCCAGAGAACCGTTCAGGATGGCATCGATAATGGCGCGGGTATCTTTAATCGAGATACGTTTGCCGGTACCGTTCCAGCCGGTGTTAACCAGATAGGCCTGTGCGCCAGCAGCCTGCATGCGTTTCACCAGCACTTCTGCGTACTGCGTCGGGTGCAGTGACAGGAAGGCCGCACCGAAACAGGCAGAGAATGTTGGGGTCGGTTCAGTCACGCCGCGCTCGGTTCCAGCCAGTTTGGCGGTGAAGCCAGACAGGAAGTGGTACTGGGTTTGATCTGCGGTCAGACGGGATACCGGTGGCAGAACGCCAAACGCATCGGCGGTCAGGAAGATAACCTTGGTGGCATGGCCCGCTTTTGACACTGGCTTAACGATATTATCGATGTGATAAATCGGGTAGGAAACGCGGGTATTCTCGGTTTTAGAACCGTCATCGAAGTCGATAGAGCCATCTTCACGTACGGTGACGTTTTCCAGCAGCGCATCGCGGCGAATCGCATTGTAGATTTCTGGTTCTGCATCTTTAGACAGCTTGATGGTCTTCGCGTAGCAGCCGCCCTCGAAGTTGAACACACCGTCGTCGTCCCAGCCGTGCTCATCATCGCCAATCAGGCGACGTTTCGGGTCGGTAGACAGCGTGGTTTTACCGGTACCGGACAGGCCAAAGAACACCGCCACATCACCTTTTTCACCGACGTTTGCCGAGCAGTGCATGGAGGCAATGCCTTTCAGCGGCAGCAGGTAATTCATCACGGAGAACATGCCTTTTTTCATCTCTCCGCCGTACCAGGTCCCGCCAATTAACTGAATACGTTCAGTCAGGTTGAAAGCCACGAAGTTCTCAGAGTTGAGCCCCTGTTCTTTCCACTGCGGGTTGGTGCATTTCGCACCGTTCATCACGATAAAATCAGGTTTAAAATCAAGCAGTTCTTCATCGCTTGGGCGGATAAACATGTTTTTAACGAAATGTGCCTGCCAGGCGACTTCGGTAATAAAGCGCACTGAAAGGCGGGTATCGGCGTTCGCGCCGCAGAATGCATCAACGATAAACAGGCGTTTGCCTGAGAGTTGCTGGGTGACTAATCCTTTCAGGTGCTGCCAGGTTTCCTGGGAAAGCGGTTTGTTGTCGTTCTTACCTTTACCCTTGTCGGACCACCAGAGCGTATCTCGCGTGGTGTCGTCACGGACAATGTACTTATCCTTTGGTGAACGCCCGGTAAAGATACCGGTATCAACAGCAACGGCGCCCAGATTAGTTAACACTCCGCGCTCGTAGCCTTCCAGATTTGGATCAAGCTCTTCCTGGTACAGCAGGTCGTAGCTGGGATTGTAAACGATATCCTGAACGTCATTGATACCATAAGCCTCGAGATCTTGCGGGGTTAAACTGTTGTTCACACGCATTTCACTGCTCCTTAGCCAATATGTATTACCTGGAATAGTAAGGTTTTTTAGGGATTGTTAACCGCGACAAGGCTCATAGATTTACGCATCCGGCAAAATCACAGATAACTGAATACGCTGCGACTCCTGTCGCAAATAGGCGGATATTATGGCAGGAAACCCTTTTTTGTTGTGGAAAATGTTCCTAAAACGTTAATGGAGAGTATATTTGGCGGGAATCTTGTGAGTGTAATCGCATTCATGTAGGAAAATAACGTAACTCAAACATATGAAATATCGATTCACGTCGCGTTGTGAGGGGCTGAAAGACACCGGTAAGTGCCAATAATTGTGATGTTGATGCGATAATGATCTTTTCCCTTCATTCTGGATTACGACATGGACAGTGTTGAGCTTTCACGTACGACCCGCTGGGGCATGATGTTTATTGGTCTGCTGCAAGGCGTAGTGTGTTACCTGCTGATGACTTACCTCATCCCCCATAACAGTAGCTGGCTGTTCTATGGAATGCCTGTAACGATAGCGCTGACGTCGGCGATTCTGCTTTCTGTGGTCTCGTTTAAACAGCGCGCGCTGTGGTGCTGGATGGCGGTGATCTTCTGCGTCGTACTGGCGATGAGCATCTGGTTGAAGGGGCACGTTGCAGGAGGGAACCGGTGGAATGAGAATGAGATTTTCTTTGTCTACGGTTGGCGCCTCTTTCTCATGGCTATGCTGGCGTTACCCTGGATCCAGTACCAACTCCATACGCGTACCGACCAGGCGCGCTATCCGCAGTTTTACAGCCAGATATGGCTGAATGTTCTGACATTGCTGATCGTCTTTGTCGCCAACGGCCTGTTCTGGATGGTCCTTCTGCTGTGGAGCGAGATGTTTAAGCTGGTCGGTATTCCCTTTTTTAACACGCTATTCTTTGAGACCGACTGGTTTGGTTATGTAACGTTTGGCCTTATTACCGCGCTGGCGGTGATTCTGGCACGTACGCAGTCACGCCTGGTGACGGCGGTACAAAAGCTTCTGACGTTGATCGCCACGGGTCTGCTGCCTCTGGTCGCGTTGTTAGCGCTGATGTTTATGCTGACATTACCCTTTACCGGTCTGGAGGCGATTTCGCAACGGGTGTCTGCGGCGGGGCTGATGTCGACGCTGACGTTGCTGCTCCTGCTATTGATGGTCGTTGTGCGCGAGCCGCAAAAACGCGACTTACCCTATCCAGGGGCATTACGTTATCTGATTAACACCTCACTTCTCGTCGCCCCGGTTTATATGTTGATAGCCAGCTGGGCGCTCTGGGTCCGCGTCAATCAGTATGGCTGGACGCCTGAGCGTCTGCATGGTGCGCTGATCATCGCAGTGCTGCTGGTTTGGTCATTCGGCTACATGGCGAGCATTATGCGCCGCGGACACAATCCACTGGAAATTCAGAGCAAAGTCATCCTCGGTGTTTCGTTACTGTCTCTGGGACTGTTGATTTTGCTGACGTCGCCGGTCATTGATGTCTGGCGTATTAGCGTCAACAGCCATATGGCCCGTTATCATAGTGGCCAAATTTCACCGGATCAGGTCAGCCTGTACATGTTGCGTAATAGCGGAAAACCGGGGCGTGCTGCGTTGGAGGCGTTACAAAAGGATGACGCTTTCACTAAGGACAGTAAGCGCAGACGTGATTTAAACGCCATTCTACGCGGGAACCTCGATCCCATGCGGGAACTGACCACAACGCAACTGGCACCGATGGTGATGATTGCGCCGGGTAGCAAAAAACCCGATGACGCATTCTGGCGGTTTGTAAAACAGCAAAGCTACCGTATTAGCTCCTGTGTTGAGCAGGATGCATGCGTGTTAGTGAATCAGGATCTTAACGCAGATGGTCAGCCGGAGCAGGTGCTTTATGCTTTTGGCGAGGGAGAAAGTCTGATCTTTGGCATGAAGGAAAAGCAATGGTCTTTGCTCGGCGCAGCCCAGTTACCTGAAGGATTCACGAAAGCGACGCTTTTGCAGGCGGTGGAAAATCACAGGCTGACTACAGCCCCCAGAATCTGGCGGGATATCACTCTCGATGGGAAACGGTTAGAGATTAACTACTACGCTGAGTAAACGCTGGAACAAGTAGCCCGGCAGAATGGACTGTCTGCCGGGCTATGAACTTAATGCACTTGTGGGTCAGCAGGGGATGCGTTGTTGCGGATCTCAGCAATATCCATCGCGTTAAACAGATAGTGGCTCGCGCAGTAATCGCAATTCATATCGATCTCGCCTTCTTCAGCCAGAATGCTGTCCACTTCTTCGTCCGGCAGGGTTCTTAGCGCATCTGCACAACGCTCACGTGAACAGGTGCATTTGAACACCACGTCCTGCGGATCGTACAGAGTCACCTCTTCTTCGTGATACAAACGCCACAGCACATCATTCGCTGGCAGCGTCAGCAGCTCTTCGGCTTTAATGGTTTCCGTCAGCGTGGCGAGGTGGGTAAAATCATCGGCCTGCGCGTCTTGTGCTGGCATCACCTGCAACAGCATACCGCCTGCTGCTGGCTTGCCATCGACGTCGCCAGTGCGGATAAACAGACGCGTTGGCAGTTGTTCTGAACGCAGGAAGTAATCTTCCAGACAGGCGGCCAGCGTGTCACCTTCCAGACCCACCACGCCCTGATAGCGTTCACCTTCTTCCGGTGTAATGGTGATCACCAGATAGCCGTTACCGACCAGCGTTTTCAGATCTGCATCTTCAGGGATATCGCCCTGAATGCGCGCGACACCGCGCATCTGCTGCTTGTTGTTACCGTTAATCACCGCCAGGCTCAGCGGGCCATCGCCCTGGAGCTGTACGGTGATATCACCGGCAAACTTTAGCGTAGCGGTCAGCAGGCTGGTGGCGACCAGCAGCTCGGCCAGCACGGTTTTAACCGGCTGTGGGTAAGTATGGTTTTCGAGGATCTGTTGCAGGGTTTGTGAAACGGTTACCAGCTCGCCGCGCACGGCAAAGTTTTCAAACAGATAACGATGTAATTGGTCATGTTGCGGCATAATCATCTCTCTTGCGGGTGACAGTCATTCACTGTCGCCGTGTTTAAATCGTAACAGGTCGCGGCGCTCTTTTTTGTCCGGTCGCCTGTCCGGGTGCGGCATGGTCAACGCGTTAAGTTTACGCGCCAGCGCTATTTTTTCGCGCTTTTCCACGCTTTGCGCGGTTTCTTCGTACAGCGTAACGGCTTCCGTTGCCGGGCGACGCTGTTCGGTAATGGCCTTAATAATCACCGTCCGCTCGTCATTTCCCTGGCGCAAGGTGAGGGTGGCATTTAGCTCGACAATCTTGCTCGGCTTACTGCGCTGCCCGTTGTAATGCACCTTACCGCCTTCAACCATTTCGCGAGCTATCGCACGCGTTTTATAAAAACGCGCAGCCCACAGCCATTTATCCAGCCTGACGTCAACAGGGGGCTTCTCTTTCATGGCATCTCCTTCACATCAGTGAGGGGATCAGTCGGCGGTAGTCATTCAGTGACGGATGGCGTGCATACTGTTTTTCCGCAATACCTGAATCGGGATTGGTCACGCCGAGGCAGTAACGAATGCCGAATTGAGCAGCGGCGTCGAGAATGGCTTCGCTGTCGTCAATAAACAGCGTTTTCTCAGCACGCATTCCCGTTTCTTCAGCTACAGCGTGCCATAACCGCTGATCCTCTTTGGGATAACCAAATGTATGGGTGGAAAGTAATAAATCAAGGTGTGAGGCCAGACCGGTATGCTCCAGCTTCACCGCCAGGTTATGTGGATGCGCGTTGGTCAGCAAAATACGGCGCTTGCCGCAGGCCTTTAAGGCATCAAGAAAGGGGACAGTATCTTCGCGCAGCACGGCGCGTGGCCCTTGGGCTGTCGTCATGGCACAAATATCCAGACTCAGGCGTTCGCTCCAGTAATCCAGGCAGTACCAGTTTAGCGTATGTTGCACGGCGTGATATTGCTGGCGAATATAGTTCTGGGCTTCCTCGGGAGAGATCCCCTGCTGCGCGCCATACGTTTCCGGCACCAGTTTTTGCCAGAAATAGTTATCGAACGCCAGATCGAGCAGTGTGCCGTCCATATCCAGCAGCACGGTGTCGACGTCCTGCCAGGCGATATCAATATGCATAGGAACTCCCAAAGGAAAACAGATGCGCGACAGGGTAGCATATCCTGTCGCGCGGGCGTGTTATCGAATGAGGCTTTCCGGATCGTCAATCAGCGTGGGATTCAGGCAACTTTCGTAGTATCCCTGAATTTCTGCGATGCGTGAGCGGTGGCGCTGGTAGCGTCTGAACGCCTGAATGCCGTTATAGAGCGCACAACCCAGCATGGAAAACATCAGCAAGGTGGTGCCGAGGTAACGCCACAGGCCAGAACGATCCGGGATACGGTGCAGCCCGATGTGCTGGGTTCCATTGGCATCGGTCGTGACATTGGTGACGATCCCTTCCGCGCGGAAGGGTGTCTGCATGAGCATCTGCGCCAGACGCTGGAAGGCGTTCCACTGCTCCTGAGGCGGATAGTCATACAACGATGTGGCAGGCCAGGGCTGATCGACCAGATCGCTGCCTTCGTCACTGATAATCAGGAAGCCGCCAGGCGCAGGGCTGTTCAGTGCCTGAGCGGCGCGGGCGGTCTCGCGTGCAATAAACGGCGCAGTGGAGGTATTGACCAGGTTATCCAGCGACTCGGCGCTGACCGGGCGCAGCAACACGTTTACACCATCCAGCTTACCTGCGTTGGCCCGCTTCACCAGCGCGGTCCAGTCTTTACTGTTACCCAGATTGACCAGCGCATTTTTCAGGCGCACACATTCATCTTCGGCGGCGCACAGGTCGGCAGTCTTCAGGACAATCTCACCAAAGTCATCCAGTAATACCATGCCGGATTTCTGAATGGCCGATCGTAACGATGCGCTGACACGGGAATCATCATCGGGTTTGGGGTGTAGTTGGCGGCTGACGGCCTGCGTGAGTGCCGTCGCTTTATTCACCAAATCGGACTCGGGCAGCGGCAGCGCGCGTGCATCATTCCAGATAATCTGTGAGCAATCGAAAGGTAGAAAAGGCGTGGTGGGCTGTGCGTTCCAGCTTCCGGATGTGTGAATATTGCACATTCCCGTACCGCTCAGATGCAGGGTATCGCCGACGCGAACCCCGGCGTTTTCGAGCTGCTTAACGCTGGTGGCCTCGATAGTTTGCGCACCTTTCATCCAGGACAGCGTGAATTTTATCGGCATATCCAGCGGGATCCAGAACAGCAGCATCAGCAGGACCAGCAACGATCCCCCTGCGATAACAGCGCTGCGTAGCCAGTGCTGCAAGGGGAAGTTTTTCACTTCGTCATGCAAGGATAAAAAACGCCCCTGGCGGACAACATGGCGATCGAGATAAATATCGATATCCGTTTGTTGCCCGAGATCTTGCGCAATGTAGGGCTGCCAGTGAGGCGGATAAATCAGATCGATAATACCCAGTGAGATATTATTAATATGTTCCTGGTCGTTTTCGCCAAACAGCCCCCAACGACGCGGGGTTCCGCGCAGGCAATGGATCTCCCGCAGGGCAGTTTTAGACGGCGGGGCGAACAGTCCCCACAGGCCCGCAGCCAGCAGCAATACGGCACCACCGGCCAGCCACGGTACAAAACCATCCGGCACGATTAAGCAAAAGAAGAACAACAGGAAAGATGCGGCAATCAGCAACGCCTCGCGGAGTCCTGCCGGGCGGCTCAGCGCATACTCTTCATGTGTTTCCTGGCGAATATTTAGCAGCTCAATTTGCTCGCTTTCTTCACCACGAATAGAGGCCTGCGTCGATGCAGTATGCTGTAGCGCATAGCCACGCGCTTCCTGCATGTACTCTTGCAGCGTATGACCGTTTAACGAGATCACCAGCGGTAGCGTATTTGTGTGGATCAGCTCAACGCTATTTTCGTCATTGATGTATTGTTCCCAGAAGGGAGGCAAATGCACTTCGACGGAATCCAGATAATAACGCCACTTATTGGGATCGTCCGTGGTGATACCGTAGCGCGTAATCGAATGGGTCAGCACGATGACGCTATTACTTTGGGCATTCAGTGTGAGCGATACTGGGGCGGCGCTGGCGCCTGTTGGGCCAGGTATCTGCTGATTTTGACTCAGGTTTTCCAGGTAGTTTTCGACTGCGCTGCGCTCTTCGGGCGTCAGTTTACGCTTATTGGCGTCTGAGAAAACGTTACTCCAGGGCAGTTTTTGCCGCCTGGATTTTGATCTGAGTCGCCACCCTGCAAGTAACGAGCAGGCCAGCAAAGCAGCTAAAAAAATCAGAATGGTGCTCATGCTTTCCCCATCTTACTTAGTCTGTCAGGCGTGGTCAGTCGCACCCTGGAAAATAATCGTGATTCTGTCGTTGGCTATCGGCAAGCGTGGAGTTGAACTTGAGCATCTTTAAAGTACAGCCCAGTAAATGCGAATCATAGCAAAATCACCAAAAACGGCATATCAGCAAATTCCTGGAGTTATTTCAACCTATTGACTTTTAATTTGAAATGGGAATTAACTTTTAGTACGTTACATAAATGTAAATAAACGGCAATTCACATTGCCGAAACCGTGCGGTATATCGCACAATGACCCCAGATTTCACGGCAAAGACTCTCACGATGAGCAAATCATTACAAAAACCCACGATTCTGAAAGTGGAAACCGTCGCACAATCCCGGCTGTTTAAAGTCGAAAGTGTTGACCTTGAGTTCAGCAACGGCGTACGCCGCGTCTACGAACGTATGCGTCCGTCCACGCGCGAAGCGGTAATGATTGTGCCGATTGTTGATGACCATCTGATTCTCATCCGCGAATACGCGGTCGGGACCGAATCTTATGAGCTTGGTTTTTCCAAAGGGTTAATCGATCCCGGTGAAAGCGTGTTTGAAGCGGCGAATCGGGAGCTGAAAGAAGAGGTCGGGTTTGGGGCAAATGACCTGACGTTTTTGAAAAAACTCAGCATGGCACCGTCCTATTTCTCCAGCAAGATGAACATCGTCGTGGCCGAGGACCTGTATCCTGAATCGCTGGAAGGTGATGAACCCGAGCCGTTGCCGCAGGTGCGCTGGCCGCTGGCACATTTGATGGATTTGTTAGAAGACCCGGACTTTCACGAAGCGCGTAATGTAAGCGCGCTGTTTCTGGTGCGTGAATGGCTGAAAGGGCAGGGACGACTGTAGCGTATAGCGCCGGAAGGTGACGCCAGAGGCGTCTTATCCGGCCTACTATGTTGCGTTAAGTAGGCCGGATAAGCGAAGCGCCATCCGGCAATAGATCAGAACAGTTCGTGAGCCTCACCATTATCAATAATGGTGGTCCCCACTTCATGTACCGCCTGCTGTGTGGGCTGAGTCCCTTCAATAAAATACTCTTCGCGACTGTTGCCGCCGCTCGCCAGTTGACCGGTGCTGCGATCGATATTGACCGTTACGATACCTGGCGGTGGCGTCAGCGGCTGCTCTGGTACGCCCTCTAACACACTCTTCATATAGGCATCCCACGCTGGCTGGGCACTCTTCGCCCCCCCTTCATAGCCGGAGATCTGATCTTTGATCGCACCCGAGGCCGTAGAGTGTCCAAGGTTACGGCGATGGTCATCAAAACCAATCCATACCGAGGTCACGACCCCTGGGCCGTAGCCGGAGAACCAGGCATCTTTCGAGCTGTTGGTGGTCCCGGTTTTACCGCCGATATCTCGACGCTGTAAATCACGACCTGCACGCCAGCCGGTACCCATCCAGCCTGGCTCACCAAAGATATTGGTGTTCAGCGCGCTTTTAATCAGGAACGCCAGCGGCGTGTTGATCACATGCGGGGCGTATTCCTGGGTCCCGCTTTGCGCGACCAGCGCCTGATTCGCCTGCTCAAGTTGCGGCATTGGCACCGCGGCATTCTGCTGTTCCTGAGAAATGGCAACGTCTTCAACGTTACTGTTTTCCAGCACGTTAGATTTCTGGGTGTCGCCATAAATCACCGGAATATCACACTCCGGACAGGCAATTTTGGGCTTCGCTTCGAAGATAACACCGCCCTGATCGGTTTCAATCTTGCTGATGAAGTACGGATCAACCAGGAAACCACCGTTGGCCATCACCGCGTAGCCGCGGGCAACCTGCAGCGGGGTGAACGAGGCGGAACCCAGCGCCAGCGACTCGGTATGAACAATATTTTGCGCCGGGAAGCCAAAACGTTGCAGATACTCTGCTGCGTAATCTACGCCCATCGCGCGCATGGCGCGGACCATCACCACGTTCTTCGACTGACCCAGCCCCTGACGTAAGCGGATAGGGCCGGCATATTGCGGCGGTGAGTTTTTCGGCTGCCAGTCAGAACCTGCGCCCGCATCCCAGCGGGAAATCGGGACGTCATTCAGCATACTGGCCAGCGTCAGGCCTTTATCCATTGCCGCGGTATAGAGGAACGGTTTGATATTCGAACCGACCTGACGTAACGCCTGGGTAGCACGGTTAAACTTGCTCTGGTTGAAATCAAAGCCACCAACCAGCGCCATTACCGCGCCGTTTTGCGGATTGATGGAGACCAACGCGGAGTTGACGTCAGGAACCTGTGCCAGCCACCAGGCGTCACCGACCTGGCGGACCCAGATTTGCTGACCCGTCTGGACAACATCGGTCACTTTTCGCGGCGTCGGGCCCTGTTGGGTATCGGAGCGGTAAGGACGCGCCCAGCGCATGCCTTCCATACGCAGCGCCACCGATGTGCCGTCCGCCAGCGTGGCGGTCGCTTCCTGTGGATTTGCGTTGGTGACCACCGCCGGCAGCAGCGGTCCGTAGGTCGGAAGCGCTTTTAGTGAGTCGGTGATTTTCTTGGTGTCCCAGGCGCTTTCGCCCACTTTCCATAGCACGTTTGACGGGCCACGGTAGCCGTGGCGCATGTCGTAATCCATGACGTTATTACGGACCGCCTGCTGAGCCGCCTGTTGGACTTTACGCGTAATGGTGGTGGTGATGCGATACCCGTCTTCATAGGCTTTTTCACCATAACGGCTATACATTTCCTGGCGCACCATTTCAGACAGATACGGCGCAGAGAAGGCAATTTCCGGCGCGTGATAGTTGGCGTCAATAGCTTCGCTGCGTGCCTGATCGTACTGGGCCTGCGTGATGTAGTTTTCGCTCAACATACGCGACAGCACAACGTTACGTCGCGCGGTAGCCCGGTCCATTGAATAGAGCGGGTTGAAGGTTGACGGTGCTTTTGGCAGACCGGCGATGACTGCCATCTCGCTTAAGCTGAGCTGGTCGACCGTCTTACCGAAATAGACTTGTGCTGCGGCACCAACGCCATAGGCGCGATACCCCAGGTAGATCTTATTCAGATAAAGCTCGAGGATCTCATCTTTACTCAGCAGTTGCTCGATGCGGATCGCGAGGAAGACCTCTTTGATCTTACGCATCAGCGTGCGTTCCGGGCTGAGGAAGAAGTTTCTCGCCAACTGTTGGGTGATGGTACTCGCCCCTTGCGACGCGTGCCCGGAGAACAGCGCAACGCTGGCCGCACGGAAGATCCCCACCGGGTCAACGCCGTGGTGCTCATAAAAGCGGCTGTCTTCGGTAGCGATAAAGGCTTTGACCATTTCCGGCGGCATCTGATCCAGCGTGACCGGAATACGACGTTTCTCGCCATATTGCGCGATCAGTTCGCCGTCAGCGCTGTAAACCTGCATCGGGATCTGCAAACGCACATCTTTTAACGTCGCGACGTCAGGTAATTGCGGCTCAATATAGCGATAGAGGCCATAAATCGAGCCTGCTCCCAGCAGGATGCAACATACTGCAAGGATTAATAAATACTTTACGAACTTCACTGGAGATTTCCCATTTAGTGGCATTTGGGCAGTTTATAAACAAACGCGCGGTAGTATAAAGGCAAGCCAGACGCATTGATATACCCGTTAAAGCAACGGGTGATAAGGAGATCATCAGCAATGGCTTTCAATATCTGGCAAATTGGTCTGCATATTCAGCAACATGAAGTGCTGGCTGTGGCCGTCGTTCGCGACGCCTCCGGTTGGTTTCTACAGCGCTGGTGGCGGTTGCCGCTGGCGAACCAGACGATTGTCGACGGGCACATTCGCGCACCTGAACAGCTCAGCAAGGTGTTATTACCGTGGAGTCGTGAACTCCCTCGCAGACACCACATTCATCTGTCTTTTCCCGCCCACAGGACGTTACAAAAAAAGATCCCCCGCCCAGTCATGACGCTGCGTGAGCCAGAACAAACGGCATGGTTGTCTGGGTCGATGGCGCGTGAGCTGGATATGGACCCAGATGCGCTGCAATTCGATTATAGCGAAGACACCTTAAGTCCGGCCTTTAACGTGACCGCCGCGCAAAGCAAAGAGGTGTCGACCCTCCTGACGCTGATGCAAACGCTGAAAGTACAGATAACCGCCATTACGCCGGATGCCAGCGCGTTACAGCGCTTTATACCGTACTTATCGGCGCATCAGCAGTGTCTGGCCTGGCGCGATGACGCGCAGTGGTTGTGGGCGACTCGTTATGCATGGGGGCGTAAACCGGTGGGCGACAGTCACGCTATCGACGATCTTGCTGCAACATTATCGCTTTCCCCGGAAGAGATTGCGTTGTGCGGGCCAGGCCGTTTTGACCCCTTAAGCGTGGTGTCTGTTCGTCAGCCGCCCATTCCGCCTGAAAGTCATATCTTTACTATTGCGCTTGGGCTGGCAATGGGGGGAACAGACTGATGATAGCGACCATCAACCTTCTCCCCTGGCGTCAGTCACAGCGGCGTGCCTGCCTGCGGTTTTGGGCTGTTTTATTTAGCGGATCGCTGCTGTTGATCGTTGGCTGTGCACTGAGCTATTACGCTGTCGTCATCGAAGACAACCGGGCAAAAACGGTGAAGATAGCTGCGGAGAAAATGCGGGGCGAGACGCTTGTGGCCCAAAAACCGCATTTACTCCTGCGCCAGCAACAATGGCAACAGCGACAGCTGCGTAAAACGCAGCGAGATCAGACGCGAAGCTGGCAACCGATGCTCGAAGGACTGGCAAATTTACTGCCCGAACAGGTGTGGCTGACAACCCTGACCTGGCAACATGAAGTGCTGGAACTGAGCGGAATGGCGCAGAACTTTAGCGCCCTCAATGCGCTGGAAACGCAATTACGCAAACAGTCCTTTTTTCGCTTAGGCGACCCCGGCGAAACTCAGAAGGATGCGTTGGGACGTTGGCAATTTCACTATCGTCTGACGCGGAGCGTAATGCATGAACGTACTCTGTGATCGTTGGCTGGCCTTGTCGCCGCGTTGTCGAATCGTCTGCTGGGGCGGCTGGAGTGTCACCATGGCGCTGATGGTCATGTTGTGCCTGCTTTATCCGCTACGGCAAGAATGGAACGTACAACGGGAGGAACTGCGGCAGCAACATGCGGCGAACCAGGCGCAATGGCGGAATCTGTACCAACTGGTTACACCGGCTGACCCCACACTTTGGGCTAATGACGAGAATACGATGCCTTTTTCCGCTCTGGATTTTCAGACTCCGCTTTCACGCCTGACTCACTGGCAGCCTTCTGCACAGGGCGGGGAGATGACGCTGAAGCCCGCCTGGGATGCTGTTCCAGCATTGTTTGTCCGGCTGGCGGAACGGGGGATGCAGGTCAACAGTTTTTCTCTTCGCCTGGAGGATGCCGAGCTGATGCTTACACTGCAGCTGGAGCGCCTGAATGACGGTTAAGCGTGGACTGTTGGTAGGGATTAGCCTGCTGATACTGACCGGGATGCGCGATCCTTTCCTGCCGCCGGAGGATCGTTGCCATACCACTGAGCTGTCGACGTGGCGTTATCAAGGTGCGGTAAGCCGGGGAACGCGCCTGATTGGCCTGGTTCAGGATGGTAAAAATACATGGCGGCGGATCGAACTGCATGAGGCGCTGAAGGGGGGATGGACGGTTTCTCATATCTCGGCACAAAGCATAACTATTGAGATGGGTAAAGACTGTGAGCCGTCACGCTGGCAGTGGCAACGACAAGGAGAAGGGCATGAAGCGATGGATAGCCGTGGTGCTGATGGTCGTCATCCCCAGTGTGCTGGCGGGAAAAGCGCCAAACGTGACGCTGGTGTGGATGATGTTCCCGTGGTTCAGGTATTACAGGCGATGGCTGAGCAGGAAGGAAAAAATCTGGTGATTTCGCCCGATGTCAGCGGCGTGATGTCGTTGCATCTGACGGATGTCCCGTGGAAGCAGGCATTCCAGACGGTGGTGAAAAGCGCCGGACTGGTGTTGCGCCAGGAGGGGAGCATCCTGCATGTGCATTCGGTAGGCTGGCAGAATGAAAATGTGGCACGCCTGGAGAGCGAGCAGGCGCGGCGGCAGGCCAGTCTCCCGCTGGAACATCGCAGCATTGTTTTGCAGTACGCTGACGCCGCCGATCTGGCAAAAGCGGGTGAGAAACTGCTGAGCGCCAAAGGCAGTATGACGGTAGATAAACGCACGAACCGACTGCTGCTTCGTGATAACAAACCTGCGCTGATGGCGCTGGAAACGTGGGTGGCGCAGATGGACTTGCCGGTTGAACAGGTCGAACTGGCGGCACACATTGTGACGATTAACGAAAAAAGCCTACACGAGTTGGGTGTGAAATGGTCGCTCGCCGATGCCACGCAAGCGGGGACGGTGGGCAGCGTCACTACAATGACCAGCGATCTCTCTGTGCCCGCAGCGACGTCGCGTGTGGGGTTTAACATTGGTCGTATCAATGGTCGTCTACTGGAACTGGAGCTGTCTGCACTGGAGCAAAAACAGCAGCTTGATATCATCGCCAGCCCACGATTACTGGCTTCTCACCTGCAACCTGCCAGTATTAAGCAGGGCAGCGAGATCCCTTATCAGGTCTCCAGCGGGGAAAGTGGAGCCACGTCCGTTGAGTTCAAAGAAGCCGTACTGGGAATGGAGGTGACGCCAACCGTGCTGCAAAAAGGGCGAATTAGACTAAAGTTGCATATCAGCCAGAATGTCCCCGGGCAGGTGTTACAGCAGGCGGATGGCGAAGTACTGGCTATCGATAAGCAGGAAATTGAAACGCAGGTCGAGGTAAAAAGCGGAGAGACAATCGCGCTGGGTGGGATTTTTTCGCATAAAAATAAATCTGCGGCGGACAGCGTGCCGTTGTTAGGCGATATCCCCTGGCTTGGATATTTATTTCGCCATGACGGTAAAGAGGATGAGCGGCGCGAGTTAGTGGTTTTTATCACGCCCAGACTGGTCTCGAGCGAATAATTTATGCATGAAAAGCCGTTGTTTTTGCACTGGACATGTTTCAGAAATTTGACGTGCGGGTGTATTTAGCATACAAGGAGTACCGATTTGAGCGTCGGTCGTTTTCTTTACTTGTGCACCGGTAATACGCTTTGCCTTTCTGGTGGTGTGTCATGGGTTGATTTGGCGTCATTTGGCCGTGCGATTCGTTGCCAGGCCTGATGTTTGCAGGGCAATACGCCTGCCACGACCAGAAATGCGAAAGGTTTGGTGATTTATTCAGTTGCCAAACCCGCTTGAGTATTGAGATAATTTTCAGTCTGACTCTCGCAATATCTTATGAGGTTTCAGTTCATGTCCTGCTGCGCTGAGTGTCTGCGAAGCGGGTTTATCATTAACGAATAGTCTTAGTAGTACCGAAAAAATGGCAGAGAAACGCAATATCTTTCTGGTTGGGCCTATGGGTGCCGGAAAAAGCACTATTGGGCGCCAGTTAGCTCAACAACTCAATATGGAATTTTACGATTCTGATCAAGAGATTGAGAAACGAACCGGAGCTGATGTGGGCTGGGTCTTCGATGTAGAAGGTGAAGACGGCTTCCGCGATCGCGAAGAAAAAGTCATCAACGAGTTGACGGAAAAACAGGGTATTGTGCTGGCAACTGGCGGTGGCTCTGTTAAATCACGTGAAACACGTAACCGTCTTTCCGCGCGTGGCGTCGTGGTCTATCTTGAAACGACAATTGAAAAACAACTTGCGCGAACTCAACGCGACAAGAAACGCCCACTGCTGCAGGTAGAATCACCGCCTCGCGAAGTTCTGGAAGCGTTGGCTGACGAACGCAATCCTCTGTATGAAGAGATTGCTGACGTGACCATTCGCACCGATGATCAGAGCGCTAAAGTCGTGGCAAACCAGATTATTCATATGTTGGAAAGCAACTGATTCTGGCTTAATACACTCGTCTGCGGGTACAAGTAACTAAGGTGGATGTCGCGTCATGGAGAGGATTACAGTCACTCTCGGGGAACGTAGTTACCCTATCACCATCGCGGCTGGTTTGTTTAATGAGCCGGCTTCATTCTTACCGCTGAAATCGGGCGATCAGGTTATGTTGGTGACCAACGAAACCCTGGCTCCCCTTTATCTCGATAAGATTCGCGGCGTACTTGAACAGGCGGGTGTTAATGTTGATAGCGTCATCCTTCCCGACGGCGAGCAGTATAAAAGCCTGACGGTGCTGGATACGGTATTCACAGCATTACTGCAAAAACCGCACGGTCGCGATACCACGCTGGTTGCTCTTGGCGGCGGCGTGATTGGCGATCTTACCGGTTTTGCAGCCGCCAGCTATCAGCGCGGCGTACGTTTTATTCAAGTTCCGACAACGCTGTTGTCGCAGGTTGATTCCTCCGTTGGCGGCAAAACCGCCGTAAACCATCCCCTCGGCAAGAACATGATTGGTGCTTTTTACCAACCCGCTTCCGTGGTGGTGGACCTCGACTGTCTGAAAACGCTTCCTGCGCGTGAACTGGCGTCGGGTCTGGCGGAAGTGATCAAATACGGCATCATCCTTGACGGTGAATTTTTCAGCTGGCTGGAAGACAATCTGGACGCATTACTGCATCTGGACGGTCCGGCAATGGCGTACTGTATCCGCCGTTGTTGTGAGCTGAAGGCAGAAGTTGTCGCAGCAGACGAGCGCGAAATGGGCTTACGTGCTTTACTGAATCTGGGACATACGTTTGGCCATGCAATCGAAGCTGAAATGGGTTATGGCAATTGGTTACATGGTGAAGCGGTGGCCGCAGGTATGGTAATGGCTGCTCGTACGTCAGAACGTCTGGGTCAGTTTTGCTCCGCGGACACGCAGCGCATCATTACGCTGCTGAAGCGGGCAGGCTTACCGGTTGATGGACCACGTGAGATGTCCACTCAGGCCTATTTACCGCACATGCTGCGAGATAAAAAAGTGTTGGCGGGGGAGATGCGTTTAGTGCTTCCGTTGGCAATAGGGAAGAGTGAAGTGCGCGGCGGAGTGTCGCACGAGGTGGTTCTTAACGCTATTGCTGATTGCCAGCAGGCGTAACAACAAGAAAGGTCCGGCTTGCGTTGTAAGGCGTAAGTCTTTTAGCTTCAGGTTATGTGCAACGTCGTAAGCATTAACCTTTGAGTGGGGTGTTAAATGGATGAATTCAAACCAGAAGACGAGCTGAAACCCGATCCCAGCGATCGTCGTACTGGTCGTTCTCGTCAATCGTCTGAACGCGATAATGAGCCGCAAATCAATTTTGATGATGTTGATCTGGATACTGACGATCGTCGTCCAGCGCGCGCGCGTAAAGAACGTGACGAAGAGCAAGACATTGAAGAAGACTATGAATCTGATGACGATACCGTGGATGAAGAGCGTGTAGAACGCCGTCCGCGTAAGCGTAAGAAGGCCGCCAGCAAACCTGCCTCTCGTCAATATATGATGATGGGTGTGGGGGTTCTGGTGCTGCTGCTGTTGATAGTCGGCATCGGTTCAGCGTTGAAAGCCCCCTCATCTCCCTCTTCCAGCGATCAGACGACGTCTAGTGAGAAGAGTATCGATCTTTCTGGCAATAGCGCGACCGATCAGGCGAGCACCACTCAGCCTGCAACGACTGCTGAGCAACCGGCTGGCAATGCGCAGCAGGATGTTTCTCTGCCGCCAATTTCTTCTACGCCAACTCAGGGGCAAGCACCTGTTGCCGCTGAAGGTCAACAGCGTGTTGAAGTTCAGGGCGATCTGAATAATGCCCTGACGCAACCGCAAGGTCAGGAACAGGTGAACAACGTGGTTGTGAACTCCACGCTGCCAACCGAACCTGCTACCGTTGCACCTGTTCGTAATGGTACTACGGCGCGTCCTGCAACAACGGAGCCTGCTGAGCGTCACGCGACTGCGCGTCCGGAACGCAAACAGGCCGTTATTGAGCCGAAGAGCAAACCGCAGACGACTGTGAAAGCAGCGCCGACAGAGCCAAAACCTGTTGCCCAGGCGAAGCGCACTGAACCGACTGCGCCAGTGACTGCACCGGTTACTACGACCAAAGCACCTGCGGCAACGACTGCGCCAAAAGCGACAGCTGAGCCTAAAGCAACCGTCAGTACCACCACACCTGCGCAGACTGCTACTCCTGCGCCAACTACGGCAACGCCTGTAGCGGGCGGAGCAAAAACGGCAGGTAATGTTGGGGCGTTAAAATCAGCGCCGTCCAGTCATTACACTCTGCAGCTCAGCAGTTCTTCTAACTACGACAACCTGAACGGTTGGGCGAAGAAAGAGAACCTGAAGAACTACGTGGTGTATCAGACGACGCGTAACGGTCAACCGTGGTATGTTCTGGTGACGGGTGTATATGCATCTAAAGACGATGCTAAACGTGCGGTGTCTACGTTGCCAGCCGACATTCAGGCGAAAAACCCGTGGGCGAAACCGCTGCATCAGGTTCAGGCCGATCTGAAGTAAGATAGGATATGTTCTGCAATGGTTTGATGTTTCGCCCAATTGCGGGACAAAGACTAAAGCGCAGGATGCTGTCGGAGCTTTCTCCACAGCCGGAGAAGGTGTAATTAGTTAGTCAGCATGAAAAAAAATCGCGCTTTTCTGAAGTGGGCAGGGGGAAAATACCCCCTGCTTGATGATATCAAACGGCATTTGCCTCAGGGCGAATGTCTTGTCGAACCCTTCGTGGGTGCAGGGTCGGTGTTCCTCAACACCGACTTTTCTCGTTATATTCTTGCCGATATCAACAGCGACCTCATCAGTCTCTATAACATCGTGAAGTCGCGTACCGATGAGTATGTGCAGGCTTCGCGCGAGCTGTTTGTCCCTGAGACCAATCAGTCTGAGGTGTACTATCAGTTCCGGACAGAATTTAACGCCAGCCAGGATCCATTCCGACGTGCGGTACTGTTCTTATACCTCAACCGTTTTGGTTACAACGGCCTGTGTCGGTACAACCTGCGTGGCGAATTTAACGTGCCGTTTGGCCGTTATAAAAAACCCTACTTCCCGGAAGCAGAGTTGTATCATTTTGCCGAAAAAGCGCAGAATGCAGAGTTTCATTGCCTCTCCTATGAAGAGTGCATGGAGCGTGCTGATATCAACTCTGTGGTTTATTGCGACCCGCCTTATGCGCCGTTGTCGGCGACGGCGAATTTCACCGCGTATCACACCAATAGCTTTAGCCCGAAAGAGCAGGCGCATCTGGCCGAAATGGCAGAAAAGCTGGTCAGTAAGCAGATCCCGGTGTTAATTTCGAACCATGACACGCCCGATACGCGCGAGTGGTACCGAGCGGCGAAGCATTTTCAGGTAAAAGTGCGGCGCAGTATAAGCAGCAACGGCGGCACACGTAAAAAGGTGAATGAACTGCTGGCTCTGTACAAACCAGGAGTCGTAACGCCTGCGAAAAAATAATTCTCAAGGAGAAGCGGATGAAACAGTATTTGATTGCCCCCTCAATTCTGTCGGCTGATTTTGCCCGCCTGGGTGAGGACACCGCGAGCGTTCTGGCCGCCGGTGCCGATGTCGTGCACTTCGACGTCATGGACAACCATTATGTACCTAACCTGACTATCGGGCCGATGGTACTGAAATCGCTACGCAAATATGGGATTACCGCCCCTATTGATGTGCATCTGATGGTGAAGCCGGTTGACCGTATTATCCCGGACTTCGCTGCCGCTGGCGCCAGCATCATTACTTTTCACCCGGAAGCCTCCGAACACGTCGATCGCACCTTACAGCTGATCAAAGAGAATGGCTGTAAAGCGGGCCTGGTGTTCAACCCGGCCACGCCGCTGAGCTACCTGGACTACGTTATGGATAAGCTGGATGTGATCCTGCTGATGTCCGTTAACCCCGGTTTTGGCGGCCAATCTTTCATTCCGCAAACGCTGGAAAAACTGCGTGAAGTCCGCCGTCGTATTGATGAGTCTGGCTATGACATTCGCCTGGAAGTTGATGGCGGCGTTAAGGTGAACAATATCGGCGAAATCGCCGCAGCGGGTGCGGATATGTTTGTCGCAGGTTCCGCGATTTTCGACCAACCTGACTACAAAAAAGTCATTGATGAAATGCGCCATGAACTGGCGAAGGTAAGTCATGGATAAATTTCAGGATATTCGGGGCGTAGCTTTTGACCTCGACGGTACGCTGGTTGATAGCGCGCCGGGATTAGCCGCCGCAGTGGATATGGCGCTGTACGCGCTGGAATTACCCACTGCAGGCGAAGAACGTGTGATTACCTGGATTGGTAATGGCGCAGATGTATTGATGGAGCGTGCACTCACCTGGGCTCGCCTTGAGCGCGCTACGCTGCGTAAAACGACGGGCAAACCGCCCATCGATGACGACATTCCTGCCGTTGAGCAGGTGCGTATTTTACGTAAGCTGTTTGACCGCTATTACGGTGATGTTGCCGAAGAAGGGACGTTCTTATTTCCCCACGTTGCCGATACGCTGGGCGCGCTGCATGCGAAAGGCCTGCCGTTAGGTCTGGTAACCAACAAGCCGACACCGTTTGTGGCACCGCTGCTTAACGCACTGGACATCGCCAAGTATTTTAGTGTGGTCATCGGCGGTGACGACGTGAAAAATAAAAAACCGCATCCCGATCCGCTGCTGCTAGTGGCCTCACGTATGGGGATTGCGCCTGAAAAATTGCTCTTTGTGGGTGATTCGCGCAATGATATTCAGGCGGCAAAAGCCGCTGGCTGTCCTTCGGTTGGTCTTACGTATGGGTATAACTACGGTGAAGGGATCGACCTCAGCCAGCCGGATGTAATATATGACAGCATTAATGACCTTCTGCCCGCACTCGGGCTTCCGAATAGCGAAAATCAGGAATTGAAAAATGACTAAGCCCATCGTTTTTAGTGGCGCACAGCCCTCAGGTGAATTGACCATTGGCAACTATATGGGTGCGCTGCGTCAATGGGTAAACATGCAGGATGATTACCACTGCATCTACTGTATCGTGGACCAGCATGCTATCACCGTCCGCCAGGACGCGCAGAAGCTGCGTAATGCTACGCTGAATACGCTGGCGCTGTATCTGGCGTGTGGTATCGATCCTGAGAAAAGCACCATTTTCGTTCAGTCCCACGTGCCGGAACATGCACAGTTAGGCTGGGCGCTGAACTGCTACACCTATTTTGGTGAACTGAGCCGCATGACCCAGTTCAAAGATAAATCTTCCCGTTACGCTGAAAACATCAATGCCGGTCTGTTCGACTACCCGGTACTGATGGCAGCCGATATTCTGCTGTACCAGACCAATCTGGTACCGGTAGGGGAAGATCAGAAACAGCACCTGGAACTGAGTCGTGACGTCGCCCAGCGTTTTAACGCACTGTATGGTGACATCTTCAAAGTGCCTGAGCCGTTTATTCCGAAGTCCGGTGCGCGCGTGATGTCCCTGCTGGAACCGACGAAGAAAATGTCTAAGTCGGATGACAACCGCAATAACGTGATCGGCCTGTTGGAAGATCCGAAATCTGTGGTGAAGAAAATCAAACGCGCCATGACGGATTCCGATGAGCCGCCTGTTGTTCGTTACGATGTGCAGAATAAAGCGGGTGTTGCCAACTTGCTGGATATTCTCTCTGCCGTAACGGGTAAGAGCATCCCGGAACTGGAGCAGCACTTTGAAGGCAAGATGTATGGCCACCTGAAGGGTGAAGTTGCCGATGCCGTTTCCGGTATGTTGACTGAGCTTCAGGAACGTTACCACCGTTTCCGTAACGATGAAGCCTTCTTGCAGCAAGTGATGAAAGATGGTGCAGAAAAAGCCAGTGCGCGCGCAGCAGAAACACTGAAAGCGGTGTATGAAGCAATTGGATTTGTTGCGAAGCCGTAATATAACGTGCGGCTAAAATAAAAGCCGGGTTATCTCCCATACTGTTTAATATTATAACGGTATGAGGGATAACCCGGCTTTATATATTTATACGGAATATAAATAATTACAGCGCAGTGTCACCGCAGCCGCCAATGATTTTAGAAATAGAAATGGCTGGGTGCAGAAAATAATCGTAATCACAGGTCTTGTTTTTGTTCTGAACGCTACCGGTGCAGGCAGTCAATGTGGAGAGAGCCAGCAGTACTGCAGCAGCTTTAAGCATGTTTTTCATTTAATAATCCCTATCAATCAATAAAATATCAGTATGCCAATTCCATATGCTTCGAAAAACACGTAGTGAATTAAGCTTGCTATATATAACGTGACCAGGAAGTTATTACTTGTTCTTTTAACTTAATAGTAGATTTAAGAATTTTTAAAAAATAATAATTGATGATGATTAAAGATGAAGGATAATGACTGGAAGGGTAATCAAAAGACGGCGCTATGCAGAAAACATAGCGCCTGAATATTAATGGTTTGAGAACCAGTTCAGCTTATCGCGCAGGCCAACCACGCGACCAACAATGATCAGCGCCGGGCTTTCCACCTGTTGCGCCAGTTCACCGAGTTGCGTCAGTACACCATTGACAACGCGCTGTTTCACGGAGGTCCCGTTTTCGACCAGCGCAACCGGCATGTCTGCTGGCATCCCAAATGCGATCAATTTTTCCTGGATAGTGGCCGCCTGATTCAGCCCCATATAGAACACCAGCGTCTGTTTTTCTGCTGCCAGGTTTTCCCAGTCCAGCTCGCCGCCGGTCTTCAGGTGTCCGGTGACCAGGCGTACGCTCTGGGCGTAATCACGATGCGTCAGCGGAATGCCGGAATAGGCAGAACAGCCGGACGCCGCGGTAATACCGGGAACAACAGAGAACGGGATACCTTCGTGGCACAGGGTTTCCAGCTCTTCGCCACCGCGACCAAAGATGAACGGGTCGCCGCCTTTCAGGCGCACTACGCGTTTGCCCTGTTTCGCCTGGTTCAGCAGGATCTGGTTGATCTCTTCCTGCGGTACGCAGTGATAACCCGCACGCTTGCCGACGAAAATACGATCGGCATCGCGACGAACAAGGTTCATGATGTCATCGGAAACCAGGCGGTCATACACCACGACATCAGCCTGCTGGATCTGTTGTAGCCCTTTCAGCGTTAGCAGTCCGGCATCGCCTGGACCGGCACCAACCAGCACTACTTCGCCACGATGGTCCAGCGGTTCGCTGAGCATCTGCTCGGTCGTTTCTTCTATTGCCTGCCGATCGTCGTTTGCCAGAGACTGCGCCAGCCTGTCGTTAACAAACAGCTTTTCCCAGAAGCGGCGACGTTCACCCATACTGGCGAACTGCTTTTTCACCCGGGAACGCAGCTGTCCTGCATACTGCGCGACCTGGCCCAGATGCTGTGGCAACACGGATTCGAGCCTTTCACGCAGCAGTCGTGCCAGAACAGGAGAGGTGCCGCCAGAGGAGACCGCCACCATCAGTGGTGAACGGTCAATAATGGAGGGCATGATGAAACTGGCCGCTTTTGGGGCGTCGACCACGTTACAGAAGATGCGACGTGATTCAGCGGCGTTGCTGACGCGAAGGTTGACGGCATCGTCATCGGTGGCGGCGATCGCCAGCCAGCAGGAGTCGAGCAGGGCTTCGTCAAACGGCCCCTCAACCAGCGTCAGCATGCCTTCATTTGCCCATACGGTGAACTGTGGAATAAACGCTAGCGCATTAACCGTTAAACGGGCGCCTGCTTCCAGCAGTAACCGCGCTTTGCGTTCTGCGACATCACCACCGCCGACGATCAAGCAGTCGCGGTCACGTAGTTGACAAAATATAGGCAAATGATCCACGACATTACCCCTTAATTATTGGCAGCAGCCTCAGTTTGGTTGATTTTTGCCGGAACGGGACGCTCCGATTTTGGCGTAGCATACCAATAACCCAACCCCATGAATACGACACCGGACAAAGTATTACCGAGTGTCACCCACAGCAGGTTATGGCCAATTCCGGACAAGGTATAGGCATCGCTGTGATGACCGAACCAGGAGAGCGCAAATAGCGTCATGTTGGCAACGGAGTGTTCATAGCCGGAAGCGATAAACGCCAGCAGGCACCACCAGATGGCGAGGAACTTCGCCGCACCTTCAGTACGGATCGCCATCCAGATTGCCAGGCAAACCAACCAGTTACACAACGCACCTTTAAAGAACAGTACGCTGGCAGGGGCTGTAGTTTTCGCCAGGGCAACGCTATGTACGATGCTGGTATCGACCGGCAGCAGGCTACCGCCACCCCAGCTGTACAGCAGGGCGACGAACACGGAACCGAGCAGATTTCCCAGCCAGGTTTGCGGCAGAATGGCCCACATCTGACCGTGGCTGATGGTGCCCGCTTTGACGCCAAGCGTCAGGAACATGGTGTGCCCGGTAAACAGCTCTGAACCGGCAATAATCACCAGCGTTAAGGCAATACCAAAGGTTGCACCCATCACCAGAGGGCGTACGGATGGATCAAGCAGATTGCCGAGAGTGAAAATAAGAATGATGCCGAGACCGACATAAGCGCCCGCCATGGCGGAACTGACCCAGAAACCGATTGGGTTGTTGGCCGACAGGCGTGCAATGCGCGCAGCGTTAGCCGCACACTTATTGATAGTGTCTGTAAACATGTGTTTGATTATCCTTGAAGAACAAAAAGTAAAATAAAATCGTAACCGTAGGCCGGATAAGGCAGTTATGCCGCCATCCGGCAATGTGCCTGATGGCGCTACGCTTATCAGGCCTACTAAAAAGGCCTACCAATACGTCTAAAAAGGGAGGCATTGCGCCTCCCAATAATTTACTAACCGCGCAACTGCACCATGCCGTCTTTCACCCGGGCTTCGTAGTGCGCCACGGAATGACTTTCGTCCTCCATGCACAGACCGTCGCTGAGGCGGAAGCGCTGTTTTTTCAGCGGGCTGGCAACCCATAGCTCGCCCTGGTGCTCAGCAATAATCCCGCGTGAAAGTACGCTGGACTGGAAGAACGGGTCGATGTTGCTGATCGCAAACACCTGGTCGCTGTGATAAGGACGGAAAATCGCGACTTGCTCTTTACCTAACAGGGCGCAGACGCCTGTTGCAGGCAGAATGTCATCGATTTTGCAGATGTTTTTCCACTGGCTCATGCGTTTTCCTCCACCAGAGTGACCGGGATACGCTCATACGGCGTGGCCGGGCGATGTTGTTCACGTTCAGGCACAACCTGGACATTCGGATCGCGTTTATCGCTGTTAATAAAGTGCTTGAAGCGAACCTGCGCGGACGGCGTGTTGACGGTTTCTGTCCACTCGCATACGACGGCTTCACGCAGACGCGCCATCTCTTCTTCCAGATGCTCGTTCAGGCCCAGTTTGTCGTCAATGATGACAGACTTCAGATACTCGATGCCGCCTTCCAGGTTATCTAACCACGGTGCAGTACGGGTCAGTTTGTCCGCAGTACGGATGTAGAACATCATGAAGCGGTCAAGGTATTTCATCAGCGTTTCACGGTCGAGATCCGCTGCCAGTAGATCCGCATGACGTGGTTTCATCCCGCCGTTACCACAGACGTACAGGTTCCAGCCTTTTTCAGTGGCGATGATACCCACGTCTTTACCTTGGGCTTCTGCGCACTCACGGGTACAGCCAGAGACGCCAAACTTCATTTTGTGCGGGGTACGAATGCCCTTGTAGCGGTTTTCAAGCTCAACGCCGAAGCCTACGCTATCGCCGACACCATAACGGCACCAGGTGCTACCCACGCAGGTTTTCGCCATACGCAGCGCTTTAGCATACGCATGACCGGTTTCGAAGCCCGCTTCAATCAACTGACGCCAGATTTCCGGCAGGTCATCTTTTTGCGCGCCGAACAGACCAATACGCTGAGAACCGGTGATCTTGGTGTACAGATTGAACTCACGAGCGATACGGCCCACGGCAACCAGACCTTCCGGGGTAATTTCGCCACCGGCAGAGCGTGGGATAACGGAGTAGGTACCGTCTTTCTGGATGTTGGCCAGGAAGTTGTCGTTGGTATCCTGCAGCGGCGTGTGCTGCGGCTTGAGGATGTATTCATTCCAGCAGGAGGCCAGCAGGGAACCGACGGTTGGTTTACATACTTCGCAGCCGTAACCTTTACCGTGTTTCGCCAGCAATTCCTCGAAGGTTTTAATGCCTTCCACGCGGATGAGATGGAACAGTTCCTGACGTGAGTACGGGAAGTGATCGCACAGGTTGTTGTTGACTTCGATGCCCTGTTTCGCCAGTTCGGCATTCAGCACCTGGGTAACCAGCGGAATACAACCACCGCAGCCAGTACCGGCTTTAGTTTCGGCTTTCAGCGCTGCAACGGTGTGGCAGCCTTTGTTAATGGCGGCAACCAGCATGCCTTTGGTGACGTCGAAGCAGGAACAAATCTGCGCGCTGTCCGGCAGTTTATCCACGCCGATGGACGGCTTACCGCTGCCTGAGTGTGCTGGCAGGATCAGTGAGTCCGGGTTTTCCGGCAGTTCGATGGCGTTCAGCACCAGCTGCAGCAGGTTGCCGTAATCGCTGGTGTCACCCACCAGAACCGCGCCCAGCAGCGTTTTGTTATCTTCGCTGACGATCAGGCGTTTGTAGACTTCTTTACTTTCGTCGAGGTAAACGTAGCTACGGGCGCCCGGTGTACGCGCATGTGCGTCGCCGATACCGCCGACATCTACGCCCAGCAGTTTCAGCTTGGCGCTCAGGTCTGCGCCTTCGAACGCGTTTTTGCTACCGAGAATATGGTCAACGGCGACCTGCGCCATTTTGTACCCCGGTGCGACCAGGCCATAAACGCGGTCGTTCCAGCTGGCGCATTCGCCGATAGCGTAGATATCCGGGTCAGAGGTCTGGCAGGCGTCGTTGATCACGATACCACCACGCTGTGCGACATCAAGGCCGCACTGGGTTGCCAGTTTGTCGCGCGGGCGAATACCGGTGGAGAAGACAATGAAGTCGACTTCCAGTTCGCTGCCGTCGGCAAAGCGCATAGTTTTACGCGCTTCAGTGCCTTGCTGGACGATCTCTTTGGTATTTTTGCTGGTGTGCACACGCACGCCCATGCTTTCAATTTTGCGACGTAACTGCTCGCCACCCATCTGATCCAGCTGTTCAGCCATCAGCATCGGGGCAAATTCAATCACGTGGGTTTCAACGCCTAAGCTTTTCAGGGCACCTGCGGCTTCCAGACCCAGCAGGCCACCACCGACAACGGCGCCGCGTTTACTGCGACGAGCGCAAGACTCAATGGCGTTGAGGTCTTCAATGGTACGGTAAACGAAACAGTCCTGCGTTTCCGAACCTTTAATTGGCGGGATCCACGGGTAGGAGCCGGTTGCCATGATCAGTTTATCGTAATAAACCGTACGACCAGCGCTGGAGTGGATCACCTTCTCCTGGCGGTTGATGGTAATCGCGCGTTCGCCGACTAATACCTTCACGCCGTGCTTCTCGTAGAAGCCTTCACGCACCAGAGACAGCTCTTCAGCAGTGTGGTGAGAGAAGTAAGAAGACAGGTGTACGCGGTCGTATGCTTTGCGGGGTTCTTCACAGAAGACGGTAATATCAAACTTGTCCGCATCGGATTTATCAAGAAGATCCTCAATAAAGCGATGGCCGACCATACCATTACCGATAATAGCGAGTCTGACTTTGCTCATTTTTGCCTCGATTTCTTTTCTATTACTGCCTACCTTAACGATTCAGCAACCCCGCTTATTGATACAAATCAATTTCGCCCTTATATACTCCTTAAGAGGTATATAACTGATTTGTCAGCGTTTTTATAAGTCACGGAATTGACAGGCTTTTCATGTTTGTATGATTAGCGTACAAATTAAGGGGTTTTAGTGTGAATAGGTCAGGATCCTAAGGGTTAGAAAGGGGAGTGATAAATGCCGGATAATCAGAGCCGCTATCCGGCATTCAGGTTTACTGCACAGCCGGTGCGTTATGCTGGCGATGACGCGTGACAAACCCAAGGATAAAGCACATCACGAATACCACAGCATACAGGCCATTCGCGGTTTGTAGTGCGGCCAGAGGACCGCTGTGGGCAACGATCGGACCGGTCACCACGAAGGTTAACATGGTCCCAATGGTGCCGCAGGTCAGGACGAAGTTAACCAGCTTCGGTGAGGCCACTTTAGTCTGCTGGGAGCCGAGGGTGATAATGGTGGTATAAATGGCGCTGGAGAAGAAGCCCAGCGTCAGGATGAACCACGGCATGTGCTCTGGCGTACCGGTGATGAAGAGATACATCAATACGGTTGCCAGTCCTGCCAGCACGGTCAGGATACGCTGCAAATCAAAGAAGCGCAGGATAAAGCTAAACGCCCACATACCCACCATGTAGGACATCCAGAAATCGCTGACCAGTTTACCTGCATCGTTCAGGCTCATGCCGAGGCTTTTGGCGTATTCCGGTACCCAGGAGATAAAACCTAACTGACCGAGGATGTAGCACAGCGCGGCGATGGACAAAAACAGCACACCAATGCCCCACTTCTCTTTCGCCACCGGTGTTTCCGGTTGCTGCGCATGTTTACCCAGCGCCGGGAACTCACAGCCAAAGGTCAGCAGGAAAATGGCGACGTACACCAGGCCGATACAGGCGTAGACCCAGTACCATTCGATGCTACGCGCCAGCAGGTACGCGGCAACCATCGGGAAAATCATGCCCGCCATGCTGAAGAAGGAATCTGTAAACAGCAGGCGAGATCCACGCTGGCGACCTTCATACATCTGGGTGACCAGGAAAGTACCAATCGACATGGTGATCCCGCTGACGACCCCCAGCACAAACATGGCGGCGGAGAACAGCGCCAGGCTATGCGTGAGCATCAGTCCGGCGACAGCCAGCAGCATCAGAATAAAGCCAAAACGTAGCTGCGTTTTCAACGGGACAATTTCCATCAGCCACGCATTCAGAAAAATAGAGATCAGAATACCGGCATTCAGAAAGGTGAAGGTGTTACTCATACTGGAAACGGGCAAATGGAAATAGTCTGCGATGTTTCCCATCACCATCCCGGTGACAATAACCAACGCGCCTGTCAGGGCGTAGGAGAGAAAGCTGATCCATGTGAGCTTGATACGATTGCTGTTAGTCATGACTGGCCTGTATAGAAGTGTAAGGCGCATTGAAGGCGCCGTGAGCGGGCGGATTTTAGGCGTTTTGTTGATGTATTTAAATATTTTTTAGCAACAGCTGTTTCTATTACATATTTCAATGTGATCATGATCACATTGATGCGCGTTGCAAAGCATTTACATTTGTTTCAGATTCGTAAAATTAAGTAAAGGGATGGCCTTGTCATGGAAGGCTCTTTAGAATCAATTCACTTGCTTCATTTCTGCTCTTGTAAAGGAATTCTCATGCTCAAATCGACTCTGGCGGCTGTTGCAGCTGTTCTCGCTCTTTCTGCCCTCTCTCCCGCAGCACTGGCAGCGAAAGGTGACCCACGTGTACTGCTGACGACCTCTGCTGGTAACATTGAGCTGGAGCTGAACAGTCAAAAGGCCCCGGTTTCAGTGCAAAACTTTGTCGATTATGTAAATAGTGGTTTCTATAACAACACCACGTTTCACCGGGTGATCCCTGGGTTTATGGTACAGGGCGGCGGTTTTACCGAGCAGATGCAGCAGAAGAAACCTAACCCGCCAATCAAAAATGAAGCCGATAACGGGCTGCGCAATACCCGTGGCACCATTGCCATGGCGCGGACCGCAGACAAAGACAGCGCGACCAGCCAGTTCTTTATCAACATTGCGGACAACGCTTTCCTCGATCACGGCCAGCGTGACTTCGGCTATGCCGTTTTTGGTAAAGTGGTGAAGGGGATGGATGTCGCGGATAAGATAGCTCAAGTGCCGACTCACGATGTCGGCCCTTACCAGAACGTTCCGTCCAAACCGATTGTTATCCTGTCTGCGAAAGTTCTGCCGTAATTGTATTTTTGCGCGGGCGGTTCCTGCCCGCGTTCTCTCCCTTCTCTGCGTAACCCGAAATTGCTGCTTATACTTGTGGCAAGTGCCGGCACATTCAGGGAGGTCACGTGAAAAAACTCACCGATAAACAAAAGTCCTGTCTTTGGGAGCAGCTGCGAAACGGCAATTTCCAGGCTAGTCGACGTCTGGAAGGCGTGGAGATTCCACGGGTTACGCTGAGCGCTGAAGATGCCCTGGCGCGCCTTGAAGAATTGAGGAGGCACTATGAGCGATAAATTCGGTGATGGGCGCGATCCCTATTTGTATCCGGGCCTGAACGTGATGCGTAATCGTCTCGGAGTCCATCAGGCCCAGCGTCTGGCGCAGGCGGCCTACGAATTGACGGCGCTACGGGCGGCGACGATTGGGCTGGGCCCGCTAAAACGCGGTCTGCCGCATCTGTGCGCTATTCATCGCCAGCTCTATCAGGATATTTTTGACTGGGCGGGCCATCTGCGCGAGGTCGATATTTACCAGGGCGATACCCGCTTCTGCCACTTTGCTTATATCGAGAAAGAGGGCAACGCGCTGATGCAGGACCTGGAAGACGAGTCCTGGCTGGTGGGGCTGTCGGCGGATAAGTTTATCGACCGACTTGCGCATTATTATTGCGAAATTAATGTGCTACACCCATTTCGTATTGGCAGCGGTCTGGCCCAGCGTATTTTCTTCGAACAGTTAGCGGTTCATGCCGGGTATATGCTCAGTTGGGAGGGTATCCCGGTCGAAGAGTGGAATCAGGCCAACCAGAGTGGTGCGATGGGCGACCTGTCGGCGCTGCGGGCGATATTTCGTAAAGTGGTAAGCGAAGCCCGAGAAACTGGGTAGAATAGCGCGGTTTTTCTGTACCGGAGCCGCCATGATCCTGCTTATCGATAACTACGATTCTTTTACCTGGAACCTGTATCAATATTTCTGCGAACTGGGCGCAGAGGTCCTTGTCAGGCGCAACGACGAGCTGACGCTGGCGCAAATTGATGCGTTAAGTCCGCAAAAAATCGTTATTTCCCCCGGTCCCTGCACGCCGGATGATGCCGGGATTTCGCTGGATGTCATCCGTCACTATGCGGGAAAAACCCCGATGCTGGGCGTCTGTCTGGGCCACCAGGCGATGGCGCAGGCGTTTGGTGCCAGCGTCGTGCGGGCGGCGAAAGTCATGCACGGTAAGACCTCCCCGATTACGCATACCGGGCAGGGCGTTTTTCAGGGGCTGGCGAACCCGCTAACGGTGACGCGCTACCACTCTCTGGTGGTTGCACCTGAGACGCTGCCGGCCTGCTTTGAGGTAACGGCCTGGAGTGAAACGCAGGAGATTATGGGCATTCGCCACCGCGAGTGGGATTTGGAAGGCGTGCAGTTTCACCCGGAGAGTATCCTCAGTGAGCAGGGGCATCAGCTGCTGGCTAATTTCCTCAATCGGTGATTTGTAGTTGCTATTCAGTGACTTTTTATTCATATTTTGTGATTATAATTTCACTAGCATTTCTGCTTAACTGGGTGGTAATGACATGGCAACTGAACAAACTGCAATTACGCGCGCGACATTCGATGAAGTGATTCTGCCGATTTATGCACCGGCAGAGTTTATTCCGGTCAAAGGGAAAGGAAGTCGAGTCTGGGATCAACAGGGTAAAGAGTATGTTGATTTCGCGGGTGGTATTGCAGTTACCGCGTTAGGGCATTGCCATCCGGCCCTGGTCGAAACGTTAAAAACGCAGGGCGAAACCCTGTGGCACACCAGTAACGTTTTCACCAATGAGCCTGCACTGCGCTTAGGCCGCAAAATCATTGATGCGACCTTTGCCGAACGCGTGCTGTTCATGAACTCTGGCACTGAAGCCAACGAAACCGCCTTTAAGCTGGCACGCCACTATGCCTGCGTCCGCCATAGTCCGTTCAAAACCAAAATTATCGCCTTCCATAATGCGTTTCATGGCCGCTCGCTGTTTACCGTTTCCGTCGGTGGGCAGCCAAAATATTCTGACGGCTTTGGGCCAAAACCGGCGGACATTATCCATGTACCGTTTAACGACCTGCATGCGGTAAAAGCGGTGATAGACGATCACACCTGCGCGGTGGTGGTCGAGCCAATTCAGGGCGAAGGGGGTGTTATGGCCGCCACGCCGGAATTCCTGCAGGGCCTGCGCGAACTGTGCGATCAGCATCAGGCATTGCTGGTGTTTGATGAAGTGCAGTGTGGTATGGGGCGTACCGGCGACCTGTTTGCCTATATGCACTACGGCGTGACGCCGGATATCCTGACCAGCGCCAAAGCCCTCGGCGGCGGTTTCCCGGTGAGCGCGATGTTGACCACTCAGGAAATCGCTTCTGCGTTCCATGTCGGTTCGCACGGTTCAACCTACGGCGGTAACCCGCTGGCCTGTGCGGTTGCAGAGACGGCGTTCGATATTATCAACACGCCGGACGTGCTGGACGGTGTTCAGGTCAAACGTCAGGCATTTGTTGCGCATTTACAGAAAATAGATGCTCAGTATGACATTTTTAGCGATATTCGCGGTATGGGGCTGCTGATTGGCGCGGAGCTGAAGCCGCAGTTCAAAGGTCGGGCGCGTGATTTCCTCTACGCCGCTGCTCATGAAGGCGTTATGGTGCTGAACGCGGGACCGGATGTGATGCGTTTTGCGCCATCGCTGGTGGTGGAAGAGGCGGATATCGATGAAGGGATGCAGCGCTTTGCGCAGGCGGTAGCGAAGGTGGTGGGCTGATTGGTTGATTGCCGGATGGCGGCGTAAACGCCTTATCCGGCCTACAGGGTAAGGTGTGATTCGTAGGCCGGATAAGCGTAGCGCATCCGGCAGTCGATCTTAACCTTTCATATCCCGCAACCGGCGGCTCAGCCAGATACCGTGGTGCGGGCGTTGACGCCATGCCACCGACGAAATGGTGTGCATGGTATTCAGATGCCCCAGTATACGTTGCAGATGCTGCTCCAGGGTACTTAATGGACCGTGGGACAGCATCTCCGACGACTCGAGAATGTTCACATCACCGGAGCTCCCCGGCCCGTCATATTCCAGCCGCTGCTGACAACGCTGAATCGCAATTTCACAGGACTGCAGATACCGCTGCGCCAAATCCGGCGTCAACATGGTGTGTTCCCGGGCCAGCGTGGTCATCGCATTAATATGTTCGACGATGAACTGGCTGTGCGTGACCCACAGTTTCATATCGGCCAGGTAATGTGAGTTAAAACCTGGCTCCTGCATCGCCTGGTTCAGTGAGTTAAACAGCGTGTTATGCGCCTGGTTGACCCGCATACGCTGATACGCCAGCGGTGTGGCCTGTGGATCGTTGCTGAGGATCAGGCGAATGGCTTCCTGGTCGGCTTCCAGCGCATCGTGGGCGTTTTTGCGCAGCAGGCCGCTTTGCCACTGTGGCCACAGCCAGAGCGTGCCGCCAAAGGCAATCAAACAGCCCAGCACCGTATCGACAAAGCGCGGCACAATAAACTGTTCTCCGTTCAGCGTCAGCAACTGCAGGGTATACACTGCCGTAACCGTAAACCCGACGGTGGCCCAGCCGTAGTTTTTGCGCATGATCAGATAGCTGACGAGGGTGATGACCAGCATGGCCGCCAGCGTAAACCCTTCCGGAATATGAAAGTGCAGCGTGACGCCGGCAATCACCAGCCCGACAAGCGTACCCAGCGAACGATGCAGAATGCGTACCCGCGTGGCACCGTAGCCATTTTGCGTGACGAACAGGACCGTCATCAGGATCCAATAAGGTTTGGGCAGGTGTAAGGCGCTGCCCATCAGGCTGGCGATGCTCAGCATGACGCTGATACGCCCGGCATTACGCAACGCGGGAGATTTCAGCGACAGATAGTTTTTCAGGGCCGGGAGTAACGGCAGGCGGCGCTGTTTGTCGGCCATTAAATCTCGGGCATACAGCGGACGCTGGGTGCGTAGCACGCGGGCAATGCGGCTAAAGTGCCAGTAGCAAAACTGCCCGACCGGGTTTTCCGGGTGCTGGTTGGCAATTTTCTCCAGCGTGCCAATCTGTTTTTCCATCGAAAAGCGTGTTGGTAAGCGGTGATACAGAATGTCATCTGCCAGTACGCGTAACCGGTCGGCGACGGTGCGCGCATTCCAGCGAATCACCTGTTCTGCATGACTGCGTTCGACCAGCTTCTGCACCTCTTCTGGTTGATGTAGGCTGACGGAAATATGCTCCTGCAAATCCAGCGCCTCCTGAAAGGCCCGCAGCAGGCGTTTGTACTCGTTGTTGTGATGCGCCGACAGCATATGCATTTGCTGATAGCACTGGGTGATCAGATCCACCGCTTTTTGCTGGCGAACCAGCAGCGGGGGCAGCGCTTTTTCGGGATCGACGTGCTGGGTTAGCAGGCTGTATTTCGCTTCACAGTAATCGGCCAGTTCGCGATATAACAGGCTGAGCGATTCGCGCAGCGGCTGCTCACGCCACAACCAGAACCAGAACCAGTTGAACGCGCCGTACCACAATGTTCCCAGCGCATAGATCAGTAGCGGTTCCCAGACCGGCATGTTGCCAGCCAGGCTTAGCGTGAAAATTGCCGCAATCAGTGAGGCGGGCAGCAGTCGTGCATGCAGCGGGCTTAACTCGGCGGTCACGCCGAGAATCAGCGTCAGGCCGGTAAGGATCAGCGGGAGCGCAATGCTTTCTGCCAGCAATAGCTGCATGATCAGGCTACATCCGGCAAACAGTGACGCGCCAATAACTAAGCGTTTAAAAAATCGCTTATGCGGGGTATCAAGACCGGCAATGTTGCAGCAGGCGGGGACGAGGGAGAACAGCAGCCCCAGATGAAGCTGACCGATGATAAGACCGACAGCCACGGGTAAACACAGCACCAGCGTTTGTCGTAGTGCGTAGTTGATCTCTGGGTGATAAATCAGTCTTCGCCACATCGGTGCAAACAAAAATGGCGCATTACCAGGTAACGCGCCATTTCGACGAGGTTAACGCGTGCCGTAGACGACGATGGTCTTACCGTGCGCGGAGATCAAGTTCTGATCTTCCAGCATTTTCAGGATACGACCAACGGTTTCACGGGAGCAGCCAACGATCTGGCCAATTTCCTGACGGGTGATTTTGATCTGCATGCCGTCCGGGTGGGTCATCGCGTCAGGTTGTTTCGCCAGGTTCAACAGGGTCTGGGCGATACGACCGGTGACATCCAGGAAGGCCAGGTTGCCCACTTTTTCGGACGTTACCTGCAGGCGACGAGCCATCTGAGAAGACAGGCGCATCAGAATATCCGGGTTAACCTGGATTAATTGACGAAATTTTTTGTATGAAATTTCAGCAACTTCACATGCGGTTTTGGCACGTACCCAGGCGCTACGTTCCTGGCCTTCTTCAAACAGGCCTAATTCACCAATGAAATCGCCCTGATTCAGATAAGAGAGGATCATTTCTTTCCCTTCTTCATCTTTGATCAGCACTGCCACTGAGCCTTTAACGATGTAATACAACGTTTCCGCTTTTTCACCCTGGTGAATCAGCGTGCTCTTCGATGGGTACTTATGAATATGGCAATGAGACAAGAACCATTCGAGAGTCGGGTCTGTTTGCGGTTTGCCAAGCACCATGCGCGGTTATCCTCTGTTATAAGCTGTCTCCAGAGTCAGAACACGACGCTGCCTCTGGGGTTGCAAAAATATGCTTCCCGCTACCTGGGAAAGGGGCTGCTAAAAAGTGAACTGCAGCCTGTAATGTGATGTCCTCTGCATACATGCAGTACGTCAATGTATTACTGTAGCATCCTGACTGTTTTAGCATAGCTTTCGCCGTGTGTCTCCTGGTGTCTCGCTTCAGCATGACTCAGGTCGCCTTCCGTTGCGAGAATTGTTATGTACGCGTAATCTGTCAGGAAAATTGAAACATTGGAGTTACGAAATATGCAAGCGCGTGTAAAGTGGGTTGAGGGGTTAACCTTCCTCGGTGAGTCCGCCTCAGGCCACCAAATCTTGATGGACGGTAACTCCGGTGATAAAGCGCCGAGCCCGATGGAAATGGTACTCATGGCTGCGGGTGGCTGTAGCGCCATTGATGTGGTGTCGATCCTGCAAAAGGGTCGTCAGGATGTGACCAACTGCGAAGTGAAGCTCACTTCCGAGCGTCGTGAAGAAGCGCCGCGTCTGTTTACCCATATTAATCTGCATTTCATCGTTACTGGCAACGATCTGAAAGACGCTTCGGTGTCTCGCGCCGTCGATCTCTCCGCGGAAAAATACTGCTCCGTGGCGCTGATGCTGGAAAAAGCGGTGAATATTACCCATTCCTATGAAGTGATTGCCGCGTAATCCCTGATGCCGGATGGATGATGTTGATTTGTAGGCCCGATAAGCGTAACGCCATCGGGCACTTCCCACGCTTCACTCGATTTTTTTGCCTTCCATCAGTCGCTGGACCAGCGGCAGCATAATCAATTCCATCGCCAGCCCCATCTTGCCGCCCGGCACCACTAATGTATTGATATGGGAAATGAATGAGCCCTGCAGCATCGCCAGCAGCCACGGGAAGTCGATGCCTTCCAGATTACGAAAATGAATCACTACAAAGCTTTCATCCAGTGACGGAATGCTTTTGGCGGCAAAAGGATTGGAGGTGTCGACGGTCGGTACACGCTGGAAGTTAATATGCGTACGGGAAAACTGCGGGGTGATGTAATTAATGTAGTCGTCCATTGAACGTACCACCGAATCCATTACCGCCTCGCGGGAGTGACCGCGCTCGCTGGTGTCGCGGGTCAGCTTCTGGATCCACTCCAGATTGACGATCGGTACCACGCCGACCAGCAGATCAACATGCCGCGCCACGTTTTGCTGCGGCGTCACCACGCCACCGTGCAGGCCTTCATAGAATAAGACGTCTGTGGGTTCAGGCAGCGGCTGCCACGGGGTAAACGTTCCCGGAACCTGATTCCACGGAACGGCTTCATCGTAGGTGTGCAGATATTTTCGTGACTGGCCTTTGCCGGTCTGGCCGTACTCGCTGAAGGTTTGTTCCAGCAGGCCGAAGTCGTTGGCTTCGGGGCCGAAGTAACTGATGTGTCGCCCGGCGTCGCGCGCTTTGCGGATCGCCATGTCCATCTCCGGACGGGTATAGCGGTGAAAACTGTCGCCTTCCACCTCGGCGGCGCGCAGATTTAACTGGGCGAAAATTTTACGAAACGCGAGGCTGGTGGTGGTGGTCCCCGCGCCGCTGGATCCTGTTACCGCAATCACCGGATGTTTGGCAGACATAATAACTCCATGGATAGGTTAGTTTTTATTATAGTCAGCCGCCGGCTGCGGGTTATTCGCGAAACTGTTTTCGCGGCATAATGTTGACCGTTTCATGCAGTTCTGACCATACCAGTACAGCTTCGCCAGATTGTAACTGGCGTCGGACGTCGGCGACTTTTTGTTCGAGCGAACGTTCATGTTCACCATAATCGGTGCCTTCGCGCAAGACAAAGCTTTCAATCAGATTGTCCAGCGCTTCAGGGGATAAGTCCTGCCAGGGGATCTGCATGATTATGCCTCCAGATACGTTGTCAGCCAGTCGGGGATACGGGATTCCAGCCACATCTCAGGATGGCGCAGCGTGCCGCTAATAAACCCGACGTGTCCACCGTGCTCGGTTAACTGATATTCCACCTGTGAGGGCAGATTTTCCGGTTTGGGGATCACGTGGTGATCCATAAAAGGATCGTCCTTGGCGTGAATAATCAGCGTCGGTTTGGCGATCAGGTTGAGTAGTGGCATAGCGCTACACTGACGATAATAGTCTATCGCATCGGCAAAACCGTGGATTTTGGCGGTGATCAGATCGTCAAAGTCACGAATGCGGCGCAGGGACTTCAGCTGTGCCAGGCTTACCGGCAGCGAGCCAGGATAAGCTTCGAGCTTACGCGAGGCATTGGCTTTTAACAGATTAAGCAGATAGCGCTGGTAGACGCGGGAGAACCCTTTTTCCATGTGATAGCTACAGGCTTCCAGCACAAAGGGGGCGGAGACAATAACCGCGGCATCAATCGGGATAGCGTTCCCTTCTTTGGCCAACAGGCAGGCCAGCATGTTGCCACCGAGCGAGTAGCCGACCGCTGCGGTTGGCACGCGGCCGAACTCGCGCTCCAGCCAGCGTAAAAACCAGGTACCGTCCTCGGTCTCGCCGGAGTGATAAATGCGGTTCAGGCGATTCGGCTCGCCGCTGCAGCCGCGAAAATGCATCACCACGCCTAACCAGCCGCGCTTTTGCGCCGCCTCAATCAGACCGTGGGCGTACGGACTGTTCAGGCTACCTTCCAGACCGTGAAAAACCACCAGACGCGGTTTGTGCTTCGCCTGATGCGGATCTTCACTCCATGCCAGATCGACAAAGTCGCCGTCGGGTAATTCCAGACGCTGCCAGTGGGCGTCGAACTTCACCTTACGGCGAATTAAACGCGGCAACATGGTTTGCAGATGGCGATTACTGATCCCGCGCATCGGGCGGAATTCTCGCGAATCATCGGCAGGGAGATTCATTTCTGTTGGAGTGATTTCAACCATAACACCAGAGCAATTAATCATCGAAAACAGCAACTATACCGCGCACAGAGCCTGCGGGTTAGCCAATATGTGATTTTGTACTTATTCAGCCAGCAGGTTACGTGAGAAAAGATGAAAATCCACACCCGGTTTACGTCGCCACAGGCGGGCTTTCCGCGTGCCGGTGGCCATGCTTTCACCGGTATCTTCAAACATATCTGAGGCCTCAAAGCGGCGGATCAGGCTTTTGCGCTGAATCGGCTGGCCGAGGATAACCTCTGTGGCTTCCTGTAGCTGACCATGGGTAAAGGTATCCGGCAAACAATAAACGGGCAGTAAAGAATACTTCGTTTTTTGCCGCAGCCGGTTCAGGGCGGCATCAATGATCGCCTGGTGGTCGAAGGCCAGCGGATAGTCGGCAAGCTTATCAACCGGGACCCAGCGGGCATCGCTGACGCTGGCAATATGCGGTTCGCAGTCCACCCAGGCGATAAGCGCAAACCAGGTGACCGTCAGGCTCCAGCCACGCGGGTCACGATCTGGCCCGGAAAATGTGTCCAGCTGTTCCAGCCACGAAGGCGAAACGCCAGTTTTTTCAGTGAGTTTACGCAGCGCTGTGGCGCGAGTGGAATCATCGTGTGCCATATCAATAAAGCCGCCGGGTAATCCCCAACGTCCTTTCTGCGGCTGGTTTGCCCGTTCGACCAGCAGCACGCACAGCGCCTGTTGATGCACGGTAAACAACACGCTATCCACCGTTACCAGCGGGGAGGGAAAGCGGCGGGCATCGTACTGATTCAGGTAGTCGGCTTCGGTGGTCATAAGGTACTCACGATGATGTGCAACGCTGCCAAGTGTACCAGCCCGGTATCGGTGGGCAAGGTGCGTTTTTTTTCCATTGATTATCAGTTGATTAGCGCACGTTCAAAAATACTTTATTTTATGCTTGCTTAATAATTGTCTTAGAGACATTATTAGTTGTGTCGAAGGGACACAATTTAAAGGGGAAGCGAGATGAGCGTAAAATTAACCTTAACGCTGGATGACCAGGCTTACGCTATTGCCAGCGGCATTTTTCCTGATGGGGCCGTCTGGTTGAAAGTCACCGACGCATTACCATCCTTCGCTCACCACATGCGCATTCGTGCCACGGCGATGCGCGATATGAACGACTTTATGCTATTGGCGCAGTTGGTCGACGCGGTGCGCCATCAGACCGATGTACGGGTCAGCCATCTTGAACTTCCCTGGCTGCCGTGGGCGCGCCAGGACCGACATATGGTTGCGGGCGACAGCTTTGCGCTGAAGGTTTTTGCCCGTCAGCTCAATACGTTGCAGTTCGACAAGGTGAAGGTACTTGATCCACACAGCGACGCGGCGGCAGCGGCTATCGATAATTTCATCACTCTTCCCCAGGAGGTCTGTCTGCTGCAAAGCGCGACCTTGCAGCGCCAGTTCCAGCAAAATGAGCTGATGCTGGTGGCTCCTGATGCCGGAGCATTAAAGAAAATTGATGCTGTCGCCAGAGCCGCAGGGACTGCTGAGTACGCCATTTTGAGCAAAAAACGCGATGTCGCCAGCGGCAACCTGACGGGTTTCGCGTTGGTTGCCGGGGATGTTAAAGGCCGGGATGTGCTGATTGTCGACGACCTGTGCGACGCTGGCGGCACCTTCATTGGCTCTGCCCAGGTTTTACGCGATGCCGGCGCGCGCAGCGTCAGCCTGTACGTCACCCACGGGATCTTTTCTAAGGGCGTTGAGCACCTGTTTGCCAACGGCATTGACGCCGTTTACACCACCACATCGTTAGCGTCCTCTACGCTGGCCCATCCGCAGCTTGAACTTATCGACATTGACGCGATTTACCGCGCCTGAGGGAGACACCTGTTATGAAAATGAATCCAATCTTGGCTATTGATGGCTACAAAGTGTCTCACCGCGTGCAGTATCCGCAGGGCACCAGCCGGGTCTATTCCAACTTTACCCCGCGCAGCGATCGCTTTTTCTCGTCGCCGTTGCCGGATGGCAAGCTGGTGTTCTTCGGTCTGCAGGGCTTTTTGCAGTGGTTTTTGGTTGATTTGTTTAACGAGGCGTTCTTTGCCCGACCGCAGGAAGAGGTGGTCAGTGAATACAAACAGGTGATGGACGGGTATCTGGGAAAAGATGTCGTGGCGGTTGATCACATCCGTGCGCTGCATCAGCTGGGCTATCTGCCGTTGCACATTAAAGCACTGGATGAAGGCAGCAAAGTCCCGATGGCGGTGCCGGTATTAACCATCATCAATACTCAACCTGAGTTTTTCTGGCTGGTGAATTACCTCGAGACGGTACTGTCGGCTGAGCTGTGGAAAGCGTCAACCAATGCCACCATCGCGCATCACTACCGCAAAATCTGTGCGCATTGGGCAGAAAAAACCTGTAGCGATATGACGCACCTTGACTTCCAGTGCCATGACTTTTCGTTTCGCGGTATGTCAGGATTGCAGGACACCATGCAGGCGGGCGGCGGGCATCTGCTGAGTTTTAAAGGCACTGACAGTATTCCGTCACTGCTGTACGCCCGTGATTACTACACCGACGGCGAGGCGTATTTCATCGGTGCCAGCATTCCAGCCACCGAGCACAGCGTGATGTGCATGGGCGAGCGTGAACACGAGATCGAAACCTTCCGTCGTCTGATTGCCGATCTGTACCCGCAGGGATTTGTGTCGATAGTCTCCGATACCTGGGACTACTGGCAGGTGCTGACGGAGTATACCCGGGAACTGAAGCACATCATTCTGGCGCGTGAGGGGCGGGTGGTGTTCCGCCCGGACAGCGGTAACCCGGTCGATATTCTGTGTGGCACTGGGTTAGATGACGATAACCGTGCCGAACGTACGCCAGAGGAAAAAGGTTCCGTGGAGGTGCTGTGGGAGATTTTTGGCGGTACGGTAAACGCCAAAGGGTATAAGGTGCTCGACCCGCATGTAGGGCTGATTTATGGCGACTCCATTACGCTGGAGCGGGCGAATGAAATCTTGCGTCGCCTCGAGGCTAAAGGCTTTGCCAGCTCAAACGTGGTGTTCGGGGTGGGATCGTTTACCTATCAGTACAACACGCGAGATACCTTTGGCTTTGCGATGAAAGCGACGTGGGGAGAAGTGAACGGTAAAGGCCGGACCATCTTTAAGGAGCCGAAAACCGACAATGGTCTGAAACGCTCTGCCCGCGGGCTGCTGCGCGTTGCACGTGATGAGCAGGGCGAGTTACGACTGCATGATGAACAACGTTGGCAACAGGAGCAGGAAGGCGAGCTGAAAACCCGCTTCCTCGACGGTAAGCTATATCACCGTCAACATTTCGACGATATCCGCCAGCGCCTGGCGGCGCAAAAATAATTTCCTGCAAGCGGGTAGCGATACCCGCTTTACTTACCCCGCTTAAATTGATCCTCATCACAAATCGTTACTTCAATTATTACTCTCAAGCTAATGATTCACGCCTACGCTTAATTGATGACTTTCTCACCAGAGCGCACACTCTTTCCAGTGTTAAGCAATCAAAAATGATTCGCTGAATCAGGAGGTTAATAATGTTATCTGGGCAAACGCCAGCTCGAGTCTGGAACACCCGCCGCACAGAAAAACAGCGGCGTCTGGCTTCCGTTCCGGTGCAGGGCAAGGTTCTGCCGACCGCAGACCTGACCGCGATGCTGGAATTACTTATCGCGCCGGGTGACCGCGTGGTATTAGAAGGGAATAACCAAAAGCAGGCAGATTTCTTATCTCGCATGCTGGCTGAAGTTAACCCGCAAAAAGTGCACGACCTGCACATGATTATGCCCAGCGTCGGACGCAGCGAGCATCTGGATATCTTCGAAAAAGGTATCGCTCGCAAGCTGGACTTCTCTTTCTCCGGTACCCAAAGCCTGCGTATTTCGCAGCTACTGGAAGATGGTCAGCTGGAAATTGGCGCCATCCACACCTACATCGAACTTTACTCCCGTCTGTATGTTGACCTGTCACCAAACGTGGCGCTGATTGCCGGTTTCAAAGCCGACCGCAAAGGTAACCTCTACACCGGGGCGAGTACCGAAGATACCCCGGCGCTGGTTGAAGCCGCCGCATTCCATGACGGTATCGTCATCGCGCAGGTTAACGAACTGGTCGACGATGAATGCGACCTGCCGCGCGTTGATATTCCGGGCTCATGGATTGATTACGTGGTCGTCGCCGATAAGCCGTTCTTCATTGAACCGCTGTTCACCCGTGACCCGCGCCTGATCAAACAAGAACATATCCTGATGGCGATGATGGCCATTAAAGGTATCTACGCAGAACACCAGGTCCAGTCCCTCAACCACGGTATCGGCTTTAACACTGCGGCAATCGAGCTGCTGTTGCCGACCTACGGCGAACAGCTGGGTCTGAAAGGCAAAATCTGTAAACACTGGACGCTGAACCCGCATCCAACGCTGATTCCTGCTATCGAAAGCGGCTGGGTTGAAAGCGTGCACTGCTTCGGCGGTGAATTAGGGATGGAAGAGTACATCCGTGCCCGCCCAGACGTGTTCTTCACCGGTGCCGATGGTTCAATGCGTTCTAACCGTGCTTTCTGTCAGTTGGCGGGTCAGTACGCGGTCGATATGTTTATCGGTTCCACTTTGCAGGTTGATGGCTATGCCAACTCCTCAACGGTGACCCGTGGACGCCTGTCTGGTTTCGGCGGCGCACCAAACATGGGCCATGACCCGCACGGCCGTCGTCATGCAACTCCTGCCTGGCTGAACATGATTACCGAACCTGACCCAATGCAGCGCGGTAAAAAACTGGTTGTTCAGATGGTTGAAACCTTCCAGGCCGGCGTGAAACCGACCTTCGTCGAGAAACTTGATGCGGTTGAAGTCGCCAAAACCTCCGGGATGCCGCTGGCACCGGTGATGATTTATGGCGATGACGTTACCCACGTCCTGACCGAAGAAGGGATCGCTTACCTCTACCGGGCAAAAGATCTTGAAGAGCGCCGGGCGATGGTGGCTGCGGTTGCAGGGATCACCGACATCGGTCTGGGCGTTGATGCGAAACGCGTCGCTGAGCTGCGTCAGAGTGGCAAGGTGGTGTATCCAGAAGATATGGGCATTCGTCGTACCGACGCGACCCGTTCTCTGCTGGCTGCCGGTAGCGTGTCCGATCTCGTTGAATGGTCTGGCGGTCTTTACAACCCACCTGCGAAATTCCGGAGCTGGTAATGAAATTTCTGTCCCCGATTCAGGTTGAAGACGGTGCCGAATGGCTGGCGCATACTGCCACGCAGTGTCTGATTGACGAAGCGCGACTCAGCCCGAAACCCGGTCTGGTGGACAGTCGGGGGAATGGCGCGCATCACGACTTGTCGCTTGCGTTAATGGAGCGTTCTGCGCACAGCCTGACCTCTACATTTCAGTCGTTGGCGCAACAAAGCTGGCAGCGTCCAGCGGATATTGCGCTCAGACAAACCATAGGGCGACTCGGTCGCGAAGGCGAGCAACAGATGATGGCGGCCACGGACGGTGTGAACACCCACCGTGGCGCGATTTGGGCACTGGGATTGTTGGTGAGCGCGGTGGCAATGCACGGTGGCACCGCGAGTGCACAGCAGGTCGCGGCGACTGCCGCCGAGCTGGCAAAACTGCCGGATGCCGCCGCACCCAAAGTGTTCAGCAAAGGGCTGCGTGCGACGCACCGTTATCAGGTGCCGGGTGCACGTGAAGAGGCACAGCAGGCTTTTCCGCATGTGATGCAACGTGCGCTGCCGCAACTGCGTTTAAGCCGGTTTAACGGCAGCAGTGAAACGCACGCCAGACTCGACGCGCTGATGGCGATCATGACCTCGCTGACCGATACCTGCGTGCTGTCTCGCGCAGGCATGGAAGGGCTGGATGCCATGCAGGACGGCGCCCGTGCGGTGCTGAATGCTGGCGGCAGCGCTCATCCAGCAGGTCAGGCGGCATTGGCCGCACTCGATAGCCATATGCTGGCGCTGAACGCCTCGCCGGGCGGGGCAGCAGATTTACTCGCCGCCACCTTGTTCATCGACCGCATCGATTCGCCCTATACACGAAGTATTAAGAGGATGTTATGGAACACATTACGTTAACCGTACCGGCCAGCCGCACCTTAAGCGGTAAAGCGCTGGCAGGCGTCGTGGGCTCCGGGGATATGGAGGTGTTATTCACCGCCGACCAGAGCCAGACGTTAACCATTGATATCACCACTTCTGTCGATAACAGCCGTAGTCGCTGGGAAGCGTTGTTGAACCGTCTGCAAACGGTCAGCAGCCTGCCTGCAGGAAAACTGACGATCCACGACTTTGGCGCAACCCCAGGTGTTGCACGTATTCGTATCGAACAGGTATTTGAAGAGGTGAGCCATGCGTGATGACAGCAGTTTTATCGAATTAAAAGCACGTCAGCGTGCCCACGCGCTGCTTGATGAAGGCAGCTACCGCGAACTGCTCGACCCGTTTGATGGCGTGATGTCGCCTTGGCTTGGCGCGCAGGGCATCGTTCCGCAGTCGGATGACGGCATGGTCGTTGCTAAAGGCACCATCAACGGCAAACCGGCAGTGGTGGTGGCGATTGAAGGCGCATTCCAGGGTGGCAGCATGGGTGAAGTGTCCGGTGCCAAAATGGCAGCGGCGCTGGAGCTGGCGGCGGAAGATAACCGCAACGGCATCCCAACTCAGGCTGTTTTAAGCCTGGAAACCGGCGGCGTGCGTTTGCAGGAGGCCAACCTTGGCCTGGCGGCGATTGCCGATATTCATGCGGCGATTGTTGACCTGCGTCGTTACACCCCGGTAGTCGGCATTGTCGCCGGTACCGTGGGCTGCTTTGGCGGGATGTCTATCGCTGCGGCACTGTGTAGCTACCTGATTGTGACCCGTGAAGCGCGTCTGGGGCTAAATGGCCCGCAGGTTATCGAGCAGGAAGCGGGGATTGAAGAGTATGACTCCCGTGACCGTCCGTTTATCTGGAGCATGACCGGTGGTGAAATTCGCTACCAAAGCGGGCTGGTGGAAGCGCTGGTCGGCGATGGCGTGAACGCCGTGAAAGCGGCAATGAACGACGCGCTGGCAAAAGGCGTACCGGCAAAACACCGCACCGATAACTACGACTGGTATCTCGACCGTTTAACGAATTTCGACACCCGTAAACAGGCCGATACCGAACAGATTCATGCGCTTTTCGCCCGGGAGGTGAAATGATGAGTAACTCAATAAGCCGTGGCGAATTATGGCTGGAAACCCTCGTACCGAACGCTAAACGTATTGCCGGGCTGTGCCCGTCCGTACAGGCCGCTGATGGTGAACTGAACGGTGAAACGGTGCGCTTTATTGCCGTTGTCCCGGATGCCAATAACCATTACCCACGCGCCGCTGGCGGTGAAGTCGGTCTGCTGGAAGGCTGGACACTGGCGAAAGTGGTGAGCGAAACCATCGCAGCCGACGCCAATAACGCGGTAAAACGTCCGATTGTGGCGGTGATTGATGTGCCAAGCCAGGCATACGGTCGTCGTGAAGAAGGCTTCGGTATTCACCAGGCGCTGGCCGGTGCGGCGGCGGCGTATGCCAATGCGCGTCTGGCGGGCCACCCGGTCATTGGCCTGATTGTCGGTAAAGCCATGTCCGGTGCCTTCCTGGCACACGGTTACCAGGCAAACCGTCTGATTGCGTTCAACGACAAAGGTGTGCTGATTCATGCGATGGGTAAAGAATCTGCCGCGCGTATCACGCTGCGTTCCGTTGAGGCGCTGGAAAAACTGGCGGCAACCATTCCGCCAATGGCGTACGACATCAGCAACTACGCCACGCTGGGGCTGCTGGAAAATCTGCTGGATATCAGCAACCCAGATGCGCCATCTGCAAACGATCTGACGCAGGTTAAAAACACCCTGCAGCAGGCCATCAATGACGCTCGTCAGGATCCAACGCTGAAAAGCCGTCTGGGCGCTGACAATCGCCGCAGCTCTGCCCTCGTACGCGAACGTATGCGAGCAAGCTGGTAAGTAAAAAGAGACCTGCCAGATATAAGGCTCCGTGGGCGCTTTCGTGCGCTCATGCGGGCCGCTGCATCTGAAAAATTATAATCATCGCGACAGTGCTAACTTTTTAAATTACAGGTGAAATATGACTTACGTAATTGTTCATGCTCTTGCTCCGATTTTCGTCATCATGCTACTAGGATTCTGGGCCGGGAAGGCCAAAATGGTGGACAACAAAAACGTCTCCCTGCTCAATATCTTCGTGATGGACTTTGCATTACCCGCTGCGCTGTTTAGCGCGACGGTACAAACCCCATGGGCCGGTATTGTTGCGCAGTCGCCGCTGATTGTGGTGCTGACGTTGGCAATGTGGATTACCTATGCTGTCATCTACTTTATGGCGACCAAAGTCTTCAAAAAATCTCCGCAGGATGCCGCCGTGCTGACGTTGACCGTCGCGCTGCCAAACTACGCGGCGCTTGGCTTGCCGATTCTTGGTAGCGTCCTCGGTGAAGCGTCATCAACGTCACTTTCGGTTGCCGTGTCTATTGCCTGCGGTTCCGTGCTGATGACGCCGTTCTGCCTGCTGATTCTGGAGCGTGAAAAAGCGCTGGCAGCAGGTGGAAATACCGGCTCCACACTGTCAATGCTGCCGGTATTGATGTGGCGATCTATCAAGAAACCTATCGTGATGGGCCCGCTGTTGGGGGTTATTCTCTCGGCGATCGGCATCAAAATGCCGGAACTGGTACTGGCGGCCATTAAACCGCTGGGCCTGTCTGCAACCGCCGCCGCGCTGTTCCTGACCGGGGTTATCTTGTCTGCCCGTAAACTGCAGATCAATACCGTGGTCATTACGTCGACTATTACCAAGCTGCTGATTCAGCCTGCAATTGCCTGGGGCATCGTGCTTATCTTCGGTCTGCATGGCTCCGTAGCCATTACCGCTATTCTGATGATTGCGCTGTCTGCCGGTTTCTTCGGTGTGGTGTTCGGTAACCGCTTTGGCGTGCAGTCGCCGGATGCAGAAGCCGTGCTGCTGTTGAGCTCAGTCCTGTGTATCCTGTCGCTGCCGCTGTTTATCTCGCTGACTTCAGGAATGTAAATCATGACCTCAACATTACGCCCACACGATCTTATCTGGCTGAATGCGCGTGACGCGCTGGAAGAGACCACGGAATCCTGGGTGGATGACGTTTGGCATACCGGCCTGCCGGTGGTTGTGCGGCGTGATGTTGACGAGGCGGGGCGTATCCCCGTCGGTGTGCGCGGCATGAAGCGCTGTCAGCGGGCGGCGGGTTGGGTGAATCCTGATGCCGTCACCCGCGTCTGTACCCCGGAGTCGCTGGTTGACCCGCAGGCGATGCTGCGTTCACCGTTTATCTCTCAGCCACCGGTTCAGGTGGCTTTGTTGCTGTCACAGCAAGCGTGGCCGTGGATATGGGGTATTACCGGTAGCACCGGTTATGCGCTGGCGACCGGGATCCCGGTGATTCATGCCAGTAGCGATTTGGATTTGCTGATCCGTGCCCCGCAGGCGCTATCACGCGAGGTGCTGGAAAAATGGCAGCAACAGCTCACGGACGGCCTGTGCCGCGCGGACACTCAGGTAGAAACGCCGTATGGCGCGTTTGCCCTAAACGAATGGCTGCGCGACGGCAGGGCACTGTTAAAAACATCGCAGGGGCCGCGGTTGGTGAGCGACCCGTGGAGCAGGGAGGAGTAAATGAAAATTCTGTTCACCTTTCCGGGACAGGGAACCCAGCATCCAGAGATGCTGCATAACCTGCCGGGAACGGAATTGGCGCTGGCACGTGAAGTGCTGGGTGCAGAAGCGGATACGCTGGATTCCCCTGACGCATTGCAACACACCCGGGCGGTACAGTTAGCGCTGTTGATTGCCGGGGTTGCCTGGGCGCGCGAGCTGGAACGCCGCGGCGTTTCACCAGACATTGTGAGCGGGCTGTCGATTGGTGCATATCCGGCAGCGGTGGTGGCCGGGGCGCTCAACTTTACCGACGCGCTTAAACTGGTGGCGTTGCGCGGTGATTTGATGGAGCAGGCCTATCCACATGGCTACGGCCTGACGGCGATCATGGGGCTGACGTTATCGCAGGTGGAATCGCTGGTGGCGGGTAGCGGAACGTATATCGCCAACCTCAATGCCGAAACGCAGATTGTGATTGCCGGGACTGATGAGGCAATGGCTGGAGTGGCAAAACGGGCGTTGGAGAAAGGGGCGAGCAAAGCACATCGTCTGGCGGTTAGCGTACCGTCACACTGCGAACTCCTGGCAGAACCTGCGCAAAAATTGGCAGAGGCGTTTAGCCTGGTGACACTTTCTCGTCCTCGCTACGCTTATCTCAGCGGCAGCACTGGACGCGTGCTGTGGCAGCCGGAGCGCATTGCTGACGATTTGGCGATGAATATGGCGCGCACCGTGCGCTGGCAGGAGGCGGTTGTCTCCGCCAATGAGCGTGAAGCCCGGCTGGCGATTGAAATGCCACCCGGCGGTGTGCTGACCTGCCTGACGCGTCAGGCGGCGTGGGAAGGGGAGTCTATTTCGCTGGAACGCAGCGGCGTGGATGTTGCTGTACATTTGGCGAAACGGCTGCGTGCGTAGTGGTATTGCCTGATGGTGCTGCGCTTATCGGGCCTACAAAATCGGTAGGCCGGATAAAACGCGTTAGCGTTGCCATCCGGCAATCAGGCACCGCTCTTCAAACTCCGCGCATACATCCGCCCTTCGGCAGCTAACGCCAGCAAACTCGGGTCGCGCTCGCGGTTGCGGGCAAAGACAATCGCGATAAGCTGCTGCATTTGATAGGGCTCGGACAGCTTTTGCAGCTTCACGGTATTCTCATACATCTTCTTCATTCGCCCTGGCATCAAACAGAATCCAACCCCTGCCTGCACCAGACTGAGCATCGAGAAAATATCGTTCACGCGAGTGACGATTGAAGGCTCAAACCCGGCGACATGAAACGCTTCCTGGAAGCCCGCATAGGTGGCAAAGCCTTCCGCCAACGAGACGAACTTCTCATTGCGATAATTGCGAAGATCCGCTGTTTTGCTGGGATCCAGCGCTGCCGTGATCGGTGCAGCAAGGTAGATGTCATCGTGGAACAGCGGCAACACTTCCAGACTGTTACGGTCGATCTCGCTTTCAGAGATCGAGATCAGAATCGCATCCAGGGTACCGCTCTCCAGCATATTCAGCAGGGCTTCGTTTGATCCCATCGTCAGATCCATTTCCAGATCCGGACGACGTAGCTTCATACCCATAATCAGGCGTGGTACCGTTTCCAGCGTTAACGAGTAGAGCGTGCCGACACGCAGACGGCCCTGACCGACGCCCGCCGTTTTGCGAGTCTCTTCCAGCCCACGTTCCATCAGCTGGGTCACTTCCTGACAGTACTCCAGCAGCGTCCACGCCGCCGGTTGCGCAATCAGGTTACGCCCTTTGTGTACAAACAGCGGACAACGAACGTTCTCTTCCAGCGTATGCAGCGCCCGATGCACGCTCACGCCGCTGATATCCAGCGCCTCGGCGGTACGGGCGATGTTGCCCTTCTCCATAAAGGTCATGAAGATGGTCAGTTTGCGGAAGGTAATATCGTCGGTGATTGATAAGTTCATCGTCCGCCTTTCGTGGTTAGTCGTTCTGCAGCATCTGCTCAAGTTGCTCTTGCGCGTCCAGCCAGGCCATTTCACACTCTTCCAGCCCTGATTTAGCGCTGGCTTGCTGTTGTAAACATGCGGTCAGTTCGGCCTTGCGGCTTTGGTCGTACAGCTCGCTGTCACCGAGTTTTTCTTCCGCTTGTGCCAGCTGTGCCTGCAGCTTCTCCATCTCTTTTTCAAGACGGGTAATCTCTTTACGCAGCGGCTGGGTTAGGGTGCGCAGTTCGGCTTCACGGCGCTTCTGGTCTTTACGCGCCTGGGCGCTGTTGACGCTCTCTTTTGCCGGTTCATCGCTCTGACTTTCCTGCTTTTGTACGTCGCTCAGCCACTGTTGATAATCTTCCAGATCACCGTCGAACGGCTCAACTTTTTTATCATGAACCAGATAGAGATCGTCGGTGGTGGAGCGAATCAGATGACGGTCGTGCGACACCACCACCAGTGCGCCTTCAAAATCGATCAACGCCTCAGTCAGTGCCTGGCGCATGTCGAGATCCAGGTGGTTAGTCGGTTCATCGAGCAGCAGCAGGTTCGGACGCTGCCAAACGATAAGCGCCAGTACCAGTCGTGCCTTTTCCCCCCCCGAGAAGCGAGCGGTCTGTTCGGTGACTTTATCGCCCTGGAAGCCGAAGCCGCCGAGGTAATCACGCAGCTTCTGTTCTAACTCCTGTGGCGCCATGCGGGCCAGATGCTGAATGGGCGATTCATCCGCGCGTAAAAACTCCAGCTGATGCTGGGCGAAGTAACCGAGCTTAATACCTTTCGCCAGACCGATTTCACCGCTAATAGGTGCCAGTTCTCCTGCCAGCAGTTTAATCAGTGTGGATTTACCCGCGCCGTTACGGCCTAACAGGCCGATGCGTGACCCTGGCACCAGGTTCAGCTTGATGGAGTCGAGAATAATGTTCTCGCCATAACCTGCGCTGACCTTCTCCATTTTCAGCAGTGGGTTAGGCAGGCTTTCGGGTATGCGGAAGCTGAAGTGGAACGGGTTATCAACATGGGCCGGGGCAATCAGCTCCATGCGTTCCAGCATCTTGATACGGCTCTGCGCCTGTTTGGCTTTGGTGGCCTGCGCCCGGAAGCGGTCGATATAGCTTTGCAGATGCGCCACGCGCTCTTGCTGGCTTTCGTACATCGCCTGTTGCTGCGCGAGGCGAGTGGAACGCTGCACTTCAAACGCGCTGTAGTTCCCGGTGTACTCGAACAGGGTTTGCTGTTCGATATGAATTATCTTATCCACCACCGGATCGAGGAAGTCACGGTCGTGGGAGATCAGGATCAGCGTACCCTGATAGCTTTTCAGCCATCTTTCCAGCCAGATTACGGCGTCGAGATCGAGGTGGTTGGTCGGTTCATCAAGCAGCAGCAAGTCAGAACGGCAAATCAGCGCCTGAGCCAGGTTAAGACGCATACGCCAGCCACCGGAGAAATCGCTGACCGGGCGTTCAAGTTGTTCGTTAGAAAAACCGAGGCCGTGCAGCAGGCTGGCGGCACGCGAGCGCACGGTCCAGGCGTCGATGGCGTCCAGTTTGCCGTGCACGGTGGCAATCGCATGCCCGTCGTTACGTTCGTTGGCCTCGTTCAACTGTGCTTCCAGTTGACGATACTCGCGGTCGCCGTCAATGACGTATTCCAGCGCAGGCTGAGCAAGCGCGGGCGTTTCCTGATTTACCCAGGCGAGCTGCCAGTTACCTGGGTATGTAAACCCGCCAGCGTCGGCGCTGATTTCATTTTTCAGCAATGCCAGCAGGGTAGATTTACCGCAGCCATTCTTACCTACCAGGCCCACTTTCTGACCTGGATTAATGGTGGCCGTGGCATTTTCCAGCAGGACGCGCACGCCGCGACGAATTTGTAACGAGGAGAAAACAATCATAAGGCGCCGTATGTTCAGACTATGTTAATTTATCATTATGATAATGTAATGTGTGGGCGGTTTGCCGCACCGAGGCGCAATGGTAGCCCAAAACGCCGAAAATAGACAAAGACATAACCGGGAGGGGGATGATGTTCCAGCCAGCGAAAGTTTTGCTGCTGTATGCCCATCCGGAATCTCAGGACTCGGTCGCGAACCGGGTGCTGCTTAAACCGGCCATGCAGCTCAGTAACGTTACCGTGCACGATCTTTATGCGCACTATCCTGATTTTTTTATCGACATCCCGCATGAGCAGGCGCTGCTGCGTGACCATGATGTGATTGTTTTTCAGCATCCGCTGTATACCTATAGCTGTCCAGCGCTGCTCAAAGAGTGGTTTGACCGTGTGCTGAGTCGTGGGTTTGCCAGTGGGCTGGGAGGAAATCAGCTGGCGGGAAAGTACTGGCGGAGCGTCATCACCACTGGTGAACCCGAAAGTGCGTACCGTTATGACGCGCTGAACCGCTATCCAATGAGCGATGTGCTGCGCCCCTTTGAGCTGACAGCCGGTATGTGTCGAATGCACTGGATGAGCCCCATCATCGTTTACTGGGCCAGACGGCAAACGAAGCAGGAACTGGACAGCCATGCCAAAGCGTATGGTGAATGGCTGGCAAATCCAATCCCTGCGGGAGGCCGCTGATGGAAGGTTCTGATTTATTGACTGCGGGAGTGCTGTTCCTCTTCGCGGCGGTAGCGGCGGTGCCGCTGGCGTCAAAACTGGGTATCGGCCCGGTGTTAGGGTATTTGCTGGCAGGGATGGCGATTGGGCCGTGGGGATTAGGATTCATCAGCGATGTGGATGAAATTCTCCATTTCTCCGAGCTGGGTGTGGTCTTTCTGATGTTCATTATTGGGCTGGAGCTTAACCCGGCCAAACTGTGGCAACTGCGGCGCTCTATTTTTGGCGTCGGAGCCGCGCAGGTGATGCTCAGCGCGGTGATTTTGGCCGGGCTGCTGATGCTGACCCACTTCTCCTGGCAAGCAGCCGTGGTGGGAGGGATTGGTCTGGCGATGTCGTCCACTGCGATGGCGCTCCAGTTGATGCGGGAAAAGGGGATGAACCGCAGCGAATCCGGACAGCTGGGCTTTTCGGTACTGCTGTTTCAGGATCTGGCGGTGATCCCGGCATTGGCGCTGGTGCCGTTATTGGCGGGCTCTGCCGATGAGCATTTTGACTGGATCAAAGTGGGCATGAAGGTGCTGGCTTTTGCTGGCATGTTGATTGGTGGACGCTATTTGCTGCGCCCCGTTTTCCGCTTTATTGCGGATTCCGGCGTGCGGGAAGTGTTTACTGCCGCCACGCTGTTGTTGGTGCTCGGTTCTGCTTTATTCATGGACGCGCTGGGGCTGTCGATGGCGCTGGGGACGTTTATCGCCGGCGTGTTGCTGGCGGAAAGCGAATACCGACACGAGCTGGAAACGGCTATCGATCCCTTCAAGGGGCTGCTGTTGGGGCTGTTCTTTATTTCTGTGGGGATGTCGCTCAATCTTGGCGTGCTGTATACCCATATCCTGTGGGTGGCGGTAAGCGTTATTGTGCTGGTGGTGGTTAAAGCGCTGGTACTGTATGTGCTGGCGCGCCTGAATGGCATGAGAAGTTCGGAACGGATGCAGTTTGCCGGGGTATTAAGCCAGGGGGGCGAGTTCGCGTTCGTACTGTTTTCAACCGCGTCCTCGCAACGACTGTTTCAGGGCGATCAAATGGCGCTGCTGCTGGTGGCCGTCACGCTATCGATGATGACCACGCCGCTATTGATGAAGCTGATTGATAAATGGCTCTCCCGCCAGATTAACGGCCCGGATGAAGAAGATGAAAAACCCTGGGTGGAAGACGATAAGCCGCAGGTGATTGTGGTGGGATTTGGCCGCTTTGGTCAGGTAATTGGGCGTTTGCTGATGGCGAACAAAATGCGTATTACCGTGCTGGAGCGGGATATCAGCGCGGTGAACCTGATGCGTAAATACGGTTATAAGGTGTATTACGGCGATGCCACGCAGGTGGAACTGTTACGTTCTGCCGGTGCAGAAGCGGCACAATCGATCGTCATTACCTGTAACGAACCCGAAGATACGATGAAGTTAGTGGAATTGTGCCAACAGCATTTTCCACATTTGCATATTCTTGCGCGCGCGCGCGGACGAGTAGAGGCGCATGAGTTAATACAGGCTGGTGTGACACAGTTTTCCCGCGAAACCTTCTCCAGCGCACTGGAGTTGGGGCGAAAAACGCTGGTGTCATTGGGGATGCACCCGCATCAGGCGCAGCGTGCCCAGCTGCATTTTCGTCGGCTGGACATGAGCATGTTGCGGGAGCTGATCCCTATCCACACAGATACGGTACAAATCTCTCGAGCCCGAGAAGCCAGGCGCGAACTGGAAGAGATTTTCCAGCGTGAAATGCAGCGAGAGCGACGTCAGCCGGACGGCTGGGATGAATTTGAGTAGAGGATAACCATGGCAATTCGTAAACGTTTTATTGCAGGTGCAAAATGCCCATCCTGCCAGGCGCAGGATTCACTGGCGATGTGGCGCGAAAATAATATCGATATTGTTGAGTGTGTTAAGTGTGGTCACCAGATGCGGGAAGCGGATAAAGAAGCCCGCGAGCACGTTCGCAAAGAAGAGCAAGTAATAGGGATTTTTCATCCGGACTAGCGATATGCCGCAGCTTTTTTTAAGCTAGAGGGTACACAGGTGCAGAATTCCGCTACAATCTGCGCCACTATTCTTTCCATGCTCAGGAGATATCATGAAAGTAGCAAAGGACCTGGTGGTCAGCCTGGCCTATCAGGTACGTACAGAAGACGGTGTGTTGGTTGATGAGTCTCCGGTGAGTGCACCGCTGGACTACCTGCATGGTCACGGTTCCCTGATTTCTGGCCTGGAAACAGCGCTGGACGGTCACGAAGTTGGCGATAAATTCGATGTTGCTGTTGGCGCAAACGACGCTTACGGTCAGTATGATGAAAACCTGGTGCAGCGCGTGCCGAAAGACGTCTTCATGGGCGTTGACGAACTGCAGGTTGGCATGCGTTTCCTGGCGGAAACCGACCAGGGTCCAGTACCGGTAGAAATTACCGAAGTGGAAGATGACCACGTCGTGGTTGACGGTAACCACATGCTGGCTGGCCAGAATCTGAAATTCAACGTAGAAGTTATCGCTATCCGTGAAGCAACCGAAGAAGAACTGGCTCACGGCCACGTTCACGGTGCAAACGGCCATGACCACGATCACGAACATGGTCACGATGGTTGCTGCGGCGGTCACGGCCATGACCACGATCATGGTCATGAACACGGCGGCGAAGGCTGCTGCGGTGGCGGCGGTAAAGGCAAAGGTAACGGCGGCGGCTGCGGTTGCCACTAATCGGTATGATTGCCTGATGGCGCTACGCTTATCAGGCCTACCGTAGGACGGATAAGACGTTTACGTCGTCATCCGGCACAAAAAAAGCGGGGAAACCCCGCTTTTTTTACGTCTTAATAATGCGGTGGTGGCGTCTCTTCAGACTGCGACGCAATATGGGATGGCTGCGTTGCTTTAAGCTTCTCCGTCAATAGACGCAGATGATCGCGCAGTTTAGCCATTTCCAGTTCGTGAGCGGTGACCGTCACGTTGAGTTCTTCAATGGTGATTTCCTGAAATGCCAGGCGACTTTCCAGCTCAGCCAGGCGGGTTTCCATCGTTGTATCCTGCATGATTCACCTCTTCTGTTATTTCCGGCAGATCGCGGACTGCGGCGAATTTTACTCAACTTTGCCTGTTTGCACAGCACTCATTCCTTCGCAACGAAACTAATTTAAACAAAAAGAGTCTGAAAAGTGGTGATAATAGGGCGTGCCCGTATGTTGATTTGTTCTGCAACGCTTTATAGTACATTTTTGTGTTAGTTAACCCTGGGGTGAGATGCCCCGGCCCTGGAGAGATGGATGAAATCACTGTTTAAAGTAACGCTGCTGGCGACCACGATGGCCGTAGCTCTACATGCCCCGATCACCTTCGCCGCCGATGCTGCGAAACCAGCCGCTACTGCTGACAGCAAAGCCGCATTCAAAAATGACGACCAAAAATCTGCTTACGCGCTGGGCGCGTCTCTGGGTCGTTACATGGAAAATTCCCTGAAAGAACAGGAAAAACTGGGCATCAAACTGGATAAAGACCAGCTGATCGCTGGTGTTCAGGACGCGTTTGCTGATAAGAGCAAGCTGTCCGACCAGGAAATCGAGCAAACCCTGCAGGCGTTCGAAGCGCGCGTGAAGTCTTCCGCTCAGGCGAAAATGGAAAAAGACGCGGCTGATAACGAAGCCAAAGGTAAAGTGTACCGCGAGAAGTTTGCTAAAGAGAAAGGCGTTAAAACCTCTTCAACTGGCCTGGTCTACAAAGTAGAGAAAGCAGGTACTGGCGAAGCACCGAAAGACAGCGATACCGTTGTAGTGAACTACAAAGGCACACTGATCGATGGTAAAGAGTTTGATAACTCTTACACGCGTGGTGAGCCGCTCTCTTTCCGTCTTGACGGTGTTATCCCAGGCTGGACCGAAGGTCTGAAAAACATCAAGAAAGGCGGTAAAATCCAGCTGGTTATTCCACCGGATCTGGCATATGGCAAAACCGGCGTTCCGGGTATCCCGGCAAACTCCACGTTGGTGTTTGATGTTGAGCTGCTGGACATCAAACCGGCCCCGAAAGCCGACGCTAAACCAGATGCTGCCCCGGCTGAAAAAGCTGCAGACAGCAGCAAAAAATAAGTTACCTAAAACCGCCGCCCACAGGGCGGCGGTTTTTTATTATCGACAGGATATAATTAATACTGGAAAGCGCCTCGTGCGCTGTATTACTTTAGATGCCCCTAATAGTGATGAGCCTGCCCTGACAACATAACGACAGGCTCCTGAAAAGGAGTGCTTTTTTTCATGTCCAGGTCGCTTTTAACCAACGAAACCAGTGAGCTAGATTTGCTGGATCAACGTCCTTTCGATCAAACCGACTTCGATATCCTTAAATCCTACGAAGCGGTAGTGGACGGGTTGGCGATGCTCATTGGTTCCCATTGTGAAATCGTATTGCACTCTTTGCAGGATTTGAAATGCTCGGCTATTCGCATTGCTAACGGTGAACATACGGGTCGTAAAATTGGCTCACCGATTACCGATCTGGCGTTGCGCATGCTGCATGATATGACGGGTGCGGATAGCAGCGTGTCGAAGTGTTACTTCACACGTGCGAAAAGCGGTGTCTTGATGAAGTCGGTGACGATTGCCATTCGCAACCGTGAGCATCGCGTAATTGGTCTGCTGTGTATCAATATGAACCTTGATGTTCCTTTCTCGCAGATAATGAATACCTTTATTCCACCGGAAACCCCAGAAGTGGGTTCTGCCGTGAACTTCGCCTCATCAGTGGAAGATCTGGTTACCCAGACGCTGGAGTTCACGATTGAAGAAGTGAATGCCGATCGTAACGTCTCCAACAATGCGAAGAATCGTCAGATTGTCCTGAACTTGTATGAGAAAGGTATCTTCGATATCAAAGATGCTATTAACCAAGTTGCTGACCGCCTGAACATCTCCAAGCACACGGTTTATCTTTATATTCGCCAGTTCAAGAGCGGTGATTTCCAGGGGCAAGACAAGTAATGCGCTTTGCTATCGTCGTGACTGGACCTGCTTATGGTACGCAGCAGGCGAGCAGCGCATTGCAATTTGCTCACGCATTGATTGAAGAAGGTCATGAGTTAAGCCGTGTCTTTTTCTATCGTGAAGGCGTGTATAACGCCAATCTGCTGACGTCGCCCGCCAGTGATGAATTTGATCTGGTTCGCGCCTGGCAACAGCTTAATCAACAGCATGGCGTAGAGCTAAATATCTGCGTGGCAGCGGCGCTACGCCGCGGCGTTGTTGATGAAACTGAAGCAGAGAGGTTGGCGTTGGCTGGGGCTAATTTACAAGCGGGTTTTAACCTTAGTGGGCTGGGTTCGCTCGCTGAGGCATCCCTGACGTGCGATCGCGTGGTGCAGTTCTAATGAATCGAATCGCTTTTGTATTTTCCACCGTGCCTCACGGGAGCGCATCGGGCCGTGAAGGTCTGGATGCACTACTGGCGACATCAGCACTAACAGAAGATCTCGGCGTCTTTTTTATCGGGGACGGCGTCTTCCAAATCCTGCCAGAGCAAAAACCTGATCTCATTCTGGCACGGGACTATATTGCGACCTTCAAATTGTTGGGGCTGTACGATATAGAACAATGTTGGCTGTGCGCTGCCTCATTGCGCGAACGTGGCCTTGATACGGACATGAAATTCGTTGTCGATGCGACGGTACTTGAACCTGAAGAACTGCGCCGTGAACTGGGCAACTATGACGTCATTATGAGGTTCTAAACGCGCATGCTGCATACTCTACATCGCTCAGCGTGGCTGACTGACTTCTCCTCCCTGCTGCGTCTTGTTGGCGCAGACGATGAGCTTTTATTGCTTCAGGACGGCGTGACTGCAGCCATAGAAGGCAGCCGTTTCCTTGAAACGCTGCAAAATGCCTCCATTAAGGTTTATGTACTGGAAGAAGACATTAAGGCTCGCGGGTTGGGTGGTCAAATTTCAGACAGTGTCGTCAGGGTTAGCTATACTGACTTCGTCAGACTTACGGTGAAGCATCCCAACCAGATTGCCTGGTAATTGCGGGATCGTTGTATATTTCTTGACACCTTTTCGACACCGACCTAAAATTCTGCGTCCTCATATTGTATGAGGTCGTTTTATTACGTGTTTACGAAGCAAAAGCTAAAACCAGGAGCTATTTAATGGCAACAGTTAACCAGCTGGTACGCAAACCACGCGCACGCAAAGTTGCAAAGAGCAACGTGCCTGCGCTGGAAGCCTGCCCGCAGAAACGTGGTGTATGTACCCGTGTATATACCACCACTCCTAAAAAACCAAACTCCGCACTGCGTAAAGTATGCCGTGTGCGTTTGACTAACGGTTTTGAAGTGACTTCCTACATCGGTGGTGAAGGTCACAACCTGCAGGAACACTCCGTGATCCTGATCCGTGGCGGTCGTGTAAAAGACCTTCCGGGTGTTCGTTACCACACCGTTCGTGGTGCGCTTGACTGCTCCGGCGTTAAAGACCGTAAGCAATCACGTTCCAAGTATGGCGTGAAACGTCCTAAGGCTTAATGGTTCTCCGTTAAGTAAGGCCAAACGTTTTATATTAATGTCAAACTAAACTCTTAGAGTTTTGGACAATCCTGAATTAACAACGGAGTATTCCCATGCCACGTCGTCGCGTCATTGGTCAGCGTAAAATTCTGCCGGATCCTAAGTTCGGATCAGAGCTGCTGGCTAAATTTGTAAACATCCTGATGGTAGATGGTAAAAAATCTACTGCAGAAACCATCGTATACAGCGCCCTGGAGACCCTGGCTCAGCGCTCTGGTAAAGATGGCCTGGAAGCCTTTGAAGTAGCCCTCGAAAACGTGCGCCCGACTGTCGAAGTTAAGTCTCGCCGCGTTGGTGGTTCTACTTATCAGGTACCAGTTGAAGTCCGTCCGGTTCGTCGTAATGCTCTGGCAATGCGTTGGATCGTTGAAGCTGCTCGTAAACGCGGTGATAAATCCATGGCTCTGCGCCTGGCGAACGAACTTTCTGATGCTGCAGAAAACAAAGGTACTGCAGTTAAGAAACGTGAAGACGTTCACCGTATGGCAGAAGCCAACAAGGCGTTCGCACACTACCGTTGGTAATCCCTTCGGAGTAATAGTCACCAGGCGGGCGCTTCCTGTAAGCAGCCCGCTTTGGGCTACTTAAATTGAACGCCTAAAAGATAAACGAGGAATCAAATGGCTCGTACAACACCCATCGCGCGCTACCGTAACATCGGTATCAGTGCGCACATCGACGCCGGTAAAACCACTACTACCGAACGTATTCTGTTCTACACCGGTGTAAACCATAAAATCGGTGAAGTTCATGACGGCGCAGCCACCATGGACTGGATGGAACAGGAGCAGGAGCGTGGTATTACTATCACCTCCGCAGCGACTACTGCATTCTGGTCTGGTATGGCCAAGCAGTATGAACCGCATCGCGTAAACATCATCGACACCCCGGGGCACGTTGACTTCACAATCGAAGTAGAACGTTCCATGCGTGTGCTTGATGGTGCAGTAATGGTTTACTGCGCAGTTGGTGGTGTTCAGCCGCAGTCTGAAACCGTATGGCGTCAGGCTAACAAATATAAAGTTCCACGCATTGCGTTCGTTAACAAAATGGACCGTATGGGTGCGAACTTCCTGAAAGTTGTTGGTCAGATCAAAACCCGTCTGGGCGCGAACCCTGTTCCGCTGCAGCTGGCTATTGGTGCTGAAGAACATTTCACCGGTGTTGTTGACCTGGTGAAAATGAAAGCCATCAACTGGAACGAAGAAGACGCAGGCGTAACCTTCACTTATGAAGATATTCCGGCAGACATGCAGGAACTGGCTGAAGAATGGCACCAGAACCTGATCGAGTCCGCTGCAGAAGCTTCAGAAGAGCTGATGGAGAAATACCTCGGTGGTGAAGAACTGACTGAAGAAGAGATCAAGACTGCTCTGCGTCAGCGCGTTCTGAACAACGAAATCATCCTGGTAACCTGTGGTTCTGCGTTCAAGAACAAAGGTGTTCAGGCGATGCTGGATGCGGTAATTGATTACCTGCCATCCCCAATCGACGTACCTGCGATCAACGGTATTCTGGACGACGGTAAAGATACTCCGGCTGAGCGTCACGCTAGCGATGAAGAGCCGTTTGCTGCTCTGGCATTCAAAATCGCTACCGACCCGTTCGTGGGTAACCTGACCTTCTTCCGCGTGTACTCTGGCGTGGTTAACTCCGGTGATACTGTTTACAACCCAGTGAAATCGGCTCGTGAACGTTTTGGTCGTATCGTACAGATGCACGCCAACAAGCGTGAAGAGATCAAAGAAGTTCGCGCGGGCGATATCGCGGCTGCGATCGGTCTGAAAGATGTGACAACTGGTGACACCATTTGTGATCCAGACCACGTGATCATTCTGGAGCGTATGGAATTCCCTGAGCCGGTAATCTCCATCGCGGTAGAACCGAAAACCAAAGCTGACCAGGAAAAAATGGGTCTGGCTCTGGGCCGTCTGGCTAAAGAAGACCCGTCTTTCCGCGTATGGACTGACGAAGAATCTAACCAGACCATTATCGCCGGTATGGGTGAGCTGCACCTCGACATCATCGTTGACCGCATGAAGCGTGAATTCAACGTTGAAGCGAACGTCGGTAAACCTCAGGTTGCTTACCGTGAAGCGATTCGCGCGAAAGTTACCGATATCGAAGGTAAACACGCTAAGCAGTCTGGTGGTCGCGGTCAGTACGGTCATGTTGTTATCGACATGTACCCGCTGGAGCCGGGTTCAAACCCGAAAGGCTACGAGTTCATCAACGACATCAAAGGTGGTGTAATTCCTGGCGAATACATCCCGGCCGTTGATAAAGGCATCCAGGAACAGCTGAAATCTGGCCCGCTGGCTGGCTATCCGGTTGTTGATCTGGGCGTGCGTCTGCACTTCGGTTCTTACCATGACGTTGACTCCTCTGAGCTGGCGTTTAAACTGGCTGCTTCTATCGCCTTCAAAGATGGCTTTAAGAAAGCGAAACCTGTTCTGCTTGAGCCGATCATGAAGGTTGAAGTAGAAACGCCGGAAGAGAACACTGGTGACGTCATCGGTGACCTTAGCCGTCGTCGTGGTCAGTTGAAAGGTCAGGAATCTAACGCTACTGGTGTTCAGATTCATGCTGAAGTTCCGCTGTCTGAAATGTTCGGATATGCAACTCAGCTGCGTTCTCTGACCAAAGGTCGTGCATCTTACTCTATGGAATTCCTGAAGTATGATGATGCGCCGAACAACGTTGCTCAGGCCGTAATCGAAGCCCGCGGTAAATAAGCCGCAGGTTAAAAACCAAAATCCCGTGCTCTCTCTATAAGGGGAGAGCACTATAGTAAGGAATATAGCCGTGTCTAAAGAAAAATTTGAACGTACAAAACCGCACGTTAACGTCGGCACCATCGGCCACGTTGACCACGGTAAAACTACACTGACCGCTGCAATCACCACCGTACTGGCTAAAACCTACGGCGGTTCTGCTCGTGCATTCGATCAGATCGATAACGCACCGGAAGAAAAAGCACGTGGTATCACCATCAACACTTCTCACGTTGAATATGACACCCCGTCTCGCCACTACGCACACGTAGACTGCCCGGGCCACGCCGACTATGTTAAAAACATGATCACCGGTGCTGCGCAGATGGACGGCGCGATCCTGGTTGTTGCTGCGACTGACGGCCCGATGCCGCAGACTCGTGAGCACATCCTGCTGGGTCGTCAGGTTGGCGTTCCGTACATCATCGTGTTCCTGAACAAATGCGACATGGTTGATGACGAAGAGCTGCTGGAACTGGTAGAAATGGAAGTTCGTGAACTTCTGTCTCAGTACGATTTCCCGGGCGACGATACTCCGATCGTTCGTGGTTCTGCTCTGAAAGCGCTGGAAGGCGAAGCTGAGTGGGAAGCTAAAATCGTTGAACTGGCTGGCTACCTGGATTCTTACATCCCGGAACCAGAGCGTGCGATTGACAAGCCGTTCCTGCTGCCTATCGAAGACGTATTCTCCATCTCCGGCCGTGGTACTGTTGTTACCGGTCGTGTAGAGCGCGGTATCGTTAAAGTTGGCGAAGAAGTTGAAATCGTTGGTATCAAAGAGACTGCTAAGTCTACCTGTACTGGCGTTGAAATGTTCCGCAAACTGCTGGACGAAGGCCGTGCTGGTGAGAACGTTGGTGTTCTGCTGCGTGGTATCAAACGTGAAGAAATCGAACGTGGTCAGGTACTGGCTAAGCCGGGCTCTATCAAGCCGCACACCAAGTTCGAATCTGAAGTTTATATCCTGTCCAAAGACGAAGGCGGCCGTCATACTCCGTTCTTCAAAGGCTACCGTCCGCAGTTCTACTTCCGTACTACTGACGTGACTGGTACCATCGAACTGCCGGAAGGCGTAGAGATGGTAATGCCGGGCGACAACATCAAAATGGTTGTTACCCTGATCCACCCGATCGCGATGGACGACGGTCTGCGTTTCGCAATCCGTGAAGGCGGCCGTACTGTTGGTGCGGGCGTTGTTGCTAAAGTTCTGAGCTAATTACTCGTTAATTAGTTTTGAATTGAAAAGGGCGCTTAGGCGCCCTTTTTGCTGCCTGATATTTGACACCTGTAATATTTATTCGCATTTTTCGCAAGCCGCGTCGGCATACAAACAGTATTGTGCTATTGTAATCATAACTATTCTCATTTACACTTTGCGCATAAATTGAACGGGAGCGATCATGTACGTTTGTTTGTGTAATGCGATAAGTGATAAAAAAATTCGTCAGGCTGTTCGCCAGTTTCATCCGCAATCTTTTCAACAATTACGAAAATTTATTCCTGTTGGAAATCAATGTGGTAAATGCATTCGCGCTGCGCGTGAAGTGATGCAAGATGAATTAACACAAATGCCAGAATTTAAAGAGATCGCCTAAGTCACACTCTTTTTTTTGACATCCCTGTAGCCCCATCTACGCTCTAAGAGTGGAAGCGGAGGGACTATAAAATGAAAGGTGATGTTAAAATCATAAGTTATCTCAATAAACTATTGGGAAATGAGCTTGTCGCGATCAACCAGTATTTTCTTCATGCCCGAATGTTTAAAAACTGGGGGCTGACTCGGCTCAATGATGTTGAGTACCATGAATCTATTGATGAGATGAAACACGCCGATAAATACATTGAGCGTATTTTGTTTTTAGAAGGGCTCCCAAATTTACAGGACTTGGGTAAGTTGGGGATTGGCGAAGACGTTGAGGAGATGCTTCAGTCAGATCTTCGACTTGAGCTGGATGGCGCAAAAGATTTACGTGAAGCCATTGCCTATGCCGATAGCGTTCATGACTATGTCAGTCGGGATATGATGATAGAGATCCTCACCGACGAAGAAGGGCATATCGACTGGCTCGAAACGGAGCTGGATCTGATTGGAAAACTGGGATTGCAAAATTACCTGCAGTCGCAAATTAAAGTCAGTGACTAAAAGCCCCGTACCAGATTTACCCCGCCAATAATAAAACCCGCAGCCGCCAGATAGGGTCCAAAAGGCAGCGGGTTTTTTAGTCCTTTTTTTCCGTGTCTTACATAATCAGCTCCCATCATGCAGCACGCTAAACAAGCCGCAAGGAAGACCAATAGTGGTAATGACTCCCACCGATGCCAGGCACCCAAGGCGGCGAGGAATTTTACATCACCATAGCCTAATCCCTCATACCGCCGCACCAGGCGGTAACTCCAGTAGAGCAGCGAAAATGCGCTATAGCCTGCTATGGCTCCCCAAAGTGCGTTGGATAACAGTGCCGGTTTACAGCACTGGTAGTAAATAAGACCGCACCAGAGCAGAGGGCAGGTCAACTTGTCGGGTAATAACCCGGTACGTAAATCCTGGGCCCAAAGTAGCCCGCATAATGAAATGTAGAAAAACAGAAAGGGGAGGTCGGCGTACATGCGCGAATCCTTTGTGGAAATAGATGCCACCTTCAAGAAATCGTGCTGACCATACAAGGCTTGATTGCTCATTCTGTTGGCTTCCTTCCGGAGAAATTACGATGAACAAAAACCTCTGCATTCAGAGCGGAATCGGGCTCGCATTACTGGTTGAGTGATTAATATCTACACGGCACTTGCGTAAGGCTGAGATTTACGTATAATGCGCGGGCTTGTCTAATATTGACAGCGGTTCGATATGAGCCACCGGTACTGCGAAAGCGATACCAGACAATGTTCCCAATCGGGGAACTCTGTAAGAACGGTTACACTCTCCCATCAATCGTAATGGGTTTGAGGAGTAACTATTTCGTCTATAAAATAATTGGAGCTCTGGTCTCATGCAGAACCAAAGAATCCGTATCCGTTTGAAAGCGTTTGATCATCGTCTGATCGATCAATCAACCGCGGAAATCGTCGAGACTGCCAAGCGCACTGGTGCGCAGGTTCGTGGTCCGATCCCGCTGCCGACCCGCAAAGAGCGCTTTACCGTTCTGATCTCTCCGCACGTTAACAAAGACGCGCGTGATCAGTACGAAATTCGCACTCACAAGCGTCTGGTTGACATCGTTGAGCCAACTGAAAAAACCGTTGATGCTCTGATGCGTCTGGACCTGGCTGCCGGTGTAGACGTGCAGATCAGCCTGGGTTAATCAGGTCATCGAGCGATTGAGAGGTTGATACAATGATTGGTTTAGTCGGTAAAAAAGTGGGTATGACCCGCATCTTCACTGAAGATGGCGTATCTATCCCAGTAACCGTTATCGAAGTTGAAGCAAACCGCGTTACTCAGATCAAAGATCTGGCTAACGATGGCTATCGCGCTGTTCAGGTTACCACTGGTGCTAAAAAAGCTAACCGTGTAACCAAGCCGGAAGCTGGTCACTTTGCTAAAGCTGGCGTAGAAGCTGGCCGCGGCCTGTGGGAGTTCCGTCTGGCAGATGGTGAAGAATACACCGTTGGTCAGAACATTAGCGTTGAACTGTTTGCTGACGTTAAAAAAGTTGACGTAACCGGTACCTCTAAAGGTAAAGGTTTCGCTGGTACCGTTAAGCGCTGGAACTTCCGTACCCAGGACGCGACTCACGGTAACTCCTTGTCTCACCGCGTTCCGGGTTCTATCGGTCAGAACCAGACTCCGGGCAAAGTGTTCAAAGGCAAGAAAATGGCAGGTCAGATGGGTAACGAGCGTGTCACCGTTCAGAGCCTTGACGTAGTACGCGTTGACGCTGAGCGCAACCTGCTGCTGGTTAAAGGTGGTGTTCCGGGTGCGACCGGTTGCGACCTGATCGTTAAACCAGCTGTGAAGGCGTAAGGGGATAGCAATGGAATTAGTATTGAAAGACGCGCAGAGCGCGCTGACTGTTTCCGAAACTACCTTCGGTCGTGATTTCAACGAAGCGCTGGTTCACCAGGTTGTTGTTGCTTATGCAGCTGGTGCTCGTCAGGGTACTCGTGCTCAGAAGACTCGTGCTGAAGTAACTGGTTCAGGCAAAAAGCCGTGGCGCCAGAAAGGTACCGGCCGTGCGCGTTCAGGTTCTATCAAGAGCCCGATCTGGCGTTCCGGTGGCGTAACCTTCGCTGCTCGCCCGCAGGACCACAGTCAAAAAGTTAACAAAAAGATGTACCGCGGCGCGCTGAAAAGCATTCTGTCCGAACTGGTACGTCAGGATCGTCTGATCGTTGTCGAATCATTCTCTGTAGAAGCGCCTAAAACTAAGCTGCTGGCACAGAAACTGAAAGACATGGCTCTGGAAGATGTGCTGATCATCACCGGTGAGCTGGACGAAAACCTGTTCCTGGCTGCGCGCAACCTGCACAAGGTTGACGTACGCGATGCAACTGGTATCGACCCGGTTAGCCTGATCGCCTTCGACAAAGTCGTAATGACTGCTGATGCTGTTAAGCAAGTTGAGGAGATGCTGGCATGATTCGTGAAGAACGTTTGCTGAAGGTGCTGCGCGCACCGCACGTTTCTGAAAAAGCGTCTGCTGCGATGGAAAAAACCAATACCATCGTTCTCAAAGTTGCTAAAGACGCGACCAAAGCAGAAATCAAAGCTGCTGTGCAGAAACTGTTTGAAGTCGAAGTCGAAGTCGTTAACACCCTGGTTGTTAAAGGGAAAGTTAAACGTCACGGACAGCGTATCGGTCGTCGTAGCGACTGGAAAAAAGCTTACGTCACCCTGAAGGAAGGCCAGAATCTGGACTTCGTCGGCGGCGCTGAGTAAGTCGGAGGAGTAATACAATGGCAGTTGTTAAATGTAAACCGACATCTCCGGGTCGTCGCCACGTTGTTAAAGTGGTCAACCCAGAGCTGCACAAGGGCAAACCTTTTGCTCCGCTGGTTGAAAAAAACAGCAAATCCGGTGGTCGTAACAACAATGGCCGTATCACCACTCGTCACATCGGTGGTGGTCACAAGCAGGCTTATCGTATCGTTGACTTCAAACGCAACAAAGACGGTATCCCGGCAATTGTTGAACGTCTTGAGTACGATCCGAACCGTTCCGCGAACATCGCGCTGGTTCTGTACAAAGACGGCGAACGTCGTTACATCCTGGCCCCTAAAGGCCTGAAAGCTGGCGACCAGGTTCAATCTGGCGTTGATGCTGCAATCAAAGCAGGTAACACCCTGCCGATGCGCAATATCCCGGTTGGTTCTACCGTTCATAACGTAGAAATGAAACCAGGTAAAGGCGGTCAGCTGGCACGTTCCGCTGGTACTTACGTTCAGATCGTTGCTCGTGATGGTGCTTATGTCACCCTGCGTCTGCGTTCTGGTGAAATGCGTAAAGTCGAAGCAGACTGCCGTGCAACTCTGGGCGAAGTTGGCAATGCTGAGCATATGCTGCGCGTTCTGGGTAAAGCAGGTGCTGCACGCTGGCGTGGTGTTCGTCCTACCGTTCGCGGTACTGCGATGAACCCAGTCGATCACCCACATGGTGGTGGTGAAGGTCGTAACTTTGGTAAGCACCCGGTAACTCCGTGGGGCGTTCAGACCAAAGGTAAGAAGACCCGCAGCAACAAGCGTACTGATAAATTCATCGTACGTCGCCGTAGCAAATAATTTTAGAGGATAAGCCATGCCACGTTCTCTCAAGAAAGGTCCTTTTATTGACCTGCACTTGCTGAAGAAGGTAGAGAAAGCGGTGGAAAGCGGAGACAAGAAGCCCCTGCGCACTTGGTCCCGTCGTTCAACGATCTTTCCTAACATGATCGGTTTGACCATCGCTGTCCATAATGGTCGTCAGCACGTTCCGGTATTTGTTTCCGACGAAATGGTCGGTCACAAACTGGGTGAATTCGCACCGACTCGTACTTATCGCGGCCATGCTGCTGATAAAAAAGCGAAGAAGAAATAAGGTAGGAGGAAGAGATGGAAACTTTAGCTCAACATCGCCATGCTCGTTCTTCTGCTCAGAAGGTTCGCCTTGTTGCAGACCTGATTCGCGGTAAGAAAGTGTCGCAGGCTCTGGATATTCTGACCTACACCAATAAGAAAGCGGCTGTACTGGTTAAGAAAGTCCTGGAATCTGCCATTGCTAACGCTGAACACAACGATGGCGCTGACATTGACGATCTGAAAGTTACGAAAATTTTCGTAGACGAAGGCCCTAGCATGAAGCGCATTATGCCGCGTGCAAAAGGTCGTGCAGATCGCATCCTGAAGCGCACCAGCCACATTACTGTGGTTGTGTCCGATCGCTGAGACTCTGGAGACTAGCAATGGGTCAGAAAGTACATCCTAATGGTATTCGCCTGGGTATTGTAAAACCATGGAACTCAACCTGGTTTGCGAACACCAAAGAATTCGCTGACAACCTGGACAGCGATTTTAAAGTACGTCAGTACCTGACTAAGGAACTGGCTAAAGCGTCTGTATCTCGTATCGTTATCGAGCGTCCGGCTAAGAGCATCCGTGTGACCATTCACACCGCTCGCCCGGGTATCGTTATCGGTAAGAAAGGCGAAGACGTAGAAAAACTGCGCAAAGTCGTAGCTGATATTGCTGGCGTTCCTGCCCAGATCAATATCGCCGAAGTGCGTAAGCCTGAACTGGACGCAAAATTAGTTGCTGACAGCATCACTTCTCAGCTGGAACGTCGTGTTATGTTCCGTCGTGCTATGAAGCGTGCTGTACAGAACGCAATGCGTCTGGGCGCTAAAGGTATTAAAGTTGAAGTTAGCGGCCGTCTGGGCGGCGCGGAAATCGCACGTACCGAATGGTACCGCGAAGGTCGCGTACCGCTGCACACTCTGCGTGCTGACATCGACTACAACACCTCTGAAGCGCACACCACTTACGGTGTAATCGGCGTTAAGGTATGGATCTTCAAAGGCGAGATCCTGGGTGGTATGGCTGCTGTTGAACAACCGGAACCGGCTGCTCAACCTAAAAAGCAGCAGCGTAAAGGCCGTAAATAAGGAGCGTCGCTGATGTTACAACCAAAGCGTACAAAATTCCGTAAAATGCACAAAGGCCGTAACCGCGGTCTGGCGCAGGGTACGGATGTTAGCTTCGGCAGCTTCGGTCTGAAAGCTGTTGGCCGTGGTCGTCTGACTGCCCGTCAGATCGAAGCAGCACGTCGTGCTATGACCCGTGCAGTTAAGCGTCAAGGTAAGATCTGGATCCGTGTATTCCCGGACAAACCGATCACTGAAAAGCCGCTGGCAGTGCGTATGGGTAAAGGTAAAGGTAACGTGGAGTATTGGGTTGCCTTGATTCAGCCGGGTAAAGTCCTGTATGAAATGGACGGTGTACCGGAAGAGCTGGCCCGTGAAGCATTCAAGCTGGCAGCAGCGAAACTGCCGATTAAAACCACCTTTGTAACTAAGACGGTGATGTAATGAAAGCAAAAGAGCTGCGTGAGAAGAGTGTTGAAGAGCTGAACACCGAGCTGCTGAATCTGCTGCGTGAGCAGTTCAACCTGCGTATGCAGGCTGCAAGTGGCCAGCTGCAACAGTCTCACCTGTTGAAGCAAGTGCGTCGTGATGTCGCACGCGTTAAGACTTTACTGACTGAGAAGGCGGGTGCGTAATGACCGATAAAATCCGTACTCTGCAAGGTCGCGTTGTTAGCGACAAAATGGAGAAATCCATTGTTGTTGCTATCGAACGTTTTGTGAAACACCCGATCTACGGTAAATTCATCAAGCGTACGACCAAACTGCACGTACATGACGAGAACAACGAATGCGGTACTGGTGACGTGGTTGAAATCCGCGAATGCCGTCCGCTGTCCAAGACTAAGTCCTGGACGCTGGTTCGCGTTGTAGAGAAAGCTATTCTGTAATAGAGTATGCATTCTCAACGAATAAACGGCTCAGCGATGAGCCGTTTATTTTTTCTACCCATATCGTTGAAGCGGTGTTATAATGCCGCGCCCCCGATATGGGGCTTTTTAACGACCTGATTTTCGGGTCTCAGTAGTAGTTGACATTAGCGGAGCACTAAAATGATCCAAGAACAGACTATGCTGAACGTCGCCGACAACTCCGGTGCACGTCGCGTAATGTGTATCAAGGTTCTGGGTGGCTCGCACCGTCGCTACGCAGGCGTAGGCGACATCATCAAGATCACCATCAAGGAAGCAATTCCGCGTGGTAAGGTCAAAAAAGGTGATGTGCTGAAGGCGGTAGTGGTGCGCACCAAGAAGGGTGTTCGTCGCCCGGACGGTTCTGTCATTCGCTTCGATGGTAATGCATGCGTTATTTTAAACAATAACAGTGAGCAACCTATCGGTACGCGTATTTTTGGGCCGGTAACTCGTGAACTTCGTAACGAGAAGTTCATGAAAATTATCTCTCTGGCACCAGAAGTACTCTAAGGAGCGAATCATGGCAGCGAAGATCCGTCGTGATGACGAAGTTATCGTGTTAACCGGTAAAGATAAAGGTAAACGCGGTAAAGTAAAAAATGTCCTGTCTTCCGGCAAGGTCATTGTTGAAGGTATCAACCTGGTTAAGAAACATCAGAAGCCGGTTCCGGCCCTGAACCAACCAGGCGGCATTGTAGAGAAAGAAGCAGCTATTCAGATCTCTAACCTTGCTATCTTCAACGCGGCAACCGGCAAGGCTGACCGTGTAGGCTTTAGATTCGAAGATGGCAAAAAAGTCCGTTTCTTCAAGTCTAACAGCGAAACTATCAAGTAATTTGGAGTAGTACGATGGCGAAACTGCATGATTACTACAAAGACGAAGTAGTCGCTAAACTCATGACTGAGTTTAACTACAATTCTGTCATGCAAGTCCCTCGGGTCGAGAAGATCACCCTGAACATGGGTGTTGGTGAAGCGATCGCTGACAAGAAACTGCTGGATAACGCAGCAGCTGATCTGACAGCAATCTCCGGTCAAAAGCCGTTGATCACCAAAGCACGCAAATCTGTTGCAGGCTTCAAAATCCGTCAGGGCTATCCGATCGGCTGTAAAGTAACTCTGCGTGGCGAACGCATGTGGGAGTTCTTTGAGCGCCTGATCACTATTGCTGTTCCACGTATCCGTGACTTCCGTGGCTTGTCCGCTAAGTCTTTCGACGGTCGTGGTAACTACAGCATGGGTGTCCGTGAGCAGATCATCTTCCCAGAAATCGACTACGATAAAGTCGACCGCGTGCGTGGTTTGGATATTACCATTACCACTACTGCGAAATCTGATGAAGAAGGCCGTGCTCTGCTGGCTGCCTTTGACTTCCCGTTCCGCAAGTAAGGTAGGGTTACTGAATGGCTAAGCAATCAATGAAAGCACGCGAAGTAAAGCGCGTAGCTTTAGCTGATAAGTACTTCGCAAAACGCGCTGAACTGAAGGCTATTATCTCTGATGTGAACGCGACCGACGAAGATCGTTGGAACGCAGTTCTGAAGCTGCAGTCTCTGCCGCGTGATTCCAGCCCGTCTCGTCAGCGTAACCGCTGCCGTCAAACAGGTCGTCCGCATGGCTATGTGGGCAAGTTCGGGTTGAGCCGTATTAAGCTTCGTGAAGCCGCTATGCGCGGTGAAGTACCGGGCTTGAAAAAGGCTAGCTGGTAATTACCAATTGAATCACGGGAGTAAAGACAGATGAGCATGCAAGATCCGATCGCGGATATGCTGACCCGTATCCGTAACGGTCAGGCCGCGAATAAAGCTGCGGTCACCATGCCTTCCTCCAAGCTGAAAGTGGCAATTGCCAACGTGCTGAAGGAAGAAGGTTTTATTGAAGATTTTAAAGTTGAAGGCGACACCAAGCCGGAACTGGAACTTACTCTTAAGTATTTCCAGGGTAAAGCTGTTGTAGAAAGCATTCAGCGTGTCAGTCGCCCAGGTCTGCGCATTTATAAGCGTAAAGACGAGCTGCCAAAAGTTATGGCTGGCATGGGTATCGCAGTTGTTTCTACCTCTAAAGGTGTTATGACTGATCGTGCAGCGCGCCAAGCTGGTCTTGGTGGCGAAATTATCTGCTACGTAGCCTAATCGGAGGAAAAAATGTCTCGTGTTGCTAAAGCACCGGTCGTTATTCCTGCCGGCGTTGATGTAAAAATCAGCGGTCAGGTTATTACGATCAAAGGTAAGAACGGCGAGCTGACTCGTACTCTCAACGATGCTGTTGAAGTTAATCATGCAGATAATGCACTGACCTTCGGTCCGCGTGATGGTTACGTAGATGGTTGGGCTCAGGCTGGTACCGCGCGTGCCCTGCTGAACTCAATGGTTGTCGGTGTTACCGAAGGCTTCACTAAGAAGCTGCAGCTGGTTGGTGTAGGTTACCGCGCAGCGGTCAAAGGGAATGTAGTAAACCTGGCTTTAGGTTTCTCTCATCCCGTTGATCATGAGCTGCCGGCAGGTATTACTGCAGAATGTCCGACCCAGACTGAAATCGTGCTGAAAGGCGCTGATAAACAGCTGATCGGTCAGGTTGCAGCAGATCTGCGCGCCTACCGTCGTCCTGAGCCATATAAAGGCAAGGGTGTTCGTTACGCCGACGAAGTCGTGCGTACCAAAGAGGCTAAGAAGAAGTAAGGTAACACTATGGATAAGAAATCTGCTCGTATCCGTCGTGCGACCCGCGCACGCCGCAAGCTCCAGGAGCTGGGTGCAACTCGCCTGGTGGTACATCGTACCCCGCGTCATATTTACGCACAGGTAATTGCACCGAACGGTTCTGAAGTTCTGGTAGCTGCTTCTACTGTAGAAAAAGCTATCGCTGAACAATTGAAGTACACCGGTAACAAAGACGCTGCTGCAGCTGTAGGTAAAGCTGTTGCTGAACGCGCTCTGGAAAAAGGCATCAAAGATGTATCCTTTGACCGTTCCGGGTTCCAATATCATGGTCGTGTCCAGGCACTGGCAGATGCTGCCCGTGAAGCTGGCCTTCAGTTCTAAGGTAGAGGTGTAAGATGGCTCACATCGAAAAACAAGCTGGCGAACTGCAGGAAAAGCTGATCGCGGTTAACCGCGTATCTAAAACCGTTAAAGGTGGTCGTATTTTCTCCTTCACAGCTCTGACTGTAGTTGGCGATGGTAACGGTCGCGTTGGTTTTGGTTACGGTAAAGCGCGTGAAGTTCCAGCAGCGATCCAGAAAGCGATGGAAAAAGCCCGTCGCAATATGATTAACGTCGCGCTGAACCACGGCACCCTGCAGCACCCGGTTAAGGGTACTCACACGGGTTCTCGTGTCTTCATGCAGCCGGCTTCCGAAGGTACCGGTATCATCGCCGGTGGTGCAATGCGCGCCGTTCTGGAAGTCGCTGGAGTTCGTAACGTTCTGGCTAAAGCGTATGGTTCCACCAACCCGATTAACGTGGTTCGTGCAACTATCGATGGTTTGGAAAATATGAAATCTCCGGAAATGGTCGCTGCCAAGCGTGGTAAATCCGTTGAAGAAATTCTGGGGAAATAAACCATGGCAAAGACTATTAAAATTACTCAAACCCGCAGTGCAATCGGTCGTCTGCCGAAACACAAGGCAACGCTGCTTGGCCTGGGTCTGCGTCGTATTGGTCACACCGTAGAACGCGAGGATACTCCTGCTGTTCGTGGTATGGTCAACGCGGTTTCCTTCATGGTTAAAGTTGAGGAGTAAGAGATGCGTTTAAATACTCTGTCTCCGGCCGAAGGCTCTAAAAAAGCGGCTCGCCGCCTGGGTCGTGGTATCGGTTCTGGCCTCGGTAAAACCGGTGGTCGTGGTCACAAAGGTCAGAAGTCTCGTTCTGGCGGTGGCGTACGTCGCGGGTTCGAAGGTGGTCAGATGCCTCTGTACCGTCGTCTGCCGAAATTCGGCTTCACTTCACGTAAATCAGCGATCACAGCCGAAGTTCGTCTGTCTGACCTGGCTAAAGTTGAAGGCGGTGTTGTAGACCTGAATACGCTGAAAGCAGCAAACATTATCGGTATCCAGATCGAGTTCGCGAAAGTGATCCTGGCTGGTGAAGTCACTACTCCGGTAACTGTTCGTGGCCTGCGTGTTACTAAAGGCGCTCGTGCTGCTATCGAAGCTGCTGGCGGTAAAATCGAGGAATAAGTAGCAGATGGCTAAACAACCGGGATTAGATTTTCAAAGTGCCAAAGGTGGCTTAGGCGAGCTGAAACGCAGACTGCTGTTTGTTATCGGCGCGCTGATTGTGTTCCGTATTGGCTCTTTCATTCCGATCCCTGGTATTGATGCCGCTGTACTTGCCAAACTGCTTGAGCAACAGCGAGGCACCATCATTGAAATGTTCAACATGTTCTCTGGTGGTGCTCTCAGCCGTGCTTCTATCTTTGCTCTGGGGATCATGCCGTATATTTCGGCGTCGATCATTATCCAGCTGCTGACGGTGGTTCATCCAACGTTGGCGGAAATTAAGAAAGAAGGGGAGTCTGGTCGTCGTAAGATCAGCCAGTACACCCGCTACGGTACTCTGGTGCTGGCGATATTCCAGTCGATCGGTATTGCTACCGGTCTGCCGAATATGCCTGGTATGCAAGGCCTGGTGATGAATCCAGGTTTTGCATTCTATTTCACCGCTGTTGTAAGTCTGGTTACAGGGACAATGTTCCTGATGTGGTTGGGTGAACAGATTACTGAACGTGGTATCGGCAACGGTATCTCAATCATTATCTTCGCCGGTATCGTCGCGGGACTCCCGCCAGCCATTGCCCATACTATCGAGCAAGCGCGTCAAGGCGACCTGCACTTCCTCGTGTTGCTGTTGGTTGCAGTATTAGTATTTGCAGTGACGTTCTTTGTTGTATTTGTTGAACGTGGTCAACGCCGCATTGTGGTAAACTACGCGAAACGTCAGCAAGGTCGTCGTGTCTATGCTGCACAGAGCACACATTTACCGCTGAAAGTGAATATGGCCGGGGTTATCCCAGCAATCTTCGCTTCCAGTATTATTCTGTTCCCGGCGACCATCGCGTCATGGTTCGGGGGCGGTACTGGTTGGAACTGGCTGACAACAATTTCGCTGTATTTGCAGCCTGGGCAACCGCTTTATGTGTTACTCTATGCGTCTGCAATCATCTTCTTCTGTTTCTTTTACACGGCGTTGGTTTTCAACCCGCGTGAAACAGCAGATAACCTGAAGAAGTCCGGTGCATTTGTACCAGGAATTCGTCCGGGAGAGCAAACGGCGAAGTATATCGATAAAGTAATGACCCGCCTGACCTTGGTTGGTGCGCTTTACATTACCTTTATCTGCCTGATCCCGGAGTTCATGCGTGATGCAATGAAAGTACCGTTCTACTTCGGTGGAACCTCACTGCTTATCGTTGTTGTCGTGATTATGGACTTTATGGCTCAAGTGCAAACTCTGATGATGTCAAGTCAGTATGAGTCTGCATTGAAGAAGGCGAATCTGAAAGGCTACGGCCGTTAACAGTCGCCCGAGAAGTTACGGAGAGTAAAAATGAAAGTTCGTGCTTCCGTCAAGAAATTATGCCGTAACTGCAAAATCGTTAAGCGTGATGGTGTCATCCGTGTGATTTGCAGTGCCGAGCCAAAGCATAAACAGCGCCAAGGCTGATTTATTCGCATATTTTTCTTGCAAAGTTGGGTTGAGCTGGCTAGATTAGCCAGCCAATCTTTTGTATGTCTGTGCGTTTCCATTTGAGTATCCTGAAAACGGGCTTTTCAGCATGGTGCGTACATATTAAATAGTAGGAGTGCATAGTGGCCCGTATAGCAGGCATTAACATTCCTGATCAGAAACATGCTGTGATCGCATTAACTTCGATCTACGGCGTCGGCAAGACCCGTTCTAAGGCCATTCTGGCTGCAGCGGGTATCGCTGAAGATGTTAAGATCAGTGAGCTGTCTGAAGAACAAATCGACACGCTGCGTGACGAAGTTGCCAAATTTGTCGTTGAAGGTGATCTGCGCCGTGAAGTTAGCATGAGCATCAAGCGCCTTATGGACCTTGGTTGCTATCGCGGTTTGCGTCATCGTCGTGGTCTCCCGGTTCGCGGTCAGCGTACCAAGACCAACGCACGTACCCGTAAGGGTCCGCGCAAACCGATCAAGAAATAATCGGGGTGATTGAATAATGGCAAAGGCACCAATTCGTGCACGTAAACGTGTAAGAAAACAAGTCTCTGACGGCGTGGCTCATATCCATGCTTCTTTTAACAACACCATCGTTACCATTACTGATCGTCAGGGTAACGCGCTGGGTTGGGCAACAGCCGGTGGTTCCGGTTTCCGTGGTTCTCGCAAATCCACTCCGTTTGCAGCTCAGGTTGCAGCAGAGCGTTGCGCTGAAGCCGTAAAAGAATACGGTATCAAGAATCTGGAAGTTATGGTCAAAGGACCGGGTCCAGGTCGCGAATCTACTGTTCGTGCTCTGAACGCCGCTGGTTTCCGCATCACTAATATTACTGATGTGACTCCGATCCCTCATAACGGTTGTCGTCCGCCGAAAAAACGTCGCGTATAACGCCTCGTTTCTAGGATTGTTGGAGAAAGAAAATGGCAAGATATTTGGGTCCTAAGCTCAAGCTGAGCCGTCGTGAGGGCACTGACTTATTCCTTAAGTCTGGCGTTCGCGCGATCGATACCAAGTGTAAAATTGAACAAGCTCCTGGCCAGCACGGTGCGCGTAAACCGCGTCTGTCTGACTATGGTGTGCAGTTGCGTGAAAAGCAAAAAGTTCGCCGTATCTACGGTGTGCTGGAGCGTCAGTTCCGTAACTACTACAAAGAAGCAGCACGTCTGAAAGGCAACACCGGTGAAAACCTGTTGGGTCTGCTGGAAGGTCGTCTGGACAACGTTGTATACCGTATGGGCTTCGGTGCCACTCGTGCAGAAGCACGTCAGCTGGTCAGCCATAAAGCAATTATGGTAAACGGTCGTGTTGTTAACATCGCTTCTTATCAGGTTAGTCCGAATGACGTTGTTAGCATTCGTGAGAAAGCGAAGAAGCAGTCTCGCGTGAAAGCCGCTCTGGAGCTGGCTGAGCAGCGTGAAAAGCCAACCTGGCTGGAAGTTGATGCTGGCAAGATGGAAGGTACGTTCAAGCGTAAGCCGGAGCGTTCTGATCTGTCTGCGGACATTAACGAACACCTGATCGTCGAGCTTTACTCCAAGTAAAGCTTAGTACCAAAGAGAGGACACAATGCAGGGTTCTGTGACAGAGTTTCTAAAACCGCGCCTGGTAGATATCGAGCAACTGAGTTCGACGCACGCCAAGGTGACCCTTGAGCCTTTAGAGCGTGGCTTTGGCCATACTTTGGGTAACGCACTGCGCCGTATTCTGCTCTCATCGATGCCGGGTTGTGCGGTGACCGAGGTTGAGATTGATGGTGTACTACATGAGTACAGCACCAAAGAAGGCGTTCAGGAAGATATCCTGGAAATCCTGCTCAACCTGAAAGGGCTGGCGGTGAGAGTTCAGGGTAAAGATGACGTTATTCTTACCTTGAATAAATCTGGCATTGGCCCTGTGACTGCAGCCGATATCACCCATGATGGTGATGTCGAAATCGTCAAGCCACAGCACGTGATCTGCCACCTGACCGATGAGAACGCATCTATTAGCATGCGCATCAAAGTTCAGCGCGGTCGTGGTTATGTGCCGGCTTCTACCCGAATTCATTCGGAAGAAGATGAGCGCCCAATCGGCCGTCTGCTGGTCGACGCCTGCTACAGCCCTGTAGAGCGTATTGCCTACAATGTTGAAGCTGCGCGTGTAGAACAGCGTACCGACCTGGACAAGCTGGTCATCGAAATGGAAACCAACGGCACAATCGATCCTGAAGAGGCGATTCGTCGTGCGGCAACCATTCTGGCAGAACAACTTGAAGCTTTCGTTGATTTACGTGATGTACGTCAGCCGGAAGTTAAAGAAGAGAAACCAGAGTTCGATCCGATCCTGCTGCGCCCTGTTGACGATCTGGAATTGACTGTCCGCTCTGCTAACTGCCTCAAAGCAGAAGCTATCCACTATATCGGTGATCTGGTACAGCGTACTGAGGTTGAGCTTCTTAAGACGCCTAACCTTGGTAAAAAATCTCTTACTGAGATTAAAGACGTGCTGGCTTCCCGTGGACTGTCTCTGGGCATGCGCCTGGAAAACTGGCCACCGGCAAGCATCGCTGACGAGTAACCGGATCACAGGTTAAGGTTTTACTGAGAAGGATAAGGTCATGCGCCATCGTAAGAGTGGTCGTCAACTGAACCGCAACAGCAGCCATCGCCAGGCTATGTTCCGCAATATGGCAGGTTCACTGGTTCGTCATGAGATCATCAAGACGACCCTGCCTAAAGCGAAAGAGCTGCGCCGCGTAGTTGAGCCGCTGATTACTCTTGCCAAGACTGATAGCGTAGCTAATCGTCGTCTGGCATTCGCCCGTACTCGTGATAACGAGATCGTGGCAAAACTGTTTAACGAGCTGGGCCCGCGTTTCGCGAGCCGCGCCGGTGGTTACACTCGCATTCTGAAGTGTGGCTTCCGTGCAGGCGACAATGCGCCGATGGCATACATCGAGCTGGTTGATCGCTCTGAATCGCAAGCAGAAGCTGCTGCAGAGTAATCTGTAGTAACGTAAAAAAACCCGCCCCGGCGGGTTTTTTTATATCCGAAGCACCCCAACCTATCTATACGAACTGTACTTTTTTTGTTCACCCCCTGGAGCACTGTATGTGGTTACTGGACCAGTGGGCAGAGCGCCATATTAATAACGCGCAGGCCAAAGGCGAGTTTGATGATTTACCGGGTTCCGGTGAGCCGCTTGCTCTGGATGATGATTCTCATATTCCACCGGAACTGCGAGCCGGCTACAGGTTATTAAAAAATTCGGGTTGCCTTCCTCCCGAACTTGAGCTGCGCAGAGAAGCAATTCGTCTGCTTGATATCCTTGCAGGAATTCGTAAAGATGAGGTTCAGTATGAGGAGGTAAGTCGACGTCTTTCGCTCCTTGAACTTAAACTTCGACAGGCTGGACTCAGCACCGAGTTTTTGCGTGGGGAATATGCAGAAAAACTTCTGCATCGGATTAGTGATGATTAGCGGAGGTACCATGTATCGTATTGGCGAATTAGCTAAACTGGCTGAAGTCACGCCAGATACCATCCGCTACTATGAAAAGCAGCAAATGATGGAGCATGAAGTACGCACTGAAGGTGGATTTCGACTCTATACCGAAAGCGATCTTCAACGTCTTAAATTTATTCGTTATGCCCGACAGCTTGGTTTTACTCTGGAGTCGATCCGCGAGTTACTCTCGATCCGTATCGATCCTGAGCACCATACTTGCCAGGAGTCTAAGGGAATTGTTCAGGAAAGATTAAAAGAGGTTGAAGCCCGAATTGCTGAGCTTCAGACAATGCAGCGCTCGCTACAGCGATTGAACGATGCATGCTGCGGCATGGCGCATAGCAGCGTTTACTGCTCTATTCTCGAGGCACTTGAGCAAGGCGCTAGCGGAACAAAATCAGGCTGTTGATTTATTGAACGGTCAGGTCTACACTCGCGGCGTAAATTATTACACACTGGAGAGATTATGAGTCATTATCAGCACACCAAAGGGCAGATAAAGGACAACGCCATTGAAGCACTATTGCATGACCCGCTATTCAGACAGCGAGTTGAGAAAAATAAGAAAGGAAAAGGAAGTTATCAGCGTAAAGGTAAACAAGGAAATCGGGGTAACTGGGAGGCCAGTGGCAAGAAAGTGAATCACTTTTTTACCACTGGCCTTCTTGTTTCAGTGAGTGCTTAAGAACGGTTATTTTGTTCTTTCAGCAGGTCACGTATTTCACTCAGCAACACCTCTTCTTTTGATGGGGCTGGCGGTGCTGTTGGCTCTTCAGCCTTTTTGCGATTCAGTCTGTTGATTAGCTTGATGGCCATAAAGATAGCAAAGGCAACAATAATGAAATCAAACACATTCTGAATAAACACACCGTAGTGCATCACGACCGCCGGGATATCTCCCTGCGCGTCGCGTAACGTTAAGGCAAACTGTTTAAAATCAATCCCACCAATTAACAAGCCCAGTGGTGGCATGATGATGTCGGCAACCAGTGACGAAACAATCTTACCGAATGCCGCACCAATAATGACACCCACTGCTAAATCTACAACATTCCCGCGCATCGCGAATTCGCGAAATTCTTTAATAATGCTCATTTTATTCTCCCTATGCAGCTGACGTTTATAAGTCTAACAAATGTTAAGACAATTTCCATTTATGTATTGCTGACTGGGGAATTTATTAGACCATGAAAAATAAGGGGAAATAAAAAGGGTGCTGTACTAGCACCCTCATAATTACAGAAAGAAGGGACTTGGCTGGAATAAACGTTCGACATCGGTAATAAATTTTTTATCGGTCAGGAACATAATGACGTGATCACCCTGCTCAATACGCAAGTTGTCATTAGCGATCATTACGTCATTACCCCGAACAACGGCGCCAATGATTGTTCCTGGCGGCAGCTTAATCTCGTCAATTGCACGGCCGACAACCCGGGATGTTGTTTCATCTCCGTGCGCGACAGCTTCGATGGCTTCTGCCACACCACGGCGCAACGAAGAAACGCCGACGATATCTGCTTTACGGACGTGGCTGAGCAATGCAGAGATCGTTGCTTGCTGTGGTGAAATGGCAATATCAATCACGCTGCCCTGCACCAGATCAACGTACGCCTTACGTTGAATCAGCACCATTACTTTCTTGGCGCCCATACGTTTAGCCAGCATTGCCGACATGATGTTAGCTTCGTCATCGTTAGTGACGGCAATAAACAGATCAACCTGATCAATATGCTCTTCGGCGAGCAGTTCTTGATCCGAAGCATCGCCAAAAAAGACGATCGTATTTTGTAACTTTTCAGCAAGCTCTGAAGCTCGTTGCTGATCGCGCTCGATCAACTTAACGCTGTAATCCTTTTCCAGCCGCCGAGCGAGTCCGGCACCGATATTACCGCCGCCCACAAGCATGATGCGCTTGTAGGGTTTTTCCAGACGCTGCAGTTCGCTCATCACTGCGCGAATATGTTGTGACGCTGCAATAAAGAATACTTCGTCACCTGCTTCCACGATGGTAGAGCCCTGCGGGCGAATAGGTCTGTCATGGCGGAAAATTGCCGCAACGCGGGTATCGATATGCGGCATATGCTCGCGCATAGTCGACAGTGCGTTACCGATCAGTGGACCGCCATAATAGGCTTTAACCACTGCGAGACTGACTTTACCTTCGGCAAAATTTACCACCTGTAGGGCACCAGGATATTCAATCAGCCGGTAGATGCTGTCGATAACCAGTTGCTCTGGGGCAATGAGGTGATCGATAGGTACCGCTTCGGAGTGGAAGAGTTTATCGGCATCGCGCACATAATCCGGTGACCGAATACGTGCGATACGATTAGGCGTATTGAAGAGCGAATAAGCGACCTGACAGGCGACCATATTGGTCTCATCAGAGCTGGTCACGGCGACCAGCATATCAGCGTCGTCGGCGCCAGCTTCGCGCAGTACGCGGGGATGAGAGCCATGCCCCTGCACAACGCGGAGGTCGAACTTGTCCTGCAGGCTGCGCAAGCGTTCACCGTTGGTATCGACTACCGTGATATCGTTGTTCTCGCCGACCAGGTTTTCAGCCAACGTACCACCAACTTGCCCTGCGCCCAGAATGATAATTTTCATCAGTCGCGACCCGTTATCTCATCACTTTTTGATTAGCTTAGCGTAAAAGAAGCCATCACCTTCTTCTGCACTCGGTAAATTCTGGCGGCCTGGTTGCTCAGGTGTGCCGGTTTCGCTTAATACCGCGTTTGGCGTACGCGTCAGGAAGGCCGCAATCTGCTGCTGGTTCTCTTCAGGCAGAATAGAACAGGTTGCATAAACCAGCGTGCCGCCCGGCTTCAGATGCGCCCAAGTCGCATTCAGGATCTCTGCCTGTAGTTGGGCAAGCTCGGTGATATCCCGGTCACGGCGCAGCCATTTAATATCCGGATGGCGACGAATGACCCCAGTGGCTGAGCATGGAGCATCCAGCAGAATACGATCGAACTGCTGTTCGCCACACCATTGTTGTGGAAAACGACCATCGCCCTGCTTGACGGTGGCCTTCATGCCCAAACGCTTCAGGTTGTCGTAGACGCGTGACAGACGTTTTTCGTCTACGTCGACCGCCATTACATTTGCATTCGGAGCAACTTCCAGAATATGTGTCGTCTTTCCACCTGGCGCTGCACATAAATCGAGGATCTGTTCACCGTTCTTCGGCTGCAGATAGCTTACGCATCCTTGAGCGGAAGCGTCCTGGACGGTTACCCATCCCTGCTCGAAGCCGGGCAATGCCAGAACTGACACTGGGGTTTCCAGACGCACAGCATCCGGGTAATCCGGGTGTGGGAAGCCGGTAAGACCACTTTCCGCCAGCAATGCTAGCCACGCGTCGCGCGAGTGGTGGTTACGGTTAACGCGTAGCCACATTGGCGGACGCTGGTTATTAGCCGCAAGAATGGTTTCCCACTGCTGTGGATAAGCATTCTTAATGCGTTTTACTAACCAGGATGGGTGTAAGAAGCGCAGTTCGCTTTGTGCAAACTCGGTTAACAGTTCGTCCTGGCGGCGCTGAAACTGGCGTAGTACGCCGTTAATCAGGCCTTTCAACTGCTGGCGTTTGATCACGACCGCGCCTTCCACTGTTTCAGCTAATGCAGCATGAGGAGGGATACGGGTATGCAGTAGTTGGTAGAAACCGACCATGATCAGGTAGTGGACCGTGCGCTGTTTACCCGTCATCGGGCGTTCCATCAGCTGTTTGATCATCCACTCAAGTTGGGAGAGGGTGCGCAATACGCCGAAGCAAAGTTCCTGTAACAGCGCCTTATCTTTATCGGCAACTTTCTGCTGCATGGCAGGTAGCACATTGCTTAGCGACTGCCCCTTTTCGACAACCTGTTCGACGGCCTGCGCCGCCATACTGCGTAAATTTAGATTTTTTTTCATAACCGCAAAAATAAAAATGCCCGGAGATGCCGGGCTTTAAGAGATGAACCGTCAGAGCAGACGGTTTCCAGGAACGAACCATTCCCGGCGTGAATTCAACAGGTCCTGCGCGCTCATGGCTTTTTTACCGGCTGGCTGCAAAGAGATGAGATTCAGGATGCCATCGCCTGTCGCAATCTGAATACCCTGGCGGGTTGCTTCCAGAATCGTTCCTGGTTCGGCACCTGCAGGTTTATCAATCACCGTGGCCTGCCAGATTTTGACCGGCTGCTCATCAATGACGATGTAACTCATCGGCCATGGATTAAAGGCGCGAATGCAGCGCTCCAGCTGAACGGCACTAAGCGTCCAGTCCATGCGGGCTTCTTCTTTACTTAGCTTCTCGGCATAGCTCACCAGCGATTCATCCTGGACTTCAGGTTTCGCGGTGCCCGTTGCCAACAGGTGCAGTGTGTGCAGCAGTCCCTGTGGGCCGAGTTCGGCTAACTTATTGTAGAGGCTGGCGCTGGTGTCTTCAGTGGTGATTGGGCAAGAGAGTTTGTGTAGCATATCGCCGGTATCCAGACCGACATCCATCTGCATGATGGTGACGCCGGTTTCGGTATCGCCAGCCCACAGTGAACGTTGGATGGGTGCCGCGCCGCGCCAGCGAGGAAGCAGGGAACCATGGACGTTGATGCATCCCAAGCGCGGCATGTCCAGCACGGCTTTTGGCAGAATAAGGCCATATGCCACTACCACCATTACATCTGCGTGCAGGTCAGCAACTAACTGCTGGTTTTCCTGAGGACGAAGAGAGACGGGCTGAAAAACCGGTAACCCTTTTTTTTCGGCCAGCACTTTTACCGGGCTGGGCATCAGCTTTTTACCACGTCCTGCTGGGCGATCCGGTTGGGTAAATACGCCGACGACGTTATGTCCAGAAGACAGCAGCGCGTCGAGATGACGCGCTGCAAAGTCAGGTGTACCCGCAAAAATAATACGTAGTGAGTCTGACACGTTGATTCTTGTCCTTAAGGTCGGGCGTTCAGGCGGTCGAGTTTTTCAACTTTCTGACGAATGCGTTGTTGTTTCAACGGCGACAGATAATCAATAAACAATTTACCGACCAGGTGATCCATTTCGTGTTGAATGCAGATCGCTAACAGGCCATCGGCTTCCAGTTCAAAGGGGTTACCCTCACGATCGAGTGCGCGAATTTTTACTTTCTCAGCGCGCGGTACTAATGCTCGCTGTTCGGGAATAGACAGGCAACCTTCTTCAATGCCGGTTTCACCGTCTTTTTCCAGTAGCTCAGGGTTGATCAACACCAGGCGCTCATCGCGATTTTCAGAGATATCAATAACAATGATGCGCTGATGAATATCAACCTGCGTTGCCGCCAGGCCAATACCTTCTTCGGCGTACATCGTCTCGAACATATCATCGACGATACGCTGAATTTCTGCATTCACTTCTTCAACCGGTTTTGCGATTTTGCGAAGACGCTCGTCCGGGATATGTAACACTTGCAAAACTGACATAGTTATCCAGAGTTGTGTTCAGGAGTTGGAAAGATTATTACCTCTATTCTAGACAAAACCCCTTCTGATTGACAGCATCAGTGACCAATCGCAAAGATTGCTATGACTGCTTGTGGCAGGGGGAAAAGGGATGACCCACACCGAAATTTGGTTACGTTTAGCACGAGTATGTGAACTTTATGGTGATGAGATGGTGCGCATTGCTCACTGGCTTATTGCTCAACCGTGTATTAACAAAACGATACTCCAGTATGCAGGATTCTCTCCCCGCCAGGCCGCACGTTTTTTAAGCTTTTCCGACATTGAATTGGAAAAAACGCTGCGCTGGCTGGAGTTACCGCATCACCATGTCGTTTTTGCCGATAGCGAACGTTATCCGCCGCAGCTTCGCGCCACTGAAGATTACCCGGGACTCCTCTTTATTGTTGGCGATCCCGATTGTTTACACTCTTTTCAGGTCGCTGTTGTGGGGAGCCGGCAACATTCCTGGTATGGAGAGCGCTGGGGGCGATTATTCTGTGAGAAGCTTGCCGCTTGCGGTGTGACAATCACCAGCGGGCTGGCACGGGGGATCGATGGCGTCGCGCACAACGCGGCGGTAAATATGAATAGAACCAGTATCGCCGTGCTGGGGAACGGCCTGGAAACCATTCATCCACGGCGGCACGCGCATCTTGCCGAACGTCTGATTGAGGCCGGAGGCGCGCTGGTGTCCGAGTTCCCTTTGGATATGCTTCCTCTACCGCGCAATTTTCCGCGACGAAATCGTATTATCAGTGGCTTAAGCAAAGGCGTACTGGTGATTGAGGCCGCTCAGCGTAGCGGTTCGCTGGTGACTGCGCGTTGTGCCCTGGAGCAAGGACGGGACGTTTTTGCGTTACCAGGGGCAATAGGGAACCCAGGTTGTGAGGGGCCACATTGGCTCATTAAGCAAGGAGCGACGTTGGTTACGGCTCCAGAAGATATTCTGGAGAATTTGCAATACGGTTTACATTGGGTGCCAGATGAACCTGAAAATTCAATTTATTCACCAGATCACGAAGAGGTGGCATTGCCATTTCCTGAGCTCCTGGCTAACGTAGGAGATGAGGTAACACCTGTTGACGTCGTCGCTGAACGTGCCGGCCAACCTGTGCCAGAGGTAGTGGCTCAGCTACTCGAACTGGAGTTAGCAGGATGGATCGCAGCTGTACCCGGCGGCTATGTCCGATTGAGGAGGGCATGCCATGTTCGACGTACTAATGTATTTGTTTGAGACATATATCCATAACGAAGCGGAGCTGCGTGTGGATCAGGACAAACTGGAACGGGATCTTACCGACGCTGGTTTTGATCGTGAAGACATCTACAACGCGTTACTGTGGCTGGAAAAACTGGCTGATTATCAGGATGGCCTTGCCGAACCTATGCAGCTTGCATCTGACCCTCTGTCTATTCGTATTTATACGGCGGAAGAGTGCGATCGCCTGGATGCGAGTTGTCGGGGGTTCTTATTATTCCTGGAGCAGATCCAGGTGCTAAACCTCGAAACGCGAGAAATGGTGATTGAGCGTGTACTCGCGCTGGATACAGCAGAATTCGATCTGGAAGACCTGAAGTGGGTGATCCTGATGGTTTTATTCAACATTCCCGGTTGTGAAAATGCGTATCAGCAAATGGAAGAATTACTCTTTGAAGTGAATGAAGGTATGCTGCATTAATCAATCTTCATTCAGTATGAGTTGTTATGGCTAAATCAGCACTGTTTGCGGTGCGTAAAAACGAGCCCTGCCCACAATGCGGGGCTGAACTGGTTATTCGCTCTGGGAAACATGGCCCGTTTCTCGGTTGTTCACAGTATCCGGAATGCGACTATGTCCGTCCGCTAAAATCCTCTGCGGACGGACATATTGTCAAAGTTCTGGAGGGTAAGTTTTGTCCTGAGTGCGGTGCTGAGCTGGTGCTGAGGCAGGGACGATTCGGTATGTTTATTGGGTGTAGTGATTACCCGGCATGTGACCATACTGAACTTATCGACAAACCAGATGAAACGGCGATTGTTTGCCCCCAATGCCGGACAGGCCAGTTGGTCCAGCGGCGTTCCCGTTATGGCAAAACTTTTTACTCCTGCGATCGCTATCCTGAGTGTCAGTTTGTCATCAACTTCAAACCTCTGGCTGGAGAGTGTCCTGAGTGTCACTATCCGCTTCTCATCGAAAAGAAAACCGCACAGGGTGTGAAACACTTTTGTGCCAGTAAACAATGTGGAAAGCCGGTCTCGGCGGAATAAAAAAGTGAATAATAACCTGCCCACAGATCCCATCGCTGCTGCGATAGCGGTTCTGAAACAAGATAAAGTCATCGCTTATCCAACAGAAGCTGTTTTCGGCGTCGGCTGTGACCCAGATAGCGAAACGGCTGTTACTCGTCTGTTGGAACTAAAACAACGACCAATTGATAAAGGCTTGATTTTAATTGCGGCAAATTTTGACCAACTCAAGCCGTATATTGATGACAGCATGCTCACTGATGCCCAACGTGATGCTATTTTCGCGTGCTGGCCAGGTCCCGTTACCTTTGTATTTCCGGCAGCGATAACGACACCACGTTGGTTAACCGGCCGTTTTGATTCGCTGGCCGTGCGCGTCACGGATCATCCGCTGGTGGTTGCGTTGTGCCAGGCTTATGGCAAACCGTTAGTTTCTACCAGTGCTAATTTGAGTGGTCTACCCCCTTGCAGGACGGTAGAGGAAGTACGCGTGCAGTTTGGTATAGATTTCCCCGTTGTCGAAGGTGATACCGGGGGGCGTTTAAATCCTTCGGAAATACGTGATGCCTTGACGGGTGAACAATTTCGACAGGGGTAATATGAAAGAAGCCTATGCTGTTTTTGGCAATCCAATCGCGCACAGCAAATCGCCTTTTATTCATCAGCAATTTGCAGAGCAGCTGAATATCGATCACACCTATGGACGGGTGCTGGCGCCAATCAATAATTTTGTGAATACGCTGAACACCTTCTTTGCAGAGGGCGGTAAAGGGGCGAATATTACGGTTCCTTTTAAAGAAGAGGCATTTGCGCGGGCTGATGAATTAACAGAACGGGCATCGCTTGCCGGGGCGGTTAACACGCTTAAGCGTTTGGAAGATGGACGCTTACTTGGGGATAACACTGATGGTATTGGTTTATTAAGCGATCTTGAACGTTTAGCTTTTATTCGTCCCGGATCGCGTATTTTACTTATTGGGGCTGGTGGGGCATCCCGCGGGGTATTACTCCCTCTTCTTTCTATGGATTGTGCGGTGGCCATCGTAAACCGTACCGCTTCGCGTGCAGAAGAACTGGCTCAGATCTTTTCCCATACCGGTAGCGTTCAGGCCGTGGGATTTGATGAGCTTGAGAATAACACCTTCGATCTCATTATTAATGCGACCTCCAGTGGGATTAGTGGGGATGTTCCGGCTATCCCTGCATCACTGATCAACGCTTCTGTTTATTGCTACGACATGTTTTATCAGAAAGGGAATACGCCGTTCTTGTCCTGGTGCGCATTACAGGGAGCAAAACATTGTGCTGATGGGTTGGGAATGTTGGTAGGGCAGGCGGCGCATGCCGTTTTACTCTGGCATGGCGTATTGCCGAAGACGGAACCCGTCATTAAACAGCTGCAACAGGAACTGTCCGTGTGAACCAGGCTATCCAGTTTCCCGATAGAGAAGAATGGAAGTCAGATATAGATGCTGTCGTTTTCCCGGCGATGGTTCAGGGTATGCAGCTAACATGCGCCATCAACGGAGAGGTATTGGCGCGTCGCTTTGGCGGCAACACGCCTGAACAGTGGATGGAAATTTTTCGGGAGCATCGCTGGGATCTGGAAGATGAAGCCGAAGCATTGATCCAGGCTCAGCAAGAAGATGCTCATGGTTGGGTTTGGTTATCCTGACTCAAATACTCGTCTTTCCATTTCACATAGTTGTTAGCTGAATACTGCAGGCCCGCTTTTTCTTCATCGCTGAGTGGGCGGATCTGTTTAACCGGGCTGCCCAGGTACAGATACCCGCTCTCCAGGCGTTTGTTTTGCGGAACCAAACTTCCCGCGCCAATCATTACGTCATCTTCTACTACGACACCGTCCAGCAGGATCGATCCCATACCGACCAAAACGCGGTTGCCAATGACGCAGCCGTGCAGCATGACTTTATGGCCCACGGTGACATCCTCACCCACGATCAGTGGATTGCCTTGCGGGTTAGATGCTGATTTATGCGTGACATGTAACACGCTACCGTCCTGAATGTTTGTGCGGGCGCCGATTTGTACGTAGTTCACGTCACCACGGATCGCGACCAGAGGCCAGATCCCAACATTATCAGCCAGACGAACATCACCAATGATGACGCTGCTGGTGTCGATCATCACGCGTTTCCCGATCTGCGGGAAAAGATCCTTATAAGGGCGCAGTACATCAGACATGTTTACCTCAATAAAATAGAGCAGTAATGAAGACTTTGGTTTGATTATCGAGACTGTGCAAGCGATTTAGTTATCAAAAATCAGGCATATTGTGCAGGAATGTAGCGAAAGGGGTAAAAAACAGCCACTCAGCAAAAAAGATCTAAAAAACACTTGTGCTAAAAAATGGGATCCCTATAATGCGCCTCCATCGACACGGCGGATGTGAATCACTTCACACAAACAGCCGGTTCGGTTGAAGAGAAAAACCTGAAAATAAACGGTTGACTCTGAAAGAGGAAAGCGTAATATACGCCACCTCGCAACAGTGAGCGAAAGCCGTGTTGCACTGCTCTTTAACAATTTATCAGACAATCTGTGTGGGCACTCGAAGATACGGATTCTTAACGTCGCAAGACGAAAAATGAATACCAAGTCTCTGAGTGAACATACGTAATTCATTACGAAGTTTAATTCACGAGCATCAAACTTAAATTGAAGAGTTTGATCATGGCTCAGATTGAACGCTGGCGGCAGGCCTAACACATGCAAGTCGAACGGTAGCACAGAGGAGCTTGCTCCTTGGGTGACGAGTGGCGGACGGGTGAGTAATGTCTGGGAAACTGCCCGATGGAGGGGGATAACTACTGGAAACGGTAGCTAATACCGCATAATGTCGCAAGACCAAAGAGGGGGACCTTCGGGCCTCTTGCCATCGGATGTGCCCAGATGGGATTAGCTAGTAGGTGGGGTAACGGCTCACCTAGGCGACGATCCCTAGCTGGTCTGAGAGGATGACCAGCCACACTGGAACTGAGACACGGTCCAGACTCCTACGGGAGGCAGCAGTGGGGAATATTGCACAATGGGCGCAAGCCTGATGCAGCCATGCCGCGTGTATGAAGAAGGCCTTCGGGTTGTAAAGTACTTTCAGCGAGGAGGAAGGGGATGTGGTTAATAACCGCATTCATTGACGTTACTCGCAGAAGAAGCACCGGCTAACTCCGTGCCAGCAGCCGCGGTAATACGGAGGGTGCAAGCGTTAATCGGAATTACTGGGCGTAAAGCGCACGCAGGCGGTCTGTCAAGTCGGATGTGAAATCCCCGGGCTCAACCTGGGAACTGCATCCGAAACTGGCAGGCTAGAGTCTTGTAGAGGGGGGTAGAATTCCAGGTGTAGCGGTGAAATGCGTAGAGATCTGGAGGAATACCGGTGGCGAAGGCGGCCCCCTGGACAAAGACTGACGCTCAGGTGCGAAAGCGTGGGGAGCAAACAGGATTAGATACCCTGGTAGTCCACGCCGTAAACGATGTCGACTTGGAGGTTGTTCCCTTGAGGAGTGGCTTCCGGAGCTAACGCGTTAAGTCGACCGCCTGGGGAGTACGGCCGCAAGGTTAAAACTCAAATGAATTGACGGGGGCCCGCACAAGCGGTGGAGCATGTGGTTTAATTCGATGCAACGCGAAGAACCTTACCTACTCTTGACATCCAGAGAACTTAGCAGAGATGCTTTGGTGCCTTCGGGAACTCTGAGACAGGTGCTGCATGGCTGTCGTCAGCTCGTGTTGTGAAATGTTGGGTTAAGTCCCGCAACGAGCGCAACCCTTATCCTTTGTTGCCAGCGGTTCGGCCGGGAACTCAAAGGAGACTGCCAGTGATAAACTGGAGGAAGGTGGGGATGACGTCAAGTCATCATGGCCCTTACGAGTAGGGCTACACACGTGCTACAATGGCATATACAAAGAGAAGCGACCTCGCGAGAGCAAGCGGACCTCATAAAGTATGTCGTAGTCCGGATTGGAGTCTGCAACTCGACTCCATGAAGTCGGAATCGCTAGTAATCGTAGATCAGAATGCTACGGTGAATACGTTCCCGGGCCTTGTACACACCGCCCGTCACACCATGGGAGTGGGTTGCAAAAGAAGTAGGTAGCTTAACCTTCGGGAGGGCGCTTACCACTTTGTGATTCATGACTGGGGTGAAGTCGTAACAAGGTAACCGTAGGGGAACCTGCGGTTGGATCACCTCCTTACCTTAAAGAAACGTTCTTTGTAGTGTCCACACAGATTGTCTGATGAAAAATTAGCAGTAAAAATCTCTGCAGGCTTGTAGCTCAGGTGGTTAGAGCGCACCCCTGATAAGGGTGAGGTCGGTGGTTCAAGTCCACTCAGGCCTACCAAATTTGCCCTGATACTGTGTTGTGAAACGACTCGCATACTTCAGTATGCTTCGTCATTCCACGCCTTGTCTCAGGACAAATTATCGGTACAGAGATGAAGTATTACGATGGGGTTATAGCTCAGCTGGGAGAGCGCCTGCCTTGCACGCAGGAGGTCTGCGGTTCGATCCCGCATAGCTCCACCATCCTTTACTGCAAAAAAACAAGAAAACTTCAGAGTGTACCTGAAAAGGTTCACTGCGAAGTTTTGCTCTTTAAAAATCTGGATCAAGCTGAAAATTGAAACGACACACTGTGTCTGTTCTCCGTAATAAGAACAGATAAATGGTGTGTTCGAGTCTCTCAAATTTTCGCAACACGATGTGTTTTACGAAACATCTTCGGGTTGTGAGGTTAAGCGACTAAGCGTACACGGTGGATGCCCTGGCAGTCAGAGGCGATGAAGGACGTGCTAATCTGCGATAAGCGTCGGTAAGGTGATATGAACCGTTATAGCCGGCGATTTCCGAATGGGGAAACCCAGTGTGTTTCGACACACTATCATTACGTGAATACATAGCGTAATGAAGCGAACCGGGGGAACTGAAACATCTAAGTACCCCGAGGAAAAGAAATCAACCGAGATTCCCCCAGTAGCGGCGAGCGAACGGGGAGCAGCCCAGAGTCTGAATCAGCATGTGTGGTAGTGGAACGGTCTGGAAAGTCCGACGGTACAGGGTGATAGTCCCGTACACAAAATCGCATGTGTTGTGAACTCGAAGAGTAGGGCGGGACACGTGGTATCCTGTCTGAATATGGGGGGACCATCCTCCAAGGCTAAATACTCCTGACTGACCGATAGTGAACCAGTACCGTGAGGGAAAGGCGAAAAGAACCCCGGCGAGGGGAGTGAAAAAGAACCTGAAACCGTGTACGTACAAGCAGTGGGAGCCTTGATTTATCAGGGTGACTGCGTACCTTTTGTATAATGGGTCAGCGACTTATATTCTGTAGCAAGGTTAACCGTATAGGGGAGCCGAAGGGAAACCGAGTCTTAACTGGGCGTTAAGTTGCAGGGTATAGACCCGAAACCCGGTGATCTAGCCATGGGCAGGTTGAAGGTTGGGTAACACTAACTGGAGGACCGAACCGACTAATGTTGAAAAATTAGCGGATGACTTGTGGCTGGGGGTGAAAGGCCAATCAAACCGGGAGATAGCTGGTTCTCCCCGAAAGCTATTTAGGTAGCGCCTCGTGAACTCATCTTCGGGGGTAGAGCACTGTTTCGGCTAGGGGGTCATCCCGACTTACCAACCCGATGCAAACTACGAATACCGAAGAATGTTATCACGGGAGACACACGGCGGGTGCTAACGTCCGTCGTGAAGAGGGAAACAACCCAGACCGCCAGCTAAGGTCCCAAAGTCACAGTTAAGTGGGAAACGATGTGGGAAGGCACAGACAGCCAGGATGTTGGCTTAGAAGCAGCCATCATTTAAAGAAAGCGTAATAGCTCACTGGTCGAGTCGGCCTGCGCGGAAGATGTAACGGGGCTAAACTGTGCACCGAAGCTGCGGCAGCGACACTATGTGTTGTTGGGTAGGGGAGCGTTCTGTAAGCCGTTGAAGGTGTCCTGTGAGGGGTGCTGGAGGTATCAGAAGTGCGAATGCTGACATAAGTAACGATAATGCGGGTGAAAAACCCGCACGCCGGAAGACCAAGGGTTCCTGTCCAACGTTAATCGGGGCAGGGTGAGTCGACCCCTAAGGCGAGGCCGAAAGGCGTAGTCGATGGGAAACAGGTTAATATTCCTGTACTTGGTGTTACTGCGAAGGGGGGACGGAGAAGGCTATGTTAGCCGGGCGACGGTTGTCCCGGTTTAAGCATGTAGGCGGGAAGTTTAGGTAAATCCGGACTTCTGTATAACGCTGAGGTGTGATGACGAGGCACTACGGTGCTGAAGTAACAAATGCCCTGCTTCCAGGAAAAGCCTCTAAGCATCAGGTAACACGAAATCGTACCCCAAACCGACACAGGTGGTCAGGTAGAGAATACCAAGGCGCTTGAGAGAACTCGGGTGAAGGAACTAGGCAAAATGGTGCCGTAACTTCGGGAGAAGGCACGCTGATGGTAGGTGAAGCGACTTGCTCGTGGAGCTGAAATCAGTCGAAGATACCAGCTGGCTGCAACTGTTTATTAAAAACACAGCACTGTGCAAACACGAAAGTGGACGTATACGGTGTGACGCCTGCCCGGTGCCGGAAGGTTAATTGATGGGGTTATCCGTAAGGAGAAGCTCTTGATCGAAGCCCCGGTAAACGGCGGCCGTAACTATAACGGTCCTAAGGTAGCGAAATTCCTTGTCGGGTAAGTTCCGACCTGCACGAATGGCGTAATGATGGCCAGGCTGTCTCCACCCGAGACTCAGTGAAATTGAACTCGCTGTGAAGATGCAGTGTACCCGCGGCAAGACGGAAAGACCCCGTGAACCTTTACTATAGCTTGACACTGAACACTGGTCCTTGATGTGTAGGATAGGTGGGAGGCTTTGAAGTGTGGACGCCAGTCTGCATGGAGCCAACCTTGAAATACCACCCTTTAATGGCTGGTGTTCTAACGTAGACCCGTGATCCGGGTTGCGGACAGTGTCTGGTGGGTAGTTTGACTGGGGCGGTCTCCTCCTAAAGAGTAACGGAGGAGCACGAAGGTTAGCTAATCCTGGTCGGACATCAGGAGGTTAGTGCAAAGGCATAAGCTAGCTTGACTGCGAGAGTGACGGCTCGAGCAGGTGCGAAAGCAGGTCTTAGTGATCCGGTGGTTCTGAATGGAAGGGCCATCGCTCAACGGATAAAAGGTACTCCGGGGATAACAGGCTGATACCGCCCAAGAGTTCATATCGACGGCGGTGTTTGGCACCTCGATGTCGGCTCATCACATCCTGGGGCTGAAGTAGGTCCCAAGGGTATGGCTGTTCGCCATTTAAAGTGGTACGCGAGCTGGGTTTAGAACGTCGTGAGACAGTTCGGTCCCTATCTGCCGTGGGCGCTGGAGAATTGAGGGGGGCTGCTCCTAGTACGAGAGGACCGGAGTGGACGCATCACTGGTGTTCGGGTTGTCATGCCAATGGCATTGCCCGGTAGCTAAATGCGGAAGAGATAAGTGCTGAAAGCATCTAAGCACGAAACTTGCCCCGAGATGAGTTCTCCCTGACTCCTTGAGAGTCCTGAAGGAACGTTGAAGACTACGACGTTGATAGGTCGGGTGTGTAAGTGTAGCGATACATTGAGCTAACCGATACTAATGAACCGTGAGGCTTAACCTTACAACGCCAAAGATGTTTTGGCGAAAGAAAGACATCAAATTCAGCTTGATACAGATAAAATCAGAACGCAAAAGCGGTCTGATAACAGAATTTGCCTGGCGGCTGTAGCGCGGTGGTCCCACCTGACCCCATGCCGAACTCAGAAGTGAAACGCCGTAGCGCCGATGGTAGTGTGGGGTCTCCCCATGCGAGAGTAGGGAACTGCCAGGCATCAAATTTAGTGTGCTGATATGGCTCAGTTGGTAGAGCGCACCCTTGGTAAGGGTGAGGTCCCCAGTTCGACTCTGGGTATCAGCACCAGTTTTTAGGTTAATGTTCGGCACGTAGAAAAGAATTTGTCTGGCGGCTGTAGCGCGGTGGTCCCACCTGACCCCATGCCGAACTCAGAAGTGAAACGCCGTAGCGCCGATGGTAGTGTGGGGTCTCCCCATGCGAGAGTAGGGAACTGCCAGACATCAAATAAGTGAAAAGGCCATCCGAGAGGATGGCCTTTTTGCGTTATGTGTACTCAGAAAAGGCCAGATGACGGTGTCAACGCCCTATCCGACCTTTAGAATTGGTACCGTTATTGGTCTGGTAAATGTAGTGCCGTTATATGCAATTGGATGATAATGTTAATGTATTACCTGCGATAAAAACGCTCGCGTACGTTCAGAACGTGGATTGGCAAAAAACTCATCCGGGGGGGCCTGTTCCACTATTTCACCTAGATCCATAAAAATCACTCTGTCGGCTACCGTGCGTGCAAAGCCCATTTCATGGGTGACACACAACATCGTCATTCCTGATTGCGCCAGGCCAATCATAGTATCCAGTACTTCTTTCACCATTTCAGGATCCAGCGCCGAGGTGGGTTCGTCAAACAACATAATTTTGGGTTTCATACACAGCGAGCGCGCAATAGCCACACGCTGCTGCTGTCCTCCGGAGATTTGTCCCGGGAATTTATGCGCATGTTCCGCAATACGAACCCGTTCAAGATAGTGCATGGCCAGAACCTCAGCCTCTTTCTTTGGCATCTTGTGGACCCAAATAGGGGCCAATGTGCAGTTTTGCAAGACCGTCAAATGCGGAAAGAGATTAAAGTGCTGAAAGACCATACCGACTTCTTGCCTGACACGCTCAATATTGCGGATGTCTTCGTTGAGTTCAATCCCATCCACCACAATGCGTCCTTGCTGATGCTCTTCCAGATGATTAATACAGCGGATGGTTGTCGATTTACCAGAGCCAGAAGGCCCACATAATACGATGCGCTCCCCCTGTTTTACCTTCAGGTTAATATTCTTAAGAACATGAAACTGCCCATACCACTTGTTGACGTTTTCCAGCGTAATCATCGCGTCGGTAGACGGCATTAATAATTGGCTCATAAATTCCTCAGTGCGGTGTACGCCCGGTGTTAAAACGTTTTTCCAGATGCTGGCTGTAACGAGACATGCTGAAACAGAAAATCCAGTAAATCAGTGCGGCAAAAACGTAGCCTTCTGTCGACATCCCCAGCCAGGCGGGATCGACGGTTGCTTGTTGTACGCTACTAAAAAGATCAAACAGACCTATGATGATGACCAGGCTGGTATCTTTGAACAGCGCGATAATCGTGTTGACCAGGCCGGGAATAACCAACTTAAGCGCTTGGGGAAGAATAACCAGTCCCTGCGTCTTCCAGTATCCTAGTGCCAGTGACTCGGCGGCTTCATACTGCCCCTTTGGTAAGGCTTGTAATCCTCCGCGCACCACCTCCGCGACATAGGCAGACTGGAAAAGGATCACCCCAACCAGCGCGCGAATTAGTTTGTCGATGCTGGTACCTTCCGACATAAACAATGGCAGCATCACTGAGGACATAAACAGCACGGTGATCAACGGTACTCCACGCCAGAACTCAATGAAAATAACGGATAAAATCCGCACGACGGGCATATGAGAACGACGACCTAATGCCAGTAAAATTCCCCATGGAAGTGCACCGGCAATACCGACGGAGGCGATAATCAAGGTTAGCGTTAATCCTCCCCACTGCCGGGTTTCGACACGTTCGAGACCGAAAAAACCACCGTACATCAGCCACCAGACCACAATGGGGTAAACCACTGCCCAGACGGCGATATAGCGACCACGGTGGGACATGGCTTTCCAGAACATCGGGGCGATAGAAAGCAGACCGATAACCAGGGCCAGATTTACTCGCCAACGCTGATCGTGTGGATAGAGTCCATACATAAATTGGCCAAAGCGTTCATGGATGAACACCCAGCAGGCTCCTGCTTTCGTACAATCTGTCCGGGTAGATCCTACCCAGTTCGCCTGTAGAAATGCCCAGTTCAATAGAGGGGGAATAAACGCCCACATTAACCACACGCACAACAGCGTGAGCAGGCTATTTGACCAACTAGAGAACAGGTTCTTGCGTACCCACAAAATAACGCGTCCTGCGTGATTACTGTTCTGGCGCGTGGGGTGAGACAGCAGTGCTTTTGTCATCATGGCTCCTTAGCGCTCAATCAGTGCGATCCGACGGTTATAAATATTCATCAACAGAGAAATGCTCAGGCTGATGATCAGATACACCGACATGGTAATGGCAATGGTTTCAATGGCCTGTCCTGTTTGGTTAAGTACGGTCCCAGCAAACAGTGAAACCATATCCGGGTAGCCGATGGCTGCAGCCAGGGAGGAGTTTTTTACGATATTCAGGTACTGGCTGGTCAGCGGGGGAATGATGACGCGCAGCGCCTGCGGGATAATAACCTGGCGAAGGGTTACCGGATTTGGCAGCCCCAGTGAGCGTGCTGCCTCGTGCTGACCATAAGGCACGGCCTGAATACCTGCGCGAATAATTTCTGCAATAAATGCGGAGGTATACACCGAAAGTGCCAGCGTCAGCGCAGCCAGTTCTGGTATAAGCACCATGCCGCCACGGAAGTTAAAGCCGCGTAGTTCAGGCACATCCCAGTGTAGCGCTGCGCCAAAAATCCACTGTGAAAGCATCGGTAAAAAAGCGAACAGCGCCAGGGCCGTAGGCCAGGTCCGTCGTAACTGACCTGTTTTAGTCTGATGCATTTTATTAAAGCGAAATAACCCAATGGAGATGATGGCAGCAATCAGGGCGGCAGCGCAAAAGGCAACAAGACCCTCTGCCATTTGTGGTGCCGGAATATAGAGCCCGCGGTTGCTCAGGAATGCGATATCCAATGCGTTAACAGCCTGGCGTGGGCCAGGTAAATTACGTAACACAGCAAAATACCAGAAGAAGATTTGAAGCAGCGGGGGAATATTGCGGAACGTTTCGATATAAATCGTTGAGAGCTTGCGCAGTAACCAGTTATCCGACAACCGCGCCAGTCCGAGAAAAAAACCGAGAAATGACGCGAAAACAATGCACAGCGCTGAGACTAACAGTGTATTAAGCAGACCGACCAGAAAGACGCGGCCATAGGTATCGCCCTGCTCGTAATCAATCAGATGCTGAACAATGCCAAATCCGGCACTGCGATCGAGAAAAGAAAACCCCGAGGTAATACCGCGGCTGCTCAGGTTATTAATCGTGTTATGAATGAGGTAGACCGCAATGCTGACGACCGCAATGACGGCGAGTATTTGAAATAACCAGGCGCGGACCGCAGGGTTAGAAAAGGAGAATGATCCTTTTACGCTTGAGCGGCGATGGGGCATAAGAAAACCTCGGTAACTGTGACTCTGGGCTGAGCGCCGCAGCTGCGGCGCCCGTTACATCGCTACGGATTAACGCACCGGCGGTGCGTATTGGATGCCGCCGTTATTCCAGAGGTTGTTCTGTCCGCGTTTGATCTTCAGCGGGCTTTCCGATCCCACGTTACGTTCAAAGATCTCCGCGTAATTTCCTACCTGCTTAATAATATGGTAAGCCCATTTGTTATCGAGCTTCAGATCTTTGCCGTAGTCACCTTCTTTGCCTAGCAGGTGAGCCATATCCGGTGTTGCCGGGTTAGCTGCTTTTTCATCAACGTTTTTCGAGTTAACACCCATCTCTTCAGCGTTCAGCATGGCGAACAGGGTCCAGCGAACAATGGAAAACCACTCGTCATCTCCACGGCGGACGACAGGTCCCAGCGGCTCTTTGGAGATAACTTCAGGCAGGACGATCCATTCTGCAGGATTGCTTAGCTTGATTCGCAGGGCATACAGCTGAGACTGGTCGGAGGCAAGCGTATCGCAGCGACCAGATTCCAGTGCCTTGGCGGATTCGTCCGATCGGTCAAAGGTGACGGGGGTGTACTTCATGTTGTTGGCCTTAAAGTAATCGGCCACGTTCAGTTCGGTATCTGTACCTGCCTGAATACACACCGTTGCGCCATCCAGTTCTTTAGCGCTCTTCAGACCAGCTTTATTGTGGGTGAGAAAACCAATGCCATCGTAATACGTTACACCAGTAAAGGACATGCCCATACCAGCATCACGAGAAGAGGTCCAGGTGGTGTTACGTGAGAGAAGATCGACTTCGCCGGACTGTAACGCTGTGAAGCGTTCTTTGGCGGTGAGTGGGGTATATTTTACTTTTGTATCATCACCGAATACGGCAGAGGCAACACCGCGGCAAACATCGACATCAATACCCGAAAATTTACCGTTCGCATCGGCGTAAGAAAAACCAGGCAAACCATCACTGATACCACATTGTACAAATCCTTTTTTCTTTACGGCATCAAGCGTTGCGCCGGCATGTGCCTGATTTGCGATCGCAAGCATCACGCCGGCCGCAGCCAGGCTGGCTATTATCATCTTTTTCATAGAGCATCCTGTGTGGAGGAATTATTGTTATGGAGACGTTTTGAAAACGTCTTTTACCTGTCTGTGGCTTTGGCCATACTCTTCTAAGCAAAGGTAGTGCCAGTTTTTTGCGACCGAATATTCGACGCAATATGCAGAGTGTAGACAGGAAAAAATAAATGCAGCGCCCTGAAGTGGTGCAAAATTGAAACGTAAGCCACATTTCGGCGCAAAAAATTTAAAATTCAGACAGGACGCAGGATAACGATTTCGGGCGGTAATATTGATGACGTGAGAATAACGATAGGAGGACATGTTGTTACGAAGAATACAAAAAATGCTAATTTCACATCGCGGATATGTGAGTGGAATCTATAATAATCTTATTCTATGATTGATGTCTTACACCAACCTTTTGTCTTATATGATAATTATCATTCTGATTAAAAGCGCGGCAGGTACCGCGCTTTTAAGAGGATTCATTTGGTTAGGGCAACGATCCCAAGTGTTAGGCCGGCAATGGCAGCAGCACCACCGGCGATTGCACCTGCTGTTTCCCAGTTATCCTGCGTGGTGCCTTTCATACAGGTATTGGTATGAACCAGGCGGCCCTGATCGTCATAGACAGGTACGCAAGGAGAATCGTGTGCACAGCCTGCCAGTAATGCTGTCAGCAATGCAACGGAAATTAATCTTTTCATGGTGTTACCTCTAAAATAAACGTTTCGCTAATAAAGCAAAGACAAACGCAAAGCCATCTGCGAAATCGAAAGCTATTTTACCACCTCTTAAAAAAAGACTGACATGAGGAATAATCTCAATTCGTGTGGTTTGTAAACATAATGAATAAAGCAGATAGCAATAAATGCTTTTTTCTGAGGGGTGAGAAAAAATAAATGGCTATCTTATTAATAAATAAAGATCTCAATATCCGGTAAAAAGGCGTCCGTAGACGCCTTTATTTTACAAATTAATCATTGTGTCGACTAAAACGTCGTCTAACGACAACAAAGAAGACAGGAACGAAGAAGATAGCGAGCAATGTGGCGGTGAGCATTCCCCCCATCACACCGGTACCAACCGCATTTTGTGCGCCACTACCTGCGCCGCGACTGATTACCAACGGCATAACCCCCAGAATAAAGGCCAGCGAAGTCATCAGGATTGGGCGAAGACGCATGCGGGAGGCTTCCAGCGTCGCTTCAATCAAGCCTTTACCCTCTTTATCCATCAGGTCTTTGGCAAATTCCACAATCAGTATGGCGTTTTTGGCAGAGAGACCGATGGTGGTAAGCAGGCCGACCTGGAAGTACACATCGTTATTCATTCCACGCAGCGACGCGGCCAGTAGCGCACCCACAACACCCAGTGGAACCACGAGCATGACGGAGAAGGGAATCGACCAACTCTCATACAATGCGGCAAGGCAAAGGAAGACAACGATTAACGAGATGGCATACAACGCAGGTGCCTGGTTACCTGACAGGCGTTCCTGGTAAGACATACCGGTCCAGTCATGACCGATACCGGTTGGCAGTTTTTCTGCCAGGCTTTCCATCATCGCCATGGCTTCACCGGTACTTCTACCCGGTGCGGCTTCTCCCAGTAGCTCCATTGATGGCATACCGTTGTAACGTTCCAGCCGCGGTGAACCATAGACCCATTGAGAAGAGCTAAATGTTGAGAATGGCACCATTTCGCCATTGGCGCTGCGGACATAGAGATTATTGATGTCTTCCGGCAACATACGGAATTTTGCATCAGCCTGGACGTACACTTTTTTCACGCGGCCGCGGTCAATGAAGTCATTGACGTAGTAGCCGCCCAGTGCAGCGGAAATGGTTTCGTTAATATCAGATAGCGAAACACCCAGCGCCTGCGCTTTTTCCTGATCGACATCCAGCTTGAACTGTGCGGTATCTTCCAGGCCATTAGGGCGTACACGAACCAGCAGGTCCGGGTGTTGGGCGACCATCCCCATCAACTGATTACGTGCCTGGGTTAACGCCGTGTGTCCCAGTCCTCCCTGGTCAATCAGCTCAAAGTCAAAGCCAGTTGCCGTGCCCAATTCAACAATGGCGGGCATGTTGAAGGGGAATACCAGGCCATCACGAATCTGGCTAAAGGCGCGGGTTGCACGGGCAATAATCGATTCAACGTTATTTTCCGTTCCGCTACGCTCTTCCCAGGGCTTGAGGCTGACAAACGCCATCCCTGAGTTTTGCCCTTGTCCGCTGAAGCTAAAGCCGTTAACCGTAAAGACGCTTTCAACGTTGGCTTTCTCCGTGTTCAGGTAGTAGTGGGTGACCTGATCCAGCACCTTTTGGGTACGTTCTTGTGTTGCGCCAGCCGGAAGTTGAATCATGGTCAGGAATACGCCCTGATCTTCTTCCGGTAGGAAGGAGGTGGGTAGGCGCATAAACAGCACCGCCATTCCCACAACGATGATCAGATAGACGACCAGATAACGTCCGGTTTTACGAATAATGCCACTGACGCTATTGGTATAGTGGTTGACGCTGTGATCGAATTTGGCATTAAACCAGCCGAAGAAGCCGCTCTTTTTCTCGTGGTGCTCTGCTGACACCGGTTTGAGCAATGTGGCACAGAGCGCAGGGGTCAAAATCAATGCGACCAGTACCGAAAGTGCCATGGCAGAAACGATGGTGATTGAGAACTGGCGGTAAATTGCCCCGGTGGAACCACCAAAGAAGGCCATCGGGATAAACACCGCAGACAGCACCATGGCGATACCCACCAACGCCCCCTGAATCTGCGACATGGATTTCTCCGTCGCCTCTTTGGGGGGGAGATTTTCTTCTATCATCACGCGTTCAACGTTCTCGACCACCACTATCGCATCATCGACCAACAGGCCGATGGCGAGTACCATCCCGAACATCGTCAGGGTGTTTATCGAGTAGCCAAACGCTGCCAGTACGGCAAAGGTACCCAGTAATACGACGGGCACGGCGATGGTTGGAATGAGCGTGGCGCGGATGTTTTGCAGAAACAGGTACATCACGAGGAACACCAACACGATCGCTTCGAACAGTGTTTTCACTACCTCATGAATAGAGATGGTGACGAACGGCGTGGTGTCATATGGGTAAACAACCTTCATTCCCTGCGGGAAGAACGGTTGCAGTTCGACCAGTTTAGCTTTAATTGCGTTGGCGGTATCCAGCGCGTTAGCACCGGTAGCCAGCTTGATACCAAGGCCGGATGCCGGTTTACCGTTAATACGGGCAACGACGTTGTAGTTTTCTCCACCTAACTCAATGCGCGCCACATCCTTCAAGTGAACAACAGAGCCATCACTGTTCACGCGTAATGTCACTTTGCCGAACTCTTGTGGATCTTTCAGGCGTGTTTGCGCAATTATCGAAGCGTTAAGCTGCTGATTAGGCAATGCAGGTGTCCCGCCTAACTGGCCTGCGGCTATCTGATCGTTTTGCACCTTCAACTGGTTAATGACATCAACCGGTGTGAGCTGGTATTTGTTCAATAAATTCGCATCCAGCCAGATACGCATGGCGTACTGTGCACCAAACAGCTGCACGTCGCCCACGCCGTTTAAACGACTGATGGAGTCTTTAATGTTTGAGGCGACATAGTCCGAGATGTCATCTTGCGTGGTCTGTGGATTGTCAGAAACAAAGCCCGCGACCATCAAAAAGCTGCTGCTTGATTTCTCAACGCCGATACCCTGCTGCTGGACTTCCTGTGGCAGTAATGGGGTCGCGAGCTGCAGTTTGTTTTGTACCTGTACCTGAGCAATATCAGGATCGGTGCCGGACTGGAACGTCAGCGTGATAGTCACGCTGCCAGCTGAGTCGCTGGTGGATGACATATACATCAGGTTATCGATACCGTTCATGTTTTGTTCGATAACCTGTGTGACCGTGTCCTGCACGGTTTGCGCATCCGCACCTGGGTAGGTTGCGGAAATCGCAACGGCAGGAGGGGCAATAGTAGGATACTGCGCCACGGGCAGCTGCATGATTGCCAGCGCACCCGCCATCATCAAAATGATGGCCAGTACCCAGGCAAAGATAGGACGCCTAATAAAAAAGTTTGCCATGTCCTGTTACCTTATTGCGCCGCAGTCGCTGCAGGGACATCGGTGGTGGCTTTAACCTGCACGCCAGGGCGCGCTTTCTGTAAACCACTTACGATGACTTTGTCACCCGACTGTAAGCCTTCGCTAATCAACCACTTGTCGCCAATAGCTTGCACGGCGACGACTGGGCGAGTTTCAGCCTGGCTCTTGTCGTTAACGACCATCACGGTGGCATCGCCGCGCGGCGTACGCGTCACGCCCTGCTGTGGAACGAGGATGGCATTGGGTTGAACGCCTTCATCAACGCGTGCGCGCACAAACATACCGGGTAGTAGAGTGTGCTGCGGGTTAGGGAATACGGCTCGGAGAGTGATTGACCCAGTGCTTTCATCAACCGTCACGTCAGAAAATTGCAACGTGCCTTTCAGCGGGTATGACTGGCCATTTTCCATCACCAGTTCGACGGTGCTGCTGGTGTTGTCTTTATGCAGACTGCCTTGTGCAATAGACTGTTTGAGGCGCATAAAGTCGTTACTGGACTGCGTCACATCGACGTAAATCGGATCGAGCTGTTGCACGGTAGCGAGCGCTGTAGCCTGACCATTAGTGACCAGCGCGCCCTCGGTGACGCTAGATTTACCGATGCGTCCGCTAATCGGTGATGTCACTTTGGTGTAGGCAAGGTTAATACGCGCGCTTTCGACAGCCGCTTTGGCGGCAATAACGGAGGCATCGGCCTGACGTGCGTCAGCAATGGCCTGATCGTATTCTTGCTGGCTGATATATTTTGTTCCGACCAGTGGAACATAGCGTTTTACCGTTAAGTGCGCGATTGCTGCCGCGGCTTCGCTTTTTGCCAGTTCACCTTTAGCGCTGTCATAGTCAGCCTGATAGGTCGCGGGATCGATCTGGTAAAGCGACTGGCCAGCTTCAACATCACTGCCTTCGGTGAAATTCCGTTTAAGTACAATCCCGCTGACCTGAGGGCGTACTTCTGCAATGCGAAATGCGCTTGTACGCCCCGGTAATTCGGTCGTCACGGCTAAGGGGGCTGACTCAACAACATGGACTGTCACCTGTGGCTCGGTGGGATGTGCCTGTGTTTCTCCTTGATCGTTACAGCCGGCGAGTAATGCAGCGGAGATGATGATGAATGAGGGCAGGAGCGAGAACCTGGCAGTTTTCGTCATTTCTATTCCTTAAAGAACCGAAGGCTCGTTATTTACCGGAGTAATGGCAGGTGATAACGCGCACAAATAAAAAATAATAGTTAGCTATCCTACAAATAATTAGCTTGCGATGTAAGCAATACTTATTTTGCGGCGTAATCCACGGCACATAAAAACAAAAAAAGAAGAAACAACTGCCCTTTCATTAAGCGAAGATTAGTCATGTTATGACTTGCATTAACACATATAGAAATAGGTATTGCATTGGTGAATGTATTTTTTCATTTTATTCACATTGTTTATTTGTGCTGAGTGTATGTAATGAAATATTTTAGAACTCGTCTAAATAAAGGCTAAGTGATACATTAATTCCGTACAGTAAATATTAGATAAGAAAGTTTATCATTCCCTACTCTGTCTCAGGCATTCGAACCATGGCGAGAAAAACGAAAGCTGATGCCCTCAAAACGCGCCAGCACCTGATTGAAACGGCGATTGTACAGTTTGCGGCACGGGGTGTCGGCAATACAACGCTTAATGACATAGCGGATGCCGCTAACGTGACGCGAGGTGCAATCTATTGGCATTTCGACAATAAGAGTCAACTGTTTAATGAGCTTTGGCTGCAGCAACCTCCCTTGCGCGATCTTATTCAGGACCAACTCATCGGACGTTGGGGTGACAATCCGCTACAGAGGCTACGGGAGAAATTAGTCGTGGGTTTGCAATATATTGCAAAAATCCCTCGCCAGCAGGCATTAATGCAAATTTTATATCATAAATGTGAATTCCATAACGATATGATATCGGAACAGGATATTCGCGATAAAATAGGCCTTTGCCATCAAAGAATACGTGATTCATTACAGAAATGTATGGATGAAAATCTTATCGCCACCAGTCTGGATTTAGACGTTATCCTGATTATTTTACACGGGAGCTTTAGTGGGATAATAAAAAACTGGTTAATGAATCCAGTCAGTTATGATCTTTATGAACAGGCGCCAGTATTAGTCGATAACGTATTAAAAATGCTAAGTCCCGATGGCTGTGTGATGCAATTTGTTGAGTGTGAAAATCAGGTAGGGTAGTTTCGGCTGATCGCAGTCAGCCGCCATGGCATGACGGCTGGAAACGCGCGTTAGCGGATGGGTTATTCAAGGTCGACGCAGTTGACCAGCTTGAGGGGATTCACCGAGTTCATATTCCGGCACTTATCATGCTCTGTTGTCATTAACTCAATCCACTGTATGAGTAGGGCATCAAAAAGAAAAACAAAGACAGCAAAAACAACCAGCCACCAATACTTGCGAATCATTACCAAATCCTGTGTATTCATACCCAAGCGTGCAGGGAATATACACGAAATCTCTATGCTGAAAAGCAGACTTACAATGCTTTTACTTTGTTGAAATTACGTTGTTCTTTTCAGCTAATCGGCTCTTTTTAGACAGGTTTTTTGTCTTTCGCTTTTTGACCTTTGCAAGGTCATTTTCTGAAAAGTGGGAGCTAATGCTCAGTCTTCTAAGCCCCATTTTTACGTATTCATCATTGACTTCGATACCGATAAATCTGCGATTCAACGCCACTGCCGTCGCGCCCGTGGTGAAGCTTCCTGCGAACGGATCTAACACTATCTCACCCGGGTTGGAGGACGCGAGAATAACGCGTTCTAACAGCGCCTGAGGTTTTTGGGTCGGGTGGTTTTCGTACTCATCCATCAGATAGCGTACGCGGGGAAAATCCCAGACGTTACCGGGCACCTTTTGATGATTGTACGGCTGAGGTGGGTTCTTTCGGTAATCGATTAGCGCGCGCTTGGCGCCCGTTTTAGCCTCAACCAGAACGTCATCACGATTAAAGGTATAGCTTTTCGAGTCTTTGACCATCATCAAGATAGGCTCATACATTGAGCCAAAGAAGTTTTTGGCCTGGACTCCCGAGCTATCATAGGACCACACGATGCGGCTTTTGATGGTGAAAAGCTGGCGACATTTGAGGTCGATATACGGCATGTTCTCCGTACTGTTCATGATGTACATGGTACCCTGCGGCGTGAGTATTCGATGGCATTCATCAATACACTCAAACAACCATGCCAGAAAGGTCTCTTCGTCCCAGGATTCTACGAGCCCGTCAAAATCTTTGCCGATGTTATAAGGTGGGTCAGCAAAAATGAGGTCGACGCTTGTAGACGGCAGTTTTTTCAGTTCGGTCAGCGCATCACCGTGGATTATCTTTTTCGATTCATCGCCAAAATAGACGGGTTCACATCCTGCGTTCATCGTCAAAGCCTCCTTATGATGCTTATAAAAAAGGCGCTTCCCCATGCCGAGTAGCGCCTTTTAAAACAAACATTTAACTGATTAGTATCAGTTCATGCCGTATTTTTTCAGTTTTTTACGCAGCGTACCACGGTTGATGCCCATCATCAGGGCAGCACGGGTCTGGTTACCGCGGGTGTATTGCATCACCATGTCCAACAGGGGCTGTTCTACTTCAGCCAGTACCAGCTCATAGAGATCATTAACATCCTGACCATTCAGTTGAGCAAAATAGTTCTTCAGTGCCTGTTTAACCGAGTCACGCAGGGGTTTTTGAGTTACCTGATCCTGAGAGTTAACGGTAGAAACGGTCAGTACGTCAGAATTTACGCGTTGTTCGAACATAGTTCTGTCAGCTCTTTATTTCTGTTTACGCAAAATTTTCGAAGTATGCCTCCAACGCCGCCAGCTGTTCGCTGGAATCTTCAATGGCGTTGAATGTGCGCCGAAACTGGTCATTTGGAGCGTGTTCCTGGAGATACCAGGATACGTGTTTACGCGCAATTCGGTACCCTTTTGCCTGACCATAAAAGTCGTGCAGTTCCCGAACGTGCGCACAAAGCAAGCGCTTCACCTCTGCCAGAGGCAGGGGGGGTAGCAGCTCCCCAGTGTCCAGATAATGCTGGATTTCCCGAAAGATCCAGGGTCTTCCCTGAGCTGCACGGCCTATCATCAGGGCATCAGCCCCCGTATAGTCGAACACAGCTCTGGCTTTATGCGGGTCAGTAATGTCGCCATTCGCGATAATCGGAATGGAAACTTTCTGCTTAACTGCCCGAATACTGTCGTACTCAGCATCTCCATTGAACAAACAGGCGCGGGTGCGTCCATGAATGGTCAGAGCCTGAATGCCACAGTCTTCAGCCAGTTGGGCAATCTCTACGCAGTTACGGTGTTCCGGAGCCCAGCCGGTGCGAATCTTGAGAGTGACAGGAACGTCCACTGCATTGACGACCTCGGTTAGTATCGATTTCACTAAATCCGGGTACTGCAAGAGGGCTGAACCTGCAAGCTTGCGATTCACTTTTTTAGCCGGACACCCCATATTGATATCAATAATTTGGGCGCCGCTTTCCACGTTAATACGTGCGGCATCGGCCATTTCAACAGGGTCGCTACCGGCAATTTGCACCGTGCGAATTCCTGGTTCATCAACGTGCACCATCCGTAAACGAGACTTATCACTTTCCCAAACCTGCGGGTTAGAAGACATCATCTCGGATACCGTCAATCCTGCTCCCATCTCGTAGCACAGAGTCCTGAATGGTCTGTCAGTGATGCCAGCCATAGGTGCTGCGATCAGGCGATTTCTGAGCTGATATTGTCCGATACGCATGAGTTAAGAAATGACCATACTGTGACTGCAAGGCGGCGTATATTACGCATTTTTTGCACGAGATGAAAGGCCAAACTTTGACCAATCCACTGAGGTGGATCAATGAATTGCCGTAAATGTGAACGGATGAAAATAATTAATTATATAAATCATTGGATTATAAAAATGTGTCTGTTTTATATACGCATATAATTTTGCGTAACTTCTCATTTTTTCTTCATCGCCTGGAGATACTGGCAAGATAATCTGCTGAATTAATCAGCAAATTATCGGGACATTGTGTGATCGTCACCTCATTTTAGTACAGGATCTCGGTGTTGCCTGATTGGCTGTCCTCAACCTCGCGACCATTCAGTGGTTGCAGTGGACGGTTGTTCATATGTCCTACGATGTACCTGAAATTTTCAAGCTGTTCGGTTGAGAGGGACATTGGCGTTTTCAGGACAATCCAGATAACGTTTTCACTACATGGCGGAATCGTCAATGAGCCGCTGTAGCGCCAGTAGACTTTATTGTCGGGCAAAAGTTGGTTGATGTTGACCGGTGAGAAGATGGGCATGTTGCTACCTTCCATGGTTGGAAAGGATTCCCACAAGTTTTTAATGGCTTGATTCGGTTCGTCAACATCAAACATGACAGCCACAATAACGGTATCACCTTGCTGATTTTTGTGGAGCAGCTGGAGCTCCATCGCGTAGTTTTTCCCCTCGATGGTGTGTTCACTCGGTGCGTGAAAATCCAATTGCTTTAAATAGTAAAGCTGATTGTCAATGTTGAGGGTATCAGGGGTATAGCTGTTCATCGTCGCCTGAAGCGTATGATTGATGCTCTGGAACCTTACTGGGCTATCGGTGTACTGCATGGTGAGTATAGGGAGCCCAAGTTTGCTGGTATCGCTGGGCTGAATATTGATAGGGGATTGATTTACCCCGGTCTGGCAACTTTTATACTCGTTGTTGATTTCCCCCCAATGTTCAGGGGAGGTATCTCCGATGCTATATCCCCATGACGATGCCTGCACTGAAAAGGACATGATGCATGCCAGCAGCAGCGTTGTTCTAACACGGATTAGATACATATATTCACCCGGTAAATGTCTGTGTTTAAAAACAAATAAAATCAAATGACTATGTTGAGTATTTTAGCGTTGGGGTGGGGGATTATTGGCTGGTGTATTGTCTGAAAATGGCGCAGCCAGAGAACTACGCCGTAAAGATTTTTTTTGACCGGTAATGCGGCACCACTCTTCTTTTTCGAGCACCAGATCGAGTGTAAAGAGATCGGCGTAGTCTTCGCAGACGCCTTCTGAGCTGGTTCTGAGGATTACTCCACGATCACGCGGCCATTGAGCGGTTGTTCTGGCCGGTTGTTGATGAGCGTGGCCGGTCCATCGGTATAGTGAATGGTTAGTATTTATTTGTTTTTAACTTCAATGAGTTAAGCAAATATTCTAGCGCAGGGACGTTGTGCGGGATGTACAAAAAACGGGAAAGACGTGGCCTGCGAAGAGGCCACGAGGGGAGTTTATTTTTTCCTGCCAGTAATGCGGCACCACTCTTCTTTCTCGATCACTGGATCGAGCGTAAAGAGATCGGCGTAGGCTTCGCAGACGCTGTCCGCCTGGCTGGCAAGAATACCGGAAAGGCCCAGTAAGCCGCCCTCAACCGGCAACACGCTGATTAACGGTGCCAGTTCACGCAATGGGCCAGCAAGGATGTTGGCAACCACCACGTCGGCTTTCATGGCTTCTGGCTGATCCTGTGGTAGGTACAGTTCCAGGCGGTCAGAAACGCCATTACGCTGCGCATTATCGCGACTTGCCTGAATGGCTTGCGGATCGATGTCTACACCAATGGCTTTGGCTGCACCTAATTTGAGTGCTGCAATAGCCAGAATGCCGGAACCGCAACCAAAGTCGATCACCGTCTTTCCGTTCAGATCGAGGCCATCCAGCCATTGCAGACACAAAGAGGTGGTTGGGTGAGTGCCGGTACCAAACGCCAGACCTGGGTCCAGCATCACGTTGACGGCGTTCTCATCCGGCACATCGCGCCAGCTTGGGCAAATCCACAGACGTTCGCCAAAGCGCATTGGGTGGAAGTTATCCATCCATTCACGCTCCCAGTCTTTATCTTCAAGCTGTTCAATTTTATGCACAAACCCCGCACCGAGCAGCGGATGCTGTTCCAGAAGGGCAACCACTTCTTTCATGTCGGTTTCTGCATCGAACAGACCCGTTACATCGGTGTCACCCCAAAGACGGGTTTCGCCCGGCAGTGGTTCAAACACCGGCGTATCATGCGTGTCCTGGAAGGTGATAGAAACGGCACCCGCTTCCATCAGCGCATCGCTCAACTCTTCTGCATTAGCACCGGTGGTGTTCAGTTTCAGTTGGATCCATGGCATGGCAAAACTCTTTATTTATCAGTAGTCAATATGGCGGCTTGCGGGGCGGCAGAACCAAAACGGTTTCCGACCAGGAAAGCCAGCAAACTTAGCAGCAACGAGGGCACAATTGGATGGAAGCCCAGGTACTGAATGTTAAAGGTAGCGAGTATGGCATACAGCACACCGCCGACAATCATGGCGCTCAGTGCGCCCGCTGCGTTCGCTCGCTCCCAGTACAGGCCCAGCACCAGCGGCCACAGGAATACCGCTTCCAGCCCGCCAAACGCCAGCAGGTTGAGCCAGATGATCATCTCTGGTGGTTTCCACGCGGCCAGCAACAACAACGCCCCCAATAACAGGGTGATCACCGCCGACATGCGCTTCAGGCGGGTTTCATTTTTCAGCTGTTCCGGGCGCAGATTCAGGTAGAGATCTTTAATGATCGTAGCGGAACTTTGCAGCAATTGGGCGTTGATCGTCGACATGATCGCCGCCATCGGTGCGGCAAGGAAGATCCCCGCAGCAATCGGTGGCAGGACTTTTACCATCAAAGTGGGGATAACCAGATCCGGTACCGTCAGGTCAGGGAGCACCGCGCGTCCTAATGCACCCGCCAGGTGCATACCAAACATCAGGATCGCCACCACAATCGTGCCGATAATCATCCCACGATGGACCGCTTTACTGTCCTTATAAGAGATACAGCGCACGGCGGTATGCGGCAGGCCAATCACGCCAAAGCACACCAGAACCCAGAACGAAGTCATAAAGGTTGGGGACAGCATGTCATCAGCGCCTTGTGGGGTCACCAATTTCGGATCGATCGTTTGCAGCGTCTCCACCGCGTTGCTGAGGCCGCCCGCTGCGTGGACCACACCCACAAGCAGAACAATGGTCCCAACTAGCATCACCATGCCTTGCATGGTGTCATTGAGCACGCTGGCACGAAATCCACCGAATGCGGTGTATAACGCAATACTGATACCAAAGATCAGCAGACCTGTTTCGTATGGAATACCCGCAGCGGTTTCCAGCAAACGTGCGCCGCCGATGAATTGCACTGTCATCGCGCCAACGAAAGCTACCAACAGGCTGAGGCTCGCCAGCCAGACCAGCAAACGGCTCTGATAGCGGGCAAACAGCATATCGTTAAGGGTGACGGCGTTGTAGCGTCGGGCCAGAATCGCAAATTTCTTGCCAAGAATACCCAGCGACAACCAGACGGCCGGCAGTTGTATCATCGCCAACAGCACCCATCCCAGCCCGTATTTATACGCGGCCCCCGGGCCACCAATAAATGAGCTTGCGCTGATGTACGTCGCGGTCAGCGTCATGGCTAAAACGACCCCGCCCATTGAGCGGCTGCCGAGGAAATATTCATTCAGGAACGTGCCGGTTGTTCTCTTTCTCATCGCGTACACAGAGAGACCAAACACCACTACCAGATAGGCGACAAGCGGCAAAATCACTTCAAGCTGCATCGTCATCCTCCAGAGGAATATCGCGATAGATAAATTTCACCATCGCCCAACACAGAACAATGAAAACCAGCGGGGTTAGCAAGCAGGCCATTTCGAACCAGTGTGGTAAGCCAGTAAAGCCCAGCGTGGAGTCTGGTAAGTAAGCGGCTACTAACCATGTAGCAAGATAGAAAAGGGTCAGCCACAGCGCCCAGCGCGCCTCTTTATGGGCCTGAACAAAACGAGCGTCCATTTTTTGTCCCTTGTGGATAAAGAAAGCGGGGATTGTACCTTATGGGACGTGCCGGAGGGGAGAAAAACAAAAGGCCGGAGGATCCGGCCTTTGCAGTTAATGCGTACTTACTTTTCCTGAAGTCCGAGTTTCTTCTCCAGGTAGTGGATATTGGAACCACCACGCTGGAAGTGCTCGTCATTCATGATGCGGATCTGCAGATCGACGTTGGTTTTGATCCCGTCGATGATCAGTTCCTGCAAGGCGTTTTTCATGCGGGCAATCGCCACGTCACGGTTTTCGCCATAACAAATAAGTTTGCCGATCATGGAGTCATAGTAAGGCGGTACGGTGTAACCCGCGTAAATATGAGACTCCCAGCGCACACCAAAACCACCCGGCGCGTGGAAACGCGTGATTTTACCCGGGCTTGGCAGGAAGGTGTTCGGGTCTTCGGCGTTGATACGGCATTCTACCGCATGGCCTTTAACCACAACTTCATCCTGCGTAATGGACAGCGGCTGACCCGCAGCGATACGCAGCTGCTCTTTGATCAGATCAACGCCGGTGATCATTTCGGTAACTGGATGCTCTACCTGGATACGGGTGTTCATTTCAATGAAATAGAACTCGCCGTTTTCGAACAGGAACTCGAAAGTACCCGCTCCACGGTAGCCGATATCCACACAGGCTTTGGAGCAACGCTCGCCGATGTAACGACGCAGTTCCGGGGTAATGCCCGGTGCTGGTGCTTCTTCGACCACTTTCTGGTGACGGCGCTGCATGGAGCAGTCACGTTCTGCCAGATAGATTGCGTTACCCTGACCGTCAGCCAACACCTGAATTTCGATGTGGCGTGGGTTCTCCAGGTATTTTTCCATGTAAACCATGTCATTGTTGAAAGCGGCTTTCGCTTCAGCTTTGGTCATGGAAATGGATTGAGCCAGTTCAGCGTCGCCACGTACAACACGCATACCGCGACCGCCGCCACCGCCGGAGGCTTTGATGATGACCGGATAGCCGATGCGCTTGGCATGGGCGCGGTTTGCGTCCATATCGTCGCCCAGCGGGCCGTCAGAACCTGGAACGGTCGGTACACCTGCTTTCTTCATGGCAGTAATTGCAGACACTTTGTCGCCCATCAGGCGGATGGTGTCGGCTTTCGGGCCGATGAAGATAAAGCCAGAGCGTTCTACCTGCTCAGCAAAGTTGGCGTTTTCAGACAGGAAGCCGTAGCCCGGGTGAATAGCGACCGCGCCAGTGATTTCAGCGGCGCTGATGATTGCCGGGATATTCAGATAGCTTTTAACAGACGGAGCCGGGCCAATACAGACCGTTTCATCTGCCAGTAATACGTGTTTTAGATCGCGATCCGCGCTTGAGTGTACAGCGACGGTCTTGATGCCCAGTTCTTTACAGGCACGAAGAATACGCAGGGCAATCTCGCCACGGTTGGCGATAACGATTTTATCCAACATGTTCGCCTCGTTACTCGATGACGACCAGCGGCTCGTCAAATTCTACCGGTTGACCACTTTCTACCAGAATCGCTTTTACCACGCCGGATTTATCGGCTTCGATCTGGTTCATCATTTTCATGGCTTCAACGATGCAAAGGGTATCGCCCGCATTCACTTTCTGGCCCACTTCGATAAACGGTTTAGCGTCAGGGCCCGGGGTGCGGTAGAAAGTACCAACCATCGGGGAACGTACGATGTGACCACTGATTTCCGCTGCAGCAGGGGCTTCCATGCTTGGCGCTGCAGTTTGCGCGACAGCGTTATACGGAGCAGGTTGTTGCATCATTGGTGCAGCATAAGCCTGTTGCATCATCGGGAAACCTGCATTTGGCGCTGCGCGGCTGATGCGTACAGACTCTTCGCCTTCAGAAATTTCCAGTTCGGAGATGCCTGATTCTTCAACCAGCTCGATCAGTTTTTTAATCTTACGAATATCCATGAGTGGGTTCCGTACTCTTTGTTTAGTGAAATTGTGACAGGCGTTTTATCGCCGTCTGTATAGCATTTGAATAACTGTTGGTGACAAGATGTCACCCCTCTCTGGCGTTGCACTGCGTGCTGCAGCCATTAAACGAGATATCAAAACTTACCAGTCATTGTGTGGCTATCTTCTGCCATTTTCGGGTAAAAGACAAAATATACCTTCAATACCCGATTGTCACCCTTTCCGCGCTGTAAAAACGCCTCCAGGGAAAGCAAGGTCGCACATTATAACCATTTCGTAGCAATTGGCAGCTAAATACTGGTCTTATCAGGGAAGATAATCAACCGCCTGCATGTAAAGAACGTGGGTTCGTCTGTGTTTTGCAACGCACTGCACATATCCCGAAACTACCGCCACCACTGGCGGAACTTCTTATAACGGCAGGCTAAAAGCACGACGGCGAGCGCGGCGTAAATGATTGGTTGCGGGGATAAAATCTTCACCGACCACAGGTAATGCACGGGGGCCAGGATCGCCACAAGATAGACGAAGTTGTGTAAAAGTTGCCAGCGTTTTCCCAGTTTCCGCTGCGCAGCCTGGGTGGAGGTGAGTGTGAGGGCAAATAACAGAGTCCAACTGATAATTCCCAGCATCAGATAAGGCCGTGTCGTTAGCTCTCGACCCAACAGACTCAGGTTGTTAATGCCCAGCTCCAGCAGCGCATAACTGGTTAAATGCAAGGTGGCCCAGGCAAAACACCAGAGTCCTAACAGGCGGCGAGTGCGTATTAAGAGTGGCTGCTTAGCGTAGCGCGCCAGCGGCGAGACCAGCAAGGTTGCCAACAAGAATTTCAGAGCCGTCCTACCGGTAAAGTGTTGAATGTCCTTGACCGGATCGGCGCTTAATTCGCCATTATTAATGGCCCAAAAGAGCCAGACAAAAGGTAAGAAGCCGGCAAGATGCAGGCAAACTTTCAGCCAGGTGATGTGTTTTGCCGTCAGACGCACTTAAAAATTCTCCCTCAAGTTAAGGCCGTGATACAGCGAAGCGACCTCATCGGCATAGCCGTTAAACAGCAGCGTAGGTTGACGCTGTACGTCGAGGATACCGCCTGCGCCAATAAAACGTTCTGTGGCTTGTGACCAGCGGGGGTGATCGACGCCGGGGTTAACATTGGCATAAAACCCATATTCATTAGGCGCCGCCATATTCCAGGTGGTCGGCGGGCGATCGCGCGTCAGCTTAATGCTGACTATCGACTTAATTCCTTTAAAACCGTATTTCCACGGTACGGTTAATCGGATAGGGGCGCCATTCTGCGGGGGAAGCGCTTTGCCATAAACGCCCACGGTGAGCAGCGTGAGCGGGTGCATGGCTTCATCAAGGCGTAAACCTTCAACGTAGGGGTATTTCAGCCCTCCGCCAATAAAGCGATCTTTCTGTCCCGGCATATCATCCGGTGCGTAGAGCGTTTCGAACGCCACATATTTCGCATTGCTGGTGGGTTCAACCAGTGCCAGCAGCTTATGTAAAGGAAAGCCAATCCACGGCACGACCATGGACCAGGCTTCTACACAGCGCATGCGATAAATGCGTTCCTCCAGCGGGAAGCGGGTGGTCAACGCATCGTGATCGAGGGTTAATGGCTTTGCCACTTCGCCACTGATTTTCAGCGTCCACGGATCGGTTTTTAAACTGCCCGCGTTGGCCGCCGGGTCTGCTTTATCGAGACCGAACTCATAGAAGTTGTTGTAGCCGGTGACTTTATCTTCCGGCGTTAACGGCAATGTATTTTGCCAGGCGGCAGGTTTCGTGAAATCAAGCGGTTTTCCGGCGGGTGCGGGCGGTCGGTCATTGCCTTTAAACCAACTTAGCAGATCGGCCTGGGCGTTGGGAGATAGGGAAAGGGCTGTCGCACTGATGCCCAGCGCTTTCAATACCTGGCGACGTTGCAGCATAAAAACAGATTCTGCCGTTACGTCGGTTTCCGTCAGTTTTTTGGATTTCATATCATCCTCCGTCATGCGTTTTGCTAAGCATGACGGAGGCACAGGCTTATCGCGAATTTATCACGAAAAATTGCAGATTAGGCGATTTTCACCAGCGTGCGGCCCTGCACCTGATTATTAATGATGGCGTCAGCAAGCTTCGGCGCGTCGGCGAGCGTAATTTCAGTTGCGGCCTGAGCGTAGAAAGATTCCGGCAGGTCAGTGACCAGACGTTGCCAGGCCTGAGCACGACGCGCTGCTGGCGTCATAACGGAATCAACACCTTGTAGGCGCACATTGCGCAAAATGAATGGCATCACCGTGGTGGGCAGTGCAAAACCACCTGCCAGACCACAGGCAGCAACGCAGCCACCATAGTTCATCTGCGCGAGGACTTTTGCCAGTACTTTGTCGCCAACGGTATCAATGGCGCCAGCCCACAGCTGTTTTTCCAGCGGGCGAGTTTCAGCAAATTCATCACGACCGAGGATTCGGTTGGCGCCCAGACTACGCAGATAGTCGTGCGTGCTTTCGCGACCCGATACCGCTGCAACCTGATACCCCAGCTTGTGCAGTAACGCAACGGCAGTGCTACCCACGCCGCCGCTGGCACCGGTGACAACAATCTCACCGTCTTGCGGGCGAATACCGGCATCTTCAAGCGCCATCACGCACAGCATGGCGGTAAAACCGGCAGTGCCGATGATCATCGCGTTGCGGCTACTCAGTCCATTTGGTAGCGCAACCAGCCAGTCACCTTTTACACGAGCCCGTTCGGACAGTCCGCCCCAATGGTTTTCGCCCACGCCCCAACCGGTCAGCAACACCTCCTGACCAGCGTGAAAACGGGGATCTTCACTGTGGCGAACGGTACCGGCGAAATCGATACCAGGAATCATCGGAAAATTACGGATAATTTTTCCCTTGCCGGTGATGGCCAGGGCATCTTTATAGTTCAGGCTCGACCAGTGAACATCCACCGTCACATCGCCTTCCGGTAGCTGATTTTCGTCGAGGGGTTGAACGGATGCGAGGGTTTTACCGTCCTGCTGTTCTAAGATCAAAGCCTGCATAACCTGTCCTCAATTCATATAGTGGATTGGAAAATGAATGATGAAGACTATACTCGTTAATCAAAACATGATGCCGATTCTGCGCAATAAATTGCCAGATATACCTGATTTGGTAGTATGCCCACACTATTTATGTAAATTGACGGATTTCGCGTTCATTTTTGCATTTTCGTGTCGCTTTTCCATTTTCATGCCTAATTCATAACTGTCGGAGTTAACACAAGGATGCGATTAACGACGAAATTTTCAGCTTTTGTGACTTTGCTCACAGGGTTAACGATCTTCGTGACGCTGATCGGCTGCTCGCTGAGTTTCTACAATGCGATCCAATATAAGTTCACTAGTCGTGTCCATGCCGTCGCGACGGCGATCGACACGCACCTGGTCTCTAAAGATTTTGTCACCTTAACGCCGCAAATAGACGAGCTGATGGTGTCGGTTGATATCGTTCGCGTTGAGCTGCTGCAGGGGGAAAGCAAGGTTTATAGCCATTCCCGCACCAGCAGTTATCGCCCGGCGGGAACAAACAATCTGTACCGTGAGATCACCGTCCCTTTGCTCAAGCATCCGGGGATGTCGCTGCGCCTGGTGTATCAGGATCCGATGGGCAATTATTTCCATTCGCTGATGACCACCGCACCGCTCACGCTATCGATTGGTTTTATTATCCTGATGTTATTTTTGTCGGTGCGCTGGTTACAGCGCCAGCTTTCCGGGCAGGAACTGTTGGAGATTCGTTCCACGCGGATCCTTAACGGTGAACGTGGGCCGAACGTGCGGGGAACCGTGTATGAATGGCCGGCGCGCACCAGCAGTGCGCTCGATATGCTGCTCACCGAAATTCAAAGCGCTCGCGAGCAGCGCAGCAGGCTGGATACGCTTATCCGATCGTATGTGGCGCAGGATACAAAAACCGGACTCAGCAATCGTCTGTTTTTTGACAATCAACTGGCGACGCTGCTGGAAGATCAGGAGAAAGTGGGCGCCCACGGCGTGGTAATGATGGTGCGTTTGCCGGACTTTACGCTTTTGCGCGACAGTTGGGGGGGGGATCTTGCGGAAGAACAAATCTCGGCGCTGGTCAATTTATTATCGACCTTTATTGCGCGTTATCCTGGGGCGCTGTTGGCGCGCTACCACCGTAGCGATTTTGCCATCCTGCTGCCGCACCGCACCTTGAAAGAGGCGGAAAGCATCGCTGGGCAGTTATTAAAAGCGGTCGATGCCCTTCCGACTAACAAAAAAATTGATCGTGCCGATATGATTCATATTGGCATTTGCGTCTGTCGCAGCGGCCAGTCCGCTGAACAGGTGATGGAGCACGCTGAAGCGGCAACCCGGAACTCGGTATTACAGGGCGGGAACAGTTGGTCAGTTTATGATGACTCGCTGCCGGAAAAAGGTCGGGGTAATGTACGCTGGCGCACGCTCATTGAGCAGATGCTCAGTCGGGGCGGTCCAAGGCTCTATCAGAAACCCGCGGTCACCCATGAAGGACGAGTACACCATCGGGAATTAATGTGCCGCATTTTTGATGGCAGTGAAGAGGTTATCTCGGCGGAATATATGCCGATGGTGCTGCAATTTGGCCTGGCGGAAGAATATGACCGTTTGCAGATTAGCCGTCTGATCTTGTTATTGGGATATTGGCCGCAGGAAAGTCTGGCGATCCAGACGACGGTTGAGTCACTTATTCGACCGCGTTTTCAGCGTTGGCTGCGTGATACCTTGATGCAGTGCGAAAAATCGCTGCGAAAACGCATAATTATTGAACTTGCTGAGGCAGATGTTTGTCAACACATCAGCCGGTTACAGCCCGTTATTCGTTTGATGGATGCGCTGGGTGTTCGCATTGCCGTGACGCAGGCGGGGTTGACGCTGGTGAGTACCAGTTGGATTAAAGAACTCAATGTCGAGCTCTTGAAGCTTCATCCAAGTCTGGTGAGAAACATTGATAAACGTACGGAGAACCAGCTGTTGGTTCAGAGCCTGGTGGAGGCCTGCTCAGGCACGCCAACGCAGGTGTATGCCACTGGCGTTCGTTCGCGTAGTGAGTGGCGTACGCTGACAGAACGTGGAGTCGCGGGTGGGCAAGGGGATTTTTTTGCCGCATCACAGCCACTTGACACAAACGTGAAAAAATATTCGCAAAGATACTCGGTTTAACCTGCCGTTTAATTTGTTTTCACGTAGAATAACGCGCGTTGTGCCTTCTGGGGGTGTGCTTGTCTGCTCGCCAGAATGTAACAGCAAACATGCAGGTGAATGACCTTTGACAGGTTGCAAACAAAAGCGAGGAGTGCTGCTGATTTTTTCAGCCCTGATGGACTCAGGCCGGTTTTGTAACAAAGGAAACGAACTGCACTAATTTTCACCGTAGCAGATGATTTTTCCGCCTTGTCGCTGCTGCGTGTGGTTGGTAAAGTAAGCGGATTTTGTTTTCCGCCCCAGCTTTCAGGATTATCCCTTAGTATGTTGAAAAAATTTCGTGGCATGTTTTCCAATGACCTGTCCATTGACCTGGGTACCGCGAATACCCTTATTTATGTAAAAGGACAAGGCATCGTATTGAATGAGCCTTCTGTTGTGGCCATTCGACAGGATCGTGCCGGTTCGCCGAAAAGCGTGGCAGCAGTAGGTCATGATGCGAAGCAGATGCTGGGTCGTACGCCGGGCAACATTGCTGCAATTCGCCCAATGAAAGACGGCGTTATCGCTGACTTCTTCGTGACTGAAAAAATGCTTCAGCACTTTATCAAACAAGTGCACAGCAACAGCTTTATGCGCCCAAGCCCGCGCGTGCTGGTGTGTGTTCCGGTTGGCGCAACTCAGGTTGAACGTCGTGCCATTCGTGAGTCTGCTCAGGGTGCCGGTGCGCGTGAAGTATTCCTGATTGAAGAGCCGATGGCGGCAGCGATCGGTGCAGGTCTGCCTGTTTCCGAAGCAACCGGTTCTATGGTTGTGGATATCGGTGGTGGTACCACTGAAGTTGCCGTTATCTCCCTGAACGGCGTCGTTTACTCCTCCTCCGTACGTATCGGTGGTGACCGTTTCGATGAAGCCATCATTAATTATGTGCGTCGTAACTATGGTTCCCTGATCGGCGAAGCGACCGCTGAACGTATCAAACACGAAATCGGATCGGCTTATCCGGGCGACGAAGTGCTTGAGATCGAAGTTCGCGGCCGTAACCTGGCTGAAGGCGTTCCACGTGGCTTTACCCTGAACTCTAACGAGATTCTGGAAGCGCTGCAGGAACCGCTGACCGGTATCGTCAGCGCGGTCATGGTTGCCCTGGAACAATGTCCGCCAGAACTGGCGTCTGACATCTCCGAGCGCGGTATGGTGTTAACCGGCGGTGGTGCACTGCTGCGTAACCTTGACCGTCTGTTAATGGAAGAGACCGGTATTCCAGTCGTTGTTGCTGAAGATCCGCTGACCTGTGTGGCGCGCGGCGGCGGCAAGGCGCTGGAAATGATCGATATGCACGGCGGCGACCTGTTCAGCGAAGAGTAATCGGATACCGGCAGGGTTAACATCCGATTGCCCTGCCGAATCTGATACGAGAATACGCAAACTTATGAAGCCAATTTTTAGCCGTGGCCCGTCGCTACAGATTCGCCTTATTCTGGCGGTGCTGGTGGCGCTCGGCGTTATTATTGCCGACAGCCGCCTGGGTATGTTTAGTCAAATCCGAACATACATGGATACCGCCGTCAGTCCTTTCTACTTTATTTCTAATGGTCCCCGTGAATTACTCGATGGCGTGTCGCAAACGCTGGCCTCGCGTGACCAACTTGAACTTGAAAACCGGGCGCTGCGTCAGGAACTGCTGCTGAAAAACAGTGAACTGCTGATGCTGGGGCAATATAAACAGGAGAACGCGCGCTTGCGCGAGCTGCTGGGATCGCCGCTGCGCCAGGATGAACAAAAGATGGTGACTCAGGTCATCTCAACGGTTAATGACCCTTACAGCGATCAGGTAGTTATCGACAAGGGTAGCGTGAACGGTGTCTATGAAGGGCAGCCGGTCATCAGCGACAAAGGCGTTGTGGGCCAGGTTGTTGCCGTGGCGAAACTGACCAGTCGCGTGCTGCTGATTTGTGATGCCACCCATGCGCTACCAATCCAGGTATTGCGTAACGATATCCGCGTGATTGCTGCCGGTAACGGTTGTACGGACGATCTGCAGCTCGAGCATCTGCCGGCTAATACCGACATTCGCGTTGGCGACGTGCTGGTAACCTCCGGTCTGGGCGGCCGCTTCCCTGAAGGCTATCCGGTTGCCGTGGTCTCTTCCGTTAAACTGGACACTCAGCGTGCTTACACCGTGATTCAGGCGCGTCCGACGGCAGGGTTACAGCGTCTGCGTTACCTGCTGCTGTTGTGGGGGGCGGATCGTAATGGCGCCAATCCGATGACGCCGGAAGAAGTGCATCGCGTAGCCAATGAGCGTCTGATGCAAATGATGCCGCAGGTTCTGCCTGCACCGGACGCGATGGGCCCGCCTGCGCCTGTTCCTGCACCAGCGACTGGCGTGACGCCGACGCCAGCAACGACAACGCCGCCAGCACCTTCTCCGCGTAAGCCGGGAGGGCAGTAAGTGGCAAGCTATCGTAGTCAGGGGCGTTGGGTTATTTGGCTCTCGTTCCTTATCGCACTTTTACTGCAAGTCATGCCCTGGCCGGACGACATTCTTGTTTACCGGCCAAACTGGGTGCTGCTCATCTTGTTGTATTGGATCCTGGCACTGCCGCATCGCGTAAATGTGGGCACAGGATTTGTGGTGGGTGCCATACTGGATCTCATTAGCGGCTCCACACTTGGCGTGCGGGCTTTGTCGATGAGTATCATTGCCTACCTGGTTGCGCTGAAATTCCAGCTATTCCGTAACCTGGCGCTCTGGCAACAGGCGCTGGTGGTTATGTTGTTATCACTGGTCGTGGACATTATTGTTTTCTGGGCCGAGTTTTTAGTGATCAACGTCTCTTTCAGACCTGAAGTGTTCTGGAGTAGTGTAGTAAATGGTGTGCTTTGGCCATGGCTATTTTTACTGATGCGTAAAGTCCGCCAGCAGTTTGCGGTGCAATAAGGTTGATATGAATACTCTGTATCTGGCTTCAGGTTCCCCACGCCGTCAGGAATTATTGACCCAACTTGGCGTCACCTTTGAACGGCTGGTTCCAGGGATTGAGGAACAGCGTCATCCGCAAGAGAGCGCGCAGCAGTATGTTGTTCGCCTGGCGCGTGAGAAGGCGCAGGCTGGTGTTGCGCTGGCTGCGCGAGATTTACCGGTGCTGGGGGCTGATACCATTGTCATCCTGAATGGCGAAGTGCTGGAAAAACCGCACGACGCCGCGCATGCGGCCGCAATGCTGCATAAGCTGTCAGGCAAAACACATCAGGTGATGACGGCGGTGGCATTAGCCGATCGTCAGCACAGTCTGGACTGCCTGGTGGTTACGGACGTCACGTTCAGAGCACTAACAGATGAGGACATCGCGGGCTATGTTGCCAGCGGTGAACCGATGGATAAAGCAGGTGCATACGGTATTCAAGGGTTGGGTGGTTGTTTTGTCAGGAAGATAAATGGCAGCTATCACGCCGTGGTCGGCTTACCGCTGGTAGAAACGTATGAGTTGCTGAGCAATTTTAACGCACTGCGTGAAAAAAGGGATAAACATGACGGCTGAATTGTTGGTAAACGTAACGCCCTCGGAAACACGCGTGGCGTACATTGATGGCGGTATTCTGCAGGAAATTCATATTGAACGTGAGGCGCGACGCGGAATCGTAGGCAATATCTACAAAGGTCGTGTAAGTCGTGTACTTCCGGGTATGCAGGCGGCTTTTGTAGATATTGGGCTGGATAAAGCCGCTTTTCTTCACGCTTCAGACATCATGCCGCACACCGAATGCGTGGCGGGTGAAGAACAGAAGCAGTTCACCGTGCGCGACATCTCCGAACTGGTTCGTCAGGGCCAGGACCTGATGGTACAGGTGGTCAAAGATCCGCTGGGCACCAAGGGCGCTCGCCTGACGACAGACATCACGCTGCCTTCCCGTTACCTGGTCTTTATGCCTGGTGCTTCGCACGTTGGGGTTTCCCAGCGTATCGAAAGCGAAACCGAGCGTGAACGCCTGAAAAAAGTGGTGGCGGATTACTGCGATGAGCAGGGCGGATTTATTATTCGTACGGCTGCAGAAGGCGTGTGCGAGGACGATCTGGCCTCAGATGCGGCGTATCTCAAGCGTGTCTGGACCAAAGTCATGGAGCGCAAAAAACGCCCGCAAACCCGTTACCAGATGTACGGCGAGCTGGCGCTGGCGCAACGCGTGTTGCGTGATTTTGCTGATGCTCAGCTCGACAGGATCCGCGTGGACTCCCGTCTGACCTACGAAGCGTTACTGGAGTTTACAGCAGAATACATCCCTGAGATGACCAGCAAGCTGGAACATTACAGTGGACGACAGCCCATTTTCGATCTCTTTGATGTGGAAAATGAAATTCAGCGTGCGCTGGAACGCAAGGTTGAGCTGAAATCCGGTGGCTATTTGATTATCGATCAAACCGAAGCCATGACCACCGTGGATATCAATACCGGTGCGTTCGTTGGGCATCGTAATCTCGATGACACCATCTTTAATACCAATATTGAAGCTACGCAGGCGATTGCGCGTCAGCTGCGTCTGCGTAACCTGGGCGGCATTATCATTATCGATTTTATCGACATGAGTAATGAAGATCACCGCCGCCGGGTGCTGCACTCTCTGGAGCAGGCGCTGAGTAAAGATCGCGTTAAAACCAGTATTAACGGCTTTTCACAGCTGGGGCTGGTGGAGATGACGCGTAAGCGCACGCGTGAAAGCGTGGAGCATGTGCTATGCAACGAGTGCCCGACCTGCCACGGACGCGGTACGGTCAAAACGGTCGAAACCGTATGCTATGAAATTATGCGGGAGATCGTGCGTGTCCATCATGCTTACGACTCCGATCGTTTCCTGGTCTATGCTTCTCCGGCCGTGGCGGAAGCCCTGAAAGGTGAAGAGTCACACGCGCTGGCGGAAGTGGAAATTTTTGTCGGTAAGCAGGTTAAAGTACAAATCGAACCGCTCTATAACCAGGAGCAGTTCGACGTCGTTATGATGTAGTTAACCACCTGATGGCGATACCTTGTAGGCCGGATAAGGCGTTCACGCCGCCATCCGGCAAAACGATTTTGTGAGTCACATTTTTTGGCAGACAAGGAGAGATGCGTGAGGCGATTGCCGGGGATTTTACTGCTCACTGGAGCCGCGCTCGTCGTCATCGCAGCGCTACTGGTCAGTGGCCTGCGCCTTGCGTTGCCGCATCTCGATAGCTGGCGGCCTGCGATCCTCAGTAAAATTGAGTCGGCCACCGGTATGACCGTTTCTGCCAGCCAGCTCACCGCCAACTGGCAGAATTTTGGCCCCACCCTTGAAGCCCGCGATATCCACACTCAGCTTAGCGACGGCGGAGAATTCTCGGTCAAACGCGTCACGCTGGCGCTGGATGTCTGGCAAAGCTTGCTGCACATGCGCTGGCAGTTTCGCGACCTCACCTTCTGGCAACTGCATTTACGCACTAATACGCCTATCCAGCGCAGCAACAATGACGATGGAGTCGAACCCGGCCGCGTTAGCGATCTGTTTTTACGCCAGTTCGATCACTTCGATCTCCGCGACAGCCAAATCAGTTTCTTGACCCTCTCTGGTCAGCGTGCAGAACTGGCGATCCCGCAGCTTACCTGGCTGAACGGAAAAAACAGACACCGCGCCGAAGGCCAGGTCAGCCTCTCCAGCCTGACCGGGCAGCACGGTATCATGCAGGTACGGATGGATCTGCGTGATGATGAAGGGCTGCTGAACAATGGCCGGGTCTGGCTACAGGCCGATGACATCGACGTCAAACCGTGGCTGGGGAAATGGATGCAGGATAACGTCGCGCTGCAAACGGCACGCTTTAGCCTGGAAGGGTGGATGACGCTCAGCAAAGGCGAAATTTCCAGTGGCGATGTCTGGCTGAAGAAAGGCGGGGCAAGCTGGAAAGGTGACAACAACACGCACACGCTGTCCGTTGATAACCTGACCGCGCATATTAGCCGCGAGCAGCCCGGCTGGGTGTTCGCGATCCCGGATACGCGCATTACGATGGATAACAAGCCCTGGCCGAGTGGCGCGCTCACCCTGGCCTGGATCCCCGAGCAGGAAGTGGGGGGCGAGAATAACAAACGCAGCGATGAGCTGCGCATTCGAGCCAGTAACCTCGAGCTGGCTGGCCTGGAAGGACTTCGCCCCATGGCGGCAAAGCTCTCTTCGGCGTTAGGTGACATCTGGCGGGCCACGCAGCCGAGCGGCAAGATAGATACGCTGGCGCTGGATATCCCATTACAGGCGACAGAAAAAACGCGCTTCCAGTCCTCGTGGACCGATCTGGCCTGGAAGCAGTGGAAGCTGTTACCGGGCGCCGAGCATTTCTCCGGTACGCTTGCCGGTAGCGTAGAAAATGGTGCGCTCACCGTTTCGATGAAGCAGGCGAAAATGCCGTATGAAACCGTCTTCCGCGCGCCGCTGGAAATCGAAGACGGGGTGGCGACGCTAAGTTGGCTGAAGAATGACAAAGGTTTTCAGCTGGATGGGCGAAATATTGATGTTAAAGCGAAAGCCGTCCATGCGCGCGGCGGCTTTCGCTATCTGCAGCCGACAGGTGATGAGCCGTGGCTGGGCATTCTGGCGGGTATCAGCACCGACGACGGTTCTCAGGCCTGGCGTTATTTCCCGGAAAACCTGATGGGTAAAGACCTGGTCGACTACCTGAGCGGTGCGATTCAGGGCGGTGAGGCGGATAACGCCACGTTGGTGTACGGCGGCAACCCGCGCCTGTTCCCGTATCCACATAACGAAGGTCAGTTTCAGGTACTGGTGCCGCTGCGCAATGCTAAGTTTGCTTTCCAGCCTGACTGGCCAGCGCTTACCAATCTCAACATTGAGCTGAACTTCATGAATAACGGTCTGTGGATGAAGACCGACGGCGTCAATTTAGGTGGGGTGAGAGCCAGCAACCTGACAGCTGATATTCCCGACTACGCGAAAGAAAAGCTGCTGATTGATGCCGACATTAATGGTCCGGGCAAGGCAGTTGGACCGTATTTTGATGAGACGCCGTTGAAGGATTCACTGGGCGCCACGCTGGAGCAGCTCCAGATTGACGGCGATGTGAATGCTCGCTTACATCTGGATATCCCCTTTGATGGCTCGCTGGTGACGGCCAAAGGTGATGTTAACCTGCGTAATAACAGCCTGTTTATTAAGCCACTCGACAGTACATTAAAGAACCTGAACGGCAAATTTAGCTTTATCAACGGCTCACTTCAAAGCGAGCCGATGACGGCCAACTGGTTTAATCAGCCGCTGAACGTCGACTTTTCCACCACCGAGGGTGCTAAAGCCTATCAGGTTGCGGTAAACCTGAACGGGGACTGGCAGCCAACCCGCATGGGTATCCTGCCAACGCAGGTGAACGAGGCCTTAGGCGGCAGCGTAGCGTGGAATGGCAAAGTGGGTATCGATCTTCCGTACCATGCCGGGGCGACCTACAGCATTGAGCTTAAAGGTGACCTGAAGAATGTAAGCAGTCACTTACCTGCGCCGCTGAATAAAGCGGCCGGCGAGTCTCTGCCATTGAACGTGAAGGCCGACGGCAACCTGCGCAGCTTCGATTTGACGGGCAACGCGGGGCCTAAAAATCACTTTAACAGCCACTGGCTGTTGAATCAGAAACTGACCCTTGATCGTGCTATTTGGGCTTCTGAAAGCCGCACTGTGCCTGACCTGCCCGAGCAGCAAGGTATTGAGCTCAATTTGCCGCCAATGGATGGTGCGCAATGGTTGGCACTGTTTAACAAAGGCGCGGCGGACAGCGTGGGCACCAATGCGGACTTCCCGCAGCGTATAACGGTGCGCACGCCGTCGCTATCGTTGGGCGGTCAGCAGTGGAATAATCTCAGTATTGTATCTGAGCGTTCACTGAACGGCAGTAAAGTGCAGGCGCAGGGGCGTGAGATCAACGCGACGTTGGCGATGCGCAATAACGCACCGTGGCTGGCAAACGTGAAGTATCTCTATTACAACCCGAGCGCCGCGAAACCCGCACCGAACGCCACTCCGGCCTCACCGTTTTCCGCGATCAATAACGTCAGCTTCCGTGGCTGGCCTGACGTTCAACTGCGCTGCGAAGAGTGCTGGATGTGGGGGCAGAAATACGGGCGCATCGATGCTGACGTCGCGATTAAGGGTGATACGTTGACCCTGGATAACGGACTGCTGGATACGGGCTTTGCCAGACTGACCCTCGACGGTGAATGGGTTAACGCGCCGGGTAATGTGCGTACGTCGCTTAAAGGAAAACTGAACGGTAATAAAATTGATTCTGCGGCCGGTTTCTTTGGTGTATCGACCCCGATCCGCAACTCCTCATTCAACGTCGAGTACGATTTGCACTGGCGTAACCCGCCCTGGGATCCGGATGAAGCGTCGCTGAATGGTATTTTGCGGACCCGTCTGGGCAAAGGTGAGATTACTGAACTCAGCACCGGGCATGCGGGGCAGTTGCTGCGCCTACTGAGCTTTGATGCGTTGCTGCGTAAACTGCGTTTCGATTTTAGCGATACGTTTAACGAAGGCTTTTATTTTGACTCCATTCGCAGTACGGCGTGGATAAAAGATGGCGTGATGCATACCGACGATACGCTGGTGGATGGTCTGGAAGCCGATATCGCCATGAAAGGCTCGGTCAATCTGGTGCGCCGTGAGCTGAATATGGAAGCCGTGGTCGCGCCGGAAATTTCTGCCACCGTGGGGGTTGCCGCCGCATTTGCCGTTAACCCGATTGTCGGCGCGGCGGTGTTTGCCGCCAGTAAAGTTCTGGGGCCGCTGTGGAGCAAAGTCTCGATTCTGCGCTATCGCATTACTGGTCCGGTCGATAAACCGCAGATTAACGAAGTTCTGCGCCAGCCGCGTAAAGAAAGCCAGCAATGATTTGACGGGGGCGAGTAATTGCCCCAATCTCAGTAAATATGATCTTCTTACCGCTGTTTTACGGCGGCAACTAATGAGTAGCAAAACGATGAGTCTGAACCTGGTAAGTGAACAATTGCTAGCGGCGAATGGCCTGAAACATCAGGACCTGTTTGCCATTCTGGGCCAACTGGCCGAACGCCGTCTTGATTACGGCGATCTCTATTTTCAGTCGAGCTATCACGAATCCTGGGTTTTAGAAGACCGCATCATTAAAGATGGTTCTTACAATATCGATCAGGGCGTTGGTGTACGTGCCATCAGCGGCGAAAAAACCGGGTTTGCCTATGCGGACCAGATAAGTCTGCTGGCGCTGGAGCAAAGTGCTCTTGCTGCCCGTACTATTGTGCGCGACAACGGTGATGGCAAAGTGAAAACGCTGGGTGCAGTAGAGCATCAGGCGCTTTATACCTCACTTGATCCGTTGCAGAGCATGAGCCGTGAAGAGAAGCTGGATATTCTGCGTCGCGTTGATAAGGTCGCGCGTGCCGCCGACAAACGTGTGCAGGAAGTGACCGCTAGCTTGACCGGCGTTTATGAGCTGATTCTGGTTGCGGCGACTGACGGTACGTTGGCGGCTGATGTTCGTCCTCTGGTGCGCCTGTCCGTTAGCGTGCAGGTTGAAGATGACGGTAAGCGTGAACGTGGCGCTAGCGGCGGTGGTGGTCGTTTTGGCTATGACTATTTCCTCGCCTCCCTTGACGGCGAAGTCCGTGCCGATGCATGGGCGAAAGAAGCCGTGCGCATGGCGCTGGTGAATCTCTCCGCGGTAGCCGCGCCAGCAGGCGCACTGCCGGTCGTGCTGGGTGCAGGCTGGCCGGGCGTGCTGCTGCACGAAGCGGTCGGTCATGGCCTTGAAGGTGACTTCAATCGTCGTGGGACATCAGTCTTTAGCGGCCACATGGGTGAGCTGGTGGCATCTGAGCTGTGCACCATCGTGGATGACGGCACGATGGCGGATCGCCGTGGTTCAGTGGCTATTGATGATGAAGGTACGCCAGGCCAGTACAATGTCCTGATTGAAAACGGTATTCTGAAAGGCTATATGCAGGACAAGCTGAACGCGCGTCTGATGGGTGTAGCGCCGACCGGTAACGGACGTCGTGAATCTTACGCTCATTTGCCAATGCCGCGCATGACCAATACCTATATGCTGCCGGGTAAATCTACGCCGCAGGAAATTATTGAGTCCGTTGAATACGGTATTTATGCTCCGAACTTCGGCGGCGGTCAGGTGGACATCACGTCCGGGAAGTTTGTGTTCTCAACGTCTGAAGCGTATCTGATTGAAAACGGTAAAGTGACCAAGCCGGTGAAAGGTGCGACGCTGATCGGCTCCGGCATCGAAGCGATGCAGCAGGTTTCGATGGTGGGTAATGACCTTAAACTGGATAACGGCGTCGGCGTTTGCGGTAAAGAAGGGCAGAGTCTGCCAGTGGGCGTGGGTCAGCCGACGTTGAAGGTAGATAGCCTTACCGTAGGCGGTACCGCGTAACTGTACATGCCGGATGGCAACGCTTCGCGTTTTATCCGGCCTACATATCTGCACCGACCGTAGGCCCGGTAAGCGAAGCGCCACCGGGCATTTTTATTTATCTTTACCCCTGCCGTACATCCCCTGAAACAACTGCGCCACATCGACAAAATAATCTGTGAGAGAGTTAATCACGACCTGCACCTTGAGCGGCAGCTTGTCTTTTTCCGTATACAGCGCGTAAACCGGACGCGGATCTGACTGGTAGCGGGGCAGCAGGATCTCCAATTCACCACGATTGATCTCATTGATCACCCACATCAGTGGGACATAGGCAATCCCCGCGCCTGCGGCCAGCCAACGCACCAGCGTCATGGGATCGTTGGTTACGAAGCGTCCCTGCGGGATCAGTCGGGTTGAAATCCCTTCCGGGGCAATAAGCTCAAATTCATTATCTGGACGCACGCTGTATTCCAGCCATGAATGGTTGCTGAGATCGGCGGGTTTTTCCGGGATGCCAAACTGGGCGAGATAGCTTTTAGCGGCACAGACCACCATTGGCATCGTCCCCAGACGACGTGAAAAAAGACTGGAGTCCTGGAGAGCGCCCACACGGATAACCACGTCCAGACCGTCAGCAATTAAGTCCGGGGCCGGGATGCCGGTGACCAGATTGACCGCCAGTCCGGGGTACTCTTTCAGCATTTTCGCGGTCAGTCCGGCGAGGACATTTTGTGCCATGGTTGAAGAACAGCCGATCCGCAGTGTACCGATCGGCGTGTTGTTAAACGCATAGAGCTGCTCATGAACGTCCTGCACTTCGTGCAGCATGCGACGGCAGCCCTGATAATAAATTTTTCCGGCCTCGGTCAACCCAATGCTGCGTGTACTGCGGTTTAGCAGCTTAACCTGCAGTTCATCTTCCAGTTTTGATACCGTCTGGCTTATTGATGAAACGCTCATTTGCAGTTGTCTGGCAGCGGCGGTGAAGGAGCCAAACTCGACGACTTTGGCGAACACCGACATACGTTTTAATCGTTCCATTGTTCACTCTGGCTTAAAAGTGATTTAGATCACATAATATAGATAACAGCATAACAGTTACGTTAATATATTATTATTCAAATAACAGCTATGTCGCTCTCGCCTGGCTCATCCTTGCCCTTCTCTGCGGTGACATACGCTCAATAAACGATCGCCTGCACTCTCTTAAGCTACCAAGGTCAACATGAGTCTGTTTCCCGTTATCGTGGTGTTTGGTCTTTCCTTCCCACCGATTTTTTTCGAGTTACTTTTGTCACTGGCGATTTTCTGGCTGGTGCGCCGGGTGCTGGTTCCAACTGGCATCTATGATTTTGTCTGGCATCCGGCCCTGTTTAACACCGCGCTGTATTGCTGTCTGTTCTATCTAATAACGCGCCTGTTCGTTTGAGGTTGAAGTGAAAACACTAACAAGAAAACTCTCCCGTACGGCCATGACTCTCGTACTGGTCATTCTGGCTTTTATCGCTATTTTCCGCGCATGGGTCTATTACACCGAGTCGCCGTGGACGCGTGATGCGCGTTTTAGTGCTGAGGTTGTTGCTATCGCCCCGGACGTCGCGGGCCTGATTACTCACGTTAACGTGCATGATAACCAGCTGGTGAAAAAGGATCAGGTCCTGTTCACCATCGACCAACCGCGCTATAAAAAAGCCCTCGAACAAGCCGAAGCGGACGTCGCCTATTATCAGGTCCTGGCGCAGGAAAAACGCCAGGAAGCGGGGCGTCGTAACCGTCTTGGCGTTCAGGCCATGTCCCGCGAAGAGATTGACCAGTCGAATAACGTGCTGCAAACCGTATTACATCAGCTGGCGAAGGCGCAGGCGACCCGCGATCTGGCAAAACTCGATCTTGAACGTACGGTTATCCGTGCGCCAGCCGACGGCTGGGTGACGAACCTTAACGTCTATTCCGGTGAGTTTATTACCCGTGGTTCGACGGCGGTGGCGCTGGTCAAACAGCACTCTTTCTACGTGCTGGCGTATATGGAAGAGACCAAGCTGGAAGGTGTGCGTCCGGGTTACCGCGCTGAAATTACGCCGCTTGGCAGCAACAAGGTTTTGAAAGGTACCGTTGATAGCGTGGCGGCGGGCGTGACGAATGCCAGCAGTACGCAGGATGCGAAAGGCATGGCGACCATTGACTCCAACCTTGAATGGGTGCGACTGGCTCAGCGTGTGCCAGTGCGCGTCCGTCTTGATGACCAGCAGGGAACGCTGTGGCCAGCCGGGACCACGGCGACGGTGGTCATTACCGGGAAGCAGGATCGCGATGCCAGCCAGGAGTCCTTCTTCCGTAAAATGGCGCACCGTCTGCGCGAGTTTGGTTAATTGCGATGGGCATTTTCTCCATTGCCAATCAGCATATCCGCTTTGCGTTAAAACTGGCATGCGCCATTGTGCTGGCGCTGTTCGTTGGCTTTCATTTTCAGCTTGAGACCCCGCGCTGGGCGGTGTTGACCGCAGCGATTGTGGCAGCAGGCCCCGCTTTTGCGGCGGGCGGAGAACCTTATTCGGGTGCGATCCGCTATCGTGGGATGCTGCGTATTATCGGGACGTTTATCGGCTGTATTGCGGCACTGGTAATTATCATCAGCATGATCCGTGCGCCGCTGCTGATGATCCTCGTGTGCTGTGTCTGGGCCGGTTTTTGTACCTGGATCTCTTCGCTGGTGAAGATCGAGAACTCCTATGCCTGGGGGCTTTCGGGTTATACGGCGCTGATTATCGTCATTACTATCCAGGCTGAGCCTCTGCTGACACCGCAATTTGCCCTCGAGCGCTGCAGCGAGATTGTGATCGGTATTGTCTGCGCAATTGTTGCTGATCTGCTCTTTTCTCCCCGCTCGGTGAAACAAGAAATTGACGTTGAACTGGACAGCCTTCTGGTGGCGCAGTATCGGCTTATGCAACTGTGTATTAAGCATGGTGACAGTGAAGAAGTGGACAAAGCCTGGGGCGATTTAGTTCGTCGGACTGCGGCGCTGGAAGGCATGCGCAGTGACCTGAATATGGAGTCCTCACGCTGGGGGCGCGCCAACCGCAGGCTCAAAGCGCTGAATACGCTGTCACTGACGTTGATTACCCAATCCTGTGAAACCTATCTTATCCAGAACACGCGTCCGGAACTGATTACGGATACCTTCCGTGAGCTGTTCGATACGCCGGTGGAAACCGTGCAGGATGTGCATAAACAACTGAAGCGCATGCGCCGGGTGATGGTCTGGACCGGCGAGCGCGAAACGCCGGTGACCCTTTATAGTTGGGCCAGTGCGGCAACCCGTTACCTGCTGCTGAAACGTGGGGTGGTTAGCAACACGAAAATCAGCGCTACGGAAGAAGAGATCCTGCAGGGTGAGCCGGTGGTGAAAGTGGAATCCGCCGAACGCCACCATGCGATGGTCAACTTCTGGCGCACCACGCTGTCCTGCGTGCTGGGCACCTTGTTCTGGCTGTGGACTGGCTGGACGTCAGGTAGCGGCGCAATGGTGATGATTGCGGTGGTGACCTCACTGGCGATGCGTTTACCCAACCCGCGGATGGTGGCAATCGACTTTATTTACGGCACGCTGGCGGCGTTACCGCTGGGTGCGCTCTACTTTCTGGTTATCATCCCCAATACGCAGCAAAGTATGTTGTTACTGTGCCTGAGCCTGGCAGTGCTGGGGTTCTTTCTGGGCATCGAGGTTCAGAAGCGACGTCTGGGCTCAATGGGCGCGCTGGCCAGTACCATTAACATCATCGTGCTGGATAACCCGATGACCTTCCACTTTAGTCAGTTCCTCGACAGTGCGCTTGGGCAGATTGTCGGATGCGTGTTGGCGTTTCTGGTGATCTTACTGGTGCGTGATAACTCGCGTGACAGAACCGGTCGTGTGCTGCTTAATCAGTTCGTGTCGGCGGCGGTTTCAGCGATGACCACCAATGTGGTTCGCCGCAAAGAAAACCATCTCCCGGCGCTTTACCAGCAGCTCTTTTTGCTGATGAACAAATTCCCCGGTGACCTGGCGAAGTTTCGTCTGGCGCTGACGATGATCATCGCACACCAGCGTCTGCGCGATGCACCAGTACCGGTAAATGAGGATTTATCCGCCTTTCACCGTCAGCTGCGACGTACTGCCGATCACATCATATCCGCAGGGAACGACGACAAACGCCGACGCTACTTTAGCCAATTGCTGGAGGAGCTGGATGTCTATCAGGAGAAGTTAACCCTCTGGCAAGCGCCGCCTCAGGTGACGGAGCCGGTGAAGCGACTCACCGGTATGCTCCACAAATACCAGCATGCACTGACCAGCAGTTAAGACTGATAAACCGACGCCAGAAGCGTCGGTTTTTTTATGGCTATACTTACCTGATGTGTGGGAATCCCTGCATAGAGAGAGCCTGTAGAGCGACTGGCGTTGGGATGGTAGCTATAGATGAACATCTATACATTTGATTTTGACGAGATTGAAGAACAGGGTGATTTCTACCGCGAGTTTACGCGGGCATTCGGCCTTGCTCGGGAAAAGGTAAGCGATCTCGATTCGCTGTGGGAGGTGGTGATGGGCGACGTTCTACCTCTGCCGCTGGAGATTGAGTTTGTCCATTTACCGGACAAACAACGCCGACGCTACGGAGCGCTGATTTTGCTGTTTGATGAAGCAGAAGAAGAGCTGGAAGGGCAATTACGCTTTAACGTCCGTCATTCAATGTAAGGCATAAAAAAGCCCCCGACAGGCGGGGGCAAGTCGTCTCGGACCAGACGACGAGGGTTTATTTGTACAGTTCAGCGGTTGCGTGCCAATGCGCGCCTTCACGCAGTTCGGTCACGCGGTAGCTGCTGGCGCCTGCTTTTTCAGCTTTGGCGACGATTTCCTGACGCATATCCATCGGTGAGCTGCCAATCTGAGAAACAGAGATGGTACCCATGGATTGCAAATTCTGTGCTTCTTGTGTGTTCACCTGATTAACCGCCGCACTGGCGCCAAAAGAGAGAACGGAAAGAAGGCTTAAGGTTGCAACAGTCGTTTTGATTTTCATGATATTTACCTCGTCGAATTCTTTTATTGGGGTCTTCGTTTCGTGACCCTCATCACAAAATCAAGTATACACTAATCACTCGATAAATTAATACCACGCTAATGGTTTCTGCTGTAATTAAGTGTTAAGAAATGTGGTTTTAATAACTTATTGGAATTAAAAACGCATAATTGAACTCATTATTTTAAAAAATACAGTAAATTCATGGTGATAGTTAATTTCGCAATTTGTGCGTTTATAATTCGAGGTATTCACTGTGTGAATGTTTTTGGGTAGTGAAACGCACTATTTGTTAAATGGCAGGCAGAGGAAAAGAGTGGTCAGGAGTCAGAAAGAAAGGTTTTTCCCCGCCACGTGATGCGACGGGGAGGGGATCACAGTTCTTGTTCGAACAGTTCCAGAATAGCTTCGTACAGATCTTTTACCGAGAACCCCATCGCCGGAGTGGTGAAGATAGTATCGTCGCCCGCAATAGTGCCGAGGATACCTTCTGCTTTACCCAGTGAATCCAGCATACGTGCGATCAACTGTGCGGCGCCTGGGCTGGTATGAATGACCACCACGGCATCGTTGTAATCAATGTCCAGCACCAGATTTTTCAGTGGGCTGGAGGTTGTCGGTACCCCCAACTCTGCCGGAAGGCAGTACACCATTTCCATTTTGGCATTGCGGGTACGCACGGCGCCAAACTTGGTCAGCATGCGTGAAACCTTGGACTGGTTGATATTATCAAAGCCCTGATCCTGCAATGCGAGGACGATTTCGCCCTGAGAGCTGAATTTCTCTTCCTTGAGAAGCGCTTTAAACGCCTTTACTAATTCTTCTTGTTTTGCCGAGCTTCGCATAAGTCACCCGTAATATGGCGGTAGAAACAACATTATTGTGCATACAGATGAATTTTTATGCAAACGGTCTGCCTCATTCAAGGCTGAAATAATGTTATGAAAGAGCGGAATTTTATCAAATTTCGTTATCAAGAAACATGCCTATGTCACGGCATGCAAATAAGCTTAAAAGTAAATCAATTGTTATCAAATTGATGTTGTTTTGGGAGGGCAGTTAGGTATATTGTCAGCACCTGTTGGAAAGTTGCTCTACTGTGCGAGTCGTATTGAATTACGTAACTTAGCTTTTAATTTACGTAAGTTAAATGCATAAAAGCCAAATTTGCGCAACTACGCATTCTTGACGCGTGGTTGTTGTGTTCATCGGATTTGTGAATTATGGTCGCCGCCGCGGAGCAACAGACACTTTGCTTATCAATATAATAAGGAGTTTAGGATGAAAGTTGCAGTCCTCGGCGCTGCTGGTGGAATCGGTCAGGCGCTAGCATTACTGTTAAAAACCCAACTGCCTTCAGGTTCAGAACTCTCCCTGTACGACATCGCTCCAGTAACGCCTGGTGTGGCCGTTGATTTGAGCCATATCCCTACTGCTGTGAAAATCAAAGGTTTCAGCGGCGAAGATGCGACCCCGGCACTGGAAGGTGCTGACGTAGTACTGATCTCAGCAGGCGTCGCGCGTAAACCGGGTATGGACCGTTCCGACCTGTTTAACGTCAACGCAGGTATCGTGAAGAATCTGGTTCAGCAGGTTGCGACCACCTGCCCGAAAGCATGCATCGGTATCATCACTAACCCGGTGAACACCACCGTTGCAATCGCTGCAGAAGTGCTGAAAAAAGCAGGCGTTTACGACAAGAACAAACTGTTTGGCGTGACCACGCTGGACATCATCCGCTCCAACACCTTTGTGGCGGAACTGAAAGGCAAGCAGCCGACCGACGTTGAAGTTCCGGTTATCGGCGGACACTCTGGCGTGACTATTCTGCCACTGCTGTCACAGATCCCTGGCGTAAGCTTCACCGAGCAAGAAGCTGCTGAGCTGACCAAACGTATCCAGAATGCGGGTACTGAAGTCGTCGAGGCTAAAGCCGGTGGCGGTTCCGCAACCCTGTCTATGGGCCAGGCCGCAGCACGTTTCGGTCTGTCGCTGGTTCGCGCACTGAACGGCGAAAAAGGCGTGGTGGAATGTGCATACGTTGAAGGTGACGGCCAGTACGCTCGCTTCTTCTCTCAGCCGCTGCTGCTGGGCAAAAACGGCGTAGAAGAGCGTCAGTCTATCGGCAAACTGAGCGCGTTTGAACAGAGCTCGCTGGAAGGCATGCTGGACACGCTGAAGAAAGATATCACCCTGGGCGAAGAGTTCGTTAAGTAACGCGACAAGGGGCCGGATGCAAATACCTTATCCGGCCTACGGTCAGCGTGTATTTGTAGGCCTGATAAGCGTAGCGCCATCAGGCATTACGTGCTAAGTCCCTACGATATCGCCTAATAAAAACCGGAGCTAATTCAAATTGCTCCGGTTTTTTATGGTAAGTGGGAGACGTGATGTTAATTGGTGGCCGGGTATTCCTGAATGGTGACCTGCAGCGTTAACTGTTTATCATCACGCATCACGACGACGGAGATCACTGAGCCTGGGCGAATTTCCGCTACCTGATCCATGGTCTCCAGCGCAGAGACGGCCGGTTTATTATTGACCGAGATAATCAGATCGTTAACCTGAATGCCTGCTTGTGCCGCCGGGCCATCCGGGGAGACTTCGTTAACCACAATCCCCTGAATTTGATCCATTCCGCCGCCCTGCGCGTGCAGTGGCGCAATCTCGCGACCGCTAATCCCGATATACCCGCGAATGACGCGACCATCACGAATCAGCTTATCCATAATCTTGGTTGCTAACTGGAACGGAATAGCAAAGCCGATCCCTTCCGGCGTTTCGCCATCGTTGCTCTTATCAAACGACAGGGTGTTAATGCCCATCAGCTCACCCAGCGAGTTGACCAGCGCACCGCCGGAGTTGCCGTGGTTGATAGAGGCGTCTGTTTGCAGAAAGTTTTGCCGTCCCGTGGGGTTCAGGCCAATACGACCGGTGGCGCTGATGATCCCCTGAGTAATGGTTTGCCCGAGGTTGTACGGGTTCCCGATAGCAAGAACGACGTCGCCAATGTGCGGTATCCGTTTGTTGTTGATAGGGATTGTGGGCAGCCCACCAGAGGCGTTGATTTTCAGCACCGCCAGGTCAGTCAGGGTATCGGAGCCGACCAGCAGCGCTTCAAACACGCGTCCATCCTGCAGAGCGACGATGATTTGGTCGGCATCATTAATCACGTGTTTGTTGGTGATGATATAGCCGCGCTGATCCATGATAACGCCGGAGCCGAGCGTGCGGATCTCGAGCTGGTTGTGCGTCGTGCTGTTCATACTGCGGTTATACACGTTAACAACGGCGGGGGCGGCACGGCGAACCGCCGGGTTATAGCTGGCAGGCGTTTCATCAGCACTGTCAAACTGGGGTGCTGTAAGCGTATTAATTTTGCGCAGAGAGGGCATCGCGGCCAGCAGAATGGCGCCGACGATTAAACCAATCGCGACCGAACGTAAAAGCTTCACAAACATGATAGCGGCGTCATTAAAAAGGGGAACGGCAGCAGCATATCACGAGTTTACCGGACATCACACGGTGGGCTGATGTCCGGTCTACCAGCTTAACGCAGGAGCAGATAAATATTCTCGTTACCGCGTACCACCTGCAACGCGATGATCGACGGTTTCGCTTCCAGCACCTTGCGCATTTCGGCAATGGAGTTCACGCGATCGCGGTTTACACCGATGATAACGTCATCTTTGTGCAGACCGGCTTGCGCGGCTGGGCTGCTTTTTTCGACGTTATCAATCTTGATGCCTTTAGTGCCGTCTTTTAACTGACCGTCGCTAAGCGTTGCACCTTGTAATGCTGGGGCGATCATTTCCGCACTGGCGGACGACGACGTGCTGGTATCCAGTGTGACTTCCACCTCCAGTGGCTTACCGTTACGTAGCAGACCCAGTTTAACCTTGGTGCCCGGTTCAGTGGTGGCAATACGCGAACGTAACTCGGCAAAACTGTTCAGCGGCTTGCCGTTGAGGCTGGTAATGACGTCACCGGATTTCACGCCCGCCTTCGCGGAGCCAGAGTTCGGCAGCACTTCGCTAACAAACGCGCCGCGCTGTACATCCAGCTTGAACGCTTTGGCGATGTCGGCGGTCATTTCCGTCCCTTTAATACCCAACAGGCCGCGTTTGATTTCGCCAAACTGCATTAACTGCTGCGCCAGCGTGCGCGCCATGTTGCTGGGAATGGCAAAGCCAATGCCGATACTGCCGCCGCCCGGTGCCAGAATGGCGGTGTTAATACCGATCAATTCACCATTCAGATTAAGCAGCGCGCCACCGGAGTTACCCCGGTTAATGGACGCATCGGTCTGAATAAAGTTTTCCAGACCTTCCAGATTCAGGCCGCTGCGACCCAATGCCGAGACGATGCCGGAGGTTGCCGTTTGCCCCAGCCCGAACGGGTTACCGACGGCGACGGCAAAATCACCCACGCGGAGTTTGTCGGAGTCGGCGATGGCAATTTGTGTCAGGTTGCTAGGGTGCTGGATTTGCAGCAGGGCGATATCGCTCTGATCGTCGCTACCAATCAGCTTGGCGTCAAACTCGCGACCGTCGTTGAGCTGGATACTGATCTTCTGTGCCTGATTAATAACGTGGTTATTGGTTAGCACGTAGCCTTTGGCGGCGTCGATGATGACTCCTGAACCCAGGCCTTCGAACGGTTGTGACGGCTGATCGGGTAGGTCATCGCCAAAAAATTTTTTGAATTCTTCCGGGACTTTCTGCCCCTGCGCGGCGGTACCTTCGACCCTCACGCTCACGACCGCAGGTAACACTTTCTCCAGCATTGGTGCGAGGCTGGGGAGTGCGGCTTGACCGGGAACCTGGCCGGGTATCGACGCAATGGCCTGAAACGGCGCCGAGAGAGTTAACCCGACACTTAACGCTAATGCACTCAACAGCTGGGTTTGTTTTTTCATTGATCCTGCTCTCGTACCTTGAGTAAACGGAAGATGATTCAAAACAGTTTGATGTTATTGAATTTTCGGTTTGGTCACAATGCGGCTAACGACTAAATAATAGCTGGGACGGGAAGAGAAGCGGAGGGCGCAATTGCTGCGCCCAATAAATTTCTTAACGATGTGCAGTTAGTCGCGCTTTGCGCCACTACGCAGCAGGCCGGAGGCCCCTTCGGAATAGTCGCGTGGCATCTGAACCGGTGCCTGATCGTTGCCTGCTTCAGACTCTGCCAGACGGTTACGGAACGGGTTGGATTCTGGCGACATACCCGGCAGCAGGTTGCTGGAACTTTTTGCCATATGTTGGTAGATCTGACGATAGTCGTCGGCCATGTTATCCAGTAGCTCAGCGCTGCGGGCAAAGTGGCTTACCAGCTCTTCACGATACTCTTCCAGCTCAGCTTTGTTTTTTTCCAGTTCGTACTGCAATGCCTGCTGTTGGCGTAATTTACGATTACCAAAACGCATGGCTACGGCACCAATAATGATACCGACGACTAACCCAATTAGCGCATATTCCCAGGTCATGAACATCTCCCGTTGTCTTGTGTTTCCGTAGGGTGTTGGCTTTAGGCTCCATGCCTGCGCCTGATTATGCCACTATAACCGCTAATCCCGTAGAAGTGGAATCCCGACTTTATATCGCGTAGTGTAGAACGGCCTTTTTTTCGTCAACCGTGAGCGACGGCACATCGATTCTCAAGGAATAACAATAACATCATGCAAAGCTTTTCCCCGACATCGCGTTACCTGCAGGCCCTCAACGACGGCAGTCATCAACCCGACAACGTACAGCAAGAGGCAGTGAATCGACTGGATATTATTTTCCAGGAACTGACTGCCCCAGCCCGTCCTGCGTTGCAGGAAAGTGGGCTGATTGCTCGCTTTAGCAAATTTTTGGGTAAACGTGAACCGACGGAGAGCACGCCGGTGCGTGGTCTGTATATGTGGGGGGGCGTGGGGCGCGGGAAAACCTGGCTGATGGACCTTTTCTACCATAGCCTGCCGGGCACGCGTAAACAGCGTTTGCACTTTCACCGCTTTATGCTGCGCGTACATGAAGAGTTGACCGCCCTGCAAGGGCAAAGCGACCCGCTGGACGTGATTGCCGACCGCTTTAAGGCAGAAACCGACGTGCTGTGCTTTGATGAGTTTTTTGTCTCGGATATCACCGATGCGATGCTACTCGGTGGATTAATGAAAGCGCTGTTCGCCCGCGGCATCACGCTCGTGGCGACATCCAATATTCCGCCTGATGACCTGTACCGCAATGGTCTGCAACGTGCCCGCTTTCTTCCGGCGATTGAGGCTATTAAACAGTACTGCGACATCATGAATGTGGATGCCGGAGTTGATTACCGTCTGCGTACGTTAACCCAGGCGCATTTATGGTTATCGCCGCTGAATGATGAAACCCAACGGCAGATGGATAAGCTGTGGCTGGCGTTAGCGGGAAGCAAAAGTGAACATGCGCCGACGCTTGAGATAAATCATCGCCCGATGCAGACACTGGCCGTCGAAAACCAAACGCTGGCCGTCTCGTTTACTACCCTGTGCGTCGATGCCCGCAGTCAGCACGACTATATTGCGCTATCGCGCCTGTTTCACACTGTGTTGCTCTCTGACGTCCCAGTGATGACGTCGTTGATGGAGAGCGAAGCACGCCGCTTTATCGCGCTGGTAGATGAGTTCTACGAACGCCACGTCAAGCTGGTGGTGAGTGCGGCAGTTCCTTTATATGAGATCTACCGGGGAGAGCGCCTAAAGTTTGAATTCCAGCGCTGTTTGTCGCGTTTGCAGGAGATGCAAAGCGAAGAGTATCTGAAGCGCGAACATTTAGCCGGTTAAACCCATCGCAAATCACATAAAGGGGTCGATCTTTGACCCTGACTTCTCTATAATCTTGCGACCCCACGTTACGAGAGAGTTTTTTTCCCAAAACTTTCTATGTGCCGGCATAGGCTATTCGAAGGGGTAGGTTTGCTGGACAATGTCGTGTGAACCTCAACTGACAAAACGTTTGGGTGTTCACCAACGTGTAACTAATTTATTTGGGTAAGCTTTTAATGAAAACTTTTACAGCTAAACCAGAAACCGTAAAACGCGACTGGTATGTTGTTGACGCGACCGGTAAAACTCTGGGCCGTCTGGCTTCCGAACTGGCTCTGCGCCTGCGCGGTAAGCACAAAGCGGAATACACTCCGCACGTAGATACCGGTGATTACATCATCGTTCTGAACGCTGACAAAGTTGCGGTAACTGGCAACAAGCGTACTGACAAAATGTACTACCGTCACAGTGGCTACGTCGGTGGTCTTAAAGAAGCGACCTTTGAAGAGATGATTGCTCGCCATCCTGAGCGTGTGATTGAAATCGCGGTTAAAGGCATGCTGCCAAAAGGCCCGCTGGGTCGTGCAATGTACCGTAAACTGAAAGTTTACGCGGGCAATGAGCACAACCACGCGGCACAGCAACCGCAAGTTCTTGACATCTAATCGGGATTATAGGCAATGGCTGAAAATCAATACTACGGCACTGGTCGCCGCAAAAGTTCTGCAGCTCGCGTTTTCATCAAACCGGGCAGTGGTAAAATCGTTATCAATCAACGTTCTCTGGAACAGTACTTCGGTCGTGAAACTGCCCGCATGGTAGTTCGTCAGCCGCTGGAACTGGTCGACATGATTGGTAAACTGGACCTGTACATCACCGTTAAAGGTGGTGGTATTTCTGGTCAAGCTGGTGCGATCCGTCACGGTATCACCCGCGCACTGATGGAATATGACGAGTCACTGCGTGGCGAACTGCGTAAAGCAGGCTTCGTTACTCGTGATGCTCGTGAAGTTGAACGTAAGAAAGTCGGCCTGCGTAAAGCACGTCGTCGTCCTCAGTTCTCCAAGCGTTAATTGGTTTCTGCTTCGGCAGATTGCAATTTGCGAAAAAACCCGCCTCGGCGGGTTTTTTTATGGATTTTTACCCGCGAATAAGCACGGTAATCTGCTGATTGCCACCTCTTTTTTCCCATTTCCAGAATCGACTCACCACAAAGGTCACAAAATCTGGTAAACTATCATCCAATTTTCTGCCCAAATGTGCGGTATTGTTCATTTTTTGTTTGTATTTTGAACAGCAATGGCTTTCCGAATCTGGGTGACATCACTTCTGGCTGGCCACCTGGTGGCTGGTAGCAGTAAAATTCTTAATATACCTGGAGGTTTTCATGGCTGTCGCTGCCAACAAACGTTCGGTAATGACGCTGTTTTCTGGTCCTACTGACATCTATAGCCATCAGGTCCGCATTGTACTGGCGGAGAAAGGTGTTAGTTTCGAGATTGAGCATGTGGAGAAAGACAATCCACCTCAGGATCTGATCGACCTCAACCCGAATCAGAGCGTACCGACACTGGTGGATCGTGAGCTGACCCTATGGGAATCTCGCATCATTATGGAATACCTGGATGAGCGTTTCCCGCATCCGCCGCTGATGCCGGTTTACCCGGTTGCGCGTGGTGAAAGCCGCCTGTACATGCAGCGTATTGAAAAAGACTGGTATACGCTGATGAACGTCATCGTAAACGGTTCTGCTTCTGAAGCGGACGTCGCACGTAAGCGACTGCGCGAAGAGCTGCTGGCAATTGCGCCAGTGTTTAGTCAGAAACCGTATTTCCTGAGCGATGAGTTCAGCCTGGTAGACTGCTACCTGGCGCCGCTGCTGTGGCGTTTACCGCAGCTGGGTATTGAATTCAGTGGTGCTGGTTCGAAAGAGCTGAAAGGGTATATGACCCGCGTATTTGAACGTGACTCTTTCCTGGCTTCTCTGACTGAGCCTGAACGTGAAATGCGTCTGGGCCGGGGTTAATCTGTATGGATTTGCCACAGCTATCACCGCGCCGTCCGTATCTGCTGCGCGCATTCTATGAGTGGTTGTTAGACAACCAGCTCACGCCGCACCTGGTGGTGGATGTGACGCTTCCGGATGTGCAGGTTCCTATGGAATATGCGCGTGACGGGCAAATTGTTCTGAATATTGCTCCACGTGCAGTGGGCAACCTGGAACTGGCAAACGACGAAGTGCGTTTTAACGCGCGCTTTGGCGGTATACCGCGTCAGGTTTCCGTGCCGCTGGCTGCTGTTCTGGCTATCTATGCCCGTGAAAACGGTGCAGGTACCATGTTCGAGCCAGAAGCGGCCTACGACGAAGATGTCGCCAGCTTAAATGATGACGACAACGACACGTCCGGCTTTGAAAGCGAAACGGTCATGTCCGTCATTGATGGCGATAAGCCCGATCACGGTGATGACAACGACCCGGATGATACGCCGCCACCTCCGCGTGGTGGGCGTCCGGCGCTACGCGTAGTGAAGTAAAATCAAACAGGCCCTTGCGGGCCTGTTTTGCTTTCTGTGCCAGCCATCAATAAAACAGCACAATCGTGGCTATCATATTCACCACAAATCCTACCGCCATTGGGATCGCCGTGCGTTTAACCACCTCAAAAGGCGATACACCCGCAATACCGGAAGTTACTACAATGACCGCAGTAATGGGTGAAACCGCGCGGGCCAGGGTAGTGGCAAAGTGCATTGGCATAATCATTACCACCGCCGGAATATGCAGCCCTGCGGCGATGTCCGGGATCAGGCTGGCGAAAGACATAAACGGCGCGTTACCGGAACCCATGACAATGGCGCAGGCGGCGATGACCACCGCCATGATGATCATCACGCCGATACCGCCAAGCCCGGAATGTTCCGCCCCCCTAATCACCGCGTCGACAGTGCCGATGGTGGTTAAGCCTTTGGCAAAGATCTCACCGGCGACAACCAGCGTAACGACGTTGGCAAACTGGGTGCCCATGCCATCAAAAAACGCCTGCACATCATCCATGGTTTCGCGCAGATTATGGGTGCGAAAGAATTCGACAAGCATGGTGACTGTCATGCTCATCAGCATCACCACCACCAGATTCAGCTCTGTTTTCATGAGTCCACTATGTGCAAGGAACAGCGAGCCTAGCATCAGGATCAGTGGCATCACCGGTAAAATGGCGTAATAGAGCGGCGGAACATCTTCCAGCACCTTTTGTTCGGTAAAGCCGATGTTTTCTGGTGCCGCTTTTTTATCAAACTGGCGCTGCACAAAAAAGTGCGCAATAGCAACGGCGATAATCACGCACGAGGCCACGGGTAACTGGTAGTGGAAGAAGTAGGTGGCGATTTTCATTCCCGCTACCTGAGCGGCAAAAATCGAGTTTGTTTCCAGAATACCCCATTCAATCGACATTGACGTGGCAATGACCGCTACTGCCGACAAACGGCTTACGCCAAGGCTGACCAGCGTCGGGAAGAGGGTGACCATCAGCAACATCCCTAACCCGGAGGCGCTGGTAATGAACTGCGCCATGATCTGACCGATCACATAGGTGGCGGCAAGCACGATATACGGTGATCGGATAAGCTTTAGCGGACGGCTCAGCAAGCTCACCATCGCCCGACTGGCTCCCATCCTGTCCATATAGCGGGCATAGCCACCGACGGCCATAATCGACAGCCCCAAACCTGCTGCACGACTGGAGAGCATGCGCAGAATTTCGTTATAAATATCAACCAGCAGGTAGCCGCTGCTTTTTTCGGGTGCAACCAGCGCACCGTACCCCAGCCAGACGCCGCAGATCATTAGGAAGATCCCGGCAGCCGCAAGGACCACCTGGGGTTTGTAGTTTTTGAGGATCAGGTAACCCATCGTTAATAAAACGATGACAGAAAGTATGATGCCGAACATTTTTTCACTCCATGCAGGAAAGAAGATAAATCCGGTAATAGCGCTGTTATAAAAGCGGATGTTATATTTTTTTTACCGTTTTTTATGGAGTGAATATCGTATTTTTAAAATCGAGATTAAATTATTTTTTGTTTTAAAATAGTAGGTTATGATAATTTTTCACGATCATATTCGCAGATTTCATAAATTCGATGTCATACTCAGAAATTAAAATTCATCATATTGTTTTTGAGTGAAAATATATTTGTATTTCATATGTTATCAATAAGCGGGCTAACCCGATTGACCTCCATTTCACCCCGCTTTCGATCCTGTGTTACGATGAACCCGCTGTTGTTTTTCACCAATGACTTAGCTGAATGGACCCTATGAACGCATTTGATTCGCAAGCTGAAGACTCTCCATCCACCATTGGCCGTAGTTTACGTAACCGCCCGCTGGCGCGTAAAAAGCTGTCTGAAATGGTTGAAGAAGAACTGGAACAGATGATTCGTCGTCGGGAGTTTGGCGAGGGTGAACAGTTGCCGTCCGAGCGGGAGCTGATGGCCTTCTTTAACGTCGGTCGTCCCTCGGTACGAGAAGCCCTGGCGGCGTTAAAACGTAAAGGCCTGGTGCAAATCAACAACGGCGAACGTGCCCGCGTTTCGCGTCCATCTGCGGACACCATCATTGGTGAACTGTCGGGGATGGCGAAAGATTTTCTCTCGCATCCCGGCGGCATCGCGCACTTTGAACAGTTGCGACTGTTCTTTGAGTCAAGCCTGGTGCGTTACGCCGCAGAGCATGCAACCGACGAGCAAATTGACAGACTGGCGAAAGCGCTGGAGATTAACAGCCAGTCGCTGGATGACAACGCGCTGTTCATTCGTTCGGACGTGGATTTTCACCGTGTGCTGGCGGAGATCCCTGGTAATCCTATCTTTATGGCGATCCATGTCGCGCTGCTGGACTGGCTGATCGCCGCACGTCCGACCGTCGCTGACCGCGAATTATACGAGCACAATAGCGTAAGTTATCAACAGCATATTGCTATTGTCGACGCCATTCGTCAGCACGATCCTGATGAAGCAGACCGCGCATTACAAGACCATCTCAACAGCGTTTCCGCTACCTGGCACGCCTTCGGTAAAAATAAAAAATTGAGGAAGTGATCGCGATCCTGATGATCGTTTAGTGAGGCAGATCGCAATATAAGCGTTCTGTATTGTATTGCTGCTTATTTGATCTGGTATAACAGGTATAAAGGTACGCAGTTAGACAACACTAATCATCGACAGAGGTAGTTATGGCAAGAGATTTAAGAGGCGTAATGCCAGCGTTGTTAACCCCATTTGACAACCAACAGCGACTGGACATTGAGAGCCTACGTCGTCTGGTACGTTTCAACATTGGGCAGGGTGTTGATGGCCTGTACGTCGGTGGCTCAACGGGTGAAGCGTTTGTCCAGAACCGGGCTGAAAGAGAGCAGGTACTGGAGATCGTGGCGGAAGAAGCGAAGGGTAAAGTCACGCTTATCGCACATGTGGGCACGGTGAGCACCGAAGAGAGCCAGCAGTTGGCGAGCGCAGCCCATCGCTACGGCTTTGATGCTGTCTCTGCCGTCACACCGTTTTACTATCCGTTCAGTTTTGAAGAGCACTGCGATCACTACCGTGCAATTATTGATTCCTCTGATGGCTTGCCAATGGTGGTCTATAACATCCCGGCGCTGAGCGGCGTAAAACTGACGCTGGATCAGATCAACACGCTGGTCACGTTGCCGGGTGTTGGCGCGTTGAAGCAGACCTCTGGCGATCTCTATCAAATGGAGCAGATCCGTCGCGCCCATCCGGATCTGGTGCTGTACAACGGCTATGACGAAATTTTCGCGTCAGGCCTGCTGGCTGGGGCAGACGGTGGTATCGGCAGTACCTACAACATTATGGGCTGGCGCTATCAGGGAATAGTGAAAGCACTCAAAGAAGGTGACATCCAGACGGCACAAAAGCTGCAAACCGAGTGCAATAAGGTTATCGATTTACTGATTAAAGTCGGCGTGTTCCGTGGACTGAAAACGGTTCTGCACTATATGGACGTGGTTTCCGTCCCACTGTGCCGTAAGCCGTTTGCCCCTGTTGACGAAAAGTACCTGCCAGAACTGAAAGCGCTGGCTGACCAACTGCTGGCAGAAAAGGCGTAACAGCGGATTGCCGGGGGCTCTTTGCTTGCCCGGCCTACACAGGCAGACCGTAGGCCGGATGAGGCACAGTCGCCCACCAGTACAACAATGAAAATCGTCGGGAGAGTCACATGAGTACTTCTACCCAGAGCATTCCGTGGTACCGCCATCTCAACCGGGCACAATGGCGTGCGTTCTCTGCCGCCTGGCTGGGATATTTGCTGGATGGTTTTGATTTTGTCTTAATTGCCCTTGTGCTGACGGAAGTACAAGGTGAATTCGGGTTGACGACGGTGCAGGCTGCCAGCCTGATCTCGGCCGCCTTTATTTCTCGCTGGTTTGGCGGGCTGATGCTGGGGGCGATGGGCGATCGCTACGGGCGTCGCCTGGCGATGGTCACCAGCATTATTCTGTTCTCGCTAGGGACGCTGGCTTGCGGTTTTGCACCGGGCTACACCACCATGTTTATCGCCCGCCTGGTCATCGGCATGGGGATGGCAGGTGAGTACGGTTCAAGTGCGACCTATGTGATTGAAAGTTGGCCTAAACAGTTGCGCAATAAAGCCAGTGGTTTCCTGATTTCTGGCTTCTCCGTGGGGGCCGTGATCGCCGCTCAGGTCTACAGTCTGGTGGTACCGGTGTGGGGGTGGCGCGCGCTTTTTTTCATCGGCATTGTACCGATTATCTTCGCCCTCTGGCTGCGTAAAAATATTCCGGAAGCCGAAGACTGGAAGGAAAAACACGAAGGCAAAGCGCCGGTGCGCACGATGGTGGATACCCTCTATCGGGGTGAACATCGGGTCATTAATATTCTGATGACGCTCGCCGCCGCAACCGCACTGTGGTTCTGTTTTGCTGGTAACCTGCAAAACGCGGCTATCGTGGCGATCCTCGGTCTGGTCTGCGCGTTTATCTTCATTAGCTTTATGGTGCAAAGCAGCGGTAAACGCTGGCCGACGGGCGTAATGCTGATGGTAGTGGTGCTGTTCGCCTTCCTCTACTCGTGGCCAATTCAGGCGCTGCTGCCGACCTACCTGAAAACTGAATTGATGTATGACCCGTCGACGGTCGCCAGGGTGCTGTTCTTCAGCGGCTTTGGGGCGGCGGTAGGCTGTTGTGTCGGTGGTTTTCTGGGTGATTGGCTGGGTACGCGCAAAGCCTATGTCTACAGCCTGCTGGCCTCACAGTTGCTGATTATTCCCGTGTTTGCGATTGGCGGTGCCAACGTCTGGGTACTGGGTTTGCTGCTGTTTTTCCAGCAAATGCTCGGGCAGGGGATCTCCGGGATCTTACCCAAACTGATCGGCGGTTATTTCGATACCGACCAACGTGCGGCGGGTCTGGGCTTTACCTACAACGTGGGTGCGCTGGGCGGGGCACTGGCGCCGATCATCGGTGCGCTGATTGCACAGCGTCTGGATCTGGGCACGGCGCTGGGATCGCTGTCGTTTAGCCTGACTTTCGTGGTGATCCTGCTGATTGGCCTTGATATGCCGTCCCGCGTGCAGCGCTGGCTGCGCCCGGAAGCGCTGCGTACCCATGATGCCATTGATGGTAAACCGTTTAGCGGAGCCGTGCCGTTTGGCAGCGATAAAAGCGCGCTGGTGAAATCAAAAAGTTAATCCGATAGCCCGGTCCTGCACCGGGCTATTTTGGTAAGGGAGTAAGTATGTCGTTACTTGAGCTACTGACGCTGAAAAAGGTCGTGCTATGACAACGCTGGCGATTGATATTGGCGGCACCAAACTGGCCGCTGCACGGGTAGACCGCGATTTACAGATCCGCGAACGCCGTGAACTGCCGACACCTGCCAGCAAAACGCCGGATGCCCTGCGGGCCGCGTTACAGACGCTCATTGAGCCACTGCAGGCGCAAGTAGAGCGCGTTGCCATTGCCTCCACCGGTATTATCCGCGAGGGCACACTACTGGCGATTAATCCGCTCAATCTTGGCGGGCTGATGCACTTCCCGCTGGTACAAACCTTAAGAGAGTTGACCGGCCTGCCGACCATGGCGGTCAATGATGCGCAGGCGGCGGCCTGGGCGGAATACCACGTAATGGCTGACGAGATAAGCGACATGGTATTTATCACCGTGTCGACCGGTGTGGGCGGCGGCGTGGTCAGCAACGGCAAGTTACTCACCGGGGCTGGTGGTCTGGCGGGGCATTTAGGGCATACGTTGGCAGACCCTAATGGACCAGTCTGTGGCTGCGGTCGTACCGGCTGCGCGGAGGCTATTGCATCTGGTCGCGGAATTGCCGCTGCCGCACAAGGCGACCTTGCTGGTTGCGATGCCAGAACGGTGTTTACGCGTGCGGTGCAAGGGCATGAACAGGCCACGCGGTTGATTGCACATTCTGCACAGGTGCTGGCGCGACTGATTGCCGACGTCAAAGCGTCTACCGACTGCCAGTGCGTAGTTGTGGGTGGCAGCGTTGGGCTGGCTGAAGGATATCTGACGCAGGTCCGCACGCTGCTGGCGCAGGAACCCTCGGTGTATCACGTCCCACTGCGCACCGCACATTACCGACATGACGCCGGGTTGCTGGGCGCAGCATTGTTAGCACAAGGAGAGTTATCATGATATTAGGCGAGTTACAGTCGCTATCCGCCGCGGGATTACCCCCAGTTCTGCTTGATGCGCTGACCCTTGCGCTGGCGGCAGACGTGCAGAATAACGCGCCGGGACACTATGTACTGAAAGGCGACGATCTGTTTATGAACGTGATGCAGTTCGCCACGCAACCGCCACAAGAAAAAAAGGCGGAGCTGCATGAATGCTATATTGATATCCAATTGCTGCTGGCAGGTGAAGAGCGTATTTTTTTCGGTTTGGCAGGTTCCGCACGTCAGTGCGAAGACGTGCATGTTGAAGAGGATTATCAACTGTGCAGCGAGATTGCCGATGAACAGGTTGTTACCCTGAAACCGGGGATGTTCGCGGTGTTTATGCCTGGCGAGCCACATAAACCGGGCTGCGTGGCGAGTGCATCTGGAGAAATTAAGAAGGTGGTGGTGAAGGTCCGAGCCAGCTTGCTACACGCCTGATAGGAATGCGCCAACATGGTAATTGCCGCAGCTGCGTGTCTGCGGCAATTATCCAAAAGACAACCTACCGCTTAAACGTCACTGTTTCCGGCTGCGACAGATGCAACGTTGTTTGGCTCGGTACGGTCTCGGCGATGACCCGCCCGTGGCGAATGGAATAACGGGCAGGTGTTTGGCGACGAACTGCGTCAAACCCATTTTCTGCCGGTAAAATTACCAGGTTAGCGGAATTTCCAACGCTCAGGCCGTAGTCTTGCAAGTGCAGGGTTTTTGCGCTGTGAGTGGTTATCAGGTTCAGCCCATCATTAATCTGCCCGTATCCCATCAGTTGGCACACGTGTAATCCCATATGCAGCACCTGCAGCATATTCGCGGTGCCCAGCGGATACCACGGATCAAAGACATCATCATGGCCAAAGCAGACGTTGATCTCTGCCTCCAGCATCTCTTTGACGCGGGTGACACCGCGACGCTTGGGATAGGTGTCAAAACGTCCCTGCAGGTGAATGTTCACCAGAGGATTCGCAACAAAGTTAATACCTGACATTTTCAGCAGACGGAAAAGACGGGAAGCATACGCGCCGTTGTAGGAATGCATCGCTGTGGTATGGCTGGCAGTAACGCGCCCGCCCATTCCGTCGCGATGTGCCAGTGCTGCAACGGTTTCAACAAAGCGTGATTGTTCATCATCAATTTCGTCACAGTGCACATCGATAAGGCGGTCGTACTTCTGGGCCAGGGCGAAAATTTTATGCAGCGACTCCACGCCATATTCACGCGTAAATTCAAAGTGGGGAATCGCACCAATCACGTCGGCGCCCAGGCGTACCGCTTCCTCTAACAGTGCCTCACCGTTGGGGTAAGATAGAATCCCCTCTTGTGGGAATGCCACAATTTGCAGCTCCACCCACGGTGCGACCTCTTGCTTCACTTCCAGCATCGCTTTCAGTGCCGTTAGTGTGGGATCGGAAACGTCAACGTGCGTACGAACATACTGGATGCCGTTGGCCATCTGCCATTTCAGGGTTTGCATGGCACGCGTCTTCACGTCTTCGTGAGTCAGCATCGCTTTACGTTCAGCCCAGCGCTCAATACCCTCAAACAGCGTACCCGACTGATTCCAGTTTGGCTCGCCTGCCGTTTGCGTGGTGTCCAGATGGATATGCGGCTCGACGAATGGCGGGATGGCGAGTCCACCTTCAGCGTCCAGTACCTCACCTTGCGGTAAAGAGGCGGCTTCCTGGGATTCAATACGGCTAAAACGCCCGTTTTCAATTGTAAGTTGCCATAACCCTTCGCGTCCCTGTAAACGTGCCTGACGAATGGTGAGGGTATTAGTCTGCATGGCTGACCTCCGTGGACTGAGCAAGACTGCGATTAAAAAGTGGATTCAGCAGGATATAGCTGACTACACCGCCGAGTACGGCGTTGACGGGCACAATACCGGGAATATAGTGGCCGGCAGCGATGCCCAGTGCAACGGACAGAATGGCTATCCAATTCACCGGCGTAAATTGTGCGTTGTTGAAATCGGCGTATCGGCGGTGGTTTAACAGATAGTCGGCAATAATCACCCCGCCAATCGGAGGGATCGCGGCCGACAGAAATGTCAGCCAGCCGACAAAGTTATTGTACAGCCACAGCGCGCACAGCGTGCCAATAATACCGTTAACCACCGACAATGTACGGCTGGAAAAACCGGTAATATTGGCAAAGCCCAGACCCGACGCATACAGCGCGTTGTCGTTGGTTGTCCAGATATTCAGGCCGAGAACGACAATCGCTGGCAGCAGGAGCCCCTGGGCAATCATCACGTCGGAGATGTCCGCCTGTCCTACAGCGGCAGCGCCAGCAGCACCGAAGATAAACATCAGGGAGTTGCCGAGGAAAAAAGCCACCATGGCAATCAGCACCGCAGCTTTGGCATTACGGCCAAAGCGAACGAAGTCGGCCGTCAAGGTACCTGCGCTGACAAACGATCCCACGACCAGCGCCAGCGCGGTTGAAAAATCCAGCGGCGTCTGTGGCACAATCGTTTTTAAATGATCTAAGCCGCCCACGTCGGATACTGCAAGCCAGACGGAGTAACTACCAAGAATAACGATAGCGGGTACGGCGATAATCGATAAAACCGTCAGCGCCGAAATGCCAAAAAAGATGGTCATGGTCATCAACAGGCCAGACACAGCAATCAGGATATTAACGTCGATTCCCGTCGCTTTGCTGACTGGGATAGCAAACATCGCCACGCCAACACCAAACCAGCCCACCTGCGTGCCGCCTAACAGCATTGAGGGAAGCCATGAACCTTTTACGCCAAATGAGTAACGCGCCAGGAGATGGGTAGAGAGTCCGGTTTTTGCGCCGATGAAACCAAGAAAGGCAGTGTAAATACCGAGGAGAAGATTACCGAAGAGAACTGCCAGGAAGAAATCATTATAGGAAAGACCGGTACCGAGTGTGCCCCCGGTCCACATACTGGCGGAAAAAAACGTTAATCCCAACATTACAAATGTCAGTGGAACTACGCCTTTCCGCGCGGCCAGAGGGACGGGGCCCTGGCTATAATTGTTATCTTGCGACACAACGCCTCCATGAATTTTGCCCAAAAAATCCGCCGCATAATATACACTTTTCAGAAGAATGCAAACGTTTACGTACTGGCTTTTTAAGCTGGTTGGTCGCGAATTTATGCTATGTAGCAACTACGTATTTTTAGAAGAGAAGACGGATATCCGGCATCTCATCCATATGTGCGGACGAGATGCCAGAAAAGATGTGTTTATACTTCCAGGTAATTCAGGATCCCGTCAGCGGCTTTACGGCCTTCGGCAATTGCCGTCACCACCAGACCCGAACCGCGCACGATGTCGCCATTGGCTCAGTCGCTCCGTGAATGATCTCATTGAGACGCTAATCGAGTTTGTGAACGGGCCACGTATTGCTTGTTATTTTGAAAATAAAGATAAAAAGCTCGAATTTGTCGCAAGTTTCCCGTGGAAACCCCACGTTTGTATCGCTGGTTTAAACCGACGGCCAATCTCCCAATAGGTTGCCGTCATAATTGTGTTGATGCTGCGGACCGTTTCTGTCCTGGCGTTTTCCAATAAATGAATTATACCGTCATGGATTTGCTGATAATCCTCAGCATGGTGTGTCGAGGGGAGTGTATTCATGTCTTTCCTGGCGTGATAGTTGCGAAATAAAAATATATCGCGTATCAATACGCTCGAGGTCTAATGCTGTTAATCCATGCCGATTGCATTACATGGACTTGCATCAGTATTTGCGAGTCGCTTTCCAGGAATGACGTGAATGTGTGAAGCAGAAGAAGACAGGGCCTACCCAGCAATGTGAATTTTGGCTGGGAGCCAGAAAGGTTTTTACACTATCAATCAATATATAATTTAAAGTTATCAATGGATAGTATAAATATTCTTGGTGTTATAATGATGAATGTGAATCTATTTTTCGGATTTTATTTATTCATTTTTTATCAACGGTTATAGTAATTGAACTGATTTTATGTTGGGTTAAGTTTTAATTAATTTCGTATTTAATATTATTAACTTTATTCTATTGATGCCGATGGCATATCCTATCCTGGTCATTCATGGGTTCATTAAGTGAATGATTTGTTTGCATTCAAACACATCTATTTTTCATTTCATACGTTAAGGATTAACCGTGAAAAAACTCCTTCTGGCAGCGTCGTTAGGCGCTGCTCTGCTCACCTCATTCAACGCCAGCGCCAGCAGTGATGTTACCCTGAAAGTGACGGGTTCAATTATCCCAGGTGCTTGTGTTCCAACATTGCCAAATGGCGGCGTGGTGGATTACGGTACTATCCGTAATGTGGCAATCGAACCTACAGGGACCACTAACAAGCTGGTTCAACTGGGGCAAAAGACTATCACCCTGACAGTAAACTGCGACACTGAAATTGCAGTGGCCCTGACTTCAACGGATAACCGTAGCGATTCTCGTGTTCCTCTTTCCTCGACCAGCTATATTGAATCAGCTAACTCGAATGGTGAGAATCTGACCCTTAGCCCAAATGCTTTTGGGTTAGGTAAGGCGCCAGATGGCACAACGAATATCGGTGATTATGCTGTCGCTTTTGATATTGGATCTGTGACCGCAGATGGTGATGTGGTTGATGTTATTACAACAGCTGACATTACCGCATCAACGGTAACGTGGGTAGCTACTACAAGAGCGGCATTTTGTGCATTGAACAATAGCTGCTCAACTGATAAGCCAGCATTATCTGTTGCTGAAACTGGCACTGTAGTACCTAAAGCATTCAAAGTATTGACCGCACCACTATTGGTTACTACTGCGGTACAGGATAATACTGTACTGGGAACAGAAGATACTATCACGCTGGATGGTAATGCCACCATCAGCCTTGTTTATCTCTAATAAATAATAAGTACGGTGAATTCGTTTTTATTAACGGATTTATCGTACTCATTTTTTCGCTAAATATTGAAAGGAATGGATACCTTGAAACATTTAAATGGATGCCGGAAGTTATCTCTTTTTGCCCTTATGCTTTGTTCCTTAAATAGCTTTGCTACTGGAATGGTGCCGGAAACATCAATACTACTGGTTGATGCGCAGAAAGGTGAAGCCAGTATGAACGTCACCAACACCGATTCATTTCCGGTGCTGTTGTATAGCAATATTGTCGAATTACCAGACGGTGATAAATCTGTACGTTTAATTGTCTCCCAGCCTGTCGTACGTGTGGAAGCGGGCCAGGTGCAGCGCATGCGCTTTATGCTCCAGACGCAAGCACCGCTGAAATATGAGCAGCTCAAACGTGTGACATTCGAAGGTATCCCGCCAAAAGAGAAAGGCAAGGATCGCGTGGCGGTGACGGTGCGTCAGGATTTGCCGGTAATTATCCACCCGGCAGGTTTAGCTGAAGAAACGCAGCCGTGGAAATTCCTGGAATGGAAAAAAGAGGGCAGCACGTTAACGATCAGCAATCCCAGCGACTATGTGGTGCGCATGACCCAGGCGTTTAAAACACTGCCGTCGAAGAAAGCCGGTGCGCTGAATAAAACCTATATGTTGCCCCATACCAGCACGACGGTAGCACTACCAGCCTCGACCGATACTCAGGTTGAATTTTATCCGGCCAGTCGCTATGGCTACAAAGGCCAGATTCAGGTTGCAGACTTAAAATAAGCCCAAACAAGGATGAGTGCGGTAATGTATAAAAAGACACTACTGGCCAGCCTGGTCAGTCTGCTGCTCACCCATAATGTCAGGGCTGAAGGTATTGATCTGGCCGCCGTCGATTTTGATCAAGAGACGCTTAAATCCCTTGGCGTTAATCCTAATGTCGCACACTATTTTTCGAGCAAATCCCGCTATATGCCGGGGAGTTCATCTGTCTCTCTGAATATTAATGGCATAGACAAAGGCAGTGTGATTGCCCGCTTTGATGACAATGGCCAACTCTGTTTTGATAAAGAATTCCTACAACAGGCAGGGCTGAAAGTACCCTCGGATTACGAGAGCGGCTGTTATCCCTATGAACAGGCTTACTCAGGAACGGTGGTAGATGCATCTCCGGCACAGGAAAAATTAACCGTCGTTGTTCCCGCTGATGCAGTGATTCCTGTTGGTGCGGATATGTCGGGCTACGCTTCGGGTGGCACAGCAGCGTTACTCAACTACTCATTGATGTCCTCCCGTAATGAGTTTAATGGTGGAAGCGCTGATTATTCTCAGGCGTTGCTTGATGGGGGCCTCAATTTTAATGACTGGCTGTTGCGCAGTCACCAGCTGTTGAGCCGCTCTGACGGCAAGTTCAACAGTGAAAACTCATCGACTTACATGCAGCGTACCTTTACAGGAATTAAGAGTACGGCGCGTTTTGGCGAAGTGAACCTGAACAATATTTTACTGCAGGGAGCAGGGATTTATGGGGTTGAGCTATCACCCGAAAACGCCCTGACGAAAAGTGGCGGTAATGTTCAGGTTCAGGGTATTGCTAACACCGCGCAGGCGCGCGTTGAAGTGCGCCAGCAGAACGTGCTGATTTTCTCCACGCTGGTGCCGGCAGGCGCGTTTACGCTTACCGATATTCCGATGCGTAACCTCAACAGTGACTTAAACGTCACGGTGGTTGAAACCGATGGTAGCCAGCACAGCTACGTCGTTCCTGCCAGTTTATATAATCAGACCGTCGGCAGCGCGGGCGGCCTGTATCTTTCCGTCGGGCGCGTTAACGATGATTATGACCATAAGCCGTGGGTCATGAGTGCAGCAGGTGGCTGGCAGCTTAACAGCCGGATCAATACACATCTGGGCGCGCTGGCGGCGGAAGATTATCAGGCCATTGCGGGGAGCGTGGATACGCTTCCGCTGGCGGATCTTACTCTTGGCATGCAGGTTAATCAGACGAATGATACCCGCCAGTCGTTACAGGGACAGAAATACACGGTGTCTGCGAATTATGCTGCGCCATATGGGTTCGGTTTAACCACGTCGTATTCTCGCCTGACTCAGGATTATCGTGAGTTCAGTGATTCCCTCGACGAAGATTTTGATGAAACCACCAAAAATGAGTATTCCGCCGGGATCAACTGGTCTCATCCGCTGATTGGCGGGCTGAGTGCCAGCTTCTATGAAACCAAAGGTTATGACAGCATCAATGATTCGCGTTATGTCTCTGCTGGCTGGAGTAAGTCATTCCGCTATTTCTCCGCATCGATTAACTGGCAGCATCAAATTTCAGCCGGGGGTGACGACGATGATGATGACGTCAATGAAGATGATGGCGATCTGTTTTACGTCAATATAAGCATCCCATTGGGTAACCATAGCGTGAATACCTACAGCCGTCGCGACGATCATAAGACGCGTTATGGCGCGTCGGCGATGGGAACAGTGAGTGAAAATACCTCCTATTCTGTTGGGGCTGAACACGATCAGGCTCAGAGCCAGAATAACTTTAATGCTGGCATAAGCAGCAATCTTCACTACACCCAGCTTGGACTTAATACCAGTATGGGCAGTGAACATAACCGCAGCTACTCCGGAACATTGCAGGGGGGCGTTGCTGCTCATAGTCAGGGGGTAACGTTCTCCCCGTGGGCAATACGTGACACCTTCGCGATAGCCTCACTGGATAAACCGGTTTCGGGCATCAAGCTCGATACCCCGCAAGGACCGGTGTGGACGGATTATCGCGGTATGGCAGTGATCCCTTCCGTGGGCGCCTGGCGTACCTCACGGGTGGAAGTGAACACTGAAACATTGCCGAAGAATATGGATATCGGTAACGGTACACGAATGCTGAAACAGGGGCGTGGTGCGGTAGGGCGAGTCGGCTTCAGTGCGGTAACTCAGCGACGTGCGTTGCTGACAGTCACGCTGGCTGACGGGCGTAAGTTACCGAAAGGGCTGGCAGTTTCAGATAACGAGGGGCGTTACCTGACAACTTCCGTTGATGAAGGCGTGGTGTTCCTGAACGATGTGACTCCGCAGCAGTTGTTGACGGTGCAGCTGGATAACAGTACCTGCCAGTTCGCTTTAAACCTGCCAGAACAAGCCAACCCGGATGTCTTTTATGAAACCGCGAAGGGAGTATGTCAATGAAGCGCTTTTATATGGCGGTAGCACTGTTGCTCAGTACTTCCCAGGTGCTGGCAGAATGCACGCTGTTACAGAATCATCAGAGCTTAAGCTATGGTCGTCTCAGCGCTGCAGAGCGACAGGCTCAGGGTGATATTATCGATCTTCCGGAAAAGCAGATTGTTATCAATATTACCTGTGATGAACCACAACAGATTCGCCTGTTTACCGGCACGACTTCTCCGAAGGGGGGGCAATTTGGTTTTGGTGATGACGGCGTGATGACGGTGACGGCCTCACAAGCGATAGTTGATGACAATTCAGTGCGTCTGGCAGTGGTACATGCTGGAGATGCCTCCCAGATAACCAACGGTTCACAAGAAATAACACCACAGGTGAATCAAGGGATCGCATTTGTGAATGGGCAGGAACTGAAAGGCAAAGCAGCGTCGGTTACCCTGACTATTAAACCGCGCTTTAAAAATGGATCTATCACCGATAAAACAACCTGGCGTGGAAACCTTCGCGTAAGGATGGTTACGCAATGAAAAAATTGAGCCTGTTGTTGATGCTATACATACCCTGTCTAGTCAGCGCAAACAACGATGTGGTTGATATCAACGTTGACGTGACTTCCGATGCTGCTGCCTGTACGCCAGTACTCAGCAACGGTGGTGTTGCAGACTTTGGTACCCGTTACGCTGGCAGTTTATCGCAGAAATTTTTTAATCAGCTTGGGACCCGTGATCTGACATTAACGATCACTTGTGAGTCTGCAACTGGTGTAGCGATTACCGCCCGAGATACGCGTGTAGATTCAATGACTTCCGGGAAGGATGATACCGGCACGGCTGGGGCTAAATTTCAGATTAATGGCGCTGGCTATATCAGTGATGCCTCACGCCTGTTTGGCCTGGGCGTGACGTCTGAAGGTAAAAAGATTGGCAGCTACGCGGTGCAAATCAACGCTGGCTCGGTTGTGGCGATGGATGCAGATGCGGAAGTTAAAGTGGATATGGCCGGTGCGACTGATAAAAGCGGTCCATGGTCAGCTGTTACGATGTTACCTCTGCCGACCAATCAGGATTATTTTTATACCTTTGTCCAGAAGGGAACGACCACGCCACAGCCCATTATGACGGCTAGCGTTCCCTTGCAGGTGAGTGCTACGGTAGCGCCAGATATCAGCAGTGACCAGGCGATAACGCTGAACGGTGAAGCTGTGATCACTATCGCGTATCTATAAATGAGACGTTGCCGGATGGCAAAGCATCCGGCATTTCTTTTTACACTTCCAGGTAATTCAGGATCCCGTCAGCGGCTTTACGGCCTTCGGCAATTGCCGTCACCACCAGATCCGAACCGCGCACGATGTCGCCACCGGCGAAGATTTTCGGGTTGCTGGTCTGGAACGCGTTGTCGCTGCGTTCCGGGGCGATAATGCGGCCCTGCGAATCCAGCTCGACGCTGTGCTTTGCCAGCCATTCCATGCTGTGCGGACGGAAACCGAATGCCATCACCACGGCATCGGCGGGTACCACGTGTTCAGAACCGGGCACGATCTCCGCACGGCGGCGGCCTTGTGCGTCCGGTGCACCCATTTCAGTATGCGCCATTTTCACACCGCACACTTTGCCGTTGGCGTTAATTTCCACGCCCAGCGGCTGCACGTTGAACTGGAATTCTACACCTTCTTCACGCGCGTTTTTTACTTCGCGTTTCGAGCCAGGCATGTTTTCTTCGTCGCGACGATAGGCGCAAATCACGTGTGAGGCGTTCTGACGAACGGAAGTACGTACGCAGTCCATCGCAGTATCACCGCCGCCCAGCACCACCACGCGTTTGCCTTCCATACTGATGTACGGCTCGTCGCTGCTTTCGCCAAAGCCCATCAACTGCTTGGTATTGGCAATCAGGAACGGCAGGGCATCGAATACGCCATCGGCATCTTCGTTTTCCAGCCCACCGCGCATCGACTGATAGGTTCCGACGCCGAGAAACACAGCGTCATAATCTTTCAGTAGATCGTCGAGCTGCACGTCACGACCCACTTCTACATTGAGTTTGAACTCAATGCCCATACCGGTGAAGATTTCACGACGACGGGTCATCACCTCTTTTTCCAGCTTGAAGGCTGGAATACCGAAGGTCAGCAGGCCGCCAATCTCCGGATGACGGTCAAACACCACCGCCTTTACGCCGTTACGGGTGAGTACGTCGGCACAGGCCAGCCCTGCCGGACCGGCACCGATAATGGCGATGCGTTTATCGGTCTGGCGTACGCCGGTCATATCCGGGCGCCAGCCCATTTCAAATGCTTTATCGTTGATATAGCGCTCAATGTTGCCGATGGTTACCGCGCCGAACTCATCGTTCAGCGTGCAAGAACCCTCACACAGACGGTCCTGTGGACACACGCGACCGCAGACTTCCGGCAGCGTGTTGGTCTGGTGTGACAGCTCGGCTGCTTCAAAAATACGTCCTTCGTTAGCCAGCTTCAGCCAGTTCGGGATGTAGTTGTGCACCGGGCATTTCCACTCGCAGTACGGGTTGCCGCAGGACAGGCAGCGATCGGCCTGCGCCTTAGCCTGGCCTTCGGAAAACGGCTCGTAGATTTCGATAAACTCGATCTTGCGGATCTTCAGCGGTTTCTTCGGCGGATCAACGCGCTGCAGGTCGATAAATTGGTATACGTTCTGGCTCATTGCTGCTACCCCTTACTGCGCCTGCACGCGCAGCTCAGCTGCGCTACGACTACGGTGACCCAACAGTGCTTTCACATCACTGGACTTCGGTTTAACCAGCGCGAATTTCGCTGAGAATGCCGGCCAGTTGGCCAGGATCTCTTCTCCGCGTGACGAACCGGTATGCTGTACATGCTCGGTGATCAGTCCACGCAAATGCTCTTCGTGGATAGCCAGCGAGTCCACGCTCAGGACTTCGACCAGCTCTGGATTCACGCGTTTGCGGAATTCGCCGTCTTCGTCCAGCACGTAGGCGAACCCGCCCGTCATGCCTGCGCCGAAGTTGACGCCCGTTTTACCGAGAATACAGACGATGCCGCCGGTCATGTATTCACAGCCGTTGTCACCGATGCCTTCGACCACGGTGATGGCACCTGAGTTACGAACCCCAAAGCGTTCACCCGCGCGACCTGCGGCAAACAGACGACCGCCGGTTGCGCCGTACAGGCAGGTGTTGCCGATGATGCTCGCTTCATGGCTGCGGAAGGCAGAACCGACCGGAGGACGTACCGCCAGCAGGCCGCCCGCCATACCTTTACCGACATAGTCGTTGGCATCGCCGGTCAGATACAGCTCCACGCCGCCCGCGTTCCACACGCCAAAGCTCTGGCCTGCGGTACCGCTGAAATGCGCCTTGATCGGGTCGGAAGCCAGCCCCTGATCGCCGTGTGTCTGAGCGATATAGCCCGACAGTGATGCGCCGACAGAACGGTCGGTGTTGCGGATGTCGAACCAGAAAGTTTTACTCTGGCGCTCATCAACAAATGGTTTGGCCTGTTGCAGCAACTGCGCGTTGAGCACGCCGTTGTCGAACGGTGGGTTGTTCTCAGTACAGTACACCGCTTTGCCTGGGTGAGGTTGTGCGGTTTCCAGCAGATGAGACAGCTCCAGTTTCTGCTGCTTGGCAGTATACCCGTCCAGCTCTTTGAGCAGGTCGGTACGGCCAATCAGATCCACCAGGCGTGTTACGCCAAGCGATGCCATCAGCTCGCGGGTTTCACGGGCGACAAACTCAAAGTAGTTGGTCACTTTGAACGGCAGACCGTGGTAGTGGTTCTTACGCAGTTTTTCGTCCTGGGTTGCTACACCGGTTGCACAGTTGTTCAGGTGGCAAATACGCAGGTATTTACAGCCCAGCGCAACCATCGGGCCGGTACCAAAGCCGAAGCTTTCCGCGCCGAGAATGGCTGCTTTGATGATGTCGACGCCGGTTTTCAGACCGCCATCAACTTGTAAACGGATCTTATGGCGCAGACCGTTAGCCACCAGTGCCTGCTGAGTTTCTACCAGCCCCAGTTCCCACGGACAACCTGCGTATTTCACCGAAGAGAGCGGGCTGGCGCCGGTGCCGCCGTCGTAACCGGCAATGGTTATCAGGTCCGCGTAGGCTTTTGCCACGCCGGTGGCGATGGTACCGACGCCCGGTTCGGAAACCAGCTTCACAGAGATCATCGCCTTCGGGTTAACCTGTTTTAAGTCGAAAATCAGCTGCGCCAGGTCTTCGATAGAGTAGATATCGTGGTGTGGCGGCGGGGAGATCAGCGTCACGCCCGGCACCGAATAACGCAGTTTGGCGATGTACGGAGTAACTTTATCTCCCGGTAACTGACCGCCTTCGCCGGGCTTCGCGCCCTGTGCGACCTTAATCTGAATGACGTCAGCGTTGACCAGATACGCCGGGGTTACACCGAAGCGACCAGAAGCCACCTGCTTGATGCGCGACACCTTGTTGGTGCCATAACGTGCAGGGTCCTCACCGCCTTCGCCGGAGTTGGAATTGCCGCCGATGCTGTTCATCGCTTCGGCCAGCGCTTCGTGCGCTTCCGGGCTTAACGCGCCGATGGACATGGCTGCGGTATCAAAACGTTTAAACAACTCGGTTGCGGGTTCGACGTCGTCAATACTTACTGCTTCATTGCCAGGTGCGATAGCCAGCAGATCGCGCAGCGTTGCTGCCGGACGCTCGTTAACCAACTTCGCGTATTGCTGGTAGTCGCTGTATTCGCCGCTTTGTACTGCCTGTTGCAGGGTGCGTACCACGTCCGGGTTGTAGGCGTGGTATTCGCCACCGTGAACGTACTTCAGCAGGCCGCCCTGGCTAATCGGTTTGCGCGCCAACCAGGCATGTTTGGAGAGGTTCAGCAGATCCTGCTGGAAGTCGGCAAAGCCTGCGCCGCTGATGCGACTGACCACGCCCTGGAAGCACAATGCCACCACGTCATCATGCAGGCCGACGGCTTCAAACAGCTTCGAACAGCGGTAGGAGGCAATGGTCGAAATGCCCATTTTGGACATGATTTTGTACAGACCTTTGTTGATGCCGTTACGGTAGTTCAGCATCACGGTCCGGTAATCTTTGGCAATAGCGTGAGTGTCAATCAGACGCCCCAGCGTTTCATAGGCCAGATACGGATAGATTGCTGTGGCACCAAAGCCGAGGAGTACCGCGAAGTGATGTGGATCGCGGGTACTGGCGGTTTCGACGATGATGTTAGCGTCGCAGCGCAGGTTTTGTTCCACCAGACGCGTTTGCACCGCACCAACCGCCATCGGTGCCGGGACCGGCAGGCGATTTTTGGCGATGTTACGGTCAGAGAGCACCAGCAATACCGTGCCGTTACGCACCATCTGTTCGGCTTTATCGCACAGCGCCTTGACGGTCTCTTCCAGCGTGGTTTCACTCACGTCGAAGGTGATATCGAGCCGGTCAGCGCGATAATGTTCCTCTTTCATGGTGGTGAGCTGGGTGAAATCAGAGTACAGCAGGATCGGTGATTTAAAGCTCAGGCGATGCGCCTGGCCTTCGGCTTCACAGAAGACGTTCATCTCACGACCAATGCTGGTGGCCAGCGACATCACGTGCGCCTCACGCAGCGGATCGATAGGCGGGTTGGTCACCTGCGCGAACTGCTGACGGAAGTAGTCATAAATGATGCGCGGCTGGCTGGAAAGCACGGCAAACGGGGTGTCATCGCCCATTGAACCGACCGCTTCCTGGCCGTTTTCACCCAACACGCGAATCACGGAATCCAGTTCTTCGGCGCTGTAGTTAAACTGTTTTTGGTAGCTGGCAAGGGTGTCGTCGTCCAGCTCACGGCTGCCGACTTGATCGTCAGCCAGGTCTTCAAACGGCACCAGACGGCGGACGTTCTTTTCCATCCACTCTTTGTACGGATGGCGACTTTTCAGGTCATCATCGGTTTCCGCCGAGTGCAGAATGCGACCCGAGCGGGTGTCGATCACCATCAGTTCGCCGGGACCGACGCGGCCTTTCTCGACGACTTCATCGGGCTGATAATCCCAGATACCCACTTCGGAGGCGCACGTGATGAGCTTGTCTTTGGTGATGACGTAGCGCGCCGGGCGCAGGCCGTTACGGTCAAGGTTACAGGCGGCAAAGCGACCGTCAGACATAACAATGCCTGCCGGGCCGTCCCACGGCTCCATGTGCATGGAGTTAAAGTCAAAGAATGCGCGCAGCTCCGGGTCCATATCTGGGTTGTTCTGCCAGGCCGGTGGCACCAGCAGGCGCATCGCGCGGATGATGTCCATCCCGCCTGCCAGCAACAGTTCGAGCATGTTATCCATTGAGCTGGAGTCGGAGCCGGTTTCGTTGACGAACGGCGCGGCATCGTGGAGATCCGGGATCAGCGGGGTCTGGAACTTATAAGTACGGGCGCGCGCCCACTGGCGGTTACCGGTAATGGTATTGATTTCGCCGTTGTGTGCCAGGTAGCGGAACGGCTGGGCCAGCGGCCAGCGCGGTACGGTGTTGGTGGAAAAGCGCTGGTGGAACAGGCAGATGGCCGATTCCAGACGCAGGTCCGCGAGGTCCAGGTAAAAGCGCGGCAGATCCGCCGGCATACACAGACCTTTATAGATATTGACCAGATTGGACAAGCTACAGACGTAGAAGTCTTTATCGTCCTGTAAACGTTTTTCGATGCGGCGACGCGCGATGAACAGACGGCGCTCCATATCGCGTGGACGCCAGCCCGCAGGGGCGTTAACAAAAATTTGCTCAATACGGGGCAGGGAGGAGAGGGCAATTTCACCGAGAACACCGTCGTTGGTCGGCACGTCGCGCCAGCCCACAATCGACAGGGTTTCCTGCTGTAACTCTTCTTCAACGATGCGACGAGACGCCGCCGCCAGTTCAGCGTCTTTATTTAAAAAGATCATGCCGACCGCGTAGTTTTTGGCTAAACGCCAGCCGCGCTCTTGCGCAACAATGCGGAAAAAGCGATCGGGTTTTTGTAATAACAGGCCACAGCCGTCGCCGGTTTTACCGTCCGCGAGGATGGCTCCACGGTGCTGCATACGGGCCAGTGCGTGTATGGCGGTACGCACTACCTTGTGGCTAGGTTCGCCTTCTATGTGGGCGATCAGGCCGAAACCACAGTTATCCTTCTCAAGGGATTTATCGTACAACATATCAGTGAACCTCCCCAGGCTCTGCGGGACGCCTCTCCGATACCGTTTGCGCACAGGCACACCAAGAGCATGGCGACGGGGGTTGCGCGTTATACGCTCACCTCGCATTCGCCCTCTTTAATCCTTTTCGCATAGGTCAAACAAGTTTGAGGACTTGCTTCAGAGGGAATCTCAATTACTGCATAAATATGATGAGCAGGCTGCTCATCCAGAAAGCTTCCAGCGGATTTCCACGTTATCGGGAATCCACACACAGGTCAAATGGCAATCTTATTTATGCAAAAATGTGCTATAGGTCGATTAACGATATGAATATATTGAAATTAATAGCATTTTTACATTGATTTAACGCACAGTGGATGGCGAGGGAAGTGTGATCTGTCTCACTGTCAGAAAGGTCCGTTATCGCTTGTCCTCCCTTTGTTTATCGCGATGTTTGGTATTTTATGCTGGTTTATAGAGTTTACGCGTCTTAAAGATACTGTTTTTATCCGTTGGCCGTCGGAAGATAAAAAAAATCATCGGATATAAGGAAAAGTAATCACATTTTGATTGAATGAAATTTCATTTATTTTGCTTGAATATGCAATGAATAAAAGCACGCCTGGGCGATTGATCCAGGTCATCGCCGACGGGGGCTAAAAATGGCAGGCTTTGGCCTCTTTTCAAGGCGCGGTCTATCAGATTATGCAGTTACAGAAATTAGTCAATATGTTTGGTGGGGATCTTTCTCGTCGTTATGGGCAAAAGGTTCATAAACTCACGCTGCACGGCGGGTTTAGCTGCCCAAATCGCGATGGCACCATTGGACGTGGCGGGTGCACCTTCTGTAATGTCGCCTCCTTTGCCGATGAGGCACAGCAGCATCATTCGATTGCTGAGCAGCTCGAACATCAGGCTCAACTGGTGAATCGCGCCAAGCGCTACCTGGCCTATTTTCAGGCTTATACCAGCACGTTTGCCGAAGTGCAGGTGCTGCGTTCGATGTACCAGCAGGCGGTCACTCAGGCCAATATTGTCGGGCTGTGCGTCGGGACGCGCCCTGACTGCGTGCCAGAGGCGGTGCTCGATCTGCTGTGCGAATATAAAGATCAGGGCTACGAGGTGTGGTTGGAACTGGGGCTGCAAACGGCCCATGATAAAACGCTGCACCGTATTAACCGTGGGCATGACTTTGCCTGCTATCAACGCACCACGCAGTTGGCGCGTGAGCGTGGGTTGAAAGTGTGCTCACATCTGATTGTTGGCCTGCCGGGAGAAGGGCAAGCGGAATGTCTGCAAACGCTGGCGCGCGTGGTGGAGACCGGCGTTGATGGCATTAAGCTGCATCCGCTGCATATCGTGAAGGGCAGCATTATGGCGAAGGCCTGGGAAGCAGGGCGTCTGAGCGGTATTGAGCTGGCCGATTACACCGTGACGGCGGGCGAGATGATTCGCCATACGCCGCCAGAGGTTATTTATCATCGTATTTCTGCCAGCGCCCGTCGCCCGACGTTACTGGCGCCGCTGTGGTGTGAAAATCGCTGGACCGGGATGGTCGAACTGGACCGTTATCTCAATGAGCATGGTGTACAAGGCTCCGCTCTTGGAACGCCGTGGGCTCAGCCGGGGAGCTAACCCTTTGTAGGCCGGATAAGGCAAAGCCGACATCAGGCAATCTGCGCCTGCTTGCCTGATGGCGCTTCGCTTATCATGTCTACGATGGCCTCTCCTCAGTCATTTCACCGATAGCCTCCGCATTTATTGCACAATCTCAAACGTCACGCCGAGAATTGAGTATTATTGTGCCAAGTTGTCGTGAAGGAACCCTCTATGAAGCAAATTCGAATGCTGGCGCAGTATTATGTCGACCTGATGATGAAATTAGGTCTGGTGCGCTTTTCGCTGCTATTGGCGCTGGCTCTGGTGGTGTTGGCCATAGTGGTGCAAATGGCCGTCACCATGGTGCTGCATGGCCAGGTAGAAAGTATTGATGTAATACGTTCCATCTTTTTTGGCCTGTTAATTACCCCCTGGGCGGTCTATTTCCTGTCAGTGGTCGTGGAGCAACTGGAGGAGTCCCGGCAACGCCTGTCACGACTGGTGCAGAAGCTGGAAGAGATGCGCGAACGCGATCTCAAGCTTAACGTGCAGTTAAAGGACAATATTGCGCAGCTTAACCAGGAGATTGTCGAACGTGAAAAGGCGGAAGCGGAGCGCCAGGAAACGTTTGAACAACTCAAAGTCGAAATTAAAGAGCGTGAAGAAGCGCAGATCCAACTGGAACAACAATCCTCTTTTCTGCGTTCTTTTCTCGATGCTTCACCGGATCTGGTTTTTTATCGCAATGAAGATAAAGAGTTCTCCGGCTGTAACCGCGCCATGGAATTGCTGACAGGCAAGAGCGAAAAGCAACTGGTGAATTTAAAACCGATTGAAGTTTACTCGCCAGAAGCGGCTGAAAAAGTTATCGAAACCGACGAGAAAGTGTTCCGCCATAATGTCTCGTTGACCTATGAACAATGGCTGGATTACCCGGACGGACGTAAAGCCTGCTTTGAAATTCGTAAAGTGCCTTATTACGACCGCGTCGGTAAACGACACGGCCTGATGGGCTTTGGCCGCGATATTACCGAGCGCAAGCGCTACCAGGATGCACTTGAACGTGCCAGCCGTGACAAGACGACCTTTATTTCCACCATCAGCCACGAACTGCGTACGCCGCTGAACGGTATTGTCGGTTTGAGTCGGATCCTGCTGGATACGGATCTGACCGCTGAGCAGGAAAAATACCTGAAAACTATCCATGTTTCCGCCGTTACGCTTGGGAATATTTTCAACGATATTATCGACATGGATAAGATGGAGCGGCGTAAAGTTCAGCTCGATAACCAGCCGATAGATTTCACCAGCTTTATGGCGGATCTGGAAAACCTCTCCGGCCTGCAGGCGCAGCAAAAAGGGCTGCGCTTTGTACTTGATCCGACCTTGCCGCTGCCGCATAAGGTCATTACCGACGGGACGCGTCTGCGTCAAATCCTGTGGAATCTGATCAGCAACGCCGTGAAGTTTACCCAGAAAGGGCAGGTCACCGTGCGGGCGCGCTATGACAAAGGCAACATGCTGCATTTTGAAGTGGAAGATTCTGGTATCGGTATTCCGCAGGATGAGCAGGATAAAATCTTCGCCATGTATTATCAGGTGAAGGACAGCAATGGCGGTAAACCGGCCACCGGGACCGGGATTGGTCTGGCAGTGTCTCGTCGTCTGGCGAAAAACATGGGCGGCGATATTACGGTTTCCAGCCAGCCGGGGAAAGGTTCCGTCTTTACCCTTACCGTTCATGCCCCAGCCGTTGCGGAAGAGATTGAAGACGCCTTTGAAGAAGACGACATGCCGTTGCCTGCCCTGAATGTGCTGCTGGTTGAGGACATTGAACTGAACGTGATTGTCGCCCGTTCGGTGCTGGAAAAACTGGGTAACAGCGTGGACGTCGCCATGACCGGGAAAGCCGCGCTGGAAATGTTCAAACCGGGTGAGTACGACCTGGTGCTGTTGGATATTCAGTTGCCGGATATGACGGGTCTGGATATCTCCAGAGAGTTAACGCAAAAGTACGCGCGGGAAGATCTGCCGCCGCTGGTGGCGCTCACCGCTAACGTTCTGAAAGACAAAAAAGAATATCTGGAAGCGGGTATGGATGACGTGCTGAGTAAGCCGCTGTCGGTACCGGCGTTAACCGCCATGATTAAAAAATACTGGGATACCCGAAACAAAGAGGAGAGCACTGTGACATCTGAAGAAAGCAGTAAATCGCAAGCGCTGTTAGATATTCCCATGTTGGAACAATACCTCGAGCTGGTGGGACCGAAGTTAATTACCGACGGATTGGCGGTATTTGAGAAGATGATGCCGGGTTATTTAAGTGTGCTGGAGTCCAACCTGACCGCGCGTGATAAAAAAGGCGTTGTTGAGGAAGGCCATAAAATCAAAGGTGCCGCGGGGTCAGTGGGACTGCGCCATCTGCAGCAGCTGGGTCAGCAAATTCAATCCCCGGACCTTCCTGCCTGGGAGGACAACGTGGGGGAATGGATTGAAGAGATGAAGCAGGAGTGGCAGCACGACGTGGCGGTATTAAGAGCCTGGGTGGCGAGTGTTGAAAAAAAATGACCCCGGCTTAGCCGGGGTGCGCGAATACTGCGCCAACACCAGGGAAATCGTGGCTGCGCCGTAAATTATTATCATTGTTTACAAGGGCGCAGCCCTAATTTTCAGGCCGCACGCAGTTAAGATAGCAAATCTTAAATAATTTGTTACATGAATCAGTTAAATGTGTGAAGCGTAGCATTTTAATAAGAATTATTAATATGCTACAGCCAGTTGCGAAAGGAGTCTCACGATGAAGAAAATTGGCGTAGTGCTCGGTGGATGCGGTGTGTATGACGGCTCTGAGATCCATGAGGCCGTGTTAACGCTGCTGGCTATTGCCCGCAACGGGGCTCAGGCCATCTGCTTTGCGCCGGATAAACAACAAGCAGATGTGATTAATCATCTGACGGGCGAACCCATGCAGGAGACCCGCAATGTCCTGATTGAGGCTGCACGTATAACCCGTGGTGATATCCGCCCGCTTGCCCAGGCGGTCTCTGCTGAACTGGATGCGCTGATTGTCCCAGGTGGATTCGGTGCAGCGAAGAACCTGAGCAATTTCGCCAGCCAGGGAAGCGAATGCCGGGTGGATAGCGACTTAGCCGCGTTGGCAGTCGCCATGCATCAATCCGGTAAGCCGTTGGGGTTCATGTGTATTGCCCCAGCGATGCTGCCTAAAATATTCGATTTTCCGCTGCGTCTGACGATTGGCACCGATATCGATACTGCGGAAGTGCTGGAGGATATGGGGGCAGAGCATGTGCCGTGTCCAGTCGATGATATTGTGGTTGATGAAGACCACAAAATCGTCACCACGCCGGCTTATATGCTGGCACAGGATATTGCCCAGGCGGCGAGCGGTATCGACAAGCTGGTCTCGCGTGTGCTGGTGCTGACTGAATGAAAAAAGGGGTGACCGCCAGTTTGCGGCGACTCTTTCTGCGGGCGGTCATTGTCCTCGCCGTGTTCTGGGGCGGGGGCATCGCCCTCTTCAGCGTGCTGCCCGTGCCCTTTTCAGCGGTGATGGCTGAACGACAAATTAGCGCCTGGTTGCACGGTGATTTCGGCTATGTGGCGCATTCTGACTGGGTCAGTATGGATGAGATCTCACCGTGGATGGGGCTGGCGGTTATTGCCGCAGAAGACCAAAAATTTCCGCAGCACTGGGGATTTGATGTCTCTGCGATAGAAAAGGCGCTGGCGCATAATGAGCGCAATGAAAGCCGCATTCGTGGAGCATCGACGCTCTCGCAGCAGACAGCAAAAAATCTCTTTCTGTGGGATGGACGCAGTTGGGTGCGTAAAGGTCTTGAGGCCGGACTCACACTGGGCATGGAAACAGTGTGGAGTAAGAAACGTATTCTGACGGTTTATCTGAATATCGCCGAGTTTGGCGACGGTGTATTCGGCGTAGAAGCGGCAGCACAACATTATTTCCATAAACCGGCCAGCCGCCTGAGTCAGTCTGAAGCAGCGCTGCTGGCGGCGGTGCTGCCAAATCCTCTGCGTTTTAAGGCGAATGCCCCGTCAGGCTATGTACGTAATCGCCAGGCATGGATCATGCGGCAAATGCGCCAGTTAGGCGGTGAGTCGTTTATGCGGGAAAATAAGCTGTATTAGTCGATGCTGACGCTGTTTTTGTAGGCCTGATAAGCGCAGCGCATCAGGCAGAATACGACACAACAACATTGCCGGATGCGGCGTAAAAGCCTTATCCGACCTACTCGCTACGTGCTGAAATGGTAGCTCTGTACTGACTAATCCTCGTCAAACCCCGAATTAAACAGCGCAATCACCGCCGCCAGGGCTTCTACTTCCTGTGGGCCAGAGGCTTCAACCTCTATCTGGCGACCTTTGGCGGAATCCAGCATCAGCAGGGCGATGACGCTGTTCGCCTCCGCCTCTGTACCTTCATCGTTACGCAACAGCACTTCCGCCTCAAAACCCTGCATTAATTCAAACAGCTTCATCGCAGGCCGGGCGTGCATGCCCAGCTTATTGGTGATTTCGACAGTCTGTTTTACGGTCATGATTTGCGTTTTTCCAGCGTGCGATGGCGTGACTGCACGTTTTTACCGCGAGAGCGGAAGTAGTCAGCCAGTTGCTCAGCAATATACACCGATCGGTGTTTCCCGCCGGTACAGCCGATGGCTACGGTGAGGTAGCTGCGGTTGTTAGTCTCCAGCATGGGTAACCATAGCTCAAGATAGCTGCGAGTCTGGTAGATAAAATTGTGTACTTCTGTGTGGCGGTCGAGAAACGCGGCAACGGGCCTGTCCAGACCGGTCATCGGACGCAGTTTAGGATCCCAGTGTGGGTTTGGCAGGAAGCGCACGTCAAAGACGTAATCCGCATCAATCGGGATGCCGTGCTTGAAGCCAAAGGACTCGAATACCATGGTCAGTTCACGTTCACGTTTGCCCAGCAGTCGGGTACGCAACATTTCTGCCAGCTCGTGCACGGACATTTCAGAGGTATCGACGATCAGGTCCGCGCGAGAACGCAGTGGCTCCAGTAAGTCACTTTCCTTATCGATAGCACTTTCAAGTGACAGATTTTTGCTGGAGAGTGGGTGCAGTCGACGGGTATCACTGTAGCGACGGATCAGCGTGTTACGGTCAGCATCGAGGAACAGCAGCTGCGGCGAGAAACCTTCAGGCAGGTTATTCATTGCCTGCTCGAAAATTTCTGGTGACTCAGGCATATTGCGCACATCAATGCTGACGGCCGCAGAAATTTGGCTATCGGCCAGGGTGCGGGCCAGATCGGGCAACAGCACTACGGGAAGGTTATCCACGCAGTAAAAACCCATATCTTCCAGCGCTCGCAGGGCAACAGATTTGCCTGACCCTGAACGACCGCTGACGATCATCAGTACCATGTACTGTTTCTCCTCACAACGACAAAAAAGGGTGCCATTGGGTTGTTATGCTTCATCCTGTACACCTTCGGTGTCCGTGATGATTTGATACAGCTCCTGATCGCTCTGCGCGGAACGCAGACGGCGACAGATGGTTTTATCCGCCAGACGTTTTGCAACCAGTGACAAGGTGTGCAAATGCGTCTTGGTTTGGTCTGCGGGAACCAGTAGGGCGAACAACAGATCGACCGGTTGATTATCAATGGCGTCGAACGCGATAGGCGTTTCGAGCTGCACAAACACGCCGACCGCGCGCATCGTGTCTTCTTCCAGCTTTCCGTGCGGAATGGCAATACCATTGCCGATGCCGGTACTGCCCATTTTTTCACGCGTCAGAATGGCTTCAAATACCACCTGAGAAGGCAAGCTGAGCTGCTTTGCTGCCAGTTCGCTGATGATTTCCAGAGCGCGTTTTTTGCTTTGGCAGTGAACACCAGAGCGCGTACATTCCTGGTTAAGAACAGTACTCAGTTGTAGAGTCGTATCGTTATTTGTCATAATTTCACCTAAGCGCTAACTGTACAAATGGCCCGTTGTGCTGCACAACAGGCCGTCCTGCACCCGCTAACTGCCCGGACAAGTTAGTGCTGTTTCAGTTTATCTTTATGTTTTGTTAACTGCCGAGCCAGTTTATCAATTAAACCGTCAATGGCGGCGTACATATCCTGACCTTCCGCGCTGGCATGAATTTCGCCACCGTTCACATGCAGTGTTGCATCCGAGATGTGTGTCACCTTCTCCACCTTCAACACAATATAGACCTGATTAATCCGGTCGAAATATTGCTCAAGTTTGGCGAACTTTGTGTTCACAAAGTCACGCAGTGCTTCAGTGATTTCGACGTTGTTTCCAGTGATGTTGAGCTGCATAGTGTCTTCCTTATCGGTTGGGTCAGACCAGCTGTTTGCGCTGGTTAGACGGCGGAATGGATAAAGACTCTCGGTACTTCGCAACGGTGCGGCGTGCCACCATGATACCCTGTTCTGACAGCATAGAGGTTAACTTGCTGTCACTCAGCGGTTTCGCAGGGTTCTCCGCAGCAATTAATTTCTTCACCAGTGCGCGTATCGCTGTAGAAGAGGCTTCGCCCCCGCCCTCAGTGTTGACGTGGCTGGAAAAGAAATACTTGAGTTCAAAAATGCCGCGTGGACTGTGCAGATACTTTTGCGTGGTCACTCGGGAAATGGTTGATTCGTGCATCTCGACGGCTTGGGCGATATCCGCCAGCACCATCGGCTTCATAAATTCTTCGCCTTTCTCAAAGAAGGCTTGCTGTTGCTCAACGATACATCGACTGACGCGCAACAGCGTGTCGTTACGGCTTTCCAGACTTTTAATCAGCCACTTTGCATCCTGGAGATTGGTGCGAATAAACTGGCTGTCGGCATCGTTGCGCGCGCCATTGCACATGGCGGCATAGTGCTGATTAATCTGTAGACGCGGAATGCTGTCGCTGTTCAGTTCGACGACCCAACGATCGTTATGTTTGCGCACCAGTACATCTGGGATCACGTACTCTGGCTCACCGGTTTGGATCGACTGCCCGGGTCTCGGATCCAGCGACTGGATCAGGTTGACGGCTTCTTTCAGCACATCTTCTTTCAACCGGGTAACGCGCATGAGCGAGCGGAAATCGTGATTGGCTAACAGATCGAGGTGATCGCTGATGATCAGGCGGGCTTCTTCCAGCCATGGTGTGGCTTTGTCGAACTGCGACAGTTGAATCAACAGGCAGTCGCGGAGATCTTTCGCCGCCACGCCAACCGGATCAAAACGTTGAACGCGTTTTAGCACGGCTTCGACTTCATCGAGACCAATGTCGTCATCACCCATGCTCTCGAGAATATCATCCAGAGAAACGGTGAGATATCCGGTGTCATCAACCGCATCGACAATTGACGTCGCAATGGCGCGATCGGTATCCGAGAACGGGGTCAATCCCACTTGCCACATCAGGTAATCTTGTAATGATTGCGTGGTTTCACCCTGATAAACAGGCAGTTCGTCGTCGATGTAATCCCCACTGGTGCCCGACGGTGTGCCTGCGGTGTAAATTTCATCCCAACTGGCATCCAGCGGCAGTTCTTCCGGCATCTCTTTTTGTTCGAGAGCATCTGCGGTATCGAGGGAATCGCTGTCCTGTTTTTCCTGGGTATCAATTTCGTCGTGAAGATCGGTTTGCTCGAGCAGTGGGTTACTTTCCAGCGCTTGCTGAAGTTCTTGCTGAAGTTCCAGCGTAGACAACTGCAACAGACGGATAGCCTGTTGTAGCTGAGGCGTCATTGCCAGTTGTTGGCTAAGCCTGAGTTGCAAACCTTGCTTCATGTTCAGAGTGGTTTTCTCCTGCAGTAACGTGACGTCTTCTACCCTATCAGAGTCTGAAGTCTTCCCCAAGGTATACGCGCTTAACGTGTTCGTCTTGCAGTATTTCGGTTGGCGTGCCGTGTGCTATCAGATGTCCCTGACTCACAATATAGGCGCGTTCACAGACCGCCAGCGTTTCACGCACGTTATGGTCGGTGATCAGCACGCCCAGTCCGCTGTCGCGCAGGTGTTCAATGATACGTTTGATATCAATAACGGAGATCGGGTCAACGCCCGCAAATGGTTCATCCAGCAGGATAAATTTCGGATTTGCAGCCAATGCACGAGCGATTTCCACACGGCGACGTTCCCCCCCGGATAGCGACTGTCCCAGGCTGTCCCGCAGGTGTTCGATATGGAACTCTTCCATCAATTCGTTAGCACGATCTTCGCGCTGTTCGCTGGAGAGATCGTCACGAATTTGCAGTACCGCCATCAGGTTATCAAACACGCTCAGACGACGAAAAATAGAGGCTTCCTGCGGTAAATAACCGATGCCGCGACGGGCGCGTGCATGCAGCGGCAGCAGGCTGATGTCTTCGTCATCGATGATGATGTTGCCCGCATCGCGCGGCACAATGCCCACCACCATGTAAAAGGTCGTTGTTTTGCCCGCACCGTTAGGGCCGAGCAGACCGACGATCTCCCCGGAGTTGACGGTCAGACTGACGTCTTCCACCACACGGCGGCCTTTATAGGCTTTTGCAAGGTTCTTTGCAGTTAATGTTGCCATAACGAATCAGTTACCTTTTTTCTCTGCCGGAGCTTTGGTTTTGTTTTTATCCTGCAGCTGTGACGGCACCAGAACGGTAGTGACGCGTTTGCCTTTATCGCTGAAGGCCTGCATTTTCTGCTCTTTTACCAGATAGGTAATTTTGTCGCCGGTGATGTTGCTGTCCACCTGCTCCAGATAGGCTTTACCCGTCAGCACAACGAAATCTTTTGCCAGTTCATAGTGCATCTGTAAGGCATGGCCGTTAACGGGTTTACCGTTATCCTGCATCTGGTAAAACGTTGCCGGATTGCCGTAGCCATCGATTACTTCTTTACCGTCTTCACCGCCCGGACGGGTCACGACAACCTTATCGGCATTAATTTTGATGGTGCCCTGCGTCACGATAACATTACCGGTAAACGTCACCACGTTACCCTGCATATCCAGGGACTGCTGATCCGATTCAATGTGAATCGGCTGCTCGGTATCGCCGGTGACGGCAAATGCCGGAATGCTGGCGGCCAGAAGGGAGCTGGCAAGCACAAGATTAAGGCTGAGTTTGTTTGTTTTGGATTTCATATGAGGTTCTAACCTTTTCAATCAGCTCGGCGTTCTTGCTGCGTAAATTGCCGCGCATCTTCAGTCCGCTGGAGTTAAATGTTGTTCCATACAACGTGACCAGATCGTTTGAGGTGACATCTTGCGTCACCAGGTTAATCTGCGCGTTATCGGTCGTAATTCTGCGTAGTTGAGAGTCTGCCACCAGGGCGTTGACTTCAACATGGCCATACAGATACAGCATCCGATCCTCAGTCAATTTTGCTTTATCAGCCTTGATAGACCAGGTCGGCACTTTATCCTTATCAAACGTGGTTAATACCGGTTGAGTAAACCACGAAACAGCCTGATCGGAATAATATTCAACGTGTTGAGCGATAAGTCGATAGCTCAGTGCGCCTTCCGGGCTATACACGACGCTGTCGGTATGTTCGCTCTTATAGGTCGGCTCGTTGTTATTGATTACCACCTGAGTGGTGTCGTCTTTGTCTGCCAGGTTAATACCGATCAGCACAAGGACGGCCAGCGACAGTAGAATGATAACCCAACGTCTGGTTTTGCTCATATCGATTGACCTTTGGCCTCGTCCAGTTTGCCCTGCGCCAGGAGTAATAAATCGCAGACCTCACGTACCGCGCCGCGCCCTCCATCAATGCGCGTGACATAGTCGGCACGGGGGATCAGCAGCGGGTGGGCATCCGCTACCGCCACGCTTAATCCGACTTTCGCCATCACCGGCCAGTCGATCAGATCGTCGCCGACGTATGCCACCTGTTCCGGCGCGATCGCCAGCTTGTTGAGCAGATCGTCGAAGGCGACCAGTTTGTCCGACTGTCCCTGGTACAGATGGGTAATCCCCAACGTGTTACAGCGGTCTTCTACAAGTTTAGCCTTTCGTCCGGTAATAATAGCAACCTCGATACCGGAAGTGAGCGCACAACGAATTCCGTAGCCATCACGGACGTTAAACGCCTTGAGCTCTTCGCCGTTGTTGCCCATATAAATCAGGCCATCAGACAGTACGCCATCCACATCAAGGATCAGCAGACGAATATTCTCTGCCCTGGTGATGACTTCAGCGCTGACGGGTCCATAACAGGTCGCAAGCGACGCACCTGCGTTACTCATTTCTTTTATCCTTGCGTTTCTACTCTACTTTTTACACTACGCCTGCACGCAGGAGATCATGCATATGTAACACACCGAGTAAACGGTCGCCATCAGCAACCATCACCGAGGTAATATGGCGGGATTGCATTAAATTCAGAGCGTCCACGGCAAGAATGCCCGGACGCACGCGAATGCCCCCGGGGGTCATCACGTCGGCAATCCCCAACTGGCGAACGTCAACGCCCATATCAAAGACGCGGCGTAAGTCACCATCCGTGAAGATGCCGTCGATCTTCATGGTGTCATCGCAAATGACGGTCATGCCGAGATTTTTACGCGTAATCTCAAGTAACGCATCGCGCAGGCTGGCGTTTTTATTCACATGCGGGATCTCGTCGCCCGTATGCATAATATCGTTAACGCGCAGCAAAAGCTTACGCCCCAGTGCGCCACCGGGGTGCGACAACGCAAAATCTTCCGCAGTAAAGCCGCGGGCTTTCAATAATGCCACGGCGAGCGCATCGCCCATCACCAGCGTCGCGGTTGTGCTGCTGGTCGGCGCCAGACCTAATGGGCAGGCTTCCTTGGGTACTTTAACACACAGATGCACATCTGCTGCACGCGCCATGCTGCTTTCCGGACGACCGGTCATGCAGATAAGCGGGACGTGAAGGCGTTTGAGCACCGGAATTAATGCGGCAATCTCATTGGATTCACCGGAATTAGAAATGGCGATCACCACGTCCTGCGGCGATACCATGCCCAGATCGCCGTGTGCGGCTTCACCAGGATGTACGAAAAAGGACGGCGTACCGGTACTGGCAAACGTGGCGGCCATTTTGCGCCCGATATGCCCGGATTTCCCCATTCCCATCACCACAACTTTACCCGCGCAGTTGACGATTTTCTCACAGGCGAGGGTAAAGTTCAGGTCGATGTACTGATCAAGCTCCGCCAGGCCTTCACGTTCAATAGCCAGGACTTCCTTGCCAGCTTGCTGAAAGTCAAAACCCGGTTGCAACTCTAAGTGCGACATAATGCGTTTCCAGTTATCCAACGAGAAGTGGCGATACCCAATACAGCATCGCCAGCCATATGATAAAACCGCCGGTCAGCAGTGCACCCGCGCCGCGACCAATCTGGCGCGGACGTCGCCAGCAGAGTAATGCAAAAATAACACTTACCAGTAGCATCACACTGTAGTCACGGACGAAGGCCATCGGATTGACCTCGCCCGGTGTGATCAGTGCGGGGAGTCCGAGAACGATAACAATATTAAAAATGTTGGCCCCGATGATGTTGCCGACAGCAATATCATTTTCACCCTTACGCAGGCCCGCGATAGCCGTTGCCAGCTCTGGCAGGCTGGTGCCAATCGCCACCACCGTTAATCCGATGGTGAGTTCGCTCATGGCAAAGTAATTCGCCAGTACGGTGGCGTTATCGACCACCATTCGCGTTGCCATTGGCATAATAATCAGCGCAATGCCCAGCCACAGAAAGGCGACAGGTAGTCCCCCTTCGCGCGGCAGTTCTGCCACTTGCTCCCGGGTCAGGCTGTCATTGCCTTCCCGTTCCGCCAACCGCGCGATTTTAACAATGAATAGCAGCCATAGCACGGCCAGAAGCAGAAGAAAAAAACCATCGCTGCGGCTTAGTTCCCCGTCGTACAGCACGGATGCGGCCAGAATACTGACCAGCAACATTAGCGGTAATTCGCGACGCAGAACATCAGAATGCACGGTAAAAGGGTGAATCAGCGCTGACAGGCCTAAAATCAGGAGAATATTGGTGATGTTTGAGCCGAGCGCGGTGCCGACGGCTAAATCGAGCTGCCCATTCATAGAGGCGGCAACGGAGACAATAATTTCAGGTAACGATGTGCCTATGCTGACGACGGTCATCCCAATGATGATGGGGGGAATGCCGAAGGTGCGGCATAAAATAGAGGCGGCAAATACCAGACGGTCGGCACCGTAGACCACCAGAAGTAAACCAATTATTAACAGCGCCGTCGCTAAAAGCATCTAAAGTCCTTTCTTCAGGTATACTCGCCGGTCCACGTGAAGGATCTTCTGGAAGCCGTAACGAAGTCTTAATTTTGACTTTATGCGGCTAAAAAGTAAAACAAATGCCAGCTTTCGCTAACCAGAGCGGGTAATAATCTGTAAATATGTTGGGTTCATGGCTAAATTGAGCGCCAAACTCTTCGATCAACGAGGCAATAGTAAAGGATGAATCAATGGGTCAGTCTGTGGCGAATCTAGTCGATATGCACGATGTCAGCTTTTCCCGAGGCGACCGCTGCATTTTTGATAATATTTCCCTGACGGTGCCGCGCGGCAAGATAACGGCGATCATGGGGCCATCAGGCATCGGCAAAACGACGCTGTTGCGTCTGATTGGCGGACAAATTCCCCCGGATAAGGGTGAGATCCTGTTTGATGGCGAGAACGTCCCGGCCATGTCTCGTTCGCGGTTATACACCGTGCGTAAACGTATGAGTATGCTGTTTCAATCGGGTGCGCTGTTTACCGATATGAACGTGTTCGACAACGTCGCTTATCCGCTACGTGAGCATACGACGCTACCCGCGCCGTTGCTGAAAAGCACGGTGATGATGAAGCTTGAGGCCGTTGGCCTGCGCGGTGCAGCAAAATTAATGCCTTCTGAATTATCTGGTGGGATGGCGCGACGTGCCGCACTTGCACGTGCCATTGCGCTGGAGCCAGACCTGATCATGTTTGATGAGCCGTTTGTCGGTCAGGACCCCATCACCATGGGCGTGCTGGTGAAGCTGATCTCTGAACTGAACAGCACGCTGGGCGTCACCTGTGTGGTGGTGTCTCATGATGTGCCGGAGGTTCTGAGTATTGCGGATTACGCCTATATAATGGCGGATAAAAAAATTGTGGCCTACGGTAGTGCTCAGGCACTGCAAGAAAATGCCGATCCGCGTGTACGTCAGTTCCTCGATGGCATTGCTGATGGGCCGGTTCCGTTCCGCTACCCGGCGGGTGATTACCACTCCGATTTACTTAAAACAGGGAGTTAAGCCATCCATGTTGTTAAATGCGCTGGCCTCACTCGGACATCGAGGGATTAAAACCCTCAGAACGTTCGGGCGTGCCGGATTAATGTTGTTCAATGCGGTAGTCGGCAAGCCGGAGTTTCGCAAACATGCGCCGCTTCTGATCCGTCAGCTCTATAATGTCGGCGTCTTATCGATGCTGATTATTATCGTTTCTGGCGTGTTCATCGGTATGGTGTTGGGGCTGCAGGGATACCTGGTTCTGACCACCTACAGTGCGGAAACCAGTCTTGGTATGCTGGTGGCGCTTTCGCTGCTGCGTGAACTGGGACCGGTTGTGGCGGCGCTGCTGTTCGCCGGGCGAGCCGGGTCGGCCTTAACCGCAGAAATTGGTCTGATGCGGGCAACCGAGCAGCTTTCCAGTATGGAAATGATGGCGGTTGATCCCCTGCGTCGGGTGATATCCCCACGCTTTTGGGCGGGGGTGATTTCACTGCCGCTGCTGACGATTATTTTTGTCGCGGTAGGTATCTGGGGCGGTTCACTGGTCGGCGTAAGCTGGAAAGGTATTGATGCAGGCTTTTTCTGGTCTGCGATGCAAAATGCCGTCGACTGGCGCCTGGACCTGGTCAACTGTTTAATTAAGAGCGTGGTGTTCGCCATTACGGTCACATGGATTGCATTGTTCAATGGTTATGATGCAATCCCGACCTCTGCCGGGATTAGCCGGGCAACGACACGTACCGTTGTGCACGCCTCTCTTGCCGTTCTGGGGCTGGATTTTGTGCTGACCGCACTGATGTTTGGGAATTGAGTTCATGCAAACGAAAAAAAATGAAATTTGGGTCGGGTTATTCCTGTTGGTTGCGCTGCTGGCGGCGCTGTTCGTCTGCCTGAAAGCAGCTAACGTCACCTCTATGCGTACTGAGCCGACCTACACGATTTATGCGACCTTTGATAACATTGGCGGCTTGAGAGAACGCTCTCCGGTGCGGATTGGCGGGGTAGTTGTTGGACGCGTGTCGGACATTTCGTTGGATCCGAAATCGTACCTGCCGCGTGTGACGCTGGAGATTGAATCGCGCTTTAACCAGATTCCAGATACCAGTTCGCTGAGTATCCGCACTTCCGGTCTGCTGGGTGAGCAATATCTGGCATTGAACGTCGGTTTTGAGGATCCTGAACTGGGAACCGCTATTCTCAAGGATGGTGATACGATCCAGGACACCAAATCGGCGATGGTGCTGGAAGATATGATTGGTCAGTTCCTTTACAACAGTAACAGTAAAGGCGATGACAATAAGAATTCTGGCGATGCGCCGACTGCGGCTCAGGGTAATAATGAAGCCACCACGCCTGCGGGCGCGACGAAATAATCTCAGGAGAATCGACATATGTTTAAACGATTGATGATGGTGGCTATGCTGGTCATTGCTCCACTTAGCGCAGCAACGGCAGCGGATCAAGCCAACCCTTACAAACAGATGGATGAGGCGGCGCAGAAAACCTTCGACCGTCTGAAGAACGAACAGCCGAAAATCCGTTCTAACCCGGATTACCTGCGTGATATCGTCGATCAGGAGCTGTTGCCGTACGTGCAGGTGAAATATGCCGGCGCGCTGGTGCTGGGTCGTTATTACAAAGAAGCGACGCCTGCACAACGTGACGCGTATTTTGCTGCGTTTCGTGAGTACCTGAAACAGGCCTACGGCCAGGCGCTGGCGATGTACCATGGCCAGACTTATCAGATTGCCCCGGAACAACCGCTGGGTGACGCGACCATCGTGCCGATCCGTGTCACCATTATCGATCCGAATGGCCGTCCTCCGGTACGTCTGGATTTCCAGTGGCGTAAAAACTCCCAGACCGGTCACTGGCAGGCGTATGACATGATCGCCGAAGGCGTCAGCATGATCACCACCAAACAAAATGAGTGGAGTGACCTGCTGCGGACCAAAGGTATTGATGGCCTGACGGCGCAGCTGAAATCTATTTCTCAGCAGAAAATCACGCTGGAAGAGAAAAAATAATGACGCAGTCACTCGCCTGGGCGCGTGAAGGTGACAAGTTGTTGCTGGTGGGGGAACTGGATCAGGACGTGTTAAACCCATTATGGGATGCGCGTGTTGAAGCGATGAAAGGGGTTACCTGCATCGATCTGAGCCAGGTTTCCCGGGTTGATACCGGTGGGCTGGCACTGTTGGTCCATCTTATTGACCAGGGCAAGAGGCAGGGGAACCGTGTTGTACTCAGCGGTGTGAACGATAAGGTTTATACGCTGGCAAAGCTTTACAATCTGCCTGACGATGTCCTTCCGCGTTAATTTTTTGTAGGCCGGATAAGGTCTTGTGCCGCCATCCGGCAAACCCCCTGAGGGGGTAGCAGCCACCAAAGCCTTGTCTGATTTATCGGCGAGGCTTTTTGCTTATTTATGACAGCGCAACTTTGCTCTAAGATGTTGGGCTGTTTTCACTATCTGACGAATGAAGAGCCCATGGAAAATAATGAAATTCAGAGCGTGCTGATGAACGCACTCTCCCTCCAGGAAGTCCACGTCTCTGGCGATGGCAGTCACTTTCAGGTTATTGCCGTGGGTGAGATGTTTGACGGCATGAGCCGGGTCAAGAAGCAGCAATCGGTCTATGGCCCATTGATGGAGTACATTGCGGACAACCGCATTCATGCCGTGTCGATCAAAGCATTTACCCCAGCGGAATGGGCACGCGATCGCAAACTTAACGGTTTTTGAGCTACGGGTGATGCGCCGGTAGCGAATATGAATTCTTAACAGAGAACAGAATAATGGATAAGTTTCGTGTACAGGGGCCGACTAAGCTCCAGGGCGAAGTCACAATTTCAGGCGCTAAAAACGCCGCACTGCCAATCCTGTTTGCGGCATTGCTGGCAGAAGAACCTGTCGAAATCCAAAACGTCCCGAAACTGAAGGACGTTGACACCTCGATGAAGCTGCTGAGTCAGCTGGGCGCAAAGGTTGAACGTAACGGTTCCGTGCACATTGATGCTCGTGACGTTAACGTCTTCTGCGCGCCATACGACCTGGTAAAAACCATGCGCGCGTCCATCTGGGCGCTGGGTCCGCTGGTGGCTCGCTTTGGTCAGGGCCAAGTATCACTGCCGGGCGGCTGCACGATTGGCGCGCGTCCGGTTGACCTGCACATTACCGGTCTGGAGCAGTTAGGGGCGACCATCAAGCTGGAAGAAGGCTATGTGAAGGCGTCCGTTGATGGCCGTCTGAAAGGCGCGCACATCGTGATGGATAAAGTGAGCGTCGGCGCGACGGTCACTATCATGTGTGCGGCTACGCTTGCCGAAGGTACGACCATCATCGAGAACGCCGCGCGCGAGCCGGAAATCGTTGATACCGCGAACTTCCTGATTGCACTGGGTGCGAAGATCACCGGTCAGGGCACCGATCGTATCACCATCGAGGGCGTTGAGCGTCTCGGTGGCGGCGTGTATCGCGTTCTGCCAGACCGTATTGAAACCGGGACGTTCCTGGTGGCAGCGGCGATTTCTCGCGGCAAAATCATCTGCCATAACGCACAACCGGACACGCTGGATGCCGTTCTGGCGAAACTGCGTGATGCAGGTGCGGATATTGAAGTCGGGGCCGACTGGATTAGCCTCGACATGCACGGCAAGCGTCCGAAAGCGGTCAATGTGCGCACTGCTCCGCATCCGGCGTTCCCGACTGACATGCAGGCACAGTTCACGCTGCTGAATCTGGTGGCAGAAGGCACCGGTTTCATCACGGAGACCGTGTTTGAAAACCGCTTCATGCACGTGCCTGAACTTAGCCGTATGGGCGCTCACGCAGAGATTGAAAGCAATACCGTGATTTGTCACGGCGTTGAAACGCTCTCCGGCGCGCAGGTGATGGCAACGGATCTGCGTGCGTCAGCAAGCCTGGTACTGGCAGGCTGTATTGCAGAAGGCACCACTGTAGTTGATCGCATTTATCACATCGATCGTGGCTATGAGCGCATCGAAGATAAGCTGCGTGCGCTGGGCGCAAATATCGAGCGCGTGAAAGGCGAGTAATAGCCAACGTGTCTAGTGACCCCTTGGTTTTTGCTCAGGGGTCACTGTTCAGCACTTCACTCGAGGGGCATTTTCTCTTTACGCACTCTCATCATCCGTGTTCTGTCGATGAATTCATGCGTCTTTGCGTCGTGATATCGTGACGGCCAAATTACCCAGGGTTCCGTGCCTAGCGCTTTCGCGATAATGACTTCTCCTTTTGGCCATGGACGAGTTAACGCATTTGCCAGCGTTGATGAACTCAACCCATTTCTCCGCGACTCTGCGGCCATTGAGGTCCCTTTCTTGCGCAGTCCTGCGATGATATCAGCTGGATGCCAGTCAATGAGTTTGCTTTCCATACGTCCCTTTCTCCTTTGGTTCACCACTTATGGTTTAACAATTAGCCAGTAGTGACACTATACTCGCGGAGAACGAATGTTCTAAAATGTTCGTGTAAAGGGTTTGTATATTCAGAATAAATCAAGATTTTTTCTAGTGTTATGTAAAATTGTTGTGTTTATTGGAATTTACTGGAATGTAAAAAAAATCCCGTGCAGTGCACGGGATGATGTTATACGAAGAAAGGTGAGGAAAGGATTAACGGTCGCGCTGTACGGCGATATGTGCCAGGCCAATCAGGGCTTCTTTCCATTGCGTTTCAGGGAGTACCTGAAGCGCGGCGATGGCCTTGTCGGCCTCTTCTTCTGCACGCTGGCGGGTCCATTCCAGCGAGCCGCAGGCGTTCATGGCCTCCAGAACCGGCTCCAGAAGATGACGCCCGTTTCCTTGCTCGATAGCCTGACGAATCATTTGCGCCTGTTCTGGGGTACCGTGGCGCATCGCATGCAGCAGCGGCAGCGTCGGTTTCCCTTCGTTGAGATCGTCGCCCACGTTTTTACCCAGTTGCTCGCCGTCTGCGCTGTAATCGAGTAAGTCGTCGATTAACTGGAAAGCTGTGCCAAGATAGCGGCCATAATCCTGCAAGCCTTTCTCTTGTTCTTCGCTGCAGCCGGCAAGAATACCAGAGCACTGTGCTGCCGCTTCAAACAGGCGCGCTGTCTTGCTGTAGATGACGCGCATGTAGTTTTCTTCGGTAATGTCAGGGTCGTTGACGTTCATCAATTGCAGAACTTCACCCTCAGCAATGACGTTCACTGCCTTAGACATCACTTCCAGCACTTTCAGTGAGCCAAGGCTGGTCATCATCTGAAAGGCGCGGGTATAGATAAAATCGCCGACCAGTACGCTGGCTGCATTACCAAACGCTGCGTTTGCCGTTGCTTTCCCACGGCGCATGTCGGATTCATCCACCACATCGTCATGAAGCAGGGTTGCGGTGTGGATAAACTCGATTAGGGCCGCGATCGTAACGTGGGCGTTTTCCTGATAGCCAACGGCGCGAGCAGCAAGTACGGCGATCATTGGGCGAATGCGTTTTCCGCCGCCGCTGATGATGTAGTACCCCAACTGATTGATCAGCTGGACGTCGGAATTGAGCTGTTCAAGGATTGTCGCATTGACACCCGCCATATCTTGCGCGGTTAACTCATTGATTTTTTCTAAATTCATCGCAAAAGCCGGGCTTCTCGCCCCGATTACCTCACTGTATGGCAAGGTAACTACGGGTTTAGGGTTAGAAATATATGCTGATTGTACTGAAAAAACGCCACAGATAAACGTTACCATACACGTTGTGTTTTTTTTCTGCATGTATTGACGGTAGCACTTGTCAAAGGCTCGCGTTTTGCGTAATATTCGCGCCCTATTGTGAATATTTATAGCGCACTCTGAATCATCAAAAAGGTGTGCGCGGAAGCGGAGTTTTTTATGTACGCGGTTTTCCAAAGTGGTGGTAAACAACACCGAGTAAGCGAAGGTCAGACCGTTCGCCTGGAAAAGCTGGACATCGCAACTGGCGAATCTGTTGAATTCGCAGAAGTTCTGATGATCGCAAACGGTGAAGAAGTCAAAATCGGCGTTCCTTTCGTTGATGGCGGCGTTATCAAAGCTGAAGTTGTTGCTCACGGTCGTGGCGAGAAAGTTAAAATTGTTAAGTTTCGTCGTCGTAAACACTACCGTAAGCAGCAGGGCCATCGTCAGTGGTTCACTGATGTGAAAATCACTGGCATCAGCGCTTAAGTTAAGAGGAGCAGATTAAATGGCACATAAAAAGGCTGGCGGCTCGACTCGTAACGGTCGCGATTCAGAAGCTAAACGTCTGGGCGTAAAACGCTTTGGCGGCGAAACAGTTCTGGCAGGTAGCATCATCGTTCGTCAACGTGGTACTCAGTTCCACGCTGGCTCTAACGTAGGCTGCGGCAAAGACCACACTCTGTTTGCTAAAGCAGACGGTAAAGTGAAATTCGAAGTGAAAGGCCCGAAAAACCGTCGTTTCATCAGCATTGTTGCTGAATAAGTTTTTCGCGTCCCGGTAACGGATGAAAGCCCCGCAACGTGTTGCGGGGCTTTTTACATTCGATGGCCGGTAAATATGCTCGTCTCGCCGTGACAACCCGGAAACGAGCTCTTGCAGGGAATACGGCATGAAGCAGCAGGCAGGTATTGGTATTCTTTTAGCGCTGACGACGGCAGTCTGTTGGGGCGCTTTACCAATAGCGATGAAGCAAGTGCTGGAGGTGATGGAGCCTCCTACGGTAGTGTTCTACCGTTTTTTAATGGCAAGTATTGGCCTTGGGGCGATTCTTGCGGTTAAAAAAAAGCTCCCGCCATTGCGTATTTTTCGCAAAGCGCGTTGGTTGGTACTGTTGGCAATCGCCACCGGTGGGCTGTTTGGTAACTTCATTCTGTTTAGTTCATCTTTGCAATATTTGAGCCCAACGACTTCGCAGGTTATCGGACAATTGTCACCGGTTGGCATGATGGTCGCCAGCGTCTTTATCCTGAAGGAAAAGATGCGCGGTACGCAGATTATTGGCGCCATAATGCTGCTGAGTGGACTGGTGATGTTTTTTAATACCAGTCTGATCGAGATTTTTACCAAACTCACTGATTACACTTGGGGTGTGATCTTTGGTGTGGGTGCGGCGACGGTCTGGGTGAGCTATGGGGTTGCGCAAAAGGTGTTATTGCGTCGCCTGGCATCACAGCAGATTCTGTTTTTACTGTACACTTTATGTACGCTCGCGTTGTTGCCGCTGGCTAAACCCGGTGTGATAACGCAGCTCAGCGACTGGCAGCTGGCTTGCCTGATATTCTGCGGCCTGAATACGCTGGTAGGATACGGCGCACTTGCGGAAGCAATGGCGCGCTGGCAGGCGGCTCAGGTGAGCGCCATTATTACGCTCACACCGCTGTTTACGTTATTATTTTCAGATTTATTATCACTGGCCTGGCCCGATTTCTTCGCCAGACCGATGCTAAACCTTTTAGGTTATCTCGGTGCGTTTATCGTGGTTGCGGGCGCGATGTATTCCGCCATTGGTCATCGTATTTGGGGCGGTTTACGTAAGCATGAAACGGTGGTTTCGCAACCCCGCTCAGGCGAATGATTTACGGAGAGTAAAATGAAGTTTGTTGATGAAGCATCGATTCTGGTCGTTGCAGGTGATGGCGGTAATGGTTGCGTCAGCTTCCGCCGCGAAAAGTACATCCCGAGAGGCGGTCCGGACGGCGGTGATGGTGGTGATGGTGGTGACGTCTGGCTGGAAGCCGACGAAAACCTGAACACGCTGATCGATTACCGCTTCGAAAAATCGTTCCGTGCGGAACGTGGTCAGAATGGCGCGAGCCGTGATTGCACCGGTAAGCGTGGTAAAGACGTTACGATTAAAGTGCCTGTCGGTACGCGTGTGATCGATCAGGGCACTGGCGAAACCATGGGCGACATGACCAAGCACGGTCAGCGTCTGATGGTCGCTAAAGGCGGCTGGCACGGTCTGGGTAACACCCGTTTCAAATCCTCGGTCAACCGTACTCCACGTCAGAAAACAATGGGTACGCCGGGCGATAAACGCGATCTGATGCTGGAGCTGATGCTGTTAGCGGATGTCGGTATGCTGGGTATGCCAAACGCCGGTAAATCAACGTTTATCCGTGCGGTCTCTGCAGCGAAACCGAAAGTGGCGGATTATCCGTTCACCACGCTGGTGCCGAGTCTGGGCGTTGTGCGTATGGACAACGAAAAGAGCTTTGTGGTTGCTGACATCCCGGGTCTGATTGAAGGCGCTGCGGAAGGCGCGGGTCTGGGGATCCGATTCCTGAAGCACCTGGAGCGTTGCCGCGTCCTGCTGCACCTCATCGATATCGATCCGATTGACGGTTCAGATCCGGTAGAAAACGCCCGTATTATTATTGGCGAACTGGAGAAATACAGTCAGGATCTGGCCTCCAAGCCGCGTTGGTTAGTGTTCAACAAAATTGATTTGATGGACAAAGACGAAGCGGAAGAGAAAGCGAAAGCGATCGCTGAAGCGCTGGGCTGGGAAGGTAAATATTACCTGATCTCTGCTGCCAGTCAGTTGGGCGTGAAGGATCTTTGCTGGGATGTGATGACGTTTATCATTGAGAACCCAATTGTTCAGGCTGAAGAAGCGAAGCAGCCAGAGAAAGTGGAGTTCATGTGGGACGATTATCACCGTCAGCAGCTCGCTGAAGTCGAAGACGAAGCGGAAGATGACTGGGATGAAGATTGGGACGAAGACGACGAAGAAGGCGTTGAGTTCATCTACAAGCGTTAATCCTGGTGCCGGATGGCGACGCGATTGCGTCTTATCCGGCCAACAATATCAACGGGCCGCAAATGCGGCCCGTTTTGTTATGTGCGCTGTAGGTCGGATACGCGCAAGCGCTATCCGACAGCATCACCGTCAGTTGTTCTGATAAATATCTTTGTACAACCGGCTTTCAAAGCGTACCAGCGGGATACGGCGGTTACGCTGGTCAGCGGGTTCTACAGCATAGCCAGACAGATACTGTACAAACGCCATGCGTTGCCCGCTTGCCGTGGTAATGAATCCTGCAAGGTTATACACCCCCTGTAACGAGCCGGTCTTCGCGGAGACTTTGCCATCCACGCCAGCCTGATGCAGACCCGCACGGTATTGCAGAGAGCCGTCATGGCCTGCCAGCGGCAGCATCGTAATAAAGTTCAGCTCGTTGTCATGCTGTGCGATGTACTGCAGCACCTGCATCATGGTGGCGGGCGCAATCAGGTTGTGGCGAGAGAGGCCGGATCCGTCGGCAATGATCGTGTTACCAATATCGACACCCGCCTGCTGGCGCAGGATCTGGCGTACGGCATCGGAACCTGCGCGCCAGGTGCCAGGGACATTAAATCGCGCGTGGCCGATCATACGAAAAACGGTGTCAGCAATCATGTTGTCCGACTTTTTCAGCATAATCTTAAGCAGGTCATGTAAAGGCGCTGACTGCTTGCTGGCGACAACGGTACCCGGCTCGTTGACCTGCGTCTGGCGCAGCAGCGTACCGCTGTAGGTGATACCCGCTTGTTTCAGCTCATCTTTAATAATTGCCCCGGCATAGCTGGCGCCGTCCTGAATGGCAAACGCCAGCGGCAGTGGGTCGGTGCGCTGGGGCAGACAACCGGTTAGCGTGAAGCGGTTTAAATCGCCAGGAACGACATCCAGTTCACAATATTGCGCTTCTGCAGAACCACGTGCGAGGGTGCGAACCTGGCTGAACATGGTTACCGGGTAGTATGATGCCACGCGAATAAAGGCGAGATCGTTGGGTTTTTGCGCACTGTAAAGCGACACCGAGAAGCAGTTACGATCAACAATCGCTGCCGCAGGCGGTGCGCTAAAACACTGCGTCATGTCGTTCCAGGGCCAGCCAGGTGCTTTATCATGACTGGCGAAAATGGACGTGTCGATGAGGACATTTCCGGCAATTTGCGTCACGCCTGATTTTTTCAGGGTTGCTACCATATTGCGAATATCCTGACGTTTTAGCGTCGGATCGGCACCAAATCGCGCCACCAAGTCACCTTTCAATACCCCGCCTTCCACGCGACCTTTGGTTTCTAGCGTAGTAGTAAAACGGAAGTCCGGCCCAAGCTGGATCAAGGCCGCCAGGGCGGTGATGACTTTTTGGGTGCTGGCGGGTAGGGCCATTTGTTGGCTATGGTAATCAATAGCAGGCGTCGGAGCCCCAACCTTCTGTACCATAAGGGCGAGGTTGGCCCCGGCAGGGAGCTGGTTGATATACTCGTCAACATTCGCAGCCTGAACGCTGAACGCCGCAATACTGGCAGTCAATCCGATGGTAAATCTGGGAAATCGCATAATCTCGCGCTAACAACCTGGAAACAGGCCGTCATACTACGGCGCAACGCCCCAAAAAGTAAACGATGACCCATAGGGAACTCCAGGGTAAAATGATCATCAAATAGAGAATTGTAGCTGACCTGGGTCCTCGGGCCCGGGTCGGTATTTTTTTGCTTCTGACTCTGGCATCGCGTTTGCCAGGGTGGGCTTAGCAGCCGGGGTGAGGACAACCGCCCCCTACAGGAATGTTCAAGAGGTATAACAAATGCAAGCTATCCCGATGACCTTACGTGGTGCTGAAAAACTGCGTGAAGAGCTGGATTTTCTGAAATCTGTGCGCCGCCCTGAAATCATTGCCGCGATCGCCGATGCGCGTGAGCACGGTGACTTGAAAGAGAACGCGGAGTACCACGCGGCCCGTGAACAGCAGGGATTCTGCGAAGGACGCATTAAAGATATCGAAGCTAAGCTGTCTAACGCGCAGGTTATCGACGTCACTAAAATGCCGAACAATGGCCGTGTCGTTTTCGGTGCAACGGTGACCGTTCTGAATCTTGATAACGATGAAGAACAGACCTGGCGCATCGTAGGTGATGACGAAGCCGATTTTAAACAGAACCTAATTTCAGTTAACTCGCCTATTGCTCGTGGCCTGATTGGCAAAGAGCAGGATGACGTGGTGGTTATCAAAACGCCGGGCGGTGAAGTGGAATATGAAGTGGTGAAAGTAGAATACCTGTAATTCGCATCTTGGTTAAGATGTTGATACATTGTAAAGAAAGGAAAAAGGCCGCATAGCGGCCTTTTATCAACGAAGAGAGCGTGGCATTTTGCTCTCCTGCTAGCGGAAATTCCCGCGTTTTACACAAACTACGTGTTCAACTTTGGGATATTCTTAGCGTGGCAGCGAGATTTTACGTTCTTTAGTCGGGCGATACAGTACCAGCGTTTTGCCGATGACCTGTACGTTACAGGCGCCGGTTTCGCGTACGATAGCTTCCACGATCAAGGTTTTGTTATCGCGATCTTCCGAGGCGATTTTCACCTTGATAAGTTCATGGTGCTCTAGCGCTTGTTCAATCTCGGCCAGTACCCCTTCGGTCAAACCATTATTGCCAAGCATGACTACAGGCTTGAGCGGATGTGCCAGACCTTTCAGGTGCTGTTTTTGTTTAGTACTCAGATTCATCGTATATTTTTGCTTAGGTTGGGATTGAAAACGGGTCATTCTACCGCCATCTCCCATATATCACCAAATAGCAGTGTAGAAATTTACACCATTGGTTACGATGAACTGCCCGATGGGAAAGTAAAATGACAGGTAAAAAGCGTTCTGCCAGCTCAAGCCGCTGGCTTCAGGAACACTTTAGCGATAAATATGTTCAGCAGGCACAGAAAAAGGGGTTACGTTCCCGTGCCTGGTTTAAACTTGATGAAATACAGCAAAGTGACAAAATTTTTAAACCGGGGATGACGATAGTTGACCTCGGCGCTGCACCCGGTGGCTGGTCGCAATACGCGGTTACGCAGATCGGAAACAGCGGCCGCATTATCGCTTGCGATCTTTTACCTATGGATCCAATCGTTGGTGTGGACTTCCTTCAGGGCGACTTTCGTGATGAATTAGTCCTGAAAGCGTTACTTGAGCGCGTAGGTGACAGTAAAGTACAAGTTGTCATGTCCGATATGGCACCAAATATGTGTGGAACACCGGCGGTGGACATTCCCCGGGCCATGTATTTGGTAGAGCTGGCGCTTGGAATGGCTCGTGATGTATTAGCGCCAGGTGGTAGTTTTGTAGTTAAGGTGTTCCAGGGCGAAGGCTTCGATGAGTATCTAAGAGAGATTCGCTCCCTGTTTACGAAGGTCAAAGTTCGTAAGCCGGACTCTTCCCGCGCTCGTTCGCGTGAAGTGTACATTGTAGCGACCGGGCGTAAACCATAACCGGCAGATTTTAAACGAAAGTTTGAAAGACGCTGGATATAGAGTATCCTGACGCTGTTTTTAACACAGTTGTAATAAGAGGTTAATCCCTTGAGTGACATGGCGAAAAACCTAATACTCTGGCTGGTCATTGCCGTTGTGCTGATGTCAGTATTCCAGAGCTTTGGGCCCAGCGAGTCTAATGGCCGTAAGGTGGATTACTCTACCTTCCTGCAAGAGGTCAATCAGGACCAGGTTCGTGAAGCGCGTATCAACGGACGTGAGATTAACGTTACCAAGAAAGACAGTAACCGTTACACGACCTACATCCCGGTTAACGATCCGAAGCTGCTTGATAACCTGCTGACCAAAAACGTCAAGGTTGTTGGCGAGCCGCCTGAAGAGCCGAGCCTGCTGGCTTCTATCTTCATTTCCTGGTTCCCAATGCTGCTGCTGATTGGTGTCTGGATCTTCTTCATGCGTCAAATGCAGGGCGGGGGTGGCAAAGGCGCCATGTCGTTCGGTAAGAGTAAAGCGCGCATGCTGACGGAAGATCAGATCAAAACCACTTTTGCCGACGTTGCAGGTTGTGACGAAGCGAAAGAAGAGGTGGCTGAGCTGGTTGAGTACCTGCGCGAACCGAGCCGTTTCCAGAAGCTGGGCGGTAAGATCCCGAAAGGCGTCCTGATGGTCGGCCCTCCGGGTACCGGTAAAACCCTGTTGGCAAAAGCCATCGCGGGTGAAGCGAAGGTTCCATTCTTCACAATTTCTGGTTCTGACTTCGTGGAAATGTTTGTGGGTGTCGGCGCATCTCGTGTGCGTGACATGTTCGAACAGGCCAAGAAAGCAGCACCGTGCATCATCTTTATCGATGAAATCGACGCCGTCGGCCGCCAACGTGGCGCGGGTCTGGGCGGTGGTCACGATGAACGTGAGCAGACGCTGAACCAGATGCTGGTTGAGATGGATGGCTTCGAAGGTAACGAAGGTATCATCGTTATCGCGGCAACTAACCGTCCGGACGTTCTTGACCCTGCGCTGTTGCGTCCAGGTCGCTTTGACCGTCAGGTGGTTGTAGGTCTGCCGGATGTTCGTGGTCGTGAGCAGATTCTGAAAGTGCATATGCGTCGCGTACCGCTGTCTCCGGACATCGATGCGGCAATTATTGCCCGCGGTACGCCTGGTTTCTCCGGTGCAGACCTGGCGAACCTGGTGAACGAAGCAGCGTTGTTCGCTGCCCGTGGTAACAAGCGCGTTGTATCGATGGTTGAGTTCGAGAAAGCGAAAGACAAAATCATGATGGGTGCGGAACGTCGCTCCATGGTGATGACGGAAGCGCAGAAAGAATCTACCGCGTACCACGAAGCAGGCCACGCGATTATCGGTCGCCTGGTACCGGAACACGATCCGGTGCACAAAGTAACGATTATTCCACGCGGTCGTGCGTTGGGTGTGACCTTCTTCCTGCCGGAAGGCGATGCAATCAGCGCTAGCCGTCAGAAACTGGAAAGTCAGATCTCTACGCTGTACGGCGGTCGTTTGGCTGAAGAGATTATCTACGGTGCTGAACATGTTTCTACCGGCGCGTCGAACGACATTAAAGTCGCGACTAACCTGGCACGTAATATGGTGACGCAGTGGGGCTTCTCTGAAAAGCTGGGTCCGTTGCTGTACGCGGAAGAAGAAGGCGAAGTGTTCCTCGGTCGTTCTGTTGCTAAAGCAAAACATATGTCCGATGAAACCGCGCGCATTATCGATCAGGAAGTTAAATTGCTGATTGAACGTAACTACGAGCGTGCTCGTCGTCTTCTGAACGATAACCTGGACATTCTGCACTCGATGAAAGATGCGCTCATGAAATATGAGACCATCGATGCACCGCAGATTGACGATCTGATGGCTCGCCGCGATGTGCGTCCGCCAGCAGGTTGGGAAGAGTCAGGTACGTCTAACAACTCTGGCAATAATGGCACCCCAAGTGCGCCGCGTCCGGTTGATGAACCGACCTCGCCGAATCCGGGTAACATGTCAGAGCAGTTAGGTGACAAATAAGTTATCGTTGCTGATGACCGTGCTTTAATTGAAAACCCTGGGGCTTGCTCCGGGGTTTTTTTATTTATCAACTTATACCCAATGAATTTCGAGTTGCATCAAGGCGGCGACGCAGGGAATCCCCAGGAGCGTACATCAGTACGTGACTGGGGTGAGCGAGGACAAACCGGCTATGCCGGTTTGAACAGCGCTTGCGCTGGCCCCGAAGGGGTGAGGCCGAAGGCCGAATAAAGCTAACGCAGATGCAGCTTGAAAGACGATGGGTATATACCAGGGATAACACTATGAAACTCTTTGCTCAGGGTTCTTCGCTGGATCTCAGCCATCCCCACGTCATGGGGATTTTAAACGTCACGCCGGACTCTTTTTCCGATGGCGGCGCGCACAACACCTTGGTTGAGGCGGTGAAACACGCCAATCTGATGATTAACGCCGGGGCGACTATCATTGATGTGGGTGGCGAATCCACGCGGCCGGGGGCGGCAGACGTCAGCGTAGAAGAAGAACTGGAACGGGTGATCCCGGTCGTTGAGGCCATTGCCCAACGCTTTGAGGTGTGGATCTCGGTGGATACCTCAAAACCGGAGGTGATTCGTGAATGTGCCCGAGTCGGTGCGCATATCATTAATGATATTCGCTCCCTGACAGAACCAGGTGCACTGGAAGCTGCGGCGGAAACTGGATTACCCGTGTGTCTGATGCATATGCAGGGGCAGCCGAAGACCATGCAGGAAGCGCCAAAGTACGAAGATGTTTTTGCTGAGGTAAATCGCTACTTTGTTGAGCAAATAGCACGTTGTGAAAGGGCTGGGATCGCAAAAGATAAATTGTTGCTCGACCCGGGATTCGGTTTCGGTAAAAATCTTACCCACAACTACACATTACTGGCACGCCTGGCAGAGTTTCATCATTTTAATCTGCCGCTGCTGGTCGGGATGTCACGAAAATCAATGATTGGTCAGTTACTGAACGTGGGGCCATCTGAACGTTTGAGCGGAAGCCTGGCATGTGCGGTGATTGCTGCCATGCAGGGCGCGCAGATTATTCGTGTCCATGACGTCAAAGAAACCGTAGAAGCGATGCGTGTGGTGGAAGCCACATTGTCTGCAAAGGAAAAAAAACGCTATGAGTAATCGTAAATATTTTGGCACTGACGGTATCCGCGGTCGCGTTGGCGATACCCCAATTACGCCTGATTTTGTGCTTAAACTGGGCTGGGCGGCAGGAAAAGTGCTGGCACGTCATGGTTCACGTAAAATTATTATCGGTAAAGATACGCGTATTTCTGGCTATATGCTGGAGTCAGCGCTGGAGGCTGGTTTGGCCGCAGCGGGCCTGTCTGCTTCATTCACCGGGCCAATGCCAACCCCCGCGGTTGCGTATCTGACGCGCGCTTTCCGCGCCGAAGCAGGGATTGTCATCTCTGCCTCGCACAACCCGTTTTATGATAACGGAATTAAGTTCTTCTCCATCGACGGGACCAAATTGCCTGACTCCGTTGAAGAAGCTATCGAAGCCGAGATGGAAAAGCCGCTCACCTGTGTGGACTCTGCTGAACTGGGGAAAGCCAGCCGTATTGTCGATGCTGCGGGCCGCTATATCGAATTTTGCAAAGGTACGTTCCCGAACGAGCTGAGCCTGAACGAGCTAAAAATCGTGGTGGATTGTGCGAACGGCGCGACGTATCACATTGCGCCAAATGTACTCCGTGAACTGGGCGCAAATGTCATTGCGATTGGCTGTGAGCCGGATGGCGTCAACATCAATGAAGAAGTGGGTGCGACCGACGTTCGTGCGCTGCAGGCGCGCGTGATTGCAGAAAAAGCCGATCTGGGTATTGCGCTGGATGGTGATGGCGACCGCGTGATCATGGTGGACCACGAAGGTAATAAGGTCGATGGCGATCAGATCATGTATATCATTGCCCGTGAAGCGTTACGTCAGGGGCAACTGCGTGGTGGTGCTGTCGGTACGCTGATGAGCAACATGGGTCTCGAGCTGGCGCTGAAGCAGCTGGGTATTCCCTTTGCTCGGGCGAAAGTGGGTGACCGCTACGTGCTGGAAAAAATGCAGGAAAAAGGCTGGCGCATCGGGGCTGAAAACTCAGGGCATGTGATCCTGCTGGATAAAACCACCACCGGTGACGGTATTGTGGCGGGTCTGCAGGTGCTGGCAGCAATGGTACGTAACCATATGAGTTTGCACGACCTGTGCAGCGGTATGAAAATGTTCCCACAACTGCTGGTTAACGTTCGCTTTACCGCCGGTAGCGGCGATCCGCTGGAACATGAAACCGTGAAAGCGGTGATGGCGGACGTTGAAGCGGCGTTGGGTAACCGAGGTCGTGTTCTGCTGCGTAAATCAGGCACTGAGCCGTTAATCCGTGTGATGGTTGAAGGCGAAGATGAAGCGCAGGTTACTGAGTTCGCGCACCGTATTGCAGATGCGGTGAAAGCCGTATAAGTCCTGAAGTTTGAGAGCCGGAGTCCGAGACTCCGGCTTTTTTTTATCCTACTGAAAGTGCTTGTTTGCGTCGATGCTGCCAGAAGTAGCCCCCGGCCATCATCAGCACAAGAGCAGCCAGCCACGGCAGGACCGCCAGCAAATGCCCTGAACGGGCAAATGTCAGGGCAATCATCAACAACCACCCTCCCAGCATTGGAATTGCGGTACGTTTAACAATATCCACTGGCGATACGCCTGCGATCCCGGCAATGGCAATGATCACGCCAGCGATCGGCGATAACGTCCGGCCAATACCCGCCGAAATCTGAATAGGTAGCATCATCACGGCGATGTCGCTGCCGATATGGCGGCTGATATCCGGCACCATGGGGGCGAAGGAGAAGAACGCGGCATTCCCCGACCCCATCAACGCAGAAATCGCAAAGGTGATCAGCGTCATCAGCAGGATTATCGAGGCGGCACTGAGACCAAATTCGCCGGAGAGTGAAAGCAGCGCGTCGACTGCACCAATGGCTTTTAGCCCGGCTGAAAAAACTTCACCCGCGATAATCAACGTTACGACGGTGGCAAACACGCTGCCCATGCTGTCGAAAACTTTTTGCACGCCAGCCATCACTTCACGTGCCTTGCGATGACGCCAATACTCGCAAATCAGCGTAATGGCCAGGCTAATCAGAACGGCGGTATCCAGCGTGATTTTGAGCGAGCTAAACAGTAAATCACTGCACAGCAGCATCAATACCAACGGTAGCATCGGCAGAAACAGCCAGGCGATCGGGGCGTGGGTTTCTTCTGTGGCGGTCAACGTTTGCATCTGCTGGGTTACATCGCCGCCGCTTTCTCGGCGATCGAAAAAGCGTTGGACGACAATATGGAGCAGGGCGATGAAAAGAATGACCGGCACGACGATGGGAAGCTGATCGTGAACAAAATAGTTCACCACCTCGATACCCGCTGTTTTGGCGGCAAGAACCGAGTTACCGGAACCGGGGCCGAATTCAACCGCACAGGTACTGGCGATAACGGCGGCGACGGCGGCACGGCTGCAGCCAAGGCGGGTGAGCAGCGGATAAAGCGTTGCCATCAACAACAAACCCAACCCCGTAGCGCTACTGATAAACAGCGACAAAAATTGCCCCAGCAGCAACGCCAGCCCCAGTAGGAGATATGGCGAGTTCAGACGCTGTAATGGACGCGAAGTCACCCGAACTAGCACCTGACTGGCACCAATGGCTGACATATAGGTGGCAAAGCCGCCAATCAGCATAATTTGCAGACCAAGGCCACCCAGGCGCACGCTCAGGGTATCGCGGATAAACTCAAACGCATCAAAGGGGCCAAACCCGGTGCTTTTCTTCACCAGGCTACTGAGCGTGGTCATTCCGCTAAAATGGGCGATGAGTAGTAATACAATCCCGGTGAGCAGCAGCACGGACTGGGGATGGTACTTTTTCAGGATCAGCCGTCCGGCAAAGACAATGGCGACTAGCGCCAGCAATAAAGACATTCTTTCATCCTCACTCAAAGTTGCCGTTGACCAAACACTCTCCATCGCGCAGTAACAGCCTACCCGCGGCGAACAGATGCGCCAGCGACAGGTCATCATTGAGGACGCAAATATCGGCGCGTTCTCCGGCACAAAGCTTGCCGCCGGAAATTCCCAGCGAGCATGCAACGTTTGCCGTCATCATGGCCACGGCCTGTGCGATCGGAATGCCCGCATCAATCAGGCGAGGGAGCAGTGCAAGGTTACCGCCTACCGGCGCGGCCGTGAGTCCTTCAACCATACCCTGAGCATTAAAGCGCGGCACGCTGCCATTGCCATCTGAGCTGATGGTGATGCGATCGGCTGGAACCTGAGCCTCCAGCGCGTGGAGAATGGCCTGTTCCTGGGGCATAAAACGGCTACCGCCAGACGTCACGTCAATATGGCCGCCGCGATGGGCGAAAGCGATCGCCTGGTTGAACAGGGCTTCGGTTCTGGCCACGTGAGTCGGTGAAATATGGTGGATCGGAATACCAGCATCGCAAAGCGCGATAAGTTGCGACATGCCTTCCGGCAGGTTGCCCAGGTGCACATGCAGCAGCCCTTTTTTCCCCGCCAGCAGTGAGGCCACGCGGATATCGCTGACGATTCTCAACAGCTCCTGGAAAGAGGGATATGAACCCCGATGATCGGCGAGGGCGATTTTAACGCCGAGAATGGCCGGGATAAAGGTTATGTCATCGCGAATGGATTGCGTAATTGTCGGGCTGGGTACCGCGTAAGCCCCAGTGTGCATAAACGCGCGCACGCCCTCCAGATTCAGTGACTGCATTTTGGCGTACAGATCTTTGGGCGAGCGAGAAATGGCATCGGTGCCCAGCACGCCGACGACCGTCGTAATGCCAGCTTGAAGCAGATCGCGCAGTTTTACGGCAGGCGTTCGGCTGGCAAATCCTGCTTCACCACCGCCGCCGGTCAGATGGACATGCTGGTCGATAATCCCCGGAATTACCCATTTACCCCGGCAATCGATGACCTCGTTGACGCCATCGAAACGTGAAATATCGTTGCCTACCGCCACAATACGATCGGCATATATGAGCAGAGAGCAGAGGCCTAAATCCTCCGGGGAAAAGACACGGGCATTAGTCAGTAAAGTAAACATATTAGTCCTGTCAAACGTCAAGGGGAGGGAGACTCGGCAGGTGAAACAGAATATTGTTGTTATGCGGTCCACACTAAAGCCATTACTATAACTGTGACTATTTCCGATTTGTTATCGGAGGATACGGATATGGAATGGTGGAGAATGCGACGTGGATAGTAAGTGGTTAGATGATTTCCTGGCTTTAAGTCAGCATGGGAATTACTCCCAGGCCGCCATACAGCGGCATATTACTCAGCCTGCACTAAGTCGGCGTATTAAAGCGCTGGAAGAGACGTTAGGCGTCCCGCTATTTGATCGTACCACGACACCCGTTACGTTAACCCGTTATGGTGAACGGTTTGAACCCTATGCCCGGCATGTCCTCAGTACGCTGACGGAGGCGCGTCATGAACTGGCCGCCATGATGCCGGCAACGGAAAATACGCTGGTGATGGTCAGTCTTCACACGCTGTCGGTGAATATCCTGCCTGACATGATCAATTACCTGCGCCAAAGTGAACCGCAATTAAGTTTTACGGTAAACGCCAGCATCCAGGGAATTGATAATCACTTTAACGCGCTGATAAACCGGAAAATTGATTTTCTGGTAACCTACGATTTGCCGTCTTCGCAGCCGGGGCTGGAGATTGTCGGGGGGCTAAAACGCTCATTGTGGCGATATGAGCGGTTCATCCCGGTGATTTCAGCCCAACTGGCGGACAAGCTTGATTCTCCAGATGCTCCGATTCCCTGGCTTTGCTACAGCGACTATACCTTTGTCAGACGCATTATCGATCCGCTAGAGCAACAGGTTCACCCACGACTGAAAAAGGTCTTTGAGAGTGGGTTAAGCGAAACAATCCGGGAAATGGTGCTTCGCCATATGGGAATGGCATGGTTGCCCGAGTCGATGGTGGCTGAAGAATTAGTGAATAATGAAATTATCCACTGTTGGCCAGATAATTCAGATCTGATAGGTGAAATCCCGGTCGTTGTTTGGGCAAACCTTGACGATCAGAGACCCGTGATGCAGCGATGCTGGGATAAATTGCTGCGTTTTTGATTGATGTGGCGATTTTTTCTTCAGTTGATACAATACACTTAAATTGCCCTTGCGAAGGTTATTCGCATTGGTTAGTATTCACACCCGCTTCAGTGGGAAACAGTTAAACATTCCCGCTTTAATGGTCGAAGCATTGGTACGCGGCAACTCCGCAAGGAACAGGTTGATTATGCACGAAGCTCTTTTAGTAGTTTTCCTTATTGTAGCAATTGGCCTGGTAGGCTTGATCATGCTGCAGCAAGGCAAAGGCGCTGATATGGGAGCCTCTTTTGGCGCAGGCGCTTCTGGTACACTGTTTGGTTCAAGTGGTTCTGGTAACTTCATGACCCGAATGACAGCTGTATTGGGAACCTTGTTCTTCATTATCAGTCTGGTGCTGGGTAACATGAACAGCAATAAGACCAATAAAGGAAGTGAGTGGGAAAATCTGAGTGCACCGGCGAAAACCGAGCAAACTCAGCCAGCTGCTCCGGCTCAGCCGACCAGCGATATCCCGCGCTAATAGTAGTATCTGTGCTGAGGTGGTGGAATTGGTAGACACGCTACCTTGAGGTGGTAGTGCCCTAACGGGCTTGTGGGTTCGAGTCCCATCCTCAGTACCAATATTCCGAAAGAAAGACGCTGAAAAGCGTCTTTTTTTTCGTCTGTATGTTGTGATCCGTAGGTGTGCGTAGTAGCACGTAGGCCTGATAAGCGATAGCGCCATCAGGCATGTCCTGCAAATTGTCGGATGGCGGCTACACGCCTTAAATTCCGCGCATAAAAAAGCCGCTTGCGCGGCTTTTGTCATTTCTGTTGGCGATTACTTCGCTTTGTTTTCCAGATTCTCTACCTGCGGCAGACCGGTGGCGGAAGAGGCGGTCAGCAGGCCTGACTGGGCGTAGCCGAACAGCTTCTCACGGGTATCGGTAATATCCAGGTTACGCATAGTCAACTGACCGATACGATCGTCCGGTGAGAAGACGGAATCCCCTTTCTCCATGGTCAGACGTTCTGGCTTGTAGGTCAGGTTGTCGGAGACGGTATTCATAATGGAATAGTCGTTACCGCGACGCAGCTCCAGCGTAACTTCGCCGGTGATTTGGCTCGCAACCCAACGTTGCAGACCGTCACGCAGCATTAGCGCCTGGGAGTCAAACCAGCGACCCTGGTACAGCAGACGACCCAGTTGGCGGCCGTGAGCGTGATACTGCTCAATGGTATCTTCATTGTGAATACCGGTCAGCAGACGCTCGTAAGCGATATGCAGCAGCGCCATCCCCGGGGCTTCGTAAATACCACGGCTTTTGGCCTCGATAATACGGTTTTCAATTTGATCGCTCATGCCCAGACCATGACGGCCGCCAATGCGGTTGGCTTCCATCATCATCTCAACATCGTCGCTAAAGGTTTTGCCGTTCAGCGCAACTGGATGTCCCTGCTCAAAACGTACGGTTACTTCTTCCGCCGGGATCTTCACGCTTTCATCCCAGAACTTGACGCCCATAATCGGGTTAACGATCTTCAGGCTGGAGTTAAGGAATTCCAGATCTTTCGCTTCGTGCGTAGCGCCGAGCATGTTGGAGTCAGTGGAATACGCTTTTTCGACAGACATTTTGTAGTCGAAACCGCAGGCGATCATAAATTCAGACATCTCATGGCGACCGCCGAGTTCGTCAATGAAGTCAGTGTCCAGCCATGGTTTGTAAATCTGCAGTTCGGCATTGGTCAGCAGACCGTAACGATAGAAACGCTCAATATCGTTGCCTTTATAGGTACTGCCGTCACCCCAGATATTCACACCGTCATCTTTCATGGCGGCCACCAACATGGTGCCGGTCACCGCGCGGCCTAGTGGCGTGGTGTTGAAATAGGTCAGTCCGCCGGTGGTATTATGGAATGCACCACATTGAATCGCTGCGATCCCTTCGGCAACCAGTTGCTTGCGGCAATCAACCAGGCGAGCGTTCTCAGCACCATATTCCATTGCACGGCGAGGGATGGCGTCATAGTCATCCTCATCCGGTTGTCCCAAATTCGCAGTATATGCATATGGGACAGCCCCTTTTTGTCGCATCCACAGCAGTGCAGCACTGGTGTCCAGGCCGCCAGAAAAAGCGATACCAATACGTTGACCTACCGGGAGATGCTTGAGAATCGTCGTCATAAAATAAAACCCTGCTTGATAGACTGGTGAAGAGGTCGGTTTTTTATGTTAAGTGCATTTTTATGCAAAATAAATGAGTTTTCATTTAATCACCTTTTAACGGTTACAGGAAGAGTTTAGTGATAATTTCGTTAAATAACGGCGTTGAAGGCAGATTTATCTTTGTTGCACTTTGCTAAATTTGCGCAGGCTGGCATTCATTCATTTGCATAGTAGTAACAAGGTTGACATAAGGGATAGAAAATCAATATACTGTGCGCAGATTTTACGTCCCGTCCTCGGTACCAAATCCCAGCAGTATTTGCATTTTTTACCCAAAGCGAGTAAAATTTGCCACGTTTCAGGCGCGGGGTGGAGCAGCCTGGTAGCTCGTCGGGCTCATAACCCGAAGGTCGTCGGTTCAAATCCGGCCCCCGCAACCACTTTCCCTTAGAGTTCTTTTTCAAATATACTGTGAAGACTTAGGCCTTCGTAGCTGGATTTGAAAAAAAATTCTTTCGGAAGGTTCTCCGAACCGCAGGTGCGGTTATAGGGTTCAGTTATCTAAAGCCCCGATTTATCGGGGTTTTTTGTTATCTGATTACAGAATAACTGGGCTTTAGGCCCTTTTTTTATGTCTTGGGGGTGGGCTTGTCCACATTAGAGCAAAAATTAACAGAGATGATTAAAGCACCAGTTGAAGCCTTGGGCTACGAGCTGGTCGGCATCGAATTTATTCGTGGTCGCACATCCACACTGCGCATCTATATTGATAGTGAAGATGGCATCAATGTTGATGATTGTGCTGATGTGAGCCACCAGGTTAGCGCCGTGATGGACGTTGAAGATCCGATCACCGTTGCTTATAACCTGGAAGTCTCCTCACCGGGTCTCGACCGTCCTATGTTCACGGCTGAACACTACGTGCGTTTCCTGGGTGAAGAAGTCACGCTGGTTCTTCGTATGGCGGTACAAAATCGCCGTAAATGGCAGGGCGTTATCAAAGCGGTGGATGGTGAGATGATCACTGTCACAGTCGACGGTAAAGATGAAGTGTTCGCGCTGAGTAATATCCAGAAGGCGAACCTGGTTCCCCACTTTTAACAGTCTGGATTGAGGTGAAAAGCCCGCGATGAACAAAGAAATTTTGGCTGTTGTTGAAGCCGTATCCAATGAAAAATCGCTGCCACGCGAGAAAATTTTTGAAGCGCTAGAAAGTGCGCTGGCTACAGCAACAAAGAAAAAATACGAACAAGAGATCGACGTTCGCGTAGAAATCGATCGTAAAAGCGGTGATTTCGATACCTTCCGCCGTTGGGTAATTGTGGAAGAAGTCACTCAGCCAACCAAAGAAATTACTCTGGAAGCCGCACGTTACGAAGACGAGAGTCTGAACGTGGGTGAATACGTTGAAGACCAGATTGAATCAGTCACCTTTGACCGTATCACCACCCAGACGGCGAAACAGGTTATCGTACAGAAAGTACGTGAAGCTGAACGTGCGATGGTTGTTGATCAATTCCGCGAGCACGAAGGTGAGATCGTCACCGGTGTGGTGAAGAAAGTTAACCGTGACAACATTGCGCTGGACCTCGGCAGCAATGCTGAAGCCGTGATCCTGCGTGAAGACATGCTGCCGCGTGAAAACTTCCGCCCGGGTGACCGTATCCGTGGTGTTCTGTACTCCGTTCGCCCGGAAGCACGCGGCGCGCAACTGTTTGTGACGCGTTCCAAACCGGAAATGCTGATTGAACTGTTCCGCATTGAAGTGCCAGAAATTGGCGAAGAAGTGATTGAAATTAAAGCGGCGGCTCGCGATCCGGGTTCTCGTGCGAAAATCGCGGTGAAAACCAACGATAAGCGTATCGATCCGGTGGGTGCTTGCGTAGGTATGCGCGGTGCACGCGTTCAGGCGGTTTCTACCGAACTGGGCGGCGAACGTATCGATATCGTCCTGTGGGATGATAACCCGGCACAGTTCGTGATCAACGCAATGGCGCCTGCAGACGTCGCGTCTATCGTGGTGGATGAAGATAAACACACCATGGATATCGCGGTTGAAGCCGGTAACCTGGCTCAGGCGATTGGACGTAATGGTCAGAACGTCCGCCTGGCTTCACAATTGAGCGGTTGGGAACTCAACGTAATGACCGTTGATGACCTGCAGGCTAAGCATCAGGCTGAAGCGCATGCTGCTATTGATACCTTCACCAAATATCTCGATATCGATGAAGATTTCGCGACGGTTCTGGTAGAAGAAGGTTTTGCTACGCTGGAAGAGTTGGCCTACGTGCCAATGAAAGAGCTTCTGGCAATCGACGGCCTGGATGAAGCAACCGTTGAAGCGCTGCGCGAGCGTGCTAAAAACGCACTGACCACTCTGGCACTGGCCCAGGAAGAAAGCCTCGGTGATAACAAACCGGCTGACGATCTGCTGAATCTGGAAGGATTAGATCGTGATATGGCCTTCAAACTGGCTGCCCGTGGTGTTTGTACGCTGGAAGATCTCGCTGAACAGGGCATTGATGATCTGGCTGATATCGAAGGGTTGACCGACGAAAAAGCCGGTGAGCTGATTATGGCTGCCCGTAATATTTGCTGGTTCGGCGACGAAGCGTAATAAACTGTAGCAGGAAGGAACAGTATGACAGATGTAACCGTAAAAACGCTGGCTGCAGAGATACAGACCTCCGTGGATCGCCTGGTACAGCAATTTGCTGATGCAGGTATCCCGAAGTCTGCTGACGACTCTGTGTCCGCACAAGAGAAACAAACCTTACTGGCGCACCTGAACCGTGAGAACGGCTCTGCACCAGATAAGTTGACATTGCAGCGTAAAACGCGCAGTACTCTCAATATTCCTGGTACCGGTGGAAAAAGTAAATCGGTACAAATCGAAGTCCGCAAGACACGCACCTTTGTGAAACGCGATCCGCAAGAGGCAGAACGCCTTGCCGCGGAAGAGCAGGCGCAGCGTGAAGCGGAAGAGCAAGCCCGTCGTGAGGCAGAAGAAACTGCTAAACGCGAGGCGCAACAAAAAGCCGAACGTGAGGCCGCAGAACAAGCTAAACGTGAAGCCGCTGATAAAGCGAAACGTGAAGCTGCGGAAAAAGACAAAGTGAGCAATCAACAGACCGACGATATGACTAAAACCGCCCAGGCCGAAAAAGCCCGCCGTGAAAATGAAGCCGCAGAACTGAAGCGTAAAGCGGAAGAAGAAGCGCGTCGCAAGCTTGAAGAAGAAGCTCGCCGTGTGGCTGAAGAAGCCCGTCGTATGGCGGAAGAAAATGCCGGTGTTTGGGCAGAGCAAGAGAAAGCAAAAGGTGAAGAGGATAAGACCGATTATCACGTCACCACTTCTCAGCATGCTCGCCAGGCAGAAGACGAAAACGATCGCGAAGTAGAAGGCGGCCGTGGCCGTACGCGTACTGCGACGAAAGCTGCTCGTCCTCAGAAGAAAGGCAATAAGCACGCTGAATCTAAAGCCGATCGCGAAGAAGCACGTGCTGCTGGTCGCGGTGGTAAAGGTGGCAAGCGTAAAGGTTCTTCCCTGCAGCAAGGCTTCCAGAAGCCAGCTCAGGCCGTTAACCGTGACGTTGTGATTGGCGAAACCATCACCGTTGGCGACTTAGCGAACAAGATGGCGGTTAAAGGTTCTCAGGTCATCAAAGCGATGATGAAGCTGGGTGCGATGGCCACCATCAACCAGGTCATCGATCAGGAAACCGCACAGTTGGTTGCTGAAGAGATGGGCCACAAAGTTATCCTGCGTCGTGAAAACGAGCTGGAAGAAGCGGTAATGAGCGACCGTGACACTGGCGCAGCGGCTGAACCGCGTGCACCGGTTGTGACTATCATGGGTCACGTTGACCACGGTAAAACCTCTCTGCTGGACTACATTCGTTCAACGAAAGTCGCCTCTGGCGAAGCGGGCGGCATTACCCAGCACATTGGTGCATACCACGTTGAAACTGACAACGGTATGATCACCTTCCTGGATACCCCGGGGCACGCCGCGTTTACCTCTATGCGTGCTCGTGGTGCACAGGCAACAGATATCGTTGTTCTGGTTGTTGCAGCAGATGATGGCGTGATGCCTCAGACCATTGAAGCTATCCAGCATGCGAAAGCAGCGCAGGTGCCGATGGTTGTTGCAGTCAACAAAATCGATAAGCCAGAAGCCGATATGGATCGCGTTAAGAACGAACTGTCTCAGTACGGCGTTATGCCGGAAGAGTGGGGCGGCGAATCTCAGTTCATCCCTGTTTCTGCGAAAGCAGGCACCGGTATTGACGACCTGTTGAACGCTATCCTGCTGCAGGCTGAAGTTCTGGAGCTGAAAGCGATTCGTAAAGGTATGGCAAGCGGTGCGGTAATCGAATCCTTCCTGGACAAAGGTCGTGGCCCAGTTGCTACCGTCCTGGTTCGTGAAGGTACCCTGAATAAGGGCGATATCGTACTGTGTGGCTTCGAATATGGCCGCGTTCGTGCAATGCGTAACGAACTGGGTCAGGAAGTCCTGGAAGCAGGTCCGTCTATTCCAGTTGAAATCCTGGGTCTGTCCGGCGTTCCGGCTGCGGGTGACGAAGTTACCGTCGTACGTGACGAGAAAAAAGCGCGTGAAGTTGCACTGTATCGTCAGGGCAAATTCCGTGAAGTTAAACTGGCTCGCCAGCAGAAATCTAAACTCGAGAACATGTTCGCCAACATGACCGAAGGCGAAGTTCACGAAGTGAACGTTGTCCTGAAAGCTGACGTTCAGGGTTCTGTCGAAGCGATCTCCGACTCCTTGCTGAAACTGTCTACCGACGAAGTGAAAGTGAAGATCATCGGTTCCGGCGTAGGTGGTATCACCGAAACCGACGCCACGCTGGCTGCGGCATCCAACGCGATTCTGGTTGGCTTCAACGTTCGTGCTGATGCCTCTGCACGTAAAGTGATTGAATCTGAAAGCCTGGATCTGCGTTACTACTCCGTCATCTATCACCTGATCGACGAAGTGAAAGCTGCGATGAGCGGCATGCTGTCTCCGGAACTGAAACAGCAGATCATCGGTCTGGCTGAAGTACGTGACGTGTTCAAATCACCGAAATTTGGCGCCATCGCAGGTTGTATGGTTACCGAAGGTACGATTAAACGTCACAACCCAATCCGCGTTCTGCGTGACAACGTGGTTATCTATGAAGGCGAGCTGGAATCCCTGCGCCGCTTCAAAGATGACGTTAACGAAGTCCGTAACGGCATGGAATGTGGTATCGGCGTTAAGAACTACAACGACGTTCGCGTTGGCGATATGATCGAAGTGTTCGAAATCATCGAGATCAAACGTACCATCGCATAATTTTCGTCGTCTTTTGGGCTGCCGCTGTGTTGGCAGCTCAAGGCATAGAAGCTTATTTGAGGTAGGCCGGGTAAGCGAAGCGCCACCCGGCAATGAAATTTAAAAAGGGGCTTATGGCCCCTTTTTTGTCTTTATTCTGGAGAATTTATTATGGCGAAAGAATTTGGTCGCCCGCAGCGCGTGGCCCAGGAGATGCAAAAAGAGATCGCACTCATCCTGCAACGCGAAATCAAAGATCCGCGCGTCGGCGTGATGACTACCGTGTCCGGCGTTGAGATGTCTCGTGACTTGGCGTATGCCAAAGTGTTCGTGACGTTCCTGAATGACAAGGACGAAGCTGCCGTGAAGAACGGTATTAAAGCCTTGCAGGAAGCCTCAGGTTTCATCCGCTCTCTGCTGGGTAAAGCCATGCGCCTGCGTATCGTGCCGGAACTGACTTTCTTCTACGACAACTCGTTGGTCGAAGGGATGCGCATGTCTAACCTGGTGACCAGCGTGGTGAAGCATGACGATGAACGTCGTGTGAATCCTGCGGACGACAGCAAGGAGGACTAATGAGTCGTCCTCGTCGTCGTGGTCGCGACATTCATGGCGTCCTGTTGCTGGATAAGCCGCAAGGCATGTCCAGCAATGACGTGCTGCAAAAAGTAAAACGCCTCTACAATGCCAACCGTGCCGGTCATACCGGTGCGCTGGATCCGCTGGCGACAGGCATGCTGCCTATCTGCCTGGGAGAGGCGACCAAGTTTTCGCAGTACCTGCTGGACTCTGACAAACGCTATCGCGTGGTGGCTCGCCTGGGACAGCGTACTGATACCTCTGATGCCGATGGGCAAATTGTGCAGGAGCGTCCGGTGACGTTTACCCCGGAACAGCTTGCCAGCGCGCTGGAGACGTTTCGCGGTGACATCCAACAGATCCCGTCGATGTACTCAGCGCTGAAGTATCAGGGTAAAAAGCTGTACGAGTACGCGCGTCAGGGTATTGAGGTCCCGCGTGAATCCAGACCGATTACCGTGTACGAACTGCTGTTTATTCGCCACGAAGGTAATGAACTGGAGCTGGAAGTCCATTGCTCCAAAGGCACGTACATTCGCACGATTGTTGACGATCTGGGCGAGAAGCTCGGATGCGGTGCGCACGTGACGTATCTGCGTCGTCTGACGGTCAGCAAGTATCCGGTAGACCGCATGGTCACGCTGGAACATCTGCACAGCCTGGTTGAACAGGCTGAACAGCAGAATATTCCGGCGGCAGAATTACTTGATCCGCTGCTGATGCCAATGGACAGTCCGGCATCGGACTATCCCATTGTTAATCTGCCTTTAACATCATCGGTTTACTTTAAAAATGGTAATCCGGTACGTACGTCGGGCGTGCCGCTGGAAGGGCTGGTCCGCGTGACAGAAGGCGATGATGGCAAATTTATCGGCATGGGGGAGATCGACGATGAAGGTCGTGTCGCCCCTCGTCGACTGGTGGTTGAGTATCCTGCATAGCGCTCTCTGTCTTGCGATAAGAAGGCGCTGCGAGTAGAATACCGCCGCTTAACGTCGCGTAAATTATTTAACAGTTCGCGCGGCGTGTACACAAAATCATTCGAGCTGCATCAAGGCGGCAAGTCTGAGGATCCTCAGGAGCTTACTGAAGTAAGTGACTGAGGTGAGCGGACGCAGCCAACGCAGAGGCAGTTTGAAGGATGAAGTGTATACACTGGGATCGCTGAATTAGAGATCGGCGTCCTTACATTCTTAACACTTTGGAGTTTTAAAATGTCTCTAAGTACTGAAGCTACAGCTAAAATTGTTTCTGAGTTTGGTCGTGATGCAAACGACACCGGTTCTACCGATGTTCAGGTTGCTCTGTTAACTGCACAGATTAACCACCTGCAGGGTCACTTCTCTGAACACAAAAAAGATCACCACAGCCGTCGTGGTCTGCTGCGTATGGTTTCTCAGCGTCGTAAACTGCTCGACTACCTGAAGCGTAAAGATGTTGCACGTTACACTGCGCTGATCGAGCGTCTGGGTCTGCGTCGCTAAGTCTTTCGAGTTTCAGAAAGAGGGGGCCTTCATGGCCCCTTTTTTCCAGCAGATGGCAGCAATTCGCTGGAAACTAATGTATTGTTGCTATGAATGATCTTCCGTCGCAGAGGTTCGCGCGGCTAATGAGAGGCTTTACCCAATACGCGTGGGTTAGGGTTGTCATTAGTCGCGAGGATGCGCAGAAGGTCGGGTATTAACGATGGCGTGTATAAATACGCCGTTAAAAAAAGAGAAAGGATATTATTTTGCTTAATCCGATCGTTCGTAAATTCCAGTACGGCCAACATACCGTAACGCTGGAAACCGGCATGATGGCTCGTCAGGCTACTGCTGCTGTTATGGTTAGCATGGATGACACCGCGGTATTTGTGACCGTTGTTGGTCAGAAAAAGACCAAGCCAGGCCAGGATTTCTTCCCGCTGACCGTTAACTATCAGGAGCGTACCTACGCTGCTGGCCGTATCCCGGGTAGCTTCTTCCGTCGTGAAGGCCGTCCGAGTGAAGGCGAAACCCTGATCGCGCGTCTGATTGACCGCCCGGTTCGTCCGCTGTTCCCGGAAGGTTTCATCAACGAAGTTCAGGTTATTGCGACCGTTGTCTCCGTTAACCCGCAGGTTAACCCAGATATCGTGGCAATGATCGGCGCATCCGCTGCGCTGTCCCTGTCTGGTCTGCCGTTCAACGGCCCGATCGGTTCTGCTCGTGTTGGTTATATCAATGACCAGTATGTACTGAACCCGACTCAAGACGAACTGAAAGAAAGCAAGCTGGACCTGGTTGTTGCCGGTACTGAAGCTGCCGTACTGATGGTTGAATCCGAAGCTGAACTGCTGAGCGAAGACCAGATGCTGGGCGCTGTCGTATTCGGTCACGAACAGCAGCAGATTGTTATCAAAGAAATCAACGAGCTGGTTAAAGTCGCTGGCAAACCGCGTTGGGACTGGCAGCCAGAAGCTGTCAACGAAGCGCTGAATGCACGCGTTGCCGCGCTGGCAGAAACGCGTTTGAGCGATGCTTACCGTATCACCGACAAACAAGAGCGTTATGCTCAGGTTGACGTGATCAAATCTGAAACCATCTCTCAACTGGTTGCAGAAGACGAAACCCTGGACGCTAACGAACTGGGTGAAATCCTGCACGCTATCGAGAAAAACGTCGTTCGTAGCCGCGTACTGGCAGGCGAGCCGCGCATCGATGGCCGCGAAAAAGACATGATCCGTGGTCTGGACGTGCGTACTGGCGTACTGCCGCGTACTCACGGTTCCGCACTGTTCACCCGTGGCGAAACTCAGGCGCTGGTTACTGCGACCCTGGGCACCACCCGTGATGCGCAGAACCTCGACGAACTGATGGGCGAGCGTACTGACAACTTCCTGTTCCACTACAACTTCCCTCCGTACTGCGTAGGCGAAACCGGTATGGTCGGTTCTCCGAAGCGTCGTGAGATTGGTCACGGCCGTCTGGCGAAACGCGGCGTGCTGGCAGTGATGCCGGAACTGGACAAATTCCCGTACACCGTACGTGTTGTGTCTGAAATCACCGAATCCAACGGTTCTTCTTCCATGGCTTCCGTGTGCGGTGCTTCTCTGGCACTGATGGACGCAGGCGTGCCGATCAAAGCCGCTGTTGCGGGTATCGCGATGGGTCTGGTGAAAGAAGGCGATAACTTTGTGGTTCTGTCTGACATTCTGGGTGACGAAGATCACCTGGGCGACATGGACTTTAAAGTGGCGGGTTCCCGCGATGGTATCTCTGCACTGCAGATGGATATCAAAATCGAAGGTATCACCAAAGAGATCATGCAGGTTGCTCTGAACCAGGCTAAAGGTGCGCGTCTGCACATCCTGGGCGTGATGGAACAGGCGATCAATGCGCCGCGCGGCGACATCTCTCAGTTCGCTCCGCGTATCCACACCATTAAGATCAGCCCGGACAAAATCAAAGACGTTATCGGTAAAGGCGGTTCTGTTATCCGTGCTCTGACCGAAGAAACCGGCACCACCATCGAAATCGAAGATGATGGTACTGTGAAGATCGCGGCGACCGACGGTGAAAAAGCGAAATATGCTATCCGTCGTATCGAAGAGATTACTGCAGAAATCGAAGTTGGCCGTATCTACAATGGTAAAGTGACCCGTATCGTTGACTTTGGCGCATTCGTTGCCATCGGTGGCGGTAAAGAAGGTCTGGTACACATCTCTCAGATCGCTGACAAGCGCGTAGAGAAAGTGACCGATTACCTGCAGATGGGTCAGGAAGTACCGGTTAAAGTTCTGGAAGTTGATCGCCAGGGCCGCGTACGTCTGAGCATTAAAGAAGCAACTGAGCAGTCTCAGCCAGCAGCTGCGCCGGAAGCACCGGCAAGCCTCGGCGAGTAAGGTTGCCATTGCCCTCCGCGTGAGCGGGGGGCCTTTAACCCGGCAGGAAGCCTTGTTAGCAACCGGGGAACAGGACGTTCATTCAATCGTTGTCTTCGGGAGTGGGAAATGAAGCCTTTTTTGCGCTGGTGTTTCGTTGCGACAGCACTCACGCTGGCTGGATGCAGTAATTCCGCCTGGCGTAAGAGTGAAGTCCTCGCAGTACCACTGCAACCGACTTTACAGCAGGAAGTGATTCTGGCACGTATGGAACAAATTCTTGCCAGTCGGGCTTTAACCGATGACGAACGCGCACAGCTTTTATATGAGCGCGGAGTGTTGTATGATAGTCTCGGTCTGAGGGCACTAGCGCGAAATGATTTTTCACAAGCGTTGGCAATCCGACCAGATATGCCTGAAGTATTCAATTACTTAGGTATATATTTAACGCAGGCAGGCAATTTTGATGCTGCCTATGAAGCGTTTGATTCTGTACTTGAGCTTGATCCAACTTACAACTACGCGCACTTAAATCGCGGTATCGCATTGTATTACGGCGGTCGCGACAAGTTAGCGCAAGATGATCTGCTAGCGTTTTATCAAGACGATCCCAATGATCCATTCCGCAGTCTGTGGCTGTATCTCGCCGAGCAGAAGCTCGATGAGAAGCAGGCTAAAGAAGCGTTAATACAGCGCTTCGAGAAATCGGATAAAGAGCAATGGGGATGGAACATTGTCGAGTTCTACCTGGGCAACATTAGCGAAGCAACGCTGATGGAGCGCCTGAAGGCGGACGCAACGGATAACACCTCGCTCGCTGAGCATCTCAGTGAAACCAACTTCTATTTAGGTAAGTACTACCTAAGTCTGGGGGATTTGGACAACGCTACGGCATTGTTCAAACTGGCGGTGGCTAACAACGTTCATAACTTTGTTGAGCACCGATACGCATTGTTGGAATTATCGCTCCTGGGCCAGGACCAAGATGACCTGGCAGAATCGGACCAGCAATAGCTGACGTACACATCAGCCCGTAATCTTTTTTGATTGCCATCACCTTCACCGGTGAGGGCGTTGTTGTTCGTTAATACACCTACTTTGAGCCGGTTCACACTTTTCAATGAAAATTGCAGATCAATTTCATGATGAGTTATGTAGACTGGCCGCCATTAATTTTGAGGCACACGTACTACATGGCTGAATTCGAAACCACTTTTGCAGATCTGGGCCTGAAGGCTCCTATCCTTGAAGCCCTTACCGATCTGGGTTACGAAAAACCATCTCCAATCCAGGCAGAGTGCATTCCGCATCTGCTGGGCGGTCGCGATGTTCTGGGTATGGCCCAGACCGGTAGCGGCAAAACTGCAGCGTTCTCCTTACCGCTGCTCAACAATCTTGATCCTGAGCTGAAGGCACCTCAGATTCTGGTGCTGGCACCGACCCGCGAACTGGCGGTTCAGGTTGCAGAAGCCATGACGGATTTCTCTAAACATATGCACGGCGTGAACGTGGTAGCCCTTTACGGCGGCCAGCGTTATGACGTGCAGTTACGTGCCCTGCGTCAGGGCCCGCAGATCGTCGTCGGTACGCCGGGTCGTCTGCTGGATCACCTGAAGCGCGGTACCCTGAACCTCTCTAAACTGAGCGGTTTAGTGCTGGACGAAGCCGATGAAATGCTGCGTATGGGCTTCATCGAAGACGTTGAAACGATTATGGCGCAGATCCCGGAAGGTCATCAGACCGCTCTGTTCTCTGCAACCATGCCGGAAGCGATTCGCCGTATTACCCGCCGCTTTATGAAAGAGCCGCAGGAAGTACGCATTCAGTCCAGCGTCACCACGCGTCCTGACATCAGCCAGAGCTACTGGACTGTCTGGGGCATGCGTAAAAATGAAGCGCTGGTGCGTTTCCTGGAAGCAGAAGATTTTGATGCGGCGATTATCTTCGTTCGTACCAAAAATGCGACCCTGGAAGTGGCAGAAGCGCTGGAGCGTAGCGGCTATAGCAGCGCTGCACTGAACGGCGACATGAACCAGTCCCTGCGTGAGCAGACTTTGGAACGTCTGAAAGACGGCCGTCTGGATATTCTGATTGCAACCGACGTTGCGGCCCGTGGCCTGGACGTTGAGCGTATCAGCCTGGTTGTTAACTATGACATCCCGATGGACTCCGAGTCTTACGTTCACCGTATCGGCCGTACCGGTCGTGCGGGTCGTGCTGGCCGTGCGCTGCTGTTCGTTGAGAACCGTGAGCGTCGTCTGCTGCGTAATATCGAACGCACCATGAAGCTGACCATTCCGGAAGTTGAACTGCCGAACGCAGATCTGCTGGGCAAACGCCGTCTGGAAAAATTCGCCGCGAAAGTACAGCAGCAGCTGGAAAGCAGCGATCTGGATCAGTACCGTGCTCTGCTGGCGAAAATGCAGCCGGAAGAAGAGCTGGATATCGAAACGCTGGCCGCAGCACTGCTGAAAATGGCACAGGGTGAACGTCCGCTGATCGTGCCACCAGATGCACCGATGCGTCCTAAGCGCGAATTCCGCGACCGTGATGAACGTGCTCCACGTGGCGATCGTAATGATCGTAACGATCGTGGCCCGCGTGGTGACCGTCCGGAACGCGGTGGTGAAGACCGTCCGCGTCGTGAACGTCGTGACGTTGGCGATATGCAGCTGTACCGCATTGAAGTGGGCCGTGATGACGGTGTTGAAGTTCGTCATATCGTTGGCGCGATCGCTAACGAAGGTGACATCAGCAGCCGTTACATCGGTAACATCAAGTTGTTCGGTACGCACTCCACCATCGAACTGCCGAAAGGTATGCCGGGCGACGTGCTGCAGCACTTTACCCGTACTCGCATCCTGAACAAGCCGATGAACATGCAGCTGGTTGGCGATGCAGTACCGCACACCGGTGGTGAGCGTCGTGGCGGCGGCGGTGGTCGTTTCAGCGGCGAACGTCGTGAAGGTGGTCGTAGCGAAAACCGTGGTAACAGCACTGAGCGCCGTGAAGGTGGCCGTGGTGATGGTCGTCGTTTCAGTGGCGAACGTCGTGAAGGCAGCCGTGCTCCACGTCGTGACGATGCTTCCGCTCCGCGTCGTGATGACTCCGCAGGTCGTCGTCGTTTCGGCGGTGACGCATAAGCCTCTTGGCTTCATAGCTGTAAAGTAAAATATACAGCCCCGATCTTAACGGTCGGGGCTTTTTTTATTCCTTTTGTACTCGTGTACTGGTACAGTGCAGCGCATTGAACTGTATTAGCTAATTTTAACCCTAAATAATTCGAGTTGTAGGAAGGCGGAAAACGAGGACATTCCAGGAGCTTACTCAAGTAAGTGACTGGGATGGCGGAGTGCAGCCAACGCATCTACAGCTTGAAGTATGACGGGTAAATACACTGGAGATCAGGCTAAATGGCAACACTAACCACCACCCAAACATCACCATCGCTGCTTGGCGGCGTGGTGATTATCGGCGGCACCATTATTGGCGCGGGGATGTTTTCTCTGCCCGTGGTCATGTCCGGGGCGTGGTTCTTCTGGTCAATGGCGGCACTGATCTTTACCTGGTTCTGCATGCTGCATTCCGGGCTGATGATCCTCGAGGCTAACCTCAATTATCGTATTGGTTCGAGCTTCGACACCATCACCAAAGATCTGCTAGGCAAAGGCTGGAACGTTGTCAACGGCATCTCGATTGCGTTCGTACTGTATATCCTGACCTATGCGTATATCTCGGCGAGCGGCTCGATTCTGCACCATACCTTTGCCGAGATGTCGCTGAACGTCCCGGCGCGAGCGGCAGGGTTTGGCTTCGCGCTACTGGTGGCGTTTGTGGTGTGGTTGAGTACCAAAGCGGTGAGCCGCATGACGGCTATCGTGCTGGGTGCGAAGGTGATCACCTTCTTCCTGACCTTCGGCAGCCTGATGGGACATGTATCCCCAACCACGCTGTTTAACGTCGCAGAAAGCAATGCGTCGTACACACCGTATCTGCTGATGACGCTGCCGTTCTGTCTGGCATCCTTTGGTTATCACGGTAACGTACCGAGTCTGATGAAGTATTACGGTAAAGATCCGAAGACCATCGTGAAGTGCCTGGTGTACGGCACGTTGCTGGCGCTGGTGCTATACACCGTATGGTTGCTGGGGACGATGGGCAATATTCCACGCCCGGAATTCATTGGCATTGCTAAGCAGGGCGGTAACATTGATGTACTGGTACAGGCGCTGAGTGGGGTGCTGAACAGCCGCAGTCTGGACCTGCTGCTGGTGGTGTTCTCCAACTTTGCCGTGGCGAGTTCGTTCCTTGGCGTGACGCTGGGCCTGTTCGACTATCTGGCGGATCTGTTTGGTTTTGATGACTCAGCAATGGGGCGTTTGAAAACCGCTTTACTGACCTTTGTCCCACCGATTGTCGGTGGCCTGCTGTGGCCGAACGGCTTCCTGTACGCCATTGGCTATGCAGGGCTCGCAGCCACTATTTGGGCGGCCATTGTGCCGGCGCTGCTGGCACGTAAATCCCGCAAGCGGTTTGGTAGCCCGAAATTCCGCGTCTGGGGCGGCAAGCCGATGATTGCGCTGATTCTGGTGTTCGGTGTCGGCAACGCGGTTATCCATATCCTGTCGAGCGTTAATTTGTTGCCGGTGTATCAGTAAGTAGCGTGCCGGATGGCGGCTACGCCTTATCCGGCCTACTCGAACCCGTAGGCCCGGTAAGCGTAGCGCTACCGGGCAACCTAGACCTACCCAACCAACTCCTCTTTCACCTGCATCGCCAACTCAAACGAATGCAGGCGTGCCTGATGGTCAAAAATCTGCCCGTTAACCATAATCTCATCGGCCTGGGTTTCACGCAGGATTGACTCCAGCCCGTGACGCACTTTCGCTTTGTCCCCCACCAGCGACATGCTTAATGCCTGCTGTACACCATATTGCTCGGATGCGGACCACAGCTGATGCATATTCTCCACCGGCGGTGGGAGTTGTCCGGTTTCACCCCGACGCAGTTTCATAAACGCCTGCTGCATAGAGGTGAAGAGAAACTCAGCGTCGCGATTGCTGTCGGCAGCGATGATGTTGATGCACACCATCGCATACGGTGTTGCCAGACGCGTGGAGGGTTTGAACTGAGTGCGATAAAGATGCAGCGCCTGGTGCAGCATATCCGGGGCGAAGTGGGAGGCGAAGGCAAACGGCAGGCCAAGCTGAGCGGCCAGCTGTGCGCTATACAGACTGGAGCCTAACAGCCAGACCGGGATTTGCTCTCCGTAGCCGGGAACCGGACGCACGTGGGGATTCGGGTCACGTGCGTCAAACCAGTCCACCAGTTCTGTTACGTCGCGGGGAAAGTTATCGATATCACCACTCATATGGCGGCGCAGCGCGCGCATGGTTGGTTGATCGCTGCCCGGCGCTCGACCCAGACCGAGGTCAATACGTCCCGGATACAGCGTATTCAGCGTGCCAAACTGTTCGGCAATCACTAGCGGGGAATGGTTGGGTAACATCACGCCGCCAGAACCCAGATGCAGGGTTGTGGTATTGGCCGCCAGATAACCGATGAGCACCGAGGTTGCCGCACTGGCGATGCCGGTCATATTGTGATGCTCAGCCAGCCAGTAGCGATGGTAGCCGCGCTTTTCCGCCAGTTGGGCGAGATCACGAGAGTGCGAGAAGGCCTGCTTTGCGCTGGATCCTTCAGGGATCGGCGCTAGATCGAGCACCGAGAACGGAATGGTTTTGTCAGTCATAACGGCTCACTTTGTTACCGGTTAATCTTTTAATATTGCATTAAAGACTAGCGATTGTTGTTAACAAAGTGAGCTATTAATCACATCTGCAGTTCCAGGCCTGCCAGTCGTTTCCAGTAGCCGTTGCAGTCACTGTGGGGGGCAAGCGGTAACGGGGCACCACCATTCTCGTTGGCACGGAAGGCATCCAGCATGGCGAATGTCTCGGTTCCCAACGGGGACAGGCGCACAATATCAACCAGCCCCTGCATGGACGCCAGCTCATTACCGAGGTTGTAGACGTAGCCGCTCATGGTCTGAATACCGTTGAGGACAAACACTTGCTGATTCTCCTGCGACAGGACATCACGCCCGTTGGGATACTTGATGCAGCAGGTTTCGCACTCGTCTTTAGGCTTATCTTCGGAGCGTGCGGTGAAGCAGCGGGCAGAGTAGGCCAGCGGCAAATGCCCGTAGCTCAGTACTTCGGTTTCAAACTGGTCGCGAATACCCAGTTCGTCACACTGGTTAAGCAGGTTCACCAGCCAATCACGTGACAGCTCAACCGGCATACACCAGCGCACCATGCCCTGCTTGAGCAGAATACGCAGCGTTACGGCGTTGTAGCAGTTGAGTGCGTGCCCGGCCACGAACGGCAGCTTACGTTCGGCGCACATATTGACCACGCCGAGATCGCTGGCTTCCAGCAGAAAGTCACCGTTTTCAACATAGCGTTTCAACTCACCCAACTCAGATGACGCCTGCACCAGTGCCAGCGTGGACAGGACCACCTGCTTACCGCTCCCGGCGAGGGACTTCGCCATGTCGATCCAGTCACCCACTTTGGTCGCCCGGCGCTTGCTGCACACGGCTTCGCCAAGATAGATAACGTCGGCATGGCTGGTGGCTGCCTGCTGATAAAAGTCTTCCAGCGTCTCTTTCGACCAGTAGTAGAGCACCGGTCCTAAGGAATATTTCATTGCTTTTCTCACTGCCATTTACGGTGATACGCGCCAAGTGTGGTCTGCGTGCCTTCGGACATAGAGCCGAGCGTTTCCATCCAGGCGCTTTGCGGAACGAAGTTCTGCGGATCTGCTTTGCAACGGTCGATCGCCTGACGCCACACTTTCGCCACCTGGCTGACATAGGCCGGGCTACGCTGACGCCCCTCGATTTTCACCGAGGCAATATTGGCGGCCAGCAGGTCAGGTAGCAGTTCTAAGGTGTTGAGGCTGGTGGGCTCCTCCAGCGCATGATAGCGCTCGCCATCCACCAAATAACGCCCTTTACACAGCGTGGGATATCCGGCGTTTTCACCATCCTGGTAACGGTCAATCAGCACTTCGTTCAGGCGAGATTCCAGCCCCTGCGCGGTCTGCTGCCAGCGTACAAAGCGGGCAGGGGAACACGCGCCGACGGTATTGGGGGATTCGCCCGTCAGATAAGACGAAAGATAGCAGCGGCCTTCCGCCATAATGCACAGGCTGCCGAAGGCAAACACTTCCAAAGGAACCGGTGTTACGCGCGCGAGTTGTTTCACCTGATGAATCGACAGCACGCGCGGCAGCACCACACGCGCGACGTCAAAGTTACGGTGATAGAAATTTACCGCTTCTTCATTGGTTGCCGATGCCTGAACAGAGACATGGCGCTCAATATGCGGGTAGCGTTCTGCGGCATACTCAAGCATGGCGAGATCGGCGAGGATCAGTGCATCCGCGCCCAGTTGTGCCGCCATATCCACGGCACGCTGCCAGCGAGCGTACCCATCCGGGTGGGCAAAGGTGTTAATCGCGATGTGCAGCTTACGGCGATGTTGATGGACGAAACTCACCGCTTCCTGCAATTTTTTCTCGGTAAAATTAAGGCCGGCGAAATGACGGGCGTTGGTATCATCTTTTAGCCCGATGTACACAGCATCAGCGCCGTTCTCGATGGCCGCCTTAAGCGCCGGGAGATTTCCGGCAGGGCACAGCAGCTCCATAATTTATCCTGAAAGTTACGCCGCCTGGGCGCAAAAATGTTAACGAAGAGGGATTTTAGTTAACCTTGCTGAGACAATTTTTGATTTGAGGCAGTTAAAGTCGTATTGGTATCACCAATAAAGAGGTAACAATTTCGTATCGAATTGTTGATTTATGCCGCTATGTCGTTTATTTGATATGGCAAAATAGCCGGACTATAGAAACAGGGAGTAAAGCTCGTGTTGGATAAACTGCGTTCACGCTTAGTACATTTTGGTCCTTCTCTGATGAGTGTACCGGTTAAACTGACGCCCTTTACGCTCAAGCGCCAGGTACTGGAACAGGTTCTGAGCTGGCAATTTCGCCAGGCGCTGGCCGACGGGGAACTGGAGTTTCTCGACGGTCGCTGGTTGAGCATAAATGTTCGTGATATTGGCCTCAGATGGTATACCTCTGTTGAGAACGACAAACTTATCGTCAGTCAGAACGCAGACGCTGATGTGAGTTTTAGCGCAGACGCCAGCGATTTATTGATGATTGCGGCGCGTAAGCAGGATCCGGATACGCTTTTCTTCCAGCGTCGCCTGGTGATTGAAGGCGATACAGAATTAGGGCTACATGTGAAAAATCTGATGGACGCCATTGAACTGGAGCAGATGCCGAAAGCATTGCGCGTTATGCTGCTGCAACTGGCGGACTTTGTTGAGGCGGGTATGAAACATTCGCCAGAAACCAAACAGACCTCGGTAGGTGAACCATGCTGATTCGAGTTGAAATTCCCATTGATGCCCCAGGTATTGATGCGCTGCTGCGTCGTTCCTTTGAAAGCGATGCGGAAGCGAAGTTAGTGCACGACCTGCGTGAAGACGGTTTTCTGACGCTGGGTCTGGTTGCCACCGACGACGAAGGTCAGGTGGTCGGCTACGTCGCGTTCAGTCCTGTTGATGTGCAAGGTGAAGATCTGCAATGGGTCGGTATGGCTCCGTTAGCGGTAGATGAAAACTACCGTGGGCAGGGCCTGGCGCGTCAGCTGGTCTATGAGGGACTGGATTCACTGAACGAGTTTGGGTACGCCGCGGTGGTCACGCTGGGCGATCCGGCACTGTACAGTCGCTTTGGCTTTGAGCTGGCAGCCCACCACGATCTACACTGCCGCTGGCCGGGCACCGAAAGCGCGTTCCAGGTGCATCGCCTGGCAGAAGATGCGCTGGAGGGCGTGTCTGGTCTGGTGGAATACCACGAGCACTTCAATCGCTTTTAAGCACCGGGGCTTGTAGGCTACTCAGCAATGCCTCAAGCCCTTCACCTTCTACAAGGCGTTCTTTCTGACGCTTTGTGAGCTGCTTGACTCGATATTCCAGACGCAGGGCCAGCGAACGATCGCCGACCTGCGCGGCAAATGCCAGAGTTAACTCTCCCTTCCCACGCAAGGCTTTCGCGCCTTTTCCGCTTTGATGTTGCTTATAGCGGCGCTGCACATCGGTGGTTATACCGGTGTACAGGGCGTTGTCTGCGGTACGGATCAGGTACAGATACCAGGGTGTCATTGTCACCATCGACGTGATAATTTTCAGGCCTACAGTATAAAAGAGAACAGAAATGGAAACACTGACTGCGGTGACGCGCTGGCTGGCAAAACAGCACGTCGTGACCTGGTGTGTGCATCATGACGGTGAACTGTGGTGCGCCAATGCGTTTTATCTGTTTGATGCGCAGAAGGTTGCCTTCTATGTGCTCACCGAAGATAAAACTCGCCATGCCCAGATGTCCGGCCCATGCGCGTCCGTTGCCGGGACGGTAAACGGTCAACCTAAAACGGTCGCGCTGATCCGTGGCGTCCAGTTTAAAGGCGAAATCAGGCGTCTGGAGGGGCAGGAGAGCGACGACGCGCGTAAAGCGTATAATCGTCGCTTCCCCGTCGCCAGAATGCTGTCTGCACCCGTGTGGGAGATTCGTCTTGATGAAATCAAGTTCACTGACAACACGCTGGGCTTTGGTAAAAAGCTGCTCTGGCTACGTGATCTATAGTTAGAGGAATGATTGAAGGGAAAGGATAAGCGATGAGCCAGGTGTTAATAACCGGAGCCACGGGTCTGGTGGGCGGACATTTATTGCGGATGCTACTGAACGAGCCCCGGGTCCATGCGATTACGGCTCCAACGCGCCGCCCGCTCGCCGATACGGTTGGCGTCTTTAACCCTCACGATCCGCAGTTGACCGATGCGCTGGCACAGGTCACCGATCCGGTCGACATTGTTTTTTGCTGTCTGGGAACCACCCGACGTGAAGCGGGCAGTAAAGAGGCCTTTATCCACGCTGATTATACGCTGGTGGTAGATACCGCCCTGACGGGGCGTCGTCTGGGGGCTCAGCATATGCTGGTAGTGAGTTCGATGGGGGCCAATGCGCACTCGCCATTTTTCTACAATCGGGTTAAAGGTGAAATGGAGGAGGCGCTGATTGCGCAGAAATGGCCCCGGCTGACGATTGTACGGCCTTCGATGTTGCTGGGTGACAGGGAACAACAGCGAGCGAATGAAAAGTTCTTTGCGCCATTATTCAAGTTGTTACCGGGGAACTGGAAATCTATTGAGGCACGTGATGTCGCACGGGCAATGCTGGTGGAGGCACTTGCGCCAGGACATGAAGGGGTTTCGATCCTGACCTCGTCCGAGCTGCGCGAAAGGGCTAAATAAAATGCCGGATGGCGCTGACGCTTATTCGGCCTACAAACGATGAAGTCCTGTAGGCCGGATAAGACGCCCAGGCGTCGCCATCCGGCATCTGTAGCAGTATTACTTAATAAATGTAAACGCGGTCGTGACGCGTTTCACGCCGCTGACCCGGCTGGCGATATCCGCCGCAGCCTTCGCTTCACGGTCGGTAACCAGACCCAACAGGAAGACTTCCCCGTTCTCGGTGGTCACTTTAACGTTGGATGATTTTACCTGATCGCTGGTGAGCAGCTGGGAGCGCACTTTGGTGGTGATCCAGGTATCGTTGGAGGCTTCACCCAGGCCGATTGGCTGACCCTGACGGACTTCGTTAAACACTTCCGTCGTGCCTTCTACACCCATTGCAATCTGTTTCGCCCGCGCAGACAACTCGCTGTTAGGAGACTGCCCCACCAGTAGCACTTTACCCTGATAGGCGCTGACGTTGATGCGCGCTTCTTTCTTGATCTGGGCATCTTTTGATAACGCGGTACTGACGCGTAATTCCAGGGTTCCATCATCTACCTGGGTGCCGACGCTGCGAGGGTCAGTTGCGGCTTTCGTTCCGACAGCTGCCGTTCCGACAACGGCGGCAGCGACACAGCCTTGCAACAGCAGCGCAGAAAGAACCACTGCGAGCGGCGAAAATGCCTTCATGTGTACTCCTTAATCATCCTGGTGAGGGAAAAGCGTGTTATCGATAAGATCGCAAAGGCAGTTCACCGTCAGCATATGCATTTCCTGAATGCGTGCGCTGTGGTGTGAGGGGATGCGGATTTCGACATCCTGCGGCCCTAATAATCCGGCCAGCTCTCCCCCGTCATAACCGGTCAGAGCGACGATCGTCATGTCGCGGGTGACGGCAGCTTCAACGGCTTTAACGATATCGCGACTGTTGCCACGCGTAGAAATTGCCAACAGAACATCACCTGCATGTCCCAGCGCACGGACTTGTTTTGCATAAACTTCGTCGTGCAGGCGATCGTTGGCAATCGCAGTTAAGACCACATTATCAGTATTTAGTGCAATAGCCGGTAAACTGGGCCGTTCTGTTTCAAAACGGTTGATCATACTGGCAGCAAAATGCTGTGCGTTGGCAGCGGATGTCCCATTACCACAACAGAGAATTTTGTTGCCATTGAGCAGGGATTGAACCAGCGTCATGGCTGCACGGGAAATCGCATCCGGGAGCGCTTCAGCCGCAGCAATCTGAGTTTGAATGCTTTCTGTAAAGCAGACTTTAATTCTGTCTAACACGCTAATCCTTAAATCTTCAATTATGAGTGGTCATTAAAGGCATCCTTTAACCACTCAACATCATTTCCGGTGAAGGCTAACACATCGAACCGACAATCCACAGTATCAAAACTCCCATTGTGGCGCGCAAGCCACAAGCGGGCGGTGTGTAATAATTTCTGTTGTTTGCTGCGGGTCACACTCGCCGCCGCCCCGCCAAAAAGAGCGGAACGACGAAAACGGACTTCAACAAAGACGGTGGTCTTGCCTTCACGCATTATCAGGTCGATTTCGCCGCCGCGTTCGCGCACGTTGGCGGCGATAAAACGCAGTCCTTTGCCCTCCAGCCAGCAACGCGCGGTGGCTTCCCACGCGTCACCGGTCTGTTTACTCGTTAACTGGCGGGGACGACCTGTCCTTGCTGGTATTTGAGCCATGATAACTTCCTGTTAATCACACAATCCGGCGTGGCGGTTAATGCGCCAGTGTTGCCGTTAATTTCAAAGCCCTGCACCTGACGCATTTGCGTGAAGTGGTTAGCCAGCGACCACGCATCGACGCCCATAGCGTACATGCGTGCCAGCGAGTAATCGTTGCGCACGGCACTAAGCGCCTGCTGCATGAGCGGTTCGTTGCCGCCGGCCAGCATCGGAATTTCACTGTACTGCAAGCCTTCCATTTCCAGGCGGAAGTCAGGACCGGCAGTACCCTGCGCGCTACGGGAGCTGGCATACAGCGTGGCACCGCTCTGGCTGCCGTTACGCATGGCGATCATCGGCTTAATAAAGGCGATCTCTTCCGGCGTGGCCAGAATATACACGGCGTCAACACGACCGCTACCACCGGTGATTTGCGCATCGGTCGGCGGAGCCGGGATGGTGAGTCCACCAATCGTGACGCCAGGCTGTGCTGGTGTAGAGGAGACGACCGGGCTGCCCGTCAGAGCAATCCCTGCACCACCGTTGACGCCCATTCTCAGTTCTGCTGTAGAGCCGAATTTCTGTTGCAACACCACGCCGCCGCCAAGTTTTTGCCATTCCTGTGCAAAGGCGTTGGCCACGCGATCGCCTAACGCGCTACGCGGCGTTAACAGCAGCGGGGTTTGTTTTCCCTGATCGCGGATGTGACGTGCGGCATCGCGCGCTTCATCTTCCGGTGACAGCGCGAAGTAGCACACATTCGCCAGGTTCTGCACGGCTTCAGGCTGATTAAGCGCCAGTACGTTCAGCGGCGTGCTGCTCTTCATCAGTTCTTCAACATTGTTCTTCAACAGAGGGCCGACAACAATGCTGGCACCATCCTGCTGCACCTGGGCCAGGATCTGATTCAGCGGCTGTGACGAGGTGTCATAAATTTTCAGCTCTGCGGAAGGATTCGCCGGGGCGCTGGCCGTCGTTGGCTGAGTTGGTGCTGTTTGCGGCGCGCTAACCGGTGTGGCTGGCTGTGCTGGCGCATCGTTGGTCAGATCGCTCACCGAGGCCTGGGAAGGGCTAGCCACGCCGTCGACTGACTGCGGCTGTGCAACGGGCGTGGTGGCGTCCGTGACGGCTGCAGGGGCTGCGGCGACAGGGGTTGATACTGGTTGCGTGCCATTGTTTTTCGCTGCTTCAAAACCTTGCTGAATAGTGCGACCAAAAACAGCGGCCTGACCGTTCAGCGGCAGTAGCAGGGCTATCTTGCTGGTGGACGCTGGCTTATAGCTCTGGACGTTAACCAACTGCGTGGGCAGTAATTTTGCCCCCGGGTTTTGCGGATAGCGTTTTTGCCAGTCGGCAATGCCGGCCTTCATCATGTCGGCATCGCTACGGTTATCAAACCAGACGCGCTGGAGATCCAGCCAGCCTTGCAGAACATTTTCATCAGCGTTGATGACCAGCGCCTGCGCCTGCTCTGGTGTCATTGACGAGAGTGTTTGCCAGGTCGCATCGATGTTTTTCTGCTTATCGTTGGCGGCCAACAGCGGCTCTTGAGCGATTAGCGCACGCAGCAGCGTTAACGATGGACGCCCCTGATTGGCATCAATTTGTGCCTGCCAGTAACGCGCCTGTTGGTTCTGATCGAAATCGGCTGGTTTTAGCTTCTCCAGCAGGGCCTGCGCGCCCGCGACATCTTTCTGCGCAAGTTTGATCTCAACGGCCAGCAGGGATTGTTCACGACGCTGGGCATCGTTCAGGTTCTGCGGCAATTGGTTGAACAGATCGACAGCCTGCTGGCTCTTACCTTCTTTCAGCAGTGCACGAATGGCGAGTAATTGCCAGTTGGTCTTGCTATCATCTGAGCTTTGCTGCATCTGTTGCAGATAAAAGCCGGAATCAGCTTGTGCTGTGCCCTGCATATGGGCTGCACTCTGGTCTGGCGCCTGGGTGCCACAACCGGCGAAAATCAATGCTGCCAGAATGACTGGCAGAGCGCGCGCGGCTTTCATACGAGAAAATGTTGAGGGTACCATACTGTATCCAGTGATATTTTTTACGCAATGCTCAATATTAAATCGGCAATACGGACGACACAATGAAACAACACGAATCGGCGGATAATTCTCAAGGCCAACTCTTTATTGTACCTACTCCTATCGGAAATTTGGCTGATATTACCCAACGAGCGCTCGAAGTTTTACAAGCCGTTGATTTAATTGCCGCTGAAGACACCCGTCATACCGGATTATTATTACAACACTTCGCGATTAGCGCCCGTATGTTTGCGTTACACGATCACAATGAGCAACAAAAAGCCCAAATGCTGGTGGCGAAGCTCAAGGAGGGCCAGAACATCGCGCTGGTTTCCGATGCCGGAACGCCGCTAATTAACGATCCTGGCTATCACCTGGTGCGTACCTGTCGTGAGGCGGGTATTCGAGTTGTGCCGCTACCGGGTCCTTGCGCGGCCATCGCCGCATTAAGTGCTGCAGGCCTGCCATCAGACCGTTTTTGCTACGAAGGCTTTTTGCCCGCCAAATCCAAAGGCCGTCGCGATGCAATGAAGGCCATTGAAGCGGAACCTCGTACACTGATTTTTTATGAGTCCACCCACCGTCTGCTCGACAGCCTGGAAGACATGGTCGCCGTATGGGGAGAGTCGCGTTATGTGGTGCTGGCGCGCGAGCTGACTAAAACCTGGGAAACCATTCACGGCGCCCCGGTCGGCGAATTGCTGGCGTGGGTAAAAGAAGATGAAAACCGCCGTAAAGGCGAAATGGTGCTGATTGTTGAGGGCCATAAAGCGCAGGACGACGATCTCCCGGCCGATGCCTTGCGGACGCTGGCGCTGTTACAGGCAGAACTGCCGCTGAAAAAGGCCGCCGCACTGGCTGCCGAAATCCACGGCGTGAAAAAGAATGCGCTGTATAAGTACGCCCTGGAACAGCAGGGGGAGTAAGCGTGAGTGGCTACCAACCTCCCTTTGCCATCACCCCATTGATACTCAATCAGGTCATTGAGATTGGTGAGCTTATGGGATATTGGGCGGTTGTGGCTGGCAGGGCATCTCCTCTTTTGCGCAAAGAGAACCGCATCCGTACTATTCAGGCCTCTTTAGCGATTGAGCATAATTCGTTGAGTGCAGATCAGGTCACTGCCCTGATGGATGGCAAGCGAATACTGGCTCCGGCAAAAGATATACAGGAAGTCAGGAATGCGATTCTGGCATATGAAAAAATGTCAGAATGGAAGAGTCATCAGTTATCCGATCTTCTCCGGGCCCATGAGATTCTTATGATGGGACTAGTCGATAACCCCGGGCGGTTGCGCTCCGGGAATGTCGGTGTTTACAGAGAAAAAAAGCTCATCCATATGGCCCCCCCGGCATCACAAATTTCGCGTTTGATAGATGAGCTACTGGGCTGGTTAAAAACAACCGAGCTCCATCCCCTGATAGCCGGGGCTATTTTCCATTATGAGTTTGAGTTTATTCATCCTTTTGCCGATGGTAATGGTCGGATGGGACGGCTGTGGCAGACATTGATTCTGAGTGAATGGCGAGCAGAACTGGCGTGGCTACCGGTGGAAACGCTGATCCACTTCCAGCAGGAGCGTTATTACCAAGTGTTAGGGCTGTGCGATCGGCAAAGTAGTTGCACGCCATTTATAGAATTTATTCTGGAAAATATTATCTCTGCTTTGCAAGACGGGTTGGGAAAATCATCAGCCCTGTCGGAAGACATGTCGGAAGACATGTCGGAAGAAATGTCGCCTGATTTACTGGATATAGAAAAACGCATACTGCATATTTTGTCGCGTCAGCCTGCACGAACTGCCAAAAGCCTTGCCGATGAGTGTGAAATCTCATCCCGAACCATTGAACGCTATCTGAAAGCGTTGCAGCAGAAAGGCAAACTGCAACGCGTTGGTGCGAAGAAGGGAGGTTTCTGGCGGGTTTGTACGCTGTGATTTATTTGATGCAAGCGCTATCTGAAGTTAATCAGACCGCGCTTTTGAATCATTCACTAAAAAGAGATGAATGTTATGATAATTCGCGGGCAGGCATTAATCTGTTTGCCGATCCGCAGACATTAATTTTACTGCGTACCACTTCTTTCATGGCATCCATACCGACACGCATGTAGTAACGGGGATCGTTACCCTGTGGATTTTCTGCAAACCAGGCTTTGACCGCATCGGCAAAGGCGATTTTCAGTTCGGTGGCGACGTTGACCTTACACACCCCCAGCTCAATGGTGCGGCGGACATATTCATCAGGTACATCGCTTGCGCCATGCAATACCAGTGGGATATCGACCACTTCACGAATTTCTGCCAGACGCTGGAAATCAATTTTCGGGGTTTTGGTATAGAGACCGTGCGCGGTGCCGATAGCGACGGCGAGACTGTCTACACCAGTACGTTCGACAAAACGTTTTGCTTCCTGAGGATCTGTCAGGAAAGCGCTTTCTGCATCCACGCTCATGTCATCTTCAACGCCACCCAGACGACCCAATTCAGCTTCAACGCTGCAATCTTTGGCGTGGCAAAAATCCACAACGGATTTCACCAGCTTCACGTTTTCTTCGAACGGGAAGTGGCTGCCGTCAATCATCGCGCTACGCACTCCAGCGTTCACCTTACGACGGATATCGTCCAGCGATTCGTGATGGTCAAGATGCAGTGCCAGAGGCATGTCATAGGTTGCGGAGTAGGCGTTGCATAGCGCGTAGATCTCTTCTAACGCAATATGCTTAAAGGTGCCTGGTGTTCCGGCGAGGATCACCGGCGATCGCATTTCATTACAGACTTCGAGGATAGCCTGGATCGTTTCGGCATTGTGGATGTTAAACGCAGGTACGGCATAGCCCTTTGCCTGGGCATCCTGCAGGAGGTATTTCGTAGAAATAATGCTCATGATGCGATCCTTTTAGCCGTTCCAGGAATGAATAACAACGCCCTGAACGACGCGGTTGACTGTACCGCTGGCAGAAGGCGTATCCGGTGTATTGCCGATACTGATGGATTGCGTCAGTGCGAACACCTGGGCATACATCAGGAAGCAGAAAGCGAGCTCCATATCGATAAAAGTGCGTGAAGGTGGCAATAGAATATGTGGACCGGCTTCAATAATGGCATCGGTCTCTGCGGCAATGGCCACAACGCGCAGTGCCTGTTGATCACGACGTAACTCTGCCAGCAAATCGAGATCGTACTGACGTGTATAGGGATGGCTGGAGACAAACACCACGACCAGCGTTTCGTTATCGACCAGTGATTTAGGACCATGGCGAAAACCGGTTGGCGAGTCATAGAATGCGGCCAGTTTACCCGCCGTGAGTTCCAAAACTTTCAACGCTGATTCACGTGCGGCACCTTGTAATCCACCGCTGCCGAGGTAAACGATCCGTTTCCACGGTTCGTTACCAAACACGCCGTGGCTAAAATCGCCCAGTGACGTCAGGATCGCCTGACAGCGATCGGCCACGTTGCGGAATGTCTGGCTGTTGATTTTCTCTGGAACAAATACCGCCAGACAACTGGCCATCATAGTGGTGATACTGCTGGTCATCGCGAAACCGCGATCGTGCGTTTCTGCAGGCATGAGCAGTGCAAACGCGTTATCGCTATCGGCCGCGTTTTGGTACAGGCTGCCCGCTTCGTTACAGGTGATTGAGAGGTGATAGCATTCAGGGACAAACTGATTCGCCAACTCAACTGCTGCAACACTTTCCGGGCTGTTACCCGACCGGGCAAAAGAGACCAACAGCAGCGGATGCGCTGGTGCCAAATAATCCATTGGATTGGTGACCAGATCGGTTGTCGGGATGGCGCTGATGTTCTTTCCGGTGTGGCTGGCGAGCCATGGAGCAATAATGTCACCGATAAACGCGGAGGTTCCCGCTCCCGTCAGTACGATCCGCAGATCGCTTTTACGCAACAAGGGTGCGAGAAAACTGTCGATGGAGGATCGGATTTTTTCGATATTGCTGAGTGAGCGGATCCAACTGGCGGGCTGCTGGCGAATTTCTTCTTCTGTCCAGGTGCCCGTTATCGCGCGAACAGGGGTGTAGGTTTCTGGCATAACTCAGTCCTTAGTCGTGTGAATTCCACATCAGACGCTGGCAAACTTGTCGCTATCTTTCGTTTCGTTTCACTTGTACATGTAATCAGTTGAATTAAATGTATAGAAAAGAAATTGAAAGTTCAAATGAATAAAAGGAAATAAAACGAAAATTGTGATCGTGCAAGAGTATGGTTTTATTATCTTGTTGATATATAAGATTTAAATTTGGAATCGTAGCGTATGGCGTTTGTTACTTCGAAAGGAAAAGAAAGGCCTTGCGGTGTTTAAGCGAAGGCCAATAGCATACACAGTGAAAGGTCTAGAGTGGGAACGTGCGGCCCTGGATCCAGATTTGTTGTAAATGCAGAGCGCTATCAAGGGCAATAATGCTGGCACGCTTGCCCGTTTTTAAAGATCCTAGCTGGTGATCAATACCTAACAAGCGAGCAGGATGCAGTGAAGCCATATGGATAGCATCTTCTGGCGTACTTCCGGTGAATTCGACCATATTGCGAACGGCCGCATCAACGGACAGCGTACTGCCGGCCAGACCGCCAGAAGCGGTCCGTACGATACCGCCGCGCATATCTACCGTTTCGCCACACAGCGTATAGCGCCCATCGGGCATACCGGCGGCCTGCATTGCATCGGTGATTAGCACTATCCGATCTTTTGCACAGTTGCAGCACAGCGTCATGGCTGCCGGGTGGACGTGGTGTCCGTCGGCAATAAGCTCCAGCCATGCGCGCGGATCGGTTAACCCCGCGCCGACCATACCGGGTTCCCGATGATGCAGCCCTGTCATGCCGTTGTAGCAGTGCACTAACCCATTTGCACCGGCGTCAAAGGCGGCTCGGGTTTGTTCCCAGGTTGCAGCACTATGACCCAGCATCACCCTGACATCCTGTTGCCTGAGGTGCCGAATAGCCTGCAATGAGCCTGGTTTCTCTGGTGCCAGCGCCACCACGCGCAAAGTTTGCCGGGAAATTGCAATCAGCTCATCCAGCTCGTTAAGTTCCAGCTCCCGAAATAACTCAGGCGGGTGCGCGCCTTTATTCTGTGGCGTGAAATACGGTCCCTCCAGATAGCTGCCCAGCACTTGCGCACCGGGGCCACCTGAATGATAGCGATGGGCAATTCGTTGCAGTGCCCCGTGAATATCCTGCAATGGGGCGGTGACGGTAGTGGGCAGCCAGCTGGCTACCCCTTCACGTGCTTTGTGCATCGCCAGCTTGTCGAGTGAGTCTGCCGCTTCATCCATAACATCGACGCCACCCCCTCCGTGGACATGGGTGTCGATGTAAGCAGGGCACAGCAGGTCGGCATCACGCCCCATCACGCCAGAGGGGATAGGCTCAATCGTCGTGATAGTGCCTTCTTCTATACGTAATTGATGATCGTCCAACCAGCCCTGTTCAGTCAGCAGACGTCTGGCGCGCAGCAGTTGTGTCATATCCCTTCCTCAACGGGGTGTTCCTCGCGACACCGTCCCAGCTCATCGACCAGGCTGGTCAGGCCGCGATGCCCGCACTCCAGTGCTTGTAGACGAAATTCTTCGCTGCTCAAGCCTTCACGCTCCAGCACCATCTCCAGCAGAAGCTGCAGATTGGTACCGGTGATCACTTCACTTCCTTGTTTTTGCATCGCCAGGGTAGACGCGACACGAAACGGAGTGCCACCCAGCAGGTCAGTCAGAAAAATGATATTTTCCTTAGCGTCCAGTTCACTCACCGCTTGTTCAAGTTGCAAAGTGAGCAAGGCGGTGGTTGAGGTTTCTGGAAAGTCGATGGCGATAAACTGAGACTGTTCCCCCAGAATCTGTTTCATCGCCTTTTCCATTCCGCTGGCAAACCCGCCATGACCCGTCAAAATAATACCTAACATCTACAGCCCCTTGTATTTACAGGAAATGACAGAATTTTCCGACTACGCCGAGCACCACAGTAATGGCGATAAGACGCAGAGGACTCCAGCCACGACGAACCAACCAGAACATGGTTAATGTGTAGACCAGTGGCAGGAAAGCCGGCATCAGTTTGTCAATAACATCCGTCTGCAGTTTTACCACCGCATCACCTGCGGTAATTTCCAACGTGGTGTTAAGGCGAACGTAAGTTGCAACCAGGGCGCCAATCACCGTCATCCCAACGATGGATGCCGCATGCCCAACCTTCTTGGTATTGGCCTTAATCAGTGGGATGGCCGCGACGCCCATCCGATACGCGTAGTGTGCCAGGCCAAAACGCAAACCAAGATGGACAACGTTGAACATAACAATAAACACGACTGCGCCAAGAATAGACCCCTGTAGCGCCAGGCTGGCTCCGATCCCTCCGCAAATGGGCAGCAGCGTTAACCAGAACATCGCATCCCCGATGCCCCCGAGCGGTGCGCCTACGGCAATCTTGGTACTTTGAATACTGTTCACGTCCTGCTTGGAGCGTTCCATCGCGAGGATGATGCCAATAACAAACGTCACCAGAAACGGATGGGTATTAAAGAACCCCATATGGCCTTTCATTGAACGCGCAAGATCGCGTTTATTGGTGTGAATCTTTTTCAGTGCGGGCAACAGACCGTACAGCCATCCTGATGCCTGCATACGTTCGTAGTTAAAAGATGCCTGTAGCAGCATGGAACGCCAGGCTACGCGGTTGATGTCTTTTTTTGTCAGCTCCGCCCCAATGTTCTGATCTTCATAGATGTTTTCATTGGTGCCGGTAAGCAGCGTATCTTCGGTATCGGAAACGTTCGGCAGAGCCGTTTGGTTAGATTCCATCTTCGAATTCCTCTTTTTGTGCTACCGGGGCTGTAGGTTCAGGTGATTTACGCAGAAAATCGATCAGCGCCATTGCCAGTGCGGCGGCGGCGATAGCCAGTACCGGGAGCTTGAGCCAGGCAGCGGCAACAAAACCCAGAATAAAATAGGGGATGTAGACGTTCTTCATCATGATTTTCAGCAGTACGGCAAAACCGATTGCTGGCATGATGCCGCCGGCGACGCCGAGGCCGTCAATCAGGCGTGTGGGTAGCACATCAATGGCGGTTTTGGCATGTTCCGCGCCAAAGTAAATCGGCAGGAAGGCGCATAAGAAGTAGAACGTCCCCAATGCCAGTAATGCCAGATAGTTCACCCGCTCAATTCCGGCTGTATCGGCATTCGCTGCCATCCGATCGCAGCGAGCCATAACACCCGACATCACGGAGAACAGGAAGGTAATCCCCATCTGAACCGCTACGGCGAATGGCACAGCCACACCAACGGCAACCTCTGGTTTTACGCCGGTCGTAATAGCAAATGTTGTTCCGACAATGGTCCCGATGATGACGTTTGGTGGCTGAGCACCCGCCAGTGGGGCCAGGCCCATCCACACCAGTTCCAGCGTACCACCGGTTAAAATACCGGTATGCAGATCGCCCAGTATCAGCCCGACCAGCGGTCCAAGAACCACCGGGCGGTGCATATGCGTTAACCCGTTGAACATATCCAGGCCTGCGATAAAGGCGAGAATACCCAACGCAAAAGCCTGCAACAGACTAATTTCCATTGTGAATTCCTCAGAGAAGTTTAAAGAGGTCCTGGGCGGGTTCGGTTGGTACGCCCTGAACGAAGCATTCCACGTCGGCGGCTTTCAGCCCGTTAAATGCCGTAATATCGTTCGCGTCTACAGAAACGGTTTTAGCGATTTGCTGCTTGCCGTTGGCGTAGTGCATATTGCCAACGTTGATGCGGTTAACCGGAACGCCGCCTTCAACCAGCCGTAAGAAGTCTGCGGGGGTTCTGCAGACCAGCAGAATTTTCTGACGATCGGCAGCACGGTGGATATTGTCGATCACTTTTTGCAGTGACCAGAAGCGCACGGCAATCCCTTCCGCGAGCACCATTTCCATCAGGTTTTGCTGAACCTGATCTTCAGCGACCTCATCATTGGCAACCAGAACCAGATTTGCCCCCGCAAATCCGACCCACTGCACACCGACCTGACCGTGAATTAAACGTTCGTCAATGCGACTTAATACAATGTTTGGCATAGTGTTTTTCTCTTTCTTTTTATGCGTTATGGGATGATGCGCCCTGGCAGGCACGGTGGTATTGCTGCAGTATGTCCTGAATATGGTTAATGATGAGTTCTCGTGGTGTGGCGTTGAGATCTCCCTCGCGCACTTTTACGTACTGCAACGGTAAATATTGGCTGATGAGCGGCAGCGGAATTGGCTCGTCTGCCAGGTTGCGTACCAGTCGGTCGAAGGCGTCATCAATCTGGCTGTCTGGCCAATAGTAACGAACCCGATCGGAGTAACTGTAACCTCGTGCCAGTCGACGTGCGTTGCCATCTCCGTGGTAATGGCTCTGCCAATATTCCGGGCGATCGAGCATCACGCTTTCCAGAACATGGCGTAGACCTGAGCAGGCCTTTGCTGGCAGTAATTCTTCTTCAATAGCGGCCAGTGAGAACAACGCTTCACGCAGGGCGAAGGTCAGGGCTGGGCCAACTTTCAGGATCGCAAAGTGATCTTTGACCAACTGGCGCAGTGACTGTGGTGTTTGATAATCGGTGGAATGCGCTTCAAAGACCAATGTGTCGTAGGCTTCTACCATCTTGCTTAAAGCAACGGCTTTTTGCGGCTGATAATCAATAATATGTGTGTGGTCAAATTCAACGCCGGGTTGCACCACCAGCGCGATAATGCGTGGCCAGATGGCGTCCAGACCCTGTTTTTCAAACGCATGATGATGAGCTTCCAGCGTGGCACGTGCCGCGTCATGTGTAGTAACTTCCAGCTCCGTTAACGTTTCGTGGGCACCGCCGGGAACCGGAACCTCCGTGCCGATCACGTAAACCAGATCGGACTCGCCAAAATGTGCCTTACAGGTTTCTTCGGCAACCTTCGCCAGGCGTGCCGCGCGTTCAGCGACGATGGCATCCGTTAATGGAACAGGATCGCCCTGGCAGGACATGCTGCAATCCAGGTGGATTTTTTTAAATCCTGCAGCCACGTAGCTTTTAATGAGGTCGTCAGCATTGGCCATTGCCTGCTCTGCGGGTAGGTTTTGCCAACGGTTTGGTCCGAGATGGTCCCCACCCAGAATTAGCATTTCCTGAGGAAAGTCAAAAGATTCTGCCAGGCGACAGACAAAACTGCGAAAATCGGCTGGCGTCATACCGGTATAGCCGCCAAACTGGTCAACCTGATTGGACGTTGCTTCTATCAGCAACGGTGTATGGTTTGCATGGGCGTAGCGTATTGCTGATTCCAGTACCAATGGATGCGCGGAACAAACGGCATAAATCCCGTTTGCTTTCCCCCGTTTATGCTGCTCCACCATTTTAGTTAGATGTTTCACTTTCCTCTCCAGGTCAGATTGCTGCGACATCAATCTTTCGTTTTGTTTCATTTGATACTGATCCAAGTTGCCATAAAAATAAAACGAAAGATTCTTGTTTTCCGATCTGTTTCACAAAAGAAACATAATGAAAGGTTTCAGCGGCGATTCTATCGCTATCTGAGCCGGTTGTAGTGCTTGCAATCCGGTAAAAGAAAGGCGTTAATAGGCAAAACGAAATGAAACGAAAGAATTAACTAAAGGATCTCTTATGAGCAATACCGATTCTGCAAGTAAGCGGGTAACAGGTACCAGCGAGCGGCGCGAGCAGATTATCCAGCGGTTGCGACAGCAAGGAAGCGTGCAGGTGAACGATCTTTCTGTTTTATTTGGCGTCTCTACGGTGACGATCCGCAACGATCTGGCGTTTCTGGAAAAGCAGGGTATTGCCGTTCGTGCCTATGGTGGGGCGCTGATCTGTGACAGCAATACGCCGGGCGTGGAGCCTTCTGTTGAAGATAAGAGCTCGCTGAATACGGCGGTTAAACGCAGTATCGCCAAGGCTGCCGCTGAAATGATCAAACCAGGGCATCGCGTGATCCTGGATTCCGGCACTACGACCTATGAAATTGCCCGTCTGATGCGCCAGCATACCGATGTGATTGCGATGACCAATGGGATGAATGTCGCCAGTGCCTTGTTGGAAGCTGAAGGTGTCGAGCTGCTGATGACCGGTGGACATCTGCGTCGTCAGTCGCTGTCTTTCTATGGTGATCAGGCCGAGCAGTCTCTGCAGAATTACCACTTCGACATGCTGTTTCTTGGTGTTGATGCTATTGATTTAGAACGCGGTGTGAGTACGCACAATGAAGACGAAGCCCGGCTTAACCGTCGGATGTGCGAAGTGGCTGAGCGGATTATCGTGGTGACTGATTCCAGCAAATTCAATCGCTCCAGCCTGCATAAAATCATTGATACACAACGTATTCATACCATCATTGTGGATGAAGGTATTCCAGCGGAATGTCTACAAGAATTACACCGTAGCGGCGTCGAAGTGATCATTGTTCAGTGATGGCAGGGACAAATTCAGCAGTAGTGATGCCTATTCAGTTACAGACACAGGGCTGCTAATCGTTGAAATGCCGGATAGCAGCGCTAAAGCGCCTTATCCGGCCTACGGGACAGGGCGCTTATAGGCCGGAAAAATGCTCAGCCAGAGAAAATCAGGTCACCGGTGCCGGGTTAAACACCGCCAGCTGGTTGTGCAGTCCCCACTGATCCGAGAAGGTTTTCTTACGTCCGCTCGCCACGTCGAGAATGAACTCGAACAGCTTCAGACCGACATCTTCAATGGTTTCCTCACCGGTAGCGATGGTTCCGGCATTGATATCCATCAGATCAAACCAACGGTTGGCCAGTTCGGTGCGTGTTGCCATTTTAATCACCGGGACCGCCATCAGACCGTACGGTGTACCGCGACCGGTGGTGAACACCTGCACGGTGATCCCGGACGCGACCTGCTGCGTGCCGCATACAAAGTCGCTGGCAGGCGTTGCCGCGTAAATCAGGCCGCGTTTGGTCGGACGCTGGCCCGGCGATAACACTTCCACAATGGCGCTCTTACCCGATTTGGCAATGGAGCCCAGCGCTTTTTCGACCACGTTAGCCAGACCGCCTTTCTTGTTGCCCGGAGAGGGGTTAGCGCTGCGGTCGGTTTGTCCCAAATCCAGGTAGTTATCGTACCAGGCCATCTCTTCGAGCAGGCGCTTGCCCACTTCTTCATTGATGGCGCGCGGCGTTAACAGGTGGATGGCGTCACGCACTTCAGTCACTTCCGAAAACATCACGGTGGCACCGCAGCGCACCAACAGATCGGACGCGTAGCCCACTGCCGGGTTAGCGGTGACGCCAGAAAACGCATCGCTGCCGCCGCACTGCATGCCGACCACCAGTTCAGAGGCCGGGCAGGTTTCTCGCTGACGCTGGTTGAGTTTTACCAGATGGCGCTCGGCAACCTGCAAAATGTCTTCAACCATCGATTTGAAGCCTACGTGTTTTTCATCCTGTAGGCTGACAATGCTGGCGCTGTCTACCGGGATGCTTTTCACATCGTGCGTGCCTTCTAACAGGCGTTCCGGCTGGAGTTTTTCGCAGCCGAGTCCGATAACCATCACTTCGCCACCGAAGTTGGGGTTCAGGGCAATGTTATGGATGGTACGAATCGGCACGATAGCGGCCGGTGCATTGATGGCTACACCGCAACCATACAGATGGTTCAGCCCCACCACGCCGTCAACGTTCGGGTATTTGGGCAGCAGATCGCGCTCAATGATTTTCACCACATAATCCACCACGCCCGCTACGCAGTGTACGCTGGTGGAGATGCCGAGCAGGTTCTTGGTGCCCACGCTTCCGTCGGCATTACGGTAGCCTTCGAAGGTGTAGCCTTCAAGAGGAGGAAGCGGCTCCGGCACTTTGGTTGCCAGCGGCAGCGTCTCCAGCGGCGGGGCTTTGGGCAGCTCAACCATTGACTCATCAATCCAACTACCGCGTGCGATGTCGCGAACGGCGTAACCGATCACTTCACCATAGCGCACGATTTCGCCGTGAACAGCAATATCCGTTAGCGCCACTTTATGACCCTGGGGAATATGTTCAATCAGCGCCAGTCCGTCCGGGAAACGTGTCCCGGCTTTCAGACCATTGTCATTGACAATAATCGCCACATTATCAGTGTCGTGAACTTTAATATAAAACGCCGTGGGCGATTCTTGTCTAATTTCGATGTCGGCCATTGTCCAGTATTCTCCAGCCAGGTGGTGATAATAGATATATATCGAATCTAATTATAAGTAATAAAGACTCAGTGTCGTGGAATAAGAATGTCAGGAGTTTTAATTTAAGAATGTGAGCGAGATCACTTAAACTTAGAAACGCCGCGCCACCAAGGGTATCAATACGTAAATGTGTGCATCAGCGCCCATGGTTATGTGCATATGCATAAAATAATATTTTAATATTATGCTTTTAATGAGCGTTTGCACAATGATTAACAACGCTGCGCTGATTATACTGAATCACGGTTTAATAGCGACTGATAAATATAAGCGTATTTTATCTTACGGTAATTTATCAGCGTAAACATCCTTCAAAATAATAATAAAAATCTTTTTGTACCTGAGGTAAATAGAATGATACTGGATACGGTTGTAGAGAAAAAGAAAGGTACGCACACCCGATATTTAATACTGCTGATAATATTTATTGTCACTGCCGTAAACTATGCAGACCGCGCGACGTTGTCTATTGCCGGTACTGAAGTGGCCAAAGAGTTGCAGCTCAGCGCCATATCAATGGGTTACATTTTCTCCGCCTTCGGCTGGGCCTATTTGCTGATGCAAATTCCCGGCGGCTGGCTGCTCGACAAGTTTGGTTCGAAGAAAGTCTATACCTACAGTCTTTTCTTCTGGTCGCTGTTTACCTTCCTGCAGGGTTTTGTCGATATGTTCCCGCTGGCCTGGGCGGGGATCTCCATGTTTATCATGCGGTTTATGCTGGGCTTCTCGGAAGCGCCTTCCTTCCCGGCTAACGCCCGTATTGTTGCGGCCTGGTTCCCGACCAAAGAGCGTGGCACGGCCTCTGCGATTTTTAACTCCGCGCAGTATTTCTCACTGGCGCTGTTTTCACCGTTGCTGGGCTGGCTGACCTTCGCCTGGGGCTGGGAACACGTCTTTACCGTGATGGGCGTGATTGGCTTTGTGCTGACCGGACTGTGGGTAAAACTGATCCATAACCCTACCGATCACCCACGGATGTCGCAGGAAGAGCTGAAGTTTATCTCGGATAACGGCGCGGTAGTGGATATGGACCACAAGAAGCCGGGTGGTGCTGCGGCGAGCGGTCCGAAACTGCATTACATCAAGCAACTGCTGACAAACCGCATGATGCTGGGGGTGTTCTTTGGACAGTATTTTATCAACACCATCACCTGGTTCTTCCTGACCTGGTTCCCTATCTACCTGGTGCAGGAAAAAGGTATGTCGATCCTGAAAGTCGGCCTGGTCGCGTCTATTCCGGCACTGTGTGGATTTGCCGGTGGTGTACTGGGCGGCGTGTTCTCAGATTATCTGATTAAACGCGGCGCCAGCATCACCCTGGCGCGTAAGCTGCCGATCGTGCTCGGAATGCTGCTCGCCTCAACCATTATCCTGTGCAATTACACGGATAATACCACCTTCGTAGTGGCGCTGATGGCGCTGGCGTTCTTCGGTAAAGGTTTTGGCGCGCTGGGTTGGCCGGTGATTTCCGATACCGCCCCGAAAGAGATTGTGGGTCTGTGCGGTGGCGTGTTTAACGTATTTGGTAACGTGGCTTCTATCGTAACCCCGCTGGTGATTGGTTACCTGGTGAGCGAGCTGCACTCATTTAATGCTGCGCTGGTGTTTGTAGGGTGCTCGGCGCTGATGGCGATGGTTTGCTACCTGTTTATTGTCGGTGACATTAAACGTATGGAATTGCAGAAATAAACAAAGGTATAGGCGATGAATAACACGATTTTCCCAAACAAATTTAAAGCGGCACTTGCGGCGCATCAGGTTCAGATTGGCTGCTGGTCCGCGCTGGCAAGCCCGATCAGTACCGAAGTATTAGGCCTGGCCGGTTTTGACTGGCTGGTGCTGGACGGTGAACATGCGCCAAACGATATCTCGACGTTTATCCCACAGCTGATGGCGCTGAAAGGCAGTTCCAGCGCGCCGGTTGTACGTGTGCCGACCAACGAGCCGGTGATCATCAAGCGTCTGCTGGATATTGGTTTCTATAACTTCCTGATTCCGTTTGTTGAGACCGAAGAAGATGCGGTGAACGCCGTGGCGTCTACCCGCTATCCGCCGGAAGGTATTCGCGGCGTATCGGTTTCTCACCGCGCCAATATGTTTGGCACCGTGCCGGACTACTTCGCACAGTCAAATAAAAACATCACCATCATCGTGCAGATCGAAAGTCAGCAGGGTGTTGATAACGTGGATGCGATTGCCGCAACCGAAGGCGTGGACGGTATTTTCGTCGGCCCAAGCGACCTGGCCGCCGCGTTAGGCCACCTGGGCAATGCCTCCCATCCGGAAGTGCAAAAGGCGATTCAGCACATCTTTGCGGTCGCGAAAAAGCACGGTAAGCCAAGCGGCATTCTGGCACCGGTTGATGCAGATGCCCGTCGCTATCTGGACTGGGGCGCGACGTTTGTTGCCGTCGGTAGCGATCTCGGCGTGTTCCGTTCAGCGACGCAAAAACTGGCTGATTCTTTTAAGAAATAACCACCATCGACAGTATAGAGAGATAAAGACATGACAATGAAAGTAGGTTTTATTGGCCTCGGTATTATGGGTAAACCAATGAGTAAAAACCTCCTCAAGGCAGGTTACTCGCTGGTGGTTGCTGACCGTAACCCAGAAGCGATTGCGGAAGTCATCGCCGCAGGCGCAGAAACCGCTACCACGGCGAAAGCCATTGCTGAACAGTGCGATGTGATTATCACCATGCTGCCGAATTCTCCACACGTAAAAGAAGTGGCGTTGGGCGAAGGCGGTATCATCGAAGGCGCGAAGCCGGGCACCGTTCTGATCGACATGAGTTCAATCGCCCCGTTAGCCAGTCGTGAAATCAGCGATGCGCTGAAAGCGAAAGGCGTGGATATGCTGGATGCACCGGTGAGTGGCGGCGAACCGAAGGCGATTGATGGCACGTTGTCGGTGATGGTCGGTGGTGATAAAGCGATTTTCGACAAGTACTACGATCTGCTGAAAGCGATGGCGGGTTCTGTGGTGCATACCGGCGACATTGGCGCGGGTAACGTCACTAAGCTGGCAAACCAGGTGATCGTGGCGCTGAATATTGCGGCGATGTCTGAAGCGCTGACCCTGGCGACCAAAGCGGGCGTGAACCCGGATCTGGTGTATCAGGCTATTCGCGGCGGACTGGCGGGCAGCACCGTGCTGGATGCCAAAGCGCCGATGGTGATGGACCGTAACTTTAAACCGGGTTTCCGTATTGACCTGCACATCAAAGATCTGGCGAATGCGCTGGATACCTCACACGGCGTGGGTGCACAGCTGCCGCTGACTGCAGCGGTAATGGAAATGATGCAGGCGCTGCGCGCTGACGGGCTGGGAACGGCTGACCACAGTGCGTTGGCATGCTACTACGAAAAACTGGCGAAAGTGGAAGTCACTCGCTAACAAGAAGGGCGCGACTATGCGCCCTGTAATTCTTGCCTCGCGCGGCACTGTCAGGCTACATAACTATGAAAATCGTAATTGCCCCAGACTCTTATAAAGAAAGCCTTTCTGCCACCGAGGTAGCGCAGGCGATAGAAAAAGGATTTCGGGAAATTTTTCCCGATGCGCACTATGTTTCTGTTCCGGTCGCCGATGGCGGCGAAGGGACCGTTGAAGCGATGATTGCCGCCACGCAGGGAACGGAACATTTCGCGTGGGTAACGGGACCGTTGGGCGAAAAAGTGAATGCCAGCTGGGGCATGTCCGGAGACGGTAACACCGCGTTTATCGAAATGGCGGCAGCCAGTGGGCTGGCGCTGGTCCCTCCAGAAAAACGCAACCCCTTAGTCACCACGTCGCGTGGTACCGGGGAGTTGATTCTCAAGGCGCTGGAAAGCGGCGCGCAAAATATCATTATTGGTATTGGCGGCAGTGCGACCAACGACGGTGGTGCGGGTATGGTACAGGCGCTGGGGGCAAAACTCTGTGACGCCAACGGTACTGACATTGGCTTTGGCGGCGGTTGCCTGAATAGCCTGAATACCATTGATATCTCGGGTCTGGATCCACGCTTAAAAACCTGTTCGATTCGTGTTGCCTGTGATGTGACGAATCCATTGACCGGCGAAAACGGTGCATCCCGCATTTTTGGTCCGCAGAAGGGCGCGACTGAAGAACGCATTATCGAGCTGGATCGTAATTTGTCTCACTTTGCCGACATCATAAAAAAATCGTTGCGCGTTGATGTGAAAAATGTGCCCGGAGCCGGAGCCGCTGGTGGTATGGGGGCGGCATTAATGGCATTTTTAGGTGCAGAACTGCGTAGCGGGATAGAGATTGTGACCCAGGCGCTGAATCTGGAAGAGCATATTCACGACTGTACGCTGGTGGTTACCGGTGAAGGACGCCTCGACAGCCAGAGTATTCACGGCAAAGTGCCTGTCGGCGTGGCAAGTGTGGCGAAGAAATACCACAAGCCGGTGATCGGTATTGCGGGCAGCCTGACACGCGATGTGGGCGTCGTGCATCAATATGGTATCGATGCCGTGTTTAGCGTATTGACCAGCATAGGTACGCTGGAAGAGGCCTTCCGTGGAGCATTTGATAATATTTATCGGTCATCCAGAAACATCGCCGCTACGTTGGCGATAGGAATGCGCAGTGCGGGGTGACATTGGCCCGCAAACCCTCTATACTTCGCGCCGAAGCTGACCAGACAGTCGCCGCTTCGTCGTCGTCCTCTTCGGGGGAGACGGGCGGAGGGGAGGAAAGTCCGGGCTCCATAGGGCAGGGTGCCAGGTAACGCCTGGGGGGGAAACCCACGACCAGTGCAACAGAGAGCAAACCGCCGATGGCCCACGCAAGTGGGATCAGGTAAGGGTGAAAGGGTGCGGTAAGAGCGCACCGCGCGGCTGGTAACAGTCCGTGGCACGGTAAACTCCACCCGGAGCAAGGCCAAATAGGGGTTCACAAGGTACGGCCCGTACTGAACCCGGGTAGGCTGCTTGAGCCAGTGAGCGATTGCTGGCCTAGATGAATGACTGTCCACGACAGAACCCGGCTTATCGGTCAGCTTCACTCTTTATAGAACCCCGCTTCGGCGGGGTTTTTGCTTTACGGCTGGCAACAAGATGAATGACTGTCCACGACGCTATGCTCAAAAGAACGCGGTTTATCGGTCAGCTTCACTCTTTATAGAACCCCGCTTCGGCGGGGTTTTTGCTTTACGGCAGGCAACAAGATGAATGGCTGTCCACGACGCTATGCTCAAAAGAACGCGGCTTATCGGTCAGCGTCAACTATTAAGGAAATCCTCGTCAGAAATGGTGGGGGTTTTTGTTTTTATGGCGTGTTTTTTTATGCCTGCTGGCCCCGATTTTTTGTAGGCCGGATAAGGTGCTTGCACCGCCATCCGGCAAATTTGCGGTAAATCTCATTTTTATTTTCCCGTTATTTATTCGAAAACGTCTTTTTCAGCGGCAAAGGGGTTGCTGAAAATTTCCAGTTTTGTGACAGCTAACACAAAACGCTTATCGATACGTTTCGCTATAGAAAAAACACACGTAATCGATCAAAATCACAAAATTACTTGCTGTGAAAACATCAAAAACCAGCGTTAATTTATTGTTGCATTTGATAATTTATTGTTTGTTTTGTTTTGAGTAATGATAAACGCAATGTTTCTTTACAAACAAATAAGGCAAAATAGTGTGATGCATGGCGTTATTTAACCACGATAATAATTAAATTATAATTTTATTTGATAAATTGCTCATTAAATTTAAACCTTATCCCGACCGATAATTACTCTGTAATTGCTTGAATTATCATCTTTCAACCGTCGGTTAAATAACCGTTAACGTGCATGTGTTATCGCCATAAATTTTCGTTATCCCCCCATCTTTTTTTGATTAAAGTCAGGTTAAAGTGAGATCGTTTTTCTTCATTACATTGATAAATAACGATTTTATTGGTTTATAATAATCTTACAAAATGTAAGTGAAGGGGATTTGTGAGTGGTCGCACATATCCGTGAACGTTTAATTTGGTACACTTCCTGCCGTCAACAAAGTAATTAGAGCAGGCCGATATGAATACTATTTCTCTCCCTAAAACACAGCACTTAGTGGTCTTTCAGGAAGTCATTAGAAGTGGTTCTATCGGCTCAGCTGCAAAAGAATTAGGTTTAACTCAACCCGCAGTAAGCAAAATCATTAATGATGTTGAGGCTTATTTTGGTATTGAGTTGGTGGTGCGTAAAAATACAGGCGTCACATTGACCCAAGCCGGTCAGGTGATGCTCTCATGGTCTGAATCTATTACCCGTGAAATGAAAAACATGGTTGATGAGATGAATAGCATGACGAGCAATGCGGTTGTTGATGTGTCGTTCGGTTTCCCTTCACTGATCGCCTTTACCATCATGTCCGGCATGATTAAGAAGTTTAAAGAGGTGTTCCCGAACGCGCAGGTTTCCATGTATGAAGCCCAGCTTTCCTCTTTCTTACCAGCGGTTCGTGATGGGCGTCTGGACTTTGCAATCGGCACGTTAAGCGATGAGATGAAATTGCACGACCTGCATGTGGAGCCGCTGTTCGAGTCAGAGTTTGTTCTGGTTGCCAGTAAGTCCCGAACACGCACCGGCATCACTACGCTGAGCGCATTGCAAAATGAACAGTGGGTGTTGCCGCAAACGAATATGGGTTACTACAGCGAGCTTCTTACTACGTTACAAAAAAATGGCATCAGCAGTGAAAACATCGTTAAAACAGACTCGGTCGTCACAATTTATAATCTTGTTCTCAATGCTGATTTCTTAACAGTAATTCCCTGCGATATGACCACTCCATTTGGTTCAAACCAGTTTATTACTATTCCGGTAGAAGAGGCCTTACCGGTCGCGCGTTACGCCGCCGTCTGGTCTAAAAATTATCGAATTAAAAAAGCAGCATCAATTTTGGTGGAATTAGCCAAAGAATATTCATCATATAATTGCCAGCGACGAAAGCAATTAATTGAAGTTGATTAAAGATTAAACTCGATTTAATACGGAATTAATGCCATCGGTCTATATCAGACGTTGGTCACGGCTATCTATTTACTTTAATACCCAGGTAAGAGGTTCTAATGCACATTACATACGATCTCCCAGTTGCAATTGAAGATATCCTCGAAGCGAAAAAAAGACTGGCGGGGAAAATTTATAAAACGGGAATGCCTCGCTCTAACTATTTTAGTGAACGTTGCAAAGGGGAAATTTTCCTTAAGTTTGAGAACATGCAGCGTACTGGTTCATTTAAAATTCGCGGTGCCTTTAACAAGCTCAGTTCTTTAACTGAAGCGGAAAGATGTAAAGGCGTGGTGGCCTGCTCTGCAGGTAACCATGCGCAAGGGGTTTCCCTCTCTTGTGCGATGCTCGGTATTGACGGCAAAGTGGTGATGCCAAAAGGCGCACCGAAGTCTAAAGTGGCTGCTACCTGCGACTACTCCGCAGAAGTTGTGCTGCACGGTGACAACTTCAACGACACGATCGCTAAAGTGAGCGAGATTGTTGAAACTGAAGGCCGCATCTTTATTCCGCCTTATGATGATCCGAAAGTGATTGCCGGCCAGGGGACTATCGGTCTGGAAATTCTGGAAGATCTGTATGATGTCGATAACGTGATTGTGCCAATTGGTGGCGGCGGACTGATTGCTGGTATTGCGATAGCCATTAAATCCATCAACCCGACCATTAAAATTATTGGCGTACAGTCTGAAAACGTTCACGGCATGGCGGCTTCTTTCCACGCTGGAGAAATAACCACGCACCGAACGACCGGCACCCTGGCGGATGGTTGTGACGTCTCCCGCCCGGGTACTTTGACCTATGAAATCGTTCGTGAGTTAGTGGATGACATTGTCCTGGTCAGTGAAGATGAAATTCGCAACAGTATGGTGGCATTAATTCAGCGAAATAAAGTTGTGACAGAAGGCGCTGGCGCGCTGGCCTGTGCTGCATTATTAAGCGGGAAATTAGATAGCTACATCCAGAATAGAAAAACAGTCAGCATTATTTCTGGCGGTAATATCGACCTTTCTCGTGTATCCCAAATTACTGGTTTAGTTGACGCTTAATATATTTCGTTGAGGATAGGATATGAGTACTACTGATAGCATTGTATCCAGCCAGACAAAACAATCGTCCTGGCGCAAATCGGACACCACCTGGACACTGGGTTTATTTGGTACAGCCATCGGCGCCGGGGTGTTGTTCTTCCCTATCCGCGCAGGCTTTGGCGGGCTGATCCCCATTCTGTTAATGCTGGTGTTAGCATACCCCATCGCGTTCTATTGCCACCGCGCACTGGCGCGCCTGTGTCTTTCCGGTTCTAACCCTTCCGGCAACATCACAGAAACGGTTGAAGAGCATTTTGGTAAAACGGGCGGCGTGGTCATCACGTTCCTCTACTTCTTTGCGATTTGCCCACTGCTGTGGATTTATGGCGTCACCATTACCAACACCTTTATGACCTTCTGGGAAAACCAGTTGCAGATGCCAGCGCTTAATCGTGGCTTCGTCGCGCTGTTCCTGCTGTTGTTGATGGCATTCGTCATCTACTTCGGTAAAGATCTGATGGTTAAAGTGATGAGCTTCCTGGTATGGCCGTTCATTGCCAGCCTGGTACTTATCTCTCTGTCCCTGATCCCTTACTGGAACTCAGCGGTTATCCAGCAGGTGGATCTCAGCAATATAGCGTTGACCGGGCATGACGGTATTCTGGTCACCGTATGGCTGGGTATTTCCATCATGGTGTTCTCCTTCAACTTCTCGCCAATTGTTTCCTCTTTCGTGGTGTCTAAACGCGAAGAGTATGAAAAAGATTATGGCCGCGAATTTACCGAGCAGAAATGTTCCAAGATCATCTCCCGCGCCAGTATGCTGATGGTTGCAGTGGTCATGTTCTTCGCCTTTAGCTGCCTGTTCACGCTGTCTCCGGCAAATATGGCCGAAGCTAAAGCGCAGAACATTCCGGTACTGTCATACCTGGCGAACCACTTTGCTTCACTGTCTGGCACCAAGTCGACCTTCGCGACCGTTCTGGAATACGGTGCTTCTATCATCGCACTGGTCGCTATCTTCAAATCTTTCTTCGGCCACTATCTGGGCACGCTGGAAGGTCTGAACGGTCTGGTCCTGAAGTTTGGTTATAAAGGTGATAAGAACAAAGTCTCTGTTGGCAAACTTAACACCATCAGCATGGTCTTCATCATGGGTTCCACCTGGGTTGTGGCTTACGCCAACCCGAATATCCTGGACCTGATTGAAGCGATGGGTGCGCCAATTATCGCCTCACTGCTCTGCTTGCTGCCGATGTATGCCATCCGTAAAGCGCCGTCTCTGGCGAAATACCGTGGCCGTCTGGATAACGTGTTTGTTACTGCGATTGGTCTGCTGACTATCCTGAACATCGTCTACAAACTGTTTTAATCCTTAAGCTCAGGATGAGCGGAGTAGTGAAATGAATGAGTTTCCGGTAGTACTGGTTATTAATTGCGGTTCATCTTCCATTAAATTCTCAGTGCTGGATGCAGCCAACTGTGATGTTTTAATGGCGGGAATTGCAGACGGTATTAACTCTGAAAATGCGTTCATAGCAATTAATGGTGGGGAGCCGGCTAAGCTGGCTCACCACAGCTACGAAGACGCATTAAAGGCTATTGCCGCTGAACTGGAACAACGTAATTTAATGGACAGCGTGGCCTTAATTGGCCACCGCATTGCCCACGGTGGAAGTATCTTTACGGAATCAGCGATAATTACAGATGACGTTATCGACAATATTCGTCGGGTATCTCCTTTAGCACCATTACATAATTATGCGAACCTGAGCGGGATTGAATCCGCACAGCATCTTTTCCCGGGTGTACAGCAGGTGGCGGTATTTGATACCAGCTTCCACCAGACGATGGCACCTGAAGCCTATCTGTACGGTTTACCGTGGAAATATTACGAGGAGCTGGGTGTTCGTCGTTATGGCTTCCACGGCACGTCGCACCGCTATGTTTCTCAGCGAGCGCACGAGCTTCTCGACCTCCAGGATGATGATTCTGGCCTGGTTGTCGCGCACCTGGGTAACGGCGCGTCCATCTGTGCGGTCCGTAACGGACAAAGCGTGGATACCTCAATGGGTATGACTCCGCTGGAAGGACTGATGATGGGCACGCGTAGCGGTGATGTGGACTTTGGCGCAATGGCGTGGATCGCCAGTGAAACCAATCAGACGCTGAGCGACCTTGAGCGTGTCGTTAATAAAGAGTCTGGCCTGCTGGGTATTTCCGGTTTGTCCTCTGACTTACGTACGCTGGAAAAAGCCTGGCACGAAGGACACGAGCGTGCGCAGCTGGCGATTAAAACCTTTGTGCATCGTATTGCACGCCATATCGCCGGACATGCTGCATCGTTACATCGTCTTGATGGGATTATTTTCACCGGCGGCATTGGTGAAAACTCAGTCTTAATTCGCCGTCTGGTGATTGAACATCTGGCCGTATTAGGTGTGAATATCGACAGCGAAATGAATAGTCTGCCAAATTCTCATGGCGAGAGAATTATCTCTGCTAATGATGCTCGAGTTATTTGTGCAGTTATTCCGACGAATGAAGAGAAAATGATTGCTCGTGATGCCATTCATTTAGGCAGAATTAACACACCAGTAGAATTTGCATAATTAATTTTCTGTAGAGAGATTATTTTTCATGAAGGTAAATATCGATACCAGCGATATGCTGTATGCCGACGCGTGGCTTGGCTTTAAAGGTACGGACTGGAAAGAAGAAATTAATGTCCGTGATTTTATTCAGCATAACTACACGCCTTATGAAGGGGATGAATCTTTCCTCGCCGAAGCGACGCCGGCAACCACCGCATTGTGGGAAAAAGTCATGGCGGGCATCCGTATTGAAAACTCGACGCATGCGCCGGTAGATTTCGATACCAATATTGCCACTACGATTACCGCGCACGATGCCGGTTATATTGAACAAGAACTGGAAAAGATCGTCGGTCTGCAAACGGATAAGCCGCTGAAGCGTGCGCTGCATCCGTTCGGCGGCATCAACATGATCAAAAGCTCTTTTGATGCTTACGGTCGTGAAATGGATGCTGATTTTGAGTACCAGTATACCGAACTGCGTAAAACCCATAACCAGGGCGTGTTCGACGCGTATTCCCCGGATATGCTGCGCTGCCGTAAGTCCGGCGTATTAACCGGTCTGCCGGATGGCTATGGCCGTGGTCGTATCATTGGCGATTACCGCCGTGTTGCGTTGTACGGTATTCGCTACCTGGTGCGTGAACGCGAGCAGCAGTTTGCCGATCTCCAGTCGAATCTGGAGTGGGGGCAGAATCTGGAGGCGACGATTCGCCTGCGTGAAGAGCTGTCTGAGCACCGTCGTGCGCTGCTGCAAATGCAGGAAATGGCGGCGAAGTACGGTTGCGATATTTCCCGTCCGGCGCGTAACGCACAGGAAGCCGTACAGTGGGTGTATTTTGCTTATCTGGCCGCGGTGAAATCGCAGAACGGCGGCGCGATGTCGCTGGGCCGTACTGCATCGTTCCTCGACATTTACATTGAGCGCGACTTCAAAGCCGGTATCTTAAACGAGCAGCAGGCGCAGGAGTTGATCGACCACTTCATCATGAAGATCCGCATGGTGCGCTTCCTGCGTACCCCGGAATTCGACACCCTGTTCTCCGGCGATCCTATCTGGGCGACCGAAGTTATTGGTGGGATGGGGCTGGACGGCCGCACGCTGGTCACCAAAAACTCGTTCCGCTACCTGCATACGCTGCACACCATGGGACCGGCACCTGAGCCGAACCTGACGGTGCTGTGGTCTGAAGGCTTACCGATTGCCTTCAAAAAATATGCCGCACAGGTGTCTATCGTCACGTCGTCTTTACAGTATGAAAATGACGATCTGATGCGCGCTGACTTTGAAAGCGATGACTATGCCATTGCCTGCTGCGTCAGCCCGATGGTCATCGGCAAACAAATGCAGTTCTTTGGTGCGCGTGCCAACCTCGCCAAAACATTGCTGTACGCAATCAACGGCGGTGTGGATGAGAAGCTGAAAATCCAGGTCGGGCCGAAAACTGCGCCGCTGATGGATGACGTGCTGGATTACGACACGGTGATGGAGAGCCTGGACCACTTTATGGACTGGCTGGCCGTGCAGTACATCAGTGCGCTGAACATCATTCACTATATGCACGACAAGTACAGCTACGAAGCCTCGCTGATGGCGCTGCACGATCGTGATGTTTATCGCACCATGGCATGCGGTATGGCGGGTCTGTCCGTTGCTGCGGACTCCCTGTCGGCTATCAAGTACGCTCGCGTCAAACCGATCCGTGATGAAAACGGCCTGGCGGTCGACTTCGAAATTGAAGGTGACTATCCGCAGTACGGTAACAACGATGAGCGCGTAGACAGCATTGCCTGCGACCTGGTTGAACGCTTTATGAAGAAAATTAAAGTGTTGCCAACCTATCGCAACGCGGTGCCAACGCAGTCCATTCTGACCATCACCTCTAACGTGGTGTACGGCCAGAAAACCGGGAATACCCCGGACGGGCGTCGCGCAGGTACGCCGTTTGCGCCAGGTGCGAACCCGATGCACGGCCGCGATCGCAAAGGTGCCGTCGCCTCGTTGACCTCGGTGGCTAAACTGCCGTTTACCTATGCCAAAGATGGTATCTCGTACACCTTCTCGATTGTGCCGGCTGCACTGGGCAAAGAAGATAGCGTGCGTAAAACCAACCTGGTCGGTCTGCTGGACGGTTATTTCCATCATGAAGCGCATGTCGAAGGCGGTCAGCACCTGAACGTCAACGTCATGAACCGCGAAATGCTGATGGATGCTATTGAGCACCCGGAAAACTATCCGAACCTGACGATCCGCGTGTCTGGCTATGCGGTGCGCTTTAACGCGCTGACCCGCGAACAGCAGCAGGACGTTATTTCACGTACTTTCACCCAGGCGCTTTAACGCCGGAGGGGTTATGAGAAAAGTTATTGCAACCGACTGTGCGCCAGGGGCGATTGGGCCTTACGTACAGGGCGTGGATCTGGGCAGCATGGTGTTGACCTCAGGTCAAATCCCGGTATGTCCGCAGACCGGTGAAGTTGCCGAACACGTGACCGATCAGGCGCGTCAGAGTCTGGAAAACGTGAAAGCGATCGTTGAGTCCGCCGGTTTGAAAGTGAACGATATCGTGAAGACCACCGTTTTCGTGGCCGATCTGAACGACTTCGCCACCATTAATCAGGTGTATCAGCAGTTCTTTGATGAGCACGAGGCTATCTATCCGGCACGCAGCTGTGTGCAGGTTGCTCGCTTGCCGAAGGATGTGAAGCTGGAGATTGAAGCCATCGCCGTACGCGGCGACACGGTGTAACTCCCCGCGGGGCGATCGTCAGGATCGCCCCGATCCCGTTAATGAGTGTGAAACCTGGTCTTCACTGAACGGCAATCCGAGGGTGTGGATATGATTAGCGCATTCGATATTTTTAAGATTGGCATTGGACCTTCCAGCTCCCATACCGTGGGGCCAATGAACGCAGGTAAAAGCTTTATCGACCAACTGGTCAGTTGCGGAGAATTGCACCAGACCACGCGCATTGTGGTCGATCTTTATGGTTCACTCTCCCTGACCGGAAAAGGTCATGCGACCGATGTCGCCATCATGATGGGCCTCGCAGGTAACAGTCCGCAAAACGTGCAGATTGATACCATTGCGGGTTTTACCCAGGACGTGGCCCGTACCGGACGTCTCCCGGTGGCAGAGGGCACGCATATCGTTGATTTCCCTCCTGCTGAGAACATTCTCTTCCATAGTGAAACGCTCCCGCGCCATGAAAATGGTATGCGCATCACCGCGTGGAACAGCAACGAGACGCTATTAAGCAAAACCTATTACTCCGTTGGCGGTGGTTTTATCGTTGAGGAGGATCACTTTGGTCAGGCGCACGACGTTGAAGCGCATGTGCCGTACAATTTCCATTCTGCCAGCGAGCTGCTGAAACTGTGTGAGCGAAACGGGCTTTCCGTTTCCGGCCTGATGATGCAAAACGAACTGGCGATGCGCAGTAAAGATGAGATTGACGCGGGTTTTGCGGCAATCTGGGATGTCATGCACGCCGGTATCGAGCGCGGCATGAACACCGAAGGCGTCCTGCCCGGTCCGCTTAACGTTCCGCGTCGCGCCGTGGCATTACGTCGGTTGCTGGTTTCCAGCGACAATCTGTCCAGTGACCCAATGAACGTCATCGACTGGATTAACATGTTCGCACTGGCCGTGAGCGAAGAGAACGCCGCCGGGTGCCGGGTTGTTACCGCCCCGACAAACGGTGCGTGTGGCATTATCCCCGCCGTGCTGGCCTATTACGACAAGTTCCGCCGCCCGGTGAATGCGAACTCCATCGCCCGTTATTTACTGGCTGCGGGGGCGATAGGCGCGCTGTATAAGATGAATGCGTCTATCTCTGGGGCCGAAGTGGGCTGCCAGGGTGAGATTGGTGTGGCCTGTTCCATGGCTGCCGCCGGACTGACAGAACTGCTTGGCGGGAGCCCGGCGCAGGTCTGTATTGCCGCTGAAATCGCCATGGAGCATAACCTGGGGTTAACCTGCGATCCGGTCGCCGGACAGGTGCAAATTCCGTGCATTGAACGTAATGCGATCAACGCAGTAAAAGCGGTTAACGCCGCGCGTATGGCGCTGCGCCGCACGTCAGAACCTCGGGTGTCGCTCGATAAAGTTATCGAGACGATGTATGAAACTGGCAAAGACATGAACGATAAATACCGCGAAACCTCGCGCGGCGGTCTGGCGATCAAAGTAGTGTGTATGTGAGTTAATCAAAATAGCATGACCAAAAAGGTGCACAGAAGTGCACCTTTTTTTGTTGTGATCTGCTTCAAAAACAGAAATAGATCCCACCTTTGATGCTTTCAAGAGAAAATCTTTCTTTACCTGTAGGGATTATAGGGTTTTGTTTGTGAAGTTTTTCTCTGACCCTGAGCGTATGATTTTCTTCATTCTAAGAGCTCGCCTGCATCTTATGAATTGCGTATCGCCTTGACGCAATACGAAAAAAATAAAAAAAACCTCTACCTACACATTAAGCGGGAAATTATGGAAACGGCTACGAATAACAGCGTAATACTCGACGCATCCGCTCCGGCGCGCCGGGCGGGAATGACCGAAAGTGAATGGCAGGAAGCCATTAAATTCGACAGCATGGACACCGGTTGGGTCATTATGAGTATCGGTATGGCGATTGGCGCGGGGATTGTTTTTCTTCCCGTCCAGGTGGGTCTGATGGGGTTGTGGGTATTTCTGCTGTCCTCGATTATCGGCTATCCCGCGATGTATTTGTTCCAGCGTCTGTTCATCAACACGCTGGCTGAGTCTCCTGAGTGCAAAGATTACCCAAGCGTCATTAGCGGTTATTTAGGCAAAAACTGGGGCATCCTGTTAGGGGCGTTGTATTTTGTGATGTTGGTTATCTGGATGTTTGTTTATTCCACCGCCATTACTAACGACAGCGCTTCGTATCTGCATACATTTGGCGTGACCGAAGGGTTACTGTCCGACAGCCCGTTCTATGGCCTGGTGCTGATTTGCATCCTGGTGGCTATCTCGTCACGCGGTGAAAAATTACTGTTTAAAATCTCCACCGGCATGGTGTTGACCAAGCTGCTGGTCGTTGCCGCCCTTGGCGTGTCGATGGTCGGGATGTGGCATTTGCATAACGCTGGCTCGCTGCCGCCGATGGGGCTGCTGATTAAGAATGCGATTATTACGCTGCCCTTTACGCTGACCTCGATTCTGTTTATTCAAACCTTAAGCCCGATGGTTATCTCGTACCGTTCTCGCGCAAAATCCATTGAGGTCGCGCGTCATAAAGCGCTGCGCGCCATGAACATCGCGTTTGGCATACTGTTTGTCACCGTCTTCTTCTACGCCGTCTCTTTCACCCTGGCAATGGGCCATGATGAAGCGGTGAAAGCCTACGAGCAGAACATTTCCGCCCTGGCGATTGCCGCACAGTTTATTAGCGGCGACGGCGCGGGTTGGGTGAAAATCGTCAGCGTTATTCTGAACATCTTTGCCGTGATGACCGCGTTCTTCGGTGTGTACTTAGGCTTCCGTGAAGCGACTCAAGGCATTGTGATGAATGTGCTGCGTCGCTACATGCCTGCTGAGAAGATCAACGAAATCTTCGTTCAGCGCGGCATCATGGTCTTCGCTATTTTACTGGCCTGGAGTGCAATTGTGCTCAATGCGCCGGTACTGAGCTTCACCTCTATTTGTAGCCCAATCTTCGGCATGGTGGGCTGTTTGATCCCGGCCTGGCTGGTCTACAAAGTTCCTGCACTGCACAAATATAAAGGCGCTTCCCTGTACCTGATCATCATCACAGGCCTGCTGTTGTGCGTTTCTCCGTTCCTGGCATTTTCTTGAGTTATCTGAGTGAAGGTCGTTGCTATGTTTGAGACTACATTGAATCCATTATGGGACTGTTTTATCCGCGCGGTGCAGGAAGAAGTCAAACCTGCCCTGGGCTGCACCGAACCTATCTCTCTGGCTTTGGCGGCGGCAGTCGCATCCGCTGAGCTGAACGGCGCGGTTGAACGCATTGATGCGTGGGTCTCACCCAACCTGATGAAAAACGGCATGGGCGTGACCGTACCGGGCACCGGAATGGTCGGGTTGCCCGTCGCCGCTGCGCTGGGTGCGCTGGGTGGCAATGCCCACGCGGGTTTAGAAGTGCTGAAGGATGCGTCCGCAGAGGCCATAGCCGACGCCAAAGCCATGCTGGCTGCCGGAAACGTGGCGGTGATGCTGCAGCAACCTTGCGAAGATATTCTCTTCTCACGCGCTAAGGTGTACAGCCGTGACGGGTGGGCGTGCGTCACGATTGTTGGCGGTCATACCAACATTGTGCACATCGAAACCCATAATGGTGTGGTGTTCAGTAAAGAAGAACAGACGCAGGATGAAGAGCTGGATTCGCCGCTGGCGGTGTTATCCCACACCTCTCTGGAAGAGATTCTGGCGTTTGTGAATGCGGTGCCGTTTGAGTCCATCCGCTTTATTCTGCAGGCGGCAAAACTAAACGGGGCGCTGTCTCAGGAAGGGTTACGCGGGACATGGGGATTACATATCGGTGCTACGCTGGAGAAGCAGTGTGCCCGTGGCCTGCTGGCAAACGATCTTTCAACCGCTATTCTGATCCGTACCAGTGCGGCGTCGGATGCGAGAATGGGCGGCGCGACGCTGCCGGCGATGAGTAACTCCGGTTCCGGGAACCAGGGGATCACCGCCACGGTTCCGGTGATGGTGGTGGCCGAGCACTTTGGTGCGGATGATGAAAAACTGGCGCGTGCGCTGATGTTGTCACACTTGAGTGCAATCTATATCCATCATCAGCTTCCTCGCTTGTCGGCTCTGTGTGCGGCAACGACGGCGGCGATGGGCGCGGCGGCGGGGATGGCATGGCTGGTGGATGGGCGCTATAACACCATCGCTATGGCGATCAGCAGCATGATTGGCGATGTGAGTGGGATGATTTGCGATGGCGCGTCAAACAGCTGTGCGATGAAAGTGTCTACCAGCGCGTCGGCGGCATGGAAGGCGGTACTCATGGCGCTGGACGATACGGCAGTGACCGGTAACGAAGGGATTGTGGCGCATAATGTCGAGCAATCTATTGCGAATCTGTGTGCGCTGGCATGTCGTTCGATGCAGGAAACCGACAAGCAGATCATTGAGATCATGGCCAGCAAAGCGCATTAATCTGTAGGCCGGGTAAGGCGTAACCGCCACCCGGCGTCAGTCTGAGCCGCCTTATCAGGCGGCGTCTTCTTCTTCCTGCCTTTGCTCGGCATCGGCAACAATCGCTTCCAGTTCCGTCAGCATATCTTCATAGCCAAAGGTTTTGGTCTGGACGACCGTGTCCTGAATTTTGGCTTTGACCGCCGGCTTACGCTTTTTTGACGCTTTCTTGCTCATAGTCGTACTCCCTTGTTTTTCCTGACTATACGGGCAAATCTATCAGCAAAGCGCGCAAAGGCGTATCGGCAACTAATGTTATGTTAGCTTCGTCACGAATAAATGCGCCGTCACCACAGGTCAGCGCTTCTTTTTCTGCTCCAGCCGTTAGCGCATGGAACGTGCCGTGGATCGACTGCAAATAGGCGCGTGGGCCATGTAACTGAAAACTCAGTGATTCACCTTGCTTCAATTCGACATGGTGTATCCACACCTGCTGGCGAAGATGCAGGCTGCCTTGTTCTCCGTCCGGGGAGGCGATCAGTTGATGCTTGCCGGTCGCCAGCGTGGCTTTCTGTACACAGGCATTTTCCCGCTGCGGGCAGGCGTCCAGCCATAATTGCATGCGGGTTAATGGCTTATCCTTGTTAAGGTTGTGCTCGCTGTAGCTAATCCCAGGCTGCGTGGCGAGCAGTAAAACCTCACCGGCTTTTGCCCGGACATGGTTGCCTTCGCTGTCGCGATATTCCGCTTCCCCTTCAAGGATCAGGTTGACGATATCCACCTTCGGATAGGTACGCGGCTGGAAAGAGGCCCCCGGTGCCAAAACTTCCTGGTTCAGAACACGCAGCGAGGCATAACCCAGCAGCTTAGGATCAAAATAGTGTCCAAAGGAGAAGGTATAACGAGCTTGCAGCCAGCCGTAGTCTGCCTGTCCGCACTGTTTTGCTGTTCGGGTAGTAATCATCTTTCTTGACCTCTCTTTACTTCCTTTTATGTTAAATGGCTGGACGCTGTATTGTTAGCCAGATATTCTGCCCGGTATGTTCAAATTTCCTGAATGAGAACGACATGGCCAAAGAAAGGGCATTAACGCTTGAAGCGTTACGCGTAATGGATGCAATCGACAGACGTGGCAGCTTTGCCGCTGCGGCGGACGAACTGGGGCGCGTTCCTTCCGCTCTCAGCTATACCATGCAAAAGCTGGAAGAAGAGCTGGATGTGGTGTTGTTTGACCGCTCAGGCCATCGCACAAAATTTACTAACGTTGGACGCATGCTACTGGAACGTGGGCGCGTGCTGCTCGAGGCGGCTGATAAGCTGACCACCGATGCCGAAGCGCTGGCCCGCGGCTGGGAAACGCATCTGACGATCGTCACCGAAGCGCTGGTACCCACGGCAGCGTTCTTTCCGCTCATCGACCGGCTTGCCGTGAAGGCCAATACCCAGCTTTCAGTGATCACTGAGGTGCTGGCTGGGGCATGGGAACGCCTGGAGCAGGGAAGGGCGGATATCGTGATCGCCCCGGATATGCATTTTCGTTCATCGTCAGAAATTAATTCCCGCAAGCTGTACACGCTGATGAACGTCTACGTGGCCGCGCCGGATCATCCTATCCATCAGGAGCCGGAGCCGTTGTCGGAAGTGACCCGAGTGAAATACCGGGGAATTGCGGTGGCGGATACCGCCCGTGAGCGCCCGGTGCTGACCGTCCAGTTACTGGATAAACAGCCGCGCCTGACGGTGAGTTCAATCGAAGATAAGCGCCAGGCGCTGTTGGCCGGGCTGGGTGTGGCGACCATGCCGTATCCGCTGGTGGAAGAGGATATTGCCGCAGGTCGTTTGCGCGTGGTGAGCCCGGAGTCCACCAACGAAATTGATATCATCATGGCCTGGCGACGGGACAGTATGGGTGAGGCCAAATCCTGGTGTCTGCGGGAAATTCCGAAGCTGTTTGTGGGGAAATAAGGTGGGGTTAAGCCGGATGCGGTGCAAGCACCTTATCCGGCCTACAAGACGGAGTAGGTTGTAGGCCTGATAAGCGCAGCGCCATCAGGCATCTCTACGTGCTACGTCAGGACAGTTGTTTAGGGTCTGCACCGAACCGGTTGCTACCCGGCGTGCCGTTCTGACAGTTGAAAATAATGATAACCAACCAGCCAATAATGGGGATCAACAGGATCAGCAGCCACCATGCAGAACGGTCGGTGTCATGCAAACGACGGAACTGCACTGCCCACCACGGTATAAATACCAGCACACCATAAATCGTCGTTAATACGCCTTCTCCCCCGGCGCGTTGCCAGCCAAGCATGTTGTCCAGGATGCTGAGTACGAAAGAAAAGATGATGTTGACCAGAACAAACATCCAGTACTCTTTGCGCCGAGCCCGGCCGCCAAAACCAAAATAGTTCTTAAGAACGTTTAGATACCAATCCATTTGCGCCTCATTTTGCGTTCAATCACTTGTTTTTAAAGTAATCAAATTAAGAATAGCTGCGAATGAAATGGTGGTAAATATTTGTCGTATTAATTATTTGGTCCCCTGATGGGTAATACTTATCAGTGAACGCCTCAGTTTCAGAAAGTATCAACCTGTGTTGGCGGAAGTAATGAATATACGCTCTCAGAGAAAGGGTTCCGTTCACCTTATGTTCATCGCTTCTCTTAAGTATTGGTTCATGTGAACGTGTAAAGGGCGTTCTCCGCCACGCCCTTTACAATCCCGGCTCCCGGCGGGAAAATTGCCACTTCGTGGTTCCCTCCGCTTTTTCCTTCAGGCTTTCGGGCCGGGCGCGATGTAACGTCCCTGTAAAGCGCGCCCTGAACCCGCATCCCTGCGGGTTCTCCCGGCCTTACGGAAACACGTCGGCAATTTTCAGCCGGACCAGCCACGCCTGACTACCGGTATTTTTATTTGAATATATCTGAACAGCATAAGAGATTTAACTGAAAGTCAGAGAGTTGAAGCGATGACCCATGTCCGGCTGAAAATCGATGAGTCGTTGACGGCTGACCGGGTCTGCCCGCAGGGATGCGGGCAGAGGGGACGGCCTGCAAGGATGCAGGCTCGGCCCCGACCCGACAGGCAGACGGCATAAGACGAATGAATCGCGTAGCGACGATTTTCCCGCTGGGAGCCTGGGTTGCAAGGGAGGCGGCGGTGAGCCTCCCTTGCACGTTCACGGGTAACGGCGTTTCAGAGAAATGACACAGCTGAGGTGAACGGAACCCTGAGCAAAAATCACATGTTCGCCATACATGCTTAACGAATCGGCATTACCCCAAAGGGACCTGTGTAAATCATGCGAAACGACTGTCTCGTCCATGTGGCTCGTTGAGATCCTGCCATGGCCCGATTGAAATAATACCGGTCGGATTGATGGTTTTGTGGCTACGGAAGTAGTGATGACGGATATGGTCAAAATTGACGGTCTCCGCAATGCCCGGCATCTGGTAAATATCGCGCAGGAAACCGTACAGATTCAGGTAGTCGCTGATGCGGTGCTTATCGCACTTGAAGTGGGTAACATACACCGGATCAAAGCGTACCAGCGTGGTCCACAGGCGAATATCTGCCTCGGTCAACTGGTCGCCGGTCAGATAGCGATGCTGACCCAGAATCTGCTCCAGTCGCGCCAGTGAGTGAAACACTTTATCAACCGCCTCATCATATGCCTCCTGACTGGTGGCAAAACCGGCTTTATAGACGCCATTATTGACGTTGTCATAAATCCAGCTGTTCAGCTCGTCAATTTTACTTTGCAGGGCAGGCGGGTAGTAATCACCGGCTTTGGCGCCCAGTGCATCAAACGCCGTGTTAAACATGCGGATGATCTCCGCCGATTCATTACTGACGATGGTGTGATTCTTTTTATCCCACAGCACCGGTACAGTGACGCGGCCGCTGTACTGCGGGTCGGCGTGCAAATAGAGCTGATAGAGAAACTCGTGCTGGTAGAGCGTATCTCCCGTGGCGGCCGGGAAATTATCATCAAACGTCCAGCCGTTCTCTAGCATCAGCGGATGCACAACGGAAACGGAGATAAATGGCTCCAGACCTTTGAGCGTGCGTAGAATCAGCGTGCGATGCGCCCACGGACAGGCGAGGGAAACGTACAGGTGGTAGCGGTCTTTTTCGGCGGCAAAACCGCCTGTGCCGGTCGGGCCAGGTTCGCCATCCGCGGTGAGCCAGTTACGGAAAGCCGATGCAGAACGTTGAAATTTTCCCCCGGTAGATTTTGTGTCATACCAGGTGTCATGCCAGACGCCGTCAATAAGTTGTCCCATGGTTTTGCCTCCTCAGATAGCAAAAGCGAGGAGATGTCTCCTCGCTTTTTGATGCGTTTAGTATAGCTTGCTTACCACTTTTTATTCAGTACGCGGTCAATGCTGAATGCGCCTGGACCGGTGATAGCCAGCAGCAGGAAACCGCCTGCGATGGTTAAGTTTTTCATGAACATCAGCGAGTTCATCCCTTCCGCAAAGTTGCTGTGGAAGATGAACGCGGTCAGCACCGTGAAGCCTGCGGTAAACAGCGCGGTAGTACGGGTCAGGAAGCCGAACAGAATGGCCAGGCCGCCGCCGAACTCAAGCAGAATAACCAGCGGTAACATGAACCCCGGAACGCCCATGGCTTCCATATATTGTTGGGTACCCGCATATCCGCTGATTTTTCCCCAGCCTGCAGAAATAAACAGGATTGGCATCAGAATGCGTGCTACCAGTACACCAACATCTTCTAATTTTTTCATCGTACTCTCCAGGAAACCACTCAGGCGGCTGATTTTGTTTTTTGTTGCATTAACGCTGTATAGGGCGTTGTTGCTGTCGATGGAGAGAATCATAAACGTGACGAATGACAATTGTTAGCAAGGAAAACTGTCAGTATTTTTCAAAAATTTTGAGTGAAGGGGGGGATAGAATGAAGTAGGCCTTGCTATCAGGCCTACGTGGGGAGAACAGAAGAGATTAACCGCGCAGTTGCTGCTGTCTGATGGTCGCTTTGACCAGTCGCCAGGCGCTCCAGACGCTAAAGCCGCGTTTGGCCCAGCGTACGAGCATATTTGGGTGGCGAATAGTACGAACGGCTATGATGCTGCTGCCAACCAGTATCCACGAGCGCAGGTTCAACAGCGTGTTCCAGCCGCGATCGTATGCAGCAGTGACCTCCAGCCAGTCGCGGCGGGTGGCGGTCAGATCCAGCCGTTGCTGCTGGATCTGACTAAGCAGCAGCGCCTTACGTTTTTCGCGTTCGACTTTACTGCTCATTATGCATCATCCTCCAGGGCCTGCCTGTCGTTAGCAAGTTCATGGCGGGTATGACGTAACAGCGTTGACTTACGGGCTTTACGTAGCGTCCATATCCCGCCAATGAGCGCCAGAAGCAACAGCACAACGGTGGTGGCTATCATCGCGTTGAGACGGTACTGAGGGTCAATGGCCCAGATGATAAGCACCATCAGGCTCATCAGGCCAAATGCTGCGAACAGCATAGTTAGCCCCAGCATCAGCAGTAGCTGAAAGAGGTTGGCTTTTTCCTCTTCCAGTTCAACAACGGCCAGACGTAACCGGGTCTCAACTATCTCGACGAGGATCGTGATGATCCGTTGTCCGATACCCAGTACGTTTTTGCCTGGACCTTGTGCGTGATCGGAGTCCGCCATTGTTAGCGGCGCGACAGCAGTACGCCAAGCACCACGCCGACCGCAGCGCCAATACCGACGCCTGTCCATGGATTTTCGCGTACGTAGTTGTCGGCTTTTGCCGCGGCTTCGCGAGTTTGCTTAGCAATCACATCGCTGGTTTCACCCAGGCGATTGCGGCTCTCTTTCAGCGCGCGTTCTGCTTTACTGCGAATTTTACTCAACTCTTCTTTCGACTTATCGCCAGAGGAGCTCAGTACCTCTTCAAGCGTATCCGCAAGGGATTTCAGCTCAGCGCGCAGGTGTTCCGTAGCATTATCTTTTGACATAGTTTTCTCCAGGTGAGTGGGTCGTTACCGTACTTAGTAATCGCGTGACTCGAGTTCTTTCAGTTCAGTCTGAGCTTCGGCAAGCTTGCGCTCGCGTTTGGTGATTTTATCTGTATCGCCTTTTTGTTTCGCCTCGGCGAGATCACGTTTACGCTCGGCGATCTCATCTTTCTGTTCTGCAATTTTTTTCTGATGCTCGGCACGTAGCTTGCTGTCAGAACAATTGGCCCGGACTTCGCTCAGGGCCTTGTTCAGGCCGTTGATACGACTCTGATTGTTGTGCTTTTCGGCATAGCTAATCTCCCGCTGAATATCGTGTTCTTTTTCCTGACAGAGGGTGTTGGCGTAGCTGCTGGCACTGAGAGCGAAAAGGGTAACAGCCAAAGCGATGCGGTATTTCATACTTGAACCTTCCATTGTGATTCGACCCGGTAACACGAGGGTCGTTGCTCCAGATAAAAAAGCGTGGGCCATAAACCCAGCTTATTAATCATAGGCACTAAACGGCGAAATCACCAAAGTGGGTGAAATAATTCAGATTCCTGGAAGTTAACCAAAACGGTGTGGGTTATCACGCAAACGTGATAACCACTGCACCGCCTGATTATCATCATCCTGTTGGGCGATGACGAAGCCGTGCGGTAACGTTCTGTCGAGAACGACCTTCGCGGCTGCGCTTTGCGCGCTGGAATCAAAGGTGATCAGCAGCGCATCATTTTGCGGGGTAATGCTTTTAAAGCGAATGCCGTTGGCATCCAGATGATGCCAGATAGAAAAACCGTCTGGCATGCTGGCGCCCTGATTAACGGCGCGAATGGCTAGCGTCGACTCCTGCTGACGAATGGCAGACCAGGTCAGGATAAGCGCGCCTAAAAACAGGATAAAGGTGGTTGTCCAGGCCAATCGTCGGAGCGTTATGCGTGGTAGCAGCATAATTTATCCCCGGTTCCCGTATTTCTTTTTCCATAAAACAACCAGTGAACCGGCGAGGCCAAACACCAGTAAAACAACGGGAAGCAGCATCAGGCACGACATTAACTGATCTTCGTACTTGAGGAACACCGGCGTTTTGCCCAGCAGATAACCGAGTGACGTCAGGATCAAGACCCACAGCAGTCCGCTCATCCAGTTGAAGAACTGAAAGCGCGCATTGTTCAGGCCGGAGAGTCCTGCAATGGTCGGCAGCAGCGTTCTGACGAAGGCAATGAATCGCCCGACCAGCAACGCAGACAAGCCATGTTTATGGAACAGATGGTGCGCGCGCTGATGATAATGCGCGGGAAGATGAGAAAGCCAGTTTTGCACGATGCGGGTATTCCCCAGCCATCGTCCCTGGATGTAGCTGACCCAACAGCCGAGGCTGGCTGCGGTGGTGAGGAGCAGCACCGTTTGTGGAAAGCCCATTGCGCCTTTAGCAATAAGCACGCCGACCAGCACCAGTAAGCTGTCACCAGGTAAAAAGGCCGCAGGAAGCAGCCCGTTTTCCAGAAACAAAATGGTAAACAGGACAAAATACAGCATGCCAATCATCGACGGATTGGCCAGAGTTTCAAAATCCTGAGCCCACAAGGCATTCAGTAATTGAGTCAGTAGTTCCATTCAGTATTCCTGGAGAAATCGGTTGTCGTCATGCCGGTTTTCTGGAGTTTGTAACGCCGCAATATTATTGATCTTTTTTTGCATGTATCGCGGTCTGACACAAATTCACGGCCTGAACTGTTCCCTGTTAAGTTGCAAAGTAAGCAAGCACTGATACACAAAAATTCAAAACGCATGTAATTGTAACAAAGGTCAACGTAGTCCGTTATAGAAATTACGGTCGCTGAACCGTGATTTTGCTTATCGCAAAGGAGGGTGGCGAGAGGATTTACACAGGCTGACACTTTATACCTAATGCTTACCGAGCGTCAGAAACAGGCGCCCTGGCGCGCCTGTGAATATGAGAACGCTTATTTTGCCCCGTTAGCGGCCGTATCCAGATGAACCACCGGATTATCGGTAAAAAGATAACGGTCGGCGTTGAACTCAAAATCATCGCTGGTTTCGTTAAACAGCATCTGTTTGGTGTTCTCAAGGTGCTGCCACATCGCCAGTTTGGCAGCATGGGGATCTTTACGGATTAATGCCCGTAGGATCTGGTCATGGTCATCGCACCAGTTATCTACCGTGCGCAGGTCGATGTGATCGTGCAATTTCTTCCAGTACGGGTTGTGAACACGCTGAGTCCACATTTTTTCAACAATCGCCGCCAGTGCGGTATTTTGCGTTGCCAGCGCCACTTGCACATGGAACTGGAGATCCCACTCGGAGTCACGGAAGCTTTTTTCGTTGCGCGACTTCTCCTGGATTTCCATCAGTTTCATGATGTCCTGTTTAGTCACCTGGGTGGCGGCAAACTCGGCAATATTGCTCTCTATAAGCTGGCGTGCCTGCAGCAGTTCAAATGGACCGTAGCTGGCAAACTCAAGATTGGCATCTGGCGCGACGTAGTGTTTTGGCTGGTTAGAGATGACGTGGATCCCAGATCCTTTACGCACCTCAACGTAGCCCTCAACCTCGAGCATGATAATGGCTTCACGGACCACGGTACGGCTGACGTTCTTTTCATCGGCGATAAAGCGCTCGGCGGGAAGTTTTTCACCCACCAGGTAAACACCCTGCTCAATGCGCGCCTTCAGATCGGCAGCAAGTTGTTGATACAAACGTCGTGGTTCGGTGATTTCCATATGCGCTCCAGGCATGATACGGCAGACTCTATTTGTTATACCACTTTTGCGAATTTGGCTCCACTTGTGACGATAAAAAAGCCGCCAGAACGCTGGCGGCTTTGAACGTATTTCGTTGGTGATTGAGTCAGGTCAACTTTGTGGTGCGGGATCGCCGGTTTGCGGTCCCGAGTCGACCTCGCTGGCCGGTTTGTTTTGCAGCACCGTCCAGATGACTAACGCACCGAGCAGGTCGAATACTGCCAGTACCGCAAACAGTGGGCTAAAGCCGATGGTGTCAGCCAGGGCGCCCACGACCAGCGCAAACAGGGTGCTTGCCAGCCAGGCAGACATCCCGGTCAGACCGTTCGCTGTAGCCACTTCATTACGACCAAAGACGTCAGAAGAGAGGGTGATCAGCGCACCGGACAGGGCCTGGTGAGCAAAGCCCCCGACGCACAGCAGCGCGATGGCAATATACGGGCTGGTAAACAGACCAATCATGCCCGGGCCAATCATCAGGAATGCGCCCATGGTGACGACCATTTTACGTGACACAATCAGGTTGACGCCGAACCAGCGCTGGAACAGCGGCGGCAGATACCCACCAACGATACAGCCGAGGTCAGCAAACAGCATGGGCATCCAGGCGAACATGGCAATTTCTTTCAGGTTAAAGCCGTAAACTTTAAACATGAACAGCGGGATCCAGGCGTTAAAGGTACCCCAGGCCGGCTCAGCCAGGAAACGCGGCAGTGCAATGCCCCAGAACTGGCGGTTACGCAGGATCTGCGCGACGGACATTTTCTTCGCCGTGCCGTTTTTATGCTGTGATTCCTGGCCGTTGAGAATGTAATCACGTTCTTCGTCGGACAGTTTTTTCTGATCGCGTGGGTGTTTGTAAAACACAAGCCAGCACATGGCCCAGATGAAGCTCAGGACACCAGAGATAATGAACGCCATCTGCCAGCTGTGCATCACGATGGCCCAGACTACCAGCGGCGGCGCAATCATCGCGCCAATAGAGGAACCGACGTTAAAGTAACCGACGGCAATGGAGCGCTCTTTGGCCGGGAACCACTCCGAGCTGGCTTTCAGACCCGCTGGGATCATCGCCGCTTCAGCCGCACCGACCGCGCCTCGCGCCAGCGCCAGTCCACCCCAGCTTCCAGCCAGTGCAGTCGCGCCACAGAAGACGGCCCACAGAACGGCGAACATCGCGTAACCTATTTTTGTTCCCAGCACGTCCAGAACGTAGCCAGCAACGGGTTGCATAACGGTGTAAGCAGCAGAGTACGCTGCGATGATATAGGAATACTGTTGAGTGGAGATGTGTAACTCTTCCATCAGCGTTGGCGCAGCTGCCGCCACAGTGTTACGCGTCAGGTAACCCAGCACGGTGCCAAGCGTCACCAGTGCGATCATATACCAACGTAACCCTTTAATTTTACGCATGTAAAACCTCATCGTTTTGTTATTTCCGCGAACGAGCGGTCATCTTCCTGTGTAGGGCGGAGGATGTTCTTTTTACGAAAGGGGTGACCGAAAAAAACCGGTACTCCCCGAACTTTGCCATTTCAAGAATCGTGCTAATTCGGTTTCCGTACCGGTCAATCCGATGGTGGACCATCGGTAATTTGCATTCCGTCGGCTTATGTATTGCGACGGCAAAAAGATAACTTGTCATACAGCTTTAAAAGGTGAGTGCCATCACAAAAGTGTGAATCTTCGTGTGGTCATTATTTCGATTCAGCAAAGCCAGAACTGGCGCGGGTTGGCGTAAGATTTACCTCTTTGAGCGTAATTTTTTTGTCGCCATTTATTGATCTAACTCACGAAAATATCTTCAGTCTGTGGAAATTGGTGTGATAACTTTGTCAGCATCAAAACATAAGCAATCTGACGCACTCGCTGAGAGGAAGACGATAATGACCCCGTTTATGACTGAAGATTTTCTGCTGGATACCGAATTTGCCCGCCGTCTGTATCATGATTACGCCAAAGATCAGCCAATCTTCGATTACCACTGCCATCTGCCGCCGCAGCAAATCGCGGATAACTACCGTTTTAACAACCTGTATGACATCTGGCTGAAAGGCGATCACTACAAATGGCGCGCTATGCGTACTAACGGTGTTGCTGAGCGCCTGTGTACCGGCGATGCGTCCGATCGTGAGAAGTTTGACGCCTGGGCCGCGACGGTTCCGCACACTATTGGCAACCCGCTTTACCACTGGACGCATCTTGAATTGCGTCGCCCGTTTGGTATTACAGGTAAGCTGCTGTCGCCTGCGACGGCGGATGAAATCTGGAATCAGTGCAATGAACTGCTGGCGCAGGAACAATTTTCCGCGCGCGGCATCATGCAGCAGATGAACGTGAAAATGGTCGGTACCACTGACGATCCGATTGATTCACTGGAACATCACGCCTCGGTCGCCAAGGACAGCACCTTTGCCGTCAAAGTGCTGCCGAGCTGGCGTCCGGACAAAGCCTTTAATATTGAGCAGGCGACCTTTAACGACTACATGACGAAGCTGGGTGAGGTGTCCGACACCGATATCCGTCGCTTCACCGATCTGCAAACCGCGCTGACCAAACGCCTGGATCACTTCGCTGCACACGGCTGTAAAGTGTCTGACCATGCGCTGGATGTAGTGCTGTTTGCTGAATCTAATGAATCTGAACTCGACAACATCCTGACGCGTCGTCTGGCCGGTGAAACGCTGAGCGAGCATGAAGTGGCGCAGTTTAAAACGGCCGTGCTGGTGTTCCTTGGTGCGGAATATGCCCGTCGTGGTTGGGTCCAGCAGTACCATATTGGCGCACTGCGTAATAACAACCTGCGTCAGTTCAAACTGTTGGGGCCGGACGTGGGCTTTGACTCGATCAACGATCGTCCGGTTGCGGAAGAACTCTCCAAACTGCTGAGCAAGCAGAACGAAGAAAACCTGCTGCCAAAAACCATCCTGTACTGCCTGAACCCGCGCGACAACGAAGTGCTGGGCACCATGATCGGCAACTTCCAGGGCGAAGGTATGCCGGGAAAAATGCAGTTCGGGTCCGGCTGGTGGTTCAACGATCAGAAAGACGGAATGGAACGCCAAATGACGCAGTTGGCGCAGCTCGGTCTGCTGAGCCGTTTTGTCGGCATGCTAACCGACAGCCGTAGCTTCCTGTCATATACGCGCCATGAATATTTCCGCCGCATTCTGTGCCAGATGATTGGCCGCTGGGTTGCCGCGGGTGAAGCCCCGGCAGATATCCAGCTGCTGGGTGAAATGGTGAGAAATATCTGCTTCAACAATGCGCGCGATTATTTTGCCATTGAACTGAACTAAGGTCCGGGTTGATATGCAATACATCAAGATCCATACGCTGGATAACGTTGCGGTTGCGCTGGCCGATCTGGCGCAAGGCACGCAGGTTAGTGTAGATAGCCATACCGTAACGCTACGACAGGACGTTGTACGTGGACACAAATTTGCCTTGAGCGATATTGCTCAGGGTGAGAACGTCATTAAATATGGCCTGCCGATTGGCCATGCTCTGGCGGATATTGCGGCGGGTGAACATATCCATGCTCACAATACGCGCACCAATCTGAGCGATCTGGATGAATATAGCTATCAACCCGACTTTCAGGAACCTGAGGTACAACCGGCAGATCGCGATGTGCAGATCTACCGTCGTGCCAACGGTGATGTCGGGGTGCGTAACGAACTGTGGATCCTGCCGACGGTCGGCTGCGTCAATGCCATGGCGCGACAGATGCAGACCCGCTTCCTGAAAGAGACCAACGATGCTGAAGGCATCGATGGCGTTCATCTTTTCAGCCACACCTACGGCTGCTCGCAGCTGGGTGACGATCACATCAACACCCGCACCATGCTGCAAAACATGGTGCGTCACCCGAACGCGGGGGCGGTGCTGGTGGTGGGGCTTGGTTGTGAAAACAACCAGGTGGATGCCTTCCGCGAAACGTTGGGCGAGTTCGATCCTGAACGCGTGCACTTCATGGTCTGCCAACATCAGGAAGACGAAGTGGAGGCGGGAATCGAACATCTCCATCAGTTGTACAACGTGATGCGCCACGATAAGCGTGAGCCAGGTAAACTGGGCGAGCTGAAGTTTGGTCTGGAATGCGGCGGGTCTGACGGCCTGTCCGGCATCACGGCTAACCCGATGCTGGGACGTTTCTCCGACTATGTGATTGCCAACGGTGGCACCACCGTGCTGACCGAAGTTCCGGAAATGTTTGGCGCTGAGCAACTGCTGATGAGCCATTGCCGTGACGAAGAGACGTTTGGCAAGCTGGTGACGATGGTCAATGACTTCAAGCAGTACTTCATTGCCCACGACCAGCCGATTTATGAGAACCCGTCACCGGGTAACAAGGCGGGGGGCATCACCACGCTGGAAGATAAATCACTGGGCTGCACGCAGAAAGCGGGTTCCAGCCAGGTTGTCGATGTATTGCGTTACGGCGAACGGCTAAAAACGCACGGTCTGAATCTGTTAAGCGCGCCGGGGAACGACGCCGTTGCCACCAGCGCGCTGGCGGGTGCTGGCTGCCATATGGTGCTATTCAGTACCGGTCGCGGCACGCCTTACGGCGGCTTTGTACCGACGGTGAAAATTGCCACGAACAGCGAGCTGGCGGCGAAGAAAAAGCACTGGATCGATTTTGATGCGGGACAGCTGATCCACGGTAAAGCCATGCCTCAACTGCTGAATGAGTTTGTCGATACCATCGTCGAGTTTGCTAATGGTAAGCCGACCTGTAACGAACGTAATGACTTCCGTGAGCTGGCTATTTTCAAAAGTGGCGTAACGTTGTAATAATTGTACAGGCCTACGCGATCAGTAGGCCTGATAAGCGTAGCGCCATCAGGCATAAACCGTTGCCGGATGGCGGCGTAAACGCCTTATCCGGCCTACATGCTTGCCGCCTTGCTGTCGCACGAAATCTATTGGGTAATCGAAATAGAGTAGATTTTAAAAACGGCGTTTCATAATATGAGGCGCCGTTTGTTTTTGCATTTCCTCACAAGGATTTTTCATGACCGCGTATTGGCTGGCCCAGGGCGTAGGTGTCATCGCCTTTCTGATCGGGATTACCACCTTTTTCAACCGCGATGAGCGCCGCTTCCGGCTGCAGCTTGCCGTCTATAGCGCCACTATCGGGGTACACTTCTTTTTGATGGGGGCCTGGCCCGCGGGGATGAGTGCGGAGCTAAACACCATCCGAACCCTGGTCTCGATGCGCACCCGCAAACTGTGGGTGATGACCGTTTTTATCGTTCTCACGCTGGTTCTTGGGTTGGCGAAACTACAGCATGCGATGGAGTTACTCCCCATTATTGGCACGCTGGCCAGCACTTGGGCGCTGTTTCGCTGTAAAGGATTAACCGTCCGCTGTGTGATGTGGTGCGCGACTGCCTGCTGGGTGGTGCATAATTTCTGGTTGGGATCGATTGGCGGCACGATGATTGAAGGCAGTTTTCTGGTGATGAACGGCCTGAATATTATTCGTTTCAGACGCATGCAAAAACGGGGGATAGATCCCTTCAAAATTGAAAAAAGCGTACAGAAAGAAAACCCCTCCGCACCATGACGGAGGGGAAAAGTGATTAGCCGCGCAGGGCGTTGTTTGCCAGACGTTCGTCTTCAGCCTGGCAGGCTGCAGCGGTAAACAATACGTCGGTTGAGGAGTTCAGTGCGGTTTCACAGGAGTCCTGCAACACGCCGATAATAAAGCCGACGGCAACTACCTGCATGGCGATATCATTCGGGATACCGAACATATTACACGCCAGTGGGATCAGCAGCAGAGAGCCACCCGCCACGCCAGATGCGCCACAGGCACAAAGCGATGCCACGACGCTCAACAGCAGCGCAGTCGGTAAATCAACCGTGATCCCCAGTGTATTCACCGCTGCCAGCGTCAGCACGGTAATGGTGATCGCCGCGCCAGCCATGTTGATGGTTGCACCCAGTGGGATAGAAACCGAGTAGGTATCGCGGTCCAGATTCAGCTTCTCACACAGCGCCATATTCACCGGAATGTTGGCGGCAGAGCTGCGGGTAAAGAAGGCATACACGCCGCTTTCACGCAGGCAAGCCAGCACCAGCGGATACGGGTTGCGACGAATTTTCCAGAACACCAGCAGCGGGTTGACCACGAACGCCACCAGCAGCATACAACCTACCAGCACTGCCAACAGCTGCGCATAGCCCCACAATGTAGCAAAACCCGTGGTAGCAAGCGTGGAGGAAACCAGGCCGAAAATACCGATAGGGGCGAAACGAATCACCAGTTTCACCATAAAGGTGACGGCGTTGGACATATCGTTGACCAGATTCTTGGTCGTTTCATTCCCGTGGCGCAGGGCAAAACCCAGGCCGACGGCCCATACCAGAATGCCGATATAGTTCGCGTTAAGCAGGGCATCAATCGGGTTCGACACCATACTCATCAACAGCCCACGCATCACTTCGACAATGCCCGATGGTGGCACAATATCGTTAGCGCTGCTGGCAAGATGCAGCGTCGAGGGGAAGGCAAAGCTGAACACCACTGCCGCTAATGCCGCGGAGAAGGTACCGAGCAGGTAGAGGAACAGAATCGGACGGATATTGGTTTTTTGCCCATGCTGATGGTTCGCAATAGAGGCCATTACCAGCATCAGAACCAGGATGGGAGCGACGGCTTTTAATGCGCCGACGAACAGGGTGCCCAGCAAACCAGCGGCTTCTGCAGCCGGTTTTGAGATCAGTGCCAGCGCAATCCCCAGTACTAAACCTATCAAAATTTGCTTAACAAGGCTCCCTTGCGCCAAACGCGAGATCAGCCCCGACGAACGTTGCGTAGTCATTTCGTAATCCTTTTATTGTGTTGTCGCCTGACCCTTGTGCGTTCTATAGACGCATCTTTCAGAGTGAGGCAAATGTTTGCATGGCTGAGTATAAGGAAAGAACACGCTTCGGGAAGCGAAATATCCTGGATTTTACGCTGAGATCATATTTTATAACTTTAAATTAACATTGTGATGACATGTTAAACGAAAAGCCCGACGCACACACAGTGGGCGTCGGGCTTTGTAGGCTAGTGGATGAGTGTTACTGCGTTTGCTGCTTTTTATCGTGCTGGTGGTTGACCCACGCATTCACAATCAGCGTCACAAACAGGATCCCGAACACCACGCCTAACGAGATAGCGATTGGGATATGGTAGAAGTCGACGATCAGCATCTTGATGCCGATAAACACCAGAATGATCGACAGGCCGTACTTCAGCATCGAGAAACGCTCCGCCACGCCGGCCAGCAGGAAGTACATCGCACGCAGACCAAGGATGGCAAACAGGTTAGAGGTCAGTACGATGAACGGGTCGGTGGTCACGGCAAAGATTGCCGGAATGCTGTCGACGGCAAAGATAACATCGCTCAACTCAACCAGAATCAGCACCAGCATCAGCGGCGTAACGAACAGCAGACCGTTTTTACGCACGAAGAAATGCTCGTTCTCGATGGTGTCGGTCATACGCAGATGACCGCGCAGCCAGCGCACTAACGGCCTGTCGCCAATGCCGGAAGCATCTTCTTTTGCCAGCGCCATCTTCACGCCGGTAAACAGCAGGAACGCGCCGAACACGTACAGCAGCCATTCGAACTGGGTGATAAGCCAGCTGCCCGCGAAGATCATGATAGTACGCAGAACAATCGCCCCCAGCACGCCATACACCAGCACTCGACGCTGCAACGCTGGCGGCACCGAGAAGTAGCTAAACAGCATCAGCCAGACAAAGACGTTATCCACCGCCAATGATTTCTCGATCAAATAGCCGGTGAGGAACGCCAACGCCTGCGGGTCTGCGACCGCACGCCCCTGGGTTTCTGCCAGATACCACCAGAATACGGCGTTAAACAGTAACGACAACGTGACCCAGACGATTGACCAGGCAGCCGCCTGCTTCATTGACATCGTATGCGCGCCGCGACGACCCTGCAACAGCAGGTCGATGGCCAGCATAATCACCACTACAACAGCGAAGCCACCCCATAACAACGGTGTGCCGACAGTATTCATTATATTTCCCCATGCATAAAAAAACGGCCAACGCCGAATGACGTTAGCCGCTGCTTTTCATGCATAGACCTTGCCATTCGGCAAGGTCTCACTTACAACAACAAAGGAATACGTTGACGTATTCCTTTGTTATCGCCCGGCGACCGGATGTGGTTTTTCACACATCGTAATGACGATCAACCGACAACGAAGTTACTCCCCTTTGCGGGTAACAAAGTATTACAGGCCACGCTTTCAGTCAATGGCCTGCAACATTTGTTTTACACAGTTTTACGCAATCAGCGACGTATTCGCGCTATCTGCTGGGAAAACGACGCCGGTCTGGCGGCGAATTTCCGTTTGCAGCTTAGCGGTAATGCGACTGACAGCCAGTGCCGGGTGATCCACTTCGCCGGATTCAACCAGATGAGCAAAGCGCTCTGCCTCATACAGCATAGTATTGATGTGCTGAGGCACCGTCAGATCCTGCGTTTTTCCACCACGCGGAACAAAACAGACTTTCTGGCATTCGGAGATTTTCTCAATAACCAGTGACCCTGATTCGCCCTGAATCTCGCTGGCCAGCACCGAGTCGCTCACTTTGGAATGCTGTAACGTGACGCTGAAATCACCGTAGTTCAGCACCACAACGCCGTGGGCATCAACACCGCTTGCCAGCAGGCTGGCGCTGGCCTGTACGCTCTGCGGTTCGCCCCACAGCGCAACCGCCGAAGCCAGGCAGTAAAAGCCGATATCCATAATCGAGCCATTTGAGAACGCTGGATTAAAGGTATTCGGGTTTTCACCGTTCAGATAACGCTGGTAGCGTGAAGAGTACTGGCAGTAATTGATAAACGCCTTTCTGACATTTCCTACCTTGGGCAGAGATTGCTGCAGCAGCAGGAAATTGGGCAGGCAGGCGGTTTTAAACGCCTCAAACAGCACCACCTGATTTTCCCGAGCGCAGGCGATAGCGGCATCGACTTCTGCCAGGTTTGATGCCAGCGGTTTCTCACAAATGACGTGCTTTTTATGGCGTAAGAACAGCTCGGTCTGCGGGAAGTGCAGAGAGTTTGGGCTGGCGATATACACTGCATCAATAGCGTCACTCTGCGCCATTGCATCCAGCGAAGTAAACAAATGCTCGACGAGATAATCGTTAGCGAAGCTTTGCGCCTGTTCAAGGCTGCGGGAATAGACTGCGGTTAACTTATATTTGCCGGTTTCATGGGCGGCATCCACAAACTGGCGGGTGATCCAGTTTGTGCCAATCACTGCGAAACGTATCATAAAGGCCTTCAGGCTGCGAAAAGGGATCCTTGCGCCAATTTAGCATGCCTTGCTGACAAAGCCAGTGCGCTACTGCGCAGTTTGCTTTAGCGATTGTTGCGTTAACCACAGGCGGGTGTCGAACTCCAGTTGGTGATACTGAGGTTCCATATGGCAGCACAGCTGGTAAAACGCTTTGTCATGTTCTTTTTCTTTCAGATGCGCCAGTTCATGAACCACGATCATGCGTAAAAAAGGTTCCGGGGCGTTGCGAAATACGGTGGCGACGCGAATTTCCGCTTTTGCTTTCAGCTTGCCGCCCTGCACGCGAGAGACGGCAGTATGCAGTCCAAGCGCATTCTTCAACACGTGGATCTTACTGTCATACATCACTTTATTGAGCGGTGGGGCATTGCGCAGAAACTGACTTTTCAGATCCTGGGTATATTGCCAGAGCGCCTTATCGGTCGCGAAGTCATGCGTACCCGGATAACGCTTTTCCAGGACCGCGCCCAGACGTTGCTCGCTGATCAAGGTTCGAACCTGATCAAGTAAATGCTCCGGGTAGCCCTGCAGATAGGTCAACTGACTCATTTGTGCCCCATATAAAGTATAAAAAGTGTATACTCACGCACCCTTTTCAGGGATACGCCGAAATTTTACCATTCAGGAGGGCCGATGAGCCACATAGACAACGGTTTCCGTTCGCTGTCACTTAAACGTTTCCCGGAAACGGATGACGTTAACCCGCTGCTGGCGTGGGAAGCTGCAGATGAATATCTGCTGCAACAGCTGGACGATACCGAGATTTGCGGCCCGGTGCTGCTCCTGAATGATACCTTCGGTGCGCTGGGCTGTGCGCTGGCGGAACATTCGCCGTACAGCATTGGCGACTCTTATTTAAGCGAACTGGCAACGCGTGAAAACCTGCGTCATAACGACATTGCCGAATCCAGCGTCCAGTTCCTCGACAGCACGGTCGATTACCCACAGGCGCCGGGCGTGGTACTGATTAAGCTGCCAAAAACCATGGCGCTGCTGGAACAGCAATTGCGTGCGTTACGCCTGGTCGTCACGCCGCAAACGCGTATTATCGCCGGGGCGAAGGCGCGCGATGTGCATACCTCGACGCTTGAGCTGTTTGAAAAGGTGCTGGGCCCAACCACCACCACGCTGGCATGGAAAAAAGCCCGTCTGATCAACTGTACGTTCAGCAATCCTGAACTGGCTGACGCCTCACAAACGCTGAGCTGGAAGCTGGAAGGCACCGACTGGACGATCCACAATCACGCTAACGTCTTCTCCCGTACCGGGCTGGATATTGGCGCACGTTTCTTTATCGAACATCTGCCGGACAATCTGGAAGGTGAGATTGTCGATCTCGGTTGCGGTAATGGCGTAGTGGGTCTGACGTTGCTGGAGAAGAACCCGCAAGCGAGCGTGGTGTTTGTGGATGAATCGCCGATGGCGGTGGCGTCCAGCCGCCTGAACGTGGAAACCAACATGCCAGACGAGCTGGACCGCTGCGAGTTTATGATCAACAACGCGCTGTCTGGCGTGGAACCGTTCCGCTATGACGCTGTGCTGTGTAACCCGCCGTTCCATCAGAAGCACGCACTGACTGATAACATCGCGTGGGAGATGTTCCACCACGCCCGCCGTTGCCTGAAGATTAACGGCGAGCTGTATATTGTGGCGAACCGTCATCTCGACTACTTCCACAAGCTGAAGAAGATTTTCGGCAACTGCGAAACCATCGCCACCAACAACAAATTTGTGGTGCTGAAAGCGGTGAAATTAGGGCGTCGCCGCTAATCGCTGATGCCGGATGGTGGTTAACACCTTATCAGGCCTACAACGAACTGCCTCGTAGGCCTGATAAGCGTAGCGCCATCAGGCAATGATGTGTGTAATTACCTTATCCGGCCAACGAAAGACATAACGTTAAATTTCCAGCGCCAGTCGAGTGCCTTGCGCGATGGCGCGTCGGGCATCCAGTTCTAACGCCACATCACACCCGCCGATCAGATGTACTGTTTTACCGGCCGCATGCAGCGGATCGACCAGTCCACGACGAGGTTCCTGACCTGCACAAATTACCACATGATCCACGTTCAGGAGCTGAGGCTCGCCGTTGATCAACACGTGCACTCCATCATCATCGATCTTCTGATAGCTCACCGCCGGGATCATTTTCACTCCACGAGACAGCAGGGTGGCGCGATGGATCCAGCCCGTGGTTTTACCTAACCCTTGTCCCGGTTTACTGGCTTTACGCTGCAACATGACTATCTGGCGCGGGCTACGGGATAACTGTGGCCCTTCCGGGCGTAAACCACCTGCTTGCTGGAGGCTGGTATCGATTCCCCATTCCACGCAGAATTCTGCAATGTTTTGGCTGGTGGGCTCGCCGGGCTGGCTCAGATACATGGCGGTATCAAAGCCGATCCCGCCGCTGCCGATAATCGCCACGCGTTGACCTACCGGCGTTTTATCTCGTAAGACATCAAGATAGGTCAGTACCTTAGGATGATCGATGCCGTCGATCGGCGGCGTGCGTGGTTCGATCCCGCTGGCGAGGATCACTTCATCAAACGAGAGCAGATCGTCTGCGGTGACAAAATGATTCAGCTTCAGCGTCACGCCGGTGACGTCGATCATCCGGCGGTAATAGCGCAATGTTTCGTAAAATTCTTCTTTGCCGGGGATCTGTTTGGCGATATTGAACTGTCCGCCGATCTCCGCGTTGGCATCAAACAACGTGACCTGATGACCGCGTGAAGCGGCGTTGATGGCAAAGGCGAGCCCCGCAGGACCGGCACCGACTACCGCCAGATTCTTCAGATGTGTCGCCGCTACGATCGGCATTTTGGTTTCATGACAGGCGCGGGGGTTCACCAGGCAGGACGTCACTTTGCCGACGAAGATCTGATCCAGACAGGCCTGATTACAGCCTATGCAGGTGTTGATCTCATCCGCTCGCCCGCTTTGCGCTTTTGACAGCAGCTCGGCATCGGCGAGGAACGGGCGTGCCATCGACACCATATCAGCATCACCACGGGCCAGAATAGCGTCGGCAACGCCCGGATCATTAATGCGGTTAGTGGTGACCAGTGGTACCGTTACGTGACCTTTCAGCTTGCGCGTCACCCAGCTAAACGCCCCGCGCGGCACCGGCGTGGCGATGGTCGGGATCCGTGCTTCGTGCCAGCCGATCCCGGTGTTGATGATCGTAGCACCTGCCGCCTCAATGGATTTCGCCAGCTGGACGGTTTCGTCAAACGTGCCGCCATTTTCCACCAGGTCGAGCATCGACAGACGAAAGATAATAATAAAGTCGTTACCGGCACGTTGACGAACGGCCCGTACCACCTCGACGGCAAATCGCATGCGGTTGGCGTAATCGCCGCCCCATTGGTCAGTCCGCTGGTTGGTGCGCAGGGTGAGAAATTCGTTGATCAGATAGCCTTCCGAGCCCATGACCTCTACGCCGTCGTAGCCTGCTTCCCGCGCCAGCTGTGCGCAATGGGCAAAATCCTCAATCAGTTGCAGGACTTCATCGTGGGTCAGCTCATGCGGGGTAAAGCGGTTGATCGGCGCCTGAATAGCGGAGGGCGCGACGAGGTGCGGCTGATAGCTATAACGTCCGGTATGCAGAATTTGCAGCGCGATTTTGCCGCCTTCGTCATGCACCGCGTCGGTAATTACGCGGTGATGTGGTAACTGGCTGGCATCGTTTAACATCGCGCCGCCTTCCATACCCACGCCGGAAAGCGCAGGGGCAATACCGCCGCTCACAATCAGAGCGACGCCGTGACGGGCGCGCTCGGCGTAGAACGCGGCCAGCCGTTCTGCGCCATCGGGATACTCTTCCAGACCGGTATGCATTGAACCCATCAACACGCGGTTTTTAAGCGTGGTGAATCCCAGATCGAGCGGGGCGAACAGCGACGGATAGCTCATAATGGTGTCCAGTATGTAAAATTATTGTTATGTGGTCGGATGAGTTACTAATTTAGCCGTCGCGGCGCAAAAGGGAAAAGGGGAATGCCGTGATTGTGATGGGATTCAAAAAAGGAGTGGGGCCAGAGAAAGAATTTGCCGGATGTCGGTGCAAGCACTTTATCCGGCAATAGGTCACAGCTTACTGTTTTTTAAGAAAATCATTATACAACATGTACAGATGCGCCGCGCTCCAGGAGAAGTTGGGGGCACCCTGTTGCGCGCCGGTCAGCGGGTTATAGTTTTCCTGAATTGGGCCGTCCGCAGTGAGTCCTTTGGCATGGTTGAAGAACGTATCCGCCATTTTCAGCGCTTCATCGCGGTAGCCGTAGCGCGCCATGCCTTTTAAGCCAAACCAGAACTGATCCACCCACACGCGCCCACGCCAGTAAATATCCGGGCCGAAAGCCGGGTTGGTGAGCGCCGCGGTGCCCAGCGGCACAAAGGTGTTGAACTCTTTCGGGTCGAGCATCACCTTCACCACCGCGTCAGCATGAGACTGCGTGGCCGCGCCGTTAAACAGCGGTGACCAGCCTTCCGGCCCTTTCCCACGTTCGACAATCGGTTTTCCGGCACAGCCGTTTGCCAGCGGCTTATCTTCAATGCGAACGTCATAGAAATACTGCGTATTCGCATCGAACATACAGGTATTGATGTAATCCGTCAGTTTCGTCGCCAGCGCCTGATAGCGTTTCGCCTCCTGCGTTTTCCCGAGCAGGGTCGCCATTTCCGCCAGGTAATGGTTATCGCTGACCATGTAGCTGGCCTGATCGACCGACTCCTGGAGTAGCGAATAGCCCAGTAATTTTCCGTCGTGGCTGCGATTTTCAGCGAATTTCACCACCCAGTCGCTGCGTTTGCCACCGTTAGCGACGTACTTATCCAGTTGTTCTTTGTCGATAAAACCAAACACCGCGGCGTCGTCACGTCCGGATTCCCACGAGGCGGCGACCTGCGCCGGGATCTCCAGGCTGTCATACTGGCCGTTGCGGGTAACAGCGGCATAGTTTTGCAGCCCTGACAGGGTTTCTTCTTTGTCACCCTTTTTCACCGTGAACAGCATCTCGCCGCTGGCGGTGTTGTGCGCTTTATCGCGAGTGGCGCCGTACTCTGGAACGCCGTTGCCGTTATGATCGCGGTTACGCAGCCACCAGTCGTGGTATGCCACCAGTTTCGGGTACATTTCTTCGAGCCAGGATTTGTCTTTGGTGACGTTGTAGACTTCCATCACCGACCATGCCGCCAGGCTGGGCTTGGTATTGCGCTCGTTCCAGTTACCGCCATCACCACCGCGTTCCGGGCTGAGGTTCCAGGCAATCAGATCGGGAATAAATCCCGCGTCCTGTGGGCGCACCGGATCGCCGGGTTTAACCTGCCACGAGAAAACAGCGCGAATATTTTCTTTCGCGATATCCGGGTTAAAGTGCGCCATTGCAAACGCCTGCTTCCAGGTGTCCCACGGCCAGGTCTGGTTGCCAGAGAACCAGCGGCCCGTTACCGACGGCGTCACGGTATTGTAGTTAACCGCACCACCCGGTGAGCGCCAGTTACCGTTCAGCGTTTCGATAGCCTTCACCGCCACGCGGGTTTGTTCTGGGGTGGCATCCGGGTTGTTTAAACCTTTTTTGAGATAGGATTCCCAGCGCTGCTGTGAGGCGAGCATGTAAGAAGACGGGCGCGCCAGAATATCGCGGATCTGCGCCTGTTCTTTGCTGACCTCCTGCGCGGTCAACAGATGTGAATAGGTGGTGTAAAGCGTGGTAGAGCCATTGATATGCGCTTTACTGGTAAATCGGTGGCCATCAACAGTGGTGTTCATGGCAAGTGATTTGTGTACCTGATACTCCGACTCGCCGGAGGTCAGCAGATCCCAGGTTGATCGCACTTTACCGAAGGTGACCTTCAGGCCGTCGCGCGTAGCGATTATTTTTCGCTGGTAGTCCGGATACTCGTCATCAATGGTTTTATCGGAGAGGGGTTTTCCCTCTTTCGCTTCCAGCTTTTCCAGTAACTCTCCGTCCCACACCAGATCCAGCGGCGTATTGCTAGTGATTTTGGTTTCCAGTAGTGAGGTATGTGAACTGGCAAAGCGCAGCGTCATCTCGATCTGCACCGCAGTGGATGACAGTTTCTGTACCAGTGCGCCGGGCAGGCTGTAAGCCTCGAGAGTGAAATCGACCTTTTTACCGTTCTGGTACACCGTCAGCCGGTCAAAATTTGTGGCCATAAAGTTGATGTACTCTTCCGTCAGTAGCGCCACGCCAGGGAAGCCGCCCATTGTTGCAGGGCCATCCGGCAACAGGTGTCCGTGCCATGCGCCGAGGTCGAAAAAGGGATTAAAACGCTGATGGTCGTCATAATCGTAGTCGTGCATATAACCTGGCGCGCCGGTGCGATTGATGACGTTTTTAACGCTGTCTACGTTAGCTGCCAGTGAGGAAAAACTCATCAGCAGCCCACACGCCAGCGGCGTAAGAATAGGTGTCATGTTCATGGTATTCCGGTCCTTGTTACCAATAGAAATATTGCATCAGGAAGATCTGGTCGCTCGGGTCGCCAGATGCATTTTGCATATAGAACCGGCTGTCGAAGGCGGTGGCGAAACGACCGCTGCCGTATTCATACCAGATACCGAACTGCATAAAAGAGGTGGTTTCATCCTCGGCGTTGTCTGGCCGATGTTTGGCATAGCTGTAGGCGGTGGAGAGGTAGACGCCTTTGAGCGCTTCATACATGGCACTGACCATATAGCCGGTCTCTGTACCCCATTCATCCAGGCCGTCGGCGCGTCCGGTGTGATGCCAGGCGCGCGCAGCAAAGTTAGGCGAGAGAAGGCCGGTCAGGAACAGTTGTCCGGTGCCGTCGGTGATCTCCAGACCGTTCATCCAGGTTACGCCTTCGGTCAGGTCGTACTGGATGTAGCCATTCATCATGGCCGGATAGGTATACTTATCGTCGTAGCGATCGTATTTGCCGAAGTGCAGCCAGGCCTTGCTTTCATCATGATGTCCGGCAGGCGTGGCGGTCACGCTATAACGCAGCGGGCCGGTCAGGTTTTGCACCTTAATGGCGGTCATGATGTCGCGCGTGTTGGGGATGACGTAGCCCAGATCCGGCGTGAAGTCTCCCCACCATTGCAGGTCATCGAGCGATGAGTCCTGGCGCAGGCTGAGCATTAGCTCCGTGCCGTCATCGGTGCGGTAACCGCCGTAAAATCGGTTAATTCCGCCTTCAAACCCGCCCCAGCTATGATCGGGCACCCAGGCGTTTCCCTGGTGATCCGCCTGTACGGTCCAGCCTTCGCCATAGATCAGACCAAACCACGAGCCGTGTTTAATTTCCAGGCCCCCTTCGATATAGGTTCCGTCACTGTATTTATGTTTATCCTGTCCCTCTAAATCCATATATCCCCCCATTCCCAGTTCGCCATAAAAACGAAATGAGGGAGAGGATATTGCGGGCGTTTTTGTGTCGTCGTGTTCTGCCGGTCGCACTTCTTCTGCACCCAGAGAGGAGACACAGAAAAAGGGCAGGGCAATAAATACCCTGCAACAATGGCTATTGATTTTCATGCTTCTATCCTAAGCAAAATAAAATAATGTTTTTATTGTTATAGCCTTGGCGAATATTGTTTATTGTTATTATGTTTTATGAATTAATGACTGTCTGAAGCTGGTGCGGCTTCAATGGCTTTTTCTTCTTTGGTTAGTCCTTTGATGTATTTACTGTATTTCCACCAGGCAAAACCGAGGAAAATAACAATACCACCGACGTTATAGAAAATAATGGTGATAATGTTGCCGCCGGTTGGGAACGTTGAAGCGATAAATCCAATGGTGAACAGGGCAATCAGCATCGATACCACGATAATCCCGGTTTTTTGCGATCCCATGCGGAAGTCGCGCGGTAAGTGGTCCAGCTTGGCGCGCAGATTCAAATAGGCCAGCATAATAAACAGCGGAGGCAGCATGGATGCCGCAGCGGTCATGTTAATGATGGTATTCATTAAATCCTGCACGGTATTCGAACCGAGCGTGGGGATAATCATCAGCGGTATCACGATCAAAAACTGGATCCAGGCTGCGCGAGCGGGAACGCCGTTTTCATTCAGTTCGACGGTTTTCTTGCCAAAAATACCTTCCGGGATTTCGGAGAAGAAAATTTTAACCGGCGTTGCGGTCCACATCAGCAGTGACCCAAACATTGCGGTAAAGGACACCAGACCGACAAAGCGGTTAACCACCAGCTCAGGTAAGCCGAAGTATGCGGCCAGACCGTGGAATACCTGCACCGAGCCACCGGTAAACTTCAGCTCTTTGCTGCTGACAAAAACGTTGATCAGTACTGAGGAGATTGAGTAAAGCACACCGATAAAAATCCCGGCGATAATAATCACTTTCACAAATGATTTTGAGCCACCCTTCACGTCGTTGACGTACACCGCCACGGACTCCGCGCCGCCTGCCGCCATAAAAATCCAGGTCGTAATACCGAGGAAGGCCCAGTTAAAATTCGGGATCATGGCATCCACGGTGATGGGATCGGCAGGCTGTACGCCGCCAACCAACGCAGTCCCCGCCAGTAAAATATAAGACAGCGTCAACAGCAGCATCAGCGTGGAAGTGACGGAGGTAATCGGCCCGAGCATTTTTGCGCCGTTGGTCGAAACCCAGGTTGAGAAGGCAAACAGCACCATACTTAACACGGTGGTAGCGAACGGCGTCAAAATGTATTCGTAGCCTAAAAATGCATAGGAGGCATAGGCGATTACGCGCGGAAGTAACGAGGTAAAAAAGAACAGGTTAACGAACCAGTAGGTGTAGGCGGTAATAAATGCCCAGCGCCCGCCCAGTGAGCTTTTTACCCATGCGTAAACACCGGCTTCGGAGTTTTTGTTCAGCGAAACAAATTCGGCAATGATTAAGCAGAACGGAATAAAGTAGAAAATCGTGGCGAGGAAAAACATCGGTGCAGATGCCAGACCAAGCTCAATATTATTATTGATTACGTTGTTAAAACTATAAACGGCGGCAAAGGTCAGCGACAGTAAGCCGAACTTGCCGATGGTATTACGCTTGGTATCAGACATAGCACATCTCCGATTCCTGATTATTGTAGGGTACTGGCGGCACAACTTCTGTGCCGCCTGTCTTTTTATTTATTATGAAAATAACCATCTTCGATGGTGACTTTGAGTACGACTTTCTTCACCGCGCTATTACAGATAAAGCGGTAGGCTTCGTGGTTGTCGCAAATAACCAGCTGCCCTTCGTGTACTTCTACCGTTTTTCCGCATCCCTTCAGGTATTCGCGATCGGTTTCATCGCGATAGTATTCAACCACCTGTAAATCCTCTTTGGCGGCATACTCAATTTTTTGCTGCCCTTGCAGGTAGTAATGCACCTCAAAGTAACGGCGATGACCGGTAAATAGCGCATCGGTAGCGGAGTCGGTCTCCACGCGGTAAGTGAGCGAATCACCGATGGAATGGGCGACGCCGGGCTGAATGTTGTCGATATTTTCAATCGCCTCAACGCAGCGCTGCCACTTCCGACCTGAAGCGTAGAGTTGTCGGAACTGCTCTAAGTTATCGATGATCCTCATTTTGTATTCTCGCTGTGCAAATTCGTGGAAAAGAACTCCGTGCCAAAGGCGCGATTAGCAGTGGTCTGAACGGTGGCCTCGGTGCCGGAAATGGGCAGCAACGTAAAGCCGTAGTTGAACTCGCGGAACCAGACGCGCCAGGAGTCGAGCACCTCGCTTCCCCAGGAGTTGGAACCCAGGCCCAGTAGCTGATGGTCCAGATTCAGAGTGATGTCATCGCTGCGCTGGAGTTCATTGCAGTGCTGTGCGGCAAAGAGATTTTCGGGCGTATAGCGCCAGGCACTTAAATTGACAGGACGTTGTGGGACGACCAGCAGACCGTTGCCATGGCGGTTGGTCAGCGCTGCCCAGCGCACATCCTGGCGATTGCCGTTGTTTTGGGGGAATGGGTAGTTCTCGAACATCGCATCCACGGTCGAACGCCAGATATCGATAATGTTGGCCTGCTGGCTGTCGGCGTAATTCTCGCCCGGACCACGTCCGTAATACGCGACTTGCCCCAAATCACCGTTGATGCCCATGGTGAAGCCAATGCACGGAATAATGTGCGGATACTCGCCGTAAGGCTGACCGGAAAGCTCAACATTCAGCTGACCGTCGACCGTTACCCGCCAGCGGTAGGTGCAACGCATACCGAAATCAAATACCGGCGGGGCGATGATCGTCTGGCTGGTAATCACCACCGCATTGTCAGTGTGTTCGAGGGCAAAATCCCGCAGATGCTCCTGCATAATCTGTAAATGATTTGGCTGCCAGAGACCTTCGAACTCCTGTTTGTGGTTATCAATCGTCGGCTTGAAGAAATTAATCTTCGGCTCGCGGGTAATGAGCTCTTCGCCATTCACGTTCCAGCTGATCGGCTTCCCGTTCAGCTTTGAGAAGGTTATCGCGAAGTTATAGCCGCGAACGGTGCAGCGCAGGCGATCGTCTTCCAGCGTCAGGGCGCTGGCGTTTTGCTGACTAAACGGCACTGGCGTAGCGGTTCTGGCCTTTAGCGGGAACTGGTAAGTGGCAATATGGTGCCCGGCGTCGCTGTAGGACGTGCGGGAGTCTTTGCTGACGATGACATTGAGAAAGGCTTCCCTCTCATCCAGCGTCGGCAGCATGCAGTGCAGCAGTGCGTCGCTGTTGGGGGCCACGTCGTGAAGTTTAATCCGCTGCGTGGAGAGCGTTTCACCTTCGGCCCGCACTTCAATTTGCAGGGTATAGTCGTCAAGCGTGGTGAACCACAGCTTATTTGCGACACGCAGTTCACCGCGCGTCAGGTCCTTCGCGTAGACCTTCACTGGGGCGATCACCTGCTTATACTCTTTCAGACCCGGTCCCGGTGTTTGATCGGGGTAAATCAGGCCGTCGAGGCAGAAGTTGTAGTTATTCGGGTAGTCGCCGTAGTCACCGCCAAATTTATACCAGACGTTGCCGTTATCATCTTTTGCCTGAATGCCATGGTCGCACCATTCCCAGACATAGTGTCCTTGAATGCAATCGTGCTGGTAAAAGACGTTTTGATATTCCGTCAGCCCGCCGGGGCCGTTACCCATGGCGTGGGCGTATTCGCAGATGATGCGTGGTTTCGGATGCGGATATTCACCAAACTCATTCATCAGCGGCACGCGGGTATACATGGTGGAAATAATGTCCACCACTTCGGCGTCGCGATCTTCTTCGTAATGCACCAGACGCGTGTTATCCAGCGCTTTCGCAGCGTGGTACATGGCACGAATATTACAGCCGTACCCGGATTCGTTGCCCAGTGACCAGATGACGATCGACGGATGGTTTTTCTGTGCGTGGATGTGGCGCACGATGCGCTCAACGTATACCGGTTCCCAGGTCGGATCGTCGGTGATGCGACTGATATCGCCGACGTTGGCGAAGCCGTGGGATTCGACGTCGGTCTCGGCCATCACAAACAGGCCGTAGATATCGCATAGCTCATAGAAGCGCGGATCGTTCGGGTAATGCGCGGTACGCACCGAGTTAATGTTGTGCTGCTTCATCAGCAGCAGATCTTTTTCGACCCGATCCATTCCGACCGCGCGGCCTTTCAGATGATCGTTATCGTGGCGGTTAACACCGTGCAGCATTACGTAGTGGTTGTTGATGTAAAACAGCCCGTCGCGGATCGTAATGTCGCGGAATCCGACGCGCTGCGGAACCACCTCAATAATATTGCCGCTGGCATCTTTTAACGTCATCACTAAATGATAAAGATACGGCGACTCAGCCGACCACTGCTGTGGCGCACTAACCTCGAAATCAAAGGCAGTACGGGTGAGCTTATCGAGAGTCAGATGACTGATAACACCGCTGTGCAGCACCCGCTCACCGTCAAATAAGGTGTATTCCAGCGAGGTCTGTGCCGGTGAGTCGGCAAGGTTTTCCAGCACAATGTCGCAGGAGAGAGTGGCATCGCGGTAGTTATCATCGAACTCGGTACGAAGGGTAAAATCCTGAATGTGGGTCGCCTGCTTGCCCACCAGATAGACGTCGCGGAAGATCCCCGCAGACCACCACATATCCTGGTCTTCAACGTAGGTAGAGTCTGCCCACTGCATCACGCGCACACACAGCAGGTTGTCACCGGTGTGCACCATTGCGCTGATATCAAATTCGGCCGTCAGACGGCTGCCCTTGCTGAAGCCCACGTACTGGCCGTTGACGTACACTTCGAAGTAGGTTTCAACGCCGTCGAACTTAATCAGCGTTTGTTTTCCCTGCCAGCCTTCGCTGAGGGTAAACATCCGCTGATATGCACCGGTCGGGTTATCGGTGGGGACGTAGGGCACATCAATCGGGAACGGGAAACCTTCGTCGGTATATTGCAGCTTGCCGTGTCCTTCCATCTGCCACATGCCGGGGACGGTGATGCTGCCCCAGTCGTGCATATACTGCGACGTAAAGGCTTCTGGCACCTGCAGCGGATGCTCAAAGAACTGAAAATTCCACTGACCGCTCAGCAGTTGAAAAAGGCTGCTGGTTTCACGGGCAAACGAGCGAGCCTGCGCTACCGAGTCATAAGAGAAAAAGTATGCGCGTGGCGCCAGTCGATTTTCGTGGGTGAGCTGAATGTTTTCCCAGCGATTCATAAGGCCTCCCGGTGGAGAGAAATCGGAACCATTCAAAGTGATGGTGAGTAAGTGTCATTGCAGGTGATTTTAGTAAAAGTTTTACTAAAATATAGCGGGTAAGATGATTTACTTTAACTTGATCACGAAAATAACCCGTGCAGAGAAAAACAAGGCATGACAACGCATGCCCGGTATCAGAAGAAACCGGGCGCGAAAAAAGGGAGGTTAGCGGGTGGTGCCGCGCAGTTTCAGCTTGCTGGGCACGAAAACCAGCAGCGGCAGCGCGCGTCCGTCACGGGCTTTTTCAAACAGCAGGTTAACGCCCTGACTGCCCATCATTTCTGAATGGATGCGCACGGTGGACAGCGGAGGGAAGGTGAATCGTGCCGTCGGAATGTCATTGACGCTAATCAGCGAAATATCCTGTGGAATCGCCAGGCCACGTTCGTGAATTGCGCGCAGAACGCCAATGGCGATTGAGTCTGAGGCGACAAACAGGGCGCTGGGATAATCTTCTTTGGCCAGCATTTTTTTCGCCAACTCATAACCTGACGAGCTGGAGAATCCGCCACGATAGATATCGTGTTCCGAGACCACCTGCTGCAGGCGACCGTATTCGACAAACGCGGCCTCGCGGATATCCGCTTTGCCCGGCTCGTCTTCACCGCCGATGAAGCCAATGCGGGTCACGCCCTGGGCGATGAAAAAATCGATACTCTCTTTGCTGATGCGGGTCAGATCGATATCGACGGCATCATAGTCGCTACCGGGTTCATGAAAGTCGATAAAGCAGATGTTGTCGGTCAGCGCGGTTGCTGCAGCGCGCTGGGCAGGAGATGGCTTACCAACGATGAGAATGCCGGTAATATTTTTATGGTCGGGCAACCCGCTGTGTTCATAGCAGTTGGTTAGTTCGATCCCCAGCTTTTCACATTGCGTTTCAATCCCGTGTCGTATAGCGAGATAGTAAGGATCGTTGATTTCCAAATCCTGCTGGTAGCTGTAGAGCGCCAGAATATGCTGGGGGCCGACCGTACTGGTCTGGTGTTTACGCGCGCTGCTGGTTTTGTACTCCAGCTTTTCCGCGATCTCCAGAATGCGACGCTTGGTTTCTTCTTTTACGTTTAGCGTCGGGTCATCATTTAACACCCGGGACACTGTCGCCAGGGATACACGAGCTTCGATTGCGATGTCTTTAAGTGTTGCCATGTTTACCTTTTCCCTGAGTTACCCCCGCATTGTAAATGAAGTGCTTATCTATTCACCTGTTTTCAGTAAAAAAAGTACCTCTAATTGACATATTCACGGTAAAACCCCGCTTTCAGAGTGTGATGGGCGCATCATTTTACGGCTTTTGAGAACAATGCCAGGACGGTTTTTTGCTAACATTTAGTAAAATTTTACCAAAGGAGAAAAGAATGGACACGATCGCATTTACGGATTTCGCCCGAATGGAAATTCGCGTGGGAACAATTACCCAGGTAAAGCGTCATGACAATGCCGATAAACTCTACATCGTTCAGGTCGATGTCGGCGAACGAACGCTGCAAACCGTGACCAGCCTGGTGCCTTACTACCGCGAAGATGAGCTGATGGGGAAAACGGTGGTGGTGCTGTGTAATCTGCAAAAAGCGAAAATGCGCGGCGAAACGTCAGAATGCATGCTGTTGTGTGCGGAAACGGACGATGGCAGTGAAAGCGTGCTGTTGACGCCAGAGCGCGTGATGCCCGCAGGCGTGCGGATTGTGTAAGCGTGTGATGCTGCCGGATGGCGGTTACGCCCTATCCGGCCTACATGTGATCCCGTAGGCCGGAAAAGTGCAGCGCCATCCGGCGTCTGTCACACTTGCTCTACGCTGACGCGTAATGCGGCCAGCGCTTTACGCGTTGAGCGTAATACCAACTCACATTGTTCGATGGTTAACGTGAGCGGCGGTTCGATGCGGATCGTCTTCGCGTTGTTCAGCGTTCCGGCAACCAACACCCGCTGGCGGAACATCTCGCTGGCAAAGTTGTAGCCGATCTCATTATCAACAAATTCGATCGCCATCAGCATGCCTTTACCGCGTACGTCCTGCACCAGATCCGGGTATTCCCGCGCCAGATGTCGGAAGCCATCCAGCAACATATCGCCTTTTTGTTCTGCCTGAGCCGGTAAATTCTGCTCCAGTAGGACATTGATGGTTGCGAGTGCCGCCGCACAGGAAAGCGGGTTGCCGCCAAAGGTGGTGGTGTGCAGGAATGGGTTATCGAACAGCACGGAGAACACCTCTTCGGTAGCGATGGTCGCACCGATAGGCATTACGCCGCCGCCTAGCGCTTTCGCCAGACACATAATGTCGGGCTGCACGTTTTCGTGCTCGCAGGCGAACATCTTGCCAGTACGACCCATGCCGGTTTGCACTTCATCAAGGATCATCAGCGCGCCAAACTCGTCGCACAGTTTGCGCACGGCGGTCAGGTATCCCTGCGGTGGCAGGATCACGCCACCTTCACCCTGAATCGGCTCGAGGATCACGGCAGCTACATCGTCACCGGTCTTTTTACACTCGCTGAGCACGGTACGCATCGCGTCAATGTCACCAAACGGAACATGACGGAAGCCCGGCAGCAATGGCATAAACGGTTTACGGAACGTGGATTTGGCCGTCGCGGACAGTGCGCCCAGCGATTTACCGTGGAACGCGCCGCTGGTGGCAATAAACGTAAATTTGCCGCGTGGCGATTGATAGGCTTTCGCCAGCTTCAGCGCCGCTTCAACCGACTCGGTTCCGCTGTTGCAAAAGAAGCTGTATTTCAGCTTGCCGGGCGCCAGTGCGGCGAGCGTTTTCGCCAACATGGCCCGCAAGGGGTCAAGTAATTCCTGGCTGTGCAGAGGTTGTTTAGCGAGTTGATTCTGTACGGCGGAGACCACTACTGGATTACGGTGCCCCACGTTGAAAATTCCAAAACCGCCCAGGCAGTCAACAAATTCCTGTCCCTGGGTGTCGACAAGCGTATTCAGGCTTCCCGCTTGCCACTCTACGGCTCCGTAATCCCCGCCGGCAGTTACAGATTTTCGATACTCTAAGAACCCCGGATTGACATGCTCTTTGAAGTATTCAATGACCTCTCGGTTAAGTGCTTTCATTTCCTCATGATCAAGCGTTCGCTTTTCGATGAGGTTCAGTGCGTGTGCGCTGCAGGCCAGGGCCGATGCGCTGGAAGGTAACCTGTTCAAAATATGCTCCCGGAGTTCGCGTATCACATGATACTGAATTAAGTATTGCAGGGATTACGCCATCCCGGCGCGCTTAACGAAAATCGGGATAAACACCATGATACATTTCATTTGTGAAACATTTAATGCCAAAAGTTAACATTTGGCGGTATTTTGCCCAGGTTGACTCTCTGAAAACAGGTGAGATACGCGATCTTCTGCGCCAAAAACAGGCAGAAGTTGCACTGTGACGGTGCGCAGAGTGAAGCTTGATTGAATAGTTACAGGATGAAAGTATTTTAAATCAATGAATTAGAAAACATACAAATTCTGAGGTTTAATCGCAAATTGCGATCTAAATCAAATTTAACAACTAAAGATAAAAAAATTATCGCCGAAATAACATATGCCGAAAAAGTTAACAACCAGATAACCTGCATAGGACGCAACCATGTCTTCTGATCCCTACGTTAGTCAGCAGCATACTCCGCTGGATGATGATATTACCCTCATGTCGACTACCGATTTACAAAGCTACATCACTCATGCGAATGACACGTTTGTCCAGGTTAGCGGCTATCAGCTGAGCGAGCTGCTCGGCAAGCCGCATAATCAGGTTCGTCACCCGGACATGCCCAAGGCGGCATTTGCTGATATGTGGTACACGCTGCAACAGGGGGAGCCATGGAGCGGCATTGTAAAAAATCGCTGTAAAAACGGCGATCACTACTGGGTGCGAGCCAATGCGGTGCCGATGGTACGTGAAGGGCGAATGACCGGGTATATGTCGATTCGAACCCGGGCGACGCAGGAGGAGATTGCAGCGGTCGAGCCGTTGTATCAGGCGCTAAATGAAGGACGTTGCAACAAACGCATCCATAAGGGACTCGTGGTGCGTAAAAGTTGGCTGGGAAAGCTGCCGGCGCTGCCGGTTCGCTGGCGGGTGCGCAGCGTGATGACACTGATGTTTGCCGTGCTGGCGGCAGCGTTGCAGCAAATGGGCGCGGCGTGGCCGCTGCTGCTGGTGAGTGCGCTGGTGATGCTGGCGGGTGCGGCGATTTTCGAATGGCAAATTGTACGCCCGATAGAAAATGTCGCCCGCCAGGCGCTGAAAGTGGCGACCGGCGAGCGCAACAGCGTGACGCACCTGAACCGCAGCGATGAGTTGGGCCTGATGCTGCGGGCGGTGGGGCAACTGGGATTAATGTGCCGCTGGCTTATTCACGACGTTTCAAGCCAGGTTTCCTGCGTGCGTAACGACAGCGATACGCTGGCAAAAGGTAGCGATGATTTAAACAAGCACACCCAGCAAACGGTTGAAAACGTGCAGGAAACGGTGACGACGATGAACCAGATGGCGGCGTCGGTGAAGCAAAACTCGGCGACAGCATCTGCGGCTGACAAACTCTCGATTGCCGCCAGCAGTGCGGCAACGCAGGGAGGCGAGGCGATGGAGACGGTGATCAAAACGATGGACGATATCGCCAGCAGCACCCAGCGTATCGGCACCATCACCACGCTGATTAACGATATTGCTTTCCAGACCAATATCCTGGCATTGAATGCGGCGGTTGAAGCGGCGCGAGCGGGCGAGCAGGGGAAAGGGTTTGCCGTCGTGGCAGGGGAAGTACGCCATCTTGCCAGCCGGAGCGCCAGTGCGGCGAATGACATCCGCAAGCTGATTGATGCCAGTGCCGACAAGGTGCGGTCCGGATCCAGCCAGGTTCACGCCGCTGGCCGCACGATGGACGACATTGTGGCGCAGGTACAGAACGTCACCCAGCTGATTGCACAAATCAGCCATTCGACGCTGGAACAAGCGGACGGGCTGAGCAGCCTGACCCGTGCGGTGAATGAGTTGAGCAATATTACGCAGAAAAATGCCGAGCTGGTTGAAGAGAGCGCGCAAATTTCTGTGCGGGTGAAACATCGCGCCGGGCGCCTGGAAGATGCGGTGACGGTGCTGCATTAAGCGCAGCTATTCAGGCGGAACACCGGGTTCCGCCCGATGACCCGATTAATCCAGTTGAGCGATATCCAGCGCTGCGCGATCGATAATACCGATGATTTTTTTGATCTGCGCATCGCTGGTGTCACCGTGATTGACCCGCAGATCCAGTACGGCTTTGAAGTTTTCCAGCGCGCGTTTCATCTGCGGGTTTTTACGTAATTCAAAGCCAACGCAGCGTGCTTTAACGCGTTCATGAATAAGCGCCAGATGCTCGCGATTTTCCTCCAGCCACTGCTGGCCTTGCGCCGTGATCGTGATCTGTTTACGCCCACCTTCCTCTTCGCTGATGACAATCAGCTCTTGATCCTGCAAGAAATCCAGCGTCGGATAAATCACCCCTGGACTCGGCGTGTAGTGGCCCTGGGTCAGCGTTTCGATGGCTTTGATCAGCTCATAGCCGTGGCTGGCATCGCGGGTCAAAATATCCAGAATCACCAGGCGTAATTCGCCGTGACCGAAGAAACGCTGACGACGCCCGCCGCCACCGCGACCATGGCGATGCCCGCAGCCGTGCTCGTGGTGATGTCCTTCACTGTTGCAGCCTTCGTGGCGATGTTCTTCGCCTTTGCAGCAACCTTCGTGTGGGTGATCTGCATGTTTGCAGCAACCGTCATGGTGGTTTTGCATGGTAGTCTCCAGATGTTGTTTCGATATATCTAATTTATATCTAAAAGTTATGACTTTGCAAGTGTGTGATAGAATGGTGTTTTAATTGATTGATTTCTATGTAAATTATCATCAGTGATGAGAAGGGGGTTTTACGCTGTGAGTGTATCAAAAAAATGCTTGCAATCTTTGTTATTAGCAATCATTATCATTTGAATATTAATTTAGATATATCGTATTATCCTCACGAAGGCGAAAAATGACAAAAAACACCTCACGCTACCCCCAGCGCGTTCGTAATGAACTGCGCTTCCGTGAACTTACCGTCCTGCGCGTTGAGCGTATCAGCGCAGGTTTTCAGCGCATCGTGCTGGGCGGGGAGGCGCTGGACGGCTTCAGCTCACGCGGCTTTGATGACCACGCCAAAGTTTTCTTTCCTGAGCCAGGCAGCCATTTTGTGCCGCCGGTGGTTACCGATGAGGGCATCGTCTGGGCTGACGGTGTGCGCCCTGCGTCCCGGGATTACACGCCGCTATACGATGATGCGCGTCATGAACTGGCGCTGGATTTTTATATTCATGACGGTGGCGTGGCGAGTACGTGGGCGATGCATGCCCGTGCAGGGGATACACTGACGATTGGCGGACCGCGCGGCTCGCTGGTGGTACCGGAAGAGTATGCGTATCAGGTTTATGTGTGCGATGAATCGGGAATGCCCGCATTGCGCCGTCGCCTGGAAGCGCTCAGTCGTTTAGCGCGACGCCCGAACGTCACGGCGCTGGTAAGCGTGCAGGATGCGGCGTATCAGGACTACCTTGCCCATCTGGATGGGTTTGCTATCCAGTGGTTTGTCGGGCATGACGAACAGGCGGTGGATGACGCGCTGGCTCGGCTGACGGTGCCTGCAGACGATTATTTCATCTGGGTAACCGGCGAAGGGAAAGTGGTAAAAAATTTGAGCGCCCGCTTTGAAACCGAGGCGTTTGACCCGCAGCGGGTGCGTGCGGCAGCCTACTGGCATCAGCGGAAAGCGGCTGATTAATAATTTGACGGCGGAACGCCAAATGCCTGGCGGAACGCGTAGCTAAACGCCGCGGTGCTTGAATACCCCACGTCGAGCGCCACGGCGGTAACGCTTTTATTTTTCTTCAGCATTAACACCGATTCCAGAATACGCATCTTTTGCTTCCAGACGCTGAACGGTAACCCGGTTTCTTTTTTGAAATGACGCGAGAAAGTCCGGGCGGACATGCCAAGATGATTAGCCCAGTACTCCACCGAGTGTTCCCGTGCGGGAGATTCCTGTATTGTCCGGCACACTTTTGTTAATTCTGCATCCTGCGGCCAGGGTAATACAAAGGCGACTTCCGGTAATTGCAAAATAATATCGACCAGCACGCTCACCAGTTTTCCTTCTTTTGACTGGCTATCATAATGGCCTGAAATGACGTTGGTGGCGTAATGAATAAACTCTCTGGCGAAATCACTGATCGCCACCACTTTACACTCGTCGATGCGCTTCTCAAGAAAGCCTGGCTTAATATCCAGATTCTCTAAATACACGTCATCCAGCGCCCATACCGCATGCTCAATATTATTCGGGATCCAGATACCGTAATGTGCGGGAATTATCCAGCATTTACCGGCGACATCAATGCGCATGCTGCCCTTACGGGCGAAATGAAACTGGGTAAATGCGTGTGAATGCGGTGGAACATGGTTATTCGCTTCAAGGACATAAGAACGAAAGTACACGTCCTGCGGCAGTTCCGCCATTGAATCATCCGGGAAAGAACTCCACTGTTTTTGCCTGAGGGTGTCCATAAAAAATACCTGATACTTCCGGTGATGTGGCTTCTGTTCGATAGATCTTGTCCGCAAATCATAATACATACACCCTGTTTTCCATAATAATCTTGCGTAAGAATTATTCGTCCACCTTTGGTAAATACCATGAATTCGCTGTGTTCTGATGCTGTCATCGTCAATGAAACAAATGATAACTGGACCCGAATGGGGAAAGACCTGCTCCAGCAGGCTGATATCCAGATTAATGGTTCGCGCGCCTGGGACATTCAACTTCACCATGCCGGTTTCTTTAAACGGGTGCTGCAACAAGGCTCGTTAGGGCTGGGTGAAAGCTATATGGAAGGCTGGTGGGATTGCGAGCGGCTCGATATTCTGTTCTGCAAAATCCTTAAAGCAAAACTCGACCAAAAAATGCCGGGCAATCTGAAAGATATTTTACGCATTGCCAGCGCGCGTTTGTTTAATCTGCAATCACGCAGCCGTGCCTGGATTGTCGGCAAAGAACACTACGATATAGGTAACGATCTTTTCGCCCTGATGCTTGATCCCCACATGCAATATTCCTGCGGCTACTGGAAAGACGCGACAACATTAGACGACGCGCAGAATGCCAAATTAAAAATGATTTGTGAGAAGCTGCAATTGCAACCGGGCATGCGTTTGCTGGATATCGGTTGTGGCTGGGGCGGGCTGGCTGAATATGCCGCACGCCATTATGGCGTAGCGGTAGACGGGGTTACCATCTCGAAAGAACAGCAGAAAATGGCGCAGCAGCGCTGTGACGGGCTGGATGTCACTATTCTGCTGCAGGATTATCGCGACCTCGATAAACACTATGATCGTATTGTCTCCGTGGGGATGTTTGAACACGTGGGCCCGAAAAACTACGACACCTATTTCAGTATTGCCGACCGCTGCTTAAAACCCGATGGATTGTTCCTGCTGCATACCATTGGCAGCAATAAAAAAGGGATGAGTGTGGATCCGTGGATCAATAAATATATCTTCCCAAACGGCTGTTTACCGGCGATTTCCCACATTGCCGAGGCCAGCGAATCGCGGTTTGTGATGGAGGACTGGCATAACTTCGGCAGCGACTACGATAAAACGCTGATGGCCTGGCATGAACGGTTTAACCAGGCATGGCCGACGCTGTCGTCGCGTTATTCCGCGACCTTCAAAAGGATGTTTAATTACTATTTATGCGCGTGTGCTGGGGCATTCCGTGCCAGAGATATCGAGCTTTGGCAGGTGCTGTTTAGCCGGGGCGTAGAGGGCGGACTTCGCGTTTATCGTTAATGTTTTGCCGGATATCAGCGCAAGCGCCTTATCCGGCCTACAAAAGCGAGCAAACCGTAGGCCTGATAAGCGAAGCGCCATCAGGCATTTCTTCGCCGGATATCAGCGCAAGCGCCTTATCCGGCCTACAAAAGTGAGCAAACCGTAGGCCTGATAAGCGAAGCGCCATCAGGCATTGATAACCCGTAGAACGAAGAACTTAGCCCAACTCACTCTCTGCCAGCGCTTTAAACACCATTGCCACCGCGTGTGCGCCGGGGTCCATATTACCAAGCAGGCTATCACTGCTGAGATACGACGCGCGCCCGGCGTTGGCTTTGCTCGACAGGCAGGTCCGTTCTGCGCCTGCCAGCGCAGCGTCATAGGCGGCTTGCAGGTTATGTGGTTGTGCCAGTAGCGATGTTAGCGCGGGCTGCAGCGCATCAATCATCGTACGATCGCCTTCATCTGCACCACCGTAGAACTTCATCTGGGCGAGCCCCGTATTTAGCGCATCGGCGACCCCGGCACCCTGCTCCAGCTTTTGTCCGGCAGCGGTGAAGAAAATTGACATCAATACGCCGCTGGAGCCCCCCATGACCACGGTCAGGCGCTCGCCAATCAGTGCAAACAACGTGGCAAGGTTAGCCAGCGGAAGCTGCTGGTGATGTAGCAGGTCGGCAATTTCACGCGCACCTGCGGCAAAGGTTGACCCGGTATCGCCGTCGCCGACTTTCGCATCCAGCGCATTGAGGTGCGCTTCAAGATTGGCGAGCGTTGCGGTGACTTGCTCAATAATCCCGGCAACCTGTTCGTTAGCCGAAGGCTGAAATTCCACGCGTGCACTGCGCTGAGATGACGGCACGGTCGTGATGTCACGTGGGGGCACGGGCGTTGACCAGTTACTGGTTTCCACTTCGGTCAACAGCGCTTTTTCGATGCTTTCTTCCAGCACCATGGCGGTCAGCGAGAAGCCTTTCATATCCAGCGCGGTGACCAGCGAGGCCGGGCCAATCAGCCAGTCGATACGTTCGTGCAGCGGGCTGTTGGCCAGTTCGCGGGTAATGATGGCCATTTCGGCAACGGAAACGCCGCCGAGGTTATTGATCATCACTGCCAGACGGCCGGTTTCCGGCAGGGCGGCCATCAGCGTCTCTACCATCAGATTAACCACCTGCGCGCTGTTTTGCGTGTCAATCACCGACGCACCCGGCTCGCCGTGAATGCCCATGCCCAGCTCTGCATGGCCCGGATGGTGACGCGGAGCCTCGTCGGTCTCCTGTGGCAAATGACAGCTGGAGAGTGCGACGCCCAGGCTGAAGGTGTTGTTCGCCGCATACTGTGCTTCACGCAGCACGGTAGCGAGGTTGTAGCCACGTTCGGCGAAATAGCCGGCAACTTTGTGCACCAGGATGGTGCCAGCGATCCCGCGTGGGTGCTTGTTATCCGGTAGCGAAATGTCGTCGCCGACGATCAGCATTTCGACGTTATAACCGAGCCGACGCGCTTTCTCGGCGGCCAGGCCAAAATTTAGGCGATCGCCGGTGTAGTTCTTCACGATCAGCAGGCAGCCTGCCTCACCGGTCACCGCCTGAATGGCGGTCAGTACCGCATCGACGCTCGGCGAAGCAAACACGTCACCGCAAACCGCGGCAGTTAACATGCCTTTACCGATAAATCCAACGTGGGCGGGTTCGTGACCTGAGCCACCGCCGGAGATCACTGCGACGTTCTCTTTGTTGAGATCGCGACGCACTACGATGCGGATGGCCGGATCGCTCTCCAGGCGTGCCAGGTTATTCCACGGACTGGCGATAATCGTACCGTCGATGACATCGTTAACGAGATGGGTACGCTGGTTAAAAAAGAATTGAGACATAACGGCTCCGGCAGGTTGAGTATTAAACAAACCCCCGAATGCATGGTCATGGTAGCGGAGGCGATGGAGAGATTCTGGCCGAGTCAGCGCGGAAAAAAACTCAAGTAAAATGAGTTTCATTTCGGAACGTAAAAATTGTTTTTTGTTCCTAAATGGAACGTAATGACGAGTGGAAATGGCTAAATGCGAACCCACGCGGCTTTTTTCACCGGCCGTCAGGGCGGGCTGTTCGGGACAGAGCGCTTTTTTTTGCCGGTTATTCTGGCGTTAGATAACAAAAAGGCGAAACCGGGCCTCTGTGCGTGACAGAAATATGGGCTAAAGGAACGGATCGGGATCGCAAACCTTATCTTTTTTAGGGTTAATTGTTTCAATGTGGAACGTATGTTCTTTTTATCCGTTTCATATCAGAACAAAAAGACGAATGATTTTTTTGTGCTCGCCTCGCCATACAGTGATTGCATCGCTCCGGTAGCGCTTTGTTTTCGCCGTTAGCATCAGGCTAAACAGGTCAATGCCAGGGCTCATCATGTCAAAACATGTACTTATTTGAGGATGAAAGGAATGCTAAACGTTATTCAATCTCCAGCCAAATATCTCCAGGGCCCTGATGCATCTATCTTATTTGGTCAATATGCTAAAAATCTGGCGGACAGCTTTTTTGTGATTGCGGATGATTTCGTGATGAATCTGGCGGGAGAGAAAGTGCTCAATGGCCTGCATAATCACGATATTAGCTGCCATGCGGAACGCTTTAACGGCGAATGCAGCCATGTGGAAATTAATCGTTTGATTGCCATTCTGAAGCAACACGGTTGCCGTGGCGTGGTCGGGATCGGCGGCGGCAAAACGCTGGATACCGCCAAAGCGATTGGCTATTACCAGAAGCTGCCGGTGGTGGTGATCCCGACCATCGCCTCGACCGATGCGCCAACCAGCGCGCTGTCGGTCATTTATACCGAAGCCGGTGAGTTTGAAGAGTATCTGATCTACCCGAAAAACCCGGATATGGTGGTGATGGATACCGCGATTATCGCTAAAGCGCCGGTGCGTTTGTTGGTTGCCGGGATGGGCGATGCGCTCTCTACCTGGTTTGAAGCGAAGGCCTGTTATGACGCCCGCGCGACCAGCATGGCGGGTGGACAGTCCACCGTGGCAGCATTGAGCCTGGCGCGCCTGTGTTATGATACGTTGTTGGCAGAAGGCGAAAAAGCCCGCTGCGCGGCGCAGGCAGGCGTCGTAACTGATGCGCTGGAGCGCATTGTGGAAGCGAACACCTATCTTAGCGGTATTGGTTTTGAAAGCAGCGGCCTCGCGGGGGCGCATGCGATTCATAACGGCTTTACGATTCTGGAAGAGTGCCACCATTTGTACCATGGCGAAAAAGTCGCGTTTGGCACGCTGGCACAGCTGGTGTTGCAGAACAGCCCGATGGAAGAGATCGAAACCGTGCTGGCGTTCTGTCAGAAAGTCGGCCTGCCGGTCACCCTGGCGCAAATGGGCGTGAAAGACGGCATTGACGATAAAATTCATGCTGTTGCCAAAGCCACCTGCGCAGAAGGTGAAACCATTCACAACATGCCGTTCCCGGTGACGCCTGAAAGCGTGCATGCCGCTATTCTGACGGCAGACCTGTTGGGACAGCAGTGGCTGGCGCGTTAATCAGACATCAGTAACGCTCTGCGCCGGCATTTTCTCCCCTCTGACCGTCTCTGTCGGAGGGGGTGTCCAGGGTAAAACAGCGGAAAGGAATATGACGGCGCACACTCAGAACATTGGAAAGGACGTCTCTTCGGTTATTGCCCAGTCATGGCACCGTTGCAGTAAGTTTATGCAGCGGGAAACCTGGCAGGCGCCGCATCAGGCGCAAGGGCTGACGTTTGCCTCGATTTGCCGCCGCAAGACTGCGCTGGTGACGATTGCTCAGGCCGCACTGGAAGACGCCTGGGAGTTTATGGATGGTCGTCCCTGTGCACTGTTTATCCTCGATGAGTCCGCCTGTATTCTCAGCCGCTGCGGCGATCCACAGACGGTGGAACAGCTGGCGGAGCTGGGTTTTCTCGACGGCAGCTACTGTGCGGAGAGTATTATTGGTAGCTGTGCGCTGTCGCTGGCGACTATGCCGGGGCAGCCAACAAAAACTTCAGGCGATCAGCACTTTAAAAAAGCGCTACATCCGTGGTCGTTCTGCTCAACGCCGGTATTTGATAACCACGGGCGACTGTTTGGCTCCATCTCGCTGTGCTGCCTGGTGGAACATGAGTCCGTTTCCGATCTCTCCCTGACGCTGGCGATTGCCAGAGAGGTAGGCAATTCGTTGCTGACCGACAGCCTGTTGGCTGAATCTAATCGCCATCTGAATCAGATGTACGGGCTGCTGGAGAGCATGGATGATGGCGTGATGGCATGGAACGAACAGGGTGTGCTGCAGTTCCTCAATGCGCGTGCCGCCATGCTGTTGCATCTGGATGTGCAGGCCAGTCAGGGGAAAAATCTTCATGACCTGGTGAATATGCCGATGCTGTTGCGCCGGGCAATCAAACATGCTCGTGGCCTCAATCACGTCGAAGTCACCTTTGAGAGCCAGCACCAGTTTGTTGATGCGGTGATCACTTTAAAGCCGATTGTGGAAGAGCAGGGCAACAGCTTTATTCTGCTGCTGCATCCGGTCGAGCAAATGCGCCAGCTGATGACCAGTCAGTTGGGCAAAGTAAGCCATACTTTTGAGCAGATGTCGGCGGACGATCCGGAAACCCGACGGCTGATCCATTTTGGTCGCCAGGCGGCGAGGGGAAGTTTTCCGATCCTGCTGTGCGGCGAAGAGGGCGTCGGTAAAGAGCTGCTCAGTCAGGCGATCCACAATGAAAGTGAACGGGCCAGCGGCCCGTATATCGCCGTTAACTGTCAGCTGTATGCCAACAGCGTGCTGGGACAGGATTTTATGGGCAGCGCGCCAACCGATGATGAAAACGGCCGACTGAGCCGCCTTGAACTGGCGAACGGCGGTACGCTGTTTCTGGAAAAAATCGAATATTTGGCACCGGAGTTACAGTCTGCATTATTGCAGGTGATCAAGCAGGGGGTGCTGACCCGTCTCGACGCTCGACGCCTGATCCCGGTGGATGTGAAAGTGATCGCCACCACCACGGTCGATCTTGCCAATCTGGTGGAACAAAACCGCTTTAGTCGTCAGCTGTATTACGCGCTGCACTCGTTTGAAATCGTTATTCCGCCGCTGCGCGCGCGGCGCAACAGCATTCCGGCGCTGATTTATACTCGCCTGAACAGCCTGAAAAAACGCTTTTCATCCAGCCTGAAGGTGGATGATGACGCGCTGGCGCAACTGGTGGCCTATTCGTGGCCGGGTAATGATTTCGAGCTGAACAGCATTATCGAGAACATCGCCATCAGCAGCGAGAATGGCCATATTCGCCTGAGCAACCTGCCAGATTATCTGTTTGCCGAACGACCGGGTATGGATACGACATCTTCGCTGCTGCCTGCCAGCCTGACGTTTACCGCCATCGAAAAAGAGGCGATTATCCACGCCGCCCGCGTCACCAGCGGGCGCGTGCAGGAGATGTCGCAGCTGCTGAACATTGGGCGCACCACGCTGTGGCGCAAGATGAAGCAGTACGACATCGACGCCAGCCAGTTTAAGCGCAAACATCTGGAGTAGTTTCTTCGATTCTGGCCATCGAAAAGAGCGCGTCGGACAAGCGATTGATGTACCGCTTTAGTTCGTCGCGCACGGCGAGCGTTCTGTCCATCGCCGTGAGAATACGCTCCAGTCGACGTGCCAGCGTGCGCGCTACGTGTAGTTGTGCAGAAGCGAGGTTTTTCCCCGGAATGACAAACTCTTTCAGCGGGCCGCTGTGCGCCATATTGCGGTCGATCAGCCGCTCCAGTCTCTGAATATCTTCATCGCTAATCGTCTGCTTCAGACGAGTGATCCCTTTATCGTCGCTGGCGAGTTCCGCACCCAGCACAAACAGCGTCTTCTGGACGGTATGCAGATCCTCGCGTAGCTCGGTCTGGTGGGTTGTGGCATAGCATACGCCCAGCTGGGAAATCAGTTCATCTACCGTGCCATAGGCGTTAACGCGGATGTCGTCTTTGTCGATGCGGCTGCCGCCAAACAGCGCGGTGGTGCCTTTATCGCCGGTTCGGGTATAGATGCGATACATTTATGTTATCTCACTGAAGGGAAGCACGTTGACCAGTTGGCCTGCGTTGGCGCCGAGCGTGCGGATCTGCTCGATCCCGGCGGCGATATGCCCGCAGATCAGCGCCCGATCCTCGGGCAACTGGGCATGCGTTAAGGCAATCTCGCCGCTTACGCTGAGGCCGAGACCTACGCGCAGCGCCGAGCTTTTTGCTGCCCGTCTGCTGAGCGCCAGCGCGCTGGTGCTGTCGTTGCAGCTGATGGCCCGGCACGGGACGCCTTGCTCTTCCAGCCCCCAGCATAGTTCATCAAGCACGCCGGAATCCTGCCAGCATGGGTGATAAAACAGGTTTACGCTCGGTGATGAAAGTGGCATCGCGTCCCCTTTGTTGTCAGAAAGCCTGATGGAAGAGCGCGGCAATTTCTTTCTCGTTACCTTTACGTGGGTTCGAGAACGCGTTGCCGTCCTTCAGGGCCATCTCTGCCATATACGGGAAATCGGCCTCTTTTACGCCCAGTTCGCGCAGATGCTGTGGAATGCCGATATCAGCAGACAGGCGGGCAATAGCGTGAATCGCCAACTCGGCGGCGTCCATGGTAGACAGGCCGTCGGTGTTCTCGCCCATAAACTCGGCGATGTCGGCAAATTTTTCCGGATTAGCGATCAGGTTATAACGTGCCACGTGCGGTAGCAGTACGGCATTCGCCACGCCGTGCGGCATGTCATACAGGCCGCCAAGCTGGTGCGCCATGGCGTGTACGTAGCCGAGGTTGGCGTTGTTAAAGGCCATCCCCGCCAGCAGTGAAGCGTAGGCCATGTTCTCGCGAGCTTTCAGGTTGCTGCCCAGCGCTACGGCCTGGCGTAAGTTACGGGCGATCAGGCGGATTGCCTGAATAGCGGCGGCATCGGTGACCGGATTTGCATCTTTGGAAATGTAGGCTTCCACGGCGTGGGTCAAGGCATCCATCCCGGTGGCCGCGGTCAGAGGCGCAGGTTTGCCAAGCATCAGCAGCGGATCGTTAATCGATACTGACGGCAGGTTGCGCCAGCTGACAATGACAAATTTCACTTTTGTTTTGGTGTTGGTCAGTACGCAGTGACGGGTCACTTCACTGGCGGTACCGGCGGTGGTGTTGACCGCAATGATAGGCGGTAGCGGGTGGGTCAGGGTTTCAATTCCGGCATAGCTGTAGAGATCGCCTTCGTGAGTGGCCGCGATACCAATACCTTTACCGCAGTCATGTGGGCTACCGCCGCCGACGGTGACAATAATATCGCATTGCTCCTGACGAAACACCGCCAGGCCATCGCGTACGTTGGTGTCTTTGGGGTTTGGCTCGACGCCGTCAAAGATTGCTACTTCAATACCGGCTTCACGCAAATGCGCGAGCGTTTTATCTACCGCACCGTCTTTAATTGCCCGCAGGCCTTTATCGGTCACCAGCAGGGCTTTTTTCCCACCCAGTAGTTTGCAGCGTTCACCCACTACGGAAACAGCATTGGGGCCAAAAAAGTTCACATTTGGCACCAGATAATCAAACATACGATAGCTCATAATATACCTTCTTACGTTTATTTTATAATTCAGAGAAGCAATATAGTGCGGTTTCAGCTAATAGCTGGTCCTGTTCGACGGTGCCACCACTCACGCCGACGGCGCCAATTATTTTTCCATTTAATATAACTGGAAGCCCTCCGCCGAAAATAATAATACGCTGTTGGTTGGTGAGCTGCAGGCCATAAAGCGATGCACCGGGTTGCACCGCATCGGTAATTTCGTGAGTACCCTGTCGCAGGCAGCAGGCGGTCCAGGCCTTATTGAGTGAAATATCGCAGCTGGTGACAAACGCCTCATCCATGCGCTGTATCAGCAGCGTGTTTCCGCCGTGGTCAACAACGGAAAAGACGACCGGGACGTTGATTTCAAGCGCTTTAGCCTCAACGGCGACCGCCATTTTCTGTGCGGCCGCCAGCGTGATGGTGGCGATGGGTTGGCTCTTATTCACGGTATCTCCTGTTAATTGTGTAGGGCTGAGGTCACGAAAAATATCGCGCGGCAGCTATTTTTTATCATTGAGTTTTCTTTATTTTCGCGCAGCACGTTATTAAGTCAATACAGTAAAAAATTCTAAAATAGCAAGTGAGTGATCTTCCTTTGGCGTTTATTGATAATGATCATTTAACCTCGTCACAATTCTCTATGGATATTCCAAATACGCGTTTCAATATGAAACGATGCGTTTTAATTGCGTGCCAAATTGGAACGTAATTAATTTTATTTTTTTATTATTCTGCTCATTTAAAGTTCGGCTATTGCTGATAAAGGCGATTGCTGGGACGGTAAACCACCAGCGATACGGCCCGGCGTCCTTATTATTTACTTTTTGAGTCAACGCGCTATGAGAAGATCAAAACGATTCGAAGTTCTTGCCCAGCGGCCTGTCAATCAGGATGGGCTAATTGGCGAATGGCCGGAAGAGGGGCTGATCGCCATGGAAAGCCCCTACGATCCCGCGTCGTCGGTGAAGGTGGAAAATGGCCGTATTGTGGAACTGGACGGTAAAGATCGTGCACAGTTCGACATGATTGACCGTTTTATTGCTGACTACGCGATTAACGTCGCGGAAACCGAACGGGCAATGCAACTCGACGCGCTGGACATCGCCAGAATGCTGGTGGATATCCACGTCAGTCGGGAAGAGATTATTGCCATTACCACCGCCATCACCCCGGCGAAAGCGGTGGAGGTGATGGCAAAAATGAACGTGGTGGAAATGATGATGGCGCTGCAAAAAATGCGCGCCAGACGCACACCCTCTAACCAGTGTCACGTCACCAACTTGAAAGATAACCCGGTGCAAATTGCCGCCGATGCCGCCGAGGCGGGGATCCGTGGTTTTTCCGAGCAAGAAACGACCGTAGGCATCGCCCGCTATGCGCCGTTTAACGCGCTGGCGCTGCTGGTTGGTTCGCAGTGCGGCCGTCCTGGCGTGCTTACCCAATGTTCCGTTGAAGAAGCCACCGAACTGGAACTGGGTATGCGCGGCTTAACCAGCTACGCCGAAACGGTGTCGGTATACGGTACAGAGTCAGTGTTTACCGACGGCGATGACACGCCGTGGTCAAAATCCTTTCTCGCCTCGGCCTACGCTTCCCGCGGGCTGAAGATGCGCTACACCTCCGGCACCGGCTCGGAGGCGCTGATGGGGTACTCAGAAAGCAAATCAATGCTGTATCTGGAGTCGCGCTGCATTTTTATCACTAAGGGCGCGGGCGTTCAGGGGCTGCAAAACGGCGCGGTCAGCTGTATTGGTATGACCGGGGCTGTACCGTCGGGGATCCGTGCTGTGCTGGCGGAAAACCTGATTGCCTCGATGCTCGACCTCGAAGTGGCGTCGGCGAATGACCAGACCTTCTCGCACTCCGATATTCGCCGTACCGCCCGCACATTGATGCAGATGCTGCCCGGTACCGACTTTATCTTTTCCGGCTACAGCGCGGTACCGAACTACGACAACATGTTTGCTGGGTCGAACTTCGATGCCGAGGACTTTGATGATTACAACATTCTGCAACGTGATCTGATGGTTGATGGCGGTCTGCGTCCGGTAACGGAAGAGGAAACTATCGCTATTCGCAATCAGGCGGCTCGCGCTATTCAGGCGGTGTTTCGCGAGCTGGGCCTGCCGCTGATTAGCGATGAAGAGGTCGACGCCGCCACCTATGCTCACGGCAGCAAAGATATGCCCGCGCGTAATGTGGTAGAGGATTTGGCCGCGGTGGAAGAAATGATGAAGCGCAATATCACCGGGCTGGATGTTGTTGGCGCGCTGAGTGCCAGCGGTTTTGACGATATCGCCAGCAACATTCTCAACATGTTGAGGCAGCGTGTGACCGGCGATTATCTGCAAACATCCGCCATTCTGGATCGCCAGTTCGAGGTGGTCAGCGCCGTTAATGACATCAATGATTATCAGGGACCCGGCACCGGCTATCGCATCTCTGCCGAACGCTGGGCGGAAATTAAAAATATTGCGGGTGTGGTTCAGCCTGGCAGCATTGAATAAGGCGGTATGCGGTGGAATGTACAACTGAACGTAAGCCGGTTTTCACCTTGCAGGTTAGCGAAGGCGAGGCGGCAAAAGCGGACGATCGCGCGGATGAAGTGGTGATTGGCGTTGGGCCGGCCTTTGATAAATACCAGCATAAGACCCTGATTGATATGCCGCACAAGGCGATCCTGAAAGAGCTGGTGGCCGGAATTGAAGAAGAGGGATTACATGCGCGGGTGGTCAGAGTTTTGCGCACCTCGGATGTCTCCTTTATGGCCTGGGATGCAGCAAATCTGAGCGGCTCCGGCATCGGCATTGGTATTCAGTCGAAAGGAACCACGGTGATTCATCAGCGTGATTTGCTGCCGCTGAGCAACCTGGAGCTTTTTTCTCAGGCCCCGCTGCTGACGCTGGAAACCTATCGCCAGATTGGTAAGAACGCCGCGCGTTACGCACGCAAAGAGTCGCCCTCGCCGGTACCGGTCGTTAATGACCAGATGGTGCGACCAAAATTTATGGCCAAGGCTGCGCTGTTCCACATTAAAGAAACCAAACACGTGGTGCAGGATGCCGCGCCTGTCACGCTGCATATTGCCTTAGTAAGGGAATGACGATGAACGAAAACATCATGACCGCGCAGGATTATCCGTTAGCGACTCGCTGCCCGGAGAAAATCCTCACGCCCACCGGAAAGCCGTTAACTGATATTACTCTTGAGAATGTACTGGCAGGGCGTGTGGGGCCACAGGATGTGCGTATTTCTCAGCAAACGCTGGAGTATCAGGCGCAGATCGCCGAGCAGATGCAGCGTCACGCCGTGGCGCGTAATTTCCGCCGTGCGGCGGAACTGATTGCCATTCCAGATGCTCGCATTCTGGAAATCTACAATGCGCTGCGCCCATTTCGTTCTTCATTTACGGAGTTACAGGCCATTGCCGATGAACTGGAGCACACCTGGCATGCCACGGTGAACGCCGGGTTTGTCCGCGAGTCGGCAGACGTGTACCAGCAGAGAAACAAGCTGCGTAAAGGCAGTCAGTGACGGAGGCGGTATGCCGTTAATTGCAGGGATTGATATCGGCAACGCCACCACGGAAGTGGCGCTGGCGCAGGATGGCCGGTTTGTTGCCAGCGGGATCGTCGCGACCACGGGCATGAAAGGCACGCGGGATAACATTGCCGGGGTAGTGGCCTCCCTGCAGCAGGCGCTGGAAAAAACATCGTCGTCGCTTCAGGACGTGACGAAAATCTGCATCAACGAGGCCGCGCCGGTCATTGGTGATGTGGCGATGGAGACGATCACCGAAACCATCATCACTGAATCGACAATGATTGGTCATAACCCGCAAACGCCAGGCGGTGTTGGCGTAGGGATGGGTACCACGATCGCCGTGGAGAAACTGGCATCGTTGAGCCTCGATCGGTTTGTGCAGGGCTGGATCCCGCTGGTGGGCGCAGAGATGGATTTTCTCGAGGCGGTGTGGCTTATCAATGCGGCGCTGGATCGCGGCGTCGACGTGGTGGCGGCGATCCTGAAAAAGGACGATGGCGTACTGGTCAATAATCGTCTGCGACGAACGCTGCCGGTGATTGATGAAGTCACGCTGCTGGAGAAGGTCCCGGAAGGGGTGCTGGCGGCGGTAGAAGTGGCGGCAGCAGGACAGGTGGTTCGGGTACTGTCGAATCCTTATGGCATCGCCACTTTCTTTGCCCTGACGCCGGAGGAAACAAAAACGATCGTCCCGATCGCCAGGGCACTGATCGGCAACCGATCCGCTGTGGTGCTGAAAACCCCGCAGGGCGATGTGCAATCACGGGTGATCCCGGCGGGCAAGATCTTTATCAGTGGTGAAAAGCGCGGCGGAGAAGCCGATGTGGCCCAAGGCGCTCAGACAATTATGCAGGCAATGAACGCCTGTGCGCCGGTCTGCGACATTCGCGGTGAGGCCGGTACTCACGCGGGTGGCATGCTGGAGCGCGTGCGTAAGGTGATGGCCTCGCTGAGCGGGCACGATATGAATTCAGTACATATTCAGGATCTGCTGGCGGTCGATACGTTTATTCCCCGTAAAGTCCAGGGCGGTGTTGCCGGGGAATATTCAATGGAAAACGCGGTTGGCATTGCGGCGATGGTGAAATCCGATCGGCTACAGATGCAGACGATCGCCCGTGAGCTGAGTGTGCGGCTGAATATGCCGGTTGAAGTGGGGGGCGTGGAGGCCAATATGGCGGTGGCCGGGGCATTGACGACGCCAGGATGCGCCGCGCCGTTGGCGATCCTCGACTTAGGTGCCGGATCCACCGATGCCGCGATTATCCATAACGATGGCACCGTTAAGGCGATACATCTGGCGGGAGCAGGGAACATGGTCAGCTTGCTTATCAAAACGGAACTCGGCTTGAGCGATCCTTTTCTGGCAGAGGAGATAAAAAAATATCTGCTGGCGAAAGTGGAGAGTCTGTTCAGTATTCGCCACGAGAACGGCGCGGTGGAGTTCTTTCGTGAACCGCTCAGCCCGTCGGTGTTTGCCAAAGTGGTGTATCTGAAAGCGGGCAAAGCCATCCCCATTGAGAACCAGACGTCGCTGGAGAAAATTCGGCTGGTACGTCGTCAGGCCAAGGAGAAGGTCTTTGTGACGAACTGCCTGCGCGCATTGCGGCAGGTCTCACCCGGCGGCTCAATTCGCAACATCTCTTTTGTGGTGCTGGTGGGCGGTTCATCGCTGGATTTTGAAATCCCGCAGATGATCACCGACGCGCTGGCGCATTACGGCGTTGTTGCCGGTCAGGGCAATATTCGGGGAACCGAAGGGCCACGAAATGCGGTGGCAACCGGGCTGGTTTTGGCTGGTGATGCGAAAAAATAGTGCAGAAAACCACCACCGCAAGCGTTTGGCTGCGGCATAAATCAAATAAAGGCAACGTTCTCTTTGATATCCCGGCTGACTTGGGTACATAGTATAAAGGTGTTTAATACGCGGTTAATTTTAAGGATAAGAGCATGCCAACAGCAATTGAGAAAGCATTGGATTTTATTGGTGGTATGAACACATCGGCGCCAGTACCCCATTCCATGGATGAAAGTACGGCCAAGGGAATTTTAAAATATTTGCATGATTTAGGTGTGCCAGTGAGCGCAGCAGATGTGATGGCACGCGGTGAGCAAGAGGGATGGAATCCTGAGTTCACAAAAAAAGTCGCTGGATGGGCTGAAAAAGTCGCCTCCGGTAACCGTATCCTTATCAAGAACCCTGAGTACTTTTCGACCTATATGCAGGAGCAGCTCAAAGAACTCGTGTGAGCTGACTATCGAATAACACGCTAACGGACGTTTCCACTTTCAAGGTGGTGGCGTCCAAAAGAGTTGCCCTCAACCAGCCAGACAGTGCCGATTTTTTTGCGTTGGTGCAGATGGACACATTGTGTACCGCTCCGCTTAATTGAACGTGTTGAATCCTCTAATTTAACTTCAGCATTAACATTATCAGATTAACACTGGACGGTGGGGTGCTTTTACGCTGCCCGGAATGTACGTGGTTACCCTATTGAAACTAATTTTTAATACTTTGCTAAACGACGGTTAAGACTTTTCTCGAATTTATTTATTTATGAAACCTAACTGATAAATCGACATTTCTTTTGTGTTGCCAACCATTTTTCGACGACTAATGTAAGTTTTAAGAATGGAAAACTCTTAAATAACATGGGCTTTAATAGAGTTTGGTTTCTTATTTTATTATTGATAGTATCTCAAATAATAAAACTTATTAAATCATTGAGTAATATTTAACTATTTCATTTTTTAATGTTTTCGGAATTTAACTCTATCTGCTTTGATTTATCTGATTTTTTTCACTTCCTTATTAAAAAGGTATGAAATAATCATCTTTGTTTTTGCTTTTATTAATTGTTTTTACCTAATGTTTCTATTTTTGCATGGTTATTGCACCTTTGAAAAGAAAAGTATATTTTGGTAAAAAGTTATTGAGGCGTTTAATATGGATTTAATTAATTATGACTCTAGGCTTCGTCATCTTATGGATGTGGATTTTAGGTCCATACTAACGTTTATCGTTTTTGTTGACACGGGCAGTTTGTATGGTGCCTCACTGGTACTTGGTTGTTCTGCATCATCTATTAGCCTGCACTTGAAAAGAGTCAGAAGTTACTTTAATGACACCCTTTTCATACGTGAAGGTCGCAATCTCAATCCTACTGAATATGCTGTGGAATTAAGTCATCAACTTAAACTTGCATTTTATAATCTTGATACTGTCTGTCATGGGAAAAGTGCTGTTGCCGATTGTGAATTAGCTATCGGTGAAAATAAAAATTAATGAAACATAACCATTGGTTATGCTAAATAGTGCTTTTAAAATGTATTCGACAAAAAATAGAGCATAATATGGAAAATTTAAATTTTTCCTACGAGCGGGTATTGGTTATGGACACTATCTATTATAGTGCCGTTGGGCTATGTGCCTTTATTGATAGCCTGGCAGGTCGCTCAATTAGTCTAAGAGTAATGACGCTTTCCGCATTGCAGAAACAAGTGTCAGCCCGTCATGGGGAACCAGGACGGGTACTCGTTATTACCGAGTTAACGAGCGAAAGTGAGACGCTGGCGGAAGGATTAGCATTCTTAAAGTTTGCAAAGGACGAGTGGCCTGCAGACCAATATAGTATTATTGTTTTTACCCGTTTACGTGACCCTCTGTTGCTGGCAGCAGTCGCAAATCTTCAACCTATGGGCATTGTTCATCGCGCGGAGGCGATTAATATCTTATCTAAACTCATGTTTTTCTCCGCTGACGCATCATCAGGCACGATCATGAGTCCGTTAATCACCAGGAAAGTCGGCCAGGTCAGCGGAGTTCGATTACCACAAAGGGAATTGCAGTGGTTTGTCCTGCAGACAGAAAAAATAGGACTGAACGAAACAGCGAGGCGAATGGGGATTAGCTATAAAACTGCTGCTACCTATCGGAAAAGAATATCAGTCCGTCTTCAATTAAGTTTACGTGAAATTAATGAAAGAGTGTCACGATTATAAGTGAGAGAGATAATATTGCCATATCCCGCTGTACGGATTGCCGACAGCAATGTAGTCGTGAATTTATTATTAAAGCGATTGTCAGTTTACCTCAGCATGCACAATTTAGGGTTCTCGTTGTGAATAACTATGTGCTTGCCACGACGTTTATGAAATCTGCGCTACGGCAGTTGAGGAAATGTCAGTGCTGGACGTCATTGCATATAAGAGATTCCTTATTGCAGGGCTAATGTCGTTATACAGCAATTGTGCCTCTTCTGTTGGTATTAAACAACGGCCCTCTCTGCTGAATAGTTTTTCGGGAAAACAAGTACAAAATTTTTTCAACGAAAGGCTCACTGCAGACGGTGAACAGTTCATATAGTATGAAGCAGAAACTATCCCTCCTGTATTCATGACTGCGGCAAAAACAAGAATGTTGTTAATCGAAATATTCAGGTTTTTGAATTTTGAAAAATCAGATTGTGTAAGCAATGAATTATCCTTTTGAATTAATTTTCTTAAAAGAATATAAACATATAAGGAAATCAAAACAAACAATATAATAGATATATCTAAATATACGTTTTGATATAATGTAATGAAAATAGAGGGTTAGCCACCCCTGCTGATTTTCCTTCTAATTCAACATTGGTGTAAGTGGGCTTTTCCTGACATCGGCATCACCAAGGATGTAGTGTTCAAGAAGACATACCTGGGAATGGATGGACTGACCCCACGCCCGTAGATATATCCTGTCCTCACTACGAGGTCTGTTAGATATCTTTCGACCTGCTCAGCAGGTATTCCATTTTCAGTATCCCATTGACACGTTCCGCCAGCGCATTCTGGTAACAGTCATACCCCCCGTCATCGAATACCTGACTCCATATCGTTGATGTAACGCCTGATACTCGTGCGAGCAGTACTGGATACTCCGGTCTGAATGATGCACCAGTGGCTCTGTTGTGCGCCTGCCCGCCAGTGCCATTTTGAACGCGCTCGCGACATGACGGGTATGGAGGCTGCCATGGACATGATAGCCCACGATTTTCCTCGACCATGCATCCGCTACCAAACTCACATAAGCCGTCCCTGTTTGTAGCGGAAGATAAGTGATATCTGCCACCCATACCTGTTCCGGGCGGCTGGCTATCACCTGGTGGTCTTCCGCTTTCAGCAAGTCAGGATGTCGGTAAAAACGATGCATGGCTATGCATTGTCTTGTGATACGCCCGTTCAGGCATCACCAGCAGCCGGGCACAGCGCAGTATCTGGAACAGGCGGTCTCGCCCCACAGGCAAGGAGGCTTCCGGCCGTTGGTGCAGCAAGTGGTGCAGCTTACGCGTTCCCAGTCGGGGCTGGTATAAACGAATAGCGGTCACTTGTTCCAGGATGTGCCGGGCCTGTTCTTCTCTCCCGCGTTCGCGTTGCAAGGACTGATACCACGCCTGTCGGCTGATACCCATCCACTGGCAGGCGCGGGTTTCTGTGAGTCCCGGAACTTGTATTTGCGCGATAAGGTGGCCAACTGCTTTTTTGTCAGCGTGGCACCGAAGTCAGTGTTCATCACTTTAACGGCGGCTAATTTAAAGAATAGAGAGTAATCACGTTGTGTGCGTTTAACATATTGGTTCATCACGTTCTCCTGATATTGAGGGGAAACGTGTCAACGTTATTTAGGACGGGTCAGTGACAATAAAAAGGGTTCATACAGAATATGAACCCTTTTGGTCACTAGCTAATCCGGCAATATCTCCTAACCCAGCCTGTTGTTATCCGTCGGCAATATTAAGCTTTAGTATCAAAGCGATAGGTTGGCGATACCCCAGTAATTTGCTGACTTATTGACGGTTTCACAATCAATGCCGTTGCCTGAGCTTCTAGCACCGGTTTCCCCGACTCGGCTTCAGCTCCCATCACATCGGCCGCAGGAACGGTAAAGGTCAATGACTGACCCACTTCTTGTGCAGTCATCACATGTACAGGGAGTGTGACATCAGGTAAAGGTATTGTAGAGTCTGGATCTAAAGTACCCGTTACCCCAAAGTGCACCGTAATTTGATCGCCTTCAGCCATCCCCGGATAAGGGTTTACGGTAATATCCACGCCATTATAAGCGTTAGTAGTATTGATGTATTGTCCGCTAATAGTATGCTCAAGTCCTACGGTAACAGGGCCGAAATTAACAGAAGTGAATGTCGCCGTATCCTGTCCGCGCTTGCCGCCCGCCGTCGCCGTCACTGTGACGCTTTCAACCACGGTATCAGTCAGGCTCTGCGTGGCGATACCGTTACTGTTGGTCGTCACACTCAGCGGTGTCGTGGCTGACGCTGTCGTACTTCCCGTAATCGTCCACACTAACGCCACATTTGCCAGCGGTTGATTATTAGCATCGGTGACCAGTGCCTGCGCCTGGTTAGTTGCACTGCCATCCGCTACCTGATTGTTAGTCGGCATAGTGACGGTGACAGTACTCACTTCAACGGATGCCGGACTGAACGTTGCCGTCGCCTGCCCCTGAATATTCCCTGCTTTCGCCGTTGCGGTCACCGTTTCTGCTACCGTATCGGTCACGCTCAATACCGTATTCTCGGAGGCATCCGTCGTGGCGTTCAACGAGGTGGTTCCACTCGCGGTACCGCTGCTTAAACTCCAGGTCAGGCTGGTATTAGTCACCGGCTGACCGCTGGAACCGGTCACCGTTGCGCGGAAGGTATTAACGGACGAGCCATCCGCCAGCGCGTTATTTGCGGTGACGGCGACAAGCACAGAAGAGACCGCCGGCACCAACGTTACCGTCGCCTGCCCCTGAGCGCCGTTAGCTGAAGCACTCACCGTCACACTTTCCGCCACGCTGTCGCTGACACTTAGCGTCGCTTCCCCGGACGCGTTAGTATTTACTGTGACTGACGATGTCGCTTTTGCACTTCCCCCCACGTTCCAGGCTACCGCTGTATTCGCCACCGCCTGGCCGCCGCTGTCTGTCACTTTCGCGACCACGGTATTGGTCGAAGTGCCATCTGCCGTCGCGTTATTTTGCTGAACGCTAACCAGGATATTGGTTGCCGCAGTCTGCGTGAAGATGGCGCCTGACGATCCGCTCTGACCACCGGCATTCGCGACAATGGTCACCGTTTCTGCCACGGAGTCTTTAAAGGTGACGTTAGCAATCCCCTGTGCGTTGGTCGTTACCGTCGCCGCACTACTCAGCGTTGCGGTAGAACTGCCGCTTATTGACCATGTCACGCTGGTATTGGCCATCAGCCGGGCTGTTATTCTGCGTCAGCGCCAGGTCAAGGCTACCGACCGATTGCACGAAGGTTGTGGTCGCTGTACGTGAAATATCGCCCGACGTCGCCTGAACGGCAACCTGACCTGCACTCTTACTGGTGATATTCACGCTGGCGTTACCATTACCGTCAGTCACGCTGCTACCCGCACTCAGTGTGGCATCGCTCGCTGCGCTGCCTGCTGCCAATTTAGCTTGCTGTTGCGCACCGCCGAGGATACTCCAGCTAATGACGGTATTGCGCACTGGCGTACCATCGGACGTCGTTGCTCTGACCGTAACGGTATTCGCCGCCACGCCATCTGCCGGACTATTGTCTTTCACCGTTGTCAGCAGCATATTCGCAACGGCATTGTTCAGTTTTTTCTCTTTATACTGCAATACGACTTCATTATTACGTTCTACAAGATAGTAACGGCTTCCCGCCAGTCTACGTAAATTCTGCACTTCCGACGAAGACAGTTGCGAAGAGAGGGACTGGCCAAAGTTGTAACGGAAGTTCACGCCAAAATGGGTCTCATCCATGGAGTCCTGACCCCGACGATAATCCACCGCTGCTGTAATAAGCGGTACCGGCGTATAATTTACGCCAACCGTTACCGCAGAAGGATTACTTTGCAAATCATCTTTGTCGAAGAGAGCGAATTTATCGCCATAATATTGCTCATACATGAGCTTCGCGCCCAGTTGCGGATAGGCAGGCAAATAGCCTTCCGCACGAACATCAGAACCGTCAGCCGGTTTTTCATAGTAGTCATCAAAGTCGCGCGATGAATGCCAGTCGGTGGTACCCAGATAGGTGTTTGCTGAAAGCTTCAGGTTATTTGTTCACGCTTCAGCGCCCAGTCCCACCCGACGGTTATCCCCGGTAAAGTCATCATCAAAAAAGACGTTGGCGCCGAACATCCAGTCTGCGGTATAAAAGGTACGCACACCCATACCAAAGTTTCCGGTCACACGATCGTTCGGTGCCCGCAGGCCAAGCTGGGTAAATAACATCGCTTTTTTGCTGTCATAGATCGGCGCGAGAAAATCAATCGCGCTATCATCCCAGTTACCTTTATCATCAACATTCAGTTGCACGCGCGCGGTACCAAACGGGCTCAGCCATTTTTCGACAGAATCCCCCGCATAGCCCGATGCCATATTGGCACCTGCACCGGCGGTATTACCTGACGCTAACGCCGTTGCTGCCTGCGTCATCTGCGCAGAGTAAGGTGAGGTATTATTATCTTTATCAACTGCGCGGGTATTTTGTGACACCTCAGCCGCTCTGACCGATGCGGATACACTCAGGGCAACAGGAAGTGTTGCCTGAAGGAGTATCTGCATAATTGCCATACTTTTCATTAATCCCTTGCGGGGATGATGCCTGTCTATTTTCATAATAAAATTACTCTTTAAGTGGATTAAATAAAAATAATACGTCTTTGTAGGTATATGCAAATGTTGATACATGAAGCACAGAATGGCCTGGAACGCATAGTTAGCGTTTCAGGCATATTATATTTAAATTGTTTTTATTTATGTGGTAAATAAATTTGTTAGGTTCATGCTCGTTAAATATTATATCTGGCAAAAACGTACTAAGCACCATCGGTCTCAGTCCAAAAAAGGATAAAACAAGCTAACATGTGCAAAGTCATAAAAATACGAATAATTGCAGGTGTATTGCGGGTGGAATATTGCTGAAAATAGCCAAATGGATAGCATGTGGAAATGGCATTATATACCATGATGAATAATGCAATTAGTTATCATCCATTTTATCAGAAAACCTTACCATCAGTAAATATTGATTTATTATACATTCTATACTAAATAGCTGCGCAGAATAGTAGATCACTTAAAGGGAACTCAGCCCGGATTGTGCGATCTGATCAATCGCCAAAAAGAAACAAACCACCTACCGGACTGAGCGATGCCGATCATAGCACCAATACCCCGTACCGAACGACGCCTGATGCAGAAAACTATCCATAAAACGCGTGACAAGAACCATGCCGCAGGCTGACCGCCATGCTGATGCTGCATCGGGGTGACTGTGTCAGCGATGTTGCCAGAACGCTCTGTTGCGCCCGCTCATCTGTCGGGCGCTGGATTAACTGGTTCACACTGTCGGGTGTTGAAGGGCTCAAGTCATTACCCGCAGGACGTGCCCGTCGCTGGCTATTTGAGCATATCTGCACGTTGTTACGTGAGCTGGTAAAGCACGCTCCCGGCGATTTTGGCTACCAGCGTTCACGCTGGAGCACAGAACTGCTGACAATAAAAATCAATGAGATAACCGGATGTCAGTTACATGCCGGAACCGTGCGCCGCTGGTTGCCGTCTGCTGGGCTTGTATGGCGCAGGGCTGCGCCAACTCTGCATATCCGTGACCCGCATAAAGATGAAAAGATGGCAGCAATCCATAAAGCACTGGATGAATGCAGCGCAGAGCATCCGGTCTTTTATGAAGATGAAGTGGATATCCATCTTAATCCCAAAATTGGTGCGGACTGGCAACTGCGCGGACAACAAAACGCGTGGTAACGCCGGGGCAGAATGAAGAATATTATCTGGCTGGCGCGCTGCACAGCGGAAAAGGTAAAGTCAGATATGTGGGTGGAAACAGTAAAAGTTCAGTGTTATTTATTTATAATTCAGTGGGTTGGTATTGAGGTGTTTTATATCAGAAGGTTATCTCACAAAAGCAAAAATAATAATTTATAATGCTGTATTAATTGCTATTGTTAATTGAATAAACTAGCAAATTGATTAATGAAATCTGGGTGGTTGGTTGGATGATTTTTCCTGGCGCCGGCCATCGGGGATGGATCATCTAAAATATGTGCGGCATAGAGCAACATAGCGGTGGGGTACCAAAGGTGCGCGAGGTTCCAGTGTGTTCAGAGCTGCGCTAGATGCTGAATTCAATATCCGGCGCGAGGGTGATGGTGGGGCGATAATCCTGACTTGTACGAAGATGAAAGATGCGGAGGAACCGAAACATGCCGCATTCGATCTGCGTCCGGTGGAATTGTTCACGGATCGCGATGGCGAACTGATTTCGTCGCTGGTGGAGCAGGACCTACCACGCGAGGCGCGGGAATCGGATCCGGACCTTGCTGATATCAAACACCTGACCGAGAACCACGCTGCACTCTGGCAGTCAATCCGCAGCCGGAAAGCCAAAGGTGAACAGTGTAATGTCTCTCTTATACGTGACGATATTACTGCCATCTTTGGAGAGAACGGCCGCAAAGGTTTTAAACGCTGGCTGGATAAACTGGTTAGGGAAAATATTATCTCTATCGATGATTCAGTATGCCCAAGTTTTCAATCACGTAACGCTCTATAATTTCTTTTAGCCGATTTTTTAAATAGATCATGATGTTACCTGAGAAAAAATCAGAAGGAACTGAACCGTGATGTTTTTTCTGGCTAAGAGTCCATTGCATTTTTGACATTGTTTGATCTCCATAGGAATGGGAGTTGTACGAATGTCGGTAATGCTAATGGACTGAAAGTTTCTATGAAGATGAGTTCCCCGTAATCTTACTCATTAGGGTTTACTTTTCAGCAGGGCAGTGTAGAGATTGACGTAAGCGTCAATCATATGGCTGGCTGTGAACAATTCCTCATAGCGGCGACGCGAATTTTCACCATACCGGGCGGCGATTTCGTCGTTATGCCAGAGCTCATTCATCGCATCCCCCAGCGCCTGACTGTCATTTGGCGGGATCACGCAACCATTTACTTTGTCTAGGTTAATGAACGAGGTACCGGTACCGATCTCGCAGGAGATCAGCGGCTTGGCAAACTGTGCACCTTCCAGTAAAGTAATGCCAAATGCCTCAGAGCGCAGATGTGAGGGGAACACCACGCTACGACAGAGGTGGAAGAGAATGTACTTATCTTCATTGTTGAGCATGCCGGTGAACACCACATTGCTCAGCCCGCGGCGCTGTGCCTCACGGCGTATTTCCCCCTCGAGTTGCCCGCCACCGACGATCACTACCGGCAGCCGGCTACGCTCGGCGGCATCCAGTAGAATATGCAGCCCTTTGTAGTAGCGGAAAGCGCCGACGAAGAGAAAGAAGTTATCGCCGACGGTTTCCCGCCAGTGCGCAAGACGTAGCAGATCATGCTGCACGTCATGCTGCTCCAGGCCAAACGGGATCACCACCGTTTTATCCTGATATTTTTGCAGCGTCTGGCTGGAAGCCACGTAGTTTGGTGACGAGGCGACGATACAGTTTACCTTGGCGAGAAATTGTTCCTGCAGCGGCTGATACAACTTCATTAACCATTTTTGTTTCACAATATCAGAATGATAGGTCACCACCGATTTGGCATCAGGCCGTGCCGATATATGCATCATATCCATAAATGGAAACGGAAAATGGTAGTTGATGATGTCATAATCATCTTTAATCCTGTTAAAACGCTTTAACGCTTGCAATGAAAAAGGTGTGGAGGCAATTTCAATAAGCTGCTTATTATAAATGACCCGATGCTCTTCGTAGGCGACAGGATCTGTCTCTTTGTCCGGGCTAAAAGTAAAAACATCGGTTGTGATTCCCCGGCGCGCGCAGCCCTGACTTAGCTGATATATGACCTGTTCAATACCGCCGTAGGTATCCGGATAGTAGGTTTTATAGACGTGTAGAACTCTCAACTGACACCCTTAAAGTAATTTATAGGCGTTAATGGTCTGGGTCGTACAGTTCTCCCACGAAAACTGTTTCGCCTGAGCAAGACCGCGGGCGCTGGCGATTTCCCGCCAACTATTATCCTGCAGGCTTTGCAAAATATTCGCGCTAATCGCGTCTACATCATTAGGATCGGCAACGAGGCCGGCATCGCCAACCACCTCAGGCAAAGAAGTGACATTGGAACATACAACCGGCACACCGCAAGACATCGCTTCAAGAATAGGTAAACCAAATCCCTCATAAAAGGAGGGATAAACAAAGGTTCTAGCCGCTGCATACAGGTAAGGTAGGTCTTCATCCGGGACGTAGCCCAGGTAACTGAGCCATCCTTCACGCGTACCGCGTTCGACTAACTGCCATAGCTCATCCTTTTCCCAGCCACGATAGCCGCTGAGGATCAGCGGGTAACGCATGCGCATCTCCATTGGCAGCAGTTGATAGCTCTGCAGCAGGCCGCGGATATTTTTACGCGGCTCCATAGTGCCGATATATAACGTATATCCCTGCCACGTCAGCTGATATTTTTGCAGTACCTCCAGACACTCCGCTAGGCTGCGCGGAATATAGTCGCTGCTGCAGGCCAGTTTAGTGGTGATGATCCGTTCTGCTGGATAGTTGAACAGACGGATAATTTCACTACGCGAGAAGTCTGACACGGTCAAGATCAGCTTTGCCGAATCAAGGCTATCTTGCAGCGACTTCTCCATATAGCGAACCCGATCTTTTGGATGATATTCCGGGCAGGTAAAAATGGAGATGTCGTGAAACGTGGTTACAGCGCGTTCTAGGCGATGTGGTAGATAGAAATTGGGACCATGGTAAATGTAGTCTTTATAATCACGCAGCGCCCATGCCTGACGCCGCGGATGCAACAGACGATACGCCTCGATCAACAGCACCTGCTGGCGCAGAAATGCCGATAGGCGGCCATTATTGCTGGCCTTGATATTGCTTTTATTCTCCACCTGGGGGATGTGATCGATGAACGACGCGCCACTAAACAACTTCAGCTCTTCGATTTCGTGGGCGACCGCCAGCCGTTTTACCAGTTCCAGGGAATACCGACCAATGCCCGTTAATGGGTATTTAATTGGCTCAGTTGCAAAAATAATTTTCATAATAAATTACACATCATCAGCTGGCCCCCCATGTTTTTAAAGGCAAAAAATAGAAGGGGGGGAATATTTTTATTTAAATAATTTAGCTTTAGCTAAGCCTTGGCACATGTTAACCAAGCGGCGAGAAACGGCATGATAATCATGTTGTTCCCGCCAAGCATCAGCGCGTTTCTGAGTACTGAGCGCCCAGGTATCCTGCTGATGAATAGACTGCAGAATGCGGTCAATTCCCTGACTGATATCATCCAGGCCGCAACCATCAAATTTAAAGACGGCATCGTCCAGGTCATCAAATATCGCCAGCTGTGTGACGGCAACAGGCTTTTGCGTCGCCATACCGTAGCGTACCGCGCCGCTCGCTGACTCACCGGTATTCTGATAGGCAAAAATCAGCAGGTCAGCTTCTGAGAGCAAGCGCAGACTTTCATCATCAGGTAGAAAATCATTATGCATCTCAACCAGATCCGTTACGCCAAGACGCTGAGCCACTGCTTTCAATTCAGCCACCAGGTCACGCGATTCTCCTACCGGATATTCGGCATTCACCAACCGTAAACGAACCGGCTTTCCAGCCTGCTTCAACCGATGAACGGATTCAACCAGCTCCATCAGCCCCTTGTGTGGTAAACAAAAACCGTAGCTGGCGATTAACGGCAATGTCTGCGGTTTGTTCTGAATAACCGAAGCCGAATAATTAATGACCCCATGAGGGAACAAGGCGACGTTATCGGTCAAACCCAGCCCTTTTAGACGGTTCATATCGGCAATAGAATGCACCAACAACCGATCGCACAGCGCCAGCGCATCTGCCATTTCAGCAAGGCGGAAGTTCCACGCTGGCTCTTTTTGCGGGTCCACCGTCGAATGCATCACCATAACCACTACGCGACCGGCATCATGCTGGTGATGAATAAACGCAGCCAGTTCACGATGATTAAAGAAACCGTAGTTGAACTGAATCACAATCACGTCAAGGCGCAGCGCATCAATTTGCTGCTGGAGATTTTCCAGATAGTTGTTTTCTTTACCGACTATCCAGTTGCGCAGCACAAAGTCTTCATCAGGATTAACCAACTCTTCGGCGCTGACCTGGGGAGCAAAAATTACATCTGCACTCTGCGGCGCGCTTTCCACTAAATGCTGAGAATAGGTCGCGATGCCGCACTTCGTATTCCAGGTAGTCAACCAGCCGATCCGCGCCCGGTGCTGAGCAATATCAATGTGCGCTCGCAAGGTTTTAACCGCCTGCTGGGAACGCTGCGCAACTGCTGCCCACGTAAACTGCGATAAAATGAGCTGACGCCCGGCATCGGCCATTTTTCGCAGCGCGGGTTTGTCCGTTGCAGCGGCTTGCTTCAGGGCAGCGGTTAAATTATCGATGTCCACACTGGCCCAGGTGGAAGCAAACAGTCCAAAATGCGTTTTTACCCGCGTAAACTGATAGTCCACCAGCCAGGAATTTTGTGAATTTACAAAATCAAGCTGACCACTCCAGTTGGTGACAATCGCCGGTAGCCCGCTAAGCATCGCTTCAGCAATAGGCAGACCAAAACCTTCAGCGCAACCCGGCGCAACCAGCACATCGCAGCTTTCGTAAAGGCCTTTCAGCTCGCTGGCCGACATATCCGCTTTGATCACTTCAACAGCAGGATAGTCAGCAAACTCGCTTTGCGCCTGCGCAAGCCAGGCGTCGATTTCGTTATGTGGATTGTCGAAGGTTTTAATGATAAGGGAGACTTTATCGCGGCGGGTAAACGCCTTGCCCCAGGCCTGCAGCATTGCCTGCACGCCCTTACGCGGGAAGCAGGAAGAGACATGCAGGAAACGGAACGTGCCATCTTCGGCCTTATGTGCAGATTTTGCCGGTGTATTCAGCCAGTGATCGCAGCCGTTGCCGACCACAAAGGCTGGTACGCTAAGCCCATTGTCGATCAATACTTTTCGCACGTGCTCTGAAGTACACAGGACGCCATCCAGTTCACGGTTGAATTCACCGATCCATGGCTGGGGAAAACCGGTTTCTTCCCAAGCATAGCAGTGAAGAAGTTTAACCCGGGCATTCATATCAGCAACGCGCGGTGGGTAGATATTACGGCTGAGGATATCAACCTTTTCCCCAACCTCGACAGCGCGGCATTTATTATAAAAATTAAGCAGATCGCTATTTTCCACCTGCGCCATAAACGCCGCATCGGGGGCGAAATCTCCCGGCCCTTCCGTCGAATGCAGTAGCACATCCACGCTATCCCCTGCCAGCGCACGGGCAAACTCTCGGTTCACCAACGCCAGGCTGTATGAACTGTCGAATGGCCCCTCTACGCGCCAGTTTAGCGCGTCATCATCAAGCTGATAGAGTTCAGTCGTCTTCAGGTTGTAATCGATAGCCGTCGCGCATAAACGCAAATCACGATCTTCTGGTTGCCCCTGAGTGATAGCAAGTATTTGCTGCACCAGCGCCGCTGGTGATGACGGGACGTCGCTTTTTCCCTCTGCTGCGATTTTCTCAAAAGCTTCCAGAGCGGTTACGGCAGCCTTATCCCATGAGAAATTCCCCGCCTGCTGCTGCGCCAGTTCTTTCACTCGCGCTAGGAAATGAGCATCCGTCAGGCATTGAACTATCTTTTCACGAATGGACGTAACGGAATAAGGGTCAAACAGCGCATCGGGATTGCCGATAACTTCAGGAATGCTGGTAACGTTTGAGCCAATCGCCGGAGCGCCGCAGGACATCGCTTCCAGCACGGGCAGGCCAAAACCTTCATGCAACGAGGCAAAGATAAACAGCTTACACAACCTGTAGAGCTGAATCAGTTCATTTTCTGGGACATAGCCGGTCAGCACCAGTTCACCCTGCTGCAGGCCATTGCCGGAAGCCAGGGACTCAAGATACTGACGATCGCCGATAGAGAGTTTACTGACGATCACCAATTGGTGCGCGCGACGTAAATCATCGCTGAGCCCGGCATAAGCCTCAATCAGGCGCTTAAAGTTTTTACGCGAGTCGAACCCGCCTGGCGCATACAGGACAAACTCGCGCTGAATGCCGTAGTGGCTCAACACCGTCTCTTTTTCACTCGCGCTAACGTCAGCCACACAGAACTGCGGATCCGCTGCGGCGGCGATACTTTGCACATGTTCACCCTGCAGATGCAGGTGCTCGATTGCTTCCTGCGCGGTGTAACCTGAGTTAGTCAGCAGAAGGTCAGCGTTTTTTAACCACTCAACTTTCTGCAGATAATAGGGCTTGTAAACATCGTCCAGCAGGTAGGTTTCTGCCTGTACCAGGGGAATCAGATCGTGGTGCAGTACCGCTACTTTATAGCGACGGCTAAACTTATGCACCGAGGTGACAGCGTCGTCGACGTGTCCTTCAAACAGGCTGGTAATGAAAACCACATCCGGACACAGCCCTTCAAGGAAAGCTTCCCGCATCAGCTCAGCGCTTTCCCGACGCCATTCGTTACCTCTGTCCATCGCCCGGACCGGCCCCGCGGCATGCCAGATGACAATATTTTCTGCCGGCAGAAGATCGGCGAACTGCGCCTTCACATCGGCGATCGATTCCCCGAGCATGGCGGACAAAGCAATGAAAACTTCGTGTTGGTTATTATTTCTGATGATCGCTCGGGCGATGGAAACACTATAACGACCAATGCCACGAAAGCGGCTTTCTGTCTGTGCGCCTTGTAAGTCAATGACGATACGCATCGTTATCTCTCCGTATTTTTATTCTTTAATTCGTTATAAATACTCAACGCACGACTTGTCATTTCTTCAGTATCTACATCATATCTTCTGGACTGCGCCATCATCATCGGGTCCGATGAAACCAGCATCACGCGCTGGAACAGGCGCTGGAGCAATTGATAGCTACCGGTTTTTCTGAGGATCTTAAACAGATACACCTTCGACCTGGGATAGCGATGGAAAAAGACTAACGAGAACGCCATCCCTTTGCGCAATATTTTTCTTGCCGCGCGCCGGGAACGAACCTTAATACCTTCCTGACGCAACAACTGACGCTGAAATGAGAGCCAGCGCAGCGGCTGGGTGATTCTCCACGAGCGGCTGTTATGTAAATTAGTAACCTGCTGATTAAGCTGGTGGTTATGCGCCACAAGTCGGTTGAGTTCGCCCAGCTGGCTCTGCAGGAGCTGAATGCCCTGCGCCATTTCACCTATTTTTCGGGCGTACGATTGCTCAAGCGCTTCCAGTTGCGTAGCAGAAGCCTCAAGCTGTTCACCCAAAATAGCATCGTATCGGTCACTTAAAGCATCCAGCGTCAGGCCATATTGTTGGGTAAACAATGGCTCGAAGCCGGCGAGAAGCTCAGGCTGCGCATCTTTCTGCGCAATGATGCTGTAATCCGGACTAACGCCTTTGAGGACATCAATCAGCCTAACCGAGGCATTAGCGGGTTTCAGGGCGTCTTTTTCCTGCAGACGCACGGTTATCGCACGATTAAAGCCGTAGTGAATAGGCAGAAACTCCAGCAACGGCGGCGGCAGCGGATGGTGATGAGTCGGGTCCATATAGAATGAACAGGATCCGACGCTCAGGTTTTCCGGATTCGGTGTTTCAAGAATCAGCAAGCCGCCGGGCTTCAACACACGTAAGGTGTGCTTGACGAGCTGCTGCAAAACCTCAAAAGGCAGATGTTCAGCAATATGGAAACCGGTCAGTGCGATCAGACTTTCGTCTTCCTGCAGCTCAAGGAACTGCAGGCAGTCCATTTTCTGCACGTTTAGCCCGGCTTCCTGAGCGCGCGCCAGCATACCGTCATCAAGGTCAATGCCAACGTTAGCGATAGCGTTTTCATTGAGGATCTCCAGCCATTCTCCGCGGCCGCAGCCAATATCGGCAATCATCCCATCGGGATAGCACGCTTTCAGACGCGTCAAAAAGGGTAAATAAAAACTCAGGCGGCCCTTAATATCTTCGACCGAACCTCTGTGTCGTTCTTCAAATGAACGATAAAACGACGAACCCATTAAGAAATCTCCAGTTCAGGCGGCAGCCAGGACACACCGACAAACTCTTTTTGATCCGTATTCACGACGTTGAATACCACAGCCAGATCGCGCCACTCGTAGTTTTTGCCCAGATGGGTACTTGAAGTATGCAACGCAACGGCAACAGAATAGGAGCCAATGCCTAGGTTAGCGTCGAAAGAGAACAAGAATGAGCGTTTTTCCCCTTTTTTCAAGGAGGTAAGAGCCTGATTCAGATGATGCGTATTGGTCCCAAAGATAGGTTGCCCCAGGCGATCCTTAATCATGTAACCAACAACCAGTTCAGGAATATCTTTCTCAACCTGGACACTCACCTGCAGGTGAACGCGTTGCCCTACCGCAGCGAATTCAGTCACATTCCGTTGTTCATCCAGTAGGTTCACTTCCGAAATGGTCACTTCGCCAGTGCCGGAAACAGTTTGCGTTTTACCGTTATGCTCGACTTGTTTGATGGACTGATTTTGCTTGTCCGCCAGCAGCGCATTGTAATAATCCATGACGGTTTCCGGCTCGCCTTCCATCTCGATACGGCCTTTATTCAATAAAATGGCGCGATCGCAGATGCTTTGGATAGCCTGCTTATCATGGGATACCAGCAAAAGCGTGGTCCCTTCCTTGCGGAATTTACGAATACGCTCGAAACTTTTATGCTGGAAATAGGCATCGCCTACGGATAAAGCTTCATCAATAATCAGCACATCCGGGCGAATAGCCGTCGCTACGCTAAAGGCAAGACGCACTTGCATGCCGCTTGAATAAACGCGTACCGGCTGGTCGATATAGTCGCCAATTTCGGCAAACTCTTCGATCTCGGGCATCAGCTCAGTAATTTTTTCTGACGACAGCCCCAGCAGTTGCCCGGACATATAGACGTTTTGCCGACCGGTAAAATCGGAGTGAAACCCCATCCCTAACTCCAGTAGCGCCGCAACGCGCCCGGAGATTTCAATATTTCCGGTCGTCGGTCTGGACGTTCCGGTAATCAGCTTCAGGAGAGTGCTTTTACCCGCGCCGTTTATCCCGATGATCCCAACCGCCTCGCCGGGAGCGACTTCAAAGTTGATGTCGCTAAGGATCCATTTCAGGTTATGGCGTTTAGTGTTAAAAGGAGATAACCATTCAATCAGTCGGCCGGTTTTTGAGTGATACTGGCGATAGGCCTTACCAACATTATTTACTCTGATATCGCTCATTATAATTCATCCACCATATCTGCCGCATGCTTGCGGAACATCCTGAAGCCGATGATGCAGAAAATAATGGCAAGAGCCAGTACCGGCCATAACGAATACCAGTTGGGCGCCTGATGGTAGGCAAATATTGACTGATATGACTGCATGACACGCGTCATCGGATTATACAACAGCAGATTTTTCGCCCATTCGGGTAATGAATTAAGCACGTAGACGATAGGTGTAAACCAGAACCAGAACTGGAGCGCGACGCCCACAAGTTGACCGACATCACGGAAAAAGACGTTCATGACGCCTAAAACCATGCCTAAACCACCAGCAAATAGTACCTGCAATAGTAAAATCGGGATCACTGAAAAGAATAACCAGCCGGGAAAGTTGCCGGTGACAATGATAAAAATCAGGAACAAGCTGAAGATAATCGCAAAATTAAGAACCGCTGATAAAGTGACAATAATCGGCAAGCAAATTTTCGGAAAACTTAGTTTTTTTATCAGGTTGGCGTTGTTAATAAACACGCTCTGCCCTTTATCCAGCATCTCCGTAAATAGTCCCCAGGTCAGCACGCCAGAACAGAGATAAATACTGTAGGCAAACGGACCGGTGTTATCCGGCATCCTGGCTTTCATCACTTCGGAAAAGACCAGGGTGTAAACCAGAATCATTGAGAGCGGCTGTAAAACCAGCCATAGCGCGCCCAACATGCTGGTTTGATAGCGTGCCTGAAAATCGCGCTTAACGCTACTCCAGATAAATCCCCGATAGCGATAAATCGTCGTGAACAATTCTCTCACCTTATTCCCCGCTTAACAGGTGTAACAGCTCTGCTGTTTTTTCTTTCATCAGCGCAGGCGCTGCTTTTGACTCCACATTGAGGCGTACCACTGGCTCCGTATTCGAGCTGCGCAGGTTAAAGCGCCACTCCGGGTATTCAATACTGATGCCGTCGGTAGTGTCCACGTTTGCCGCATCCGCCTCATACCGTTCGCGGATGCGCGCAATCGCCGCTGCTGCATTCTCCAGCTTGCGGTTAATTTCCCCGGAGGCCGGGAACGCCGCCTGCCTGTCCGCCACCAGCGCTTTTAGCGGGCTGTTTTTCAGACACAGCAGCTCCGCTACCAGCAACCACGGGATCATCCCGCTGTCACAGTAGGCGAAATCACGGAAATAGTGATGCGCACTCATCTCACCGCCGTAAATCGCATCTTCCTGACGCATACGCTCTTTAATGAACGCATGTCCGGTCTTCGACATCACCGGCCTGCCGCCGCTGCGGGTCACGATATCCACCGTGTTCCACGTCAGGCGCGGGTCATGAATAATTTTGGCCCCCGGCTGCTTTTGCAGGAAGGCTTCCGCCAGCAGGCCAACTATATAATACCCTTCGATAAATTCAGCATCATTATCAAACATAAAGCAGCGGTCAAAGTCACCGTCAAAGGCAATCCCCATATCCGCTCCGTGCTTGCGTACCGCATCAGCGGTATCCTGGCGGCATTCCGGCAGCAGCGGATTAGGGATACCGTTGGGGAAATTACCGTCCGGCTGGTGATGCACCTTAATAAAGGTCACCGGCACGCCTGCGGTGGCAAAACGCTTTTCCACTTCATCAATCACATGACCGGCGGCACCGTTGCCGGAGTTCACCACCAGCTTCAGCGGGCGGGTGAAGTTTGCCAGATTCACGTAGCCCATCAGATGGTCCACGTATTCCTGCAGGACAGATATCTGACGCAGGGTACCGCGACGGGATGCGTCCACCGGAAGAAACTGATTCTCTTCCGCCAGACGCTGGATATCGCGCAGGCCGGTATCGCCGCTGATGGGCTTCGCGTTGTCACGAACCAGTTTCATACCGTTATAGTTCATCGGATTATGGCTGGCCGTCACTTCAATGCCGCCGTCCACGCCCAGATGGAACGTGGCGAAGTAAATCTCTTCGGTGCCGCTCAGACCGATATCCAGCACATCGGTACCCGCATCCATCAGGCCGTTGGCCAGCGCCAGCTTCAGGGACTCGCTGGTCAGACGGACATCGCCGCCCACCACGATTTGTTTTGGCTTCAGGAACTCACCATAGGCGCGCCCGATGCGATAGGCGATATCTTCGTTTAATTCTTCACCCAGTTTGCCGCGAATATCATAGGCTTTAAAACAGTTAAGCTGTGTCATTCTGAGTCAATGTCCTGCAAAAGTTAGCAACGACCATACTGGTCTTTAATACGGATAATGTCGTCTTCGCCCAGATACGACCCGGACTGAATTTCTAGCACTTCCAGCGGGATACGTCCCGGGTTTTCCAGGCAGTGTTCGGCACCGATGGGAATAAAGGTCGACTGATTCTCAGTGAGCAGGAACTGCTTGCCATTGACCGTTATCTGCCCCGTGCCCGCAAGGATCACCCAGTGCTCGGCGCGGTGATGATGCATCTGCATGGAGAATGCGCCACCCGGTTTGACGGTAATACGGTTAACGTTAAAGCGCGGCGTCTGCACCACCACGTCGCAGCGCCCCCACGGACGGTAGATTTCGCGGTGACGTTTATATTCGCTGCGTTGGTTGCTCTTCAGGTACTCAACGACCTTTTTCACGTCCTGGGCGCGATTTTTGTTCATCACCAGCACCGCGTCCTTGGTGCTGACAATCACCAGGTCCTCAACGCCAATCGCTGCCACCAGCTTTTCGTCACTGTTGATGTAGCAGTTCTGGCTGTTGTGTACCCAGGCATCTCCCTTTAACACATTACCCGTTTCATCTTTCGGGCTGACCTCCCACAGTGCAGACCAGGAGCCGACGTCGCTCCAGTCTGCATCCAGGCCCACCACCACCGCATCGGAGGTTTTTTCCATAACCGCGTAATCGACAGATTCATCCGGACAGGTACTGAACACATCATGCGGGATGCTGATAAAATCGCTGCCGCTGTCGGCCGTCCGGACGGCAGCAGTGCAGGCCTTAAGGATATCCGGGCGGAATTTCGCCAGCTCGGAGAGGTACTTTTTCGCCCGGAACATAAACATGCCGCTGTTCCAGTAGTATTCGCCGGAGGCCAGATAGGCCTGCGCACGCTCAAGGTCAGGTTTCTCCACAAAACGGGCGACCTGATAAGGTGTGTGCTCTCCCTCACTCAGCGCATCGCCACGCTGGATATAACCGTAGCCGGTTTCCGGGGTGTTCGGCACGATGCCGAACGTCACCAGGTGGTCGCCCTGCGCGTACTGTTCCGCCACGCGGATAGCGTCGTGGAAGACCTGCTGATTATTAATGATATGGTCAGCCGCCAGCACCAGCATCAGCGGGTCATCGCCATTCTGCGTGGCCTGTAATGCCGCGAGCGCGATAGCCGGGGCGGTATTGCGGCCCACCGGCTCAAGGATGATATTTTTCGACAGCTTATTGAGTTGTCTCAGCTGTTCGGCTACCAGAAAACGGTGCTCTTCGTTGCAGATCACCATGGGTTCATGGATATCCAGCCCGGAGAGGCGCGAGATGGTTTCCTGCAACATGGAGTTCTGCCCGTACAGTCGCAGGAACTGTTTTGGATAGAGTTCACGGGACATCGGCCACAGGCGGCTACCGGTGCCACCTGCCATAATCACAGGAAGTAACATAATGGAATCCTTAAATAATTTTTTTGCTATCAATCAAACGGCGTCTAGTGGTATAAGCCCGGCACTGAACTTCTCTGTTGTTATAATACAATGCTATATCTTATTTGATCTCATTCAGAGAAATAGGATAACTTTTTATAACTAATCTTTAAAAATCTTAACCAGTCCGTAAACTACAGCAGCGCCCGCAATGGTTGATGCTGTCGAAGTCGCAGCCCCTGCGGTTGCTAAAGCGCCAGTGGCTCCGACGATGGTTGATGGTTTGGTCATCTTAAGTTCACATTTGTTAATCAGTTAGATATCGTTAAATTATTCACTAAAGTAATTTTACAGCAGTTTTATCTTCCTGGTAAATATTCATCATCGGTTTTACTGGTACTTTGCAGCGGCTAGTTCAATAAAATCGACGGATCATGTAACGCCGGAATGGTTTTTGTTATGTTTTCTTCCCAACTAAAAGCGATGACGGTTTTACATGTCTGGTGATATTCCCTGAGCCAGATTCTCTTCTAGTCGTGGTGTAGTGGCGGCAGACCGCACCGTGCTTGACTATAGGGCAGGATCGTTTACCGGGATGGGGTCAGTCCATCGTACTCACTCAAGTTTGGAGTTTCTTCGCTGACGAGTCGTCGCAGCAGAACATGGACGTCCGAAGCAAAAGTGTTCATGTAAACCTTTAGTCTGGAAGTTGGCATTTCAGGTTCGAATCCAAAACGTTACCTGACCCAAATTTGACGCAAAGAAAAAAGACCTAGATAATTTCTTATCTAAGTCCTTGTTTTATCTGGTGGCCCCTGCTGGACTTGAACCAGCGACCAAGCGATTATGAGTCGCCTGCTCTAACCACTGAGCTAAGGGGCCGTGGCGGTGGATTATAAAGTAACTCTGCGTTGCAATCCAGCCATAAGCGTACGGATGCTGTTTTTATAAACAATGTGTTTTCAGTCCGTTATACTGGTTGCCTGATGTATTGTGCGGAGTGATTATGGTTAAGGACATACTGGCGCCGGGGCTGCGGGTGGTTTTTTGCGGCATCAATCCGGGGCTCTCTTCGGCAGGTACAGGTTTTCCCTTTGCGCATCCTGCTAACCGCTTTTGGAAGGTCATCCATCAGGCGGGATTTACCGATCGCCTGCTAAAGCCAGAAGAGGCACAACACCTGCTGGATTTTCGCTGTGGCGTCACCAAATTTGTCGACAGGCCGACGGTGCAGGCCAATGAAGTGAAGCTCGAGGAGATGCGTAGCGGTGGTCGTCAGCTCGTTGAGAAGATTGAAGACTATCAGCCAGCGGCGCTCGCTATTTTGGGAAAACAGGCATTTGAGCAAGGGTTTAGCCAGCGTGGTGCACAGTGGGGGAAACAGACGCTGACGATTGGCGCGACGCAGATCTGGGTGTTGCCGAACCCGAGTGGGTTAAGCCGGATTACGCTGGATAAGTTAGTGGCGGCGTATCGGGAATTAGATGACGCGCTGGTTATGCGTGGGATGTAAAAAAAACGCCACCTTGCGGTGGCGTTGATGTTTATACGGCGAGATTAATCGTCGAGGAAGCTACGAAGCACTTCAGAACGGCTCGGGTGACGCAGTTTACGCAGCGCCTTCGCTTCGATCTGACGGATACGTTCGCGGGTAACGTCGAACTGTTTCCCTACTTCTTCCAGCGTGTGGTCGGTGTTCATATCGATACCGAAACGCATACGCAGAACTTTTGCTTCACGCGCTGTCAGGCCAGCCAGAACGTCGTGCGTTGCGGCACGCAGGCTCTCGGTGGTGGCAGAGTCCAGCGGCAGCTCGAGGGTGGTATCCTCGATGAAATCACCCAGATGCGAATCTTCATCGTCGCCGATCGGCGTTTCCATGGAGATAGGCTCTTTGGCAATCTTCAGCACTTTACGGATCTTGTCTTCCGGCATTAGCATGCGTTCAGCCAGCTCTTCCGGCGTTGGCTCGCGGCCCATCTCTTGCAGCATCTGGCGGGAGATACGGTTGAGCTTGTTAATGGTCTCAATCATATGCACCGGAATACGAATGGTACGCGCCTGATCTGCGATAGAGCGGGTGATCGCCTGACGGATCCACCAGGTTGCATAGGTGGAGAACTTATAACCACGACGGTATTCAAACTTATCTACCGCTTTCATCAGACCGATGTTGCCTTCCTGAATCAGATCGAGGAATTGCAGACCGCGGTTGGTGTATTTCTTAGCGATAGAGATAACCAGACGCAAGTTCGCTTCAACCATCTCTTTTTTCGCACGGCGGGCTTTCGCTTCACCGATGGACATACGACGGTTGATGTCTTTAACCTGCTCGATGGTCAGGCCGGTTTCTTCTTCAATTTGACGCAGTTTCTGCAGGCCGCGGTGGACATCATCTGCCACGTCGTGCAGTTTTTCAGACCACGGTTTGTTCATCGCGATAGCCGCGTTGAACCAGGTTTCGCTGGTTTCGTTGCCGGTGAACAGGGTGATGAAGTTTTTCTTCGGCATTTTGCACTGCTCAACGCAGAGCTTCATGATCAGACGTTCCTGAGTACGCACGCGGTCCATCATGACGCGCATGCTGTTTACCAGGTAGTCGAACTGCTTCGGCACCAGGCGGAACTGTTTGAACACTTCAGACAGCTTCTGAATTTCTTCCTGCGCGGCAGCATGGCTGCGGCCTTTCGCTTTGATAGTGTCGCGGGTGATTTCGTACTGAGTACGCAGTTCACCGAATTTCTCGCGCGCTAATTCAGGGTCGATGCTGTTGTCGTCATCGCTGCTGTCGTCGTCTTCTTCTTCATCTTCGTCTTCGTCGTCATCCATCTCTTCCTGAGAGAGTTCAGACCCGACGTGCGTCGCCGTTGGTGCCATGTCTTCTTCCGCGTTCGGATCGACAAAGCCGGTGATCAGGTCGGAAAGACGCGCTTCTTCAGCTTCTACGCGATCGTACTGCTCGAGCAGATAGGTGATGGCTTCCGGGTATTCTGCAACGGAGCATTGAACCTGGTTAATCCCGTCTTCGATACGTTTAGCGATGTCAATTTCGCCTTCACGGGTTAACAGTTCAACGGTACCCATTTCACGCATGTACATGCGCACCGGGTCAGTTGTACGACCGATTTCGGACTCAACGCTGGACAGAACCTGGGCAGCCGCTTCTTCCGCGTCTTCATCGGTGCTGTTGGAGGTTTCAGCAAGCAGCAGATCATCGGCATCCGGTGCTTCTTCCATCACCTGAATACCCATGTCATTGATCATTTGGATGATGTCTTCGATTTGATCTGAATCGACGATATCTTCCGGCAGATGGTCATTGACCTCGGCATAGGTCAGATAGCCTTGCTCCTTACCACGTTGGACAAGTAGCTTCAGCTGTGACTGCGGGTTTTGCTCCATAAGACGGTATCCACACTTAATTCGTTTGATTGGTGTTGGGCGGTAAAACCGCCAACGGCAAAACGAGGGCATACTTATATTTTGCCGCTGCCTCTCCGTGCGGCTGTCGGGGGCTTCCCGATCGATATTCGGCAGTTAAGCCGTTAAATACTTCATCTTTCACGTTGTCTCTGCGTTAGCTGCGTTCTCTCTTCCTGGTCATGTACTTATGTACACTCCCAGGCGTTCGTTCACTTGCTGCCTTGATACAACGCGAATGATTTTGTCTTTGTTTTGTCTTTCTCTTATTTCTTGGCCAGTTCCTGGTTCAGCGTCCAGAGTTCCCGGCGTTCTTCGTTGCTTAAACCATGTGTGCGCTCACGAGCTATCAACTCTTCCTGGCGCAGTTCAAGCATCGAATCAAACATATGGTTGAGTGAGTCGGTGAAGGTTTTTTCCGCGATATCTTTATCTGCTATATCGTCCCACATCGACAGTTTTTCAAGGGTGGCCGCATCATTTGTGCCACGATAGTGTTCTAACAGTTGTCCGGTGGTCAGACCTGGCTGGGCCAGACAAGTGTTGACCAGTTCTCTGAATAAGCCAAGGCCGGGCAACTTATTTTGATCCAGAGCGCCTAACGGCGGCACCAGCGGGGCTAAACCTGGGTTCTGTACCAGTAACCCTATAAGTATACGCATGGTCGTACGTTTTAGCTGTGGAACAGGGCGGGAAGCTCCATTTTCTGCCAGTTTTGGCATTAAACGTTCAAGCTGGCTGTCATCCAGAATGCCTAGCTTGTTTCCCAACTCCTGCCGCAGATAAATGCGCAACGTTTCGCCCGGGACCTGCGTGATCAGCGGCAAGGCCAGCGTACTGAGCTGTGCTCGTCCGTCCGGGGTACTCAAATCTACCTGTGGTAACAGGCTGTTAAACAGAAACGCGGAGAGCGGTAAGGCTTGCTCCATCCGGGCTTCAAAGGCTTCTTTCCCTTCTTTACGCACCAGCGTATCGGGATCTTCACCGTCAGGTAGAAACATAAAGCGCAGCTGGCGTCCGTCCGTCATATACGGCAGTGCAGTTTCCAGCGCGCGCCATGCGGCATCGCGTCCGGCCCGGTCACCGTCGTAACAACAAATCACTTGGTTCGTCGCACGGAACAACAGCTGGATGTGATCGGCAGTGGTTGACGTCCCGAGGGAGGCCACGGCGTAGTTAATGCCGTATTGGGCCAACGCCACCACATCCATATAGCCTTCAACCACTAACAGGCGCTGCGGATCGGCGTTATCCTGCTGGGCTTCATAAAGGCCATACAGCTGGCGACCTTTATGGAAAATATCGGTTTCCGGGGAGTTCAGGTACTTCGGCAGGGCATCGCCCAGCACGCGTCCACCAAAACCAATGACCCGACCGCGTTTGTCGCGGATAGGGAACATCACTCGCTCACGGAAGCGATCGTAACTGCGTCCCTGATCGTTGGTCACCAACATACCCGCGTCAATCAATGCCTGGCGATTCTCAGGATTGCCGCCAAACCGTTTCAGGACGTTGTCCCAACCGGGGGGGGCAAAACCAATAGCAAAACGATCGATCACGTCGCTACTGAGTCCTCGCTTTTCCAGGTACTGGCGCGCAGGGGTAGCGGCGGGTTGTATCAGAGACTGTTGATAAAAAGTGTTCAGGCCGTCCATCAATTGATAGAGGCTTTGCCGTTGATGGCGCTCTATCTGACTGGGGCCGTTGCCTGCTTCATAAGGCACTTCAAGGTTGTGCATTGCGGCCAGTTCTTCGACGGTTTCCACAAACTCGAGCTTGTCGTAGTTCATGAGAAAGTCGACGGCGTTGCCGTGCGCGCCACACCCAAAGCAGTGATAAAACTGTTTTTCACCGTTTACGGTGAAAGAGGGGGTTTTCTCGTTATGGAACGGACAACACGCATGATAATTTTTGCCCTGCTTTTTCAGCTTAACTCGTGCATCGATGAGATCGACGATGTCGGTTCTTGCCAGCAGGTCATTAATGAATACACGTGGGATTCGTCCAGCCATATGCCCCGTTATTACACTTCATCCTTCAAACTGTCTCTGCGTTGGCTGCGCTCGCTCACCCCTGTCACTTACTTAAGTAAGCTCCGGGGATTCACTCACTTGCCGTCTTGATACAGTGTGAATGATTTTGTGTAGTTACTGATGTATAAACGAAAATAAGCCGCGCATTCCTTCCGGAAGCACGGCCTTACAACTACAACTCAGTCTGAATTGAGAGCCTTAGCTCCCAATAGATTAGTACAGACGAGTGCGGCGTGCGTTTTCGCGAGCCAGTTTCTTCGCGTGACGTTTCACAGCAGAAGCTTTAGCGCGCTTACGTTCGGTAGTCGGTTTTTCATAGAACTCACGACGACGAACTTCCGCCAGAACACCTGCTTTCTCGCAGGAACGCTTGAAGCGACGCAGTGCTACGTCGAACGGCTCGTTTTCACGTACTTTAATTACCGGCATGTAACTCTCACCTTTATAAATTCGGTTTGCCGCTGGCATCTACGCCAGCTTATTTCAAAATGGTGCGGAATTTTACTGCAATTGCTGCTGCTTTGTAAAGCACCGACGCGATTTTGAAAGGGACTTTTATAAGGGTGAGGAGTATACACGAGGGTTCTTCCTTGGGCGAACAAAGTTTTACATCAACCCGCATTCGACCTACACTGCGCGGTATTAGAGCGAGGTAAAACAAGTCATGCGTGTACTGGGAATTGAAACATCCTGCGATGAAACCGGCATCGCCATTTACGACGATGAAAAAGGTCTTTTAGCCAACCAATTGTATAGTCAGGTGAAATTGCACGCTGACTACGGTGGGGTTGTGCCTGAATTGGCTTCGCGCGATCACGTGCGTAAAACCGTACCGTTGATTCAGGCGGCGCTGATTGAAGCAGGGTTAACGGCAAAAGATATTGATGCGGTGGCCTATACCGCAGGACCGGGTCTGGTCGGTGCGCTGCTGGTGGGGGCGACCGTAGGGCGTTCTCTGGCGTTCGCCTGGAATGTTCCGGCCATTCCTGTACACCATATGGAAGGCCATTTGCTGGCACCGATGCTGGAAGATAATCCGCCGGAATATCCTTTTGTAGCGCTGCTGGTTTCTGGCGGACACACGCAGCTGATTAGCGTCACCGGTATTGGACAGTATGAGTTGCTGGGCGAATCGATCGACGATGCGGCCGGTGAAGCGTTCGATAAAACGGCCAAACTGCTGGGGCTGGATTATCCAGGTGGCCCGATGCTGTCTAAGCTGGCGTCTCAGGGCGTGGAAAAGCGTTTTGTCTTCCCGCGCCCGATGACCGATCGTCCGGGGCTGGATTTCAGCTTCTCAGGCCTGAAAACGTTCGCCGCGAATACCATTCGTAATAACGAAAACGACGATCAGACCCGTGCGGATATCGCCCGTGCATTTGAAGATGCGGTGGTCGATACGCTGATGATCAAGTGCAAACGCGCGCTGGATCAAACCGGTTTTAAGCGTCTGGTGATGGCGGGGGGCGTGAGCGCTAACCGTACCCTGCGGGCCGCACTTGCGGAAATGATGCAAAAACGCCGTGGCGAAGTGTTCTATGCGCGCCCGGAATTTTGTACCGATAACGGGGCGATGATCGCCTATGCGGGCATGGTGCGTTTTAAAGCCGGAGCAACGGCAGACCTTGGTGTCACCGTGCGTCCACGCTGGCCGCTGGCGGAGTTACCGGCGGCGTAAGCGTACCGGGAAAGCGGACTGGAGAGATGCGTAGGGAAAAGGGGCGACGCTACGCCGCCCCGGCGGGATTTACAGTAAAACCAGAGGCATCCACAGCAGGCCGGTTATCACCAGCAGGACGAGGAATATCAGGCCGAAGATGGCGCCCAGTCGCCAGTAATCGGCCGTCGGCAAGTAGCCGCTGCCGTAGTAGATCGGGCTTGGTCCGGTAGCGTACGGGGTCAAAATGCTGCCCAGACCAATGGCGGCACCGACCATCAGGCAGAATACCGGCAGCGGGATGTCCGGCATCGCCAACGCGGCTGCAATCATCATTGGCGCGAGGGCAGAGGTATAGGCCGTGGCGCTGGCAAAGAAATAACGCAACAGGTAGAACACCACGATCAACGCCACCATTACCATTATCGGCGAGTAGCCGCTGAGTCCGTTTGCCAGCAGTTTGCCGAACCAGGAGATAAAGCCAGTATTGTTCAGCCCGGTGGCAAGGGTAATCAGCGAAGCCAGCCAGAAAAAGACGTTCCATGCCGCTTTATTACTGACAATGTCATCCCAGCAAATGATGCGCAGTACCAGCATCAACGCCACCACGCTGTAGCCGACCATTGCGGCATCAATATAGTCACCGCCAAAGATCCACAGCACCAGCGCTCCCACCATCAATACCAGCATCTTTTTCTCACGCGCGCACAGTGGCCCCATCGCCTTCAGCTCGGTTTCCGCCCAGCGCGGGACCTGATCGCCAGATTTCTGCACCGGTGGGTACAGCACGTAGGCCAGCCAGGGCACGATCAACACCAGTAAAATGCTCAGCGGCAGCATGCCTAAGAACCAGTCACCCCAGCTTAACGCTGTATGGGAAGCGCCTTTCATCAGGCCAATTAGCAGCAGATTTGGTGCCATCGCCGTTAAAAAAATAGCGCTGGTGACGCAGTCGGCGACGATCCCCATCCACATAATGTAAGAGCCAATGGAGCGGGCGCTGGGATCGTTGGGTTGAGAGTGGTACAGCGGCGGCAGGTTACGAATGATTGGGTAGATAATGCCTGCGCCGCGTGCGGAATTAGACGGTGTCACGGGGGCAAGGATCAGTTCGGAGAACATCACCGCATAGCCGAGAAACAGCGTGCGATGCCCCATCTTCTTTACCAGCATCAGCGCGATACGCCGACCCAGACCCGTTTTCTCGTAACCGGTACCGAACATAAAGGCGGCGAAAATCAGCCAGATAACCGAGTTAGAAAACCCCGACACAGCCCATGATAACGATTTGGCGGTAAATTTAAATCCGTCCTGGGCGAGTTGCTCAGGGCTGAACAACAGCCACGGCGACAGCACGGCAATGATAGAAATACCAATCATCGCCACTACCGCACCGGGAACAGGTTCCAGGATAAGTCCGACGATGACCCCGGTAAAGACGGCAAAATAGAGCCAGGTGTGGCTTTCAAGACCGCCAGGAACGGGCAAAACAGCAATAATGGCGATGACCACCAGCGGAGCCAGGTATCGCCACCAACCAGCTAAAGGTGCCATTGTTGTATCCCTGCGAAAGGGGGAGAGGTATGCGCCTCTCCGGGAGGGTTATTTGATGTAGTGCACGTGCTCGCAGATTTCTTCGACGATCGGGTCGCGACGTTCAGCGAACAGCTTTTTGTTTTCGGCGATCAGGTTGTTGCCATGGGTATCGATGGAAACAATCAGCGGGCCGAACTCTTTAACCCGGCACACCCACAGGGATTCCGGCATGCCCAATTCCGTCCAGTGCACTTCTTCAATTTCTTCAACCTGCGTGGCGGCAACAACCGCGCAGCCAGCCGGGAAGATCACGTGCAGTGCTTTGAATTGCTTACACCCTTCTTCGGTCAACGGTCCCATGCCGCCTTTGCCGACCACCAGTTTGACGCCGGTTTGCTCGATGAACTCTTTCTCAAAGGCTTCCATACGCATGCTGGTGGTTGGGCCGACGGAGACCATCTCCCATTTTTCCCCGTTCTTACGCACGATCGGGCCCGCGTGAAAAATGGCTTTACCGTTTAGATCGTACGGGATCGGGCGCTTGAGTTCGATCAAACGGCGGTGACACACGTCGCGACAGGTCACCAGCGTACCGGTCAGGTAAATGACATCGCCGACGCGAATGTCTGCCAGATCTTCGGCTTTGATCGGGGTTGTCAGGATCTTTTTCATAACGCGCTCCGGGTGTGAGACAAATTTTCGAAGGAGAGATCGGCATGAACCCGCAGCGTGCCGCGACGGTGCGCCCAGCAGCCGGTAGAAACGGCCACGCCGATAGTCGACGGGTGGCGTGCGGCCGATTCGATATGTACGCCCATCACGGAGCTGTTACCCGTTAGCCCCTGTGGGCCAATACCCAGACGGTTAAGTCCTTCCTCGAGACGCAGTTCCAGCTCGGCAGCTTTGGGATTGGGATGGCGTGAGCCAATCGGGCGCAGTACGGCTTTGCGTGACAGCACGGCGGCGGTTTCAACGGAGGTCGCAATACCTACGCCGACCAGCACCGGTGGGCAGGCGTTTACTGCTAGCGTGGAGATATTCTCAAAAACAAACTTCACGACACCTTCGTAGCCTTCGGAAGGCATTAACACTTTGGAACGCCCCGGCAGCGTACAGCCGCCGCCCGCCATATAGACTTCAATTTCTGCGTCGTCAGCGTCGGGGATGATGTCCCAGGTGACCCATGGCACGCCGGTACCGGTATTTTTGCCGGTGTTTACCTCGTCAAAAATCTCTACCGCATTGTGGCGTAGCGGCGCTTTCACGGTGGCGTCTTCAACGGCCTGCTTAAGGATGCTTTGCAGTTCGCCCAGCAGTGGAAAACGGGAACCGACCTTCACAAAGAACATGATTTCACCGGTGTCCTGACACGCCGGGCGATTCAGGTCGATCGCCTTCTGCATGTTGTCAAACATGGTGTGGTAGATAATTTTACCCATCGGCGAGGTTTCGCCTTCGCGTAGCTGTTTTAATTTATCTACGACATCGTCGGGCATACGGGTAGAAATCATGGCGGTAAAATCAGCGACAATGTTAGTCAGCGTATTTATCGCATGTTGGTTATTTTGATGGCTCATCATGTCAACTCCAGTTCTTTTATTTATCTGGAAATAAATTCTCCCGGACAAACTACCACTAAAAATGTGGTTTTATATTTTTTAGCGCTGTGAATAACCAATTAACAGTTCGTGAATGATGCCCGCTTAAGATAATAAAAATTGCGCAAAGGCAGGGTTTATTATGTCCAGGGGAATTACACTGCGATTCACACCCTCACGGATATCCTGAACATGCTGAACACCTATCCCCTGGCGAAAGACCTGCAGGTGCTGGTTGAAATTGTGCATAGCGGCAGCTTTAGCGCGGCGGCAGCGACCCTTGGGCAGACGCCAGCGTTTGTGACAAAACGCATTCAGATTCTGGAGGCTACGCTAGGGGCCACGCTGCTTAACCGCTCCGCACGCGGCGTGGCGTTAACGGAAAGCGGTCAGCGGTGCTATGAACATGCGCAGGAGATCCTCGCCCGCTATCAGCATCTGGTGGATGACGTCACGCAAATCAAAACGCGTCCGGAAGGGATGATCCGTATTGGTTGTAGCTTTGGGTTTGGGCGCAGTTATATCGCTCCAGCGATTACCGAATTGATGCATAGCTATCCTGAATTACAGGTGCATTTTGAACTGTACGATCGGCAAATTGATTTAGCGCAGGATAATATCGATCTGGATATTCGTATTAATGATGAAATTCCCGATTATTATATTGCGCATTTGTTAACGAAAAATAAAAGAATATTGTGTGCTGCACCGACATATTTACGAGAATACGGGGATCCAAAGACGTTACAGGAATTAAGTCGCCATGATTGCCTGGTTACCAAAGAGCGCGATATGACGCACGGGGTTTGGGAACTTGATAATGGGCATGAGAAAAAATCGGTTAAGGTGGCGGGGCATCTTTCTTCTAACAGCGGCGAGATTGTGTTGCAGTGGGCGTTACAAGGAAAAGGGATCATGCTGCGTTCTGAGTGGGACGTACAGCCGTTTCTGCTCAGCGGTGAACTGGTTCGCGTGTTGCCAGAATATGCGCAGAGCGCCAATATCTGGGCGGTGTATCAGGAGCCATTGTATCGCAGCGTAAAGCTACGGGTGTGCGTAGAGTTTCTGGCAACGTGGTGCCAGCAGCGGTTGGGTAAGCCGGTTGACGGGTATCAGATCCTGTAAGCCGGATAAGACACCGTCGCATCATCATCCGGCAGCACCGTCACTCGGGATCTTTTTCGCGCTTTTTCTTCAGCTTGGTCCAGATCTTCGGCTCCTGTCGACGCCACAGACGTTGGATGTTGTCATGATGGCGCAGCAGAATTAAGCACGACAGCATGGATACCGGGAAGGTGAACTGGGGTTTGAACCACCAGACATAGAATGGGGCTATCAGGGCGCTGACGATGGCCCCTAATGAGGAATAACCGCTCAGCAAGATGGTCAGCAACCAGGTGCCCGCCATGACGCCAGTTAAATCCCAGCCAATCGGCGCAATGGCGCCAAAGGCGGTGGCGACGCCTTTCCCACCTTTAAAACCGAAGAACACCGGCCAGATGTGTCCCAGGCAGGCGGCGATAGCAATCAAGCCCAACCAGAAAGGACTAACGCCTAGCGCGTATGCACCCCACACGGGTAACATACCCTTCAGGACGTCAAAAATCAGCACGGCGACGGCGGCTCCTTTGCCACCAATTCGCAATACGTTTGTCGCGCCCGGATTTCCAGAACCGCTATCACGTGGGTCCGGCAATCCAGCGAGGCGGCATACCAGAATAGCACTGGAAATTGAGCCGCAGAGGTACGCGAAGATAATCATTCCAGGCGCGATTGCACTCATAAGCTGTTCCGTTTTGAAAATGTCGTGTAAAACACTACTTCCGTGGATAATACGCATATTTCACCGGAAGTGGTATCCGGGTTAGCCAAAAAGCAGGCAGGTCGTGATGGATATTGTATTTATAGAGCAACTTTCGGTAATCACCACTATTGGTGTTTATGACTGGGAACAGACTATCGAACAAAAACTGGTGTTCGATATCGAAATGGCATGGGATAACCGCAAATCAGCGAAAAGCGACGATGTTGCCGATTGCCTGAGCTATGCTGATATCGCTCAAACGGTGGTCAGCCATGTGGAAGGCGGACGTTTTGCGCTGGTTGAACGCGTGGCTGAAGAGGTGGCAGACCTCCTGCTTAGCCGTTTTAATTCCCCATGGGTACGCATCAAGCTCAGCAAGCCGGGGGCGGTGGCGAGAGCGGCAAACGTCGGCGTTATCATTGAGCGTGGCAATAATCTGAAAGAAAGTAATTAAATTAATAATATCTAAACCTAACAGGTATAAAAGAGTCCTAACGTTGGCTCTTTTTTGCCGTGGTTTTCTATCTAGGGGTTAATTGATGAGTGATATGCACTCGCTGCTGGTGGCGGCAATTTTGGGTGTGGTCGAGGGATTGACGGAGTTTTTGCCTGTATCCAGCACCGGCCATATGATTATTGTTGGCCATCTGCTGGGGTTTGAAGGCGCTACCGCAAAGACATTTGAAGTGGTTATTCAACTGGGTTCCATTTTGGCTGTTGTGGTGATGTTCTGGCGCCGCTTGTTTGGCCTGATTGGCATTCACTTTGGTAAAGCCCCGCACGAAGGAACCGGCAAGGGACGACTAACGCTGGGGCATATCCTGTTAGGGATGATCCCGGCCGTGGTACTGGGACTGATTTTCCACGATACCATCAAATCATTGTTTAACCCGATCAACGTGATGTATGCGCTGGTGGTAGGGGGCGTGCTGCTGATAGCCGCAGAATGCCTGAAGCCGAAAGAGCCGCGCGCGCCGGGTCTGGATGATATGACTTATCGCCAGGCGTTTATGATTGGCTGCTTCCAGTGCCTGGCGCTGTGGCCGGGATTTTCCCGCTCCGGAGCGACCATTTCAGGCGGTATGCTGATGGGCGTGAGCCGCTATGCCGCATCGGAATTCTCATTCCTGCTGGCGGTACCAATGATGATGGGTGCCACGGCGTTAGATCTCTACAAAAGCTGGTCGTTCCTGAGCGCGTCAGACATTCCAATGTTTGCTGTGGGCTTCGTGACGGCATTTGTCGTGGCGCTGGTGGCGATCAAAACCTTCCTGCAGCTGATTAAACGTATCTCGTTTATTCCATTTGCGATTTATCGTTTTGTAGTCGCCGCCGCTGTTTACGTGGTGTTCTTCTAACTTTTGTGTGCCCGGTGGCGCTTATGCTTACCGGGCCTACGGAACGAGATGTTGACCCCGTAGGCCGGATAAGCGCAGCGCATCCGGCAACATACTGCCTACGTTTTTGGGCAACGCTGTTCCTTCCAACTGGCCACCGCCGCAACGCGACGTCGTGTCAGCTCCTCGCGAATGTCCGGCCCTTTGAATCCTGCCTCAACGACCTCTTTCGTCGGCACAGTCTGTGCGACTTGCCAGGCCTCCCGCAGCAGCCTACCTTGCGGGTAATCTGCTGCTTCAAAACCGGTGCGACCCCGGACGTCGGCCTCACTGGTCAGGGCAATTTGTTCCACACGCTGCGGTTTACGCCAGGCATCGATGGAATCAAACAACTTCACGATAGTTTTCGGCTGCAGGATCGGGAACGTATGAATGAGATCGTGGAATTCCGCCACCAGTTTGGCTAAATCGCGGATGTCATTGGGCACCCGCAGACGCTGACATAACTGCTCTACCAGTTTGACACCCGCCGGGCCGTGACCATGATGACGTGGCCATAGCGCTTTTGGCGTCAGAGCCTTGCCAAGATCGTGGCACAGCGTGGCAAAACGTATATCTACGTTTGGGCTTAACATGGCCGCCATCGACAGCGTCATCAGCGTGTGAATACCGGTGTCGATTTCCGGATGCCATTGAGCCGGCGCCGGGACGCCATACAGAGCGTCTATTTCCGGGAACAGAACGCGCAGTGCGCCGCAGTCGCGCAGGACCTGGAAAAAGACCTGTGGATTACGGGTAGTTAACGCATTTTCCGTTTCTTTCCAGACTCGTTCCGGCGTCAAATGTGCCAGTTCTCCGGCAGCGGTCATCTCGCGCATTAAGGCCAGGGTTTCATCGGCGATACGGAAGCTGAGGTGTGCATAACGCGCGGCAAAGCGCGCCACGCGCAGTACGCGCAGCGGATCTTCGCTAAAAGCAGGGGAAACATGGCGCAGTAGACGATTTTCCAGATCGCGACGTCCGTGATACGGGTCGATAATCTCGCCGTCATCATCGCGGGCCAGCGCGTTGATCGTCAGGTCGCGGCGCTGGAGATCGGCTTCCAGCGTTACGTCTGCTGCGGCATAGCAGGTAAATCCGGTGTAGCCTGAACCTGATTTTCGTTCGGTTCGCGCCAGCGCATATTCTTCGCGTGTTTGCGGATGGAGAAAAACAGGAAAATCGCGGCCTACCTGCTGGTAGCCCGCGTCGAGCATCTCTTGCGGCGTGGCGCCGACGACAACCCAATCTTTATCTTTAACCGGTAGCCCTAATAACGCATCCCGAACAGCTCCACCGACCAGATAAATCTTCACGCCACTTTCCTTTTGAAAAAAATTATCCCTTAATCATATGTCAGTGTGGCGGAGAAGGCGATTCAGTTCATCCAGCGATCTTTGCGTTTACGGGTTGGGATCATGTGTGGCAGAACCAGACCGAGCAACAGACCCAGTCCCAGTACGCCGCCGCCATACATAAACCACTGCATGATGATGGTGCGCTGCTTGTCATCAAGCTGCAAATTCGCGGCACTGACCTTTTTCTGTGCCACAATCAGCTCGTTTTTTAGCTTCTGGTTTTCTTCTTTCAACCCATTGATCACACTGTCGCTTTGCGCCACTTTTTGCTGCATATCGGCGGTACGCTGGTTCCAGGTGGTATCAATATTATTGAGCTTATCGGTCAGTGTTTTTACCTGGTTTTCCAGGTCCGGAACGCGGGTACGCAGGCTTGGCGTGCTGTTCAGCTCTTTCAGCGGGATCCAGGCCGTACGTCCGGTACTGTCTTTTACCTGGGCGTAGTTGGTGCTGGCATCGGTCTGTAACAGAATGACTTCCTCGCCGGCGTTAACCGTACCCACGAGGCGATAATTATCTCCCGGACCGCTGCGGACCCAGGTGTTCAGTTCATCAGAGACATAGCGCTTTTCTTCTGCATGGGTGACGGCAGTGGCGCTAAGTGCGAGTAAAGTTAATCCAATCAGGCGTAATTTTGGCATCAGGCTGTCGTTATTGTCATAGAAAGTGGAACGATAGTAGTGGCATCAGTGTCTCTACGCAAAGCATTCAACATCAATCGGAATCATCTGTGTCCTTTTTGCCACCACTCGAAACTTTTACGCCCGTCAAATTGCTCGTTGCATGGCAATTTGGCGCAAAATACTATCTACTGACAATCAAGAACGCACTTAGTTCGCAGTCTGTTTTCTCAACTGTGACATAACCCATAAGTACAAGATCATGACCCAGGAAATCGAATTAAAATTTATCGTCAATAATGATGCTGTTGATGCATTGCGCGAACGTCTGAATACGCTGGGGGGAGAGCATCATGCGCCCAGCCAGTTGCTGAATATCTACTATGAAACGCCGGATGGGTGGTTACGTAGCCATGATATGGGGCTGCGTATTCGCGGTGAGAACGGTCGTTATGAAATGACCCTGAAAATTGCCGGACGGGTGACGGGGGGGTTGCATCAGCGACCAGAGTATAATGCTGCGTTGAGCGAGCCAGAACTGGATCTTGCGCTGCTTCCAGCCGAAGTCTGGCCAAATGGCGAACTGCCAGCCGATCTCGCCTCTCAGCTACAACCGCTGTTCAGCACTGATTTTAACCGTGAGAAATGGCTGCTTGAGGTTGACGGTAGCCAGATTGAACTCGCCCTCGATCTGGGTGAAGTGAAGGCCGGAGAGTTCGCTGAACCGCTCTGTGAGCTTGAACTGGAACTGGTCAGCGGCGATACCCGCGCAGTGTTGAAGTTGGCAAATCAGCTGGTTGCCGAGGAGGGTTTACGCCTGGGTAGCCTGAGTAAGGCGGCACGGGGTTATCATCTGGCGCAGGGGAATGCCCCACGCGAGCTGAAGCCGACGCGTATTCTGAAAGTCCCGGCCAAGGCCAGCATTGAGCAGGGGCTTGAAGCCGCGCTGGAACTAGCATTGTCGCAATGGCAGTACCATGAGGAGTTATGGGTTCGCGGCGTAAAAGGCGCCAAATCGGAAGTGTTGGCGGCGATGGGGCTGGTACGCCACATCCTGATGCTGTTTGGCGGGAATGTTCCACGTAAAGCGAGCGCTCACTTACGTGATTTGCTGACCCAGTCGGAAGCGATTATTGCCGCTGAAACTTCTGCGGTATCTGCGGTTTACAACCCGCAAACGGCAATGGCAAAACTGGCACTCACCGAGTGGTTGGTGACTAAAGGGTGGCAACCGTTCCTCGATGCGAAAGCGCAGGCCAAAATCGCCGACTCCTTCAAGCGTTTCTCTGATACCCATCTTTCACGTCATGCGGCTGAACTGAAAACGGTGTTTGGTCAGCCATTGGGCGATCAATATGCCGACCAAATCCCGCGCCTGACGCGAAACATTGACAGTATTCTGATGCTGGCAGGCTATTACGATGAGAAGGTGGCATCGGAATGGATTGCGACCTGGCAGGGTTTACGTCATGCCATCATGACGCGCCAACATATTGAAATTGAACATTATCGTAATGAAGCGATCTCTGAGGAGCCGTTCTGGCTGCACAGCGGTAAACGATAATCAGGACCGAGATCAGGATGCCTTTATCAGGCCTACGCGATGGGCTTAAATGTCTTGTAGGCCGGATAAGGCGAAACGCCACTATCCGGCATCATTTAAAGGATAACCCGTAAATGCAGCAGCTCTCTTCACCGTTACAACAGTACTGGCCGACCGTTGTTGATCGGCTGCCAGCAGCAATACCTGAAGCGTCGCTTAGCCTGCAGGCGAAGTCAGTGCTCACATTCAGTGATTTTGTTCGCGACAGCGTGATCGCCCATCCCGAGTGGCTGGCAGAGCTGGAAAGCGAACCGCCGCTGGCGGATGAATGGCAGCACTATGGCGTCTGGTTGCAGCAAGCATTAGCTGACGTCGGTGATGAAGCGGCGCTGATGCGTGAGCTGCGCCTGTTTCGCCGTCGCATCATGGTGCGAATTGCCTGGGCGCAGACGCTGTCGCTGGTGACGGAAGAGAGCATTTTGCAGCAGCTAAGCCATCTGGCTGAAACGCTGATTATCGCTGCACGAGACTGGCTATATGACGCCTGCTGTCGTGAGTGGGGAACGCCGTGCAATCCTGACGGTGTCCCGCAGCCGCTGCTGATTTTAGGGATGGGAAAACTGGGCGGCGGCGAGCTTAACTTTTCCTCCGACATCGACCTGATTTTTGCCTGGCCAGAACACGGATCGACGCAGGGCGGACGGCGTGAGCTGGATAACGCGCAGTTCTTTACGCGTATGGGCCAACGGCTGATTAAAGTGTTGGATCAGCCGACTATGGATGGATTTGTCTATCGGGTGGATATGCGTTTACGCCCGTTTGGTGACAGCGGTCCGCTGGTGCTGAGCTTCTCGGCGCTGGAGGATTATTACCAGGAGCAAGGGCGTGACTGGGAACGCTACGCGATGGTTAAGGCGCGTATTATGGGGGATGCTGACGGTACTTACGTCGCTGAACTGCGCGCCATGCTGCGGCCTTTTGTTTTTCGTCGTTATATCGATTTCAGCGTGATCCAGTCGCTGCGTAACATGAAAGGGATGATTGCCCGTGAAGTCCGCCGCCGTGGTCTGAAAGACAATATCAAGCTGGGGGCGGGCGGTATTCGTGAAATCGAATTTATCGTTCAGGTCTTCCAACTGATTCGCGGCGGGCGTGAGCCATCGCTACAATCCCGCGCACTGTTACCTACGCTCAGCGCCATCAACGCGCTGCATCTACTGTCTGATACCGATGCGGAGCATTTACGAAGTGCCTATCTCTTTTTACGTCGTCTGGAAAACCTGCTGCAGAGTATCAACGATGAACAGACCCAGACGCTGCCGGGCGATGAGCTAAATCGCGCACGTCTGGCATGGGCCATGGGGGCGGATGACTGGTCGCAGTTGACGGCTGTCCTGAACGTTCACATGGGCAACGTGCGTCGGGTGTTCAATGAGTTAATCGGTGATGATGAAACCGAAACCCAGGAAGAGTCTTTGTCGGAACAGTGGCGCGAACTGTGGCAGGATGCTTTGCAGGAAGATGACACCACGCCAGTGCTGGCGCATCTTGCGGAAGACGATCAGCGCCGCGTGCTGACTCTGATCGCCGATTTTCGTAAAGAGCTGGATAAGCGCACCATCGGCCCACGTGGACGCCAGGTGCTGGATCATTTGATGCCGCACTTGCTGAGCGATGTTTGCTCCCGCGCTGATGCCTCGGTGCCGCTGTCGCGTATTACTCCGCTGCTGGTGGGCATTGTCACCCGTACGACCTATCTGGAGCTGTTGAGTGAATTCCCAGGCGCGCTGAAGCACCTGATTTCGCTGTGCGCCGCCTCGCCGATGGTCGCCAGCCAGTTGGCGCGCTATCCGCTGCTGCTGGACGAGTTGCTGGATCCGAACACCCTGTATCAGCCCACCGCAACCGATGCCTACCGTGATGAGCTACGTCAGTATCTGCTGCGTGTGCCGGAGGATGACGAAGAACAGCAACTGGAAGCGTTGCGTCAGTTCAAGCAAACTCAATTGCTGCGTATTGCGGCGGCCGATATCGCCGGGACGCTGCCAGTGATGAAGGTGAGCGACCACTTAACATGGCTGGCCGAAGCGATTATCGATGCCGTGGTTCAGCAGGCGTGGACGCAAATGGTCGCCCGCTACGGGCAACCAACGCACCTTGGCGATCGCGAGGGCCGCGGTTTCGCCGTTGTCGGTTACGGCAAGCTGGGCGGTTGGGAGCTGGGCTACAGCTCCGATCTTGATTTGATCTTCCTGCACGATTGTCCGATGGACGTGATGACTGACGGCGAGCGTGAAATTGACGGGCGGCAGTTCTATCTGCGTCTGTCACAGCGCATCATGCACCTTTTCAGTACCCGCACGTCTTCCGGCATTTTATATGAGGTGGATGCGCGGCTGCGCCCATCCGGTGCCGCAGGCATGCTGGTGACATCAACCGAGGCTTTCGCCGATTACCAGCGCAACGAAGCCTGGACATGGGAGCATCAGGCGCTGGTGCGTGCTCGGGTGGTGTATGGCGACCCGCAGCTGACCTCTCAGTTTGACGCGGTGCGTCGCGATATCATAACGCTCGCTCGTGACGGAAAAACGTTGCAGACCGACGTGCGTGAAATGCGCGAGAAAATGCGTGCTCATTTGGGTAATAAGCATCGCGATCGCTTTGATATCAAAGCAGATGAAGGCGGGATCACCGACATTGAGTTTATTACTCAATATCTGGTGCTGCGTTATGCCCATGAAAAACCGAAACTGACGCGCTGGTCAGATAACGTGCGCATTCTGGAATTACTGGCACAAAACGACATTATGGAAGAGCAAGAAGCCCTGGCGCTGACCCGCGCCTATACTACGCTGCGTGATGAACTTCATCATCTTGCTTTGCAGGAACTTCCGGGCCATGTGGCGCCGGAGTGCTTCAGCGCTGAGCGCGCGCTGGTGCGTGACAGCTGGCAGAAGTGGCTGGTTGCCGAGTGAAGTGTGCTATGATCGCGCGCAAATTTTAAGACCCTCAGAGAATCTCTCAGGAGACAGGAATGAAAGTAACGCTGCCAGAGTTTGAACGTGCAGGAGTCATGGTTGTCGGTGATGTGATGCTGGATCGCTACTGGTACGGGCCTACTAGCCGTATTTCACCAGAAGCCCCAGTTCCGGTAGTCAAAGTGGATACCATTGAAGAACGTCCCGGCGGCGCGGCAAACGTGGCGATGAACATTGCCTCTCTGGGCGCAAATTCCCGTCTGGTAGGGTTGACTGGTATTGATGATGCGGCACGTGCGCTGAGTAAAACGCTGGCGGACGTGAATGTGAAATGTGACTTCGTTTCGGTGCCGACGCACCCGACGATCACCAAACTGCGCGTACTCTCCCGCAACCAGCAGCTGATCCGTCTGGACTTCGAGGAAGGTTTCGAAGGCGTAGATCCACAGCCGCTGCACGATCGTATTAACCAGGCGCTGGGTTCTATCGGTGCTCTGGTACTGTCTGACTACGCCAAAGGCGCGCTGGCCAGCGTGCAGCAGATGATTGCGCTGGCACGAAAGGCTGGCGTACCGGTGCTTATCGATCCGAAAGGCACTGATTTTGAACGCTATCGCGGTGCGACGCTGCTGACACCAAATCTTTCCGAGTTTGAAGCGGTTGCCGGTAAGTGCAAAAGCGAAGAAGAACTGGTTGAACGCGGCATGAAGGTGATTGCGGATTTCGATCTTTCCGCGCTGTTGATCACCCGTTCCGAGCAGGGCATGACGCTGCTGCAGCCGGGCAAAGCACCGCTGCATATGCCGACCCAGGCGCAGGAAGTGTATGACGTGACCGGTGCCGGCGATACGGTTATTGGCGTGCTGGCGGCAACGCTGGCGGCGGGTAACTCACTGGAAGAAGCGTGTTATTTTGCTAACGCTGCGGCGGGCGTGGTAGTGGGTAAGCTGGGGACGTCCACCGTTTCGCCTATCGAACTGGAAAACGCCGTGCGCGGTCGTGCGGATACCGGTTTTGGTGTGATGACAGAAGCCGAGCTGAAACAAGCCGTGGCCAGTGCGCGCAAGCGCGGTGAGAAGGTGGTCATGACCAATGGTGTTTTCGACATCCTGCACGCGGGCCACGTCTCTTATCTGGCGAATGCGCGCAAGCTGGGCGATCGTCTGATCGTGGCGGTAAACAGCGACGCATCCACCAAACGTCTGAAAGGTGAAACGCGCCCGGTCAACCCTCTCGAGCAGCGTATGATCGTACTGGGTGCGCTGGAATCCGTCGACTGGGTGGTCTCTTTTGAAGAAGATACCCCACAGCGACTGATCGCAGGTGTTCTGCCGGATCTGCTGGTAAAAGGTGGTGACTACAAGCCGGAACAAATTGCGGGTAGCGAAGAGGTATGGGCGAACGGCGGTGAAGTGCTGGTGCTGAACTTCGAAGACGGCTGCTCAACGACCAATATCATCAAAAAGATCCAGAAAGACAGCGATAAGTCATAGTCTGGTCGATTGCCGGATAGCGGTATAAACACCTTACCCGGCATTTCTGTCTCTTATGCTTCAGTTTTCTCCACAGGCTGTGGACTGTTTTTCAGCGGCTCAGCCAGGGCGTGAAGCGAACCGCCGGACAAACCAATCTCATTTAACAGCGAATCAATCAGCGGAGCCTGAAGTTCTGCAGGTTCCTTACATCCGAAAAAAGACATCTCCCCCTCTCAGATTTCGTAGGAAAGTGTGAAGCATAGCTCTCAATTTGCGCACATTATGTACAGAACAACTTTCTGTATAGGGAAATACTGAAATCAGAAAAAGCATATGGCCTTAACAGATATTCAATAACTGGAGGGTATGCTCATGAACAGCAATATGTATTCACTGAACAATTTCGATTTCCTGGCCCGGAGTTTTGCCAGGATGCAGGCTGAGGGGCACCCTGTTGATATCCAGGCCGTAACCGGCAACATGGATGAGGAGCACCGCAGTTGGTTTTGCAAACGCTACGCGCTGTATTGCCAGCAGGCAACTGAGGCGAAAAAATTAGAACTGGAACACTAACAGATAAACGGGCCTTGCGGCCCGTTGTCGTTTTTACGCTTGCGGATCGACGGGCGGGATAGCAGGCGCAGGCTTCACTTCAGCCGGTTTCTCGCGCGCTTCCAGCTCGGTCAGGCGTTGCTCAAGCAGCGCGAGCTTTTCGCGGGTGCGCAGCAAAACCTGGGTTTGTACATCAAACTCTTCGCGGCTTACCAGATCCAGGCGCGTCAGCTGTGACTGCAGCGTTTGGCGAATCTTTTTCTCGACGTCTTCCCCAAACTCGCGGATCCCTTTCGGCATCGACTCGTGGACCTGACGAGCAATCTGCTCAATTTTTTTCGGGTCAATCATGGTGGTTTCCCTGAACTGGTACGTGTTGCTGCCTATTGTAGTGCGAACTGGCAGCGGCATAAACCAGAATTGTGTGAAGTGAAGTCAAGCAAAGGCGTTGATGAAGGTAATCAATAGCGTTATAGTTAACTCGCTTATTCTCAGGGCGGGGCGAAATTCCCCACCGGCGGTAAATCAACTGATGTTGAAAGCCCGCGAGCGCTTTTCGTTAATGCGAAAAGGTCAGCAGATCCGGTGTAATTCCGGGGCCGACGGTTAGAGTCCGGATGGGAGAGAGTAACGATCCAGTCGGGCATGGACCCGCTCACGTTATTTTTTTGCCGCTTAGACGGTACTCCTAAGACTGCCCTGATTCTGGTAACCATAATTTTAGTGAGGTTTTTTTACCATGAATCAGACGCTACTTTCCTCTTTTGGTACGCCTTTCGAACGTGTTGAACTTGCGCTGTCTGCGCTGCGTGAAGGACGCGGTGTGATGGTGCTTGACGACGAAGATCGTGAAAACGAAGGCGATATGGTTTTCCCGGCAGAAACCATGACCGTTGAACAGATGGCACTTACCATCCGTCACGGTAGCGGTATTGTTTGCCTGTGCATCACTGAAGATCGACGCAAGCAGCTCGATCTGCCAATGATGGTGGAAAATAACACCAGCGCTTACGGCACGGGCTTTACCGTGACCATTGAGGCCGCTGAAGGCGTAACTACCGGTGTTTCTGCTGCTGACCGTGTTACCACGGTTCGCGCGGCAGTTAAAGACGGCGCTAAACCTTCCGATCTGAACCGTCCGGGACACGTTTTCCCGCTGCGTGCTCAGGCTGGCGGCGTGTTGACCCGCGGTGGTCATACTGAAGCTACCATCGATCTGATGACGCTGGCAGGTTTTAAACCGGCTGGTGTACTGTGTGAGCTGACCAATGATGATGGCACCATGGCGCGCGCGCCAGCGTGCATCGAATTTGCAGGCAAGCATAATATGGCTGTGGTCACGATCGAAGATTTAGTCGCTTACCGTCAGGCGCACGAACGTAAAGCCAGCTGATAGCACACGCTTTACCACGCCAGTTGCGGTGGCAATAAAAAACCGAAGTCAGTTTTCTGGCTTCGGTTTTTTGTTATTACGGCCCGCCTATTTAGCTTTGCCCAGACGAACGGTATCCTTTAACGAGGATATACTGCTTTATATTTTATCGACATATAATATATTCCGCATGCGCTATTTTTGTATTTTTACCATATAAGAATATGGCTAAATCTTTGTGATAAGTAAATGTGTTTATTGTTTTAGGTGTGTTTGTTATCAACCACTAGTGTGTTGATTTAATTAAATAAAGTCAGTTTGGAATGTACTTATTATAATTAATGTTATTTATAGATGCTTGCAGGTTCTGTATTGTTTTATTTTGAATGCACGTTTTTCAATTGGCTCTATCCGCTGGTTTATATGATCGAAATCATCTATTTGTTTCTGTAATGTGCCACTATAGTGGTAGGTTGAAATAAGGATATGTGAAATTTTAACGTTAAATGTTTAATGATGTTAAATTTTAAGGGTAAAAGAATGTTTATTGCCTGGTATTGGATGGTATTAATTGCACTCGTTGCTATTGGTTATTATTGTCATATGAAGCGTTATTGCCGCGCGTTTCGACAAGACCGAGATGCGTTGCTTGAGGCGCGTAACAAACTCTTTCGCCGTACGAGCGAAGAGGCTGGCACGGTCAGGGAGCATGAATAATCCCTGTCGCTTTGCTGTTGTAGAGGCGGATGGCCTGCAGGGCAGGACAGCATCCGCCGTCTGTATTATCCGATGCCCATTGATTGCAGGATGACAAGGCTGAGTCCCATCACCGACATTCCGCAGAGTACACCATAGCTGGGGTTATTATTTGGGTCGATTTCTTTTGCCAGCGGCATCAGTTCATCGACGGACAGTGCGACCATAATTCCGGCAACAGCCGCCATAATTGCCGCCATGACCACCGGTGAAATTAAACTCCCCAGAATTAACCACGCCAGTACGCCGCCGAGTATTTCCGCCATACCGGAGATCCCAGCCCAAAATATCGCGGTACGTTTCGAACCGGTTGCTGCGTACACGGGTCCGGCAACGGCCAAACCTTCAGGAATATTATGCAATGCCACGGCGAGGGCGATACCAAAACCCAGCTCGAGGTTGCTGCTGGCAGTAACAAACGTCGCGACCCCTTCCGGGAAATTGTGCAGACTAATGCCAAGCGTGAGCAAAATGGCGGTGCGTTTAATAGAACCGGGTAAAGGTTGTGTTGTTTTTTGCACGAGATCCTGAGGATGGGCGTGCGGCAGCAAACGATCCAGACCAAAATAGCCCAGTAAGCCTACGATAAACATCCCGTAGCCAAGTACGGGTGACATTCCTTTTGCAGCCAGTGCGGCGGGTAGCATCTCCATCAGGGAGATAAGCAGCATAATGCCCGCGGCAAAACCCAGAGAAAAGGCGAGCACGCGGTTTGAGGGCTTTTGTCCCAGCACGCCAAGAAAGGCGCCAATAAAGGTGGCGGCACCCGCCAGTAAAGTCAGAAGTAAAGGTACTGACATCGACAAATCCAACTCCTTATCCATCAGCTGTCCGGGCCAGACCGTCAAAATAACTGATGATCTTCATCATGGTTATCTGAGTTCTTCATCAACCGAAAAAGCGTATTGTGATGATATCAAAATGACTCCCTCAGTAAGGATATCATCATGTCTTCAACTCGTATGCCAGCATTGTTTTTGGGGCACGGCAGCCCGATGAATGTTCTGGAAGATAACGTTTATACCCGTGCCTGGCAGCAACTGGGGGAAACGTTGCCGCGCCCGAAAGCCATAGTCGTGGTTTCGGCGCACTGGTTTACCCGTGGCACTGGCGTAACTGCCATGGAAGCACCGAAAACGATTCATGATTTTGGTGGTTTTCCGCAGGCTCTGTATGACACACATTATCCGGCGCCGGGATCGCCAGAACTGGCGCAGCATCTGGTGGATTTGCTGTCTCCCGTCCCTGTCGCCTTAGACAAAGAAGCCTGGGGTTTTGACCACGGGTCGTGGGGCGTGTTGATCAAGATGTACCCGAATGCCGACATCCCGATGGTGCAATTAAGCATTGATAGCACGAAGCCGGCCGCCTGGCATTTTGAAATGGGTCGTAAGCTGGCGGCGCTGCGCGACGAAGGTATTATGCTGGTCGCCAGTGGTAACGTGGTGCATAACCTGCGCACGGCACGCTGGCACGGTGAAAATACGCCATACCCGTGGGCGTCCTCATTCAACGATTATGTGAAGGCCAACCTGACATGGCAGGGACCGGTTGAACAACATCCGCTGGTCAACTATCTGGATCATGAAGGCGGATCGTTGTCGAATCCAACGGCGGATCACTATCTGCCGCTGCTTTACGTATTAGGCGCGTGGGATGGAAAAGAACCCGTGACAATTCCTGTGGACGGTATTGAGATGGGCAGTCTGAGTATGCTGTCGGTGCTGGTTGGATGATTAATGCCCGATGGCGCTGCGCTTATCGGGCCTACAGTTCGTGTCGTAGGCCGGGTAAGGCAGAGCCGCCACCCGGCACTTTCATTCATTCGACAAAAATATGCGGATAGAAGCGGGAAAGATCTTGAGTGATCAGCGCTCTGTCTTCGCGAATGCCAATCCCGGCAGGCTGATCGTTAATCAGCCAACTGCCGATCAGCACGTAGCTATCGCCAAACTTCGGTAGCTGATGGAACTGCTGTACGATCATACCTTCTTCACCGTACGGGCCTTCCACCGATTCGATCGTTTTACCGTTCTCAACGATCGAGACGTTAGCGCCTTCACGCGAGAAGATCGGTTTCACGACGAATTTTTCCATCTGTGGATAGTCGTCTTCGGCGAAATACGCAGGCAGCAGGTTCGGATGGTTCGGGAACATGTCCCACAGCAGTGGTAACAGCGCTTTGTTGGAGATGATGCTCTTCCAGGCCGGTTCCAGCCAGCGAACGCCGGCATCTTCCAGCTTGGTAGAGAACATCTCGCGCAGCATAAATTCCCACGGATAGAGCTTAAACAGGTTGGCAATCACCTGATCTTCTAAGTCCGTGAACTGACCTTTCTCACCGAGGCCGATATCTTCGACATAGAGGAATTCGGTGGCGATTTCCGCTTCGGCCGCGCAATCCTGCAAATACTGGATGGTCCCGCGATCTTCGACGGTGTCACGACAGCAGGTCAGGTGCAGTAGCTGAAAACCATACTGTTCGCGCAGCGCGGTGAAGCGTTCAATCAGCTTTTCCTGCAGGCTGTTGAACTGATCGCTGCCTTCCGGCAGGTTCCCGGCATTGAGCTGATCTTCTAACCAGATCCACTGGAAGAATGCAGCTTCGTACAGTGAGGTTGGCGTATCGGCGTTGTTTTCCAGCAGCTTAGGTTCACCGATGCCATCCCATGCCAGATCGAGGCGGGAATAGAGCGACGGCTGCTGAGTCAGCCATGACTGGCGGACAAACCCCCAGGTGTGTTTGGGAATACGAAACTTGGTCATCAGCTCGTCGCTGGCGATGACCTTTTCAACCACCTTGAGGCACATTTGATGCAGTTCAGCGGTGACGTCTTCCAGCTTTTCGACCTGTGCAAGCGTGAGCTTGTAGTAGGCGTCTTCACACCAGTACGGTTCGCCGTACATGGTGTGAAAGTTAAAACCGTATTCGGTGGCTTTTTCGCGCCAGTCCGGGCGCTCAACAATACTGACTCTTTCCATGTGGATCAGCCGCCCATTGAACGCGTGGTGGTACCGCTGGCGCTACGTTGCATGGTGCTTTGCTTGGCGACAGATTCACCAAATCCACCGCGCGTGACGGTTGATGTGGTTGCCGGTTTCGGCGCCATGGCGGTTTTCGGTACGGTCATGCTACGGCCCGGCGTTGCTGCGCCGTAGTTTTTGCCGCCTGCATCGGTATATTTGCCGTAGGCCGGGCTGGCCGGATTTTTCGAGCTGAACAGCGGCTGCTGAGCGCCCATACCGCCGCCCATCATGCGGCCCATCATGTAGCCTGCCATCAGCGGCATCCAGAAGCTGCCGCTGCTCTGATTCTGTGCCTGAGCCTGGCCTTCACCCGTTGGTGCCATACCGGCCTGTGCAGGTGCCTGCTGGCACTGACCTTCGCCGAATTCAGCGATACAGTCTTCGCGGGTGGCGTACTTCGGTGCCGTGCGCTCAGCTTCTTTCAGCGCGTTGTTGAATGCGGTTGTACATTCAGCGCTTTTACCCGGATTCGCCGTCGAGCAGTCGTCCGCATTTTGGTAAAGCGATACTGTTTCGTCGCTCTGCTCACAGCCCGCCAGCATAATAACGGCGGTAACAGCCAGGGCAACAGGAGTCAGGTGGCGTGCGCTCCAGCTTTTGCGGAACGACGCGTGATGTATAGATTTTGTCCGTTTCATTTATGTCTTCCAGGACCCAGTGGTAAATACTGCTCAGAATAGAGGATGACTGGTCGAAATTGAAGCGGGAAGAGGCGAGAATGCGGAAGAAGGGGCGGATCTTTACGTTGTCTTACGTTCAGACGGGGCCGAAGCCCCGTCATCACCATCAGTTACGGAACGGATTGTTGCCGGTGCTGCTGGTTGAACGTGCTGCTGTCGGCTGAGCGACTGCCGCGTTGTTGCTCGCGGTATAGCCGTCTGCTGCAGCGTCTTGCTGTGTGTTTTCCGGCGCGACGGTGTCAGGCGCGGTCGGAATCGGTTTGCCCAGCGTATTGTTCAGCGCCACCAGATCCTGTTCGTTCAGCGTACCGAGCGCAGATTTGATGTTTAACTGGTTAATCAGATAGGTATAACGTGCGTTAGCCAACTGCTGTTTGGCGTTGTACAGCGTGGTGGTGGCATCCAACACATCCACGATGGTACGTGTACCAACGGAATAACCGGCTTCCATCGCGTCCAAAGAGCTTTGTGCAGAGACAACCGCTTGTTTGTACGCGTTAATGCTACTGATGGACGCATTAATGTTATTGAAGGATGAACGTACGGTCTGTACCACGCTGCGGTGCGCACTTTCCAGCTGTTCGCTCGCGCCCACAAAGTTGTACTGTGCTTGTTTCACCTGCGAGTTAACCATGCCACCCTGGTACAGCGGCAGCGAGAAATTCAGGCCAATTTTGTTCTGACCTTCATTGCTATCGTCAAAGCGTGTGCCTGCATCGCTTGCACGAGTTTTAGATCCGCTGTAAGAGGTATCAGAGACCCCGGTGGAGGCGGTTAAATTCAGCGTTGGCAGGTGACCGTCCTGCGCCAGACGAATTTGTTCACGCGCCAGGTCCTGGCTTAAACGCGCCTGCAGTAAGGTCAGGTTGCGGTTTTCGGCTTCTTTCAGCAGCGCATTTACTGCCTGCGGTTTGTTGGTTTTAAAACCGTCAACGTTCAGCGAGGCCAGTTCCGGATAGTAGTTGCCGGTAACCTGGCGCAGCTCTTCCACCGCGTTGTCCAGATCGTTACGCGCGGTAACTTCATTTGCCAGCACGGTATCGTATTGTGAACGGGCGTTCTGTACGTCAGTAATGGCGACCAGGCCGACGTTAAAACGCTGGGTAGTCTGATCCAACTGACGGTAAACTGCGTCTTTCTGTGCCTGGGTGTATGACAGCACATCAATCGCGTTCAATACTTTAAAATAGGCCGTGGCGGTATTCAGGATCAGCGTTTGCTGATCGGTCTGATAGGTCACATCCTGGATGCCCGCTGATTTTTCTTGCAGCGTCAGGGCACGCCATTTCGACATATCGAACAGAGACTGAGTCAGGGTTAACGAAGCAGAGGTGGCGTTGGAATTCACGCCGTTTGAATCACGGTAGCCATTGCTGTAGGTGTAATCGGCACCTAAGCCCAGCTGAGGCAGTAACGGACTACGCGCTTCGTTAATTTTTTCGAATGCAGCATCGCGATCGGCGGCGGATTTACGCAATTCCGGGTTGCTCAGGCGTGCTTGCTGATAAACCTGCATCAGGTTCTCTGCCTGGCTCAAAGTACTGAACCCCGACAGGCTCAGGCCGATAAGGATGGGGAGCAATTTCTTCATTTGCATTCCTTGTTGTGAAGCAGTATTTAGCGCTGATCAAATGGTAAAAATAATTGTTGATTCTAGCAGAATCCACCACTTCAAAAAGTTGGCGTTACGTGCCATACGGCGTTAATTTGCATCAATTTAACACAAGGGCGCCCAAACAGCAGTCAAACGACCTTGAAATTCACATTTTAATCACTATTGGTATCAGGACAGCACAATGCGTAAACCAGACAGCTTGCCAATGACTTTCACGAAAAATGATGTAGAAATTATTGCACGAGAAACGCTATACCGCGGTTTTTTTTCACTGGATCTTTATCGGTTCCGCCATCGCCTGTTTAACGGTGGAATGAGTGAGGAAGTCACGCGCGAAATTTTTGAGCGCGGACACGCGGCGGTCTTGCTACCCTTTGACCCTGAGCGGGACGAAGTTGTGCTGGTTGAGCAGATTCGTATTGCGGCATTTGATACCAGCGAAAGCCCGTGGCTGCTGGAAATGGTCGCCGGGATGATCGAAGAAGGTGAAACCGTTGAGGACGTTGCCCGCCGTGAAGCGATGGAAGAAGCCGGACTGGACGTAAAACGAACCAAACCTGTGCTGAGCTATCTGGCAAGCCCCGGCGGCACGAGCGAGCGCCTGTCCATTTTGGTCGGCGAAGTGGACGCCACGACCGCAAGCGGGATCCACGGTCTGGCGGATGAAAACGAAGATATTCGCGTTCATGTGGTAAGCCGGGAACAGGCTTATCAGTGGGTGGAAGAGGGAAAAATCGACAACGCGGCTTCTGTCATCGCCTTGCAATGGTTGCAGCTGCACTATCAAGAGTTAAAAACTGAGTGGAAAAAATGAAGCGTTATACACCTGATTTCCCTGAAATGATGCGCCTGTGCGAAACCAACTTTTCGCAACTGCGCCGTCTGTTGCCGCGAAATGATGTGGTCGGCGAAACAGTGAGCTATCAGGTGGCAAACGCACAATATCGGTTAACGATTGTTGAATCGACCCGATACACTACGCTGGTTGCGATCGAACAGACGGCGCCTGCTGTCACTTACTGGAGCCTGCCATCGCTTACCGTCCGCCTGTATCATGATGCGAGGGTGGCTGAAGTGTGTTCAAGTCAGCAGATCTTTCGCTTCAAAGCGCGGTATGATTACCCAAATAAAAAGTTGCATCAACGCGACGAAAAGCATCAAATTAATCAGTTCCTGGCCGACTGGTTACGGTACTGTTTAGCACATGGAGCGATGGCGATTCCGGTTTATTAGCGTCGTGAAACCTAAGGACACCATTTGGAAAGCCTGTTAACCCTTCCTTTGGCTGGTGAGGCCAGAGTCAGGATCTTGCAAATTACAGACACTCACCTGTTTGCCGAAAAGCATGAAACGCTGCTGGGAGTGAACACCTGGGACAGCTATCAGTGCATATTGGACGCTATACATGCTGAGTCGACCGACTTCGATCTGATCGTGGCGACAGGCGATTTAGCGCAGGATCAATCCGCTGCGGCGTATCAGCATTTTGCTGAGGGTATCGCAAGCTTTCGTGCGCCTTGCGTCTGGTTACCTGGCAATCATGATTTTCAGCCAGCCATGTACAGCGCCCTGCAGGACGCCGGAATTTCGCCTGCGAAACGCGTCTTCATTGGTGAACAGTGGCAAATTTTGCTGCTCGATAGCCAGGTTTTTGGCGTTCCCCACGGAGAATTAAGTGAGTTCCAGCTTGAATGGCTGGAGCGAAAACTTGCCGATGCGCCTGAACGGAATACCTTGCTGCTTTTGCATCACCACCCACTGCCTTCGGGCTGTAGCTGGCTCGATCAGCACAGCCTGCGCAATGCTGCTGAGCTGGACAACGTGCTGGTGAACTATCCGCGCGTGAAGTATCTGCTGTGTGGGCATATTCATCAGGAGTTGGATCTCGACTGGAACGGTCGCCGCCTGCTGGCTACGCCGTCGACATGCGTGCAGTTCAAGCCGCATTGTGCCAACTTTACGTTAGATACCATTAGTCCCGGCTGGCGTACGCTGGAACTTTTTGCTGATGGTTCGTTGCACACTCAGGTGTGCCGTCTGCCGGGAATTCGGTTCCACCCTGATACCGCTTCAGAAGGCTACTGATGTCTACGCTTCTCTATCTACACGGATTTAATAGCTCTCCTCGCTCGGCGAAGGCGTGTCTGCTGAAAAGCTGGCTGGCAGAGCACCACCCGCACGTTGAGATGATCGTACCGCAGCTGCCACCGTATCCTGCCCAAGCGGCAGAGATGCTGGAATCAATAGTCCTTGAGCATGGCGGAGAGTCGCTGGGGATTGTTGGCTCCTCTTTAGGGGGTTATTACGCCACCTGGCTGTCGCAATGTTTTATGTTGCCTGCGGTGGTGGTGAACCCTGCGGTGCGGCCTTACGAACTGCTGGTCGACTACCTTGGCCAAAACGAGAACCCCTACACGGGCCAGCAATATGTGCTAGAGTCTCGCCATATTTACGATCTTAAAGTCATGCAGATTGACCCGCTGGAGGCGCCGGATTTGCTCTGGCTGCTACAACAAACGGGCGATGAAGTGTTGGACTACCGCCAGGCGGTGGCGTATTACGCCTCCTGCCGTCAAACTGTTATTGAGGGCGGAAACCACGCATTCACAGGCTTCGAAGATTATTTCAACCAGATTGTCGATTTCCTTGGACTGCACAGTTTTTGACGATCAATTCGAATTGCTAATTTAAACCATGACGCAAACTTATAACGCTGATGCCATTGAGGTACTCACTGGGCTTGAGCCGGTTCGCCGCCGCCCGGGGATGTACACAGATACGACTCGTCCTAACCATATGGGGCAGGAAGTTATTGATAACAGTGTGGATGAAGCGCTGGCCGGGCACGCGAAACGTGTCGAGGTTATCCTTCATGCCGATCAATCACTGGAAGTCATTGATGACGGACGTGGCATGCCCGTCGATATCCACCCGGAAGAGGGCGTCCCGGCCATTGAATTGATCCTTTGCCGTTTGCACGCAGGGGGTAAGTTTTCTAACAAAAACTACCAGTTCTCCGGTGGCCTGCACGGCGTGGGGATTTCGGTGGTTAACGCCTTGTCAAAACGTGTTGAAGTGGCCGTTCGTCGTGATGGTCAGATTCACAGTATCGCCTTTGAACACGGTGAAAAGGTCGAAGACCTGCACGTTTCCGGCACCTGTGGAAAGCGCAATACCGGGACCAGCGTGCACTTCTGGCCGGATGAAAGCTTCTTTGACAGCCCACGTTTCTCCGCTTCTCGCCTGAGCCATCTGCTGAAAGCCAAAGCGGTACTCTGCCCGGGCGTGGAGATCATCTTCAAGGATAAGGTCAACGATACCGAACAGACCTGGCGCTACGCCGATGGCCTGACCGACTACCTGAGCGAAGCGGTGAACGGCCTGCCGTTGCTGCCGGAAAAACCCTTTGTCGGGACGTTCTCCGGTGATACGGAAGCGGTGGACTGGGCGCTGCTGTGGCTGCCGGAAGGCGGTGAACTGCTGACCGAAAGCTATGTTAACCTGATCCCAACCATGCAGGGCGGGACGCACGTCAATGGCCTGCGTCAGGGTCTGTTGGATGCGATGCGTGAATTCTGTGAATACCGCAATATCCTGCCGCGCGGCGTGAAGCTGTCGGCGGAGGATATCTGGGATCGCTGCGCCTACGTGCTGTCCGTGAAGATGCAGGATCCACAGTTTGCCGGTCAGACCAAAGAGCGTCTCTCTTCGCGCCAGTGCGCGGCGTTCGTTTCTGGGGTGGTAAAAGATGCCTTTAGCCTGTGGCTGAACCAGAACGTGCAGTCAGCAGAGCTGCTGGCGGAAATGGCGATTTCCAGCGCTCAGCGTCGTCTGCGTGCAGCGAAAAAAGTGGTGCGTAAAAAACTCACCAGCGGTCCGGCACTGCCGGGTAAGCTGGCGGACTGCACCGCACAGGATCTTAACCGCACCGAGCTGTTCCTGGTGGAAGGTGACTCGGCGGGCGGATCGGCCAAGCAGGCGCGCGATCGTGAGTATCAGGCGATCATGCCGCTGAAGGGTAAGATCCTGAACACCTGGGAAGTCTCTTCTGATGAAGTGCTGGCCTCCCAGGAAGTTCACGATATCTCGGTGGCGATCGGCATCGATCCGGACAGCGACGATCTCAGCCAGTTGCGCTACGGCAAGGTGTGTATCCTCGCGGATGCGGACTCCGATGGTCTGCACATTGCTACGCTGCTGTGCGCATTGTTTGTGAAGCACTTCCGCACGTTGGTCAAACACGGACACGTCTACGTAGCGCTGCCGCCGCTGTACCGTATCGACCTCGGGAAAGAAGTGTATTACGCGCTCACGGAAGAAGAGAAAGCGGGCGTACTGGAGCAGCTGAAGCGTAAGAAAGGCAAGCCGAATGTCCAGCGCTTTAAAGGTCTGGGTGAAATGAACCCGATGCAGCTGCGCGAAACCACGCTGGATCCAAATACCCGTCGCCTGGTGCAGCTCATCATTGATGATGAAGACGATCAGCGCACCAACGCCATGATGGATATGCTGCTGGCGAAGAAGCGCTCTGAAGATCGCCGTAACTGGCTGCAGGAGAAAGGCGACCTGGCGGATCTCGAAGGGTAAGCATGATGTTGTGAATGCCGGATAGCGCTTCGCTTATCCGGCCTACATTCGCATTGTGCCCGTAGGCCTGATAAGACGCGTTAGCGTCGCCATCAGGCGTTACGGCTTATGCCGCTTCCTGTACTGTAACGGCGTCTCGCCAATGCCTTTTCCGAAGGCGCTGATAAAATAAGTCACATCAGAAAACCCCACTTTTTGCGCAATCTCTCTGACGCTTGCCTCACTGTGTAACAGCGCCTCGCAGGCTTTTCTCAACCTCAGCGTGTTGAGATACCCGAGGATGCTCTCGCCTGTTTCTACCTGAAAACGCCGAGAAACATAACTTTTTGATTTTCCTAACGCTTGTGCCAGCGTCACCAGGCTAAATTTATGCATGTAGTGCTCATCAAGCCAGAACATCACCTGGCTGGCCATCCCCGTATCACTATCATGCATATTGACGTTATCTTCGGGTAACAGGCTGAATAAATTCAATAACAGGCAGGCAACGTGCTCAGTGTTAAGCGGTTTCTGCGCGGCCAGTTTTGCATAGCGGCTGAACAGAAAATCAATGTGCGTATGGACGTCTGCGGCGTCGATGACCCACGCCTCGCTCCCGCGTACACTCAGGTGTTGCAGATGCTGTTGATGAAGTGGAAAGTCGCGTAACACCTTCAGCACTGCGTGCTGATCGAGATGAATAATGGTCCGCCGATAACGGTCCCGCACCTGCTCGTCGACAAAAATTTTATGCAGCGTAAACGGCGGGAAAAAGAACATCCGCCCTGGACGCATGGTGTATTGCTTATGATCGACCGTCACCACGCCAAACCCTTCTTCCACGTACAACACTTCCAGACACTGATGCCAATGGTGATAACGAACCGTATTGGCAAATAAACGACTGAACGACACCACCGCGTCGTTGAGGGCAATCAGCTCCAGGTACTCTTGAGGGGAAGATAAGTTCATAGTGCAATAAATTTAAACTTTTGCCGGCGAATTCCTGTTTATAAACCCTATTTTTAAATTTCTTCAATCACTGTTTTATTTTAATGTTTGTGGTGTGATTGAAGTAACATTTCTGCTTGTCTGCCATTCACTATTCTTTAGCCACTTAATTCAGAGGGGCAGAGTATGTGGTCGGCAACTGAAGAAAAATCAAATCCATTGTCATCCCGCGAAGACGTTACGCGTGCCGTTAATACCCTTTTACGGGCACTCGACAAGCAATTCCCAGCGGGACAGGCTCAGTTTTCTCTCGGTGATACCTGCGCGCATTACAGCGTGGATATTGCCTGCATGGAAGGGCTTTCCCGAGCGCTGTGGGGGCTATTTCCGCTGATGGCCGGCGGGGCGGATGTGCCGTTTGCCGACAAATATATTCAGGCGATAAAACTCGGCACCGATCCCCACAGCTCGCACTATTGGGGGGATACCGGTCCTTACGATCAGCGTCTGGTCGAGATGGCGGCGTATGGTCTGGGCCTGGCGTTATTGCAGACGCGTTTAACCGGGATGTTCAGCGCAATGGAGCAGGACAATCTGCACCGCTGGTTGAATCAAATTACCGATGCTCAGATGCCGGACAGCAACTGGAACTATTTCGCCATTATCGTGCAGCTTGGCTTTAAACGTGCAGGATTACCGTTTGACCAACAGGCTATCGATCGGCGATTTGAGATGATGGACGCCTACTACCTCGGCGATGGCTGGTATTCCGACGGTCCCGGGCGACCTAAAGATTATTACATCTCCATGGCCTTTCATTTTTATGGCCTGCTGTATGCCACCCTCAGCCCGGAGGACACCCGTCGCGCCGCTACGTTGCGTGAACGTTCCCGGCTGTTTGCCGAGGATTTTATCTTTATGTCTGCCGCCGACGGGGCATCGGTGCCGTTTGGTCGCAGCCTGACCTACCGCTTTGCCATGGTCGCCTTCTGGAGTGCGGTGGCCTTTGCTGAACTGGATGTGTTCTCACCCGGGGTTATCAAAGGGGTGATCCTGCGCCATCTGCGCTGGTGGCAACAGCAGCCGATTTTTGATCGAGACGGCATCCTGACGTTGGGCTTTGCCTATCCAAACCTGGCGATGTGTGAAGACTACAATTCGCCGGGATCGCCGTACTGGGCACTGAAAGTCTTTTTGATCCTCGCGTTACCAGACGATCACGCGTTCTGGCAGGCTGAAGAGTTGCCGCTCCCGGTGCTTGCCGAAAAACGGGTGATTACCCATGCCGGGCAGATCCTGCAACACAGCGAAGATTCTGCGCATGTCACGATGCTGGCGTCAGGCCAGCTTGAGCTGAACAACTATGTGAATACCGAGGCCAAGTACACCAAATTTGCCTACTCCAGCCGTTTTGGCTTCACCATTGAGCGCGGGCGCTACGGCATCAAACATGCGGCGTGCGATTCCATGCTGCTGCTGGCAGATGGCGATAATTACTTCCGTGGACGTCGTCAGTGCGATGACGTTCGCGTTGATGAAAATTATCTCTGGTCCCGTTGGTCGCCGTGGCATGACGTCAGTATTGAGACCTGGCTGGTGCCGTTTGGCGAGTGGCATATTCGTTTGCACCGCATTCACAGTGCGAGAACGCTGCAAACGGTGGAAGGGGGCTTTGCAGTGATGAAGACAGAGCCGCAGCTCAGCGCACGGGGATGTCTGCTGGCAGCGCGTAACGGGACCAGTGCGATTGTGGATCTGTCGCCTGTCATCATCCGCCAGCCGGACAGTGTGGTCACGCCGCCTAACAGCAGCATTATGTTTGCCGAGTGCGCGGCTATTCCGACGCTGACCACCGAGATCCTGCCGGGCGAGAGCTGGCTGTGCTGCGCCGTGAATGCCAGCGGCAAGCAAAAAAACGTGCTCACGGTCCCACTGCTGCAAATTAACCGTAACCAGGTCGTTATTCGCGAACCTGACGGTGCACGTCAGTTGTCGTTCTTTTTATAGCGAGGATGGTATGAAAAAGAGTTCAGCGAGTAACAGAACAGAATATTATAAAATTAGTAGCTTTATTTTTCTTTATTTCTTTACCTGGTCGGCCAGTATTGGTTTGCTGGCCATTTGGTTGGGGCAGAAAGCGCAGTTAAGTGGGACGGTTATCGGTACCGTATTTGCTGTGAACGGTATTTTCTCGGTGATACTGAAGCCGATTTATGGCTATATCCTCGACAGAATCGGTATGAGTAAATACCTGCTCTATTTTGTCGTGATTATGTCGGCATTAATGGCACCGTTTTTTATTTATGTATATCAGCCGCTATTAATCTCCAATACCCTACTGGGTATTATTGTCGGCGCAATTTACTTAAGCTTTGCGTGGTACGCCGGTGTGGCCGCCTGCGAATCCTATTCTGACCGCTACAGTCGTTTAAACGGCATGGAGTTTGGGCAAATCCGCATGTGGGGATCGCTCGGTTGGGCAGTCGCGTCGTCGTTCTCGGGGCTGCTGTTTAACCTCTCTCCGGCGTATAACTTTATGTTAGGTAGCGTGGCGTCGGTGGTAATGCTGATTGTCCTGCTAAGCCTGAAAGTGAACGTAAATTCAGCCAATGCCTCAGAGGTACTGACCAAAGATAAAATCTCTCCTGCGGATGTTTACGCGCTGCTGCGTAACCGCAAATTTTGGGCGTTTTGCCTGTATGTCGCAGGCGTGGCGTGGATGATGTTTATCGCCGAACAGCAATTCTCGCGTTATTTTGTCACCTTCTTTGCTGATGTGCATAAAGGCAATGCGGTATTCGGATATCTGGGCACCGTGCAGTCAGGTATGGAATTTATCATGTATATGGTGATCCCGCTGTTCGTTAACTATATCGGCGCGAAGCGGGGATTGCTGATTGTCGGGGCACTGGTTGGCGCGCGTTTGGTTATCTCCGGACTGTGCGACTCGCATCTGTTAATTTCAGTGCTAAAACCGTTGTATGGCCTGGAAATCTGTTTATTGCTGGTTTCTGTCTTTAAATACATTGCCGAACATTTTGATAAACGCGTCAACGCAACCATGTATTTACTGGGTTATCAGGCGATGCTGTATGTTGGCAACGTGGTGGTGTCTTCACCTGCCGGATTAATGTATGACCGAATTGGTTTTGAAAAGACCTATATCATTATGGGTATTATTGCGCTGACCTTTACGCTGATTTCGGCATTTACGTTATCCGCCTGCCAAAGTAAACGTCGCAATAATACCGCGCTCGATATCGCCGAAAATAACGCGACAAGATAATCTACGTAATAAGGAACCAAAATATGTTAAAGCATATCGTTGAGGAAACGTTGCGCGCTTTTCCTGGTAGCCCGCTTAATACCGCAGCCTTTCAGGAACAAATGAATGGCGCCAGGGAACATGTCCTCGAGCTGCTTAGCCGTCATTTAACGGAATTCGGTGAAGACTTTCCTGCCGAAACCTGCGTCAACGGTTATTACCCGCTGACGGATAATGTGGAGTGGACCACCAGTTTCTGGACTGGGCAACTGTGGCTGGCGTGGGAAATGAGCGGTGAAGCGACATTTCGTGAAATGGCCGAAAAGCACGTGCGCTCATTTGGTTTGCGTATTGCCGGGCGTCATGACACCAACACCCACGACCTGGGCTTCCTGTACACGCTCTCCTGTGTGGCGGCCTGGCGGTTGACGGGCAATCGCGATGCGCGCGGTTTTTCGCTGATGGCGGCAGAAGCGCTGCTCGAACGTTTTCACGAGAAGGCGCAGATCATTCAGGCATGGGGCGATCTCCGCGATCCCGATCAGGCCGGTCGGATGATCATTGACTGCAATATGAACCTGCCGCTGCTGTACTGGGCCAGTGAACAGACGGGCGATCCGCGCTTTGCCAATGCGGCAAAAGCGCACGTGGCGCAGGCGGCGAAATATCTGATCCGTGAAGATGCCTCGACGTTCCATACCTACTACATGGACGTGCAAACCGGCGCGCCGCGCTACGGTAATACCCAGCAGGGTTACGCTGATGATTCATGCTGGTCGCGTGGGCAGGCGTGGGGGATTTATGGTTTTCTGTTGAGCTATATCTATACCGGCGATCGCGAGATGGTGCAGCTGTCGAAAAAACTGGCCAACTACTTTCTCAATCGCCTGCCGGATGATGCCGTTTGTCACTGGGATCTGGCGCTGGTGGGCACCGATGCGCTGCGTGATTCTTCTTCGGCGGCCATTGCGGTATGTGGCCTGCTGGAGTTGATTAAACACCTGCCGGTGACCGATCCAGATCGTGAACGTTATCAACAGTGGGCGATGGGGATCATGTCATCGCTGACGCAGCATTATCTGATGGGCAAAGATGAGAAGGGCAACGGGCTACTGAAACACTCGGTTTACCATCTTGCGAGCAATAAAGGGGTCGATGAGTGCGCAAGCTGGGGAGATTACTTTTACGTTGAGGCGTTAACCCGTTTTACGCAGTGCTGGAAGTTGTACTGGTAAGTTTATTGGCCCGGTTGCACTGTGCTTACCGGGCTTACAGATCGTGTGTAGACCGGATACGTCGCGGGCGACGTCATCCGGTACATCAACAACCTTAAATACCTGACTCCAGAATACGAATGCTCATGTCCAGCACATCACCTTTCACGGCTTCGCTGTAAGCTTTCATATGCGGGGTTTGCAAATGCGCTTCAAGGTGCGCAATGCTTTCCCACTGTTCAATCATCACGATTGAATCCGGCGCTGTGGTTTGAAAACTCACACCTGCGGCGTGATCGACCATCGGCGCGTAGCCATGACAGCCTTCTTCCTTCAGGACGGTTGGAACGATTTTAGCAAACTGATCCAGCACCGCCTGGCGGTGGTGTTGACCTGGACGTGTACGGATTTCTGCAATAACGGTAAGCATGGTTAACTCCTTCTAATTCCAGGTAACTAGTTAACCAAAAATCTCGGTCAGATGCTTGCGATATTCTGCGATATAACGCGGGACATCCGGCATTTTAATCACATCATTGGTGATAAAAGTCGGCAGCGCTTCCATACCTAAAAACTGGTTTGCTTTATGGAACGGCAGATAAACGCCATCAACGCCGACGCCGTGGAAGAACTGATCTTTGTCAGTAAAGGCTTCCATCGGTGCATTCCAGGTCAGGGACAACATGTATTTTTTGCCCTGAATCAGGCCGCCAGAACCGTATTTTTTAGTGGCATCAGAACGTGTGCGACCATCGCTGGCGTACAGCGTACCGTGCCCTGCAGTGAACACATCATCGATGTATTTTTTCACTGTCCACGGTGCACCCATCCACCAGCCCGGCATTTGCCAAATAACGGCGTCAGCCCAGACAAAGTTCTGCACTTCTGTTTGTACGTCGTAATCGCTGTCTGCGCGCACGACTCTAACATCATGTCCGAGGTCGCGCAGGATACCGTCCGCGACCTCGGTCAGGGTGTCATTCAACTGACCATTGGAATGGCCGAATTTTTTAGCGCCATTGATAATCAGAATGTTGCTCATGTTGTGTCCTCAAAGAATTATGTTTGAGGGCGATTTTACGCCGATGATCGGTGCGGTGAAATTAGCAAAATGTGCAAAGTCTTTTGCTGGTAGCGCAATAATTCAACGCTACCAACTGATTTTGGCTTCAAATCCACCTTCCGCGGCGTTGGCGAATGACACGGACATACCGTGCAACGTCGCAATACGCCGGACGATTGACAGGCCCAGCCCACTGCCGGTCGCGTTTTGTCCCGGTGGACGATAGAAACGCTCACCAATGTGCAGTAATACCTCTGGCGCAACGCCCGGACCGTTATCTTTGACGCTGAAACAGTGGTTGTTGAGCGTCACGTCCACGACGCTACCCTGCGGGCTGTAGCGGATTGCATTATCCAGCAGATTGCGGACCATCAGGCTAAGCAACAGCGGTTGGCCGGTGCGTTTAACGTCGTGAGCGTTAATCTGCAAGCGCACGTCGATGTGGGCCTGCTGTGCCGGGTGGTAGATATCCATGACGGCGGATTGCAGCAACTCTTCGAGTGAGATATCGGCGACATCCTGAAGATTGTTGAGCGAATCGAGACGCGAAAGCGTCAGCAGCTGATCGACCAGGCGAGTGGCGCGGTCAATTCCCGTCTGCATCTGCATTAGCGCTTTTTGTCGTGACTGCGGGTCATCGTCAGACAGTTGCGCCACTTCGGTTTGAACCTTGAGCGCCGTCAGCGGGCTACGCAGTTCGTGCGCGGCATCTGAGGTAAAGCGCCGCTCGCGTACCATGGTGGTGTGAATACGGGTAAACAGCTGATTGAGCGACTCAACCAGTGGGCGAACCTCGCCGGGAATGCCTTTCAGGCTCAGCGGTTCTTCAGATTCCGGATCGCGCAAACGTAAAGCCTGCGCCAGCTTTTTCAGCGGCTTAAGTTCAAGACTTAACAGTACAATCAGGATCAGCAGCATCAACGGCAGGGCGACCAGCCACGGCACCAGCTGGGCCGTCACAATCGCCAGCGCCATATCTTCGCGGTATTCCCACTCCTGACCGACCACGACCCGGTACTTTTTATCTGCTGAAGTCAGCCAGATAAAGCGCCATTTATCGTTGTCACCGTTCAGATATCCGTCGTCAAACCCTTCCCGGCGATAGCTATAGGGAATGTACTGACCATTGTCGCCGTCGTGCAGAACCATTTTTCCGTCCGGGGTGTAGACCGCAAAGGTCAGCACATCGTCGTCAATATGGCCGTGTTTGAATTTCTTTGGCGTTTGGGCAAAGCGCTCAGAGGCTTTTAGTTCGTCAAGATCCAGCGTGACCAGCCGTTTGGCAAACAGCATCAGCTGTGTGTCAAACATCTCGTCGACGTTATCGGTGGTTTGCTTCCAGGCGACAAAACTGGAAATCAGCCAGGTCACCAGCACCAAAATGGTGAAGATAAGCGTTAGCCTGACGCGCAGGCTGAGGCGTTGTGTGAATTTCATGCATCACCCAGGGTGTAACCAATACCGTGCACGGTGCGGATAAAATCACTGCCGAGCTTACGGCGTAAGTGATGGACGTGCACTTCAACCGCATTGCTGGAGACGTTTTCGTCCCAGTTATACAGTTTTTCTTCAATGTGTTTACGGGGCAGGACGCGCCCTTTATTACGCATCAGCAGTTCCAACAGTGCGAACTCCTTCGGCTTGAGCGACAATGGCTCGCCTGCGAACGTGGCGACCAGTGCGCCGGGATTAAGCGTCACCTGACCGTGGCGTAGTTCGCTGGTAGCCTGACCGCTGGCGCGACGTACCAGCGCTTCCAGTCGGGCGGCCACTTCAATCAGTGCAAAGGGTTTACACAGGTAGTCATCCGCACCGAGGCGCAGACCTTCCACACGTTCTGCCAGCGCGTCGCGGGCCGTTAAAATCAGCACCGGCTCCTGTTTTCCTTTTGTGCGCCATTCGCGCAGGATATCGCGGCCGTCAATACCCGGCAGCGTCAGGTCGAGGATCACCGCGTCATAAGGCGCACTGTAAAGCGCCTCTTTACCCTGACGACCTTCGGTAAACCAGTCGATGGTGAACCCCATTTTACTCAGACCCGTTTTCAGACCGTCGCCAATCAACGCGTCATCTTCTACCAGTAAAATACGCATATGTTCTTCCCTGCGCTCACTCAGTTGGCAGCCAGTAAACCTTGTGGCAACCGGGGATGTACAGCAAAAAAATAATCTTTTTTTGCCTTAAGAAGTTGTTAAGGATTAACTTATTAAATAGTCGTGAAACAACATGATAAGGGAGACATGAAGATGAAAAAATTAGCTGCAATGGTTGCCGTGATGGCACTGTGTTCCACCCCTGTTCTGGCAGCGCAGCAGGGCGGCTTCTCTGGCCCAACGGCGACGCAAAGCCAGGCGGGCGGATTTGTGGGTCCGAATGGCAGCAGTACGACGGTAGAAAGTGCAAAATCGCTGCGTGATGATGCCTGGGTTACCCTGCGCGGTAATATCGTCGAGCGTATCTCCGACGATCTGTACCTGTTTAAAGATGCTTCTGGCACGGTGAACGTGGATATCGACCACAAGCGCTGGAACGGTTTAACCGTCACGCCGCAGGATGTCGTAGAAATCCAGGGCGAAGTGGATAAAGACTGGAACTCCGTTGAAATCGACGTAAAACAGATTACCAAAGTCACCAAATAATCCCCATCAGGGCCGCGTTCGCGGCCCTTTTCTTTGTGACTCAACTCGCCAGATAGGGTAGTATCTGCGGCAATATTGCCTGACGAATACCGGGTATTGTTCGGGCTAACAGTTGAGGAACCACGATTAATGAGCGATATGGCAGAGCGCCTTGCGCTGCATGAATTCACGGAAAACGCCTATCTGAACTATTCCATGTACGTCATCATGGACAGGGCGTTGCCGTTTATTGGTGATGGTCTGAAACCCGTTCAGCGACGCATCGTTTACGCGATGTCCGAACTGGGGCTGAATGCCAGCGCCAAATTTAAAAAATCCGCCCGTACCGTCGGCGACGTACTGGGTAAATACCACCCACACGGCGACAGCGCCTGCTATGAAGCGATGGTGCTGATGGCGCAGCCGTTCTCTTACCGTTATCCGCTGGTTGACGGGCAGGGGAACTGGGGGGCACCGGACGATCCGAAATCGTTCGCGGCGATGCGTTATACCGAATCTCGACTGTCTAAATATGCGGAACTGCTGCTGGGGGAACTCGGCCAGGGGACGTCGGACTGGGTGCCAAACTTCGACGGCACCATGCAGGAGCCGAAGATGCTGCCTGCGCGTTTGCCGAATATTCTGCTGAACGGCACCACCGGTATTGCGGTCGGCATGGCAACGGACATTCCGCCACATAACCTGCGTGAAGTGGCAAAAGCGGCGATTACGCTGATTGAGCAGCCGAAAACGACGCTGGATCAGCTGCTGGATATCGTCCAGGGACCGGATTACCCGACTGAAGCCGAAATCATTACCCCGCGTGCAGAAATTCGTAAGATTTACGAAAACGGACGTGGCTCCGTGCGTATGCGTGCGGTCTGGACCAAAGAAGATGGCGCGGTGGTGATTTCCGCGCTGCCACATCAGGTTTCCGGTGCCAAAGTGCTGGAACAGATTGCCGCCCAGATGCGCAATAAAAAGCTGCCGATGGTGGACGATCTGCGCGATGAGTCAGATCACGAAAACCCGACCCGTCTGGTGATCGTGCCGCGCTCCAACCGTGTGGATATGGAGCAGGTGATGAACCACCTGTTTGCCACCACCGATCTGGAAAAAAGCTACCGCATCAACCTGAACATGATTGGCCTCGACGGTCGCCCGGCGGTGAAAAACCTGCTGGAGATCCTCACCGAATGGCTGGCGTTCCGCCGCGATACTGTGCGTCGTCGTCTGAACTATCGTCTGGAAAAAGTCCTCAAGCGCCTGCACATCCTCGAAGGTTTGCTGGTGGCGTTCCTCAACATTGACGAAGTGATTGAAATTATTCGTCATGAAGATGAACCGAAGCCTGAGCTGATGTCGCGGTTTGGCATTTCTGAAACCCAGGCTGAAGCCATCCTCGAACTGAAGTTGCGTCATCTTGCCAAACTTGAAGAGATCAAAATTCGTGGCGAGCAGGACGAGCTGGCGAAAGAACGCGATCAGCTGCAGGGCATTCTGGCCTCTGAGCGCAAGATGAGTAACCTGCTGAAGAAAGAGCTGCAGGCAGACTCAGATGCCTATGGCGACGATCGCCGTTCTCCGCTGAAAGAGCGCGAAGAAGCGAAGGCGATGAGCGAGCACGACATGCTGCCGTCTGAGCCGGTCACCATTGTACTGTCGCAAAGCGGCTGGGTGCGTAGCGCCAAAGGCCATGATATTGATGCGCCGGGCTTAAGCTATAAGGCGGGTGACAGCTACAAGGCCGCGGTGAAGGGCAAGAGCAACCAGCCGGTGGTGTTCGTGGATTCAACCGGGCGCAGCTATGCCATCGACCCGATTACGCTGCCGTCGGCACGTGGTCAGGGTGAACCGCTGACCGGTAAGCTGACGCTACCGCCGGGAGCGACGGTTGAGCATATGCTGATGGAAAGTGATGACCAGAAACTGCTGATGGCCTCCGATGCTGGCTACGGTTTCGTCTGCACCTTCAATGACTTAGTGGCGCGAAACCGTGCGGGTAAGGCATTGATTACGTTACCGGAGAACGCGCATGTGATGCCGCCGGTGGTGCTTGAAGATGAAAGCGACATGCTGCTGGCGATCACCCATGCCGGGCGTATGCTGATGTTCCCGGTCAGTGACCTGCCGCAATTGTCGAAAGGGAAAGGGAACAAGATCATCAACATTCCGTCTGCAGAAGCGGCGAAAGGGGATGATGGGCTGGCGCACCTCTACGTGTTGCCGCCGCAAAGTACGCTGACCATTCACGTTGGTAAACGCAAAATTAAACTGCGTCCTGAAGAACTGCAGAAGGTGACCGGCGAGCGTGGGCGTCGCGGTACGCTGATGCGCGGTTTACAGCGCATCGACCGTATCGAAATTGACTCGCCACGACGTGCCGGTCAGGGCGACAGCGAAGAATAACGCTGTCGTCTGACTCTCCCTGCTTTTACGCAGGGAGAGTCAACATTAAAAATTCCCGTGAAACCGTTGTTTATTCGTGCATTGCGATTAACAATACGCTTTTCCAGAGAGCCGCTCTTAACAAAGCCCTAACCTGACGCAGGGTTCTGCATCCGGTGACGTAAAATGCCAGGCTCTTAGGCCTTAGAGGTTGTTATGCTATATATTTTTCGTTTATTCATTACCGTAATTTACTGCATTCTGGTCTGTTTTTTTGGTTGTATATATTGTCTGTTCAGCCCACGAAATCCAAAACACGTCTCGACGTTTGGCCATATGTTTGGTCGACTGGCCCCCCTGTACGGCCTGAAGGTGGAATGCCGCATGCCGCCGGACGCAAAGGACTACGGCAACGCTATCTATATTTGTAACCACCAGAATAACTATGACATGGTTACCGCCGCGAAGATCGTGCAACCACCGACGGTTACGGTCGGTAAAAAAAGCCTGCTGTGGATCCCGTTCTTCGGCCTGCTGTACTGGCTCACCGGTAACCTGTTGATCGACAGAAACAATCGCGCCAAAGCGCACAGCACCATTGCGACGGTCGTTAATCATTTTAAAAAACGTCGTATCTCTATCTGGATGTTCCCGGAAGGTACGCGTAGCCGTGGCCGTGGTCTGCTGCCGTTTAAAACTGGCGCGTTTCATGCGGCAATTGCCGCGGGTGTTCCGGTGATCCCGGTGTGCGTCTCAACGACCTCAAATAAGATTAAACTTAACCGATTAAATAATGGTCTGGCGATCGTCGAGATGTTACCGCCAGTAGATATCAGCCACTATGGTAAGGATCAGGTTCGTGAACTGGCCGCGCATTGCCGCACGTTAATGGAACAAAAAATCGCCGAACTCGACAAAGAAGTTGCCGAGCGTGAAGCTACCGGTAAGGTGTGATTCGCGCCATCCGAGTTTGTTACAGGAAATACTTTCCTGCGTGTTAATCGCCAGTTTTACATGGAGCTTATATGTCACTCAGTCGGCGTCAGTTCATTCAGACATCGGGGATCGCACTGTGTGCAGGTGCTATTCCGCTGAAGGCTAATGCTGCCGGTCAGCAACAACCGTTACCTGTTCCACCGCTGCTGGAGTCTCGCCGTGGACAGCCGCTATTTATGACCCTGCAACGCGCTCACTGGTCCTTTACGCAAGGCACCCGCGCGCCGGTCTGGGGGATTAACGGGCGTTACCTGGGGCCGACCATCCGCGTCTGGAAAGGGGATGACGTCAAGCTTATTTACAGCAACCGTCTTACCGAGAATGTTTCAATGACCGTCGCCGGGCTGCAGGTTCCTGGCCCACTGATGGGCGGGCCGGCACGCATGATGTCACCGAATGCGGACTGGGCGCCGGTATTGCCCATTCGCCAGGACGCCGCCACGTTGTGGTATCACGCCAATACGCCGAACCGTACCGCGCAGCAGGTCTATAACGGTCTGGCTGGTATGTGGCTGATTGAAGATGAAGTCAGTAAGTCGCTGCCAATTCCCAACCATTATGGCGTGGATGATTTTCCGGTTATTATTCAGGACAAGCGCCTGGATAACTTCGGCACGCCTGAATACAGCGAGCCGGGTAGCGGCGGGTTTGTTGGTGATACGCTATTGGTTAACGGGGCACAAAGCCCGTATGTGGAAGTGTCTCGCGGCTGGGTGCGTTTGCGTTTACTCAATGCGTCGAACTCGCGTCGTTACCAGCTGCAAATGAGTGACGGTCGTGCGCTGCATGTGATTTCCGGCGATCAGGGCTTTTTACCCGCGCCGGTTTCGGTGAAGCAACTCTCGCTGGCCCCGGGTGAACGTCGTGAGATTTTGGTGGACATGACCAACGGCGATGAAGTGTCGATCACCTGTGGTGAGGCGGCCAGCATTGTCGACCGGATCCGCGGCTTCTTCGAGCCCTCCAGTATTCTGATTTCCACGCTGGTACTGACCCTGCGCCCGACCGGGCTGCTGCCGCTGGTGACCGACAATCTGCCGATGCGTTTGTTGCCTACGGAAATTTTAAGCGGCTCACCGATTCGCAGTCGTGAGATCAGCCTTGATGACGATCCCGGCATTAATGGGCAGTTGTGGGATGTAAACCGCATGGACATTACCGCTCAGCAGGGATCCTGGGAGCGCTGGACGGTGCGGGCGGATATGCCGCAGTCTTTCCATATCGAAGGCGTCTCTTTCCTGATCCGCAATGTGAACGGCGCGATGCCGTTCCCGGAAGACCGGGGCTGGAAAGATACCGTTTGGGTGGATGGTCAGGTTGAGCTGCTGGTGTATTACGGACAGCCTTCCTGGGCGCATTTCCCGTTCTACTTTAACAGCCAGACGCTGGAAATGGCCGATCGTGGCTCGATCGGACAGATGCTGGTGAACCCGGCGCCATAATGTGCCGGGCAGGCTATTACGCCCGCCAGAACATGCGCGAGAAAAGGATCAAAATGGGGTAGATTTCCAGACGCCCCATGATCATGGCCGCGCACATCAACAGCTTTGCCTCTTCGTTTAAAGTACCAAACGTGACCGCCGTGACGCCAAATCCCAGCCCCATATTATTGATACAGGCCGCGGCGGTGGCGAACGAGGAAAAGAGATCGTAGCCCATCAGATTAAGCGCCCAGACGAAAAAACTGGTAAACAAAGCATAGAGAAAAAAGAAGCTCCACACTGAGCGGATCACGCGCTCGTTAACCACGCTATTACCCACTTTGATATTCAGTAATGCACGAGGATGGGCCAGTTGGTGTAATTCCTGTCGGCACTGCTTGAACATAATTAAAAAACGCAGCGCCTTAATACCCCCGCAGGTCGAACCGATACACCCCCCGAAGAAACTGGCGATGAGAAGCATGAAGATAGTATGTGAAGGCCACTGGGCGTAATCCGCCGTCGACAGGCCGTTGTCTGTGAGCATTGAGCTTGCCAGAAAAAAAGCATGCACCAGACTGTCCGTTAAATTGTACATACCTGCCCGCCAGACCTGCCAGGTGGCTATCAGGGTGATCACCAGCGCAATGATCAGAAACAGCTGCAGTTCGGCATTACGGCGAAAAGGCTTGAAGGTCCGTTTGACAATGGCGACGTACCAGAGGGTGAAGTTAAAGGCAGATAGCAGCGAAAACAGCCCGGCGACAAGCTCAATGGCGTGGCTGTTATAAAAACCGATACTTTCGCTTCGGGTGGAGAACCCACCGAGGGAGACTGTCGAAAGCCCATGGCATAACGCATCGAAAAACGACATGCCGGCAATCCAGTAGGCCAGCGTACAAACAAACCCCAGGGTGACATAGGTTAGCCACAGCGTACGTGCGGTATCGGCAAGTCGTGGGGTCAGGCGTTCTTCTTTAAACGGCCCTGGCATTTCAGACTGATACAGCTTCATGCCGCCGATCCCCAGCAGCGGCAGGACGGCAACGGCGAGGACGATAACGCCAAGACCGCCGATGAAATTGAGCTGTGCCCGATAATACAGATAAGATCTGGGCATCGCGCCGACATCGTCAATGACCGTCGCCCCGGTGGTGGTAATACCGGAGACGCCTTCAAACAGGGCGTCGGCAAAGGAGAGATTTAACCCGTCTTCCATCCACATCGGCATGGCGCTGATGAATGAAAAAAGTAGCCAAAAAAGAACGATGATGACGAACCCATCGCGGGTTCGTAGCTGAATGCCCGCACGTTTTGTCGCCAGCCAGGCACCGCCGCCGAGGGAAAAAAAAACGGCAAAGGTGCTCAAAAAAGCAAAATAACTCCGTTCTTTGTTCAGCAAGGCGATGGCCATCGGCGGCAGCATAGAGAAGCTGTACAGGAGAACCAGAAATCCGCACAGGTGAAGAACAACCCGCAGCTGGGAAATATTAAGTGATTCGTTGCGATGCAATGGAAAATCCCCCGCCAAAAAGACCTGGTACGGCTGGCAAGACATGATGTCAATTATGATATACCCGTCATACTTCAAGTAGCATGTGCGTTAGCTATGTTCGTTCACCCCAGTCACATAGTTATCTATGCTCCTGGAGATTAATGAGGGACATCCATGTCCCTCACCGGAGGCCAGCCTTTGGCTGTTCAAATTCTTTCCTGACGAATTTGTCACTCACTTGCCGCCTTCATGCAACTCGAATTATTTTGGGTATAGATAAAAGTAGGCGTAGTAAAATTTAACAATTTATTTAACTTTCTACTCGTCTGGCTCAGACTCCGCTTCATTTCTGGCGGACATACAGCGTATAATCCCCGGCCTTTGATTATTTTTTTACCATTTTTGGAAGCATTATGAGCGCAATATCCCTGATCCAACCGGACAGAGACCTTTTCTCCTGGCCGCAGTACTGGGCCGCCTGTTTTGGCCCCGCGCCGTTTCTGCCAATGTCGCGAGAAGAGATGGACCAACTTGGCTGGGATAGCTGCGACATTATTCTGGTTACCGGTGATGCCTATGTTGATCACCCGAGTTTCGGTATGGCCATTTGTGGCCGTATGCTGGAAGCCCAGGGTTTTCGCGTCGGGATTATCGCCCAGCCGGACTGGAACAGTAAAGACGACTTTATGCGTCTGGGTAAACCGAATCTGTTCTTCGGCGTAACCGCCGGTAACATGGACTCGATGATCAACCGCTATACTGCCGATCGTCGCCTGCGCCATGATGATGCCTATACGCCGGACAACGTCGCCGGTAAGCGCCCGGACCGCGCCACACTGGTTTATACCCAACGTTGTCGTGAAGCATGGAAAGACGTGCCGGTGATCCTTGGTGGTATTGAAGCCAGCCTGCGTCGTACCGCGCATTACGATTACTGGTCTGATACCGTGCGCCGCTCGGTGCTGGTGGATTCCAAAGCGGATATGCTGATGTTCGGCAACGGTGAACGTCCGCTGGTTGAGGTTGCGCACCGCCTGGCGATGGGTGAAACCATCGACCAAATCCGCGACGTGCGTAACACCGCGATTATGGTTAAAGAAGCGCTGCCCGGCTGGAGCGGTGTGGATTCCACGCGTCTGGATATGCCGGGGAAAATTGACCCTATCCCGCATCCGTACGGTGAAGATTTACCGTGTGCAGATAACAAGCCAGTAGCGCCTAAAAAGCAGGAAGCCAAAGCGGTGACCGTTCAGCCTGCGCGTCCGAAGCCGTGGGAAAAAACCTACGTGCTGCTGCCGTCTTATGAGAAGGTGAAAGGCGACAAAGTGTTGTACGCTCACGCCTCACGTATTCTGCACCACGAAACCAACCCTGGCTGCGCGCGCGCCCTGATGCAAAAACACGGCGACCGCTACATTTGGGTTAACCCTCCGGCGATCCCGCTGTCGACCGAAGAGATGGATAGCGTCTTCGCGCTGCCGTATAAACGTGTCCCGCACCCGGCATATGGCAACAGCCGTATTCCGGCCTACGAGATGATCCGTTTTTCCATCAACATTATGCGCGGCTGCTTTGGCGGCTGTTCTTTCTGTTCGATCACCGAGCATGAAGGGCGCATCATCCAGAGCCGTTCTGAAGATTCGATCATCAACGAGATCGAGGCGATTCGCGATACCGTACCGGGCTTCACCGGCGTGATTTCCGATCTGGGTGGCCCAACGGCCAACATGTACATGCTGCGCTGTAAGTCGCCACGTGCGGAACAGACCTGCCGTCGTCTGTCGTGCGTTTATCCGGACATCTGCCCGCATATGGACACCAACCACGAACCGACGATTAACCTCTATCGTCGCGCGCGTGATTTGAAAGGCATCAAAAAGATTTTGATTGCGTCCGGCGTGCGCTACGACATCGCCGTGGAAGATCCGCGCTACATCAAAGAGCTGGCGACCCACCACGTTGGTGGCTATCTGAAGATTGCACCGGAACATACCGAAGAAGGTCCGCTGTCGAAGATGATGAAGCCGGGCATGGGTAGCTACGACCGCTTTAAAGAGCTGTTCGACACCTACTCGAAGCAGGCCGGTAAAGAGCAGTATCTGATCCCTTACTTTATCTCTGCGCACCCGGGTACGCGTGACGAAGATATGGTGAATCTGGCGTTGTGGTTGAAGCAGCGTCGTTTCCGCCTTGATCAGGTACAGAACTTCTACCCATCACCGCTGGCGAACTCGACAACCATGTATTACACCGGGAAAAACCCGCTGGGTAAAATTGGCTATAAGAGTGAAGATGTGGTGGTGCCGAAAGGCGATAAGCAGCGTCGTTTACATAAAGCGCTGCTGCGTTACCACGATCCGGCTAACTGGCCGTTAATCCGTCAGGCGCTGGAAGATATGGGTAAAAAGCACCTGATTGGCGGTCGTCGTGAATGTCTGGTTCCGTCGCCTACGCTGGAAGAAATGCGTGAAGCGCGTCGCCAGAATCGTCATACTCGCCCGGCACTGACCAAGCACACACCTGTTGCACACCAGCGCCAGACGCCCGCCGCGAATAAAAAACGTGGCAAAGTAGCAGGGCGTTAATCCTGAAGCCCGGTAGCGCTCTGCTTATTGGGCCACTGCTTTGAAAGCCGGATGAGGTGCTTGCACCGCCATCCGGCAAATCTGTTTTAGTACAGCCCCAACACCTTCCACCACATCAGACCTACGGTAATAAAGACTGCCTGGTTAAACAGGCTGACGATAAACCCTGTTCGCCACCAGACGCCCGTCGGCACATACCCCGCACCAAACAGGATCGGACCACGCGCATGTGTGTACTGGGTGAGAGAGCAGTACAGGCTGCTGGTGAAAGCCAGCATCAACGCGGTCGGGGCTGCCGGGATATTCAGATGCAGGCCGACGCCAAGGAATACCGCGTACAATGCGGCGATCTGCGCATTTCCGCTCGCAAAAAAGTAGTGGGTGTAGAAGTAGGCGGCGTTAAGCAGCAGCAGGACGACCACCCAACTGGTGCCATGCATGGTACTGCTGAGGCTATCGCCAATCAGATTACCAAACCAGGTGGTGAAACCGAGCTTCTTCAATTGGTTTGCCATCATCAGCAGTGCGGCAAACCAAATCAGCGTGTCCCATGCACCTTTTTCGCTTTTGACGTCTTCCCAGCTCAGCACACCGCTGAGCAGTAAAATTGAGAGTCCAACGAACGACGCGGTGGTGGCATCGACGCCTAGCGTATCGCCAAAAATCCACAGCACCAGCAGGACGCCAACGGTACCCAGCATCAACCACTCACCGCGTGACATGCTGCCCATTTCCGCCAGTTCCTGACGGGCCAGGTTCGGGGCATCCGGCGTGTGTTTAATTTCCGGACGCACCAGCCAGTACACCAGCAGCGGAACCAACAGCAAAGACACCATGCAAGGCAGCAGCGCCGCCATAAACCAGCTTCCCCAGGTTAGCGTGACCCCGGCGTTGGCCGCCAGTTTTACTGCCAGTAGGTTGCCGGTATAGCCGGTCATAAACAGTGCGGCGGTGACGTCGTTGACGTTGCCAATGCAGGTAATGAGGAAGGTGCCGATTTTGCTGCGCGATTCATCTTCCGGATTGGAATGAAAACTGCGCGCCAGTGAGTCGGCAATCGGATAGATGACGCCGCCGCAGCGTGCCGTATTGCTGGGCATCGCCGGAGAGAGGATCAGATCGGCAAACGCCAGGCCGTAGGCAAGTCCGAGCGTGCGCTTGCCGAGCAGGCGGATCATCTGCAGGGCGATACGTCGACCAAGGCCGGTTTTGATAAACCCGCGGGCAATCATAAAGGCAACGACGATCAGCCAGATGAGTGAACTGTTCAGTTCGCTCAGAGCGGTGGTAATCGCACCGCTGGCGGTTTTATCCCCGGCGGCATAGGCGAGGGCAAAGACGGTTATGCCAATAATACCGACTGCGCCAATGGGCAGAACTTTTGCCACGATAGAGGCGATAGTGGCCACGAAAATAATTGCCGAATGCCAGGCGGAAGCGCTTAATCCCGTTGGTGGGGTAAGTTGCCAGAGCCTGGCTGAAATCAAAATTATTAGAATTAATGGGAGCCATTTAACTCCCTGCGATTTTTTTTCAGCCACGGTCATGCACCTATATACATTGTGAATATATTCACCGTATGAATATATTTAGTGAATAATTAGTAGGTTATGTAGCGCAATGCTGCTCCAGCGACTGAAATAAATACATCAATAAATGTAAGTGAATTGTTTCTTGATATTTCCATGCAGGAAGAGCCCGACTGGGATGCCGGGCTGGAGGGAAGGGATTAGCCGCCGAACTGATCCGGGTCCGGTCCCAGACGTTTCCCCTGGTCGAGTTTGGCCATTTCGCCTAGTTCATCTTTGTCCAGGCGGAAGTCCCAGACATCAAAGTTCTCCGCGATACGCGCAGGAGTGACTGATTTAGGGATCACCACCAGGCCGCTATCCAGATGCCAGCGAATGACAATTTGTGCCGGTGATTTACCGTATTTTTCGGCGAGATCGCGAACTATCTTTTGATCGAACACATCTTTGCCGCCTTGTGCCAGCGGGCTCCAGGATTCAGTCTGGATTTTATGCGTGGCGTTCCAGGCATGAAGCTGCCGCTGCTGTAAAAGCGGGTGCAGCTCGATTTGGTTAATCACTGGCGCAACGCCCGTTTCATCCATCAGGCGCTGGAGATGGTTGATCTGGAAGTTGCACACGCCAATGCTTTTAATGAGTCCCTGTTTTTGCAGGTCGATCATGTTTTCCCATGCTTCAACGTAATGGTCGATTGCCGGGACGGGCCAGTGCATGAGGTAAAGATCGAGGTAATCGAGCTGGAGTTTCTCCATGCTTTCGAGCAACGCTTCTCGGGGACGTTTCTGGTCGTCATTCCACAGTTTAGTGGTGATGAATAACTCCTCCCGGGGCACGCCGCAGTCGCGTAATGCTTTACCGACACCGTCTTCATTTTTATACGCGGCAGCGGTATCAATAGAGCGATAACCGACTTCCAGCGCTTTATGGATCGCGGAGATGACTTCCTCATTACTTGCCTTCCAGACCCCCAGGCCCAGTTGAGGCATGACGTTACCATCCTGTAGCTTGATAATGGTCGGACTGGTCATAATTCCCCCCTACACTGAATCCTTCAGGCTGCCTCTTTGTTGGCTGCTTGCGTTTACCCCGGTCACGTACTTATGTACGCTCCCGGGGATTCACTCAATTGCCGCCTCGATGCATCATGAATGATTGGGTGTAAATTGAGTTCACCGGAGCAGCCCCGGTGAGGTTTGTGTGACTTAAGCCTGGTATAAATACCCAAAAACGAAAGTCAGAGGTCAAAAAACCTAGCGTGCCGCTTCGTAAATGCGGCGGCTGACGTCCAGCGTAATGTCCTGATGTTCGCCCAGTTTCGTCCCACCGTGCGCTGCCAGTTTTTCCAGCAACGCCGGGATGGAACTGCCATCCAGACCGTAGTCGGACATGCGGGTTGGGACGCCCATCTGCTCGAAGAATTGACGCGTCGCGGCAATGGCGGCATCGATACGCTGGTCATCACTCCCTTCGGTGATATTCCAGACGCGCTCCGCGTATTGCAGCAGTTTGGCGCGCTTAGTGTCGCGTTTTTCATTCCACAGTGCCGGCAGAACGATGGCCAGTGTTTGTGCGTGATCGAGACCGTGCATCGCGGTCAGTTCGTGACCGAGCATATGGGTAGCCCAATCCTGCGGTACGCCTGCGCCAATCAGGCCGTTCAGCGCCTGGGTCGCTGCCCACATGACGTTGGCGCGGACATCGTAGTTTTCTGGCTCCTGCAATGCTTTCGGGCCCTCTTCTATCAATGTGAGCAAAATACCTTCGGCAAAGCGGTCCTGTATTTTGCCGTTGACCGGGTATGTTACGTATTGCTCTACGGTGTGAACAAACGCGTCCACTACGCCGTTTGCGACCTGACGCGGCGGCAGAGTGTAGGTGTAAACCGGATCCAGCACGGCAAAGACCGGCTGCACAAACGGTGTCATAAAGGCCAGCTTATCGCCGGTGGTTTTGCGGGAAATTACCGCGCCGGAGTTTGATTCAGAGCCGGTTGCCGGCAGGGTCAAAACGGAGCCCATCGGGATGGCGCTTTTTACGTCGTTGCCGTGAGTTTCCAGGATGCGCCACGGATCTACACCTTCAGCGTAATGGGCCGCTGCGGCGATGAATTTAGTGCCATCGAGAACAGAGCCGCCGCCGACGGCCAGCAGGAATGTCACCTTCTCATCACGCACGATGTTGACCGCATTCATCAGCGTTTCATAAGACGGGTTCGGCTCAATTCCGCCAAACTCCAGTACATCCAGACCTTTCAGGGCATCCTGAACCTGTGCCAGTACGCCGGTTTTTTTCACGCTGCCGCCGCCGTAGGTAATCAGCACGCGAGCATCCTGAGGGATTTGATCGCGCAGTTCAGCGATAGCGCCTTTACCGAACAAAATGCGGGTTGGGGTATGGAGGTTAAAGTTATTCATTGCTCGTTACCTTGAGTGGGTAAAAAAAGAGGGCAGGTGAGTGTCTGCCTGATGGTGAACATTGTGGTCGTCAGACGCATTCCTCTCAATGCTCATTTCTGCCAATGTCTTGCCTATTTCTACAGACTACTGGAGAAAACGGATAAAAATACGCACACTGTGGACGTTACAATTCGATGACGAAAGGGCGCTCTATGAACCGTGATGATGTCTGCCTTCTGCTGACGGAAAAAATTAAGCAGCTGAAAAATAATGAAAATAAACTCAATAAATTGCTGCCTGATGTGCGTTTACTGTATGGCATGGAGCCTGGACTTCGCACCCCTGTGATGTATGAACCTGGCATTATATTTCTCTTCTCTGGCCATAAAATTGGTTACATCAATGAGCGTGTATTTCGTTATGACGCCAACGAATACCTGCTGCTCACCGTACCTTTACCCTTTGAATGTGAAACGTATGCGACACCGGAGATTCCACTGGCCGGTCTGCGGCTGAATGTCGATATCCTGCAATTGCAGGAACTCCTGATGGACATTGGCGAAGATGAACTGTTCCAGCCTGCAATGGCGGCGAGCGGAATAAACTCGGCCACGCTTTCTGATGAGATTCTTTGCGCGGCCGAGCGTTTGCTGGATGTGATGGAGCGACCGCTGGACGCGCGAATTCTGGGAAAACAGATCATCCGTGAGATTTTGTACCATGTGCTGACCGGTCCACGCGGTGGCGCGCTGCTTGCGTTGGTCAGTCGTCAGACGCATTTCAGTTTGATCAGTCGCGTGCTGAAGCGCATCGAAAACAAGTACACCGAGAACCTCAACGTTGAGCAACTGGCGGCAGAAGCCAACATGAGCGTGTCGGCGTTTCATCATAATTTTAAATCGGTGACCAGCACTTCACCGCTGCAGTATCTGAAGAGTTATCGCCTGCATAAGGCTCGGATGATGATCATTCACGACGGCATGAAGGCCAGCGCGGCAGCAATGCGGGTTGGCTATGAGAGCGCGTCGCAGTTTAGCCGCGAGTTTAAACGGTACTTTGGCGTAACGCCGGGGGAGGATGCGGCAAGAATTCGGACGATGCAGGGAAGTTAATGATGTTCACCGTTGGCCTGATTAGCAAAGCGCCATCAGGCGAAAATGCCGGGTGATTTTACCCGGCCAACGATGACGACTCAGGCGCTACAGCATTTTTTTTTAATCACCACGAACAAGGTACCTAGCAGACCAGCAGTTAACAGTGCGATGGGCAGGATCATCAGGAAGGTCATCACCTGATCTTCATGGCGTTTAACGAATGGGATCATGCTGAGCGCATAGCCAAAGCTGGTGACCACGGTGACCCACAGCAGGCCGCTCAGCCAGTTAAAGAACTGGAACCGGCGGTTAGGCAGACCTGAAATCCCCGCCATTGTTGGCAGCAGGGTGCGAACAAATGCCAGGAAACGTCCCGCGAGCAGCGCCATCAGACCGTGTTGGTCAAACATACAGGTGGCACGCTGATGATATTTTTCAGGTAATTGCGCCAGCCAGCTTTTCACCGTTCGCGTATTGCCCAACCAGCGCCCTTGAATATAGCTCAGCCAACAGCCCAGACTGGCTGCGGCAGTCAGAATAGCAATTGTCGGGAGAAAGCTCATCACGTCCTGCGCGATCAGCGCTCCGGCCAGTAACAGCAGGCTGTCTCCGGGTAAAAAGGAAGCAGGCAGCAGACCATTTTCTAAAAACAACGTGGCAAACATGACGAAGTACACCACACTCACAACGTGCGGATCTGCCAGCGCGGCAAAATCGTGTTGCCAGAGCGCGGAGATAATATCTTGAATGACTACCATGGACTTTCCTGTGGAACAGCATTTATGAGTGGATTGTACTCCTGAATTGTCCGGGATGCCTTGATCCCGGACGCAACAATTGCAGACTTTTCCACCAGAAGTGTCTGCATATATGTCCAACTGCGGCAATGTTACTCGATTCGGGCGAATCCGGCGGCTAAATCCGCAATCAGATCGTCAACATTTTCTAAACCGATGTGTAAACGGATGAGCGTTCCGCTGAAGTCCACGTTGCCTTCAGGACGGATGGCGGCAATGTGTTCGGGTTGATTGGCCAGAATCAGTGATTCAAACCCGCCCCAGGAGTAGGCCATGCTGAACAGCGTAAAGTGATCCAAATACGCTGATAGCTCGTCATTGTTCAGCTTCTTATTCAACACAAACGAGAACAGACCGCTGCTGCCGGTAAAATCACGTTTCCAGAATTCGTGCCCTTTGCTGCCGGGAAGCGCGGGGTGGTTGACGCGGGCGACCTGCGGATGATCGGCCAGCCATTCGGCAACCTTCAGGCTGCTTTCGTGATGCTGGCGCAGACGAACGCCCAGAGTCCGCAGTCCGCGGCTGGTCATATAGGCGGTATCGGCATCCAGCATTTGCCCCATTAAATAGGCGTTTTCGCGCAGTTGGTCCCAGCAGCGGGCATTTGATACCGCCGTACCGACCATTGCATCGGAATGGCCAATCAGGTATTTGGTGCCCGCCTGAATTGAGATGTCGATTCCAAAATCCAGCGCGTTGAACAGCACCCCGGCAGCCCAGGTGTTATCGATCATAATGATGGCGTCCGGCGCTACGCTTCTGACGGCAGCGACAATCGCCGGAACATCATGCACTTCCATAGTGACGGAGCCGGGAGATTCCAGAAATACCACTTTGGTGTTCGGCTGAATGTGCTTCACAATATCGGCACCGACTAACGGATCGAACCAGCCGGTGGTTACGCCGAGCTTGCCGAGGATTTTCGTGCAAAAATCCTGGCTCGGCTCATAGGCCGTGTTGGTCATTAGCACGTGGTCGCCGTGTTCAACAAAGGCCAAAATCGTGTTGGCAACGGCTGCGGCGCCGCAGGGAAACAGGGCGCAACCCGCGCCGCCTTCCAGCTCACACATGGCTTCCTGCAGGGAGAAATGTGTCAGCGTGCCGCGGCGTCCGTAAAAAAGTGCGCCGTTAGCGCGGTTGTGGGTGGCCTGTTTTTTAGCCTCAACGGATTCGAATACCAGTGAAGAGGCGCGTTGGATCACGCTGTTGACGGAACCCTGCGTGTACTTTTTACTGCGTCCTGCCTGAACGAGTTTGGTCTCAAGATGCTTGTCTGCCATGTTGGGTTACCTGTTTTTATACGTCTGGATGTCTAAACTAGCATGGATCTTCGGCGACGCATCCTGCAGAAGGGCCATAAAGTAGAAAATAGTCCCAAAATGTGTCTGCTGACTTTTTTACTGCGTAAGCGCAAGGAAAAGAAACCAAAGGTGCGGCACTATGTAAATAGTAATGAGAACGACTATCAATTCGACGTCTTTTTGATATCATTACGCTCAGATTTTGTGATTTGCGTCCTGGAGATACAGAGTGGGTAATAATTTGATGCAGACGGACCTTTCCGTCTGGGGTATGTATCAGCACGCCGATATCGTGGTTAAGTGCGTGATGATTGGGCTAATTTTGGCGTCCGTGGTCACCTGGGCTATCTTCTTCAGTAAGAGCCTTGAGTTCTTTACGCAGAAGCGCCGTCTTAAGCGCGAACAGCAACTGCTGGCAGATGCCCGCTCTTTAGACCAGGCAAGTGAGATTGCCGCTGGATTCGATGCCAAAAGCCTGGGCGCAATGTTAATTAACGAAGCGCAGAACGAGCTGGAACTGTCAGAAGGCAGCGATGACAACGAAGGGATTAAAGAGCGTACCGGGTTCCGCCTGGAACGTCGCGTTGCAGCTGTAGGGCGTCATATGGGGCGGGGTAATGGATACCTGGCGACCATTGGGGCTATCTCTCCCTTTGTGGGTCTGTTCGGTACAGTATGGGGCATCATGAATAGCTTCATCGGTATTGCACAAACGCAAACGACGAACCTGGCCGTGGTTGCGCCGGGGATTGCAGAAGCGCTGTTAGCCACCGCGATTGGTTTGGTTGCCGCTATTCCTGCTGTTGTTATTTACAACATCTTCGCCCGTCAGATTGGCAGCTACAAAGCCATGCTGGGTGATGTTGCGGCACAGGTGCTGTTATTGCAAAGTCGCGATCTGGACCTGAGTGCAAGCGCTGCGGCGCATCCGGTACGCGCTGCGCAGAAATTACGTGTAGGATAATGTTCCATGGCAATGAGTTTTAATGAAAACCTGGACGATAACGGTGAAATGCACGACATCAACGTCACGCCGTTTATCGATGTTATGTTGGTGTTGTTGATCATTTTTATGGTGGCCGCGCCGCTGGCAACGGTGGATGTGAAGGTGAATCTACCGGCTTCGACCAGCACGCCGCAACCGCGTCCTGAAAAACCGGTTTACCTGTCAGTGAAAGCGGATAACACGATGTTTATCGGCAACGATCAGGTGACCGATGAAACCATGATTAACGCGCTAAACACGCTGACAGAAGGCAAGAAAGATACCACTATCTTCTTCCGGGCTGATAAAACCGTCGACTATGAAACCATGATGAAAGTGATGGATACGCTGCATCAGGCAGGTTTCCTGAAGATTGGTTTGGTTGGTGAAGAGACCGTGAAAGCGAAGTAATCTCTGTTGCCGGGTGAAGGGTTTCGCCTTACCCGGCCTCCTCTTTCGGCTTCCTCCATCCCCTCATTTCTTTTCGTCCAGCGCGACGGTAGTGACTCTGGTCGCGGCATAACTCCCTTCAGATAGCTTACGCGTCAGGCGCAATGTCGCCGTTTCTCGCGCGAGTAAATGCTGGTACGCGCTTTCCAGACGGGCCATGATTTTGTCCCGCAGCGCCGGCTGTTGGGCAATAATGGCTTCAATGGTGGCACCGTAGATCTCTTCTTTGGCTTGCAGAGCATAGATTTCCCGGCGGTTTTGCCACTTCATGCGTACCAGGGCTGCGGGTATTGATACTATTTCCTGAGCCACGCTCTCCAGCGTGGCATTTTTATTGGCAATTAAGATATCCAGATTCTGCTTTAAGACAAATTCGTCACTTTTATGGTTGTCTAAAGCCAAATAAACGTTGTTATCATCAACATCTTTCATTTTATTTCTCTTCCAGAGAATAAAAAATCGGATCGCTGGTTTCGCGAGTCAGTAAATTAAGCCAAATTTTATTGCCCTGCTCATTTATTAACGCAGTGTTTTTTGCCAAAATTTTACTTAATTCTTGTGCGTTAATGTCACCTTCTGCTTGCAGTGAATTAAGCAGACGGGTGAATGATTCGATTTTTGCTGCGCGAAACAGTCGCTCTTTTAAATGGCGGTCACATTCTTCAAATAACATGTTACGGGTCTGACCGGTAGCGGTGGTGCTAATTAAAATATCCGCCTCAAACTCGCTTAAGGTTGTCTTTCCCTGAGTCAAATTTTCACTATTTTCTACGGTATCAGTATTGGTTGGGGATGTAGATAAATGAAAACGAGAGGGAACAAGATGCTCGGGAAGCATGTTGAAATATCCTTTACTGCCAGTGAGGTAAGTTTTTTTAATAAGACAGGCTGCGTTGACAATAGCATGGGGTAATTTTAAAATCAAAAAAAATGGAGCCTGTATATGAACAGTATATTTTATTCTGTTATTACCCTGCTATTGCTTACCTGCGGGGTTCTTGTGCTGATGCGCGGTGCAAATAAAAATCGATCGAATGAGGAACTTACCTCTTATCCCAAACTGGAAACGCTTAGCAAAGAAGAGGGGGAAGATCATTTCTCAGCATTGATGAATTCGATTACGCCGGTATGGTATTGGCGGGTCAATCATGAATATATTGATTTTATCCACTCGACAATAAAGCGTATGACCATGGTGGAGTTAAATGAAACGCCAGGGCTATTTGATGCACAGCGGCGCTGCAGCGATCTCAATTCAGCGGTCTACAAATATTACGACAACATCAAAAAACGCTGCCTGAGCGGAGAGAAAGTCCCGCACGCCGATTTAGATGTGCTCAATTTGCGTCAATGTTTCAGGGAGTTCAGCCTGGAAGCCTATCCTGCACTCGTCGCACTGGTGTGGCCAGAGCTCCAGCGCTCGCCCATCAATGCCGAAGAGGTTTGAGGCGTATGTTGTTTCGATGTTGCACAATTGCGATATACTACTGCCCGGTTTAGTTACAAGACAGGATCATATGGAACGTTTTCTGGAAAACGCAATGTACGCGTCCCGCTGGCTGCTTGCTCCCGTGTATTTTGGCCTTTCTCTTGCTTTGGTTGCCCTGGCGCTGAAATTCTTTCAGGAGATCTTTCACGTTCTGCCCAATATCTTTTCGATGGCAGAAGCCGATCTCATTCTGGTACTACTGTCGCTGGTCGATATGACCCTGGTCGGTGGGTTGCTGGTCATGGTGATGTTCTCCGGCTACGAGAATTTTGTCTCACAACTGGATATTACTGAAGGCAAAGAGAAGCTGAGCTGGCTGGGTAAGATGGATGCCACGTCACTGAAGAATAAGGTTGCGGCGTCTATCGTGGCCATTTCTTCCATCCATTTATTGCGTATTTTTATGGATGCTAAAAATGTCCCTGATAACAAGCTGATGTGGTACGTCATTATCCACCTGACCTTTGTGCTCTCAGCCTTTGTGATGGGGTATCTGGATCGACTGACGCGCCACAATCACTAAATCAGTACGGCCGGGTCGGCAATTTTACCGCCCCCGGCATACTGTTTAGACGATTATTTATCTGATGAGGCCTGCCACAGATTGAGCTTGCCGTCGGTGACGTGCTTATCTATCTGCGCCAGTTCTTCAGCGCTGAATGCCAGGTTATTCAACGCCTGAACGTTTTCTTCTAACTGCTCGGGACGGCTGGCGCCAATTAACACTGACGTCACGCGGTTATCTTTGAGTAACCAGCTCAATGCCATTTGCGCCATCGACTGTCCACGCCGTTGCGCCATCTCGTTCAGCAACCGCAGGCTGTTAAGATTTTCTTCCGTCAGCATATTTTCCGTCAGGCCACGGGCTTTTTTCCCTTCACGCTGCATACGCGAACCTTCTGGAATACCGTTCAGGTATTTCCCCGTCAGCAACCCCTGAGCCAGCGGGGTAAAGGCGATGCAACCAATACCGTTTGTGTCCAGCGTATCCAGCAGGCCACTGCTGTCGACCCAGCGATTAAGCAGGTTGTAGGACGGTTGGTGGATCAGCAGCGGAATTTTCCATTCCCGCAGCAGGTCGGCCATTATTTGCGTGCGCTCCGGGGAATAAGATGAAATACCAACATACAACGCTTTGCCACTTTGCACGGCGTGAGCCAGCGCCGCGGCGGTCTCTTCCATTGGCGTGCTTTCGTCAACGCGGTGAGAATAGAAAATGTCGACGTAATCGAGGCCCATGCGTTTCAGACTCTGGTCGAGGCTGGCAAGCAGATACTTACGCGAGCCGCCAGAACCGTACGGTCCCGGCCACATGTCGTAGCCAGCCTTGGTAGAGATGATTAATTCGTCACGGTACTGCGCGAAATCCTCACGCAATAATCGGCCGAAGTTTTCTTCAGCGCTGCCCGGCGGCGGCCCGTAGTTATTGGCTAAATCGAAATGCGTGATGCCTAAATCAAATGCTTTACGCAGCAGGGCACGCTGTGAATCCAGTGCTTGGACGTGTCCAAAACTGTGCCATAAACCCAGCGACAGTGCAGGCAAGCGCAAACCGCTGCGACCACAGTAGCGATAGAGCATTTGCTCATAACGTTCAGGGTTGGCAAACCAGGCCATGAGATCTCCTTAGTGCAGGTTAATCGTGCAGGTGAATTTCGAAACGACGTTTCTATTCTAGCTGTTTCACGATGATTATCCCGTTCACCAGGTCACATTGAGATGAAAAACTGAGAGTTGTGTTTCGTGTTGAAAGTAACCCTCAGGCGTCGGGCCAGATAGGTACGCACTTAATTAACGTATGGATTTGATTCCCCAGGTAATAATAATTGCTGGTTTTATTAGCCTTCATATCGATATAACGGGGAGGAACAGGAAGAGTCGATGTGCTTAAAAAAGTAAAAAAATAAACAACGCATTATATCTTCTTCGTGACCTGCCGATAACAAGGATAAGTCTCGCCTGATGGCGAAAATCCTCATCTACGGCAAGGAAACTATTATGCGTTTGCTGCAAAACTTCACTATTCGTATTGTCATGCTGGCAATACTGGGACTATTTTGCCTGCTCTGGTCGGGCGTGGGGTTATTTAGCCTCCATTCGTTATCTAAAATATCAGAAGGCAATGAGATTGATCGTCATCTCGTACAGCAGATGACGGTTCTTAGTCAGGGGAACGATCAGTACTTTCGCTTTGTCACGCGGCTAAGCCGAGCTGTGGATGTCAAAATCGGCGGCGGAACGCCTGACTTTGGTCCGGCTCAGCAATCTCTGGATGGCATGCGTAAAAAACTTGAGCAGATGAAAACGCTGTCGCCGGGGCCGATGGATGCGGAAATTGCCACCGCGGTGCTGACGACGTGGCAAGCGCTGCTGGAGAAAGGTGTGATCCCGCAGATGCAACTGGCGCAGCAGGGATCGCTTACCGCATGGTCAGAGCATGCCAGCACCGTTACACCGGCGCTAAGCCGCGATTTTGGTGCCAGCGCCGAGCGGTTTAATACCGCCGCCGGTAAGCGACTGGATGCGACGCGCATTATGGTCGACGGTAAAACATCGATTATCCGCACCTTGATTATCACCGCCGTTATCCTCGGTATTGCCATTCTTATCTTTACCGACCGCTATCTTGTGGCAATGATGGTGAAGCCGCTGGCACGCATTCGCCAGCAGTTCCGCCAGATTGCCCACGGCGACCTTAGCCATCCGATTGAAGAATTTGGTCGTAATTGCGTAGGGCAACTGGTGCCTTTACTCAGTGCGATGCAGGACAGCCTGCGTGAAGCCGTCAGTACGATTCGGTCAGGCAGTGACAACATCTGGCGCGGCGCGACGGAGATTTCCAGCGGCAATAACGATCTTTCTTCGCGTACGGAAGAGCAGGCCGCAGCGCTGGAAGAGACCGCCGCCAGCATGGAGCAACTCACCGCCACGGTGAAACTGAATGCTGAGAATGCGCGCGAGGCCAGCCAGCTTGCCGATACGGCATCAGAAACGGCGGGCAAAGGCAGCACGCTGGTTTCGCAGGTAGTGGATACCATGGACGGGATTGCTGCCAGTTCTAAGCAGATCGCCGAAATTACCTCAGTTATTAACAGCATCGCATTCCAGACCAACATCCTGGCGCTCAACGCCGCCGTCGAAGCGGCCCGAGCGGGCGAACAGGGCCGTGGTTTTGCGGTGGTTGCCGGTGAGGTGCGAAATCTTGCCAGCCGCAGCGCAGGCGCGGCGAAAGAGATTGAGACGTTGATTGGCGAGTCGGCGCGCCGTGTCGATCAGGGCGCGCGTCTGGTCAAGGAGACCGGCTTGACGATGGACGCTATTCTGCGCGGAGCAACCGAAGTGACGGCAATTATGAAACAAATTGCCTCCGCCTCTGAAGAGCAGAATAAAGGCATCTCACAGGTGAGCGTCGCGATCACACAAATGGACAGCGTGACCCAACAAAACGCCGCGCTGGTGGAGCAGGTATCGGCGGCGGCAGTGGCGTTGGAGCGACAAACCGAAGACCTGCAGCGTGCCGTTCAACAGTTCCGGCTTTCCGCAAGTGACGTGCAGCATGCACCAACCAACACCGTTTTACCCACCGAAGAAAGCGCTGCGCCTAAAGCATCTAAACCGGATGAATGGGTGGCCTTTTAATCTGGCACAAAAAAGTGCGTGATACCTCTGGCCTTTGCTTAAAAAATCGCTATATAATTTATTATATAGCGATTGGAGGTAATGCATGGATAACCATTTTGGAAAAGGCCTGATGGCAGGATTAAACGCCTCAAGTGCAGATAGCGCGCGAACGGTGGCGAATTTTTGTGCTGACTATAAGCGTGGCTTTGTGCTGGGCTTTTCACATCGGATGTTTGAACGAACGGGCGATCGGCAACTGAGTGCGTGGGAGGCGGGGATCCTCACGCGCCGCTACGGGCTGGATAAAGAAATGGTGATGGATTTCTTCAAGGAGAACCAGTCCAGTACAACAATTCGCTTTTTCATGGCCGGTTATCGGCTCGAAGCTTGATCCGAAAGGGGTATTATCTTGCTTTAATTAATTACACTATTGACCTACACCTTCGTTTTGTTGCCCTGCCGAAGTATTATAACGCACATAACCATATAAAAAGTGTGGTAATGGCGCGCCGATCGCAATAAGCAACATGCGAATGGTGCAAAATAAAAGCCAGGTCTTCGCAACGGAATAACAATAAAATGACTGGAGATAACTCTCTCATCAATTCGAACGGCATCAATCGCCGTGATTTCATGAAGCTTTGTGCAGCATTGGCCGCTACCATGGGGCTCAGTAGCAAAGCCGCCGCAGAAATGGCGGAATCAGTATCCCGCCCTCAGCGCCCGCCGGTTATCTGGATAGGTGCTCAGGAGTGTACGGGCTGTACTGAATCGCTACTTCGTGCGACACACCCTACCGTGGAAAACCTCGTCCTGGAGACGATCTCTCTGGAATACCATGAGGTGCTTTCCGCCGCCTTCGGCCACCAGGTCGAAGAGAACAAACATAACGCTCTGGAGAAGTACAAAGGGCAGTATGTTCTGGTCGTAGATGGTTCTATCCCACTGAAAGATAACGGTGTTTACTGCATGGTTGCCGGTGAGCCTATTGTGGATCATATCCGCAAGGCGGCCGAAGGCGCTGCGGCGATCATTGCTATCGGCTCATGTGCCGCATGGGGTGGTGTTGCTGCCGCTGGCGTTAACCCAACGGGGGCAGTTGGCTTGCAGGAAGTCCTGCCAGGCAAAACCATCATCAATATTCCAGGCTGTCCGCCGAACCCACATAACTTCCTCGCAACGGTCGCACACATCATCACCTACGGTAAGCCACCGAAGCTGGATGCGAAAAACCGTCCAACGTTTGCCTACGGTCGCCTGATCCACGAACACTGCGAGCGTCGTCCGCACTTTGATGCGGGTCGTTTTGCTAAAGAGTTCGGCGATGAAGGCCATCGTGAAGGCTGGTGCCTCTACCATCTGGGCTGTAAAGGGCCAGAAACCTACGGCAACTGCTCAACGTTACAGTTCTGTGATGTTGGCGGCGTGTGGCCAGTGGCGATCGGTCACCCTTGCTACGGCTGTAACGAAGAAGGCGTCGGTTTCCATAAAGGCATTCACCAACTCGCTTCTGTGGAAAACCAAACTCCGCGTTCAGAGAAGCCGGATGTCAACCTGAAAGAAGGTGGCAACATTTCTGCTGGGGCTATTGGGCTGCTGGGTGGCGTAGTAGGACTGGTGGCCGGCGTCAGCGTGATGGCGGTACGTGAACTGGGACGTCAGCAAAAGAAAGATAACGCTGACTCACGGGGAGAATAACCGTGAACAGACGTAACTTTATTAAAGCAGCTTCTGGCGGAGCATTGCTGTTGGGCGCTGCGCCGTCCGTCAGCCATGCGGCTGCAGAAAACCGTCCGCCGATCCCGGGTTCCCTTGGGATGCTGTATGACTCGACGCTGTGTGTCGGCTGTCAGGCCTGTGTCACCAAGTGTCAGGACATCAACTTCCCAGCGCGCAACCCTGAGGGGGAGCAAACCTGGTCGAACAACGACAAACTGTCACCGTACACCAATAACATCATTCAGGTGTGGCGTAGTGGAACAGGCGTTAACAAAGACCAGGAGCAGAACGGCTACGCGTACATCAAGAAACAATGTATGCACTGTGTCGATCCGAACTGCGTTTCTGTTTGTCCGGTCTCCGCGCTGAAAAAAGATCCGAAAACCGGCATCGTCCACTATGACAAAGATGTCTGTACCGGTTGCCGTTACTGCATGGTCGCTTGCCCGTACAACGTGCCTAAATACGACTACAACAACCCGTTTGGTGCACTCCATAAGTGCGAGCTGTGTAACCAGAAAGGTGTAGAGCGCCTGGATAAAGGTGGTTTACCGGGCTGTGTTGAAGTGTGTCCTGCCGGTGCGGTGATTTTTGGTACGCGCGAAGAGCTGATGGCTGAGGCGAAAAAACGCCTGGCGCTGAAGCCTGGCAGCGAATACCACTATCCGCGTCAGACGGTGAAAGACAGCGATACCTATCTGCACACGGTGCCGAAATATTACCCGCACCTGTACGGCGAGAAAGAAGGCGGCGGTACGCAGGTATTGGTACTGACGGGCGTTCCTTATGAAAATCTGGATCTCCCACAGCTGGCTGATCTGTCAACCGGTGCGCGTTCTGAGCATGTTCAACATTCCCTGTATAAGGGCATGATTTTACCCCTGGCAGCGCTGGCGGGCATAACCGTGCTGGTTCGTCGTAATATGAAAAACGACCATCACGATGGAGGAGACGATCATGAGTCATGATCCTAAACCGCTGGGCGGAAGAATAATCAGCAAGCCGGTCATTATTTTTGGGCCGTTAATCGTCCTGTGTATGCTCCTGATCGTAAAACGTCTGGTCTTCGGGTTGGGCTCAGTCTCCGATCTGAACGGTGGATTCCCGTGGGGTGTATGGATCGCGTTTGACCTGTTGATCGGCACCGGTTTTGCCTGTGGCGGTTGGGCACTGGCATGGGCGGTCTATGTTTTCAACAAAGGGGAATATCACCCGCTGGTGCGCCCAGCCTTGTTGGCGAGCCTGTTTGGTTATTCTCTGGGTGGCCTGTCGATCACCATCGACGTCGGTCGTTACTGGAACCTGCCGTACTTCTACATTCCGGGCCACTTTAACGTGAACTCGGTGCTGTTCGAAACGGCAGTCTGTATGACCATTTATATCGGCATCATGGCGCTGGAATTTGCGCCGGCCTTGTTTGAACGCCTGGGGTGGAAAGTTTCGCTCAAGCGTCTGAACAAAGTGATGTTCTTTATTATCGCCCTCGGCGCACTGCTGCCGACAATGCACCAGTCTTCAATGGGTTCATTGATGATTTCTGCTGGTAATAAGGTGCATCCACTGTGGCAAGCCTATGAAATGCTGCCGCTATTCTCGGTGCTTACCGCCTTTATAATGGGCTTCTCGATAGTCATCTTTGAAGGTTCGCTGGTACAAAGCGGCCTGAAAGGTAATGGGCCGGACGAGAAGAGTTTGTTCATCAAACTGACGAATACGATTAGCGTCTTGTTGGCGATCTTCGTGGTTCTACGCTTTGGTGAACTGATCTATCGGGACAAGTTGTCGTATGCGTTTGCAGGCGATTTCTACTCAGCCATGTTCTGGCTTGAGGTTGTGCTGATGGTCTTCCCGCTGGTGGTACTGCGTATCGCGAAACTGCGAAATGACTCGCGCATGCTGTACCTGTCTGCGCTGAGCGCATTGCTGGGTTGTGCAACATGGCGTCTGTCCTATTCGCTGGTGGCGTTCAATCCTGGTGGTGGCTACCACTACTTCCCGACCTGGGAAGAACTGTTGATTTCTATTGGTTTTGTGGCTATTGAGATTTGTGCATACATCGTACTCATTCGTCTACTGCCGATACTTCCTCCTTTAAAACAAAACGATCAAAATCGTCATGAGGCGAGCAAAGCATGAGCCAGAGAATTACTATTGATCCGGTAACCCGTATTGAAGGCCATTTACGCATCGACTGCGAAATCGAAAATGGCGTGGTATCAAAAGCATGGGCGTCCGGTACCATGTGGCGCGGCATGGAAGAGATCGTGAAGAATCGCGATCCGCGTGATGCGTGGATGATTGTGCAGCGTATTTGTGGTGTGTGTACCACCACGCACGCTATCTCTTCCGTGCGCGCTGCTGAAAGCGCACTGAACATTGATGTTCCCGTGAACGCGCAGTACATCCGTAACATCATTCTGGCAGCGCACACCACGCATGACCATATCGTGCACTTCTATCAGTTGTCTGCGCTGGACTGGGTGGATATCACCTCCGCACTGAAAGCCGATCCAGCAAAAGCCTCGGCGATGCTGAACGGCGTGTCGACCTGGCACCTGAACAGCGCGGAAGAGTTCACTAAGGTTCAGAACAAGATCAAGGACCTGGTTGCCAGCGGTCAGTTAGGTATTTTTGCCAACGGCTGCTGGGGTCACCCGGCAATGAAACTGCCACCGGAAGTGAACCTGATTGCAGTTGCACACTACCTGCAGGCGCTGGAATGCCAGCGTGATGCCAACCGCGTCGTGGCGCTGCTGGGCGGTAAAACACCGCACATCCAGAACCTGGCGGTCGGTGGGGTGGCGAACCCAATCAACCTCGACGGTCTTGGCGTGCTGAACCTTGAACGCCTGATGTACATCAAGTCCTTCATTGATAAGCTGAGCGACTTTGTTGAGCAGGTGTACAAAGTGGATACCGCGGTTATTGCCGCATTCTATCCGGAGTGGCTGGAACGCGGCCAGGGTGCGGTAAACTACCTGAGCGCGCCGGAATTCCCGACTGACGGCAAAAACGGCAGCTTCCTGTTCCCTGGTGGTTACATTACCGATGCAGACCTGTCGACCTATCGTCCGATCACCTCTCATTCTGATGAATACCTGATCAAAGGGATTCAGGAGAGTGCGAAACATGCGTGGTACAAAGACGAAGCGCCGCAGGCGCCGTGGGAAGGAACAACGGTTCCGGATTACACCGGCTGGTCTGACGATGGCAAATACTCCTGGGTTAAAGCGCCAACCTTCTACGGCAAAACGGTGGAAGTGGGCCCGCTGGCTAACATGCTGTGTAAACTGGCGGCAAAACGCGAGTCTACCCATGCCAAGCTGAATGAGATCATTGCGATTTACACCAAGCTGACCGGTAAAACCATCGAAGTGGCACAGCTGCATTCGACGCTGGGTCGTATCATTGGTCGTACCGTTCACTGCTGTGAACTGCAGAACGTTCTGCAAAATCAGTATAACGCGCTGATTGTAAACATCGGCAAAGGCGACCACACCACCTTCGTGAAACCGAATATCCCGGCCACTGGCGAGTTCAAAGGTGTCGGCTTCCTCGAAGCACCACGCGGTATGCTTTCTCACTGGATGGTGATTAAAGACGGCATTATCAGCAACTATCAGGCGGTTGTACCTTCAACCTGGAACTCTGGCCCGCGTAACTTTAATGACGAAGTGGGACCGTATGAGCGTTCACTGGTAGGCACGCCGATCGCCGATCCGAACAAACCGCTGGAAGTGGTGCGTACTATTCACTCCTTCGACCCTTGTATGTCATGTGCGGTGCATGTGGTGGACGTTGACGGGAACGAAGTCGTCTCAGTTAAGGTTCTGTAATGCGGATATTAGTCTTAGGGGTCGGCAATATTTTGCTGACTGACGAAGCCATCGGGGTACGTATCGTTGAGGCATTAGAGCAACGGTACATCCTGCCTGATTTCGTTGACGTTCTGGATGGCGGTACAGCGGGGATGGAGCTGCTCGGCGATATGGCGGACAGAGATCATCTGATCATTGCTGACGCCATTGTGTCGAGAAAAAGCACGCCGGGAACCATGATGGTCCTGCGGGATGAAGAGATCCCGGCGCTGTTTACCAATAAAATCTCGCCGCACCAGCTTGGCCTGGCCGACGTGTTGTCGGCCCTGCGTTTTACCGGCGAGTTTCCGAAGAAGCTGACTCTGGTCGGCGTTATTCCGGAATCGCTGGAGCCGCATATCGGGCTAACGCCGACGGTTGAAGCCATGATTGAACCTGTGCTTGAGCAGGTTCTCGCCGCGCTGCGCGAATCGGGTGTGGAAGCCATCCCTCGGGAGGCGGCCCATGTCTGAAGAGTTTTTAGGCTTTCAGACAGCCCCAAAAGCGCAGATTCAGGCCGCGTTTGAAGAGGTAGCCCGCCGTTCGATGCACGATCTCTCGTTCCTGCATCCGAATATGCCGGTGTATGTCTCTGATTTTACGCTGTTTGAAGGCCAGTGGACGGGGTGTGTGATCACGCCCTGGATGCTGAGCGCGCTGATTTTTCCTGGGCCAGATCAGATCTGGCCCCTGCGAAAAGTCAGCGAGAAAATGGGGCTGCGTTTACCGTATGGTGAGATGACATTTACCGTAGGCGAGCTAGATGGAGTATCGCAATACCTGTCCTGTTCGTTAATGTCGCCGCTTTCGCACAGCATGTCGGCACAAGAGGGTGTCCGCCTGACTGACGATTGCGCAAAAATGTTGTTATCGCTGCCGGTGACCGATCCGAACGCACCGCAACTTGGTCGTCGCGCGTTGCTGTTGGGCCGTCGGAGCTGTGAAAATGCATGAGTTGTCGCTTTGCCAGAGCGCCGTTGAGATTATTCAGCAGCAGGCAGAGCAGCACGATGTTAAACGTGTTACCGGCGTTTGGCTGGAAATTGGCGCGCTCTCCTGCGTTGAGGAGAGCGCCGTTCGTTTCAGTTTTGACATCGTCTGTCAGGGCACGGTCGCGCAGGGATGTGCATTGCACATTGAATACAAACCCGCTCAGGCCTGGTGCTGGGATTGCAGTCAGGTTGTGGAAATTACCCAGCATGATGCGCAATGTCCACGTTGTCAGGGCGATCGTTTGCGGGTTGAAAGCGGCGATTCACTGAAAGTGAAAAGTATTGAAGTCGAATAGCCCATAGGTTGCTATGGGACGGAGTCAGATATGTGTATTGGAGTCCCGGGTCAGGTTCTGACCGTCGGTGAAGATATTCACCAGCTTGCGCAGGTTGAAGTTTGCGGTATCAAGCGCGATGTCAACATTGCCCTGATTTGTGAAGGCGATCCGGCTGAGCTGGTCGGGCAATGGGTACTGGTGCACGTAGGATTCGCTATGAGCATCATCGATGAAGATGAAGCCAAAGCCACGTTAGATGCGTTACGCCGCATGGATTACGACGTCACCAGCGCGTGACGACTTCGCTTATCAGGCCTACGCCTTATATGTAGGCCGGATAAGGCATCTTGCGTTAGCCTTGGCGTTTGTCTTCGGTATTGGTATCGAAGTCACTGGCGTCATGGCGTTCATGAAGCTGTTCATTCAGCGGCCCGTTAGTGCGGTTCACAATCCGTCCACGCTTAACCGCCGGACGCGCTGCAACCTCTTTGGCCCAACGTTGAACGTGTTTGTAGCTCCCCGCATCAAGGAATTCTGCCGCGTCATAGACGTTGCCCAGCACCACATTGCCAAACCACGGCCAAATGGCCATATCGGCAATGGTATATTCATCCCCCGCCACAAACTGATGCTGTGCCAGTTGCTTATCCAGAACGTCGAGTAAACGCTTGGCTTCCATAGTGAAGCGATTGATCGCGTACTCAATTTTTACCGGCGCATAGTTGTAGAAGTGGCCGAAACCGCCGCCGAGGAAGGGCGCTGCGCCCTGTAACCAGAATAGCCAGTTCAGTGTTTCAGTGCGTTTTGGCAAATCCTGAGGCAGGAAATAACCATATTTCTCCGCCAGATAAAGCAGGATAGCGCCAGACTCAAACACGCGTACCGGTGGGTTTTGCGAATGGTCGCGCAGTGCCGGGATCTTCGAGTTTGGGTTCACCTCAACAAAGCCGCTGGAAAACTGGTCACCATCGCCAATACGGATGATCCAGGCATCATATTCCGCGCCGGTCACGCCCTGCGCCAGTAGCTCTTCCAGCATAATCGTCACTTTCTGACCGTTTGGCGTACCCAGCGAATAGAGCTGCAGCGGATGCTTGCCGACCGGTAGCGTTTTCTCGTGGGTGGCACCGGAAACCGGACGGTTGATGTTGGCGAATGCACCGCCATTGGATTTATCCCACGTCCAGACTTTCGCGGGCTGATAAGTATTGTCTGACATAGTGACCTGCCTTCTGAGTGGTTGTGTTGAAGCAGTGTAGCAGTTAGGGAAAACTCAATTTAACAGATTGGGACTTTATGTCGTGTTGTGCTGAAAGGGGAAGATAAATCTAACCCGTTCATTGTACGCAGACCGTACTCCATGAAGAGGAAATCAATGTTGGACGGAAATTGCTACCGTACTACCCTCAATAATTGGCGGTGAAAAAGCAGTAACAATGAAAAATGGTGTTCCAGGAGTAAGCGGTTATCAGGGCCCGGCGGGTGGGTGGGGCGCGGTAAAAGCCGTCACTGCTTCGGTGTTTTCGCAAAAGGCCGTCGCGCGCGACATTATCGCGATGTTCAAAATGAACCAAGTGAAAGGGTTCGATTGCCCGGGGTGTGCGTGGCCCGATCCGAGCCATCGTGCGCCGATGGAACTGTGCGAAAACGGCGTAAAAGCAGTGTCCTGGGAAACCACCAGTAAGAAAGCCTCACCTGCATTTTTCAGCCGCCACCCGGTATCGGCACTCTGGCAGTACAGTGATTATGCGCTGGAAAATATAGGCCGTTTGACGCACCCGATGAAATACGATGCCGTGACGGATACCTGGCAGGCCGTGGCGTGGGACATTGCGTTTCAGGAAATCGGCGAGCGACTGCGCAGCTATGACTCTGCACAGCAGGTTGAGTTTTACACCTCCGGTAGAACCTCAAATGAGGCGGCGTTCCTGTATCAACTGTTTGCCCGCGAATACGGCAGCAGCAACTTCCCGGACTGTTCAAACATGTGTCATGGCCCAACCAGTGCCGGGCTGACGCGGGCCATTGGTCTTGGGAAAGGGACCGTGGAGCTTGATGATTTTGAACAGTGTGAGCTGGTGATTTGCATCGGACATAATCCTGGCACCAACCATCCGCGCATGCTGACCACGTTACGCGACGTTGCCAAACGCGGGGCTAAAATTATCTCAATTAACCCGCTTACCGAGCGCGGACTTGAGCGCTTTAGCTTCCCACAAAGCCCGAAAGAGATGTTCACCGGCCAGACGACAGCACTTAGCAGCGATTACTACCAGGTCAAAATGGGCGGTGATGCCTCGCTGCTCAAAGGCATCATGAAGGCGTTGATCGAAATGGATGAAGCGCGGATCTTGCTGGGTCAGCAACCGACGCTCGATCATGCGTTTATCGACGAACATACCGCGGGTTATTCGGCGTTGTATGACGATTTACGCCAATGTTGCTGGGCTGAACTGGAGCAGGACTCTGGCCTGACGCGCAGCCAGATGGAAGATCTGGCACACAGCTATAACAAATCTCGCGCGACGATCATTTGTTATGGACTGGGTATCACCCAGCATAAAAACGGTACCGAGAACGTCCAGCAACTGGTGAATCTGCTGTTGTTGAAAGGCAATATGGGCAAACCGGGGGCGGGGATCTGCCCACTGCGCGGGCATTCCAACGTGCAGGGCGACCGTTCCGTAGGGATTAACGAGGCGGCATCAGAAGACTTCCTGCAGCGCCTGGAAGCGCATTTTTCTATCAACGTTTCGCGTCAGCATGGTCGCTCCAGCGTGGAAAGTATTCGGGCGATAGAGCGTGGTGAGGCGAAGGCATTGATTTGCATGGGCGGGAATCTGGCGGTGGCGATGCCTCAGCCGCAGCGTACCTTCGAGGCGATGAAAAAGCTGGATATGCAGGTTCACATTGCGACCAAGCTCAATCGTTCGCATTTGCTGCTGGCAAAACACAACTATCTGCTACCCGCGCTGGGCAGAACCGAACGCGATATGCAGGCAACGGGTATTCAGTCAGTAACCGTCGAGGATTCTATGTCGATGGTCCACGCTTCCTGCGGTGCGCTAAAACCGGCCTCTCAATGGCTAAAATCGGAACCGGCGATTGTGGCGGGGCTGGCTCGCGCCACGCTTCCCCACTCGCCGGTAAACTGGGAAGCGCTGACCGGGAACTATGCGTTGATTCGCGACGCCATCGAGGCCGTTATTCCGGCGTTTCGCGATTATAACGCGCGTATTGCCGAGCCCGGTGGATTTCGTATGGATACGCCGGCTTCGCGGCGTGAATGGCACACCGCAAACGGTAAAGCTAATTTTGTCGTCAGTCGTCAGCGTGCAGTCGAGCGGGAAAACCAGCCTGCTGAGGCGCTGGTGCTGGCCACACTGCGTAGCCACGATCAGTACAACACTACTATTTATGGCATGAACGATCGCTATCGTGGCATTAGCGGGCGACGTGATGTGGTGTTTTTAAGCGCCGTGGAAGCAACGGCCCGCGGGCTGAATCAGGGCGATGTCGTTAACGTCCAAGCGTTGGATGACCACGGTAAGCCTTGCGTGGATCGTATGATGCACGGGCTAACGGTCGTCATTTACGATATGGCGGCGGGTTCGATCGGCGCGTATCTGCCGGAAGCGAATGTGCTGCTGTCGCTCGATGCGGTCGATACTGAAAGTCTGACCCCGGCGTATAAAAGCGTGCCGGTTATCCTCAGTAAAGCGTAGCTCCTGCTACGAATTTTTCGCCTCTGAGCGCCAGCCGCTGCGTTGAGGTGTATGATAAGTCAACCTCTGTCCGGTTAGTGTCGCAGAGCAGGCAATCAGAGCGAAAAATTCACGCCACCCTGCTCAGGCTGTATTGTTTTGAGGTAAGGTGCATGAGCAAAGGAACGACCAGTCAGGATGCCCCATTCGGGACATTATTGGGCTACGCCCCCGGCGGCGTAGCAATCTACTCTTCAGATTACAGCTCCCTTGACCCACGGGACTACGACGATGATGCTGCGTTTCGCAGCTATATCGACGACGAATACATGGGCCACAAATGGCAGTGCGTCGAGTTCGCGCGCCGTTTTCTCTTTCTCAACTATGGCGTAGTCTTCACCGATGTGGGTATGGCCTGGGAGATCTTCTCCTTGCGTTTCCTGCGCGAAGTGGTGAATGACAATATTCTGCCGTTACAAGCATTCCCTAATGGCTCACCCCGCGCGCCGGTAGCAGGCGCTCTACTTATCTGGCAAAAAGGCGGTGAGTTCAACGAAACGGGCCATGTGGCGGTCGTCACCCAGTTGCTGGAAAATAAAATCCGCATTGCTGAACAGAACGTGATCCACACGCCGCTGCCTCCCGGACAGCAGTGGACCCGCGAGCTGGAGATGGTGGTTGAAAATGGTCACTACACCCTGCGTGATACCTTTGATGACACCACGATCCTCGGCTGGATGATCCAAACTGACGATACCCGCTACAGTCTGCCGCAGCCAGAGATCGACAATGACGCCCTGAAGATTGGCGGCGCGAGACTGGAAGATAGCGGACAGTTTGATGGTAAGTGGCTGAACGAGCAGGATCCGTTGCAAAAAGCCTACGTATTGGCAAATGGTCATGTGATCAATCGGGATCCGCATCAGTACTTCACCATTACTGAAAGCGCGGAGCAGGAGCTAATTAAAGCGACCAACGAACTGCATCTGATGTATCTGCACGCAACCGACAAAGTGCTGAAAGACGATAACCTGCTGGCGCTGTTCGATATTCCAAAAATTCTCTGGCCGCGTCTGCGCCTCTCATGGCAGCGTCGTCGGCACCATATGATCACCGGTCGTATGGATTTTTGTATGGATGAGCGCGGGCTGAAGGTGTACGAGTACAACGCCGATTCCGCATCGTGCCATACCGAAGCAGGCCTGATCCTTGAACGCTGGGCTGAGCAAGGCTACCGTGGGCGCGGGCACAATCCTGCAGAAGGGCTGATCAACGAACTGGCCGGCGCCTGGAAGCACAGTCGCGCGCGTCCTTTCGTTCACATCATGCAGGACAAGGATATTGAAGAGAACTACCACGCGCAGTTTATGCAGCAGGCGCTGCATCAGGCCGGGTTTGACAGCAAAATCCTCCGCGGACTGGACGAATTACGCTGGGATGATGCCGGCCAGTTGATTGACGGCGACGGTCGTTTGGTGAATTGCGTCTGGAAAACCTGGGCATGGGAAACCGCGATCGAGCAAGTGCGTGAGGTGAGCGAAACCGAATACGCTGCCGTGCCAATTCGTACCGGACATACTCACCAGGAAGTACGACTGATTGATGTTCTGCTGCGCCCGGAAGTGCTGGTCTTCGAGCCGTTGTGGACGGTTATTCCCGGCAACAAGGCAATCTTACCGATCCTGTGGCAACTGTTCCCTCATCATCGCTATCTGCTTGATACTGACTTCACTGTTAACGACGAGCTGGCGAGAACCGGTTATGCCGTGAAACCTATTGCAGGACGTTGTGGCAGCAACATCGATCTGGTCAGTCACGAGGAAGAACTGCTCGATAAGACCAGCGGTAAGTTTGCTGAACAGAAGAACATTTATCAGCAGCTTTGGTGTCTGCCCAACGTTGCCGGTAAATATATTCAGGTTTGCACGTTCACCGTGGGCGGTAACTACGGCGGCACCTGCCTGCGCGGTGACGATTCGCTGGTGATTAAAAAAGAGAGTGATATCGAACCGCTTATTGTAGTGAAAGGGGCGTAACCTTTCAGGTCTGTTTCTGATTGCGCTAAAGAAGCCGGGGTATGTCTCCGGCTTTTTTATTTGTTTTTACAATGGCTGTGATTGTCATTTATCTAGTTGTGGTGGCTATATAAACTTATTCAGATATTCATCAAGTGAAGTTGTTTTTTTATTTTGTCATTAATTCAATGAATGCATTTTGATTTAATTATTTTTGTTTGTTTGTATTAGATGTAATTTTTCTTATTCCCTTTATTTAAATAAATAATATCAATGTGTTATTTGACGAAATAGTGATTTCGATCAGTTTTTAATGTCTATAAAATATCGGATTACCTTAGCATACTAATTATAATCATTAATTCTTATTGACAGTCACTGGTCGTCATACGCAGGAAACGCCCTCAACGGTGTCAGGCTGTGAGTGATTGGAAAGGGAAAATGCGCCATTGGGAAAAGTGATATACCGGTAGGATTCACCGGTTTGAGAGGGACGTATGGGTGACAGTTTTCAGAATGAAGTGCCGACGGCACGCGTTAACATTAAATTGGATTTACACACAGGAGGCGTTCAGAAGAAGGTTGAACTACCGTTAAAACTTTTGACTGTGGGTGATTTCAGTAATGGTAGAGAACAGCGACCATTATCTGAGCGTGAAAAGGTTGATATTAATAAAAATAATTTCAATGACGTGTTAGCAAAGTTCTCTCCAACCGTGAACCTGAGTGTGGAAAATACGTTAGCGGGTGACGGTTTAAATGAAGAGATTAATCTTACTTTTAAGAATATCCGTGATTTTGAACCGGAGCAGGTAGCGCGAAATATCCCACAACTCCGCGTGCTATTGGCAATGCGTAATTTACTGCGCGATTTGAAATCTAATTTACTTGATAACGCCGCTTTTCGCCGTGAGCTGGAAATCGTCCTTAAAGATCCTGCCCTGAGTCAGGAGTTGCGTGATGAGTTGGCAACAATGATGCCAGAAGAGATTTAACGCTATACAGGGTTTCCTCCGCTTAAGCGGCTGGAATAGTAAAGGATCATTAAAGGAATATGTTGATGTCTGTTCAGGAACATACCTCTTCAGCTGCGGCTACCACCACGACGGGTGAGCGCAGTGTTTATCAGTCCCTCTTTGACAAAATTAATCTTGCTCCGGTTTCTTCATTGAAAAATGTCGATGCGTGGCAGAGTGATGAAGCGCTTTCCGATGCGGCTCCGGCTGAACGTGTGACCGCTGCCATTCAGGTTTTAGTCTCATGTCTGGCAGATGCGACACAACCACTGGAGCGTCTGGATAAAACGCTACTTGATGACCAAATTGCGCGTCTGGACAAACAGATTAGCGATCAGGTCAATGAAGTTATGCACCATGCTGAATTCCAAAAGCAGGAATCGCTCTGGCGCGGTTTGCATTCGATGATTATGGGTATCGATTTTCGCCGTAACGTTCGCGTCGAAATGATGGATATCAGTAAAGACGCATTACGCGATGACTTTGACGATGCGCCGGAGCTCATCCAGAGTGGGTTGTATCGTCATGTTTATATTGAAGAATACGATCAGCCTGGCGGTGAGCCTATTGCTGCAATGATCTCCGCGTATGAATTCGACAACAGCCCGCAAGATATTGCGCTTCTGCGCAATATTTCTGGTGTCTCAGCGGCTTGTCATATGCCATTCATTGGCGCAGTCGGTCCGAAATTCTTCCTGAAAGATAATATGGAAGACGTCGCCGCGATTAAAGATATCAACGATTATTTTGAACGTGCTGAATACATCAAGTGGAAAGCATTTCGTGATAGTGATGATTCCCGCTATATCGGGCTGACAATGCCGCGGGTACTTGGCCGCCTGCCGTATGGCCCTGATACCGTGCCGGTACGTAGCTTTAACTATGTCGAAGAGGTTAAAGGTCCCGATCACGATAAATACCTGTGGACCAGTGCATCTTTCTCTTTTGCTGTGAACATGGTGAAAAGTTTTATCAAGAATGGCTGGTGCGTTCAGATCCGTGGCCCACAGGCAGGTGGCGCGGTTAAAGACTTACCGATCCATTTGTACGATTTGGGTACCGGTAATCAGGTGAAGATTCCGTCTGAAGTGATGATCCCTGAAACCCGCGAATTTGAGTTTGCTAATCTTGGCTTTATTCCTCTTTCTTATTATAAGAATCGAGATTACGCCTGTTTCTTTTCTGCTAACTCGGCGCAAAAACCGGCTCAGTTTGATACCCCAGAAGCGACAGCGAACAGCCGAATTAACTCACGCCTACCGTATATTTTCCTGCTTTCCCGCATTGCGCATTACCTGAAAATTTTGCAGCGCGAGAATATTGGTACGACAAAAGATCGTCGCTTGCTCGAACTTGAACTCAACAACTGGCTACGCAGTCTGGTAACCGAAATGACGGATCCAGGTGATGATTTGCAGGCCTCACATCCGCTTCGTGATGGGCGAGTTGTGGTGGAGGACATTGAGGATAACCCAGGGTTCTTCCGTGTGCGCCTGTATGCCATTCCTCACTTCCAGGTTGAGGGGATGGACGTCAGCTTGTCGTTGGTTTCACAGATGCCGAAGTCGAAATCTTAACGATACCGAGCACAGGAGGTGCGATGAAGATTTATCGTCCATTATGGAGCGAAGGGGCCTTTCTGGCCCCCCAACAGTTTCAGCAACAAACACGCTGGGATGCTTATGTGGCTGACGTTGTTGCCCGTATGTCACTGTCATCTCCGTGGGGAGTCATCAGCGCAGAGTTTGACGAAAGTGCACTGGCTGTTTTTCGCTTAAATCCGGTCAATCTGGTCGTGCGTTTCCCTGACGGTACGTTAGTGGACACGAGTGTTTCAGACAACCTGCCTCCGGCGTGTGATTTATCTCATCTCACTGGCTACAACAACGTTGATGTCGTGCTGGCATTGCCGCTGCTTTCTGCAAACGGCGGCAATTTGTCATTAGGGGGCGGTGTCAGTCGCCCTTGTCGCTGGCAACAGGAGTGGTTACCCGTCCAGGACTTATCCGGCCAGGAACGGACTGATATGGCGGTATTACGGAATGCTATTACGCTGCGGTATGCCCATGATGATAACAGTGCTTATCTGACCTGTCCGGTCGCTTGTCTTATTCGAAATGCCCAAGGGCAATGGGAGTTAGGGGGGGATTTTTTACCGCCTTCACTTTCACTCACGGCAAGCCCCTTATTGATGAATTTACTGAGCGATTTGGTGCACCGCATCCGGGCCAGATGCCGCCGTTTGATGGCGTTGCGACGCGAAAGTAACGAACGAATGGCAGATTTTGCCGTAGCAGATGTATCGCTTTTTTGGTTGCTAAATGCGCTCAATAGCGCGGAGCCCGTGCTGAGTGAAATGCTAGAAAATCCCGGACGACATCCTGAACTACTGTGGCGAGAACTGGCGCGACTGGCAGGCAGTCTCCTGACGTTTTCATTGGATCATGATGTCAATGCTGTACCGCCTTATCAGCATACCCATCCAGATCGCGTATTCCCGCCATTGTTTGCCCTGCTGGTAGAACTGCTGGAAGCCAGCCTGCCTTCTCGTGTTGTCTCTATTGAACTAATACAGGAGCGACAGTTCTGGTATGGCGTTCTGGCGGATGCCCGATTGCGTGAAGGGGCTGATTTTTACCTTTCTGTCCGTTCGGATCTTCCTGCGCATTTACTCCTGACGCAGTTTCCACAGCTTTGCAAAGCAGGTAGCCGAGCCGATGTGTCTGATGTCGTCAATGTGGCGCTCAGTGGTGTGCCTTTAAAACCGTTGACTCATGTACCTGCGGCTATCCCGTTACGACTGGAAAACCAATATTTTGCGCTTGAGATTAATCATCCTGCTGCCCAGGCAATGCTGGAGGCGGGTAATTGCGCCTTCTATGTCCCAGGAACGCTAGGAGAAATTCAACTTGAGCTGTTCGCAGTATTAAGGGATTAAACGACATGAAGAAGGACATCGATCAGGTTTTCTGGCCGGCCTGGCTTGCCGTAAGCCAGCTACGTAGTGGCGCCGACGTAGACGATGGGGCCGCGCTCTATCGGCGCGCCTGTCAGTGGGTTGATTCTGCGCGTGAAGCCTTACGTGAAATGGGATACAGCGATCATAGCGTTGAACACATGCTGTATACGCAATGTGCATTACTGGATGAAAGCGTATTGAACCGTAATCGGCAGGACAGCGGTTATATCACTTGGCTGGCCACACCATTGCAAGCCCGCTATTTTAATACCACCAACGCCGGAGAAGAGCTTTGGGAACGTATCCGTACGGTACTTCGGGAGCCCGTTCCCGATATCGCGGTATTAACCTGTTTTTATCGTGCGGTCACGCTCGGTTTTGTTGGCCGTTATCGTGAGCAGGGAGATGAACGTCGTGAGGATGTGCTTGAAGCGCTGGCGGCTCAGGCTATGCCTTTTAAATTAAAGCACGATGCTCCTGTGGTCATTCGAGCCTCAGGTTTTTCTGGTGGGCAGCGTCGCTGGTGGTCGGCCTGGGTTGTGGGGGCGGTGACGTTAGGCGCCATGTGGCTGGTATTTTCTCACGTCCTGCAGGAGCAGGTTACTCTGCTTATTGGACAAGGTTAAGACATGATCCAGTTGCGAGGGATCGTGAACTACGTGCTGGCAACCGTGTTGGCATTGTTGTTGATCTGGGGATTCAGCCCGGTAAGTACCGGTGTGCGAGGCGGTCTTAGCGTTCTGATTTTGGTGTTGGCCATTCCAGGGATCGTTTATGGCTGGCGTCACTATAGCCAACTTGCATCTGATCATTCGGGTATTGACGTGCCTCTACCCCCTGAAAGTTTTCAAGGGCCGGTGGTATTGGTGTGTGGTGATAGTGAGCGATTGTTTGTCGCACGAGGGGCTTCTTGTGAAAGCTCACAGGGCTGGTATCTATGCGTCCAGACACCGGAACATTTTGCGGTTCTGGTTCGCCAAATAGCGGTACAACGTCCGGGTCTTCTGATGCGGGTTTCCGTTATGTTGGCGTTGACCCCGGAACAGCATAACGATGAAGACGCGCTTAAGCACATGCTGCTCAGTTGGCGGCGTGTGGTAATGCAGAGTCGGCGTTGGCTATCAGGAATACCACCGTTATGGTTGTGCTGTTGGTTGAATTATCCTGAGTGTAAAGAAACTGCGCGCTGGTTTATTCGTACGCCTCAGGATGCGGAGGTGCAGTCTGCCACGGGCTTAGACGATTTTGCCCCATTCTCTTCGGAAGAGCGTCCGGCTCGCCATTTTCATCTTACCCATGCCATATGGCTGGATAACTTATTGAATTGGCTAAAAATCGTGCAAGGTGATGCCGGGCGTAATGTTCCGTCTCTTTTTTCAGCTTTGCGCGTGGTGTGCTTCACTTCTTTAAGCGGCAGAGAAAATAATCTGTGGCAGCAGCATATTGCCAGTCAGACAACGCTTTCTCCTGCAGTGTCTTCTGAATCCGTTTTACTGCCATTTCCGGATCTGGCTTTGTCTTTTTTATCTCGTCGCCGGGCATTAACGGCATTTCAACGCACAGTAGGCGTGAGTGGCTTGCTGTGTGGTGTTTTTGTTGGTCTGGCGATGCTGTTCAGTTTTATCAATAACCAGCATCTGATCAGAGTCACAAACGATCATCTGACTTTATATAGCCGTCTGACTGGCAATCCCGTCGAACCTAAAATTCAGGCTCAGGACCAACTGCGGCGTGATGTCGAGTGACTTGATCGTTGGTACCAGCGTGGTGAACCGCTTTCTCTTTCAATGGGCCTATATCAGGGTATGAGACTGATTCCTCCGCTTCGGGCGGCTATCAGTGACTGGGTGCCTCCTGCAAAACCGAAGATCGCAGCACCGCAAACCGTCCGTCTCGACAGTATGTCGCTGTTTGATACCGGCAAATGGGCCTTAAAAGCGGATTCAACAAAAATTCTCATCGCCGCACTGGTCAATATCAAAGCCAAACCGGGTTGGCTGATTGTTGTCGCTGGGCATACCGATGATGTTGGCGATGAGAAATCAAATCAGCAACTTTCTCTCAAACGCGCGGAGTCCGTTCGTGACTGGATGCGTGACACCGGCGATGTACCTGAGAGTTGCTTTGCCGTTCAGGGCTACGGTGAATCGCGCCCTGATAAAACAAACGATACGCCGGAAGGCCGGGCTGCCAACCGTCGTGTAGAAATCAGTCTGGTGCCGCAGGCTGATGCCTGTCGGACGCCGGGTGTGAAGGAACCGTCACCGGAAGGCGGTGACGCATTAGCGAAGTAAAAAATGGAGAAAGAATTATGGCTATTCCAGTCTACTTATGGCTGAAGGACGACGGCGGCGCGGACATCAAAGGTTCTGTTGATGTGAAAGATCGTGAGGGCAGTATCGAAGTGGTGGCTCAGGAACATAACCTGTACATCCCTACCGATAATAACACCGGTAAGCTGACCGGGACGCGTATTCATACGCCGTTCATGTTCACCAAGGAAATCGATGCATCCAGCCCGTATCTGTACAAGGCTGTCACCACGGGTCAGACTTTGCGCCAGGCGGAATTTAAATGGTATCGCATCAATGATGCGGGTCAGGAAGTGGAGTACTTCAATACGACTTTGCATAACGTCAAAGTCGTGAAAGTAAACCCAGTGATGCACGACATCAAAGACCCTGCCAAAGAGAAGCACAACCACCTGGAGCAGCTTGAGCTGCGCTACGAGAAGATCGTCTGGACATACAAGGATGGCAATATCATCCATTCAGACGCCTGGAACGAGCGTACCACCGCGTAATGCTCAAACGGATGAGGATTTCCTCATCCGTTTTTTTTTGCCCTCTGCTGAGCGCTTGGAAAGCACGTTCAGCAGAGAGTGACATCGTCAATATTACCTTATGGGCATTGGATTACGGCCAGGGGCGGTAGCGTGTCTGGATACAGGGAGTCAGGAAGCAAATGGAACATCAGTCGGCAGTGTTATTACGGCGCCTCAACCCTTACTGCGCGCAGGCTCTTGAAGCTGCGGCATCGTTATGTCAAACGCGAGCGCATGCAGAAATTACACCTGAGCATTGGTTACTGAAGTTACTGGAGCAAGGGGAGGGCGATATTACGGTAATCGCTCGGCGCTATGAATGGGATATTGATAATCTCTGGCAGTCGTTGCTGGCACATCTTGATGTCCAGTCTCGTTCCGTTAAAAGCCGTCCGCAGCTGTCAGAACCGCTTATTTCTTTAATGCAACAGGCCTGGCTATGTGCCGCGACGGATGAAAATTCGCAAATACGCGGCGTACATCTGCTGATGGCGCTGGTGGGAAAGCCTTCGCTACTGAAGTGTGATGGTTTGTGGCCGCTTCTGAGCGCCGGGCATACCCAACTGGAACGGCTCCTGCCGTTACTAAATGCCCAGTCGGATGAGCGTCCGGAAAGACAGCAAGAAGCCGCTCTGGCGCAGGTTTTTCCAGATGACGAAGTGCGTCCTGGCCTGGCTCAGTCGACGTTGTCGCCAGCATTACAAGGTGTACTGGATAAATTTACCCTGGACGTGACCGCGAAAGCGCGTGCCGGCGATATCGACCCGGTATTTGGTCGCGATAATGAAATTCGCCAGATGGTGGATGTATTGTCACGTCGGCGGAAAAATAATCCGATTCTGGTCGGTGAGCCAGGAGTGGGTAAGACCGCGCTGGTAGAAGGCCTGGCGCTTCGCATTACTGAAGGTAACGTACCGGATAGCCTGAAATCGGTGACGCTGCGCACCCTGGATCTTGGCCTACTTCAGGCGGGAGCGGGAGTGAAAGGTGAGTTTGAACAGCGTTTGAAAAACATTATTGATGCCGTGCAGCAGTCCCCAACGCCAGTTTTGCTGTTTATCGATGAGGCTCACACCATCATTGGTGCAGGTAATCAGGCGGGGGGCGCGGATGCGGCTAATCTGCTCAAACCTGCTCTAGCCAGAGGGGAGCTGCGGACCATCGCGGCGACCACCTGGAGCGAATATAAACAATATTTTGAGCGTGATGCCGCGCTGGAACGGCGCTTTCAAATGGTAAAAGTGGATGAGCCGGATGATGAAACGGCTTGTCTGATGCTGCGTGGTTTGAAATCGCGCTATGCCAAACACCACGGCGTGCATATCACCGATGAAGCGGTCAAAACTGCTGTTACGCTCTCCCGCCGTTATCTTACGGGAAGACAATTGCCGGACAAAGCTGTTGACCTGTTGGATACTGCAGGTGCCAGGGTGCGGATGAGTCTTGATACTGTTCCTGAACCCCTCACGCGTTTAAAGTCAGAGATCACCGCGCTTGAAATGGAAAAGCAGGCACTACTTGAAGATATCGCCGTAGGCAATGGTCAACATGCTGAACGACTGACGGCAATTGAACAGCAGGAAAACTGTCTGCTGGTCGAACTTGATGAACGCGAAACCCAGTATGGTCAGGAAATGACCCTCACTGAGCAGCTTATTGACTGCCGTCGTGATATTTCGCGTCAGGCAGAAACGACTGAATTGCAGCACAAGCTTAATGCACTTCAGCAGGGTAATCCTTTGCTGTTTCCGGATGTGGATGCACGTACTGTTGCCACGGTAATTGCTGACTGGACCGGTGTTCCTCTTTCCTCATTACTGAAGGATTCCCAGGCCGATTTGCTGACGCTCGAAACCCAAATGGGTAAACGCGTTGTTGGCCAGGAGTATGCGCTGAACGCTATTGCGCAGCGTCTGCGTGCATCAAAAACGGGCCTTACACCGGAAAACGGCCCGCAGGGCGTGTTTCTGCTCACAGGACCCAGCGGGACCGGGAAAACGGAGACGGCACTGGCGCTGGCCGACATCCTCTTTGGCGGTGAAAAGTCGCTGATTACCATTAATCTGTCTGAATATCAGGAACCGCATACCGTGAGCCAGCTCAAAGGCTCACCTCCGGGATACGTAGGGTATGGTCAGGGCGGAGTTCTGACGGAAGCCGTGCGAAAACGCCCCTATAGCGTGGTATTACTGGATGAAGTAGAAAAGGCGCACAGGGATGTCATGAACCTGTTCTATCAAGTGTTCGATCGCGGCTTTATGCGCGATGGTGAAGGGCGTGAAATTGATTTTCGTAACACCGTTATTTTGATGACCTCCAATTTGGGCGGCGATTCTATTATGCAGATGCTGGATGAACAGCCGGAAACGACAGAGTCCGGTTTGCATGAACTACTGCGTCCACTTTTACGCGATCACTTCCAGCCAGCCTTGTTGGCGCGCTTCCAGACCATTATCTACCATCCGCTCAGTGAACCGGCGTTACGTACGATTGTACAGATGAAACTGGATCAGGTTAGCCAGCGATTACTGCGTCACTACGGTATCACCACAACGATATCCGAGAACCTTTTTGATGCCCTGACCGCCGCTTGCCTGCTGCCGGATACGGGGGCGAGGAATATTGACAGTCTACTGAATCAACAAATCTTGCCAGTACTCAGCCAGCAGTTGTTAACGTATCTTGCCGCACAGCAAAAACCTCAGCAGCTTACCTTGGGCTGGAGTGATGAAGGGGGCATTGAGCTCATATTAGATCCCGAATGAGAAAATAAAGTCCAGTGATAAGCATATCGCTGGGCTTTATTTTGTGCTGTGTCGTACCTTTTTCTAAAGGACTAAATATGGATAGTGCAAAAGATATAGCAAAAGATATGCTCGATGCGATTAATGTTGATCATTCTGGTTTTTTAGGTGCTCTGGCAAAAGGATTTATATCATTCCCAGTGAGCATGGGGTATCTGGCCTATGATTTTCTGGATACAGAACATCGTTGGAATAATCAGAATGATACATACAGATTTGCGTTACTTATTAAGAGAGTAACATTCAATAAGGAGTTGATAGGTAAAGTTATTGGAGTTTTTATTGATGATTTTGCTTCCAGAGTAAATCTTGTTTTAATGGCGGAGAGGGTTTCCGGGAATATTGCAGGGAAAGTGTTATTTTCTAAATTAACTGGCATTAATCTTGGTATTATGATCTCAGAACGATTGGTCGCTGCGTTTTTTTCAGGTGCTGCTATAGGTACAATTCTTGCAGTGGGGGCGGAGGTATCCAGAGCAATCTATACATCCCGCTATCTTGCCGAAAGAAATCCGTCTCACTATCAAAAGCTAAGAGATCGGGGGGATTTGGATCTTCTTTATTTCCTTGTTGAGGATATTGTGAAACCCTTTGAGAAAGCGATTGATATTAGTAATACAAATATAGATTGTTTTAATGAGGTTTGCCAATGTTTTCTGGATGGTCTGGGAAGTTTAGAAATATAACTATATATTTAATGTATTTTTGTATATTCGCAGTAGGTGATATTTTATGCACTCTGGGTATCGGTTTTTCTATTTGGTTCTTTTTTATTTCTGAAGATAATTATCGATATTTCTGGGGTGCGGTAAGCATTTTATTGATTTTTTTAGGGTATGTTTTGATGCGGCTTTTCTGGCCTCACGTGCGTAGTCATTGGGATGATTATCTATAACGATCTAATTTAACACGAAGGGCGTTGCTTGTCAGTTATCGATATGCGTTTGATAAATGATGTTCTGATTATTTATCGGGGTATGGCGAGCAGTAATTTTCTGATGAATTATAAAGCGCATTTTTTCAACTGATTTTGACGTCGGGCTATTAAACGGAGTTAACCCTATGAATTTGGAACCAGCAACACCAGAAGCCTCGCTTAATCGCTATAGTCTGACTATTTCCTCATGTCCGTATAAATTAGACGTGGAGCGTTTTGAGGGGCTGGAGCAGTTAAGCGTCCGCTACCATTATTCGATTTATTTCACCTGCACCAGCCCTAAACTGACCGCCGATATGTTCCTGAACCAGCCGGCGTTACTGACGATGAAAGGCGGGGAATTACTCAGTGCCCGGCCGGTGAAGTTTGTGCACGGCGTGGTCACCCACTTCCGGCGTCTGGCGGGGTCGCGGGACCAGGTCAGCCACGAAATCATCGTGGAGCCTTATCTCTCCCTGCTGGATAAACAGTTCCGCACGCACCGTTTCTTCGTGAATAAATCGGTCCCGGAGGTGGTGGGCGAAATCCTGCAGGAGCACGCGCTGTGCGGCTGGGAGTATGAGTTCACGCTGACGCAGAGTTACCCGAAGCGTGAGCAGATAAACCAGTACCAGGAGAGTGACCTGGCGTTTATCGAGCGTCTGCTGGCGGAAGTGGGGATATTTTACTTCTTTACACTGCAGCCGGATACGCGCACGGAAGTGGTGCATTTTGCGGACAGGCAGAGTGCGTATGAGTTTGACAAACGGCTGGCGCTGAACAGTCCGTCAGGGATGAGCGACAGCGGGGCAGACTCCGTCTGGAGTCTGAACATCCGGTATCAGGTGGCACCTGCGGGGGTGACAGCGAAAGATTACAACCACCGTGAAGCGCAGAAAGTGCTGCAGTCGGCAAGGGCGGATATCACCAGTGGCGAGGGTGAAGAGATGCGCTATGGCGAGGTGTATCACTACAAACCGCGTCATCTGGAGGCGGGGGATGCATCCGACCCGGCTCCGGAGACGGCGAACTTCTGGGCGCGGCTGGACCATGAGCGTTTTCTGGCGGAGCAGACGCTGATAACGGGTGTGAGTACGGATGCAGGGTTGCGTCCGGGGCAGGTGGTGACGGTAACGGACAGCAGCGTACCGTCGACGCTGCCGGGCGTGCTGCAGCAGCCTGTGGTGGTCATCCGCACCGGGTTCAGCGGCAGCAGGAAGGAGGCGCTGAAAGTGTCGCTGGCAGCGGTACCATACAGTGAGACGCAGTGCTGGCGCCCGTCGCTGAAGCCGAGGCCGAAGGTGAGCGGCACGCTGACGGCGCGGGTCAGCAGCCCGAAGAGCGGGGATATGTATGCTCACCAGACGGCGGAAGGGTTGTACCGGGTGAAGTTCGACGCGGACCGGGACAGCAAACAGCAGGGTTACGAGAGCATGCTGCTGCGCCTAGCCAAACCCTACGGCGGTGACACCTACGGTATTCACTTCCCGCTGATACAGGGTACGGAGGTGGCGGTGGCGTTCCACGAGGGAGACCCGGACCGACCGTATATCGCCCATGCGCTGCATGACTCGCGGCACCCGGACCACGTGACGGACGTAAACAACACGCGTAACGTCATCCGCACGCCGGCGAACAACAAGCTGCGTATGGAGGATAAACGGGGCGAGGAGCACATCAAGCTCAGCACCGAGTACGGCGGGAAGACGCAACTGAACCTTGGGCATAACGTGGATGCACAGCGTGCGTTGCGGGGAGAAGGCTTTGAACTGCGTACAGACCAGTGGGGAGCTATACGGGCTGGGAAGGGGATTTTTATCAGTGCCGATCGCCAGGAATTAGCTGGAGGTTTGCAGCTAGATATGCATGAAGCAGTAGCTAACTTACAAGCTGCGCTTCAGGATGCGAAAGGTATTCGCTCTGCGGCAGAAAAAGCGAAAGCAGAACTGGCTGATATAGAGAGGCAAAAAGCATTGTTGATGGAGTCTATGACAGAGCTCAAGAAACAGGCTTTACTTTTTTCTGCCCCTGCTGGTATAGCACAGGTAACTCCCGCCAGTATCCAACTTTCATCAGGTGAGAATGTCATTGTGACCTCTGGAGCGGATACAGATGTCAGTGTCGCTAAAAAATTCCGCCTTGGTGTGAAAGAAACAATAAGTCTTTTCGCTCAGTGGATGGGGATTAAGATTTTCGCCAGCAAAGGAAAAGTGGAAATTCAGGCGCAGGGAGATGCAATGGATCTGCTGGCAAAGAAAACGTTGAGTATAGCCAGCAAGGATGAGCAGGTGATCATTACCGCAGCGACAGAGTTAGTGCTCAGTTGTGGTGGAGCATATATCAGGCTTAAAGATGGCGAAATAGAAGTCGGGGCGCCTGGCAATGTTCGCGTCAAGAGTATTGGAATTCAGAAAATGGCGCCTGCAATATTGAACGCCAGAATAGAGTTACCGGATCCTTGCGCCACTGCCATTGATGCTGCGGGTGGTACACAAAGTCCTACAGTGACGCTGGGCTGATGGAGGGTCAATAATGAAGGAATCTTTAATTACTTATGATTACTCCTTACAGGCAATGCAAAATCAGGGGGGGGATATTGGCGAGGAAATATTTGATCGTTTTAGAACGCTAAATAGAAATTGTATATTAATGATTGACGCTGCAATTATAAGATTAAGGAATCAAAGTTCATCATTCTACAACCAAATAATAGATAGAGGGGTTGTGAGGGTACCAGTTGCTAATCGTTACCTAACCTCAGAATTTGAGCCGTGTTTGGTTTCACTGGATTTATCTTTACCTGAGGATTGTAAAATACTACATGAAAGTATTATGCAAGCCCTGAAAGAGATCGAACCTAATGAAATACTGCTGGGTAAGGGCAGGATGATTTGTGGTTGGCTCACTTGTGAAGAAGATATTATCAATCTCGCTGCTTACCTGGGAGAAGTTGCTATCCAACAGCGTGATGGAAAAGATGTTTTGCTTCGATATTATGACCCTGCAATTATGATCTCTCTTTTATCCATTCTGGATGATTGGCAACAACGACGTTTGTTAGGACCAGTTGAAGTGTGGAGTTTTATTGATGGCGATGGGCAGTTTATCAATAAAATAAATCAATCTGATAATCAACTGCGACTTTCATATACGTTATCACTGAGCGCTGGCAATTGGCGTGATATACATTTCGTCGGGATAAAAAATAGGATTATCTGTAATTATCGCTTAGCGCATTTGAGTAGTGAACGTTTCTCGGAGTCAGCGGTGTTTAAACTATTGCAGCAGTCACTTAAAAGAGCCGAGATGTGTGCTTTTACTAATGAAGAAGAACTTATTAAGTGGGGGGAGTGTTCAATTAATATTGCTCCGGAGTTTTATAACCATGGAATGATTAAAAGGTTGCTTGAAATAAATAGCCTAAGTGGGAAGAAAAAATTTACTCAAATCATATCCCATGTCACAGAACAGCAATGGAATGACATTCGCGAAGATCATTAATTAAGCGATTTACAGTTCGAATATGCAGGAGAACAGGGATGAAAAATTATAAATGTGACTGTATGTTACAGGGACCGGCATTACTGCCTGTACGCTATGCGGTGGTTCCTGAATATATTCAGGAAGCACTGCCGGCGTGGGCAAAACCAGGTGCGTCGTCTTATCCGGCAGAAAGTGAAAATTACCACTATGCGCTGCGTGCGATGCGCAGGGGTTATATCTATATCTACTATCCGTACCTGACGGACTGGGAAGCGTGGTCAGTGTGTGATGACGGCAGTTTGTGGAAACAGCTATCGGCGAAAAATGTTCTGGAGAAGTCAGAGCCTGACTGTCGGCAGGGAACCTACAGTAACGGCGGAAAGGATTTTCTGACGCTGCCATATGAAGTCCTGGAGAATGATATCTGGATAGCATTCACACAGTGTCCCTGGACGAAAAAAACGATGGAGCGTTACGCGGGCGATGACGGGCAACGGCAGAGCAGAATGCAGCGCCTGAGTGCATCAAACTGGACGTCACCGCAGACTTCAGAACAAACGGCAGAAGCAACGACAGGCAATCTTACAGGGGTTCTGGATTACATCGCGCCGCAGGGAAGCCAGCTGAGTCCGGCAATGCTGTTACCGTATGGCACCCATACTAAAATCCGCGTCAGCCAGTGTGTGAGTGAACGCTATGCAATAGTCAAAGAGCCGGGGCCGCAGGAGACATTGTACCCGTGGAAGAGCGGAGTGGCCGGAAACACAATCCGGCAGATGAAGGAACGGGGAGTGAAGCCAGACGGTTCCCCCGTCACACCGTTGCTGATGGCGCTGCATGATGCAACAGGGATAACGCATGAGCTGACGGGATGGACGAATGATGTCCTGGCGATGGCGAAGATATATGGTGAAGAACGCGCCCTGGAGTTCTGTACCCAGAGTCTGATTAACGGAGTTAAGGAGATTGTTAACAAAAGCTCGGAACAGAATGTTGAAGCCCAACTTTCTGTATTACCCCAGGAAACATATATCTCTCCTCCTGCAATGGATTATTCTTATGATATGTATGCCCAGAATGAGAAATCTAAAGGTACAGACCCGAAGGATATACTAACCCGCGAAGAATTCGAAAAGCAGGTAAAGGGAAAACAAAACGAAGTTTATAAAAAACACCAGGTAGCTAATGATTGGTCTAAATATGCACGAATGATCAGGCAGACTAAATGGGAGTCTTTTAATAAATGTTGTGCTGATCTAACACAAAAAATTGATGAACAACTCGCTAAGCTGATTAGCTATCGTTGTGAATGGTTACAGGCTTCTTTATTTATAACAATGTTACAGGATTTTTTCTCTAACGATCCTGTTGATAATACGAGCTATCGTGAAATAGCTGCCTTCGCGATGACTAGTCTTGGTGAGTCGCCATCAGGTGTAAAATTGCTGGATGACTGGATAGACGCATATACGACGACAAGTGAAACTAATCTGGTTTGGAGAACACATTTTTATAATAATCCAGAGATCATGGCAGATGCGGAGTCATTATTGGCTAGCTTGCACCAGTGTAGCATCGCTCCGGTTTCTGAAAATGATGTACTCTACTTTTTTGAGAAGAATGGCGCTAAACTCAATAAAATATTTAAAGGTTTTGAAAAAGCAACGAGTGAAATTTCAAAACCACTGGCTGGAAATGCCGTATTCTCGAAAAAAGTGCTGTATAAAATGGACCAGCATATGGCAACCGTAGGGGCCAGGTTTTTCTCCGTATCACGGATTGGACCTGTTCTCAATACCATGAATGACCTCATTGTTCGAACCCTTTTATCGCTGTCTGCTGGAAAGTCAGAGTTAGAAACAAAAATATTGTTCAGTAAATATTTTGGCTGGGCCACGGAACGCAGGGCTTACATTACCGGCACTGTTTTTTACAGCCCGCAAAGAGCCATTCGGGCCGATCTTCTCCGGAGGGCGAGAAAGAAATATGCCGCACTTGAAAAATCTTATGCAGATTATCTTAGCCAGCCAGCGGGACATTCTGGTTATGCGGTGACCAGTATTAGGATTTTTGTTTTATTTTTCAATGTCGTTGAGTTGTATAACCAACTCGATAATTTTAAAAATGAACCAGCTAACTACGCGAAGGTAGTCAGCGCAATATCGGCAACGGCGAGCGGGATGATTGATATTGCAACCCCTGCAATGGAGGCCATTCTTAAAGATAAAAATAGTCTCCACTACATGAAAATGTTTGGCGCAGGATGCTCGTTGATAAGTGCAGGTCTTTCGCTGGGATTAGATTTCTCTACATTATTGAACAAAGTTGGTTTACCGAACTCCAGTAAGAAATGGGCATTTACGGGATTATATTTAGTCAAGACTCTTAGTGATGTCGCCATTATTGCCAAAGCGGAAGGGAAATTGATGTCGGTGCTGATTGAACGCTTTGGCTGGGATACTGCTGAAGGGGAATTAGCCGTATGGCTGGGGAGGGCAGCTGCGCCGCAATTCACAAAATTAGGCGTCGAATGGGTGGGGTTGTTGGCTTCCTGGGAGGTGGCCCTGTTATTGATGGTCGCTGAATATATTCTGACGGAATATTATTCACGCGATGCCTTACAGTCGTGGATTGAGAATGGATTGTTTGGTGATAATTGTTCGATTGATATCGACAGTTATTCGCCGGAAAAAATCAATATATTTATTGATGAAACCAGGAATTCACTGCAAGAAAGCTTACGTCAATTATCTTCAGCTAAAAAACAACAACGTGGAAAACCAATAATTTACTGGCCATTTATTATCTATGATGAGCCGGAAGTCCCTGCTGTGGTTTAATTTTGGAGCAACAAAATACTATGACAGAAGATGATGAGCTGTTCGCCGATATGCCCAGAGCCTATATCCGGGGACTGGAGAAGGGGAAAGGGTATGTGAAAGAGAATTATCTCCGGGAGCGCAGGGAATGGATAAAATTAAGACAAACCATTGCGCACTATGAATCGGAAGGCAAGAAGGAGCATAAAAAACGGCTGGCGGAACTGTATCGTGAAGAAAAACAGCTGGCAAAAGCGCTGGCCGATATGCCACCGGACCCGGTACTGCCCCCGCCAGCCCCGCTGATAAAGGTCAGTGGCGTGGTGACAAACTACCACCAGCGCTGCCTGTCGCACTATTTTGACACCAAAGCCTATCCGCAGACGTGGGAATATTTCAGCAGGCAGGATGAGAACATGGCGTCTGCCGCGATGGTGCTGGCCTCGACGGGGTCTGCGGCAACGGCACAGGGCATGGTGGCGAGCAATGAAGACAGGGTTCCAGCGGCGGCGTGGTACGTTACGGGCGAAATCAATGGCCGGCAGTTTTCAGGGTGGCTGGGCGCCCCCTATTGCCGGGAAGGTGAGGAAGTGGAGCTGATTGCCGCGCCGGTGGGAGAGGAGTATCTGGTATATGCCCTTATCCGGCCACATGCACGCTCGCTGACCATGCCGCCGTGGTGTTACCAGGGAATACGACGGGCACGAATAGACGCGATGAAAGTCCCCATTTCGGTCGTTATTATTCTGGCTATTCTGCTGCTGATAGTGGGTTTGTATAAAGAAGATTGGGTCGTTAGTGAAGGATTGATGCAAGTGATAACGATATTTTTGGTTACGGGGACCTTTCTGTATATCCTGCCCGCAATATGGACGATCTGGCGACGACATCCTTTTCCGAAAGAACAGCTGACGGAAGAGATATTGACTGTTGCTGGCTGGGATAATGTGACCAATATTGACCTTCTGAAACACGACAAGAAAAAGATAAAAGAATTTAAGAAACAAGGACGATCTATTCGATTACTTAAATCAGGATGGTGGTTTTATTACTATTAGCTGGAATTAAAAGATTAAATATTATGACAGAAGATGACGAACTGTTCGCCGATATGCCCCGGGCCTATATCCGGGGGCTGGAGAAGGGTAAAGGGTATGTGAAAGAGAACTATCTCCGGCAGCGCAGGGAATGGATGAAATTAAGACAAATCATTGCGTACTATGAATCGGAAGGTAAGAAGAAGCATAAAAAACGGCTGGCAGAACTGTACCGTGAAGAAAAGCAGCTGGCAAAAGCGCTGGCTGATATGCCATCGGACCCGGTACTGCCCCCGCCAGCCCCGCTGATAAAGGTCAGCGGAGTGGTGACAAATTACCACCAGCGCTGCCTGACGCACTATTTTGACACCAAAGCCTATCCGCAGACGTGGGAATATTTCAGCAGGCAGGATGAGAACATGGCGTCAGCCGCAATGGTGCTGGCCTCGACGGGGTCAGCGGCAACGGCACAGGGCATGGTGGAGAGCAATGAAGACAGGGTTCCTGCTGCGGCGTGGTACGTTACGGGCGAAATCAATGGCCGGCAGTTTTCAGGGTGGCTGGGCGCACCCTATTGCCGGGAAGGTGAGGAAGTGGAACTGATTGCCGCGCCGGTGGGAGAGGAGTACCTGGTATATGCCCTTATCCGGCCGCATGCACGCTCGCTGACCATGCCACCGTGGTGTTACCAGGGAATACGACGGGCACGAATAGACGCGATGAAAGTCCCCATTTCGATCGTTATTTTGTTAATTATTACGATGTTGGTAGTGTTTATTTGCCAAGACGGCTGGGTTGTTACTGAAAAAATAGTGAGTGGAGTCACGATGTTTCTGACCATGGGGACCTTTCTGTATATCCTGCCCGCAATATGGACGATCTGGCGACGACATCCTTTTCCGAAAGAACAGCTGACGGAAGAGATATTGACTGTTGCTGGCTGGGAGAATGTGAACAATATTGATTTGCGCAGATTAAAACGCAGAAGAATAAAAGAATTCAAAAAAAATGGAAAATCTGTGCGGGTAATGACATCAGGATGGTGGTTCTATTACTATTAGACGAGTTTTATTTGTGGATTTAATTTTAAAGCTAATATTTATTACCAGGTGAGATGTTATTATCTGATCTTTATCTTATTATATAAATATGCTGGATAATTTTTTGTTTTTTCAAAAAATAAATCTGGATAGTTATGTTACTTTATAGTGAGGATTTATGTTTTTAGGTTTAGTCAGACTCAATGATCCATTAAGTAGTGGTGGTAAAGTAATTTCAGTTTCGTCAACGATAATTATCGATGGTTTAGGCGTCGCATTGCTTGATGACACTGTTATATGCCCTATTCCATTTCATGGAGTAAATAAAATAATTCAGGGTTCTACAGAGTGGATCTCAGATGGAAAACCAGTGGCTGTGCATAAATGCATGTGTCAATGCGGTTGTTATGTTATTTCAACTCTTCCCTGTAGCGGAATTTGGTAAGTTAAAATGAGTTGGAATATCCCGGTTAAAAAGAAAATACAACCTATACCTTCTATTCGGTGGGGGCGTGATAGTGGTGTTTTTTTTTCATTGTTAATAATGATTTACCTGCTATTTACTCTTTTTTATTATATTACTCATAATAGTGATTATTTTTATTATGCTTTCGCAATATCATTAAGTGTTTTTATGGTGTTTATTATATATATAGGACTTCGATTATTTCAACTTGGTGTGTCTCTTGAACGAAATGAGTTGATATCAACGGAAAGTTCTAATATTGATTATGAGTGGTCTGAATGGGCGTCTGATTATATAAGCATTGTAGATTACAGCTATCTCTTTCCCGAAGAATCGCAGATACCCCATTTACTTGAAGTCAATGAGTTCAACGCCATTGGAACCAGGGCGTTACATTTTTCAGAATCAATCGATTATACTGTTTTATTCCATGAGTTATTGGCTCCCATGAGAGCCAGATTAATTGAGATTACTTCTGAAAAAGGTTTTGTTATTAACTTTATTATTGGTCAGATGTCAGGGGTTTCAGCGTGGCAGCCTTTTTTATTGGCCTGGAAACGACTTGGGCTCTCTGAAGACATAATTAAAAACAGTGAATTTACCTTGCACGATTATGTATTAAATATTAATGAATGGCTAAGCGTTACGGAGGATAAATTCAGGTTAATTATTGTAGGGGAAAAATCAACGGATATCAAAGATAATCACCATAGAACGGGGGATGGGATGTGTGCTTTTCTTTTCGCTCCGCCGGTGTTAGTTAATCAGAATAATAGTGTTGAGAAAGCAAGGTTATATAGGTCTATCTCTACGAATGAAGGTGAACTGTTCAACGACCTTAACGATCTTATTTTTTATCAGGCCAAGGTTGGGATAATTGACAATTTGTTGATAGGAAAATATAGCGATAAAAAAGATGTGGCCAAGGTGGCAGTTCTTCTTAATGAACACAACAACAACCTTGAGCAATATTATGCAGAGTTATATATTGGCATTCACGGAGAGTTTGATATCTGGATGATGTTGATGTTTTCTTTATTGAATGGAAAAAAGGTGAGTGCTGTGGATCTAATATTCTCGGAATCGAATGGAAAGATTATATTGTCGAGGGTTAAAAAAATCAGAAATCAGGAATAGATATATGAATAAGTCTACCTTGTTGCGGCTATTTGGTTGGCTATGTATTTTGGTTGTCGTTGGTTTGATATGTTACGTAGTGCTTTTTTATTACGGAGAGTATTTGGGGGTGGAGTCCCAAACAACAAGGATAATCGTCGTTACAACTGTTTTATTAGCGCTGTGTTATATTTTTAAATTATGGCAGATGAATGCGCTGAAATCAGTGCTGATATCGTACGTTCCATTGTTAAAATATAAATCAATTGTTTATTTTTTTATGCCATGGAAATCATCTGATAAGGCAAATGTGGGAAATAATACGACCACCGCATTAGATAGTAATATATTCATTAACATCCATTCTACACTTAAAGAGAATTACGGCCGCCGCTGGCGCGCCAAAACCCGCATTCTGCTGGTGATGGGGGATGCCTCTCAGGTGGATCAACTGGTGCCTAAACTCACCTCTCAGCGCTGGGCTGAAGGTGATGGTGTGGTGTTAATTTGGGGGGGAGATCTGGCTGACACGCCGGATGTCACCTTGTTCAATGCGATACGCAAGCTGCATCGACGCCCACTGGACGGGGCGGTATGGGTAGGTAACCACTTCCAGCAACAGGATGTGCTGGTTCACACCGATCCCATCACTCCCTTAACAGCACAACAGATGGACGACGTTGCTCGCCATCTTCAGGCTATTTTTACCACGCTTCGCTGGCGTATTCCGTTATATCTCTGGTCGCTGCATGGTACTCACTCTGCACATGATGGGGTAGATGCTCAGTCCGCAACCTGTTTGTTGTCACCGGGATGTACCCCTGCATTATGTCGCTTGCAGCTTACCTCGTTGGCTTCACAACTGGCGCAGCAGGGAACGCAGCAGCTCACGCTAAATATTCGCGATAACTTCTTACTGAAAATGGCTAATTTGCTGACGCATAGCGCCGCAGCCATTAGCGATTCGCTAACGACTTTTTTCAGCGCTCATCGCGGCCTCCCGCTGGCAGGTGTGATTTTTAGCCTGTCTGTAGAAGGTACTACGTCGCGAGTGGTACATGTCTGGACGGGTGATGAGCGCTGGCGTGCGCTGCTTGATTCACTCCCCGCATTACCTGCTGAACTAAAGGCACAGCGCACAGGCCGTTCAGGGATGCGTGTGCTTGCAGTCGGTACTGCCGGTCTAATGTTGCTGTGGGGCGCGGGAATGGTGGTCTCATTTCTGGTTAACCGCAGCCTGGTGGTGGAAAGCCGGGATCAAGCTAAGCTGGCTGCCGGTCAGGATAAACCGCTCGCTGAGCGCCTTTCGGCGCTGTCCGCGCTGCAGCAAACGCCTGGTAAACTGCGCTGGCGCCAGCAGAATGGGGTTCCGTGGTATTACCGCTTTGGCTTAAGCCAGAACGATGCGTTGTTGGATGCGCTGTGGCCGAGTTATGCACGTATCGCTATCCCGCTCTTGCGTGATGAAGCCGCAAAGCATCTTACTCAGGAACTCACGGCATTAACCCGGCTCGCGCCAGACAGCCCTCAGTTCGCTGGGCGGGCGAAGAATGCCTACAACCAGCTGAAAATGTACTTGATGCTTTCCCGGCCAGAGCAGATGGAGGCGTCATTTTTTAGCCAGACGTTGATGAAAGACTGGCCTGAGCGGTCAGGGATGTCACAGGCATCATGGCAGGGCGTAGGGCCAGGGCTGTGGCGATTCTGGGGGCAAAATCTGCCTGCGCATCCTGAATGGACGCTGGCGGCGGATAAAAATCTTATTAGCCAGGTGCGTACGCTGTTAATTCGTCAGATGGGGATCCGCAACGGTGAGGCTGCGCTGTATCAAAAAATTATTGAGCAGGTGACCCCGCATTACACCGATCTTCGTCTGGAGGATATGACCGGTGACACCCGTGCGGAGAGCGTATTTTATACCCGAAGTACGATTGCTGGCGTATATACCCGTAAAGCCTGGGAAGAGGAAGTGTTACCGGCGATAGAAAAAGTAGTGAATAACCGCCGGGAAGAGGTGGATCAGGTGCTGGGTGATGATACGCATTCCGCAAGCGATCCGCTCTCCCCGGAGGCGCTAAAAGCGCGCCTTAGCGAGCGTTATTTCACTGACTTTGCCGGGAACTGGCAGGATTTTCTCAACAGTTTGCGCTGGAAGCGCAGCCAGACTTTGAGTGACGCTATCGATCAACTGACGTTGATTGCCGATGTTCGTCAATCACCTCTGGTTGCGCTAATGAACACACTTTCAGTACAAGGGCGTACCGGATTCACCGGAGAAGCGTTGTCGGACTCACTGGTGAAGTCAGCAAAAGATCTGTTTAAAACCAAAGAGAACCAGACGATTGATCAGCATGCGCGCGAAGACGGCCCCATGGCGGACACGTTCTCGCCGGTTCTCGCCTTGATGGACGATAAATCAGGTGGGCAGGATCTCAGCCATCTGAGTCTGCAAACCTACCTGACGCGAGTTACCCAGGTACGGCTGAAACTCCAGCAGGTGACCAATGCCGCCGATCCGCAGGGCATGAGCCAGGCGCTGGCACAAACGGTATTTCAGGGGAAAACCGTCGATCTCACCACCACGCGTGACTATGGCAACCTGGTGGCTGCGAGTTTAGGGCAGGCATGGAGTGGGTTTGGTCAAACCCTGTTTGTCCAGCCGCTGGAGCAGTCATGGCAGCAGGTTTTGCAGCCGACGGCAGCCGGGCTGAACGCGCAGTGGAAGGCGCTGATTGTTAATGACTGGAACAATGCATTTGGCGGACGTTACCCATTTAGTGACGTAGGAAGTGAGGTCTCGTTGCCGCTACTGGCCCAATATTTGCGCAATGATAACGGTCGGATCCCGCAGTTTCTCGAAAGTCACTTAAGCGGTGTACTGCATAAACAGGGTAGCCACTGGGTTCCTGATACGGTGAATGCGCAGGGGCTGGTATTTGATCCGGTATTTCTTGAGGCGATGGATACGCTAAGCCAGCTTGCGGATGTGGCATTTACCCGTGGTGAAGCCGGTTTACGTTTTGAGCTACGCCCCGGAACCGCGCGTGATGTCATGCAAACCGATCTGGTTATTGACGGTCAGAAACTCACCTACGTCAATCAGATGCCGGTATGGAAAAACATTGTCTGGCCGGCGGATACAGAAGCATCGGGCGCAACCTTAAGCTGGGTGAGCACGAAAACGGGGACCCGAATCTACTCCGATAATCCAGGAACCTGGGGCTGGATAAGGCTGCTTGAGAAAGCGGAGATTACCGATAATGCCGGGGTTAACAGCGGCTTTAACCTGCGCTGGACTGCCCAGGATGGCCTTCCGCTGAACTATACGCTGAGAACGGAAGCCGGTGATGGTCCGCTCGCATTACTCCAGCTACGCGATTTTGAATTACCCGAGAATATTTTTGTTATAAGCAGTCAGACTTCATCAGAGGAACAAGAATGAGCGCCCTGAATCGTCTCCTGGCAGCCAGTATGACTTCGCCAGATGAACAACAGCGGTTGATGGAACAGGCGCAAGCGCAGACTGTGCTTTGGCAGAACTGGCTACTGCCGATTTCCGAGGTGAGTCCTGGCGGCGAAGATCCTGGTTATGATGATGATTTTCAGCGTATGAGAGAAGAGGTCAATAAACTCTCCGGCGCACAAACCGATCTCATCATTGCGCTGGCAGAAAAGCTTCTGACCACCACCAGTAAGGATGTTCGCGTCGTAACCTATTACACATGGGCTCGTTTGCATCGGGATGGTGAGCCTGGCCTCGCCGATGGCCTGACCTTACTGGCAGGTCTGATGCAACGTTATGGCGATAACCTGCATCCTTTAAGAGCTAACAGCCATAAGGCGGCTCTTGAATGGCTGGCTGGCGGACGGATGCTGGATAGTCTGGCACGTTACCCTGAAGTCTCACGACCCGATGCGCAACGAATTACCGGTGCGCTGATATTACTGCAGCAGATGTTTAGCCAGCGGGAGGAGAACCTTCGTCCTGGACTCGGAGCGCTGTATAGCGCCCTGGAGAATCGTCTGGTGCAATCAGGCGGTGCTCAGGCACTGGTCCCGCAAAACATCGGGGTCCAGTCGGGTCGACAAAGCGCAGAAGCGCCAGCGCTCAAAAGTATTGCTTCCGGACGAGAACTGCTTGAGCAGACGCGAGTGCTGGCGAAATATCTCCGCGATCAACCCGACGGTTGGCTGGCGGCGCATCATTTGATGAAAAGCGTGCGGCTGGATACTGTCTGTCAACTTCCACCGCCCGATGGCGCAGGGCGTACGCGTCTGATCCCCCCCAAGAGTGATTACCGAGCCCAGCTCAAGCGTCTGTACTTGCAACAAAGTTGGACAGAGCTGATTGAGTTAACGGACAGTTTATTTGCAGAGGGGGTCAACCACTTCTGGCTGGATGTGCAGTGGTATCTTCATCAGGCGGTCAGTCGGGCAGGTACGCCGTGGGATAAATATCCTGAAATTATTATCAGCGATCTGAAGATGCTGCTGCATCGAATGCCGGGTCTGGAAACGCTGGCATTTAACGACGGTACTCCCTTTGCCGATGATGTCACCCGCGAATGGATAACCCGTGATGTTATGCAGGAGAGTGACTGGCAGACAGAGAACATCACGGCGGCTTCTGCCGGGGCTGACGACGATATTTTGCTACTGGAAAGCGAGGCTCTGGCGCTAGCCGATAGCGAAGGGATTGAGGCGGCGCTTGCCTGGCTTCAGGCTCGGCCCGGTATTATTTCGGTTCGCCAGCGCTGGCTGCGCCAACTGTTGATGGCTCGCCTGACTGAACAATGCGGCCGCAACGATCTCGCGCTGCATTTGCTTGGGGAGCTAAATACGGCAGCGCAGTCTCTTATCCTCGAACAGTGGGAACCTGAACTGTTATTTGAAGTAAAAGCGAGACGCCTGAAATTACTGCGTTTAAAAGCCAACCGTAGTGAAAGTGATAAAACCCGTCTGGCGCAAGAAATGGACGCACTGTTGTCCGGATTGATCGCCATCGATCCCGCCAGGGCAGCCGTCTTATGCGGCTGAAGCAAAAACAGAAACAGAATAAGCGAACGGTGAAATGGAAGATCTAACTCTGCGTTATTATGATGCGGAAATGCGTTATTTAAGGGAAGCAGCAAAAGAGTTTGCTCAGGCGCATCCGGATCGGGCCGCTATGTTGGATCTGGACAAAGCGGGAATACCCGATCCCTATGTTGAACGATTATTTGAAGGTTTTGCATTTTCCATGGGGCGGCTCCGCGCCAAAATTGACGATCATCTTCCTGAGTTTACCGAAGGTTTGATGAGTCTGCTGTGGCCACATTATTTACGTACTGTTCCTTCTTTAAGCATTGTTGAGCTTTTGCCCGACATTAATGTACTGAAAATGAATGAACGGGTGAGTGCGGGATTTGGCGTACTCTCTCAACCAGTTGGCCCTAAGAAAACGGTTTGCCAGTACCGCACCACACAACCGGTCGCGCTTAATCCGTTGCGTATCACGGCGGTGAATCTGGATGCTGAACCTGACGGCCGTTCTGTTATTCGTATCCGATTTACCTGTAATCCCCAGATGGATTGGTCACAAACTGATGTTAAAAATCTGAGTCTCTACTTGTGCGGTGACGCACCGGTAACACATGCCCTGCATCTGGCATTAACAAAACGCCAGGCCTCTCTCCATCTAAGATTACCTGGCAACTCTGAACGTATTCGCCTGGATGGCTATTTTTCACCAGGAGGATTTACCGAGGAAGATTGTCTTTGGCCGAAGGGGGATACTGTTTTTGGCGGCTGGCAGCTATTGCTTGAATATTTTACTTTTCGTGAAAAATTTATGTTTGTCCATCTTAATGGTCTGGATGAGATAACTTTTCCAGCAGGGATAAATGAATTTGAAATAGAAGTAGTGCTTAATCAACAATGGGATTCTGAACTTCCGGTAAGCAGCGAAAATATACGTTTGCATTGTGTGCCGGTTATTAATTTATTCACCATGGAGGCTGACCCGTTAGTCGTTAATGGGTTAGAAAGTGAATATTTATTGCGTCCGCGAAGATTGCAGGATGGGCATACCGAAATCTACTCTGTGGATGCAGTTTCGGGGTCGCAACGAACGCGTAGCGCTGTCTATGTTCCGTTCACTAGCTTCCGCCATAAAGGGGGACTAATGCACCGTAACGCACCGGAGCGTTATTACCATACCCGCGTCAGACGTGGCGTGGCGGGCCTCTATGACACATGGTTGATTTTGGGAGGCGATGCCTGGGAGCAAGAGCGTATCGCGGAACGCGAAACGTTGTCATTGAAAGTGACCGGAACCAACGGTCAATTACCTCGGCGGGCTTTGCAGAGCGCTTTGCTTAATCGGTGTGAACAAATTCTCCAGACGCCGCTTGCGGTACGCAATCTGTGTAAGCCGACCTTGCCTGCTTATCCGCCTGCCGAGGACCGCTTTCACTGGCGAGTATTGAGCCATTTAGGATCCAGTTTTCTGAATATGATGGCCAGCGCAGACGTGCTCAAGGGAACGTTGTCTCTCTATAACTGGCAGGATGATGAACTTAATTACCGTCGTCTGGATGCCATTATGGATGTCCAACAGCATGAGATGCAGCGCTTTGAAAAAGGTTTTTTGCTTCGAGGTGTAGATATTGAAGTCACGCTTGATGAGAACGGATTTACAGGCGAGGGTGATATTCATCTGTTTGGCGAAATGCTTAACCGTTTTTTTGCATTGTACGCGGATATTCATTTGTTTAATCAGCTTACTTTAATCATTCAGCCGGCAGGGAAAAGCTTGCGATGGAAAGAGAATCACAATCAGCGACTACCCGGTTGCTAAATACGCTTGGCGAAAACCTACCGCGAACAAACTTTTATCGCTTCTGCCAGTTACTGGAGCAGTGGAATCCGCACATGCCCTGCCCGGGAAGCCAGCAGAGTCCACGGTATGATGTCATTCGCTTTCGCCCTCATCCTGGGATGGGATTCCCGGCGGGAGAGCTAAAAAGTGCCGAATATCATCCTGAGCCAACAACGTTTCCGCCCACGGTTCGCATCACCTTTATGGGGCTTTATGGTGTGGAATCACCTCTGCCGACAACCTATCTGGATGATATTGCCCAAAGGCAGGAGGGGGCGGATGTTGCCGCTGAGTTCCTGGATATTTTCAATCATCGTTTAATTGCGCAGTTTTACCGTATCTGGCGTAAATACAGCTATCCAGCGACTTTTCGTCCCGGAGGTACGGATGAGACGTCACAGTATTTGCTCGGGTTGACGGGGCTGGGGATCCGAGGTTGTGCAACGCAAACAGGTACGCCGGTCTCTCGTTTTCTGGCTTTGTTGGGAATAATGAGAATGCCGACGCGCACGCAGGAAGGCATCGCCGCGCTGGTGTATTTACTCTCGCCAACAACGAAGGTGACCGTGACGCCTCATGATAAGCGAGTCATCTTGCTGGATAAGGCGTTAACAATGCGCTCACGACAACCTGTTAGCCTCTATTCCCGCCCAGTGATGGGACAAAGCGCCGTGGATGTTAACAGTCAGGTGCTGATTACGCTGACCACGGATAACCGCGAGGAGATACGTGACTGGCTACCTGGTGGTCAGCTAAACGGTGATTTTTTAGCGCTAATGCATGTTTATTTAGGTGCCAGAGTAAACGCGAGGCTGCAATTACGCATTCCTCGCTCGGCACTTGCGGATGCTCAACTGACCAGTAGCAAAAGTGAACGAGCCGTACAGCTCGGTCGTACAGCGGTGATGCGGCTGGATAATACGAATAACGCAGAAGCAATGAATCAACTTATAACCATTAAACTTGGACTCTGGCAGAGTCTTAAACAAAATATTCAGCGGAGGGAAGCCGATGAGACTGGCGATTATCGCTATTAACGTTGCCGTAATAACCGGAATAGCCAGTTTACTAACCGGATGTGGTTTGACGCAAACGGTATCTGAAAGCACGGTATCATTAACTAAGTCAATTTTTTATAAGGAAATAAAAACTCTGCATTTAGATTTTCTGGCAAGAGAAGCGGTAAATAAAAATGCGCAGGGTATCGCACTTTCAACGGTTGTACGTATTTATCAACTAAAGGATCGTAAGGCATTTGATTCTGCAAATTATCAGTCATTATTTGCAGAGGATAGCACTGTGGTGAAAGCAGATTTAGTGGCACAAAAAGATATCAGAGTCCGTCCGGGGGAAAGCGTTACGCTCGATATTCCATTAGAAACAGAAGCACAATATATCGCTGTAGCAGGCATGTTTATTTCCCCCGAACAATCTGAAGATTCATGGCGAGTAGTATTAAGCCGTGAGGACCTTGATCCTGATAAGGCGCGGATTATTGAATTGAAAACTCAGGGACTGGCGCTCATGCCACTGGAGGACGAATAATGGTCAGACAACCTTCTCTGTATGACATTTTACTCGGGAATTTCGAGGGGGGGCTGCCTTTGCAGGCGGTCAGCGAAAACACACAGGTCATTCTGTCTGTTCTGGACAATATGCAACGCATTCTGAACACTCGCGCTGGCAGCCTCAAGCATCTCCCCGACTACGGCCTGCCAGATATGACGAAGATCCTCCAGGGTATGCCGGGGACAGCCCACCAACTTATCGGCACGCTTTCTCAGGTATTGCTGAAGTATGAGCCACGACTCAAAGGTATTCAGGTCACGATGCTGGAACAGGAAGCGCCGGGGCATTTACGTTATTCCATCGATGCTGAACTTCATGATCTTGGCGTTGTTCGCTATGGCACAGATTTTACCCCTGAGGGGCGGGTACTGATTCGTCACTTAAAAAGGCAGGGTTGGCTTGATTCTGGAGTTTATTAACATGGATAAAAACCGAATCAGTACGGGCAGCGATCCGCGTACTTTCGCAGAGTATGGGTTGCTGCGGGATGAAATCAACAAGCTGACGCACCCTGCGCGTCCGGATGTTGACTGGCAAAAGGTTGAGCAGTTAAGCCTGGCGTTGTTCCGTAACAATGGGATCGAACTACAAACCCTTGCCTGGTATACCGTCGCCAGAATACGTAATGCGGATCTTATAGGGCTTGCTGAAGGTTGCGAACTCCTTGAAGCTTTACTCACGTATCACTGGACTACAATATGGCCGCAACAAACTCATGCGCGCATTGACATACTGGCCTGGCTGTCGACCCGACTACAGCAAGAATTGCGTACATTGACGCTGTCATATGCTGATCTCGCGACGGTGTATCGGGTTGAAAAAAGTTTGAAACAGGCCTGTGAAGTATTGCAACGCCTTGAATTGAAGACGCTAAGCAAACTGGAAACCGTTGTTGCCTGGATGCACAATGCGGCTTTGCGACTGGAGACGTCTGAAGCAGAGTCGGGAGCCGCAGTCGTGATGGCATCCGCACCTGCCTCTGGCGAGCATAAAGAAATGCGCGCTGTTACGGTAAATAATATCTCGACTTCCTTACCTCAACTGGTATTTGTGGTCAATGAAACTGCACCATCCGAGCAAGTGAATACCGCAGGTTTTACCACTCATGTTTCTTCCGGGCGCCGACAGATGTTGCAGGGTTTTGCGACTGGCGTGCTGTTCGCCGCTGTGGTGAGTGTTGGTATTGTTTGGGGGATCAACGCTATGCAGGCTTCGCAGTATGACGTGGTGCAACCGTTACCGATGTCACTGACGCCTGCACAGTTGTCGGTCTTGAAGCAATCTTCAGACCTGGATGAGAAAAAACAGAATGTTTTGGCTTCTACGCAGAAGCAGCTCGATGTTTTACATCACCAGCAACCTTTGTGGTCAAGGGAATATGCCTCAGCGATCGCGCAGCAGACAGCTACTCTGTGGCCAGAAGAAGCACAGGCTGCTGAGCTCGTCAGCGGATTATATAAACAGTGGGCTACCGAAGCGTTGCCGGATGGCGCATTACTGAACTGGCATCATGCACAGCTGGGGCTGGAGACGTTAACTGCCCAGCTAAATGCGCTTGATGAGCGTAAGGGGAAATATTTAACCGGTTCGGAATTGAAGTCCGCGATTTTTGCTATTCGCCGTCAACTGGATGAAACGCCACCGCCAGAAGAATTACTGCGTAAAATGGACGTAGAATTGAAAACACAAGGGAGTATATCGCCAGCTTTATATCAGCAGCTTGATATGCGCCTGAATCAGCTTCTCAATCGTTATGCGTTGTTGAAACAAAGCGTTAAACGGAGCGAATAATCGCACGACGTTTAATGAATAGCCTGTAGTCCCAGAAAGCAAAAAACCAGCCCGTAGGCTGGTTTTTCTAAATAGTGGTGCCCGGACTCGGAATCGAACCAAGGACACGGGGATTTTCAATCCCCTGCTCTACCGACTGAGCTATCCGGGCAACGAGGCGCATTAAAACCGATTCGCTTCTTTTCGTCAACGAAATTTCTTCAAATCAATGCAGACTGCACAATCTATCACCACATTGCTGGTATTGCACGCATTCTCAGGCAAAAAATGCCGTCCACGCGGCGGAAAGCGGCATGGCCAATAGTAGGGCAGGTAGCATGTTCACGACGGCAAACATTTTAATTCCGCAGATACGCAAGCCGGTTGCCAGCAACAGCAAGCCACCTACGGCGCTAAAGTCAGCCATCATGGCAGGCGTCGTCAAAGGCAAGATCAGCGCGGCGCAGGCGGCGAGCGTCAGCTGGATTGCCAGCATCGGCACACAAATGGCGGATACCGCAATCCCCAGCGAACAGGCGAAGATGATAGCGGTGAAGAAATCGAGAAACGACTTCGCGATTAAAATATTCGGATCGCCGGTCATTCCTTCATGTATCGCCCCAAAGATCCCGGTGCCGCTGGCACAAAACAATACAATGATGGCGACAAAGCTTTGAATAAACGATTCGTGCGTTGCATTGGCATCTGACTTTGAGAAAAGCTGCTGCGCTTTGGCGACCGCCGCATTAATCCCTTTTTCCAGATGGCACAACTCGCCAATCAGTGCGCCGACCAGCGTTGCCAGCACCATAACCGGCAGGTTGGCGCATTTGATTACCAGCAAGATACCAATGCCCAGAGAAGCCAGTCCGAAAATAGAGGTCATTGAGACCCGAATGCGTTCGGGTAAATGCTGGCTGAGCAGCGTGCCGAGAACGCCACCAAGTAAAATAGCGCTGGCATTAATAAAAGGTCCGATTACCACATGAGCTCCTGCATACCCGTTATCGTCTTGATGACGAAGGCAATTTTCGGGGTATATTTATGTTTTCAGATTGCATTATTATGACGCTATTGTCCGGCAAAATGCTTGTTTATCTGTGGGGATATGCATAGGATTTTGTCTTGCGCCTGGTAGTGAAAGGTGCCATGATTGCGCGAATTTTCTCCTGTCTGAATGGGGTTGCCTGGGATGAATCAATTCCCCCTACATCACCTTCAACATCGCCTTTTTGCGCGACGTTCTCCCCTTTCTACGACACATCCTCATTCTCCCTCCATGCGGTGACGGCGGCGTACGCTCACTGCAGGATAACAGTAAGATCAGAGGCTATCTGCTTTTACTGATGTCTGGCGGTCGGGGCTGGTAACCAGTTTGACCAAACATTTCGTGGGATAACGCCGTGTGGCATTGTCCGGGACTTTGACTTTCCCGAAACGGGTTTTTGCGCTTATGAAATCAATGAAAATTGCCGCCAGTGGTGAACTGGTCTCTTGTCTGTCTACCCATCGTCAGGTGGTGTCACTGGACGGTACCGATTTTACTGATGTTGCGGCAGTCGTCATTACCGTTGCGGACAGCCGCAGCGGGATCCTCGCGTTGCTTAAACGCACAGGTTTTCATTTACCGGTGTTTATTTTCTCAGAGGTTACTGTCGAATTGCCTGCGGGTGCAGAGGCGGTTATTGGCGGTAACGCACAGGACTGGTTGGAGCTGGAGTCTGCCGCATGTCGTTATGAGGACGATCTGTTGCCACCATTTTATGACACGCTGACGCAGTATGTCGAAATGGGCAACAGTACTTTTGCCTGCCCAGGCCATCAGCACGGTGAATTTTTTAAGAAACATCCTGCCGGACGGCATTTTTATGAGTTCTTTGGCGAGAATTTGTTTCGCGCGGATATGTGCAATGCTGACGTCAAGTTGGGCGATTTGCTCATTCATGAGGGGTCGGCAAAGCATGCGCAGAAGTTTGCGGCAAAAGTGTTTAATGCAGATAAAACATACTTTGTGCTGAACGGCACCTCTGCTGCCAATAAAGTCGTGACCAACGCGTTACTGACGCGTGGCGATCTGGTGCTGTTTGACCGTAACAATCATAAATCAAACCACCATGGTGCGCTGATCCAGGCCGGCGCTACACCAGTCTATCTGGAGGCGGCGCGTAACCCGTTTGGCTTTATTGGCGGCATTGATGAGCACTGCTTTAATGAAGCGTATCTGCGCGGGCAGATACGCGACGTCGCACCACATAAAGCCGACCAGCCGCGCCCGTTCCGTCTGGCGATTATCCAGTTGGGAACCTATGATGGGACCATTTATAACGCGCGACAGGTGATCGACAAGATCGGCAGTTTGTGCGATTACATTTTGTTTGACTCTGCCTGGGTTGGTTACGAACAATTTATCCCGATGATGGCGGATGGCTCGCCATTGCTACTGGATCTCAAACCCAACGATCCCGGGATTTTTGTCACCCAGTCGGTGCACAAACAGCAGGCCGGGTTCTCACAAACCTCGCAGATCCACAAAAAAGATAACCATATTCGCGGCCAGGCGCGTTTTTGCCCGCATAAACGGTTGAACAATGCTTTTATGCTGCACGCCTCCACCAGCCCGTTTTACCCGCTATTTGCCGCGCTGGACGTTAACGCAAAAATCCATGAAGGTGAGAGCGGACGCCGGTTATGGGCGGAATGCGTGGCGTTAGGAATTGAGGCACGTAAAGCCATTATCGATCGCTGTAAGCTGATTCAGCCCTTTATTCCCCCGATGGTGGGGGGGAAGCCCTGGCAGACATACCCGACGCAGGTTATTGCCAGCGAGCGTCGCTTCTTTAGCTTTGAGCCGGGAGCAAAATGGCATGGTTTTGACGGCTATGCGAGCGATCAGTATTTTGTCGATCCGTGCAAACTGCTGCTGACCACGCCGGGAATTGATGCGCAAACTGGGCAGTATACTGACTTTGGTATACCAGCGACGATCCTCGCACACTACCTGCGAGAGAATGGTATTGTGCCGGAAAAATGCGACCTCAATTCAATCCTGTTCCTGCTGACGCCAGCAGAAAGCGCAGAGAAAATGGCGCAGCTGGTGGCGATGCTGGCTCAGTTTGAACAGCACATTGAGAACGATACGCCGCTGGCAGATGTGCTGCCCACAATCTTCAACAAATACCCGATGCGCTATCGGGATTACACGCTGCGTGAACTGTGTCAGGAAATGCATGACCTGTACGTGAGCTTTGATGTGAAGGATCTGCAAAAAGCGATGTTCCGTCAGGAGAGCTTACCCGCTGTTGCCATGAACCCGCAGGATGCCAACAGTGCTTATATCCGGGGAGATGTTGAGCTGGTGCGCATTAGTGATGCTGCCGGTCGTATCGCGGCAGAAGGTGCGTTGCCTTATCCTCCCGGCGTGTTGTGCGTAGTACCCGGTGAAGTGTGGGGCGGAGCGGTACAGCGTTACTTCCTGGCGCTGGAAGAGGGCGTTAATCTGCTGCCGGGCTTCTCACCTGAACTGCAAGGGGTTTACAGTGAAACGGACGCCGACGGCATTAAGCGTCTGTATGGATATGTTCTGAAATAAAAAACGGATCGCGCGGCCGATACATTTCCGGCAAAAAAAGGGTCACCGTCAGGTGACCCTTTTTAATCAATGAAGATTAGTGTGCGATAGTCTGTGTGCCAGCCGGAGTGCGAACGTGTTTGTACTTAAACAGTGCGACGAAGGCAAAGGCCAGGAACAGTGAGTAGCCCGCGAAGATCAGCCATACGCTCTGCCAGTCAGTAATGCCGTTCAGTGTGAAGTGTTCCACCACTTTACCGCTCACCAGACCACCCAGAATACAGCCAAAGCCGTTGGTCATCATCAGGAACATACCCTGTGCACTGGCGCGAATTTCCGGACGAACTTCTTTTTCCACGAACACCGAACCCGAGATGTTGAAGAAATCGAAGGCGCAGCCGTAAACAATCATCGACAGAACCAGCAGCACGGTACCGAACGGAGTCGGGTCGCCGTACGCAAACAGACCAAAACGCAGCATCCACGCCACAATACTGATCAGCATAACGTTCTTAATACCGTAACGGCTTAAGAAGAACGGGATGGTCAGGATAAACAGGGTTTCTGAAATCTGCGAGATGGACATCATGACTGACGCATGCTCGACGATGAAGCTACCAGAGAACAGCGGGTTATTATCGAAGCTGTGCAGGAAGGTATTACCGAACATGTTGGTAATTTGCAGTTCTGCGCCCAGCATCATCGAGAAGATGAAGAAAATTGCCATACGCTTGTTTTTAAACAGGGCGAAGGCATCCAAACCCATCATTGACGTCCAGCTCTGATTTTTCTGCTGATTAGCAACCGGAATATGCGGCAGCGTCAGGGTGAACAGTGCCAGTACCACGGACAGAATTGCGCCGATATACAGCTGCATATGGCTCAGTTCAAAGCCTGAGAAGCTTACCGCCCACATGGCCAGAATAAACCCGATGGTGCCCCAGATACGGATTGGCGGGAAGTCGGTGACAATATCCATCCCGGCAGACTGCAGGCGATAGTAAGAAATAGTGTTGATTAACCCCAGCGTTGGCATATAGGCCAGGGAGTTAAGCAGGATCACAAAGAACATGGCTCCAGGCGTGGTGACCTCGGCGGCAGCGAACAGCGTACCCGCACCCACCAAGTGGCAAAGAGCATAAACCCACTTCGCACTGATCCATTTGTCGGCGACGATACCTAACAGCGTAGGCATAAATACGGCGGCAATCCCCAGCGAGCTATAGACTGCGCCAATAGAGGCACCGTCGAATTTAAGGGTGACAAACATATAAGAGCCGAGGGTCGTGAGCCAACTACCCCACAGGCAGAACTGCAGAAAGGAAAGGACTTTCAGCTGCAGCTTAAGATTCATGTTAATTTCCTCACATCGTAATGCGGATGGATGTTTTAAAAAGCACATTTGCCGTTTCAATATGATGTGATTCTATCAATGAGAAGGGGTGTTTTTTTGTTAGCTGTGACAAATATTTGCAAACAATTTCCAATTGCAAAGCAAAATAGTGACGTAGTTAACACTTTTACCCTCTTCTGCCGCCAGCTTCACGCGGCCGAAGAGGGTAAACATTACCGACGTCGATAGGATTTTTGTGCAGAATTGACCTTATAAAGGTAGCGGCGTGATTCCGCCGACGGATGTCGGGTGGTTAATGTTTGATAAACGTCTCCCGGCGACATGCTGTTGATGATATTTGCTGCCTGAATTTTATCGCTGGAGAACACACGCAGCACGCTGCCTGCCCCACCGTTATACGCGGTAATGACGGCGTAACGACGTGAGGTTGGGTTATCGATTCCGCCCAGGTAGACATTGTTGAGCATCGCCAGATAGGCGGTACCGGTATCAATGTTGTTGGCCGGGTCAAACAAGAAGCTACGGCTTGGCGTACCGGAACGGCCCTGTGAGCGGAATACATCCTTCCCGGCGCTGTGCTGCACGACCTGCATCAGGCCCAGTGCATCAGCATGGCTGACCGCATACGGGTTAAAGGAGGACTCGGTTTGCATGATGGCGAGGATCAGCGCCTCGTCGACGCCATACTTACGCGATGCCTGACGAACCATGCCGATATACTTATGCGCACGCTTATCAAGGTGGTTTGGCACCAGGTTAATTGTCACGCTGTAGATAATGCGCAGGCCGTTACTCCGGCTCTTCAGTCGCGTTTGCAGCAGGTAGTTGGCGAAGTTTGTCGCGCGTCCCTCCCAGCGAATAGGCTGACCGGTATTATCAACGACCTGCCCGTAGAGGAACGGCTCTTTGGAAATCTTGATATCATCGACATCGGAATAGAGATCGATGGAACCCGGATCGTCTCCCATCAACAAGGTCTTGATTATTGCCCGTCGTAAATGCCCGGCAGGATCTGTCCCGGCGATGGTCTCCACGGTTATGGTACCGTCATCAAAGTTGATGTGGCTGCGGGTTTGATACTGATCGGTATACTTGACGTAGTCCTTCGGACCCGCGATCAGCACTTCTTTAAATCCCCACAAATTCTCAATGTTATGGGCAAACTGCCCCATCAGAATATCAAAACCGTTGGTATCCTTGACCCAGGCTTCGTTATAGGAATCGCCTTTTTTGGTCGAACTGGAACAGGAGATGAGCAACGGCGCAATAACGGCAAGCGCGAGAAATTTTTTCATCATTCCGGGGGTGCGTGTTGTGTTGGTTATTTGCAAGGACCAGATTAAATCGTCGGCCGGATAAGCGCAGCGCCATCCGGCAACGGTTCTTATGACTCTGGCGTATAGCCTTCAATGTGCACGTCCTTGCCTTCAAACAGGAAGTTGATCATCTCCTGTTCCAACAGCTTGCGGTGCTCGACGTTCATCATGTTGAGTTTCTTCTCGTTAATCAGCATGGTTTGCTTGTGCTGCCACTGTGCCCATGCTTCTTTCGAAATCTCGTTATAAATGCGTTTTCCCAGATCGCCTGGGTACAGCTGAAAATCCTGACCTTCTGCTTCACGTTGCAGGAAAGTACAAAAAATCGTTCTGCTCATAAAAAATCCTCTTTATCGACCGGCACGTTAAACCTGCGCACCGACGCGTAATTGCTGTAACAAACGCTCCACGGGAGCCGCCAGTCCGACCGACGGCGGTTGCGCTAAGTTATACCAGAGCGCGTTGCCTTCATCCATGCAGGTGGTGAATGAGGACACGGGAAGCCACATAGGCACAATATCTAAGTGGAAATGACTAAAGGTATGGCGAAACGCAGTAAGCTGGGTCAGATTATCTGCGTTAATTTGCCGTTGCGCCAGCCACTGATGCAGTCCATCTTCATCTTCAAACTGCGGAAAACAGTATAATCCGCCCCATAAGCCGCTGGGTGGACGCTGCGCGAGTAACACCTCATCGTTATGCTGCATCAGTAAAAAATAGCCTGTGCGCTCCGGTAACGTCTGCTTGGGCTTTTTACCCGGGTATTGTGCCCAACTTGCATTGGCGGTAGCCACACAGCCATTTTGTAATGGGCACAGGGCGCACTTAGGTTTTGAACGCGTACAGACTAGCGCGCCTAAATCCATCATCGCCTGATTAAATCGTTCAACGCCGTGGGCGGGTGTAACCTGCTCACTCAACGCCCACAGTTTTTTCTCGACCTCTTTTTTCCCCGGCCAGCCGCTGACAGCATAACAGCGTGCCAGCACGCGTTTGACGTTGCCGTCGAGAATCGGAAAATGCTGACCCAAAGAGAGCGAAAGGATCGCGCCTGCGGTAGAGCGTCCAACGCCGGGCAGGGCGGCAACTTCATCAAAGGTTTGCGGGAAGGTGCCGCCATGCAGCGTCGCCACCTGCTGAGCGGCTTTATGCAGATTGCGCGCACGCGCGTAATACCCCAGCCCGGTCCACAAATGCAGGACTTCATCAAGCGGGGCATGGGCTAAATCGGTTATCGTTGGAAAGCGCGCCATAAAGCGTTCAAAATAAGGAATAACGGTCGCAACCTGAGTTTGTTGCAGCATGACTTCAGAAAGCCATACTTTGTAAGGCGTCTTGTCAATTTGCCAGGGCAGCGTTTTCCGCCCGTATTTGTCGTACCAGCTCAACACCTGAGCTGAAAATTGAGACGCTTGCATGATTACCGTTTCATTATTGCTGGGGGCAAGATTGCAGCACAGAGGTCGAAGGGTGTAAACCGGAACTTTCCGCAGCTGACTCTCTTCCTTTACTTGCATCCGGCAACTAACTTTGGATAATGCCCGTTTTCAGAACTCAAACACAGCAGACTAAACTTTTATGAAGAACGACGTCATTTCACCGGAATTTGATGAAAACGGTCGCCCGCTGCGCCGGATTCGTAGTTTTGTTCGTCGCCAGGGGCGACTGACTAAAGGGCAGGAACACGCACTGGAAAACTACTGGCCGGTGATGGGCGTTGAGTTCAGCGAAGCGCCGGTCGATTTTGCTGCGCTGTTTGGCCGTGACGCACCGGTGACGCTTGAAATAGGTTTCGGTATGGGCGCTTCGCTGGTGGCGATGGCCAAAGCACGTCCGGAACAAAACTTCCTCGGTATTGAGGTTCACTCTCCGGGCGTTGGCGCCTGCCTGGCTTCGGCGCATGAAGAGGGCGTCGAAAACCTGCGCGTGATGTGTCATGACGCCGTTGAAGTGCTGCACAAAATGATTCCTGACAATTCTTTATCGATGGTTCAGCTCTTTTTCCCTGACCCGTGGCATAAAGCACGTCATAATAAACGCCGTATCGTTCAGGTACCGTTTGCTGAGCTGGTGAAGAGTAAGCTGAAGTTGGGCGGTGTTTTCCACATGGCTACCGACTGGGAAGCCTATGCGGAGCACATGCTTGAAGTGATGTCCTCCATTGACGGGTATAAAAACCAGTCTGAGAGTAACGATTATGTACCGCGCCCACCATCGCGCCCGGTAACCAAATTTGAACAACGTGGCCATCGTCTTGGCCACGGCGTATGGGACTTAATGTTCGAGAGGGTGAAATAATGGCAAAGAACCGTAGCCGTCGTCTGCGTAAAAAAATGCATATCGACGAATTCCAGGAAGTCGGATTTTCGGTTGCATGGCGTTTTCCGGAAGGCACATCTGAAGAGCAGGTCGATAAAATCGTTGATGACTTTATCAATGAGGTTATTGAGCCGAACAAGCTGGCCTATGACGGCAGTGGCTATCTGGCCTGGGAAGGCCTGATCTGCCTGCAGGAAATCGGCAAATGCACTGAAGAACATCAGGCAATCGTGCGTAAGTGGCTGGAAGAGCACAAACTTGAAGATGTGCGCACCAGCGAACTTTTCGATATTTGGTGGGACTAAGTAGCACAGGGTCGGCAAATGCCGGCCCGATTTGTATTGAGGGATAGATATGATGCGTAAAACGCTGCTGGCGGCAGTTCTGACGTTCACGGCGATGGCCGCACATGCTGATTATAAGTGCAGCGTCACCCCGCGTGACGATGTGATTGTGACTCCGCAAACGGTGCAGGTGAAGGGTGAAAACGGCGATCTGGTGATCACGCCAGCCGGGAATGTTACCTTCAACGGTAAGCAGTACACCTTAAGCGCCGCACAGCGTGAGCAGGCGAAAGATTATCAGGCGGCGTTGCGTAGCAGCCTGCCGTGGATTGACGACGGCGCCAGAGCGCGCGTCGAGAAAGGTCGCATCGCGCTGGACAAAATTATCGCCAAAGAAGTCGGTGAAAGCAGCAACATGCGCGGTCGTTTAACCAAGCTTGACGCCCAATTGAAAGAGCAGATGAACCGGATCATCGAGCATCGTACTGACGGTCTGACCTTCCATTATAAGGCAATTGATCAGGTCCGTGCTGACGGGCAGCAGCTGGTGAATCAGGCGATGGGCGGCATTCTGCAGGACAGCATCAACGAAATGGGTGCCAAAGCGGTGCTCAAAGGTGGCGGTAACCCACTGCAGGGTGTGCTCGGTAGCCTCGGCGGTTTGCAAACCTCCATCCAGAATGAATGGAAGAACCAAGAGAAAGACTTCCAGCAGTTTGGCAAAGATGTTTGCGCGCGCGTCGTGACGCTGGAAGATGACCGTAAGGCATTGGTGAACGGTCTAAAATAGCATTTACCTCTCTTTAACGGCACAGAAACATTCTGTGCCGTTTTGCTTTGCATTTTCCTTGTTTTTTGATATCCATCTCTAAAAATAACAAATTTATAAATATATAAGTCTGGTTAATTGGAAGAGGTCACATTATTCATCTGTCAGGTTGACATAATGCGGCAAATTCAAATAACCGGAGTAATAACATGGATTTTTTCAGAAAAACGGCACTGGCAGCACTGGTTATGGGGTTCAGCGGCGCAGCGCTCGCATTACCCAATATCACCATTCTGGCTACCGGCGGGACGATTGCTGGTGGCGGTGATTCCGCAACAAAATCCAACTACACGGCGGGTAAAGTTGGCGTAGAAAATCTGGTCGATGCGGTGCCGCAACTGAAAGATATTGCCGTCGTTAAAGGCGAGCAGGTGGTGAATATTGGCTCGCAGGACATGAATGACGACGTCTGGTTAACGCTGGCGAAGAAGATCAACACCGAATGTGATAAAACCGACGGCTTCGTGGTGACCCATGGTACGGATACTATGGAAGAAACCGCGTATTTCCTCGATCTGACCGTCAAGTGCAACAAGCCAGTGGTGTTGGTCGGCGCAATGCGTCCGTCTACGGGTATGAGCGCCGATGGCCCGTTCAACCTGTATAACGCCGTGGTGACCGCGGCGGATAAAGCGTCTGCTAACCGCGGTGTGCTGGTGGTGATGAACGACACTGTCCTGGATGGCCGTGATGTGACCAAGACCAACACCACGGATGTCGCGACCTTCAAAGCCGTCAACTATGGCCCGCTGGGCTATATCCATAACGGTAAAATTGATTACCAGCGTACGCCTGCGCGCAAACATACTTCCGCAACGCCATTCGATGTCTCTAAGCTGACCGAGCTGCCGAAGGTGGGCATTATCTATAACTACGCCAACGCCTCCGATCTGCCGGCAAAAGCGCTGGTCGATGCCGGATACGCCGGGATTGTGAGTGCTGGTGTGGGTAATGGTAACCTGTATAAAACCATTTTCGATACGCTGGCAACCGCTGCGCACAAAGGCACTGTGGTCGTGCGTTCTTCCCGCGTACCTACTGGCTCCACCACGCAGGATGCTGAAATCGATGATGCGAAGTACGGATTTGTGGCGTCTGGCTCGCTGAACCCACAAAAAGCTCGCGTGCTGCTGCAATTGGCGCTGACACAGACCAAAGATCCTAAACAGATCCAGGAAATGTTTAATCAGTACTAATCGATGAAGGTGGCTGCGCTTATCGACCTAACCCTGTAGGCCTGATAAGCGCAGCGCCATCAGGCAATTTGTCGGATGGTGGCTCAAAGCCTTATCAGGCCAACATTCATTACGGTTTTCCGCGTTACTCCGCCAGAAACAGCTCCAGCAGTGAGTTTAAAAACAGCTTACCGTGCTGGGTAATCTGCCAGTACTCATCGCTCTGCGTCAGATATCCCTGGGCGATAGCCTCATCAATCTGTGCCCGAATCACCTCTTCGGCAAGCCCAGTATAGTGGGTGAATTCCACACGCGGTGCGGCCTCCAGCAAGCGGAAGCGGTTCATAAAGAACTCAAATGGCTTATCAGCCTCGGCGACATCACGCTCGCTTTCGAGATAACGTCCCTGCATGTAACCGCGCGGATGTCGGGTTTTGGTGGTGCGCAGGATACGTCCGTCCGGGAAGGTGATCTTGCCGTGAGCCCCGCAGCCAATGCCAAGATAGTCGCCAAAACGCCAGTAGTTCAGGTTGTGCTGGCACTGATATCCCGGTTTTGCATAGGCCGAGGTTTCATATTGCTGATACCCGGCGGCGGTCAGCAACCGGTGGCCTTGCTCAAAAATATCCCACAGGGCGTCATCATCCGGTAGCACCGGCGGGCGCGAACCAAACAACGTGTTGGGCTCAATAGTGAGCTGATACCAGGAGAGATGCGGGGGGTTAAGCTCAATGGCCTGCTGTAAATCGTCCAGCGCTTCTTCCAGTGTTTGATCCGGCAGGCCGTGCATCAAATCGAGGTTAAAGCTGCGCAATCCCAGACCGTCAGCCAGATTCGCCGCGCGTTTGGCTTCTTCTGGCCCGTGAATACGCCCCAGTCGCTCAAGCTTGGCGGCGCTAAAACTTTGCACGCCAATCGAGATGCGGTTAACTCCAGCGCGTTGATAATCGACAAACCGATCGGCTTCCACCGTACCGGGATTGGCTTCCATCGTGATTTCGGCATCCGCCGCCAGATTTAGACGCGCACGCACGCCATCCAGCAGCGTTTGCATTGCCGGGCCAGAGAGCAGGCTCGGCGTACCGCCACCAATAAAAATGGTCTTTACTTCGCGTCCCTGCGCGTAGGCGACGTTGGCATCCAGATCGCTCAGCAGATGCCCAACGTAATCGTCATGGGGAACTTCGCCCTTTAACGCATGCGAGTTGAAGTCGCAGTAGGGGCATTTCTGCACGCACCACGGGATGTGGATATAAAGACTCAGCGGTGGCAACTTAACCATTACGCAGCGCATCCAGCAGCAGTTTTAGTGCCTGTCCACGGTGGGAAATAGCACTCTTTTCTTCCCGGGTCAGTTCGGCTGCGGTTTTACCCTCAGACGGTACAAAGAAGATAGGGTCGTAGCCAAAACCACCGTCTCCGGCAGGCTCACGAGCGATCACGCCCGGCCAGCGTCCGTGACATACAACAGGGGTTGGGTCATCTGCGTGGCGCATATACACCAGTACACAATGGAACTGTGCCTGACGTTTTTCGTCCGGGATATCCTGCAGGGTGTGCAGCAGTTTTTCCAGGTTTTGTCTGTCAGTCGCATCTTCACCAGAATAGCGAGCAGAATAAATCCCCGGAGCCCCGCCGAGGGCGTCAACGGCCAGGCCGGAATCATCGGCAATGGCAGGCAGACCGGTGATTTGCGCGGCATGACGCGCCTTCAGAATGGCGTTTTCAATAAACGTCAGGCCGGTTTCTTCTGCGGAATCAACGCCCAGATCCGTTTGGGCAACGACATCAAGCCCGAAGTCGCTCAGGAGAGAGGCGAGTTCACGCACTTTACCGGCATTGCCGGTCGCGAGGACAACTTTTTGCATGGGATACCTAATCAGTTAGCGCCGCAATTTCTGGCGGGATCTGTTGCGGATGAATGATTTTAACCTGTTTGTGGCGGCCAAGCTCGCCCTTCTCAATAACGACCTGGCTTTTCGCCACACGGAACTGTTTACCGAGAAACTTCACCAGATGGCTGTTGGCTTGCCCATCGACCGGTGGGGCGGTAATGGCGACTTTTACTTCGTCGCCATGTAAACCCACAATACTGTCACGGCTGGCTTTAGGCTGAATGTAGAGCCGTAAAACCAGACCGTCATCGCAGAGTGTTACGGCACTCATAGCGCCATCCACAGCCCCGGCAGCAGCATGTTGCCTGTCGCTTGTAACACTTCTGCGATCCCCATGTTGATGACATAGAGCAGCAGCACCAGGATCATCGGGGAGAAGTCGATCCCGCCCATTCCTGGTAGGATACGACGAATAGGACGCAGCAGCGGATCCGCCAGTTGAATCAGTACGTATTCTACAGGGCTGCGGCCCTGGCTGACCCAGCTCATGATGGCCATCACCAGCAGTACCCAGAAAATCAGCAGCCCGATAGTCTTCAGGACGATCAGTACGGCGGCGATCCAGATAATGGGTTGGAACGTGACCACTTTGAACAGCACAATAGCTTTGATAAAGCTGAGCACTAACGCGACCAGTAACGATGCGCTATCAATCGGCCCCATCGGGGGAATAATTCGGCGTAACGGCCCAATAATAGGCTGAGTGATTTTTACAATGAACTGCGAAAACGGATTGTAAAAATCGCAGCGAGACCACTGCATCCACACGCGCAATAACAGCGCCATGGTATACAGCTCAATTACCGTTGAGAGCAGGAAGGTCAACGTATTCATGGTGTTCCTCAGTTTTCCTTAATTTTTTGTGTAATCACGAGCACCAAAAATGGCAGTGCCAATGCGCACCATCGTGCTACCCGCCGCGATGGCGGCATCCATATCATCAGACATTCCCAACGAGAGCGTATCGACTGTCGGGTAGCGTGTTTTCAACCCGGCAAATGCTACAGCCATTTGCTGTGCAACTTCAAACTGCCTTACATAATCTGACTCAGGCGCCGGGATTGCCATCAGTCCACGCAGGGTAATGCGCGGCAGAGCGGCGACGTCTGCGGCCAGGGCATCAAGCTCTGCCAGCGGAATACCTGACTTGCTGTTCTCATCGCTGATGTTTATTTGAATCAGCACATTTAGCGGCGGTAGGTCTGCCGGGCGCTGTTCGCTGAGTCGGGTGGCGATGCGCAAACGGTCTATCGTGTGGCACCAGTCAAAATGTTCAGCCACCAGACGGCTTTTGTTGGACTGCAACGGGCCGATAAAGTGCCACTGCAGTCCAGTCACGCCGTTTTCGCTGAAGTAGCGGATCTTATCTACGCCTTCCTGAACATAGTTTTCCCCAAAGGCATGCTGCCCGGCAGCAATGGCTTCTTCGATGGCGCTCGCAGGTTTGGTTTTGCTCACTGCAAGCAACGTAACGTCTTCTGAAGACCGCCCGCAACGCGTCGCGGCGGCTGAGATTTTCTCCCTGACATGTGCCAGGTTATGCGCGATATCGTTCATTTTCCGAGGATGTTCATATGAATATGGAAGAAATAGTGGCCCTTAGTGTAAAGCATAACGTGTCGGATCTACACCTGTGCAATGCATGGCCTGCGCGCTGGCGCATATGTGGAAGGGTAGAAATTGCCCCGTTTACCGCGCCTGACGTGGAGAAGCTGCTGATGTTATGGCTCAGTGAGCAACAACAGGTACAGTGGCGGGAAAAGGGTCAGGTTGATTTTGCTATCGCACTGGCGGATTCCCGGCGTTTACGGGCCAGCGCATTTACGCATCAGCAGGGAACGTCACTGGCGCTGAGACTGCTGCCGCTTGATTGCCCGTGCCTGGATGATCTCCAGACGCCCGCTGCGTTGCCAGAACTGCTGCACAGCGAAAACGGGTTGATTCTGGTAACCGGGGCGACGGGCAGCGGTAAGTCGACGACGCTGGCGGCGATGGTGGACTCTCTCAATCAGCACGTTGACGGGCATATTCTGACCCTGGAAGACCCGATTGAATACCGCTATACCAGCCAGCGTTGTCTGATCCAACAGCGTGAGATTGGCGTGCACTGCCTTTCTTTTGCTGCCGGCCTGCGGGCGGCATTGCGTGAAGATCCTGACGTGATTTTACTGGGGGAACTGCGCGACAGCGAGACGATTCGTCTGGCACTGACGGCGGCGGAAACGGGGCATCTGGTGCTGGCAACGCTGCATACGCGCGGTGCGGCGCAGGCGGTGGAGCGGCTGGTGGATACGTTCCCTGCACAGGAAAAAGACCCGGTGCGTAATCAACTGGCGGGTAGTTTGCGGGCGGTGCTCGCACAAAAACTGGAAGCCGACAGGCAGGGTGGGCGGGTGGCGTTATTTGAACTGCTGGTCAATACGTCGGCTGTGAGTAATCTGATCCGTGAAGGGAAAACCCACCAGCTACCCGGCGTGATACAAACCGGGCAACAGGCGGGTATGCAAACATTTGCCCAGAGCCTGCAGCAGCGTCAGGCGCAAGGCAGGCTGTAAATATGAGCCTTAGTAACCTTGTTCGAAATAGCTTTCGAGAATAACGACGGCAGACGCGGAGTCTACTTTGCCTTTATTCAGCGCCCGGTACCCGCCTTGCTCAAACAGGCCGGAACGTGCTTCGACGGTGCTCAGGCGTTCGTCATGCAGCGTGACCGTGACGCCAAAGCGGCCATGAATACGGTTGGCAAACTTGCGCGCGCGCGCAGTAAGCGGCTGCTCGGTGCCGTCCATATTGAGCGGCAGACCGACAATGATTTCATCCGGTTGCCACTCTTTTAGCAGGCGTTCAATCACGTTCCAGTCTGGCGTGCCGTCCTGCGCTTTGATGGCAGGCAGCGGTCTGGCAGTACCTGTAATGCGCTGACCAATCGCCACGCCAATACTTTTGGTCCCAAAATCAAAGGAGAGTAATGTTTCGCTCATTATGCGTGTCCCGCCACGCCAGGCATGGTCAGGATATCGATCCCGATAAGTCTGGCCGCGTCGCGCCAGCGGTCGGCAATCGGCGTTTTAAACAGAATATTGAGATCCGCGGGGGCGGTGAGCCAGGCGTTATCCAGCAACTCTTGCTCCAGTTGGCCTTTTTCCCATGATGAATACCCCAGGGCGACCAGTACCTCGGAAGGTTGTTCCTGAGTGCCTAAGGTTTCCAGTACATCGCGGGAAGTGGTGATAATGGTGTTGTCCGAAATACGAATGCTGGAGGCAAAGCGTGAAGGAGGGGTATGCAAAATAAACCCACGCTCTTCTGCTAACGGGCCTCCGAGCATCACGGCTTTATCCAGGCGAATCGCCGGATCGCGTGTCTCAGGGGTAATCTTCAGCTTTTCCAGAATCCCTGCAATCTGTAAGTTTTCCAGGGGTTTATTGACGATAATCCCCATTGCGCCATTTTCATTATGTTCGCAAATGTAGACCACGGAACGGCGGAAAATCGGATCCTGGAGAGCAGGCATGGCAATAAGAAAGTGATGCTGTAAATTCATTGTCAGAGGTTCTGTTTCCTGGTTCAAAAAAGCAACAACGGTCAGTATGCGAGGAAAGCGTTAAGTTGTCACCCTCTGAAAATAACATTGCCGGATATCGGCTTCGCCTTATCCGGCCAACGGGGTGCAATTGTAGGCCGGATAAGACACCGTGGCGTCGTCATCCGGCGCAGGTTTACTTGGCTAAGCGAGCTTCAATGGCATCCATCAGCATACCGGTAATGGACACCGGGAACTCCGCCTCAATTTCGCGAATACAGGTTGGGCTGGTGACGTTAATTTCCGTCAGGCGATCGCCGATGATATCCAGACCGACAAAAATCAGTCCTTTGGCTTTCAGCGTTGGCCCGATACGACGTGCAATTTCCCAGTCGCTGTCGGTCAGCGGACGAGGTTCGCCACGGCCACCGGCCGCCAGATTACCACGGGTTTCACCGCCCTGTGGAATGCGTGCCAGGCAGTAGGGAACGGGTTCGCCATCGACCACCAGTACGCGTTTGTCGCCGTCTTTAATTGCCGGCAGGTAGTTCTGCGCCATGCAGTAGCGGGTACCGTGTTCGGTCAGCGTTTCGGCAATTACACCGAGGTTCGGATCGCCTTCCTTCACGCGGAAGATCGATGCACCGCCCATGCCGTCCAGCGGCTTGAGAATGATATCGCTGTGTTTTTGCCAGAAGGCTTTCAGCTGCGCTTTGTTACGCGTGACCAGCGTTTCTGGCGTCAGGTCCGCGAACCAGGCGGTGAACAGCTTTTCGTTACAATCGCGCAGGCTCTGCGGTTTGTTCACGATCAGCGTCCCTTGCTCTTCTGCACGCTCCAGAATATAGGTGGCGTAGATGAACTCGGTATCAAACGGCGGATCCTTACGCATCAGAATGACGTCCAGGTCAGCCAGTGGTAGATCTTGTTCGCTGTTGAACTCATACCATTTGTCGTAGTTCTGCTCTACGCTCAGGGTACGCGTGCGGGCGCGGGCTTCACCGTTAATCAGATAAAGATCGGCCATCTCCATATAGTGAAGTTCGTAACCACGACGTTGTGCTTCCAGCAGCATAGCAAAGCTGGAATCTTTCTTGATGTTGATGCTTGCGATGGGATCCATCACGATGCCGAGCTTGATCATTGTTCTTCTCCGTTAGCCCAGATCGCCAAATCGCACCTGTAGCGCGGTAATGGCGGTGAGCGCAGTTGTCTCAGTACGCAGAACGCGAGGTCCTAACAGAATATCAGTAAACTGATAGCGTGCAGTCATGGCAATTTCATCTGCCGACAGCCCGCCTTCCGGGCCAATCAGCAGCCGGATGCGCTCTACCGGCAGCGGAAGCGTGTTAATACTGGCGCTGGCACGCGGGTGCAGGTTCAGTTTTAGCCCCACGTCCTGCTCGGCACACCAGGCTTCCAGATCCATTGCCGGGCGAATTTCAGGCACCCGGTTACGACCGCATTGCTCGCAGGCGGCAATCGCAATTTTCTGCCACTGCTGGAGCTTCTTGTTCAAGCGTTCACTGTCCAGTTTAACGCCGCAGCGCTCAGAAAAAAGTGGCGTAATGAGGCTTACACCCAGTTCAATCGATTTCTGGATAGTAAATTCCATTTTTTCACCGCGCGACATCACCTGCCCAAGATGAATGTGCAAGGGAGATTCGCGATCGTCGAGTTCGGCGCTCAGTATCTTCACATCCACGCTTTTCTTGCTGGCGTGGGTGATCTCGGCGTCAAACACCTGGTTGCTGCCGTCAAATAGTTGAAGAGCCTGGCCCGGTCCCATGCGCAGCACGCGACCGATATGGTTGGCGGCATCCTCACACAGTGAAATTTGGCTGCCTGCCGTGAGTGGTTCAGGGTGATAAATGCGAGGAATGCGCATAGTTAACCATCCGCGTCATGGCCCTGACCGACAAAACGGCAGGGCATGGGTTAAAATATTGACGCTAGTGTAGGTTAGCTCTTTTGCGCCTGGCAAGCGCGTTGCACGTATGGGTTATGGTTGCCCTGTACCTTCGCAATACGTTCGTCGCGTTCGCACTCCCAGTCGGTCACTGGATACTGTTTATTCCAGGCGTTAAAAAGCTGGGTTTGCTGACGGGAAAGCGTCAGGTTGTACTGGTCGCGCATGTAAAAATAGGTGCGCGCGATGGCGCCGCGAGCGCGCGCAGGCGGCTCAGCCACTTTTTCTTTGAAATCGACCTTCATGTCACACTGCCCATACTGGCCTTCGCCGCCGTTCCACTGGCTGTACATAAAGTTCGCGCGATCGCCATTTACTTCACCCACTGCCGGTTGCAGGTTGTGCATATCGCTTTCCATCTTGCGATAGACCGGATCTTTGGCGCAATTTTTACGTCCACCGTCCTGCCAGCACTGGCGTTGATGACCAAATTGCCAGGCCGGAACCACGTGTTCCCATTCAATACGGCTGGCGCGGTTTTCGTTTTTCCGCACTTTATAGCCGCAGGATTCGAGGTCAACGACCCCTTTTTTGCCCTGCCAGTTAATTTTACAGCCGCAGTAGAAATCGCCGGGCGCATCGGCATTAATTTTTACACCAGCGGCTTTCGCTTGGGAGAAGCTGTTGATACCTTCGGCGAATGCCGGGCCAGAGAGTGCAGTAGCCAATAACGCCACTGCCATAGAAAGATTACGGTACATCACACACTCCGTGTCAAAACGAGCCCGCAACGTAACGAAAGCGTCGGGCAGATGCAATCAGCTAAATCATATAAGTTCCAGAAATTACTTTTGAGTAACAAGGCGCTATCGGCGGATTATTGTTTGCTTGTTTAGCGCGCCTGCTCATACAGTAGCGTGTCACGAGCGCGAACCAGGGCGTTGCGCAGATTGCCCAGATAACAGCCGTTTTTATCGAATTAATGACCGGGAAAAAAGATGAAGAAAGGGTTGAGCGCGTTTCCGCTTACGCCGCTGAGGGCGGGTGAGATTGATGAAAATACATGGCTTTCTCTGATTGAGAATATTGCCGGTGCCGGCGTTGATTCCATCGGTGTGCTGGGTTCTACCGGGAGCTATGCCTACCTGACGCGTGAACAGCGCCTACGCGTTACCCGGCTTGCACTTGAGGCGGCATCTGATATCCCCGTTATTACCAGCATTGGCAGCGTACGAGTCGAAGAAATTCTGCATCTTATGGATGATGCGCAGCAGGCGGGTGTCAGTGGCGTTTTGATGGCCCCGGTCTCTTACCAGCGGCTGAACGTGGATGAAGTTTTTGATCTGTACGATCGAGTCACTCGCGAGCTGTCGGTGCCGCTATGTATTTATGATAATCCCGCCACCACCGGGTTTGAATTTAGCGATGACCTGCTTATCGCGCTGTCAAATTTACCGGCTATTGGTTCGATTAAACTGGCTTCATTCACCTCTGAACGGATCGCCAGGCTAAAAAACAGTCTTCCGGCAGGCGTCTCTATTGGTGTCAGTGGCGACGGTCAGGCTGCCTCAGGGCTGTTAGCCGGAGGCGATGTCTGGTATTCCGTCCTGGCAGGCTTGTTCCCGCATTATTCACGTGCTTTAGCCAATGCCGCGTTGACGGGAGATCACGTCAAAACCCGGCAACTGGATAGCGCGCTCCAGCCTCTGTGGGCCTTTTATCAACGGCACGGTAGCCTGAGGGTGATCGCGACGGTGGCAGAAATGATGGGGAAAGTGTCTGCGCCTTGTCTCCCCTTTCCGCTGCAAACGCTGAAGGGGGAGGAAAGGCTCTTATTGCAGGAAACGTTGAGTTCATTATCTTTTTTGGATTGATGAACGAGGATGTCAGGCCTTCGCCGGGTTTTCCTGCGGCCCGGGAATCAACGGTTCGCCACAGTGGACGCAGCGGTAGGTGGCCTCACCACGCACAATGCGGTTATGTCGGCGGACGGTCAACTGATGCTCCTGGCACTTGCAGCGGTAAGTAAAGGTATTGCGCTGCACGGATTGCAGTTCGAACTGATGCGTACGCCGGGCCGGAACGCCCAGCACGCTCTCCATCATCCATTTCCACTCTTTCCCGTGAGGCGGTACGCGGCCAAAGTGCTTCCACACCAGCAAATGTGCCAGTTCATGCGGTACGACCTCGTTGATAAACGCCTCGACGTTTTCCATCAGCAGCACCGGGTTGAGGCGAATTTCATTGCTTTGCAGCCACGCTGTACCCGCAGCAGTGCCGCGCTGTTGGTACACAAGCTTAGGTTCCGGATAATTGCGTTCGAGCTTGAGATTGGCGAGGGCAAGTTTTTCCCGCAGGCTGCGCATAACGGCTTGCTGGATGGCGATGGGGAGACGAGAGGTTTTCATAACGCCAGAGGATAGTGCGACAGGAAAAGGACTGCAAGAGGCAGGCTTCCCCCCGCGAGGGGAGGAAGCCGCAGGTGATTAGTCGTGTGCGCCAATTTCGCGCAGTTTACGGCCTTTCATCAGGTTACGTTCAATGTGTTCCAGGGAGACGTTTTTGGTTTCCGGAATCAGCCACAAGGTCAGGAAGATGAACAGGACGTTCAGGCCGCCGTAGACCCAGAAGGTGTTGGCGCTGCCCAGCGAGTTCAGCATCGTCAGGAAGGTTGCGCCGACGATCATGTTGGCAATCCAGTTGGTTGCGGTAGAGCAGGTGATACCGAAATCGCGGCCTTTCAGCGGCTGGATTTCAGAGCACAGTACCCAAATCAGCGGACCGGCACTCATCGCGAAGCCAACGATAAACATCAGCAGCATCAGTACGGCAAAGTACTGGGCGGCAGCGGAGTGGATACCAATGTGCATCATTGTGCCCAGCACGCCCATACCGATAGCCATCACGATAAAGCCGAGGATCAGCGTCGGTTTACGGCCCCAGCGGTCAACCAGGCCAATGGCGATAAAGGTCGCCAGCACGTTGGTCAAACCCACGATAACGGTGCCCCACATCTGCTCAGTGGTGTTGGTATAACCCGCCAGTTCAAAGATTTTTGGTGCGTAGTACATGATGACGTTCATCCCGGTGAACTGCTGCATCACCTGTAACAGTACGCCAAGGAATACCGCGCGGCGGAAGTTGCTGTTTTCTTTAAACAGCGCCCAACCGCTTTGTTTTACCTGCAGGCTTTCACGAATTTCATCCAGCTCGCGTTTCGCTTCTGCACTGGTATCACGCAGACGTAACAGCACGCGTTCAGCATCGACGAAGCGACGTTTAGCGGCGAACCAGCGCGGGCTGTCCGGCAGGAAGAACACGCCAACCAGCAGCAGCAGGGCAGGAATGATGATCACGCCCAGCATCCAGCGCCATGCACCGCTATAGCTAAAGGCGGTATCGGATAGATAGGCCCCGAGGATCCCGATGGTAATCATCAGCTGATACATGGAAATCATACTGCCACGAATTTTTTCCGGTGCAATTTCAGATAGATACAGTGGCGCAGTGTAAGACGCAACGCCCACGGCCAGACCCAGCAGGATACGGGAGAGAAGCAGTACTTCTACGTTAGGCGCCGCGGCGGAGAACAGCGAGCCGGCGACAAACAGGATCGCGCCGATCATCAGGCTTTTTTTACGTCCAAGCTTGAAGGAGAGCCAGCCGCTGCCGACAGCACCTACAGCTGCGCCAAACATCATGGAGCTGACCACCCATTCCTGAGTGTGCGGGGTAATTTGAAACTCGTCGGTGATGAACGGTAATGCACCGGCAATCACGCCGATATCCAGGCCAAAAAGTAATCCTGCCAGGGCGGCAAGAAAGCAGACAAAAAATGTCATGGCTTTGTTGGAACGCCCCTGTTTTTTATTCCCAGGCATGATGCCCTCCAGGTTGGGTAACTTATTTTTGTTGATGTTAAGGGTAGGTGAGTACGGGGTGAAAAAATGAGATTAATATCACATTAGTGTAATCGTTTACACTAGCATTCACGGCTGTTATAAGTTAATTATTTGAAAAATATGCAATTTCATAAAAATGAAAAATGAGTGATTGCCTGGAATTAAGACGATACTGAAAAGTAATGTAACAATAATGAAAATGCAGAAATTAAGGGATGTAAAATCAATTCATTATGATAATGACTGGATGTAATCGCTTTCATTTGCATTGAAGGTCAGGGAGGAGAGGGACGTTAAGGTACAGGCAAAAAAAAGACCAGCCTTAAGGCTGGTCCTGGTAAGCGGGGGTATTCAGTAAATTACTTCAGTCCGGCAGCTTCGCGCAGCTGTTGCGCTTTGTCGGTTTTTTCCCATGGGAAATGTTCGCGACCAAAGTGGCCGTAGGCTGCGGTTTCTTTATAGATCGGGTGCAGCAGATCCAGCATCTGGATCAGGCCGTATGGACGCAGGTCGAAGAACTCACGCACCAGCAGGGTCAGCTGTTCAGTTGGCACTTTCTCGGTACCGAAGGTTTCGACCATGATAGAGGTAGGTTCTGCCACGCCAATAGCGTAGGAAACCTGAATCTCACAGCGGTCAGCCAAACCGGCAGCCACGATATTTTTCGCGACATAGCGGGCTGCGTAGGCTGCAGAACGGTCAACTTTAGACGGATCTTTACCTGAGAATGCGCCGCCACCGTGACGCGCCATGCCGCCGTAGGTATCAACGATAATCTTACGGCCGGTCAGACCGCAGTCACCCATTGGGCCACCGATAACGAAACGGCCGGTTGGGTTGATGAAGAATTTGGTCGATGCGCTCAACCACTCGGTCGGCAGTACCGGCTTGATGATCTCTTCCATCACTGCTTCTTGCAGTGTTTTCTGGTCAACATCTTGAGAGTGCTGAGTAGACAGAACCACCGCATCAATACCGACAATTTTGCCATCGTCATACTGGAAGGTGACCTGGCTTTTCGCATCCGGGCGCAGCCACGACAGGGTGCCGTTTTTACGCACTTCAGCCTGACGTTGTACCAGACGGTGAGCGTAAGTGATTGGTGCCGGCATCAACACGTCGGTTTCGTTGGTGGCATAACCAAACATCAGACCCTGATCGCCCGCGCCCTGTTCCAGCGGATCGGCACGGTCAACGCCCTGGTTGATATCCGGGGACTGTTTACCGATAGCGCTCAGTACTGCGCAAGAGTTAGCGTCAAAGCCCATGTCGGAATGCACATAGCCAATTTCGCGAACCGTATTACGCGTGATCTCTTCGATGTCGACCCATGCGCTGGTGGTGATTTCACCGCCAACTAAAACCATACCGGTTTTGACATAGGTTTCGCAGGCGACGCGTGCTTTCGGATCCTGTTCGAGGATTGCATCCAGCACGGCATCAGAGATTTGGTCAGCGATTTTGTCAGGATGCCCTTCTGATACGGACTCGGACGTAAAAAGGTGTTTTGCCATATTTAATTTCACCTAAGGAGAATTTGGTTAGCTCAAACTGTCGAGTGGAATAGCCATGTGTAGAAGATTCTACCATGAGTCTGCAGATTTCGGACACTGGCAGTCTGAGTGTTAATCGGTATAGATGGATTAACATCTGGACGGCTATTTTAGGACAGTTCTTCGCCCGATTTCCAGCTTTTTTTGACTACGGTCGCATTGTACCGAAAATGTAACTGGAAATTTTTCCTGACGGTGCTGGCAATGCGCGCATTTATCTTTTGCTTTTTCGTACTCTTATCGGTATAAAACGCGGCGCGCGGCTTATACAAAAAGCACACGACGTTTTCATCGTGTCGCCACTTCCAGCCGGGTTAACACTTTAGCTTTGGCTTGTGGGTTCGTTCCGTCTGGAGCGACCGTGGAGGTGATACGAGATAATGAACCGTTGTATTCTGCTGAATCTGCCACACCGTTCAGGTGTGCATATGTCCCCCGCAATCTGCATCTCTGCTTTGCATACCTGTCGATGTTATATACATAAAATCATTCATGCTGCGTCGAGGCTGCATGAAGGACGAAGTGTATACCCATCCCGGCGTATCTCAGGACTCAAGAGCCGGTAACGGTCACTAAGGACTGAACAAGGGCGCTCTTGGTAAACAAGAGTTTTCTCGTGGTTTCGCCGAACTGTCAGTATTACGTTCGGTAACGTGTTTACAATGAAATGATAAAGAAACCGGTCGCACAGTCGGAGCGTCAGCACTATCTGCTGGAAAATCTGCCTGTTTATGGGTTGTTATCGCTTCTTCGGATTGCGATAGTAGTCAACTGTTTTACACTTGTTAATAAAATTTGAGGTTCGCTATGTCTGACGACATTTCTATGGGTTCGCCTTCGTCAGCAGGCGGACAGGGTGTACTACGCTCCATGCAGGAGGTTGCAATGAGTTCCCAGGAAGCCAGCAAGATGCTGCGTACCTACAATATTGCCTGGTGGGGTAATAACTACTACGACGTCAACGAACTCGGTCACATTAGCGTGTGTCCGGACCCTGACGTCCCGGAAGCACGTGTTGATCTTGCCGAGCTGGTAAAAGCTCGCGAAGCGCAGGGGCAACGTCTGCCTGCGCTGTTCTGTTTCCCACAGATCCTGCAACACCGTCTGCGTTCGATTAACGCCGCATTCAAACGCGCCCGCGAATCTTACGGCTACAAGGGTGATTATTTCCTCGTTTATCCGATCAAGGTTAATCAGCACCGTCGTGTGATTGAATCGCTGATTCACTCCGGTGAGCCGCTGGGACTGGAAGCCGGTTCTAAGGCCGAACTGATGGCGGTTCTGGCGCATGCGGGCATGACCCGCAGCGTGATTGTCTGTAATGGTTACAAAGACCGCGAATACATTCGTCTGGCGCTGATTGGCGAGAAGATGGGCCACAAGGTCTATCTGGTCATTGAGAAGATGTCTGAAATCGCGATCGTGCTGGATGAAGCCGAACGGCTGAATGTGGTCCCGCGTCTGGGCGTGCGTGCGCGTCTGGCCTCGCAAGGTTCTGGTAAATGGCAGTCCTCCGGTGGTGAAAAATCCAAGTTCGGCCTGGCGGCGAACCAGGTACTGCAACTGGTGGAAATTCTGCGCGAACGCGGTCGTCTGGACAGCATTCAATTGCTGCACTTCCATCTCGGTTCACAGATGGCGAACATTCGCGATATCGCCACCGGCGTACGTGAATCTGCGCGTTTCTACGTTGAGCTGCACAAACTGGGCGTAAACATCCAGTGCTTCGATGTGGGTGGTGGCCTCGGCGTGGACTATGAAGGGACACGCTCGCAGTCTGACTGTTCGGTCAACTACGGTCTGAACGAATACGCCAACAATATTATCTGGGCGATTGGCGATGCCTGTGAAGAACACGGCCTGCCGCATCCGACGGTAATTACCGAGTCCGGCCGTGCGGTAACCGCGCACCATACCGTGCTGGTGTCTAACATCATCGGCGTTGAGCGTAGCGAACACACCGAAGCTACGCCTCCGGCTGACGATGCGCCGCGTGCCCTGCAAAGCATGTGGGAAACCTGGCAGGAGATGCACGAACCGGGCACCCGCCGTTCGCTGCGTGAATGGCTGCACGACAGTCAGATGGATTTGCACGATGTTCACATTGGCTACTCATCCGGAACCTTCAGCCTGCAGGAGCGCGCGTGGGCAGAGCAGCTGTATCTCAACATGTGCCATGACGTGCAGAAACAGCTCGACCCGAGCAACCGCGCGCATCGTCCGATCATCGACGAGCTGCAGGAGCGTATGGCGGATAAGATTTACGTCAACTTCTCACTGTTCCAGTCGATGCCGGATGCGTGGGGGATCGATCAGCTGTTCCCGGTCATGCCGCTGGAAGGACTGAACCAGGTCCCTGAGCGCCGTGCGGTGCTGCTGGATATTACCTGCGACTCTGACGGTGCTATTGACCATTATGTTGACGGCGATGGTATTGCTACCACCATGCCGATGCCGGAGTACGATCCTGAGAACCCGCCGATGCTGGGCTTCTTTATGGTTGGCGCATACCAGGAAATCCTTGGCAACATGCACAACCTGTTCGGCGATACCGAAGCGGTCGACGTATTTGTCTTCCCGGATGGTAGCGTTGAAGTTGAGCTGTCTGATGAAGGGGATACCGTCGCGGACATGTTGCAGTACGTGCAGCTGGATCCAAAAACGTTGCTGACCCACTTCCGCGATCAGGTTAAACAGACCGATCTGGACGATGCGCTGCAACAGCAGTTCCTCGAAGAGTTCGAGGCTGGATTGTACGGCTATACCTATCTCGAAGACGAGTAAGGTTGTTCTGGGTCGCTTGAACCTGGACAAATTAGCGGCGATAATTCGCCCATACACGTAGTCACGTAAATCAATCCCTTCCTCGTCGGGCTTAACGACGCGGAGGGGATTTTTTTTAACCGATTTTATAAGAGGTCAGTACATGAGCACCTTAGGTCATCAATACGACAACTCCTTGGTTTCTAACGCCTTTGGTTTTTTACGTCTGCCGATGAATTTCCAGCCCTACGACAGCGATGCCGACTGGGTTATTACCGGCGTACCGTTTGATATGGCGACGTCTGGTCGTGCGGGTGGGCGTCATGGTCCGGCAGCGATCCGTCAGGTGTCGACCAATCTGGCCTGGGAGCACAACCGCTTCCCGTGGAATTTTGACATGCGTGAACGCCTGAACGTCGTGGACTGCGGCGATCTGGTGTATGCGTTTGGCGATGCGCGTGAAATGAGTGAAAAATTGCAGGCGCATGCTGAAAAGCTGCTTTCTGCCGGCAAGCGCATGCTCTCCTTCGGCGGTGACCACTTCGTCACGCTGCCGCTGCTGCGCGCGCACGCTAAGCACTTTGGTAAAATGGCGCTGGTGCACTTTGATGCCCACACCGACACCTATGCTAACGGCTGTGAATTTGACCACGGCACCATGTTCTATACCGCGCCGAACGAAGGCCTGATCGATCCGAACCATTCCGTGCAGATCGGTATTCGGACCGAGTTTGACAAAGACAACGGCTTTACCGTACTGGATGCCTGCCAGGTGAACGATCGCAGCGTGGATGACATCATTGCGCAGGTGAAGCAGATTGTCGGTGACATGCCGGTTTACCTGACCTTTGATATCGACTGCCTGGATCCGGCGTTTGCTCCGGGTACGGGTACGCCAGTGATCGGCGGTCTGACGTCGGATCGTGCGATCAAACTGGTGCGTGGCCTGAAGGATCTGAATATTGTCGGGATGGATGTAGTCGAAGTGGCTCCGGCCTACGATCAGTCTGAGATCACCGCGCTGGCAGCAGCAACGCTGGCACTGGAGATGTTGTATATCCAGGCGGCGAAGAAAGGCGAATAACGGATTTCGGACAATTTTGCCGGATGTCGCTGACGCTAATCCGGCCTACATTGTTGTTGAATCTGTAGGCCGGATAGGCGTTTACGCAGCCATCCGGCACTGTTTGAAGATTACTTAATTCCGTCTGCGCTCATGCGGTCGCGAATATGTTGCGCACGTTCGGCGGAGGCTGGATGGTCGTCAAACATTGAGCTTTGACGACCGGCTTCCAGTTTTGCCAGTTTCTCAAAGCTGGTGGCTAAGCCTGCCGGATTAATACCGCGTTTGCGCAACAAATCATACGAGTAATCATCCGCTTCGGATTCCTGACGTTGGGAGAACTGCGAGTTCACCAGTTTTTCTCCCAGATCGCCAAGCTGAGACTGCGACAAGCTGCCGACGATGCCGCCCGCAGAGGCCGCTGCGGCACGCACGGCGTTGGTTCCCAGCGCAACTTGCATTCCTTTCTTCACGTGACCCAGCGCAACGTGGCCCATTTCGTGACCAATAACCGCCTCAACTTCGTTATCGGTCATCATATCCATCAGGCCGCTGTACACGCGGATGCAGCCATTTGCCATCGCAAACGCGTTGACGTCTTTCGCCACATAGACTTTGTAATTCACCGGCTGTCCGTTGATGTTATCGCCTAGCGCAGCGGCGATTTTGCTCAGTCGTTTGGTATATTCACTGCTGGCAGGAGCAATGGTCGCTTTGCTGTCCATATCCTGGCAGGCTTGGTTGCTCAGCGCGATGACCTGAGCATCGCTCAGACTGTAGGCCTGGAAAGCACCTGCGCCAGATGAAAGTAGTCCGTTGGAGTCCATATTCTGGCAGCCGGTCAATGCCGTTGCCATGCTCATAGCAAGCAGTAAAGCGCGAATTTTCATTTTTTCTCTTCCGCACGAAGTCAGGATTATTCTAAAAAATGCGTCGTTTGCAGGTAATGCGACGCTCAACCTAAGTATAAAGAAAAGAACAACAAGCGGGCGAGAAGATTGCGCAACATGCGTGCAGGATCCAGAGATTTCTGAAGCGGTAAAAGGATGCTCCATGTACATGGCACGCGGCTTGGGTTACATTGTTGGCACTTTTTTCCGGCGTAGCCCAAAACGCTCTGTCGTCAAGTCGTTCCGGGCACAGCCTTCATTATCCGATCTGGAGTCAAAATGTCCTCACGTAAAGAGCTTGCCAATGCTATTCGTGCGCTGAGCATGGACGCAGTACAGAAAGCCAAATCCGGTCATCCGGGTGCCCCGATGGGTATGGCTGACATTGCCGAAGTCCTGTGGCGTGATTTCCTGAACCACAACCCAAATAACCCGTCCTGGGCTGACCGTGACCGCTTCGTGCTGTCAAACGGTCACGGCTCAATGCTGATTTATAGTTTGCTGCACCTCTCCGGCTACGACCTGCCGATGTCTGAGCTGCAGAACTTCCGTCAGCTGCACTCCAAAACGCCGGGTCACCCGGAAGTGGGTTATACCGCGGGTGTGGAAACGACTACCGGTCCGCTGGGTCAGGGCATCGCTAACGCGGTGGGTATGGCTATCGCTGAAAAAACGCTGGCGGCGCAGTTTAACCGTCCAGGTCACGACATTGTTGACCACTTCACCTACGCCTTCATGGGCGACGGCTGCATGATGGAAGGTATCTCTCACGAGGTATGTTCTCTGGCTGGTACGCTGAAGCTGGGCAAACTGATTGCGTTCTACGATGACAACGGTATTTCTATCGATGGTCACGTTGAAGGCTGGTTCACTGATGACACCGCGAAGCGTTTCGAAGCTTACGGCTGGCACGTGGTGCGTGGCGTTGATGGCCATGATGCTGATGCGATTAAGCGCGCAGTAGAAGAAGCCCGCGCAGTGACTGACAAACCGTCCCTGCTGATGTGCAAAACCATCATCGGTTTCGGTTCCCCGAACAAAGCTGGCACCCACGACTCTCACGGTGCACCGCTGGGCGACGCAGAAATTGCACTGACACGCGAGCAGCTGGGCTGGAAATACGCGCCGTTTGAAATCCCGTCTGAAATCTACGCACAGTGGGATGCGAAAGAAGCAGGTCAGGTTAAAGAAGCGGCGTGGAACGAGAAATTCGCTGCTTATGCGAAAGCCTTCCCGCAGGAAGCCGCTGAATTCACCCGTCGTATGAAAGGTGAAATGCCATCTGACTTCGATGCGAAAGCGAATGAGTTCATTGCTAAACTGCAGGCTAATCCGTCCAAAATCGCCAGCCGTAAAGCATCCCAGAACGCTATTGAAGCGTTTGGTCCTATACTGCCAGAATTCCTCGGTGGTTCCGCTGACCTCGCCCCATCTAACCTGACTATCTGGTCTGGTTCTAAAGCCATTAACGAAGACGCTGCTGGTAACTACATCCATTACGGTGTTCGTGAATTTGGTATGACCGCTATCGCTAACGGTATCGCGCTGCACGGTGGTTTCCTGCCGTACACCTCTACCTTCCTGATGTTCGTTGAATATGCCCGTAATGCGGTGCGTATGGCGGCACTCATGAAACAGCGTCAAGTGATGGTCTATACCCACGATTCCATCGGTTTGGGCGAAGATGGCCCGACTCACCAGCCGGTAGAGCAGGTTGCTTCTCTGCGCGTGACCCCGAACATGAGCACATGGCGTCCATGTGACCAGGTTGAATCTGCGGTAGCGTGGAAATACGGCGTTGAGCGTCAGGACGGTCCGACCGCGCTGATCCTCTCCCGTCAGAACCTGGCACAGCAGGAACGTACTGAAGAGCAGCTGGCAAACATCGCACGCGGTGGTTACGTGCTGAAAGATTGCGCTGGCCAGCCTGAGCTGATCTTCATTGCTACCGGTTCTGAAGTTGAACTGGCGGTGGCTGCATGGGACAAACTGACGGCGGAAGGCGTTAAAGCGCGCGTGGTCTCCATGCCGTCTACCGATGCATTCGACAAGCAGGATGCCGCTTATCGCGAATCCGTGCTGCCGAAAGCTGTCTCTGCTCGCGTGGCAATTGAAGCGGGTATCGCGGACTACTGGTTCAAATACGTGGGCCTGAACGGCGCTATCATCGGTATGACCACCTTTGGTGAGTCTGCTCCGGCTGAGCTGCTGTTTGAAGAGTTTGGCTTCACCGTAGACAACGTGGTTGCGAAAGCCAAAGAACTGCTGTAATTACGATTACAACGGTATAACGGGTCGCTCAGGCGGCCCGTTTTTTTTGTGCGTCAGATTTTTTCTTGGCGTAGCTGACCCGTTTCAAGGCGCACTACGCGAGAAAAATGACGCTGCGTAAATGCAACGTCATGGCTGATCGCGACCACGCTAGTACCCCGTGCGCGGCACACCGCGAGCCAGTTCTCAAATATCGCCAGCCAGTGTGCGTCAAAATCCCGGCTCGGTTCATCAAGCAGAAGAAGGGCCGGTGCCATGGCTTCAAGGCTGGCGACGGCGACCATACGTCGTTGCGCGGTGTGCAGATCCAGCGGATGAGCGTCGGCGACGTCCGCTAACTGACATAACTGCAGGGCTGCTGCAGTACGTTGCGCAATCTCTGCTAGCGGGCGCTTTTGTAACCGTAAACCAAAGGCCACTTCCTCTACGACCTTGCTGTGAAAAATTTGGTTTTCGGCTTCCTGAAACAATACGCCGAGCACCTTAGCTCTTTCGCGGTTTTTCAGTTGCGCAATCGACCTGTCACTCAAGATTATCGTGCCAGAGGAGGGGGGCAGAAGGCCCGCCATGATGCGCAGCAGCGTGGATTTTCCCGCGCCATTATCGCCCGTCAGCGCCAGCCATTCACCGGCGTTAAGATTAAGCGAGATGTTGTGCAGGCAGTTATAAGAGGCATTCGGCCAGCGATACGTCACCTGGTTAAGCGTTAGCATTGTGGGGATAGCGCTCCGTCACGCAGTTGCCATACCTGCTGACAATGGCTGATAAAAGGGGGGTGGTCGCGTTCGAAAAGCACAATCAACGCCTGTTGTTCCTGCGCCCATTGATGCAACCGATCCAGCAACATACTGGTGGCCTGCGCCGTCAGACGACTGAATGCTTCATCCAGAATCAATATTCTGGGTTGCATGGCTAGTGCGCTGGCAATGACCACCCGCTGTGTTTCTCCGCCGGAAAGCGTTCCTGGATGGCGATGGCGCAACGACTGGCATTCCGTCAGTGTGAGTGCCGCGTCAATTCGACGCATAATTTCAGCCTCCTGCAGGCAGAGGTTCTCCGGGCCGAATGCCACTTCTTCCTCCACGCTGAATGTGCAGCCAGAAAGCTGCAGATAAGGCGATTGCTGCACCAGTTGGATGGTACACGACTGCTCGACGAGTGACAGTTGTCCGACAGGATTTCCCAGCAACTTTCCTTTCCCTTCAATCTCTCCGGGAAGAAAATCAGGGTACCAGCCTGCCATCAGCTGTGCCAGCGTACTTTTTCCGCTGCCGTTATCACCGAAAATCGCCACCATTCCGGGTTCTGCATAGTGGAAGTCAAAGCAGGCTGGTGGGCGCGTGGCGTGCGTCGGGAGATAGCGAAACTGCTCTAGCGTAACCATATCCACACTCCTGCTTCGACCAGCATGGCGAGTACCATCGTGTAGCGGGCAATGCGTTGTAAGGTGCTGTCCTCCGGTGCCCATAACGTTGTGCGTCTGCGATGCAAACGAAAGGCCCGCATGTCCAGTGCCGCCCCGCGAACCACCAGATCGTTAAGCGCATTATGCGTGAGTGGCACGATCAGCGCTGGCATGGCGCGCAGCCGTTGATACCAGTGCTCGTCCAACGGCACGCCGCGCGCGCGCTGGGCTTCGCGAATAATCGCCAACTGGCGTTTGAGTTGCTCAACAACCAGCAGCGGGCCTGCAAACAGGTAGGCAACGCCGGGCGGCAGGCGGGAGGCAAACAGGGCGCGAATAAACCGCGATACCGGCACGTACTGCATCCACAGCTGTGACGTTGACACAATTGCCAGGATCCGCAGCCACAGCGTGATGGCATCGGCCCACCGTTGTGGCGTGCGCGGTTGTCCGCTTATCCATTCGGTCAACCAGCCACCGTGGACCAGCCACAATCCAACGCCCAGGGGCACCATCAACCAGACGACATATTTCGCCCGGGGACGCGTGGCTGGCATACAGAGTAAGAACAGGAACACGACCGTGCTGTAAACGGTAAGCGGTATTCCCGCGGGTAGCAGCAATGTGGAACATGCGGCCAGCGCCCACAGGGTTAACGAGGTAAACGGGTGCATTTAGCGCACAGCAGACATCGTTGGAAAATGACGTGTGGTGCGCAATGGAAGCTGGCGCAACAGTACCCAAACAATCACGGCGGTGAGAATTTTATCTACCAGATTGGCGCCAATCACCGTGACAGCCACCGACTCAACCAGACCCTCGCCAACCGAGTGCATCCAGGCAACAAATAAATCAGCGCCGCTGCCGGTCACGCCGCCAAACAAGGTGGTGCGGATAGGCACGGCAACGACAGTGACGGCCAGGGTAATGATCACGCCGCTGAACACCACTTTCGGTAAGGTACGAAACCATCCTGCTCGTGCCAGCCATCCTGCGACCAGCCCGATAACCATGGCTACCGGCGCGAAGGCGGCAGCGATCGGATCGGTGAGTAACCCCCACAGCAGGTTGGTGAGTAATCCCGTTAACATTCCCACAATCGGGCCTAATAGCACCGCGCTGATAATGGTGCCGATGGAGTCGAGAAAAATAGGCAGTTTCACCATGCTGATGAGCTGTCCACCGACCATATTGATGGCAATGGCAATAACAATCAGTACCAGTGACTGGCTGGAAAATTGGTGACGCGCCATAGAAAACCTCTTTAAAGTGAAGCGTTAACGGGATGTGATAACCAGTTCGTCATAGCCGGAAACGACACAAGGTTGGCGGCTAAACGCCAGCTCTGTGAGTTCGCCAATCACCAGTTCCAGCGTGGTACGCACGGTACAGCCCGGCATCATGTGGCCTCCCAACATCGCGCCCTGTGGGTCAGAAACCGCAAGATGCAGGTGTTCGCCGGTCAGTTCCAGCGTGCCGTTCAGGGAGATAATTTCCCAGGTGCCGGTGAGCAATGTGGTTTCTTCCTGACCCGCGAAGCGTAAGGCAACGTGGGTTAAACTTCCGGTACAACCGGCAATCCAGGCGGCATGTAATTGATGCTGTTGGATAAAATCGTGCAGTCGGGAAAAGACTTCCTGGCCAGGGAGTAAACGCAGCGCATGAAAGCGAGCTGCAGAGGCGTGAGGAGAGTATGTGACCATAGGTTGAGGGACTCCGAGACTCGGACGTAGCGCTGATAATATAGACGCTGGCTAGGGTGCTTTCTGATATAAATCAGGATTTGTGACACGGCAACGAAATAATCTTGCTACGCTTATTCGCAATTCTGGAATATGGAATAAATTTAGCGGGGCAGAGCGTTAAAATGTGATGTAAGTCAGATAACGGTGTTCTGTTGCTGGACAATCATTCCTTTTATTCCTTGTTTCGCTTATTCTAGCTGAAGCGTTTCAGTCGATTAAATGTTCGACAATTAATCAAACAGTCGCAGTTTGCGACAGGTAAGGTTTCCCTGAGCGATTTGCTGCATTACTCTGTCAGCCACATCGTTTCTGAGAAATCCTTGCAGGAGACCTATGACCGTACGCGTAGCGATTAATGGTTTCGGTCGCATCGGGCGCAACGTGGTTCGTGCTTTGTATGAATCCGGGCGTCGGGCGGAAATCACCGTGGTGGCCATCAACGAATTGGCGAGTGCTGAAGGCATGGCGCATTTGTTGAAATATGACACCAGCCATGGACGTTTTGCCTGGGATGTTCGCCAGGAACGCGACCAGCTCATTGTTGGCGACGACGCGATTCGCATTCTGCATGAGCGAACACTCGATGCGCTTCCGTGGCGCGAACTGGGTGTTGACGTCGTGCTGGACTGTACGGGGGTCTTCGGTAGCCGCGAACACGGCGAAGCGCATATTGCCGCAGGTGCAAAAAAAGTGCTCTTTTCACATCCTGGTAGTCACGACATCGACGCAACCGTTGTGTTTGGCGTTAATCAGGATCAGCTGCGCGCTGAAGACCGGATCGTTTCCAACGCCTCCTGCACCACGAATTGCATTATTCCCGTTATTAAATTGTTGGATGATGCTTACGGCATCGAGTCCGGCACCGTTACGACGATCCACTCCGCGATGCACGATCAACAGGTTATTGATGCCTATCATCCCGACCTGCGTCGTACGCGAGCAGCCAGTCAGTCGATTATTCCCGTTGATACCAAACTGGCGGCGGGGATCACACGAATTTTTCCACAATTTAACGATCGTTTTGAAGCGATTGCGGTGCGTGTACCGACCATAAATGTGACGGCGATCGACTTAAGCGTGACGGTGAAAAAACCAGTAAAAGCGAGTGAAGTCAACCAGTTGCTGCAAAAAGCAGCACAAGGTGCATTTCATGGTATAGTTGACTATACGGAATTACCGTTGGTCTCTGTAGATTTTAACCACGACCCGCACAGCGCCATCGTTGATGGTACGCAAACGCGCGTAAGTGGTGCTCACCTGATCAAAACATTGGTCTGGTGCGATAATGAATGGGGCTTTGCTAACCGCATGCTCGACACAACGTTAGCGATGGCTGCTATTGGTTTCAGGTAAGGCGCGTGAGCGCTTGCAAAACTTTAAGAATCAACGAGAGGATTCACCATGTCTGTAATTAAGATGACCGATCTGGATCTTGCTGGTAAACGTGTTTTTATCCGTGCGGATCTGAACGTACCAGTTAAAGAAGGGAAAGTAACCAGCGATGCGCGTATCCGTGCGTCTCTGCCGACCATCGAACTGGCCCTGAAACAGGGTGCAAAAGTGATGGTAACTTCCCACCTGGGTCGTCCTACCGAAGGCGAGTACAACGAAGAATTCTCTCTGCTGCCGGTTGTTAACTACCTGAAAGACAAACTGTCTAACCCGGTTCGTCTGGTAAAAGATTACCTCGACGGCGTTGACGTTGCAGCCGGTGAACTGGTGGTTCTGGAAAACGTTCGCTTTAACAAAGGCGAGAAGAAAGACGACGAAGCACTGTCTAAAAAATACGCTGCACTGTGCGACGTATTCGTCATGGATGCTTTCGGTACGGCTCACCGTGCGCAGGCTTCTACTCACGGTATCGCGAAATTCGCTGACGTTGCTTGCGCGGGTCCGCTGCTGGCCGCTGAGCTGGACGCACTGGGTAAAGCTCTGAAAGAACCGGCTCGTCCGATGGTTGCTATCGTTGGTGGTTCTAAAGTTTCTACCAAACTGACCGTTCTGGACTCTCTGTCTAAAATTGCTGACCAGCTGATCGTCGGCGGTGGTATCGCCAACACCTTCGTTGCTGCGCAAGGCCACAACGTGGGTAAATCCCTGTACGAAGCAGACCTGGTTGATGAAGCCAAGCGCCTGCTGACTCTCTGCGACATCCCGGTACCGGCTGACGTTCGCGTAGCAACTGAGTTCTCTGAAACTGCGCCTGCAACGCTGAAATCTGTTAACGACGTGAAAGAAGACGAGCAGATCCTGGATATCGGTGACGCATCTGCACAGCAGCTGGCTGAGATCCTGAAGAATGCAAAAACCATTCTGTGGAACGGCCCGGTTGGCGTGTTTGAATTCCCGAACTTCCGCAAAGGGACTGAAATCGTGGCTAACGCCATTGCCGACAGCGAAGCATTCTCTATCGCTGGCGGCGGCGACACCCTGGCGGCTATCGACCTGTTCGGCATCGCTGACAAAATCTCCTACATCTCCACTGGTGGCGGCGCATTCCTCGAGTTCGTGGAAGGCAAAGTTCTGCCAGCAGTAGCCATGCTCGAAGAGCGTGCTAAGAAGTAATTCAGTTCAGGCGGGGTGACCCGCCTGTTTTTCAGCGCGCTTAAACGCTCGCGAACCTTCTTCAACGGTCGAAGATACAGATACAGGACTACGTAACATGTCTAAAATTTTTGATTTCGTAAAACCGGGCGTCATCACTGGCGACGACGTACAGAAAGTTTTCCAGGTAGCAAAAGAAAACAACTTTGCACTGCCAGCTGTTAACTGCGTCGGTACCGACTCCATTAACGCCGTTCTGGAAACCGCTGCAAAAGTTAAAGCACCGGTAATCGTTCAGTTCTCCAACGGTGGCGCTGCATTCATCGCGGGTAAAGGCGTGAAGTCTGACGTTCCTCAGGGCGCGGCAATCCTCGGTGCTATCTCTGGTGCGCATCACGTTCACCAGATGGCTGAACATTACGGCGTTCCGGTTATCCTGCACACTGACCACTGCGCGAAGAAACTGCTGCCGTGGATCGACGGTCTGCTGGACGCGGGTGAAAAACACTTCGCAGCAACCGGCAAACCGCTGTTCTCTTCTCACATGATCGATCTGTCTGAAGAGTCTCTGGAAGAGAACATCGAAATCTGCTCCAAATACCTGGCGCGCATGTCCAAAATGGACATGACTCTGGAAATCGAACTGGGTTGCACCGGTGGCGAAGAAGACGGCGTGGACAACAGCCACATGGACGCTTCTGCACTGTACACCCAGCCAGAAGACGTTGATTACGCGTTCACCGAGCTGAGCAAAATCAGCCCGCGTTTCACTATCGCGGCATCCTTCGGTAACGTACACGGCGTGTACAAACCAGGTAACGTGGTTCTGACCCCGACTATCCTGCGTGACTCTCAGGACTATGTTTCTAAGAAACATAACCTGCCGCACAACAGCCTGAACTTCGTCTTCCACGGCGGTTCCGGTTCTACTGCTCAGGAAATCAAAGACTCCGTAAGCTACGGCGTAGTGAAAATGAACATCGATACCGATACCCAATGGGCGACCTGGGAAGGTGTTCTGAACTACTACAAAGCAAACGAAGCTTACCTGCAGGGTCAGTTGGGTAACCCGAAAGGCGAAGATCAGCCGAACAAGAAATACTACGATCCGCGCGTATGGCTGCGTGCTGGTCAGGCAACCATGATCACCCGTCTGGAACAGGCTTTCAAAGAACTGAACGCGGTTGACGTTCTGTAATTTACGCCGTTCAACATGACATCAGGCCCGCAAATGCGGGCTTTTTTATTGTCATTTCTCGCGGTAGTCGACAGAGAATTATGTGATCTATTTGGCAAAAATGGCGTTTATTGTTTACCCTTGTCAAATTGCCCGTCCCGGTGGGGCGGCTTTCTTTCTCCCGTTTGGGTAAGCAAAAAAGGAATAGTGAATGGAAGATTTGAATGTTGTCGACAGCATAAACGGTGCGGGTACCTGGCTGGTGCGTAACCAGGAGCTGCTGTTGAGCTATGCCGTCAACATCGTTGCGGCTATCGCTATTGTCATCATCGGGATGATTGTGGCTCGGGTTGTGTCCAACACCATTAACCGTGTGATGGTGGCGCGTCAAATTGATGCGACCGTGGCTGATTTTCTCTCTGCGCTGGTGCGTTACGGTATTATTGCCTTTACGTTGATTGCTGCGCTGGGCCGCGTGGGCGTGCAGACAGCCTCTGTTATCGCCGTGCTCGGTGCCGCCGGTTTAGCCGTCGGTCTGGCGTTGCAAGGCTCGCTGTCTAACCTCGCCGCAGGCGTTCTGCTGGTGATGTTCCGTCCGTTCCGCGCAGGCGAATATGTCGATCTTGGCGGCGTAGCGGGTACCGTGCTCAATGTGCAGATTTTCTCTACCACCATGCGTACCGTAGACGGCAAAATTGTGGTGATCCCCAACGGGAAAATTATTGCCGGTAATATCATTAACTTCTCTCGCGAACCGGTTCGTCGCAACGAATTTATTATCGGGGTGGCGTATGACTCTGATATCGACCAGGTTAAACAAATCCTCACCGATATCATTCAGTCTGACGAGCGTATCCTGAAAGACCGTGAAATGACGGTGCGCCTGAATGAGCTCGGGGCGTCCTCGATTAATTTCGTGGTGCGCGTCTGGAGCAACAGTAGCGATTTGCAAAGCGTCTACTGGGACGTACTGGAACGCATTAAGCGTGAGTTTGATGCTCACGGCATCAGCTTCCCGTATCCGCAAATGGATGTGAATTTCAAGCGCGTGAAAGCAAACGCGGCAGAATAATCACGAGCCCGGTGGCGCTACCGCTTACCGGGCCTACAAAACCTGTAGGCCGGATAAGGCGTCAGCCGCCATCCGGCGTTTTCCCTCCGGGTATTAATTCCTCTTATACCTGATTAATATTATCAATTTCCGCTAATGATTATCCCGCGCTATAGTCTGCGCTTAAGAGAAGCAATTCGGGATAATTAACGTGTTATCATATTATTTTCAAGGGCTTGCGCTTGGCGCAGCGATGATACTTCCGCTCGGTCCGCAAAATGCTTTCGTGATGAATCAGGGTATTCGTCGCCAGTATCACATTATGATCGCCTTACTTTGTGCCATCAGCGATTTACTGCTGATCTGCGCGGGGATCTTTGGCGGCAGCGCCTTGCTGATGCAATCGCCATGGCTGATGGCGCTGGTAACCTGGGGCGGCGTGGCGTTCTTACTCTGGTACGGCTTCGGCGCGTTAAAAACGGCGATGAGCAGTAATCTGGAGCTGGCCAGTGCCGAGGTGATGAAGCAGGGGCGCTGGAAAATTATCGCTACGATGCTGGCGGTGACGTGGCTTAACCCGCATGTCTATCTCGATACCTTCGTGGTGCTGGGCAGTCTTGGCGGTCAACTGGACGTCGAGCCGAAGCGCTGGTTTGCTCTGGGTACTGTTAGCGCATCGTTCCTGTGGTTCTTTGGCCTGGCGCTGCTGGCGGCCTGGCTGGCGCCGCGTCTACGCACCGCCAAAGCACAACGAATCATCAATACGCTGGTGGGACTCGTGATGTGGTTTATTGCTTTTCAACTGGCAAAAGAAGGCGTTGCGCACGTAGATGCGCTGTTCAACTAAGTGTTGTCTGATGGACAACAGGCTGAGATCCGCTAAGCTTGCCTGCATGCGCCCTGAGTTTCGGGGTAAATAATGAAACATGGAGGAACGACAGTGAAGTTCAAAATAATGGCCCTGGCGGCATTAGTCGGATTCAGTGCACTCTCAGTACAGGCAAATGAATTGCCGAATGGACCGCACATCGTGACTTCCGGAACGGCAAGCGTGGACGCGACACCTGATATTGCGACGCTGGCAATTGAAGTCAACGTGGCGGCAAAGGATGCGGCCTCAGCAAAGAAACAGGCTGACGAACGCGTCGCGCAATACCTTTCCTTCCTGGAACAAAACCAGATAGCGAAAAAAGACATCAGCTCTGCAAACCTGCGTACCCAGCCGGATTACGATTACCAGAATGGTAAAAGCGTACTCAAAGGCTATCGTGCGGTGCGCACCGTTGAGGTGACTCTGCGTCAACTGGACAAACTCAACGCGCTGCTGGATGGCGCGCTGAAAGCGGGTCTGAACGAGATTCGTTCAGTGTCGCTGGGTGTTGCCCAGCCGGATGCCTACAAAGATAAAGCGCGTAAAGCGGCCATTGATGATGCGATTCATCAGGCTGAACAACTGGCGGCGGGCTTTAACAGCAAACTCGGCCCGGTTTACAGCGTGCGCTACCACGTGTCGAATTATCAGCCAAGCCCAATGGTACGGATGATGAAAGCCGACGCAGCGCCTGCAGCATCGGCGCAGGAAACCTACGAGCAGCCGGTCATTCAGTTTGACGATCAGGTCGATGTGGTCTTCCAGATAGAGCCTGCGGCAAGTCAGCCAGCGGCAACACCTGCCAAAACGCAGTAATCTTTTCAGCCGGGTTTTTATGTGATCAACTGTAAAAATGCGACCGCGTCGTGCGTCTTTTTTGGGGCTGCATGAGGATATGCCATAGTGATTTTATGAGGTGACTATGGATATTTTTATCTCGAAAAAGATGCGTAATTTTATTCTGCTGGCGCAAACCAATAATATCGCCAGAGCAGCAGAAAAAATCCACATGACCGCATCGCCCTTTGGCAAAAGCATTGCTGCACTGGAAGATCAAATCGGCTATACGCTGTTTACCCGTAAAGACAACAACATCAGTCTCAACAAAGCCGGGCAGGAGCTGTATCAAAAACTGTTTCCCGTCTATCAGCGTTTGTCCGCCATTGATAACGAAATCCATACTTCCTCGCGTCGTTCGCGTGAAATCGTTATTGGCATCGACAATACCTATCCGACCATCATTTTCGACCAGTTGATTAGCCTTGGTGATAAATATGAAGGCGTGACGGCTCAGGCCGTTGAATTCAGTGAGAATGGGGTGATTGATAATCTGTTCGACCGACAGCTGGATTTTATTATTTCACCGCAGCATGTTTCTTCGCGCGTTCAGGAGCTGGAAAATCTGGCGGTGAGCGAATTGCCTCCCCTGCGCCTGGGGTTTCTGGTGTCTCGCCGTTACGAAGAAAAGCAGCCTCAGGATCTGCTGCGGGAATTACCCTGGCTGCAAATGCGCTTCCAGAACCGCGCCAATTTTGAAGCCATGCTGGATGCCTACATGCGGCCCAGTGGGATCAATCCAACCATTATCTATCGTCCATATAGCTTTATGGCTAAGGTGAGTGCGGTGGAGCGCGGACATTTTCTGACGGTGATCCCCCATTTTGCCTGGCGGCTGGTGAATCCGGCAACGCTGAAATATTTTGATGCGCCCGGCAGCCCGATGTTCATGCAGGAATTTCTCTATTCGCTGAAAAATCATCGTTATACCGCCATGATGCTCCAGCATATTGCTGAAGATCGTGACGGTACGGCAGATTAACCCAGCATTGATCCTGTTTCGAGCAAGTTGCGGTGCAGATCAAATGCGTGGCTGAGATCGTGATGAATATGCCCGCCGGGTGCCTGTTCCAGATAGCGATGCAGGTAGTCGCGGTACAGCGGGTGCGCGCAGTTGTCGATGATGGTGTGCGCTCGTTGCAGCGGCGATAACCCACGCAGATCGGCAATCCCTTGTTCGGTAACGATCACTTTGACGCTGTGTTCGCTGTGATCGACGTGGCTGCACATCGGGACGATCGTCGAGATTTTCCCGTCTTTGGCAATCGACGGGGCCATAAAAATAGACAGATAGGCGTTGCGCTCAAAATCCCCGCTGCCGCCGATGCCGTTCATCAGGTTTACCCCTGCAACATGCGTGGAATTGGCATGGCCATAGATATCAAACTCCAGGCCGACATTCAGCGCAATCACCCCCAGCCGGCGGATGATCTCCGGGTTATTGGAGATCTCCTGCGGGCGCAGCACAATGCGGCTGGCGAAGAAATCCATATTGGCATAAATCTTCTGCAGTGAGGCGGCGGAAATCGTCAGGCTGGAGGCGCTGGCGCCAGTTATCTTGCCCGTTTCCAGCAGATTTACGACCGACTCCTGCAGTACCTCGGAGTACATCATAAAGGGGGGAATTTCCGGATTCTCGCCCAGTCGCGCCATCACCGCGTTATTAATATTGCCGACGCCGCTTTGCAAGGGAAGAAACTCAGGTGGAATACGTTTGTGCGCCATTTCCGCCAGCAGAAAGCTCACCACGTTATCGGCAATTTGCTGGCAGAGCGGATTGGTTTTATCCGACGCACTGCCGGCATCGGGCAGGTTCGTTTCCACCAGAGCGACGATTTTTTTCGGGTCTATCTGGACGCACTGGCTGCCGATGCGATCCATGGTATGAAAAATGGGGACGCTGTTACGACGCGGCGGCGCGCCTGGTATCACAATGTCGGCCAGTTCCGCTACGCGTGGATTGTGATAATGATTCAGCTCAATAATGACTTTTTTCGCCCGTAGCAGCCAGGTTGGCGCATTGCCGATCCCGCTGGTCAGCCAGATCCTGCCGTCCGGCGCAATGGCTGAGGCCTCTATAACAGCAACATCAATCTCGCCAAAGAAGCCGTAATTAACCATCTGTGCGACTTCACTGAGATGGAGATCGACAAACCGCACCTGGCCTTGATTAATTTTCTGACGCAGGCCAGATGAGGTTTGATAAGGCGCGCGCCAGGAAACGGCATCCGCCTCAGAGAGCGCGTCATCTGCGGCCGCGCTAATTGACGCGCCGGTTAGCAGGCGGATCTGAAAAGGCTGCCCTACCTGATGCAGTTCGCTGGCTTGCCGGGCAATCGCTGCGGGCAACGCCTTTGGTGAACCCGCAGGTGTAAAGCCGCTGAACGCCACCATATCATCATGCTGAATAATTTCTGCCGCCTGTTCGGCGCTCATCCGTTTCATGGCTTTTCCTTTAGCTGACCGCGATTAATGGCCGACGAAATTCGGTTTCCGTTTTTCTAAAAACGCATTCATCCCTTCCTGATAGTCATTGCTGTCGTAAACCGCACGGCGCATGCCCTGGATGCGTTCAAATTCATCGGAATTCATGGTGTGCGCTTCGCCCAGCACGCGCAGTTCTTCTTTGATCACGGCAATCGCCAGCGGCGCTTTTTCTGAGATGTGATGCGCCATTTGCAGAGTAAAATCTTCCAGCTCGTCGACGGCGACCACATGGTTGAGAATACCTACCGCCAGCGCGCGCTGGGCGGTAATCGGTAGGGCGGTGAAAATCAGCTCTTTGACGATATGAAAACCCGCATCACGGGTCAGGTTGTGAATACCCACCAGGTTATACGGCACGCCGAGATTGACCGGCGTCATCGAGAACGTCGAGGTCTCGGCAGAGATGATGAGATCGGAACTCATGATCATCTCGAATGCACCGCCCCAGACGCTGCCTTCAACCATCGAGATAATAGGTTTCGGGTACTTTTGGATCATGCGGGTGATCTGGCGCAGCGGATCGTCATAGGACAGCGGATCGCGACGTCCGGTAGGGAGTTCATGAATATCATGTCCAGCAGAGAACACTTTGGCCCCGCTCGGTGCGCGCAGAATAATACAGCGAATTTCTGGACGATTGAGATCGTTCAGCGCCAGCATAAGATCGTCAATAAACACTTTGCTCAGGGCGTTAAGCTTGCGGGCATAGTTGAATTCAATGACCGCGACTTTCTGGATGATGACGACGTTGACGTATTGATAGGACATAATGTTCTCTTTAATCAAAGTAATGATGTTGGATAAATTCGCTGATGTGTCGCAGGCCGGTACGTGGCGAAAGATCATTGTTCCTGACCGAGCGCAGCGTTTGCTGGAAATAGCGATCGAAATCAGTGCAGGAAAATAACAGGTGCAGCGCCTCTTCTTCGGCCTGTTTCTGTAACCAGTCCACCGCCTGCTGCTGGCGGACTTTTTCCAGCCGCCCGCTGGCTATAAGGCATGTTTTAAAATCGATGATGGCCTGCCAGATTTCTTCAATGCCGCGTTTTTCCAGCGCGCTGCAGGCCAGAGCCTGCGGCTGCCACTCGTCATACTTGCGGCGGAGAATGTGCAGGGCGGAATCATACATATGGCGGGTGATGGCTACGTTGGCGCGGTTGTCCCCGTCATCCTTGTTGATGATGACCAGATCAGCCATCTCCATGATGCCTTTTTTGATGCCCTGCAGATCGTCACCACCGCCGGCTATTTGCAGCGAGAGAAAGCAATCAACCATGCTGGCGACTTCTGTTTCGGACTGCCCAACGCCGACGGTTTCGACGATCACTACGTCGAAGCCTGCCGCTTCGCACAGCAGCATTAATTCCCGGGCGCGCTGGCTGGTACCGCCCAAATGCCCGCTGGAAGGAACCGGTCGAATAAACGCGGCATCCGCACGCGCCAGTTCCGTCATACGGGTTTTATCGCCCAGAATGCTACCGCCGCTGACCGGACTGCTGGGATCGACAGCGATCACCGCCACCCGCAATCCCTTACGGATCAGTAGCATGCCAAAGGCTTCCAGAAAGGTGCTTTTCCCCGCGCCCGGCGTACCGGTAATGCCCAGACGCAGGGCGTTACCGGTGAACGGTATAATGGCGTCCAGCAGCTGTGTGCTGAGTAGCTGATGACGCGGATGCTGGCTCTCGACCAGCGTCATGGCCTGGGCGAGCGTGGCGCGCTCCCCCAAACGTAGACGCTGGATGCTATCAGCCAGCGTGGCGCTGCTAATCATGGTGCTGACCAATGCGGGTTAATACATCGCGTACGCTGTCGAGCATCGGCGTACCGGGACCATAAATAGCGGCGACACCGCGCGCTTGCAGGAAGGCGTAATCCTGCGGTGGGATGACGCCGCCGGCTACCACGCAAATGTCCTCGCGCCCCCAGCTTTTGAGCGCCGCCACCAGTTCGGGGATCAACGTTTTATGACCCGCCGCCAGTGAAGAGGCGCCAACCACGTGCACATCGTTTTCTACCGCCAGGCGAGCGATCTCTTCCGGCGTGGAGAACATCGGGCTGAGGTCAACATCGAAACCGAGATCGGAATAGGCGCTGGCGATCACTTTGGCGCCGCGATCGTGACCGTCCTGACCCATCTTAGCGACCAGAATGCGCGGGCGGCGGCCGTTATCGGCGAGAAATTTTTCAGTTTGCGCAACAATGGCGTCAAACTCGTCGGCGGATTTTTCAGACTGGTGGTAGCTTTGCGCAATCACTCCGGTAACACACTGGCTGGGTACCAGGTAACGGTCAAAAGCGGACTCCAGTGCGTCAGAGATTTCACCCAGCGTGGCGCGAACGCGCGCGGCATCTATTGCGGCGGCGAGCAGGTTTTCATTGTGCCGCGCTGCGTGGGTCAAAGCTTTCAGCGTGGCTTTCACCGCAATATCGTCACGGGTCGCGCGGATGTGTTGCAGCGAGGCAATCTGCTCGTTGCGCACCTTGACGTTGTCGATTTCCAATACCGACGTGGCGTCTTCTTTATCCAGCTTGTATTTGTTCACGCCAACGATAACGCGCTGGCCCTGGTCGATGAGTGATTGTTCGCGGGCGGAAGCTTCTTCGATCATCCGTTTTGGTAACCCCGCTTCTATCGCTTTCGCCATTCCACCCGCTTCATCGATCTGTTCGATGATCGCCCGTGCTTGCTTAACGATCTGATCGGTCAGCGACTCCACATAATACGATCCGGCCAGCGGATCGACGGTGCGGCAGATCTCCGACTCCTCCTGAATGATGATCTGCGTATTGCGTGCGATGCGGGCAGAAAAGTCAGTCGGCAGGCCGAGCGCTTCATCAAAGGCGTTGGTGTGCAAAGACTGAGTACCGCCCAGGGTTGCACCCAGCGCCTCGATGGTGGTGCGCACCACGTTGTTGTACGGATCCTGCTCGGTCAGGCTCCAGCCGGAGGTCTGACAGTGGGTACGTAGCGCCAGGGATTTTGGGTTGGTGGCGCCAAAACCGCTGACCGCCTCGCTCCACAGATAACGCGCGGCGCGCAGCATGGCGACATTCATAAACAGATCCATGCCAATGCCGAAGAAGAATGACAGTCGTGGGGCGAAATCATCAATTTTCAGTCCGGCGGACAGCGCGGCCTTGATGTACTCAATCCCGTCGGCCAGGGTAAACGCCACCTGCTGCACGCAGTTGGCACCCGCTTCACCCATGTGATATCCGCTGATGCTGATGGTATTAAAGCGCGGCATATTGTCAGAACACCAGGCGATGATGTCAGCGATAATGCGCATAGAGGGCTTGGGCGGGTAAATATAGGTGTTACGGCACAGGTACTCTTTCAGAATATCGTTTTGTATCGTGCCAGTGAGCAGCTCTGGCGCGACGCCTTGCTCCTGCGCTGCCACGATATAAAACGCCATCACCGGGAGTACCGCGCCGTTCATGGTCATGGATACCGACATTTTATCCAGTGGGATCTGGTCGAACAGTACCTTCATATCTTCGACGGTATCTATAGCCACGCCCGCTTTGCCGACGTCGCCTGCCACGCGCGGGTTATCTGAGTCGTAGCCGCGATGGGTGGCGAGGTCAAAGGCGACGGAAAGCCCTTTTTGTCCGGCGGCGAGATTGCGGCGATAAAACGCGTTAGATTCTTTGGCGGTAGAGAACCCGGCGTACTGGCGAATAGTCCACGGCTGCGCGGTATACATGGTGGCGCGTGGGCCACGAACGTAAGGCGCCAGGCCGGGGAGGGTGCCCGTCACTTCCAGGTTGTCGAGATCAGCCTCGGTGTACAGCGGCTTAATGGCAATCCCTTCTGCCGTCTGTTTTACCAGCGAGTCGACGGTTTTTTCCCGTCGGCTGAGTTCCTTGTTGGCGAGCGTTTGCCACGCCTGCATATTGGCCATTTTTTGCTCCGTATTACGCAATAAGTTGAATCTTTGCGAATACGGTGAGCTTTTTCAGCTGGCTTGTCGCCAGCAAAAAATAGCCAATAAGACGTCGTTTTTTGCCGCGTGGCGTGTTTTATTTTGTGATGGATTTCAAAGACGTGGCGGGAATAGCATGAAAAGAGGGTATAAGGTTGTAGGCCGGATAAGGCGTTACGCCGCCATCCGGCACTCAGGGGCAATAAATGCTTTAATCCTGACGCAGCACATTGTGTCCGTAGGCCAGCAGCGCATCGGTGACGTTGCGCATCATGCGGCTTTCCGGTGCAAAGCGATGCCAATAGAGCATCCGACGCTGGAACAGGCCTGGCGTTAAGTCGATAAGCTCGCCGCTTTCCAGCTCTTTCTCGATCTGCAGGTGTGGGATCATGCAGCAGGTTGTCCCCTGGCGCGCCAGCTGCACAAAGGCTTCCGACGAGTTAACGATGTGGCACGGCACGCTGCCCGGTGGCAGATCGAAGTTTTGTTGCAGAAAAGCCTGATGCATGTCGTCGAGATGGTCAAACGCAACCGCCGGCGCTTTTAGCAGGGCAGAACGGGTGACGCCATTCGGAAAGTAGCGCTCGGCAAAAGGTTTTGAGCCGACAAACAGGTAGTCCAGCGCGCCGAGTTTATCCACCAGACAGCTTGGTAGCGCCTGATGTTGAATACTCACCGCGCCCACCACTTCACCGCGACGCAGGCGTTCCTGAGTGCGTGTTTCATCTTCAACCTGCAGGTTCAGACGAATCGGTGAGTTTGCCAGCACAGGGGCCAGCGCCGGGAGTAGCCAGGTGGCCAGACTGTCGGCGTTGACGGCCAGGGAGAGCAGCAGCGGCGTCGAGCCGGTTTGTTCATCTCCCAGCCACTCGTCTTCCAGCAGTTCAACCTGACGCAACAGTGCCAGCAACTTTTGCCCTTGCTCGGTTGGGCGAGGCGGTACGGTACGCACCAGCAGCGGTTGTCCGAACATATTCTCAAGCTGTTTTATGCGTTGTGAAACCGCGGATTGTGTGATGCATAGCTTTTGCGCAGCGCGCTCAAATCCCCGTTCACGAATAACTGCATCCAGTGCTTGTAGTGTTCTGTAGTCCGGACGTTTCATTGCTCTGACGTACTCCTGATATTTTTGCGTGTTCTGCACTATGACACAATTTTAGGTTGGGTACAGACGAAATCCGCCGTCTGCGAGCGGGTGTGGGGACATTTTTCTACGCAATGTTCTATAATGCGCGTGAATTTCCACACCACATTCACACCACAGGCGAAACGATCATGACGCAGGATGAACTGAAAAAAGCAGTAGGATGGGCGGCACTTCAGTATGTACAGCCCGGCACCATTGTGGGCGTAGGTACCGGTTCAACAGCCGCACACTTTATTGATGCGCTGGGCACCATGAAAGGTCAGATTGAAGGCGCAGTGTCCAGTTCGGACGCTTCCACTGAAAAACTCAAAAGCCTCGGTATCCACGTGTTCGATCTTAACGAAGTGGACAGCCTTGGCGTGTACGTTGATGGCGCGGACGAAATCAACGGTCACATGCAAATGATCAAAGGCGGCGGCGCAGCGCTGACCCGCGAAAAGATCATTGCCTCCGTCGCTAAGAAATTTATCTGCATCGCCGACGCGTCCAAAGAAGTCGATATTCTGGGTAACTTCCCGCTGCCGGTAGAAGTGATCCCGATGGCGCGTAGTGCGGTTGCTCGTCAGTTGGTGAAGCTGGGCGGTCGTCCTGAATACCGTCAGGGTGTGATTACTGATAACGGCAACGTCATCCTTGACGTGCACGGTCTGGAGATCCTTGACGCTGTGGCGATGGAAAACGCCATCAACGCAATCCCGGGCGTTGTGACCGTGGGTCTGTTTGCCAACCGTGGGGCGGACGTTGCGCTGATCGGCACAGCAGATGGCGTGAAAACTATCGTAAAATGATCTGACGACCGGGATCTTCTGTCGTTAAAAAAATTTTGGCAGGGCAAATTTGGTGACTTGTGTCACGTTTACAATATTGTCCTGCCGATCCCTCCAAAGAAAAAGTTATCACCAGAATTTTACTCTGACATTTCCCGCTGAATGACACTTCTTCAGCACGACGACGCAAACGTTCATATTGCCGCAATATTTTTTTTTGATATGTTGAAGAGGCGGATGAAAATCCCACACACAACACATCAGATTGAACTAAAAAAAGACAGGGTCGGGGAAATGGCAAAGGTATCACTGGAGAAAGAAAAGATTAAGTTTCTGCTGGTTGAAGGTGTGCATCAAAAAGCACTGGAAAGCCTTCGTGCGGCAGGTTACACCAACATCGAGTTTCACAAAGGCGCTCTGGACACTGAACAGCTGAAAGAGTCCATCCGTGATGCCCATTTTATTGGCCTGCGATCCCGTACTCATCTGACTGAAGATGTGATTGACGCCGCAGAGAAACTGGTCGCGATAGGCTGCTTCTGTATCGGCACCAATCAGGTTGATCTGGGTGCGGCGGCAAAACGCGGGATCCCCGTGTTTAACGCACCATTCTCTAACACCCGCTCCGTTGCCGAACTGGTAATTGGCGAACTGTTGCTGCTGCTGCGCGGCGTGCCGGAAGCGAACGCTAAGGCGCACCGTGGCGTGTGGAACAAACTGGCTACCGGCTCTTTTGAAGCGCGTGGCAAAAAACTGGGGATTATTGGTTACGGCCACATTGGTACCCAGTTGGGCATTCTGGCGGAATCGCTGGGGATGCACGTCTATTTCTATGATATTGAAAACAAACTTCCGCTGGGTAACGCCACCCAGGTACAGCATCTTTCCGACCTGCTCAATATGAGCGATGTGGTCAGCCTTCACGTGCCGGAAAATGCCTCCACCAAGAATATGATGGGCGCACAAGAGATTGCCCTGATGAAGCCGGGTGCGCTGCTGATCAACGCCGCGCGCGGCACGGTTGTTGATATTCCTGCGCTGTGCGATGCGTTAGCCACTAAGCATCTGGCTGGCGCAGCAATCGACGTCTTCCCGACGGAGCCGGCGAGCAACAGCGATCCGTTTACATCTCCGCTGTGTGATTTTGACAACGTGATCCTGACGCCGCACATCGGCGGTTCAACGCTGGAAGCGCAGGAAAACATTGGTCTGGAAGTGGCAGGTAAGCTGACGAAGTATTCCGATAACGGCTCTACGCTGTCGGCGGTTAACTTCCCGGAAGTGTCGCTGCCGCTGCACGGTGGTCGTCGTCTGATGCACATTCACGAAAACCGACCAGGCGTGCTGACCGCGCTGAACCAAATCTTTGCCGAGCAGGGCGTTAACATTGCCGCGCAGTATCTGCAAACTTCCGCGCAGGTGGGGTATGTGGTTATTGATATCGAGGCAGATGAGGATGTGGCGGAGAAAGCGCTGCTGGCGATGAAAGCCATTCCGGGAACGATTCGCGCGCGTATGCTGTACTAATTATTGGTACATCGTGCCGGGTGGCGACTGCGTCTTAACCGACCTACGAGATGATTCGTAGGTCTGATAAGCGTAGCGCCATCTGGCAATTCAAGGCTACCATTCCCATACTTTTGACGGTGTTACCACCGCGGGCAGCGGAATATCCCACTCTTCGACCGGTAACTTCTCCACTCGCTGGCAATCATGTGCGTAGCCCACCGGCTGGATCTGATGCTGCTGCCAGTTTTGTAACGTGCGATCGTAAAAACCACCGCCCATGCCTAAGCGCTGTCCGTCTTCATCAAACGCCACGAGCGGCGTAATCAATACATCCAGCTTTGATAACGGCAAAACGTCGCGCACATCGAGTCGCGGCTCCTGGATTTTGAGTCGGTTAGTTACCAGATCACTGTGCGGATGATAGTGCAGAAACAGTAAATTACCGCGGCTAAACGGATGTAGAACCGGGAGATAGACACGCTTGCCCGCACGCCACAGTTGTTCGATCAGCGGTTGAGTATCAAGTTCGCCATCAAAAGAGAGAAATACCGCCACGGTGTGGGCGAGTACAACAGGGGGGAAGCTCAGCATTCTGCTCGCGGCCTGCTGACCGAAATGGCGTTGTTGCTCAGGCGTTAGCGCACGGCGACGTTGCCGAATCAGTTGACGAATTTCTTGCCGGGATAAAGGAAGTTCAGAAAGTAGTGTCATGGCTGTTGCCAGGTAGAAGGGAATCTCCGAGATGCCGCCGCAGGCTGTAACCCTTGAACCCTTGGTTCAAGGTGAATGTGTCGTCACAGTTTTAAGGCTTCTCGGACGAACCGAGCATGCTCACCAACCGTGGAGCGCCACATTCTTGTGGTATGAAATATCGGCTCAGGGGACTGGCCCGCTTGCAAACATCTCAGAGAAATTTTGTCTTCACGGTCACTCTACCACAGTAAACCGAAAAGTGTTATTCAAAGTTTTGGCCCGTTTTTTCGGTTATGCGACCCTGATCAAGCAACGCCTGTTCAATGGTTTGTTGTAGCATCCGAATACGTTGTTCCATGCTCGCCGCGTAGTCACGCGTCTTCGCTTTTTCCTGAGTTAATTCATAGCTGATGTTCAACGCGGCGATGAAAACTAGCTGCTCAGTATTTGTGACTCTAGTGCGAACTTTCAGATCTTGCAATCGCTGATTCAGATCGTCCGCAGCCTGATTCAACGCATCTTGTTGTTCAGGCGGGCAATTCACTCGCAGTGAACGGCCAAAAATTTGGATATCGACGGGTTGTGCAGACATGCCACCTTCCTGCTGATTGACTGCGCTGCCTTCGTCTCCAGACCTTGGGTCCGCGAAGGGGCGACACTATAGCTACCCTGGTATGAACATACAAGCCCTTTTCTGGTCCACCAGGGCCCAAAGTGGTAGCATAACATGAATATCCTCCCTTTGATGACGAATGCTTATGTCCATACAGAACGAAATGCCTGGTTACACCGATGTTAGCCAGTTTTTGAACCAACAAGGGGCTGGATTAACCCCGGCCGAAATGCACGGTTTGATCAGCGGGATGATTTGCGGCGGCAACAACGACAGCTCATGGCAGCCGCTGTTGCACGACCTGACCAACGAAGGTTTGGCCTTTGGCCATGAGCTGGCTCAGGCACTGATCAAAATGCACGCGGCGACCAGCGACGCCCTGGAAGACGACGGCTTCCTTTTTCAGCTTTATCTGCCTGAAGGCGACGGCGTTAGCGTGTTCGATCGTGCCGACGCGCTGGCGGGCTGGGTCAATCACTTTTTGCTGGGCCTCGGGGTTACGCAGCCCAAGCTCGACAAAGTGACCGGCGAAACCGGCGAAGCGATTGACGACCTGCGCAATATCGCCCAGTTGGGATATGACGAAGACGAAGATCAGGAAGAGCTGGAAATGTCGCTTGAAGAGATCATCGAGTACGTGCGTGTTGCTGCGCTGTTGTGCCATGACACGTTTACGCGTCAGCAACCGACCGCGCCGGAAGTACGTAAACCGACACTGCACTAAGTAACGAGAACGCCAGGGAGAGTGTTATGACTCAGCAAGAATACTTACGCCGTCGCCAGGCATTACTGGCGCACATGCAGCCAGGCAGCGCTGCGCTGATTTTCGCGGCCCCAGAAGCGACGCGCAGTGCGGACAGTGAATATCCGTACCGCCAGAGCAGCGACTTTTGGTACTTCACCGGTTTTAACGAACCTGAAGCCGTGCTGGTGCTGATTAAAAGTAATGACACTCATAACCATAGCGTTTTGTTCAACCGGGTACGTGACCTGACGGCGGAGATCTGGTTTGGTCGCCGTCTGGGACAAGATGCTGCCCCCGAGAAACTGGGTGTTGATCGGGCGTTAGCGTTCAGCGAAATCAACCAACAACTGCATCAGTTGCTTAACGGTCTGGACACGGTGTACCACGCCCAGGGCGAATATGCCTGGGCGGATGAGATTGTGTTTACGGCGATGGATAAGCTGCGCAAAGGCGCCAGACAAAATATGAAAGCCCCTGCGGCGATTATCGACTGGCGTCCGATGGTGCACGAGATGCGCCTGTTCAAATCGCCGGAAGAAATAGCAATCATGCGTCGTGCCGGTGAAATCAGCGCGCTGGCGCATACCCGCGCGATGGAAAAATGTCGTCCGGGAATGTTCGAGTATCAGCTGGAAGGGGAGATCCATCATGAGTTTACCCGTCATGGTGCGCGTTATCCTTCCTATAACACCATTGTCGGCAGCGGTGTAAACGGCTGCATCCTGCATTACACCGAAAACGAAAGTGAAATGCGCGATGGCGATTTGGTGCTGATTGACGCCGGATGCGAATACAAAGGTTACGCTGGCGACATTACCCGCACCTTCCCGGTCAACGGGAAGTTCACTCCCGCCCAGCGCGAGATCTATGACATCGTGCTGGAGTCACTGGAAACCAGCCTGCGTTTGTATCGTCCGGGGACGTCCATCCAGGAGGTGACGGGAGAGGTGGTGCGCATCATGATTACCGGTCTGGTAAAACTGGGTATTCTGCACGGCGATGTCGATCAACTGATTGCCGACAACGCGCAGCGTCCTTTCTTTATGCATGGCCTGAGCCATTGGCTGGGGCTGGATGTCCACGACGTTGGCGTTTATGGCCAGGATCGCTCGCGTATCCTCGAACCGGGGATGGTGCTTACCGTCGAGCCAGGACTGTATATCGCGCCGGACGCCGACGTACCACCGGCTTATCGCGGAATTGGCATTCGTATTGAAGATGACATCCTGATTACCGAAGACGGTAATGAAAACCTCACCGCCAGCGTAGTGAAAAAGGCGGATGATATTGAAGCACTGATGGCTGCGGCGCGACTGAAATGAGCGTGATTATTGTCGGTGGTGGTATGGTTGGAGCGACTCTGGCGCTGGCTATTTCAGAGCTGAGTCATGGGACGCTGCCGGTCCATCTTATTGAAGCGAGCGAGCCGGATACTGACCGCCATCCGGGATTTGACGCTCGGGCGATTGCGTTGGCCGCAGGCACCTGCCAGCAGTTGGCGCGAATTGGCGTCTGGCAGGCCATTGCCGATTGCGCAACCCCGATCAAAACGGTGCACGTCAGCGACCGTGGACATGCCGGGTGTGTGACGCTTGATGCACAGGAATACCGTATTCCTGCGCTGGGTCAGGTGGTGGAACTGCATGACGTCGGGCTGCGTCTGTTTGCGCTGTTGCGCAAAGCGCGCGGCGTCACGCTACATTGCCCTGACCGGGTGGCCAGCGTGTCGCGCACCCAGCAGCACGTTGAGGTCACGCTGGAGAATAGCGAGGTGATTACCGGTCGTGTACTGGTAGCCGCTGACGGCACACGCTCTGCGCTGGCGACCGCCTGCGGCGTTGACTGGCAGCAGCAGCCTTACGAACAACTGGCGGTGATTGCCAACGTTACCACCTCCGTCCCGCATAACGGACGAGCGTTTGAACGTTTCACGCAGCATGGCCCGCTGGCCATGTTACCGATGTCAGAAGGGCGCTGCTCGCTGGTGTGGTGTCATCCGCTGGAAAAGCGAGATGAGATCATGGCCTGGTCTGACGAACAGTTTTGTCGCGAACTGCAAACGACGTTTGGCTGGCGGCTTGGGCGCATTACGCAAGCCGGTCAACGTAGCGCCTATCCGCTGTCTTTAACCACCGCGGTGAAGGCGATTAGCCATCGCACCGTGCTGGTGGGCAATGCGGCGCAGACCCTGCATCCTATTGCCGGCCAAGGTTTTAATCTCGGCCTGCGCGATGTCATGAGCCTTGCCGAAACGTTGACGCAGGCACAGTTTGCAGCCGAAGACGTGGGTGATTATGCGGTGCTGTCGCGCTATCAGCAGCGTCGTGAGACCGATCGCGAAACAACGATTGGCGTGACCAACAGCCTGGTGTATCTGTTTGCCAATCGCTGGGCACCGCTGGTTGTTGGACGTAACGTGGGTCTTATGGCGATGGAATTATTGACGCCAGCCCGCGATGCGTTGGCGGAGCGGACCCTGGGCTGGGTCGCGCGATAAATATAGCCAGTAGGCCTGATAAGCGTAGCGCCATCAGGAAAATGCAATGGCAATCATGCCGGATGGCGGCTTCGCCTGATCCGGCCTACGGTATTTGATAGTCCCGTTTTCAGGAGCAAACAGTGCAAAGTGTTGATGTAGCAATTGTTGGTGGCGGCATGGTGGGACTGGCGGTTGCCTGCGGCTTGCAGGGCAGCGGGTTACGCGTTGCCGTATTAGAACAACATGTTCCGCAGCCTCTGGCGGCGGATGCACCTCCTCAGCTTCGCGTGTCGGCCATTAACGCCGCCAGCGAAAAACTACTGACCCGTCTTGGCGTATGGTCAGACATTGTCGCCCGTCGGGCTTGCTGTTACCACGGGATGGAAGTTTGGGACAAAGACAGCTTTGGGCGCATCGAATTTGATGACCAAAGCATGGGCTATAGCCATTTAGGACATATCGTTGAAAATTCGGTGGTCCACTACGCGCTGTGGCAAAAGGCGCAGCAGTCGGCGGATATTACGCTAATGGCTCCGGCAGAACTTCAGCAAGTGGCCTGGGGGGAGAACGAAGCTTTTCTGACCCTGAAGGATGGTTCGATGCTGACTGCGCGCCTGGTCATTGGCGCGGACGGCGCAAACTCCTGGTTGCGTAACAAAGCGGATATCCCGCTGACCTTCTGGGATTATCGCCATCATGCGCTGGTGGCAACCATTCGTACCGAGGACGCGCACGGTGCAGTTGCCCGCCAGGCGTTCCATGGCGAAGGCATTCTGGCGTTCTTACCGCTCAGCGATCCGCATTTGTGCTCTATCGTCTGGTCACTCTCGCCGCAGGAAGCAGAGCGCATGCAACTGGCAAGTGTTGACGCGTTTAATCAGGCGCTGAATATCGCCTTTGATAATCGGCTGGGACTATGTCGCGTTGAGAGTGAACGTCAGGTGTTTCCGCTAACGGGGCGCTATGCCCGCCAGTTTGCCGCGCACCGCCTGGCGCTGGTCGGTGATGCGGCACATACCATCCATCCGCTGGCAGGACAGGGGGTTAACCTCGGTTTTATGGATGCTGCGGAGCTGATTGATGAGCTAAAACGTCTGCAACGCCAGGGGAAAGACATCGGTCAGTACCTCTATCTGCGTCGCTACGAGCGTAGCCGTAAGCACAGTGCAGCGGTGATGCTGGCCGGTATGCAGGGGTTCCGTGAACTGTTTGCTGGCGCGAACCCAGCGAAGAAACTGCTGCGTGATATTGGTCTGAAACTGGCCGATACCCTGCCAGGCGTAAAACCACAACTCATCCGTCAGGCGATGGGATTAAACGATCTTCCTGAGTGGTTGCGCTAACGTCCGTCAGGACAATTTTAAGAGTTTGAGACCCGTCACACTTTCCTCTCCCGGCCTGCGCGCCGGGATGCTTCTCTCATTTGAAATAATCTAATTTCACGCTTCTTTTCGCATTAGTTTTTTTAATATTACTATTTTCTCATAACGCCATTTTTGACATTTTTTCCACATTTAATATGGATTGATGACGATTTGTTTCGTTTTATCTATCTGTTGTTCTGATTTTATGGCGGTTAATTGGTTTTTTATTCTGTCGTTGATCTGGGCATTTTTAGCCATAAGCTAATGTGATGGTTAATTTTGCCTTATGGTTTAGCGTCTGTTTCAGTGGTAAGTTCAAGACAAAGAGAACGTTTGCGTCGCAGCCCCCGGAGCGGCTGCGGTGCTGGGTTTCGTGGTGAACATTTCACCGCGAAAGAGTTGATAGCCCCGCTTATTCAACGAGGAAAAGATGGCTCAACAGACTCCTTTGTACGAACAACACACGCTATGCGGCGCGCGCATGGTTGATTTCCATGGCTGGATGATGCCTCTGCATTACGGTTCTCAGCTCGACGAGCACCACGCTGTTCGCACCGATGCCGGTATGTTTGATGTGTCGCACATGACCATCGTCGACCTGCGCGGCAGTCGCACCCGGGAGTTCTTGCGTTATCTGCTGGCAAACGACGTCGCGAAGCTAACGAAAACCGGTAAAGCCCTTTACTCCGGTATGCTCAATGCGTCGGGCGGTGTGATTGATGACCTGATCGTCTACTACTTCACTGAAGATTTCTTCCGCCTCGTTGTTAACTCCGCCACCCGCGAAAAAGACCTCTCCTGGATAACCCAACACGCTGAACCTTACGCTATCGACATCACCGTTCGTGATGACTTGTCGATGATTGCGGTGCAGGGACCGAATGCTCAGGCTAAAGCCGCCACGCTGTTTACTGAAGAACAGCGCCATGCGGTAGAAGGCATGAAGCCGTTCTTTGGCGTGCAGGCGGGTGATTTGTTTATCGCCACCACTGGCTATACCGGCGAAGCAGGCTATGAAATTGCCCTGCCGAATGAAAAAGCCGCGGATTTCTGGCGTGCGCTGGTCGACGCAGGCGTACAGCCATGTGGTCTGGGCGCGCGCGATACGCTGCGTCTGGAAGCCGGTATGAACCTGTACAGCCAGGAAATGGACGAGGGTATTTCTCCGTTGGCCGCCAACATGGGCTGGACCATCGCGTGGGAACCGGCTGACCGCGACTTCATTGGTCGCGAAGCACTGGAAATGCAGCGTGAAAAAGGTCACCAGCAGCTGGTTGGCCTGGTAATGACCGAGAAAGGCGTACTGCGTAATGAACTGCCGGTGCGTTTCACCGATGCGGCGGGCAATGCGCATGAAGGCATTATCACCAGTGGTACGTTCTCTCCGACGCTGGGCTACAGCATTGCACTGGCGCGCGTACCTGCGGGTATAGGCGAGACGGCAATCGTGCAGATCCGTAACCGTGAAATGCCGGTAAAAGTGACTAAACCTGTTTTTGTGCGTAACGGCAAAGCCGTCGCGTGATTCATCCTTTTTGGAGATTGATTGATGAGCAACGTACCAGCAGAACTGAAATACAGTAAAGAACACGAATGGCTGCGCAAAGAAGCAGACGGCTCTTACACCGTAGGGATCACCGAACATGCTCAGGAACTGCTGGGTGACATGGTGTTCGTTGACCTGCCAGAAGTGGGTGCCACTGTTAGCGCGGGCGACGACTGCGCGGTTGCGGAATCCGTAAAAGCGGCTTCCGATATCTATGCGCCAGTGGGCGGTGAGATTGTGGCGGTGAATGACGCGCTCAGCGACTCCCCGGAACTGGTGAACAGCGAGCCGTATACCGGCGGCTGGATCTTCAAGATCAAAGCCAGCGACGAAAGCGAAATCGAATCACTGCTGGATGCCACTGCGTACGAGGCATTACTGGAAGACGAATAAGATTGTGCCGGATGGCACTGCGTTTATCCGGCCTACGGTTTTATGTAGGCCAGGTAAGCGTCAGCGCCACCGGGCAATTGAGTTAGAGACAATCACGATTCACTGCACGTTTCAGGAACCATCGCCCATGACACAGACGTTAAGCCAGCTTGAAAACAGCGGCGCTTTCATTGAACGCCATATCGGACCGGACGCCGCGCAGCAGCAAGAAATGCTGAATGCGGTTGGCGCCGAGTCGTTAAACGCGCTGATCGGCCAGATTGTGCCGAAAGACATTCAGCTCGCAACCCCGCCACAGGTGGGCGAGGCGGCGACCGAATACGCTGCGCTGGCAGAGTTAAAAGCCATCGCCGGGCGTAACAAGCGCTTCACGTCCTACATTGGCATGGGTTATACCGCCGTGCAGTTACCGCCGGTTATCCTGCGTAATATGCTGGAAAACCCGGGTTGGTACACCGCATATACGCCGTATCAACCAGAAGTCTCCCAGGGCCGTCTGGAAGCACTGCTTAACTTCCAGCAGGTGACGTTGGATCTGACCGGTCTGGATATGGCTTCCGCTTCTCTGCTGGATGAAGCCACCGCGGCTGCCGAAGCCATGGCGATGGCAAAACGCGTCAGTAAACTGAAAAACGCCAACCGCTTCTTTGTGGCGTCTGATGTTCATCCGCAAACGCTGGATGTTGTCCGTACCCGTGCGGAAACCTTCGGCTTTGATGTCATCGTTGACGACGCAGCAAAAGCGCTGGATCACCAGGATGTCTTCGGGGTGCTGCTGCAACAAGTGGGCACTACCGGTGAAGTTCACGACTACAGCGCGCTGATTGCTGAACTGAAAGCGCGTAAAGTGGTGGTCAGCGTAGCGGCCGATTTTATGGCGCTGGTTCTGCTGACTGCGCCGGGCAAACAGGGCGCGGACATTGTTTTCGGCTCCGCTCAGCGCTTTGGCGTACCGATGGGTTACGGCGGCCCGCACGCGGCATTCTTTGCTGCCAAAGACGAATTCAAACGTTCCATGCCAGGCCGTATTATCGGCGTCTCCAAAGATGCCGCAGGTAATACCGCTCTGCGCATGGCGATGCAGACTCGCGAGCAGCATATCCGCCGTGAGAAAGCGAACTCCAATATTTGTACCTCGCAGGTACTGCTGGCAAACATCGCCAGCCTGTATGCCGTTTACCACGGTCCAGTCGGACTGAAGCGCATTGCGAACCGCATCCACCGCCTGACCGATATTCTGGCCGCGGGTCTGCAACAGAAAGGGTTGAAGCTGCGTCATGCGCACTACTTTGACACCCTGTGTGTCGAAGTCGCTGATAAAGCGGCCGTGCTGGCGCGTGCCGAAGCGGCAGAAATCAACCTGCGCAGCGATATTCATAACGCCGTAGGCATTACGCTCGACGAAACCACCACCCGTGAAAATGTGGTGCAGTTGTTTAATGTTCTGCTGGGCGACAGCCACGGCCTGAACATCGATACGCTGGATAAAGACGTGGCGCTCGACAGCCGTTCTATTCAGGACAACATGCTGCGTGATGATGCGATCCTGAGTCATCCGGTGTTCAATCGCTACCACAGCGAAACCGAGATGATGCGCTACATGCACTCGCTGGAACGTAAAGATCTGGCGCTGAATCAGGCAATGATCCCACTGGGTTCCTGCACCATGAAGCTGAACGCGGCCGCCGAGATGATCCCTATCACCTGGCCTGAATTTGCTGAACTGCACCCGTTCTGCCCACCTGAGCAGGCGGAAGGGTATCAGCAGATGATTGGTCAGCTTTCTGAGTGGCTGGTAAAACTGACCGGTTATGACGCCGTCTGCATGCAGCCGAACTCCGGCGCACAGGGTGAATATGCGGGCCTGCTGGCGATTCGTCACTATCACGAAAGCCGTAACGAAGGTCATCGCGATATCTGCCTGATCCCGGCCTCTGCTCACGGTACTAACCCAGCTTCCGCCCAGATGGCGGGAATGCAGGTGGTAGTGGTGGCCTGTGATAAAAACGGCAACATCGATCTTGGCGATCTGCGCGAAAAAGCGGCGCAGGCGGGTGAAAACCTGTCCTGCATTATGGTGACCTATCCATCCACCCACGGCGTGTACGAAGAAACGATCCGTGAAGTATGCGAAGTCGTGCATCAGTTCGGCGGCCAGGTTTACCTCGATGGCGCGAACATGAACGCTCAGGTCGGTATCACCACGCCAGGCTTTATCGGCGCGGATGTTTCACACCTCAACCTGCATAAAACCTTCTGCATTCCGCACGGCGGCGGCGGCCCGGGTATGGGGCCGATCGGCGTTAAATCGCATCTCGCACCGTTTGTGCCGGGTCACAGTGTGGTACAGATTGAAGGCATGCTCACCCGTCAGGGCGCGGTATCTGCCGCACCGTTCGGTAGCGCCTCCATTCTGCCAATCAGCTGGATGTACATCCGCATGATGGGCGCAGAAGGTCTGAAGCAGGCAAGCCAGGTGGCAATTCTGAATGCCAACTACATTGCCAGCCGTCTGAAAGATGCCTACCCGGTGCTGTATACTGGTCGCGATGGCCGTGTGGCGCACGAGTGTATTCTCGACATTCGTCCACTGAAAGAAGAGACCGGCATCAGCGAGCTGGATATTGCCAAGCGCCTGATCGACTACGGTTTCCATGCGCCAACCATGTCGTTCCCGGTAGCGGGTACGCTGATGGTGGAGCCGACGGAATCTGAAGGTAAAGTGGAATTAGATCGCTTTATTGATGCGATGCTGGCAATCCGCACAGAGATCGATCGTGTGAAAGCAGGCGAGTGGCCACTGGAAGATAACCCGCTGGTTAACGCGCCGCACACCCAGAACGAGCTGGTGGCGGAGTGGAATCACGGTTACAGCCGTGAAATTGCGGTGTTCCCGGCTGGCGTGGCAAATAAATACTGGCCAACGGTGAAACGTCTTGATGACGTTTACGGTGACCGTAATCTGTTCTGCTCCTGCGTGCCGATGAGCGAATATCAGTAACTTTTCCGCGTAGTAAAGCAGTGTATAGGCCGGGTAAGGCGAAGCCGCCTCCCGGCTTTTTCATATCTGGAGGTATCCATGGGAATCGCACTTGTTACTGGCGGAAGTCGCGGTATTGGGCGCGCAACTGCGCTACAGCTGGCAGAAGAGGGTTACACCGTTGCGGTTAACTTCCATCACAATATTCGTGCGGCAACCGAGGTGGTGAATCACATTGCGTCAGCAGGCGGCAAAGCATTTGCCCTGCGGGCGGATATCAGCGATGAAAGCCAGGTTGTGGCAATGTTTGAGGCGATCGACCGAGAAGGTGAACCACTGGCTGCGCTGGTGAACAATGCCGGGATTTTGTTCGAGCAGAGCACGGTAGAAAACTTTACTGCCGAACGCATCAACCGCGTAATGGCAACCAACGTTACCGGCTATTTCCTGTGTTGTCGGGAAGCGGTTAAGCGGATGTCGTTGAAGCATGGCGGTAAGGGCGGGGCGATTGTTAACGTCTCGTCAGCAGCATCAAGGCTGGGCGCTCCATTCGAATATATCGACTATGCAGCGTCGAAAGGGGCGGTAGATACGTTGACGACGGGGTTAGCGCTGGAGGTGGCGGCGCAGGGTATCCGTGTGAACGGCGTGCGTCCTGGCCTAATCTACACCGATATGCATGCGTCTGGTGGGGAGCCCGGACGGGTTGATCGCGTAAAGTCGATGTTACCGATGCAGCGTGGCGGACAACCGGAAGAAGTGGCGCAGGCTATCACCTGGCTGCTGAGTGAGAAGGCGTCTTACGTAACGGGCAGTTTTCTGGAGCTGGCGGGTGGGAAGTAGCGCGTTGATTGCCGGATGGCGCATCGCTTATCGGCCTACGGGAAATTAATGTGTAGGCCGGATAAGGCGTTTACGCCGCCATCCGGCAAAAATCACAGATTTTCGCCGTTGCTGGCGATCACCTCTTTGTACCAGTTGAAGCTTTTCTTGCGTGAACGCGACATATCTCCGGTGCCATCGTCGTGCTTGTTCACGTAAATAAAGCCGTAGCGTTTACTGTACTGACCGGTTGTGAACGACACGCAGTCAATGCAGCCCCACGGTGTGTAGCCCATCAAATCTACGCCATCGTACGTTACTGCTTTCATCATCTCTTCAACGTGGGCGCGTAGATAGTCGATGCGATAGTCATCGTTGATGCTGCCATCTTCTTCTACTTTGTCGTACGCACCAAAGCCGTTTTCAACGATAAACAGCGGCTTCTGATAGCGTTCGTACAGCTCACATAAGGCATAGCGCAGGCCGACGGGATCTATCTGCCAGCCCCAGTCGGAGGCTTTAACGTGTGGGTTGGGGACGCTGCCTTCGAAGCCGGAAATCGCGTCACCGCTGCCACCTTCCGCTTTTACGGCGTTGGTCATGTAGTAGCTGAATCCGAGATAGTCGCAGGTGCCTTCACGCAGGATCTGTTTGTCGCCTGCTTCCATTTTGATATTGAATTCACGACGCTCCCATTCGTTCAGCACATAAGAGGGGTAATAACCGCGTAGCTGGACGTCGGTGAAGACGTAGCGTTCACGCATCGATTCCTGCGCAAACATCATATCCTCGGGTTTACAGGAGAAGGGGTACAGCGGCACCATCGCCAGCATGCAGCCGACTTTTATTTCAGGATTAATGCGCCGTGCCGCCTTCACCGCCAGCGCGCTGGCAACAAACTGGTGATGCAGCACCTGATACAGCGTTTCTTCCGGATTCTCATGCTCGGTGTACACCACGCCGGAACAGCAATAGCCAAACAGCGGCGCGCGCCAGTTACGCTGGTTGTTGATCTCATTAAAGGTCATCCAATATTTGACCTTGTGCTTGTAGCGCTCAAAGACCACTTCGGCAAAACGAACGAAAAAATCGACCACTTTGCGGTTGGTCCAACTACCGTACTGCTGTACCAGATGTAGCGGCATTTCGAAGTGGGAGAGGGTAATAACCGGCTCAATGTTGTACTTGAGCAGCTCGTCGAACATGTCGTCGTAAAACTTCAGCCCTTCTTCATTTGGCTGAGTTTCGTCACCTCGCGGGAAGATTCGGGTCCAGGCAATAGACGTACGGAAGCATTTGAAGCCCATTTCAGCAAACAGCTTTATGTCTTCTTTGTAATGACTGTAAAAATCGACGGCTTCGTGGTTTGGATAGTACTTGCCTGGAATGACGCTCTGGGTGATTTCGCGTGGAACACCGTGCGCGCCGCCGGTCAGCACGTCACAAATGCTTGGCCCTTTGCCGCCTTTGTTCCAGCCGCCTTCAACCTGATGCGCCGCAACCGCGCCACCCCATAAAAAATCTTTCGGTAAAGTCAGTTTTTTCATTTGCGCTCAGTCTCAAATTAATACCATTTGATTTTGAGTCTAACAAAGGAAAGTTAAATGTCACGATATAACAAAATAGGCTTAATGTGATTTGTTACATCAAAAAAACAGTTTGTTTTTTTATGCCAATTTTTTCGCCAGTTTGCGACCCAGTGACTCCAGAATATAAATTACGGGGATTTGTGTGGTTATATCATAGACCCCCGCAATGCGGGTTTGCGGCACATGCCAGGAGAGGTTAAAGTCGGCCAGTTTCGCCAGGCGTGAGTGCTCGTGGCTGGTAACCGACAACACTTTGCAGTTGTGGAGGCTAAACTGGCTGGCGAAACGCAGGATCTCCTCGGTTTCGCCGGAGACGGATAGGACAATTGCCAACGCGTTTCGGGCCATATCATTGGTCACCGGGAAATAGGGATCGTCAATATGGTTGCTGAATTTCCCGACGTTTGAGAAAAATCTCGCACCATATTTAGCTAAGGCGCCGGATGTTCCCGCGCCAACGAATATAATACGCTCGGAGGACAATATAATATCAACAGCCTGATCGAGTAATGTGTCGAATTCGTCGTTATTCACGCCCTTAAAGAAGCTGATTATTTCGCTGGCACCGAAATTAGCCTGTTGCGGTTCATTCTGCTCTAAATATAATTTAAAGCGTACGCGAAACTCAGAGTAGCCCTCACAGTTAAGTTTGCGGCAAAAGCGCAGTACGGTGGTGGTTGAAACCCCTACGGCATCAGCCAGTTCGCGAATGGTCATGTACATGACTTTGTCACGGTTCTTGATGGCATAGTTGTAGACCAACATCTCAAGATTGTTGAGACTGGCGATGGCGGCGTGGGAGAACATACTCACAATGGCAATACTCACTCATCAGACTTCATCTACAGGGAATAATAACATGCAGCCAAATGACATCACTTTTTTTCAGCGTTTCCAGGATGACATTCTGGCCGGACGCAAGACTATCACTATTCGCGATGAGTCTGAGTCCCACTTCAAAACCGGAGACATTCTGCGGGTTGGACGCTTCGAAGATGACGGTTACTTCTGCACTATAGAAGTGGTAGGCACCTCGACCGTGACGTTGGATACGCTGAGTGAAAAACATGCTCAGCAGGAAAATATGACCCTTGATGAGCTTAAACGCGTGATTACAGAGATCTATCCAAATCAGACGCAGTTTTATGTGATTGATTTTAAATGCGTTTAATTTAAAGAATACACTTGTTAGCTGAAAAATAAAATGTAAATAATTGATTTTTATATGTTATTTATTGGTTGATATTTATTTTAGCTAACATGTGTTCACTGGAACCATTCTCAGTTACGCTAGAAGCGCAATCACGAAAGTGTTCGTTTTTTGGGAGTAAGCTATGGTTCAGAAGCCATTAATTGCACAGGGGTATTCTCTGGCAGAGGAAATCGCCAATAGCATCAGCCACGGTATTGGGCTGGTGTTTGGGATTATCGGACTGGTGCTGTTGCTGGTTCAGGCAGTAGATACCAATGCCAGTGCTATGGCCATTACCAGCTATAGCCTGTACGGCGGCAGCATGATTTTGCTGTTCCTGGCTTCAACCCTGTATCACGCGATACCCCATCAGCGAGCGAAACTCTGGCTGAAGAAATTTGACCATTGCGCTATTTATCTGCTGATTGCCGGAACCTATACGCCATTTCTGCTGGTGGGGCTGGACTCACCGTTGGCGCGTGGCCTGATGGTGGTGATCTGGAGCCTGGCGCTGCTCGGTATTCTGTTCAAATTGACCATTGCTCACCGCTTTAAAATTTTGTCGCTGGTGACCTATCTGACCATGGGCTGGCTGTCATTGATTGTGGTGTATCAACTGGCGGCTAAACTGGCTGCTGGGGGCGTAACGCTGCTGGCGGTAGGTGGCGTGGTCTATTCACTGGGCGTCATTTTCTACGTCTGCAAACGTATCCCTTACAACCATGCAATCTGGCATGGATTCGTGCTGGGTGGCAGCGTGTGCCATTTCCTGGCCATCTATCTGTACGTGGGGCAGGCGTAATCATCATTGCCCGGTGGCGCTGCGCTTACCGGGCCTACAAAACCCTCGACCCGGTAAGGTGAAGTCGCTACCTGGCGATTTACTCTTCCAGCGAATACGGCAGCGGTACTATATGCAGCGTTTTCGCGTCGTCGCGCACGCGGAATACGCTGTCGGCTTCCATGTCGTTATTCATCACCACCTGCACCAGTACCTGACCGTCCGCCAGTTGTACTGCCGCAAGTACGGTGCCGGTTCGGCGCCAGTTCTCTCCCATTTTCAGTTCCAGGTCTTCACCCGCTTCCGGCACCCGGCTGGCTGAACCTGCCAGTGTCCACAGCGCTCGTTTGTTAGCGCCGCGGAATTTCGCCCGTGCGACCATTTCCTGACCGGTATAGCAGCCTTTTTTGAAGCTGATCCCACCCAAGGCCTGCAGGTTGGTAGCCTGTGGAATGAACTGCCCGCTGTTGGCGGTATCAATTACTGCGATACCGGCTTCGATATCCAGCGCCAGCCACTGTTGGCTGTTGTTCAACTCCGCTTCACCACGCAGTTTTTCTACCAGCGTTTCCGCCGTGGCTGCATCGGTAATCAGCAGGAAGCGTTCGGCCGGGTGTTCAAACCACAATATCGTGGAAGAGCCTTCGGTAATCACCTGCTTATCGCGGGTTGGCAGTTCGCTAAAGAGATTGTCCAGCGCGGCACGCGCCTGGAATCCTGCAACGCCCAGCAGCACGCGTTCGTCGTCCGGCGCAATCACCACTTTTGAGAAGACGGCATATTTTTTCAGTTCGGTAAGCTGGGCATCGCGCAGGCTACGGCGCTCAAGCCACGCGAAGCCTTCACCCAGGCGGAAGAGGCGCAGGTTGCTCCACATTTTGCCTTTGGCATCACAGTGGGCAGCCAGCACATGCTGATGTTCGGTCAGCTGACTGACATCAGCAGTAACCTGGCCCTGAATATACTTCTCACTGTCGGTGCCGGTAATGGTCGCGAGTGCCCAGTCATCAAGCGTCATCAGCGTCAGAGGCAAACGTGTTGACGCACAAGGCTGACGAGGAGGAAAAGATGTAAAAGCCATAATAATGTCCTGATTTGCTTAACGCAGTAATAATGACTAATGGTAAAAGAGCTATGGCCCATTGCAAGCGGTTTAAACATCCTATTTGTGCCATATTTTAAGCTTTGCGAGGAGACATCCATAATTGATGAACCCTTTGACTTAATGTGGTTTTATTTAGCGATCGTGCTTCCGTTTACTGATATTCCCGTAAAAGAGCGTGAAAAACACGTTACAATAGCCGGGTACTTCGTTTTCGCGAGACAGGAAGAAGAACATGGATATTAACAACAAAGCACGTATTCATTGGGCATGCCGTCGCGGTATGCGTGAGCTGGACATTTCGATCATGCCGTTTTTCGAACATGAGTATGACAACTTAAGTGATGACGAAAAGCGCATTTTTATCCGTTTGCTGGAATGTGATGACCCCGATTTATTTAACTGGTTGATGAATCACGGGAAGCCGGCTGATGCACAGCTGGAGCAAATGGTACGGCTTATCCAGACACGGAATCGGGAACGTGGTCCAGTGGCAATCTGATTTACGCGTCTCCTGGCGCGCACAGTGGATTTCGTTGCTCATTCATGGGCTAGTGGCGGTGCTTATTTTATTGATGCCATGGCCACTGAGTTACACCCCTTTATGGTTGATTTTGCTCTCTCTGGTGGTGTTCGATTGCGTGCGCAGTCAGCGCCGTATCAACGCTTGTCAGGGAGAGATTAGACTATTGATGGATGGCCGCCTGCGTTGGCAAGGGCAAGAGTGGACGATTGTTAGCGCACCCTGGATGATAAAAACGGGCATGATGTTGCGTTTGCGGTCAAGTACAGGAAAGCGTCAGCATCTGTGGCTGGCGGCGGACAGCATGGATGATGCCGAATGGCGGGATTTGCGTCGGTTGATATTACAACCGTCAATGCAGAAATAGCGCTGACGGTAAGGTTACAGACCTTCACCGTCAGTCAGCAGATGCTCAGGACCAGTGTTCGGCCATTTCGCCAAGAATTTGCTCACACCATGCCTGGATGCGTTCATCGCTAAGATCGTACTGGTTGGTTTCATCCAGGGCAAGGCCGACAAACAGTTGCCCATCGGCAATAACAGGTTTATCGCTGGTAAATTCGTAGCCTTCTGTTGGCCAGTAACCGACAAACTTCACCCCTTTCGTGACTAGCTTGTCGTGCAGCATTCCCAGCGCATCCAGGAACCATTCACCGTAACCCAACTGATCGCCCATGCCGTAGAGAGCAACAATTTTGCCTTCCAGGTTGAGGTCATCCAACTGATCCCAGACGGCTTCCCAGTCCTCCTGGATTTCGCCGAAATCCCAGGTTGGGATACCTAAAATGAGCACGTCGTACTGCTCCATTAAGGTCGGAGAATCATCCTTGAGGTTGTGTAATGTCACCAGCTCGGGACCAAGAATATCGCGGATTTTCTCTGCTGCCATCTCGGTGTAGCACGTGCTGGAACCGTAAAAAAGACCCATGTTCATTACTAAACGTCTCAATTCTGCTGTAGCGTTGCGCGTAGTGTATCAGAATCGCCGCAATCACGGCACAATGAGGCATAATGCATCAAAAATGAGAATGAAATAAGGGGCGCGAGTGGAACAAGATCTGGCGCGCATCGAGCAATTTCTTGATGCCCTGTGGCTGGAACGCAATCTGGCGGAAAACACATTAAGTGCGTATCGTCGCGATCTAACCATGCTTGTTGAATGGCTACACCATCGCGGTGTTTCTCTGACGACGGTACAGAGCGATGACCTGCAAGCACTGCTGGCCGAGCGAATGGAGGGGGGGTATAAAGCCACCAGTTCCGCGCGTTTGTTAAGTGCAATGCGGCGTTTTTTTCAACATCTCTATCGCGAGAAATTCCGCGATGATGATCCCAGCGCTTCGCTGGCTTCACCTAAGCTACCACAGCGTTTGCCAAAAGATCTCAGTGAGGCGCAGGTCGAGCGACTGCTGCAGACCCCGCTGATTGACCAGCCGCTGGAACTCCGAGACAAAGCCATGCTCGAAGTCTTATATGCCACCGGTTTGCGCGTTTCTGAGCTGGTGGGGCTGACGATGAGTGATGTCAGCCTGCGTCAGGGCGTTGTGCGGGTCATTGGTAAAGGTAATAAAGAGCGGCTGGTACCGTTGGGTGAAGAGGCTGTGTATTGGCTGGAAACCTATCTGGAGCACGGACGACCATGGTTGCTCAATGGCGTCTCCATTGATGTGCTGTTTCCCAGCCAGCGTGCGCAGCAGATGACACGCCAGACCTTCTGGCATCGAATTAAACACTATGCTGTGTTAGCGGGAATAGACAGCGAGAAGCTGTCGCCGCACGTACTGCGGCATGCTTTTGCCACGCATTTGCTTAACCATGGCGCTGATTTGCGCGTGGTGCAGATGCTGCTTGGTCATAGCGATCTCTCTACCACACAAATTTATACCCATGTCGCAACGGAGCGCTTGCGTCAATTACATCAACAGCATCACCCGCGTGCGTGAGTGCTGACAGGAAAGGATAGGTTATGAAAAAAAGTTTTATGATGCTCACCCTGCTGGCGACGGCGTTTTCAGGCATGGTGCAGGCAGACGACGCGGCGATTCGTCAGTCATTAACGAAGCTGGGTGTACAAAGCACTGAAATTCAACCTGCTCCGATTGCGGGAATGAAAACTGTACTGACCAACAGCGGCGTGCTGTACGTCACCGAAGACGGCAAGCATATTATTCAGGGACCGATGTATGACGTGAGCGGTGCAAGTCCGGTTAACGTCACCAATCAACTGCTGATGAAGCAGCTGAACGCGCTGGAAAAAGAGATGATCATCTATAAAGCGCCGCAGGAAAAACACGTTATTACCATTTTCACCGACATCACCTGCGGCTATTGCCACAAGCTGCATGAAGAGATGAAAGACTACAACGCACTGGGAATTACCGTGCGTTATCTGGCCTTCCCTCGCCAGGGACTGGAAAGCCAGGCCGAGCAGGACATGAAATCCATCTGGTGTGCGTCAGACAAAAACAAAGCGTTTGATGATGCCATGGCGGGTAAAAGCGTGAAGCCAGCAACTTGTAATGTGGATATTGCTGACCATTACGCGCTGGGTGTGCAGTTTGGTGTAAGCGGCACGCCGGCGATCGTTCTGAGCAATGGCTATGTTGTTCCTGGCTATCAGGGACCGAAAGAGATGAAAGCGTTCCTCGACGCGCACCAAAAACAGACCAGCGGTAAATAATTCGCGTGAAACAACAGATACAACTTCGTCGTCGTGAAGCCGACGAGACTAGCGACCTGCCTGCCGATCTGCCGCCGCTGTTGCGTCGTTTGTACGCCAGCCGCGGTGTGCGTAGCGCGCAGGAGCTTGAGCGTAGCGTCAAAGGCATGTTGCCGTGGCAGCAATTGAGCGGTGTCGAAAAGGCGGTGGAGATCCTCTATAACGCTTTTCGTGAAGGCACCCGCATTATCGTGGTGGGGGATTTTGACGCCGATGGCGCAACCAGCACGGCGCTGAGCATTCTGGCGATGCGAGCATTGGGATGTAGCAACATTGACTACCTGGTGCCCAACCGTTTTGAAGACGGTTATGGTTTGAGCCCGGAGGTGGTGGATCAGGCACATGCCCGCGGCGCTCAGCTGATCGTCACCGTCGACAACGGCATCTCTTCCCATGCCGGCGTTGAACATGCCAGAACGCTGGGGATCCCGGTAGTGGTTACCGATCACCACCTGCCCGGCGATACCCTGCCGGGTGCAGTGGCGATTATTAATCCTAACCTGCACGACTGTACGTTCCCGTCGAAATCACTGGCGGGCGTCGGCGTGGCTTTTTATCTGATGCTGGCACTGCGTACTTTTCTTCGTGATAAGGGCTGGTTTGATGAGCGAGCTATCACCCCGCCAAACCTCGCAGATCTGCTTGATCTGGTTGCGCTAGGTACGGTGGCCGATGTTGTCCCGCTGGACGCTAATAACCGCATCCTGACGTGGCAAGGCTTGAGCCGTATTCGCGCAGGGAAATGTCGTCCTGGCATTAAAGCGCTGCTTGAGATTTCAAATCGCGACCCGCAGAAATTGGCCGCCAGCGATTTAGGCTTTGCGCTGGGGCCACGCCTGAATGCGGCAGGCCGCCTGGATGATATGTCTGTTGGCGTGGCGCTGTTGCTGTGCGACAACATTGGCGACGCGCGGGTGCTTGCCAGTGAACTGGACGCGCTCAACCAGACGCGGAAAGAGATAGAGCAGGGCATGCAGACGGAAGCGCTGACCCTGTGCGAGAAGCTTGAGCGCAGCAGCGAGACGCTGCCTGGCGGGCTGGCGATGTATCACCCCGAGTGGCATCAGGGCGTAGTAGGGATCCTGGCGTCACGCATTAAAGAGCGTTTTCACCGTCCGGTGATCGCCTTTGCACCGGCTGGAGACGGCACCCTTAAAGGGTCAGGGCGCTCGATTCAGGGCCTGCACATGCGAGATGCACTGGAGCGACTGGATACCCTTTACCCGGGCATGATCCTTAAGTTCGGCGGCCACGCCATGGCGGCAGGATTATCGCTGGAAGAAGCACAGTTTGAGTGCTTCCAGCAGCGTTTTGGTGAGCTGGTTACCGAGTGGCTCGATCCTGCCTTACTGCAGGGCGAAGTGGTCTCCGATGGCCCGCTAAGTGCGGCGGAGTTGACCATGGAAGTCGCACAAATGCTGCGTGATGCAGGACCTTGGGGGCAAATGTTCCCGGAGCCGCTGTTTGACGGGCGCTTTCGCCTGCTTCAGCAGCGTCTGGTTGGCGAGCGTCATCTGAAGGTGATGGTTGAGCCCGTCGACGGCGGACCGCTGCTGGACGGTATTGCGTTTAATGTTGATACCGCTATCTGGCCGGATAACGGCGTTCGTGAAGTCACGCTGGCCTATAAGCTGGATATTAACGAGTTTCGCGGCAACCGCTCATTGCAAATTATTATCGATAATATCTGGCCACTTTAGCGTCACTATATCTATAAAAAAGAGCGTGGATTGGTTACAATCCCGCTCTTATAACCGCATTTTGACTCGTCCAATAAAAGAAAACAGACCATGTTTGAAATTAATCCGGTAAATAACCGCATTCAGGACCTCACGGAACGCTCTGACGTTCTTAGGGGGTATCTTTGACTATGATGCCAAGAAAGAGCGTCTGGAAGAAGTAAACGCCGAGCTGGAACAGCCGGATGTCTGGAACGAACCCGAACGCGCGCAGGCGCTGGGCAAAGAGCGTTCTTCCCTTGAGGCCATTGTCGACACGCTCGACCAAATGAGCCAGGGCCTGGAAGATGTCTCCGGCCTGTTAGAACTGGCTATAGAAGCCGACGACGAAGAAACCTTTAACGAAGCCGTTGCCGAACTCGATACGCTGGAAGAAAAGCTGGCGCAGCTGGAGTTCCGTCGTATGTTCTCCGGTGAATATGACAGCGCAGATTGCTATCTCGATATTCAGGCCGGTTCTGGCGGCACCGAAGCGCAGGACTGGGCCAGCATGCTGATGCGCATGTATCTGCGTTGGGCTGAAGCACGCGGCTTTAAGACTGAAATTATTGAAGAATCTGAAGGTGAAGTGGCGGGTATTAAATCCGTGACCATCAGAATCGCTGGCGAATATGCTTACGGCTGGCTGCGTACTGAAACCGGCGTACACCGCCTGGTACGTAAGAGTCCGTTTGACTCCGGCGGTCGCCGCCATACGTCGTTCAGCTCTGCGTTTGTCTACCCGGAAGTTGACGATGACATTGATATCGAAATCAACCCGGCAGACCTGCGCATCGATGTTTACCGCGCTTCAGGTGCGGGTGGTCAGCACGTTAACCGTACAGAATCTGCGGTGCGTATTACCCACATCCCGACCGGGATTGTGACACAGTGCCAGAACGACCGTTCCCAGCACAAGAACAAAGACCAGGCCATGAAGCAGATGAAAGCGAAGCTTTATGAACTGGAAATGCAGAAGAAGAATGCCGAGAAGCAGGCGATGGAAGACACCAAGTCCGACATCGGCTGGGGTAGCCAGATTCGTTCTTATGTCCTGGATGACTCCCGCATCAAAGATCTGCGTACCGGGGTTGAAACCCGTAACACGCAGGCGGTGCTGGATGGCAGCCTGGATCAATTTATCGAAGCAAGTTTGAAAGCAGGGTTATGAGGAACCAACATGTCTGAACAACACGCACAGGGCGCTGACGCGGTAGCCGACCTTAACAATGAACTGAAAACGCGCCGTGAGAAGCTGGCTAACCTGCGTGAGCAGGGGATCCCGTTTCCGAACGATTTCCGTCGCGATCACACCTCAGACCAACTGCACGCTGACTTCGACGCGAAAGAAAACGAAGAGCTGGAAGCGCTGAACATTGAGGTATCCGTTGCCGGTCGTATGATGACCCGCCGCATTATGGGGAAAGCCTCATTCGTTACGCTGCAGGACGTTGGTGGCCGCATTCAGCTGTACGTTGCGCGTGACGATCTGCCGGAAGGCATTTACAACGAGCAGTTCAAAAAATGGGATCTGGGCGATATCCTCGGCGCGAAAGGTAAGTTGTTTAAGACTAAAACCGGCGAGCTGTCCATCCATTGCACCGAGCTGCGTCTGCTGACTAAAGCGCTGCGTCCGCTGCCGGACAAATTCCACGGCCTGCAGGATCAGGAAGCGCGTTACCGTCAGCGCTACCTGGATCTCATCTCTAACGATGAATCTCGCAACACCTTTAAAGTGCGCTCACAGATCATGGCGGGTATTCGTCAGTTCATGGTTGGCCGCGGCTTTATGGAAGTGGAAACCCCGATGATGCAGGTGATCCCTGGCGGTGCTGCTGCACGCCCGTTCATCACCCATCATAACGCGCTGGATCTGGACATGTACCTGCGTATTGCGCCGGAACTGTACCTCAAGCGTCTGGTGGTTGGCGGCTTCGAACGTGTGTTCGAAATTAACCGTAACTTCCGTAACGAAGGCATCTCCGTTCGTCATAACCCAGAGTTCACCATGATGGAACTCTATATGGCTTATGCGGACTACAAAGACCTGATCGAACTGACCGAATCGCTGTTCCGCACGCTGGCGCAGGACGTTCTGGGAACCACCGAAGTGCCTTACGGCGAAGAAGTCTTCGACTTTGGTAAACCGTTCGAAAAACTGACCATGCGTGAAGCCATTCAGAAATACCGTCCGGAAACCAACATGGCGGATCTGGACAACTTCGACTCTGCTAAAGCGATTGCTGAATCTATCGGCATCAAGGTTGAGAAGAGCTGGGGTCTGGGTCGTATCGTGACGGAGATCTTTGAAGAAGTGGCGGAAGCGCACCTGATTCAGCCGACCTTCATTACCGAGTACCCGGCAGAGGTTTCTCCGTTGGCTCGTCGTAACGATGACAACCCGGAAATTACTGACCGCTTCGAATTCTTCATTGGTGGACGCGAAATCGGTAACGGTTTCAGCGAGCTGAACGATGCAGAAGATCAGGCGCAGCGTTTCCAGGATCAGGTTAACGCCAAAGATGCGGGCGATGACGAAGCGATGTTCTACGACGAAGACTACGTTACCGCTCTGGAACACGGTCTGCCGCCGACAGCCGGTCTGGGGATTGGTATCGACCGTATGGTTATGCTGTTCACCAACAGCCATACCATCCGTGACGTGATCCTGTTCCCGGCGATGCGTCCGGTTAAATAAGATGTGAAATGCCGGATCGCGCCACGCTTTTCCGGCCTACGATAAGCATGATTTGTAGGCCGGATAAAACGCTTTCGCGTTGCCATCCGGCAATCAATTACGGTTAGCAAACTCGCGTAATAATTCGCGCGCTTTATCGTTAGATGCCTGCATTACCATCCACGGGCTGAAGGCCCACGGTGTGGCATCCAGCGCACGTAAGACATCCTCAAGTTCACTCCACTGCTCATCCATTACTTCATCCGTGTTTGGCCGTCGCGCACTGATAACTCGTGCGGCATAGACCGGGCAAACTTCGTTTTCCACAATCCCACTGGGGTCTGCAGCGCGGTAACGAAAATCAGGATACACGGGCGTGAGTTCGGCTACCTCCACACCCAGTTCGAAACGAGCGCGACGGATGATGGCGTCTGCAGTAGTTTCACCGGACTGCGGATGGCCGCAGACCGAGTTAGTCCAGACGCCTGGCCAGGCTTTTTTGTGTAGCGAACGCCGAGTCACCAACAGTTGGCCCTGGTCGTTAAAGAGCCAGCAGGAGAAGGCAGAGTGTAGGGGCGTTGTAGCGGTATGCGCCGCATACTTTTCCAGTGTTCCGCAGGGCTGGTCCTGCTCATTCAACAAAATGACATGTTCCTGTCGCATCGCATCCACCATTAATCTTGAGCATCACTATTATATGCCTAATTGTGGCCGATTGATTATCCGTCGGTGTGAAATGCCTGAACGGACGATTCGTGCCGCGATATGATTTGGCATCCGGCATCGGACTGCTATGATAAAGCGTCTTAAAATGTTGCGAGGAATTGTTTTGAGTGCGGGACGCCTGATGAGAAAACGCTTTGTTATCACAATAATGTTGCTGAGCAGCCTGCTCGTCGCGGGATGTTCAAGCTCATCTGATTCCGGTTCTGGTTCTACCTATACCGTTAAGCGGGGAGACACGCTGTATGGTATTTCACGTGCGACAGGGACCAGCGTCAAAGAGATCGCGCGCCTGAACAACATTTCTCCCCCCTATACCATAGAAGTTGGGCAAAAGCTTAAGGTCAGCGGTGGCGCGAAAACCAGCACGGCATCGGCGAAAACAAAATCTAAATCGAAATCCTCCACCAAAACGGCAGCAGTCAGACCGTCTTCTTCTGTGCCACAGTCATCCTGGCCACCGGTAGGGCAACGCTGTTGGCAGTGGCCAGCGAGTGGGAAGGTGATACTGCCATACTCCACGGCCGAAGGTGGCAACAAGGGGATTGATATCTCTGCCGCGCGCGGCACGCCTGTTTATGCGGCTGGAGCCGGGAAGGTGGTCTATGTCGGCAATCAGCTGCGCGGCTACGGCAACCTCGTGATGATAAAACATGGCGAAGATTACATTACCGCCTACGCCCATAACGATACGCTGTTGGTTAACAACGGGCAAACAGTGAAAGCCGGGCAGAAAATTGCCACCATGGGCAGCTCTGATGCGGCTTCGGTGCGCCTGCATTTCCAGATCCGTTATCGCGCTACGGCTATCGATCCGCAGCGCTATTTGCCGCCGCAGGGCAGCAAACCAAAATGCTGACGGTGAATTAATCGCCAGTCAGTCGATCAGCCCCTTGCCAGGAAGTGTGTAAGGTTTATAATCCCTTACGCACTTCAATGCGGGCGTAGTTCAATGGTAGAACGAGAGCTTCCCAAGCTCTATACGAGGGTTCGATTCCCTTCGCCCGCTCCAGATCTCTCCCCTTGTGGAGAAGCCTTAAAAGCCTTCTCTATCAGCAACTTAAATAGTTACCTATTTTAGTCGCCTATGGGTTCTACCATTGTGATCCGCCTTTGGTAACTGTCACGCTAAGTTACATGGTGAGATGACAGTATAACTCAGCGTTGGCGGCAGTTGCATCCTCACACCGCGATAGCAAAACGTGAAGAAAAAGCCCATCTAGGCATTGTTATGTCATCGACAGACTAATCATACGCATTTAAGCCCGATGTGCGGCCTTATGGCTGCGTAAACAGGTGAATAGTGGTAATGCCCCGGTAGCTAGAGACCCGGCTCTGCCAGCGCTTCGCTCACGCTCCTAACGGTACACGAGCACCCTGATAAAGTGTGATTCCTCTGACAATCTGATGAAGTCGCTACGCTCCGCTTGTCTCCTTACCACTAACGGGGCTTTATGGCTCTATTGTCTGAAATCAGAGAGTTGCATGAACAATACTTGATAGATAATCTAAGATAAATCTTAAGTTGCAAGAGGTCTTATGATGTCTGCAAAATCAAATCGAACATACAAGTACGGCGACCAACCGATAAGAATCACTACTGTGCAAGTGGTTGAGCAACAGTTCGGAGGGGCGGCAACGGCGAAGCAAGTAGATGATTACCTCAGAAAGTTATTTCCACATTATAAAGACGATACGTGGCTTAATCTTGTGGTTAACACAGTCAACTTTAACCGCAGTTACTGGAGTTTCAACAAAACAGCCAGACGAACTGATGATGTAACCCATCGCCATCATGAGTATGACCGCTTATTCAAGCGAGGGAACATTTTTGAAATCTATCAACCCTCTTTGCATGGCATTTGGGAATTGTACCAGGATCAACAGGCTAAATGGTGTTACCGTCAAGTGAAGTCGGAGTTTGAAGAAGCAGTAGAGGCTGCTGCTAAATTACCCTCATCTACACGGGAGCAGATTTTAGCAACGGAAAGTAAAACTCCAGTGATAACCGAAGTAACAACACGAGTTTATAAGCGAAGCCCGTATGTGGTTGCAGAAGCTCTTTTAAGAGCTAATGGTAAGTGCCAAAGCTGTAAGCGTGATGCACCTTTCCTGAAAGAAGATGGTACCCCATTTCTTGAAGTTCACCACATTGAGTGGCTTTCTAAAGGCGGGGAGGACTCCGTGAAAAATGCTATAGCATTGTGTCCAAATTGCCATAGGCAAGCTCATTACGGTGCTTTGGAATTAGTGGCGGTTAACAAGCAAGGTTGAACACTACTTTTCATACAGGATGTCCATGAAAAAGCTCGAATGGGGTAAATACGCGCTGATCTATCTTGCAGGATTTCTGACCAGTTTCAGTGGTGCTCTGGATAGTTTAGTGAAAATTCCTTCGTCGTATAAAGAATTAAAGAAGACATACATCTACGATAGCGAGTTTTTAACAGGCCAATGGTCAACAAATGCTGAATACTTAGCTGACAGTGGTGAACTGGGATTGGACTGACCCCACCCCGGTAGACGATCCTGCCCTATAGTTGGACTGACCCCACCCCGGTAGACGATCCTGCCCTATAGTTTGAGCATAGGGGGAGCATATGGGCACACCACGATTTACACCTGAATTTAAGGAAGAAGCCGTCCGACAGATAACGGAACGCGGTTATTCCGTTGCCGAAGTATCTGACCGTCTGGGCGTTTCTGCCCACAGCCTCTACAAGTGGCTACGGGCTATCAAACCGGATAACAGCGAGCAGCATGCCCGGGATTTACTGGAAGCCAAAAGCGAGATCCTGAAACTACGGGCGCAGCTAAAACGTACCGAAGAAGAACGGGATATCCTGAAAAAGGCCGCGCGGTACTTTGCAAGGGAGCCCGACTGAAGTACCGCTTTATCAATGAGCACCGCACTGTATGGGGTGTGATGACAATGTGTCGGGTACTGGATGTCGCCCGGGCCGGGTTCTACGCGTGGCTGCATAACCCGGTCTCGGCACGTGATAAAGATAATCAGCGTCTGCTGACGCTTATCCGTGACTCCTATTCACTGAGCGGAGGCGTATACGGTTACCGGCGGGTTCATAGCGACCTGAACGAAATCGGGGAAACCTGCGGTAAAAACCGGGTGGGCCGTATTATGCAACTGAACCGGATTAAAGCCGTGCGCGGCTATAAAGCGCCGCGTCGTATCGCTGGCAGACCTTCAGTGGTTGCCCCTAATCGCGTGCAGCGGCAGTTTACTGTTGTCCGGGCCAATCAGGTCTGGGTCACCGACATTACTTATATCCGTACCTGGCAGGGCTGGCTGTATCTGGCGGTGGTTATCGATCTCTTCGCCCGTAACGTGGTGGGCTGGTCGATGAAGCCCACTCTCTCACGCGAACTGGCGCTGGATGCACTGATGATGGCGGTCTGGCGACGTAAACCCGACGGTGAGGTCATTGTGCACTCAGACCAGGGAAGCCAGTACGGCAGTGACGACTGGCAGCGCTTCTGCCGGGCTAATAACCTGGTCCCGAGCATGAGCCGGCGTGGCAACTGCTGGGATAATGCGGTGGCCGAATCGTTCTTCAGTTCACTGAAAAAAGAGCGCATCAGGAAGAGAATATACAAAACCCGGGATCTAGCCCGGGCGGATATCTTCGATTACATTGAAGTGTTCTACAACCGGGCCCGGCGCCACAGTCACCTCGGCGGCGTCAGTCCGGAGGCCTTCGAACAGGCCTCGTCGTGAGGACAGAATTTGTCTACGGTCGTGGGGGCAGTCCACTTCCCATTCTAACAACAGGTGGTTTCTGAACCGTCGAGCCTCATTAAGATCGCGGGTTGAGGTGGTTTTACGCCACATCCGGCACGGATATAAAAATCTGAGGTACTTCGGTACGAAGATCTGAAACATCCAGATCCCGTCTTTCCGCTTATATAAGTACGCCTGGCCCTTGATTGACACGATAATGATCCTTTATTATCACGTAATCAGTTACCTATGCTGATCGCAATGTCGTTATCTGTCAGTAGGTTACAGAAGTGGAATGGATTTTTGTTCGATTCCCTTCGCCCGCTCCATGACCTTTCTTAAAGTACTCCAACTTACTGAATCCTAAGGGATACAGCTTTAAGCCTTCCGCTAGTTTTACTCACTGTAACCAACACTGTAACTAAATCTGTTGAAATAGTGAGCAGATTTAAGAACTCAGCACATGCTCAACTCAAAAACCTATCTTTATCAGCGCAATGGCGTCTTTTATATCCGCCTCAGGATGAAGACTACTGGTCACCTGACTGCTTCGCTTCCTTCCCACAACCGTTATAAACTAGCGTCAGTATCACTACGAATCAAGGACAGAGGCACTGCTACTGTATTGGCTGAACCTGAAGTCCCTGAACATAAGGCTCTGACCTGGCGTCTCTCATTGAGCAGTATGAGCAGGAGAACGCCCAGAACTGGAAGCCAGCGACCCCAAGCGAGAACCGAGCGTCACACTCTACGTTAATCGAGACATTCGACTATCTGACAATTCAGGATGTGGGTAAGGCGACCCGTTCACATATGCTCAGGGTCCGAGACGTCCTCCAACAGTCAGTTGCCTAAGAACCGCAAGCAACGCTTTAAGGATATGCCGCTGTCTGACCTGCTGGACCGAGAGTCTAAGACTGCTACTGATTGTCTGGATGTCGTAACCATCAACAATAAATATCTTATCAATATGGCTGCTGTCATTAATTGGATTAGATATGTTAACGAGTTTAGGCTTGCTGATAATCACCAGCAGGGGGATAGAGACTATGAGTGATATTCATCAATCCTTTGCATGGTATTGGCTAACGTAGAAATGATTATGAATGAATCAGATAATAGGCTTGCAAGCAGCAGTAGCCAGGGTGCTTGCAAAAACACCCCGGCTATCTCTTGTTGCGGGCCGATTAGAAATGATATTTCAGCCCTAACGTTGCCGCGCTGTTGTTGTAACCGTTGTCTCCCATCTGGACGCCCACATTACCCCACAGATTTAAATCTGGTGTAATCTGGCCTTCAACACCCAGTTTAATTTCTCCCAGATTACGCGCACCTTCCTGGCTGACGCTAACGTCATCCATTTTCGTGCTAAAACTGCGCGTATTATGAATCCAGTTAGCCTCAATAAATGGCTGGAATTCACGGCCTTTGCCCTCATCCATTTTATTAACGCTTTTCAGGTAGGCTCTGGCTCCAAGACGGGTTTGAACATTACCGTTGCCGTTCATCTCGATACGCGTTCTGTTAGCCTCTCGATGGTCATCAGATTTGACCCCCATCCAGGTAACCTGCGCCTGCGGCTGAATATACCACTCATTAACGGTTCCCTGGCTACCGGAGAATTCGCCAACGTTAAAGGTATACCCCGTTTCAACAGATGCCGTCAGACCTTTGGATTTATAGGCTTCAGAAGCCAGTCCTTCACCTTTTACATAGTTATCAAACCATCCATATTGCGCCCAGCCGTCGAGGTACAGACCGTTATGATCGACGTTATCGGCATACCATGTGGCGTAAAGACCCGTGCTATAGCCATTGACGCTACCTCGCGAGGTATAACCCGTGGCCGATGAGCGGGTCTGATTATTATCATGGCCATACCCGGCCATGATCCCGAGACGCCAGCTATCACGCCCGTTAGTTGAGCCCTGCACGATATCGCTGCCGAGCTGCATCACATAGCGATTGCTTTGAGTACGCAGCTGGCTGCTACCGTCATACCAACTATGATGGCCCCCTGTCTGACGCATCCACATAGCGGTGTTTTTTGTCTCTCCGGTTAACATGTCTGTGTACTGCGTTTCTCCCGCGCGATCGTGTAGCCTCATGTTGAACAGGGTATTTACTGCCGCATGGTTCGCGGTATAGGTTCCCCCTTCCGGGCGAAGCGTATGCTCTGTGGGCGAAACCGGTTGTTCGGGATTTTCAGGTTTAATCAACTGGCTGGTCAGAAACCAGTGGCTATTGTTAGCCCCCTGGCCCCGAACCAATGAATAATCATAAGCGCCCGCAGTGATACGCCCGCTCTGAGAAAAATCACCTTCAGAACGGCCATCTACATGAATAAGCTCAATCCCCTCCAGAGTTTGTGAACCTTGGCCCCCTGCATTGGTGATACTTACTTGAGTACTGCCAGTGGTGTCACCTTTTACAATAAGCTTATCGGTGGCCGAACGGTCGTCCCCCAGAACAGTATCAAAATTAATCAGGCCATTATTGCCGTGGTAATTCCCCTCAACAATCAGCTGGTTGCCGGCGGACTGCCCACTATTCCCCAAAGATATCGCACCCTGGTTAGAGAGATTCCCGCCAACAGTAAAGCGACCTGATGCGCCATTTCCGGCAACGAACAATCCGGCATTATGGATACTGCCTGACACTGTTCCCGCGCCTGAGAGCATACCGGCAGAAGAAATATTGACCTGCTGGCTCGCCAGCGTAACCGGCGCATCCTCCTGACCCAGTATCAGCCCCCCTTGTTGAATATCCGTAGTGCCGGTATAGGCGGAATTCGCGGTCAGCGTGATAGTACCCTGGCCCTGCTTGATGACATTACCGCTGCCATCGACTTGGTTTTGCAGGGTCCAGTCATCCATGCTGTTAAGGATCAAGTCACCCTGATTGTGAATGGTTGCTCCCCCGAGATGGCCGGCGGCTGACGCAACTAATTGTGTGTTTTTATCCAGTTTAACGTGACCGCTAAACCCGCGGTTATCCCCCTCGAGAGCGACGTTAGATTCGCTGAATGAAACTTCACCCTTGCCGCTCAGGTTGTTGGACAATTTCCCCTCAACGGTATTCAGGTTGAGATGACCATCGGCAATAATATTCCCGGCCCCCAATCCCTGAACGTTATCTAGTTTGACCTCTGCGCCGGACGCGATGGTCGTTGTTGCGCTTAAGGACGCATTACTGCCATTCACATTAAAGACGCCGTTATCTATGTTGAGATTACCGCTGCCGGCCAATGTCCCTGATGACGTTCCGCCGTTAGAAATCGTCAGGCTACCGCCATTAATATTCAGAACCGATCCTACGGCGCCGGTTAGCTGCCCAATCGTCTGGCTATGCCCATTCATATCCAGAACGGTCTCTTCTGCCATCTGAAGACCTGACGTATGACCCAGTACATTATCATTGAGCATCAGCAGATTACCGCTGCGCAAATCGGTTAGGCCGGTGTAATCATTATTCAGACCAGAAAGTGAAACTGTCTGGCCTTTCTGGCTGTCAAGCGCCAGATCCCCGGAGCCGCTCAGGCGAGAGCTTAATTCCGCAGCCGCCCCGGTTTTTCCGTTGGCGTCCAGCAGTAGTGCATTCTGCCCCTGTCCTTGTAGTTCAATCTGCGTCAGACCGTAGCCTACATAAAGACCATCATGGTTTTTCCCGCTGGTCAGGCGATAGTCGTAAGTTCCTTTGGCTACCACCTGTCCGTTCTGGCTAATGTCATGCTGAACAGCATCTGTTATCGCGTTACCGTTTAGATCCTGCAGTTGCAGGTTTCCGGCGTCACCTGTTACACCGGTTCCTGACTGGGTGGACACCAGTTTAATTTCTGCATTGGCGTCTTCCTGCTCCATTAAAGAGAGACCGGTATCAATATCTTGCGCTATAGCGTCCACTACGCCCACAGGATTCACCTGCACAGCACCAGACCCCGTCAGGTCTAACTCCTCTTTGACATTCACCATTTTATCGGTGTGGTGTATGCCGGGGGTAATGTTACCAAACGCAATGGTTCCGCCAGAAAAGGCCAGGCTTCCAATGGACTGTGTGCCCGTTCCCAGTGAAATTTCACTCCCTTTTCCTGCAATTAGCCCTGCTTTTGCAAGAGCATCGGCGTTGGTTCCCTGCAGGTTGAATGTCGTATTCTGTAACGCCAGAGCACCCGTAAATCCGGATGTCACCGCGCTGTTTTTAAAAGAGAAAGCGTGGTTTCCCGTATCGACCTCCAGGATGCCAGAGCCAGCAATCTGGTGGTTAAACAACCAGTCGCTTGTACTATTGAGCTGCAGCGTCCCGGCAACGGATAACCCGGCAGAACCGAGATTTTTCTGATCAGAAACGCTCGCAACGGCGCCCGATTCAACATTGATCTTTCCTTTAAAGGCGGTGTTATCACCCAATAGCGCCACATTTCCGGTGCCGACGGAGATAATGCCATTCCCCGAAACCTTATTGGTAAACGCCATGTTGTCCTGGGCATTCAGCAAGAGTTTACCGCTATTGCTGATATCCGCGGTTCCCAGGTTCTGCGTAACCCCAAGTGTGGCATTCTTGGCAATTTTTACTTTACCGCTAAATTTTGAGTTATCCCCAGACAGAAACGTTGTGCCGTTAAGTGCATTAATATAACCCAGCCCCTCGCTGCCACTTGATATATCCGCTGATATATTGGCGTTATCGCTGGTGTGGTTCAGGGTGATTTTTTTATTGTCCGTACCCGCCCAAACAAACTCTATTTTCTTGGCGTCAATAATCCCGGCAGCTTTCGCTTTCTCACCTTCCTGAGCGCCTAATGCTAATTCTGAGTTTGTACTTAGGCTAACTTCAGGGGCAGAGATCTTCCCCATGTCGGATACGACCAATGTGGTATTGGAATCTTGATTGTAATACCCGAGACTTAATTTATCACTGGCGTTAACTTCCCCCTTATTATTAACTGACAGGAATTGATCGCCACCGTAGCTTTTGAATACACCCATAAAGAATGTTTGTGTATTGACCTGGCTACCCTCACCGCTAACGTTTCCCCTTTCATAGGTCAGGCGGGTGGTCCCTTTAACATGAATCTTACCGCCATCAGACACGTTAAAATAACCGCCCGTTCGCCAGTTATCTGACGCGCTGTCATATAAGTCGTCAGCGTAGAGTTCACTGCCTGCATTAGAGACGTTAAGGTAACCGGTGCCTTTCAGCAGAATGTTCAGTTCGCCGTTGATACGCACTGTTCCCTGGGTAATATCCAGCCCGCCTCCTGATGTGAAGGTCAGGCGGGGACGCGAGTCCGGTGCATTGATCACCAGGTTGGCATTGTCTTTTACATTGATATGGTAATTAATGGACTGGTTGCCTGTGCCAAAATCAACGGTGTTATCTGTGCTTACATCAATATCATTAGCCAGGGCCATCGATGAGCATAACGCTACGGCACCAGCTAATAACGCCCTGGACTTTTTTTTCGTATTCTTCCTTCCAAGCTCTGAGCACACACACCAGCAATTACGGACTTTACTCCATTTTATCTGATATATTTTGTTCATAAGCTCTCCGCAAAATAATCATAATAAAAATTGAACATTTTTGGGGTAAAATATTTATCGGGTTACATTTTTGAGAGTGAAAATGTAAGACTCCGAATTGATGATATATGCTATGTGTTATTCATGTTATGCAAACGGCCGTGCCGGATAGTAGATTTAAGTCTCCCTGCATAGTTTGTTACGTGATAAATTAATTATGACAGCGTGGTCTTCAGTCTGTAAATATATTACCTGAGGGTTTGTCGCTATTTCCAGCCCCACTTATTATATTGATGGGCGTTTTCAGATCAACAGGGGAAGGGGGGCGTCGAGGAGGGATTTGAGCGTGTTAAACCTATTACAGTCCAGAGCCTGAGAGGGCTCAATAAATAGATAAGGGAGATAGCCGCTGAGCCGCGGCTATCTCCGGCGTATATCCCGAATCAGGAATTCGGTTTATGGTTTTCAACTACCCAGACGGTGAGTTCTTTTTCCAGCGTTTTATCTCCCGTCATTGCCTTCACCCTCACCCAACTTTCACCAGCGGTATCCGTTCTCAGCTGTGAGTAGGCATTTCCTAACGTAAAGTTGGTTTTATCCGGCGTCATCGTAAAGGTTCCGCTGCTGGGTTGGGCTTTGCTGCCCGCGCTAAATTCGACACTGCCGTTTAACGGGTTACCGAACTTATCCTGCAATCGGGCCATAAAGCCTACCGGTTCAAGGTTGGCAACGGCATAGCCAGGATCCTGCTCCAGAGTGAGTACCGGATTCTGGGCATCAGCATTCAGCGTCAGCGAAGCATTCGCCGAGACGTTGCTACCGTGTTCAGCCAATGTGGCGGTCAGCGTGTAACGACCCGCCTTATGGCCGTGGACATTCACGGTCGCAGTACCGGAGTTATTGGTGGTGACAAGCGTATTATCAATCTGCAGAGGATCGCGTGACGATGGGCCTGTGGCCGTAATTTTCAGCTTACGGTTGCTGACGTTGTTACCCGATGTATCGCTCAGATGCAGGGTAAACACCACGTTATCCACATCACTCACTATGGCTGAGGTGGTTGACGGTTCGATCGTCAAGACTGCATTTTGCAGATCCGATACCACCTCCACTGCCTTACTCGCCGTAACGCGTTTACCCTCTTTGATGAAGGTTGCCTGCAATTGATAGCGCCCGGCCTCTGCGGCAACAAAGGTTGTTGATGCCATTCCTTTCTCATCCAATGTCAGTTCGGACTGGTCCAGTTTTAATCCACTGGCGGGTTCGCTGGTCAGGCGCACGTCACCGCTAAATGGGTTGTTTTCACCGTCGACAACCTGTACCTGAATTTCGTGCTTAGCTGATGCGTTCGCCGCGATGCTCTCTGCTGGTGCGGTCAAATTCAGCACCGCGCTGTTAATATCAGGTACAAAGCCCAGTTCAACGCTCGAGGACTCAATACTCTGTTGCCCGTCTGTAGCCATGGCTTTCACGGTGTAATTACCCGCCTTAACCGTGGTTAACGTCACCGTTGCGTAACCGTCTTTATTGGTGGTGATTTTGTCCGGGTATACGAGCCCTTGCGGCGTTACGATAAGCTCCACTTTCTGTCCTTCAACCGACGCGGCGGTATTGTTGAGCCTGATTTCAAGCGTGGCGCCATCGCGACCGTTTGCAGCAATATTGGTGATTGCGGCATTGTCTTTGGCTGCCAGAGACAATGTTGCGCCCGTCATTGAAGAGGCAAATGTTACGCGCAGTGATGAGCTGATGTTCCCCGCGCTTAGCGTAATCTCATATGTTCCCGGCGTTGAACTGATCAGTGAGAATGTTGCTTCACCTTTGGCATCGGTCTTCACAACGTTCTCCCCATTCGCGATCTTGACCTGTGGCGGTAACGCCAGGGTAACCGTGTATCCGGACAGCGCGTTGCCATAACGGTCGGTCAGGGTAACGACTGCGACATTACTCTGTTTGCCATCCGCCAGCGCATTGTCCCTGGTCAGGTTAAAAGCCTGAACCACCGGCTGCGTTTTGTCGGCAATCCAGGTGGCTTGTTTTTCCAGCCCGGAGAAATCATGTTTTTGTGATGCCACACCAATGCGTGTCGCCTGAGCCAGTTCAGACGTTGCCTTAGCGCGGTACACGCCGTCTTTCTCTTCTACGGCAGTAAAACGAACCTCGCCGCTGGCTGAAACAGCATAAAAACGTAAGCTGTCGTCGCCGGTAATGGCATTCCCGTCTTTATCTTTTGCCTCTAACGTCAGGCTAATCGGGTGCCCAACGATCTGTTCCATGGGCATTACCGTCAACGTCGATTTTGCCGCCTCGGCGGAAACCGCTTTTAGTTTTACCGTCAGAGTTTCTGTTTTACCCTGGACTTTAGCGGTGATGCGTGCCGTACCCGCCGTTAAACCCGGCGTCAGCGTCGCGGTATACACCCCGGAACGGGTTTCCTGTACTTCACCGAGCTTGGGGGCCTGTGCCGAACGCTCACGGTTTTGCTGTGCGTCAGGCGTAAATGCCAGTGACAACTCAATATCATGGGCAAGCCCTGTTAACGGTTTACCATTGGCATCTTTTAACACCAACGTAACCGGATGCTGCGACTGCCCATCAGCCGCGATGATCGGTTGATGCTCGCCGTTTAATGTAAAATCCATTGTGCCGATTGAGGCTGAACTCCCCGTCACTGTCACGTTCATCACCGCATAGTTAGAGACGTTTCCTTTAACATCTCGCGCCGTTGCGCCGATCTGCCAGTGATTGGTACCGCCTGGCGTATACGCTGGCAACGTCAGTTGCCATGACGTGCCGCTACCGGAAATACGCCCGCCAGCGGCGGTAAATGCGCTATCGTTCCACTCTACCGACTGAATGCCCCATTGGGATTTATCCAGCGAAATAGTCACCGGAATAACGGCGCCACCTTCCCCCTGCACGCTTTCAGGCAGGCGGATCTTCAGAACCGATTTTTTGCGGTATTCCAGAACAATGTTGTTATTACGTTCGACAAAATCGTAGCGCCCGTGCTGAACTTCGCGCATCACCGCAACGTTATCGCCGTCCAGTTGCTTCGCCAGCGGGATGCCGGGGCGATAGTTAATTTCAATGCCGAAGCGTGAATCATGAGTATTACTCTGCCCCTGCTTGTGTTCAGCAGAAAGCGTAACCAGCGGAACCGGCGTGTAGCTGATCCCGCCCGTAAAGGCGTATGGATTTTCCTGCAGATGATCGCTGCCAAAGAGGCCGACATTCTTGCCGTAATACTTTTCATATTTAAGCGATGCACCTAGTTGCGGATATGACGGCAACCAACCTTTGGTATAGATATCCCAGCCATCAGCCGGACGTTCCTGATAATCGCCCAGATCGTGGGAATCCTTCCATTTTGACAATCTTAAATAAGCATTCGCGCCTGCATGTAAATAATCTCGCCAGTACTCAACGCCTGCACCCATACGTGCGTGATGCCGACTTAAATCGTAGTCATAAAATAAGTTCGCGCCCAGCATTGAATTATCCGGCGTGAAGTAGCGATAACCCATGCCGATATTGGTTTGGGTTCTGTCATCGGTACGGTGAAGCGATGTCTGGCTAAATAAAACATGCTGCTTTGTATCAACCCACGGATAAAGGAAATCGAACGCAGAATCTTTCAACGAGAATGCGTCATCGACGTTGAGTTGAATACGCGCATTACCGTATTGCTGCAGCCATTCTACCACCTCCTTCGTTGCCTGTGCCGAGACGGTATTGGCAGCAAAACTGCCCGCATGGCCGTTTTCAATGCTTCTGCCAGCCTGTGCGGCGAGGGAAGACAGGCCGCGCAGTTCTTGCTGCTCAGCTGCGGCCTGCGATGCCTTAACGGCTGAAGCATGGCTGATGGTCGGCGTGAAGCTGAGAAGGGCTGGATACAGAGCCTGTAAAGCGATTGTTGACCATGCGACAACCTTATTAACGGAGCCTGTTGCCCCATTGTTCCGCGAAATTTTCTTATTTGACATTCGTAACTCCAATATCAATTAAAAAAATTAAAGGTTATTCCATGTACTGAACGGGATGCGTAATATATGTCTTTAGTGGGAAAATTCAAGAGCTGTTCATCGCGCAGTTAACTGGATATTTTTACATTATGCGGAGCCTGAGTGGCTATGATGTAGAACGTTTAAATAACGGGTGCTGTAAAAATACTTTTCTTTTTATAGTGGTGAGTTTAATATTGGTGTCTGTATTTTAACCATGAGCGTATACTGCAAATAAAAATTATCAGGAAATTAATCTGCCTGTTCGTATTCTACCGTCATTCATAATACGCCACGTTGACCTGACCGACGTCGGCGCATTCGTAGGATGTGCATGCTGACCGGTAGAGACATCTCAGAGATCTCTCTGTCTACCGCCCAAGTTAGTTAACAGGCAAACAGTTACGTAACGTTCTTATATTTTTTTGAAATATTATCCGCAATGGCATGGTTTTGCCGCCAAAATTAACCGAAACGCAGTGTTCAATCCCAGGAGTATTAGGAGAACATGGTCTAAAATACTTTTTTTGCTTAAGAGTTTTCCTATCGCGTAGCAACCGTGTTCGCGTAGTGTTAAAATTCATGAGTTTTTGATCTCCTCCTTGTACTAGTGGATGAGGTGCTGGTCGTCAATAAGACGAAAGAATTAAATGGGTTACAACCACATTGCTAAATAAGCGGCACTGTTTCTTTACATGGTCGGCAACCGTCAGGGAGTGACGATAACCTATTGATAACGCTTATTTTTACTCTGGTGTAAGATATAAGGGAAGATATGTTCAGTATGCGTCGACATGCCAAATTCATTACACGCTTTAAGTCTGTAAGCTGTTTATTTACGGCCAGCGTTCTTTTCCCCCTACAAATCTCTGCGGCAGTATCAGATTATGATGCGTTGATTATTGAAGCGCGAGGGGGTAATAGCGCGCCACTATTGCGCTACCTTGAAGATCAGGGAAAGAAAAGCGCGCTCACGCCCAATCAGGTTGCCGACTGGCTGCAAGTCTCCAGTTGGGTTGATAACAACGACAAAACAACAATTGCTATCTGGCAGCAGTATCGCGGGAAGATGGATGTGCCTGCGCGCGGTAAAGTTGCCGCTGCGCGTGCGTATCGCAATCAGAAAAGCTGGAATGATTCCTTAGCTATCTGGGAAAGCGTGTTGCAGGAAGAGCCTGATAACGCGGATGTTCGTACCGGCTGGATAATGACGCTGGCCGATGCCCGTTACAATCAACAAGCCCTGACCGAGGCGAATAAATGGGCGCGAGCGCATCCGGGAGCTGATTCCGATGCCCTGCTTGCCTACGTGTACCATTCGCAGAATAAAAACTGGGATGCATTGCTTGTCGCCAGTCAGGCGGTTGACGTTGATCCGGGCAACAAAAATGCAAAATCAACGCTGTTGTCCGCGCTGGCAGCCAACCGCATAGCCGAACCTGCGTTGGGACTGGCGGAAGAGGTTCCCACATCCGATCCCGTGAAGCGTCGCCTTGCGCTTGATGCCGCGGCCGAAAAGGTGCGCTCTTCGTATACGACCGCGCGCAATGAAGAAGAACGTTTTATCGTGGCGGACAAAGCCCTTGCCCGCTATGACCAACTGCTTGCTGCCTGGAAAGATGATCCCGCAGCCCAGGGCGATGTGCGTCGGGCGAGAATAGACCGTATGGGGGCCTTGCTGGTCCGCAAGCGTACCGCTGACGTTATTACCGAATACGAATCACTGTCAGCCGAAGGCGAAGTCCCCAACTATGCAAAACGTTGGGTGGCTTCCGCGTGGTTAAGTGAACGTCAGCCGGAAAAAACCGAAGCGATGCTGATGAGCATCTACTATCCGAACGGGCCGATACCCGTTACGCCGCTTAGCCCTGAAGATCAACAGGATCTGTTCTACGCGCATATCGATAATGAAAACTTTGTTGATGCCAAAAAACAGGTCGATGCGTTAATCAAAGACAGCCCGTACCTGCGACGGATCTATGGTTCGCCTACGCCGCAGCCTAACGATAACTGGCTGCTTGGTCAGACGCTACTCGCGCAATATCACATTGCCGCTAATGAGCTGCCCGAAGCCGAAAAGCTGACGGAACATCTGGCGCGTACTGGCTCGGGTAACCAGGGGCTACGTATCCTCTATTCTTCCGTACTCGAAGCCCGCGGTTTGCCGCATGCCGCCGAAAAAGAACTGAAGCTTGCGGAAGTGATCGAGCCAAGCAACCTGGAACTGGAGCGTCAGCAGGCTTATGTGGCGCTGGATCTCCAGGAATGGAAGCAGGCCGATGAACTGACTGATGATGTCATCGCTCGTAGCCCGGATGATGAGGCAACGCTGCGTCTCGCGCGCATTCGCGATGTGCATAAAATGTCTGAACTGCGGATCAGCGGCACGCAGGGGATCTCCTCTGATAGCCCGGTCAGCGGTAAGAATGACTTCAATATCAATACCGCCATTTACAGCCCACCGATCAATGATAACTGGCGACTGTTTACTGGATTCAACTTCGCTACTGGTGAATTTGAAGAAGGTAAGGGCATTAGCCGCGATCTGGCGGCCGGTGCGGAATGGACCTCCCGTGACTACTGGGCTGAAATGGAAGTTTCAGGTCGTAATTATGGCGATGGTCAGAAAATAGGTGGCCGTCTTTCTGGCTGGCATGATTTCAACGATAACTGGCGCGTCGGCGGTTCGGCGGAGCGTCTTTCGCGTAATACGCCCCTACGCGCATTGCGTAGCGGCGTGTACGCCAACGGTGGAGATATGTTTGTCCGCTGGTATCAAAACGAAAGACGAGAATATCAGTTGTCGTTTGCCGCATCACATTTCTCGGATGGTAACGATCGCATTGAGTACGGGCTGAGTGGAAAAGAGCGCCTGTGGACGACGCCGCGCTTTACGCTGGACTTCACGCCGGGCATCGGCGGCAGTACCAACACCAAAGAAAATGTGCCGTATTACAACCCCAAAAGCGATTTCTCTGTGGTACCCGGCTTGAGCGCGGAGCAGGTCCTTTACCGACACTATGACACGGTCTGGACCCAGCAAGGCGTGGGCGGTGTGGGTAACTACTGGCAGCAAGGCGAAGATGGCGGTGCGATAGTTCAGTTAGGTTACGGACAGCGGCTTAAATGGAATAACGTCGTGGATGGCGGGGTGATGCTGATGTGGGATAAACGCCCCTACGACGGTAAACGTGAGCGGAATATCTCCCTCGCTTTCGATTTGAATGTTAGGTTTTAAGGATAGAACATGCTGAAAAGATGCCTGTGGCTTGGCGCACTCATCGCTGGCTGGTTGATGATCACCGCGTGTAGTAGCGCGCACAATACGACGCCTCGCTATGTTCCTCCAGGAGAGAGAACCGAGCTGACGGCGGACCATCCGTGGCCAAAAAATAGTTTCCTGGTGTTGGGTTATCACGATGTTGAGGATGGCGCAGCGGATCAACGCTATCTTTCTGTACGTACCAGTGCGCTGAGCGATCAGATCGGCTGGCTGCGTGACAACGGCTATAACCCGATCAGCGTGCAGCAAATTCTCGATGCCCATGACGGAAAAATAGTGCTGCCTGAAAAAGCCGTCTTACTTACCTTTGATGACGGCTATAGCAGCTTTTATACCCGCGTCTGGCCGCTGCTAAAAGCCTACAACTGGCCTGCGCTATGGGCGCCGGTGGGAAGCTGGGTGGATGCCCCTGCCAACAAAAAAGTGGATTTTGGTGGCCTGATGACGGCCCGAGACAAGTTCGCTACCTGGAAAATGGTTGAGGAAATGGGCAAATCGCCGCTGGTGGAAGTCGGGGCGCATACCTGGAACTCACATTTCGGCGCAGAGGCGAACCCGCAGGGCAGTAAAGAACCGGCGGTGGCGAACCGTCTGTATGACAAGAAAACCGGTACGTATGAAACGGATGAGCAGTACACTCGCCGCATTAATACCGATATCTCGTTGATCACCAACAAAATTAAGTCTGTAACCGGGAAATCGCCACGTGCGTGGGTGTGGCCGTACGGTGCTGCTAACGGTACGACGTTGAATTTGGCCAAAGAGCACGGCTATAAAATGGCGTTTACGCTCAACGAAGGGTTGGCGAATGCGGCGTTCCTTGATGATATTCCGCGTGTTCTTATCTCAGATAACCCTTCTCTTAAGCGTTTTGCCAGTCAGGTCGCTCAGGTACGTGAACCGCAGACCATGCGCGTGATGCATGTCGATCTGGATTACGTGTATGACAAAGATCCTGCCCAGCAGAAGAGAAACATCGATAAGCTGATCCAGCGTGTTTACGACATGCGCATTTCACATGTCTTCCTGCAGGCGTATGCCGACCCCAAAGGCGACGGGAATATTCGCGAACTCTATTTCCCTAACCGTTGGCTGCCGATGCGTGCCGATCTCTTTAACTACATCTCCTGGCAATTACAAACGCGTGCTGGTGTGACGGTTTATGCCTGGATGCCGGTGCTGGCGTTCGATCTCGATGCGTCTATTCCGCGTGTCACCGCATGGGATCCGAAAACCGGACGCAGTGCGATTAACCACGAACAGTATGTGCGTCTGTCTCCCTGGAGTAGCGAAGCGCGTCAGCGCATTACCGAGATCTATGAAGACCTGGCGAAGCACGCCAGCTTCAAAGGCATATTGTTCCATGATGATGCATTCCTGACGGACTTCGAAGATGCCTCGCCGGATGCGTTAGCCGCCTACCGCGCTGCGGGCCTTCCGGACAGCATTGAGAAAATCCGTAACGATCCGCAGGCGTTTGAGCGCTGGACTCGCCTGAAAAGTAAGATGCTGATCGACTTTACCCAGCAACTGACACGTTCGGTGCGTAATATTCGCGGCCCGCAGGTACAAACGGCGCGCAATATTTACGCCATGCCGGTACTGGAGCCAGAAAGTGAAGCCTGGTTTGCACAAAACCTGAATGACTTCCTCAATACCTATGACTGGACTGCACCGATGGCGATGCCATTGATGGAGAATATTCCAGCCAATGATGCCAATGCCTGGCTCGACAGATTGGTGAATGCCGTTGCGCAGACCCCAGGCGCGCTGGATAAGACCGTGTTTGAGCTGCAGGCACGCGACTGGCGTAAATCCGGCGAACAGGCCGAAATCAGTGGTAAACAGATAGCCGAATGGATGCGCCAGCTTAAATTAAGCGGTGCAGGTAACTACGGTTATTATCCGGATGATTTCATCAGCGACAAACCCGAGATGTCAGAGATTCGCTCGACGTTCTCATCATATTGGTACCCGCAAAAATGACCGATCGCATTATTGCTTTCCTGATACTTTGCCTGATGTTCAGCCTGCCGTTTGGCGTGGCTGTCATCTTTACGGGTGAAGTGATGCTGAACTTTGTCTTCTTCTGGCCCTTGTTCATGTCTGCTTTGTGGATAAGCGGTGGGGTGTACTTCTGGTTTTACCGTGAGCGCCACTGGAAATGGGGAGACGATACACCGCCACCGACGCTGGAAGGAAATCCGCTGGTTTCGATTTTGATCCCCTGCTTTAACGAAGGGATCAACGCCCGCGAAACCATCAGTGCCGCGATGGCTCAGCGCTATAAGAACATTGAAGTTATTGCCATTAACGACGGTTCAACGGACGACACGCACGACGTGCTGGAACAGTTGGCAATTGAGTACCCGAGCCTGCGGGTGATTCATTTAGCCGAAAACCAGGGTAAAGCGCTGGCGCTCAAGACCGGTGCAGCCGCTGCGCGTAGCGATTATCTGGTGTGCATCGACGGTGATGCGCTACTGGATCGCGATGCGGTGGCCTATATTGTGGCCCCGCTGATCCAGTTCCCGCGTGTGGGGGCGGTAACCGGGAACCCGCGTATCCGTACCCGTTCCACGTTGATCGGCCGCGTGCAGGTCGGCGAGTTTTCGTCAATCATTGGTCTTATCAAGCGTACCCAGCGAGTCTATGGGCAGATCTTTACCGTCTCCGGCGTAATTGCGGCGTTTCGCCGTCGTGCGCTGGCTGAGGTGGGATACTGGAGCCCCGACATGATCACCGAAGATATCGACATCAGTTGGAAGCTGCAGTTGCGCCACTGGTCGGTATTCTTTGAACCGCGGGCGCTGTGCTGGATCCTGATGCCTGAAACCTTAAAAGGGTTGTGGAAACAGCGTCTGCGCTGGGCGCAGGGTGGGGCTGAGGTGTTTATTGTTAACATGCGCCGCCTGTGGTCGTGGGAATTCCGCCGCATGTGGCCGCTGTTCCTCGAGTTCTGTTTTTCGACCGCCTGGTCGTTTGCCTATGCGGTCAGCATCCTGTTGTTCGTGTTAGGGCTGATCATGCCGATGCCTGACTCGTTATATGTGCAGCATCTGTTCCCGCCAGCCTTTACCGGACTCATCCTCGGCGTGGTCTGTTTACTGCAGTTTGCCGTGAGCCTGATGATCGAACGACGCTATGAAAAAGGCATTGGCGCCTCGTTGTTCTGGATTATCTGGTTCCCGGTGGTGTACTGGATGCTGAGCCTGTTTACCACGCTGGTGGCGTTCCCCAAAGTGATGCTCAAACGCAAACGCGGGCGCGCGCGCTGGGTGAGCCCTGACCGTGGAATAGGGAGGATCGAACCATGAACCAGCCACTGATCTTTACCGAGCGGCGTCTCCTGCCACGCATAATTGACGTGCTGTTGACGCTGATTGCCTGGGTTGGGTTTCTGTACCTGATTTATAAAGGGCTGATTACCGCGCTGGCGCACTCACCGTATATGGGCGTGCGGCCGTTTTTCACCACCCTGGATACGGTGACTTTTTACATGCTGGTCGCCTTAATCAACGGACTGGTGCTGATTGGCTGGGCGAAGTACAACCAGTACCGTTTTCGGGTGGAACGACGCAACCGCAGACCTGGGCTTGAACATCATGAGCTGGCAGAAAGCATGCGTATTACCCCGGAACTGGTAACAGAGCTCAACAAAGCCAGGGTGTTGACGGTGCATCACCATGAGAATGGTGAAATCAGTCACGTCGATGTGGACAAGCACATTGCCGATAACCGGTTGCCACCGCCCACGCCGGCCATGCTGACGATGCTGCCGGAAAGAACGCTCGAGTCTGAAGACGCAAAATAATGACCCTCAGGCGGCATGAGACAATTTGTGCCGCCTGTTACATCCTTCAACCCTGCATCGGACTATGATTAGACTCGGTACAATAAAAATAACTGAGGCAATGTCATGGATAAGGAACTACTGGATGCAGGCTACCGGGCCTATACCGGTGAGAAGATCGACGTCTATTTCAATACGACAATGTGCCAGCACTCGGGGAACTGTGTGCGCGGCAGCGCGAAGTTGTTCAACCTCAAGCGTAAACCGTGGATTATTCCTGATGAAGTTGATGTTGCCACGGTTATCAGGGTTATCGATACCTGCCCAAGCGGTGCGCTGAAATACCGTCAGAAATAAGTGAGGGAACCATGGAAATTCTTGCAGGCCATAACAAATTTTATGTGAATGATGCGCAGGGCAACCAGGTCGCTGAAATCGTCTTTGTGCCGACTGGCGAGCATCTGAGCATTATTGAACATACTGATGTCGACCCGAGTCTGAAAGGTCAGGGCGTGGGTAAACTGCTGGTGGCAAAGGTGGTGGAGAAAATGCGCGCCGAAAACCGCAAGGTTATTCCACTGTGTCCATTTGCCAAACATGAGTTTGATAAAACCCGCGAGTATGACGATATCCGCGCCTGATATGCGCAGTTGTAGGCCGGATCGGCGTCGCCGTCATCCGGCATCTCATTCCCGATGCAGCAGATCCTGATAAATCCCCGTCAGAACCCCGTGTGGGCCAAACTCCTTTTTAATCCACTGAGTGACCCGGCCGGTTGCCGAGTGCTGGGTTGCCAGCAGCATGCGTGAATCCTGACGTGGATTATGGATCTGACGCGTCACCAGCAGCGACTTCTCCATTGCCTCACGCACCATGTAGTCCGGCAAAAAGCCAATACCTTCGCCGAGGATCTGGCACTGACATTTAGTATTAAAATCGGGGACCAGAATGGACTCCTGCCCGTGCAGCAGCCAGCCGACCTTCTTGTTAATGGTATGCGCGGTGTCTTCGACCATGATGTTTGGGTACAACCGTAGCTGACTTTCTGAAATAGGTTCAGGCATAAACGCCAGCGGGTGATCCGGGGCAATGGCAAACGACCAACGGATCGCCCCTATCTCGGTGTAATCAATTCCGCCGCCGTCCAGTAATGTGTCCGGCGCGCCAATGGCGATGTTGGCCTGGTTATTAATAATGGAATCCCAGACGCCGTTATACACTTCGGTGGTCACGGTTATCTGGCAGGTTGGAAACTGCTTTTTGAGGGCCTGCAACAGCCGCGCGGTATGCTGCGGGGTGTAGAGCAACTGGTTAATGCAGATGCGCACCCGCGCCTCAATACCCTGAGCGATGGTATCAATACTGCGCTTGATGGCGTGGAAGTCGTTTAGCAGGTCGGTCGCCTTACGGAAGAAATAACGCCCGGACTCGGTTAGCTCAATGCTGCGGGTATTGCGGGTAAACAGCACCACGTCGAGCCCCGTTTCCATTCGCTTGATGGTGTAGCTGATGGCGGAGGTGGTTAAACCCAGCTCTTCGGCGGCCTTGCTAAAACTGCTGTAGCGCGCAGCCATGGTGAACGCCAGCAGGTTCTCCTCGGTAAAAATTGAATTCATCCTCTCTCCCCTCGGGCTCGTCTACCCCCTGCCATACGATGATTGTTGAATGTATTTGTAATCCTTATGCAGAGCAACCAGTTTTGAACAGAATTTAACACTAGGTTCACATTTGATTTGAAGGCAATCACACTTCTGTCTTTTAGTTGCAGGCCGCTATCCGTGCAGCATCCCGCTTTATTTCCCGGATGACTGAATAATGTCTAAAAGAGCAGCGGTCATAAGAGAAAGATTGCACTACAGCACGTTTTTGCTCTCATTATTAAATACTATTCAATAATCGACTCGCTAACGATGAATGAAATTTAAGCGGATGTTATTCCCATCTCTCTGTTGCTATTCTCAGGTTATCGGAATTTTAAAAAGCCTTAAAAACTGCAGGAGAAGGATTATGTCAGAGAAAGAACTTATTACTGAATTTCTGCTGGCGGCAGAGCAGGGCAATGCGCAGGGATTAACATCCTGTCTGGCAAAAAATGTGGATATTAATGCGACCAATCGCCAGGGGCGTACCGCCATCATTATTGCCAGCCTGAATAAACATTATGACTGCGTGTCTTTATTGATTGAGGCCGGCGCCGATATTAATAAACAAGATCAAACCTGTTTTAATCCATTCCTGATTAGCTGCCTGACCAATGATTTAACGCTGCTGCGTTTGGTGTTACCGGCTAACCCTGATCTCAATGTTCTCAGCCGTTTTGGCGGCGTTGGCATTACGCCTGCCAGCGAAAAAGGCCACGTGGAGATCGTGCGTGAACTGCTGCTGCGTACCGACATCAACGTTAACCACACCAACTTTGTCGGCTGGACGCCGCTGCTGGAAGCCATCGTACTCAACGACGGCGGCGCAAAGCAGCAGGAAATCGTCAAGCTGCTGCTCGACAATGGTGCGAATCCGCACATGACGGACAAGTACGGTAAAACCCCGCTGGAACTGGCGCGGGAGAAAGGGTATCACCAAATTGCCGAGCTGCTGATTGCCGCCGGAGCTTGACCGAGGAGCGCCACTATCGCCACGCCATCACGGCGATGCGTAACGGCGCTAACCGCCGACGGCGCGTTTCTTGAATTTCGGGGAACGGGGCGTGTAGAACAGGTTTTTTCCCGCGCGGTAAACCTGTTCATACCCGAGCTGCAGCGATTGTTCACCTTACTGAGCGAGAGCGGCGATAACGCGCCTAACAGCTGTCGGCTGGCGCTGACGCATTGTGAAGATCTGTTTCATCCCGGCGAGCCGGTGAGTTTTACCGAGACGGGGATAGCCGTTGGCACGGATAAATGGATAGCAACCTCCGGGTGCCAGACCTGGCAAATGCCGCGCTGGTCGCCAGATGCAGACCGCTTCGCAGCAATTTCCTGGCGTTGCTGGGCAGAGGTTATCCGCCAACAGCTGAATCACCGCGACACATTATTTTTGTACCAGGGCGATAACCCGTTTTATCAGGAAATCGCCCGTGAATTACAGAACCGCCGCCGGGCATTAATCGCCGCCCTGAATAATGGCGAAAATATTTCTTTCGCAGTTGGCCAGTTAATCGGTCTGGGAATTGGCTTAACGCCATCATCCGATGATTATTTAGTTGGTCTGAGTACGGTTTTATTTATTAACGGTCACCCGTTAAAAAAACATCAGCACGATTTTTTAGCAGCATTACGGATTGCCGGAAATAACACGACGCTGCTCAGTAAAATAACGCTGGAAGAGGCTTTTCATCAGCGTTATCGGGAAAGCGTTGCACGACTGGTAACCCATATTATTACGCGGCAACACCACGTTGCTACGCCATTTATTACTGACATTAAAAATATCGGCTCAAGCTCTGGCTGCGACATGCTGTATGGCATGGCGGACGCCTTCACCCTGAGCCATCGGTCCGGAGGGAATTATGTCGATCAGGATAGTTGTTAAAAAGAACACGTATTTTGATTCTGTGTCACTGATGTCTATCTCAACGCGCGCTAACAAGCTCGATGGCGTGGAGCAGGCGTTCGTGGCGATGGCAACGGAAATGAACAAAGGCGTGCTGAAGAATCTCGGCCTGCTGACGTCTGAACTGGAAGAGGCGAAGAGTGGCGATCTGATGATTGTCATCAAGGGTGCGAGCGAGGCGGCGAACGCGCAAACGCTGGTGGCTATCGATGAGCTGTTCACGCACAAGGAGCAGGGCGGCCAGCACGAAGCACGTTATGCCACGCTTGCCAGTGCGAAGAAGCACGTTCCCGACAGTAACCTGGCGGTGATTTCGGTCAACGGCCTGTTCGCGGCCCGTGAAGCGCGTCAGGCGCTGCAAAATAACCTCAACGTGATGTTGTTCTCTGACAACGTGTCCCTCGACGATGAGCTGGCGCTGAAACAGCTGGCGCACGAAAAAGGGCTGTTGATGATGGGGCCGGACTGCGGAACCGCCATTATTAACGGTGCGGCGCTGTGTTTTGGTAACGCAGTGCGTCGCGGCAATATCGGCATTGTCGGCGCATCCGGCACCGGTAGCCAGGAACTCAGCGTACGTATTCATGAATTTGGCGGCGGTATTTCCCAGCTGATTGGCACCGGTGGACGTGACCTGAGCGAAAAGATTGGCGGCCTGATGATGCTCGACGCGATTGCCATGCTGGAGGCCGATCCGCAAACCGAGATTATTGCGTTGATCTCCAAACCGCCTGCGCCTGCGGTGGCCCGAAAAGTGCTGGATCGCGCGCGCGCTTGTCACAAACCGGTGGTGGTGTGCTTCCTCGGACGTGACGCCGCGCTGGCGGATGAAGACGGATTGCAGTTCGCCCGAGGCACTAAAGATGCGGCGCTGCGCGCGGTCCTGCTCAGCGGCGTGAAAAAAGAGAGCCTGGATCTGCATCCGCTCAACTGGCCGCTGATTGAAGAAGTGCGCGCCCGTCTGACACCGCAGCAAAAATATATCCGTGGGCTGTTCTGTGGCGGCACGCTGTGCGATGAGGCGATGTTTGCCGCGATGGAAAAACATGCCGAGGTGTACAGCAACATCCACCCGGACCCGGCGTTCCGCCTGCCGGATATTAACCGCAGCGTGGCGCATACCTTCCTCGATTTTGGTGATGACGACTTCACCAACGGCAAGCCGCACCCGATGATCGACCCGACCAACCGCATCAGCCGTTTATTGCAGGAAGCGCGGGATCCTGAAGTCGGCGTGATCGTGATGGATTTCGTCCTCGGCTTTGGATCGCATGAAGATCCGGTGGGCGTGATGATCGAGGCGATCGCTGAGGCGAAAGCGATCGCTGCCGCAGACGGACGTCCTCTGGAGATCCTCGGTTATGTACTGGGAACCGACCAGGATACGCCATCACTGGAAAAACAGTGCCAGATGCTGACCGATGCCGGGGTTATCTGGGCGAGCAGCAGCACCAACACCGGATTGCTGGCGCGTGAATTTATCTGTAAAGGGGAGGAAGCCTGATGAGCCAGACGCTGTTTACCCAGCCGCTGAACGTGATTAACGTCGGCATCGCGATGTTCAGTGATGACCTGAAAAAGCAAAATGTACCGGTGACCCAGCTCGACTGGACGCCGCCGGGCCAGGGCAATATGCAGGTGGTTGCCGCGCTGGACGAGATTGCCGATTCGCCGCTGGCAGACAAAATTGCTGCCGCAAACCAGAAGGCGCTGGAACGTATTATCCAGTCGCACCCGGTGCTGATTGGTTTTGATCAGGCCATCAACGTGGTGCCGGGCATGACCCGCAACACCATCCTGCACGCCGGGCCGCCGACCCGTTGGCAAAACATGTGCGGCGCTATGAAAGGGGCCGTGACCGGGGCGCTGGTGTTTGAAGGACTGGCGAAAGACCTCGATGCCGCCGCCGAGCTTGCCGCCTCCGGTGAAATCATCTTCTCGCCGTGCCACGAGCACGACTGCGTCGGTTCGATGGCGGGCGTCACGTCGGCCTCAATGTTCATGCACATTGTGGAAAACAAAACCTACGGCAACCGCGCATATACCAATATGAGCGAGCAAATGGCGAAGATCCTGCGTATGGGGGCGAACGATCAGAGCGTTATCGATCGCCTGAACTGGATGCGCGACGTGCTGGGACCGATGCTGCGCGACGCCATGAAGTTGGCGGGGGAAATTGATCTGCGCCTGATGCTGGCGCAGGCGCTGCATATGGGCGATGAATGCCACAACCGCAATAATGCCGGGACGGCGCTGCTGATTCAGGCGCTGACCCCATGGATTATCCAGACCGGCTATCCGGTGGCGCAGCAGCGCGAGGTCTTTGAGTTTGTCCTTAGCAGCGACTATTTCTCCGGACCGACGTGGATGGCGATGTGCAAAGCCGCGATGGATGCTGCGCACGGTATTGAATACAGCACCGTGGTGACGACGATGGCGCGCAACGGCGTTGAGTTTGGTCTGCGCGTCAGTGGGTTACCAGGCCAGTGGTTTACCGGCCCGGCTCAGCAGGTGATTGGCCCGATGTTTGCGGGCTATAAGCCGGAAGATTCCGGGCGTGATATCGGCGACAGTGCGATTACCGAAACCTACGGCATTGGCGGTTTTGCCATGGCGACGGCGCCAGCCATCGTGGCGCTGGTCGGCGGTACGGTTGAGGAAGCGGTCGACTTCTCTCGCCAGATGCGTGAAATCACCCTTGGCGAAAACCCGAACGTCACTATTCCGCTGCTCGGTTTTATGGGCGTACCCACCGCTATCGACATTACGCGCGTTGGCAGCACCGGCATTCTGCCAGTGATCAACACCGCGATTGCCCACAAAGATGCGGGGATCGGCATGATCGGCGCGGGAATTGTCCATCCGCCGTTTGCCTGCTTTGAAAAGGCAATTCTCAGCTGGCGCGATCGCTACTGCCAATAACGATAACCAGGGGCTAATGCCGTTAGTCCCTGGTCGTGAAGTGAATAACGTTGCTTACCTGCAGGGCTGGGCGATCCCCGCGATCGCAAACGATGCTTAACCTGTAAAGGATATTCCATGAACAGCACAAAACTAGAATGGAAACGGGGTGACTGGGCGGCTTACTTTGGGCTGATGACCAACAACCTGACTAACCTGCTGACAATGATGGGGTTGCTCATCTTTGTCGTCGGGATCCCTACCGAAATTGTCTACGGCCGTATTGCGCCTGCCTTTGGTCTGGCGGTGCTGGTGGCCAGCGTCTGCTACGCCTGGTTTGGCCTGCAGATGGCAAAACAGACCGGACGTAAAGATGTGACGGCGCTGCCTTCCGGGCCGAGCGCCCCGTCAATTTTCACCGTCACCTTCCTGGTGCTGATGCCGGTGTATCAGCAAACCAAAGATGCCAACTTTGCTATCCAAATCGCGCTGGTGTGGTGTTTTGTCGAAGCGTTGATCCTGGTTGGTGGCTCGTTCCTTGGTGAGACCATCCGCAAGATGATCCCTCGCACGGTGCTGCTCTCTTGTTTATCCGGCCTGGGTCTGCTGCTGCTGGCGATGAACCCGATGCTGCAGGCGTTTGAAGCGCCAACCGTATCGTTCATCGTGCTGCTGCTGATCTTCATTAACTGGTTCGGTAAGAAGCCGATTTTTGCCCGTATCCCTACCGGCCTGCTGCTGCTGATCGCCGGTACGGCATTGGCGTGGATCTCCGGCCTGCAAAGCCCGGAAGCGATCAAAGCGTCGATGTCTTCCTTTGGCTTCAACCCGCCGGAAATTCACGTCGACAGCTTCTTGCAAGGCTTGCCGCACGCACTGCCGTATCTGGCTTCTGCGGTTCCTCTGGGACTGGCGAACTACATTTTTGACCTTGAGAACATTGAAAGTGCGCACGCCGCAGGCGATGAGTACAACACCCGTAAAGTCATGATGGCGAACGGCTTTGCATCAATGCTGGGCTGCATGTTGGGTAATCCGTTCCCGGTTACCGTGTATGTCGGACACGCGGGCTGGAAAGCGATGGGGGCTAGTATCGGCTATACCCTCGCGTCGGGGATCACCATGTTTCTGGTGCCGCTGTTTGGTCTGGGGGCGTTTATGCTCGCCATTATTCCGATGACCGCGATCGTGCCGATACTGGTGTTTATCGGCGTGGTAACCGCCAACCAGGTGGTGCGAGAAACGCCCAAAGTTGAGGTGCCCGTCATCTTCATCTGTCTGTTCCCGTGGATTGCCAACTGGGCGTTAACCATCGTGAACAGCGTGATGGGGGCGGCGGGAACGTCAGCGGCTAAACTCGGAACCGACCTGCTGCACAGTAAAGGTGTGTACTACGACGGGCTGGTGCACCTCGGTAGCGGCGCGCCGCTGGCCAGTATGCTGTGGGGCTGTATCGCCATCTTCGCCATTATCAACAAACCATTACGTGGGGCGATTGCCGCCGCCGGTGGGGCGCTGCTGTCGCTGTTTGGCGTGATCCACTCCCCGGCCGTTGGGTTTGCTGAAGGCAGTTCGCTGATGTTTGTCATGGCCTACCTGATGATGGGCGGGATGTTCGTGATAAAGCATGTGCTCGACAGCCGTGAAGCGGTGACTGCCCTTGAGCAGCAACCGACCAAAACCTCCTGAATCGCTTTGCTGTGGAAGATGACGCTATGAAAGAACTTGTGGTCGTTGCCATTGGCGGCAACAGCATTATCAAAGATAACGCCAGCCAGTCGATTGAGCACCAGGCTGAAGCCGTAAAAGCCGTTGCCGATACGGTGCTGGAGATGTTGGCATCGGACTACAACATTGTGCTGACGCACGGCAACGGGCCGCAGGTGGGACTCGATCTGCGGCGCGCAGAGATTGCCCACGAGCGTGAAGGCTTGCCGCTGACGCCGCTGGCAAACTGCGTCGCCGATACCCAGGGTGGCATTGGTTATCTGATCCAACAGGCGCTGAATAACCGTCTGGCGCGGCGTGGCGAACAGAAGGCGGTCACTGTGGTCACGCAGGTGGAGGTCGACAAAAACGATCCGGGATTTGCCAACCCCACCAAACCGATCGGCGCGTTTTTTAGCGACGCTCAGCGTGATGCGCTACAGCTGGCCAATCCGGGCTGGCGCTTTGTTGAGGATTCCGGGCGCGGCTACCGTCGGGTCGTCGCTTCGCCGGAGCCGAAGCGCATCGTCGAAGCCGAGGCGATTAAAGCACTGACCCAGCAAGGCTTTGTGGTTATTGGCGCGGGCGGCGGTGGGATCCCGGTGGTACGTAGCGATCAGGGGGATTACCAGAGCGTAGATGCGGTGATTGATAAAGATCTCTCCACCGCGCTGCTGGCGCAGGAGATCCGCGCCGACGTGCTGGTGATCACCACCGGCGTTGAGAAAGTGTGTATTCATTTTGGCAAGCCTGAGCAGCAGGCGCTGGACACCGTGGATATTGCAACAATGACCCGCTACATGCAGGAAGGGCATTTCCCGCCGGGCAGTATGTTACCCAAAATCGTTGCCAGCCTGACGTTTCTCGCCCGTGGCGGCAAACGGGTGATCATCACCACGCCGGAATGCCTGCCCGCCGCGCTGCGCGGTGAAACAGGCACCCATATTGTCCATTCCTGAAAGGAGATGCGAATGAAGGAAAGTAACAGCCGCCGTGAGTTTTTAAGCCAGAGCGGAAAAATGGTCACCGCTGCCGCGCTATTTGGCGCGGTCGCTCCGGTCGCGTATGCTGCGGATCCTGTCGGGACAACCCGTTGCGCGAAGAACACGATGACGATTAACGATAAACACTACTACCTGGATAACGTCCTGCTGGAAGCGGGATTTGATTACGAAAACGCCGTGGTGGTGCATACCCGTACCGCGCTGCAAACCGTAGAGATTCAGGACGGGAAAATTGTTGCGCTGCGTGAGAATAAGCAGCATCCGGATGTCACGCTGCCGCACTACGATGCAGGCGGAAAGCTGATGCTGCCCGCCATGCGCGACATGCACATCCATCTGGATAAAACCTTTTATGGCGGTCCATGGCGCTCACTCAACCGCCCGGCGGGCACCACTATTCAGGATATGATTCGCCTGGAACAAAAGCTGCTGCCTGAACTGCAGCCGTATACGCAAGAGCGTGCGGAAAAGCTTATCGACCTGCTGCAATCAAAAGGTACCTCGATTGCCCGCAGCCACTGCAATATTGAGCCGGTTTCCGGGCTGAAAAATCTGGAGAATCTACAGGCGGTGCTGGCGCATCGTCAGCCGGGTTTTGCCTGTGAGATCGTGGCATTTCCGCAGCATGGCCTGCTGTTATCGAAGTCTGAACCGCTGATGCGTGAAGCGATGCAGGCGGGGGCGCAGTACGTAGGTGGGCTGGACCCAACCAGCGTGGACGGGGCGATGGAGAAATCCCTCGACACCATGTTCCAGATTGCGCTCGATTACGACAAAGGCGTGGATATCCATCTGCATGAAACCAGCCCGGCAGGTGTGGCAGCGGTGAATTACATGGTGGAAACGGTAGAGAAAACCCCGCAGTTGAAGGGCAAGCTGACCATCAGCCATGCGTTTGCGCTGTCTACGCTGAACGAGCAGCAGGTGGATGAACTGGCGACCCGCCTGGTGGCGCAGCAAATTACCATTGCCTCGACGGTGCCGATTGGCACGATGCACATGCCGCTGAAACAGCTGCGCGACAAAGGCGTGGTGGTGATTACCGGCACCGACAGCGTGATCGACCACTGGTCGCCGTACGGGCTGGGGGACATGCTGGAAAAGGCCAATCTGTACGCGCAGCTTTATATTCGCCCTAACGAACTCAACCTGTCGCGGGCGCTGTTCCTTGCCACCGGCGATGTGCTGCCGCTCAACGATAAAGGCGAACGCGTATGGCCAAAAGCACAGGATGAGGCCAGCTTTGTGTTGGTGGATGCCTCCTGTTCTGCCGAGGCCGTCGCTCGAATCTCTCCCCGTACCGCAACCTTCCATAAAGGCCAACTGGTGTGGGGGAATGTGGCGAGCTAGTCAGGTTTCACGCGCAGCGGCAAAGGTCGCTGCGCGCTATTGTGACTCGTGTTACCCCACGATCCCCATATAACCGTGAATGCCCATATATACGCCGACCATAGCAATCAACACACTGGAAAAATAGGGGGCTTTGCGCGCCAGCGTGTTAAACCCGCTCCAGCGTTTGGCTGCCTGCTGCACGCTGATGGCCGCGCCTACACCCACCGTAACCAGCGTTATTGCCAGACCGACGCTAAAGCACAACACCATGGTGGCCCCCAGCGTAAAAGCTTTGAGCTGGATGCAAATCAGCAATACGGTGATGGCGGCAGGGCACGGGATCAGTCCGCCGGTCAGGCCAAACAACAAAATTTGCCCGTTGGTAACCTCTTTACCCGCAAAGCGGCGCTGGATATCCGTGGCATGCGCCCGTTCGTGGGCATCCTGATACTCTTTTGAATCTTCAGCAAAGCCTGCCAGCGCGGCATGATCGTGTTCGTGGTGATGATCATGATGATGAGCGTCGTGGTGAGCATGATGATGGTGGTCATGGTCATGGTGGTGATCATGGTGATGATCGTGCCCGTGGTCGTGATGCGCGTCGGCCAGCCAGTTCTGCTCCCCGCGCCATGTGCGCCAGAACATCCACAATGCGGTACTCAGAATAATAATCGCCGAGACAAACTGTAACCAGGGTTCGACCGCCTGGGCGGTAAAGGCTTTGCTGATATACATCCCACCCAGCGCAATCAACCACACCACGGCGGTGTGCGACAGCGTCGCCGCCAGTCCCAGCATGACCGCCTGTTTGATGGTGCCTTTAATGGCGATGATAAAGGCCGCCATCATGGTCTTGGAATGCCCCGGCTCCAGGCCGTGCAGCACGCCCAATAAAATCGCACTGGGAATAAAGAACCAGGCGTTGCCCTGCTGAAGAAGCGTCGAAAATTCACCCATGAGAATGATTCTTAGTTGGTTTGTTTCGTCAGATTCTACTCCCCCCCAGTACCGAATACTACCCCCCAGTAGATCGGCACGGTATAGTACGTCATGATTTATGCAACGGGGACAGGACGATGTCACATACGATCCGCGACAAACAAAAGCTCAAAGCCCGCGCGAGTAAGATTCAGGGGCAGGTAGCCGCGCTGAAAACTATGCTTGATGAACCGCATGAATGCGCCGCCGTTTTACAGCAGATTGCGGCAATTCGCGGCGCGGTAAACGGATTAATGCGTGAAGTGATTAAAGGTCATCTGACCGAGCATATCGTGCATCAGGGTGATGAAATCAAGCGTGAAGAGGATTTGGATGTGGTGCTGAAGGTGCTGGACTCCTACATCAAATAATTCAGTTTAATGGCTCATCCACATAGTGGAATGAGCCATTAAACAACACGTTCTAGCCAAAAAACATCACAGATACGCACAGCAGACCGACAATCAGGGTGATCAGATTGCCCACCGAGCGGTACGGCTTCAGGGCCGGGATCAGATAGGTAGACAACGTCGGCATGATGAACAAAATCATGGCGATCAGCGGCCCGCTAATCGCGTAAATCATTGAAATTGCATTTGGATTAATGCAGCAAATGATAAACGTGATGGTGGAGACCAGCATAATAGACAGGGCGCGGTTAAAGGCCCGGCTTTTCTTCACACCGACCTGGTGCAGTGACGTTTTGACCAACTCTGTCGCCCCTTCAATCACGCCAAAGTAGGTGCCGAGGAACGATTTTGACATCGCCACTACGGCGACGATGATCCCGGAAATCGACAGCCATGCGGGCGCGTTGGGCATCATCGACAGCGCGGACAGAATGGTCACACCCTCGTGCTTCGCATCTTCAATGTAATTTACCGGAATCGACATCAGACAGCTGAAGACGAAAAACAGCACGCTCAGGCAGATGATAACGTAGGCGACTTTCATGATTTTTTTGCATTTACCCATGGCCTGCTCGCCGTATTTCTCACGTCTGTCGATAGCAAACGTGGAGATAATCGGCGTATGGCTAAAAGCGAAAACCATCACGGGAATCGATATCCAGACCTGATGCAGCGTGTGCTGATCAAACGACATCTGGCCGGTGAGTAACGTTGGCTGCCAGCTTCCGGTCAGGTAGAGCGACAGAAACAAAAAGTAAGCGATCAGCGGGAATACCAGAAAACCCATCACCCGAATGGTGGCCTGGCGACCCATCAGAAAAATCAAATTCAGCACCAGCACTACGCCGAGACTGACCAGCATACGTACGCGAAGATCGATTACGATATGTTTTGCCAGCTGTTCGGTGAGTGAGTTGGTGATCGCCACGGCGTAGATCAGCACCACCACAAAGAAGGCCACAAAATAGAGGGTGGTAATCAGGCTGCCTATCTTTTTGCCGTAATAGTGGGTGACTGCGCCAGTGATCCCTTCACCCGCTGAGGTTTTGGATGACAGAATAAACTGGCACAGCGCTTTATGCGGCCAGTAGGTTAAAGGCCAGGCGACGAGTGCGGTGATAAACAGCACCACCGCGCCAGCAGAACCCAGCTGTATGGGGAGGAAAAGGGTTCCTGCGCCGACGGCAGTCCCGTATAACGCGAAGCTCCAGAGAGTCTCTTCTTTTGACCAAATTTTCGACATTATTTGAACGTATCAACTATAAAATAAACAAAAAGAAGCGCAATTTACCACAAATGAGCGGGGCTGGGGGAGGTGTGAGCATGTGGGCGGGAGAAGGGATGAATAGCCGGAATGGAGATAATTCCGACTATTCATTGGATTATCAGGCAGTAACGCGCTGCTGGCGACGTTTCATTACGCGCTCGCGTAATGTGTCATACGCCCAGTTATAAAACATGGTGTACGGCAGGAAGAACAGGAAGAAACCAATTTCCAGGGTGAATGCTTGCAGCAGGCTGACGTTCAGCACATACGCCATAATGCTCACCCCAATCACAATAAACCCACTTTCAAAACCTAACGCGTGAAATGCGCGGACCTTAGCCGTACGTTTTACCAGGTGAGTCGGCCATAAGCGGTCAAACAGGGCGTTATAAATGATATTCCAGATCATCGCCGTGGTCGCCAGAAGTATGGTCAATCCGCCCATTTCCAGCACTGAGCGCTGCATCAACCACGCGGCGGTTGGCGCGAGAACGGCGGTGGCAATACCCTCAAAACAGACGGCGTGAAAAATACGTTCCATTAACGAACGGCGTTGGACTGTATCGTGTTGCATAATCTGAAACCTTCTTTGATGCCCGGATAACGGAATAGTGGTAATTTTATCGTTTTATGTGATATCTAAAAGATAGGATCCATCGATAAAGTAGATAGTTTATGCGCTACTCTCCTGAAGCATTAACGGCATTTGTTGAGACCGTCTCCTGCGGCTCCTTTTCTGCGGCGGCGCGGCGGTTACGCAAAAGTCAGTCCACCATCAGCACGGCGATAGCCAATCTGGAAGCCGATCTCGGCTTTGCGTTGTTTGACCGCTCTTCACGTCAACCCACGCTCACCGAGCAAGGCAAACGGATTCTTGGCTATGTGCAGGCGATTCTGTCGGCCAGCGAGCGGCTGGATGAAGCGGCGATTTCGCTGTCGGGTGCAACGGAAGCACGTCTGACTTTTGTGCTTTCGGACACCCTGCATCCGGATGTGTTGGAAGATTTGATGGTGCAGTTTGACCGACTGTTTCCGCACACCGAGTTTGAATGTCTGATTGGCGAAGATGAGGACGTAATCGATCTGCTGCAAAAGGGACGTGCGCAGGTTGGTCTCCTTGAAGCGCGCGAGGATTACCCCACGGACATGGGCGTCACACGCCTGCCGATGCAAACCTTGATGGGATTGTACGTGGCGGTTTCGCACCCGCTGGCGGCGCAGGAAAAACTGCAGTGGGAGCAACTGCGTACCTGGCGCGAGCTGCGGCTAAATACCTATCTGGAAAGCGGCACTAACGTGGCGCGCGGTCCGGTGTGGTCAGCGCCTAACTATTTATTGTTGCTCAGTATGGCGGTGCAGGGATTTGGCTGGTGTGCGCTGCCTTGTGCGCTGGTGGAGGAGTTTGCTGCGGAAAAACAGCTGGTACAGCTGAAAGTGCCTGGCTGGCCAAAGGCTATTTCTATCGACCTGCTGTGGAACAAGAAATCGCCGCCTGGCGTGGCGGGAAGCTGGCTACGCGATCACTTACAACAGGGTGGCGTTTCGATGATAGATAAATGATACACATTTCCTTTGTGATAAAACTCACCATTTTCTAAACAACTAAGATAACTATTCTTAACAATCATCTACTATTGCGCTGTTATTTTGCGCTGAGGTGGTGATGAAAGAGGTTGTGATAGTGGGGGCGTTGAGGACACCGATTGGCTGCTTCCAGGGTACGCTGGCACGCCACTCTGCCGTTGAATTAGGCAGTATGGTGGTCAGGGCGTTAATGGAACGCACCGGGGTGGATGTTCACTCTATTGATGAAGTGATCCTCGGTCAGGTCCTCACGGCGGGGGCAGGGCAAAACCCGGCACGCCAGTCTGCCATTAACGGGGGACTCCCCAACACCGTTTCCGCCATCACCATTAACGACGTTTGTGGCTCGGGCCTGAAGGCGTTGCATCTGGCAACGCAGGCTATCCAGTGCGGTGAAGCCGATATTGTGATTGCCGGCGGACAAGAGAATATGAGCCGCGCCCCACATGTCCTGACCGACAGTCGCACCGGGGCGCAACTCGGTAATAGTCAACTGGTCGACAGCCTGGTGCACGACGGCCTGTGGGATGCTTTCAACGATTATCACATGGGCGTTACCGCGGAAAACCTGGCGCGGGAATACGGTATCAGCCGTGAATTACAGGATGCCTACGCGCTTCACTCGCAACACAAAGCGCGTATGGCGATCGATGCTGGGCGGTTTAAAGATGAAATTGTGCCCGTGGTCACTCAGCGTAACGGGCAATCGATAGTGGTGGATACCGACGAACAGCCGAGAACCGATGCCAGCGCAGAAGGGCTGGCGCGTCTGGATCCTACCTTTGATCGTTTGGGGTCCGTTACGGCGGGTAACGCGTCATCAATAAACGATGGTGCTGCTGCCGTGATGATGATGAGCGAAGCCAAGGCCCAAGAGCTGAACTTACCCGTGCTGGCGCGCATTCGTGCCTTTGCCAGCGTCGGGGTTGATCCTGCGTTGATGGGCATTGCGCCGGTGTACGCGACGCGACGTTGCCTGGAACGAGTTGGCTGGCAATTGGCGGATGTTGATCTTATCGAAGCCAACGAAGCGTTTGCCGCGCAGGCGCTTTCTGTCGGCAAAATGCTGGAGTGGGATGAACGCCGGGTGAATGTGAACGGTGGGGCCATTGCGCTCGGTCATCCGATTGGGGCGTCCGGCTGCCGTATTCTGGTTTCACTGGTCCATGAAATGGTGAAACGCCGGGCGCATAAAGGTCTGGCAACGCTGTGCATCGGCGGCGGCCAGGGTGTGGCGCTGGCCATCGAACGTGACTGATCCGCTCTAAATTAATCCTCTCAAATACGCCTTCCTGCCGCGCTGTCCATGCAAATGTGACAGCGCTCACCTGTTATATTTTGAAATAAGTAAAATCTATTCAGAAAAACTCTGAAGCAAAATCTTTCCTCTGATTTACCCTTTTCGCTTATAACTTAATTAATAATACAAAATCGTATAATTATCACAGGTAATATAACTTGCGTTATTAACTGCGTGTTTTATTGTATCTCATTGTTTTTAATGTCAATTGTTGTGATTAATACTTCTGCTATTCATTTTAAATAAAATGAACCGTGATCATGATCTTTGTTTTCGGGTTTTTAGATGATTTTTGTTTGATATTCATCACGCTGTTGTTGTCCATTTTTTTTGAAACAAATAATTACGATCATGATCACTAAAATAGTGGTGTTAAAAAAATAAAATGCAATTCCATAAAAAAGGAACATCATTTTAATTTGAGGGTAGCATATGTTTAAGAACACTCTGGTGCTTGCGTCTTTAATTGGTGCGTCATTTGCAGCGCAGGCTGTCACCGTTGACTTACGACATGAATATATTGATAGCGGGTCTAATGCTGATCGCGTGTCGGTGTCGCATCGTTTTGAAAATGGTTTAGGTTTTACCGTTGAAGCAAAATGGAAATCGGGTGGTGATAAAGCTGACCAGCCTTTTGCTGATGTAGTGGGTAACGGTCATGAAGACTCAATTAACTGGCGTTGGAAAGCAACCAGCAATATTGCGGTAACGCCAGGTCTGACACTTGAAAGTAATGACAGCCGCACCATCTACAAACCGAACCTGCACCTGCAGTACAGTTTTGAGAATGGTTTCTATGTCGCTACCCGCTATCGTTATGAATATACACGCTATCCTTCAAGCTCCAATAAAGAAGATGATAAGGTAAACCGTGGGGATGCGTGGGTTGGTTTTGTGCTGGGTGACTGGCGTACTGAGCTGAACTATGTTTACGCCAAAAGCACCGAAGGTGTAGCGCGTAATAATAATAAAACCTACTCCAATGAATATAATGCCAAGTTAGCCTATAAGTGGGATAAAAACTGGGCACCGTATGTTGAAGTCGGGAACGTGGGTGTGAAAACAACGGATGAGCGTCAAACTCGTTTCCGTATGGGCGTCGCCTATTCTTTCTAAATACCATCAATAGCTGGCGAAATACCCCGGAGATGTTGACCGGGGTTTTCTGCTGCTTATTATTTATAGTATTGAGCTTTTCTATTAATAAAAAAAGCCCTCCGCGAGGAGGGCAAGGCCAGTTACAGAAACATTAAATTAAAAACAGGGCACAATCATTTCGGGGACTACAGTTGAAACAGTTCCGGCTGCTCGGGCAGTTTGGCAATGTACAACGCCGGTTTGCCATCTTTGTCTGAGCTAAAAAGTACCGCGCGATCGTCTGGTGTAAACGACGGATGCGGGTGGGTGACCTGACGGCTGTTTGCCACGGTAGCCCAGGAAGTATCGTGGCGTGCGATGCGGAAACAGCTTTTCTTCGCTACATCAAATCCATACAGATAAGGGTCGTTATCGATGGTGTAACCGCCAGTATCCTTCACGTCAACCGGTGTACCTGAACCATCGCCGACCAGCAACGTGCCATCAAAATTGCTCATTAAATGCGAGCAGGCAGGCATTAACATTACGGCTTCATTAACGCCGGTATCAGGATTGTAGCTGGAGATGGTGCGTCCTTGCTGACCTTTCAGGTACGAGACATAGACCAGCGCCGAGCCGTTCGGGACCCAAAATTCATGGGTGCAACTTTCACCCTGCGCATGATCTTTAACTTTACGCACGTTACTGCCGTCTTCATTGACCAGCCACATTCGCGCATCGACCAAATCGTGCGGACCTTCATGGCAGAAAGCGACGGTGTTATCGTCGAACGGACGATAAATCGGATGACCCAGCCAGTTTTTCTCTTCGTGAATCACCGCGCTGTCGCCGGTACGTAAATCGACGCGCAGCAGTCGGCAGTGCGGGCCTTTATGGAAGAAGTCATGGAACAGCTGCCAGCTGTTTAACGGTGTCCAGTCGCTTTTAGCAATTTCGATACCGACCAGTTTTGTACAGTCGCTGTTGGCAACCCAGGTACCGTAGCCCACCCAGTCATCAGACACGCGGTACACTTCGCGTTCTGCCAACGTCTTGAGATTCACTTCCAGCAGGGTGCGGTCGTTTTTGACATAGTAGAGGGCGCTGTCGTCCGGCGATAAAAAACCGCCGAAGGTATTATCACCTGCGCCTTCGGTCAACTGAACGGCTTCGGCTTTGGCAAGATCCAGTAAATAGTAGTTCCAGTGACCGTCAAACTCACCGGCGAACAGCAGGTGACTGCCATCATTAAAGAAGCATTTCTGATAGAAATAGTTTCGATGACAGGTTACTTCCGGTGGGGTCAGTCGGGTGACTTCCACGCCTGTATCCGGATCGCGGCTGATCTCATAGTTCAGCTTGACCCGCATGCCTTTAGCCATAATGCACTCCTTTTACCGTACGCAGGATTTCAGCAATCTGCGTCAGCACCCAGATTTATGATGAATTTAAAAACCAAGTGATAATTTATCAAAACAGCGTTTCATCATGTGTGATTGATGACGCAATTTGTAACAAAAAGCATAAGAAAGCATTTCTGCGGCGAGAGGTTGTTGAATGCTTTATCTCTACCTCCATGGAGTTATCATTTCTTATTATTTTGCATCTATATGTTTTATATGGTTTTTAAATCCAGTTGTTTTTTGTTATCTGCCGATTTTCCGTCGCTAGCGTGATCGCAACTACACTTTTGATAATAAGATGCAGAAAAAGTGAAACATCGTTTTAGTTGTAATTGAAAACGCGTTCCGGGAGAGATATCATTAACGCATTAGGAAAAACGGAACGACGTTTCGCTATCCGATAACGTATTCACGGTCAATTTATCACTGGAGGTAAATGTGGACGTAAGACAAAGTATCCACAGTGCGCATGCTAAAACCCTGGACACCCAGGCGCTGCGTAACGAATTTTTGGTAGAACAGGTATTTGTCGCAGACGAATACACCATGGTTTACAGCCACATCGACCGTATTATTGTCGGCGGGATTATGCCGGTGGCCAAAACCGTTTCCGTTGGTGGTGAAGTTGGCAAACAGCTGGGCGTAACGTATTTCCTCGAACGCCGTGAGCTGGGCGTGATCAACATCGGTGGTCCGGGCACGATTACCGTCGATGGTCAATGCTATGAAATCGGTCACCGCGATGCGCTGTATGTCGGTAAAGGTGCCAAAGAAGTGGTGTTTGCCAGCCTTGATGCGGCAACTCCGGCGAAGTTTTACTACAACTGTGCACCGGCACACACCGCGTACCCAACCAAAAAAGTCACGCCAGCAGACGTTGCGCCGGTGACGCTGGGCGATGATCTCACCAGTAACCGCCGTACCATCAACAAATACTTTGTGCCGGATGTTCTGGAAACATGCCAGTTGAGCATGGGTCTGACTGAACTGGCGCCGGGTAACCTGTGGAATACCATGCCGTGCCATACCCATGAACGCCGCATGGAAGTCTATTTCTACTTCAATATGGAAGAAGACACCTGTGTATTCCACATGATGGGGCAGCCTCAGGAAACGCGCCATATTGTGATGCACAACGAGCAGGCTGTTATTTCTCCAAGCTGGTCTATCCACTCTGGCGTGGGCACAAAAGCCTATACGTTTATTTGGGGTATGGTCGGCGAAAACCAGGTCTTTGATGACATGGATCACGTTGCAGTAAAAGATCTGCGCTAGTCGCGGGCGGCCACTCAGCCTGTCGGTGATGGGCACTATAAAAAATAAGGATTAACAATGATTTTGAATGCATTCTCTCTTGAAGGTAAAGTCGCCGTTGTGACAGGTTGTGACACCGGTCTGGGCCAGGGTATGGCGCTGGGTCTGGCGGAAGCGGGCTGCGATATCGTGGGTATCAACATTGTTGAGCCGACAGAAACTATCGAACGTGTTACTGCCCTGGGCCGTCGCTTTTTAAGCCTGACTGCCGACCTGCGTCAGATTGACGGTATTCCGGCACTGCTGGAGCGCGCGGTGGCAGAATTCGGCCATATCGATATTCTGGTGAACAATGCGGGTCTTATTCGTCGTGATGATGCGATCGATTTCAGCGAAAAAGACTGGGACGACGTCATGAACCTGAACATTAAGAGTGTATTCTTTATGTCCCAGGCGGCGGCGAAGCACTTCATCGCGCAGGGCAACGGCGGGAAAATTATTAACATCGCCTCTATGCTCTCCTTCCAGGGTGGCATCCGCGTGCCGTCTTACACCGCATCAAAAAGCGGCGTGATGGGCGTAACCCGCCTGATGGCGAACGAGTGGGCAAAACACAACATCAACGTCAATGCGATTGCACCGGGCTACATGGCGACCAACAACACGCAACAGCTGCGTGCTGATGAGCAGCGTAGCGCAGAAATCCTCGATCGTATCCCGGCAGGCCGTTGGGGTCTGCCTGACGATCTGAAGGGGCCAATCGTATTCCTGGCCTCCAGCGCATCTGACTACATCAATGGTTATACCGTTGCAGTAGACGGCGGCTGGCTGGCGCGTTAATTCCCTCTCCAGTATTAAAAAACCTGCCAACGGCAGGTTTTTTTTGGTTTTAAGTTATTTTAATCCATATTATGGTTATAAATTAATCCATAAATAATTTCATATGTATGAAACGGTAATATTTAATACTCTTTAATATCAGTATATTAAATTTTATTGAGTAATTATCTATAAATTTTAAAATTGTAATGTCCATCACATAACGGTATGGGCTAGCTATTTTATCCATAACTATGCCGTTTCCAGCCTGACGCCCCTGGCAAGGGATCCCTTATTTTCAGTTTTATGTCTTACTCTGTTTCTGGCAGGAAAAAATGGTCTCAATTAATCATGATGCTGCTTTAGCACCGCGCGCAATGCGCGACACGCGACGTATGAATCTGTTTGTCTCAGTTTCCGCTGCTGTCGCAGGATTATTATTTGGTCTGGATATTGGGGTGATCGCGGGTTCGCTGCCGTTTATCACTGAACACTTTGCGCTAAGCAGTCGTTTGCAGGAGTGGGTAGTCAGCAGCATGATGCTGGGTGCGGCAATTGGCGCACTGTTCAACGGCTGGCTCTCTTTCCGTCTCGGGCGAAAATACAGTCTGATGGTTGGGGCAATCCTCTTTGTTCTCGGATCGTTGGGATCGGCATTCGCGACAAGCGTTGAGCTTCTGATCGCCGCCCGGGTCGTACTGGGGGTTGCCGTCGGGATTGCTTCCTATACCGCGCCGCTTTATCTCTCCGAAATGGCCAGTGAAAACGTGCGCGGAAAAATGATCAGCATGTACCAGCTGATGGTTACGCTGGGCATTGTGCTGGCCTTTTTATCCGATACGGCGTTCAGCTACACTGGCAACTGGCGGGCCATGCTCGGCGTGCTGGCCCTGCCTGCGGTGGTGCTGATTGTTCTGGTGGTGTTTTTACCGAACAGCCCGCGCTGGCTGGCACAAAAAGGGCGTCATATTGAAGCCGAAGAAGTGCTGCGTATGCTGCGAGATACCTCGGAAAAAGCCCGCGATGAACTGAATGACATCCGCGAAAGCCTGAAGCTAAAGCAGGGCGGATGGGCGCTGTTTAAGATCAACAGTAACGTGCGTCGTGCGGTTTTCCTCGGTATGTTGCTGCAGGCGATGCAGCAGTTCACCGGGATGAACATCATCATGTACTACGCGCCGCGGATTTTTAAGATGGCGGGCTTTACCACCACAGAACAGCAGATGATTGCCACCCTGGTGGTTGGCTTAACCTTTATGTTTGCTACGTTTATCGCCGTCTTTACCGTCGATAAAGCCGGGCGTAAACCGGCGCTGAAAATTGGTTTTACCGTGATGGCGCTGGGAACATTGGTGCTGGGCTACTGCCTGATGCAGTTTGATAACGGCACGGCATCCCGCGGGTTATCGTGGCTGTCCGTCGGCATGACCATGATGTGTATCGCCGGCTATGCGATGAGCGCCGCACCGGTGGTGTGGATCCTGTGCTCGGAAATTCAGCCGCTGAAATGCCGTGACTTTGGTATCACTTGTTCCACCACCACCAACTGGGTGTCGAATATGATCATCGGGGCAACGTTCCTGACGCTGCTCGACAGTATTGGCGCGGCCGGTACATTCTGGCTTTATACCGCGCTGAATGTCGTATTCATTGGTATTACGTTCTGGCTTATTCCTGAAACCAAAAATGTCACCCTGGAACATATCGAACGCAAACTGATGGCGGGAGAGAAGTTGCGGAACATCGGCGTGTAATGTTAATGCCCGGTGGCGGCTTCGCTTACCGGGCCGACAGGTTCGCATTGGCCGGGTAAGGCGAAGCCGCCACCCGGCTTTTTATTTAGCGCATCGCGCGTTTCAGGATACGTTCAGCCTGACGCTGGAAGTCTGCAGCAGCTTCTTCCACGGTTTTCTGACCGTAGTCGATGTACTGCAGTGACGTACCGAACTGCGCCACGATCTGCGGGTCATCAAAGTATGGCGAGACGGTGAGTTTGGTTGGCAGCGACTGCGCCAGACGTAACCCAGCGACGGACGGATCGTTTTCTTTGATGGTGCCGTTTTGCGTCAGGATTTCAACGGCTGCTTTACTCAGCGGCACGCCGCGCTCCAGACCCAGCGTTTCGACACCTTCTTTGCTGTTCAGCAGGAAGTTAATCACTTTCGCGGCGGCTTCCGGATTTTTCGTGGATTTGCCAATAGACAGCATCTGCGCAGGTTTAAAGAACAGCCCTGCGTCCGTGGCACCTTCCATCATCGGGTAGCTACCCAGATCCAGCTTCGCCGGTGGCTTCAGGTTATCTGAGTACTTGTTAATGGTGGAGTTCCACATGTAGGTGCCACCCCATTCGCCCTGGATCCACGGCTTCATTTCATACATGTTGCTCTTACCAAACGACGCATAGTATTTGGTGTCTGGCATTACGTGGCTATCAACCAGCTTTTTATAGGTCTGGAAGAACTCAACCCACTGCTCTTTGGAGTAGGAGAATTTCTTGGTCTTTTCATCTACGGCTGGAATGTTGTACTTCTGGATCATGTACGAGTTCAGCAGCGCCAGCGTGTCCTGATGCTCCAGTACCACCGGGTAGTACTGTTTGCCGAGCTTGCTTTCGAACGTTTTGCCCGCAGCCATCAACTCATCCCAGGTTTTCGGGTATTCAACGCCCGCTTTTTTCCAGGTTTCATCGTTAAAGTAGAACACGCGCGCGGTGACGGAAATGGGGATCCCGTTCAGCTTGCCGTTAACGGTAGTGGACTGCAGTTCTTTTGGATCGAACTGGCTTAAGTCGATCACGTCCTTCATTTTGTTCAAGTCGTAAAAACCGTCGCCATTTTTCGAGAAAATCGGCAGCCAGTTCCAGTTGGTTTGCATCACATCCGGCTCGGTACCGCCCGCAATCTGCGTGGTCAGGCGGGATAAGTGACCATCCCAGCCGGTATATTCGGCTTTGACGGTGATATCCGGGTTCAGCTTGTGAAACTCTTCTAACGCTTTCAGCGTGACCTGGTGGCGGCCATTGCCCCCCCACCAGGACATACGTAAATCAACATCCTTTGCCATAGAAGGCAGCGCGGTCAGGCCCAGAGTGGCGGAGATAGCGGCGCTTAAAAGCACTTTTTTCATTTTTATAACTCCATTAGAGAGAGATGTTCTTTTCAGTTTTTGCGTCAAAGAGATGACATTTATTTATATCGAACTTGAAATGCACCTTGCGGTTAAGACCTTTATCAATCATTGGCTTAGCTTTATCTGAAGGGATGCGAGCAGTCAGTTCGTAATCTGCCACTTTCAGGTAAACAAAGAATTCATGGCCCATGTTTTCCACGCGTACCATTTCGCCACTACAGTTGCCTTCGGCAAAAGGCTCTTCGGCGACGTCGACGAATTCCGGACGGATGCCGTAGAAGACATCCTGACCGACATAAGAAGAGACTTTCTCCTGCTTTTCGTCGTTCAACGGCATGGTTTCATTGCCGATGGCAATGTGCAGACGTCCCTCTTGTTCCACCAACTTGCAGGGGCGAATGTTCATCTCCGGTGCGCCGATAAAGCCAGCCACGAACATATTTTTCGGCTTGTGGTACAGGTTATCCGGGGTATCAACCTGCATGATGTGTCCCAGTTTCATCACGCAGATGCGGTCACCCATGGTCATCGCTTCGGTCTGATCGTGGGTCACGTACACGGTGGTGGCCGGCTTGCCGGATTTCTTCAACTGCTTGTGCAGGTCGGAAATACGGATACGCATTGAGGCACGCAGTTTGGCATCAAGGTTGGACAGCGGTTCGTCGAACAGAAACACGTCCGGTTTCTTCACAATCGCACGGCCAACGGCCACACGCTGTGCCTGACCACCGGAGAGCTGGCGAGGCAGGCGCTCCAGCAGTTCTTCCAGTTCGAGGATCTTCGCTGCTTCGTTTACCTGGGCATCAATCTGTGCCTTCGGCATTTTGCTTAGCTTCAGGCCGAACGCCAGGTTCTCACGCACCGTCATGTGCGGGTACAGCGCATAGTTCTGGAATACCATTGCAATCCCGCGCTCCTTCGGTGCCAGATTGTTCACAATCTTCTCGCCGATACGCACTTCGCCGCCGCTGATGGTTTCCAGACCGGCCAGCATACGCAGGGTGGTGGACTTGGCGCAGCCGGATGGCCCGACAATCACCATGAATTCCCCTTCTGCAATTTTCAGGTCGATACCATGTACCGCTTTGAAGCCGTTGGAGTACACTTTTTCCAGTTTATTAAAAATCACTTCAGCCATGATATTTCCCTCTTAACCTTTAATTCCGCTGCTGGTAACGCCCTGTACGAAGTAGCGTTGTGCCAGGAAGAACACAATGATGGATGGCAGAATGGAGATACTCGCCATTGCCAGAATTTCGTTCCACGGCGCACCTTCGGTAACGTCGATGGACATTTTCAGCGCCAGTGCAATCGGGTATTTATCCACGCTGTAGACATAAATCAGCGGCCCGATAAAGTCGTTCATTGACCACATGAACTGGAACAGAGCGACAGAGATGATGGCCGGTTTCAGAATCGGCACCACCACGTACCACAGCACCTGGAAGGAGTTACAGCCGTCAATCTGCGCCGCTTCTTCCATGTCACGCGGTACGCCGCGCAGGAACTGAATCAGCATGAAGACAAAGAACCCTTGCGTGGCGAAGGCCAGCGGCAGGTACAGCGGCATATAGCTGTTCAGCATGCCCATTTCACGGAACATCAGGTACTGCGGGATCAGCAAGACGGTGCTTGGCAGCAGCATGGTGGTGATGAGCGTGGCGAACCAGAATTTCTTCCATGGGATCTCGAAGCGGGCAAAGCCGTATGCCACGATGGTGGAAGAGATAATGGTCAGGATGACTTTCGGAATCACATACTTAAAGGTGTTCAGCATGTAATGGCCGAAGGTGTATTCGGTACCGGTTTTCCAGCCGTTGACGAAGCCATCCCAGGTGGCGTTTGCAGGCCACAGGCTCAGGGTGGTGAAGATCTCGTGGTTCGGTTTGAACGAGGCCGAGAACATCCACACCAGCGGGTACAGCATCAGCAGCCCTACCAACAGCAGGATCACGTAGCGGATGGCCGCGTTAATTTTTTCCCGACGCAGGGTGCGGGCAACTTCACGCTCAGCGATGCTCTGAGCTTCAGAGATTTGTTGGATATCAGCCATTTTTGCCTCCCTTATCGGCGGAATAGAACACCCAGTATTTCGAAGACTTGAAGGCAATGGCCGCAAAGACCGCAACAACCAGGAACAATACCCAGGCCAGCGCCGCGCCGTAGCCCATGTCAAAGTACTTGAAGGCCGTGTCGTAGATGTACAGGGAGAACAGGTAGGTGGAGTAGGTTGGTCCGCCGCCGGTTATCACGTACGGGCCAGTAAACTCCTGGAATGCCTGTGTGGTCTGCATGATGAAGTTGAAGAAGATAACCGGCGTAATCAACGGCACGGTGACTTTCATAAACATCTGCCATTTGGATGCGCCATCGATCATTGCCGCTTCGTACTGAGACTGCGGTACGTTTTGCAACGCCGCGAGGAAGATAACCATCGCGGAGCCAAACTGCCAGACGCGCAGCAGGGTCACGGACATCAGTGCCAGCGAGGGTTCACCCAGCCAGTTAACCGGGTCAAAGCCTAATACACCGATAAAGCTGTTCAGCAGACCGTCGATGGCAAACAGCGCACGCCACAGCACGGCGATAGCCACGGAGCTACCGAGGATGGATGGAATATAGTAAGCCGTACGGAAGAAGCCGATACCGCGTAATTTAAAGTTAAGAACAAACGCAATCCCTAATGCAAATGCCAGTTTTAAAGGGATTGTCAAAAATACGTAGGCGAACGTCACGCCCATGGATTTCCAGAAGAGAGCATCTTCTGTCAACATGTAGCGATAGTTCTCGATGCCGTTAAACACCGGTGGACTCATCAAGTCATACTCAGTAAAACTGAGGAAGAAAGATGAAACGAATGGGAAGGCGGTAAAGATTATCAACCCTATGATGTAGGGTGATATCCACGCCAATCCCAGCATTCTGTTTTCATTCATACATACCTACCTGGCGAGTAATGGTTTAATACGGATTCGGTTGTAACGAACCGGACATACTCTCTGGATGCCCGGTGTGTCGGCGTTCTGTGTCTGTTTGCGATACCAATACTCCCTGTTAATGATTGATATACAATGCTTTTAATGTTGTCATTAACCGGTTGTCATCCTAACGATCAACATGAATGAACCGCCGTTCTTGATTTGTAAAACATCGTTTTAATTTATTTTATTGCGATTTGTTTCTACGTCATTCACATAATGATGGAAATGTGATCAAAGTCGAAACGGCGTTTCAAATAGGTGAGGTGCGCGTCATATTTTAAAAATTCCTGCCGGATTTCTATGGGTTATGACGACATGTATGGCAGCTTTTTGGGCGGGTTAAAGTAATGAAAGTTATATTATTAACATGCTAACAATGCTATTGCGGGCATAAAAAAGCCTTCCACTAAGGAAGGCTTGAAATAAAGGGGAACATTATTTTTTCAGGAAGTCTTCACGTACCGGTGTGAAGGTATCCAGTAATGTTCCCGGCTTTAAACACACGCAGCCGTGCATAATATTGGGCTGTTTATATAACGTGTCACCGGCGCGCACGACATGCTTTTCTTCGCCAATGGTAAATTCAAATTCACCTGACAGCACGTAGGTTAGCTGCTCGTGTGGGTGGCAGTGCATTGGGCCAACTGCGCCTTGTTCAAAGTTGACTTCAACGGCCATCATTTTGCCATCGTGAGCCAGAATGCGGCGGCTCACGCCATTGCCCAAATCTTCAAGGGTGGTTTCTTTATGAAAAATAAACATCCGGCAGTCCTGTAGTATGTTGAAACAATGTTTCATTAAATTTATATCAGAAAGAGTAAAAAAGAAACGCTTGCTCACAGATGTGGAAAGTTGATCACATCTTTGCTTCACTGGCATGACGGTAACGAACGCGGGGAAAATGATGAAAACGATCGGTCTGTTAGGTGGTATGAGCTGGGAATCGACCATTCCTTATTATCGCTTGATTAACGAAGGCGTAAAACAGCGATTGGGTGGCCTGCATTCGGCGCAGATCCTACTGCACAGCGTGGATTTCCATGAGATTGAGCTGTGTCAGAGTCGTGGCGAGTGGGATAAAGCGGGCGACATTCTGGCGCAGGCTGCGCGGGGACTTCAGCAGGCCGGTGCCGAGGGCATTGTGCTGTGTACCAACACCATGCATAAGGTGGCCGGGGCGATTGAAGCCGCCTGTGATGTGCCTTTCCTGCATATTGCGGATGCAACAGGACGCGCCATCAGTCAGCAGAATATGAGTAATGTGGCGCTGTTGGGTACGCGCTACACCATGGAGCAGGATTTCTATCGCGGTCGCCTACAGGATGAATTTGGTATTAGCACCTTGATTCCCGAACAAGGCGATAGGCAGAAAATTAACCAGATAATTTTTGACGAGCTGTGCCTCGGCGAATTCAGCGACGCCTCGCGCGACTATTACCTGAGTGTGATAGGCGACCTGGCGAGCCAGGGAGCGCAAGGGGTGATTTTTGGCTGTACCGAGATTGGTCTGCTAGTGCCAGCAGAATTAAGCCCGATCCCGGTATTTGATACGGCAGCGATTCACGCGGCGGATGCGGTGGAATTTATGTTGTCGTAGGCAGGTTTAAAATAGTATCCAGTGGATCGAGCAGGTGCGGAAGGTGAGTTTGAAGATGGGTTGTGAACGTATCAACCAGCGTGGAGGTAGGGCGGTGCAGCGGGCGAATCAGGCTGACGGTAAAGGGGACGTCGAGGCTAAATCGGCGCACTACCACGCCGCTGGTGGCATAGTCCAGTGCGGTGAGCGGGTTGACCACGGAGATCCCCACCCCGGCACGCACCATCGCACAAACAGAGGCGGCGCTGTGCGTCTCCACCACCATCCGCCGTTTAACTTGATGCTCAAGGAACAGGGCATCGAGCAACTGGCGGTAGCTGTCCGTTAGCGACAGGCTGATGTAATTTTCGCCCTGAAAATCCTGTGGTGTTAAGACTGATTTTTCCGCCAGCGGATGCCCCTGGGGCAATACGCACACTTCGTTTAGTGTCAGCAGCGGCGTACGTTCGGTTCCGGCGGGAGTATGCAGCGTCTCCGTTATGCCTAAATCGTGACGCTGTGCCGACAGCCACTCCTCCAGCAGTGGAGACTCCTGCGGCACAATCTGAATATTCACCTGCGGATAGCGCGCCAGAAACGGTTGCAGCAGCGAGGGCAAAAAGGATTGTGAAAAGACCGGTAGACAGACAATCGATAACTCCCCCTGGCGGAACTCGCGCAGGCTTTCGGCGGCGCTCACAATCCGATCCAGGCCGTACCAGGAACGCTGTACTTCTTCGAATAACCGCAGTCCTTGCACCGTTGGGTGTAGACGTCCGCGACTGCGCTCAAACAGCTTCAATCCCAGTACCTGCTCGAATCGCGCCAGCTCGCGGCTGACGGTCGGCTGCGAGGTATTCAGCATCCGTGCGGCTTCCGTCAGGTTGCCCGCCGTCATGATGGCGTGAAAGATTTCGATATGGCGCAGGTTAACGGCAGGCATGGGCATTCCTCGAATCAACTAGTCCATATCATTTTTGCATAGACTCACGATAAAACGATATTTTTTATTGTCTTCAGGCTGTGGCGTAATCATAAAAAACAGATACCGGAGTTTGCTATGCCACGCCCACTCAACAATACCGACACTGACCTGACCGCTGACAACCTGCTGCGCCTGCCCGCCGAATTCGGCTGTCCGGTGTGGGTTTATGATGCGCAAATCATCCGCGCGCAGATTGCTAAACTCGGCCAGTTTGACGTGGTGCGATTTGCCCAGAAGGCGTGCTCAAATATTCATATCCTGCGCCTGATGCGTGAGCAGGGCGTGAAGGTGGATTCCGTCTCATTAGGCGAGATTGAACGTGCGCTGGCGGCGGGGTTCGTGCCGGGTAACGATGAGATTGTCTTTACCGCAGATATGATTGATGGTGCGACGCTGGCGCGGGTGCACGAGCTGCAGATCCCGGTGAATGCTGGTTCGGTGGATATGCTTGAGCAACTGGGCCAGCTGTCGCCGGGCCACCGCGTGTGGCTGCGTGTTAACCCTGGTTTTGGTCATGGGCACAGCCAGAAAACCAATACCGGCGGTGAAAATAGCAAGCACGGGATCTGGTATAGCGATCTTCCGGCGGCACTGGAAGTGATCCAGCGCTATCAGTTGAAGCTGGTCGGCATTCATATGCATATTGGTTCTGGCGTGGATTACGGTCATCTGGAGCAAGTGTGCGGCGCAATGGTGCGTCAAGTGGTGGAGTTTGGTCAGGATCTTGACGCGATCTCGGCGGGTGGTGGCTTATCGATCCCGTATCGTGAAGGGGAAGAGGCGATCAATACCGATCACTACTTTGGTCTGTGGAACGCCGCGCGTGAGCAAATTGCTAAACATCTGGGGCATCCGGTGAAACTTGAGATCGAGCCTGGGCGTTTTCTGGTGGCCGAAGCGGGTGTGCTGGTGGCGCAAGTACGCAGCGTTAAAGAGATGGGTAGCCGCCACTTTGTATTGATCGACGCCGGTTTTAACGATCTGATGCGCCCGGCGATGTACGGTAGTTATCACCACATTTCGGCGCTGGCGGGTGATGGTCGTGCGTTAGAGCAGGCCGCGCAGATTGACACGGTGGTTGCCGGGCCGCTATGTGAATCCGGTGATGTGTTTACCCAGCAGGAGGGCGGCAAAGTCGAAACGCGTCTGCTGCCAGCGGTTGTACCGGGGGATTATCTGGTGCTACACGATACCGGGGCGTACGGCGCGTCGATGTCGTCGAATTACAACAGCCGACCGCTGCTACCGGAAGTGCTGTTTGACAACGGCGTGGCGCGACTGATTCGTCGTCGCCAGACCATTGATGAGCTGTTAGCGCTGGAACTTATTTGAGAGATGGGATTCCCGGCGGCGCTGCGCTTGGCCGGGTGTAGGCCGGATAAGGCGGTAGCCGCCATCCGGCAATGTGCGCGGTGATGCCTGATGGCGCTACGCTTATCAGGCCTACAAATATGCACGAATGTATCCCGGCACTATTCGTAAAACGGCCCGGTTGTCACCGAATCCCGCAATACCAGCGTGCCGGTAAATGGCGGGATAGGTTCAACGTTCTCACCGTTCGCCAGGCGGACGGCCTGGTCGATGGCCGTGGTGATCATGCTATCAATCGGCAGATAGACGGTCGACAGCCCCGGCTCCAGCCATTTGGCGCTGGGGGCATCATCAAAACCAAACAGCGATACATCCTGCGGGATCTTCAGCCCGGCCTGATGTAATGCTTTTGAGGCACCTAATGCCATATCATCGTTACAGGCAAAGAGGGCGCTGAAAATCACCCCTTCCTCCAGCAATTCACGGCAGGCCTCGAAGCCTTTCATCATCGTAGAATCACCGTATTTAACTTTCGCGGGATCCCAGGGAATACCGTGCTTTTCCAGCGCCTTACGATAACCCATCAGGCGTGACTTACCGGTCGGGGTATGGTGCGGGACGGTGATACAGGCGATATCGCTATGGCCTTGTGAAATCAGGTAACTTACCGCTTGATACGCCGCATTTTCTTGTTCAAAGAAAATTGCCCGGTCGCGGGCCTGGCTGACATCGCGGTTAATGACCAGCAGCGGCATATCAATGCTATGCATCAGCGACATAATCGCTTTTTCGCTCATATAGCGGGTATAAAGAATAATGGCGTCGCACTGGCGGTCGGCCAGCATTTGTACCGCTTCCTGTTCGCGCTCCGGCGTATCGTGGCCGTCGGTCACGATCAGCTGTTTGCCGTGGGATTCGGTTTGGCGTGAAGCCTGTTGCAGCAGACGGCCAAAATAGAAGCCATCGAATGTGGAAACCACCAGGCCAATGCTGTTACTGGTGCGATTCGCCAGCGAACGCGCCAAAAAATTAGGGCGGTAGTCTAAGGCCTGCATGGCATTAAAGACTTTCTGGCGCGTGCTTTCTTTGACTTGACCCGTTCCGTTCAGCACACGCGAAACGGTCGCTTTTGATACGCCAGCATGACGAGAAACATCCAACATCGTTGTCATGACGCTATCCTGATTAATCCTTTGACGAAGAATTCCCTGATTCTGTCAGCGTCGAAACGGAATGTCGACGGACCAGCGTAGGGTTGAATACATGCGTTATTTCCGGTGCCGGAAGGTTGTCGGCCAACGCCAGCGCCAGTTCGGCGGCCTGGGTTGCCATCGTTACTATTGGGTAGCGTACCGTCGTCAGCCGTGGACGCACGTAGCGGGAAACCAGCACATCATCAAAACCGATCAGTGATATTTCGCCCGGTACATCGATGCCATTATCATTTAATACACCCATAGCACCTGCCGCCATTGAGTCGTTATAGCAGGCGACAGCGGTGAAGTTCTTGCCACGTCCCAGCAGTTCCGTCATCGCCTGTTCGCCGCCGCTTTCGTCCGGTTCACCGAAGGTCACCAGCCGATCGTTGATCGGGATGTTGCTTTCTGCCAGCGCATCGTAATAGCCCTGCAGACGATCTTCTGCATCAGAAATACTGTGGTTAGAGCACAGGTAGCCGATGCGTGTATGGCCCTGCTGGATGAGGTGGCGGGTTGCCAGCCATGCGCCGTAACGGTCATCAAGCGCAACGCAGCGCTGTTCGAAGCCAGGCAGGATGCGATTGATAAGCACCATGCCGGGGATTTGTTTCATTAATGACGCCAGCTCCGCGTCCGGGATAATTTTTGCGTGAACCACCAGAGCCGCGCAGCGGTGGCGAATAAGTTGCTCAATCGCCTGACGTTCTTTCTGCTCGTTATGGTAGCCGTTACCAATCAGTAAAAAATTACCCGTGTTATAGGCCACCTGCTCGACAGCTTTAACCATTGCCCCGAAGAATGGATCGGACACATCACCCACCACCAGACCGACGGTCTCGGTGGATTGCTGTGCCAGCGCACGCGCATTGGCATTAGGGTGGTAGTTGAGTGATTCCATTGCACTCATCACAGCCAGGCGGGAGGCTTCGCTGGCTTTAGGGGAATGATTGATCACGCGAGAAACGGTGGCGACTGATACACCAGCGAGTTGGGCTACGTCCTTTATAGTCGCCATGATAGTACCTGTTGTGGGTAAACGCTTACATTCCGTCAGTGTTACGGAAAATGGCTGGTTGTTCAAGCAGATTGCCCATCAGGACTGCGCAAATGTGAGCGCACACGAGCGAAGTAAGACAGAAAGAGAGAATGAAAATCTTTGCTTACACTTTGCGATGACCTGTTGCGATTGTTCGCTGGCGAGGAGAAAGACAGGATTGCTAGAGTTGGGATCCCAGAGGTATTGATAGGTGAAATCAGCTTTCGGGTTGATCACAAGATTTACACCAACCTGCGCAGATGCGCAGGTTTTTTTTTGCCTTTACGCGCATCTGTAACAGTAAGCGATAATTTACACAACTGGTTGCACTTGGGTTCATTCCTTTGCGTTTTCGGACTGGCGTATCGGCCCGGTGGCGACCACAATCAAGATCCCAGAGGTATTGATTGGTGAGATTATTCGGTACGCATTTCGTACCTGTCTCTTGCACCAACCTGCGCGGATGCGCAGGTTTTTTTTCGCCTCTTTTTTCGGACTCTATTTACCTGTCGCGCCTCCCCCACAACTCGTATAATCTGCCACCATTCATCTTTAGATAATTGATGGTACAGGGAGTTGAAATGCTATTAGGGTTTTTTCGCAATGTGTTTCGCGTGCTTTTCCGCGTTCGCCTTACGGGCGATGTCAGTGCACTACGGGGAGAGCGCGTCTTAATCACTCCCAATCATGTCTCTTTTATCGACGGTATGCTGCTGGCGCTGTTTTTGCCGATTCGCCCGGTCTTTGCGGTTTATACCTCGATCAGCCAGCAATGGTACATGCGCTGGCTCACCCCGCTGATTGATTTCGTGCCGCTAGACCCCACTAAACCGATGTCAATTAAGCATCTGGTTCGCCTGGTTGAGCAGGGACGTCCGGTGGTTATTTTCCCGGAAGGCCGTATTTCGACCACCGGCTCATTGATGAAAATCTATGACGGTGCCGGATTTGTCGCGGCGAAATCTGGCGCGACGGTGGTGCCAGTGCGCATTGAGGGCGCTGAGCTGAGCTACTTTAGCCGCCTGAAAGGTTTAGTTAAACGACGTTTCTTCCCACGCATTCAGCTACATATCCTGCCGCCTACGCAGTTACCGATGCCAGAAGCGCCGCGCGCCCGCGATCGCCGCAAGATGGCCGGTGAAATGCTGCACCAGATTATGATGGAAGCGCGCATGGCCGTACGACCGCGTGAAACGTTGTATGAGTCTCTGCTGGCGGCGAAGTACCGTTTTGGCGCAGGAAAAAACTGCATTGAAGACGTTAACTTTACCCCAGACAGCTATCGCAAACTGCTGACTAAAACGCTGTTTGTTGCCCGTATTCTGGAAAAATACAGCGTAGAAGGTGAGAAGATTGGTCTGATGCTCCCCAATGCGGGGATTAGCGCGGCTGTGATTTTTGGCGCTATTGCCCGTCGACGTATTCCGGCCATGATGAACTACACGGCGGGCGTAAAAGGGCTGACCAGCGCCATTACCGCCTCTGAAATCAAAACGATTTTTACCTCCCGCCAGTTTCTCGACAAAGGCAAACTCTGGCATCTGCCGGAACAGCTTACCCAGGTGCGCTGGGTGTACCTGGAAGATTTAAAAGCCGATGTTACCTTTAACGATAAAGTGTGGATTTTCTCTCATCTGCTGATGCCGCACCTGGCTCAGGTGAAGCAGCAGCCTGAAGAAGCTGCGGTGATCCTCTTTACCTCCGGCTCTGAGGGACATCCGAAAGGTGTGGTGCACAGCCACAAAAGCATTCTGGCGAACGTCGAGCAAATTAAAACCATTGCCGACTTCACCGCCGACGATCGCTTTATGTCGGCGCTGCCGTTGTTCCACTCTTTTGGCCTGACGGTGGGGCTGTTTACGCCGCTCCTGACCGGTGCCGGAGTCTTTCTCTATCCCAGCCCGCTGCATTATCGCATTGTGCCGGAGCTGGTGTATGACCGAAACTGCACCGTGCTGTTTGGCACCTCGACGTTCCTCGGCAACTACGCGCGCTTTGCCCATCCTTATGATTTCCACCGCCTGCGCTACGTGGTAGCGGGAGCTGAAAAGCTGCAGGACACCACAAAGCAACTGTGGCAGGAGAAGTTTGGGTTGCGTGTGCTTGAGGGCTATGGCGTGACGGAATGTGCGCCGGTGGTGTCGATTAACGTGCCGATGGCGGCAAAATCAGGCACGGTAGGGCGTATTCTGCCCGGTATGGATGCCCGACTGCTGGCGGTTCCAGGCATTGAAGACGGCGGACGTTTGCAGTTGAAAGGTCCGAACATTATGAGCGGCTATTTGCGCGTTGAAAACCCGGGTGTACTGGAAGTGCCGACGGCAGAAAATGCACAGGGCGAGGTTGAGCGCGGCTGGTATGACACCGGTGACATTGTGCGTTTTGACGAGAACGGCTTTGTGCAGATTCAGGGGCGCGCCAAGCGCTTTGCGAAAATTGCTGGTGAGATGGTATCGCTGGAAATGGTGGAGCAGCTGGCGCTGGCGGTCTCTGCTGACAAAATGCACGCCACGGCTATCAAGAGTGATGCCAGCAAAGGTGAGGCGCTGGTGTTGTTCACCACTGACAGCGAGTTGACGCGTGAAAAACTGCTGCAGCATGCGCGGGCCCACGGCATCCCTGAGCTCGCCGTGCCGCGTGATATTCGCCACCTGAAGCAACTCCCTCTCCTCGGCAGCGGTAAGCCGGACTTTGTAACGCTGAAAAGCTGGGTTGATGAACCGGAACAACAACATGCGTGAGTCAGTACACACTAACACTTCAATCTGGTCCAAAGGGATGATGTCCGTTATCGCCGCGCAGTTTCTGTCGGCGTTTGGCGATAACGCACTGCTGTTTGCCACTCTGGCGTTGCTGAAAGAGCAATTCTATCCGGACTGGAGCCAGCCGATCCTGCAAATGGTGTTTGTGGGTGCTTACATTCTTTTCGCCCCTTTTGTCGGGCAGGTGGCGGACAGCTTTGCCAAAGGCAGAGTGATGATGTTCGCCAACGGCCTCAAACTGCTGGGGGCGGCAAGTATTTGCTTCGGTGTTAACCCGTTTCTTGGGTACACGCTAGTGGGCGTTGGCGCGGCGGCGTATTCACCGGCCAAGTATGGCATTCTCGGGGAACTGACCACCGGCGATAAACTGGTGAAAGCTAACGGTCTGATGGAAGCCTCAACCATCGCTGCTATTCTGCTGGGCTCGGTGGCTGGCGGTGTGCTGGCCGACTGGCATGTGATAGCCGCGCTCTCGGTTTGCGCGCTGGCCTATGCGGGTGCGGTGGTGGCTAACCTGTCAATCCCGAAGCTTGCTGCCGCGCGTCCTGGTCAGTCGTGGCATCTGGGGAAAATGACGCGCAGCTTCTTCTGCGCGGCGTCTTCGCTGTGGCGCAACGGTGAAACGCGCTTCTCGTTGGTGGGAACCAGCCTGTTTTGGGGCGCGGGGGTGACGCTGCGTTTTCTGCTGGTACTGTGGGTGCCGGTAGCGTTGGGGATTACCGATAACGCCACACCGACCTATCTCAACGCGATGGTGGCAATTGGGATTGTTGTTGGCGCGGGTGCTGCGGCGAAGCTGGTCACGCTGGAGACAGTGTCTCGCTGCATGCCCGCGGGGATCCTGATTGGCGTCGGCGTACTGTTCTTATCTCTGCAGCATGCGCTGTTGCCGTCCTATGGGCTGCTAATGCTTATCGGTGTGCTGGGCGGTTTCTTTGTTGTGCCGCTGAATGCGTTGTTGCAGGAACGAGGCAAAAAAAGCGTCGGCGCGGGTAATGCCATCGCGGTGCAAAATCTGGGTGAAAACAGCGCCATGCTGCTGATGCTCGGTATTTACTCGCTGGCGGTGCTGGTGGGCATTCCGGCAGTTGCTATCGGAATTGGCTTTGGCGGGCTGTTCGCGCTGGCGATTACGGCGCTGTGGATCTGGCAACGTCGCCATTAGCCTGTTACGTGCTGTTGCCGGATGGCGGCGTTGCCTTATCCGGCCTACAGTACGGCTTGTTTTTGTAGGCCTGATAAGCGTAGCGCCATCAGGCACTACACGTTACGGTGCAGGATAGGTATAAACCTGATGCACCGCTTCAATCTCTGCCAGTACCTCTTCGCTTAACGTCAGATGCAAACTTTCGACATTGGTTTTTAGCTGCTCCATAGTTGTCGCCCCCAGCAGGGTGCTGGCGACAAACGGCTGGCGACGCACAAAGGCCAGTGCCATCTGCGCCGGGTCCAGGTTATGGCGTTTGGCGATATCTACGTAGGCGGCGACGGCTTTTTGCGTCTGTTCGCCGCTGTAGCGCGTGAAGCGACTAAACAGCGTATGGCGTGCGCCGGCAGGCTGCGCGCCGTTCAGGTACTTACCGGTTAATGTGCCAAAGCCCAGGCACGAGTAGGCCAGCAGTTCAATGCCTTCGTACTGGCTGACTTCCGCTAATCCCACTTCAAAGCTACGGTTCAGCAGGCTGTAGGGGTTCTGGATAGTGACAATGCGCGGCAGGTCGTGTTTGTCCGCCAGGTGTAAATAGCGCATGACGCCAAATGCGGTTTCGTTGGACACGCCGATATAGCGAATTTTCCCGGCGCGCTGAAATTCAGTTAGCGCTTCCAACGTTTCCAGCAGAGTGACTACCGGAGCGGAGTCTGTCCAGCTGTAGCCCAGCTTGCCAAAGCAGTTGGTTGGGCGCTGTGGCCAGTGAACCTGATACAGGTCCAGATAATCGGTTTGCAGGCGTTTGAGGCTGTCGTTCAGTGCCTGGCGAATGTTTTTACGATCCAGCGCCTGATTCGGGCGAATGCCGCTGTCATTATTACGCGACGGCCCGCTGACCTTTGAGGCGACGATCAGTTTTTCACGGCTGCCGTGTTTAGCGAGCCAGTTGCCGACGTAGGTTTCCGTGAGGCCCTGGGTTTCCGGGCGTGGCGGGACCGGATACATCTCGGCAACGTCGATTAAATTGATGCCTTGTGCTACGGCATAGTCAAGCTGTGCATGTGCGTCGGCTTCGCTGTTTTGTTCACCAAACGTCATTGTGCCCAGCCCCAGTGTACTGACTTCCAGCGAGCTGTGGGGTATACGGTGATATTGCATAGCCGTTTCCTTTTTATAATCACAACATAAGGATTATAAAAATGGCTGAGGGAAGGGAAAAAGGGAAGCAAAATTGTTAAGGCCAGCAGCGAGGCTGACCTCAACCATCAACGCTCAATGATTTGAGATACGTCGTCGCGGTTAATCTGCATCGCATTGCCTTGCTGGTCGTGATAGCTCACCAGACCGGTATCATCATCAATTTCGGGTTTACCGTCGGTCAGGATCATCCGACCATCTTTGGTCGCCATCACATAATCACTGCTGCATCCAGAAACGGCGAAAGCCAATCCTACCGCGGAAATTAAAACTGCCCATTTTTTCATCTATTTATCCTCACGTGGCCTGCGTCTGACACTAGTTTAGTAATAACGCGAAGTTATGCCGGGCGAAAGCAGTAAAATCTTAATCTGTGAGAAGAAAAGGTGATGTGGGTCGTCGCTCCCCTTGCGGGGGAGCGACTGATGGGGTCAGAGCGGGTTCTTTTTATTGCGCAACAGGTTCAGGGTCTCTACACCGATAGAGAAGAACATGGCGAAATAAATGTACCCTTTCGGCACATGCACATCGAAACTTTCCAGAATCAGCGTGAAGCCGACCAGGATCAGGAAAGAGAGTGCCAGCATTTTTACCGAGGGATGGCGATCCACAAATTCACCAATCGGGCGTGCCGCAAACATCATCACGCCGACGGCAATAACTACCGCCGCCATCATGATAAACAGATGATCGGACAAGCCTACTGCGGTGATGACGGAGTCCAGGCTGAAGATAATGTCTAACAACATGATCTGCACAATTGCCCCGAGGAACGAGGATACGCGTGTTTTCAGCCCTTCTTCTTCACCTTCTATAGACTCATGAATCTCCTTACTGGCTTTCCAGATCAGGAACAATCCACCAAGCAGAAGGATCAGGTCACGCGCTGAGATCGCCTCGCCAAACACCTCAAACAGCGGGTTGGTCAGACGCGTGACCCAGGCGATAGACGCCAGTAGTGCCAGACGCATGATCATCGCTGCCGCCAGCCCGATACGTCGGGCATGACTGCGTTGTGCGGTCGGGAGTTTAGCAACGACCAAAGAAAGGAAAATAATATTGTCGATCCCCAGAACGATCTCCAGCAGCGTCAGCGTACCGAGCGCCAGCCAGGCGTTAGGATCGGTTATCCATGCAAATAACATCGAACAAAGTCCTGCCAAAAAAAAGAAGCGCTAATTATAGGCGCGTAACGCGGCGGGCGAAAGGCCGGGCTGTGCCTATTACGTCTGGAATAAAAAATGACGCTCCAGCAGCGCGCGCGTGAAGTTCTTTTTTAGATAAAAACCGCGTGGCAGGGTCAGAATTGGCTCACCATTCGCGCCAATGGCTTCGGTTAGCGCTTTCGCATTGGCGGCTTTTGGGCGTAGCTGTAACACTTCCCCATGGCGGGCGGTGATGCGTTCGACGTGGCCCAGCACAATCATGTCCATCAATTCTTCCCAATCGAGGCGTAGCTGGTTATCTTCTTCTTCATTCGGACTCCATAACAGCGGGGATCCTACGCGACGTTGGGCTAACGGGATGCTGCGTTCCCCTTCCACCGGCACCCACAGCACACGTTTAAGTTTATGGCGGACATGGCTGGTTTCCCATGTTACGCCGGTATTGCCGGTTAATGGTGCTACGCAAACGAAGGTGGTTTCCAGCGGTCTGCCAAGACTGTCCACAGGGATCGTTTTCAGCTCTACGCCTAGCGCCGCAAAATCCTGCTCCGGCTTGCTGCCCGCGCTGGCGCCGAGCCAGATCTCCAGCAGTACGCCGATCCAGCCTTTGTCCCGTTTCAAATCGTTGGGGGTTACAATCCCCGCCATTGCCGCCAGCTCCCCTAACGTGTAGCCCGAAAGCCGCCGTGCCTGGGCAAGCAGCAGGGCTTCGGATTCAGGGGGAGAAAGCAGTGGCTGGAGTTCTGACATTGAGTTAACCCTTAGGCGAAAAAATGAGCAATGATTTTATACCGAGTGGACAGAGTTTATCTTTTTCCACAAGCTTTACTCAATTATATGATTTATATTGATTTTTAAATTTCATAATCAAGAGTTGCGCAACAACCGATGAGGTTTTCCAATTCTGGTCACTGACAATGAACAGGATCTTACACCATGTTATCCACAGAAAGATGGGATAACTGTGAAAAACCCCCACTACTGTTTCAATTTACAGCCTTGACGTGCGACGAAAATCGAATTTTCACACAAATTGTGCCTAACTTATTGGCACAATCTGTGGATAAAACCAACGCTGGTTGATCTTTCATCAGCTCGAGGATCGTATGCGTGATGTACATCACATTTCTGTGTGTTGGGTGACAGTATTTGCTTTTAACTCAATGAATATAGACGACTAATTTTTATATGTGACAAAGGTCATATTCAGACTGTTCCGGGTTTTCCCATAGTAATTCCGTACTTCTTCACAACTATATCCACAGAAAAGGTGAATAAAATCGCCTAACTCAGCCTACCTCTGTTTATAACTCAGTCCTTTGCTGTGAGTTATTCAATTGTTATTAGAGTCTCGTGTGCTTAACACAGTGGTTTACCGCCTCTCAGGAGTGTGAAACAATCGTTTATATATAAGGTTTATGTTGAGGTAGTCCGGTGATTGATGACGATGGCTACCGCCCGAATGTAGGAATAGTAATTTGTAACCGCCAGGGGCAGGTCATGTGGGCCCGGCGATTTGGTCAGCACTCCTGGCAATTCCCGCAAGGTGGGATAAACGCGGGAGAGACAGCAGAGCAGGCGATGTACCGGGAACTGTTTGAAGAAGTGGGCCTCAGTCGTAAAGATGTGCGGATCCTGGCTTCTACTCGTAACTGGTTGCGTTACAAGTTACCGAAACGTTTGGTGCGTTGGGACACGAAGCCGGTTTGTATCGGCCAGAAACAAAAATGGTTCCTTCTGCAATTGGTAAGCAGCGATGCTGAGATCAATATGCAAACCAGCAGCACGCCCGAGTTCGATGGCTGGCGTTGGGTGAGTTACTGGTATCCGGTTCGACAGGTAGTGTCATTTAAACGCGATGTCTATCGCAGGGTGATGAAAGAATTCGCAAGTGTTGTGATGGCGCTTCAGGAGAGTACCCCAAAGCCGCAAAGCGCACCTGCGTACAGACGTAAAAGAGGTTAAGCTACGCAAATTATGCTCACCCGCCTGCGCGAAATAGTCGAAAAGGTGGCCAGTGCTCCGCGTCTTAATGAGGCGCTGAATATTCTGGTTACCGACATCTGTCTTGCGATGGATACAGAGGTCTGTTCGGTTTATCTGGCCGATCACGACCGACGTTGTTATTACCTGATGGCGACCCGGGGACTCAAAAAACCACGCGGTCGCACCGTTGCGCTTGCGTTTGATGAAGGTATCGTTGGCCTGGTTGGCAGGCTGGCGGAACCAATTAACCTCGCCGATGCGCAAAAACACCCCAGCTTCAAATACATCCCTTCAGTAAAAGAAGAGCGATTCCGCGCCTTCTTAGGCGTGCCGATCATTCAGCGCCGCCAGCTATTGGGTGTGCTGGTGGTCCAGCAGCGTGAACTGCGCCAGTACGATGAAAGCGAAGAGTCATTCCTGGTGACACTCGCCACGCAAATGGCCGCCATTCTTTCTCAGTCGCAGCTCACCGCGTTGTTTGGTCAATACCGGCAAACGCGCATTCGTGCGTTGCCTGCCGCACCCGGCGTGGCGATTGCCGAAGGCTGGCAGGATGCCACGCTGCCGCTGATGGAGCAGGTGTATCAGGCGTCAACGCTGGATCCGGTACTAGAACGCGAACGACTGACTGAGGCGCTGGAAGAAGCCGCCAATGAATTCCGCCGCTACAGTAAGCGCTTTACGGCGGGAGCACAAAAAGAGACGGCGGCGATCTTCGATCTTTACTCGCACCTGCTTTCCGACACCCGTCTGCGCCGCGAGCTGTTTGCAGAAGTGGACAACGGTTCGGTGGCGGAGTGGGCGGTTAAAACGATTATCGAGAAGTTCGCTGAACAGTTTGCCGCCCTCAGTGATAACTATCTCAAAGAGCGGGCCGGGGATTTACGTGCGCTCGGCCAGCGTCTGCTGTTCCATCTTGACGATTCGATTCAGGGGCCAAATGCCTGGCCGGAACGTTTCGTGTTGGTGGCAGATGAGCTTTCCGCGACCACGCTGGCAGAGCTTCCGCAGGACCGACTAGTTGGTGTGGTGGTCAGAGACGGCGCTGCCAACTCCCATGCGGCAATTATGGTGCGCGCGCTGGGTATTCCGACTGTGATGGGGGCCGACATCCAGCCGTCGGTACTCCACCGCCGTACGCTGGTGGTGGACGGTTATCGCGGCGAGCTGCTGGTTGATCCTGAACCGGTTTTGATTCAGGAATATCAGCGACTTATCAGTGAAGAGATTGAACTCAGTCGCCTGGCAGAAGATGACGTTAACCAGCCAGCCCAGTTGAAAAGCGGCGAGCGCGTTAAGGTGATGCTCAACGCCGGGCTGAGTCCGGAACACGAGCAAAAACTGGGAAGCCGGATCGACGGCATCGGGCTGTATCGCACCGAAATTCCGTTCATGCTACAAAGCGGGTTTCCGTCAGAAGAAGAACAGGTTGCCCAGTATCAGGGCATGCTGCAAATGTTTAACGACAAGCCGGTGACTCTGCGTACGCTGGACGTCGGGGCTGATAAGCAACTGCCTTACATGCCCATCAGTGAAGAGAATCCGTGCCTTGGCTGGCGCGGGATCCGCATTACGCTCGATCAGCCGGAGATCTTTTTGATCCAGGTCCGCGCAATGCTGCGTGCCAACGCGGCAACCGGCAACCTGAGTATTTTGTTGCCGATGGTCACCAGTATTGATGAAGTTGACGAAGCGCGGCGCTTGATTGAGCGCGCCGGGCGCGAAGTGGAAGAGATGATCGGCTACGCGATCCCGAAACCGCGTATCGGCATCATGCTGGAAGTCCCGTCGATGGTCTTTATGCTGCCGCATCTGGCGAACAGGGTCGATTTTATCTCGGTGGGTACTAACGATCTGACCCAATATATTCTGGCGGTCGATCGTAACAATACGCGGGTCGCCAGCATTTATGACAGCCTGCATCCTGGGATGTTACGTGCGTTGGCGATGATTGCCCAGGAAGCCGAGAGAAGCGGCATCGATTTACGCCTGTGCGGCGAAATGGCGGGTGACCCAATGTGTGTGACCATTTTAATCGGTCTGGGTTTTCGCCACTTATCAATGAACGGTCGTTCTGTGGCACGAGTGAAATATCTGCTGCGCCACATCGATTTTGATGAAGCGCAAACGCTGGCACAGCGCAGCCTGGAAGCGCAACTGGCGACGGAAGTGCGCCATCAGGTGGCGGCATTTATGGAACGCCGCGGTATGGGCGGTTTGATTCGCGGGGGGCTGTAAGTCTGAATTGTCGGCCTGATCATCACTGTTTCATCTGGCATCCCTGTTGGTGTCTGGCTTAACTATACAGATCTTTTACATCTTCCCGGCATGCGTGGTGATCCCCTTGTGCTATCATTCGCACCTTCGGAGCGCCTGTATCATACAGGCGCGCTTATCAATTGCTGTCTGATTTCAGCGAAATAACAAGAACTTGTGGTGACAGATGACCAGTAGCTATCTGCATTTTCCGGAATTCGATCCGGTCATTTTCTCAATTGGACCCGTCGCACTTCACTGGTACGGCATGATGTATTTGGTGGGGTTTATTTTCGCGATGTGGCTGGCGACGCGCCGCGCTAATCGCCCAGGAAGTGGCTGGACCAAAAACGAAGTTGAAAACTTACTCTATGCAGGCTTCCTCGGGGTGTTCCTCGGTGGTCGTATCGGTTACGTACTGTTCTACAACTTCCCGCTGTTCCTTGATAATCCGCTGTATCTGTTCCGCGTCTGGGATGGCGGAATGTCATTCCACGGTGGTCTCATCGGTGTGATCCTGGTGATGATTATCTTCGCCAAACGCACCAAGCGTTCGTTCTTCCAGGTCTCTGACTTCATTGCTCCTTTGATTCCGTTTGGTCTGGGTGCGGGCCGACTGGGCAACTTTATCAACGGCGAACTGTGGGGACGCGTTGACCCGAACTTCTCATATAGCATGTTGTTCCCAGGGTCGCGTACCGAAGACATCTTACTGCTGCAAACCAACCCGCAGTGGCAATCTATTTTCGATACCTACGGTTCGCTGCCTCGTCACGCGTCTCAGCTTTATGAGATGGCGTTGGAAGGCGTGGTGCTGTTTATCATTCTTAACCTGTTCATTCGTAAACCGCGTCCGATGGGCTCGGTCTCCGGTCTGTTCCTGATTGGCTACGGCGCGTTTCGTATCATCGTTGAATTTTTCCGCCAGCCGGATCAGCAGTTTACCGGCGAATGGGTACAGTACATCAGCATGGGGCAGATCCTGTCTATCCCGATGATTGTCGCCGGTATCATTATGATGGTTTGGGCGTACCGCCGCAGCCCACAGCAACACGCTTCCTGAGGAATCATGAAACAGTATTTAGAACTGATGCAAAAAGTGCTGGATGAAGGCACACAGAAAAACGACCGTACCGGAACCGGAACGCTTTCCATTTTTGGTCATCAGATGCGTTTTAATCTGCAGGAAGGATTCCCGCTGGTTACCACTAAACGCTGCCATTTGCGCTCTATCATTCATGAACTGCTGTGGTTTTTGCAGGGCGACACTAACGTGGCCTACCTGCACGAAAACAACGTTTCTATCTGGGATGAGTGGGCAGATGAAAACGGCGATCTGGGCCCGGTCTATGGTAAACAGTGGCGCGCGTGGCCAACGCCAGATGGCCGCCATATTGATCAGATCACCACGGTGCTTAACCAGTTGAAGAATGATCCGGACTCTCGCCGTATTATCGTTTCTGCGTGGAACGTAGGCGAACTGGATAAGATGGCGCTGGCGCCGTGCCATGCGTTCTTCCAGTTCTATGTGGCAGACGGCAAGCTCTCCTGTCAGCTGTATCAGCGTTCGTGCGATGTGTTCCTCGGCCTGCCGTTTAACATTGCCAGCTATGCTTTGCTGGTCCATATGATGGCGCAGCAGTGCAACCTTGAAGTCGGTGATTTTGTCTGGACCGGCGGCGATACGCACCTGTACAGCAACCATATGGAGCAAACGCACCTGCAGCTCAGCCGCGAACCGCGTGCCTTGCCGAAGCTGGTCATCAAGCGTAAGCCTGACTCTATCTTCGACTATCGTTTCGATGATTTCGAGATTGAAGGTTACGATCCGCACCCTGGTATTAAAGCGCCGGTTGCTATCTAATCGACCGCTACCCTGCCACGACCGACGCCCTCGCGCGTCGGTTTTTTTTGCCCTGATTTCAGTTTTTCGACGCTGATTCCTGAAATTTTGCAATGCGCTGAAACGAAGAAAATATTCCCCGAAGCTCGCCGAATAACCCGAATTCCCCACTCGTGATTATTTTCCTTATCGCCATACTGACGGCATGAAAAAACAACAGGGCTATACGCTAATTGAAACGCTGGTGGCAATGCTCATCATCGTCACGCTAAGCGCGTCAGGGCTATATGGCTGGCAACGCTGGCAGCAACAGCAACGATTGTGGCAAACCGTCGTTCAGGTGCAGGACTACCTGCTGCAACTGCGCGAGGATGCCAACTGGCATAACCGTGACCATGTCATCGGCGTTATCAGAGAGGGAACGTCATGGTGTCTGGTCAGCTCTGCTGCGGCTCAAAATACCTGTAAGCCCGCTTCTGCGTTGGTGTTAATCCCGCGCTGGGATGATGTTGAGATGGCAGACATCACGCCATCGCTGGCCTTTTTTGGCCTGCGCAACACCGCATGGGCTGGACATATTGGCCTAAAAAATGCCGCGGGTGAACGGTGGGTGGTGATATCGAACTGGGGGCGAATTCGGCTTTGTGAGCGTGATGAGGCAGATGTATGTCGGTAAACGAACGCGGTTTTTCATTGCTGGAGGTGCTGATCGCAATGGCTATCAGCAGCGTTTTGCTACTGGGGGCTGCGCGCTTTTTACCGGCGCTTCAGCACGATATATTGCTCAACACGCGCCAGTTAGCCCTTGAAGATGAACTCTGGCAGCGAGCCTATACGGTGGCTAAACATCTCCAGCGGGCAGGGTACTGTCACGGAAACTGTAGCGGTGAAGGGCTGGTGATATCGGGACACGGTGATTGCGTAATTGCGCGTTGGGACGCTAACGGTAACGGCATTTGGGAGACAACCCCAGCTAAAGACGCGGACCAGATAGGTTTTCGTTTACAAGACCAGGTGCTGGAAACCTTGCGTGGTGCGACATCCTGCGATGGAAAGGGCTGGGATAAAATGACCGATCCTGACACTGTTCTGATTGAGACATTTCAGGTTGAACGCCAGAACATCAGCGGATTTGCGCCCATCCTGACCTTGCGTCTGCGCGGAGCCAGCAAAAGTGCGCCACAAAAGGTTATTGAAGCGCGCTATAGCGTGACGGGGTTTAACCTGTGAACCGGGAACGCGGCGTATCGTCCCTGGCGATGGTGCTTTTGCTTCTGCTGCTCGGCGGTCTGCTGCTCCAGGGGCTTAGCCAACAGGAAGCCAGTTTTGCTTCGCGCGTTGCTACGGAAAGTCAGGCTTTGCAGCACCAGGCTGTGGTGCAATCCGCCATGGAATGGGGACGTATGCAGTCCTGGCAACGGCAACCGGCCGTGCAATGCCGGCGTGATTCAACCGCGAATGTAGCCGTTTGTCTGCGATGGTATGGCGAGGATAACGTGTTGCTTATTACCGACTATGAAGGGATGTCACTATGGCGGCAGGGCGAGGTTATCGATGGCAATATTGTATTTTCCGCACGTGGCTGGAGCGATTTCTGCCCGCTAAGAGAGGCAGCACTGTGCCTGCTACCCTGAACCGGCAACGCGGTTTTAGCCTGCCAGAAGTGATGCTGGCAATGGTGCTTATGGTCATGATTGTGACCGCATTGTCGGGGTATCAAAGGGTATTAATGAACAGTTTCCTCATCAGAAGTCAGTACCAGCAGCTGTGGCGTTATGCGTGGATGCAAACCCAAATGACGGCATTTCCGTCGCCGTTAAACTGGCAGGTAAACCGAATGCAGACAACGCGGGCGGGATGTGTCAGCATCAACGTCAAACTTTCTTCACCCTTGGGCAGGCAAGGTCAAATGACGCGTCTGCACTGCCCAAACAGTCAGTAGTCAGGAGCCGCTATGTTAAGGGTCTACCACTCCAATCGTCTGGATGTGCTGGAAGCGTTAATGGAATATATCGTTGAGCGCGACCGGCTCATCGATCCCTTTGAACCTGAAATGATCCTGGTTCAAAGTACCGGCATGGCGCAATGGCTACAAATGACCCTGGCACAGAAGTTCGGCATTGCCGCCAATATTGACTTCCCGCTACCTGCGAGTTTTATCTGGGATATGTTTGTGCGGGTACTGCCTGATATCCCAAAAGAAAGTGCGTTCAGCAAGCAGAGTATGAGCTGGAAGCTGATGACGCTGCTGCCGCAGTTGCTGGATGACGAGGCGTTCACGTTGCTGCGCCAGTATCTGACAGACGATACCGACAAGCGTAAGCTGTTTCAGCTCTCCTCACGTGCCGCTGACCTGTTTGACCAGTACTTAGTCTACCGTCCTGACTGGTTGACGCAGTGGGAGTCGGGGAAACAGGTTGAAGGATTGGGGGAGTCTCAGGCCTGGCAGGCACCATTGTGGAAAGCGTTGGTGGAATACACCGCAGAGCTGGGGCAAGAGCGCTGGCACCGCGCCAATTTATATCAGCGATTTATTCAGACCCTGGAAAATGCCTCAAGCTGTCCGCAGGGGCTGCCCGCTCGCGTCTTTATTTGCGGCATTTCCGCACTGCCGCCCGTGTATCTTCAGGCCCTGCAGGCGCTGGGGAAGCATATTGAAATTCATCTGCTGTTTACTAATCCATGTCGTTACTACTGGGGTGATATTAAAGACCCCGCGTATCTGGCAAAGCTGCTGGCACGTCAGCGTCGGCATAGCTTTGAAGAACGTCATCTGCCGCTGTTTCGTGATAGCCAGAATGCTGAAGAGTTGTTTAACAGCGACGGCGAACAGGATGTCAGTAACCCGCTGCTGGCCTCGTGGGGCAAACTGGGGCGAGACTATATTTACCTGCTTTCCGAACTGGAAAACAGCCAGGAGCTGGATGCGTTTGTGGATATCATGCCTGACAATCTTTTGCATAACATTCAGTCGGATATCCTTGAACTGGAAAGCCGGGCCGTGGCGGGCGTTAATCTGGAGGAGTATTCGCGCAGCGATAATAAGCGCTTACTTGAGCCGAATGACACCAGCGTAACGTTTCATGTCTGCCACAGCCCACAGCGTGAGGTGGAAATTCTTCATGACCGCCTGCTGGCGATGCTGGCGGCGGACCCAACGCTGACGCCGCGCGATATCATCGTCATGGTGGCGGATATCGACAGCTATAGCCCCTTTATTCAGGCTGTTTTTGGCAGCGCGCCGGCCGATCGCTATTTACCGTATGCCATTTCTGACCGTCGTGCGCGCCAGTCCCATCCGGTTTTACAGGCGTTTATTAGCCTGCTGTCGCTGCCGGACAGCCGCTTTGTCTCCGAGGATGTGCTGGCGTTACTCGATGTTCCCGTGCTGGCGGCGCGCTTCAACATCAACGAAGAAGGGCTGCGCTATCTCCGCTTATGGGTGAATGAGTCAGGCATTCGCTGGGGCATTGACGATGACAACGTGCGCGAACTGGAACTGCCGCCGACAGGCCAACACACCTGGCAATTTGGTTTGACGCGAATGCTGTTGGGCTATGCGATGGAAAGTGCGCAGGGGGAGTGGCAATCCGTACTGCCGTATGATGAGTCCAGCGGTTTGATCGCCGAACTGGTGGGGCATCTGGCTTCGCTGTTGATGAAACTGAATCTCTGGCGTCGGGGTCTGGCGCAGGAACGTCCGCTGGAAGAGTGGTTGCCTGTTTGCAACGACATGCTTAATGATTTCTTCCTGCCGGATGTGGATACCGAAGCGGCAATGACGCTGATTAAAGATCAGTGGCAGGCCATTATCGCTGAAGGTCTGGGGGCTAAATACGGCGAGGCCGTGCCGCTTTCGCTGTTACGCGATGAGCTGGCACAACGGCTCGATCAGGAACGCATTAGCCAGCGCTTCCTCGCAGGTCCGGTCAATATCTGTACCCTGATGCCGATGCGATCGATTCCTTTCAAGGTAGTGTGTCTGCTGGGCATGAACGACGGCGTTTATCCGCGCCAGCTTGCGCCTCTGGGTTTCGATCTGATGAGCCAAAAGCCGATGCGTGGTGACCGAAGCCGCCGCGATGATGACCGCTATCTGTTTCTGGAAGCCCTGATTTCGGCGCAGCAAACGCTCTACATCAGCTACATTGGTCGTTCAATCCAGGACAACAGCGAACGCTTTCCGTCGGTGCTGGTACAAGAGTTGCTGGACTACATTGGGCAAAGCCACTATTTGCCGGGTGATGAAGCGCTCACCTGTGATGAAAGCGAGGCCCGGGTAAAAGCGCACATAACCCGTTTGCATACCCGCATGCCTTTTGACGCACAAAACTATCTGCCGGGAGAGCAGCAAAGTTATGCCCGGGAGTGGCTGCCCGCGGCGAGCCTGACAGGCAAAGCACACACTGATTTTGTGCAACCACTGCCATATGTCATGCCTGAAATCCTGACACTAGAGACGCTGCAGAGATTTTGGGCACACCCGGTGCGGGCTTTTTTCCAGATGCGGCTACAGGTGAACTTCCGCTCTGAAGAGAGTGATATTCCGGAGACAGAACCCTTTATCCTTGAAGGATTAACCCGCTATCAGCTTAATCAGCAGCTGCTTAACACGCTGGTTGAAGAGCATGATGCGGAGCGTTTGTTCCGTCACTTCCGTGCGGCAGGCTCGCTGCCTTACGGGGCATTTGGCGAAATCCTGTGGGATGCCCAGCGCCAGGAAATGCAGTCGCTGGCCGAGCGTATTATCGCTTGTCGCCAGCCGGGTCAGAGTATGGAGATCGATCTCAACTGCAACGGCGTGCAAATCACCGGGTGGCTACCGCAGGTTCAGCAGGACGGTTTGTTGCGCTGGCGCCCATCTTTGTTAAGCGTTTCTCAGGGCGTGCAACTTTGGCTGGAACATCTTGTCTATTGTGCCAGTGGTGGAACGGGTGAGAGCCGGCTGTTCCTGCGTAAAGATGCAGAGTGGCGTTTTCCTCCACTGGATGCCGAGCAGGCAATGCGCTACCTGGCGCAGCTTGTTGACGGGTATCGCGAGGGCATGTCATCGCCGTTGCTGGTGCTACCGGAAAGCGGTGGGGCATGGATAAAAACCTGTTATGACGCCGCAAATGATGCCATGTTAGAGGACGACGACACGCGGCAAAAAGCGCGTAGTAAGTTTTTGCAGGCCTATGAAGGCAACATGATGGTACGCGGTGAGGGTGACGATATCTGGTATCAACGCCTGTGGCGTCAGCTGGAGCCGGATACGCTGGAGGCCATCGTGGCGCAGTCTCAGCGCTTTTTGTTACCGTTATTTCGCTTTAATCAGTCATGATGATTGTATAAAAATTGCGCAATTCGATGGCTTCCTCTATGATGCGCTTTCTGTCACGGACTGATTCTTACACATAAGATGCTGACTCGTTCAGCACAAAGTCTTGCCCTGTTCAGACCCCGCCTTTCTGCGTGGTTTGCTGTGAACAGGTGAATACGTTAATGATGAGGTTTGTGAATGCCCCGCAGCACCTGGTTTTGCGCAATACTGTTGTTCGTCGCCCTTTGGGCGCCCGTAAGTCAGGCAGATACCGGTTGGCAGCCCTTAGCTGAAACCATCCGTAAAAGCGATAAAGATACCCGCCAGTATCAGGCCGTGCGCCTGGACAACGGCATGGTCGTGTTGCTGGTATCCGATCCCCAGGCCGTGAAATCCCTTTCCGCACTGGTGGTGCCCGTTGGGTCTCTGGAAGATCCCGACGATCATCAGGGGCTGGCGCATTACCTCGAACACATGTGCCTGATGGGCTCGAAAAAATACCCGCAGCCGGATAGCTTAGCGGAATTCCTTAAAATGCACGGCGGCAGCCACAATGCCAGCACGGCGCCTTATCGCACGGCTTTCTATCTTGAAGTTGAAAACGACGCGCTGCTCGGGGCGGTGGATCGTCTGGCGGACGCCATTGCCGAACCGTTGCTGGATAAAAAATATGCCGATCGCGAGCGTAATGCCGTTAACTCTGAGCTGACGCTGGCGCGTACCCGTGACGGTATGCGTATGGCGCAGGTGAGTGCCGAGACCATCAACCCGGCGCACCCGGGCTCGCGCTTCTCCGGCGGTAACCTGCAAACGCTGAGCGACAAGCCGGGTAATCCGGTGCTGCAGGCTTTACAGACGTTTCATGAAAAGTACTACTCGGCAAACGTGATGAAGGCGGTAGTTTACAGCAATAAACCGCTGCCAGAACTGGCGCGGATAGCCGCTGATACCTTCGGACGGGTGCCGAACAAAAATATCGAAAAGCCGGAAATCACCGTCCCGGTAGTTACCGACGCGCAAAAGGGCATCATAATCCACTATGTCCCGGCGATGCCGCGTAAAGTGCTGCGCATTGAGTTTCGTATTGATAACAATAGCGCACAGTTTCGCAGTAAAACCGATGAGCTGGTGACGTACCTGATTGGCAACCGCAGCCCAGGTACCTTGTCTGACTGGCTGCAAAAGCAGGGATTAGTGGAAGGCATCCGTGCGGACTCTGACCCGGTGGTCAACGGTAACAGCGGTGTATTAGCCATTTCCGCGACCTTAACCGACAAAGGCCTGGCGAATCGCGATGAAGTGGTCGCGGCCATCTTTAGCTATCTCAACCTGTTACGCGATAAAGGCGTCGATAAACGTTATTTCGACGAACTGGCGCACGTGCTGGATCTCGACTTCCGCTATCCGTCCATCACCCGTGATATGGACTATGTGGAATGGCTGGCAGATACCATGATCCGCGTTCCGGTAGAACATACGCTGGATGCGGTAAATATTGCCGACCAGTACGATGCGAAAGCCGTGCAGCAGCGTCTGGCGATGATGACGCCGCAGAACGCGCGTATTTGGTACATCAGCCCGAAAGAGCCGCACAACAAAACCGCATACTTTGTTGATGCGCCTTATCAGGTCGATAAAATAAGCGATAAAACCTTCGCTGACTGGCAGCAAAAAGCGCAGAGCATTGCGCTGTCTTTGCCGGAGTTAAACCCCTATATTCCTGACGATTTCACGCTGATTAAAGCGGATAAAAAATATGCGCGTCCGGATCTGATTGTCGATGAGCCGGATTTACGCGTGGTCTATGCGCCGAGCCAGTATTTTGCCACTGAGCCGAAGGCCGACGTCAGCGTGATCCTGCGTAACCCGAAGGCGATGGACAGTGCCAAAAACCAGGTGTTATTCGCGCTTAACGATTACCTGGCAGGCATTGCGCTTGACCAGTTGAGTAATCAGGCTGCGGTGGGCGGTATTGGCTTCTCGACCAACGCCAACAACGGTTTGATGCTCAACGCTAACGGTTATACGCAACGTTTACCGCAGCTTTTTCAGGCGCTGCTGAGCGGTTATTTCAGCTATACCTCTACGGAGGAACAACTGGAACAGGCGAAATCCTGGTACGCGCAGATGATGGACTCTGCGGAAAAAGGCAAAGCCTACGACCAGGCGATTATGCCGGTACAGATGCTTTCTCAGGTGCCGTACTTCTCGCGTGATGAGCGCCGTAAGTTGCTGCCTTCTATTACCTTAAATGAGGTGATGACCTACCGTGACACGTTAAAAGCCGGGGCGCGACCTGAATTCCTCGTGATTGGTAATATGAGCGAGGCGCAGGCGAAGACCATGGCGCGGGACATCCAGAAACAGCTGGGTGCTAACGGCTCGGAGTGGTGTCGTAACAAAGATGTGGTGGTGGACAAAAAGCAGTCCGTTATCTTTGAAAAAGCGGGCAGCAGTACAGACTCCGCGCTGGCGGCGGTATTTGTCCCCACCGGCTACGATGAATACACCAGCTCAGCCTACAGCGCCATGTTAGGACAGATTGTGCAGCCGTGGTTCTACAATCAGCTGCGTACCGAAGAGCAGTTGGGATATGCCGTATTTGCCTTCCCGATGAGCGTAGGCCGTCAGTGGGGGATGGGCTTCCTGCTGCAAAGCAGTGACAAGCAGCCGTCTTATTTGTGGGACCGCTACAAAGCATTTTTCCCCACGGCGGAAGCGAAGCTGCGGGCGATGAAAGCCGATGAGTTCGCGCAAATTCAGCAGGCTATCATTGCGCAAATGCTGCAGGCGCCGCAAACGTTAGGGGCAGAAGCTTCGCAGTTAAGCAAAGATTTCGATCGGGGTAATATGCGCTTCGATTCACGTGATAAAATCGTGGCTCAGATTAAACTGCTGACGCCGCAAAAGCTTGCCGATTTCTTCCATCAGGCGGTGGTTGAGCCGCAAGGCATGGCGATACTGTCACAGGTTTCCGGCAGTCAGAACGGGAAAGCAGACTATGTGCACCCGGAAGGCTGGAAAGTGTGGCAGACCGTCAGCGCGTTGCAGCAAACCTTACCCCTGATGAGTGAAAAGAATGAATGATGCCGCTGAGTCCCTTGATCCACTCCGTTTGCCCCTGACGGGCGAGCGTCTGATTGAAGCCTCCGCAGGCACCGGTAAAACCTTTACCATCGCCGCCCTGTATTTACGTTTACTGCTTGGACTGGGCGGCTCTGCCGCCTTTCCCCGTCCGCTGACCGTCGAAGAGCTATTAGTGGTCACCTTTACGGAGGCGGCTACTGAAGAACTGCGTGGACGTATTCGTAGCAACATCCATGAACTGCGCATTGCCTGCCTGCGTGAAACCACCGAAAACCCGCTGTACGTCCGTCTGTTAGATGAAATTGCCGATAAAAAGCAGGCCGCGCAGTGGCTGCTGCTGGCTGAACGACAGATGGATGAAGCGGCGGTGTTTACCATCCACGGTTTTTGTCAGCGCATGCTCAGTCTCAATGCCTTTGAGTCCGGCATGTTGTTTGAACAACAGCTGATTGAAGATGAATCACTGCTGCGTTATCAGGCCTGCGCGGACTTTTGGCGTCGGCATTGCTACCCACTGTCTCGCGATATTGCGCAGGTGGTTTTTGAAACGTGGAAAGGGCCGCAGGCGCTGTTGAGGGATATCGATCGCTACTTGCAAGGGGAAGCGCCGGTCATTAAAGCGCCGCCGTCAGCAGATGAAACGCTGGCATCCCGACACGAAAAAATCCTCGCACGCATCAACCAAATCAAGCAGCAATGGTGCGATTCGGTTGATGAGCTGGACGGATTGCTGGAAGCCTCGGGGATCGACAGACGTAAATTTAACCGGGGTAATCAGGGCAAGTGGATTGAGAAGATAAGCGCCTGGGCGCAGGAAGAAACGCAAAGTTATCAGTTGCCGGATGCCCTGGAAAAATTCTCCCAGCGTTTTCTGGAAGAACGTACCAAAGCGGGCGGCATCACGCCACAGCATCCGCTCTTTGTTGCCATTGATGAACTGCTCGCTGAGCCGCTGACCATTCGCGATTTGGTGATCACACGGGCACTGGCGGAGATCCGCGAAACGGTGGCTGCAGAAAAACGTCGACGCGGTGAGCTGGGTTTTGACGATATGCTCAGTCGTCTCGATGCGGCGCTGCGCAGTGAAAGCGGCGACGCACTGGCGACAGCCATCCGTAGCCGTTTTCCGGTGGCAATGATTGATGAATTCCAGGACACCGATCCGCAGCAATATCGCATTTTCCGCCGTATCTGGCAGCATCAGCCGGATACGGCCCTGCTGCTGATTGGCGACCCGAAACAGGCGATTTACGCGTTTCGCGGCGCGGATATTTTTACCTATATGAAGGCGCGCAGCGAAGTGAGCGCGCACTACACGCTCGACACCAACTGGCGCTCGGCGCCTGGCATGGTTAATGGTGTGAATACGCTGTTTAGCCAGATGACCGACGCCTTTATGTTCCGCGAAATCCCCTTTAGTCCGGTGAAATCCGCCGAAAAAAATCAGTCGTTGCGGTTTGTCCTGAACGGTGAAACACAGCCAGCGATCAACATGTGGTTGATGGACGGGGAAAGTTGCGGTGTCGGTGACTATCAGAATTACATGGCCCGGGTTTGTGCAACGCAAATTCGTGACTGGCTGAAAGCCGGACACGCGGGCAAGGCGCTTCTGACGAGCGCTAAAACATCACGACCGGTACGCGCGTCGGATATCAGCGTGCTGGTGCGCAGTCGCCAGGAGGCAGCGCTCATCCGCGATGCGCTGACGCAACTGGCGATCCCGTCGGTCTATCTTTCCAACCGTGACAGCGTCTTTGATACCCTCGAAGCGCAGGAACTGCTGTGGGTATTGCAGGCGGTGATGACGCCGGAGCGTGAAAATACGCTGCGTAGCGCACTGGCAACGTCGATGATGGGGCTGAATGCGCAGGATATCGAAACGCTCAATAATGATGAGCATGCCTGGGATGCGGTAGTCGAGGAGTTTGACGGCTACCGTCAGCTCTGGCACAAGCGCGGCGTGATGCCGATGCTTCGCGCGCTGATGTCGGCGCGTCAGATTGCGGAAAACCTGCTGGCAACGGCGGGAGGCGAGCGTCGCCTGACTGATATTTTACACATCAGCGAGCTGTTACAGGAAGCCGGTTCGCAGTTGGAAAGCGAGCATGCGCTGGTGCGCTGGTTATCCCAGCATATTCTTGAGCCGGACAGCAATGCATCCAGCCAGCAGCTCAGGCTGGAAAGCGATAAGCACCTGGTCAAAATCGTCACTATTCACAAATCGAAAGGGCTGGAATACCCGCTGGTCTGGCTGCCTTTCATCACTCATTTTCGCGTGCAGGATCAGGCGTTCTATCACGATCGCCGTTCGTTTGAAGCGGTGCTGGATCTCAGCCAGGCTGATGAGAGCATCGAGCTGGCTGAGGTTGAACGTCTGGCGGAAGACCTGCGTCTGCTCTACGTCGCGCTGACCCGTTCGGTATGGCACTGCAGCCTTGGCGTTGCGCCGTTGGTACGCCGCCGGGGAGATAAAAAAGGTGACACCGATGTGCATCAAAGCGCGCTGGGCCGTCTGTTGCAAAAAGGCGAGCCGATGGACGCTGCCGGACTGCGCGCCGCCATTGATGCGCTTTGTAGTGACGATATTGCCTGTCGGGTCCCTGATGAACCGGACACCGAACGCTGGCTTTCTGCTGAAGAAAGCCGCGAACCGTTGAGCGCGCGGACGCTGCCGCGCCTGCCAGGCGATAACTGGCGCGTTACCAGTTATTCCGGCCTGCAACAGCGCGGGCACGGTATCGCGCAGGATCTGATCCCCCGGCTGGACGTTGATGCGGCGGGCGTCGGTGAAGCGATTGTGGAATCCGGACTCACGCCGCACCAGTTCCCGCGTGGGGCGTCACCGGGCACATTTTTGCATAGCCTGTTTGAAGCGCTTGATTTTACCCAGCCGGTGGACCCGCTTTGGGTGCAGGAACAACTCGCGCTTGGCGGCTATGACGCACATTGGGCACCGGTTCTGACCCCGTGGCTGGAGGCTATTTTGTATGCGCCGCTCAACGAAACTGGCGTGAGCCTGAGCGCACTTTCAGCGCATGAAAAACAGGTGGAGATGGAGTTTTATCTGCCGATTTCGCAGCCGCTGATTGCCAGCCAACTGGATGCGTTGATCCGTCAGTATGACCCGCTCTCGGCGGGCTGTCCTCCGCTGGACTTTATGCAGGTACGCGGCATGCTGAAAGGGTTTATCGACCTGGTGTTCCGTCATCAGGGGCGTTATTACCTGCTCGACTACAAGTCTAACTGGCTGGGTGAAGACAGTACGGCGTACACCCAGCAGGCGATGGTCGCTGCTATGCAGGCACATCGCTATGATCTGCAATATCAGCTTTATACCCTGGCACTGCACCGCTATTTACGTCATCGCATTGCAGACTACGACTATGAACGTCATTTTGGCGGCGTCATCTACCTCTTCCTGCGCGGCGTTGACAGCGAACAACCGCAGCAGGGGATTTACGCGACCCGACCTGACGCAGAATTGGTTACCTTGATGGACGAGATGTTTGCCGGTGCGACACTGGAGGAGACGTTATGACAATCCAAACGCGATTACTGGAGGCGGTAGAGCAAAAGCAGCTCCGGGCGCTGGATGCCCAGTTTGCGCTGGCGGTTGCCGGTAACGATAACCCTGCGGTCACGCTGGCAGCGGCGCTACTCAGTCGTGAAGCGGGTGAGGGACACGTCTGTTTACCGCTTTCCCGTTTATCCTTAAGCGAAGACGCCCATCCTCTGCTGAGCGCATGGCTAGGCGAAGCAGGTGAACCAGCAGACTGGACTGAATGCCTGCTGGCCTCCGTGGCGGTGAGTCGCGGCGAGCGTCCCACTCCGTTGGTGCTGTACGGCGATCGCCTGTACCTGAACCGGATGTGGAATAACGAACGTACGGTCGCCCGCTTTTTCAGTGAAGTTAACCAGGCCATCGACGTCGATGAGTCGCGGCTGGCCCAGACGCTGGAGACGCTTTTTCCGCGAACAGAAGAGGGCGTTAACTGGCAAAAAGTGGCGGCGGCCGTGGCGCTGACTCGCCGTATATCGGTGATCTCCGGCGGACCGGGCACCGGTAAAACCACCACGGTTGCGAGGCTGCTGGCGGCATTGATTCAGATGACCGACGGCGAGCGCTGTCGTATTCGCCTGGCGGCACCGACGGGAAAAGCGGCGGCACGTCTGACCGCATCGCTGGGCGCGGCACTGCGTGAGCTGCCGCTGACCGATGAGCAAAAGAAACGCATTCCGGATGATGCCAGTACGTTGCATCGGCTGTTGGGTGCGCAGCCCGGCAGCCAGCGCCTGCGCCATCATGCGGGCAACCCCCTGCATCTTGATGTGCTGGTGGTGGATGAAGCCTCGATGATTGATTTGCCCATGATGTCACGCCTGATTGATGCGCTACCGCCGCACGGGCGGGTGATTTTTCTTGGCGATCGCGACCAGCTGGCGTCCGTTGAGGCGGGCGCGGTGCTGGGGGATATCTGTGCCTTTGTGAATGCCGGGTTTACCCCCGAACGCGCAAAACAGCTGAGTCGGCTGACCGGCAGCACCATTCCGGCGGGCGTGGGCACCCAGGCCGCCTCTTTGCGGGACAGCCTCTGTCTGCTACAAAAAAGCTACCGTTTCGGCAGTGATTCCGGTATCGGCCAGCTGGCGTCGGCGATTAATCGCGGTGATAAAGCCGCGCTGAAAACGGTATTCCAGCAGGGATTTAGCGATATTGAAAAACGCACCCTGCGCAGCGGGGAAGACTATGTCGCTATGCTTGAAGAGGCGTTAGCCGGATATGGCCGCTACCTGACGTTGTTGCGCGAAGGCGCAGAGCCGGGGGCTGTCATTCAGGCATTTAATGAATATCAGCTGCTGTGCGCCCTGCGAGAAGGGCCATTCGGCGTAAGCGGACTGAATGAACGCCTTGAACAGGTGATGGTGCAAAAACGTAAAATCCAGCGTTCCGCGCATACCCGCTGGTACGAGGGGCGACCGGTAATGATTGCGCGTAATGACAGTTCGCTGGGGCTGTTTAACGGAGATATCGGTATTGCGCTCGATCGTGGGCAGGGGCTGCGGGTATGGTTCGCTTTGCCGGATGGGTCCATCAAGTCGGTGCAGCCCAGCCGTTTGCCGGAACATGAAACCACCTGGGCGATGACGGTGCACAAATCGCAAGGGTCTGAATTTGATCATGCGGCGTTGATTTTGCCTAGCCAGCACTCGCCCGTTGTCACCCGCGAACTGGTATATACCGCCATTACCCGCGCGCGCCGCCGCCTGTCGTTGTACGCCGATGAGCGGATATTAACTGCGGCTGTTGCTATTCGCACGGAACGTCGCAGCGGGCTGTCTGCGCTGTTTAATGACGGCATTACAGAGTAGGTTTTGTTGGCCGGATAAGGCATTTATGCCATACCCGGCAACGACCTCTATCCCAAATCTGCCATCAGCACTTTTGACCGCCGCTGATAGTTGTACATCTCTTTCTTACTTTCCGGTAGCAGGTCGATATCCACCGGGGTAAAGCCGCGCTCCTGAAACCAGTGAATGCTGCGCGTGGTCAACACGAACAGCTTGCTGAGCCCCATTTGTCGGGCTTGCACGGCGATCCGCTCCAGCAAAACCTCGCCACGCGATGAACTACGATAGTCCGGATGCACCGCTACGCAGGCCATTTCGCCAATTCGTTCTTCCGGGAAAGGGTACAGCGCGGCACAGGCGATGGTCAGGTTATCGCGCTGAATAATGGTGAACTTGTCGATCTCCATTTCCAGTTGTTCGCGCGAGCGGCGAACCAGAATACCTTGCTGCTCTAGCGGGCGGATCAGCTCCAGGATCCCGCCGATATCATTGATGGTTGCGCGACGGATCTGCTCGGCACTCTCCATCACGATTTGCGTCCCAATCCCGTCACGTGAGAACAGTTCTTGCAACAGCGTGCCGTCTTCCTGATAGCTAATCAGGTGGCAGCGGCGTACCCCACTACGACAGGCTTTGACTGCACCCCGCAGGAAGCGCACGGTACCGGAGCTGTAGTCACCGATTGCTTCCTGGGCTTCAACGCGTGCCTGGGCCTCGTTGGGGAACAGTTCGGACACAATATCGCCATCATCGTTAATGACCCCTTGCGAGGAGCAAAAGCCGATCATCTTTTCTGCCTTCAGTTTGATGGCTAACTGAGTGGCGACCTCTTCAGACGTCAAGTTAAAGCTCTCGCCGGTCACGGAAACAGCGACAGGTCCCATCAGAACAATGGCGCCGCTGTCCAGTTGGCGGTGAATCGCCTCTTCATCAATACGACGAATGCGCCCGCTGTGGCAGTAATCGACGCCGTCATCCACGCCCAACGGCTGGGAGATAATAAAATTCCCGCTGACCACGTTGATGTGCGCACCCTGCAAGGGCGTATTGTTCAGGCTCATCGACAGGCGTGCAGTAATATCAAGCTGGAGCAGACCAGCTGCCTGTTTGACCAGCTCCAGCGTTTTGGCGTCGGTCACGCGCGTATTCTTGTGATACACCGGCTCATGATGATGCGCAGCAAGATTGGCATCAATCTGTGGCCGCGCGCCATACACCACAACCAGGCGAATGCCGAGGCTATGAAGGAGTCCAATATCATTGACGATACTGGAAAAATTTTCATGCTCGATGGCTTCGCCGCCCAGCATAATGACAAACGTTTTTCCCCGATGGGTATTGATATAGGGAACAGAATGGCGGAATCCCTGTACCAGCTCGGTTCTACGCTCCTTCACCACGGCACACCTCTATTGCATGATTATTCGTAATTTGTGTATTTTTATTCTGTTTTCGCGTTGTGCGCAAGCGTAATTTTTATTCCTGCTAAAGATTTTTCCCAGTAATGCCGTGAATATAAAAAGAATGTTTACCCTTTTGTAGATGACAGATTATGCGTCATTCGTTAAAGTTTCCGGTCAATTCGGACGTTTTACGTATTACCTCTACTAAAGATTTCTTTTGCTCGGGAGAAGCATGTCGGGATCCAATTCAGCAATCAGTCGCCGCCGTTTACTGAAAGGTGCGGGTGCTATGTGGCTTTTGAGCGTCAGTCAGGTCGGTTTGGCTGCCGTGAGTCAGGTCGTTGCGGTGCGCGTATGGCCAGCGTCCAGCTATACCCGCGTCACGGTAGAATCCAATCGTCTGCTGAAATACAAACAGTTTGCCCTGAGTAATCCTGAGCGTGTGGTGGTAGATATTGAAGGCGTCAATTTGAACTCGGTGCTTAAGGGTATTGGGACGCAGATCCGCCCGGACGATCCGTACATCAAGTCGGCAAGAGTCGGGCAGTTTGACCCGCAGACCGTGCGTATGGTGTTTGAGCTGAAGCAAAATGTGAAGCCACAGCTTTTTGCGCTGGCACCGGTAGCGGGCTTTAAAGAACGACTGGTGATGGATCTCTATCCGGCCAATGCCCAGGATGTACAGGATCCTCTGCTGGCGTTGCTTGAAGATTACAACAAGGGCGATCTGGATAAGCAGGTGCCGCCTGCGCAAAGTGGTCCACAGCCGGGTAAAGCGGGGCGCGATCGTCCGATTGTCATTATGCTCGATCCCGGTCACGGCGGAGAAGACTCCGGTGCCGTGGGGAAATACAAGACGCGCGAAAAAGACGTGGTGCTACAAATTGCCCGCCGTCTGCGCGCGCTGATTGAGAAAGAAGGCAACATGAAGGTCTTTATGACGCGAAATGAAGATATCTTCATTCCGCTGAAGGTGCGCGTGGCTAAAGCTCAGAAACAGCGTGCCGATCTGTTTGTCTCTATTCACGCCGATGCGTTTACCAGCCGACAACCCAGCGGTTCGTCGGTGTTCGCACTCTCCACCAAAGGCGCGACCAGTACGGCCGCAAAATTTTTGGCGCAAACCCAGAACGCCTCGGATCTTATTGGTGGCGTCAGCAAGAGTGGTGACCGCTACGTCGACCACACTATGTTTGATATGGTGCAGTCACTGACTATCGCCGACAGCCTGAAGTTTGGTAAAGCGGTACTGAATAAACTCGGTAAGGTGAATAATCTGCATAAGAACCAGGTTGAACAGGCCGGGTTTGCGGTACTGAAGGCCCCTGATATTCCGTCTATCCTCGTGGAAACGGCATTTATCAGTAACGTTGAAGAAGAGCGTAAGCTCAAAACAGCGACGTTCCAGCAGGAAGTGGCGGAGTCGATTCTGGCAGGGATCAAAGCGTATTTTGCCGATGGGGCGACGCTGGCAAGAAGGGGATAACAAAAAAGCGCTGAAAAGCGCTTTTTTTACGGGCCGTAGAAACAAAAAAACACCCGTCAGGGTGCTTAATGTATTGGTTGCGGGGGCCGGATTTGAACCGACGACCTTCGGGTTATGAGCCCGACGAGCTACCAGGCTGCTCCACCCCGCGTCCGTCTTTTTTGCTTTGTATTTCAAACCACATCGGCGTTGGCTTTCCTCGTTCACCTCAGTCACTTACTGGAGTAAGCTCCTAAGGACTCACTGCGTTGCCGCCTTGCTGTGATTCGAACTACTTTGCAAAAACTGCACATCAAATTTGATTGGTTGCGGGGGCCGGATTTGAACCGACGACCTTCGGGTTATGAGCCCGACGAGCTACCAGGCTGCTCCACCCCGCGTCCGTCTTTTTGCTTTGTATTTGTGATTCGAACTACTTCGCAAAAATCTTACATCAAATTTTAATTGGTTGCGGGGGCCAGATTTGAACTGACGACCTTCGGGTTATGAGCCCGACGAGCTACCAGGCTGCTCCACCCCGCGTCCGTGGATGCGCACTATACTCTGCTAACGATTTCATGCAACCTTTTTTTACGTGGATCACTGTTTTAGGATGAAAATGAACAAAAACAACGCATTTCGGTCTATTTTTTGTTCAAAATTTGCCTTGAGGTATGTATTCGCATTTCATTAGGTTCAGGGGTTTGTTATCTTCATCTCGCATTCAGGCAACTTAAGACGAGAACAATGAAAGGACGTTGGGCAAAATATCTTCTGGCGGGGGCGGTAGTCGTGATGCTCGCCGCGTGTTCCTCAAAACCCACCGATCGTGGGCAGCAGTATAAAGACGGGAAATTGACCCAGCCTTTCTCACTGGTGAATCAGCCCGATGCGGTTGGCGCACCGATCAATGCCGGTGATTTTGCCGAGCAGGTAAATCAGATCCGCAGTTCCTCACCGCGTTTATATGGCAATCAGAGCAACGTCTACAACGCTATCCAGGAATGGTTACGCGCGGGCGGAGATACGCGCAGTATGCGCCAGTTCGGTATTGATGCTTGGCAAATGGAAGGGGCGGATAACTATGGTAACGTCCAGTTCACCGGCTACTACACGCCGGTCATCCAGGCGCGCCATACGCGTCAGGGGGAATTTCAGTACCCTATCTACCGCATGCCGCCAAAACGCGGACGCTTACCAACGCGTGCTGAAATCTACGCCGGGGCGCTGAGTGACAACTATATTCTTGCCTACAGCAACTCCCTGATGGATAACTTCATTATGGATGTGCAGGGTAGCGGCTATATCGACTTCGGCGATGGCAGCCCGCTTAACTTCTTTAGCTATGCCGGGAAAAATGGTCATGCCTACCGCAGTATTGGTAAAGTACTGATCGACCGTGGCGAAGTGAAGAAAGAAGATATGTCGATGCAGGCGATCCGCCACTGGGGCGAAACGCACAGCGAAGCCGAAGTACGTGAGCTGCTGGAGCAAAACCCGTCGTTCGTTTTCTTTAAACCACAATCTTATGCTCCGGTTAAAGGTGCCAGCGCAGTGCCGCTGATTGGCCGCGCATCGGTTGCTTCCGATCGCAGCATTATTCCAGCCGGTACGACGTTACTGGCAGAAGTCCCGCTGCTGGATAATAACGGCAAATTTACCGGTCAGTATGAACTGCGCTTGATGGTGGCACTGGATGTCGGTGGCGCTATCAAAGGCCAGCACTTTGATATCTACCAGGGTATCGGTGCCGATGCCGGACATCGCGCAGGTTGGTATAATCACTATGGTCGCGTCTGGGTGCTGAAGTCATCCGGCAGCGCGGGTAACGTATTTAGCGGCTAGTTGCCTGGCGGCTAGCCTTATCAGGCCTACAAATTAGCGCGTAGGCCGGATAAGCGAAGCGCCATCCGGCTATGAAACGACACTCAGGGCGGCATTGTCCGCTCTTTTTGTTTTCTATATCTGAGGTTCTATGTCAGTGGTAATAAGCGACGCCTGGCGTCAGCGTTTTGGTGGCACCGCGCGTCTGTATGGTGAAAATGCCCTGCAATTGTTTGCCGGGGCGCATGTTTGCGTGGTCGGGATTGGTGGCGTGGGCTCGTGGGCGGCGGAAGCACTGGCGCGTACTGGTATTGGCTCGATTACGCTCATCGATATGGATGATGTGTGCGTCACCAATACTAACCGTCAGATCCATGCCCTGCGAGATACCGTCGGGCAGGCGAAATCCGAGGTGATGGCCGAGCGGATACGCCAGATTAACCCTGAGTGTCGGGTTAATGTTGTTGACGATTTTGTCACGCCAGATAATGTTGCTGAGTATATGAACGCGGGCTTTTCGTATGTCATTGACGCTATCGACAGCGTGCGCCCGAAAGCGGCGCTGATTGCTTACTGTCGACGCAATAAAATTCCGCTGGTCACCACCGGTGGCGCGGGGGGGCAGATCGACCCCACGCAGATTCAGGTCGTTGATCTGGCAAAAACCATTCAGGATCCGCTGGCGGCGAAGTTACGTGAGCGGCTAAAAAGCGATTTTGGCGTGGTGAAGAACAGTAAAGGCAAGCTGGGTGTGGACTGCGTGTTCTCGACCGAAGCGCTGGTGTACCCGCAGGCTGACGGCTCCGTGTGTGCTATGAAGGCGACGGCGGAAGGGCCGAAACGTATGGATTGTGCATCCGGATTTGGCGCGGCCACCATGGTGACCGCAACCTTTGGCTTTGTTGCCGTGTCTCACGCACTGAAGAAGATGATGGCGAAAGCCGCGCGTCAACCCTGATTGTGTCGGATGGCGCTACGCTTATCCAACCTGCGGTTTGTGTGGCGTTGTCGGCCGGATAAGACGCATCAGCGTTGCCATCCGGCATCCTGAACTGCCCCAATGAGCGCATTCAACCCCTGGCTGCGCGAGGCGCTAAGCTGCGCGCGTAAACCCAATTCATCAAAGAACGCCATTGGCGAATGCGTCTGTAACTCGGCGGCGGTTTTGCCCTCGACGGCGGTGAGTAAAACCGCCAGCAGACCGCGCACGATACGTCCTTCGCTGTCGCCAAAAAAATGCAGGGTGCCATTATCCTGCAGGGTATAGCCCAGCCAGACGCGGTTTTCGCATCCGGCAATTTCTTTGGCCTGTGCCCTCAGCACATCCGGCAGAGCCGGAAGCTGCTTACCGAGCAGGATTAACTGACGGTATTTATCTTCCCATTGGTTGAGTGGGAGAAAGGTATTGCGTAATGTCTCTTCGGTTACGGTTGTGCCAAACGGGTGTCCGGCGAGCAGAGGAGTTGTCATTAATCCACCAATATTTCCAGCGCGCGGTCAACGGCTGTGACCAACGCATCCACATCACTTTGGCTATTATAAGGTGCAAATGAGGCGCGCAGGGTGCCTGATACGCCAAGTTCTGCTAACAGCGGCTGTGCGCAGTGCTGTCCTGCACGCAACGCAATGCCATATTCGGCCAGCAGCGTGACCATATCGCTGTGGTGCACCCCGGCGAAGTCAAAGGCTAACAAGCTGGAATCCTGACAGCGGAAGGAGCGGAATCCAGGCCGTTTTGCCAACGCATCTTCCGCCAGCGTCGCCAGGCCACGGCTCCAGCTCTCGGCCTGAACAATGTCGATATCCGCCAGCCATTCCAGCGCCGCGCTCAGGCCGATGACTCCGGCCACGTTAGGCGTACCCGCTTCCAGCTTCCACGGTGCTGCCTGAGTGGTGAACCCCTCAAAGCTGACCTCGCTAATCATCTTACCACCGCCGAGCCAGGGTGACATGGCGTCCAGTAGCTCAGGCTTACCGTACAGTGCGCCAATGCCGGTTGGGCCGTACAGCTTGTGGCCCGAGAAGGCATAGAAATCAATATCTAACTGCTGAACGTCGGCGGGAAAATGCACCACACCCTGGGCGCCGTCTACCATCACCACCATTCCTGCCGCGTGGGCAAGTGTAATCGCGCGCGCTAAATCCGGGCAGCCGCCGGTGACGTTAGACATCTGTCCCAGCGCCAGTATGCGACTGCGCGGGGTGATGAGCTCGGGCAAACGCTCAACGTCAGGAAGTAACTGCGCGTTGAGCGGCAGTCTGACGACCCTGGCCCCGGTTTGCTGGGCGACCATCAGCCAGGGGACGAGGTTGGCGTGATGTTCTGCCACGCTAACGATGATCTCATCACCCGGCTGCAAGCGTGGGCGCGCGTAGCTTTGCGCCACCATGTTGATGGCCTCTGTCGTGCCGCGGGTCCAGACGATGGTTTTGTCATCCGGCGCGTTGATCAGTCGGGCGACTTTTTCCCGTGCTGCCTCATAGCGAGCGGTCAGGCGCTGGGCTTCGGCAAACTGGCTGCGATGGACGTTCCCGGCGCTCAGGCTATAAAACTGATGCGTAGCTTCAATAACCGTCTGCGGCTTGAGCGCCGTGGCGGCACTGTCGAGATAGACGCCAGCATCATTGAGTGCGGGAAACTGTGCGCGAAACTGCGCGGGGTTAAAAGCGTTCATGGGATTCCTCAGTTCAATACCCCGATCGTGGCGCAAAAAGGGCGCTGGCACAAGGGTAACCCTAAGCATCGGAATCCTCTGGATATCCTGGTGAAATCAGACCAGTGTCTTATGCTAGATAATGTTGGGCGAAGATTTTTGCCTGTTATGAAATTCGTTTTATCTAGCATAAATCGCTTTAAGGAGAAGAATATGAAAAAGACTGCCGCCATTATCTCTGCCTGTATGCTGACTTTTGCCCTGAGCGCCTGTTCTGGTTCGAACTATGTTATGCACACCAACGATGGTCGGACAATCGTGTCTGATGGTAAGCCAAAGACCGATGATGAAACGGGAATGATTTCGTACAAGGACGCTAACGGCAACAAACAGCAGATTAACCGTACTGACGTGAAAGAGATGGTAGAACTGGAGAACTAGCCGCTCGGCCATCGATAAAACGCAGACAAAAAAAAGCACCGCAAATTGGCGGTGCTACATTAATCACTATGGACAGACAGGGTAAATGTACAGGAAGTGAAAAAGGGTAGCTTTGCTACCATGGTCTGAATCGCAGACCAATTGCAAACACAACAACACAACATCACAACCGTAAGCCAAAAGCCCACCAGAACACGCATTCCGATAAAACTTTTCGTTCCGGCTTCAGGAAGTGCCGCCACTATAGGTATTTGCTGGTAGAACCTCAACGGACAATTTATAATGGCTCAGATTAAAAAAACTAATAGGTTACAGCCTGTTAGATAACTGTTAAATTCATTTAACATCAAAGCCTAAAAGTCATGTCAAAACGATTACCACCCTTAAATGCGTTACGTGTTTTTGATGCCGCGGCGCGTCATTTGAGCTTTACTCGCGCAGCAGAAGAGCTTTTTGTGACGCAGGCCGCAGTAAGTCACCAAATCAAGTCACTCGAGGATTTCCTAGGGCTGAAGCTGTTCCGTCGACGCAATCGATCTCTTCTGTTGACGGAAGAAGGCCAAAGCTACTTTCTCGACATCAAAGAGATTTTTTCGCAATTAACCGATGCGACGCGTAAACTTCAGGCACGCAGTGCAAAAGGTGCGCTTACCGTCAGTTTATTGCCCAGTTTTGCCATTCAATGGCTGGTGCCCAGACTCTCTAGCTTTAACTCAGCTTATCCGGGAATCGACGTCAGGATCCAGGCGGTTGACCGTCAGGAAGATAAACTGGCTGACGATGTTGACGTGGCGATTTTTTATGGTCGCGGCAACTGGCCTGGCCTGCGCGTAGAAAAATTGTACGCAGAATATCTGTTGCCGGTCTGCTCTCCTTTATTGCTCACCGGCGATAAACCGCTGAAGACGCCAGAGGATCTGGCAAAGCACACGTTATTGCATGATGCTTCTCGCCGCGACTGGCAGGCCTATACGCGCCAGCTTGGGTTGAATCATATTAACGTTCAGCAGGGACCTATCTTCAGCCATAGCGCCATGGTGCTACAGGCTGCCATCCATGGACAGGGTGTTGCGCTGGCCAATAACGTGATGTCGCAATCAGAAATTGAAGCGGGCCGTCTGGTTTGCCCGTTTAATGATGTGTTGGTCAGCAAAAACGCGTTTTATCTGGTTTGTCATGACAGTCAGGCAGAACTGGGTAAAATAGCCGCCTTCCGTCAGTGGATTCTGGCGAAAGCGGCCACTGAACAAGAAAAATTCCGCTTTCGTTACGAACAATAATTTACGTAGGGTATTAACATGACCAGCCGTTTTATGCTGATTTTTGCCGCCATAAGTGGCTTTATCTTTGTTGCTCTGGGCGCGTTTGGGGCTCACGTGCTAAGCAAAACGCTTGGCGTTGTTGAAATGGGTTGGATCCAGACCGGTCTTGAGTATCAGGCGTTTCATACGTTGGCTATTTTTGGTCTGGCCGTCGCCATGCAGCGACGTATCAGCATTTGGTTTTACTGGAGTAGCGTGTTCATGGCATTAGGCACCGTGCTGTTTAGCGGTAGCCTGTATTGCCTCGCGCTCTCTCATTTACGCCTGTGGGCGTTTGTTACCCCGGTCGGTGGTTTCAGCTTCCTGGTAGGTTGGGCGCTGATGTTAGTGGGTGCTATTCGATTGAAACGTAAGGGCGTTAGCCATGAATAAGGTTGTATTGTTGTGTCGCCCGGGTTTTGAGAAAGAGTGCGCCGCAGAAATTACGGATAAAGCAACACGCCGGGAAGTGTTCGGCTTTGCCCGCGTGAAAGACAATGCGGGGTACGTGACTTTTGAGTGCTATCAGCAGGGGGATGCTGAAAAGCTCGTAAAAGAGTTGCCGTTTAGCTCGCTGATTTTTGCTCGCCAGATGTTTGTTGTCGGCGAGTTGCTGCAATATTTACCGCCGGAAGACCGCATTACGCCGATTGTTGGCATGTTGCAGGGCGTAGTGGAGAAGGGTGGCGATCTGCGTGTCGAAGTGGCCGACACTAACGAAAGCAAAGAACTGGTGAAGTTTTGCCGCAAATTTACCGTACCGCTACGTGCGGCGCTGCGCGAAGCGGGCGTGCTGGCAAAGTATGAGACACCAAAGCGCCCGGTTGTCCACGTGTTCTTTATTGCGCCGGGCTGTTGTTACACCGGTTATTCCTGGCCTGACAACAACTCGCCGTTTTACATGGGGATCCCACGTCTGAAGTTCCCGGCCGATGCGCCGAGTCGCTCAACGCTGAAGCTGGAAGAAGCGCTGCATGTCTTTATTCCGGCCGATGAGTGGGATGAGCGTCTGGCAAACGGCATGTATGCGGTGGATTTAGGCGCATGTCCTGGCGGCTGGACCTATCAGCTGGTCAAACGCAACATGTGGGTTTACTCCGTGGACAATGGTCCGATGGCGCAAAGCCTGATGGATACCGGACAGGTTACCTGGCTGCGTGAAGACGGATTTAAGTACCGTCCGAATCGTAGCAACATTTCGTGGATGGTTTGCGATATGGTGGAGAAGCCGGCGAAAGTTGCCGCGCTGATGGCGCAGTGGCTGGTCAATGGCTGGTGTCGTGAGACGATTTTCAATCTCAAACTGCCGATGAAAAAACGCTACGAAGAAGTGTCGCAAAACCTGGCATATATTCAGGAGCAGTTGGATGAACACAACATCAATGCACAAATTCAGGCGCGTCAGCTGTACCATGACCGCGAAGAAGTGACTGTGCACGTGCGCCGTCTGTGGGCGGCTGTTGGTGGTCGTCGCGACGAGCGATAAGACGCCCGGGCCGGATGACGCATACGTTTATCCGGCCTGAATTACCGCACCGTCTGTCTGCTGTTCACCCGAAATAATATGCGTGACCTCCTCCAGATGCCCGATCCGGGCCTCGCCAGAACGATCTAACTTACTTTTATCGAAAAGCAGCAATGACTGTGATGCACGCTTGAGCAGAATAGATTTGAACTCCGCGTTGCGGCTGTTGGAATCCCAAAGCGTGCCGCTGCTATCGATCCCGGCACAGGAAAAAATAAACAGGTCGATGTCGAGGGATTTCAACTGAGAAATGAGCGACGGGTTCACGTAGCAACCGTCCTTACGCTCCAGCCTACCGCCTGAGCAGATGAGCTGAATATGTTTACGTTTGGCCAGTTCCTGGCAAATGGGCTGACTGTTGGTAAATACCTGGATGTTGATATCCGGCAACTGTCGGGCCAGATACCAGCAGGTCGAGCTGGCGTCCAGGGCTATCACCATGCCTTCTTCTATCCATGTCAGCGCTTCCCGTGCGGCATCGGCTTTATGCGCATGATGGCTGTTACGTCGAATGTGAAACGGGTCGCCGCTGTTTTGATTTTCCCGCTGAATGACCCTGGCGCATCCGTGGCTGCGCAGGACTTTTCCCTGGGTTTGTAGTTCGCTGAGATCGCGGCGGATAGTCTCTTTACTGACGTTCAGCTGCAAAGCCAAAACTTCAGTGGTCAGGTTTTGATGGTGAATGAGCAAGTCTACTATCGCCTGCTGGCGCGCCGCTTTCATGGTCCGATCCTCATCGTTGGATGAATGCCCGCCTCTGACGGGCACTCCGATCAGAGATTACGGTGTTACGCCTTTTTTCAAAAGAATATTTCCGTACTTTGCCCGCTCGCCGGTGATAACGACAGCAAACGCGTTTTGCGCCCGCTCGTAGAATGCATAGCGATCAATGCGCGTGATACCCGGACCGCCCGCTGGCAAGGAGAGCGCATCGCGATACCGTGTTTCGACACTTGGGTCGAGTGAATCCCCTTCAACGGGCGCCATCATCACCAGCGGCGGAGCGTAACTGTCCAGTTCAAACAACGGAATAATCGCCTGTAGCAGGGCGTCGACCTGCAGGCCGTCGGCGCGGATCACCTGTGGCCCCATGCTGTGCGCGGGAAAATGAGCATCGGAAAAGATAATTTCATCGCCGTGACCCATTTCAGCCAGCACTTTCAGCAGGTCGGGGGAAATTAAAGGGGAAATCGTTTTTAGCATGTCACTCGACTCCTGTGAGTTCGGGTTCAGTTTGCGGATAGAAATATCGGTACTGGTAGTGCACCTGGGCGCGAGCCTGCTCCGGTGAGGTAAATTCCCCAATGCCTGACCAGGCAAACATCGCCGCCCCGGCAACGGTGGTTTCGGCGTCATCCAGCACTTTGATCGGGATACCCAGAACGTTGGCTTTAATCTGATTCCACAGCGCGTTACGACTTCCCCCACCAACCAGCAGCAGCTCTGTCGCCTGGAAGTGACCGATGGTCTCCAGTGTCTGTAGATTTTGCTGCAGCCGGTGGGTGAGTCCCTCCAGTGCCGCACGGTATAAATGTCCCCGCGTGCTGTTGAGCGTGACGCCTTGCCAACCCGCGTTCGCGCCGGTGAGCAGATCGCACTGCATTTTTACCCCATCAGCCCCAGCCGGAATGGCGTTGGCTTCATCGATAAGCGTTTGCCACGGCGTATCGGCAGTCCACAGCAGCTTGCGTACCCATTCGAGAACGCCGGAAGCCAACCATTGCATACCGGGATTGTACAGCCCGGCGTGGCTGTCCAGCTCGCAGGTGGAGCCGGAATACTTGCTCAGCAGTGGGGTATTCACCTGCGCGCTGCGCACCATCAAAATTTCCCATGTGCCGGAGGAGAGCACCGGTTCGTCCGGCTGTGCGCCCGCGCCAAAGAGAGCGAACTGTGTATCATGCCCGGCGGAAATGACCGGAATGCCCGTCGGCAGCCCGAGCAATGTTGCCGTGGTGCTTTGCAACGTCCCAATATGCTCGCCTGCTTCAACGAGGCGGGGAAACAGTCGGCGTGGAATGCCGGCTGCCTGCAAAATGTCGTGGCTGAACTCTCGCTGATGGATATCCAGCAGCTGGCTGGTGCCTGCCATGGTGATATCCGTCGTGTACTCACCGGTTAAGCGATGGTTAAGAAGCGAGGAGATAAATAGCCAGGCGTGCGCCCGTTCCAGTAATTGCGGGTGGTTTTCTTTGAGCCACACCAGTTTATACAGGGTGTTAAAGCTGAAGGCGCCGACGCCGGAGATGTCCTGCAACTGCTGTGGTGTCATCAGGCAGCTGATATTGGCCATCACGGCGGCGGTGCGTGGGCATTTCCAGCTGATTACCGGATATAGCAGTTCGCCATTTTCATCAACCAGCGCGCCGTCTACGCCAAACGTGGTGACGGTAATCCCGCGGATTTGGCGGGTAGACAGTTCAGATGACAGGCGGTGGCAGCAGTCGGCAAAGCGTTGCAGAATGGCATCCAGGGACCACTGATGCCAGGTGCTGTTTTCTGAGGCGATATCACTGGCGTTCGGTGTGGAGGCGCGGGCAACGATTTTTCCCTGACGGTCAACGGCAATGGCCCGCACGTTGGTTGCGCCACAGTCGAGGACCAGTATAACGTCTTGTTTCATAGCCACTCCAAATGTTGCCGGATGGCGCTGCGCTTATCCGGCCTACAAATTTTACAGTTGTAGGCCCGGTAAGCTTGCGCCACCGGGCAGAGTCGCATTAACGTTTATACAGCGGGCCATAGTTCTGGCAGGCGCGATAATCCTGGCCTTCACTGTCCATACCGTGTGCAGCCCAGGCTGAAGGGCGATAGATTTTCTCTTCTTCCACGTTGTGCATACACACTGGAATACGCAGCATGGCGGCAAGGGTAATAAAGTCTGCACCAACGTGACCAATAGTCAGCACACCGTGGTTCGCACCCCAGTTCGCCATCACCGAGTAAACGTCGCTGAATGGACCTTTACCGGTTAAGCGCGGAGCAAACCAGGTCGTTGGCCAGGTGGAGTTGGTGCGGGCATCGAGCTGGTCATGCATGTCTTTCGGTAATTCCACGCTCCAGCCTTCGGCTATCTGCAGCACCGGTCCCAGACCTTTGATGATATTGATACGGGTCATGGTGAACGGCACACCGCCTTCAGTCAGGAAGCGAGAGGAGTAGCCGCCGCCGCGGAAGTACTCATGAATAGCCGGGCACCATTCGGTTGCCGCCAGGCAATCATCCACCTCTTGCTGGGAGATTTCCCAGTGCGGTTTCATGGTCGGTTTGCCATCGCTGTCACGCTGTTTGCAGGAGCCGTCCAACGCCGCAGACCCGGAGTTGATCAGGTGGATAATACCGTGCTCAGCAAGGCCAGTCAGCGGCTGGCCGGTGACGCGTTGCACGGCTTCCGGTGACCAGTAGGTGCGTACATCGGCAAAGACTTGCGCGGTACCGGTAAGCTGGCGGCCAAACAGCATTGCTACACCGTTCAGACTGTCGTTTTCGGTGGCAACCACATACGGTTCGCGTACGCCGTTCCAGTCAAATGAGCTGTTCAGCAGGGCTTCGGCGGTGTCGCCGTTCGGGTATTGATCGGTCCAGTGACGCTGACCCTGGAAGCCCGCGGCAATGGCGTTGAAGCCCAGCGACTCTTCGACCAGGCCTTTTTCAGCCAGTATCTTGTTACCTTGCATCATGTCACGGATGCACATTGCCATCAGCAGACTTTCTTTCAGGACCGCGCGGCTTTGCTCTTCGTTGCGTTTGTACTGTTGGGCATTCTGATCTTCGCCATAGCGGAAGTTTTTGTCCGCCCACGCCAGCGCAATCTCCAGCTCGGTTTCGTCATAGATTTTTTGGTCAATACGACGACGCAGCTCGGTCATATCAACCGGCTGAACCTTCATGCCCAGCCAGGATTCAAAGAAGTTATGATCGACAATGGATCCTGCGATCCCCATTGAAACGCCGCCCACGGACAGATAGCTTTTGCCTTTCATACTGGCAACGGCCAGGCCTGCACGGCTAAAGCGCAGCAGTTTTTCTTCAACATCGGCGGGGATGGTGGTGTCACCCGCATCCTGCACGTCATGACCGTAAATCGAGAAAGCAGGCAGACCTTTTTGGTTATGCGCTGCCAGCGCTGCAGCCAGATAAACAGCGCCAGGACGTTCCGTGCCGTTGAAGCCCCAGATGGCTTTTGGACGCATTGGGTCCATGTCGATGGTTTCGCTGCCGTAGCACCAGCATGGTGTCACGGTGATCGTCACGCCGACATTTTGGCTACTGAATTTTTCTTCGCAGGCGGCGGATTCAGCCATCCCGGCAATGCAGGTGTCTGCAATCACGCACTCAATCTGCGCGCCGCAGGCGTGACGAAGTTTCTCGGTGATAAGCGCGGCAGTGGCTTTCGCCATATTCATGGTCTGTTCTTCGAGCGACTCACGTACACCCATACGACGCCCATCAATTACCGGACGAATACCGATTTTCGGTAAACTCATTTTTTTCATTCGAGGTTCCTCATCTCACTTTATGCCGTGCTGCAAAAGCGGATGGAGGACACCACTGTCGCAGTTGGCTGAATTTTTCATTTTTGCTAACTCGAGTTAGCTTAGGTATCAGCGAGTTTTTTACACAACTTTTTTGTTGTGGAACTGTGAGAGGCCTCACGAGAAGTGGTTAAAATTCGATCTGCGTCAAATAAATTAATGTGCGGATTTTAGTTAATCTTGTTTTTAATTAATGATATACGAGAAAATTCCTGTCCAGTGTCACAGTTTTAAACCAAATGATTTGGTTATTTTTTGCAGCTAAAATAGCCTTTAAAAGGCAATCGCTAACTCGAGTTAGCAATAATCAAAAAACGTATCTACGCTTTCAAGAAGTATTCGCATTAACGGTGACGATGGCTCCATGGCAACGCTGTTTTCGCCTGATTTACCGACTGTAGTTTCTGTATATTGAGGAAAGCAGCAATGTCCGAAACATTTTTACAGATGAGTCATATTACGAAACGTTTTCCCGGCGTATTAGCGTTGAGTAATGTGGATTTTGCGTTACGCAAAGGGGAAGTTCATGCGCTGCTTGGCGAAAATGGCGCGGGGAAATCCACCTTGATGAAAATTTTATCCGGCGTTTATCAACCGGATGAAGGTAATATTATTTTTGAAGATCAAGCTGTTTCATTCGCGAATCCGTTAAGTGCACAAAAAGCCGGGATCACGATTATTCACCAGGAATTTAATTTATTCCCAGAGTTAACGGTTGAAGACAATATCTTTATTGGCAGGGAATTTTGCAAAAATAACCGCTGGCGTCTTGACGAGAAACAACAGCGCCAGGCAGCTATCGATATTTTGCAAAAATTGAACCTGAATATTGCGCCAGATACGCTGGTTGCCGATCTTACCGTCGCTCAACAACAAATGGTTGAGATTGCCAAAGCTATATCGGTGAATGCCAAAATTCTGATTATGGATGAACCGACGGCGGCGCTGACGGAAACGGAGATCGACAGTTTATTTCAGGTAACCCGTTTGCTGAAAGAGCAGGGTACCGGCATTGTCTATATCTCGCACCGTCTGGAAGAGCTGGCGTTAATTGCCGACCGCGCGACCGTGATGCGAGACGGTCAGTTTATTGCCACCGTCGATTATGATGCTGTAAAAATCAGCGACTTAATTGCCATGATGGTTGGGCGTGACCTCGGGAATATCTATCCGCGTCGTGAACCTTTGTCTCAGCACAAACCGGTGCTGGAAGTGAGCGGCCTGACGCGCAAAGGGGTACTGAACAACATCGATTTCACCCTGCATCAGGGGGAGATTTTAGGTTTTGCTGGTCTGATGGGCGCAGGGCGTACCGAACTGGCGCGTGCCATTTTCGGCGCGGATCCCATCGATAGCGGTACCATTACGCTAAACGGTAAGGTCACCGTGGTTAAAGATATCCCTGACGCAATCAAACAGGGGATCAGCTATTTAACAGAGGACAGAAAAAAAGAAGGACTGGCATTAGGGCTGTCGGTTGAGCGCAATATTATGCTGGGGAATTACCCGGAGTATTCCGATCGCTACGGCAATGTTGATAGCAAGCGCTGTCAGCAAACCAGCCAGGAGCAGGTGAAAGCCCTGCGAATTAAAACGCCACACCTTGAGCAGGCCGCATTAAATTTAAGTGGTGGTAATCAGCAGAAAATCATTATTGCCAGATGGGTGTGTAAAGACACCGATATTCTCATCTTTGATGAGCCTACGCGTGGCATTGACGTGGGGGCCAAACTTGAAATTTATGAATTGATGAATCGACTGGTGGCAAAAGGGAAATCAATCATCATGATTTCTTCTGAATTACCGGAAGTGCTGGGTATGTGCGATCGCATTTTAGTGATGCGTAGTGGTCGTATTACCGGTGAGTTAGCTTCTGATGACGCCACACAAGAAAAAATCATGCAATACGCGACGTTAGAGGATTAATTTATGACTATCTCTGTAACCTCTTCAGACAGCAATAATAAAAAAATTAAAATTAACAAAGAACTTTTAATGCGCCTCGCGCCGCTTTTCAGTTTGATTATTCTGGTGATATTTTTCAGTTTTGGATCGCCATTTTTCTTTAATACTGAAAATATTATGACCATTGCTCTGCAAACCTCGGTCATTGGCATCATGGCGATTGGCGTTACCTTCGTCATTATCACCTCCGGGATCGACCTTTCTCTCGGTTCCGTGGTGGCGTTTTCAGGCGTTGCGGTCGGTATCTGCGCCACGCTGGGTTTGCCTCTGCCGATTTGCATCCTGGCAGGCGTGTTAGCCGGTGGGCTGTGCGGTTATATCAACGGGCTGTTGGTCACCAAAATGACCATCCCGCCCTTTATTGCCACGCTGGGCCTGATGATGTCCGTCAGGGGCATCAACATGGTGATGACCGACGGCCGCGCGATTTACTTTGCTGATTACCCAGGCTTCAAAATGCTGGCACAGGGCCGCCTGTTCGACGTGCTGCCTTATCCGGTCTTTTACCTGGTGGTGGTGGCGCTAATCGCTGCGTACATCCTGAAGAAAACGGTGATTGGTCGCTATGTTTATGCTGTGGGCAGCAATGAAGTTGCAGCACACCTGTCCGGAATTAAAGTCCAGCGCGTCAAAATCTTCGTCTACGCCTTCTGCGGTCTGCTGACCGGGATTGCCGGGGTCATTCTTGCTTCGCGTCTGAACTCAGGTCAGCCAACGGTTGGTGTGGGTTATGAGCTGGAAGCGATTGCCGCAGTGGTGATTGGTGGTACGAGCCTGATGGGCGGGATTGGCACCATCGGCGGCACGATTATCGGCGCATTCATCATGAGCGTGTTGAAAAATGGCCTCAACCTGATGGGCGTCTCCCAGTTCTGGCAAATGGTGGCAATGGGTGTGGTGGTTATCGCGGCGGTTTATCTCGACACATTACGCAAAAAAATTCGTTGATTTACGCTCCCGGAAGTTGCGGGGCATCATAACCCTGACGTTTAGGGTGACTCACTCAGAACGGAGTACAACAATGAAAACCAGGCATTTTGTCTATGCGTTATCCCTGCTGGCCTGCATGACTTCCAGCGCGTTGGCTAAAGATATGAACCTCCCTGTGGTCAGTAAAGGTTTCCAGCATGAATTCTGGCAAACCGTAAAAATGGGGACCGAAGCGGCAGCGAAAGAGTTGGGTGATAAAACCAGCTATGTAGGGCCGGCGGATGAAACACAAATTGCTGAGCAGATTCAGTTGGTTGAAAACGCAATGGCGCAAAAGCCTAACGGACTGCTGCTGGCGGCGTTAGATGCCAATGCCCTCGCACCGCTGGTGGAAACGGCCAATTCACGGGGGATTAAGGTTGTGACCTTTGACTCTGGCGTGAATTCCGACATTCCGGTCAGCTTTGTGGCAACCAATAACCGTAAAGCCGGCGCAGAAGCCGCCGATGCGCTCGCCGCTGAAGTGGGCAGCAAAGGGAAGGTCGGTATTATTGCGCACGTGGCCGGTACCTCTTCTGCAATCGAGCGTTCGGAAGGGTTTATTGCCCGCATGAAGGAAAAATATCCGGATATCAAGGTGCTGCCAGTTCAGTACAGCGACGGGGATCCGCAAAAAGCGATGGATAAAACCATCGATATGATTCAGGCCAACCCGGATATTGCCGGGATCTATGGCACTAACGAAGGTTCAACGCTGGGTGTAGCGAACGCCATTGATAGTCAAAACCTGAAGGGCAAAGTGAAGGTGATTGGCTTTGACAGCACCGAAGCGATTATTGCCTTCCTGAAATCCGGCGTTATCCAGGGCTTTGTGGTGCAGGATGCTTACCAGATTGGCTATCAGGGGATCAAAACGCTGAATGCCGCCGTGTCGGGTCAGGCTGTTCCAAAAGAGATTGATATCCCGGTTAAATTCGTGAATGCGAAGAACATTGATACACCGGAAATCGACAAATTATTACATCCATTCGGTAAAAAATAAGACCGTTGGGGCGACACGTTCGCCCCATTTTTAGCCAGTGTCAGGGAGTTACTATGAGCAGTGGATATTTCCTCGGGGTGGATGTCGGTTCCGCCAGCGTCAGGGCCGGTGTCTTTGATGCCAATGGTACGCGACTGGCCTTTGCGACATTACCTATCTCGCAGTTTCGACCCGGTCCGCAGCGGGTAGAACAATCATCCGCTGAAATCTGGCAGCAGGTGTGTCATGCGGTGAAAGATGCGGTGTCGTCAGCGGGGGTTCCCGTCGAGGAAATTCGTTCACTGGGATTCGATGCCACCTGCTCTCTGGTTGCTCTCGATGAACAAGGACAAGGGTTGGCGGTTTCACCCGGTGAATCGCCAGACCATAACATCATCATGTGGATGGATCATCGCGCGGCAGACGAGACCAAACGCATTAACGCCACGCAGGATCCCGCCCTGCGCTATGTTGGCGGCGAAGTCAGCGTCGAAATGGAATTGCCTAAAGTGCTGTGGCTGAAGAATCATTTTCCTGCGACGTGGGAGCGCGCGCATCGATTCTACGATCTGGCGGACTTCCTGGTCTGGAAAGCGACCGACAGCGATGTAGCGGGTCTGTGCACCCTGACCTGTAAATGGAACTATCTGGCGCACGAACAACGTTTTAGTCATTCGTTGCTCGATGCCGTTGAATTAACAGATTTACTCAGCAAAATCCCGTCGCGTATTTTACCGCCGGGGGCCGCCGTTGGTACGCTCAGCCCTGAAGCGGCGCAGGCGTTGGGACTGACCACACATGTTGTGGTTGCCAGCGGGATGATTGATGCGCATGCAGGCGGTGTGGCGCTGGCCGGTGCTCAGCCTGTGGGAACGCTGGCGTTGATCAGCGGCACGTCAAACTGCCATATGCTGTGCAGCGAAGAGGAAATTCATACACCGGGCGTATGGGGACCGTACTGGTCCGCGATGCTACCCGGCTACTGGCTGACCGAAGGCGGGCAAAGTGCCGCCGGGGCGTTAGTCGACTGGACGCTTCAGGAGTCAGGAGCCAGTGCGGACCTGTATCGTAAGGCCGAAGCGCGGGGTTGCCATCCGATAGTATTGGTCAATGAATGGGTGGCTGCACTGGAGGAAAATGAAGCGGAACCAGGGCGCAACTTACATGTGTTGGCCGATCATCATGGCAACCGCTCACCGCGTGCGCGACCGGATGCTCGCGGCAGCGTATGTGGCTTGACCCTTGAACGTGGCGAGCGGCAGGTTGCCCGCTTGTATCTGGCAACATTACAGGCGATTGCCTGCGGTACGCGGCATATTATGGAAGTGATGCGCGAAAATGGGCACACCATTACACGACTGACGCTGTGCGGAGGAGCAACGCACAATCCGCTGTGGCTACGTGAGTATGCGGATGCGACCGGATGCGATATCCATTTAATGCAGGAAGAAGATGCGGTGACGCTGGGTGCGGCGATTACCGGTGCGGTTGCCTGCGGGGCGTGGGCAAATTTCCCGGCGGCTTGTCAGGCGATGGTGACGCCCGGTGAGGTTATCAAGACAAACCCTAAGCGTCAGGACTTTTATGCCCGCAAATATCAGGTGCATCTGACTATGTGGGGGCAGCAGCAGGTGCTTAACCAACTGATGCTGTAAGACAAATGTTTAAAATACTTTTATGATTGTGAATTGACGTTTTGGATGTGAACTGGGGCATATAATGGCTAAAACAGTAGAACAGATAGCCAGCGATCTGAATTTATCGGTAACAACCGTGCGACTGGTGTTGAATGGGAAAGCTGAGCAATATCGTATCAGCGTTAAAACTCAAACGCGCATTAATGAATATGTTGAGCGTTATGGTTATGTCATCAACCATTCAGCGCGCAGCCTTAAACTGAATAAAACGGATACGCTGGGGCTGATTGTGCCCAATATTTCCAACGTCTTTTTTGCTACGCTCGCTGAAAAGCTTGAGCAACGCTGTCGTCGTTCTGGATATCAGTTAACGATTAGCTGTACTTATGATGATGTTGATTACGAGAATAAATTAACCAAAGCGTTAATTGCACGTAATGTTGACGGACTTTTTATTGTCCCGTCAACGCTCGAAAACCAGCAGCATCATTTACGCCAGGTTAGAAAACCGATGGTGTTACTTGACCGTGATTTTAAGTACACCGATAACGCGCTGGTAGAAAGTCATAATAGTTTAGGTGGCGAAAAGCTGACGCAAAGTTTGTTCGATGCGGGAAAATCGCCAATCTGGTTTTTGGTGGGCGATACCGGGCTGCCCAGTATTGGCGATCGTTTGCAGGGGTATCTTAACGCATTGAGTAACAATGGTATTTCCCATCATGATTGGGTGCGTGAAGGTCCGGATAACACGCCAGATGGTGGCTACCGGTTAATGGAAAAACTGATCGCTGAGCAGGGATGTCCTCAGGCATTTATCGCCTCGTCATTACCTGTGCTGGAAGGCGCCATCGTCGCTATTCGCAATCGTTTTGGCGTTATTCCACCTGATATTAATATCGGCACATTCGATGAACATCCGATGCTGGGATTCCTCGCCAATAATGTCTGGTCGATGCAGCAGGATGAAAACGTCTGGGCGGAAAAAGCCTTCGACATGATGATGAGTGCGATTGAAGACCAGCCGATTAAAGAAACGGTAAAAGTACCGATGAAACTCATTAAGCGTGTAAGACAAAAATAATACTTTTTTAATAATAAATCAGCTAACTGAATCTGAATAAAAATTCAGTGGCTGCTCATATCTGAAACCTGACCCGTCTTACTCTGCGGCTGTATTTTTCGCAATCAAGACGAGGGGAAACTGTACCCGGAGAATTATGATGGAAAGAATGCGTTTGTCGCGAGAAATCATCGAAACCTGCCTTGAAATGACCAGCCTAGGGCTGAATCAGGGAACGGCGGGAAATGTGAGTGCACGTTATGAAAATGGAATGCTGATCACGCCCAGCGGAATTCCTTACGAAAGACTCACGGAAAATATGATCGTGTATGTAGACAACGACGGTAATTATGATAAAGGACAATTACCGTCCAGCGAATGGCGTTTTCACCTTGCAGCCTATCAGACGCGGCCAGAGGCTAATGCGGTTGTCCATAATCATGCGATCCATTGCACCGCGGTATCGATTCTCAACCGTCCTATCCCGGCTATCCATTACATGATTGCTGCTGCCGGTGGAAATTCCATTCCATGCGCTCCGTATGCGACGTTTGGTACACGTGAACTGTCAGAGCACGTGATCGTGGCGCTGAAAGACCGCAAAGCAACGCTGTTGCAGCATCATGGGCTGATTGCCTGCGAGGCGAACCTGGAAAAAGCACTGTGGCTGGCGCATGAAGTGGAAGTTCTGGCCCGCCTTTATCTGAGCACATTAGCGATCGTCGATCCTGTTCCGGTGCTGGATGATGAAGAGATTGCCATCGTGCTGGAGAAATTCAAATCCTACGGATTACGAATTGAAGAGTAATTTCGCAAAGCGAAAAGGAGAAATACGATGGCGAACAGAATGATTCTGAATGAAACGGCATGGTTTGGCCGGGGAGCTGTTGGGGCGTTAACCGATGAAGTTATTCGTCGGGGTTATCGTAAGGCGCTGATTGTGACCGATGCCAACCTGGTACAGTGCGGTGTGGTCGAGAAGGTGACATCGCGGATGGATGCGGCGGGGCTGGCGTGGGAGATTTACTCCGGCGTTATCCCCAATCCCACCATTGCAGTGGTACAGGAAGGGCTGGGTGTCTTTGAGCAAAGTGGCGCAGACTATCTGATTGCCATTGGCGGTGGCTCCCCGCAGGATACCTGTAAAGCGATTGGTATTATCTACAATAACCCTGAGTTTGCCGATGTGCGCAGCCTTGAAGGCTTATCGCCCACGCGTAAGCCAAGCGTACCGGTGATGGCTATCCCGACGACGGCAGGGACGGCGGCAGAAGTGACCATTAACTACGTGATCACCGATGAGGAAAACCGGCGCAAGTTTGTCTGCGTCGATCCGCATGATATTCCGCAGGTGGCATTTATCGATGCCGATATGATGGACGGTATGCCCGCGGCGTTAAAGGCGGCTACCGGCGTTGATGCGCTGACCCATGCCATTGAAGGTTACATCACCCGTGCGGCCTGGGCGTTGACGGATGCGCTGCACATCAAAGCCATTGAGATCATTGCCGGGGCGCTGCGTGGATCCGTTGCCGGTGACAGCAAGGCCGGTGAAGCCATGGCGCTGGGCCAGTATGTTGCTGGAATGGGCTTTTCCAACGTTGGCCTGGGGCTGGTTCATGGTATGGCACACCCGCTGGGGGCGTTTTATAACACGCCGCACGGCGTCGCCAACGCCATTCTGCTCCCGCATGTGATGCAGTACAACGCCGACTATAGCGGGGACAAATTCCGCGATATCGCCCGGGCAATGGGCGTGAAGGTGGAAGCATTGACGTTGGACGAGGCGCGTAAAGCCGCCGTGGATGCGGTGTTTGCGCTTAACTGTGATGTGGGCATTCCGCTGCACTTACGTGATGTTGGCGTGCGTAAAGAGGATATCCCGGCGCTGGCGCAGGCAGCATTCGATGACGTATGCACCGGTGGTAATCCGCGTGAAGCGAGCCTCGGCGATATCGTTGAGCTGTACCACACCGCCTGGTAATTGTGCTGGATGACGGTGTGAACGCCTTATCTGGCCTACAGGATTGCACGAAATGTAGGCCGGATAAGCGCAGCGCCATCCGGCAACAAAACTACCGCGCCAGACGTAACTGCTGTAGGTTCCCGTCGATATGTAAGTCCGTTTGCAACCGGGCAATATCGCGGCATAGAAATGCCATTTCTTTGTGCGCCTCGAGCTTCTTGCGCCACTTTTCCGGCACGTCATCAAGCCGGGCGTAAATCCCTTCCAGATGCTGAAACTGCACGAGCAGTTGGGTCGCACTTTTTGGGCCAATACCGGCGACACCAGGTACTTTTGAACTGCTTATTCCTGCTAGCCCCCAGTAATCCGGCAGTTGCTGAGGCTGTACGCCAAACTCTTTTTCGATGAACGGCGCATCCAGCCAGCGCTTCTGGAAATAGTCGCGAATACGCAGGGCAGGAGAGAGCAACTGGCAGTAACCTTTATCGGTTGAGACGATGGTGGCCTGATGCCCGGCCTGGGTGACTTTCACCGCCAGCGTTGCGGCTAGATCGTCGGCCTCATTACCGCTGGAAACCCAGCAGCAGACGTCGCGCTGTTCAAAGGCCGCGCGTAAGGCGGGCATTTCTTGATGGAGTTCGTCGGGCATCGGTGGGCGACCAGCTTTATAGTCGGGCAGCCGTTGGTGACGCCAGCCGCTGTTACGCGCTTCGTCATCAAACACCGCCACGGCGTGCGTAGGCTGGCTGTGCACGAGCAATAAATCGAGCGCGTGCTGGCAGGTCTCCACGCAGGGCGATCCCTGAACAGCGTGAATACGGCGGATGAGGTTCAGTGCATCGACAATGAGCAGATGGACGGCCACGGTGTTCTCCCTTACGAATCAGCCTGTAGGGTAACATTCACGGCGAGTGGAGGCGAAGATCTGAAACAACATTTTGCCGGATGGCGGCTGACGCCTTATCCGGCCTACAAATGACTACGGCACTGTAGGCCGGATAAGCTTGCGCCATCCGGCAATGGGTTGGGACTTAATCGCAGGTGACAACTTTCATCGCCAGGCCACCACGAGAGGTTTCGCGGTACTTGGCATTCATGTCTTTACCGGTCTCGTACATGGTCTCGATCACTTTATCGAGGCACACGCGCGGCTCGCTGGTACGGCGCAGCGCCATACGTGCGGCGTTAACCGCTTTGACTGAGGCAATAGCGTTACGCTCGATACATGGGACCTGAACCTGGCCCGCAACCGGATCGCATGTCAGCCCCAGGTTGTGTTCCATACCGATTTCTGCCGCGATGCACACCTGCGTAGGGCTACCGCCCAGCAGTTCCGCCAGACCCGCTGCCGCCATTGAGCAGGCCACACCAACTTCACCCTGGCAACCCACTTCGGCACCCGAGATAGAGGCGTTCATCTTGTACAGGGAACCAATCGCACTCGCGACCAGCATGTAGCGTGCCAGCGAGTTAGCGTTCACTTCGCGGATAAACTTGTCGTAGTAAGCCAGTACCGCAGGAACGATCCCACACGCACCGTTGGTCGGGGCGGTAACCACACGCCCACCGGCCGCATTCTCTTCGTTCACCGCCAGCGCGAACATGTTGATCCAGTCCACGACCGCCATTGGGTCGGTGGTGGTTTTGTCACTGCTGACCAGCATGCGACGCAGCGCTGCGGCACGACGTGGCACGCGCAGTTTACCCGGCAAGACGCCTTCGGTGGTGATACCGCGTTCAATCCCGCTACGCATCACTTCCCAGACGTTAGCAAAGTGCTGTTCCAGCTCTTCTTTGCTGTGCAGGGCCAGTTCGTTTTGCATCATCAGACCAGAAAGCGACAGGCCGGTTTCCTGGCAATGTCGTTGCAGATCGGCGGCGGATTTGTACGGATAGGGCACGTTTACCGGCGAGCTGTTCGGCAGGCCGAAATGTTCTTCATCAACGATGAAACCACCGCCAATGGAAAAGTAAGTCTGGCTGTAGAGGACTTTTTCGCCGGCCAGGGCGGTAATGCGCATGCCGTTTTCGTGCAGGGACAGATTGTCCGCATGGAAATTCATGCACTTATCGACCGGGAACTCCACTTCATGCTGACCGTCTGCCAGCAGCAAACGTCCGTGAGTATTCACATCCTGGATAAAGGACGGGATGGCATCGATGTCTACGGTGTCAGGCAGATTACCCGCCAGGCCCATAATAATCGCGATGTCAGTGTGATGGCCTTTCCCCGTCAGAGACAGAGAGCCGTAAACATCAACCACGACGCGGGTTACGTCAGTGAGTATTCCGCGAGCAATCAGGTCATCCGTGAATTGTTTGCCTGCTTTCATTGGACCCACAGTGTGGGAGCTGGAAGGACCAATGCCGATTTTGAAGATATCGAATACGCTAATCATGAGGCGTCCATTGTATAACGAGATGCGCCGCCCGTAGGCGGCGCAGGGGATTAACTAAACAGCGAGTAGAAAATAGCGGAGATGGCAATCAGACCCATAATCACAACGAAGACGTTGCTGATATGGCCGCTGTACTTACGCATGGCCGGGACTTTCTGAATCGCATACATCGGCATCAGGAACAGAATCATCGCGATGATTGGGCCACCCAGGGTTTCAATCATACCGAGGATGCTCGGGTTCAGCGTTGCCACGATCCAGGTGGTAACCAGCATGAACAGTGCAGTGAGTTTGTTCAGCTTGTTGACTTCGATGGATTTGCCTTTACCACGCAGGTGCTTAATCACCATACCGTTGAAGCCTTCACGTGCGCCCAGGTAGTGGCCGAGGAAGGATTTGGTGATAGCGATCATCGCGATAATCGGTGCCATCCAGGCAATGATCGGTGCGTTAAAGTGGTTCGCCAGGTAAGACAGGATGGAGATGTTCTGCTCTTTTGCCGCAGCCAGATCCGCCGGGGTCAGGCTAAACACGCAGCTGAAGACGAAGAACATAACGGTCAGCACCATCATGATGTGAGCGAATGCCAGAATCTTGGAGCATTTCTTCTCTGCTTCATCACCGTACTCTTCACGCTTCGCAACGGCGAAGGAGGAGATGATCGGTGAGTGGTTGAAGGAGAATACCATTACCGGAATTGCCAGCCACAGGGTCAACAACAGGCCATTGCCAGTGGTTGCTGCAGAGTCAAAGGACAGGGTTTCCAGAACCGCACCGCTCCACTGAGGGATCAGGTACAGCGCCAGCAGCATCAGCGCTGCAACGAACGGGAATACCAGGATGCTCATCGCCTTCACGATCATCTGCTCACCGAAGCGCACGATGGTCATCATACCGATAATCAGGATCAGCGACAGGATGGCACGCGGCGGAGGCGTAATTGCCAGCTGGTGGGTCAGGAAGCTCTCGACGGTATTGGTAATCGCTACGCTGTAAACCAACAGAATTGGGTAGATAGCGAAGAAATAGAGCAGCGTAATCAGTTTACCTGCGCCAACACCAAAGTGTTCTTCTACCACTTCGGTGATGTCTTCACCCGGATTTTTACCGGATAACACGAAACGGGTCAGACCACGGTGTGCAAAGTAGGTCATTGGGAAGGCAAGAATAGCCATGATGATCAGCGGGATCAGACCGCCAACACCGGCGTTAATTGGCAGGAACAAGACACCCGCGCCAATTGCCGTACCGTAAAGGCCCAGCATCCACATGGTGTCAGTCTTGCGCCATGCGCTGCGGGTCTGGCCCGTAACGATAGTGCTGGTTTGCGTGTTTTCCATCTATTTCTCCTGGAGGAAGCTTAAAAAGTCAGGTTTGGGTTCAATCCACTGAAAAAAGACCCGACTGTAAAACGAATTCCGATTAGCGATTTTTTATATAATTTTTCGCCGTAATAATTTTCGGGCGGAAAGATACATTTAAGTTATGAATGTATCAGTGATCGGGATCCCAAATGCAATAATCCACTTTTTATGTGGATAAATTTGGACCATTAATCTATTAAAAAATAACCAAAGCGGATTTACGGGCGCGAAGGCTAGCATTAACGACATATGACGTGAAAGAGAACGCGAGAAGATACGAGTGTTGCGCTGTAAAAACTGTCATTTTCAGTGGATTCTTGCAACTAATGATAATTTATGACGATAAGTCACGGTCGAATTTGAAAGGTAAACGTTTGCGTATTGAGGGTTTTCTGACGAAACATTATTGATGTTTATGTTAGGAGTTGAGCTATGTGACTGGTATCACTAAAAAAGCCGGCTGGCTGCGAGGCCAAAACCGGCTTGGATATGGACAAATCTGTCATCGTGGTAGCCGCAGCTACCGGGCGTTAAACATCAGGCGCAGATTTCGTAGCAAGGAATGTAGGCCGAACCCGGCAACTTCATGCGGTGCTGTGCGACAAAGCCCTGCAGCAGGTCATCCATACGGCGCATCATCTCTCGGTCACCGTGGATCTTGTACGGTCCAAACTCTTCAATAGCGTGAATACCGACTTCCTTGACGTTACCTGCGACGATGCCGGAGAACGCGCGACGCAGGTCTGCAGCCAGTACTTCAACCGGTTGATCGGGGTACAGCTTCAGGTTCGCCATGTTTTCATGAGACGGTTCAAACGGCATCTGCAAATCAGGTGAAATGCGAATCGACCAGTTAAAGCTGTAGGCATCACCGGTGTCGCGGCGATTCTCTTTCACCAGCGGCATCGCTTTTTTCATCAGGCGAGCGACTTCTGAAGCATCGTCAATGATAATGCGGTAGTGGCGACGTGCGTCTTCACCCAGCGTGTGTACGATAAATTCATCCAGCACGCGGAAGTAGTCCGCACTCTCTTTTGGCCCCGTCAAGATCAGTGGCAGAACCTGATCTTTGTTCGCCGGGTTCATCAATATACCTAACAGGTACAGCAGCTCTTCCGCCGTGCCTACGCCGCCAGGGAAAATGATAATGCCGTGGGCAATACGGACAAATGCTTCCAGACGTTTTTCAATGTCCGGCATGATGATCAGTTCGTTGACCAGCGGGTTAGGCGGTTCGGCGGCAATGATTGACGGTTCAGTCATGCCGATAAAACGGCTGTCTTTGTAACGCTGCTGGGCGTGGCCCACCGCCGCGCCTTTCATGGGGGCTTCCATCGCACCAGGACCGCAGCCGGTACAGATGTTCAGCTCACGCAGGCCCAACTGGGTACCGACGCGACGAGCATACAGGTACTCATTTTCGTTGATGGAGTGACCGCCCCAGCAGACAACCATGTTCGGTGCTTCATCGACGTGCAGTGCCCGGGCGTTACGCAAGATGGAGAAGACGAGGTTGGTAATGTGAACCGAGCTTTCGAGATCCAGACGTTGAAAACGACCAGCGTTATGGATCTGGCCGTTAACGAAAAGAATGTCGCGCAGGACGGCAAACAGGTTGGCCTGCAGCGCACGAATAATGCGTCCATCAACAAACGCGTCTTCAGGCGGGTTAATCAGTTCCAGCTTAACGCCACGTTCACGGCGCAGCACGTTAATGTCGAAACTTTCAAAACGAGACAGCAGCTCTTTGCTGTTGTCGGTCAAACTGCCGGAGTTCAGGACGGCAAGCGAACAGTTACGAAACAGTTGATACAGGTCGCTGCTGGCCGTGCGTTTAAGCATATCGACTTCCAGCTGCGACAACATGTCCATTGAGCCAAGCGGGCTAATATGTGTAATCAAGTAAACTCCTTATGGGACGCAACACGTCATTCCCTGTTGATTACAATAGCTCTGGCTTATGACCTTTCACAACCTTGCGCGCGGAATCCGGCACGCAAAATTGAGAAATAAAGTTACTGACGCACCAGTCTGCCGATGGCAGGGACAAAATCGGTGTTGGTTCGCCATGGATTAATGTCCAGACCGCCGCGTCGCGTGTAGCGGGCGTAGACGCTCAGCTTTTCCGGCTGGCAGAAGCGCAGAATGTCATTGAAAATGCGCTCCACGCACTGTTCATGGAATTCATTATGATGGCGGAAGGACACCAGATAACGCAGCAGCTGCTCCCTGTCGATTTTTCGTCCACGATACTGAATTTGTATTGAACCCCAGTCGGGCTGGTGGGTGATCAAACAGTTAGATTTCAGCAGATGGCTGACTAGCGTTTCTTCCACTGCTTTCTCGCCGCTTGTGGCGTTCTCCAGATAATCAGTGGTGAACTGGTAGTTATCGATGACAATATCCTGGTCATCGATGCAGGTACCATTGAAATGAGCAATCGGCTGCCCTTCCAGCTCGTCGATACGGTACAGCGCCACGTGAACATCGCCTTCGGCGCAGGCGCGCAAATCGTGTTCCAGCGTTTGGCGAACGGCATCCCATGAATCAAAGCGGGTCTGGTTAAAACTGTTCAGATACAGCTTAAAGCTTTTTGATTCAATCAGATTCACGCTGGTGTAGTCTAATTCGACATGTCCGACGGCAACCTGCGGTAAGCCATTAGCATTTAGCCATGACAGTTCATACAGCGTCCAGATATCGGCGCCATGAAAAGGAAGATTATCAGCCTTTAAATCCAGCGGGTCGCGGTTCAGGCTACGCGGAACGCCCTGCAACAAACTGGCATCGTAATTGTCCCGGTAATCTGTTGATTTACCGAGGGTCAGGCCGTCAAGCGCCTGATGGTTTTCATAAGAAGACATGTTTCACCGTCATAAACCAGATACACTATGCGTCAAGTGTATCCTGGCTTTTGTGAAGAGAGAAATCAGTGGACGAATTGACTGCGCAGGCGTTAACGGCCTTTACGACACGCTATTGCGATGCATGGCATGAGAAAAATAACAGCTGGCCTCTCAGCGAAGAATTATATGGCGTACCTTCCCCATGCATTATTTCCACGACCAGCGATGCCGTGTACTGGCAGCCTCAGCCGTTTGTGGGCGAAACGAACGTAAACGCGGTTGAACGCGCCTTTGATATTGTGGTACAACCCGCCGTTCACGCTTTTTATACCACCCAATTTGCCGGGGACATGCACGCGCAGTTTGCCGATGAAAAGCTCACGCTGCTGCAAACCTGGAGCGAAGATGACTTCAGGCGCGTTCAGGAAAACCTGATTGGCCATTTGGTCACGCAAAAGCGGCTCAAGCTCTCGCCGACGCTGTTTATTGCGACACAGGAAAATGAACTGGATGTCATTTCGGTGTGTAACCTGTCCGGGGAAGTGTGCAAAGAAACGCTGGGGACTCGTAAACGAACGGTGCTGGCGCCCTCTCTTGCGGATTTCCTGACTCAACTTAAGCCAGTTCTGTAATCCATTTTGCCCGCATGCGTGTGAGAGATCTCTTACAAACCCTGTAGGAGATCGCCAGGTAATAAGTGAAAGCTTAATGCAGGGCCTTCATAGTAAATGTATGTAATTCAGTTAGTTGATGTTTTATTCTCTGCTTTCATATGAAAAAAACCTTAAAGGAATGTCTGTAAGTATCTTGTAAGACAAAGCGAAACAGGCGATTCTATCTCCGTCGACAAGGAGTCGCACAAAGAAGTGAACATCAGGATGATGACACTTCTGCAGGACACACCAGGATGGTGTTACAAGGATAGGCTTCAGGACGAAGCAAAGAGGAAAACGCCGGATGCGTTAAGGGACACCTCCAGGAAGGAGAATGAGAGCCGGGCAGGATGGTCGGCGGGTCAGGATGGCCATGGACACTTCAGGATGAAGTTTTCACATCGGGGTGATGTGAGCAGGATGCAAACGTTCAGGATGAACAGGTCGCAAGACCACAGGAAAAGTTGTCATGGATGAGCAGGGAGCACTAAAAGTAGCTGGAATGCTGCGAAACGAACCGGGAGCACTGTTTTTACAGTGCTCCCTTTTTTTATTTCCTGCCCACAAATGCTATTCTTCGCGCCAGATTTTTCATCAATGAGGTTAATTTCATGACGACTCATGACCGTGTGCGCCAGCAACTCCACGCGCTTGAAGCGCTGTTGCGTAAGCATAATCACTGGCGAATGGATGAGCCTGAGGCGCATTTATTTACCAGCACGCAGCCTTTTTGTATGGATACCATGGAGCCGGTTGAATGGCTGCAATGGGTATTGATTCCCCGCATGCATGCTCTGCTTGATAACGCGCAGCCGCTTCCAGAGGCGTTTGCCATCGCTCCGTATTACGAAATGGCGCTGACCGCCGACCATCCACAGCGTGAAGTGCTTCTCGTTGCATTACAGGAGCTGGATGCACTGTTTACCAGCGATAAATCCTGATGCTTGAGATCCTCTATCAGGACGAATGGCTGGTTGCTGTAAACAAACCTTCTGGCTGGCTGGTTCACCGCAGCTGGCTCGACCGCGATGAGAAAGTGGTCGTGATGCAAACGGTGCGTGACCAGATTGGTCAGCATGTTTTTACCGTGCATCGCCTCGACCGACCGACATCCGGCGTGCTGCTGATGGGATTGTCCAGCGAAGCCGGGCGTTTGCTGTCGCAGCAGTTTGAACAGCATCAAATTCAAAAGCGTTATCATGCGATTGTGCGTGGCTGGTTAATGGATGACGCGGTGCTGGATTACCCGCTGGTGGAAGAGTTGGATAAAATTGCCGACAAATTTTCCCGTGAAGATAAAGATCCGCAACCGGCGGTCACCCACTATCGCGGACTGGCAACGGTAGAAATGCCGGTGGCCACCGGGCGTTATCCAACGACTCGCTACGGACTGGTAGAGCTTGAGCCTAAAACCGGTCGTAAACACCAGCTCCGGCGGCATCTGTCCCATTTACGCCATCCTATTATTGGCGACAGTAAGCACGGTGATTTGCGGCAAAACCGCAGTGCGGCGGAGCATTTCGGTTGCCAGCGCTTAATGTTGCATGCCAGCCAGCTTACGCTTACCCATCCGTTCACTGGCGAGCCATTGGGGATTCGCGCGGGTCTGGATGACGTCTGGATGCAGGCGCTATCGCAGTTTGGCTGGCGTGGACTTCTCCCTGAGAATGAAAGGGTTGAGTTCAGCGAGCGGTCAGGTCAGGATGAGCAAATAGATTCTTAAGTCCCTGGAGAAAAAGGTTATGGCGGAAATTGGTATTTTTGTCGGCACGATGTACGGAAACTCGCTGTTGGTAGCCGAAGAGGCTGAAGCTATCCTTACCGGACAGGGCCATAAGGCTACGGTGTTTGAAGATCCAGAGCTGGCTGACTGGCAGGCGTATCAAGACAAATACGTCCTGGTGGTGACCTCAACGACCGGGCAGGGCGATCTTCCGGACAGCATTGTGCCACTGTTTCAGGGGATCAAAGATAATCTTGGTTTTCAGCCAAATCTGCATTATGGCGTGATCGCACTCGGCGACAGCAGCTACGTTAACTTCTGCAACGGCGGAAAACAGTTCGACGCGTTGTTGCAGGAACAAAGCGCGCAGCGCGTGGGTGAGATGTTGTTGATTGATGCCAGCGAGCACCCTGAGCCGGAAAGTGAATCCAATCCCTGGGTAGAACATTGGGGAACTCTCCTGTCTTGAGGCTTCCCCTCCCCCCTACCGGGAGGGTGTCCTGCTTGTGCCAGCAAGCAAAAAGAACGACCTGGCCATATCCTAATAAAACTGAATCGTGTTAGCTTCGGGCAAATGCCTGTAAAAACCTTCATTTGAAAGTGGTTTTACAGGCGTTTTCATAGGAGCAAGCGACCCGTTTCACACTCCTTTCTTTTCCGTCCTGATATTTCCTTATTCAACCCTCTGGTTTTCATTTCCGTGAAGTCGCTTCCAGTCACCAGGGCTTTTGCCACAAACAGGCTTGGTGTGTGGACGAAATACTGTGTTGTTGCACGGTGAGTGTTTCCTGCCTGCTTTTTATACTCCTCATGCCAGTTATAAGAAAATGCAGCATGCAAGGCGAACAACCTCCAAAAAAGCTGCCTATACACCAAACGTTACCTCTGACCCCTACCGGTTTTGCAATTCAGAGTGAGCGAATAAAAACGCGAAAATTCAGGAGTGCAACAATGAGTTCATTAAGTCAGGCGGCGAGCGGCGCGGAAAAGCGCACTAATGCTCGCTACTGGATAGTGGTGATGCTGTTTATCGTCACATCCTTCAACTATGGCGACCGCGCCACCTTATCCATTGCCGGTTCGGAGATGGCCAAAGATATTGGCCTCGATGCTGTCGGTATGGGTTACGTTTTCTCTGCATTCTCATGGGCCTATGTTATCGGCCAGATCCCCGGCGGCTGGTTGCTCGACCGCTTTGGTTCTAAACGTGTCTACTTCTGGTCCATCTTTATTTGGTCCCTGTTTACCCTGCTGCAAGGCTTCGTCGATATCTTCAGCGGCTTTGGCATTATCATCGCGCTGTTTACGTTGCGATTCCTTGTCGGTTTAGCCGAAGCGCCTTCCTTCCCCGGCAATAGTCGCATTGTGGCGGCGTGGTTCCCGGCGCAGGAGAGGGGCACGGCGGTGTCGATTTTTAACTCCGCACAGTACTTTGCCACCGTTATCTTCGCGCCGATCATGGGTTGGCTGACTCACGAAGTGGGCTGGTCGCACGTGTTCTTCTTTATGGGCGGCCTCGGGATCGTTATCAGCTTCGTCTGGCTGAAAGTAATTCACGAACCTAACCAGCACCCGGGAGTGAACCAAAAAGAGCTGGATTACATCGCCGCTGGTGGCGCGCTGATCAACATGGATCAGGCGGCAGCGAAAACGAAAGTCCCGTTCAGTGTGAAGTGGGGACAAATTAAGCAGTTGATTGGTTCTCGCATGATGGTGGGGATCTACATCGGCCAGTATTGCATTAACGCGCTGACCTACTTCTTTATCACCTGGTTTCCAGTTTACCTGGTGCAGGCGCGCGGCATGTCGATTCTGAAGGCCGGTTTTGTGGCGTCGGTTCCGGCTATCTGCGGCTTTGTGGGCGGCGTGCTCGGCGGGATTATTTCCGACTGGCTGATGCGTCGTACCGGATCTCTGAATATTGCGCGTAAAACGCCGATCGTGATGGGTATGCTGTTGTCGATGGTGATGGTGTTCTGTAACTACGTCGACGTTGAATGGATGATTATTGGCTTTATGGCGCTGGCCTTCTTCGGGAAAGGCATTGGTGCGCTCGGCTGGGCAGTGATGGCAGATACTGCGCCGAAAGAGATCAGCGGCCTGAGCGGCGGTCTGTTCAACATGTTCGGCAATATTTCCGGTATCGTGACGCCGATTGCGATTGGCTACATCGTGGGCACCACCGGTTCGTTCAACGGTGCGTTGATTTACGTTGGGGTGCATGCGCTGATTGCGGTGCTGAGCTATCTGGTGCTGGTGGGCGATATTAAGCGTATCGAACTGAAACCTGTGGCAGGGCAATGACGATGACAACACAATCGAGTCCCGTTATCACCGACATGAAGGTTATTCCGGTAGCCGGTCATGACAGCATGCTGCTCAACATCGGCGGTGCGCATAACGCGTATTTTACCCGCAATATCGTGGTACTGACCGACAACGCCGGGAATACCGGCGTCGGTGAAGCGCCGGGCGGTGAAGTGATTTATCAGACGCTCCTTGATGCCATCCCGATGGTATTAGGCCAGGAAGTCGCCCGTCTGAACAAAGTGGTGCAGCAGGTGCATAAAGGCAACCAGGCCGCTGACTTTGACACCTTCGGTAAAGGCGCCTGGACCTTTGAGCTGCGGGTTAATGCGGTAGCTGCGCTGGAAGCAGCGCTGCTCGACCTGCTGGGCAAAGCGCTCAACGTGCCGGTCTGTGAACTGTTAGGGCCGGGCAAGCAGCGCGATGCGGTAACTGTGCTGGGCTATCTGTTCTACGTAGGCGATCGCACTAAGACCGATTTGCCGTATCTGGAGACGACGCCGGGCAACCATGACTGGTATCACCTGCGTCATCAGCAAGCGATGAACAGCGAGGCGGTCGTGCGCCTGGCGGAGGCCTCGCAGGACCTATACGGTTTTAAAGATTTCAAACTCAAGGGCGGCGTGCTACCCGGTGAGCAGGAAATTGAGACCGCCCGTGCGCTGAAAAAACGTTTCCCGGATGCACGTATTACGGTCGACCCTAACGGCGCCTGGCTGCTGGATGAAGCTATCTCATTGTGCAAAGGGCTGAACGATGTGCTGACCTACGCTGAAGATCCGTGCGGTGCCGAACAAGGGTTCTCGGGTCGCGAAGTGATGGCAGAATTCCGCCGCGCGACTGGTCTACCTGTGGCGACCAACATGATCGCCACTAACTGGCGCGAAATGGGCCACGCGGTGATGCTGAACTCCGTCGATATTCCGTTGGCCGATCCGCACTTCTGGACGCTTTCTGGTGCGGTGCGCGTGGCACAGTTGTGCGACGACTGGGGGCTGACCTGGGGCTGTCACTCGAACAACCACTTCGATATTTCGCTGGCGATGTTTACCCATGTGGGCGCTGCTGCGCCCGGCAAGCCGACGGCGATTGATACCCACTGGATCTGGCAGGAGGGCGATTGCCGCCTGACCAAAAATCCGCTGGAGATTAAGCACGGAAAAATTGCGGTTCCGGACGCCCCAGGGCTGGGCGTGGAGCTGGACTGGGAACAGGTTAACAAGGCCCATGAAGCCTACAAGAGACTGCCCGGCGGCGCGCGTAATGATGCGGGTCCGATGCAGTACCTGATCCCTGGATGGACCTTCGACCGTAAACGCCCCGTTTTCGGCCGCCACTAGATTTTGAATAAGGACTTTATTATGAGCACACAATTTACGACCCCCGTTGTTACCGCCATGCAGGTGGTCCCGGTTGCGGGCCACGACAGTATGCTGATGAACCTGAGCGGCGCACATGCCCCGTTCTTCACACGTAATATTGTGATTATCAAGGATAACTCTGGTCATACTGGTGTCGGCGAAATCCCTGGTGGCGAGAAAATCCGCCAGACCCTGGAAGATGCGATTCCGCTGGTAGTGGGTAAAACGCTCGGCGAATATAAAAACGTGCTGAACGCGGTACGTAACCAGTTTGCCGATCGCGATGCCGGCGGGCGCGGTTTGCAGACCTTCGATCTGCGTACCACTATTCATGTGGTTACCGGTATTGAAGCGGCAATGCTTGATTTGCTGGGCCAGCATCTGGGCGTCAACGTCGCGTCTCTGCTGGGTGATGGACAGCAACGTAGCGAAGTCGAAATGCTCGGCTATTTGTTCTTCGTCGGCAACCGTAAAGCGACGCCGCTGCCGTATCAGAGCCAGCCAGATGAAAAATGTGACTGGTATCGCCTGCGTCATGAAGAAGCAATGACCCCGGATGCGGTGGTGCGTCTTGCGGAGGCAGCGTATGAGAAATATGGTTTCAACGACTTTAAACTGAAAGGCGGTGTGCTGGCAGGGGAAGAAGAGGCGGAGTCGATTGTGGCGCTGGCGAAACGCTTCCCACAGGCACGAGTGACGCTGGATCCTAACGGTGCGTGGTCGCTCAATGAAGCCATTAGCATCGGTAAATATCTGAAAGGCTCTCTGGCCTATGCAGAAGATCCGTGCGGTGCCGAACAGGGCTTCTCCGGGCGTGAAGTGATGGCGGAATTCCGTCGCGCGACCGGGCTGCCGACGGCCACCAACATGATTGCTACTGACTGGCGTCAGATGGGACATACGCTGTCGCTGCAATCCGTTGATATCCCGCTGGCGGACCCGCATTTCTGGACCATGCAGGGTTCGGTGCGTGTGGCGCAGATGTGCCATGAGTTCGGTCTGACCTGGGGCTCACACTCCAACAACCACTTTGATATCTCGCTGGCGATGTTCACTCATGTGGCGGCAGCGGCACCGGGCAAGGTCACCGCCATCGATACCCACTGGATCTGGCAGGAAGGCAATCAGCGCCTGACCAAGGAGCCGTTTGAAATCAAAGGCGGCATGGTACAGGTTCCGGCAAAACCGGGTCTGGGTGTAGAGATCGATATGGATCAGGTAATGAAAGCCCACGAACTGTATCAGCAACACGGCTTGGGTGCGCGTGATGATGCCATGGGAATGCAATACCTGATCCCGAACTGGACGTTTGATAACAAGCGCCCGTGCATGGTTCGCTAAGCGTTATGCCGGTTCTGACAGGAACCGGCACTTCTTCAGGTGTATGATTAACAGAATCAACATGCATAAGGACGGCTTATGAAAATAGTCATTGCTCCGGACTCTTACAAAGAGAGTCTGAGTGCGCTTGAGGTAGCAACTGCGATTGAGCAGGGTTTTCGTGAGATCTGGCCTGATGCGGATTACGTCAAGATCCCGGTTGCCGATGGCGGCGAGGGAACGGTTGAAGCGATGGTTGCCGCAACCGCAGGACGCCTTGTTCATGTTGATGTTACAGGCCCTCTGGGGAGCAGTGTTCAGGCATTTTATGGTTTATCGGGAGATGCGCGCTCGGCATTTATTGAGATGGCTGCAGCCAGCGGGCTGGCGCTGGTACCCGTGGATTCACGTGACCCGCTAAAAACCACCTCTAGGGGAACCGGAGAGCTGATACGTCACGCGCTGGACGCGGGCGTAGAGCATATCGTCATTGGCATTGGCGGTAGCGCAACCAACGATGGCGGCGCGGGGATGGTGCAGGCACTGGGTGCAAGATTACTGGATGCGCAGAATAACGATATTGCCCATGGTGGTGCGGGGCTGGAAGCGCTTGCCAGGATTGATATCTCGCAGTTAGATGCGCGCCTTGCCGCGTGTCAAATCGAAGTAGCCTGCGACGTGACGAACCGGCTTACCGGTAAAGAGGGCGCGTCGGCGGTATTCGGCCCGCAAAAAGGGGCCACGCCAGAAGTGGTTGCCCGTTTGGATCGAGCGTTAACCCATTATGCTCAGCTGATCTCCCGCGATCTGGACGTTAACGTTCTGGAACTGGCTGGCGGCGGTGCCGCCGGGGGCATGGGCGCGGCACTGTATGCATTTTGCGGCGCGCAGTTGCGTAGCGGTATTGAGATCGTGACCGATGCGTTACATCTTGATGCCTGGGTCGCAGATGCCGATTTAGTGGTGACCGGTGAAGGGCGTATCGACAGCCAGACCATACATGGCAAAGTCCCCGTTGGTGTAGCGAACGTTGCGAAGCGTTATAACAAACCGGTTATCGGTATTGCCGGCAGCCTGACCCCGGATGTGGGCATTGTGCATGACCATGGTATTGATGCTGTTTTTAGCGTGATTTATACCATCTGTACGCTGGAAGATGCGCTGAAGAATGCGAAAGAAAATGTCCGCATGACGGCACGCAACGTGGCTGCAACCCTCAATGCAGGGCTGCAGTTACGCTGAGTTGTAGGCCGGATGCGGCGTTTACGCCGCATCCGGCGAACATCACCCCAATATCCGTTTCGCTTCGCGTGCCACGTTGTCCATCTCATCAAGCAGCTCTAAAAACTCAGGCTCTAGATCTTCTTCCTGGGTTCCACTGCGCAGTTGTTGTTCGATGAGCTGGCACAGGTTCTTCATGCGTGGAACGCCGCTGTAGCCGCAACTACCGTGCAGTTTGTGGATCAAATCGACCAGCCCTTCCGGGTTTTCACCGACCAGCTGTTCCTCGATTTTATTACGCACCTCCGGCAGAAAATCGATCAGCATTTGCAGCATATCGCGCGCCAGATTATTTTTTCCGGCGGCTTGCCGCAACGCCAGCTGCCAGTCGAGCGTCGTGTTCGGGTTGACCACCGGCTCAAGAGGCTCTGTGGCAATAGCCCGGATGGCTGTACCAGTACCAGGTTTGTAGCGCAGCAGCAGATTGTGCAGCTTCTCTTCTTCAATCGGTTTTGCCAGATAGTCAGTCATCCCGGCGCTGAGGAGTTTCTCTTTTTGCCCGGCCATGGCGTGCGCGGTAACCGCAATCACCGGCGTCTGCTGTTGATGAGGGAGTTGATGGATTAGTTCACAGGCGCGAATACCGTCCATATCCGGCATCTGAATATCCATCAAAATCAGATCAAACTGCATCTGTTTGGCGCGATCCACCGCCTGATGCCCGCTGTCGCAAAGTTCGACGTGGCGTACCTTATCCTCCAGTAATGCGCCGATCAGTTTGAGATTCGCCGGGTTGTCATCTACCGCCATGACGGTCATCGCAATTTTGCTCTCGTCGACCAGCAACGGCTCGTTGCTTTGGTTCCGATGACAATACTCCGTCAGGGCAGGCAGCAGGCGGGTTGACGTGAGCGGTTTTAACAGACACGCCGCAGCGCCACCTTGTTTTAATTTCTCAGCGTTAATCTGCGCATGGCAAGGCAGCGCCAGTAACAAGAAGTCGGTCATTGCCCGGGCGCTTGCCAGCCGTTCATGTTGCATTGTGAGCGGTTCTCGCAGCGTCACCGGTACGCCAAGCAGCAGAATATCGTAGTGTTCTGCCGGCAACGCGGAGAATGACGGGCTATAAATCACCTCCAGCGGCGTTTCGCTCAGGATATCCAGCGTACATTGTGCCGCATTGGCGTTGGGTTCTACGTAGGCCAGTCGTTTCCCGGCCAGACAGCGGGTAGGTGAGCGTTCACTGAGTACGTTAGGATTGAGGTCAAGGCTGATGTGGAACCAGAAGGTTGATCCACGATTGGGCTGACTGTGGAAGGAGATATCCCCGCCCATTTCGTTGACCAGTTTTTGCGTAATCACCAGGCCCAGCCCGGTGCCGCCGTGGCGTCGCGAAATACTGGCATCCGCCTGGCGGAAGGCCTGGAACAGGCGCGACTGATCGCGTTCCGGAATGCCGATACCGGTATCGCGGATTTGCACTTCAATCTGCACTTTGGTGTTACTGAGGGCGCGTTTCTCCACCAGAATATCGATATTGCCGCTCTCGGTAAATTTGATGGCATTGCCGACCAGATTGGTGATGACCTGCTGCAAACGCAGTGGATCGCCAATCACATTGTCTGGCACGTCGTTCTTAATATTGAGCGTTAGCTCCAGCCCTTTATCATGGGAGGAGTGCGCCAACAGCGTCACCACATCGTCCAGCGTGCTGCGTAGCGGGAACGGGATACTTTCCAGAATCAACTTGCCTGCTTCCAGTTTGGAGAAGTCGAGCACGTCGTTGATGATGGCCAGCAAATTGTTGGCGGAGCGTTCAATGGTATTCAGGTGATCGCGTTGGGTGGTGTTCAACTCGGTTTTTAGCGTCAGGCGGGTAAAGCCAATCACGCCATTGAGCGGCGTACGCAGCTCATGCGACATGTTTGCCAGAAACTCGGATTTGATACGCGCCGCTTCCTGGGCGCGTTTCTTCGCCAGATCCAGCTCAACGTTCTGGATCTCCATCTGCTCCAGCGTTTCGCGTAGGTCAGACGTGGCCTGATCGATATTGTGCTGCATCTCTTCATGGTAGGCCGCCAGCGACATCGCCATCGAGTTGATACCGTTTTTCAGCATATCCAGCTCGCCCAGCATGAAGCCTTCTACTCGACTGTCGAGCTGCCCTCGTCGTATCCGGTCAACGGTATTCACCATGTTGCAGATAGGGCCGGTCACGTCGCGCATCAGACGCCAGCCAAAAATTAACGCAATACCGATGCAAAACAGCATCATCACGGTTGAAATAAAGATTTCTTTGTACTGCTGTAGCCGCACCGATTTAAGATCTAATTCAAGCGCCACGTACCCCAGCATATTTTTTGTGTTTTTCGCGTCGCTGACCGCAGACTCATCCGGAGAATAACTTTCCGATATAATTGGGGTGCGCAGGATCATGATATCCCCCTGTCGGATGACGCTCAGTTTTCGGGGAAACGGCGCACCGGCAGGCAGCTGCATTTCTGATGGATCGAGATGGAAATTTGACGTGACGAACAGCCGATTATTTTCATCATAGACCGAAATCGCCCGCACAATTTCGGAATGGCGACGGTGCAGCACGCTAATAAGCTGGCCGATAGACTCCCGATTTTGTAGGTTCATGCCATATTCGCTGGAGACTGCGAGTGGCTCAATGATGCTGGCACCAGCATCTTCCAGTTGACGCTGCAAGTCGTTATAGCGATGCACAACAAAAAAGATACTGAGCAGCAAACCTATCAGGACGGTCGGTGCCAGGATCAGAATCATCATGCGAGCGCGCAGGCTGTAGTTGGTCATGGAGTTCCGTTATGGGACAATTAGGGTCACACTGTTAAATAGAGAAAACTCTCGTCGATGGCGCAATTCTACTCTGCAAAACGACGCGTGACGACGCGTCAGATCATAACCGTTACCGTCAATGACCTCGATCCTTTTGGTCAGGGCGTCGCTCGCCATAACGGGAAGACCCTGTTTATACCGGAATTACTGCCCCAGGAAAGCGCTGAGGTGGCAATCACCGAAGATAAAAAACAGTTCGCCCGCGCGCAAGTCAAACGTCGTTTAAACGACAGCCCAGACCGTGAAGTGCCACGTTGCCCACACTTTGGCGTATGTGGTGGCTGCCAGCAGCAGCATGCCAGCATTTCTTTACAGCAACGTAGCAAAAGCGCGGCGCTGTCACGCTTAATGAAATGTGAAGTGTCAGAGGTTATTGCCGACACGCCATGGGGCTATCGCCGTCGTGCGCGTTTAAGCCTGAACTATCGGGCGAAAGAAAAGCAGTTGCAGATGGGGTTTCGTAAATCTGGCTCCAGTGACATTATCGACGTGAAGCAGTGCCCCGTTTTGGTGCCCCAACTTGAGGCGCTGCTGCCCGATATCAGGGCATGCCTGGAAAGTCTGCAAGGGTTACGCCATCTTGGCCATGTTGAATTAGTGCAGGCTGGCAACGGCACGGTGATGATTTTGCGCCATACGTCGCCGCTAAATACTGCTGATAAAGAAAAACTGGAATGCTTTTCGCATTCTCAGGGACTGTCTTTGTTTCTGGCCCCGCAAAGCGAGATACTGGAACGCGTTTCAGGAGAATCACCCTGGTATGACTCAAATGGGCTACGTTTAACCTTCAGCCCGCGTGATTTTATCCAGGTGAATGCTGGGGTAAATCAACAGATGGTTGCCCGAGCGCTGGAATGGCTGGATGTACAACCTGAAGATCGGGTGCTCGATCTGTTTTGCGGCATGGGTAACTTCACGCTGCCGCTAGCAACCCGTGCGGCAAGCGTGGTGGGCGTTGAAGGCGTGCCTGCGCTGGTGGATAAAGGCCGCGAGAACGCCCTGAATAACGGATTACACAATGTGACATTCTTTCATGAGAATCTTGAGGAGGATGTCACCCGGCAGCCGTGGGCAAAGAACGGATTTGACAAAGTTTTACTCGATCCCGCGCGTGCAGGTGCTGCAGGCGTGATGCAACATATTATAAAATTAAAACCGGGTCGCGTTGTTTATGTATCCTGTAATCCTGCTACGCTGGCTCGTGACAGCGAAGCGTTACTCAACGCGGGATACACCATTCAGCGACTGGCGATGCTCGATATGTTCCCGCACACCGGACACCTGGAGTCAATGGTCCTGTTTGAGCATAGGTAATGAATCTTATACCCACTGGATTTCGGCGCGCAGTAGCCTGAAACCCAATGGGTACGGCTTGTCGACTTCGACAGGCCAGGCCCCTTAAGGAGAGGACGATGGTTGCGGTAAGAAGTGCACATATTAATAAAGCTGGTGAGTTTGATCCCAAAAAATGGATCGCCAGTCTGGGGATCACCAGCCAGCAGTCGTGTGAACGCTTAGCCGAAACCTGGGCGTATTGCCTGCAGCAGACACAGGGGCATCCGGATGCGGAGTTGCTGTTGTGGCGCGGTGTGGAGATGGTAGAAATTCTCTCTATGCTGAGTATGGATATGGACACGCTGCGGGCCGCTATGCTTTTCCCTCTGGCGGATGCTAACGTGGTCAGCGAAGACATCCTGAGCGAGAACGCGGGGAAGTCAATCGTCAATCTTATCCATGGCGTGCGTGATATGGCGGCGATACGTCAGCTGAAAGCCACGCATACCGATTCGGTCTCTTCCGAACAGGTTGATAACGTCCGTCGCATGCTGCTGGCCATGGTCGACGACTTCCGCTGTGTGGTCATTAAATTGGCGGAGCGTATCGCGCACCTGCGCGAAGTCAAGGACGCACCAGAAGACGAACGTGTACTGGCGGCAAAAGAGTGCACCAATATTTATGCGCCGCTGGCCAATCGATTAGGTATCGGGCAGTTAAAATGGGAGCTGGAAGATTACTGCTTCCGCTACCTGCATCCGGACGAATACAAGCGAATCGCCAAGCTGTTGCACGAACGCCGTATCGACAGAGAACACTACATTGATGAGTTCGTCGGTCACCTGCGTTCAGAGATGAAAATCGAAGGCGTGAAGGCCGAGGTGTATGGTCGTCCGAAACACATCTACAGCATCTGGCGCAAAATGCAGAAAAAGCAGTTGGCTTTTGATGAGCTGTTCGATGTGCGCGCCGTGCGCATCGTCGCCGAGCGGTTACAGGATTGCTATGCCGCACTGGGGATAGTACATACTCACTATCGGCATCTGCCGGACGAGTTCGATGATTACGTCGCGAATCCCAAACCCAACGGTTATCAATCAATCCATACGGTTGTGTTGGGGCCGGGTGGTAAAACCATCGAAATCCAGATCCGCACTAAACAGATGCACGAGGATGCTGAACTGGGTGTCGCGGCGCACTGGAAGTACAAAGAGGGTACCGCTTCAGGTGCAGCGCGTTCGGGTCATGAAGACCGAATTGCCTGGCTGCGTAAGCTGATCGCCTGGCAGGAAGAGATGGCAGACTCCGGTGAGATGCTCGATGAAGTGCGTAGCCAGGTCTTTGATGACAGAGTTTACGTCTTTACGCCAAAAGGCGATGTGGTGGACTTACCGGCGGGCTCGACGCCGCTAGATTTTGCTTACCATATCCATAGTGATGTCGGTCATCGCTGTATTGGTGCCAAAATTGGTGGGCGCATTGTGCCGTTTACCTACCAGTTGCAGATGGGCGATCAAATTGAAATCATCACCCAGAAGCAGCCAAACCCAAGTCGCGATTGGCTGAACCCTAACCTCGGGTACGTGACCACCAGCCGTGGGCGCTCCAAGATCCATGCCTGGTTCCGCAAGCAGGATCGCGACAAGAATATCCTCGCGGGCAGACAAATCCTTGATGATGAACTGGCGCACTTAGGCATTAGTCTGAAAGAAGCCGAAAAGCATCTGCTGCCGCGCTACAACTTTAACGAGCTGGAAGAGCTGCTGGCGGCGATTGGCGGTGGGGATATCCGTCTTAACCAGATGGTGAACTTCCTGCAATCGCAGTTTAACAAGCCGAGCGCCGCCGAGCAGGATGCCGCCGCGCTGAAGCAGTTGCAGCAGAAAACGCATGCGCCACAAAACCGCCGTAAAGATGATGGTCGCGTGGTGGTTGAAGGGGTAGGTAACCTGATGCACCACATCGCACGCTGCTGCCAGCCGATTCCTGGCGATGAGATTGTGGGGTTCATCACCCAGGGGCGCGGTATATCCGTGCATCGGGCGGATTGCGAACAGCTGGTAGAACTGCGTTCTCATGCGCCGGAGCGTATCGTCGATGCGGTTTGGGGCGAAAGCTACTCGGCGGGGTATTCGCTGGTGGTCCGCGTCCAGGCGAACGATCGTAGCGGTTTATTGCGCGATATCACCACCATCCTCGCCAATGAGAAGGTGAACGTGCTGGGGGTTGCCAGTCGTAGCGATACCAAACAGCAGCTTGCCACCATCGATATGACCATCGAAATCTATAACCTGCAGGTGCTCGGGCGCGTACTTGGCAAGCTCAATCAGGTGCCGGATGTGATCGACGCGCGTCGTCTGCACGGTAATTAATCATTTGTAGGCCGGATAAGGCGTGCCGCCATCCGGCAATATCACTATGCCCGATGGCGCTTTGCTTATCGGGCCTACGTTTTCAGGATCTTGTAATGAATCAAATCGACCGACTGCTCGGTATTATGCAGCGCCTGCGCGACCCGGAAAACGGCTGTCCGTGGGATAAAGAGCAGACTTTCGCCACCATCGCCCCCTATACCCTCGAAGAAACCTATGAAGTGCTCGATGCCATTGCGCGTGAAGACTTCGACGATCTGCGCGGAGAGTTGGGGGATTTACTGTTCCAGGTGGTGTTTTACGCGCAGATGGCACAGGAAGAAGGGCGCTTTAATTTTGATGATATTTGTGCGGCCATCAGCGATAAACTTGAACGCCGTCATCCGCATGTTTTTGCCGATGTTTCCGCCAGCAACAGCACTGAGGTGTTAACCCGTTGGGAGCAAATTAAAAGCGAAGAACGTGCGCAGAAAGCCCAACATTCCGCATTGGACGATATTCCCCGTAGTTTACCGGCGCTGATGCGCGCTCAAAAAATCCAGAAACGCTGCTCAAATGTTGGTTTTGACTGGAAGACGTTAGGACCGGTGGTCGACAAGGTTTATGAAGAGATCGACGAAGTCATGTTCGAAGCGAAGCAGGCCGTCGTCGACCAGGCTAAACTGGAGGAGGAAATGGGCGACCTGCTGTTTGCCACGGTCAATATGGCCCGCCATTTAGGCACAAAAGCCGAGACCGCATTACAGAAAGCGAACGAAAAATTTGAGCGACGTTTTCGTGAAGTTGAACGGATTGTTGCTGAACGCGGTCTGGAAATGACTGGTGTTGATCTGGAAACTATGGAAGAAGTCTGGCAACAGGTAAAACGCCAGGAAATTGATCTCTAAGGGGTTTCGTCGGTCAAGGGCGATTTGTGTGATTTTTTAAATAACAAGCGATTGATTTACGTCAAAAACATTTACCCCAAAGGGGCTATTTTCTCACTCCCGATGTTAATGTGAGCCTGGTGAAGAGGAGGAATAATGAAAGTTTGTGGCGCTCGCCATGTTCGGGTATACTACTTTCCCGTCTTGGTAATTCCATCGTTTCACCCTAACTTCTCAGGTCCAGCATGACAACGAACTATATTTTTGTGACCGGCGGGGTCGTATCCTCTCTGGGAAAAGGCATTGCCGCAGCCTCCCTGGCAGCCATTCTTGAAGCCCGTGGCCTCAATGTAACCATGATGAAACTGGATCCGTACATCAACGTCGATCCAGGTACTATGAGCCCAATCCAACACGGGGAAGTGTTCGTTACCGAAGACGGCGCTGAAACCGATCTGGACCTGGGTCACTACGAGCGTTTCATCCGCACCAAAATGAGCCGCCGCAACAACTTCACCACCGGTCGTATTTACTCTGACGTTCTGCGTAAAGAACGTCGTGGCGACTATCTGGGCGCAACCGTTCAGGTTATCCCGCACATCACGAATGCAATCAAAGAACGCGTTCTGGAAGGCGGTGAAGGTCATGATGTTGTTCTGGTCGAAATCGGCGGAACCGTTGGGGATATCGAATCTCTGCCGTTCCTTGAAGCGATTCGCCAGATGGCCGTGGAAATTGGCCGCGAACATACGCTGTTTATGCATCTGACGCTGGTTCCCTACATGGCGGCGGCAGGTGAAGTCAAAACTAAACCGACTCAGCACTCTGTAAAAGAGCTGCTTTCTATCGGTATTCAGCCTGATATTCTGATTTGCCGCTCCGATCGTGCTGTTCCGGCTAATGAACGTGCAAAAATTGCATTGTTCTGTAACGTCCCGGAAAAAGCGGTGATTTCTCTGAAAGATGTCGATTCTATCTATAAAATTCCAGGCTTGTTGAAATCTCAGGGGCTGGACGATTATATTTGTAAACGATTCAGCTTGAACTGTCCGGAAGCAAATCTGTCAGAATGGGAACAGGTTATCTACGAAGAAGCCAATCCGGCAGGCGAAGTGACTATCGGTATGGTCGGCAAGTACATTGAGCTGCCGGATGCCTATAAGTCAGTTATCGAAGCGCTGAAGCACGGTGGTCTGAAGAATCGTGTCACCGTCAACATCAAGCTGATCGATTCGCAGGATGTTGAAACGCGCGGTGTTGAGATCCTGAAAGGTCTCGACGCTATCCTGATCCCAGGCGGCTTCGGCTACCGTGGTGTTGAAGGTAAAATCGCGACGGCACGCTTTGCGCGTGAGAACAATATTCCTTATCTGGGCATTTGCCTGGGTATGCAGGTAGCGTTGATTGAGTTTGCTCGTAACGTCGTGGGTATGGACAACGCCAACTCCACGGAATTTGTGCCAGACTGTAAGTACCCGGTGGTGGCCCTGATTACCGAATGGCGTGATGAAGACGGCAACGTCGAAGTCCGTACCGAGAAGAGCGATCTGGGCGGCACGATGCGCCTTGGTGCGCAGCAGTGTCAGCTGGACGACGAGAGTCTGGTGCGTAAGCTGTACGGCACGCCGACAATTGTTGAACGCCATCGCCACCGCTACGAAGTCAACAATATGCTGTTGAAACAAATTGAAGCTGCGGGTCTGCGTGTTGCAGGCCGCTCCGGTGATGATCAGTTGGTCGAGATCATTGAGGTACCGAATCATCCGTGGTTCGTGGCCTGTCAGTTCCACCCGGAATTTACTTCCACGCCACGTGATGGGCACCCGCTGTTTGCCGGCTTTGTGAAAGCCGCCAGTGAACATCAGAAGCGTCAGGCGAAGTAAGAAGTAAAAAGTTAGAACGGCAATGCACCCATCCGGGTGCATTGTTTGTCTGGAGTTTTAGTTTAACTTGTACTGAGGAAAACCTAATGTCCAAAATCGTTAAAATCATCGGTCGTGAAATCATCGACTCCCGTGGTAACCCGACTGTTGAAGCCGAAGTACACCTGGAAGGTGGTTTCGTTGGTATGGCAGCAGCGCCGTCAGGTGCTTCTACTGGTTCCCGCGAAGCACTGGAACTGCGCGATGGCGACAAATCCCGTTTCATGGGTAAAGGCGTACTGAAAGCGGTTGGCGCGGTAAACGGCCCAATTGCTCAGGCTCTGCTGGGTAAAGATGCTAAAGATCAGGCTGGCATCGACAAGATCATGATCGATCTGGACGGTACTGAAAACAAATCCAACTTCGGTGCAAACGCCATTCTGGCTGTGTCCCTGGCGAACGCCAAAGCAGCAGCTGCTGCTAAAGGCCTGCCGCTGTATGCACACATCGCAGAACTGAACGGTACTCCGGGCAAATTCTCTATGCCGGTTCCGATGATGAACATCATCAACGGTGGTGAGCACGCTGACAACAACGTCGACATCCAGGAATTTATGATTCAGCCGGTTGGCGCTAAATCCCTGAAAGAAGCCGTACGTATGGGTTCTGAAGTGTTCCACAACCTGGCTAAAGTTCTGAAAGCCAAAGGCATGAACACTGCAGTTGGTGACGAAGGTGGCTACGCGCCGAACCTGGGTTCCAACGCAGAAGCTCTGGCTGTTATTGCTGAAGCGGTTAAAGCAGCAGGCTACGAGTTGGGCAAAGACATCACTCTGGCGATGGACTGTGCAGCATCTGAATTCTACAAAGACGGTAAATACGTTCTGGCTGGCGAAGGCAACAAAGCATTCACCTCCGAAGAATTCACTCACTTCCTGGAAGAACTGACCAAACAGTACCCGATCGTGTCCATCGAAGATGGTCTGGACGAGTCTGACTGGGACGGTTTCGCATACCAGACTAAAGTACTGGGCGACAAAATCCAGCTGGTTGGTGACGATCTGTTCGTAACCAACACCAAGATCCTGAAAGAAGGCATCGACAAAGGCATCGTTAACTCCATCCTGATCAAATTCAACCAGATCGGTTCTCTGACCGAAACTCTGGCTGCGATCAAAATGGCGAAAGACGCTGGCTACACGGCTGTCATCTCTCACCGTTCTGGCGAAACTGAAGACGCAACCATCGCTGACCTGGCTGTTGGTACCGCTGCAGGCCAGATCAAAACCGGTTCTATGAGCCGTTCTGACCGCGTTGCTAAGTACAACCAGCTGATTCGTATCGAAGAAGCTCTGGGTGAACAAGCGCCGTACAACGGTCGTAAAGAGATCAAAGGTCAGGCGTAGTCCTGCTCTTTAGCTCTTAACGTAAAAACCCGCTTCGGCGGGTTTTTTTATGTCTTTAAAGTAGCAGCGGCAGCGTCGCACTGGCGGTTTGCTGACTCACATCGCTGTACTTTTCATCCAGCGCGATAAGCGATGTGGTGAGCAATTCAACTAATAACATTACGCCCACTTTGGCATTGAGCGCCCCAGCACTCAGGGGCCCTTCGGGTTTGGCTGCAACCAGTTGGATATCACTCAGTGAGGCCAGCGGACTGCGCGGCGTGTTGCTCAGCGCCAGTACGGGGACGCCATGCTTACGCGCAAGTTTAACGACATGAAGCAGATCGCGAGTGGAGCCTGAACTGGAAATTGCCACCACCAGCGAGTCTTTGGAAAGCGTAGTGGCATTCATGGCGGCACGATGCATGTCGCTGAACAGTTGTGCGGGCTTGCCCAGACGTAACAGTTTGTAATGCAGATATTCCCCCAGAATCGCACTGGCCGCCACGCCATAAATCTGTACCGACTGGGCCTGGTGCAGCGCGAGGGCGGCGGCTTCGAGTAATGTCCTGTCGAGTAATTTTGCGGTGTCCTGCAAGGCCTGCACGGATTCATTGACCACATTGTCAATCTCATCGCCGCCGTGTTCGATCGACTGTCCGTGCTGGAGATCAAGCGCCAGCGCCATCTTAAATTCGTTATAGCCCTTACATCCTAGCGTGCGGCACAGACGCGTGACGCTGGCCTCGCTGGTGTCGCTTTCGCGCGCCAGTTCGGTAATCGTTAGATAGACAACTTTTGCCGGATCGCTCAGCACAAACTCACCCAGCTTCTGCTGTGTACGGCTGTATCCGTCTACGCCCTGGCGCAGTCTCAGCAGCAGGTTTTCATTTTCAGGCATGCAAAATCCTTAATACGTTTCTCTGGCGATAGTGTGGCGGAAAGCGGGGGAGAGATGCCAGTCATTTCAAAAAAGTATGATCGACTTCCAGAATTTTGATGATAATTTTCATTTATAAAATTATTTATGGTAAAAATTTTCATCAATTGTCAGGGGAATGAAAAAATGATGAATATGTTTAGCGGCGCGTCGTCAGGGGCGTGGTTTGAAAAGGCACAGCGGTTTGGCAAATCGTTTATGCTGCCAATTGCGATATTACCCGCTGCGGGGCTGTTACTGGGTATTGGTGGTGCATTATCAAACCCTAATACGTTGACGGCCTACCCGTTTTTAGATGTTGACTGGTTGCAGGCTATCTTCACTATCATGACCAGCGCGGGATCCATTGTGTTCGCCAACTTGTCGGTGCTTTTTGCGGTTGGTGTAGCAGTGGGCCTGGCGAAGACGGATAAAGGCACTGCGGGGCTTGCCGCGCTGCTGGCGTTTCTGGTGATGAATGCCACTATCAACGCTTTGCTGATCCTGAACGGGACGCTGGCGCATGAGAACCCAGGTGCTGTTGGTCAGGGAATGACGCTGGGTATCCAGACGCTGGAAACGGGTGTGTTTGGTGGTGTGGTGATAGGCCTTGTTACCTGCGCGCTGCACAGTCGCTTTAATAAAGTCTCGCTACCGCAGTTTCTGGGTTTCTTTAGCGGCTCGCGCTTTGTTCCGATCATTAGCTCGCTTGCGGCGATTGCAGTCGGTGCCGCAATGACGGTGGTCTGGCCCCATTTCCAGAAACTCATATTTGGACTGGGTGGCCTTGTTGATGCAACGGGTTATCTGGGAACGCTGTTGTACGGTTTTATCCTGCGTATGCTTGGTCCACTGGGTCTGCATCATATCTTTTATCTGCCATTCTGGACGACGGCACTCGGTGGCAGTGAAATCGTTAACGGCCAATTAGTGGAAGGCACACAACGTATTTTCTTCGCTCAGCTTGCCGATCCGAACACTCAGCAGTTCTATGTGGGTACCTCCCGCTTTATGTCCGGGCGCTTCATTACCATGATGTTCGGTTTGCTTGGGGCATGTCTGGCGATGTACCACACGGCGAAGTCAGAGAACAAAAAAGTTGTCGCGGGTCTGCTGCTGTCTGCTGCGCTGACTTCCTTCCTGACCGGCATCACTGAGCCTATTGAGTTCTCCTTCTTGTTCGTGGCACCCGTGTTATATGTCATTCACGCCTTCTTCGATGGCCTGGCATTTATGATTGCCCATATTTTACATATCACCATCGGGCAAACCTTCTCGGGAGGACTGATCGATTTCATCCTCTTTGGCGTATTGCAGGGCGAAGCGAAAACCAACTGGATGTACGTGCCTATGGTGGGCGTGCCGTGGTTCTTCCTGTACTACTTCACCTTCCGCTATTTGATCAACCGCTTTGGCTGGATGACGCCGGGTCGTGAGAACGCAACGTTAGTAGAAAATGCGTTGCCTCAAAGCGAACGTGCCGCAGCAGTGGTTGCCGGACTGGGGGGCAAAGAGAATCTGGAAGAGGTGGATTGTTGCGCCACGCGACTACGCGTGACGGTGAAAGATGGCAGCAAGGTTGATGAAGCCGCACTGAAAGCAACCGGGGCGCGTGGCGTGATTATTCGTGGCAATGGTGTTCAGGTGATTTATGGCCCGCACGTCACCATTATCAAAAATGAAGTTGAAGAGATTTTATCGTAATGAAAACTGTACTGGATACGCTGAAAGGTAAGTTAATTGTCTCCTGTCAGGCGCTGGAAAATGAGCCTCTGCACAGCCCGTTTATCATGTCACGGATGGCATTGGCGGCAGCACAGGGAGGGGCTGTCGGTATCCGTGCGAACAGCGTCGTGGACATTCGCGCCATTAAAGAAAGCGTCGCACTGCCGATCATTGGCATCATCAAACGTGATTATCCGGGTAGCGACGTGTTTATCACCGCCACTATGAAGGAAGTGGATGAGTTAATGACCGTTGAGCCGGAAATTATTGCCCTTGATGCGACTGCGCGCCCACGTCCAGGTGGGCAAACGCTGGACGCGTTGGTTATGCAGATTCGCGCGCGCTACCCATCTGTGCTGTTGATGGCGGACATCGCCAGCGTAGACGAAGCCGTCACCGCAGAACGACTGGGTTTTGACTGCGTGGGTACGACGCTTTATGGCTACACGGTAGAGACGCGTGGGCATGTGCTAGCGGATAACGACTGTGGTTTTTTACGTGAGGTACTGGCTGCAGTCAGCCTGCCGGTAGTGGCAGAGGGGAATGTCGACACCCCTGAACGGGCTGCACACTGTCTGGCATTAGGCGCGCATACCGTAGTGGTTGGGGGGGCGATCACCCGTCCGCAACAAATAACGGCACGCTTTGTCACGGCGATCGCCTCGTAAAGCAACGATCGGGCATGATACTTTGGCGGGGATCTGCGATAATTATCGTTTATCCCCACATTGAGAAGACTATGCAGTACCCGATTAATGAGATGTTCCAGACCCTGCAAGGTGAGGGTTATTTTACCGGCGTCCCCGCCATTTTTATTCGTTTACAGGGATGCCCGGTTGGCTGTGCCTGGTGCGATACCAAACACACCTGGGATAAGCTTGAGGATCGGGAAGTCTCGCTTTACAGCATCCTGGCCAAGACTAAAGAGAGCGATAAATGGGGCGCGGCGAGCGGCGAAGATCTGCTGGCTGTGATTCAGCGTCAGGGCTATACCGCCCGCCATGTGGTGATCACCGGTGGTGAACCCTGCATTCACGACCTGATGCCGCTGACCGACTTGCTGGAAAAAAATGGCTTTAGCTGCCAGATTGAAACCAGCGGCACGCATGAAGTCCGCTGTACGCCGAACACCTGGGTGACTGTCTCTCCCAAGGTGAATATGCGCGGCGGCTATGACGTGTTATCTCAGGCGCTGGAACGCGCCAATGAAATCAAGCATCCGGTAGGGCGTGTTCGCGACATTGAAGCACTGGATGAACTGCTGGCGACGTTGACCGATGATAAGCCGCGCATCATTGCTTTACAGCCGATCAGTCAGAAGGATGATGCCACGCGCCTGTGTATTGATACCTGTATTGCGCGTAACTGGCGTCTGTCGATGCAAACGCATAAATATCTGAATATTGCCTGATAAATTTTGCCGGGTGCGCTTCGCTTGCCCGGCCTACGCTTGTAGATACGTGTAGACCGTATAAGGCGCTCCGCCATCCGGCAATGACTCTGAATCACTCGCCGCGATAGACGCAGCCCGCCGTGCAGGTCTCTTTTACCATCACCGCGCTCAGCAGCGGAACCAGCGGTTTCATCTCATCCCAGATCCACTTCGCCAGTACTTCACTGGTCGGATTCTCAAGACCCGGAATATCATTCAAATAGTAGTGATCAAGGCGATTGTACGTCGGCTTAAATGCCGCTTTTAACTCGGAAAAGTCCATAATCCAACCGGTATGGGGATCGACTTCACCCGTAATTTCAAGACGCACCATAAATGAGTGACCATGCAGACGGCCACATTTGTGCCCTTCTGGTACGTGCGGCAGGTGGTGAGCGGCTTCGAAGGTGAAATCTTTAAACAGGGTGGTGGACATTATCTACTCTCAAGAATGCAAAAAACCGCCGTAGGGTACCTTATAATACGAATTTTATCATTAGTTAAACGGGCGCTGAGTATCCTGACAGTGCATTCATGCAATCAATATCAAATAACTAGTTATATATCATATGGTTATTAAATCTGTTTTGCCGTTAATAACTATAGCTAAAACAGGTTAGTCCATTTGGTTATTTGTTATTTCTATCCCTTCTTTAATTGTTACTATTCTCGCCGTTAACCTTATCTTCAGTTTGGGTTTTATTGCTTAAATCCGCTTTGCTTACTGGAACATGACAACGCATGACGACACAGGCCCCACTTTCCGCTTTGCTTCCGCTAAACCCGGAACAGCTGGCACGCCTTCAGGCGGCCACGACCGATCTCTCGCCCGCGCAGCTTGCGTGGGTTTCTGGCTATTTCTGGGGCGTGCTGAATCAGCAGCCGGGCGCTAATGCGGTTATTCCTGCACCTGCTGCCGAAATGCCGGGGATCACGCTCATCTCCGCCTCGCAGACCGGTAATGCGCGCCGTGTGGCGGAAGCCCTGCGTGACGATCTTATTGCCGCGAAGCTCAATGTCACCCTGATCAATGCCGGCGACTATAAATTTAAAAATATTGCCAACGAGAAATTGCTGGTCGTGGTGGCCTCGACGCAGGGAGAGGGTGAGCCGGCGGAAGAAGCGGTGGCGTTGCATAAATTCCTGTTCTCTAAAAAAGCGCCGAAACTTGAAAATACCGCCTTCGCCGTATTTGGCCTTGGCGATACCTCTTATGAGTTTTTCTGTCAGTCTGGCAAAAACTTCGACAGCAAACTGGCGGAGCTTGGCGGTGAACGCTTGTTGGATCGTGTAGATGCAGATGTTGAATATCAATCGGCAGCTGCGCAGTGGCGCGCCCGTCTGGTTGATGTGTTGAAGGCACGAGCGCCTGCTGCACCTTCTGTACAGGCCGCTGCGAGCGGTGCGATTAACGAGGTGCATACCAGTCCGTACACTAAAGAAGCGCCGCTTAGCGCGTCGCTTTCCGTGAATCAGAAAATCACCGGTCGTGACTCCGAAAAAGACGTGCGTCATATCGAAATCGATCTGGGCGATTCCGGCCTGCGCTATCAGCCCGGCGACGCCCTCGGCGTGTGGTATCAAAACGCTCCGGCGCTGGTCAAAGAGATTGTTGAACTGCTGTGGCTGAAAGGCGACGAGCCGGTCACGGTTGATGGCAAATTGCTACCGCTTACCGACGCGCTGCAGTGGCACTTCGAACTGACGGTTAACACAGCCAATATTGTAGAAAATTACGCCACCTTAACGCGCAGTGAAACGTTGCTGCCGCTGGTGGGCGATAAAGCGCAGTTGCAACACTATGCCGCCACCACGCCTATCGTCGATATGCTGCGCTTTTCTCCGGCGCAGCTGGACGCGGAAGCGTTAATCGGTCTGCTGCGTCCGTTGACCCCGCGCCTGTACTCAATAGCCTCCTCACAGGCGGAAGTCGAAAGCGAAGTACATGTGACCGTCGGTGCCGTGCGGTTTGACGTCGAAGGCCGTGCGCGTGCCGGCGGAGCCTCGAGCTTCCTCGCCGACCGCGTTGGCGAAGAAGGTGAAGTACGTGTGTTCATTGAACATAACGACAACTTCCGCCTGCCAGCCAATCCTGAAACACCGGTCATTATGATTGGGCCGGGGACGGGAATTGCACCGTTCCGCGCCTTTATGCAGCAGCGTGCTGCCGATGAAGCGACAGGTAAAAACTGGCTGTTCTTTGGCAATCCGCACTTTACCGAAGATTTTCTCTACCAGGTGGAGTGGCAGCGCTACGTCAAAGAGGGTGTACTTACCCGGATCGATCTCGCCTGGTCACGCGACCAAAAAGAAAAAGTCTACGTACAAGATAAACTGCGCCAACAAGGTGCGGAACTGTGGCGCTGGATTAATGACGGGGCGCACATTTATGTCTGCGGCGACGCCAATCGCATGGCGAAAGACGTTGAGCAGGCTTTGCTGGAAGTGATTGCCGAATTCGGTGCGATGGATACCGAAGCGGCGGATGAATTTTTAAGTGAGCTGCGCGTTGAGCGCCGTTATCAGCGAGATGTCTACTAATGAGTGAAAAACATCCAGGGCCACTGGTGGTCGAAGGTAAGCTGTCCGACGCTGAACGTATGAAGCTGGAAAGCAACTATCTGCGCGGCACCATTGCGGAAGATTTAAATGACGGCCTCACCGGCGGTTTTAAAGGTGATAACTTTCTGCTGATCCGTTTTCACGGTATGTACCAGCAGGATGACCGCGATATTCGCGCCGAGCGCGCCGAGCAGAAGCTGGAGCCACGTCATGCAATGCTGCTGCGCTGCCGTCTGCCGGGCGGGGTCATCACCACTAAACAATGGCAGGCGATCGATAAGTTTGCTCATGACAACACGATTTACGGCAGCATCCGTCTGACCAACCGTCAGACCTTTCAGTTTCACGGCATTCTGAAGAAGAACGTCAAGCCGGTGCATCAGATGCTCAACTCGGTCGGACTGGACGCGCTGGCGACCGCCAACGACATGAACCGTAACGTGTTGTGTACCTCCAACCCGTACGAGTCCGAGTTACACGCGGAAGCCTACGAGTGGGCGAAGAAAATCTCTGAACACCTGTTGCCGCGCACCCGGGCGTATGCAGAGATTTGGCTGGATCAGAAAAAAGTCGCCACCACCGATGAAGAGCCGATCCTCGGTCAAACTTATCTGCCGCGTAAGTTCAAAACGACGGTGGTTATTCCGCCGCAGAACGATATCGATCTGCATGCCAACGACATGAACTTCGTCGCGGTAGCAGAAAACGGCAAACTGGTGGGGTTCAACTTGCTGGTTGGCGGTGGGCTGTCTATTGAGCACGGTAACAAGAAAACCTACGCGCGTACCGCCAGTGAATTTGGCTATTTGCCGCTGGAGCACACGCTGGCCGTTGCGGAAGCGGTGGTGACTACCCAGCGCGACTGGGGTAATCGTACCGACCGTAAAAACGCCAAAACCAAATACACGCTGGAGCGCGTCGGCGTTGAGACCTTTAAGGCAGAAGTGGAACGCCGGGCGGGTATCAAATTTGAATCGATTCGCCCGTATGAGTTTACCGGTCGCGGCGATCGTATCGGCTGGGTGAAGGGCATCGACAAAAAATGGCACCTGACGCTGTTTATTGAGAATGGTCGTATTCTGGATTATCCGGGACGTCCGCTGAAAACCGGGTTGCTGGAGATAGCAAAGATCCACAAAGGCGAGTTCCGTATTACCGCCAACCAGAACCTGATCATTGCCGGTGTGCCGGAAAGCGAGAAGGCGAAGATCGAGAAGATTGCGCAGCAGAGCGGCTTAATGAATGCCGTGACTCCGCAGCGTGAAAACTCGATGGCCTGCGTCTCGTTCCCGACCTGTCCGCTGGCGATGGCGGAAGCAGAGCGCTTCCTGCCGACGTTTATCGACAGCATTGACGCTCTGATGGCGAAATACGCGTTGAGCGACGAAAACATTGTGCTGCGCGTGACGGGCTGCCCGAACGGTTGTGGTCGTGCCATGCTGGCAGAGGTCGGCCTGGTCGGGAAAGCGCCGGGACGTTACAACCTGCACCTGGGGGGTAACCGTATCGGGACGCGTATTCCACGGATGTTCAAAGAGAACATCACCGAGACAGAAATTCTGGCCTTGCTGGATGAACTGATTGGGCGCTGGGCAAAAGAGCGTGAAGCGGGTGAAGGCTTCGGCGATTTTACGGTGCGTGCGGGCATTATTCGCCCGGTGCTCGATCCCGCCCGGGATTTCTGGGAATAACCTGAATTGCCGGATGGCGGCATAAATGCCTTATCCGGCCTACGTAGACTGTAGGCCTGATAAGCGAAGCGCCATCAGGCAAGGCATACAGCGAGGAACTTATGTCCAGACTCGATCTAAACGGCCTGAACGCGCTACCAAAAGTTGAGCGCGTCATGGCGCTGGCGGAAACCAACAGCCAACTGGAAAAACTGAGCGCGCAGGATCGCGTGGCGTGGGCGCTGGAGAATCTACCCGGCGACTACGTGCTCTCTTCGAGCTTTGGTATTCAGGCGGCGGTTAGCCTGCACCTGGTGAATCAGATTCGCCCGGATATCCCGGTGATCCTTACCGATACCGGCTATTTGTTCCCGGAAACCTACCAGTTTATTGACGAGTTAACGGACACGCTCAAACTCAATCTGCAGGTCTACCGGGCAAAAGAGAGTGCCGCCTGGCAGGAAGCGCGCTATGGTAAACTGTGGGAACAGGGCGTTGAAGGCATTGAGAAATATAATGACATCAACAAAGTCGAGCCGATGAACCGGGCGCTGCAAGAACTCAATGCGCAAACCTGGTTTGCCGGTCTGCGTCGTGAGCAATCCGGCAGTCGTGCCCATTTGCCGGTACTGGCTATCCAGCGTGGCGTGTTCAAACTGCTGCCGATCATCGACTGGGACAACCGCACGGTGTACCAGTACCTGCAACAACACGGGCTGAAGTATCATCCGCTGTGGGAGCAAGGCTATCTGTCGGTAGGCGATACCCACACCACCCGTAAATGGGAACCGGGCATGGCGGAAGAAGAGACGCGCTTCTTCGGACTGAAGCGGGAGTGCGGATTGCACGAAGGGTAATCGGTAACAGGCCCGGTAAGCATCTGCATGCTACCGGGCAGGATACGGGTGAATTAGCCCGCCTTTGCCAGCTCTTTGACCAGTGGCAGCATAATGCGTACCACGTCGCGACTGCGGTGCTCAATACGGCCGGGTAACGCTTTATCAATATGCTGCTGGTTATCAAGTCGAACGTCGTGCCAGCTGTTGCCTGCAGGGAATGAGGCGGTTTTGGCTCGCTGCTGATAGCCGTCTTTATTACCCAGATTCCAGTTGGTGGCTTCGACGGAGAGCACGGCAATCCCCGCTTTGTCGAACACCTCCGCATCGTTACAACATCCAGTGCCTTTCGGGTAGTTCTTGTTCAGACCGGGATTAGTGCTGGCGGAGATACCGCGACTGCGTGCAATAGCCAGCGCCCGGTCGCGCGTGAGCTTACGAACCGCTTCAGGTGTTTTTTGCCCGCTGTTGAAATAGAGCTTATCGCCGACGATCAGGTTATCGAGATTAATCACCAGCAGCGTATTTTTCTTCTCTGCGGCGCTCATGCGTTTGAGTACGTTCTCTGCGCCGAGCTTGCCTTCTTCTTCTCCGCTGGTGGCGATAAAGCGGATGCCGTACTCGGTCGGGACATTCTTGAGTTTTTCTGCCAGTTCCAGCATCACGCCGAGACCCGCCGCGTTATCGTCAATCCCTTGCAGCGTTAATCCACCGAGATTGGCATCGGAGTCGGCATCGCTTTGCGGCGCGTAGGTATCAAGGTGCGCCATAATAATAATCTGCTGCGGTGCCTTACCTTCATGTGCTGCAATTACCGTGCTACCCGTTACGTTATGCCAGTTTTTATGGTTATTTTTGGCGGTATACACATAGCGGCTATTAAACGTCCGAATATCACTGCTGTATCCCATCTGCTGAAACTGCTGACGTAAATAATCGGCAGACAACATTTCTGCAGGCGAGCCCGTCACGCGGCCAGGAAAAAACGTTGCAATATGGCGGGCCTGGAAGTTGGCGATATCTCCGGGCTTCGAAGAGGTTGCCTGTGCGGGAAGGATAAAGCACACGCCGAGCGCCAGGGCAGCAGGAAAGTGGCGCAATGCGGAAAACATAGTGAGTCCTTAAATACCAAGCATAAATTTTTACCCGCTAGTATGAAACCGTGATCGGGGTAAAACAATTTCATTTGCTCCTAAATGCCCGAAATCCGGCGGCTTAAGCACTTTTTGATATTTGCTTTTCCAGATCGTTATTCCTTTGAGGAACTACTCATTCCAATTCGTAATTTCATTCGTTCTCTTGCCCTCCCTATAGTCGAGTTATCTGAGCATCGTTAGAACAATAACGGCATTACATAGGAACGGTTATGGATCAAAAACGACTTACCCACCTGCGGCAACTGGAAGCGGAAAGCATCCATATTATTCGTGAGGTGGCCGCCGGGTTTTCTAATCCGGTGATGATGTATTCCATCGGCAAAGACTCCAGCGTAATGCTGCATCTGGCGCGCAAAGCGTTTTATCCCGGCACGCTGCCGTTCCCGTTGCTACATGTGGACACCGGCTGGAAATTCAGCGAGATGTATGAATTCCGTGACCGTACAGCCAAGGCCTACGGCTGCGAGTTGTTGGTGCATAAAAACCCGGAAGGGGTGGCGATGGGGATTAACCCGTTTGTCCACGGCAGCGCCAAGCATACCGACATCATGAAAACCGAAGGGCTGAAGCAGGCGCTGAACAAATACGGCTTTGACGCCGCGTTCGGTGGTGCCCGCCGCGATGAAGAGAAATCGCGTGCCAAAGAGCGAATTTATTCCTTCCGCGATCGTTTTCATCGCTGGGACCCGAAAAACCAGCGTCCGGAACTGTGGCACAACTACAACGGGCAGATTAACAAAGGCGAAAGCATTCGCGTGTTCCCGCTTTCGAACTGGACTGAACAGGATATCTGGCAGTACATCTGGTTGGAAAATATCGACATTGTACCGCTGTACCTGGCCGCGGAACGCCCGGTGCTGGAACGTGATGGCATGCTGATGATGATCGATGACGACAGGATCGATCTGCAACCCGGTGAGGTTATCAAAAAACGCATGGTGCGTTTCCGCACGCTTGGCTGCTGGCCGCTTACCGGCGCCGTGGAGTCAAACGCGCAGACGCTGCCGGAAATTATCGAAGAAATGCTGGTCTCAACCACCAGTGAACGTCAGGGCCGCGTGATTGACCGCGACCAGGCGGGCTCCATGGAGCTGAAGAAACGTCAGGGGTATTTCTAAGGAGCCGCCATGAACACGACACTTGCACAACAAATTGCTAATGAAGGCGGCGTTGAAGCCTGGATGGTTGCCCAGCAACACAAAAGCCTGCTGCGCTTTTTAACCTGCGGCAGCGTGGATGACGGGAAAAGCTCGCTGATTGGCCGCCTGCTGCACGACACGCGCCAGATTTACGAAGATCAGCTCTCAACGCTGCATAACGACAGCAAACGTCATGGTACCCAGGGTGAGAAACTGGATCTGGCGCTGCTGGTTGACGGGTTACAGGCCGAGCGTGAGCAGGGGATCACTATCGACGTGGCCTACCGCTATTTCTCCACCGAGAAGCGCAAATTTATTATTGCCGATACGCCAGGGCACGAGCAATACACTCGGAACATGGCCACCGGTGCGTCCACATGCGATCTGGCGATCCTGCTGATTGATGCACGTAAAGGTGTGCTGGACCAGACTCGCCGCCACAGTTTTATCTCCACGCTGTTGGGGATCAAACATCTGGTGGTGGCGATCAATAAAATGGATCTGGTGAGCTTCAGCGAAGAAACATTTACCCGCATTCGCGAAGATTATCTGACCTTTGCCGAACAGTTGCCGGGCAATCTGGATATTCGTTTTGTGCCGCTTTCTGCGCTGGAAGGCGACAACGTGGCCTCCCAGAGTAAAAACATGCCATGGTATAGCGGCCCGACGCTGCTGGAGGTACTGGAAACGGTAGAGATCCAGCGTGCTGTTGAGGCCCAACCGATGCGTTTCCCGGTACAGTATGTGAATCGCCCGAACCTGGATTTTCGTGGTTATGCCGGAACTCTGGCCTCCGGTCGCGTAACGGTAGGCCAGCGAATCAAAGTGCTGCCGTCTGGCGTTGAATCAAGCGTCGCGCGGATCGTCACTTTTGACGGCGACCTCCAGGAAGCGCATGCGGGCGAAGCGATTACTCTGGTACTGAAAGATGAAATCGACATCAGCCGTGGCGACCTGTTGCTGGATGCTCGCGAAGTCTTGCCTGCGGTACAGCATGCTGCCGTTGACGTGGTATGGATGGCGGAACAACCGCTGTCGGAAGGTCAGAGCTATGACATCAAAGTCGCGGGCAAAAAGACGCGTGCCCGCGTAGATAACGTGCAGTATCAGGTCGATATCAATAACCTGACTCAGCGTGAGGTCGACGCGTTGCCGCTGAATGGTATTGGCCTGGTTAATTTGACGTTTGATGAACCGCTGGTACTGGATACCTATCAGCATAACCCAGTGACGGGCGGCCTGATTATTATTGACCGCCTGACCAACGTCACCGTGGGGGCGGGACTGATCCGCGAACCCATCGAGCAGCAACAGGCCACGACATCCCCGTTCAGCGCGTTTGAACTGGAACTGAATGCACTGGTGCGTCGTCACTTCCCGCACTGGAATGCACGCGATTTGCTGGGAGGAAAGTAATGGCGCAGCATGACGAAAACGTCGTCTGGCATGCCCATCCCGTTACGCCGCAACAGCGAGAGCAACGCCACGGTCACCGTGGTGTTGTGCTGTGGTTTACCGGGCTCTCCGGCTCGGGTAAATCGACGGTGGCAGGGGCGCTGGAAGAAGCACTATACAATCTGGGCGTCAGTACCTATCTGCTGGATGGCGACAACGTGCGCCATGGCCTGTGCAGCGATCTGGGTTTTAGCGACGCCGATCGCAAAGAGAACATCCGGCGGGTGGGGGAAGTCGCTAGCCTGATGGTGGATGCCGGGCTGGTGGTGCTGACGGCATTTATCTCCCCGCATCGCGCTGAGCGGCAAATGGTCCGCGAGCGCGTCGGCGAGGGGCGTTTTATCGAGGTGTTTGTCGATACGCCGCTGGCGACATGCGAAGCCCGCGATCCGAAAGGGCTGTATAAAAAAGCGCGAGCGGGTGAACTGCGCAATTTCACCGGAATTGACGCGGTGTATGAAGCGCCTGAATCGCCAGAGATTCACCTTGATGGTGAACAATTGGTAACAAATTTGGTTCCTCAATTATTAGACCTGCTGAGGCAGCAAGATATTATCAGATCCTGAGACATCCCCGAGCTTATCGGCTTGGTCAGTCAAGGTCACAGGATTAGCTATGCGTAACAGCCATAACATTACTATTGCAGAGTCAGACACCTTCAATGCCGACGACGAAACCATCTGGTCACTACCGGGGGCCGTGGTCGGTTTTGTGGCGTGGTTGCTGGCGCTGGGCATTCCATGTCTTATGTATGGCCCTAACACGCTGTTTTTCTTCCTCTATACCTGGCCGTTTTTCCTTGCATTGCTGCCTGTCGCGATTGTGGCGGGAATCGCCCTGCACTCGTTATTGAAGGGACGACTGTTCCTGAGCATGACGTGTACCCTGCTGACGGTGGGGCTGATGTTCGGGGCATTGTTTATGTGGCTGCTGGGCTAGGCTATATCCCTTCTCTTTATATGGCTACTGAGGCTGAAACGCGGACTGGTCATAATTCAAACCGTAACCAACAATGAGATTATGTTCTCCTTACACGGGGTATACGTAACAACGAGCAAATGTGGTACATTTGCCCGCGTTGTCGCGGTATTCCCGCCTGTAGACGGAGAGTCGTCTGCGGATGTTTTGGGATGATGATGCCGTTTTTCAGGGGGCAGGATGGGTAAACTAACGCTGCTGTTGCTGGCTTTATTGGTCTGGCTTCAGTATTCGCTGTGGTTCGGTAAGAACGGCATACATGACTATAGCCGCGTCAACGATGATGTGGCTGCGCAGCAAGCGACAAATGCGAAACTTAAAGCGCGTAACGATCAGCTGTTTGCCGAAATTGACGATCTCAATGGCGGTCAGGAAGCGATTGAAGAGCGTGCGCGCAACGAACTCAGCATGACCAAGCCGGGCGAAACCTTTTATCGTCTGGTGCCTGACGCGTCTAAACGCGCTCAGACTGCAGGGCAAAACAATCGATAAACCAGCCAAGGATTTAACATGGCAGCCACTTTATTGGACGTTTGCGCCGTGGTACCGGCTGCCGGATTTGGCCGCCGAATGCAATCGGAGTGTCCTAAGCAGTATCTCTCCATCGGCAATAAAACCATTCTTGAACACTCGGTTGCTGCGCTACTGGCGCATCCCCGGGTGACGCATGTCGTCATTGCTATCAGCCCTGGCGACAGCCGCTTTGCAGAACTTCCTCTGGCAGCGCACCCGCAAATCACCGTGGTGGATGGCGGGAATGAGCGCGCCGATTCAGTGCTGGCCGGTTTGCAGGCCACCGGAAATGCCCGCTGGGTGCTGGTGCATGATGCAGCCAGACCGTGCCTGCATCAGGACGATTTATCTCGTTTACTGGCGATAAGCGAAACCAGTCGTACAGGTGGGATCCTTGCCGCACCGGTGCGCGATACCATGAAACGCGCGGAACCGGGCAAAACTGACATTGCCCATACGGTCGAACGTACTGACTTATGGCACGCGTTGACGCCGCAGTTTTTCCCCCGCGAGTTATTACACCACTGCCTGGCCCGAGCACTCAACGAAGGCGCGACCATTACTGATGAGGCCTCGGCGCTGGAATATTGCGGCTTTCATCCACAGCTTGTCGAAGGACGCGCTGATAATATTAAAGTTACTCGTCCGGAAGATCTGGCGCTTGCGGAATTTTATCTGACCCGAAGAATCTAGACACAAAATCATTCAAGCTGCATCGAGGCGGCTACTGAGTGAATCCCCAGGAGCTTACCTAAGTAAGTGACTGGGGTGAACAAAGGCAGCCAACAAAGAGGCCGCTTGAAGGATGATGTGTATATCAGGAGAATGCATAATGCGAATTGGACACGGTTTTGATGTACACGCCTTTGGCGGCGTAGGCCCAATTATCATTGGTGGCGTGCGCATCCCGTACGAAAAGGGGCTGCTGGCGCATTCTGATGGCGACGTCGCGTTACATGCGCTGACTGATGCGCTGCTGGGCGCGGCAGCGCTGGGCGATATCGGTAAACTGTTCCCGGACACCGATCCGGCCTTTAAAGGGGCAGATAGCCGCGAATTATTACGTGAAGCCTGGCGTCGTATTCAGGCCAAAGGCTACACGCTCGGCAATGTGGATGTGACCATTATTGCGCAGGCACCGAAGATGCTGCCGCACATTCCACAAATGCGCGTGTTTATTGCCGAAGATCTTGGCTGTCATATGGATGATGTTAACGTGAAAGCGACCACCACGGAGAAACTCGGTTTTACCGGGCGTGGGGAAGGGATTGCCTGTGAAGCGGTGGCGTTACTCATAAAGGCTACAAAATGACAGAGTTTGAAAATCTGACGTATCTCCACGGTAAACCGCAGGGCCGTGGCGTATTGAAGGCGAATCCAGAAGACTTTGTGGTGGTCGAAGATTTAGGCTTTGAACCGGACGGAGAAGGCGAACACGTTCTGGTACGCATCCTGAAGAACGGCTGTAACACTCGTTTTGTCGCTGATGCACTGGCAAAGTTTTTGAAAATTCATGCCCGTGAAGTCAGCTTCGCCGGGCAGAAAGATAAGCATGCGGTCACTGAACAGTGGCTGTGCGCGCGCGTGCCGGGCAATGTCATGCCTGATTTAAGCAAATTTGAGCTTGAAGGCTGTAAAGTGCTGGAGTACGCCCGTCACAAGCGTAAGCTGCGTTTAGGTGCCCTGAAAGGTAACGGCTTTACGGTGGTGCTGCGTGAAGTCAGCGATCGCGCTGACGTTGAAGCACGTTTGCAGGCTATTCTCGAGCGCGGCGTACCGAACTATTTTGGTGCCCAACGTTTTGGCATCGCCGGCAGTAACCTGCAAGGGGCGCTGCGCTGGGCGCAAAGCGATGCACCGGTGCGCGATCGCAATAAACGCAGTTTTTGGTTGTCGGCAGCCCGTAGCGCGTTGTTTAATCAAATAGTCAATGAACGATTGAAAAAAACAGACTTTAATCAAGTTGTTGACGGCGATGCGCTACAATTGTCTGGACGCGGAAGTTGGTTTGTTGCCACTCCTGAAGAACAAGCTGAATTACAGCGTCGCGTTAATGTAAGAGAATTAATGATTACAGCGGCATTACCCGGCTGCGGTGAGTGGGGAACTCAGCGCGATGCGCTGGCGTTTGAACAGGCCGCCATTGCCGATGAAAGCGTGCTGCAGTCTTTATTATTGCGTGAGAAAGTCGACGCATCGCGTCGCGCTATGCTGCTGTACCCACAACAATTAAGCTGGAACTGGTGGGATGACGTAACCGTTGAGTTACGCTTCTGGCTACCGGCAGGTAGCTTTGCCACCAGTGTAGTAAGGGAACTTATTAACACAACGGGTGATTATGCGTATATTGCTGAGTAACGATGATGGGGTCCACGCGCCCGGTATACAAACGCTGGCGAAAGCGCTGCGTGAGTTTGCTGACGTACAGGTAGTTGCCCCGGATCGTAACCGCAGTGGCGCGTCTAACTCGCTGACGCTGGAATCTTCGCTTCGCACCTTCACCTTTGAAAACGGTGATATCGCCGTGCAAATGGGCACGCCTACCGACTGCGTCTATCTGGGCGTAAACGCGTTAATGCGTCCGCGTCCGGACATCGTAGTTTCCGGGATTAACGCTGGTCCTAATCTGGGTGACGATGTTATCTATTCTGGAACCGTTGCGGCAGCGATGGAAGGTCGGCACCTGGGCTTTCCCGCGCTGGCGGTCTCACTGGATGGTCATAAACACTACGATACCGCAGCCGCAATTACCTGCCGCATTTTACGTGCGCTGAGCCGCGAACCGCTGCGTACCGGGCGTATTCTGAATATCAACGTTCCGGACTTGCCGCTGGATCAGATTAAAGGTATTCGCGTTACCCGCTGCGGCAGTCGCCATCCGGCGGATCAGGTTATTCCACAGCAGGACCCGCGCGGTAACACGTTGTACTGGATTGGGCCGCCGGGCGAAAAATGCGATGCCGGGCCGGATACGGACTTTGCTGCCGTCGATGAAGGCTATGTTTCTGTCACGCCGCTGCATGTTGATTTAACCGCATACGGCGCGCATCAGGTTGTTTCTGATTGGTTAGACAGCGTGGGAGTCGACACGCAATGGTAAGCAGACGCGTACACACTCTTCTTGAACAATTACGTGCGCAGGGCATCAGAGATGAGCTTGTCCTTGATGCGCTCGCCGCCGTGCCGCGTGAAAAATTCATTGATGAGGCGTTTGAACATAAGGCCTGGGAAAACATCGCCCTGCCCATTGGTCAGGGGCAGACGATTTCGCAGCCTTATATGGTCGCACGTATGACCGAGTTGCTTGAGCTGACGCCACAATCGCGGGTGCTGGAAATCGGCACCGGTTCCGGTTACCAGACAGCGATTCTGGCGCATCTGGTGCAGCATGTGTGTTCTGTCGAGCGCATTAAAGGTTTGCAGTGGCAGGCGCGTCGTCGCCTGAAGCAGCTTGATTTACATAATGTTTCAACCCGTCATGGTGATGGATGGCAAGGCTGGCAGGCACGAGCGCCGTTTGACGCCATCATTGTGACAGCAGCACCGCCGGAAATCCCTACCGCGTTAATGACGCAGTTGGATGAAGGCGGCATTCTCGTCTTACCCGTGGGCGACGAGCACCAGTATTTGAAACGGGTGCGTCGTCGGGGAGGCGAATTTATTATCGATACCGTGGAGGCTGTACGCTTCGTACCCTTAGTTAAAGGGGAATTAGCGTAGATATAGGTTCTGAATACCTGGAGTTTTCCTGGATATTCTGGAATTAGTAAGCGTATCGTGGTCACGTTTTCCAGTGTCCAGCCCGATGCCTTGCACGGTGATTACGTCACTGGTTGTTAACCAAATTTTCCTGGGGGATAAATGAGCGCGGGAAGCCACAAATTTACCGTTCGCCGCATGGCGGCATTGTCACTGGTTTCGTTATGGCTGGCAGGCTGTTCTAACACCTCGAATCCGCCTGCGCCGGTCAACTCTGTTGATGGCGGTGCGCCAACGAACACCAATTCTGGCATGCTAATCACGCCTCCACCTAAAATGGGCACGACGGCGACTGCACAGCAAACGCCGCAGATCCAACCGGTGCAGCGTCCAACCACGCAGTCAACACAAATTCAGCCCGTTGCTGAACAGCCAGTGCAGACGGAAAACGGACGCATTGTGTACAACCGTAAGTATGGGAACATTCCGAAAGGGAGCTATACCGGCGGCAGCACCTATACAGTTAAGAAAGGTGACACACTTTTCTATATTGCCTGGATAACCGGGAACGATTTCCGTGACCTCGCACAACGCAATAACGTTCCGGCCCCGTATGGCCTGAATGTGGGACAAACTCTGCAAGTGGGCAACGCATCGGGTGCGCCGATTACCGGCGGCAATGCCATCACCCAGGCGGATGCAGCACAGCAAGGAGTTGTGACCAACCCTGCACAAAATTCCACCGTCGCTGTTGCTTCGAAACCAACAATTACGTATTCTGAGGATTCAGGTGAACAAAGTGCTAACAAAATGTTGCCGAACAACAAGCCTGCTGGGACAGTTGTCACAGCGCCAGTAACGGCACCAGCAGTTAGCGCAACCGAATCGACTGCAAGCTCAACGTCTACCAGTGCGCCAATCTCCACCTGGCGTTGGCCGACTGACGGTAAAGTGATTGAAAACTTTGCGGCTACCGAAGGTGGCAATAAAGGGATCGACATTGCAGGCAGTAAGGGACAGGCTATTGTCGCGACCGCAGATGGACGCGTCGTATATGCCGGTAACGCACTGCGCGGTTACGGTAATCTTATTATCATCAAACACAACGATGATTACCTGAGTGCCTACGCCCATAACGATACAATGCTGGTTCGGGAGCAACAAGAAATCAAGGCGGGGCAGAAAATAGCTACCATGGGTAGCACCGGAACCAGTTCTACACGCTTGCATTTTGAAATTCGTTACAAGGGGAAATCCGTAAACCCGCTGCGCTATTTACCGCAGCGATAATTCGGCGGAACCAGGCTTTCACTTGCTTGTTCCGTTTAGGGATCACGGGTAGGAGCCACCTTTATGAGTCAGAATACGCTGAAAGTTCATGATTTAAATGAAGACGCGGAATTTGATGAGAACGGAGTAGAGGCTTTTGATGAAAAAGCCTTGAGTGAAGAGGAACCCAGTGATAACGACCTGGCTGAAGAGGAGCTGTTATCGCAAGGGGCCACACAGCGTGTGTTGGACGCGACTCAGCTTTACCTTGGTGAGATTGGTTATTCGCCACTGTTAACAGCCGAAGAAGAAGTGTATTTCGCGCGTCGCGCATTGCGTGGAGATGTAGCCTCTCGCCGTCGCATGATTGAAAGTAACCTGCGTCTGGTGGTTAAAATTGCCCGTCGTTATGGCAATCGTGGTCTGGCATTGCTGGATCTGATTGAAGAGGGCAATCTGGGGCTTATCCGTGCCGTCGAGAAGTTTGACCCGGAGCGCGGGTTCCGCTTCTCAACATACGCAACCTGGTGGATCCGCCAGACGATCGAACGGGCGATTATGAACCAAACCCGTACGATCCGACTGCCGATCCATATAGTAAAAGAGCTGAACGTCTATCTGCGTACCGCGCGTGAGTTGTCGCATAAACTGGACCACGAACCGAGCGCAGAAGAGATTGCTGAACAACTGGATAAACCGGTTGATGACGTCAGCCGTATGCTCCGACTCAACGAGCGCATTACCTCGGTAGACACCCCGCTGGGTGGCGATTCCGAAAAAGCGTTGCTGGATATTCTGGCCGACGAAAAGGAAAATGGTCCGGAAGACACCACGCAAGACGATGATATGAAACAGAGCATCGTCAAATGGCTGTTCGAACTGAACGCCAAACAGCGTGAAGTGCTGGCACGTCGTTTCGGTCTGCTGGGGTATGAAGCTGCGACACTGGAAGATGTGGGCCGTGAAATTGGTCTCACTCGTGAACGTGTTCGTCAGATTCAGGTTGAAGGTCTGCGTCGTCTGCGTGAAATCCTGCAGACACAGGGACTGAATATCGAAGCGCTGTTCCGCGAGTAAGCACAGTTCTATCAAGAAAGGCCAGTCTCAGTGAGGCTGGCCTTTTTCTTGGTTTATTGCCATCCGGCAGAATTACCCCATCATCTTGCGTACCAGTTGCGTGAACTGTTCACGCTCTTCCTCGCTCAACCTGCCCAGAAACTCATCATCAACGCTATCGCCCAGCGGCGCTGCGCTTGCCAGTAGTGCCTCACCTTGCTCAGTCAAATAGACAAACCGACGACGCTTATCCGCCGGGAAGTGTTCACGCCTGACCAGCTCACGCTTTTCCATACGGCTCAGCAGCTCGGCAAGCGTGGCCTTGGTGCAGACCGCGGCTTCGGTGAGAGCAACCTGTTCAATGCCGGGATGCTCGGCAATAGCGCGCATCACTGCGTACTGCGGCTTGGTGAGCTCCGGTAATTCGTGCTGCCAGCGTGACGTATGCTGCTGGAAAAGCTGACGTAACAGGTGAAAGGCTTTATTTCGTAACGGCATAGGGACTCCGGGATCGCGGTCGGCTTCTATCATAGCGGGTAATGCGCCATTTTTTAACGATCGTTTCTTTAGCTATCTGTGCGAGTCACCCTTGCCTGAAATGTATCGAGAGCGTATTTTAGCTAAAATGTTCGTACACGAACAAATATTGAGGGGCTGAATGAGACTGATCGTAGGGATGACCGGTGCAACGGGAGCACCGCTTGGTGTGTCGCTGCTACAGGCGCTGCGGGAAATGCCGGAGGTGGAAACACATCTGGTGCTGTCGAAGTGGGCGAAAACCACCATTGAACTGGAAACGCCTTATAGCGTCCGCGAGGTGTCTGCGCTGGCGGATTATTGCCACAACCCGGCGGACCAGGCGGCGACGATCTCTTCCGGCTCATTTCACACCAACGGCATGATTATTATCCCCTGCAGCATGAAAACGCTGGCCGGAATTCGCGCAGGCTATGCCGAAGGGCTGGTGGGCCGTGCTGCCGACGTGGTGCTGAAGGAAGGGCGCAAACTGGTGCTGGTGCCGCGTGAAATGCCGCTGAGTACCCTCCATCTGGAGAATATGCTCGCACTTTCCCGCATGGGCGTCGCGATGGTGCCGCCGATGCCCGCGTTTTATAACCATCCCCAAACGATCGACGACATCACGCAGCACATTGTGGCGCGCGTACTCGATCAGTTTGGTCTGGAACATCCGAACGCCCGTCGCTGGCAGGGTTTACGACCGGCGCAGAATTTTTCACAGGAGAATGAATAATGGCATTTGATGATTTGCGCGGTTTCTTGCAGGCGCTGGACGACCAGGGGCAATTGCTGAAAATCAGCGAAGAGGTGAACGCTGAGCCGGATCTGGCCGCGGCCGCTAATGCGACCGGGCGTATCGGCGACGGCGCACCGGCGCTGTGGTTTGACAATATTCGTGGCTTTACCGACGCCCGTGTGGCGATGAACACCATCGGCTCATGGCAAAACCACGCCATTTCGATGGGGCTGCCGATCAATACGCCGGTCAGAAAACAGATTGATGAGTTTATCCGACGCTGGGATAAATTTCCGATTGCCCCGGAGCGCCGTGCGAACCCGGCATGGGCTGAGAATACTGTCGACGGCGAAGACATTAATCTGTTCGACATTCTGCCGTTGTTTCGTTTGAACGACGGCGACGGGGGCTTCTATCTCGACAAAGCCTGCGTGGTGTCGCGCGATCCGCTGGATCCGGATAACTTCGGCAAGCAAAACGTCGGCATCTACCGCATGGAAGTGAAGGGCAAACGTAAGCTTGGCCTACAGCCGGTTCCGATGCACGACATCGCGCTGCATCTGCATAAAGCCGAAGAACGCGGTGAAGATCTGCCGATTGCCATCACCCTGGGTAACGATCCGATCATTACCCTAATGGGCGCTACGCCGCTGAAGTACGATCAGTCTGAATATGAGATGGCGGGTGCGCTGCGTGAAAGCCCATACCCGATCGCCACCGCGCCGCTCACCGGTTTTGACGTGCCGTGGGGTTCTGAGGTGATCCTCGAAGGTGTTATCGAAAGCCGCAAACGTGAAATCGAAGGCCCGTTTGGTGAGTTTACCGGTCACTATTCCGGGGGGCGCAATATGACGGTGGTGCGTATTGATAAAGTCTCTTATCGCACCAAACCGATTTTTGAATCGCTGTATTTGGGTATGCCGTGGACCGAAATCGACTACCTGATGGGGCCTGCGACCTGTGTGCCGTTGTATCAGCAACTGAAAGCGGAATTCCCGGAGGTACAGGCGGTGAATGCCATGTACACCCACGGTCTGCTGGCGATTATCTCGACTAAAAAACGCTATGGCGGCTTTGCCCGCGCGGTCGGCCTGCGGGCGATGACCACGCCGCACGGTCTGGGCTACGTGAAGATGGTGATTATGGTGGATGAGGACGTTGACCCGTTCAACCTGCCGCAGGTGATGTGGGCGCTGTCGTCGAAGGTCAACCCGGCAGGCGATCTGGTGCAGTTACCGAACATGTCGGTGCTGGAGTTGGATCCGGGTTCCAGCCCGGCAGGGATTACCGATAAGCTGATCATTGATGCCACTACCCCGGTTGCACCGGATAACCGTGGTCACTACAGCCAGCCGGTATGCGATTTACCGGAAACCAAAGCCTGGGCTGAAAAGCTGACCGCCATGCTGGCTAACCGTAAATAAGGAGTAGCAGATGATTTGTCCACGTTGTGCTGATGAACATATTGAAGTGATGGCAACCTCGCCGGTGAAAGGCGTCTGGACGGTATACCAGTGCCAGCACTGCCTTTACACCTGGCGTGATACCGAGCCGCTACGCCGTACCAGTCGCGAACATTACCCGCAGGCGTTTCGCATGACGCAAAAAGATATCGATGACGCGCCAATGGTGCCGAGCATCCCGCCGCTGCTGGTGGAAGGTAAGCGCTAATCAAAATCCCGGGCGTGGCTTTGCCATGCCCGGCTTGCATATAGCGGTATTTTGTAGGCCCGATGAGCGCAGCGACATCGGGCACAACGAGTGTTACACCAGGCTTTTCAACCGATAAATCCATTCCAGCGCCTGACGCGGCGTCAGGGAATCCGGGTCGAGATTTTCCAGCGCTTCTACAGCGGGAGATGTTTCTTCCGGTGCTGAAAGTAACGACATTTGCGTCCCGTCTACCTGGGTCGCGGCGGCATTTGGCGTAATGCTTTCCAGTTCGCGCAGTTTTTGCCGCGCACGTTTGATGACGTCTTTCGGCACACCGGCCAGCGCAGCGACGGCCAGACCATAGCTTTTGCTTGCCGCACCATCCTGCACACTATGCATAAAGGCAATCGTATCGCCGTGCTCTAATGCGTCCAAATGCACATTGGCAACGCCTTCCATCTTCTCTGCTAACTGAGTCAGTTCAAAGTAGTGGGTTGCGAAAAGCGTCAATGCCTTGATTTTATTGGCAAGATTTTCTGCGCACGCCCATGCCAGCGACAGACCGTCATAGGTGGAGGTGCCGCGCCCAATCTCATCCATCAACACCAGGCTGTTCTCGGTGGCGTTATGCAAAATATTGGCGGTTTCGGTCATCTCAACCATAAAGGTCGAACGACCGGACGCCAGGTCATCCGCTGCGCCCACGCGGGTAAAGATGCGATCGATCGGACCTATCTCAACCTTTTGTGCCGGAACATAGCTGCCGATGTAGGCCAGCAGGGCGATCAGTGCGGTCTGGCGCATATAGGTACTTTTACCGCCCATATTCGGCCCGGTGATGATCAACATCCGGCGCTGAGGTGAAAGATTCAGCGGGTTGGCAATAAACGGTTCGGTCAGCACCTGTTCAACCACCGGATGACGGCCTTCGGTAATACGAATGCCGGGTTTGTCGGTGAAGGTCGGGCAGGTGTAATTCAGGGTATAAGCCCGTTCTGCCAGATTGACCAGCACGTCGAGCTCGGCCAGCGCACTGGCGCTCTGCTGTAAATCCGCCAGGTGTGGTAACAGCATGTCGAAGATTTCGTCGTACAGCTGTTTTTCCAGCGCCAACGCTTTACCCTTCGAGGTCAGGACTTTGTCTTCGTACTCTTTGAGTTCAGGAATGATGTAGCGTTCGGCATTTTTTAGCGTCTGGCGGCGCACGTAGTTAATGGGCGCCAGATGGCTTTGACCGCGGCTGATCTGAATGTAGTAACCGTGTACACCGTTAAATCCAACCTTAAGCGTGTCCAGCCCGGTGCGTTCACGTTCGCGGATCTCCAGTCGGTCAAGATAGTCGGTCGCGCCATCGGCCAGCGCCCGCCACTCGTCCAGTTCATCGTTATAGCCTGGCGCAATGACGCCACCGTCGCGTACCAGTACCGGCGGGGCTTCAACGACGGCGCGTTCCAGCAGTTCACGCAGTTCGCTGAACTCGCCCATTTTCTCGCGCAGCATCTGTACCGGCGCGCTGTCGACACCTTCCAGCTGTGCACGCAGTTCAGGTAATTGCTGAAAGGCGTGGCGCATACGGGCCAGATCGCGTGGACGCGCGGTACGCAGTGCCAGGCGAGCCAGAATACGCTCCAGATCGCCGACCTGACGCAGAACCGGCTGTAATTCGCTGGTGACATCCTGCAGGGCGCCGATCGTCTGCTGACGTTCGGTGAGGATTTTGGTGTCGCGAACCGGCATATGCAGCCAGCGCTTAAGCATACGGCTGCCCATCGGGGTGACGGTGCAGTCGAACACCGAGGCCAGCGTATTTTCGATACCGCCGGCCAGATTCTGGGTAATCTCCAGATTCCGGCGCGTGGCGGCATCCATAATGATGCTGTCCTGCTGGCGCTCCATGGTGATGGAACGAATATGCGGCAGCGAGGTGCGCTGGGTATCTTTCGCATATTGCAGCAGACAGCCTGCGGCACATAAGCCGCGCGGTGCGTTTTCGACACCAAAGCCAATCAGGTCCCGCGTGCCAAACTGTAAGTTAAGCTGCTGGCGGGCGGTATCAATTTCAAATTCCCACAGCGGACGGCGACGCAGTCCGCGACGGCCTTCGATCAGCGAGGTCTCGGCGAAATCTTCGGCATACAGCAGTTCTGCCGGGTTAGTGCGCTGTAATTCTGCCGCCATGGTCTCACGGTCGGCTGGTTCACTGACGCGAAAGCGCCCGGAGCTGATGTCTAGCGTGGCATAGCCGTAGCCTTTGCTGTCCTGCCAGATGGCGGCCAGCAGGTTGTCCTGACGCTCCTGCAACAACGCTTCATCGCTGATGGTACCGGGCGTGACGATGCGGACAACTTTGCGCTCAACCGGACCTTTGCTGGTGGCAGGGTCGCCAATTTGTTCGCAAATGGCAACCGACTCCCCCTGATTCACCAGTTTTGCGAGGTAGTTTTCTACCGCGTGGTGGGGAATGCCCGCCATCGGGATCGGTTCGCCCGCGGATGCGCCGCGCTTGGTCAGCGAGATATCCAACAGCTGCGACGCACGTTTGGCATCGTCATAAAACAGTTCGTAAAAGTCGCCCATGCGGTAAAACAGCAGGATCTCCGGGTGCTGAGCCTTCAGCTTAAGATACTGCTGCATCATGGGGGTGTGGTTGGTGAAGTCCGTATCAAGTGACTCTTTCATATTGATTATGCTCGTTTTTTAATATTTTTAGGTACTCGGGCAGTCTCATGTGAACCCCCTGTAGACTCACACAAACCCATAAATTTCACTATCGAAAGCAGCCTGAAGGGCTGCAACGGCAAGCCTCAGTTCAGCCACAATAGAGTATCTTATCACCGACTACCCCAGACATTCACCCGTCACTTTGGCGCAAAAATACGGTGTCACTATTCACTCTCGGGCAAGTCATAATTCTGACAGTACAGGTAGGGGATGCCTTCTTTAGTGATCAGGTAGGTTTCTTTATTCAGAGAGAAAAGATCGACATTAGAGACGCTGGTATTGGTCAGGAAGAAATCGGGCAGGAGTTGCTGGATGATACTGACAGGGGCGGTTTCACGATTTGATATATGGATGTTCTGCGATACCCATACCGGGCTTGAGCCATAGCTGGAGTGGGTAAACAACACCATGCGTTGCACGGTTTGCTCGCTGTTGTTTGCATCTTTGATGATGCCATCAATATTCACAATACCTTTACTGTCCCCACTTTTGATATCGATGATCCCGCGAAACGAGGCCGTATCGCGTACGATCTCGATCGTAGCGCGACAGGCTAGATTATGTAGATGGCTATGATTTTTACCCTGCTGCCAAAAACTCACAATACTGATAACCACAAGACAAAGCAGCAGGATAATACCTGTTTGTGTTCTGATTTTGGGCGCGCGGGAAGGTAAGTTCATTAGCTATCGTACCGTGGGTAATAGACCGACTGACAGGTATTCTTCTTCTGCTCTCCGTTTATAGGGGAGCGACACTGGATCACTGACAGTTTTTTGGACTCAGGATACGTCGTTATATAGATAAATTTATTGTCCTGGCACAACCCTGGGTTCTTATCGATAAAAGCAGTGTGTCGGGAGAAATCGCTGGCATCGTTATTAAAATAATACTCACAGTTTGAGTGGGTATTTTGGGTGGCAATATAACCGGAAAAATAATTATCACGGGTGTTCCACGGATACAGTATCAGACCGCAGACGATAATAGTCAGTAAGACCAGTACAGATTCTGTCCTGGTTACCCGTGTTTTATGTGCGGTATTATCTGAAAACTCAGTGAGGTCGGTATTGGGCGGCCAATCTTCTTCTATTGCCGCAGGGCAATTCTCCGGCGTGTCAATTTCCTCAATGCTAAATGTGTCCTGGATGATCAGCCCTTTACGGGTAATGGTTGTGATAAAGGATGCTTCCAGTTCTAACTGAAGTAAACTTTTACGCAGCGAGAGAATACTCTGATAAAAAGCATTGAAGCTTGCCTGACGATGGTTTTCACCCCAGCCAAATTCCAGTAGTTCGTTTTGCGAAACCACTTTTCCGTGATTTTGGATGAGTAATAAAAGACATAATGATGCTGAGTGCTTGAGCTTTATCTGTAACTCGGGTTGATCCACTCTCGCCAGGCATTGAGTCGCTGGTGTAAAGATGATTTTTCTTTCAATCAGATAACTGATGTTACCAGTCTCAGACATGATGTCTCTACTCTTGATGATGCTTTCATTGGTGGGGCGGCATTAAAAACATCCCGGCCATCAGGACCACCAATGTCTGTCAGATTCTGCAGCCAGAACCGCGAAATGTTGCAATTTAGTATCATAGCACAACAACAGTAATGGTTTGTTAATGAAAATAAAACATATAGGAATCAGATAATTGTATCTTTCTGGCTATTGCGAAAAGAACAGAAAGAAGAAATAATGATGACAAAGGCGATAAGCATTAATTCTCTTTGGACTGCGCAATATACTGTTCGGCATCACCACGCGAGAACACGGTTCACACCGAAAACGCGCCAAAGCACCTGGGAATGCGGGTGGTGAAACCATGATGGTTGCGATGTTTGTCGTACCTGTAGTGCGTAGCATCCGGATTAACATAAAAATATAAACGGAAATAAATGTCAGCATGTTATTAAGCTGGCATTTATTTTTGTTTCTGTTTTTTTGTCAGGCATAAATTTGTAGCAGAGATATCCATGTTCCAGAATGAAATAGAGAAGTCGGTAGTACTTATTGGTGATGAAATTAAGAAATCAGATAACGCCTGGCTCTCCTTACGGAAAAAACGCCAGCGTATTGACCTGAAGGTCGATGGACATATCTTATTTCTGGAGAAAGGGACGGTCTCTGTTTATCGTGTAGAAAATGACCTGGTCACGGTCAGTATTTCAGCACCCGCTATTCTCGGGCTACCGCAAATGCGCACCGAAGTGGCAGGACATTATTTACGCTGTGACACCGATTGTGAAATGTGGGCAATGAGCGTGCAGAATGCCGATCTCCTGTTCACCGCTAAAAATTTATGGAAGCAGGCGTTTGATATCTTAACGCACCATCTGCAACGCTATTTTCAGCGCGAGACCCTGCAATCGCACCGTACTATTCGCGAGCTGATTATTGAGCATGTGAAGTATATTTGGGCGATGGCACCTGAGGTGCGCGAAAAAACGTCGGTGTATACCTTTATTCTGGCGCGTAACCATATCTCGCGCAGTGCCATCCACAAGGTATTACAGGAACTGGTTAGCGACGGAAAAATTAGCCTGAATCGCGGAAAGCTCACTTCTTATATCCCATCATAACCGCGTACGCCCCCAGGGCTATGACTGGGGGCGCAGAGCCATTAACGTTCTCTCAGTGCTTCCGCACGTGCGCGGATAATCGGTTTGAGTAGATAGCTAAGAATCGTCTTCTTACCGGTGAGAATATCGACGCTGGCCACCATACCGGGAATAATCAACATCGGGTGCTCTTTCGTCCCCAGATAGTTTTTATCCGTTTGCAAACGGACAATATAGAAACTCCGCCCCTGTTTATCCGTAACCGTATCCGGGCTTATCTGTACCACTTCACCTTGCAGGCCACCATAGATGGTGTAGTCGTAGGCGGTAAATTTCACCATCGCGTGCTGGCCCGGATGAAGGAAGGCAATATCGCGCGGTTGTATTTTGGCTTCAACCAACAGCTTGTCATCAAGCGGGACGATCTCCACCAGATCGCTACCGGGTTGAATCACCCCACCGATGGTATTCACCATGACCTGCTGGACGATACCGCGGACCGGCGAGGTGACCATAGTACGATTCACGCGGTCTTCCAGTGCTTTGACGCTGGCCTGCGCCTTACTCAGATTGGTACGGGCTTCGTTTAACTGGGCCAGCGCATCGCTTTGAAAGCGACCGTGACTTTCGCCAATTTTGTTCTCAATCTCTTTTATTTCTGAAGCGACTTTAGGCAACGTCAGGCTGATAGAATTTAACTGCCCGGCGGTTTCTACTTCAGTACGGCGCAGACGCAGCAGCTCGACTTTCGAGATCGCCCCGGAGGCAAGCAGCGGCTCGGACATTTTGATTTCCTGGCGAATTAACCCGAGACTGCGCTTAAACTGATCTTCTTTTGATTCAACATCGCGCAGTTCCTGTTTCTTCTGTACCAACTGCTCTTCAAGTCCGGAGATTTCGTTGTGAAATTGCGCGCGACGGCTGTTGTACAGTTCTGTTTCTCCGCGGGCGACGTCCGGTGCTTTGCTGGCTATCTCTTCTGAGATAACAAAGTCCCGGTTTTCAACCTCTGCTGTCAGGCGTTCCACCTTCGCCCGCAGGCCGAGTTTATCGGCTTCTGTTTCACCGACGTTAGAGGCAAAACGGGTATCGTCGAGATGCAACAGAGGCGTACCGGCGTTAACGATTTGTCCTTCATGCACGTACAGCTCGGTAACAATCCCGCCTTCCAGGTTCTGTATCTTTTGCAGTTTTGACGAGGGGATCGCTTTACCTTCGCCGCGCGTCACTTCGTCGATGCTGGCAAAGCCCGCCCACACAAAGGCCAGCAGCACCAACGCCAGAATCACCCACAGCGTCAGGCGAATCACCCTTGGGGCGTCATCAATAATAGCGTGGCTGACGTCATTGATACTGTCAGTTTGATTTTCATCGCGGGCACGAAAGTAGGGCTGTACAGAGCGGCGGGCGCGAGCCAGGAAATCAGCGAGACGCATTTATCTGCCCCTTTTTTAACGCATCCATCACGACCGCTTTCGGGCCGTCGGCAATGATGCGTCCTTTATCAACAATAATCAGGCGGTCAACCAACGACAGCATTGAGGCGCGATGAGTAACCAGTAATAGCGTTTTACCTGCAATGCAGGGGGCCAGCGCGTGTTTAATCTGCTCTTCGCTGGTGTTGTCCATCGAACTGGTGGGTTCATCCAGCAGCAGCAAAGGGGGATCGAGTAATAACGCACGTGCGAGCGCGACGGCCTGGCGTTGCCCGCCAGAAAGCCGCGAGCCACGCTCGCCGACCTGCAGGTTATAGCCGTCAGGGTGCAGGCGGGCGAAGTCGTTCACTCCCGCCAGTTCTGCCGCGCGCAGCATAGTTTCGTCATCGACATAGCGCGCGCCGCAAAGCAAGTTGTCGCGTAGCGTTCCGCTAAATAACTGGATGTCCTGCGGGACGTAGCCGATGCTGTGGCGCAGATCGTTGACATCCAGCTGGCGCGCATCGACACCGTCGATCAGGATGTTACCGGCACTGGGCGGGTACAAATTAACGATCAATTTACTCAGTGAGCTTTTACCGGAGCCGCTACGACCGATAATGCCTACACGCTCACCGGGCGAAATGGTCAGGTTGATCTTGTTGAGCGACAGGCTTTTTTGTTCCGGGTAGCTGAAGTCCACATCGCGAAATTCTATGCTGCCCTGCAGTTGTTCACGTTTGAGCGGCGTTTCATCTGCCCGGCGTTCCTGCGCCAGCGACATCATTTTCTCGGTACTTTTGATGGTCAGCTTCGCCTGTTGATAGCGGGCAATCAGGCCGGTTAACTGGCCCAGCGGCATTAAGGCGCGACCGTTGAGCATGTAGCAGGCGATCAGGCCGCCCATACTCAGCTTGCCGCCGATTATCATGTATACGCCGACGATGATCATTACCACGCCAGAGATTTGCTGGAACCAGCCGGTCAGGTTGCTGGCCAGGCTGGACAAGGTTTTCACGCGCAGTTCCAGACGACTCAGGCTACCCAGCGTTTGCTCCCACAGATACTGGCGCTCGCTCTGGGCATTATTCACTTTGATGGCATCCAGGCTGCTTAATGTTTCAATCAGCAGCGCCTGGCGTTCGCTGGCCAGGCTCATGGTTTTTTCCACCGCGGCGTTAACCGGTTTTTGCAATGCCCAGCTGCACAGCAGCGCAACCGGCAGCGTGAGGACCGGGATCCACGCCAGCGCCCCGCCGATAATGCCGATGACAACCAGCAGCAGCAGGGTAAAGGGCAGGTCAATAATGGTGGTTAGGGTGAGCGAGGAGAGAAAATCGCGCAGCGACTGAAACTCGTGGATGTTTTGCGCGAAGCTGCCCACGCGCGCAGGGCGCTCCTTCATCTCCATACCGATAATGCGTTCAAACAGGGTCGAGGAGATAATGAGATCACTTTTTTTGCCAGCAATATCCAGGCAGATGCTGCGCAGCATTTTTAAGATCAGATCAAAGACAAAAGCCAGGCAGATACCGACCGCCAGCACCCACAGGGTTACCGTCGCCTGATTCGGCACCACGCGGTCGTAAACGTTCATGGTAAATAGCGGCGTGCCGAGCGCAATCAGGTTGATCAGCAGACTGGCCAGCACAGCATCCATATACAGAAAGCGCGACAGCTTGAGCGTATCTTTAAACCAGGATTTTGTGCGCGGTAAAAATGCTTCTGCCTGCAAATCGAATTCGTGGCGCGGGTGAGCAAAAATTACTTTTCCGGCATAGTTCTGCGTAAGTGTGGTGGCATCGACGGTGATTTCGCCTCCTTCGCTTTCGCTGGGCATAAAGCGGGCGCTACCGTCATCATTCCAGCCAAGTAACACCCCGGTTCCCCCGGAGCGCAGTAATAGAACGGCGGGCAGGGACATGGCGGGGATTTTATCGAGCGCGCGCGTCACCACCCGGGCTTTTAAACCGGCGCGTGCAGCGGCACGGGGGAATATATTCAGTGTGAGCCGATCGTTTTCTAATGGCAGGCCGCTGCTTAATGTTGCTCGACTGGCGGGTTTACCGTGCAAAGAACACAGAATGAGTAAGCTATCTAATAAAGGGTCGTCATTATAGCTACGGGGATCATGATATTGAGAATTTGTGCTATCAGAATTCTCCGGGACTTCATTTAATAATTCAGCTTGTGCACTCATTTTAGCAACCATTTCTGACTGCACGACTTAAAAATAGCATGCTAATAATAAGTGTGCAGCTCAGATGTTTATTTGTATAAATAATGATTAATGAAGTTCCGGCAGGTTATTTCCTGCTGCGGTATCTACAGGTTGCCCCGATGGCGGCGGTGAGATTTTTAGAATACTCATTAATTCACCGGTGCGTTCGCTAATTCGATACCCGCTGGTCATGGCCAGGTAACGTAATTCAACCAGACGACGTTTAGAGGAGAACACTTCATTCTCACTGTCGAGTAAATCCAGCAGCGTACGTTCACCCAGACTAAATTGGTCCTGATAGGCGGTGCGAACTTTCACGCTTCGGTCGGCATATTCTTCCGCCGACGGCAGCTGGGCGCGCGCATTTTGTAATGCAGTCCACGCCAGGCGCAGCTCCTGATTCAACTGGCGCAGGGTGTTATTGCGCACATCCTGAGCCTGTTTATGCAGGTAGGCGCGAGATTCCATGTTGGCTTTGTCGCTGCCGCCCTGGTACAGGTTGTAATGCAGCTTTACCATCGCTTCCCACTCTTCAGTGTGCGCGCGGGTGGTATCGGTGTTATTGCTGATACCCCGAGACAGCTCAACGTCGACACGCGGGTAGAAGGTCGATTTTGACGCTTCATACTGCTGATGTGCGGCTTCGATGTCGGCGTTGGCAGACTTCAGTAACGGGTTGTTGTTTTCCATCCGGTTTTTGGCGTCGGCAAGTGAGGTCGGGAGCTGCGCGTCAATGCTTTCCGGCAGGCTTAACCCTTCAGGATCTTGACCGCTTACACTGACAAACGTGGTCTTCGCGTCTTCCAGGTTGGTTTGCTCAGTGAGCAAATTGTTCCGTGCCTGCGCCAGACGAGCTTCCGCTTGCATAAAGTCGCCGGAGCGGCCCACGCCCTGATCGGTACGCAGTTTTATCTGGTCGTAAATGCGCTCGTGGTTAGCGAGATCATCTTCTGCCAGGCGAACAAACTCCTCGCGCTGCAGCACATCAAAATAGGCCTGAATTACCGTGTAAGCGGTGCTTTCGCTGGTGTTCATCACGCCAAATGCCCGTGAATCAACGGTCGCTTTTTGTCGTGCAACGTCGCTATGGGTGGCAAAACCATTAAACACATTTTGCTCCAGGCTGAGCGTCGCGCCATTGGGGGATTGAGTCAGCCCGTTTGTGCTGCCTGCGGCACGGGTGGTCGCATCATCAATATTTTTACGCCCGGTTTCGGCATTTAAATTCAATGCGGGTAAATATCCACCTTGTGCTGCACGGAGTTCTTTTTCTGCTGAATAGCGACTATTTATAGCCGCATTAACTTCAGGGTGATTGGCTAATGCGTCTTTAACGGTATTGTGTAAGTCTTCTGCATACACGGAATTTATTGAAAACCATGAAAGCAGGAAAACGAAAAACTTCTTCATGACAGGAATGCCTTATATCACACGGTTATGACATCCAGTTGTCGTCGCCATCATCCATTTTCACAAACACGTTATATTAATTAACAAATATGAATTATCTTAATTGACGCTTGCAATCAGCTATTCAGAGATATGTTTTGTCACATCGTGTTTTATTTTTGGTTATTTTTTATTATATTCATTTGCCAGTCAAGTCTCATGTATATGCATTCTAAAAAATGTGTTTTTTTCCACATTGAATATTAATGTTTACATTAAAAGAATGTGTTTTTTGTTCGTTAATATATTAACGAGTTTATAAAAATAATGATGGTATTTAAGTGAGGTTACGGTGAGCAAATTACTCGGTGTGATCAAAGCAATTATTGGACAGGTCTATGTTGTTGAAGCCAATGGCACACAACGACTTGTTCATGAAGGCGACAGGATCTCTCTCGGTGAAGAAATTGTGACCGGTGCCGGCGGCGCGGTCAGTATCTCTCTACCTAACGGGCAGACGGTAGATATTGGGCGTAATAGCCACTGGGGAGAGCACGGGATACAGGTAAGCCATAATCCGAATCATGATGCCCAGGATATTGCCGCCGTACAAAAAGCCATCGCCGATGGTGCGGATCCGACGCAGATACTTGACGCGACCGCAGCGGGTAACGACGAACCGGTGTCGATGGAAGGTGGCGGTGGCGGTCACACGCGGGTTCAGCTTGAACTGACCGGGCAGGTGGTTGATCCTACTGCGGGTTTTGACACCAAGGGACTGGGTAGCCCAAACGGCGATATCAACCTGCCGGTGGCGGGGATCCTGTCCGGGTCTGCCAGTCTTTTCCCACCAGAAGTGACTATTGCGGAGTTTGCAGGCAACGACGGCTACATTAACAAGAATGAATTCCACCGGACGCATTTAAGCGGCACCAGTAACCAGAACCACGTCACGCTGACCTTCACCGATAGCCAAAAAAACACATTCACCGTCGATGTCCCTGTGAGGAACGGTCACTGGTTTATCGATACCGATCTGGGTGGTTTACAGCCAGGGAACGTCACCGTGGTGGCAACGGCCACCGATGTGTCGGGTCGAACGGCACAAACTTTCGACAATGTGCTGATTGATATCACCGGCCCGCGCATCGATATTACGGTAGATAACGTCACGCCAGACAACCTGATTAACTACGAAGAATCTCTCCATACGCAAACCATCATCCATGGGCATGTAGGCGGCGACGCCAAACCTGGCGATATCGTGACCTTACTGGTCGATGGCAAAGAATATACCGGCATTGTGACCGATCCTGGCAATGGCCCGCTGACGTATAACATCCCGGTATTAACTCACGGGTTGCTGAATGACCCAACTTTCCACGCCACGTTAACGTCAACCGATGATGCCGGGAATACCACGACTGTTTCTACGGAGCATCATGTCGAGAGCGATTTGCTGGCACAGAATGCTGTGACCATCGAGACAGTGGCGAATGATGATGTTGTTAACGCCAGTGAAAACCGCATGCCAACGCTGATTACCGGCGTCGCCAGTGGCGATGCCAAAGCGGGCGATCCGGTGACGTTGACTGTTCAGGGAAAAGAATTCCACGGCACGGTTTTCGACGATCATGGTCAACTCCGGTACGAAATTGAGGTGCCAAGGGGAACGCTTAAAGAAGGCGTCAATGATGTGCAGGTGAAGGTGGTTAGCCATGATGATGTGGGTAACGAAGCGACTGCCGTCACACACAAAAACGTGGTGCTGGACACCGTGGCGGCGAACGCCATCAGTATTGATACGGTGGCAGATGACAACACCGTCAACCGCAGTGAGTCCCGTATGCCGACGCTGATTTCTGGCGCAGTGACCGGGGACGCGCAGCCGGGTGATCCGGTGGCGGTGCAGGTGAACGGCCAGACCTTCAACGGCGTGGTGGTCACCGACGAACACGGGGCGCTGCGCTATCACGTGGCGGTGCCGACCTCCGCCCTCCACGAAGGCCGCAACGACGTGCAGGTCACCGTCACCGGTGTGGATACGGCAGGCAACACCGCGGTGGCGGTGCAGAACACCACGGTGACGCTGGATACCCAGGCGGCAAACGCCATCAGTATTGATACCGTGGCGGATGACAATATCGTCAACCGCAGTGAGTCTCGTATGCCGACGCTGATTTCTGGCGCAGTGACCGGGGATGCGCAGCCGGGTGACCCGGTGGCGGTGCAGGTGAACGGCCAGACCTTCAACGGCGTGGTGGTCACCGATGAACACGGGGCGCTGCGCTATAACGTGGCGGTGCCGACCTCCGCCCTCCACGAAGGCCGCAACGACGTGCAGGTCACCGTCACCGGCGTGGATACGGCAGGCAATACCGCGGTGGCGGTGCAGAACACCACGGTGACGCTGGATACCGAGGCACATAACGCCCTGACCATTGATGATGTGACGGCGGATAACATCCTGAACCGCAGCGAACTGTATATGCGTCATCAGGTGGTGACCGGCACCGTCAGCGGGGAGGATGCCCGGGCGGGTGACCGGGTGGATCTGGTCATCAACGGTCACGATTATCACGGGCGGGTGATCGACCTGGGCAACGGCAGCCTGGGCTACCGCATTGCGGTGGACTCCGCCGCCTTTGCGGACAACAGCGGCAAGGTGCTGAAAGATGTTGATGTGCACGCCAGCGTAGTCTCACAGGATGCGGCGGGTAACGTGGCGGTGGCGGTCAGCACCCACACCGTACATCTCGACAACTACGCTGAAAACGGGGTGGATATCCGTCCGGTGGCCACGGATGACGTGGTCAACGCCACAGAAAACCGTATGCCGACAATGATCAGCGGCAAGGTGGGCGGACCGGACGCCAGGGCGGGCGATGTGGTGACCGTCAGCGTGCAGGGAAAGACGTTTACCGGCACAGTGGTGAATGACAACGGCCATCTGCGCTACGAGGTGGCGGTCCCGACGGGCACGCTGCTGCCAGGCCGTAACGGGGTGGTGGTGACGGTGGTCAGCCACGACAAGGCGGGGAATGAAGTGACCGCACTGGATCACCGTACCGTGGTGCTGGACACCGAGGCGCACAACGCCCTGACCATTGATGATGTGACGGCGGATAACATCCTGAACCGCAGCGAACTGTATATGCGTCATCAGGTGGTGACTGGCACCGTCAGCGGGGAAGATGCCCGGGCGGGCGACCGGGTGGATCTGGTCATCAACGGCCACGACTACCACGGGCGGGTGATCGACCTGGGCAACGGCAGCCTGGGCTACCGTATTGCGGTGGACTCCGCCGCCTTTGCGGACAACAGCGGCAAGGTGCTGAAAGATGTTGATGTGCACGCCAGCGTAGTCTCACAGGATGCGGCGGGTAACGAGGCGGTGGCGGTCAGCACCCACACCGTGCATCTCGACAACTACGCTGAAAACGGGGTGGATATCCGTCCGGTGGCCACGGATGACGTGGTCAACGCCACAGAAAACCGCATGCCGACAATGATCAGCGGCAAGGTGGGCGGACCGGACGCCAGGGCGGGCGATGTGGTGACCGTCAGCGTGCAGGGAAAGACGTTTACCGGCACAGTGGTGAATGACAACGGCCATCTGCGCTACGAGGTGGCGGTCCCGACGGGCACGCTGCTGCCAGGCCGTAACGGGGTGGTGGTGACGGTGGTCAGCCACGACAAGGCGGGGAATGAAGTGACCGCACTGGATCACCGTACCGTGGTGCTGGACACCGAGGCGCACAACGCCCTGACCATTGATGATGTGACGGCGGATAACATCCTGAACCGCAGCGAACTGTATATGCGTCATCAGGTGGTGACTGGCACCGTCAGCGGGGAAGATGCCCGGGCGGGCGACCGGGTGGATCTGGTCATCAACGGCCACGACTACCACGGGCGGGTGATCGACCTGGGCAACGGCAGCCTGGGCTACCGTATTGCGGTGGACTCCGCCGCCTTTGCGGACAACAGCGGCAAGGTGCTGAAAGATGTTGATGTGCACGCCAGCGTAGTCTCACAGGATGCGGCGGGTAACGAGGCGGTGGCGGTCAGCACCCACACCGTGCATCTCGACAACTACGCTGAAAACGGGGTGGATATCCGTCCGGTGGCCACGGATGACGTGGTCAACGCCACAGAAAACCGCATGCCGACAATGATCAGCGGCAAGGTGGGCGGACCGGACGCCAGGGCGGGCGATGTGGTGACCGTCAGCGTGCAGGGAAAGACGTTTACCGGCACAGTGGTGAATGACAACGGCCATCTGCGCTACGAGGTGGCGGTCCCGACGGGCACGCTGCTGCCAGGCCGTAACGGGGTGGTGGTGACGGTGGTCAGCCACGACAAGGCGGGGAATGAAGTGACCGCACTGGATCACCGTACCGTGGTGCTGGACACCGAGGCGCACAACGCCCTGACCATTGATGATGTGACGGCGGATAACATCCTGAACCGCAGCGAACTGTATATGCGTCATCAGGTGGTGACTGGCACCGTCAGCGGGGAAGATGCCCGGGCGGGCGACCGGGTGGATCTGGTCATCAACGGCCACGACTACCACGGGCGGGTGATCGACCTGGGCAACGGCAGCCTGGGCTACCGTATTGCGGTGGACTCCGCCGCCTTTGCGGACAACAGCGGCAAGGTGCTGAAAGATGTTGATGTGCACGCCAGCGTAGTCTCACAGGATGCGGCGGGTAACGAGGCGGTGGCGGTCAGCACCCACACCGTGCATCTCGACAACTACGCTGAAAACGGGGTGGATATCCGTCCGGTGGCCACGGATGACGTGGTCAACGCCACAGAAAACCGCATGCCGACAATGATCAGCGGCAAGGTGGGCGGACCGGACGCCAGGGCGGGCGATGTGGTGACCGTCAGCGTGCAGGGAAAGACGTTTACCGGCACAGTGGTGAATGACAACGGCCATCTGCGCTACGAGGTGGCGGTCCCGACGGGCACGCTGCTGCCAGGCCGTAACGGGGTGGTGGTGACGGTGGTCAGCCACGACAAGGCGGGGAATGAAGTGACCGCACTGGATCACCGTACCGTGGTGCTGGACACCGAGGCGCACAACGCCCTGACCATTGATGATGTGACGGCGGATAACATCCTGAACCGCAGCGAACTGTATATGCGTCATCAGGTGGTGACTGGCACCGTCAGCGGGGAAGATGCCCGGGCGGGCGACCGGGTGGATCTTGTTATCAACGGGCACGATTATCACGGGCGGGTGATCGACCTGGGCAACGGCAGCCTGGGCTACCGTATTGCGGTGGACTCCGCCGCCTTTGCGGACAACAGCGGCATGGTGCTGAAAGATGTTGATGTGCACGCCAGCGTAGTCTCACAGGATGCGGCGGGTAACGTGGCGGTGGCGGTCAGCACCCACACCGTGCATATCGACAATTACGCTGAAAACCAGGTGCATATTGATCAAGTAGCCGTCGATGACATTATCAATATTAAAGAGTTTTCAGAAAACGGCGGCGTTACGCATATCACCGGAACAGTGACCGGTATTGACGCGAAAGCAGGCGATGTGGTGACGCTGGAGCTGAAAGGCGGATATACCCTTACAACGACGGTGATTGCGCTGGCGGGTGGTGGGTTAGGTTATAGCTTCCCGGTAAACACCCATATGCTGATAACGCATCCGGAGATTTACGTTACCGTGACCTCAACCGATGCGGCAGGTAACAGCGTCACCCATAGCGAGTCAAAAGCTATCGACTCGGATATGTACACACAGTCGCATATCACCATTGATGGCGTGACCTCTGATAACGTCATCAACATCAAGGAGTCGACGGACAATAACGGTCAAACGAAGATCAGCGGCACGGTGAGCGGAGATGCAAAACTGCATGACACCGTTGAATTGATGATTGATGGTCATCGTTACTCTGGTTTTGTCGAAGCATTGCCTGACGGGAATCTGGGGTATCACATCCTGGTGGATACCCAGTCGCTGGTTAACGATCCGGTGATTCATGCCCGTATCAACACCACCGATAATCACGGTAACGAAAGCACCGCCACGACAGAACGTACCGTTGGGCTCGATCTCGATGCCAGCGCCAGTATCGGTATTGATACCGTGGCAGGTGATGACATTATCAGTCATGCCGAATCTCTGCTGAACACGACGACGATAACAGGACCGGTCGGTGGCGATGCGAAACCTGGCGATGTTGTGACCTTAACGTTCAACAACCAGACCTGGCACGGTAGCGTGGTGCTGCTGGCGGACGGCTCGTTAGGCTACAGCATTCCGGTGAGCACCAAAAACCTGCCTGATGGTGTCGATCAGAACGTGCATGTTTCAATCTCCACCGTCGATGAACACGGTAATCAGTTAACCGTGTCCCACGATCATACGGTGCATATCGACCTGCATGCGGATGCGAAAATCACCATCGATAAGGTGACCGACGATAATGTGCTGAACCACTTTGAACTGGATAAGCCTAAACAGTTGGTGAGCGGTACGGTGGGCGGCGATGCACAGGTCGGTGATGCGGTGAACATTGAGATTAATGGTTACACGTTTACCGGCAAGGTTATCGACCTGGGTGGAGGTAAGCTGGGCTATCAAATTCCAGTTGATTCGGCTGCATTCAGCAATAACCAGGGTAATCAGGATAAAAATGTCACCTTTACGGCAACGGTGACCTCCCACGATGCGGTGGGTAATGAAGTCACCATCGGCACTTCCCACACTGTTCATATCGACAACCATGCAAGGGCTGGTATCACAGTTGATACCGTAGCAGGTGACGATGTGCTCAATGGTGCAGAGGCTGCTCGACATACCACCGAGGTGATGGGTACCGTTTCTGGCGATGTGAAATTCGGCGATAAGGTGCAGATCATCGTCAACGGGCATACCTACAATACAACCGTACAGCACTTACCTGAACATAATGGCGCACTGGGTTATAAACTGGATGTTCTGACCCGCGATCTGCTTAAAGACCCTCATATTATTGCCCAGGTCAATGGCGTGGATGATCCACACAATATTCAGCATGTGCAGACGCCTCACGATCTGACGGTGGATCTGCACGCGAAAGCAATGCTGAGCATCGATCCCGTTACCGGCGATAACCGGGTGAACGGTGACGAATCTCACCAGCCGTTTACCTGGGTAACCGGAAAAGTCGCTGGTGATGTGCACGTCAATGATGTGGTGTATCTGACGGTGAAAGGCCACGTCCTGACAGGGAAAGTTGTCGATCTGGGCGGTGGAGTTCTTGGGTATAGCATCAAGGTCAGCACCGCTGATTTGCTGGCCGACCCGCACTTAACCGCCACCGTCAGCACCACCGATGCGGCGGGCAACGTGGCGAAAGCGGATGCCGAAACGACGGTGATTATTGATACGCGTGTCGACGCAGCAATCAAGATTGATACGGTAACGCCGGATAACACGCTTAACCGCGATGAGCAAATGCAGGGCCATACGCTGGTCAGCGGCACGGTTACCGGCGAAGTGCATCCGGGCGATCCGCTGGTGATGACAATCAACGGGCAGATTTATACCGGGGTGGTGGAAGACCTCGGCGGTAATAAAATGGGCTTCCATATTTCGGTGGCGACGTCCGATATTATCGCCAGCCCACATATCGATGTGTCGATGGATGTCACCGATGCGGCGCAAAACCATGCGCATATTACGGCACACCATAACGTGGGGCTGGATGATAAAGCCTACGCCGCAATCACTATCGATCCGGTCACCAGTGATAAGGTTCTGAACGGTGCTGAGTTGCAGAAAACAACCACCGTAGTGAGCGGGACGGTGGGCGGTGACGCGAAGGCGGGCGATATTGTTCATCTCAATATCGGCGGACATCTGGTGGACACTCAAGTGATTCCGCTGCCGAATTTGGGCGGAACATTAGGCTACAGCGTCGATGTAACTACCCAGTGGTTGCAGCACGATCCGCATATTACCGCCACCATTACCGCCACCGATCCGCATGGCAATAGCGCCACGGCGCAGGCGCAGGATGTCCTGACGATTGACGACCATGCTGTGGCTACGGTGCACATCAACCCTATCGTTACGGCGGATCACGATTCCGTCATCAACTATAACGAGGCGCATAACCCGCTGACAACCGTCACCGGGACGGTGGGCGGTGATGTGCTGGTGGGCGATTGGGTTGAGCTGACCGTCAACAATCAGGTCTATTACGCCCAGGTACAGGACAGTAACGGGCAGCATACCTTTAGCGCGGATGTCTCCACGCTGGACTTGCTGTTGGGTCCGCACATCCATGCGGAAGTGTCGGCCACAGACGCGGCAGGTAACGTGGCATATGGGCATGATGACCGTCCGGTAGTGATTGATACCCATGCCGATGCCAGGATTACGATTGATTCAATGACCACCGGTTTATTGCCTAACATGACGACCCCGCAGGATCTTGCTCCGGGCAGAAAACCTGACTATGTGATTGTCACCGGACATGTTGACCCAGATGCTAAGTTGAATGATGAGGTGATTCTTATTGTTGGGAATGGGATCCGATATACAACCCATGTCATTGAATTACCAAATCACATTCTGGGTTTTCAGGCCTCAGTGAGCACGGGCGATCTCGGTGATAACGGTAATATCACCGTGTCGATTACCACGCATGATGATCATGGTAATACCGCGACGGCAACGGACCACAAACTGATTGATCTGCCATGGACTCACAATCAGGCTGTCAGTGGGAATACGCCGTATATCATGCATAACCCGCCAGCGATCACTACGCCACCAACCGGCACTGGAACGTCAGCGCCGCATCAGCCGCATGTTCATCTGACCGTTGATAAGGTGACGGGTGATGATGTGCTGAACCACGATGAAGCACAAAAAACCACCACGCCGGTGCGCGGGCGGGTGACGGGGGATGTGCATGCCAACGACGTTGTCACCGTCACGGTGAACGGCGTGGACTACCACGGCAAGGTATTTGCGATTCCGGGGCTTTCAGGCGAATTTGGCTACCAGGTTGATGTTCCCTCAAATGTGCTTCAGGCACACCCGACGTTTGATGTCTCTGTTACCGTGACCGAGGGCAATCTGACGGGATCGGATACGCAGCATAAGGTTATTAGCATCGACACCGATAACCCTATCACCATCAACATGAACCCTGTAGCCAGCGATGATGTCATCAATGGCAAAGAAGCGCTTACAGGCAAAACGATGATAACGGGTACGGTTAAAGGCGAAGGGTTACACGATGGCAGCGTGGTGTCCTTACAGGTCAATGGCAATACCTTAACCACCGTGGTGCATAACAATAACGGCACGCTGGAGTGGTCAAAAGAGGTCAGCATTAATGACCTGCGCACCAACCCGACTATTGTTGCGACCATAACCGGCACCGATGCGGCCGGGAACACGGTCACCGGGTCGACGGACCGACATGTCATCGTCGATCTGAACGCCGTTGCGGGGGTGACGATTGATAACATTACCGCTGATAACGTGCTCAACGCGCAGGAGTCTGACGTCACTGTGCATCCGACGACGACGGTGACGGGCTCCGTGACCGGCGATGTGAAGTCCGGCGATATCGTAACGCTGGAAGTGGACAATCATACCTACACCGCGACGGTTGATAACCAGCTGCATTATTCGGTGGATATCGACACCCAACACCTGAACGCCGACCACTCAATTGTGGCGAAAGTCACTGGTCATGACGTTCACGGTAACGATCAGGACGCCAGCTACACGAAGAACTTTACGCGTGATACCACGGCGGCAGCGACGGTGACCATTAACACCGTCGGCGGTGACGATGTCATTAATGCGGATGAAGTGAAGGCAGGCCAGATTGAAGTCAGCGGCACCGTGGGTGGCGATGTGCATAAAGGCGATAAAGTGCATATCACCGTCAATAACATCACGGTGGATGCCGATGTGGTCGAACTGCCGCATATGAACGGACAACTGGGCTACTCCGCGTTAGTGAGCACCGCTGGTCTGCAAACCGATCCCACTATTTACGTTAGCGTGACGGGTGAGGATGCAGCGAAAAATACCCAGACTGCGAACAGTCATAAACCGGTGACCATTGACACCAATGTGGTGGCAGAAATTCATCTGGATAAGGTGTCGGATGATGATGTGTTGAATAACGCGCAAACGAAACTTCAGCACACCAAAATCAGCGGCTATGTCACCGGTGATGTTGACGTTGGCGATCTGGTCACCATCAGGGTCGGCGGCAAAGACCTGGTGGCGAAAGTTACCAGCAGCGGCGGTAAAAAAGTGTTTAGCGTCGATGCCAGCACCGTGGATTTGGTCCATGACCAGAATATTACGGCACATGTGACCGCCCATGATGACGCGGGCAACCGTCAGGAAATCGATACTGCGAAAACCCTCACCATTGATCGGGAGGCGAAGGGGACGGTCGATATCGATAAGGTCACTGCTGACAACGTCCTGAACCAGCAGGAGCTGCAGGCGCTGAAAACGACAATTACCGGTACTGTCGGGGGGGATGCGCAGAAAGGCGATCCAGTAGTCTTAACGATTGGTAACCGTACTTTTAATGGTTCGGTAGCCGTGCTGCCAGGCGGCAAGCTGGGCTATCAGATTGATGTGGATACCGATGTATTAAAAGCCAACACCAGTATTGATGCCAAAGTCACTGGTCATGATGCGCCCGGCAACCCGTACAGCATCCACATATCCCATTCTTACGTGGTTGATGATCATGCCGAAGGCAGAATTTCCATCAACAACGGTATTGCAGGGGATAACGCGGTAAACCAAACGGAATCTCAACACGACACGGTTATTTCAGGCGTCGTTACCGGTGATGCGCAAGTGGGGGATAGCGTCACCCTGACGGTGAACAGTTTCTCCACAACGGTGAAGGTGACACAGGATCCGCACAGCAATAAATTGGTTTATGCAGTTGCGGTACCGGCCAGCGCGCTGAATGAAGGCGATAACGACGTTCAGGTGAAAACCACGGTTAAGGATGCGGCAGGTAACACGCTGGATGTGACCGATCATAAAACCGTGGTGCTGGATACTCACGCTGATGCCACTATCGTGGTGGATAAAATCACCGGCGATAACCACATTTCGCAGGCAGAGTCGCAGAACGCGATCACCCACCTTACCGGCAGCGTAACCGGCGACGTGCATGATGGTGAACACATTACAGCGCGGGTCAATGGTCATCAGTACGATACGGTTATTCATCTGAATAATAACGAACTGCGTTATGACTTTGCGGTGGATACGTCGACCTTGCGTACCGGCCATAATCGCGTCAGCGTGATGGTTGAGGCGAACGATAACCACGGCAATACCACGACACATGCGCAAATGGCTGATGTCACCATGGAAGATCATGCGCCAGTGAAAGCGCATGCGGCAGACAAGGGACAGCACGCCGCAGCACAGCATGCGCTGCACAATCTGTTTGATGACAGCGCATTGTCTTTGTCATACGCGCCAGCGGCATCCGCGCACGGACAGGCGGCAGCCGTACTGGGTCCTGACGATAAAGCGAAGGCCGTGCTCGATAAAGTCGACCTGAGCGATTTGGCCCGTGAGCTGCATGAAGGCGTTGATATTGCGAAGTACATTCAAAGCGGCGGCGATCATCATCTGATTGCCAGCCCGGCGAAGGTTGCGCATGGCATTGACACGGCAGTCTCCACACCGTTGAGTAGCGATGTGCATGCGTCAACGTACTCGCTGGATCACCTGATCGCCAAACCGGAACAAAATCACTCTCACTAACGGAAGCTGACTGCCCTGTGTACACGGGGCAGTCGCGTCACGACATATTAATCTAAGGCAACAAGATGAATGCTGTTCCACCTGATGAACACGGCACTGAAATAGACAACCAACAGTTCCTGGCCATGCTGCAAAAGAGCGACCTGGAGATGGTGCGCGTACTGGATGACTTGATTTACCTGTTGATCCGTAAAGGCGTTATAGCGATTACCGATCTACCGCCGATGGCGCAGGTTAAATTAATGAATCGCGCGAACGCGCGTCAGGAACTCGGGGGGTTAGAACAACTGCTCGGTAACGATGACCGAATTTTTTAACGGCAACAGACAGCCTGCAGACAACGTAGAAAATGCCCGGTGGCGCAGGCTTACCGGGCCTACAAAAATCATAACCATTTGATTTTATAGGCCAGATAAGCGAAGCGCTATCCGGCAAAAGCAAGCAAAACAACGGTGCCCAGACGGCCTGTTTTCATCACAGCGGTGCGGGCTCGCCTAACAGCTGTCCCATTGCGCCATCCACGCCCAATTCCTGCAACACCTTAAGCTCACCTGCGGTTTCAACGCGCTCGGCAATCAGCGGTAAATCAATACTGCGGGTGGCGTTACAGAGCACTTCAATAAACAAGCGCTTATCTTTTTCTTTGTCGATATGGCGGATATAGCTGCTGTCGATTTTCAGATACGCCAGGCCCCACTGTGACAGATGACCAATCATATCGAAGCGACTGCCGAAGTGTTGCAGGCCCAGCGAGCAGCGATATTGACTTACGGCTTTAACAAACATCGCCATTTGGTTCGGCCCAGGTAGCTGGTTTTCATCCAGCTCGAGAATTAACCGACCGGCCAGCTTTGGTGCGTATTTCAGCGGATTTAACAGGTCGGAAATGGCGCCAGCACTGGTTACTGAACTGCCTGAGATACTCAGCGCTAACTTACCGGGGGCGGTTTTCAGCTGATTTAAGGTTAGTTTTAACATGACCTTGTCCAGACGATGACTCCAGCCAAAGCGGTGGATCCACGGCAGGAAACGACCGGCGTTAATGGTATTGCCCTGCTCATCAACAATGCGCGACAGCACTTTGTAATGCAGGATTTTATCCGGTTGATGACAATCGACCACGGGCTGATACACCAGCTGAAATTGCTGATTCTCCAGCGCGTGCTCCAGACGCACAAACCATAAATGCTGATCTTCGCTCGCTGTGGCGACCTCTGTCGTTGGCACGACCTGATGGTCGGTATGCGTTTCCGCTTCGACCAGCAGACGATCGGCCTGAATCAACAACGACTGCGGACTGTCTCCGGCGCTGAAGGGCACCATGCTGCAGTAGGCGACCGGCTGTTGATCTGACATTCCGGTGGCATAAAATGCCGTCAGTTTTTGCGTCAGCGAAGTACGCAGTTCCAGCATCTCACCGTGCGTGACGCCGGGGCAGAGCAGGGCGAACTCGCCGCCCCGAATGCGGGCGAGCGTGCTGTCGAGCGGCGCGTATTTGGCTTTGTGTGCATTCAACAGGTTGGCGATATTCAGCAACAGCTTATCGGTATGCGGGCCGCCAAAACGCTGGTTCAGCCCCCCCAAATCCTGAACGCGAACCAACATCAAATAGCCCGGTGCGGTATCCGCATCGCTCAGTCGCGCCTGCAACTGCATATCAAATGCGCGGCGGTTGGCAATACCGGTCTGGCTGTCGAGATAGGCCTCATTGTGCAGGCGCTCGCTGTAGATAGCCTGCTCTTCAAAGAGTGATTTCAGCTTGGTCGCCATCAGGTTCATGGCTGCGACGACCCGGCGCAGTTCCGGCGTTTTTGGCAGTTCAGGCAGCGTCAGGAATTCGCGACGGGTAATCGCTTCTGATTGTTTCGCCAGATAGTTAAGCGGGCGCAGCAGTTTACGCAACAGCATAACTCCCGCCAGCAGGCAGGCCAGACTACAGGACAGCATCCACACCAAATTGCCTACAGTGCTGCTCCACAAACGTTGCACCGCAAAGATGGGGTCACTGGTGACCTCCACGCGGGCGGCCTGCTGCCAACCGCGCATAATGGTGGCATTGCCCGTTTGCGGGACCACATCCACCAGATCCACAAACCAGCCGGGTACATCCGGGATCGACGCCGCCGCGTGACGTTCCAGCATCGTTGTACCGTTGGTCAGATCGACGATGCGGATTTTTTGATAGTAACCACTATCAAAAATAGAGCTCACCATCAGCTCGATCATCGCCGGATCGTTGACGTTCGGTGTGAGTGAAACCCCCAGAGCCGTTGCCGCATCCTGGGCATGCGCCAGCAGCTGGTTGTTGTATTGATGGCGGGAGCTTTCCAGCGTCACAATAAAACTGCCGCTGAAGACAATCATCATGAAAAGAGAAATAGAAAAAAGTAACTGTTTAAAAAGTGACACTGACGTTCCCTATTTATCTATCGGGAAGCCTTCTTCCCGCATTTTGGTGAATACTTGCTGCCAGCGAGAAAGTCTCTTGCTGTCCCCAATACGTTTTGTGTTCTGGTTGCCCGGCAGCCACAGGCCGCTATCGTTAAATGAGTACACCGGTAATAAATCCTGACGCTGGCTGGCCGGTGAAAGGGTGTTTGTCAGACTATCGAGAACCAGAGGGATGGCGTCAGGCGTGGCATACCAGGTCAGTACCATATGTGCGCGGTTTAAACGTAGGGCTTTAACGTAAGTGATACGCAGCTTCTCTTCGGAAACACCCAACTGCCGCAGCGTGAAATATTTCGCGATGGCGTAGTCTTCGCAGTCCGCTTTACCCTGGCGCAGGGATTCCACAGGCGTCGCCCAGTAGTCGACGTTGTGCCAGACGTCGCTATCCTCGGCGTAACGGAGCTGGGTATTAAAAAACAGATTTACTGCGCGCAGCTGTGTTTGCTCATCGGCATGGCGCAGTTGAATTAAGAGCTGTTGCCAGGCATTGATGCGCTGTTGTGCCGCTGCGCTGGCGGGGCCATAGAGGACATCGGACTTCTGCATGATGGTGGCAAAATCCCACGCCGCGCGCAGCGAATTGACCATCAATAGCAACAACAGCGCCCCTGGGATCTGCCAGAGGCGAAGTAAGCGAGTGAGTGAACAGACGCTTATTTTTTTCAAGGGTGATGCTGACACTGTGTAGGTGGCTGATTTCCCGTATGTTTACAGGCATAAGGCGCCAGCCATTTTTTGCGCAGCTGTACATTAATAGGGGAAGCGAAAATGGTTTTCAGTGAACTGTCGATGAACGCCACAAACTGCGGATCGTTTTTGCGCATCATAATGGCATAGTGCATATCCGCGCCGATGGTTTCGGCTGACACGCTGAATGTGTCAGGCAGTTCACTCTGATTAATCAGCGGCCAGGCCAGGATATCATCGATAAACAGCGCTGCAGATTCATTCTGCGCCATTTTATTAAACGCCCCGTTTATCGTGGTAGTGGTTATTGTTGAAATATTAAGATGCTGTTCCCGGTTCGCCTTGTTGAATTCCAGCAAATCTTTTGAACTGCCTGTCAGGCTAACCGTTCGTCCTTTTAAGTCAGCCAGGGAATGAATATTGTTTTTACGTAAAGAGATGATGCGCATTTTCGCGATGTAGTAGTTAACGGAAAATGAAACGCTGGAGGTCCGCTCTGGCGCGTTAGTATTTACGCCACAGTCCATGTCTATTTTACGTGTTTTTAATGCAGAAAAGCGTTCCGCAAAATTCACCGGAATATAATGAATGGTTAAGTTATTGAGCTTGAGATACTGCCGCAGTTTGTCCGCAATCAGGTTACACACCGCAATGGTATACCCCGTTACCTTGCCGTTTTGGTCGGTAAAGGAAAACGGCGGCAGCTGGCGATAACCCACGTTCAGTACGCTGCTGATTTGTATGTGTTCCAGCGTGGCGGCATTCTGCTGCGCCATCAACACAGGGGACACGGTGAGGCCAGCCAGTAAAATCAGCCCCTGCGCCACACGTTTTATCCGGGCCATCTCATGCTTAATTATATTTTTCATAATCAAAACCGATCTTCTTTTTTGCTGACGTTAATGCTTTCAGATTATCTGACATGGGAATATTTAAATTGATGGCTTTCGGCGGTATTGGAGACTGAAACCATTTATTGTACAAGGTCGTAAACTCACCGCTGGTCATCAGAGAAGATAACGTGTCATCCACAAAAGCTTTAAATTCTTTATCGTGTAAAGGGAGCAGCAGTCCCGCCGGAAGTGGCGCACTGAGCGCAATACGGGATAGCATATATTCATCCGGGTTGGCGGCCTGCGCAATCATCCCTTTTAATAATACGGTGCTGGAAATCAGCGCCGGATAGGCGCCGCTCTGAACGCCATTGAAGGCGACGTTGTTGTTAGTATCCAGCTCAATATTAATGTTAAGCGCGTTGGCGGTATTAATTTTCTGTAGTTGCTCAACGTAAACTGTGCCGCTTTTTACCAGCACGCTGTGCCCGGAAAGTGCTTGTAGATTGCCATTATAATCATTCCTACGCATCACATAGCGAGTGCTGGAAAAGTAAAATGGCAATGAGAATTCGCTAATGCTGTGGCGACCCTTCGAATAAAAAGCCGGAATGCACATGATATCGGCCATGTGTTTTTTAATGAGCACAAACTGAGATGCCGAGTTTGCGCGCACCCATTGCGTTTTCAATGTTTTAAGCTGTAGTTTGGTTTTCAGCGCAGCGACGATATTTTTACAGATATCAATGGAATAGCCAGCAGGTGACGTACCTTCCTGGTACGAGAAAGGAAAGGCATCATCCTGGTAACCGAGGGTGATAGTTTTCATACTGGCAATCTTCTCCAGCGTGCTCTGCTCGGGCAAAACATCCGTCGCGCAGCGTGCAGAGAAGGGGATTAACAGCGCAGCGGCAAGCACAATACGCGTTGCCAAACGCAGGCGATTAGTCATGCATAACCTCTTCTGCAAGGGCTTCATCGGCAAAAGCAGACAACACGTCACGCTCGCGCAGCGGATAGCTGAAGAAATATCCCTGCACATGTTGGCACTTAATTTTGCGCAAAATGTTGCGCTGGAGCGGTGTTTCCACCCCTTCCGCGGTGACGGAGATATTGTACTTTTGCGCGAACTGGATAAGCATCACAATCAAGTACTGGCTGGCATTATCCTGCTCTAATTTATCGATAAGCGTGCGGGCAATCTTGATGCGCGTGAAGGGATAGACCAGCAAATAGTCCAGCGCGGCGTAGCCTGTTCCCAGATCGTCCATTGCGATGTCGATCCCCATCGCGCGGATCTCTTTCAGTACCGGGAGGGCAATAGACTGATCCAGTTTCTCGGATTCGGTGATTTCAATTTCGAGTCGATTGGCTGACAGTTGGCTGGTGCGTAACGCTTCTTTGATGACGTCGACCAGCCCTGGGCTGTGTAGCTGGTTGGCTGACACATTGACGGCAATGCGGATGTGTTCCGGCCATTTTGCGGCGACGGCGCAAGATTGGCGAATGACCCATTCACCTAAACGCACAATCAGGCCCGAGCTTTCAGCAATATTGATAAAGTAATCCGGGTAAATCAGCCCTTTCGTCGGGTGATTCCAGCGGATCAGCGATTCGTAGCCGTGAACCGTTTCATCCTGCAGATTAACGATGGGCTGGTAGTAAAGTTCGAACTGCTCGTTATCAATACCATCAATAATTTCCTGATTAATGAACAGGCTGTGGCTCTGTTTCATCACCATGCCGTCTTCGAAGAAATGGAAGCAACCGCGGCCATGGTGCTTGGAGGCATACATGGCCAGATCGGCATTGATCATCAATGTTGAGGTATTATTGCCCTGATAAGGGGCGCTGGTAATGCCAATGCTGCAACTGATAGAGAACGTGTGGGTGCTCCAGCTAAACGGTGTGCTCAGCGCGCGCAGAATACGTTTCGCCAGCCGGTTCGCCTCTTTAACGGCGTTGTCGCTGACCTGTTGCAGAATCGCAAACTCATCCCCGCCCAGACGTGCCGCCATATCGTTTGGCCCCAGCAATAATTGCAGGCGCTGCGCCACGTTGATTAACACTTCATCGCCGGCTTTATGGCCGAAGGTGTCGTTTACCGGCTTGAAGTTGTCGAGGTCAATCAACAGCAGGTTGAACGGTTTCTCTGCCTGCTGGACTTCACTGACGCGTTTATCCAGCGCCAGTCCGAAAGAGACGCGATTGGGTAAGCCTGTCAGCGAATCATGATGGGCCATATGCTCCATCTTTTGCGACATTTCATGCATGCGCTGTAGATAGCCGCGTTCTTTCATCGCGACGCGCAATTTTTCAATGGCGCTGGCGAGATGTCCAATCTCATCATCCTGGTCAAGATAGGGGGTGACAGAGTCGGTTTCTTCGTGGGCAATGCGGGTAATGGAGTTAATCAGCAACGGAACCGGGCGGAACAGACGGCGCATGAACAGCGTCACCAGCGTCAGCGTTGCCAGTAAAATGAGGACGAAAATGATACTGCTCTTTTTCAACATCGCATCATAGGCAGCGTACAGATCACTCTTCTTACCAATGCTGCTTATCAGGCTGCCGAGGATTTCACCTGAGGGCGTCAGAACAGGGACGGCGCTGATGAAGCACGCTTCGCCGTTGATCTGGGCAAATCCGATATAGTCGTTGACCAGCACATCGCGTGGCAAACGCCCGGCGAAGGAGATTACCCCGTCGCCCTCTTCAGACTTATTGTTGATGCCCACGAAACCTTTATCGGGCGTATACAGGAACATCCAGGTGGGATTGTGCGTTTGCGCTGAGGCCAGTGCCAGAACGTCTACCGGGTTATAGCCGGTCTGAATAATGGAGTCGGTATCGCCAAGCTGTCTGTCCGAGACAATACGGGATATTTGCCCCGTGTCGCGGGTTTCAACCGAAACGGTGGTATACACGCTGCGGATGATGTAGGTCATGATCTGGGCGTTGGCTTCTGCTCTCTGTACCCACTGCTGATAAGAAAAGTTGTCGATCAGGCTCCAACTGGTAAAGGCACCAGCACCAAACGCAATAATGATCCCCGCCAGCAAAAACTGTGTTATTTTGCCGGTGATCGAATGTTGCCATCCTTTTATTGCCTTTAGGGAAAACAGAGACGTGGCCACGGATTCTTTTTAATTCCTGAAAATACACATATATGCTGAATTAAATTTCTTTTATGACTTAATGAAATAACAGTATGGGTATTTTTGTTACAAGTAAGTAGATGAAAGGTGTGAAACTCTCAGGTACAACATTTAATTAACACTGGAGCTGAATAGCTAACGATAAAATAACGGTGTATAAATATAAGGATCGCTGTACATTTCGTCAACAGGTAAAAATGTACATTAAAACACAATTTCATTCAGTGGTGATGTGTCGTATTAATGTTGACATTAATACCTGTAAGGAATGTTTTTTGTACACACGTTAAAGATGTGCGGTGGATACGCTGGCGTCGCTGTATTTTTACACTATTAATCAATTGATTAGGTGGCTTATTAACTGGTGAGATAAAAATAAAAATATCATGATATGTCCATTTTTATCTATAAATGATGGTTTATTTTCTGATGCGATATGAATAAGATGCACGCTTCAATGTAGAACCTTTTTTATTTTCTCAGTGTGCGGTTAATGTCATCAATTTTACAATGGTTAATGACTGGCCCAAATGGATTTGTTTGCGACATTAGAATCTGGATTAAAGTCCTATTGGTATAGTGTATAGCGGATAAATTGATTTGGACGCAATAATAAATACAAACACTGCAAAAATCACTCGTGAATGGTGTCTGCCGCTTGCTATTCCTGGCCTTTTTTATCCACTGGCACACTATCTTAACGGTTACTGCATTCTTAATAATACTCTATTAACCGTTTACGATCTCAAATTAGCCGTATTTTCCGCCGCATTGGTTCTCTTTGGTTATCGGGTTCTGCCGGGGATAATGCTGTTTCTGGCGGTGATGTTTTGGGTTGGTCCTGTAGGCGAACACGTGGACGCGTTGTGCCTGACGGCGGCATCGACGCTGAGCTATGCCATTTATCGTAAAGTGACGGGCAGACGCAGTAGCGCCAGCTTTAGCCGGATCACCATCAGCCTGAATCGTATGATTTGGCTCTGCGGCTACAACATTTTGCTGTATCTGCTTTTCAGCAAAATTTTCGCCTTTGTGGTTCCCCACAGTCAGCGATCGGATGTGGCGAACCTGCATATTATGAGTCTGGAAATGCTGGTGCGTGTCCAGGGACTTGCTAACGGTTGCCTGACGGGGATCCCCTTTTTCTACAAAGCATTTCGCATCCTGCGCCGACCGTCCTGGTTGTTTACCTTTATTAAGTCGATCGGCGAACAATGCAAAGGCAATGTCACGGTATACGGCGTCATGGCGTGGTGCACCGTGCTTATTGGTCTGATGCTATGTTTAACGTCGCCCTATAACTCGAATATTTTCTTCTCATTCTACAGCCTGATCCTGCTTTTCCCGTTGATGCTGTGGGGAGCTATTAAGATTGGCCACTCATTTACGATGCTAGTGTGGACGGTGGTATTAATTATTCTGGGCAAGCATAACGATAATTATATCGCCAGCGATGAGAGTTTCATGCTGCACCAGGCTATGGTTTCAACGCTTATTTTTATCTTTTCACTCACCATTGTGATTATGGGCGCGCTGGCAAAATTTACCCGTCAACGATTTAGCCAGGCTCTGGTATTAGGTCTGACCGACCCGATGACGGGCATGGCAAACTTGCGTGCGCTGAAGACGGAGCTGTTTACGACCGAACATGCGACGGTGTGCCTGATTCAACTCCCCGAACTGGAGCTTTTTTCCCGCCGCTACGGTTTTCATTTTCGTACCCGTTATCAGAAAATTTTGGCTGAGCATTTGCAAAAGCACTTGGTCGAAAGTGAGAAGGTCTATTATCACGCCGGTTATGATCTGCTGATCAGGCTGGAAAACTGTACCTGGGAGCGGTTGTGTGATTTATACCAGGCCGCTAACGGTTTTCGCCTTTTTCATAATAATCAGCGGCTGGGGTTTCGCAGTGGTTTGGGCTATTGCCTGATTCACGATGTGAGCGATGACATCTATCAGTTGGTGGGGAAACTGGGCATGGTCGCGGGGTTGTCTCTGACCAACGGCAGACCCGAAAACCTGGAAACGCAACATAGCCGCATGCTTGGCAACCATATTGTGGATAAAACCGATATTCGCACGGCGTTGCAAAATGCGTTGGATAACAATGCGTTTGTGCTGATGGCCCAGCCTATTGTCAGCACCCAGGGCGAAGAACACTATCATGAAATATTGATTCGCATGTTAAACGATAAGGGTGAATTTATTTCGCCAAACAGTTTCCTGCCGGTGGCGCATGATGCGGGGCTGGCACCGGAAATCGATTTATGGGTCATCGAAAATACGCTCAAAGCCATGTGTCACCATCCACAGCGTTGCTTTTCTATTAACCTGGCACCGGTGACGGTGTGTCGTTCAAATATTGTCTCGAAGATCACCCAGCTCTTACAGGAATACGCCGTCGCGCCGCAGCGCATTATTTTTGAGATTACCGAAGCGGATACGCTGTCCGATAAACAACAAACCGTAGAAACGCTGCGTTTAATTCGCCAATTAGGCTGCCGAGTGGCGATTGATGATTTTGGTACCGGGTTCGCCAGCCATGCGCGTTTGATGAATATCGAGGCGGACATTTTGAAAATTGATGGCTCGTTTATTCGGCGGATCACGGAAAGTGAAATCAGCTACTACATCGTTGAATCATTCTGCCGCGTTGCCGAAATGAAAAACATGCAAGTCGTCGCCGAATTTGTGGAAAACGCCAGTATTCAGGCATGCCTGGAGCAAATGAACGTGGGGTGGTTGCAGGGATATCACATTGGTAAGCCGACACCGCTGCTCACGCTGAAATAGCGTGGCGCCAGCACAATTCTGACTCAAAAAAAGAACAGCGCCTTCTCAGACAGAGAATAAAAAATATGAGTGACATGATTAAAGTAAAAGAACGCCCGGCGGCCATATCTTCAGACGGACCCACTGCACGAGTGCTCGCCTGGCTGCACAGTATTCACCTGGGTGTCGCGATGAAACTCGGCATGATTCTGGTGGTGTGCATTGCCACGCTGCTGATTGGCGCCTCTTTTATGTTATCGAATTATCTGTCCAGCGAGCTGCAGGTTAATGCGCTGGAAATGATCAAAACCAACACCCGTATTTTCCACAACAATATCTCTAATGAGTTTCAACGGGTTACCCGGGATGCGGAACATTACAGCAATGTTTACATTAATAATTATCAGAATGTAGCCAATAAGCCACTGCGCTCTATGGACGCGTCTGAACTAAAAGCCGTTTTGAGTAACCCCAATACAAACGACCATTTCACCGAATTAACCAGCGTCTTTGCCAGTACCTTTATTCTGCAGGGCGAGCAGTTTGTTCGCGTCAGCAGCACGTTGCTGGCCAGTTCCGGTAACACGGCGACGGCAACGGTATTGGGGCGTGATAATCCGGCATTGCCATTACTACTGAAAAATAAACCGTTTTCAGGTGTGGTCACGCTGTTTGGTAAGCAGTTTATTAGCCACTATGAGCCGATTGCCGATAAATATGGTCAGGTGATTGGTGCCGTGGCGGTCGGGTTTGATGTCAAACAGACCCTGCAACCGATCATCAGGCAGTTATTGGATGTGCATATTGGTAAAAATGGCTACGCCTACGTGCTGGATGCCGGGTTCGACCCCGGGCGTATGTTGGCGCACCCTTCGCTGGCTAACCAGCAGGCGGTGAATATTACTGACGCCAACGGTTATAAGCTGTTTGCCGATATCCTCGAACATAAAAATGGCATCACCTACTACAACTGGGTGAGTGGTTATGGTGTCGCACCTAAGACCAAAGTTGCCGTCTATGAGTACATTGAAGGGATCAACTGGATCATCGCCACCACCAGCTATGTGGATGATGTCGCCAAGAGCAGCAATCTTGTGCGCAATGGCCTGTTGCTGTTCACCGCGTTGCTGTTGCCCATCATTTTATTGCTGATTGCGATTGCCAGCCGCTTCCTGATTTCACGCCGTCTAAACCGTGTGCTGAGAATTGCGCAGACCATCGCGGAAGGTGACTTAACGGTGGATGTGCAGGTCGATCATCCTGATGAAATTGGCGAACTGCTCGGCGCGGTAGAAATGATGCGCCAGCGCCTGCACTCGCTGGTGGGGGATATGGTGTCTCATGCGAACTCAGTGCACCAGGCATCATTGCACATCACCGAGGCGGTAGACGGCCAGGCCTCAACCAGCGTGGAAACCTCATCTTCAGTGGCTGAAATTACCTCCACCATGGAAGAGCTGTCGGCCTCTTCCACCCAGATAGCCGAGCATTCGCGGGCGGTGGTCGATATTGCCAACCAGACGCTTGAGGATTGCAATAAAGGATCGGATTCGATGTCGCAGCTGCTGATGCGTATGACGGATATCGACAACGATAACCAACAAAACATGCGTGAAATCATGATGCTCGGCAACAAGTCGACGGAAATCAGCCGCGTGATGGTGATCATTAACAGTGTGGCGGATCAAACCAAACTGATCGCCTTTAACGCCGCGCTGGAAGCGGCCAGCGCCGGAGAAGCCGGGAAACGTTTCTCCGTGGTGGCGGCTGAAATCCGTCGTCTGGCGGATTCAGTCACCGAATCGACGGTTGAAATCGAGAATAAAATTAGTGAAATCCAGAACGCGATTAATCGCCTGGTGCTGAACGCGGAAAAAGGTGGCGAGAGCATAAAATCGGGGACGAGGGCGTGTCAGCTGAGCGCTGAGCACCTGAATGATATCGTCGTTACCGCAGAGCAAACCTCTACGGCGGCGCTGCAGATCTCGCTGTCTACCCAGCAGCAGAAAACCGCCAGCAATCAGGTGGTCATGGCGCTGCGTGAAATTGTTGTCGCCAGTAACTACACGTCGCAGTCGATCAAAGACATTCTGATTGTGAGTCAGGATATGACACAGCTGTCGAAGGCGCTGAAAGAGGCCTCTGCATCATTCACCCTGATGGATATGGATGCATGAGTAGCCGCGGTATTCGGGTACTGATCCTGGATTTGGGCAGCGTGTCGCGCAACCAACTGGTCAAGCAACTGGAAGATCATCCACATATTTCGGTGGTTGGGCAGGCGGCCCATCGCCGCCAGGCAATGCGGTTGTTGCAACAGTTAGGGCCTGATCTGCTGATCCTGACGCTGGAAACGTCGACCGCCGATAACGTCGAGATCGTCGAAACCATCATGGCGACCAGCGCAATCCCTATCCTGGTCATGCATTTTGGTGGTGAAAATGCAGGCGATGAGGATTACATCTCTCGCGGGGCGCTGGCGGTGTTGCACTATAACTACGACTCCCCACTCGCCATCCGTACACTGCATCGACAGGTGGAACTGCTGGTGGGCGTGAAGGTCATCCGTCATATCAAGGGGTTACGCTACCCTGCAGAACCGAGTGTGTCGGGCACGCGATTGGCAATGGAAACGGTTGAGACCACGGCCGACTGGCCCTATGTGCTGGCGATTGCCTGTTCGACCGGTGGGCCGCAGGCACTGAGCAAACTGTTGCAGGATTTACCCGGTACGTTCCCGTGTCCGGTACTGATTGCCCAGCACATTGCCGATGGTTTCGCCAAGAACATGGTGCACTGGCTGGACAGCGTAACCGATCTGAAGGTACGGCTGGCGCAGGATAATGACCCGGTGGAGGCCGGAAATGTCTATATCCTGCCACCGGAACAGCACCTGATCGTCAAAAGTAACCAACGGCTGGCGACGGTTCCACGACAAGAAAGCGACGTGTATCACCCCAGCTGCAATCTGTTATTGGAGTCGGTCGCTGAGGTGTTCCGCGAAAAAGCGGTCGGGCTGATCATGACCGGAATGGGCAGCGATGGATGTCGCGGCATCGAGCTTATCGTCCAGCGTGGTGGGCGAACGCTAGCGCAAGATGAAGAAAGTTCGGTGGTCTTTGGTATGAACAAGAACGCGATTGATAAGCAGCTCATACACCGCACGATCCCGCTGAATGGCCTCGCGAAGGTGCTGCTTTCGATGGCAGGTCACGGGCATTTCGAGAGTACATTGCCATGATACCCAACCTTCCAGAATATGCCCGCTTGATCAAAGAACGGGTGGGTTTGCACTTTGATAATGCGATGGAAGCGCTGCTGAAATCGGCGCTGAGTCAGCGCATGGCTGAGCGTAATATCACTGATTACTATGAATACTATGAAAAACTGCGGTTGTCGCAGGACGAGTTTGATCGCTTTATTACCCTGATTACGATTAACGAAACGTATTTTTTCCGTGAAAGCGACACGCTGGATTTAATCTGCGAAAAATGGGTGCCGCGCATCATGCAGCAGCGTAGCGGTCCGGTGCGTATTCTTAGCGCAGGGTGTTCATCAGGGGAAGAAGCCTACTCGCTGGCCATCAAACTGCATGAAAAGTACCAGGATGGGATGGCGGAACGGGTTGAACTCTACGGCTGTGATATTGACCCGGCAATTCTCGCGAAAGCCAGAAATGCCAGCTATTCCAGCTACTCGTTTCGTGGCGTCGATCCGTTAATTCAGCAGCGCTATTTTACCCGTACGGGAAACCAGTTTCGGCTGCATGACGCCATCCGTGAAAAAGTGTCATTCCACCGCACCAACATCATCAAAGAGCAACTGCTGCCGGAAGTGGACATTATTTTGCTGCGCAACGTGTCTATCTATTTCGACACGCCGACCCGCCGCGAGCTGCACGCAAATTTGCAAAAGATGCTGCAGCCGCACGGCGCTCTGTTCTTCGGCAACGCAGAAACGCTGGCGAACAATTTCGATATCCTGAAGCTTGAGCAGGAAGAGAGCATTTTCTATTTTTGCCACCACGCTGAATCTCCTCGGGTGGTGCCAACACCACGGGCTACGCCGCGCGCGACCGTCACCGCCTCCGTTGTTGCCGTCGAGCCTGCCGCACCCGCGACGCTTAAGTCTGACGACTGGCTGAAAAAGGCGCGTGCCTGCCTCGATGAAAAACGTTTTTCCGATGCTGAAAAGTGTATCGCCTGCGTATTACGCAGCGATCCAGGCCATCAGGATGCGCTGCTGATTCAGGGCGTGATTGCGCTTGAGCAGAGAGAGTTCTCGCAGACCACCGGCAATGCGCAAAAGATCCTCGCCCAGGATGAATGGTCGGCAGAGGCAAAAATGTTGCTCGGTCTGGCGATGATGTGGCAGCACCAGACGCAGCAGGCGATTGCCTGGTTCAAACAGGTGGTCTATCAGGAACCGGGTTACTGGCCCGCGCATTATTATCTGGCCGAAATGTATCGCCAAAGTGAACTTCACCAGCCCGCGCAGCGGACTTATCGCGTGGTGATGCAATTACTTAACGATGAAATCAACAATCCTTCAACGGTGTGTCGTCTACGTTTGCCGATGGTCTTTCCCGGCACGACGTTTCGCTTTCTGTGTGAACATCAACTGGCGCAATTCGCCCATCAAAGCGGGTAATAAGAACGATTATGGCTATCGATCTGAAAAAATTCGTTCTGCGTTTTATTGATGAAGGGAGAGGTCATTTGCAGACGCTCAGCGAGGGGGCCTTTCTGCTCTCCGCTGGGGAACATACCGATGCCGGGATAGGTGAGATGTTTCGTGCCGCGCATACCCTGAAAGGGGGCGCACGGATGCTGAAACTGCAAAGTATCGCCGATGTCACGCATCACCTGGAGGACGTCCTGAGCGAACTGCGGGAAAAAAAACTGACGCCGGACCGGGCGCTGGGCAACCTGATTCATGAAGCGGTGGAGTATCTCTCAAACCAATTGACCCAGCTTTTTGTTAGCGCAGGGGATAACCAGCTGCCGCCTGCGGATGCGGGGCTGTGTGAACGTCTTGCCTGTGCGAGCCGTGGTGAAGCCGCTACGTTGGCGGTGGAGGCGGTTATTCACGCGGACAAACCCGCGCCGTCGGCGGCATCGATTACCGTGGACGGTGGCATTAAGCAGGCTGACTTCGTGCGCGTCAAGCTCAACAAGCTGGATGATCTTATCGACATTCTGGGGGAAGTGGTCGCCGGTCATGACCGCCTGGAACAGCAGATACAGAACCTGAGTCACATTGTGCCGCGGCTGTTAGGGCTAAGCGCAGAGCAGCTTCGTCAGCAGATCCGCGATTTCAGCGCCCAGTTAAAAGAGAGCGTCCAGGTTCAGCATTTGCAGATGTTTGAACTGTATGACGTGGCGGCGCGGATCCGCATGCTCCCGCTTTCCACGCTCTTTGAGCCGATTTCATTGCAGGTGAGTGAGCTGGCCTCCACGCTGAATAAGCAGGTGGTCTGCCGCTTTGTGGGCGGGGAAGTGGAGATTGACCGCCAGCTTATTGACCGGCTATCGGAGTCGCTGACGCATCTACTGCGCAACGCGGTCGATCACGGCATTGGTGACATTGATGAGCGGTTGGCGCTCGGTAAATCCACGCGCGGTACGATCACCATCACTACCCAGCAGGATGGCAGCGGAATATTACTGCGGGTGGAAGATGATGGCCGTGGGCTGAACTATCCGGCCATCAGCGCGAAGGCGGTCAGTAGAGGACTGGTTCCCGCGTCGATGGCCGGGCAGCTCTCCGAGCAGGAGTGCAATGAGCTTATTTTTCATCCCGGTTTTTCAACCAGCAAAATCGTTTCTGAATTGTCCGGTCGCGGCGTCGGTCTTGATGTGGTGCGCAAAACGGTGGTAACCGATTTGCAGGGGGATTTGCAGGTGTACAGTCGGCAAGGTGTCGGAACGAGTTTCACGCTGCGTCTGCCGGTATCACTGACAATGATGCGTATCCTGCAATTTGAAGAGCAGGGACACCTGTTTGGGTTGCCCGCTCAGTACGTGGTTGAGGTGGTGGAGTACACCCCGGAAGGGATCAGCGATATTGCCGGGCGCCCGGCCATTATTTTGCATAACGAGTTTATTCCGGTGGTTTGCGCAGGCCTGCTACTCGGTATACACGCACGTCAGGGAAGCCGTTCTCCGGCGGGGCAGCGCTTAATCATTGTGCAGAATCAGTACAGCAAGATGGCGCTGCGGGTCGATAAGTTGCTCGATGAGCGCAAGATGATGATCAAACCGCTACCGAAGCATATGCAACAGCAATCGCTGGTATCCGGAATGGTCCAGACGCCGGAGAACCAGCTGGTCAGTATTTTGCAAGTTCCGGCGTTAATGGCGATGGCGCAGCAATCGCGACAAACCAGTACGCCCGTAAAACCGGTGAGCGTGGCGCAAAACGCCTGGCATGTGCTGGTGGTTGATGACTCGCTGAATACCCGCGAGATAGAAAAAAATGTACTGGAAGCGCACGGCTATCAGGTGACGCTGGCGGAAGATGGGCTGTCAGGCTTGCAGAAAGCGAAACTGACCCAGTTTGATGCGGTCCTGACGGATGTCGAAATGCCGTTTATGGATGGTTTTACCTTCACAAAATCGCTGCGTGGCGAGAAAAACTACCAGCACACGCCGATTATTATCGTGACCTCCCGCGCCAAGGAAGAAGACCGGCGGCGCGGTATTCAGGTAGGCGCGGATGCCTATATTGCCAAGGGCGATTTCGAGCAGGACAGCCTGATAAAAACCTTAAAAATGCTGTTGTGCTGAGGGCACAACACCGAGAGAGACGATGCGAATTTTATTAGTTGATGATGATCTTTTTGCCGCTGAACTGGCATCCGTCTTCCTGGAAATGGACGGCTACGAGGTGGTGATTGTGGAAAGCGCCATCTCTGCCTTAGCGTGCCTGGATTCGGATAAAACACTCGATCTGGTGATTAGCGACCTGCATATGCCAGAGATCAGCGGACTGGATCTGCTGGCGCTGCTGCGTGCCCAGGGCTGGTCTAAACCGTTTATTTTGCTGAGCGCCAATGAAGTGACGGCCAGCGATGTGCCGTATGATCGCTGGGTGAAAAAAGATGAAAATCTGGCGGAAAAACTCGGCGCCGCGGTCAATGCGCTGCTGCAGCCTGCTACTGAATAAGTCAAAAACCTCACGATGAAACAAGAAAATAAGCACCTTGCTATGGCTGCCGCTCAGGAAAAAATCTCACGGCTGAGACAGGGGTTTTTACGCCGCATTCCCGATATGCTGGCACAAGCGGACAGGCTATTGGTGCAACTGGTCGCCGAACCCAGCGAGGTTTGTCGTAAACAGCTGCATATTTTGCTGCACAGTATTCACGGGTCTGCCGGGTCTTTTGGCTTTGCTCCGCTCGCTACTGCCTCCGCGGAAGGTGAGCGATTACTCACCGAGCCGGAGCAATGCACATTACATTGCGATGAGCTGCGGAGGATCCTCCGTTGGCTGTATACCCTGACGCAAGAACAGCTCAGTCTTGAGCATCGTATCAGCGACACAGGCTTCAAATTACCGAACCCTGAGGAGCGTCCAGAGGAGGCGTTTGTCCGCCGTACCAGTAAACCGATCTACCTGTGCGATGATGACCTCGATCAGGTTGAACTGCTCGCCACCCAACTGCGCTGCTTTGGTTTTACCTGCCATGTCTTTGCGAATACCGAGGACTTTACCCAGGCCGTACTGGCGCAACCGCCTTCCGTGGTGATCATGGATGTCAGCTTTCCGGACAACGCCTACGGCGGCCCGCTGACCATGTCGGATCTGAAAAAGAAAGTTGGCACCGCTTTCCCGGTGCTGTTTCTCTCCTGTCACAGCGACTTTACGGCGCGCATTAACGCCATAAAATCGGGCTGCGACGGCTACTTTGTTAAACCGGCGTCTATCACCGATTTAGTGCAGGAACTTCACCGCTTAACCCAGCCGTCGCTAAAGAAACCCTATCAGATCCTGTTGATTGACGATGAGCCAGCGGTCGCGGAATACAACGCGGAAATGCTGCGGATGGCGGGAATGGACGTGCATGTGCTGGAGAAACCTCAGTATTTGCTGCATGTGCTGAACGCCCAGCCGATTGATCTGGTACTAATGGACTACCACATGCCTGAGTTTAGCGGCGTGGATCTGACCAAACTGATCCGCCAGATCCCGCAGCACATTGGCCTGCCGATTGCCTATCTTTCCAGTGAAACTAATAAGACGGCGCAGTTTGGCGCCATGAGTATTGGTGCTGAGGACTTTATCCTCAAACAGGCCGATCCTCAGGGATTGATCCATGCCGTGTCGATCCGAGCGGAAAGAATGCGCACCCTGCGCGCCCGGATGTCGCAGGACAGTTTGAGTGGGTTATACAACCACTCGACGACCACCCACTTTCTTAAAAGCGCAATCGCCGAATCTAACTACAGCGGTAAACCGTTCTGCATGGTGATGGTGGACCTGGATCATTTTAAAAATATTAACGATACCTACGGCCACGTCGTCGGAGACCAGGTGATTGTCGGCATCTCGCAGCTGTTTTCCCATCGTTTACGCAGCACCGACATCGTGGGCCGCTACGGCGGGGAAGAATTCGCCATCATCATGCCGAATACCACCAGCGAAACGGCAGCCCTGGTAGTGGAACGTTTACGCAAGGATTACGAGCAGGTCGCGTTCTCCGTTAATGATACCTATTTTCACAGTACCTTCAGCGCTGGTATCGCGCAGTGGCAGTTTGGCGATCGTATTGAAACGCTGCGTGAGCGTTCCGATCAGGCGCTGTATGCCGCCAAGCAAAAAGGCCGCAACACCTTCTGTATCGCTGAAGAAAAGGAGAGGGCATGAGTCCACAACTGGAGCAGATCCTGGCGCTGAATCATGGTGAGAAACCCGAGTGTGAAAGCGTCGATGAGCCGCAGTGCACGCTGGTGTTATTTCAGCTGGCGGATAAAAACTTTGCTTTCTACGGCGCGCAGATAAGAGAGATCCTCGCGGAACGTCCTATCTCGTGGGTACCCTGTTGTCCGCCGATGCTTGAAGGCGTGATCAACTATCGCGGGCGCGTGGAGTCGGTCATGAGGCTGGACGGCCTGATTGACAACCCCGTGGCTAACGCCCTGGGAAAACGGACTATCCTGATTGGCTGCGGTGAGAGGATGCAAAGTGGCATCCTGATTGACAGATTGATTGATGTTCTTGAGGTGGTGGAAAGCCAGATTCATTTACCCGGTGATTCGCTGCCTCCGGCACTACAGCCGATTGCGGTCGGGGTGGTCAAGGTGGGCGACACCTGGTTCACCCTGCTGGATCTGAATCTGGTATTTGACCGTTATCAGGAGACCTGTGGTGATGACGCAACCCGTTAACCTAGCGGCCGTGCGCATCCGCATGGGAACGCAGGAGTTTTACATTCCTGCAAGCCAGGTCCGTAACTGCTCGCGGGTGACGCACGTTTCACCGGCTATCCCGCGCTTTAGCCAGTGGCTGGGCATTGCCGATGAACCGCCAGAGGGCGGACATTTGCATTTTTTTGTTCCGCCAAGTGGTGTTGATACTGGCTGGTACTTATGGGGGCAACTGGAGAATGTCATGCTCTCCAGCGACATCATTTTTGCGCTGCCTCCGCTGCTGGCTCACAGCTGTCGCCTGCCCGCGTTACGGGCGCTGGTGGGGCGCGAAGCGCTCAGCCCGCTGTTGAGCTGGGGCTGATAAATTAGCGCTTTATATGCTGCGGGGCAGGTTCTGACCTCGCAGCGTGGGGGCGTTGAGAATACTAAATCCAGTTACTGGATATAAACATCTACAGACCGACTGACCAGATTAGTCATGAAATTATCAAGACTATCAACGGTCTTTTGGTCCTGGATACCATAAATTTTTGCCACGTCATCAAGGTTTTCATAACTAACCCAAACCCGACCAATCTTATCCTGCCAGACGGAAACACGTAACGGCAGATCAAGCGATATGCCCTGTTTATCCTGCATCAGTTTTGTACCGACTTTAGGATTACCAAATACCAGGACTTTCGTTGGTCTGAGGTTCATGCCAGCGCCCTCGGCATTTTTCTCATGATCAATCTCGGTGAATAACGGAACACCTTCACTATTCAGAATGGTCTTCAGTCGGGAAATAGTCTCATCGACAGAGTATTTACTCTCTTGATTTTTGATTTTCTCTGAATTTAAACCAGAATTCAGTCCGGTTTTGTAGGCTTCGGCAATATCACGTGCCACCTGGGTCATGTCGACACCTTCTTTGTTGGTCAGTATCGTCACGCAAACCAGTTCATCACCGGCGGTAAAGCGGCTCAGATAGGCGCTGAAACCAGCGGTCGTTCCTTTGATTTCAAGGAAACCAGGATGACGGGTAAATTCCCAGCCAGCCATAGCGGGCACGACTTTGCCGTTTTTCAGTTTTGCGGGGCTGTAGATAATATCGCGCAGCTGTTTATCTTTAACTAGCGTGCTGCCTGCAAGACCGATGTCCCATTTACTGATGTCTTCAGCTGATGACCACAAGCCGCCGTACGCGTACAGGTTATCGGTGGCGATAGCGCTGACCGGCTCCAGTTTTTCACCCGCGGCGACATAACCGGTTGCGGGTTCAACCGGGTTGATGTAGGCGATTTCTGCTTTAAATTTAGCGTGTTGGTTGTGTTGCTTGTCGGGTGTTGGGCGATCCAGATAGGCTTTCGTTGGCATATCCTTCGCGAACTGTGTGCTTTGCAGGCCTAATGGTTCAATTTGGTATTTGATAACGAAGTCTTCATAATGCATTCCGCTGACGTTTTCGATAGCCATCCCTAACAAAATAAAGTCGGTCGCACTGGCGTTGATATCAGTACCGTTTTTAAATTCGAGTGGTTTATTTTTGACAAGATCAACCAGCTGCGCAGGTGTATATTTCTGCGCTTGTTTATAGCCGAAGGATCTGAAGTCGGGGATCCCGGAAGAGTGTTGCATTAACTCCAGTATCGTAATGTTATGCCAGCTTTCCGGTAAGCCGGGTATATACTTGCTTACTGGGTTATTAAGATTTAATTTTCCTTGCTCTACCAGCTGCATGACCGCTACGGCGGTAAAAGCCTGAGTGATTGGCCCGATACCCCACATAGTTTTGGTCGAAGCCAATTCATCATTGGTGAGTGTTGCCAGTCCATATCCAGCTGAGCGCGGGATATACGGAGCCTGAACAATCGCCATGGATAAACCGGGCAGATTATTTTTCGCCATCACCTCGGCAATCATCTGATCGATATATTTACCGTTTACTTTTAACTGTGGGTTACCACGATTAACTAAGTAGGTTGTCTCGTTCGAATTAGGAGCGGCAATCGCCACGGAGGTTGAAACGGACATGGAAAGTAAAATACATGCCGCAATCACCTTTAACTTAAGCTTCATGGAGGGGTTCCGTTTTATTGATTTTTCTGTGCAGTTGTTAGCGATAACTGCACAGCAAATAGATAATGATATGAAAGGTGCCGGTAGTCGTTACTTAGCTGCGGCTTTTACTGTTTCAATCGTCTTTTCAGTGTCCCATAAATCATTAGCAATAATACGGTAGTTGGTGAGTGCGGCGAGATAACCGTCACCTTCCGGAATTCGTGGCCCTGCCGTGGCGTCTTTAACTACGACAACCTCAAAGCCTTGCTCAATCAATTCACGCAAATGGGATTCAATACACAGATTGGCGGCCATACCTGCCAGAATGACCTGGGAGATGCCACGTTTTCTGAGTTGCAGCACCAGATCGTTGGTTTCTGGTCCAAAAATTTTATGCGGTGATGTAATGACCGTTTCGCCGTCATAAATATAGGGTTTAAACTGCGGCATAAAGTCAGCACCTGAATTTTCGAAATTATCCACGTTCAGCGGTCCCTGACGATCAAACATTCCCGTGCTGTGCATAAATGTTTCGCCTGGTGCGGTCGATACCCATTTATGATCATGTGGGAAATAATAATGTGGAGAGACAAATACAGGAAGATGCTGTTCTTTTGCCAACTTAAACAGCGCTTCCAGGTTTTCTACGGTATTGTTTTCGGTGATGCTGTCTTTAAATACTTCCCAGCCAATTCCCTGCGGACTTAGAAAATCAACTTGTGGATCAACTACCACCAATGCAGCAGTCTTGCTATTAAGTGTAATACCTTTACGTGGTAATCCGTAGGCTTCTGGTTCCGAATATATTTCGGACATGCTCATCTTGCTCATAAAAATTTACCTGTTTGTATTTATTTATATCTGATGTGATAGTTACTATCGTCGCGATAAATAACGTCGGTAAATATGGCATGGTTTCAGAGGGAGTGAGTTGCTCAATACGCTGATAAAATTGTCATTGCGTATTCTAATAACGAAAGTGGGCATCTGAGTGCCCACACGTTAGAGGTCGTATTGCTGGCGTCGCCGTTCTAAACGGCGATCGCGTAGAGTGGAATAAATAAAGGCGATAACAAATAGCAGGGAGAATAAGACGACGATGGTCGGGGCCGGTGCGCTGTCGATGAAAAATGACAGGTACACGCCCATAAATGAGGTGGCCATCGACATGACGACGGCGAGTATCAGGGCGTGGGAAAACTGGCGCGTGAGTAAAATTGCAATCGCGCCCGGCGCAATTAACAACGAGATCGACAGAATAATACCCACCGACTTCAGCGTGGCGACGATGGTGAGCGCGATCATACACAGCAGACCATAATGCAGCAGGGTGGTGTTCAGCCCACAGGCTTTTGCCTGGTGCGGATCGAAGGCGTGCAGCAACAGATCTTTCCACTTTAACCCGATAACAAGGGCAATCCCCAGCGCAATAACCGCCGTTTGTGCGATATCCCCCAGCGAGACACCGAGCATGTCGCCGAACAGAATATGGTCCAGATGAATCTCAGACTGGATTGAGACGTACAGCACCAGTCCTGCGCCAAACATGCCGGAGAAGACGATACCCATCAGCGTGTCGCGTTTGATGCGGCTGTTATCATCGAGATAGCCGGTCGCCACCGCGCAGAACAGCCCAGCGATAAACGCGCCAATGGCCAGCGGAATGCCCGCGATGTAAGCCAGTACGATCCCCGGAAATACCGCATGGCTCATGGCATCGCCCATCAAAGCCCAGCCTTTGAGCACCAAAAAAACCGACAACAGCGCGCAGGGTATGGCGACGATAACGGAGATGGTCAGCGCGTTCACCATAAAGCTGAACTGAAAGGGTTCCAACAGGGCGGTTAAGAACATGAGGACTCCTTATTCACCTGGCGGGCGCGGCGACGGTTGGCCAACAGACCGTGTTTTGGCGCGAAGACAAACGCCAGCAGAAACAACAGTGTTTGCAGAACGACAATGATTCCGCCGGTCGCGCCGTCCAGCCAGTAGCTTAGCCAGGCACCGAAAAAGCTGGTCAGGCTACCGATAGCGACGGCGATAGTGAGCAGCCGGGGAAAGCGATCGGTCAACAGCCAGGCCGTGGCACCGGGCGTCACTACCAGGCAAATCACCAGAAATGCGCCGACAGTTTGTAGCGCCGCAACGGTGGAAACTGAGAGCAGCGTAAAAAATAACAGCTTCAGGCGGCCTGGGTTCAGACCGATAGAACGCGCGTGGTTCTCATCGAAAAAAACCACCATCAAATCTTTCCACTTCAACAGCAGAATGGTGAGTGAGATGACGCCGATAATTGCCAGTTGCAGAATATCTTCCGGTGCAATCGCCAGCACATTACCGAGAATAATGGTCTGAATGTTCACCGACATCGGATTGAGCGACACCATAAACAGCCCGATGCCGAAGAAAGAGGAAAAAATCAGCCCAATGATCGCATCTTCCTTCAGGCGCGAACGCTGGTTAAGAAACAGCATACTGCCCGCTGCCAGCCCGCCGGAAAGAAACGCGCCAAGCGCAAAGGGGAGCCCTAACATATAGGCCCCGGCAACGCCCGGCACAATCGAGTGTGACAGTGCATCGCCAATTAACGACCAGCCCTTGAGCATTAAATAGCAGGAGAGAAACGCGCACAGGCCGCCGACCATCGCCGAGACCCACATGGCGTTGAGCATATACTGGTAGCCAAACGGTTCTGTCAGCCAGTTCATGGTGATTCCCCCTCGTTGGGCGTACGTCGAGAAATAAACGGCCGTTCATCATCGGTGATTACGTGCTGCTCACCGCCGCTCAGCTTCACATGGCGCAGGACGCCGCTGAACGCCAGCTCGAGATTTTCGGGGGTAAAGGTGGAGTCGGTCGGGCCGCTCGCCAGCACAGTCCCTTTGATCATGACCGTGTAATCACAAAACTCGGTCACCGAACCCAGATTGTGAGTAGAGACCAGCATCGTGCGCCCCTCATCGCGCAGTTCGCGCAGCAGGTCGATGATGCGGGCCTCGGTTTTCACGTCTACGCCGGTGAACGGTTCATCCAGCAAAATGACCTGTCCGTCCTGGGCGATGGCGCGCGCCAGAAAAACACGTTTTTTCTGCCCGCCGGAGAGTTCGCCGATCTGCCGATGGCGGTATTCCAGCATATCGACCCGCGCCAGCGCCGCATCCACGCATTGATGGTCGCGCGCGGTTGGTCGACGCAGCCAGCCCATATGGCCAAAGCGTCCCATCATCACCACGTCTTCCACCAGCACCGGAAATGACCAGTCCACCTCTTCCGACTGGGGAACGTAGGAAATCAGATTCTGTTTTAGCGCCTTGCTGACCGGCTGCTGCAGAATGGAAATTTCGCCCTGCGCCAGGCGGACAAACCCCATCAGCGCTTTAAACAGCGTTGATTTCCCGGAGCCGTTGACCCCGACCAGCGCGGCAATCGAGCCACCCGGTACCTGAAAGGTGGCATCGCGCAGCGCGGTGTGCCCGTTGCGATACGTCACCGTCACCTGATTGACGGAAATCGCTGAATGACTCATGGCTGGCTCCCCAAACCTGCGTTAATCCCGCTGACAATGGTTTCCGTTGTCACGCGCAGTAAATCCAGATAGGTCGGTACCGGGCCATCGGCAGCGCTCAGCGAATCGACATACAGCACGCCGCCGTAATGTGCGCCGGACTCACGCGCCACCTGACGGGCTGGCTTGTCGGACACCGTGCTTTCGCTAAATACCGTCGGGATCTGATGAGTTCTGATCGCATCGATCACTTTGCGCACCTGTTTGGGTGTGCCTTGCTGATCGGCGTTGATCGGCCACAAATAAAGCTCTTTCAAATCGTTATCGCGCGCCAGATAGGAGAATGCGCCTTCACTGGTGACCAGCCAGCGTTTATCGGCCGGGATTTTTGCCAGCGCCGCATGCAGGGGATCGAGCGTCTGACGAATTTTCGTTTTATAGCGCTCTGCATTGTTCTGGTAGATGGTGGCATTGTCCGGATCGTACTTCATCAGCGCATCGCGGATGTTATCGACGTAAATCAGCGCGTTCTCAGCTGACATCCAGGCATGGGGATTCGGCTTGCCGTTATAGGGACCTTCGCTGATGCCCATCGGCTTCACGCCGTCAGAGACCATCACCTCCGGCACGCCGGATAAATGCTGGTAGAAGCGGGAAAACCACAGTTCCAGATTGAGACCGTTGGAGAGGATCAGTTGTGCGCCCTGCGCGCGTTTAATGTCGCCCGGCGTGGGCTGATATTCGTGAATTTCAGCCCCCGGCTTGGTAATGGAACTGACCTCGGCTGCGTCACCCGCTACGTTGCTCGCCATATCGGCAATCACCGTAAAGGTGGTGACCACCTTAAATTTTTCTTGCGCCGATGCGGGCGACAGCGTCAGCGCCGTCAGGACGCAGGCAAGGAGAAATGATTTCAGATGGGGCAGGCGCGGCATAGTATCCCTCACAAGAAAGTGGTTAATTTATCATCGAATATAGCCTTTGCTATGTTATATAGCACAAGGCATGATAAATGAAAATAATTCTTATTTGCGTAGGGTGCTAAGGATGTATCACCTTCAGGTAATAGTGCCGCTGATTACTAAGGTGTATTATGCATGCAACTTAAATGTGGAGGCATCATGTCCGGCAAACGTATTGCACGTGAAAAAATGACGATCCAGAAAATGATCTCGCTGTATGAGAGCCAGTGCCCGCAGGCTTCAGACGAGCCGGGGCATTACGATGCGTTGTTTGCCTATGCGCAAAAACGACTGGATAAGTGCGTATTTGGTGAGGAGAAACCAGCTTGCAAACAGTGTCCGGTACACTGTTATCAACCTGCAAAACGCGAAGAGATGAAGCAGATTATGCGCTGGGCCGGGCCGAGAATGCTCTGGCGTCATCCGATCCTGACCGTGCGTCATCTGATGGATGACAAACGCCCGGTGCCGGAATTGCCAGAGAAATTTAAGCCTAAGAAGTAATGTTGCTGTGTGCCGGATGGCGGCTGCGCCTTATTCGGCCTACAAAGGCATACGCATCTGCGCCATCAGCCACAATCGTTAAACCAGCGCATCCTTATCAATACCCAATCGCTTCATGCGTGAGAGCAACGTTGTGCGTTTCAGTCCCAGCCGCTGTGCTGCGCCTTTTGGACCGGCGACCACACCGTTGGTCTCTTTCAGCACGCGCATAATCAACTGGAATTCATCTTCGCCTTCCTGCGCAACTTCGGTCGCCACCGGCGGTGTGCACGGCGCCGGCGTGATGATATCCGGCAGGGACAGTTGCAGCACGTTGCCTCTGGTCAGCAGGACCGCGCGTTCCACCACGTTTTCCAGTTCACGCACGTTTCCCGGCCACTCCATGCCGCTTAGCGTGCGCAGCGCTTCAGCCGGAATGCTGTCGATATTGCGCCCCATCCGGCGAGCAATTTTAAAGGTGAAGGCTTTCACCAGCAGTGGGATATCTTCCGGGCGCTCGCGCAGCGGCGGCAGATGGATCGGGAAGACGTTCAGGCGATAGTACAGATCGTTGCGGAATTCGCGATCGGCCACCATTTTTTTCAGATCGCGGTTGGTGGCGGCGATCAACCGCACGTCGGTCTGGATCAGCTTGTTGCTGCCCAGGCGTTCAAATTCCTGCTCCTGCAGAACGCGCAGCAGCTTAGGCTGTAGCTCCAGCGGCATGTCGCCAACTTCGTCGAGAAACAGCGAGCTTTTATCGGCCAGTTCGAAACGCCCGATGCGCTGCGTACTGGCACCGGTAAACGCGCCACGCTCATGACCAAACAGGTCGCTTTCCAGCAGTCCGGCAGGCATCGCCGCACAGTTCATCTTCACCATCCGACGGGCATTACGTCCACTCAGATTGTGAATAGCCCTGGCAATCAGCTCTTTACCCGTTCCTGTCTCGCCCAGAATCAGCACGGTGCTGTCACTTTGCGCCACCATCTCGACCTGTTTGAGCACGCTGTACATGGCTTCGCTGCGGCCAATGATTTCACCAAACTCACTGTCCACGTTATTGAGCTGCTCGGTCAATGCCAGGTTTTCATCGACCAGCCGTTCTTTCAGGCGGTGGATCTCCTGGTAGGCGAGGGCGTTATCGACAGCAATGGCCACGCGTTCGGCAATCTGGCGCAGCAGCTTGAGATTGGCGGTAGTGAAGACTTTTTCTTCGCACTGGGCCAGCTTGAGGACGCCAAGCATCGTGTTGCCGGACATCAGCGGCAGCAGACACAGGGTTTGTAACTGGTTGCCCCAGGTGTCAAACAGCATGCGTTCGTAAGGCGCCAGCGCATCACGTTCGCTCAGGTTAATCAGCAGCATCTCTTTGCTTTTGAATACCCGCTCAGAGAGCGTGCCCGCTTCGTCAACTTCGCTCTGCTCGTGCGCCGGATGATGCTCATCCAGATAGTGGGTGGAATAGATGCTCAGCTTATTTTTGCGATCGCTGCGCAGCACGATGCTGATGGCGTCGATATCGAAGTAGTGGTGGATCTCTTTGGCGACTTCGCTGACCAGCTCATCAATGTCCAGTCGGGAGAGCACCGCATTGGTGATGGCGACCAGGATACGAAAGTTGTCACGCTCACGACACAGCAGATCGTAGTCGACGTTGTTGCTGACCCGGTTCTGGATCTGTTCGGCCACGACGCCGACGATCTGGGTAAAGGTTTGCAGGCGGTTGTACTCTTTTTCACTCCACGGGCTGTCTTCGTGGCGGATAAATTCACAGCCGCCGAAGATGCGCCCATCGGCCGCCAGCGGCAGCAGACAGTAGTGACCAAATTGGGAGTACAACCCGCCGGATGCCAGCTGCGGCCAGGTTTCACTAAACTCATGGTAGCTGCAGTGCAGGGCATCGGGACGAGACAGAATGCGGCGCACCGGACCGTGTGCCAGCACCGTTTCGTCTTCATAATCGATGGGTTTACCATTTTCACGCGTCGCGAAGTAACGCGCACGCTGCGTCTGCGCCTGCCATAACACAATAGCCGCACTGTCGGCCAGCGCCGAACGCTTGACCAACTGTGAAAGCGCCTCACTGAGAGACTGAAGATCGGGCTGCTGTAATAATGTACGAGTGATATCGAACAAGCCTTGCTGTCCGAGGTCGCTCATCGGTGTATACGACATATTGCTTTTCCAGGAAGCACCAACGGTGCAAAAACGGTAAATGAATTATAGGTATAAGTTGAAAATTATTGTCGGATGGCCAGGGAACGCCATCCGTAGGCCCGGTAAGCGAAGCGCCACCGGGCAATATATCAGCATATGCGTGGGAGTGGTTCGGCGTGTGGTAAATCAAGAGTTCGCTTCACGCCGTACAGTCCGGCCAGACGAACGCCTTTACGTTCCACCACTTCACCAATCTGCGCCGCATCGCGGCCCAACGGATGCGCGCGTAGCGCGGCAAGCACGCTTTCTGCGGCCTGGCGTTCCACGGCGATAACCAGTTTGCCTTCGTTGGCAAAGTTGAGTGCATCCAGACCGAGCAGTTCGCAGACGCCACGTACCGCTGGCTTCACCGGCAGGGATGATTCGGACAATTCAATGCCGAAGCCGCAGGCCGCCGCAAACTCGTGGGTGACTGCATTCACGCCGCCGCGAGTGGCGTCGCGCAGCGCTTTCACGCCGGGGATGTCACGCAGCGTCTGAATCAGCGGCGTTAACACCGCGCAGTCGCTGACCAGTTCACCGTCCAGCCCCAACTGCTCGCGCAGGTTAAGGATGGTTGCGCCGTGGTCGCCGAGCGTTCCGCTGACCAGCAGCACATCGCCTGGGCTCAGGGTTTGTGCACCCCAGTGGATATTAGCGGGGATCGCGCCCATTCCGGCGGTGTTAATAAACAGTTTGTCCGCCGCGCCGCGCTGCACCACCTTGGTGTCGCCGGTGACGATGGCAATGCCCGCTTCGCGCGCGGTGGCCGCCATGCTGTTGACCACGGTTTTCAGCGTGTCCATCGGCAGACCTTCTTCGAGGATAAACCCGCAGGAGAGGTAGCGAGGGATCGCACCACTGACGGCGACGTCGTTAGCCGTACCGCAGACAGCCAGCTTGCCGATATTGCCGCCAGGGAAGAACAGCGGATCAATCACGTAGCTGTCGGTCGAAAATGCCAGACGGTCGCCTTCAGCCATCAGTTGCGCCAGATCCAGACGCGCCTGATCTTCTTGTTCCGCCAGCCACGGATTCGCAAATGCTTCCATAAACAGGCTATTGATCAATTGTTGCATAGCCTGACCGCCGCTACCGTGGGCGAGTTGTACGCTGTTCATGCTTCACACTCCTGCTGACGATACTGATACCAGGCGGCACACGCGCCTTCGGAGGAGACCATCAGGGCGCCAAATGCGGTCTCCGGATTACAGGTTTTACCAAATAACGGGCACTGATGCGGTTTACATCTGCCGGTCAGCACCTCGCCGCAGCGCGCGCGCGGGTCGTCATACACCTGCTGTGGCGCCGGTTTGAAATGTGCTTCGGCATCAAAACGTTGGTAGTCAGGCGTCAGATGAACGCCGGAAGATTCGATAACGCCCAGACCGCGCCATTCGCTGTCGCCATCGACGCAGAACACCTCGGCGATAGCCTGCTGCGCCAGGGCGTTACCGGCATCCGGCACCACGCGACGGTACTGGTTCTCAACCTGGCTGTGGTCGGCAATTTTCTGCTCAATCAGCATTACCACGCCTTGCAGCAGATCGAGCGGTTCGAAACCGGCGACCACCAGCGGGCGATGGAAATCGGAGGCGATGAAATTATAAGCATCGGTGCCAATGACCATGCTGACGTGACCCGGTGCTAAAAAGGCGTCAATACCGTTATCTGGCTGTTCCAGCAGGCTACGCAGTGTTGGGATCAGCGTAATGTGCTGACAGAAAAAGTAGAAGTTTTGCACGTCACGCTGTCTTGCCTGCTGGAGCGTGATGGCGGTCGTCGGCATGGTGGTTTCAAAACCCAGACCAAAGAACACGACTTTGCGGGTCGGGTTTTCCTGCGCCATCTTCAGGGCATCCATCGGCGAATAGACGATACGGATATCTGCGCCACGCGCTTTGGCCTGCAGCAGCGACCCCTGTTTTCCCGGGACGCGCATCGCGTCGCCAAAGGTGCAGAAAATCACTTCCGGGTGGCTGGCAATTTCTACGCAGCTGTCAATTCTGCCCATCGGCAGCACGCAAACCGGGCAGCCGGGGCCGTGAATAAACTCCACGTTTTCAGGCAGCAGTTGGTCAAGACCGAATTTGAAAATAGCGTGGGTATGACCACCGCACACTTCCATAATGCGCAGCGGACGTTCAGCGGTGTAGGGGAGGTGAGCGGCACGTTCACACAGGTGGTCAATCAACTGCATCACCTGTTCTGGTGCGCGATATTCGTCAACGAAACGCATTTATTTTTCCTCGCCGTACAGCAACGCGCCGACATCCGGCTCAACGTCAAACATGTTTTGCAGCGCCTCGAGCGTGTCGCGCGCTTCAGCCTCATTAATGATGCTCATAGCAAAACCAACGTGCACCAGGACCCATTGCCCCAGACGTGGTTGACCGTGCTCATCACAACTACCGACCAGCGTCAGGTCGACGTCGCGCTGAATACCGCAAACATCGACCTTGGCCTGGTTTCCCTCAATGGTGCGGATTTGACCCGGAACACCTATGCACATCGCTGCGTCTCCAGCCAGGAGAGCCATTGATCCATGCCTTCACCGCTGGTGGCGGAAATCAGGATGATCTCAATTTCCGGGTTCACTTCCCGGGCGCTGGCGATGCATTGTTCAACATCAAAATTGAGGTATGGCAGCAGGTCGACTTTGTTGAGTAGCATCAGCGAGGCGGCGGCAAACATATGCGGGTATTTCAGCGGTTTGTCTTCGCCTTCGGTAACGGAAAGCACCGCCACTTTATGACGTTCGCCGAGGTCGAAGCTCGCCGGGCATACCAGGTTACCGACGTTTTCAATGAACAGAATACCGTTGTCTGCCAGCGGCAGTCGCGGCGCGGCATCGGCAATCATTTGTGCATCAAGATGGCAGCCTTTACCGGTGTTCACCTGGATGGCGGGCGTACCGGTGGCGCGAATACGCGCGGCATCGTTAACCGTCTGCTGGTCGCCTTCGATCACCGCACACGGCACGCTGTCTTTCAGCTTCATCAATGTTTCAGTTAACAGCGTTGTTTTACCGGAACCGGGGCTGGAGACCAGATTCAGCACCAGATGCTGACGGGCGGCGAAGCGGGCGCGGTTACGCTCGGCCAGACGGTTGTTCTTGTCCAGCACGTCAATTTCCACTTCCAGCATACGGCGCTGGCTCATGCCTGGCGCGTGGGTGCCGGCCTCACCATGGCCGTAGTGTAAATCGCCTTCTTCAGTTTGGCTCGGGGTGAAACTGGCGGTCTTCACTCCGGTAATATTCAGCGCCGGACGAGCGGCCGGGGCAAATGGCGCGCTGCGAAACGCCGAGTGGGGGTTATGTTCATCACCCTCTATATAAAGGTTGCCTTCAGCGCAACCACATGTCGTACACATCGCTCACTCCTGATCTATTGCTTGTTACTCGCTTTTTGCCGGATGGCGACGCTAACGTCTTATCCGGCCTACTTTGTCACCAGCTTTAATCTTCAGCATCGCCTATTTCAATTCGTCGAATCTGCAGGCCGTCATCGGCCACGATTCTTAGCATGTCGCTGTGACATTGCGGACAACGGCGCACGCGCTGGGTCAGTAAGGTGACGTACTGCTGGCATGTTTCACACCAACATTCGGCTTCTTGTTCTTCGAGGTGGAGTTTACAACCTTCTGCAAGGGTGCCACGGCATACCAGATCAAAACAAAAGGCGAGAGCGCTGGTTTCTACGCAAGAAAATGCGCCAATTTTGAGCCAGACCGCAGTAACCCGTTTTGCACCGTGTTGCGTAGCCTGTTGTTCAATCAATTCCAGTGCCCGTTGGCAGAGGGTTATTTCGTGCATATCGCCTCCCATGTTGTTATCGGGATAAAAGCAAAAAACATGCCAAACTGAATTTTTTCACCCGTGACAATGACGACGATGACGAAATGACATGTCGTCACGACCAGTAATTTATTTATCCATATGAAATATAAGCAATTAAATATTGGCATGAAACGTGCTTAACGCTGAATGTCTCTGCTAAACGGGTAACCTGACATGACTATTTGGGAAATAAGCGAAAAAGCCGATTACATCGCTGAACGGCATCGTCGCCTACAGGACCAGTGGCGTATTTATTGCAACTCGCTGGTACAGGGGATCACCCTGTCGAAAGCGCGTTTACATCATGCGATGAGCTGCGCGCCGGACAAGGACCTGTGCTTTGTCTTGTTTGAGCACTTCGTTATCTACGTCACGCTGGCGGACGGCTTTAACAGCCATACCATCGAGTACTACGTTGAAACGAAAGATGGCGAAGATAAGCAGTTGATTGCACAGGCACAACTGTCTCTCGACGGCAAGGTTGATGACCGTATCAGCAACCGCGATCGGGAACAGGTGCTGGAGCACTATCTCGAAAAAATCGCCAGCGTCTACGACAGCCTGTACACCGCGGTTGAAAACAATATGCCAGTGAATTTAAGCCAACTGGTAGAGGGTCATAGCCCGGTTTAAGCCTCGGGTGTGTCCACGTAAGTCATGATGCGGTGCGTATGCTGCGTCACGACAGTTTAGGGAATGGGCATGTCGATAAGTGTCGAAAATGACATTTTATAGACATGTTTTCGTCAAAAATGACTATCACCTGAGGAATGCCTGGTGAATCGTTTTGTAATTGCTGACTCCACTCTTTGTATCGGCTGCCACACCTGTGAAGCCGCCTGCTCAGAGACACATCGCCAGCATGGCCTGCAGTCAATGCCGCGCCTGAAAGTGATGCTAAATGAAAAAGAATCTGCGCCGCAGCTTTGCCACCAGTGTGAAGATGCGCCTTGTGCCACCGTTTGTCCGGTCAATGCGATTAACCGTGTCGACGGCGCCGTACAGCTGAATGAAAGCCTGTGCGTGAGCTGCAAACTGTGCGGGATCGCCTGTCCGTTTGGGGCCATTGAGTTTTCAGGCAGCCGTCCGCTGCATATCCCGGCGAACGCCAACACGTCAAAAGCGCCTCCTGCTCCGCCAGCGCCAGCTCGCGTCAGCACGCTGCTGGACTGGGTGCCGGGTATTCGCGCCATTGCGGTGAAATGCGACTTGTGTAGCTTTGATGAACAAGGTCCGGCCTGCGTGCGCATGTGCCCAACGCAAGCCCTGCATCTGGTGAGCAATATGGACATCGCCCGCGCCAGCAAACGTAAGCGTGAGCTGACGTTCAATACCGACTTCGGCGATCTCACCTTGTTTCAGCAGGCTCAGAGTGGGGATGCAAAATGAGCGCAATTTCACTGATTAACAGCGGCGTGGCCTGGTTTACGGCGGCGGCGGTTCTGGCATTTCTGTTTTCGTTTCATAAGCCGTTAAGCGGCTGGATCGCCGGTGTCGGCGGTGCGGTGGGTAGCCTCTGTACGGCGGCTGCGGGGTTCCTCGTACTGACCCGCGCCGTTGCGGTTAGCGGCGTGATGCCGTTTATCGGTCATAGCCTGCAAATGTCGCCGCTGAACGCTATCTGGCTGATTACGCTGGGTCTGTGCGGCCTGTTCGTCAGCCTGTACAACATCGACTGGCACCGTCACCCGCAGGTAAAAGCCAACGGACTGCTGGTTAATCTGCTGATGGCGGCGGCGGTGTGCGCGGTGGTTGCCAGCAATCTCGGCACGCTGGTGGTGATGGCGGAAATCATGGCGCTGTGTGCGGTGTTCCTGACCGGGTGCAGCAAAGAAGGCAAGCTGTGGTTTGCGCTGGGTCGTGTCGGTACGCTGCTGTTGGCGATCGCCTGCTATCTGGTGTGGCAGCGCTACGGTACGCTGGAACTGCGTCTGCTCGACCTGCGCACTCAGCAACTGCCGCTCGGCGCTGACATCTGGCTGTTGGGTGTGGCGGGCTTTGGTCTGCTGGCCGGGATTATCCCACTGCACGGTTGGGTGCCACAGGCACACGCCAACGCCAGTGCACCGGCGGCGGCGCTGTTCTCTACCGTGGTAATGAAGGTGGGGCTGCTGGGTATTCTGTCCCTGTCGCTGCTGGGCGGTAATGCACCGCTGTGGTGGGGCGTTACGCTACTGGTGCTGGGGATGATCACCGCGTTTATCGGCGGCCTGTATGCTCTGATGGAGCACAACATCCAGCGTCTGCTGGCGTACCACACGCTGGAAAACATCGGCATTATTCTGCTGGGTCTGGGTGCTGGCGTGACCGGTATTTCCCTTAACCAACCGGCACTGATCGCACTTGGCCTGACCGGCGGTTTGTATCACCTGGTCAACCATAGCCTGTTCAAAAGCGTCCTGTTTTTGGGCGCAGGCAGCATCTGGTTCCGCACCGGTCACCGTGATATCGAGAAACTGGGCGGTATCGGTAAACGTATGCCGGTGATTTCTCTGGCGATGCTGGTTGGCCTGATGGCGATGGCCGCGCTGCCGCCGCTGAACGGCTTTGCCGGTGAGTGGGTTATCTATCAATCCTTCTTCAAGCTGGGTAACAGCGGCGCGTTCATCGGTCGTCTGTTAGGACCGTTGCTGGCTGTCGGTTTGGCAATTACCGGTGCGCTGGCGGTGATGTGTATGGCGAAAGTCTACGGTGTGACGTTCCTAGGCGCACCGCGCACGAAGGAAGCGGAAAACGCCTGCTGCGCACCAATCCTGATGAGCGTGAGCGTGGTTGCGTTGGCTATCTGCTGCGTGATTGGCGGCGTTGCTGCCCCGTGGTTGCTGCCGCTGATTTCTGCCGCTGTTCCGCTACCGCTGGAAACGGCGAATACTACCGTATCTCAGCCGATGATCACGCTGCTGCTGATCGCGTGTCCGCTGCTGCCGTTCATCATCATGGCTATTTTCAAAGGCAACCGCCTGCCGTCACGTTCACGCGGTTCCGCGTGGGTGTGTGGTTACGATCACGAGCAGTCAATGGTGATCACTGCGCACGGCTTTGCCATGCCGGTTAAAGAAGCCTTTGCTCCGGTACTCAAACTGCGTAAATGGCTGAACCCGGTATCCTGGGTTCCGGGCTGGCAGAACGCGGCGGCACCGGTGTTGTTCCGTCGTCTGGCGCTGATTGAGCTGGCGGTGCTGGTGGTGATTGTGGTTTCACGAGGAGCCTGAGAATGAGTGTTTTATATCCGTTAATTCAGGCGCTGGTGCTGTTTGCCGCGGCGCCGCTGTTGTCCGGTATTACCCGCGTGGCGCGTGCGCGTTTGCATAACCGCCGCGGTCCGGGCGTGTTGCAGGAATATCGCGACATTATCAAGCTGCTGGGCCGTCAGAGCATTGCGCCAGCGGATTCCAGCTGGGTCTTCCGCCTGACGCCGTTTGTGATGGTGGGCGTTATGCTGACTATCGCTACCGCACTGCCGGTGGTGACCGTGGGCTCGCCGCTACCGCAACTGGGTGATTTGATCACGCTGATTTACCTGTTTGCCATTGCCCGCTTCTTCTTTTCTATCGCCGGTCTGGATACCGGTAGCCCGTTCACCGCTATCGGCGCCAGCCGTGAAGCGATGCTCGGCGTACTGGTGGAGCCGATTCTGCTGCTGGGCTTGTGGGTGGCGGCGCAGGTTGCTGGTTCGACCCACATCAGCAACATTGCCGATACCATTTATCACTGGCCTGCCGCGCGTAGCATCCCGTTGATTCTGGCGCTGTGCGCCTGTGCCTTCGCCACCTTTATCGAAATGGGCAAGCTGCCGTTCGACCTCGCGGAAGCCGAGCAGGAGCTGCAGGAAGGTCCGCTGACCGAATACAGCGGCAGCGGTTTTGCGGTGCTCAAGTGGGGTATCAGCCTCAAGCAACTGGTCGTTTTGCAAATGTTTGTCGGCGTGTTCCTGCCGTGGGGGCAGATGGAAACCTTCACTGCGGGCGGGCTGCTGCTGGCGCTGGTGATTGCTGTCGTTAAGCTGGTCCTCGGCGTGCTGGTCATCGCCCTGTTTGAAAACAGCATGGCGCGTCTGCGTTTTTGCGCCACTTCACGCGTGACCTGGGCCGGTTTTGGGTTTGCGTTTTTAGCCTTCGTCTCCTTGCTGGTGGCGTGATTTAAGAGAGTTTGAACATGTCTGAAGAAAAAGTAGGTCAACACTATCTCGCCGCTCTGCACCAGGCCTTCCCGGGCGTGGTGCTGGATGAAGGCTGGCAGACCAAAGATCAGCTGACCATCACCGTGAAGGTCAACTATCTGCCGGAAGTAGTTGAATTTCTCTACTACAAACAGGGCGGCTGGTTGTCGGTGCTGTTTGGTAACGACGAACGTCAGCTGTGCGGCCATTACGCCGTCTACTATGTCATGTCGATGGAACAGGGCACCAAGTGCTGGATAACCGTTCGCGTAGAAGTCGACGCCAATAAACTGGAGTTCCCGTCCGTGACGCCGCGCGTACCGGCCGCCGTTTGGGGCGAGCGTGAAGTGCGCGACATGTACGGCTTGATCCCGGTAGGGTTACCGGACGAACGCCGTCTGGTACTGCCGGATGACTGGCCGGACGAACTCTATCCGCTGCGTAAAGACAGCATGGATTACCGTCAGCGCCCGGCGCCGACTACCGATGCCGAAACCTACGAGTTCATCAACGAACTGGGTGACAAGAAAAATAACGTGGTGCCGATTGGCCCGCTGCACGTCACCTCCGATGAACCAGGTCACTTCCGCCTGTTTGTTGATGGCGAAAACATCATCGACGCCGACTACCGTCTGTTCTATGTCCACCGCGGCATGGAGAAACTGGCGGAAACCCGTATGGGTTATAACGAAGTGACGTTCCTGTCGGATCGCGTATGCGGTATTTGTGGTTTTGCCCACAGCACGGCGTACACCACCTCCGTGGAAAATGCGATGGGGATTGTGGTGCCGGAACGCGCGCAGATGATCCGCGCCATTCTGCTGGAAGTGGAACGTCTGCACTCGCACCTGCTGAACCTTGGCCTGGCGTGCCACTTCACCGGCTTTGACTCCGGCTTTATGCAGTTCTTCCGCGTGCGTGAAACGTCGATGAAAATGGCGGAGATCCTCACTGGGGCGCGTAAAACCTACGGCATGAACCTGATCGGCGGCATCCGTCGTGACCTGCTGAAAGAGGACATGATCCAGACCCGTCAGCTGGCGCAGCAGATGCGTCGTGATGTACAGGATCTGGTCGACATGCTGCTCAGTACGCCGAACATGGAACAGCGCACCGTCGGCATTGGTCGTCTGGACCCGGAAATTGCTCGTGACTTCAGTAACGTCGGCCCAATGGTGCGTGCCAGCGGCCACGCGCGTGATACCCGCGCGGACCACCCGTTCGTCGGTTACGGTTTACTGCCGATGGAAGTGCACAGCGAGCAGGGCTGCGACGTTATTTCCCGTCTGAAAGTGCGTATCAACGAAGTCTATACCGCGCTGAACATGATCGACTTTGGTCTCGATAACCTGCCGGGCGGCCCGCTGGCGGTGGAAGGCTTTACCTATATTCCGCACCGCTTCGCGCTGGGCTTTGCCGAAGCACCGCGTGGCGATGACATCCACTGGAGCATGACCGGCGACAACCAGAAGCTGTATCGCTGGCGCTGCCGTGCGGCCACCTACGCCAACTGGCCGACGCTGCGTTACATGCTGCGCGGTAACACCGTCTCCGATGCCCCGCTGATTATCGGTAGCCTCGATCCTTGCTACTCCTGTACTGACCGTATGACCGTGGTCGATGTACGTAAGAAGAAAAGCAAAGTCGTGCCGTACAAAGAACTTGAGCGCTACAGCATCGAGCGTAAAAACTCGCCGCTGAAATAAGGAATCGCCATGTTTACTTTTATCAAAAAAGTCATCAAAACCGGGGCACCAACGTCGTCCTATCCGCTGGAGCCGATTGCGGTTGATAAAAACTTCCGCGGTAAGCCGGAACATAATCCGCAGCAGTGTATTGGCTGTGCGGCCTGTATCAATGCGTGCCCATCTAACGCGCTGACAGTAGAAACAGATCTGGTCACCAATGAGTTGGCGTGGCAGTTCAACCTCGGTCGCTGCATTTTCTGTGGCCGCTGTGAAGAAGTCTGCCCGACGGCGGCGATCAAGCTGTCGCAGGAGTATGAGCTGGCGGTATGGAAGAAAGAAGATTTCCTGCAGCAGTCTCGTTTTGCGCTGTGTAATTGCCGCGTCTGTAACCGTCCTTTTGCGGTGCAAAAAGAGATTGATTACGCCATTGCGTTACTGAAGCACAACGGTGATTCCCGTGCGGAAAATCACCGTGAAGGTTTTGAGACCTGCCCGGATTGTAAGCGCCAGAAATGCCTGGTGCCGTCTGACCGTATTGAACTGACTCGCCATATGAAAGAGGCCAGCTGATGAGCAATTTATTAGGCCCACGTGATGCCAACGGAATTCCTGTCCCGATGACCGTGGATGAATCCATTGCCAGCATGAAAGCGTCATTGCTGAAAAGCATCAAGCGTTCAGCGTACGTTTACCGCGTCGACTGCGGTGGCTGCAACGGTTGCGAAATCGAAATCTTCGCCACCTTGTCCCCGCTGTTTGACGCCGAACGTTTTGGCATCAAAGTGGTTCCGTCGCCGCGCCATGCGGATATTCTGCTGTTCACCGGTGCGGTAACCCGCGCGATGCGTTCTCCGGCACTGCGTGCCTGGCAGTCTGCCCCGGACCCGAAAATTTGTATCTCCTATGGGGCCTGCGGCAACAGCGGCGGTATCTTCCACGACTTATACTGCGTATGGGGCGGCACCGACAAAATTGTTCCCGTGGATGTGTATATTCCTGGTTGCCCACCGACGCCTGCCGCCACGCTGTACGGTTTCGCGATGGCGCTTGGCCTGCTGGAGCAGAAAATTCACGCACGTGCACCAGGCGAACTGGACGCACAGCCTGCGGAAATTTTGCACCCGGATATGGTTCAGCCGCTGCGTGTGAAGGTCGATCGCGAAGCACGTCGTCTGGCGGGTTATCGCTATGGTCGTCAGATTGCCGATGACTATATGAATCAGTTGGGGCAGGGTGAGCAACAGGTGGCGCGCTGGCTGGAAGCGGAAAACGATCCGCGTCTGACCGAGATCGTCACGCATCTTAATCATGTTGTAGAAGAGGCGCGTATCCGATGAGTGAAACGGTGGTGTTCAGTCAACTGAGCCGTAAGTTTATTGATGAGAACGATGCAACGCCCGCCGAGGCGCAGCAGGTTGTCTATTACAGCCTGGCGATTGGTCACCACTTAGGCATAATCGACTGCCTGGAAGCGGCGTTAACCTGCCCGTGGGATGACTATCTGGCGTGGATTGCCACGCTTGCCGAAGGAAGCGAAGCTCGCCGTAAGATGGAAGGCGTACCGAAGTACGGTGAAATCGTCATCGATTTTAACCATGTGCAGATGCTGGCGCGCGCGTTTGATGACGCGCTCGCCGCGCAAACGCCGCAGCAGCAGGAATGGAGCAAGCTGGTGCTCAGCATGCTGCATGACATTCACCAGGAAAGCGCCATCTATCTGATGGTGAGGAGACACCGTGACTGACGTTTTATTGTGTGTCGGCAACAGCATGATGGGTGACGACGGTGCGGGTCCGCTGCTGGCAGAAATGTGCGCGGCTGAGCCTAAAGGCAACTGGGTGGTCATCGACGGCGGAAGTGCGCCAGAAAATGACATCGTCGCGATCCGCGAACTGCGCCCGGAACGTTTGCTGATTGTTGATGCCACTGACATGGGACTCAATCCTGGCGAGATCCGCATTATCGATCCCGATGATATTGCCGAGATGTTCATGATGACCACCCATAATATGCCGTTGAACTATTTGGTTGATCAGCTCAAAGAGGATGTTGGCGAGGTGATTTTCCTCGGCATTCAACCGGATATTGTCGGCTTTTATTATCCGATGACACAGCCAATCAAAGAGGCGGTCGAGACCGTGTATCAGCGATTAGCCGGTTGGGAAGGCCATGGCGGATTTGCTGAGTTAGAAGCGCCAGAAGAGTAAGCATTCCCAGCGCCGGATGTCAGCCACGCGCGGCATCCGGCCTGTTCCGCCTTTACATATCCAGCCGTTATTCAGTTGCCTGCTCAATAATTAATTTCCCCTGCATCACCGAAACATTCACCTCTGTGCCGGTCGGAAAACCCGCCTGTTCCAGCCAGTCGCCATTCAGCGTTAATGAGGCGTGTCGACTGATACGCAGGGTGAATCCGGTACGGCGATCTTCGTAGCGTCTTCTGACGTAACCCACTTTTAAACGACGCACGGGTTTGGCGATAATCATTGGTGTTTGAACATTATCAGTAGACATGAACGTTTCCTTGTTACGAACGGTGAAAAGTAAAAACTACTGAATAAAATGCCAGTAATAATGCGCGACAGCAAACCGCAGAATGGAATGACGATCCAGAAAAATGAATGTAAAAAATGAAACGGGAAGGAAGGGAGGATGTTTGTGGCGGGTGATCATGTGGGCCGGATAGCAAGCGCCATCCGGCCCGACGATCAGTCCAGATCAGCCCCGTTGCTGGCGATCACTTTTTTATACCACCAGAATGATTTCTTGCGAGTCCGCGTCAGCGTGCCATTGCCTGCGTCATCGCGGTCGACATAGACAAAACCGTAGCGTTTGCTCATCTCGCCGGTGGAGGCGGAAACCAGATCGATACATCCCCAGGTGGTGTAACCCATCAGCGGCACGCCGTCTTCAATGGCGTCTGCCATGGCGCGAATATGGTCGCGTAAATAGCGGATGCGATAGTCATCGTTGATCTCGCCGTTGGCATCGATTTCATCTTTTGCCCCCAGTCCGTTCTCCACCAGAAACAGCGGTTTCTGGTAGCGGTCATACATCATGTTTATGGTGATGCGCAGACCCAGTGGGTCAATGCCCCAGCCCCATTCGCTGGCTGCAATGTACGGATTGCGCAGCGACTTCACCACGTTGGCGGCGCTGGTGTTGCCGGTGTTCATTTCTGCCGAGGCGCAGCGCGAGGCGTAATAGCTGAAGGAGACAAAATCGACGGTATTTTTCAGGATGTCGTCATCTTCCGGGGCTTTCTCAATCACTACACCCTTGTCACGAAACACGCGGGCTGAGTAGGCGGGATAAGCACCACGCGCCTGTACATCAATAAAGAACAGGTTTTCACGGTCCTTTTCCAGCGCGGTCCACACATCTTCAGGTTTGCACGAGTAGGGGTAAAAGTTTCCGCCCGCCAGCATGCACCCGACCTGGTTGTGCGGATTGATTTCATGGGCGATTTTGGTTGCCAGTGCGCTGGCAATCAGTTCGTGGTGCGCGGCCTGGTATTTCACCTGATCCTGATTTTCACCCGCTTCAAACACCAGTCCCGCGCCGGAAAAAGGGCTGTGCAGCAGGATGTTGATTTCATTGAACGTCAGCCAGTATTTCACCAGACCATCAAAGGCCTCGAAGCAGGTACGGGCGTAGCGGGTGAAAAACTCCACCATTTTGCGGTTACGCCAGGAGCCATACTCGGTGACCAGGTGCATCGGTACATCAAAGTGGCACAACGTCACCAACGGCTCAATACCGTACTTTTTGCACTCGGCAAACACCGAGCGATAAAAATCAATGCCTTCCTGATTTGGCGTCAGTTCATCCCCGTTCGGATAGAGCCGACTCCAGGCAATTGAGGTACGAAACACCGTGAACCCCATTTCTGCCATCAGGGCGATATCGTCTTTATAGCGATGATAAAAATCAATCGCTTCATGGCTGGGATAAAACTCGTCATCCCGCAGTTGAACGCGCTTTTCCTGACCCAGTTTAACCGGCATTCGATGTGCGCCGTGGGGGATCATATCCACGGTAGTCAGCCCTTTGCCGCCTTCCCGATATGCCCCTTCAGACTGGTTGGCGGCCAGTGCACCGCCCCATAAAAATCCTTGCGGAAAAACAGACATAATAAACCTCAGTTAGTATCCGTCAGATGCTGGCGCCATTGATATTTCCCGGCTGCGCAGCCTGATTTTTTCTGGCCTGCGCAGCCGCATCTTCGACGGGAATATCCTCAAAGCCGAGCAGCAGCGTTAAGACAAACGACAGCACTACCGCCAGCGCCATGACGCCAAATACCCAGACAATGGTCATCGGATTGGCCGGGTCAAAAAACTGTACGCTGGTGAACAGACCTGGTGCAGCCATCGAGTGGCTTGCCAGTCCGGCCATCCCGGCTACGGCACCGCAGATAAAGCCGCTGATAAGACTGGCAATCAGCGGACGTTTCAGGCGTACCGCCACGCCGTACAGCGCCGGCTCGGAAATCCCTGCCATAATGGCGGAGGCCGCCGCGGCTAACGCTGTCTGACGCAGTTCCGGGTTTTTGGTTTTCCAGGCGACCGCTAAAGAAGATCCACCCAGCGACAGGTTGGCGCCAATTTCAGACGGCATAACCATGCCTTCTTTACCGGTTTCGGCAATGGTTTGAATAATGGTGGGGGTAAAGACGCGGTGCATGCCGGTCATCACCAGAAGCGGCCACAGTGCGCCCATAATGGCCACCGACAGCCAGCCCAGATAGCCGTGAATGGTGTACACCAACGCGGAGATCGCGCTGCCGATCCAGATGCCAATCGGGCCAATTAAGACGATGGCGAGCGGGGCGGCGATCAGCACGATCAGCATTGGTTTCAGGAAGTTTTTGGTTACGGCTGGCGTGATGCGATCCACCCACCGTTCGATGTACGACAGGCACCAGGTCATGACCAGCGCCGGGATCACCGTGTAGGTGTATTTCACCGCTGTGACCGGGATCAGCGCGAACTCAACGTGCTCGCCCTGTGCGGCCTTAGCCATCAGATCAATAAAGCTCGGATGCACCAGCACGCCCGCAATAGCAATAGCCAGCGACATGTTGGTTTTGAATTTAATGGCGGCAGAGGCGGCGACCATCAGCGGCAGGAAGAAGAATGCGCCGTCGCCAATCACTGTCAGGATCGTCAGCGTCGAGGAGCCTTTTTGCAGCACGCCGGTCATTTCGAGGATCATTGCCAGCAGTTTCAGCATCGATCCACCGATAATCGCCGGGATCAGCGGTGACATAGTGCCGATCAGCGCATCAAGGATCCCTGCCCCAATACGCTTGAGCGTCAGTTTGGGTTTGCCTGCGGGGTCGCTGGGCTGCATATCGCCCGGCAGCAGGCTGACGACCTCGCGATACGCCTGGGACACGGTATTACCAATGATCACCTGGCACTGATTGTCGCTACGTACTACGCCGAGTACGCCATTAAGCGTTTTTAACGTGGCGCTGTCGACCTGCGAATCATCTTTGATAACGAAACGTAAACGGGTCATGCAGTGGGTTACTGCGGTGATGTTCTCGACGCCGCCCAGAGCCGTCACAACCGAGCGCGCCAGCGCTGCATAATTTTTAGACATCGGATTTAATCCTGTTTTATCAGTAGGGTAGGTAATGTCTTACCGTTTATTTTCGTCTCATGTTGGTGATGATGAAACATTGATAGGAAACCGGTTCCACAAAATCATGTTTAATTTATGATATTTGTGCAAGATTATATTTTGATCATTTTTTGTATTTGTGATTACGATCACCAGATAACGCGTTCTGCGATTGAGCAGCAAGGACAGCGGTGAAACGGTGCAGTACACTGCGTCACATTGCGTGAAAAGGGATGAGTAAGATGACCACGATGTTGGAAGTGGCGAAGCGTGCTGGCGTGTCGAAAGCTACGGTTTCCCGGGTGCTTTCGGGGAACGGCTACGTCAGCCAGGAGACCAAAGACCGCGTGTTCCAGGCTATTGAAGAGAGTGGCTATCGTCCCAATTTGCTGGCGCGCAGCCTGGCGGCGAAGAGCACGCAGACGCTGGGTCTGGTAGTGACCAACACCCTGTATCACGGCGTTTATTTTAGCGAGTTGCTATTTCACACTGCGCGTATGGCGGAGGATAAAGGACGCCAGCTTCTGCTTGCCGACGGTAAACATAGTGCCGAGGAAGAGCGTCAGGCGATTCAATATCTGCTCGACCTGCGCTGTGATGCTGTCATGATCTATCCGCGTTTTCTCAGTGTGGATGACATCGATGAGATTATCGATGCACACGCCCAGCCCATTATGGTGCTTAACCGACGCCTGCGTAAAAACACCAGCCACTGCGTCTGGTGCGATCAAAAACAGACCAGCTTTAATGCCGTCACGCAGTTGATTCGCGCCGGGCATACCGAGATTGCTTTTATCAGCGGCTCAATGGATTCGCCCACCGGCGTGGAGCGACTTTCCGGTTACAAAGACGCGCTGGCGCAGCACGGCATTCCGTTGAATAATGATTTGATTGTGAAGGGTAAATGGACGCCAGCCTGTGGCGCTGAAGGCGTTAAAACCTTACTTTTACGCAAGGTTAATTTCACCGCGCTGGTGGCCAGCAATGATGATATGGCGATTGGCGCGATGAAGCAGTTGGACGAGCAGGGCATTAATGTTCCCGCGCAGGTGTCAGTGATTGGTTTCGATGATATAGCCCTTGCGCCGTACACCATTCCGGCGCTTGCCAGCGTCAAAATCCCGGTCACGGAGATGGTCCAGGAAACCATAGGACGCCTGATCTTTATGTTGGACGGCGGAGCCTTTACGCCAGCGAAAAACTTTACCGGCGAGCTTATCCCTCGCGCCTCTCTTGCCCCGACACTTTCACGCTGATGCTGTCATTTGTCATCGTCACTAGTGACGATGACAGGCATTTTTGCAGCGAAGTAAAATAAAAATCCTTTAATAACAGTGCATTAAATTCTGGCACGATTTATGAATGCTTCGGCAGATAATCTGTCATTGCTGGAGAATTTGATGAACCGTTTCATCATTGCAGACGCCAATAAATGCATTGGTTGCCGTACCTGTGAAGTGGCCTGCGTGGTATCCCATCAGGATAACCAGGACTGCGCATCGCTGACCCCTGAAACCTTTTTACCGCGCATTCACGTGATCAAAGGCGTTAACGTCTCTACCGCGACGCTGTGCCGTCAGTGTGAAGATGCGCCGTGTGCCAACGTCTGCCCAAACGGTGCAATTAGCCGCGATAAAGGCTTTGTCCACGTGATGCAGGAACGCTGCATTGGCTGTAAAACCTGCGTGGTCGCTTGTCCTTATGGCGCAATGGAAGTGGTTGTCCGTCCGGTTATTCGTAACAGCGGCGCGGGTCTGAACGTGCGTGCTGAAAAAGCCGAAGCCAACAAATGCGACCTGTGCCACCATCGCGAAGCCGGTCCTGCCTGTATGGAAGTCTGCCCGACGCATGCGCTGATTTATGTCGATCGCAATAAACTGGAGCAGCTGAGCGCGGAAAAACGCCGTCGTGCGGCACTGGACTCCACCGCATCTTTGCTGTTCTGATTGTCCAAAATCCGCGTAAAATACCTGCGCTAATAGCGCTACGCTTATCAGGCCTACAGAGCAATAACACGTAGGCCGGATAAGGCGAAGCCGCCATCCGGCAAAGGGATATTTCAGGGATACACGATCGCGGGAATTCAACATGACACTAAGCAACCACTCCGGTGTAGAGCTGCGCATTCGCGGTAAGGTACAGGGCGTTGGGTTCCGACCCTTTGTCTGGCAACTGGCGCAGCGGCTACAGCTGCATGGCGACGTCTGTAACGACGGCGACGGGGTGGTGGTGCGTTTGCTCGAAGACGCAGCGCAATTTATTGCCGAACTGCATCAGCATTGCCCGCCGCTGGCGCGGATTGATAGCGTCGAGAGTGCGCCGTTTGTCTGGCAACAACGACCTGCAGATTTCTCCATCCGCCAAAGCGCTGGCGGAACGATGAATACGCAGATCGTACCGGACGCCGCAACTTGCCCTGAATGTCTTGCTGAAATGAACACCCCCGGTGAACGCCGTTATCGTTACCCTTTTATCAACTGTACCCACTGCGGCCCGCGCTTCACCATTATTCGCGCAATGCCGTATGACCGTCCGTTTACCGTCATGGCTTCATTCCCGTTGTGCCCACAATGCGATGCTGAATATCGCGATCCGTATGATCGTCGTTTTCATGCCCAGCCTGTCGCCTGCCCAGCGTGTGGCCCGCATCTGGCGTGGATAAGCGCAGACGAGCGAGCGGAAAAAGAACCGGCGTTACAGGCGGCGGTTACGCGGTTGAAAGCCGGTGGCATTGTGGCGGTTAAAGGCATTGGTGGATTTCATCTGGTCTGTGATGCGCGCAACGACGCTGCTGTGGCGCTACTCCGTCGGCGTAAACATCGCCCGGCTAAACCGCTGGCGGTAATGCTGCCGGGGGATGACGGACTGCCAGAAGCGGCACGGCGTTTGCTGACTACGCCCGCTGCCCCCATCGTGTTGGTCAATAAACAGTATGTGGTTTCACTGTGCGAAGGGATTGCGCCAGGACTTACCGAGGTCGGCGTCATGCTGCCTGCCAACCCGTTACAGCACTTGCTGTTGCAGGAGATGAAGGGGCCGCTGGTGATGACCTCCGGCAACCTTAGCGGCAGGCCGCCAGCCATTACTAATGCGCAGGCGCTGGACGATTTGCACGACATTGCCGACGGCTTTTTGCTGCATAACCGCGAGATTGTGCAGCGCATGGATGACTCCGTGGTGCGCGAAAGCGGGGAGATGCTGCGTCGCTCCCGAGGCTACGTGCCAGATGCCGTGGCGCTGCCGCCAGGTTTTCGCGACGTGCCGCCGATGCTGTGCTTAGGCGCTGATCTGAAAAATACGTTCTGTCTGATCCGGGGGGAACAGGCGGTGATTAGTCAGCATCTGGGCGATCTGAGCGATGACGGCATTCAGCATCAGTGGCGCGATGCGCTGCATCTGATCCAGAATATTTATGATTTTACCCCGCAGCGTATTGTCTGCGACGCGCATCCTGGCTACGTTTCCAGCCAGTGGGCCCGTGAGATGACGTTGCCAATTGAAACGGTGCTGCACCATCATGCGCATGCTGCGGCCTGCCTGGCTGAGCACGGCTGGCCGTTGAACGGTGGCGATGTCATTGCCCTGACGCTGGACGGTATCGGCATGGGCGAAAACGGAGCGCTGTGGGGCGGCGAGTGCCTGCGGGTGAATTATCGCGAATGCGAATACCTGGGTGGCTTGCCCGCGGTGGCGCTGGTGGGGGGCGATCTGGCGGCAAAACAGCCGTGGCGCAATCTGCTGGCGCAGTGTCTGCGCTTTGTGCCTGACTGGCAGCGTTATCCGGAAACAGCGTTTGTGCAGCAGCAAAACTGGAGCGTACTGGCTCGTGCCATCGAGCGTGGGATCAACGCGCCGTTGGCATCATCGTGTGGACGCTTGTTTGATGCCGTTGCCGCCGCACTGCAGTGCGCACCACAATCCCTGAGCTATGAAGGCGAGGCCGCCTGTGCGCTGGAGGCGTTAGCGTCACAATGTGCAGGCGTTGAACACCCGGTCACCATACCGCTTAACAACAACCAGTTGGATTTGGTGGTTTTCTGGCAGCAGTGGCTGAACTGGCAGGCGACTCCCCCTGAACGCGCCTGGGCTTTCCACGATGCGCTGGCGCGTGGGTTTGCCACGCTGATGCGCCAACAGGCACAGTTACGCGGTATTACGACGCTGGTATTTAGCGGGGGCGTGATGCATAACCGTTTGCTGTCAGCCCGTCTGGCGTTTTATCTGCATGACTTTACGTTACTGTTCCCGCAGCGTTTACCGGCTGGGGATGGAGGATTGTCGCTGGGGCAGGGCGTGATTGCCGCGGCGCGGGCATTGCCGTAGAAATAAAAAAAGCCCCGGGACTGGCGGGGCAAGAAAAGCAAGTCGGGGCATACCGACAAGTGGCAACGCACATCCGTGTGCGTGAGGTTAATAAAACAAGCAATGGCACAACATTGTTTACACGGGCAGTGTTTTCAGCAGCGCGAAGGCCTCCTTCATACGATCTTCGCTCACCACGAAGGCACACAGTTGGCCTTCGCTGTTCATTCCTCTGGCGACCATACCTTCTGCTTCAGCCGCAATATGCCAGTTCAGATCGCGACGCTGGGTTTCCCCTGCCAGGTGTAATGGCAGCTCCGGCGTTTTGATTTTTACCAGCATGGCTGGCAGCTTCAGCGGAGCATTGCCGCCGAGCAGGTTTTTCGCCAGATACATCGCGCTGAGCTGAATCGGCTGCAGGAACGGCAGGACCTGACCATTAATTTCTGCGCAGTCACCGAGGGCGTAAATATCCGGGTGGCTGGTTTGCAGATAGCTGTCAACGCAAACGCCGCGATTGATGGTTAACCCGGCGCGACGCGCCAGCGCGGTTTCTGCACGCAGACCGGTTGCGGCAATCACCGCATCAACGTCTACACTGCGGTTACGATCGAGCGTGGCGCGAATACCGGTGCTGGTTTTCTCCAGACTCTGCAACTGTGATTTCAGCAGCAGGTGTACGCCCATATCGGTCAGACGATGCTGTAAACGGCTGCTGACTTCTGGCGGCATTAACGAGGCCAGAATGCTGGCGGCGTTATCGATAAGCGTCACCGCTTTACCGGCACGGCAGAAATCCATCGCCAGCTCGCTGCCAATCAAACCACCGCCAACAATCAGGACTCGCTGAGCGTCGCGCAGTTGCGTTTCACAGGCGCGATACTCCTGCTGGCTGTTCAGTGTGAGCATTAACTCACGTCCGGTCACCGGCGGTACAAAGGCTGATGCCCCCGTAGCCAGCACCAGCTTGTCATACTGCCACTGCTTGTCCTGGCTTTTCACTACGTGAGCATCGGCATCGATGTCGGTCACCCAGGTGTGCGGGAACAGGCGCAAATTAAACTGTTCGGCAAACTCCCCCGCCGACTGGCGGGTGAGGTCGTCGGCACGCTGTGCCTGGCTGATAACATGGCTGAGATCGGGCTTGTTGTACTCATCGATGCTGTCAGCGGCAATCAGGGTCAGCGGGACAGTCGCATCCTGCTTACGGATATTTTTGACTAACTGGCGGGCGGCGAAGCCCGAACCAATAATGACAATTCCGCGGCTCATTTTGCCTCCGTAGCCAGTACGTCGAAGACGTCTTTGCCTAATGAACATTCCGGGCACAGGAAGTTTTCCGGCACGTCGCTCCACGGTGTACCCGGTGCGACATCCTGCAGCGGCTCGCCTTTCTCTGGATCGTAGATCCACTGGCAAACGCTGCACTGCATGCAAGGTCCAAGGTCAGCGGCCGCGGCGGCGGCACAGGCGCACTCTTCCTCTTTGGTTGCGGCTTTGACGCTGGTTTCCGGCAGTGGCGCGAGCGCCCACTGACGTGCAATTTCACGACCGTGCTGACGGCACAGTTCCAGCGCATCCAGATCCGGGCGCCATTTGGCTTTCAGGCTCAGGGACATTTCAAAACCGGCATCCTGCAGACGCGTGGACAGACGGTCTACCGCACCGCCGCTCCAGCCGTGTGAGCCGAAGGCGCTGGCGCGTTTATTGCGAAAACGCAGGCCGGTCATCTCTTCGACCAGACCGGCGATCTTCGGCATCATCACGTTGTTCATCGTGGAGGTGCCGACCAGCACGCCTTTAGAGCGGAAGACGTTCGTCAGGACTTCGTTTTTATCGCTGCGGGCGACGTTAAAGATTTTCACTGCCACGTTCGGGTCAACTTCGTTGATGCCCTGGGCAATGGCGTCGGCCATCATACGGGTGTTGTTGGACATGGTGTCGTAGAAAATGGTGATGCGGTCTTCCTGATAATCCGCCGCCCATTTCAGGTACATCTCAACGATCTGCGTTGGGTTGTCGCGCCATACCACACCGTGAGAGGTGGCAATCATGTCAACCGGCAGATTGAAGCCGAGGATTTCAGTGATTTTTGGCGTAACCAGGCGGCTGAACGGTGTCAGGATGTTGGCGTAGTAGCGCTGGCACTGTTCGAACAGTTCAGTCTGATCTACTTCGTCGTTGAACAGACGTTCGTCACAGTAGTGCTGACCAAAAGCATCGTTACTGAACAGCACGGCGTCACCGGTCATGTAAGTCATCATGCTGTCCGGCCAGTGCAGCATCGGGGTTTCAACGAAGATCAGCTGTTTGCCGTTACCGATATCCAGTGAGTCACCGGTTTTTACCACGTTGAAGTTCCATTCCGGGTGATGGTGGTGGCCGGTGATGGAGTCAATAGCGTTAGCGGTGCAGTAAATCGGCGTGTCCGGGATGCAGGACATCAGCTCGGTCAGCGCACCGGCGTGGTCTTCTTCTGCATGGTTAATGATGATGTAGTCAATATCTGCCAGGTCAATTTCATTGCGCAGATTCTGCACGAATTCACGGCTAAACTTGTGGTCTACTGTATCGATCAGGACATTTTTTTCTTCACGGATAAGATAGCTGTTGTAGCTGCTACCGCGCAGCGTTTTGTATTCGGTCCCGTGGAAATCACGAACTTCCCAGTCACGTTGGCCAACCCAATGAATGTTATTTTTAACCAGAATAGACATAGCAACCTCAGTAATTAATTTAGCGTGTTTCTAAAAAAGATGTTTTGCTTATTGCAGGTTGCGTGCCAACTTTTTATTTAATTGATTTATAACAGTTTAATGTTTTACCTCTCTAAATGAGCTGTCAAAATGACTATGCTTTTTGTTGTCAATATGACAATATGCATTGTCAAAATGACAATGAGGTAGCCATGAGTTTTTCCGTTGATGTGCTGGCGGGTATCGCCATTGAATTACAAAGCGGTATTGGGCATCAGGATCGTTTTCAACGCCTGATCACGACGCTGCGTCAGGTGCTGGAGTGTGATGCGTCGGCGCTGCTGCGCTATGAATCACGACAGTTTATTCCGCTGGCGATCGACGGGCTGGCGCAGGATGTTCTCGGCAGACGTTTTACGCTGGAGGGGCATCCGCGTCTGGAAGCGATTGCCCGCGCCGGGGACGTGGTGCGTTTTCCAGCCGACAGCGATTTGCCCGATCCGTACGATGGGCTGATCCCCGGCCAGGAAAGCCTGAAGGTCCATGCCTGCATTGGGCTGCCGCTGTTTGCCGGACAAAATTTGATTGGCGCGCTGACGCTGGATGGTATGGAGCCAGATCAGTTCGATGTCTTCAGCGATGAAGAGCTTAGGTTGATTGCTGCACTGGCGGCGGGGGCGCTGAGCAATGCGCTGCTGATTGAACAGCTGGAAAGCCAGAATATGCTGCCGGGTTCGTCCACCGCTTTCGAACAGGTGACGGAAACGCAGATGATTGGCCTGTCGCCTAATATGATGCAGCTGAAAAAAGAGATTGAGATTGTGGCAGGCTCCGATCTTAACGTCTTAATCAGCGGCGAAACGGGAACCGGGAAAGAGCTGGTGGCGAAAGCAATTCATGAAGGCTCGCCGCGTGCGGTGAATCCGCTGGTGTATCTTAACTGTGCCGCGTTGCCAGAAAGCGTCGCGGAAAGCGAACTGTTTGGCCATGTGAAAGGCGCCTTTACCGGGGCCATCAGCAACCGTAGCGGCAAGTTTGAAATGGCGGACAACGGCACGCTGTTCCTGGACGAGATTGGCGAACTGTCACTGGCGTTGCAGGCCAAGCTGCTGCGCGTGTTGCAGTACGGTGATATTCAGCGAGTGGGTGACGATCGCAGCCTGCGGGTGGATGTTCGCGTGCTGGCGGCCACCAACCGTGATTTACGCGAAGAGGTGCTGGCCGGGAATTTCCGTGCCGACCTGTTCCACCGCCTGAGCGTCTTTCCCCTTTCGGTACCGCCGCTGCGTGAGCGCGGTGAAGATGTGGTTTTGCTGGCGGGTTATTTTTGCGAACAGTGCCGGCTGCGGCTGGGACTTTCCCGTGTGGTGCTAAGCCCTGGTGCGCGTCGCCATCTGCTGAGCTACGGTTGGCCGGGTAACGTGCGTGAGCTGGAACATGCTATTCATCGTGCGGTGGTGCTGGCCAGGGCAACAAGGGCAGGGGATGAAGTGGTGCTGGAGCCGCAGCACTTTGCCTTACAGGAAGAGGCGCATACGCCGCAGGCTGAAGCCGACGTCATGGCGGAGATCCCGCTGAATCACAATCTGCGCGAAGCCACGGAGTCTTTTCAGCGGGAGATGATCCGCCGGGCGCTGGCGCAGAATAACCATAGCTGGGCGGCAAGCGCGCGGGCGCTGGAAACCGACGTCGCCAACCTGCATCGGCTGGCGAAGCGTCTGGGACTGAAGGATTAGAGAATGCCCGCCTGATAAAAATCCTGCAGGTTAATTGCGCCGGTGAGTTTGCCGTTTTCATCCACCACCGGTGCGGCAGTGATTTTGCGCTTCATCAGAACCTCTTTGGCGTCAATCGCGCGGCTTTGTGCCTGCAGCGTGACGCCATTCGGGGTCATCGCTTCGCGTACTTCCGTGCTGAGTGCGCCGCCACCAACCAGCCAGCGACGCAGGTCACCGTCGGTAAAGACACCTTTCACCAGAGACTGCTCGTCGCAGACCGCCACCAGACCCAGACCGGTGCGGCTCAGTTCCAGCATGGCGTCCATAACGCTGGTAGTAAGCGTCACCTGCGGTACGGCGTCGTCGCGGCGCATCAGGTGGTGCACCTTGTTTAACAGACGAGCGCCCAGTGCTCCGGCTGGATGAGAACGCGCAAAATCCTCTTCGTTAAAACCGCGCGCTTGCATGACGGCAATTGCCAGCGCATCGCCCATCATCAGTGTGTTGACGGTGCTGGAGGTGGGTGCCAGACGCATCGGACAGGCTTCACGTTCAACCGAAATATCCAGTACGGCTTTGGCGGCCAGACCTAATGGCGAGGTGGGTTTTCCGGTCATCGCCAGCAGCGCGACGGATTTGTCTTCCAGACGCGGAATGATGAGATCCAACTCTTTCGCGCCGCCAGAGTAGGAGATGAAGAGCATAACATCGCGGCTTTCAATCATGCCTAAGTCGCCGTGCAGTGCTTCCGCTGGATGCACGAAGAATGCCGGGGTGCCGGTGCTGGCGAGGGTCGCGGCGATTTTTTTGCCAATATGGCCAGATTTACCAATTCCGGAGACAATCACTTTGCCTTCGCAGTGGATGATAGTATTGGCGGCACGAACAAAGTCATCGCCGAGGCGTTCTGGCAGTCGGCTGGCTTCCTGGAGTTCCAGCATTAACGTCTGACGGCCCGCGTTCAGTAGTGCATCACTCATTGGTTTCTCCGGTTATGATCACTTCTATCCCTTTTGCTTCCAGCGCCTGACGAAATACAGGGTCGATGCCCGCATCAGTAATCAGCTTGTCGACGCTTTCCAGACTGCATACCACATTGGGGCTTTTGCGCCCGAATTTCGACGAGTCCGCCATCAGAATTACTTCGCGAGCGGCATTGCACATCGCCTTGCTGACGGTATAGACCTCATTAAAAGTGGTCACACCCGCATTCAGATCGATGCCGTCGGTCCCCATGAAGAGTTTATCAAAGCTGAACTGCTCGAAGGCATTTTCTGCCAGCTGTCCGTGAAATGACGCCGATTTTTTGCGAAATGTCCCGCCGGGCATCAGGATAGTTTGCTCGTTGTCCAGTTCCGAAAGGGCGTTAACAATGTGCAGGCTGTTGGTCATCACGGTGATGTTACTAAAGCGGGTGAGCATCGGCACCATCTGCAAAACGGTGCTGCCTGCGTCGAGAATGATTGAGTCGCCGTCGTGAATAAAACGCACGGCGGCTTCGGCAATTTGCGCTTTTTTATGCGTGTTGATTAGCGTTTTGTGATCGATGGGCGGGTCAGATTCGTCTTTGTTTAATACTACGCCGCCATAGGTGCGAATGACGGTGCCGGCATTTTCCAGAGTGACCAGGTCTTTGCGAATGGTCGTGCCGGTTGTGTCAAAGTAGTGGGCCAGTTCTTCAACCGAGCATTTTCCCTGCTTTTGCAGGTGCTCCAGTATGGCAGCCTGACGCTGACGAGGTTTCATAGGCGTGATTACCCTGACTTATGTATATACCCGTCATACTTCAAGCTGCATGTGCGTAGGCTTTATTCGGCCTTACGGCCTCACCCCTTCGGGGCCAGCGCAAGCGCTGTTCAAAACAGCCGAGGCGTTTTGTCCTGCAACTCGAATTATTTAGGGTGTAGGTTGCAAAATGATAATTTCGCAAGCTAATAGCATTCATAACGAAATTATCCATGTTTCAGTTTAAGCGCCAATGATAGTGCATTTTGGGAGAGAGGATCATGGGGAAAGATCACATCAGGCTGTAATTCATCAAGATGTTTGCCCATTATCGGGGCAATTTTGCCTGGTCTGGCGAATACGGTAAGACCTTTCATAAATAACGTATCAGTTACCCGCTGTTGCTCATCCAGAGCGATAGCAACCACAACGCGCGGTTTAAAACGTCCGCCGGAACGCCCGACGCCGACCCGACCCTGCTGACAAAGCTTGTCGAACGCGCGATTAAAGCGGGATATTTGCCAGCCGCCCAGCGCTAGCTGTAGGCACCAGGCGATGGCGGCGACGGTAATCAGTGCGGAAACCATGTTATTGCTCCTTGATTATATGCCGGATAAGCGTAGCGCCACCCGGCAATCATACCTCTTAGAACATCACCTGACCGCCGGTGACGTTAATCGATTGTCCGGTGCAGTAAGACGCTTTCGGGCTGGCGTAAAACAGCAACATGTTCAGCACGTCCTGATAATCGCAGCCGCGCTTGAGTGGGACCTTATCCACATAGTACTGCTCCACTTCATCCGGTTTGAGGCCAAGCTTGGTGGCATACTGTGGTAACAACGACTGGAACATCGGTGATTTCAACAGATTACCGAGCATCAAGGAATGCACGGTAATCCCGTATTCCGCGAGATCCAACGCCAGTGACTGGGTTAAGCCCACGCCGCCGAATTTTGCTGCGCTGTAACCTGAGTTGTGTTTGCTGCCCACTTTGCCGGATTTTGAGTTGATCTGGATAATGCGCCCCTGCACGCCGTCGCGGATCATCAGGCGTGAGAATTCACGTGCACAGAGGAAATAACCGACCAGATTCACCTGCAGCGAGCGGTCGAAATCTCCAAGCTCAAAGTCGCTGATAAACGCCGCTTTGGCGATACCGGCACTGTAAACCAGCAGGTCGGCGCGACCGAATATCTCATCTACCCCACGTGATAGCGCCAGCACGCTTTGTTCGCTGGTGGCGTCGGCACCAAAGCCGTAAGCGGTACCCTCACCAAACTCGGCATTAATTTCCTGCGCCACGTTTGCGGCTTTATCGCTTTGAATATCGACCACCGCAACGCGGTATCCCTCTGTCGCAAGCCCACGGCAAAGGAATGCCCCCAGGGTCTGGCCTCCACCAATGACAACGGCAACTTGATTCATTTTTCTCTCCTTTACGCTTAAGCAACAAACTTCAAAATACAGCCCGGCGCGATGGCGTCCGGTACCGGCCCCGCAACGTGTACGGTGCCAGGAAATTCCGCTTCACTCTGTCCGTCGAAGCGCAGGGTGATATGCCCCAGTTCACGCAAGTTCATTTCTGCCACACTACCCACGGCGGTGACCGGGTAGCGATGCTGGCCCAGCTCAAACTGAATACCCGCCTGCAGAATGCCATTTAGCTCGCCGTGGCAGTGGATGAAACAAAACTCTTCGATATCCGCAGGCGCGCCTTCGCGAAAGGTAATCAGCATCTGGTCACAGAGTGCATCCGGTGCGCTCTGGCCAATGCGGGTGATGGTGGTTTGATAGATCACGGTCATCTTTGAGCGCCTCTTATTGATAAATAAAGCCGGAAACAAACCAGGCGATGAGAACGGTAGGCGCGCCAGTCAGGAAGCGGCTTACCAGTACGGACGGCACGCCGACGCGCACGGTGTCCTGACGGGCTTCTGCCAGTGATAATCCCACAGGGATGAAGTCACAGGCGGCCTGGGCGTTGATCGCGAATAGCGCAGGCAGCGCCAGATGTGGAGGGATGTTGCCCAGACCAATCTGCACACCAATCAATACGCCGATAACCTGAGCGATCACCGCGCCTGGGCCGAGGAACGGCGACAGCAGCGGGAAGGAACAGATTAATGCCAGCGTCACGAGCCCCAGCGGATGGCTGGCCAGCGGCGCCAGTCCGTGGGCGATCCAGTCACCCAGACCGGAGGCCATGATGATGCCGATCAACGCCGAGACGAATGCCATAAACGGCAGAATGGTTTTCAGTACGGTATCAATCGTGTCTCGCCCGGACTGGAACAATACCGCCACGGCGGAACCCATGCCCATGCCGACTTTCGCCAGCAGGCCATCGCTCTGTTCAGTGATCTTTTTACTGGTGTCGTAGTCGCGACCCGCCGTGGTGCCTGCCGGTGGTGGCGTCGCGGCGGCTTCACCGACTGCGGTAATGTTGTCTTCTTTGACGCCGGAGACATAAATATCTTCGGTAATGTACTGCGCCAGTGGGCCGGACTTCCCGGTGGAATGAATGTTAATTGTCGGAATCCGGCGTTTCGGGTAAATACCGCAGCGTAGCGTGCCGCCGCAGTCGATGATGGCTGCGCCGATTTCGTCTTCTGCAGGCTCGCCCTCTTTAAAGCCATCAATAGCCTGCCAACCGGTTAATTGCGCCAGCTTGTCGACAATCGCCGGGCGTGTTCCTGCGGTGATATAGACAATTTTCTTACCGGGGGTTGCGTCCAGTTCAAGCGGGCCACCCCAGCCACCGGTACCTCTTTCAATACGAATACGCCTCATGATGTCGCTCCCGCCAGATGGACTTTCTGCTCAAGTTGAATGCCCATTTTCTTTTCGAAGATGGAGGTGGTGAGGTCGGTCACCCAGCCGCGGAAGAAGTTTGTCACCAGGCCAACCAGCAGATAGCTCACCGCGAGTGGACCGAGCGGCAGGCCAAGCGTGGTCAGGCCGCTGGCGATCCCCAGATAGACAAACAGTTCGCCGGGATTGATGTGTGGAAACAGCCCGTTCATTGAGTGGCAGCTATAAGAGGCTGCCGCGTAGTAACTGGGTTTGTACTTCTCGGGCATAAACCGGCCCAGACTCAACGTCATCGGATTACAAAAAACAAAGGTGCCGATGCACGGCAGCAGTAGATAGCGAGACAGCGGGTTTCCGGCACAGCGTTGAGCAAAACGTTCAATTCGCTGCTGGCCAATAAAGTTAATGAGCGCGTTCATGATGACCAGCAGGCTAATTAACAGTGGAAGAATCCCGGTGACCATGCTGGTGAACACTTCTCCGCCTTTCTGAAACAGCCCGATGAACCACTCTGCGCCCAGGGTGATGGTGTCGATCATTATTCTCTCCTGTAGGGGGTTGGGAATTTGCTAGAACGTGGCTTATTTTAATCACAATGAAAGATTTTAAAGTGTTATTTTGATCGCAAAATGAAAGATAAATATTTTATTGTGAAAGTTATTGCGTGAGGGATCGCAAATGGGGTGGTAAACGGTGAAAGGGGCGGTAAATTCTGCGAAGGAGCGCGACTACCGCTTCCTTGTGTGGCGGTGGATGCTTTACCATACTTCTCTCTGGCTGAATCTGTTTAATGGATGTCTCATGTTCAAGCGTCGTTATGTAGCATTACTTCCCCTTTGTGTGTTGCTTGCTGCCTGTAGTAGCAAACCAAAACCTTCAGAGACTCAAACGACAACGGGTACGCCTTATGGCGGCTTCCTGCTTGAGCCGCAACACAACGTCATGCTGTCGGGCGGCGACTTCGCCAATAATCCGAATGCGCAACAGTTCATCGATAAAATGGTGAGCAAGCACGGCTTTGACCGTCAGCAGTTGCAGGAGATCCTGTCGCAGGCCAAACGTCTGGACTATGTTCTGCGCTTGATGGACCGTCAGGCACCGACAACACAGCCGCCAGCCGGGCCTAACGGCGCATGGCTGCGCTATCGCAAGCAGTTCATCACGCCAGATAACGTGCAAAATGGCGTGGCGTTCTGGAACCAGCATGAAGATGCGTTGAAGCGCGCATGGCAGGTCTACGGCGTACCACCGGAAATTATTGTTGGCATTATCGGTGTCGAAACCCGCTGGGGCCGCGTGATGGGTAAAACGCGTATTCTGGATGCGCTGGCGACGCTGTCGTTTAACTATCCGCGTCGGGCGGAATACTTCTCCGGTGAGCTGGAAACCTTCCTGCTGATGGCTCGAGATGAAAGCGATGACCCGCTGGACCTGAAAGGCTCCTTTGCCGGTGCAATGGGCTACGGGCAGTTCATGCCGTCCTCTTACAAAGAATATGCGGTTGATTTCAATGGCGATGGGCACATCAACCTGTGGGATCCGGAGGATGCCATCGGCAGTGTGGCAAACTACTTTAAAGGTCACGGTTGGGTGAAAGGCGATACGGTGGCGGTGCCGGCAAATGGCCAGGCGCCAGGGCTGGCAAACGGGTTTAAAACCCAGTACGGCATTTCTCAGCTTGCGGCTGCAGGTCTGACGCCACAGCAGTCGTTGGGTAACCATCAGCAGGCCAGCCTGCTGCGTCTGGATATTGGCACTGGTTACCAATACTGGTACGGGCTGCCGAACTTCTACACCATTACCCGCTACAACCACAGCACGCATTACGCGATGGCCGTCTGGCAATTAGGTCAGGCTGTAGCGCTGGCGCGCGTACAGTAATCCTCCGCTACCGGCCTCCACGAGGTGTCCTCCTGTAGGCCGGATAAGAGGCGTTAGCATCGCCATCCGGCAGATCCTCTTGACGCGACGGATCTATTTCCGGAATCCCCCTCGTAAATTACTCTCCTCATCCCCACATTTGTTTTGAAAGTGCTATCTTGTCCGGCATATTTTTTAACTGACAGAGGCTGAAATGACCGACAGTGAACTGATGCAGTTAAGTGAACAGGTAGGGCTGGCATTGAAAGCGCGCGGCGCGACGATGACCACCGCAGAGTCCTGTACCGGCGGTTGGGTAGCGAAAGTCATTACGGATATCGCCGGCAGTTCCGCCTGGTTTGAGCGCGGATTTGTGACCTACAGTAACGAAGCCAAGTCGCAGATGATTGGTGTGCGAGAAGCGACGCTGGCACAGCATGGCGCGGTGAGTGAACCGGTGGTTGTTGAAATGGCCATTGGCGCGCTAAAAGCGGCCCGTGCTGATTTCGCCGTTTCTATAAGCGGAGTTGCCGGGCCGGATGGAGGCAGTGAAGACAAGCCGGTTGGGACCGTCTGGTTTGCCTTTGCCAGCGTAAGCGGCGAGGGGATCACGCGCCGGGAATGCTTCAGCGGCGACCGCGATGCGGTGCGTAGACAGGCGACCGCCTATGCGTTACAGACTCTGTGGCAACAATTTCTACAAAATACTTGATACTGTATGAGCATACAGTATAATTGCGTCAACAGAACATCATCTTTCACGATTCTTGGTTCAACCCGAGAGTGGCATGACAGGAGTAATTAATGGCTATCGACGAAAACAAACAGAAAGCGTTGGCGGCAGCGCTGGGCCAGATCGAAAAGCAATTCGGTAAAGGCTCCATCATGCGCCTGGGTGAAGACCGTTCCATGGACGTGGAAACCATCTCCACCGGTTCGCTTTCTCTGGATATCGCATTGGGTGCAGGCGGTTTGCCGATGGGGCGTATCGTCGAAATCTACGGGCCAGAATCCTCCGGTAAAACAACCCTGACGCTGCAGGTGATTGCTGCCGCACAGCGTGAAGGTAAAACCTGTGCGTTCATCGATGCAGAACACGCGCTTGACCCTGTTTATGCCCGTAAGCTTGGTGTTGATATCGACAACCTGCTGTGCTCTCAGCCAGATACCGGTGAACAAGCGCTGGAAATCTGTGACGCACTGGCGCGTTCCGGTGCCGTAGACGTTATCGTTGTTGACTCCGTTGCCGCGCTGACGCCGAAGGCGGAAATCGAAGGCGAGATCGGTGACTCTCACATGGGCCTCGCGGCACGTATGATGAGCCAGGCAATGCGTAAACTGGCGGGTAACCTGAAACAGTCCAATACGCTGCTGATTTTCATCAACCAGATCCGTATGAAGATTGGCGTCATGTTCGGTAACCCGGAAACCACGACCGGTGGTAACGCACTGAAATTCTACGCCTCTGTTCGTCTGGACATCCGTCGTATTGGCGCGGTGAAAGAGGGCGATAACGTAGTCGGTAGTGAAACCCGCGTTAAGGTCGTGAAAAACAAAATTGCTGCGCCGTTTAAACAGGCCGAATTCCAGATCCTTTACGGTGAAGGCATCAACTTCTACGGTGAACTGGTTGACCTGGGCGTGAAAGAGAAGCTGATTGAAAAAGCCGGCGCATGGTACAGCTACAACGGTGAAAAAATTGGTCAGGGTAAAGCGAACGCAACCAACTGGCTGAAAGAAAACCCGACTACCGCAAAAGAAATTGAGAAAAAAGTTCGCGAGTTACTGCTCAATAACCAGGATTCAAAACCGGACTTCTCCGTTGATGACAGCAGTGAAGGCGTAAAAGAAACGAACGAAGATTTCTGATAATCTGATTTTATCGTATAAAAAGGGCTGCATATGATGCGGCCCTTTTCCATTTCTGAAGGTGCACTATGACAGATTCAACGTCTCGCCGATCCGCGTATTCTCGACTGCTTGACCGCGCTGTGCGCATACTTGCCATGCGCGATCACAGTGAGCAGGAACTGCGACGGAAACTGGCAGCCCCGGTTATGGGAAAAAATGGACCGGAAGAAATTGATGCTACGCCAGAGGATTACGATAAGGTTATTGCCTGGTGTATAGAAAGCCGCTACCTGGATGACGACCGTTTCGTTCAGCAATTTATCGCCAGTCGTAGCCGTAAAGGCTATGGCCCCGCACGTGTGCGCCAGGAGTTGGGACAGAAAGGTATTTCCCGCGAAGCCATCGAACGCGCGATGCGTGAATGTGAGATTGAGTGGGCGCAGTTGGCGCGAGATCAAGCCATCAGAAAATACGGTGAGCCTTTGCCGGTGGATTTTGCAGAAAAGGTGAAGGTCCAGCGTTTTTTGCTCTATCGCGGCTATCTGATGGAAGATATTCAGACAATATGGCGAAATTTTGACGATTGAGCGCATACGGGATTTTACTTCCCCGTGAAGAAAACTTATCTTATTCCCACTTTTCGATTGCCAGCGGCGCTGTTTACGTGCCTGTGCTGGTGATGACATTTCGTTAGCTTGATTTCTTCAGGATAATTATGAGCAAGAGCACTGCTGAGATCCGTCAGGCGTTTCTCGATTTTTTCCACAGTAAAGGACATCAGGTAGTTGCCAGCAGCTCCCTGGTTCCAAACAATGACCCTACTTTGTTGTTTACCAACGCCGGGATGAACCAGTTCAAGGATGTTTTCCTTGGTCTCGACAAGCGTAATTATTCCCGCGCAACCACTTCGCAGCGTTGCGTACGTGCGGGCGGTAAACACAATGATCTGGAAAACGTCGGCTACACTGCACGTCACCATACTTTCTTCGAAATGCTGGGTAACTTCAGCTTCGGCGATTACTTCAAACACGACGCCATCCAGTATGCTTGGGAACTGCTGACCGGTGAAAACTGGTTTGCCCTGCCGAAAGAGCGTCTGTGGGTAACCGTTTACGAAACTGACGATGAAGCCTTTGAAATCTGGGAGAAAGAAGTCGGTATTCCGCGCGAACGTATCATCCGTATTGGTGATAACAAAGGTGCGGCCTATGCCTCCGACAACTTCTGGCAGATGGGTGACACCGGTCCTTGCGGTCCGTGCACCGAAATTTTCTACGATCACGGCGACCACATTTGGGGTGGCCCTCCGGGAAGCGCAGAAGAAGATGGCGATCGCTACATTGAGATCTGGAACATCGTCTTCATGCAGTTTAACCGTCAGGCTGACGGTACAATGGAACCGCTGCCGAAGCCGTCCGTAGATACCGGTATGGGTCTGGAGCGTATTGCAGCTGTGCTGCAACACGTTAACTCCAACTACGATATTGACCTGTTCCGCGCGCTGATTGAATCCGTGGCGAAAGTCACCGGTGCTACCGATCTGAGCAACAAATCGCTGCGCGTGATTGCCGACCATATCCGTTCCTGCGCGTTCCTGATTGCCGATGGTGTTGTGCCGTCGAATGAAAACCGCGGCTATGTGCTGCGTCGTATCATTCGTCGTGCGGTGCGTCATGGCAACATGCTGGGCGCGAAAGACACCTTCTTCTACAAGCTGGTGGGGCCGCTGGTCGAGGTGATGGGTTCTGCGGGTGAAGAACTGAAGCGTCAGCAGGCACTGGTTGAGCAGGTTCTGAAAACTGAAGAAGAGCAGTTTGCCCGCACGCTGGAGCGTGGTCTGGCTCTGCTGGATGAAGAACTGGCAAAACTGTCCGGCGATACGCTGGATGGCGAAACCGCCTTCCGCCTGTACGATACCTACGGCTTCCCGGTTGACCTGACGGCAGACGTTTGCCGTGAGCGCAACATCAAGGTTGACGAAGCGGGCTTTGAAGCCGCAATGGAAGAACAGCGTCGTCGCGCGCGTGAAGCCAGCGGTTTTGGTGCCGACTACAATGCGATGATTCGCGTTGAGGGTACCTCTGAATTTAAAGGCTACGAGCATCTGGAACTGAACGGTAAAGTTACCGCGCTGTTTGTAGATGGTAAAGCGGTAGACGCAATTAACGCAGGCCAGGAAGCTGTTGTCGTCCTTGACCAGACGCCGTTCTATGCGGAATCAGGTGGTCAGGTTGGCGATAAAGGCGAACTGAAAGGTGCGGGCTTTGCGTTTGCGGTTAGCGATACGCAAAAATATGGCCAGGCAATTGGTCACATCGGCAAACTGTCTGCGGGTTCTCTGAAAGTGGGCGATGCCGTGCAGGCTGACGTCGATGAAGCGCGTCGTGCGCGTATTCGTTTGAACCACTCCGCAACGCACCTGATGCATGCGGCGCTGCGCCAGGTTCTGGGCACGCACGTGGCACAGAAAGGCTCACTGGTTAACGATAAAATTCTGCGTTTCGACTTCTCTCATACCGAAGCGATGAAACCAGCTGAAATTCGTGCTGTTGAAGATCTGGTGAATGCGCAAATTCGTCGCAACCTGCCGATTGAAACTAACATCATGGATCTCGACGCGGCGAAAGCCAAAGGCGCAATGGCGCTGTTTGGCGAGAAATATGATGACCACGTGCGCGTACTGAGCATGGGGGATTTCTCTACCGAACTGTGTGGTGGTACTCACGCTAGCCGTACCGGTGATATCGGCCTGTTCCGCATCGTGTCTGAGTCCGGTACTGCAGCGGGTGTGCGTCGTATCGAAGCTGTAACCGGCGAAGGTGCTATCAATACCGTGCGTGCTGAGAGCGACCGCTTAAGCGAGATAGCGCATCTGCTGAAAGGTGATAGCCAGAATATCGGTGACAAAGTGCGTTCCGTACTGGAGCGTACGCGTCAGCTCGAGAAAGAATTGCAGCAATTGAAGGAACAGGCCGCCGCGCAGGAGAGTGCAAATCTTTCCAGTAAAGCGGTTGATATCAACGGCGTGAAGCTGCTGGTCAGCGAACTGACCGACGTTGAACCTAAAATGTTGCGTACCATGGTTGATGATCTGAAAAATCAGCTGGGGTCTACCGTTATCGTACTGGCAACGGTAGTTGAAGGTAAGGTTTCTCTGATTGCGGGCGTGTCTAAGGATGTGACTGACCGTGTGAAAGCAGGGGAACTGATTGGTATGGTCGCTCAGCAGGTAGGCGGTAAGGGTGGTGGTCGTCCGGACATGGCGCAAGCCGGTGGTACGGATGCCGCAGCTCTGCCTACAGCGTTAGCCAGTGTGAAAGGCTGGGTCAGCGCAAAACTGTAATAATTATAAGCGTAATCCAACGCTGCGGAGGTCAATCTGCAGCGTTTGCATCAACGCTATCGACAACGATAAAGTCAGGTTGAAGTTGTGTATATCGGCTAAACTTAGGTTTAACAGAATGTGATGCCGTGACTGCTTACACTTAGGTGTTTGTCATCGCTTACTTTTTGGCGTTATATGATGGATAATGCCGGGATACAGAGAGACCCGACTCTTTTAATCTTTCAAGGAGCAAAGAATGCTGATTCTGACTCGTCGAGTTGGTGAAACCCTCATGATTGGCGATGAGGTCACCGTGACAGTTTTAGGGGTGAAGGGCAACCAGGTACGCATCGGCGTAAACGCCCCGAAAGAAGTTTCTGTCCATCGGGAAGAGATCTACCAGCGTATCCAGGCTGAAAAATCCCAGCAGTCCAGTTACTAAGGTTTTCGCGTCTCACCTTTCTGGTGAGGCGCAACCTGATTTAGCGCCTCTCTTTTCCTGTTTCTGTTACTTTTCCTTTTCGCTTTACCTCCTGACACCCATCTTGTTCTTCTGATTTCACGCTGTTTTCACTGCTGCACTGCACTTTTTGCCTTTTCCTCAATTTTTCTGTTTGCCCGCCCCCCCGAGAAAACGCCAATTTATCTGTTGATAAAACACTCTTTTTGCCGTTTTTGCAGACTAATTGCGCGTGAAATGTGCAAACGATAAAAGCACTGGAAAAATTGTTTGACTTATAAGTACCAGAAAGTAATATGTGCGCCACGCAGCGACGATGAGCAGAAACAAGTTCTTCGAAGCACTCGCAAGAGGCGTTGTTGGTGAGGTGGCCGAGAGGCTGAAGGCGCTCCCCTGCTAAGGGAGTATGCGGTCAAAAGCTGCATCCGGGGTTCGAATCCCCGCCTCACCGCCATTTGCATCCGTAGCTCAGCTGGATAGAGTACTCGGCTACGAACCGAGCGGTCGGAGGTTCGAATCCTCCCGGATGCACCATATTTTCTGTTTCTTCAGCAATGAAAGAATGGATAATCGATACGGCCTTAGCAGCGGTATCAAAAATCTGCACTAAAGTAGTTTCCCTGATGCATCCGTAGCTCAGCTGGATAGAGTACTCGGCTACGAACCGAGCGGTCGGAGGTTCGAATCCTCCCGGATGCACCATATTCTCCGCAGTATTAATTGTAAATCAATAGTTCCCTGATGCATCCGTAGCTCAGCTGGATAGAGTACTCGGCTACGAACCGAGCGGTCGGAGGTTCGAATCCTCCCGGATGCACCATCTTCTCCGAAGTATTAGTTGTAAATCAATAGTTCCCTGATGCATCCGTAGCTCAGCTGGATAGAGTACTCGGCTACGAACCGAGCGGTCGGAGGTTCGAATCCTCCCGGATGCACCATCTTCTCCGAAATAACAGCTAAACCGTTATTTCATGGTCTGCGAGACAGTCGCAAGCACCAGGGAGGATAACGTTGCTTCAGCAACGGCCCGTAGGGTGAACGCCAGTGAGTAATCCTCCCGGATGCACCATCTTCTCCGAAATAATCCCCAGCACCATCTCTCTTTTTCTGAATCAAACTTCTAAAACAATCCTCAATTCGCTGTCAGCGACAAAATCAATCAATTACGATAAAGTAACGTCTGGTCATTCGGCTTGTGAGAAGACGATGTACGAACGTTATGCGGGTTTGATTTTTGATATGGATGGCACCATTCTCGATACCGAGCCAACGCACCGTAAAGCGTGGCATGAGGTGTTAGGGCGTCATGGGCTCCGTTTTGACGAGCAGGCCATGGTCGCACTCAACGGTTCCCCAACTTGGCGTATTGCACAGTCAGTCATTGAACTGAATCATGCCGATCTCGATCCCCATGCGCTGGCGCGTGAAAAAACCGACAGCGTTAAAAGCATGCTGTTGGATAGCGTTCAGCCATTGCCGCTTATTGATGTTGTTAAAGCCTGGCATGGTCGTCGGCCTATGTCGGTCGGTACCGGGAGCGAAAGTGCCATTGCAGAGGCGCTGCTCGCGCATTTAGGGCTACGTCACTATTTTGATGCCGTCGTCGCAGCTGACCACGTACAACGCCATAAACCCGCACCTGACACGTTTTTACTGTGTGCCGAGCGTATGGGCGTTGTCCCGACTCAATGCGTGGTATTTGAAGACGCTGACTTCGGCCTGCAAGCTGCACGTGCGGCCGGTATGGATGCCGTGGATGTCCGGTTATTGTGAGTGATGGACTGTCACTCCTGTCACTGTTTGCCAGCAGTTTCCTCAGCGCCACGCTGTTACCTGGAAATTCTGAAGTTGTTTTAGTGGCTCTGCTGGTTTCCGGGGTGAGTCATCCCTGGGTCTTAGTCTTAACAGCAACAATGGGTAATAGCCTTGGAGGGTTAACTAACGTTATCCTTGGGCGTTTCTTCCCGTTACGTAAAACGTCACGATGGCAAGAGAAAGCGATGGGGTGGCTGCAGCGCTATGGCGCTGTCACACTATTATTAAGCTGGATGCCGGTTGTGGGGGATTTGCTGTGCCTGCTAGCGGGATGGATGCGCATCTCGTGGGGGCCAGTACTCTTTTTTTTATGCCTTGGCAAAGCGTTGCGTTATGTTGTGGTCGCAGCGGTTACGACGCAGGGCATTATGTGGTGGCACTAATTGTGTTGTGGAAATGCCTGTAGGGTAACCAATACTATGATGCTAATTAAAACGATTTTGACAGGCGGGAGGTCAATTTGATCCCGGACGTATCACAGGCACTGGCCTGGCTGGAAAAAAATCCTCAGGCGTTACAGGGGATTCAACGTGGTCTGGAGCGCGAAACGCTGCGTGTTAATGCTGATGGCTCATTGGCGACGACAGGCCACCCGGATGTGTTAGGCTCAGCGCTGACGCATAAATGGATAACAACGGATTTTGCCGAAGCGCTGCTGGAGTTTATTACTCCTCCGGGCGACGACATCCAGAAAATGCTCACGTTTATGCGTGATCTGCATCGCTATACCGCCAGAAATCTGGGCGACGAGCGTATGTGGCCACTGAGCATGCCTTGCTATATCGCTGAAGGTCAGGATATTGAACTGGCGCAGTACGGTACCTCGAATATTGGTCGTCTGAAAACGCTCTACCGTGAAGGTCTCAAAAACCGTTATGGCGCGCTGATGCAAACGATTTCCGGCGTTCACTATAATTTCTCGCTGCCGATGGCATTCTGGCAGGCGAAATGTGGCGTAACGGATGATGAAGATGCCAAAGAGAAAGTGTCTGCTGGCTACTTCCGCCTGATCCGCAACTATTATCGTTTTGGTTGGGTGATCCCGTACTTGTTTGGCGCATCTCCGGCGATTTGTTCTTCTTTCCTGCAAGGAAAGCCGACAACTCTACCGTTTGAAAAAACGGACTGTGGTATGTATTACCTGCCGTACGCGACATCGCTGCGCCTGAGCGATTTGGGTTATACCAATAAGTCGCAAAGCAATCTCGGTATTACGTTTAACGATTTGCATGAATACGTGGCAGGATTGAAGCGCGCGATTAAAACCCCTTCAGAGGAGTACGCGGCGATCGGTCTTGAGAAAGACGGTAAACGTCTGCAAATTAACAGCAACGTTCTGCAGATTGAAAATGAACTGTATGCGCCTATTCGCCCGAAACGGGTAACCCGTAGCGGCGAATCGCCGTCAGATGCGCTGCTTCGCGGCGGCATTGAATACATTGAAGTGCGTTCGCTGGATATTAACCCCTTCTCACCCATCGGCGTAGATGAGCAGCAGGTACGTTTCCTCGATCTGTTTATGGTGTGGTGTGTCCTGGCGGACGCTCCGGAAATGAGCAGCGATGAACTGCTCTGCACGCGTACCAACTGGAATCGTGTGATTCTGGAAGGACGTAAGCCGGGCCTGACGCTAGGCATTGGCTGTGAAACCGCCCAGTTCCCGCTGCCGAAAGTGGGTAAAGATCTGTTCCGTGACCTGAAGCGCGTGGCGCAAACGCTGGACAGCATCCATGGAGGAGAGGAGTATCAAAAAGTCTGTGACGAACTGGTTGCCTGCTTTGATAATCCTGAACTGACATTCTCCGCGCGGATCCTGCGGTCAATGATTGATACGGGCATTGGCGGCACGGGCAAAGCGTTGGGCGAGGCTTATCGCAATCTGCTGCGTGAAGAGCCGTTAGAGATCGTGCAGGAAGAGGCGTTTATTGCTGAAACAGCGGCTTCAAAGCGTCGTCAGCAGGAGATTGAAGCGGCGGATACTGAGCCGTTTGCCGCGTGGCTGGAAACGCACGCTTGATACAAAAGAAAAAGGCCACTCGGGAGTGGCCAAAATTTCATCTCTGAAACCAGGGATGATGATAACAAATGCGCGTCTTTCATATACTCAGACTCGCTCCGGAACAAAGAGTTCAGATTATTTTTAAAAATTTTATCGGAGGTGGCTAAATGCCGTTGTTAGATAGTTTTACTGTCGATCACACCCGGATGGAAGCTCCCGCAGTCCGGGTTGCAAAAACGATGAACACCCCGCATGGCGACGCCATCACCGTGTTTGATCTGCGTTTCTGCATTCCGAACAAAGAAGTGATGCCTGAAAAAGGGATCCACACGCTGGAACACCTGTTTGCCGGGTTTATGCGTAACCACCTTAACGGTAATGGCGTTGAGATTATCGATATCTCTCCAATGGGCTGCCGTACTGGCTTCTACATGAGCCTGATTGGTACGCCGGACGAACAGCGTGTGGCTGACGCCTGGAAAGCGGCGATGGCTGACGTGCTGAAAGTGCAGGATCAAAATCAGATCCCGGAACTGAACGTCTACCAGTGTGGAACGTATCAAATGCATTCGCTGAGCGAAGCGCAGGATATTGCCCGTCATATTCTGGAACATGACGTACGCGTTAACAGTAATGAAGAGCTGGCGTTGCCGAAAGAAAAATTGCAGGAACTGCATATTTAGTCTGATTTATTACGTTTTCCTGTTATTCGAAAACCCCGGCCTGCAACCGGGGTTTTTTATTATCATTTTTCCTTAGCCATAAAATATTTATATTGCATTTGTTTGGTGAATATTATTTTGTGTTAATAACTAACAAGTTCGCAACGAATAAAACGTGAGCGAAGAAACAAAAATAAGGGCCAATAAGTAAACCTACCTCGCTGCGATCACATAAAGAAAAAAACATAAACAGTTAACAGAAAAACATAATGGATTAGGCCAGATAAGATGTTTTAAAAATACCCTACGACAGAAACCGGTTACATTTTTGTATTGGCAAAGGAGTTTGTATGTCTACAGGGGACAAGATATCGATCAGAGAAAAGGTGGGGTACAGTCTGGGTGACGCGGCCAGCCACATCGTTTTTGACTCTTCGGTAGCAATTCTTGCGTATTTTTATACTGATATTTATGGTTTACCGCCTGCGGTAATGGGAACGATGTTTTTACTGGTCCGCTTGCTGGATGCGATTACCGATCCCATTATGGGGGCGATTGCCGATGCAACCTCCACGCGCTGGGGACGTTTTCGCCCATGGCTACTGGCGATTTGTGTACCCTTTGCCGTCAGCTGTGTGCTGGTTTATTCCATTCCTGATTTTTCCGACAGTGGAAAAGTGGTCTATGCGGTGGCGGCATATATCTTTATGACGCTGATGTATACAGCCATTAATATTCCTTACTGCTCACTGGGTGCTGCGCTGACGTCCGACCCGCGTGAAAACCTGTCCTTGCAGTCATGGCGTTTTGCGATTACGCCAATCGGCGGTGCGCTGGGAACGGCGTTAATTTTACCGCTGGCAGATTATCTCTATCCTGGTGATAGAGCGACGGGGATTCAGGTTTCAATGGCTATCTTCGGCGTCATTGGTTGTCTGATGTTTATCATCTGTTTTTTAACCACCAAAGAACGTGTGCAGCCGATCAAAGAGGAAAACCTCAATATTACCCGTGATGTAAAAATTTTATTCAAGAATGAACAGTGGCGTATTTTATCTGTTTATAACTTTATGATGCTGGTTGCGGTGGTGCTGCGCGGTGGGGCAGTCGTTTACTACGTTAACACGGTGCTGAACAAAGGCGCTGATATTATTACCATCTTTATGCTGGGTAGCATGTTTGCCTCAATGCTGGGGTCGATACTTGCTAAACCCTTTGGTACCCGGTTCTGTAAAATCAAACTCTCTTTTTGGGTTAACTTACTCACAGCCGTATTTGGTGTGCTGTGCTTCTTTGTGCCGGTTCAGTATTGGATAGTTGTGCTTGCGGTTCATATTATTATTTCCATTATTCAGGGCGGTAATGGTGCTCTGCAATGGTCGATGATTACCGATGCGAATAATTACGGTGAATGGAAAACGCACCGTCGAATTACCGGAATGAACGTCGCAGCAAATATTTTTGTCATCAAATTGGGTGTTGCCGTTGGTGGTGCTATTTTGGGCTGGGTACTCGCAGCATTTGATTATGCCTCAGGTAGTGCTGTGCAGTCCGCGTCTGCCGTACAGGGCGTTACGTTATTATTTACCATTATTCCTGCAATATTTTATATTCTGACGGCATTCTCTATTAAATTCTATGGATTAACAGAAGCAAGAATGAATGGCATTGTCACCGACCTTAAAAGCGGTAAGTTTGCGCATTCCTGATAATAACCAAAATATTGTAATAGCAGGAGGATGAGATGTTTACGACATCTCATCTGGTATACATCAAACTTTAGGGATGAATAATGAAAGCGAAATATTTGGCGCTGATGATCGGTGCTTGCTTATCTCAAAACCTGTGGGCTGCAAATAATAGTACCATTGGGCAACGTCTTGCTGAACTGGAGCAGCGTGTTATTCGCGCAGAACAGCGGGCAACTGACGCCGAGTCGCAGGTTCAGTCGCTACAGCAACAACAGGTAGCGGCAGCACCTACGGTGAAAGTTGAATCAGCCGAACCCGTCGCAGCAGGCGCTAACCCACCAAAACTGACGTTATCCGGATTCAGCGATATTAAATTCTACGGTGATGTGGAGTTTAATATGGATGCTGCCAGTCGTTCCGGTAGCCTGACATCAATGCGCACCTCCGCCAACAAAGACTGGGCGCCGGGAACCAATGAGCGCTGGGATATCAACGGACGTCTGCTGCTGGGATTTGATGGCTACCAGCGGCTGAACAACGGTAACTTTGCCGGTTTCTCGGTCCAGCCGCTGGCTGATCTGACCGGCAAAATGAATCTCGATGATGCGGTCTTCTTCTTTGGGCGTGAGAACGACTGGAAAATTAAGGTCGGGCGCTTTGAAGCCTATGATATGTTCCCGCTGAATCAGGATACCTTTGTTGAGTATTCGGGGAATACGGCGAATGACCTCTACAGTGACGGCTACGGCTACATCTATATGATGAAAGAGGGGCGTGGACGTAGCGACAGTGGCGGTAACTTCCTGCTGAGTAAAACCATCGATAACTGGTATTTTGAAGTGAATACGCTGCTGGAAAATGGCAGTACGTTGTTCTCCGAGAAGCAGTATCACGGCATGGATTTAACCAGCGATAAAAATGTGGCCTATGTTCGACCGGTTATCGCCTGGCAAAATGGCCGCTTCTCCACGGCGCTGGCGATGGAAAGTAATGTCGTGAATAACGCCTATGGTTATTACGATAACGGCAAGTGGATCGATCAGTCAGATCGTACGGGGTATGGTTTTACCATGACCTGGAACGGACAAAAAACCGATCCAGAAGAGGGGGCTGTCATTAACCTCAACACGGCGTATATGGACGCGACCGATGAAACCGACTTTACTGCCGGGGTGAATGCGTTATGGCATCGCTTTGAACTGGGTTACATCTATGCGCATAACAAAATTGAAGCGTTCAACGCGACCAATATTGATGCCGTGTGTGAAGATGACTGCTGGATCACCGATCCAGGCAATTATGATATCCACACCATCCATGCTTCATATTTATTCCCCAACGTGATGGATATGAAAAACTTTAATATCTATCTCGGTGCCTATGCCTCATGGGTCGAGGCCGATCCACATAACGGCGACAGCAGCGAAGATGCGCGTTACGGCGGACGTCTGAGATTCAAATATTACTTCTGATAATCACAAGGCCCATCAACGATGGGCCTTGTTTTATTTCAGTACAGAATAAGGCAATTGACACAGGGCTTCTCAATTATGCATTTGAATTTTATGGGTAAACCGCTTGACGGGTTTAGCGAGTTTGCCACGATTGTTGCGGCACAAGGGGCGGTACTACTTAAAAATGATCATGCGGTGCTTCCCCTGCGCCCTGAGGATACTATTGCGCTGTTTGGGCGCACGCAGATTGATTATTACCGCAGTGGGACAGGGTCGGGCGGGGCCGTTAACGTTGTCGCGCAATGTCACTTACTACAGGCTTTGCGCGAACGCTGTTCTGCACGGTTAAACCCCGTGCTGGCGCAGAAGTATGAGCAATGGGTCGGTGAAAATCCGTTTGATAACGGCGGCGGCGGTTGGGCACAGGAACCCTGGTTTCAACAAGAGATGCCGCTGCAGGAAGGTGAAGTGGCGCAGGCGAAGACGATATCGCAAAAGGCCGTTGTGGTTATTGGTCGAACCGCTGGAGAAGATAAAGACAATGCCGATGTTGCTGGCGGATATCGACTGACCCCTGACGAATATTCTCTGCTGGCCTGCGTCTGTCGTCACTTTAACGATGTGATAGTCGTACTCAATATTTCTTCTATTATCGACATGTCGTGGGTTGAGACCCCGGAATTACGCGGGCGAATTGGGGCGATACTATGCGCCTGGCACGGTGGTGCGTTTGGCGCACAGGCCGTCGCCGCGTTATTGTGCGGCGAGATCACGCCCTGCGGAAAACTGACCGACAGTATTGCGTACTCACTGGAGGATTACCCCTCTGCCTCCTGCTGGGGAAGCGACAGACAGAATATTTATCAGGAAGATATTTATGTCGGTTATCGTTATTTCGAAACGTTTTGCCCTCAGCGCGTGCAGTATCCCTTTGGCTTTGGGCTTTCCTATACGTCATTTACCCTTGAGGTTATCTCTGCGGAGGTGATTACCGATCCCCTCAGCTTTCAATTAAGCGTTGCGGTGCAGAATACGGGCGAAACCTGGGCGGGGAGTGAGGTTGTTCAAGTCTATCTGCAAGCACCGCAAGGCGCGCTGGGTAAGCCCTCGCGCGTGCTGGTTGCCTTTGGTAAAACCCATCTCCTGCAACCGGGAGAGCGTGAAATTATTGATCTGGCGATCCCTGGCGAGCGTCTGACATCGTGGGATGACAGCGGGGATAGCGGTCATCCGCACTGTTGGTTACTGGAAGCGGGCGGGTATTGTTTGTTCGTCGGTAACAGCGTGCGTGACCTCCAGCCGGTTAGCTTCGCGGGGCGTGAAGAGCTCATCGTGCCATCCGTCCAGGTTTTCTCCCGCCATGAACAGGCGCTGGCGCCCAGCGTGGCGTTCTCCCGCCTACGGCCTGGTCGTCATCAACAGGGGAGCTGGTTAGAGGCATGGGAGGACACGCCGCGCCGCTCTTTCTCCTTACGCGATCGTATCTTATCGCGTTTACCTCCCGCGCAGCCGTTGACCGGCAACAAAGGCATCCATTTCAGCGATGTTGTGCAAGGCCATCGTTGTCTGGAGACATTTCTGGCCCAGCTTTCCGTGGAGGAATTGGCCTGTCTGGTGCGCGGAGAGGGGATGTGTAGTCTCAAAGTGACGCCCGGCGTGGCATCTGCATTTGGCGGAGTGACCGACAGTCTGCGAGAAAAAGGGATACCCGTGGCGTCTACGGCGGATGGTCCATCGGGTATCCGCATGGATAATGGCGCAAAAGCCACGTTGCTTCCCAGTGGGACGTTGCTGGCCTGCACATGGGATCCGGTGCTGGTTGAGCGCCTGTATATGATGGAAGGAAAGGAGCTACAGCAAAATCATATTGATGTTCTGCTGGGGCCGGGTCTGAATATTCACCGTCATCCACTGAACGGGCGCAACTTTGAATATTATTCGGAGGACCCTTTAGTGACAGGCATGATGGCTGCTGCGATGGCGCGAGGTATTCGCGCTGGCGGGGGCATTGCGACGCTGAAACATTTTGCCTGTAACAGTCAGGAGTTTTCCCGCGCCCAGGTTGATGCGGTGGTCTCGGCCAGGGCGTTACGTGAAATCTATCTGAAGGGATTTGAATATGCCGTCAAACACGGTGGCGCGAGTGCGGTGATGACCGCCTATAACCCCGTCAATGCGCACTGGTCTGCTGCGAATTATTGCCTGAACACGACAATATTACGCGACGATTGGGGATTTCAGGGCATTGTGATGACGGACTGGTGGGCAAAAATGAACGATCCTGTCACTGCGGGGGAGGCGAGTGTTAACAACACGGCGGCGATGATCCGCGCGCAAAATGACCTCTATATGGTGGTCAATAACAACGGTGCGGAGATTAATGCCGGTGATGACAATACGCTCTCAGCGCTGGAGGACGGAACGCTGACGCTGGGGGAACTGCAACGTTGTGCCCGTAATATTCTGAGTTTTCTCCTGTCTACGCAGGTAGCTAAACGGGGAGACGTGCCGCGGGTAACCAGGGCTAAATTCCATGCGGATGCTATGCTGGCTGATAGGGGAGCTATCAAGGTAGCGTCGGTATCACGGCTGCGCTACAGCGGAGAGAGGGTGATTAGCCTTGAGAAGGATGCGACCTACGATCTGCTGCTCAGCGCGTCATCGGCGGGGCTGGCGTTAGCCCAGACTGGATGCAACTTACTGCTCAATGGCTGCGTGGTCGCCACGATCCAGACCCACGGGGCGCTGGGGAAGCAGATTACGCAGAAGCTATGCCGCATCGATATGACGGCGGGTAACTATCTGTTGCAGTTTGAGGCGACCAAACCGGGCATGGTGATCGACTGGCTTGAGTTCAGACAGGTAACGGATTAGCAATCTGGTATGTAATAAAAAGGGATCCGCAGATCCCTTTAAACATCGAGTTAGTGCGCCCCACCGCCGCCGCCGCCCGCGCCGAATGGCGGTTTGGCGAACCACACCAGGCTGAGCAGTAGGATGAATATCCCCGCCGACATCCAGAAGATTTCGTTGGCGGAAATTATCAGCCCCTGGTTGGTAATTTGCTGCGCTAGCCAGCCGGAGGCCTGCTGCTGGGTCATCCCAAGATCCTGCAACTGGCTATACATCGCCTGTGCATTAGGATTGTAGGGGTTTACTGACTCCGTCAACTGCGCGTGATGTAGCGACTCACGGCTAGTCCACATCGTTGTGGTAATCGATGTGCCGATTGAGCCTGCCAGCGTTCGCGTAAAGTTAGACAAGCTTGATGCCGCTGCCAGACGCTCAGGCGGTAAGCCAGACAGCGTGATGGTGGTCAGTGGCATAAAGAAGCAGGCTACGGCGAACCCCTGAATAAATTGCGGCCAGGCCGATGCGCCAAAATCCATACCGGGTTCGAACGTCCACGCGCGCCAGTAGAAACAGACGGCATACATAATAAAACTAAACGTGACCAGCCGACGCATATCCAGCTTGTGGGCGAAACGACCAATAATCGGCGACAGGATCACCGGGATTATCCCCACCGGTGCGGAGGCCAGGCCTGCCCAGGTCGCTGTATATCCGTAGACCTCCTGCAACAACTGCGGCAGCAGGACGATAGCGCCGAAGTAGAGCATATAGGCCAGGCTGATACACAGGCAGCCGATGGTAAAGTTTCGCGACTTAAACAGCGAGAGATCGACAATCGGGTTATCGTCGGTAAGCTCCCAGACAATCAGGAAGCTAATGGCTACCACGGCGACGACCGTCAGGATAATTATCTCCTGCGAGGCGAACCAGTCCAGCTCTTTACCGCGATCCAGCATAATCTGCAAACTGCCGATACCAACAACCAGCAGTGCCAGACCAATAGCGTCAATACGTCGCTGTTCGGTACGGGTTTCCCGGCCGCGCAGGGTTTGTAGCGTCATCAACACCACCACCGCCCCGATCGGCACGTTAATGAAGAATATCCAGCCCCAGTGATAGTTGTCGCTGATATAGCCTCCGAGAATCGGGCCACAAATAGGGGCGACAATCACCGTCATCGACCACAGCGCGAGGGCGATAGACCGTTTGGCGGGCGGATAGTTATTCAGTAACAGGCTTTGTGAAAGCGGAATTAATGGACCGGCGACAATCCCCTGAATCACGCGGAAGAAAATCAGCATAGTCAGGCTGTTGGACATCCCACACGCCCAGGACGCAATGACAAAGCCGATGGTGGACCACATGAACAGCTTTACTTCGCCAAAGCGTTTGGCCAGCCAGCCGGTGATCGGAATGGAGATAGCATTCGCCACCCCGAAAGAGGTGATCACCCAGGTCCCCTGGCTCAATGAAGAGCCGAGGTTCCCGGCAATAGTGGGGATCGCCACGTTAGCAATGGTGGAGTCCAGCACCTGCATGAATGTCGCCAGTGACAACGCGATCGTCATAATGACGAGCTGCGCGCCTTCCAGCGGTTTTTGCTGTTGCATCACACGCACCTTTGAATTAGCCCGCGTTGGCCCGCACGATCTCTTCGATCATTTTATTGACCGGAGCAAGGTTGATTTCTCGAGCATTACTTTCTGCAACCGGCGTCGTACGCACCTGGCTTGCCAGAATCTGTCCGTCACGATTTTGGGTATCGACCGTTACCAGCGTAGACAGGCCAATACGCAGTGGATGTTGCGCTAACTGCTGGGCATCCAGTTCAATACGCACGGGCAGACGCTGGACGACTTTGATCCAGTTACCGGTTGCGTTCTGTGCTGGCAGCAGCGAGAAGGCGCTACCGGTCCCCATATCGAGGCCGACAACCTTACCGGTGTATTTCACGTCATCGCCGTAAATATCACTGATCACCGTTGCTGGTTGGCCGATGCGCATATGCGCAAGCTGGGTTTCTTTGAAGTTGGCGTCCACCCACAGGTTGGTGGCAGGGACAACGGCCATCAGCGGTGTGGTTGGGCTAATCTGCGCGCCAGGCTGCACGGCACGACGGGACACGTAGCCGGTCATCGGGCTAACAATTTTGGTACGTTCCAGCGCCAGCCAGGCATTACGCACTTCGGTGGCCGCTTGTTGCACGGCAGGCTGGTCTTCAAGCTTACTGCCGAGGATCATCGCCTGGTTGGCATTGTATTGCTGTATTGCGACATCAAGCTGAGCCTGCGCGCTGGCAACGGCATCACGCGCATGTTGCAGTTCTTCGCGACCGATCAGGTTAGCATTTCCCAACGGGACGCGGCGATTAAAGTCGCTTTGTGCCTGCGCTAGGGCGGTTTTCTGCACCTCAATGCTGGCCTGAAGCTGCTTGCTGTTGATCATCAACTGGTGCGTCTGGCGCACGCTGGAGGCCAGCGCCGTTTTGGCTTTTTCAAGCGCCTGCTTAGCGTCCGTCTGGTCGAGGGTCACCAGCACGTCGCCCTGTTTGACATAGTCAGTGTTATCAGCCCAGACTTTCGTCACGCTGCCTGATACCTGCGCCATGATTTGAACCTGGTTCCCTGCCACGTACGCATCGTCTGTCTCTTCGACATGACGCAGTACTAAAAACCAATAAATCCCATATGCCACGGCAATGATAATAAAGAGCAAGGTCAGAAGCAGCAGCATACTTTTACGTTTGCCATTCTTCTTGACCGGTTGCTGCGGGGTTTGAGTCTCCGCATTTGCGCTCATGTTGTTCTCCACGATCTTATTTTTTTTCACATCGGCTGAGCCGACCTGTTTATCAGAAAGGCCAGCAGGGTGACCTGCTGGCCTGTCGGTTTTTCATTTATCAATCTGGATTTTTGAGCGTGTCGGCGCGTTAACGCAGCGCGTCGAGTACCGTGCCATCCTGTTCCATCTGATCAAGACGGGTCAGAAGCTTGCGGGTGATGTGCTCAAGCTGATCTTTTTCTGTGGTGCTAAGAGATGACCAGAGCTGATGCAGACAGTTATGCTGAGGCGGTAATACCTCTTGCAAGAATGCATGGCCTTTCTCGGTCAACTGTAGATGCAGGCAGCGGCGATCGTTATCGCTTTCGCGACGCTCGATCCAGCCACGTTTTTCTAACTCATCCGCGATACGCGTGGCGTTAGTCCGCGACGAACCCAGTGCGCAACTCAGTTCAGAAGGCTGAATACTGTGGTTTTCCTGAGACTCCAGCGTAATCAACGCCATAAACAACGTCTCGTTAATCCCTTGAGCTTTCAGCATTTTATTGCGGTTTTCCAGCAGCTTGCCCTGCATGTGCATGCAAAGACGAGTCAGAAGAACTTCCTGGTAAGGGAATTCTTCGTAGCGGCTGGCGCGAAATTTTAGCATTTGTTCAATGGGCGTAAACGAACTATCCATTTGGGTATAACCTCATTAATTTCAGCCGATATAGTAACGACAGTGACAAATAAAGTAAATGTATTATTTATTTAAAATGATTATTTTTACCTATAAAACAACCCACATTTTCCAGGCTAATCCGTAGCCCAGAGCACTCAGCAATGTCGGAATGATGATGCTGCGGGTCTTAAAATAGCTTGCGCCCAGTACAACAAACCCCACCAACGTTGGCACAAACCGACGAGCGTCGTGCATAACTTCAGGTGCGGTAGACACCACCAGTAGGGCGCAAATTGATGCTATGCCAATGGTGTCGAGTAAAATGCCGGTTGCGCCGCGTTTTGTCGGGCGAACATTTCCCACCCCCAGACGCAGCGGTAAATAACGAAAGCAGTAGTTGACGCCGCCAACCAGCAGGCCAAGCAGCAGAACCTCATAACTCATCAGGCGCCCCCTGCCAGAATGACTGGATAAGCGCCGTCAGACATCCGCAAACAATGCCAGCGAGTATGGCGGCAGGAATAGAAAAAAACGTCACGCCCGCCAGTGCTCCGCCGAGTGCCGTGGTCACACACAGCGACTGTTTACGCTGAAATGACGCGAGCAGAAAACTCATAAACAGCGCCGGGAGCATAAAACCTAGCGCCGCTTCGACCGCCGGAAAATCCTTCAGTAAGCCACTGCCGGAGAATGCGCCAATAATCGTACCGAATACCCAGGAAATCCAGGCACATAGTGCGATCCCCATCATCCAGTTCTCACTCCAGCGGCGATTGTCCCGCACCAGCTTCGCCGTTGCGGCGGCAAACACTTCATCAGTGAGGCCAAAGGCCCACACTGCGCTTTTAGGTTTACTGAGTCGTTGGGCGATGCGGCTGCGCAGGGAAGGGCCATACAACACATGGCGTACGTCCATGGCCATCACGGTGAGTGCGGCGACCCATAGCGAACTGCCCGCGGCAAGCATGGTAGTGATGACGAATTGGCTGGCACCGGCATAGATAATGCAGGAGAAAAAGACGCTTTCGACGGGCGTAAAGCCCAGACGAGTGGCATTGAGACCAAATGCAAAGGCGACCGGAATATAGCTGATGACGATCGGCAGACTGTCTTTGAATCCTTCCGTTAAGGTTGCCGGGCTGGGGTCTGACTGGGGAACAGGGCTTTCCATAGGATTATAGGCTTCATTACCGAAATTTAAATAACCTAGCTCAATGAGTTATAACCTTAGCAGACTGATGAGCTCCTTAACACCCTGAGGAGCTCAATCAGCGGCAAACACGCGCGATACGCTTAATTTACGGCTTCCTGGCGGTGAAAACCTCGCCACCAGACCAGCAGGTTGAGTACGGCAACGGTCGATCCTGCCAGACAAACGCCAGCCCAGCCGGCATGCTGCCAGGCAGAGGCTGAAATCAGTGAACCTGCCGCCCCGCCAATAAAATAGCTGGTCATATAGCCGGCGGTCAGTCGGTTACGCGCATCCGGGTGAATGCGGTAAATAACCGTCTGGTTGGTGATATGCACGCCCTGAACGGTGAGATCCAGTACCAGAATGCCAATTATCAGCATCGGTACTGACGTATGACCCAACCAGATTGCCAGCCAGGAGAGCAGCAGTAACAACAGACCTAATGTCGTGGTGAGATGGGATTTGCCCTTATCAGCAAATCCACCTGCAGGACGAGCGCCGAGCGCACCGGCGGCACCGGCCAGACCAAACAGGCCAATCATGCCTTCTGAATAGTTAAACGGCGGTGCCGCCAGCAAAAATGCCATTGATGTCCAGAGAATACTAAAGTTGGCAAACGTCAGGCAGCCCAGCATCGCCCGGGTACGCAGCAGTTTATCGTGGATAAACAGGCTGAAGACCGAGCCTAACAACTGTGGATAGTTGAGATGGGTTTCTGATTTCATCTTCGGCAGTCCGCGCCATAGCGCGATAGCCATTAGCGCCATCAGCACCGAGGCGACCCAAAATACCGTGCGCCAGCCGCCGAGATTCGCCAGCAGCCCGGCCACCGTACGAGCCAGTAAAATCCCCAACAGCAGACCGCTCATAATGGTGCCGACAACTTTGCCGCGTGTCTCCGGCGTGGCGAGTGTGGCCGCCAGCGGAACCAATATTTGTGCTACGACGGAAAACAACCCGGTCAGTGCCGTGCCGAGGATCAACATGCCCAACGACTGGCTGCTGGCGGTAATCAACATGCCACCAGCGGCGAGTAACGTCATGGACACGATAAGCCCCCGCCGCTCAAACATATCGCCAAGCGGTACCAGAAACAGTAGGCCCGCGGCGTAGCCAAGCTGTGCCGCGGTGACGATAAAGCCTGCGGTACTGGCTGATAATGAGAAGTTGCGCGCGATGGTATCGAGCAGCGGCTGGGCGTAATAGTTACTGGCGACGGCGAGACCCGTGGCGATGGACATGAGCAGGATCAGCGATCGGCTAAGTCCCTGAGAGGAATTTGTCATTGTTTTCAGCTGAATAATGGATTTCTGAAACAATCATAACGGAAGTGGATAAATGTTGCTGATTTGTTAGGTGATGGATTGTGCGGTTTCGGGCGGGTGAAGAGCTGCGTGCCGGATAAGGCGCATTGCGCCACCATCCGGCATTGGTGTGGTTACTTACTGTGCCTGATGGCGCTACGCTTATCAGGCCTACGAGTGGGTTATTTCTGCGCAGCTAACGCGTCTTTTACCCAGCCGTCGAACTGCTGCTGGTGGGCTTTGATCCAACCGTCAACGTGACCCTGCACATCGGCTTCGGAAGCTTTGCCCTCATGCATCATCGCGTTCTGTGCGTTGATGTCCGCCAGTGGCAGCTTGATGATGGCAAACAGCTTCGCCGCGGCCGGGTTTTTCTCTGCCCATGCCTTGTTGGCAACGATATGCATGGTGTTGACCGGGAAGCCGTAGTTCGCGCCGTTTGGCAGCTTGGTGTCAATGTCTTTCTGCTCACCCGGCAGGGAAGAGAACGGCACCTGCAGCCAGACCACGTCTTTGCCCGGCTTCATCACGTCGCTCACCCAGTATGGTGTCCAGGTGTAGTAGAGAATCGGTTTGCCTTCTTTAAAGCGCGTGATGGTGTCAGCCATCATCGCCGCGTAGTTGCCGTGGCTGACGTCGACCGTTTTTTCCAGATCGAAGGCTTTATTCTGGTGGTTGATGACCGCTTCGCAGCCCCAGCCGGGTGAACAGCCCATCATGTCAGCTTTACCGTCGCCGTTGGTATCAAAGATTTTGGCAATCTTTGGATCTTTCAACTGGGCGATATTGGTGATTTTGTACTGCTCAGCGGTTTTTTTGTCGATCAGATACCCCTGTGCAGCCCCCGTCACGAATACCCCTTCGCGATAAAACTTTTTGTCTCCGCCCGCGGCGGCGTACATGTCGTCATGCAGTGGCTGCCAGTTCACGGCGGTAAAGGTGGCATCGCCAGAAGCAATAGAGGTGTAGCCGACGTTGTAGTCAACTTCGCTGGCTTTGTTGACGGTATAACCCAGCTTTTCCAGCGCACGAGCGACCAGCTGTGTCTGGAACGATTCTTCAGAGATCGTGCTCTGGATAGGTTGCACGGTGATGCCTTTGCCCGGCAGGTCGGCAGCGAAAGCGCTGGTGGAGACAAGGGTGGCAAACGCTGTGGCAAAAAGTACGGTATGTCGCATCGTTATTCCTTTAATTATTGGAGGGACGTGCAGGCCCGGTAAGCGCAATACCACCGGGCAACAGGTGAATTACTTAGTGAAAGGGCGGGTGATAAGCCCAACAGGGCCGGTGGTGTACCAGCGACGGTTACCCCGGCTGCGCGAGTCGCGACCGACGGCCTGCGTCAGGCGGTCCAGAATGATGGCGAGGATCACAATCCCAACCCCGCCAACGGTAGCCAGCCCCATATCGAGACGCCCGATACCGCGCAGCACCATCTGACCCAATCCACCGACGGCGATCATCGAGGCGATGACGACCATAGAAAGCGCCAGCATCAGCGTCTGGTTAACCCCCGCCATAATGGTGGGCATCGCCAGCGGCAGCTGGACTTTAAACAGCATCTGACGCGGGCTGGCACCAAAGGAGCGAGAAGCTTCAATCAGATCGGCTGGCACCTGGTTAATACCCAGAATGGTCAGACGCACAATCGGTGGCAGGGCGAAGATAATCGTCACTACGACGCCCGGCACGTTACCAATGCCGAATAACATCACAATCGGCACCAGATAGACGAACGCAGGTGTGGTTTGCATGGCATCGAGCAGGGGACGAACGATCTTTGCCGCACGCGGACTGCGCGCCAGCCAGATCCCCATCGGTAAACCGATTAGCACACAGAACAGCAGCGCGGTCAGCACCAGCGCCAGGGTGATCATCGCCTGTGACCAGGCGCCAATCGCGCCAATCGCGACCAGTGAAATCAGCGTGGCAACGCCCATCCCGACGCCAGAAATCTGCCAGGCGATTAAAGCGAAAAGAATAATCGCCACCGGCGCAGGCATCCCCAGCAGCAGTTGCTGGAAGCCGTTGAGAATGTAATCTACCGGGACACGAATGCCCTGGAAGACGGGACGAAAATGGGTCACCACCCAGTCGATCCCTTCGGTGACCCAGCTATCGAGCGGGATCAGTGTTTTATGGAACGGATCCATAATATTGAAATGCTCAGGTGCTGGCGCGGGCGCGCTGGTCAGCCAGTCTGCGCTGCCGCCGTCGGTAGGCGCGCTTGACGCGGTACCCCAGGCATCAGCGGATTGTGCAGCGCTATCGGCTGCTGGTGTCGTGTCCCACGGATTTGTTTGATCAGTCATTGTTTGCCCCCTCGCGATCTAAAGCCTGTAGCAGCATGCGTTTGGAAATAATGCCCACATACTGATGTTCCTCATCGACAACCGGCACCGCGCACGGTGCTTGCCCGACATGAGAAAGCAGCTCGCTCAGCGGCGTTTTCGCCTCTACGGCTAACGGTTCGTCGATCAGTGCGGCTTCAATACCCTGCGCCTGACGTAAGGCGGTTTTTAATGAGTCGATGGAGACCACGCCAACAAACTTGTTTCCGCGTTCAATCACGTAACCAAATTCACGATCTTTATCCTGCAATAATTGCAGTGCCGAACGTGGGCCAATCCCTGGTGTTTTACGAATTAAGCCTTCAGGGCTACGACGGGAAATATCTTTCGCGCTGAATACCTGGCTAATATCAACACCACGGAAGAAGGTGCGCACATAATCATTGGCCGGGTTATTCAGGATTTCATCCGGGGTACCGACCTGCACCACTTCACCATTTTGCATAATAGCGATGCGGTCACCAATGCGCATGGCTTCGTCGAGATCGTGGGAAATAAAGACCACGGTTCGCTGATGCTTTGCCTGCAGTTTTACCAACTCATCCTGCATCTCGGTACGAATTAAAGGATCGAGCGCAGAGAAGGCTTCATCCATTAATAAGATGTCAGGGTTAATGGCTAATGCGCGGGCGAGACCGACACGCTGGCGCATACCACCGGAGAGTTCATCCGGGTATCCGTGAGCGTAATTCTCAAGCCCAACCTGGCGGAGCGCATCCAGCGCTTTTTCACGACGTTCATCCGCAGCAATACCGGCTAACTCCATACCGAAGGCCGTATTGTCGAGTACCGTCATGTGCGGCATCAGGGCAAAGGACTGGAATACCATCGCAATCTTTTTTCTGCGCACCTCGCGAAGCTCGGCATCGGATATCCTGGCGATATCCACGCCGTCAATCAGTACCTGCCCGCGGGTGGGTTCAATCAGGCGATTGAGAAGGCGTACCATTGTGGATTTACCCGAACCGGATAATCCCATGATGACAAATATCTCGCCTTCTTCAATGGCCAGACTGGCGTCTTTAACGCCAAGCGATAGCCCTGTTTTTTCCAGAATCTGCTCTTTTGAAAATCCTTTTTCAATATATTTGAACGCTCTCTGGGGATGCTCGCCAAATATCTTATAGAGATTTTTAACTTCTAATTTAATTGCCATGCAATAGAATTATTCCTGTTATTTGTTTATATCGATATAGTACCTGGTGAAAATAGTTATCTTTTTCTACCCTAACATACTGAGAATCTGAGACAACCCTGAATTTGGTTGTGGCATGAATATTGCCAAAGGCCAGATGGCGAGATTTCCCGTGATATAAGGGCTGAGCGTGGATGAAACTTCTTTGATATTTTTTGTAAATGGCAGTAAAAAGTCGCCTGAATTGTTGAAACTCAGGCGAATAATGCGGCTAATATTGAGTGTAGATCACACAATGATATTTGTGTGATAAAAATGTGATCCCGTTAAAATATTAACGCGAAAAGTGTAGGGTATTTTCCGCGAAAATGAGATCTAGAAATTCCAGTCGTCGTCTTCAGTTTCGACGGCTTTCCCCATCACGTATGACGAGCCTGAACCGGAGAAAAAATCATGGTTTTCATCGGCGTTGGGCGACAGCGCGGCGAGGATTGCCGGGTTGACATCCGCCATTTCCGCCGGGAACAGGGCCTCATAACCCAGGTTCATCAAGGCTTTATTGGCGTTGTAACACAGGAACGCTTTCACCTCGTCGGCCCAGGCGGTTTCGGCATACAACACTTCCGTGTAGTGAACTTCGTTATCGTACAAATCCATCAGCAGATCGAGGGCAAAATTCTTCAGTTCTTCACGAGCTGACAGTGAAATATGCTCCAGCCCCTTTTGATATTTATAACCAATGTAATAACCGTGAACGGCTTCATCACGAATAATCAGACGGATGAGATCGGCGGTATTGGTCAGCTTACCGCGGCTGGAGAAATACATCGGCAGCCAGAAGCCGGAATAGAACAGGAACGATTCCAGAAATACGCTGGCAATTTTCTTCTTCAGTGGATTATCGCTGGCGTAATGCTGCAAAATAATCTGCGCTTTGCGTTGCAGCGCGGCATTTTCCTCACTCCAGGCGTAGGCTGCATCCACATCTTTGGTCTGGCAAAGGGTGGAGAAAATAGAGCTGTAGGAACGAGCGTGCACCGCTTCCATAAAGCTGATATTTGACAACACCGCTTCTTCATGTGGGGTTAATGCATCCGCCATCAGCGCGGGCGCGCCGGCAATATTCTGAATGGTGTCGAGCAGCGTCAGCCCGGTAAAGACGCGAATGGTGAGCTGCTGCTCGGCGACGCTCAGCGTTTGCCAGGCGGGAATATCATTCGACAGCGGGACTTTTTCCGGCAACCAGAAATTACTGGTCAGCCGGTTCCACACCTCCAGATCTTTGTCATCCTCAATTTTGTTCCAGTTGATGGCGCTCACGCGGTTTAGCTTCATTCTGCTCTCCTTACAGCGCGCATGACACGCAGCCTTCAATTTCAGTACCTTCCAGCGCCAGCTGGCGCAGTCGGATGTAGTACAGCGTTTTGATGCCTTTTTTCCACGCGTAGATTTGCGCTTTGTTGATATCGCGGGTGGTGGCGGTGTCCGGGAAAAACAGCGTCAGCGACAGCCCCTGATCGACGTGTTTGGTTGCCTCGGCGTAGGTATCGATGATTTTTTGCGGGCCAATCTCGTAGGCATCCTGATACAGCGCCAGATTTTCGTTGGTCATAAACGGGGCAGGGTAATACACACGCCCCGTTTTACCCTCTTTGCGAATCTCCACCTTAGACACAATCGGATGAATACTTGAGGTGGCATGGTTGATGTAGGAGATGGAGCCGGTTGGCGGCACCGCCTGTAAATTCTGGTTATAAATACCGTAGCGCATTACATTCTCACGCAGCAGTGACCACATTTCACGCGTCGGCAGCGTCACGCCGCGAGTGGCAAACAGCGAGCGGACTTTCTCGGTTTTTGGTTGCCAGTCGCCGCTTAAATAGCGATCAAAATACTCGCCGCTGGCGTAGCGCGACTGGTTGAATCCGGCAAAGGTCTGGCCACGCTCTTTGGCCAGCAACATGGAGGTATGCAGGGCATGCCAGGTGACGGTGTAGAAATAGAGATTGGTGAAATCCAGCCCCTCCGCTGAACCATAGGCAATACCTTCGCGTGCCAGATAGCCATGCAGGTTCATCTGCCCCAGCCCAATCGCGTGCGAAGCGCTGTTCCCGGCTTCAATCGACGGAACGCTGCGGATGTGGCTCATGTCGGAGACGGCGGTTAAGCCGCGAACCGCTGTTTCAACGGTGCGGCCAAAGTCCGGCGAATCCATGGTGTGGGCAATGTTCAGCGAGCCGAGATTGCAGGAGATGTCGCGTCCAATCTGCGCGTAGTCGAGGTTTTCATCGTAGGTTGAGGGGCTGTTGACCTGCAAAATTTCCGCGCACAGGTTGCTCATGTTAATGCGACCGGCAATCGGGTTGGCGCGGTTCACCGTGTCTTCAAACAGGATGTAGGGGTAGCCGGACTCAAACTGGATTTCCGCCAACCGCTGGAAGAAGTCACGGGCGTTAATGTACCGCTTGCGCACGCGTGCGTCGGCGAGTAACTCGTCATAGCGTTCGCTGACGGCGATGTCGCTAAACGGTTTCCCGTAAATATGCTCCACGTCATAGGGGGAGAACAGCGCCATCTGCGCATTCTCTTTTGCCAGACGGAAGGTAACATCCGGGATCACCACGCCAAGTGACAGCGTTTTAATGCGAATTTTTTCATCGGCGTTTTCGCGCTTGGTATCGAGAAAGCGCAGAATATCCGGGTGGTGCGCGTGCAAATACACCGCACCCGCGCCCTGTCGCGCGCCCAGTTGGTTGGCATACGAAAACGCATCTTCCAGCATTTTCATCACCGGGATCACCCCGGAAGACTGGTTTTCAATACGCTTAATCGGTGCTCCGGCTTCGCGCAGGCTGGAGAGCAGAAACGCCACGCCGCCACCGCGTTTGGAAAGCTGCAGCGCCGAATTTACCGCCCGACCAATGGACTCCATATTGTCTTCAATACGTAACAGGAAGCAGGAGACCAGCTCGCCGCGCTGGGCTTTGCCGCAATTAAGGAAGGTTGGCGTGGCGGGCTGAAAACGCCCGGCGAGCATATCGTCGGTGAGTCGCAGGGCAAGCGTCTCATCACCCTGTGCCAGCGTCAGCGCCACCATCGTCACGCGATCGGCAAAATCCTCGAGGTAGCGTTTACCGTCAAAGGTTTTCAGCGTATAGCTGGTGTAATACTTCCATGCGCCGAGAAAGGTCTGGAAGCGAAACCCGCTGGCGTGAGCGTGGGCAAACAGCTTCACCACGAAAGCGCGATCGTAACGGGTTAAAACGCTTTCGTCGTAATAACCTTCGCTTACCAGCGTATCCAGACGCGCGTCCTGGCTGGCAAACACCACCGAGTTGGGCTGCACGTGATTTGTCATAAACGCGTCCACCGCCTGATGGTCTTTCTCAAACTGAATACGCCCGGCGTTATCGTACAGATTCAGCATGGCGTTAAGTGCGTGATAATCCAGCGTGGGCTGAACTACGCGTTCTGCGGTTGTTGTTGCCAAAATTCGCTCACTCCTTTTCGCACGTTGTCGATGTCGCCTGGCGTCCCCATCAGCTCAAAGCGATAGAGCCACGGCACGGCGCATTTTTGTGAAATTACGTCACCCGCGCGGCCGTAGGCGTCGCCGAAATTACGATTGCCAGCGGCGATGACGCCGCGAATTAACGCCCGATTGTGGGGATCGTTTAAAAAGCGGATCACCTGTCGCGGGACCGCGCCTGCCGTACCACCACCGCCGTAAGACGGCACGACTAAAATGTAAGGTTCGTCTACCTGGATCCGCTCGCGTTCGTTAAGCGGAATTCGCACGGCGGGCAGCCCCAGACGCTGCATAAAGCGATGGGTATTTTCAGAGCTGCTGGAGAAGTAGACGAGGGTGCTCATGTGTTGGCCACGTGGGGCTGCGGACGCAGACGATTGATCATGTCCGGGCGAAATCCTGACCAGCGGATTTCCCCTGCTACCACCACCGGTAATTGGCGAAACCCCTGCTCGCGCAGGGTTTCTGCCAGCTCGGGGGCCAGATCGACATTGATCATCTCGACGTCAAGCCCACGACCTTCCATCGCCCGTTTCGTGGCGTGGCACTGAATACAGTTATTGCGAGTGTAAATAATAATACGCATGATTCGTATTTCCATTTATGGGTGTAAAAGCGGCGCGATAATGGCGTCGGGTTGTGTGTGTCGTGATGTAATCAATACTAGATGTAGTTTATAAAAGATTCAACCATACAAGATATGGGATTTTAGAGTGGTGAGGGGCCGGGAGATGAGTGTGGCGGAGGGCGGGGTATGTAGCATTACGGGTTGCCGGATAAGGTGTTTCCGCCGCCATCCGGCACCACAGAATTACATGCGCATGCCTACTGCCAGACGGTTAAAGCAGTTCATCAGGCTAATGGCGAACGTCAGATCGCTTATTTCTTTGGCGCTAAAATGGTTCAGCAGCGGCAAATAAACGTCGTCTTCGGCGTGCGTCGAGGCGATGTGGGTAACGGATTCGGCCCATGCCAGCGCTGCGCGTTCCTGATCACTGAAATGGTGGCTGACGCGCCATCCTGCCAGCGCATCCAGTTTGGCCTGTTCTACGCCAGACTTACGCAGGGCTTTACTGTGCATTTCCAGACAAAACGCGCAGCCGTTGATTTGCGAGACCCGCAGGTAAATCAACTCCGTCAGTGTAGGCTCCAACGCGCAGTTTTCCAGCGCTTTGCTGGCCTGAACCAGAGCATTATAGATTTCAGGGCTAAGTTCATAATAGGGCTGGCGTAACATCGTCATGGTATTTCTCCTCGTTTGGATGACCCGCAATGTATCACTATAATGGTCTGCTAAAGAGAGCCATATTGTTATCAAAAAAGCAGACCATAAATGCCACGCTACCAGCAAATCGCCCGTCAGTTAAAAACCGCTATTGAGAAAGGGGAACTTAAGCCTGGCACACGCTTGCCGTCCAGCCGCACCTGGTCCCAGGAACTGGGCGTTTCACGCTCGACGGTGGAAAACGCCTACGCAGATCTGGTGGCGCAAGGCTGGCTGGAACGACGCGGGCAGGCCGGAACGTTTGTCAGTCAGCAACTGCGACTGGACACTTCGCCCGTTGCACCAACGGTCTTTGCCGGAGAAAACCCTACACCGCAACTTTTTCAGATGGGATTACCGGCGCTCGATCTCTTTCCCCGCGAAGTCTGGGCGCGGGTGATGGGGCGGCGTTTACGCACGCAGACACGTTTCGATCTCGCCTTGGGTGATGTCAGCGGCGAACTGTTGCTACGCCAGGCGATCGTTGATTATCTGCGCATATCCCGCAGTATTGAGTGCCTGCCGGAGCAGATTTTTATTACTTCGGGCTATGCGGCCTCCATGACCTTAATCCTGCGGGCGCTGGCAAATCCCGGCGCAGGGATGTGGGTAGAAGATCCCGGTTTTCCGCTGATCCGCCCCGTTATAACGCAGGAACAGGTTGAACTGCTGCCCGTCCCGGTCGATGGCGAGGGTCTGGATGTGAGCGCCGGGATCCGCAACTACCCTCAGGCGCGTTTTGCCCTCCTCACGCCAGCCCATCAAAGTCCGTTGGGCGTTGCTCTCTCGCTTGACCGTCGACACCAATTGCTGGAGTGGGCCGCCCATGCGCGGGCATGGATCATTGAAGATGACTACGACAGCGAGTTTCGCTACCACGGAAAACCGCTGCCGCCGCTAAAAAGCCTGGATGCGCCGCAGCGGGTGATTTATGCCGGTACCTTCAGCAAATCATTATTTCCGGCTTTACGTACAGCCTGGCTGGTGGTGCCGGTGACGGAGGTCGCGCGCTTTCGCCGCCAGGCGGCGCTGACGGCTTGTCACGTGCCGCTGTTATGGCAGCAAACGCTGGCGGATTTTATTCGTGATGGCCATTTCTGGCGGCACCTGAAAAAAATGCGCCAACACTATGCCCAGCGGCGTCAGTGGATGGAAAGTGCGCTGACGGAATACGGCTTTACCGTTGTACCTCAGCAAGGCGGAATTCAACTGGTGATATCGGTGAGCGGCGAAGATACGGCGTTGGTGCGCAAAGCGAATCAGGCTGGCCTGGCGGTTCAGGCGTTAAGCCAATGGCGAATAACTTCAACGGGAGAGGGCGGTATATTACTGTCATTTACCAATATCCCGTCGGTGGAAATGGCCCGGCAGGCCGCCCGTCAACTTCGGCTGGCAATAACCTGATCCAGCGCCATGCTTAAGATAGCCGCCTCACTCTCTTCATGCGTTTATGGACTTTTCTGAAAGCGTTGCTAATGCTGAATCAGGTAAGGTAAGCCCGCGGTAAAAGATAACGAGGAAAAATATATGTATTTAAGACCCGATGAGGTGGCGCGCGTACTTGAGAAAGTAGGCTTTACCGTGGATGTAGTGACGCAGAAAGCGTACGGTTATCGACGTGGCGAAAACTATGTGTATGTTAATCGTGAAGCGCGTATGGGACGCACAGCATTAGTGATCCACCCCACGTTAAAAGAACGAAGTTCTTCGTTAGCGGATCCGTCAACGGATATTAAAACCTGCGATCACTATCAGCAATTCCCGCTTTATTTAGCCGGAGAAACCCATGAACATTATGGTATTCCACACGGCTTCAGCTCGCGTATTGCGCTGGAACGTTATTTAAATGGGTTGTTTGGTGACGTGAGTACAAACTAAAGACGCGACTGGCGGGGCCAGTCGCGAAGAGACGTTTAGGCTTTCGCCTGATGATAGCTGCTGACTTTAAACAGGCGGCGGCAATAATCAAGGAAGTAGCCGTACACTGCACCCATCAACATTGAAACCACGATGTTGGAACTGACGGCCGCCGTGATCTGGTGCCAGTCTGCGCCAACCGTGAGCAGAATGACCACATACACCGGTGACTGGAAGGTCACGTATGCCAGCACATCCGCCAGATTTTTTGCCCATCCCGCCGGTGTGGCTTTACGCGCCGCACGCATAAACAGATCGCGGTACATACCGTAAGGCCAGGCGATCAGAATGTTGACAGGAATCGCCACCAGTCGGGAAGAGAGCGACTGCTCAAAGGTCATTCCGGAAAGGAATACTTCAATCAACATGTTCACGACAGAACAGTAAACAACCATCGCGAACGTGTCTGCTACAGCATGACGCAAGCGTGACTGCGGAGAGAACATGTTAATGCTCCTTGTAAGAAGAGGTAAAAAGGTATCGTATACCTTGTTGCTAGTGATTTGTTTTGCTGCTTTCGCGTTTCAATAGGATATCTGCCTGCATAATAACTATCAACTAGCTTAAAATTTTTATTTATTGTCTTTTTGTCGATAAAATGCTCTGCAATGGTCTGTTTTTTGTTCGTTTTGGCATTTTCGTTGTCATGTTGATTAAATGTCTTTCAAATCATTATGTTATATTGATTTGTTTTTCTGGTTTTTTTACGAACTTTTCTAGATGTTTTTGAATATTACGCCGACATATTTATTTTTATTATCGGGTCATTACAAAATTGCATTGCAGGATGCCCCTGCGATGGGGTGATAAATATTAAGGTAACGTTTTGATTAATAGCTCGAGATCGACAGGGGCTGGAAATAGAATAATCAATCGAATATAATTTTTGCTGTAATACCATTTTTGCTTTATGCGTTAAAGAGGTTTTATTAATATGAGTTCAATGTTAAAAAACTTAAATAATATCCGCTCGCTGCGTGCAATGGCTCGTGAATTTCCGGTCGATGTACTGGAAGATATGCTGGAAAAATTCAGGGTGGTCACCAAAGAACGACGTGACGAGGAAGAACAGTTACAGCGCCAGCGTGCAGAACAGCAGGAAAAAATTAATACGCTGCTGGCGCTGATGAAAGCAGATGGGATTGAGCCAGAAGAGTTGCTAAGCATGACGACGGTGACGTCGCGAGCAGTTAAAAAACGTCAGCCGCGCCCGGCAAAATATCGTTTTACCGATCTCAATGGTGAAGTGAAAACCTGGACTGGACAAGGCCGCACGCCAAAACCTATTGCGCAGGCGCTGGCTGCCGGTAAATCACTCGATGATTTTTTGATCTAATTAGCAAGGCGGTGAGAGTGTCTCACCGCTTATTTTCAGCAAACGCCAAAATCGCCGTCTTCGCTATATCGGGTGACATCTGCTGCTTTCAGGGTGAATTTTTCACCGCTTTCATTACTGGCCTGCACGGCCACAATCTGCTCGTCATTTACTTCAACAACTTTCAATTTTGGTCCGCCCATACGCGGTTGAACCAGATCGCCGGGTTTAAACATGCTGTCCTCCGTTCTTGATGGCAAAACCCACCATAGATCAGGGCCATCGGCGGGTACAGCGCTGTTTCACTGATTACCGCTTAATGAGTACGCCGATTCCAGGGCATTTTATCCAGCAGCCGCGCCATGCCGCAGAAGCCGGTAACGCCTGCCAGGATAAGCCCCGCGCCGACAAAGCCGCTGAGCAGAAAGAAGGCGCTGCCAACGGCGTAACCGAGAACTACGCCGAGTAAGATAAGACTGCCTGCGGCAATCTGCACCTGGCGCATCAGCGGTAACGGCTGTGATTTATCTTCTACGACCGGCAAACCTGCTGCCTTCCAGGCGTCGATTCCCCCCTCAAGCAGCCAGCACTGGGCTGGTGCAGCAATTGCACTCAGTTTTGTGGCCGCATTTTGTGTGCGCTTACCCGACTGGCAGTGAAAAATAATGCGATCAGCGCGTAAGTTATCCGGCAATAACCCCTGGTCGAGCGCGGACAACGGTGCCAGATGCGCCTGCGGAATATGTTCGCGCAGATACTCATCGGCATCACGAATATCAATCAGTTTGGCTCCTTGCGCTAACAGCGTCTGCGCCTCGCGCGGGGAAATCGTCCCAATGGTCATGTTGGCTCCTTACGGGCAATACAGTGTTTTTAATGTGGCGATGAGGGAATTCACCGCCGCATTTTTGATGAAGTAGAGAATGCGCTGGGCATCACGTTGGCGGTCTATTAATCCTTCTTCGCGCATCCGCGCCAGATGCTGGGAGGTGGCAGAGGGGCTGAGTCCGGTGATCCGTGCGAGCTCACCCGCGCTGGTGCCCGGCGACCCGCAAAGCATGCACAAAATGAGCAACCGCTTCGGGTTGCTCATTGCTTTTAGCAAGCCGGCGGCCTGTTCAGCGCTGGCCTGGAGTTGTTCGAGTTCAGTCATATTTATTTAAGTAATTGCTAAATTAAGCATAATCTAAAATAAAGAGACAGCTTACGCCAGCGTCAAGAGCGTAAAGGAGGGTAAAACAGCAGGGCGAGACGGGTGGAGTTAGCTACACTGATTATTCTTAGAGATAAAATCTCTTTCTAAACAATGATTAATTTTTTGCTTGTAGGGAGTGTGTATGGGGTTCTGGAGAATAGTTTTAACGATCATTTTACCTCCGCTTGGCGTGCTGCTGGGCAAAGGTTTTGGCTGGGCGTTTATCCTCAATATTGTGCTGACGCTGCTGGGCTATATCCCAGGTCTGATCCACGCTTTCTGGGTACAGACCCGCGATTAAACTTTTTCTGCCAGCAGTTTGCCGGACATCGCCTGCTGAATAATCGGAATCGGCGTCAGCAGGTGCTGGCGCATTAATTCACTGGCGCGTACGGCATCGCGCGCCAGAATTGCGTCGGTCAGCGTCTGATGCTGATCGTGTTTATCTTCCAGCATTTCCACCGACAGCACCGTTTTATGCAGCCAGATAAACCGGTAGCGCGCCGCCAGAGAGAACAGCCGTTCACGCATTTGCAGCAGATACTGCGACCCACAGCCGGCAACAATCGCCGTATGAAACGCCTGATGGCGCTGATCCCATTCATCCAGCATCTCTTCGCTGGCATCAACGGCTTCCAGTTTGCTAAGCATATGCGCGCGCGCCAGAATTTCCGCTTCCCAGGCGTCGTCGCCGCGTTCGATAGCCAGACTGACCAGCATGGCTTCCATATTGGCGCGGGCGTCAAAAATATCCAGCAGCTCCTGCTCAGACATTGACGCCACACGATACCCTTTCTGATTGACCACCGTGACCAGTCGCTCCGCCACCAGCTGCGAAAGCGCCTCGCGCAACGGTCCTACGCCGAGTTCATAGCGTGACGTCAGCAGACTCATTCGCAATTTTTCATCGGGCTGAAACACCCCGCGGATAATGTCGTTCTTGAGCCAGCGGTATCCATCAATGGCCGTCGGTTGGGAAATGGCGGTCATGGTCTTACTCCTGAAAAGGTGTCCCGGCCTGCGCCGGCAACAGGTTTAGCGCGTACTGTGCAACGGTGCTTTTTGCCACGATAGCAGTTTTTTCCAGCGCGCCATAATCGGCACGGTGCAAATGATCGCGATGGCGAGCAGCCCGGTTGAGATGACTTCCAGCTGTTGTGCCGGACGAAACAGCATCGCCACCAGTACAAAGCCAATAAAACCGATCACCAGCCACGTCAGCCACGGATAGAGCCACATTTTCATCTTGATATCTGCACCTTCCGCCAGCAGGATTTTGCGCATCCGCAGTTGGGAAACAGCAATGACCAGATAGACCAGCAGCGCGATGGCACCAGAGCTGTCGATGAGAAATTTAAACACTTTTGCCGGTGCGTAATAATTCACGATCACGGTGAGAAACGCCGCCCCGGTAGAGAGTAGCACGGCGACATAAGGCGTTTTGCTGCGGTTGAGTTTACCCATAAAGGCCGGGGCATCACCGCGACGGCTCAGGGAATACAGCATACGGGAGGAGGTATACAGCGCTGAGTTCAGACAGCTGGTGACTGACAGCAAAATGACACAGTCCATGATCAGCTTAGCGTGCGGGATATGCAGTAACTCCAGCACCGAGCGGTAAGAGCCCACCTCTTTCAGCCCCGGCATATTCCAGGGGATTAGCGCGACCACCACAAAAATGGAACACAGATAGAAAATGGAGATACGCCAGATGACCGAGTTCGTGGCGCGCACGATGTGTTTATCCGGCGTGTCGGACTCGGCGGCAGCAATGGTGACAATTTCTGCGCCCATAAAAGAGAACATGGTGATCAGCATCGCGCTCAGCACTGCGCCAAAACCGTTGGGCATAAAACCGCCCTGATCCCATAGCCTTGATACTCCGCTGACCTCGGCGTAGGGATAAAACCCACTAATCGCCGCCGCCCCGAGGGCAATAAATGCCAGGATGGCAATCACTTTGCACAGTGCCAGCCAGAACTCAAACTCGCCGTAATTTTTGACGCTCAGCAAATTACTGCCGGTTAACGCCAGCGTGATAACCAGGGAAAATAACCAGATGGGCACGCCCGGGATCCAGGAATGCAGAATGATGGCGGCAATGTTGGCTTCCAGCGGAATAACCAGCACCCAGAACCACCAGTACAGCCAGCCAATGGTATACCCAGCCCACGGGCCGATGGCCTTATCGGCATAGGTGGAAAACGATCCGGTATCCGGCGTGGCGACGGCCATTTCGGCCAGCATGCGCATAATCATCACCACCAGTAACCCGGCGAACAGATAGGCCAGTAGCACCGCAGGACCGGCTTCTGCAATCGCTACGCTTGAACCGACAAACAGGCTGGCGCCGATAACCCCGGCAATAGACAACATGGTGACGTGGCGTGATTTCAGCCCGCCCCCTAAATCATGTGATTGTGACACTTGCCCCATCTTTTAACCTCGTTATTGTTATTGACGTTGCTTCCTGCACCTTACCCGTAGGCCCGGTAAGCGGAGCGCTACCGGGCATCACAATATTGCCGGAGGCGGCGCATGCGCTTTATCCGGCCTACAATCCCCGCTCAGATACGGGGTTTAGCCTTGCTTCGCCTCGGCAAAACACTCGGCGATGATGTCCAGCCCCTGGCGGATTTGCCCGTCTTCAATGGTCAGTGGAACGAGGATGCGCAGCACGTTGTAGTACGGTCCGCAGGAGAGCAGGATCAGCCCTTTATCACGGGCGCGGGCGACAATTTCGGCGGTCAATTTCGCATTAGGCTTATGGCGATCGCCGTCTTCAAACAGTTCAATCGCAATCATCGCCCCCAGGCCACGTACGTCACCAATCTCACGGTGGGTTTCGGCAATCGCCAGCAGGCCGTTGCGCAGGGTGTTGCCGAGGTCATTGGCTTTTTGCAGCAGATTTTCCTGCTCGAAGATGTTCAGCACCGCCAGCGCGGCGGCACAGGCAATCGGGTTCCCGGCATAGGTGCCGCCCAGACCGCCCGGTGGGATCGCGTCCATCACCTCGGCGCGTCCGGTTACGCCCGCCAGCGGGAAGCCGCCGGCAATTGATTTGGCGAACGTGGTGATATCCGGCGCGACGCCCATTTGTTCCATCGCGAACAGTGTGCCGGTACGGCCCGCGCCGCTCTGGACTTCATCGGCAATCAGCATGATCCCATGCTCGTCACAAATGGCGCGCAGGCGCTGCATAAAGGCAGGGGAGGCGGCATAGAAACCGCCTTCGCCCTGGATAGGTTCAATGACGATGGCGGCAATGTCTTCCGGTGCGGCATCGTTTTTGAAGATGCGGTGGATACTGGCGATGGCATCGTCTTCGCTGATGTCATGCAGCGCACAAGGATACAGGGCGCGATAAACGTGGCCCGGCATCAGCCCCATACCGGCAGAGTAAGGGTTTACCTTTCCGGTTAGCGACAGGGTGTAGTGGGTTCGGCCATGGTAAGCGCCGCTAAAGGCAATGGTACCGCTGCGTTTGGTGGCGGCGCGGGCAATTTTTACCGCGTTCTCCACCGCTTCGGAGCCGGTGGTCACCAGCAGGGTTTTCTTGGCGAAATCGCCCGGCACCTTTTGGTTCATGATTTCACACAGTTCGAGGTACGGCTCGTAGGCCAGTACCTGGAAGCAGGTATGCGACAGCTTTTTCAACTGCGCTTCTACCGCAGAGACAATCTGTGGGTGCAGGTGGCCGGTGTTCAGCACCGCGATGCCGCCAGCAAAATCAAGGAATTCACGCCCTTCAACGTCCCAGACCCGGCAGTTTTCTGCACGTTCGGCAAAAATCGGGTGGATCTGTCCTACGCCACGTGGAACTGCGTTGCTACGACGTTGCATGAGTTCTTTATTGGTGCTCATCAGGTGTTCTCCAGTATTGTTTTATTAAAGGCCGATACACATGTATTTGATTTCTAAATAGTCTTCGATGCCGTATTTCGATCCTTCACGGCCAAGACCGGAGGCTTTGATGCCACCAAAGGGAGCGACTTCGTTGGAGATAATGCCGGTGTTAATGCCGACAATGCCGTACTCCAGCGCTTCACCGACGCGGAAGACGCGGCTCAAATCACGGGCGTAGAAATAGGCGGCAAGGCCGAACTCGGTATCGTTGGCCTGCGCGATGACGTCAGCTTCGTCTTTAAAGCGGAACAGCGGTGCCAGCGGGCCGAACGTCTCTTCTTTGGCAACTTTGGCATGGTTGGGCACGTCGACCAGGATGGTTGGCTGGAAGAAATTACCGCCCAGCGCGTGAGCCTTACCGCCGCTGATAATCCGGGCGCCTTTATCCAGTGCGTCGGCAATGTGTTCCTCTACTTTGGCGACGGCCTTTTCATCGATCAGCGGTCCGGTGGTGACGTCAGGTTGCAGGCCGTCGCCAAGGTGCAGCTTGCTTACGGCTTGCTGAAGTTTTTCGGCAAAGCGCTCATACACGCCATCCTGCACATACAGACGGTTGGCGCAGACGCAGGTCTGCCCGGCATTGCGGAACTTCGAGGCCAGCGCGCCTTCGACCGCTTTGTCGAGATCGGCATCGTCAAAAACGATAAACGGCGCGTTGCCGCCCAGTTCCAGCGACACTTTTTTGATGTCTTTGGCACACTGCTGCATGAGCTGACGACCAATTTCAGTGGAGCCGGTAAACGACAGCTTGCGCACCAGCGGGTTGCTGGTGAGCTCATTGCCGACCGCGCCCGCCGAACCGGTGACTACGCTGAAGACGCCTGCCGGGATCCCGGCGCGGTTAGCCAGTTCTGCCAGCGCCAGCGCGGAGAACGGCGTCTGGCTGGCGGGTTTAAGCACCATGGTGCAGCCTGCGGCCAGCGCCGGACCGGCTTTGCGGGTGATCATTGCCGACGGGAAGTTCCACGGCGTAATTGCGGCGGTGACACCAATGGGCTGCTTAATGACGATCAGGCGTTTATCGGCCTGATGGCCGGGAATGGTGTCGCCATAAATGCGTTTACCTTCCTCGGCAAACCATTCAATAAAGGAGGCGGCATAGGTGATTTCGCCTTTGGCTTCCGCCAGCGGCTTACCTTGTTCGAGTGTCATCAGGCGGGCGAGATCGTCCTGGTGCTCAATCATCAGGTTGAACCAGCGGCGCAGAATCGTCGCCCGCTCTTTGGCGGTTAGCGCACGCCAGGCAGGCAGTGCACGGTTAGCTGCCTCAATGGCTTCACGGGTTTCATCCGCGCCCATTTTCGGTACGCTACCCAATTGCTGACCGTTGGCGGGATTGGTCACCGCGATAGTTTCGCCGCCGTTGGCGTCGCGCCAGTGGCCGTCAATCAGCGCCTGCTGGCGAAATAAGGTGGGATCGTTAAGTTGCATAATAGCGTCCTGTCGTAAAAGGGTTAACGGGTAAAGGCGGCGTGTAATGTCTCCACGCTACGTGCCGCACGCAGCGTGCGTCCGGGATTGCTCTGGTTTTCCAGTAGCGCATGAACTTTGCTGACGATATGCGCCCCGATGGGGAGAGCAGACGTCGCCGCCGGAGAAGGCGCGTTGCAGGTGTGAATCGAACGCGGCGTGGTGACAAACAGGAAGTCGTCAATCAGTTTGCCATCCGGCGATACCGCTTGTGCCCGCACGCCCGCAGGCCAGGGCTGCAGGTCTTTTAGCGTCAGGCTCGGGCAGTATTTTTGTACCCGGCGCAGGTAGCCGCTTTTGCACAGCGAGTTTTTCATCTCGCTTAAGCCGGAACGTAAATTGTTTTGCAGCACCCGACGGATGCCGGAAGAGCCGAGGATTTCCAGCGTGTCACTCAACGAAATATCACGTTTACGATAGCCTTCACGCTTAAACGCCAGCACCGCGTTGGGGCCGACCGTGACGCTGCCGTCAATCATGCGGGTGAGATGTACGCCGAGAAACGGCATTGCCGGATCGGGGATCGGGTAGATCAGGTGGTTGACGATGTGGTTATGTTCCGGCGCCAGACGGAAGTATTCCCCGCGAAACGGACAGATGATAAAGCCCGGCTCAACGCCGAGCATTTTCACCAGTCGGTCAGCCATCAACCCGGAGCAGCTAATCAGCGTAGCACCCTCATACTCCTGGCCCTGGCGGGTGTGTACGATAACGCCCGCAGCGTGTTCTTTCAGGCCGCTGACTTCGGCGTTGTAAACAATCTCACCGCCTTTGGCCTGGAAAATTCTCGCCATCGCGGCGGTGACGTCGCGGTAGCTGACGATCCCGCTTGATGGCACAAAAATCCCGCCCAGCCCGGTGATGTTAGGCTCGCGCTCGTGCAGTTCTTCGGCATTGAGCCATTCGCGCTCAAGACCGTTGGCGGCGGTGCGATCCCACAGGGCGCGCATACGCTCCATTTCAAGCGTTGAGGTGGCGACCAGCATCTTTCCACAGACGTCATAGCGGATGCCGTTTTGATCGCAAAAGGCTTTGGTGGCGAGATTGCCGGCCAGACAAAACTTCGCCTTCAGGCTGCCGGGGGTGTAATAGACCCCGGCATGGATCACTCCGCTGTTGTGGCCCGTCTGATGACAGGCCGGACCGGACTCTTTTTCCAGCAGCGCAATTCTGGCGTCCGGGTAGACATCAATCAGCTGCATGGCGGTCGACATGCCGATAATGCCGCCGCCAATAATCATAAAATCATACATCCGCTTAATTCCTTCGCGCTTACTGATGCGTCTGGTAGTGGTTTGTAGCGTAGGCAAAGTAACCACGCTGGCGCATCAGTTCGCGGCGCAGGTCCGGATGCGACGTGAAGCGATCGCGCCCGTGCAGCCAGAACAGGTTGTTGATCAGCAGGAATTTACCGACCGAAACCGGAACGGACAGGATGCTTTTGCTGGTCTCCAGCGCATCGGAGAGCGCGCTTAGCCAGACACCCTCTTCATAATCTTTTGGCTGGACGAACTGGTCGATGTAGCGCATTACCGGGCGACCCTGCTGGTCGACGTCAAACACCGGATGAAACACGTCCTGGCTGACGTTTTTGCTTGGCGGCGCGGCAAAACGCATTGGGCGGCGGGCCAGCGGATGGGGGAAGTAGTTCTCCAGATGTTCCCAGTCGTCGAGGTGCAGCAGCAGCGAATTGCCGCCGGTCATGTTCTGCTCATCGATTTTCATCATCAGCACGTAGTCGGTGATCTCTTCGAGGTAGGTGCCGTCGTTATGCAGCTCCATCACGCGGTGTGGCTGGCGCAGGTAGCTGTCGGAGTTATCGACGTTTTTCACCACGAAACGCGCGTAGTACTGACCGCTCATCGCATCAAAGTTGGAGCGGCCGATCAGATGCGCCACTGCCGTTGCCAGTTTGACCATCTCCTCTGCCTGCGCCACGTCATCGACACCTTCCGCGTTGATCAGCAATGCACCTTCGGCGCGATCCAGCAGCGTTTTTAGCAGCAACGGTTGCAGCTGATTGCCGCACAAGTCGTCGAGGATGTTTGCCACTTTGAAGCGCAGGAAGGATTTGTATTCCAGCGCCTGCACCGGCCATTGCGCCACGGCCTGCAGAAATTGCTCAGCGGTTTGGGCAGAAAACGTCAGCTCCAGCAGGCGTGGTGACTGGGCTGACGGTTTCAGCGTGAAGCCACGGTAGTGCTGGGCTGGATCTTCAGCGTTCGGTTGTACGGCAGTCAGTGCGTTCATCAGAATCGATCCTCTCAGTAGATTGTCAGGGAGACATGGCGCTGCTCGTTTCGTAGCCATAAATTAAAAATATCTACATTTTTGGAAAACGCGCACAGAATGAACTTGTTTGTTTATTATTTGTGATCAAAAACAACAAATATTTAACATCATAAAAGGTGAGGGTAATTACGTGTAGCGGGAGGAAATACGGAGAAGGATCTTTTAAAACAGAGGGTTAATCAGGCTGCCGCTGGCGGAGCGCCGCGACAGCCACAATATCAGTAGCCGACTTTGTAAATACGACCGGTTTGAATGCCTTCGACGCTGCGGCGATAGGCGTTAGCGACCGTGGTGGCGGGGACGCTTTCAAAGCCGGGGAAGAAACCGTCATACGCCGCAGCGGATTCACTCAGCACGGTGGGGCTTATCAGGTTAATGCGTATGCCGCGCCCTAATTCGCAGGCTGCGGCGCGTACAAACCCTTCCAGTCCGGCGTTGACCGTTGCCGCGCTGGCCCCTTGCGCAATCGGCTCATGGGCGATAATGCCGCTAATCAGCGTAATCGAGCCGCCCTCGTTGAGGTAATGCTGCCCGGTCAATGCCAGCCGCACCTGGCCTAGTAACTTATCCTGCAACCCCTGATTAAACTCGCCGTCGGTCATGGTCGACAGGGGGCCAAAGAACAGGCTACCGGTGGCGGAAACGATGGCATCTACCCGACCGATTTTTTCAAACAGCGCCTGCACGCTGTGCTGTGAGGTGATATCGACCTGGTAATCACCCTGCGTGCGGCCCACGCGAACAATCTCATGTTTGCGACCCAGTTCTTCTGCGACTGCGCGGCCGACGGTACCGCTGGCACCAATAATGACGATTTTCATAACCACCTCCGCAATTGTGTGAGCCGCTATTCTTTAATGAAAATGAAATCGGATAAACTGGCTAAAAGTTAGATGATTACTAACCAGAGGTTTGTAATATGGATAAGCTTCGCGGCATGGAAACGTTTATCGCCGTGGTGGAAAGCGGCAGCTTTACCGGGGCGGCAACGCGGCTGGAAATGTCGGCGGTGATGGTAGGGAAATATATCGCACTGCTGGAAGCGCAGCTCGGTACACGGTTACTGGAGCGCAACACCCGTCGGCAAAGTCTGACCGACGCCGGGCGCGTCTATGTTGAGGAAGCCCGGCGGGTGCTGGAACAGGTGTCGATAGCCGAACGCTCGGTGGAACGACTGCGGTTGGCACCGGCGGGGACGCTGCGCATCAGCGCGCCCACGTCTTTTGGCGCCTGTGTCGTTTCGCCGCTGGCCGCGGCTTTTTTACAACGCTGGCCCGAGGTGCGTATTGAACTGGATCTGACTAACCGGATGGTGGATTTGGTGAACGAGGGGGTCGATCTGGCGATCCGCATTGGTGATATTCACCAGACAGATGTGGTGGCGAAATATCTGTGCCCGTACCGTATGGCGATCTGCGCGTCAGCGGACTATCTGGCGCGTTACGGTACGCCCCGGACGCCTGCAGATCTGGTGGACCATCTGTGCTTGTCCCACACGGTGTGGACGGCGCGTAACGAATGGACGTTGCCGGGTATGGAAGGTGAAGTCAGATGGAAACGCGATGCGATCCTGCGCTGTAACGATGGTCACGGTCTGCGCATGGCGGCGGTGGCGGGCGCGGGGTTGCTGTTGCAGCCGGAAGTGTTGCTGGCGGACGAGCTTGCCAGCGGCAAACTGGCTCGAGTGCTGGAGGGCTTTACGCCACAGCCGCGACCGATTCATCTGCTGTGGCGTCAGGATTTACGCCCCTTGCCGAAACTGACGCAGTTTGTCGAGCATATGCTGGAAGGCACGCAGGGGTTACGCTGAAAATAAAAATGCCGGATGGCGTTGCGCTAATCCGGCCTACGGGAGGTAGCTATTGTAGGCCGGACTAGACGCGTCAGCGCCCCATCCGGCCTATTATTAGCCGATATCCACCTGCGGTTTGCGGTTGCGCTTGCGGATCAGGCGCAGCACCGGTGGGATCACGATAACCATCACCGCCATCGCCAGCAGGACTTTTGCCACGCCGCTGGCCCACAGAATATCCATACTGCCGTTGCTGATCGACAGCGCGCGGCGCAGGTTCTGCTCCAGCATTTCGCCCAGTACAAAGCCCAAAATCAACGGCGACATCGGGAAGTGCATTTTACGCAAAATGTAGCCGAAGACGCCGAGCCCGACCATCAGCACCAGATCGAACGTCGTACTGTGTACCGCGTACACACCGACAGCGGAGACCGCAGCGATGGCCGGCACCAAAAACCACAGCGGGATGGTCAACATGCGGGTAAACAGACCGATCAGCGGGATGTTCATCACCAGCAGCATCACGTTGGCAATCAGCAGTGCCGCAATCAATCCCCAGACGATGTCCGGTTGCTCGGTAAACATTGCCGGGCCCGGGGTGATGTTGTACAGCGTCAGCGCGCCCATCATCACCGCCGTGGTGCCGGAGCCAGGCACGCCGAGCGTCAGCATCGGAATAAACGAGCCGCAGGCCGAGGCGTTATTTGCAGCCTCCGGTGCGGCAACGCCGCGAATATCCCCTTTACCGAAGCTGTCGCTGTTACCGCTGAGCTTTTTCTCGGTCATGTAGGTGATGGCGCTGGCGATGGTCGCCCCGGCGCCAGGCAACACGCCGACAAAAAAGCCTATCACCGACGAGCGCAGCGTCGCGCCCACGCATTGCGCACCTTCTTTGGCGTTGAACATCATGCGGCCGGTTTTACGTACCAGCGCCTGACCGCTGCTGGTATGTTCCAGCATTAACAGGATTTCTGAGACAGAGAACAGCCCAATCACCACCACGATAAACTGCACGCCGTCGGAGAGATGGACACTGTCAAAGGTGAAGCGATATACCCCGGTGTTGGCGTCTACGCCGACGGTCGCAAGGCCAAGACCGATCAGCGCTGCCAGAAAGGATTTCAGCGGGTTTTGCGCCATCATGCTGCCGAGGCAAGCAATGGCGAAGACCATTAAGGCAAAGTATTCTGCCGGACCGAAGGCCAGCGACCATTGAGCCAGTGCCGGAGCAAACAGAATGATGCCGCCGATGGCGATCAGCGAGCCAAAGAAAGAGCTGACCGCCGAGATAGAGAGAGCCACGCCGCCGCGTCCTTGCTGCGCCATCGGGTAGCCGTCGAGGGCGGTCATAATAGCGGCGGCATCGCCGGGCACGTTCAGCAAAATCGACGAGATTCGCCCGCCGTATTCGCAGCCGATGTAAACGGTCGCCAGCAGGATCAGTGCGGACTCTGCGGGCAGGTGCAACGCAAAAGCCAGCGGCAGCAGGATCGCCACACCGTTAATGGGGCCTAGCCCCGGCAACAGCCCGACAATGGTGCCAACAAAACAGCCGATCAGCGCAATGACCAGGTTTTCAGGCGTCATCGCCACCGCAAAACCCTGAGAAAGATATATCCAGGTATCCATCGTTTCTCCGTTAACTCAGCCAGGCGCCGAGAGGTAAGGTGACGTCAAGCAGCCGATCGAAGGCATACCACAGCAGAATGCCAAGAACCGACCCGGAAATACCCGCCGCCGGGATGGTGGCTCCGAACAGCAGGCCAATCACCACGGTGAGAATGGCGGTGGCAATGGGAAAGCCCAGCCACTCGAATCCCCAGGCGTACATAAACAGAATAATCACCATCGTCAGCAGCTTTTGCAGTACGTGGCGACGAGGCCAACTGATGGTGTCCGGGTGGCGCAGGAGTAACGCCACGGCGCACAGCAACATCAGGCCGATAATGCCCAGCGGAAAGGGACGCGGGCCGACCGGCTCATAGCTGTATTCGCTGGTTATTTGCCAGGCCACGAACAGCCCGGCTATACAGAGCAACAGCCAGATACCCGCAAAAATACGATCGCTCATCATTGTTGCCCCTGCGCTTATTTAGCCAGACCGAAGGCTTTTGCCTGCTCACGATAATCGGTGACCTGCTTCTTCACGTAGGCGTCGAGTTGTTGCCCACTCATGTTGAATTCAAACAGACCGCGAAGATCGCGTTGCTTTTTAAATTCATCGGTTTGTTGGAGTTTGGCAAAGGCGTCCACCCACCATTGATACTCGGCGTCGCTGACTTTGGGTCCGACGTAGAAGCCGCGGATAATCGGCCACACGAGGTCATATCCCTGCTCTTTGGCGGTGGGCACATTGGCTAACTGACCCGGTAAACGCTGGTCGGAGAACACCGCCAGGACGCGGATTTTGTCGCCGTTGAGGTAGGGCACCATCTCGCTGAGATCGCCGGAGACCACCTGCACGTGATTGCCCATCAGCGCCGTGACCGGTTCACCGCCGCCCTCAAACGCCACGTAACGCATCTTATGCGGATCGACGTTGGCTTTTTGCGCCAGCAGCGCCGACTTCATCCAGTCCTGACTGCCAATAGAGGCACCGGCGCCAATCACTACGCTGTTGGGATCTTTCTCCATGGCCGTCAGCAGGTCTTTCAGCGTTTTCCATGGGGCATCGTTGCGCACGGCAATCATGCCGTAGTCGGTGCCGACGCTTGCCAGCCAGCGCACATCGTCGACGCCATAACGGCCAAATTTACCCTGCGACAGGTTCAGCAGCGACCCGCCGGAGAAGGCCACCACGGTGCCTGCTTCGGCAGGGCGTTGGGCGACGATGGCGTTATAGGCGACCGCCCCGACGCCGCCAGGCATATAGGTCACGCGCATCGGTTTTTCGATGGCGCCGGTTTCCATCATGCTCACCTGAATCAGCTTACAGGTGAGGTCAAAACCGCCGCCGGGTTTTGCCGGGGCGATACATTCGGTGCGTGAAGGCGCTTGTTCCGCCAGAACAGAGGTACTCATCAGTAACATGCTTGCAGTAAGGGTACGAAGTAATTGTTTTTTCATTATTTATCCTCACGCCGGATGACCGGATTTCGGGTACGGAAGATTATTTTTGTGATTATGTGAGCCGATGTGTAGCAGTTCGGTTGCGTGATTGTTAAAACATTAACCTTTCAATTCCCTTTCAATGCGGCAGAAACTTTACAGGATGTGATATGCGTCTCTTATTAGCGGAAGATAACCGTGAGCTCGCTCACTGGCTGGAGAAAGCGCTGGTGCAAAACGGTTTTGCCGTTGACTGCGTGTTTGATGGTCTGGCGGCCGATCACCTGTTACACAGTGAAACCTATGCGCTGGCGGTGCTGGACATCAATATGCCTGGGCTGGACGGTCTTGAGGTGGTTCAGCGGCTGCGTAAGCGCGGGCAAACACTTCCCGTTTTGCTGCTGACAGCACGTAGTGCGGTGGCGGATCGGGTAAAAGGGCTTAACGCCGGTGCGGATGATTACCTGGCAAAACCGTTTGAGCTTGAAGAGCTGGATGCCAGGCTGCGGGCGCTGCTGCGGCGTAGCGCGGGGCAAGTGCAGGGTATACAGCAACTCGGTGAGCTGGCGTTTCATGATGAGGGTTATTTTCTGCTGCAGGGACAACCGCTGGCGCTGACGCCGCGCGAACAGGCGCTGCTGACGGTGCTGATGTACCGACGGTTGCGTCCGGTCTCGCGCCAGCAGTTGTTTGAACAGGTCTTCAGCCTGAGCGATGAAGTCAGCCCCGAAAGTATTGAACTTTACATCCACCGTTTGCGTAAAAAACTGAACGGCAGCGACGTGCGTATCGCGACCCTGCGCGGCCTGGGCTATGTGCTGGAGCGCAGTGATGAAGTGGGTTAAGCCGCAGTCGCTGTATCTGCAACTGCTGATGTTCCTTGGCTTACCGCTGCTACTGCTGTGGGGGCTGTCGGCGTTTAACAGCTATGTCAGTGCCCTGCAGGCAGCGACCCAGGCGTATGACCGGACGCTGCTCTCATCGGCGAGAACGGTATCCGAGCGGCTGGTGGTGCGCAATAAACGCCTGGAAGTCAACGTACCGTGGGTGGTACTGGACAGCTTTGAGCTGAACATGAACGATCGGCTGTACTACAAGGTGGTGGATCCGACGGGGAAGGTCATTTCTGGCTATGACGATTTGCCGGCGATGCCGCCTTCCACCTCGCGCACCCGGCTATACCCGGCGCTGGCGTGGTTTTATCATACTGAATATCGCGGGGAGGCTATTCGCGTGGCACGCCTGCTCCAGCCGGTGAATGAAGGCGGGATTGTCGGTATGGCGGAGATTTATGTCGCCGAAACGCTGCAATCACGACGCTATCTGGCGCGACAGCTGCTGTTCTCATCCTGGGTATCCCAGGGGCTGCTGGTACTGCTGACGCTGGTGCTGGTCGGTTGGCTGCTGCGACGGGTATTACGCCCGATGCGCCAGCTGTCATCATTGATGGTACGCCGCGAGCCGGGGCTGCTGACGCCACTGCCGGAGTTGCTGCCGTGGTCGGAAACTCGTTTGCTGATCGTGGCCTTCAATCGCTACATTGACCGGCTACGCGCACTGATATCGCGCCAGGAACGGTTTAGCGCAGATGCTTCTCATCAGTTAAAAACCCCGCTGGCGGTGCTAAAAACGCAGGCTGCGGTAGCCCTTGCTAGCCCGCAGCCGCAGCAGTGGTATGAGAGTTTACAGGCCATGAGCACTACGCTCGACAGCACCATTCAATTGACGGAGCGATTGTTACAGCTTTCTGCCGTGAAGCGCAAAGAGCAGGGAGAAAGACACTTTTCACCGGTCAATCTGTTTGAGGTGGTGCAAACCAGCTGTTTTACCCGCCTGGCGCAGGCGCGTAGCAAAGCCATCGATCTCGGCTATGAAGGGGAACAAGAGGCGGTGTGGATTGAAGGGGATGATGTTCTGCTCGGCGAGCTGTGCGGGAATCTGCTGGATAATGCGCTGAAATACACGCCTGCACAGGGGATGGTCACCGCCCGCCTGCTGCGCGAGGGAGAAAGCGTGGTGCTGGTGGTTGAAGACAGTGGCCCCGGTATTGATGACGATCGGGTGCATCAGGCGCTGTTACCGTTTCATCGCCTGGATAATGTGGACAATGTTCCCGGGGCGGGGATTGGGCTGGCGCTGGTCAATGATATTGCTCGCCTGCACCGCACGCACCCACAACTGTCGCGCAGTGAAACTCTGGGAGGGTTAAGCGTGCGGGTGCGGTTTTTATGCGTCGCGGGTTAAAGCAGCTAAAAATAATCAGGCATAACCTATTTTGCTAGTCGACGAATGGTTATCTGTCAATAATATATCCGTTGTAGATAATCATATATTTCTAATAATAAAAATCAAATGGTCATGAAAATAATATTCAATTAAATCAAGTGGGTATGAATTTTTCATGAGACTGTAGTCACAATTTGTAATACTAGTAATTACATTTGCTGACACTCCGACATTGCGATTTTTGAGCTTGTGATATAATTAGCCATATCAAGCGATAAAAAAATAATTAAAATCAATCGATAATAGGCTGAGATATGCTTAAAAATTCGCTAAAGATTAGCAGTCAAGGATATCCAGTTTATATAAAACTGGTCGATTTCCTTGTCATCAATTTTACTCTAATTTTTAGCGCCAAACTGCTAGGCATGCTGCCGTTTTCGACGATTGTAATCCTCAGTGTGATCTTCTCACTTCTGTTTTTGTTGTTTGCTGAATACACCAAAATGTACCAGCAGAAGATCAAAACCATTAGCTTGCGCAACCAAAAGAGACTGCTGGCGTGTACGCTACTGGCCATTTTCTGTAATGAGTGGGTTCGTACGACCATTGCGGATCCTCAGTCGCTGGGGGATCTGAATGCACTGGATCCGCCTTTTTGTTCAGCTATTGTCATTTGGTATTTTATTCCACTACCTGTCCTTTATTTTATTCGTTTTTTTCTTTTTAAATACTCAGCCAAGAAACATATTCGCGTTGCCGTTATTGGCCTGACCGAGAATGGTCTGGCGGCGGAAAATGCGTTGACTACGGAATACGGCAACATCAAGTTAGACCTGGCATTTTATGATGAGCGCAGTCCAGATCGTTGTGGCGATGTGGTTGATAAAATAAAAAGCCCCTTTCGCGGCTCGGTCATTAATTTAGTTGAAGAAGCCAAAAATGGGAATATAGATGAGATCTATATTGCGCTACCGATGGTGGCGTTACAGCGCATTCGTCATTTTTTGGCGATGATGTCTGATACCACGGTCGATACCTATATTGTGCCTGACTTTTATACCTACAGTAACAATATGTCCAAGCTGCGCTCGATCCACAACCTGCAAACCATCGGCATTTTTAGCTCGCCGTTTGAAGGTGCAGGATCGTTTATTAAGCGGACTGAAGATCTGGTACTCGGGAGTCTCATTATGGTGATGATCTCCTCACTGATGCTAGTCATCGCCATTGGGATCAAACTCACCTCGCGCGGCCCGGTATTTTTCAAACAAGACCGCTATGGTCTGAGTGGGCAAAAAATTAAGGTCTGGAAGTTTCGCTCAATGCGGGTGATGGAGAATTCTGACACCGTTATTCAGGCTACGAAGAACGATCCACGGGTGACGAAATTCGGTAGTTTTTTACGTCGCACCTCGCTCGATGAACTGCCGCAATTTATTAATGTGTTGCAGGGAAGTATGTCGATTGTCGGTCCCAGACCGCATGCAGTTACGCATAACGAGCAGTACCGTAAGCAGGTCGAAAATTACATGATCCGCCATAAAGTGAAGCCAGGGATCACCGGTCTCGCGCAGATTAATGGGTTTCGTGGGGAAATCGATGCGCTCTATAAGATGGAAAAACGTGTCCAGTATGACATTGAATATATTCAAAACTGGTCATTATGGTTGGATATAAAAATTATTATTAAAACTATTTTCAAAGGATTTGTCGGTAAGAATGCATACTAAAATACTCGTTATTACCGGGATCGTGATATCGCAGTCCGCATGGGCTGATCTGACACCGAAATCACACATTGGCTTTGCGGGGATCGACTTCCAGGGCAAGGTTGCTGTGGATTATGGTTATGATGATAACGTGACATATCAGCCACATAACCGCGATGCGAAAGGTTCCGCCTTTCAGAGTGCTGCGCCCGTGCTGAGTATGATCGGCGAGCGCGGTCAGGATACGTATTTGCTGATGTATTCGGGGGATTATCGCCACTACTCCAGCGATTCTGCGGATAACTACAACGATCATTTTTTCCGTTTTAACGGTGCCTGGCGTTACGGGCGAATGCACGGCTTAACCCTAAATCTGGAAGATTCGCTTGGGCATGAAGATCGTGGTCGCGATATTACTGAGGGCTTTTTGCCGAGTCAGTTTCGCCAGTATGGGATTAAATCTCCACTGACGACCAATTTTATCAACAGCGAACTGCGCTACAGCTACGGCGCGCCGGATGGGCGCGGTAAAGCGGAACTGGCGTTGTTATATAAAAAGCTGACGTTCGGTAATACGTCGTATGTTCAGGATACCAGTAAAGAATTTTATACCTACATTCAGCAGCAGGAATGGCATGAGAATAGCCTGGTTGCGGAGATATTTGACCAGTACACGTCGAGAACACGTTTTCGCTATAGCTTTATTACTAACCAGCGTCATTACGATAACAACTCAGAAAAAGACAGTAATGAATACTATTTGCTTTACGGCCTGAAATCGCAGTTGACGGGTAAAACGAATGTCGACATGAATATTTCATGGTTATACAAAACATTTGAAAACGATCCAAACTCGCATGATTTTAATGGTCTAAACTGGGATGTAAAAGGAGAGTGGAAACCGTTACAGCAGTCTGTTTTCACCGCGCGTTCGTCGCAAAGTATTAAAGACCCGTCGGAAGTTGGTGGCTATATTTTAGTTACTGAATATGGGATTTCTTACCAGCATTTTTGGTTGGGTAATCGCTTTTCTACCCTCCTCGACTATGCATACACCATGGAGGACTATAAAAAACAGAACAAGGATCGCCATGATAAAAGGGGTGTATTTAGCGTAACTATGAGCTATGACTACACGCCGTCAGTGAATTTTGCAATTAAATATCAGTTAGATACATTGAATTCTAATAAGGATACTGACTCGTTTTATATCGGTCCCAACGACAATCAGGAAGTCATCAGAACGCTAGGTTATGATAATTCTATGATTATGCTTACAGCTAAGGTTCAGATCTAAAATGAAAATAATAGAACTGTGCGCGTTTTTTCTATTCAGTATCCTGTTGGTCGGATGCGCAACGTCCAGGCCACCATTAACGGACGACCCTGCGGCAAGCGCAGAGGATTACCGTCTTGGTGCGGGGGATACGGTCAATATTGTGGTTTACGGCGAACCCGAGATGACCATGAAATTTATCGTCGATAAAAGCGGAACCATCAATTTCCCTTATATTGGCACGCTCGCATTAAAAGAGAAAACGCCGGACCAGGTGACTGCGGAATTAACGCAACGCTTGCGTAATGGATATATGGTTAATCCCATGGTGACGGTTAGCGTCGCTGAATTTCGTAAATACTACGTATCAGGCGAAGTGAAAAGCCCTAATGCTTTCGCGTATGAGCCGGGGCTTACCGTGGAGAAAGCGATCGCTCAGGCGGGCGGATTTACCGATCGCGCTGACCGTAAAGATATCAATATTCGCCAGGCGGGCAGTCATCAGCTGCTGGAGAATGTGGATTTAACGCACTCGGTGCGTCCAGGTGACGTTGTGATCATTGGCATGGGGTTCTTCTAATGATGAAACTCTCTATAGTGGAAAACGGCAAAAAGCGAGAAAACGCAGTCGAACTCTCCCGCTTTGCCAAAGAACTTAAAAAGAACGCCTGGAAAATTGCGCTAACCGGAATTATCGCCGGAGTGGTGGCGTATCCCTTGATCAGCATGATGTCAGCAAAGTATGTCTCGACGGCGACGGTGCTGATTAAGGCACAAGCCGATAACGTTTCGCCGTTTCCACAGGTGGATGGTTTTGATTCAACGCGCAGCGGATATTACGAAACGCAATATGCGCTGATGCAGTCACGCATTATCCTCGAGCAGGCGGTACGCGACCTGAAGTTGGATGAAAATCCCGATTTTACTGGCAATAAATTGGCCGCAGCGGGGGCTAATAGCGGGGATAATCAACAACAGAGAGTCGATCAGGCGCTGAAGACATTATCTCAACATCTGAAGGTCATCGGCATTCGCACGACCAATCTGGCCTCTATTTCCTATGAGTCACCCTCAGCACAGCAATCGGCTGAGATAGCCAACGGCGTCGCGCAGGCTTTCATCAACTATACGGTTGAGCAAAAACGGCAGAAAGTGGAGAACGCGAAGGCGCTGAATGCGGAAAAGATGGCAGAGCTTCAAGCTGCGATCGTGAAGCAAAAAGAGACGATGGATGGCTACCTGAAAAATGCCGGGCTGCTGACCTTTCGCGGTATTGATGGCTTTGAAACCGAGCAGCTTAGTATTGTGACTAATCGTCTGGCCGATGCGACCCAGCGTCGGGTTGCGGCGGAGTCGGTCTATAACGAAGTGAATGGCCGGGGGAGAACCCTTGAGAGCATCATTTCTTTGCCCTCTGTTTCTGACCACGCTCAGATTCAGGACTTACGTATCGCGTTGATTCAGGCGCAGCGCGCGCTGTCGGAACAGCGAAAACTGTATGGGCCGAAACACGCGACGATTTTAAAAGCGGAAGCCGACGTTCAGTCGATCCAAAGTCAAACCGGGCGGGTGCTGGGCGAACTGAAAGTTGGCTTACGTCAGCAATATCTGGCCGCGCTGGCGGATGAAAAGAATTATCAGCAGCAGGTGGCGCAGCAGAAAGAGATCTTCCAGCAAATGGCGTCCAAACGAGATGGCTATAACAGCCAGAAACTGTCGTTAGACAAAATGGAAGACCTGTATAAATCGCTGTATCAGCGCACTCAGGAACTGTCGTTGTCCGGTGTCAATGCAGATGCCGTGCTGTACGATCCTGCAGTGCCACCGTTAAAACCGGTAAAACCGAATAAGTCATTGCTGTTGGTGATGGTGGTCCTGATGGCGGTGGTGTTTAGCATCATGTACTTCATCGTCAAAGCAGCAATGGACAATTCCATTCGCAATCTGAGCCGTATGAGTCAACGCCTTAACGTCACCCCACTGGGTGAAATCCGCCGGTTTAGCGGCACAACCGGGCGCGCGCAGGTACGGGATATGATTTTGAAGAACCCGCTGAATGCCGACATTATTCACGGTATTCGTACCCGGATAATGCTGGATAGCCGGCCATTACAGACGGTTGCGGTGGCGTCTGCCGGGCACGGTGAAGGGCGTTCCCTGCTGGCCAATTTGCTGGCAAGCTCCTTTAGTTTCGATCAGAAAACGCTACTCATTGATGCAGACTTCTTTAATAACGATGGCCTGACGAATGAACTCGCCACGCCGGCATCTGCGGGCATGGCGGAGCTGCTACGGGGCGAAATCGTGCTGGAGAACGCGCGGATGACGATACATGAGAATCTTGATTTTATCCCGCGAGGTAAGTCCACTATCTCCTCTTTACTGATGCTGTCGTCGGAAAATGTAGAGCCTTTGATGCGCGAGCTGAAGTCGCGCTATCAGCGCATTATTATTGATGTGGCGGCGGTGAATCAGAGCCAGGATATTCAGCTGATTAAGCGCGCTGCCGACGGGGTTATTTTCATCGTGAAAGCCGGTGTGGGGACGGCACAGACGATCGCCAGCGCGCTGGATAAGATTGAGGATAATCAGGGCGTGGTAATTGGCGCGGTGTTGAACGGGGTGGAAGAAAAAAACCTCGAAACGCAAGAAGGGCTGCGTTCACTGAACTTCAGCACTGACCAACTGTTGACGACACCAGGCCGCGTATGAGTCTACTGAAGAGCGCATCCACGATAGCTGGCTCATCAATCATCTCGCAGTTGATTGGTGCGCTGTCTATCTGGTTGATCTCACATAAGTATGACATGGCCGAAGTTGGACTGTATGCGCTTAACTACAGTATTGCCGTGGTGGGGGCGCAGGTTTGCACCTTTGCCTCACAGCTGTTAATTCCTAAGCAGCAGGACGACAGTCTCGCGCAAAATGTGGTGTTTTGCCTGCTGCAAAGCACGCTGATTGCGTTGCCCTACGCTGTACTGACTGCGTGGTTGTTTCACCAGAATATCCTGTTTCTCTATTTATTGACGCTCTCTACGGCGTGGGCGTTAATCTCAGAAAACTTATCGCTGCGCACGGCCAATTTTTATTTTCTGATTTTTCAGCGTATTTCGGTTTCGGTAGTGGTGGTGCTCTCGGTACTGCTCACGCATCAGGTACAGACCTTTTACTGGTCGTGGGCGTGCGCGATGATCCTACTGACATCGAGCTGTATTTTGCATTCGTTTGATATCCGCTCAGTGACGTCTGGGCATCTGCATCCATTGAATAACTGGAGATTTTTTAAGCAAAACATTCATCACATCAGCAAGGTCGGCAGCGCTGAGGTGCTGGCGATGGCCAGCAGCAACTTACCGATTATGCTGATTAACTTCTGGTTCTCGGCGCTGACGGCGGGCTATTTTTCCGTCGTCAGTCGGTTCTGTCTGGCACCTGTGGTGATCATCGGCAATGCGGTGCGCAATACCATTTTCTCCAAGTGGTCTATTGATTTCAGAAATAACACCTTTAATTATCAGGAATATACAAAGGTGCGTTTGCTGCTGTTAGTGCTTGGGGTGGTTTGTACGCTCGGGGTGTTTATTTTCTATCCCATCGTGATGCGGCTGGGGTTTAGCGAGGACTGGATTAACTCCATTGAGACATCCCGCTATATGCTGCCCTATTTGTTCCCAGCGCTGGCAATCAGCCCACTCACGGTAATTGAACTTATTTTTGGCTCCCATCGCTATTTTTTGCGTATTCAGCTCGAACAGCTGGCGATTGTGTTAGTCGCTTTTGTGGTGGTGCCCTATTTTTATAAAGACTATGCCACGTCAGTCATCTTGTTCTCTGCGCTGACATTTATTCGCTATGGGTTTATTTATTTCAAAATGAACCAGCGCGCCAATCTGCTGAAAGACAAGCCGGTGATATTATGACCCTGAATACCGGATATTATTTACAGGCCTATACCTTTATCACGCTGATCCTGTGTGGACTGGTGCAATATTTTACCGGTATGCAGTCGGTGCTGTGGATCCCGTTTTTCCTGACGCTGCTCATGGTCGGATTAATGGTGATGCAAACGCGTGAGAGCCCGCTGCATCTGGATGCCCAGGAGACCATTATTCTTGCGCTGTATTTCTCTTTTCTGCTGTTGGCTGGGGCTTCAACCCTGCTGCAGGGCGGGGTAACCGTCGCGATTGTGGCCTTTAAAAACGAGATAGCACTGTCGCTGGTGATGATCTGTTTACTGCTGGGATTCTGCCGGGAATCACAGATTTATCGGGCAACACGCTATCTGTATTGGGTGTTTTACGCCCAGGTCCCGGTGATGATTTATCAGGTATTACTGGTGGTTCCCCAGCGCGTGGCACAGCGCGGCGAAGAGGAAAAATGGGACTCGGTGGTCGGGACCTTCGGCGGCGACCCAATGGGCGGCGGTAATACGGCGGCAATGGGGTTATTTTGCCTGCTGATTATGTTGCTTAAGCTCTCGGAATATAAACACGGGCTGACGACGTTTAAATCGATGGCGCTGCATATTATTCTTGGGTTTGGGCTGTGTATTATTGGTGAAGTGAAATTTGTCATCCTGCTTTCACCGCTGTTCCTGGCCTGGGTGTGGATTTCGCCGAGCTATGTTAAAGACGTCAGTAAAATTAATCTCAAAACGTTATTGCTGATTGTTATTGGCATGCTGGTACTCATCGGTCTGTCGGTGATGATTCTGGCCTGGTACTATTCGTCTGCTTTTGGCGGCGATCCGACCAAAAGCGCCTTTAGCGTTTTTATCGATTCACTCAGCTATATCTTTGATCCCAACTACATCATGTCGACCGGTGAACTGGGCCGCTTCACGACGTTTCTGTTCTGGCTTAAAAATAACGATCTGTGGGGACTGTCCGGTACGCTATTTGGCTACGGCTTGAATGCGACGAACAGCGGAAGTTCGGTATCACCTGGGTTTTTGAATATTGTTTATAACCTGATCCTGGACTCCACGTCGCTAAGTATGCTGCTGTGGGAAATTGGCGTGATTGGCACGCTGCTGTTTATCGGTCTGTTTATTTATATTCTAAAAGTGTGTCAGCCGAAACCGGTACTGGCGCTTGAACAACTGGACGCGCAGGATCTGCAACTGTTGAGCTTTGCGCCAGCGTATAACGCTTTTGCGATCGCGTGTTTAGTGAGCTTACCTTATAGCCAAATCCTGATGATAACGCCGATGCTACAGTTCCTGTTTTATTTATCGCTCGGTTCAAGCTTAGTGATTCGTCGCACCGTTCTTCGCAGCGCAGGAGGAGGGTATGGATAATATCCCGTTTATCTCGGTGAGTATTAAAACGCTCAACGAAGCGAAAGGTATTGAGAAAACCATCGACAGCATCCGCCGACAGCTGGTGGGATATCCGCATAAAATTATTGTGGCTGATAGCCTGTCGACAGATAGGACCCAGCAACTGGCGGTGAATAAAGGGGTGACGGTGGTGTCATTAACGGAGCCGGGCGATCGCTGCTGCGGTGTCGGACACCAGCTGGGCTACCTTTATAGCGAAGGCGAATATCTGCTGCTGATGGACGGCGATATGGCGCTGGAAGAGGGATTTGTCGATCGGGCCGTCGCCTTTTTACAGGCGCATGAAGAGTATGCCGGCGTGGCGGGAACCGTCGAAATGGATGATGCCGTGAACTATGAGTTCAAATCCCGTAAACAGCGCATTAACCAGATCTATCCCGTGGGCGATTGTGACCATTTAGGCGGCGGCGGGCTGTATCGTCGCGCGGCGATTGAAAAGATTGGCTATCTGACCAACCGGAATTTGCACGCCTATGAAGAGGCCGAACTGGGGCTGCGATTAACCGATGCCGGCTACAAACTGCGTCGTCTGGATATCCCTTATTTTAGCCATACGTCACACACCCTGCCGACCTTCAAGATGCTGAAACATCGGTGGTTGAGCGGCTATTACCAGGCGCCGGGAGAGCTGTTGCGCTGTAGTTTTGGAACACCGTATTTCACCCGCGCCCTCAAGATGGTCAAAAATGAGGCGGTATTTGCGCTGTATCTGTTGATCTTGCTTGCCGCACTGGTCACCGTCAACGGCAGCATTATTACCCTGGTGTTGCTGCCATTACTGGCGTTCACACTGTGGAAAATTGTGCAAAATCGTTCTCTCAGCGATGGGGTTCAAAGCGTCATTAATATGATTGTCCGTTCCGTGGGATTGCTGAAAGGGTGTCTTCATCCTGTGCGCGATCCGCTGACGCCGCCCAACAGTAAAATCATTCAACAATAAAAAGAGCGGATGAAATGAAAATTTTATTGGTTAACAAGTTTTTCTTTATAAAGGGCGGGGCGGAAACGGTTTATTTTCAGGAACGCGAGATGCTGAAAAAGGCCGGCGTGCAGGTGATTGATTTTTCGATGCAGCATGAGAAAAATTTCCCCTCGGAGTATGCGGATTTTTTTGTCAAAAATGTTGATTACCATACAGACAGTAACCTGTTAGGCGGTATTAAAACGGCGGTTAACTTTATTCATAACGCCGAAGCCTGTCGAAAAATGCAGGTCTTGCTGCAAAAAGAACGCCCGGATATCGTTCACTTTCATAATATCTATCATCAGCTAACGCCAGCGTTAATTAAAGTCGCGCGCAATTTTGGCTGTAAAACGGTGCTGACCGCCCACGACTATAAAATTGTCTGTCCTTCATACTCAATGCTACGCGACGGGAAAGTGTGCGATGCCTGTATTACCGGGACCGTCTTCAATGCCTTCAGATACCGCTGTCAGGAAGGGTCTGCCGCCAGGAGTTTACTGCTCTCTTTAGAGGCTACCTGGCAATACATTGCACAAAATTATCAGGCGCTGGATGTGATCGTGTCCCCCAGCGCATTTTTACGCGGCATTTTGCTACGTGTGCTGCCGCATTCGCGTATCGATGTCATCGTCAATGGCGTAGATGACAGCCGGCCCGTGGAGATGACTGGCGATGAAGGTTATATGCTGTACTTTGGCCGCCTGAGCCGGGAAAAAGGGGTGGCTACGTTACTGGCCGCTCACCAGAAAATGCGTAACCCGGCGCCGCTGAAAATTGTCGGTCATGGCCCGTTACATGACGAGTTGATTGCCCAATATCCGGACGTGGAGTTTTTAGGCTATGTACAACAAGGGGAAGCCCTGGACCAACTGATTAAACATGCCCGGGCGGTGATCCTGCCTTCGGAATGTTATGAAAACTGTTCGATGGCGGTGTTAGAGGCAATGTCATTAGGTAAGCCGGTCATTGGCTCACGTATTGGCGGGATCCCTGAACAAATTCGCGATGGTATTGAAGGGATATTATTTACGCCGGGTAATGCGCAGGCGTTGGCAGAGGCGATGGATACGCTGGTCGAAGACCCGGAGAAAGCACGGGTAATGGGCATCAATGGACGTCAACGGCTGAGTGATAAATATGCGCTCAGTGGTCATATGGAAACGTTGCAGGCACTGTATAAAGAACTGTTGGGCAGGCCATAATATGCGTAAAAAAATAACGGTATTTGGCACGCGCGGTATTCCCGATGTATTGGGTGGCGTGGAAACGCACTGCCAACATCTTTATCCGGAAATTAAACGGCTATGCGATGTTGATATTTGTGTTATCGCCCGCTCGCCGTACGTGAATTACACCCGTTCATCGTATAAGAATGTCGAAACCCATGCACTGTGGGCACCTAAAAAACGCTCGCTGGAAGCGATTGTTCATTCCGTTTTAGCCGCGTTCAGCACCTGTTTTGACCACTCGACTATCGTGCACGTCCACGCGATTGGTCCGGGATTAGTGGTTCCGGTATTGCGGTTACTGGGCAAGAAGGTCGTTTTCACCCATCATGGACCTGACTATGACCGCCAGAAATGGGGGTATGTGGCAAAGAAAATATTATTGCTCGGTGAACGCTGGGCAGTGAGATATGCCAATGAAGTGATTGTAATATCTGAAGTTATTAATCAGCTTATCCAGAATAAGCATCGCCGCTATGATGCGCATTTAATTCACAATGGCGTGAACGCACCGCGAACATTATCAGAACATACCCTTCACCAGACGCTGTCGCGTTATGGTCTCCAGCCGAAAAACTATCTTGTGGTGGTGGGGCGATTCGTGGAAGAAAAAGGCATGCATGATGCCATTTCAGCCTACCAACAAAGTGGTTTGACGATGCCATTAGTGTTAATTGGCGATGCGGATCACCCGACCGAATACAGTATTCGTCTCAAACAGCAGGCCGCTGATACGCCAGGTGTGGTGATGACCGGATTTTTACGCGGCGATGAACTTCAGGCGGTGTTTTCGCAGGCAAAACTGTTTGTCATGCCGTCGTATCATGAGGGGTTGCCGATAGCGCTACTGGAGGCAATGTCATTTTCTCTGCCTGCGGTGGTGAGCGATATTCCGGCGAATCTGGAGGTCAAGTTACCCGCAGAGGCGTATTTTCAGGTGGGTAATCTGGCGAGTCTGGCCGGGAAAATGGCGAGATGGGCGACAGCAAATAGCGTTGACTATAGTGTATATTTGCAAAACTATAACTGGCATGAAATCGCCAGACAAACAGTCAACGTCTATCACGCTATTGATAAAGATATAGGTTAATTTTGCCCAACTCTCAGAACCGACCGCCCGTCATTGAACGATTTTATGCTCAACTGGATGAGAAGATCTCGCAGGGGTTGACCGCTGAACAAAAAGACGGCGTCGAAAAAGCGGTACTTGCTATTACCCTGGGATCGAGACACCAGGTTGATATTCGTAGAAGCTTTCCCTTTTTCGGTAGACGTTTTTACCTGGTCTTTTTGTTTGGCAGGGATTTACGTCACTGGCATCGTCGGGAATCGACGCTATCCAATATCCTGATCGCATTGTTACTGCTGTTTGTTGTGTTGTTCGTTACCTGCTGCGTATTGCTGACGCTGTATATGATCAAATCCGCGTTGGGTATTGATGTGTTCCAGAATTTTCATGTGGGTATTTGGGACTGGTGGCTAAGCCTGAAAAACCACTAGCGTTAACCAACGGGTGGAGGCGTTACGGTGATGAAGAGTCAATGGGGTTTGGCGCTATTGAGTGTGTTCTTTCCGCTGACGGCCATGGCTGCATTAACCACCGTCACTCCCAAAGCCGTAACCGGTCCGCTGACCAACCCCGGGATAGGGGTGGCCAGTTTTCATCAGGGTTATGGTGAAACGTTGGGCCTGGCGGATTACCCTAATACGGGGTTTGAATATGAACGCTTCTACTGGCGGGAACTGGAGCCAGTGGAAGGCCAGTACAATTTTGTGCTGGTTGATGATGCCTTCAAATATGCGGCGGCGCATCGGCCCGCGATGAACGTGGGGCTGCGGTTTATGGCCCTTGCGGAGCCTGAAAGCGGCTCGCAGATCCCCGACTGGCTGATTAAAAAAGGGGTGAAAGGAAAATGGACGCCCGATCATAAAACCTTTATCCCGGATCTCGACGATCCCCTGTTTATAGCCTACAGCCAACGTCTGCTGAACGCTTTTGGCAAGCGCTACGATGGTAATCAGAACCTGGCGTTTGTCGATATTGGCATGGTGGGATCGTGGGGAGAATGGCATAACAGCAACTTCCCGAAAGATGTGCTGCAACCCTTGCTGGAACGATATACCACCGAGCAGCTAGATCGCTACGTCGCCATGCACTTTGCTGCATTTCCCGTAACGCCAAAAATTATGTTGATGAGTGGTGGGCAAAGCCTGGCCAATGCGGTGGCGCGAGGGGCTGGATGGCGCGCGGACTGCTGGGGCGACCTGCGTGTGTTTTCCAATGACTGGAATCACATGGCAGATGATTACCCGCAACGATTGCTGGCTGCGCAGAAAAGTTATTCCGGGTTAAACGATGCCTGGAAACGATCGCCGGTGAGTCTGGAAATTTGTTCGTATATGCTGGACTGGAAGAATCTTTTTCATTATACGCGCGCAGAGGTGCAGGGGATTTTTGACTGGGCGGTGAAGCATCATGCCAGCACCCTCAACCTGAAATCGCGAACGGTGCCCAGTGAGTATCGGCCGATTGTCGATGATGCACTGACCAGGCTGGGCTATCGCTTTCGTCTGGCCTCTCTGAGCCATGAGTCAGTATGGGAAAATGGTCGCAGCCTGGCGCTGATCAGTACCTGGTATAATGACGGCGTCGCGCCGATTTACCTTCCTTACACCCTGTCATTTCGTATTATTAATGATGCTAACAATGTTGTTGCTCAGGGGAATTCAACGGAAGACATTCGTCGCTGGCTGCCGGGTCAACATCAGCTGAATTATCAACTCCCTATGCCCGGTGCGTTACCGAGAGGAAAATACGCCATTGAAGTGGCGATCGTGGATAAGTCGGGCGCCGCGAGAATTAACTTTGCCAATGAAGGGAAGCAGAGCAGCGGATGGTATCGTGTGTCGACGATCACGGCGCGTTAGCCATTAGCAACAATGAGCCTGCCCGCAGGCTCATTGTTGATGGGTGTTAAGCGTGATAACCATCAGGATTATTTTTCTGCCAGTTCCAGGTGTCGCGCATCATGTCATCAAGCGTGTAGGTAGCCTGCCAGCCCAGTACTTCGCGCGCCAGCGACGGGTCAGACCAACATTCGGCGATGTCCCCGGGCCTTCGTGCAACAATCTGATAATTAATTTTTCGTTGAGCCGCTTTTTCAAAAGCGGTAATAAGATCCATCACCGAATAGCCGATGCCGGTACCGAGGTTTATCACTTTATAGGCTGGACCTTTATTCTGGCAATCCAAAGCCGCTAAATGGCCGGTTGCCAGATCCATCACGTGAATATAATCACGTACCCCAGTGCCATCCGGGGTTGGGTAGTCATTGCCAAACACCGACACGGTTTCAAGTTTGCCAATCGCGACCTGAGAAATATAGGGAACCAGGTTGTTGGGGATACCATTTGGATCCTCACCAATTCGGCCTGAGGAATGGGCTCCGACGGGGTTAAAATAGCGCAGGCAGGTGAGGCGAAACTCAGGGTGTGCGCGGGAAAAATCCGCCAGAATCTGTTCGACCATTAATTTAGAGGTGCCATACGGATTCGTTGTTCCCCCGGTGCGCGATTGTTCGCTGAGCGGCACGCTTTCCGGATCTCCGTAGACCGTTGCGGAAGAGCTGAAGATTAGGCTGTGAACACCCGCAGTCAGCATCTCACTCAGTAAAACCAGCGTTCCGGTGACATTGTTATTATAATACGCGAGGGGTTCTTTTATGGATGCTGAAACTGATTTTAACCCAGCAAAATGAATGACATCACTAATGTCATGGTGTGAAAAAATCGTTTTTAATTCCTCTCTGTCCAGAACGTCGGCAATGTAAACTGTGGGTTCCTTGCCGGTGAGTTCCGCGACCCGATGTAATGATGTTTGTGAGGCATTTGAGAGGTTATCGATGATCACAACTTCATCACCTCTTTCGAGAAGCGTCAACACGGTATGTGAACCAATATAACCTGCGCCACCTGTGACAAGTATTGCCATACAGCCTCCAGAGGAAATCTTATGAAAAAGATTGTTGACTCACCAAGGCCACGGCTATAAATACAGTGCTATGAGTGGCGTCGGGTAAGAGATAAATTTCTGAATTTCACCATGCACTTATAAGATATTTTTTTGAGTATCGATAAAAAACTAAAAGTGTTTATTTTACTATCGTAGACAAGATAGTTATTCGTGAAGTTTAAGGTATGTACACCGTCGCTTTGGTTGATGGTGGCATTGACCTGTGCAATAAGCTTTTCATCAAAAGAAAATGCGTTTAGCGTGACTAATGCTTTGATGTAAATTGATTTTCCATAGGTTTCAGGCGTGCATTCCTGAGTGAGGAAGTACAGTGTATTGCCGACGTTATGGGGCGCCCCAGCGCCTCGCTGATGCAGGTTGCTCAACTGCATGGTGGGCGTGATTTTCTGCCACGGACCGCTCACGCTCTCGGCAGTATGGATCATCAGCTCGTTATTCATTGACGTCGAGAACAGATAACAGGTACCGTGTAGTGAGAAAAATACGTTATCGGTTAATGCTTCGTCCGAGATTAAAATGTTTATTGCCTTCCAGCGTTGGGGGAAATCTACGCACTGAAATAAAATAACCTCTTTTCTTTCTGAAGACTCAGGGATCATAAAGAGCTGGCCATTGTTCTCAAATACAAAAGGAAAGGATAAATGGCATTTTAGATAATCGAAACCGTCGAGCTTCACATCATCGAGTTCCGCTAAGTCGGCATCGAGTATACGGCAGCGTAGGATCCCCTTCGAATTACGGAAGCGTAAAGCCTCATAAAAAATATAAACTTTATTATCTCTTTCAATGATGAAAGGATCGGCCTGAAAGGTGTGTTTCTTTTTTAGTTGCTGCGCAGGGGTACGCTTCAGTATATCCAACGTGTTAGTAGGAAAGGTATGCGAACCATTATCCTTGATAATCATGATGTCCCATGACTCATGATAAAATAGCATATTTATTATTTTTTTATATTTGGCCTGCATTCGCACGAGTTCCTTTTGTCGCTTCAATTCACCGGGTGCCATACAGCAACATTAACGGTTAGTTTAAAAGCTAGTCGCAAGCGCGTTTTTTGTCCACTTACGGAACGAGTGGCGGGGGGAAGGGGCGGCGTGACGTTGCCAGAGCATCCTTGCTCCAGATAAAGATTTTACTCGAAATGCACCTGCGGATTGTCTGCCAGTGAAACGTACGTTTTGCTGTCTTTATCCAACGTACGGATCTCACCGCTTTCAATGTCGTACACCCAACCGTGCAGACGCAGCGCATTATTACGCAGTCCGACAGCGACAGACGGATGCGTTTTAATATTATTCAGTTGAGCGATAACGTTCTCTTCCACCATGGCATTCACTTTGTCGATAGCGTTATCCCAGGTTTTCTTCTCGACTACCGCTTTCGCCGCATCGGCGTAGTGCAGCCAGTGGGCTACCGCAGGCATCGGATCCAGACTCTGGCTTTCAGCAATCGCTTTCATCGCACCACAGTTGGAGTGCCCACAGATAACGATATCCGTCACGCCTAACGCCAAGACCGCGTATTCGATGGTGGCAGATACACCGCCCGGTTCCGGGCCAAAAGAAGGGACGATATTGCCCGCGTTGCGGATAACGAAAAGCTGTCCTGGCTCTTGCTGCGTAACCAGTTCTGGCACCAGACGACTGTCTGAGCAGGAGATGAAAAGTGCTTTAGGATTCTGGCTGGAGGCCAGGCTGCGAAAGAGTTCCTTACGTTGAGGGAAAATCTCTTTTTGGAAGTTGAGGAAGCCCTCAATGATATGTTGCATAGCAGTGTCTCTTTTCTCTGTTTAAGCAGGTTATGATGAAGATCACACTTTCCAGTTTAACACTCGCGCAGAGAAGAGGAAGTATTTATAGCCGGTCAGGGCATATCTATGGGGTATTTTGCCCTGACTTAGCAGGGCAAATATTGGGTATAGCGCTACGCGCCCAGCCTCTTCTGGTATGCCTTTTTGAGTCTGTCCATGGCCTCCTCCAGTACAGAACGCGGACAACCAACGTTTAATCGCATATGGCCTTCTCCGCCAGGACCATATTGATAACCTGGCGACAGGCCAAGCCGGGCATCATGGACAAAAAAAACGCTCAGTTGCTCATCACTGAGGCCCATTTTTTCAGCATTCAGAAACAGCAGATAGGATGCGCCGCCATAAATAATCGAGATCAAGGGGCAGTGCTTTTCAATTTCATCTTTTACATACGCTATATTGTCAGCCAGATAGGTTAATAATTTCTGGTGCCAGTCACTGCAGTGAGTATAGGCACTGTAGATGGCCGCCTGCTGTAACGAATGGGTCTCGGCGAGGTAGCAGTTATCAAGAAAATGATAGAACCGTTCGCGCAGTTCATCGTTCTTGATAATGGCGATACCGCCTTGTATCGCTGCGGTATTAAAAGTTTTGCTGATAGAGGCAAGTACGATCGATTGACTGTTTAACCTTTCATTGAGGGTGAAAAATGGGTGGTGTGTTTTGCCGGGTAAGGTCAAATCGCAGTGAACTTCATCCGCGATCACGATGACGCCCGCGTCGTGGCAATAGTCACTTATTCTTTCAAGCGTCTCGCGGCGCCATACCATCCCGCCGGGATTATGCGGAGAAGGAAAAAGAAACATTTTGCATGTTTTAAGCTTCTCTGTGAAATCATGCCAGTCAAATTCGTAACCGCCATCCTTCTCAATTAGGCGAGTTTGAACCAGATTTCTGCCGCTGGTTTTGACCAGGTTGGGGTAGGGGTCATATATTGGGCTGCAGGTCAATATATTGTCCCCTGAACGGGTGAGAGCCATCAATGATAGTACGATGGTTTTGATGACCCCCGGAACAAAATGCACCCAGTGCGCCTGAACGCTACTGTTATACTGTTGCGCATACCAATGAATAACCGCTTCTTTCCACTGTGGGTAATCCAGATTATAGCCCTGAACGGGCTGTTCTATAACAGCCCGTAGCGTATTCAGAATGGGTTCTGGTGTGGCAAAATCCATATCTGCAATCCACAGCGGTAATACATCATTGGTACCGTACATCTGTTGTAATTGCCCGTACTTACGACAATTAGCATCCCTTGTGACAATATCGTCAAATAAAGACATTGCTGACTCCTGGCAGGTCTCTAAAAATAAAATTTAAGTAACACAAAATTAGCGAAGTCTATTTATGTACAGAACGAGGCTAGGATTTTTGTTCAACTCTATACTCAGCGTCGTCATTGGATTCATACTTAGCGATACCAATACCTGTCGCCGCCCACAGCAGTGCAAAGATGACCCCGCTGTAGCATAAGATTGCCCAAGGTAAATAATCGAGGGTGGCGACGCCCAGCATCGTGGCACAGTAAACACCGGAAGCAGACCAGGGAATAATGGGTTCAACGACTGTCCCGGCGTCTTCTGTTGTTCGAGAAAGGTTTTTTGCCGCAAGACCCCGTTTTTTATACTCATCTTTAAAGGCATCACCACACAACAATAGAGGTAACGTGCCGTTTGCCGTACAGGCGCAGATGGTGAACGTGGTAACAATAGTGGTGGCAACCAGACGAAATGTGGATTTAACCCCTTTCGTCAGTGCGTTAATGACGGTGTGTAGAGAGCCTGTGGCACTCATCGCCCCGGCGAAGCTAAAGGCGCTGAAAACGGTAACGAAACTGCTAAACATGGAAATTGCGCCACCGCGTTCCAGTAAGCGAGCAACATCAGCTGACAGTGCAGGGACAGTATCGCCTGTGAGCATCGCGAGCTTAAAGCCACTGACCACCGATTCGCCGACCGAGGCGGCGGTAAATACCTGAAAGACTAGCGCCAGAATCATCGACACGATAGTTGACAGAAATAACATAGGAATCGCTGGTTTCTTTGACAGCGAACCGTACAAAACGATAATCGGTGGCAGCAGTAGTAGAATGTTAAAGTGATAAATCTGGCCAATAGTATTCATCAAATGGGTAATATTTTCAGGTACGCTTGACGAGGCATCAATCCCCATTCCCATATAACTGTAAATAATACAGCAGATTACAAAACCTGGACCGGTGGTCCACAGCAGATGCCCGATATGCGAGTACAGGTTTACGCCTGCCGCCAGTGCGGCCATGTTTGTGGAGTCAGAGACGGGAGAGAGTTTATCGCCAAACCAGCAACCTGAGACGATAGCCCCTGCTGCGATGGGTAGCGATACATTAAGCCCAATCGCGACGCCAATCATGGCAATGCCAACGGTACCGATCGATCCCCAGGAAGTCCCGGTACAGACGGAGATGAGTGCACCCAGCAAAAAAGCCGAAATATAGAAATATTGTGGGTTAATCCACTTCAAACCATAATAAATCATCATGGGAATGGTGCCTGACACCATCCACGCTCCAATCAAGAAGCCGATACTCGCGACAATCAGTATGACAGGCAGCGCCTCAGATATTTTATTACAAATAGATTGTAGAATATCGTCCCACGTATAGCCGTGTGCGAGAGCGATAAATGAGGCGGTCGCCGTGCCCATTAAAATCATGGGTTCTGCACGAATATTAAAAATAAAATATCCGATACTAATTCCACCTAGCATGACGACCATCGGTAACACTGACCAAAAGAAAGATAATTCCTTCCGGTTTTTTAAAGCACAGTTTTTTGGTTCCATAATTCCATCCAAATAGTTAATGATTCTACAAATCAAATAAATTCCTGCTACAGGTCATCCAATAATTGAATGACATAGTGACTCGCGTTAATAGCGAATGTTATTTTATTAACTGCGCCAGGTTTTCTATTTTTTATTTATTTTTTTGACTGTCATCTCCGGGTAGTAATAGGGTAAATTGTTCTGATGACTCGTTATTTCTCCACATAAGGTTAATGGTTCCGCCGCTGTTGGCTGAGTTTGCGATACTGTTGTGGTGGCATACCAACGTATTTATGAAATGAGCTATAAAAACGACTACTGGAGCGAAAGCCAGCAATCGTGGCGATGTCGAGTATGGTTTTATCGGTGTCACTCAGTAACGCGCGTACATGATTAATACGCATGGCGGTAATGTACTGTTTCATGGTCAGTTGCATCACCCGTTGAAAAATGCCCATCGCGTAGTTTGGATTGAGTTTGACGTGTTCGGCAATGGCATCAACCGTCAGCAACTTGTCGCAGTTGGCGGCAATAAACTCAAGCATCTGGCTTACGTAAAACTGTGAGTGCCGTGAAATACTGTTCTTCTGGGTACGTGATGTTTTATTACCCAATAAAGGTTGCCAGCCTGAAAGGCTAAACCGCTTGAGCATGAGGGCAATTTCATCAATGGCGAGCTGGCGAATTTGCTCGTTATCACTGTTGAGTTCATTCTGCCAGCGCTGAACTTCAAACGCGCTGAGTTGCTGTGATGCTGATGATGTAATGACCATTCCGTGAGTTACATGGTTAATCAGTTCCCTGTCCAGCGGCCAGGATAAAAACAAATGCATGGGTAAGTTAAATATTGCCATTTGTTTACAGTGCCCAGGGTCAGTGAGCTGATGAGGGGTACAGGCCCAAAATAGCGTAATGTAGCCCTGCTTACTCCGAACCACTTCATCATTGAAAAGGTATTCTACGTCGCCATCAAACGGAACATTCACCTCAACCTGGCCGTGCCAGTGGCTGTAGGTCATGGCCAACGGCGCCCGCAACTCGACGTCCATACGCTGATACTCGGAATAGAGTGCCAGTGGGCTACGCGTCTTTTTTTCATAACTGCGGCACATATGTGGGTCATGTGGCAGCTGCGGGATACTTTTAGCCATGGTGGATTAGTTCCTGGGTAGTGAGTTTGACCGGGTGGTAGCGCCAAAGCATGAACATAGCTTAACCGAAAAAAAACGCCGTTTTCTCTCCGTTTTCGCGAAGTTATTCCCAAAAACTCAGATCGCCTGTCAGTCACATGAAGATCTGAGTTATCGGGAATAGCGGGTTACGTCAACAAATCTTACATCACGATGATGCCTTTTCTGTCCGGGACAGGGACCGCTTTTTTTGCACATAAATCGGAACTATAGAGATGGCTGGCATTTACGAAGTATCGTACCTTTTAAAGGTACCTCCATATTAAGGAATCATCATGTCCAGGTTTCGTACTTTAGCAACCGCTTTGGTCGCGGTTGCTGCGATGACGATGTGCGCCATGCCTGCATTCGCTAACCCGGGTAACGGAAACGGTAACAGCGGTAATCATGGTAACAAGGGTAATAGCGGTAATAGTCAGAAAGGCAATTCAGGTTCAAAAAACATTCAGCAATCTGAACAACGTAAAAATTATGGCAAGCCGGATCATGTTGATAGCGATATTAGCTTTAATGTGGCAAGACAGTATGCGGTCAGATACGGTTTGACCGGGTATCAATCGCTTCCTCCTGGCATCGCCAAAAACCTGGCGCGTGGCAAGCCGCTGCCTCCGGGTATTGCGAAGAAGAACGTTCCGGCCTCGATGCTCAATCAATTGCCCTATTACCCCGGCTACGAATGGCAGGTGGTGGGCGACAATCTGGTGCTGATTGCGCTGAGCACCGCGATTGTGACCTCGGTGATTAACGGGGTGTTTGACTAATTGTAGATGCGGTGTGAACGCAAAAAGCCACGATAAGTCGTGGCTTTTTTATTATCTTTGACCCGTCCTGATTTCCTTCTTGGATAAGTGAGTGAGAATCAACTTAATTTAAGGGGGTTATTTCTCATCCTTATGCAGTATATAGTTAATAATTCTGATGTAGATCGCAATGCCAGCCAAATACGTTGGATTGTTGAAGCGTCTTCTCCATCATGTGTATTTTTCTTAACAAGGATTCTGTTTTATGAACATTCGGCCTCTCCTCGCCTTCACTTTCATTGGCTTATTATGGGGTGCGGGAATATCGCAAGGATATGCAAAAGAGTGGAACAAAGAGCCGATGGCTGTTTTACAGCAAGGGGCCGAGGCGGGGGATGTAAAGGCGCAGTACTACCTTGGAACCCTGTATTGCGAAGGAAAAGGTGTTGCGCGTGATGATACGAAGGCCGTTGAGTGGTTGACCCGCGCGGCTGAGCAGGGAAATCCCGACGCACGTTACGTCCTCGCCTTAGTCTATTTTGATGGTGAAGGAGCACGGTGGAATGACGGCAAGGTGATTGAGTGGTTTAACCATCAAGCCGAACAGGGTAATCAGCAAGCGATCAACTGGCTCACCCTCGCTGCCGAGCGCGGAAACTATCTGGCGATAGAGTGGTTACACCAGGCGGTTGATAAGGGGAATCCCGAAGCACAGCGTGCTCTCAACAGTAAAAAGTCGCTGTCCGAGGGTTACAACACAGTTAAAGCATTGAGTAAAGCCGCTGAACAGGGAGATGCAAAAGCGCAGGGGCTGCTGGGTCGGCGCTACTTTGAAGGGCATGGCGTCGGTATGGATCGCAACAAAGCCTTTGCCCTGTTGAGTAAGGGCGTCAGCCAGGGTGATGCGCTGTCTCAGGGCGTGCTGGGCGTGATGTATTACCTGGGAGAAAGCGTCGGCGTTACGCAGGATCACAAGAAAGCATTTGAGTTATTTCAGCAGGCGGCAGCCCAGGGGGATGTGCTGGCACAAGGGATGCTCGGCATGATGTACTCAAAAGGTGAGGGAACCGCGCAGAACGATAAAAAGGCCTTCGAATGGTATCAGAAGGCTGCCGCACAAGGCGATGCGGGATCTCACACTGACCTGGGATTGATGTACCTCGAGGGCAAAGGGGTCGCTCAGGATGACAAGAAAGCCGTCGAACATATTGAGCGCGCAGCCAAAATGGGTAGTCCGGAAGCCCAGAGATTGTTGGGCAGGATGTACCTGGAAGGGAAAGGAGTAGATAAGGACTATGCGCAAGCCTATATCTGGAATGCCGTGGCCGTTGCTAACGGAAACTTTGATGCTCAGGCCGGGCTAGATGCTTCGCGGGAAAACCTCTCTCCTGCCGCTTTAGAAGAAGCCGATGGCAGGGCGCGGAAATACTTTGAACAGTATCGATATAAACCGCAAATCTGATGCACAATGTAGCCCGCGTTATGCGTTATGCGTTATGCGGGCTTCTTCTTTTTTAGAGCATGGACAGATGGCTTACATTCCGTACAGCTTAATTTTTCGGTAGAGCGTGGCGATGCCGATCCCCAGCTCTGCCGCCGCCTGTTTCTTGCCCTCTACGCTTGTGCCAAAACGCTGTAAAACACGCTCAATAGCTTCTCTTTCGGCTTGTTTTCCCTGACTGGCAAGCTGACGTGGTTGTGCCGATATAGCGGGTTTTCTGCTGTCCGCCGCGGTGAGCAGGTATGGAGGCAGGTGGCTGGCGTTGATCCCGGTCGCTTCCCCACGCATGACAAAAATATATTCGATGACGTTACGCAGTTCGCGGACGTTTCCGGGCCAGTGCCAGGTATACAGGCGGTTGATCACATCATCGGGCAGTTTTTGTGGTGGCCGTTGGTAGCTTGCTGAGAACTCATCGGCAAAATACTGGGCGAGGACGGCGATATCCGCACGTCGTTCCCGCAGGGAAGGGAGTACCAGCGGAACCACGTTCAGACGATAAAAAAGATCTTCGCGAAACTGATAATTCTCAACCATCGTGTGAATATTTTTGTTGGTCGCTGCGATAATGCGGACATCAATTTCGATGGTGTTATTCGAGCCTACCCGAGTAATCGCTTTTTCCTGCAGTACCCTGAGTAACTTAGCCTGCAGGTGCAGCGGCATATCGCCTATTTCATCGAGGAACAAGCTGCCGCCGTTGGCCAGTTCAAATTTGCCCATTCGTCCTTTGGGGTCCGCACCGCTGAACGCCCCACGGACGTAGCCGAACAGTTCACTTTCCAGTAACTGCTCGGGGATAGCTGCGCAGTTGATCGTCACAAAAGGCGCGGTTTTACGCGGACTGCTCTGGTGAATCGCAAATGCCACCACTTCTTTCCCCGATCCGCTCTCCCCGGTAATCAGCACGCTGGCGTAGCTGTTAGCGATTTTCCCTACGGTACTTCTAAGCTGCTCCATTGACGGGGAATGGCCAATTAACCGCACCTGAGTATCGGACTCATAAGGCGGCATCGTCATGCTGCTCAGGTAGTCATGAGCATCGCGAAAAATAACCATGGTTAAACGATCGTTATCTTGTGACGAGAGTGAAATCTGTTTGCACAATACATGATGTTTCTGACCTTCGAGCGTCAGCCACGCTTCTTCATCGCCATACAAACTGTCACCGGTTGTTTCAATGGTGAGGGGGAGTCCCTGAACCTCCCGGTTGAGAATACGATCGGCGGAGTGGTTGGCATGCCAGATACGGCCATGACCATCGATCGCCACGACGCCGCGATCCATCGCATCGATCAGGCGACGGAATGCGCCCAGCGTCTCCTGGGCGCGTAAGCGTTCCAGGCACTCAAAGACCTTGCTTGAGATCATGACGGCGATTTGTTCAATGAAGGTAACGAATTTATCAATCTGACTGAGCAGCGTTTCTCGCTGTGCCTGGGTTGAACAAATAATCCCGATCACCCCAATGACGCGATTATTAAGAAAGATGGGCGCGTTCAAATCCAGCATTTCTGAACAATAGCGATGTTTTTCACACATCTGGCACAGCGGATGTTCACCGGGATTTTTGATCAGCACCGTTTCGCGCACCTGCAGAACATGGCGATAGATATAGCCATTTTTTGCCACATTCTCATTGAGCATGTGCCGGTATTTTCCGGTGCCCGCAATGCGCATTAAAGATTCATCAATGATTTCAACATCGGTCCCGGTAATACCGGAAATGGCGTCAGCATAATTGCAGATATCATCCTGAATATTACTGAGTACTGAAATCATGATCCCTCTCCGGTTGGGCAGCGAATTTATCAAGGAGAATGATAAATATGCGAAATATGACCAGCTCGGCTTGCGCATAATCAATCTATTACGTTGTTTTTAGATATATTTTTTGTTTTATCTTCCGCGATCACACTATTTATCATTGGTGATAATTTATCAAAATAACGCGATAAACTCAGCATGCTGTTTTTACGACATTAATCCGTTCGCTATTTTTTAATTCATTGAAGTTAAAGCGATTGTTAATTTTCTCCTCATGATTTTGTCGTTTTATAAAAAACTGGTAAGCATTTTGCTTTTAGGGAATACCGCTCGCTTAACGCTCTCTGTATGGCACCGATTACAGGGAATGAAATATCAGGACAATGAGGTTCTATGATGCAGGAAAACTTATCGTTTTTTATCAACCAGACGCCGTTTACTGAACACCCCAATGCGCCGCTGGCGCCGTTTAGTCGCCAGGAATTGGTAAAAGCGCTGAATTTTCATCGCTCTATTCCGGGTTATGCGCCGACGCCGCTGTATTCGTTACCGGTTCTTTCGCAAAAACTGGGCGTTAAAAATATTTATCTGAAGGATGAGTCTCAGCGTTTTGGTCTCAAAGCCTTTAAAGCGCTGGGAGGTGCCTATGCGATGGCATGCCACATCGCGGAATTAGTGGGTAAGGATATCAGCGAATTACCTTTTGATGTGATGACCAGCGACGAAGTGCGCCGCGACCTGAAGACCGTGACGTTTGCTACCACGACCGACGGCAACCACGGACGCGGAGTGGCATGGATGGCGCGGCAGCTCAAGCAGAATGCGGTGGTTTACATGCCGAAAGGCTCATCTGAGCAGCGTCTGACCGCAATTCGCAATGAAGGCGCGACGGCGGAGATTGTCGATATGAACTACGACGATGCCGTGCGTATGACCGCCGAACAAGCTGAAGAACATGGCTGGATCGTGGTGCAGGATACGGCCTGGGAAGGCTATGAAAAGATCCCGCTGTGGATTATGCAAGGCTACGGCACGCTGATGCTGGAAGCGATAGATCAGCTTCACCAGGTTGCGCCAACACACGTATTCGTTCAGGCGGGCGTGGGCTCTTTTGCCGGGATGGTGCAGGGAATGGTGACGGCGGCCTGGGGGGAAAACCGTCCGAAAGTGATTGTCGCTGAGGCGTTAATTGCCGACTGCCTCTACCGTTCTGCTCTGGCTAAAGAGGGCGAGGCGGTGGCCGTTGGGGGAGATTTGCAGACCGTTATGGCAGGACTTGCCTGCGGCGAAGCCAACAGCATCGGCTGGAAACTGTTGCGTGATTATGCCGACGCATTTGCCTCCTGCCCTGATGAAGTGGCCGCGCTGGGGATGCGCATGCTGGGTAACCCATTAACGGGCGATCCCCAAATTACGTCCGGTGAATCCGGTGCTGTGACCACCGGTCTGCTGGCACTGCTAATGACCTCGCCAGCACTGGCACAGACGCGTGAACAACTGGGGCTGGATGCGCATTCTCGCGTGCTGTTGATAAGCACAGAAGGTGATACCGACCCCCAACAATATCTGGATATTGTCTGGGGCGGTCAGTACCCCGGCATTAATTAATCCATTCCTGATTGAAGTTATAACGGAGAAAACCATGTTATCTGCAAACCGTATTGAAGAAGTGATTAAGAATTGCCAGGCGCTGATCCAGCAGAAAAGTTATTCCGGTCAGGAAGGGGAAGTGGTAAATGCAATAAAAACAATGATGGAGCATTACCAGTTCGATGATATTCACGTCGATAAATACGGAAATATTGTTGGCGGTATTGTCGGCAATAAACCAGGAAAAACGCTGGTGCTGGATGGACACATTGATACTGTGCCCGTGAATCCGGAAAAGTGGACCCACAATCCGTACGGTGGCGACATTGAGGACGGTAAAATTTATGGCCGTGGCACGACGGACATGAAAGGCGCTGTGGCGGCGATGATCTCTGCCGTCGGATTTTTCGGCCAGGATAATCAGCGTGAGTTTGCCGGTAAAATCTACGTGGCTTGCATCGTACATGAAGAGTGCTTCGAAGGGATCGCCGCCCGTCTGGTCAGCGAGCGCTATAAACCTGACTATGTGATTATCGGCGAAGCATCCGAATTAAACCTGAAAATTGGTCAGCGTGGCCGCGCTGAAATTGTGGTTGAAACGTTTGGCAAACCGGCGCACTCCGCTAATCCGCAGGCAGGTATTAACGCGGTGTACAAAATGGCGCAGCTGATCGACAAAATTCGCACCATTACCCCGCCAACGCATCCGGTGTTAGGGCCTGGCATTCTCGAACTGACGGATATTAAATCGTCGCCGTATCCGGGTGCATCTGTGGTGCCAGATTACTGCCGTGCGACCTACGATCGCCGCCTGCTGGTGGGCGAAACCAAAGAAAGCGTCATTGCGCCACTGGAAAGCGCATTGGCCGAGCTGGTCGCTCAGGATCCACAATTTAAGGCCAGCGTTTCCTACGCTGTAGGCCAGGAGTCCTGCTACACCGGCGCCACCATTGAGGGTGAGCGTTTCTTCCCTGGGTGGGTTTACGAAGAGTCTGACGAGTTTGTGCAGGCCGCGCTGGCCGGCGTGCGTGCGGCAGGGTTTGAACCGACCATCACCCAGTATTCCTTTTGCACGAACGGTAGCCACTATGCGGGCGAAGCGGGCATCAAAACCATCGGTTTTGGCCCATCGCGTGAAAACCTGGCGCACACCATCGATGAGTTTATTGAAATCGATCAGCTAACCGGTTCGGCCAGCGGGTATTACAGCATTATCCAGACATTGTATCGCTATTAAAAAAATAAAGATAAAACCCTCTTACCCTACAGGCGGTGCAGTTTATCTGTACCGCAATGGAGAATTACGATGAAAACCATTTTCAAAAACGGAAATGTGATCGATGGGACGGGCAGCGAAGGCAGGATTGCCGATGTGATGGTTGATGACGGTCGTATTGTGGCGATCGGCCAAATTGATGCTGGCGTAAATGAACAGGTTATTGATGCAACAGGAAAAGTAATTTGTCCTGGCTTTATTGATACCCACACACATTCTGATTTGTCGGCAATTATTAATCCCGCGCTGTCGGCAAAAATTCGTCAGGGTATTACCACGGAATTACTCGGACAGGATGGCGTGGCACTTGCGCCGTTGCCTGAGGAATATATTCCGGCCTGGCGTAAAAATATTGCCGGACTGGATGGCGATACCGACAAAATTGACTGGAAATACAAGAATACGGACGGTTATCTCAATTTATTGGCCTCTCGTCACCCGGCCACTAACCTTGCGTATCTGGTCCCGCATGGCAATGTGCGTATGGAAGCGATGGGGCTGGATGGGCGACCTTCCACCCGTGAAGACGTGGCCAAGATGTGCGAGGTCCTCGAGCGGGAGTTAAAGGCTGGAGCATTTGGCCTGTCCACCGGGCTTATCTATATGCCGTGCGCTTTTGGCGATACCGCTGAGATGATTGCGCTGTGCAAGGTCACGGCGAAATACAACGGGATCTTCGTGGTGCATCAGCGCAGTGAAGCCGACGACATCATCAACTCCACCCAGGAACTGATCGATATCGCTAAAGCAACCGGCGTCTGGCTGCACATTTCGCATATGAAAGTTTGCGGCAAGAAAAACTGGACGCTGATTGATCGGATGCTGGGCATGCTGGAGCAGGCGCAGGAAGAGGGGATCCGCATCTCTTTCGATCAGTATCCTTACGTTGCGGGCAGCACCATGCTTGGTGTGATCCTGCCACCGTGGGTCCATTCGGGTGGAACCGACAAGCTGCTTGAACGTCTGGCCTCGCCTGAACTGCGGGAGAAGATGATCGCTGATATTCAACAGGGCATTCCGGGCTGGGATAACTTTATTGATTTCGCCGGTCTGGATCAGATTTTTGTTACCAGCGTGAAGACAGAAAAAAATCAGGATGCCGTTGGCCTGAACCTCGTCGAGTTGGGTGAACTGCGTGGTAAAGATCCGTACAACGCCACCTTTGATCTGCTGTTTGAAGAAGAAAATGCCGTTGGGATGGTCGATTTCTACGGCACGGAAGAACACGTAATTAAGTTCCTCTGCCGCCCGGAACAGAACGTCTGTACCGATGGCCTGATGGGCGCAGGTAAGCCGCATCCGCGCGTGTTCGGTGCTTTCCCTCGTGTACTGGGTAAATATGTGCGGGAAGAAGGCTGTCTGACCTGGGAATCGGCAATCCGTAAAATGACCGGAAAACCTGCCGAGGTGTTGGGCTTGCAGGATCGAGGGCTGATTAAGGTCGGTTATGCTGCGGATATTGTGATGTTCGATCCGTACACCATTACCGATAAAGGCACATTTGTTGAACCTAATCAGTATCCTGAAGGGATCGAACTGGTAATGGTCAATGGACGTATTGCTTTAATTAATGGCATAGAGAGCTATGCCTGTAGCGGTACTGTTATTAGAAAACAATACTAATAAATAACGCGCAACACGCGTTGATCTCTCGCGACCATTTATAGCCGCGAGAGATCACTACACCCCAAGGACATCACAATGAACCAACAAGCATCTTTACCTTCAGGTAAACCAAAGACCTGGAAAGCAAGATATACCGTCCTGTCATTAATCTGGCTGGCATGGCTGCTTTCTTTTCTCGACCGTATGGTGATGAGCGTTTCATTACCGTATATCGGTAAAGATTTAAATCTTGATACCACGCAACAAGGTTTAATTATTAGCGCCTTCTTTATTGGTTACGCGGCATTTCAAATTCCCGGCGGTTTATTGGCGGATAAATTTGGCTCGCGTAAAATTATGGCCATTGGCATTGCCTGGTGGTCAATTTTCACCAGCTTAACCGGTGCGGTACTGACGCTTCCTCTGATGCTGGCCGTCCGCTTCTTATTTGGCATTGGTGAAGGGTGCTTCCCGTCTGCGTCCTGGAAGATGATCTCGACCTACTTCCCGTCAAAAGAGCGTGGTCGTGCAACGGCGATTCAGTCGACGGTGAATACCTTAGGCCCGGCGCTGGCGGTGGTGGTTGCGGCGAGCATCATCGGGGCATTTGGCTGGCACATGGTCTTTATCGTGCTCGGTATTCCCGGTCTGTTTATTGCGGCGGGTATCTATTTCTTTACCCGGGACAACCCGAAAGATCACCCGGCTATTACGCAGCAGGATCTGGCGGAACTGGCGGCTGACGATCAAGGTAGTCAGCAAAATACCCGTGCCGTTGCGTTCAAAGACGTGCTCAGAATGCCCGTGCTATGGCAGATGGCGGCTATCTGGTTCTTGTTTGATATCACCTTCTGGGGCTTCTCTACCTGGCTGCCAAGCTATTTGATCACCGTCCGTGAGTTCTCACTGGCGAAGACCGGTGTGATGGCGGCGATTCCATTCCTGTTTGGCGCATGTGGCACATTGATCGGTGGATATTGCTCCGACAAATACAAGTCGTTGCGTAAGATGTTCTACGTTGTGACATCCGTTATTGCCGCAGGTTTCCTGTATTTGACCTTTAGCGTAAGCAGCGCGGATATGGCGGTGGTTTACCAGTGTATTTCAGCACTGTTTATGTTCTTCGCCATGGCGACATTCTGGGGGATTTTGATGGACACTATTCCCAGCAACATCATGGGTCGCGCATCCGGCATCGTTAACTTTGGTGGACAAATGGCAGGGGTGGTTTCCGCACCGGTCATTGGTTGGTTAATCCAAAGCAGCGGCGGCAGCTACAACAGCGCATTTATCTTTATGATTGCGGCATTGATTTGTTCGGCAGTGGTGACGCTGACCGTGAAAAACTCCCACGCTATTGGTGCATTACCCAGTCAAGCCTGATTAATGTTTGTCTCCTGTGGCTCTGGTGTGCCAGAGTCACAGGCATTTTGATACCATGTTCAACCACCTTTCCTGCGCTTAATTACCCCCCCCTGAATCCTCATTTCCTTCTCCGTCTTTATTCATAAATCAGTATTGTCATGACAGCTGTCACATTTACGATCTGAATTATGAACGATCATGTTCAAAAATAAATAGAGTAGTGATACCGTCATCGTACGCGAGGTTGATGTCCGCTTGTTACCCAAACCATGCAATGTTTTTTATTGCTTTAAAACAAATAGTTAATGAAATTCAGGGGGTGCAATGAGTGAAGCCAATTTAGACAGAGTAAGACAACTGGAGGTCCCGCAAGAGCAGGGCGCCAGTAAGAAGACGATCCGTAAAGTCATGTTTGCCAGCATCTCGGGAACCGTTATTGAATGGTATGACTATTCGCTATACGGCGCTGCAGCAGGGTTGGTGATTAATAAACTCTATTTTCCCAATCTTTCGCCCACCATAGCCACCTTAGCCGCTTTTTTAACCTTTGCGGTCGGCTTTGTCTCTCGTCCGCTAGGGGGCGTGATTATCGCGCATATTGGTGACCGTTATGGGCGTAAACCCGCACTGATATTTGCGGTGGTTTTGATGGGGATTGCGACGCTGGCATTGGGACTGTTGCCAACTTATCACCACATTGGTATTTGGGCGACAATCGCCCTGGTGGTTATCCGCTTAATGCAGGGGTTTGGCTCTGGCGCAGAATTGGCGGGTGCCCAGACCTTTGTGGCTGAATATGTCCCTATTAAACAGCGAGGTTTTTATACTTCACTGATCAATGCCTCTACTGGGGTCGCTATTCTACTTTCATCGCTGGCCTTTTTTCTGGTAACCCAGTTACCGGATGAAGCCTTTATGAGTTGGGGATGGCGTGTTCCGTTCTTGTTCTCCATTGTGCTGTTTATTGTGGCTATTTACATCCGTAAACATCTGGATGAAACACCTGAATATGTTAAATCAATGGAAAAGGCCGAGAGTAATAAGAAAACGCATGCAGTTCCGCTTAAGGCATTGATTATGAACAGCCCGAAAAACCTTATTTGTGGTTTCTTCAGTCTGGCTGGTCATCAGGCTAATGGATATTTACTCAGTGTTTTCAGTATCAGTTATTTGACTAATACCTTAGGGATGGAAAAATCAGAAGGGCTTATAGCGCTGATGGTTGCTGTAACGGTGAATACCATCATGACCCCAATCATGGGAAAAATGGCTGATAAATATGGCACCACCGTGGTCTTCTCATTTGGCGCTATTTTCCTCGGAGCTTTCGCTTTCCCTTTATTCTGGTTCCTTGATAGCGGCAATATTGTGTTGGCAACTCTCGGCATGTGTATTGCCTACGGTATTGGTCATGGTGCGACATCGGGGGCACAGGGGGCATTTCTGGCAAACCTGTTCCCAACACAATACCGTTATTCCGGTATTGCATTATCGCGTGAACTCAATAGCGTTATTTTTGCGGGTTCCACACCGGTGATTGCCGCTGCACTTATCACTTTTGGTGATGGTGACCCCACCTACCTGATCTATTACCTGATGTTTTGTAGCCTGCTGACCTTAGTGGCGGTGCAAATGGCGAAAGGACTTAAAGAACATCATTAATACGTATTCAGGTACAGTATTGAAAATTAACAAATGAGGTAAATATGAATATTACGATTTTAGAAAACAAAGCTCTATTGGGTGTGGGCGCGGCACAAGCCGGTATTATTGCCATAAAAGATGCACTAGATCAGAAAGACCATGTTGCTATTATCCTTGCAACCGGAGCCAGTCAATTTCAAATGCTGGAAAATCTTATTAAGGCCGATATTGACTGGTCGCGAGTGACGATATTCCATCTGGATGAATATATTGGCCTAAGTGACGATCATCCCGCCAGTTTTCGCCGTTATTTGCGTGAACGTGTTATCGAGAAACTCCCGGCAGTGGGCCAGTTTGTGGGGGTGAATGGTTCTGCTGAGAATATTGTCGAGGAGATTGACCGTCTCAACCGGTTGATTAGCGCACAAGAGATTGACGTTTGTTTTGCCGGGATTGGTGAAAATGGCCATCTGGCCTTTAACGATCCGCCAGCAGACTTTACAACGACGGTCCCCTATCTGACGGTTGAACTGGATGAGGCCTGCCGCCGGCAGCAACTGGGCGAAAAATGGTTCAGTTGCCTGGAAGAGGTTCCGACCCAAGCTATTTCGATGAGCATTAATCAAATTATGCTCTCCAGAGTACTGATCCTGAGTATTCCGGATACGCGTAAAGCGCTGGCGGTAAAACAGGCATTGCAGGGACCCGTAGTGAATAGCGTTCCGGCTTCAATTGTACAACGTCATCCTGCCTGTCAGGTTTTTCTGGATAGTGAATCCGCCTCGTTAATGACTGAACAGTAAGGGATGAAAGATGAAAGTCACTCTAGGTTTATTTGATATACAGGTGAATGGATTTGCCGGCGTTGATTTCAATGATGAAAATATTGATGCTGACAGGCTGGACTCCGCTCTGGAGGCTATGCTGAAAACCGGCGTGACTTGCTGTCTGCCAACGTTGATCACCGCATCAAAAAGCGTGCTGACCAGACGCTTTCGGGCGCTCGATAAGGCGGTGGCAGAGAGTAAACTCGGTGCGTTTATGGTTCCGGGATATCATCTGGAAGGGCCTTTTCTGAATCCGGCAGAGGGATATGCCGGTTGTCATCCTGCACAAGATATGACGTCACCGGATGTTCGGTTGATTGATGAGCTGGAGAGGGAACTGATACGACCGATTTTGCTGGTCACTTGTGCACCGGAGTTTGATGAAGGTGGAGGGTTCGTAAGGGCGTTAGTGAAAAGGGGGAAATGTGTCGCCGTTGGGCACTCCAGTGCGGGGTACGCCTCGCTTCAGGCTGCGGTTGAGGCAGGAGCCAGCCTGTGCACGCATCTGGGTAATGGTATACCTCAGATATTGCCTAAGCTGGATAACACGTTACAGGCGCAGTTGAGTTGCGACGCATTGCATGCCAGCTTTATTGCCGATGGATTACATATTCCGCCATTTGCGCTCAAAAACCTTCTGCGAGCAAAAACGCTTTCCCGCTCAATTTTAGTCACGGATGCAATGAGCGCTGCCGCTTGTGACCTCCCGGGACAATATCCTTTTGCGGGAATCAACGTGGAGCGTGCGCAAGATGGAAAGGTACGCCAACCTGGTGCCAGCAACCTGGCGGGTTCTAGTCTGACGCTTGATCAGGCCGTGCGTAATCTGGTGAACTGGGACATTGCCAGTTTTGATGACGCCGCGGCAATGGCAAGCGCTCACCCAATCCAATTTATGCAACCGGCCATGGTATATCATCAGTGTGCCAGCCCTGATACCAGGGTGGTTTGGGATGAAAATAATATCATCACTGAATGTTACATCGGTACAGAGATAAGCCGACGCTACCCCTAAAAGCCCGGGGGCAATAATGCCCCCACCACGTTTGTGTTATCCCTTCCCCATTAAGATTGTCTTTCTGTGTTGTAATGCTTTGTTCCTGCTGTCGTGAAAAGGTAAATCAGGGTTGATTGATGCTCGACCTTTCAGGATACTTCGTCAGGTAACCCTAATGAAAAAATGCACCTCTTCTGCGTCATTATGAGGATTGCCGCCAACTTTTCGGCCCTGAACCCGAACGTTATTAAAAAGAGCATGAATAATAAACGCACTATAGATTTTTTAACCCATTTGCCGATTACCCGTGCCTTACTCAATGATAAAGAACGCGTTTTTCTTGCCGTTCTGAAGGGAGAGGTTAAAACCCGAAGCGAAGCGACCAAACGACTGTCGATTCGTTCAACCACGATCTCCGAATATGTTGCGGAATTGCTGGAAAGTCGACTGTTAACCGAAGAACCCAGCGAGCATGTCGGGCGAGGCCGGCCGTCGCTGACGCTTGGCGTCAATGCCAACCGGGTAGTGACGATTGTTTTTCAGGTCATCAGTCAGTCGGTACATACATTTATGGTCAACCTGTCGGCACAGATTATTGCCCATGAGCATACCGAAGCGCCCCCGGATAGTGACAATGCTGCACTGGCAGTCATCTTTCGCAATCTCTATAACAGCATTTTTGAGAAACTACCAAAAGATGCTGAGTTAGCAGGTATCGTTTTTTCTCTTGGCGGTGTTTTTGATCGTACGACTAACCGCTGGATTCATACATCTCGCTGGCCCCGGATGCATAACCTGGATATCAGAAATGTTTTTCCGGATGAGAACCACTCCATCACGTTGTCCCGTACGCTGGACAATGAGCTGTTGATTCATCTGCTTCAGAAGGATGAAAGCACATTATTGGTGCACTGGGGATATGGCGTTGGTTTTGCGTTTGGCCAGTCCGGGGACAAAATTGTTGAGGGTGGCTATGCTTTCGGCGAAATTGGTCATTGGCATATTGCAGGGCATAATGCCCTTTGCCATTGTGGGCAAAAAGGGTGCCTGGAGACGGTCGCAGCACTGTGGTCGATTGGTCGTCAGGTTTTGGTTGAGGACTTTCAGACCGGAGATGATGAAGAGAATATTGCCACTCTCCTTGAATCAAGGAACCTGATGGATAATCCCGCCGTGCAGCAAGCGGTAGAACAGATGACCACCGCAGTCTCAAACGTTTGTCGCGTGTTTTTCCCGAAAAAACTGATCGTTTCTGGCCCCTTCGTAAAAAACGCGGGTATTTGGCAAGCGTTCAGTGAGGGCTTTCAACAGCAGAATAGCTTTTTTGGGCAGACTATTGAGGAACTCTCGGTCAGTCGGGTGAGTCGCGATCTCGGTGTCTATGGAGCCGCAATCCCGGTGCTGGAGCAGGGGCTTGCGAAACTGTTGCAGTAGTGCGTTTTGTATTGAAGCGGGTTAGCGTTGAACGCTGGCAAGAATCGCCCGGAATAACGCGATAGCCCGCCAGATGTCGTCCTCGGTGTCACCATCCCAGTCAGGAACAGTGACCCGTTCGGCTTGTAACTGCTTTATCAGTATATGCGCATCCGCGACTTCATCGCGGCCACACTGTGCGGCGATGCGTGAAATCGATTCCGCAGACAGTTGGGAGTAAGGGCTAACATCCTTTCTTTCCGTGTGGAGAATTTTTTGTAGTTTGCGCATGAGTTAATGTGTTCAAGTGTCCTAAATCAATCTCTTAATTGAATTCTCTAATGAAAATAACACAGGGTGTTTTAAACCACAAAAATAAGACGTAGCGTTGTTTATTTTCTCCAGGTTGGGATAGGTCATGCCGTTTCTATTTTTAGAGAAACATGCAGTATAGACATCCATATGGTTTAACACTTCAGTATTTAATGGTCTGGCCTTTGTGTATATCTCTGTGGCGAAAGCACTGCATTGACTACAGTTGCAATGACATGTGGCGTAATCAGTAGAGATGATACAATTATCATTGTCTAGGTTAAATCCTAATTTCCTTCGTCGAGTATAGGCATCCATTATTCCCCTAGCTTCATGTTTCAACAACATGTTTGCCCATTCACCTCTTTTTAAATAGGGTGATAGTATATAGCTCAGTAACAAGATAGTTCTTTCATTTACCGTAGGGTAGACGTTTACGGTGTTCATTTGTTTAGTTTTGATGATGAAATAGGAAGCTATTATAAAACCAAGACAACGGGCGGTGCCGATTTCCAGATCTCTATTTCGTTTGTGTGTAGTGTCATTACCGCTTAAGGGCATAAGTGAGTTTTCGAAAGCTAAAAAATCAGCAATAAACGCCATAGTTCTGATGTAGGACGGTTGATGTCCATTGTGCTGAAAAAACGCATGATGACTGCATATTAGATGAACCAGTTCATGAAAAAAAACAAAGTTCATAAAAGATTTTGCTGTGTTCAGTGCGACGTCTACTGATTGAGTATCAACTCTATTGGCAATCATACATAGAGCCGTATCTGCTAATGCCGTGTGCTTAAAGATCGTGGATAAATCGAGGCTGATATTTAAGTTGTAGGTTCCTGCAACAATAATTACCCAAGAGTAGAATCTCCGGTTAATTGCAATAAATGCAGTATCATCTTTGATATTTATCTGGACTAATGGTTCATTCTCATAAACAAACCCCCAAACAGATGTTCGCACAGGGATTAAGGCGTTTTGTCCTAGCCAGGCGTTGAGTGTTAAATCAAGCTCAGTAAAAGAATACCAGGTAATATCGGTGTCAATATCTGCCGGGGAACACCAGGATTGATAAGGCCAGGAGTCAGGCATGTTATCCGGGAATATAACATTGTTTAATGATTCTCGTATTTGATTCATTTTACTCTACACCATCAATCAATTGCTTCGTTGACTACCAGCAAGGCAACATGCGTTGCAATTCTGGTATCCTGTTTCTCTCCTTAAATGATGAAAAAATGCTTGATCGAAATTGTTATCACCCGAAAGTATGAAAAAGCATATTGCTGATCTGTTTTCTGCACAACGAACGATGGTGTCCAGGCGGTTCGTTCATGGGATATTCCTGCTATATATATGCGTAAAAACAAGTGTAGGATAGTTTGTAATGGAAATAAAATTCATAAAAAATCAAACATTGGCAACATATTGAAAAATAATATTTGTTTGCATAATAAATCTTATAATATATAGGAATATGTCGTTTTCTCGTGCGGATAAGGCGCTTAACGGCTCTGGTTACCCAGCGGCGCGGTCTCGCATTCTGCGGCCCTGTGAGAGAACCGCAGTCTGACTCGGACCATGTTGAACGATGGAAGAGATAAGGCACAGGCCTATTACGCTATGCCGAACGCTCTTTGCAAGCATTGCAAGGATTAGATCAGCGCGTAAGATGATTGCGCTCGCGGCGTGCCAGATACCTGTTTATTGGACAACATGCTATCCGGCATTCGTCGCGGTGGAACGGCCTGGTTGCCATACTTACCCAGCCGAACGGCTTTTTTCGTTGCTGCCATCACCTAATTTGTACGCCAGCGCTACCACTAACGATTGCACCAGACACAGCGTGGCAGACTGCGACCGAAAGGCGTCGACCTGCGCCTCTTTCACCACAAAGCAGAGATCGCTGAACGTTGCCAGCGGGCTGATCTGGCTGTCGGTAATCACAATCTGGCGAGCACCGGCATTCGCTGCCGTTTCACTGACCATGACGGTCTCTTCTGCGTAAGGCGAGAAGCTAATCGACACTACGATATCGTTCGCTTTAATGCGGTTTATCTGTTCGCGCAGCATTCCCCCCATCCCGTCGAGCAGAATAGGGCGGCACTCAAGATGGCTCAGGGCATAAGTAAGATAGGCGGCTACGCTAAATGAGCGGCGCAAACCGGCGATGTAAATCGTGTCGGCATCTGCCAACAGTTGTACTGCACGTACCAGCATTTCGGGTTCAGCGCGGGCCGCCAGCTGCTGTAAGGCCTGCGCATTCGAACGGGCAAATTCCTGCAGGATGTCCAGCGGGGTTTCCGGCACCGCTTCACTTTCCATTTCACGAAACAGTCGTGCGCGGTCGCTGTAGCTGGCGGTCTCTTCCACTAGGTTCATACGAAACAGCTGTTTCATTTCGTTGAAACCGGAGAAGTCAAAGGCATTAGCAAAGCGGATCAGCGTCGATGGCGGTACTCCGGCACGCTCGGCAATGACGGCAACCGTATCGAAGGCCACGCTATTGGTATTATCCAGCACATAGCGGGACACCTGCTGCAGCCTCTTGCTCAGGCTATCGTAGCGATCGCGGATTTGCTGCTGCAGCTCGTTCAGGCTGGTTGCTGTCGTCATTTTACCTCCTGTTACATCGTTTTATGATTCTAAACGCAAAGCCGCGTCTTTTAAATGTTGATGATTCAATTGCTGTTAAAAATGAAACAAAAGCTTCAATCCTCTCTTCGCGTGAAATACACGGATAGCCAGATTATTCTGGCAATGCTGCTTGTTAACATAAAAATCCATCCTTGATCACATTAATCAATATTTGTTTTATTTCAACTTAAAATGGAATATTTGTTTCATATATAGTACACAGAGAACAGTGTTCAGGTAACAGCCACGTATCAACAGCGAGAGGTTAAGGATGGAGACGGTAGCGAATTTTATTCACGGCGAATGTGTCACCGGTTCAGGCCAGCGTGTGCAGGCAATCTTCAACCCAGCCACCGGCGAACAAATCCGCCAGGTGGTGATGAGTACGGTACAGGAAACCGAGCAGGCCGTTGCGGCGGCGCATGAAGCCTTTCCTGCATGGGCGCGCTATTCTCCGCTAAAGCGTGCGCGAGTGATGTTCCGCTTTAAGGCTTTGCTGGAAGAGAACATGACGCGACTTGCCCGCTTAATCAGCGAAGAGCATGGCAAAGTGTTCTCTGATGCCGTCGGCGAAATCACCCGAGGTCTGGAAGTGGTGGAGTTTGCCTGTGGCATTCCTCACCTGCAAAAAGGTGAGCACTCAGCCAACGTGGGAACGGGCGTCGACAGCCACTCGCTGATGCAACCGCTCGGTGTGTGCGTAGGGATCACGCCGTTTAACTTCCCGGCGATGGTGCCGATGTGGATGTTCCCCATCGCGCTGGCGACCGGCAACACCTTTGTGCTGAAGCCGTCGGAAAAAGATCCTTCTCTGGTGCTCGAACTGGCAAAGCTGCTGCAACAGGCGGGGCTGCCGGACGGTGTGTTCAACGTGGTTCAGGGCGATAAAGCGTCGGTAGACGTGCTGCTGACCGACCCGCGGGTTCAGGCCGTGAGCTTTGTCGGTTCAACCCCCATAGCCGAATACATTTATCAAACTGCATCGGCTCACGGTAAACGCTGTCAGGCGCTCGGTGGGGCAAAAAACCACTGTATTTTAATGCCGGATGCCGACATGGAGATGGCCACCAGCGCCATTATGGGCGCAGCTTATGGCGCGGCAGGGGAACGCTGCATGGCGCTTTCCGTCGTCCTGGCCGTCGGCGATAAAACGGCAGATGAACTCTGTGCCCGACTGGAACAACAGATTGCGGCGCTGCGCGTCGGGCCGGGCCTTGACCAGACGCCGGAAAATGAAATGGGACCGCTGATCTCCTCGGTGCACCGCAGTAAAGTACTCGGCTATATTGATAGCGGTGAATCTCAGGGTGCCCGCTTGCGCGTTGACGGTCGTGGCTTTAGCGTCAAAGGTCATGAGCAGGGCTATTTTGTCGGGCCGACGTTGTTCGACAAGGTCACGCCAGAGATGACCATCTATAAAGAAGAGATTTTTGGACCAGTACTTTCTGTGGTGCGGGTAGCAGATTACGCCAGTGCGGTGGAACTGATTAACCGTCATGAATATGGTAATGGCACGGCTATCTTCACCCGTGACGGCGGCTGCGCGCGTCGTTTCTGCGAAGAGGTTCAGGCCGGGATGGTTGGGGTAAACGTCCCGATCCCGGTCCCGATGGCGTTCCACAGCTTTGGCGGCTGGAAACGCTCTATCTTTGGTGCGCTTAACGTTCACGGCAACGACGGCGTGCGTTTCTACACCCGAATGAAAACCGTTACCGCACGCTGGCCGGAAATGCAGCAGGACACGGGCGCGGCGTTCTCCATGCCGACGCTGGGCTGACAGGAGGCGCTATGCAAACCGAACGTATGACCATGGCCCAGGCGCTGGTCAAATTCCTCAATCAACAGTATGTCTGCGTTGATGGACATGAAACGCCCTTCGTGGAGGGCGTGGCGACCATCTTTGGTCACGGTAATGTGCTCGGAATCGGCCAGGCGCTGGAGCAGGATGCCGGGCATCTGAAGGTGATGCAGGGATGTAATGAGCAGGGAATTGCGCATATGGCGACAGGGTTCGCCAAACAGCATCGCCGACAGCGTATTTGGGCCGTGACATCGTCGGTAGGTCCCGGAGCGGCCAATATGGTGACGGCGGCGGCGACCGCCACGGCGAACCGCATTCCGCTGCTGCTGTTGCCGGGGGATGTTTACGCCAGCCGCCAGCCGGACCCGGTATTGCAGCAGATTGAGCAGTATCATGATCTTAGCATCAGCACCAACGACTGCTTCCGTCCGGTCTCTCGTTACTGGGATCGTATTAACCGTCCAGAGCAGTTAATGAGCGCAATGTTAAGTGCGATGCGAACACTTACTGACCCCGCAGATACTGGCGCAGTGACGATTTGCCTGCCGCAGGATGTGCAGGGTGAGGTCTGGGAGTATCCGCTTAGCTTCTTCGCGCGCCGTGTTCACTACATTGAACGCCGACCGCCTGACCCTCAGCGTCTGGAGAGGGCCCGGGCGCTGATTGCGCGTAAACAGCGCCCGCTGGTGGTGTGCGGTGGTGGCGTGCGTTACGCCGGCGCACATGAGGCGTTTCGTACGTTTGTCGAGACGCTGCATCTGCCGTTTGCTGAAACCCAGGCCGGAAAGGGCGCGCTGGTAAGTGACCACCCACTTAACCTGGGCGGTATCGGCGTGACGGGAGGTATGGCGGCGAATCAACTGGCAACCCAGGCCGATCTGGTTATTGGCATTGGCACACGTCTCACCGACTTTACCACCGGTTCGAAAGCCTTGTTCTCGCACCCGGACGTGGAATTTCTGCTGCTGAACGTGGCGGAATTTGACGCTTTAAAGCTGGATGCTACCGCGCTGATTGCCGATGCCCAAACCGGGTTGACCGCGTTAACGCAGGCCATGACGGCGTATCGTAGCCGTTGGGGAGAAGAGATTGCTGTCGCGCAATCGGCCTGGCGCGAAGAGTGCCAGCGTTTATGGACGCGCGACTGGCATCCTGATGATGCGCCCGAAGTGGCAGGGCATCTTGATGCACAACTGGCGGAATATGGCGACACGCTCAACACCCGCCTGACCCAGACGCGGGTACTGGGGCTTATCAACCAGCATATTGAAGATAACGCCATTGTGGTGGGCGCGGCCGGTTCGTTACCGGGGGATTTACAGCGACTCTGGCAAGTTAAAACGCCGGACAGCTATCACCTGGAATACGGCTATTCCTGTATGGGGTACGAGATTGCCGCCGCCGTCGGGGCCAGGCTGGCAAAACCACAGCAGCCGGTGTACGCCATGGTGGGCGATGGTTCGTACATGATGCTGCACTCTGAGCTGCAGACCGCCGTGCAGGAGGGCATAAAAGTCACCATTCTGCTGTTTGATAATGCCAGCTTTGGCTGCATTAACAATCTGCAGATGGGCCATGGGATGGGCAGTTTTGCCACCGAAAACCGCCATCGCAACCCGCAAACCGGGCGGCTGGACGGGCCGCTGGTGAAGGTCGATTTTGCCCAAAATGCCGAAAGCTACGGCTGTCGTGCGTGGAAGGTTCATGATGAGCAAAGCCTGCTGGCGGCGCTGGCGGCATCACGTGCGCATCCCGGCCCGACGCTGCTGGACATCAAAGTACTGCCGAAAACTATGACCCATGATTACGCCTCATGGTGGCGAACCGGCGATGCGCAGATGGCTGAATCACCTGCGGTACGCCAGGCCGCAGAACAGACGCTAACGCAGCTGAAAAACGCCCGTCAGTACTGAGGTAGAGTCATGCCGGATGGCGCTGCGCTTACCCGGCCTACGGACTATGGTTAACGGCCGGATAAGGCATTAGCACCGCCATCCGGCAATCCGCCATAACGAAATTTTCATTTCATTTCTCCTGGTTTTTCACACGTCGCCCTCTTCCCGACCGGAAGAGGGCGAATGTCCCTATCTGGCACCCGTCGATGTTGTGATATTGATAACAGATTTTGTCTCACTTATCTCAAAAGTGTTAACCCGCACCCAAAAACATAATTTTCACTATTTATAAAAATGAAATAAATGTTTTATTTGTAGTGTCGTTAGTTCATCGCATTCACCAACACCGGGAGCCGTTATGTTTAACATTGCTTTACTGGGCGCTGGCCGAATTGGCCAGGTACATGCAGCTAACATTGCCAGTCACAGTGCCACCACACTCTGGTCCGTTGTCGACCCGAATCAGGAATTTGCCACCCGTCTTGCCTCGCAATATCAGGCCCGTCTGCAGAGCCTGGATGAGGCGATGACTGATCCGAATGTTCATGCCGTGCTGATCGCCTCCGCCACAGATACCCACGCGGATCTGATTGAACTGGCTGCCCGTCACGGTAAGGCCATCTTCTGCGAGAAACCGGTACATCTGGACCTGGCCCGCGTTCGCGATTGCCTGAAAGTGGTCAAAGAGTACGACGTACCGCTGTTTATCGGTTTTAACCGCCGCTTCGATCCGCAGTTTCGCCGCGTGAAAACGGATGTGCTGGCCGGGCGTATCGGTAAGCCGGAATCCCTGCTGATCATTTCCCGCGACCCGTCACCGCCGCCGGCTGAATATGTCCGTGTGTCCGGCGGGATGTTCCGAGATATGACTATCCATGATTTTGATATGGCGCGTTTTATCATGGGAGAAGAGCCGGTCTCGGTATACGCCCAGGGCAGCAACCTGGTCGACCCGGCGATTGGTGAAGCCGGGGACATCGATACCGCGTTTATCGTCCTGAAATATGCCTCTGGCGCGATGGCGACCATCGTCAACAGCCGCCGCTCTGCTTACGGTTATGACCAGCGCCTGGAGCTGCACGGCTCTGAAGGGCTGCTGTGCGCGGGCAACATTCTGGAAAATCAGGTGCAGCACTATGGCAAGACCGGCTGCACCAGTGCCCTGCCGGAACATTTCTTCCTGCAACGCTACAAATCAGCTTATGCCGCGGAATGGGAACATTTTGTGGCCGTGCTGCGTGGCGAAGCGGTTCCGGATTGCAGCGGTGATGACGGTGAGCGTGCGCTGTACCTCGCGGATAAAGCGCTGGAATCCCTGCACAGCCAGCGTGAAGTTCTCCTCTGATTGTTATACCCAACCCCCCTACACAGAGAGACATAATAATGAAAAAACTGATCTTAGCTGTCCTCATCGCCATGACCTCCGGGACAGCAATGGCTGAAAACGAACAGATCGTGTTCAGTACGCCAAACCTGGCGATGCCGTTTGAAGTCCACATGCAGCGTACGGCGGTGAAAGCCGCAAAAGAGATGGGCGTAAATCTACAGGTTCTTGACGGGCAGGGTAGCTCGCCGAAGCAGGTCGCTGACCTGGAAAACGCCATCACCCGTGGGGCGCAGGGATTTATCGTCTCCCCCAATGATGTTAACGCCGTCTCCAGCGCGGTAGATGAAATCCAGGATGCAAAACTGCCGGTTGTCACGCTTGACCGCTCCGTTGACAGCCAGAAGAAAGTGCCGCACTTCGGTGCCAACAACTACAAAGGTGGCCAGGTGATTGGCGACTTTGTGAAAACCAAATTCCCTGAAGGGGCGGACATTATTCTGCTCACCGGCCAGCCGGGATCGTCTTCCAACATTGAACGGACCAAGGGTATTCGCGACAGCCTGAAAGCGGGTGGCGAAAAGTACAAGATCGTCGCCGATCAGACGGGTAACTGGATGCGTTCTGAAGGGATGCGCATTGTTGAGAGCGTACTGCCTTCGTTGCCGAAACGTCCGCAGGTGATCCTCTCCGCTAACGACGACATGGCGCTGGGGGCCATTGAAGCGCTGCAAGCCCAGGGGATGAAACCCGGTGAAGTGCTGGTAACGGGCTTCGATGCGGTGCCGGAAGCGCTGGCGCGTGTGCGTGATGGCTGGATGGCGGTGACGGCGGATCAGCGTCCTGGCTTTGCGGTCACCACGGCGATGAGCCAGCTGGTCGCCAACGTGCGTGAGAAGAAGCCGATCACCGGCGCGGACTATCCGCCAACGCTTATCACCAAAGAGACCCTGCAGCAGGCTGAGCGTATTAACGAGGCCGGTAACTAATTTATACACGTCATCCTTCAAGCTGCCTCTGTGTTGGCTGCATCTGCTCACCCCAGTCACTTACTTGAGTAAGCTCCTGGGGATTCTCAGACTTGCCGCCTTGATGCAGCTTGAATGATTTTGTGTATATCTGGAGCCGCCGTTACGGGGGCTCACTCTAAAGGAGGAGCAGGCTGATGTCGCAACCCTTACTGAATGTGACCGACCTGGCAAAAAGTTTTTCCGGTGTCTGGGCGCTGAGCAGCGCGCAATTGACCGTTGGGGCAGGTGAGATTCACGCGCTGCTGGGTGAAAACGGCGCAGGAAAATCGACCTTGCTGAAGGCGCTGGCGGGCGCGCAGCCGCAAACTCGCGGTGATATCTGGTTCAACGGTGAAACGTTGCCGGTGGATGATTCCCCCGTTGAGCGGCAGAACAAGGGCATTATCACTATCTATCAGGAATTTAACCTGCTGCCGAATATGACCGTCGCCGAGAATATGTTCCTCGGACGTGAACCGCGCAAACGCAATCTGATTGTTGATGAAAAGGCGGTGAATCAGGAAGCGCAGGTGATTCTGGATTATCTGCAGTTGAACGTGGCGCCAACCACCGCAGTGGCCCGCCTGAGCGTGGCACAACAACAAATGGTGGAAATTGCCCGTGCGCTGACCCTCAATGCGAAGCTGATCATCATGGATGAGCCTTCTGCCGCACTGAGCGACAGCGAAGTGGAAAGCCTGCATCGGGTGGTGCGGGAGCTTAAAAGCCGCGGCGTGAGCATTATTTATGTCACCCACCGTCTACACGAAGTGTTCCAACTCTGCGATCGGTTCACCGTTTTCCAGGATGGCCGCTTTACCGGCAGCGGCGAGGTTGCCCAGACCACGGTAGAACAGCTGATCCGCCTGATGGTTGGGCGTGACGTGGCGTTTAACCGTCGCCCGCCGAGTGAAACCCATCATCAGGACAAACCTGTCCGCCTGGCGATCAAGGGACTAAGCCGTGTAAAACCGCCGCTGGATCCGCACGGCATTGCGCTGCATGACATCAGCTTTCACGTCCATGCCGGAGAAGTGTTAGGCATTGCCGGGCTGGTGGGCGCCGGGCGCACTGAAGTCGCGCGCTGTCTGTTTGGTGCCGACGCTTTTACCTCTGGCACCTTTGAACTGGATGGCGTGCCGTACCTGCCGCGCGATCCGCTGTATGCCCTGGATCAGGGCGTGGCGATGGTCCCTGAAGATCGCAAAAAAGAGGGCGCGGTGCTGGGGTTGTCGATTCGCGACAACCTGTCGCTCTCCAGCCTCTCTTCTCTGTTGCATTGGCGCTGGTTCGTCAACACCCGCAAAGAGGATGCGCTGATTGAGGCTTATCGCCAGGCGCTGCAGATCAAAATGGTCAACAGCGCCCAGGAAGTGCGCAAGCTCTCCGGTGGCAACCAGCAAAAAGTGATTCTGGCGCGCTGCATGGCGCTCAATCCCCGCGTGCTGATCGTCGATGAGCCGACGCGTGGCATTGATGTCGGCACTAAATCAGAGGTGCATCAGGTGCTGTTTGAAATGGCGAAAAAGGGCGTGGCGGTGATTGTTATCTCCTCCGATCTGCCTGAAGTAATGGCGGTTTCCGACCGGATAATCACCCTGAGTGAAGGTCGTGTGACCGGCGAGATCCACGGCGATGACGCCAACGACGAGCGGCTGATGACGATGATGGCCATCAACCACAACGCCCTGAACGCGGCATAACGGAGTTTCTCATGACGCAGATGATTTCTAAAACGCAGGTTCCGGGTAAACGTGCCGGACGCCTCGATCCCATCGCCTTTTTTGAGCGCTTCGGCGTGCTGATTTTTATGATCCTGCTGCTGATTTTCTTCCAGTTGCAGAACAGCAATTTTCTCTCTGAACGTAATATTTTCAACATTCTGACCGAAGTGTCGATCTACGGGATCATGGCCGTGGGGATGACCTTTGTCATTCTGACCGCCGGGATCGACCTGTCGGTGGGGTCCATTCTCGCGGTCTGCGCCATGACCGCCGCGTATGTGATTAAGGGCGACAACTTTACCACCGTTGACCCGAACGCCTGGGGCGGCCTGAGCTGGCTGGTTGGGCTGGGGATTTGCCTCGCGATGGGGACTGCGATTGGCTTTCTGCACGGGCTTGGCGTGACTCGCCTGCGCCTGCCGCCGTTTATCGTCACCCTCGGTGGGATGACCATCTGGCGCGGCCTGACGCTGGTGGTAAACGACGGAGCGCCGATCGCCGGTTTCGATGCGGGCTACCGCTGGTGGGGACGTGGCGAACTGCTCGGCATTTCCATTCCTATCTGGATCTTCGCACTGGTGGCTATCGGCGGCTATCTGGCGCTGCATAAAACCCGCTGGGGTCGCTTTGTGTACGCCATTGGCGGCAACCCGGAAGCGGCGCGTCTGGCGGGGGTCAACGTCAAACGGGTACTGGTGAGCGTCTATGTGCTGATTGGCTGTCTTGCCGGGCTGGCGGGCTTCATTCTTAGCGCGAGGTTGGGCAGCGCGGAGGCGGTGGCCGGGATCTCGTTTGAGCTGCGCGTTATCGCCTCGGTGGTGATCGGCGGAACGTCGTTAATGGGCGGATACGGGCGGATCGGCGGCACCATTATCGGCTCAATCATCATGGGTATTCTGATTAACGGCCTGGTCCTGATGAACGTCTCGGCTTACTACCAGCAAATTATTACCGGGTTAATTATCGTTCTGGCGGTGGCGTTCGACACCTATGCCAAGAGCCGTCGCGGCGCATTGTGAGGGATAAATAATGAAAGAGGTACGCATTGGATTGATTGGCACCGGGTATATCGGCAGGGCGCACGCCATTGCCTATGCCCAGGCGCCGACGGTGTTCGACCTGCGCGGCAAGCTGGTGCGCGAAATGGTCGCCGAAGTTACGCCGGAGCTGGCGGCGCAGCGGGCGCAGGCGTTTGGCTTTAACCGTTCAACCGGGGACTGGCGCGCGCTGGTGGCCGACCCGGCCATTGATGTAGTGGATATTTGTTCACCCAATCATTTGCACAAAGAGATGGCGCTGGAGGCGATTCGCCACGGCAAGCACGTCTACTCGGAAAAGCCGCTGGCGCTCAATGCGCATGACGCCTACGAGATGGTTGAGGCGGCGAAGCGGGCCGGGGTGAAAACGCTGGTGGGGTTTAATTACATGAAAAACCCGACGGCGAAGCTGGCGAAAGAGATCGTCGAACGCGGTGAGATTGGCGAGGTGATCCACTTCTACGGCACCCACAACGAAGACTATATGGCCGACCCACTTTCGCCCATTCACTGGCACTGCTTTAAAGAGACCGCAGGGCTGGGAGCGCTCGGCGATCTGGCTGCGCATATCGTCAATATGGCCCAGTATCTGGTCGGTGATATTCAGCAGGTCTGCGGTGATTTGAAAATTGTGGTGCCGGAACGCCCGGCGCAGGCCGGTTCATCGCAAAAGGTGGCGGTGGAAAACGAAGATCAGGCGCACGCGATGGTGCGTTTTGCGGGCGGTGCACAGGGCGTGATTGAAACTTCTCGCGTCGCCTGCGGGCGCAAAATGGGCCTTTCGTATGTGATAACCGGGACCAAAGGGACCATCAGTTTTACCCAGGAGCGTATGGCGGAGCTGAAGCTCTATCTGCATGACGATCCGGTGAATCGCCAGGGATTTCGTACGCTGCTGGTGGGGCCTGCGCATCCGGACTATGCCGCATTTTGCCTGGGAGCGGGGCACGGTATCGGCTTTAACGACCAGAAAACAGTGGAAGTGCGTGATCTGGTCGACGGCATCGCCGCCGATGTGCCGATGTGGCCGGACTTCGAAGAGGGCTGGAAGGTGTCGCGCGTGCTGGACGCCATTGCGCTCTCACACCGGGAAGGCCGCTGGCTGAACGTGAACGATATTGTCTGAAGAGGTATCAACGTGGAAAAGCAGTTTGATGTGATATGCATGGGCCGCGTAGCGGTTGACCTCTACAGTCAGCAGATTGGTGCGCGTCTGGAGGATGTTTCCAGTTTTGCTAAATACCTTGGTGGCTCGTCAGGTAATGTGGCTTACGGTACGGCGCGCCAGGGGCTGCGCTCGTCAATGCTGGCACGCGTGGGTGACGAGCATATGGGCCGTTTTCTGCGCGAAGAATTACACCAGGTAGGATGCGATACCAGCCACCTGATAACGGATAAAGAACGCCTGACGGCGCTGGTGCTACTTGGCATTAAAGACCGGGACACCTTTCCTCTCATTTTTTACCGTGACAACTGCGCAGATATGGCCATTGTCGCCAGCGATGTAGATGAACAGTACATCGCGTCTGCCCGCTGTCTGGCCATCACCGGGACCCATCTTTCTCACCCGCAAACCCGCGACGCGGTGCTGACCGCGCTCGAATATGCCCGCCGTCACGGCGTGCGTACGGCATTGGATATCGACTATCGCCCGGTGCTATGGGGGCTGACCTCATTAGGCGACGGCGAAACCCGTTTTATTGCCGCCGAGCAGGTAACGCGTCAGTTGCAGGACGTACTGCATCTTTTTGACGTGATTGTCGGCACTGAGGAGGAGTTTCATATTGCCGGTGGCAGCACCGAAACGCTGCAGGCGCTGGCACAGGTACGGGCAGTGAGTAAGGCGACGCTGGTCTGCAAACGTGGGGCGCTCGGCTGTTCGGTATATACCGACGCCATTCCACCGCGGCTGGATGACGGCCTGACGGTGACCGGCGTGCGCGTGGAGGTGCTCAATGTGCTGGGCGCGGGTGATGCGTTTATGTCCGGCCTGCTGCGTGGCTACCTTAACGATGAAGGCTGGGAGCAGGCCTGTCGCTATGCTAACGCCTGCGGCGCACTGGTGGTATCGCGCCACGGTTGCGCCCCGGCCATGCCGAGCAAACTGGAGCTGGATGATTATTTATCTCGGGCTGACACGGTGCCACGCCCGGATATCGACCCGCGTCTTAACCATCTGCACCGCGTCACCACGCGTCGTCGGGAATGGCCAGAACTGTGCGTGATGGCCTTCGATCACCGCAGCCAGCTTGAAGAGATGGCCTTGCAGTGTGGCGCTTCGCTAAAACGCATCCCGGCACTAAAACAGCTGATCTTACAGGCCAGCCGGGAAGCGGCGAGTTGCGCCGGGCTGGATGGCAAAGCCGGGCTGTTGTGCGACGGCACGTTTGGTCAGGATGCGCTGAATGCCATCACCGGTGAAGGGTGGTGGATAGGCCGCCCCATCGAACTGCCGGGCTCGCGTCCGCTGGAGATGGAGCACGGCAATATCGGCACGCAGCTGATCAGTTGGCCGCAGGAACACGTGGTGAAATGCCTGGTCTTTTTCCATCCGGAAGATGCTCACGCCCTGCGTCTGGAGCAGGAGCAAAAAGTCGCGGAGGTGTACCACGCTTGCTGCCAGTCCGGGCATGAACTGCTGCTGGAAGTGATCCTGCCCGCCAGCATGCCACGCAGCGATGAGCTCTATCTGCGCGCCATTTCCCGCTTTTATAACCTGGGGATTTACCCCGACTGGTGGAAGCTACCGCCGCTCTCTTCTGTGGGCTGGACGGCGCTGAGCGAGATCATTGCACGTCGCGATCCGCACTGCCGTGGGGTAGTCATTTTAGGGCTTGATGCGCCGGCCGATCAGCTCCGTGCTGATTTCAAAGCCGCTGCGGGTCAGGCGCTGGTGAAAGGGTTTGCCGTGGGACGGACATTATTTGGCGATGCCTCCCGCGCCTGGCTGAAACACGATATCGACGATGCGCAGCTGGTGGCGCGTATTCGGGACAACTACCTGCAGCTTATCGCCTGGTGGCGCGAGCGCGGACACGCATAATTCAGGAGAAGAGAATGACGGTACAATTAGGCATTAATCCACTGACATGGACCAACGACGATCTTCCTTCACTTGGCGCTGAGACTTCGCTTGATACCTGTCTGAGCGAAGGCAAAGAGGCCGGGTTTGCCGGGTTCGAGCTGGGTAATAAATTCCCGCGTGAAGCGCGCTTGCTGGGGCCGATCCTGCAACGCCACGACCTGCAGCTGGTTTCTGGCTGGTATTCCGGTCGCCTGCTGGAGCGCAGTGTGGAGGAGGAAATTGCCGCCGTGCAGTCACACCTGACGCTGCTACGTGAGCTGGGTGCGAAGGTGCTGGTGTTCGCTGAAGTGAGCGGCTGTATTCATGGCGAGCAGCAGACGCCGGTTCATCTGCGTCCGCGATTCCCGCAGGAGCGCTGGCAGGAATACGGCGAGAAGCTGACCGAGTTTGCCCGCTATACCCAGCAGCAGGGCGTACAGATTGCCTATCATCACCATATGGGGACAGTGATTGAGTCCGCTGAGGATGTGGATAATCTGATGACGCATACTGGCAATGAGGTGGGATTGCTGCTGGATACCGGCCATCTGACATTTGCCGGTGCAGACCCGCTGGCGGTGGCGCAGCGCTGGGCATCACGTATTAATCATGTTCACTGCAAAGATGTGCGGGCCGACGTGCTGGCCGACGTGAAAAACCGTAAAACCAGCTTCCTCGACGCGGTATTGAGCGGCGTCTTCACCGTGCCAGGCGACGGTTGCGTGGACTACCCGCCGATAATGGCGCTGCTAAAGGCAAATCAGTATCAGGGTTGGCTGGTGGTGGAGGCAGAGCAGGATCCGGCTATTGCGCATCCGCTGACCTATGCACGTCTGGGCTATAACAATCTTAGCCGTCTGGCGCGGGATGCCGGGCTTATCTGAGGAGGCGACATGTCACGTTTATTATCACCCTGGCAGCCGCCGAACGTGCAAGGGCGTACCCAGTCGGTGACGCCGGAAGGGGCGGGCTGGGGATATGTGGGCTTTGAGGCGTATGAACTGGCGGAGGGGCAGCAGTTGACGCTGCCCGCCGTCAGCGAAGAACGTTGTCTGGTGCTGGTGGCCGGACGCGCGACCATCAGTACGCCAGGGGCAACGTTTACCGACATCGGCGAGCGTATGAGTCCCTTTGAGCGCATCAAGCCGTGGGCGGTTTACGTGACCTCTCAGGAGGCTGTACAGGTCACCGCGCTGACGACGCTTGAGCTGGCGGTGTGCGCTGCACCGGGGAAGGGTACGTACCCGACACGACTGATCGCCCCGCAGGATATCGACGGTGAAGCGCGCGGCAAGGGAAATAACCAGCGCTATGTGCATAACATTCTGCCGCAAGACAAACCTGCCGACAGCCTGCTGGTGGTCGAGGTCTGGACCAATGAGGGATGCACCAGTTCGTACCCGAGCCATAAGCACGATACCGACAATCCCCCACAGGAAACCTATCTTGAGGAGACGTACTACCATCGCCTCAACCCGGATCAGGGGTTCTGCATGCAGCGGGTGTATACCGACGACCGGACGCTCGATGAGTGTATGGCAGTCTACAACCGCGATGTGGTGATGGTGCCGAAGGGCTATCATCCGGTGGCCACCCTGGCAGGCTATGACAGTTACTACCTGAACGTGATGGCCGGTCCGGTGCGTCAATGGATGTTCACCTGGGAAGATGACCACGCATGGATTAACCGCGATTATCCTGCGGATAAATAGGGGAATGAGTTTGATGATTATGGTTATCAGCGAACGTTAGTTGCTTTTATTCTCTGGAAAATCTGTTTATTGGGTCATTGTCCTGGATCCCAGGGTAATGACATGACCGGTGCAAAAAGCCCTCAGCATACGCGGAGGGCTTTTTAGTTGCGAATACATCAAAAGCGTTCTACAACCGGGCCCGGCGTCACAGCCATCTCGGCGACGTCAGTCCGGAGGCCTTCGAACAGGCTTTGTCATGAGGACATAATTTGTCTACGGGTGGGGGGATTCCACATTGAGTCTATTGACGAGGTGATACGGCCACCGGCAGAAGAAAAGCTCGAACCGCCACAGACAGCACCAGAAACACCACCCCGAATTCTGGACCGCGCCCGCTCATCGCTGCGCCACTGATTCAGGAGAAAAGATAATGGCACGAGCATTACTGGAACAGGCCTTTGAAACCTGTCAGAAGAATAAATCGGACTGGATAAGCAGCAAGTCTGCACTGGCGCGGGCTGAAATGGCGCTGAAAGAGCTGGGGCTGATCTGCACCCGTTATGAACCGGAGGCCGCACAAGCGCTGCGAGATGATATTGACCTGAAAAAATGGGCGGTAAATCAGTCGGCTGGGCAGTACATCCGGTCACATGAGGCCGTACAGCGTATCAGTATCCGGCGTCAGCTCCACGCCTTTATGCAGGTAAGCGGCGACGCGCTGGCCGTTCATGTAGCCCGCGGAGGAAATATTGATTACGCAGAGGATGGTCGCGACATTCTGACAACCATCGGTTTCCGGCCAGACAGAGCATCGAGAGACGACAACCGGGCAAAATATACGCCTGAACAGAGTCAGATTTTCATGCGTCGACAGGCCACGCAGACCCGCAAAAAACGCCCCGAAAATACCAGTCTTTTTAATAAAAATAGCCATGCATGCCTACGCTGCATGGCTTTGCATGCAAAACCCTGAATTTTCCACACCCTGTCGCACCAGCACTGGCGCGGCCTGAGCCCCTTCATGCACCTGCATTAAAAGCGCCCCACGAAGCGGGCAGGCGTGGCGGGGAGAGTATTGCGTGCCAAAGGGCTTGAAAGGAATTGTTCTCGGAGGCAATATTAAGATTAAATAAAACTAAAATCAGGACGATTGTATGTATGATCAGTCTTTCAATCCGCGGACACTATCACGATGCTTTAAGCCTGAGGATTTCCAGAAAAATAGAGCATTAAGTCTAGACAGCGTTAGAGAAAAAACCATTCGAGCTGCAATCGAGAGATTTAATAATGGGTTCTTGGGGTATAATTTACGATCATCAGTTTTAAGAGGGAAAAAAGTATATTGGGCCGACGAGTTAGCTGATACTTTGGTCTTGAGGAAAGTTGAAAGTAATTTATCTAATTTGTATCAATTGAAATTGCCCTCTCGAACAATGATTGTTGATACATTAAATGTATTTTTATCGGAATGCTCACAGTATAAAGTATATAGATTGGATATACATTCATTTTATGAGTCTTTTAATAAAGACTATATTTTTAAAAAAATTGATGAGTTAGAACGGTTGGAAATGAAAACGAAGCAACTCTTAAAGGAGTTTCTTTATTCATTCTATCTGACTGGTGGCGAAGGAATACCAAGGGGATTATCAATAAGTGCATACTTAGCAGAGTTACTAATGCATGATTTCGATAATCATCTGAAAGATGATAAGTCTGTATTTTATTATGCTAGGTATGTAGATGATATCGTTATTGTTACTAGTGGTTTTGAGGATAGTAATGCTTTTATAGAGAATGTAAAATCTATCCTTCCACCGGGACTGAGCTTTAATGAAGGGAAAAAGTATTACATTAGCGATTTGATTCCAAAGTCTGCTAAGAAAAAAAATACCGAATCACCCACGAAATTGTTAACCTTTGAGTATTTAGGATACGATTTCAGTGTTGGAGATAAAATAGAAGAGTGCAATATAAGAGGGTTTTATAGATTAATTGAAGTTGATCTTGCACATGCAAAGGCTAATAAAATAAAAAGCAGAATAATTTATTCTATTATTGATTATAATAAAACTAAAGATTTTGAGTTGCTATGTGAAAGGCTAAAGTTTCTGTCTACTAACTTTAGTATTTTAGACTCTGGTAGAGTATTAAAACGATTGTCTGGCATTCATTATAATTATCCTCTTATTGATGCCAGAACTTCAAAGCGTCTTGCTGAACTGGATTTGTTTTTAAGAAAAGCTGTATTATCGTCCAATGGTAAAGTTTTTTTTGATTTTCATACGAACTTAAATCAATACAAAAAATATCGCTTGCTTAAAATTAGTTTTGTTAGAGGCCATGAAAAGCGTCATTTCTTTCATTATTCCGCTTCAAAAATGATGAGAATTCAAAGGTGTTGGAAATATGTCTAAAAAGAAGGAAGTAAGAGTTAACAAAAAAGATTTTAATAGGGTTCTGGTAACTGAAACTATACCTTATGAAACACCTATAATAGTGTCCAATGATGGTTTTTATAACAATGTAGTAAAATACCAAACGGCCAATGACATAGCTAAGTTATTGACTCAAAGAGTTATTCTAGGTAAAAAAAAGAAAGGCAGGTATACGATTCCCTATGTCTTTAAAATTAATAAAAATGAGACAGAGTTTCGGCGATTAGCTTTCCCACACCCCATATCTCAGATTGAAATGCGAGATTTTTATCTCCACTTTAATCAAGTGATGATTAATTTCTGTTCTAAGAGTGATTTTTCTATTCGGAGACCAGTAAAGGTTGCAAGTACTTATTACTATAAAAATTTGCTGGAAGATAAGAACTTATATAAGAGAGGGCCTGTTGATACTGACAAAAACGAACTATTGACTCGGCATGCTTCATCATATTTTGGCTATCAAGGTTATGATCGCTTGTATAAATTTTTTATGTCTAATGATTTTATTGACCTTGAGCGTAAATATAATACGTTATATACATTAGACGTTTCAAAATGTTTTGATAGTATCTATACTCATTCAATTTCATGGGCTACAAAAACTAAAACTTTCACTAAAGGCATGTTGGCTAATAAATCATTAAATTTTGGTGATGCATTCGATAAATTAATGCAACGTTGCAATTTTAACGAAACTCATGGTGTGATAATTGGTCCGGAAATTAGTCGTGTATTCGCTGAGATTATATTTCAAAAAATAGATTTGAATGTTCAATTTAAGTTAAGGAATATTGATACGCCCTTGAGCAAAGGTGTCGACTATGATATTCGTCGTTATGTTGATGATGTTTTTATATTTTCCAAGAATGAAGTTAACGCCGAAATAATATATAAGGTTTATGCTGATAAATTAAATGAATATAATATGCATGTGAATTTGGGTAAGGTAACAAAAAACAGTCGGCCTTTTATCACAGCAAAAACGCAAATTATTCATCATGTCAATCAAAGGATGAATGCTTTTATTGATTCATTTCTTTCATATGACGATGAAATGAAATTAATTGCTAAGCCTATATACAATAATAGGAAATTAGCAAACAAGTTTATAGATGAGGTTAAAATTATATGTTCCGAAAGAAAATCAGGATATGGTGAGGTTTCCTCTTATATTGTGTCTGCTATTTTTGAAAGAATTAAAAGATTAACTTCTTCAGTTAATCAAGTAGAAGATAAAGATATATATAATGTAGTGTATGTTTTGCTTCATATTTCATTATTTTTTTTCAGAGTTGCACCTTCTGTTAGTTCATCATATAAGCTAGCATCAATACTTATAGTAACCCTAAGATATTTTAAGGCTAAAGTTCCATCTTATAGTGATCTTATTGCATCATATATTTATTTTGAAATTGAAGACTTTCTTAAATCTGCTAAAAATGGAAAAAAAACCATTGATAATTTAGTCAGTCTTGAAGCATATAATATTATGTATGTTATTGGAGAGTTAGATCAAGATAGATACCTATCAAAGCAGTTGGTTGAGGATGTTTTTAGTGAAGTTGATTCCTATTTTGACATAGTGTCCTGTCTGTATATTGTGAAAGATAAAAAGGTTTATGATTCACTTAAGAATAATATTATTGACGTTATAAATTCAAAGTTAATGTCAAGTGATAATATTTTAGATTATAGTGAAAAGGCAATGCTTTTTTTGGATGTTATGTCCTGCCCGTATATTGATTTAAAATGGAAAAAAATATGGTTGAAGTCAATTCTAAAAGAATTGCAAGAAGCTACTCCTAACAATAATGAAATAGATAGTTTTATAAGTTATTCTGTAGCAAATCCTTGGTTTGTGGACTGGAGTAATGTCGATCTTTTGAATTTCTTAGAAAAAAAACAATTGAAAAAAGCCTATTGAATTGCTAAGCTTTTGTCAAAGCAACCAATATGCCCTACACGATTTTTCGATATACTAGGGCTGATTACGGTAGGTAAGTTACACGTAACCTTAGCTACCCTATGACGCTCAAGAGCAGCAATGCACACACTAAGGGATGAGGTTGCTTCAATTTCTTTTATTGTCTACAAAATTCCCCCACCACTGCATCAGTTCTACTCTTTGTTGCAAATAGACAGAGCGATTGTATGCTCTTCTTACTTCATTCTTATCAGTATGAGCTAGTGCTGCTTCAATGACGTCTGGATTAAATCCTTTTTCATTGAGTGTCGTGCTAGCTATAGAGCGTAAGCCGTGAGCAACCAACTTCCCATTCCAGCCAGCTCTTTTTAGCGCAGCATTTGCCGTCTGGCTATTCATAGCTTGCTTTGGATTATTTCTATGTTGTGGATCCATCCCCTGCGCGAGCGTAACCAAATATTGGTCGCGGAACTGACGAGCTGCTGCGAGAGTAAGGGCAGGGTATGAGCCGAGGCTTAAATCGGTTCGGCTACCCCTGACGGGGCGTTGATAGCGGAAGCGCCAGAGTTTTTTACCGGAGGTTTTGACGAGTAAGAACAGGCCATCACCATCATGCAGGGTGAAGTCTTTTTCACGGGGTTTCGCTTTGAGAATTTTGTTGTTAGTGAGGGGGCGTGTAATGCGCGCCATGCCTGGATTTCGTCCATAATTGGTACACGTTTAATGGACTACAGTATAGCGTGTACCTAAACGTGTACCAATTTTGTCTGGATTTAGCCGGATGTTCTCGGACTATTGCAGACACAAAAAAGCCCGCAGGGCTTACGCCGTGCGGGCTCTTAGGACTTCATCGGATGACTCTGGTAATCACCGATGGAGAATTTTGGTGGAGCTGGCGGGAGTTGAACCCGTGTCCGAAAATATTTAACTAACTGTTATTGTTATATTTTTATTTATTCGTGATTGTTGCGGCGCTTTTGCGTATCTTCTCTAGTCCTTTTGTAGTCCATTTCTCGGGTACAGGTATAAACCGTAGTGCAAAATCTGCCTCCATATCATCTCCACGGGATAGAGTCATTCCACACTCCAATTTAGTATCCCAAGCGACTTTTTTTATTTTTCCCTCTATATCCTGATACTCAATAACTAACCTTGGACCAGTAAATGATGAAGAGCTAAATAATTCAAGTCTGTGTGATAGATATGCAATATTCAATAGGATGTGGATTGCAGCGGTAGGCACAGAAATATCTTTTGATTTTTTATCTATACTGTAAGGTAATGAAAAATTAATTTCACTAGGTTTTGAAAAGGTATTGTACATATGTGATGAACTTTCTTTTTTTATTTTAAACATTCCATATTGAAAGTTTGTGGTAAATGAAGGGTCTTTTCTTTTGAATTTTTTTAAAAATAAATCAGAATATGTATTTATGTTTTTTTTATAATTGAAATCCCAATAATACCTAATTGAAATGGCTGCACCTAAACCTATGTTTGAAAACTTTGCTGGTGGAAGGTGAGGGGCTTGTAATATTTTAACATCAAAACCTTTAAAATCTTTGACTTTCATTTTGATATGTAAGGTATCTACAACTATACTTGGTTTATATGAAAGCCTTCGTTGAAATATCGTTAACCATATTGCATATAATGCAGCAAGTGCTGAAATGAAAGTTCCAACTGAAGATATGTATGTAATTAATTTGTCGAAGGTTATTGAAGTCAATTTTAAATCCCCGATTTATTTAAATGCGGGGATTATTAAATATTAATTATGATTATGCAAATGATTTATTGATGTAGAGTTATCATAGTCTTTAAGATATGAACCATAGTGCCGGAATAACATTTCTGGACCCTTGTGTCCCATTTGGGTAGCCAACCAAAATAGATTAACTCCCTGACTGATGTGGCGGGTGGCAAAAGTGTGTCGCGTCTGATAAGGATTTCGATACCTGATGCCTGCTTTACGCAATGTCGGCACCCATGCTTTTTTTCTAATTGCGTCAGCACTGGCCCATGGTTTATTACTCTTTGGGTCTTCGAAGATCGTTTCATCTTTCATAAAAGTGAACGTTTTCTGGCTTACTAGCGCTGTCAAAGCATCATCTGTCAGTTCTACTTTTCGGGTACCTGCTTTTGTTTTGGTCCCTTTGATCACACCAACAACACTGGCACTCTGAACATGAGCGGTCTTTCCAACGAAGTCTATATCACGCCAGCGAAGAGCACATAGTTCAGAACTACGTAGGCCTGTTTGTATAGCGAACCGGAAAAGATTTTCCCATTGCTTGTTTCCTGCCGCAGCGAGTAAAGCATCAACTTCTGCTGGTGATAGCGGATCAACCACATAACTACTTTCTGCCTCTGATTTATCACTTTGGTATCGTGAGGCGGTTACCAGTGAGACAGGGTTAATCTGAAGCACACCATCCGTCACCGCTTCATCCAAAGCTGAGCGTAGGAAGGAAAGTTGGTTTCGAATAGTCTTCAATGTTGTTTTCTGGCTCTGGATCCATGTCTTCAATGCGGCCGGCGTCAACTCACTTGCGGGAAAAATATGAAGTGATGACAGCGCGCTTCGGCACTTCTTATATCCGCCAATTGTTGAAGGGGATAGTTTCCTCGTTTCGCATATCACCAGATACTCGTCCAGGTACATCTTCACCGTTTTGCCTGCGGCAGCGTTGCCGAAAATTTTTAACCGCGTAGAACGGGGAAAGTATTCCGCATAAACAAATGTTCCCCTTTCGATCTTGTTGTGGATTTCGCCGAGTGTGCGCTCGGCGTATTTGATGTTTTTAGGGTTTACGTCCAGATTAGAAAGGGGCTCACGGCATTTAACCCCTTTATAAGTGAAAGTAATATTGATGGTTTCGCCGTTGCGGTGTTTCCTGATGGTTACGCCGCGCGGGAGCTTAGACGATTCTGTCGTGCCCATTTTGCAACCTCACTAAGATCAATCCATCTTTCCTTAACGCCGTCGACCTTTAGCACCTGAACCCCTTCACGCCATACTCCACGTTGTACTCGTTTGTTGATGGCATCCGGGGTTTCGCCAGTCTCTTTGCAATAAGTAGAGATGGGAACACAATCGAGGCTCAGCATATATTTCTCCATTATCCCGGCTGCACCCGGGCAGTAATAACAATTATCAGCAATATGTACGGACAAACGCTAAACGTCTTGTTTGTGTTTTTTTGTCCCAAATAAAATGATTTAGTCATTTACAACGATCATTTTTTTGTTAGAATTCAGCCGCCTCTGGAGAGGCGGTGAAATTGTTTCGCATATCTTAGAAAAGAGCGTTCCTTTGCCATGCTAGGTTTAAGGTGCTGTAAAGAACTCTTTTATTAAGTATCCCTGGTGAGTAGTAGCCTTACTCATGCTTCACTTGCAATCTCTCCAGCAATGGAGGGTTATCAGTGCAGGGTTACGCGTTACGGCAGCTGATAAGACCTTGCCCCGTTATAAGGGGTTTAAACATGGCGCTAATGCTTGTATTTAAAGCAATCTATCACCTAGCAATGTTTGCTTGGTTGGTCTACCAATTTTACAACATTTGAAATCTCGTCTCGGTTGCGGGGGCTACCCGCACCCACCCATCTTTTCGAAAATTAGGCCCCGCGGTGCCGGGGCTTTAATGCTGAGGCGTTACGCTTTAAAGTTACCGATGAAAGTTTCCACTGATTCACCGTCGAACTTGCTGATCAGCAAGTCGCGGAATTCGTTGGCGATCTCTTCTTCCTGGGCTTCAAGTTGGACGATGCGCAGAACAAAGCAGGGTTCATCGCTGGTTAGCAGGCTGTTACGCAAGCTAAAGCGGCGTTCACCCAGACCTTCATACGGCACACATTTGAACTCGAACGCCACAGGCATTACGTCTTTGCTGCTTGCTTCAACACTTTGCATCAGCGATTTTTTACCAGCGAAATCACCAGTTTCATGGTCCTGCTGAGTTGCTTGCTGAATAGTGATACGACGCACAGCCTGAGCCGCTTGGGAAATCTGCATCGTATTGCCATCAGCATCAAACGCCAGAAGGTAATCGCTCCAGTCTTCCAGCCATTCGGCGATTTGCTTTTGCTTCAGACGTTGACCGTCGATTTGCAGTAGCGCGCGGAACGGGGCGGTTTTCTTCAGGGTGATTGAAGCAACGTTATCGGCGTGGCCGGGATTATCTAGGGTGCCGATGTTGAACACTGAACGGGCGGTCATGTTATCAGCGTCAATGAAGCAACGAGCTGGCTCATTTTCGCTGGCATAGCCTTTAGAATAACGTGCGAAGTCGTCAATACTGGTTGTGGTCATTGCGCCGCGAAAGCGGAAACGTTCCAGAGAAAAGCGCTCGAGGCTTTCAACGCCAGTCCCCTCTGGCAGTAATGCGGTCGGGCAAGCCAGGCCATGAATATCATTCAGGTGATAACCGGAAAGAACCAGGTCTTTGACCTGCTTGAAGGTACCGCTGTCTAACTGAGACATAAAAACTCCTTAAAGATAGATGTAGAAAAACTGAAATTATGGGCTATCAAGCGCGGCTTATTTCGCCGCGCGTAACTTTCCGTCCGGATCCCCGCCGAGGGTAAACAAGTTGCCTTGGTCTTCCTGCAGGATGGTGAGCTTCCCACCTTTGTTAACCCACATAGGGGTTTCGGTTGTGTCCTCTTCGGAGGCTTTACCACGCGGTGTCGGGGTGCTGTAGTTCAGCTTGTGCTTGATCTTCACGCGCTTCTCTTCAACGGAATTACCCATACGCTCAAAATCAAATGTGAGGACTACTTTGCCTTTGTTGCCGTTGTTCAGAACGCCAAGCGCGGTGGTATTAAGTGCTGCCGCGATTTTGTTCATGAACACGCCGGCATCCAGTTCGCCAAGAAAATCTGGCACTACGGTCATGCGGTCATTACTCATGGTTTAACCCTCGTTAAGGCGGCTGCCACCGCCGAACTTTCTCCATACTCATCGGAAAGAGCACTCCGATCTTCTACCAACGCCCCGTCATAGCTTTTCGGCGCATCCACATGGCGCTTGGGTTTCAGCCTCGTGTGGCGGGAATGCTCTTACCTATTGTGCCTGAAAAAGGCTGGCGGTTACCGGACAAACGGGAAAACACCGGGCCGCCGGAACAGGGAGTTACTTGTTATTGCTTTGGCCTGCTTTTAACCACATCAGGCGCAGTGGATCCTGCTATTCCCCAACTACAAGGATTCGGTTAATCTGGACATTCGAGGTAGATTGATCAGATGGTCAATCATCAGCCAATTCAATTACAAAGGCACATCGACCATGGTTTCACTAATTAGAAATAAAGGTAATACATCCACGGGTGTGCACATGCTTCAAAGAGCAGGCAAGCAATTCAAATTCCGCTGCGATATGGATACTTTGAAACGCCTGACATCTAGAAGCGTCAAACCTGAATTTGAGTATCTTTTTCGTAAGCGAACTGATGGCGTTTATCACTCAGAACTTTTTGATTCAATTGATGAGGGCAAAATTGTGCTTTGCCAGTTTGTTCAAAAAGTTACTGGAGAACCATGTACTGCTTGAATACCCGTTAGCTCGTCTACCTGTAATCAGAATGTCCAGATTGTTAAAGAACGAAGCGTCCATCAGGGCGCTTTTTTGTTACCTGCGAATCATCCGGTTATTCATATGCCACCGGCGGCTACTTCGTGGGCGTCCTGCCTGTTCGCTGCTGATGAATGAAATCTAACTTAACTTAGCTTTTAGATCAAGAAAAAACACCAACTATTCTTAGCTTGATGTTAAGAGGAAGGTTAGAGGTGGGTTAAAGCTCGTACTGAACGCCTTTGACAACTCCGATGATCAGGCAATTACCGTTTATTGAAATGTTTGGATAGCGTGGGTTTAAGGGAACTAAGAACTTTTGAGGCCCATCGATGACTAGTTTTTTTACAGTAGCCTCGTTTGTCCCATCAAGTCTGGCTACGACTATCTTTCCATTAAGTGGCTCTGCATCAGGGTCCACTATGACTGTTGCCCCTTCAGGGATTGTCGGAAGACCATTAGGGTTTGTCATCGAATCACCTTTGACCTCCAATGCAAAGGAGCTATCACCTATCCTGAGTGATGTTTCTACCCACTTATCTACTTCACTGAAAACTTCTGCTGCTTTACATTCTGTAAACTGTCCAGCCTGAACCCAAGATATCACCGGAATCCTTCGCATCTTGGTTATCAGATTTCCTTCGAATTCAGTGCCATAGAGTATGTAATCAATTGAAGTATTGAAATACTTTGCAAGTTTCGAAAGTGACTCACCGCCTGGCACATTAATGTCTTTTTCCCAATACCCAACCGCCACATCGCTAACACCACAGAACTTACCCAGTTCTTTCTGCGAAGTTTTGGTTACGCGCCTGAGAGCTTTGATGCGCTGACCGACAGTTTCCATTTGAACACCATAAAAAAATTAAAAGGCTAAGCAATCTTAGTTTTTATTGACCAAAGTTAGATTGGTTATTAATATCTAATCAAACTTAGCTAAGGAGACATTATGACAACCGATGACATTGAAAACTACTTCGGCAGTACTGAGAAAGTTGCCGAATTTTTTGGAATCACAAGCGAGGCCGTTTACCAGTGGCGTAATAGAACTGGTCGCCTAATCCCGAAAGGACGTGCAGCAGAAGCAGCCTATCGGACTGGGGGGAAATTGGTTTTCCATCCCGACCTTTACGAAAAGCGTAGCGAAGCTTCAGTAAAACTCAAACCACAGGAAAAAGGAATAAACCGTGGGTAACGAACCTAATTGGAAAGTCGAACGTCAGCCTTCCTGGCTGGTGGTAGCGATTAAAAAAACGATTACCGATCTGCCTGGTGGATATGCTGAGGCGGCGGAATGGTTGGGGGTGACAGAGAACGCATTGTTTAACCGCCTTCGTGTTGACGGCGACCAGATCTTCCCACTGGGCTGGGCAATGGTTTTACAACGTGCTGGTGGTTCAACTCATATCGCTGATGCCGTTGCGCGCCATTCTCAGGGCGTATTTGTACCGCTGGCAGATGTTAATGATCTGGATAACGCCGATATCAACCAGCGCCTGATGGAGTCCATCGAATGGATAGGCCGTCATTCTACTTTTGTACGCAAAGCCACGGCTGATGGGGTGATTGACGCAGATGAGCGCGCTCAGATTGAGGAAAACAGCTATCAGGTTATCGCGAAGTTCCAGGAGCACGTAGCGCTTCTTTATCGAGTTTTTTGTGTCGCTGAAAAGTGTGACGCCCGCGAGTGTGCAGCTCCGGGCGCCTTGGCGAACAACTCTTCGAGTATGGAGAAATAATCCGCATGAGCAATTTAATCGTAAATCCTCACTTACCGCAACTACGAATGATCCCGGTGCCGGGTCTTCCGCTGTTTCGGTATGAATGCAAAGTATCAAATCGCTGGGTGTCATGTAACCACAGCCAGGCTGCCGTAATTGTGGGGGTCTACTATCGGAGGGCAAAACGCCTGTGCGCGAACTTAACCGAAGGTTCAAAGATCACCGCGGAGTGCCAGTCCGTGTTATCCGCTGGGAGCCAGAAACACAGCGCGTTATCTACCTGCGAGATGGCTATCCACACGAATGCTTCAGTCCACTTGAGCATTTCAGGCAAAAGTTCAGGGAGATAACGGACGATCATGAGCACTAAATTAACCGGCTACGTATGGGATGGTTGCGCAGCGTCGGGCATGAAGTTGTCCAGTGTTGCGATCATGGCTCGCCTTGCTGACTTCAGCAGCGATGAAGGTGTGTGCTGGCCGTCAATTGAAACTATTGCTCGCCAGCTTGGCGCAGGCCCGAGCACTATCAGAACGGCAATCGCAAAGCTTGAAAAAGATGGCTGGCTCACACGTACACAGCGCCGTAATGGTAACCGTAATGCTTCGAACGTGTATCGGCTGAATGTGGCGAAACTTCAGACTGCCGCATTTTCTCAACTGTCAGATTCTGACACGTCAAAATCTGACGCATCAAAATTTGACGCCTCAAAAACTGACCCGTCGAAATCTGGCAAAAACGGTGGTTTTGACCCGTCAGAATCTGGCGGGGATCCGTCAGTAAAATCAAAACAAGATCCACAAGTAACTTCAAAACCCTCTTGTCCGGTTGCGGCGCAACCCGACCCTGAGGTTGTGATTACTGATCAGGCCAGACAGGTTTTGTCTTACCTGAATCAGACTACTGGCTCACGCTACCAGGTATGCAGCACGTCGCTGGAGAATATTCGCGCCCGTCTTCGGGAACAATTCACGGTTGATGACCTGTGCCTGGTAGTGGATTACAAAAACGCCGATTGGCGTGATAGCGAGCAGGCGCAATACCTCCGCCCGGCAACTCTGTTCATTCCAAAAAACTTCCCTGGTTACCTGCAAAGCGCGACCAAATGGTCCAGTGCTGGCCGGCCTGAACGCGTTAACGGCAAATGGGAGACTAACTCAGCCAGCCGCGCAAACTTCCAGAGTGTTGATTACTCACTGCCAGAAAATTCGGGGTTCCGTTCATGATGGCCAATAAATATTGCCAGGCGCTGGCGGCACTGCGTAGCAAACCAGCTCACGAATTGAAAGAAGTTGGCGATCAGTGGCGGACACCGGATCTGCTTTTTTGGGGGATCAACGCGCTATTTGGTCCATTAGTTCTGGATTTGTTTGCTGACGACGACAACGCGAAGTGCCCGGCATGGTACACCGCCGAAGATAACGCGCTGACGCAGGACTGGTCTGAACGTCTGGCAGAACTGGGCGGCGCTGGTTATGGCAACCCTCCGTATAGCCGTTCGCAGTACCACGAGAAGCAGGCGATCACCGGCATGACGCACATCATGAACTACGCAGCAGCCCAGCGCGAGAAGGGCGGCCGCTATGTATTCCTGATAAAAGCCGCGCCGAGTGAAACGTGGTGGCCAGAAGATGCCGATCACATTGTATTCATTCGTGGTCGTATTGGGTTCGATCTCCCTGTGTGGTTTGTACCTGCTGACGAAAAACAGAAACCCACCAGCGCGTTTTTTGCCGGTGCCATAGCTGTATTCGATAAGTCGTGGCGTGGTGAGCGGTTCAGCTATATCAACCGCACAGAACTGGAGGCAAAAGGGCGGGCGTTTATGACTTTGGCGCAATTTGCTGCCAGCAAGTCTCAACCTGCAACTGCCACACCATCTGTAGCTGACAAGCCAGAAGCAGAGTTGCCACTTACCCAGAAAGATATTTTTGATATCAGCGGTGTCGAGGCGTGGGCATGCGTTAGAGCTGCGTTCGGCGATAAAGAAGAATACACATTTAGTGAATCGAAGTTTGGGCATACCTGGGCGGCGGATTCTGTCGAAGCACCGGAATTCACTCAGGTATCACCATTAACGATCGACAAAGCGAAGCTGCTTATTCGTGAGAGTATTTTGTTCGGTGTGGATGAGTGGCTGTTGTCGATTGAATTCGATGACGCTGCTGCGCGACTGGATATGTCGGAACGTATTCGCACTGTTGCCCTTGAAGCATCTGGTGAATATGGCATGAACAGCACTGATTTCATTGCAGCCATGGGAAGCCTGGATGTTTCCAGATGGTCCAATATTCGCCAGATCCGCATGCACATCCGTGAGAAAGCTAAACCAGTAGCGGATCCGCTTCCTGAGTCCCGTATCTGGCCGCTGGAGGTTGGAATTGTATTCGATCAGGTAGACGGCGCTGACATGCTGGATGAATCACAGCAGAACAAGCTGAAAGCCAACATCAATCAACTCTGGCTGGAGCGGACTGCCACCAGCGAAATCATTACTGCTGCTTCTGAACTTGTTCGCAATATGCGGGGAGAGGCCGCGTGAAACTGGTCCTGCCTTTTCCTCCGAGCGTGAACACTTACTGGCGAGCCCCTAACAAGGGGCCGCTGGCCGGTCGTCACCTCATTAGCGCTGATGGCCGTAAATACCAAAGCGCTGCCTGCGTGGCGATCATTGAGCAATTACGACGTCTCCCGAAGCCATCGACTGAACTGGCAGCGGTAGAAATCACTCTGTACCCGCCGGATGCGCGCCGCCGGGATATCGATAATTACAACAAAGCCCTGTTTGACGCGCTGACGCATGCGGGTGTCTGGGAAGATGACAGCCAGATTAAGCGCATGCTGGTGGAATGGGGACCCGTTGTGCCGAAAGGTCGGGTAGAGATAACGATCAGCAGATATGAACCGGCGGGTGCAGCCGCCTGATATGGAGAAAAGTATGAGCCAGTTAGCAACAACAGCGTTAACCATGTCCAGCAGCGATATTGCTGAGCTGGTGGAATCACGACATGACCATGTTAAACGGTCCATTGAACGCCTGGCAGAGCGCGGTGTTATTGAACTCCCCCCAATGGGGGAAGTTAAAAATCACCTCAATCAATCGGTATCGGTTTATCTGATAGGGAAGCGGGATAGTTATATCGTTGTCGCGCAGCTGTCGCCGGAGTTTACCGCGCGTCTGGTTGATCGCTGGCAGGAGCTTGAGCAGGCACAGCAGCAGACGATTCCTCAATCATTCTCTGAAGCCCTGCGTCTTGCGGCTGACCTTGCAGAACAAAAACAGCAGTTGACTAACGAACTGGCTGCCGCGGCGCCGAAGGTTGAGTTTGTTGATCGGTACTGTACAGCCAGTGGGTCAATGTCATTCCGCCAGGTGGCAAAACTGCTTAAGGCCAAAGAGCCCGATCTGCGGTTATTCCTCCTTGAGAACGACATCATGTATCGCCTTGGCGGAACGATGACCCCACGGCATCAGCATATTGATGCGGGCCGTTTTGAAGTGAAAACCGGCACATCCGTAACCTCAAATCATGCATTCAGCCAGGCACGTTTCACGGCTAAAGGCGTGCGCTGGATTGGTGGACTGTGGGCAGAACACATTGCCAGGGGGCAGGTAGCGTGAGAGCTCTGCTTACCCCCGAAATCGCCCATCGCATGGGGATTGTGTTGTTTCGTCCCGGTGCGGAACTGATGCACCTCTTCATGCGTGGTCGCGTTCTGCTCGAGCCTGAACCAGAAGAAATGGCGTCATTCAGTACCGGGGCTGTTCCCACCGCCATTCAGCCGCTGGCTGATGATCCGGTAATGCGGCAGGTTTTCGGGAATGAACGGGTTATACAGCGTGCCGGTGGGCTTCCTTCCCTTGAGCAGTGGTTGAGTTCTCGGTTTGAATGCCAGTGGCCACATTCATCATGGCACGACAAGAACTTCACAATAATGCGGCACGAGCCAGGAAGCATTCGCCTGTGCTGGCATTGCGATCACATCCTGTCCGGGCAACATACCGAGCAGCTTGCAGATATAGCGGCAGGAAACCTGGTATCCTGGATTCTGGAAGTCATTCGTCACGATTCAGGTTTTCCCGAGTCGCATATCCTGACGCTACCGGAACTGTGCTGGTGGATGGTCAGGAACGACCTGGCTGATGTTATACCGGAAAGCGTCGCGCATAAGGGGCTACGGCTTCCGGATGAGAAGGTCCGCTCAGTCATGAGGGAAAGCGACATTGTGCCTTCCGCTTCAGCAACCAGCCTCGTGCAGGAGAAGGCGAAAAAGATTCTCACGCTTTCTGTTGATCCGGAGTCGCCAGAGTCTTTCATGCTCAGGCCAAAACGTCGCCGCTGGGTAAATGAGACGTACACCCGCTGGGTTAAAACACAACCCTGTGAGTGTTGCCGACGGCCAGCAGATGATCCGCACCATATCGTAGGGCACGGTATGGGTGGTACAGCAACAAAAGCCCATGACCTCTTCGTGATCCCTCTGTGCAGAGAGTGCCACGACGAGTTACACGCCGATGTACCGGCATTCGAGCAGAAGCATGGTACGCAGCTTGAGCTGCTACTGCGTTTTATGGATCGGGCGCTGGCGATCGGCGTAATTGCGAAAGCTTAAGTGTATGGAGCGAAAAGAAGCATGAATCAACAAGACCTGAATTTTGTAAGAATAGAATTGCGCCGCGCGCTACCTGACCTTTCTGGGGGAGCAAAAGGGCAGCTTGAGGCTTTCAGTGAACACCCACCAGCAGATAAAAAAGCCACCCCGCGCCGTGGCATTCATCTCGTCGAACTCGAGGGAGAGAAGGGGGCCCGCTTTGTTAACTCACTGTCCGCACCACTGTATGTGCTGGAAACGCGAAGCCGCCGCAGGCCAATGCCGCCGATAAAAGATGCGGAATTTGAGTCCGCTTCCTGGCGCCGGTCAGTTTCCGCGCTTAGTGGATACCAGCAGGCCTGGTTGCGGTACTGCTACGGTTTTGACCTGAGTTATAAACACCAGGTGATGATGTGTGAATACGTCTGGAATGCTTATCAGAAATGCCTGGGTGAAACCTCGTTTCAGGATCGCGTAGTCAAGAAGCTGGTCGGCCTGGTATGGCTTGCAGGGCAGGAAATTGCCGCAACCCGAAACAATGAAACCTATAAAGACTACGCTGGTGCGGCGCTGGCCCGTATGGTTAGCGTTGACCGTTCGACGTGGTTGCGCGTCTATTCAGGGCATTGGGCTGGGTTAAAGGCCGTTTTTACCCAGCTTGATGAGTCTGCGCTGGCCATGTCTCTTGAAAACTACGAGGATGAAGAAGCCCTCAAAGTGGCAGAAATGTGAACTAAATTTCACTATCTCCTTCAAACGCGCTTGCAAAATGCAACAAAATAAGCCATATTTGAAGCATATTTGATATGTTGCCAAAGTTTTATAAACCCGCCGATGAGCGGGTTTTTTGTCATGCGACATAGTCCATAACATTTTTTATAAAATTAAATATAATTGCTTTACCCTTATCCTGTGAGTTGAGCAAATGTATATATTTGAGTTGACTAAACCTGGCAACTGGCTTGAAAGTGAAGATAAAGATTGGTCTTGGAGAATAGAACGGCTTTTGAGCCATCTTGAGTCTGCATTTTATGAGGCTAATGTTGCATTAAATTTATTTATGCAGCAGCAAAATAATCAAGTAGAACAACAAGGGTTTTCGCAATTGCAATGGGAAAATGAAATGCAAGAACGAAGAACCATCGAAACACTAGTTCGTGAGGAGTTAGGTTTATCCACTTTTGAGTATTCTGAAAACTTACAATTTGAGGTGGATGTGCGGTTTAAACGAGTAAAGTGGAGTTCTGGTGAAATCCCACGTAGCCACAAGCATTGTGTGATTTTTATCTATGCAAAATCTTTTCTTTATGCTCTTGATGCTATTGATAAGTTTATAAAGGTTATTTCGAATGAACCTTATGCTCCTGAGTCGATAAAAATTCTACACGCTCAGATAGGTAAAGATTTCCCTGATCTCAGAGGGGTTAGGAATTCAACTCAACATCTCGAAGATAGGGCTCGAGGACTTGGCGCTGGGGGAGAGAAAAAACCTTTAAATCTCCAGCCCATAAGTAATACCTTCATAAATGCACCGCAAGGGGCATTAGCATTGAATAATCTGAATGGCACCAAATTCGGAACAACTATGTCTGATGGTCACTATGGTGAAGTGGACATTTCACCTGAATCGTTATCAAAAATGCAAAGTATTATTCAGGGTGTTTTTGACTCGTTTAAGTGGATTGGCAATCAGCAACACTTACCAAGCTAACTAAACTAAATTATTCATATTAAGGCTGCCATATGGTGGCCTTTTCATTTTCAGGATCATGGGAATCATCCTCGATACGCACTATTGATAAATCAGCCCGTGAAGCCTGATCCTCCTTTCATCACACAGCGCCATCCGAACTATCGGAGGTGAGAGACCATGAAAATGCACAACGACCCTCACTCCTGGACGGAGTTAATTGAGTTACTTAATAGCTGGTGGCGCGGTGATACCCCAATGGGCGCAGTTCTTTTATCGGTAACGATGGCTGTACTGCGGATTGCGTATGGTGGTGGCGGCTGGAAAAAGATGGTGCTGGAAGGGTTGATGTGTGGCGCCATGACGCTGACAGCTGTTTCCGCACTTGAGTATTTCAGTCTTCCGCAGTCACTTTCCATTGCTATCGGTGGCGCGCTGGGTTTCGTTGGCGTTGAGCAGGTACGAATTGTTGCAACGCGAGTATTTAACGTCAGGTTTGGAGGAAGCGATGCCAAATGATCCACGCTGGCTTACTGAGGCAAGAAAATATATTGGGCAACTGGAAATAAAAGGGCCGCGTCATAACCCGTTAATTCTCCAGTTCTGGAAGGACATTAAACGAGGCGGAATTAAAGATGATGAAACGCCGTGGTGTGCAGCCTATGTCGGCGCAATGCTTGAACGTGTTGGTATTAAATCCACCCGTTTTGAATCAGCAAAATCTTACCTCAACTGGGGCGTTGAACTTCGCGAACCTGCCTATGGCTGTGTTGTGGTATTCAGTCGTGACGGCGGCGGCCATGTCGGATTTGTGGTCGGACAGCAGCAAAATGGTGACCTGATGGTATTGGGTGGTAATCAGTCAGATGCCATCAATATCAGAGTCTTCTCGCGCTCTCGGGTCAGTGGCTATCGCTGGCCGGTCAATGAGCCGAAGGATACGCGCCTGCTCCCGATCATGACGGGATCGCGTTCTGTGAGCGAAGCATGACGGCCTTTACTACCGCCTTTGAGCTGATGAAAGCGCACTGGCGTTGGTGGCTGACTATTGGTGCGCTGGTTATCTTCTCCTGGCTCTGGAATGAAAACACCCGCATCAACAGCAGCCTGAGCATGTTACAGGCTGAAAACAACAGTAACCGCGCTGTAATGGATAACGTACTGAAAACCGTTGCCATCACCAATATGATTCTGGGAGCCAACCAGCATGCAAAAAACCAGATCGCACTGGAGTCACAGAGAACCCAGGCATATATCAACGTGGCTGTTGCGGGTGATGATTGCTCTCGCCGGCCTGTTCCTGCTGCAGCTGCTGACCGGCTGCGGCAATACGCGGACAGTTTACGTGAAGGTTCCGGCGGTACCGCTACCAGCAAACCTGACTTCTGAGACGGCTCAGCCAGCCATTCCCGACCCGCTGACCTATGGGGAAAGTTTGGATCTGAATGTCAGTCTGTTGTCAGCGCTGGGCCAGTGCAACATCGACAAGGCTGGCATCCGGAAGATTGAAGAACACCGAGCCTCGCAATAGCGGGGCTTTTTAACAACTGAGGAAACCACATGTCCGTTCGCGCTAAATTCCGCTGCCACTTTATTCAGAAAGCAGATGACGATTCACACCGCACAATCCACATGAGCCCTGTTACCGCAGATACCCCCGAAAACAAGGCGTGGTCAAAGTACACACCTGGTGGCCTGTTGCAGATGCACATCTCGAACCCGGCAGCATTCGAGCAGTTCGAGCAGGGCAAAGAGTACTTCATTGATATTCAGCCAGCATAGTAGCCATTACAAAGCCCATTTGCGGGTGGGCTTGATAATGGCTGTTGGTTGAATTTTAGTGTTGTCATGTTACAAAAATCCATTGATGATGAAGTCTCATTTTATGGAGGGTAACAATGGCATTTCGATATTTTGAGCTTATAGAAAACACTCCGATTGAAGATGCAAGAGAGCTCCACGCGCAGTTCTTGCATCACCTCAAGTATGTTGTAAAAGCATCATTCATGCCGGGCACAAATGAAAAGCACATCATTGTTGCTGATAGGGACAACGAATCGATAACTCAGATTTTTGGTGGACCTGATGAAAAATTCATTCACCTTTATCATATTGATGAATTTGTAAAAATTTGAAGATTTTCCCCATCCGCATCAAGGCGGATTTTTATTTCCATCACAAAGGCCACTTTCGAGTGGCTTTTTTAATGGTCATCACGATGGGCATTACAGCAGGCATTCACTGAGTGCCTGCGATAATGCTATGCGTTTTTTTGGGGAGTGAATATGCCACTGCGCACACCGAAGGCTTGTCGCGTTCGCGGCTGTCGGAACACCACAACAGACCCGTCTGGCTACTGTGAAAATCACAAAGGTGAAGGCTGGAAGTCCTATAAGCCAGGGCAATCCCGTCACCAGCGCGGCTACGGGACGAAGTGGGAAGTCATCCGGGAGCGGATACTTAAGCGCGACAAAGGGCTGTGTCAGAACCATCTTCGGCAGGGAGTCGTGAAGCAGGCGTCCTGCGTGGACCACATCAAGGCGAAGGCTCACGGCGGTACAGATGCCGACTCCAACCTCCAGAGCCTGTGCTGGTCATGCCACGCCACCAAGACCGGGAAAGAAGGGCGTAAATGATAATGATTGTCAATACCATATTGATGTGAGACGACACCTCACATCAAATGAGAATGAATGTCATTTGTATCAGCCAGGGGGAGGGGGAGGTCAAATCTCTGCAGCCCCCTGCCTTCCGGACTGCCCGCCTCCTCGTATTTTTATACCCGCGAAAAATCAAATTTAACCAGGAGCATCGCTTATGGCTGGAACGGCGGGGCGTTCCGGGCGTCGGCCAAAGCCAACGGCGCGCAAGGAACTGGCTGGTAATCCCGGCAAGCGCGCCCTGAATAAAGAAGAACCGGTGTTCACACCCATTAAAGGAGTGGCAGCGCCGGAATGGTTTTTTGAAGACGATGGCTTACCTATGGCAACCATCATGTGGGAAATGACCACCAAAGAATTATGTGGTCAGGGTTTGCTTTGCGTTACCGATCTTGCCGTGCTTGAACGCTGGTGTGTCGCTTATGAATTCTGGCGGCGAGCCGTGAGAAATATTGCGAAAGAAGGGCTTACCATTGTTGGTGCGATGGGCGGCAAGATTAAAAACCCTGAGTTGACCGCCAAGAAAGAACAGGAATCGGAGATGAGTTCTACCGGTTCTATGCTGGGTCTTGACCCCAGTAGCCGGCAGCGCCTGATCGGCCTCGCTGGTCAGAAGAAAACCTCCAATCCATTTCTGAAGATGATCAACTCATGACCCGGAAATCGTACCCCAACGTAAATGCTGCGAACCAGTACGCCCGCAACGTTGTGCGGGGGAAAGTCCCGGCGTGCCAGTATGTCATTCAGGCCTGCCAGCGCCATATCGATGATATGGCACAGGAGAAGAGCCGGAAATTCCGATACCGCTTTGATAAAGATATGGCGGAAAAAGCGGCAAAGTTTATTCAGTTATTGCCCCATACAAAGGGCGAATGGGCTTTCAAGCGGATGCCGATCACCCTGGAACCCTGGCAATTATTCATTATTTGCTGCGCCTTTGGCTGGGTGCAAAAAGGGTCAAAGCTCCGTCGATTCCGCGAAGTTTACACGGAGATCCCGCGCAAGAATGGCAAGTCAGCGATCTCGGCGGGTGTTGCACTTTACTGCTTCACCTGCGACAACGAGTTCGGCGCCGAGGTTTACTCCGGCGCGACAACAGAAAAGCAGGCGTGGGAAGTATTCAGACCTGCGCGCCTGATGTGCAAGCGTACACCGTTGCTGGTGGAGGCATTCGGTATTGAGGTGAATGCCTCAAACCTCAACCGTCCTGAAGACGGCGCACGCTTTGAGCCGCTAATCGGTAACCCCGGCGACGGTTCTTCGCCGCACTGCGCAATTGTCGATGAATATCACGAACATCCGACTGATTCGTTGTATACCACGATGCTGACAGGGATGGGCGCACGCCGCCAGCCGCTTATGTGGGCAATCACTACAGCGGGATACAATATTGAAGGGCCATGTTACGACAAGCGCCGCGAAGTTATTGAGATGCTGAACGGAACCGTTCCGAATGAGGAACTGTTTGGTGTGATCTTTACGGTCGATGAAGGCGACGACTGGACGGACCCGAAGGTGCTCGAGAAAGCAAACCCGAACATGGGGGTGTCGGTTTACCGCGACTTTCTCCTTAGTCAGCAGCAGCGCGCCATCAACAACGCCCGCCAGGCTGGCGTGTTCAAAACAAAGCACCTCAATATTTGGGTTGCCGCCCGCGCGGCATTTTATAACCTGGTGTCCTGGCAGAACTGCGAGGACAAGACTCTGACACTGGAAATGTTCGAAGGTCAGCCGTGTATTCTGGGTTTCGACCTTGCCCGCAAGCTGGATATGAACAGCATGGCGCGACTGTTCACCCGCGAAATTGACGGGAAAACTCATTTTTACTGCATTGCTCCCCGTTTTTGGGTGCCTTATGACACGGTGTTCAGCGTGGAAAAAAATGAGGATCGCCGCACGGCGGAACGTTTTCAAAAATGGGTTGAGATGGGGTTACTGACCGTGACCGATGGGGCTGAAGTTGATTATCGCTACATCCTCGAAGAGGCAAAAGCGGCAAACAAACTGAACCCGGTAAGTGAATCACCGATTGACCCCTTCGGGGCCACCGGCCTTTCTCACAATCTTGCTGATGAAGATTTAAGCCCCATCACGATCACTCAGAACTACACCAATATGTCAGACCCAATGAAAGAGCTTGAAGCCGCTATTGAGTCAGGCCGCTTTCACCACGACGGCAACCCGATCATGAGCTGGTGTATCAGTAACGTGGTCGGGAAAAATCTGCCGGGTAACGACGATGTGGTGAAACCTATCAAAGAGCAGAACGAAAACAAAATCGACGGCGCGGTTGCGCTGATTATGACGATCGGGCGGGCAATGCTCAAAGAGCCTGGCGATTTCCTCTCATCTCTTGATCCGGACGATGACCTGTTAATTCTATGAAATCACTGATTGCTGATGTTATCGGGCTGGCCGGGTACGGCCTGCTCACCGCCGGGTTTTACCTGCAGTTCGGGTTAGCCCCGGCGTTAATGTTCTCCGGCGGCCTGATGCTGGTGGGCGCGCTGGTGATGGCCAGAAGGGGGACACGTGCTGCTTGATTCTTTATTCAGAAGTGAATCTCTGGAGAACCCTGCCACACCAATTACGGGGGACGTGCTGGACGCTGACGGACTGTTCAGAGCGGATGTGTACGTGAGCCCTGAAACCGCCATGAAGCTGGCCGCGGTATATGCCTGCATTTATGTCCTGTCTTCCAACCTTGCCCAGATGCCATTGCATGTCATGCGAAAGCACAACGGGAAAGTTGAACCTGCGCGTGATCATCCAGCATTTTACCTGGTGCACGACGAGCCAAACACCTGGCAGACAAGCTACAAGTGGCGCGAGCTGAAGCAGCGGCACATTCTCGGCTGGGGTAATGGATACACCAGGGTCACGCGCAGCAGGCGCGGAGAGGTTATTTCACTGGACTGCTGCATGCCATGGGAAACCACGCTGATTAACACTGGTGGCCGGTACACCTACGGGCTTTATAACGAGGAGGGGGCATTTGCTATCAGCCCTGACGATATGATCCACATTCGGGCGCTGGGGAATAACCAAAAAATGGGCCTCAGTCCGGTGATGCAGCATGCAGAAACGATCGGCATGGGCATGAGCGGCCAGAAGTACACCGAGAGTTTTTTCAGCGGTAATGCGCGTCCTGCCGGGATCGTGACGGTTAAAGGCGAGATTAAATCAGAGGGGTGGGAGAGGCTCAAAAAGGTGTGGCAGAAGGCCGCGCTGGCGCTACGTAGCCAGGAAAACAAAACCATGCTTCTGCCTGCCGATCTGGATTACAGGGCGCTCACTGTCTCGCCGATTGACGCTCAGATCATTGACATGTCAAAGCTAAACCGTTCGATGATTGCCGGGATATTCAACGTGCCGGCGCACATGATTAACGACCTGGAGAAAGCCACTTTCAGCAATATCACGCAGCAGGCTATTCAGTTTGTGCGTTATTCGATGATGCCCTGGGTGACGAACTGGGAACAGGAGCTTAACCGCCGTCTGTTTACCCGCGCCGAACTGGCCGCCGGGTATTACGTCCGTTTCAACCTCACAGGCCTGTTACGCGGCACTCCGCAGGAACGCGCGCAGTTCTATCACTTTGCGATCACCGATGGCTGGATGAGCCGCAACGAAGCTCGCGCTTTCGAGGATATGAACCCGGTTGACGGCCTGGATGAAATGCTTGTCAGCGTTAATGCTGCCAACCCTGCGGACGACTTTAAGAAACCCAAAACCGAAGAGGAAAAAACCGATGAGTGATCGCGAGACTCGCTGTTACAGCGGTGAGGTCCGTGCCGAACAGCTAGGGGAACAACCCACGCGGATTATCGGTTACGGCTCGGTATTTAACAGCCGCTCTGAGCCGCTCTGGGGATTTCGCGAAATCATTAAGCCAGGCGCATTCGATGATGTACTGGGTGACGATATTCGCGGCCTGTTTAACCATGATCCTAACTTTATTCTGGGGCGCAGTTCGTCAGGAACGTTAAACGTGAACGTCGATGATAAAGGCCTGCGCTATGGCATCGCGGCGCCGGATACTCAGACCATTCGCGATCTGGTTCTGGCCCCGATGATGCGCGGTGATATCAACCAGTCGTCTTTTGCTTTCCGCGTCGCGCATGATGGCGAGAGCTGGTACCAGGATGATGAGGGGATCGTTATCCGCGAGATTAACCGTTTTTCACGTCTCTTTGACGTTAGCCCGGTGACATATCCGGCTTATCAGGAGGCCGACTCTGGGATTCGTTCCATGAAAGCCTGGCAGGAAGCGCGCGACAGCGGCGCGCTGGCGCAAGCCATTAATCAACGTATAGGGCGCGAGCGCCTGCTGACTCTTCTTAATGCGTAAGGAAAAACCATGAAATTGCACGAAATGAAGCAAAAACGTAACACTATCGCCAGTGATATGCGTGCCCTGCACGAAAAAATTGGCGATACCACCTGGACTGAAGAACAGCGTACCCAGTGGAGCGCAGCAAAGTCAGAGCTTGACGCGCTTGATGTGCGCATTGCCCGTGAAGACGAGTTGCGTCGCCAGGATCAGAACTATGTTGACGATAATGAAAAAGAAAATCGTCATCAACAGAACAAAGACCCTGCGAACCCAGATGCGAAAGCTGATGAACGTAGGGCCGCAGCATTTGATCGTCTTCTTCGTCATGGCTTCAATGAGCTTTCGGCTGAAGAACGGCAGGCGGTAAAAGAAATTCGCGCACAGGGTACCTCTCCTGATGATAAAGGTGGTTATACAGTACCGACCCAGATGCGCAACACGATTATTGAAGCGATGAAAGCCTATGGCGGTATTGCCAGCATCGCGCAAATCCTCAATACCTCAACGGGTCAGGATATTACCTGGTCAACGTCTGATGGCACCACGGAAGAAGGGGAGCTTCTTGCGGAAAATACCGCAGCTACCGAAGGTGATGTAACCTTTGGTACTGCAACCCTTGGCGCCAAAAAATTGTCCTCAAAAACCATTCGGGTCTCGAATGAACTGTTACAGGACAGTGGTGTGGATATCGAAGCTTATCTGGCTTCACGTATTGCTCAGCGTATTGGCCGTGGCGAGGCGAAATACCTGGTGCAGGGTACTGGCGTTGGCACACCTATCCAGCCGAAAGGTCTTGTTGCATCTGTCACTGGTACGGTTTCTACAGGTAACGCTGCCTCTTTCCAGTGGCAGGAAATGAACAGCCTGAAGCATGCGCTTGACCCCGCTTATCGCGGTGGGCCTAATTTCCGTTGGGCTTTCAACGATACAACGCTTCAGTATATTGAAGAGATGGTTGACGATCAGAAACGTCCTCTGTGGCTACCTGATGTTATTGGCGGTACGCCTGCAACCGTGCTGGGCATCCCTTACGTTATTGACCAGGCGATCGACTCCATTGCCGCCAGTAAGAAGTTTATCTTCCTTGGTGATTTTAACCGCTTCATCGTCCGCCGCGTTGCCTACATGACACTGAAACGTCTGGTAGAGCGTTACGCGGAATACGATCAGACCGCGTTCCTGGCATTCCATCGCTTCGATTGCGTTCTGGAAGATACCGCGGCCATCAAAGCGCTGGTGGGCAAAGCACCGTAATTCATATCACTGTCAAATGATGCCGCGAAAGCGGTTTTTTTATGCCCGTTATCTGGCGGGCATAAGGATTCTTATGCTGCTTGAACTGAGTGAAATTAAGCGCCAGCTTCGGCTGGAAGAAGATTACACCGAGGAAGACGAGCTGCTGACTCTGATTGGTGGTGCCGTCGAGTCCAGAACGGTGACATTCCTGAATCGTACTCTGTATGAGACGAGCGTACCCAGTAACGATCCTGACGGTCTGGTCATGACGGATGACATACGGATGGGGATGCTGCTTCTGGCCACGCACTTTTACGAGAATCGTTCCTCGGTGTCTGAGGTTGAAAAGACGGAAATGCCGCAGTCATTCACCTGGCTGGTCGGGCCCTATCGGTTCATACCGCTATGAAACTCCGACAGGCGCAAACCAGCGCGACGTATTTACTTCCTGATCCTGGCGAACTGGATAAGCGGGTACAGCTGCGTAAAAGGGTGGATGTCCCCTCGGCTGATTACGGTACTGAACCAGAATACCCGGTTTCATTCTTTGCCTGGGCAAAGATAGTCCAGACCAGCGCAACCACGTACCAGGAAACGGCGCAAACCGACAATGCGATCAGCCATTACATCACCCTTCGCTGGCGCAGTGGCATCACGTCTGATTTTGAGGTGGTGAACGGAGATGAGGTGTACCGCGTTAAGCGCGCGCGTGACCTGAACAGTAAGCGGCGTTTCCTGCTTCTTGAATGTACCGAGCTGGGTGTTGAGACAGCAACTACCGGAGGCAATGGTAATGGCGACTCCCTTTTTTCACGTTGATTTTCAGCAGCCGAAAGAGATGCGCTTTAACCGGGCACGCGTCCGGCGAGCGTTTATTCATATCGGCCAGCGCCATATGCGTGATGCGCGCCGACTGGTGATGCGACGCGGGCGTTCAGAACCCGGTGAAAATCCAGGGTACCAGAGCGGTCGCCTTGCGAAATCCATTGGCTATATGGTACCGAGAGCCAGCAAGAACCGACCTGGTTTTATGACGCGTATCGCGCCAAACCAGCGGAACGGGCAGGGGAACCGGCTGATTACGGGCGATTTCTATCCGGCATTCCTGTTTTACGGCGTCCGTGGGGGCGCTAAGCGCCGCCGCAGTCATCATCGCGGCGCTTCTGGTGGTAGCGGCTGGCGCATGGCTCCACGTAATAATTTTATGGTTGAGACACTCAACAAAAACAGCCCGTGGACGCGCTATTACCTTGCGCGTGAATTGCGGCTCTCACTCAAACCGGAGAAACGACGCTGATGAAACTGGTCCCGATTATTGCAGCACTTCGGGCGCGTTGCCCGGAATTCCAGAATCGTGTAGCGGGTGCTGCGCAGTTTAAGGACTTGCCGGAAGTCGGGAAGATGAAACTGCCGGCGGCTTATGTTGTTCCCGGCGACGACTCACCCGGCGAACAGAAAAGCCAGACGGATTACTGGCAGGATTTGACCGAAGGATTTTCCGTCATTGTGTTTGTCAGCAATGGCCGGGATGAGCGTGGTCAGTTTGCCTCATATGATGTTGTTCACGATGTGCGGCAGTCACTGTTTAAGGCGATCCTGGGCTGGAATCCTGAAGAACGCGGAAACCCGATCACCTATGCTGGTGGTACGTTGCTTGATGTGAACCGGCATGAACTGAGCTACCAGTTCGACTTCACTGTGTTGAAAGAGCTTACAGAAGATGACACCCGCCAGCAGGATGAGCTGAACGACCTGGATGATTTCAAAACGTTGTCGATTGATGTGGATTTTATCGATCCCGGTCATGGCCCTGACGGCAAAATCGAACACCACCTCGAAATAAACCTTCCTTCCTGAGGAACACCATGTTTGTGAAACCCAAAGACAGGCGGTCAGTTCATGATCCTGCCCGGGGTGACCTTTTGCCTGCAGCAGGGCGAAATGTCGAACCAAGCCAGTACTGGTACCGTCGTGAAAATGACGGAGATATTGAGGTGGTGACGCCATCTCAGGGCGCAGCACCGGACAAGAAGGTGAGCACTAAATGACAGTCTCTATGAATACAATTCCGTCTGATCTTCGCGTCCCGCTGTTTTATGCCGAGATGGATAACAGCGCGGCGAATACGGCGCAGACCAGCGCCCCTTCGTTACTGATTGGCCATGTGAACACTGGCGCAGCCATTGCGACCAACCAGCTGGTTTTCATGCCATCAAAGGATTACGCCATTCAGCAGTGCGGCGCGGGCAGTCAGCTTGCGCGCATGGTGGAAGCCTATCGGCTTGTTGATCCATTTGGTGAGCTGTGGGTGGTTGCTGTTCCTGACACAGGAACGGTGGCAACGTTCACCCTGACGGTGACAGGAGCGGCCACAGAGTCCGGGGTTATTAGCCTGTACATTGGGCGACGTCGCATTCAGGCTAACGTGACAGCTGGCGACGATGTTGCAGCTGTTGCATCCGCTATTTCTGCCGCCATCACTGCTGACGGCCAGACGCCATTTACCGCCGCTTCGGCAGCCGGTGTTGTCACACTCACATCACGGCATAAAGGCACCTGGGCGAATGACATTCCTGTCGCGCTGAACTATTACGGTTTCAGCGGTGGCGAAAAACTCCCGGCTGGCGTGCTGATCGCCATTGCATCTGGTGTGGCTGGTGCTGGTGCGCCACTGCTGACAGGCACGATTGCCGCGATGGGCGACGAGCCTTTCGACTATATCGGTCACCCGTTCAACGATACTGCGTCCATGAACATCTTCACGCTGGAAATGAACGATACCAGCGGGCGCTGGAGCTGGTTACGACAGATTTATGGTCACGTCTATACGGCAAAAATTGCTGCAATCAGTGACCTGATCACCGTAGGTGATATGTTCAATGATCCGCATGTCACGCTGGCAGGCTATGAAAAAACGGTTCAGTCGAACCCGGATGAACTGGCAGCAAGCCGCACAGCACGCGCCGCAGTGTTCCTGCGTATCGACCCCGCACGTCCGACACAAACTGGCGAGCTGACAGGCATGCTTCCTCCTCCAACGGGCAAACGCTTTATTCGCTCCGAGCAGCAGTCACTACTGACGCACGGTATTGCGACAGCGTATGCAGAAGGGGGTGTTCTGCGCGTGCAGCGTGATATTACGACCTATAAAAAGAATGCGTATGGCGTAGCGGATAACAGCTATCTCGACAGCGAGACACTGCATACCAGCGCCTATGTTCTGCGGCGTCTTAAAGTGGTGATCACCAGTAAGTATGGCCGCCACAAACTGGCGAACGACGGTACTCGTTTTGGACCCGGCCAGGCAATTGTTACGCCAGCGGTGATCAAAGGTGAGCTTCTGACCACTTACCGCCAGATGGAACGTGCGGGCATCGTCGAAAATTACGAACTGTTTAAGCAGCACCTGATCGTCGAACGCGACGCCACTGACCCGTCTCGCATCAACGTGCTTTACCCGCCTGATTACGTTAACCAGTTGCGCGTCTTTGCATTGCTTAACCAGTTCCGCCTTCAGTATCAAGAGGAGTCCGCATAATGCCGCGCATTGCAGGTACTTGTTATTTCAAAATTGATGGTCAGCAATTATCCATGACCGGCGGTATTGAGGTGCCGATGAATACTAAGGTCAATGATGATGTCATTGGCCTTGATGGCTCGGTGGATCGTAAAGAAACGCACCGCGCGCCATATATCAAAGGCACCTTCAAAGTGCCGAAAGATTTTCCGGTCAACAAAGTTACCACCTCAGACCAGATGACCATTACCGCGGAGCTGGCAAACGGTCAGGTTTATGTCTTGTCGTCTGCCTGGCTGCACGGTGAGGCAAACCACAACGCCGAAGAAGGCACGGCGGATCTTGAATTCCACGGTGAAGAAGGGGATTACCAGTAATGCAAGAACTTGAGCTACAACACCCAGTCACAGCACATGGTGAAACAATCAGTGTTCTGGAGTTCAACGAACCCACTGGTAAAGATGTTCGCGAACTGGGTTATCCCTATCAGATGAACCAGGATGAGTCTGTAAAACTGCAGGCGCATATCATTGCGAAGTATATCGTGCGGCTCGCGAACGTACCGTTAAGTACGGTTGATCAGATGAAACCATGCGACTTTAACAGCGCAGGTTGGCTGGTTGCAGGTTTTTTCCTCCAGGCCTGACAGCTGATTATCTCACTGACCGTTTTTTTGACTGCGCCAGTTACTGGCGCATTAACCCATTTGAACTGTTGAAAATGCCAATCAGTGAGATTCCTCTGCTGGTCAGCCAGGCGAACAGGATAGAGCAGGAGAAAAAACGTAATGGCTGAGTTTGAGCTTAAAGCGCTAATCACCGGCGTGGATAAATTATCTCCTGCACTTTCGCGGATGCAGAAAAATATTCGCGGATTTAAACGTCAGGCAGAAGAGGCATCGAAAGGTGGTTTAGCCATGGCTGGCGGACTTGCTGCAGGATTAACTGTATCACTTAAGGCCTTTGCGGATCAGGAGAACGCGGCGACAGGGTTAAAAGTCGCGATGATGCAGGATGATGGTAACGTCGGCAAAAGTTTTGAAAAAATAAACAAACTGGCTGTTGGGCTTGGGAATCAGTTACCTGGCACGACTGCTGATTTTCAGAACATGATGCAGATGCTGGTTCGCCAGGGTATTCCGGCAGAAAACATTCTGGGTGGAGTGGGCAAAGCGACAGCATACCTTGCTGTTCAGCTTAAAAAGACACCTGAAGCTGCGGCTGAGTTCGCCGCGAAAATGCAGGATGCCACGGGAACTGCTTCAGATGACATGATGGGCTTGTTCGATACCATCCAGAAGGCATTTTATCTGGGAGTGGACGATACCAACATGTTGTCATTTTTTACCAAAACCAGTTCAGTCCTGAAAATGGTGAACAAGGATGGACTTAAGGCCGCTCAGGGGCTTGCGCCTATCAGCGTCATGATGGATCAGATGGGCATGCAGGGCGAGTCAGCTGGTAACGCCCTTCGAAAAGTCATTCAATCAGGACTTGATATTAAGAAGGTCAGAGCGACGAACAAGACGCTAAAAACACAGGGTGTTCGACTGGATTTTACTGACGGGAAAGGTAGCTTTGGTGGTCTGGACAAAATGTTTAGCCAGTTGGCCAAGCTACGCAAACTTACAGATACGGATAAAACATCTGTACTAAAAACTCTCTTTGGAGATGATGCGGAAACCCTGCAGGTAGTGAATGCCCTCATCGACAAAGGTAAAGATGGCTACGATCAGATTCAGCAAAAAATGAATAAACAGGCCAGTCTGAATAAGCGTGTTGAGGCTCAACTTGGAACCCTGACAAACCTCTGGGAAGCGATGACAGGCACAGCAACTAATGGCTTGGCCGCTATCGGCAGTGCGTTTTCAGGTGATACCAAAAGCATAACCATATGGCTTGGCGATCTTGGCGAACGTTTCACAAAGTTTGCAGATGAAAACCCTCGAGTGATTCGTGGCGCGTTTGGTCTTGCTGCTGGATTGACTGTTTTGAAGCTGGCTTTTATGGGCGTGGGTGGAGCTATCAGTATGGTCAGTCGAATAATGTCAATGACGCCAATAGGCATGATCGCTACGGGTATAGCACTGGCCGCTGGGTTGATTATTTCGAACTGGGATGTTATTGGACCATATTTCAAAAATATGTGGGAAACTATAGGACCATACTTTAAAGCGGGATGGGAGGCCATTAAAACGATGTTTGGCTGGACACCGCTTGGAATGGTAATAAACAACTGGGGGCCGGTTGTTAAATGGTTTCAGGACATGTGGGATAAGCTCAAACCCATTATTGAATGGCTCTCTGATGGAGCCAGTGATACTGTTGCTGCTGCTAATGCTGTCCAGTGGGGGACTGGTGGTTATGGGGCATATGGGACTGGGGCGGCGAGTTCAGGCTATAATCCATATCAGATTCAGAATGGCGGCGCTTCAAAAAATCAGGGTTCCATTACGGTACAATTCAAAGATGCCCCACCAGGGATGAGCGTTACTGATTCCAGTTCGTCCGGAATTGAAGTAAATCATGATGTTGGTTACACCCGGATAGGAAAGATTGGCATGGGTGGATAGAACGATGTATTTTGAGATCGCTATCTTGTATATAGCGAACAATAATAGTTAATCACTCAAGGTCATCATGAAAAATCATATAATTGCCAGTGTAATAATTGGTGTGTCGGTTGTTTTTTCTGCGCTTATCATCTCTGATAACATTTCGTTTAAGAATGAGCATGTAATCCCCCTTGCTGGAGGCTCTGTAAAATTAGGTGATGTATACAAAGAGGAAAAATTGCTGAGTGCTAGATTAATATTTAAAGAAGGTGAACAAGTTTTAATATCCAGTGGGAACCCAGATGATTTTTCAAATGAATTGGATGCGAAAATAACGGAGATACTCAAGACCCTTAATTCAGGGAAGAGTAAAGATGATGTGCGTTTAACAGCAGAAAATCTTAGTGTTATTGATGATGCCAAACTGGAAGTTACCTCAGCGGTACGTTATACAAGTGAACATCAGCCTTTGTTTACATTAACACTGGACGAGCAAGAAATACCTATGGTTAAAGGCTCATACATCAAAGATTTTTCACACGAAAACATTAAGAAGTTTATCGACGGCCAACAAAAAAACTATCAAAACGCACTTTTCTTAACGAAGTAATTAATTCATTAGCATAAGCCCGCTTCGGCGGGTTTTTTTATGTCCGGAGTTTCTATGGCGTGGAAAGATAGGCTTCAGGATGCGTCATTCCGTGGCGTACCATTTAAGGTCGAAGGCGAAGGTGCAGCAGTTGGTCGTAGAGTTGAAACACACGAATACCCCAACCGCGATAAACCCTACACCGAAGATCTCGGTAAGGTCACCTTCCGGCCAAATATCACCGCCTATGTCATAGGCGATGATTGTTTCGATCAGCGCGACAGACTAATTGAAGCGCTCAACAAACCGGGGCCGGGAACACTTGTTCACCCGACCTATGGTGAGTCGAGTGTTTGTGTCGATGGCGAAGTTAAAGTCAGCACGACGAGCAGCGAAGGGCGCATGGTGCGCTTTGATCTGCAGTTTGTCGAAGCGGGTGAGCTTTCCTATCCAACGGCGGGCGCAGCCACGGCGAATACGCTGGTGTCCTCATGTTCTGCACTGGATGACTGTATCAGCGATAACTTTGACCAGTTTGGCATGGATGGTTTGCCTGACTTCGCTCAGGGTGACGTGCTTGAGCGCGCCACTGGTATCCTGGACTTTGTGTCTGATTCCATGTCGATGGTCGACAGCTATGTTGCAGACGCTGCGAGGCTTATGCAGGGCGACATTTCTGTTCTTCTTCCTCCTCCGTCATCAGGAAAAGGATATGTCGAAGCCATTCAGAAAGTGTGGCGCACGGCGAACAGACTATCTGGAAATGCTTCCGACGTTATGAAAATGATTAAGGGGTTTGCCGGGATTTCGTTGGGATCAGATATGGCCCCGCGAGGCATCTGGAAAACAGACAGCAAAAGCACACAGAGCAGCAAGGAACAGGGTAATTATGTTGCCAGTGCAGTACGCACAACCGCCATAAGCGAGGCGGTTTATGCCGTTACAACATTGCCAACACCTGCAATAGCGACAAAGGAACAAACTCAGCAAGCCTCTGGATGGCCTTCTGTGGCACACCCGGCGCTGAATAATGCGCCTGAAGAAACTGTCGTTGCCGATGTTCCCTCATGGGATGAGCTGGTGGACATCCGCGATACGCTGAATACCGCCATTGATAAAGAGCTGGGTCGAACAACGGATGACCGTTTATTTTTGGCGCTTCGTCGCGTGAAATCCGACCTCAATACTGACATTAAAACTCGCCTGTCGCAGACGCAAAAAACGGTTGAGCGTACGCCGGATGACGTACTACCTGCGCTGGTGCTGGCCGCCAGTTGGTTTGATAACGCGTCGCGTGAATCAGACATTGTTCGACGTAACGCCGTGGCCCATCCCGGCTTTGTTCCGGTGTCACCACTGAGGGTTCCCGTACGATGAACGACAACGTAACGCTAAGGGTTAACGGACGCGAGTGGGGCGGCTGGACGTCCGTGCGTATTGGCGCAGGGATTGAACGAATCGCACGGGATTTCAGTGTGGAAATTACACGTGAATGGCCTGGTGGGAATGGCTCTGTATCCCTTCAACCCCGCGTCAAAAACGGGGATAAAGTTGAGGTGCTGATTGGTGATGACCTTGTTGTCACCGGATGGGTGGAAGCCACACCTGTCCGCTACGATGCGCGTTCTGTCAGTACCGGGATTAGCGGTCGCAGCCTGACCGCCGATCTCATCGATTGTGCTGCAGAGCCAACCCAGTTCAACGGGCAGTCACTGGTTCAGGTAGCGTCAGTTCTGGCAAAACCTTTTGGTATTTCGGTCATCAATTCAGGCGCACCGGCAGCGACTATTCCGGGCGTTCAGCCCGATCATGGTGAAACGGTTATTGAGGTGCTGAACAAAATGCTGGGTCAGCAGCAGGCGCTGGCTTATGACGATCCAAAAGGACGTCTGGTTATTGGCGGTATCGGCTCATCGCGTGCGCGCACTGCGCTGGTACTGGGGCAAAACATCCTTTCCTGCGATACCGAAAAGAGTATTCGCGAGCGGTTTTCAACGTATCAGGTTTCCGGCCAGCGCGCGGGGAATGATGATGACTTTGGTGTGGCCACCACAACGGCGTTACGGGCAAAAACCACTGATGCCTCAATAGGGCGTTATCGCCCGATGGCGGTTCAGCAAACAGGGCAGGCCACAGGTGCGAGCTGCATTGCCCGTGCAGAATTCGAATCCCGCCAGCGTGCTGCGCGTACTGATGAAACCACCTACACGGTCTGGGGCTGGCGTCAGGGTGACGGGGTGTTGTGGCAACCCAACCAGCGCGTCATCGTTTACGACCCGGTTTGTGGGTTCAATAACCGCGAACTGCTCATCGCTGAAGTCTCATTCACCAAAGACAATAACGGCACACTGACAGAGCTGCGTGTCGGGCCGCCTGATGCTTATCTTCCGGAGCCGGAAGACGAGAAAGCGAAGGGTGGCAAAAAACGCAAAGTGAAGGAGGAGCCATTCTGATGGGAACGATGCAGAACCTTCAGCGTCAGGTGCTAAGCCTTATTGGGCGCGCTGTTGTGAAGAGTATTAACGCGGCTTCTAAGTGCCAGATGATAGATGTTGAGTTACTGGCTGGGCAGCAAAAGGCGGGTATTGAGCACCTTGAACCCTATGGCTTCACTTCTCGTGCAAAAGCGGGTGCTGAGGCTGTTGTTTTGTTTCCTGACGGTGACCGTTCTCACGCCGTTGCGATCACCGTATCTGATCGTCGCTATCGCATGAAGGGGCTCAAAACGGGGGAGATCGCTCTCTACGATGACCAGGGGCAGTCAGTCACGCTGACACGTGCCGGGATTGTTGTTGATGGTGGTGGCAAGGTGATTATGTTCAAAAATGCGCCTAAAGCCCGCTTTGAAATGGATCTGGAAGCTACCGGCCAGATCAAAGACCTCTGTGATACTTCTGGCCAGACAATGTCAGCGATGCGTGTTGCTTATAACGGGCATAAACACAGAGAAAACGGGCAGGGCAATAACACCGATGCACCTGATAAACAAATGGGGGCGTGATGGAACTCTGGCTTACGGTAAACGGAAAACAGGTTAGCGCCAGTTCTCAACTTGACCCACTTACGCGCGCAGTGGTGATTTCGCTCTTCACTCACCGGCGCGCAGACCCCGACGACAATACTGATGTACCTATGGGGTGGTGGGGAGATACCTGGCCGATGGTGGCCAACGATCGCTATGGGTCAAAGCTATGGCTTTTACAGCGGAGCAAGCTCACAAACGCGCTGGTGAACACGGTGCGAACGTATATCCGAGAATCCCTTCAGTGGATGCTCGATGACAGTGTTGTGTCCAGGATAGATATAGATATACAGCGAACCGGTATCAATGAACTGGGAAACAGCCTTGTTCTGTGGCGCCGGGATGGTCCGGTAACAATTTCTTTTAACGATTTCTGGAGCGTGATTGCAAATGGCGGACAGTGAATTTCAGCGGCCAACGCTGGCCGAAAACATCAGCATGATCCGCACCGACCTTTTTGCACGGCTTGACATCAATGATGAACTTCGCCGCATGGATGAAGATGTCAGGGCCAAAGTTTATGCGGGGGCGCTGCATACGGTTTATGGCTATATCGATTATCTGGCGATGAATATGCTGCCTGATCTTTGTGATGAGTCATGGCTTTATCGGTATGCGGCGATGAAACGATGTCCGAGGAAAGATGCCGTGGCCGCATCAGGTTTTATGCGATGGGATGGCGTAACGAACGGGCTCAAGGTGAGTGCAGGATCGGTCATTCAGCGTGACGACCTCGTCCAGTACATCGCACAGGCAGATGCAACGAGTGCCGGTGGCGTGCTTCGTGTGCCCGTTACCTGCAGCGTGACAGGTATGGCCGGAAATATGGATGATGGTGAGGCGCTCTCACTGGTTACGCCAGTTAACGGACTTCCTTCCGGCGGCATGGCCGATACGATCACTGGCGGTTTTGATGTTGAAGACCTTGAGGTCTGGCGTGCCCGTGTTCTGGAGCGCTACTACTGGACCCCGCAGGGCGGCGCTGACGGAGATTATATCGTCTGGGCAAAAGAAGTACCCGGCGTAACGCGCGCGTGGACTTATCGACACTGGATGGGGACGGGAACGGTTGGCGTTATGATTGCCAGCAGCGACCTGATTAACCCGATTCTTGATGATGCAACAGTGGCTGCAGCTCAGGCACATATTGAACCATTGGCGCCCGTAGCGGGTTCTGACCTCTATGTATTTAAGGGAACCCCAAAAACGGTCAATTACACCATTGACCTGAATCCGGATACCCCTGAAATACGCGCCGCAGTTGAGGCCGAGCTTCGTTCATTCCTGTTGCGTGACGGCTATCCGGAAGGAACGCTTGAGCTGTCCCGTACAAACGAGGCGATTTCTATAGCGGCCGGTGAGTACAGCCATAAGCTGCTTTCGCCTACAGCTGATACGGCAATCGCAAAAAATGAACTGGCTGTACTGGGGGGAATAACGTGGGCGTGAGTAACGATGATTATGTCCAGTTACTGAGTGCGCTGCTTCCGCCAGGGCCGGCATGGTCAGTTGACGATGTTGCGATAAGCGGCGTAGCTCCTTCTTTGCTCAGGGTGCATCAGCGTGGCGATGAACTCATGCAGGAGCTTGATCCGCGTACCACAACAGAACTTATTGACCGCTGGGAGCGGTGCTGCGGTCTGCCTGATGAATGCATTCCTTCAGGAACCCAGACGTTAAGGCAGAGACAGCAGCGGCTGGACGCAAAAGTTAATCTTACCGGAGGAATCAACGAAGATTTCTATCTTCGTCAACTGGCTGCACTGGGGAAGCCTGGCGCCACAATCACGCGCTATAACAAGGGACCTTTCAAGTGTACGTCGACGTGTACTGATGCGACCTATTCAACTGAATGGCGTTACTACTGGCAGGTAAATATGCCCGCTTCAACAGACGCAATCTGGATGACCTGTACAGACAATTGCGAAACCCCCATTCGCTACTGGGGCGACACAGTTGCCGAGTGCGTTATCAATAAACTTTGCCCGTCCCATACCTACGTAATATTCAAATATCCGTAACCGGAGACATTATGCATCGCATTGACACACCTACTGCGCAGAAAGATAAATTCGGCGCGGGAAAGAATGGCTTTACCCGCGGTAACCCGCAAACAGGAACGCCTGCCACTGATTTGGATGACGACTATTTCGACATGTTGCAGGAAGAACTGGCGGGAGTGGTAGAAGCAACCGGCGTTAATCTGGACAAATCAAAACATAACCAGTTACTGACTGCCCTGAAAGCGCTGCTGCTAAGCCGCGCACATCCTTTTGCAGATATTAAAGCCGACGGAACTGCAGCAATTGCAGAAGCTCTCTCAAACCTTGGTTTGGTAGGAGGTCTGGCAAGCGATGCGGTCGGACGGCTGATTGGCGTTAAGATTATTACGGCTTCCACGACATACGCAGCAACGCCTGGCACGAAAAAAGTGCTGGCAATCATTACCGGGGGTGGTGGGGCTGGCGGTAGCTGCTCTGCAACAACCACAGGCTCCACTTTCTCTGGCGCTGGAGGAGGCGGGGGTGGGACTTGTATCGGCCTCCTTAACCTTGCTGATGCCACAAATAAAGCAATCACGATAGGTGCTGGCGGTGCTGCGGAACTTGCTGGCGGGAGCACTACGTTCGCAGGAATGGCCGCAGGGGGCGGGGGTGGCGGTGGATACACAAGCGTAACATCCACGCCTGGTGGTACAAGTGGTACGGCAACTGGCGGCATCATGAATATCCCAGGTGGTCATGGAGGAGATGGCCAGTCAGGAGCTTACCTAATTAGCGGAATGGGTGGTGGTAGTTTGTGGGGAACTGGAGGCCGCTCTGGTCAAAATGCTGGAATTTCTTCAATTGTGTATGGTGCAGGTGGTGGCGGAGCTTACGATACTGGCTTCTCAGGTACTAAGCGTAATGGTGGGAATGGTGCGCCCGGCGTGGCAGTAATACTGGAGTTTGCATAATGAACAATGTTTACGCAATCGTAAAAAATGAGTCCGTAATTAACGTTATTATGTGGGAAGGTGAACCTGACTGGGCACCAGACAAGGGGGAAGCCATTCGCGCACCTGACGGGGTTGGGATAGGCTGGGGCTATGCAAACGGGCAATTTACCGCGCCGCCAGAACCTGAATTAACCCCTGACGAGCTTGCGGCTAAAAACCTACTTACCGCGCAAGCTGCATATGAGAATGCATCAAATAAAATCACAGCGTTGAATGAGCAGATTCAGGATGATGATTTTGACGGTACGACAGAAGTGACGGTAAAAGCTGAACTGGCTGCCTGGACCAATTATCGGAAAGATCTTCGCGCGTACATCAAAAATGCTGATGGCAACCAACCTTTACCTACCGCACCGCCAGAGGTTTTGAATTAATTTATAGATGAACGTTTACGAAAATGAATATCCGCCACAGCGTAATCAAGACGTAACTGTGGCGGGTATTGAAATTCTTCACTCCCTCACTAACCAGAATTCAGCCTCTTCAAACATTTCCTGAACAGTACGGCTTATTTGTTCCTTCTCATGCTTGCTGGCGTCAGTGTTGATCGCCGGCAGTGTCATCATCGGTTTAACCCGAACATCAGCGTCAGGGAAGATGCGGTGTACTCTTTTGCTTAACTCCCCCAGAATGATGTCCTTTGCACCGGGTAAACCATCAAAATTCCTTTTGTCATAAACGAGTTCCACAAACATTATGAATCACCTCTTTACTGGATATATATACAGTATTTATACTGTGTTTTTATTCGGTATTCAAGAGAGGGCGTAATGATGCCACGACGCAGCGATATTGAAATGGCCTGGTATGCTTCGATACAGCAGGAACCGAATGGCCGGAAGACCGTCACCACGCAACGGTTTGTCCAGGAGCTGAGCAAGGTTAACTGGAACTGGACAATGAAGCAGGCCAACGAATGGATCGAGTGGTATGTGACAACATTCCGCGATGTATCAACGCAGGAAGGGGAGAACCGTACCTTTCAGTTGTTCAATCCAAACGGAGGACTATAGTCATGGGCTTCCCGTCACCTGCCAGTGATTACGTTGAAACAAAGATTTCACTCGATCAGCAGCTAATCAGCCAGCCAGCTGCGACTTATTTCATGCGGGCATCGCGTTCACATTTCAGGGAAGGGATACTGCAGGGTGCGCTGCTTGTCGTCGACTCTTCGCTGTCGCCCTGTGATGGCTCGCTGCTGATATGCGCGATAGATGGGGAATTCAGGATCAAGCGATACCGAACTCACCCCCAGCCCCACCTGATAAATCTGGAGAACAGGAGAAGGGAGGAGTTGCCAGTAGACGATGATAGCTACAGTTCTTCACATACTGTATTCGGGGTGATCACTTACATTATCAATAATGCCAGGACTGCAGAGTTTGATGACTGCCCGGTGATGTGAGTACCGAAATTATGCAATGTAGTTGATGCCCTGCGTCGGGGTTTTTCCCCGATAATTCCCCATTGCTTCCCCGTACAGAAAACAGGCATAAAAAAACCAGCCGTAAAGGCTGGTTCTTAAAGGAGTTTCTGGTCGGCACGAGAGGATTTGAACCTCCGACCCCCGACACCCCATGTCGGCTACTCTAAGCCGTAGTATTTTTTTAAGGCTAACGTGGCCACTTCTGTAACGACGGCAATTCCTATTCCCATTGCACCATGCGCTGCTTTTCCAACGACATTAGCAAGCCAGTTACTTACGGATTGCCCATAATTTCCGTTTCTGGGTGCAATTGGACCATCTGAAGTAATCGCTATTTCTAAATCTCGGACATCATCTTGAGAGAATCCTTGTTCCGTTAAATATTTTTTTAACGACTCAAGATCATTCTTTGAAATGTTATTTGTAACCGAGATATTATTCTCATTACCAAAATTAATAACTGTATTATCACCAAAAATAGAGTTATGAAATAGCGATGCGGTATCAATATTTTTAAGCTTTTCCATCATTGATTTTTCTCCAGGAATTTCATCAACATGATCTGAAAGCTCAAGGGTAAAGTCCAATAACCTTGATCTAACTTGTGTTAAAATTGATACAAAATTATGTAGTGCGATTTCTTTATAGCACCGAGTCATTTCATACCCCCGTTCGATACTTTTACAGTATTTTAAGTATGCAATATCTAAGGGGATTGGCTGCTGAAGTGTATGGTTATCGCCTGCATTCAGCACTAAGTTTTCTACTTGGCTTATGGATAACCGGACTTCACTTTGAGTTGCATCCTCATAGTCATCGTCTTCAAGATAACCGATCGGCAATGGGAAGGCATTATAGCGGCGAACCCCGTTGTTGAGATCCGCTAGTATTCTGGTGGATACGATTCTGTAGTCAGGAAGTTGAGCATTATCTGGATAGCCATTGATCTCATAATTGACCCACGCAGCAAGCTCTTTTTTGCCTATTGAAAAAAGAAGGATCTTAGTTTTCAGAAGAGCGTTTGTTACGCCTTCGTTTCCTGAACTGAGTATCTGTATGATTTCTTCAAGCTGATTCATGGTCGTTACTCCCATAAAAAAGCCCGCGTAAGCGGGCTTTCATGTCACTCGGGAGCCGCGGCTCCTTTGCGTATCCTTTTTTGTCCCCTCACCGTCTGGTCGGTGTCCTGCTGAGACTGCTAACTTCCTGTTTTTGTTAGTGCTGTCCTAGCACTGTCCAATCATGATTGGTGGAGCTGGCGGGAGTTGAACCCGCGTCCGAAATTCCTACATCCTCGGCACTACATGCTTAGTCAGTCTTTACATTCGCACGCCAGCTGCGGACAGACACGCCACTAACGAACTAGCCTGATTAGTTTTAGCACTTCAGCCCCAGGCAGGACATCCGCGCGATCTCTTTTGGGTTTGACCTCTCTTTATCCCCGTCTTAAGAGCGGAAGCTAGGGAGAGAGGGCTCTTAGCAGGTTATTAAGCTGCTAAAGCGTAGTTTTCGTCGTTTGCGACTATTTTTTTGCGGCTTTTTACGAGGCCAACCGCCCCTCGGCATGCACCTTGGGTTTCGCAAATCCCGTCGAATCCAGAATCAGCCCCAATGTGTTAAGGCAAGTATAACAGACTTGTGACACGCGTGACCAGCCCCTGCAACCCCTTATCCTCAACGATTTAGCGCTCCCGTAGCGCTTCTTTTGCGCGATTAAACGGTTTGATTAAATAGTCGACGATGGTTTTTTCACCGGTTTTGATATCCACGCTGGCAATCATGCCCGGAACGATCGAGAAATGACGCCCCAGTTTGTTCTGCAAATAGTCCTGATGGGTGCGGATAAACACGCGGTAGTAGAAGACTTCTGGCTTTACTTTGTCCTGAATGGTGTCCGGGGAGATGGTTTCGACCACGCCTTCCAGCCCGCCGTAGATGGCGTAGTCATAGGCGGTGATTTTCACCAGTGCCCGCTGTCCGGGGTGAATAAAGGCGATATCGCGCGGTGACAGGCGTGTTTCTATCAGCAGGTGATCGTCGACCGGCACAATCTCCATCATCTCGCCGTTGGGCGGGATCACGCCGCCAATGGTGGTGACCTGAATGTTTTTCACGATGCCGCGCATCGGGGCGCGCACGGTCAGGCGGGTGACGGAATCTTCACGCCCTTTCAAAATGGCCGCCAGCATATCCACTTCGGCGTTGGCTTTTGACAGTGCTTCCCGCGCCTGCACGTAATACTGCGAGCGCAGGTCGGTGATTTTTAGTCCGAGGTCGCTTTTTTGTCGCTGCAGGCGCAGCACTTCCACATGGCTGGCGGCGCCGCTTTTCTCCAGCCGCTGGGTGATTGCCAGCTCTTTATTTACCGAGACCAGCGCATCCTGGAGTTCGACCATCGCGTCGGCAAGCTGCGCCCGACGGCTTTTATACAGCCGGATTTCGGAGGCGATAAGGTCGGGCCAGGCGTTCAGTGCATCGGGAAAGGTCAGCGGCAGATCGTTGACTTCGGCATTGAGTCGCGCGCTGGAGGCCAGCGAGGCGCGGTATCGGGCGGCGCTTTCGCCGACGTTAGATTCAGAACGAGTAGGGTCGAGACGGGCCACTACCTGATTGGCCTGTACTTTGTCTCCTTCGCGCACCGTCAGTTCGGCGAGGATCCCGCCGTCAAGCGACTGCAACACCTGTTCGCGCGAGCTGGGGATCACTTTGCCGCTGCCGGTGGAGACTTCATCCAGCGTCCCGAAGTATGCCCAGATGCCCAGGATGGCAAACAGCAGCGTGCTGAGCAGGATAATACGGCTGGCACCGGAAAAGCGCTGTTCGTGGCGGATGTCGAGGTCGTCCATGGCGGCATCATGCGGATTGGTTTTCATTTTTCCACTCCCGACCGTGAGTCTGTGCAGGCGCGCGACTCGCGTTCAGCGCCTGTGCTTTCGGGGCATCCATCACCAGTTGACCTTCTTTTAACACCACCACGCGCTCGACCAGTTCCAGAACCGGTACGCGATGGGTGGCGACGATCAGCGTGCGGTTGCCGAGCCACTGGTTTAGCCGTTGAATAAACTCCCGCTCGGTATGTTCATCCAGCGAGGCGCTGGGTTCGTCGAGCAGCACAATATTGGGCGAGCGCAGCAGCATTCTTGCCAGCAGAATGGATTGCCGCTGCCCACCGGAGAGGCCGTTGCCGCCTTCCATAATCGGGTGTCCCAGCCCTTTGGCGAGCTGTTTAACAAACGTGGCTGCGCCGCTGACTTCCAGCGCGTCGAATATCTGCGCATCACTGGCATGCGGCGCGCCGAGGGTCAGGTTCTCACTCAGCGTGCCAAAAAACAGGCGTGCATTTTGGCTGAGAAAGCCGATGTTGCGGCGTAAATCGGCCATGTCGATCTGTGCCAGGCTCAGGTTATCGAGCCGGACGTCGCCCTGAATCAGCTCCACACCGCCCGCCATAGCCTGTAGTAGGGTGGATTTCCCCGCGCCGTTACGCCCGAGGATGGCGATGCGTTCCCCTGGCATCACTTCGAGGCGAGAAATGCGCAGCGGTACCTGCTGATCGTCGCTGTGGTAGCGAAAGTGGGCGTTCTCAAACAGATAGTGCCCGCGAAAGATTTCCTGATGTACCCGGTTCTCATCGTGCTGGGTTTCGGTGGGGAGCTGCATAATGCTGTCCAGCCCCGTCTTCGCTGCCTTGACCTGCTGCCAGCGCGCCAAAACGCCGCACAGATTTGCCATCGGGGCAATCATTCTTGAGCCGAGCATTGAGGCCGCCACGACCGCGCCGGTAGTCATGGTGCCTTCGATGACCATCGGCGCACCGAACATAATAATCGCAGCGTAGACCAGACTTTGTACCGACATGCCCCAGCCAATCAGCCCCTGAGTCAGCTTGCGCGTGCGCAGTCCGGACTCGCCGGTAATGCGGATGTAGCTGTTCCACTGCTGCAAAAAGCGGTTCTCCGCCTGCATCAGCTTGATGTCCTCCAGCCCCTGGACGCTTTCGACCAGCACCGCGTTACGCAGCGTGGACTCGTGTGCAGCCTGGTTGGCGAGCATAGCCAGCTTCTTCTGTAACAGCAGGCCAGGCAGGATCATCAGGATCGCAGCGACGGGCGCTATCCACGCCAGCTGCGGGGCGATGCAGGCCATCACGACGATAAACAAAAAGAAAAAGGGCAGATCGACAAGGGTCGACAGGGTTGAGGAGGTGATCATCTCCCGTACCTGCTCCAGTTCGCGGAGCTGGGAAATAAAGCTGCCGGTGGAGCGGGGGATGGCGCTGTTACGCAGGCGCAGTGCGTGGCTGAACACGCGATCGGAAATGCGCATATCGGCGCGCTTGCCGAGTACATCCATGATATGGGTACGGGCTTCGCGCAGTAAAAAGCCGAACAGCACCGCCACCAGCACGCCGGTCGAGAGCACATACAGCGTGGGATACGATTGGGCCGGGATCACCCGGTCGTAAACCTGCATCGAGAAGATAATCCCGGCGAGCGACAGAACGTTAATCAGAAACGCGGCTACCATCACCGGCAGGTAAGGCCGGATGTCCTGGAGCACCAGGTCGCGCATCCAGTCCGGCTTAAAGCGCGAAACATAGCGGTCGACCCGACTGTCTTTGAGCGCCGACAGCGGGCGCAGGGCGGTAATGGTGTGGATCTCCGGCAGCAGCTCGGCAATCGCCAGCCGGTTGCGCTGGCCTTCTTCGGCGATGATAAACACATCCAGCGCATCTTCACCGTTGAAGTGCTCTATTACCATAATTTGGCCGTCGCGTAGCTCCGCCACAACCGGTAAACGCCACTGGCTGAACAGATGTTTTGTGGTATCCAGCGCATGAAACGACAGCCCCGCCTGGCGCGCGAGCTGCGTCAGGGCGAGGGGTTTATTTTTTCCGGCAAACCACGGAGCGTTGGCCTGAATCGCGCCGGGCGAGCAGGTGACGCGATAGTGGCTGGCAATGTGGCTAATGGCCTGTGCCCACAGGTTCAGGGCGGGCTCGCTAATCGTCTCTTCTGCACCCGGCTCGACGTGGCTCATAGCTGGATCTCCACTGACTGGATGCTGCGATTGTTGAGGGCGAACGCCTGGCGCAGCGTGCCGGTATTGTAGAGGCAGTTCAGCTGGAGTTGACGAAGCTGGCTTTGGGTTTGCAGTTCGGCAAAGCGGGCCTGATACACCTCCTGCTCGGCATTAAGCACGTCGAGCAGCGGACGAGAGCCGAGATCCAGATATTGCTGTTGATACAGTTCGCGCGTGCGTTCGCTCAGCCGTTGCTGGCGGCGCAGGATCTGCAGGGCGGTGGCAAGGCTCATCGCCTGGCTGCGGGATTCGAGCAGTTTCTGGCGCACGTCGAGTCGGGTACGCTGAACAGAATACTGCGCCGAGTCTACCGCATGCCCAGCGGCGTTGCGCTGGGCGGTGAGTCCGCCTCCCTGATACAACGGCATCTCGACTTTTACCCACGTAGAGTACTGCGTTTTGTCGAGCACCTCATGGCTGGGATATTTGTCATTGAGATAGTGCTGCACGGAAGGCTCAAGAGAGATAGTGGGCGTCATCTGCGCGTTGGCGTAATCCAGATTGGCCTGTGCAACATTAGCCTGCGCCCAGGCTGCCAGCACGGCAGGTACCAGCCTGTCATCAGGCTTGGTGATGTCGCAGCTGCTGTCCAGTTTCACCGGGAACGCGTTGCTGACGCCGTTGAGCGAATTCCAGCCAAGAAAGCTCATCAGTGTCGCCTTGCTGCTGTCGAGGTTCGCCTGATACTGCGCCAGCTGCGAACGGGCGGATTCGATACGCGCATCGGTTTGTACCACGTCAGAGAGCGACGTGGCCCCTTCATCGTTGCGTTGTCGGGTTAACCTGCCAATGCCGTTCAGGGCGGAGAGCTGCGCTTCGGCGGCGTCGACCATTTGCTGCCAGGACTGTACCTGCACAATGGCGTTGGCGGTTTCGTGGGCGACGGTGTCAATGCTGAGTAAGACGTTAGCCTGCTGCTGGGCGGCCCCTGCAGTCTCGGCGCGTACCTGACTGGCGACTTTGCCAAAGTCATACAGCATTTGCGAGACCGAGATCACCAGCGACGGGCTGAAACCATGATCGTTATAGGTATTGCTGTAGCCGTTGTTCACCCCGGCCGTGACCTGCGGATAGTATTTGGATTTCGCCACGTCGATCTGCTCATTTTGCGAGAGCAGTTTGCCGATCGATTCACGGATCGCAGGATGCCAGCTTACGGCGCGGCTTACCGCATCGTTAAGTGTCAGGTTGCCGGGCGCGGCGGCGCTCAGCGGGAGTTCGGCCACCGATCCATCCAGAGAGGGGAGCATCTGGCTGGTGGCCAGCCCTTCCGGCGTAATGATTTGCGGTTCATCTTCGGCATTCACCTGTAAGGAACAGAGCGTGAATGCCAGCAGCAACGTAACAGAGGCGACATTTCTCATCGTATATCCCTTTCAAAATACGGCAGTGACGACTGTTATTGCCCCGGACGTCATAGCATCCGGGGCTGTTGTTATGGCGTTTTGGTGCTCACGTCAGGTCACAATATGATTTTGTTGGATCAGCTCATCGAGCGTGGTGTGGACGTTCTCCAGTGTCACAAGGCTGGTTGATTGATAGGTGGCGCCCGTACCGTCGCGGTCGATGGACACCACGGTGTTGTTACCGCTGGTGGATACGGTGAGATAATTGCCGAGCGTGGCGTTCTGCCCGTTCCAGCCCACCAGCAGGTCGCCGATATCGATTTTGTCACCCTGCGCCAGCGAGAAGTTGCTCCAGGTGTCCGCGGTTCCGTTGCCGCCGGTTGCGTTATTGGCGCTGAGCAGGTGGTAAATCAGCGTATCGCCGTACGCGCTGCCGATAACCCGATCGGCCTCCGCGGTGCTGATCACCTGTGGATTCATATCGATGGTCAACGTGGCGCTATCGGTATGTCCTTTTTGGTCGTTAAGGGTGTAGTTGAATGTCTCTTTGGTCTTGATGGATTCCAGTGAGACATCGCTGTTGAGGGTATAGGTGTAATGCCCATCAATGCCGATTGTCAGTTTGCCGTACAGTCCATTGATCGTGGCGCTGGCGGTGCTGCTGCCCAACGGATCCAGCGTGACGGAACTGCCGCCCGCGCCGTTTACCGTCAGCAGGGTATGGACGCTGGCGATATGGTCGCCGTCATAGATGTTGCCGGTGACGCTATTGACGCCCGCGGTTTCGAAGTTATCGAGATCGACTATTGTCCCTTTCACGCTGGGGGTGATGGTGATGGTGCCTAGCCCCAGCGCACCTGCGTTGCCGGTATAGTCGAGGCGATAGTTCCCGGCGTGCAGCACCAGTCCGTTCAGGGCAATATCAAGATTGCCGCCGATCAGGAGCCCGCCGTTGAAGGTATCCCCGGCAACTTTAACGCCATTGCTGTCGTACAGCGCCCAGGTCACGTTCAGCCCACCCAGCGTCAGCCCTGATGCCACGTTAAAATGCAGCACCACGTTTTGCACCGCTGTACCCGCTGCGACTTCAACTGTTCCGGTACCACTTTTCGAGCTGGGTCCCAGCACAGTGGTCCAACTGGCCGATCCCACGCTGGAATCACTAAAGGGCTGAGACGTATCCTGCAACGTCGTGACCGCCATCTGGCTGCTGGTGTCGTTCACCGCGTCCAGCGCCAGCGGGGTTGGTTTGATGTTCAGCGACGCGCTGCCGGTATCGCCATTTTGCGCCTTGACCGTATACACAAAGCTGTCCGGCGTATTGATGCTGTCCGCGCCCAGTCCGCTTTTCAGCGTGTAGCTGTAGTTCCCCTTCGCATCGATAGTGAGTGTGCCGTACTGTCCCTCAATACGGGTTGTGCCTGTTAAATTGACTGCGACGCCGTTCACGTCGGTGATAACCGTACCGGCGGGCGCGGAATCATTGGCCAGAATATTACCGTTGGTTGAGGCACTCAGACTGTCCACCGCATAGGTGTGATCGGCCTGAATATTCAGGGTGTAGCTGGTCAACAGCGCCAGACCGCCGCCGGCGTTCAGCAGGAACAGGTAGTCACCGCCCGGCAGCGTGATGGTGAAATCTTTTGATTTTCCACCCAATACTGCCGTGACCCAGTTGGGTTGTACCCGATACTGCTCGTATTGCTGAATAGCGTCATTAAAACGGTAGACGTACAGATCAAAGCCGCCGAGCGTTACGCCGAGAACGTCGGCCTGAATCGTCAGCGTGCGGGTGGCGCCATCTTCAACGTTGAATTTGATGGGGTTGGTTAACCCGTCGACCAGACTGACGTCCAGCACATTCCCCAGGCCTACGCTGGCGAGCGTAAAGCCGGTTTGTTTTGATGGTCCGTGGTCGACCACGCTGACCTCGGTGCCGTAGGTCAGTGAGGCGACATCGTCTGCCGCTGTTACCGTACTGGTCGTCGGACCCTGGCCCAGCGCCACCACCAGTTTTGCCGAAGAGTGGTCGTTACCGTGCGTCAGCGTATAGGTGAAGCTTTCAGATCGACCGTATACCGAAGCGGATTTATCGGTGAGGGTGTAGGTATAACTCCCGTCCTGATTAATATGCAGGGTGCCGTATTTACCCTCTACATTAGCCCCTTCCAGTGGAATGCTCACCACATTGCCGTTGCCATCGGTAATCGACGTCACCCGCGTGCCGGATGGGGCGTTATCCTGCCCGTTGGTGGGGTCAGTATCGGTGATGATATTGCCGGATTCGCTGGTGCCGCCGGTGATCGTTCCGGCGCTGGTTTTGACCACCGCCACGTCCAGACTGGTGAAGGCTCCGGTCGCCAGCAGGCTGGTGTTGTAGCTGACGACACGGTAGTCCCCACCAGTAAGCCCGCCATAGTTGAGCGTCACGCCGGAGGCGCTGAGCGTCAGCAGGTCGGCAAAATCAGCTTTACCGGTATCGACCACCGTCACCCAGGCGTTGAGCGTGGAGTCAAAGCGCTGGATAACAATCTCCATGGTACTCAGCAGCGACAGCACAATGCCGGTTGCTGCCGCGTTGATGGTGATGGTGCCGCTGCCGCCGGTCTGGATGTTGAAGTTGACGAGTGCAGTGTTGTCTCCCAGTACCTTCAGCACATTATCCACTGCACCGACCAGCAGGAAGCCATAATCGCTTTTGTGCTCGTTGGTAACCGTGAAGTCGGTTTGTAGCGCCAGACGAGTGACGTTGTCTTCAGCCAGCAGCGGTAAGACCGGTGCGAGGATACTGGTCGGCGTTGAGGTGTTGCCTGCCGCGTCGGTCGCAGTAGCGGACAACGACTGGCCCTCAATCTGGCGTACCGGCAGGGTGACGCTGTAGACCCCGCTGCTGTTGGCGACCGCCGTAATGCTGCCGCCGCCGGGCAGGGAGATAGTGACCGTACTGCCTGCTTCGGTGATGCCGCTGACCGTGCCGCCGTCGGCGCTGATCAGCACTGATGGCGGCGGCGGTGGCGTGGTATCGACAATGACGTTAAACGCGCCAGACAACACGCCGGAACCGTTGGCGTTAGCCGCACTGGCGGTAAACGCGTGGTTGCCTTCACTGAGCGCGCCGGAAGGGGTAAAGCTCCACAGTCCGTTGCCGTCCGCGGTTGTGGTGCCCATCAATGTTCCGTTGTTGTACAGGCTGACGACGGCGTTAGCCTGTGCCGTGCCGCTGAGCATCGGACGGGTGTCGTTGGTGGTTTTTCCGGCGGCGACGTTGCCGGTGACCGTACCAATGTCATCAAAAACGCTGGCGATAATCGGTGCGGGTGGTACCCCGGTAAACGGGGCCAGCGCGTTGCCAGGCGTGCCGGTATTCCCGGCGGCATCCTGCGCGCTAACTTGCAGCGTTTGTCCGCTGATCTGCGGCGGGTTGAGGGTAAAGGTGAAGTTGCCAGCGGCGTTGGCCGTGGCGGTGCCGAGCACGGTGCCGCTGCTTGTCGTGACGATCACCGTGCTGTTGGCTTCCGCAACGCCGGTCAGCACAGTACCGTTGGCGTTAACCGCCAGAGCGGTGGGAATACCCGGAGCGACGGTATCGACCACAATCGACGCGGCAGCCGACATGCCGCTGGTATTGCCCGCGCTGTCCGTTGCGGTAATAGTAAATGAATGGGGGCTCTGACCCAGTGCGGTAGACGGGGTGTAGTTCCAGTTGCCGCTGCCATCCGCCGTTACGCTGGTGACAAAGTTGCCGTTGTCATAAATATCAACCCGGGCATTGGCTTCCGTGGTGCCGTTTAACGTGGGGCGCGCGTCATTGGTGGGCTGGTTGTTGCCAATCGACCCGGTATTGGGACCGACATCATCAACAATGCTGCTAATTGACGGCAGCGTGGGGGCGGTGGTGTCCACGTTAATCGTAAAGCCCGTCGTTGCACCGCTGGTGTTGCCCGCGGGGTCGGTGGCGGTGACGGTAAAGGTGTGCGAACCATTCCCCAACGGTGTCGTTGGGGTAAACGACCAGCTGTTGTTACTTTGCACGAGAGCAGTGCCGAGCAGCGTGCTGCCGTCATAAATATTGACGGTGCTGCCCGCTTCGGCGGTACCGTTAAGCGTAGGGCGGGCGTCATTGGTCAGTTGCCCGTTGCTCAGTGCGGCATTAAACACGCCGCCAGTGATGTCATCCACCACCGAGGTCAGGATCGGCGTTGATGGCGCAACGGTATCAACGTTGAGAATAAATCCGCTTGACGCCGGGCCGACGTTTCCGGCCGCATCCGTGGCGATGGCGGTAAAGACATGCTGGCCGTTACCCAGCGTAGTGGACAGAAACTCCCAGGTGCCGTCTATTGTTGCGGTAACTGTCGTCAGCAGCGTGCCGTTGTCGTAAATGGCAATCCGGGCGTTGGCCTCCGCAGAACCGCTCAGCACGGGGCGGGTATCGTTGGTCCAGGCACCGCTCGACAGCGTGCCGGTGCCCGGTTGTACGTCATCAAAGGCCTGGATAATGGTGGGTGCCTGCGGGGCGACGGTATCCACAATCAGGGCAAACCCGGCAGACGACACGCTGACGTTGCCGGCCGCGTCGGTGGATGTCACCGTCAACACGTGATTGCCGTTACCCAGCGCACTCCCCGGTGTAAAATTCCATACGCCGTTTCCGTCTGCAGAAACCGTGTCGATAAGCGTGCCGTTGTCATAGATTTTGACCGTCGAATTGGCCTCCGCCGTACCGTTAAGGGTAGGGCGCGCATCGTTTGTCGCCTGACCGTTGTTCAGATTTCCTGTTAGTGGGCCGACATCATCGCTGACCTGGGTAATAACCGGCGTGTTCGGTGATACCGTATCAACCGTGAACGTAAAGCCGCTGGAGGCCGGGCTGGTATTGCCCGCGCTGTCGGTGGCGGTGGCGGTCAGCGTATGCGGACCGTTACTCAGAGCGTCCGTTGGCGTAAAGCTCCAGGTGCCGCCTGCACCGACAGTGGTGGTGCCAATGGGCAAACCGTCGCTCAGGATAGTTATCGTTGCGCCGATTTCACCTGTTCCACTCAGCGCTGGACGGGTTTCGTTGGTCGTCTGGCCGTTACCTATTGGCCCGGTGGTGGGGGCCGTGTTGTCCTGCACGTTACTGATGACCGGCGCCAGCGGGGCAACGGAATCCAGTTCAAGGGTAAAGGCGGAGGACGCCCCACCCGTATTACCGGCTTGGTCTGTGGCTGTTGCGGTGAAGACATGCTGCCCCTGACCCAGCGCGTTTTCCGGTGTGAAGGTCCAGTTGCCGGATTCATCTACCCGCGCGGTACCTATTTCGACACCCTTATCTTTTATCGTGATAGTCGCCCCGGCTTCCCCTTTGCCGTTCAGCGTTGGCTGCGCGTCGTTAGTCAGTTGCCCGTTCGTCAGTGAGGTATTTCCCGGTTGGTCGTCAATCACCGAGGTGATGATTGGCGCGGCTGGCGCCAGTGTATCGACAACCAGCAGGAACGGCGGCGTTGCCGGACTGATGTTGCCCGCGCCATCGGTGACGGTAGCGGTTAACGCGTGATTGCCTTCACCGAGAGCTGGGGCTGGTGTAAAGCTCCAGTTGCCGTCTGCGTCGCTGGTGGTGGTGCCAATTACCGTCCCTTTATCAAGAATAGTGACGACCGAATTCGCCTCGGTCACGCCTTCCAGTGTTGGGGTGTTGTCGTTGGTCGACTGCCCGGAGGTGAGCGTCTGGTCCGTGCCGACGTTGTCCTTCACCGTCACAATGGACGGCGCGTCCGGGACTAAGGTATCGACAATAATGCGGAAACTGTCGGAGGCAGCGCCCTGGTTGCCTGCGGCATCCGTCGCGCGCACGGTGAAGTCATGCGGGCCTTCGCCCAGGGCATTGGTTGGGGTATAGCTCCAGAATCCGCTGCTGTTGACGGTGGTAGTGGCATAGACACCGTTGCCATCGTAGAGAGTGATGGTTGCGCCTGCTTCGCCGGTACCGTTAAAGGTTGGTCGGGAATCGTTGGTAAGTTGTCCTTTGTCTAACGTGCCCGTACCGGGCGTGACATCGTCAATAATGCTGGTAATGATCGGCGCCTGCGGGGCGAAGGTATCGATAGTGATGGTGTAATTAGGTGATTGGCCGCTGGTCACCTCTACCGGGTCGACAATGGTTTGCGACACGGTGAAGTTATACGCGGTACCGTTTGTCAGTGGCGTGGACAGTTGATAGTTCCATGCGCCGGAGGTGGCATCGGCGGTCACTGTGGTGGGCTGCAATACGCCATCAATATAAATATTCACGGTTGCGCCTGGAGTCGCTTTTCCTTGCAACAGTGGCAGGATGTCGTTGGTAGTTTTACCACTGCCAATCACGCCCATGACCGGGGCCACATCGTCCACAATTTCCAGCGTCGGCGGGTGGGGGATGCTGGACGTCGCGGCGTTAAACGGCGTGGGATCGCTCTGATTGCCTGCCGGGTCCTGGGCGATAGCGTCCAGTGCCTGACCGGTTGTTTGCGCCGGTGAGAGGGTAACGGAATAATTTCCCTCGTCGTCGGCAATACCCTGACCGAGAATCGTGTTGTCGCGGCGAATGATAACGGTGCTGCCCGGTTCGGCCGTGCCGCTAACCAGCGTCCCGTTTGGATCTACGCCACTGACGGTTGGCATTGCAGGTGGCAAGGTATCGACGATTAACGTCACGGGGTTTCCTGCTGCCAGCACGTTACCGGCAGCGTCCTGGGCACCGAAAGTCAGCGTGTGAGTGACGTTGGGTGTCAGGGGAACATCTATACTCCAACTGCCGTTCGCCGCGACGGTGGCCGTGGCAATCGCTACGGGATTGCTGCCATCGAAAATTAACACTGTACTGCCCGGTGTACCGGTCCCACTGATCGTCGGGGTGGTATCGTCCGTGACGCTGTTGTTGGTTAGCGAACCGATAATAACCCCAGCGTCATCTTCAATATCCGTGACCTGGGGCAACTTCAATGCTGTGCTGTTCACCGTAAACGAGACGCTGTTTGAGGCGTCGCTGGCATTTCCTGCCGCATCGGTGGCGATGGCGGTCAGCGTGTAGCTGCCGTTGGTCAGCGCCGGGTTGGGCGTGATACTCCAGACGCCGCCTGCAACAGTAGCCGTGCCAATTACCGTACTGCCATTGTACAGGGTGATGATGTCACCGTTGGAGCCGGTTCCGCGGATGGTCGGCGTGGTGTCATCCGTCACCGCGCTGGCGGCGAGATCGCCTCTGACATCGCCGACGTCATCATTAACCGCGGTGATAACCGGCGGCGCGGACGGCGTCGTATCGATGCCCAGGGTGACGGCATCCGAACGCGGGCTGACGTTGCCCGCCGGATCGGTGGCGGTGAGGGTGACTTGATAGCTGTCCGGATTAATCGGGTCGGTTGGCGTAAAGCTCCAGGTGCCATCCGCCCCGACCGTCGCCGTGCCTAGCGGTTCTGTTCTGCCGTCAAGATAGATGGCGATAACATCTCCGGCACTCCCGGTTCCGCTGAAGGTTGGCGTGGTATCGTTGGTGATGCCGTTAGTGATAATGCCCGTTATCGGATTGGCATCATCAGTGATGGTTGGCGGCTCTGGCTTCGTGGGCGGCAGGTTATCTACTGTCAGCGTAAAGCCGGCGGACGGGATCCCCGTGTTGCCAGCCACGTCTGTCGCTGTGGCGGTGAATTTGTGTGGACCGTCTGTAAGCAACGTTGGAGTAAAGGTCCAGGTGCCGTTTGGCTGCACGGTGGCCGTACCCAGACGGACGTCATTATCAAAAACGGTAATTGTCGCACCCGGCTCGCCGGTGCCTGACAGCTTGGGGTTGTCGCTTTTGGTGCTCCCGCCGTTAGCCAGCAGTTTTGTCTCACTGCCAATAAGTCCTTCCGCTGAGGTGATAACAGGGGCGGCTGGCGGCGTGGTATCAATCGTCAGCGTGAAATTACCGGCACTGCTGGCGTTACCCGCTTTATCTGTCGCAATAGCTGACAACGCGTGTGGACCCTCACTCAGCGGTTGAGTGACCTGAAAACTCCAGCTTCCTTCCGGCGTCACTGTGGCAGTGCCTATGGGGGTAGCCCCATCGTAAATTGTGATCGTGGAATCTGCGACTCCAGTGCCTTTCAGCAGCGGCAGGGTATCGTCTGAACGTCCGCCATTGGCCAGGTCGCTTTGCAAACTGCCTACGTCGTCCGTGGCGCTCGAAATAATGGGGGCATCGGGCGCTTTGGTGTCGACCGTTATGATGACAGGGGGGGCGGTGACGACGTTACCGGCGGCATCCGTTGCGGTCAGCGTAAAACGGTGGGTGCCTTCGCTAAGGGTCTCATTGGCTGGCACGCTATGGCTCCAGGTGCCTGTTCTGTCGATAAGAATAACCATCATCTGCAGGCCATTATCATACAGCGTCACCAGCGAGCCGGGTTCACCGGTTCCCGAGAACGTGGGGGTTTTGTCATTGGTGACCCCGTTGTTCGCGACGTTGCCGGTGATGCTGCCGACGTCATCGTTGATAAGCGTAATGGCCGGTACGGTGGGGGCGATACTGTCGACAATGATTTTCCAGCTGGCGGCACTGCTGGTGTTACTGGCGGCATCGGTAGCCGTCACCGTAAAGACGTGCGCACCCTGCGCCAGCGCGGTGGTGGGGGTATAGTTCCAGTTGCCGTTGAGATCGGCGATAACGGTGGTTAACAGTACGCCATTGTCGTAAATGTTGATCTTAGACCCGGCCTCGGCAGTGCCCTCAATTTTGGGTTTATCGTCGTTGGTCAACCCATCATTCTTGATGGATCCAAGGATATCTTCGACATCGTCTGTGACGGCGATAATAATCGGCTGTTCGGGTGCAGTGAGATCTGGTGCTATTGCTGAAGTTGGCAGACTTTCGTTGCCTTTGCCGTCCGTGGCGGTGACGGTGACCGTCTCGCTGTTGATTTGTGCCGGTGAAATTGACACGGTGAAATTGCCGCCGCTGTCCGCCTGGCCCTTGCCAATAATATGACCACCGCTGTCTTTGACGGTGACGGTGCTTCCGGCCTCGGCGTGGCCGCTTACCGCCCCCCCATTTCCGGCGACGATAACATCTGTCGGTGCATCCGGTGCCGTGGTATCCGGCGCGGTGACGGAAGCATTGCCCCCTTTGTTACCTGCTGCATCGGTCGCGTTTGCCGTCAGGATCTCACCATTCGTCTGCGGCGGTACCAGCGCTGCGGTGAAGTCCCCATCTGCAGTGGCTGTCGTTGTGCCAATGATATTGCCGCGTGGATCCAGAATATTGACCGTACTGTCAGGCTCGGCCTTGCCGGTGACCTCGTTGCCCGCGCCATTAATCACCAGGTTTGTGGGCGGTTGTGGGGCGGTGATGTCCGGCGCAACTGCCGTTTCTGGCGGACTTGAGTTTCCTGCGGGATCGGTCGAGATGGCTGTAAGCGTTTCGCCATTGGTCTGCGGCGGCTTGATGGTAATGGTAAATGAACCATCCGGCCCGGCGACGCCGCTGCCAATGGGGATATTTTTACTGTCGGTGATCACTACGGTATTGCCGGGCTCGGTTTTCCCGGTTACGACAGCACCATCTGCCGAGACGTTGAGATCGTCAGGCGCAGACGGCGGCAGAGTATCAATATTAATGTTGAATGCGGTCGACACTCCCCCGGTACCCGACTGGTTGGTTGCGGTGACGGTAAAGGCGTTCGGGCCGTCATCCAGCGGTGAGCTTGATGTCCAGCTCCAGTTGCCGTTGCCGTCAGCCTGTACGCTGTCGACCGCTACGCCGTTGTCGTAAATATTCACCGTGCTGTTGGCGTCAGCGGTACCGGAAAGCGTGGGCTTGTTATCGTTAGTCGCCTGATTATTGCTCAACGGCCCGGTTGACGGGGCGACGTCATCCATCACGCTGACGATAACCGGTACGCCAGGATAGCCTGAGTTCTGAGCGTTGAATGGTGTGTCTGGCCCGACGTTGCCCGCTTCGTCATGAATTTTTGCGGTAAGTGATTCACCGTGGGTCTGCGACGGTGAAATCGCGATGCTGAAAGTGCCGTCCTGGCCTACAACGGCCGAACCCAGCAGCAGATTATTACTGCCGATAATACTGACCGTGCTGCCTGGCTCTGCGCTGCCGGTGACCGTTGTCCCTTCCGGGTTGACGTTGGTAATCGCTGCCGCCGGAGGCGGGGTGATATCGACAGTGAAGGTGGGCACGGTGGTTTCTGCACTGACGTTACCTGCAGGGTCGGTTTGCGTCAGCGTCAGATTGTGAACGCCTTCGCTCAACGGCGTATCCGGTGTGAATGTCCAGTTACCATTCTCATCAACCTGCGTCATGCCAATCAGGATACCGTTGTCGTAGACGCTGATGAAATTGCCGGCAACACCGATACCAGAGAGCGTCGGCGTGTCATCGTCGATCACGGCGTTACTGGCGATAAAACCTTGAATGGATCCGACATCATCGAGTTCCTGAGAGAGAGCAGGCGCATCAGGGGCGAGGGTATCAATGATAATAACCCAACTGTTTGACATGCCACTGCTGCCCGCGCTGTTCGACGCGCTGACTGTAAACTGGTGGGTACCATCCGCGAGAGGGGGAGATGGTGTAAATGACCAGTTACCACTGGCATCGATGGTGATCTGGCCAATCTCTTTGCCATTATCGAAAATATGCAACGTGGTATTAGCCGTTCCCGTCCCTTGAAGCGTAGGGGTATTGTCGTTGGTGGACTCCTGTTGATTGACAATGCCAGTAATCAGCTCCTGGTTATCGACTACGCTGGTGATGACGGGAACGCCGGGGAGCGCTGGCGTTGTTGGTGGGGTTCCACCGTCGCCATCGCCATTTCCACCTCCAGGGTTATTACCGTTGCCGTTTCCCGGATTATTCCCGTTTCCATTCCCGTTTCCATTCCCGTTCCCGGGATTATCACCACTGCCACCACTGCCACCACTGCCACCGCCACCGCCACCGCCACCACCCGCCGCGAGGGCAATTCCGCCCGCCGCCGCCACGCCGCCAAGAACCCACGGCCAGACTGCGCCACCGTCATGACTGCCTTCAGCCGCCATCAGCGGTGTGAGATCGTCCAGATGCTGGAAGTGGAATGCGCCATCAGTATCCTGAACCCACCACAGTGCACCGTTGCTGTCTTCGAGAACGAGTTGGCTTTTATCACTGCCGTTTGCGACATAGAAGTTTTTAATCGTAATTACGTCACCTGAGCGGAGTGTGACCACCAGATCCTGGTTAATACGGGTCAGTTGGCTGATGTCTTCACGCGAAACGGATAATTTCACGATGGACGGTGTACTGAGCGTCACTTCAGAGGCTTCAACATTCGTAGATACACCAGTCAACTTTGATACAACGGCGAGATGACGCATATGTTCACTCCTGATGGCTTGCCGGGGGAATTAATCCGCAACAGCGTTCTGGGAAAATGAGCAGACAGGTGCCCCGTTCATCGTGAAGATGAATTTACACATGTAGTTTCATTGATTAGGTCACAGAGATGTCTGTTTGGTTAGTAAATAAAAATCGGCCTCGGCGTTGAATAGTTCTTTCGTATTAGATGATATAGTCAGAAAGAAAGTATTCCGCAACTTCTGCCTGTTAAAAATATACGGCGATATTTCAGGTGGGTTAGTGTAAACGCCACACAAAATATATGTTTTTTATTATGTTATTGTATTTTAAGTGATTTATTTTTAGCGTGCAGCATGAATTTATAATAAACATCAGTGATAATAATGTTATTAAAATGAAGTGAAATAGACGGAAGAAATTCTTGAAGTTTTATTTTTATTGGACTACAGGCATCATGAAATAACACGGTGATTTACTTGATATTTGAACGATTCAGCAGTATTAAACTATAAGTGTGATGAATATATTGAGGGGGATTCAATAACTAAATAATAAGGACCAGCCCCATAATGAGAGACTGGTCACAAAACAAAGGTGTTATCTGCCAGCATTTTTCATAATACGTGCTTTATCCACCTGCCACTCACGCTCTTTCACATCGGAACGTTTATCGTGCTGTTTCTTACCTTTAGCGACGCCAATTTTCACTTTGCACCAGGCGTTTTTCCAGTACAGAGACAGTGCCACGACGGTGTAACCTTCGCGGTTCATTCGGCCATACAGCGAATCGAGCTCGCGCTGGTTTAACAGCAGTTTACGGGTACGAGTGGGATCGCAGACCACGTGCGTTGAGGCAACTGCCATCGGGATAAAGTTGGCGCCAAACAGGTAAGCTTCACCGTCTTTAAGAATGACATAGCTGTCGCTGATGTTGGCTTTACCCGCGCGCAGGGATTTGACTTCCCAGCCTTGCAGAGCGAGTCCAGCTTCGAACTCTTCTTCAATAAAGTATTCGTGTCGTGCGCGCTTGTTAAGCGCGATTGTGGCTGAGCCAGGTTTGTGTGCTTTTTTCTTCGTCATAATGCCGCTCAGTATAGGTAATCTGGAATCGAAAAACACCCCATTTCATCCAGCGGGGCGCAAGGCGCTATCTTAGCACGAGTTGGGCTATAGCGTTTTTTTTAGCGGATGATAAATGGTATTATTTGCTCGATTGATATAGATGGAAATTGTTATGCCTCAGATTAGCCGGACCGCTTTAGTACCTTACAGTGCGGAACAGATGTATCAGCTAGTGAATGATGTGAAATCCTATCCCCAGTTTTTACCGGGTTGCACCGGAAGCCGCGTACTGGAGTCGACTCCTGGACAGATGACGGCAGCGGTGGATGTGTCTAAAGCAGGGATCAGCAAAACGTTCACCACGCGCAACCAGTTGACTAATAACCAGAGCATTCTGATGCATCTGGTCGATGGCCCCTTCAAAAAACTCATTGGCGGGTGGAAGTTTACGCCGCTCAGTCATGAAGCGTGCCGTATTGAGTTTCAGCTTGATTTTGAGTTCACTAATAAGCTCATTGAGCTGGCGTTTGGCCGTATCTTTAAAGAGCTGGCGTCGAACATGGTGCAAGCCTTCACGGTGCGTGCGAAAGAGGTTTACAGTGTCAGTGTCAGCTAAAATGGTCGTCGAAGTCGCGTATGCGCTACCCGAAAAGCAATATTTACAGCGCGTGACGCTGCAAGAGGGCGCGACGGTTGAAGAGGCCATTCGCGCGTCTGGATTACTGGAATTGCGCCCTGATATCGACCTCAGCAAAAACAAAGTGGGGATCTACAGCCGCCCGGTAAAACTTGCTGATGCTGTGCATGATGGGGATCGGGTAGAAATTTACCGGCCATTGATTGCCGATCCAAAAGAGTTGCGCAGGAAGCGGGCGGAGAAGTCTGCCAACAAATAGCAGGCAATAAAAAGGTGCTCAGCGAGCACCTTTTTTGCTATCTGAAGACCTACTTATTGATTACCGGTCAATGCGGGCTTGTTATCAATATTGGTCAACACGCCATTGCTGTTAAAGGTCAACGTCAGCGTTTGCTGCGTTACGCCTTCGTGTCCTGGTTGCTGACGGAACACATAGAACCAGGTGTTGGTGCCAAAAGGATCGGACATCATCGGTGTACCCAGAGCATAAGCAACCTGCTGTTGCGTCATACCGACACGAACTTTGGACACATCGTTAGCGGTCAGATAGTTTCCCTGGTTGATGTCAGGACGGTAAACCACTCGCTCCAGAGTGGAACAGCCTGCGGTCAACATCAGTAGTACTGCTGCAGCAGCAGTCAGCGTTTTACAGCGCATAGTGATTTGATTCCTTTTCGGGCCCGAGCAGTACGCGGCTCATATGTAATATGCCGATGATAATAGACCTTTCACCACTTTAAAACCTTTTGCTGTCGGGTCGGACGGCGATTTTATGTTGAACTCAGACCGTTACAAGAGAAAAAAGTTTATGCTGCCAGCAGTTCTTTTGCATTTGCGAGGGTATTGCGCGTCACTTCGCTACCGCCAAGTAAGCGGGCGAGCTCCTGCAGGCGCGCGCGTTTATCCAGTGGTTGCATATGTGTTTCTGTCATCGCGCCGTCGGTTTCTTTGCTGACGTAGAAGTGTTGATGTCCGCAACCGGCAACCTGCGGCAGGTGCGTGACGCACATAACCTGCGTGGATTCACCGAGCTGGCGCAGTAGTTTGCCGACGACCGCGGCTGTTGGACCGCTAATACCGACGTCCACTTCATCGAAAATCAGCGCCGGGGTTTCCATTTTACGAGCGGTGATCACCTGAATAGCCAGTGCGATACGCGACAGTTCCCCACCAGATGCGACTTTTGCTATAGGCTGTAACGGCTGGCCTGGGTTGGTGGTGACCTTAAATTCAATGCGATCGGCACCGTCTACACTCAGATGGTGTTCATCAAACTTCACCTCAATGCAAAAGAGTCCGTGCGGCATAGAAAGTGCGTGCATGCTCTCTGTAATGAGCTGCCCTAACTCCTGAGCATAGTGTTGGCGCTGGTGGTGCAGCGTCTTTGCTGTTTCCAGTGCCAGCTTGTGATGAGTGTTCACCGCCAGAGTGAGGGTTTCGAGTGAATCTGCCTGATCGTCAAGTTGCTGCTGTTCGTCCAGCAGGGACTGATAGAACTGCGGGAGCGCTTCAGGTGCGACATGGTGTTTGCGCGCCAGAGAGATTTGTTTTGCGATGCGCTGCTCAAGCTCGAATAACCGGTTAGGGTCCAGATCCAGCCGGTCACAATAGTGGCGCAGCTCGTCGCTGGCTTCGCTGAGTTGAATGGTTGCCTCTTCGAGCATGTCCAGAATACCGGAAAGCTTATTGTCCATACCCGCCAGTTCGCTGACCAACTGCTTTGCCGTGTACAGCTGGCTTTGCAGATTAGCGTCTTCGCCATCTGCCATGATAGCCAGCGCCTGTTGGCTGGTGGTGAGCAACTGCCCGCTGTTAGCCAGGCGCTTGTACTCTTCATCGATCTGCTCAAACTCACCCGCCTGCGGGTTAAATTCGTTTAGCTCTTTCAACTGGTACTGCAACAGCTCTGCCCGGGCAGCGCGTTCCTGGCTTTGCTGCTGATGATGTGCCAGGTCGCGGCAGCTCTGATGCCACAGTTGATAGCGCGTCGCCATTTCCTGAATAAGAGATGCCTCATTGGCATAGCCGTCCAGCAGGGATTTTTGGTGTTCAGATTTCGTCAGCAGTTGATGCGCGTGCTGGCCGTGGATTTGAATTAACAACTGGCCGAGCTCGCGAAGCTGCGACAGTGGTACCGCAGTGCCGTTGATAAAGCCACGGGAACGCCCATCGCTACTGATAACGCGGCGTAGCAAGCATTCACGGCCTTCTTCAAGCTGGTTTTCTTCGAGCCATTGCAGCGCCGCTGGCGTGTCCTTCAGGGAGAAGCGGGCACACAGATCGGCACGCGTAGCACCAGCGCGCACCATGTCGGCATCGGCACGTCCGCCAAGGCACAAACCGAGGGCATCAATGGCAATGGACTTACCCGCCCCGGTCTCACCGGTGATGACGGTCATTCCGCTCTGAAAATCGATCTCAAGTTCACGAACGATAGCAAAATTGCTGATGGTCAGTTGTGCCAACATAGCTGTTTTCCTGTATGAAAAACCATAACTGTAATTACATACAGTATAAACTGGTTTTTTATACAGTAAAGAGGCTGAAGGTAAATTAAAATAATTTTTTTGACCAGCCGAGCTTGGTGCTTAATGTATTGAAATAGCTGTAGTCTTTAGGGTGAATCAGGTTTAAATGATAATCACAGCGGCGAATCAACACGTCTTCACCTTCCTGTATAGGCAGGGCAATCTGGCTGTCGCAGCTAATTTCGAGATCGCTACGGCGGTGTGAGAAGCGCAGGCGAATGGTGCTGCTACTGTTGATCACCAGCGGTCGCGCTGAGAGCGTGTGCGGGAACATTGGTACCAGCGTAATGGCATCCAGAGAAGGCGTCAGGATTGGGCCGCCGGCAGAGAGCGAGTAGGCAGTAGAACCGGTTGGCGTGGAAATAATCAGTCCGTCTGAACGCTGGGAAAACGCAAAGACCTCATCAATATAGACTTCAAATTCAATCATGTGCGCGACTTTACCCGGGTGCAGCACCACTTCATTGATCGCGGTACTGATACGCTTCTGGCAATCTTGCTGGCACACCTGGGCTTCAAGTAAAAAGCGCTTTTCACTGATGTAATGGCCTTCCAGCACATCGGCTAACTGCTGATGGGCATTGTCCGGGTCAAGGTCGGTGAGAAAGCCCAGGTTGCCGCGGTTGATCCCGATGACCTTAATGTCATAGCGTGCCAGAGTGCGCGCAGCACCGAGCATGTTACCATCTCCGCCCACCACTACCGCGAGGTCCGCCTGCTGACCAATTTCTGCCAGCGTGCCGGTTTGCACATTTTTCAGCTGCAGTTCGCGGGCGATTTGTTGCTCCACGATAACCTGATACCCTTTGGTGCACAGCCAGCGGTAAAGCATTTCATGTGTGGTCAGTGCAGTGGGGTGGCGTGGATGCCCCACAATGCCAATACACTTGAAATGTTTATTCATTTTCTCGAGGTCCTTGTAGCGAAGATGAGTGACAATGTGAGTACTTCCCTTGAATCCCTGAATCTTATCCCCATAATAAGCCAAGTTAGCGAGATGAATGCGAAAAAACGCGGAGAAATTCATGAGTAGTAAAGAACAGAAAACGCCTGAGGGGCAAGCCCCGGAAGAAATTATCATGGATCAGCACGAAGAAGTTGAGGCGGTTGAACCAGACGCTTCTGCTGAGCAGGTGGATCCGCGCGATGAAAAAATTGCGAATCTGGAAGCTCAGCTTACTGAAGCCGAAACGCGCGAGCGTGACAGCGTGTTGCGCATGAAAGCTGAAATGGAAAACCTGCGTCGTCGTACCGAACTGGACGTAGAAAAGGCGCATAAGTTCGCGCTGGAAAAATTCGTTAACGAACTGCTGCCGGTGCTCGATAGCCTGGACCGTGCGCTGGAAGTAGCGGACAAAGACAACGATGCCATGTCAGCGATGATCGAGGGTATCGAACTGACCCGTAAATCGATGCTGGATGTGGTGGCGAAGTTTGGCGTGCAGGTGGTTGCGGATATCGATGTGCCGATGGACCCGAACGTGCATCAGGCGATTGCCATGGTTGAGTCTGACGACGTTGCGGCCGGTAACGTACTGATGGTGATGCAGAAAGGTTATACCCTGAACGGACGTACCATCCGCGCGGCGATGGTGTCTGTGGCGAAAGCCAAGGGCTAATCAGCCTGTCGCGGCGGGTAATGCAGATGCGTTACCCGCCGCGACATTATCATCCCTGGTCCGCCACGCTCTCCCGCAGCGGTTTTACCGGCAAGACCTGCACCTGTTTAATCATATTATCCTGTACGTCGAGAATATCGATATCGTACTGGCCAATGCGCACCCGCGTACCGGCCACCGGGATCTCTTCCAGCGCTTCAAGAATAATCCCGTTTACGGTTCGTGCATCGTCTTCCGGCAGGTGCCAGTTAAAGGCTTTGTTGATTTCGCGCACGTTGGCGCTGCCGTCAATTATCACTGAACCGTCATTTTGCGGGGTGACTTCCTCGGCAAGCGTAGGTGACATGGAGGTGGTGAAGTCGCCGACAATCTCTTCCAGGATATCTTCGACCGTCACTAGGCCCTGAACGTCGCCATATTCGTTAACCACCAGGCCGACTTTCTTTTTGTTGCGCTGAAATTTGATTAGCTGGGTGCTGAGCGGCGTGCCTTCCGGGACGTAATAGATCTCATCAGCGGCGCGCAGCATGGTCTCTTTGGTGAATTCTTTTTTCTCTGCCATCAGGCGCCAGGCTTCGCGTACGCGCAGCATACTAATAGTATCGTCCAGCGAGTCGCGGTAAAGCACAATGCGGCCGTGCGGGGAGTGCGACAGTTGACGCACGATTGATTTCCAGTCGTCGTTGATATCAATCCCGATGATTTCGTTTCGCGGCACCATGATGTCGTCGACGCTGATTTTTTCCAGATCCAACACCGACAGCAGCATATCCTGATTACGGCGCGAGATTTGCGAGCGCGATTCATTCACCAGCGTTCGCAGTTCGTCTTTACTCAGGGAACTGCTTATCACGATATCCGTTTTGATGCCCATCATACGCATCAGCAGACGGGTAATGGTGTTCAGTAACCACACCAGCGGCATCATCAGAATTTGGAGTGGCGCCAGTAAGAAACTGCTGGGATAGGCGACTTTTTCGGGATACAGCGCGGCGATGGTTTTTGGCAGTACTTCAGCAAAAACCAGCACCACAAAGGTCAGCACCCCGGTGGCAATCGCCACACCCGCATCGCCATACAGACGCATACCGACGATGGTGCCAAGCGCGGAGGCGAGAATGTTGACCAGGTTATTGCCGATAAGCACCAGGCTTATCAGGCGGTCCGGTTTGCGCAAGAGTTTTTCAACGCGCTTCGCCTGACGATTCCCCTGCTTGGCCCGGTGGCGCAGGCGGTAGCGGTTCAGGGTCATCATTCCGGTTTCGGAACCGGAAAAATAGGCTGAAATAACCACCATGATGAGAAGCGTAACAATGAGCGTGGTGGTGGAGATGTGTTCCACGTAGGGTTCCTTAAAGACTTAACTCACAAGCTGCTGCAGTATGCGACTACCGAAATAGGCCAGCGTCAGAATGCCTGCACCTGCGACGTTAAACCAGACGACACGACGTCCGCGCCAGCCCTCATGGTAATGTCCCCATAGCAGAACGATATAGACAAACCATGCCACGATAGAGAGCACGGCTTTATCAATATTTTCGGTACTGAACAGGTTGTGCATGTAAAACAGGCCAGTGCACAGGGTCAGCGTCAGCAGAACCACGCCTATCTGAGTGATGTGAAACATTTTGCGTTCAATGCTCATCAGCGGCGGCATTTCATTGTTGAACGCCAGTTTTTTGTTTTTCAGCTGATAATCGATCCATGCCAGCTGCAGTGCGTACAGGGCGGCAATGATCAGCGTGGCATAGGACAACAGCGAGAGCCCGATGTGGATCATCATGCCCGGTGTGGCTTCAAGGTGGGTGATGTACTCGTTGGGCATAAACGTGGCGCAGGCCAGATTGATTAATGCAAACGCATACACGATCGGCAGCAGCAGCCAGCCGCGATTGCGTGAGGCCACAATGGTCATTACCGTACAGATCATCAGGCTAACCAGAGAACCGACGTTCAGCAGGCTCAGGTTTTGTCCATTCTCGCCACCGGGCAAAATACGTGCTTCCAGGGCAAAAGCGTGGCACACCAGCGCGATAACCGCAGAAAGGATAGCCATACGCCGCCAGCCGCTGTTTTTTTGCAGCAGAGCGGGAACGATCAGCGCAAGGCTGACGGAATAGGCGACAAGGGCGAACAAAGCAAAAACGGGCATATAGGTGTCGACAGTTGACCAGTGATAAAGAAAAGCAGTATAGCGTTACGTGACCGCTGCTCCAACCGTTGCATAACAACAAAGGCGGCTTCATGTTATACTGCGACAAAATTCTGTTGATGTGTCGTGCAAGCGACCGACCGTTTCCACCCCAGGCGAGAGACAATGTTTGATAATTTAACCGATCGTTTGTCGCGCACGCTGCGCAATATCAGTGGCCGTGGACGCCTTACTGAAGACAACGTTAAAGAAACGCTGCGTGAAGTGCGCATGGCGCTGCTGGAAGCTGACGTTGCGCTACCGGTAGTGCGTGAGTTTATCAATCGCGTAAAAGAGAAAGCGGTTGGTCATGAAGTTAACAAAAGCCTGACCCCGGGTCAGGAATTCGTCAAAATCGTTCGCAGTGAACTGGTTGCGGCGATGGGCGAAGAGAACCAGACCCTGAATCTGGCCGCTCAGCCACCGGCCGTAGTGCTGATGGCGGGTCTGCAGGGTGCCGGTAAAACGACCAGCGTGGCGAAACTGGGTAAGTTCCTGCGCGAGAAGCACAAGAAGAAAGTGCTGGTCGTCTCTGCCGACGTTTATCGTCCGGCGGCGATCAAACAGCTGGAAACGCTGGCTGAGCAGGTTGAAGTCGACTTCTTCCCGTCTGACGTCGGCCAAAAGCCGGTCGATATCGTTAACGCTGCGCTGAAAGAAGCGAAGCTGAAATTCTACGACGTGCTGCTGGTGGATACCGCTGGTCGTCTGCACGTTGACGAAGCGATGATGGACGAAATCAAACAGGTCCACGCGTCTATCAATCCGGTAGAAACGCTGTTTGTTGTCGATGCCATGACCGGTCAGGATGCCGCGAATACCGCAAAAGCCTTCAACGAAGCGCTGCCGTTAACCGGTGTCGTGCTGACGAAAGTCGACGGTGACGCCCGCGGCGGTGCCGCACTCTCTATTCGTCATATCACTGGTAAGCCGATTAAGTTCCTCGGTGTTGGCGAGAAAACCGAAGCGCTGGAGCCATTCCATCCGGACAGGATTGCTTCGCGTATCCTCGGCATGGGCGACGTACTGTCGCTGATCGAAGATATCGAAAGCAAGGTTGACCGCGCGCAGGCTGAGAAGCTGGCGACCAAGCTGAAGAAGGGCGATGGTTTTGACCTGAACGACTTCTTAGAACAGCTTAATCAGATGAAAAACATGGGCGGCATGGCAAGCCTGATGGGCAAGCTGCCGGGCATGGGTCAGATTCCTGACAACGTGAAATCGCAGATGGATGACAAAGTGCTGGTGCGTATGGAAGCGATCATCAATTCGATGACGTTGAAAGAACGTGCCAAGCCGGAAATCATCAAAGGTTCGCGTAAGCGCCGTATCGCTCAGGGCTGCGGTATGCAGGTACAGGACGTTAACCGCCTTCTGAAACAGTTCGACGACATGCAGCGCATGATGAAGAAAATGAAGAAGGGCGGGATGGCCAAGATGATGCGCAATATGAAGGGCATGATGCCGCCAGGATTCCCTGGTAGATAAATATATCGGGCTACCTTATTTGCCATTTTGACGCCGGAGTGTGCTCGAAATGCTCACGTACTGCGTGTACGCTCCGCTTTCTGCGCGCATGCCGACGCCAAACTGGCTGCAACGGTAACGCCCTGGTATCAAGCTTCATCACATGTTGATTGCTTTTTTCTCAGAAATCAGTAAAATTTTCGGGCTTTTAATATGACACTGGGTCCCTTCCCTCGATGGGGCCCGGTGTTTTATTCACACAAGAGGATGTTATGGTTACTATTCGTTTAGCACGTCACGGCGCTAAAAAGCGTCCGTTCTACCAGGTTGTTGTTACTGACAGCCGTAATGCACGCAACGGTCGCTTCATCGAGCGCGTTGGCTTCTTTAACCCAATCGCTAGCGAAAAAGAAGAAGGCACCCGCCTGGATCTGGATCGCATCGCTCACTGGGTTGGCCAGGGCGCGACTATTTCTGATCGCGTAGCTACGCTGATCAAAGCAGCAAACAAAGCAGCTTAATCTGTCACGGTGGTCATGATGAGCAAGCAACTCGCCGCACAGGCGCCCGTAGAACCCATAGTTCTGGGGAAAATGGGGTCTCCTTACGGTATCCGTGGTTGGCTCAGAGTGTTTTCTTCCACTGAAGACGCCGAAAGCATTTTTGACTATCAGCCCTGGTTTATCCAGAAGGCGGGTCAGTGGCAGCAAGTACAGCTGGAAAGCTGGAAGCACCACAATCAGGATCTGATCATCAAGCTGAAAGGTATTGAGGATCGGGATGCGGCGAATGTACTGACGAATTGTGAAATTGTCGTAGATTCCTCGCAGTTGCCAGCGCTGGATGATGGCACTTACTACTGGAAAGACCTTATGGGTTGCCAGGTAGTGACCACTGAAGGCTACGAACTCGGTAAAGTCGTCGATATGATGGAAACCGGATCGAATGACGTCATCGTCATCAAGGCAAATCTGAAAGATGCGTTTGGTATCAAGGAACGTTTAGTGCCGTTCCTCGATGGGCAGGTTATCAAGAAAGTCGATCTCGCTACTCGTACTATCGAAGTAGATTGGGATCCTGGTTTTTAAACCACCGGATAAACGGTAAAAGTCGGCGTGATGGGGATTGGCTTGTGTTTATAGGTATCGTTAGCCTGTTTCCAGAAATGTTCCGCGCAATTACCGATTACGGGGTAACTGGCCGGGCAGTAAAAAATGGCCTGCTGAACATCCAGAGCTGGAGTCCTCGTGACTTTGCTCATGACCGGCACCGTACCGTGGACGATCGTCCTTACGGCGGCGGACCGGGGATGTTAATGATGGTGCAACCTTTACGGGATGCCATTCATGCAGCAAAAGACGCGGCAGGTGAAGGCGCGAAGGTGATTTATCTGTCACCTCAGGGACGCAAGCTTGATCAAGCGGGCGTGAGCGAACTGGCAACGAATCAAAAGCTGATTCTGGTGTGTGGTCGCTATGAAGGCGTAGATGAGCGCGTAATTCAAACCGAAATTGATGAAGAATGGTCAATCGGCGATTACGTTCTCAGCGGTGGAGAATTAGCAGCGATGACGCTGATTGATTCCGTCTCCCGGTTTATTCCGGGGGTACTGGGTCATGAAGCATCGGCAACGGAGGATTCCTTCGCCGATGGGTTGCTGGACTGCCCGCACTATACCCGACCTGAAGTGTTAGAGCAGATGGAAGTACCGGCAGTTTTGCTGTCGGGGAACCACGCTGAGATACGTCGCTGGCGTTTGAAGCAGTCGCTGGGCCGTACCTGGCTTAGAAGACCTGAACTTCTGGAAAACCTGGCTCTGACTGAAGAGCAAGCAAGGTTGCTGGCGGAGTTCAAAAAGGAACACGCACAACAGCAACATAAACATGATGGGCAGGCGTAAGCCCCCAATATCAGTTTACCCAGGATAAGAGATTAAATTATGAGCAACATTATTAAGCAACTTGAACAAGAACAGATGAAGCAGGACGTACCTTCCTTCCGTCCGGGTGATACCGTGGAAGTGAAAGTATGGGTTGTTGAAGGTTCCAAAAAACGTCTGCAGGCATTCGAGGGCGTGGTTATCGCTATTCGTAACCGCGGTCTGCACTCTGCATTCACTGTTCGTAAAATCTCCAACGGCGAAGGCGTTGAGCGTGTCTTCCAGACTCACTCTCCGGTAGTTGACAGCATTGCTGTTAAACGTCGTGGTGCTGTTCGTAAAGCTAAACTGTACTACCTGCGTGAGCGCACTGGTAAGTCTGCTCGTATCAAAGAGCGTCTTAACTAAGAACGCGTTCACGCTGCTTCCAAAGCGTGTGAAATATCAAGGGGTTAGCAATATGCTAACCCCTTTTTTATTTGTAATGACCATGAAATGCCCACGCCATTATGGACAGTGACCAGGTGGCATAAAAAAACACCCGCAGGTGCGGGTGCTTTATCAGAAGTTCAGAGGGCTTTGCCCACCACTACCAGGGTGGGGTGGGGCGGCGTGCATGCGCTGCGGAATGGCTATTGAACGAACAAAGGTTTCGTGCGTTATAAAAGTATGCCCGCACTCAATGTTCTGGCACTGGTTGTAGCGTTCCTTTGTCTTGTCTGAAACCTGAAAGCTACTGCGGGTATGGGCATTATGGCCACACAGCGGGCAACTCATCATAACCGGTCCTCCATCTTAAATTTGCAAGTTATGATAGCGCTAATTGCGATTTTTTTAAACTAGCCGATATCAATGTCATCAATTTTCACTTCAAGCTCGAGACTGGTTGTGAATCCGCTATCACTGATGCTATTCGTGACGGTCGTGATAATCCAGGCAGCGTCATCAATCTGCTGTTTAAACCCGGTAACTTTTACCGGTAGTTCAGGAAATAAATCTGCGCGGCCTTTGGCAAGCTGGATGGAGAATGACGCAGATCCTCGTTGTATGCGTTCCCATTCTGCTTTTGCTCTCCGTTCTGCATAGAATCTACTGGAATATTGTTTGCTGATGACAAGCACATTTTCATCAGATCCAACCAGATAATCTCCTTGCTTTGGTTCTGGCGCTTTCGTTGTTTTGGCTTTGGTTTTGTGACGACGCCGCGTAACCCTTACCGCTTCTTTTTTCTTTGGTTCACGAGTATTCAGCCAGTTTGTCTGCACCCCCGTATAAGCTCCACGATCAGCCAGGCTGAAGCGATGGCCATCACCAACTGAGCGAGTAATAGTCATAACCGGCAATGGCTTACCGCTGGCGGTTTTTCCCTGCCCCTGGCGAATAAACAGAAGGCTGCCATTTTTTATTGCGGCAATCGCGCCATACTCTTTAGCCAGGCGCATCAGAAAACTGCCATCAGATTCATTGGTCTGGTCGAAATGTTCAACTTTCTGAGGTTCCAGCTCTTTCCCCATCGCTGCGGTGAGTTTGTGCCGGGCGGCTATTTCATTGACCACTGCGGCAACCGTGGTTTCATGCCATGAACGCTCACGCTTGATGTTCAGCGTTTCCCTGAAATCGGCACTGCGGCCCCGAACGGTCAGCCGGTCAGGACTCCCCGCATGCTCCACCTCATCAACGGTAAATTTTCCTTTAACAATTAAGGGTTCGTTTTGCCAGCCCAGCGCCAGTGACAGCACGGCACCACGGCGAGGTAGTTGCAACTGCCCATCAGCATCGTCCAGCTCAATATCTAACTGGTCAGCCTCAAACCCACGGTTGTCGGTATGCGTCAGTGAAATCAGGCGTGGTTCCAGTGAGCTGGTAATATCCTTATCATCCAGCGTCACCCGGTATGCCGGAATCAGGGCAACTCCAGTCACCAGACTAAAATCGGTCATGAAAGAACTCCCTCTGCAATGGTCGTTGCCTGGTCTTTGAAATATGTCAGCTGGCCAGATAAATCACCCAGCAAGGGGATTGATAATTCATCTATACGTTTTAGTGCGATGGTGAATTCAATCTTTCTGGCTGGACCATTACTGAAAAACTCACTTCTTGTCTGGTTTATACTCTCAATGACATACATACCGTAGATAGTTCCTGACCCCTCAATTAGTGGCCAGCCTTTACCTGTTTCCGCCATAAGTTGCAGGCTCAGCAGCGAAAGGTTTCCCCCGGTAATAAATGGCATAAGAACCCCGGACAGAGTGATGGTATCCGTGTCAGGTCCCAGAAACTGCAACGTGGGGCGCTTACCAACCCGATTATTGCTGGCGTGCCGCCATTGTTGCTGGTATTGCAGTTCCTGATAAGGCACCGTTTTCAGCATAAAAACGAACATACCTAGTATCATCATCATTAGTTAAAATCCCCCTGGTCTCTGAAACTGCTGCGGGTACGGGCGGCCGCTTTGCGGTTAAGCTCATCCAGCTGGCGGGCCACTTCACGGGCAATATCGTTGGGGCTTTGATTTGGCCCCGGATGAATATTGATATTAATCTGACCCATTACCGGGGCCGCAGTTGTACCTCCGTTCTGACGTACGGGCTGGGCACTTTCACGATATTCCTGGACTGGCAGACTGAATGGATGCAATGGTTTTGCCGCAACTGGCATAGCCAGACTACCAAATGCGAGCGCAGTTGCTCCGGCCAGCGCAGCGGTTCGGCGTCGACTGGTGATATTCGCCGGGCCGTTTATCAGTTCAGGACCATTTTCACCCACAATGCCGAACTGGCCACGCGGTATTACCCCCCCTGAGTCATAAGCTCCTGCATATGGATTCAACCCTTTTTTTGCTGGTTGAGTTTGGTAAATATTGTATGCAGGGGTTTTAGTATCTGACTTTAACCAGTCAGGAATTAAATCGGTAACCGACGAAATTTTAGCTTTAAGACTGTCCCATTTTTCACTGATTCCACTCATCAGACCGTCAATAAGTGCAGTCCCTGCAGCTTTAAACCGTTCGGGTAAAGCGCCTATATCTGTAATAATTTCATTCCATTTAGTTGTCATCCATGTACGTATGCTACTAAGAGCAGATCCTACAGTTGCAGAAATTCCATTCCAGAGCGTAGATATTTTTGGCCCCAATGTTTCCCAGTTTTGCCAGATATAAATACCAGCCAGTGCAATCAATGACAAAATTGCCAGTATTGGGTTTGCCATTGCAGCCCGTCCCAACCATAAGACTGCATTACCTGCCATTTTTAACCCTGTACTCAGTAGTGATAGCCCACTGGTTAACATCGGAAGCTGAATACCTATGGTTGAAATAGATAACCGAAGTATTGCGAACGGCCCGATCACACCCGCAATAGCAATTGCTAAAACCCCCAAAATCGCAGTGGTTGCAGCAAATATCGCAATTGTTTTGAATATTACCGAAGTAAGCTGTGGGTGTTTTTGTACAAACTCACCCAAACCATTAGCTAAGCTACCAATCCAGTCAGCCAGTTGTTTTATTTGTGGAGCTACCGTTCCGCCAATAGCAGCAAGGGAATTAGTAAACGACCCGCTGGCGGCTTCCCATCGGTTGCCAAGGGTTTTAAGTTGGGAGTCTACACGTTCACGTAGTGAAGCTTGCGACTGCAATTTATCACCAGCCTCACGATATCCATCAATACCCTTGTCTATCATGATATTTAGAACCTGGAGTGTTTCAGCATCGTCCCCAAAAATACTTTTGAGTGTGCTGAGCTTCATCTCGGTCGATAGACTTTTTATTTTAGATAACTGCTTATAAAGATTGTCCAGACCGGCGAATTCACCTTTTCCATCACTGAAATTCAGTTTGATATTATAACCAGCGGCTTTCAGATCATCATTAGCCCCGGTCACCTTGTCACGATTCATAGATGCCTGAAAGACCTTGCGATAGGCGTTACCAGCTGACTCTCCAGCCATACCTGTTTGGTCTGCCATAACTAGTAAAGGAGCCAAGGCTTTAGCCGCATCCAGACCTTTAACTTTTAGAATTGACATTGCGCTGGATATTTTTGCATATCCATTAAGCATATTGTTAGGATCAACACCTGCATAGAATCCTTTCTGGATCACATCCATCAGACCCATCATATCTTTTTCTGCAGTTCCGGTTGCATCCTGCAGTTTTGCCGCAAATTCAGCTGCTTCAGTAGCTGGCATTTTTAGCTGAACGCCAAGATAAGCAGTTGCCTCGCCAAGACCGCCAAGTATTGCAGTGGCAGACATACCCTGGCGGCGCAGCATTGTCATCATGTTCTGAAAGTCAGCAGTGGTTCCCGGCAGGCGATCGCCGAGCTGCAATGCTAGCCGATTAATTTGTTCAAATTCTGGAAGGATTTTTGCACCAGGCCCCATCATTGACGCGGCTAATTGAGTCGCAGCATCTTCAGATTCCGAATAAGCTTTTACCGGTGCCAGTAGAGGCATTGCTGTTGCCACACCTGTTGCAAGCATTCCTGCACCTGTCCCAGCAATTTCATTTCGTAATGTTTTTGTTTTATTAAACGTTTCTCTGGCAGCCGTTAGTTTCCTCTGTTGTTCACCGGCACGCCTGAGGCGGGTTTCCTGCTCAGACAACTGGCGGTTATAGCGTTCTGTTTCACGGGCAATACGGGCGGTGGCGCTGGCCCCGTCATTTGCGGAAATACCAGCACGGTAAAGTTCGGCACGTACCTGTGCGGTTTTAGTCTGGAGTTTGCCCTGGCGTTCTTCCAGGCGCTGAACTGCAAGGCGCTGTTTTTCCAGTGCCAGTACCTGACGCTGTGATGGCGGGCCGGATGCGCCCAGCTCTTGATTCATCAGGCTGGCTTTCTGGCGGGCATAGTTGAGGCGGTCACCCAGCTTCTGGTTTTCTGCCTGGAGTTTTTTGAAACCGTCCAGTTTCGCACTGGTCTGGTTGAGCAAGGTTAAGGCATCACGGGATTTTTTTACCGACGCGGCCAGCTCCTGGGTGCTGGCACGCGCCTGTTTAAACGGACGGGTAAGTTTGTCGATGGCACTCATCACGACCTGTAAACGCAGGTTACGGTCATTCATCTGTGGCGGCTCCGCTTCGCATGATTGCTTTATGCCGCCACGCCAGAACCTCCGTCAGTGACATTTCACCGGTTACAGCGGGCGGCCAGTGAAAGATGGTGGCGATATCTGCCACCAGGTCATCAACCGTCAGTTCTGTGGGGAATCCAACATCACCGACTTCGGCAACAAAAAACTGACCAGCTCCACAGACAGCTGCAGCAGGTCGGCAGGCTCCATCAACATGATTTCGGTTTTGGTGAGTGTCGGCGTGGTGACACGGGGCAGCACAATCATCATTGAATCCACATCCATATCCATCAGCGCCTGCAAGCGGGTGCCGCGCAGTGCGCCTGACTGAGGCTTACGGACAATGATTTCAGTGATGGTCACTGCACCACGCAGAAGCGGATTATCCAGTTTCACTGTGGCTTCGGTTTTTGGCAGTTCGGTGTTTTCGGTAATTGCAATATCGTCTTTCATGGGGTTTATCCGTTTACATCAGAAGAATGGAACAGGCGCAGCAACCGCGCCCGTATTGATTACAGACCAATGGCGGCGCGGTGTGCTTCCAGCAGGTCCTTACCGTCGACAATCCAGATCATGTTGATGAGGTCCACTTCATAAATGACCTCGCCATTAATGGTCAGCTTGGCGTAGGTGTTGGTGCCGGACACCTTGGTGGTGGAGCTGTCTCCCTGCTTAAACTCACCGGAGTCCAGCTCTTTATGACGGCCACGGGTGACCAGCTCCAGCGCCTGAACTTCACCGGTATCATCGCGCTGAATAGAGGCAGTAAAACGTAGCATGATGCCGTCAGCCGTGACGGTGCCCAGTTGCTTAAACAGCAGCGCTTCGGTACCGCCGATAGAAAATTCCGTATCCAGCGCACCATCATCCAGCCCCAGACTGATATCCACGGCACCGGGCATACCGCCGCCGCGGTACTTCTCAAACTTTTCCGTCAGTTTAGGCAGGGTCAGTGATTCGACAATCCCCACCCAGTTGACCCCTGCATTAAACAGGTTCAGGTATTTCACTTTGCGTGGCAGAGCCATTTAATCTCCTTAGCCGTTTGCCTGGCTGACGAATGTCATCAGATATTTGTCGGTGATACGCTGACGCAGTAACAGATTTTCCAGCGGTGGAACCGGCGTGTAGTCGTAATCAATGGTGAGCTTCCCGGCCTTCAGCGTGTCTTTGCTGTTGGCATCCTCACTAATCCAGGCTTCACCACCCAGCAGATAACCCTGGCTGACCAGTTCGCGGAGTTTGGCGTTAATGCCTTCGACGATATCGCGGGCCAGTGACGGGGTGAGGGTCTGGTCCATTGCCCAGAAATGCGCCTCTGCCATGGTGTCCATCAGCACCTGCGCGGTACGGGTGTAACACTCAAACTGGAACAGCGGGTCGGCACTGAGCGTACGCACCCCCCAGAAGCGGAAGCCATCACGACGAATCAGCGTGGTGACATCCTTGCCGTTGAGCAGACCCGCATCGGTATTCGGGTCCTGCAAATCCCAGAACACATCCTGTGAAATGCCGGTCACACCCTGCACGACTTCATTAGACAGGCACTTATGCCAGCCCTTCTGGTCATCAACCAGCGCACGCAGACCCAGCGCACGGGCGGTTGCCCAGGCGGTGGCTTCGGCGTTCTTTGCCGTATCCCAGCTGAGAAAATCAGGCCAGATCAGCATGGCTTCTCGGTCGCCAAAATTATCGCGGTAGTTCATGGCCTCCACGATGTTCTTGCAGTCCCATGCCGAGATATAGGCAAAGGCCCGCAGTTTTTTTGCGGTCGCAATCAGTTCAGCGGCCACCGGTTGACTGTCCAGTCCTGGTGCGCCCAGAATGCGCGGGTTTACCGCCAGCTTTTGCTGAGCGGTAAGCAGTGCTTTCATACCCGTTGGGGAACTGACCGCCACCGATGCCGCCGTGCCGTTTTTCACCACCGGCGTATGGGCTGCATCCAGACCCAGCAGCGGGCCTAAGTCGGTTTCACTGGTAACCGCCTGCGCGGCGGCCACTTTCGAATTCACCCCGGTAGATACCGACGTGACAATAAAGGTCCCGGCTGACTGGTCCCATGCCACGGTGGCACCCGCCAGTTTCGCGGTGACCGCTGCCGCCACCGCTGCAAGGTCTGCCGCCCCGGAGAAGTCCAGCCCGGTGACGGTTTTCAGCGCGCCATCAATGGTGATTTTCAGTGAGCCATTTTTGACGACGGTAAAGCGGGCGATCGCCTTTTCTGCCGTGCTCAGTGCGGGGCTGGTCAGCGTACCGGAGGTGGCAGGATTACTGCCGCTGATATCCACCCCCACCACCGCAACAGGTGCGTGGGCGGTATCCAGCGCCAGCAATGGACCAACGTCGGTCACGACATTCACCGGCATGGCCACACCTAATAAAGAAGGAATACCCGTGGAGGCCGAGGCAACAATAAAGCTCTCCCCGTTCCAGGCAATAGTGGCACCTGTGAGCTTGGCACTGATGACAGCGGCAACAGCAGCCATGTTTGCGGCGTCGGTGCCAGAGGCAATACCGGACAAATCCACATCCACAAAGGTCTGCACCGTACCGTCGACATTGATTTTCAGAATGCCACTTTTCACCGCGCTGAATTTTGCAAAGGCCAGATCAGACAGGGTAAGGGCGGCCCCCGTCAGGGTAGCTGATGTGGCAGGTGTGGCTGCCCCGGAAACTGCGGCACCAATCACATTACTGGTGGTTTCGGCAGCGGTGACGCCTTCTTTCACACGTACCACCACAACAACCGGATTGGTCTGGTCGGCGATAGCACTCAGTGCGTTATACAACGTGCCTTTACGACCGGCGCGGGCCATGGCTGAATTGATGTTGGTGATCAGGACGGCTTTGTCTAACGGGAATGTTTCAGCGTCAGCATCATCAGCGGTACAGACCATACCGATGATGCCCGTTGAAATCGTGCGGATAGTGCGGGTGCCATCGTTGATTTCGATGACGCGGGCACCATGATGATAGTCTTGCATGTTGCGGCTCTCCTCATGAGGTTCTGCCACATCATGAAGCGAACACAAACAACAGGCACTTTCCCGCCATTGTGTCAGCACTCACACAACAACCATAAAAAAGGCCTCACAGATGGAGGCCATGGCTATTCTACAAAAGGTTCATCTATAAATTAATTCAAAACCTCTGGCGGTGCGGTAGGTAAAGGTTGGTTGCCATCAGCATTTTTGATGTACGCGCGAAGATCTTTCCGATAATTGGTCCAGGCAGCCAGTTCAGCTTTTACCGTCACTTCTGTCGTACCGTCAAAATCATCATCCTGAATCTGCTCATTCAACGCTGTGATTTTATTTGATGCATTCTCATATGCAGCTTGCGCGGTAAGTAGGTTTTTAGCCGCAAGCTCGTCAGGGGTTAATTCAGGTTCTGGCGGCGCGGTAAATTGCCCGTTTGCATAGCCCCAGCCTATCCCAACCCCGTCAGGTGCGCGAATGGCTTCCCCCTTGTCTGGTGCCCAGTCAGGTTCACCTTCCCACATAATAACGTTAATTACGGACTCATTTTTTACGATTGCGTAAACATTGTTCATTATGCAAACTCCAGTATTACTGCCACGCCGGGCGCACCATTCCCACCATTACGCTTAGTACCTGAGAAGCCAGTATCGTAAGCTCCGCCACCACCTGCACCATACACAATTGAAGAAATTCCAGCATTTTGACCAGAGCGGCCTCCAGTTCCCCACAAACTACCACCACCCATTCCGCTAATTAGGTAAGCTCCTGACTGACCATCTCCTCCATGACCACCTGGGATATTCATGATGCCGCCAGTTGCCGTACCACTTGTACCACCAGGCGTGGATGTTACGCTTGTGTATCCACCGCCACCCCCGCCCCCTGCGGCCATTCCTGCGAACGTAGTGCTCCCGCCAGCAAGTTCCGCAGCACCGCCAGCACCTATCGTGATTGCTTTATTTGTGGCATCAGCAAGGTTAAGGAGGCCGATACAAGTCCCCCCCGCGCCTCCTCCAGCGCCAGAGAAAGTGGAGCCTGTGGTTGTTGCAGAGCAGCTACCGCCAGCCCCACCACCACCGGTAATGATTGCCAGCACTTTTTTCGTGCCAGGCGTTGCTGCGTATGTCGTGGAAGCCGTAATAATCTTAACGCCAATCAGCCGTCCGACCGCATCGCTTGCCAGGCCTCCTACCAAACCAAGATATGAAAGTACGGCAGTTGCATCCGCTTTCCCCAGCATAGCGCGGACAAATGCTGACAGGTCAGCAACGGCCATCGTATCCGTACCCGTGAAATAAGGCAGTTTGTTGGCCCCATTCGCCAGCCCGGCCAGTGCTGTCAAAGTGGCATCCTGCGGCTGCTTAGCTGCCAGCGCGTTCGTCATCGTGGTGGAAAAATTCGCATCATTTCCCAGGGCTGCGGCGAGTTCTTTGAGTGTATCAAGTGCTGCAGGTGAGGCGTTGACCAGTGCAGCAACAGCTGCGTGCACAAACTGCGTGTTCGCCAGCTGTAACGTATTGGTGCCAGGTGCTGCGGTTGGTGCAGTGGGTAAACCGCTCAGTGCAGGGCTGGCCAGCGGTGCTTTGGCAGCAAGGGCAGCCGTCATTGTGGCGGCAAAGTTAGCATCATTGCCGAGTGCTGCGGCCAGCTCGCCCAACGTATCCAGCACACCGGGTGCGGAGTTAATCAGCGAGGCAATCGCCGACAGCACAAACTGGGTGTTCGCCAGTTGCTGGGTATTGGTGCCCGGTGGCGCGGTCGGCGCAGTCGGGACACCACTCAGTGCAGGACTGGCCAGCGGGGCTTTGAGGTTAGTCGCATCCATCACCGTTTTTACCGCTTTTGGGGTGGCGGCCTGCGTTTCTGAGGCGTTATTCGTTGCGCTGTTTAGTTGCGTAAAGCCTTTAGCAGTCAGTGTCGCATCAGGATGGTTACGAGATTTTTCATGTTTATCAATTTCAGAATCGACATAGTCTTGTGTCGCCATCACGGTGGAAGTGTCCATGGTGATGGTGATTGCCGTCACTTCACTGACCGCGATCACCATGCGAATCACCATCTTTCGCCCGGCACCTTCACTTAATGATGGCTTGTAGGTTTCAGCCATATTGCCCACGGCCAGCAATGTACCCGCCGCATCATATAGCGCCATTTCACGCAGCCAGAAACCGCCGGTTTCCGGTGGAATAACCAGTTCAGCAATAATGTTTTTCGGGTCACTGGCATCAATACTGGCTTTGTTGATGGAGGCGCGATGTACCTCATTAACCAGCCTTGTCTGGGCCGGGGTCGGTGTGGGCAAGGTTCCGCCGCCGTCACCCACGGCCATTTTCGCGGTATTGTCCAGCACGATACTGCCGGTGCCCGCCAGCACGGCGGCAATTTTTGCCGCACCGGCGGTGGTGATAATCGTTTTAAATTTCGCCATGATGATAGTTACCCTGGATAAACCGTAATAATGTCGCCGTCATAAATGATGCCACCGGTGTACAGATAACCAGGCACCTCCTGGACGATGTTGATTGAGCAGTGACGACTGACGGGTCTGGCGTCGCTGATGAGTCTGTCCATTTCTGTATTCATATCGGGTGTCATGCCACCGTCAGGCACCCCGATATCCAGTTCGAACGTGCCTGGCGTGGCGTTGTTCTCCCACCATTCGGTGATACCGATAATACGACCGAGAGGACCAACTGCGCTGCGGATAGCAGCGAGCGTGCCTTTACGTCGGTGAATAAAAAAGGCATCGCTGACGGCTTTTCGTTTGACGTTTTCCGCCCAGGCCTCATCCCACCGATCAACTGAAAATGCCCATGCCAGATAGGGCAAAAATTTCACTGGACATTTCCACGGATTCCACAAATCACGCAGCGGCACATTCAGGTCACTGATATCGCTACAGGCCTGTGCCAGCCGACGCTCAAGCGCTGACGACCCCGGCGGTAACAGGCTATTCATCGGTACCACCGATAGTGACGGTGGAGGCGGTGCAGTAAGCTGCTTTTGATTTATCCAGCACCATATCAGCGACCGGCGCGGTCAGCTCCACCCTCTGCACCCCTTCAACATGCAGTGCGCCGTAAATTGCCGATATGCGGATATCACGCCCCAGCCTGGACTGGGCTTTGATGTAAGCCTGTAACCGCTCGATCGCCGCCGCTTTGATGGGTTCGGCTTCCGGCCCCGGATAGAGATAAAGCTTTGCATCAATGGTGTAATTCACGATGGTGGCAGACTGCACCGTCACCCTGTCAGCCACCGGGCGCACACTTTCATCATTTAGCGCTTTATTAACAGCGGCAATCAGCTCCGTGGATGCCGTACCGTCACCTTCCCGCGACAGCACCGTGATGGTGACATTTGCCGGTGTAGGGCTGACAGCAGAGGCATCCGCCACACGGCCATCAGCACTGCGGGCATGGAATTCATAGGCCGCAGATGGCCCCGCAACGCTCAGCCCCTCCATCGCCGCCGGAATGCGCTGGCGTAAATCGCTGTCAGATTCCATCACGGCCGCCACCGGCGGTACCGCGTTCAGGTCCTCTGGCCTAATGACCAGGCGTTGCACATTATTGTTGGCGGCGAGCTGGTCGAGGTCAGACTGCATTGAGTACGCCACCATGACCGCCTGCGCGGCTTCATTGACGCGCTGGCGCAGCAGAATTTCACGGTAGGTATTTTCCTGTAACAGCTTCACCACCGGATCAGATTCCAGCGCCAGTGCGCGGGTGACTGCGGCCTGTTCGTCTGCAGGATAGAGCGCGATAAAGTTCGCTTTACGTTGTGCAAACAGGGCTTCAAAGTCCGGCACATCCACCACCTGCGGTGGCGGGAGTTGAGATAAATCGACAATGCTCACTGGTTTGCTCCCAGCCCGACAGAGAGATTAACCGGCCCGCCATCCACGTGGGTTCCGGTCAGGTCAACCACCATGGAGCCGTCAGTGGCGCTGGTAATATTGATGGTGGTCAGACGGATACGTGTCTCCCAGCGACACAACGCACCATAGGTTGCAGCCATCACCCGCAGGCGGGTTGCCGGGTTCTGCGCCTCATCTATGAGGTCAGGTATCAGCGATCCATATTCACGGCGCATCAACCGACTGCCGACCGGCGTTACCAGAATGTCACGCACCGACTGGCGTACATGGTCAAGCTCAGTAAGGCGCGTACCATCCTGCTGATTCATACCGAGATAACGCATCAGACTGGCCCTCCAGTATTCTCACCGCCTGACTTCACGCCAGTATGTTTATGGTCATCGACCTGAATACCGTTAGACGTCAGGCTACCTCCACTATGTGAAATATCGCCCTTCATCGTTCCCCCTTTTTGCACTTCCAGCGTGCCGGTGATGAGTTTGTTAGTGCAGACCACCTCCGGCGTATCCAGGGTGATCCGTGTTTCGGCTTTTACCAACACTACAGGGACTGTGGCCGTTATAGATTCCGAAGCCGTCACAACGGCTGTTTTAATACCGCTGGCGGTAAGCGCACTGGTTTTCGGTTCGTACTCAATTACTGCACCATCCGGGAATGTGATATGCAATGCGTCGGCAGAGGCTGATGGAGCAGGGTGATCACCAGAGTAAATGGCGGGCAATACAAATGCCGTGGTCAGGTCTCCCGCGATACTCAGCAACAACACCTGTTCATCCACAGATGGCGCCCACCATGTACGTGAACGTCCGGCACGGGAAGTCATCCAGTTCAGCCAGGTGGTTTGCAGCTCTCCCGTCTGCACACGGCATAACCCATCCTTTAAATTCACTTCAAGAACAGTGCCGGTGCGGATCAGATTATTGAGCAGTCGATAAATTTCCGTGATATCAGGTTTCATGGGGATATGCTGCCACGCGCATGGGGCCGGAATGCAGCCCCGGTTATTGTCTGATGGCTCACACAATGGATCAGGTTTTTGTCAGCCACGAAATTATCTGGTATTCGATGTGCTGCATATCGGCCTGGGTGAACCCCAGCAGCTGGCGCGATGGATACTGGACCTCCATATTCGGTCGAATACGGTCTTTAAGACCGTACTGGTGTACCTGCGCGATACGCTGAACCTGCGGGGCAAAGAAAACAGCGGCACCGTCAGCAGAGGCGTTCGTCAGCATGTAACGGCTGGTTCCCAGCTTTTTAAACATGCGGGTTTGTTTGTTCTTTACGCGTGAGCGAATACGGTTTTTTTTCACTTCAATAAAGCGCTGAATATCTCGCTTATAGAATGAGCGTACCGCGCTGCGTTCAATGTCAAATCCCGTCACCATGTCGCCGTGACGTCCCTTACGGAATTGCCAGTTTTTCAGGCTGCGCATCTGATCGCGCCAGAGAAACTTCATGCCCTGCTGGACCGTAATAAAACGGGCTTTACGTTTCGTGAATGGACTGCCGTCGGGGTTCTTCTGGGCGGCGATGCGTTTTAATTGCGTGCGGCGCAGGTCACGGGCTATTTCCTGCGCGAGCTGGCGACGACTACGACCGGAAAGTTTTTCCAGCAACGCAACCAGTTCACGGTCAACGTTCAGTGCATCATTTTGAGGTGAGCCAGTAATCATCACGCAGCTCCGGGTTATCAGGTTCAGGGACTGCGGCAACCACCATATTGTCCCCTGAAGGACTGACCACGACACGTTCTGTCAGCTTCAGGTCGATACTGAGATCGCAGGCGTTGTTATTGAGGATTACCGCTTCAAAAGAAATGCTGCTGTTTCGCAGGTCCGGGTTGGCCATAACGTCCGGTTGGTTGTCTCGCATCCACGCCAGCACAGTAGCCATCATCAGATTCTGATCTCCGGCAAACTCTGTCACCATTACATTCAGGGTGTAGCGATACTCCCATGACAGAGACGGGGCCAGCGTGCTGACCATGTTGCCGTCATCCACAAAAATATGCAGGTGATCTGGGTTTTCACGCAGATGGCTGACGGCTTCAGTCAGTGCGCGACGCAGGGAATCTGGCTTTTTCATGCTGCTGCTCCTGACAGTCCACAATCATATCGATGCGGGCGGCACACTGCGCCCAGGCATCTTCGGCGGTATTTTTTGCCGCCAGTAAATCACTGTTTGTCACCGGCTGGCTGGCTGTCAGGGTGCAGCGCGACACCGCCGGACAGGTAAGCGTGATAACCCTCACTTCCGGTAATGGCGGGGCGCTGTTGCAGCCGGATAACAGCATCAGGCAGACGAGTGTCAGCCCAGCGTTTAACTTCATGATTTTCATTTATCAATTCCTTTAAGCGCTGATCACGACCGGCCACAGCTGCTGCCAGTTTGTCATTCTGCTTTTGCAGAGTAAGCTGCAGACTGTCGTTGGCGCGGGCCATCAGGTCTATAGCCAGAAGCTGACCGTTTTTATCTGACAGTTGCTGCTTCAGTGTGCCAATGGTTTTGGCCTGTTCACCCACGGTGTCTGTTGCCGCATTCAGCTGCCAGCCCAGAAGAGCTGACAGCGCAATGACAACCACCAGTGCTACACTGAGGATACGTGGCATAACGGCTCACCTGACACCATCAGTAGGACCGAGCGCAGGAAACGAAAACCCAGCACCGCTGCCAGATAACACAGCGTGACTGTTAACATGCCTGAATTGATGAGACATGCAGCAACCAGCGCCGTCATTATCACAAACCGAAACTGTTTGCTCAGCCTGATGCGAACATCAAGGCCGAAAGCACGCCGGGTAAGAACTGCAAAACCGGTTTTATTACTATGCAACCACAGGAACTGACACACTGCACCCACGCAGATTAATAACGCACAGATGCCGACACCTAACCATGCCCAGAAGGCCACCACTGTTGTGGCAGCACTTTGCGGATACATAAATCCCAGTAAAATCATCACCAGTAATGAAATATCAAAAATCCACTTCAAACACTTTTTCATTTCCCTGCTCCTTTTAAACACCAGGCCCGTTCCCGTTCGCGTCGTTTCTCAAGCCCTGCGCTCCTGACACCGTTAACGTAAACCCAGCGTGGTAGTTGATCGCATGCCTGCCACCACTGCTGGCGATTAATGAATGACACCATCGTTGAGCGGCAGATTGCCCCTGTCCCGACGTTAAACCCTATACTGACAAGCGCATCGTAAACATGCTGCGGTGGGGCGACTAACAGGCAGGCCGCAAGACGTTTCTCAACCAGAAGTACATCACTGACCAGATTGCTGGCCGCCTGATGTTCCGTAATAACGCTACCCGGTTTCACCCCCGCGGTATGACCGACGCCGTTGGTCCAGACTCCTGCACTGCACTGATATGGTGCCAGGCGACAACCTTCAAAATCAGCGATCAGTTCCAGCCCCTGCGGTGAGGTGCGGAGTAGTTTGTAATCCGGTACCAGAGCAGCCAGTGCCAGTACCACGCCGATCAGGCAACGTTTAACGATTTGCGCGCTCATAAACCTCCCTGCTGATTTTTCCGGCAGCCAACAGCTGGAAGGTTTTGCGGCGGTAGTACCAACTGACGGTAAACATGCCCGCACCCAGTGCCATACCTACCGCTGCCGCTGCGTCCTGGATGGACCAACCACCCAACCAGGCAAGAAATACCGCAATCCAGTACACAATAAATGCCGTGACTTTTTCGATGGTCATGGTCAGTCCCATAGCTGTACGGTCTGGGCGATGGCCGCCGGCACGATGTCCGGCAGAACCACCTCCATCCCGTGGGGGAGAACAGGGCCTATATCAGCCAGCCCCGGATTGGCAGCCAGTACGCGCTCAGTCATCCCCTGCGTGCGGCCATAGTGCCGCCAGCAAATGGCATCTACCGTGTCATACTGCTGCGCCCGTACTTTCATCAGATAAGCTCCACTGTCATGCGCGGTTTATCCTGTAACCGACTCAGTGACCAGTTAACATCCCGCCACAGGTCATCCAGCGTACTGACCAGCTCATCAGCTTTTTTATTGCCGCTGCCGGTGGCATCAAAATCACGGTAACGCTCAGTCAGCGTGGCCTTGGTCCAGCACCAGACAGCGCGGCGGTACAATTGCAGGCGCTGGCTTTCACCATCAATTTCATCAGCCGGAACCTCAGCCAGAGAGGAGTAACCCGCTGCCATCTGTCGCTGTCTGAAGTCATGCAGTTCGGCGTTCACTTCAGCAATGGCAGTGAGTACCGCCTGCCTCAGTCGCGCCGGAGTCACGGTGCCATCAGTGCGCATTTCTGCCCGAAACTCTGAGATATCAAGGTCTGGCCAGAATGTGGTGTTGGTGATGATGTCCTTACCGCCGTCCGGTGCCGGTTCTGGTGCAACAAACTTCATTGTCTGCATGGCATCCTCTTAATAGTCGGGCGGTGGACGGGGTTTTGATGCGGCATTTGCCTGTCGCCACCCCGTGCCGCCCCGCGCGTGGGCACGTCCTGTCAGCCATTGCTGGCGTTACGCAACCGGGTTCCCAGTCGCTCAATATCTTTTTTCACACCACAGCGGCTATCCAGCTCCAGTGCACGGTTCAGGTGATTGGCTGCCGCCGCCAGCTGATCGTTATCCCGTAGCGCGTATCCCAGAGCTTTATGCAGTCTGGCGCGAGACTGGTCCGGCATATCATGGGAATCAACCAGCTCCAGCGCCTGCGTCAGCAAGGCTGCGCTGAAAGGTTGCTTAGCCACAAAGGCACGCTGTGCGGCATCGGCAAACTCTTCAGCAATTGCTGTGGCCGTGGTGCGGTTGTACCTGGCGGGCAGTACCCATCCATGTTTCAGAGCATGGCGGCCAATCTCCAGCGCACCAGTGTAGTCACCAGCATCGATACGCCAGACCAGGATATGCATAACCACGTCATCCTGACTTGATCCGTCACCGGCCAGAATACCTGTCACCCATGGTTCGTATTTCGGCAGAATATCGCGCTTGAGTTCGGCTTTTCGTTCAGTGGACTGCACCCCTTTCAGGCGGCGCAAGTCTTCCGACAACTGCAACAGCATCTGGTTATAACCGCTGAGAGGTTGCTGATGACTGCCCTGTCGGGCAGTCAGTTCAGCTTCAACCCGCAGGCGGTGTGCGCGGGCGGGGCTGGTCATGGCGCTACGCTCCAGTCAGCTTTAACCTTGATGTTTTCCACCAAGCATGCGCCGCGATAATCTTCAATCACGTACGCTTCATTGACCGACTCAAAGTTTTCAACACGATCACGTTTCGGATTGTCGCTGACCTGACGACGGCGGGAATCCTCCTGCCAGTAAATGGACAGATTATCCGGGCGAGTGATGAGCAGTGTGCCGGTCGGGAAGAACGGTGCACGCACCACCGGCAGGCCACCCATGCGTTTCTGGCTGATAATCAAATCAGCGGCCAGCGCTTCGGTGTTTTCCTGCTGTTTATTCACGATCGGGAAGTATTTATCTGCCAGCATGTCACGGCCACAAATCACCACCAGACCGTCATCATCCTGATAAACCTCATCAATCAGGTTGTTGACCGCATCCATCACCAGCGCGTCGAGGTTCTCGTAATCACCCTTATGGCCAATATGGATTTCCTTGCGGTTAGTCCCGGCATTGGTAACGCTGTCCATCACTCGGGCAGCGGCATTAATGCGAACGTTCTCCAACCAGCCAGTGTTCACGTCCTGAAGTTTCGGGTTGGTGGTACGGTTTGAAGTGGCAGCGCGGCTGGTCCCGTTGAAACCAATCATGAGGCGGTCCAGTGCCTGGCGCTTCACGATGACGTCGCGAATACGGGTCTGGAAGTCCTGAAACTTAGCCCACATATCAATCTTGCTGTAGGTCAGTGCAGTATCAAAGTTGGTTTGAGTGCATTTATAAACCACCCCACTCAGGTCTGTTGGGTCGGTCGGTTCACGGTCTTTACTGGTAGTGTCAGTGGTGCCTGCAATCGTGGTACCCACACCCAGACCCAGTGACTGCCCGGATTGTTCAGGAACCGGCACGATGTTGACCATTGTCAGGAACGCCGCCGAATTCTGGATTAAGTCTTCGAGCGTTTGCGCCACCGACGGTGACACAGAGAATTTAGTGGCGGTGACGTCCTCTACGGAAACATCGTTAATTTTTGCCAGCTGCGTCAGGTAGGCATTAAAGGCAAAGCGCGTAGTTTTTTTCATTAGTGCAGATGCTCCATCAGCAGTTGGTCAGTTCGTTCGCGCCCTGGTTACCACCAGTTGCAAACTTACGGCGTTCAGGGCTGTTGTCCTGAATGGACAATTCCTGACGCAGGGTGGCTAATTCGTCCTGGGTGGCGGAAAGTTGCTCTTGCAGAGATGTCACCAGATCGCTGAATCCGGCTATATCCGTTGCCTGCTTGTCCACTTTCGTGGACAAGTTCTGATGCTCTTCAGCTACCAGACCCACAGCCTCATGCACGTCACTAAAACGGGCATCATCAGAGGTCTGTTTTTTGGCAAAGCGTTCTTTAAGCTGCGCGAACAAAGACGGTTTCGGGTCGGCAACGTCTTCAAACTCCAGCAGCGTTTCTTCTGCGGCAGAAAACAGGTTGCCAGGTGATAGCTTGCGGGATGCCAATGGGTTGCGACTTGCACCTGCACTGAATTGCAGAATTTCGGTACCCAGGCTTGCTGGATCGTCGGTGACAGCCAGGCCAACCAGATAGGCTTCGCCGGTGTCTGCAAACTCCGGGTTCACTTCCATGGAGGTGAACAGTTTTTGCAGTTTGGCGGTCATGGCCACCAGGTCATCGGTCGGAGTGATAGTGGCGTACAGCGCCATTTTTCCCGCCAGTGCACCTTCGGTGATTTCTTCGGCTTCCAGTTTGTCCACAGTGCCATAACGGCGGAACGGACTGTCAGGGGTGTAGCCCTTGATGTGTTCCATATTGATGGTGGCGGTGTACGTGGACGGGTCGTAATTCGCAGCCATCTGGGTTAACCAGCTGCGTTCAATCTTGCGTCCGTCAGTGGTGGCACCTTCCACCCCGACACGGAAACGCTTTGCTTTCTTTGCCATTGTTCAGGCTCCGGTTTGTCGTCAGAGCCTTTATGTTTGCGGTCAGGGCGATTTGAAACAACGCGCCGCCATTGTGTCAGTGATAGCACAACAGCGGGAAGCGGAAAGGCATCGCGGTGGGCCGTAGTCTTGCGGCATGACAACGACACCTGTAAACCCGGACCTCGACCCCCGCCGTCAGGCTATGTTCCTGTACTTTCAGGGGTTACGCATTGCCCGCATTGCTGAAATGCTGGGAGAGAAGCCTGCAACCGTACACAGCTGGAAGAAACGTGACAAGTGGAGCAGTTATGGACCACTGGATCAGATGCAACTCACTACGGCAGCACGTTACTGTCAGTTAATTATGAAACCGACCAAGGAAGGTCGGGACTTCAAAGAAATCGACCTCCTGGCTCGCCAGTCAGAACGCCATGCGCGCATCGGCAAGTTCAACAACGGTGGTAATGAATCCGATCTGAATCCAAACGTGGCCAACCGGAACAAAGGCGACCGCAAGCTACCTGAAAAGAACGTTTTCAGTGATGAACAAATCGAGAAGCTTCAGGATATTTTTCACGACTCGCTGTTTGGCTATCAGCGTACCTGGTGGGACGCCGGGAACAAGCACCGTATCCGCAACGTGCTTAAATCCCGTCAGATTGGTGCGACCTTCTACTTTGCCCGTGAGGCGCTACTGGATGCACTGACCACCGGACGCAACCAAATTTTCCTCTCAGCCAGTAAAGCCCAGGCGCACGTATTCAAACAGTACATTCTGGAGTTTGCCCGCGAGGTGGATGTGGAGCTGAAAGGCGATCCGATGACACTGAGCAACGGGGCTTGTCTGTATTTTCTCGGTACCAACGCCCGCACCGCACAGAGCTATCACGGCAATCTGTATCTGGATGAATACTTCTGGATCCCGAAATTCCAGGAGCTGCGAAAAGTCGCATCAGGGATGGCGCTGCACAAAAAGTGGCGTCAGACCTATTTCTCAACACCGTCCAGCCTGACCCACAGCGCTTACCCGTTCTGGTCAGGCGCACTGTATAACCGGGGCCGAGCCAAAACTGACCGGGTGGATATCGACCTGACCCATACGAATCTGGCTCGTGGTGTTCTTTGCCCGGATGGTCAGTATCGCCAGATTGTGACGGTGGAAGATGCCGTCAATGGTGGCTGCAATCTGTTTGACCTCGACCAGTTGCGTCTCGAATACAGCCCGGACGAATACCAAAACCTGCTGATGTGTGACTTTATCGACGACCTGGCGTCGATATTCCCGCTGGCTGATTTGCAGGCTTGCATGGTGGACAGCTGGGAAGTGTGGGACGACTTCGAGCCGCTGATGGTTCGCCCGTTTGGCTGGCGACCGGTGTGGATTGGCTACGACCCGGCAAAAGGGACACAGAACGGAGACAGCGCCGGGTGCGTGGTGATTGCCCCGCCGATTGTTCAGGGTGGTAAGTTCCGCATACTTGAGCGCCATCAGTGGCGCGGGCTAGATTTTCGTGCTCAGGCTGCAGCGATTGAAAACCTGACCAAACAGTACAACGTTACCTACATAGGCATTGACTCGACCGGTGTGGGCCATGGTGTCTACGAAAGCGTGAAAGGTTTTTTCCCTGCCGCGCGTGAGTTTGTCTATAACCCGAACGTCAAAAACGCCCTGGTGCTGAAAGCCTACGACATTATCAGCCACCGTCGTCTGGAGTTTGACGCGGGCCACACTGACATCGCTCAGAGTTTCATGGCTATTCGCCGATCCATCACGGCCAGCGGAAACCGCCCTACCTACGAAGCCAGCCGCAGCGAAGAAGCCAGCCACGCAGATTTGGCCTGGGCAACGATGCACGCACTGTTTAACGAACCGCTGCAGGGCGAAGCCGCCAATACCAGCAATATTGTGGAGATTTTCTGATGCACTCAACCCCAACTAACCTCATGACCACCGCCAGCCTGCCTGTAGATCGCCCTTTCTTTGCTTACCAGCATGAATGGAACAGCGGCACACGCAGCAGAAACCGTGTGCTTACAAAAATGCGTCAGGCGGGCGCGGATTTCTTTTTCGCCTACGAAGCCCTGAACGATGCACTGCATACCGGACGCAACCAGATTTTTCTGGGCTGCACCCCGGCATCCGCCCTGACAGTCAAAACCTATATTTCAGCCTTTATAGATCAGGCCGCAGCCTGGACACACCTTGGAAAAATAAAATCAGGCAAAGCGCATCTGGAACTACCAAACGGTGCGATCATTTATTTTATCGGGCCGGAAAGTCTCGCCGCCGCGCTCCATGGAAACGTCTACGTGTCAGAGTATGCCTGGGCGGACTCCCCGAAAAATATGATTGCGCTCGCCAAAGGCCTGTCCATGCACGCGCGCTATCACGCTACCTACTACACCACCCCAAGCCCCAGCCCGGAAGCATGGCGGGAATACAAGAAGCTGATTTCCCGCAACAGCACAACCAGCATGACCTTTACCGCTGATGACGCTGCAGCATCCGGGGCAACGCTCGCAACCGGAGCCGCGCTCTTTGATAATGAATGGCTGAATGACATGAAAAAAGAATTATCAGCAGAGGACTGGAAAATGCTGTTTATGTGCGAATGGCCCCAGGCTGACAAGGAGCAGGCGGCATGAGCAAACGTAAAAACAAGAATAACCGCGCAGCGGTAGATCACAACGCACAATCAGGCGGCGCTGCGGCGGAGGCGTTCAGCTTTGGCGACCCGATCCCCGTGTTGGACCGCCGCGAACTGATGGATTATCTGGAATGTGTGCAGATGGACCGCTGGTTTGAGCCACCGATAAGCTTTGACGGGCTGGCGCGTTCGTTCCGTTCTGCGGTTCACCACAGCTCGCCTATCTTTGTGAAACGCAACATCCTGACCAGCACGTTTATCCCGCATAAGCTGTTAAGCCAGCAGAAATTCAATCGCTTTGTGCATGATTTTCTGGTGTTTGGTAATGCTTATCTTGAGCGGCGTGTCAGCCGTCTCGGGCAAACGTTGTCACTTGAACCGACACTGGCCAAATACACACGACGCGGTATCGACTTTGATACTTACTGGTTTGTGCAATATGGTTACACCACGGAGCCATACCAGTTTGAAACAGGGAAAGTGTTTCACCTGATGGAGCCTGACCTTAATCAGGAGGTCTACGGGCTGCCGGAATATCTGAGCGCCATACCGTCCATGTTGCTGAATGAATCGGCCACGCTGTTTCGTCGCAAGTTTTATCTCAATGGCAGCCACGCGGGCTTTATCATGTACATGAGCGACCCGGCACAAAACCAGTCTGATGTGGATAATATCCGTGAAGCACTGCGCAAATCGAAAGGGCCTGGCAACTTCCGTAACCTGTTTATGTACAGCCCGAACGGGAAGAAGGATGGTATCCAGATAATCCCGCTGTCAGAAGTGGCGGCAAAGGATGAGTTTCTGAATATCAAGAATACCAGCCGTGATGACATGCTGGCCGTTCACCGGGTACCACCGCAGATGATGGGCATTATTCCGCAGAATGCTGGCGGGTTTGGTGATGTGGGCAAGGCCAGTACAGTCTTTGTGCGCAATGAACTGACCCCGTTGCAGAACCGTATGATGGAGCTGAACGACTGGCTGGGTGAAGAGGTGATCCGCTTCGCGCCATATCAACTGGATATGCCAGCGGATGAGTAGTTTTCCTGCAATCACATGACCATAACCGCCCACCCGGGCGGTTTTTTTACGCCCTAACCCAACCAGAAAGCCACAGCAGCACGCTGTGCTCACCTTGCCACACTCACACCTTTGCGCATGAGCACACGCGACGACGCGCCACCGTGCCGCTGCGGCTTCCTGCGTCGACCTTGCGAGGGCTTCAACCCACCCCAAACCCCGCCGCGCGCAATGTTAGCCCCGCCACGCCTGCCCGCTTCGTGTAATAGTTTTCATGCAGGTGCCCGATATACACAAAAGCCCACCAGAACTGGCGGGCTAAGGCTAAAACGATCCTCAAACGATCATGCGGATTCATGCAGCATAGACATGCACTACTCAGGAACCACCACCGGGCGGGGGAAGCTCGGCGCGGTTACGCGTCATTTCCAACAAATTAGCAGGTGATAAGAAATGACCATCAACGATTTCTTTGATGATTTCCAATGCCAATTCTTGTTCGAGAGGTTTGCTGTTAGTCAGCAAGGCATTCTCGGAAACATATAAAATGCGTTCCAGCTTTCGTAGCGCATAATCACCTTCAGACACATAACCCCCTTCTATGCTTTGCTATCAACATTCACATTCAACCGGCAGATGAATGACCCTATACAGAGCCAATTTACCAAATAGCTCAAAAAACCTAATAGGTTTGCCGGAAGAAAGTTAGAACTATTTTGGGTAGTTCAGAAACCTTACTTTAAAACACTGTATAAATAAACAGTAATCTTCTTTGCGTTCAAGTATGCACAAAAAATACATGCTTAAGCAAGAGCAATTATCTGACTGATTTAAATATATTTTTTCGTCACTAATGTGCAAAAAACGATCGTTATTGTTAACACGAAAAACTTGTCAAAAGTCACGAGTGTAACTATTTGATTTGGCGAATTTCACAGACGTAAAAGCGGATTTCGCAATGTTATATATCAGTATTCAATACTCTCCACGGCTGTGATGGTGGTGGGTACGTTGGAATTATGTTGATAGCCTGCGCCCACCAATTAATCACTTTCGTAGATCGATGTAGTGAAATTGATCGCTAAAATCGATCATGCGATGTTTTAAAAAAACCGGGAGATGCTTTATTGGATAAACTAACATCGTGACATGTCACAGTGATAATTTTGTTTGATGCCATCCAGACGTAACCCAGCACGCTGAATCACCCTGCATACAGCAACTATCAACTGGTAGCACATCGCCACATTTACCGCAGCGGTTCGCACCGATGGCTTTGATGTGGCCACGAACGCGCGCATCATCCTGGCGGATTAGCAGCGCGATGTACTCAGCCATTTCATACGGCGCACGACCAGGGCGCCGGGCGGCGCAGTTCTGCGCCAACATCTCCAGTTCCTGATCGTCTAGCACCAGTTCAATCTTGCGCTCGCCAGCGGCAGACTGGCGGGCTCGTTGAGCTGCTTTGCGTTCTGCTGCGGATTTAGCCATTGATATTCACCTTGATAGCGAAAACTTTCACCGGTTCGGGCCCGAAGTGAGGATGCGTGATCACCTTGATTTCATACCCGTCATACGGGACATCAATACGCTTTCTCATGTCGTCGCGCTTAGGATAGCCACGAGTGATAATCAGGCGGTCATAGTCTTTACCGTGAATGCGGCGCCCCCAGTAAGGATTCACCAGACGATACTCTTCCGTCTTCTCTCCTGACTTCATCTGGTCGAAGTATTCACCGTTTACTGCAAGCTGAAGATTCGCCATCTCACTCCCCCTTCACGCCAATTCCAGCGGCGCGGACAACAATTGGGTTAACTCCAGACTCTCTCAGTCGAGCTATTACTTCTTCTTCAATCAGCATATGAAATCCATTAACTTCAGTGCCGGTTGGAAGTTTCACCGTCCGCGCCTCCAGTTCTGCTATGCGCTTCTCTGCGGCTTCCAGCTCATCCAACAGCGCCAGCACATCAGGGTCACTTTCATCGGTGACAGTGACGCGGGATTGTTCATAATGGTCATCAGCCAGGCTGCGGCCATCGGCGTAGTGGCATCCGGTTTCATCGTAAATCGCACCTGAGCAGCCGTAAGTTACTCGGCTACCAGACATCCGCTGTATTGTCATTTGGGCGCCGCAGATATCGCATTTTGGTGTTGGTTTTGCGGAGTAGCGCTTACGCAGCGCCTGTTTGTTGAGTGCTGTCATTGGTCTATTCCTTTGTAACGATATGAAGTTCCCAGCCGCTCAAGCCAGGTATTGATGGTTGTCATATTGGATTGAGGGGGCTTACCCCGAACCCGATAAAGCGTGCCGTCACTGGTGGACTCGTATAACACGCCATCCAGTGCGATTTTTTGACCAGAGAGAAGGAAGCCGATCTCCGTTTCGCCGATATCCCAGCTGATAGACTGTGCAAAATCGCGGATTTTCTCTGCTGGCTCACCGGCAACAAAGCGGCGTTCCAGCCTAGTTGCGCTTTCGCGTCTCCGGCGTTTGGCCTCAGTCGCTTCCTGAGATAACCGGCGCGCGATCTCTTTCTTCTCTTTACGGCTCAGGGAGCTGAGATCACGGCCTTCAAGATTGTGTTCTGTCGTTTTTTCCACCGCCCGCGGCTCCCGCGTACAGTTATTGACAGAACTCCGAGGTGCGGCTGCGCCGCCTGAAAAATCAACGTCAAAACCAGAGGCGTCATCGCTCTGGCGTTTCGGGACTATTTTGTATTTCGTGGTACGGGTGTGTATCCGTGAATCAGCGCCCACAACCGGAGAGTAAAGGCCGGAGATTTTTGAAACGTCATCACCGTAAATGTTGCCGTTTTCAGTGACCTCGTAGCACAGGCGCACGCGGAGTTCATCGCGGGAAACCAGCGGACCGCCTTGGGCGTTAACGTACAGATCCCAGGCACTGCCGTCTGCCGCCTGCCGGACAGGTTCAATCTCAGGATGCAAAACTAGCTCACGCTCACCCAAGCGACGGAGTTCACGCCAAACCGTAACCGGCGCGCCGCCAATCTGCTGGAACTGACGAATAGCCCAACGTGACGACCAGGCGCTGACGCGGCGGGCAGTTTCTTTCAGTGGCTTGCCCGTGTCATCGTCCAGCTCATCATCCAGCTGATAGCCGTCAATGTTCTTTGAGATGTATTTAGCGATATAGCCAGTGGCGCTGCCTATTTCTTTGTCTATAGGCTTCATTTCGAAGCGGTTCTCTGCCGCTCCCGGCTCATGGCCATCCTCCTCCAGCGCGTAACTTCGGAAAATCTCAGTAGCCTGCTGGATGTTTTTAGGAAGCATGAACAACAGCAGATGCCAGTGTGGTGTTTCATCGTGATGAGGCTCAACTACGCGAAAGCCAAAGACGCGAATCCCTTTACGCAGCCAGGCTGCGCGTGTTCGCGCCCAGACTTTGCAAAGATATTTCTGGGTTTCGCGCGGCGAAGCTCCGTTGTACTTATCGTTGCGGCGCCCGCTAAACTGCATAGAGTGATATTTTGATGGTGCGGTCAGGGTGAAAAAGGCACCCTCCAGACCCTGCTCATCTGCGATATCTTCAAAGCCGCGCATTCTCGCCATCAGTTCTCGGCGGCGGTTCGCCGGGTTCGCTACGCTGGCTGTAACCTTATCGATCAGTGATACGCGCTCGCCGGTATCTTCATCTTCCAGCTCCATGGCCTTCAGAAACTCGCAGTTCGCTTTCTTCTGCGCAGTCCACTCTTGCAGGCATGGATCGCTACAGTACGCCGATACATTTCTATGGACGTAACCTGCTGCAATCATCAGGTGCTCACGCCAGCGTGAGTTAATACGACGCAGACGGTTTAGCCACCACTGAGGGGACTGCATGCGGGCAACGGCGCATAAAGCCTCTTCACCCTCCAGTTCTTCTTTGCAATAAGCCGTCCAGCATGGAACCGGCACATTCAAATGTGAGACGAGGAACCCCATGCGGCCATAACCAGACAGCGTGGAAAAATGGGGATCGGCGGTGCGGGCCAACTGAAACTCAAACTCGCGATTAAACTCGCTGCCCAGGATGTCAGCAAGGTTATGCGCCAGTCGTTTCATCTCTTTTTTTCCAGCCCAGATCAGGCGGTAGAAATCACTGTGCAATGGGAGCAGAGCTGCGGGCAATGTACCCTGCGGCAGATATTGTTCGTTTACTTGGTCTATACGGCTCAGAACGAAGCGTTCAAAAGTATTGAGCAGCCAGGCATCAGCTGCTTCTTTACCTTTGCGGTCTCTTTGCTCCAGCTCTTGAGAGAAAATACGGCGTACGAAGTGGGGGAGGGACGACAGGCGGCGGCGAACCGCCCGGCTACGGTCTGGTTTATCTTCTGTTTGTGCTAGTTCAGCGACAGACCGGAGCTTGCGGCTGCCATCTGGCGTGAGGTACATGATCCCGCGCGCAGTGTCGTCAGCCTGATAAGCTCCGACAGCGGCGCGGGGTGCATTCCATGCGAACATCAAATCGCTCAAACCGGCACCTCAGCAGAAAAATCGCGGTCAGACGCAAAATCAACCCCGACCCACAAAGGCTGTGGAGGAATTGAGACTGCGATAATTTCTGAGGCTGTTTTGCCTTCGCCGGCTGCAACACCAATGCTGCGTTTGGCCGTGATGGTATGAATGGTGAAACTGCGATAGAGGGAACGGGCAAGTGCTGTATCGCTATTGGATACGATGACCGAACAGCCAGAAGATGCAAGTTCCACCAGAATGCACGCCAGCTGATGCTGGTCACCCTGTGCGAAGCCAGCGGTATGGTATTTCGTAAAGGTTCCGTCATATGGTGGATCGCAGTAGACCACATCACCGGCTTTAACCATCGCCAGCGATTCTTCGTAACTGGCACAGATAAAAGTGGCGCGCTGCGCTTTGTCTGCAAATGCGCGGATCTCGCTCTCCGGGAAGTACGGCTCTTTATAGTGGCCGTATGGAACATTAAACATTCCCTGTAAGTTGTAACGGCACATGCCGCGGTATCCGAATCGGTTCAGATACAGGAAATAGATTGCCCGCCAGAGATTATTCATTTCAGCTGACGAGTTAAAATCCTGGCGGGCTATGTAGTAGGCTGTTTCATCATTTGATGAAACAAAAAACTCTCTCGCATATTTTACAAAGCTTTCGCAATTTTCTTTCACCTGGCGGTAAAGGTTAATCAGGTCTGGGTTGATATCAGCAACCAGATAAGCAGGAAAATCAGTCGCCATCATGACAGCGCAAGAACCTGCGAATGGTTCAACCAGACGCTGCCCTGAAGTAGGAAGATGAGCCATTAGCTCCGACATAATTCCTGTTTTGTTACCAGCCCATTTCAGCATGGTGCTCATACAGCACCGCCGGTGTAATGCCTTCCCTTCAACTCATCAATTTCTTTGCAAGTTACACAAAGATCACAACCTGGTACTGCTATGCGACGCGCTTCTGGGATGGCTGCTCCACAGCTTTCACAATGAAATGAAGAAACCGCAGCGTTGCGGCTGCGGGCGTTATAGATGTTGCGTTGAAGAGTTTCCTCAACGCGTTGTTGCACGAGGTCCATTGAATCGGCCATCAGTGGATCTCCTGTGCTTCGTTGGTGATGATTACAGCTTCAAGGCGAAGTAATTCGGCGGCTTCCTTTCCGTTCAGACCGCCTTTGGTGATCAGGACGGCTAGCTTTTCCAAACGAGCAGCCATGACATCAGCACGGCCGCGACGTTCCTCCAGTCGAGCATCAGTGAGCAACTGGTTAATCCCTGCATCATCAAAACCAGTTTTTGTCTTACGGACTTCAATATTACGCATAGTGCTTTCTCCTGAATTTAGGCAAAAAGATGCCCGGCGGGTTTACGCCATTTTAATTTTCTTGGTGAACCGGCCCGCGAACCGCGGGCCATGAGTATCAGGACTTCTTAAACATCGGTAATGCCACAGCGACAACACCTGCGACCAACACACCATCTGCTAGCATCGACATCATGCGCCCTGTGAAGTCAATTGCGACGACCAGGAATAGCAGGATGCCGATAATTAACCAGCGCAGCTTCTCCATTACAGATACTGATCAAGTGGCAGTTGGAGAGCTTGCGCAATTTTTTTCAGCGCGCCTGCTTCCTCTTCGCCAATGCCGTCACTGTCGGCGATGTCGATACACAGACACAGAACATCTACAGCATCATTAGTGCCAGCTACGTCTGCCAGTTCGCGGATTGCCTGAGCATTAGCACTACGCGGCGACGCTTCATAACGGGCGCGGATATTGCTACTCATTTGCGCGATTTCACCCGCGAACGGTGAAAATGCTGGTAATGCCGAAATGGTTTTTTCCAACACGGCGATCTCTTTTGCATCGCAAGAACCATCTGCATATGCGATAGAGTAAGCACCCCATACGGTGGCCTCGACAGAGTCACGGTTTTCCATCTTCTTCACTTCCTGAACAGCCTTACGTGCCTTTTTACCAAATCCTAAAAATCCCATTATCTATTCCTCATTAGTGGTCAAAGTTAACTGCCATCACAATGCCCATTGAAGAGCATTAGGCTGGCCCCGCTAACTTTTAGCGGTGGCAATTAGCTGTAACCGAAAACGCGGGGTGCTTTACTTTTAAGCTGGGAAATCATTTCGTCCTGCAGGCTCTGACGGAACTCTTTGCAGCAATCCCAGTTAGGATCAACACGGAAAATCTCACCTGCACGGGTTTTTATTTCAAAGCCATCCTCCATATTTGGAATGACGGCCCCAAGGATAATTCTCAGTTCATCACGCGACATGTTTCACTCCTTTAAAAATAAAACGAGCAATACGAATGATTAAATTAGCTGATTTACTAGCCTGTTTAGATTTCAGCCCATTTAACAATTCGGACTGATTGCGGCTCGGGTGCCAACGTTTACCGTCAGTGCAAATCCAACCGTGGCCGTAGTGCATACGCGGGCTTTCTTTAACCAGTAGAGATGCGAAAGATGGTGCGTTATCCATACTCACCTCAGATAAGACCGAATGAAGCGCCCAGACCCGTTACGGTATCAACCGTACTTGTCATGGCAGGGTGCGCCTGGAGACGTGCATGCAGTGAAATGGCAGTTAGTGCCAGCATTCGTGTTGCCGAGTTTATGCTCTCGATTGCCTGGCGCCGACCTGCTGCCGTTCCGGTTTCGCCACTGATGGCTGCACCGGCGACTTTCCCCAGATCAGCCGTCGCACTCATGACGTAGTGCGGCACTTTCTCTTTTGCCACTTCATTCAGTGGAACACACGGCAGGCAATGAAGCTGTGCCAGCAGGCCGTCAACAATGGTTGGGTCTTCGGTGATGTCAGTCAGTGAACAGATTTCTAACGCTGTCAGTTGATGTGGCTGATCCGGATTGAGCTTGTTACGCAAGGTCTGCACATTCATTCCGAGCTGGGTGGCAAGCTGCGTCATATTGTGTTTTGCTGCGAACGTGCGGCACGCTTCTTCAAAGTGCGGATGTTTGGAAACTTGATAATCAAACATTGTCTGCCCCCTGTTAACTTACATAATTAAGTTGATTAAGCAGCAATGTATTTGCAGTTGAGACCCTGCTGAAGCAGGCGGCCGCGAAAAGCAACCATGTTGATACGCGCCGCACCGCCTTGTTTTTTGCGGGGGACGAGAAGCAGATCACCGTCAGAAACCATAGCCTTAACGGTACGCAGGCTATAACCATACTGGACAGCGAACTCTTCGTAGCTCATTACATCGGGGCCTGATGGGATTGCAATTTGAGTGGTCATGTTGGATTATCTCCCGTTAACAGTTGATTTAGTGCGCTGGCGTGCATTTTCAAACAGCGATTGGATAATATGATCCATTTCATTACATGTAAACAATCGGAATGGATTATTTGAGGTTTTTATGGCGATTGAATTTGATGATGTGAAGGAAGTTCTTGAAAGGATTATCGTTTCTTACGGGGTGAAAAGTAGAACCGAGTTGGCTGACTTATTGTCTATTCCGCTTCCAACAATCAATAACTGGGTCGCTCGTGGTAGCGTACCAGGTAACTACATCATTCAGTGTTCCATTGAAACTCAAGCAAACCTTGAATGGTTGGTAACTGGTAATCTTGCAAATGCGAGCCAAAGAGATAGACCTTCATCATCTCTGTCTGGCAGGGATCTATACAAGCATATTCTTTCTTCTGGCGGAAAAGCCGTGCTTCAACGCATCATGGCTGCGTATGGGTTTTCAATGCAGAAACAACTTGGTGACCTTTTGGAACTGTCATCCGGAACTATCAGCACTTGGGTAAGAAGAGATTACTTCCCAGGCGACGTCGTTGTTGCCTGTGCGCTGGATACCAATGTTTCATTACGTTGGTTAGCTACAGGTGCTGGAAATAGATATGAAAATGATGAAACTCAACTAAATATTTTAGAGCTTAAATCAATGGTACTTACATCAGGTAATTTATTCGATGATGGCCTCTGGAGAGTTGACCCAAGTTTCATACCTGATAGTGCTAAGGATGCTTGCTATGTAAAAAGTCAATCACATGCCTGGATCGTTGATAGAGGTAACAAGACTATTGCCAATGGGAGATGGTTGTTAAGCGTCGATGGAGTTTATGACGTTTATGAAGTTACACGAATGCCTGCAAACAAAATACAAGTAAGGCTAAATCAACGAGATAATAGTTTTGTCTGTAACACATCTGATGTGGAATGCTATGGGCAGGTAGTATTTACTATTGAGAGAAATTATTAAGGATTGTTATATGTTTCGCATATTCTTGAAGATGTTTTATTTGTTTGTTTTTTCATTGTACTCAACACTTTCATTCGGAGCCAATAATGAGCAGAAATTGCTTGTTCATGGAGATGTCCCCAGTGTAATAATTGAATGGGTCAAGGGCTTTAGAGGAGAGAAAGTAACACTAGATAAACAGGTTTTAACCTTCGTATTCAAAGATGAAAAAGTTAGCGATTTGATGGCTAACACTGTTGCTTCAAGTATATGCATGTCTCGTTTCACTGGAGATCCTAAGGCGAAATGGCCCCAAAGTACTTTAAATAAAATCATTGTATTAAATAAATCGCAAACACGAGGCTTTCAGTACAATATTGATGCTAAGTCATGTGATAAATATGGAAAGATGAATGACGATGATTTTAAAAAATCCATAATAAAAACCATGAGCGAAATTTAAACTTGCTGATTGAAGGGCTGTAATAATGAAAATATATATTCCTTTTTTGATGTTAATACTAGTATCGCTTTCCTCATCTACAGTGTTTGCAAAAAATTACCCATGTTCTAAATCGAAAGGCGGAGTGTCACATTGTACCGCTGAAGGTAAATTTGTCTGCAATGATGGTAGCATTAGCCGTTCTAAAAAAAAGTGCTCTTAAAAGATGGCCATCAGAAAAACAGCTTCTAGTGAATGGCTTTGTGATTTCCGCGTTGATGGAGCTGAAAGCCGTCGTATCCGTAAGAAATTCGACACTAAGGGCGAAGCTTTAGCATATGAGCAGCATTACAGAGATGAAGCGCAGAACAAGCCATGGTTGGGTGAGAAGGAAGACCGCAGGCGTTTGAGTGAACTGATTAAGCTATGGCATGACTTGCATGGGCAGTCGCTTACGGCAAGTAAGTCTCGTTTGGCTAAATTGCATATTGTCTGTCGTGGACTTGGTGACCCTATTGCGTCTCAACTAACCGCAAAGGATTTTGCGCATTACAGGGATCGGCGGCTGAAAGGTGAAGTGGATAACGGGTATCATGCAAACCCAGAAAAATGGATCGCCAAACCGATAACGGTAAATAGAGAGCAGCAATATCTTGACGCCGTCTTCAACGAACTGAAGCGACTCGGAGAGTGGAAACTTCCTAATCCATTAGAAAGTGTTAGAGTTTTTAAAGAAGCAGAAAAAGAGATGTCCTGGCTGACTGAGCCGCAGATCCACGAACTGCTCGATGCTTGCAACTCTTACGGTAAAAATCATCTGACGCGAATCGTTAAAGTTTGCTTGGCAACCGGCGCGCGGTGGAGTGAAGCAGAACGGCTTACACGTTCACAGTTATCCCCAAACAAACTCACCTTTACTAAAACTAAAGGTAAGAAGAACCGCACGGTACCGATCCCTCAATGGTTGTACGACGAACTATCACCATTGCAAGGAAAGCTATTTCACCCCTGCTATCAAGAGTTCAAAAAAATGCTGGCCTTAACGAGCATTGAACTTGCAGAAGGACAGAAAACGCACGTCTTGAGGCATACCTTTGCCAGCCATTTTATGATGAACGGTGGAAACATCCTCGTCTTACAACGTATCCTCGGGCACGCTAACATTCGTGAAACAATGCGTTATGCGCACTTCGCGCCAGACCATCTTGAAGAAGCTGTGACTCTGAATCCGCTGGCTAACTATGTGTCCACATAATGCCCATGCAGCATGTTTATCGCAGCCCCTGATAGCACTAATGATGTGATTAACTAATTGTTTATTATAATAAATGTATGTTTATCAATACGGTTTAATAAAAGCGTCTTAACTAAGATATCGCTCAGGCGACATCCTGTCAGAAGGGGCTGGCCAATAAGGCTGGCCCCTTTTTTTATCGCCATAAAACTCACATCATTAACTATTAATTCATAAATCATTTACAATGCCCTGTCGTTATTGGAGGGGCAGTGGTTATTGGTGCAATTTTTCGGTTTGGTCATCAGCGCTGCGCGGCATGGCTCGCGTTGTTTGCGATCCTGCTGATCGTCATCGCGCCGCTTATCTCTGTTTCTTTGCAACACGATCCTATGAATGCGATGCCGGGTATGCATCATGATATGGGCATGATGGTGGAACATGCTGAACAACATGGTGACGGCGCCTCGATGACGATGCCCGTCGATCACGGCGAAGCATGCGGCTACTGTGTGCTGCTGGCGCACGTCCCCGGGCTGATACTGACTCTGGTTATTCTGTTGCGCGGCGTGCTGCGGTTACAGAAAAAAACGCCACTACATCCTACGCTGACGTTCTGGTTCTACTTCCCCTGGCTGTATCCCAATACCCGTGCACCACCGTACCGGTCTGCTTTTTCCTGATCCTAAAAATACGTCTGTACGCGTTAGCGTGATGACGCTCTTTGGCTTTTTCTAAGGAAAAGTATGACCACCTGCACCCCGCGTGCGGCATGGGTAACCCTGCTGCGACGCCTTCATTTCTCTATCGGCCTGTTCGTGGGTCCCTTTATTTTTGTCGCGGCACTGACCGGTACGCTCTACGTTGCCACACCGCAACTGGAAGAGGCGCTTTACTCTGAGGCGCTACAGGGAACCGAGCAAGGAGAACCACAATCGCTGGCTGCTCAAATTGCGCTCGCGCAGCAGGTCGTCGGCAATCATTTGCCGGTGTATGCAGTACGGCCTGCGCTTGAGCCAGGAAAGACGACCAGGGTCATGTTTGCAGACCCTGTACTGGCCCCGTCTGAACATCGGGCGATTTTTATCGACCCGGTGGCGCTTAAGGTAACAGGCGATATGACCGTCTATGGCACCAGCGGGATCTTACCTCTGCGTCAGTGGATCGACTATGCGCACCGTTCCTTGCTGTTGGGGGATATTGGGCGGCTTTATAGCGAACTGGCGGCGTCGTGGATGTGGGTAGCGGCTCTGGGCGGTATTGTGCTTTGGTTTTTCACTCGACCCAGGCGTCGTCTGAATAATCGACTGCAAAAAAATCGTCGTCTGCACGTTACGTTGGGCTGGATTCTGCTAGGCGGGATGTTACTTTTTTCCGCAACCGGTTTAACCTGGTCGCAATGGGCAGGGGGCAATGTGGATAGCATGCGGGCAGCCTTTGGCTGGCTGACGCCGCAGGTAAATACACAGCTCGATGGCGTCCAGCAAATTCATGATGAGCATGCCGGACATCACGCTGGCATGGTAATGCCATCGGCAAGCGTGGTTGACGGCGGGCTTTTTGATGCGGTATTACGCACGGCGCAGGCGGCGGGGATTGATGCCAGGAAGCTGGAGATCCGCCCGGCGAAAGATGCGCAGCATGGTTGGACTGTCACCGAGATTGACCGCCGCTGGCCAACCCAGGTGGATGCGGTGTCTGTTGATACAACCACGATGCGGATTATTGACCAGACGCGCTTTGTCGATTTCCCACTGATGGCGAAATTGACGCGTTGGGGCGTTGATTTCCATATGGGGATTCTGTTTGGCGTACTCAATCAGGGGCTGCTGATCGTCTTTGGTGTAGGCCTGTGCCTGATGATCGTGCTGGGCTATCGGCTATGGTGGATACGCCGACCCGCCGGACCGGCGGTGAGTCCGGCACAAACGCTGGTGCAGTGTTGGCTGATGCTCAACGGGAAGGGGCGATGTGCGGTGCTGGTAGTGGCTGGCGTGCTGGGGATGGCGATGCCGGTAGCGGGCGTAAGCCTACTGCTGTTTATGATGATTGACTGGCTGCGCTGGTACAAAATGTCGCAAAATCTGTTGGCGCAGTCAGCCGAGTAAGACATTAAGGCGTGCTGATGACGACCGCAACGCGGCGGTTTTCGGCACGGCCTTTTGAGCTCTGGTTACTGGCAATCGGGTATTTTTTGCCTAATCCCTGAGTTGTCAGATTGGTGCGTGGGATGTTGGCACCCTGAGCCCAGGCATCTGCCACGACGTTAGCTCGCTTAAGCGACAGTGCTTCGTTATAGCTGTCTTCGCCGTAGTTATCGGTGTGACCATCCAGACGCGCATGATTCAGGCCGGTAGCCGCCAGTTTAGCTGCCATTTCTTGGATCTGTTTTTCACTTTCAGGACGCAGCTTATAGTCATTTTTATCAAACAAAATGGTATCAGACAGACCCAGCGACCAGTCGCCAGATGCTTCGGTAAAGCCGTATGATTTCATGGCTGCAACTTGCTCAGGGGTGAATTTACCCTGAGGGGCCTGACAGCCAGCCAGAATCAGTATGATAAGAATAAATGGCGATAATAGACGTTTCAGCATGTGTGTAATTCCTTATTTTTTAATAATGCGTTCAGAACGCAAATGTTTAGCCTGATACATATTGTGATCGGCGAGCTCTTGTAATTTCTCGGCAGAGGCATGTTCCCACGTCAGCGCAAACCCAATGCTTAGCGTCATGCTTGCCAGATGACCATTGTGAAGGTCAAATGGACGGTTAAACTCTTGCGATAGTGCCGCGCAGATACGCTGAACTTCATTCTCCGAATGCACGCTGTATAGCACCATCGCAAACTCATCACCTCCGAGCCGGTACGGTTGATGGTGATTGCCACCAAACTCGGCCAGCCTTTTAGCAACTTCAATCAATACCCGGTCTCCTGCTGCATGCCCCCAGGTATCATTAATAAATTTAAAATTATCGCCATCAAGGAATAACAACGCCGAGCTGCTGTGAGCGGATTCGTCGTTCATCAACGCGTTAATGCTGCTACGAAATGCGGCGCGATTAGCAAGTCCGGTCAGGGGATCGTGCAGCGCGGTGCGCAACAACTGAGCATTTTTGGCTTGCAGGCGCAGTTGCCACTCTTCCATCTCATCCAGCAGACTATTAAAGTCCTGGGCAAACAGATGAAACTCTTCAATGCGTTCTTCAGACACGCGGCGTGAGAAGTTGCGGTTGGTGCGAACGTCGTGCACCACCTCGGTAATATTTTGCAGCGCTTCAACAACGCCATTGTGCAAATAGCGGGTGAGCATTAATGCAATACCGGAGGCCAGTAAAATGCATCCGGTAAGCACAGCCAGTGACAGATAGATGAAATGGCTAATGACGCTGTCGCGGGCTGTCAGGCGCACTTCCCCAATGACGTTGCCATTGTGCAAAATAGGCTTTGTCACCGGCTGTGGGAATAGCCAGTGACTGATCAGACCGCTAATCTTTTCTGTTGTATCCTGGGCGTCATAGCGCCAGGTGGCGATCACCTTTTGATTTTTATTGCGTACTTCGGCAACGGAGAATTGCCCCTGTTGCCCTAGCGCAGCCAACGTTTCGTTTGCTGCAACGCTATCAGAAAACACCAGCGAGGCTTCAAGCGATCGGGTCATGGTTGCGGCGGTCAGATCGAGGTTTTTTTGCGCATATTGTTTGAGTGCTAGCACGGAAGAAATGCTCAGCAGCAGCCAGATCAGCGTCATAGTGACCAAAACGCTGACGATGCTGATACGCCGTAGTGTCCGTTTGAACGTTGGGCGTGTTATGGGAGAAATACCCTTATCCATCCTTATTATTCCGTGCAAGCATCAATACGTCTGGACTGACCCTTACACCACTACGTGACAGGGAATCCATATTTACCGAAAACCTCACTTCTTCATTATTTATGATGAGGCAAAAAGCGCTACCAATAACGCATTCGGTATTCTGTTCGGCAATTAATAACAATGCCTTAGTTGGAAATTGACTCTTTAATTCCACCTGAAATGTCGGGGATTCAGTGCCAAAATAAAAACCGTCACACTGAGCTACGACACTGTCTTGTTGCGTATGAACGATGACGGGAAGATAGGGTAACGCTCCGGCATGGGTATCCTGCAGCACACTGGTAAAACGTGATGAAGAGAAGATACACAGTTTGGGCGGACCGGAAAGCGCTGGCCAGCGCGTATAGCTGACGATGCCGGAAACCATGGCGCGTACGGATTTCGCCTCTTCCGTAGCGTTTTGGGCATACAGCGGTAATCCGGACAATAGCAGTGCCAGTAGAAGTATGAGTCGATAAGAAAAGCTCATGAAAAGGTACCTACCAGCGTTAGCCGTAATACGTCGAAATACACTCACGATTGTTCGCAACAAAGTAACATTATTTTATCAGAGCGTCATTATATCTGGATGAATAACATTATCGATTTAAGTTAAATCTTATTGATTTATCGGATATAACTTCTTGTTTAATTTAATCTTATAGAGGCTGCGCCTTCATTTGAACCTTTTTGCCAGGCACTGTGTAATTGGTCGACATTTTCAACGGTATCACAGCTTGGAGGGAAGGTTTTCCCGGCCAGTCCCCTGGCGTAAACAAAATCCTGCTGGCAGGTTTTACGTTGTCCTTCAGCGTAACCCTTAAGATATTCCTTACGATCGATTTCGGGGTCATTGTAGTTGTCGGCAAGAGTTTCATTATCTTTAATGACATACCCTGAAATAGCATCCTGGATCCCGGCATCGTACCAGTCGGTGCCGGTCCAGGTGGGGGCATGGGTATAGGGATCTATCTGACATCCGCTTAGCAGTAACACCAGTACCGTGTTGATAAGTCGCTTCATTGCTGATACTCCCTGGTTTTTTTAAAGCATAGCGGATCTCTTAAATGGCGTGTGTAAATTTAAATTTACGACATTCCGCGCCTGTTAGGCCTGTTTATACTGGCTGTAAATAAAAATTTACGCAACTTGGATTGAAATCTTTACCCGTTGTGTTATCGTAATTACCTCCTCGCTGAGGAACAACTATCGCAAACGAGCTAAACAGGATCACCACCATGCAAAAAGACGCGCTGAACAACGTACACATTACTGATGAACAGGTTCTGATGACTCCGGAACAACTTAAAATGCAATTCCCGTTGAGTCTGGCGCAAGAGGCGCAAATTGCGCAGTCGCGCAAAACCATTTCTGACATCATCGCCGGTCGCGATCCGCGTTTGCTGGTAGTGTGTGGTCCTTGCTCTATTCATGATCCTGAAATGGCGCTGGAATATGCCCGTCGATTTAAAACCCTTGCCGCAGAGGTCAGCGATAGCCTCTATCTGGTGATGCGTGTCTATTTTGAAAAACCCCGTACCACCGTCGGCTGGAAAGGGTTAATTAACGATCCTCATATGGACGGCTCTTTTGATGTTGAAGCAGGTCTGAAAATTGCGCGTCAGCTGTTGCTTGAACTGGTGAATATGGGGCTGCCGCTGGCGACAGAAGCATTGGATCCCAACAGCCCGCAGTACCTGGGCGATCTATTTAGCTGGTCCGCTATCGGTGCGCGTACGACTGAATCGCAGACTCACCGTGAAATGGCGTCGGGTCTGTCGATGCCGGTTGGTTTTAAAAATGGCACTGACGGCAGCCTGGCGACAGCGATTAACGCTATGCGCGCAGCAGCTCAGTCTCACCGCTTTGTGGGTATTAACCAAGCAGGACAGGTGGCACTGCTGCAAACGCAGGGTAATCCGGACGGTCATGTGATCCTGCGCGGCGGTAAAGCACCGAATTACAGTCCGGCAGATGTCGCTCAGTGCGAAAAAGAAATGGAGCAGGCGGGACTGCGACCGTCACTGATGGTAGATTGCAGTCATGGTAACTCCAACAAAGATTATCGTCGCCAGCCTGCCGTGGCAGAGTCAGTGGTTGCACAAATTAAAGATGGCAACCGTTCAATCATCGGCCTGATGATTGAAAGCAATATTCACGAAGGCAACCAGTCTTCCGAGCAGCCGCGCAGTGCAATGAAATACGGCGTGTCCGTAACAGATGCCTGCATTAGCTGGGAAATGACAGATGCGTTGTTGCGTGAAATTAATAAAGACTTGAACGGCCAGCTGGCGACGCGCCTGGCTTAAGAGGTGGGTTATGGTGGCTGAATTGACCGCATTACGCGATCAAATTGATGAAGTGGATAAGGCGTTGCTGGATTTGCTGGCGCGCCGTCTTGAACTGGTTGCCGAGGTTGGTGAAGTAAAAAGCCGCTTTGGGTTACCGATTTACGTGCCTGAGCGGGAGGCGTCTATGCTGGCTTCTCGCCGTGCAGAGGCGGAAGCGCTCGGCGTACCGCCTGATCTGATTGAAGATGTATTACGTCGGGTAATGCGTGAGTCGTACTCTAGCGAGAATGACAAAGGATTTAAAACGCTCTGTCCAACGTTACGCCCGGTGGTGATTGTCGGCGGTGGCGGTCAGATGGGACGGCTATTCGAGAAGATGCTTACGCTGTCAGGTTATCAGGTGCGTATTCTTGAACAGCAGGACTGGGATCGTGCCGAGGAGATCGTGGCGGATGCCGGAATGGTGATCGTTAGCGTGCCGATTCACGTTACCGAGCAGGTGATCGCGAAATTACCGCGCTTGCCTGCTGACTGTATCCTGGTCGATCTGGCCTCGGTGAAAAACGGCCCATTACAGGCGATGCTGGCGGCGCACGATGGCCCGGTAGTTGGATTGCATCCGATGTTTGGTCCGGATAGCGGCAGTTTGGCAAAGCAGGTGGTTGTCTGGTGCGATGGACGCCAGCCGGAAGCCTATCAATGGTTCCTGGAACAGATTCAGGTCTGGGGGGCGCGGCTGCATCGGATCAGTGCCGTCGAGCACGATCAGAACATGGCGTTTATCCAGGCATTACGTCACTTCGCGACTTTTGCTTACGGGTTGCACTTAGCAGAAGAGAATGTCCAACTTGAACAGTTACTGGCGCTCTCTTCGCCGATATACCGTCTTGAGCTGGCCATGGTCGGACGCCTGTTTGCCCAGGATCCGCAGCTGTATGCCGACATTATTATGTCGTCAGAAAGTAATCTCGCGTTGATCAAACGGTATTATCAGCGTTTTGGTGAAGCGATTGGTTTACTGGAGCAGGGCGATAAGCAGGCGTTTATCGACAGCTTCCGTAAGGTTGAGCACTGGTTTGGCGATTATGCCAAACGCTTCCAGAGCGAAAGCCGTACGCTACTGCGTCAGGCCAACGATAGCCGCCAGTAGCGTCGATACCGGATGGCGATGCCTACGCCATCCGGTATTGTCATACGTTAGCTCGGATCGACTGGCACCACGTTCTCACTTGGGTAACATCCCAGTACCTTCATCGAACGCGTAATTTCACCCAACTCCTTCAATGCTTTTTGCATTTCCGGCGATTCCAGGTTGGCCTGGATATCGAGATAAAACATCTCTTCCCACGGATTACCGTGAATCGGGCGCGATTCCAGCTTGGTCATAATCAGATTATGGTTGCGTAGCACCAGCAGCGCTTCAACCAGCGCACCCGCCTGTTGCCCTGTCGCTATCAACAACGTGGTTTTCGCCGGAACCTGGTCGGAAACATTAATAGCCTTGCGTGCAAGCACAACAAAACGGGTAATGTTTTGCGTCTGATTCGCTTCAATATGTTCAAGTACCTGCAGACCGTGCAGCACGCCACCGGCTTCGCTGCCCAACGCTGCCACGCGCGGTGAGTTCGCCTGGGCGACTTTTTCCATTGCCGCAGAGGTGCTTTCGGTATATTCGATCTTCCAGTGCGGATAACGATTGAGGAATTTGCTGCATTGCTGGAACGGTTGCGGATGGCTATACACGGTTTCGATGCTATTCAGGTCCGTAGTACCGGAAACCAGCACGCAGTGGTCGATAATAATGGTCATCTCGCCGACGATGGAGAGGCTGGTGTGCTGCAGCAAGTCGTAAACATCGTTGATCGCGCCAGAGCTGGTGTTCTCAATCGGCACGACCGCGTAGTCCGCCTGTCCGGTTTCGACCTGATTAAAGATATCGGCAAACTTGGCGCAACCGCTTTCAATAAATTGCTCAAAATGGCGAGCGGCATACTGACGCGCAGCGAGGTGCGAATACGAGCCTTTTGGCCCCAGAAACGCGACGCGGGCGGAGTGCGGATTGATTTTATTCAGATGCTGCTGCAGGAGCGCCTGCTGGGTGAGAACGGAATCTTCAATAATGAGCTGGAACAGGCGTGTGATGTAGTGGGCATCGAGGTGATGCACTTTACCCAACTGGATCAGTCGGTCCAGCAGATCGCGCTCGCGGTCAATATCGCGCACCGGACGATGAGAAAGCAATTTTGCTTTACCGACTTCGACGGCCAGACCACGACGCTCAGCCAGCAGGGCCAGTAATTTTTCATCCAGCGAGCTTATCTTATCGCGCAGCGCCAGTAATGGGTTTTCCGATGTCATAGTGTTGCCTTTTTTATTATCAATAAAAAAGGCCCCCCGTTGTGGGAGGCCTTATTGTTCGTCTTCGCATTATTTATCACACGACGAAACGCCTCCCATTCAGGGGAAGGTAAAAAAGAATGCGAAGAAGAACGGAATAAGTTTCATGTCAATTTCCTTTGGCTACGTCAGTTAAAGTACCTGTACTGTTTTCACCCTGTCAACAAAAAACGCGCCCGAAGGCGCGTTGGCGATACACTCAATGTAAGGGACTACTCTTCTTCTGCTTCGACGAAGTTGGCGTCTTTTACTGAAGTTGTTGCACGACGGGCTTCGCCTTTGTGCTGCACTTTATTGAGCTGCCGTTCCAGCTTGTTGATCAAATCGTTAATAGCGGTGTACATATCTTCGTGCTTAGCGCTGGCAACCAAATGTCCGTTCGGTGTATTGATGGTGGCGTCAGCAGTGAAACCCTGTGGCTCCTTGGACAGAATGATATGTGGATTAATCAGATGAGTTTGCCATTTTTCAAGTTTGGCGAGACGGTCTGCGACATGCTGGCGAATTGCCGGAGTAATTTCCATTTGTTTACTGGTAATGTTCATTGTCATAAATTTTACCTCTTGTCTTTCCCGTCTTGGTGATTCCAGCATACCTTTCCTAATGTCAAAATGTGTGATCTAAATCACATTATTTTGTCGCTTTTTGTCAAGAAAACCTTTTTGTGAGGCACCGCAGGAACAGGCGATCTTTTACTTGAGGAATACCTGAAAGCAGGCCATATTTGATAGGATGCGTTGCAGCTAAACCGCTTCAGTTACGGCGTAAACGGATAAAAAAACGGCAGCCCGAGGGCTGCCGTTTTGCATTCAGCGAGGAATCAGGTATTACTGCTGTTGGCGGCAATAATTTTCGCCACTTTTTCGGCCTGTGCAGTCATCTGCATCTGGCGATAGGCGTTTTCCATCAGCGGTAAAGCATCACGTGTTGCCTGGGTATCCGGGAAGTCACGCAGCATACCTTCTACGCGGTTCACCACAGCAACCCACGCGCCGCGTGCGGTGTAGTACTCAGCAACGGAGTACTCATATTTCGCCAGGCGATCTTTCAGGAATACCAGGCGCTTGGTGGCGTCCGTTGTGTACTGGCTATTCGGGTAGCCACGTACCAGTTTGGAAAAGTCATTAAACGCAGCTCGGGCGTGCTGTGGATCGCGATCGCTGCGATCAACACCAAAGAATCCTTGCAGTGCGCTATCATCCAACGCCATATTGGTCAGGCCACGCATATACATGACATAATCAATGTTAGGGTGTGTCGGGTTCAGACGGATAAAACGATCGATGGCGGCCTGAGCGAGCGGCAGATCGGCATTTTTGTAGTAGGCGTAGATGAGATCTAATTGCACCTGCTGAGAATAAGGTCCAAATGGATAGCGATTATCCAACGCTTCCAATTGCGTTATTGCCTGTTTCCAGTTACCGTCCTGCAGCTTTTGCTGAGCAGTCGCGTAGATTTCATTTGGTGGGTTATCGGGCACCTCTTCCTTTGAACCAGAGCAACCCGCCAAAAACAGGCTCAACGTGGCTGCTGCCACCAGGTATTTCATGCGCGTCATGACGTTTTGACTTTCCTCAAAATGTTTTACGGGAGATTCTCTGTTCCTGCTCCCGGTTAAGACCAGCTACAATAGCACACTATATTAAACGGCAAAGCCGTAAAACCCAACGTTAAACGAAGAAGCAGTTTATGGCACAACGAGTAGAACTCACCGCAACAGTCTCCGATAATCAGCTCGGTCAACGCTTAGATCAGGCTTTGGCCGAATTGTTCCCTGATTATTCGCGTTCTCGCATAAAAGAATGGATCCTCGATCAGCGCGTGCTGGTAAACGGGAATCTTTGCGATAAACCGAAAGAAAAAGTTTTGGGTGGAGAACGTGTCTCCATCAATGCTGAAATTGACGAAGAAATTCGTTTTGAAGCGCAAGATATCCCGCTAGATATCGTCTATGAAGATGACGATATTCTGGTCATCAACAAACCACGTGATTTCGTGGTACATCCGGGCGCCGGTAATCCTGATGGCACGGTATTGAATGCGTTACTGCATTATTACCCGCCGATTGCGGATGTTCCTCGTGCAGGTATCGTGCACCGTCTGGATAAAGACACCACCGGATTAATGGTGGTAGCAAAAACGGTTCCGGCGCAAACGCGTTTGGTCGAGTCGCTACAGCTGCGTGAAATTACGCGTGAGTACGAAGCCGTAGCGATTGGTCATATGACAGCCGGTGGCACTGTAGAAGAGCCTATCAGCCGTCATCCCACCAAACGTACGCATATGTCCGTGCATCCCATGGGGAAACCTGCGGTGACGCATTACCGCATTATGGAGCACTTCCGTGTACACACGCGCCTTAGGCTGCGTCTGGAAACCGGACGTACGCACCAGATCCGTGTGCACATGGCGCATATTACCCATCCGCTGGTGGGCGACCAGGTCTACGGCGGCCGTCCACGTCCACCGAAAGGCGCGTCGGATGAATTTATTTCTACGCTGCGTAAGTTCGACCGCCAGGCGCTGCATGCCACCATGCTGCGCTTGTATCACCCAATCACAGGTATCGAAATGGAATGGCATGCGCCAATTCCGCAAGATATGGTTGATCTGATTGCCGTGATGCGTGCCGATTTCGAAGAGCATAAGGATGATGTGGCCTGGCTATGAGTAAGCTAATTGTCCCGCAGTGGCCGCTGCCGCAAGGCGTCGCGGCCTGTAGTTCTACCCGTATTGGTGGCGTCAGTTTGCCGCCGTACGATTCGCTGAATCTGGGGGCCCATTGCGGCGATAACCTGGAACATGTTGAAGAGAACCGCAAACGACTCTTTGCTGCGGGCAATCTGCCTTCAAAACCGGTCTGGCTCGAACAGGTGCACGGTAAAGATGTTCTGAAACTTACCGGCGAGCCTTATTCTTCTAAGCGTGCGGATGCGTCCTACAGCAATACGCCGGGCACCGTGTGTGCAGTGATGACGGCGGACTGTTTGCCCGTGTTATTTTGTAATCGTGCTGGCACGGAAGTCGCGGCGGCTCATGCGGGCTGGCGCGGGTTATGTGCAGGCGTGCTTGAAGAGACCGTTGCGTGTTTTGCTGATAAACCCGAAAACATTATTGCCTGGTTAGGCCCGGCAATTGGTCCCCGTGCATTTGAAGTGGGGCCTGAAGTGCGTGACGCGTTTATGGTCAAAGATCCACAAGCAGACAGCGCATTTGTGCCACGTGGTGAAAAGTACCTGGCAGATATTTATCAGCTTGCTCGCCAGCGTCTGGCACATGTTGGGGTTGAGAACCTCTACGGCGGTGACCGCTGTACGTTCAGCGAAAGTGAGACTTTCTTCTCTTATCGTCGCGACAAAACCACCGGTCGTATGGCAAGTTTTATTTGGCTGATATAACCTAAAGAATCAAGACGATCCGGTACGCGTAATTTTCTTTTCACATAATTCAGGTCATTCACCTTGAATAATTGAGGGATGACCTCATTTAATCTCCAGTAGCAATTTTGACCTGTTATGGGAGGAGTTATGCGTCTGGATCGTCTTACTAATAAATTCCAGCTTGCACTCGCCGATGCCCAGTCACTCGCACTGGGGCACGACAACCAGTTTATCGAACCACTTCATCTAATGAGCGCCCTGCTTAATCAGGAAGGGGGATCGGTCCGTCCTTTGTTAACGTCTGCTGGCATTAACGCCGGCCAGTTACGCACAGCCATTGATCAGGCATTGAGCCGCTTGCCGCAGGTAGAAGGCACCGGCGGTGATGTGCAGCCTTCTCAGGAGCTGGTGCGTGTACTGAATCTTTGCGACAAGCTGGCGCAAAAACGTGGGGACAATTTTATTTCGTCGGAACTGTTCGTTCTGGCGGCGCTTGAGTCACGCGGTACGCTGACCGATTTATTAAAATCAGCGGGGGCGACGACCGCTAATATCACTCAGGCAATTGAACAGATGCGTGGAGGTGAAAGCGTGAACGACCAGGGGGCTGAAGACCAACGTCAGGCCTTGAAAAAATACACCGTCGACCTGACCGAACGTGCCGAGCAGGGTAAGCTCGATCCGGTTATCGGTCGTGATGAAGAAATTCGTCGCACCATTCAGGTGCTGCAACGCCGTACTAAAAACAATCCGGTATTAATTGGTGAGCCTGGTGTCGGTAAAACGGCCATTGTTGAAGGGCTTGCGCAGCGCATCATTAATGGCGAAGTGCCGGAGGGTTTAAAAGGCCGCCGTGTACTGGCGCTGGATATGGGCGCGCTGGTGGCCGGGGCGAAATATCGCGGTGAATTTGAAGAACGTTTAAAAGGTGTGCTGAACGATCTGTCGAAACAGGAAGGCAATGTCATTCTGTTTATCGATGAGCTGCATACTATGGTTGGCGCAGGTAAAGCCGATGGTGCCATGGATGCCGGGAACATGTTGAAACCGGCACTGGCTCGTGGCGAACTGCACTGTGTAGGGGCTACAACACTTGATGAGTACCGCCAGTACATCGAAAAAGATGCGGCACTGGAACGTCGTTTCCAGAAAGTGTTTGTTGCCGAGCCGAGCGTGGAAGACACCATCGCCATTTTGCGTGGGTTGAAAGAACGCTATGAGCTGCACCACCACGTGCAGATCACTGACCCGGCAATTGTCGCGGCAGCGACGCTATCTCATCGTTACATTGCTGACCGTCAGTTACCGGACAAAGCCATCGATCTTATCGATGAAGCGGCGTCCAGCATTCGTATGCAGATTGACTCCAAGCCGGAAGAACTGGACCGACTCGATCGCCGAATCATCCAGCTCAAACTGGAACAGCAGGCGTTAATGAAAGAGTCTGACGAGGCGAGTAAAAAGCGCCTCGATATGCTTAATGAAGAGCTGGATGACAAAGAGCGTCAGTATTCTGAGCTCGAAGAAGAGTGGAAAGCGGAAAAAGCGTCACTCTCCGGTACGCAGACGATTAAGGCTGAACTGGAGCAGGCGAAAATCGCTATCGAACAGGCTCGTCGGGTGGGTGACCTGGCGCGGATGTCTGAGCTGCAGTACGGCAAAATTCCTGAGCTGGAAAAACAGCTGGAAGCAGCCACTCAGTCTGAAGGCAAAACCATGCGCCTGTTGCGTAATAAAGTGACGGATGCGGAAATCGCCGAAGTACTGGCACGTTGGACGGGGATCCCTGTTGCCCGCATGCTGGAAGGCGAGCGTGAAAAACTGCTGCGTATGGAGCAGGATCTGCATAACCGCGTCATTGGTCAGAACGAAGCGGTGGAAGCGGTATCCAACGCGATTCGCCGTAGCCGTGCAGGGCTGTCCGATCCGAATCGTCCGATCGGTTCGTTCTTGTTCCTTGGGCCAACCGGTGTCGGTAAAACCGAACTGTGTAAAGCGCTGGCTAACTTTATGTTCGACAGCGACGACGCGATGGTTCGTATCGATATGTCTGAGTTTATGGAGAAACACTCTGTCTCTCGTCTGGTCGGTGCGCCCCCGGGATACGTTGGCTATGAAGAGGGCGGCTACTTGACAGAAGCGGTGCGTCGTCGCCCTTATTCCGTTATCCTGCTGGATGAAGTGGAAAAGGCGCATCCGGATGTGTTCAACATTCTGTTGCAGGTGCTGGATGACGGTCGACTGACTGACGGGCAGGGGAGAACGGTCGACTTCCGTAATACGGTGGTCATCATGACTTCTAACTTGGGGTCCGATCTCATTCAGGAACGTTTTGGCGACCTGGACTACGGACACATGAAAGACATGGTGCTGGGCGTGGTCAGCCAAAACTTCCGTCCGGAATTCATTAACCGTATAGATGAAGTTGTTGTCTTCCATCCGTTGGGTGAACAACACATTGCGTCTATTGCCCAGATCCAGCTGCAGCGTCTGTACAAACGTCTGGAAGATCGTGGCTATGAAATCCACATCTCTGACGAGGCGCTTAAACTGCTGAGCGCGAATGGGTACGATCCTGTCTACGGGGCGCGTCCATTGAAACGTGCTATCCAGCAACAGATCGAAAACCCGCTGGCCCAGCAAATCCTGTCGGGTGAGCTGGTTCCTGGCAAAACGATTCGTCTGGAAGTGAATGACGAACGCATTGTGGCAGTGCAGTAAGTCACAAAATACTAAAAACGGGCCCTGCGGGGCTCGTTTTTGTTTAAAAACCAGGCGAAAATAACTTTCGATTACTAGTTTTGATGGAAAAGTAATCGGTTGATAAGTTTTTTGTATTTTCCTCTTGTCAGCCTGAAATAACTCCCTATAATGCGCCTCCACTGACACGGAACAACGGATTACAAGCCGCCGGGTCAGCGGGGTTCCATTGAGAACCCTGCGGGGAAAGGCAAAATAAAAGCTTGACTTCGTAGCGGGATGGCGTAATATGCACACCCCGCGCCGCTGAGAAAAAGCGAAGCGGCACTGCTCTTTAACAATTTATCAGACAATCTGTGTGGGCACTCGAAGATACGGATTCTTAACGTCGCAAGACGAAAAATGAATACCAAGTCTCTGAGTGAACATACGTAATTCATTACGAAGTTTAATTCACGAGCATCAAACTTAAATTGAAGAGTTTGATCATGGCTCAGATTGAACGCTGGCGGCAGGCCTAACACATGCAAGTCGAACGGTAGCACAGAGGAGCTTGCTCCTTGGGTGACGAGTGGCGGACGGGTGAGTAATGTCTGGGAAACTGCCCGATGGAGGGGGATAACTACTGGAAACGGTAGCTAATACCGCATAATGTCGCAAGACCAAAGAGGGGGACCTTCGGGCCTCTTGCCATCGGATGTGCCCAGATGGGATTAGCTAGTAGGTGGGGTAACGGCTCACCTAGGCGACGATCCCTAGCTGGTCTGAGAGGATGACCAGCCACACTGGAACTGAGACACGGTCCAGACTCCTACGGGAGGCAGCAGTGGGGAATATTGCACAATGGGCGCAAGCCTGATGCAGCCATGCCGCGTGTATGAAGAAGGCCTTCGGGTTGTAAAGTACTTTCAGCGAGGAGGAAGGGGATGTGGTTAATAACCGCATTCATTGACGTTACTCGCAGAAGAAGCACCGGCTAACTCCGTGCCAGCAGCCGCGGTAATACGGAGGGTGCAAGCGTTAATCGGAATTACTGGGCGTAAAGCGCACGCAGGCGGTCTGTCAAGTCGGATGTGAAATCCCCGGGCTCAACCTGGGAACTGCATCCGAAACTGGCAGGCTAGAGTCTTGTAGAGGGGGGTAGAATTCCAGGTGTAGCGGTGAAATGCGTAGAGATCTGGAGGAATACCGGTGGCGAAGGCGGCCCCCTGGACAAAGACTGACGCTCAGGTGCGAAAGCGTGGGGAGCAAACAGGATTAGATACCCTGGTAGTCCACGCCGTAAACGATGTCGACTTGGAGGTTGTTCCCTTGAGGAGTGGCTTCCGGAGCTAACGCGTTAAGTCGACCGCCTGGGGAGTACGGCCGCAAGGTTAAAACTCAAATGAATTGACGGGGGCCCGCACAAGCGGTGGAGCATGTGGTTTAATTCGATGCAACGCGAAGAACCTTACCTACTCTTGACATCCAGAGAACTTAGCAGAGATGCTTTGGTGCCTTCGGGAACTCTGAGACAGGTGCTGCATGGCTGTCGTCAGCTCGTGTTGTGAAATGTTGGGTTAAGTCCCGCAACGAGCGCAACCCTTATCCTTTGTTGCCAGCGGTTCGGCCGGGAACTCAAAGGAGACTGCCAGTGATAAACTGGAGGAAGGTGGGGATGACGTCAAGTCATCATGGCCCTTACGAGTAGGGCTACACACGTGCTACAATGGCATATACAAAGAGAAGCGACCTCGCGAGAGCAAGCGGACCTCATAAAGTATGTCGTAGTCCGGATTGGAGTCTGCAACTCGACTCCATGAAGTCGGAATCGCTAGTAATCGTAGATCAGAATGCTACGGTGAATACGTTCCCGGGCCTTGTACACACCGCCCGTCACACCATGGGAGTGGGTTGCAAAAGAAGTAGGTAGCTTAACCTTCGGGAGGGCGCTTACCACTTTGTGATTCATGACTGGGGTGAAGTCGTAACAAGGTAACCGTAGGGGAACCTGCGGTTGGATCACCTCCTTACCTTAAAGAAACGTTCTTTGTAGTGTCCACACAGATTGTCTGATGAAAAGTAAAGAAGCAAGACGGCTGCGAAGTCGTGACACTCCGTGTCCCCTTCGTCTAGCGGTTAGGACTCCGCCCTTTCACGGCGGCAACAGGGGTTCGAATCCCCTAGGGGACGCCACTTGCTGGTCGTGAGTGAAAGGCACAACCCATCGATATCTCAAAACTAACTCAGTGAGTTACGTTTGAGATATTTGCTCTTTAAAAATCTGGATCAAGCTGAAAATTGAAACGACACACTGTGTCTGTTCTCCGTAATAAGAACAGATAAGCGGTGTGTTCGAGTCTCTCAAATTTTCGCAACACGATGTGTTTTACGAAACATCTTCGGGTTGTGAGGTTAAGCGACTAAGCGTACACGGTGGATGCCCTGGCAGTCAGAGGCGATGAAGGACGTGCTAATCTGCGATAAGCGTCGGTAAGGTGATATGAACCGTTATAGCCGGCGATTTCCGAATGGGGAAACCCAGTGTGTTTCGACACACTATCATTACGTGAATACATAGCGTAATGAAGCGAACCGGGGGAACTGAAACATCTAAGTACCCCGAGGAAAAGAAATCAACCGAGATTCCCCCAGTAGCGGCGAGCGAACGGGGAGCAGCCCAGAGTCTGAATCAGCATGTGTGGTAGTGGAACGGTCTGGAAAGTCCGACGGTACAGGGTGATAGTCCCGTACACAAAATCGCATGTGTTGTGAACTCGAAGAGTAGGGCGGGACACGTGGTATCCTGTCTGAATATGGGGGGACCATCCTCCAAGGCTAAATACTCCTGACTGACCGATAGTGAACCAGTACCGTGAGGGAAAGGCGAAAAGAACCCCGGCGAGGGGAGTGAAAAAGAACCTGAAACCGTGTACGTACAAGCAGTGGGAGCCTTGATTTATCAGGGTGACTGCGTACCTTTTGTATAATGGGTCAGCGACTTATATTCTGTAGCAAGGTTAACCGTATAGGGGAGCCGAAGGGAAACCGAGTCTTAACTGGGCGTTAAGTTGCAGGGTATAGACCCGAAACCCGGTGATCTAGCCATGGGCAGGTTGAAGGTTGGGTAACACTAACTGGAGGACCGAACCGACTAATGTTGAAAAATTAGCGGATGACTTGTGGCTGGGGGTGAAAGGCCAATCAAACCGGGAGATAGCTGGTTCTCCCCGAAAGCTATTTAGGTAGCGCCTCGTGAACTCATCTTCGGGGGTAGAGCACTGTTTCGGCTAGGGGGTCATCCCGACTTACCAACCCGATGCAAACTACGAATACCGAAGAATGTTATCACGGGAGACACACGGCGGGTGCTAACGTCCGTCGTGAAGAGGGAAACAACCCAGACCGCCAGCTAAGGTCCCAAAGTCACAGTTAAGTGGGAAACGATGTGGGAAGGCACAGACAGCCAGGATGTTGGCTTAGAAGCAGCCATCATTTAAAGAAAGCGTAATAGCTCACTGGTCGAGTCGGCCTGCGCGGAAGATGTAACGGGGCTAAACTGTGCACCGAAGCTGCGGCAGCGACACTATGTGTTGTTGGGTAGGGGAGCGTTCTGTAAGCCGTTGAAGGTGTCCTGTGAGGGGTGCTGGAGGTATCAGAAGTGCGAATGCTGACATAAGTAACGATAATGCGGGTGAAAAACCCGCACGCCGGAAGACCAAGGGTTCCTGTCCAACGTTAATCGGGGCAGGGTGAGTCGACCCCTAAGGCGAGGCCGAAAGGCGTAGTCGATGGGAAACAGGTTAATATTCCTGTACTTGGTGTTACTGCGAAGGGGGGACGGAGAAGGCTATGTTAGCCGGGCGACGGTTGTCCCGGTTTAAGCATGTAGGCGGGAAGTTTAGGTAAATCCGGACTTCTGTATAACGCTGAGGTGTGATGACGAGGCACTACGGTGCTGAAGTAACAAATGCCCTGCTTCCAGGAAAAGCCTCTAAGCATCAGGTAACACGAAATCGTACCCCAAACCGACACAGGTGGTCAGGTAGAGAATACCAAGGCGCTTGAGAGAACTCGGGTGAAGGAACTAGGCAAAATGGTGCCGTAACTTCGGGAGAAGGCACGCTGATGGTAGGTGAAGCGACTTGCTCGTGGAGCTGAAATCAGTCGAAGATACCAGCTGGCTGCAACTGTTTATTAAAAACACAGCACTGTGCAAACACGAAAGTGGACGTATACGGTGTGACGCCTGCCCGGTGCCGGAAGGTTAATTGATGGGGTTATCCGTAAGGAGAAGCTCTTGATCGAAGCCCCGGTAAACGGCGGCCGTAACTATAACGGTCCTAAGGTAGCGAAATTCCTTGTCGGGTAAGTTCCGACCTGCACGAATGGCGTAATGATGGCCAGGCTGTCTCCACCCGAGACTCAGTGAAATTGAACTCGCTGTGAAGATGCAGTGTACCCGCGGCAAGACGGAAAGACCCCGTGAACCTTTACTATAGCTTGACACTGAACACTGGTCCTTGATGTGTAGGATAGGTGGGAGGCTTTGAAGTGTGGACGCCAGTCTGCATGGAGCCAACCTTGAAATACCACCCTTTAATGGCTGGTGTTCTAACGTAGACCCGTGATCCGGGTTGCGGACAGTGTCTGGTGGGTAGTTTGACTGGGGCGGTCTCCTCCTAAAGAGTAACGGAGGAGCACGAAGGTTAGCTAATCCTGGTCGGACATCAGGAGGTTAGTGCAAAGGCATAAGCTAGCTTGACTGCGAGAGTGACGGCTCGAGCAGGTGCGAAAGCAGGTCTTAGTGATCCGGTGGTTCTGAATGGAAGGGCCATCGCTCAACGGATAAAAGGTACTCCGGGGATAACAGGCTGATACCGCCCAAGAGTTCATATCGACGGCGGTGTTTGGCACCTCGATGTCGGCTCATCACATCCTGGGGCTGAAGTAGGTCCCAAGGGTATGGCTGTTCGCCATTTAAAGTGGTACGCGAGCTGGGTTTAGAACGTCGTGAGACAGTTCGGTCCCTATCTGCCGTGGGCGCTGGAGAATTGAGGGGGGCTGCTCCTAGTACGAGAGGACCGGAGTGGACGCATCACTGGTGTTCGGGTTGTCATGCCAATGGCATTGCCCGGTAGCTAAATGCGGAAGAGATAAGTGCTGAAAGCATCTAAGCACGAAACTTGCCCCGAGATGAGTTCTCCCTGACTCCTTGAGAGTCCTGAAGGAACGTTGAAGACTACGACGTTGATAGGTCGGGTGTGTAAGTGTAGCGATACATTGAGCTAACCGATACTAATGAACCGTGAGGCTTAACCTTACAACGCCAAAGATGTTTTGGCGAAAGAGACATCAATTCAGCTTGATACAGATAAAATCAGAACGCAGAAGCGGTCTGATAACAGAATTTGCCTGGCGGCTGTAGCGCGGTGGTCCCACCTGACCCCATGCCGAACTCAGAAGTGAAACGCCGTAGCGCCGATGGTAGTGTGGGGTCTCCCCATGCGAGAGTAGGGAACTGCCAGGCATCAAACAGAAACAAAAGGCTCAGTCGAAAGACTGGGCCTTTTGTTTTATCTGTTGTCTGTCGGTGAGTGCTCTCCTGAGTAGGACAAATCCGCCGGGAGCGGATTTGAACGTTGCGAAGCAACGGCCCGCAGGGTGGCGGGCAGGACGGCCGCCATAAACTGCCAGGCATCAAACAAGTGAAGAAGCCCATCCTGACGGATGGGCTTTTTTGCGTCTGTTGTATGTGAAAGCGGGTGGATAGCCGCGTCAGCGCTTTATCCGTGCTGCAAAAATCCGTCCTGCCCTCCTCGTAAAAATCCGAAACCTTTCCCTGCTAATTAAAAATGTGATATATATCCCATAATAAAAAATAACAATTATATAACATTCCATTCACTAAAAATGCACTAGACATCATTGATAAATTCACAAGATCCTTGGCAGGGGTACAATTCTAATGGCTGATAGCAGTGTAACTGAGAATCGGGTGCTGACGGACAGCGACACCCGTCGTCGTATATGGGCAATCGTAGGGGCATCATCAGGGAATCTGGTCGAATGGTTTGACTTCTACATCTACTCTTTCTGTTCCCTCTATTTTGCCCATATCTTTTTTCCTTCAGGAAACACCACCACACAACTGTTACAGACTGCTGGGGTTTTCGCCGCAGGGTTTCTGATGCGGCCTATTGGCGGATGGATTTTTGGCCGGATAGCCGATAAGCACGGACGTAAAAAGTCCATGTTATTGTCAGTATGCATGATGTGTATGGGATCGCTGGTGATCGCCTGTCTGCCGGGGTATGAAACCATTGGCACTTGGGCACCTGCGCTGCTGCTGCTCGCCAGATTATTTCAGGGGCTGTCTGTTGGCGGAGAATATGGCACCAGTGCGACCTACATGAGTGAAGTCGCCGTGGAAGGTAAGAAAGGGTTTTATGCCTCATTCCAATACGTGACCTTGATTGGTGGGCAACTTCTGGCATTGCTGGTTGTGGTGATATTACAGCAAACGTTAGAAGACTCAGCGCTCAGAGCATGGGGCTGGCGTATTCCCTTTGCGCTGGGAGCCGTACTGGCGATTGTCGCGCTTTGGTTACGTCGTCAGTTAGATGAAACCTCAAAACAGGATGTGCGTGCGCTGAAAGAAGCAGGCTCCCTGAAAGGACTATGGCGTAACCGCAAGGCCTTCGTGATGGTGCTCGGATTTACTGCTGCGGGTTCGTTGTGTTTCTATACCTTCACCACCTACATGCAGAAGTACCTGGTGAATACGGCAGGTATGCATGCCAACGTGGCCAGTGGTATAATGACGGCGGCACTGTGCGTGTTTATGCTGGTACAGCCGCTGTTCGGCGCGTTGTCAGATAAAATTGGCCGCCGTACCTCGATGCTGTGTTTTGGCGCATTAGCCACGTTGTTTACCGTTCCTATCCTGACGGCGTTGCAGAATGTAACCTCCCCGTATATGGCATTTGGTCTGGTCATGTGTGCCTTGTTGATCGTCAGTTTCTACACTTCAATCAGTGGCATTCTGAAGGCCGAAATGTTCCCGGCGCAGGTTCGCGCGTTGGGGGTAGGATTGTCTTATGCAGTGGCGAATGCCTTGTTTGGTGGATCGGCCGAATATGTTGCGCTGTCGCTGAAGTCTGTTGGTATGGAAACCACATTTTTCTGGTACGTCACCGCTCTGGCCGTGGTTGCATTCTTTGTCTCATTACTGCTGCACCGCAAAGGTAAAGGCCTGCGCCTCTAATGGTGGGCCATTTGCCAGACGGCATAGCCGGTGGATGCGCCGGCGACATCCCAGGCAAAATCTTTCCAACTCCAGCCGCTTCCTGTGGGGCGGCTGTCCCAAAGTTCTTTTGATGCGCCAAGGCTAATGGAGAACATGAAACCGATGGCAGCGCTGCGATCGGCGCTGTTTCCCTGATGCTGAGCGTACTCGTTACCGGCGGCGGCCAACATGGCTGAGGCAATAAAGTGTTGTGCTTTGTCTTGCCCACTCCAGTTGTCGTTCGCCATATGGCTACAACCAGAAAGTGTCAGGATACTGGCGAGAATAAACAGGCGCACCGTCGTCTCCATAGGAAAAACCCCGTCAGCGACGGGGTTCAGGTTACAGAATACGGCTGATTAATCTGTCGATTCGGATACGGCGGAGTCGACGGATGAGCTTACGCACTTTAACCGGATAGTCGGCAATACTCTGCAGGTCGCGATAGTGCTTAACGACGGTAGTATGTGTGCGGATGAGCTCCAGCTCTTTCTCACGCTGAAGAGTCAGTTCCTGCTTAGGATCGTGGATCAGAATGGCGTTTTCCAGATCCAGGCGCCAGGCGCGAGGGTTAAGGTTGTTGCCGGTGAGCAGCATCCATTTATCATCCACCCACATGCCTTTCAGATGATAAGTATTGTCATCATCTTTCCATAAGCGTACGACCAGTTGATCGGTATTAACGTAATACTGTAGTCGGCTCAGGAAGCGGCGAAGGTTTATTTCATACAGATAGGGCAGCGCGCCGATAATCTTAAACGGCTCATCTTCCGGGATGAAAAAGTCGTTAGCGGTCTTATCGCCCACGATAATTTCAACCTTTTTCCCTTCACGCAGAAGCTGGATAATATTGCGCACCAGTATCGCTGGCAGGTTGAAATAAGGGGTACAGATTGTGAGTTTCTGCTCTGCGCAGGGCATCAGATGGAAAATGGTCTTATTCAGCAGACTGGATTTTCCGAGCCCAACCAGAGGCGTCACCGAAAGCTGTTCATTATCCGCATTACCCTGGAAATGGAATGACGCATCACGTAATTCCTGACGATACAGGCGGATGTCGTTTTTAATTTCCGGGCTTTTAGGGCGATTGATATCATCAAGACGATTCACGCCGCGACCATTCATCAGGTTCTGCGTGACCCAGTCGAACATGATGTCAGCCATTTGCGCATTGCGAATCAACTGGTAGCGATCGTAGCGATATTTATCATGCTGATGTAGGTAAACGTCGTTCAGGCTGGCGCCGCTATACAGAACGCTATCATCGATGATAAAGCCTTTGAAATGCAGGACGCCAAGCGCTTCACGGGTGTTAATCGGTACGCCGTAGACCGGAATATCGATCCCTGGATTTTCTTGCGCCATTCGGCAGTACCAGTCAGCGTTGGTATTAGACGCTGCTGCGCCAATGCGTCCGCGCTGGGCACGATGCCAGTCGACAAGCACCCGGATATCAAGCTCAGGACGCTGCCGCTTAGCCGCATAAAGCGCGTCGAGGATGCCTTTGCCACCGTCGTCCTGTTCCAGATACAGGGCGATGATGCAAATACGTCGCGTCGCGCTGGCTATTTTCTCCAGCAGAGTCTCCCTGAAATTAGCGGGAGCATAAAAGAAATCTACATCATCAACTGATTGAGAAATCTTCGGTAGTTGGGCAAGGTGTTGTTGATGTTTATTACGCTTAAATTTTGACAACATCACAGTGCATTTCTTCTCTGTTCATTGAAGGGTCCTCTGTGCTATGCAGACGACATAAGCGAGCAATGATAACACCAGTACCCGTTAAAGTGGTCAACATTTCCAGTACCTTACTCACGATTCCTCATATTGGGCCAGATTAAGCGTTAGCCCAACAATTCCCTCTTCGAGCTGGACGTCTACAGCAAACCCGAGTTTTCGGGCCAGGGCGACCATCCCCCGATTGTTCGGCATCGTAATACCATTCAGACGTCTCAGTCCGTGATCTCGGGTGTAGGTAATTAATTTTTCCATCAATCGCCGCCCGAGCCCCAGCCCTTTGAGATCCGATCGTACCAGTACGGCAAATTCGGCATCGATGTTATCGGGATCGGAAATTGCGCGCGTCACGCCGAGGATCTCTTCAGTGTTATCACGGCAACGTACCGCCACAAAGGCCATTTCCCGATCGTAGTCGATCTGCGTCATATTGGCTAAATCTTCATGGGTAAATTCATTGATCTCACTGAAATAGCGGTAATATAGATCTTCCTTCGTCACTTGCGAAATGAACTGCTGCAGATGGGGTTCATCCTCCGGCAGAATAGGGCGGAACAGGCAGCGTTCACCATTTTTCATTTCGACCCACTCTTCAAGCTGATGAGGATAGGGACGCACGGCCAGTCTGCTTTCGTTGTCGCCCGTGAATGGGGCAATATCCAGCGTAACATCGAGGGCGGTGAATTCACCGGCGGATGCCAGTAATGGGTGGATATCCAGACGTTGAATTTCCGGGCAATCGACGATCAAATTGGACACCTGAACCAAAAGCTGGCTTAAACCGGCGACGTCTAAAGGACGTAGCGCACTGCGGGCGCGAATCTTTTTGTTTTTGATCCCCTGGATAACCAGATATCGTGCGAGGTTCATGTTCAGCGGCGGCAATGCCACCACGGCTTGCTCTTCCGGTCGCCACTCTACGCCACCTTCTCCCAACATAATGAGTGGCCCAAATACCGGATCGTGTTCGACGACCACGCGCAGTTCCTGAGCCCCCGCGCGGTTAGCCATACTCTGGACAAGCAAACCGTGGATACGCGCCTGCGGCCAGGCCATTTTCACCCGATCAAAAATCGCATTGGCGGCCTGCTGCACTTCGGTTGCCGTTCGCAGGTAGAGCATAACCCCTTGAACTTCCGATTTATGCGGGATATCGGGAGAACGTAGCTTGAGCGCTACCGGATAACCAATTTGCTCGGCGATGTGTACGGCTTCTGCGCTGTCGCTGGCAATCCAGGTGGGCAGCGTGTGCAAGCCATAGGCGTGCAAAATAGGCTGAACTTCATGCGTATCCAGCGATGTTGCCCCGTCAGCAATCGCCTGTTGTAACAGATTATGTGCCTCGGCGGTGTTGGCCGTCAGGCTGTCAGGGAGCACTGGTGTTTCACGCAGCTGCTTCTGGTTACGCCGATATTCAACCATATGCATAAACGCGGTGATGGTGCCTTCCGGTGTACGATAGGTAGGTAATCCCGCTTCACTAAACAACCTGCGGGCTTCCTGGGATGAAAACTCCCCGCACCAGTTAGTGAGTAAGGAGACAAACTTGCCGCGCGGATGTTGTTTCACCGCCTCAATCAGCGCCTGCGCGCTTTCGGTGCCAGGTGCGGCTGCGCTAGGCGAGTGGATGACCATCAGGGCGTCGAAATCCTGGCTGGCGAGTAAAATATTCAGCGTTTTAACGTAATGCTCACTGCTGGCATCGTCGCGCAAATCCAGTGGGTTGGCGATATCAACGTGGGTTGGTAACGCATCGCGTAGTTTCTGGCAGGTCTCTTCGCTTAGCGTGGCCAGTTTGCCGTTTCGCGACCACAGCTCATCTAAAGCCAGTGCAGCAGGGGCGGCACCATTGCTGATGATCATCAGCCTGTCGCCACGTAATGGGCGCATGTGGCTGAGGGTTTCCACCGCTGAGAAAAGCTCGTGTGTGTCCTGCACGCGCAGCAGACCGGCACGCTGAATGGCGGCGTCCCAGGCTGGGTCCATCCCCGAGCTGGTATGCAGCAAGCGCTGAGCCGCAGGGCTGCGACCGCTTTTAATCACCAAAATGGGTTTGTTACGCGACGCGCTACGTGCCGCCGAGACAAAACGGCGGGCATCGCTCAAATGTTCGAGGTAGAGCAAAATCGCACTGGTTTTACTGTCGCGTGCCAGGTAATCAAGCAGCTCATCAACGTCAATGTCCAGACTGTCACCCAGGGCAATAAACCAGGAAAACCCCATGTCGCGCTGCTGCGCCCAGTCCAGAATGGTGTTGGAAATCGCCGCCGACTGGGAAATAAATGCCAGCTTGCCGCGTTTAATCGGTACCGGTGAAAAACTGGCGTTAAGCCCCTGCCAGGGGGCGAGAAGCCCCAGACTGTTGGGGCCGAGCAGACGTATTTTATAGCGTGATGCGCAGGCCAGCAGTTCAGCGTGCTGCGCCGTGGGCGCTGACAAAATAATACAGGTTTTGCAGCCTTTCTCGCCTAGCGCCTCCAGCAGCGTCAGGTTGCGGCTGGCATTGGTACACAGCACGGCGAGATCGGGAGAAAAAGGCAGGCTGGCGATAGTGGGCCAGGCCAGCACACCCAACACCGCTTTCCAGGCCGGCGTCACCGGTAAAACCGGTCCATTGAAGCCGCCGGCCAGTAAGTTACGCATCATCAGGTAACCCGCACGATTGGGCTTCATTGACGCCCCAATCACCGCAATGGATTTTGGTCGCAGTAGCGCTTCCAGACCACGTTGACTCATATCGGCTTCCTTAATGACACCAGTGACCGGATGATTTTAAACGTTTTCTGTCGAGTCTGCTGTGACGCTTCCCTGATGTTGGGTTTTTCCTGCCAGGTAGCGAGTTTTAAAAAGCGTGAAGTGCTCACTTAATCCTTCGGCTGCCTGCGTGTCTCCAGCCAGATCCAGTAAGGCAATCGCCACTTCGGCGGTGCAATACTGCCCCTCGGCATGGGCTTCGCGCAGACGGTAAGCGGAAAGACGTGATAAATCGACGGAGATAACCGGCAGGTTATCGAGGTACGGACTTTTACGGAACATTTTGCGCGCTTCTGGCCAGGTGCCATCAAGCATAATGAACAACGGTGTTTTACCCGTAGGTGGCGTGAAAATGACCTCACGGCCCTCGTCGGCATAAGATGCCGGGAAGACCACCATCGGTTGATAATCCGGATTGTTAACCAGTTCAAGCAGCGCTGACGGCGGCTCGGTGCGAGACCACTGAAACGCGGCGGTATCCGGCAGAATATCAGCAATCAAACGCCCGGTGTTGCTGGGTTTCATCGGTTCGGTGTCAAACATTACCAGGCAAAAACGACTCTTCGCCTGGGCAGGTCTCAGCGTTTCGCACAGGCACAGTTTCAGCGGCAGTAAGCAGCGCTGGCAGCGGCGAATACGGTTACCTCGGGCGAGAAAAGGGCGCGTGGCGCGCGCAAGGCGCTCGGCACGTAACTGGAGAACGGCGTTATTGGTCATCGGGAAGCACGTTGAAAAATGCTATTGTCGCAGAGGACAAAACGGGGCACAAGATGTGCCCCGTAGAGATTATAATGATTCGTTAAGCCAGCTATCAAACGGGGCTTTAGGCACTGCGCCATTGAGCATATCGACGACTTCACCTTTCTTGAATATCATAATGGTCGGAATGCTGCGGATGCCGAAACGTGCGCTGAGTTCGCGTTCAGCTTCGGTATTCACTTTAACAAAACGCACTTTACCGCTACGCTCTTCAGCGACATCTTCAAAGATGGGGGCGAAGTTACGGCATGGGCCACACCATGGCGCCCAGAAATCGACCACCACCGGAAGATCGTCTTTTAACAGCTTATCCAGCGTAGCACCGGTCGCATTGATCACCTCACCGTCAAACAGGTCGTGACCACAGCGTCCGCATTTGGCCGTATCCTGAACACGATCTTCGGGGATGCGGTTGATAGCCTGGCAGCTGGTACAAACGGTATTCATAACTAACCTCTGGATGAGTAGAGTGGACTTCGCGGCAATCACGCCGATATGTTTCTGTTATGTTACATATTATCGGGGAGACTGTTTTAAACAGCAATGCGTTTTATTCAATGAGTACAATAGTCATAAGCTTTTAAATGAAATAATGGCTAACGACGTGCACATCGGGTAATCTGCGCGCTTCGCGCAGAGCAGGTGGAGAAAAGAAATGAGCGACGAACTGAAGAACAAAAACGGCAAGGTCAAAGTGATGTACGTCCGCAGTGACGATGACTCGGACAAGCGCACCCAAAATCCACGTACCGGTAAAGGCGGCGGTCGCCCAGGTACTTCCCGAGCCGAAGGCGGTCGTCGCCCTGCCCGTGATGACAGAAAGGGTCCGAACAGTGAACGTGGCCGCGATCGTGGACGTGACCGCGATGTTGAACGCGACCGTAAACGTGAAGACTCACCGTGGCGTACCGTATCCCGCGCGCCGAGCGATGACGTAGCGGAAAAAGCCGATCACGGTGGGATCAGCGGCAAGAGCTTTATCGATCCTGAAGTATTACGTCGTCAGCGTGCGGAAGAAACCCGCGTTTACGGTGAGAATGCCTGTCAGGCTCTGTTCCAGAGCCGTCCGGACGCCATTGTCCGCGCCTGGTTTGTCCAGAGCGTGACACCACGATTTAAAGAAGCATTACGCTGGATGGCGGCAAACCGCAAAGCCTACCACGTGGTTGACGAAGCCGAACTGGCGAAAGCTTCCGGTACTGAACACCATGGCGGCGTGTGTTTCCTGATTAAAAAACGTAACGGTACAACCGTTAAGCAGTGGGTTGGCCAGGCGGGGGCGCAGGATTGCGTACTGGCGCTGGAAGATATCGCCAACCCGCATAACCTGGGCGGCATGATGCGCAGTTGCGCTCACTTCGGTGTGAAAGGCGTGGTCGTACAGGATGCCGCGCTGCTGGAATCCGGTGCAGCTATCCGTACCGCGGAAGGCGGTGCCGAGCACGTGCAACCGATCACTGGCGACAGTATTGTGGATGTGCTGGATGATTTCCGCAAAGCAGGCTACACGGTCGTGATGACCTCCAGCGACAAAGGTAAGCCGTTATTCAACACCACGCTGCCAGAAAAAATGGTGCTGGTGTTAGGCCGCGAGCGTGATGCGCTACCGGAAGCAGCATGTTCTGCAGACGATTTGTGCATCGCCATCGACGGTACGGGCAATGTAGAAACGCTCAACGTCTCCGTCGCGACGGGCGTCCTGCTCGCGGAGTGGTGGCGTCAGAACAAAGCCTGATAGTAAAAATGCCAGCGAATCGCTGGCATTTTTTTACTCGCTCTCAGCCGGCAGCACCGGCATCCAGTCGATCGGTTTTTCACCGCGTTTTTCCAGCCACTCATTTGCCAGAACAAAGTGATTGCAGCCAAAGAATCCGCGGTGTGCCGAGAGCGGAGACGGATGCGGCGCTTTCAGAATATGGTGACGCTGCGCGTCAATAATGGCCCCTTTCTTCTGCGCGTGCGCGCCCCAGAGTAAAAACACCACGCCTTCACGGTGCTCGTTAATCAGGCTAATGACTTTATCCGTAAAGGTTTCCCAGCCCAGACTGGCATGCGAATGTGCCTGTCCTGCCCGGACGGTAAGGACGGTGTTCAGTAACAGTACCCCCTGACGTGCCCAGCTTTCCAGATACCCGTGTGTGGGGCGTGTAAAGCCTGGGACCGTCGCTTCGAGTTCTTTATACATATTCAGTAATGACGGTGGAGTGGCTACGCCTGGGCGCACAGAAAACGCGAGGCCATGTGCCTGGCCGGGACCGTGGTAAGGGTCCTGTCCCAGGATGACAACTTTCACATCGCCAAGCTCGGTAAAGCGAAATGCGTTAAACACATCTTTTTGCGGCGGGTAAATCGTCATGCCTGACTGGCGTTCACCGGCGACGGTATGCAAAGTGTTAACAAAATAGGGTTGCTGTTTTTCTTCGGTCAGCACATCGTGCCAGGTTAATTCGGTAGTCATCTCGCTCTCCTGCGAATTTCATTCCCCCTAGCTTAACTGCTTCTCTCTGGGGCGCAAAATTCTCTACGATTCTCAAGGGACTACCCCTTAAAGATAGTTGAAAATTTATGTAAAAATTTTATCTACACGCATAGCGTAAGTTGATGTAAAACAATAAAATCCACTCATTACCACTTTGCGTGTGTGGTTTTTGTTGATTTAAATCAAGGAATCAAGGGTGTGCGAGGGGTATATATACACTCAAGCAACAATGGTTTTACCAATTGGCCGCGCGACGGCCAACCGAAATCAAATAATTTTGCCGGGGAGGCATCAACATGATTACAGGTATCCAGATTACTAAAGCTGCAAACGACGACCTGCTGAACTCTTTCTGGCTGCTGGACAGCGAAAAAGGCGAAGCACGCTGCATCGTTGCTAAAGCAGGTTTCTCTGCTGATGAAGTCGTTGCCGTCAGCAAACTGGGCGAAATCGAATACCGTGAAGTACCGGTAGACGTACAGCCAGAAGTTCGCGTAGAAGGTGGCCAGCACCTGAACGTTAACGTTCTGCGTCGTGAAACGCTGGAAGATGCGGTTAAGCACCCGGAAAAATACCCGCAGCTGACTATTCGTGTTTCTGGTTATGCGGTGCGTTTCAACTCACTGACTCCAGAACAGCAGCGCGACGTTATTGCCCGTACCTTTACTGAGAGCCTGTAAGGCTCGCGGGGTTGTACCCCGGAAATCAGATAATAAAAAAGCGGAACATGCCAGTGCATGTTCCGCTTTTTTGTCGTTGAAAGAAGGTAAAAAAATGCCGGGTTCATTAACCCGGCATACCGTTTACTCTTTGTCAGACTGCGGCGCGGCAGCTGCGCTCGGCTTGCGACGCTTGCCGATATTTTTGGCGTCGCGGTGACGTTTCTTCACGCGCGGCTTCTCTTTATCTTTCTCTTTTTTCTCTGCACGTTTCGCCAGCACTTTCTTGGATGGCTTACCGTTAGACTTCTCACTTGGCGCGCGCGTTGTTGGACGCAGTTCGTCAACCACGCGCGGCTTTAGCTGCTCGTCGACATAGCGACTCGCTTTGCCGAGCAGCAGGTGGTCGTGCGCTTCTACCAGAGAAATGGCGGTGCCTTTACGGCCTGCGCGACCGGTACGGCCAATACGGTGCAAATAGGCATCGCCACTACGCGGCATGTCGTAGTTAAACACGTGGCTGACATCAGGAATGTCGATACCGCGTGCCGCAACGTCGGTGGCAACCAGCACATTCACACGACCATCGGTCAGGCGTTTGATCGCTTCGTTACGCTTGCTTTGTACCATCTCGCCTTCGAGATAGCAGTTGTTGATCCCCGCCTGGCGCAGCCAGCCAGCCAGCTCGTGCACGCGCTCGCGTTTACGCACAAAGACGATAGAACGCGTTGCTTCAGGCTGTTTTAACAGGTGAATCAGCAACGCTGTTTTGTGTTCGATATCATCTGCACGATAGTACCACTGATGGATCTTCTTACGTTCGCGGGTGGATGGATCCGCAGAAACCTCAACCGGATCTTCCAGCAGGCGCTCGGCAAAATCTTTAACCGCATTGCCTTCCAGCGTGGCAGAGAACAGCATGGTCTGCTTGCGCCAGCGGGTTTCACCGGCAATATGCTCGATATCCTGCGCGAAGCCCATATCCAGCATACGGTCGGCTTCATCGAGGATCAGCGTTTCAACCGCATGGCAGTCGAAGTTCTCTTCTTTAATGTATTGCAGCAGACGTCCGGTGGTCGCGACCACGATGTCCTGATTTTCGCTGAACACTTCCATATGGTTCATGTAGGCCACGCCGCCGGTGATGGTGGCGACATCCAGATGCGTATTCTTCGCCAGTTCACGGGCGTGATCGGCAACTTGCATTGCCAGTTCACGGGTCGGCGTCAGAATTAAAACGCGCGGTGGACCTGATTTTTTGCGCGGAAAGTCGAGCAGGTGCTGCAACACTGGCAGCAAATATGCCGCCGTTTTACCGGTGCCTGTCGGCGCAGAACCGAGTACATCACGGCCATCGAGCGCAGGTGGAATGGCGGCTGCCTGAATAGCTGTCGGGCGAGTGAAACCTTTTTCCTGGAGGGCATCCAGCAGGCTTTCATCGAGTTCAAGTTCGGAAAAAGTCGTTACAGTCATGTTCTACCTCTGTGTGGGGCGCTGATTATAGACGTTACGGCTGCAATCTTCATCTGTTTGTATGGATATACCTTCTCAGGTATTGTTTTTATCCTATGTTATCGTTTTTTTTCCAGGAAGGTTGTTTTTCATGCCCCAGTCTTCATCAGTACTTCGACGTAATGGGTTTACCTTTAAACAGTTTTTTGTGGCACACGATCGTTGTGCAATGAAAGTTGGGACTGACGGAATTTTATTGGGGGCCTGGGCCCCTGTCGCAGGCGTAAAGCGGATCCTTGATATCGGCACCGGGAGTGGTTTGTTAGCACTGATGCTGGCCCAGCGTACAGATAACAGCGTCCTGATTGATGCGGTGGAGCTGGATGTTGACGCCGCGCAACAGGCAGAGGAAAACATCGCGCAATCTCCGTGGGGGCAGCGTATCCGGATCCATACTGAAGATGCTCAACGGTGGATACCTCGCCAGACCGTGCGCTTTGATCTGATTATCAGTAATCCCCCTTATTATGAGCAAGGCGTGGAGTGTGGTACGCCACAGCGCGAGCAGGCACGTTATACCACGACGCTCGATCATGCGGCGCTGATAACGCTGGCGGCGGACAGTATTACAGAAGAGGGTTTTTTTTGCGTGGTACTGCCGGAGCAGATTGGTAACGCTTTTACCCAGCAGGCATTAAACATGGGATGGCATCTGCGTCTGCGTACGGATGTGGCGGAAACCGAAGCCCGACTGCCGCATCGGGTCCTGCTGGCTTTCTCCCCGCAGGCCGGGGAGTGCTTTAGCGACAGATTAGTGATCCGTGGGCCAGACCAGCGTTACTCAGAAGGTTACACCGCGCTGACCCAGGCATTTTATCTGTTTATGTGATGGCTAAGCGGCGAAAGAATAGAAGGGCCGGATTCAGGCAACTGCTCTGGATAATCCAGCGTGAAGTGCAGGCCCCGGCTCTCTTTACGCATCATTGCGCAGCGCACAATCAGCTCGGCAACCTGCACCAAATTGCGCAGCTCCAGTAAATTGTTCGACACGCGGAAATGGGCGTAATACTCGTCGATTTCCTGTTGCAGCATCGTGATACGCCGCAGGGCTCGCTCCAGACGTTTAGTGGTGCGTACAATGCCAACGTAATCCCACATAAATAGCCGCAGTTCATGCCAGTTATGCTGGATGACAACCAGCTCATCCGGATTTTCAACCCGGCTTTCATCCCAACCCGGAAGCGTGCTTACACTACGTGCGTAGGGCATTCTACGATCAATATCTTCAGCTGCAGACCAGCCGTAGACCAGGCACTCCAGCAGTGAGTTAGACGCCATACGATTTGCACCATGCAGCCCGGTGTAGCTCACTTCGCCGATGGCATACAGACCGTCGACGTCAGTCCGACCAAAATCATCGACCATCACGCCACCGCAGGTATAGTGCGCAGCTGGCACGATAGGCACTGGCTCTTTGGTCAGGTCGATCCCCAGGCCCAGCAGCTTTTCATAAATCATCGGAAAATGCTGGCGGACAAATTCTTCCGGTTTATGACTGATGTCGATGAACATGCAGTCCGCACCCAGACGCTTCATTTCATGATCGATAGCACGCGCCACGATATCGCGCGGCGCCAGTTCACCACGCTCATCAAAGTCGGGCATAAAGCGTGAGCCGTCCGGGCGCTTCAGATGGGCACCTTCGCCACGCAGCGCTTCAGTCAGTAGAAAATTGCGCGCCTGCGGGTGATACAGCGCGGTGGGGTGAAACTGATTAAATTCGAGGTTGGCGACACGACACCCTGCGCGCCAGGCCATCGCAATTCCATCGCCTGAGGAGATATCCGGATTGGTGGTGTACTGATAGACCTTCGATGCACCACCGGTGGCCAGCACGACGGATTTGGCATGGCAGGTTTCGACGGCTTCTTTATTACGGTTCCAGATCCATGCGCCAACTACCCGGCGCGTGCCCGGCAAGCCGATTTTATCGGAGATGATCAGGTCCACGGCGTTGCTACGTTCCAGCACCTGAATGTTGGGATGATTTTGTGCCTTGCTGACCAGCGTAGTTTCAACCTCTTTGCCGGTGGCATCAGCCGCATGCAGAATACGTCGATGGCTATGGCCGCCTTCGCGGGTCAGGTGATAACTCTCTTCACCATTGGGCTGAACCTGCGTATCAAACAAAACGCCTTGATCAATGAGCCACTGGACGCACGTTCGGGCGTTGCTGGCGACGAACTCAACTGCATGGCGATCGCACAATCCCGCGCCGGCAATCAGCGTATCCTCGACGTGAGAATCGATACTGTCGGTTTCATCAAAAACAGCGGCAATGCCTCCCTGGGCATAGAATGTAGAGCCTTCACTCACAGGCCCTTTACTCAGGACAATAACCCGATGTTTCTCAGCCAAGCGCAAAGCCAGTGAGAGTCCGGCAGCACCGCTGCCAATAATCAGCACATCACAGGATAATTCAGGCGTTGTATTCATGATTGTTGTTTAATTTACTAAACAGTGTTTGGTCACCATAGCACCACATTGTGCGAAACTGCACGTTATATTTTTAATTGTGTTGCAATGGCTAAACACGAAAGAAATTCATAGTGAGAGGTAAAGTATGAAAAATATTTTGTGTAGCAGGCCGTTAGCGTCAGATTAGGAGATGAAATAAAGTGCCCGTTGGGTTACTCTGCAAGCGGTTTAATGGGCATTTCTGTACAGATAGTGCGTTGATCGGGTTATGTAGACTTATAATGAGAGATAAGACCTGTCTACAACATGACAAACAAAAACAAATGCGTAACGGAACTTTACGAAACTTGAGCACTCTAAGTCATTGCTTGCTCATATTGCAGCTGATGGAGTGGCGTTTCGAAAGCGCGTGGAAATTTGGTTTGGGGAGACTTTACCTCGGATGAGCGAGCAGTTAACGGACCAGGTCCTGGTAGAACGGGTCCAGAAGGGAGATCAGAAAGCCTTTAATTTACTGGTAGTTCGCTATCAGCATAAGGTGGCGAGCCTGGTTTCCCGCTATGTACCGTCGGGCGATGTTCCCGATGTTGTACAGGAAGCATTTATTAAGGCCTATCGTGCGCTGGATTCGTTCCGGGGAGATAGTGCTTTTTATACCTGGCTGTATCGTATTGCAGTCAATACAGCGAAGAATTACCTGGTCGCTCAGGGGCGTCGTCCACCTTCCAGTGATATAGATGCGATAGAAGCAGAAAATTACGAAAGTGGCGGTGCGCTGAAAGAAATTTCGAACCCTGAGAACTTAATGTTGTCAGAAGAACTGAGACAGATAGTTTTCCGAACTATTGAGTCCCTCCCGGAAGATTTACGCATGGCAATAACCTTGCGGGAGCTGGATGGCCTGAGCTATGAAGAGATAGCCGCTATCATGGATTGTCCGGTGGGTACGGTGCGTTCTCGTATCTTCCGAGCGAGGGAAGCTATTGATAATAAAGTTCAACCGCTTATCAGGCGTTGACGGTAGCGGGATACTGGAAAAGGTATTAGGCATGCAGAAAGAAAAACTTTCCGCTTTAATGGATGGCGAAACGCTGGATACTGAGTTACTCAAAGAGCTGACTCACGACCCGGAAATGCAAAAAACCTGGGAGAGTTATCACCTGATCCGCGATTCCATGCGAGGTGATACCGCCGACGTTCTCCATTTCGATATTTCCGACCGAGTAATGGCAGCCATCGCAGATGAGCCAGTACGTCAGGCGGCGCCATTGATTCCTGAGGCCCAGCCAGCACCACATCAGTGGCAGAAAATGCCATTCTGGAAGAAAATGCGTCCGTGGGCCGCTCAGCTTACTCAAATGGGTGTGGCCGCGTGCGTATCGCTTGCAGTTATCGTTGGCGTCCAGCACTATAATGGGCAATCTGAAACGTCCCAGCAGCCCGAAACGCCGGTATTTAATACATTACCGATGATGGGTAAAGCCAGTCCGGTGAGCTTGGGTGTACCTTCTGACGCGACGGCCAGCAGCGGCGGTCAGCAACAGCAGGTGCAGGAGCAGCGTCGTCGTATTAATGCTATGTTGCAGGATTACGAACTGCAGCGCCGACTGCACTCCGAACAGCTTCAGTTTGAGCAGGCACAGACACAGCAAGCCGCTGTACAGGTGCCAGGAATTCAAACTTTAGGAACGCAATCGCAGTAATGAAGCAACTTTGGTTTGCCATGTCACTTGTGGCTGGTAGCCTGTTCTTCTCTGTCAACGCCTCGGCCACTCCTGCGTCCGGGGCATTATTGCAGCAGATGAATCTGGCCAGCCAGTCGCTCACCTATGAGCTGTCCTTCGTCAGCATCAATAAACAGGGTGTTGAATCCCTACGTTATCGTCATGCTCGTCTGGATAATCGTCCGCTTGCACAACTGTTGCAATTAGATGGACCACGCCGGGAAGTCGTACAACGTGGAAATGAAATCAGCTATTTTGAGCCGGGGCTCGAACCGTTCACGCTGAACGGTGATTATATTGTTGATTCTCTGCCATCTCTGATTTACACCGACTTTAAACGTCTCGCACCCTACTATGATTTTATCTCGGTAGGCCGAACACGTATTGCCGACAGGCTTTGTGAAGTACTCCGCGTCGTGGCGCGTGACGGGACTCGTTACAGCTACATTGTCTGGATGGACACCGAAACTAAGCTACCGATGCGCGTCGATCTTCTTGACCGGGATGGCGAAACGCTGGAACAGTTCCGCGTGATCGCTTTTACTGTGAATAGCGGCGTCGGAGACAGCATGCAGACGCTGGCAAAAGCCAACCTGCCGCCGTTGCTATCTGTTCCCGCGGGCGAGAAAACCAACTTCAACTGGAGCCCATCATGGTTGCCGCAAGGATTCAGTGAAGTCTCCAGCAGCCGTCGTCCACTGCCGACGATGGACAATATGCCGATTGAATCGCGTCTTTATTCTGACGGGCTGTTCAGCTTCTCTGTGAATGTGAACCGCGCGCAGCAAAACAGCGCCGATCAGCTCCTGCGTACCGGACGCCGCACGGTCAGTACCAGCGTACGAGATAATGCCGAAATCACTATCGTTGGTGAACTTCCGCCGCAAACGGCGAAGCGCATCGCGGACAATATCAAGTTCAGGGCTGCACAATGATCAAAGAGTGGGCAACGGTTGTTTCCTGGCAAAATGGCCTGGCGACAGTCAGCTGTGACGTTAAAGCGTCGTGCAGCAGCTGTGCCTCAAGGGCCGGATGCGGAAGCCGTGTGCTGAATAAACTGGGACCGCAGACAACGCACACCATTGTGGTGCCTAGCGTTGAACCTCTGGCTCCCGGTCAGAAAGTTGAGCTAGGCATTGCTGAAGGCAGCCTGTTGGGCTCGGCAATGTTAGTCTATCTGTCTCCGCTGGCGGGGCTGTTTGTTTTTGCCGCATTGTTCCAGGTGTTGTTTGGCAGCGATATCGCCGCGTTAAGCGGTGCGATACTGGGCGGTGTGGGTGGATTCCTGATTGCTCGTGGTTTCTCACGCAAGCTGGCTGAACGTGAGGCCTGGCAACCGGTGATTCTCAATGTCGCTCTCCCGCCTGACCTTCTTCGCGTCGAAACACACCAGTGATATATATGCCTGATGGCGCTGCGCTTATCAGGCCTACAGGACCGTTACTACGTAGGCCAGATAGGGCACTTTCGCCGTACTTCGGTAAAAGTTTCACTGACTTTGCTAAGTTGTTTCCAGTTCCCGCTATCCTTGCTCTATGAACATTTCCTCGCCTCAGCGTTGTAGTGTAGAATGCGGCGTTTCACTTAAACCGACGTTAAGCTCAGAACAGCGACTTCTCAAAGCCTGCCCAGGCAGGCGTAAGGCACAATAATTACACTATATGAAGAACATACGTAACTTTTCAATCATAGCTCACATCGACCACGGTAAATCAACGCTGTCTGACCGTATTATCCAGATCTGCGGTGGCCTGTCTGACCGTGAAATGGAAGCGCAGGTTCTCGACTCGATGGATCTTGAGCGTGAGCGCGGTATTACTATCAAAGCGCAGAGCGTGACGCTCGATTTCAAATCATCTGATGGTGAAACCTACCAGCTTAACTTTATCGACACGCCGGGCCACGTTGACTTCTCGTATGAAGTTTCGCGCTCGCTTGCCGCCTGTGAAGGCGCTCTGCTGGTGGTTGACGCCGGACAGGGTGTTGAAGCGCAAACGCTGGCTAACTGCTATACCGCCCTGGAAATGGATCTCGAGGTAGTGCCGGTACTGAACAAAATTGACCTGCCGGCTGCCGATCCTGAGCGTGTAGCGGAAGAGATCGAAGATATCGTCGGTATCGATGCGACAGATGCGGTTCGCTGCTCGGCGAAAACCGGCGTCGGCGTGACCGACGTTCTGGAACGTCTGGTGCGCGAAATTCCGCCGCCGGAAGGTGACCCGGAAGGCCCGCTGCAGGCGCTGATCATCGACTCCTGGTTCGATAACTATCTGGGTGTGGTCTCGCTGGTACGTATTAAAAACGGCACCATGCGCAAAGGCGACAAAATCAAAGTGATGAGCACCGGGCAGGTGTATAACGCTGACCGTCTGGGGATCTTCACGCCTAAGCAGGTTGACCGTACCGAACTGAAGTGCGGCGAAGTGGGTTGGCTGGTTTGTGCGATTAAAGACATCCTCGGTGCCCCGGTCGGCGATACGCTGACTCAGGCACGTAATCCGGCAGATAAAGCGCTGCCAGGATTTAAAAAGGTGAAACCGCAGGTTTACGCCGGTCTGTTCCCGGTCAGCTCTGACGATTACGAAAACTTCCGTGATGCGTTAGGTAAGCTGAGCCTGAACGATGCCTCCCTGTTCTATGAACCGGAAAGCTCTACCGCGCTGGGCTTCGGCTTCCGCTGTGGCTTCCTTGGTTTGCTGCACATGGAGATCATTCAGGAACGTCTGGAACGTGAATACGATCTGGACCTGATAACCACTGCACCGACTGTTGTTTACGAAGTTGAAACCACGGGTAAAGAGACTATCTATGTCGATAGCCCGTCCAAACTGCCGCCGCTGAACAACATCTATGAGCTGCGCGAGCCGATCGCTGAGTGTCATATGCTGCTGCCTCAGGCATATCTCGGCAACGTTATCACGCTGTGTATCGAGAAGCGTGGCGTACAGACCAACATGGTTTACCACGGTAACCAGGTGGCGCTGACCTATGAAATCCCGATGGCAGAAGTGGTGCTCGACTTCTTCGACCGCCTGAAGTCAACGTCTCGTGGCTATGCGTCACTGGACTATAACTTCAAACGCTTCCAGGCCTCTGACATGGTGCGCGTTGATGTTCTGATCAACAACGAGCGTGTTGATGCGCTGGCGCTCATTACCCACCGTGATAACTCACAGAGCCGCGGCCGTGAGCTGGTGGAAAAGATGAAAGAACTGATCCCACGCCAGCAGTTTGATATCGCGATTCAGGCAGCCATTGGTACGCACATCATTGCGCGTTCAACGGTTAAGCAGCTGCGTAAAAACGTTCTGGCTAAGTGCTATGGCGGTGATATTAGCCGTAAGAAAAAGCTGCTGCAGAAACAGAAAGAAGGTAAAAAACGCATGAAGCAGATCGGTAACGTCGAGCTGCCTCAGGAAGCGTTCCTCGCCATTCTGCATGTCGGTAAAGACAGCAAATAATCCTAAGGAGTTGGCATGGCGAATATGTTTGCCCTGATTCTGGTGATTGCCACACTGGTGACGGGCATTTTATGGTGCGTAGATAAATTTATCTTTGCGCCAAAACGCCGGGAGCGTCAGGCAGCGGCACAAGCCGCTGCGGGTGATTCACTGGATAACGCAACGCTGAAAAAAGTCTCCCCGAAGCCGGGCTGGCTGGAAACCGGAGCATCCGTGTTCCCGGTACTGGCGATTGTACTGGTGGTGCGTTCATTTATTTATGAGCCGTTCCAGATCCCATCGGGTTCGATGATGCCGACGCTGTTAATTGGTGATTTTATTCTGGTGGAGAAATTTGCCTACGGAATTAAAGATCCGATTTATCAGAAAACACTGATCGAAACGGGCCATCCGAAACGCGGTGATGTCGTGGTGTTTAAATACCCGGAGGATCCGCGCCTGGACTACATCAAACGCGCTGTCGGTTTACCGGGAGACAAAGTGACGTACGATCCAGTGGCGAAAGAGGTCACGATCCAGCCAGGATGCCGCTCCGGTCAGGCGTGTCAAAACGCATTGCCGGTCACGTACTCTGACGTTCAGCCGAGTGATTTCGTGCAGACGTTTGCACGTCGTAACGGTGGCGAAGCGACCAGTGGTTTCTTCGAACTTCCGCTGAGCGAAACGAAAGATAACGGTATTCGCCTGACCGAACGTAAAGAGACGCTGGGCGAGGTGACGCACCGCATTCTGACCGTGCCAATCGCGCAGGATCAGGTGGGGATGTACTACCGCCAACCGGGTCAGCAACTGGCGACCTGGATTGTTCCACCGGGACACTACTTCATGATGGGTGATAACCGCGACAACAGCGCGGACAGCCGTTACTGGGGATTTGTACCGGAAGCGAATCTGGTGGGTAAAGCGACGGGCATCTGGATGAGTTTCGACAAGCAAGAAGGTGAATGGCCGACCGGTGTTCGTTTAAGCCGTATTGGTGGTATTCATTAATTGCTGATAATCGTTCACGTTGTCGTCATAATGGCGGCAACGTGAATTATTTCTCGGATAAATTCCCGCAGACTAACGACATCACTTGTCGTTGTGTATAGAATATTCCCCCGTAGTTTTAGGTTGGCACCGTCAGGTTGCCACGGCACACGAAACAGCGTTGATTCGTATACAAGCGCATTCAGGCGACGCCGAAACGGCTAACCGAGTGATGTATATCAGGTCTGTTTCGTGTGCTGGATTGTTGACGCATTCATTTATTGGTATCGCATGAACCCCATCGTAATTAATCGGCTTCAACGGAAGCTGGGCTACACTTTTAATCATCAGGAACTGTTGCAGCAGGCATTAACTCACCGCAGTGCCAGCAGCAAACATAACGAGCGTTTAGAATTTTTAGGCGACTCTATTTTGAGCTTTGTTATTGCCAATGCGTTGTATCATCGTTTTCCGCGTGTGGACGAAGGTGATATGAGTCGCATGCGCGCCACGCTGGTGCGCGGTAATACGCTGGCTGAATTAGCCCGTGAGTTTGATCTCGGCGAATGTTTACGTTTGGGGCCGGGCGAACTGAAAAGCGGCGGCTTCCGTCGTGAATCTATTCTGGCTGATACCGTCGAAGCACTGATCGGCGGCGTCTTCCTCGACAGTGATATTCAGACTGTTGAACAACTGATCCTTAACTGGTATCAAACCCGTCTGGATGAAATTAGTCCGGGCGACAAACAAAAAGATCCGAAAACGCGTTTGCAGGAATACTTGCAGGGTCGCCACCTGCCGCTGCCGTCTTATCTGGTAGTACAGGTCCGTGGCGAAGCGCACGATCAAGAATTTACTATCCACTGCCAGGTTAGCGGCCTGAGTGAACCGGTGGTTGGCACAGGTTCGAGCCGTCGTAAGGCTGAGCAGGCTGCCGCCGAACAGGCGTTGAAAAAACTGGAGCTGGAATGAGCGAAGAAAAAACCTATTGCGGATTTATTGCCATCGTCGGTCGCCCGAACGTTGGTAAATCCACCCTGTTGAATAATCTGCTTGGGCAGAAGATTTCCATTACCTCCCGTAAGGCGCAGACGACCCGTCACCGCATTGTCGGTATTCATACCGAAGGCGCGTATCAGGCTATTTATGTTGATACCCCGGGCCTGCACATGGAAGAAAAGCGTGCCATCAACCGCCTGATGAACAAAGCGGCCAGCAGTTCTATTGGTGACGTTGAATTGATTATTTTCGTCGTAGAGGGCACGCGCTGGACGCCGGACGACGAAATGGTGCTGAACAAACTGCGTGACGGTAAAGCTCCGGTTATCCTGGCGGTCAACAAAGTGGATAACGTCCAGGAAAAAGCCGATCTGCTGCCGCACCTGCAGTTCCTGGCAAGCCAGATGAACTTCCTCGACATCGTACCGATGTCTGCCGAAACCGGCATGAATGTCGATACCGTTGCGGGCATCGTGCGTAAGCATCTGCCGGAAGCGATTCATCACTTCCCGGAAGATTACATCACCGACCGCTCGCAGCGCTTTATGGCCTCTGAAATCATCCGTGAAAAGCTGATGCGTTTCCTTGGTGCTGAACTGCCGTATTCTGTGACCGTTGAGATTGAGCGCTTTATCCCTAACGAACGTGGCGGCTACGACATCAACGGCCTGATCCTTGTCGAACGCGAAGGGCAGAAGAAGATGGTAATTGGCAACAAAGGGGCCAAAATTAAAACCATCGGTATTGAAGCACGTAAAGACATGCAGGAAATGTTCGAAGCGCCTGTGCACCTGGAACTGTGGGTGAAAGTGAAATCTGGCTGGGCCGATGACGAACGCGCGCTGCGCAGTCTCGGTTACGGCGACGACGTCTAAACCCTTCCTCTGAAAGACGACGAGTATTATGATGGATGGATGGCAACGCGCATTTGTCCTGCATAGTCGCCCCTGGAGCGAAACCAGTTTAGTGCTGGACGTTTTCACGGAAGAGTCGGGTCGCGTGCGCCTTGTGGCTAAAGGCGCACGTTCCAAACGTTCCAATCTGAAAGGCGCACTCCAGCCTTTTACCCCATTATTACTTCGCTTTGGTGGACGTGGTGAGGTCAAAACCCTACGTAGCGCTGAAGCCGTCTCTCTGGCACTCCCGCTTAGCGGAATCACGCTGTACAGCGGTCTGTATATCAACGAACTCATTTCTCGCGTGCTTGAGTACGAGACCCGCTTTTCTGAACTCTTTTTCGATTACCTGAACTGTATCCAGGCGTTGGCAGGCACATCCGGTTCACCAGAGCCCGCCCTACGTCGCTTTGAGCTGGCGTTGCTCGGTCATCTGGGCTACGGCGTGGATTTTGCCCACTGTGCGGGCAGCGGTGAACCGGTGGACGACACCATGACCTATCGCTATCGGGAAGAAAAAGGGTTTATCGCCAGCATCGTTATTGATAACAACACCTTTACCGGACGCCATCTCAAAGCACTTGCATCGCGTGAATTTCCGGATGCCGATACGTTACGTGCCGCGAAACGCTTTACCCGCATGGCGTTAAAGCCGTATCTTGGTGGTAAGCCGTTAAAAAGCCGGGAACTGTTCCGGCAATTTTTGCCAAAACGCGCAGTAAAAACAAATAATGATTAACGAGGATTGTCATGGCCGAATTACTGTTAGGCGTCAACATTGACCACATTGCCACTTTACGTAACGCACGCGGCACCGCATACCCGGACCCGGTTCAGGCGGCATTTATCGTTGAGCAAGCGGGGGCGGATGGGATCACCGTTCATCTGCGTGAAGACCGTCGTCATATTACTGACAGAGACGTGCGAATTCTGCGTCAAACGCTGGATACACGTATGAATCTGGAAATGGCGGTGACGGAAGAGATGCTGGCCATCGCGGTTGAAACCAAGCCGCATTTCTGCTGCCTGGTGCCGGAAAAACGTCAGGAAGTCACCACTGAAGGCGGCTTGGATGTGGCGGGTCAACGCGACAAAATGCGTGATGCCTGCAAGCGTCTGGCGGATGCGGGGATCATGGTCTCGCTGTTTATCGATGCCGATGAAGAACAAATTAAAGCGGCTGCTGATGTTGGCGCGCCGTATATTGAAATTCACACCGGCTGCTATGCTGATGCGAAAACCGATGCTGAACAGGCCAGCGAACTGGCACGTATCGCCAAAGCTGCGACCTTTGCTGCCAGCCTGGGTCTGAAGGTGAACGCCGGCCACGGCCTGACTTACCATAACGTCAAAGCTATTGCGCGGATCCCGGAAATGCACGAGCTGAACATTGGTCATGCGATCATCGGACGTGCGGTGATGAGCGGTCTGAAAGACGCCGTAGTGGAAATGAAACGTCTAATGCTGGAAGCGCGTGGCTAATGGCGATTCTGGGATTAGGCACGGACATCGTGGAGATTGCGCGCATTGAAGCGGTGATCTCCCGTTCCGGCGATCGGCTGGCCAGACGCGTCCTCAGCGACAACGAATGGACCATTTGGGAAACGCATCAGCAGCCGGTGCGTTTTCTGGCGAAGCGTTTTGCGGTAAAAGAGGCGGCGGCAAAAGCCTTTGGCACCGGCATTCGTAACGGGCTGGCATTTAATCAGTTCGAAGTGTTCAACGATGAACTCGGCAAGCCGCGTTTGCGGTTATGGGGAGAGGCGTTAAAACTGGCGGAGAAGCTCGGTGTTATGCATATGCACGTGACGCTGGCCGATGAACGTCACTATGCCTGCGCCACGGTCATTATTGAGAGTTAAAGCTTGTCTGCGTGATGCATTAACACAAACTTATCCCACAGCTGTTCTTCTGTTTCGATATGTGCCGGATCTTTCAAAATAGTATTGGGGATCGGGCACACCTTTTGACAGGTTGGCGTGTCGTAATGACCTACGCATTCCGTACACTTGTCGCTGTTAATCTCGTAAATGCTGTCACCCATTGAAATGGCCTCATTCGGGCATTCGGGTTCGCACATATCGCAATTGATACACTTTTTAGTGATTAACAGGGCCATCAGGAAACTCTCAAAACATCACAAATCGGGCGGGCATTATACGCGCATTCTTTGCTCAAACCAGTTTTTTTACCAGCGCTTCGCTGTGGCGGATCCGCTCCGGGGCATGTTCGAGATCTTGCTGCACCAGCGCCATAAACAGTAAATCAGTCAACATCATTTGCGCATGCGTTGATGAAATTGCGGCACTGCGCGTGGCCTGTTCTTCGGCAATGGTGTACAGGCAACGGGTGGCTCGCTGCTGCAGGGCATTGGGAGTAAAGCCAGTGATGGCGAGGATTTTTGCCCCGGTGCGTAATGTTTCATCCGCGGCCAGATTGAGTTCGCGTCGCTCTCCGCTATACGAAATGGCCAGCAGGAGATCGTTTGAATCCAGCGCCTGTACGGTCGCCAGCAGGGCATGCATATCGCGTTCAACGACCGCATTAAATCCTATCTTCAATAGCTTCCAGGCAAAATTTTGCGCCACCAGGCCCGAGGCGCCAATGCCGGTGAGGATAATGCGCCTGGCTGTGCGCAGCATCGTGACGCTTTCCATTAGTTTGTCTTCGCTATTGACGTCCAGCGTGGCATGCATCGCTGCCACGTTCTCCTTAATTAGCTTCTCACCTACCAGTCGCATAGGATCGTCACCGCGGATCTGATTGTGCACCGGAACAGAATGCGGATTGGGATTGCTGGCCAGCGCTTCGCTGATCGCCAATTTGAGGGCCGGGAAGCCTTTAAAGCCCATTTTCTGCGCGAACTTCACGACGCTGGACTGGCTAACGCCCGCTTCAAAAGCTAGCTGCTGAGAGCTGAGATGACGCACATTATCTGGTTGCGTAAGAAGATAATCCGCAAGCTTTTTATCGCTTTGTGCGAGGTCAGGGTAACGCTGACGAATGCGAATCAAACAGTTCATGCTGTCTCCTGGCGAAAACGTGATGGCGATTACAAAACAACATTTCACTCGCCTGAGTGAATATAATATTCCATTATGACGGATTATTATGAATTAAAAATTCCTAAGGAACAAAAATGAATCTCGGTGCGTTAGTGTCAGAAACCCGCAATCCACAAACGATGGATCTCGATGCGTTATCCACGCTTGAGCTGGTACATCGTTTTAATCAACAGGATACGCTGGTAGCGGAAGCAGTAAAAGCGACACTGTCTGAAGTTGCGCAGGCGGTTGATGCGGCTGCGCAGGCACTTAAAGCAGGCGGGCGGATTATTTACATGGGGGCAGGGACCAGCGGACGTCTCGGCGTGCTGGATGCCTCAGAATGTCCGCCAACTTTTGGTGTACCGCACGGATTAGTGGTCGGGCTGATTGCCGGTGGGCCAGGGGCGTTATTAAAAGCGGTTGAAGGCGCAGAAGATAACTCGCAGCTTGGGGAAGATGACCTGCGGGCGCTGAATCTGACCGCGCAGGATCTGGTTGTCGGTCTGGCGGCATCGGGTCGGACACCGTATGTGATTGGCGGCCTGAAATATGCGCATGCGGTGGGCTGTACGACGGTCGCGATTTCCTGTAATCCGGACTCACCTATTGCCCGCGAAGCGGATATCGCCATCTCCGTGGTGGTTGGTCCGGAGGCGCTGACCGGTTCAACCCGTCTGAAGTCGGGCACCGCGCAGAAACTGGTGCTAAATATGATTTCCACCGGTGCGATGGTGAAGTTTGGCAAGGTGTATCAGAACCTGATGGTGGATATGAAAGCGACCAACGCCAAGCTGGTCGATCGGGCCTGCCGGATGGTGGTGGAAGCTACCGGCATTTCGCGCGAAGACGCTGAAACGTTACTGAAGCAGACCGATTTTGACGTTAAGCCCGCCATTCTGATGGCGCTGACCGGGCTAGACGCGACGGCAGCCAGGGCAAAACTCTCCGCTCACCAGGGTTTTTTACGCGCGGCGTTAGAACACTAAGAGGTACATATGGACAAAACGGCGGCGCTTGCCAGCGATATTCTGCTGGGGGTTGGCGGAGAAAAAAATATTCTGCGCCTGGAAAACTGTATGACCCGCGTCAGGGTAGAAGTCCAGGATGACGACCAACTGGATATTCCCCGGCTGAAGCAGCTGCCCGGCGTCAGCGGCTATGTGAAGCAGGGGGCGCAGCATCAGATTATTGTCGGTCCCGGTAAGGCCGCCAAAGTGGTGGATGCCATGCGTTCTCTGATTGCTGATGACGGCGAACGTCCGCATGCACACGACATTGAACGCACAAAATCTCAGGTGAAAGCGAAGTACAAAGCGCCAATGAGCGATGCGCTGCGTAAACTGGCAAACGTCTTTATTCCGCTGATCCCGGCGTTTATCGCCTCCGGTTTGATTACCGGTATTATCAATATCCTCAAGCGCCCTGATATTGTGGGCGACTTTGCCACCCATTATCCCAATATGCTGGGGCTGTTAGGTATTTTCGGCAGCGCCGTTTTTGCCATCATGAATATTCTGGTGGGGGTGAATACGGCCAAAGTGTTTGGGGGTTCGCTGGCAATGGGCGGCGTAATGGCCGGCATTCTCTCCAGCCCACAGCTAGCGCAAATTACCCTGTTTGGCGAGGCGCTACAGCCCGGGCGTGGCGGGGTGATTGCGGTGCTGCTGGTGGTGGCGTTAATGTGCTGGATAGAGCGCAAATTCCGCGAGGTGTTGCCGGAATCGCTGGAGTTGATCCTTAATCCGTTGCTGACCACCCTGATTACCGGGACGATTGCGATTGTGGCGCTACAACCGCTCGGTGGCTGGATCTCCGAGTCCATTGCCCACGGCGCCTCCTGGGCGATTGATCGCGGCGGTTTCCTGGTCGGCGCGGTGCTGGCGGGAACGTTCCTGCCGCTGGTGCTCACCGGACTCCATCAGGGGCTGGTGCCGATTCACGTGGAACTGGTGCAGGCGCATGGCTATAACGCGCTATTTCCCATCCTGGCGATGGCCGGGGTCGGTCAGATTGGCGCCGCAATTGCTGTTCTGATGAAAACCCGTAACGCACGACTGAAAAAAGTGATCAAAGGCGCGCTGCCGGTCGGGTTACTGGGCATTGGCGAGCCGTTGATTTTTGGCGTAACGCTGCCGCTGGGTAAACCGTTTATCGGCGCTTGCCTCGGTGGTGCGGTCGGTGGGGCGCTGATCAGCTACTGGAAAGTGGCGACGGTTATCACCTTTGGTATCTCGGGATTACCGCTGGCGCTGACGATTGTTGCCGGAAAAGTGATGTTCTATCTGTTAGGCTATCTGGTAGCGGTTATCGCCGGGTTCTTGTTTACCTGGCTATTGGGGTTCAACGATCCAGAGGACTAAGGTTTGACCAATCACGAGCGTCGCGTTGTCTTTTTTGATTTGGACGGTACGTTACACCAGCAGGATATGTTCGGTAGTTTTCTGCGTTATCTGCTGCGCCGCCAACCGTTGAATGCGCTGCTTGTACTGCCGCTGTTACCGATTATCGCGGTGGCGATGTTGATCAAAGGGCGCGCCGCCCGTTGGCCAATGAGTTTGCTCCTGTGGGGATGCACTTTTGGTCGGCGAGAAGCACGCCTTAAAGCCCACCAAGCTGATTTTGTGCGTTGGTTTCGCCATCACGTGACGGCGTTTCCGCTGGTGCAGCAGCGCCTGACCACCTATCTGTTAAGCTCTGATGCGGATATTTGGCTGATCACCGGTTCCCCGCAGTCGCTGGTCGAGCAGGTTTACTTTGACACCCCGTGGCTGCCTCGGGTGAATCTTATCGCCAGTCAAATGGCGCGCGGTTACGGTGGCTGGGTGCTGCCTTTACGCTGCCTTGGCCATGAGAAAGTCACTCAACTGGAACGCCAGATTGGCGCCCCGCTGGCGCTGTATAGCGGCTACAGCGACAGTAAGCAGGACAATCCGCTGCTCTCGTTCTGCCAGCATCGTTGGCGCGTCACGCCGCGTGGAGAGCTGCAGCAACTCGAATAGAGTAAACGATAGCGTCTGTGTATAATGCGCCCGCTTTGATTACTGGAGTTCTGCCTTTGTCTGATGTTGAATTTAGCCACGAATACTGGATGCGTCATGCGTTAACGCTAGCAAAGCGCGCCTGGGATGAGCGTGAGGTTCCGGTGGGCGCGGTTCTGGTGCATAACAATCGTGTGATTGGCGAAGGCTGGAATCGGCCGATTGGTCATCACGATCCCACCGCTCATGCTGAAATCATGGCGCTGCGTCAGGGCGGGCTGGTCCTGCAAAATTACCGCTTACTGGATGCCACACTGTACGTCACCCTTGAGCCATGCGTAATGTGTGCGGGTGCAATGGTACACAGCCGTATCGGTCGGGTGGTATTTGGTGCGCGTGATGCGAAAACGGGGGCCGCAGGTTCGTTAATGGATGTACTGCATCATCCGGGCATGAATCACCGGGTTGAGGTGACAGAAGGCATATTGCGTGATGAATGCGCCACCCTGCTCAGTGACTTCTTCCGTATGCGTCGTCAGGAAATTAAAGCCCTGAAAAAGTCCGCCACGGAGTGATTACAGCGGTAGGCCGGATAAGGATTTTAAGCCGCCATCCGGCATGAGCATGCCACTACTTTTCCTCCTTCTTCTGCGGGGAAAACAGCAGTGAAGGGGTGTGCGTCAGATAGTTCGACGAGGTTTGCGAGAGAAACGCTGAGAGCGGAAATTTCTCTTTCCCTAACAACTCTGCGGGCGAAACCGCCGGATAATCCTGTGCCAGTTGCTGCGTTTCGATCGCCTGCTTTTCTTTCTCCTGCAGATATCCCACCAGACTTATCTGATACTTACGGATATTCTCTACGTAGGCATAGGCTTCGTGGCCGCGTGCATAGCCATAGGTCAGTTTTTTGTACCAGGGCTTTTGGCTGAGCAGCGGCAAGCGCTGTTTTACGTCGGCCCAACTGTCCGGGTTACCTTTGGTTTTTACCGTCAGCGCGCGGGCATCCAGCATATGCGCATACCCCATATTATAGGCGGCAAGCGCAAACCAGATCCGTTCGCCCTCGGGGACGGTATCCGGAACTTTACTCATCATATCTTGCAGATAGCGAGCGCCCCCGCTGATGCTTTGCTCGGCGTCGGTTCGGTCCGTTAATCCCAGACTCTGGGCGGTATTTTTGGTCAGCATCATCAGACCACGTACGCCGGTCGGCGAGGTGGCCTGCGCATCCCAGTGCGATTCCTGATAAGAGATGGCCGCCAGCAATCGCCAGTCTATCTCTTGCGCATATTTCTCAAACAGCGGCTTGAGATCAGGCAATACGCTGTCGACCGCCCGTAAGAACGTGCGGGTATCGACATAGTCAAAATCATTGCCATGCCCGAGATATTTTTCTTCCAGCCGCGCCAGTAACCCGTCTTCATTGATGGTGTTAAAGAAATCAAGCAGGGCGGCGGAAAGTGTATTGTCATCGTCCAGCGGGCTAAACCAGGTCACCGGTTGTTCGTCAGAGACATCCAGTGCGACGGCCAGTTCAGGGTGTACGCGCTGATACAGACTGATCGCTACGGAATCGGCAATGGTGTAGTCCAGCTTGCCGTTGATGACATCATCGAGCAGTTCCGTGGTGCCCTTTTTATCATCGACCTTCCAGCTCAGCTCAGGAAATTTTGTTTCTTTCAGGTGTTGCAGGTCGTTCACCACCACGTGCCCGGGGGCGATAGTCAATTGTTTATCTGTCACGTTGGCCAGGGTGCGTGGACGATATTGCCCGACCCGATACACCAGTTGCTGGGAAACCGAGTAGTAGGTGGGGCCTGGCTGGTAATTTTTGACCCGTTCGCTGTTATAGACCAGACCGGCGGCGAGCAGATCGGCCTTGCCGTTGTCGAGGTCGTCAAAAAGCTGGCTGATGTTCTGGCGCACGGTGATTTTTAACTTCACGCCTAAATAACGGGCGAACTGTTGGGCCAGCTCATAATCCAGCCCGAAGCGTTTCCCGGTAAGAGTGGAATGCGTTAATGGAGAGTCAATGGTACTGACGCGCAGCTCTCCCCGCGATTGAATGGCGGCGATACGATTGTCGGCTTTACCGAACCAAGGAATGGATGGCCACAAGGCCGCTGCCAGCAGCAACGTCAAAATGCCGATAAACAGATAATTAATCTTTAATTTTTTCAATTAGTTAATTCTCTGAACCGTGCGTTGTTTCAGCCTGCTATGCTCGCGATTAAGAAGTGAATTCATCATCAATGAGCGGCATTTTGCTTAAACTTGCGTCAGTTGGCAACTCCTTCAGCAGGGGGGCAGCATTTGAGGATAACTGACGGTTGTGATTTTATTTCGACGCAAACGGTTTCGTCGGCGCGGCAGATTCTTTATAATGACGCCCGTTTCCCCCCTTGCGCACACTTATAAGCGCCTCAGGCGCTTCGAAGACGAGAGACTTATGATGGAAATTCTGCGTGGTTCGCCTGCACTGTCTGCATTCCGTATTAACAAATTGCTGGCGCGTTTTCAGGCGGCCAATCTTCAGGTTCACACTATTTACGCCGAGTATGTCCATTTTGCTGACCTGAATGCCCCGTTAAACGAGGATGAGCATGCGCAACTTGCACGCTTGTTGCAATACGGTCCGAGTCTCAGCAGCCACGTCCCTGAAGGCAAGCTGCTGCTGGTTACGCCTCGCCCGGGAACCATCTCCCCCTGGTCTTCTAAAGCGACTGATATTGCCCATAACTGCGGCTTGCAACAGATTAGCCGTCTGGAACGTGGCGTTGCCTACTATGTTGAAGTCTCCACGCTAAGCGCTGAACAGTGGCAGGAAGTGGCTGCCGTGTTACACGACCGCATGATGGAAACGGTTTTCTCTGCGCTGGACGATGCACAAGCGTTGTTTGCTCATCACCAACCGGCGCCGGTTTCTAGCGTTGACCTGCTGGGTACAGGTCGCCAGGCGCTGATCAACGCGAACCTGCGTTTGGGTCTGGCGCTGGCAGACGATGAAATCGACTATTTACAGGATGCGTTTATCAAACTGGGACGCAACCCGAACGACATCGAGCTGTACATGTTTGCGCAGGCCAACTCTGAGCACTGCCGCCATAAAATTTTTAACGCCGACTGGGTAATCGACGGTAAACCGCAGCCGAAGTCGCTGTTCAAGATGATTAAAAACACCTTCGAAACCACGCCGGATCACGTCTTGTCTGCCTATAAAGACAACGCGGCAGTGATGGAAGGCTCTGAGGTCGGGCGCTACTTCGCCGACCATCAAACCGGTCGTTATGATTTCCATCAGGAGCCTGCGCATATCCTGATGAAGGTCGAAACCCACAACCACCCGACCGCTATCTCTCCATGGCCGGGCGCAGCAACTGGCTCCGGCGGTGAAATCCGCGACGAGGGTGCGACCGGGCGTGGCGCGAAGCCGAAAGCTGGGCTGGTGGGTTTCTCCGTGTCCAACCTGCGTATTCCGGGCTTTGAACAGCCGTGGGAAGAAGATTTCGGCAAGCCGGATCGGATCGTTACCGCACTGGATATCATGACTGACGGCCCGCTGGGCGGCGCGGCGTTTAACAACGAATTCGGTCGCCCGGCGTTGACCGGCTATTTCCGTACCTATGAAGAAAAAGTGAATAGCCACAACGGTGAAGAGCTGCGCGGCTATCACAAACCCATCATGCTGGCCGGTGGGATCGGCAACATTCGCGCCGATCACGTGCAGAAAGGTGAGATCGTCGTCGGTGCCAAACTGATCGTCCTCGGCGGTCCGGCAATGAACATCGGGCTTGGCGGCGGGGCGGCGTCTTCAATGGCCTCCGGCCAGTCCGATGCCGATCTGGATTTTGCTTCCGTACAGCGCGACAACCCAGAAATGGAACGTCGTTGTCAGGAAGTGATCGACCGCTGCTGGCAGATGGGGGATGCGAACCCGATTCTGTTCATCCACGACGTGGGTGCGGGCGGTCTGTCTAATGCGATGCCTGAGCTGGTCAGTGACGGCGGACGCGGCGGTAAGTTTGAGCTGCGCGATATCTTAAGTGATGAGCCAGGCATGAGTCCGCTGGAGATCTGGTGTAACGAATCTCAGGAGCGTTACGTCCTGGCGGTTGCTGCAGATCAGTTGCCCCTGTTTGACGAACTGTGTAAGCGCGAGCGCGCACCGTATGCGGTAATCGGTGAGGCCACCGAAGAGCAACATCTTTCGATGAATGACCGTCATTTCGATAATCAGCCGATCGATCTGCCGCTCGATGTGCTGCTGGGCAAAACACCAAAAATGACCCGCGATGTGCAAACGCTGAAAGCGAAGGGCGAGCAGCTTGCGCGTGAGCAGATTACGCTGGGCGATGCGGTCAACCGCGTGCTGCACCTGCCTGCCGTCGCAGAAAAAACGTTCCTCGTAACCATCGGCGACCGTACCGTCACCGGCATGGTAGCGCGCGACCAAATGGTCGGGCCGTGGCAGATCCCGGTGGCGAACTGCGCAGTGACCACCGCCAGCCTGGATAGCTATTATGGTGAAGCGATGTCTCTCGGTGAGCGTGCGCCGGTTGCGCTGCTGGACTTCTCTGCCTCTGCCCGTCTGGCAGTGGGGGAAGCGCTGACCAACATTGCGGCGACGCAGATTGGCGATATCAAACGTATCAAGCTCTCCGCAAACTGGATGGCGGCAGCCGGCCACCCTGGCGAAGATGCCGGGTTGTACGAAGCGGTCAAAGCGGTAGGGGAAGAGCTATGCCCGGCGCTTGGCCTGACTATCCCGGTGGGTAAAGACTCCATGTCGATGAAAACCCGCTGGCAGGAAGGCAACGAACAGCGTGAAATGACCTCGCCGCTGTCGCTGGTGATCACCGCGTTTGCCCGTGTGGAAGATGTCCGTCACACCATCACCCCTGAACTCTCAACCGAAGACAACGCCTTGCTGCTGATTGACCTCGGTCTGGGTCATAACGCGTTGGGTGCGACTGCACTGGCGCAGGTCTATCGCCAACTGGGCGACAAACCGGCGGATGTCCGCAACGTTGCGCAGTTGAAAGGCTTCTATGATGCCATGCAGGCGCTGGTTGCTGCGCGTAAGCTGTTGGCCTACCACGACCGTTCTGACGGTGGTCTGCTGGTGACGCTGGCGGAAATGGCCTTTACCGGTCACTGCGGTATTCAAGCGGATATCAGCACGCTCGGCGATGACCGCCTGGCGGCACTGTTTAACGAAGAGTTAGGTGCGGTGATTCAGGTTCGCGCGGCGGATCGTGAGGCGGTAGAAGCGCTGCTGGCACAGCATGGCCTCGGCGACTGCGTTCACTATGTTGGCCAGGCTGAAGCCAGCGACCGTTTTGTGATTACTGCCAACGGTCAGACGGTGTTCAGCGAAAGCCGCTCCACGCTTCGTATGTGGTGGGCAGAAACCACCTGGCAGATGCAGCGTCTGCGCGACAACCCGGAATGTGCCGATCAGGAACATAACGCCAAAGCCAACGATACCGATCCCGGTCTTAACGTAAAACTGTCGTTTGATATCAACGAAGACGTTGCAGCCCCGTACATCGCCACCGGCGCACGCCCCAAAGTGGCCGTGCTGCGCGAGCAGGGCGTTAACTCTCACGTTGAAATGGCTGCGGCGTTCCACCGTGCGGGCTTTGACGCCATCGACGTTCACATGAGCGATCTGCTGGGCGGGCGCATTGGTCTGGGGAATTTCCAGGCGCTGGTGGCCTGTGGCGGCTTCTCTTACGGTGACGTATTAGGTGCCGGTGAAGGTTGGGCGAAATCCATTCTGTTCAACAACCGCGTGCGTGATGAGTTTGAAACCTTCTTCCATCGCCCGCAGACGCTGGCGCTCGGGGTGTGTAACGGCTGTCAGATGATGTCTAATCTGCGTGAACTGATCCCGGGTAGCGACCTGTGGCCACGTTTTGTGCGTAACCACTCCGATCGCTTTGAAGCGCGCTTTAGCCTGGTAGAAGTAACGCAAAGCCCGTCGCTGCTGCTGCAGGGTATGGTGGGTTCCATGATGCCGATTGCCGTTTCTCACGGTGAAGGGCGTGTGGAAGTCCGTGATGATGCGCATTTGGCGGCACTGGAAAGCAAAGGTTTGGTGGCGCTACGTTTCGTCGACAACTTTGGTAAAGTCACCGAAACCTATCCGGCTAACCCGAACGGTTCGCCAAACGGGATCACGGCGGTGACCACCGAAAATGGCCGCGTAACGATCATGATGCCACATCCGGAACGTGTGTTCCGCACGGTGAGCAACTCCTGGCACCCGGAAAACTGGGGCGAGGACAGCCCGTGGATGCGCATCTTCCGTAACGCGCGTAAACAACTCGGCTAACACGACCGTGTGATGTTCAAGGCCCCTCCACGTGAGGGGCTTTTTTTATGTTGTAGGTCGGATAAGGCGTTTACGCCGTCATCTGGCAATGTGCGCGATACTGCCTGATGGCGCTGCGCTTATCAGGCCTACGGGGTAGAGCGGTTGTAGGCTGGATAAGGCGTTTACGCCGCCATCCGGCAATGTGCGCGATACTGCCTGATGGCGCTGCGCTTATCAGGCCTACGGGGAAGAGCGGTTGTAGGCTGGATAAGGCGTTTACGCCGCCATCCGGCAATAAACTCAGTGCTTGCGCCGCAAAATTAAAGTGTCGGGAATTCCCGACATCGAGGGTAGGGTGGCGTCGTCAAAAAGAGACATTTAATTAATTGATTTATAAGTGTTTTGTTTTTAAGTGCTACAGTTGTTGCTAATTAGCGACACATGGCGCAAAAAACAGCCAAAACCATTCATCGATTAAATGAATATATTTTGTATATTTATCATTGTGTTAATATAATGTTTTGAATATTGGCACGCTTGCTGCATAATACTAAGCAGTGGCTCATTCACCTTCTTATGTCAGCCCCTTCGGGACGCGCTACATAAACTTCGAATGACGCACAACAAGGTGCCTGCCGTCCAACTTCTGATATTTGCCTTGCGCATATCAAACTCCGGGCGAAACGTCGAGTTAGGCACCGCCTTATTCCATAACAAAGCCGGGTCATTCCCGGCTTTGTTGTATCTGGCGTTCCCCTCAGTTAGCATCGTCCTATCCCTTTTCGTTGAGAGTAACGCCTTGAAGCGCTGGTCTGTTTTCCCCCGGTCTTTACGTCAGTTGGTTACGCTGGCATTTTTGCTGATCCTGCTGCCTCTGTTAGTTCTGGCCTGGCAGGCATGGCAAAGTCTGAATGCCCTAAGCGCCCAGGCGGCGCTAACCAACCGCACCACGCTGATTGACGCCCGGCGGAGTGAGGCGATGACTAACGCGGCACTGGAGATGGAACGCAGCTATCGGCAATACTGCGTGCTGGATGACCCGACACTGGCGAAGGTTTATCAGGGGCAGCGTAAACGTTACAGCGATATGCTGGATGCCCATGCGGGTGTGTTGCCTGACGTCAAACTCTATCAGGCGCTTCGCCAGGATCTGAACGATCTCGCGCAGTTGCAGTGTCAAAACAGCGGCCCCGACAGTGTGGCGGCTGCACGTCTTGAGGCTTTTGCCAATGCCAATACCGAGATGGTGCAGGCCACGCGAACCGTGGTCTTCTCGCGCGGCCAGCAGCTGCAACAAGAAATTGCTGAACGTGGTCAGTTCTTTGGCTGGCAGGCACTGGTACTGTTTCTCGTTAGCCTGGCGATGGTGCTGCTGTTCACGCGGATGATCATCGGTCCGGTAAAAGCCATTGAACGAATGATCAACCGTCTGGGGGAAGGCCGCTCGCTGGGCGATACCGTATCGTTTACCGGTCCGCGAGAGCTGCGATCGGTGGGGCAGCGTATTATCTGGCTGAGTGAGCGCCTGTCGTGGCTTGAATCTCAGCGGCATCAATTTTTACGCCATCTTTCACATGAACTCAAAACGCCGCTGGCGAGTATGCGTGAGGGAACCGAACTGCTGGCCGATCAGGTCGTTGGCCCACTGACGCCGGAACAAAAAGAAGTTGTCGGCATTTTGGATGACAGCAGCCGCAATCTGCAAAAACTGATTGAGCAACTGCTTGATTACAACCGCAAGCTGGCCGATGACGCGATTCAACTGGAAAGGGTTGAAATCGCGCCGCTCGTGGAGAGAGTGGTTTCTGCACATAGTCTGCCCGCGCGCGCCAAAATGATACATACTGATGTGGCGCTGGCAGAAAGCGCCTGTCTGGCAGAGCCGGTGCTGTTAATGAGCGTGCTGGACAATCTTTATTCCAATGCGGTGCACTATGGTGCTGAATCCGGTACCATTTGCATCCGCAGCAGCTTGCATGGTGCGACGGTGTACATTGACGTAATGAATACCGGCGAGCCGATTCCGCCAGCAGAAAAAACCATGATCTTCGAGCCTTTTTTCCAGGGAAGCCATCAGCGAAAAGGGGCGGTAAAAGGAAGCGGATTAGGACTCAGTATCGCCAGAGATTGCATCCGCCGTATGCGGGGGGAGCTGTACCTGGTCGACGATTATGCGCAAGGCGTTTGTTTTCGCATCGAATTGCCGCTATCTGCAATGAAAAACCATTAAAATGAATCTAAGTCTGGTGAGTATGCCACACGTTGTTGTCCGAATGCTTAAACGACATTTTTTCCGCCGCGCATTATTGCTAAGCTTGCCGTGCCTGGCGCTGGTGGGGTGTGTGCCGAACGCGGTGGATCATATTATCGGCGATCCTTCACAGGAGAAAATTCCGCCCCATCAGTTGGCGGATTACCTTTCAACCGAGTGCGCAGATATCTGGTCACTGCAGGAGCAGTCTACGGACAGCAATCCGTTGTACTGGCTGCGTGCCATGGACTGTGCTGACCGCCTGATGCCAGTTCAAGCCCGTAGTGAAGCCAGTACCCAGCTCACTGACACCTGGCAGGGCGCGTTTAAGCGCGGGATCCTGCTCGCCAGTGCCAATATCACACCGCCGGAAAGACGAGATGTGGTGACGCGACTTGATGCGCTCAGTCCGCAAATTCCGGCGCAGGTACGGCCGCTGTATCAGGTCTGGTTTAGCGGCCAAACTCTGCAGTTACAGTTGGCCGAAGAGCGCATGCGCTACAGCAAACTTCAACAGTCGTCAGACAGCGATCTTGATACGCTGCGTCAGCAGCAACAGCATTTGCAGACGCAGCTCGATCTCACTACCCGCAAACTGGAAAATCTGACCGATATTGAGCGTCAGCTTTCCACGCGCAAGCCTGCCGGCAGTTACAATCCTGATGCGCTGCATGGGAATGAAAAACTCTCCACACCTGACGATGCCGGGGGCACCGGGTCCTCGAGCGAGGAGGTAACGCCATGATAAGCCGTAAACCCGCACATTTGCTGCTGGTCGATGACGATCCGGGATTGTTGAAATTACTCGGCATGCGTTTAACCAGTGAAGGCTACAGCGTCGTGACGGCGGAAAGCGGGCAGGAAGGGTTACGGGTGCTTAACCGTGAAAAGGTGGATCTGGTCATCAGCGATCTGCGCATGGATGAAATGGACGGCATGCAGTTGTTTACCGAAATCCAGAAAGTCCAGCCGGGTATGCCGGTTATTATCCTGACCGCGCATGGTTCAATTCCGGATGCGGTAGCTGCAACTCAGCAGGGCGTGTTTAGTTTTCTGACCAAACCGGTCGATAAAGACGCGTTATACAACGCCATTGACGGGGCGCTGGAACAATCTGCCCCGGCGACCGATGACGGCTGGCGCGAATCGGTTGTCACCCGCAGCCCGTTGATGCTGCGTCTGTTAGAGCAGGCGCGTATGGTGGCGCAATCGGACGTCAGCGTGCTGATTAACGGCCAAAGCGGTACCGGCAAAGAAATTTTTGCCCAGGCTATCCATAACGCCAGCCCGCGCGGCAGCAAACCTTTTATTGCGATTAACTGCGGCGCGTTGCCGGAACAATTGCTCGAGTCCGAGCTGTTTGGTCATGCGCGTGGCGCGTTTACCGGGGCGGTGAGCAATCGTGAGGGGCTATTTCAGGCCGCCGAGGGCGGGACGCTGTTTCTGGATGAGATAGGCGATATGCCCGCGCCATTGCAGGTGAAATTGCTGCGTGTGTTGCAGGAGCGTAAAGTTCGCCCCCTTGGCAGCAACCGTGATATCGACATTGACGTGCGGATTGTCTCCGCAACGCACCGCGACTTACCCAAAGCGATGGCGCGGGGCGAATTCCGTGAGGATCTCTACTACCGCCTTAACGTGGTGAGCCTGAAGATCCCGCCGCTGGCTGAACGTACGGAAGACATTCCCTTGCTGGCGAACCATCTGCTGCGTCAGTCCGCCGAACGGCACAAACCGTTTGTGCGCGCATTCTCGACCGATGCCATGAAGCGTTTAATGACCGCCAGCTGGCCGGGCAACGTGCGTCAACTGGTCAACGTTATCGAACAATGCGTGGCGCTCACCTCATCGCCAGTGATCAGTGACGCGCTGGTGGAGCAGGCGCTGGAAGGTGAAAATACCGCCTTGCCAACCTTTGTTGAAGCGCGTAACCAGTTTGAACTGAACTACCTGCGTAAGCTGCTGCAAATAACCAAAGGCAACGTGACCCACGCAGCGCGAATGGCGGGGCGCAACCGCACCGAATTCTATAAATTGCTTTCTCGACATGAGCTGGATGCAAACGACTTTAAAGAGTAGCACCGTAAATACGACTGATTTATGATACGGTGAGCAGCCGGTTACGCGATAAAAACGACAGGAAAACCATGAAAAAGATTGATGCGATTATTAAACCCTTCAAGCTCGACGACGTCCGCGAAGCGCTGGCAGAAGTGGGCATTACCGGTATGACCGTAACGGAAGTGAAAGGCTTTGGCCGTCAGAAGGGCCATACCGAGCTGTACCGTGGTGCGGAGTACATGGTGGATTTTCTGCCGAAGGTAAAAATTGAAATTGTGGTTACCGACGACATCGTGGATACCTGTGTCGATACCATTATTCGCACGGCTCAAACGGGTAAAATTGGCGACGGTAAGATTTTTGTCTTTGACGTGGCACGCGTGGTGCGTATCCGTACTGGCGAAGAAGACGACGCAGCAATTTAAGCCGCGCCGTGCTTGCCGGATGGCGGTGTAAACACCTTATCAGGCCTACAAAACCCCGTAGGCCTGATAAGCGCAGCGCCATCAGGCATGACGTAATTACAGGACTTTATGCGGACCGAAGCATTCGTAATGAATATTCTCGTTCTTCACACCCAGACCGATCAGCTGCTTCGCGGCAAACTGCATAAAGCCGACCGGACCGCACAGATAAAACTGCATCGCCGGGTCGCTGATTGCACCTTCCAGTTTATTCAGATCCATCAGGCCCACGCTGTCATACGCGCCTTTTTCACGGTCTGCTTCATTCGGTTCACGATACCAGGTGTGGGCACTAAAGCGCGGCAGTGAGTTGCCCAGCTCATTCACTTCATCAGCAAAGGCATGCACATCGCCGTTTTCTGCCGCGTGGAACCAGTTTACCTGCGCCGTGTGTCCAGCTTTCGCCAGTGTATCCAGCATTGCCAGCATCGGGGTCTGACCAACGCCTGCGGAAATCAGCGACACCGGAGTATCGGTGGCGACATCCATAAAGAAATCGCCTGCCGGTGCGGCTAAATGAACGATGTCACCGACTTTCGCATGGTTATGCAGCCAGCTTGAAACCTGACCGCCGTCTTCACGCTTAACTGCAATGCGGTAACCCTTGCCATTCGGTTTGCGGGTCAGAGAGTACTGACGAATTTCCTGATGCGGGAAACCTTCCGGCTTAAGCCAGACGCCCAGATACTGCCCCGGATGGTATTCAGCCACCGCACCGCCGTCGACGGGCTCAAACTCAAAGCTGGTAATTAATGCGCTACGCGGTGTTTTTGCCACAATGCGGAAGGGACGAGTACCTTCCCAGCCGCCATTTTTGTTGGCGTTCTCACTGTAAATCTGAGCTTCGCGGTTGATGAAGACGTTAGCCAGCACGCCATACGCTTTACCCCACGCGTCCAGCACTTCTTGCCCTGGGCTGAACATCTCGTCCAGCGTTGCCAGCAGGTGACCGCCCACGATGTTGTACTGCTCAGGCTGAATCTGGAAGCTGGTATGCTTCTGGGCAATTTTTTCGACCGCAGGCAACAGCGCCGCCAGGTTGTCGATATTGCTGGCGTAAGCGGCGATAGCGTTAAACAACGCTTCACGCTGATCGCCATTACGCTGGTTACTCATGTTGAAGATTTCTTTGAGTTCCGGGTTATGCGTAAACATGCGATCGTAGAAATGGGCGGTCAGTTTCGGGCCGGTTTCGACCAGCAGGGGAATAGTGGCTTTCACTGTAGCGATGGTTTGTGCGTCAAGCATACGGTCTTCCTTTATCTGAGGCTTTAATGATGTATATCAAATACATCTTATAAAAAATACCCCTGCATTGTAAATGGTTCTTTGTAACTTTGCGTTGTAAAGGTTACAACTTGAAAAATCTGCATCACAAACCTGAAAAGAAATCCGTTGAAATTTGCCATGTTATTATTCTCCAAAGCCTTGTGTGCTGTGAAGGTAATCGTTTGCGTAAAATCCTTTGTCAAGACCTGTTATCGAAGATTGATTCGGTTATACTGTTGGCCGTCGTCCAACAGGACTGCCTTTTTAGGCCGAAATTCTATTGTTAGCTGAGTCAGGAGATGCGGATGTTAAAGCGTGAAATGAACATTGCCGATTATGATGCCGAACTGTGGCAGGCTATGGAGCAGGAAAAAGTACGTCAGGAAGAGCACATCGAACTGATCGCCTCCGAAAACTACACCAGCCCGCGTGTCATGCAGGCGCAGGGTTCTCAGCTGACCAACAAATACGCTGAAGGTTATCCGGGCAAGCGCTACTACGGCGGTTGCGAGTATGTGGATATCGTTGAACAACTGGCGATTGACCGCGCGAAAGAGCTGTTTGGTGCCGACTACGCTAACGTCCAACCGCACTCGGGTTCTCAGGCTAACTTCGCGGTCTACACTGCGCTGCTGCAGCCGGGCGATACCGTTCTGGGTATGAACCTGGCGCAAGGCGGTCACCTGACTCACGGTTCCCCGGTCAACTTCTCCGGCAAACTGTACAACATCGTCCCTTACGGCATCGATGAATCCGGCAAGATTGACTACGAAGACATGGCTAAGCAGGCTCAGGCCCACAAACCGAAGATGATTATCGGTGGCTTCTCTGCGTACTCCGGTGTGGTTGACTGGGCAAAAATGCGTGAAATCGCTGACAGCATCGGTGCATACCTGTTCGTCGACATGGCACACGTTGCCGGTCTGATTGCTGCAGGCGTATACCCGAACCCGGTTCCGCATGCACACGTTGTTACCACCACGACCCACAAAACCCTGGCGGGTCCGCGCGGCGGCCTGATCCTGGCAAAAGACGGCAGCGAAGAGCTGTACAAAAAACTGAACTCCGCTGTGTTCCCAAGCGCACAGGGCGGCCCGCTGATGCACGTGATCGCGGCAAAAGCTGTGGCGCTGAAAGAAGCGATGGAGCCAGAGTTCAAAGTTTACCAGCAGCAGGTTGCGAAAAACGCCAAAGCGATGGTTGAAGTGTTCCTGAACCGCGGCTACAAAGTGGTTTCTGGCGGCACTGAAAACCACCTGTTCCTGCTGGATCTGGTCGACAAAAACTTGACCGGTAAAGAAGCCGATGCGGCGCTGGGCCGTGCGAACATCACGGTTAACAAAAACAGCGTACCGAACGATCCGAAGAGCCCGTTCGTGACCTCCGGTGTCCGTATTGGTTCTCCGGCAGTGACCCGTCGCGGCTTTAAAGAAGCGGAAGTGAAAGAACTGGCTGGCTGGATGTGTGACATTCTGGACAACATCAATGATGAAGCCACTATCGAACGCATTAAAGCCAAAGTGCTGGATATCTGCGCTCGCTTCCCGGTTTACGCATAAGTCATACGGATTGCCGGATGGCGGTGTAAACACCTTATCCGGCCTACATATGAGTTACTTGTAGGCCGGATAAACGCAGTGCCATCCGGCAGTTATATCGACTTAAGCGTCACCGTCTCATCAAGTAAAGCCGCTAACAGCGGCTTTTTCTTTGCCTGAATCCACTTGCGCAGCTGCCGCATTTCTCGTCCCTGGTTGAGCGTTACCGCGCCGACTATCACCTCGTTTTGCAGGTTAAACCAGATAGCCTTGCCGTCATCTGGACTGCCGCGCACGACCCAGCCATCACTACGCATATCGCCAATAAACTGCAGGTTGTCGCTGAACTGATCGGTCCAGAACCAGGGCGGAGGTAGCGTCGGGAGTGTCAGCCCCAGCATGGCTGCCGCGGCAGTTTGCGCCTGATTATTGGCGTTTTCCCAGCTTTCGCAACGTTGCAGCGTACCGTCTGGCGAACGCTGTACTGCCACATCTCCGGCGGCAAAAATGTTCGGATCGACGGTTCTGCACGACGCATCAATGATAATGCCGTTTGCCACATCAAGACCCGCATCACGGGCAAGCCCGTCGTTGGCGACAATCCCGATACCGTAGATCACGCTATCAACCTGAAGCTGTTCGCCACGTTGCAGCGTGAGGGCGATGCGTTCCCCGCCAGCCACCTGTTCAATCGCATTATTCAGCAACAAATGTACGCCAGCCTGCTGGTGGCGGGCGGCCAGATAACGTTGTATCGGCGGCGGAGCGTTGCGACCCATCACCGTGGCAGCCAGTTCAATGACGGTGACCTGACAACCGCGCTGCGTGGCGCTGGCAGCCAGCTCAAGTCCGATGGTTCCGGCTCCGACAATAGCGATCGACTGCCCGGGGCTGAGCGCGTCTCGTAGACGCGCTGCATCTCCGGCGTGGCGCAGCGTGAAGCCGCGGTCACCGAGCGTATCCAGTAATGGGAACGGGCGTGCCGCTGCGCCTGTGGCAATCAGTAATTGATCCCACGGGTAGGTCTGTCCGTCAGCCAGTACCAGCGTTTGCGTTTCTCGCCCGAGCGTTTGAACGGTGACGCCCAGATGCAGCTGAACATTATTATCCCGCCACCAGTCTGCGTTCAGCACCGGCTGCAGCTGCGGCACGTCGTCCAACAGCATGGTTTTGGAAAGTGGAGGGCGTTCGTAGGGCAGATGCGGCTCATCGGAAAACAGATGGATCTCGCCGTCAAACCCCTGTTGACGCAGTGCGGCTGCCGCCATTGCCGCGGCCTGTCCGCCGCCGACAATGGCGATGATATTGTGGTACATAATGCCTCCTCAGAGATCCAGTCCGGCGGCAACGTGACGAATCCCGCGAATGCCCAGACCGGCGTCGGCATTGATCATCACGCCGCTCAGCGTGCGGTTATTGCGCCGTGACGCCAGCATCACATACGGGCCGGTAAAATCTGCCGGCTCCGGGAAAAACTGCAGCGGCAAAATGGCGGCAATTTTTTCCGGCGTTAGCGACTGCATAATCGATGTATCGCTCTGACCCAGCGCCTGCGGGCCGCGCAGATCGGTCGCCATACCGCATGGCCCCACGCCGTTGACGCGAACTTTGGGTGCCAGCTCGTAGGCTAACTGGCGAATCAGACCGGTTGCTGCATGCTTGCTGGCGGTATACAGCGGACCGCCGCCTCCGGGGTACCATGCTGCGTTGGACAGGGTAAAAATGATGCTGCCTTCGCTGGCGATAAGCGCGGGGGCGCAGGCTTTGGCCCCCAACAGATATCCCAGCACGTTGACATTGAATAACTCGTGAAAGCCGGTTTCCAGCGCCTCGGCAGAGGTGTTTACCAGCGAGGCGTTATGATCCCAAATTCCCGCATTGCCGATAAAGCAATCGAGCGTACCGTATCGCGTGAGAATGTTATCCACCGCGCGCTGATAGTCGGCGTAGCGGGTGACATTCCCCTCCACCGCCAGCACATGCTCACCAAAACGCTCGCGCAGGTAGGCGACTTTGGCAGCGGAGAGCTCCAGTGTAGCGACCCGCGCACCCTCTTCAATAAAGCGCTCGACCAGCGCCAGGCCCAGGCCGGAACCGCCGCCGGTAATAAAGACGACATTATCGCGTAAATCGCTCATCAGGCCCCCTCAGGCATATCAATAAATACCTCGCCGCCTTCCACGTGCACCGCATAGGTGGTCAGCGGATCGGTGGCGGGCAGGCACAACGCTTTGCCGGTTTTCAGGCAGAAACTGGCGGCGTGCAGTGGGCACTCCACGGTGGCATCGTCTTCCAGATACCCTTCCGACATCGAGGCATTACCGTGGCTGCAGCGGTCGTTAATGGCATAAAACGCACCGCCAACGTTAAACAACGCGATGACTGGCGAGGTGTCGAGCCGCAGCGCTTCACCTTCCGGCAAATCCCCTACGGGGCAGGCAAATACACGATTCATCAGAACAGTACACTCAGGTTATGGGAGGAGATCACCGCCTGATCCAGCACGATCTCACGCTCCAGTAAACGCCACTCATCGCCCGGCAAGCGGCGTACTTTGTCCACGCGTATGCCAACGTATAAGGTTTCATCCCGCTCTTTTTGTGCGCGAGACAGCAGGTAGTTCAGTCGGACGCGAAACACATCGGGAACGTCGGTTTCGCTAACTTGCAGGTTGCTGATCAGATGCCGGGTGCGCGACGGCGGCTCTTCTGCCCAGGCCATGCCGGTTTCCAGACGTGCAATGCGGCGCTCGAGCTGATCTTTGTTGTCGTTGAAAATCCAGGTGGTCGGCGGATGCACCCCTTTGCGGCGGTCGCGAGTCTGGGCATTCACCGTCGTACGCATGGTGTAACGGATCTCGTCGTCAAGCTGCGCCAGCCAGTCGCGAAACTTCCAGTCATCCAGCAAGCTGGCTTCGTGGTAGAGAAACTGGGTAATGCGATGATGCAGTTCCAGAGAAACTAACGCGCTCATTTCATTACCTCCTGCTGGTAAGCGGTGGTTTTTTCCTGCACTTCCTGCCAGCTTTCGCTGCTTAGCAAATCGGCCCAACGCTGGTACATCCCGCGTGCGGCGGTTTCCGAGAAGATGTAGTTGGTGATCCCCGGAATGCCGTCTTCACGACGTTTTTCCTGACCCAAGCCCATTTCCAGACACAGCTGGCTGTTCCGAGCGCGGTGGCCTTTGAGCAGCTTCTGGATCTCGCACCAGTTTTCTGAATCATCTTGTTCAAGAAAACCAGCCGGGCCGAAGGCGCGGGTGGCGCTGTTTTCAAACGCGGCTTTTACGTCATCAGAGGCCGCTTTATCGGCAATACAGAACGCCCACACTTCGACCTGATCCGGCCCGCGCGGGTGCCAGATGCGTAGTGTGGCGGTGCCGTTCAGCCAGGACAGCGTCGGGAAAATGTTGTTATGACCCGCCAGACGCAGAGCGCGAACCTTGCCCAGTCGTTGCTCGGCTTCGGCGTAGGTGTCGCGATAGTAGCTGGAGACGTCGCCGTCGACCCAGACGTTGGCATCGGGATTTTCAGTAAAGAAAAATCCGCTGCCGTGCCCATCCTGACCGAACTGCAGTGCATCTTTGGCGGTTTCCCACACCGGACGTGCGGTTTGCCCGTCGCCGAGGCGTTTGTCGCTGCCGTCATCTTTGGCGCCGAGCACCTGCACGGCAGAAGCGTGGCTAAACAACGCGTGATACTGGTCGCTGGCGAACTGCTCAGCGGGGAATTTCCAGTTGCAGTCGATCACCCATTTCTGTACGCCGCCAACGATTTCGGTGCCGCCTTCGCGACGATCCAGCACGCCGTCCAGGTACCAGGCGATGTCGCCGAGATAATCACGCAGCGCAGGCGCGGTGGTGTCCCAGTTGCCGAAGATTAGCCCCTTGTAGCTCTCGACGCCGGGCACTTCGTTCAGCCCCCAATGGGACTTGCACAGCCCTTGCGGGTAGGCGCGTGGCTCCAGCGGCACGTCAATCAGCTCGCCGTTAATGCCGTAAGACCAACCGTGATACGGACAGGTAAAAGCGCGGGTATTGCCGCAGTCGGCGTAGCTGACACGCATGGCGCGGTGTCGGCACTGATTGAGAAAGGCTTTGATGCTGCCGTCTTTTTGTCGCACGACCACCACCGCATCCTCGCCCATGTAGGTATTGAAAAAGTCACCCGGCTTCGGGATCTGACTTTCGTGAGCGAGAAACAGCCAGCAGCGTCCGAAGATGCGTTCCAGTTCCAGTTGGTAAATGTCGGGGTCGGTATAAATCCGTGGGGTTACGCGACCATTTTGCGTGTCGATCAGTGAGTAGATGTCTAAATTTGAGGGTGTGGTCATATTTTTTAATCCCGAAAGCTAAGATGTATTGACCTTCTTTTTTTGTACCCCAAGGATGTTGCTGGTTAGTTATCAATCTGTGAAATAGTAAATATCTACCAGCTGAGACGTTTTTTCGATAACAAGGAGCAGGGTATGGAACTGAGGCACTTACGCTATTTCGTCGCGGTGGCGCAGGCGCTGAATTTCACCCGTGCGGCAGAGAAGTTGCATACCTCTCAGCCGTCGTTAAGCAGCCAGATCCGCGATCTGGAAGCCTGCATCGGGGTGACGCTGCTGGTGCGGGATAAACGCAAAGTCGCGCTAACGGCAGCAGGGGAGTGCTTTTTGCAGGATGCGCTGGCGATCCTTGAACAAGCAGAAAATGCCAAAATTCGCGCCCGTAAGGCGGTGCAGGAAGACTGTCATTTCTCGATTGGGTTTGTCCCTTCCGCGGAGGTGAATCTGCTGCCGAAGGTTCTGCCGCTGTTTCGTTTAAAACAACCGGACACGCATATTGAACTGGTGAGCCTGATAACCACTGAGCAGGAAGAGAAAATCCTGCGCGGCGAGCTGGATGTTGGCTTAATGCGCCATCCGATTTACAGCCCGGAACTCGACTATCTGGAACTGATTCATGAGCCGCTGGTCGTGGTACTGCCAGTTAACCACCCGTTAGCCAGCGAGAAAACGATTTCAGCCCAGCAGCTGAACGGCGTGAACTTTGTCAGTACCGATCCGGCCTATTCCGGCGCGTTGGCGAAGATTGTCAAAGCGTGGTTTCAACAGCAGGAAAGCCAACCCAATATTGTGCAAGTCGCCACCAATATTCTGGTGACCATGAACCTGGTTGGTATGGGGCTGGGGGTGACTTTGATACCCGGTTATATGAATAATTTTAATACCGGCCAGGTGGTTTTTCGCCCTATCGCCGGTGATGTGCCGACCATTGCGTTGCTGATGGCCTGGAAAAAGGGCGAGTTGAAGCCCGCCCTGCAGGATTTTATCGCGTTGGCGCAGGATCGTTTAGCCGTGCCCCTGGCGGCATTATCATGACAGTTCGCTAAGCTGTGATTCCACATACAGATAGCCAATACCCATCAACTGCTGCGAGCGATTAAGCTGACCGAAACTTATTTGCGTGGCTCTGGCACGTGGGCTATCGCCGTGATCAAACGGATTAAACCCGGTTTGCTGTACCAGCGTATTGAGCCAGCTTTCGCCAAAGGCACAGCTGCGACCGTATAACCAAATCTGGTTAATATTTAATATATTCAAAAAGTTATATAAACTCAGGCCAATGGCGCTGGCAGCGTGCTCGGCCCACGCCTGAATACGGACATCGCCCTGTTGCCAGGCGTCAATCAGCTGATCGGTGGTCAGCGTTTCTGGATCGTAATGGGGGGCAGGCTGAGATTTCATCCACACGCGAGCCTGCTTTTTCAGGGCGCTTAATGAGGCGACCGTTTCCAGACAGCCGTAACGACCGCAGTCACAGGCGATGCCGTCAGGGTTGATTATGGTATGTCCAATCTGGCCGCTGCCAAACAAACTGCCGCGCCAGATGTTGTCGTTGATGACGAACGATGAACCAATGCCGTAATCAACGTTAATCACGCAAAAATCGCCGTTCGCCGCCGGGTTCTGCCACTTTTCCGCCAGCGCCAGCATCACGCAGTCATTATCCAGCAGGACCTGCACGCCGAGCATTTCTTCCAGCAAATACTTTATTTCCACCGCTGTTTTCCACGGTGCCTGTGGCATGGTCTTTGATGCGCCGGTAATCGGATCAACCTGACCGTGAACGCCCAGCGCGAGGTTGATTGTGACCTCAGGATAGTGCCGACGGTATTCCCGCCAGTGCGCTGCCAACGCGGTCAATAGCGCTTTTGGCGTCTCGGGATTGATCAGTTCATGCCGCCAGTCACCGACTGCGACCAGGCGCGCATCTGCCAACTGGCTGGTGATGCTGGTGGGGGTGACGTTGATGCATAATGTCCAGGCCCCTTTTTCCGGCAAATGAAAGCTGCCGCTGCTCAAACCGCGCTGGCTTAATGTCTCGCGGGAATGGTCGATCCGCCCTTCATCCATCAACTCTTCGAGAATATTGCTGACCGCCGGGATCGACAAGCCGGTGAGCTGTGCCAGTTGTGATTTGCTGAGCTGCTTTTCCCGCCACAGGTGCGATAAAAAGATCTGTTTATTCGCCTGGCGAACCCTGGCGTTGTTGAACCCCGAACGCTGCATTCACTTAACTCCCTTTACTGTATTGCGTGAGCATTGCGCATTTTAACGCCACTTAACTGCCGCAGAATAGCCTCAAGTTAAATTTTTACTTTTGTTTATTGAGTGGAGAGCGGCATGTACGGTTCAGTGAAGGTCTGGCAGGAAACGATCACCCTCCCAACGTGGACGGCAGGCGAGGAAGACGCTAACCCAATGTTCCTTGAGAAACGGGTTTATCAGGGATCTTCTGGTGCGGTGTATCCCTATGGAGTGATTGATACGCTAACCGGCAAGCGTGAAATGCGCGACTACAAAGCGGTGTGGATGGAGAATGACTTCATTCGCATCATGCTGCTGCCGGAGTTGGGGGGGCGTATTCATCGCGCCTATGACAAAGTACAACAGCGCGATTTCGTCTACTACAACGAAGTCGTCAAACCTGCGCTGGTGGGCCTGCTCGGGCCGTGGATCTCCGGCGGCATTGAGTTTAACTGGCCTCAGCATCACCGTCCCACCACCTTTATGCCGGTTGATTTTACTCAACAGCAGGGCGAGCAGGGCGAATACACGGTGTGGATGGGTGAAGTTGAGCCGATGCGTGGCTTGCAGGTGATGACAGGATTCACGCTGTATCCGGATCGCGCCCTGATTGAGATAACCGGAAAAGTGTTTAACGGTAATGCCACGCCGCGCCATTTCTTATGGTGGGCGAATCCTGCGGTGAAGGGCGGGGACGATCATCAGAGCGTGTTCCCGCCGGATGTGACTGCCGTTTTTGACCATGGCAAGCGCGATGTTTCCGCGTTCCCGATAGCGACCGGCACTTATTACAAAGTGGATTACTCCGCGGGCGTGGATATCTCACGCTACAAAAACGTGCCGGTTCCGACCTCCTATATGGCTGAAAAATCGAACTATGACTTTGTCGGCGCGTGGCACCATAGCGAACGCGGCGGACTGCTGCATGTCGCCGATCACCACGTTTCGCCAGGGAAAAAACAGTGGACCTGGGGATACGGTGAGTTTGGCGTCGCCTGGGATCGCAACCTGACCGATGACAACGGGCCGTATATTGAACTGATGACCGGGGTCTTTACTGATAATCAGCCGGACTTTACCTGGCTTGCGCCGTACGAAGAGAAAGTCTTCGTACAAAACTTCCTGCCCTACAGCGAACTCGGCATGGTGCAAAACGCCAGCACTCAACTGGCGCTGCGTCTGGTGCGTGACAATGGCCAGCTCTCTGTTGGCGTTTACGCTATTGCGCCGCTGCACGACGTGTTGGTTACGCTTTCTGCTGATGGGAAACCGTTTTATGAACAGATGCTGACCCTTGAGCCGGGCAAAAGCTGGCTGGCTGAGGTGTCCGATCGCGGTCACGAGCGGGTGACCATGGCCGTGACCCGCGCGGATGGCTCGTCGCTGCTGCAATACGAAGAGCACATTGCCGAAGAATTACCGCTGCCTTCGGCCGCCGTTGCGCCGGCACTGCCAGAGGCGCTGTCCAATACCGATGAACTCTATTTTATTGGTCAGCATCTGGAACAATACAATCACGCCAGCCGTTATGCAGAGGATTATTATCGCCGCGCGCTGGAGGTTGATCCGCTTGATTACCGCAATAATGTGGCGCTGGGAACGCTGGCGCTAAACCGGGCGGACTGGGCATTGGCCGAGCACTGTGCGCGTGCGGCGCTTGAACGCGCGCATAAACTCAATAAAAATCCGCGTGATGGCGAGGCGAGCATGCTGCTGGCCGCCGCTCTGGAACGTCAGGGTGATAATGACGGTGCGTGGGAGAGTTACTACAAGGCAAGCTGGAGCGGTAACTGTCGCGATGCCGCCTTCTGGTCGCTGGCTCGTCTGGCAATGAAGCGTGCAGACTATGCTGGTGCGCTGGAGAAGGTCGATCAGAGTCTGCGTTTCAACGGCAGTAATAACCTGGCGATGGGGCTGAAAGCGTTGGTGCTGGCGAAGCTTGATCGCAGCGAGCAGGCGCTGGAATATATTCGCCAACAGCTGGCTGACTATCCGCTGAGTTACACCCTGCACTATGCGCGCTGGGCTATCGGCCAGGACGAAGATTCAGCCGCCGCACTGCTGTCCGTTACCGGGCGACGTGGTACCAATGCCTGCGAGCTGGCGGGTTGGCTGACTTCTTTGGGGCAGCAAGATGCGGCGCGCGATGTGCTGGAACTGCTCGACAGCCAGGAAACGCTGCCGATGTTGTGGCGGGCTTCACTCAGTGATAACCCTCAGTCTTTCATCATGCGCGCTCGCGAGTGTCTGCAAAACCGTGTGCGATTCCCCAATACGCTGGATGAAGTGCAGATGCTACAAACGCTGGCGCATAGCGCGTTTGCCCGCTATTTGCTCGGCTGTTTCTGGTATAGCAAACGACGTTATGACGAGGCGGTCTCCTGCTGGCAATTCACGCTTGAGCAGGAGCCGGATTTTGCCCCGGTACACCGATTGCTGGGGATTTATGCCTGGAACAAGCAGCATGATGCTCAACTGGCAGAGCGTTATCTGTCGCAGGCCGTGGCGCTGGAGCCGAAAAATGCGCGCTTCCTGTTTGAGCTCGACTACCTCAATAAACTTCTGGCACAACCGGCTAAACAGCGTTTGGCAAGGCTGGAAGCCAGCAAGGAGGTGGTTTTCCATCGTGATGACCTGACGGTAGAACTGCTCAGTTTATGGAATGGCGTGGGTCACTATGATGCCGCGGCGGCCGTGCTCAACGAGCGCGTGTTCCACCCGTGGGAAGGCGGTGAAGGCAAAGCCACCGGGCAGTATCTGCTCAATCACCTGCATCGGGCACTGGCCGCTATTCACATCAACGATTTCACGGCTGCCATCGTCTTGCTGCAACAGGCGCTGCACTACCCGCAGAACCTCGGCGAAGGACGTTTACCCGGACAAACGGATAACGACATCTGGTATTTGCTGGGATATTGCGCACAGCAGCAGGGACACCATGACGAGGCCCAGCGCTATTTTGTGCGGGCAACGCGGGGCGGTAGTTCGCTTGACGCCGGACGTTATTACAACGACCAGCCGGTGGACTATCTGTTCTGGCAAGGCATGGCGTTGAAAGCGATGGGGGACACCGCGCAAGCGGACACGCTGTTCCACAGCTTCCTGCAGTGGGTTGATACGCAGCATGACCAGGTACCGGACGTCGATTTCTTTGCCGTGTCGCTGCCTGATTTAGTGGTGTTGGATACCTCTGCACACGAGAAACATCAGCAACACTGTCTGTTCATCAACGCGCTTGGGCACCTGGGGCTGGGCAATCTGCCTGCCTGCCAGCATGACCTTGATGCGCTATTGCAACGTCATCCGGCGCACGACAAAGCCTTGCTGCTGCGTCACGCCATCAACATATCGCTTTTCCAGTAACACCCTGATCGGGTGGGGGCAACCCCACCTGAAACCTTCTGTTCCCTGCGTTTCCCTGAAAGAGGAATGATAATGAATAACGCGCAGACACATTTAAAGATTGGCTATGTCTGGACTATCTGCCTGGTTGCGGCCTGCGGTGGTTTACTGTTTGGCTATGACTGGGTAGTGATTGGTGGGGCAAAACCCTTCTATGAAGCGTATTTCTCGATTACCGATCCGGCGCAGTCCGGCTGGGCGATGAGCTCGGCGCTGGTCGGCTGTATTTTTGGTGCGCTGATCTCCGGCTGGTGTGCCGACAAGTTTGGTCGAAAAATGCCGCTGATCCTCTCTGCGATACTCTTCAGTGCCTCTGCCTGGGGCACCGCCGTTGCCAGCAATTTCGATATGTTTATTGTCTATCGTATCGTCGGCGGGGTGGGGATTGGTCTGGCGTCGGCGCTGAGTCCACTGTACATCGCTGAAGTCAGCCCGGCTGAAAAGCGCGGTCGTTTTGTTGCCGTTAACCAACTGACCATCGTGATTGGCGTGCTGGCGGCGCAGCTTATCAATCTGATGATTGCTGAACCCGTTGCCACTGGCGCGACCCAGCAGGCGATTGTGGAAAGCTGGAACGGTCAGACGGGCTGGCGCTGGATGTTCGGTGCCGAGTTAGTCCCCGCTCTGGCGTTTCTTGTACTGATGTTCTTTGTGCCGGAATCTCCGCGCTGGTTGGTGAAGGCCGGGAAACCTGAGCGCGCACGCGCCATGCTGCAACGGATTGGCAGTACAGCGTATGCAGAGCAAACCCTGAAGGAGATTGAACACACGCTGCAAAAAGATAATCACAAGGTCGCCTGGTCTACGCTGCTGCAACCGCAGATCAAACCGATCGTGATTATTGGTATGGTGCTGGCCGTATTCCAGCAGTGGTGTGGAATCAACGTGATCTTCAACTATGCGCAGGAGATCTTTGCCTCCGCCGGGTTCGATATCAACGGTACGTTAAAATCGATCGTGGCGACAGGGATCATTAATCTGGTCTTCACCCTTGCTGCTCTGCCGCTGGTGGACAAAATTGGCCGTCGCAAACTGATGCTGTTTGGCGCATCGGGGCTGACCGTTATCTATGTGCTGATTGCCAGTGCCTACGGCTTGGGCATTATGGGATGGCCGGTGTTGGTACTGGTGTTGGCGGCAATCGCTATTTACGCCCTGACGCTGGCCCCGGTGACCTGGGTGCTTCTGTCGGAAATTTTCCCTAACCGCGTGCGTGGTCTGGCGATGTCGCTGGGTACGCTGGCACTGTGGATTGCCTGTTTCCTGCTGACCTACACCTTCCCGCTGCTCAATGCCAGCCTGGGTGCGGCCGGGAGCTTCCTGCTGTACGGTGTGATTTGTGCCATGGGTTATGTTTACGTTCTGCGCCATGTGCCGGAAACCAAGGGCGTCACCCTGGAAGCGCTGGAAGAACAGCTGGCGGCGCAGCATAGCAAAGCCAGCCCTTCGGCCCAACCACGTAGCGTCCGGTAATGGACAACCTTTTGATGCTACAAAACGCACATCTGCGGATGTGCGTTGACCCTCAGGGCGGGTCGCTGTTGAGTCTGGTGTCGTTACAACATCAACAACCGGTTTTACGTGAGGGCCAGGGGAAACAACCGGGGGATTGCGGCCTGTTCCCCATGTTACCGCTGGCTAACCGGGTGGCAGGTAATCGCTTTCTACTGCGGGGGGAAGAGGTGGTTTTGCCGCAGCATGAGGCGGACGATAAATTCTTCTTACACGGTGACGGCTGGCTGCGGCGCTGGGCGGTGGTTAATGCGACTCAAAGCGGCTGTTTGCTGCGCTTACGCGGCTGGCATCCGTGCGGTTACGACTATACGGCGCAGCTGTGCTATCAACTGGAAGCGTCCAGCCTGCATGCCTCGTTGACCCTCACCCACAGCGGTGAACGACCGATGTTGTACGGCTGTGGCTTCCATCCGTTTTTTGCCTTTGATGCGCGCAGTACGGCGCAGTTTTCGGCCAGCGGCTACTGGCCGGAGGGGGAGCAACACCTGCCGTTACCCTGGCAGCACGATATCCCACCAGCGGCTGATTTCACTCGCGCACAGTATGGCGAGGACGCCTGGCTGAACGTGGGGTATTCCGGCTGGGGCGGGCAGGCGGTCATTCAATGCGATGTGATGAAGCTCACGATTCTGGCGCAAACTCCGTGGCTTATGCTGTTCAGAATGTCGGGTGAGGAGTTCCTTTGCCTCGAACCGCAGACGCATCCGGTGAATGCCCACCACATGCCGGGCCAGCCGGGATTACGCCTTTTAGCGCAGGGAGAACAGTGCCATTTTACGCTGCAAATTCGCGTAGAATAGGGCAATTATCATGTTATCTGCCTGTTAATACTCGCTTGCGCCAGCCGGGGTTTATCGCCAGACTATCGCCTCCAAACGGGAGGGAATCATGGTTTTGCACTCCACGCGCTGGCTGGCGCTCGGTTATTTCACCTACTTTTTTAGCTACGGGATTTTTCTGCCTTTCTGGAGCGTGTGGCTCGAAGGGTTGGGGCTGACGCCTGAAACCATCGGCCTGCTGTTAGGCGCGGGGTTAATTGCACGTTTTCTCGGTAGTTTGCTCATTGCGCCGCGCGTGAGCGATCCCTCTCGTCTGATTTCCGCTTTACGCATTTTAGCGCTGCTGACGCTGGTGTTTGCGCTGGCCTTCTGGGCGGGGACGCATGTGGCGTGGCTGATGGTGGTGATGGTCGGGTTTAACCTGTTCTTCTCGCCGCTGGTGCCGCTGACGGATGCGCTGGCGAATACCTGGCAAAAGCAAATCACCATGGACTATGGCCGGGTGCGGTTGTGGGGGTCTGTGGCCTTTGTGATTGGCTCGGCGCTGACCGGTAAGCTGGTGACCCTGTATGACTATCGGGTGATCCTGGTGCTGCTGTCACTGGCGTTGGCGTCAATGCTGCTGGGTATGATGATCCGCCCGAGCGTGCAGCCTGCGGGAGAAGTTCGCCAGCAGGAGAGTACCGGATGGCCAGCATGGCGTCAGCTTATTATGCAGAGCTGGCGCTTTCTTGCCTGCGTGAGCCTGCTGCAAGGGGCGCACGCCGCCTATTATGGTTTCAGCGCTATTTACTGGCAGTCTGCCGGGTATTCGGCGTCAGCGGTGGGCTATTTATGGTCACTGGGTGTGGTCGCGGAAGTGATTATCTTCGCTCTCAGCCACAAGCTGTTCCGCCGCTTTAGCGCCCGCGATCTGTTGCTGCTCTCCGCCGTGTGTGGCGTGGTGCGCTGGGGGTTGATGGGCTGGAGCACCGAGCTGCCGTGGCTTATCGTGGTGCAAATCCTGCATTGCGGTACGTTTACCGTGTGTCACCTGGCGGCCATGCGCTACATTGCCGCACGCCAGAGCAGTGAAGTGATTCGTTTGCAGGCGGTCTATTCCGCCATTGCGATGGGCGGAAGTATTGCCATCATGACCGTGTTCGCTGGTTACCTGTACCAGAATATGGGCAGCGGTGTATTCTGGGTTATGGCGCTGGTGGCGCTGCCCGCCATCGTCTTGCGGCCTAAAGTGACGGCGCAATCACCGGTGTTATGATTCGAGGATTTTGCGGATCTGCTGCTGCTGATGCAGCGTAAGCGACAGATCCGCATGAATCAACGGCGGTGAAAACAGCGGTAGCGGCGTGGTGTACGGGGTAATAATCAGCGCCACGCCACGCGGCGAGCCCTGTTTCTGAAAGTCCTGCATCGGCATATGTTTTACGTTCAGCGGCAGCAGGGTCAGCTCACGTAATTGCTGCTCAATATGCGTCTCCAGTCGTTCATTATTGCCCGTCAGCAGAATGATTTGCTTCTCGTGCAGATCTTTTTCCTGCATCAGCCATGCGCCAAAAATGACGGCGACCAGCCCCGCTTCTTCTTCAGAGAAATGCACTTCGTATTCCGCTTCAAATCCCTTGAGCGCTTCTCGCGTGGTGCGCACCAGCCGGGGATAGAGCCGACTGAACTCCTCCGGCAGGGTGTTATCAATGCCAATCGCGAACACGCTACGGTTCAACGCCTGAGCAAGATGCACGTACAACTGGTCGTTCAATCCTTGTTCGTCACTGAAGCGGACGTTGCCGCTCTCGCGAAAACGTAGCACCAGTCGGGCAATGGCCAGACGCAGGCGGCGGTCCTGCTGATGGTTATCGCGAATGGGATCGGGGATGCGGATCATCGAGAACAGCAGCGCCATAAACAGCGACTCGCCCGGTGGCGCACTTTGCATCACACGGCGCTGCCAGTGACGACCGATTTCTTCGGCGAGCGCATACTCGGCGCAGGATTGCGCCCAGCGCTGTTGTAGCGGGTTAAACTCCGGGTGGAGCCCGGCGTGATGTTGCAGCAGGCTGTACTGTAAAAACAGGCGCAGAAACTGGACATCCCGGCATTCAAACGGCTTTTGCAGCCGCCGGGAACAGAGGTTGATGAGCGCATGCAGATTGGTGTCGTCATACAGCGTACGGGCGATGCCGCGTTGTTTGAGCTGCATTTTTAACGCTGGTGTGAACTGCCCGGTGATAAAGCCCGGGCACAGCCGCAGGCCGCGTCGTAGCCAGTGCAGAAAGCACAATCGTTGATTGAGTGCCGATCCTTCGATCTGGTAGCCACCATTCTGCGTGGCAATGATAGTAAGGCGATGATAACGCTGGATTTCAATCCCCGCGCCGATGATATCCTCACGGACCACATCGTCTTCGACGCCATTGAGGGCGCTAAATGTCTGGGTGGTCGCGATTTGCCCCGGCTGGAACAGCGTCAGCAGCACATGGCAGCGGCGCTGGGGAGCAGAAAGTACAGATGGCGGGGCAAGCGTTGACATCATCTGTAGAGTCTCCCGAAAGTATGTTTGGTAAGAATAGCTAAAGTTTGCTCATAGAAATGAAGAATGGAATCCTTTCCGCCAGGAATGCTGGAGACCGTCACAGAATTTTTAACGCGAGGAACAGTGGGCGGGAGTTAAACGCAGCGCGTTAACACGCTTTTTCACTGTTTTATCTTTTGTTGCAATATAAAAAAACACTACCAGTGGCTGTACTGTTTGTCAGTTAAGCATTATGGAGAACATGTGATTCCGGCTCAGGGTCACGTTCACGGGTACTATCATTTCAGATAAGTGAAAAACATAAGGTGAACGTAGCAATATACCGGAGGCAACAGATCCATTACCTCCGGAACAGCTGTCTGGCATTACTGCTCACGGCTCAGCGTTAATCCTACATCGCCGCCAGGATGTACGGCTAACAGCGTTTCCTTTGAGTAGCCACTCTCGCTCATCAGACAGGCGCAGGCGGCATCAAATATCGCCAGGACCAGAATAATGGAGGTGGTCGCCAGCATGTCCAGCGGATCGGCCTCGCGCTGTACGCCGGTGGAAATCACCAGCCGTGAGGCGCTGGCGATGGCGGAGTTTGGGTTTTCCGTCACGCTAATGATCGGCACGTTCCTCGCAGCCAGTCCCGGCAGCAGTCGGGTAAGCTCATCTGAATTCCCTCCGCGCGACAGCATAATCACCCGATCGTCTGCGCGTAAAAAACCCAGGTCGCCATGAGCAGCGTCGGTGGCATTGAGGTAAATTGCCGGGCGTTCGACGCAGGCCAGCATATGCGCCACTTTACGTGCGGCAATGCCGGACGTACCGACGCCAGTGACGACAATTTTTCCTGTGCAGTCGCGCAGTTCGGTCATTAAAGACTGCCAGGTCTGCTCTGTCAGATGCTGGCCCAATCCCGCCAGAGCCTCACTGTAGAGTTGCCATACGCCGGTCGCCTGGGACCATGAATCACTCATGCGTCCTCCTGCATTAACTGGCGGTATTTCATATGGTCCTGGTACATCTCGTGGAAAACCCGGTATTTGCGATCGTAGTACTGCTTAATACGGTTGGTTTGCGGGGTGACCGTCTTACCAATGCGGCTCATCGCTGACATCGCTTCCGGGAAGGTATCGAACACACCTGCGGCGAGAGTTCCCATCATGGCACTGCCCAGCAGCATGGCTTCACTTTCTTCCGGTAGCAGCATCGCACAGCCGGTGGCGTTGGCATGTTCCTGTACGAAAATTGGGTTTTTCGTGCCGCCGCCGCTGGCCATAATGGTATCGATGGTATACCCGCTTTGGTTCATCGTTTCGATAATATGTCGCGTCCCCAGCGCAATGGCCTGAATGGTCGCCAGATACTGCAGCGCCATATCTTCCGGCGTCCGGGACAGCTTCAACCCGGTAATTGCCCCGGTGAGCGTTGGGTTGGCGCGCGGGGAACGGTTACCGTGGAAATAGGGCAGAATATGCATATCGCGGGTCAGAAACGCGATATCTTCCGGCTCGCCGGCCATTTTACGCAGCAGCGCATTCAGCACTTCGTAAATGGTCTGCCCCTGTGATTTTGCCTGCGCCAGCAACGTGTCGTAGCACGGGTGTGACTGAATAACGTGGTCGATTAACGCGCCGGTGGCCGACTGTCCGCCTTCGTTGAGCCAGTATTGCGGCAGGACGGCGGAGTAGTAAGGACCCCAGACGCCGCTGATAAAGCGCGGCTCTTTAGAAATTGCCATATGACCGGTGGACGTGCCACCAATCAGCGCGACGCGGCGGTCAAAATCAGCCACTTCGCCGGTCACACCGCTGGCGCCGAGGGTGCCCAGCGTTCCGGCGTGGGCATCAATAATCGACACGCTGACCGCGGTCCCTGGGATCAGACCCATTTCGCTGGCGGCCCGTGCAGAAAGGCCATGACCGAGCGGTTCCCCCATCGTTTTCACGTCGCGGCCAATTTTAGCGGCATCGTGCTCCAACAAGTCTTCCAGCCCAATCTGGCGGAAATAGCTGGCATCCCATTTGTCCTCATGACCCATATAGGTCCATTTACACACCGTCGAGCACAGCGAGCGCGTGTCGTCGCCTGTCGCGCGCCAGGTGAGGAAATCCGGCAGGTCAAAGTAGTAGCCTGCATTGGCCCAGGTGTTGGGCATATGCTGCTTCAGCCACAGCAGTTTTGGCGTTTGCATTTCCGGCGAGATAATCCCGCCGACGTAGTCCAGCACTCGATGATGCAGGGCGTTAATGCGCTCGGCTTGAGTAATGGCACGGTGATCCATCCACACAATAATGTTTTGTTCGCTGCGCCCGGAAGGGCTGATGGTCAGCGGTTTACCTTCTTTATCGAGCACCACCAGCGAGCAGGTGGCGTCGAAGCCCAGACCTTTCACCTGAATCGGGTTGATATCTGACTGGTTAATCGCATCACGAACCGCGTTACACACTGCCTGCCAGATGTTATCTGAGGATTGCTCAACGAAATCGGCCTGCGGACGGTAAATCTCAATCGCCCGGCTGGCCTGACCGACCATTCTGCCGTTGAGATCAAACACGCCTGCACGGGCGCTACCGGTTCCGACATCCACACCAATAAAGTAACTTGCCATAATTTTTTCTCCTGGAATCAGGCTTTACGATTCTGTAATGCGATAAAGAGGATCAGCACCGCGCCCCACAGCGCCATCGTCAGATAGCTACTGACCCCCAGCAAGTTAAGGCCGCTTTCCAGCATTTGCAGCACAATGAGCGCCAGCACCAGGCCGATAATACGCCCGAAGCCGCCATCCGGGTTGATGCCACCCAGCACCGAGGCGAGGATGGTGACCAGCAGATAGGATTCGCCGTATCCGGCTTTTGCCGAGTTAAATTTCGCCATCATCAGGATGGCGGCTACCCAGCCGAGCAGGGCCGAAATGACGTACACGGAGATCTGTACCCGTACCGTATTCACGCCGCTGTAGCGGGTTGCCTGTTCGTTGGACCCGACGAGATACAGGCTGCGCCCAAGTGTGGTGTGTTCCAGCAATACCCACAGCAGGATGGCCACGAGGAAAAAGAGCAGTAGCGCCACGGGGATACCGGCAATCGTGCCGTTACCCAGGTATTGAATAGCGGTCGGGAAGCCGGAAATGACCGTGCCGTTAGAGAGCAGAATATTCAGCCCGGAGATAAGCGTCATGGTGCCGAGCGTGGCGAGGATCGGCGACACGCCGACCCAGGCGATCAGCGCGCCGTTCAGCGTACCAATGGCTACCGCCACGGCAGCTCCCGCCAGCAGGGCGATGACCAGGAACAGAGGGTTATCCGGATGGGCGACAATGATTGCCGCCATTACCAGAGAGCAGGCGTTAGCCCCGGCAATAATGGACAGGTTAATGCCGCCGGTCAGCATGGTCATGCCCATTCCCAGCGCCAGCATGCCGAGGATCGGTAGCTGTGAGCTGATGGACTGGAAGTTAGCCACGCTGAAAAAACGGCTGCCAAGCAGGGCCGAGAAGACCAGCGCGACGACCACAATAATGATGCATTGCAGACGAATGATGGCATCACCGGGTAAAAATCTGGCGATTGTTTTCATCTCAAAGCTCCCTTGCCAGTTTGCGTTTTTCGTTCCAGGCCGTGGCGCTAATGCTGACCAGGATAATGGCGCCGCTGAACACGGTGTGCCAGTAAGAGGAGACGCTCAGCAGCGTCAGGCCATTTTGTAAGAAGGCCAGCAGAACAACGCCGAGCAGCGTTCCGGTCAGGGTACCGCGCCCACCGCTCATGCTGGTTCCCCCGAGTACCACCGCCGCCAGTACCGTCAGCTCAAAACCGAGCAGGGAGTTGGGCGCGACGGATTGGGTGATTTGCGCCTGCACCACGGCGGCAACACCCGCCAGAATACCCATGTAGCCATACACGTAGAAATGCAGCTTCAGCAGGTTCAGCCCCAGGCGCGACGCCGCATCGCGGTTGCCGCCCATGGCGTAAACCTGGCGGCCAAGGCGGGTATAGTTCATCAGCACGGCCGTCACGATAATCACCGCTGCCAGGCACAACAGGGGCAGGGTCAGCCCGTAGTCGTAGCCGTCCGTCGCGGTGAACGAGAACCAGTTAATGCCGTTCATAAACCAGTCCGGGAAGCCGTACAGCCAGGTCCCTTTGGTGGCGTATACCAGCAGGCCGTAGTAGACGTTCAGCGTGGCGATGGTAATGATGATCGCCGGCACGCGCAGCCAGTAGACCAGAAAGCCGTTAATAAGCCCGAGCAGCAGTCCGACGGCAATGGCAATAACCAGCGCCAGCGCAAAGTTGCCGCCGTGGCCGATCACCCAACTGGCCATCGCGTACTGGGCAATGGCGGTCATCGCCGGGAATGAAATATCGATCCCACCGGAAATCAGCACCACAAACAGGCCGCAGGCCAGAATGCCGAGAATGGCGTAGCTGGTGGCGACGTCCGTCAGGTTCCCTAGCGACAGGAACTCATCGGTACTGACGCTTAGTCCTACGGCGAGTGCCACCACCAGCAGGCCCAGCCAGAATTCATGTTGCCCGAGCAAACGGGAGAAATGCAGACTATTCATTGATGACCTCGACCACTTCAGCAATCTCCTCTTCACGACACTGATGAGGATTAAATTCCGCCACCAGTTTGCCGCGACGCATCACCAGCACGCGGTGGCTGTTGTAATAGGCTTCCGGGATCTCATCGCAGATCATCAGCACCGCCATTCCCTGCTCGGCCAGATCGCGGGCAATCTGGTAAATGCCCTCTTTGTTGGCAATATCGACGCCAACGGTGGGGGAATCGAGGATCAGGATACGCGGATGGGTCGCCACCCATTTGGCAATGGCGATACGCTGGGCGTTGCCGCCGGAGAGCGTTTTGACCGGCAGGTGCGGATCGGACACTTTTATGTTCAGCTCGCGGATCAAATCAGCGACCAGCTTTTGTGCTTTACCATGATCGAGCAGGCCGCTACCGGTATGCAGTTGATCGAATACCGTAACAATGGTGTTGTCGTAGATCGACTGTTCCATGATCAGCCCCTGGGTCAGGCGATCTTCTGAGACGTAGCCGATCCCGTGTTTGATTGCATCGTGGTTATTACGCAGCCGCACCGGCTGACCGTTAAGGCGTATTTCACCGCTTTCGGGGTGGGTCATGCCAAACAGGCTCAGGCACAGCTCGGTGCGCCCGGCACCCAGCAGGCCGACAATCGAGACAATCTCACCGCCGTGCAGCGACAAATTAATATTCTGGTATTTTCCGCGACGGCTCAGATTGCGCAGTTCCAGCAACGGTTCGTGGGAGTCGAACGATTTCTCCGGCAGCGGACTGTAGTGGAAGCGTTGCCCGGTCATCAGGAAGGCCAGTTCGTGGCTGTCCAGTTCACTGGCTGGATAAGTGCCGACCAGCTTCCCGTCGCGCATTACGCTGATCCGGTCCGCCACTTCCATCACTTCATCCAGACGGTGACTGACAAACACCACGCAAATGCCGGCGGCTTTCAGTTCGTTAACCACCCGCAGCAGGCCGTTGACTTCCTGACGGGTTAACGAGGCGGTGGGTTCATCCATGATGACCAGCCGTGCGTCGGCGGCAATCGCCCGGCAAATCGCCACCAGCTGGCGGTCGGCGATGGAGAGTTTCTCGACCTTTTTGTCCGGATCGAGCGTCACGCCAATGCGTTTCATCGCCGCCAGCGCTTGTTGTTTCATGGCGCCGCGACGTACCCATATATCACCGCCGGGCAGGTAGCGGTTAACCGCAATATTTTCCGCGACGCTAAAATTGGGGAATAGCGACAGATCCTGATAGATGACCTGGATGCCATAGTGAGAAGAAAGCTGTGGCGTCAGGTGATGGAACAGCTTGCCATCAAGTAAAATCTGCGCGCCTTTTTCAGGGTGATAGACCCCGGAGATCACTTTAATGATGGTGCTCTTGCCACAGCCGTTTTGGCCCGCCAGACAGTGAACTTCGCCTTTTTTCAGCGTCAGATTCACGTTATCCAGCGCCAGCACGCCCGGGAATTGTTTGCTGATATTCTCAAGAGTGATAAATGCGGTGGTGTCTGCCATGGACAATACCCCTGCGAGCGTCCTGACGGACGCTGAGTGTGAGTGTGGTGGATAGCGCCGACCAGGCGGTCGGCGTTAAGGTTCCCTGGTGTTGGCTAAAGCCTTAGAAACCGAGTGATTGCGCGTTGTCTTTGGTGACTTCGAGGATCTTGTTAAAACGGATCACTTTCTTCTCCATGTCGATATCGGCTTTCCCTAAACCATCGATACTCAGATCGGTATTGACCTCTTTGCCTTGCAGCAGTTGGTCAGCAACCGTCACCAGTGCGTAGCCCGCATCTTTCGGGTCCCACAACAGTGCTTTTTTGATATCTCCACGCATCAGGTAAGGTGCGGCCTGGGCTGGCATGGCGATACCGACGACGGCAATTTTATCCTTGGCGCGTTTTTTCTGTACGGCCTGGCCTGCCCCAATTGGACCCAGTGAACCGAAGCCGATAATCCCTTTCATTTGCGGATAGGTTTTCATCAGATCCAGCGTCGTGGAATAGGACTTATCAATACTTTCCGCTACCGGCAGACGCGAGGTCACTTCGAACATCTCCGGGTATTTTTCTTTCTGATACTTAATCGCGTAGTCGGCCCATGCGTTATGCAACGGCACGGTCAGCGAACCGACATAGATGGCATAACCCCCTTTGCCGCCCATACTTTTCGCCAGCTCATCAACGTTGGCCTGCGCATATTTTTCACTGTCGATGGTTTCGATATCCCACTGGCCGATTTGCTCGTCCGGGGATTCGTGCGTCAGGACCACAATGCCTTTCTCGCGCGCTTTTTTCAGTACCGGCTCAAGGACCTTGGCATCGTTTGGCACTACGATTATCGCATTCACGTTTTTGGCGATCAGATCTTCAATCACTTTCACCTGCTGAGCCGGGTCTGGCGTAGACGGACCGGTCTGGTAAGCGTTCACATCCAGTTTTTTTGCTGCTTCGTTAACGCCGGTCTCCATACGGTTAAACCAGGGAATACCAGTGACTTTGGCAACCACAGCAATTTCATATTTTTCCGCCGCAAAGGACGTGCCGGACAACATGCATGCAGAAACCAGGGTTGCACTGAGTAATGCGAGTTTGAATTTCATAGTTGTACCTTTAGTAGGGGGCAGGGCATGTCACGGCGTGAGGTTAACAACGAAGGGAAGAGGGAATGAATCATAAATCCTATGAATGTGATCTATGCCCATTTTTGTAAAATACAGGATCTATTTGAGTTAATTTTTAGTTAAATGTGAAGGCTTTCGTGTGTGTGAAGTCAAATTTATTGTTATCAAACAATTAAAATGAAACTAAATATTAACATTTTGTTATCATTTGCATTAAGGGGATGCGGTAAATCCTCTTTTTTTCCGTTGCCAACGATGAACAAATTTTCGAAATTGAGAACTGAATCGATACCGGAAAAGGGGCCCAATATTTTATCGTTCAATGCTATCCTCAGCGTATTCTCGCCAACGACGTCCTTTTGATGGCGGGCTGGATTTATTGTGGAGAAATCATGCCGCGTGTTAAACGCATCATTGTCACGTTGTTTCTGGTCGTCCTGTCTTTTGGCGCGGGCGCGCATCCTCACAGTTTTATTCATCTGAAAACCGAACTGGTGAGTGAAAATAACCAGTTTGTGGCGTTGAAAATGCGCTGGACGATGGATGAAATCACCTCCGCTGACCTGCTGTACGATGCGGGCAATGCCAAACCGGGGGATGAGATCTGGAAAAAACTGGCTGCGGAAGTGATGGCCAATGTCCTCGGACAGCACTATTTCACCGAAGTGTGGCACAACGGGCAAAAGGTAAAATTTAAAAATCGCCCGACGGAATATGGCATGGAGCGCGAGGAACATCAGGCGGTGCTGACGTTTGTACTGCCGTTGGCCCAACCACAGCCGCTTGCCGGACAGACTTATAGTATTTCCACGTTTGATCCCACCTACTACGTGGATATGAGTTACGACCAGGACCGCGATGTCGCGCTGGCGCCGGGCTTCAGCAAGCAATGCCGGATTAGCGTGCATACCCCGACGCCTAATGAACAAACGCTGAGCTTTGCGCAGTCACTGGATAAAGAAGACGCGCCGCCGGAGGATATGGAGTTGGGTAAACAATTTGCGCAGACGGTAACGCTACAATGTCAGTAGTTTATCAACAACGCGTAGCCAGACGCCGCTGGCTAATGCTATGGCCACTGGCGCTCTTTTTACTGCTGGCGATCGGTGGCGTGCTGTGGATCTGGCAGGCCTGGCCGCAGGTGATGGTGCAAAGTATTCTCTGGCAACGGGACGTTAACCAGCAGATGAGCGGCTTGCTGAAAGCGGTGGCCGCCAATCCCACCCGTGCGGGCGGATCGCTGCTGCTGTTTAGCTTTATTTATGGGGTATTGCACGCGCTGGGTCCGGGGCACGGAAAAATCGTCATCACTACCTGGCTGGCGACGCATCCCTCGAAGCTGAGGTCGAGCATCGGGCTGACGCTGGCCTCGTCCTTATTACAGGGGCTGGTGGCGATCGGTCTGGTCGTTGTGGTGCTCACGGTACTGCAACTGCCCGCCCGGCAACTGCATATGAGCAGTTTCTGGCTGGAGAAAGCCAGCTATGCGCTGGTCGGCGTGTTGGGGGTTTTACTGTGTTGGCGGGCGTTAAAAAAAATACGCGCGCTGCTGCGTCGCCCGACATTTACCGCGTTCACACCGCATCATGTGCATGATGAACGCTGTGGTTGCGGGCATCAGCATGTGCCCAACCCGGAACAGCTGCAAAGCGGCGATGACTGGCGCGCCCGGCTGATGATCATTCTCTCGATGGGAATGCGCCCTTGTTCTGGCGCCATAATGGTGCTGTTGTTTAGTAAAGTGGTGGGCGTCTTTGGCTGGGGCATGGCGTCGGCGCTGGCGATGGCAGCGGGAACCTCTCTGACCATTACTTCTCTGGCATTACTGGTACACAGTTTTCGGACGATGGCGCTGAAACTCAGCGGCAATAAAGCGCCGGTATTGTGGCGACAGATGGCCTGGACCACGCTGGCACTGGCCGGTGGTGCGATTTTAGTGGTTGCTGCGGTGGTGATGTGGGTGAGTGCGGTGCCGGTGGGAAGGGGATTACGACCGTTTTAGGTTAGTAAGCGGTATGAGTATGAAATGTAGGCCGGACAAGACGCGTCAGCGTCGCATCCGGCACCACAACTGATTAACGCTTCAGCGCGTCGCTCAGTTCGTCACGCATGTTCGCCAGCATGGCTTTCACTACGCGCGGGTTACCTGCAACGATGTTGCCGGTTGACATGTAGTTATGACCGCCGGTGAAGTCGCATACCAGTGCGCCTGCTTCACGTGCAATCAGTTCACCTGCGGCAAAATCCCACGGCTTCAGGCCGATTTCGAAGTAACCATCAACGCGTGCGGCGGCAACATAGGCCAGATCCAGCGCAGCAGAACCGGTGCGGCGGAAGTCAGCGCATTCGGTGTACATTTTGCCAAGGATCTTCATATAAGAAGGCGCGTGCTGTTTGGCTTTGAACGGGAACCCGGTGGCGATGATGGTGCCATCCAGATCGCGAGCGGTGCTGCCACGCAGACGGTAGCCGTTCAGCTGTGCGCCCTGACCGCGCGTTGCGGTGAACAGTTCGTTACGCATTGGATCGTAAACAACGGCGACTTCAGTACGGCCTTTAATGCGTACTGCGATGGATACCGCGAAGTGCGGCAGACGTTTTACGAAGTTGGTGGTGCCATCCAGTGGATCGATAACCCATTGAACATCCAGATCTTCACCAATATGTTCACCGCTTTCTTCGGTGATGATGGTGTGCTGAGGGTAAGATTTGCGGATTGTTTCGATAATAATCGCTTCTGCGGCTTTATCGACGTTAGTCACGAAATCATTGCTGCCTTTCTGGCTGGTTTCTACAGAGTCTGGTGTTTCGTAGTGTTTGGCAATTACATTACCCGCCTTGCGCGCTGCGCGCACGGCGATGGTCAGCATCGGATGCATCGGTCTCTCTCACTGGATGTTAAAGAACGGGAAAACGGCGCAGAGTATAGCAGCGAGTTCGGTATATGTCTTCGTTTTATGATAATATGGCCGAATAATCTTTAGCCGAAGAAAGACAATGCTGCAAAATATTCGAATTGTGCTGGTGGAGACCTCTCACACCGGCAATATGGGCTCCGTTGCCCGCGCAATGAAAACCATGGGTTTAACCAATCTGTGGCTGGTGAATCCGCTGGTCAAACCTGACTCCCAGGCCATCGCCCTGGCGGCCGGTGCCAGCGACGTGATCGGTAATGCGCAAATCGTCGATACCCTCGATGAAGCGCTGGCTGGCTGTAGTCTGGTGGTCGGAACCAGCGCGCGCTCCCGTACCTTGCCGTGGCCGATGCTCGACCCGCGCGAATGCGGTTTAAAAAGCGTCGCCGAAGCGGCGAACACCCCGGTTGCGCTGGTATTTGGTCGTGAACGTGTAGGTCTGACCAACGACGAACTGCAAAAATGCCATTATCACGTCGCGATTGCCGCGAACCCGGAATACAGTTCGCTGAACCTGGCGATGGCGGTTCAGGTCATTTCTTATGAAGTGCGAATGGCCTGGCTGGCAACGCAGGAAAGCGGTAAGACGGCAGAATACGAAGAAACCGAGTATCCGCTGGTCGATGATTTAGAGCGTTTTTACGGTCATCTGGAACAGACGCTACTGTCGACGGGCTTTATCCGCGAGAACCATCCGGGGCAGGTGATGAACAAACTGCGTCGTCTGTTCACGCGTGCGCGTCCTGAGAGCCAGGAGCTGAATATTCTGCGCGGAATGCTTGCTTCTATAGAGCAGCAGAATAAAGGAAAGTAGGCCGGATAAGCGAAGTGCTATCCGGCAAATGAAAACGGCACTGAAGGTTAAATACCTGACTAATTTAGTCAAGTAAATAGTTGACTGATTTAGTCGGGAATGTCAGACTTGCCCCTGCTATGCAATACCCCCATTTTACAATAAAAAACCCCGGGCAGGGGCGAGTTTGAGGCTAAGTAAGACATGAGACTGACATCAAAAGGGCGTTATGCCGTGACCGCAATGTTGGACGTTGCGCTCAACTCCGAAACGGGCCCGGTACCGTTGGCTGATATTTCTGAACGTCAGGGCATTTCCCTGTCGTACCTGGAGCAGCTGTTCTCCCGTTTGCGTAAAAACGGTCTGGTTTCAAGCGTACGTGGACCAGGCGGCGGGTATCTGCTGGGTAAAGATGCAGGCAGCATCGCAGTAGGTGAAGTCATTAGCGCTGTTGACGAGTCGGTAGATGCCACCCGTTGTCAGGGCAAAGGTGGTTGTCAGGGCGGCGATAAGTGCCTGACCCACGCGCTGTGGCGCGATCTGAGCGACCGTCTGACGGGTTTTCTCAACAACATTACGTTGGGTGAACTGGTGAATAATCAGGAAGTCCTGGATGTGTCTGGTCGCCAGCACACGCATGACGCTCCACGCAGCACCCGCACGCAAGACGCGATCGACGTTAAGTTACGCGCATAATAAAAGTATTTTAGAATCAGGCCGGGGTGTTGGACACCCCGTTAACTCGGCCGTACATCCAGCCGGTTGCCTGGTTCCTTGCATTGAAGCGATGTACGGAGTTTATAGAGCAATGAAATTACCGATCTATCTCGACTACTCCGCAACCACGCCGGTGGACCCGCGTGTTGCCGAGAAAATGATGCAGTGTCTGACCCTGGACGGAAACTTTGGTAATCCAGCGTCCCGTTCTCACCGTTTTGGCTGGCATGCTGAAGAGGCGGTAGATATCGCCCGTAATCAGATTGCTGACCTGGTGGGTGCCGATCCGCGTGAAATCGTCTTTACTTCCGGCGCGACCGAATCCGACAACCTGGCGATTAAAGGTGCGGCCAACTTTTATCAGAAAAAAGGCAAGCACATCATCACCAGCAAAACGGAACACAAAGCCGTGCTGGACACCTGTCGTCAGCTGGAGCGCGAAGGGTTTGAAGTCACCTACCTCGCCCCGCAGCGTAACGGCATTATTGACCTGAAAGAACTCGAAGCGGCGATGCGTGATGACACCATCCTCGTTTCTATTATGCACGTGAACAACGAAATTGGCGTGGTGCAGGATATCGCGGCTATCGGCGAAATGTGCCGTGCGCGTGGCATCATCTATCACGTTGATGCGACCCAGAGCGTGGGCAAACTGCCTATCGACCTGAGCCAGCTGAAAGTTGACCTGATGTCCTTCTCCGGTCACAAAATCTACGGTCCGAAAGGTATCGGCGCACTGTATGTTCGTCGTAAACCGCGTATCCGCATCGAAGCACAGATGCACGGCGGTGGTCACGAGCGCGGCATGCGTTCTGGTACGCTGCCTGTCCACCAGATCGTGGGTATGGGTGAAGCTTACCGTATCGCGAAAGAAGAGATGGAAACCGAGATGGCGCGCCTGCGCAGTCTGCGTAACCGTCTGTGGAACGGCGTGAAAGACATGGAAGAGGTCTACCTGAATGGTGATCTTGAGCATGGCGCACCGAACATCCTTAACGTCAGCTTTAACTACGTTGAAGGCGAGTCGCTGATCATGGCGCTGAAAGATCTGGCCGTTTCTTCCGGTTCTGCCTGTACGTCTGCAAGCCTGGAACCTTCCTACGTGCTGCGCGCGTTGGGTATGACTGACGAGCTGGCACACAGCTCAATCCGTTTCTCTTTAGGTCGTTTCACTACCGAAGAAGAGATTGACTACACCATCGATCTGGTTCGCAAGTCTATCGGCCGTCTGCGTGAACTTTCCCCGCTGTGGGACATGTTCAAACAGGGCGTAGACATCAACAGTATTGAATGGTCACATCATTAATCGGTATACCCGTCATACTTCAAGTTGCAGATGCGTTGGCCGCGCTCGCTCACCCCAGTCACGTACTTATGTACGCTCCTGGGGATTTGCTCCCTTGCCGCCTTCCTGCAACTCGAATTATTTAGGGTACACATAAGGAGAATTCATCATGGCTTACAGCGAAAAAGTAATCGATCATTATGAGAATCCACGTAACGTGGGTTCTTTTGACAACAGCGACGAGAACGTGGGCAGCGGTATGGTGGGTGCACCGGCCTGTGGCGACGTGATGAAGTTGCAGATCAAAGTCAACAATGAAGGTATCATTGAAGACGCGCGTTTTAAGACTTATGGCTGCGGTTCCGCCATAGCCTCCAGCTCCCTGGTTACCGAATGGGTGAAAGGGAAATCGCTGGACGAAGCACAGGCGATTAAAAACACCGATATCGCAGACGAGCTTGAACTGCCACCGGTGAAAATTCACTGTTCTATTCTGGCTGAAGACGCGATTAAAGCCGCGATTGCGGATTACAAAAGCAAACGTGAAGCAAAATAATTAAGAGTTGAGGTTTTATTATGTCGATTACCTTAAGCGACAGTGCAGCAGCGCGAGTAAATACCTTCCTGGCAAACCGTGGTAAAGGGTTTGGCCTGCGCCTGGGTGTGAGAACCTCCGGCTGCTCAGGTATGGCCTATGTACTGGAATTTGTTGACGAGCCGGCGGCTGAAGATACCGTGTTTGAAGACAAAGGCGTTAAAGTCGTGATCGACGGTAAAAGCCTGCAATTTCTGGACGGTACGCAGTTAGACTTCGTCAAAGAAGGTCTGAACGAAGGGTTTAAGTTCACTAACCCTAACGTGAAAGACGAGTGTGGATGCGGCGAAAGCTTCCACGTGTAACGTGCGTCACCCGAAAACCCCACCGTGGCCTTGCTGCTACGTGTGGGGTTTGTTCTAACAGGCTACCCCTGAGAATGTTATGGACTACTTCACCCTCTTTGGCTTACTGGCCCGCTATCAGCTCGATACTCAGGCGCTGAGCCTCCGTTTTCAGGATCTACAACGTCAGTATCATCCTGATAAATTTGCCAGCGGTTCCCAGGCGGAACAACTTGCTGCAGTTTCGCAGTCCGCTACGATCAACCAGGCCTGGCAAACGCTGCGTCATCCCTTGATGCGCGCTGAATACTTACTGTCTTTACACGGCTTTGATATCAGAAACGAGCAGCACACGGTGCGCGATACCGCGTTCTTGATGGAGCAACTCGAGCTGCGCGAAGAGCTGGACGAGATTGAACAGGCTAAAGACAGTGAACGTCTGGATGCGTTGATGAAACGCATCAACGAGATGTACCAGGTTCGCCATCAGTTGATGGTCGAACAGCTGGACAGCGAAGCGTGGGACGTGGCGGCTGAGACCGTGCGTAAACTGCGTTTTCTCGATAAACTGCGAAGCAGTGCAGAACAACTCGAAGAAAAACTGCTCGATTTTTAATTTCGGAAGCGAAAATGGCCTTATTACAAATTAGTGAGCCTGGTCTGAGTGCCGCACCGCACCAGCGTCGTCTGGCGGTAGGCATTGACTTAGGCACCACCAACTCTCTGGTCGCGACCGTACGCAGCGGCCAGGCCGAAACGCTGGCTGACCACGAAGGTCGCCACCTGTTGCCGTCAGTGGTTCACTATCAGCAGCAGGGCTACGCTGTCGGCTACGATGCCCGTGCCAACGCGGCGCTGGACACTGCAAACACCGTCAGTTCGGTAAAACGTATGATGGGGCGCTCGCTCGCGGATATCCAGGCGCGTTATCCGCATCTGCCGTATACGTTCCAGGCAAGCGAAAACGGCCTGCCGATGATCGAAACCGCAGCGGGTTTGCTCAATCCGGTACGCGTGTCCGCCGATATTCTCAAAGCACTGGCCGCACGGGCGACCGAAGCGCTGTCAGGTGAACTGGACGGTGTGGTGATCACTGTTCCCGCCTATTTTGATGACGCGCAGCGTCAGGGTACCAAAGACGCCGCGCGTCTGGCGGGCCTGCACGTGCTGCGTCTGCTGAACGAACCGACCGCTGCCGCGATTGCCTATGGACTGGATTCGGGTCAGGAAGGCGTGATTGCGGTCTATGACCTCGGCGGCGGCACGTTTGATATTTCTATTCTGCGCCTGAGCCGTGGTGTGTTTGAAGTGCTGGCGACGGGCGGCGATTCCGCGCTCGGTGGTGATGATTTCGACCATCTGCTGGCTGATTATATTCGCGAGCAGGCGGGTGTGGCCGATCGCAGCGATAACCGCGTACAGCGCGAGCTGCTCGATGCCGCGATTGCCGCCAAAATTGCACTCAGCGATGCTGAATCCGTCACGGTTAACGTGGCCGGGTGGCAGGGTGAAGTTACCCGCGAAACCTTTAACGAACTGATTTCCGCCCTGGTTAAGCGCACGCTGCTGGCCTGCCGTCGTGCACTGAAAGATGCCGGCGTTGAGGCGCAGGACGTTCTGGAAGTCGTGATGGTCGGTGGTTCAACACGCGTACCGCTGGTGCGTGAACGCGTGGGTGAGTTTTTTGGTCGCACGCCGCTGACCTCTATCGACCCGGACAAAGTGGTGGCTATCGGTGCGGCTATTCAGGCGGATATTCTTGTCGGCAACAAGCCTGACAGTGAAATGCTGCTGTTGGACGTCATCCCGCTGTCCCTGGGGCTGGAAACCATGGGCGGTCTGGTGGAGAAAGTGATCCCGCGTAACACCACCATTCCGGTGGCCCGCGCGCAGGACTTCACCACCTTCAAAGATGGCCAAACGGCGATGTCGATTCATGTGATGCAGGGCGAGCGTGAACTGGTGCAGGATTGCCGTTCTCTGGCGCGTTTTGCACTGCGCGGCATTCCGGCGCTACCGGCGGGTGGGGCGCATATTCGCGTGACCTTCCAGGTTGATGCCGATGGACTGCTGAGCGTCACGGCCATGGAGAAATCCACCGGTGTGGAATCCTCTATCCAGGTCAAACCGTCCTACGGTCTGACGGACAACGAAATCGCCTCCATGATTCAGGATTCGATGAGCTTTGCCGAGCAGGATGTAAAAGCCCGCATGCTGGCAGAGCAGAAAGTCGAAGCTGCACGCGTACTGGAGAGTTTATCCGGTGCGTTGAACGCTGATGCCGCGCTGTTAAGCGCCGCAGAACGTCAGGCCATCGACGCCGCCGCCGCGCATTTGAGCGAGGTTGCACAGGGTGACGATGTTGACGCTATCGAAAAAGCCATTAAAAACGTAGACAAACAAACCCAGGAATTCGCCGCTCGCCGCATGGACAAGTCCGTCCGTAGCGCGCTGAAAGGCCATTCCGTGGACGAGGTTTAATATGCCAAAGATTGTTATTTTGCCTCATCAGGATCTCTGTCCCGATGGCGCAGTTCTGGAAGCTGAGACCGGTGAGACCATTCTCGACGTTGCCCTGCGTAACGGCATCGAGATTGAACACGCCTGTGAAAAATCCTGTGCCTGCACCACCTGTCACTGCATCGTGCGTGAAGGCTTCGATTCCCTGCCGGAAAGCACGGAAGAAGAAGATGACATGCTGGACAAAGCCTGGGGACTGGAGCCGGAGAGCCGTTTAAGCTGCCAGGCTCGCGTCACCGAAGACGATTTAGTGGTCGAAATCCCACGTTACACAATCAATCATGCGCGTGAGCATTAACAGAGGGTAGTATGGGACTGAAGTGGACCGACAGCCGTGAAATCGGCGAGGCGCTGTACGATGCGTTCCCCGATCTCGATCCCAAGACCGTTCGTTTCACCGATCTGCATCAATGGATCTGTGACCTGGAAGAGTTCGATGATGATCCGCAAGCATCGAACGAAAAAATCCTTGAGGCCATTTTGCTGGTCTGGCTGGACGAAGCTGAATAAGTCAACGGGCTGCCCACGGGTGGCCCGTTTTCCTGTATGCGCGAAAATAAGGATAAATAAAATGACAGAAGCCATGAAAATTACGCTTTCCACGCAGCCTGCTGACGCGCGCTGGGGTGAAAAAGCGACTTACAGTATTAACAGTGACGGCATTACCCTACACCTTAATGGAAAAGACGATCTGGGCCTTATCCAGCGCGCCGCGCGGAAAATCGACGGTCTGGGTATCAAACATATTCAGCTGGAAGGCGAAGGCTGGGACACCGAGCGCAGCTGGGCATTCTGGCAGGGCTACAAAGGACCTAAAGGCAGCCGTAAAGTTGAGTGGGCCCCGCTCGACGACGCGCAGCAGAAGGAACTGGATAGCCGCCTGAAAATCATTGACTGGGTACGTGACACCATCAATGCCCCGGCGGAAGAACTCGGCCCGGAACAGCTGGCGCAGCGCGCGGTTGATCTGCTGTGCAGCGTGGCGTGCGATAACGTCTCTTACCGCATCACCAAAGGCGAAGATCTGCGCGAGCAGAATTACATGGGTCTGCACACGGTAGGTCGTGGATCTGAACGTCCACCGGTACTGCTGGCGCTGGACTATAACCCAACCGGTGATAAAACCGCTCCGGTTTACGCCTGCCTGGTCGGCAAAGGGATCACCTTTGACTCCGGCGGTTACAGCATCAAGCAAAGCGCGTTTATGGACTCAATGAAGTCCGATATGGGCGGCGCGGCCACGGTAACGGGCGCACTGGCGTTTGCCATCACTCGCGGTCTGAACAAACGTGTGAAGCTGTATCTGTGCTGTGCGGATAACCTGATCAGCGGCAATGCCTTCAAGCTCGGCGATATCATTCGCTATCGCAACGGCAAAAATGTTGAAGTGATGAACACCGACGCCGAAGGCCGTTTGGTGCTGGCAGATGGCCTGATTGACGCCAGTGCGCAGAAACCGGAATTGATCATCGATGCCGCGACGTTGACCGGTGCGGCGAAAACAGCTCTGGGTAACGATTACCATGCGCTGTTTAGCTTTGATGACCAGCTGGCAGCCCGTCTGATGGCAAGCGCGGCGCAGGAGAATGAACCGTTCTGGCGCCTGCCGTTGGCGGAATTCCACCGTAACCAGTTGCCGTCCAACTTTGCCGAGCTGAACAACACCGGCAGCGCGGCCTATCCTGCGGGCGCAAGCACCGCGGCGGGCTTCCTGTCGCATTTCGTGGAAAACTATCAGCAAGGCTGGCTGCATATCGACTGCTCTGCAACCTATCGCAAGGCACCGGTTGAGCAGTGGTCCGCGGGCGCGACCGGTCTGGGTGTGCGCACCATCGCGAATCTGCTGACTGCCTGAAAGGTGTTTTTGTAGGCCGGGTAAGTGAAGCGCCACCCGGCATTTTGCCTGATGCGACGCGGTGCGTCTTATCAGGCCTACAACCCATATGTACAAAATTTGTGATCTTATGTCCGAAATAAAAAATGAATTAGAAACGTTGCTGGAAAAAGCAGCGACGGAGCCTGCGCATCGTCCGGCCTTTTTCCGCACGTTGCTGGAATCCACCGTCTGGGTTCCGGGTACGGCCGCAGAAGGCGAGGCGATAGCTGAAGACAGCGCACTGGATCTGCAGCACTGGGAAAAAGAAGACGGCACCACCGTGATCCCGTTTTTCACCTCCCTTGAAGCTCTGCAGCAGGCCGTTGAAGACGAACAGGCGTTTGTTGTGATGCCAGTACGCACGCTGTTTGAAATGACGCTGGGTGCGACGCTGTTTCTCAACGCCAAACTGCCGACCGGCAAAGAATTTATGCCGCGTGAAATCAGCCTGCTGCTCGGTGAAGAAGGCAATCCGTTGAGTACCCAGGAAGTGCTGGAAGGCGGCGAGTCGCTGATCCTCTCCGAGGTCGCGGAACCTCCGGCGCAGATGATCGACTCGCTCACGACGCTGTTTAAAACCATTAAACCGGTAAAACGGGCGTTTATCTGCTCGATTAAAGATAGCCCGGATGCCCAGCCTAATCTGCTGATTGGCATTGAAGCCGAGGGCGATATTGAAGAGATTATTCATGCCACGGGCAGCGTAGCGACCGATACGTTACCGGGTGATGAACCGATTGATATCTGCCAGGTGGTGAAAGGTGAGAAAGGGGTCAGCCACTTTATTACCGAACACATCGCGCCGTTCTACGAGCGCCGCTGGGGCGGTTTCCTGCGCGATTTTAAACAGAACCGGATCATCTAAAAGACCTTGCCGAATGGCCACGCATACGTCTTATCCAGCCTACGATTTACACTATTTTGTAGGCCGGATGCGCGACGCGCCATCCGGCATTTCCAGCTTTATAATATCGGTTCTACCGGTAAATCATTGCGTGCACCCCATTCGCTCCATGCCCCGTCATACAGGGCCACGTTAGGGACACCCAGCGTGGTAAGCGCCAGTACCACCACGGCGGCGGTTACGCCGGAGCCGCAACTGGCGATAATCGGTCTGTCAAAGCTCACGCCGTGGCTAAAGAAGATGGCGTCCAGTTCCTCGGTGGTTTTTAACTCGCCGTCGCGAACCAGTTCAGTCCACGGTACGTTTAGCGCACCGGGAACATGACCGCGCCTCAGGCCAGGACGTGGCTCATCAACTTCCGCATTGAAACGCGCAGCCGGACGCGCATCAACAATCTGTGCGGTTTTTTCATGGCTGGCCAGCAGGACATCGGTCACTCTCACCACGGCTTCCGGCGTAAACGTCGCGTCAAACTCGCCTTCTGACAAATCAACGTTCCCTGCCTGCAGCGGGAATTCATCACGCTGCCAGCTTGCGAAACCGCCCGCCAGAATGGAGACATTTTCCACACCAAACGTGCGCAACATCCACCAGGCGCGCGGGGCAGAAAACAAATTGCCGTCATCGTAAATGACCAGGTGTTTATCCTGATGTACGCCCAGTTCGCGCATAGCTACGGCGAACGCCTCCGGGCGTGGCATCATATGCGGTAACGCTGAGGTATGGTCGGAGAGCGCTTCGATATCAAAAAAGACCGCGCCAGGGATATGGCCAGCGCGATACTCCTCGCCAACATCACGATCTTCCTGCCCTGGAGGCGCCATCCGGGCATCAAGAATCTGTATTTCCGGATCGTCAATGTGTTCGACAAGCCAGTCGGCAGCGACAAAGAAGGCGGTGGTCATAGGCATCTCCATTTTTACCAGGTTTCGGCAAATTGTCGGCTGTTTACCGTCAGGGAACAAGTAAAAGAGGCTGATTTGTCAGGGTGGATCGACATTATTCGCGAAAATTCAGATAACGTTGATTGGTTACAGACTTCCACATCCTGAAATCTCACGCATAATAGGGGTTCTACGTAGCTAACGGGCCGCTCAGGCCAGGGATGAAAAATGAAACATTTACGCGTAGCGACCTGTATGCTGATGCTTGCGCTGGCGGGGTGCGATAATAATGATAAGCCGTCGACGGACGCGAAAAATGATACGCCTGCCCCACAGACCTCGTCGGTAAAAGATCCGGCGCAATTACACAAGCTGACACAGCAAAGTCAGGGTAAACCGTTGACGCTACTGGACGCCTCCGAAGTCCAGTTAGACGGCGCGGCGACGCTGGTGCTGACGTTCTCCATCCCTCTCGATCCTGAGCAAGATTTTTCTCGTGTACTGCACGTTGTCGATAAAAAAAGCGGCAAAGTGGACGGGGCCTGGGAATTGGCGCCCAACCTGAAAGAGCTACGCTTACGTCATCTGGAGCCCAACCGCGAACTGGTGGTGACTATTGAGCGCGATTTACTGGCGCTGAATAAGGCGACGTTTGGCACTGAATATGAAAAAAACATCACCACTCGCGATGTCCAGCCGAGCGTCGGATTTGCCAGTCGTGGCTCGCTGTTGCCAGGCAAAGTAATCGAAGGCCTGCCGGTGATGGCGCTGAACGTCAACAGCGTGGATGTGAACTTCTTTCGCGTGAAGCCGGAGTCGCTTGGCGCGTTTATCAGCCAGTGGGAATACCGCAACTCATTGTCTAACTGGGAATCCGACAACCTGCTGAAAATGGCAGAGCTGGTTTATACCGGGCGCTTTGACCTTAATCCGGCACGCAATACCCGTGAGAAACTGCTGCTGCCGCTGGGCGAAATCAAGCCGTTGCAGCAGGCGGGGGTGTACGTTGCGGTGATGAACCAGGCCGGGCAATACAATTACAGCAATGCTGCCACGCTATTTACGCTCAGCAATATTGGCGTATCCGCACACCGTTACCACAATCAGCTGGATGTCTTTACCCAGAGCCTGGAAAACGGCGCTGCGCAGCAGGGTATAGATGTTACCTTGCTCAATGAGAAAGGGCAGACGCTGGCGCAGGCGACCAGCGATGCGCAGGGACACGTGAAGCTCGAGACGGATAAAGACGCCGCCATATTGCTGGCGCGTAAAGACGGGCAAACCACGCTGCTGGACCTGAAATTACCGGCGCTGGATCTGGCTGAATTTGATATCGCGGGGGCACCGGGATACAGCAAACAGTTCTTTATGTTCGGTCCGCGCGATCTCTATCGTCCCGGTGAAACGGTGATCCTCAACGGATTACTGCGCGACAGCGATGGCAAAACGTTGCCCGATCAGCCGGTGAAGCTGGAAGTCGTTAAGCCCGATGGGCAGGTATTACGCACGGTGGTCAGCCAGCCCGAAAACGGTCTGTACCGTCTGACCTGGCCGCTGGACAGCAGTGCGCCAACCGGTATGTGGCATATTCGCGCCAACACCGGCGATAACCGCTCACGGATGTGGGATTTCCACGTCGAAGATTTTATGCCCGAGCGGATGGCGCTCAACCTCACTGCCAATAAAATGCCGATTACACCGGCTGACGATGTGAAGTTTTCGGTGGTGGGTTACTACCTGTACGGTGCGCCTGCGAATGGTAATGCTCTGCAAGGTCAGCTATTCCTGCGACCACAGCGTGAAGCGGTGTCTGCATTGCCGGGATTCCAGTTTGGCAATATTGCTGAAGAGAATCTCTCCCGCAGTCTGGATGAAGTTCAGCTGACGCTGGATGAAAACGGTCGTGGCGAAGTCACAACCAGCAGTCAGTGGCAGGAAGCTCACTCGCCGTTACAGGTCATTTTGCAGGCCAGCCTGCTGGAGTCGGGTGGCCGTCCGGTGACCCGTCGGGTAGAACAGGCTATCTGGCCTGCAGATACCCTGCCGGGTATTCGCCCGCAATTCGCAGCCAAAGCCGTTTATGATTACCGCACCGATACCACGGTGAATCAGCCGATCGTTGATGAAGACAGCAACGCCGCGTTTGATATTGTTTATGCCGATGCAAAAGGCGAGAAAAAAGCGGTTTCCGGCTTGCAGGTGCGGTTGATCCGCGAACGTCGGGATTACTATTGGAACTGGTCTGAAGGAGAGGGCTGGCAGTCGCAGTTCGATCAAAAGGATCTGGTCGAAGGCGAGCAAACACTGGATCTTACCGCTGATGAAACCGGTAAGATCAGCTTCCCGGTGGAGTGGGGCGCTTACCGTCTGGAAGTGAAAGCACCCAACGATACGGTGAGCAGCGTGCGCTTCTGGGCCGGATACAGCTGGCAGGATAACAGCGACGGCAGCGGGGCGGTGCGCCCGGATCGTGTCACTCTGAAGCTGGATAAACCCAATTATCGTCCTGGCGACACCATGAAGTTGCACATTGCCGCGCCTGCTGCCGGTAAAGGCTATGCAATGGTGGAATCCAGCGAAGGCCCGCTGTGGTGGCAAGAGATCGATGTCCCTGCAAATGGTCTGGATCTCTCTATTCCGGTCGACAAAACCTGGAACCGCCATGACCTCTATCTTAGCGCGTTGGTGATCCGCCCTGGCGACAAATCCCGCTCGGCTACGCCAAAACGCGCGGTCGGGTTACTGCATTTGCCGCTGGGCGATGAAAATCGTCGCCTGGATTTGACGCTGGAAAATCCGGCTAAAATGCGCCCGAATCAACCGTTGACCGTTAACGTGAAAGCCAGTGTCAAAAATGGTGACGTGCCTAAACAGGTTAACGTCCTGGTCTCCGCTGTAGACAGCGGGGTGTTGAATATCACCGATTACGCTACCCCGGATCCGTGGCAGGCATTTTTTGGCCAGAAACGCTATGGCGCGGATATTTATGATATTTACGGCCAGGTAATCGAAGGGCAAGGGCGTTTGGCGGCACTGCGTTTCGGTGGCGATGGTGATGAGCTAAAACGCGGCGGCAAACCGCCGGTTAATCACGTCAATATCGTGGCGCAACAGGCGCTGCCGGTCACGCTCAACGAGAAAGGTGAGGGCACGGTAACGTTGCCGATTGGCGATTTTAACGGTGAACTGCGGGTGATGGCGCAGGCCTGGACCGCAGATGACTTTGGCAGTAGCGAGAGTAAAGTGATCGTCGCTGCGCCGGTGATCGCGGAACTGAATATGCCACGCTTTATGGCCGGTGGTGATACCTCGCGCCTGACGCTGGACGTCACCAATCTGACAGATAGGCCGCAGACGCTGAATATTCAGCTTACCGCCAGCGGCTTAGTGTCACTGATGGGCCAAAACCCTTCCCCGGTGGATCTGGCACCTGGCGTGCGTACCACGTTATTTATTCCGGTACGGGCACTGGAGGGATTCGGCGATGGTGAGATTCAGGCCGTTATTAGTGGTTTGACGCTGCCAGGTGAAACGCTCCCCGTTCAACATAAACAGTGGAAGATTGGCGTGCGTCCGGCGTTCCCGGCGCAAACTCTCAATAGCGGCGTGGCGCTGCAAGCCGGTGAAACCTGGCAGTTACCGGACGGGGAACTGACCAACTTCTCCCCGGCAACGGTGCAGGGGCAACTGCTGTTCAGCGGCAAGCCGCCGCTGAATCTGGCGCGCTATGTTCGCGAATTGAAAGCCTATCCTTACGGCTGCCTGGAGCAGACTGCCAGCGGATTATTCCCATCGTTGTATACCAACGCCGCACAGTTGAAGGCGTTGGGTATAGCGGGTGATAGCGATGAAAAACGCCGCACGGCGGTTGAAATAGGTATTTCCCGGTTACTGCAAATGCAGCGTGACGATGGGGGATTTGCGCTGTGGGATAAGAACGGGCCGGAAGAGTACTGGCTGAGTGCCTATGTCATGGACTTCCTCGTCCGGGCAAATGAACAGGGCTACAGCGTCCCGAGCGAGGTGATCAACCGGGGCAATGCGCGTCTGCTGCGTTATTTACAGGATCCGGGCATGATGTCGATTCGCTACACCGACGACACCGCAGCCAGCCGGTTTGCCGTACAGGCCTATGCCGCGCTGGTACTGGCCCGTCAGCAGAAAGCGCCGCTGGGCGCTCTGCGTGAGATCTGGGAACGTCGAGCTCAGGCCGCCTCTGGCCTGCCGCTGCTGCAATTGGGCATTGCGCTGAAAAACATGGGCGATGCGAATCGCAGTGAACAGGCGCTGACGTTGGCACTCAATACGCCGCGCCGAGATACGCAGCAGTGGATGGCGGATTACGGCAGTCAGCTACGCGACAACGCGCTGATGCTGGCCTTGCTGGAAGAGAATAAACTGAAACCCGACGTGCAAAATACTTTGCTGAATACGCTGTCGGAGCAGGCTTTCGGTCAGCGCTGGCTCTCCACGCAGGAGAATAATGCGCTGTTCCTTGCTGCCCGTACGCTGCAGGATCTGCCGGGCACGTGGCAGGCGCAGACATCTCTCTCTGAACAACCGCTGGCGGGTGATAAATCGCAAACCCGAAATCTGGATGCGGAACAGTTAGCGACGCTGGCGGTGACCAACACGGGTAATCTGCCGCTGTGGCTGCGTCTGGACGTCAGCGGCTATCCGCAAAGTTCACCGCAGCCTGCCAGCAATGTACTGCTCATTGAACGTCAGGTGCTGGGCACCGATGGGCAGAGTAAATCGCTCTCGTCTCTGCGCAGCGGCGAGCTGGTGCTGGTCTGGTTGACGGTTAGAGCCAGCCAGAATGTTCCGGATGCGCTGGTGGTCGATCTTCTGCCTGCTGGTCTGGAACTGGAAAACCAGAATCTGGCCAACGGTAGCGCCAGCCTGCAGGATAGCGGCAGCGAAGTGGCGAATTTGCTTAATCAAATGCAGCAAGCGGATATCCAGCACGTTGAATTCCGCGACGATCGCTTTGTCGCGGCGGTGGCTGTCAACGAAGGGCAACCGGTCACGCTGGTGTATCTGGCGCGCGCGGTCACACCGGGGACGTATCAGGTACCTGTACCCCAGGTGGAATCGATGTATGTTCCGCAGTGGCGTGCCACCGGCACGGCTGAGGGCCCGCTGATTGTCAGACCGTAAATGATGCATCGGTGGGTTAAACGCAGCGGCTGGCTGGTAGCCGCTGCGTTGCTGATAGGGGCAGCAGTGTGGACGGCGGATAAAATCTGGCCGTTGCCGCTGCATGAGGTTAATCCTGCGCGAGTAGTGGTGGCTCAGGACGGGACGCCGCTGTGGCGCTTTGCCGACGCGGACGGTATCTGGCGTTATCCGGTCACGCTTGAAGAGGTCTCGCCCCGTTATCTTGAGGCGCTCATTAACTACGAAGATCGCTGGTTCTGGAAACATCCCGGCGTCAATCCGTTTTCTGTGCTTCGCGCCGCCTGGCAGGATCTCACCTCCGGGCGCGTGGTCTCCGGAGGCAGTACGCTCACCATGCAGGTGGCGAGGCTGCTCGACCCACATCCGCGCACTTTTGGCGGTAAGTTTCGCCAGCTATGGCGTGCATTCCAATTGGAATGGCATCTCTCCAAACGCGATATCCTGACGCTGTATCTTAACCGCGCGCCGTTTGGTGGGACGCTGCAAGGCGTTGGTGCTGCAAGCTGGGCGTATCTGGGTAAATCACCGGCACAACTCAGCTACTCCGATGCCGCATTGCTGGCTGTACTGCCGCAGGCGCCGAGCCGTCTGCGTCCGGACCGTTGGCCGGATCGGGCGCAAGCCGCGCGCAATAAAGTGCTCGATCGCATGGCGACGCAGGGCGTCTGGTCGGCAAAACAGGCGCAGGAATCACGCGAAGAACCGGTCTGGCTGGCACCGAGGCAGATGCCGCAATTGGCGCCGTTATTCTCACGCATGATGCTGAACAAAAGCAGCAGCAACAAAATTGTCACCACGCTGGACGCCGGGCTGCAACGTCAACTGGAGGAGATGGCGCAAAACTGGAAGGGGCGGCTTCCGGCGCGCAGTTCGCTGGCGATGATTGTGGTCGACCATACCGATATGCGCGTACGTGGCTGGGTGGGCTCGGTGGATATGAATGACGACACCCGCTTTGGGCATGTGGATATGGTGAGCGCGATCCGCTCGCCGGGATCGGTGCTGAAACCCTTTGTCTATGGACTCGCGTTGGAGGATGGACTGGTTCACCCGGCCTCATTATTGCAGGACGTACCGCGGCGTACCGGGGATTATCGTCCGGGGAATTTTGACAGCGGTTTTCATGGCCCGGTAAGCATGAGCGAGGCGTTGGTGCGCTCGCTGAATCTGCCGGCAGTCCAGGTACTGGAAGCCTACGGCCCGAAACGTTTTGCCGCCAGGCTGCGTAACGTGGGGTTACCGTTGTATTTACCGGCAGGGGCTGCGCCAAATCTGTCACTGATCCTCGGGGGCGCGGGAGCCAGGCTTGAAGATATGGTCGCGGCGTACAGCGCCTTTGCCCGTCAGGGAAAAGCAGGAAAGCTCCGTCTGCAGCCGGAAGACCCGCTGCTGGAACGCCCGCTGATGTCCGCTGGTGCGGCGTGGATTATCCGGCGGATTATGGCGGACGACGCGCAGCCCCTGCCGGATAACGCCCTGAGTCGTGTGGTACCGCTGGCGTGGAAAACGGGCACCAGCTACGGCTATCGCGATGCGTGGGCGATTGGTGTTAACTCACGTTACGTGATTGGCATCTGGACCGGCAGACCCGACGGCACGCCGGTGGTGGGGCAATTTGGTTTTGCCAGCGCCGTGCCTTTGCTGAATCAGGTTAACAACATGCTGCTGGCTCGTGGAACAAACCAGCCTGAAGACCCGCGACCAGAGTCGGTCAGCCGGAGCGTGGTGTGCTGGCCGGGTGGGCAATTTTTGCCCAACGGGGACGGTAACTGTCGTCGTCGTTTAGCCACCTGGCTATTGGACGGTAGCCAGCCGCCTACGCTGTTATTACCCGAGCAGGAAGGGGTTAACGGTATTCGTTTTCCCGTCTGGTTAGATGCGTCAGAAAAACGCGTGGCGCCAGACTGCCCGCAAGCGCGGGAACAGACGTTAATTGTCTGGCCGTTGCCGCTGGAGCCCTGGCTGCCGCCATCCGAGCGGCGAGCCGCTCGGCTACCGCCAGTTTCCGCAACCTGCCCGCCGTTGGGGCAGGACGCTTCTTTACCGCTGCAGTTGACAGGCGTTCGCGATGGCGCGATTGTGAAACGCTTACCCGGTTCACCAGCGGTCTCCGTGCCGCTACAAACCAGCGGTGGGACAGGCGAACCCTGGTGGTTTCTTAACGGTGAGCGGCTGGAAGAACGTGGGCGGAGTCTGACCCTGCGCTTAACGGTCGCAGGAGAGTACCAGCTGTTGGTTATGGATGACGGCGGGCAGGTTGCCACGGTGAGATTTGCTTTGCAGTAGACCAGCTTGATGTTATTTGTTGCTGAAATTCATCTTATTTTAAAGAAATGTTACCTTCATCAATAGTCAATTGCCGGGATGCTCTTTATAATCCGCGCCAGGTAAACCACAACAAAACATTTTTTTCAGAGGTAATCATGGCTATTGAACGTACTTTTTCCATCATCAAACCAAATGCGGTGGCAAAAAACGTTATTGGAAGCATCTTCGCACGCTTTGAATCAGCAGGGTTCAAAATTGTGGGGACTAAAATGCTGCACCTGACCGTTGAACAGGCGCGTGGCTTCTATGCCGAGCACGACGGCAAACCGTTCTTTGATGGTCTGGTTGAATTCATGACCTCTGGTCCGATTGTTGTTTCCGTTCTGGAAAGCGAAAACGCCGTTCAGCGTCACCGCGATCTGCTGGGTGCAACCAACCCGGCGAATGCGCTGGCAGGTACGCTGCGTGCAGATTACGCTGACAGCTTCACCGAGAACGGCACCCACGGTTCCGACTCCGTCGAATCTGCGGCGCGTGAAATCGCCTATTTCTTTGGCGAAGGCGAGGTTTGCCCGCGTACTCGCTGATCTCCTGCGTCTTTCACGTCGCCGATGCGTTGGCTGCGTTCGTTTACCCCGGTCACATAGTTTTCTATGCTCCCGGGGATGCTCGAACTTACCGTCTTCCTGCGACGCGAAATCCTTTGGAGATGAATTAGCATTTACATATTATTTTCGCTAATGCTTCGTGCAAACGTGGCATCCCTGCGCCAGACTTTGTACAATGCAACGCCCCGGAAGAGCAGACCGCTTGCCGGGGCGTTTCTTTTTATCAACCCTCCACGGGCCATAACGTGTAACAACGAGGCCGGAAAAAATTATGTCTGAATTAGTTAACACCTCTGAAGTCGTCATTGCTGCGGTTCCAAATAAAAATGGAAAAATTAACCTGCTGGATCTGAACCGTCAGCAGATGCGCGAATTCTTCAAAGAGATGGGCGAAAAGCCGTTTCGTGCCGATCAGGTCATGAAATGGATGTACCACTATTGCAGCGACAACTTTGATGACATGACTGACATCAACAAAGTGCTGCGCAACAAACTGAAAGAAGTCGCTGAAATTCGCGCCCCGGAAGTGGTGGAAGAGCAGCGTTCGTCTGACGGCACCATCAAATGGGCCATTGCCGTTGGCGACCAGCGCGTAGAAACCGTGTATATCCCGGAAGACGATCGCGCCACCCTGTGTGTGTCTTCACAGGTCGGCTGTGCATTAGAGTGTAAATTCTGCTCTACGGCGCAACAGGGCTTTAACCGTAACCTGCGGGTGTCGGAAATCATCGGCCAGGTCTGGCGCGCGGCGAAAATCGTCGGTGCGGTGAAGGCAACGGGCGTGCGTCCTATCACCAACGTGGTCATGATGGGCATGGGCGAACCGTTGTTGAACCTGACCAACGTGGTTCCGGCGATGGAAATCATGCTTGATGACTTCGGTTTTGGGCTGTCAAAACGTCGTGTTACGCTGTCTACTTCCGGCGTGGTCCCTGCACTGGATAAGCTGGGCGACATGATTGACGTTGCGTTGGCGATTTCCCTGCATGCGCCGAACGATGAAATCCGTGACGAAATCGTGCCGATCAACAAAAAGTACAATATTGCTACGTTCCTTGAGTCGGTACGAGGCTACATTTCGAAGTCGAACGCCAACCAGGGCCGCGTCACCATCGAATATGTGATGTTAGATCACATTAACGACGGTACCGAGCACGCGCATCAGCTGGCGGAGCTGCTGAAAGATACGCCGTGTAAGATTAACCTGATCCCATGGAACCCGTTCCCGGGCGCGCCGTACGGACGGAGTTCTAACAGCCGTATCGATCGTTTCTCCAAAGTGTTGATGGGCTATGGTTTCACGACCATCGTGCGTAAAACACGCGGCGACGATATTGATGCAGCCTGCGGTCAGCTGGCGGGTGACGTCATTGACCGTACCAAGCGTACTCTGCGCAAGCGCATGCAGGGTGATGCTATCGACATCAAGACCGTTTGATGTTGGTGCACTACGGTATAATTAATGTACCGTAGTGCAATGTAAGTGACATACGGTCATTTGTTATACTCATCAGGTCAATATTAACGGTGCGTTTTCGTCGACTTTAAGGCAGTATGTAGCGGCCCAACAAGAGTTTAGCCCTCAGGTTTACGCTGTTTTGTCATTGATAGTCTGACCGTTTTATACTGTCTGACCAAGGTTAACTGACCAGATGTTTCGCGGTGTGGGTGAGCATTGTGGCTCACCGGCGCCAGAGCCCATATTTACGCAGCTGTAGCGAATGAATACTGAAGCCACGCACGACAAAAATGAAGCACTCTCCACCGGCGTTCGCCTGCGCAATGCCCGTGAACAACTCGGATTCAGCCAACAGGCCGTCGCGGAACGACTGTGCCTGAAGGTCTCCACGGTACGCGATATTGAAGAAGATAAGGCGCCAGCCGATCTCGCTTCAACGTTTCTGCGCGGGTATATCCGTTCCTATGCGCGTTTGGTGCATATTCCTGAAGAAGAACTGTTGCCAGGGCTGGAAAAACAGGCTCCGATTCGCCCAGCCAAAGTGGCGCCGATGCAGAGTTTCTCGCTCGGTAAGCGCCGCAAAAAGCGTGATGGCTGGTTGATGACCTTTACCTGGCTGGTACTGTTTGTCGTGGTTGGACTTACTGGCGCCTGGTGGTGGCAGAATCATAAAGCGCAGCAGGAAGAGATCACCACGATGGCCGATCAATCCTCCGCTGAGCTAAATGCGGGCAAAGACAGTGCCCAGAGCGTGCCGTTAGATACCAGCGCTGCGGCAAGTCAGGATATGACTCCCCCCGCGCCGGATGATGGCGCGGCGGCAGACGCAGCGTCAGCACCTGACGCTGCCACAGTGCCAGCACCTGCTGCAGATGCGCAACAGAATGCGGTAGTGGCACCGTCTCAGGCCAACGTAGACACAGCGACAACGGCGCCAACCTCACCGGCTACGGCGGCACCTTTGCCGACCGATCAAGCGGGTGTGACAACACCTGCCGCCGATCCTAACGCGCTGGTGATGAATTTTACCGCCGACTGCTGGCTGGAAGTCAGTGATGCGACCGGTAAAAAACTGTTTAGCGGTATGCAGCGTAAAGATGGCACGTTAAATCTTGTCGGCCAGGCACCGTACAAACTGAAAATTGGTGCACCGGCAGCAGTGCAGATTCAGTTCCAGGGTAAACCTGTCGACCTGAGTCGTTTTATCAGAACTAACCAGGTTGCGCGTCTGACCGTAAATGCCGAACAACCAGCGGCTCAGTAACAGACGGCAATGCGGGAGATTTTTTAATGCATAATCAGGCTCCAATTCAACGTAGAAAATCGACACGCATTTACGTTGGGAATGTGCCGATTGGTGATGGCGCGCCCATCGCCGTACAGTCTATGACCAATACGCGGACAACGGATGTGGCGGCGACGGTCAATCAAATCAAAGCGCTGGAACGCGTTGGGGCTGACATTGTCCGAGTCTCTGTACCGACAATGGATGCTGCAGAAGCGTTCAAGCTTATCAAACAGCAAGTCACAGTCCCGCTGGTTGCCGATATTCACTTTGACTACCGTATCGCGCTGAAAGTAGCGGAATACGGGGTCGACTGTCTGCGTATCAACCCCGGCAATATCGGTAATGAAGAGCGTATTCGCATGGTGGTGGACTGCGCTCGCGATAACAACATTCCTATCCGCATCGGCGTTAACGCCGGATCGCTGGAAAAAGATCTGCAGGAAAAATACGGCGAACCCACGCCGCAGGCGCTGCTGGAATCAGCTATGCGTCATGTGGATCATCTCGATCGTCTGAACTTCGACCAGTTCAAAGTGAGCGTTAAAGCCTCTGATGTGTTCCTTGCCGTTGAATCTTATCGTCTGTTAGCCAAACAGATCGATCAGCCGCTGCATCTGGGGATCACCGAAGCCGGTGGCGCACGCAGCGGATCGGTGAAGTCCGCGATTGGCCTGGGTTTGCTGTTGTCAGAAGGGATCGGCGATACGCTGCGCGTTTCTCTGGCGGCCGATCCGGTAGAAGAGATCAAAGTAGGCTTCGATATTCTGAAATCGCTGCGCATTCGCGCGCGCGGGATCAACTTTATCGCCTGCCCAACCTGTTCTCGTCAGGAGTTTGACGTCATCGGCACGGTTAACGCGCTGGAGCAACGTCTGGAAGACATCATCACGCCAATGGACGTTTCGATCATCGGCTGTGTGGTAAACGGTCCTGGTGAAGCGTTGGTTTCCACGCTCGGCGTGACGGGTGGCAACAAGAAAAGCGGCCTGTATGAAGACGGTGTACGTAAGGATCGTATCGATAACGACGATATGATTACCCAGCTAGAAGCCCGTATTCGTGCCAAAGCCAGCATCCTGGACGAAGCGCGTCGAATTGACGTGCAGCAGGTTGAAAAATAACAACGTGATGGGAAGCGGCGTGCTTCCCGTGTATGATTGAACCCGCATGGCGCCCGCATTGTTCGGGTTAGCGCTGAGGGTTCATTTTTATATCCATAAAGAGAATAAACGTGGCAAAAAACATTCAAGCCATTCGCGGCATGAACGATTATCTGCCTGGCGAAACCGCCATCTGGCAGCGCATTGAAGGCACTCTTAAAAACGTGCTCGGCAGCTACGGTTACAGTGAAATCCGCTTGCCGATTGTAGAGCAGACCCCGTTATTCAAACGCGCGATCGGTGAAGTGACCGACGTGGTTGAAAAAGAGATGTACACCTTTGAGGACCGTAATGGCGATAGCCTGACTTTGCGTCCTGAAGGAACGGCTGGCTGCGTACGCGCCGGCATCGAACATGGTCTCCTGTACAATCAGGAACAGCGTCTGTGGTATATCGGACCGATGTTCCGCCACGAGCGCCCGCAAAAAGGTCGCTATCGCCAATTCCATCAGCTGGGTGTCGAAGTGTTTGGCCTGCAAGGCCCGGACATTGATGCTGAGCTGATTATGCTGACCGCTCGCTGGTGGCGTGCACTGGGTATTTCTCAGCATGTTAGCCTTGAACTGAACTCCATCGGTTCTCTGGAAGCCCGTGCTAACTACCGAGATGCATTGGTGGCGTACCTGGAACAGCATAAAGACAAACTGGACGAAGATTGCAAGCGTCGCATGTATACCAACCCGCTGCGTGTACTCGATTCCAAAAATCCGGAAGTGCAGGCTCTGCTCAACGACGCTCCGGCTCTGGGCGACTACCTGGATGAGGATTCACGCGCGCATTTCGCCGGTCTGTGTACGCTGCTGGAGTCAGCAGGTATTGCTTACACCGTTAACCAACGACTGGTTCGTGGTCTCGACTACTACAACCGTACCGTATTTGAGTGGGTCACCAGCAGCCTGGGCTCGCAGGGTACCGTGTGTGCGGGTGGTCGTTATGACGGTCTGGTCGAGCAACTTGGCGGTCGTGCTACGCCAGCGGTTGGCTTCGCGATGGGTCTGGAACGACTTGTTTTGTTAGTTCAGGCAGTTAATCCGGAATTTATTGCTTCTCCTGTTGTCGATATATACCTGATCGCTTCAGGTACAGATACGCAGTCGGCGGCAATGGCGCTGGCTGAACGTCTGCGCGATGAAGTTCCGGGCGTAAAACTGATGACAAACCACGGTGGCGGCAACTTTAAGAAACAGTTTGCTCGCGCCGATAAGTGGGGCGCTCGCGTTGCACTGGTACTGGGTGAGTCCGAAGTGGCTGACGGTACTGTTGTAGTGAAGGATTTGCGCACTGGTGAGCAAACGGCAGTAGCGCAGGATAGCGTTGCCGCGCATTTGCGCACTTTGACTTGCTAAGGAGAAGGACAGCGTGGAAATTTACGAGAACGAAAACGACCAGGTTGATGCGGTAAAACGCTTCTTTGCCGAAAATGGCAAAGCGCTGGTGGTTGGGGTTATTTTAGGGGTTGGCGCACTGGTTGGCTGGCGTTACTGGACCAGCCATCAGACGGAGTCCACACGCTCTGCTTCTCTGGCGTATCAAAATACAGTGACTGCGGTCAGTGCGGGTAAGCAGGACAGCATTCCTGCCGCAGAGAAATTTGCCGCAGAGAACAAAAATACCTACGGCGCGTTAGCGTCGATGGAACTGGCGCAGCAGTTTGTTGATCAAAACGAACTTGAGAAAGCCGCTACCCAGTTGCAACAAGGACTGGCGGCGACCAGCGATGAGAATCTCAAAGCGGTGATTAATCTGCGTCTTGCGCGTGTGCAAGTTCAGCTTAAACAAGCGGATACCGCGCTGAAAACGCTCGACACCATTAAAGGTGAAGGGTGGGCGGCCATTGTCGCCGATCTGCGTGGCGAAGCGTTGCTGAGCAAAGGCGATAAACAAGGCGCGCGTAGCGCATGGGAAGCGGGTGTAAAAAGCGAAGCCTCTCCTGCTCTGAGCGAAATGATGCAGATGAAAATCAATAATTTGTCCATCTGAGAGGGACCCGATGCAATTGCGTAAATTACTTCTGCCAGGGCTGCTTTCCGTTACCCTATTAAGCGGCTGTTCACTGTTTGGTGGCGAAGAAGATGTCGTTAAGATGTCCCCATTACCGGTGGTTGAAAACCAGTTTACTCCGTCTACAGCCTGGAGCACGTCTGTAGGTAACGGTATTGGTGATTTCTATTCCAATCTTCATCCTGCGCTGGCAGATAACGTTGTCTATGCGGCGGATCGTACAGGCGTCGTTAAAGCTCTGAACGCGGATGATGGCAAAGAAGTCTGGTCCGTCAATCTGGCGGAAAAAGACGGCTGGTTCTCTAGAGTCTCTGCACAGCTTTCTGGTGGTGTGACGGTTTCCGGTGGTCACGTCTATATCGGCAGCGAAAAAGCCCAGGTTTATGCGCTTAATACCAGCGACGGTACTATTGCCTGGCAGACTCGTGTTGCCGGTGAAGCGCTGTCTCGCCCGGTGGTGAGTGATGGTGTGGTATTGATTCACACCAGCAACGGTCAACTGCAGGCGTTAAACGAAGCTGACGGTGCCGTCAAATGGACCGTCAACCTGGATATGCCATCGCTTTCGTTACGCGGCGAATCAGCCCCGGCTAGCGCTTTTGGTGCGGCGATTGTCGGCGGTGATAACGGTCGCGTGAGCGCTGTGCTGATGCAACAGGGCCAGATGATTTGGCAGCAACGTATTTCTCAGGCGACCGGTCCAACAGAAATCGATCGTCTGAGTGATGTTGACACCACGCCGGTTATCGTTAATGGCGTTGTGTACGCCCTGGCTTATAATGGTAACCTGACGGCGCTGGATCTGCGCAGCGGCCAGGTTATGTGGAAACGTGAACTCGGCTCGGTGAATGATTTCATCGTCGATGGCAACCGTATCTATCTGGTAGATCAGAATGACCGCGTGCTGGCGTTAACCACTGACGGCGGCGTAACGCTGTGGACGCAGAGCGATCTGCTTCACCGTCTGCTGACGTCTCCGGCGCTGTATAATGGCAATCTGGTTGTCGGCGATAGCGAAGGCTATCTGCACTGGATTAACATTGATGATGGCCGCTTTGTGGCCCAGCAGAAAGTCGACAGCTCCGGTTTCCTGACCGAGCCAGTATCGGCTGATGGTAAACTGCTGATCCAGGCGAAAGACGGTACGCTGTATTCAATTACGCGTTAATCGTCCTGCCGCTCGCTTTGAAAAACGGCTCCTGGTGCAGGGGCCGTTTTCCTGTTTTTAACAATGGCGTAAAAATACGTCCGTTGTCTGATGATTTTTTAAATGAGGCTTTAAACATGGTACCTGTGGTCGCGCTTGTCGGGCGCCCTAACGTTGGCAAATCCACGTTATTTAACCGTCTAACTCGCACCCGAGATGCGCTGGTTGCGGATTTCCCGGGTCTGACTCGTGACCGTAAGTACGGTCGTGCTGAGATTGAAGGACGCGAGTTTATCTGTGTTGATACCGGCGGTATTGATGGCACCGAAGACGGGGTAGAAACCCGCATGGCTGCACAGTCGCTGCTAGCCATCGAAGAAGCGGATGTTGTGCTGTTCATGGTTGATGCGCGTGCTGGCCTGATGCCGGCAGATGAAGCCATCGCCAAACATCTGCGTTCGCGCCAAAAACCGACTTTCCTGGTCGCCAACAAAACTGACGGACTCGATCCGGATCAGGCGGTGGTTGATTTTTATTCGCTGGGGTTAGGTGAAATTCACCCGATCGCAGCTTCTCACGGTCGTGGTGTTCTCAGCCTGCTGGAGCACGTTCTGCTGCCGTGGATGGATGACGTAGCGCCGCAGGAAGAAGTGGATGAAGACGCGGAATACTGGGCGAAGCTGGAAGCCGAAGAAAACGGTGAAGAGGAGCCTGAAGACGACTTCAATCCGCAGGATCTGCCAATCAAACTGGCGATTGTCGGGCGTCCGAACGTCGGTAAGTCCACACTCACTAACCGTATTCTCGGCGAAGACCGCGTGGTGGTTTACGATATGCCGGGAACCACGCGTGACAGTATTTATATCCCGATGGAACGTGACGGTCGCGAATATGTGCTGATCGACACTGCAGGCGTGCGTAAGCGCGGAAAAATTACCGAAGCGGTAGAAAAATTCTCCGTTATCAAGACGCTGCAGGCGATTGAAGACGCCAACGTGGTGATGCTGGTGATTGATGCCCGCGAAGGTATTTCCGATCAGGATCTGTCGCTACTGGGCTTTATTCTCAATAGTGGGCGCTCACTTGTCATCGTCGTCAACAAGTGGGATGGCCTGACCCAGGAAGTGAAAGAGCAGGTTAAAGAGACGCTGGACTTCCGTCTGGGCTTTATCGATTTTGCCCGCGTGCACTTTATCTCTGCGCTGCACGGCAGTGGTGTGGGTAATCTGTTTGAGTCAGTGCGTGAAGCGTATGACAGCTCAACCCGCCGCGTCAGTACCGCGATGCTGACCCGCATCATGACCATGGCGACAGAAGATCACCAGCCGCCGCTGGTGCGCGGTCGTCGTGTGAAGTTGAAATATGCGCATGCTGGTGGCTATAACCCACCAATTGTGGTGATTCACGGCAACCAGGTTAAAGACCTGCCTGATTCCTACAAACGTTATCTTATGAACTACTTCCGTAAGTCGCTGGAAGTGATGGGTACACCGATCCGTATTCAGTTCAAAGAAGGGGAAAACCCGTATGCGAATAAGCGTAATACGTTGACGCCAACACAAATGCGCAAGCGTAAGCGTTTGATTCAACATATTAAAAAAAGTAAGTAACCCTTGCTGATTATGAAAACCCGCGCTTGTCGCGGGTTTTTTTCGTCTGTTTATAGTCCTGTGTGTCTGTATAATGTCAATGACTATTCTTTTTTGACCAAGTTTAAATCTAAGAAAGTAGACAATTGTCGAATTTTCATCTTAAAGTGCAGGGGTTGGTACTAGACAAAACTGGCTCCAGACCCTCAAATGGCTAATTAACTTTTCGCTACCTGTAAAAAAATCGACCAGATACATAACTGGCCGGCGTACAGCGTGGTGTTTACTCGCACAACACATATCTTTTCAGGAGAATTATGCAACCGTCTACTCAACCACAAGAAAGCCGAACGTTCTTCGGCCATCCCTATCCGCTAGGCTCGCTATTTTTCACGGAGATGTGGGAGCGTTTTTCGTTTTACGGCATCCGTCCGTTACTGATCTTATTTATGGCGGCCACCGTTTATGACGGTGGAATGGGGCTGGCGCGTGAAAATGCCTCTGCGATTGTCGGTATATTTGCCGGTACCATGTATCTCGCTGCACTGCCGGGGGGCTGGCTGGCGGATAACTGGCTCGGCCAGCAGAAAGCGGTATGGTATGGCTCTATTCTGATTGCGCTCGGCCACCTGTCGATTGCGCTCTCTGCCATCATGGGTAACAACCTGTTCTTTATCGGCCTGATGTTCATCGTGCTGGGTTCTGGTCTGTTTAAGACCTGTATTTCGGTCATGGTCGGTACGCTGTATAAAAAAGGCGATGCGCGCCGTGATGGCGGTTTCTCGCTGTTCTATATGGGTATCAACATCGGTTCATTCATAGCACCGTTGATCTCAGGCTGGCTGATTAAAACGCATGGCTGGCACTGGGGTTTTGGTATTGGCGGTATCGGGATGCTGGTAGCTTTGATTATCTTCCGTATCTTTGCCGTACCGGCGATGAAACGTTACGATAGCGAAGTGGGGCTGGACTCCACCTGGAACAACCCGGTAGCGAAGAAAAACGGTGTCGGGGCGTGGTTACTCGCGCTGGCTGCGGGTGTGGCCGTCGTTGTTACGCTGATTGCGCAGGGTGTGATTGTGATTAACCCGGTTGCGGTAGCCAGCATGCTGGTGTACGTGATTGCGGCATCCGTCGCCTGTTATTTCATCTACTTGTTTGTCTTTGCGGGCCTGAACCGTAAAGAACGCGCCAGACTGCTGGTCTGCTTTATATTGCTGGTTTCTGCGGCGTTTTTCTGGTCTGCGTTTGAGCAGAAACCGACTTCGTTTAACCTGTTTGCCAACGACTACACTAACCGTATGATCGGGGACTTTGAAATCCCGGCCGTGTGGTTCCAGTCGATTAACGCCCTGTTTATCATCCTGCTTGCGCCGGTATTCAGTTGGGCGTGGCCTAAACTTGCGAGCATGAACATTCGCCCAAGCAGTATCACCAAGTTTGTTATCGGCATTCTCTGTGCGGCGGCAGGCTTTGGCATAATGATGCTGGCGGCGCAGGATGTGCTGACAAATGGCGGCGCGGGCGTTTCTCCATTCTGGCTGGTGGGCAGTATCCTGATGCTGACGCTCGGCGAACTGTGCCTGAGCCCAATTGGTCTGGCGACCATGACGCTGCTGGCGCCAGAAAGAATGCGTGGTCAGATGATGGGGCTGTGGTTCTGTGCAAGCGCGCTGGGTAACCTGGCCGCAGGCCTGATTGGTGGTCACGTGAAGGCTGACCAGTTGGATATGCTGCCAGACCTGTTTGCGCGTTGCTCCATTGCGCTGCTTATCTGCGCCGCGGTCCTGATCGTCCTCATTGTTCCGATCCGCCGTATGCTGGAAAATACCCAGACTAAACCGGCAGCTAACGCGAAGTAATCTCTCCATTTCGCCGGGGTGGCGTTATGCCCCGGCAATCCAGCCCATACCACACCATCCCCTGTTTATCACTACCGCATCTTTGCACCATTTGAGGTGTCCGCATCGGCGTCGGTCTCATTCATTCGGTGAATCGTGTTAAAATCCAGACAGTGAAAATTATCTCAAGGAGTTATCATGTCGGTTACTTGCCCGGATTGTCATACACCAGTAGAGCCACAAAACGGAGCGGCGCACTGCGAAAACTGTCATAAAGATATTCAGCTTGAAGCGCGTTGTCCGGAGTGTCATCAGCAACTCCAGATATTAAAAGCCTGCGGTGCTGTGGACTACTTTTGTCCGCATGGGCATGGACTTATTTCGAAGAAACGCGTCGAATTTTTCATTAATAATAATTAAAAGTAAATTTAGAGTTTCTAATTTGCCTACTTATTTTTATGTCTGATATTATCGATAGTAGGCAATATTTAGAATGTTTATATATTCATTCGCGTAATGAATTGATATTTACATTGTAAGCCGGAGTGAATTTCTCGATATAAAACAATATTATATTTTAGTTATTGCGATAAACTCAAGGATGGTTGTCGTATGGCGCAATGGATGCGCATTCTCATACTCGTGTTACTTTATGGTGGCGTTGTTTCAGCCTCAGGCACCAGTGTATCTCCAGTAGCTGAAAAAGTGAGTGAAACCTCATTACCTGATTTAGCCAGTGACTCAGCGCAAAAAAAAGAACAAGAGAATCTCGGAAAATCATATACAGAAAAAAGCGCTGACTATTTTATTAATTCTGCCACGCAAGGGTTTGATAATCTAACACCAGAAGCGCTTGAATCTCAGGCCCGTAGCTATTTTCAGGGGCAAATGACTTCGTCTGCACAATCTGGAATTGAATCATTAATGTCGCCCTATGGCAAAGTGCGTACCAACCTGGCAATTGGTGAAGGGGGGGATCTGGAAGGTAGTTCGCTGGATTATTTTGTTCCCTGGTACGATACCCAAAGCACATTGTTTTTTAGTCAGTTTTCAGCCCAGCGAAAAGAAGATCGTACCATTGGTAACGTGGGGTTCGGCGTGCGTCAGAATGTAGGGGCGTGGTTGCTGGGGAGCAACGTGTTTTATGACTACGATTTTACGCGTGGTCACCGCCGTCTGGGTTTAGGTGGCGAGGCGTGGACCGATTTTCTGCGTTTTTCCGGAAACTATTACCATCCTCTGTCGGACTGGAAAGATTCCGAAGATTTTGAGTTTTACGAAGAACGTCCGGCTCAAGGCTGGGACGTGCGGACAGAGGCGTGGCTACCATTCTATCCGCAGCTTGGCGGCAAACTGATTTATGAGCAGTATTATGGTGATGAGGTCGCGCTGTTCGGGACAGATAACCTGCAAAAAAATCCGCACGCTGTGACCGTTGGAATGAGTTACACACCGGTTCCTTTACTTACGCTGGCGGCAGATTATAAGGCTGGTACGGGAGACAATACTGACTTAAGCGTAACGGCATCAATGACCTACCAGTTTGGTACTCCGCTGGCAGCACAGCTTGATCCCGAAAATGTGAAAACCCAGCACTCGTTGGCTGGAAGCCGCACCGATTTTGTCGATCGTAATAACTTTATCGTTCTGGAATACCGCGAAAAGGATCCGCTGGATGTCACTCTGTGGCTGAAAGCCGATGAAACCAACGAAAACCCAGAATGTGTCATTCAGGACAAACCGGAAGCCGGTATTGGCCTGGAGAAATGTAAATGGACGATCAACGCGCTCATTAACCATCGCTATAAAATTATTACAGCCTCATGGCAGGCGAAAAACAACGCCAACCGCACGCTGGTGATGCCGGTGGTAAAAGCGAACATGCTCACAGAAGGTAACAATAACCGCTGGAATTTGGTGCTACCAGCGTGGATCAATGCCAGCACAGAAGAAGAACGCACGACGTTGAATACCTGGAAAGTCCGCATCACCCTGGAAGATGATAAGGGGAACAAACAGAACTCGGGCATTGCGGAAATTACCGTGCAGCAGGACCGCCGGATTGAGCTGGTTGTCGATAATATCGCTGATGCCGATCGTACCGATCACAGCCACGCTGCCAGTGCACAGGCTGATGGTGCTGATGGCGTGGTGCTGGACGTGCTGTTAACCGATTCGAATGGTGATACCACCGACCGTAATGGCAACGAGCTGGTTGATGACGTAATGACCCCTGAGCTGTACGACAGCAATGATAAAAAAGTCGCGCTGTCGACGACGGCGTGTACTGTAGAAAACCCCTGTGTATTTATCGCTAATCGAGACAAAACGGCGGGTACGGTTACGTTGTCGAGTACGTTGCCTGGAACCTACCGCTGGAAAGCAAATACGGATGTTTATGGCGACAGTAACTATGTTGACGTTACCTTTCTGGGAAGTGACTCCGGTGGTGTCAGCGGTATCATCTATCAAGTAAAAGCCGCACAGCCGGTCAATTTGATGGGCAAAGAACAACAACACCCCACGCTCAATAATACCTACCGCTTCGCGCTTTGGCGTGATGCCAACAGCGATAGCGTATTCCAGATGTCAGAGCAGCTGACGGAAGAAGAAATGGCGCAGTATGACTACCAGTGGGAGTTCACTGGGCAGAGCACGCATGGGCATACCGGCGCCGAGTCAAATACCACCAATGAAGATCTAGTTCTTCCTGCAACCAACAAAGAGGCCGCGCAGAAATTTGGCGCGAATGTCCAGGATGGCGTTCAGGGATACGGCATACGGGTTTCGTATAGCCAGAAATAGCACAGCGTAGTGGCTGAGCGGCCAATCGCTGAAACATAAAGAAAAGGAGAGTCTTAATGCAGCAAATCGTAAAACGTCGACTAACTAAGGTCGCTCTGGCACTGGTAGTCGCAGGATATTGTTCCGTTCCGGCTATGGCGGCAAATGGCAATCTTAAGAGTGGACAATGGCAGATTGTTTCCGACAGCACGGGGACGATTCAGGGGACTGTACCGTGGATCACTCGCGCGGCAGATAAAACTACAGATACCGACAAAGATCATGTGACGGTCACTGTCGAACGCGCTAGTCGTACGGTCATCAGCGAAGGTGACAAGCAGTTCCACGTGGGCGATAAGGTGACGCTCAACTGGGCGATTGGCGATACGGAAGGTGACCTTGACGCCAACAATACCGCCACCAAAGCGACAATGGTTTGGGTGCGTTCTAAGAACCAGGATGGTTCGGATGCGGCAGAGATTAGCGGAACAACCGGGCAGGATAGCTACACAATTCAGGCCGATGATGCCGACTATTATCTCGGTATCAAAATGATACCAACCACCACCACCGGGGATCCCAACGCTGCCACCGTACTGCTGCTCGGTGACCTTTCTACCAACGCGGGCGGCGGTGCGGACGATGATGATATTCCGGAAGGTCCAGTGGTTGATGAAAACGTGAAAGTGGTGGTTTACGAGTCAGGTTCGACGACTAACCTGTTGGGTACGGCGACTACACTTAAAACCAATACCACCTATAAAGTTCTGCTGTGGAAAGATAAAAACAGTAACGGCACCTACGATACCGGTGAAGACGTTACCAGCGATTACAACTACCGCTGGAAATTTACCGGCAACAGTAAGCAACTGGTCGCGGCGGGCGGTCTTGTCAGCAGTACCTATAACAACACCGATCTGGTGGTTCCGGTTACCAATGCCGAAGCGAAGAGTGCCTTCGACAACGGCGAAAGCGGTGGTGTTACCCTTGGCAACGATGGCGTGCAGGGTTACGGACTGTCTATCGATTATCAACGCAAATAATACTTACCCGACCATCCCTGCAAAGGGATGGTCTTTTCCGCGTCTTTTGCTTAGCTAACGGTTAAGCAAAAGATGTTGAATACAGAGCAAATACAGGTGGATATAGCTTATGGATGGCAGTCTGCGCAGGGAAGGGATTTCCCACTTTTTATTGATCATGCTGTTAATGTTCAGCAGTTTTTCTGCGCCAGTGTCCGGTGCGTTGAAAAGCGGTACCTGGCAGGAAGTGAACACCTCAACCGATGCAATCAACGGTACTGTGCCGCTGGCCGACGGTGTCACGATCCCTGTCTATCAGGGCAGTATTCAGCTCAAGTCAGATGAAACCAACACCATTAATTTTAGTGCTATGCCGCGTGACTTCAACACCGACGATACGGCTAGCGCGCTGCAGCTCGTTAATCCTCTGGATACCGAAGGCGATATTTTTGCGGTACCGCCCGTTCGTTGGGAAGAGAAAACGCCGAACGTTGCCCTAACCTGGGCCGATGCTGCGACTCCGGATGAGCCACTCAATCCGCAGCCTGTCGCCAATCAAACATTCTGTGCGCAGAATATGGCTGGGAAAAACTATGTAATCTGGCCGAAAATTGAGAACGATGATTCATCCTCGCCGGCTGCTTTATATCTGCAAACGATCACGGGTACCCCCTTCAGCAATGCCACCACCCTGCTAGAGCAGAAAATTCCGGTAACGATTACCGCCGCGGCTGGCGATCCAGTGAAGGTAACGGCGGATAATTACAACGAAACGCTGAAAGCTGCAAAGGTGAATGTGGGCGGGAGCATCACGCTGACGGTCACCACGCATGACTGTCAGGGTAATGCTGTAGGTAATACGGCATTTGTAATCACCCGTGGCGATGCACTGAACCGCCAGAATACCGTGAATAATACTGCACCCGTGCATGTTGGCGACACCGAACTGACCACCACGACAACGGAATATCACGGCACCACTGATGCTAATGGTAACGCCAGCGTTGTAATCACGCAGGCGAATGGCCCTGGCGTCAAAACTCCGCTGACGGTTTCTCCGGCCAATGCCTCCACGTTGAAAGCTAGCGTTGATGTGATTTTCACCACACTAACCAGCCCGGATAGCACCAATGCCAATATGTGGGGGCATATGGCGGAAACCTCCAGCGCGGATGTGGAAGGTGAAACCTATACCTTCACTCGACCGAAGCTCGCGGCAGAAGCAGAAGGTACAAGCGGGACCGTGAGTGCAAATAACGAGGCCTGGGCGCTATTTAACTGGAGTGGTGCCGATGAACACTGTGACATTTTACCCGATGCGCGTCAGTTAATGGGGTTGAAAATTGCTCGCGGCGATCTGGCGAACCAGTTGGGTTGGCCGGTGGCGGGTACCAATGAGTATTGGTCATCGTCGGCAGGGACGCTGGCGACGAATCACTTAGGTGTCAATATGTTCAGCCGTCGTGTTGTTGAAGAACCCGATACGACAACATCAGTGGTGAGCTGTGTCGATAAAGCCTCGCCGGACGTGACGCCTGCGTTGACGTTGACGCTGGATAATATGGATAGCAGTCTGAATGCTGCAAAGGTGCCGGTGGGGGACTCTATCAGTATGAGAATCACCATTACCGATAAAGAGACCGGTTCAGCACTGCCTTATCGCTATTTTGATCTGTTTGTCGGTGATGAGCAGAACCGTAAGGGGCAAACCAATACCGAGGCTCAGGCTGAAGGGGCTAAATACGGTTGGGATGACAATCCGGTGCTGGTGGGCATTGAAGGTTCCGGTACGCCGAATCATTACCATGGTATTACCGACGCCAACGGCCAGCTGTCGTTGGAGTTAACGCAGAACAACGGTGCAGGCGTTCTGACACCGCTGCGTGTGGTACTGGCGGATGGCACCGAATCCACGGCTAACGTCATCTTTACTGTAGTAACGAGTCCGGATGTTACGCAGGCACGCATGTGGGGTCATATGCAGGGCGTTGTTGAGGCGGGTAATATCTACAAACGACCACTGCTAGCGGGTGAGGCAACGGCAAATACCAGTTCAACCGTTGAGAATCATGAGGACTGGGCGACTTTTAATTCCGTCACTGCGGCGACCGCACAGTGTGGTGTGGGGCAAGTGCCGGGGCAGGTGATTCTGGATGCGCTCTATTCGGCCCACTCTGGCAACGCCATGCTGACCAATTATGGTTGGCCAACTGCCAGCCATAGCTATATTTCCGCTGATACCGACGGTACTCAGACTGCGCACGTCAATCTCGCGAACGGCACCGATGCGATGTTTAGCGGTACAGAGCCCAACTATCTCAGCTGCTCTGGCAACGAACTGGTTACACAGCTAGACGTGTCGATGAATGGTGATGCCAATCTACGTCAGGCGGTGGCGAAGGTGGGTGAGCAGATAACCATGACGGTGCACTCGGTCAATGCGCTGAACGGGCTGGTTGTCCCTAATGCGGCGTTTACCGTCACGATGGCACACGGTAAAAACCGTAGCGGACTGACTGCAGGTTATATCGATGCAACTGATGGTACGTTGGTGATGGGCGGCGAGTCTTTTGGCTCATCTCAGGCCTCTATGATGTATCAGGGAATGACTGATGACAGCGGTAACGCGACGCTTATCATCGAGCAACCGCAGGGAGTTGGGTTACTGACTCAACTGAGCATTGTCCCCGTCAATTCGCTCATCACAACGCCGATAGCGCGTAGTGTGAAGTTTACGGTATCGACCAGCCCGGACACGGCAAATGCGGAAATGTGGGGCCACATGGCGGATACGGTGACCGCAGATGGCCTGACATTTGAGCGGCCTAAGCTGGCAACAGAGGTCACTGCAACGCGAACTCAGGAGGAAGATAACGAAACGTGGGCGCGCATCACGCATACCGATGCGGCGGGCAGTACCGGGGCTGGTGGATGTGCGGCAAACCGCTTGCCTCGCGCCGATCAACTCAGTGCGCTGTATAACGCCAACAGCAGTGGATCTATGCACAATGTCCAAGGCTGGCCGGTGGCTCAATCATACTGGTCGGCGACGTTTGCCAGTGAGACCACGTGGAAAATGATGTCGCTAGCCAGTGGCGCAGAAAGTACCGGCGGTAACGCCTCTGTCTATACCAGCTGTCTTGCCAGTGATAACCCCGTTGCCTCCACTATTACCATTGAGGCGGTAACCCCTGCGCAGTGGAGCGATGTTGTGCAGGCGGCTAAGGTGAAAAAGGGCGATACGCTGGCGCTTAAGGTGACGGTAAAAGATGCCAGCGGTAATCCGTTGCCTGGCGTGCCGTTTGTGTTGAGTCGCGGCGATGGATATACGCGCCAGGGTAGCAAACATATTGCCGGTAGCGGTGATGGTATTGTGTCACCCGTGGTGATTGATGGTGAATCACTGAATGATACGGTGACAAAAATTGGCGGCATTACTGGCGATGATGGTAGCAAAACGGTTAGCGTTACCCGTCCGGATACCCATGGCACCAAAGTCGCGATAACCGCCACGTTGTATGACAACGCCAGTGTGAGCGACAGTCTGGACACCATCTTCACCGTGGTATCCAGCCCGGATAGCGATAAAGCCGCTATGTGGGGGCATATGCCGGAAACCGTCACGGCGGCGAACGGTGCAGTATTTAAGCGTCCACTGTTGTTGGCTGAAATTGCCAGCGGCGTTACCGCAGGTAGCGTAACTGAAAATAATGAAGCCTGGGGAACCGTAGATTTCCACTCGATTTCTACTGCTTGTGGTGCGGCTTATGTTCCGACACTGGCAGACCTGCAGTCGCTGTATTCGGGGTGGCCGAGCGGAGCGATGAATACACAGCAGGGCTGGCCGCTGGATGGAAAAAACTACCAAAACAGCACCGCCGATCTCAGCCGCGCAACGGATAATCGCTATGTTAAATCGCTCAACCTGCGCGATAACGGCATCACGTCGCAATTGTGGAGCGAAAAGCTCTATTTCTCCTGTTTGCAGAGTGCGCATTCTACGGCAACGCATCTGACGTTGACCTCAACGCTCTATAAAGAGAGCGACAGCTTCGCCAAAGCGAAAGTAGGTGAAACCATCCCGATTGTTATTACCACCCTCGACGACAGCGGTAATCCGGTGGGCAATACGCCGGTTATCTTTACACGCGGTGACAGCGTGGGGCGCAGTAATCAGGACGTTAACACGACTGAAGCCGCAGCTATTCAGATTAACCAGGGCACTGGCATTGATAGCGGCGTTGAGTACTACACGGCCACCGGTGACGATGGGACGGTTACGCTGAATATTAACCAAGACGGTGGCGCGGGATTCAGTACGCCATTACAGGCATCGATTGAGAATATCACCAACACCAGTCAGTCTTTATCAGCGATTTTTACCGTAGTGACCAGCCCGGATACGGCAAAAGCCAACTATTGGGGGCATATGGCCGAAACGGTGACTGACAGTGCAGGGTTGGTGTATAAACGCCCGCTGTTGTCGAGCGAGTTTAGCGCTACACCGGGTAAAACGGTGACTATCGTCAATGGCAGTTATGATAAAGGTGAAACGTGGGGAATGCTCACCGCCAGTGAGGCTTGGAAAGGTACTAACGGTTGCGGACGTAGCAATTTGCCAATCACGGCGAATTTGCAGACGCTGTACACCCGCTATCCTGACGGAGCAATGCGTACTATCAACGGTTGGCCGATGAGCAATAACGGCGCCGTCAGCGATAGTCAGTACTGGTGGTCTGGTGATTCTGTGTTGTCTGAGGATGCTAGCCAGTTACAGTATGCGGCAGTCAATCTATTGAGTGCTGCGGATATTAAATCCACAACCAGTACATCAACCTATTACATGCAAACCTGTCTTGCCTCACCGCGCCAGCTTGCCAGCAAGCTAACGCTGACGCTTGCCAATGAAGATGAAACGACAGGCATCGCGAAAGCGAAAAAAGGCGAGAAGATTGCCGCGACTGTTATGGTTACCGATACAACCGGACTACCGGTGAGCAATGCGTTGGTGAAGATTACCCGTAGTGATGCCAAAACCCGTGCGAACGTGATTTATACCACTAACAACGCAGACGATATCACACTGAGTGATATTTCTTCAGGCCAGGTCAGCACTCTGCTGGATACTAAAGAAAAATACCTTTACGTACAGACAGATGCCCAAGGACTCATGACGTTTAACATCACGCAAGATAGCACTACTGGTCTGCAAACAACCATTAGTGCGACGCTGGCGGATGACAGTAAAGTAACGGACAGTAAAAATGCCATTTTCACGGTAATTACTAGCCCGGATACCAGCATCGCGAAATATTGGGGTCATATGCCCGAGACGTTTACCAACAGTAAAAACGTTGAATTTAAACGTCCGCTGCTGCGAGCAGAGCTCTCGTCGACAAGCAACACGACAGCATACTCGCTGACCGGGGACGGAGAAGTCTGGTACTCAACAACGAACATGGCGTATTTAGTACAGTGCGATCAGATGAGCACCGCCTCAGCGAGCGATCTGGCGACGCTGCAAAGCGACCACCCGAACGGTGAGCTGATGACGCAGTTTGGCTTGCCGGTAAACAGCACGTCGCTTGTGTGGATTGCTGGCAATGTAGTCACTAATGCTGCCCATACCGGCGTGATGACACAACGTATTAATTTGTACTCGGGCGAGAATACGCAAGCGAGCTCTCAGGCAGCTTTGCAGTTGTGTCGCATGGAGCCAAGAACGCTAAATATTGCGATGACCTCCAGCTTGTTATGGGATGCGAACAAAGCGGGATACCTGGCGAAAAAAGGTGAGAAAATCCCACTGACAATTAGCATCACCGATAATGCTGGGCAGCCTCAGGTGGGTGTGAGTATTAAATTTTACCGTGGGCTTTCAAATTTTCGAAATGCACCAGGTTCCTCCACAAACGATACGCTTGCGGAATCCTACACACTTTTAGAACCGGTTTCGCCAGCGTCGGATGCTGTGACGCAAAAATACAATTTGTCACCGACATACTGGTATGGCACGACTGACAGTAACGGTAAAGTTCAGCTCAATGTGAGCCAGGATAGTACGACGGGGTTGAAAACCGAATTCTATGCAGTGATTGTGGACAACAATGTCTCGACCGAGGGTGTTGGCGGTATCTTTACCGTCTTGACCAGCCCGGACGTCGATACGGCTTTCCGCTGGGGCCATATGCCGGAGACGGTTGAAGGGCCGGACGGCGTCACCTATACGCGTCCAAAATTACAGTCAGAAGTTCCATCAGGCGTAGGCTTCTATAATAAAAACAATGAATATTGGGCGCATCCAACGGCTGTTCAAGCTCAAACTGCAGGGGCAACGGGCTGTGATCCTACCTACCAACCGCTGCTGAGCGATTTGCAGGCGCTGTATAATAAATACCCGAACACTGAACTGGAAACTACCTATGGCTGGCCACTGTCGTCGGGCAGAAACTGGTGGGCAGTAGACTTATCCAGTACAGGCCAATATCAAAGCCTTAATTTAAGCACGGGTACGAGTAATGCCACGACGTCGTCGACCACGATGCAGATGCAAGCCTGCCGAACGACGCCTCATGCGCCGCAACCGGCAACGATTGAACTGACATCCAGTGTTTTCGATGAAGCGGGTCAGTACGTTAAGGTGAAAAAAGGCGAAATCATCCCGCTGACCGTCACGGTGAAAGATGTGAATGGCAGCCCAGCCGCGAATGCCGCCTTTACCATTTCGCGTAGCGACGGCATATCGCGCAGTGGCCTGGTGAAGACCACCGATAACAAAGGGGCGACGGACGATCTTGCGCTAGAGGAACTGACGCCAACACCTGCGACCACGGTGCTGGGCACTAAGGCCAGCACCTATAGCGGCGTGACGGGGGCCGACGGCACCGCCACATTTAGTTTGAGCCAGGATGATGCTATGGGGCTTAAGACCACGATTACGGCGAAATTAGGGACTTATCCAACGCCAACCTCCGCGCTGGATGCGATATTTACTGTCGTGACCAGCCCGGATACCGATAAAGCCGCGTACTGGGGCCATATGCCAGAAACCGCGACCAACAGTGCAGGTGTTGCCTTCCGACGCCCGCTGCTCGCCGCTGAAATGGCATCGTACAGCAGCACGTATACTTATAACAACGAAGTCTGGCCTCTGGTCACCGCCGGAAATACGGATATCGCAGGTGCGACAGGCTGCGATAAGGCGTATCAACCGCTGAAGAGTGACATGGAAACGTTATTTATCGATAACCTTAGCGTTTCAGGTGGTGTCGGTACCGTTTACGGCTGGCCTAGTGGCTCCAATGAACCCTGGTGGGCCGGAGATAAACAGGCAAATACCGGAAACTACCAATATATTATGCTGAGCACTGGCGGTGGTGGATCTACCAGTTCATCAAGTACCAAAGGTGCGCAGGTTTGTCTGGTTGAACCTCGAATTACTGCGGCAGCTATTACGCTGACCTCGACAGCGATGGATACGGCGAAGGCGTCGGCGGTAGCGGAGAAAGGCAAGACTATCCCGCTGACCGTTACGGTAAAAGATACCAGCGGTAATCCAGTCGCTAATGCCAGCTTTACTCTCTCTCGAGGCGATTCGACAAACCGGGCGGGCGTGGTAATAACCGATGGTGACGTTGAGGCGGAGATGGGGGCGGATGATTTAGTTCTTCGTGAGGTCACGCCATCCAGCTCGACCATAGACATGAGCAATACCGCCAGCATCTTTACCGGAACCACGGGGGCTGATGGTATAGCGACCTTTACTCTGAGTCAGGATAAGAGCCTGGGGTTGAAAACGTCGCTGACAGCAGCTCTGGTCAATGACACGAATATCCATGCGTCACTGGATGGCATCTTTAATGTGCTGACCAGCCCGGATACAGATAAAGCGAAATTCTGGGGGAATATGCCTGATACCGTCAGCACGAACGGTAAAACGTTACAACGCCCATTGTTGCTTGCTGAATTGCCTTCCGGTGTCACGCCGCCGCTTCATATCACCATGAATAAAGAGGATTGGGCGATGGCACATACCATTGATTCCAGCACCTGGGATCTGGCAGCCCAGTGTGGCAGCTTGCAGAAAGCGTCCACGGCGGATGATTTACTGGCGCTGCATTCGGTATTCAGCACTATCGGGTGGCCGACAACATCGAGCTACAGCTATCTTTCGCAAACGAAAGGGACGAAGAACTACTGTGCGGTAAACCAGTCAAGCGGCAGTGAAAACTGCACTATCGATGCGGGTAAAACGGCAGGGTTCGCGACCTGCGCGCAGTAGCTCTCCGCTACTGCGCTTTACGCGAACGCGTTTTTTTCTGCGGGGTCACGGTGGTGACCTCGCTCTCCACCCAGCCGTCTTCCAGCCGCGTGGTGATGAGATCGCCGGCTTTCACCTGCTTGACCTTTTTCAACACGCCGCCGCCGGTGGCGGTAGACACGCTATATCCGCGTGCCAATGTTGCCAGCGGGCTGACGGCTTCCAGATGGGTAACGGTATTCCCGAAACGTTCTCGTTGCTCGCTAAGCCGTGTACGAATATTTTCCGCCAGCCGATATTCCAGTTGCTGAATGCGCGTTTGTGCACGATGAATACGTGGCTGCGGGTTTTGCTGGTTCAGACGATGCAGTATGCGCTGCTGGCGCTGGTTGGCCTGTTTGATTTGGTTTTCCAGCGCAAAGCTCATCCGCTGACGAAGTCGTTCCAGCGTAGTTTGCTGACGCGCCAGACGTAGCTGAGGGTGTTGCTGTTGCAGACGGTGGAAAGTCTGCGTGAAGCGACGACTGCGGTTGGCGAGGTAGTAGTCCATCGCCATGCCCAGACGCTGCTGAACGGACTGAATCTGGCGTAATAATTCCTGCTGATTGCGGCTAACAATCTCTGCTGCTGCAGACGGTGTAGGCGCGCGCAGGTCGCCGACAAAATCGGCGATGGTGACATCGGTTTCATGGCCGACGGCGCTGACCACCGGAATGCGGCTGGCAAAAATGGCGCGTGCCACGCGTTCGTCGTTAAAGCTCCACAGATCTTCCAGCGAACCGCCGCCACGACCAACGATTAACACATCACACTCGTTACGGGCGTTCGCCAGTTCGATGGCGCGAACGATTTGCCCCGGTGCATCGTCGCCCTGTACCGCTGTCGGGTAGATAATCACCGGCAGGGAAGGGTCGCGACGTTTGAGTACGTGGAGAATATCGTGCAGCGCCGCCCCGGTTTTTGAGGTGATCACCCCGACACAATGAGCCGGCGTTGGGAGCGATTGTTTACACTGCTGATCGAACAATCCTTCGGCCTGCAGTTTGGCTTTGAGCTGTTCATACTTCTGCTGCAATAAACCTTCACCCGCTGGCTGCATGCTTTCGACGATGATTTGATAATCACCGCGCGGTTCGTACAGCGTAATATTGGCACGTACCAGCACTTGTTGTCCGTGCTGCGGACGGAACGTGACGCGGCGGTTGCTGTTGCGAAACATCGCGCAGCGTACCTGGGCGGTATCGTCTTTTAAGGTGAAGTACCAATGACCGGAAGAGGGCTGGGTAAAGTTAGAAATCTCGCCGCTGATCCACACTTGCCCCATCTCTTGCTCGAGCAGCAGGCGCACCGTCTGGTTAAGGCGACTTACGGTAAAAATTGAAGAGGTTTGAGAGGATAACATGTGAGCGGGATCAAATTCTAAATCAGCAGGTTATTCAATCGATAGTAACCCGCCTACCGGGGATCGCAAGGTTTTTTTGCAAAAAAGTGTGGATGCAATCGGTTACGCTCTGTATAATGCCACGGCAATATTTATTAACCAATCTGGTCGAGATATTGCCCATGCTACGTATTGCCAAAGAAGCCCTGACGTTTGACGACGTCCTCCTCGTTCCCGCTCATTCTACCGTTCTGCCGAATACTGCTGACCTCAGCACGCAGTTGACGAAAACGATCCGTCTGAACATTCCTATGCTCTCCGCAGCCATGGATACTGTGACTGAAGCGCGCCTTGCCATTGCTCTGGCACAGGAAGGTGGCATCGGTTTTATCCACAAAAACATGTCTATTGAACGTCAGGCGGAAGAAGTTCGCCGCGTGAAGAAACACGAATCTGGCGTGGTTACTGACCCACAGACCGTGCTGCCGACTACCACCCTGCGTGAAGTAAAAGAACTGACCGAGCGTAACGGTTTTGCGGGCTACCCGGTAGTGACAGAAGATAACGAGCTGGTGGGTATCATCACCGGTCGTGACGTGCGTTTTGTGACCGACCTCAGCCAGCCGGTTAGCGTATACATGACGCCGAAAGAGCGTCTGGTGACCGTACGTGAAGGCGAAGCGCGTGAAGTTGTGCTGGCAAAAATGCACGAAAAACGCGTTGAGAAAGCGCTGGTCGTTGATGACGGCTTCCATCTGCGCGGCATGATCACCGTAAAAGACTTCCAGAAAGCTGAGCGTAAACCTAACGCTTGTAAAGACGAGCATGGTCGTCTGCGCGTTGGTGCTGCAGTCGGTGCGGGTGCAGGTAACGAAGATCGTGTTGATGCACTGGTTGCTGCAGGCGTTGACGTGCTGCTGATTGACTCTTCTCACGGCCACTCTGAAGGTGTTTTACAGCGTATCCGTGAAACCCGTGCGAAATACCCGGATCTGCAAATCATCGGCGGTAACGTTGCAACGGGCGCTGGTGCTCGTGCGCTGGCTGAAGCCGGTTGCAGTGCGGTGAAAGTGGGTATCGGCCCTGGTTCCATCTGTACGACCCGTATCGTTACCGGTGTGGGTGTTCCACAGATCACTGCCGTTTCTGACGCGGTTGAAGCGCTGGAAGGTACGGGTATTCCGGTTATCGCTGACGGCGGTATTCGTTTCTCTGGCGATATCGCGAAAGCGATCGCGGCAGGTGCGGCGGCGGTAATGGTGGGCTCTATGCTGGCCGGTACCGAAGAATCTCCGGGTGAAATTGAACTGTACCAGGGGCGTTCTTATAAATCCTACCGTGGTATGGGTTCTCTGGGCGCGATGTCCAAAGGCTCTTCTGACCGTTACTTCCAGAGCGATAACGCCGCTGACAAACTGGTACCGGAAGGTATCGAAGGCCGCGTGGCCTATAAAGGCCGCCTGAAAGAGATTATCCACCAGCAGATGGGGGGCCTGCGCTCCTGTATGGGTCTGACCGGCTGTGGTACTATCGACGCGCTGCGAACGAAAGCAGAGTTTGTACGCATCAGCGGTGCGGGTATTCAGGAAAGTCACGTTCACGACGTGACCATTACCAAAGAGTCCCCTAACTACCGTATGGGCTCCTGATCAGTTTCCGCGCCCGGCTTCTATGCCGGGCGAATTTGTTTCACTTGCCTCGGAATTAGCGTCAATGACAGACAATATTCATAAACATCGCATTCTCATCCTCGATTTCGGATCGCAGTACACGCAACTGGTGGCACGTCGCGTACGTGAGCTGGGCGTCTACTGTGAGCTGTGGGCATGGGATGTTACGGAAGCACAAATTCGCGAATTCAACCCAAGCGGTATTATTCTTTCCGGTGGCCCGGAAAGCACCACCGAAGCGAACAGCCCGCGTGCACCAGAGTACGTCTTCAATGCAGGCGTACCAGTATTCGGCGTCTGCTATGGTATGCAGACCATGGCGATGCAGCTGGGTGGCCATGTTGAAGGGTCTCACGAGCGTGAATTCGGCTACGCACAGGTTGAAGTTCAGACCGACAGCGCACTGATCCGTGGCATCGAAGATTCACTGACCGCAGATGGCAAACCGTTGCTGGATGTGTGGATGAGCCATGGCGACAAAGTTACCGCTATCCCGGAAGGCTTTGTCACCGTTGCCAGCACCGAAAGCTGCCCGTTTGCCATTATGGCGCACGAAGAAAAACGTTTCTACGGCGTGCAGTTCCACCCGGAAGTAACCCACACCCGTCAGGGCCTGCGTATGCTGGAGCGCTTTGTTCGTGACATCTGCCAGTGTGAAGCGCTGTGGACACCGGCAAAAATCATCGATGACGCCGTTGCCCGTATTCGCGAGCAGGTTGGTGACGATAAAGTGATCCTCGGCCTGTCCGGCGGCGTTGACTCTTCCGTAACTGCCATGTTGCTGCACCGTGCTATCGGTAAAAATCTGACCTGCGTCTTTGTTGATAACGGGCTACTGCGCCTGAACGAAGCAGAGCAGGTTATGGATATGTTCGGCGACCACTTCGGTCTGAACATCATTCACGTTAAAGGCGAACAGCGTTTCCTCGACGCGCTGAAAGGCGAGAACGACCCAGAAGCGAAACGTAAAATTATCGGTCGCGTGTTCGTTGAAGTGTTTGACGAAGAAGCGTTGAAACTGCAGGACGTGAAGTGGCTGGCGCAAGGCACCATCTACCCAGACGTGATTGAATCTGCCGCGTCTGCAACCGGTAAAGCACACGTCATCAAATCTCACCACAATGTCGGCGGTCTGCCGAAAGAGATGAAGATGGGTCTCGTTGAGCCGCTGCGTGAGCTGTTCAAAGATGAAGTGCGTAAAATTGGTCTGGAGCTGGGCCTACCGTATGACATGCTGTACCGTCACCCGTTCCCGGGTCCAGGCTTAGGCGTGCGCGTGCTGGGCGAAGTGAAGAAAGAGTACTGCGACCTGCTGCGTCGTGCGGACGCTATCTTCATCGAAGAGCTGCACAAAGCTGACCTGTACAATAAAGTGAGTCAGGCGTTCACCGTGTTCCTGCCGGTCCGTTCCGTTGGTGTGATGGGCGATGGACGTAAGTACGACTGGGTCGTTTCCTTGCGTGCTGTTGAAACTATCGACTTTATGACCGCCCACTGGGCGCACCTGCCATATGACTTCCTGGGCCGCGTGTCCAACCGCATCATCAACGAAGTGAACGGTATTTCCCGCGTGGTGTATGACATCAGCGGTAAACCACCAGCGACGATTGAGTGGGAATGATTTCACGTCTGGCAACAGCCTGCACGTAAAAGCAGTAAAACACCTCTAAGCCCGCGTAACTGCGGGCTTTTTTGTTTTTATGTCTGGCACTTTCTGGCAGTTGTTAGCAACGGGAAGCACGGTTTTTTCAATGGAATTTTTGATGGTACTCTCTGGTTTTGAATTCAGATTTGAAAAAGTACCATGTGATAAATCTCGGTTGAGTTATGGTGTTTATTTTTTATAACTCAATTAAAAACAGATAGTTAAATGACTTTTCTGAGTTTTTTACAACATGGTATTAATTGATATAGGAAAACAATAAACCATGTTGACTGACACCAGGCTGCGCCACCTTAAGCCGAAGGAAAAACTCTATAAAGTTAATGACCGCGATGGTCTGTATGTTGCGGTGACTCCGGCTGGAACGATCTCATTTCGCTACAACTATTCAATAAACGGAAGACAAGAGACCGTTACGTTTGGCCGCTATGGTGTTGGAGGGATTACGCTTGCTGAAGCGCGTGAACGGCTCAACGAAGCTAAAAAGATGGTTGCCGGTGGAAGATCGCCTGCGAGGGAAAAAGCCAGAGATAAAGCGCGTATCAAAGATGCGGAGACTTTTGGCGCATGGGCTGAGAAATGGTTACGTGGCTATCAAATGGCTGAATCGACACGTGATATGCGGCGTTCGGTATATCAAAGGGAGTTGAAGTCAAAATTTGCCCAGCAGAAACTGAGTGAGATTACACATGAAGACTTACGCGCATTAACCGATGACATCGTCGAGAGAGGGGCACCGGCGACAGCTGTACACGCCAGAGAGATTGTATTGCAAGTCTATCGCTGGGCTATTGAGCGCGGTCAGAAGGTAGAGAATCCAGCTGATCTGGTACGGCCTGCAAGCATAGCGAAATTTGAGCCTCGTGACAGGGCCTTGACGCCAATTGAAATCGGTCTGATGTATCGTTATATGGAACGGGTAGGAACGACGCCATCAATCAGAGCAGCGGTTAAACTTTTGCTGTTAACGATGGTACGTAAAAGTGAGCTTACTAACGCGACCTGGAACGAGATCAATTTTAGTGAAGCATTATGGACGATACCAAAGGAGAGGATGAAACGACGTAATCCACATTTGGTTTTTCTTCCCCGACAGGCAATGGATATTTTGATTGCTCTTAAAACCTTTGCCGGTAGCTCTGATTTTATCCTTCCTTCACGCTACGATTCCGATGCGCCAATGAGTAGCGCTACTTTAAACCGGGTTTTAACACTGACGTATCGACTGGCACAAAAAGAAGGGGAGTTGTTGCCTAAGTTTGGTCCCCATGACTTACGGCGTACAGCCAGCACCTTGTTACATGAGGCCGGGTACAATACTGACTGGATAGAGAAGTGCCTTGCGCATGAACAGAAAGGGGTACGGGCTGTTTATAATAAAGCCGAGTACCGTGAGCAGAGATCAGAGATGCTGCAAGATTGGGCGGATATGGTTGATGAGTGGGTTGTTAAATGATTAATAATCAATGAGTTAAATTAATCCCATTACTTTTTGGGTCATTAGAAGAAAATTTTAGCCGCTAAAATTTGCGGTTAAAGCGGCAACAGAGTATCTATGGCTATTATGGACTGATAAATCAGTAGCTTTTATCTAATTAAGGAGTTTACCTTTGGCCTCTCTGCGTCCTTCTGCTTACAATCAACGTGACCGTGAAGACGGTGGCCCTTTTCTAATTATTCAGTCGGCTGAACTGGAAGAGGGTGTTGATGTTTTTTTTACAGATGTTCCTCCTAATCAACTCTCTTCTGATTCTCCGGTTGCTCGTTTAATGAACATCTGTCCTGATGAAATTACTATTTGGCCGATTAATGTTCGCCAAGACACCGACGAGTATCTCTCTCCGAAATATGACGCGCTTGAACGCATTGTAATCACCCGGCCAGTTGTTGAACCTTATTCTTTACCCGAATCAGAAGATGACGTAGTCGGCCTCCTGGAAGAGCTACCAGATGGTTTTGCAAAAGATTATCGATTTGGCTTAGGCCTTCTCTGGGAATATCGGCACATTTGTGATGCTGTAACAAGCAGAGATGATGTAAGTGTTCTGATTATACAGGGGGGTGATAAGTCTATTATAGACCCACCATTTTTCTTGCTTGGCATTAAACGTTTTAATCGTCTTCGAAAGGAACTCAACTCCATTACTTCCCGATACCAGAGAGATGCGAGAAGTGAAAAAAAATTCCAAACTTATCAATCCATTTTACATGCGGCAGATCCAGAACAATATCCCGCTTTAATTAAGAAGTTACGGTCAGGTACTATCGCTGAGAAAACAAATGGTGGACGTGATAATACAGCACTAGGACCTCAAGATAGACGTGCCGTTGTTCAACTGGTGAAAGATAATGTTGAGGCCTTAGCTAAAACTGAATCTCGCTCTTTGCTAGCACTGAGAAGTGATATTGAGCTGGTCACTCTCGACCAGCTGATAGCTCGTTACCGTGAAATGCTTGTTTGTAAGCTTACTGAAAATAAATGGCAAAACTTTTTTATGGACAATCCATTTATTCTGAGCCTTGCCTTTGCTATTCCAGTTTTTTTGGTCCAAGGACAAGCATATGCTGGAGGAAAAAAGTTGAATGGGCGCGAGGGAAAATACACCGATTTTGTTTATGCGTCAGCTGCCTCGGGTAACCTGGCTCTGGTAGAAATTAAAAAACCTGAAACGGAGCTTTTGAGTAAGAAACCCTATAGAGGTGGTGATGTCTATGCTGCTTCCGGAGAGTTGAGTGGAGCACTTACTCAATTACTCGATCAGCGATTTAAACTACAGATGACACTTCCTGTCCTGAAAATGGATGCTAACCTGAATAATATCCATGGTTTTGCTATACGCTGTATAATTATAGCTGGCGTATCACCCACTGAAAATGAGCATAAGAAATCATTTGAATTGGTTCGAAACGCATTTTCTGAAGTCGTGGTCATTACTTTTGATGAGCTTCTTCAACGCTTAATTGAAATAAGAAAGGCGCTTTCTCCAAGTTAAAAAGTGTATCCCATTCGATGATTAATATTCATAGATTATGATTTAATGGTTTCTCGTGCATGGTGTTGCTTTTGGGTTTTTATTAAAATAAATCGAATATAATTCGATGCGATTTTAGTTGTACGGATGTGATAAATTAGTTAGCGGCCGCCTTTGTATTTGTTGTAAGTAAAGCTAAATATCTATTTCTACTTGCGTTTTTTTAGAGTGTAAATTAATCCATTAAGAATTTTAAATATAAAATTCTTCACGAACAGATACTAAAGCCTTGGATACTGCTTGGCGTGTCATAAGTATGCGATGAATCTTTGTGAGAACATCTGCAATTTCAGATTGATTAAGTCCCTGATGTTTTAAAGCGAGGATCTTTTTCTTAATATCAGAGAGCTTAGAATCAGTCATACGTCGTGCAATATTACGGATTTCGAAAATATCTGCTGGGGTAAAAGTTTGATTAAGCATCCAATGAGAAAAGTAGTAATCAATCAACATATCTCCGGAATTGGCGTGAGTCTTGCTTGGTTTAGCGCATTGCCGTCTCAGTCTTATTAGTTCTTTATTAAACTGTTCGTAAGAACGCTTTCCTTGTCTGTACTTGGGATTCCATTGACCGTCGGTCAGTCTGGGCCTGTGATTCGAGCAATATTGATGGCTAAGGACCAATTTTTCATGATCGGGGAACTCAATATCGTTAGCAGCATATTCTGATATTTCACTAATAAATTGAGCATATTCAGTCTGGTTACCGCAGAACTCGCAAAAACCGAGTTTACGCTGTGAATTTATAGTTACCCCTTTTGCAGGTGAGGATTTCTTCGGCCGCTTGGATGCACACTCACTAACTAACTCAATAAGAGATTCAATCGTAGCAATAAGGCATTTATCAAGAGAAGTTTGACGATCTAAAGTCAGGATGAAATTACGCAAAAGAAGTCTTTGTGCCCGTGCTACGACATTAAAACCCATTTTTTTGATTAATTCACTAAATCCTATGTCTGCGCCAGAGATGTAGTCCTTATGGCTTAGTGGCAGGGAATTTATATACGCCGCTACTGCAGGGTCAATCACTTCCTGAACCAGACGCAGTATTGGATACCTCCGCGAAGCTATGGAATACGAAGATCCGCGTTCTACAAACATTTTTATTGCTGCTGCAACTGTAGGGTCACAGCCTTCCCAGGTAGTAATTTTCATGTCAACCATTTTAGCCAATGAATAGGTTTTAGCAAGTGGTAATGCTTGGCATTGTATAGGCCTGATTGGAAACTGGAGGAAGGTAAATGCAAACAAAGGAAAATAGCACGCTTATCAATAGAAAAACACTTCTGAAAATGATCCCATTGTCGGCCAGGACTATTTATAACCTTGAGCAACGAGGAGAGTTTCCGCGCCGCATAGCGCTTACTAGCCGAAATGTTGCATGGCAACTGTCTGAAGTAGAACAGTGGATTGCGGATCGTAAATCAGCAATGTTTAAAGCGGCCAGACCCGGTATTGTTTTAGGTAGGTAACTGTAATGTCATTGAACATAATGGAAGCGTTTGAAGCTAAGCCACAACCAATTGATTATGTTTTGCCTAATCTTGCTGCTGGTACTGTCGGAGCGATTATTTCTCCGGGTGGTGTTGGTAAGTCAATGCTGGCATTACAACTCGCTGTGCAGATTACTTGTAGTGTAGACCTTTTAAACTTTGGTGAATATCCAACCGGGTTAGTGGCCTATCTGCCAGTGGAGGACTCGGCAACTATTATTCACCATCGTTTATATGCTTTGGGAAAATATCTAACAGCACGTCAGCAGAAGCTTGTAGCTGATAAGTTACTAGTAGAACCTTTGGTCGGTAAGTGTCCAAATATTTTCTTGTCAGGTTGGAGCAACTTGATAAATGAAATTTCAAAAGGTAGACGGTTAATAATTCTGGATACTCTTCGCCGTTTCCACCAGGAAGATGAGAATAATAGCGGAGCAATGTCCAAAGTCATTGGAAAGCTAGAAGGCATTGCTGCTGATACTGGGTGTTCGATTATATTTCTACACCATTCAAACAAAGGCGCTGCCACGATGGGAGTTGGTGATATACAACAGGCAAGCAGGGGGAGTAGTGTCCTGGTTGATAATATACGGTGGCAATCTTATCTGGCGGGTATGACCGCCCTAGAAGCGAAGACCTACGGTATTGCTGATGGTATTCGAGGTCAATTTGTTAGATTTGGAATCAATAAAGCAAATTATGGTGAACGTGCCCCTGATCGTTGGTTTCAGAGACACGAGGGGGGAGTATTAAGAATAACAGCGCTCAGCTCGAAGAATAATAAAAAGCTTACTAAAGAAAGAGCATCGGCCCGGAGTGGTGCTGACAATGACAACTGGTAATAAGGTGGTGCCCACAAGTACAGCATGGCAAGCCAGGGTAGTTCTGTATCAGCCAAGTCAGCGTCCTCAAGAGCTAAAGGGAAAGTGGATGGAGACCAGTTTCGGACGTTGTCGTGTTACCGGTCGGCTCGGACAGCGTCATGCCGATATCGTGGAGGCAATACTATATGTTGCCGAGAAACGTCGTGAAATTTCTGATGGTGGAATCGAATTATTAGTAGATCCAGCGAAAGTACGCCGAACGCTATCCGATGCACAATATAGCTATGGTCGCATACAAAAATTGCTTATAGATCTCCGCGTTGCAACAGTTGAAATTATAACTCCAGAGCTGGAAAGAAGCGGCGACTGTATAATAGGAGGGCTAATCGATCATGTAGTGCCATCACCTATGACTCGGCCTGATCCTTTGACCGGGGGAAAACGTCGTTTATGGCGTGTCCGCCTGGGGGTTGCACTCGCAATGTTGTTGAAAAGGGATTTGCATTTTTATTATCCCCCTGGCCCCATTGCTCGATTACAACATGGTATTAGCCAGGCTGTTGCTCGTCACGTCTTAACTCATAAGCATAATCCTTCAGGAGGTTGGTATATGGATAAGTTGATAATGGCAGTTTGTGGTGAAGGGACGAGTAATATGACTTTGCGTAATTATCGTCGACGATTGAAAGAAGATGCCGGGCAATTGCTTGAAATTGGCATTGAGATAAAAAGTTCCAAGATAAAACGTGTCACAACGGCCCGATAATGTGCCACAGCGGCCCGATAGCGTGTTATAGCGGCCCGGTAGCGTGTCACAGCGGCCCGATTTTTCTACTATTCGGCAGTATTTATAGGATCATTCAGTATCGTCAGGCTTTGAAATCACCTGCCTGAGCAGGCGCTTTCAAATCTAGAATCGGCCAAAGGCCGATGGTTGGACGCCAGAAGAGGAGATTACCTACGCACTTGTTATGTAGACACTTGAGGTAGATTTTCATGACATATGAGGTACGCCCCTAGCCTAATGCATAGGGGGTAGATTTTAGCCGCTAAAATCTGCGGAGTACTTGCTGAGAGATGGTAATTAAACTAGTTCATGTAAAATTAAATGACTTCTTACAATATATCGAAACATTAATAAACTTGGCGGACGCCAATATTTAACTATTAAAGTTAATTTTTTAACGAGAGAAATGTAGTTTCCTTGCAAAAAACACATTTACTGCAGATTTTTATTCGAGTAATCCTGCATTAATACTTTAAGAAAACACACCCTGTACACAGGAATACACAATACGTACACAGGTATACAACGGCAACAGGGGGGCAGGACATGTGAAGTAGGCCCACCGCTTACGCGATGTTCCCCTTCACTTCCCTTTATTCGAAGCCGGGGGCTGCTCAAAGGGAATCCTGCTCTGCGAGGGCCGATACGGATAGTCGTATTACTGTTGCTCAGACGCAGCTTTCCATACATCAGTGTCTGTTAACAGTGAAAGTGTCCAATATAAATATCCAGTTAATATTGAGGTGGAATATGAAGCTATTGGTTCAAATGTCTACATTATCGAGAGTGATTTTAGCCGCTAAAAAAATGGTACCCATTTTCTTTTCCATATCGTTGATAGCTCTGGCGGCTAAGGCCGGGATTCCGGTTATTGATGGTACTAACGTGGTTCAAACGACAATCAGCGCAGTCAATAACGTTCAGGCCGTTGCAAAACAAATTCAACAGTATCAGACGCAACTCCAGCAGTATGAAAATATGCTGAAAAATACTGCTGCGCCTGCAGCATATATCTGGGATCAGGCCAATTCTACGATCAACAAATTACTGCAGGTGCAGGATACACTGAACTATTACAAGAACCAGACAGGTAGTCTTGATTCATACCTCAAGCGCTATCAGGATATTAATTACTATCGTTCATCAGCTTGCTTCAACAGCAATATTTCATGTACTGCCGATGAGATAAAAGCGCTGCGCAGTGCTGATAAGGACAGTTCTTGGGCACGTAAAAAGGCTAATGATGCGGTCTTTAAAGCCCTCGACCAGCAGCAGGAATCATTGCAATCTGACGCTGACAACCTTGTGGACCTGCAAAGCCAGGTGAGTGGAGCAACTGGTCAGATGAAGGCAATTCAGGCCGGAAACCAACTTGCCAGCGCTCAGGCCAACCAACTGCTGCAGATACGCTCACTTCTGGTAGCCCAACAGAATGCGGCAATGACACTGGCTCAAGTACAGGCAGATAAAGAAGCTCAACAGACAGTAGCTGATGAGAAAGTATTGGCTGGGGATAATAAACCAAGCCCTAAGCGAGTTTGGTGAGGAGACAGAATGAATAATAAATTATTGATGTCATTTGTTGTAATCAGCTCGTTGATTTTATGTTCTTGTGAAAGAAAAGATAAGGAGTGTTTATTGCCGCCAGGAAATACTACTGATGGAAATAAATACGATAAGTGTGTGCTTCGTAGCAATAATACTCCAAGTCCTAAGAGAGATTGGTAACTATGAAAATTGCAAGCAAGCTTATATCTTTAAGTGTGGTATTTTTCTTTTCTATGAATGCCTACGCAGGCCAACTGGATAGCAGCGGCTTACTTGATACTTTATTAGATAAGTATCAGCAAGTTGCCAGTACATGGACGACAGTAATTGGTAATTATGCAAGTTGGCTATTTTGGGGGCTGGTATTAATAAGTATGGTTTGGACGTTTGGTTTAATCGCGATGAAAGGGGGAGGCTTGCAAGATTTACTTGCGGAAATAATAAGATTTTTCACCGTGAATGGTTTTTTCTATTACCTATTAAATCATGGTCCTGCGATATCTAAGTCTATAATTGATTCTATGAGGGAGCTTGCTGCAAGTGCATTAGGAACAAGCGTAGGTATTTCGCCTTCAAGTATAGTTGATATGGCATTTTTGATATTAACGAAGATAAGTTCTGCAGCATCGATCTGGTCACCAATGATATCCACAATAATGATTTCTGTCGCGATAATCGTTTTGGTTGTAATGTCTCTTATTGCCATAAATATGTTGATAATGTTGGTTTCTGCGTGGATATTATGTTATGCAGGAATCATATTGCTTGGGTTCGGCGGTTCGAAGTGGACTTCTGATATTACAATTAATTATTTGCGTACTGTTTTATCAATCGGTATTCAGCTGTTCACAATGACATTAATTATCGGCATTGGACAGTCATTTATAGATCAATACTTTTCTGTTATTAAAGATGATGTTCCTGATCTTAATAGCCTTATCGTTTTGCTTCTGGCGTCAATCATTCTATTAGTATTGACTAATAAGTTGCCACTTTTGTTATCAGGTGTTGTCGGAGGGGCGTCTTTACATGGGATTGGTGGATTTGGGGCTGGTATGATTACCGGCGCTGCCGCTACTGCCATCAGCGGTGCTGGGGCAATGGCAATGGGGGCATCAGCTCAAGTCAGCGGGGGAGCCTCTGCATTAAAAGCAGCGTTCGAGTCTGCGCAAGCTGCCATGGCCGAAGAGTCGGGTTCCGGTGGCGTAATTGGTGGTGGTGAAGATACCGGTTCTGTAGACATGTCGGAAGAGCAACCATCCGGTAAAGGTAGCTCCAGTGGGGGAAGCGAAGGTTTTGCTGCATCCTTCTCGCGTGCTGGCCGCATGGCAAGCCATATGGGAAGCAGTATGCTGCACGGAGCTGCTGAGTACCAGACAATGAAGCGAAGTGGCAATTCTTCTCGTGTCCAACAGACTATTGGAGGGGAGTTGGCAACTCAGATACGTAAACAAACAGCTACTCGTCGGGATAACCGCGAGCATGATGATTTTGCCGGAGATAGCTTATCCGGTAATAATAAATCTTGATTCACGCGCGTCAATTTAGGTGAGAGCGCGAGCTGACGCTTTCACTAAGTGAACTTTACTTCTGTAACTCAAAGGTAAAACCATGTTTAGGACTCCCGATTCACGGTTACGCATTGAGGGCTTTCGCAAAGCAGAGGCCTCCCTGAGACTGGAAGGAATGGACCCCAGTGGTACTCCATTGTACGAGTCCATTAAGGCACGTATTATTTCAGGTGAGCTGACGTATGAGCAGGGGCGTTCTGAGATTCTTGCATACTACACAAAAGCCGATACTGCCGGGCCTGTGACAGTGGGAGAAATGCTGACAGAGGAATTTTTAAAACCGCTGAACATGTCTCATGATGAACTGGCGGAAGCTATGGGTGTTTCCCTGCAGGATGTTGAAGATATCATCTGCGGCATGCGTCGTCTTAGCGATAATGAAGCCCGCGTTCTTGCTGAGATATTTGGGACAGACGATGACTTCTGGAGCAAACTTGAGACGTTGCAAGACGGTAAGGAACATCGAAGAAAATAATCTGTCTGCTGCCACCTCACTTGCCGTAACACAGCCGCCCCTCAAATGTCATAGAAGTTAGAACAATTATCGGAGTCCTTACTCGAAGCAACAATTCTCACCATAAACAGATAACGGTCCTTTGTGAAACGCTGAGTAGGAGCATGAATTAGCCATAGAGCCGGGTTCCATTCTTTTAAACTCACTACCATGAAGTTGCAACGAAAGTTAGCCATCCTCCCCTATTTCAAGAAAGGTAGCGTCTGTCATAGCACTTGAATCTTCGTTTAGCTTTTTCAGCAAAGCGGGCACTTGTCTTTAATTGACCATATCCTATTTAGGTGATCAATATTTTCTGTAGGTAAAGTGACCGACGCTTTACGCATTGACTTGTCTAAATCATGTATGAGCTTTGTTGGATAGGCAATTGCAAGGTGGTCTGCAAGATATGTATATATAAACTTGTCGTCATCCCGATATGACCTGAAACGCTTTCCGAGATCTGATTCTCCAGATATTAAGCAACGATGGAAATCTGGGTCAGTAAAGCCATGTGTATAATTGACATTTTCCCTGTGTTTTCTGAGGCTTTCATAAGCTTCCTGAGAGTCTGAGGATAAAAACCAGCTTTTATTCATACAAGGTATCTTTCTGAGAGTAACCCAGTTCCAATGGTGGCTTGATTTACCACCCTTTAAAAACTTACTGCTTTGAATATCTAATAGCATTTCTCCGCTGCAGTTGAAGGGGATAACTCGATTTAAGATGAGCATTGCACGCAGGCTGTAGAAGCACGAATAATAAAGTCTCACGATTGACCAAGATATTGAGCCCTTCTGTAGTCCTGAGATGGCTTCGGCATAAGATAAAGCTGCTGCATATGCTGATCCTACTAGAGCATCATCAATAGTTGAACTTATAGCAGAAATATCGGCATTGCTAGGAGTGAAATGGTCGTAGGAAACTCCTGAAGATTTATTTGAGAAGGATTGGCTTGCTAATCTGGCAGCATCTGACATGTTTTTCTGACTAAAGTTTGAAGCCCTGAGAGGAGCTTATTGGCTTAAACGAACTAATGAGTCGATCCCTTACTGCATTTGCTGCTTCGGAACCCCCAAGGCCTTTTACATCTTCCTGCATAATGAGGCTTGTCTCATCCATAGAAAGTGCGTCCACAATTGTTGATGTTTCAAACGATGATTGACTTTTGCAATAGTCAAACATGTGGCTTCTAAAGAAATCAATTGCGCCGATGAAGCCTGATGCATAAATAAAGGCGTTCGCCCTATCGTCCCATTTATGATCATATTTATCCATAATTGCTGAGAAGTAGTTAGAAAATATTATCTTTTGGATTTCCAGTTCTGTGGCACCGATTTGTTCAAGCTGTCCCTTCGAATCGACCAGAGGTTTGATAGCGTTTACAGCGGTAGAAAGTGCGATACCCCCACGTTGTCGTTCTTGGTTTGGCAACTTAATCCATCTGTTATATGGCTGTCCTTCAGCGCAAAGATGAAAGACTATATCGTTAGCTCGGATTGCCGCAGGATCCATCAGATCTGACGCAGTCACACCATAGAGGTCGAATACTAAGCTCTTAGGAGCGGGGCGCTGCTCAGTGTTTATGGAAATGAAAATTCGAGCGCTGTGTGCGGTATCTAGATTTTCGTAAATTGCCACAGGGATTTGGTAGTCTGCTACTGATGGATCATCCTCAATCGCTGCTTTAAGACCAGCAACCCGATGCTGGCCGTCAATGATTTGTGCCAATTTGGGTAGATCTATAATTTCAACCTGCCCGTTATTCACGGCCATGCTTCCTCCAATCCAGTTCAGGACTATGGAGGCAGGAAAATCACCCATTCGCAGCGCAAAATCTTTGATACCTGCTATTCGGGAGTTGTTTAGCACGCGTTGCACAGCTCCTTCTTCTTGGTCTTTTCTCCGCACGGATGCATAGGAGATACGGGTCAATAGGCCCGCTGGTAATGAGACGAGCTTGAAGGAATGTTCTTTCTGCTGAACTTCAATGAATGGATAGGTTTGCATAAGGTTTGACCCAATTCTTTCGCGTAAGTCTATGCGTGCATGGTGTTATACGTCAAGAAATGTTGGTTCCGTTTTTCTGATCTGTTAGGTCCGTAGCGCTGGCTTGGCATCCCGTGGTTTACACGATGGTCTAAGTTTTTAGAGTTCGCTAGTGTGTTACAGGTGGTGTTGCGTCTCGTTGACAGCAAAACACGCGATTTTAGGGCCATGGATCTTCCTATTCCACTCGACATTCCAGTGTCATTATACCCCTTGAGGATTTTGTTTCTGGACTGCTTTTGTAGTGTTTGTTGTGGTATTGAACTATGGTTGATTGCTTAATAAATTGATTTTATTTATTTTTTTTCTTCTATTTGTAATTGAGTGGGAGTGACTCCGCGTCTGGGATAGACCGGTAGCGAGTGGCAAGAAACACCCGGAAGCCAGCGTAATTGCGGGCTTTTTGCGTTTTCGACCTCGCACTATCTGGCAATTTTACGCATCGCCAAGCCCTCCGTTTTTATGGCATGGTAGAAGGTACGATCTGACCCTAATGCCACGTTCGGCACTCGATACCATGTCACTCCTAACCAGATAGACATGATATCTATTTAAATTAATATATTGATTTATAATATTTTTATTGGTTTTTTTACGATAGGGGAGCATGGTGTTTTCTAGAAGAAACCTGACCATGCTGACCGATACCAAGCTGCGTAACATCAAGCCGAAAGACAAGCTCTACAAAGTGAACGACCGTGACGGCCTCTATGTAGCCATCACGCCTGCGGGTCGATTTCATTCCGCTACAACTACTCGATCCACGGCAGGCAGGAGACTATCAAGCGAAGGCCATTGCTTAATCTCAGCATGCTGTCATGAATTAAGGAAATTCGACCATGAGTGAAGAGTGGATTCTCCAGACAAAGGAAACCCGCAGGGTATTTTCTAATGCGGCGTGGGTTCCTTTGAGAGCGTTAGTTGAGAGCAATAAAGGGGATCTAAAAGAAGTTGGCTATGCCAGTGAATATTTCGGCTGTGGCTCTGTTGCATTCCCGTCAGAGCATCGTCAGCTAGTTGAGGAACGTCTTGGATGGAGCGACATAGGCATTGGCCACACAGTCGCGCCTTATGCATACGAAGATGGATATTATGCGTCCATTGACCAATATCAATACAACGATAAAGAGCCAATAGGTGTCAATCTAGTTTATGAACACCCGCAACCTGTTGTTGGTGGTCGAAAATGGATACTGAGTCCTGATTTGGTAGTCGCGCTGCACTTGGTCAAAGAGGGGGACAACTGGGTCAGACCCGAAGAAAATTTCGTTGTGGTAGCTCGCGAGACAGTGAGTGAAGATGGCGAGCATCGTCAGATAGAAATAAAAAGAGAATTTTTACTCGACTATCTAGCGGCCAGAAATCTGTCGCTCCGCCTTTCATACTACCGACAGAGGGTAGAAAACGTCCCCGTATTTGAGGACAGCGTATATTCAAATTTGCAGCCTCATAGTGAGGAAAGAGATAACGGTAAATTCACCCTAATCCTTCGCAAGCTTGATGACGTCTTTGGGGGGAGCTGGGCGATGTTTCGAGCCTGGAGAACAGACGTTGATGAGGGCGAAGACGCCCCTGTAATGGGCCCTGAGAATGACTCGAACACTGACTATGAAAGTTCAAAGGGGCATCGCGGAGGCTATAAAGGTGTACGGGTAGAAGGGGAGTTTTGGCGTGAGGAATGGATAGACCACCAATCAAAAAGCCTACGCGTTCGTGGAGATGCAGATCCGAACCTCCCGCAATTCATCGTGGAAACCGATGGAACGCGAATGAGATCAGCAGAGCTTGATAACGAGGACATAGGCCGCTGGCTATGGTTTCGGGCCAGCGTCGTAAATGAGCTTCTCAATAGTCGAGGATTTAAGTTGGCGTGGTACACGGCTGAAACTGGAGCTATTAATTCCACATCAGGATATAAAACGCATTTCGGGATAAACAGTTCGGATCTTATCACCGTATATGCTTATGACATCGCACGACTCGCCCCATGGGAGCAGCATGTTTGGGCGGGGCATAATGTAGCTCCTGAAGGAAAGGTTTCAAGTGAGCTGCTGGACGCGCAGGTGAGGGCGAAACCGGCATCCACATATGCGGTTGAAGAAATGTTTTTTGGAAGCATGAGGCTTTTGGAAGACGGCTTCAGGCATAAATACGAAATATCGCTGTTCACCCATGATATTGATGACTCCGAAGTAGGGCAGCAAATATCCAGGTTTGCAAGCAAAGACAGAGCGACCCTACTCAGATTAGCTAAGGACATCATTCGCGTATTCTCGGACAGGCTCAACGTAACCGAGCTACGCAAGCTTTCTACACACCAAGATAAAGCCAAGCTCGGCTCAAACAAGTTACTCCAAAGTATTTTGGCTGAGAAAATTGGAGACGACAAAGCCAAGAGAGTATTTGCTGAGATTGCCGGTGTTTATGATATGCGAGTGGGAGATGCACACCCTACAGGTTCAAAGATAACAGACGCGATCAAGCTCGCGGGCGTCGATGAAGAAGACTCGCCATTGCGGCAGGGAGAGCAACTCATTCACAACGTTGGGCGATCGATTTGGCACATAGGGAAATTCTTGTTCGGCGAGACTGATGAGTCGGACGAGTAGCAATGGCTGCTTCTGGCCGTTTTCTGTCAGTCCTGACAAGCGGTACTGCCAGAAACGGAAGGATTTTTAGTGGCCTGAGCAGGCTATTCTCCAGGCTGAGGGCATCCATGAACTATAGGTGATTGATGAAAGACCTTAGTCACGACGAGGCAATGGTCGAGCTTTTCCAAGCCGGTCCATCTTATGTGGCTGAGTGTATTCAGGATGGTAGCACGTATGAGTTGTTCACCTTGGATGGCAACTATCGGTAGCGTTTGCCGCGAGAGAGGATAATTCGACTTCTTGAATTTACTCGGTATGGTATTTCTCATGGTGTTTAGATTTTTTATTTTATTAATTGATTGATTTATAAGTTTTTTAATTTCCAATTGATGATTGAGTGGGAATAATAACCTTCCACTTTGCCTGATTTTACTCTGGCTATTCGCACAAACACCCTCTGTCTTTACAGAGGGTGTTTTATTTTTGCAGTCAATCGACCAGTTGTAGCTGCGGCTGTGATTGTGATGGGACGTTCTGAACACGGATATCCATCTGCGGATAAGGCAAGTCGATATGGTTGGCATCCATCGCTTCTTTGATGTTTTCCAGTAGATCGTAATACGTGTTCCAGTATTCGCCGTTACGCACCCAAACGCGAACGTAGAAGTTAAGCGATGAGGCGGCAAGTTCGCCCAGACGCACGGTTACGCCGCGACTCTGATCAACGCGTTTATCCTGCTCGATGATATGAGTAATGACGCGTTTCACTTCTGCAATCCGACTCTGATAGCCAACGCCAATTACCAGGTCGATACGACGAAACGGGTGGCGAGAGTAGTTAATAATATTGTCAGAGATGATTTTACCGTTAGGGATCACCACCTCTTTGCTATCAGCGGTGAGTAGGGTAGTTGAGAAAAGATGCACTTTTTCGACTGTCCCGGTGACTGCACCAATTTGTACGATCTCGCCGGCGCGAAATGGACGCAGGGAGACCAGCAGCACGCCAGCCGCAAAGTTGGACAGCGATCCCTGTAGCGCCAGACCGACGGCCAGCCCGGCGGCACCAATGATGGCAATAATGGATGACGTTTCAATGCCGATACGGCCCAAAGCCGCAACGACAAAAAATGCGAGGATGATGTAGCGGACTAACGCAGTGAAGAACTGGATAATGGTGATATCAACTTTACGCTTTAACAGCAGTTTCTCCAGTCCGCGAGAAAGCAACCGTGAGACGAACTTACCGATAAACAGTAAAATCACGGCGGCAAGAATGTTCCATCCAAATTGAATTACTGCATCGCTGTGCCCAGTGATCCACTCAAGACCGCTTCGTATTTTCGGAAATAATGTAAAACCCTGCATTGTATTACCCTGTCGAATGTATAAAAATAAAAAGGCTCATATAAATATTCAATTACATTTGATATATAAATGTGCACGCCAGTTATATTAATTAACACTATTGGTTAGTGGCTATTTGAGCTGTATTTGCGTTTATTATGTCCAATAAACAGAAACATAGAAAATCAGCGTGAATAGTGTGGTGATGAGGAGCGAAAAGATAGTGTAATTGTGCGGAAATCAAAATTGATTGGCTGGGGTGACGTGTGGTGTTATAAAAATAGTGACAGGAGGGAACACAAATCCCTTACCGGATGGTTAACTGTCAGACGATTAGCCATCCGGTAAGGAATCTTGAAGCGCAGAGCTTTACAGCGGTCTTTAAGCGATTAATGTTTATCCATTTGAACAGGGGAAGTCTGTTGCGACAGGCTGCTCTGTTGGGATTCTTTCTTGTTCTGATGGTGGTGCCACGCACCGATAGCAGAGTAGACGAAGCGTCCAAAGAAGAAGAGGAAGCTGATAAGCAGTACGATCCGGATCATGCGACTGTTAAATCGGTGTCGTTTTCGTAGGCTGGTAACCTGGCTCACAAAGGGTTCCTTAAAGTGTACCCAACAATGGGCGATGCTTACATTAAGGCACACTGTGAGGGAATGGTCAATTCATCATTATGTAAAAATGCATCAGTTGTTTTATCTTCTTATGTTATGAAAGATAATTTTATTATTTGCATTAATAATGAATTAACGATAACAAAAGAGGAAAAAGGTAATAAATGATTAATGGGTCCTGTTTTCCTTGATATATGTCAAGCGCCCTATTCAGGTGATAACTAAAATTGATGAGTCATTATGATGTGTTGTACATCATTGTTTTAAAGTCAGGTGGGATACCTGTCTGAATACCCCTTCAGGATGTGAGGGACTCTACTGAGCATCTATGAAAATCAATAAAAAGTATATTGTTATTAGAGACCAATGGTGGGCATTACCTCTCATCTTACCCTCCCTGTTGTTGCCTTTACTGAGTTGTGTGAACACCTACGCGCATATTAGTACGGGGAACGTCGTTCTTTTTTATCTACCTTTAGCGCTGATGATTAGCCTGATGCTCTTTTTTGGCTGGGCCGCATTACCGGGCATTATCATTGCGATCAGCTGGTATAAACTCCCACAGGTTGGCGTGTTTGAAACAGTGTCAATCATTGCACACTTTGTCGTAACGATTGTCCTCAGTTGGGGTGGATATCGGGTGTTCGCCCCCCGACGGAACAACGTGGCTCATGGTGACTCGCATCTGATGTTTCAGCGTATATTTTGGCAGGTTTTCTGTCCGGCAACGCTGTTCCTGGTACTCTTTCAGTTTGCCGCGTTTGTTGGCGTGTATGCGAGCAAATCAGGGATGATGGGCGTCATGCCTTTCAATACCGGCACGTTGATCAATTATCAGGCCCTACTGACGGGAAACCTCGTGGGTATTCCGCTATGTTATTTTATCATTCGGGCAATACGAAACCCTTTTCACCTGCGCGGCTATTTTTCTCAGTTAAAACAGCAGTTTGATAGTAAAGTCTCGAAGACGGAGTTTGCAGCGTGGTTGATAGTATTGACGACGTTGATGACGCTGTTGTGTATGCCGTTAAATGAAAATAGCTCGATTTTCAGTACGAATTATACCTTATCCCTGTTATTGCCCGTCATGCTGTGGGGAGCAATGCGTTACGGCTATCGACTTATTTCACTGATGTGGGCGGTTATACTCATTACGGGAATACATCATTATCAGAGCTACATGCCCTGGTACTCAGGTTACGATACGCAGCTGGCGATCACCTCGTCGAGCTATCTTGTTTTCTCCTTTATCGTAAATTACATCGCCGTGCTGGCAACGCGTCAGAGAGCCGTTACCCGACGTACATATCGTCAGGCGTATTTTGATCCTATGGTGCATCTTCCAAATCTGCGCGCGTTGAACCGGGAGCTGAAGAAGTCGCCCTGGTCCGTGCTCTGTTTCTTGCGGATTCCTGGCATGGAACCGCTGGTCAAAAATTATGGGATCATGCTACGTATCCAGTACAAGCAAAGAATCGCTCACTGGATAGCGCCCTTTCTGGAACAGGATGAGTACGTCTTCCAGTTATCGGGTAATGACCTTGTCCTGCGGTTTAACACCGAGTCCCACCAGCAGCGCATTGAGGCATTGGATCAGCACATCAAGCAATTCCGCTTTGTCTGGGATGGTATGCCTTTACAGCCACAGGTGGGGATCAGTTATTGCTATGTTCGCTCTCCGGTTAATCATATCTACCTGTTATTGGGCGAACTTAGCACCATTGCCGAACTCTCCCTTGCCACCAACACGCCTGAAAATTTGCAACGTCGTGGTGCCATGCACCTGCAGCGGGACCTGAAAGATAAAGTGGCGATGATGAATCGGCTACAGCAGGCGCTGGAGCACAACCGCTTTTTCCTGATGGCACAGCCCATTTATGGTGTGCGTGGCGATGTGTACCATGAAATCCTGCTGCGTCTGAAAGGGGATGACGATGAAATCGTTACGCCGGATTGTTTCTTACCCGTCGCGCATGAGTTCGGTTTGTCCTCCAGCATCGATCTGTGGGTGATTGAAAACACGTTGAAATTTATGGCTCAGAATCGGGAGAGAATGCCAGCCCGTCGCTTTGCTATTAATTTATCGCCTACCTCGGTGTGTCGCGCCCGACTTCCGACCGATATCGCGCAATTGCTGGTGAAATATAAGATTGAAGCCTGGCAACTGGTCTTTGAGGTAACGGAAAGCAATGCCTTAACCAATGCCGAGCAAGCGCAGGCAACGCTGCTGCAATTGCAGTTACTTGGCTGTCAGATAGCGATTGATGATTTTGGCACCGGCTATGCCAGCTATGCGCGACTGAAAAATGTGAACGCCGATATCCTGAAAATTGACGGCAGCTTTATTCGCAATATTGTTTCGAATAGCCTCGACTACCAAATTGTGTCATCGATTTGTCACCTGGCGCGAATGAAAAGAATGATGGTGGTGGCGGAGTATGTCGAAAGCGAAGAAATACGCAGCGCGGTGGTTTCTTTAGGAATTGATTATATGCAGGGCTATCTGATCGGTAAACCGCAGCCGCTGCATGAGATTTTGCAAGAACAGGTGCCAGAAACTCTGGCACCTGTTGAAGCGTTATGCGGCGATATCGGGTGAGCGTTCTTCTTCAATTTTAAGCCGCCAGCCCGTTACGGCTTCCCAGTATTGCTGCTCTTTTTCCAGATCGAGCAAAACCAGCGCGTTCTGGCTGAACCAGTCATGCGGGAAGCGCAATGTCCAGTGGTTCTCGTCGGTGATAAGCGTCAGCGTCGGCGGCGTGGTCGTCGCCTGGCGCTGGTTGTTCAGCAAGACACCCAGACGTAGCAGCTGGATAAGCGGCAAGAACTGTTTCTTCTTAAACAACGCAAAGCGTGGCAGATCGTCCAGCTTAACGGCTTTGCGATGGTAGCGAACCAATGTCGCCATCATCAACTGCTGTTCCTGGTTAAAACCCGGTAGGTCACTGTTTTGCAGAATGTAAGCCGAGTGGCGGTGCAAGCCACTGTGGTTGATGTTCAATCCCACCTCATGCAGCATGGCGGCCCATCTGAGTAATGCTTCCAGCTGCGGGTTCGCCAGCTTAGGCTGCTGCGCATGCCACTGCTCATACATTTGCATAGTGGTTTCCAGCACGCGGCGCGCCTGTTCGCTGTCAATGTTGTACTGGTTTGCCAGGCTGCTGGCAGTACGGCTACGTACGTCCTGATGGCGGAAGCGACCTTCCATTTCATACAGTACGCCTTCCCGAAGCGCACCATCAGAAAGGCGCAGCTCACGTATTGCCAGCGCATCAAAAACGCCGCACAGGATAGCCAGTCCGGGGACAAAAACCGCTTTCCGCTCCTCGGACAGCCCTGGCATACTGAGTGCTGAAAAAGAGGTGTGCTTCAGGACTTCACTGGTCAGCATTTCCAGGCGTTCGGGGGTAATAAAGCCATCTTTTTCACCCATCTCCAGCAGCACCTCGTGCGCCGCTTTAATGGTGCCTGAGGCACCCAGCGCCACGTTCCAACCCTGAATTCGAAACTGCCAGGTTAAGGTTTCCAGTTTTTGCGCTGCCGCCATGCGGGCGCGCTGGAAGTTTTCCCGAGTGATAATGCCGCCTGGGAAATACATCTGGGCAAAGCTGACGCAGCCCATCCGACGGCTCTCGACCAGTTTAGGCTCGAAATCTTCACCGATCACCAGTTCGGTAGAACCGCCGCCGATGTCTATCACCAGCTTACGGCCTTTCTCCGGCTGCGTATGTTCCACACCCATAAAAATCAGTCGGGCTTCTTCGTTACCGGAAATAATTTCGATCGGGTAGGGGATGACCTTTTCTGCGCGCTTGAGAAAATCAGGGGCATTTAGTGCCTGACGCAGCGTATGAGTCCCCACAATACAGACGCTTGATGGGGGGAAGCCCTGCAGTCGTTCCGCGAACAATGACAAACAGCTTAATCCACGCTCCATGGCTTCTTCGCTCAGCTTATTGTCTTCGCCGAGTCCATCCGCCAGATGTACGCGTTGTTTTAGTCGCCCTATAATTTGCATCGCTCCGTCAACTACGCGGGCAATAACCATATGGAAACTGTTTGAACCCAGGTCGACCGCAGCAAATTCCTGCGGTCGTGGTGACTTGTCGTGTATTGGCATAGCGTTTATCCGTCATACTTCAAGTTGTGTATGTGTTGGCTGCATTCGTTCACCCCAGTCACTTACTGGCGTAAGTTCCCGGGGATTCTCTCATTTTCCGCCTTCCCACAACTTGAATTATTTAGGCTGGTGTCAGGTTGCTCAAGTGATTTGATGTAGTCATAAATCGCCAACTGCGACTGAACCTTACGGCGATTTCCACGTGGCACGTAGCGATTACTCAGTTCTTTATCAATGTAACGGGCTTTTACCGTATCGCTGAACAGGATCTCGATAATATCCAGCACGCGCTGCTTGAGGTGTGGATCCAGCAGCGGCGTGGCGACTTCGATACGATAATCGATGTTTCTTGTCATCCAGTCCGCCGAGGACAGGTATACCTGTTTATCGCCGCCATTCTCGAAGATATAGACCCGGTCATGTTCAAGATAGCGGTCAACGATGCTAATCACGCGAATATTATCACTGATGCCTTCCAGATTCGGGATCAGGGAGCACATTCCGCGGATCAGCAAATTAACCGGTACGCCCGAACTGGACGCCGCATAGAGTCGATCAACGAGGCCCTTATCGACCAGGTTGTTCAGTTTTAGCGTAATGCCGGAAGAGCGCCCCTGCTGTGCATTGGCAATCTCTTTGTCGATCATCGCGTACAGCAGACGTCGCGAGTTCTGCGGGGAAACCAACAGATAATCAAAGGTCACCGGACGATACGGGTTTTCGATAAAGTTGAACACCCGACGCACTTCGTTGGTAATGCGCGAATCGGCGGTCAGCAAAGAGTAGTCAGTATACAGTCGTGCCGTTTTTTCGTTGAAGTTCCCGGTCCCGATATGGGCGTAGCGCACCACCTCGTCGCCTTCTTTACGTGAGATAAGGAACAGCTTGGCGTGAATTTTCAGTCCCGGTGCGGAGAAGATGACGTGCACGCCGGCTTCGGTCAGACGCTTGGCCCAATGAATGTTGGCTTCTTCATCAAAGCGTGCCTGTAACTCGACGACCACGGTCACTTTTTTACTGTTGTGGGCCGCATGGATCATTGCGTCGATGATGCGGGAGTCTTTTGCCACGCGGTAGATATTGATCTTTATAGCCAGCACGCTCGGGTCAAACGAGGCCTGGCGCAGCAGTTCAAGGACGTGCTCAAAAGTATGATACGGATAATAGAGCAGCACATCGCGTTCGCGGATGGCATCAAATCCGTTGCGGAACTTTTCGTTATCAAACCAGATATGGCGCAGGCGAGGCAGCGGCTTGTTCACCAGATTGGCTTTGCCAACGTTGGGGAAATTAATAAAGTCTTTAAAGTTATGGTAACGCCCGCCGGGGACGATCGAATCGTAGCGAGAGATCGTCAGTTTTTCACGCAGGATTTCGACCAGTGCATTGGGCATATCGCGCTGATAGACAAAGCGCACAGGCTCTGCGGTCAGACGTTGCTTCAGGCTGGACGACATCAGCTCCATCAGGCTGGATTCCATCTCGTGAACCAAATCGTATTCAGCGTCGCGGGTCATTTTCATCGAATAGGCATTCAGCGTATCGTAATCAAAGAACCCTTTGAAAATGTCATCAAGGCAATAACGCAGGATGTTGTCTAGCAGGATCATGGGCTTACGACGACGGGGCGTTTCCGGCGGCAGATTTACAAAGCGGGGAACCTTGTCAGACGGAATTTCCAGTAGCGCATAGCGAATGGTATCACCACGGATGATCTCTACGGCCAGATAGGTATAGTCGTCCTTCAGAAACTGGACTAAATCTGTCTCGCGGTTAATCAGGATCGGTGTAATGTGCTGGCGAAGATATTGCTTGAAGTAATGACGCAACCAGCTCTGCTGATTGGCTGACAGTTGGCGCTCATTGATTAAGAATATCTGATTGCGCGCCATCTCCAGCAGTAATTCATTGTACAGGCCATCGAACTCCTGATCGGCTTTCAGTACGCGGGCCTGGATTTTGCCTAACAGATGGCGGGAGTGAGAGTTAGAACCCTGCTCTTCGCTAATAATGATGCGGCGTTTTAGTTCGGCAAAACGAACTTTATAAAACTCGTCGAGGTTATTGGAATAGATGCCCAGAAAACGCATCCGTTCAATCAACGGGTTTGACTTATCAGCAGCTTCCTGCAGGACGCGTTCGTTGAACGCTAACCAACTAAGCTCTTTCTCGATGTATAGCTTTTCCTGACCCATTAATACTTTTACTCCGTTTCATTCACGGGACACTACGTGATCATTATGGCGAGCACGACTGGCATGTGCCAGAAAAAATGAGGGGAATTGCAGGATGTAGGCCGGATAAGACGCTTTAGCGTCACCATCCGGCATAAAAGCCCACATGAGTGCCGGATGGTGGTGTGAATGCCTTATCCGACCTACGAGGCTGGGAGGTTATTTTATGCTTCGTCGGCTGCGTAGCCTTGTGGTGGAAGGCGAATGCCGTCCAGCCAGGCTGCGTTATCGCGCATTTGCAGACGACCATCGACAAACCAACCGACCACCAGCGGATAGATGGCATGTTCCTGGGCCTGAACGCGCGCCGTCACGTCATCTTCGCTGTCGCCGTCAAACACCGGAACTTTCGCCTGCAGAATAACCGGCCCACCGTCCAGTTCGTCAGTGACAAAATGAACGGAGGTTCCGTGTTCTTCATCACCGTTTTCCAGCACCTGACGATGTGTATGCAGGCCGGGATATTTGGGCAACAGAGAAGGGTGGATATTCAGCAAGCGTTCGGCATAGTGGGCGACAAACGCCGGGCTGAGGATACGCATATACCCGGCCAGTACCACGACGTCCGGCGCATAGGCATCGATCTCTTGTATTAGCTGGCGATCAAAGGCTTCACGGCTGGCAAACTGGCTTGCCTCCAGCGAATGAGCCGGAATGCCTGCTTCGCGTGCACGTTCAAGGCCGAACGCGTCGGCCTTATTACTGAATACTGCACGTAGGGTGCCCTTGATTTTTTTCTGTTTGCAGGCGTCAATGATCGCCTGCAAATTGCTTCCGTTACCGGAAATGAGCACCACTATGTTTTTCATTCAATGACCACACGCTGTTCGGAATCGGACGCTTTGATGATACCGATTCTCCACGCGTTTTCACCTTTTTCGTTCAGCAGCGCAAGAGCATTGTCCACTTCAGCTTCTGGCAGAGCGATAACCATGCCTACGCCGCAGTTGAAGGTGCGATACATCTCGTGCTGACTGACGTTACCCGCTGTTTGCAGCCAGTTAAAGACGGCTGGCCATTGCCAGGAGGATTCATCGATTACGGCCTGGGTGTTGTCAGGCAAGACGCGTGGGATATTTTCCCAGAAACCGCCGCCGGTCAGGTGGGCAATTGCGTGCACGTCAACCTTCTCAATCAGCTCCAGAATGGATTTCACATAAATGCGGGTAGGCGCCAGCAGATGATCGGCCAGTGATTTGCCTTCCAGTTCGGTTGTTTCCGGGTCACAGCCGCTGACTTCGACAATTTTACGCACCAGGGAATAACCATTGGAATGCGGGCCGCTGGAGCCAAGCGCAATCAGCACATCGCCATCAGCCACTTTTGAGCCGTCGATGATTTCTGATTTCTCAACCACGCCTACGCAGAAACCGGCCACATCGTAATCTTCACCGTGATACATCCCCGGCATTTCAGCGGTTTCACCCCCGACCAGCGCACAGCCGGACTGCAGGCAACCTTCGGCAATACCGGCGATCACGCTGGCAGCGGTATCGACGTCCAGCTTACCCGTGGCATAGTAGTCGAGGAAAAACAGCGGTTCAGCGCCCTGTACCACGAGGTCGTTGACGCACATCGCCACCAGGTCAATACCGATGGTGTCGTGGCGCTTCAGATCCATCGCCAGACGCAGTTTTGTACCTACGCCGTCAGTGCCGGAAACCAGTACCGGTTCACGATATTTTTGCGGCAATGCGCACAGCGCACCGAAGCCACCCAAACCACCCATTACTTCCGGGCGACGGGTTTTCTTTACTACGCCTTTGATTCGATCGACCAGAGCATTCCCTGCGTCAATATCAACACCGGCATCTTTGTAGCTAAGAGAGGTTTTATCGGTCACTGCCTGGTTCCCCACGTGTTTACTTGCAGTAAAAGTTAAATTCGGCGCAATTCTAACAGGGAAAGCAAACGTTTGCGAGTCTGCTCTGCATCGGCTTTTTTCTGCCGTTTTTTTCAGCGATTTACATTCACATACGTCTTTATTTGACCTGAGCCACGAAAATGAAACCGGGTTCAGCATGGTGCTTGAAACCGGATGACGTAATGCACAGTATCTTACTGAAACCGGTTTCTGTTTTTATCAGCAGTGATGAAATTAATGGTGACCACACGTCAAAAGGAAGGGTCATTAATGAATATCGCAGCATTCGATATTGGTGGTACGGCATTAAAAATGGGCGTGATTAGCGAACAGGGCGAATTGCGGGAAAAGGGCAAGCTGTTAGTGCCTGACTGCGATGGAGACAAAATTTTGCAGGGCATGCTGGACTGGGTTTCAGCCCATCCTGACTGCGAGGGCATCGCCATTAGCGCACCGGGTTATGTCAATCCGACTACCGGCTATATCGAAATGGGCGGAGCGATTCGCCAGTTTGACCATTTTGCACTCAAAGCATGGCTGGAAGAGCGTACCGGGTTGCCGGTGACGGTTGAAAATGATGCGAACTGTGTCGCGCTTGCTGAGCGTTGGCAGGGGAAAGTAGCCGGTATCGAAAATTTCCTTGTTCTGACCATCGGGACCGGGATCGGCGGGGCGATTTTCTGCAACAACCAACTGGTGCATGGCGCGCGTTTTCGTGCTGGTGAATTTGGTTATATGCAAACCGCCCGACCCGGAACACGTGATGTCAGACGCTATTCGATGAATGAAAATTGCACCCTGCGCGTTTTACGTCATCGCTATGCGGAACATATCGGGAGCGCACTGGAAGACGTCTCGGGCGAAGATGTTTTTGATCGCTACGACGACGGTGACCCTGTCTGCCAGCGTTTAGTCACTGAGTTTTTTAACGACCTCGGCACGGGTCTTTATAACCTCGTTAATGTGTTCGATCCGCAGGTGATATTAATCGGTGGCGGCATTGTTGAACGCCCCGGATTCCTGTCGCTGTTGCGTCATCATTTGGCCTGGTTCGGTATTGCGGAATATATCGATATCGTCAGCCACGGCAACGACGCCGGGTTGTACGGTGCCGTTTACCATTTCAATCAGCAAAACAGAACGGTATAGGAGCTAACATGTCTGGATTTAAAGCAAATTTCATGTGGGGTGGCGCGGTTGCTGCTCACCAACTGGAAGGTGGCTGGCAGGAAGGGGGAAAGGGGATTAGCGTTGCTGATGTGATGACGGCGGGGGCAAATGGTGTCGCTCGCGAAATTACCGATGGCGTGCTACCAGAGAAAAATTACCCCAACCATGAGGCTATTGATTTTTACCATCGCTACCAGGACGACATTAAGCTGTTTGCCGAAATGGGGTTTACCTGCTTTCGCACGTCAATTGCCTGGACCCGTATTTTCCCACAGGGTGATGAAACGCAGCCAAATGAAGCTGGCCTGCAATTCTATGACGATCTGTTCGATGAATGCCTGAAATACGGTATTGAACCGGTGGTTACGCTGTCGCATTTTGAGATGCCGTACCATCTGGTGAAGGAATATGGCGGCTGGCGTAATCGTAAGTTGATTGATTTCTTTGTCCGTTTTGCCGAGGTGGTCTTCACCCGCTTCCAGCATAAAGTGAAGTACTGGATGACGTTCAATGAGATCAATAACCAGGCTAATTTCCACGAAGATTTTGCACCGTTTACCAACTCCGGCTTGAAGTACCAGCCAGGCGAAGACCGTGAGCCGGTAATGTATCAGGCTGCACACTACGAACTGGTGGCGAGTGCACTGGCGGTAAAAGCGGCGCGTGAGATTAATCCCACGCTGCAAATTGGCTGCATGATTGCCATGTGCCCGATTTACCCGCTGACCTGTGCGCCTGACGATATAATGATGGCGATGAACGCCATGCATCGCCGTTACTGGTTTACCGATGTCCATGTGCGCGGCAAATATCCGCAGCATATTCTCAACTACTTTGAACGTCGGGGATTTGAGCTGGATATTACCGAGGAGGACCGTCAGGCGCTGACTCAGGGCTGTGTTGACTATATTGGTTTCAGTTACTACATGTCCTTTGCTACGCAGGCTTCAGCGGAGAATCCGCAACTGGATTATGACGAAACGAAAAGCCTGGTCTCCAACCCCTATGTGCAAAAATCGGACTGGGGCTGGCAGATTGATCCGGTCGGCCTGCGCTACTCGCTAAACTGGTTCTGGGATCATTATCAACTCCCGCTGTTTATCGTAGAAAACGGGTTTGGTGCCATCGATATGCTGGAAAGCGATGGGACGGTGAACGATCAGTACCGCATTGACTACCTGGCGGCCCACATCAGTGAGATGAAAAAAACCGTGGTGGAAGATGGCGTCGATTTAATGGGCTATACGCCGTGGGGGTGTATTGATTTAGTGTCCGCCGGGACAGGTGAAATGAAAAAACGCTATGGTTTTATCTACGTCGATAAAAATAATGACGGTAGTGGGACATTAGCACGCTCGCCTAAGAAATCTTTTTCATGGTATCAGCACGTCATTCAGACCAATGCTGAATTTTTATAGAATTCAATGGATTGATGCTCGGCCCCGCCCAGCGTGCGGGGCGTGTCTTATACTCATTTTTCAGACGTAAATGACTTTGGTTGATCCATATCAAGCGTATGCAGTGTTGCGCCAGAGAGGAAAAGCGGTATAATCCGGCGATTTTTTTTGTGGTTGCCACTCGTCTGAGGAAAGGAGAAGAGTATGAAGATCGTGGAAGTCAAACACCCACTCGTCAAACACAAGCTGGGATTGATGCGTGAAAACGACATCAGCACTAAACGCTTTCGTGAACTCGCCTCGGAAGTTGGCAGCCTGCTGACTTATGAAGCAACCGCTGGTCTGGAAACCGAAAAGGTGACCATTGAAGGCTGGAACGGCCCGGTTGAAGTCGACCAAATCAAAGGTAAAAAAATCACCGTTGTGCCAATCCTGCGTGCGGGCCTGGGTATGATGGAAGGCGTACTGGAAAACGTCCCGAGCGCGCGTATCAGCGTGGTGGGCATGTACCGTAACGAAGAGACGCTGGAGCCGGTACCGTACTTCCAGAAACTGGTGTCTAACATTGACGAGCGCATGGCGCTGATCGTTGACCCGATGCTGGCCACCGGTGGTTCCGTTATTGCTACCATCGACCTGCTGAAAAACGCGGGCTGCAGCAGCATTAAAGTGCTGGTGCTGGTTGCTGCGCCAGAAGGTATCGCTGCGCTGGAAAAAGCGCACCCGGATGTTGAGCTGTATACCGCATCTATCGACCAGGGGCTGAACGAGCACGGATACATTATTCCGGGACTCGGCGATGCCGGCGATAAGATTTTTGGTACCAAGTAAATGAATAAATAAAAAGAAGCCGACTTTAAGAGTCGGCTTTTTTTTGAATAAAACAACCCATCGCTACTCAAACACAATACTCAGAGGAAAACACTATGACGCGCCGTGCTATCGGGGTGAGTGAAAGACCGCCGCTTTTACAGACAATCCCGCTTAGTTTGCAGCACCTGTTCGCCATGTTTGGCGCCACGGTACTGGTGCCAGTCCTGTTTCATATCAACCCGGCCACCGTCCTGCTGTTTAACGGCATTGGTACGCTGCTGTATCTCTTTATCTGTAAGGGGAAAATCCCAGCTTATCTGGGGTCCAGCTTTGCCTTTATCTCTCCGGTACTGCTGCTACTGCCGTTAGGGTATGAAGTGGCGCTCGGCGGTTTTATCATGTGTGGCGTGCTGTTCTGTCTGGTTTCTTTCATCGTGAAGAAAGCAGGTACCGGTTGGCTGGATGTGATGTTCCCGCCTGCGGCTATGGGCGCAATCGTTGCCGTCATCGGCCTTGAGCTGGCTGGTGTTGCTGCGGGGATGGCAGGCTTGCTGCCAGCTGAAGGACAAATGCCGGATTCTAAAACCATTATCATTTCGATGGTGACGCTGGGCGTAACGGTATTTGGTTCGGTACTGTTCCGCGGCTTTATGGCGATTATCCCGATTCTGATTGGTGTGCTGGCGGGTTATGCGCTCTCGTTCGTGATGGGCGTTGTGGATACCACACCCATTGCCGAAGCCCACTGGTTTGCTCTGCCGACCTTCTACACGCCGCGTTTTGAATGGGTGGCTATTCTGACCATCCTGCCTGCGGCGCTGGTGGTGATTGCCGAACACGTAGGACACCTGGTGGTGACCGCCAATATCGTGAAGAAAGATTTAATTCGCGATCCCGGCTTGCACCGTTCGATGTTCGCCAATGGCCTGTCGACGGTGATCTCCGGCTTCTTTGGTTCCACGCCTAACACCACTTATGGTGAGAACATCGGCGTCATGGCCATTACCCGCGTGTACAGTACCTGGGTCATTGGCGGGGCGGCAATTTTTGCTATTCTGCTTTCATGTGTGGGCAAACTGGCCGCCGCGATTCAGATAATCCCGCTGCCGGTTATGGGCGGTGTCTCACTGCTGTTGTACGGGGTGATTGGTGCGTCCGGTATCCGCGTGTTGATCGAATCAAAAGTTGATTACAACAAAGCACAAAACCTGATCCTGACCTCGGTGATTCTGATTATCGGCGTGAGCGGTGCGAAGGTTCACATTGGTGCGGCTGAGCTGAAAGGCATGGCGCTGGCGACCATTGTCGGCGTTGCCCTGAGCCTGATCTTCAAAGTGATTAGCTTGCTGCGTCCGGAAGAAGTTGTCCTTGACGCTGAAGATGCTGACAGACCGCAACACTAAGTCTCTGACCGGGCGGCATCGCTGCCCGGTTCTATCGCGACGTATTTCTGTGGTAAACTCAACGCGATTTTATGAAATCCTGGGTTGAGGTATCTCTGAACACACCGGCACAGCTCTCTTTGCCACTTTATCTTCCTGACGATGAAACCTTCGCAAGTTTCTGGCCGGGGGATAACTCCTCTTTACTGGCCGCGCTGCAAAACGTGCTGCGTCAGGAACATAGCGGGTATATCTATCTCTGGTCGCGTGAAGGCGCGGGCCGTAGTCATTTGCTGCACGCAGCCTGTGCCGAGCTTTCTCAACGCGGGGATGCCGTCGGCTATGTCCCGCTGGATAAGCGTACGTGGTTCGTACCGGAAGTGCTTGATGGCATGGAACATCTCTCGCTGGTGTGCATTGATAACATCGAATGCGTGGCCGGGGATTCCCTGTGGGAAATGGCGATCTTCGATCTCTACAACCGCATTCTGGAATCAGGGAAAACGCGCCTGCTGATCACTGGCGATCGTCCACCAAGACAGCTTAATCTCGGACTGCCGGATCTGGCTTCTCGTCTGGACTGGGGGCAAATCTACAAACTTCAGCCGCTCTCGGATGAAGATAAGCTTCAGGCATTGCAATTACGCGCCAGATTGCGCGGATTCGAACTGCCGGAGGACGTGGGCCGCTTCCTGCTAAAGCGTCTGGATCGCGAAATGCGCACGTTGTTTATGACCCTGGATGAGCTGGATCATGCGTCGATCACCGCTCAGCGCAAGCTGACCATTCCGTTCGTCAAAGAGATTCTGAAGCTGTAAGCACCGCAGCCGAAAAGACTGCGGTGCATCACATTAGCCGACGATATCCAGCACCTGCTCCGGCGGACGCCCAATTCGCGCTTGACCGTTGGCCACCACAATCGGACGTTCCATCAGTTTCGGGTTTTCCACCATCGCCTGAATCAGCGCCTCTTCACTCAGAGTCTCGTCCGCCAGGTTGAGCGATTTATAGAGATCTTCTTTCTGGCGCATCAGCTCACGCGCGCTGGACATGCCCAGCATCTGCAGCAGATTACGCAAAGTTGCTTCGTCTGCGGGAGTGTCGAGATACAGTACTACTTCCGGCTCCACGCCGTTGGACTTCAGTAATTCCAGTGTCTCACGGCTCTTTGAGCAACGTGGGTTATGGTAGATTTTAATCGCGTCTGACATGACTTCTCCTTGCATAGCAAAACTGCCGGATGGCGGATAAGACGCAACAGCGTCACCATCCGGTAAGTATTCAATAGTTACATCTTCGTGTACGGTTTAAAGCGCTCTTGCAGCTGGCGTAGCTGGTCAATACGGGCATCGTATCTTGCCTGCTGCTGGCTTCCCAGCTTCACCTGTGAACTTGCGCTGCTGAGCATAGAAATGGCCTGGTCAAGACGTCCCGCCAGCGCATAGCCTTCTGCGCGTGCCGCCAGTTCCTGATCGCGGTTATTCAGCGTTGCTTCCGTTTGTGCTAACAGATCCCAGCCATTGCCGTCATCCTTATGATTAAACGTATAACGATTCAGGATGGTAGCGGCCTCTTTGGCCTGACCGGCCTGTAAATAGGCATTCGCCAGGTTAAGCTGCAATACCGGATTAACGCGCAGGTCGCGGGCGTTTTTCAGGCGATTAATTGCATCGCCGGTTTTCTTCTGACCGAGATCGATATCGGTCGCCAGGTCGAGATACCAGGCATTGTTCGGATCGGCAGACAGCAGCGGCTGTAGCGCTTTACGCGCCTCGTCGTATTTACTGTCTTCCATTGCTTGTAACGCGCGGCCATATTGCGCCGCCCGTTGCTCGCGGACGTTGCCTTTTGCCCAGTTATCCAGCAGGTCGCTGCTCAACTGGTTGCGACCCGAGTTATACATGCCGAGGGTTCGCGCTTTTGCCAGGTAAAAATCTTCCGAGGATTGCACCACCGTCGGTCGCATCTGGTTAGCACGGTTACGCGCATCCGCCAGACGGCTTTCTGGCAGGGGGTGCGTCAGCAGAATTTCAGGCGGGCGCGTGGAATAGCGCGCCTGGTCGAGCAGTTTTTCCAGAAACGTCGGCATGGCCTGCGGATCAAATCCTGAGCGTTGCAGGACCTGAATACCGATACGGTCCGCTTCCTGTTCATTTTGCTGCGTAAAGCTGATCATCCCCTGACGGGTGCCGGCCAGCGTACCGGTCAGTGCTGCCATCCCCGCCTGCGGACTGGCCATCGCCAACAGAATAGAACCCAGAGCCCCCACCCAGGTCAGCGGGGCAGAGCGCTTTTGGTCTTCCATGGCGCGCGCCAGGTGGCGCTGCGTGACGTGAGAAATTTCGTGCGCCATCACCGACGCCAGCTGGCTTTCGTTATCGGAATAGCGGAAAAGCGCAGAGTGCAGCACAACGTTGCCGCCAAAGAAGGCAAAGGCGTTTATTTCATCGTTATTAATCAAAAAGAAATGGAAGGGGGTTTTGACGGAGTCCGCGTGTGAGACCAGACGCATCCCCAGAGAATTAATGTATTGGGTCAGCAAAGGGTCGTTAATTAACGGCGCACTGCCGCGCAGCTGGCGTACGTAATAGTCACCCATCTGCATTTCCTGCCCGATGGAAAGCGTGCTCCCTGCTGAGGTTCCCATATCCGGTAGGGTGTCCGCAGTGTCAGCAAATGCGGGCGCGACCTGACCGATGGCCAGTGCAGCAATGAGGGTAGCAACCAGGTTTTTTTTCAACTGCCTGAACATAACCTCTGTCCTGTATTCTTTTTTGAGATAGCCATTTGACCCATGCTGTGAAGTATCGTTCACCCTCAGACAGCTTTGGGAGTGTAACTGCGAAATTCGACGATGAATACCCAGGAAAAATGTCTTTTCACTTTGCGTAAACCGCTATAAAAAGCGAAGTCTTTTTTGTGACATTTCGATACAATTCGGGATCGCAATCCCGCTATTGAGGTTCATGGAAGGGTTTTATGCTCGAAATGTTGATGCAATGGTATCGCCGCCGCTTTAGCGACCCTGAGGCTATTGCCTTGCTGATTATTCTGGTTGCCGGTTTTGGCATCCTTTTCTTCTTTAGTGGGCTGTTAGCGCCGCTGCTGGTTGCCATTGTGCTGGCCTATCTGCTGGAATGGCCCACCGTGCGGCTGGAAAATATCGGCTGTTCAAGGCGTTGGGCGACATCCATTGTACTGGTGGTGTTCGTCGGTATTCTGCTGCTGATGGCGTTTGTGGTAATGCCGGTCGCGTGGCAGCAGGGGATCTACCTGATTCGTGATATGCCCGGCATGCTTAACAAGCTGTCTGATTTTGCCGCTACCTTGCCGCGACGGTATCCGGCGCTGATGGATGCCGGCATCATTGATGCGATGGCAGAGAATATGCGCGCGCGAATGCTCAATATGGGCGATTCCGTGGTGAAATATTCGCTGGCTTCGCTGGTCGGATTGCTGACGCTGGCGGTATATCTGGTTCTCGTTCCGCTAATGGTGTTCTTCCTGGTGAAAGACAAAAGCCAGATGCTGAATGCCGTACGTCGGGTACTTCCGCGTAATCGTGGACTGGCCGGGCAGGTCTGGAAAGAGATGAACCAGCAAATCACCAACTATATTCGCGGCAAAGTGCTGGAAATGGTGGTGGTAGGCGTCGCCACCTGGCTGGGCTTCCTGCTGTTTGGCCTCAACTACTCCTTGCTGCTGGCTGTACTGGTCGGTTTTTCAGTCCTGATCCCGTATATCGGTGCCTTCGTGGTGACCATCCCGGTGGTGGGCGTGGCGCTGTTCCAGTTTGGTCTCGGGACCGAGTTCTGGAGCTGCTTTGCCGTGTACCTGATCATTCAGGCGCTGGATGGCAATCTGTTGGTCCCAGTACTGTTCTCCGAAGCCGTAAACCTGCATCCACTGGTGATTATTCTGTCGGTGGTGATTTTTGGCGGGCTGTGGGGATTCTGGGGCGTATTCTTTGCTATTCCGCTGGCGACGTTAATCAAAGCAGTCGTCCATGCCTGGCCGGATGGTCAGACGATTGACGAGTCATAGACCCTGACGCCCGGCGGTGCAATGCCGCCGGGCCAGAACTTGTCTGACCTCTATACACACTTTCTGAATAATCTTCCTGGGTGTCGTTTTTCTCCGTATTAGCCTTTAACTTGACCAATGTGATGTCTTTTTGTCACACAAGGAATAAGACCAACAGGAGAAAAAAATGGGTCACAACACGCACACGCAACAAAAAGCGGGATGGGTTGGCTATCTCGCCTTTTTCGTCACTATTATCCTTTTTTCCGGCATGTTTTCGAAAAGTACCGACTGGTGGCGGGTGTTCGATTTCACCGTTCTCAACGGCGCATTTGGGCAGATAAACGCGGCAGGCGAGACGGCGGTCTCGTTTCGCGGTGCCGGCGGGATGGGCGCAAAAGATGGCTTTTTATTTGCGCTGGAACTGGCGCCCTCCGTCATTCTGTCACTTGGCATCATCTCCATTACCGAAGGCTTGGGAGGGTTGCGCGCGGCGCAGCAGCTAATGACGCCGGTCCTGCGCCCCTTACTCGGCGTTCCGGGTATTTGCTCGTTGGCGCTGATTGCGAATGTGCAAAATACCGATGCCGCAGCCGGAATGACCAAAGAGCTGGCGGAAGAGGGGATTATCACCGAGCAGGAACGCGCTATTTTTGCCTGCTGGCAAACCAGCGGTAGCGCGTGTATCACCAACTATTTTTCCTCAGGCGCGGCGCTGTTTACGATGGTTACCGTTCCGGTGATAACGCCACTGGCGGTGATCCTGGTCTTCAAATTTGTCGGCGCGAACCTGCTACGGCTGTGGATCGCGCAGCTTGAAAATCGCCGTACGCAGCAGGAGGCCTGAGATGACAACACACGTACGTAAAAATGTCATGGATATGTTCATCGATGGCGCAAGGCGCGGGTTTACCATTGCCACCACCAGCCTGTTACCGAACGTGGTGATGGCGTTTGTGATTATTCAGGCGCTAAAGGTAACGGGGTTGCTCGACGTCGTCGGCCGGGTGTGCGAACCGGTTATGGCGCTGTGGGGATTGCCGGGGGAATCTGCCACCGTGCTGTTGGCGGCGGTGATGAGTATGGGCGGCGGCGTTGGCGTTTGCGCCAGTCTGGTTGTCGCCGGAACCCTTTCGGGACATGATGCGACGGTATTGCTACCGGCCATCTACCTGATGGGGAATCCAGTGCAAAATGTCGGACGCTGTCTGGGGACTGCGGGGGTTCATCCTCGCTATTATCCGCTTATTATTGCGGTATGCGTGATGAATGCGCTGCTCTCTATTTGGGTTATGCAGGTAATTGCCTGACAAGGAAGGTTATGAACTGTTCAATTCTTGGTCTGACGCTGTTCCAGCGCGGACACGTTTACGCGCCTGACGATTTGGGGCAACAAGATATTCTGGTCGCGGGCGGAAAAATTGTCGCCATCGCGCCGTCTATCCTGGCAGACGATTTTCCCGGCTGTCGGTGTATTAATCTCGAGGGTGCCATTGTTTGTCCGGGGTTTATCGATCAGCACGTTCATTTGATTGGCGGTGGCGGAGAGGCCGGCCCCCACACCCGCACACCGGAAGTGCGTCTGTCACGTCTGGTTGAAGCGGGTATCACCTCAGTGGTGGGATTGCTGGGTACCGACGGAATTACCCGTCATCCGGAGTCGCTGTTGGCGAAAACCCGAGCACTGGAATATGAAGGCATCAGTGCCTGGATGCTCACCGGCGCGTATTCGTTACCTTCCCCGACCATTACCGGCAGTATTGAGCGCGATGTAGCGCTGATCGACAAGGTGATAGGGGTGAAATGTGCGATTTCAGACCATCGCTCATCAGCCCCGAATACCGCGGTGCTGGCGAACATGGCGGCGCAGTCGCGCGTCGGCGGATTATTAGGGCAGAAGCCGGGGATTAGCGTCTTCCATATGGGGGACAGCCCGCGCATGCTGGAGCCGCTGTATGACGTCCTCGCGCATTCAGATGTGCCGATAACCAAACTGCTGCCAACGCATGTTAACCGCGCGGAACCGTTGTTTGAGGCCGCCTTAGCCTATGCCCGCAAAGGGGGGTATATCGACATTACCAGCAGTATTGATGAGCCCGTGGATCCGGCAACGGCCATCGCGACAGCGCTGCGCAGCGACGTTCCACTGTCGCGGATTACCTTGAGTTCAGACGGTAACGGCAGCCAGCCGGAGTTTGATGAACAGGGCAATCTGACGGGGATTGGTGTGGCCGGATTTGAATCACTGGCACACACGCTGCGCCAACTGGTGACGGTTCATGCCATTCCTCTGGAGCAGGCATTATGTCCACTCACGCGCACGGTGGCGGAGTTTCTGGGACTTGGGCATAAAGGACGTCTGGCGGTTGGATGCGATGCGGACATTCTGGTGCTCAACGACACGCTGGAGGTTTACCACCTGTGGGCGAAGGGCAACGCGGTGGTGAAAGAGAAAAAAGCGTGTGTTAAAGGGACGTTTGAGTAAACGACGTTGATGCCGGATAGCGGCGTAAATGCCTTATCCGGCCTACGGACTTGCGCGGATGTAGGCCTGATAAGACGCGTAGCGTCGCCATCAGGCTTAATCCGGCAAAAATAAATCAGGCGTTTTCCTGCACCCATTTCAGCACGATGTCGTGGTGATTGCTGGTTTTGAAATCATCAAACACATGTTCAATCTTGCCGTCAGCATCCACCAGGAAGCTGATGCGATGAATGCCATCATAGGTTTTACCCATAAATGACTTCTCTCCCCAGACGCCAAACTGCTCGCAAACCTGGTGATCTTCATCGGACAGGAGCGTGAAGTTAAGCACTTCCTTCTCCACGAAGCGGGAAAGCTTCTCCGGTTTATCGGTGCTGATACCCAGCACTTCCACGCCGGCTTTTTTTAACTGATCCATGTTATCGCGTAAGCCACAGGCCTGTATGGTACAGCCGGGCGTCATGGCTTTCGGGTAGAAATAAACCAGAACACGCTGTCCCTGGAAGTCGGTTAAATTTACTTGTTCTCCGTCTTGATCCGGCAAGCTAAATTTCGGTGCGATATCACCGGCTTTCAGTGGGTTCATTACTTAACTCCATCCTGTTCATCATGCTGTGAGTAATTGACGACGTTAATACTGCCTTGCGCATTGAGTTCTGTACAGAGTGCTTTAAACGCATCCTCAATATTTGCCGAATCGTGTGACGCAGGGCTATGTGCGGTAATCTGAATAAACAACTGGGCAGCCTTTCCGTTCTCCGCCGGTTGGGTGCGAGAAACCAGTTCGGCAATATTCATTTGATGACTGTCGAAAAGGGCGGTAAAACGCTCAATCAAATGGGGAGAGTCAGGGACATCAACCTGAACCCATACCGTGGCGGGCATCGCCGGGCGGGGGCGTGCGGTTGTACGCTTCATCACAATCAATAAATCTAGCTCTGCGCCTTTCAACGGCAAGGTTGATTCAATCAGGGTGATGGCATTCCAGGTACCAGACAACAGCATGATAAATGTAAACTCGTCACCCAGCATGGCCAGTCGGCTGTCTTCAATATTACAGCCACAACTGCTGACATGACGAGTGATGGTGTTCACAATTCCTGGGCGGTCGGCACCCAGCGCAGTAATGACCAGATAGTGTTGCGATGACGATGTCAAACCTGTTCTTCCTTTGAGCGGTGAGGTAATTATAAGGAAAGCATAAAAAAAACATGCATACAACAATCAGAAGGGCTCTGGTCGCTTGCTTTTATTGTCGTACCAAACGTACCATTGAGACACTTGTTTGCACAGAGGATGGCCCATGTTCACGGGAAGTATTGTCGCGCTTATTACGCCGATGGATGAGAAAGGTAAAGTCTGCCGGTCGAGCCTGAAAAAACTGATTGATTATCATGTCGCCAGCGGCACCTCGGCGATCGTTTCGGTTGGCACTACCGGTGAGTCCGCCACGCTGAGTCATGATGAACATGGCGATGTGGTGATGATGACGCTGGAACTGGCCGACGGGCGTATTCCGGTAATTGCCGGAACCGGCGCCAATGCGACCGCAGAAGCCATTAGTCTGACGCAGCGTTTCAACGACAGCGGTATTGTCGGCTGCCTGACGGTGACGCCTTACTACAACCGCCCGACGCAGGAAGGTTTGTTCCAGCATTTCAAAGCCATCGCTGAACATACTGACTTGCCACAAATTCTGTATAATGTGCCGTCCCGTACTGGCTGCGATATGCTGCCGGAGACCGTGGGTCGTCTGGCGAAAGTAAAAAATATTGTCGCTATCAAAGAGGCCACAGGGAACTTAAGTCGTGTTCACCAGATCAAAGAGCTGGTTTCAGACGATTTTATTCTGCTCAGCGGTGATGACGCGACCGGGCTGGACTTTATGCAGCTCGGTGGTCATGGCGTGATTTCCGTTACCACTAACGTAGCGGCACGTGAAATGGCTGAAATGTGCAAACTGGCGGCAGAAGGGCGTTTTGCCGAGGCGCGGGTGATTAACCAGCGTTTGATGCCGTTACACAACAAACTATTTGTCGAACCCAATCCTATCCCGGTGAAATGGGCATGTAAGGAATTGGGTCTTGTGGCAACCGATACGCTGCGTCTGCCGATGACGCCAATCACGGACAATGCTCGTGATATCGTCAAAGCGGCGCTTAAGCATGCCGGTTTGCTGTAAAGTTTAGGGAGATTTGATGGCTTACTCAGTACAAAAGTCGCGCCTGGCCAAGGTTGCGGGTGTTTCGCTAGTTATGTTGCTCGCGGCCTGTAGTTCTGACTCGCGCTATAAGCGCCAGGTGAGCGGTGATGAATCCTATCTGGAGGCCGCACCGCTTGCTGAGCTTCATGCGCCAGCTGGGATGATTCTGCCGGTAACAACCGGTGATTATACCATCCCGGTAACCAACGGCAGCGGTGCTGTTGGTAAAGCGCTGGATATTCGCCCACCGGCTCAACCGCTGGCATTGGTTAGCGGTGCACGTACCCAGATCGCAGGTGATACGGCAACGTTGCTGGTAGAGAATGGTCGTAGTAACACGCTGTGGCCGCAGGTCGTTAGCGTGATTCAGGCGAAAAACTACACCATTACCAAACGTGATGATGCCAGTCAGACGCTGACGACCGATTGGGTTGACTGGAACCGTCTTGATGAAGACGAGCAGTATCGCGGACGTTATCAAATCTCGGTTAAACCGCAGGGCTATCAGCAGGCGGTAACGGTGAAACTGGTTAACCTCGAGCAGGCCGGTAAGCCGGTGGCAGATGCTGCATCAATGCAGCGCTACAGCGCTGAGATGATGAACGTTATCTCAGCGGGTCTGGATAAGACCGCCACCGACGCCGCGAATGCCGCGCAGAGCCGCTCTGCCGCCACCATGGATGTTCAGAGCGCCGCCGATGACACCGGCTTGCCGATGCTGGTGGTACGCGGACCGTTCAACGTGGTGTGGCAGCGTCTGCCAGCAGCACTTGAGAAAGTGGGCATGAAAGTGACCGACAGTACTCGTTCTCAGGGCAGCATCGCCGTAACCTACAAACCGCTGTCCGATAGCAACTGGCAGGAACTGGGCGCGAGCGATCCGGGTCTCGTATCCGGCGACTACAAACTGCAGGTCGGTGATTTAGACAACCGCAGCAGCTTGCAGTTTATCGATCCGAAGGGACATACCCTGACGCAAAGCCAGAACGACGCGCTGGTCGCCGTCTTCCAGGCCGCATTCAGTAAGTAAAAATCAAGGGCTGGATAACTCCAGCCCTTTTTTCTGGTATGATACGCAAACGTGTGCGTCAGCAGAAAAACGCAATATTTATCGTTATTTCACACCCAGGAGTAATAAAGATGCAAAAGCAAGCTGAGCTGTATCGTGGTAAAGCGAAGACCGTATACAGCACGGAAAACCCGGACCTGTTGGTGCTCGAATTCCGCAATGATACGTCAGCAGGGGATGGCGCGCGCATCGAACAGTTCGATCGTAAAGGCATGGTGAACAATAAGTTCAACCATTTCATTATGACCAAGCTGCAAGAAGCGGGCATTCCGACCCAAATGGAGCGACTGCTATCCGATACCGAATGTCTGGTGAAAAAACTGGAGATGGTCCCGGTCGAGTGCGTGGTGCGTAACCGCGCGGCAGGTTCCCTGGTGAAGCGTTTAGGCGTTGAGGAAGGTATTGAACTGAATCCGCCGCTGTTTGATCTGTTCCTGAAAAACGATGCTATGCACGATCCAATGATTAACGAGTCCTATTGCGAAACGTTTGGTTGGGTGAGCAAAGAGAATCTGGCACGAATGAAAGAGCTGACCTACAAAGCCAACGACGTGCTGAAAAAAATGTTTGATGACGCGGGTCTGATCCTGGTCGACTTCAAACTTGAGTTTGGTTTGTATAAAGGTGAAGTGGTTCTGGGCGACGAATTCTCTCCGGACGGTAGCCGTCTGTGGGACAAAGAAACGCTGGATAAAATGGACAAAGACCGTTTCCGCCAGAGTCTGGGCGGCCTGATCGAAGCCTATGAAGCTGTCGCACATCGCCTGGGTGTGAAGTTAGACTGATCCCTTCCTGAGCCGGCGATCGCTCTCCGGCTCATCAATTCCCCCCTGGTTTGATTACTCTTTCTTATGGTAATCCTGTTCCGAACCGCCTACGATCATCATCATAATGAATAAAAAGTTGAGGTGATTATGCGCTGGCAAGGGCGTCGCGAAAGCGACAATGTAGAAGACAGACGTAACAGTTCGGGCGGCGGACCTTCTATGGGCGGGCCGGGCTTTCGTTTGCCACGTGGTAAAGGCGGCATCATCCTGCTGATTGTGGTCCTTGTGGCCGGCTATTATGGCGTCGATCTCACCGGGTTAATGACCGGCCAACCTGTTTCGCAGCAGCAATCCACGCGTTCCATCAGTCCGAATGATGATGAAGCGGCCAAATTTACCTCGGTGATCCTCGCCACGACCGAAGACACCTGGGGCCAGCAGTTTGAAAAAATGGGCCGTACTTATCAGCAGCCTAAGCTGGTGATGTACCGTGGCGCGACGCGAACCGGATGTGGAGCAGGCCAGTCAGTGATGGGGCCATTTTATTGCCCTGCGGACGGCACGGTCTATATCGATCTCTCCTTCTATGACGACATGAAAAGTAAGCTCGGTGCTGACGGTGATTTTGCTCAGGGCTATGTCATTGCGCATGAGGTTGGCCACCACGTGCAGAAACTACTAGGCATAGAACCGAAAGTTCGCCAGATGCAGCAGAATGCCTCGCAGGCGGAAGTGAATCGTCTTTCCGTGCGTATGGAGCTGCAGGCCGACTGCTTTGCTGGCGTCTGGGGCAACAGTATGCAGCAGCAGGGCGTGCTGGAAACGGGCGATCTGGAAGAAGCGCTGAACGCCGCCCAGGCAATTGGTGACGATCGCCTGCAGCAGCAGGGGCAGGGACGCGTGGTACCGGACAGCTTTACGCATGGTACCTCTGAACAGCGCTATAGCTGGTTCAAACGCGGTTTTGATAGCGGCGACCCGGCGCAATGTAATACCTTTGGCAAAGGCATTTAAGATCCTGAGGCAGGGATGTCCGATAACACCGCACTGAATGCGTTAACTGAACACATGGCCCGGGAAGGCATCCGTCGCCTGCTGATTATTAGCGGCGAGGGTCTGTGGCCTCAGGAGCGGGCGCTTGCGCTACGCAACACATTACCCGGCGACTGGCTTTGGGTGGGGGCAACGGCCCCCGCTGAACCGTACTGCACGCCGCAAGCGCTACAAACGTTACTGGGGCGTGAGTTTCGCCATGCGGTTTTTGATGCCCGTCAGGGATTTGACGCTGCGGCGTTTGCCGCCCTAAGCGGCACGCTGCGTGCCGGAAGCTGGCTGGTGCTGCTGACGCCCCCCTGGCTGACCTGGCAAACGCATCCTGATGTGGATTCACTGCGCTGGAGCGATTGCGCCGAACCTATCCCTACGCCGCACTTTGTCGAACACTTTCAACGGGTGATGACCCGTGACGGACAAACCCTGCACTGGCAACAGCATCAGCCGTTTGCGCCTGGACATTTTCCCGCGCGCGGTCGCTGGCAGCCAGCTAACGGCGAGCCTCAGCCAGAGCAGGCGGTCATTTTACAGCAGCTGCTGGATATGCCGCCCGGCGTGGCAGCGGTAACCGCCGCGCGAGGCCGGGGTAAATCCGCGCTGGCCGGGCAGTTGATATCACGCATGAAGGCAAGCGCCATTGTTACCGCCCCGGCAAAAGCGGCGACGGATGTGCTGGCGCAGTTTGCCGGAGAACGTTATCGCTTTATGGCGCCTGATGCGTTACTCACCGGCAGCGAAACCGCTGATTGGTTGATTGTGGATGAAGCGGCCGCTATTCCCGCTCCGTTGCTGCATCAGCTGGTTTCGCGTTTTCCACGTGTACTGTTGACTACCACCGTTCAGGGCTACGAGGGAACCGGCAGAGGGTTCTTATTGAAGTTCTGCGCGCGTTTCCCCCATCTTCTGCGTTATGAACTGCAGCATCCCATCAGGTGGGCTCAGGGGTGTCCGCTGGAACAAACCGTCAGTGAGACGCTGGTGTTCGACGACGACACTTTTTTGCATCCCCCTCAAGGCGATATCCACTTCTCCACCTTTGAGTCGACGGCCTGGCATAGCAATCCGCATCTGCCGCTGGCGGTATACCGGCTGCTCTCCGGGGCGCATTACCGCACGTCTCCGCTGGATTTGCGCCGAATGATGGACGCGCCTGGCCAGCATTTTTTGCAGGCATCGGCGGCTGACGCGGTGGCGGGGGCCGTCTGGTTGGTGGATGAAGGCGGCTTATCCGCTGAACTTAGCCAGGCCGTCTGGGCAGGTTATCGTCGTCCAAGAGGAAATCTGGTGGCGCAATCACTGGCTGCGCACGGCAGTGACCCGCAGGCGGCGACGCTCGTTGGACGGCGAGTAAGCCGTATTGCGGTTCATCCCGGCCGCCAGCGGGAAGGTATTGGGCAACGGCTAATCGAGCAGGCTCATTACTATTCCACGCAGTGTGACTATCTGTCGGTCAGTTTTGGTTATACGAGTGAGCTATGGCGTTTCTGGCAGCGCTGCGGCTTTGTGCTGGTGCGGATGGGGAATCATCGGGAGGCCAGTAGCGGCTGCTACACCGCGATGGCGCTGCTGCCGATAAGCGAGGCGGGAAAACGCCTGGCCGCAACCGAACACCTGCGCCTGCGTCGGGATGCTGACGTTCTGGCACAGTGGAACGATGAGGCGATCCCGGTCGTGCCGCTGAAAGAGACTACGCTTAATGATGACGACTGGCAGGCGTTGGCTGGATTTGCTTTTGCGCATCGGCCGCTGCTCACGTCGTTAGGCTGTCTGAGTCGTCTACTCCAGCGCAGCGAGCTACCTCTTCCGGCATTGCGCGGACGTGTCGACGAGAGATGCGGCGACACTGAACTGTGCCAGCGACTGAAGGTGCCCGGGCGTAAAGCGCTGTTGTTGGTTCAGCGGGCTGAAGCGGCGCAGGCGTTGGCCCAGATCGATGCGGCCCGGACGCAACAGCTACAGAATCGCATTATGCAATGGCAATTTTTTCACTGACTTCTTCAATTTCCTGGCATGGTCATTGCGATTAAGCGGCGTAGAATTACTCTTATCAGTTAAGGAGATCGCCATGAAACATGACCATTTTGTTGTTCAAAGTCCCGATAAACCTGCGCAACAGCTGTTGCTGCTGTTTCATGGTGTCGGCGATAACCCGGTTGCCATGGGCGAAATTGGTTCCTGGTTTGCACCGCTGTTCCCCGATGCGCTGATTGTCAGTATCGGTGGGGCACAGCCTTACGGTTCCACCGGCGGCCGGCAGTGGTTTTCAGTGCAGGGCGTGACGGAACAGAACCGTCAGGAGCGGGTTGATGCCATCATGCCGGTGTTTATCGACATCGTACGCTACTGGCAGCAACAGAGCGGCGTTTCCCCTCTGGCAACCGCGCTGATTGGTTTTTCGCAGGGGGCGATTATGTCGCTTGAGAGCATCAAGGCCGAACCGGGGCTGGCATCGCGGGTCATCGCCTTCAATGGCCGCTACGCCAGCGTGCCGGAGGTGGCGACGACCGCCACAACGGTGCATTTGATTCATGGCGGGGAAGACCGGATTATCGAGTTATCTCACGCCGTTGCCGCGCAGGAAGCATTAATTCGTGCCGGAGGGGATGTGACGCTGGATATCGTCGAGGATCTCGGCCATGCCATTGACGATCGCAGCATGCAATATGCACTCGATCATTTGCGCTTTACCGTACCGAAGCACTATTTCGATGAAGCACTGAGTGGTGGTAAGCCCCACGATGATGTGATTGAGATGATCTAGCCCGTAGGCCGGATAAGGCGAGGTCGCCATCCGGCACTTAATGCCCGGTGGCGCTAACGCTTACCGGGCCTATGGGACTGCGATTATTTCTTCGGCTGATCCTTGTTCGGCCAGTCATCGTCATCATCCCATTTATCGTTAAAGTCACGATGCGGGGGAAGCTCCGGTTTATTGGCGAGAAATTTTTTATGGTCAACGCGCTTGAGATCTTTGATTACGTTCAGCAGTACGCCTACCAGAAAAACCAGTACTAAAATCCACCAATACTTTGCCAGCAAGTCCATGCTCATTTCCTCTTGCAGGAACGCTCATCAGGCGACGAGCTGCTCCATGATACGTTGATACATACGGGCAAGCAGCTGCAGGTCGGCGGCATTAACACATTCATTAATTTTATGAATGGTGGCATTGACCGGCCCAAGTTCTACTACCTGCGCCCCCATGCGGGCAATAAAGCGCCCGTCGGATGTCCCGCCTGTAGTCAGTAACTGCGGTTTAATTTCATTATAGTGCTCAATGGCGTTGACCACTGCATCCACCAGTTTACCGCGATCCGTCAGGAACGGCTGACCGGAAAGCCACCAGTCGACGGTATAACGCAGCTGATGCTTATCCAGCAGCGCCAGCACCCGCGATTTGATCATCTCATCGTTGAGTTCGGTGCTGAACCGGAAGTTGAACTGAACAAAAAGCTCGCCGGGGATGACGTTATTGCTGCCGGTTCCTGCCTGAATATTGGCAATCTGCATGCTGGTCGCGGGGAAAAATTCATTGCCCTGATCCCATTCAATGCCTACCAGTTCATTCAGCATTGGCGCAGCACGGTGCACAGGGTTATCGGCCAGATGCGGATAGGCCACGTGTCCCTGAACCCCGTGAATTGTCAGGTTGCAGGTCAGTGAACCCCGACGCCCGTTCTTGACCACATCACCGACGATTTCGGTACTGGATGGCTCGCCGACCAGGCAATAGTCCAGTCGTTCGTTGCGGGCCATCAGCGCTTCAACCACCTTCACGGTGCCATTTTTCGCGCTGGCTTCTTCATCAGAGGTGATTAAAAATGCCAGACGGCCTTTATGGTTAGGGTGCTGAGCGACGAAACGCTCTGCCGCGACAACCATTGCCGCCAGCGATCCTTTCATATCTGCAGCGCCGCGTCCGAACAGCAGGCCGTCGCGGATTGTCGGCTCAAATGGCGGATTGATCCAACGATCAACATCACCGGCAGGCACGACGTCGGTGTGACCGGCAAATGCCAGCGTCTCACCGTGTCCGCGCCATGCCCAAAAATTCTGTGTGTCACCAAAATCCATTCGCTCAACGGTAAAACCTACCGCGCGCAGGCGCTCAATCATTAACGCCTGGCACCCGGCATCATCCGGGCTCAGAGAAGGACGGCGAATAAGCTGCTGTGTCAGCTCAATAACCGGGCACGACATAGACTACACCTCATTACAATCATTAAAAAACTGCATATAACTGGATTCACTAAAACCCAGCAGCATAGGCTTACCCGGTGCGCAGAGCAATGGGCGTTTGATCATTGCGGGCATTTCAATCATCAACGCGGCCGCGGCGTCCGCAGTGGTGATGCGACTCCGCGTGGTTTCATCCAGTTTGCGCCAGGTGGTTCCGCGCGTATTGAGCAGCGCCTCCCAACCTAACTCGTTGATAAAAGACTGCATGAGTGCGTGGTCCAGACCGTCAACGCGATAATCATGGAAGCGGTACTCAATACCGCGTTCCTCCAGCCAGCGTCGGGCTTTTTTAATCGTATCGCAGTTTTTAATGCCGTAAAGGGTGACCATTTGAATCCTTATTGACGTAATTTGAATATTTATTCTTAATCTGTGTTATTGCAGATAATACATAGTGTCACTCAATCGTTATAGAAAAATATAACATTGTTGAACAACAGTGAATAATGATTCCTGAAAGTTCCAGAATCATGGATAGCGTAAAATTCAGAATTTACTGCTTTGCATCTGACTGTTTTTCCATCAGAATTATCAAAGTCGTAGATTATGTATGAATATTTCAAAATATTGCCGTAAGTCACATAAAATTTATGGGTATAGCGCATAGTGATGACATACACCCCACACACGGGAGGATGCAATCACAACCATTGGTTAAATTGTCTTCTTTTAATGATGATGATTTCGTAGAATGCCCATAATAATAAGAGAGGTTGTTATGATTGAACGTGAACTGGGGAACTGGAAAGATTTTATCGAAGTCATGCTTCGTAAATAAATTTCTGGCAGACATCCTGATCCCGCAAGGGATAAAAAAAGGCGACTCATAATAAGTCGCCTTTTTTGTGCCCTGATTATTCCGGGCGTGGCTTCAACGGGAAGCGCCTGCGTACCAGCACAAAAAACAGCGGCACGAAGTAAATGGCCAAAATGGTGGCGGATATCATCCCGCCCATCACGCCGGTCCCTACCGCATGCTGACCGCCGGAGCCTGCGCCGCTGCTGATGGTCATCGGCAGCACCCCGAAGATAAACGCCAGTGAGGTCATTAAAATTGGACGTAAACGCTGACGACAGGCGTGCAGTGTGGCGTCGAGCAAATCGTGTCCTTTTTCATTCATTTCATTGGCGAACTCAACAATTAATATTGCGTTTTTCGCCGACAGCCCGATAACCGTTAATAGCCCGACCTGGAAATAAACGTCGTTTTCCAGACCGCGCATCCAGGTCGCCAGCAGCGCGCCAATCACCCCCAACGGCACTACCAGCATGACGGAGAACGGTACCGACCAGCTTTCGTACAGTGCCGCCAGACACAGGAACACCACCAGCAGCGAAATAGCGTACAGGGCAGGGGCCTGAGAGCCCGAGAGCCGTTCCTGATAAGACATCGCCGTCCATTCGAGGCCAAATCCGGTCGGAAGCTGATGCACCAGCGATTCCATCACGTCCATTGCCGTCCCGGTACTGACGCCGGGCGCGGCTTCGCCGACGATCTCGACGGCAGAGTAGCCGTTGTAGCGTTCCAGACGCGGTGAACCGGTTTCCCAGCGCGAGGTGGCAAACGCCGAGAACGGCACCATACCACCGCTATTGTTGCGCACGTACCACAGGTTGATGTCGTCAGGGAGCATGCGATATTTCGCCGCCGCCTGCACGTAGACTTTTTTCACACGGCCGCGGTCCATAAAGTCATTGACGTAACTGGAGCCCCAGGCCGTTTGCAGCGTGTCGTTAATATCATCGATAGAAACCCCCAACGCCTGTGCTTTGCGCTGATCGATATCAATTTGCAGCTGCGGGCTGTCGTCGAGGCCATTATGACGTACGCGGGTGAGAGAGGTGTCCTTCCCGGCAAGTTCTATCAGTTTGTCCCGTGCGGCCATTAACGCGTCATGACCCGCACCGGCGTGATCCTGCAACTCCATATCAAAACCGGCAGAGCTACCCAGGCCGCTGATGGCCGGAGGGCTGCTGGCAAATACGCGCGCCTCTTTAATCTGGTTAAACGCTTTGGTGGCGCGTTCGATAATGGCAAATGAGGTGCCGGTGGTGGCGTCACGATCGTCCCAGTCTTTTAAGCGGACAAACATGCGCGCTACGTTCTGCCCGTTCCCACCAGGGCCAGAGCCGACGGTTGAGAAGACCGACATGATGTTGTCTTTTTCATGGGTGAAATAATACTTCTCGACTTCTTCCACCACTTTTAACGTCTGCTGCTGCGTGGAACCGCTGGGCAGCTGCACCGAGGTGGTAAACATGCCGCGGTCTTCCAGCGGCAGGAACGAGGTTGGCAGGCGCAGGAACAGGAATACCATGCCGCCGAGCAGCAAGCCGTAGATCAGGATCCAGCGCAGGCTGCGATGTAAAATTCGGGCAACGCCTTTTTCATAGCGTTCAGCATTGCGGTTAAACATGCGGTTAAACCAGCCGAAGAACCCGGTCTGACCGTGATGTTCGCCCTTATGCAGCGGCTTGAGCAATGTGGCGCACAGGGCCGGGGTCAGGATCATCGCCACCAGCACCGACAGCACCATTGCCGAGACGATGGTTATCGAGAATTGGCGGTAAATCGCCCCGGTGGTGCCACCGAAGAAGGCCATCGGGATAAATACCGCGGACAGCACCATGGCGATACCCACCAGCGCACCCTGGATCTGCCCCATCGATTTCCGCGTGGCTTCACGCGGCGAGAGGCCTTCCTCGCTCATGATGCGCTCGACGTTCTCCACCACCACAATGGCGTCATCGACCAGCAAGCCGATGGCCAGCACCATCGCAAACATCGTTAGCGTGTTGACGCTGTAGCCAAAGGCGTAGAGCACGGAGAAGGTGCCCATTAACACCACCGGGACGGCGATGGTTGGGATAAGCGTCGCACGGAAGTTTTGCAGGAACAGATACATGACAAGGAAGACTAGCGCGATGGCTTCCAGCAGCGTTTTTACCACGTCGATAATCGACGCTTTGACGAAGGAGGTGGTTTCATACGCCACCTTGTATTCCAGTCCGTGCGGGAAATATTGCGACAGCTCATTCAGGCGATTGATAACCAGATTCGCTGTCGCCATTTCATTGGCGCCAGAGGCTAATTTAACCCCTAGGCCGGAGGCCGGATTGCCGTTAAAGCGGCTGAGGTAATCGTATTTCTCTGCGCCCATTTCGACTGTGGCGACGTCGCCCAGTTTGACGTCGGAACCGTCCTGGTTCACGCGCAGCGTAATCGCGCGGAAATCGTCCGGCGTTTGTAGCAATGACTGAGCATTGATCGTCGCATTCAGCGCCTGTTTGTCCACCGAAGGCGTACCGCCAAGTTGGCCGACTGCAATTTGCGCATTTTGCGACTCGATAGCGTCGGTGACGTCTTTGGCGGTCATCTGGAAGCTGTTCAGCTTGGCCGGGTCGAGCCAGATACGCATGGAGTATTGAGAGCCGTAGGCGTCAATATCCCCCACGCCGTTAATACGGCTGAGCGGGTCCTGAATATTACTCGCCACGTAGTCGGCAATATCCTGCTTATCCATTGAGCCGTCGGTGGAGACAAAGGCGATGGTCAGGATATTGGTGTCCCCGGTTTTACGTACCGTCACCCCCTGATCCTGTACCGCCTGCGGCAGCTTACGCATCGCCGACTGCAGTTGGTTTTGTACCTGCTGTACGGCTTCGTCAGGATCGGTCCCTGCCACAAAACTTAGCGTCACCGACGCCTGGCCGGTCCCGCTGCTTTGCGACGACATATACATCAGGTTATCGAGACCGGTCATGTTCTGTTCGATAACCTGGGTCACGGTGTTTTCCAGCGTTTGTGCCGACGCGCCTGGATAGTTCGCGGTGACGCGCACGTTCGGCGGCGCCAGATCGGGATATTGCTCAACGGGCAGCGAAAAAATAGCCAGGGTTCCTGTGAGACACAACAGGATAGCTAACACCCAGGCAAAAATGGGGCGATCGATAAAAAAATTCGCCATTAAAAGGGGACCTCGTGTTTCTGCGTATATTTGTGGGTATGACCTGCTTCACTGTAGCGGCAAGGTACGAGCCAAACGTGGAGAAAAAAAGAAGATAATGTAAATTATCATACGCGTTTACAGCGTACCTTTCGTGCCAACGCCGTCTGGACTGGGTGCAGACCAGACGGCGCATTGCTGTTCTTTACGTTAGCTGACTTTCTGTCTCTGCCGATCGAAAACTAATGCTGACCAGCGTTCCGCCCCCGGAGGGTTGCGAGAAGGTCAGTGTACCGCTGAGTCTTTCTGCTCGCTCACGCATAATATTCAAACCATAGTGTCCCGCGGGTTCTTGCGGGTCACCGATACCGACGCCGTTATCGCGGATATACACGGTATGATTCCCATCCGGCGCGGTCACGCAGCTGACGGCAATTTCGCTCGCACTGGCGTGTTTAATGGCATTCAACACTGCTTCACGAACGATCTGCAACAGGTGCACCTGCATTTGCGCATCCAGTGCCAGCGTCGGTAACCGGCAATCGAGCGTCAGTTTAGCCGAAGTTTGGTTTTGCAGCGTTTCCAGCATTTCGTGCAGGGCAGAAGGCAGATCGGCCTGCTGTAAAGTCAGGCGGAAGGTGGTGAGCAGCTCGCGCAACTGGCGATACGCATCATTCAACGCCTGGGAGAAATCGGCCATGATGCCCTGCGCCGGGGCATTATCTTCCGGAATCGAACGCTTCAGTAGCGTTAACTGAATGCGCAAATAAGACAGCACCTGCGCCAGCGAGTCGTGGAGTTCACGCGCGATGGTCGCTCGCTCTTCCATTAACAACAGCTGCTGAAAATGTTTTTGCGCCTGATTGAAGTACAGCCCGCGTCCCAGCATGGTCGACACGCTATTAAGCAGCGGTGTGGACGCACTCACGTTAGGGCTTTGCCAGTGTAGTTCTCCATAGACGGTCTCCTGCATGGTGACCGGCAGGATCTGCATTGGCAGTTCTGGGCTTTTAGTCCCTTCGCTGATCCGCCAGTTATCACCGACGGTGAGTTCCAGGAAATATGCAGCGTCGTGCTCGCGAACGATCTGTAAAATATGGCGGAAGCAGTGCACGTCAATTTGGCTGGTATTCAGCGCCTGAGAGCACTGATACAGCACTTCCAGGCGGCGATTGGCTTCGTGAAGGTCGTGTGTTTTCTCCGCCACGGAGGCTTCCAGCGAGCGGTACAGTTTATGCAGTTCACTCGACATCTGGCTAAACGTCTTCGCCAGCAGCCCCAGTTCGTTGGGCAAGCCGGTATCCAGTTGGGGGATATCAAACTGACCGTGTTCAATCTGCTGGCTGGCCATCACCAGGTTATTGAGTGGACGTACTACCTGCTGGCGAATACGCCGCAAAGTAAAGAACACCAGGGTGAATATGCCGATCCCGCCCGCCAGCGATATGCCAAACACCAGCATCACTTTGCGCTCAGCATAATGCTGCAACGCCAGCACGAAGAGGTCGATTTGATTGACATAGTTGTTGATATTGGCCTGATACCAGGGCAAATCGCCGCTTATCAGTCGGGTGTTCATTTCCAGCCAGTTCGCATGCAGACGTCCATAGCGACTTTTTACTGCCTCTGGAACATACCAGGCGTTCAGATTTTGTAATGCCGGCGCGTTTAACGCCTGCTGGAAAAGCTGGCGGTGGGCGTTGAGTTGTGGGCTTTGGCTTTGCAGATCATACCCCAGCCGATAACTTTGCATACGCAGGGAACCGGCAATATTAATTGCCTCCGCGTCGCGCAAACTGCTGGTGAGCGTAAGCAGCGCAATGCCCGTAGAGAGAATTGACAGCAGCACGATGTAGAAAAAAGCCTTGGCTAAACTGGCCGAGACAGGACGCTTTACCGTCACTCGCACATCCTCACACAATGCGCCTCGCGCCTGGTTGCAGCCCGAACGACTCAGTGTATTTGTTAAATGTTAATAAAATCGCCATGAAACAGGATGGTAACTGAAACACAATTTCATATGCGATGAAATAAATTGATCTGCCACAGGTTCTGGATAAATAGTTGTACTTTCTGGGCAAATGGACATTGCCGCTCACTTCAGGGTCGGTTAATAACAGTCATATAAAGAATAAGGTTTTTGCAACCAAAAAAGAAGGAAGCCATGAATCGTTTTATTATGGTCAACAGCCAGCAGTGCCTGGGATGCCACGCCTGTGAGGTCGCCTGTGTCATGGCGCATAACGATGAGCGGCATGTCCTGAGCCAACAGCATTTTCAGCCGCGCATTACCGTCATCAAACATCAACACCAGCGCAGTGCGGTGACTTGCCGCCACTGTGAAGACGCGCCCTGTGCCAGAAGCTGTCCGAATGGCGCAATCAGTCATGACAATGACAGCGTGCAGGTGAACGCGAAAAAGTGTATTGGCTGTAAATCCTGCGTTGTGGCCTGTCCTTTTGGCACGATGCAGATCGTACTGACTCCCGTGGCGAAAGGAAAGGTGAAAGCGACCGCGCATAAGTGCGATTTGTGTCAGGGGCGGGAAGAAGGACCGGCCTGCGTTGAGAACTGTCCGGCGCAGGCGCTACAGCAGGTGACTGAAATCTCACTTGCCGGTCTGTCAAAAGCACGCAGGCTGCGCGCAGCCAGTCAGGAGTGTCAACCCTGGCATGCGATTGCCAGCGGAGTGACGCAGCATGTCACCAGTAAAGTTGAACAAATGCGGGCCACGCCCCCGCGCGGTGAGCCCGATAAACTGCCGATTGAAGCCCGTAAAACCAGCTTTGATGAAATTTATTTGCCGTTCCGCACGGCGCAGGCTGAACGGGAAGCCTCCCGCTGCCTGAAGTGTGGCGAGCACAGTATTTGTGAGTGGACGTGCCCGCTGCACAACCATATTCCACAGTGGATCGAACTGGTGAAAGCCGGAAACATTGACGCAGCGGTTGAGCTTTCGCACCAGACCAACTGTCTGCCGGAAATTACCGGACGCGTCTGTCCGCAGGACCGGCTCTGCGAAGGGGCTTGTACGGTACGTGATGAACACGGTGCGGTCACCATTGGCAATATTGAACGTTACATCTCCGATCGCGCGTTGAGCAAAGGGTGGAGACCGGACCTAAGTCATGTACAGAAAGTCGATAAACGCGTCGCCATTATCGGTGCGGGTCCGGCGGGGCTGGCTTGTGCGGATGTGTTAGCCCGCAACGGCGTTAGCACCACCGTCTTCGATCGCCATCCTGAAATTGGCGGCTTACTGACGTTTGGTATTCCGGCCTTCAAACTGGATAAATCATTGCTGGCGCGCCGTCGTGAAATCTTCAGTGCCATGGGTATTCATTTCGAGCTGAACTGCGAAGTCGGCAAGGACGTGACGCTGGCTGCGTTGCTGGAAGACTACGATGCGGTGTTCGTGGGCGTCGGGACCTATCGTTCGATGAAAGCGGATCTGCCGAATGAAGACGCCCCCGGTGTGTATGACGCGCTACCGTTCCTGATTGCCAATACCAAGCAGGTGATGGGACTGGATGAACTGCCAGAAGAGCCGTTTATTGACACCGCCGGACTGAACGTCGTGGTCCTCGGTGGCGGCGATACGGCCATGGACTGCGTGCGTACCGCGCTGCGCCACGGGGCAAGCCAGGTCACTTGCGCTTACCGTCGGGATGAAGCCAACATGCCCGGCTCGAAAAAAGAGGTCAAAAATGCCCGCGAAGAGGGGGCTAACTTTGAATTTAACGTCCAGCCGGTTGAGCTGGTGCTGAATGCTGAAGGGCGCGTCAGCGGCGTGCGTTTCTTACGCACCCAACTCGGTGAACCTGATGCGCAGGGGCGGCAACGTCCGGTTCCCATCGCCGGGAGTGAATTTGTGATGCCTGCCGATGCGGTGATCATGGCGTTTGGTTTTCATCCGCACGGCATGCCATGGCTGGAGGCGCACGGCGTGAAGGTTGATAGCTGGGGGCGGATCGCTGCTGACGTTGAGAGCGCTTACCGTTATCAAACCACGAACCCGAAGATTTTTGCCGGGGGGGATGCAGTGCGCGGAGCCGATCTGGTGGTGACGGCCATGGCGGAAGGGCGTCATGCCGCACAGGGGATCGTCGACTGGCTGGGTATAAAATCAGTTAAATCTCACTAATCAGCGGGTAGGCCGGATAAAACGCGTTAGCGTTGCCATCCGGCAATATGCCGTATGAATGCCTGATGGCGCTTCGCTTATCAGGCCTACATTGTTCTAAGACAAACCCGGTTTCACGGCGTAGTATTATTGCTCACTTCTCTCCGTGGAGCCGGTATGTCGCAAAAAATTACCCTCATCAAAGACAAAGTCCTTTCCGATAACTACTTCATCTTGCGCAATATCACCTATGAACTGACCCGTAGCAACGGCGAGGTCATCCGCCACAAACGCGAGGTTTACGATCGCGGTAACGGGGCCACCATCCTGCTGTATAACCCGGAGAAAAAGACCGTGGTGCTGATCCGCCAGTTTCGCGTCGCGACCTGGGTCAACGGTAACGAAAGCGGACAGCTAATAGAAACCTGCGCCGGACTGCTGGACAACGACGAGCCGGAAGCCTGCATTCGCAAAGAGGCGATAGAAGAGACCGGCTATGAAGTGGGTGAGGTGCGTAAACTGTTTGAGTTGTACATGTCGCCGGGCGGCGTGACCGAATTAATCCACTTTTTTATCGCGCAATACAGTGACAGCCAGCGGGCGAATGCCGGTGGCGGCGTTGAAGATGAAGATATTGAGGTTCTGGAACTCCCCTTCATGCAGGCGCTGGAGATGATCAAAACTGGCGAGATCCGAGATGGTAAAACGGTGCTATTGCTGAACTATTTGCAGTCGTCACATCTCATGGACTCATGATCGGGATTTATATTTCTTTACAAAATAACGGCCAATCCGACGATTCTGATTGAGCCTCATCAATCGCGCAAGGAAGATACGGCTCAGGTTGTTGGTTTTGACTTCGGGGTTGTACCGTCCATGCGCTATCGCGTTATTTTCATCTTTCTGCTCGGTTTGCTGCCGGTCCGCTTTTTGTGGGCGGCTCCTGCGCAGCAGGCATTTTCCGACTGGCAGGTGACCTGCAATAACCAGAATTTTTGCGTGGCGCGCAATACCGGTGAACATCACGGCCTGGTGATGACCCTAAGCCGCAGCGCCGGGGCGCATACCGACGCGGTGTTGCGCATCGAACTGGGGGGACTGGACTCCCCCGATGCCAAAGAGGCAGATATTGCGCCGCGTTTGCTGCTCGACGGCGCACCGCTGCCGTTGACCGGTGAACACTGGAATATTACGCCCTGGCATCTGATGACTGACGATCCTGTCACCATTAGCGCCTTTTTACAGACCGTGCAAAACGCGCAGGCTATTACCCTGCAAAAAGGGGGGCAAACCCTGTCGCTGGCAGGACTGAAAGCCGCGCTGTTGTTTATTGACGCACAGCAAAAACGTGTAGGCAGTGAAACCGCCTGGATACAAAAAGGTGACGAGCCGCCGCTCAGCGTGCCACCGGCACCCGCCCTGAAAGGTGTGGCCATCGTGAATCCCACGCCAACGCCGCTGTCTGAACAAGAACGCAGCGACCTGCTGGATTATGGGAACTGGCGGATAAACGGGTTGCGTTGTTCGCTCGACCCGATGCGTCGTGAGGTGCGGGTGTCTGCGTTAACGGACGACAAAGCGCTGCTGATGATCGGCTGTGAGGCCGGGGCATATAACACCATCGATTTGGCATGGATTGTGTCCCGCAGCAAACCGCTGACCTCCCGCTCCGTGCGGTTGAGTCTGCCGTTTAAAACGGATGCAGAAAGCAATGATATGGAGTTGACCAATGCTGCGTTCGATGAAAAATCGCGCGAGCTGATTACGCTTGCCAAGGGCCGAGGTTTGTCGGACTGCGGTATCCAGACGCGCTGGCGTTTTGACGGCCAGCGTTTTCGTCTGGTGCGTTATGCGCAGGAGCCAAGCTGTGATAACTGGCATGGCCCCGACGCCTGGCCCACATTGTGGATCACCCGTTAAGCACCTTATGTGCTTTTTCGACAATGTTCTCCACCGTAAAGCCGAAAAACGGGAATAATTTGTCCGCCGGGGCGGATTCCCCATAGCCGGTCATGCCGACAATCGCACCTTTCAGACCGACGTATTTGTACCAGTAATCGGCAATGCCCGCTTCGACCGCCACGCGTGCGCTGACGTTTGCTGGCAGGACCGATTCACGGTATGCCTCGTCCTGGGCGTCGAAGATATCCGTTGAGGGCAGGGAGACTACGCGAACGTTACGCCCTTCACCCGTCAATTTCTCCGCCGCCAGCAGCGTGATCTCCATCTCTGAGCCGGTAGCAATCAGGATAATATCCGGCTTCCCGCCGCCGTCTTTCAGCACGTAGCCGCCGCGGGCAATCTCTTTGACCTGCTCAGGCGTGCGTTCAACCTGTGCCAGGTTCTGCCTGGAAAGGATCAGCGCCGTGGGACCGTTATGGCGCTCAACGGCCAGTTTCCAGCCTACTGCCGCTTCGACCTGATCGCACGGACGCCAGGTGCTGAAGTTGGGCGTCAGGCGCAGGCTGGCGAGCTGCTCTACCGCCTGGTGAGTCGGACCGTCTTCCCCCAGACCAATCGAGTCGTGGGTATAGACCATGATCTGTCGGGCCTTCATTAATGCTGCCATGCGTGCGGCGTTACGGGCGTATTCGACAAACATCAGGAAGGTGGCGGTATACGGGACAAAACCGCCATGATGGGCGATGCCGTTGGCAATGGCTGTCATGCCAAATTCACGCACGCCATAGTGAATGTAATTCCCGGCCGGGTCGTCTTTCAGCGAGGTTGAGCCTTTCCAGATAGTCAGGTTGCTGGGGGCGAGATCGGCAGAGCCGCCAAGCAGTTCGGGCAGCATCGGGCCATAGACGTTGAGGGTGTTTTGCGATGCCTTACGGGTGGCAATTTTTGCCGGATTAGCCTGCAATTCGCGAATGTATTTCTCGGTACTCTTTTCCCACTCTTTTGGCAGCCCACCACGCATCCGGCGGGTAAACTCTGCTGCCAGTTCAGGATGTGCTTGCTGGTACGCGGAGAAGGTCGTATTCCAGTCCTGCTGGGCTTTTTCGCCTTTTTCCCGCGCGTCCCAGGCCCGATAAATCTCTTTGGGGATGTGAAAGGCGGGATGATGCCAGCCCAGCTTCTGGCGGGTCAACGCCACTTCTTCTTCACCCAGTGCCGCGCCGTGCGCCTCTTCTTTCCCGGCCTTATTCGGCGAACCAAAGCCAATTACCGTCCGGCAGATAATGAGTGATGGCTTATCGGTCACGCTTTGGGCTTCCAGAATGGCTTTCTTCACCGCTTCAGGATCGTGCCCGTCTATCTCGTGTACCACATGCCAGTGATACGCTTCAAAGCGCTTCGCGGTATCGTCGGTAAACCAGCCTTTGGTTTCGCCATCAATAGAGATGCCGTTGTGGTCGTAAAAGCCGATCAGCTTGCCCAGTTCCAGCGTCCCCGCCAGCGAACAGACTTCGTGGGAAATCCCTTCCATCAGGCAGCCGTCGCCCATAAAAACATAGGTGAAATGGCTGACAATCTCATGGCCCGGCTGATTAAACTGCGCGGCCAGCGTTCGTTCGGCCACCGCCAGCCCGACGGCGTTCGCCAGGCCCTGACCCAATGGCCCGGTGGTGGTTTCCACGCCCGGCGTGTAGCCCAGTTCCGGGTGCCCGGGCGTTTTTGAATGCAGCTGGCGGAAGTTCTTTAACTCGTCCAACGGCAGGTCGTAACCGGAAAGATGCAGCAGGCTGTAAAGCAGCATTGAGGCGTGACCGTTGGACAAAATAAACCGGTCACGATCGTACCAGTGAGGATCGCTCGGGTTATGGCGGAGAAAATCGTTCCACAGTACTTCGGCAATATCGGCCATGCCCATCGGTGCGCCGGGATGTCCGGAGTTGGCTTTCTGGACCGCATCCATACTCAGCGCACGAATGGCATTGGCAAGCTCTTTACGGGTCATAGGAAATACTCCTTGAAAAGTAAAGTGTTAGAGCGTGTGTTAATTCACACTTTTGGAGAATTTGCAGGCGTTGTCAGCAAAAAGCATAGCAGACAGGCATGGTATTGCTGGCTTAAGCAGGTAACATGGCTGTTATAAATTGATAACAAATTCTTTCTTTGAGTAGTGAGAGTTTGGCGACCTTCAAAGTTTGCGCCGCTGACTGAGGTGATAATGTGCGGCTCTGCAAAAGGGTTACCTGCGCCACTTTATTGATCGATACGTGAAAGGAACAACAAGATGGATGACCAGTTAAGACAAAGCGCCCTCGATTTCCACGAGTTTCCAGTACCCGGCAAAATTCAGGTTTCGCCAACCAAACCCCTTGCCACCCAACGTGACCTGGCGCTGGCCTATTCACCCGGTGTTGCAGCCCCGTGTCTGGAAATCGAAAAAGACCCGCTGGCGGCCTACAAATACACCGCGCGCGGCAACCTGGTGGCGGTGATTTCCAACGGTACTGCGGTACTGGGGCTGGGCAACATTGGTGCGCTGGCCGGCAAACCGGTGATGGAAGGGAAAGGCGTTCTGTTTAAGAAATTTGCCGGGATTGACGTGTTCGATATTGAAGTCGACGAACTCGATCCGGATAAATTTATTAACGTGGTGGCGGCCCTTGAGCCGACGTTTGGCGGCATCAACCTCGAAGATATCAAAGCGCCGGAATGCTTCTACATAGAGCAAAAACTGCGTGAGCGCATGAATATTCCGGTATTTCATGACGACCAGCACGGCACGGCTATCATCAGCACCGCTGCGATCCTCAACGGTCTGCGGGTGGTGGAGAAGAATATCTCTGATGTGCGTATGGTGGTGTCCGGTGCGGGGGCGGCGGCGATTGCCTGTATGAACCTGCTGGTGGCGCTGGGCATGCAGAAGCACAACATTGTGGTCTGCGATTCCAAAGGTGTGATTTACAAAGATCGCGAACCAAATATGGCTGAAACCAAAGCAGCCTACGCGGTGGAAGATGACGGCAAGCGTACACTGGATGACGTGATTGACGGGGCTGACATCTTCCTTGGCTGTTCCGGCCCGAAAGTGCTGAGCCAGGAGATGGTCAAGAAAATGGCGCGTGCGCCGATGATTCTGGCGCTGGCCAACCCGGAACCGGAAATTCTGCCGCCGCTGGCGAAAGAAGTTCGTTCCGATGCCATTATTTGTACCGGTCGCTCCGACTACCCGAACCAGGTCAACAACGTCCTGTGCTTCCCGTTCATCTTCCGCGGTGCGCTGGACGTGGGTGCCACTGCAATCAACGAAGAGATGAAGCTGGCGGCGGTACATGCTATTGCGGAACTGGCGCATGCTGAGCAGAGCGAAGTGGTGGCCTCCGCCTATGGCGATCAGGACCTGAGCTTTGGCCCGGAATACATCATTCCTAAGCCGTTTGACCCGCGTCTGATTGTCAAAATTGCACCGGCGGTGGCGAAAGCGGCCATGGACTCCGGCGTGGCAACGCGCCCGATTGCCGACTTTGATGCGTACATCGATAAGCTGAGTGAGTTTGTCTACAAAACCAATCTGTTCATGAAGCCGATTTTCTCGCTGGCACGCAAAGCGCCGAAGCGCGTGGTGCTGACGGAAGGGGAAGAGGCGCGCGTGCTGCATGCGACCCAGGAATTGATCACCTTAGGTCTGGCGAAGCCGATCCTGATTGGCCGTCCGAGCGTGATCGAAATGCGCATCCAGAAACTGGGGCTGCAGATCAAAGCCGGTGTTGATTTTGAGATCGTCAACAACGAATCCGATCCGCGCTTCAAAGAGTACTGGAGTGAGTATTATCAGATCATGAAGCGCCGGGGGATCACCCAGGAGCAGGCGCAGCGTGCGGTGATTGCCAACACCACGGTGATTGGTGCGATCATGGTGCAACGCGGTGAAGCGGATGCGATGATCTGCGGCACGATTGGCGACTATCACGAGCATTTCAGCGTGGTGAAAGCGGTATTTGGTCACCGCGACGGTGTGCATACGGCGGGGGCGATGAACGCGCTGTTGCTGCCAAGCGGCAACACCTTTATCGCCGATACCTACGTTAACGATGACCCGACGCCGGATCAGCTGGCGGAAATCGCCGTGATGGCGGCCGAAACCGTACGGCGTTTTGGTATCGAACCGAAGGTGGCATTGCTGTCGCACTCCAACTTTGGCTCTTCCAACTGTCCGTCGGCCAGCAAAATGCGCGCAGCGCTGGAGCTTATCAAGGCGCGTGCGCCAGAACTGATGATCGACGGTGAGATGCACGGTGATGCCGCGCTGGTAGAAAGCATTCGTAACGATCGGATGCCGGACAGTCCGCTGAAAGGCTCCGCCAATATTCTGGTGATGCCGAATATGGAAGCGGCGCGTATTAGTTACAACTTACTACGCGTGTCCAGCTCTGAAGGCGTAACGGTCGGCCCGGTGCTGATGGGTGTGGCGAAACCGGTTCATGTATTAACGCCGATCGCCTCTGTTCGTCGTATCGTGAATATGGTGGCGCTGGCGGTTGTAGAAGCGCAAACACAGCCGCTGTAATTTCACTTTAATTAATTCTGGCGCGGGTTTCTCCCGCGCCTTTTTATTTTCCCTTTCTTAGTGATCTCCCTCACCTTTTAAACCTGGTTGCCGAATTTTGTTATTTACTCTGACGAAAAATTGCCACGATGGGGTCAGTTTTAGCAGAGGCGGTGAGCAATGGAAAAAGAACGCATCATCCAGGAATTTGTGCCGGGGAAACAGGTCACGCTGGCGCATCTGATAGCGCACCCCGGTGAAGAGTTGGCGAAAAAGATCGGCGTTCCCGAGTCTGGCGCTATCGGCATCATGACCTTAACGCCGGGTGAAACGGCGATGATTGCCGGTGATTTAGCCATGAAGGCGGCGGATGTACATATCGGCTTTCTCGATAGATTCAGCGGCGCGCTGGTGATCTACGGCTCTGTAGGTGCAGTGGAAGAGGCGTTGCTCCAGACGGTGAGCGGTCTGGGCCGGTTATTAAATTTCACTTTGTGCAACCTGACAAAAAGTTAATCAGAGGCGGCGATGAAACGTATTGCGTTTGTCGGTACGGTGGGGGCGGGGAAAACCACGCTCTTTAATGCGCTCCAGGGGAATTATTCCCTCGCCAGAAAAACACAGGCTGTCGAGTTTAATGAAAACGGCGATATCGACACTCCAGGAGAATATTTTAGCCATCCGCGCTGGTATCACGCCTTAATTACCACGCTGCAGGATGTTGATACGTTGATTTATATACACGCGGCAAATGATTTAGAAAGTCGCTTACCTGCCGGGCTGTTGGATATCGGCGCCAGTAAACGACAAATCGCCGTTATCAGCAAAACGGATGTGCCGGATGCCAATGTCGCCGCAACGCGACAATTACTTCGCGGGATAGGGTTTCAGGAGCCGATTTTTGAGCTCAATAGCCATGACCCAAGCAGTGTGCAGCACCTGGTGGATTATCTGACTGAGCTCAGCCAAAAGGAGGAAAGGGCAGGTGAAAAAACTCATCACAGCTAACGATATTCGTGCGGCCCACGCACGCGGTGAACAGGACGTATCGGTTGTTCTGCGCGCCAGCATCATCACCCCGGAAGCACGCGAAGTTGCGGCGCTGCTGGGCGTCACTATCACTGAATGCGATGAATCCGCGCCGGCAGCCGTATCAACGTCTACGGCAGCACCAACTGCGGCGGATGACGGCAAAACGGAAAGCCAGCGTATTCGCGAAACCATCATTGCGCAGTTACCGGAAGGACAGTTTACCGAAAGCCTGGTCGCGCAGTTGATGGACAAAGTGATGAAGGAGAAACAGTCGCTGGAGCAGGGCGGAATGCAGCCCAGCTTTGCCTCTGTGACCGGCAAAGGTGGCGTCAAAGTCATTGACGGCAGCAGCGTCAAGTTTGGCCGTTTTGATGGCGCCCAGCCGCACTGCGTCGGCTTAACCGACTTAGTCACTGACCAGGACGGGAGCAGCATGGCCGCCGGGTTTATGCAGTGGGATAACGCATTTTTCCCATGGACGCTGAACTACGACGAAATTGACATGATTCTGGAAGGCGAGCTGCACGTTCGTCATGAAGGCGAAACCATGATTGCGAAGGCCGGGGATGTGATGTTTATCCCGAAAGGTTCCAGTATTGAGTTTGGTACGCCGACGACGGTGAAGTTCCTGTATGTGGCCTGGCCTGCGAACTGGCAGTCCTGCTAAGGCGGATGTATGAAGGATTTCATTACCGAAGCATGGCTCAGGGCGAATCATACGCTTAGCGAAGGGGCTGAAATTCATCTCCCCGCTGATGCTCGCCTGACGCCGTCTGCCCGGGAGTTGCTGGACAGTCGTCGACTGCGCATTAAGTTTATCGATGAGCAGGGAAGCCTGTTTATCGACGACGAGCAGCAGCAACCGCAGCCGGTGCATGGTTTAACCAGCAGCGATGCACACCCGCAGGCAAGCTGCGAGCTGTGTCATCAACCGGTGGCGAAGAAACCTGACACGCTGACGCATCTGACAGCGGACAAAATGGTCGCCAAAAGTGACCCGCGCCTGGGATTTCGCGCGACGCTGGACAGCACCATTGCGCTGGCCGTGTGGTTACAGATTGAGCTGGCCGAACCGTGGCAGCCGTGGCTGGCGGATATCCGCTCGCGCTTAGGCAACATTATGCGCGCCGACGCCATGGACGAACCTCTGGATGCGCAGGCCATTGTTGGCTTAAGCGACGGAGATTTACACCGGCTCTCGCATCAACCGCTGCGCTACCTGGATCACGACCATCTGGTGCCGGAAGCCAGCCACGGTCGTGATGCTGCACTGCTTAATTTGCTGCGCACCAAAGTCCGTGAAACGGAAACGGTGGCGGCGCAGGTGTTTATCACCCGTGGTTTTGATGTGTTGCGACCAGACATCCTGCAGGCGCTAAACCGTCTTTCGAGTACGGTTTACGTAATGATGATTTTGAGCGTGGCGAAGCATCCACTGAGCATCAGCCAAATCCAACAGCGATTAGGGGAGAAGTCATGATTATTGAACGCGCTCGCCAACTCGCCAAACGTTCACCTGCTCGGGTGGTGTTCCCGGATGCGCTGGATGTCCGAGTGCTGAAAGCGGCGAACTACCTGCATCAGCACGGTCTGGCTCGCCCTATTCTCGTCGCCAGCCCATTTGCATTGCGCCAGTTTGCCCTCAGTCACCGCGTGGCAATGGACGGTATTCAGGTTGTCGATCCGCAAAGCAATGTGCAAATGCGTGAAGAATTTGCCCTGCGCTGGCTGGCCCGTGCGGGCGAAAAAACGCCGCCGGATGCGCGGGAAAAACTCAACGATCCGCTGATGTTTGCCGCCGCGATGGTCAGTGCCGGTAAAGCCGATGTCTGTATTGCCGGCAACCTGTCGTCAACGGCAAACGTGCTGCGCGCAGGGTTGCGTATCATTGGCTTACAGCCGGGTTGCAAAACGCTGTCGTCGATTTTCCTGATGCTGCCGCAGTATCTCGGACCGTCATTAGGATTTGCCGACTGTAGCGTGGTGCCGCAGCCGACCGCCGCACAGCTGGCGGATATTGCCATCGCCAGCGCGGAAACTTGGCAGGCGATTACCGGTGAAGAGCCGCGAGTGGCCATGCTGTCGTTTTCCAGTAACGGCAGTGCCCGTCATCCCAACGTCGCTAACGTGCAGCAGGCGACGGACATCGTTCGTGAACGCGCGCCGCAGCTTACCGTCGACGGTGAACTGCAGTTTGATGCCGCTTTTGTACCGGATGTCGCCGCGCAAAAAGCGCCCGCCAGTCCGCTACAGGGCAATGCCAATGTGATGGTTTTCCCGTCGCTGGAGGCAGGCAATATTGGTTATAAAATCGCCCAGCGCCTGGGAGGGTATCGTGCCGTAGGCCCCTTAATTCAGGGACTTGCCGCACCGCTTCACGACCTCTCTCGCGGCTGTAGCGTGCAGGAAATTATCGAACTGGCGTTGGTGGCAGCTGTGCCGCGCCAGACTGAAATGAGTCGTGAAAGCGCCTCGCAAACACTGGTTGTTTAGGTCCCGTTCTGGACCCCTTCTACTAAGAGGAAAACACAATGGAAGCATTAGGAATGATCGAAACCCGGGGCCTGGTTGCACTGATTGAGGCTTCTGACGCAATGGTTAAAGCGGCACGCGTGAAACTGGTTGGCGTGAAGCAGATCGGTGGCGGCCTGTGTACTGCCATGGTTCGTGGTGATGTGGCCGCTTGCAAAGCAGCTACGGATGCCGGAGCTGCTGCTGCGCAGCGTATTGGCGAACTGGTTTCTGTACACGTTATCCCGCGTCCGCATGGCGATCTGGAAGAAGTATTCCCGATCAGCTTCAAAGGCGACAGCAACGATATGTAAGTCGTCCATGTGACGCCACTGGATTGTTAAGAGAAAGCTGGCGTCACCCTCTCTCCTTTTCACATTACCTTCTGCGGAGGGTAGGGGGAGGTTTTACCTGAAATATGCCACGGAGGCGGGTATGAAACTGGCAATCGTCACAGGACAAATTGTTTGTACCGTACGCCATCAGGGGCTCGCGCACGACAAGTTGCTGATGGTGGAAATGATTGATGCTCAGGGAAATCCCGACGGGCAGTGTGCTGTTGCTACCGACAGCATCGGGGCGGGAACCGGAGAGTGGGTGCTGCTGGTCAGTGGAAGCTCTGCCCGCCAGGCGCACAGTAGTGACTCATCGCCTGTCGATCTGTGCGTGATTGGCATTGTCGATGAAGTGGTGGCAGGTGGTCAGGTGATCTTCCATAAATAAGGCAGAAAATCATGAATCAACAGGATATTGAACAGGTCGTGAAAGCGGTGCTGCTGAAAATGAAAGACAGCAGCCAACCCGTCAGTGCCGTTCAAGAAATGGGCGTATTTGCCTCCCTGGATGACGCAGTGGCGGCAGCAAAACTGGCACAGCAGGAGCTGAAAAGCGTCGCTATGCGCCAGTTGGCCATTCACGCCATTCGTGAAGCAGGCGAAAAACACGCCAGAGAATTAGCGGAATTTGCCGTCAGTGAAACCGGCATGGGACGCGTTGAAGATAAATTTGCCAAAAACGTGGCGCAGGCACGCGGCACGCCGGGCGTGGAATGCCTGTCTCCACAGGTACTGACCGGCGATAACGGCCTGACGCTGATTGAAAATGCGCCATGGGGCGTGGTGGCATCGGTAACGCCGTCCACCAACCCGGCCGCGACCGTCATTAATAACGCCATCAGCCTGATTGCGGCGGGTAACAGCGTGGTCTTTGCGCCGCATCCTGCTGCAAAAGGCGTTTCTCAGCGTGCGATCGGTCTGCTTAACCAGGCGGTAGTCGCTGCGGGTGGTCCGGCAAACCTGCTGGTGACCGTTGCCAATCCGGATATCGAAACCGCTCAGCGTCTGTTCAAGTACCCAGGCATCGGCTTGCTGGTGGTGACCGGCGGCGAAGCGGTGGTGGAATCTGCGCGTAAGCACACCAACAAACGTCTGATTGCCGCAGGTGCGGGTAACCCACCTGTGGTGGTGGATGAAACCGCCGATCTGGCGCGCGCCGCGCAGTCCATCGTTAAAGGTGCGTCGTTTGATAACAACATCATCTGCGCCGATGAAAAAGTCCTGATCGTCGTGGATAGCGTTGCCGACGAGCTGATGCGTCTGATGGAAGGTCAGCACGCGGTCAAGCTCACCGCAGCTCAGGCTGAGCAATTGCAGCCAGTGTTGATGAAAAACGTCGATGAACGCGGTAAAGGCACGGTTAGCCGTGACTGGGTCGGGCGCGATGCGGCCAAAATCGCCGCGGCGATCGGCCTGAATGTCCCGGAGCAAACCCGCTTGTTGTTCGTCGAAACCTCAGCCACACATCCGTTTGCGGTAACTGAACTGATGATGCCGGTGCTGCCGGTGGTGCGGGTGGCTAACGTTGACGAAGCCATTGCGCTGGCGGTCACGCTTGAAGGTGGTTGCCACCATACGGCGGCGATGCACTCACGCAACATCGATAACATGAACCGTATGGCTAACGCCATCGACACCAGCATTTTCGTCAAGAACGGACCGTGCATTGCCGGTCTTGGGCTTGGCGGTGAAGGCTGGACCACCATGACCATTACCACGCCAACCGGGGAAGGGGTGACCAGTGCGCGCACGTTTGTCCGCCTGCGTCGCTGTGTATTGGTGGATGCGTTTCGCATTGTATAAGGAGTGAAAGAGATGGCGCATGACGAACAACTGTGGCTCACACCCAGACTGCAAAAAGCAGCAACGCTGTGTAACCAGACGCCGGCCGCGAGTGATTCACCGCTGTGGCTCGGCGTTGATTTGGGGACCTGTGATGTGGTGTCGATGGTTGTCGACAGTGAAGGACAGCCGGTTGCGGTTTGTCTGGATTGGGCCGACGTCGTGCGTGACGGCATCGTCTGGGATTTTTTCGGTGCCGTGACCATTGTTCGTCGCCATCTCGATACGCTCGAACAACAACTGGGTTGCCGCTTTACCCACGCGGCAACCTCGTTCCCGCCAGGAACGGACCCGCGTATCTCCATTAACGTGCTGGAGTCTGCCGGACTTGAGGTTAGCCATGTGCTGGATGAGCCCACCGCCGTGGCGGATCTACTTCAGCTGGATAACGCAGGCGTGGTGGATATCGGCGGTGGGACGACCGGTATTGCCATCGTGAAGCAGGGCAAAGTGACCTATTCCGCCGACGAAGCGACCGGTGGGCATCACATTTCTCTGACGCTGGCTGGGAATCGTCGTATTCAACTGGAAGAAGCCGAGCAGTACAAGCGCAGCAACGGCAAGGAAATCTGGCCGGTAGTGAAGCCGGTTTACGAAAAGATGGCGGAAATTGTCGCCCACCATATTGCCGGGCAGGGCGTCATGGATTTATGGCTGGCCGGTGGGTCCTGTATGCAGCCGGGGGTTGATGAGCTGTTCCGTAAGCGTTTCCCGGAGCTGCAGGTGCATTTACCGCAGCACAGTCTGTTTATGACCCCGCTGGCGATTGCCAATAGCGGAAAAGTAAAAGCGGAAGGAATCTATGCAAGCTGAATTGCAGACCGCGCTCTTTCAGGCATTCGATGCCCTGAATCTACAACGCGTAAAAACGTTCAGCGTTCCACCGGTCACGCTATGCGGACTGGGAGCGCTCAGCACCTGCGGACAGGAAGCGCAAACGCGCGGGCTGACGCACATGTTCGTTATGGTAGATAGCTTCCTGCATGAAGCGGGAATGACCGCCTCACTGGAACGCAGCCTGGCGATGAAAGGCGTGGCGATGACGCTGTGGCCGTGCCCGGTCGGTGAGCCGTGCATCACTGACGTTTGCGCGGCGGTCGCACAGTTGCGCGAGTCAAAATGTGACGGCGTTGTGGCCTTCGGCGGCGGCTCGGTACTGGATGCCGCCAAAGCCGTCGCGTTGCTGGTAACCAACCCAACGCAGACACTGGCTGATATGACGGAAAACAGCGTGCTGCGTCCTCGTTTACCGCTGATTGCCGTGCCAACCACCGCCGGGACCGGGTCAGAAACCACCAACGTCACGGTGATTATCGATGCCGCTACCGGACTGAAAAAAGTGCTGGCCCACGCCACGCTGATGCCGGACGTCGCCATTCTCGATGCGGCGGTAACGGAAGGCGTACCGCCGCACGTGACGGCAATGACTGGCATCGATGCACTCACCCACGCTGTTGAAGCCTACAGCGCGCTGAACGCGACACCGTTTACCGACAGCCTGGCAATTGGCGCGATTGCGATGATCGGCAAGTCGCTGCCTAAAGCGGTGGGTTACGGCCATGACCTGGCGGCGCGCGAAAGCATGTTACTGGCTTCCTGTATGGCGGGGATGGCTTTTTCCAGCGCAGGTTTGGGCTTGTGTCATGCGATGGCTCACCAACCAGGTGCTGCGCTGCACATCCCGCACGGGCAGGCTAATGCCATGCTGCTTCCTACGGTAATGGGCTTTAACCGCATGGTGTGCCGTGAACGCTTCAGCCATATCGGCAGAGCGTTAACCAATAAGAAATCAGACGATCGTGACGCTATCAGCGCGGTAATTGAGCTGATCGCTGAAGTGGGCCAGACCAAACGGCTCGCTGACGTGGGCGCGAAACCTGAGCATTACAGTACCTGGGCGCAAGCCGCATTGAACGATATTTGTATACGCAGCAACCCACGAACCGCCACGCAGGAACAGATTATCGACCTGTACGCGGCGGCACAATAAGGCATACCAGGACGTAGGCCGGATAAGGCGTTCGCGCCGCCATCCGGCAACAACGCGACATCATTGCCTGATGGCGCTGCGCTTATCAGGCCTACTAAGCACCTGGCAAATGGAGATAGGGCTATGGGAATTAACGAAATCATCATGTACATCATGATGTTCTTTATGCTGATTGCCGCCGTGGACAGGATCCTGTCGCAGTTCGGTGGTTCAGCACGTTACCTCGGTAAGTTTGGTAAGAGCATCGAGGGATCGGGCGGTCAGTTTGAAGAAGGTTTTATGGCGATGGGCGCACTGGGTCTGGCGATGGTCGGTATGACTGCGCTGGCACCGGTACTGGCACATGTGCTCGGACCGGTAATTATTCCGCTGTATGAAATGCTGGGCGCGAACCCGTCAATGTTTGCCGGAACGCTGCTGGCGTGTGATATGGGCGGCTTCTTCCTGGCGAAAGAACTGGCGGGTGGCGATGTGGCCGCATGGCTGTACTCTGGCCTGATCCTCGGGGCAATGATGGGGCCGACGCTGGTCTTCTCCATCCCGGTTGCGCTGGGAATTATTGAACCGTCAGACCGTCGTTATCTGGCTCTGGGCGTACTGGCCGGTATCGTGACCATTCCGGTTGGCTGTATCGCTGGCGGCCTGGTGGCAATGTACTCCGGGGTTGAAATCAACGGGCAACCGGTGGAGTTCACCTTCGCGCTGATTCTGATGAACATGATTCCGGTGCTGATCGTCGCCATCCTGGTGGCGCTGGGGCTGAAATTTATCCCGGAAAAAATGATTAACGGCTTCCAGATCTTCGCCAAGTTCCTGGTGGCGCTGATCACTATCGGCCTGGCGGCGGCGGTCATTAAGTTCCTGCTTGGCTGGGAGCTGATCCCGGGTCTCGATCCTATCTTCATGTCTGCGGGTGATAAGCCCGGCGAAGTGATGCGCGCCATCGAAGTGATCGGTTCTATCTCCTGCGTGCTGCTGGGTGCCTACCCGATGGTACTGCTGCTGACCCGCTGGTTTGAAAAGCCGCTAATGAGTGTCGGCAACCTGCTGAAAATCAACAATATCGCCGCTGCGGGTATGGTGGCAACTCTGGCGAACAACATCCCGATGTTCGGCATGATGAAAAATATGGATACCCGCGGCAAAGTGATCAACTGCGCGTTCGCGGTCTCTGCAGCCTTCGCTCTGGGTGACCACTTAGGTTTTGCCGCCGCGAACATGAACGCCATGATTTTCCCGATGATTGTCGGCAAGTTGATTGGTGGTGTGACGGCGATTGGCGTAGCGATGATGCTGGTGCCAAAAGACGAAAATGTTCCGGCCGTTGTTGACGCGGAAACTGCAGAAGCAAAAGCGGAGGCGCAATCGTGAATACTCGCCAGCTACTGAGCGTCGGTATCGATATCGGCACCACCACCACTCAGGTGATCTTCTCCCGCCTTGAGCTGGTTAACCGTGCGGCAGTGTCGCAGGTGCCGCGCTACGAATTTATCAAACGCGAAATTAGCTGGCAAAGCCCGGTCTTCTTCACACCCGTCGATAAGCAGGGCGGGTTGAAAGAGGCTGAACTTAAAGCGCTGATCCTGGCCCAGTATCAGGCGGCGGGTATTGCGCCGGAAACGGTTGATTCCGGCGCGCTCATCATTACCGGAGAAAGCGCGAAAACCCGCAACGCCCGTCCGGCGGTGATGACGCTCTCCCAGTCGCTGGGTGACTTCGTGGTGGCCAGTGCCGGTCCGCACCTGGAATCGGTGATTGCCGGTCACGGTGCCGGTGCACAAACGCTGTCTGAGCAGCGTCTGTGCAGCGTGCTGAATATCGACATCGGCGGCGGGACGTCAAACTACGTACTGTTTGATGCCGGAAAGGTCAGCGGCTCTGCGTGCCTGAACGTCGGGGGACGACTGCTGGAAACTGACGGTCAGGGGCGCGTGGTCCATGCGCACCAGCCGGGACAGATGATCGTCGACGAGGTGTTTGGTGCCGGTACCGACGCCCGAACGCTCAATGCCGCACAGCTTGTCCAGGTCGCGCGGCGAATGGCGAATCTGATCGTGGAAGTGATTGACGGCACGCCTTCTGCCCTGGCGCAGGCGCTGATGCAAACCGGTTTACTGCCTGCGGGCGTGAAACCGGATGTGATTACGCTTTCCGGAGGAGTGGGCGAGTGCTACCGCAACCAGCCTGCCGATCCGTTCTGTTTTTCTGACATTGGACCGCTGCTGGCGACGGCGCTGCATGAACATCCGCGCTTGCGTGAGATGAACGTGCAGTTCCCGGCGCAAACCGTGCGCGCCACGGTGATTGGCGCCGGGGCGCATACGCTGTCGCTGTCGGGCAGCACCATCTGGCTGGAAGGCGTGGCACTTCCGCTGCGCAATCTGCCGGTGGCGATCCCGGTTGACGACGCTGATTTGGTGGCGGCCTGGCAGCTGGCGCTGGTGCAGCTCGATCTTGATCCGAAAACAGACGCCTATGTGCTGGCGCTGCCCGGGTCGCTGCCGGTGCGCTACGCCGCGCTATTAACGGTCATCGACGCGCTGCTGGCCTTTGTCGCGCGTTATCCGAATCCGCATCCCCTGCTGGTGGTAGCCGAGCAGGATTTTGGTAAAGCCCTGGGCATGCTGTTACGCCCACAGTTACAGCAACACCCGCTGGCGGTCATCGATGAGGTGATTGTCCGGGCGGGGGACTATATCGACATTGGTACGCCTCTTTTTGGCGGATCGGTTGTGCCGGTGACGGTGAAATCACTCGCATTTCCTTCCTGAGGGAACGACTTATGAAACTAAAGACCACATTGTTCGGCAATGTTTATCAGTTTAAGGATGTAAAAGAGGTGCTGGCCAAAGCCAACGAACTGCGTTCGGGGGATGTGCTGGCAGGTGTCGCCGCGACAAGCTCACAGGAGCGCGTGGCGGCCAAACAGGTGTTGTCGGAAATGACGGTGGCGGATATTCGCAACAACCCGGTGATTTCCTATGAAGAGGACTGCGTCACGCGTCTGATTCAGGATGACGTCAACGAAACGGCCTATAACCGCATCAAAAACTGGAGCATCAGTGAGCTGCGCGAGTACGTGTTGAGTGATGAAACCTCTGTCGATGACATTGCGTTTATGCGCAAAGGGTTAACGTCAGAAGTGGTTGCTGGGGTGGCAAAAATTTGCTCCAACGCGGACTTGATCTACGGCGGCAAAAAAATGCCGGTGATCAAAAAAGCCAACACCACGATCGGCTTGCCGGGCACCTTCAGCTGCCGTTTGCAGCCGAACGACACCCGTGACGATGTGCAGAGTATTGCCGCGCAAATCTACGAAGGGCTTTCTTTCGGTGCGGGCGATGCGGTGATCGGCGTTAACCCGGTAACCGATGACGTGGAGAACTTAAGCCGCGTACTCGACACCGTGTATGGCGTGATCGACAAATATAACATTCCTACTCAGGGCTGCGTGCTGGCGCACGTTACTACCCAGATCGAAGCGATTCGTCGCGGCGCGCCGGGCGGGCTGATTTTCCAGAGTATCTGCGGTAGCGAGAAAGGCTTGAAAGAGTTCGGCGTTGAGCTGGCGATGCTGGACGAGGCGCGTGCAGTGGGCGCTGAATTCAACCGTATCGCCGGGGAAAACTGCCTGTACTTTGAGACCGGGCAGGGGTCTGCGCTTTCTGCTGGCGCTAACTTCGGTGCCGATCAGGTGACGATGGAAGCGCGTAACTACGGGCTGGCACGCCACTACGATCCTTTCCTGGTGAATACCGTTGTCGGCTTTATCGGGCCAGAGTATCTCTACAATGACCGCCAGATTATTCGCGCCGGTTTAGAAGATCACTTCATGGGCAAGCTGAGCGGCATTTCGATGGGCTGTGACTGTTGTTACACCAACCATGCCGATGCTGACCAGAACCTCAATGAAAACCTGATGATTCTGCTCGCCACCGCAGGCTGCAACTACATCATGGGCATGCCGCTCGGTGACGACATCATGCTCAACTATCAGACCACCGCGTTCCACGACACCGCGACTGTGCGCCAGTTGCTGAACCTGCGTCCGTCGCCGGAGTTTGAACGCTGGCTGGAAAACATGGGCATTATGGCAAACGGTCGCCTGACCAAACGGGCGGGCGATCCGTCACTGTTCTTCTGATGACGCGGGGATGACACACGATGGATCAAAAACAGATTGAAGAAATTGTACGCAGCGTAATGGCGTCAATGGGTGAGTCACAACCGCAGGCTCAAGCGCCGTCAGCGGAAGTGAAATGCAGCACCACGCAGTGCGCCGCACCAACGGGCGAAAGCTGTGCCATGGATTTAGGTTCAGCCGAAGCGAAAGCGTGGATTGGCGTTGAAAACCCGCACCGCGCAGAAGTGTTGACGGAGCTGCGTCGCAGCACCGCTGCACGTGTCTGTACCGGTCGTGCTGGCCCTCGTCCGCGCACCCAGGCGCTGCTGCGCTTCCTAGCTGACCACTCACGCTCGAAAGATACCGTGCTGAAAGAGGTGCCGGAAGAGTGGGTGAAAGCACAAGGCTTGCTGGAAGTGCGCTCGGAAATCAGTGACAAAAATCTGTACCTGACCCGCCCGGACATGGGCCGTCGTCTGAGTGCGGAAGCGATTGAAGCGCTGAAATCCCAGTGCGTGGCGAACCCGGATGTCCAGGTGATTGTCTCTGATGGCCTGTCTACGGATGCCATCACCGCCAACTACGAAGAGATTCTGCCGCCATTGTTGTCTGGATTAAAACAGGCTGGGCTGAAGGTTGGCACGCCGTTCTTTGTCCGCTATGGCCGCGTGAAAATCGAAGATCAGATTGGCGAGCTGCTGGGTGCGAAAGCGGTGATCCTGCTGGTCGGTGAACGTCCGGGCCTAGGCCAGTCGGAAAGTCTTTCCTGCTACGCCGTCTATTCACCGCGCGTGGCGACTACCGTTGAGGCCGACAGAACCTGTATTTCCAACATTCACCAGGGCGGTACGCCACCGGTCGAAGCGGCTGCGGTAATCGTGGATTTGGCCAAACGCATGCTGGAGCAAAAAGCGTCCGGCATCAACATGACCCGTTAAGGAGGCATCATGCCAGCATTAGATTTGATTAGACCTTCAGTCACCGCCATGCGCGTGATTGCCTCGGTAAATGACGGTTTTGCCCGCGAACTTAAATTACCGCCACATATACGTAGCCTCGGACTCATCACAGCAGACTCTGATGACGTGGCGTATATTGCCGCAGACGAAGCGACAAAACAGGCAATGGTCGAAGTGGTTTATGGCCGCTCGCTGTATGCCGGTGCGGCGCACGGACCTTCTCCAACGGCAGGTGAAGTGTTGATTATGCTCGGTGGACCTAACCCGGCGGAAGTTCGCGCGGGTCTGGATGCGATGGTGGCCAATATTGAAAATGGCGCCGCGTTCCAGTGGGCCAATGATGCAGAAAATACGGCTTTCCTGGCACACGTGGTATCGCGTACCGGTTCATACCTTTCTGCTACGGCGGGATGCGTACTGGGCGATCCGATGGCTTATCTGGTGGCTCCGCCATTAGAAGCAACCTACGGGATTGATGCTGCGCTGAAATCTGCCGATGTACAGATTGTTACCTACGTGCCGCCACCGTCAGAAACCAACTACTCGGCGGCGTTTTTAACCGGTAGCCAGGCCGCCTGTAAAGCAGCCTGTAACGCCTTCGCTGATGCTGTTCTGGATATTGCCCGTAATCCTGTCCAGCGCGCGTAAGAGAGGTTGCAATGATCAATTCACTGGGATTACTGGAAGTGGATGGCATGGTGGCTGCTGTAGACGCGGCGGATGCCATGCTGAAAGCCGCGAACGTGCGTCTGCTTAGCCACCAGGTGCTCGATCCTGGCAGGCTAACGCTGGTGGTGGAAGGCGATCTGGCGGCGTGTCGTGCAGCGCTGGATGCCGGTTGTGCTGCTGCTGCGCGTACAGGACGTGTTATCAGCCGCAAGGAGATAGGACGGCCGGATGATGACACCCAGTGGCTGATCGGCGGTTTTACGCGCCAGCTGAAAAAACCAGAACCGAAGAAATCAGAACCGAAGCCGGAAGTGACATCAGACGTGAAAACAGAGAAGACGCAGGAAGCACCGGTGTCCTCTGAATCCTCTGACGAATTACTGGCGCTGTTAACATCGGTCCGTCAGGGAATGACGGCAGGGGAAGTGGCCGCGCACTTTGGTTGGTCACTTGATAAAGCCAGAATTGCGCTGGAACAGCTCTTTTCTGCCGGAGCGTTGCGTAAACGCAGTAGTCGCTATCGCTTAAAAAATTAACCTGTCGGAGGGCCGGGGGCTTCAGCGAAGCTTCCGGCTTCAAAGGTCATGAAAAAGAAACGTACTGCAAACCTGCACCATCTTTATCATGAAGTATTACCCGAAGACGTTAAACTTACGCCGAAAGTGGAAGTGGACAATGTTCATCAGCGGCGAACAACGGATGTGTATGAGCATGCGCTGACCATTACCGCCTGGCAGCAGATCTACGACCAGCTGCATCCAGGTAAATTTCATGGCGAGTTCACTGAAATCCTGCTTGATGATATTCAGGTGTTCCGTGAATACACCGGTCTGGCGCTGCGTCAGTCCTGTCTCGTCTGGCCAAATTCATTCTGGTTTGGCATTCCGGCTACGCGCGGCGAACAGGGGTTTATTGGCACCCAATGTCTGGGTAGCGCTGAAATTGCCACCCGTCCGGGCGGGACGGAATTTGAGCTGAGTACGCCGGATGACTACACCATTCTTGGCGTCGTGATCTCTGAAGAGGCGATCGCTCGTCAGGCTAACTTCCTGCACAACCCGGAAAGAGTGCTGCATATGCTGCGCAACCAGTCGGCGCTGGAAGTAAAAGAACAACACAAAGCAGCGTTGTGGGGCTTTGTGCAACAGGCGCTGGCAACGTTTAGCGAGAATCCTGAAAATCTTCGCCAGCCTGCGGTGCGCAAAGTGTTAGGGGATAATCTGCTGTTGGCGATGGGTACCATGTTGGATGAAGCCCAGCCGATCATCACCGCCGAGAGTATCAGCCATCAGAGTTACCGTCGGTTGCTGTCGCGTGCGCGCGAATATGTGCTGGAAAATATGTCGGAGCCGCTGACCGTGCTCGACCTGTGCAATCAGCTGCATGTCAGCCGAAGAACCTTGCAAAATGCCTTCCATGCGATCCTGGGGATCGGGCCGAATGCCTGGTTAAAACGCATTCGTTTGAACGCAGTCCGCCGTGAGCTTATCAGCCCGTGGTCGCAGAGTACGACGGTAAAAGATGCCGCGATGCAGTGGGGATTCTGGCATTTAGGGCAGTTTGCCACCGATTACCAGCAGCTGTTTGCCGAGAAACCGTCGCTCACGCTGCATCAGCGTATGCGTCAGTGGGCGTGATGAGATTATTGAGTCGGATGCGACGCTTCGCGTTTTATCCGACCTACGGGACGGTGCCATTATTGAAGTTGTAGGCCGGATAAGGCGTTAGCCGCCATCAGGCAATGACACCCAGTCGCGCACCTGAATAAACTCGCTAAGGGCGGCTTCCGGGCTGTTCGCTTCCGGCTGCCAGTCATACTCCCAGCGCACCAGCGGCGGCATCGACATCAGAATGGATTCCGTACGCCCGCCAGTCTGTAGACCAAACAGCGTGCCGCGATCCCACACCAGGTTAAATTCCACGTAGCGTCCACGACGATAAAGCTGGAAGTTGCGCTCGCGCTCACCCCAACTCATCGCTTTGCGCCGCTCAACGATCGGCAGATACGCGTCGGTATAGCCTGTGCCAACTGCTCGCATAAAATCGAAACAGTGGTCGAAGTCCGGGGTATTTAAATCATCGAAAAACAGTCCGCCGATGCCGCGCTGTTCGTTGCGATGCTTAAGGAAAAAGTAGTCATCGCACCACTTTTTGTAACGCGGGTAAACGTCATCGCCAAACGGCTGGCACAGCTCAAGCGCCGTACGGTGCCAGTGAACGGCGTCCTCTTCAAAGCCGTAGTAGGGCGTTAAATCAAAGCCACCGCCAAACCACCACACCGGATCGGCACCGGGTTTTTCGGCGATAAAAAACCGCACGTTGGCATGACTGGTGGGAATGTACGGGTTGAGCGGGTGCACCACCAGTGACACGCCCATCGCTTCAAAACTGCGCCCGGCCAGTTCTGGTCGATGTGCTGTGGCCGAGGCTGGCATCGCGTCACCATGGACATGGGAGAAATTCACGCCCGCTTGTTCAAAAATCCCACCGTTACGCAGCACCCGGCTGCGTCCGCCGCCACCCGCTTCGCGCTGCCAGCTATCTTCAACAAATTCAGCGCCGTCTACGGCAGACAGTTGCTGGCAAATATCATCCTGCAGGCTGAGCAGGAACTGTTTAACGCGTTGGGCATCGGGCTTCATGATTAACGTTTCTTCGAGTGGGCTTTCTGGTTATCAAACCAGTGGAAATAGCTGATAACGCCATTGGCGATAGCGGTGGCAATTTTCTGCCGAAATGCCGTGGTGCCCAGCAGGCGTTCTTCTTCCGGGTTGGTAATAAATGAGGTTTCTACCAGCACCGAAGGAATGGACGGCGATTTTAGTACCACGAAGGCGGCCTGTTCTGTACTGCGGCTGTGCAGACGGTGTACTGGCTTGATCTTCTTCAGGATGTGCGACCCTAAGGTCAGGCTATTTTTAATAGTGTCGGTCTGAACCAGATCGAACAGCACTTGCTGCAACAAATGATCTTTGTCGGTAGCTTTTTTCCCGGCGACTTCATCCGCGCGGTTTTCACGATCGGACAGATACTTTGCCATGGCGCTACTGGCGCCGCGGTTAGACAGAGCAAAGACCGACGCCCCCGCCGCGCTGGGGTTAGTAAAACCGTCAGCGTGGATGGACATAAACAGGTCGGCACCGTGCTTGTGGGCGATCTCGACGCGGTCGTAAAGCGGAATAAAGGTATCGCCGGAGCGGGTCAGCCGGGCATCGATCCCCTGGCTACGCAGGATGGAGCGCACGTTTTTGGCAATCGCCAGCACCACGTGTTTTTCCTTCGAACCGTTGCGACCAATTGCCCCGGTATCAATGCCACCGTGACCCGGATCGAGAACCACAACGCGCTTTGCGCCTGATTTTTTCGCTTTCGGTTTACTGTGACCATTGCTGGTTTTTAGCGCTTCTTCTTTAGCGATAGCTGGCGACATACCTGACAGCGTCAGGGCAGCCAGCCCGGCTTTCAGCACCTGGCGGCGCGATGTGAGAGTTTTTAGTGGTTTAAAAGTGCTCATACGGCCTGAGTTGTAATAAATAAGTTCCAGATGTTATATCGTATCGCGTAGTCCGTTGCGACGGATCGGGATAATAATTGTTTTACTTTTCATTTCAATACGTGACAGTTGCCTATTATGCCATTTTTTACGCCGCTTCGCGTCAGATATTGGCTTAATCAGTTGTTCACGCCATAATCACTATTTTTAGGGCTAAAAAGGGTCTCAATACCATGGAGATACGCGTATTTCGCCAGGAAGATTTCGAAGAGGTTATCACCCTCTGGGAGCGCTGCGACCTGCTGCGTCCATGGAACGATCCGGAAATGGATATTGAGCGTAAGGTGAATCACGACGTCAGCTTGTTCCTGGTCGCTGAGGTGAACGGTGAAGTCGTTGGCACGGTGATGGGGGGTTACGACGGTCATCGCGGCTCAGCGTACTATCTTGGCGTACACCCTGAATTTCGTGCTCGTGGCATTGCGAATGCACTGCTAAGCCGGCTGGAGAAAAAGCTCATTGCCCGCGGATGTCCGAAGATTCAAATTATGGTGCGTGACGACAATGACATCGTGCTGGGCATGTATGAACGTCTGGGATATGAACATGCTGACGTACTCAATCTGGGCAAGCGCTTGATTGAAGATGAAGAGTACTGAGTTTCATCCCGCCGACTATGACGGTCACGGGCGTCTGCGCCTCCCTGTTTTGTTCTGGTGCGTGCTGTTGCTTCAGGCGCGCACGTGGGTGCTGTTTGTGATTGCGGGATCTTCTCGCGAGCAGGGCAACACCTTACTGAATTTGTTTTACCCCGATCACGATGCGTTCTGGCTGGGATTGCTCCCAGGTGTTCCCGCAGTGCTGGCGTTTTTACTCAGCGGGCGGCGTTTTGCATTTCCTGCGCTGTGGCGCTGGCTGCGCGGATTACTGATTTTGGCCCAGTTGGCGTTGCTTTGCTGGCAGCCACTGCTGTGGTTGGGGGGCGATCCGGTCAATGGCGTTGGGCTGGCGCTGCTGGTAGCCGATGTTGTCGCCCTGGTCTGGCTACTGACTAACCCGCGTTTACGTGCCTGTTTTGCCATCGAAAAAGAATAACGGCACTTTTTTATGAAGCCGGACTCCAAGCAACGTTAATTAATAAAGAAAGGATGTGAGATGAAATCGCTGCGTTTGATGTTATGCGCGATGCCGCTGGTACTGACTGGCTGCTCGACGCTCTCGTCGGTGAACTGGTCCGCCGCAAATCCGTGGAACTGGTTTGGTTCTTCGACGGAAGTCACCGAGCAGGGGGTGGGACAACTCACTGCTGCGACGCCGCTGGATGAGAAAGCCATTGCCGATGCGCTGGACGGAGATTATCGCCTGCGCAGCGGGATGAAGACCAACAACGGCAATGTGGTGCGCTTTTTTGAAGCAATGAAAGAAGATAAGTTGGCGATGGTGATCAATGGCGATGGGGGGACCATCAGCCGTATTGATGTATTGGACGGCGATATTTCGTCAGCGTCCGGTGCAGAAATCGGTACACCGTTTAGTGACCTTTACACCAAAGCGTTCGGTAATTGCCAGAAAGCGACCGGCGATGATAGTGCAGGTGTTGAGTGTAAAGCTGAGGGAAGTCAGCATATTAGCTACATTTTTTCCGGTGAGTGGAGCGGTCCTGAAGGCATAATGCCGTCTGACGATACGCTGAAAGACTGGAAAGTAAGCAAAATTATCTGGCGGCGTTAATTTGCGTCTGAACAAATCGACAGACTAAAAAAACAGGTAGAATAACGCCCATCAATGCCACGAGGTCGTGGCATCTTTTTTTCAGGAGGAACAATGTCTCAGGTTCAGAGTGGCATTTTGCCAGAACATTGCCGTGCGGCGATTTGGATTGAAGCCAATGTAAAAGGCGACGTTGAGGCTTTGCGCGCTGCCAGCAAAACATTTGCTGATAAGTTGGCGACCTTTGAAGCAAAATTCCCGGATGCACATCTGGGCGCGGTTGTGGCTTTCGGTAACAAAACCTGGCGCACGCTGAGCGGCGGCGTAGGGGCTGAAGAGTTAAAGGACTTTATCCCTTACGGTAAAGGTCTGGCCCCGGCAACGCAGTATGACGTGCTGATCCACATTCTTTCTCTGCGTCATGACGTGAATTTCTCTGTTGCGCAGGCGGCCATGGACGCCTTTGGTGATTGCATCGACGTGAAAGAAGAGATCCACGGTTTCCGTTGGGTCGAAGAGCGTGATCTGAGCGGCTTCGTTGATGGTACGGAAAACCCGGCCGGGGAAGAGACGCGTCGTGACGTTGCGGTTATCAAAGATGGCGTGGATGCGGGTGGTAGCTATGTGTTCGTGCAGCGCTGGGAGCACAACCTGAAGCAGCTGAACCGCATGAGCATCCACGATCAGGAAATGATGATTGGTCGCACCAAAGAAGCCAACGAAGAGATCGACGGCGACGATCGCCCGGCCACCTCTCACCTGAGCCGCGTGGATTTGAAAGAAGACGGTAAAGGGCTGAAAATTGTCCGCCAGAGCCTGCCATACGGTACCGCCAGCGGTACGCACGGTCTGTACTTCTGCGCTTACTGCGCGCGCCTGCACAATATTGAGCAGCAACTGCTGAGCATGTTCGGCGACACCGACGGTAAACGTGACGCCATGCTGCGCTTCACCAAGCCGGTGACCGGCGGCTATTATTTTGCGCCATCGCTGGACCGCTTAATGGCGCTGTGAGAGTGAGTTGCCGGATGGTGGCATAACGCCTTCTCCGGCCTACACACTGGCGTAAAATACATCTCCCCGCACCGTCGGGGATTTTTTTTACCTGAAATTAACCTGATTTAGTGAGCCATTTCGCAGCACTGATTTGTTAATGCTGTATCTTCTGCGTGAATGAAGCGGATGCTTCATATTCAAAAGGAGAATATTGAAATGGGAAAACTCACGGGCAAAACAGCATTGATTACGGGCGCATCTCAGGGTATTGGCGAAGGGATCGCCAGAACATTTGCCCGCCACGGTGCGAACCTGATCTTGCTGGATATCTCCGATGAGATTGAAAAACTGGCGGATGAGCTTGTTGGACGCGGTCACCGTTGTACGGCAGTTCATGCGGACGTCAGAGATTTTGCTTCTGTCACCGCGGCGGTAAAACGCGCGAAGAACATTGAGGGCAAAATCGATATTCTGGTCAACAACGCAGGCGTATGCCGTCTCGGCAGCTTCCTTGAAATGAGCGATGAAGATCGCGACTTCCATATTGATATCAACATCAAAGGTGTCTGGAACGTGACGAAAGCCGTTCTGCCGGAGATGGTTGCTCGCAAGGATGGGCGCATCGTGATGATGTCATCCGTCACCGGCGATATGGTCGCCGATCCGGGCGAAACGGCCTATGCACTGTCAAAAGCCGCGATTATCGGCTTAACCAAATCGCTGGCGGTGGAATACGCGCAATCCGGCATCCGCGTTAATGCGATTTGCCCCGGCTATGTCCGCACGCCAATGGCGGAAAACATCGCGCGTCAGTCTAACCCGGACGATCCGGAATCAGTGTTGACTGAAATGGCAAAAGCCATTCCGCTGCGTCGCCTGGCGTGTCCGCTTGAAGTCGGTGAACTGGCGGCGTTCCTGGCGTCTGATGAGTCCAGCTACTTAACCGGCACGCAGAACGTGATCGATGGCGGCAGTACCCTGCCAGAAAGCGTTAGCGTCGGCGTCTGAGTGATGCCTGTCTCCTCCCCGCGAACAGGGGAGGAGTTACCTCTTATTCTCTTTTCAACTTTCAAATCATCAAACGGTATATAAAACCGTTACTCCTTTTACTCCCGTTATAAATATGATGGCCATAAGAAAGTCATTAAATTTATAAGGGTGCGCAATGGCCGTTAACTTACTGAAAAAAAGAACTCTGACGCTGGCGGCGCTGCTGCTGGTCGGCCAGGCGCAGGCAACAGAACTGCTGAACAGTTCCTATGATGTGTCTCGCGAGCTGTTTGCCGCCCTTAACCCGTCGTTTGAACAGCAATGGGCGCAGGATAACGGCGGTGACAAGCTGTCGATTAAACAATCTCATGCCGGGTCATCAAAACAGGCGCTAGCGATTCTGCAGGGGCTGAAAGCCGACGTCGTCACCTATAACCAGGTCACTGACGTGCAGATTCTGCATGACAAAGGAAAGCTGATTCCGGCCGACTGGCAAAGCCGTCTGCCAAATAACAGCTCGCCGTTCTATTCCACAATGGGCTTCCTGGTGCGCAAAGGGAACCCGAAAAACATCCATGACTGGAATGACCTGGTGCGTTCTGACGTCAAACTGATCTTCCCAAACCCGAAAACCTCCGGTAACGCGCGCTATACCTATCTGGCGGCGTGGGGTGCGGCGGCAAAAGCGGACGGCGGCGATAAAGCTAAAACCGAACAGTTCATGACCCAGTTCCTGAAAAATGTTGAAGTCTTTGATACCGGCGGTCGCGGTGCCACCACCACCTTTGCGGAACGTGGGCTGGGCGACGTGCTGATCAGCTTCGAATCAGAAGTGAACAACATTCGTAAGCAGTATGAAGCGCAGGGTTTCGAGGTCGTTATTCCTAAGACCAATATCCTCGCCGAGTTCCCGGTGGCGTGGGTCGATAAAAACGTGCAGGCCAATGGCACTGAGAAAGCGGCGAAAGCCTACCTGAACTGGCTGTACAGCCCGCAGGCGCAGACCATCATCACGGACTACTACTACCGTGTGAATAACCCGCAGGTGATGGACAAGCTGAAAGATAAATTCCCGCAGACCGAGTTGTTCCGCGTGGAAGATCAGTTTGGCGCATGGCCTGAGGTGATGAAAACGCACTTTGTCAGCGGCGGTGAGCTGGACAAACTGTTGGCGGCGGGGCGTAAGTAAATGTTTGCTGTTTCCTCCCGACGCGTGCTGCCCGGCTTTACCTTAAGCCTGGGCACCAGCTTACTGTTTGTCTGCCTGATATTGCTGCTGCCGCTCAGTGCGTTGGTGATGCAACTGGCGCAAATGAGCTGGGCGCAATACTGGGAAGTGATTACCAATCCGCAGGTGGTGGCAGCCTATAAGGTAACGCTGCTGTCCGCGTTTGTGGCCTCGATCTTTAACGGCGTGTTCGGCCTGCTGATGGCGTGGATCTTAACCCGCTATCGCTTTCCAGGTCGCACGCTGCTGGATGCGTTAATGGACCTGCCGTTTGCGCTGCCTACGGCAGTGGCGGGCCTGACGCTGGCCTCGCTGTTTTCGGTTAACGGTTTTTACGGCGAGTGGCTGGCGAAACTGGATATTAAAGTAACCTACACCTGGCTCGGTATTGCGGTCGCCATGGCGTTTACCAGCATTCCGTTCGTAGTGCGTACCGTACAGCCGGTGCTGGAAGAGTTAGGCCCGGAGTATGAAGAAGCTGCGGAAACGCTCGGCGCCACGCGCTTGCAGAGCTTTCGTAAAGTGGTGCTGCCGGAATTATCTCCGGCGCTGGTTGCCGGGATCGCACTTTCGTTCACCCGCAGCCTGGGGGAATTTGGTGCGGTTATCTTCATCGCCGGGAACATCGCCTGGAAAACGGAAGTCACTTCGCTGATGATTTTTGTCCGCTTGCAGGAGTTTGACTATCCCGCCGCCAGCGCGATTGCGTCGGTGATCCTCGGGGCATCGCTGTTGCTGCTGTTTTCGATTAACACCCTGCAGAGTCGCTTTGGTCGACGCGTGGTAGGTCACTGATGGCAGAGATTACCCAATTGAAACGCTATGGCGCGCCCCGCATCAACTGGGGGAAATGGTTTCTGATCGGCACCGGTATGCTGGTCTCCGCGTTCATTTTGCTGGTGCCGATGATTTATATCTTCGTGCAGGCGTTCAGCAAGGGATTAATGCCGGTATTACAGAACCTGGCCGACCCGGACATGCTGCACGCCATTTGGCTAACGGTACTGATTGCGCTGATCGCGGTACCGGTGAATCTGGTGTTTGGCGTGCTGCTGGCGTGGCTGGTCACGCGCTTTAACTTCCCCGGTCGCCAGTTGCTGCTGACGTTGCTGGATATCCCGTTTGCCGTGTCGCCAGTGGTCGCCGGTCTGGTCTATCTGCTGTTTTATGGTTCCAACGGCCCGCTCGGCGGCTGGCTGGATGAGCACAACCTGCAGGTGATGTTCGCCTGGCCGGGAATGGTGCTGGTCACGGTCTTCGTCACCTGTCCGTTTGTGGTGCGTGAGCTGGTACCGGTGATGTTGAGCCAGGGCAGCAATGAGGACGAGGCGGCTATTCTACTTGGCGCATCCGGCTGGCAGATGTTCCGCCGCGTGACCTTGCCAAACATTCGCTGGGCGCTGCTGTACGGCGTGGTGCTGACCAACGCCCGCGCGATTGGCGAGTTTGGCGCGGTATCGGTGGTGTCCGGCTCTATTCGCGGCGAAACCCTGTCGCTGCCTCTGCAGATTGAATTACTGGAGCAGGACTACAACACCGTCGGCTCCTTTACCGCTGCGGCGTTATTAACGCTGATGGCGATTGTTACCCTGTTTTTGAAGAGCATGTTGCAATGGCGTCTGGAGAACCAGGAAAAACGCGCGCAGCAGGAGGAAAATCATGAGCATTGAGATTGCCAATATTAAGAAGTCTTTTGGTCGCACCCAGGTGCTGAACGATATCTCACTGGATATTCCTTCAGGTCAGATGGTCGCGCTGCTGGGGCCGTCCGGTTCAGGAAAAACTACGCTGCTGCGCATTATTGCCGGGCTGGAGCATCAGTCCAGCGGGCATATTCGCTTTCACGGTACGGACGTCAGTCGTCTGCACGCTCGCGAGCGTAAGGTGGGGTTTGTATTCCAGCACTACGCGCTGTTCCGGCATATGACCGTCTTCGACAATATCGCCTTTGGTCTGACGGTACTACCACGTCGCGAGCGTCCGAATGCGGCGGCGATCAAAGCAAAAGTCACCAAACTGCTGGAAATGGTACAGTTGGCCCATCTGGCAGAACGCTTCCCTGCGCAGCTTTCCGGCGGTCAAAAGCAGCGCGTGGCGCTGGCGCGTGCGCTGGCGGTAGAGCCGCAGATCCTGCTGCTCGACGAACCATTTGGCGCGCTTGATGCCCAGGTGCGTAAAGAATTGCGTCGCTGGCTGCGTCAGTTGCATGAAGAACTGAAATTCACCAGCGTGTTCGTTACCCACGATCAGGAAGAAGCGACGGAAGTGGCGGACCGCGTGGTGGTGATGAGCCAGGGTCATATCGAGCAGGCCGATGCGCCGGATCAGGTATGGCGTGAACCGGCCACCCGCTTTGTGCTGGAGTTTATGGGCGAAGTGAACCGCCTGCAGGGCACCGTAAGCGGTGGGCAGTTCCACGTTGGCGCGCATCGCTGGCCGCTGGGATATACGCCCGCGTATCAGGGACCGGTCGATCTGTTCCTGCGTCCGTGGGAAGTCGATGTGAGCCGCCGTACCAGCCTCGATTCGCCGCTGCCGGTACAGGTGCTGGAAGCCAGTCCGAAAGGTCACTACACCCAATTAGTTGTCCAGCCACTGGGGTGGTATAGCGAGCCGCTGACGGTGGTGATGCAGGGTGATAACCCCCCAAGCCGCGGTGAACGTCTGTTTGTGGGACTGCAAAATGCGCGTTTGTATAACGGTGAACAGCGGATTGAAACGCGTGAAACCGAACTTGCTCTGGCACAATCCGCCTGATAGGTTAATTCGCATTGTTATCGCCCGGTGGCGCTATGCTTACCGGGCCTACGGGCAAAATCATGACCTGTAGGCCGGGTAAGCGCAGCGCCACCCGGCATTTTATTGAGCAGAAAACGTGAACACATTAGAACAAACAATTGGCAATACGCCTCTGGTAAAACTGCAACGTCTGGCGCCGGATAACGGCAGTGAAATTTGGGTCAAGCTGGAAGGCAATAACCCGGCAGGGTCGGTGAAAGATCGCGCCGCGTTGTCGATGATTGTCGAAGCGGAAAAACGTGGAGAAATTAAGCCTGGTGATGTGCTGATCGAGGCGACCAGCGGCAATACCGGGATCGCGCTGGCGATGATTGCTGCGCTGAAAGGCTATCGTATGAAGCTGTTGATGCCGGACAACATGAGTCAGGAGCGTCGTGCCGCGATGCGCGCCTACGGTGCTGAGCTGATTCTGGTTAGCAAAGAGCAGGGCATGGAAGGGGCGCGCGACTTAGCCCTGGAGATGGCTCAGCGCGGTGAGGGCACGCTACTCGATCAGTTTAACAACCCTGATAATCCGTATGCGCATTACACCACTACCGGGCCGGAGATCTGGCAGCAAACGTCAGGCCGTATCACTCATTTCGTTTCCAGTATGGGCACCACCGGCACCATTACTGGCGTGTCGCGTTTTCTACGCGAGCAGGACAAACCCGTGACCATCGTCGGATTACAACCGGAAGAGGGCAGCAGTATTCCGGGGATACGTCGCTGGCCCGCGGAATATATGCCGGGGATTTTTAACGCTTCGCTGGTGGATGAAGTTCTGGATATTCATCAGGACGACGCTGAGAAAACCATGCGTGAACTGGCGGTTCGCGAGGGTATTTTTTGTGGTGTGAGTTCCGGCGGCGCGGTAGCCGGTGCGCGCCGTATAGCAGAGCAAAATCCTGGTGCGGTTGTGGTGGCGATCGTTTGCGATCGCGGCGATCGCTATCTCTCGACCGGCGTGTTCGGTGAAGAGCATTTCAACCAGGGATTAGGGATCTAATTTGTTTGCCTGATAAGCGTAGCGCCATCAGGCAAACATACGACACGATCGCCGGATGATGACGTAAAGCGTGTTATCCGGCCTGCAATGTTCAATCGTTACGTTTTTCTACCAGCAGATCAAGGAACTGCCACAGTTTCTCGTTCATCTGCTGGTAGTTCCATGCACGCATTTCTGTAACGGATCGAATAAACGGTTTACCTTTGGCATCCGCCAGTTCCTGCTCTGAGTGCTGGATCAGCCCTTCAACCGCTTCGGCAGTGAACTCCATATGGCACTGGAAACCATAGACAAAATTACCGTACTGCACAATTTGTCGTGGGCAACCCTCGCTGGTGGCAAGAACCGTAGCCTGATCGGTTAACCCCGGCATATCGTTATGCCAGTGCCCGACCATCAGCAGTGAACCGAAGTGGGCGATCAGCGGATGCGTTTTACCTGCGTCGGTCAACGTAATGGGGTAATGACCAATCTCTTTTTCCGGGCTTTGACACACTCTCGCTCCCAGAGCCTCACCGATCAGCTGCGAACCGAGACAAATACCGACCACAATCTTACGCGCCGCAATCGCCTGGTTGATCAGGTGCTGTTCAGCCTGAGCATCAAAATATGGGCACTCTGCCAGCGTGGTACGCGGTGATTGCGGGCCACCGAAGACCACCAACATATCGAAACCGTCGGTACTGGCGGGAACGGACTCTCCGGCGTAAACGCGCGACCAACTGATGGCGTAACCGCGTTCTTCGGCCCATGGCAGATATGCGCCAGCAGATTCAAATGACTCATGAATAACAAAATGAACTCGCATGTATTCTCTCCGGTTAGCGCTTCAGCGCCTGATGAATATCAGCCGCCAGCCTGGTAATGTCGTGGTCGTCTAATGTTGACAGCGTAATGCGCAGGCCGTGTGACGGCGCATTGATGCCAAATACTTCGCCTTCTCGTACCAGCCAGCCGGCTTTCGCCAGCGCGAAAGCGAGCGACTGGCTGTGGGTCTGTAGCGGCAGCCACAGATTCAGACCATCGCCTGCGGCAAGTTCAATGCCCTGTTGCTGAAGGGCCTGGGTCAGCTTTTGTTGCTGAGAGGCGTAAAACTGCTGAGTCTGCACCAGCGTGCGCTGATAGTTCTCATCACTCAGACAGGCGCAGGCCAAATCCTGCAACAGATGGCTGACCCACTGACTGCCGGCGTTAAGCCGCAGACGCAGTTTTGCCGAGGTATCGGGATCGCTGGCAACGATGGCGAGGCGTAGATCCGGGCCTAATGTTTTTGACATCGAACAGATGACTGCCCAGTGTTTTGTCTGCGGCGCAATCACCGGAAACAACGGGGATGCGGACAGCAGGGCAAAGTGATCGTCGATAATCACCAGCGTTTGCGGGTAACGTGACAGGATATCCTGCAACCGGGCGGCGCGGATAGCACTGAGGCTACAGCCGGTTGGATTGTGCGCGCGCGGGGTGATGATCACCGCCCGAGCTCCTTTCTGTAGCGCCAGCTCCAGCATGTCTGGCTGCATGCCTTCGCTGTCCACGCTGACCGGGCTTGCTGAGTACCCGGCATAACGCAGCATATTGATGCTGCTTAAAAAGCAGGGATCTTCGACGGCGACGCTATCACCCGGCAGCAAATGGGCGCACAGTAGCCGTTCGATGGCATCAATGGCGCCGCTGGTAATATCAATTTCACCTGGGCCGGGCAGGACATCCTGCATCCATTGCGTCGCCCACGTCTTAAGCCCAGGGGAGACGACCTCGTCGCCATACAAGCGGGGGTGTTTATTTATTTTCGCGAAATAGTGACTCAGGTCGGGGAGGCGTGAAGGCGCAGGATTGCCGCCGGAAAGGTCGGTTAGCGGTGTATCCGGATTCCCCCCTTCCAGCGCAACGGGCGAGGATACGCCCTTGATTACCGTGCCGTTACGTCCCAGGCTAAGTGCCAGTCCGGTAGTGACCAGGCGTTTATAGGCCGCTGCGACAGTATTGCGATTAACGTTTAATACCGTTGCCAGATCCCTGACCGGCGGCAGCGTGTCTCCTGCGACAAGTGCGCCTGTAGTGATATGTTGACGAATACTGTCAAAAATTTCATTAGCGGTTTTTCCGTCGATCATTATTGACCTATGACAAAATGAATTTTAGCATATGACGATAATAGTGAGGCATCAGCCCGCTGTCCAGCGAGAGGAGAGGTTTATGGAGCAGGAGAGTGAAATACAGTCAGTGCTCTTCGACGACAAGCATCGGGCGTTACAAACCGATATCGTCGCCGTCCAGTCACAGGTGGTGTATGGCAGCGTAGGCAACAGTATTGCCGTGCCGGCCATTAAAGCGCATGGGTTACGGGTGACGGCGGTACCGACGGTGCTGTTCAGTAACACCCCACATTATGAAACCTTTTATGGCGGGATTATCCCCGGCGACTGGTTTAATGGTTATCTCACTGCTTTACATGAGCGCGATGCCTTACGTGAACTCAAGGCGGTAACGACCGGCTATATGGGAAGCGCAGAGCAGATAGCGCTGCTCGCACGGTGGCTGGAAACCGTTCGCGCCGCGCATCCAGAGCTGTGTATTCTGGTCGATCCGGTGATGGGTGATATCGACAGCGGGATGTACGTGAAGGCCGAGATTCCGGAGGCGTACCGCACGCACCTGCTCCCGCTGGCGCAGGGCGTGACGCCGAACGTGTTTGAACTGCAAATGCTGAGTGGAAAACCGTGTCGCACGCTCGATGAGGCGATTTTGGCGGCAAAATCTCTGCTTACCGACACGCTGAAATGGGTGGTAATAACCAGTGCGCCGGGTGATGTCGAGGAGGTTATCAACGTGGCGGTGGTGACGGCTGAAACGGTTGAGGTGTTAGCCCACCCGCGGGTGAAAACGGACCTCAAGGGAACCGGCGATCTGTTTTGCGCTGAACTGATAAGCGGTATCGTTGCAGGAAAAGCGCTTACCGCCGCCACACATGATGCTGCGCAGCGCGTGCTGGAAGTGATGACCTGGACCCACCTGTGCGGGTGTGATGAATTAATTCTGCCGCCGGCAGGGGAGGCGCGATGAAGAGTTATCGGTTGGTGGTTCGCCAGCATGGACGTTTAGTGGGGCATTTCGATACCAGCGGCACCGAGGCGCTGGAAGATATCTGCGTGGCGCGCGCGATGTTTGGTATTGCCGGAGGATATGACTGTGAACTGCTGGTGGCGGATTCAGAAAGACGGATGCTGGAAAGCGGGCCTGAAGGGATGAAAATTTTGATGCGCGAAGCGTGTTACCGCCCGATGACCTCGCAGATTTAATGCCGGATGGTGGCGTGAACGCCTTATCCGGCCTACGGTGAGAGTTTCTTTGTAGGCCGGATAAGCGCTGCGCCATCCGGTAAAGTGCTGCCTGATTGCCGGATGGCAGCGTAAACGCCTCATCCGGCCTACGCAGAATTACTTCTTGATGCGGATAACCGGGGTTTCGCCCACGGTCACGCTACCGGACAGTTTGATCAGTTCTTTGATTTCGTCCATGTTGGAGATAACAACCGGCGTCAGGGTAGACTTGGCTTTTTCTTCCAGCAGTGCCAGATCGAATTCAATAACCGGGTCGCCCACTTTAACGCGTTGACCTTCTTCAGCAATACGCTTGAAGCCTTCGCCTTTCAGTTCAACGGTATCAATACCGAAGTGAACGAACAGCTCAATGCCGCTATCAGATTCGATAGAGAACGCATGGTTGGTTTCAAAGATTTTGCCGATGGTGCCGTCTACAGGGGCAACCATTTTGTTACCGGTTGGTTTGATAGCGATGCCATCACCAACGATTTTTTCAGCAAAAACTACATCCGGCACGTCTTCGATGTTGACGATCTCGCCAGAGAGCGGAGCTATAATCTCAATAGTTCCGGTGTCTTTCTTATCATCAGAAACCAGAGATTTCAGTTTATCGAACAAACCCATGATCTTCTCCTAAGCAGTAAATTGGGCCGCATCTCGTGGATTAGCAGATTGTTTTTTCTTCAATGAACTTGTTAACCAGCGTCATTAACTCGTCCGTTGTCGGTTGAGCAAGAGCCTGCTCTGCTAACACCTTCGCATCTTCGAAGTTCGTGTTACGGATAATCTTCTTAATGCGCGGGATAGAAATGGCGCTCATAGAGAATTCGTCCAGACCCATCCCCAGCAACAGAAGTGTAGCACGTTCGTCGCCTGCAAGCTCACCACACATGCCGGTCCATTTGCCTTCAGCATGAGAAGCATCAATAACTTGCTTGATCAGCGTCAGAACAGATGGCGACATCGGTTGGTAAAGGTGGGAAATCATATCATTACCACGGTCAACTGCCAGGGTGTACTGCGTTAAATCATTGGTGCCGATACTAAAGAAGTCAACTTCTTTGGCTAAATGACGTGCAATGGTTGCCGCAGCCGGTGTTTCCACCATCACGCCAATCTCAATGGTTTCGTCAAATGCTTTGCCTTCGTCGCGCAGTTCCTGTTTGTAGATTTCGATCTCTTTGCGCAGTGCGCGTACTTCTTCAACAGAGATGATCATTGGGAACATGATGCGCAGTTTGCCGAAAGCAGAGGCACGCAGGATGGCACGAACCTGGTCACGCAGGATCTCTTTACGATCCATCGCGATACGAATAGCACGCCAGCCCAGGAACGGGTTTTCTTCTTTCGGGAAGTTCATGTACGGCAGTTCTTTATCGCCGCCAATGTCCATGGTACGCACGATGACCGCCTGCGAGCCACAGGCTTCAGCAACGGCTTTATACGCAGCAAACTGTTCTTCTTCAGTTGGCAGCGAGTCACGGTCCATAAACAGGAATTCGGTACGATACAGACCCACGCCTTCAGCGCCATTACGCTCAGCGCCTTCAACGTCACGCACGGTACCGATGTTGGCGCACACTTCAACCTGATGACCGTCCAGCGTGATAGCTGGCAGATCTTTCAGCTTAGCGAGTTCCGCTTTCTCGGTAGCAACTTGCTCCTGAACGGCACGCAGTTGCTCAATAACGTCGTTGGTTGGATTGACGTAAACCAGATTGTTTACGGCATCCAGAATCAGATAGTCGTCGTTTTTCACCTGAGAGGTGACGCTGCCGGTACCCACGATGGCAGGCAGTTCCAGAGAACGCGCCATGATTGAGGTATGGGAAGTACGTCCACCCGCGTCAGTGATGAAACCCAGCACCTTATTCAGGTTCAGCTGTGCGGTTTCTGACGGTGTCAGATCGGCGGCAACCAAGATAACTTCGTCCTGAATAGCGCTCAGGTCAATAATTGCCAGACCCAGGATGTTACGCAGCAGGCGTTTACCGATGTCACGTACGTCAGCCGCACGTTCTTTCAGGTATTCATCATCCAGCTCTTCCAGAGCGGTGGCCTGACCTTCGATAATTTCATGCGCAGCTGCGTCAGCCGTCATGTGCTTATCTTTAATCAGGGCTATGATTTCCTGCTCCAGCTCCTCATCTTCGAGCAGCATGATATGCCCTTCAAAGATGGCTTCTTTTTCTTCACCGAACGTTTCACCAGCTTTGGTTTTGATCGCTTCCAGTTGCGCAGATGCCTTGGCACGACCGCTCAGAAAACGTTCAACTTCCTGATCAACCTTGTCGGCAGAAATTTTTTTCCGGTCAATGACGATTTCGTCTTCTTTCAGCAGCAGTGCTTTGCCGAAAGCGATACCCGGGGATGCTAAAATGCCTGAAATCATAACCCTACCTTACTTGTGACTGATATTGAAAAGAACTCGTTGAACTTACTCGAGTTCAGCCATCAGTTTAACCAGATGCTCAACTGCTTTCTGCTCGTCTTCGCCTTCTGCGGAAAGGGTAACAACGGTGCCCTGAGTCAGGCCCAGAGTCTGCAGTTTAAACAGGCTTTTGGCGCTAGCGCTTTTGCCGTTGGAAGTCACAGTAATTTCAGACGTAAAGCCTTTTGCTTCTTTAACGAACTGAGCAGCAGGGCGAGTATGCAGACCGTTCGGAGCGGTAATGGTAACTTCTTGCTGGAACATTATATTTCCCCAACTTATAGGTTTAGTGTTGTGGAACTAAAGTCTAGCCTGGCGGCTCAACTTTAGCCTGTATTGTTAGCGTCGACCTAAACAGGTCGCGACACAAAAGGAGTTCGGTGCAATCCGTTGCGGGCAACTTCTTGCCACTGACGTTTCTTTCGTCATTAAACATTATGCCGCGAAAGGAAGAATTGAACCAAATCATTAAATCGATTCAGCTCGCGCTTTTCCTGTAACGATTAATTTCGCGCATCAAAATAATTAGTTTGGTTAAATACCAGTTCCGGCGGGTTGAATCAATGCCAGGTGGGGCGAAACTTTGAAGCAGGCCACAAAAAAGCACCCAAAAGGGTGCTTTTTTACGCGTTTTTAACATGCTGGCATTACTGTTGCAGTTCTTTCTCAGTAAAGAGATCGGCAAACAGTGCAGTGCTCAGATAACGCTCACCCGATGACGGTAGAATAACCACTATATTCTTATTGGTAAAGGTTTCATCTTCCTGGAGTTTAAGCGCGGCAGCAACCGCGGCTCCTGAAGAGATACCTGCCAGAATACCTTCTTCTTCCATCAAGCGACGCGCGGTAGAGATAGCCTCGTCGTTAGTGATGGCAACCACTTTATCAATCAGTTTCAGATCGAGGTTGCCCGGAATGAAACCAGCGCCAATGCCCTGAATTTTATGTGGGCCAGGCTTGAGTTCTTCACCCGCCAACGCCTGAGCGATGACCGGAGAATCTGTCGGTTCTACGGCAACGGTGATCAAATCCGCTTTGCCTTTGGTTCCTTTGATATAACGGGAAACGCCGGTCAGCGTACCGCCGGTGCCAACGCCGGAGATAAACACATCCACCTGACCATCGGTGTCTTCCCAGATTTCCGGGCCGGTGGTTTTTTCGTGAATTTCCGGGTTAGCCGGGTTACTGAATTGCTGAAGCAGCAGGAATTTTTCCGGATTGCTGGCAACAATTTCTTCTGCTTTCTGAATCGCGCCCTTCATGCCTTTTGCGCCTTCAGTCAGCACCAGATTTGCACCCAGCGCTTTCAGCAGCTTACGACGCTCAATACTCATCGTTTCCGGCATCGTCAGGGTCAGCTTGTAACCGCGCGCGGCAGCAACGTAGGCCAGGGCAATACCGGTGTTACCGCTGGTCGGTTCAACCAGTTCAATACCCGGTTTCAGCACACCACGTTTTTCGGCATCCCAAATCATATTGGCACCGATACGGCATTTGACGCTAAAGCTCGGGTTGCGTGATTCTACCTTCGCCAGAATGCGTCCGTTACCGATACGGTTCAGTCGAACCAGCGGCGTATGACCGATAGTCAGCGAGTTGTCTTCAAAAATCTTACTCATGGCCTGTCCTTAACTGTATGAAATTGGGATACCGCATCAGCATACCTGTTGAGAAAGTATGGGGAAGTAAGGAAATCGCATATCTATATGCTGATGAGAAATAATGCCTTGCAGTATGGAATAAGAGCGGGCATAAGACGGCCCGCATTTACACATTTTTGCATTACTTCCATAACGCGTGCTTAGCACGATAGCAATCTACCCACATCGCGGTGGCACCGCAAACGGCAACCGGCATGATAAACATGTTGAGCACAGGGATCAGGGTGAACAGGCTGGTCAGCGCGCCAAACTGCATATTGGTGACTTTGCGCGTGCGCAGGGCGGTACGCATCTCTTTGAACGGCACTTTGTGGTTATCAAACGGGTAATCACAATATTGGATAGCCAGCATCCACGCGCTAAACAGGAACCACAGTACTGGCGCAACGGTCTGTCCAATGCCGGGGATAAAATAGAGCAGCAGCAGTACGACTGCGCGCGGAAGGTACCAGGCCAGTTTTTGCCATTCACGTTTCATAATACGCGGAACATCTTTCATAATACCGAGCACGCCGGTGTCGGGTGGCGTTGCGCCGGTCAGTCGCGCTTCCAGTTGTTCAGCCAGTAAGCCGTTAAACGGTGCCGCGATCCAGTTGGCAAGCGTGGAGAAAAAATAGCCAAATACCAGCAGCACGGAGAATGTCACAATGGGCCACAGCAAATAACTGAGCCACTGTAGCCAGTCCGGAACATGACTCATTAGAGCGGGTATCCAGCTATCCAGTTGGCTAAATAACCACCTGAATGCGCCCCCCATCAGCAAAATGTTCACCAGCAACGGCAGGAGAACAAAGCGACGGATCCCCGGTTGGCTGATGAGCTTCCATCCCTGAGAAAAATAATAAAAACCGCTGCGTGGTACACTTGCAGATGATGAAACCATAGTCGGGACATGCTCCTTGTGGTCTAAGTCCAGGTCAACTTCGCGTATATTACCGGGTTGTTGAGCGTTAGGCTGTTCAGAAATGTTCGAAAAAACAGCAAAAAGCACGATTTTATTCATCTTTATGCTGTGAAAGCCAAGAGTACACTTGCACTAGACGTAATCGGCAAATACTCTTAGTGAGTAAATGTTTGCCGTGGTGGCAAGGTGTTAGAACAACAGAGAATATAATGATGCAGGATTTGCGTCTGATATTAATCATTGTTGGCGCGATCGCCATAATCGCTTTACTGGTACATGGTTTCTGGACTAGCCGTAAAGAACGGTCTTCTATATTCCGCGATCGCCCACTGAAACGCATGAAGTCTAAACGTGATGACGAGGATTCTATCGACGATAACGTCGAGGAAGACGAAGGCGTGGGCGAAGTCCGCGTACATCGTGTGAATCATGCTCCCGGCAGCGGTCAGGAACATGGTGTTCCTCCTCAGTCGCCGCAACACCAGTACCAGCCGCCTTATGCGTCTGCTCAGCCGCGTCAACCCGCGCAGCAGCCCGCTGAAGCGCCGGTACCGCCGCCGCATGTTCAGCCTGTGCAGCAGCCTGTACAACCGGTGTCGCATCAGCCTGTACCACAGCAGCCGATGCAGCACCAGCCGGTCGCGCCGCAAGTTCAGCAGCCGGTTCAGCATGCGCCACAGCCTGCACCGCAGGCCTTCCAGCCAGCCGAGCCTGTTGTTGAGCAACCGCAGCCAGAGCCGGTCGTTGAGCCAGCGCCCGTTGTGGAAAAACCGCAGCCTAAAGAAACGGTCATTATTATGAACGTGGCGGCACATCATGGCAGCGAACTCAATGGCGAAGTGCTGCTCAACAGCATTCAGCAGGCAGGCTTTAAATTTGGCGATATGAATATTTTCCATCGTCATCTGAGCCCCGATGGCAGCGGCCCGTCACTGTTCAGTCTGGCCAATATGGTGAATCCGGGGACGTTTGACCCTGAGATGACCGGCGATTTCACTACGCCTGGCGTGACTATCTTTATGCAGGTGCCGTCCTACGGGGATGAGCTGCAAAACTTTAAGCTGATGCTGCAGTCAGCGCAGCACATCGCCGATGAAGTGGGTGGTGTGGTGCTCGACGATCAACGTCGCATGATGACGCCGCAGAAACTGCGCGAGTATCAGGACCGCATCCGCGACGTTATAGAATCTCACGCCTGATTGCCCTCTGGCGTGACATCTCCTTTCTGAACCCCCGCCTGTCGGGGGTTTTTTATCATTGATGGTGCGATATGGAATCAATCGAACAACAACTGACAGAACTGCGAACCACGCTTCGCCATCATGAGTATCTTTACCATGTGATGGACGCACCGGACATTCCCGATGCGGAATATGATCGCCTGATGCGCGAACTGCGTGAACTGGAAGCTCAGCACCCGGATCTGATTACGCCCGACTCACCGACACAACGCGTCGGTGCGGCTCCGCTGGCGTCCTTCAGTCAGATACGTCATGAAGTGCCGATGTTGTCGCTGGACAACGTATTTGATGAAGAGAGTTTTCTCGCGTTCAATAAACGCGTACAGGACCGACTGAAGAGTACGGATAAGCTGACCTGGTGCTGTGAACTGAAGCTGGACGGTCTGGCGGTAAGCATTCTGTATGAAAACGGCGTGCTGGTCAGCGCGGCAACGCGCGGTGATGGCACGACCGGTGAAGACATTACCTCGAATGTGCGTACCATTCGCGCGATCCCGCTCAAGCTGCGTGGCGACAATATTCCAACGCGTCTGGAAGTACGTGGCGAAGTTTTTTTGCCGCAGGCGGGTTTTGAAAAAATCAATGAAGACGCGCGTCGTACTGGCAATAAAGTGTTTGCTAACCCACGTAACGCGGCAGCCGGTTCATTACGCCAGCTCGATCCGCGTATCACGGCGAAGCGACCGCTGACCTTCTTCTGCTATGGCGTCGGCGTGCTGGAAGGGGGTGAACTGCCGGATACCCATTTGGGCCGTTTGCTGCAATTCAAAGCGTGGGGACTTCCGGTCAGCGACAGAGTCACGTTGTGCGACTCTCCGGAGGAAGTACTTGCTTACTATCATCAGGTTGAAGCAGACCGACCAACGCTCGGCTTCGACATTGACGGCGTGGTGATTAAGGTCAACTCGCTGGCGCTGCAGGAGCAACTGGGCTTTGTGGCCCGTGCACCGCGCTGGGCGGTGGCGTTTAAGTTCCCGGCGCAGGAACAGATGACCTTTGTGCGCGACGTTGAGTTTCAGGTCGGACGTACCGGGGCGATTACGCCCGTCGCTCGCCTTGAACCGGTACAGGTAGCGGGGGTGCTGGTCAGTAACGCCACTCTGCACAACGCCGATGAAATCGATCGTCTGGGTTTACGCATTGGTGACAAGGTGGTGATTCGCCGCGCGGGTGATGTGATCCCGCAGGTGGTGAACGTGGTGCTTTCCGAGCGCCCCGAAGAGACGCGTGAAATCGTCTTCCCAACCCATTGCCCGGTGTGTGGTTCTGACGTTGAGCGTGTGGAAGGTGAAGTCGTTACCCGCTGCACCGGTGGTCTCATTTGCGGTGCACAGCGTAAAGAATCCCTCAAGCATTTTGTTTCGCGTCGGGCGCTGGATGTGGACGGCATGGGCGATAAGATTATCGATCAGCTGGTCGAGAAAGAGTATGTCCATACGCCAGCCGATCTGTTCCAGTTAACGGCCGGTAAGTTGACGGGGCTGGATCGCATGGGGCCGAAGTCGGCACAAAACGTGGTCAATGCGCTGGAAAAAGCCAAACAAACCACGTTTGCCCGCTTTCTCTATGCGTTGGGTATCCGTGAAGTGGGCGAAGCCACGGCCGCAGGTCTGGCAAGCTATTTCGGTACGTTGGATGCGCTGGAAGCGGCGTCTATTGAGGAGCTACAAAAAGTCCCTGACGTCGGCATTGTGGTGGCCACTCACGTGTTTAACTTCTTTGCCGAAGAGAGCAACCGTGAGGTCATTGGCCAGCTACTGGCACAGGGCATTCACTGGCCTGCGCCGGTGGTCATCAACGCCGAAGAGATCGACAGCCCGTTTGCCGGGAAAACGGTGGTACTGACGGGAAGCCTGAGCCAGATGTCGCGCGATGACGCCAAAGCCCGGTTGACCGAACTGGGGGCGAAAGTGGCGGGCAGCGTGTCGAAGAAAACCGATCTGGTGATTGCCGGTGAAGCCGCAGGCTCCAAGCTTGCCAAAGCACAGGAGCTGGGTATCGCTGTGATTGATGAAGCGGAGATGATCCGCTTACTGGGCGCCTGAGATGGAAAAAGAGCAACTGATTGACATCGCTAATACCGTCATGCCCTTTGGCAAATACAAAGGGCGTCGGTTGATTGATGTGCCGGAAGAGTATCTGCTGTGGTTTGCCCGTAAGGATGAATTTCCACCGGGCAAACTGGGCGAGCTGATGCAAATTACGTTGCTGATTAAAACTGAGGGGCTGACGCAGCTGGTACAGCCCCTAAAACGTCCGCTTTAAGCCTTTGCGGCGCGGCCTTCCTGCTGCGCCTGCAAGGCGTCAGTTTGTCGCTTATAGCGACGAGCCAGCACCGCGCAGACCATCAGCTGGATTTGATGGAATATCATCAACGGCAGCACCATCATGCCGATCACCGACGTCGGGAACAGAATGTTTGCCATGGGGATCCCGTTCGCCAGGCTCTTTTTCGACCCGCAGAATACAATGGTGATTTCATCGGCCTTATTGAAACCGCATTTACGTGCCACAAAGACATTTATCCCGATCACAATAGCCAGCAGTACGACGCTGACTACCACGATAAACAACAGTGAACCTACCCCGACTTTGTGCCAGATCCCATTCACCACGGCTTCGCTGAAGGCAGAATAAACCACCAGCAGAATCGAAGACTGGTCCGTTTTAGCGATCCATTTTTTATGTCGTGACACCCAGTTACCAATCCACGGGCGTGAAAGATGCCCCAGCACGAATGGCAGCAGCAGTTGCAGCATAATTTTACCTACCTGCTCAAGGCTGCCTTCTGCGCCATGCATATTCATCACCAGACCGACCAACAGCGGTGAGAGAAAAATACCCAACAGGCTGGAGGCGGAGGCAGAGCATACGGCGGCGGCCACGTTACCACCGGCCAGCGAGGTGAAGGCAATCGCCGACTGCACCGTGGCAGGCAAAATGCACAGATACAGGAAACCCGTGTACAGCATCGGATCGACGTTAACCGGTGCCCACCAGGCAAACAGCACGCCCAGCACCGGGAAGACGACAAAGGTGCTGCACATCACCCACAGATGCAACCGCCAGTGGCTACCGCCGGCAATAATGGCTTCTCGTGAGAGTTTGGCCCCATGCATAAAGAACAGCAGGGCAATCGCTGCGGTGGTTAACCCTTCAAAGAAAGGGACAAATCCACCCTCGGCGGGAAAAAAAGATGCCAGTAACACAACGGTAATCAGCGTCAACGTGAACGGATCGAGGATACGAAAAAGTTTCATAAAAGCTCCTGGAATTCGGTCGCACTAGTTTGCGTTTTTCCATTTGAGAAATAAAATTGATTTATTGCATCCATATATGAATTAAATCGATGAATTACTCTCTGCGTCAACTGCGTATCTTCGTCACCGTCGCTCAGGCTAAAAGCTTTAGTCGGGCGGGGGACATCATCGGCTTAAGCCAGTCGGCGGTGAGCCACAGCGTAAAAGAGCTGGAAGGGCAGACGGGCGTGCGCCTGTTGGACAGGACTACGCGAGAGGTGGTGCTTACCGACGCCGGACAACAGCTGGCAGCACGCCTTGAGCGTATCCTGGATGAGCTGCACAGCACGCTGCGCGAAGCCGGACAGGTTGGCACGCAGCTTACCGGTACAGTTCGTGTTGCGGCCAGCCAGACCATCTCTGCCCATCTTATTCCCCAGTGTATTGCCCAGAGTAATGTGCTTTATCCCGCGATCGATTTTGTCCTGCATGACAGGCCGCAGCAGTGGGTACTGGAAAGTATTCGTCAGGGGGAAGTGGATTTCGGCATTGTTATCGATCCGGGTGCGGCAACGGACCTGCAGTGTGAAGCGGTGCTGTCGGAACCCTTCCTGCTGCTGTGTCGGGAGGATCATCCTTTAGCCGAGCGGGAGTGGGTTAATTGGCAGGATCTCCTGCACGAACGTCTGGTGTTGCAGGATTACGCCTCTGGTAGCCGACCGCTGATTGATGCGGCACTGGCCCATTTCTCCATTGATGCCAACATTGTGCAGGAGATAGGCCACCCGGCAACGCTCTTTCCGATGGTCGAAGCGGGGATTGGTATCAGCGTACTGCCCGCGCTGGCGCTCCCCCTGCCGCAGGGCAGCCATTTGCAGGTCAAACGTCTGACGCCGGTGGTTGAACGACAGCTGATGCTGGCTCGACGTAAAAATCGCTCTTTATCGACCGCCGCTCAGGCATTGTGGGACGTCGTGCGCACACAGGCCAGTGAATTAACTGCCGGTCGTGCGCGGGATCCGCTGTATCAGTTATAAGCCCTCCATGCCATTTACGGCAGGAGAATAATGTGAAGTTGGGCGGGTTTAGCGCAACTCATCAATACCGATTTACTATCGATCGACGGGAAAAACTGTATTGGTAATCGATTGCGTAGTCTCGTTATAACATCGGGGTACGCTACGTTATTTTCGATTACTCAGTTTTAAGGACATCTCATGAGCCACACTCTTTTCTCTCAGAATCCCTGGTATAGCGCCGATATCATTCGTGGTTATAAACCTGACTTCACGCCACGCGTGGCGTTTATTCTCGGCTCCGGGCTGGGCGCGTTGGCCGAGCAAATCGAGGATGCGGTGGCGATCTCTTACGAGAAGCTGCCAGGGTTCCCGGTCAGCACCGTACATGGACATGCGGGGGAACTGGTGCTGGGGAATCTGGCTGGCGTTCCCGTGGCCTGCATGAAAGGGCGTGGACACTTTTACGAAGGTCGCGGTATGACGGTGATGACCGATGCTATTCGTACCCTTAAACTGCTGGGCTGCGAACTGCTATTTTGCACCAACGCGGCGGGTTCTTTACGTCCTGAAGTCGGTCCGGGCAGCCTGGTCGCGCTCAGCGATCACATTAATACCATGCCAGGCACGCCAATGGTTGGACTCAACGATGAGCGTTTTGGCGAGCGTTTCTTCTCGCTGGCGAACGCCTACGATGCAGACTACCGTGCGATCCTGCAAACCGTAGCGAAAGAAGAGGGATTCCCGCTGAGCGAAGGCGTATTTGTCTCCTATCCGGGACCGAACTTTGAGACGGCGGCAGAAATTCGCATGATGCAGATTATTGGCGGTGATGTGGTTGGTATGTCGGTGGTCCCTGAAGTTATCGCTGCACGTCACTGTGAATTGAAGGTGGTTGCGGTTTCTGCCATCACCAACCTGGCAGAAGGGCTGGGAGATGTGAAGTTATCCCATGCCCAAACGTTAGCGGCGGCGGAACTCTCCCGACAGAACTTCATCAATTTGATCTGCGGCTTTTTGCGCAAGCTGGCCTGAATAAAAACGATAACTGACCCCGCTTGCGGGGTCTTACTTTTTTGGCAAGGAACGGAAAAATGGGTATCGCCTCACGCTTAAAGCTCATGTCGTTTTTGCAATATTTCATCTGGGGAAGTTGGTTGGTGACCCTGGGTTCTTACATGATCAACACCCTGCATTTTACCGGTGCCAACGTGGGTATGGTTTATAGCTCGAAAGGGCTGGCGGCGATTATTATGCCTGGCATCATGGGGATCATCGCTGATAAATGGTTGCGCGCCGAACGCGCCTACATGCTGTGTCACCTGGTGTGCGCGGGTGTGCTGCTGTATGCCACCACCGTGACCGATGCAGATACCATGTTCTGGGTGATGCTGATTAACGCCATGGCTTATATGCCGACGATTGCGTTGTCGAACAGCGTCTCATACTCCTGCCTGGCGCAATCCGGCCAGGATCCGGTCACGGCTTTCCCGCCGATTCGCGTGTTTGGCACGATTGGCTTTATTGTGGCTATGTGGACGGTAAGCCTGATGGGACTGGAACTGAGCAGCGCCCAGCTGTATATCGCCTCCGGCGCCTCATTACTGCTGGCGATGTACGCGTTTACCTTACCGAAAATTCCGGTTGCTGAGAAGAAAGTGGCAACGACGCTTGCCGGTAAACTGGGACTGGATGCGTTTGTGCTGTTTAAAAATCCGCGTATGGCGATATTCTTTCTCTTTGCCATGATGCTGGGGGCGGTACTGCAAATCACCAACGTCTTTGGTAATCCGTTCCTGCATGATTTTGCCCGTAACCCTGAATTTGCCGGCAGCTTTGTCGTGAAATACCCCTCTATTTTGCTGTCGGTGTCGCAGATGGCGGAAGTGGGCTTCATTCTCACCATTCCGTTCTTCCTTAAACGCTTTGGGATTAAAACGGTGATGCTGATGAGCATGCTGGCGTGGACGTTGCGTTTTGGTTTCTTTGCGTTTGGCGATCCGTCACCGTTTGGCTTTGTGCTGTTACTGATGTCGATGATCGTTTACGGTTGCGCGTTTGATTTCTTCAACATATCCGGATCGGTGTTCGTCGAGCAGGAAGTCAGTTCCAACATTCGCGCCAGCGCACAGGGGCTGTTTATGACCATGGTGAACGGCGTCGGGGCGTGGGTGGGTTCAATCCTGAGCGGCATGGCGGTGGACTATTTCTCCGTCGATGGCGTGAAGGACTGGCAAACCATCTGGTTGGTATTTGCGGTTTATGCGCTGGCGTTGGCCGTCATTTTTGCGCTGTTCTTCAAATACAAGCATGAGCCGGAAAGGTCCGTGCAGAAATCGCTGGCACATTAATCCTTACCTGCGGCGGGCGAATGCTGCCCGCCGTTTTATGTTCTGTGATGCAATGTGGTAACTTTGCGCATTATCCTTCTCCGCTGGAGCGCATTACTCATGGAACGCACGCATCGTATCGATCTGAAGTTACTGCGTTATTTTCTGGCAGTCGCAGAAGAACTGCATTTTGGACGTGCGGCTGCCCGCCTGAATATGTCACAACCCCCGCTAAGTATTCACATCAAAGAGCTGGAGCAGCAGCTCGGCACACTGTTGTTTATCCGGCATTCCCGTAGCGTGACCTTAACCCACGCCGGAAAAATCCTGATGGAAGAGTCACGCCGCCTGTTATCCAGCGCTAACCAGGCGCTGGCACGCGTGGAGCAGATTGGCCGCGGTGAGGCAGGGCGAGTCGAACTGGGCGTAATAGGCACGGCGATGTGGGGAAAAATGCGCCCGGTGATGCGGCGATTTTTGAAAGAGAACCCGAACGTTGAGGTTCTGTTTCGCGAAAACATGCCGGCAATGCAGATGACGCTGCTGGAGCGGCGTGAGCTGGATGCGGGGATTTGGCGGATGGCGACAGCACCCTCACCCGGATTTACCAGCCTGCGCTTGCATGAGTCTTCATTTCTGGTGGCGATGCCGGAAGAACATCCGCTGAGCGCTTGTGACACCGTGCCGCTGGAAGCGCTACGTAATGAATATTTTGTCACGATGCCTTCCATTCATACTGACTGGGCATTTTTGCAGCGTGTGTGCCAGAGCGCCGGATTTTCACCGATGATTATTCGTGAGGTGAGGGAGCCACAAACGGTGCTGGCGATGATCAGTATGGGGATTGGTATTACGTTAATTGCAGATAGTTATGCGCAGATGAACTGGCCTGGCGTGGTATTCCGCCCGCTGGAAGAACGCATTCCTGCTGATTTATATATTGTGTATGACCAACAGTAGGCAACACCTGCGCTGGAGAAACTGGTTGGGGCATTGACGATGTGATGTGTGCCGGATGGCGACTGACGTCTTATCCGGCCTACAACGATGTAGACTGTAGGCCTGATAAGCGCAGCGCATCACGCAGAGAATGGCTGAATTGTTAAATTCTACGCATAGCAAAAAGGCGCCTTTAGGGCGCCTTTTTACATTGGTGGGGCGTGCAGGATGACTCGCTTCGCTCGCCCTTCGGGCCGTCGCCGTGAACGGCTCCGTTGTCTCACTGCGTTCGACCCGAACCTGCTGCAGGTTCGAATCTTTGAATTCCGTGCATAGCAAAAAGGCGCCTTTAGGGCACCTTTTTACATTGGTGGGGCGTGCAGGATTCGAACCTGCGACCAATTGATTAAAAGTCAACTGCTCTACCAACTGAGCTAACGCCCCGAAGTGGTGGGTGATGACGGGATCGAACCGCCGACCCCCTCCTTGTAAGGGAGGTGCTCTCCCAGCTGAGCTAATCACCCACTTCGGTACTTCATATTTTGACAGAAAATCCAGCTGGCGAGAAAGTGGTGGGTGATGACGGGATCGAACCGCCGACCCCCTCCTTGTAAGGGAGGTGCTCTCCCAGCTGAGCTAATCACCCACTTCTCAATTTTCTGTTCTACACGGCGGAGACTACATAAAGTAGTTGGTGGGTGATGACGGGTTCGAACCGCCGACCCCCTCCTTGTAAGGGAGGTGCTCTCCCAGCTGAGCTAATCACCCCCGCTGTGTGGAGTCGCATTATAGGGAGAGTTGAAAATGAGTCAACGCATTTTCTAAAGAAATTGTTCGTTCGTCGTAAATTTAAACAAAACGATCGCAAAACAGTCCATGCGGCATGATTTGTATACGAAAATGGCAAAGCGTGATGTTCCAACCTGAACAACATTGAGGAATCAGACCACGGTGATAGAATACGGGCCTGATAATCTTCCCAGGATTTGCCGGTTGTCGGCATCTTTATAAACGTAAGGCCATTTCATGAAAATCAAAACTCGCTTCGCGCCTAGCCCGACAGGTTATCTGCACGTCGGCGGTGCGCGTACTGCTCTTTATTCCTGGCTTTTTGCACGTAACCATAGCGGTGAGTTTGTGCTGCGTATTGAAGACACCGATCTCGAACGCTCCACGCCGGAAGCTATCGAAGCCATTATGGATGGCATGAACTGGCTGAATCTGGAGTGGGATGAAGGTCCGTACTTCCAGACCAAACGTTTTGATCGCTACAACGCCGTTATTGATGAGATGCTGGAAGCGGGTACAGCGTATAAATGCTATTGCTCCAAAGAGCGTCTGGAACAGCTGCGTGAAGATCAGATGGCGAAAGGTGAGAAGCCACGTTATGACGGTCGCTGCCGCCACGGCCACGAACATCACGCCGATGACGAACCTTGCGTGGTGCGTTTTGCTAACCCGCAGGACGGTTCCGTTATTTTTGACGACCAGATCCGTGGACCGATCGAATTCAGCAACCAGGAACTCGACGATCTGATCATCCGCCGTACCGACGGTTCTCCAACCTATAACTTCTGTGTGGTTGTTGATGACTGGGATATGGAAATTACCCACGTTATTCGTGGTGAAGACCATATCAACAACACCCCGCGTCAGATCAACATCCTGAAGGCGCTGAACGCGCCGGTGCCGGTTTACGCGCACGTGTCGATGATCAACGGCGACGACGGTAAAAAACTGTCCAAACGTCACGGTGCGGTCAGCGTGATGCAGTATCGCGACGATGGTTACCTGCCGGAAGCGCTGCTGAACTATCTGGTGCGTCTGGGCTGGTCCAGCGGCGATCAGGAAATCTTCACCCGCGAAGAGATGATCAAGCTGTTCTCTCTTGGTGCGGTAAGCAAATCGGCGAGCGCATTCAATACCGAAAAACTGCAGTGGCTGAACCATCACTACATTAACACTCTGGCACCTGAATATGTGGCAACGCATCTGCAGTGGCACATTGAGCAGGAAAATATCGATACCCGCGTGGGTCCGCAATTGTCCGAGCTGGTAAAACTGCTGGGCGAGCGCTGCAAAACCCTGAAAGAGATGGCGCAGAGCTGCCGCTACTTCTATGAAGACTTTGCTGAGTTCGATGCGGATGCTGCGAAGAAACACCTGCGCCCGGTTGCGCGTCAGCCGCTGGAAGTGGTGCGTGATAAAATTGCTGCCATCACCGAATGGACCGCTGAAAACGTACATCACGCCATTCAGTCTACCGCTGATGAGCTGGAAGTGGGGATGGGTAAAGTCGGTATGCCGCTGCGCGTTGCGGTTACCGGTGCAGGCCAGTCTCCAGGATTAGACGTTACGGTGCATGCGATTGGTAAATCCCGCAGCATTGAACGTATTAACAAAGCACTAGCGTTTATTGCTGAGCGTGAAAAGCAGCAGTAAGACAGTCAGAGAGACAACAAAACGGCAGGCGCAGATCCTGCCGTTTTTTTTGGCATTTATTCGGATTCATCAATGCCCAGACGGGTGAGAAAACTACGGATACCTTCGCGCGAAAGAAACAGCGCCAGTTTTTCTTGTTCCGCTGGTGACATGTTATCCAACGCGCTGATTATCTGGCGACAGGCGTGGCTACGGACAACGTGCGTGTATTCTGCAACGGGTTCTTCCGCCTGATAAAATTCCGGGATTTTGCGAAAAGCTGGGATATTGAGAATAAATTCCCGTACGCCGGCATCAATATGAATAAGCCTTGCGCGACCGCCCTTCACACCGGGAAACTTTTCGGTTTTCCAGTTTTGTTCTCTGATCCAACGATTGACCGTTTGTTTCGCGACTCCGAGACATTCAGCCAGCTCTTCGGTGGTCATTTTGCTGCGTAATTTTTTCATATTATTTGCTGTCGCGGATCCCTAAGCGTTGTAACAAACCGGTAATGCCTTCACGCAGGATCAATGACGTAAACATTTTCTGTTCTGCTGGCGTCATTTCTTTCGCGAGGGTGATCAGCAGTGTTTCAATAGAAGAGTCGCCAGCTAAAGATAAGTTGTCTGATAAACCTTCAGCTGAACGCTCTGCACTGCGAATGTATTCGCGAACTTGTTCGTTGACGTGAACCAGACGAGCTTTTCCGCCCTGAACGCCCGGTTTTGGTGACGTAGCCCAGCCTTCCTTGCGCACCCATTTATTAATGGTCTGCCGGCTGTAACCGGTCAGATTAGCAAGTTCTTCTGGCGTCATCCGTTCCTTGAACATAACGATTCCCTGAGTAGTCGTGGGGTTAATTAGTGGTTCAGTTTATAGCACCATTTTACTAGAAACCGTGACGCGTTTAACTACTGAATGCGAGTTGTTGCGCAATGTTCTTCATTTGCCTGCTTTTTCAGCGATTGAATTCAGTGAGTTAATTTTGCCGTTGACACGCGCGAAGGGAATTCATATTATGCCGCCCGTCAACTCGACAAGCTTTACGTGACGGGGCTATAGCTCAGCTGGGAGAGCGCTTGCATGGCATGCAAGAGGTCAGCGGTTCGATCCCGCTTAGCTCCACCAAATTTAATCCCACTAAATTTGGTACGTAAAGGCATCGTGGGGCTATAGCTCAGCTGGGAGAGCGCCTGCATGGCATGCAGGAGGTCAGCGGTTCGATCCCGCTTAGCTCCACCAAAATTAAGACCCTCGCTGAAAAGCGGGGGTTTTTTGTTTCTACTTCCTGCACGATCCTCTGCTTCCTCTGTCAGATTACCAAATGACGGACATAAAAAAACCGGGGAGAATCTCCCCGGCCGAGTCACTACGATTGCGATGCTACTGTCTTACAGCACCAGTGCTGCGATGGATGCGGACAGTACGCTCACCAGCGTAGAGCCGTATACCAGCTTCAGACCAAAGCGGGATACCACGTTGCCTTGCTCTTCGTTCAGACCTTTGATTGCGCCTGCGATGATACCGATGGAAGAGAAGTTAGCGAAGGAGACCAGGAACACAGACAGAATACCTTCCGCGCGTGGAGAGAGCGTAGACGCGATTTTCTGCAGGTCCATCATGGCCACGAATTCGTTGGAAACCAGTTTAGTCGCCATGATACTGCCCACCTGCAGCGCTTCGCTGGACGGCACACCCATTACCCATGCGACCGGGTAGAAGATGTAGCCCAGGATGCCCTGGAAGGAGATGCTGTAGCCAAACCAGCCGGTGACGGTGGCAAACAAGGCGTTCAGCGCGGCAATCAGCGCGATGAAACCGATCAGCATTGCTGCCACGATAATCGCGACCTTGAAGCCTGCCAGAATGTACTCACCCAGCATTTCGAAGAAGCTCTGTCCTTCATGCAGGTTAGACATCTGAATATTTTCTTCGCTGGCATCCACGCGGTAAGGGTTGATCAGCGACAGTACAATAAAGGTGCTGAACATGTTCAGAACCAATGCAGCAACAACGTATTTTGGTTCTAGCATGGTCATGTACGCGCCGACGATGGACATGGAAACGGTGGACATTGCCGTCGCGGCCATGGTGTACATGCGGTTGCGTGACATCTTGCCCAGAATATCTTTATAGGCAATAAAGTTTTCAGACTGACCCAGGATCAGCGAGCTGACGGCGTTGAAGGACTCCAGCTTGCCCATACCGTTGACTTTGGATAACAAAAATCCAATTGCGCGGATGATAATAGGCAGAACGCGGATATGCTGCAGAATACCGATCAGGGCGGAAATGAAGACGATTGGGCACAGTACTTTCAAGAAGAAGAATGCCAGGCCTTTATCGTTCATGCTGCCGAAGACAAAGTTTGTCCCTTCATTAGCAAAACCGAGCAGTTTTTCAAACATCTCGGAGAAGCCTTTCACGAAGCCCAGCCCGACATCAGAATTCAGGAAGAACCACGCCAGTAACACTTCGATAACAAGTAATTGAATAACATAACGAATGCGAATTTGTTTACGGTCACTGCTTACCAGCAGTGCGAGTACCGCAACCACGGCAAGGGCCAGGACAAAATGAAGAACGCGGTCCATATTTGCTCCAAACATGAGGCAGGTTTAATTTCCGTGCACATTCTATGCAACAACACCAAAGAAAACGAGATCAAACACACACTATAATAAGGACCTGTGACGAGATTCAAAATTAGTGATCGGTAATACACTTCCGTGATGTTTAGTATGGAAGTGAAAAGTTATGTCATTGTGCTAATCTCATAACATTAATTAAACATCTCATCTGCGTTTCCAGTTCCCTGATCTATTTATAGACCAACGCTATCAAAGAAATCATTTTTATCCATCAAAATGAATTTGATAATCATTCTCAACTGGCGTAGTTTGAAACATAGCAAAGGCTATGTTTTTGAGGCACGAAAATGACGAACGATCGCGTTGAGACAAGCAGTGGACGGGCAGCACGCAAGCTGAAACTTGCGTTAATGGGACCTGCATTCATCGCGGCTATCGGGTATATCGACCCCGGTAACTTTGCCACCAACATCCAGGCAGGGGCTAGCTTTGGCTATAAACTGCTGTGGGTCGTCGTCTGGGCCAACCTGATGGCAATGCTGATTCAGGTATTGTCGGCCAAGCTGGGGATTGCTACTGGAAAAAATCTCGCCGAGCAAATTCGCGATCACTACCCACGTCCGGTGGTGTGGTTTTACTGGGTGCAGGCTGAAATCATTGCCATGGCGACCGACCTTGCTGAATTTATCGGTGCTGCGATTGGCTTTAAGCTGATCCTCGGCGTTTCGCTGTTACAGGGGGCGGTGCTGACCGGTATCGCCACATTTTTAATCCTGATGCTGCAACGTCGCGGGCAAAAACCACTGGAAAAAGTAATTGGTGGATTACTGTTGTTTGTGGCCGCGGCATATATTGTCGAACTGATCTTCTCGCAGCCGAATCTGGCGCAGCTGAGTAAGGGCATGATCATTCCCAGTCTGCCGAACTCTGAGGCGGTCTTTCTGGCAGCCGGCGTACTCGGCGCGACCATTATGCCGCACGTCATTTATTTGCACTCCTCTTTAACTCAGCATCTGCATGGCGGGACACGGCAACAGCGCTACGCGGCAACTAAGTGGGATGTGGCTATCGCCATGACCATTGCCGGGTTTGTCAATCTGGCAATGATGGCTACTGCTGCCGCAGCCTTTCACTTCAGCGGTCATACCGGCATTACCGATCTCGATCAGGCTTATCTGACGTTGGAACCGTTGTTGAGTCATGCGGCGGCGACGGTATTTGGTCTCAGCCTGGTGGCGGCGGGGCTTTCTTCAACGGTTGTCGGCACGCTGGCCGGACAGGTTGTGATGCAGGGGTTTATCCGTTTTCATATCCCGCTGTGGGTTCGTCGTACGGTTACTATGATGCCGTCATTCATCGTCATTCTGATGGGACTGGATCCCACCCGTATTCTGGTCATGAGCCAGGTGTTGCTGAGTTTCGGTATCGCGCTGGCGCTGGTACCACTCCTGATATTCACCAGTAACGGGACGTTAATGGGGGATTTAGTTAACACCGTCTGGGTTAAATATGTTGGCTGGATGATTGTGGTACTGGTGGTGGCGCTAAATCTCTGGCTGCTGGTAGGGACGGCGCTCGGGTTGTAAGCAAAAAGAGCCCGCAGGCTCTTTTGTTACATTAATGATGGTGGCCATGACCACGTCCGTGGCCTTTGCCGCGACCGCGATGGTCATCGCGATCGTTCCAGCCTTCACGGTAACCGCGCTCGTACGCTTTGCGCTTATCCCAGCCACGATGATTACCGTTATCATGACGCCACCAGCGATTTTTGCGCCATTCATAATTATTGTGCCAGTAACCCCGGTCGCGCCAGTGGCCGCCGTCCCAGTAGTTACCATAATTATCGCGATCGCCAATTTGCAATTTTATTGATGGCAGCAGGGTGATTTCACCAGCGTTTGCGGCCAGCGGCGTGAAAGCCAATAAGGCTGCAGCCAGAATCAGTGACCTGAACATTTTTTCTCTCCTTCACGATCGAGCCGTAGCCGGCCTGTTAATGCAATATTACGGGGCAGTAAAGCCCCGTTTAATCGCCTGAACTCTTAAATCATGAAAGAGAGCACTTTTTGTTAATAAATGTGTCTTTATTTCAAACAATTCAGGATGGCGTCAATCTCCTCGCATTCTTCTGCAGACAAATGACGGTTTGCCAGCATGCCAACAGCATCTTCAATTTGCGCTGTTTTACTGGCACCAATCAACACTGAGGTGACTTTGTCTTCTCGCAACACCCAGGCCAGGGCCATTTGGGAGAGCTTTTGTCCCCGACGCTCAGCCATTGCGTTCAGTTGGCGGACTTTTTCCAGTTTCTCTGGCGTTATCTGATCCGGGTTGAGAAAACGGCTACCGCTTGCCGCACGAGAATCCGCCGGGATCCCGTTCAGGTAACGGTCGGTTAACTGCCCGCCCGCCAGTGGAGAGAAAGCGATACTGCCCACGCCTTTTTCCTGCAACAGTGACAACAATCCCCCTTCAACCCAACGTTCAAACATGGAATATTTCGGCTGATGAATCAGGCACGGGGTACCTAAGTCGTCGAGGATCTCAATCGCCTGTCTGGCAAGGTCGGCGGGATAGTTAGACAGCCCGACATACAGCGCTTTTCCCTGGCGAACAATGTGATCCAGCGCCTTCATGGTTTCTGTGAGCGGCGTTTCGGGATCGGGACGATGGTGGTAGAAGATATCCACGTACTCCAGACCCATACGTTTCAGGCTCTGGTCGAGGCTGGCAATCAGGTATTTACGCGAACCCCAGTCGCCGTAGGGGCCATCCCACATGGTGTAGCCCGCCTTGGTGGAGATAATGAGTTCGTCCCGCCACGGTAAAAAATCTTCCTGCAAAATACGGCCAAAATTTCGCTCGGCAGAGCCCGGCGGTGGGCCGTAGTTATTGGCGAGATCAAAATGGGTGATCCCCAGATCGAACGCGCGCTGTAGCAGGCTTCGGCTGTTTTCTACCTGCGTGGTGTCGCCAAAATTGTGCCATAAGCCCAGAGAGATAACCGGTAGCTTGAGTCCGCTCTGACCGCAGCGGCGGTACTCCATTGTCTGATAGCGATTTTCATCCGCGTGATAAACCATGTAGACCCCTTCCTGATAGCAAGATGACGTATATGTTTTAGTGTATACGGTTACACGGTCGATTCTTCAATGGTATTTCACCGGCAAAACTGTAAATCCTGCTTTCCACCCCTCCACGTCGTGTTTTCTGGACAGTCATCACAGTTCTTCGATACTCAACATGAGGTTACCGTCAGAAGGATAGCTGTCATGCAAACCGCGTATTCCGTTGCTGATTACCTGCTGGACAGACTGGCAGGGTGTGGTGTTGGCCATCTTTTTGGTGTGCCGGGCGATTATAATTTGCAGTTTCTTGACCACGTGATTGACCACCCCGACGTGCGTTGGGTTGGCTGCGCAAACGAATTAAATGCGGCTTATGCTGCGGATGGCTATGCCCGGGTCGCCGGGGCAGGGGCGCTTCTCACCACCTTTGGCGTTGGGGAGTTAAGCGCCATTAATGGAATCGCAGGCAGTTACGCAGAATATGTACCCGTGCTGCAGATAGTGGGTGCGCCGTGCAGCAGCGCTCAGCGGCGTGGGGAGCTGATGCATCACACCCTGGGCGACGGCGATTTTCTGCATTTTTATCGCATGCATCAAGCGGTAACGGCGGCCAGCGCGGTGCTTGATGCCCAAAACGCCTGCTATGAAATTGACCGTGTGCTACGGGTCATGTTAACCGAACGTCGGCCAGGGTATCTGATGTTGCCTGCCGATGTCGCCAAACAGCCCGCCACGCCCCCACAGGACAGACTGATTATTCCTCTGAGTGAATCGGAAAGTAGCGTCGTTGCGGCGTTTCGCTATCAGGCCCGTGAGCGCTTGTTGGACAGCTCGCGCGTGGCGTTGCTGGCGGATTTTCTTGCGCAGCGCTTTGGTTTGCAGCCTGTTTTGCAGCGCTGGATGGCAGAAACGCCAATGGCTCATGCCACACTGTTAATGGGTAAAGGGCTTTTTGATGAACGTTATCCTGCGTTTGTTGGCACCTACTGCGCGGGGGCCAGCAGTGAATATGTGCGCCGGGCGATAGAAGATGCCGACACCGTTATTTGCGTGGGTACCTGTTTTGTCGACACGCTAACCGCCGGTTTTACGCAATGCTTGCCGCAGGAGCGCACGATTGAGGTTCAACCGCATGCTTCACGTGTGGGAAGCCAGTGGTTTAACATCCCGATGGAGCAGGCGGTTACCACGCTACGGGAGCTGTGCCTGGAGCTGTCGTTTTCTCTGCCGCCAGAACGCCCGCCTGTCGGGCGACGTCAGGTTGAAAAGGGGCCGCTGACACAGGAAAATTTCTGGTACACGGTGCAGCAATACCTGGCAGCTGACGACATTATCCTCGTCGATCAGGGGACCGCGGCATTTGGTGCCGCTACGCTTTCGTTACCTTCCGGGGCGGAAGTACTGGTACAACCGCTGTGGGGATCGATTGGTTATTCCTTACCCGCCGCACTGGGAGCGCAAACGGCATACCCGGATCGGCGGGTGATCCTGATTATTGGCGATGGCGCTGCCCAGCTTACCATTCAGGAATTGGGTACGATGCTCAGAGACGGACAAACGCCGGTTATTTTGCTGCTCAATAATGACGGCTATACCGTGGAGCGGGCTATTCACGGGGCAAACCAGCGTTATAACGACATTGCCGGATGGAACTGGACGCAGGTGCCACTGGCGCTGAGCCGCGAGTGTCAGGCGGAGTGCTGGCGCGTGACGCAGGCTGTACAGCTGGAGGAAGTTCTGGCCCGGCTGGCGCGCCCGCAGCGGCTTTCGTTAATTGAAGTGATGTTGCCGAAAGCCGATCTGCCTGAGCTTCTGCGCACGGTGACCCGTGCGCTGGAAGCCCGTAACGGGGGATAGTTATTGATCGGGGCGGTTGGCGATCATCATCGGTTTACCTGCCAACAGCAGCCAGGCGGGAAGCATGACGATGCACAGCAGCGGCAGCAGGGTGGCATCGGGGACCACCACTGCCGCCATAAACAGGCTTAGCCAGGCGTCGCGGGTGACAACCAGCACCAGCCCCAGAATGGCGCAGGAGACGGTGATTGCTGCCGGAACCGCTTCGACATGGGCATGCAGCATCAATCCCAGTGCCACGCCAACGAATACCGCCGGGAAAATACGTCCTCCACGAAAACCACTGGCGGCAGCAACCACTAACGCCGCCAGTTTGATCACCGCGAGCATGAAATAGTCTGATGCCCCCAGCGTTTGGCTAAACGCCATTTGCTGCATCTCATCCAGCCCTTTAAACAGGGTAAGTGGTCCCCCAATAATGCCCAGAATCCCAAGCAGAAAGCCGCCAACGCCGAGAATCAGTACCGGGTGTTTCAGGCGATGAATCAACTGATGTAAACGGGGTAAACACCACACCGCCACCATGCCTGCCGCAATGGCAATGGCGGCAACCACCGCGCCGCTAAAAATATCGGTCAGCTGTAGCTGAGTATATTGGGCGATGGGCAATGAAAAATGCGGATGAAAGAACAGGTCAGTGGTCAGTGCACCGGCAGCAGCAGCCAGCAGTGGTGCAAACAGGCGATCCCATAACGGCACATCGTTGGAGCCATTCAGCGTTTGTGAAAATATCAGTGCCGCGGCGACAGGCGTACCAAATAGCGCTCCGATGGTGCCCGCAGAGGCGAGAATGGTCCAGTCCAGCTTATTAATTCGAGGGAACAGACGCACGCCAATCGCCGCCGCCAGCGCGATATTCACGGTCATTATTGGGTGTTCAGGCCCCAAACTGACGCCGCCGGCCAGGCCGAGGATCAGCGCAGCCAGCAGGCCCGGCAGTGCTGACGTGGGGACCGGCATTCCGATTAGCGGTTCACAGGCTGGGTCCGGTCCCGCATGCCCGTGGCTGTAGCGGATGACGAGTCCGACCAGTATCCCGGTCAACGTGAGCATACCGATTATCCACAGCGAAGAGTCGTGAGCAATGCCGATGCTGGCGGGCAGGCGCTCCCATAAAAATTGCTGTAAAACGGCGGCCACTTTCATGACGATGATCAGCACCAGGCTTGAGGCAACGCCAATGATCAGTGCGGGAGTGGATAACAACAGCATCGTTCTGGCTCGCGGATGGAGCATTTTCTATTCCCTCAAATAGAGTCATAAGCATAGTTTGCACAGCCTGCCTGCTGACATCGCTGCAAATGGTGCTGAAACGATAAAGTAATTCTGTGATCTGAGTCGATATTTTACCGGCATCAGCCTTCAAGCCGTTGTTGTTATGCCCCCATGAATTTACAGTGTGGCAAAGATTTATTCTGACTTTAGCGGAGCAGTAGAAGAATGACAAAATATGCTTTAGTAGGTGATGTTGGCGGCACCAACGCGCGTCTTGCTCTGTGCGACATTGCCAGCGGTGAAATTTCGCAGGCTAAGACCTATTCAGGACTGGATTACCCCAGCCTTGAGGCCGTGGTTCGCGTGTACCTGGATGAGCATAGCGTCAGCGTCGAAGACGGGTGTATTGCGATTGCCTGTCCGATTACCGGCGACTGGGTGGCAATGACCAACCATACCTGGGCGTTTTCTATTGCTGAAATGAAAAAGAATCTCGGTTTTAGCCATCTGGAAATCATCAATGATTTCACCGCCGTGTCGATGGCGATCCCGATGCTGAAAAAAGAGCATTTGATCCAATTTGGTGGCACGGAGCCGGTAGAAGGTAAACCGATTGCCGTGTACGGTGCGGGAACCGGTTTAGGCGTAGCGCATCTGGTGCACGTCGATAAGCGCTGGGTGAGCCTGCCGGGAGAGGGCGGTCACGTAGATTTTGCACCTAACAGCGAAGAAGAGGCGATTATTCTCGAAGTCCTGCGCGCTGAGATTGGCCATGTTTCTGCAGAACGCGTGCTGTCCGGTCCGGGGCTGGTGAACCTGTACCGCGCTATCGTCAAATCCGACGGACGTCTGCCGGAAAACCTGCAACCGAAGGATATCACCGAACGTGCGCTGGCAGACTCGTGCACTGACTGTCGTCGGGCGCTGTCGCTGTTTTGCGTGATCATGGGACGCTTTGGTGGCGATCTGGCGTTAACGCTGGGGACCTTTGGCGGTGTTTATATTGCCGGCGGGATTGTGCCGCGCTTCCTTGAATTCTTTAAAGCATCGGGTTTCCGCGGTGGCTTTGAAGATAAAGGTCGTTTTAAAGCCTACGTACAGGATATTCCGGTGTATTTGATTGTGCATGATAACCCTGGTCTGCTGGGTTCCGGTGCGCACCTGCGCCAGACGCTGGGGCATATTCTGTAAGATCCCTGCCGGATGGTGTCTATTAACACCTATCCGGCACACTATAAATAATGTGCCTGCCGCCGTCAGGGTAACGCATTATGTGCCGTGAGTTTTATTCGCAATCTCGTTCAGTACTATCGCTATCATCTGCTGTTCAAACATTTCGCTGTGCAGGTATCTTTTTTCTCTGTATTTTTTATCTGTCTCGAGATAAGGCTGATGCAAAACGCATTCAGGTGGCGTACACGAAATAAGAGTATTAATGACGTCGATTGGCTGAGGATATTCAAAAAAAAGCGCGCTGGGATGGTCGTTATGCTGAATTTGCCATTCTGCCAGGTCATCCAGAAAACAGTCAGCTTCTGGTTTTGACATTGTGCTGGCTTTTTCGCTGCCCCACACCACACTCGCCAGATTGTATAGCCCATGTGCGTATGGCCAGAACATTTTATTGAGCTTAGTAAGACCCGCGTCCCTCAACTTTGGTACGCTTTTACAATATAAATCGAGCTGCACGCCCGCTTCTGTCACATCCTCCTCGAGGAGCGCCATCAGATAACGGAGGATACACACATCGCTGGCTGCCTGCTTCGTCGCCAGTACCTTTTGCGCTCGTTTACTGGCTTCAGCCGCAAAATCAGTTCGTTTGTACCACAGCGCCATGACTAAATTAGCAATCGCTATAGTAACAGGGTGACCGTTGTCACTGAGACCCCATTTTTCAGGTAACAGCAGCGGTACGCGGGCAAACAGGCCGGCAGCAAGAATATCGAGGGTCGTCCAGATGTTTATACTGTGGTCGCATCCGGAATCTACGCCGAGTGTTGTATGTTTGATCATGGCTGACTGACGCAGCGCAGCGTGCAGTAATGCCATATCGTTGGCGAGGATGGCCGTTTTATATCCTAATAAATCAGGATTGTGATTAATGCGCAGCATAAAAAGCCATAGCCTTATCTGCTCTTGCAGTGACGCATCTTTATGGCATTGCGTCTGGGTATCCAGACATTCTGCTAAATAATCATCGGTATCCATCCATACCCGGGCATTTTGATCAGCTTCTTTCGCGTATTCACGCTGATATGCACGTTGATATTTTTCCGTCAGCTTTGCCATTAAATCTCAGCGCTCTTTCTTTGTGGGGTAAGTGTTATAAATGCATTAACTGCCTAAACTCTTTCACTTTACTTCGACTAACCGGGATTTCAAATTCCAGGTCTTTTAACCGCAGAATGTAGGTGTTATTGAACCACGGCTCGATTTCACGGATTTTATTCAGATTCACGCAGAACGAACGGTGACAGCGGAAGAAATGTGAAGCCGGCAGTTTGCTGCAAAATTCGCTGATGTTCATTGGCATGACGTACGATTCCCGTCGTGTGTAGACAAACGTCATCTTTTCATGTGCTTCAGCGTAGTAGATATCGTTGATCGGAGTCACGATGATTCGCTCATCTTTGATCAGATTGATGGTGTCATTCTCACGCGTGACGGGGGTTATGTGTGGGGTTCCCGTTTGTTGTTGCTGCCAGGCTGCTTCCAGCTTTTGCAGCATTCCGACAATCCGTGACTCCTGGTACGGCTTCAGAATGTAGTCAAACGCTTCGAGTTCAAACGCCTCAACAGCGTGTTCTTTCCATGCAGTAATAAACACAATAAAGGGTTTATGCGCGAACTGGCTGATGTTTTGTGCCAGCAATACGCCGTCCAGCGAGGGAATATTAATATCGAGAAAAATGGCGTCGACGCGGTTGTGCTGCAGAAATTTCAGCACGTCCAGACCGTCGTCAAACGTGCCGACAATCTCCATCTGGCTGTGTTCTTTTATCAGCCAGCTTAGTTCCTGTTGGGCCAGGAATTCATCTTCAACAATGATGACTTTCACTACTTCACTCCTGGTTAAAGCAATAAGGTCGCCGGTGCGGCAGCGGGGGAGTGCTGATTGGGCACATAAAACGCAATCTCGGTGCCTGGTTCCAGGCGGCGGATATGCAGCCCTTCGCCGTAGAGTAGCTTCACACGATGATGCACGTTCAACAGGCCGATTTTATTGCCCGGCATTTCGTTGGACTCGACCCGCTCAATGACTTTTGGATCGATACCGTGACCGGTATCCCTGACGGCGATGCGTACCCGGTTACCGCACTCTGCGACGCTGATAGTGACCACGCCTTTTCCTTTGCACGACTGGATACCGTGAACGATGGCGTTTTCTACCAGCGGCTGAATCAGCAGGCTGGGAATATAGCAGCTTACCTCTTCATCAATATCATAAATAACCGTTAGCTTATCGCCAAAGCGAGCCTGTTCAATGGCGATGTAGTCCTTAATTTGATACAGCTCTTTCTTAATATCGATCTGCTCATCGTCTTTCAATTCAATATTATAGCGAAGATAACGCGACAAATTAAAAATCAGCTGGCGGGCGGTATCTGGGTTAAGCCTGACCGATGACGAAATAGCGTTTAGCGCATTAAACAGAAAATGGGGATTGATTTTACTTTGCAGCGCACGTAGCTCTGCCTTATTTGCCATCTCCCGCAGTTGCTCTGCACGGGAAACCTCAAGCTGTGTAGAGATAATCTGCGACAAACCGATCGCCATTTCCTGTAACGAGGAGGTGATCTGATGGGCGTGACAGTAGTAGATTTTCAGCGTGCCGGTCACGACGCCTTTCTCCCAGAGCGGGATCACCAGCATGGAGTGTATTTCCGGCGTTCGATGCGCTTCATCATTGTTTTTTATTATTATTTTTCCGTGATTGATGGCTTCCTGCGTAGTGGGGCTGACGAAGTCATCGTTATTGCGATAGTTGAGTTCCCCGACGCCAACATAGGCCAGAACGTGCTGGGTATTGGTGATGGCAACCGCATCTGCGTGAATGTCATGGCGAATAATTTCGCATACCTGACGTAACGACTCGCTGTTGACATGGCGAAAGAGCGGCAGGGTTTTGTTGGCAATATCCAGTGCCAGCTTGGCCTGCTTGGCGGCGCTGGCCTCTTTCTCTCCTTCGACGCTTTGTACCAGCATCACAATAAAGCCAATACAGACGCTGCCGAGGATCATCGGGATACCGATTTTTGAGACAATATCCAGTCCCAGTTCGGTGGTGGGGGCCCAGGCGACCACCAGAATCATGGTCAACGTTTCGCACAGCATCCCACCTAAAATACCGGCACGCCAGTGCTGTGCTTTGGGGATTTTACGGTTGATCCAGCCGGCAATACAGCCCGCCAAAATACTGGTGATAAAGCACGGCAGGGCGGTGACGCCGCCAATGTCGATCAGATAGCGGTGGATACCTGCGATGATGCCGGTAATGATGCCAACCCACGGGCCGAACAGGATCCCCCCCGACATCACCGCAATAATACGCACGTTTACCAGAGAACCTTCGACCGGTACTCCGGACCAGGTACTGAACAGGGCAAACATAGAGAAAATGGCCGTTACGGCGAGCAGTTCCATCGGGGAGTGGGCTGACTTGTGCAACAGTTCTCGAAACAAGCGGATACGAATCAGAAAAAACAGGCAGAACAGCATCAGCGCTGCCCGATCAAAGACCGCCAGCAGCATATTGAATATTTCGTGCACGGGTGACTCTTGCGAATAGATTAAACCTCTATGATAGGTAACCTGAGCAAGGATGACCAGCATCCCCATCGCGCCGGGCTAATGAGGAAAAACCATATAATTAAAAGGGGATTGTAAAGGAAAAGTGTGTTTCTCCGAATTTTCCAGGATTGATTGATTTTCAGAGTAAAATTTATGACTTCAATATGTTAATGAATGGTGATTTTGGCAGGCCGCGAAAAATCTTTATTTCCCTGTTTATTTTTATTGATCCTCTTTTAGAGCAGGAGAAAATATTTTGCGTTGCCTCTCGACAGAAGGAATTTATTCAGGCTATTTTCTAAACGTGCCACCATCGTGGCAGCGTCGCTCGGACGGTCCGGGCGCTAACGTGAATCTGAGGATACTATGGCTGACTCCCGCCCTGAACGTCGCTTTACGCGTATTGATCGTCTTCCCCCTTATGTTTTTAACATCACTGCTGAACTGAAGATGGCTGCGCGTCGGCGCGGCGAAGATATTATCGATTTCAGCATGGGGAACCCGGATGGGGCTACGCCTCCTCACATTGTCGAAAAACTGTGTACCGTGGCCCAGCGCCCGGATACCCACGGTTATTCAACCTCTCGCGGTATTCCGCGTCTGCGTCGGGCGATTTCCCGCTGGTATCAGGACCGCTATGATGTCGAGATCGACCCTGAATCCGAAGCCATTGTGACCATCGGATCTAAAGAGGGACTGGCGCATCTGATGCTGGCTACGCTCGATCACGGTGACACGGTCCTCGTGCCTAACCCAAGTTATCCTATTCATATTTACGGTGCCGTAATTGCCGGGGCTCAGGTGCGTTCTGTACCGCTGGTTGAAGGGGTCGACTTCTTTAATGAGCTGGAGCGGGCGATCCGTGAAAGCTACCCGAAACCAAAGATGATGATCTTAGGTTTCCCATCCAATCCTACCGCGCAGTGCGTTGAGCTGGAATTCTTTGAGAAAGTGGTTGCGCTGGCTAAACGCTACGACGTGCTGGTGGTTCACGACCTCGCCTATGCCGATATCGTCTACGATGGCTGGAAAGCGCCGTCGATCATGCAGGTGCCTGGCGCCCGCGATGTGGCGGTTGAATTCTTTACGCTGTCGAAAAGCTATAACATGGCGGGATGGCGTATTGGTTTTATGGTGGGTAACAAAACGCTGGTTAATGCGCTGGCGCGGATTAAGAGCTACCACGATTACGGAACCTTTACACCGTTGCAGGTTGCGGCCATTGCCGCACTGGAAGGCGATCAGCAGTGCGTACGGGATATCGCAGAGCAGTATAAGCGTCGACGCGATGTGCTGGTCAAAGGGCTGCATGAAGCGGGCTGGATGGTAGAGATGCCGAAGGCATCGATGTATGTCTGGGCAAAAATTCCTGAGCAGTATGCTGCAATGGGCTCGCTTGAGTTTGCTAAAAAAATGCTGAATGACGCGAAGGTCTGCGTGTCACCGGGGGTGGGTTTTGGTGATTATGGCGATACCCACGTGCGCTTTGCGTTAATTGAGAACCGTGACCGTATTCGCCAGGCGATCCGAGGCATTAAAGCCATGTTCCGTGCAGATGGTTTGCTGCCCTCCAGCACGAAATCAGCCTCTGAAAGCGCTGATTAACCAAACGGTTAACCCACAAAAGCAAACAGGAGCCTGTGGGCTCCTGTTTTTTGCTGCATCTTTTAATTTAGATCATCAGGGCAAATGTACCGGCCCAAACGATGACCATAAATGAAATGCCCATAAAGAAATATTTCACTTTTCATCACTCCGCGTATTAAAGCACGCCTAAATGAACATACACTTACCTGATAGAGAGCTGACGCCAGCGTCAACGAAAGGGAGAATACCCCGCGTTTGTTTCGCTGCATCATCTCAGAATTCTGAGCTGTAATGCTCCAGACGGCGCTAATGTACGCCTAAAAATGAAGCGAGACAAGAGGCGTTTTTTTATTTAATTTTAATAACTTACATGTGTCGTGAATCGGCGACAGTTTGATTTCCTTCAGCAATGAATCGCCACTGAGCGACGCGCTGATTACTCAGAGAATTCTCATATCACCATACTCATAATGCGGCTAATTTTGCGCAAAAATTGATAATGAAAAGGTTAAAAATGACCAGATTAATGATGTTAGCACTCGTTCTTACCCCACTGACGTCGATGGCGGCAGCTCCGCAGGCGTTGAATTTCAGCTGTGCAAGTATTGGTGGTGTGAATAGTGATGGTAAAGGTAATGTCTGGATTGATGGAGAGAAAGCCACCGTTAAGACATTCAACGAAAATTACTGGGAAGCGAAAAGCGGTAAAAATACCGTTTCTATTTCCCGTAATGATGACGGTAGCCCGGCCGTTTCCTGGACTGGCCCTAATCGTAAGCACGGGATTTGCCAGCCTGACGATGAGAAGAGCTATGCACCAGCGAAAAAATCGGTGAATGCTGGCCCGTCTTTCTCCTGTGCCGCTGTCGACAAGGGAAGTATGGAGGACATTATTTGTCAGAGCCCGTCACTTTCCGCAATGGACTTGAAACTGAATGGCATCTACAAGCAGGCGTTGGTGAAATCAAACAATGATTCGACGCTGAAAGCCGAGCAGCGCGGTTGGATCAAAGGCCGCAACGAGTGCTGGAAAGAGCAGGATAAGCCTGCCTGTCTTTCCCGCGAATACAGTCAACGGATGACTGAACTACAGAGCAAATGGGGCATTAAGTAATTCAGCCGCAGAAAAAAAGAAAGGCCATCTGGCCTTTCTTTTTACGTATATAACGAGGCTTCACCCATCGGGCGGGTTTTGAAACGACGATGGATCCAGAGATACTGCTCGGGTGCACGCATAATCTCTTTTTCAATTATTTTGTTCATATAAGCCGCAGCCAGGCCCTCATCAGTAGGGTAACCTTCCATCTCCGGCGTGATAAACAGACGGTAGCCAGAATTGTCCGTTTTTCTCACCATGGTGACGGTCAACATCGCAGCACCTGATAAACGTGACAGTACGTAGGTACCATTGGTTGTCGCGACGTCCTTGACGGCGAAAAAGGGTGCAAACGAACTGCCTTTGCGACCGTAGTCCTGATCGGGAGCAAACCATACGGCTTCCCCTTTTTTCAGGGCGCTGACAATGCCACGCAGGTTATTTCTGCCGATCATGGCTTTGTTTGAGCGCATCCGACCACGGGTCTGGATCCACTCCATTAACTTATTGTTATGCGGGCGGTAGGTTGCCATCATGGGTTGGCAAAGCCCCATCACGCGGCCTCCCAACTCCAGAGACATAAAGTGTACGCCTACTACCATCACGCCGCGGTTTTGCGACTGTGCACGCTTCAGGTTGTCGAGACCTTCGACGTCAAACCATTTACGCACGCGACGGTCAGGCCAGAACCAGGCCATGCCGGTTTCAAGCAGTGCCATGCCAAGAGAACGAAAGTTTTCTTCGACCAGCCTGTCTCGTTCTGCCTGTGGCAGATTCGGGAAGCACAGTTCGAGGTTTTTACGGGCAATAGATTCACGACGTTTTAAAAACGGGCGAGCAAGCGTTCCGGTACGCGTACCCAAAAAGCACAATACGGGGTAGGGGAGTTGCACCAAGAGCCAGAGCACACCGACACCAAACCATGTGAGCCAGTAGCGCGGATGCAAAAACGCGCGTGAAAATTTACATTGGGGGAACATAAGCACCTGTTGTTGATACTAATAAGATGTATCGCGAAGATTCTTTGTCGACAGCGTTACACTCTGATACTGATCGTTAGGCCACCATGAAGGACAATGGTTCCTGTAAAGAGTGTAAAACTTAGTCAGGACAAAACCACGGGGGGGGCATGAATGATCGGGCTTATACTTTACCACCTAGAGATTAATGTCAGCCAGAGATAAATCCTCAATAAGCGTAAATGTTTATGCGGGAGAGAAACTGAAATAGGGACAGGGGTATAACCTGTTGTTTTTGTGCTGGTTAACTGTCCATCGAATGTCGAGGTTCGCCGCCATAGCCGTATTTATTGTAACAAAAATGTTGCCTGGATTGCCTGTGTATAGGAATTGTCTTAGACTATAAATTCAAGGAGTGTAAGGACTTACATGACGTTTTACGGCAGACAGGAGGTACCGCTATGCTCTATTTCTGGACCTTTCTCATATTGAGCATTCTGTGCGTTAGTTGCTATATCTGGCAGGTTTTGGGCGCGTTGGCATCAATCAGTTCTTTAATCGGCATGGCTATCCTGGCGGCATTAATTTACTTCACTACTCTGTGGCTGACTCATGGTGATGAAATGGTTACGGGAATATTTCTTTTTCTGGCTCCGACCTGTGGGCTGATCATCCGCTTTATGGTCGGTGACGGGAAGCATTAAATCGACGTGTCATTAATGATGATAACAAAATGAGTGTCACACGTTTTTTCATCCAGGATATTCATATCCTGAAGTGCCAGCGATGCTGGCACTTTTTTATCGACCTGGAACAGATTACCGGGCATCAGCAAGCTCTAAAGCCGCTTCCTCTTGCTGGGCATCTTTTCGCTGTTGTTCCAACTCCAGCGCGCCGCGGTGAGACAAGTAGCAGAACACGATACAGCAGACGATCCCCCCCATCAGTAGGTAAAATCCCCCGTGCCACCCCATTTTGTCGACCATCACACCAAACAGGCTGGTTCCTAGTGATGCACCAAAAATGTAGCTCATAAATCCGCGCAACCCTACGGCTGAACCGACGGCGAAGCTGGGGACGATTTCCATGGTCTGCACGGATGCCAGAAACTGAGGAACGTAAATCAGGCAACCGACAATGGCGGCGAAAATAGTTACCATCACCAGGGATTCACTTTTCCAGTAGCCGATCAGACAGACGAAGATCAGCGCCATACAAATCATTGCCAGCGGCATCCTGCGCCCCTTAAACAACTTGTCGGTAAGCCAACCGGCCAGCAATGTGGAAGGAATGGCCGCCCATTCAAAAAACAGAAATGCCACGCTCATTTGTTCTTTTGAGAAGTGTTTTTCGGTAAGCAAGTAAATCGGCAACCAGCTGATCATGCCAAAACGCACCATATAGACAAACACGTCCACCAGAGAGACATACCAGGCATTTTTATTACGCAGCACGTAGGTGCAAAAGATCTGGTAGGCGCTCATATTCTCCGGTGCCTGGGTTACCTGTCGGGCGTTGAGCACGACTTTTTCTTCCGGCATCATTTCTTCCAGCGGTGGTAAACCTTCTTTACGTGGCGAACCTTTACCCAGCATTAGAACAATAAAGGCAAATAACACGGCGATACAGGCGGGGACAATATAGCTGGCGCTTTGCCAGTGTTCGCTACCCAGAATGGCAAAAGCGGTGCCTACAATCGGGGCGACAATACCGCCGCCAACGTTGTGCGAGATATTCCAGAAGGCGCCAACGCGTCCACGTTCTTTACGTGGGAACCAGTTGGCAATAGTTATAAATGAGGGGCCAACACCCATCCCCTGGAATAAGCCGTTGAACACTACCAGTGTGGCAAATATCCAGAATCCGGTGCTGAAACCTAACCCGACGTTCACTATGGCGCACAAGACCAGACCGCATGCCATAAAGACTTTGGGGCTGGCCTTATCGGCCAGGCTGCTCATAATACCCTTACTGATCCCGTAGGCAATCAACATGCAACTGCTGAGCAGACCAATTTGGGTGGCACTGAGATCCAGATGTTCTTTCAGGTACGGCGTAGAGAGTGTGAAGTTATTACGTACAATATAGTACGCAAGATAGCCGAGAAATACGCTAAGTAGTGCCTGCATCCGGTATTGACCATATGTCGCCTGGACTTGCTCCGGCGGGACTTTATTTGCCGATGGCCCTGTCTTAAATATTGAAAGCATATCATCACCTAAATTTATATTGATGTGAATATCAGGAGTTTTCGTTGTGCAGGGTGAAATAAACGATGATGGAATTCAACTCGATGAAATGTGTCAGTATTGACTCAACTTAACCAAAGAATGACTAATTTTGACTCTTTTAAATTAACAGAGGTGTGTGTTTTTTATTTTTAGCGGGGATTTATAGCCAGCATGTGCGGATACTAACAATTTTAATCGGTAATTTAAGGTATTCTGTACCCATGCTTTCGCTTTCGGCTTGGTTATTTTTATAACCACCTTACCTTTCCCCTGAGTTGGGGTAAACGGGTAAGTTTTGTCTCAATATTATTTTTCGAACATGTTGGTATTTATGAACGGGATCACAAACAGGCTTTGCGACCAGGGGCGGATGATCATCCTGTCGCTTTGTTTTACGTTGCTGTCTACGGCCAGCCAGGCACAGGGTAAAGAGCTCGTCATGGCCACGACGTTCTCCCCAGGAGCGACGGCATGGATTATCCAGCAATGGCAAACCGAGCCAGGGTCGGTAATGATTCGTACGCTAAACCGCACCAGTGCCTCTCTGGAACAACTGCTCGATACAGCGAACGCGGACAATGTTGATCTGATTTTGACCTCCTCTCCCATGCTGTTGCAGCATTTGCAGGAACATCAGAAGCTGGCTCCGTTTGATAATGCGCTGCCTGAGAGTCAACGCCTGGTGCCGGAGTCCATCCGTTCTACGTCCGTGGCGGTAGCAATATCAGGTTTTGGCCTGTTGATTAACCGTTCTGCGCTGGCGGCGCGGCATTTACCGGCTCCTACTGACTGGGGGGATTTAACGCACCCCCGGTATCAGGGCGCGCTGTTGATGAGTAGCCCGTCACGTTCGGATACCAACCATTTAATGGTGGAATCACTGCTGCAGCAAAAAGGGTGGGAACAAGGATGGGCGACGCTGCTGGCAAGTGCCGGCAATCTGGTGACGATTTCCTCGCGCAGTTTCGGTGTTGCTGACAAAATTAAGAGTGGATTAGGCGTCGCCGGGCCGGTGATTGATAATTACGCCAACCTGCTGCTCAACGACCCGCACCTGGCGTTTAACTATTTTCCGCATTCCGCGGTGTCGCCAACTTATGTGGCGGTGTTGAACAATAGCCAGCATGCCGGTGAAGCCCGTCGTTTTATTCGCTATTTATTGAGTCCTCAAGGGCAGCGGATCCTTGCCGATGCGAATACCGGGAAATATCCGGTCACGCGGTTGCCCGCCAATAATCCGCGTGCTGCTCAGCAGGCCATACTGATGGACCAGCCACCACTAAATTATCGCCTGATCCTCAAGCGGCAGCAGCTGGTGCAGCGGATGTTTGATACCGCCATCAGTTTTCGTCTCGCGCAATTGAAGGATGCCTGGCGAGCGCTGTATAGCGCCGAAGCGCGGCTAAAACGGCCTCTCCCTGAAATACGAGCGTTATTGACCAGCGTCCCGATAGACGCCAGCAGTAGTGAAGATGAGGCCTGGCTTGCGCAATTCGAGAATAAAAGCGTTGCTGAACAGCAGATGATGGAATGGCAGCTATGGTTTCTCAAAAACCAGCGCCAGGCTATCGCCAAACTGGAAGAATTAAAATGAAGGGCGGGTCGTTACTGCAACGTCTTCGTCAGCTTAGCATTAGCAGCAGTCTGCGCGGGGCCTTCCTGACAGGGGCGTTGCTGACGTTAAGCGTGAGTTGCGTCAGTCTGTATTCCTGGCATGAGCAGAGCTCGCAGATCCGCTATTCGCTGGATGACTACTTCCCGCGCGTCCATTCCGCTTTTTTAATTGAAGGCAATCTCAACCTGGTGGTGGATCAGCTCAATGAGTTCCTGTTGGCTCCCAATACCACGGTAAGACTGCAACTGCGCAACCAGATAATCCAGCATTTGGATAAGATTGAGACGTTAAGCCGTGGATTGCAGCCCGCGGAACAGCAGCAACTGGCGGTCATTTTGCAAGACAGCCGTACCCTGATGACGGAGCTGGACAGGGTGCTCTACAACATGTTTCTGGTGCGAGAAAAAGTGAGTGAATTGTCTGCACGCATAGATTGGCTGCATGATGATTTTACGACCGAGTTGAACTCACTGGTGCAGGATTTTACCTGGCAACAGGGAACTCTGCTGGATCAAATTGAGGCCAAAAATGGTGATGCGGCGCAATACCTGAAACGTGCCCGGGAAGTGCAAAACGAACAGCAGCAGGTTTACACACTGGCGAGAATTGAGAATCAAATCGTCGACGATCTGCGTGACAGGCTGAACGAGCTGAAGTCCGGTAGCGATGACGGTATGTTGGTGGAGACCCACATTCGTTATCTGGCGAATTTGAAAACAACGGCGGATGAAAATATCCGTACGCTGGATGACTGGCCTAGTACCATAACGTTGCGCCAAACTATTGATGAGTTGCTGGAAATTGGCATGATGAAAAATAAAATGCCCGACACAATGCGCGACTACGTAGCGGCGCAAAAGGCCCTTATTGATGCTAATCACGCCAGAGAAGCGACGCTTGGGCGCTTTCGTACCTTGCTTGAGGCGCAACTGGGCAGCAGTCATCAGCAAATGCAGATGTTTAATCAGCGCCTGGAGCAGATTGTTCGCGTCAGCGGTGGACTGATTCTGCTGGCGACTTTACTGGCGCTGCTTCTCGCCTGGACGCTCAACCACTACTTTATCCGCTCCCGACTGGTGAAGCGTTTTACCGCACTGAATCAGGCCGTGGTGCAGATCGGTCTCGGTAGAACGGATGCCACTATCCCGGTGTATGGTCGCGATGAGTTAGGGCGCATCGCGGGCTTGCTACGCCATACGCTGGGGCAGCTTAATACGCAAAAAAATCAGCTTGAGCAGGAAGTGGCTGAGCGTAAAGAGATTGAGTCCGATCTTCGCGCCACGCAGGATGAGCTGATTCAGACGGCGAAACTGGCGGTGGTCGGCCAGACCATGACCACTCTGGCGCATGAAATAAACCAACCGCTGAACGCGCTATCGATGTATTTGTTTACGGCGGGAAGGGCCATTGAACAGGGACAACCAGCGCAGGCAAGAAGCACTTTAACCAAAGCGCAAGGGCTGATTACCCGCATTGATGCCATTATTCGCTCGCTGCGCCAGTTTGCGCGTCGGGCCGAGCCGGGGGCGCCGTTGCATCCGGTTGATTTGCGGCAAACTTTTAGTGCGGCTTGGGAACTGTTAGCCATGCGTCATAAGCCACAGCAGGGCAGGCTAACGCTCCCGCAGGAGACCGTATGGGTACTCGGTGATGAGGTGAGGATCCAACAGGTACTGGTTAATGTGCTGGCAAACGCGCTCGACGCCTGTCCGGCTACGGCTGAAATTGAGGTGAGCTGGCGGGCTCAGGGCAAAACGCTGTGCGTATTGATCGCTGATAACGGACCCGGTTGGCCTCAGGCGTTGTTACCGTCGCTATTGAAGCCATTTACGACCAGTAAGGATGTGGGTCTCGGCATTGGTTTGTCGATTTGTGTATCGTTAATGACGCAAATGAACGGTGAGTTACGCCTGGCGTCAACGCTGGAGCGCAATGCCTGCGTAGTCCTGCAATTCAACCTGACGGATGTAAATGATGTTGAGTGATGAATGTTCTGTTCTGCTGATTGATGACGATGCCGATGTGCTCGATGCCTACACGTTATTGTTGGAGCAGGCAGGATATCGCGTCCTGGCCTGTAACAATCCGTTTGACGCCAGAAATCTGATGCCTGCCGACTGGCCAGGGATCGTATTAAGCGATGTATGTATGCCAGGCTGTTCGGGGATCGATCTGATGACTCTGTTTCATCAGGATGATAATCAACTGCCGATCCTGCTGATCACCGGGCACGGCGATGTCCCGATGGCGGTGGATGCAGTGAAGAAAGGCGCATGGGACTTTCTGCAAAAACCGGTCGATCCTGGCAAGCTGCTGGCGCAGGTTGAGGATGCCCTGCGTCAGAGGCAGTCCGTAATTGCGCGTCGTCATTACTGCCAGCAGAAATTACAGGTTGAACTGGTCGGATACAGTGACTGGGCAACGCAATTCCGCCAGCGACTACAGCAACTGGCAGAAACGGATATCGCCGTCTGGTTTTATGGTGAACCCGGAACAGGACGCATGACGGGCGCGCGGTATCTGCATCAGCTTGGGCGCAATGTCCACGGGCCATTTATACGTGCAGACCTGACATCCGGAAATGCGGTTCAGCTCAACGCGCTCATTGATCAGGCTCAAGGTGGAACGCTGGTACTGAGTCATATTGAATGCCTGACGCGCGAGCAGCAGCACCATCTGGTGCAGTTGCAAAGTCAAGAGCGGCGTCCTTTTCGCTTGATTGGGATCGGGGAGACGTCCTTGGTGGAGTTGGCGGCAACCCACCAGATTGTTGCAGAACTCTATTATTGCTTTGCCATGACGCAAATCGCCTGCCAACCGCTGTCTCTGCGCCCGGACGACATCGAGCCGTTATTTCATCACTACCTGCATAAAGCCTGTCTGCGGTTAAACCATCCCGTACCTGAAGTCGACGGGGAATTGCTAAAAGGCATGCGGCGACGAGTATGGTTGAGCAATGTACGGGAACTGGCAAATGCCGCAGAGTTGTTTGCCGTCGGGTTACTCCCGTTGGCTGAAACTGCCAACCCGCAGATGCATATGCCCGAGCCGACCCCGCTGGATCGTCGGGTAGAAGAGTATGAACGACAAATCATTACGGAAGCGCTCAATATTCATCAGGGGCGGATTAATGAGGTGGCAGAGTATCTGCAAATTCCGCGTAAGAAGCTGTATCTGAGAATGCGAAAATATGGGCTGAGTAAAGAGCACTATAAGTTCTAGCGCTCATCGAAATATTCGAACGGAGGCCAGAAAATTATCTGGCCATATCTCTTACCACATCAAATCATCAGGTACGACAAAGTCAGCGTACGGGTCATCTTCGTCCTTATCTTCCTGGCTCAATTCGCAATTTAAGACAATGTAGCTGGCGTCACGCTGCGCGATCTTATCGGCAACCACCGCCGGGATGATGGCGTATTCGCTCTCGCGATCACTTTCAGCGGCCAGACGCGCAATGGCAAGACGCCCCTTGATTAACTGAGTCTGGGTAACTTTATCAACGTAGATTTTTTTAATCAGATTGTTGTCGGTAAAGTTATAACCAATATCGCCTCTTGAAATGGTGATTTTATTCATTTCAATCAGCTGCTTAATCTGAGCTTTGTATTCTTTCGACAGGGCTGCTTGCTTTTGCTGCTCGCTGAGTTGCTTATCACGCTCAACCTGTGCTTTTTTATTTTCTTCAACCGCCTCTCTGGCCTCACGCGCCTGAACGCGCGACTTTTTCGCCGTTCTTTGCACCTTCGCCATTTTTTTACTGGTGACTAAGCCAGCTTTAAGCATCTGCTCTTGTAGGGTGAGTTTTGTCATGTTCGTTTCTAAATCCAGTAAAAAGAGTTCTCAGGATTATACCCTTAACGTCCGGGGGGATGCCAGATTGCGGGGAGTTGCAAAGCGTCGGGGATAAAATGGCAGGCTATGGTGTCCCCTGCATACATCGAATTGGCATGTCAGGGGATTGTATAGAAAGGGAAATTTCAGAAGTGGATTTTATTTTACCCGCAATTTTACCCATCGAGGCGGCTTAAGAGTTTTTGTTTGAACTCGCAGTGTTCACTATATAGCCAGCGTGCGCGGCCGTGGATGAGTTTGCTTTTTGGCAGGGTGCCGTCTTTGATGCGGTCATAGATGAAGGTCTTTCCGAAACCAGTATCTGCCATGATGAATTTCAGATCAACCAGTGAATCGGGCTGTAATTGGTGTTGCATGGGTTTCATCTCCGGTTTGGAAATCGAACCTGGAAGCCAGGCAAAAAGAACCCGGCACTATTGGCCGGGCAAATGGGGGGATAACGTGGCAGTGCATTCGCACCCAATAGCCGACTCAGTGAATCAGCTATCAGTTGCGTCATTCATGTGGTGTGTTAACGATGTCGTAAAACTGACCGTAGGTTATCTTCTGGAAGTTATCCGGTATCACTACGTCACCGTGCCGTTCTTCTTTATCGTTAGGTATTGCAAAAACCAGGCAATCATCGCGCTCAGGGTGCTTTCCTCCATATGTTGATAGCATGGCAAATCCGAAACCTCTGCCAGACTGACCACCAATACCCGTGCGCATAATTCTGTAATGATTGACTATGTAGTCATTCCACTCAGGAAGTGATTTAAGCTTTTTGTTTGCTTCTTCCTTCACGGCGTCGAGCACCTTGTTGTAAGCCCGGCCTTCTTTCGTATTTCCTTTTCCTCTACCAAGGACTACGCGCTTACCATCAAACATTTCTTCTCGCTTAATGGTCATGGGGCAGGGGAACTCATATCCCTTTTCCCACACAAAGCCACTGAGCAATCCACCGCCACCACCCCATCCGCTTGATGTTGTCCATGCGATAGCGCCAACCTTTCCTACTGCATCAGGAAGAATGGCGTTTCTTTGTTTACTGATTTCCTCATATCCATCAATCAGCGATTTCACATCATCGCCTTCCACCATGTAGTAATCGTAAAATTTGCTTTGATCTGACATTGTTATCCCTCATGCCGCCCGCATAGCGCGGAGGCGTTTTAAGTGTTCTGCTGTTTCAAGTTCGGCGCGTATCTGTGCCGCCTCGTGTGGGTCGAGGTGCTCGAAATCGTTATTAAAGCGGTCTATTGAAGCGGTGTTGACCCGGCCTTGTCGCCAGTAGCGGACTATCTGTGATGTGACTGAATGGATTATGACGGGCCAGTTATGCTGGTCAGCGTATATCTGACCCCGTTGAATTAGCTGGAACATTGGCTGACTCCTGCATTTTAAGGAAGGCAATCATTGCGGCGCGGAGTGGGTTGTCATCTCTGGTAATAAAGTCTGCAAATACGTCCGCCTCCCACCAGGATTCTCGCTTCATTCCTGAGTTGGCTCTTTCGTATGCGCACATGCTAATCTGATGCTTTGAAATAATCGGCCATGCGTCTGCCGGGTTGTTGCATGGGTCGAAGTAAAACTTGTTGCCTGATTTATTCTTTGGCTTATCGAATTCATACCGCCGGACGTCATCCATAAAAATATCAGGGACGACCTCTTTGCATCCCAAAGCGAATGCCACCAACTTATTAATTTCCTGATCGCTTAGTTTGCTGTAATCCATCACACCGGCTCCTCTGCTTCGGAAAGGATGTTGGCCGTAGCGAATGTGGACACTTCTAAATCACCGTCACGCATACGGATAATCATGTTGTGCAAAGGCATGCCGTCGCACTGCCTGTTAAAGGTTGAGTGGTATTCGGCCCGGCTGTGGAGCATCCATTCATCCGGGTCAACGTTGTAAACTTTACCCTTCGTTAGTTCCATCACATCCCCCTATGCTTATTCCGTAACTCGACAATCTGAAGGCATGCAACGCACATCGTGCATCCCGGATACGCTTTCCTGCGCGCTTCAGGCAACTCCTCGTCGCACTCCTCACAGTGCGTTGCTGATACTGCTGAGTGGTTGAGTCTGTGCATGCTCAGTGCCGCGTCACGCTGCAAATCTTCAAGCTGTGATGCGTTATCGATAATGTCAGCCATAGTCAGTGCTCCATGAACTGTCGGTTAATTCGGTTGAAGGTGAACGCGAGAAAATAAAAAGGCCGACATAGCGACCTTGTGATTCGTTTGGTTAGCGTCATTATTCCACTCCGTACCGGCCCGTCATCCGACCGATGCTGCTAACGAATGCCACCAGGCTGATACCAAGCGGCGCAATTTTCTGGTGATGCTTCTTGAGGATCGGCGGAACGACTGCATTCCATTTCGGCTTAGGCCTGCATTTCAGTGCCTGCTGAATCTCTGCCACGCATTTACGTCCCTGTGTGCGGATAGCGTTATCCTGTTCTGGTGTCATGCTGACTCCCGTCGAGCGAGAAGTTTCGCTCCGAAAGACATCAATTCGTCCCGTTCCACAGTTGCGAAGTGGCAGTGTGTACGCGGGTACGGATGCCAGATGATGAGCATACTTCCCTTGTTATTGCCGCTTACGGGCTTACCGGTGACCGGGTTGATAAATGCCAGCCGCCCGGCGGTGATGAATCGAACTTCGCTGGCAGACTGAATAGCTTCCCGGAACCAGCCAACCGATGTATCAGCTGGAACCAGCATGACGGTGCCGATCTGGTTCTTGCTCTCCGCTGCGGCTTTCTTCACGAACGGTGTGATGTCGCTGTATGGCGGGTTCAACCATGCGTAGCCTGGGGTCTGCATATGCTCGAACCACGGCGTTTCCAGCGTGTTCTGCTCGGCTGTGATGAACTTTCGACACAGTGTATTGTGCGGCGCGGCGGCCGCGTCCAGTTGAAAGCAGAATTCAGCATCCAGCGCGGTGAAGAGTGCCGGTGGTGTGCGCCACAAATCACGCTGATCCGCTGGCGTGTTGCTTCCGGTATAATCAGTCACTACTCACCTCCCCATAACGACCACGATGCTCACGCCTACGGTCGTCTACGTAGGTTGGTTGAACCGGTCCGACTGCCATCCAAATCGGCCTGAATGACGCCTCTAAGTTGGCGTACCAGACTTCCTTTTCGTATCTTTCCAGAAGCCTTTCTTCCATGGTCGGCTTCTGGTAATCGTTATTAGCGATAGCTGCAAAGCAACGAGCCAGCACCTCAGCTTTGGTGCCGGATCGCTTTGGTGGGCGCAGATATCCCGCCCCGGTGAGAGGTGCTGACATGGATAATTCCTTGTTGAGTTAAATCAGAACTGGATCGAATCGTCGAATTGTTGAGATGGCTGACTGTTGGATGGTTGCTGGTTATTGCCTGAAGTGGCGAATCCAATGCGAGCGTTTAACAGTTCGAGAGTTATAGACTGACCGTTCTGCCCCTGGTAAACATCCACCTTGATATTCTCTCCGGTAATTTCAACGATTCCACCTTCAACTAGAACGTTTCGGTAGTAATCAGCTTGCGCCCCAGGCTTTGCAAAAACGGCTGCGCTGTAGTTAGTCCATTCTTTTTGTTTGCTCTGGCGATCGTAATACTGAACGCCTGCGCGGATATTAAATCCGATGTTTTCACCCGCCTGAAACTCACGTGCTGCTTTGTTTAAGCGTACTGTTATTGAATGCGCCATTAAGCGATAACTCCTTCAAGTTCATCTTTTCGAATGTTGTAAACGTCCTGAGCTTTCTGTTGCTCATCAGTACCTTCGAGCATTTTCCATGCTTTAGCGAACGCCTGTTTAAGTTCATCGACTGATGTTTTTTGTGCTGCTGCATCAGTGAATGCCTTCAGGATCTGCTCAGGAGTAGGGGATGGTTTTGATTGTTTAGCTGGCGCGGAATTCTGCTGATGTTTGTGCTCATCAGTATCAGCATCTTTGGAGTCATCAATGCCGAACAATCCGTTAAGGCAATATTTGCGAGCGTAAGAGCTTGTAGCGCCAGTAACCTGAGCGGCATCCATGCCTTTCTTGCTTTCCTCTTCTCGCGCCATAGAGGTTGCTGTGTGCTTATTTTCACCATCCGTGATGGTCGCCGTAGCCTTGACGTAATACCGATCGCCAATCAACACGATTTCATCGCTAATCGACAGGAAAAGCCCTTTCAGTAGCGGCTTAACTCCTTCGAGAATGTCCTCGCAGCTGCGGTATTTATATTTACCGAACGAGTTGTACTGATTCTTTGGCGCATTCAAATGCTCCTGGATGGATGCCAGTCGCTCATAAAATGTGGAGCTCATAATTACCTCAGAATGGAAGTTCGGAATGGTTAGCCAGGAACTCGCATTTATTCATGCGCTCACGCTTAGCCATAGACAGGCAGAAGCTTTTCATCGACTTGTTGCCTGACTTGCGCCAGTAAAGCGCCTCAGTAACGTGGTACTGGCGCTTAATGCGGCTGAGTTCTGGTGTTCTTGCTAAATCGACAGGAATCATCTTTCACCTCAGTAGTTAATTTGTGTTCTCGGCACCAGACCATCCATCAGCGCTTTCAGGACTTCGATCGCCTGGTCTCGTGAGATGCTGGTATTAGCGGTGAGTGCGTTAACGATTTCAGTACCAACGACCTTGCGGTGCTTCACGTCAGCTTCACGCTTTGCCTTTTCGTCAGCGATGCGTTTCTCCTCAGCTAGTCGCGCAGCTTCTTTCGCTTCAGCCTCACGCTTAATGCGATCTGCTTCTTCCTGAGCTTTGCGCTGTTCCGCTTCAATGGCTGCTTTCTTCTCTTCTTCAGCTTTCGCCGCGGCGTCTTTAGCTTCCTGCTCGGCACGTTCTTGTGCTTGCTTAGCCAGTAATTCAGCCCGTGATCTTGCTGCAATCGCATCCTCTTCGCGTTTCTTTGCCGCCGCCAGTTCAGCTGCTGCTTTCTCTTCGGCTTCGCGCTTAGCCTGTTCTGCTGCCTGGCGCTTTAATTCTTCTTCATGGGCCAGTCGCTGGCGTTCGGCTTCTTCAGCTTTCTCTTTGGCTTCACGGTCATGTTTTTCGTTCATGAGCAGGGCAATTTCGTGGTCGGACTCAAACCGCTTACGGTCTTCCTCTGCTTTAATCCTGGCGGCTTCCTCTGCCTTAATTCGTTCCTGCTCGGCTTCCCACTCGGTTAGCGGTCGGCGCACTTCATCTTTCAGCGCGTCCAGACGTTCACGAACAATGCGGCGGCTCTCATCAATCTGTTTTGGCAATGCTTTCAGCTCTGCTACAAGGTCTTTACCGGCGTTGTCGATGTACGTTTTGGAACGCGCAACCTTGTGCGCCATGGATGCGATAGCATCACGACCTTTCTTGGTGGATACATCCGGCACCAGGCTACGAGCTTCTCTCTCAATTTTTTCAATGATGGGATCGAGCTGCTCGTTATTGGTGAATACAGCCATTGCGCTCGATTTTTCGATAACGACTAAATCAGTTACTTCACTCATGGTCTCTCCTGAAATTTGGTTGTGCGCTTCCCGTCTGCGATAGCCGGACGAGTAGGGGAATGGGGGATGTATTTGAAGCGGTATTAAATTTCGCGGATTAACTCGAAATCACCGCAAGAAGAATCGCTAACTACTGGGGCGCGGACTAATACAGCATCCATATCACCCCAATCTCTGCGTAATTGCTTATTTGATGGCAACTGTCTACCCAAAGCCTCAAACACTACAGCGCTGTCGAAATCGAATTTTGCACGACCATCCATAACGAAATATTCAAATTCTTGCATAACTACCCCTCAATGACTCAATCCACCACCAAGCCCACTGAGATAAACCTCAACGAGCAACTCTTTCGTATAAGTGCGCTCACATCCGCGATGGAGGTACAACTTCCCGCGCTTATGTGCTGATGCTGTCCATGTCGCATCTTTGTGCTTAACCAGCATTCCTGGCTGAACAGCGCCACGGTTAACTTCCTGCGTTCCGTAATGATGTAGGCTCATGATTTACCCTCCACCTGCTGCAATAACCCGGATAAATCCATCTGCCAGCGGTTCATTGTGATTTTCTCGCGAGGTTTATCGACTGATGAGAGTTGCCACTCGTTGTCGTTGAGTTTTGATGCGTGGTACAGCTTGCCGTTGTGGGTGACTGTCATGACTTAGCCTCCTGCTTTTCTTTGATGTCAGCGCGGAGGTGAATTTCACGACCATCGGGAAGTGAAAATACTTTTATGTCGTCGGTCTTCGCGAGGTAATGAGCTGTGGCATGAAGAACCTGGTCAGTAACATCAAACTTCTCGCCAATAAATTTCATTGCGCCAAAAGCAAAGTTCTTTGCTGGCTTTGCTCTTCCAGCGTATATGCGGTTGGTAAGTCCGCTGCGATTCACCATGATTGGATTGCTCATAATATCTCCGCGCTTAAGCCGCGCCGCTGAACGTAAAGACCTCTGCATGCAAAAAAAACCGTAGTTGCAGAATGTTGGTAAGCGGTGGATAGCCGCCGTGATAACAGAGCACCCTCGTGAAGGCGCTGTGGTATCAGCAATAAAAAACCCGCCGGAGCGGGTCTATTTGTTTAATGAAAGAGCTGATGTTCTTGGCCAGTAATACTTAGGCTTAGCTCGCGAGCCGGGTTTCGGCCCAACACATACGATGTAGCTTTCTTCCTTTCTTGGTGTTGTTGCTGCATCAAGTTCATGACGGAACCTTGACTGTAAAATACTTTTCCCTGCTGGTATCACTTCGACCACATCACCAACCTTCACCTTCCACCCTCCATTTGCCTGACTTGACCAAATTACCTCATCACCTTCCTTGAATTTTCTTACTGGCTGATATGCCATCGCCTTACCCTCTGTTTGTATCGTGAGCTAATAAAAAGGCAGCCTAAGCGACCTATAATTTATTCTCTATTGCTGCTTGGTGGTTGTGCTGCGCCGTCTGTACGACCATCTCAGCAAACTTGTTGGCAACATTCTTGCGGATACCTTCGTTAACATACTCTGCAATCTGGAGGTCAATGTCCTTGTTGATACCCTTGAGTTTCTCCTGAACGACATCCTGAACACGCTTCCCAGTAAGCCAGGTAATCAGCCGCGTTTTACCGCTGTAGCTGTCAGCAAAGTTTCCGTTATCGTCCACCTTCTTCTCAAGCAAGCCATCGAATGTGCGCTTGATAAGGTCGGTAATGGTCAGACAGTCTTGCGTGTCACCCCACTTATCAGTGATGGTCACTTCTTTTTCCAACCAGTCATCAGCGAACTGAACAGCCTTTTGTTCGATTGCTTTTCTGGCCGCGACGATTGACTCGTTGATGGCAGCATTAATCTGCTGCGAGGCTTCTTTCTCAACTTTTGCCAGACAGTCTCGAGATATAGCCGCTTTTACACCTGATATAATCTGGTGCTTAACTTCCTCATCCATGTCGCCATCTTCGCCAAGCCATTCCAAATCTACTGTGATGTTAAGTTTCATTTTCTACCCTCATAAGTTAATTAACGCGCCGTAACCGATTTGCTGCTGCGATGGCCAGCTGAGTACAGCGCCACATCAGGCAAGCAAATTGATCCTGAATACTGGCTAACCATCGTGGTAATGGTCACAACCTCTGATCGCATCGACGGCTTGCGTTTACACTGCAACTGAACGCGTGATTCGGTAGGGCGGTGCAATGCTTCAGAGCTTGCCGTCACTTCGTTCTGTAACGCTGCACGACGCTCTCTGCGACGTCCTGATGCTGAACCGTTGAATGATGTTCTACGTGTCATGGGAACCTCAAAAATCTGGAAGTAATGCGCCCCGTATTGAGGCGCCTTGTTCATTTGATGTTTTTATTGAGGATCCGGTAGACAGATTCTTTTATCTGACCCATCTCAAGGAGGCTGTCCAACATCATGCGTTTCTCTTGTGCCGTCTTGCAGTTGGCTTCAATGAATAATGCGGCTTTCATGGCGTTCATAATTTTTCCTTTTCGAAATGCGCTTTGGTGGTGACGTGTCACGATGCTTATCTCCGTGATTGCTGTCTCGCAGCTGCAGTTCACATCACCCCAAAGCACATTGCTTGGTTGTCAGGCTTTGCAGCCTCGTAGTCGAATGTTCGACGTTGTGTAAAGAGCATCACCGTCCTGGTGAGTAGTGCGTCCTGTTGATGGGATAACAATACAAAATGTACTAAATAACGTCAATACAAAATGTACTTAAAATTGGTGTAAAAATGCGAAGCGTATGATTTTTAAAGTGAAATATTTTTATTGGCAATAAAAAACCCGCCGGAGCGGGTTAGTGGGATTGGGGATTTGTTACAGGCCTTGCCATTTAGCTTCTATGACTACGCCTATTATGCGGCAGTTACCATTAACTGGAATCATGTGGTAGCTGGGATTTAGTGGCTTCAGGTAGCGCTGACCGGCGTCAACGACGTACTTTTTAAAAGTTGCCTCGTTCTCAGTGTCGAGCTTTGCGATCACCAGTCGGCCATTTGTCGCCTCTACATTTGGGTCGACAAGAATCTGCATTCCCTCTGGGATACTAAGGCCTGTTGGCGAGGTCATTGAGTCTCCGCGCACAGTTAACCAGAACGATCTGTCGCTGGCATTTGCGGTGGTCTCTGGCCAAACCTCTATTTCCTCAATGCGATATGGCTCTATTGCTTCGCACCAGTTACCGGCGCTTACCCAGCTAATAAGAGGGAAGCTTTTAGCTTCGGCATTTGAGCGTGGATTAGAAACGTTTCCCATCTCCCCGTCAGGGTAATCAACCATACCATCCGACGTGAGGATTAATTCTTTGAGGCCCAACTGCTTCATTATCGAAGCTATATCATCAATGCTCGGCTCTCGACGCCCATTAAGCCAATGACCAATCGCACCCTGAGTTTTGCCAAGCGATTCCGCCAGCTTATCCTGGGTGATGCCTAATTGTTTCATCCTGGCTTTCGCCAGTTCATTCCACGGTGTCTTCATCACCCGATTATTACGAGTTGTATTAACAGTGACAACACACAAAATGTATTAATCCTCTTGCATTTATTCAGTACGGTTTGTATTATTGATTCACGTACTCACCCAGGAGATAACCGATGAGCAATCTTCGGATGAATAGGGAAGCCGCTAAGGTGTCCCAAACAGCTTTAGCAGAAAAGGTCGGCTGCACTCAGGGTGCGATTGGTCATTACGAATCAGGACGTAGACAGCCTGATTTAAAAACCTGCCGCAAGCTGGTAGAGGCTCTGAATGCCTTCGGCGCTAACGTACAGTTAGATGATGTGTTCCCACCAGAACACCACGCCGCTTAAGAAATACCGCTCCTTTCACAATGGCCGTCCGGCCTACGTAGCTGAAAAGCTAACTTCAAAAAAACAACAAACATGGCTCTGCGTGTCTGCGCATGGCCTTTTAACTATTTCACACCAAAGGAATTATCACAGATGGATAACACAACTACCCGAAACAAAACTCAGGCTCGAAAAATCGAGTCTTGGATCCTGAATCAGATTGCCATGCGTGGCTCCACTAACGTAGCCAAAGCGCTGGGTATGGATAAGTCAGGCATTACCCGCTGGAAGGAAAGCATGCTGCCGAAGCTGTCGATGCTTCTTGCTGTTCTGGAGTGGGGCGTTGTCGATGACGACATGGCCAGGTTAGCGAAAGAGGTTGCTTCAATCCTCAAAAATGAAAAGACGCCCAGCTGCGGTAACAGTCTGGACGCCTAAAAGCACTGTGTTATGTCAACAAAGTTGCAGGAGTAATTATGGCAAATATCGCCAGAGTATACAACTTCCCTGGGGCTGACTCGGGGGATCAGGAGTCTCGCGTGGCAGAACTCGATGACGGATACACCCGTATCGCTAACGAGCTGCTGGAATCCATTGCAAGTGCTGATTTAACTGCTCGCCAGCTAAAGTTGATGCTGGCGTATATCAGGAAAACATACGGCTTCAATAAGAAATCAGATCGCATTGCCGATGAGCAAATCGCTCAAATTACCTGCCTGTCCAGGCAGAACGTAAACAAGGCAAAAAAAGAGCTGCTTTCAATGAACTGTCTGTTTCTGGATGGAAGCAAAATTGGCGTGAACAAGGAGGTTTCTGCATGGCGTTTCAGCAAGTGTCTCCAAGTTAGCAATTTTGTCTCCAAATCAGAGACACGAAATGTCTCCAAGTTAGAGACAAGTGAAGTCTCGAAGTTAGAGACACACAAAAGACATTCTTTAAAGACAAATAAAGACAATATAAATAATCCCCCTATAGTCCCCCAGGCTGTAATTCCTCCAAAGCCTGAAAAGACACAAAAACGAGCCACTCAATTCCCTAAGGACTTCACGACCACTGAAGGAAATCTGAAATTAGCAACTGAGCTTGGCGTCGACCTGCAAAGCGAAGTATCGGCTTTCTCAGATCACCACCAATCGAAAGGTTCAACGTTCAAGGACTGGAACCTTGCGCTTAACACCTGGCTGAGAAATGCGGCGAAGTTCGGAAGGAGAACACAACCTGTTGCGAGAAACTCTTCTCGATCACTGCCAGAAAATTTTGCTGGCAAAGACTATGGCCAGACAGAAATCCCTGATTGGGCGAGGTGATCATGCAGCTTCATGAAAAAATATCTCAGATTGAGAGGAAACTCGAAGAACTCAAAGTCGCCCCTCTAGATATTCAGTACACAACCGTTGAGTTTGGCACTGGAAACTGTGAGAAACATGGTGAGTTTGAGCAACGTAACCGCATATCAACCGGGCCAATAAAACTCCCCACTAGGCCTAGTGAGTGTCCTTCTTGTCTGCAAGAAGAATTGGACCTTCTTAATCGCGAACTTGACCAACAAAACCGTGCGGTCAGAGAGCGAAACATTGAGCGACTGATGCTCGACCTGCAGATACCTGAACGATTCTCAGAATGCACACTTGATAACTACGATCCTGCCAGCGACGACTCGAAGCGTGCTCTGCGAGTATGCCAGGCCTATGCCAGTAAGTGGCCTGAAAGGCTTAAGCGTGGCGGTGGATTGGTCATGTGTGGAAAGCCTGGAACCGGTAAAAATCATCTTGCACTGGCAATAGCAAAGCGCGTCATCGAAGAGCATCAAAGTCCAGTCGCTTTCACCACGGCGCTAAAAATTGCCAGGGAGTTCAAATCGACATGGTCAAAGGCGGCTACGAGAACCGAAGACGAAGTTATCAGGCAGTTCACCAAGCCTGACCTGCTGATCATCGATGAGGTCGGGGTACAGTTTGGAAGCGAAGCGGAAAAGCTGATCATGTTCGAAATCATCAACACCCGATACGAGCGCATGAAGCCAACCATCCTGATTAGCAACCAGACCAAAGAAGAATTGGCTGCATTCATTGGTGAGCGCGTCATAGACCGCATGAGCGACGGCGGTGGCTGCACTCTGTCATTCACCTGGGATTCATACCGCTCTAAGGGGGCCGCATGATGGACAGCGTAAAGCAACGCATTCTTGATTACGTATCAGCTAACCAGCCAGCCAATGTCGATCTGATTTACAAGGAAGTCGGCATCAGTCGCAACCGCTACTACGAAGAGGCGAAAGAGCTTCGTTTCATGGGAAGGTTGCGCAGTGTTCCTGGTATTGGCGTATTCCCCGGCGAAAAGGCGTTCCAGCAATGGCTGAAGAATGGCGGCGGCGAGGCCATCAGGCAGCGTGCCGTTGATGCTAACCAGAGTAGCCAGGTAGCAAAAGGCGTTATCAAGAAAGATAAAACCAATAGTGACGATCCGAAGATGTTCACCCCATACAACCCGGAGAATAACGGTGTTGTAGCGGAGTTCATGCAGAGCGATGCACGCAAGCGGCTGATGATGATTTACGGGAGAACTGGAGCATGAAAGAAGCACGTAACACGCGAGAGATTATCGAAGCTGAGTACCCGGAATTTCCCGAGACCATTCTCCACGCTGAACTATGCCGTGCCTGTGCTCGCGTAGACGGTCGCAGCATCAAGCAGTCACTCAAGGCCTTTGCTCTGGCACGTATCGAAAAGGTTGAGAGCAAGCCACTTAAAGGCGCACTTGAGCAGATGGCATCAAGCATGTTTCCAGAGACAGAGATAGCCCGTATACGCTCCTGTGTAGGTCGCATGGAGTCGGCGCTGGTTAAGACATTCGGAGTGAAGCGAGCGTGACCTGCATTCGAATACCTAACGGAATTATCTGCACGTATCCAACTTACCGTTTGCGCCTTGAAGACGGAACCTGCGTTTTCATGTCATGGCATGACTACTGCGGGCCAGAGTTTTATCGAGACAAAAACGAACGTCGCTGGATTGATGAATGGTGGGAAAACCCACTCATTGTAAAGGCGCTCGATTGGTTCACCGGCAGAGGAAATCGCGCATGACTGAAGCCTACATAGCAGAGCTATCTGCAAGCGTGGCCGTGATAGTCGGCCTTTTTTATGCCCGGAGGAAATGGTGAAAGAAACAATATTTTTATGCGCTCTTTATCTCATTGCCGGATTTGCTATGGGCTTTGCTGTTTTTTCTCCCGGGAAGGAGCACGTAAACGAACTCAAAGCAAAGGCTGCTGTAGCGGTATACGAGGGAAGAGCGGTCTGCGAAAAGGCTCTAGACCAGTGGGTATGCAGTATTCCAAAAGATTAACAGGCTCGCATAGCGGGCCTTTTTTATGAGGGTAGGATTATGACTAGCAGAGAAAAATTCGAAGCTTGGTGTATCAACCGGCTTATTTCAGTTACCAGCATGGTTGGTTGTGATTCATATCAAAGTTGGAGAACCAGAGAATTATGGGCTTCATGGCAAGCAGCGCAAACAGCATCAGAGCAAAAACTCACAGACATGGCAGTACAGCTCGCTAACGCCGAGAGCAAGTGCAGGGAGCTGGCGGCGGAGAATGTAACGCTGAATGACAAAATGAATAAGCTCGCAACCTGGCCTGGTATCGAGTTCTATTCGTCTGCATGGGAGTTCTGCAATCTTGATGGGAACGATGCGCTTGAGTTCATGTGCGATGTCAAAACCCCAGCTACCGACTCTTTCCTGGCTGAAGTGCGGGCTCAGGGTGTTGATGCTGCAATCGATCACCTTAGCAAGAAGTTCGAAGGAACTGGTCACATCGGAGTGCCGGTGATGGCGCTTGAGTGGCTGGCGCAGGAACTTCGCAAAGGAGCTGCGCTATGAGCAATGCTATCGATGCACATCTCACCGATGAAGTGATCAACGCCGCATTTGAAAATACCAATTTCGGGCGCGACGACTTTCGCACCATCCTGGCTGAAACCGTTATGAAACGAGCCGCTGGTTATCACTCTGGCTGGACGGCGACGACCATTTGTACTCGTCTCAAGCTGCTGGGTAAGCAGGAGCGTCCAACAAAACTAGGCCTGACGTTTGCCTTTCACCACTACTACCGCCAGAGCGTCCGCGATGCGCTGATGCCAAAACAGGAGGCAGCCCAATGACAGCACTCAACAAACAGTCGCTGCGTGAAGCGGCGCAGGAAGAAATCATGCTGCGCTCTGTCAGTGACACCTCTGACGCTTGGCAGGATGAGGCAAGCCCGGAAGCTGTTCTGGCGCTGCTGGATGAGCTGGAAGCCGCAGAGAAGCGCATAGCAGAACTGGAGGCGCGGACGGTGAAACTTCCAACCGGCACTGAAGTTAATGGATTTCATATGCTGATTGAAGAAGAAGTAATAGCTCGACTGAGAGAGTCTGGAGTTAACCCAATTGTTGTCCGCGCCGCTGGCATTGGCGTGAAGGGAGAGTGAGATATGTGTAATACACCCGCAGCATGGAATTTAACCCTTAATGTCGAATGTCCTGAGTGCGAGGAATACTTCGATCTAACTAACCATGATGATTTTTGGGTAGACGCTCGATTTGGCGCATGTGAGCACGGAACACCGGCTACGCGTGGGGTTGATGTTGAATGCCCTGAGTGTCATCACGAATTTAAAGTCGATTTTGAATACTGAGGACTAACCCATGACAACTAACAACCACCCGGCGCACGGTCCTGTATCACTCGAGCGCCTGCACCAGATACGCGAAATACTCAGCAAAGCAGCAGCACAAAGCGACGGCGGTAATCTCAGCTACGCAATGGCTGATGCTGTGAAGGTTATTGATGAAGTCCTGAATGCTGAGCCGGTGGCGTACATGACATACAAGGGCTATCTACTGCATGCGGCTGACCCTAAACTGGCAGAATATAGCGAGCCGATGCCACTCTACGCAGCACCACAGTTACCGCAGCCAGCGGTGTTATCAGTGTCTGAGGGCGTGCTTAAAAGCCTCTTACCCGATGTTGAGAAGTCCGAGTTCTGGTTTGATCATAATGGGAAAATCTTTTTTGAAGGTGTGAGGTTTAACAATGCGGTATTTGAAGCCTGCCGCGCCGCCATGCTTCAGGCTGGCAACTCTCCGGTAATCCCGGATGGTTTGGCCGCAGCCGCACCTTCCGGTATCCAAATGATTCCGGATGGTTACGTGATGGTGCCTAAGGAGCCGACGGCGAAGATGTATGATGCAGGCGACCAGCAGATGGCAACGAAACAGGTGTGGGATGCAATGATCGCAGCCGCCCCGCAACCACAAAACTCACCACAAAATATTCCTGAAATTATTCCTGGATGGATTCCGGTAAGCGAGCGGATGCCTGAAGTTGGCGTTAAAGTTCTGTGCTTCCCGGTGGAAGATGAACCAATTCACGCATCATTCAATGGGCAGTTATGGCTTCAGGACATTTCGTGGAGTGTTAGCGATGAGAGCATTGATAACGTCATATCGTGCAATGTGACTCACTGGATGCCACTGCCAGCATCACCGCAGCAGGAGGTGAAATCCGCGCTTGAACATGGAATGCAGCGTTACGCCGGTGCTATGCAAAAACTGTCTGAAGGGGATAAGTGATGCCGCCAGTTAAAGTAGTAATAATCACTCTAGTTATGATGGTTGTTGCCAGATTAATGACCGGAGAGATGGGAGCAATTTGGTAATAGCTAACGCAACGTCAAGCAACATTACCCACCATCAAAATTAGTGTTATAATTATGTCGCAGTCGGATTGAGCACCCGGCTGTGACCTCTGCATCTGATTGGGAAATTAGATGCGAAACACAAAGAGTACGACCTACCATATCCCGTCAGCGTTATCTAATGCTGAGGGTTTTCTGCATTCTGCGTTACCTCTCGAAGGTGGCGTATGAATATCCCAGAGCAGGGTATCAAGCTGCATGCTGGCAACTTCGCCGCCATCGGTCAGCACCTGCAACCATACCTCAATGACGGTCAATGCTATCGCCTCCAGTTAAAACCATGGAGAGAGAAGCGCAGCCTGTCGCAGAACTCACTTCTTCATATGTGGCTGGGAGAAATCAGCGAATACCTGATTAAATCCGGCCGCACCGACGCCACCCCTGATTGGGTCAAGCGCAACCTCAAAAAGACATACCTCGGCTGCGAGGAAGTTACCTACACCGACTTCATCACCGGCACCAAAGAAACCACCTGGGAGCCTCGCCACACGTCTCAACTCGATACTGGAGAGATGCACATCTTCCTGTGCAAAGTCGAAGCGTGGTGCGCTCAGTTTGGTCTGGCGCTGACTATCCCATCAGGTTGTGAATTCCAACAATTGCGCGATAAGCAGGAGGCGTAATGAATATCTATCAACGCATTAACGGCGCTGACTGGCGCAATATTTGGGTGGTTGGCGATCTGCATGGTTGCTACACAAACCTGATAGGGAAACTGGATGAACTCAAATTCGACCCGGCCCATGACCTACTTATCTCCGTCGGTGACCTTATCGACCGCGGCGCTGAAAACGTAGAGTGCCTGGAGCTGATTATGATGCCGTGGTTCCGGGCGGTACGCGGCAACCACGAGCAGATGATGATCGACGGCCTGTCAGAGTATGGCAACGTCAATCACTGGCTGATGAATGGCGGCGGTTGGTTCTTCAATCTCGATTATGACAAAGAGGTTTTAGCTAAGGCGCTGGTACACAAAGCAGCTGAACTTCCGCTGGTCATCGAACTGGTGACCGGTGATAAGAAGATTGTTATCTGCCATGCCGACTACCCGGCGGGAGTCTATGAGTTCGAAAAGGATATCGACGAAGAGCAGACGATCTGGAACAGAGAACGTATTTCCAATTCACAAGACGGGAATCATCACGAAATCACTGGTGCCGACCTGTTTATCTTCGGCCACACGCCAGCCCGCCAACCCCTCAAATATGCCAATCAGATGTACATCGATACCGGTGCCGTGTTCTGCGGAAACCTTACTCTGGTGCAGGTTCAGGGTGGTGCCCATGCGTAAACCAGATCGCCGCACCTGCAAAATCTGCAAGACCAAATTCACCGCCACCTACGACAACGTATGGTGGTGCTGTCCTGAGCATGGCTACGAATACAGCCAGCAAATAATCGCCAAGAAGAAGCTGGAATCAGACCGCAAGCGCAAACAGGAAGCGCAGCAGGAACGCCGTGAGCTGAAGATCCGCAAGAAAGCCTTGCAACCACTTAGCCAATATCACAAACGCGCCCAGATAGCGTTTAACGCGTTTATTCGCCAGCGTGATGCAGGGCAACCGTGTATCAGTTGTGGGCGTAACTCCGGCGCGAAGATGAACGCTGGTCACTTCCGCACTGTCGGTGCATCACCAGAAACCCGCTACGACGAAACCAACTGCCATATCCAGTGTGAGGCATGCAACTCATATCTGTCAGGGAATATCGGCGAATACCGCCCGCGCCTGATCGCCAAGATTGGACAGGCATCTTACGACCGTCTGATGGGCCCACACGAAGCAAAGAAATGGACCCGTGAAGAACTCGACGCACTGGCAGCGCACTACCGCGCAAAGCTCAAAGAACTGAAACAGCAGGAGGCCGCATGACCCGCACCGATATCGACAACTATCAGCGCTCGTCAGTAGAGCGTGCTACCAGGCTGACTCCTTACGCAAGAAGTGAAATATCCCGGATTGATAGAGAGACAGCAGAGCTTCAGAAACGCATCGATCGGAACAACGAATTACGCCGTGAAATCATCAACCGCGCAAACATCAATAAGGGTCCGTCAGCATGAATACTCAATACCTGCAGTTTGTACGGGAGCAACTCATTGTAGCTACGGCTGACCTTAGCGGTGCGACGAAAGGCCAACTGGTAGCGTTTGCTGAGAACGCGATGTTTGAATCGACTCCGCGCAGCCGTTCTCGTCTGAAGGTGGTTAATCCTGCTAACGGTCGCCTGATGAATCCAACCAGCCCACCAATTCCCGGGCAGCAATCACGCGCAAAAGGTTCATCTATCGCACTGGTGCAACCTGTTGAGTATTCGACAGCATCATGGCGTCGTGCAGTGCTGTCGCTCGATGAACACCAGAAAGCATGGTTACTCTGGAACTATAGCGAGAATGTGCGATGGGAAAATCAGGTTTCGATCACCCAATGGGCATGGGCAGAGTTTAAATCTTCTCTTGGCAGAAAGAAGGTAGCGGGGAAGACGCTTGATAGATTGAAGGCGCTTATATGGTTAGCGGCGCAGGACGTGAAAGCAGAACTTGCAGGGCGCGAAACTTACGAATATCAGAAACTGGCTGAACTGGTTGGCGTCACGCCAAAAAACTGGTCTGAGACATTTACCGATCGATGGCTGGAGATGAAACGCACATTCATGCGTCTTGATAGCAGCGCTTTATTGCAAGTAACGCGATCACGTTCACAACAAAAGGCGACAAATTTAGATGTAAGTCTTGCAAAACTGGATTGAAAAGCATATATTTCATGTAAATCTGATATTGTGCCAATGTTGTATGCACTGGCGGTATCGAAGAATTCAGAGCCTGAGGTTAACGCCTTGGGCTTTTTATTTGCCTGTAGCTCAGAGGAAAGAGCATCTGCCTTCTAAGCAGTCGGTCGCTGGTTCGAATCCAGCCGGGCGAACGAAATATCCTACCCAGGACCATAAGAGCGAAAGCTCAACGCACTACCCTCATCTTGCCAGCCTAACCGCTGGCTTTTTTATTCGCGCCCATCCATACAGCTAAACACTTACCCCTTAAACGCAATGGGTGAGGCGCTTCTCTACAACGCACAGCTCCCGCTTCATTTGCGAGGAGAGAGACTATGAAGATGCCCTACAAACAAGACTTCATCGCTGCTTTGCTAGCTGCCAAAGAGCAGGGCATTGGTGCGATTCTGGCATTCATCATGGCGTATCTGCGTGGCCGCTATAACGGAGACACGCTATCAAAGACGCTTATTGATGGATTGATGTGCGCGATGTTTGCCTGGTTCGTAAGAGACATTCTCGTGTTCATCGGTCTGAGTACAAACCTTGCCTATATCGGCAGCGTGTTTATTGGCTATCTGGGAACGGCAACAATCGGATCGCTTATCAAAAAATTCACTGCCAAGAAGGTAGGGGTGGATGATGCAAGCAATTAACTCGCAGCGTAAAGCATTCCTCGACATGCTGGCGTGGTCAGAAGGCACTGACAAGAAAGGACAACCTACAAACAACCGTGGGTACGATGTGATTGTCGGTGGATCGTTATTCACTGATTATTCAGATCACCCTCGTAAGCTGGTAACGCTGAATCAGAAACTCAAATCTACAGCAGCCGGTAGATATCAGTTGCTGTCTCGTTGGTGGGATGCCTACCGCAAGCAGCTTGGCCTGAAAGACTTCTCTCCTGCGAGTCAGGATGCTGTCGCATTGCAGCAGATTAAAGAACGCCGAGCACTTGAGCTAATCGACGCCGGTGACATCCGTCAGGCCATCGATCGCTGCAGCAATATCTGGGCCTCACTCCCCGGGTCGGGTTACGGTCAGTTTGAACATAAAGCAGATAACCTAATCGCCAAATTCAAAGAGGCTGGCGGAACGGTAAACGAGCCAAAATCATGAGCCGCGTAACCGCCGCTATATGGGCTGTGATTATCTGCCTGCTGGTATCGCTTGGATGGGCTGTTAATCACTACCGCGATAACGCCACCGAATACAAGAAGCAGCGCGATGAGAAAACTCAGGCGCTGAATCTGGCTAACGCCACTATCACCGATATGACAACCCGGCAGCGAGATGTTGCTGCTCTGGATGCCAAATACACGAAGGACTTAGCTGATGCGAAAAAGCAGCTTGATGATCTGCAGCGTTGCGTTAGCACTGGTAAGTGTGGGTTGCGCGTCAATGCCAAGTGTCCAGCGAACGGATCGTCCGGCACCGGCAGCCTGGGCGATGCTTCCGGCCCCCGACTTACAGACTCCGCTCAACGGGATTATTTCACCCTCAGAGAGCGAATCGTCACAGTGACGAAGCAGGTTGGCTATTTGCAGGAATACATCAACACGCAGTGCCTGAAATGAATCCTCCCGACAAGGATCAGATTGTGTAACCCCGTAGGAGGTGATCACTATCTTGGCGGCTCGGAACAGACGAGAAGTGGCGGCGCAACTATGGGAATACGTGGCAATGCGGCGAACAACCCAACGAACACACAGGATATGACAATGAATTTTGGACAAGCACTTGAGGCCGTTAAGAGCGGCGCAAAGATTTACCGTGAAGGCTGGAATGGCAAGGGTCAATTCGTCATCAAAGCTGGCGGCTACACAGTAAGCGAGTCGCGGCCTGGTTCTGATTATGCGCGCGCTGGTATCGTCGGCGAATTCACTATTCAGCCTCATCTCGACCTGAAGAATGCACAAGGCCATATGCAGCCGGGCTGGGTGCCATCACAAGGCGATCTGTTTGCCGAAGACTGGCTTGCTGAACCCGTAGCGGAATAGCCATTCCAAAGCGTCTTTACTGGGGCGCTTGATAATGGCTTATCCCAACAACCGGAGCCAACAATGGCAGAGATTACCGCATTGACAGAATTACAGCAGATGAACCTCGACATCCTTCGCCTGGTGCAGAGTGATACCGCAGCAGCAGAAAAGGCAATCACCTTCGTTAAGGGTAGCAAGCTGAACTTTGAGCTATTCAAAGACCAACTGGTACTGGCTGCCGGTGAAGGTACCGCGCTGGCTCGTGCTGAGAAGTCGATCCGCGAAGCTAAAGAAGCACTGGACCTGTTCACTACCGGAGCGTAATCATGGCAAACGTTGTTGATTTGGGTAAGGAGAAGAAATTCCCTATTACCCAAGAGCTATACGAGCGTTTGGAAAGCGTCATACATGATTACGATGGTGAAATCAGTTTATGTGAGGCGCTTGGTACGTTAGAGCTACTTAAATCAGTATTGATTAGTGAAGGTGCAGAGCATGCCGCTAAAGAAGGGTAAATCAAAAAAGGTTATCGGTGAAAACATCGCAACCGAAATCAAGTCAGGAAAGAAACCTGACCAGGCTATCGCCATTGCTATGAGCAAGGCTGGCAAGAAGAAAAAGAAAGGAAAATAATTATGGCAGCGCCAAAGGGCAACCGATTCTGGGAGGCCCGCAGTAGTCATGGGCGTAACCCGAAATTCGAATCGCCTGAGGTGCTGTGGGCTGCATGCTGTGAGTATTTCACGTGGGTGGAAGAGCATCCGCTTTGGGAGATGAAGGCGTTTGCGTATCAGGGTGAGGTGACGCAAGAGCCCATCGCCAAGATGCGCGCAATGACCATCACCGGCCTGACGCTATTCCTCGATGTGACGCTTGAAACATGGCGCACATATCGAATGCGAGAAGATTTATCTGAAGTCGTCACGCGAGCAGAGCAAATCATCTACGACCAGAAGTTTTCCGGCGCAGCAGCTGACCTACTGAACGCCAACATCATCGCCCGTGATCTGGGCCTCAAAGAGCAGTCGCAAGTTGAAGACGTGACACCTGATAAGGGAGATCGCGATAAGCGACGCTCTCGAATTCAGGAGTTACTCAAACGTGGAAGCCGAAGCGATTCTTGATGACCTGACAGAAGATGAGCAGATCGAATTGCTCGAACTCCTGGAGGAAGAGGAGCGGTACCGGGAAACGCATCAACTGTACGACTTCACGCCGTACGGAAAACAGCGAGAGTTTATCGACGCTGGCGCTGACTACCCTGAACGCTGCTTCATGGCTGGTAACCAGTTGGGCAAGTCCTACACTGGCGGCGCAGAGGTAGCATTCCATCTCACTGGACGCTATCCCGGCACGAAAGGTTATCCGACTGATGGAGCATATGGCGAATCGTGGGGCGGTAAACGCTTCTATGAGCCCGTCGTATTCTGGGTGGGTGGTGAGACCAACGAAACCGTAACGAAGACGACACAGCGCATTCTGTGCGGTCGCATCGAAGAGAATGATGAGCCTGGCTACGGGTCAATCCCGAAAGAGGACATCATCAGCTGGAAGAAGTCTCCATTCTTCCCGAACCTTGTCGATCACCTCCTGATAAAGCACCACAACGCCGACGGCGCAGAAGATGGCATTTCCATCTGCTACTTCAAGCCGTACTCGCAGGGCCGCGCCCGCTGGCAGGGTGACACAATCCACGGCGTCTGGTTCGATGAAGAACCGCCATACAGTATCTACGGCGAAGGACTGACCCGTACCAACAAATACGGACAGTTCTCAATGCTGACGTTTACCCCGCTGATGGGTATGTCAGACGTCGTTACCAAATTTCTGAAGAACCCGAGTAAGGCGCAGAAGGTTGTCACCATGACAATCTACGACGCCGATCACTACAGCGACGAGCTGAAAGAGCAAATTGTTGCCGGTTACCCTGAGCATGAGCGTGAAGCTCGAGCCCGTGGCATACCGACAATGGGTAGTGGTCGAATCTTCCAGATACCTGAAGAGACCATCAAGTGCCAGCCGTTCGAATGCCCCGATCATTTCTACGTTATCGACGCACAAGACTTTGGCTGGGATCACCCACAGGCTCACATCCAGTTGTGGTGGGATAAAGACGAGGATGTGTTCTACCTGTCCAGGGTATGGAAGAAGTCAGAAAACACCGCCGTTCAAGCGTGGGGTGCCGTTAAGTCATGGGCAAGCAAGATGCCAGTAGCGTGGCCACACGATGGTCATCAGCATGAAAAGGGAGGCGGAGCACAGCTCAAGAAACAATACGCTGATGCTGGATTCTCCATGCTCCCTGAACACGCCACATTTGCTGATGGTGGTAACTCAGTTGAGTCAGGGCTGATAGAGCTCAGAGACCTGATGCTGGAAGGGCGATTCAGAGTATTTAACACCTGTGAACCTTTCTTCGAAGAGTTCCGACTGTACCACCGTGACGAAAACGGGAAGATCGCCAAGACCAATGACGATGTTCTCGATGCTGTTCGTTACGGCTACATGATGCGCCGCTTCGCTAAGTTGATGCGCGACATTAAGAAGCCAAAAGAGAAGAAAGCCCCAGCACCAATCAGGCCCATCGCACGGAGAACTTAAATGGCCGATAACGAAAGACTCAACTCCATCCTGTGCAAGTTCGACATGGACTGGATGTCGAGTGATGAAGCCAGAACCGAGGCGACCAACGACCTGTATTTCAGCCGGGTTAGCCAATGGGATGACTGGCTATCTGAATACACCACCTTGCAGTATCGCGGACAGTTCGATGTTGTCCGTCCTGTCGTGCGTAAGCTCGTCGCTGAGATGCGCAAGAACCCGATTGATGTCATGTACCGCCCGAAGGATGGCGCAGCACCTGATAGTGCCGATGTCCTCATGGGCATGTACCGTACTGATATGCGCCACAACACCGCGAAGATATCGGTAAACGTTGGCGTTCGTGAGCAGATTGAGGCTGGCGTAGGTGCCTGGCGTCTGGTTGCTGAGCACGAAGACCAGGACCCGACCAGCAATAACCAGGTGATCCGTCGCGTTCCGATCCACGAAGCTTGCTCCCATGTAATCTGGGACTGCAACAGTAAGCAGATGGACAAGAGCGATGCCCGGCACTGCACCATCATCAACCCAATGAGCACGGACGGCTGGAAACAGTACGCTGAAGAGCATGGGCTTGATGAAGAGGAAATGCCTAGCTTTCAGTCACCTGATAGCAACTGGCTTTTCCCGTGGATCAGCAAAGATGTTGTCTACGTCGGCGAGTATTACGAGGTAGAAGAGAAGAAAGAAACTGTCTTTATCTACATCGACCCGATGACGGGCGAACCTGTCAGCTACTTCAAGCGTGACATCAAAGATGTGATCGACGAACTGGCCGAGCGCGGCATGCAGAAGGTGGCGGAGAAGAAAGTAACCCGGCGCCGGGTGTACAAATCAATCATCACCTGCACCTCAGTGTTGAAGGATCGCGAGCTTATCGCCGGTGAGCATATCCCGATTGTGCCGGTTTTTGGCGAGTGGTCATTCGCAGGCGACAAAGAGGTGTATGAGGGTGTAGTTCGCCTGACGAAAGACGGGCAACGCCTGCGCAACATGATCATGTCGTTCAACGCTGACATCGTCGCGCGAAACCCGCAGAAGAAGCCGTTCTTCTATCCCGAGCAGATCGCCGGATATGAGCACATGTACAGCGGCACTGATGCCTACCCGTATTACCTGATCAACAGAACTGACGAGAATGGTGGCGACCTGCCACCTACTCCGGTTGCATACATGGAGGAGCCAGCCGTTCCTCAGGCCAACGCCTACATGCTTGAAGCCGCAACTCAGTCGGTTAATCAGGTTGCGACGATGGGTGTTGATGCTGACGCCGCTAACGGTCAGGTGGCATTCGATACCGTCAACCAGCTCAACATGCGTGCCGACCTTGAGACGTACGTCTTTCAGGATAACCTCGCCACTGCTATGCGCCGTGACGGGGAGATTTACGCCTCGATGGTTAACGACATCTACGACGTTCCGCGCAACGTGATGATGACGCTGGAAGACGGCAGCGAGAAGCAGGTTCAACTGCTTACTCAGGTTGTCGATTATCAGTCCGGGCAGGTGGTGACGCTCAACGATATTCGCGGCCGGTACGAGTGCTATACCGACGTTGGCCCGTCATTCCAGAGCATGAAAGACCAGAACCGCGCAGAGATTCAGGAGCTGCTCGCCAAGGTTCCGCCAAGCACGCCGGAATGGCAGATGCTGCTGCTCCAGTACTTCACCCTGCTTGACGGTAAAGGTGTCGAGATGATGCGCGAGTACGCGAACAAGCAACTCGTCACGATGGGCCTTAAGAAACCTGAAACACCTGAAGAAATGCAGATGGTTCAGGAGGCGCAACAGCAACCGCAGCAGCCATCACCAGAGCAGCTACAGGCTCAAGGTGTCCTGCTTACCGGTCAGGCCGATCTACTCAACGCGCAGGTTAAGCAACAGCAACTGCAGGTTGACGCAGCCAAGGTTGAAAGTGTCAACCAGCTCAACCAGGCGAAGATTGCTGAAATCTTCAACAACATGGATCTCGATAAGCAAGCCGCATTCCGCGACTTCCTCGACCTCATGCAGCGCGCTCAGAACGAAAGCGCTGCTGATGCGCGAGCAAACGCAGATCTTCTACTCAAAGGCGCTGGACAGCGGCATAAGCAGCAGCTGGACGTAGCCAACCTCCTGCAATCGCAGAGACAAACACCCCCCTCCGGCGGCGTAGCCGAGATTCCTCAATAAGAGAGAGCTAAACATGAAAGATACCAACGTAATTCAGGCAACTGAAGACTCAACTCTGTCCGGCACTCAGGCGGCGGCACCCGCTGATGGCTTAGTTATCGATAATGCCAACGATAACGCAGAACTGGATACAGGCTTCGATGTTGTCCTGAGTGACGATGAGGGTAAGCAGAAACAAGACCCGGAAACCAACGCGAAATTTGCAGCTAAGCGCCTGGAGCGCAAGCGTCAACGCGACCTTGAGCAACAGGCGGAAGCTGTTAAGCGTGGCGAGTTGCCGGAGAACTTACGGGTTACCCCAGATCTCCCTCCACAGCCAAACGTTAACGACTTCTTTGGTGATGATGCCTTATACAGCAAGTACAACGGTGACACTGCCATGGCGTCGGCTGCATTCCAGCAGGCCAATAACGAATGGAGTACCAAAGCTCAGGACGCGCGCAGCAATGCGGTAGCCGAGCAGGGGCGCAAGACTCAGGAGTACACCCAGCAATCAACGCAACACGTCGAGGCAGCCCGTAAACACTACGACGCTGCGGAAAAACTCAATCTTCCTGACTACCAGGCGAAAGAAGATGCGTTTTCTCAGATGGTTCCGCCACAGGTAACCGTCGATATCATGCGCCTCTTCCCTGAGAAATCCGCAGCGCTCGTATATCACCTGGGTGCAAACCCGGAGACCACCCGTCGAATCTTGTCGATGGATGGGCAGTCAGCGCTGATTGAACTCACTCGACTCTCTGAACGTTTAACTCTCAAGCCGCGCGGTAAGCAAGTATCCGAAGCCCCAGCCCCTGACGAACCGGTGCAGGGCCAGGCCGTCGCCGCCAACGTTGCAGCGCTCCAGAAGAAGATGGAAGCCGCAGCTAACAAAGGCGACGTAGTGCTTTACCGCCAGCTGAAATCTCAGCTTAAAGGAATCAAATAATGAGCTTAAAAGAAGGCCAACTGGTCACGTATGCAATCGATGAGATCATCGAGACTGTTCAAAACCTGACGCCAATGGCGTCAAAAACCACCAAGTACACCCCGGAAGCTGACTCAATGCAGCGTTCCGGTAACACCGTTTGGATGCCACTCGAGCAGGAAGCGCCAACTCAGGAAGGTTGGGATCTGACCAACAAGTCAACCAACGTTCTGGAGTTGTCAGTTAAATGCAACATGGGCCTGCCGGATAACGACTTCTTCCAGCTGCGCGCTGACGATCTGCGTGATGAGCGCTCGTACCGCCGTCGCATCCAGGCATCAGCCAAGAAGTTGGCGAACAACATCGAAACGGCTATCGCCAAGCAGGCCACGGAAATGGGATCACTGGTCGTGCATGACTCGCGCTCTATTGGTCCGGCTACCGGCCTGAGCGGTTGGGATTTCCTGTCCTCCGCTGAAGAACTGATGTTTGCGCGCGAACTTAACCGCGACATGGGCATCAGCTACTTCCTGAACCCATCTGACTATCGCAAGTCCGGTCGTGATCTGACTGCTGGCGATATCTTCGGGCGCGTACCGGAAGAGGCATATCGCAACGGAACGATCCAGAAGCAAGTTGCTGGCTTTGATGACGTCCTGCGTTCGCCAAAACTGCCAACTGTCGTTGGTTCCACCGTCACCGGCATCACCGTCACCGGCGCGCAGAAGTTTAAGCCACAGGCTTACATTACTGACACCGACGGCAACAACGAGAACGTTGATAACCGTGTCGCAACGGTAGTTGTATCAGCATCTGCGGGCCTGAAGCGTGGCGACAAGATCAGCTTTGCTGGCGTGAAATACCTGTCGCAGATGGCGAAGAACGTCCTCACCGACGACGCCACCTTCTCTATCACCCGTGTTATCGATGGTACTCACATCGAGATCACTCCGAAACCGGTAGCTCTCGACGACGCCGCGCTGACTGCGGAAGAGAAGGCCTACGCCAACGTGAACACTTCGCTGGCTGCAGCTGCACCGATCACGTTGCTGAACACCACCACGACCACCGCCAACATCGGCTGGGCTGATGACTCTATTCGACTGCTGTCACAGCCGATCCCGCTTAACCATGAGCTGTTCTCTGGCATGAAAACCCAGTCTTTCAGCATTCCTGGTGTTGGCATTAACGGCATCTTTGCTACCCAGGGTGATATCAACACCCTGACTGGTAAGTGCCGTATCGCGGTCTGGTATTCAGCTTGCGCTGTTCGCCCGGAAGCAATCGTCGTCGGCCTTCCTGGTCAGGCGTAATAACTCAACCACCTAGGGGCTTCGGCCCCTTTTATCCTTGGTGAATTATGTTCCTGAAAATAAGCCAGAAGGGTTCGATCACTGCTGAGTATTGGCCGATTAAGTCTGTTGTTTCAATCACTACCATTGATGATGGTGAATTTGAGACGAGTGACATTGTGGCTAAGGTTCGGTTCAGCAATGACACCGTAACCATTTACAAGCACCAAAATGCATGGTTGACCAATGACCATGGTGAAATCCTTGAGTCAATCAATCGCGACTATATCTGGAGCAAAGCATGACACAGATGGTATTTCGCCATGGCGAGATGAAGAAGTGGAAGGGTGTGGGCTACGACTTCGAGATCATCGAAGAAGAAGATCTGCAGGAATATCTCGATGCTGGCTGGTTTGCGCATCCTGATGATCTGGTGAACTCTCTTGCAGAGCCAGAGCCAGAGCCAGAGCCAGAGCCAGAGCCAGAGCCAGAAGTTAAGCCAAAGAACAAGCCGGGGCCAAAACCTAAGGCGGATAAAGATGCTGATAGCAACTAAAGGTGACCTGGTTAGAGCGGCGCTGCGCAAGTTAGCAATTGCATCAAACGCCACCCTAACCGACGTTGAACCGCAGTCCATGCAGGATGCGGTCGATGACCTTGAGTCGATGATGGCTGAGTGGTACCAGGATGGAAAGGGCATTATCACCGGCTATGTATTCGCGGATCCGGATAATCCTCCAGCCGAAGGCGATGACCACGGATTACGTTCGAGCGCAGTGAGTGCCGTATACCACAATCTGGCCTGCCGTATTGCTCCAGACTACGCTCTGGAAGCGACAGCAAAAATTATCACCACCGCCAGATACGGCAAAGAGTTGCTGTACAAGCAGACCGCTATATCACGCGCCAAACGCGCACCTTATCCAAACCGGATGCCTATTGGCAGCGGAAATCAATTAGCCACCCTGAATGGCTGGCATTTCTTCCCGGGAGAGAAACAAGATGCCGATCCAGCAACTTCCTCTGATGAAGGGAACGGGTAAAGACTTCCGCAACGCCGACTACATCGACTTCCTTCCTGTTAACCTTTTAGCAACGCCCAAAGAAGTACTCAACGCATCGGGATATTTGCGCTCATTCCCCGGCGTAACGAAGCTATCAGATGTTGCTGGTACATCACGCGGGGCAGAGTACAACACCTCTCAGAATGCCGTATATCGCGTTATGGGCGGTAAGCTATACCGGTCAGACGCAACGGTTGGTGATGTTGGCGGTTCTGCACGCGTATCTCTGGCCCACGGTCGCACGTCTCAGGCTGTTTGTGTGAACGGGAATATCGTCGAGTACCGGTATGATGGAACGGTTAAGACGATTGCCAACTGGCCCGTTGATAGCGGATTCACTCAGTACGAACTCGGATCCGCGCGTGACGTAACCCGGCTGCGTGGTCGCTATGCCTGGGCGAAGAATGGGACGGATTCATGGTTTATCTCTGACCTGCAGGACGAGTCGCACCCTGACCGTAACGCGGCGGAGTACCGGGCGGAGTCGCAACCAGACGGCATTATCGGCATCGGTACCTGGCGCGACTTCGTTGTGTGCTTCGGTGCTACCACGACCGAGTTTTTCTCGCTGACCGGAGCCAGCACGGCAGGCGCGGCGCTGTACGTCGCTAACCCGGCTTATATGGTGCCGAAAGGTATCGCCGGTACATTCTGCAAATGCGTATTCATGGATGCTTATGCCATCGTCAGCAATCCAGCTACCGGTGCTCCGTCGGTATATATCATCGACTCGGGCCGGGCTACTCCGATCGCCACCGCCAGCATTGAGAAGATAATCCGCAGCTACACATCATCCGAGCTATCCACAGTGGTGATGGAGTCATTGCGCTTCGACTCTCACGAGTTGCTGATGATCCACCTTCCGCGCCATGTGCTGGTATACGACGGCACAGCATCACAGAATGGCCCGCAGTGGTGCATCCTGAAAACAGGACTGTATGACGATGTGTACCGGGCTATCGACTTCATGTACGAAGGCAACTCGATAACCTGCGGCGACAAGCTGGAATCCTTGAAGGGGGCGCTCAAGTTCGACATCTCCAGCCAGTACGAAAAACAACAGGAATTTTTGTTGTTCACGCCGCTATTCAAGGCAGATAACGCAAGGGTGTTCGATTTCGAGCTGGAGTCATCTACCGGCGTTGCTCAATACGCTGACCGGTTATTCCTGTCTTCCACTGCCGACGGCATCAACTTTGGCCGGGAGCAGATGATCGAGCAAAACGCACCATTCGTTTACGACAAGCGCGTCATCTGGAAGCGTGTCGGGCGTATCCGCAAGAACGTAGGCTTCAAAATCAGGGTTATCACCAAGTCACCTGTCACATTATCAGGCGCACAGATAAGGATTGAGTGATGGCTGATGAGTCGCTAAACCAACCGGTAATTCTGCGCGCGATAAATATCAATGCGTCATCAATCCCTATCGGATGGAGTCCGGCGTACAAGCAATACATCCTGTCACAGGCCGTAGACTTCACCAACGTCGCGGGTAAAGCCAACGAAGCCGGGCAAGGTGCATACGATGCGCAGGTTAAGAACGATGAGCAGGACGTTACCCTTGCTGACCACGAGGGGAGGATCACCGCCAACAGCCATGCTATTCAGTTACTCGATGTACGGCTGACGACAGCAGAAGGCAAGATTGATGTCCTGCGTAACGATGTTGACTTCCTGATTGATGAAGTCGCTGACATTGAGACGGCGCTGGCAGACCATGAGACGCGCATCACTGCCAATGAAGCGGAGCTGGCGGACCATGAAACACGGATTGATGCGCTCGAATACGCTGTAACGCGCAAGAAGTCAGAGGTGGTCTACACCGGAATATCTCAGGTTATCCCGACTACCGCCACCAACCTGGTGACGATGCTCAAGGCATTAACTCCGACATCCGGCACGCTGGCCCCGTTCTTCGACACCGTTAACAACAAGATGGTTGTCTTTAACGAGAACAAATCGCTCAACTTCAAACTGGCTATCATCGGAAGCTATCCGGGCGGCACCACCAACCGATCCATGCAACTTACCTTCTCCGGTTCAGTCCCGGACACGCTGGTTGCCAGCCGCAATGCCGCGACAGCGACGGATAACATTCTGCTGGCCACGTTCTTCTCGGTCGACCAGGGCGGCTTCCTCGCCACCAACGGCAGTACGTTAACCATTCAGGCCAACGGCGCAGCCTTCACTGCCACAACCATCAAGATAATAGCGGAACAGTAACCATGCTAACGAATATCGATGCTCTCACCGGGCAGGGATTGATGCGCCTGTGGGGTGTGGAGTCGTGGGTTGATCCGGGTGCCGATTACTTCTTCTGGAATGGCTGCTGTGTATTCGCTCTGGTTCCGCAGCATGGGTATTTCGATATCCATATTGCGATGGATAAGCGCCGCTGGCGTGAGTGCCGTGATGCTGGCGCGGACATCCTGAAAATGTTCGGCATGCACCGGCTTCGCGCCGTCATCCTTACTGACCGTCCGAAGGTGTGCAACTACGCCAGTCGAATGGGTTTCGGTGAACGAACGACAGAAACATTAACAACTACCGATGGGCGCGAAAGCGCCTTTTTTATTATGTGGCGCGAGCCGGGAGAATATCATGGGCGGTGCAATTAGTGGTATCGGCGGTGCTGTATCGGGTGTGATTGGCGGTATTGGTGCCCATAAAGCAGCCAAGCAGCAGCAGAAGTATCAGGATCGGGCCATGGAGCAGTCTCGGCAGGGTTATGAGGATGCTGTCGAATGGCTGACTCCTTACGAGAGTGCGGGTCGCACCGGGCTGGCAGGGTTGCAAGCGATCGCCGGGAAGCCGATAGACAGAAACAAACTGCTGTCTGATTATTTTAAGTCTCGAGAGTACCAGATGCTGAATGACCAGGCTCGCTATAGCGGGCTGAATGCAGCAGAAGCAACTGGCGGACTCGGCTCCACGGCAACTGGCAATATGCTGGCATCTATCGCGCCAACTCTCGGTCAAAACTATCTCGCTGATATGACCAACCAGCAGCAGAACATGTATTCCCAGTTGATGGGCCTGTCAGGGTTCGGCGCTGAGGCAGCTAACGCGCTAGGAAACTATGCCATTGGTCAGGGTAACAACATGGCTGGAATGTATCAGCAGAAAGGCCAGATCATGGCTGGCAAGGCGGCTCTTCCATGGCAGGTTGCTGCCAGCGCTAACAGCAGCATTAATAACGGCGCGGCGCAGGACGTTAACCAGTTCACCGGTATGTTCGGCGGCATGATGGGTGGGGGAATGTTCTGATGGCTCAGTTTGGTGGATTGCAGGGGCTTGGTGCCCCTATCAACTATTACGACACTATGATCCCCGACTTCCGGAGAGAGGCTCTTCAGGAAACACAGAATCGAGTCGGTCAGCAGCAGGTAATATCTTCTCAAATGCAGAACCAGCAGGCACAGAAAGATAATCAGCGCCGCCAGGATTTCTATACCGCAATTGAGAGCGCGACACCAGAACAGTTACCGGCGCTGCGCCGGCAGTTCCCGGAGTTTGCACAGAATATCCAGCAGGAAATCGGCATTCAGAGCGCTGAACACGCCTCATTTGTTCATGGTGCATTGAATGACCTGTCAGTGGCGGCCGCAAGTGGCAACCCTCAGGTAGTGCAGTCAGCTATCCAGAAAAATGGCCCGGCGCTATCAAGTCTAGGTGTATCTCAGGAACAGGCCGCGCAACTGTATCGGCAGGATCCGCAGCAGTTTAATAGCCTGCTTAATGCCACTCGCCTCGCAACATTGCCGATGGATAAGCAGTTCGAGACGCAGCAGAACCAGCAGAAGATTGACGAGACAGCGCGCAGTAACCGTGCTGGCGAGGGTCTTCAGGCCAGGGGGCAGGATATTACTATCAGAGGACAGAATATTAGCGCCAAAAATGCAGCGCTCTCTCGAGATATTCAGCGAGCGGAGCTTCAAGACAAAATTCTTGATCGTCAAATCGCGAGGGAAACAAATTCACTCAAACTTGACGAGCTTCGACAGAAGCAGGCTGATGTGCAGAAAAAGGCAGAGATCGCTCGTGCAGACCGTCAGGCTACTGCTCAAGGAGCTGTTGATACGTTCAGTACCGCGCTTGACTCTCTTGGTGAAATTGAGAAAAGCCCAGGCTTGCCAAAGGCGGTAGGGGTCAGATCTGCATTCCCAACAGTACCAGGTTCTGATGCTGCAAACTTCGAGGCCCGTCTTGATACCTTCAAGGCGCAGACGTTCTTACCTATGGTAGCAAGCCTAAAAGGCATGGGTGCATTGTCTGATGCAGAAGGTAAAAAATTATCTGATGCTGTTGGCGCTCTGAGCCCCAAGATGAGCGAAGACGCGTTTAGATCGTCAATAGGTAAAATTCGCACTCAGTTAGAAAGCAAGTTGGGGACTGTGAAGAAGCAGTTTGATTACCAGGATCCGGAAGCACCGGCAGCGCAACAACCACAACAGCAAAATGGCTACCAGTCTCTATGGGGTGATTAATGGCTAAGGCATGGAAAGACGTTATTTCCTCTCAACAGTACCAGGCATTATCACCAGAGCAGAAAGCACAGGCGCAGGAGCAATACTTCAATGAAGTAGTGTCCCCGCAAGCCGGAAGCGATGCAGAACAGGCTAAACAGGCTTTCTATGCTGCTTATCCACCTCCAACGACTCAAGAACCAGCACAACAACCACAGGCATCAGATCCGCAGCAACCAGAGCCATCATTAATGCAGCGCGCCGGTGATTTCCTTACCGGCGGACAGAGCGCTGGGCAGATCGCCGAGCAGGCCGGGCGTGGGCTGGTTAACATTCCATTCGATGTGCTGCAAGGTGGAGCAGGAATGATTAACGCCATCAGCCAGGGCTTGGGCGGTCCACGCATACTTGATGATGTGTATCGCCCGGTGGACCGGCCAACAGATCCGTATGCTCAGGCTGGCGAGACTGTCGGAGGTTACCTGATTCCTGGTGTCGGTGTCGCCGGGAATATGGCGCTTGGCTCTGTTGCTGAGGCGGCAAACCAGAAGGGAGACTTTGCGCAGAACGTGGCGCAGAACGCAGCTGTTAACCTCGGGGCGCAGGGATTGCTGTCTGGCGCCGCTAAACTGGTTGGTCGAGGCGTTACGGCGCTGCGAGGAGATATTGCGCCGGAAGCGAAGCAGGTAATTGATGCTGCTGAAGGAATGGGCGTTACACCAATGACGTCGGATATGATTCCACCTGGTAATGCTTTTACCCGTGGGCTGGCTCAGGGTGGGGAGGGGGCCATTCTCGGCACTGGAGGCAAGAGGGCGGAGCAATATGCAGGGCGTAGCAAACTGGTCAGCAATTACCTTGACCGCTTTGGTGAGTATAACCCTGATGATGTTGTTCAGTCTCTCACAGGGACACTGAAAGGAAGGAAGGATGCCGCAGGCGCCGTTATTAACGACGTCACAAATAAGATGGGTAATGCTGCGGTTGATACCACTAACACCATGAATGCACTGGATACGGCCATTGCACGGCAGGAGCGTCTAGGATCCTCTGCAAATCAGAACCTTCTTTCTTCGCTTAAAAGTCTGCGCGATGAACTGGCAAACCCGGCAACAGATCTCGATGTAACATTCGACCTGCTTCGCCAGCACCGGACCGCCTTCCGCTCTAACGTTCAGGGTGACTCGATGGTATTCCCTGATCAGGCCAAGGCAGCAACCAACATGGTTGAGAATGCCATGACGCGAGATCTGCGTAATTCAGTTGGCAAGACGCTTGGGCCTTCAGATGCCTCTGCATATCTCAAAGCAAACTCTGACTATGCAAACGTCTACAACAAGGTTCTGAACAAGAATATCGCCAGTAAGCTCAACAAGGCCAGCAGTGAAGCGACTCCTGAGCTAATCAATAGCGTCGTGTACAGCCGGAAGCCATCCGATGTTAAGCGTATCTGGAGCGCGCTGGATGACAAAGGGAAAGACGCTATGCGAGCTGCGTATATCAGCAGAATCTCTGAACGCGCCGGTGATTCTCCAGCCAAGTTCCTTACTGAAGTTAATAAGCTAAAGTCGCAATCTGGCGGTGAGATTTACAACACAATTTTCAGCGGGCGCCACATGAAAGAGTTAGATGCGCTTCATGACGTTCTCAAGCAGACATCAAGATCTGATTATGCAAATGTCGTGACGCAGACCGGGCAGACACTGGCAAATCCTCTGAGGATCGGGGCTGGTGTTTCTACGCTCGGAACGTCGCTTGCTGGAGAAGCCGGATATGGTCTGGCAACCCGGCTTTATGAAAGCAAGCCGGTAAGAAACATGCTTCTCCGCCTAGCGAACACCAAGCCGGGAACCCCCGCTTATGAGCGAGCGCTTAACCAGGCAGCAACCGCAGTAAGACCTCTACTGGCTACCGAAGCCACTCAGCAATAACAACAAAATAACCCACCTTAACGCATCGCTGCGCAAGTTTTATCTTGTGCGGCTTTGCTGCGCCTGGAGCAAAGTTAAATGTCGGACATTACAGCCAATATCGTTGTGTCAGCACCATCTCAGTTATTCACAATGCCTCGTTCATTCAAGGCAATAGCTAACGGTAAAATCTACATCGGCCAGATTGATACCGATCCGGTTAACCCTGCAAACCAAATACCTGTTTATCTTGAAAACGAAGATGGTAGCCATGTTCAGGTCGCTCAGCCAATCGTAATCAACGCTGGCGGGTATCCGGTATATAACGGACAGATTGCTAAGTTCGTTACTGTACAAGGGCATTCTATGGCTGTGTACGATGCATATGGATCACAGCAGTTCTATTTCCCTAATGTGCTGAAGTACGATCCAGATCAGTTATCAGTCATGTTAAATCTATCTTGGCTTCGAGGAATGAATGGATTTTTAGGTGGTGAGGTTTATCCTAATAAAATTGGAATTGATGCAAAAATAGGAGACTTAATTCCAGAAGGTGTAAGATTCGTTAGGCTTGATGGCGCCCTTATGATGATGAGCACTCCATTATCAGCTCCATTGACTATTAATAGTTACGACTTAACTGCAATAAACGGAACAGTAGAGCTGTACCCAGTCTCTTTCTTTAACGAAGTTAATTCAGGATGGAAGATCGCGCAGAATGATGCTCAGTTACAACGTCTGCTTGGTGTGGGTGGTAATATAATACTCTCCGGACAAAACTACACGCTGTCAGGCGATTTCACGGTAAATAGTGATTTAACTATTAAATCAAAATGGAAAAATACTAAATTCACAGTTAACCAGTTTTGGTTGAGAACGCCATTAACAGCGTCAATCAGACAACCATATGACATAACTATTGATGGTTCGATAGATTGGGATTTTTCACAGCAATCAGATAACAATGCACCAAATCCATCATTTGCAATCATAACTGGTGGCAAATGTTTCTTAAGGGATATATCTATGCATGGGTCTTGGTATAGTAACGCAGAATGTAATAGCGGAACAGAATTCTATGCATACAATGTCTATAGCTACGACGCTGGGTTAGGAAAGCAATCTGGAGGTTCAGGGGATGCCGAAACACGGCTAGGTACTGGTCTCACTGTTAAAAACTTTGTAAAGGTTTTTATAGATGGGTTCAGGGGAATAAATACATACCAATCTACACTCTTTGTCTACGCTGACATTGAAAACAGAACAAGCACCATTGATATTTCAAGGACGGAAATTAACACCTCCGGAGGTAACGGGATCAGGGTGATGGGATCGGATACAAATCACGTTGGCGCAACTAGGGTAGTTATAAGCAACTTCATCATCAAAAACTGTGAATCTCATGGAATTAGGTGCAACTTTAGACTCGGTGTTATTAACACCGGTTATATTGAGTCTAGCAATGCATCTTTTGCTATAGAATACGCAAGTGATTTGCTGATCTCTGATGTAGTATCTAGCAGGTGTGCCACCGGGATACTATGTAGGTATTATCCATTGGATGGCACAGATAAATTAACATTTTCCAATATCAAGATAAGTAACCCATCGGTACAGGCAATATATTTCGCAAGAAACTCAGGTAACACTACGAACGCGTTGGGTAAAATAAGGTTCTCTGATATTGAAATAGACATCACAGACACAAACGCGAGAGCTATCGATTTTAGCGGAAAACCGACAGGTGCATCAGGAAACTGTGATGTAACATTCAGTGATATCTCAATTACAGGAGCATGGGCTGACACAAACAGGGCTTTTGTAGAGGTTACTAATTGCAGGCATATTAAATTCGCAGGTGTTACATTCCTGTCAACTCAGGGGACACCTAGTTCATATATCAAAACAGGAGCCTTAACAAGCGTCATAATGAAGGAAGTAACAGCTCTTTCACACTTCGGCTCCTCAACTGTTGTAAGGCCGTTTGAAATCTTGACAGGAACCGAAACCGTTAATATTACTGGATGCGTTATCCCTGTGACCAGTAATGGGAATATTGCATATTCCAGTACTCCTACTTATAGATATGAGACATGCAACCAATTCTTGAATAGTAGCAACAATAAAACATGGGTATTGACCAACTACAATACACAAACCAGGAGTGTAGACGCGGCAAGCAATCCTGCATTAGCAACTCTTATTGCAGATATTGCAAGCAATAACGCTATAACAAGATAAAAGTGTTGGGGGAGTTAAAATCCCCCATTTTATCTAATCACATATTTTTTTAGCACCATTTATCCAGGCGATGTTTTTTCCTGAATGATGGTATATTGAATATTTTTCATTAGAAACAACTGGCGGTATTTTATATGAGCAAACCGCATTAATGATTTTCTTTTGCTCAACTCTATTAAACTGGAATCTGTAGTTAATACCGTACTGACCTATCATGTAGGATAATACCCAGTCCGATGATGGATTGTAAATCATGTCCACAATCGGGAATGCCCCTACAGGACGCTTAGCGTTTAATGCCAGCACCTTGTTTCCTCCCAAATACGTAATAGAATTGTTTAATTCATTTATCTTCGTTACGTCGCTTGCGATCATTGAAGTTATGAATTTTTCATACTCAATCTGAGACCTAATGGCATTCATTGTTACGCTAATACTGATAAACGAAAGTATCGCAAACGCTGTAGAAATGGTAACTGGTATTGCGATTCCTGCTCGCCCTTTAAATGTAACAGTAGGGTAAATCAGAAGAGAAACAAAAAGCCCGAAACACACCAATGTCCTTGGAAAGAATATTGATTCATTGATAATGATTATTACTCCGCCAATTAGTAGATAAGCCGCAGGCAAGGAAATTATAGCAATGACAAAGGCTGTAAATCGACGGGTATATTTAAGCGTCACATTAGCCATAAGCAAGACGTAAACAACGACCATTGCCAATATTGAAGATAGTCCTTCCCATGGTGAAAATGAAGCGACTTTTCTGGTCAGTACTTCTACATTATGAACAATTCTTGGGAAGAAGTTGCTATCGAAGGGGATCAATGACGACCTTGTCGGGTCGCTAGAGTAGGCAGGAACAACTATTGTCATGTAAAGGATGTATGATAAGACAAAGATTGCACCATAAATGAGTATCTCCTTAGTGGGATTCTCAATATTGCCGTCAATCAGTCTCTTCACTAACAATATAACAACCGCTGAGGCAAAAATACCCCCACAAGGTTGATACAGAGATAGCGAACACATAATGAGAAGGATTGATGTAATTGCGCATGCTATGGTTTTCTTTGATGCAGTGTAAACAGCCAACGCTGCACATAGAATACCAATTGACATTGTAATTGAGTCAAACCTGTATAGCAGGTTTTGAATGTAGAACGGGTTGAATATTAGCGCTGAAAGAACAAAGTAATCTACTTTGCTAGGCGCTGTGCTTACTGACTTCGCTAAGTAAACTACGGAAAGCGATAGAGCCGCAACACTTATTATCTGCGTAAATGGTGCAGTGTCTATATTCCGGTATGAATTGAAAGATAAAATCTTGAAAAAATAATCTGCCAGCGGCCTACCCAAACCACTTAGCCCAAAGATTCCGTCAGCAGCCCTCATATAATCATCTGAATAATATGAGTTTACAGTGATTATCGGCAGTACATAAATGAATGAAACTGCCAATAACACATAAAAAGCAATCCGCTCATTTTTATGAAGCATTTTTATTACTCTTTTTAAGAATATACTTTGGCCGATTTTTAACTTCTACGTAGATCCTACCGATGTACTCTCCAAGCACCCCAATTCCAATCAGTTGTATACCTCCTAGGAAAAGGATAGACACAAGCAATGATGGATATCCGCGAACGGCATTACCGAATGCTAGTGTGCCAATAATCATCCACGCACCGTAGAGGAAAGCCGCACCGGCCACGAACAAGCCGATGTAAGTCCACATGCGCAACGGGAATGTAGAGAAGCTTGTAATGCCCTCAAGGGCAAGGTTCCATAGTTTCCAGCCGTTGAATTTCGTGCTGCCGGCAACGCGCTCTGCTCGGGCATACTCGACTACATCAGTGCGTCCACCTACCCATGACAAGACACCTTTCATGAAAAGGTTACGTTCAGGTAACAGCTTAATATTTTCTACAACCTCACGAGACATGAGTCGGAAGTCGCCAACGTTCTCTTCGATTTGCGGATTGCTGATTTTATTGTGTAGTTTATAAAACCACTCAGCAGATTTCCGTTTCAGTCGGCTATCAGTAGATCGGTCAGATCGCTTAGCAAGCACCATGTCCGCACCGGAATTCCATTTCTCAATAAGGTGAGGGATGACATCGATAGGATCCTGAAGGTCAACATCAATCGGGATAATCGCTTCACCGGTTGCATGGTCAAGACCGGCGAACAGAGCGGGTTCTTTACCGAAGTTTCGAGTGAATGAAAGAGGAACAACAAGCGGATCGGCAACAGCAAGCGCGTTTATTATTGATTCTGTCGCATCTTTACTTCCATCGTTAATGAAGACGATTTCTACCTCGTGATGCTGAAGGTCTTCAAATTCCCGCACGGTCTTATAGAAGATGGGAATTGCTTCCTCTTCATTAAATACCGGAACGACCAAAGAAATTTTCATTTCGCATCCCTAAAGACAATGAACTTTGAATAAATGAAGCCGCACACCAGGCTGATGGCGGAGAAAATGATTAACGTGACGATCGGAGCCATTCCTGATTTATCGGCAGACCAGCCAACAATTGCGCTCAGTGTTCCCATGAACCCGACGTAGAGCATGTAGCGCATAGTTGTGGTTGATGCCTTGAAGGTGAATTTTGCATTAGCAAAGAAACTGAACGACACAGATATAACGAATCCTGCAGAGTTACCGAGAGCCTGTCCCGTATGAAATGCGTATATGCAAATGGCGAACACTACCCAATGGATGAGCGTGTTGATAACACCTATTGATGTGTACCTGGCGAATAGCTTTAACATTATAAAAATCAGTGAATTCTTAGAGGCCGAAAGTTTAGCATCTGAATGGGGAACGATCGACCTGTGATGTTGGTGGGTGAGGCAAAAACGTGACACACAAAGCTTTGCATCGGTTTGCAAGGCTTTGTGCTTCTTTCCTATGATACCTTCTCATCAACCCAGTCCGCCCACCATTGCATCATTTCCCGGCGCTTATCCATGTACTGAGCGTGATTGTATATCCCGCGGATAGAGCCGCTGTTAGCGTGCGCAAGCTGCTTCTCAATGGCGTCGGCTGGCCACTCATGCTCATTCATTATTGTGCTGAACTGGTGTCGGAAACCGTGGCCACTTGCCAGGCCTTCATATCCAATTTGCCGAATAACCAGCAGAACGGCGTTCTCACTGATCGGCTTTGTTTTATCATTTCGCCCGGCGAACACGAAGCTTGATATCGGCTGCGTTACCGGTCTCAGCATCTCAAGAAGAGAGACAACCTGATCTGACATATAGCGCGCGAAATCATTTGATACTGATTTGAAATTCATTTGATACCGCGCGTTGGCGCAAAAATAAAATCATTTGATACTGATTTTAAGCCGGTTTAAAGCCGCCTTAAACCGGCGGCCCATGAGCAGATGATCACATAACCGAAGTTGAACAGCTGTTCCCCGGAAATTTTTTATACAACGTTGACAGCCCTACACCGAATTCTTTGGATACCTCCCTGTGAGTCCTGCCTGACTTCAGCGCAGTCCCAAATTTATCCCAATGCTCGTCAGTGAATGTCGGCCTACGGCCACCATAGTGGCCCTTGGAGCGTGCGACAGCCAGACCTGCCAGGGTTCTCTCACTATTGAGATCGGACTCATATTGCGCCGCCGACAGAATATTGCGGAAGTTGTAGCGCCCCGATGCTGACTTGAGGTCCACGCCATCAGTGATAGAGCGGATGTTTACGTTACGTGAATGCAACTCCTGAAACGTGACCAATGCATGAAGAACGTCACGACCAATGCGGTCAAGCTTCCAGAGTACCAGCTCATCACCCGGTTGCAGCATCGCTACTACATGGCGCAGGATGCGACGTTTGGTGTTACGGCCGCTGGCCTTCTCTTCGAAAATTTGTTCACAGCCGGCTGCCTGAAGTGCGAGCATCTGCATCTCGGTATCCTGGTGGTTTGAGCTTACGCGTGCATATCCAATAATCATCGGTCTTACCTCTGTCGTTGAGATAAAACCAGGTTAACAAATTCGACTTTTTCTCAAATAACCCCGGCGACGCAGAAAAATAAAACCGTTTAAACGTGTAAAAAAGCCCTGCTGAACAGGGCTTAAATCGGCGTTCTACCAAAGGTTCATCTATAAATTAATTCAAAACCTCTGGCGGTGCGGTAGGTAAAGGTTGGTTGCCATCAGCATTTTTGATGTACGCGCGAAGATCTTTCCGATAATTGGTCCAGGCAGCCAGTTCAGCTTTTACCGTCACTTCTGTCGTACCGTCAAAATCATCATCCTGAATCTGCTCATTCAACGCTGTGATTTTATTTGATGCATTCTCATATGCAGCTTGCGCGGTAAGTAGGTTTTTAGCCGCAAGCTCGTCAGGGGTTAATTCAGGTTCTGGCGGCGCGGTAAATTGCCCGTTTGCATAGCCCCAACCTATCCCAACCCCGTCAGGTACGCGAATGGCTTCCCCCTTGTCTGGTGCCCAGTCAGGTTCACCTTCCCACATAATAACGTTAATTACGGACTCATTTTTTACGATTGCGTAAACATTGTTCATTATGCAAACTCCTCGATAATACAAATCCCATTGGCACCTTTCCCGCCTGTCATACTGGTTCCGCTATAACCTGCATCGTATGCGCCACCGCCACCTGAACCATATGCCTTACCACTAAGACCACCGCCAGCGCCTGCGCGTCCACCGCCGCCCCAGTACGATGCACCGCCTTCACCGCTGACGCCGATATTTCCGGACTGACCGTCGCTTCCACATCCACCAATGATTTTGATATTGCCAGTACTTGGCACGCCTCCGTTACCACCGTTTGTGTTTGTGACTCCTGACTTTCCGCCGCCTTCACCGCCTGGGGCTATTACCGATCCGAACGAGCTATCACCGCCATTGAGGCCGGATTTCGAACCAACACCGCCAGCCCCACCTGCGCCGATAGTGACAGGAATAATATTATTCACCAGGACCGGCGTGATAATTACTGTTCCCCCGGCCCCACCGCCAGCACCGAAAAACGTCTCGTTATTGGAACTAGCCTGGCAGCCGCCCCCTCCGCCACCGCTGCCCGTTATTGTGACCCTGAGCCATTTTGTTCCTGGCGTCGCGATGTATGACGTGGAAGCCGTAATAATCTTAACGCCAATCAGCCGTCCGACCGCATCGCTTGCCAGGCCTCCTACCAAACCAAGATTTGAGAGAAACGCCGCTTTGTCGGGAATATCAGAGCCGTTTGATGAAGCATCCAGGAAGAGCTTTTTCATCGCAGTGACAAGCTGCGTATGATTTGCTTTATCAGGGTTAATCTGGGCTTCTTTAAGTACGTTGAGCAGCTCCAGCTGGAAGATGTTGAACCAGTCGGGACCAGGATATGTAGGTGGAGTACCATTCCCACCTTCAGTGAAAAACTGTGGTGTAGCACTGGATACAGGTTTGACCTGCGGCATAACGGGAACGGCAGAGCCGTTATCAACAAAATACATTGCTGAACTCCTCAGGAATAAAAGTATTCATAGCCGGTTCCGGCCAGACGGTATTTAGATAAAACGCATTCAAGGTTGCGGGCGCGATTACTTAATAAAGGTGTCAGAACGTTATCCATGCACGTAAAACGCCCACCCTGAATATCGCGAACATCAATCTGTAATAACCAACGATAACGGGCTGGGTAGAGCGGATGCATACAGCTCCGCATACAGTGATGCGGCAAAATCACCCGCACAGTCACGGTGAATCCCAGCGCCTTAGCCACATTTTCAATCTGCCACGGGGCCAGTCCACCCTTACGGTGATGTTTTTCAACGGCTGCACGTCTGCGGTCTTCAACCGTTACGCCATCCAGTTCGCACTCAGGCAATCCCAGGTAATTCTCCCAGTCCGGGAGTAACTGAAATGTTGTTTCGGGGCGCATTTCACTGAGTAGTGCGTCACCGTCGCCTTCAACACGGCTTAAACGTCGTGCTAAGGCGCGTAAAAATCGGGTTAAATCAGCATTCAGCTCGCGTGGCCACGCCTTACCTCGAGGCATCACCTGCTGAAGGGCATGAAGCCATTCATCTACGCTGTGAGCCATGTGATTACCCCGATTGTGATCAATTCATTGGTCGCCGCAGTGACATCAGCACTGATTGACAGGGTGTAATCGGTCACACCACTTGATGCGCCGATAGCGGTACGCAAGGCAGAAACGGGCAGATTCTGAGCGGGTGATAATGTTTTCTGAAGTGCGTTGAGACTGGCCTGTACGGCAGAGCGCGTCTGACTGCTATCCGGGATAAGTTTGACTGACATCGCAACGGATTTTAGTTGCAAGGCAACAGGCCAGACTTCAATACCACCAGGCTTGCCAACATACAGACCCGTTGCGGGATCAGCATGACGGAAAAGGTAGGTTTCCATCGCTGTACGGTCTGCTTCGGTTGGGGTAATTACGGTTCTTTCGTCATAAACCCACGCAAGACCCACAGTGCCTGAGCCATGCCACACATCGAAGCACCAGGCGCGGCTCACACCTGCCATCTCACGAGCCCAGATGACGTAATCATGCACTGCGCCGCCTACAGGTGGATTGCGCTTGCGGAAAAGAAGACGATCTAAAAGCTCAGGAACAGGCTCGATATCAGCACCGCCGGTGATACCCGCCGTTGCAACCACACCATTACTGTCCGTTCCTGCTACGGGTGACAATAACGTCAGTATTTCACCTGCCGGAAGGTTGCCGCCAACCCCGGCCTCATCCGCCTGAACCTGTGCGGTGACCGCGCCAGCGACAGGTTGCGATGAGTCTGTAACCCGGTAGACAACGCCGGACACCGTCTGCATTTCGGTATCGACGGGTAAAGCGGCAGCACTGGTGAACGTCACCGGACCCGTGGCGAATGTTGATTGTTTTCGAATGACGCCTTCGGTTGCAGCGGTGTCGATAATGGTCTGATCGTCAGACTTTGGGGATGGAATTATCTGGTCAGCAATCCAGCTCTGATGGTCATATACATCACGAACCTGACTACTGACAGATATATTTATTGCGTTCTCAACACCAACAGGCGGTAATTTTGGAATATTAAGTTCAATCTCAATATCCTTTTCACCGTCAGCAATTATTTTTCGCAAAGTGGGGGTATTAAATGGCATTCGCAGTGGCCTCCCAGCGTCGGCTTAACTGAACAGTCAGCAGCGATTTATCAGGACGGGTCAATGTGACAATAAAGTTGATGCGATCAGACGCGGCGATTGTGGCCGTCACTTCAGCATTACGGGCATAACCTTCACGCAACAGCGGTTGCATGGAAAGGCTGGCGTAGTCCTCTACCCGTAGGCGGATAGCTTCGGTGAGCTTTTCACGCTCAAGTAACCAGAGCTTTGAGCCCCATTGATAATCACTGAACGTGTCGCCGGGCCAGCCTCGTGGGTCACCGGAACCATCCGGGATTTCGTCATCAGCATCAGCGCGAGAATCGGTGAACAGGCAGATAAGGACTAAAGTAACAAGCCCGTCGTCAAGCGACAGGCCGTCATGTTGAACAGTAATATCACCGCGAGAAAGTAGGTTTTTCCAGCTCAGTCCGATAGTCATATGGGCGCAGTTGTATCAGCATTGTCGCCATCCTTATGAATATGTTTGAGGAAGGATTTACCGTTAACAGTAATATCCTCAGAGAAATCAGAAGGACCGACGCATTTAAATTGAGCTGTATTAATCTCAAATAATTCGTCGGCGGTGTAATTAACCGTTTTCCCTCTAATATCAATCACGCCATTCTTTTTTAAAATAATAAGCGACTGACCGTCCTGATGATAAATACAGACATCACCTGACGCCAGATCTTTTGGTCGACATCGCTTATCTTCCACCGCGATAGCCACCAGACTTTCGCGTCTGCCCCCCACAGCCAGCACAATGGCTTCTGAACCGGCAGGAGGGACAGAGGTAAATCCGTAGTTCTGGAAGCGTTCCACATCATCATTGGTAGCATCGGCCAGCGACTGAACCTGAAGGTTCTGGCGACCCAGACTGTCAGTCACAATGCGAACTACCGCGCGGTCAACCAACAAACGCAGACGGCGTCCAATTTGATTGAGAGTACGGCCAACATTTGCCGGATTCAGTCCCATGTTGCCACCACCTTCGCTTTCTTGCCTTTCTTCGCTTTCGCCTTTGTCTCTGGCATATCCATCGACTCGGGCGGCACCAGTGCCAGTACGGTGATGCGCCCACCGTCGCCTTCAGTGAAGGTCACGCTCTTGATGAGCCAGGTAGTGTCGAGGTTCTGCACCGGATCACGAATATCGGCCAGCAGGTTCTTTTGCCACAAGGGACCGCTGTCACCGTTCTCACGCCAGCCTGCGACGGTAATCTCCGTCGTGTTGGCTTCGCCCATCATGCGGGCTTTATACCAGTCGCCACGGGTGCTGGCTCCGCCCACTGTCAGGCTGTCTTCATTAACCAGAATCTTCGGGCGGTAGCGGTTAATTTCAGTGTCATCAATGCTGACCTGACGTCCGCCGACAACTTTTGTGGGCTGGTCATCCCACGTCGCACCACCGGCACTGGAGGAACCTTTCACAATGTACTGGCTGGCCCGTTCACGCCAACTGAAGCGACCACGGGCAGCAAGGATATTTTCACCCAATGCCAGAGCAACTGACGCCCGTTTTTTCGAGGCTCGGGTAATGATAAGCTGGCCCTTAGCGTCCGATGTAAGCAGTACACCGCGCTGTTTGGCCAGCCTGTCCAGCAATTCAAAACCCGTCTCGCCTTGCTCAAGTACCACACTCGGGAAGGCTTCGCCCGTATCTGTCTCGCTGATAACGGTAATGCCATACGGCTGGGCAATTTCACGGGCGAGTTGCTCAAGCTTCACACCTTTCCACTGCCCGGATGTATGAACAACCGAACTGTCCACAAGGTCACCGGTTTTATCGCGCCCCATGACCCGAATCGAGACGTTCTCAGCATCGTAGCTGGGAATAAAATCATCAATATAGCCAGTGAGTACGGTATCCGTACCGATGGTGACCGTGCAGGGTAAGCCTTCTTTGATGGTGCGCGGGGCGGCTTCAGACCATTGAGTGGTAACAGTGAGATCGAACTCACCGGCAACGGCCTCCAGTGAACGGGTAATGGACATCTCGGTCCATCCATCCCACTGCTGACCACTGACTGTCAGAACAACACTTTCTGTAGCGGTTGTAGGCTCCATCATTCGATCACCTCAATAGTGCTGGAGGGCATAATAAACGACGGGTCACGCAGCCGGTTGCGGGAAACAATCTCTTCACGATTTTCAGTATTGCCGGTTTCTCGCCATGCTAATGCCGCAGCCGTAGTGGTGACCGTAGGTGATAACTGACGCAGCTCAGGCAACTGAGCGCCGCGAACGCGCACATCGTTCACTACCGCAAAGCGTAAATCACGTAGCGTTCGCCATAATTCGCGCTGCCCGTTCTCCACAGCAGTGACTGCCTGTTCCGCTAATTGCTCCGCCAGTTTATCGCCAGCGGCTTTTGCTTCATCTGATGTGGTGAAATCCATTGTGGCCACCGCTTCAGACTGGGCGACTACAGCGGTAATGAGTACCATCTGGCGGAAGTCAGTTATGTTGGTCTGCATCGCAGGTGATGGTGTGATGGCCGTTGGCGATATGCTGCTTGCCACACCATTAATACCCCGAGACGGAGAGCTTGCCAGAACGGGCATATCTCCCGGCATCGTTTTGGTCGCAGACTTAGCGGCCCGTTCCCCAGCCCACTGGCTACGGAGCTGGTCATAAACGCGTAATGCCCAGGGGGGCTCACTCACGATATCGCGAATATTACTGGCCAGTCCCATGACCTCACGCACCAGTTCGCCAGGTTTTGCGATAACAATTCCGACCAGGTCTTTGAAGCGATTAGCCCTATCAATCCAGTCGGTCAGTGCTGATGGGATAGTCGGCAGATTCATCACCAGCCCCTGCATGTCGTCGAGCAAAGTGTCAGTCATATCGCCAAGCCCATCGAGCGCTGCAAAATAATCACCGTTGGCAAACGCCTCTTTTACTGCATCTGCGGCGCTTAGTGATGTCAGGCTGGTGTTTTCTTTTGGTGCCGGGAACAGGCGTTCACCCGCCTCAAATACTTCGAAAGAAATGAAAGCGATACCGCCTTCTTCCGTGCTCAGGCGGTGAGAAACCTTGCCTACCTGGACCTTCTCAATCCCAAACCAAGGATGAACAAGTTCACCGGGGCCGGGCAAATTAAGGGCATATAAAAGGGCCTCTAATTGCTTTTGAAAGTTCTTTCCAACCAGCTTGCCATTAATCTGCTGCTGGGTAAGGACCGCACCATTATCTTCTGTCCAGCCCACTTCTTTTTTAGGGTATGCGCGGGGGATTGCCCTGCGGCCGCTGGTGCCTTCATTATCAACAAGATAAAACGGCACATTGCGGAACGAGGCATCACGCAGTGATTCCCATTCACCTTTAGCCATCAGTTCTGCTCCACATTAGATACGCCCGATTGAGCGCTGAGTGTGATGCCCGGCTGGTTCATTTTGACATTCTTAACGCGGGCATCACCTTCGATCACAACCCTAATTTCCCCAGTCAGGGGCTGCAACGAAAACGCAGGATACGTTTGGGTTTGATTCTGGGGCTGAAGGCTGGCCCATGGTTGCGGATTCGCGATTTGTGGGTCATTGCTCGTTGAGGTAAACCAGTCTTTAATGTCATTCCACATGCTGGGGCGATTAGCATTGTCCTGAACTTTTTGAATTAATGCTTGTTTGTCTTCTTTAGTTTCAGGAAATGGAATTAGAGATGTAATTTCATTGGCGGTATTAATTGCTGTTGAAACTAAACCAAGTTTGCCCGGTAGCTCAGGCACGTCTGAATTACTTCCATCACCCCCCTTATCATTATTTCCCCCCAGACCATTTGCTGGCATGTTCGTCACATATACCGGCATAACCCCCGAACCGAATACATCAGCCACGCCAGTTGGAATTCCTTTACCTTTCCCACCGCCAAATAAATCCCAAGCACCTTTACCAATCTGGAATACTTTGCGAGCTGCAATAATGCCACCAACTGCAATAGTGATATTCTTGCCAACCTCCAACCAGTTCTGGACGGTTTTCTGGTCTACTGAATTCAATGCGTCAGCTAATTCTTGAACGGGTTTAGCGAGGTTGCCATTAGCAAATTTCTTCCAGGTGCCATTCAGGCTAGTCAAGGCTGATGTAAAGTCCTGAGCCGCATATTTCGCATCCGACAAAATACCTGATCCATCAGCTGTTACAGCGTTATACCGCTTAAGGTTTTCTGCACCTTTACCAGTAGTAACGCTACTTAACAGGAGGATGCTGTCCTGATTAAAACCGGATTCGACCAGGCGTTTATTTTGTTCTTTAGCTCCTTTATTTCCCGAACGTTTAGCAATTTCTTCCATTAACTTAGGAAGAGAACGCATCCTGCCATCATCGCCAAAGACGTTAATACCATTGCGGCCCAATTCCTTTACAACCTTTGGGGCTTGTAAATCACGAATAAGGTTTTCGACTGCTGTTGAAGCTGTATCTCGGTCACCAGTAGCATCAATAGCAGATTCCATTGCGACACCCACATCCTTAATCCCTTTAATCCCCGTGCCACCGGCTGCGGCATACATTGATAGAGCCCTAACCCCCTTGTCTGCTATATCAGCCAGTTCGAAGGCACCCTCTTTACCCAGTTTGTTGAGGGTATCCATTGCCTCCAAGGTTTGCTTTTCTGACGTCAGTTGATATTTGGGGAATTGTGCGAACAAACCGCCGATTGATTCACCAGAACCACCAGAGGCTGCGATTGAAGCGGCGAGATTATTTTTGTTCTTGACACCAAAATCAATATCACCCGTCACCGTTCCAATTTTTTCGACAGCACTTGTCACCTCACTGTCATCGACACGGAACTTGATTGCAGCATCCTGGATACCGCTAAAAATCTGAGACATCTCTGCCCGGGTCTTTTCAGCAGCCAGACCCATGCGTGTAATCCGGCGATCGGTTTGAGCAAATTCGCGAAGCATGGCACCGCCAGCGAACCCGGCAATCATCCCGGTGTAGCGGTTACCCAATGCATCTAACCCTCGGCCCGCTGCTGCTGACGTGGCCTTCACCACAGACATTGCCCGCTCATTACGACGGGCAAACTCGGACATATTGGCACCGTACTGGCGGGCTTTGGCGGTCAGGTTACCCGCCAGGTTGATAAGAATTTCAGTGGTGAGGCGGCTTGCCATGTTGCTTCCTCAGTTGGTCTGTCAGACGAAGCAGCTGCCGCAAGGGCAACTGCTGGAGGTGGTTAATATCAAAACGCTGCGAGAGGTTGACGAGAAGACTACTGAGTGCCGTCGCCAGCGGCATCAGCTCGCCCCCGTGAGGCGGTCCCTGCAAGCAGTTCATCCATGCTGGCGGCTTTGGTTGTCAGCTGTTCCAGGTCTTCGGGATGGAAGGCATAGAGCTGCTTCACGCTCAGTGGACCGGGAATGCTGCCGACACTCATAATCTGGCGGCGCAGCATCTCAAGCCCCATCAGCACTTCAGAGCAGTACGCCACTGCTTTGCCGTTCTCGCCAATCACGACCCGCTCTGCGGCCAGTTGTGACTCAACAACATCCTGAGAATTCAGCTCCCTGAGAGTTACCGTGGTGTGACGGGTTTCGTCTTCGGTGCCTTTGCCCGTGATGTAACCCTTTTTCAATGTAAATGAGGTCTGTGCCATGACTTACACCTTCACCAGTTTGGTGCCGATGAAGTTGGCAGAAATGGTGCCTGCGTCTTCATCCAGCTCTGCCGGGTTATCAGTCGCTGATTCGGTCATCATATAACTGAGGCCGTTGTCACCTTCAAACATCACCGTGACATCTTCCCAGCCACTGATTTCAATAACGTCCATATCATCCGCTGCCGCGATAGTCAGCTTGATGGAAGGCGCTGCCATCTTGCGGGAGTATCCCCAGACCTTACCGCCTCCCATATGCTGTGCGCGGGCAAACCCACCCGGATTAAGGGTGGCTTTACCTTCGGTTTTAATCTCGCGTCCGTTAATACGGATGGACGCCATCCCCAGAATTCTCGGCATAATTTATCCTTACTGTTTGAACTGGATGAGACCAGCCAGCACACGCAGCTGATTGACCAGGTTTGGGTGAGCGATGAAGTTCAGGCGGTTTTTATCGCTGCCATCGATATCGACATCGAGCGTGGCTTTGTAGTCGTCGAAGTCTTCAACCAGTCCGGCAGGCACCAGTTCAGTGAGCGCGATATCCAGCAGCTCGGCGCGTGCAATCTTCGGCGTCATCACGGGTTGACCTGGGTCAAGCAGCTCCAGCACATCATCACCCGCCAGCTTGTGACGTGGGTATCGGCTGGAGAAACGGTTTTTGATGATGTAGCGGATACGACCAAGCGTTGCCGGGGACTGCACATCAAGATAAGACGTGTCCGGGTCGCCGAACTGGTTGACGCGGTACATGGTGATTTCACGCTCGATACAGACATTGCCACCCGCATCAACGAAATGCGTGGCAATACCGTCATGCAGCAACAGGTTGCGCTCAGGCATATCCCAACGGACTTCTTTAGCCGGTGGCAGAATGCCTGGCAGTACCAGCGTTTGCAGCGGACGCGCCGGGTCGATGGCGAGATAGTAGGAAGAAATACCGCCATAAGACGCCGCCCACAACCATGATGGCTGCGGCGCCAGATTGGTCCCCATGCAGGAAATCAGCCAGTCATTACGTGCATCACCGAAGGTGCCTGACTCGGCATGAGTCCCACGGAAAGCTGCCCAAAGCTGGGCTTCAATCATCTTCAGCGGTCCCCAGCGGGTCACCAGTTCGTCACGAATGGTGTTGAGACTCTGGGTATCGTTCCAGGCATAAACGATATCGGTGTACCAGTCGTCACCCAGTGCTGCTACCACGGTGCTGATATCGGGGGTGCCGGTGCCGCCTGCAAAGTCAGTAATGGTGACATTAATACCGACAGGCGTTTGTTCGCCTGGATAGTAATTCTTGCGGACATCCATGCCGTTACCGGTGACGCCTTTCCAGTTCGCCGTCAGTTCTACCGTATCGGTAGTGGTCGCTTTTAACGCCGCACCCACCTGCGTGGCAGGTAATTTTGCTACAGCGGCAATAATAGCGCTGCCGACAGTATCGCGAGTGTCACCCTCATCCACACCGACCTGAACAGAGACACCATTAATCAATAATGCCAGCGTGCCTGCCGCCGTCGCAGTACCAACCACTGCCAGCTCGGCTTTCGCCGCTGCGCCAGATGCAAGGTCAACCAGCCCCATCGCCCAGGTTTCGGTATAGCTGTTGGCTTTACGGAAGGTTTTCAGCATCTCTGCAAGCATGGAGCCTTTGCCATACAGCTTCTCAGCCTGACCATCGCTGGTAATACGGGTTTGGGTCAGAGCAGCCGCCGCACCAGTGGCACTCTGCTGGCCAATGACAATCACTTTGCGGGACTGCGCCGGTGCGCTGCCCATCGCCTGAGAATTGTCGATATCGATGTACACCAGCGGAACGCGGATATCATCAGGAATAGAGCCCAGAGACATATTATTTCTCCTTCACATTTTTATTCTGAAGGGCTTGAGCAACCTCGGTTGCAGGCTCCTTCACATCAGTGATAACCACATCACCTTCAGCTTCGCGGCGATGCCACCAGGCGCTCATCAGCAGTACTTCGCCTTCAGCCTTCAGATGCTCACCTTTGTTTTTTCGGACCAGCAGCCCATCACGGGCGGGCTTAATATGTTTTTTCATGGATTAGGTTCCCTGACGTTAATCACGCCATCAATGTTGGTTGCACCGTCATTGACGGAGAATGTTGCCCCCAGCCGCAGGAAGTCAGGGAGCGTTGAAATATCGATTTCTTCATCAAGTCGAAACTCCTGCTCCCATGTCACAGCCCACATGGTCAGGCCCAGATCGTTCAGTCCGCTGGTATAGATGTTGTCGGCACTGATGGCGCTGGCGGCACGTTCAGCACCCATGCCAGATGCCGCTTCGCGTGATGCAATCCGACGAGCCAGTTTTCCCACAAGAATTTCGCAACGTGTATCACGCGGGTATCCCCATGCGTCTGTGGCCATGACATAAGCAGCCCAGGTCACATCACCGATGGTGCCACCTGCGCGAGAGCGGATATTACGGATACGCAGTGCCGCAACGCGGATACAACCATTGCGATCAGACAGATAGGTTTTCACTTCAGCCGGAGTATTGAACTGACCAATATGGCGTTCGATCACTTTCACCTGGTCCAGGCTGTCACCCTCCAGTACCGGTTTCAGCCAGTCCACAATATGTTCTGCGGCCGCAACCGTGCTGCCGGTGGTCAGCAGTTCGGGACGGTTATTCATGGGAGTACCCCTTGCCAGAAGTCGCCAATGACGTGCATCAGCTCTTCGCTATTTTCAGATGACAGCCCGAGATATTCGCGCTGCGGAATATTCATCATGCGTTTTTGCGCACCAACTGACTGCCAGACGCCGTGCTTCAGTGCCCGACCAAATGCCTGTGTGATAAGGCGTTTATGAGCACTGACGGAGACGCTGCCAGAAAAACCATCCTGATGAACGGCGGCATAAGCAAGCGGGGAACCGACACGAACGCGGCCTCGCTCGACGATGAACTGAATGCTGTCCATCAGGTCACCGTTACCCTGCAAAAGGCTCTGGTTACCGTGACGAGTCTTGCCGTAACCGTCAGACCATGCCTGCCATTTCTCACCTGCGGGTGATGACTTCTCATCACTGATTCGACGGCGGGTCTGTGATTCAACAACGGCACCGATACTTTCCAGCAACTCCTGCTGGAGAGAGCTGTCAGAAAGTTTCTCGATGGCCATGCGGATTTGCGCCAGCTTCTCCGCCCCCATCACCTCAACGGAAATACCCATCAGAGCACGCCCCGGAGTTTGTTGCGGGTGAACAGGCGTTGGTTGTCCGATACCACAATAATTTTGCCGTTATCGGTTTCGGGCGTTGTACTGGCCGTTGGCAGTCCGAGGTCACGCGTACCGTTCGCAATCTCTTTGAGCGTACGAATGGCGTCGTCATAACGTTTCTGGATCAGGTCGGTTATCTGGCTGTCACGCTCAGACAGCCAGTAGATCGCAATGGAAACCGCCACCCGGTGAAGTGGACGCGGGATAGTAGCTATCACCAGTGGCAGCTGGAAACGCTTGGCCAGAAATGAATTAATCTCCGCATCTGCGTCATCAATAGCCGTTTCAATCTTCGCGTCATCAAGCTGATTGGTGGATTTGTCGATGGCCATATTCCAGACCAGCTCACCATCCACCGCCAGCAGGTCATCACGGGTGACGTAAATGCCCATTACGGTTTCTCCGTTACCGATTCAATAACGTTGACGATGAGCATCGGCTCGGCTTTCAGGCGGGCGGCATCGGCATGACTGATAAAGCAGTCAACAATCATATTCAGTCCGTCACTGTTAGCGGCGTTGTCACCTTCAGGGTCATCACTGGCAAAGACATTCACGGGCTCGCGTGGCCAGAAACGGCCGCAACGGTAGAAGCCACCAACTGGAACCGCGCGAACTTCCAGGGCCTGAATGTCATCGGTCTGGGGGAAGGACGATGTCGCAGCCAGCATAAGCGCACTGATTAAGTCAGACTTAGTCGCAACTACGGGCATGGTTTGCGGGTCACTCTCTTCCACCATTGACACAACACCATCAGTCAAAGGCACTACAGTACTGACGGGTTGTGAACCCACTGCAATGTAATGCCCTGGCAGAGTGACTGACGGCTCATGTCGCGCACCGTCAGTGATAACAGGCGATGCCACTTCCGGCGATGATGCCGCGCCAGTGCCGTTTTTAACCTTTTGCTGACCCGCTGCCTTTGATGTTTTTCCACTCACTATTCCATCCTCTTTGGGCGGGTTTAAACGACCTTTGAAGACCGTTTAAACCCGTCGTGATTTAACGTAAGAAAAAACGTAATCAGGAGTTTTACGTGTTATTTGACGTAAGGGGTGACCAGAATATCGACGTCTTTGTAGTAGATATTCGATGCGCCATTTGCAGAGTTAACCGCTTCAATCAGCCCCTTGGCCGCAGAGCGGTTACCTTTACCCACAACCAGCATGGTCGGTGTGATACCCAGTGGTTTACCTGCGCTGTTGGTGATGCCCTGCATCGCCTGATATGCCAACTCATAGTTATGAACATTGAGGGTATCTTTGGAGCCCACTGCCGTTTGCCAGAAGCCATAACCCACATTGCAGCGGCCATCTGTACCAAAGATAAATTCATTATTGAGAATGACGTGCTCGCTGCTCAGGTCATCCAGCGCCTTGAAATCAAACGGGCGACGGTCCTGGAAGATAATCGGTAGCAGCGCCTGCGTGGCATCGACCAGGAACCACGGTTCCCCTGTATCGGTAGCCGGTGTTCCGATAACGTTACTCTGAGTGCCCGAACCTACTGGATGATCGGTGTCGAAGAAGTACTGCCCGTCAAAACAAGTTGTAGTGAAACCATCACACAACAGTTTGAATACCAGCTCGTCCGGGAAAATGGTGACGTTGCGACCAAATTGTTCGGTAACAATGGAGTACTGACCAAGCTGATCGTCTTCCACCGCTTCACGCTTCACCTTGATCGAGCTTTCCCAGGTCTTGTTGGTGATGCTGTAGCCCATCTGTTTGAGCTGGGCGAGCTGTCGGGTGGTTAACCACTCGGTGATACCTGGAAAATCATCCAGCCAGCCATAGGTATTGGATGCTCCCGTGCTGGGAATGACACTGGCCACCGAGCGGAATTGAGGGTTAACGCGGCCTACACCTCGCGTAAATGCAGCACTCAGGGCTGTTTTGAGTGCATACAACACGTCAGTACTGATCGTGGTAGCCATTAACGAGCTCCTTCTTTATTGCGGATAGCCAAAAACTCTTCTTCTTTGATGCCCATTGAGCGGCACATAGACAATTCAGAATCGGTCAGCGTGGTGTCTTCCTTACTACCTTTCCCTTTGGTTGGGTCAGTGTTGACCAGGGCCGGTGCTGTTTTGACAAACTCGCCGAACTGATTGCGACCTTCTTCGCTGCGGCAAAGCGCCAGATACATATCACGGTTGGCCGGGGCAACTTTGCCGGAAGCAATAGCACCATCAACCAGCACTTCAGCGTCTTTTCCTGCCTGCGCTTTCAGTTGCTCTTCCGCCGTTTGGGCGCGATTAAGTGCCAGTTGATAGGTCTCTGCCGGAATGAACTTCGTCAGGTCAGGATTTTCAGCGCGGTTCAGCGCTACGGTTTCGCGGTCTTTCATTTGCTGGATAGCAACCACAACGTCATCAGCAGACGCAGCGGCCGCGAGCCCCAGCACCGTCACAATCTGGACAGGTACAGTCATCTCGTGGTTCTCCGAATTTAGAGCGGGTAAATACAGGTTGGGTTTATTGGTCAGACCGACGCTGGACAGGCGGGTAACCTGGCGGGCGCCGTTATTGAAAAATGCAGGGCTGTAATAGCGATATTTTTTGCCACGAACGAGCGCTTCACCGTCAGGGGTCCATTCGATATGCGCATCGATGCTGCCATCTTCGTTGACGCGCATAGCATCAATCCAGGCATAGGCTGGCGCTTCTTCACCCAGTGGACCTTTGATTTCAGTGGAATGCTCGGCATCGAACGGCAGTTTTGGGTAACGCAGTGAAGTGGCAATAACGGCAGCAGGATTATCATTCACCCATGAGCGACCATCACGGCCAATGAAATTACCCGCAGGTATCATCGGCAACCATTCAGGAAGGGCATTATCAGCAAGGTCTGGTAACTCAAAGCAAAGTGCCAGAAGTTCCAGTTTGGGGTTAGGAATGCTCATGCGTCTGTCCGTCGAAAAGAAGTTACGGACAGTATGCGGAAGGCAAAATAAAAGCCGGATTTACCGGCTTCACTGTAAGCGAGGCGGGGAACCCCGTTTAAACCACGTTTAAAAACGCCGTGGTGCGTTTAAAGATTTTTTCTCGCGTCATCGTATCATAAAGTTTAACCGTGTCTTCATGCGTGTTTCAGACGCGTTCCCGCTTCGGTTAGCTATCACCGTCAAATGCCTGTTGTTTAACGCGTAACTGACGTTCAAGCTCTGCCTGGCGACCTGTACCCGGATTGTAATCCCAGCCGGGGTCAATACCTTCAGGCACCATCTCTTCTTCACCTGTGCGTTTGTTCAGCCATTTTGTCCGCTTAGTGGCAGGTGCCTGTGTCCGCACGGGTACACTTTCGCGAGTGACCTGACCCGTTGGGTTGCCGTTGTCATCAAGCTGCGGCACGTTGCGTGTGACGCCGTTTTTAAGCAACTGCTCATACTCATACTTGCTGACCTGACGCGCACCGCATTTGCAACCCCAACCGTTCGGAAAGAAATGTGTCTGCCAGAATGGATCATCAACCGGCAGGCAAAGGTCAGCCCACTTCAGGTGCTCAACGCGATGCTCGCGAGAGGGACCCAGCGTATAGAGCAGATAAGGCATGGCTCGTTTGGTGCGCTCGATACGTTCCCACTGGCCCGCGCTGCGGGCTGTGCGCATATTGGTATCGTAGATAGTCCGAAGCCGACGGTCACTGCCAAGCTGTACCTGGCGAGATTCACCCGTCAGCGGGTCATCCATCATCTGGACTCCCCACCAACCGCGCTTTACAAGTAATGGCTTGAGCGTCTCGCGGAACTGGATGAAGGTCTGACCGTCGGCAAGCGCTTCTTCGAGTAGTGACTTCACGTCCTGAAGCAGGTCAAGCTGGGTCATCTTCGCCACGGTGAAACTGACACTTTGCTCTTCGCGCCAGATATCACGGAAATCAAATCCCGGTTTCAGCTTTTTGGACTTCAGCCAGGCGAGTGCCTCTTTAGGGATAATTGTAGGTTCAGCCATACTTCCTCCCATAATACCAGCCGTGAACCTGAGCAAAGTACGAATGGAAATTCACTGGCCAGTAAGAAGGTCGATGAAAATCGAGACGATGACGCCTGACTAATTTAGACCGCATCTTTCGCATCCCCCAGCGCACGGGCTTTAAAACTCAACATCGCCAGCTGCTCGGCGAAGTCATCAGGTTCAAGTGTTTTTTGCAGCTCAGGCAAGCGGGCCAGAAACTCCTCAAAGCTGTCAACTTCATTGGCCAGTTGCAGCACGGGACTGGTAAAGGCATCACCTGATTTCTCCCAGTCCTTCAGCCCTTCGGCAACCAGCGCGTCAATCTCATCATCCTGTGAGCGGTTGAGGGCCAGTTGCTCGCGGTTCAGTGCCGGTAATGAACCCGATACGGCAAAGCTGTTTGTCGGAGCCAGTACGGATGCACCGGCTTCAGGTTCGGCCAGGCCAAACTTATCGCGAACCTCGGATTCCTGCACTTTCATTCCACGGTCAACCAACGGGATAAGTGCATCGACAAACGCCTTCAGGTCTTCCGGCTCGCTGATGAGCATCTTGACGCGGGGATAGTTTTCCTGTGGGCCAAAGTTGAACTCGATGAACGGGCGCACAAGAAATTCATTCAGGGTGTTTTCTAACTGGCGGGCATCCCAGCGGGCAATGTCCATGCGCACCCGATCATGAACATCGGCCTGTGCGCGGGAACTACCGTTATCAGTGGTCATGGTCTGACCCAGCACCGCCTTACTGGTCTGGGCATCACACCATTCGGCCATCTCTTTAAACAGTGCTCCACCACCATTACGACTGGCTGTCTCCACCATATCGAGCTTCATGCTGTCGGGGATGGCACAACCAGAATCAGAAGCCAAAGAACTGATCGCATCAATGAGGGTGCGGATTTGCTCAGGGCTTGCCTGATTATGGTATTTACCCACCACCAGAGGCAGGCCAAACTTCTCACCGAAAGCCCACCAGTCACGCACAGTAAACGACTTGAGCATATACATCACCGCCACCAGTCGGGCCAGACCGTTACGCAGCGGTAGACCAGACTTCAGGCGAGGCTGGTGAATAATATATTTCCCGGAACTCAGCGGCTCACCATCGATAGGGTTGCTGTCAGTAATGAGTCTGAATTCACGTAGGGTCTCCCGGTCAGTTTTGAGGAAACGTGGATCAACCCACTCATAATCACGGGGTTTCCAGAGTGCATCGCGGGTATTCCACAAAATTTCGCAGACACCAACACCTTTCCCCAGACCATCAAGAAGGTCAAACAACAGCTCCGGCACCTGTGGTTGTTCGAGAAGATCACGCACTGCGTCAGCCAGCTGCATATCGTTATCTTCATCGCTTGCGGCCACTACCGTCGGAACAATACCGGCAACGGTCAGCTTACGGGTACGCAGTACGCTGGAGTAATGCAGGTCACGTTCTTCCATTTCCTCAGCAAGGATGAAGTAATCACGGGCATTGCCCTCAATGGCATTACGTAAAACCCCGGCGAGACTGCCCGGGGAAAGTGTACTGGCAATACTGATGCCTGGTGAAGGTCGCCGCACACTCATAGTGCGACCACGCGCTTCAGGCTCAGTAATATCATTATCTTTAATGGTGACCGGTTCACCTGTTGACGGGTGCAGCAGACGGCGAATAGCGCCGGAAATTTGTTTTAACATCAGAGTAATCCTCGCTGGTTCTTGAGGCCACGGGTCAGATGAACCTGACGGCGGTCATCACCCGAATCAGGGTTGTGGCGGGTATCGGCGGGTCTGGTCAGACGGTGAAGTTCATAGCGGCGACAGTCTTCCCGACTGGCAAGAAAGCCAAGAAAAATAGCAATCGCTGCGTCACCATGACGCTTACGGCCATCACTTCCTGCCGTTCTGGCATCATCAATCCCCGGCACACCGCGCAGTATCTGAATGGCTCCAAGGTCATTAATGACGTCTTCGTGCTTAGGCAATATCAGCTCATCATCTTCAAACGCAGCCTTGAAGCGCGGCATGTTTTCGCGGTAGTGCGGAACAGAAAGCTGCACCTGCTCGACCTCAGAACCATAGCGATAAGCCGCCTGTTCCGACAGATACTGACCATTACCACGCCCATCGAGTTTGATGCCGTCGCGGTTTGGAAGCCTGTCACATATATAGAAGAGGGCCTGCTCCTGCTGCTTGAAGGGGACATTACCCATTTCAACCAGAAACGGTACTTCACGCGTGGTGTCATCATTGACGGTGATGGGGGCAAATACCGTCAGGTCGCCGTTACGGGCAAAGTCTTCACCCAGACAATGGCGCAGGTTTTGCGGAAGTTTGTTCAGCTCAGGCAGGACATATTGCTCAAGCCATTCCTGCATTTCCAGTGCGCGGAGACCTTCAGGAAGTGCGTTAAACTCAGCCGTACCCTGAAAGCGGATCACCGGGCCATGACCTCGGGCTGCCCGCTCACGAATGGAACGCGGCAGGTAAGTGCCGCCGCCGTTCTTCGGAATACAGTAATACTCCTCCTGCGCATCTTCAGGTGTGGCGGTATCCTTCAGCAGGTTGTCTTTCCATTCATCTTCAGCATCTTTTGACCAGGCTTTTTTGGTGACCTGGCAGATACGCTTATAGAGTCCTTCAGCGCAGGCAACATCGATATCAATACTGTGGATGGAATAGCGCTTTTTCCCTGCACGGCTGTCCTGAATAAGTGTATTGAACAGGTTTTCATTGCCGTTATGGGTGGAGATGAGACGGACCTTTGAACCCCACATGGTCAATGCCAGTGCGGCTTTGAGCACAGCAGCAAGGTCTTTCTGGAAACCGGCTTCATCAATAATGACATTGCCCTGCATACCGCGCAGGTTGGAGGGATTGGACGACAGCGCCTTGATTTTAAAACCACTGGCGAAGTTGATGACATACACCAGGATATCTTTGTCTTCATCCTGGAGCACTTCTTCGCCTGTATCTGATGCCGCCAGCCCGTAAGCCTTCGCCCACATAGCACAGGCATCAATAAATTCTCGCGCCATGTCTTTGGTCGTGCCGACATAGAACGTATCGCAACCACCGGCACTGGCAGTCATCGAACCATTCAGTGCCGCATCAGCCGCTTCCGCCCATGTAAGACCTGTACGGCGGGATTTCTCTGCGATTTTCAGCTGTGACGTATCGGCAATCCACCGGCGCTGATAAGGCAGCAGCACCTGGTCGGCATCGAACGCACCGGAGAGGATCGCTGAAGCGGACTGATTACGTAATTTTTCCTGTGCTGGCGAAGTGTGACTCATCCGGCAATTCCCAGAATCTGGCGACGAATATCAGCAGCGGTTTCCGCTGATAACCCAGCCTGTTTGGTGATGGTTTCGGTCTGCGCGGCAACTTCTTGGGCAAAAGCCAGGCGGATTTCTTTCTCGCGTTTATGGCTGGCCATCGCTGCTGCTTCAAGTCGCTGGGCGACCAGAGCCAGTTGCCCCAACGCTTTAGGTTCAACAGGATCATCACTTTCGGCCATCGACATTGAGGTTTCAAACGCCAGTGTTTTGACAAACTCCATCAACAGCTTGCCCACGTCTGAGGTAGGTGCAGAGCCCAGTTTTGCCGCCCAGATTTCCGCCATTTCACGGGAGGCACGGATTTTAGAACCGAACTCTTCCATGCGACTGGCGTAGCGATTAAGGCCGGTGCGACTGAGTTTCATATCACCAGGCAGGTTGTGACTGTTGATAAGCTCATTAATGGCTTCGCGGATTTCCTCCTGGGTATGACGCTTGTCACGCAGCATCTGATGGAGCTGGTCGCGGACAGAGTCGGGCAACAGGTCAATCTTCGACGGACGGCCACGGGTCGGACGTTGTTCAGCTGTCACGTTCTCTCCTCAGACCCTCGGCCATTTCACGTCGGCAGGTCACCAGGTCTTTCTGCAACAACATCCAGAGCCGTTTATATTCAGGGTCACTGGAGAGAAAGCCGTTCAGATAACTGTCTGGTGCGTCACGGTCATAAGGCTTACCTAATTTTTCTTCATAGAACTTTGCGATCATATTGGCTTCAAGGTCAGCACAGACCAGGACGGTGGCCAACTTACGAATCACTTCACGTTCAGCAGAAGACAGAGGCTTTTTTTTCTTCATTATTTACCCTCTCGCTCGTGGTTTCTTAACACCCGGCACCGTGGTCAGACCGTTGGCCACATCATCACCGCGCCCACTAATTTCAGCGACATAGCACCCCGATACATCGCTCAGACTCACCAGCCCCTGCTCGCGCAACCAAGACAGATGGGTACGCACCACATCACGAGAAACTTTATGCCCATAGGTTTGCAGGCAGGTCTGCAAAATGGATTCGTTGGCACTGTCGCCGCAATCCAGAAGGGATCGCAAAATGACCAGACGCTGGTCACTGTCGAGAATTTCACGCATGGTCATTCCCTCATTTATCCTTTAATTCGTTTTCGAGAAGTAGGTCACTGATGCGTGACACCTGCCTGATGGACGGTGCCAGCTCGCGCAGTTCGCCGCGCAGATTGCTCATTTCAAGCTGCAACTGGTGCAGGTCTTTCTGGCTGGGAAGTACCGCAATGGTGTTCTCCAGCCCCTGAAGCCGGTTACGCACCAGCTCCAGCTCTTCACGTTTGACGTAGGTCTTGGCCAGCAGTAGCTGGATAAGATTCACGCCTGACATAAACAATGCCCAGATGATGGCCCAGCTCCCCTTAACGACTTCCCAGTCCACGCTTCCCCCTTTGTTCTCTGATGCTCTGACAGGTGTGGCAGGTCACCGCATCCGGCTGCGCTTTCAGGCGGGGAAGCGGTATGTCATTGCCGCAGTCATTACAAAAACCAACGTTGTCGGGTTGTTCTTTAATCCGGTTTAAATGGCTTTTTAAGACACGTTCACGCTCTTCATTTTCAAGGTCGCTGGCCTGGTCAAGAACATCCGTCATTTGGGCATCATCACCTTGTGTTTGCTGGATTTACTGAAGCGGGCAAAGCCGTCCAGCGTTCTGAACCCCAGATAACCCAGCGCCGGAGAGGCCAGCATCAGGGCAATATCCCAGTCGGGTGCGGGCATTGAAAACGCGTGGCCATACGCACCGGCAACAGCACCAGCTTGCTGGCCAACGGACATCAACATCACATAGGCAATGCTGCTATAGAGAGATAAACGTGCCATGCGAGGCCGGGTCTGCCGGACATATTCGTCGGTGGCGTTATCGCCGTTACGGATAGTTTCCTGCTGTTCGTGATGCGCCGCCTGCTGGTCAGCCAGCAGCGATTTGTCACGTTCAAGCTGGTATTGCTCAAGCTGTACTTTGAGGGATTCGAGCTGCACGAACTGCTCAGGTGGAAGCTGTGCCAGCTTCTGTTCCAGCACGCGCTGCTGGTCCTGGGGATTAATCGCGCCATTGACCGACTCAACAATCCCGGCAACAGAATCGGCAGTTTTCGCAGTATCACCACCGAACCAGCTACCCACCGTACGCATGACTGAAGGGCCAGCCTTGAGCAGAACGGAGGCAATAGTAGATAGGGTTATCGGATCCATTTGAGTAAGCCCTTACGTGATACCCAGCAGCAGAACATCACTCCGATCAGCGCACCGAGAGGGTCAAGCCAGATGAAGAAAAGTCCATGGGAAAACACGGGAGCCAGTGCGAGAAGTATCGCGCCCGCAACCCAGATTAACCATGACCATAAACAGGCAAATTTACTGATGTACATAGCGGGCTGAATAAGTCGGTAAGGCAGATTACCCAGGAAAATACTGGCACCAATGAGCACGATGCCAGACAGTGGCATCCACCAGACAATAAAAGCGTTACGCCCATAAAAACTGCAAAGCCAGAGAGAAAGGACAACCATCACAACGAGGGTCCATCCTGACTGATAAGTTTTGCACAATGCCAGTTTCAGCTGCTCAGTATTAAACGATTTAAACACGATATTTTTCCTTATAACGCTGGCATTGCCAGACAATGTCTCTGATATCGACAGAATCCCAGCCTTTGCGATAGAAGCTCGCGTGAGTACCATCGCAGCCGGTGTAGTCGACAGGAACGGGCGGAGGCCCGCCGTCAACGCGGTGCAGCACTTCTTTTTTGATGCGATCACGACGACCAAAACGCAAAGAGCCATCCCAACCTTTTCCCATGATCAGCTCCGGGTTACAGATGCAGAGCCGCCAACAACCTCCCAGCAGGCATCAGCCACGCTATCGAGGCGATTAAACCAGCCGTTGAGGTACTTACCCTGAGTGGAATTTGATTTGATAATGTCGGCGTAATAACGGGAGCGACGAAGAAGGTAACGTGTGAGAAGCCATTCGGGGTCGGCACCAATAACAGCCGCTGTGGTTTTGGGTCCCACAATGCCATCAGGTTTAACACCCGCAGCATCCTGTAATAACGTCAGTGCTTTTTTGACGCCATGCTGAACAGCCGCATCAAACACAATGAGAGAAATACCATCCGGCCAGTCGCTGCAATAAGCAGGTGACCAGTAATCGCGGTAGTAAATTTCTCCGGCCTGCTCTGAGGTTAAATCTTTAATTGGGGTATCGGGTTTGCCGTCGCCATCAACGTCGGTTTTGCCATCGGCAAGGCCATCGCGCTTATCAGAAATACCGAAGTTGGTTTCACCACCTTTATCGGTGGAGTCATTAACGTAGCCGCCTTCTTTGGCGAGGATAAAGGAGAGCGCGTGAAGAAATGAGGGGGAAGATGTGCCTGTTGTCATGCCTGCACCTACAATGAAATGGGTTAATGTAATTTCAACCCATTATTGTGCTAGGCATAAAAAAAGCCGGATTTACCGGCTTCATTGGATATGGATGACTTAACTGAATAAAACATCTCTGTATGTAAACATTATCAGTCCAGCCAAAATTAAGAAGAGAATGATAAAACCAGTGTTTTTATCTGTATCAACAGGGTTGGACTTAGCTCTTTCAATTAATGATTTCCGACGCGCCATATAAATAATAAATGGCAGGATGAAAAGGCTACCAACCCCCCAGACTACTGGTGATATGCCACTCTTATATCCTTTGCTGACACCTTCAGTAATAGTATGCACACCAATTTTGTTGTTGGCCGCATCAACGAAAACCCAAAAAGCACAAACAACCAACACTAAATTTACAAGAATCACGCCACCCATAACATTACTCCATGTCCAAAGAAAATTGCCGCTTATTCATTTCAAGTCTTCGCATTCTTTTAATCGCTTTATACACCGTTTTGTAGGTGACGTGGTAGCGCTCAACCAGTTCCGCTACGTTGTCACCCTTAAAATCACGCCAGATCCGCATATCTCTGACAAGTTGTTCAAGCACCTGACCACGAGGAAAATAGACCTGCATCCCACCGATTTTACTGCTGATTGCGACGACAAGTTCAATTGAATGTTGTGGATCGTAACCCAGCCTCTCAAGCTCTTTTCTCAATAACGCATTCAATTCTGACAGCAGTGAGGGAAAGCGTGAATTTTCCGTTCCATCATCCAGATGGTCAAGGATGCTGTCGTCCTGAATATCATCAAACAGGTCGTCATTCATTTGTTCCACCTCTTTGCCGCTTCAGCGTAGGCTGCGCAAAACACATCATAGTCACGGACGACTTCACCGGTATCAGGGTAAACAGGCAGTGGGGCATTATGCTCGACCAACGTTTTTTTCATTGCCCGGATATGCCATTGCTTCAGGCCTTCAAGGAAGTTCAGCTCCAAATCTCCGCGTAGCCACTCAAGGCTGGAAACACCCTTGCCGCCATTTTTCTGGCTGGTGTGGCGCTGGACAAAATGGTCAAGTGCAATATCGCTGCCGTCCCTGAGAAACCCATCAGCAAACATCGCTTTCCAGACCATCCTGATTTTTTTGCTAATGTCAGAAGGTTTTGACATTCGACGCTTTGATTGACGGGAAGGCTGGCTTTTAAATCCTTTACCCTCAAAAGCCTTAATAACCTGCTGAAGCTCGGATGCAGACATATCCCGGCAGCTGGTTTTCCCCGGCACGACAGAAGATAGCAATGCGCGGTAGGTATCATCATCCAGGCCAAGTTGATTTTTAGCGATATGAATAATCTGACTGAGCTTTTTCATCCTGCATTCTCCGGCTTGCTGAGGTCATAAAAATTACGACAACCACAGCGTGGGCAACATAAATCATGCACCACTATTCCCTTGTACTGATGATTGCGTTTTTCTACCCGTTCCCCTTCAGTATGAATATTGCGGCATCTTGTACATTTAACCCGGTTTTGATTACTCATCGTTTTCCACCTTAGTAGCCATCCGCTCCGCGTACTGTTGCTCGCGCATCATCTTTTGCGCCGCCTGCATTAAAAGGCTAATAGCCATACGAGCACGGGCAGAGGCAAAACGATTGCTGGTCTGGCGGTCTTTGTAGAGCGTACTGGCAATGTCGATTTGCTCTGCCGCCTCCTCAATAAGGCCAAGAACGGAGGGGCCGAACGATTGCAAAGGCTGGACTTCAACACCAACCACCTGGGCCAGCCGGGTCAGCTTGCGGGTTTTTTCCTGGTCAATCATGTTGCCCATACCGTTATGGCGCAGCTGCTCGAGCATGATTTCAACATCTGCCGCTTCTTCAGCAACTTTACTGCCGTTGGTTTTGTGATTAATAAACCGGGAACAAGCTGCGGCCAGCTCACTGGATTCTTCTGCCAGCGCCAGTACCTGGGAATCAAAGCCCCAGCGTGAAAATGCCGCATCGTAAATAACAGTTTTATTCGTGGTCATAATAAGCATCCTTATGAATCCGGCGCGAACGAAGCCCTGACGCAAGCGCCGTAATAAATTCAAAATGGTTTATCGGAATATCAGAGTTTGGCTAAATCCAGTGAAATTTGTTTATAGCTCCCGTCGCCTTGGCGTTCATACATCCGCAGATACTGACTGGTGCCGGTCACTTGAATAGCATCCGCAACCGCATCCATTGCCTCGTTCCAGCGCTCATCATCGATATTGAGCTGGCGCAGCCCCAGCACCTGGTTGATGTCGATTTTGCCCTGTTTGTTGACACGAAATGCATGGTCAACCAGCGCCATAATCTTCTCGTCTGCACCGCCAGACCACTGGTTAATGCAGGTATCAATCAGCGTTTTAGCAGCCTGAATGCGCTCATCAAAAACACGGTGCTCACCCACGGCGCGAAGCAGCTTGTAACGGCCATCAAAACTCACCAGTGACACATTGCCCTTGGCACCGCCAAACTCGACGCCGTACTCCGCCGCTGACAGGTCAATAAAATCGGCAATCTCCTGCATGGAATTGAGCTTGAAAGCGGCCAGTTGCTGACGCTGTTGACGTGCCGACTCGATGATATTCATCACCACTTCATCACGCAGTTTATCCAGCGGCTTTACCTGCGATTCTGGCACCAGATGCCCCTGAGCATTAATACGGTAACCTTCCGGGATATTATTTGTATTATTCATACCAACCTCATTTATTAATATTCATTTTCAAAGATGATGTTTGAAACCAGTTTATTTCCCAGCTCCATCTTTTTGGCTATTACCGCCACAGACAGGCCTTCTTTATACAGCTCCCGACAAAGCCAGGCGTCATGGTCATCAGGTGTCGTCAGCGCCAGTGATATCTGTCTTCGGCTGGCAAAGGTGCAGACTGACTTTTTACTACGCTTCAGTGCCTTACCTATTTCTTCTGCTGATAGCTTTCCTGCGCTGGACTTAATGAATGCACGTTCGCGCGTGGTCCACTCGCGGTATGTTCTGACCATGATTACCTCCAGATAATCCGGCAACCGTTTAATGAAGCGACCCAGACAGAGCGGGAGCCTTCGTTATTGCGCTCTACAATCCGCACCGCCTGGCTGAGTAAATCAGCAGGAGGACATGACACCTCCAGAATCGGCCGGGTTCTGGACTGGCGAAAAGCTGTGACCAGGCATCCTTTTTGATTGAGCATGGCTTCAGTGGCCAGCGCCTGTTGAACATGGGACGAAATGAGATGAGAGAACATGATTAACCTCGCAGCAGGGTTGACACATCAACATCTAAATCCAGATCGCGGAACGCTCTGAGGATGTATTTTTCATTCACCGTTTCACCCGCACCGTGGGCTGTCATGGCTGCAAGGCGCAGGGAGTGGCTGAGAATACGCAGTGCTCCTGGCTTCTGGGCTATTTGCTGGAGAAGCTCACGCTCTTTCTCACCCGTAATAGACCAGGCATCAGCAATCGCTGCCACATCTGCTTTTTTGGTTTTGTTGATGGCCACGCGTTTGGCGATACGCGAGAAAAGACGCGCAAATTCAACAGTGCGGTTACCGCCCGTCATATTGGAATAGACGCGGTGGTTACCCATCAGCACCAGCCCGACACGGGTCGCTTCCTGTAACAGGCGCAGTTCTTCGAGGGTTTCAGCGCCCAGATGGTCGGCTTCATCAATGATGATGAGCCCCTGAGTGCCATCAAGACGGCGGCGTAAGGCACGAGCCAGCGGACCTTTACGGCGTGGGGAATCATTCATACCCAGCTCATAGGCCAGCTCTGTCAGGCATTCAAGAACGCTGGAGCAGGCAGGTGTGACGGTAATCAGCCAGACGTTATCATTGCCGCGACGGTATTCGCGGGCGGCTTCTGATTTACCCACACCAGGGTTACCGCACACGACACCGATACACTCGGTCAGATGCGCATAACGGAAAGCAGTCCAGATTTGTTTCACTGTCGGCGTTTCGATAAAGCGCGGTGGCTCGGGGATTTCAGCGCCAGCCTGTTGCTTCTCAATCCAGCGGGTCAGTACCGTTTCCACGCGTTCATTGTCACCGTTGTATTTCTCATTCATGAAGCTGCTGACCGTGCCGGAAGACAAGCCTGTTTCACGGGCGACCTGAGCAAAAGTAAAACGTTTACCATCCACCAGGGTGCGCAGAACCCCGCGAATATCGGTGATATTCACATCAGACATAATTAACTCCATATATTTGAATTAAATTTAAAGGCTATTTAAATAACATTTTTGCGTTTACTGGATTCGAGCATATCCAGTGAGTTATTCAGGAATTCATCCTCGCGGTATTCTGCTTCTTCCGCTTCAGCCAGCATGAGAGGGGCTGTGGCTCGAGGGCGATAAACATTGCCCTGTAACCAGTTTTCCTCCTGCGGAGCTGGCAGGGTATGGATATTCTCGGCTTCAGCCAGGCGGACTTTCTCTTCGCCGCGAGCTCGCATCCCTTTGATACGCTGCTGACGGGCATGGTATTCAGCTGTAACCGGGAAGGCCTGGCGCTTATTACCATCCCAGATAGCATCGCAAATATACGAACCATCCAGACGGCGAATAATGACTTTAGTGGCATCGTGAATATCGTAATTCACCAGCACTTTATTACCGTGCTCATGATTCAGCTCAGATGAGTAATAAAGGTTATTGAACAGGCGCACTTCACAACGACTCACGCTGCGTTCAATCTGCGGCATAAACATCTCGCGCAGCTCGATATCAGCCAACCATTCGATTTCAGTGGCTTCTTTTTCCAGCTTGTAACGGCGAAACTGGGTCGGGGTGAAATGCTCACCGTCGCCGCGTTTCGGCAGTGACTCATGCGGACGGTTGTTGTACCACTCAACACCACTCTCAATTTCTGCAATCAACGCGTCCCATGAAGGCAGGTCACGCATCGTCTGCTGCTGTTTAACTGACAGCTCCTTGCCTTTGGCCACTGCATTAGTGGCTGACATCAGCGCCTTTGTTGTACGACGTACGGTGCTGCGGTCTGCCCCTGTGCCGTAATACGTCGCAAACTGGCGGGAGATACGCTGGCCCAGTGTACGGTTAAGACGTTCGATGATGCCGCGACCCTGCGGGTTCTCTGGAATACCGAGACGGTGGTCGATACCGAGACGCGGTAAAATACCGGTAATATCAGCATCAAACGTGTTGTTGGTTTCACCGCCACCGTTATCTGAATAATAAATAAATGGCTTACCCTGGTTTTTAATACCGTGGCGCATGGCATCCGCTACCGCAATGACGCTCTCGGATAATGCCAGGCTCCAGCCAACGATGTAACGACAGCAACCATCCAGAATAAATGTGACTTCAGGGGAGAACGGGTTCCCGTGGTCAGGGTGAGCAACCTTCATTTTCATGCCGTGACCATCACCAATCCAGACGTAATTCACCGGCAACGACTCCCAGTCACGACGAACAAATCCTTCATACTGGCGGAATTCACTGCCCGTGACACGGCCTTTCTGCTTCACAACAACCGGTAATTTGTCCATTGCGTAACACACCTGATCGTAGGAGGGAATGGCATCGCGCATGAGTGAATTATCAGCGTGGCGCATATCCCAGAGGACTTTGAAATCATCATAGGCTTCCTGAATTCCCCGACCGTCAGGACGGCGATAACACGTCAGGAACTCGGGTAGCCAGGCAATCTGCTCGGGTTTCACAACCTGGCGCTTGCCCGGCGCGAGTAACATCAGCCTCTCTGCTGACGTTGATGCTTTATTGAAATCAGCCAGCCAGCGTTTCAGCGATATTTCACTGAGTGAACGGGATGCGCCTTTCTTGGCATTCGCCAGAGTGGCTGCATCAGCGAGTCGCTGTGGCAGCTCACCAGACTGAGCCTGACGAACAATTTCACGCACCGCTTTGGCACAGCTGTAGCCAGGTAACTGGCCCAGACGAATGACTTCGGAAACCAGTGCCATGCGTGAGTCAGCGGTCTGCTTCTGGGCCGCAGTCAGTGAACCCAGCCTTTGCTCCATCAATGCCGGGCATTTGCGGAAGACGGCAATTTTGCTTTCTTCCGACGCCTTGCTGCGTGGTGATATCGCTTTTGATTCAGCGACTGCGGGCAAAGTAATGTCAGCCCCGGTCATCAGTTCTTTGATGTGACGGGTGCGCAAAGCATCCTGCGCATCCTGTGGCAGGCAATCAATGTGGTACTCAAATGCCTTACTGCCATTACGCTTACGAACCAGATCAGGATTATCGCTAATCCTTTTGTTCATCATCGCCCGAATGCCCTGTGGCGTTCCCGGTACTCCAGGCAAACCTGCTAACTCATTCACTGTCACGAACATGATCACGAATCCTTGTTTGCGTAACGGCTTGGCCAGATGAAAGAGGGTTCTACATTGAGAGCATCAGCAACGATGCGCTCACCTTTTGGATATTTACGATGGAGTACGTTTTTCAACGTATCCGGCTTAAGACCAGCATCTACGGAAAGACCACGCATTGTCAGGCCGCGCTTATGTAGCTCTCCAACAATGTCAATGTTGTGCCAGTCCCTTACAGCTATCACTTCATTTCTTTCCATACTTCGTTTACCCTAAAAAGTTAACCGCCCGGATAATCCGGCGGGGTTATCCGTTGGGATAAGTATTGATCCACATATGACATATGTAAAGCAAAAGAAGAGCTTTCTTTTGTCTTTGTGAGTTTTATTTGTTGTCTATTGTGATTTTCGTATATTAATCAGACAGTTAAGGGTAAAAGAAAATGGGACATGCAAAAGAAAGCGATTTTGCTTTTGATACGGAAGGAAAAGAAAGCATTTCAACACGTTTAAGGAAGCTTATTGGCAAGCGCACAGTACGCGCAGCAGCAAACCATTGGGGTCTTTCATTCTCCACATTAAACAACTATCTAACGAGAGGGACAGAGCCATCACTCAATGTGGCAATAAAGATTGCCAACATTGAAGATGTATCTGTTGAATGGCTGGCCACAGGAGTAGCTTCTGAAGCCCACTCAAGGGATTTAAAACTTCAGAGCGATGCTTCAGTGGAAGCAGACGCCACTGACGAGGCATCAGATGATTTTGACATGGAGGCGCATTTTGAGGCGACTAGAGATATCAATGCCTTAACTGTGGCCTGGCAACTGATTTTTGAAGCCTTATCCCAAGAGGAAGTCTTGCAGCTTGTTAAGCTTTTTATGCAGATAGGGGCCAAAGGAATTATGGAGAAATTAAGATATGATGGCGATATCGATGCAGTTTGGAACAATTTGAATACTAAAGAAAAAGAGCAACTAATCAGGCTGCATGACCAAGTGAAAAAAGGGTCACTTGAAGCTGATATCAGCGTAGCCGAAACTGGCCTGTCCAGTGATAACAAGAAGGCCGGTTAATTTTCAAATGAATACTAGGTATGTTATCAGCTAAATCTGACCGTTTAACGTTGCTTAGAATCAAACGAAAATTAATCAGTCTTAGCAATTTTGAAGTGTGTTAAAATTGGTTTTGAAACCTGATCTAATATCTTTAAATGCTCGCTGAGAGCAGTATCAAATGATTTGCCGATCGGCATCATTTTTATCATTCCGGTATCAAAATCCGTTTTGAACCGAAGTCAGTAATCCCGCGTATTCCCGGTTAATCTACTCTAATCCCGTAAGTATCAAATGATTTCCTTCCCCACAGACATTGGGACAAGGTGAGGGCGTCGGCCCTTCATCACCTCTTCGGTGATCGTAATCGTCCTGGTTTCAAAGTCGACGTTTGACCATTGCATGGACCGGAGTTCTTTTGTTCTGAGCACCGTGTATTGCAGAATCTGCGTTGCTATGCGTGAAACGATGCTCCCGGAGAACCCAGCCAATGCCTTATTGAATGTTGGTATCTGGTCTGCAGGTAGGAAAGGATAGTTCTTCTTCCGGTATCCCTTCATGGCATCAGCAAGGTCAGGGGCCGGGTTATACTTCGCGCGGCCGGTAACAATCGCGTACCTGAATACTTCCCCGCACCGCCTACGCGCCTTATTGGCCCGTTCCATTGCTCCACGGTCTTCGAACCTGCGGATCACTTCAAGTATCTGCATTGGTTCTATCTCGTTAATCTCCATCGCGCCAATCAACGGCAGAATGTCATCCTGGAACATGCGTGACAGTTCGGTGCTGTATACCTCTGACCATACCTGCTTTTTATGCTCGTACCATTCCTGATATATAGAGCCGAACGAGTTGTCTTTGACTGACAACTTTTTAGCCTTTACCGGATCGACGCCGACAGACACATCCTTTTTGGCAAGCCATGCTTTGTCTCTGGCTTCCTGCAATGACATGATCGGATATTTGCCTACCGTCATCACCTTCTCTTTACCATCGAGCTTGTAACGCAATTGCCAGACTTTCTTTCCGGTAACCGGCACATAAAGGTACAGCCCGTTGCTGTCGAGCAGCCGGTACGGTTTATCTTTCGGCTTTGCCGCGTCGATCTGCTTGATGGTGAGCATGGGTAAAATTCCGGTGGGTAAAATTATTTACTCGTTTTTTACCCGCCGAAGCATGCGGCTGTCAACGTTCTATTTCGAACTATGACGAACTGGTATTTTATTGAGAGCTTGCTGTGTAAGGGATTTTGCGAACTACTGCGGAGAGTGGCGAACTGTGAAATGGTGTCCCCTGCAGGAATCGAACCTGCAACTAGCCCTTAGGAGGGGCTCGTTATATCCATTTAACTAAGGGGACGAAGCGGCACGAGTATAGCGTTTTTTACCTGCAACGGTAAGTCTGTGTCCGCCTGACTGCTCAAACAGTCGCCATTCAGGATTGTTTCTTCTGGTTTTTCTGCTTTTTTTGTTCCCGCTCCGCCTCTAATCGGGCCTCTTCTTTGCGTTTATTGCTCATATCATTGCGAATTTGCGCATGGCTCATCAACGCGAAGATAAATGTCCCACCGCAAATATTCCCGGCAAGTGTTGGAAGCGCGAACGGCCAGAAGAAGTCGCTCCAGTGCAGCGTGCCGTTAAAGACCAGGTAGAGAATCTCAACCGAGCCGACGACGATGTGCGTGGTATCACCCAACGCAATAAGCCAGGTCATCAGAACAATGACGACAATTTTTGCCGCGCCCGCTGCGGGAAACATCCACACCATAGTGGCGATCAGCCAACCGGAAATAATCGCGTTGGAAAACATCTCCGTCGGGCTATTTTTCATAACGTCCATCCCAATTTTGACAAAGGCGTCGCGAGTCTCTTCATCAAAAATTGGCATATATTCAAACGCCCATGCCGCAATGCCGGTGCCGATAATGTTACCCAGTAAGACCACGCTCCACAGACGCATCAGTAAACCAAAATTGCCGAGGGTTGGATTTTGCATGACCGGCAGGACAGCGGTTACGGTGTTTTCGGTAAAGAGCTGTTGGCGGGCCATTATGACGATGATAAACCCGAAGGTATAACCGAGGTTTTCCAGTAAAAATCCGCCAGGAACGCCCTCAAGCTGTACGTGAAAAATACCCTTTGCCAGTAAAGAGGCTCCCATCGATAGCCCAGCGGCGATAGCTGACCACAGCAGCGCCATCGCATCGCGCTCCATCTCTTTTTCCCCGTCCTGGCGAATATGTTCGTGAATCGCCATGGCGCGGGAAGGAAGTCGGTCCTCGTCGACCTCTATCTTTTTACCCTGCAACTTCTCTTCACTTTCTACTTCGAGTTCGTCGCTGTGTTGATCAATTTTTTCTTTTTCGATGTCATTCATTTTTGAGTCCTGAATAAGCACGTATTGCTAAAGCGTAGCGGTTTTTATCCAGGAACTGGCGGGAGAAATTCTGAAATCGCAAAAATGGTAACGTTTGTATTTATCGGATTCGGTAAAATAGAAACACCGCGAGGTCTACCTTACCAGGCTATGATCAAATCAGTAAGTTAGGGTATATAGACATCGTTTGACGTGCTGTTACAATCGCTCACATCTAAACCGGCGGATACCTTATTGTTCCGTCATGGATGGCAATCAGCGATAGCCATAATACACAGGGAGACACTTATGAAGCTTCGCCTGTCGGCGCTTGCGCTGGGAACCACACTTTTGGTGGGGTGTGCGAGCTCCGGTACAGAACAGCAGGGGCGCTCGGATCCGTTTGAAGGGTTCAACCGCACCATGTACAACTTCAACTTTAATGTGCTGGATCCGTATGTTGTTCGACCGGTGGCTGTAGCCTGGCGTGATTATGTTCCGCAGCCGGCCAGAAACGGTTTGAGCAACTTTACGGGCAACCTCGAAGAGCCGGCCGTAATGGTCAACTATTTCCTGCAGGGCGATCCTTATCAGGGGATGGTGCATTTCACCCGTTTCTTCCTGAACACCTTGCTAGGTATGGGCGGCTTTATCGATGTTGCGGGCATGGCGAATCCAAAACTGCAGCGCGTTGAACCACATCGTTTCGGCAGTACTTTAGGTCACTATGATGTAGGTTACGGTCCGTATATGCAGCTTCCGTTCTATGGCAGCTTCACGGTACGTGATGACGGTGGTGATATGGTGGATACGCTGTATCCGGTTCTGTCGTGGCTGACCTGGCCGTTGTCGGTCGGTAAATGGACCATTGAAGGGATTGAAACCCGCGCGCAACTGCTCGACTCCGACGGTCTGCTGCGTCAATCTTCCGATCCGTACATTATGGTGCGTGAAGCTTACTTCCAGCGTCATGACTTCATCGCGAACGGCGGGAAACTCAAACCAGAAGAAAACCCGAACGCGCAAGCTATTCAGGATGATTTAAAAGATATCGATTCCGAATAAGGAAGAGGTACAAATAAAAAGGTGAGCTAAAAAGCTCACCTTTTTTACGCCTGAAGAAAATCAGAATGCGTAGTTAAAGTTGGTACCGAACAGCCAGGCTTTACCTTCAGATTCGAAGGTATATGGACCTTCTTTGATGGTCACGTTCTGCCCGTGCATATAAGAAGCACCGATGTCGATAGACGCATCTTCATTGAACGCGTAGGTCGTACCCGCGCTCAGCCACAGGCGGTCCTGGTCTGGAATGGAGATGGAGCGTTTATCCGCAGGAACCGGGCTATCGTCGTAGGCGATACCAGTACGGAACGTCCAGTTTTTATCCATGTAGTAGGTCGTACCCAGCGCGAGGCGGTAAGAGTCCCGGAAGCCTTCTTCTTTATAGAACAATGTTTGTCCGTTGGTGCCCGTTGCTTTCAACTCCTGGAACTGACTCCAGCTGGTGTAAGCGATGCTGTAGTGAACGGCCCATTGCGGTGCTACGCGGTTATAGCCAGACAGTTCCCACATTTCCGGCAGGTTAAGCGTCAATGCGCCCGGAACGGTCGTGTTGGTTGTACCCCATGGGAACGTCACGCCAGCACCCGGTAAGCCGTTGGCCTGGCTTCTGATGCCGCTCTTATAATCACCGTCGAAATCGATTTTAACTTCTGAACGATAGGTTAAGCCCCAGCGGTTATCTTTATCCAGCTCATACAAAATACCCGCGTTCCAGCCGTAACCCCATTCATCACCTTCCATGCTTGCAATTTTAGGGCTGACCTTCGGTAATGCTGCGGTCATTTCACCGGAATAACGTTCAATTTTGGCGTCAGCATAAACGGCGTTAAAACCAAGGCCGAAGCTCCAGCTATCATTTAGGCGATAGGCGCCGCTGAGGTTAAGGTTGACCGTTTTAAGGTCGGTCTTGCCGCCGTATTCACCGACAATGTAGCTGTCGTTAAATTCGGTCGCCAGACCATAGTTAGAGGTGACAGACGCGCCCCAGCCAAACTGCTCGTTAATAGGCATCACGAAGTGCGCATTCGGAACCCATGCCGTCGGGGCGATGTTGTCCGCATTGGTGCTGCGCCCGGTGAACGGCGATTTACCGGAGATATTAACGTCTGGATCGATATACACCGCACCTGCTGAGAAAGTAGGGCGATCGAACATCATGATCAGTGCCGGGTTGCGGCTGGCGTTACCCGCGTCGTCTGCGATAGCGCCTTCACCCGAATATGCCCGGCCAAGGCCAGAGGAAGAAAATTCGTTTAACTGAAAGCCTGCAGACCAGGCCTGTGTGGAAATAATTGCCACTGCGACTGCGAGAGCAGACTTTGTAAACAGGGTTTTCTGGCTCATGACCATAACCTCATCGATTTATTTTTATACAAACAATGTTACATGCCGTAACAGGAGCGCGAAGTGTAGGGTCTGAGGTACCACATAGAAATCAGACCAGTGGCGAGAGTATAGGTCCGACCAGATGGAATGTTGCAAGTATGTTTATAAGTTTTTTCAAATATGATCTTAAAAACGCGATCCAGCTGGCAAAATTGCGGGGATGCGCACTCACCTGTTCGGGCGATTTTTGTTTTGGATCATTTTTAAGTGTGATTTCGGTCGCTTATCGCATTTCGCACAATTAACGACTGGAGAGGAGGATAATGGGAGCGTAAAATATCCCCAACGTTTATCTGGCACCCTTGGTGCGAATACAGAGGAAATCTACAATGAGTAAATGCAGTGCTGATGAAACCCCGGTTTGCTGCTGTATGGATGTTGGTACCATCATGGACAACACCGATTGCACCGCGTCATACAGCCGTGTGTTCGCGACTCGCGCACAGGCAGAAGAAACGCTGGCTGCTCTCACCGAGAAGGCGCGTGGCGTAGAATCTGAGCCTTGCCAAATCACCCCAACCTTTACTGAAGAAGCTGAGGGTGTTCGTCTGGATATCGATTTTGTTTTCGCCTGTGAAGCCGAAACCCTGATCTTCCAGCTGGGTCTGCGTTAATCCCTTCTTTCAGTGCCCTTGCCACCTTCTGACAAGGGCATTTTCGTAACAATCAGTGATTATTCACTGTGCCATAGCTCCCACTTTCATTTCTCTCCACTTGGCTAAATGTAAAAAATTGGTTAAGACTGTGATCAGGTCAGACCACTTATTTTATTTTTTAACAGGGGAGTGTTATGAGTCAGGCTTTACCGCTGGTTACCCGTCAGGGCGATCGCATCGCCATTGTGAGCGGATTGCGTACACCTTTTGCCCGTCAGGCAACCGCGTTTCATGGCATTCCCGCCGTTGATTTGGGAAAAATGGTCGTCGGTGAGTTGCTGGCTCGCAGTGAAATTCCTGCCGATGCCATTGAACAACTGGTTTTTGGCCAGGTTGTGCAAATGCCGGAAGCGCCCAATATCGCCCGTGAAATTGTGCTGGGCACCGGGATGAACGTACATACCGATGCCTACAGCGTGAGCAGAGCCTGCGCCACCAGTTTTCAGGCGGTGGTGAATGTCGCGGAAAGCCTGATGGCAGGAACCATCCGTGCGGGTATTGCAGGCGGGGCTGACTCCTCTTCCGTGCTGCCAATTGGCGTCAGCAAAAAGTTGGCGCGGGTGTTGGTGGACGTCAATAAAGCCCGCACCACCGGTCAGCGGCTGAAGCTTTTTTCCCGACTGCGTTTGCGCGACCTGATGCCGGTCCCACCTGCAGTTGCTGAGTATTCCACCGGCTTACGTATGGGGGATACGGCAGAGCAAATGGCGAAAACCTACGGCATCACGCGTGAGCAGCAGGATGCGCTGGCGTACCGTTCGCATCAGCGAGCCGCTCAGGCCTGGGCCGAAGGCAAACTGGCAGACGAGGTGATGACCACCTATGCTCCGCCGTTTAAAGATCCCTTCTCAGAAGATAACAATATTCGCGGAAACTCTACGCTGGCGGATTACGCCAAACTGCGCCCGGCGTTTGACCGTAAACACGGCACCGTCACGGCGGCAAACAGTACACCATTGACCGACGGCGCTGCTGCGGTGATTTTGATGACGGAGTCCCGGGCGAAAGAGCTGGGACTGGTGCCGCTGGGCTATCTACGCAGTTTTGCGTTTACTGCCATCGACGTCTGGCAGGATATGTTGCTGGGCCCGGCATGGTCGACGCCGTTGGCTCTGGAGCGCGCGGGCCTGACTCTGGCCGATCTCACGCTGATTGATATGCATGAAGCCTTTGCCGCGCAGACGCTGGCGAATATTCAACTGCTTGGCAGCGAACGTTTTGCTCGTGACGTTCTGGGTAGGGCACATGCCACTGGCGAAGTGGATGACAGCAAATTTAACGTGCTGGGCGGTTCGATTGCCTACGGACACCCTTTCGCCGCGACCGGCGCGCGCATGATCACCCAAACGCTGCATGAATTACGGCGTCGTGGTGGTGGGTTTGGTTTGGTCACCGCGTGTGCGGCGGGTGGTCTGGGTGCGGCAATGGTTCTGGAGGCGGAATAATGGAAATGGCATCGGCTTTTACGCTACACGTGCGTCTGGATAACGTGGCGGTGGTCTCCATTGATGTGCCCGGAGAGAAAATGAATACCCTGAAAGCAGAGTTTGCTTCTCAGGTGCGGGCTATTTTGAAACAAATTCGCGATAACAAAGATCTGCGTGGCGTGGTGTTTATTTCGGCGAAGCCGGATAATTTCATCGCTGGGGCGGATATCAATATGATCGGCAACTGCCGCAGTGCGCAGGAAGCCGAAGCCCTGGCTCGTCAGGGGCAACAGATGATGGCGGAAATTAATGCGTTGCCGATCCCGGTTATCGCTGCCATTCACGGTGCCTGTCTGGGCGGCGGTCTGGAGATGGCGCTGGCGTGTCATAGCCGTATTTGTACTGATGACGTTAAAACCGTGCTGGGTCTGCCGGAAGTACAGCTTGGTCTGTTACCCGGCTCTGGCGGCACGCAGCGGTTGCCCCGTCTGATTGGCGTTAGCACTGCGCTGGACATGATCCTGACCGGCAAACAATTACGCGCTAAACAGGCGCTGAAAGTGGGGTTGGTGGACGAGGTTGTGCCGCAGACCATTTTGCTGGAAGCGGCGGTGGAACTGGCTAAAAAGGAGAGTTCGGTACACCATAGCCTGCCGGTACGGGAACGCATTCTGGCCGGACCGCTGGGGCGGGCGCTGCTGTTCCGTATGGTCGGTAAAAAGACCGCACAGAAAACGCAAGGAAATTACCCCGCAACCCATCGTATTCTTGAGGTGATCGAGACTGGTCTGGCGCAGGGCAGCAGCAGCGGCTATGACGCCGAAGTCCGCGCGTTTGGTGAGCTGGCGATGACGCCGCAGTCTCAGGCTCTGCGTAACGTCTTTTTTGCAAACACCGACGTGAAAAAAGATCCCGGTAGCGAGGTACAACCCGGTCCGCTAAACAGCGTCGGGGTTCTGGGCGGGGGGCTGATGGGCGGGGGGATTGCCTACGTGACGGCCTGCAAAGGCGGCTTGCCGGTGCGTATCAAAGATATCAATGCTAAGGGAATCAACCACGCGCTGAAATACAGTTGGGATCAGCTTGAAACAAAAGTTCGCCGCCGCCATCTCAAAGCCGGCGAGCGTGACAAACAGCTGGCGCTGATTTCAGGCACCACCGATTTTCGCGGTTTTGCGCATCGAGATCTGGTAATTGAGGCAGTGTTTGAAGATCTGGCGTTGAAACAACAGATGGTGGCAGATGTTGAGCACAATTGTGCGCCTCATACCATTTTTGCCTCCAACACCTCATCTCTACCCATTGGCGACATTGCGGCCAATGCGGCGCGACCTGAGCAGGTCATTGGTTTGCACTTCTTTAGTCCGGTAGAAAAAATGCCGCTAGTGGAAGTTATTCCTCATACAACTACGTCTGAACGCACTATTGCCACCACGGTTAAACTGGCGAAAAAACAGGGGAAAACGCCGATTGTGGTGCAGGATAAGGCCGGGTTCTATGTAAATCGCATTCTTGCTCCGTACATCAACGAAGCTATCCGCTTATTGACCGAGGGCGAGCGCGTTGAGCAGATTGATGCTGCGCTGGTAAAGTTTGGTTTTCCGGTAGGGCCAATCCAACTTTTGGATGAGGTCGGAATTGATACAGGCACTAAAATTATACCTGTACTGGAAGCCGCTTACGGTGAACGTTTCAGCGCACCTGCAAATGTTGTTGCTTCAATTTTGAATGATGATCGCAAAGGTAGAAAAAATGGTCGGGGTTTCTATCTTTATGGTGCGAAAGGGCGTAAAAGCAAAAAACAGGTCGACCCTGCAATTTATACGCTTATTGGCGTCCAGGGGCAGAGCAAACTCAGTGGCCCGCAGATTGCAGAGCGGTGTGTCATGTTAATGCTCAACGAAGCGGCACGCTGTTTCGATGAGAAGATTATCCGCAGCGCACGCGATGGTGACATCGGCGCTGTGTTTGGTATTGGTTTTCCGCCATTCCTCGGCGGCCCGTTCCGGTATATGGACTCCCTCGGGGCGGGTGAAGTGGTTGCGGTTCTGCAACGACTGACTACACAGTATGGTTCCCGGTTTACGCCGTGTGAACCGTTACTGCAGATGGCGGAACGCGGAGAGAGTTTCTGGAAGCACGGGGAAACTGACCTGAATTCATGAGGTCAAAGGTAAGATGAATCCGCACCGAATGTACGAGTTAAGCTCAAAATGTAAACAGAGATTGACTATACTTACGCCATTAAGGTAAAAAACAGCGTTTCATTCGGTGAATGGATAAGGCACAATGCCGGCCACCACACATTTACCCTCGCCAATAGGGGCGTTGGCTAAAGGTGTTGGTGTTTCTGGTTAACAAAAGCGGTGCAATATGCAAGTTTTTATCATGCGTCACGGCGACGCGGCCCTCGATGCCGCCAGTGATTCGGTTCGTCCCTTAACCTCCTGCGGTTGTGACGAATCTCGCCTGATGGCGAACTGGCTGAAAGGTCAAAAAGTGGATATCGAACGTGTTCTGGTGAGCCCGTTCCTGCGAGCCGAACAAACGCTGGATGTGGTCGGGGAATGTATGAACCTGCCAACCGGTGTGGATGTTTTGCCGGAGCTGACTCCCTGCGGCGATGTCGGTCTGGTCAGCGCCTATTTACAGGCACTGGCCAATGAAGGTGTCGCTACGGCGCTGGTCATTTCTCACCTGCCTTTGGTGGGATATCTGGTGTCCGAGCTGTGTCCGGGTGAAACGCCGCCGATGTTTACCACATCTGCGATTGCCAGCGTCACGCTTGATGAGAGCGGAAAGGGCGTTTTCAACTGGCAGATGAGCCCGTGTAATCTGAAGATGGCGAAAGCGATATAGTCGTTTCGTTGGCCGGATCAAGCGCGAGCGCAGCCATCCGGTAAAACGTCTTTGACATGAGCCTGCAATAAAAAGAGCCGCAACTGCGGCTCTTTCTGTTTTCCGTTCTCAGGGAAGTTCGGGCGGTAACCACTCTTCCACTTCAATCAGTACCAGCAGCGCGGCGTCGCCGCCGTACTCTTTAGGCGCCTGATGAAAAGCCATCACGTGCGGATGTTGCGCCAGCCAAAGCGGCGTTTGCTGTTTCAGAACGTGCTTTCCGTGGCCGTGCATGACGCAGGCGCAGAAGACGTGTTCACGACGACAGGCGGCAATCAGCGCCCCGAGTTCCTGTTTAGCCTGCTGTTGCGTCAGCCCGTGTAAATCAAGAAACAGTTCCGGGGAGTAGTCACCACGGCGCATTTTCTTCAGTTCAAAGTGGCTGACGTCGGCCCGCAGATATCTGACCGGACCCTCTGTGTTCAACAGCGGCTGAAACTCATCAGAGAAATAGTGGCTGGCATCAGCCTGTTCCTGCAACAGCCTTTTAACCGGCACCTCGGTGATTTTTTTACGCGGCGGTCGATGGACAATCGTGTCCTGCTTAATTTGACGAGTGCCGGTCATCAACTGGCGAAACAGCGTCTGATCCTCCTCGCTGAGCGATGTTTTCTTTTTCATTTGAGCGTCTCATCTTTTATTTTCCGTTAGTTTAACCCGACTCGATGGGCATCCGATCGCTTAAAACGCAATTTTCGCGCTCAGGCTCGGCGTGAATGCTGATTTATCGCCGTCTTCGTGGCAAACTAGCCGCCGAATTTAATACGAGCATGCCCTGGAGGAATACGTGGATAAAATTTTCGTTGATGAAGCAGTGAGTGAACTGCATACCATTCAGGACATGTTGCGTTGGGCGGTCAGCCGTTTTAGCGCGGCGAATATCTGGTATGGTCACGGGACGGATAACCCATGGGATGAGGCGGTACAACTGGTGCTGCCGTCACTCTACCTGCCGCTGGATATTCCTGAAGATATGCGCACTGCGCGCCTGACCTCCAGCGAACGCCACCGTATTGTTGAGCGCGTAATTCGCCGCGTTAACGAGCGTATCCCGGTTGCCTACCTGACCAACAAAGCCTGGTTCTGCGGTCACGAATTCTATGTTGATGAACGCGTGCTGGTGCCGCGCTCACCGATTGCCGAGCTGATCAATAATCGCTTTGCCGGTCTTATCAGCGAGCAGCCGCAGCACATTCTCGATATGTGTACCGGCAGCGGGTGTATTGCTATTGCCTGTGCGTATGCCTTCCCGGAAGCCGAAGTGGACGCGGTGGATATTTCCACTGACGCCCTGGCGGTGACCGAGCACAATATTGAAGAGCATGGTCTGATCAATCACGTGACGCCGATCCGCTCCGATCTGTTCCGTGACCTGCTGAAAGTACAGTATGACCTAATTGTGACCAACCCGCCGTATGTGGATGCGGAAGATATGTCCGATCTGCCGAATGAGTATCGCCACGAACCTGAGCTGGGCCTGGCGTCCGGAAGTGATGGACTGAAGCTGACCCGTCGCATTCTTGGCAATGCGCCGGACTACCTGTCAGACAACGGTATTCTGATTTGTGAAGTCGGTAACAGCATGGTACATCTGATGGAACAATATCCGGACGTGCCGTTTACGTGGCTGGAATTCGACAACGGCGGTGATGGCGTATTCATGCTGACCAAAGCGCAGCTGATTGCCGCTCGCGAACATTTCAGCATCTATAAAGATTAACGACACGCGCACACACAACAACGATAACGGAGCGGTGATGGCAGGAAACACAATTGGACAACTCTTTCGCGTAACGACCTTCGGTGAATCACACGGGCTGGCGCTCGGCTGTATCGTTGATGGTGTTCCGCCGGGTATTCCGCTGACAGAAGCTGATCTGCAGCACGATCTCGACAGACGTCGTCCGGGAACCTCGCGTTACACCACGCAGCGTCGCGAGCCGGATCAGGTGAAGATCCTTTCCGGCGTGTTTGACGGCGTCACCACCGGCACCAGTATTGGCCTGTTGATTGAAAATACCGATCAGCGTTCGCAGGATTACGGCGCCATTAAGGATGTTTTTCGTCCAGGCCATGCCGACTACACCTACGAGCAGAAATACGGCGTGCGTGACTACCGTGGCGGCGGGCGTTCGTCCGCGCGCGAAACGGCAATGCGCGTGGCGGCCGGGGCGATTGCCAAAAAATACCTGGCGGAAAAATTCGGCGTAGAAATCCGCGGATGCCTGACCCAAATGGGCAATATTCCGCTGGAAATTAAAGACTGGTCTCAGGTCGAACAAAACCCGTTCTTTTGCCCGGATCCGGACAAAATCACCGCGCTGGATGAACTGATGCGCGCACTCAAGAAAGAGGGTGACTCCATCGGTGCAAAAGTGACCGTGGTTGCAAGCGGTGTACCGGCCGGTCTCGGCGAACCTGTTTTTGACCGTCTGGATGCTGACATCGCCCATGCGTTGATGAGCATTAATGCGGTGAAAGGCGTGGAGATTGGCGACGGCTTCGACGTTGTTGCGTTGCGCGGTAGTCAGAACCGTGATGAAATCACCAAAGAGGGTTTCCAGAGTAACCATGCTGGCGGCATTCTGGGGGGCATCAGCTGCGGGCAACAAATTGTTGCACATATGGCGCTGAAACCGACTTCCAGTATTACCGTTCCCGGGCGCACTATTAACCGCTTTGGCGAAGAAGTCGAGATGATAACCAAAGGACGTCACGATCCGTGCGTTGGGATCCGCGCGGTGCCGATCGCAGAAGCCATGCTGGCGATCGTGCTGATGGATCACCTGCTGCGTCAGCGGGCGCAGAATGCGGATGTAAAGACTGACATTCCACGCTGGTAAGAGATGAAGAAAACGGCACTTGCGGCGCTGGCACTGTTTGCCAGTTCGGCCTGCCTGGCGGCGACGCCCTGGCAGAAAATTACCCACCCGGTGGCAGGTAGCGCGCAGTCTATCGGCGCGTTTTCCAATGGCTGCATTGTGGGGGCAGAGACGCTGCCCGTACAGTCCGAACACTATCAGGTGATGCGCACCGATCAACGTCGCTATTTTGGTCATCCTGACCTGGTGACGTTCATCCAGCGTCTGAGTACCCAGGCCAATAATCTGGGACTGGGGATGGTGTTAATCGGCGATATGGGTATGCCGGCCGGTGGACGTTTCAACGGCGGACACGCCAGCCACCAGACGGGGCTGGATGTCGATATTTTCCTGCAACTGCCAAAGACGCGCTGGACGCAGTCGCAACTGCTGCGACCACAGGCGCTGGATCTGGTCGCTCAGGATGGCAAACGTGTCGTACCGTCACTGTGGAAGCCGGAGATTTTCAGTCTGATCAGGCTGGCGGCAAAAGATAATGATGTAACGCGTATTTTCGTGAATCCGGCAATTAAACAGCAACTTTGTCTGGATGCAGGGAGCGACAGGGACTGGTTACGTAAAGTGCGGCCATGGTTCCAACACCGTGCACATATGCATGTCCGGTTACGTTGTCCTGCCGACAGTCTTGAGTGCGAAGATCAACCGTTACCTCCACCGGGTGATGGCTGTGGCGCGGAGCTGCAAAGCTGGTTCGAACCTCCTAAACCGGGAACCACTAAGCCTGAGAAGAAGACACCGCCTCCGTTGCCGCCTTCCTGCCAGGCGCTACTGGATGAGCATGTACTTTAATGGATAATTTTGCCGATCTGTTTATGGTGTCTCCGCTGCTGTTGGGCGTTCTTTTTTTTGTGGCCATTCTGGCGGGATTTATTGATTCCCTGGCGGGTGGCGGCGGTTTACTCACCATTCCTGCGCTGATGGCAGCAGGCATGCCGCCAGCTCAGGCGCTGGCAACGAATAAACTGCAAGCCTGCGGAGGGTCCATCTCCGCTTCGCTCTATTTTATCCGCCGTGGCGTGGTGAACCTGGCTGACCAGAAGCTTAATATCGCCATGACCTTCATCGGCTCAATGAGCGGCGCGCTGCTGGTCCAGCATGTGCAGTCGGACATTTTGCGCCAGATCCTGCCGATTCTGGTTATCTGTATCGGTCTCTACTTTCTGTTAATGCCTAAGCTGGGTGAAGAAGACCGACAGCGTCGGCTGTACGGCCTGCCTTTTGCGCTGGTCGCCGGGGGCTGCGTCGGTTTTTACGATGGCTTTTTTGGCCCGGCAGCCGGATCGTTTTACGCGCTGGCCTTTGTCATGCTGTGCGGTTACAACCTGGCGAAATCCACGGCGCACGCCAAAGTCTTGAATGCCACCTCGAATATCGGCGGGCTGCTGCTGTTCGCGCTGGGGGGCAAAGTGATTTGGGCCACCGGTTTTGTGATGCTCATCGGCCAATTTATTGGCGCACGAATGGGGTCACGACTGGTCCTCAGCAAAGGACAAAAATTGATTCGGCCAATGATCGTCATTGTCTCCGCAGTGATGAGCGCCAAGCTACTTTATGATAATCATGGACAGGAGATTCTCCACTGGCTGGGGATGAACTAATGAATACGACCCATCACTATGAACAGTTAATTGATATTTTTAACGGCTGCTTTGCCGATGAATTTAATACCCGTCTGATTAAAGGCGATGACGAACCGATCTACCTTCCTGCAGATACAGAATTGCCGTATCACCGGATCGTTTTTGCCCATGGCTACTACGCCAGTGCACTACATGAAATTTCACACTGGTGCATTGCCGGTAAAGCGCGCCGTGAACTGGTCGACTTTGGTTACTGGTACTGCCCAGACGGGCGTGACGCTAAAACACAATGTCAGTTTGAAGACGTGGAAGTGAAGCCCCAGGCATTTGACTGGCTGTTCTGCATGGCGGCGGGCTATCCGTTTAACGTTAGCTGCGACAACCTGGAAGGGGACTTTGAACCGGATCGCGTGGTGTTCCAGCGGCGTGTTCATGCTCAGGTGATGGCGTATCTGGAAAACGGCATTCCTGAACGTCCGGCGCGTTTTATTCGTGCGTTACAGAATTATTATCACACGCCTGAACTTAAGGCGGAACAATTCCCGTGGCCCGAAGCGCTCAACTGAAGCGGCTGCCACGTTTACAATGAGGAAATAAGATGATCGCGGAGTTTGAATCACGCATTCTGGTACTAATCGACGATATGGTAGAACACGCCAGCGATGATGAGCTGTTTGCCAGTGGGTACTTGCGTGGACACTTGACGCTGGCTGTGGCAGAACTGGACGGCGGCGACGACCATTCCGCTGAGGCACTGTACGCCAATGTTACCAGCAGCCTGGAAAAAGCCATCAGCGCGGGCGAACTTTCGCCGCGTGACCAGGCGTTAGTAAAAGAGATGTGGGACACGTTGTTCCAGAAGGCGACACAACAATAATTGCCTTGCGGGCCGGATGCCGTTAACGACTCATGCGGCCCGCAATGATGACCTCAGGATTTTACCGCTTTTCCCTTCACTAATTTTCTCACCCATAAACGGTTCGGATTTAACGCGGCAAGGGTTTCTGCATCCATTGGGATGGGTTCATTACTCATTTGCGCGGCCAGGATCTCTGCACACAGCGGGGCGGAACACAGTCCGCGCGAGCCCAGCGCGCCCAGCATAAAGACGTCACGGTAAACCGGTGCGCGCGCGGCGGTCTCTTTGTGTTCTGACAGATTGGCGTACTGGCTGAGCGTTGCCTCATAGTCCGGCACATTGCCGACCATCGGTAAGTGATCGCGGGTGGCGCAGCGAACGCCACAGCGTGCCGATTGCCCACTGACATCCACCTCTTTTACCCATGCGGCATGCGGGAAGCAGTCGAGTAAACGCTGGCGGTTTTGCTGCTGATCTTCCTCGCGATACGTTGTATCTTCCTCACCACGACGATAGCTCGCACCGATGCAATGATGCTGATTGGCCGGATTTTGCGGCGTGAGATAGCCGTCGTAACACAACACCTGACGTAGGACCGACAGTGCAGGCGTGGTGGGGATATGGCTCACCTGACCGCCGACAGAATAAACCGGTAACGGTTGGGTCTGATCAAAGCGATTTATGCGATGACCATTCGCCAGCACCACTACCTCGTGTTCGACGGTTTCGCCAGTGGCAAACTGAAGCTGCCAGCTGTTTTCCTGCTGTACAAGTGATGCCAGTGTATGTTGGTAATGGGTGCGTAATCCCAGCGTCGTGGCGTAATCCAGTACGGCGGCGGTGAGCTGCGCCGGACACAGCCATCCTCCGCCAGGATACTGAATCCCGCCGCAGTTGGTTGCGACGCCGGTTGTTTGCAGAACCTGCTCAGCATCAACGGCCAGCGCGAGGTCGTCGGGTAAGGCAAGCGACAGCATCTGGGTGATTTTCTGTTGGCTTTTTTCATCCCAACCAAGTTGCGTTACGCCGCACCAGTCGTGGGCAAAATCCACCGGCAGGGCGTCATACAGACGTCGGGCAAAGGTAAATGCGGTGGGGAAAAAGAGATTAATGGCGGCGTCATGTTTACTGAGTAAAGGGTAAAGTGCGCCCTGACGATTACCGGATGCGCCCTGCGCAGGCTTATCGTCAGCGCAATACAGCGTTACCTGCCAGCCACGACGTAAGAGAGCCAGCGACAGCAGTGCGCTGGCAATACCGCCCCCGATAATAGCCGCTTCCCGTTTTTCCGTGCTGGCGCGTGAGAACCACGGTGCGGGTGACGGGAACGTGAGGTGTTGTTCCATCACGCCGCACAGCATTTCACGCTTGCGCCCAAAGCCTTTGCATTTCTGCATTGTAAAACCGGCGTCCTGCAAGCCCCGACGCACAAAACCTGCGGAGGTGAAGGTTGCCAGCGTGCCGCCTGGACGGGCCAGCCGGGCCATGGCGTTAAACAGCGTCGGTGTCCACATATCGGGATTTTTTGCCGGTGCGAAACCGTCGAGGAACCAGGCGTCGACCTGCTGGTTCAGGGATTCATCCAACTTACTGGTGAGGTCGTTAATATCGCCGAACCACAAATCCAGCGTAACCCTACCTTCATCCAACAGCAGTCGATGACAACCTGCTAACGGCAGCGGCCACTGAGCCTGTAATGGCTCAGCCCACGGAACCAGTTCCGGCCAATGCTGATGGGCCAACTTCAGGTCGTCACGCGTCAGCGGATATTTTTCAAAACTGATGAAATGTAATCTTTCCAGGGTAGCGTCAGGGTGCGCAGTGCGAAAAGTCGTAAATGCCTGCCAGAGGGTGAGGAAGTTTAGCCCAGTGCCAAAACCACTTTCCGCCACTATGAATAACTGGCGTGAATGGGTGGGGAATCGGTCCGCGAGATGATTGCCGCCGAGAAAGACATAACGCGTCTCTTCCAGCCCGTTATCGTTAGAAAAATAGACATCGTCAAAATCTCGGGAAACAGGTGTACCCTCAGCGTTGAATTCGAGGTTGGCAGGTTGTATCGCGTATTGTTTCACGTAAGTTACTCGTCTGGCTTGCTGTGTCTCGATCTTAACGATGAGTGCCTGAGTGCGCAAATTTCCACATAAAATGGCTGATCGGACTTGTTCGGCGTACAAGTGTACGCTATTGTGCCACTCGAAACTTTAAAATAGTGCGACTTACAGAGGTATTGAATGAAACGTGCAGTGATTACTGGCTTGGGCATCGTTTCCAGCATCGGTAATAACCAGCAGGAAGTCCTGGCATCTCTGCGTGAAGGACGTTCAGGGATCACTTTCTCTCAGGAGCTGAAGGACTCCGGCATGCGTAGCCACGTTTGGGGCAACGTAAAACTGGATACCACTGGACTCATTGACCGTAAAGTTGTGCGCTTTATGAGCGACGCATCCATCTATGCATTCCTTTCTATGGAGCAGGCAGTGGCTGACGCCGGCCTCTCTGCAGAAGTTTACCAGAATAACCCGCGCGTTGGCCTGATTGCAGGTTCCGGCGGCGGCTCCCCACGTTTTCAGGTGTTCGGCGCTGACGCAATGCGTAGCCCGCGTGGCCTGAAAGCGGTTGGCCCGTATGTGGTCACAAAAGCGATGGGCTCAGGTGTGTCTGCCTGCCTCGCAACCCCGTTTAAAATCCACGGTGTGAACTACTCCATCAGCTCCGCCTGTGCGACATCTTCGCACTGTATCGGTAATGCGGTTGAGCAGATTCAGTTGGGCAAACAGGATATCGTTTTTGCTGGCGGCGGCGAAGAGCTGTGCTGGGAAATGGCCTGTGAGTTCGACGCCATGGGCGCACTGTCTACCAAATATAACGACTGCCCGGAAAAAGCATCCCGTACTTATGATGCGAACCGTGACGGTTTCGTTATCGCAGGCGGCGGCGGTATGGTTGTGGTTGAAGAGCTGGAACACGCTCTGGCACGTGGCGCGCATATCTATGCTGAAATCGTTGGCTACGGCGCAACGTCCGATGGCGCAGACATGGTGGCTCCATCAGGTGAAGGCGCAGTGCGTTGCATGCAGATGGCGATGAACGGCGTAGATACGCCAATCGACTACCTGAACTCCCACGGTACCTCTACTCCGGTAGGCGACGTGAAAGAACTGGGCGCTATCCGTGAAGTCTTCGGCGACAACAGCCCGGCGATCTCCGCAACCAAAGCGATGACTGGTCACTCTCTGGGCGCGGCTGGCGTGCAGGAAGCTATCTACTCCCTGCTGATGCTGGAACACGGCTTTATCGCACCAAGCATCAACATCGAAGAGATGGACGAGCAGGCGGCGGGTCTGAACATCGTGACCGAACCGACTGAAAAAGCGCTGACGACCGTCATGTCCAACAGCTTCGGCTTTGGCGGCACGAATGCCACGCTGGTTATGCGTAAGCTGAAAGCGTAAGAGATCAGAACAGGCCGGATTTGTTATCCGGTCCATGCTATACAGTAAGGGGAGCCGCCTGGCTCCCCTTTTTTATATCGTTGACAATTAATCTGGTTTACAGGCAGACTCCAGGTTCAACATTATCCTCATGATAATGCGTAAGCGTTTAACGTTATCCAACGCACCTTAATCCTGATCGTCAGGTAGAGGGGGGCGTGGGCATTCCTCGCCTTACTCTGCATTCTGGAGTAACGCATGACAGCAGTAACCCAACAAGAAAAAACACCGTCGGCGAATGTGTCGCTGTTTCGTATCGCTTTTGCCGTTTTCCTGACCTATATGACGGTCGGGCTACCTTTACCCGTCATCCCACTGTTTGTGCACCAGGAGCTAGGCTATGGCAACACCATGGTCGGCATTGCCGTGGGCATCCAGTTTCTGGCAACGGTCTTAACACGTGGCTACGCCGGGCGCTTAGCCGATCAATACGGTGCCAAACGTTCGGCGCTGCAGGGGATGTTGGCCTGTGCACTGGCGGGAGTCGCGTGGCTATTAGCGGCACTTTTACCCGTTTCCGTTCCAGTAAAGTTTGCGTTGTTGATTGTCGGACGTCTGATCCTCGGCTTTGGCGAAAGTCAGTTGTTGACCGGCACCCTGACCTGGGGATTGGGGCTGGTTGGGCCAACGCGTTCCGGCAAGGTGATGTCGTGGAATGGGATGGCGATTTACGGCGCCCTGGCGGCCGGTGCGCCGTTGGGTCTGCTGATCCACAGCCATTTTGGCTTTGCAGCGCTGGCGGCGGCCACCATTGCATTGCCGCTGCTGGCATGGGCATTCAACGGCACCGTGCGTAAAGTGCCCGCCCATGCGGGGGAACGTCCTTCGCTATGGAGCGTGGTTGGGCTTATCTGGAAACCGGGGCTGGGGTTAGCGCTGCAGGGCGTGGGGTTTGCGGTGATCGGCACGTTTATTTCGCTCTATTTTGTCAGCAACGGCTGGACGATGGCAGGTTTTACCCTGACCGCGTTCGGCGGTGCGTTTGTGCTCATGCGCATTCTATTTGGCTGGATGCCGGATCGGTTTGGCGGCGTGAAGGTGGCGGTGGTTTCTTTGTTGGTTGAAACCGTGGGGCTGCTGCTGCTCTGGCAGGCGCCAACGGCCTGGATTGCGCTGCTGGGTGCAGCATTAACCGGGGCCGGATGCTCGCTGATCTTCCCGGCGCTGGGCGTGGAGGTGGTGAAGCGCGTTCCTGCACAGGTACGCGGTACTGCACTCGGTGGTTACGCCGCATTTCAGGATATCTCCTACGGCGTAAGCGGTCCTGTCGCGGGTGTTCTGGCCACCGCGTACGGCTATTCCTCGGTATTCCTTGCCGGAGCGATTTCTGCGGTGGTGGGGATTGTTGTGACGCTGCTGACGTTGCGCAAAAGCTAAACGACGAGCCAGAATATAGCTAACACAACCAGTAGCGCCGCAAATAGCAGTCCCGGTCGCGCCGCCAGTGATTTAACGGTTTCAATCACTGGCGTGAACGGGCTATAAATCGGCTGGAGGTGGCGCGGATCGCTTAATTCTTGCTCCCGGTCACGCTCAACGCGGCGCAGGAAGATTTGGTTGAGCAAATCCTGTATCTGCACGGTGGTCAGAATCGTTTGCGGTTGGATCTGATACGTTTGCTGCGCGTAGTCCTTGATGGCCACAAGTTCATTTGGCTCTAACGGTTGCTTGAGCACCGCCTGCAACGTTTGCAACGTCGGGGCATTTTGCAGGCTCAGCGTCTGGCGCGCCTGTAGCCAGGTAACCAGGTGCGTAAACTGTTTTGCCGGGATCAGCTCACCGCTTTTTACCCCAGACAGTTCCAGCATCGACTGCCAGATCAGCTTGCCGGATTCTCCTGTAGCGGCCGCTACTTTTGTAACCAGTTGATTCAGCGTGTTGTGCTCGGCGGGTAGCAGAGGGCGAGCGGTTGCCGGGCGTTGCTGCGGCTGCGGAATAGAAAGCTGCCCCTGCTGCAATAGCGTCAGCACATTTTTCAACTGATCGGGCGTGAGTTGACTGAGTGCCGTTTGTCCGTACTGTTGACGGATAAAATCGCTCACTGCCTGACGATTATTCCCCTGACTCAGCAGTTCCGTAAGCTGCGCCAGCACCTGACGATTGACATGCTTTTGTTGAGCAACCCCAAGTCGTTGGGTCAGGTTTTGTTCTGCAGCAGGAAAGTGACGTGACTGTAACGGCGTATCACTTTTGACGCCCAGATCGTGCTTCATTCCGGCCCACACCTCAGCGCTCTGCTGTTGGGTAAGTGAAATCAGACGGGTAATCAGTCGTTCCAGCACGGTACGTTGTTGCGTGGATAACGGTTGTTCACCCGCAACGGAAGGGGCGTTTTGGCCTTCACCGGGAGGGCGCGCGGGCGTACCTGAAATGGGCTGCATCATCTCTGTTCCTTAAAACTGTGCTAGCCAGGTCTCGCAGTATGCCTGGCGGCGAGATTATGGCACACTTGTCCGGTTAACTCTCGTTCTCAAACAGGTGCGAAAGACGTGAAAATCCTCGTTGATGAAAATATGCCCTATGCCCGCGAACTGTTCAGTCGTTTGGGGGAGGTAAAAGCGGTTCCCGGTCGTCCGATTCCCGTCGCAGAACTGGATGATGCGGACGCCTTAATGGTGCGCTCGGTGACGAAGGTCAATGAAGCACTGCTTGGCGGAAAACCGGTTAAGTTTGTCGGGACGGCAACTGCGGGCACTGACCATGTGGATGAAGCCTGGCTTGCACAGTCAGATATTGGCTTCTCCGCCGCGCCCGGTTGCAATGCGATTGCGGTTGTCGAGTATGTCTTTTCAGCACTGCTGATGCTGGCGGAGCGCGATGGTTTTGCGTTAGCCGATCGCACCGTGGGTATTGTTGGTGTCGGCAATGTGGGCGCGCGTTTGCAGGCGCGACTGGAAGCATTAGGGGTCCGCACGTTACTTTGCGATCCGCCGCGTGCTGACCGGGGAGACGAGGGCGATTTCCGCTCGCTGAACGAACTGGTTGAGCACGCCGATGTACTGACTTTCCATACGCCGCTGTTTAAAGACGGTCCGTACAAGACTCTGCATTTGGCTGATGAAGCACTAATTGGCCGACTGAAGCCGGGCACCATCCTGATTAACGCCTGCCGTGGGCCGGTCATCGACAATACCGCGTTGCTGTCCCGCCTTAATGCCGGGCAACATCTGAGCGTGGTGTTGGATGTCTGGGAGGGCGAGCCGGACCTGAATGTCGCGTTGCTCGAGAAAGCGGATATTGGTACGGCGCATATTGCAGGATACACCCTTGAAGGGAAGGCTCGGGGAACCACGCAGGTCTTTGAGGCCTATAGCAAGTTTATTGGCCGCGAACAGCACGTTGCACTGAGCACCCTGTTACCTGCCCCGGAATTTGGACGCATCACGTTGCATGGCCCGTTGGATCAGCCAACGCTGAAAAGGCTGGTACATTTAGTGTATGATGTGCGCCGCGACGATGCGCCGCTGCGTAAAGTCGCTGGAATTCCGGGTGAGTTTGATAAACTGCGTAAAAATTATCTTGAGCGCCGTGAATGGTCGTCTTTGTACGTCATGTGTGACGACGCCGCTGCCGCTACCTTGTTGTGTAAGCTGGGTTTTAACGCCGTTCATCACCCGGCACATTAATGTCTTCTTAATGCTCCCTGTCGAATAATACGACAGGGACGCTTACGTATTTCTGGAGTAAATCACCATGTCTGAAGGCTGGAATATTGCCATTCTGGGCGCAACGGGCGCCGTAGGCGAAGCCCTGCTCGACACGCTGGCGGAACGCCAGTTCCCGGTCGGTGAGATCTATGCGCTGGCTCGTAATGAAAGCGCGGGTGAGCACCTGCGTTTTAACGGTAAATCAATCATTGTCCAGGACGTCGCTGACTTTGACTGGACTCAAGCGCAGCTGGCCTTTTTTGTTGCGGGCGTGGAAGCCACCGCAGCATGGGTAGAAGAAGCCACCAATGCGGGTTGCCTGGTGATTGACAGCAGCGGTTTGTTTGCGCTTGAGCCGGACGTCCCGCTAGTGGTACCGGACGTGAACCCGTTCGTACTGGCAGATTACCGCAACCGCAACGTGATTGCGGTCCCTGGCAGCCTGACCAGCCAACTGTTGTCTGCATTGAAACCGTTGATTGACGACGGTGGCCTTTCGCGTATTACGGTGACCAATATTATCTCAGCTTCCGCTCATGGTAAAAAAGCGGTAGATGCGCTGGCCGGGCAAAGTGCGAAACTGCTCAACGGTATTCCGATTGATGACGACGATTTCTTTGGCCGTCAACTGGCGTTCAACATGCTGCCGTTGCTGCCAGACCGCGAAGGCAGTGTGCGTGAAGAGCGTCGTATCGTTGATGAAGTGCGTAAAATCATGCAGGACGAGGGGCTGATGATCTCCGCCAGCATCGTACAGTCGCCGGTGTTCTACGGTCATGCGCAAATGGTGAGCTTTGAAGCATTACGTCCGCTGGCAGCAGAAGAAGCGCGCGATGCGTTTGAGCGCGGCGAGGACATTGTGCTGTCAGAAGCGACCGATTTCCCAACCCAGGTCAGCGATGCGTCGGGTAGCCCACATCTTTCGGTAGGCTGCGTGCACAATGATTACGGTATGCCAGAACAGGTACAGTTTTGGTCTGTAGCAGACAACGTACGCTTTGGCGGCGCGTTGATGGCGGTGAAAATCGCTGAAAAACTGGTGCAGGAGTATATGTACTAATGTCTGACCTGCAACAGCTGCCCGTCCATAAAATTGCGCTGGGTATTGAGTATGATGGCAGCAAATATTATGGCTGGCAGCGCCAGAACGAAGTTCGCAGCGTTCAGGAAAAGCTGGAAAAAGCACTTTCGCAGGTCGCCAATGAACGCATCACGGTATTTTGTGCCGGGCGTACCGATGCTGGCGTTCATGGTACGGGCCAGGTGGTGCACTTTGAGACCACCGCGCAACGTAAAGATGCGGCATGGACGCTGGGGGTAAATGCGAATTTACCTGGTGACATTGCCGTGCGTTGGGTGAAAGCTGTACCGGATGATTTTCATGCGCGGTTTAGCGCCACGGCGCGCCGCTACCGTTATATCATCTACAATCATCGGTTGCGCCCAGCTGTTCTGGGTAAAGGCGTGACGCATTACTATGAGCCGCTGGATGCTGAACGTATGCATCGCGCGGCCCAATGCCTGATTGGGGAGAATGATTTCACCTCGTTTCGGGCAGTGCAGTGCCAGTCGCGCACACCGTGGCGTAACGTGATGCACATTAACGTTACGCGTCATGGTCCTTATGTGGTGGTAGATATTAAAGCGAATGCCTTTGTACATCATATGGTCAGGAATATTGTTGGCAGCCTGATGGAAGTAGGTGCCCACAACCAGCCGGAGAGCTGGATAGCAGAACTGTTAGCGGCGAAGGACAGAACGCTGGCAGCGGCAACGGCGAAAGCGGAAGGTTTGTATCTGGTGGCGGTAGATTACCCCGACCGGTTTGACCTGCCAAAACCGCCGATGGGCCCGCTATTTCTGGCGGACTAATTTGAGTCGTATAAAGGCATACTATGGAACTGATTTACTTTCTTATTGATTTTATCCTGCACATTGATGTGCACCTGGCGGAGTTGGTCGCGGAATACGGTGTCTGGGTATATGCCATTCTGTTTCTGATCCTGTTCTGTGAAACCGGACTGGTGGTTACGCCGTTCCTGCCGGGAGATTCGCTGCTGTTTGTCGCAGGCGCGCTTTCTGCATTGCCCACTAATGATTTAAATGTCCATCTGATGGTGGCGTTAATGATCGTGGCGGCAATCGTGGGCGATGCGGTGAACTACACCATCGGTCGGGTGTTCGGCGAAAGGCTGTTCAGCAATCCGAACTCGAAAATTTTCCGTCGCAGCTATCTGGATAAAACCCACGCGTTCTATGAGCGTCATGGCGGTAAAACCATTATTCTGGCGCGTTTTGTCCCTATCGTACGCACATTTGCACCGTTTGTTGCCGGTATGGGACACATGTCCTACCGTCATTTTGCACTGTTTAACGTAGCGGGCGCGCTGCTGTGGGTATTACTGTTCACCTACGCAGGCTATCTGTTTGGCGATCTGCCGGTGGTGCAGGAAAACCTGAAATTATTGATTGTGGCGATTATCGTCCTCTCCGTATTGCCTGGTGTTATCGAAGTGATTCGTCACAAACGCGCAGCATCAAGGGCGCAAAAATAGAAAGTAACTCAGCGGTTCGACCACTTTTTTGTCCAAAGTTTCGGGCTGTTATGTTTTAATGTGCAACATTCATGGTCTGTTGGGGGCAAAAATGGCATTATGCGCCCCTTATAACAAAGCTGACTAAGGTTCAGGCAGAAAGGTCACCAATGAGCTGGATTGAACGAATTAAAAGCAATATTACTCCCACCCGCAAGGCAAGCATTCCTGAAGGGGTGTGGACCAAGTGTGATAGCTGCGGTCAGGTATTATACCGTGCTGAGCTGGAACGTAATCTTGAGGTCTGTCCGAAGTGTGACCATCATATGCGCATGTCGGCGCGCAATCGCCTGCATAGCCTGTTAGATGAAGGTTCTCTTGTGGAGTTGGGTAGCGAGCTTGAGCCGAAAGACCTGCTGAAGTTTCGTGACTCCAAGAAGTATAAAGACAGACTGGCTTCTGCGCAGAAAGAAACCGGTGAAAAAGATGCGCTGGTAGTAATGAAAGGCACGCTTCACGGTATGCCGGTCGTTGCAGCCGCATTCGAGTTCGCGTTTATGGGCGGCTCCATGGGTTCTGTGGTTGGCGCACGTTTTGTTCGTGCCGTTGAGCAGGCGCTGGAAGACAATTGTCCGCTGATCTGCTTCTCCGCTTCCGGCGGGGCGCGCATGCAGGAAGCGCTGATGTCGCTGATGCAGATGGCTAAAACCTCTGCGGCGCTGGCAAAAATGCAGGAACGCGGTTTACCGTATATCTCTGTACTGACTGACCCAACCATGGGCGGTGTTTCCGCAAGTTTCGCGATGCTGGGCGACCTCAACATTGCTGAACCGAAAGCACTGATTGGCTTTGCCGGTCCACGTGTTATCGAGCAAACCGTACGTGAAAAACTGCCGCCGGGATTCCAGCGCAGTGAATTCCTGATTGAAAAAGGCGCTATCGATATGATCGTCCGCCGTCCGGAAATGCGCCTGAAACTGGCGAGCGTTCTGGCGAAGCTGATGAATCTTCCGGCGCCGAATCCGGATGAGCCGACTGAAGGCGTAGTGGTACCTCCGGTACCCGATCAGGAATCAGAGGCCTGATAACGGACTCTATGGATTTCGCGTCGCAGGAAGACGGTGAGTGATTCCCGATGAGCTTACACCGCTAAGTGATTCGGGGGAGCGAGCACAGCCAACGCGCCTGCAACGTGAAAGACGACGAGTAGAAAAGGGCAGGCCGGTTGGCGCTGCCCTTTTGCTTTTATTAACGTGACGAATTGACAGGCATCATGGACAATAAACGTATTCCCCAAGCCGCGTCGCCCCTGGCGTCGTGGCTTTCTTATCTGGAAAACCTGCACAGTAAAACCATCGATCTCGGCCTCGAGCGCGTCAGCCAGGTTGCACGAAATCTGGGTGTGCTGAAACCCGCGCCGTTTGTTTTCACGGTGGCAGGCACCAACGGTAAGGGTACAACCTGCCGTACGCTGGAATCCGTACTGACCGCGGCGGGATATAAAGTCGGGGTATACAGTTCTCCTCATCTGGTGCGCTACACGGAACGTGTTCGCGTGCAGGGGCGTGAACTCGCGGAATCTGCCCATACTGCCTCGTTTGCCGAGATTGAAGCCGCACGCGGTGATATTTCGCTGAGCTATTTTGAATACGGTACGCTGTCGGCGCTGTGGTTATTTAAGCAGGCTAAGCTTGATGTGGTGATTCTGGAAGTCGGCCTGGGCGGGCGCCTTGATGCTACCAATATCGTTGATGCTGATGTCGCCGTAGTCACCAGTATTGCGCTTGACCATACTGACTGGCTGGGGCCGGATCGCGAAAGCATTGGTCGTGAGAAGGCCGGGATCTTCCGCGCTGAAAAACCGGCCATTGTCGGTGAACCGGAAATGCCTTACACCATTGCCGATGTGGCACAAGAGACCGGGGCTATTTTGCAGCGCTGTGGCGTCGACTGGCGCTATACGGTGACGGAAAGCGACTGGTCCTTTACCGACAGTCACGGTACGCTGATGCATCTTCCGTTACCTCAGGTGCCGCAACCGAATGCCGCCACGGCGTTGGCTGCGCTACGGGCAAGCGGACTTGATGTTAGCGAGCAAGCGATTCGTGAGGGGATTGAGCAGGCCATTTTACCGGGGCGTTTCCAGATTGTGAGCGAATCGCCGCGCGTTATTTTTGATGTCGCACATAACCCTCATGCAGCAGAATATCTGACCGGGCGTCTGAAAAAGTTAGTGAAAAACGGGCGCGTGCTTGCGGTTATCGGTATGCTACATGATAAAGACATTGCTGGTACGCTGGCCTGGCTGAAAAGTGTGGTAAACGCGTGGTATTGTGCGCCCCTGGAAGGGCCGCGAGGCGCGACGGCAGAACAACTGCTGGAACATCTGGGAACAGGTGAAGCCTATGATAGCGTGGCGCAGGCATGGCGTGCGGCGTTGGCAGATGCAAAACCAGAAGATACCGTGTTGGTGTGTGGATCGTTTCACACTGTCGCACATGTCATGGAAGTGATAGACGTGGGGAGAAGCGGTGGCGAGTAAGTTTCAGAATCGATTAGTCGGCACAATTGTGCTGGTTGCGCTCGGGGTGATTGTGCTTCCTGGGCTGCTTGACGGGCAGAAAAAACATTATCAGGATGAGTTCGCGGCCATTCCGTTGGTGCCAAAACCTGGTGACCGCGATGAGCCGGATATGATGCCTGCTGCCACGCAGGCGCTGCCGACGCAGCCGCCGGAAGGTGCAGCAGAAGAGGTGCGCGCGGGCGATGCTGCCGCGCCGTCGTTGGATCCGTCGCGCCTGCCGGTGGCTAACGGCGCGGAGTTTGATCCTATTCCTGCGCCGGTCGAGCAACCTAAACCTAAACCGAAGCCACAACCTGTTGTTGCGACGCCAGTGCCAACACCGGCCGCCCCTGCACCTGCACCGAAACCGGTTGTCGCAGAAGCGCCGGCACCGACCGGCAAAGCGTATGTTGTGCAACTGGGTGCGCTGAAAAATGCGGACAAGGTCAATGAGATCGTGGGTAAACTTCGCGGTGCGGGTTTCCGGGTATTTACTTCCCCGTCCACGCCGGTACAGGGTAAAATAACCCGTATTCTCGTTGGGCCTGACGCCTCCAGAGATAAGCTGAAAAATTCGCTTGGCGAACTGCAGAAGATCTCCGGCTTGAGTGGGGTCGTGATGGGGTATACCCCTAATTAAGGGGACGTTGCCTGATGGCGCTGCGCTCTACGGCGCTACGCTTAGGTAGGCCGGATAAGGTGTTTACACCGCCATCCGGCAGTGCCCAAAGAGGCAAAAAGTTAGATGGCGTTGAAGATTTTTTCAGCGCCATTTTTATTTACGCGTGGAAAGGAAATCCCTACGCAAACGTTTTCTTTTTCTGTTAGAATGCGCCCCGAACAGGACGACAGGGCGTAAAATCGTGGGACATATATGGTCTGGATTGATTACGCCATTATCGCGGTGATTGGTTTTTCCTGTCTGGTTAGCCTGATCCGTGGCTTTGTTCGTGAAGCATTATCGTTGGTGACTTGGGGTTGTGCTTTCTTTGTCGCCAGCCATTACTACACTTACCTGTCTGTCTGGTTTACGGGCTTTGAAGACGAACTGGTTCGAAATGGGATTGCTATCGCGATACTGTTTATCGCGACACTTATCGTCGGCGCTATCGTTAACTTTGTGATAGGCCAACTGGTGGAGAAAACAGGTCTGTCGGGTACCGACAGGGTGTTGGGGATCTGCTTCGGTGCTTTGCGCGGAGCGTTGATCGTCGCCGCCATACTGTTCTTTCTCGATACGTTTACCGGTGTGTCGAAAAGTGAAGACTGGAGTAAGTCGCAGCTGATCCCGCAGTTCAGTTTCATCATCAGATGGTTCTTTGACTATCTGCAAAGCTCGTCAAGTTTCTTGCCCAAAGTATAAATTTTGGGTCGTTGCTGAACGAGGAAAAGACGTATGTGCGGTATTGTCGGTATCGCCGGTGTTATGCCGGTAAACCAGTCGATTTATGACGCGTTAACGGTGCTCCAGCATCGTGGCCAGGATGCCGCTGGCATCATCACCATTGATGCCAACAACTGCTTCCGCTTGCGAAAAGCGAACGGCATGGTGAGCGACATTTTTGAAGCTCGCCATATGCAGCGTTTGCAGGGCAATATGGGCATCGGTCATGTGCGTTATCCAACAGCTGGCAGCTCCAGCGCCTCCGAAGCTCAACCTTTTTATGTCAACTCACCGTACGGTATCACGCTTGCCCACAACGGCAACTTGACCAACGCCCATGAGCTGCGTAAAAAGCTGTTTGAAGAAAAGCGCCGCCACATCAACACCACTTCCGATTCAGAAATCCTGCTGAATATTTTCGCCAGTGAGCTGGATAACTTCCGCCACTACCCGCTGGAAGCGGACAATATTTTTGCCGCGATCGCCGCGACGAACCGCCAGATCCGTGGTGCCTATGCCTGTGTAGCGATGATTATCGGCCACGGTATGGTTGCCTTCCGCGACCCTAACGGTATCCGTCCGTTGGTGCTGGGTAAACGCGATATTGGTGATGGCCGCACCGAGTATATGGTGGCTTCTGAAAGCGTGGCGCTGGATACCCTTGGCTTTGAATTTCTGCGCGACGTTGCACCGGGTGAAGCGGTCTATATCACTGAAAAAGGCAACTTGTTTACCCGTCAGTGTGCGGATAATCCGGTCAGCAACCCGTGCCTGTTTGAGTACGTTTACTTTGCGCGTCCTGATTCGTTCATCGACAAGATTTCCGTCTACAGCGCCCGCGTGAATATGGGCACCAAGCTTGGCGAAAAAATTGCTCGTGAGTGGGAAGATCTGGACATCGATGTGGTGATCCCTATTCCGGAAACCTCGTGCGATATCGCGCTGGAAATTGCCCGGATTCTCGGTAAACCGTACCGTCAGGGCTTTGTGAAAAACCGATACGTCGGCCGTACCTTTATCATGCCGGGTCAGCAATTGCGTCGTAAATCTGTGCGTCGTAAGCTGAATGCCAACCGTGCTGAATTCCGCGATAAGAACGTGCTGTTGGTAGACGATTCCATCGTGCGCGGGACCACCTCTGAACAAATTATTGAGATGGCGCGTGAAGCCGGGGCGAAGAAAGTGTACCTGGCCTCTGCGGCACCGGAAATACGCTTCCCGAACGTCTATGGTATTGATATGCCCACGGCGACGGAGCTGATCGCTCATGGCCGTGAAGTTGACGAGATCCGCCAAATCATCGGCGCTGACGGTCTTATCTTCCAGGATCTGAACGATCTGATCGAAGCCGTCCGCGCAGAGAATCCGGATATTCAGCAGTTTGAATGTTCCGTGTTCAACGGCGTGTACGTCACCAAAGACGTTGACCAACAGTACCTCGATTTCCTCGATTCCCTGCGCAATGATGACGCTAAAGCGGTATTGCGTCAGAATGAAGCGGAAAACCTCGAGATGCACAACGAAGGGTAAGTCAGGGCATGCCGGATGGCGACGCTTTGCGTCTTATCCGGCCTATAGTCCACCATCGTTGTAGGCCGGATAAGGCGTAGCCGCCATCCGGCATTTTTATGTTACGCCTCGTCGACCCAAATCCGCATTTCACCTTCGCCACGATTGGCCCAGCTAAACCACGGAATAAACGTTAAGGTCTGCTTTTCGACCGTTGTCTGACGGTTATCAAAGCTGTACAGCGGCTTGTCACTCTCAGCGGTCAACACGCGCAGCCCTTCAGCTTGCAGCAACACTTTGCCCTTCAGCACTCCGACGCCCTGAATTTCACGCAGCTCGCTTGCTTTTGGCAGCGACAGGTTATGCAACTCAGCGCCGTTATCCGCCTGTTCCAGACAGTACACCAGCGGCCCGCGCTGAATAGCGACCTTGCCCGCAGCGTGGCGCACCAGTGGGTTGGCGTAAACGCGACGGACCGTCATCGGCAGGTTCAGGGTAATGATGTCACCTTGCTGCCACTGACGGCGCAGATGCAGATAGCCCTTAATCACTCTGCCTTGTGCCGTTTCTCCGTTGACCTGCACGTGCGGTGTTTCGCACCACGCCGGTAGACGTAGCGCGACGGTATGTTCAACGGTCTTTGGCTGGCTAAAGTGAATAGTGACCCGCTCATCCCATGGATAGTTACCGCTAATGTTCAGCGCCAGGGTCTGGTCTTTTACGCTGAACTGCGCTTCGCTCCCGGCGTAGAAGTTGATAAACAGCGCGTCCGGTCGCGGGGTGAAAATATAGTGACCAATGGCGACCAGCGTGCGGGCGATATTCGGTGGACAGCAGGCGCAGCCGAACCAGCGCTGGCGCACCGGCTTAATGTGATCGTAAATATGGTTATGTGGAATACTTTTCGGGTACGTCTCCAGCGGATTGACGTAGAAGAAGTGCTTCCCGTCCAGCGCCATTCCACCCAACACCGTATTGTAAAACGCACGCTCCATGACGTCAGCGTAGTGCGCATCACCTTCCATTTCCAGCATGCGGCGGGCGAACATCATCAGGCCGATGGAGGCGCAGCTTTCGCCGTAAGCGGTGTCGTTCGGTAAATCGTAGTCGCTGGTAAAGGCCTCGCCGATGCCCTGCGAGCCGATACCGCCGGTGATGTACATCCGCCGCTGCACCATATTGTTCCAGATGCGCAGGCAGGTTTGGCGCTTCTCTTCATCCTGGGTGATACGGGCAATGTGCGCCAGTCCGGTCATCAGATACACCGACCGCACTGCATGACCGACCGCTTCATGCTGTTCAGCGAGCGGTTTGTGCGCATGGGTGTATGTTTTGTCTTTGATCATTCCCGGCCAAGCGTCGCCCCAACCAACCCAGTGTCGGGTACCGCCGCGTTTTTCGAACTCAATATCGTAATAGTAGGGTTGTTTGCCACGTTCCTCGACGAAATAGCAGGCCAGCGCCTGGTAGCGCGGTTCCTGAGTGACTTCATACAGACGCATCAACGCCAGCTCGATTTCCGGGTGCCCAGGATAGCCGCGTAGTTGGCCTTCTTTGGGACCAAACACCGTGTCGATGTGATCGGCAAAGCGACAAGCGATGTTCAGCAGTCGACGTTTTCCGGTGGCGTTGAAGAAGGCGACTGCCGCTTCAAACAGGTGTCCGGCGCAGTAGAGCTCGTGACATTCGGCGACGTTGGTCCAGCGCAGCCCTGGCTCCTTTACGGTATACCAGGTGTTGAGATAACCGTCGTCACACTGCGCCTGAGCCAGCAGCTCAATCACCTCGTCGGCAGTTTTTTCAAGCACTGCATCTGGCTTCTGGCACAGCGACCAGGCTACGGCTTCCAGCCATTTGGTGACATCGCTGTCCTGGAAGACCATGCCGTAAAACTCGCCGTGTTCCAGACCGGCGGCGATGCGGTAGTTAGCCAGCGCGTGGCTGGGTTCTGCCTCGGGAATCGTGTCGTTCAGTGCTTCCCATTGGTACGGGATCACTACGTCGCGAATCAAGCGTTGGTATTCACCCAGAAATGGATCGGTGATGGTGATTCGGTTGAGATCGGCTTCAATCACAGCAGACTGCATCATGTATACCTCAGGAAATGTGTGAATGTCGTTGGTGAAGATCGGTTGAAATACGCTGCATCATCGGGCCATTGAGGCGGCATTTGAGCAGGCACAGCGCCAGTGCGAGGTGGAAAATGGCCGGCACAATGCTTTGCAATAGGGTGATGCCCTGAAGAGAGGCTGCGGTCTGATTTTCAAGACCTGGCTGGTAGGCCACCATGATCAACAGAATACTGATAATGCCGCCGGAAGATGCCCACGAGAGCTTGATGAAAAACAGATTAAAAGCGAAGTTCATCCCGGATGAGCGCACGCCGTTTTTCCATTCGCCGTAGTCGTCGGCGAAGGCCATGATTGAGAAGTGCAGGGGGAGGGTGAAGCCGAGGATCACGCCGTTTAGCGCAATGCAGCCCAGCCACAGCATGCGGTAATCAGCTCCGGTTGGCAGGAACCACATCGCAATGCCAAATACCACCAGAATCAGGTTGGTGCAGATATACAAGCGCACCATATCGAAACGCCGCGAGAGGGGATTAACGATGATCGCGCCTAAAATGCCCGCCACTGTCAGTACACCGAAAAACAGCGACATAAACCCGGCGCTGCCCTGCAGAACATACGAGATAAAGTACATGTATCCGCCGCCGCGAATACACAGGATATTCACCAGCAGGAAGGACATCACCAGCATCATCAGTAACTGATCGTTTTTACGCAGCCCGGCCAGATGCTCACGCAGGGTAAATTTGCCGACCAGCGACAGCGGTACGCGTTCTTTCACCCACAAGAAGCACAGTAAAAACATCACCATGCCCACGCAGCACAGTACGGTGACGCCATATTGATAACCTTTGGCCAGATTGCCCTGACCAAAGAATTCCACCATCCACGGCAGACCGACCGCAACCAGAAAGCCGGCAATACCGCTTAATACAAAACGCCAGGACTGACACGACATCACCTGATCGTGGCGGTTCGTGACGGCGTTTATCAGCGCACAGTAGGGCACATTGTTGGCGGTATAGCCCAGGGAAAGCAGGAAGTAGGTACCGAATGCCCAGGCGATTTTCATGTTGGGGCTGATATCCGGGACGGTAAAGGTCAGGATACCGATAATGCCCAAGGGAACGGCTGTCCATAATTGCCACGGACGAAAGCGCCCCCAGCGACTGCGGGTTCGGTCGGCAACCACGCCCATCACAGGGTCAGAGACGGCGTCGAATATGCGTAGAACAAAAAACATTGCCCCGACAATGGCCGGGCTAAGCCCGAACACGTCGGTGTAGAAAAAAAGTAAAAAGCCGCTTATTAAATCTGAGATGCAGTGTCCACCAGCATCGCCTAATCCATAGCCTATCTTTTCGCGGGTTGAGAGCGTTTCTCCCGCATCAACGGTTTGTGCATCAGAATCCAGGTTATCAGCAATTGTCATAACCAATCCTCGAACAAGGGGGGATGATTTAAAAAGTCATTACGGCTTATCTCTGACAGTTTTTACTAAAGATGTAACGGTTCTGAGCATAGGGCTGTACGGGTATTTCGGTATATGACGGTTTTCTTTCTCTGTGAAAATGATCCTGGTTTTTACTAGAAATGATTATTTTATAGTGATCGGTGTCACGATGGTGGCGGTGGGAGGCGCCATTAGTGGTTCTGTTAGTTATTCTGTAGGGAAATGAGGGAGAGTTAATCATTGGCGCGTTAGTGGTATTCTTAGCGCTTAAGGAACCCGACATCGGCTTAACCACGCGTGACAGGTAAAAACGAACGGAATGGCAAACAAGACCCGAATCAAAGATATTGCAATGGCGTGCGGTGTGTCGATTGCCGCCGTGTCCCGGGCCCTGAAAGGGCAGCCAGGACTGAGCGAAGAGACCCGACAGCGGATACTGGCGATTGCCGAGTCTGAAGGTTACGATTTCGGTCGTTTGCGCAGTGGCCGCATTAAGCGGCTGCTATTTCTGCTGCACCGCGAGCACAATATAGCCAGTGCATTGCCGTTCTATTCCAGCGTGATGCTTGGGGTGGCTGACGCCTGCCGGGAAAACGATATTGCGATGAGTTTCTTGCCGATTGGCCCGGAAGATTCGCTGGCTGAACTCATTAATTTGCATCAGCCTGACGCGCTGATTGCCGCAGGGTATCTGGAAACGGAAACTCTGGTCGAGCTGCGTAAACTGGCACTGCCGGTCACGCTGGTGGATCTGTGGGCAGCGGATTTTCCCTGCGTCAATCCGGATAACTTTCATGGGGGCTTCATTGCGACACGGCATCTGCTTGAACAAGGGCGCAAACGCATTGCGTTTCTCGGCCATTCGCAACGCCATTACAGTATCCGCCAGCGCGTAGAAGGATATCAGCAGGCGTTATTTGACGCCGGGCTGTCTTTACCCGCGGAATATCGTGTTGAAGCACCGCCGGTCAAAGATATTGAACAGGCGCTGGTCGAGGGCATGGACAAACTGTTAGCTCTGCCGCAGCCGCCGGATGCTATCTTTGCCTATAACGATATTGCCGCGCTGGTGGCGATGCGCGTCTGCGCGCGTAAGGGGATCAACGTGCCGCAAGATATCGCGATTGTTGGCTTTGATGACATCGATGCCGCTGCCTGGGCGCATCCGGCGTTAACCACCGTGGCGGTAGATAAGCGCGAGCTTGGGCGAGATGCGTTTCGTTTACTGCTCAGCGAGCAACATGAGCGAAATTTACTGCTGCCGGTGCGGCTGGTGATCCGCGAAAGCTCGCTGAGTGCGACTGCACATTCACAGTTGCACCCTACGCGGTAATCCGGCACAGTCACGCCATGAAGAACAAAGGGCTCTCACAGTGAAACGACTCATCATTGGTATTTCTGGCGCCAGCGGTGCAATTTATGGCGTGCGGCTGTTACAGGTTTTGCGTGACGTTGTTGATGTGGAAACCCATCTGGTAATGAGTGCGGCGGCGCGTCAGACCCTGGCGCTGGAAACCGATCTGTCCGTACGTGAGGTGCAGGCATTAGCCAATGTGAATTACGACGCGCGTGATATCGCCGCCAGTATTTCATCTGGCTCATTCCAGACGGCGGGGATGGTCATTCTGCCTTGTTCCATTAAAACGCTCTCCGGTATCGTCCACAGTTATACCGATGGGCTGTTGACCCGCGCCGCTGACGTGGTGCTGAAAGAGCGTCGTCCACTGGTGCTATGCGTACGTGAGACACCGCTACATCTGGGGCATCTGCGATTGATGACTCAGGCGGCGGAAATAGGCGCGGTAATTATGCCGCCGGTTCCGGCGTTTTATCATCGTCCCCAGACGCTTGATGATGTGATTAATCAAACGGTTAACCGTGTACTTGACCAGTTCAATATTGCTCTCCCGCACGATCTGTTTACCCGCTGGCAGGGGGCATAAGCCGCTCAGCCAGCGTGCATATCTGCATTCCTTGCCCTGTTTCAGGGCAATTTTGTAACCGCGATCATATCCTCAACATTTAATTCGTTAAAACGTAACGAAACGCTGCGGTTCAACCGTCATACCTGCTATCTTCAAAATCAGGACAATATTGCAACGTTTTATTAACATATTTAACGTCGAATATCCTCATCGACGCGAAAATGGCATAAGACCTGCATGAAAAAGTCTGCAAACACACAACACAACGTAAAACATAATAAAATTTCGCCACTTGAGGGTTATGTATGAAGAAGACGGTACTTGCTTTGTCATTGCTGGTAGGACTTTCCGCCACCGCGGCCAGCTACGCAGCGCTTCCGCAGACAGTTCGTATTGGTACAGATACCACCTACGCCCCTTTTTCCTCTAAAGATGCCAAAGGGGATTTTGTCGGGTTTGATATCGATCTCGGCAATGAGATGTGTAAGCGTATGCAGATCAAATGTACCTGGGTTGCCAGTGACTTTGATGCGCTGATCCCCTCTCTGAAAGCGAAGAAAATCGATGCCATTATCTCCTCGCTGTCTATTACCGAAAAGCGCCAGCAAGAAATCGCGTTCTCAGACAAACTTTACGCCGCAGACTCACGTCTGATTGCTGCGAAGGGTTCCCCGATCCAACCGACCCTTGATTCGCTGAAGGGAAAACATGTTGGCGTACTGCAAGGCTCAACCCAGGAAGCCTATGCTAACGATACCTGGCGCAGCAAAGGCGTGGATGTGGTGGCCTATGCGAACCAGGATCTTATCTATTCTGACCTGACGGCAGGACGTCTGGATGCCGCGTTGCAGGATGAAGTTGCGGCTAGCGAAGGATTCCTGAAACAGCCTGCGGGCAAGGACTACGATTTTGCGGGTCCTTCGGTAAAAGACAAAAAGTACTTTGGTGACGGAACCGGGATTGGCTTACGCAAAGATGACGCAGAGCTGAAAGCGGCCTTTAATAAAGCGCTCGGCGAACTGCGTCAGGATGGGACTTACGACAAAATGGCGAAAAAGTACTTTGCCTTTAATGTCTACGGCGACTAATACGCCAATACGGGAAGCGATTGCACCGTAACGGGGAACGATTACGGTGCATGATAGTTACAGTGCACTATTTTGGTGCTTTTATCGCTGACATAATGAGCATGAATGCATACTTAAGCGCTTTTCATGCAAAAAAATACCGCCAACAGGGCAGAATGCTTTGCCATGTTGGCCTGATTAATGGCACGATAACTGCACCTGGTCCTGTAAAGATCCCCTATAAAAGACAGTCTGTTGAGGATAGTTATGAAAAAACTGGTGTTGTCTCTTTCTCTGGTTCTGGCGTTCTCCAGTGCTACCGCAGCATTTGCCGCTATTCCGCAAAAAGTGCGGATCGGTACCGACCCCACTTATGCCCCGTTTGAATCGAAAAATTCGCAGGGTGAATTAGTCGGTTTTGACATCGATCTGGCAAAAGAACTGTGCAAGCGTATTAATACACAATGTACCTTCGTTGAAAACCCGCTGGATGCGCTGATCCCTTCGTTAAAAGCGAAGAAAATTGATGCCATCATGTCGTCACTTTCGATCACTGAAAAACGTCAGCAGGAAATCGCCTTTACCGACAAGCTTTATGCAGCAGACTCTCGTCTGGTGGTTGCGAAAGATTCGGCTATCCAGCCGACCATTGAATCGCTGAAAGGCAAGCGTGTCGGTGTACTGCAGGGCACGACTCAGGAAACGTTTGGCAATGAACACTGGGCGCCGAAAGGTATTGAAATTGTCTCCTATCAGGGGCAGGACAATATCTACTCTGACCTGACGGCCGGGCGTATTGACGCCGCGTTCCAGGATGAAGTTGCGGCCAGCGAAGGTTTCCTGAAGCAGCCGGTAGGCAAAGATTACAAATTCGGCGGCCCGTCTGTGAAAGACGAGAAATTGTTCGGAGTGGGTACCGGTATGGGGCTGCGCAAAGAGGATAACGAACTGCGCGAAGCACTGAATAAAGCGTTTGCAGAAATGCGCGCTGACGGAACTTACGAGAAGCTGGCGAAAAAGTACTTTGATTTTGATGTTTATGGCGGTTAATCACCGCTGGTGCTGATAAAGCCCGTAGATTTTTGACGTGTTGAATTTATGCCTGATGGCGCTGCGCTTATCAGGCCTACAGCGATTTTGTAGGCCGGATAAGGCAATGCCGCCATCCGGCATTTAACAGTTTGTCTGAAATCAAAAGAGGCTTCTTACTTCACCACACACGACAGGACAGGCAGCATGTTGTATGGCTTTTCAGGTGTTATTTTACAGGGCGCAATCGTGACGCTTGAGCTTGCTCTTAGCTCGGTGGTACTGGCGGTTCTGATAGGCCTTGTCGGCGCGGGGGCAAAGCTGTCGCAAAGCCGGGCAATGGCGCTGATTTTCGAAGGGTACACGACGTTGATCCGTGGGGTACCCGATCTCGTCTTGATGTTGCTCATTTTCTACGGATTACAAATCGCACTGAACACGGTCACTGACGCGGTTGGTATCAGCCAGATTGATATTGATCCGATGGTGGCGGGGATTATTACGCTCGGTTTTATCTACGGGGCCTATTTTACTGAAACGTTCCGTGGCGCGTTTATGGCGGTTCCAAGAGGCCATATTGAAGCGGCGACGGCGTTTGGGTTTACCTCTTCGCAGATTTTTCGCCGGATTATGTTCCCGGCGATGATGCGCTACGCGCTGCCGGGGATTGGCAATAACTGGCAGGTCATTTTGAAGGCGACGGCGCTGGTTTCGCTGCTCGGACTGGAAGACGTGGTGAAAGCGACACAGCTTGCCGGGAAGAGCACCTGGGAGCCATTCTATTTTGCCGTCGTGTGCGGGCTTATCTATCTGGTGTTTACCACCGTGTCTAATGGTGTGCTGCTGTACCTTGAGCGCCGCTACTCTGTGGGTGTGAAGAGGGCTGACCTGTGATTGAGATTATTCAGGAGTACTGGAAATCCCTGCTGTGGACCGACGGCTATCGCTTTACCGGCGTAGCGATCACCCTGTGGTTGCTGATTTCATCCGTAGTGATGGGCGGCATTCTGGCGCTGTTTTTGGCGATTGGTCGCGTATCCAGCAATAAGTTTATCCAGTTCCCCATTTGGCTATTTACCTATATTTTCCGTGGCACGCCGCTTTACGTTCAGCTACTGGTGTTTTATTCCGGGATGTACACGCTGGAAATTGTCAAAGGGACGGACCTTCTCAACGCGTTTTTCCGCAGCGGGCTGAATTGCACCGTGCTGGCATTAACGCTGAATACCTGCGCCTATACCACTGAGATCTTTGCCGGGGCGATTCGTTCGGTGCCTCATGGTGAGATTGAAGCCGCGCGCGCTTACGGTTTTTCTTCATTCAAGATGTATCGCTGCATTATTTTGCCCTCCGCATTGCGTATTGCGCTGCCTGCGTACAGCAATGAGGTTATTTTAATGCTGCACTCAACGGCGCTGGCCTTTACGGCCACGGTACCGGATTTGTTGAAAATTGCCCGCGATATCAACTCGGCGACCTACCAGCCGTTTACCGCCTTCGGTATTGCCGCCGTGCTGTATTTGATGATTTCGTATGTCCTGATCAGTCTGTTCCGTAAAGCGGAAAAACGCTGGTTGCAGCATGTAAAACCTTCGACGCACTGAGAACATGATGTCTGAGAATAAATTAAACGTTATCGATTTACACAAACACTACGGCGAACATGAAGTGCTGAAAGGGGTATCGCTGCAGGCCAATGCGGGTGATGTGATCAGTATTATCGGCTCGTCAGGCTCTGGCAAAAGTACGTTCCTGCGCTGTATTAACTTTCTTGAAAAACCGAGCGCCGGGTCGATTGTGGTCAGCGGTCAGAACATTGGCCTGGTCCGTGACAAAGACGGTCAGCTTAAGGTGGCGGACAAAAATCAGCTGCGCCTGCTGCGTACGCGCCTGACCATGGTCTTTCAACACTTTAACCTGTGGAGCCACATGACGGTGCTGGAAAACGTCATGGAAGCGCCGATTCAGGTATTAGGGCTGAACAAGCAGGAAGCCCGCGAGCGTGCGGTGAAATATCTGGCTAAAGTGGGTATTGATGAACGCGCTCAGGGTAAGTATCCGGTGCACCTGTCCGGTGGTCAGCAGCAGCGTGTCTCCATTGCGCGCGCGCTGGCTATGGAGCCGGAGGTTCTGCTGTTTGATGAACCGACGTCAGCGCTTGACCCAGAGCTGGTGGGGGAAGTATTGCGTATCATGCAACAGCTGGCCGAAGAGGGGAAAACCATGGTGGTCGTCACCCACGAAATGGGGTTTGCCCGTCATGTATCCACGCACGTGATTTTCCTGCATCAGGGGAAAATTGAAGAAGAAGGCGATCCGGAGCAGGTCTTCGGTAATCCGCAAAGTCCACGTTTACAGCAGTTCCTTAAAGGATCGCTGAAATAAGCGCTTGATTGCCCGGTGGCGTTTTTGTTGCTTACCGGGCCTTCGGCTTCCCGCACTCCAGACGATAACCCCAGTCGTCATAATGCACACCATTCACTTCATAGGCTTGCTCGAGCACCTGTGTGCGCACAAAGCCGGTCTTTTCCAGTATGCGTACCGAGCCTTTGTTGTCCGCCAGCACCCACGCGTTTATTGCCATTACGCCAGCGTGTTCAAAGGCATAGTCGCACACCGCGCGTACCGCTTCACTGGCAATCCCTTTTCCCTGAGCGCGTGAAATAATGCAATAGCCAATATCAGCTTCTTGCGGAAAGTGATGACTAATCTGCAAGCCAATATCACCGAGCGGAGTCGCGTCATGATGTTGGCGGATGACAAACGTATGGGGTGCATTAAGACGCCGGGCGAACAGCAGGCGTGTTTCTTTTACCGGGGAGATAGTGCCCATAAAGCGCATGATGTCCGGGTTTTCGCGTAGTCGCAGGAAAAACGGCCAGTCAGTCGGTTGAAACGGGGAGAGGATAAGTCGCGGGGTGGTAATTATCGCCATAAATTCGCCATTACAGAAGTCAGGCTTATAACCTTACCACCGTAATGGCGACAGTGAACAGTCTTCGCGCTTATCGAATGACGTCGGCCAGTGCTTCCTCTAAATCATACCAGCGAAACGCAAAACCAGACGCTTCCAGCCGCTTAGGTAATGCGCGCTGACCGCCGAGAACCAGCACCGAGGATTCCCCCATCAGCAAGCGCATTGCGGTTGCGGGAACGCGTAAGACAGCAGGGCGATTCAGCGCATGGCCCAGCGCATGGGCAAATTGCTCATTACGCACCGGGTACGGCGAGACCATATTGAATGGGCCACGCAAATCGTTATCCAGCAGCCAGATGATCGCATTGACCATATCATCAATATGGATCCAGGCCAGATACTGACGTCCGTTACCGATGGGGCCGCCCAGACCAAGGCGAAACGGCGGAACCATTTTTCCGAGGATACCGCCCGCAGGTGCCAGTACGACACCGGTACGCAGCAGGCATACGCGCGTGTTATCGCTTTGCGCGCCGCAGGCAATTTGCTCCCACCGGGCGCAGAGCTTATGGGTAAATTCATTGTGCGGCGGTTCTTCTTCCGTGACGACGACTTCACCTAAGTCACCGTAGTATCCGGCAGCCGAACCTGAGATCAACGCCGTCGGTGGCGTATCGCTGGCGTTGATTAAATCGACCAGTTTCTGGGTGATACCCCAGCGACTTTGGCACAAACGCTCCTTTTGCTCAGCCGTCCAGCGCTTATCGGCGATGGGCTCTCCGGCAAGGTTAACAATCGCGTCGATGCCATTGAGGTTGGGCCTGTCCTCCAGCCCTTTCCACAGCGTAACCCGGGAGTCCAGAATCTGACGGGCCTTATCAGGGGTACGTGTTACAACGCTTATCTGATGCCCCAATTCCAGCAAGCGGGGGATCAGATGGCGTCCAATCAGGCCAGTACCACCGGTAATCAGAATCTGCATATTGCCTCCCGGATAACGATTAGCGCTGCCAGCTCAGCGTCATGGACACGGAGTCGGCGTAACGCAATGCGTGAAGTTTATCGATCTCTACTTCAGCATAAGTGACCCAGTGATGTTCGCGTGCGATATCGAGCACATCTTGGGTTAATTTTTCTAACAATGAGAAGCGGTTACTCTCTACGTGCGAAATAATGCTCTTGGTAATGGTGCGATAATTCAACGCATCGTTGATATCTTCGCTGGCGCGGGCTTTGTCTGCCGGGTAGTGGATGGCGATGTTAATGACGATATCCTGACGGTTCAGGATCTCCTCTTCTTTGATGCCAATAAACGTGCGCAGACGAAGGTTTTTTATACGAATAATTGCGTCAGGTTGTGACATTGCAGGTTTCCTCCATGTATGAACCTCTTAATGATACACGAGAATCGAATCGCGTTACCGGTTCTCACTCGGCGCGTGCTGCAGCGCACGTTCCGTGGCGGGACGGGTACGAATGCGTTCGTACCAGTTATTAACCGCCGGATAGGTATCGAGGTCGATACGCTGACGCTGATGAGCATGAATCCACGGCCAGCAAGCAATATCCGCAATGCTGTAGTGATCGCCACCTAACCAGGGGGACATTTCCAGACGTTTGTTCATCACGTTGTACAGACGCTGAGTTTCAACCTGATAGCGCTCAATGGCGTAAGGGATGGTTTGGGGTGCAAAATGATTAAAATGATGATTCTGGCCCAACATGGGACCCAGACCGCTCACCTGCCAGAACAGCCACTGCAACGTGGTGTGGCGTTCGCGTAATTCACCGCTGAGCAACTTGCCGCTCTTCTCCGCCAGATACAGCAAAATTTCACCCGATTCAAACAGGCTGAGCGGCTTACCGCCGTCCTCCGGGGCGTTATCGATAATGGCCGGGATTTTATTGTTCGGCGAGATCTGCAGAAAATCCGGATGAAATTGATTCCCTTTGCTGATATCGACAGGAATCAGACGGTATTTCAACTGCGCCTCTTCGAGAAACAGCGTGATTTTGTGACCGTTGGGCGTTGGTGTGTAGTAGAGGTCGATCATTTTCAGCGTCCGTTGAGTGATGAACCGGGTCATGACAAGTATAGAGCCTGTTGGCGTGCGTGAGTTTTCATCAAGTGACAGGGTGAGAAAGACTCTATATTTTGAAAGCTAGCCAATCCAATCCCGAGGTCATTATGAGCAAACCTGCAATTACGCTGTGGTCAGATGCCAACTTTTTCTCCCCCTATGTGTTGTCCGTTTACGTTGCGCTACAGGAGAAAGGGCTGCCTTTTACGCTGAAAACCGTTGATCTCAGTGCGGGCGAGCATTTACAACCCGCCTGGCAAGGATATGCACTGACGCGTCGCGTCCCGGTTCTTGAGATTGACGGTTTTGAATTGAGCGAATCATCGGCGATTGCCGAGTTCCTGGAAGAGACCTTCTCGCCGCCGCAGTGGGAACGCATCTATCCGCATGATGTGCAAAAACGCGCGCGAGCCCGCCAGGTTCAGGCGTGGATCCGCAGCGATCTGATGCCTATTCGTGAAGAACGTTCCACAGACGTTGTGTTTGCCGGGGTGAAGAAAGCGCCGTTGAGTGAAGCGGGTAAAGCCAGCGCAGAAAAATTGTTCGCCACGGCGGGAAGTTTGCTTGCTCATGGGAAACAAAATTTATTTGGCGAATGGTGTATCGCAGATTGTGATTTAGCGCTAATGCTTAATCGTCTGGTGCTAAACGGAGATGACGTTCCACAGGCGTTAGCAGACTACGCCACCTTCCAGTGGCAGCGGGCTTCGGTACAACGTTTTATCGCGCTTTCAGCGAAGCGTTCCTGCTGATAATCGAGCGATAATCCAGTATCATTAAACGGTATTATACGACGAGGAGTGAGTGATGAAGCTGATGTTCGCATCGGACATTCATGGGTCGTTGCCAGCCACGGAGCGCGTACTTGAACTGTTTGCCCAAAGCGGGGCGCGATGGCTGGTGATATTGGGTGATATTTTAAACCACGGACCGCGTAATGCGCTGCCACAAGGTTATGCACCTGCGCAGGTTGCTGACCGCTTGAACGCGCTGGCGTCACGTATTATTGCGGTACGCGGTAATTGCGATAGCGAAGTGGATCAGATGCTCCTGGATTTTCCAATAACTGCGCCATGGCAGCAGGTTCTAATGGATAATCAGCGGCTCTTTTTGACGCATGGGCATCTTTATGGCCCGGAAAACCTCCCGGAGCTGAATGCGGGTGATGTGCTGATTTATGGGCATACGCATCTGCCGGTTGCCGAGAAGCGTGGTGATATTTACCACTTTAACCCCGGCTCGGTCAGTATTCCGAAAGGGGGTTTTACGGCAAGTTACGGGATTCTGGATGATAATGTTCTCAGCGTAATGGCACTCAATGATCAAAGTATCATTGCGCAGATCGAGATTAATCCGTAAGTTACCCCACAAACGTAAACGCGCCGTAAGAGCGCTAGAAAAAAGAAGGTTTCCTGATGGTGGAACAGCATCGTTTGGCAAGTACGGAATGGGTGGATATTGTGAATGAAGACAATGAAGTCATCGCACAGTCCAGCCGGGAACAAATGCGGGCGCAGCGCTTACGTCATCGCGCAACGTATATCGTCGTGCATGATGGTATGGGCAAAATTCTGGTTCAGCGTCGTACCGAGACAAAAGATTTTTTGCCCGGCATGCTGGATGCTACCGCGGGTGGTGTTGTTCAGGCTGATGAGCAAATGCTTGAATCTGCCCGCCGTGAAGCGGAAGAAGAGTTGGGCATTGCAGGCGTACCGTTTGCTGAACACGGTCAGTTTTATTTTGAGGACCAACACTGTCGCGTATGGGGAGGGCTGTTTAGCTGCGTATCCCACGGGCCGTTCGCGCTGCAGGAAGAAGAAATTAGCGAAGTCTGCTGGCTAACGCCGGAAGAAATTACCGCGCGCTGTGATGAGTTCACACCGGACTCGCTGAAAGCGCTGGCGCTGTGGATGACCCGCAACGCCAAGAATGAAGGGGCGAAAGCCGAAAAACAGGAAGAGGCGGAGTAAACACCGCTTATCCAGCCTACCCAGTAATGCAATCGGGTAGGCCGGGTGACACGCTTTGACATCGCCAACCGGCGTTGTGAATTAGTGATACCCCATTATCTGCGCACCAATCACCACCACGCTGGACATAATAAACAGCAGGCCCAGCAGTGTGGCACCTACCTTCAGCCAGTTACGGAAGTCCACCCGGCAAACGCCTAACGTCGCCATCAATGATGCTGATGTTGGATAGATAATGTGGCTGAATCCGTCACCAAACTGGAAGGCCAGCACGGTCACCTGACGGTTTACGCCGACCAGATCGCCCAGAGGCGCTAATAGTGGCATAGTGAGCGCTGCCTGACCCGAACCGGAAGTGACGAAGAAATTAAATACCGCCTGGAACAGCAGCATAAACCACGCCGCAATGGCATTGTCCAGGCCGCTAATGCCGTTGGCAATGCTGTGCAGCAGGGTATTCAGCACACTCGCATCGCCTGCCTCACCATTACCAACCAGCAGTAATATCCCCTTGGCAAAACCGACCAGCAGGGCCGGGGCAATCATCATGCGTGCCCCCTCAGTGAATGAGGAAGCCATGATGTTAACCGTCATTCCGTTGAGCCGGAAGACAACGCCGATAATGCCAATCACCAGACCCATAGTGAAAAACTGGCTGGCGATTTCAGGAATGAACCATGCGTTGACGATAACGCCCCAGACAACCCAGATCATTACTGCAGTGAGGACGATCAGTACCAGCCAGTCACCCAGCGTGAAGCGTCGCTCTACCACCTCGTCCTGCTGTTCGCGGAAAAAACGGTCTGATTCATGAACGCGGGATAGCAGGGGGTTTTTCTTGATGCGTGTTGCGTAGGCCAGCGTAAAAGTCAGGCCAATCATTGTGGCAACGACCCACACCACGATACGCAAACCAGAGCCGGAGAGTACCGGGACGCCTGCAATGCCCTGTGCGACAACCACACAGAACGGGTTCATCCATGAACTGGCAAAGCCGATTTGGGTGGCAATGTAGGTCACCAGCACGGTGGTAATACTGTCGTAACCTAAGCGCACCATGAGTGGGGCGATGATAATGGCAAAGGCGACCGCCTCTTCTCCCATACCAAAGACCGCGCCACCCAATGAGAAGAGGATAAACAGCACCGGGATGAACAAGACCTCGTTACCCCGGGTATGGCGGATGAGCGCCAGGATGCCGTTATCAATGGTTCCGGTGCGCATAACAATGCCAAACGCGCCGCCGATCACCAGCATAAACATAATGATGCCAACGGCAGTACCGAATTTAGAGCCGGAGGTTAACCCTTCGAACGGAAAATTCATCAGCCCGGGACTTTCATCGCCGGTGGTGAAAAATTTCACCCGGTGATACTGCTCTTCGCCGGCATCGTTGGTCAGAATGCGAAAAGAGTGGGGATCGACCACTTTACGGGTTTTGGTTTGCCCATCAACCTGGTACTGCACTTCTTGACTGTCGAACATGCCGACGGGAACAACCCAGGTGGCCAGGCTGGTTAAAATAGCGACGAAAAAAATAATCACCAGCGTATCGGGCATAGCCCATTTTTTCGCGGATTGTGATTCTGTAACTGCAGACATGACAGACTATCCCTGTTGCAAAGCAAAGAGACTAAGTATGAGAAGAGAAGAATAGTTATTCATTGATGCAGAGCAGCTAAGCAAAATTTTCAGAATTTGCGACTGCAATTGCGGAGATAAAAAAGCCGGAAATATCAGCTAGTTCCGGCTTTCATGAGCATGATGTGTAGGCCGGATAAGGCGCTTAGCGCCACTATCCGACACACGCAGCAAATTACTGCTGTTGCTGGGAAGACTGGATCGCGGTCAGTGCGATGGTGTAGACGATATCGTCTACCAGCGCGCCACGAGACAGATCGTTCACCGGCTTGCGCATACCCTGCAGCATCGGCCCGATGGAGATCAGGTCGGCAGAACGCTGTACCGCTTTGTAGGTGGTGTTACCGGTGTTCAGATCCGGGAAGATGAACACGGTAGCGCGACCTGCAACCGGAGAGTTCGGCGCTTTAGATTTCGCAACGTCAGCCATAACAGCGGCGTCGTACTGCAGCGGACCGTCGATCATCAGGTCTGGACGTTTTTCCTGAGCCAGACGCGTTGCTTCGCGGACTTTCTCAACGTCGCTACCTGCACCAGAGGTGCCGGTAGAGTAGGAGAGCATCGCTACGCGAGGTTCAATACCGAAGGCCGTTGCGGAGTCTGCGGACTGGATGGCGATTTCTGCCAGCTGTTCTGCAGTTGGATCCGGGTTGATCGCGCAGTCGCCGTAAACGTAAACCTGATCCGGCAGCAGCATGAAGAACACAGAAGACACCAGAGAGCTGCCCGGTGCAGTTTTGATCAGCTGCAGCGGTGGGCGAATGGTGTTTGCGGTGGTGTGAACAGCACCGGAAACCAGGCCGTCAACGTCGTCCTGCTCCAGCATCAGGGTACCGAGAACCACGTTGTCTTCCAGCTGTTCGCGGGCAACGGTTTCAGTCATACCTTTGTTTTTACGCAGTTCGACCAGGCGGGCCACGTAGCTCTCGCGAACCACATCCGGGTCAACGATTTCTACGCCTGCGCCCAGTTCAACGCCCTGAGACGCTGCAACACGGGTGATTTCATCCGGGTTACCCAGCAGTACGCAGGTCGCGATACCACGTTCAGCACAGATAGCTGCCGCTTTAACAGTACGCGGTTCGTCGCCTTCTGGCAGAACTACGCGTTTGCCTGCTTTACGCGCCAGCTCGGTCAGCTGGTAGCGGAACGCTGGCGGAGACAGACGACGGCTGCGCTCAGAGGTCGCAGTCAGGGATTCAACCCAGTCAGCGTTGATGTAGTTAGCAACGTATTCCTGAACTTTCTCGATGCGCTCGTGATCGTCAACCGGGACTTCCAGGTTGAAGCTCTGCAGGCTCAGGGAGGTCTGCCAGGTGTTGGTGTTTACCATGAATACCGGCAGGCCGGTTTCGAATGCACGTTCGCACAGTTTTGTAATGCGCGCGTCCATTTCGTAACCGCCAGTCAGCAGCAGAGCACCGATTTCTACGCCGTTCATTGCCGCCAGGCATGCTGCAACCAGCACGTCAGGACGATCGGCAGAGGTCACCAGCAGAGAACCGGCACGGAAATGCTCGAGCATGTGCGGAATGCTGCGTGCGCAGAAAGTCACAGACTTCACGCGACGGGTATTGATATCGCCTTCGTTAACGATGGTGGCGTTCAGGTGACGCGCCATATCGATTGCACGAGTGGCGATCAGATCAAAGCTCCACGGCACCGCGCCCAGAACCGGCAGCGGGCTGGATTCTTGCAGTTTAGCCGGGTCAACTTTAACCACTTTCGCTTTGGAGGAGTCGTCAAAAATTTCGGACAGATCCGGGCGAGTACGGCCCTGCTCATCAACCGGTGCGTTCAGTTTGTTAACGATAACGCCGGTGATGTTGGTATTTTTAGCGCCGCCGAAGCTGCTGCGAGTCAGTTCAATACGCTCGTTCAGCTGTTCCGGGGTGTCAGTGCCCTGAGACATTACGAAGACGATTTCTGCATTCAGCGTTTTCGCAATTTCGTAGTTCAGAGACTGAGCGAACTGGTGCTTACGGGTTGGGACCAGGCCTTCAACCAGCACCACTTCAGCATTTTTGGTGTTCGCGTGATAGTTTGCGATGATCTCTTCCATCAGCACATCTTTCTGATTGCTGGAGAGCAGAGACTCAACGTGGCTCATCTTCAGCGGCTCAGCGGCTGGCAGAGACGAGTTCGCACGGACAATCGCAGTAGTCTGGTCTGGCGCATCGCCACCGGCACGCGGTTGAGCGATCGGCTTAAAGACGCTCAGACTTACGCCTTTACGTTCCATTGCACGGATCACGCCAAGGCTGACGCTGGTCAGACCGACGCTGGTTCCGGTAGGGATCAGCATAATAATACGGGACACGGTTTATCCTCTTTCGTTACCGTCGATTTCGACGGGTTACAAAACAGCACCGCCAGCTAGGCTGGCGGTGTGAAATCAGGCAGTCAGACGGCTCGCGTCTTGCGCGATAACCAGTTCTTCGTTGGTTGGGATAACCACCGCAGGACGGGTACCTTCTTTGTTGATGAAACCAGATTTGCCGAAACGTGCGGCCAGGTTACGTTCGTGGTCAACGTCAAAGCCCAGAACGCCCAGTTTGCCCAGGGACAGTTCACGAACCATCGCGGCGTTTTCACCGATACCACCGGTGAAGACGACGGCGTCCAGACGACCGTCCATCAGTGCAGTGTAAGAACCGATGTATTTCGCCAGACGGTGACAGTAAACGTCCATTGCACGTTTAGCGTCTTCTTTGGTCTCGTAGTTGTCTTCAACATAGCGGCAGTCGCTGGTGACTTCGGTCAGGCCCAGCAGGCCAGACTCTTTGGTCAGCATTTTGTTGATTTGGTCAACGCTCATGCCCAGGGTGTCGTGCAGGTGGAAGATAATCGCCGGGTCGATGTCACCGGAACGCGTACCCATCACCAGACCTTCCAGCGGGGTCAGACCCATGGAGGTATCAACACATTTACCGTTACGGATAGCAGACACAGAACCACCGTTGCCCAGGTGGCAAGTGATGATGTTCAGTTCATCAACCGGTTTGTTCAGCATTTTTGCCGCTTCTTGAGTGACGAAGAAGTGGCTGGTGCCGTGTGCGCCATAGCGACGAACACCGTGCTCTCTGTACAGGCTGTACGGCAGAGCGTAGAGGTAAGACTCTTCCGGCATAGTCTGATGGAACGCGGTGTCAAACACGGCTACGTTTTTGTCTTTCAGATTAGGGAAAGATTTCAGCGCTTCTGCAATACCGATCAGGTGAGCCGGGTTGTGCAGCGGTGCGAAAGAGGCAGAATCTTTGATGCCCTGAATAACGGAATCATCGATAACCACGGAGCTGGTATACTTCTCGCCGCCGTGTACGATACGGTGACCAATCGCAGTCAATTGCGCGGACAATTCCGGTTTTTGTGCCAGAATAGTGTTAACGATGAAGTTCAGCGCTTCACTGTGAGCGGCGCCTGCACCTAAAGCCGCTTCTTGTTTACCGCCGTCCATTTTCCACTTGATACGTGCTTCTGGAAGATGGAAACATTCGGCTAAACCAGAAAGGTATTCTTCACCGTTTACTGCATCGATGATGGCAAATTTCAGTGAGGAGCTACCGCAGTTCAGAACCAGTACTAACTTACTCGACATGGAAGTACCTATTTATGGATACGTGGCTAAAAAAACGTCATGGAGTCAAAGAGCGTAGCGCATGATGACACCGACGTTTATGATTAACATCATGCGCCGTTGTCTTTTTGGGCATGATGGAATAAATACCTTTGAGTCTATGTCATTTTGCGTATTTTTCAGCCAATGGCATACTGTATGCCAATTTGACGACTCAATGATTTTGGACTAAAGGCCTTACAGGCCGACACAGGATACCTGATTGTGGGTATCGAAGACAAAATGTTTTGAACGATGTCCCTTGCAGTTGTTGTTTTGCACAAATTTTTTAAATTTTATATGTGAAGTTGAGGTAACCGCCATGTCGACACCGGATAATCGCTCCGTAAATTTTTTCAGTTTGTTTCGCCGGGGGCAGCACTACGCTAAGACGTGGCCGATGGAAAAGCGCCTGGCGCCCGTATTTGTTGAGAATCGCGTAATCCGCATGACGCGTTACGCGACCCGTTTTATGCCGCCGATTGCCGTCTTTACCCTGTGCTGGCAAATCGCGCTGGGTGGGCAACTGGGACCGGCCGTAGCGACCGCGCTGTTTGCGCTCAGCCTGCCAATGCAGGGCATGTGGTGGTTAGGTAAACGTTCCGTTACGCCGTTGCCGCCCTCGATTCTCAACTGGTTCTATGAAGTCCGGGGTAAATTACAAGAGGCCGGCCAGGCACTAGCTCCGGTGGAAGGGAAGCCTGATTATCAAGCGCTAGCTGACACGCTTAAGCGCGCCTTCAAACAACTGGATAAAACTTTTCTCGATGATTTGTAATTGACCCCTGATTACGCATATAAAAGAAGGCATAGATGCCTTCTTTTTTTTCATCGCAGCAGTAGTGATACAGGAGTCCCAAATGGAAATGACCAACGCTCAACGTCTCATTTTATCTAACCAGTACAAAATGATGACTATGCTCGATCCAACCAACGCCGAGCGTTATCGTCGTTTACAGACGATTATTGAACGCGGTTATGGCTTGCAGATGCGCGAGCTCGATCGTGAGTTTGGTGAGCTGACAGAAGAAACCTGCCGCACCATTATCGATATCATGGAGATGTATCACGCATTACACGTTTCATGGACTAACCTTAAAGACGCCCAGTCCATTGATGAGCGCCGCGTCACATTTTTGGGCTTTGATGCCGCAACGGAAGCGCGTTTCCTCGGATACGTGCGTTTTATGGTCAATGTGGAAGGGCGTTATACCCACTTTGATGCCGGTACGCATGGCTTTAACGCCCAGACGCCGATGTGGGAAAAATATCAGCGTATGTTGAGTGTCTGGCATTCTTGCCCGCGTCAGTACCACCTGAGCGCGAATGAAATTAACCAAATCATTAATGCCTGAGGGGGCGAGCGTGCAGTGCAAAGGCTTTCTGTTTGATCTGGATGGTACGCTGGTCGATTCCTTACCTGCGGTAGAACGTGCATGGTGCAACTGGGCCGATCGTTTTGGGCTTGACCACGATGAGGTGCTGGGCTTTATTCACGGTAAGCAGGCGATTACCTCCTTGCGACACTTTATGGTGGGTAAGTCAGAGGCAGATATTGCCGCAGAATTTACGCGCCTGGAGCAAATAGAGGCAACGGAGACCGCAGGCATCACCGCACTGCCAGGAGCGGTGGATTTACTCAATCACCTCAATAAAGCCGGTATCCCCTGGGCGATCGTCACGTCGGGATCCATGCCGGTGGCGCGGGCGCGCCATCGTGTTGCGGGTCTGCCTGCTCCGGAAGTGTTTGTCACTGCCGAGCGGGTAAAAAGAGGTAAGCCAGAGCCTGACGCCTATCTGTTAGGCGCGCAACTGCTGGGTCTTGCGCCGCGTGAATGTGCCGTTGTTGAGGATGCGCCAGCCGGGGTGCTCTCTGGCCTGGCGGCAGGGTGTCATGTCATCGCTGTGAACGCGCCGGCGGATACGCCGCGTCTGGATGAGGTCGATTTTGCGCTGACCAGTCTGGAGCATATTTCCGTGACTAAACAACCCAACGGAAATGTGGTCGTTGTAAGAAATACCTGAACATGATTTAGCCCCAGATTGTTGGGGCTTTTTTATGGCAGAATCGGTCCATCCCTCTCATTTAACAAGGATATGTTGTGAACGGTGAATTGATCTGGGTTCTCTCATTGCTGGCAGTTGCCGTGGTCTTGTTTGCGACGGGCAGAGTGCGTATGGATGCGGTCGCTTTGCTGGTCATTATTGCTTTTATTTTGAGTGGAACGCTGAGCATTTCTGAGGCCTTCTCCGGTTTCAGCGATCCTAACGTTATTTTGATAGCCGCTCTGTTTATTATTGGCGACGGCCTGGTGCGCACCGGGGTGGCGACCGTGATGGGGGCCTGGCTGGTGAAGGTCGCTGGCAGCAGCGAGGTAAAAATGCTGGTGCTGCTGATGATAACCGTCGCCGGACTCGGCGCGTTCATGAGTTCTACCGGCGTTGTCGCTATCTTTATCCCGGTTGTCTTAAGCGTCTCCATGCGCATGCAAACCTCACCTTCACGCTTGATGATGCCGCTCAGCTTTGCCGGATTGATCAGCGGCATGATGACGCTGGTGGCAACGCCGCCTAACCTGGTCGTCAACAGTGAACTCCTGCGCGAAGGGCTTAACGGTTTCAGCTTCTTTAGCGTGACGCCGCTGGGTCTGGTGGTGCTGGTGCTCGGCATTATTTATATGCTGCTGATGCGCTTTATGCTGAAGGGCGATGATGCCGGTCAGCAGGGCGATGTCTGGAAGCGCCGGACTTTTCGCGATTTGATCAAAGAATATCGCCTTACGGGACGCGCGCGCCGACTGGCTATTCGCCCCGGCTCACCGATGATTGGTCAACGTCTGGATGATTTAAAACTGCGTGAACGCTACGGGGCGAACGTCATTGGCGTTGAGCGCTGGCGTCGTTTTCGCCGCGTCATTGTTGACGTGAACGGTGTTTCTGAGTTTCGTGCCCGTGATGTTTTGTTGATCGATATGTCTTCAGCCGATGTCGACCTGCGCGAATTTTGTAGCGAGCAGTTGTTGGAGCCGATGGTGCTGCGCGGCGAATATTTCTCCGAGCAGGCATTGGATGTGGGTATGGCGGAAATTTCGCTGATCCCGGAATCGGAATTGATCGGTAAAACGGTGCGGGAGATTGGATTTCGTACCCGCTATGGACTTAACGTTGTCGGATTAAAGCGTGATGGCGCGGCGCTAGCCGGGGCGGTCGTCAATGAGCCGCTGCTGATGGGCGATATTATTCTGGTCGTGGGTAACTGGAAACTGATCACCGCGTTGGGGAAAAAGGGACGCGATTTTGTGGTGTTGAATATGCCCGTTGAGGTCAGTGAAGCGTCTCCGGCGCACAGCCAGGCACCGCATGCGATTTTCTGCCTGGTCCTGATGGTTGCCCTGATGCTGACCGATGAAATCCCCAATACGGTTGCTGCGATTATCGCTTGCCTGCTGATGGGTAAATTCCGTTGTATTGACGCAGAAAGTGCGTATAAAGCCATTCACTGGCCGAGCATTATTTTAATTGTCGGAATGATGCCTTTTGCGCTGGCCCTGCAAAAAACCGGTGGCGTCGATCTGGTAGTGAAAGGCCTGATGGACGTGGGTGGGGGATACGGGCCGTACATGATGCTGGGCTGTCTGTTCGTACTGTGCGCCACCATCGGGTTATTTATTTCGAATACCGCGACGGCGGTGTTGATGGCGCCGATTGCACTGGCGGCAGCGAAGTCGATGGGCGTTTCACCGTATCCTTTTGCGATGGTCATTGCGATGGCGGCATCTGCAGCCTTTATGACGCCGGTATCGTCACCGGTTAACACGCTGGTACTGGGGCCGGGTAACTACAGCTTCAGCGACTTCGTGAAGATTGGCGTGCCGTTTACACTGATTGTCATGGTGGTCTGTATTGTGATGATCCCGATGCTGTTTCCGTTCTAATGCTTCCCTGGTGTCGTTTCGCGGGTCTTGTAGGCCTGATAAGCGTAGCGCCATCAGGCATGATGCCGGATGGCGACGTAAACGTCTTATCCGGCCTACAAAGGCAACGTCGCCGCAAATTTACAATGGCGAGTCCTGGCTAATTTCATCCAGCGAGAGATGGAAACTCGGTACAAATACGTCTAAGAAATAGTCCATCTCTTCACTGCGACGCGATTCCAGCGTTTTTTCCAGCCGCGTTTTCGCAAGCAGAAACTCATTATTTCCGGCTGAAAGTTCCTCAAGGCACTTCAGATAGGCGCAAAGCGCATCGGCCTGTTTAACAATCGCGCGCTCTTCTTCGCTGCTGGCGTGTTCATCAATTAACGGCGCAAAAATATCGCGCAGTTCATCGGGTACCATGTCGACCAGTTTCTGCTGGGCAATTTTCTCAATGGCTTTATATTCCTGGGCGATTTGCGAGTTAAAGTATTTCACCGGGGTAGGGAGGTCACCGGTCAGCACTTCGGAGGCATCGTGGTACATCGCCAGCAGGGCAATGCGTTCCGCGTTAACCTGACCGCCGAACTTGCGGTTCTTGATTGCCGCCAGCGCATGCGCAACCATCGCGACTTGCAGACTGTGTTCAGATACGTTTTCGGTGCGCACGTTGCGCATCAGCGGCCAGCGGTTAATGAGTTTCAGACGGGAGAGGTGGGCAAAAAAATGGCTCTGCTTCATAACGACCCTTATATGATGGCAACCTAAGAGTCATTTTGCGCAGAGAAGGCTGTCAGATGCAAATACTCGTCATAATTCAAGTTGCATGCGCGTTGGCTTTCCCCATTCACCCCAGTCACTCACTCTTGTAAGCTCCTGGGGATTCATTGCGTCGCCGCCTTCCTGCAACTCGAATTATTTAGAGTATTATGGTTGCTGATTTTCGACTTACAGCTGGTGATAGCCAGACAGGAAGCGCTCAAATTTGCTTAGCGACATTTCGATATCGTCAATACGCGGCAGCGTCACGATACGGAAGTGATCCGGCCACGGCCAGTTGAAGGCTGTGCCCTGCACCAGCAGCACTTTTTCCTGTAACAGGAAGTCGAGAACCATTTTCTGGTCGTCATGAATATTGAAGCGTTTGGCGTCAATTTTCGGGAACATGTACAGTGCGCCGCGCGGCTTCACGCAAGAAACGCCGGGAATGTCGTTGAGTAATTCCCAGGCACGGTTGCGCTGTTCATACAGACGTCCGCCAGGCATGATGAATTCGCTAATGCTTTGGTATCCGCCCAGTGCGGTTTGAATAGCATGCTGTGCTGGAACGTTGGCGCATAAACGCATAGACGCTAGCATTTCCAGACCTTCAATATACCCTTTCGCGTGTTTCTTCGGTCCGTTCAGTACCATCCAGCCCTGACGGAAACCCGCAACACGGTACGTTTTTGACAGGCCGTTGAAGGTGATGGTCAGCAGGTCCGGTGCCAGCGGGGCAATAGAATGGTGCTCTGCGTCATCATAAAGAATTTTGTCGTAAATCTCGTCAGCAAAGATAATGAGATTATGCTGACGTGCAATTTCAACAATCTCCAGCAGAAGCTCTTTAGAATAGACTGCGCCGGTAGGGTTGTTGGGGTTGATAATAACAATCCCACGCGTGCGAGGGGTAATTTTGGCGCGAATATCGTCGAGGTCCGGGAACCAGTCAGAGGATTCATCACACAGGTAGTGCACAGCCTTACCGCTGGAAAGCGATACCGCCGCCGTCCACAGCGGATAGTCAGGCGCAGGTACCAGCATTTCGTCCCCGCTGTTCAGCAATGCCTGCATCGCCTGCACGATCAATTCGGAAACACCGTTGCCGATATAAATGTCTTCCACGGTAACATCGCGCATCCCACGTGCCTGATAATGCTGCATGATGGCTTTGCGGGCGGAATAAAGGCCTTTTGAGTCACAATACCCTTGCGCGGTAGGCAAATTACGGATCACATCAACCAGAATTTCATCCGGTGCTTCAAACCCGAATGGCGCTGGGTTGCCGATGTTTAGTTTCAGAACCTTATTGCCTTCTTCTTCCAGACGCTTTGCTTCTTTCAGAACCGGGCCACGAATGTCATAACAGACATTTTCTAATTTGCTGGATTTTTCAATAGGGGACATGAATCTTGACCTTTTAGCTGTGAATGCCACTCCCTGCCGTGGAAGTCAGCACAGAACAATGTACTCTTCCAACGGTGCATTTTGAAGGGTCTTTAGCAGAAGATTTTGATGAACTATGCAGTTATAATTAACCGTTAATGGCTGTTAAATCATCATAATTTAGAATTTTATTCTTATTAATATATATTACGTAGTTATCTGTTTTGATGTGATGCCGGTGTCGTGGTCGTTTATCTGGTAAGAAATAGTTATGTATCGGGCACGAAAGCAATCGTTCTCTGGGGTGAAAAGAAGAATTCGGAAATACGGAACACTTATCTCCACTGCCTGTTATCGGCATGATCGGTCAGCGCTACAGTGTGAATCTATTGTTAAGCATAATTAATGAATGGTGGAAATTTTAATTAATTATTATTTAATATTTAAACAGCGCTCATTGAATGCGTTAATAATACGAAAACGGCTAGTCTGACATAACACCTTTGCGCATCAGATTATTCACGATAACACTTATAAATATAGTGGTTTTGGGTTAAGATAAGTCCCATGAAATGGTGTGTTGCGTATGTTCTTTGATAATTCTAATGCTGACACGTTGACCATAACATACTGAAAAATTAGATTTTAATGTGTAAATTGACGTCCATAAACTATTTTTTCATATTTACAAAATTTACATGTTTTCCATTAGTAAGAATCTGCCTGTAGCTAAAAAATGGCGCTTTCTCTTTGCTATATTCTGATGAGCCATGCGGCGCATTATATAGCGAAGTAAGAGGGTTGTTTCAGTTGTTACATCTAATACATCCTTATTTTCACTTAGTTACACTAAGTGAAACTACGAGGCAGGCACATTACAAATGGAATTTTTGTTTCTGAATGCACAGCATTAACCCGGAATGACCCGCGAGTAAGTGAAAATTTATGATAAATGCAAATCGTCCGATAATTAACCTCGATCTCGATCTGCTGAGAACGTTTGTTGCTGTTGCCGATCTGAATACTTTCGCGGCTGCGGCTGCTGCGGTATGTCGCACTCAGTCTGCGGTGAGCCAGCAAATGCAACGCCTCGAGCAACTTGTCGGGAAAGAGTTGTTCGCGCGCCATGGACGTAACAAACTGCTGACGGAACACGGTATCCAGCTGTTGGGTTACGCCAGAAAAATTCTGCGCTTCAATGATGAGGCTTGCTCATCATTAATGTTCAATAATCTTCAGGGTGTGTTAACTATTGGCGCCTCTGATGAATCCGCCGATACGATACTGCCGTTTTTGCTCAACCGCATCAGTTCGGTTTATCCGAAGCTTGCGCTGGATGTGAGGGTCAAGCGTAACGCCTTTATGGTGGATATGCTGAAGTCACAGGAAGTGGATTTGGTGGTGACCACCAACCGCCCTGGGGATTTCGAGTGCCTGAATCTGCGTACCTCTCCGACGCACTGGTATTGTGCGGCTGAATACATCCTGCAAAAAGGGGAACCGGTGCCGCTGGTCCTGCTGGACGATCCCAGCCCGTTTCGCGATATCGTGCTGTCTACGCTAAATGCTGCGCAGATCCCGTGGCGTTTGGCCTATGTGGCGTCAACATTGCCTGCGGTTCGCGCTGCAGTAAAAGCAGGATTGGGCGTCACTGCCCGTCCGGTAGAAATGATGAGTCCGGACTTGCGCGTGTTAGGTGCGGTGGATGGTTTGCCACCGTTGCCAGAAACCGAATACCTGCTGTGCTGCGATACCAGCACGCAAAACGAGTTAGCTCAGGTTATCTTTAAGTCGATGCAAACGTACCAAAACCCATGGCAATACAATCAGTTTACCCCTGAAGGGGGAGATGATTCGCTGATCGTTGAAGGTGACTTTGAGTAATGCGTCACAAATAATCGTTTTAAAATGTAAGTGCAAAAAAGAGCCACTAAAGATGAAATAACTTCCAGTGGCTCTTTTTTTATACAAAACAGGCAGTCTATAGCCTGTTTGTAAATGAAAAGTGAATAAAATCAGTAGGTAAAAGATTTTTGATTAAATTGAGCAAAAAATAAACAAAAGAAGGACCTATTATTTTCATGTTAAAAAACTAGAGAAATTGTTGCTGTTTTTTATGATGGATTAACAAAAGCGTGTCACAGATCAAGAAAATACTCACATTTAGGGGGAGGCATCTGCACGAATTCCTGTCAAAATAGAGGTGTATTATCTTTTTTACTTCACTACGGACACGATTCAACAACATTAAAATTGGCTAATGACAGGACTGAAATGAGTCTAAATAGCACTTTATGTTAATGATATTGAATTGGTGTAAAATAATGTGAGGAAACTTTTGTTAAAGTTGACAAAAGGTTATAGAAAGGAGTAAAAAACCCCATCAATTGGCTGTATAAATGGTTTTCTACAGTGATTGTAAGGTTTTTTTTATTCCTCCCCATGAATCGATGTGGCGTTCATCTGCCGTAAAGAGCAGAGAATTTGGCGCTACTTTTGATGAGTAAGCAATGAGTATGTCAACATCCACTGAAATCATCGCTCATCACTGGGCATTCGCTATCTTTCTTATTGTTGCCATTGGCCTGTGCTGCCTGATGCTCGTCGGCGGCTGGTTTTTAGGGGGTCGCGCGCGCGCGAGATCTAAAAACGTGCCGTTTGAATCAGGTATCGACTCGGTCGGCACCGCCCGCTTGCGCCTGTCTGCCAAGTTTTACCTGGTAGCCATGTTCTTCGTTATCTTCGACGTTGAAGCGCTGTATCTTTTTGCATGGTCAACATCTATCCGTGAAAGCGGCTGGATTGGCTTTGTGGAAGCTGCAATTTTTATTTTTGTGTTACTGGCAGGTCTGGTTTATCTGGTGCGTATTGGCGCGCTGGACTGGACGCCCGCGCGTTCACGCCGCGAGCGTATGAACCCGGAAACGAACAGTATCGCTAATCGTCAACGCTAACCGCGAGGCATTAAGATGGATTATACGCTCACCCGCATAGATCCTAACGGTGAGAACGACCGTTACCCCCTGCAAAAACAGGAGATCGTAACCGACCCCCTGGAACAAGAAGTTAACAAAAACGTGTTCATGGGCAAACTGCATGACATGGTTAACTGGGGCCGTAAAAACTCAATTTGGCCATACAACTTTGGCCTTTCCTGCTGCTACGTTGAGATGGTGACCTCGTTCACCGCCGTGCATGACGTGGCCCGTTTTGGCGCAGAAGTTCTGCGTGCCTCTCCGCGTCAGGCCGACCTGATGGTCGTGGCCGGCACCTGCTTTACCAAAATGGCCCCGGTTATTCAGCGCCTCTACGATCAGATGCTGGAACCAAAATGGGTTATTTCCATGGGCGCATGTGCCAACTCCGGCGGTATGTACGATATTTACTCCGTTGTGCAGGGCGTTGATAAGTTTATTCCGGTTGATGTGTACATCCCGGGATGCCCGCCGCGTCCGGAAGCCTACATGCAGGCACTGATGCTGCTGCAAGACTCCATTGGCAAAGAACGTCGTCCGCTCTCATGGGTGGTTGGCGATCAGGGCGTTTATCGCGCCAATATGCAGTCAGAGCGCGAGCGTAAGCGCGGCGAACGTATTGCTGTAACGAATCTTCGCACACCGGACGAGATTTAATTTGCGCCTGTCGGCCTGGGGATTACCTTCGCATATCACTATTCAAATAGCGCGAAGCCAGGCTTAACAGTCACCACGAACCATTTGCAATGGTGAACAATATGACCGACTTAACCGCGCAAGACGCTGCCTGGCAAACACGGGATCATCTCGATGACCCGGTCATTGGCGAACTGCGCAACCGTTTTGGGCCGGATGCCTTTACCGTTCAGGCGACTCGCACCGGGGTACCCGTTGTTTGGGTCAAGCGTGAACAACTCCTGGAAGTGGGTGATTTCTTAAAGAGATTGCCGAAACCTTACGTCATGCTGTTTGACTTACACGGCATGGACGAACGTCTGCGTACGCACCGCGAAGGGTTACCTGCCGCGGATTTTTCCGTTTTCTATCACCTGATCTCCATTGAACGCAATCGCGATATCATGCTCAAGGTGGCATTGTCTGAAAACGATCTGCGCGTGCCGACGTTCACCAAACTGTTCCCGAACGCCAACTGGTATGAGCGTGAAACCTGGGAAATGTTTGGTATTGATATCGAAGGCCACCCGCACCTGACGCGTCTTCTGATGCCGCATACCTGGGAAGGCCATCCGCTGCGTAAAGATTACCCGGCGCGTGCGACCGAATTCGATCCGTTTGAGCTGACCAAAGCCAAGCAGGATCTGGAAATGGAGTCACTGACCTTCAAACCTGAAGACTGGGGCATGCAGCGTGGTACCGAAAACGAGGACTTTATGTTCCTCAACCTCGGTCCGAACCACCCGTCTTCTCACGGTGCATTCCGTATTGTTCTTCAGCTTGACGGCGAAGAGATCGTCGACTGCGTGCCTGACATCGGCTACCACCATCGTGGCGCCGAAAAGATGGGTGAACGTCAGTCCTGGCACAGCTACATTCCGTACACCGACCGTATCGAATATCTCGGCGGCTGCGTGAACGAAATGCCGTACGTGCTGGCGGTAGAAAAGCTGGCGGGCATTACCGTACCGGATCGCGTCAACGTGATCCGCGTTATGCTTTCTGAACTTTTCCGTATCAACAGCCACCTGCTGTATATCTCCACGTTCATTCAGGACGTCGGCGCGATGACTCCCGTGTTCTTCGCCTTTACCGACCGTCAGAAAATCTATGACGTGGTAGAAGCGATCACCGGTTTCCGTATGCACCCGGCCTGGTTCCGTATCGGTGGCGTTGCACACGACCTGCCGCGCGGTTGGGACAAGCTGCTGCGTGATTTCCTCGACTGGATGCCGAAGCGTCTGGATTCCTACGAGAAAGCTGCGCTGCGCAACACCATCCTGAAAGGCCGTTCGCAGGGTGTTGCCGCTTACGGTAAGAAAGAAGCGCTGGACTGGGGTTGTACCGGTGCTGCGCTGCGTGCAACCGGTATTGATTTCGACGTGCGTAAGTCACGTCCGTACTCTGGCTATGAAAACTTCGACTTCGAAATCCCGGTGGGCGGTGGTGTTTCCGACTGCTACACCCGCGTGATGCTGAAAGTTGAAGAGCTGCGCCAGAGCCTGCGCATCCTTGAGCAGTGCCTCAACAACATGCCGGAAGGCCCGTTCAAAGCGGATCACCCGCTGACCACGCCGCCGCCGAAAGAGCGCACGCTACAGCATATCGAAACCCTGATCACCCACTTCCTGCAAGTGTCGTGGGGCCCGGTTATGCCGGCGCAGGAATCCTTCCAGATGGTGGAAGCGACCAAGGGTATCAACAGTTACTACCTGACCAGCGATGGCAGCACCATGAGTTACCGTACTCGTATCCGTACACCGAGCTATGCGCATTTGCAGCAGATCCCGGTAGCGGTACGTGGCAGCCTGGTGTCCGACCTTATCGTCCATCTGGGTAGTATCGATTTTGTTATGTCAGATGTGGACCGCTAATTATGCACGAGAATCAACAACCACAAACCGAGGCTTTTGAGCTGAGTGCGGCTGAGCGTGAAGCGATTGAGCACGAGAAGCACCACTACGAAGACCCGCGTGCGGCGTCCATTGAAGCGCTGAAAATCGTTCAGAAACAGCGTGGCTGGGTGCCGGATGGGGCGATCTATGCGATCGCTGATGTGCTGGGTATCCCGGCAAGCGACGTTGAAGGTGTTGCCACGTTTTACAGCCAGATCTTCCGCCAGCCGGTCGGTCGCCACGTGATCCGCTACTGCGACAGCGTGGTGTGCCATATCAACGGCTATCAAGGGATCCAGGCGGCACTTGAGAAAAAACTCAACATCAAGCCGGGGCAGACGACCTTTGATGGTCGCTTTACGTTGCTGCCGACCTGTTGCCTGGGGAACTGCGACAAGGGGCCGAACATGATGATCGATGAAGATACGCATGCTCACCTGACTCCGGAAGGCATTCCCGAACTGCTGGAGCGGTATAAATGAAAGACATTATCCGTACTCCCGAAACGCATCCGCTGACCTGGCGTCTGCGCGATGACAACCAGCCAATATGGCTGGATGAATACCGTAGCAAAAACGGTTATGAAGGTGCGCGTAAGGCCCTGACCGGGCTGTCACCGGACGAAATCGTTAATCAGGTGAAAGACGCTGGCCTGAAAGGGCGCGGCGGCGCAGGCTTTTCCACGGGTCTGAAGTGGAGCCTGATGCCGAAAGACGAATCCATGAACATCCGTTACCTGCTGTGTAACGCCGATGAAATGGAGCCGGGCACCTATAAAGACCGTCTGTTGATGGAACAGCTGCCACACCTGCTGGTGGAAGGCATGCTGATCTCCGCGTTTGCGCTGAAAGCGTACCGCGGTTACATCTTCCTGCGCGGTGAATACATTGAAGCGGCGGTGAATCTGCGTCGCGCCATTGCTGAAGCGACCGAAGCGGGTCTGCTTGGCAAAAATATCATGGGCACCGGTTTCGACTTCGAACTGTTTGTGCACACCGGGGCAGGGCGCTACATCTGCGGTGAAGAAACCGCACTGATCAACTCCCTCGAAGGTCGTCGTGCTAACCCGCGCTCCAAGCCGCCGTTCCCGGCAAGCTCTGGCGCATGGGGTAAGCCGACCTGCGTGAACAACGTCGAAACTCTGTGTAACGTACCGGCTATCCTCGCCAACGGCGTGGAGTGGTACCAGAATATTTCGAAGAGCAAAGACGCAGGTACCAAGCTGATGGGCTTCTCCGGTCGCGTGAAGAATCCGGGACTGTGGGAACTGCCGTTTGGGACCACCGCGCGTGAAATCCTCGAAGATTACGCGGGCGGCATGCGTGATGGCCTGAAGTTCAAAGCCTGGCAGCCGGGCGGTGCGGGGACTGACTTCCTGACCGAAGCGCACCTTGACCTGCCGATGGAGTTCGAAAGCATCGGTAAAGCGGGTAGCCGTCTGGGTACGGCGCTGGCGATGGCGGTCGATCACGAGATTGGCATGGTGCCGCTGGTGCGTAACCTCGAAGAGTTCTTTGCCCGCGAGTCCTGCGGCTGGTGTACGCCGTGCCGTGATGGTTTGCCGTGGAGCGTAAAAATTCTACGTGCGCTGGAGCGTGGCGAAGGCCAGCCTGGGGATATCGAGACACTTGAGCAACTGTGTCGTTTCCTCGGTCCGGGTAAAACCTTCTGTGCACACGCACCGGGTGCGGTCGAACCGCTGCAGAGCGCCATTAAATATTTCCGCGAAGAATTCGAAGCTGGCATCAAGCAGACCTTCAGCAATACCCATGCGATTGGTGGTATTCAGCCGAACCTGTTGAAAGAGCGCTGGTAAACGTTTTACGCGAAAGCATTCAAGATGCGTCAAGGCGGCAACCGAGAGAATCCCTGAGCTTACTAAAGTAAGTGACTGGGGTGAAGGAGAGAAGCCAACGCCGAGGCAGCTTGAAGGATAAAGCGGAAAAGAAATTCGATTAACGCTTGGTCACTGACTGAGCCAACTGGAAGCATGCTGACTATGGCTACGATTCATGTAGACGGCAAAGAATATGAGGTCAACGGCGCGGACAACCTGCTAGAAGCTTGTCTGTCCCTCGGCCTTGATATTCCGTACTTTTGCTGGCACCCGGCGCTGGGAAGCGTCGGTGCTTGCCGCCAGTGTGCGGTGAAGCAATATCAAAACGCGGAAGATACGCGTGGTCGCCTGGTGATGTCTTGTATGACACCGGCCACCGAAGGCACCTTTATTTCTATCGATGACGAAGAAGCGAAACAGTTCCGTGAAAGCGTGGTGGAATGGTTGATGACTAACCACCCACACGACTGTCCGGTCTGCGAAGAGGGCGGTAACTGCCACCTTCAGGATATGACCGTGATGACGGGTCATAGCTTCCGTCGCTACCGCTTTACCAAGCGCACCCACCGCAACCAGGACCTGGGGCCGTTCATCTCTCACGAAATGAACCGCTGCATCGCCTGCTATCGCTGCGTTCGCTACTACAAAGATTACGCTGACGGCGCGGATCTGGGCGTCTATGGCGCACATGACAACGTCTACTTCGGTCGCCCGGAAGACGGCGTGCTGGAGAGCGAATTCTCCGGTAACCTGGTAGAAATCTGCCCGACCGGCGTGTTCACCGATAAAACGCACTCCGAGCGTTATAACCGTAAATGGGACATGCAGTTTGCGCCAAGCATCTGCCAGCAGTGTTCCATTGGCTGTAACACCAGCCCGGGTGAGCGTTACGGTGAACTGCGTCGTATCGAAAACCGTTATAACGGTACCGTTAACCACTACTTCCTCTGCGACCGTGGTCGTTTTGGCTATGGTTACGTGAACCTGAAAGACCGTCCGCGTCAGCCGGTTCAGCGTCGTGGCGACGATCTGATCACCCTCAACGCCGAGCAGGCGATGCAGGGCGCGGCTGACATTCTGCGTCAGTCGAAGAAAGTGATCGGCATCGGCTCCCCGCGCGCCAGCGTTGAAAGCAACTTTGCGTTGCGTGAACTGGTGGGTGCGGAAAACTTCTATACCGGTATCGCTCAAGGCGAACTGGAACGTCTGCAACTGGCGCTGAGCGTGCTGCGTGACGGCGGTATTCATACCCCGGCACTGCGCGAGATTGAATCTTACGATGCGGTCCTGGTGCTGGGCGAAGATGTTACCCAGACCGGCGCACGCGTTGCGCTAGCTGTACGTCAGGCGGTGAAAGGTAAAGCACGCGAAATGGCAGCAGCGCAGAAAGTGGCTGACTGGCAGATTGCCGCGATCCTTAACATCGGCCAACGTGCCAAGCATCCGCTGTTCGTGACCAACGTGGATAACACCCGTCTGGATGATATCGCAGCATGGACCTACCGTGCTCCGGTTGAAGATCAGGCGCGTTTAGGTTTCGCCATTGCCCACGCGCTGGATAACACCGCTCCGGCCGTTGACGGTATTGACCGTGACCTGCAGAACAAAATCGACGTCATCGTTCAGGCCCTGGCTGGCGCGAAGAAACCGCTGATCATCTCCGGTACCAACGCCGGTAGCGCTGAAGTGATTCAGGCCGCTGCCAACGTGGCGAAGGCGCTGAAAGGTCGTGGCGCAGACGTCGGCATCACCATGATTGCCCGCTCTGTTAACAGCATGGGCCTCGGCATGATTGGCGGCGGTTCACTTGATGATGCGCTGACCGAACTGGAAACAGGTCGTGCTGATGCCGTGGTGGTACTGGAAAATGACCTGCATCGCCATGCGTCTGCCACTCGCGTTAACGCTGCGCTGGCGAAAGCACCGCTGGTACTGGTCGTTGACCATCAGCGTACCGCGATTATGGACAATGCCCATCTGGTCCTTTCTGCAGCAAGTTTTGCAGAAAGTGACGGTACGGTTATCAATAACGAAGGCCGCGCACAGCGTTTCTTCCAGGTATATGACCCAAGCTACTACGACAGCAACATTGTGATGCTGGAAAGCTGGCGCTGGCTGCACTCGCTGCACAGCACCGTGCAGAGCCGTGAAGTGGACTGGACGCAGCTCGATCACGTCATCGACGCCGCCGTAGCCGCGTTGCCGCAGTTGGCTGGCATTAAAGATGCCGCGCCGGACGCGAGCTTCCGTATTCGTGGGCAGAAACTGGCACGTGAGCCGCATCGTTACAGTGGTCGTACCGCCATGCGTGCCAACATTAGCGTGCATGAACCGCGTCAACCGCAGGACAAAGACACTATGTTTGCCTTCTCGATGGAAGGGAACAACCAGCCGTCTGCGCCGCGTTCACAAATTCCGTTTGCCTGGGCACCAGGCTGGAACTCACCACAAGCGTGGAACAAGTTCCAGGATGAAGTGGGCGGCAAACTGCGCCATGGCGATCCGGGCGTGCGTCTGATTGAAGCCTCCGAAGGCGGTCTGGACTACTTCACTACCGTTCCGGCGAGCTTCCAGGCGCAGGATGGTCAATGGCGTATCGCGCCGTACTATCATCTGTTTGGTAGCGACGAAATGTCCCAGCGCGCGCCGGTTATCCAGACCCGCATGCCGCAGCCGTACATTAAACTCAACCCGGCTGATGCCGAGAAGTTGGGCGTCAATGCGGGTACGCGAGTTTCCTTTAGCTACGATGGCAACACGGTCACATTACCGGTTGAAATCGCAGAAGGGTTGACGGCGGGGCAGGTTGGTTTGCCGATGGGTATGCCGGGTATCGCGCCGGTTCTGGCTGGTGCGCGTCTTGAGGATCTGCAGGAGGCACAACAATGAGTTGGATTACACCCGATCTGATTGAGATCCTGCTGAGCATTCTCAAAGCGGTGGTGATCCTGCTGGTGGTGGTCACCTGCGGGGCATTCATGAGCTTTGGCGAACGTCGTCTGCTGGGTCTGTTCCAGAACCGTTATGGACCGAACCGTGTAGGCTGGGGCGGTTCGCTCCAGCTGGTCGCGGACATGATCAAGATGTTCTTTAAAGAAGACTGGATCCCGAAATTCTCGGATCGCGTCATCTTTACGCTGGCACCGATGATCGCCTTCACTTCGCTGCTGCTGGCCTTCGCCATTGTGCCGGTCAGCCCGAACTGGGTGGTCGCTGACCTTAACATCGGGATCTTGTTCTTCCTGATGATGGCCGGTCTGGCGGTGTACGCGGTGCTGTTTGCCGGTTGGTCGAGCAACAACAAATACTCGCTGCTCGGCGCAATGCGTGCGTCTGCGCAGACCCTGAGCTATGAAGTGTTCCTCGGACTTTCCCTGATGGGCGTGGTGGCGCAGGCCGGTTCATTTAACATGACCGACATCGTCAATAACCAGGCTGATATCTGGAACGTTATTCCGCAATTCTTTGGTTTTGTCACCTTTGCTATCGCGGGCGTCGCGGTCTGTCACCGTCACCCGTTTGACCAGCCGGAAGCCGAGCAGGAACTGGCCGATGGTTACCACATTGAATATTCCGGGATGAAATTCGGCCTGTTCTTCGTGGGGGAGTACATCGGTATCGTCACCATTTCTGCGCTGATGGTTACCCTGTTCTTCGGTGGCTGGCATGGCCCGTTCTTACCGCCATTCGTCTGGTTCGCGCTGAAAACCGCGTTCTTTATGATGATGTTCATTTTGATTCGTGCGTCGTTACCGCGTCCTCGTTATGACCAGGTAATGTCCTTCGGCTGGAAAGTTTGTCTGCCGCTGACGCTCGTCAATTTGCTGGTAACGGCGGCTGTCATTCTGTGGCAGGCGCAATAAGGGACACAAAGACCATGACCTTAAAAGAATTACTTGTAGGCGCAGGCACCCAGCTTCGTAGTATCTGGATGATCGGCCTGCATGCGTTCGCCAAACGCGAAACGCAGATGTACCCGGAAGAGCCGGTCTATCTACCGCCCCGTTTTCGTGGTCGTATCGTACTGACACGCGACCCGGACGGCGAAGAGCGCTGCGTTGCCTGTAACCTGTGTGCGGTAGCCTGTCCGGTCGGCTGTATCTCTCTGCAAAAAGCAGAGACTAAAGATGGTCGCTGGTATCCGGAGTTTTTCCGCATCAACTTCTCACGCTGCATTTTCTGCGGTATGTGCGAAGAAGCCTGTCCGACAACGGCTATTCAGCTTACTCCAGATTTCGAACTGGGTGAGTATAAGCGCCAGGATCTGGTTTACGAGAAAGAGGATCTGCTGATCTCCGGTCCGGGTAAATATCCGGAATATAACTTCTACCGGATGGCAGGTATGGCAATCGACGGCAAAGATAAGGGCGAAGCAGAGAACGAAGCCAAGCCTATCGACGTCAAGAGCCTGTTACCGTAAGGAGAGGGGCAATGGAGTTCGCTTTTTATATCTGTGGCCTGATAGCCATTCTCGCAACCTTGCGGGTCATCACTCACACCAATCCGGTACACGCACTGCTGTACCTGATTATTTCGCTGCTGGCGATTTCTGGGGTGTTTTTCTCGCTGGGCGCTTACTTTGCCGGTGCGCTGGAAATTATCGTGTACGCGGGCGCCATTATGGTGCTGTTCGTGTTCGTGGTCATGATGCTCAACCTGGGCGGTGCTGAAATCGAACAGGAACGTCAGTGGCTGAGACCGCAGGTGTGGATTGGTCCGGCGATTCTGTCGGCCATCATGCTGGCGGTGATTGTCTACGCGATTCTTGGCGTTAACGATCAGGGCATCGACGGGACACCAATTAGCGCGAAAGCGGTCGGTATCTCGCTGTTCGGACCTTATGTCCTGGCGGTTGAGCTGGCGTCAATGCTGCTGCTGGCGGGTCTGGTTGTGGCCTTCCACGTCGGTCGCGAAGAGCGTTCTGGCGAAGTGCTGAGCAACCGCACGGATGACCGCGCGAAAAGAAAAACGGAGGAGCACGCATGATCCCCTTACAACATGGACTGATCCTCGCGGCTGTCTTATTCGTACTGGGCTTAACCGGTCTGGTTATCCGCCGCAATCTGTTGTTTATGCTGATTGGGCTGGAAATCATGATTAACGCCTCTGCGCTGGCCTTTGTGGTCGCCGGAAGCTACTGGGGCCAGACCGATGGTCAGGTGATGTACATTCTCGCCATCAGCCTTGCGGCTGCGGAAGCGAGCATTGGACTTGCGCTGTTGCTGCAACTTCATCGCCGCCGCCAGAACCTGAACATCGATTCAGTAAGTGAGATGCGTGGATGAACATGCTTGCCTTAACCATTATTCTGCCATTTCTTGGCTTTGTATTACTGGCGTTCTCTCGTGGTCGTTGGTCAGAAAATCTGTCCGCTACCGTGGGCGTCGGGTCGATTGGCCTGGCGGCGCTGGTCACTGCATTTATTGGCGTCGATTTCTTCGCTAACGGTAAACAGGCATTTAGCGTTCCGCTGTGGACGTGGATGTCTGTTGGCGACTTTAACATCGGTTTTAATCTGGTGCTGGACGGCTTGTCGCTGACCATGCTCTCGGTAGTAACCGGCGTTGGTTTCCTGATTCACATGTTCGCTTCCTGGTACATGCGCGGGGAAGAGGGGTACTCCCGTTTCTTCGCCTATACCAACCTGTTTATCGCCAGCATGGTGATTCTGGTACTGGCGGATAACCTGCTGCTGATGTACCTCGGCTGGGAAGGCGTGGGCCTGTGCTCCTATCTGCTGATCGGTTTCTACTATACCGATCCGAAGAATGGCGCAGCGGCAATGAAAGCCTTCGTGGTAACCCGTGTCGGCGACGTATTTCTGGCGTTCGCGCTGTTCATTCTCTACAACGAGCTGGGCACGCTGAACTTCCGCGAAATGGTTGAACTGGCACCGGCGCACTTTGCCGCGGGCAATGACATGCTGATGTGGGCAACCCTGATGCTGCTGGGCGGTGCGGTCGGTAAATCGGCGCAGTTGCCGTTGCAGACCTGGCTTGCTGATGCGATGGCTGGCCCGACGCCTGTCTCCGCGCTGATCCACGCCGCAACGATGGTTACTGCCGGTGTGTACCTGATTGCGCGTACCCACGGCCTGTTCCTGCTGACGCCGGAAATCCTGCACCTGGTGGGGATTATCGGGGCGATCACGCTGGTTCTGGCAGGCTTCGCCGCACTGGTACAAACCGACATCAAACGCGTTCTCGCGTATTCCACCATGAGCCAGATTGGCTACATGTTCCTGGCGCTTGGCGTTCAGGCATGGGATGCGGCGATTTTCCACCTGATGACGCACGCCTTCTTTAAAGCGCTGTTGTTCCTGGCATCGGGTTCGGTGATCCTGGCCTGCCACCACGAACAGAACATCTTCAAAATGGGCGGCTTGCGTAAGTCAATCCCACTGGTTTATCTCAGCTTCCTGGTTGGCGGCGCGGCGTTGTCGGCTCTGCCGCTGATTACCGCAGGCTTCTTCAGTAAGGATGAAATTCTGGCCGGTGCGATGGCGAACGGTCATATCAATCTGATGGTGGCAGGTCTGGTCGGTGCGTTTATGACCTCTCTGTACACCTTCCGTATGATTTTCATCGTGTTCCACGGTAAAGAACAAATTCACGCGCACGCAGGGAAGGGGATTACCCACCATCTGCCGCTGATTGTGCTGATGATCCTGTCCACCTTCGTTGGCGCACTGATTGTGCCTCCGTTGCATGGCGTGCTTCCGGCAACCACCGAGCTGCCGCATGGTAGCGTGATGACGCTGGAAATTACCTCTGGCATCGTCTCGATTGCGGGGATCCTGATTGCAGCATGGCTGTGGCTGGGTAAACGTACGCTTGTGACCTCGATTGCCAACAGTGCGCCGGGCCGTCTGCTGGGCACCTGGTGGTATAACGCCTGGGGCTTTGACTGGCTGTACGACAAAGTGTTCGTCAAGCCGTTCCTTGGCGTTGCCTGGCTGCTGAAACGCGACCCGATGAACGCAATGATGAACATTCCGGCGATCCTCTCCCGCTTTGCAGGCAAAGGTCTGCTGCTCAGTGAGAACGGGTATCTGCGCTGGTATGTCGCGTCAATGAGCATCGGTGCGGTTGTCGTGCTGGCACTGCTGATGGTACTGCGTTGAGTTTGTTGGCCGGATGAACGACTGCCGGATGGCGCTGCGCTTATCCGGCCTACAAACCCAAAAATAATTTTTAGAATTCGTTGAAAATCTGTTCCTGAAGTACAGGCGTCATCGGCGAAGTCAGACCGAATACCGCCAGCGCAGAGCAACCGGAGCGTACTGAAGTACGTGAGGATTGCGAGCACTGCCGGGATTTGGGCTGACGAGTGAGATAGCCTGAGCAGGAATAAATATAAGGGACATACTTAGCTATGTTATTACCTTGGTTGATATTAATCCCCTTTATCGGTGGTTTCCTGTGCTGGCAGACCGAACGCTTTGGCGTGAAGGTACCGCGCTGGATCGCGCTGATTACCATGGGACTGACGCTGGCGCTTGGCCTACAATTGTGGTTGCAGGGCGGCTATTCACTGACGCAATCCGCTGGTATTCCGCAGTGGCAGTCTGAGTTCGTCATGCCGTGGATCCCGCGCTTTGGCATCTCTATTCATTTAGCTATCGACGGTCTGTCGCTGCTGATGGTGGTGCTGACCGGTCTGCTCGGTGTTCTGGCGGTACTGTGTTCCTGGAATGAAATTGAAAAGTACCAGGGCTTCTTCCACCTGAACCTGATGTGGATCCTCGGCGGCGTGATCGGCGTGTTCCTGGCCATCGACATGTTCCTGTTCTTCTTCTTCTGGGAAATGATGCTGGTGCCGATGTACTTCCTGATCGCGCTGTGGGGGCATAAAGCGTCCGACGGTAAAACGCGTATCACGGCGGCCACCAAGTTCTTCATATATACCCAGGCGAGTGGTCTGGTGATGTTGATTGCCATCCTGGCGCTGGTATTTGTGCACTACAAAGCCACCGGTGTCTGGACCTTCAACTATGAAGAACTGCTGAACACACCGATGTCCCACGGCGTGGAATATCTGCTGATGCTGGGCTTCTTCATCGCCTTTGCGGTGAAAATGCCGGTGGTTCCGCTGCACGGCTGGTTGCCGGATGCGCACTCCCAGGCACCGACCGCAGGTTCCGTTGACCTGGCGGGGATTTTGCTGAAAACCGCGGCCTACGGTCTGCTGCGCTTCTCCCTGCCGCTGTTCCCGAACGCGTCTGCGGAGTTCGCACCTATCGCTATGTGGCTGGGTGTTATCGGTATTTTCTACGGCGCGTGGATGGCCTTTAATCAGTACGATATCAAGCGTCTGATTGCCTACACCTCCGTCTCGCACATGGGCTTCGTGTTGATTGCTATCTACACCGGTAGCCAGCTGGCGTACCAGGGTGCGGTTATCCAGATGATTGCGCACGGTCTGTCTGCGGCCGGCCTGTTCATTCTGTGTGGTCAGCTGTACGAACGTCTGCACACGCGTGATATGCGTATGATGGGCGGCCTGTGGGGCAAAATGAAATGGTTGCCTGCGCTGTCGATGTTCTTCGCGGTCTGTACGCTGGGTATGCCGGGAACCGGTAACTTCGTTGGCGAATTTATGATTCTGTTCGGCAGCTACCAGGTGGTTCCGGTCATTACCGTGATCTCGACCTTCGGTCTGGTGTTTGCCTCTGTTTACTCGCTGGCGATGCTGCATCGCGCTTACTTTGGTAAAGCGAAAAGCCAGATTGCCAGTGTTGAACTGCCAGGGATGTCGCTGCGTGAGCTGTTTATCATCCTGTTGCTGGTCGTGCTTCTGGTACTGCTTGGCTTCTATCCGCAGCCGATTCTGGATACCTCGCATTCTGCGATGAGCAACATCCAGCAGTGGTTTGTTAATTCCGTTACTACTACAAGGCCGTAAATCGCCATGACAATAACTCCACAACACCTGATTGCGCTGCTACCGCTGCTGATCGTCGGCTTGACGGTGGTGGTTGTGATGCTCTCCATTGCGTGGCGACGCAATCACTTCCTCAATGCCACGCTGTCGGTCATTGGGCTTAACGCCGCGCTGGTTTCGCTCTGGTTTGTTGGCCAGGCAGGCGCCATGGACGTCACCCCGCTGATGCGGGTTGACGGTTTCGCGATGCTCTACACCGGGATGGTCCTGCTGGCGAGCCTTGCTACTTGTACCTTTGCCTACCCATGGCTGGAAGGCTATGACGACAACCGGGAAGAGTTCTACCTGCTGGTGCTGATTGCCGCGCTGGGCGGGATTCTGCTGGCTAACGCTAACCATCTGGCGGCGTTGTTCCTCGGTATCGAACTGATCTCTCTGCCGCTGTTTGGTCTGGTGGGCTATGCGTTTCGTCAGAAACGCTCGCTGGAAGCCAGTATCAAATACACCATTCTGTCTGCCGCAGCGTCTTCATTCCTGCTGTTCGGTATGGCGCTGGTGTACGCGCAGTCCGGCAACCTGTCGTTCGTGGCACTCGGTAAGAGCCTCGGCGACGGTATGCTGAACGAACCGCTGCTGCTGGCAGGCTTCGGGATGATGATCGTCGGTCTGGGCTTTAAGCTCTCTCTGGTGCCGTTCCACCTGTGGACGCCAGACGTCTACCAGGGTGCTCCGGCTCCGGTGTCCACCTTCCTGGCGACGGCGAGCAAAATCGCTATCTTCGGCGTGGTGATGCGTCTGTTCCTGTACGCGCCGGTTGGCGACAGCGAAGCAGTACGTATTGTGCTGGGCGTGATTGCCTTTGCCTCTATCATCTTCGGTAACCTGATGGCGCTGAGCCAGACCAACATCAAGCGTCTGCTTGGTTATTCGTCTATCTCTCACCTTGGTTACCTGCTGGTGGCGCTAATTGCCCTGCAAAGTGGCGAGATGTCGATGGAAGCAGTAGGCGTGTACCTGGCTGGTTATCTGTTCAGCAGCCTCGGCGCATTCGGTGTGGTCAGCCTGATGTCCAGCCCGTATCGTGGTCCGGATGCGGATTCACTGTTCTCCTACCGTGGTCTGTTCTGGCATCGTCCGATCCTCGCGGCAGTGATGACGGTGATGATGCTGTCTCTGGCGGGTATCCCGATGACGCTGGGCTTTATCGGTAAGTTCTACGTGCTGGCCGTCGGTGTGCAGGCTAACCTGTGGTGGCTGGTTGCCGCCGTGGTGGTCGGTTCCGCGATTGGTTTGTACTACTACCTGCGCGTTGCCGTGAGCCTGTACCTGAGCGCACCGCAGCAACTGAATCGTGATGCACCGTCTAACTGGCAGTACAGCGCGGGCGGTATCGTGGTGCTGATCTCTGCACTGCTGGTGCTGGTGCTGGGTATCTACCCGCAACCGCTGATCAGCATCGTGCAGTTAGCGACGCCGCTGATGTAAGCGATACGCTAAAACGAAAAAACCCGCCGCGGCGGGTTTTTTTATGTGCTGAGTTCAGTCAGGCTGAAATCTGGCGGCTCACCAGTGGCCCATTAATGTCTTTCGCCGCGCGTTCCATCACTTCCTGGATTACGGAAGACAGCTCGTTGATCTCGAATTTTGCCACGTAGCCATCGGCCTTCACTCTGCGCACGTGATCTTCATTGGCGCTGCCGGAAAGGGACGAGTGGATGACGACCGGGATCTTCTTCAGGCGTTCATCGGTCTTAATCTTGCGGGTCAACGTAAAGCCGTCCATCTCCGGCATTTCCAGATCGGTAAGCACCAGCGCAATTTTCTCGCTGATGGGCTTGCCTTCCGCCTGCGCTTCCAGGGACAGCTGCTGAATTTTTTCCCACGCGTCTTTGCCGGTGACATGCATCTGGTGCGGAATGTTCATGGCGTTAAGCCCTTTTTCCAGCATCGCCCGGGCGACCTTGGAGTCTTCTGCCACAATCGCCACGGCACCTGGGGTGATATTGAATTTACTGGTCTCCAGGTGGGTGGCGCGCAGATCGTGGTTTGACGGCACAATGTCATACAGGATCTGTTCGACGTCGAGTACCAGCGCCAGGTTGTTGGTTTCTTTGTTGTCATCCAGACAGGCGATGCTGGTGATATAGCGACCGTTGACGGCTTTCTCGGCGGTATGCACCTGTTGCCAGTCCAGGCGCATAATGTTTTCCACTGATTCTACCGCAAACGCCTGCACGCTACGGGCGTATTCGGTGATCAGCAGGATGTTCAGTCCGGTCTCAGGCTTGCATCCGGCAACGGCGGGCAAGTCGATCACCGGGATCACCTGATCGCGAATGTTCACCATGCCCAGCAACGGGGCTTTCATGCCCGCCGGACGCGTAAATGCGGGCATGGGGACAATTTCGCGCAGCTTAAATACGTTGATGCCAAACAGCTCTGATTTCTGCTCATCCAGCGATGTGCCGAGGCGAAACAGCAGCAGTTCAAAGCGGTTAGACAGGGTTAGGTTTGTCCTGTCATCAATGTCTTTCTGAATATTATTCATCCTGTCCTCAGTGTGAACGCCAGCCTTTTCACTGTTATCGGCACTGAGGCGGAAAAATAGAGCGTTAAACCGTGAAAACGGCGAAATCGTGCGCCAGTTCGGTGTCCGCAAACAGCGCCCGGCACTCTTCGAGCAAACGTTGGCAGCCTTTTTCATCATAACGCGAGCTGACGTGAGTCATAATCAATCGACCCACACCTGCCTCCCGTGCCAGCATCGCAGCCTGGCGGGTGGAGCTGTGTCCCCGACTGTTGGCCTTTTCTTCCATCGAGGCGTCCAGCGTGGTTTCATGTACCATCACATCCACCCCTTTTGCCAGTTCGAGGGCGGAGGCGCACGGCGCGGTATCGCCAAATATCGCCACGGATTTGCCCGGAATCGCCGGGGCGAGAAAATCAGCACCGTTAAGGGAACGACCATCTTCCAGCACGACGGTTTTACCGGCTTTGAGATCCTGGAACCACGGCCCTGGCTTAACGCCCGCTGCCTTCAGCGCGCTGGCGTCAAGCGCACCGGGTTTGTCATGTTCCTCAACGCGAAAACCGTAGCATTCAAGCGGATGCGCCAGCGCGAAAGCCGTTACTTTACGCAGACCGTCGTCGAGAATTTCTCCGGCGGTAATTTCCACAATCTCCAGCGGATAATCGGTCCAGGAGCCGCTCAGGCGTAATGCAGTCTCGGTAAATTCACGTAACCCTTTTGGCCCGTACAGCGTCAACGGCTGGACGTTTCCGGCCATCGAGCGGCTGCACAGCAGTCCCGGCAGGCCAAAAAGGTGATCGCCGTGCAAATGGCTGATAAAAATACGATCGAGTTTTCCCGGATTGAATGGCGTGGTCAGCATCTGGTGCTGCGTTCCTTCGCCGCAATCGAAAAGCCACAATCCCGCCTGAGTAGGGTGTTGCAGATTGAGTAATATTGCCGTTACATTGCGGGAGCGCGTGGGGACACCCGCAGACGTGCCTAAAAAAATTAATTCCATCTTAGTATTACACTTTTCGCCGTCAATAAGGCAGGGTGTTCAGGTTATCACAACCAAGGGGCAGACAATGATTCACTGGCAAGATCTCCACCATACAGAACTGACCGTCCAGCAACTGTATGCCATTCTTCAGCTGCGCTGTGCGGTGTTTGTTGTTGAGCAACAGTGTCCATATCAGGATGTGGACGGCGATGACCTGACGGGTGAAAACCGACACCTTCTGGGATGGCATAATGATCGGCTGGTGGCGTATGCGAGGATTCTGAAAAGCGACGACGATCTCGAGCCGGTGGTTATCGGCCGGGTGATTGTCAGCGCTGCGTTACGCGGGGAAAAACTGGGGCAGCAGCTGATGACGCAGACGCTGGCATCCTGTGCTCAGCACTGGCCGCACAAGGCGTTGTATCTGGGCGCGCAGGCGCATCTGCAACCTTTCTACGAGCGCTTTGGTTTCGTTCCGGTGACGGATATCTATGATGAAGATGGTATTCCGCACATCGGCATGGCGCGTGAGGGACATCAAGCGTAAACAGCTCAGGTCGTCTATAGTTAGCGGGTACGTAAATAGAAAGGGAGAAAATAATGTCTTTTCATTCTTATGAATCACGTATTGATGATGACCTGGAATTACTCAGTGAAACGCTGGAAGAAGTGCTGCGCTCGTCGGGCGATCCTGCCGACCAGAAGTACCTGGAGTTAAAAGCGAAAGCCGAACAGGCGTTAGAAGAGGTGAGAAATCGCGTCAGCCACGCTTCGGACAGCTATTATTATCGCGCGAAAAAGGCCGTTTGCCGGGCAGATGACTATGTGCATGATAAACCGTGGCGCGGGATCGGCGTGGGTGCAACGGTCGGTTTAGTGATGGGTTTATTGTTAGCACGGCGATAAATTCGACACCTTCATCGCATTTGTCAGTACTCCCTAAACGGGGGTACTGCTTTTTCTCGTCAGTACCCCGTATAATGAGAGGTTTTTAACAGGGAGAGGTCTGCGTGCATTCAATTACTACTGCGCTGGAAAATCTGATGCGCCTTTTGACGCAAGAGATACCGGCAGCACCTGGCATTCGTATTTACGACATCCCTTTCCCTCTGAATGATGCTTTCGACGCTTTGGGCTGGCTGGCCAGTCAACCCGTCTGGCCGCAGTTTTACTGGCAACAGCGTAACGGTGATGAAGAAGCCGCCGTGCTGGGTGCCGTGGCAACGTTTTCCTCTCTGGCCGTCGCTCAGCAGTTTTTACACCAGCATGAAGACCATCCTGAACTGCGCATCTGGGGCCTGAATGCGTTTGAACCCCAGCGTGGCAATTTACTGCTACCTCGCCTGGAATGGCGGCGTTGCGCAGGCGTGGCAACCTTACGGTTACACCTGTATAGCGACGTGTCGCTGCAAGACGATGCCGTGCACGCGCGCGCCTTCCTTTCAACGCTTGCCAACGTGAAGCCGCTTCCCGCACTGCGCCTGAATTTAACCGCTGAGCAGCACTGGCCGGATAAAGCGGGCTGGACGCGCCTGATTGAACTGGCGACCCAAACCATTGCCGGGGAAGCGCTCGACAAAGTGGTGCTGGCGCGGGCAACCGATTTACAGTTCTCACAGCCGGTGAACGCCGCGTCGGTGATGGCCTCCAGTCGTCGCTTAAACCTTAACTGCTACCATTTCTTTATGGCGTTTTCCGCCGAGTGCGCTTTTTTGGGATCGTCTCCTGAACGTTTGTATCGGCGGCGTGACACGGCGCTGCGTACCGAAGCGCTGGCCGGAACCGTCGCTAATCATCCTGACGACCACCGGGCCTGGCAGCTCGGCGAGTGGCTGATGAAGGACGATAAAAACCAGCGTGAGAATATGCTGGTGGTGGAAGATATCTGTCAGCGACTGCAAAACTGTACGCAAACCCTCGACGTGCTGCCACCGCAGGTGCTCAGACTGCGCAAAGTGCAGCATCTGCGCCGCTGTATCTGGACTGCGCTGAATCAACCGGACGATACGCTTTGCCTGATGCAGCTCCAGCCGACCGCGGCAGTGGCGGGCATTCCGCGTGAACGGGCGCGCGCATTCATCCAGCATAATGAACCTTTTGAACGAGAATGGTATGCCGGCTCTGCGGGATATCTCTCCCTGCAGCAAAGTGAGTTTTGCGTGTCGCTACGTTCGGCGAAAATTAGCGGCAATGTGGTGCGCCTGTACGCTGGGGCCGGGATTGTACGCGGCTCCGATCCCGAACAAGAATGGCAGGAAATAGACAATAAAGCGGCGGGTTTACGTACTTTATTACAGATGGAAGCCTAATGAGTCACACATTATCGACTCATATCAAAAATCCATTTATTCGATTCTTTATACTGTGTCGCAATATTGATACCGGACAATCTTATGTCAGTAAGCGCATTTAACCGACGCTGGGCGGCGGTCATACTGGAAGCACTCACTCGCCACGGCGTCAGGCATGTTTGCATTGCGCCTGGCTCTCGTTCGACGCCATTGACGCTGGCCGCAGCGGAGAATTCTGCCTTTATCCACCATACCCACTTTGACGAGCGCGGGTTGGGGCATCTGGCCTTAGGTCTGGCCAAGGTCAGCCGGCAGCCGGTGGCGGTGATTGTGACCTCCGGTACGGCGGTAGCGAATTTGTATCCGGCGCTTATCGAAGCCGGTCTCACCGGTGAAAAACTGATTTTACTCACGGCGGACAGACCGCCTGAGCTTATCGACTGCGGGGCGAATCAGGCGATTCGTCAGCCGGGAATGTTTGCTTCTCATCCATCGCAAACGCTCTCTTTACCGCGTCCGACGCAGGACATTCCCGCCAGTTGGCTGGTTTCCACCCTCGATAATGCCATGGCTTCACTGCACAGCGGTGCGGTACACATTAACTGCCCGTTTGCGGAGCCGCTGTATGGCGAGATGGACGACACAGGCATTGAGTGGCAGCAGCGGCTGGGTGACTGGTGGCAGGATGATAAACCCTGGCTGCGCGAAGCGCGTCGGCTGGAAAGTGACAAACAGCGCGACTGGTTCTTCTGGCGGCAAAAGCGCGGCGTGGTGATTGCCGGGCGTATGACGGCGGAAGAGGGTAAGAAAGTTGCGCTGTGGGCGCAGACGTTAGGCTGGCCGCTGATTGGCGATGTGCTGTCGCAAACCGGACAGCCGCTGCCGTGTGCCGACCTGTGGTTGGGCAATGCGAAAGCGGTGACCGAATTACAGCAGGCACAGATTGTGGTGCAGTTGGGCAGCAGCCTGACCGGAAAACGTCTGTTGCAATGGCAGGCTACCTGTAACCCGCAAGAATACTGGATTGTCGACAATATCGAAGGACGGCTGGATCCCGCTCATCATCGTGGACGCAGGTTAGTCGCGAAGGTTAGCGACTGGCTGGATCTGCATCCGGCAGAGAAACGCCAGCCCTGGTGCGTCGATGTTCCACGCCTCGCGGAACAGGCGTGGCAGACGGTGGCAGCGCGTCGCGAGGCGTTTGGTGAAGCGCAGCTGGCGCACCGCATTCGCGAGTATCTGCCTGAACAGGGCCAGCTGTTTGTCGGCAATAGTCTGGTGGTACGTCTGATTGACGCACTGTCTCAGCTTCCGGCAGGGTATCCGGTGTACAGCAATCGCGGGGCCAGCGGTATCGACGGTCTACTGTCAACCGCGGCAGGTGTACAGCGAGCCAGCGCGAAATCGACGCTGGCCATCGTCGGCGACTTATCGGCGCTGTATGATCTGAATGCGCTGGCCTTATTGCGCCAGGTCTCCGCACCGTTTGTCCTGATTGTGGTGAACAATAACGGCGGGCAGATTTTCTCCCTGTTGCCGACACCGCAAAGTGAGCGTGAACGGTTCTATCTGATGCCGCAGAACGTCCATTTTGATCATGCGGCAGCGATGTTTAACCTAAAATATCACCGCCCGGAAAACTGGGAACAGCTGGAGAGCGCGCTGGCAGGAGCCTGGCGTACTCCGGCCGCCACGGTGATTGAGCTGGTGGTCAATGAGACTGACGGGGCGCAAACCCTGCAGCAGCTGCTGGCGCAGGTGAGTCATCTATGATCCTGCACGCGCAGGCGAACAAGGACCAGGCGGATGCCCCCTGGCTGGTTTTCCTGCACGGCTTCTCCGGCGATTGCCGGGAATGGCAGCTGGTCGGGGAGCAGTTTGCGGACTGTTCACGGTTGTATATTGATTTGCCCGGACACGGCGGTTCTGCGGATATTCACGTCAGCGGATTTGATGACGTCAGCGAACTGCTGCGTAATACTTTATTTAGTTACAACATACTTAGCTACTGGCTGGTGGGATATTCTCTTGGCGGCAGAGTGGCGATGATGGCGGCTTGCCAGGGGATGTCAGGGCTTTGCGGCCTGGTGGTCGAAGGCGGGCATCCGGGGCTGCAAAGTGAAGACGAGCGCGCGCAGCGTCGCCTGTCCGACGGTCGCTGGGCCGCACGTTTTCGCCACGAGCCGCTACGTGATGTTTTTAACGACTGGTACCAACAACCGGTTTTTGCCTCGCTAAGCCCTGCGCAACGGCAGGTGCTGGTTGAGCTGCGTAGCCAGAACAATGGCGTTACGCTTGCCGCTATGCTGGAGGCCACCTCGCTGGCGGGTCAACCCGATTTACGTGCGCCGCTCACCACGCGCACATTTCCGTTTTATTATTTATGTGGTGAACGTGACGATAAATTCCGCGCTCTGGCGACGGAAATGTCTGTACCGAACCATGTGATTCCTCACGCTGGACACAACGCGCATCGGGACAATCCCGCGGGCGTAGTAGACTGTCTGGCTCAGATTCTGCGTCGCTGACTAAAGGACATTTTATGATCTATCCTGATGAAACAATGCTTTACGCACCGGTAGAATGGCTCGATTGCTCTGAAGGCTATACCGACATTCGCTATGAAAAATCCACCGACGGTATTGCAAAAATCACCATCAATCGTCCGCAGGTACGCAATGCTTTCCGTCCTGTAACCGTCAAAGAGATGATTCAGGCGATGTCTGATGCGCGCTATGACGACAATATCGGCGTGATTATCCTGACCGGCGCAGGCGACAAAGCGTTCTGCGCGGGCGGCGATCAGAAAGTACGCGGCGACTACGGCGGATACCAGGATGACTCCGGTGTACATCACCTGAACGTGCTGGACTTCCAGCGTCAGATCCGTACCTGTCCGAAGCCGGTTGTGGCGATGGTTGCGGGTTATTCCATCGGTGGTGGCCATGTGCTGCACATGATGTGTGACCTGACTATCGCGGCTGAAAACGCCATCTTTGGTCAGACAGGCCCGAAAGTGGGGTCCTTTGACGGCGGTTGGGGTGCGTCTTATATGGCCCGTATCGTTGGTCAGAAGAAAGCGCGTGAAATCTGGTTCCTGTGTCGTCAATACGATGCGAAACAGGCACTGGATATGGGCCTGGTCAACACCGTGGTTCCGCTGGCGGATCTGGAAAAAGAGACCGTGCGCTGGTGTCGTGAAATGCTGCAAAACAGCCCAATGGCGCTGCGCTGCCTGAAAGCGGCGCTGAACGCCGACTGCGATGGTCAGGCGGGTCTGCAGGAACTGGCCGGTAACGCCACCATGCTGTTCTACATGACGGAAGAAGGTCAAGAAGGCCGTAATGCGTTCAACCAGAAACGTCAGCCTGACTTCAGCAAATTCAAACGGAATCCGTAATGCGTAGCGCGCAGGTATACCGCTGGCAGATCCCCATGGACGCGGGGGTGATTTTGCGTGACAGGCGGTTAAAAACGCGTGATGGGCTGTACGTATGTCTTCGTGACGGCGAGCGTGAAGGGTGGGGAGAGATCTCCCCCTTGCCGGGCTTCAGCCAGGAAACCTGGGAAGAGGCGCAAACGGCTCTGTTGGCCTGGGTAAACGGCTGGCTGAAGGGGGAAACCTCTTTACCACAGCTGCCTTCGGTGGCTTTTGGTGCTAGCTGCGCACTCGCCGAGCTTGACGGGACATTGCCGGAGGCGGCGAATTATCGCGCCGCGCCATTGTGTACCGGCGACCCTGACGATCTGGTGCTGCAACTGGCGGACATGCCGGGCGAAAAAGTCGCGAAGATCAAAGTTGGCCTGTATGAAGCTGTACGTGACGGCATGGTGGCCAACCTGCTGCTGGAGGCGATCCCCGATCTGCATTTACGTCTTGATGCTAACCGTGCCTGGACGCCACTGAAGGCGCAGCAGTTTGCTAAATACGTCAATCCGGATTATCGCGGGCGCATTGCTTTCCTCGAAGAGCCGTGCAAAACCCGTGATGATTCTCGCGCCTTTGCGCGGGAAACCGGGATTGCCATTGCCTGGGATGAAAGCCTGCGTGAAGCCGACTTTACCTTTATGGCGGAAGAAGGCGTGAGTGCGGTGATCATCAAGCCTACGCTCACCGGTAGTCTGGATAAGGTTCGCGAGCAGGTTGCAGCCGCGCATGCGCTCGGACTCACTGCGGTAATCAGTTCGTCTATTGAGTCAAGCCTGGGGTTAACCCAACTGGCGCGGATTGCCGCCTGGCTGACGCCGCAGACCATACCGGGTCTGGACACGCTGAGCCTGATGCAGTGCCAGCAGGTTCGCAGCTGGCCCGGCAGTGTGCTGCCATGTATTAACGTGGATGCGCTGGAACGACTGCTATGACCATGCAGGACATGCCCGATGTCACAAGCATATCGGGTCTGGTGACGGCGTTTACCGACTGGCCGTGGCGTCACTGGCGGCAAGTTCGGGCAGAGGCGCCAGCGTTACGCCTCAATGATGAGGTGCTGAACTGGCGCGAGCTCTGTACGCGCGTCGACGCGCTGGCCACGGGGTTTGCCGCTCAGGGGGTGAAAGAGGGCGACGGCGTGCTGCTGCGTGCCTGGAATCACCCTTCGTCTGCGCTTGCCTGGCTGGCATTGTTGCAGTGCGGGGCGCGGGTGTTACCGGTGAACCCGCAGCTGCCGCAGCCTCTGCTGGATGCGTTGATCCCTGATTTAACGCTGCGTTTTGCGCTGGATCTGCAAAGCAATGACCCCTTTTCGGGGCTGATGCCGCTGCAGATCCAGCAACTGTCTGGCGAGCATGCAGCCGACTGGCTGCCTCTGCGATTGAGTTCAATGACACTCACATCCGGTTCAACCGGGTTGCCTAAGGCAGCGGTGCATACCTGTCAGGCACATTTGGCGAGTGCGCAGGGGGTGCTGTCATTAATGCCGTTTGGCACAGAGGATGACTGGCTGCTCTCGCTACCGCTGTTTCATGTTTCCGGTCAGGGTATTTTGTGGCGCTGGTTATTGGCCGGTGCGCGCATGACCGTGCGTGACAAGCAACCGCTGGAACAGATGCTGGCGGGCTGCACTCATGCCTCGCTGGTACCGACGCAGCTTTGGCGATTACTGGGAAACAACGCACCGATCACGTTGAAAGCGGTACTGCTGGGGGGCGCGGCCATTCCGGTTGAGCTGACCGAGCAGGCGCGTGAGCAGGGGATTCGCTGCTGGTGCGGTTACGGGCTGACGGAGTTTGCTTCCACGGTTTGCGCGAAAGAGGCCGATGGCCTGGGCGATGTCGGCTCTGCCTTGCCGGGCAGAGAGGTCAGGATCGTGGATGATGAAGTCTGGCTGCGCGCTGCCAGCATGGCGTCAGGTTACTGGCGCAACGGGCAGCTTATTCCGCTGGTTAATGGCGAAGGCTGGTTTGCTACCCGCGATCGCGGGGTGTTAAACGACGGTAAGCTCACGATTGTCGGTCGCATGGACAACCTGTTCTTTAGCGGCGGGGAAGGTATTCAGCCGGAAGAGGTGGAACGCGTGATCGCCGCCCATCCGCACGTGCTGCAAGCCTTTGTTGTTCCGCTGGAAGACCATGAGTTTGGCCATCGTCCGGTGGCGGTCGTTGAATACGATACCCGTGCGGATGACGCCAATCTTGCTGAATGGGTTAAAGATAAACTGGCCCGTTTTCAACAACCGGTACGCTGGCTGGAATTACCGCCAGAGCTGAAAAGTGGCGGTATTAAGGTTTCTCGCCGCGCATTGCTGGACTGGGTCCGAGAAAAATCGTCATAAGCCCTGCCATAATGCACAGCACGCCGATGAGCGCCCGCCATGAAAATGAACCCTGCCAGCCAGGTAAGAACATTGAGGCGAGCCACACCAGTACGTAGCTGAGGCTGAGCAGGGCGTAGGCCTTGCTCAGTGCCAGTCGGTGCAGGGCCTGGTGCCAGCAGATAACCGACAGTAAATACCCCACCAGTCCCGCGTACAGCGTTAACGTCCCGACGCTTGCGGAAAATATCGCTTCCATAAATCGCAACGGATGCAGTATCGGCGGCAGATTGTCCATCGCGTAGCCGAGACTCAACTGAGCCAGCGAAGTAATCATGACGCTGCATAGCCCCCAGAATATCCCCATTACACCGCGCTCCCGAGAATAAAAATACCGGTGATAATCAGCCCCACGCCCAGCCAATGGCGCTTAGTGACGGACTCTCGCCAGATTTTCCAGGCTGCCAGCGTGACCCAGACAAAGTTAAGGCTCAGCATGGGGTAAGCGATGCCGACGGGAATGTTTTGCAATACCGCCAGCCACAGCAACATGGCCAGACCGAGGCTTGCCAGAGCCAGACCAATCCACAGCGTAATGTGGCGTTTGCGCGCGCGGATGGCCACCGGGCGGGTGGCCTGCTTCTGGCACAGTTGCCCACCTACGCTGAGCAGACTGGCGAGGACTAACGCCAGCCAGATCATTGGGGCCGGTACTGAATCAAGACCAGACGCCCCTGATTATCAACGTAATCCGCGGGGGGAATGGCAAGTTGGGTCATATCCTGATCCTTCGAAATCGACAGCACCAGCGTAATAATACCCTCCTGGCGATGTTGGGCTAACCAGTCGGGAAAGCCAGTCTGACTGACAAAGCGGCCCTGGGCATCGGGATAATTCAGGCCATATTTTAGCTCGCCCATTTGCCCGTACAGGATGATGTCATCGCGTTTCAGGCTCCAGGCCAGACCTGCGGCGACGCCAACGTTGTCCGCAAGCACGTAGCGACTCGGTTGTAACACCTCTTTGGTCATTTCAACAAAAAACTGCGGTTGTTTCGCTTCCATGACCCTGTCGGGTATCGCGTATCCAAACAACAGCACCAGCCCCAATGGGCAGAATGCGGCATATTTCCAAGTTTTTTGGCTATTGGTCAGCGTATACCAGCCAAAAAAAGTCCAGATGAGAAAGATGCCCCACGAATAAAAAACCTTATAAGTTTCGATATGCGTCCACACAGGAGACGGCAGCGGCCCCAGTGTAGACACCACAAAGGTGGCGACAATGCCGATCACCCCAAACAGAATGTTGATCCCGCCATTGACGCGCAGGGCAACGGATCCTTCCTTGGCCGCCTGCACACCGAAACGCGCGATGAGGAGAGCCAGCGGCGCGAAGCAGGAAAGAATATAGGTGGGGAGTTTTCCTTTGGCGATGCTGAAAAACACAATCGGCATGATAATCCAGCCCAATAGGTACAGCGCACCTCGCGGGATATCCCGCTCACGCCAGCCTGTTCGCAGCGCGCCAGGCAGAAGGCCAAGCCAGGGCAAACAGCCCGCGATAAGGACGGGCAGGTAGTACCAGAACGGAGCTTTATGCTGGGCATCCGCCAGTGCGAAACGCTGAATATGTTCGACCCAGAAAAAGTAATGCCAGAAGTCAGGTTCGCGTTGTGCAATGGTGATTCCCCACGGCAGGACAATAGCAATACAACCGACCACCGCCAGCAGACCGTAGAGAAAGAGATCTTTCCATCGTTTTTGTACTAATACCCACGGCAGCACGCTGAGAACCGGGACCGCCAGTGCGAGAAAACCTTTGGTTATCACCCCCATGCCGCAGGCCAGCCCCAACAGCAAAAAGGCGATGATTTTGCCGGTTTTAGTGGTGGCCTGTATGCCTTGCCAAAAACAGCACATGCCCACCATCAGCCACAGGGCGATGATAGGATCGAGAACTGCGTAGGTGCCGATGCTGTAAACGGAAAAAAACGTTAAGAAAATTACTGAGGAGAGTATGGCGGTGCGTTTATCCTGCCAGAGTCGCATGGCAAGCCAGGCCACCAGTAGCGCGGTGAGTAGGGTGGCAAAAATAGCGCCCGCCCTGACGCCAAAATTGTTTGCACCAAATAACCACTGCCCGATACTGTTTAACCAGTATCCGGCAATCGGTTTTTCAAAATAGCGTAACCCGAGAAAGTGCGGGACTATCCAGTCGCCCGAGCTGAGCATTTCCCGGCTAATTTCCGCGTAGCGCGTTTCGTCAGGCTGCCACAGCAGGCGGCTATTGATGGGAACAATATAATACAGCGCAATAAAGGCGATAAACGCCACGGTATAACGTAGAGATTTCATCGTGACACACTCACCGGGTACTGACAGCCGAGCCATCCCTCTCTGCCGGGTATTTTGCCGCGAACGACCTGGCCTGTTGGTAGCGTAGTGATATCGTCTGGCAGGAGCTCACCAAGCGGGCAAAACGTAATGCCCGCATCAGCGGCTCGAGTCAGCAAGTCATCAAAATCGTGATGGCAGGCGATCCCTTCAACTTCCGCATGAATGGTGTACACCGGCGTTGCTGTGTTCATCAGTATGTGGGAGAGGATCCAGGCATTGAAGTCGACAGCCTGCACTTCCCGGCCAATCACTTCATCCCAGGTCGGTAAAGTGACGGGAATCTGCGGCGTGCCGGCTTTCCCCGTCGCAAGCAGCGGGCGAAATAGTGAAGAGCCCCGACAATCGCTGTTGTAGCGTAGGTTAAAGGCTTCTTTGGCGTGGACGATGCGTTCGTCAGCACGCCATCCGGCAGCGGCTGAGCAGGTGACAGGCTGTCCGGTGATGGCCTCAAGCACGGTAATACCTTGAGAAATATCATCAATCAGCTGTTTGTCATTCCAGGTGCCACTTCGCGCCTGCCAGGCATGGTGATCCCAGGCGTGCAGGCCGGTTTCGTGAACCCGGGCGGCTTGCGCAATAATGGCGGCATTCGCGTGGCCTATTTCTTTTCCTGGCCACGCGGTCCCGGCCAGTAAAATATCCCACCCGTAGAGAGAGACTGCGTTTGAGCGCAGCATCTTCCACAAAAATTGCGGTTTCACCAGACGCCAGAGATGGCGTCCCATGTTGTCAGGTCCAACGCTAAAGAAAAAACTTGCCCGAACGTTATGTCGGTTTAATGTCTCCAGCAGGCGGGGCACGCCTTCGCGCGTCCCCCTGAAGGTATCGACATCAATGCGCAAGCCTACTTTGGTCATGATGTGTGTTCCGTGATATCCACGCTGCGTAAGAAGAAATCGAGCGTCTCTTCTACCGTTTCCCGCATGTCGATGGTCGGTTCCCAGTTCAGGCAGCGTCGGGCATTAACAATACTCGGTTTACGGTGCTCAACGTCCTGATAACCTTTGCCATAGTAGCTGCTGCTTTCAACGTCACGGAAGCCGGCGAACGGCGGAAAGCGCTGACGCAGTGGATGTTTTTCAAAGCAGCTCAGCAGCATTTCTGCCAGTTCCTGAATGCTGGCTTCGTTATCCGGGTTACCGATGTTGATAATCTCGCCGTCACAGCGTCCGCCGGCGTTTTCTATGATGCGGAACAGCGCCTCGATACCGTCGCGAATATCAGTAAAGCAACGCTTCTGCTTACCACCTTCAATCAGCTTAATCGGCGAACCTTCCACCAGATTGAGGATCAACTGAGTAATGGCGCGTGAGCTACCGATACGGGCAGCGTTCAGGCTGTCGAGACGCGGCCCCATCCAGTTAAATGGACGGAACAGCGTGAAGCGCAGTCCTTCTTTTTCGCCGTACGCCCAAATAACGCGATCCAGAAGCTGCTTAGAAACGGAATAGATCCAACGCGGCTTATTGACCGGGCCGACGGTAAGGTTTGAGCTGTCTTCATCAAAGACCTTATCGCCACACATGCCGTACACTTCGGACGTTGACGGGAAAATAATGCGTTTCTGGTATTTCACGCAGTAGCGAATGATTTTCAGGTTTTCTTCGAAATCGAGCTCAAAGACACGCAGCGGATTGCGGGTGTATTCAATCGGCGTGGCAATCGCCACCAGCGGCAGCACGACGTCGCATTTTTTTACATGGTATTCAATCCATTCAGAATGAATACTGATGTCGCCTTCGACAAAATGGAAGCGAGGGTGTGACAAAAAACGTCCAATCGCATCGCTGCCGATATCCAGCCCATAAACCTCGTAGTTATCTTCCTGCAGCAGACGTTCGGTCAGGTGGTTACCGATGAAACCGTTCACGCCGAGGATCAGGACACGCGTGCGACGTTTGCTGGCGGAAACCTGCTGGCCGTTCAGGCGAGACCCCACCACCAGACCCAGAACCTGCGCCAGCTGTGAACCTTGCATGGCAATGCCATCGCCCGCTTGCCCGGTAATGATTTCAAGTGCGCCATCGGCACAGGCTATTTGCAATGGCGATGCGCTTATCACGGTGCCCGGTTGTGCGCCGATGGTATTCGTACACGGGCGTGATGACCAGACGGTAAATTTTTGTGTTCCTGCATAGCTAAACGCGCCAGGCCAGGGATCGGAGACGGCACGTACCTGGTTATGCAGTTGCGTTGCGGGATTGTTCCAGTCGAGGAGGCTGTCATCCGGCGTGCGGCGACCAAAATAGGTTGCATCGGCTTCCTGCTGGTGGCGCTGCTGAAAGTCAGCCGTTTTGATAGCAGGCAGCGTTTGTTCCAGCATTTGGCGGGCCGTCTGGCACAGTTTATGATGCAACGTTAATGCCACGTCATCGGGTGAAATAGCCACACGCTGTTGTGCGACAATCTCCCCGGCATCTGCGCGTTTGACCATACGGTGAAGCGTGACGCCCGTTTCCGTTTCGCCATTGACCAGCACCCAGTTCAGCGGGGCGCGACCACGATATTTCGGCAGCAGCGAGCCGTGCAGGTTGAATGCGCCCACAGGTGCGAGGCGAAGAATCTCATCGCTGAGTAAATGGCGATAGTAGAACGAAAAAATGACCTCAGGGGCGAGCTGGCTGATGCGCTCAACCCACAATGGATGATTGACGTTGTCTGGGGCATAGACCGGGATCCCTGCGCTGGCCGCAAGCCGGGAAACAGAGCCAAAAAACGCATTTTCACCGGGATTATCGGTGTGTGTGAAAATAGCAGCGATGTCATAACCCGCATCCAGCAAAGCTTGAATTCCCTGACATCCCATATCGTGATAAGCAAATACGACGGCTTTCATGCGTGGTTTTCCTCGTTTGACTGCGTGGTGTGTGGACGAATAACGTGTTGAACAAAGTAGCGGGGGCGGGCGCGGACATCGTTATAGATGCGACCGATATATTCGCCGAGTAAACCCATACCAATGAACTGTGCGCCGATAAACGTAAACAGCACGGCAAACAGCATAAAGACCCCCTCAGCTGCCCACTGCGGACCCAGCGTCAGGCGAAGAGCGACCAGCAGAACGGACAGGGTGAAACCCGTGGCGGCAATCACGCTGCCCAGCAGGCTCAGCATGCGCAGCGGCGTGGTGGTCAGGCAGGTCACCAGGTCATACATCAGGTTAATCAAACGCATAAAGCTGTACTTAGAGTCGCCAAATTCACGCTCTGCATGGTGCACTGGGATTTCCGTCGCGCGACGGGCAAAGATGTTGGCAAGAATGGGAATGAAGGTGCTGCGCTCCTGGCAATGCAGCATGGCATCAACGATATGACGGCGATAGGCGCGTAGCATGCAGCCATAATCCCCCATCGCTTTACCGGTGGTACGTTGAATCAAATGGTTGATCATCCTCGAGGCCGTCTTACGAAAGATGCTGTCTTGCCTGTTTTGGCGCACCGTTCCGACCACGTCGAAGCCCTGGTCTGCGGTGGCGACCAGACGAGGGATCTCCTCTGGTGGGTTCTGCAAGTCTGCATCCAGCGTGATGACCAAATCACCGGTGACGTGGCTGAAACCGGCCATAATCGCCGAGTGCTGCCCGTAATTGCGATTCAGCAGAATAGAGACAATATGGCTGTTGTGGGCCTGTGAGGCATCCATCATCAACTGTGCGGAATTGTCGCTGCTGCCGTCATCGATCAGCAGGATTTCATAGTCTTTCCCCAGTTTTTCGCAGGCGGCACAGGTACGTCTGATTAACTCCGGCAGACTTTCCTGTTCGTTAAAAACGGGAATGACTACCGAGACTTTTTTAATCGGTGTGGCTTCAAACATGGTCATTGTCCTGCTATCCGGCGAAGTGCCGTGATGACGCGCTGGGTATCGTCGGCGGTCATGTCGGGAAATAAAGGCAGTGAACAGATGCGGGCGCTATTCCATTCTGTGTTGGGGAGCGACAGTGTGGGGAAGCGTTCGCGATAATACTTTTGCGTGTGCGCCGCGCGAAAATGCAGACCGGTACCGATACCTTCAGCCTTCAGTGCTTCCATTAAGGCGTCCCGACTCAGGCCGCAGCGTGCCTCGTCAACACGAATAATAAACAGATGCCAGGCGTGACCGTGCGACCATTGCGGCAAGCTCAACGGCTGAAAAGGCGTATCTGCCAGCGCGTGCTGATAGTGGTGCGCAATTTCAGCGCGACGTGCATTTATTCGACCCAGTTTATCCAGTTGTGCCAGGGCGATGGCAGCATTGATATCGGTCAGGTTGTACTTGTACCCCGGGGTTATAACTTCCGCCTGCGGTGCACGACCAAAGGTTTGCCGGTCATAGGCATCCACGCACAGACCGTGGAATTTCAGACTACGCAGACGTTGCGCGAGCGCACTGTCGTCGGTCACGATCAGTCCACCTTCCGCGCAGGTAACATTTTTGATGGCGTGAAAGGAGAAAATCGCCGTACCGCGGGCGCCAACATGACGGCTCTGGTATAAGGTTCCCACCGCATGTGCGGCGTCTTCGATGACCGGGATGCCATAACGTTCGCCGATGGCGTAAATCGCATCAAGATCGGCAGGAGCGCCGGCGTAATGCACCGGAATAATTGCTTTGGTTCGTGGAGTGATGGCCGCTTCGATTTGTTCGGGAGTGACCATCAGCGTATCGCGGTCGACATCGATCATCACCGGCGTCGCACCCAACAGGACAATCATATTGATCGTGGAAACCCACGTCATCGACGGGGTGATCACCTCATCACCTGCGGCTACGTCCAGCGCCATCAGCGTGATGTGCATACCTGCTGTAGCTGAGCAGACGGCAACGGCATGTTGGTTTCCCGTCAGCCGACAGAATGCCTCTTCCAGTTGCTGATTTTTAGGGCCGGTGGTTATCCATCCTGAGTCCAGAACGGTTTTGACGGCGGCAAGCTCTTCAGTACCGAAGGCCGGGCGAGAGAAAGGCAAAAAGTCAGACATCATTATTCCTTCAAGCCATTAAACGCCATCGCATATTTATTAGGATGATAAATAGAGGTGTCGTTAATTATTTCATCAGGCTGCAAAGATTAATGATTGAAGGTTAATTTATCCTTAAGAGTTTAAGGTTGAGAAATAATGTGGAGTGTTTTGATTTTTGTGATTATCTATTTGAAAGTGAAATGTTTTTATATTTTATTTTTCGTCGCGAGCTACCGACATTACTCCATTTTATTAAAAAATTAAGCAATGCCGGTACACATACAGCCAATTTCATCGTGACAAAAACTACAGTAGTCCTTTCAGTTTTAACGTTTTTTGGGTGGCGACGTTTAAGTCGTAATGGGCGAGGTCCTGCGGTTTAACCCAGGCGAAGTCCTGAAACTCTTCGTTAATCTTCACCTCACGATTGGCTGAAACACAATCGAAGATCAGATAAATCATGTAGATCTCTTCCTGGCGACCATCAGCATAGGTTTTGGTGCGGATATCATCACTAAAGGTCCACGGAGTTATCTCTGTGAGCACCAGCTGCTCGCCCAATTCTTCGCGCACTTCCCGACGCAAGGCCTCTTCGATACGTTCTCCTGGCTCAACGCCGCCACCTGAAAGTGCCCATTGACCGGGGAACACGCCGCGATCGTCGGCCATTTTGCACAGTAAATAACACCCTTCATTTTGAATTAATGGGCAAACAATCGTTCTTTGACGCATAAGTCTGTTCCTTAGTGTGTCTGTTCAGTGAGTCCATCTTTCACTCATCTTACCTGTTACCAGACGCAGAAAAAATGCGGCCAGGCCGATTTAAAGGAGAAGCGGGATTAAATGAATGCGATAACAGAAAACACGCCTCAGGCCCTTGTTGTGGCGTAAGTTGGCCGTTAACTTAACCTTTGCTAAACATTCTGAGTAGTATTTAGTTACAATATGTTATTGCATCGCCTTTTTAGCTCATTGATTCCTCGCCATCAGGCAGTACAATCCAGCGGTTTTGGGGCTATGTTTAGTTTCTTGCTGGAAAGGATAGAAAATGAAAAAAAGTATTTTATTGGGCCTTGCTGGAATGCTGTTTGTTTCTGCGTCGGCAAACGCGGTAAGCATCAGCGGCCAGGCGGGTGAAGATTACACCAACCTTGGCTTCGGTTTCGGTACCGAGTCCTCCGGGCTGGCAGCCAGCGGTAACTGGATGCATAACGACGATGATGGTGATGTTGCCGGCGTCGGTCTTGGCCTGAATATCCCGATTGGTCCTCTGCTGGCCACCGTTGGCGGGAAAGGCGTTTATACCAACCCAAACGACGGCGATGAAGGCTATGCGGCGGCGGTTGGTGGTGGCTTGCAGTGGCCGATTGGCGACAGCTTCCGTCTGTTTGGCGAGTACTACTACTCTCCGGATTCGCTTTCCAGCGGTATTGATAGCTACGAAGAAGCCAATGCGGGCGCGCGTCTGACCATTATTCGCCCACTGAGTATCGAAGCCGGTTATCGCTACCTGAACCTGGCGGGTAAAGATGGCAACCGTGACAATGCCATTGCTGACGGCCCGTATGTTGGGGTTAACGCCAGCTTCTGATGTCCCTGGCGCGGCGTTCAGCTGCGCCTGTTTTTCCTTCTCTTACTCATTCTCTTTCCCTCCATCCTCCATGTTCCCTCGCCATTGCGTTATAGTGTTTTGATTGCATAAGCAGGAGAACACAATGTTAAACGTGGAGATGCTATCCACCGGGGATGAAGTGTTGCACGGACAGATCGTCGACACCAACGCCGCCTGGCTGGCTGATTTTTTCTTCAATCAGGGATTACCGTTAACACGCCGCAACACGGTGGGCGACAATCTCGACGACCTGGTCGCCATTTTGCGCGAACGCAGCGAACATGCAGATGTATTGATTGTGAACGGTGGCTTAGGGCCAACCAGCGATGATTTGAGCGCGCTGGCTGCGGCAACGGCAAAAGGTGAAGAGCTGGTGCTGCACGAGGCATGGCTTGCTCAGATGGAGCATTACTTCCGCGAACGCGGTCGTATTATGGCACCGAGCAACCGTAAGCAAGCTGAATTACCTGCCAGCGCCGAGTTTATCAATAACCCAGTGGGTACCGCCTGCGGATTCGCCGTGAAGCTCAACCGCTGTTTGATGTTCTTTACGCCGGGCGTTCCGTCAGAGTTTAAAGTGATGATCGAGCATGAGATCCTACCGCGTCTGCGGGAGCGATTCTCACTCTCGCAACCCCCGCTATGCCTGCGACTAACCACCTTTGGCCGTTCTGAAAGCGAGCTGGCGCAAAGTTTGGATCCGCTGCCTTTGCCTGCCGGGGTCACGATGGGGTATCGCTCATCAATGCCGATTATTGAGTTGAAGCTTACCGGGCCGGATTCCCAACGTGAAGCGATGCTGGCGCTCTGGCCGGAGGTGAAGCGGGTTGCCGGGCAGAATATGATTTTTGAAGGCACGGAAGGGCTGCCCGCGCAAATTGCACGCACGTTGCAGGAACGGCAATACAGCCTGACGCTCAGCGAACAGTTTACCGCGGGCCTGGTCGCCCTCCAGCTTTCTCGCGCCAACGCCCCGCTGTTGGCCAGTGAAGTGGTGCCCTCTCAGGAGGAAACGCTGGCGCAAACCGCGCACTGGATAACCGAGCGACGCGGCAATCATTACGCAGATTTGGCGTTGGCGGTATCGGGTTTCGAAAACGAACATATTAACTTTGCGCTGGCAACGTCTGAGGGCACGCATGCATTACGCGTACGACTTAGCGCTAATCGCTACAGCTTGCCGGTGCGTCAGGAAGTGTGCGCCATGATGGCTCTGAATATGCTGCGCCGTTGGCTTAACGATCAGGATATTGCCACCGAGCATGGCTGGATTGAAGTGGTTGAATCACTGACCGTATAGTTTGTTATTGCCTGATGGCGAAGATTTTGTAGGCCGGATAAGGCGTTTTACGCTGCCATCCGGCAGATGTTTTGCCAGATGGCATTTCGCTTATCGGCCTACAATTGGGATGTAGGCTTGGTTAGTTAGCCTAACGCCTGTGCCAGCAGGGTTATTGGATGCTCACAGCGCTTGCTGGTGGACATCTCAATCTGCCATTTGCAGGTTTCGCAGTCGGTGACGACGATATCGGCCCCGCTTTCTTCGATCTGGCGGAATAGCGGGGCGCCAATGGATTGCGAAGTGGGGTAGTTTTCCTTTTTAAAGCCGTAGGTCCCGGCGATGCCGCAGCACTGGGAATCCAGCACCGTCAGTTCCAGACCAGGAATTTGACGCAGCAGCTCCAGCGTGTAGAGCGTCCAGCCCATTTTCTCCATATGGCAGGGGGTGTGGTAGACCACCTTCAGTGGCAGTGTTTTTAGCGGCAGCGTTTGCCCGCCGTCCAGTTTGCGCCACAGCCAACGGGTGGCCAGCTCAATATGTTCACGCAGACCCGTGTTGTCGACATCCAGCACTTCGGGATATTCATCGCGAAGCGCAAAGGTACAGGTTGATGAGGTGGCAAGCACCGGAATACCTTTCCCGTCAATGGCTTCTCTGAGTGACGCCACGTTGCTGACCGCCTGCTTACGTGCCTTATCGGTAAAACCGTTGGCGATCAGCGGCACGCCGCAGCACTTCTCTTTACTCAGCAACTGTACGCCGGTCCCCATCGCATTCAGCACTTTAATCAGGTCTTTGCCAAGCTGCGGATGGTTATAGTTCACAAAGCAGCCGTGAAAAAAGGCGACCTGATCCTGATACTGCGCCTGCTGTGCGGCAACGCTGCGGTACCAGCGGCGGAAGGTACCAAAGGAGTATTTTGGCAGCGTCCGGCGATGATCGATTTTTAACGCGTAATCGAGCAGCTGACGCACGGGCTTCAGCGAGGTGGCGGTATTGACGATCGGCGCGAACGGTGTGGAAACGCTGCCCATCAAATCGGTATGGCTTAAGACAAAGTTGCGCAGCGACGGACGCGTGGTGTCATATTTGGCGCGCGCGCGCTGGATGATATCGCCAATTTTAACATCTGACGGGCAGGCGACTTCGCAGCGTTTGCAGTTGATACAGTATTTCAGCGCATCATCGTATAACGCACCGTCTTTTAGACGCAGACGTTCCCCGTCCGGCCCGGCCTGTTTGGGTCCTGGGTAGCTCGGATTGACGCGGCTGACCGGGCAGGCAGTGGTGCACACAGTGCATTTGATACAACTTTCAAAACGTGTGTCGCTCATTGCTGGCCTCCTGCTCGTTTCGCAATATGATGTGCGGCATGCAAGGCGCTGACTGCGCTCACGCCGCCTCCGCAACCTTGGGCGATAGGGTCAAAACCGCCAAGCACCGACCCGATGGCAAACAGGTTCTCTACCGTTTTTCCCGCAAGCGTTGGGCGCAGGGTGTCATCAGTATTCACACCAAATTGTTGCCACGGCTGCGGGTCGAAGACGTCGCGCTGATACCACTGCGCACGGGTATCTGTTTGCTGGACATCCAGGCCGAGGATCGGCTCGTGGACAGCCTCGCGTGTTGCCACCAGTCCGCTGCTGAAGAAACTGCCGCTGGCGAGCACGGCAAAACGTGGACGCAATGGAATATCAGCATGATTGCGGGTCCACACTTCATTTACCACACCGTCCTGACAGGTGACTTTTTTCACCTCGTCACCGGGCATCCACACGCCGCCCTGGCGTACAAACTGACGCTGTAATTGATTGTGCAGGCGCATGCCGAGAACAGAAGGCGGTAAGGTGGGTAACAACATCAGCGAGCAGGGCAGACGCTCATTGAGCCACTGCCAGAGCCGGGAATCGGCGAGACCGAAGCAGGCTGGCATAATAATCATGTCGCAAGTTTTTGCTATTGGCAGCAACGCGTCACAGAGCAGTGGCCATTTATCTTCGTTATCCAGCAGGCGTGCGATGTTAACCGCGCGAAACTCGGTGGGGTTGTCGCGCAGAACATCCAGTTCCGGCAGCTCGATTTCTGCGGTGTCGACGCTGAGGTTACGCTGGCTCAGCGAGGCCGCCGCGAGGTGTGCCTGAAAATCCAGTAACCCGCTGATGCCCACCACGCAGATACGCTGAGCAGACAGCGGCCAGACCGGTACTTCCGGCGAACTGAGCCAGGTTGAGCGCAAGGTCCCCAGCGGCGTTACGCGCTGATGTACCTGATGCACCTCGCCCTGCAACTGGGCACCGGATTCTTTCAACAGGGTTTGCGCCTGCTGCGCCAGTGACAGGACGTTTTGCGTACCGATAAGGCTATAAGGGTGCAAGGGGGCCTGAGTGCGCAGTGCGTTCAGGCCTGCCTCGATATCGCTCACCGGCTGTCCATCCGGCAGCGTGCTGAGTAAATCCAGCGAGCCGGAGGAAAAATGCAGGGCGCTTTGGCCACGGGTAACAATCGCGCAGCGTAATCCGCTTTTTTGTAGTTGCAGACCGCACAGCAGTCCGGCGAGACCGCCGCCGATAATGACGGTATCAAATTTCATCCTGGTGCTCCTTTTCCAGACCGCATAACCCCTGATACACCCAGCGCGTGAACTCGCTTTCGCGCAGTGCGTCTCCCCAGGCAATCGGCTGCACGCCTTTCCAGCGTTCGTTGAGAAACTCGGAGAGCTGGGTGATGGACTGCGCGGCGGTGGTAACATTAAAACGTTGCAGTAAACCTGCGGCGCGACAGGCACACAGTTCGCCCTGGCATGTCCCCATCCCGACGCGAGTACGGCGGCGCAAGTCCAGCAGGCTGTTGACGGTTAAATTTTCCACGGCGTATTGGACTTCGCCTGCGGTGACCGCCTCGCACTCGCAGACCAGGCTGCGATGCTGACGACCTTCGCTCAGCCAGACCGGGGTGCGATCGCCGTGACGGTAGACTGCCGAGCCGCGTAGCGGTGCGGGCAACGAGATCACGCGCTTAAGCGTGTGCTCGGTTGATTCCTGCGAACCTGGCAGCGCGACGTCCGCCGTGGTGCAAGGGCGAGTGTTGCCCAGCTTGCGGCAGACGGCGTCGGTGGCCCATTCAGCCATCAGGCGGTAGGTCATCAGTTTGCCGCCGGTAATGGTGATAAAGCCATCCAGACCGTCGCGTTCAGCATGATCGAACAACACAATGCCGCGGCTGACGTTACGACCGCTTGGATCATTGTCGCTGGCCACCAGCGGACGCACGCCGGAGTAGGCGCGCAAAATGCGCGTTTTCGCCATAATCGGCGCCAGCTTCTCCCCTTCACGCAGCAGGATATCCACCTCTTCAGCGGTGACGCGGTTGCTGTCGATATCATCGTAATCAATATGTTGCGAGGTGGTGCCGATCAGCGAGATGGTGTCACCAGGCACCAGAATGTCGGCATCCGACGGTTTACGGCAGCGGTTGATGACATGCTGGTTAATGCGATGATCCATGATCAACAACGAGCCTTTTGCCGGGAACATGCGGATGCTCAGATCGGCATATTCCGCGATCCGCTGGCCCCAGATCCCGGCAGCGTTCACCACCACCGGCGCATGCAGGGACTGCATCTCGCCGGTGAGATGATTGCGAACGTTCACGCCGCAGACGGTTGCACCTTCACGAATCAGCCCGGTCACTTCATGGGCCGTCAGAATGACCGCGCCATGCTCTCGGGCATCCAGCATGTTGGCAGCGGTTAAACGGAAAGGATCCACGGTACCGTCTGGCACTTTGACTGCGCCAATCAACTGCGGGTTCACCGCGGGCTCGATAATGCGCGCTTGTTGAGGGTCGATCGCTTCTGCACGAATGCCCGCATCTTCGCAGGCACGAATAAAGGTGGCCTGGAAGGAGAGTTCATCTTCCGGCAGTGTGATAAACAGACCGTCCGTAGGCTCTACGCAGTGGCGGGCGATACGTTTCAGAATTTGGTTTTCGCTAATACATTCACGCGCAGATTCTGCGTCAGTGACGGCATAGCGCGCACCGCTGTGCAGCAGGCCGTGGTTACGTCCCGTTGCGCCGGTAGCGATATCGTGGCGTTCTACTAAGATGACGCGCAATCCGCGCAGAGCACAGTCGCGTGCGATCCCGGCACCTGTTGCTCCCCCACCAATGATAATCACGTCACTTGTTTGCGAGTCGCGAGTTTTCATTGTTTTTCCTCACAGTTCGTTTTTTTATCATTTAGCCACATAAAAAACATGGATTGTTTGATTTCGCGCATAATCGCTCATTATTCGAAAATGAAACGTGATTTCGTGCGCCTTTATGAACATTTGTCATAAATCTGTAACAATCTGTGCTGTGTTTCACATTTTTGTGCTGAATCTTTCCTTAACATCGCGGCCACACTGGGGGAGGTTGCGTCGTGATGACGTACTTACAGTGTTTCCTTCGAACAAAAGACGGCCACGGAGGCTACATACTATGTTGAGCATTTTTAAACCCGCGTCACATACGGCGCGCTTACCTGCAGCGGAAATCGATCCCACCTATCGTCGATTGCGCTGGCAGATTTTCTTGGGGATATTTTTTGGTTATGCGGCGTACTATCTGGTACGTAAGAACTTTGCCCTGGCTATGCCGTATCTGGTTGAGCAGGGTTTCTCCCGTGGCGATCTGGGTTTTGCGTTATCCGGTATTTCCATTGCCTATGGTTTTTCGAAATTTATCATGGGGTCCATTTCGGACCGCTCGAATCCGCGCGTTTTCCTGCCTGCCGGTCTGATTCTGGCGGCGGCGGTGATGTTGTTCATGGGCTTTGTGCCGTGGGCGACGTCCAGTATCGCGGTGATGTTTGTGCTGCTGTTCCTGTGTGGCTGGTTCCAGGGGATGGGGTGGCCGCCGTGCGGTCGTACCATGGTGCACTGGTGGTCGCAGAAAGAGCGTGGCGGTATTGTGTCCGTGTGGAACTGCGCGCATAACGTCGGTGGTGGTCTGCCTCCGCTGCTGTTCCTGCTGGGTATGGCCTGGTTTAACGACTGGAAAGCGGCATTGTACATGCCGGCATTCGGTGCGATTGTTGTCGCCCTGATTGCTTTTGCCCTGATGCGCGATACGCCGCAGTCTTGTGGCTTACCGCCGATTGAAGAGTATAAGAACGACTATCCGGATGATTACAGCGAAAAAGCCGAAGAAGAGCTGACTGCGAAGCAGATCTTCATGCAGTACGTGCTGCCAAACAAACTGCTGTGGTACATCGCGATCGCCAACGTGTTTGTCTATTTACTGCGTTACGGCATCCTCGACTGGTCGCCGACCTACCTGAAAGAAGTGAAGCATTTCGCGTTGGATAAATCCTCCTGGGCCTACTTCCTGTATGAGTATGCGGGTATCCCGGGCACCCTGCTGTGTGGCTGGATGTCGGATAAAGTCTTCCGTGGCAACCGTGGCGCAACCGGCGTGTTCTTCATGACGCTGGTGACCATTGCAACGATCGTTTACTGGATGAACCCGGCGGGCAATCCGAACGTTGATATGGCATGTATGATTATCATCGGCTTCCTGATCTACGGTCCGGTCATGCTGATTGGTCTGCACGCGCTGGAACTGGCACCGAAAAAAGCGGCGGGTACGGCGGCAGGCTTTACCGGGTTGTTTGGTTACCTGGGCGGCTCTGTGGCAGCGAGCGCCATTGTCGGTTACACCGTTGACTTCTTCGGCTGGGACGGTGGCTTTATGGTGATGATTGGCGGCAGCGTGCTGGCGGTTATTCTGCTGGTGGTCGTCATGTTTGGTGAAAAGCGCCATCACGCAGAGATGGAACTGAAGCGTAACGGGGGATAATAGATGAAAACCACATTGAAAAGTCTTAGCGTCGCGTTAATGCTGACCGGTATGGTGGTCAGCAGCGCAGCCATCGCCGCAGACAAGATTGTGATTGCTCACCGTGGGGCCAGCGGCTATTTACCGGAGCATACGCTGCCAGCAAAAGCGATGGCCTATGCGCAGGGCGCGGACTATCTCGAGCAGGATCTGGTGATGACCAAGGACGACCATCTGGTCGTTCTGCATGACCACTATCTTGACCGGGTCACCGATGTCGCCGAGCGTTTCCCGGATCGCGCTCGTAAAGATGGTCGCTACTACGCCATCGACTTTACGCTGGATGAGATCAAATCGCTGAAATTTACCGAAGGTTTCGATATCGAAAATGGCAAACAGGTGCAGACCTACCCAGGGCGCTTCCCGATGGGTAAATCTGATTTCCGTGTGCATACGTTCGAAGAAGAGATCGAGTTTGTTCAGGGATTAAATCATTCCACCGGTAAGAACATCGGTATCTATCCGGAAATTAAAGCGCCGTGGTTCCATCACCAGGAAGGGAAGGACATTGCTGCGAAGACGCTGGAAGTGCTGAAAAAGTACGGCTACAGCGACAAACAGGATAAGGTCTATCTGCAAAGTTTTGATGTGGCGGAACTCAAGCGCATCAAGAATGAGCTGGAACCCAAAATGGGGATGGACCTCAACCTGGTGCAGCTGATTGCCTATACCGACTGGAATGAAACCCAGGAGAAAAAACCGGACGGCAGTTGGGTGAATTACAACTATGACTGGATGTTTAAACCGGGTGCGATGAAGCAGGTTGCTGAGTACGCGGATGGCATTGGCCCGGACTATCACATGCTGGTCGATGAGAAGTCGAAGAAAGGCAACATCGTGTTGACCGAGATGGTGAAGGACGCGCATCAGAACAAGATGACGGTGCATCCTTATACCGTGCGGGCCGATCAATTGCCGGACTACGCGACGGATGTGAATCAGCTGTATGACATCCTGTATAACAAGGCGGGCGTTGACGGGTTGTTTACCGACTTCCCCGACAAAGCGGTGATGTTCCTGCATAAGCAGTAACGGTATCAGGCCTGCGATAGCATGATATCGCAGGCCTTTTCACCGGCGCATTCCCGACGGTTAGATCAGACCGTCTGCGGTCAGTGTTTCCATACATGCCTGCAGTAAATATAAAGGGCTGCCGTCTACCGGCGGCTCTTTTGCCAATAATGATATTTGCCGATAAAACGTTGGCTCCAGCGCCACCGAACGTATTTGCCCGCCAACCGCCTTTAATGTGAGCTCCGGTAACAATGCGATCCCCAGCCCCTGACGAATAAAACTGATTGCCGTATCCGGGTGGTTGAACTCGTACTTAATGATTGGCTCAATACCTTGTTCTTTAAATAACGTCATGATGCTTAATTCATAGCGCCCTTTACTGATAATCAGCGGTTCTCCCACCAGTTCTTCTACTGAGATTGTGGCTTTGGCCGCCAGCGGGTGAGCCTCGGGGACAACAACGGTGAATTTGTCTCGATAAACCGGCACGCAGTACATGCCACTGACCGGAAAATGCACAAAACCCGCATCAATGCCTCCACTCTGCAGCGAATCAATAATGGCGCTGCTGTTCTCTTCATAGGGAATGATTTTGATGTTGGGGTGATGCTGTTCAAAGTAGCGGATGATACCGGGCAAAATGCAGGCGCAGGCGCTGGGAAAACAGCCGATGTGCAAGGTTCGGGCGGGGTTTTGTTTCTCCTGTTCGGCGATCTCTTTTACGGCATTCGTTTGTCCAATGATGGTCCGTAAATGCGGGAGCAGCCGGATACCTACCGGGGTGAGCTGAATATCTTTGCGCCGCTCGCGGATCAAAATATTAACCCCTAACTCTTCTTCCAGCGCCGAAATAGCCTGACTGACGGCGGACTGGGTGGTGTATAGCCGCTTGCTGGCTTCGGTAAAACCACCGTACTCAAGCACGGCCAGCAGGGCGTGGATCTGGGTTAGTGTCATTAGTTATCCCTAATTAATACCATTAAAATGATTAATTTCTCTAATAAAATAAGCCTGTTTATACTGACTTTCTACCTTAAATACCCAAAATAATTTGCGTAGCCGACACACAAGCAATGTGAACTATGACGGGGATAAATCACATTTTGACGCACCTGTCCGTTGTTCAGTCGCTCTGAGCGTTGCCTGCGTGCGCCGTCGGGACAGGTTGCCGAGTATGAAAGAAAAATTGTGGACGAAAGATTTTTGGGCCATCACGATTATCAGCTTTATTATCTTTTTTGTTTTTTATGTCCTGCTGACGCTGTTGCCGATTTATATCCTGGAGCGTCTCCATGCGACCCCTGATAAGGCGGGTTTATTAGTCACCTTCTTTTTGGGGGCCGCCATTGTGGTACGTCCGTTTGCCGGACAATGGGTGGGAAAATATTCGAATAAAACGATTCTGGTGCTCTCTTCTCTGGCCTTTTTGGTGGTCACTGCGCTGTATCCTGTCTGCCATTCAATTGAATCACTGCTGTTTATTCGGGTGCTTCATGGTGTCACGTTTGGCGTTATTACTACGGTAAAAGGGACGATTTCCGCGCGGTTGATACCGGCCTCCCGACGTGGGGAGGGCATCAGCTTTTTCTCTTTAGCTATGGGACTGGCGATGGTCGTTGGGCCATGGGTGGGTCTGAACATGGCGCGCTGGGAGGCCTTTACTTCCGCGTTCTGGCTTTGTACAGCGGTAGCGGCGGTGGGTATTGTGCTGTCATTGATTGTTGCCGTGCCGCCGGTGATTCGTCATGCCGATGGCTCGCAGCCTAAGCTGGGATTTGCCGCCATGTTTGACCGTGCCGCCTTGCCTTTTGCCATGGTGACCTTCTTCATGACCTTTTCCTACGCCGGGGTATCTGCCTTCCTGGCGCTGTATGCACGTGAGCTGGATCTGATGGCCGCCGCCAGTAACTTCCTGCTTTGCTACGCTGTCTGCCTGATGATCTGCCGAACGTTTACCGGCAATATTTGTGATAAAAAAGGACCGAAATACGTGGTTTACCCGTGCCTGGTCGCCTTTACCGTAGGGCTTGTGGTGCTCGGATATACCCACGGCAGCATCATGATGATTATTGCCGGAGGGCTGATTGGCATTGGCTACGGCTCGGTGACACCGGTGTTCCAGACGCAAATTATTAGCGCGGTAGAGCCGCATAAAATTGGCATCGCCAATTCGCTTTTTTTCAACGCAATGGATGCGGGAATGGCGATTGGGGCATTTATTATGGGGATGATGGTAGAAGGCGTGGGGTATCGGGCGATTTATCTGGTCGGTGCCGTGCTGGTGGTTCTTGCCGGAGCGCTGTACATCATGCAGATGAAAAAACGCGGAGACGTGGTGCTGGTCTCCGCGCATGAAGTTCACTAGGCGTTACATCTCAATCTCAATATCACCCTTTGCCCGGCAACAGCAGGGCAGTATCTCACCCGGCTGAATAAAGGCCAAAGGCTCTGCAATCCAGTCAACCTGACCCGCTACCAGGCGGGTACGGCAGGAGCCGCAGTAGCCTTCACGACATTGATACTCGACCTCAACATTGTGCGATTCAAGCGCGGCCAGCAGGGAAGGATGTTCATCCTGGCACAGCAGCTGCGTGCCAGAGATGCGCAGGGTAATACGGCCCATCAGAGCTGGAAATTACTCAGATCGTCGGTATCGACTTCGGCATCGATTTGCCCGACCAGATAAGAGCTGACTTCCACTTCTTGCGGTGCAACCTGCACGTTATCGGACACCAGCCAGGTGTTGATCCACGGAATGGGGTTCGAACGCGTTTGGAACGGCAGGTCAAGCCCTACGGCCTGCATACGAATGTTAGTGATGTACTCGACGTACTGGCACAGAATATCTTTGTTCAGACCGATCATTGAACCGTCGCGGAACAGGTAATCAGCCCACTCTTTTTCCTGCACAGCGGCCTGTACGAACAGGTCGTAGCAATCCTGTTTACACTCTTCGGCAATCTCTGCCATTTCCGGATCGTCTACGCCGCTGCGCAACAGGTTCAGCATATGCTGGGTCCCGGTCAGGTGCAGGGCTTCGTCACGGGCGATCAGGCGAATGATTTTCGCGTTGCCTTCCATCAGTTCGCGCTCGGCAAAAGCAAAAGAGCAGGCGAAGCTGACGTAGAAGCGGATCGCTTCCAGTGCGTTAACGCTCATCAGGCACAGATACAGTTTCTTCTTCAGCTCGCGCAGGTTCACGACAACCGTCTTACCATTGACCGTGTGCGTACCTTCGCCCAGCAGATGCCAGTAGCTGGTCATCTCGATTAACTCGTCGTAGTAGCTGGAGATGCCTTCCGCACGCTTCTGAATCTGCTCATTGGTGACGATATCGTCAAACACCACCGCCGGATCGTTAACAATGTTACGGATGATATGGGTGTAAGAGCGTGAGTGAATGGTTTCGGAGAAGGCCCACGTTTCCACCCAGGTTTCCAGCTCAGGGATCGAGATCAGCGGCAACAACGCCACGTTCGGGCTGCGCCCCTGAATGGAGTCCAGTAAGGTCTGGTACTTCAGGTTGCTGATAAAAATGTGTTTTTCATGTTCTGGCAGCGCCTGAAAGTCAATGCGGTCACGAGAAACATCGACCTCTTCCGGACGCCAGAAGAAAGAGAGCTGCTTTTCGATCAGTTTTTCGAAGATGTCATATTTTTGCTGATCATAGCGCGCGACGTTCACCGGCTGGCCGAAGAACATCGGTTCCAGTAGCTGGTCATTTTTCGTCTGTGAAAAAGTGGTGTATGCCATTGATGTGAATCCTTTGTGGGATGAGCGCCGGATGGCGGTGCAAGCACCTTATCCGGCCTACAAACCGTGCAATCGTAGGCCGGGTAAGCGTAGCGCCACCCGGCATTATTCATCAGATCTTACATGCGCCGCTTTCGCAGCCATCGTCCTGGATAGACGGCACCATATCGTCCTGAGTATCTTCAGCACCGTCGCGGGTGTTCTGATAATACAGCGTTTTGACACCAAATTTGTAGGCGGTGAGCAGGTCTTTCAGCAATTGCTGCATCGGCACTTTCCCTGACGGGAAGCGGGACGGATCGTAGTTGGTATTGGCTGAAATCGATTGATCGATAAACTTCTGCATCACGCCAACCAGTTGCAGGTAGCCGTCGTTATTGGGCATTTCCCACAGCAGTTCATAGGCATTTTTCAGGTGTTCGTAATCCGGCACGACCTGACGCAGGATGCCATCTTTCGAGGCTTTAATACTCACGTGACCGCGCGGTGGCTCAATGCCGTTGGTGGCGTTGGAGATCTGCGAAGAGGTCTCAGACGGCATCAGAGCAGAGAGTGTGGAGTTACGCAGACCGTGAGTCTTGATCGATTCACGCAACGCTTCCCAGTCGTGGTGCAGCGGTTCGTTGACGATGGCATCCAAATCTTTCTTGTAGGTATCGATCGGCAGAATACCTTTGGCATAGGTGGTTTCGTTAAACCACGGGCACGCGCCTTGCTCTTTAGCCAGCTCATTCGAGGCTTTCAGCAGGTAATACTGGATGGCTTCAAAGGTTTTGTGGGTCAGGTTATTGGCGCTGCCGTCAGAGTAACGTTTACCGTTCTTCGCCAGCCAGTAAGCGTAGTTGATCACGCCAATACCCAGCGTACGGCGACCCATGGCACCGCGTTTAGCTGCCGGGATCGGATAATCCTGATAATCCAGCAGCGCATCCAGTGCTCGTACCGCCAGCACGGCCAGCTCTTCCAGTTCGTCGAGGCTGTTGATAGCGCCGAGGTTAAAGGCAGACAGCGTACACAGGGCAATTTCACCGTTTTCGTCGTTAACGTCGGTCAGCGGTTTGGTCGGCAGCGCGATTTCCAGGCACAGGTTGGACTGGCGCACTGGTGCGATAGCAGGATCAAACGGGCTGTGGGTGTTGCAGTGGTCAACGTTCTGAATGTAGATACGACCGGTAGAGGCGCGTTCCTGCATCATCAGCGAGAACAGCTCAACCGCTTTTACGCGTTGTTTACGAATGCTGTCATCGTTTTCGTATTGGGTGTACAGGCGCTCGAATTCGTCCTGATCGGCGAAGAACGCGTCGTACAAGCCCGGAACGTCAGACGGGCTGAACAGGGTGATGTCGCCGCCTTTCAGCAGGCGAGTGTACATCAACTTGTTGATCTGTACGCCGTAGTCCATGTGACGTACGCGGTTGCCCTCGACGCCACGGTTGTTTTTCAGTACCAGCAGGCTTTCAACTTCCAGATGCCACATCGGGTAGAACAGCGTGGCCGCACCGCCGCGTACGCCGCCCTGAGAGCAGGATTTCACCGCAGTCTGGAAGTGTTTATAGAACGGGATACAGCCGGTGTGGAACGCTTCACCGCCGCGAATCGGGCTACCCAGCGCACGAATGCGTCCAGCGTTGATGCCGATACCAGCGCGCTGGGAAACGTATTTCACGATGGCGCTGGAGGTCGCGTTAATGGAGTCCAGGCTGTCGCCGCACTCGATCAGCACGCAAGAGCTGAACTGACGGGTTGGGGTACGCACGCCAGACATGATTGGCGTTGGCAGCGAAATTTTAAACGTCGAAACGGCGTCGTAGAAACGCTTAACGTATTCCAGACGGGTTTCACGCGGGTAGTTCGAGAACAGGCAAGCTGCTACCAGAATATAGAGGAACTGAGCGCTTTCGTAAATTTCACCGGTGACGCGGTTTTGTACCAGATATTTGCCTTCTAACTGCTTCACGGCAGCATAGGAGAAGGTCATATCGCGGTCATGTTCGATGAACGAGTCCATCTGCTTGAACTCTTCTTCCGTGTAGTCTTCCAGCAGATGATTGTCGTATTTGCCCATCTCAACCATTTTAACAACATGGTCATACAGTTTTGGCGGTTCGAACTCACCGTAGGCTTTCTTGCGCAGGTGGAAAATCGCCAGACGAGCGGCCAGATATTGATAATCCGGTGCATCACGGGAGATCAGATCGGCGGCGGCTTTGATAATCGTTTCGTGAATATCGGAAGTCTTGATGCCGTCATAAAACTGAATGTGGGAGCGAAGCTCGACCTGAGAAATCGATACGTTATTCAGTCCTTCTGCCGCCCAATCCAGAACTCGGTGGATTTTGTCGAGATTGATGCGCTCTGTACTACCATCACGCTTTGTCACCAGCAGACTCTGATTCATGTGGTTTTTTACCTGTCCGTGAAAGAAAAAAATATCCCCCGTATTATCCACAGTGCCATGTTGTGACTAAGTCTGTGGATAAATACTATATGTAGGGGTTGTTTGATAAGATAGACGCTATATGGTGAGTATTCTAGTAGGGATTCTTTTCAGTACAAGAGTTGATTTTGGCGTTAAATTGAGGTTGCAAAAGGGTAATAATCGCTAAGTGCGCGTCTTATAAGGCCTGGCGAGGATGTCAATAATTGAGAAAAAAAATAGAAAATTTGATCGAGTGCTGATTTCTTCATCGAAGAGCGATTACGTTATATGATCTGGCACAGAGTTTGTACGCCTGATAAGCGAAACGTCATCAGGCGTGCAGATAAGTTACTCGGCTTTCGCGGTGGTGTGCACCATATAGTTCACGTCCACGCCTGGGCCCAGCTTAAAGGTGTTGGTGATCGGGTTGTAGTGCAGGCCGGTCATGTGGCGCTCTTTTAACACTGTCTGATCAACCCACTGTAACAATTCCGCAGGCTTAATAAATTTTTTCACATCATGCGTGCCTTTGGGCACCATGCGCAGAATGTACTCTGCGCCAACCACTGCCATCAGCCACGACTTGCCGTTGCGATTGAGCGTGGAGAAAAACACCTCGCCGCCTGGTTTCACCAACTGCGCGCAGGCTCTGACCACCGACTGCGGATCCGGTACGTGTTCCAGCATTTCCATGCAGGTCACTACGTCATACTGGTGTGCATGTTTTTCGGCGTGTTGTTCTACAGTTTCTTGTACGTATTCCACCTGAATGCCACTTTCCAGCGCATGCAGTTTTGCCACCTGTAGCGGTTCAAAACCCATATCCAGGCCGGTGACTGTTGCGCCTTCGCGCGCCATGCTTTCAGCCAGAATGCCGCCTCCGCAGCCGACGTCGAGCACTTTTTTACCAAACAGCCCGCCTGAGCGCTCGGTGATATAACCCAGACGCAGCGGGTTAATGCGGTGCAGAGGCTTAAATTCACCTTCAAGATCCCACCAGCGCGACGCGACTGCTTCAAATTTGGCAATTTCTTCATGGTCAACGTTCTGAGTCACCGGGGCTTTTTCGGCATTCATTGGGGCTTCTACTCCTTAATTAGCAATACAAACGAGTATATCAGCCTGGCAGGATGAATAAAGCCTCTCTCAGGGGGAATCCATTTACCTGAATCTGCACGGATGTGTTATAATTTGCGACCTTTGAATCCGGGATACAGTAGAGGGATAGCGGTTAGATGAGCGACCTTGCGAGAGAAATTACACCGGTCAACATTGAGGAAGAGCTGAAGAGCTCGTATCTGGATTATGCGATGTCGGTCATTGTTGGCCGTGCGCTGCCGGACGTCCGAGATGGCCTGAAGCCGGTTCACCGTCGCGTACTTTACGCCATGAACGTATTGGGCAACGACTGGAATAAAGCCTATAAAAAATCTGCCCGTGTCGTTGGTGACGTAATCGGTAAATACCACCCTCATGGTGATACCGCCGTTTACGACACCATTGTTCGTATGGCGCAGCCATTCTCCCTGCGTTACATGCTGGTGGATGGTCAGGGTAACTTTGGTTCTGTCGATGGCGACTCCGCCGCAGCGATGCGTTATACGGAAATCCGTATGTCGAAAATCGCCCACGAGCTGATGGCTGACCTGGAAAAAGAAACGGTTGATTTCGTCGATAACTATGACGGCACCGAACGCATTCCGGACGTCATGCCGACCAAAATTCCTAACCTGCTGGTGAACGGTTCGTCCGGTATCGCGGTAGGTATGGCGACCAACATTCCGCCGCACAACCTGACAGAAGTGATTAACGGCTGTCTGGCCTACATTGACGATGAAGACATCAGCATTGAAGGGCTGATGGAACACATCCCAGGCCCGGACTTCCCGACCGCCGCGATCATCAACGGTCGTCGTGGTATTGAAGAAGCCTATCGTACTGGTCGCGGTAAAGTGTACATTCGCGCCCGCGCGGAAGTTGAAGCTGACGCGAAAACCGGTCGTGAAACCATCATCGTGCACGAAATTCCGTATCAGGTGAACAAAGCCCGCCTGATTGAGAAAATTGCCGAGTTGGTAAAAGACAAACGCGTTGAAGGCATCAGCGCGCTGCGTGACGAGTCTGATAAAGACGGTATGCGCATCGTGATTGAAGTCAAACGTGACGCGGTCGGGGAAGTGGTTCTCAACAACCTTTACTCCCAGACCCAGCTGCAGGTTTCCTTCGGTATTAACATGGTTGCGCTGCACCATGGTCAGCCGAAGATCATGAACCTGAAAGATATTATTGCTGCGTTTGTGCGTCACCGTCGTGAAGTGGTTACTCGCCGTACTATTTTTGAACTGCGTAAAGCCCGCGATCGCGCCCACATCCTTGAAGCGCTGGCGATTGCACTGGCCAACATCGATCCGATCATTGAACTGATCCGTCGTGCGCCGACCCCGGCTGAAGCGAAAGCCGGACTGGTCGCCCGTTCGTGGGAGCTGGGTAACGTGTCGGCGATGCTGGAACGTGCCGGTGATAACGCTGCCCGTCCTGAATGGCTGGAACCTGAGTTTGGCGTGCGTGACGGTCAGTACTACCTGACTGAACAGCAAGCCCAGGCAATTTTGGATCTGCGCTTGCAGAAACTGACCGGCCTTGAGCATGAAAAACTGCTCGACGAATACAAAGAGCTGCTGGAGCAGATCGCTGAATTGCTGCACATTTTGGGCAGCGCCGATCGCCTGATGGAAGTGATCCGTGAAGAGATGGAGCTGGTTCGCGAGCAGTTCGGTGATGAGCGTCGCACTGAAATCACCGCCAACAGCGCTGACATCAATATCGAAGATCTGATCACCCAGGAAGATGTTGTCGTGACCTTGTCTCACCAGGGTTACGTTAAATATCAGCCGTTAACCGATTACGAAGCACAGCGTCGTGGCGGTAAGGGTAAATCAGCAGCACGTATTAAAGAAGAAGACTTCATCGACCGCCTGCTGGTGGCCAACACCCACGACACGATCCTGTGCTTCTCCAGCCGTGGTCGTCTGTACTGGATGAAGGTCTATCAGCTGCCGGAAGCGAGCCGTGGTGCGCGTGGACGTCCAATCGTCAACCTGCTGCCGCTGGAAGCCAACGAACGTATCACCGCGATTCTGCCGGTACGCGAGTACGAAGAGGGCGTGAACGTCTTTATGGCAACCGCTAGCGGTACCGTGAAGAAAACGGCGCTGACCGAGTTCAGCCGTCCACGTTCAGCCGGTATTATTGCGGTTAACCTGAATGAAGGCGACGAACTGATTGGCGTGGATCTGACCTCCGGGTCTGACGAAGCGATGCTGTTCTCTGCCGCGGGTAAAGTGGTGCGCTTCAAAGAAGACGCCGTTCGTGCGATGGGTCGTACTGCGACCGGCGTACGTGGTATCAAACTGGCGGGCGAAGACAAAGTCGTTTCTCTGATTATTCCACGTGGTGAAGGCGCTATCCTGACCGTGACGCAAAACGGTTATGGTAAGCGTACTGCGGCAGAAGAGTATCCGACCAAGTCGCGTGCGACGCAGGGCGTTATCTCCATCAAAGTCACCGAACGCAACGGTTCCGTTGTTGGCGCGGTGCAGGTGACCGATAGCGACCAGATCATGATGATCACCGATGCTGGTACGTTGGTGCGTACTCGCGTGTCGGAAATCAGCGTGGTTGGGCGTAACACCCAGGGCGTTATCCTCATCCGCACGGCGGATGATGAAAACGTGGTGGGTCTGCAACGTGTAGCTGAACCGGTTGATGACGAAGAACTGGATTCTATCGACGGAAGTGCTGCGGAAGGGGACGATGATATCGCGCCTGAAGCAGAAAGCGATGACGATGCGGCGGATGACGCAGAAGAGTAATTAAGTCGTAATGAGAAGGGCCGGAGAAATCCGGCCCTTTTTTTTAGTTCATCCTTTCTACAATCATTGCAATCCCCTGACCGCCGCCGATGCACAGTGTAGCCAGTCCGAGGGTTTTATCCCGCGCTTGTAGCGCGTGAAGCAACGTGACCAGAATACGCGCCCCGCTGGCGCCGATAGGGTGCCCAAGCGCGATTGCTCCGCCGTTGACATTCACCTTTTGTGCATCAAATCCCAGCGTTTTCCCTACTGCCAGAAACTGTGCGGCAAACGCCTCATTGGCTTCAATCAGGTCGATATCAGACAATTGAAGCCCGCTCAGTTGCAGCACTTTTTGCGTCGCCGGAACCGGCCCCATGCCCATGATGGCGGGTGCGACGCCGCCGCCGGCATAGGCTTTGATCCGCGCCAGCGGCTTCAGCCCAGCAGCCAGCGCCGCCGCTTCTTCCATGATTACCAGCGCGGCGGCACCGTCGTTGATCCCCGAAGCGTTACCGGCCGTGACGGTACCCGCTTTGTCGAAGGCCGGACGTAATGCGGCAAGGCCTTCCGCCGTAGAGTCGGCTTTGGGGAATTCATCACGATCAAACATGATCGCTTTTTTCCGCGATACCACACTCACCGGGACGATCTCTGCCTCAAATGCGCCTGACTCTATTGCCGATACCGCTTTACGCTGCGACATCAGCGCCAGTTCATCCTGCATCTCCCGACTAATGCCATACTCCTTGGCAACGTTTTCAGCGGTGATCCCCATATGGTAGCCATGCTCGGCGCAGATCAGACCGTCGCGCAGGATTACATCTGACAACTGTCCGTCCCCGAGGCGATATCCCCAGCGGGCTTTGGCGTCTAACAGGTACGGTGCCTGGCTCATGTTTTCCATGCCACCGGCGACAATTGCCTGAGCCTGTCCGGCCTGGATTGCCTGAGCGGCAAGCGCCACGCTTTTGAGGCCCGAGCCGCACACTTTGTTGAGGGTAAAACCGCATACGGTGTCGGCGAGACCGCTTTTTAACAGCGCCTGGCGTGCAGGGTTCTGTCCTAAACCAGACTGCAGCACGTTGCCCATGATCACCTCGTCAACCCGGAGTGGGTCAAGGCGGGCGCGCTCTAGCGCGGCTTTAATCACGGTTGCTCCGAGTTCGACGGCGCCGGTGGTGGCCAGTGAACCATTAAAGTTACCGATTGCGGTACGCGCCGCACTGACGATGACACAATTTTTCATTTTTCTGTTCCCTTAAATAAGTGGTTGCCGTCAGAACAAGGTCAATCCAATGACGAAAATGACGCCGGAGAAAAGCAGGGCGGTGATGCAATAGCCCATAATGTCGCGCACGCCCAGCCCGGCGATAGCCAGCGCAGGTAATGCCCAGAACGGTTGCGCCATGTTCATCCACTGCTCGCCGTAGGCGATGGCCATCACCGATTTACCCAGGTCGGCACCGAGCGCCTGCGCGGCAGGCAACACGAACGGTCCCTGAATAACCCAGTGTCCGCCACCTGATGGCACGGCAAAGTTAATCAGCGCGGAACTGAAGAAAGTCATTAATGGGAAGGTGTCTTTGTTGGCGACGTCGATGAAGAATTCGGTAATCAGCCCGCCGAGACCGGAATGCTCCATCATTAGTTGGATCCCGGCGTAGAAGGGGAACTGTACCAGGATCCCCGCGGTGCTGCGGGCGGCGGCGCTGACAGCACGCATATAGGCCATTGGCGTTTTGTGCAGCAGCAGACCGGCAATCATAAACATCAGGTTGACGGTGTTGATGGTGAGGTTGAAACCCTTGTCGGCGAAATACAGTGCCAGGTAAGCAATCCCCAGTCCGCCAATGATCAGCGTCAGAATACGGCTCTCTTCCAGACGCTCGGACGGCGGTGCGTCTGGCGGGAGTTTCTTCTGGAAATCATCTTCTTCCAGCAATAATTTTGGATCGATGCTTACCACATCAGACGGTTTCGGCGTCATCATGCGTGTGATGAACGGCATGACCACAATGAGCGCCAGAGTGATGAAAATATTGAAATCGGTAAACAGGGTGTCGCTGACCGGAATTAACCCGGCAACGTGCTCGACCGGGTTGCCCGGCGTTGCTGCCAGCAACGGCATTGAACCGGAAAAGCCGCCACCCCAGGTCAGAAAGCCGATGTAGGCGCAGGCAATCAGCAGCGGGTAGTCAGAGCCGGGTACCCGACGGGCGACTTCACGAGCAAACATCGCTCCCACCACCAGACCAAAGCCCCAGTTGATGACGCTGGCGACCGCGGCAAAGAATGTCACCAGCATAACGCCCTGTGTGGGGGTTTTAGCGGCTGAAGCGGCGGTGCGCAGCAGACTTTTAACCGGACCGGAGCTGGCCAGCGCGTGGCCGGTGACGATGATCAGCGCCATCTGCATACCAAATGCCAGCAGATTCCAGAAGCCGTCTCCCCAGAACTTGACCATGCTGATCGGTGTTTGCGGCGTCAACCACAGCGCAATGGCGAACGTTATCAGCGTCAGCAGCATGGCGAAGATCAGCGGATCGGGCAGCCAGCGGCTGACGAAACGCGTCATAAAGCGTGACATACGGCCAATCATACGTCACCTCGCAGGATGACCAGATCGGTGGCGACAGCAAATTGTGCGTCGGTTTTCTCACGCAGGGCGGTGATATCGCAGCCTTCCGCGATTTCTGTCAGCCACATTTTACCGTCAATGAAGCGGAAAACGGCGAGTTCGGTGACCAGCATATGTACCGCGTGCTGGGCCGTCAGTGGCATGGTGCAATGGCGGAGAATTTTAGCCGCGCCATCTTTCGCACAATGTTCCATGGCGATAATGACTTTACGCGCGCCGGTGACCAGATCCATTGCGCCGCCCATACCGGGCACCATCTTACCGGGAACCACCCAGTTGGCGAGGTTAGCCTGTTCATCAACCTGCAACCCACCGAGGACACAGGCATCCACATGGCCGCCGCGAATTAACGCGAATGACATGGCGCTATCAAACATTGCGGCACCGGGCAAAATACCACACGGTTGCCCACCGGCGTTGACCAGATCGGGATGGGCGGTGGTGACCGGACCCAACCCGAGAAAACCGTTCTCGGACTGCAAGGTAATGTGAATATCGGCTGGCAGGTAGTTGGCGACCATCGTCGGCAGACCGATACCTAAATTCACCACGTCGCCGTCGCGAAGTTCTTGCGCCACGCGGCGCGCAATACGTTGTTTAGCATCCATAATCAGGCCTCCAGAGGGCAAATAATGTGGTCGATAACGGCGCCGGGGGTGATTATCTGGTCAGGGAGAAGCTCACCTATTTCGACCATTTCATCCGGCTCCACCAGCGTGAGGTCGGCGGCAAGGGCGATCAGTGGGTTGAAATTGCGCGCGCTGAGTTGATAGGTGAGGTTGCCAAGCATGTCTGCACGATGCGCACGAATAAGCGCCAGATCTGCACGCAATGGGCGTTCAAGCAGCCAGGTTTTGCCATCAAGCGTCAGGGTCTGCTTGCCGTCTTCGACAATGGTGCCAACGCCGGTAGGCGTCAGAAAACCGCCAAGCCCCGCGCCGCCGCAGCGGATTTGCTCTATCAGGGTACCTTGCGGCACCAGTTGAACCTCCATTTCACCGGCAATCATGCGTCGACCGGTTTCAGGATTGGTGCCAATGTGCGAAGCAATCACTTTGCTCACACGGCCATTGACGATCAGCGGCCCGATCCCGGTATCGACAAAGGCGGTATCGTTAGCGATAAGTGTCAGGTCTCTGACGCCGGACTCAAGTAAAGCTTCAACCAAACGGGGTGGGGTACCTACGCCCATAAAGCCCCCGACCATGATGGTCATGCCGTCGCGAAAGAAATGTGTAGCGTCTTGTAAGGTAAGAAGTTTTGTTTTCATTCTATTTCCCTGTTGCCTGGTCCATTTTGGGTACATCAGGGAATTGCAAGCGGGATGCCAGAATGGTGAAATAGAAAGGAATATCGTTAATTCATTGAATCTGTAGGGTTATTTGTTCTCAGGCTATGTGATAGTGATGGGGGGGCTATGCAGAGTTTTGCGCAGTGTGCAAAATTCTGCATAGCAACTTTCTGTCTCAAACCCCTGTCGGGTCGATGTCATATTCTTGAAGTTTATACATCAGGGCGCGTCGGCTGATACCCAGCATCAGCGCCGTGCGGGTGCGGTTTCCGTCCTGTTGTTCAAGAACCTCCACGATGATCCGTTTTTCCTCGCGTTTAATTTCTTCTTTCAGGCTACGTTCCCCCGTTTGAGTGGGTTTTACTTCGGTTATTGCGCTGACGGGTGAACGGAACTGGTCGGGAAGATCGTCGGCAAAAATCACCGCGCCGGTGTTCATTACCACCGCGCGTTCAATCACATTGGAGAGTTCACGGATATTGCCCGGCCACGACCAGGCACTGAGGATCGACATTGCTGTTGGGTCGATATCGATGATATCGCGCTGATTCTCAGAACTGAATTTTTGTAAAAAATGGTTGGCCAGCAGGGCGATATCTTCCCGCCGCTCACGTAACGGTGGCAGCTGAAGGTGGATGACATTCAAACGATAAAACAGATCTTCGCGGAAAGTGCCTGCTTTCACCATTGTTTGCAGGCTACGGTTGGTGGCGGCGATAATGCGGATATCGACGCGAATGGTTTGATGCCCGCCGATGCGTTCAAATTCTCTTTCCTGCAAAATGCGCAGCAGCTTCGCCTGCAGGCCTGGAGGCATTTCGCCAATTTCATCAAGGAAAAGCGTACCCTGATGGGCGCGTTCGAATAAACCCTGGCGTAGCGTTTGCGCCCCGGTAAACGCCCCCTTTTCATGACCGAACAGCTCGCTTTCCAGTAACGATTCCGGCAGGGCGGCGCAGTTGATTTTGATAAAAGGACCGTTGGCGCGTCGGCTGTTGTAGTGGATTGCCCGGGCGATCAGCTCTTTTCCGGTGCCGCTCTCACCGCTTACCAACACGCTGGCCTGCGAGAGGGCGATTTTCGCCGTATCTTTACAGATATCCTGCATTAGCGGGCTGTTGGTCAGGATATGCCCCCATTGCCAGCTGGTGCTTAGCGCTTTATGCAGGTTGCGGATCTCCTGCTTCATCGCCTGTAGCTGCAACGCGCGCTGGATAACCAGGTTAAGCTCATCCAGATCGAAAGGTTTGATCACGTAATCAAATGCGCCGCTGCGTAATGCTTCCACTGCCGTCTCAACTTCGGCGTAAGCGGTCATCAGAATGACGGGGATACGCGGCTGACACGTACGCATACGTTTCAGTGCCTCAATACCGTCCATGACCGGCATGCGAATGTCCATCAACACTACGTCAGGCTGCTTTTCGTTAAACAGCGCCAGGCCAGCCTCACCGTCGCAGGCGCTGTGCGTCTCATGTCCTTGCAGAGAAAACGCGGTAGTCAGCATACGGCAAACATTGGCTTCATCATCAACGATGAGAATACGGTAGGTGGTTTTCATTCTGACGGGGTTTCCTGCGGATGAGTCGGTAAAATAAGGGTGAAGGTTGCACCGCAGCCCGGCATGCTGGCGACGCGAATATCGCCCTGATGGGCGTTAATAATCCGCTGGCTGAGGGCCAGACCAAGCCCTGTTCCCGAGGCTTTGGTGGTGAAGAACGGATCAAATATTTTTTTCTGCAGCGCAATATCGATGCCGCAGCCGTTATCCTCGATGGTCACCGCCTGTTGTGACGCCGCGTATTGCCAGGTACGGATCTTAATGTCACCGCGTGCGCTGATGGCTTGTACCGCGTTGATTAAAATGTTGAGGATCACCTGCTTAAGTAACTCGCGATCGGCAACGATCGCCGGCAGGTTGGGGTGTAACTCCGTGGTAAAATTAATGCGCGCCTGAATACCAGCGGTTTGAACCAGGATCAGCGTTTCTGCAATCAGCGTATTGAGCTGTACCTGCTGCCATTTGCTGTGTCGCGGACGAGAAAAATCCAACAGTTGCTGAATGACCCTGTTGATTGAGTCAATCTCGTTCAGCACCACGGATAAATATTCCTGATGCTCCGGCAAGGTCGTTTGTTGGCGGATAATCTGCACATAACCACGGATTGCCGTCAGCGGATTTCTCACTTCATGAGCCACTCCGGCCATCAGTTCGCCGAGGGTGGCAAGCCGTTCAGTTTGTGCCAGTCGCCGCTGGGTCTCTTTACGGGCGGTTAAATCGGAGAAGAAAACCAATGCGCCGATCAGTTCACCGTGTGCATTATGGATCCGGCTGGAAGTGACGCTTATCTCAATGACACGGTCGCGTCCGGGAAAACTGACTTCCTGAGCGACATGTTCGGTACCATGTTCCAGCGTATCCAGCACCGGGCTGGAAAATGGGGTGTTGGAAAAAATCCTGGCATAAGGTTGCCCGACTAACTCATGCAACGTGTAACCGGTAATTTGTTCCGCTGCGGGGTTCATCGTGGTGACATCACCCTGCCTGTCGATAGCAATCACCCCGTCGGCGGCGTTTTCAATAATCAGATCGTTAAGGGTTTTGGTTTCCAGCAGCGTTTGCGCCAGCGCATTGACGCTGCGGCTAATTTGCCCCAGTTCGCCGGGCAATTCTGGCAGTCGGGTTGGCGTCTTTTGTCCCAGCGTTAACAGACCGTCGGTGATGATGTCGATATTGGCGCTGAGACGGCGGGAGAACAGCACGATCAGCAGCAGGCTGATGAGCAGTCCTGCCGCCAGCACGGCGACGATTCTGACGTCCATTTTTCTCGCTTGCTGGCGAATATCTTCCGTCAGTTCGTTGGCCCAGATATAGCCAATAACCTCACCATGACGTTTGATCGGTAGCATTGAATTAAGGATGTCGCCGCGCACCTGTTGGCCTGAGACGACGATGGCCGACTGGGTGCTCATCACGTCACGTCCTGGGTGGTCAGGTGAGATAGTGAGTCCCACATTGCCCTGATAAAGCGCAGAAGGGGAGTAGGTGATCACGGCATCGAGGGCTTTGTGGTAGTAGCCCGCGCCCACGCCGGGAAACGCCTGTGTGATGCGCTCGGTGATGGGGCCCAGCGCCTGATTAAGCGCACGAATGCGCGCGTCACGCGGCAAATTTGCATAGTCGCTAAAACGATCGCCCAAGGCATCGTTTAGCAGGGCTAACACTGATGACAGTTTTTTCTCTTTTTCAGATAAGACTGCTGAACGGCCTTCGGTTTCTACGATATAACCAATGGATATCGTCGGTACTGTCACCATCAGAATGGCCATCATGATCATTTGGTTGCGTAAACGTCGCGGGGTTAAACGACGCGTCAGCCATTTCAGGTCGGGCATTCTGACATCCGTACAAGGTATTTAAGTCAAACGACGATTATCAGGGGTTAAGATAATGTTTTCTCAGCGGTGTATCATATTCCCGTAAAGAGAGGGCATTGCGACGCCGGGCATTTACCGCTACCTTAACCACACTTATTCATACCCTGAGGCGGAGCTTCGCCCCTTTGAAATACCTTGCTTCTGTTCATGCAACCCTAAAAGTCTCACGCTACCTGTTCAGAGCGCTGGCGCTGCTGGTCTGGCTTCTGATTGCTTTTGCGAGTGTGTTCTACATTGTGAATGCGCTGCATCAGCGAGAATCGGAGATCCGTCAGGAGTTTACGCTTAGCTCCGATCAGGCGCAGCGCTACATTCAGCGCACGTCTGATGTGATCAAAGAGCTGAAATATATTGCAGAGAACCGCTTAACAGCGGAAAACGGCGTGATGTCGCTGCGGGCGCGGGATGACAAAACCGTGGTGCCCAATTTTGAGCCGCTGTTTGCTGATTCCGACTGTGCGGTGATGGGCAACGCCTGGCGTGGTTCACTGGAATCGCTGGCGTGGTTTATGCGCTACTGGCGCGACAATTTCTCCGCCGCCTATGACTTAAACCGCGTGTTTCTGATCGGCAGCGATAACCTGTGTATGGCCAACTTTGGTCTGCGTGATATGCCCGTTGAACGCGATGAGGCGTTGAAAGCGTTGCATGAACGCATCGTTAAGTACCGCAATGCGCCGCAGGACGAAAACGGCAATAACCTGTTCTGGATAAGCCAGGGGCCGCGTCCGGGCGTGGGCTATTTTTATGCGCTGACGCCGGTGTATCTGGCTAATCGCCTGCAGGCGCTGCTTGGCGTTGAGCAGCCGATTCGTATGGAAAACTTCTTCACGCCGGGTAATCTGCCGATGGGCGTGACTATCCTCGATGAAAATGGTCACGCACTGATTTCGCTGGCTGGCCCTGAGGGGACGATCAAAGCTGAACCGCGTTGGATGCAGGAGCGTTCCTGGTTTGGTTATACGCCGGGTTTTCGCGAGCTGGTGCTGAAGAAAAATCTGCCGCCATCATCGCTCAGTATTGTGTATTCCGTCCCGGTCGATCTGGTGCTGGAACGTATTCGCATGTTGATCCTCAACGCTATTCTGTTGAATGTGCTGGTGGGCGCGGCGTTGTTTATGCTGGCACGTATGTATGAGCGACGTATTTTTATCCCTGCGGAAAGCGATGCCCAGCGTCTGGAAGAACATGAACAGTTTAACCGTAAAATTGTTGCCTCTGCGCCAGTCGGTATTTGTATTCTGCGCACTATCGACGGTATTAACATCCTGAGTAACGAGTTGGCGCATACCTATCTGAATATGTTGACCCACGAGGACAGGCAGCGGCTAACACAGATCATCTGCGGTCAGCAGGTTAATTTCGTTGATGTGCTCACCAGCAACAATACCAATCTGCAAATCAGCTTTGTGCATTCGCGCTATCGCAATGAAAACGTGGCGATTTGCGTACTGGTTGATGTTAGCGCACGTGTCAAAATGGAAGAGTCGCTGCAGGAGATGGCGCAGGCAGCGGAGCAGGCTAGCCAGTCTAAATCGATGTTCCTCGCCACGGTCAGCCATGAGCTGCGTACGCCGCTGTACGGCATTATCGGCAACCTGGATTTGCTGCAAACCAAAGAGTTGCCGAGTGGTGTCGATCGGTTGGTCACGGCGATGAACAACTCCTCCAGCCTGCTGCTGAAAATTATCAGCGATATTCTCGACTTCTCAAAAATTGAATCTGAACAGCTTAAGATTGAGCCGCGTGAGTTTTCACCGCGCGAGGTGATGAACCACATAACGGCCAACTACCTGCCGCTGGTGGTACGTAAGCAGCTGGGATTGTACTGTTTCATCGAACCGGATGTGCCGGTGGCGTTGAATGGCGACCCCATGCGCTTGCAGCAGGTGATCTCTAATCTGTTGAGCAATGCGATTAAGTTCACCGATACCGGCTGCATTGTGCTGCATGTGCAGCGTCATGGTGATTATCTCAGTATTCGCGTACGTGATACTGGCGTGGGCATTCCGGCCAAAGAAGTCGTGCGTCTGTTCGATCCGTTCTTTCAGGTCGGCACCGGGGTTCAGCGTAATTTCCAGGGAACCGGATTGGGGCTGGCGATTTGTGAAAAACTGATCAGCATGATGGATGGTGATATATCCGTCGATTCCGAACCCGGAATGGGCAGCCAGTTTACGGTGCGTATTCCACTGTATGGTGCGCAGTATCCACTGAAGAAAAGTGTGGAAGGGCTGACCAATACCCGCTGCTGGCTGGCGGTACGTAATGCTTCACTGTATCGCTTTATCGAAGCCAGCCTGACGCGTAACGGGATGACGGTGCTGCGCTATGAAGGTCAGCAACCCGACGCTGATGACGTGCTGATTGCCGATGATGTGCAGGAACAGGCATGGCAGGGACGCGCCGCGGTGATTTTCTGTCGCCGACATATCGGCATTCCGCAGGAGAGAGCGCCGGGTGAGTGGGTGCACAGCGTGGCCTCACCGCACGAGCTGCCTGTGCTGCTGGCGCATATATATCGCGTTGAGCTGGAGGATGAAAATCTCTCCAGCGCGCTGCCTGCCCCGGATAAAATCGGCAGTACCCACGATGACATGATGATTCTGGTGGTTGACGATCATCCGATCAACCGCCGCTTGTTGGCCGATCAGTTGGGATCGTTGGGGTATCAGTGCAAAACCGCCAATGACGGTGTGGATGCGCTCAATGTGTTGAGCAAAAATCATATTGATATCGTGTTGAGCGACGTCAACATGCCGAATATGGACGGTTACCGCCTGACGCAACGCATTCGTCAGCTGGGGCTCACACTGCCGGTGGTTGGCGTAACGGCGAACGCACTGGCAGAAGAGAAGCAGCGTTGTCTGGAGTCAGGGATGGATAGTTGCTTATCCAAGCCGGTGACGTTGGATGTGCTGAAGCAGACGCTGACGGTGTATGCGGAAAGAGTGAGAAAAACGAGGGGATAAAAAATGCCGGATGGCGGCGTTTGCCTTATCCGGCCTACGGAACATACCTCAATGAGGTATCGTTCGTAGGCCGGATAAACGTAGCGCCATCAGGCATGTTGATGGAAAAGGAATCAGTCTTTGTCGGACGGGCTTAGCGTCACGGACGAGAGATAATTCAGCAGGGCGATATCGTTTTCAACGCCCAGTTTCATCATCGCGGACTTTTTCTGGCTACTGATGGTTTTAATGCTGCGGTTGAGCTTTTTGGCGATTTCAGTGACCAGGAAACCTTCCGCGAACAGGCGCAGAACTTCGCTCTCTTTCGGCGAAAGACGTTTGTCACCATACCCGCTGGCACTGATTTTCTCCAGCAAACGAGAAACGCTTTCTGGGGTAAATTTCTTGCCTTTTTGCAGCGCCGCCAGTGCTTTTGGCAGATCCGTTGGCGCACCCTGTTTCAGCACGATCCCTTCAATGTCGAGATCCAGCACGGCGCTGAGGATCGCCGGGTTGTTGTTCATGGTCAGGACGATGATCGACAGGCTTGGAAAATGGCGTTTGATGTATTTAATTAACGTGATCCCGTCACCGTATTTATCTCCCGGCATAGAGAGATCGGTTATCAACACATGCGCGTCTAATTTCGGCAAATTGTTGATCAGTGCAGTGGAGTCTTCAAATTCGCCGACAACGTTCACCCATTCGATTTGCTCAAGTGATTTACGAATACCGAACAGTACAATCGGATGGTCATCGGCAATAATTACGTTCATAGTGTTCATGTATTGGGCTACCTTGCTACAGCAAGCTCTTGACGTAAGTGTCAATGTCGCTGATGTACTTTTCTATACCTGGAGCATCTTTTTCTTGAATAAGATGTTCCAGCGCTTCACATAACTGCTTGCCGGGTACCAGATTAAGCATGGCAAACACGCCTTTCAGGCGATGGGCGGTTTGGGCTAACGCAGCGAAATCGCTGGTTTCCGCCTCAGTATACAACCTCTTAACATCATCCGGTACTGTGTCTACAAAGAGTGCATAGTAACCACTGGCATGAAGTTCGGCGTTTTCATCTCCGCCGAGGGGGATTTCCTGGATCTCTTCCTGCGCCAGCTGCTCTTCTATTAGCTCGAGGACAGCTTCCTGCATAGCATTGCTCATATTAAAGTTGACGCGCAGCTGGCCAGGGCCAATTTTGCGTACGCCAGACTCATCATCGCTTAAAAGCAAGCCCGAGGCAGTAAGATTAGACGGATTATCAGTTAAAAAGAGATCATATTCTTGACTACTCAACCGTTCATCGGGCGTGATGCAGGTGGCTCCCCAGTTTTCTAGCTGACGTAATACGATGCTACGTACCTCACTGGAGGTGACATCAACCATCACGCAGACGTCATCCAACAAGCGCTCTTCAATGTCAGCATGTTGGTCATGCAGCGGCATTTTAACATGGACGATATAACGCGTTCCAAGTTCTTCACGCGCTTTGATATTCAGGTGCCCGCCCAGTTTACGGGCCAGCTGATCGCATAGCCAAAACGTCAGCGGGTTGGCTTTGCCATAGCGATCGCCCTGCGTTTCATTGATGAACGGAAAATGTAGATTATCAATTTCATTCAACGTTACGCCTTCACCAGTATCCAGAATACGGAAGGTCAGGCGCTCTGCCTCTGATTCATCCTGGTCAACTTCGAGGGTAATTTTCCCAATTTGCGTGGTGGTTACCGCGTATTGAATCAACAGCAGCAGAATACGGCGCAGGGCGTCACGGTCGCCGCGGCGTTCATCGCTGGCACTGAGGTTATTTTTAATCAGCAGCTGCAGGCCTTTGCGTTTAATGACCGGCAGAACGTCAGGCACCACTTCATCAATTAACGTTTGAACGGAGAACAGCGTGGACTCGCTTTTCCAGCTGTCGCTCTCGAGAATATTGGCCAACTGAATTTCATCAACCATTCGCACCAGCACATCGGCCTGATTTGCCAGTTTTTGGCTGTCAGGCGTATTGAGTGCGGCGGCATTAACGGCCAGTATTCTGGCCGGATCTTTCAGGGCACTGCCGATATTCTGCATAAATGCGGCGCGGGCCTGCTGATTTTTCTCATACAGGCGCTGGGCTTGTTTCAGTTTTTTATTCACCAGCACTTCTTTGTCCTGGTCGCGAATAATAAAGATCTGCGTACGCGGTGATATCTGGCTGCGGAACAGTCGGATTTCATACAGTTCATTATTAATGGTGGCCTGGATCACGCCCTGATGCTGCTCAGCCATGCTGGTTATGTTTTGCAAATTCAAATGCGGCAGCAGGTGGTCGGCAATTTTATTGCTGATGACCGTACGGTTAGCCTCCTGGTCGTGCACCAATAAGCCCAGCGGCAGCAGTGAAACAATCTCTTCGTTGATTGCTCGCAAAACGCGTAATTCATTATTGGCGGCAAGGTTTGGCGCCACGTCGGTCGAGCGGGCAGGGAGGTGGCGAAAGGTGGTATAGCCAAACAACGCCAGTGCCAGCAATGCGATGTTCAGCAACAGCGGCAGCAGGATATTTTGCAAGGTGTCGAGCAGCAATGAACCGAACGGGACCTGCCAGACCAGTCGCATATCCGTTGAGTTTAGCGCCGATGAAATCTCAATTTTGGCGTTATTGAAGCTGATACTGACGCTGTCAGGCGACTCTTTTTCATTACTGTGCTCGACCGTTGAGGTGGCATCAGGTTCCAAATGAAAACTGTCCAGCGGCATACCTGGCGGGATCAGATCATTAATGGGCAGGTCAAACGCCACCACGGTGGCCAGATGTCCCGGCTGATTAAAGGTGGTACGCAGTGTGAAGTAATGGCCGTTTTGCCAGACCAGGCGGCGCAGCGAGGAGAAGCTTTCACGTTCATCCAGCGCATTGGCCTGCTGTAGCATTTCTGCACGGCGCGAATCGACGATATTACCAATCGTCGACTCTTTAAAGCCGGAGGTCAGATCTTTCAGTGGCAACGTCGAAATCAGGATCAGGCTGTTGTCCTGGCCATTGAGATAATACATTGACCATGGGACATTCTCGGCTCCCCACAGGGTATCCAGGTAGGTTGAGATACGCTGGGTCATCTCCAGCGTTGAGCTGTCATGCGAGCCAAAAATAAGCGCTTCGGTTTTTCTGCGTGGTTTCTCAAGATAGTAGATATCTTGTTTCAAACGGGTTTCTTGTAGTCCATCCGCTGTGGCGGATTGCGGGGTGGCGGCAATATTGTCATAAATTTGCCACGTGACGTACCGCCAGGTATCTACTCGTTTATGGATGGCATGCGTGATATCGACAATCTGATAGCTCTTATCTTTTAGCCAGGTGTTGACCGCGCTCTGGACCATCACGCCCATCATCACTAACAGCACAACGATCAGTAATAAGAAGAAACGGGTAATACTTCCCGGAAGTAGGGAAAATCGGGTAGAAGCCGTTGTGTCTGACTGACTCATTCGTGTTTAAGACCTGTTAGAACGATGCTTAAGATGAAGGGGCAGTATAAAGGGTAATGGATGAATTGCCATACTCTCGCAGCACTGGACGCATGGCATGTGTTTACCGCACATCTTGCTTCGTCACGCCGTGGTCAATCTGTACAGTCCACCGTGTCAGGTACAAATAGAAATTTTGAACCTAAGAAATTAGCATTAAATAACAAGAAATTATTAGATAAGCTTAGGTGTGATTAATACACAAAAAAATAGTTAATAATTGTTATAGTTTTTGGTTGGTAGCACAGGACTGTCAGTTTTGTGTAAATTAGGGTAAAAAAAAACCGAACGCAGAGCATTCGGTTGAAATAGGGGTAAACAGACATTCAAGAATGAATGACGGTAATAAATAAAGTTAATGATGATAGCAGTGCTATTTTAGTTGCGAGTGAAGATTTTGTTTTGTCATTCAGTGCTATGAGTTTTTCGAATGCAATTAGTTGATTTATATCGTCATATGTATGTTTCTTGACTATTTGTGCTTATTTTGCTCGTTTTTTGATTTTTAAAAAGTTCCCTAATGTTAACATTTTGAAACATCTGTGTAGATAAATGAAACACCTTTAAAGTTTTAGTATCATATTCGTGTTGGATTATTCTGTGTTTTTGCGGAGAATGAAGTTGCCGACTGGTTAATGAACGTAATCAGTATGCAGTGGCATAAAAAAAGCAATAAAGGCATATAACAGAGGGTTAATAACATGAAAGTCAAAGTACTGTCCCTCCTGGTCCCAGCTCTGCTGGTAGCAGGTACAGCGAATGCGGCTGAAATTTACAACAAAGACGGCAACAAATTAGATCTGTACGGTAAAGTCGACGGTCTGCACTATTTCTCCGATAACAAAGGTGATGATGGTGACAAGACTTACATGCGTATCGGCTTCAAAGGCGAAACTCAGGTTAACGACCAACTGACCGGTTACGGCCAGTGGGAATACCAGATTCAGGGTAACGCGGCTGAAAGTGAAAACAACGCCTGGACCCGTGTGGCGTTTGCGGGTCTGAAATTCGCTGATGCCGGTTCTTTCGATTACGGTCGTAACTACGGTGTTACTTATGATGTAACGTCCTGGACCGACGTCTTGCCGGAATTCGGCGGCGATACCTACGGTGCTGATAACTTCATGCAGCAGCGTGGTAACGGCTTTGCGACCTACCGTAACACCGATTTCTTCGGCCTGGTTGATGGTCTGAATTTTGCCCTGCAGTACCAAGGTAAAAACGGTAGTGTAAGCGGTGAAAATGATACGGGCCGTGGTACGTTGAAACAGAATGGTGACGGCTTCGGTGGTTCACTGACTTATGATCTTGGTGCCGGTTTTGGTATCGGTGGTGCAATCACTTCCTCCAAACGTACTGCAGATCAGAATGCGGCTGGCGTGTATGGTAGTGGTGATCGTGCGACGGTTTACACCGGTGGCCTGAAATATGATGCCAATAATGTATATCTGGCGGCACAGTATTCTCAGACTTACAACGCAACCCGTTTTGGTGATTCTAAATCTACCAATGGCAATGACATCTACGGTTTTGCTGATAAAGCGCAGAACTTCGAAGTTGTTGCACAGTACCAGTTTGACTTCGGTCTGCGCCCTTCAGTGGCTTACCTGCAGTCAAAAGGTAAAGACATCACTAACGGTAGCACCAACTTTGGCGACCAGGATATCCTGAAATATGTTGATGTTGGCGCGACTTACTACTTCAACAAAAACATGTCTACCTATGTTGATTACAAAATCAACCTGCTGGATGACAACGAGTTCACTCAACGTGCCGGTATAGCTACCGATGATATCGTAGCGCTGGGTCTGGTTTACCAGTTCTAATCTGCGTTCATTGTTATTAAAAGGCCCTGCGGGGCCTTTTTTAATGCCGTTATTCCGGCGTACAGGCAACCCTTTTTGGTGTACTCTTGCGTCCGTTCGCATGAGGATAATCACGTATGGATATGAATTTTTGCCGCGCAGCCCTGTTGGCTGTGACGATCTTTTTTGTCGGCTGCGATAACGCACCAAAGCCGGTTCAGACCACACCGCCTGCGGCCACCGTACTGGAAGGCAAAACGATGGGCACCTTCTGGCGGGTTAGCGTGGTGAACGTTGATGCTAAACGCGCCGAAGAACTGCGGGTCAAGATCCAGACGCAGCTTGATGCTGACGATCAGCTGCTCTCTACCTATAAAAACGATTCTGCGCTGATGCGTTTTAACTTGTCGAAAAGCCTGTCGCCCTGGCCGGTCAACGATGCCATGGCGGATATCATCACCTCGGCGCTGCGTATTGGCGCGAAAACCGATGGCGCGATGGACATCACCGTCGGCCCGTTGGTTAACCTGTGGGGATTTGGTCCGGACAAGCAGCCGCTGCATATCCCCACGCAGGCACAAATTGATGCCGCAAAAGCACAAACCGGGCTGCAGCACCTGAGCGTAATCAATGACACGCGGCAGAACTATCTGCAGAAAGATCTACCGGATCTGTATGTCGATCTCTCTACCGTTGGTGAAGGTTATGCTGCCGACCATCTGGCCCGACTGATGGAGCAGGAGGGGATCGCCCGTTATCTGGTGTCCGTTGGTGGGGCGCTGAACAGCCGGGGGATGAACGCCGAGGGACGTCCGTGGCGAGTAGCGATCCAGAAACCCACAGATCGGGAAAACGCGGTGCAGGCGGTTGTAGATATTAACGGTCATGGCATCAGCACGTCCGGCAGTTATCGCAATTATTACGAACTGGACGGAAAGCGTCTGTCGCATGTTATCGATCCGCAAACCGGTCGGCCAATTGAGCATAATCTGGTCTCGGTGACGGTGATTGCGCCTACGGCACTGGAAGCCGACGGCTGGGATACCGGCCTGATGGTGCTCGGCACGGATAAAGCCAAAGAGGTGGTGCGTCGTGAAGGGCTGGCGGTTTATATGATCTTCAAAGAAGGCGAGGGGTTTAAAACCTGGATGTCGCCGCAGTTCGAAAGCTTTCTGGTCAGCGATAAAAATTAAAAAGCAAGATTGCAGGTTTTTACGCCCTGCAATGCGGACACACTGAGGCTAAGCACTATGCTTAACAAAGGAGTCCATTATGAACAATCTTCAACGCGTAACCGATGAGGACCGTTGGCAGTCTGTGTTACAGCGTGATGCGGACGCTGACGGTCAGTTTGTTTTTGCTGTACAGACCACGGGTATCTTTTGTCGACCGTCATGTCGGGCTAAACATGCGCTGCGTAAAAATGTCCGTTTCTTTGCCGATGCCGGGCAGGCGTTAGCGGCAGGATTTCGTCCCTGCAAACGCTGTCAGCCGGATAAAGCCAACGCGCAGCAGCAGCGGCTGGAGAAGATTAGCCTGGCCTGCCAGTTGTTAGAGCAGGAGTCGCCGCTCACGCTGGAGGCTTTAGCTCAGCAGGTGGCGATGAGCCCGTTTCATCTACATCGTCTGTTTAAAGCTACGACGGGCATGACGCCGAAAGCGTGGCAGCAGTCCTGGCGCGTCAGGCGTTTGCGTGACGCGCTGGCGAAAGGCGCACCGGTGACCCAGGCGATTTTGAATGCAGGCTTCCCCGACAGCAGCAGCTATTACCGTAAAGCGGATGGAGCGCTGGGCATGACGGCAAAGCAGTTTCGTCAAGGCGGCGATAAGCTGGCGATTCGCTATACCGTGGCGGACTGCGCACTGGGCCGCTGCCTGGTAGCGGAAAGTGAACGCGGTATCTGCGCAATTTTACTCGGTGACGACGATGCTACGCTGGTATCTGAGCTGCATGAACTGTTTCCTGCAGCACGTGGTGTGCCTGCGGATCCCGATTTTCAACAGCGTGTGCGCGAAGTGATCGCGGTCATTAACTCACGCAATACCCCATTGTCGCTGCCGCTGGATATTAGGGGAACCGCGTTTCAGCAGCAGGTGTGGCAGGCGCTGCGTGACATTCCCTGTGGCGAAACGGTGAGCTACCAGCAGTTGGCGAATGCCGTGGGGAAACCGAAAGCGGTGCGCGCTGTGGCGAGTGCCTGCGGAGCAAATAAGCTGGCGATTGTGATCCCGTGTCATCGGGTGATCCGCGGCGATGGCGCGCTTTCGGGTTATCGCTGGGGCGTCGCCCGCAAGGCGCAACTGCTGCACCGTGAAACCACAGGTGAGGACAGATAATGCTCGATCTCTTTGCGCAGGCAAAACCCTGGCAGGAGCCGCTGGCGTCCGGTGCGGTCATTTTGCGCCGTTTTGCGTTTGATGCCGCGCCTTCTTTATTACAGGAAATGGCGGTTGTCGTCAGACAATCGCCGTTTCGCCAGATGGTGACCCCCGGCGGATATACGATGTCGGTGGCGATGACCAACTGTGGTCAATTGGGGTGGACGACCGATCAGCATGGCTACCTCTATTCTCCGGTCGATCCGTTGACCGGTAGCGCCTGGCCGCGTTTGCCTGACGTTTTTGCCGAACTGTGTCAACAGGCGGCGACCGCTGCGGGCTATCCCGATTTCCGACCAGATGCCTGTTTGATCAACCGCTATACGCCAGGGGCAAAACTGTCTTTGCATCAGGATAAAGACGAACCCGACCTGCAAGCGCCCATTGTTTCTGTCTCGCTGGGCCTGCCGGCAATCTTTCAGTTCGGTGGTCTGAAGCGCAACGATCCGTTAAAGCGGCTACTGCTGGAACACGGTGATGTGGTGGTGTGGGGCGGGAAATCACGCTTGTTTTATCATGGTATACAGCCGCTTAAGACTGGCTACCATCCGTTGACAACGGACTGCCGTTACAATCTGACTTTTCGCCGGGCGAGTAAAGAAGAATAAAAATAAGAATTATTATTGCTGTCGGCGAAGAGATGTTTAAACTGCGGGCTGTTATTACTTGTCCGGGTTGAACACATGGAACTTTTACTTCTTGTCTGGCGGCAGTATCGCTGGCCATTTATCAGCGTCATGGCGCTCAGCCTTGCCAGTGCTGCGTTGGGGATTGGGCTGATTGCGTTTATCAACCAGCGCCTGATTGAAACGGTCGACACCACGCTTATGGTGCTGCCGGAGTTTCTCGGCCTGCTGCTGTTGCTGATGATCGTGACCCTTGGTTCACAGCTGGCGTTGACCACGCTGGGACACCACTTTGTCTACCGTCTGCGTAGCGAATTTATCAAACGTATTCTGGATACTCACGTCGAGCGCATCGAACAGCTCGGTAGCGCCGCGTTGCTGGCTGGCTTAACCAGCGATATCCGCAATATCACCATCGCCTTTGTCCGCCTGCCGGAGCTAGTGCAGGGGATTATATTGACCGTCGGGTCTGCGGCATATCTGGCGATGCTGTCGACCAAAATGTTGCTGGTGACGGCAATCTGGATGGCGATCACCATCTGGGGTGGATTTGTGCTGGTGGCGCGGGTGTACAAACACATGGCCACGTTGCGTGAAACCGAAGACAAGCTGTACAACGATTACCAGACGGTGCTGGAAGGGCGCAAAGAGCTGACCCTTAACCGTGAACGTGCTGAGCATATTTTTAATCAACTGTACGTCCCGGATGCCAAAGAGTACCGCCACCATATTATTCGTGCCGATACCTTCCACCTGAGCGCGGTCAACTGGTCGAACATTATGATGTTGGGTGCCATTGGCCTGGTGTTCTGGATGGCTAATAGCCTCGGCTGGGCGGATACCAACGTCGCGGCAACCTATTCGCTGACACTGCTGTTCCTGCGTACGCCGCTGCTGTCTGCCGTTGGCGCGCTGCCCACGCTGCTCACCGCCCAGGTGGCGTTTAATAAACTGAATAAATTTGTACTGGCACCGTTCAAGGCTGAATTCCCTCGTCCTACTGCATTCCCAAACTGGAAAACGCTTGAGCTACGTAACGTGGTTTTCCACTATCAGGACAATGCTTTCTCCGTTGGGCCGGTCAATCTGACCATTCACCGTGGCGAGCTGATCTTCCTGATTGGCGGCAATGGCAGCGGGAAATCTACGCTGGCCATGTTACTGACTGGGTTATACCAGCCGCAGTCTGGCGAGATCCTGCTCGACGGTAAGGCGGTGGCGGTCGACAAACCTGAAGACTACCGCAAGCTGTTCTCCGCCGTGTTTACCGACGTCTGGCTGTTTGACAAACTGCTGGGGCCGGAAGGTCAATCGGCCAACCCGGCGCTGGTCGATAAGTGGCTGGAACATCTGCAGATGGCGCACAAGCTGGAGCTGAACGACGGGCGCATTCTGAATCTTAAGCTGTCGAAAGGGCAGAAAAAACGCGTGGCACTGCTGCTGGCGTTAGCCGAGGAACGCGACATTATTCTGCTGGATGAATGGGCTGCCGATCAGGACCCGCACTTCCGGCGCGAATTCTACCAGGTGCTGTTGCCGTTGATGCAAGAGATGGGCAAAACCATTTTTGCCATTAGTCATGATGATCACTACTTTATTCATGCCGATCGCTTGCTTGAGATGCGCAATGGCCAGCTGACTGAGCTGTTGGGCGACGATCGCGACGCTGCCTCGCGTGATGCCGTCGCACGTACTGCCTGAATCGGTGAGTTGTTACCCGATGGCACTACGCTTATCGGGCCTATAACTCCGCGTGCCGCCGGTTTTTTATCCATCCGGCGGCTTCGTTTATTGTTATTTACATAATTCGGCATCATGATTAATGATATTTCATATCATGGATTTATGATTGATGTCCGTAATAAACAAAAATAGCGCCAGGCTACGTGATGAAGAACGTGCCCGCCTGATCTGGCTGCTGACCACTGATAAAGCCATTATTTCAACGCTGTTGGGCAAGCTTACCCTGGCTGAGCAATATGACGTCGGTACGCTTGCCGACGATATTGCTGAGGTAGGGGCGCTGGTGGAGCATTTGCCGCCACCCGATCTGGCAGATACCCTCGAAGCATTACCCTCCGAAGAGCGTCACGCGCTGTGGCGGCTGATCCAAAGCGACAAGCGTGGTTATGTGTTGCTGGAGGCGTCTGAAAACGTCTGGGACGATCTGATCGATGAAATGTCGGACCGGGAATTGCTCGACGCGCTGCAATACCTCGACATCGACGAGCAGATTTACGTGGTGCAGCATTTACCGCGTAACCTGACCGGTCGACTGCTGGCAACGTTACCGGCGGAAGAGCGGGCGCGCGTGCGCCAGGTGATGCACTACGAGAAGAATCGCGTCGGTGCGATCATGGAGTTCGAGGTCATTACCGTGCGCCCGGACGTGACGCTGAAGGTGGTACAACGCTACCTGCGACGTCTGGGTAAAATGCCGGAGAACACCGATAAACTCTTCGTCACCGACCGCAATAAAGTGCTGGTGGGCGAGCTGACGTTAACCCGTATTCTGCTCAATGACGTGCAACGCAAAGTCAGTGAGGTGATGGAAGACGATCCGCTCACCTTTGCTCCGGAAGATATTGCCGAGCACGCCGCGCGTACCTTTGAACGTGATAACCTGGTCAGTGCGGCGGTGGTGGACCCAACCGGCAAGCTGATGGGGCGTTTAACCATCGATGAGATCGTCGATGTGGTGTATGAAGAAACGGACACCGATCTGCGCCGGATGGGGGGCTTAAGCGCCGGAGAAGATGTCTTTGCCCCGGTTACCAAAGCGGTAAAAACCCGCTGGGCCTGGCTGGCCGTTAATCTCTGTACCGCATTTATCGCATCGCGCGTCATCGACGGTTTTGAACACACGATTTCACAGCTGGTGGCGCTGGCCTCGCTCATGCCCATCGTGGCGGGGATCGGCGGCAATACCGGTAATCAGACCATCACCATGATTGTCCGCGCGCTGGCGCTGCAAAACATTCAGCCAGGAAACCTTACGTTCCTGATCCTGCGCGAAATGGGCGTGGCGGTGATTAACGGGCTGGTCTGGGGCGGGATTATGGGCGGCATCACCTGGTGGTTGTACGATGACATGGCGCTCGGCGGCGTGATGACCCTGGCAATGATGCTTAATCTGTTAATGGCAGCGCTGATGGGGGTGATTATTCCAATGACCATGGTCAAGCTGGGGCGCGACCCGGCGATCGGCTCAAGCGTGATGATCACCGCTATTACCGACACCGGCGGGTTCTTTATTTTTCTCGGTCTGGCGACGCTGTTTTTGGTGTAGTCGGGCGTTTGCCTCTGACGATGCGTGGCAGGACCAGCATCGTCAATACCCCGGCAACCACGCCAATAGCCAGGTTGCCGGTCGACACCGTTGCAGCAACGGTAATCAGCATCACCAGCGTTTCGCTGACCGGCATTTTCGCCAGTGTCGCTGGCTGAATGCTGTGCCAACTGAACGTTTTCACCGCCACAATGACCATAATACCTGCCAGCACTGACATGGGGATTTTTGCCATCATGTCGCTTAACGCAGTGACCAACAGCAGCAAGACCAGCCCAGCGGCGAACGTGGAGACGCGGCTGCGTCCTTTACCCATCTCAACGTTAACAATCGTTTGACCAATCATCGCGCATCCGGCGATACCGCCATATAACCCGGCCAGAATATTGGCTATCCCCAGCCCCGTACTTTCACGATTTTTATTCGAGGGCGTGACCGTCAGATCGTCAACCAGTCGGGCGGTAAGCAGCGACTCCATCAAGCCGACAAAGGCAATGCTCAGCGCGCAGGGCCAGATAATCGCCAACGTGTGCAGGTTGAGAGGCACCAACAGCTGTGTGAATCCGGGTAATCCACCGTTCAATGAGCCTTCGTCACCGACGGTAGGCAACAACTGCCCGCTGGTCACGGTGAAGACCGTCAGCAGCACGATGGCAATCAGCGGCGCTGGAATACTTTTAATAAACCGCGGTACCCACAGCACGATAAGCAGCGTCAGAACAAACAGCCCCCAAATCAACGGGCTTTTACTCCAGAAGTGCGGAACCTGAGCAAAGAAGATCAAGATGCCTAGCGCGTTAACAAAGCCGGTCATCACGGCCCCAGGGATAAAACGCATCAGTCGTGCCATCCCCAATACACCAAACAGGATTTGGATAACCCCGGCCAGCAGCACCGCGGGCAGGATGTACTGTACGCCGTGCTGATGCACCATTGGGCCAATCACCAGCGCCACCGATCCGGCTGCGGCGGTAACCATGGCCGGACGTCCGCCTAAAAAGGACATCGCCAGACACAGGACAACCGAGGCTATCAGGCTGACTTTGGGGTCTACGCCGGCGATAACAGAAAAAGAGATCACTTCCGGGATCAGCGCCAGCGCCGTGACCACGCCGGCCAGTGTTTCGCGCATCAGCAGGCGGGGTTGACGCAGCACAACGCCGACGGAATGTTCCGCCACGGCGGCAGGGGATGAATCAGTCGCAGACATAGTTACTCTCAGGTCAGAAATGGCCTGATAACAGCAGACCGGCAGGCATCCGTGCGGTGAATAGCAAAGCGCTGCATAGTACCCGCCTGACGGGTAGGTTTCCAGAAATGATTGTCAATAACCGTATAAAGAATCAACCTATTAATAACATTTTTAAAATTTAAACATAAATTATAAACAATATTTTATTATTTTTTACTTAAGTGTTACCGTTGGGCCGTTCGATTTTCACCTGCATGAAAAGCAAAAAGCGATACTAAAAGTAAGGCATTAACATTATGAAAAAAGTGACAGCCATGCTCTTCACCATGGCCCTGGGGCTGAATGTTGTCTCGATGGCGGCAAAAGCGAAAGCTGTGGAAGAGCAGGAAACGGATGTACTGTTGATTGGCGGCGGCATCATGAGCGCCACATTGGGAACCTATTTACAGGAACTGGAACCACAATGGTCTATGACCATGGTCGAGCGACTGGATGGGGTGGCCGAGGAGAGTTCAAACGGCTGGAACAATGCCGGCACGGGCCACTCCGCGCTGATGGAACTGAACTACACGCCGAAAAAAGCCGACGGTACTGTCAGCATTGAAAAGGCCGTTGAAATTAACGAAGCCTTCCAGATTTCCCGCCAGTTTTGGGCCTATCAGGTCAATAACGACGTGATGCATGACCCTCGCTCATTTATCACTACCGTTCCCCACATGAGCTTTGTCTGGGGGGATGAGAACGTTAACTTCCTGCGCGCGCGTTATAAAGCCCTGCAGCAAAGTTCGCTGTTCCGTGGTATGCGCTACTCCGAAGATCACGCCCAGATCAAAGAGTGGGCACCGCTGGTGATGGAAGGACGCGATCCAAACCAGAAAGTGGCAGCAACGCGTACCGAGATTGGGACTGACGTCAACTACGGCGAAATTACGCGCCAGCTGATCGCTTCGTTACAGAAAAAGCCTAACTTTGCGCTGCAACTCAGTACTGAAGTACGGGGTTTTAAGCGTAACGCTGATAACAGCTGGACCGTCACGGTTGCCGATCTGAAAAACAACGCGGCGGAACGCGACATCAAGGCGAAGTTTGTCTTTATTGGCGCCGGTGGCGCTGCGCTGAAACTGTTGCAGGAAACCGACATCCCGGAAGCGAAAGGCTACGGCGGATTCCCGGTTGGCGGACAGTTCCTGGTGGCGGAAAACCCGGATGTGGTGAATCGCCACCTGGCGAAAGTATACGGTCAGGCTTCTGTCGGTGCACCGCCGATGTCCGTACCGCACATTGACACCCGTATTCTGGATGGCAAACGCGTGGTGCTGTTTGGACCGTTTGCGACCTTCTCCACCAAGTTCCTGAAAAACGGTTCATTGTGGGATCTGCTGAGTTCTACCACCACTTCAAACGTTATGCCGATGATGAATGTGGGTCTGGATAATTTCGATCTGGTGAAATATCTGGTCAGCCAGGTCATGCTCAGCGACGACGACCGTTTTGCTGCGCTGCAGGAATACTACCCGCAGGCGAAGAAAGAAGACTGGCGTTTGTGGCAGGCTGGCCAGCGCGTGCAAATCATCAAAAGTGATGAAGACAAGGGCGGCGTGCTGCGTCTGGGGACCGAAGTGGTGAGCGACAAAGACGGCACGATTGCCGCACTGCTGGGTGCATCACCGGGCGCGTCAACGGCGGCACCGATCATGCTGCATCTGATGGAAAAAGTGTTTAAAGATAAAGTCGCCAGCCCGCAATGGCAGGCGAAGCTGAAAACGATTATTCCGTCTTACGGCACCAAGCTGAACGGTAACGTCGAGGCCACGGAACAAGAGCTGCAGTACACCAGTGGCGTTTTGGGTCTGAAATACGATAAACCGCAGGTGCCTGATGAAACGCCTCAACCGCAGTTAAAACCTCAGGCTCAACCGCAGCCAGAGCAGAAAGCGGTTGCGGATATCGCACTGTAATCGCATGGTTGCATGCCGGATGGCGCTGCGCTTATCCGGCCTACAACACGCTATACGTAGGCCGGATAAGGCGGTACGCCGCCATCCGGCACATTCTCATTTATCGCGCGGCTGCGTCCTGAATCTTCTCTTCTGCTTTCCAGATACGGTATTTTACTTCTACGTTTTCCGGGGTGTAGACCACAATCGGTAATTTGCTGTTGTAACGCAACATACCGTCGTCACCTAAATGAGCGGTAATAAACTTCTTCTCTTTCTTGCCGTCCGGGCAGGCCATCATGGTTGACACCGGAGAGGTAACTTTGTCGAATACGTAGTAGTCGTAACCCCAACCTTCCAGCGTTTTGCTGTCCAGTTCTCCGCCCAGGCGATGCTGGTTGCAGTCAACGTCCAGCGTTTGGCCGATCAGCAGTTCTACCTTTAGAGTAGATTCATCTTTCTCAGGAGTAAGCTGGATAACCTGGCGTTTCATCCCTTTGTCTGCTTTCGGATACGGGGCGACTTTTTCCAGCGGCTGAGCGGGAGTATCACTGGTTGCTGCCCATGCAGAGGTGCTGGCAAACGTGGCTAGCAGGATGGCAGGGACGATGGTCTTCATCTTATTGTTCACAGTGTTTCCTTTCTTCTGTCTTCTGAACGTGTTTGTCGCAGGTTAGCATATTCACATGCGCTATTAATCTAAATTTACTTATATTTAAGGTGTATTAATTGAATGTTTAATTATTAACTAGAGATATGTGCTAAGAATTATCCTATTATTAAGATTATTCTCTTGCATATGTATTCGCTATATAATTGTTTATATAACTCATTGAAATGTGAGTAAAAGCGCGTTTTTTTATACCAACCCTACACTCTTTTGATCCGGCAACAGCATTTACCCCGATTGGGGTATGCACCTCTAACACATCCTGAAATATCTTACTGTTAAAAATAACTACTCATAAATAGTGCGGTTACTTATTGTCGTTCAACCCGCTCAGGGAGAGCGTCATTTATGGAAGGACAATGTCATGGTTGATTTATCCCGTCGAGGCATGTTGACAGGTAGCTGGCGTAACGCCAGTACGGGGATCCGTCCGCCGTGGAGCATGGAAGAATCTCACTTTCTGGCGCATTGCCTGCGTTGTGACGCCTGCGTCCAGGCGTGTGAAACCGGCATCCTGCTGCGAGGCCAGGGCGGTTTTCCGAGCGTAAATTTCAAACATGGCGAGTGCAGCTTTTGTTACGCCTGCGCAGAGGCCTGTCCCGAATCACTCTTTCTTCCGCGCCACACCAGGGCCTGGGATCTGAATGTTACGATCGGTGAAAACTGTCTCGCCAATCAATCTGTAGAGTGCCATCGCTGTCAGGATAGCTGTGAACCCATGGCCATTACCTTTCGCCCCACGCTGTCCGGTATATATCAGCCACAGCTCGACAATCAAGCCTGTAGCGGATGTGGCGCGTGTGTCGCGACCTGTCCGGTATCAGCCATTAATGCGGAGTACCACCATGGACACTAACTGGCAGGTTTGCAGCCTGGTCGTTCAGGCCAAAAGTCAGCACATCAACGATATCGCTACGCAGTTACGTACATTTCCAGGTTGTGAAGTTGCACTCAGCGATGTGGAAAGCGGCCAACTGATTGTGGTGGTAGAAGCAGAACACAGTGAAACACTAATGAAAACAATTGAGTCAGTGCGCAACGTTGCGGGCGTACTGGCGGTGTCGCTGGTTTATCACCAGCAGGATGAGCAAGGTGAGGAAACACCATGAAACTCAGTCGTCGTAGCTTTATGAAAGCTAACGCCGTTGCGGCCGCTGCGGCGGCTGCCGGGTTAAGCGTGCCGGGCGTTGCCCGCGCGGTAGTCGGTCAGCAAGAAGCGATCAAATGGGACAAAGCCCCGTGCCGTTTTTGCGGTACTGGCTGTGGCGTATTGGTTGGCACCCAGCAAGGCCGTGTTGTGGCATGCCAGGGTGACCCGGAAGCGCCGGTTAACCGTGGACTTAACTGTATTAAAGGGTATTTCCTACCCAAAATCATGTACGGAAAAGACCGTTTAACGCAGCCAATGCTGCGCATGAAGGACGGGAAATATCACAAAGAAGGCGAGTTCACCCCGATTAGCTGGGATCAGGCCTTTGATGTGATGGAAGAAAAATTCAAAACGTCGCTGAAAGAGAAAGGACCTGATGCCATCGGCATGTTTGGTTCCGGTCAGTGGACCATCTGGGAAGGCTACGCCGCCGCGAAGCTGTTCAAAGCCGGTTTCCGTACCAACAATATCGACCCGAACGCGCGTCACTGCATGGCGTCGGCGGTGGTGGGCTTTATGCGTACCTTTGGTATGGATGAGCCGATGGGCTGCTATGACGATATCGAACATGCGGATGCGTTCGTGCTGTGGGGCGCGAATATGGCGGAGATGCACCCAATTCTGTGGTCGCGCATCACTAACCGTCGTCTGTCCGATCCCAACGTCAACGTTGCGGTTCTCTCTACCTATCAGCATCGTAGCTTTGAGCTGGCAGATAACGGCATGGTCTTCACGCCGCAAAGCGACCTGGTGATCCTCAACTACATCGCCAACTATATCATTCAAAACAATGCGATAAACCAGGATTTCTTCAGCAAACACGTTAACCTGCGCAAAGGTGCGACGGATATTGGCTACGGCTTACGCCCAACGCATCCGCTGGAAAAAGCCGCGAAAAACCCAGGTTCCGATGCGTCTGAGCCGATCAGCTTCGAAGAGTACAAGGCGTTTGTTGCGGACTATACGCTGGATAAAACCGCAGAAATGACCGGCGTGCCGAAAGATCAGCTGGAACAGCTGGCGCAACTGTATGCCGATCCGAAGAAGAAAGTTATCTCCTACTGGACGATGGGCTTTAACCAGCATACTCGCGGCGTATGGGCCAATAACCTGGTCTATAACCTGCATCTGCTAACCGGCAAAATCTCTCAGCCTGGCTGCGGACCGTTCTCGCTGACCGGTCAGCCTTCCGCCTGTGGTACCGCCCGTGAAGTGGGGACGTTCTCTCACCGTCTGCCTGCAGACATGGTGGTGACTAACGAGAAGCACCGCGATATCTGTGAAAAACACTGGAATCTTCCGACCGGCACCATCCCGGCGAAAGTCGGTCTGCACGCCGTGGCGCAGGACCGTGCGCTGAAAGACGGCAAGCTGAATGTCTACTGGGTGATGTGTAACAACAACATGCAGGCCGGGCCGAACATCAACGAAGAGCGTATGCCGGGTTGGCGCGATCCGCGCAACTTTATCATCGTGTCCGATCCGTATCCGACCGTCAGCGCTCTGGCTGCCGACCTGATCCTGCCGACCGCAATGTGGGTAGAAAAAGAAGGGGCCTACGGTAACGCCGAGCGTCGTACTCAGTTCTGGCGTCAGCAAATTAAAGCGCCGGGTGAAGCGAAGTCTGACCTGTGGCAAATGGTGCAGTTTGCCCGTCGTTTCAAAACCGAAGAGGTCTGGCCGGAGGAACTGCTGGCACAGAAACCGGAGCTGCGCGGTAAAACGCTGTACGACGTCCTGTTCGCCACGCCTGCGGTGACGAAATTCCCGCTGACGGAACTGGCTGACGATCAGCTGAACGATGAATCCCGCGAACTGGGCTTCTATCTGCAAAAAGGGCTGTTCGAAGAGTACGCCTGGTTTGGTCGCGGTCATGGTCACGATCTGGCGCCATTTGACGATTACCACAAAGCGCGCGGTTTACGCTGGCCGGTGGTCGACGGTAAAGAGACCCAGTGGCGCTACAGCGAAGGTAACGACCCTTACGTGAAGGTGGGCGAAAGCTACAAGTTCTACGGCAAGCCGGATGGCAAAGCGGTCATCTTCGCGCTGCCGTTTGAACCCGCCGCAGAAGCACCGGATAAAGAGTATGACCTGTGGCTCTCCACCGGTCGCGTGCTGGAGCACTGGCACACCGGTAGCATGACGCGCCGCGTGCCTGAACTGCACCGCGCCTTCCCGGAAGCCGTCCTGTTTATTCATCCGCTGGATGCGAAAGCCCGCGATCTGCGTCGTGGCGACAAGGTGAAAGTGGTTTCCCGTCGTGGCGAAGTGATTTCGATTGTTGAAACCCGCGGTCGTAACCGTCCACCGCAGGGGCTGGTGTACATGCCGTTCTTCGACGCCGCACAGCTGGTGAACAACCTGACGCTGGATGCGACGGATCCGCTCTCTAAAGAGACGGATTTCAAGAAGTGCGCCGTGAAGCTGGCGAAGGTGTAACGCGTTATGTCCCGGTCAGCAAAACCCCAAAATGGCCGCCGCCGCTTTCTGCGCGATATGGTTCGCGCAGCGGGCGGGCTGGCCGCCGTTGGCGTGGTGCTGGGGTTGCAACAGCAAACTGCACGTGCAACCGGCGTGCGGTTGCGCCCGCCAGGGGCATTGGCTGAAGACGCCTTTGCCAGCGCCTGCGTGCGCTGTGGACAGTGCGTTCAGGCTTGCCCGTACGACACGCTGAAACTGGCGACGCTGGCCTCCGGGCTGGCAGCGGGGACGCCGTATTTTATCGCGCGCGACATTCCCTGCGAAATGTGTGAAGACATCCCGTGCGCCAAAGTCTGCCCAAGCGGCGCGTTGGACAAGGAGATCGAATCCATTGACGATTCACGCATGGGACTGGCGGTACTGCTGGATCACGAGAACTGCCTCAACTATCAAGGGCTGCGCTGCGATGTCTGTTATCGCGAATGTCCAAAGATAGACGAGGCCATCACCCTGGAACTGGATCGCAATATGCGCACCGGTAAGCACGCGCGGTTTATTCCGACCGTACACAGCGATGCCTGCACCGGATGCGGTAAATGTGAAAAGGTCTGCGTGCTGGAACAGCCGGCAATAAAAGTGCTGCCGCTGTCGCTGGCGAAAGGGGAGTTGGGACACCATTACCGCTTCGGTTGGCTGGAGGGGAACAATGGCAAATCGTAAACGTGATGCCGGGCGTGAAGCGCGGGAGAAAAAAGGCTGGTGGCGCAGCCACCGTTGGCTGGTGCTGCGTCGTCTGACGCAGTTTTTGGTGCTGGCAATGTTTCTCAGCGGCCCGTGGTTAGGGGTGTGGATCCTGCATGGCAATTACAGCAGCAGCCTGTTGCTGGATACCATCCCATTCACCGATCCGCTGATTACGCTGCAAAGCCTCGCCAGTGGACATCTGCCTGCGACCGTAGCGTTAATCGGTGCTGCACTTATTACGGGGCTGTATGCCCTGGCCGGTAAGCGGTTGTTTTGCAGCTGGGTCTGCCCAATGAACCCGGTCACTGATTTGGCAAGTGTGTTACGCAGAAGGTTTGACCTGAATCAGTCTGCGACTATTCCGCGCCATATACGGTACGTCCTGCTGGTCGTTATCCTGGTGGGATCCGCGCTGACCGGTACGCTGCTGTGGGAGTGGATAAACCCGGTCTCTTTGCTGGGACGTAGCCTGGTAATGGGATTCGGTAGCGGTATCCTGCTGATTATTGCACTGTTTTTATTTGATTTACTGGTTGTTGAGCATGGCTGGTGCGGGCACCTTTGCCCATTAGGCGCGCTGTATAGCGTGCTGGGAAGCAAAGGGGTGTTAACCGTGTCAGCAAAAGAACGCGAGAGATGTAACCGCTGTATGGATTGTTTTCATGTTTGCCCGGAACCGCATGTGCTACGTGCCCCGGTGCTGGATGAGCAAAGTCCGGTGCAGGTAACCAGTCGCGATTGCATGGGTTGCGGTCGCTGTGTGGATGTCTGTTCTGAGGATGTTTTTACAATAACAACACGATGGAGTTCGGGAGCGAAATCATGAAAAGCCATGACCTGATTAAAGCGCTGAGTCAAATGGCGGCCGCGCTGGCCCTGGTAGTGAGTGGGGCCGTTTGGGCTGCAAACGGAGTGGATCTGAGCCAGTCACCGGAAGTCTCGGGGACCCAGGAAGGGGCTATTCGCATGCCGAAAGAGCAGGAGCGTATGCCGCTGAACTATGTTAACCAGCCGCCGATGGTCCCGCACAGCGTTGACGGTTACCAGGTAACGACCAACACCAACCGCTGCCTGCAATGCCACGGCGTCGAAAGCTATCGCACCACCGGCGCGCCGCGCATTAGCCCGACGCACTTTATGGATAGCGATGGCAAAGTACTGGCGGAAGTCGCGCCGCGTCGCTATTTCTGTCTGCAGTGCCATGTCCCGCAGGCGGATGCTGCACCGATTGTCGAAAATACCTTCACCCCCTCGAAAGGTTACGGGAAATAAGAGGTCATTATGGAAAATTCTAACCGTAAACCAGGCTGGATTAAGCGCGTCTGGCAATGGTGGCGTCGCCCCAGCCGTCTGGCGCTCGGCACGCTGTTGTTAATCGGCTTTGTGGGCGGCATTATTTTCTGGGGCGGCTTTAATACCGGTATGGAAAAGGCCAATACGGAAGAGTTCTGCATTAGCTGTCACGAAATGCGCAACACGGTATACCAGGAATACATGGAAACCGTACACTACAACAACCGCAGTGGTGTACGAGCTACGTGTCCTGATTGCCACGTCCCGCATGAGTGGGGCCCGAAAATGATCCGTAAAATCAAGGCCAGCAAAGAACTGTACGCGAAAGCACTGGGGTTGATAGATACACCGCAAAAATTTGAAGACCATCGTCTGACGATGGCGCAAAATGAATGGCGGCGTATGAAAGACAATAATTCGCAAGAGTGTCGTAACTGCCACAACTTCGAGTTTATGGATTTAACTGCCCAGAAAGGCGTGGCGGCTAAAATGCATGACCAGGCCGTAAAAGAAGGGCAAACGTGTATTGACTGTCATAAAGGGATTGCACACAAGCTGCCTGATATGCGCGAAGTCAAACCGGGCTTTTAACAGGATGTAAATAACCAGGATGCTTGAAGCCAGAGAACTGCTCTGTGAGCGAGATGACAGAATACTGTTTAGCGAGCTGTCATTTCGCGTTAACGCAGGGGAATGGGTGCAAATTACCGGAAGTAACGGTGCGGGGAAAACGACCCTGTTGCGGTTGCTTACCGGGCTGGCTCGTCCTGATGCCGGAGGCGTTCTCTGGCAAGGTCAACCGCTGCATCAGGTGCGGGACAATTTCCATCAGGAACTGCTGTGGATCGGACATCAGCCGGGGATAAAAACCCGGCTTTCGGCGTTGGAGAATCTGCGGTTTTTCCATCATGATGGCGATATCGCCCAGTGTCTGGAGGCGCTGGCACAGGCAGGTCTTGCCGGATATGAAGATATTCCGGTCAATCAGCTCTCCGCCGGGCAGCAGCGTCGTGTTGCGCTGGCTCGCCTGTGGCTAACCCGTGCCCGACTGTGGATCCTCGATGAACCGTTCACCGCGATTGATGTTAATGGCGTTGAGCGTCTCACCCAACGTATGGCTCAGCATACGGAGCAGGGCGGAGTTGTTATTCTGACGACTCACCAACCTCTCAATGTAGAAACCAATAAAGTGCGGCGCATCGCGCTGACCCGCGAGAGGACAGCACAATGATGTGGCGAATTTTCCGTTTAGAACTGCGGGTTGCGTTTCGTCATAGTGCGGAGATCGCCAATCCGTTATGGTTCTTCCTGATTGTGATTACGTTATTCCCGCTGAGCATTGGCCCAGAGCCACAGCTGCTGGCGCGCATTGCGCCGGGGATTATCTGGGTGGCGGCATTACTGGCGTCGTTGCTGGCGCTGGAACGCTTATTCCGTGATGACCTGCAGGACGGTAGCCTTGAGCAGCTGATGCTGTTGCCGTTACCGTTACCGGCTGTGGTGCTGGCGAAGGTGATGGCGCATTGGGTAGTGACTGGCCTGCCGCTGCTGATCCTCTCGCCGTTGGTGGCGTTGCTGCTTGGCATGGATATGTACGGGTGGCAAATTATGGCGCTAACCCTGCTGCTCGGCACGCCAACACTGGGTTTTCTCGGGGCACCGGGTGTGGGGTTAACGGTGGGATTAAAGCGTGGCGGCGTATTGTTAAGTGTACTGGTGCTACCGCTCACGATTCCATTACTGATTTTTGCTACCGCCGCGATGGATGCTGCCTCAATGCACTTACCCGTTGAAGGCTACATGGCGATTCTGGGCGCACTGTTGGTTGGCAGCGCAACGTTAAGTCCGTTTGCGACAGCGGCGGCGCTACGTATTAGCGTGCAGTAACTGTAGGCCGGATAAGGCGCAAGCGCGGCCATCTGGCACCAAGGTAATTTCATTTGTTTTGCTTGAGTCTGGTGACTGAACTATGTGGAAAATACTTCATCAACTGGCGATGCCCCCACGGCTCTATCAGATCTGTGGCTGGTTTATCCCGTGGCTGGCCATTGCCAGCGCAGTGGTACTGGTAACGGGCTGGATCTGGGGATTTGGCTTTGCACCCGCGGATTATCAGCAGGGACAAAGTTATCGCATCATCTACCTGCACGTCCCGGCGGCAATCTGGTCGATGGGCATTTACGCCTCAATGGCGGTTGCCGCGTTTATCGGCCTGGTCTGGCAGATGAAAATGGCCAACCTGGCGCTGGCGGCGATGGCGCCCATTGGTGCGGTGTTTACCTTTATTGCCCTGGTGACCGGTTCTGCATGGGGTAAACCGATGTGGGGAACCTGGTGGGTGTGGGATGCCAGACTCACCTCTGAACTGGTGCTGCTGTTTCTCTACGTTGGCGCGATTGCGCTGTGGCACGCATTTGATGACCGCCGCGTAGCAGGGCGTGCCGCGGGGATTCTGGTGCTGATTGGCGTGGTGAACTTACCGATCATTCACTACTCGGTGGAGTGGTGGAATACGCTGCACCAGGGGTCAACCCGTATGCAGCAAAGTATCGACCCGGCTATGCGCGCGCCGCTGCGTCTGGCGATCGTCGGTTACCTGTTACTGTTTGTCACGCTGACGCTGATGCGCATGCGTAACCTGATTTTGTTGATGGAAAAACGCCGCCCGTGGGTGAGTGAACTGATCTTAAAAAGAGGCCGCCAATGACCCCTGCATTTGCATCCTGGAGTGATTTTTTCGCCATGGGCGGTTACGCCTTGTATGTCTGGCTGGCCGTGGCGATGAGCGTTATCCCGCTGACGGTGCTGGTACTGCATTCCGCGCTACAGCACCGCGCGATTTTACGCGGCGTGGCGCAGCAGCGGGCAAGAGAAGCCCGCATGCGTGCGGCGCAAGTACAACGGGAGGCGGCGTGAATATTCGACGTAAAAATCGGCTATGGATAGCCTGTGCGGTACTGGCGGGCCTGGCATTGACCATCACGCTGGTGCTTTACGCGCTGCGTTCCAATATCGACTTGTTCTATACGCCGGGCGAAATCCTCTACGGCAAGCGTGAAACCCAGCAGATGCCAGAAGTCGGCCAACGCCTGCGCGTGGGTGGCATGGTCATGCCGGGCAGTGTAAAGCGTGACCCGCAATCGCTGAAGGTGAATTTCAGCATCTATGACGCCGAAGGCGTGGTGGATGTGACGTATGAAGGCATCCTGCCGGATCTGTTCCGTGAAGGGCAGGGCGTCGTTGTTCAGGGTGAGCTGGGCGAGGGGAATCATGTTCAGGCAAAAGAAGTTCTCGCCAAACATGATGAGAATTACACCCCGCCGGAAGTCGAAAAAGCGATGCAGGAAAACCATCGTCGCCCGGAAAGTGTGTATAAGGATAAAACGTCATGATGCCTGAAATTGGCAACGGGCTGCTGTGCCTGGCGCTTGGCGTCGCATTGCTGCTCTCGGTTTATCCGCTGTGGGGCGTTGCGCGCGGCGATGTACGGATGATGGCCTCTGCGCGGCCCTTTGCCTGGCTGTTGTTTATCTGTGTGATGGGCGCGTTTTTGGTGTTGATTAACGCCTTTGTGGTCAATGACTTTACCGTGACCTACGTCGCCAGTAACTCTAATACCCAGCTTCCGGTCTGGTATCGTGTGGCGGCCACGTGGGGCGCGCATGAAGGCTCGCTGCTGCTGTGGGTGCTGCTGATGAGTGGCTGGACCTTTGCCGTGGCGCTGTTTAGTCAGCGTATGCCGCTGGATATCGTAGCCCGTGTGCTGGCGGTGATGGGGATGGTTAGCGTCGGCTTCCTGCTGTTTATTCTGTTTACCTCCAACCCGTTTTCCCGCACGCTGCCGGACTTCCCGATAGAAGGGCGCGATCTGAACCCGCTGTTGCAGGATCCGGGACTTATTTTCCACCCACCGCTGCTGTATATGGGCTATGTCGGCTTCTCCGTTGCCTTTGCTTTTGCCATTGCAGCGCTGATGAGCGGGCGTCTGGACAGCACCTTTGCCCGTTTTTCACGCCCGTGGACGCTGGCGGCGTGGGTGTTTCTGACGCTGGGTATTGTGCTCGGTTCGGCCTGGGCTTACTACGAGTTGGGCTGGGGCGGCTGGTGGTTCTGGGATCCGGTAGAGAACGCCTCGTTTATGCCGTGGCTGGTGGGGACGGCGCTGATGCACTCCCTGGCCGTTACGGAGCAACGCGCCAGCTTTAAGGCCTGGACGTTACTGCTGTCGATCTGCGCGTTCTCACTGTGCCTGTTGGGGACGTTCCTCGTGCGCTCGGGCGTGCTGGTGTCGGTACATGCCTTCGCCTCCGACCCGTCGCGCGGGATGTTTATCCTGGCCTTTATGGTGCTGGTGATTGGTGGTTCACTGCTGCTGTTTGCGGTACGTGGGCATAAGGTTCGCTCGCGGGTCAATAACGCACTGTGGTCGCGTGAATCGCTGCTGCTGGGGAACAACGTTTTGCTGATTGCCGCCATGCTGGTAGTCCTGCTGGGCACGCTGCTGCCGCTGGTGCATAAACAGCTGGGGCTGGGCAGTATTTCGATTGGTGAGCCGTTCTTTAATACCATGTTCACCTGGCTGATGGCACCGTTCGCGCTGTTGCTGGGGATTGGACCGCTGGTGCGCTGGGGACGCGACCGACCGCGCAAACTAAAAACGTTGCTGATTATCGCTTTTGTCACCACGCTGGTAATGTCTGTGCTGCTGCCGTGGTTGTTTGAGGATCGCATTGCCGCGATGACCGTCGTCGGCATGGCAATGGCCTGCTGGATATTTGTGCTGGCCATGTCTGAGGCATTTCTGCGTATTTCACGCGGCACGAAGCTGACGCCGAGTTACTGGGGTATGGTGTCGGGTCACGTAGGGCTTGCCGTCACTATCGTCGGTATTGCGTTTAGTCAGAACTACAGCGTTGAACGCGATGTGCGCATGAAGGCGGGCGATAGTGTCGGCATTCATGATTACCAGTTCACCTTCCGTGAAGTGAAAGATATCACCGGTCCTAACTATCGCGGCGGTGTCGCGATTATTGGCGTCACGCGTGACGGCAAACCGGAAGCGACGCTGCATGCGGAAAAACGCTTTTATAACAGCACCAGCTCGATGATGACCGAGGCGGCCATTGACGGCGGATTTACCCGTGACCTGTACGCGGCGCTGGGCGAGGAGCTGGACAACGGCGCATGGGCCGTGCGTCTGTATTACAAACCGTTTATTCGCTGGATTTGGGCCGGAGGGTTACTGATGGCGCTGGGCGGATTGTTCTGCCTGTTTGATCCGCGCTATCGCCAGCGCACGCGTCCCCGCACTGCCGGGCAAGAAAAAGCGCCGGAGGCTGTATGAAGCGCAACGCACTGTTAATTCCGTTTATTATTTTTCTCGTGATTGCCGCAGCGTTGCTGTGGCAGCTGGCACGTAACGCGCAGGGCGACGATCCTACAAATCTGGAGTCGGCGCTGATCGGTAAACCGGTACCGACATTCCGTCTGGAGTCGCTGGAGAACCCGGGTCAGCATTATCAGGCCGATGTGCTTACGCAGGGCAAGCCGGTACTGCTTAACGTCTGGGCGACCTGGTGTCCGACCTGTCGCGCTGAACATCAGTATCTGAACCAGCTTTCAGCGCAGGGCATTCGGGTTGTGGGTCTGAACTATAAAGACGATCGCCAGAAAGCTATCGTCTGGCTGAAAGAGCTGGGTAATCCGTATGCGCTGAGCCTGTTTGACGGCGACGGGATGCTGGGTCTGGATCTGGGGGTGTACGGCGCGCCGGAAACGTTCCTGATCGACGGGAAAGGCATTATTCGTTACCGCCATGCCGGTGATTTAAACGCCAGGGTGTGGGAGAGCGAGCTCAAACCGTTGTGGGATAAGTACAGTAAGGAGGCCGCGCAATGAGGTTTTTACTGGGCGTGCTGATGCTGATTGTCTCAGGTTCGGCGTTGGCCACTATCGATGTAATGCAGTTCAAGGACGAAGCGCAGGAGCAGCAGTTCCGCCAGCTTACCGAGCAGCTGCGTTGTCCAAAATGTCAGAACAACAGCATTGCTGATTCGAACTCGATGATTGCCACCGACCTGCGTCAGAAAGTGTATGAGCTGATGCAAGAAGGGAAAAGCCAGAAAGAGATCGTCGATTATATGGTGGCGCGTTATGGCAACTTCGTGACCTACGATCCGCCGCTGACACCACTGACCGTACTGCTGTGGGTGATGCCGCTGGTGGCGATTGGTCTGGGAGGCTGGATTATTTTCGCCCGCTCTCGTCGTCGCGTTCGCCTGAAGCAGGAAGAATTTCCTGACGATACCACACCGGATGGCACACGGGGTGGATGGTGGCTGTTTGCACCTGGCGTGGTGGTGGCGCTTGTGGTGGGTGCGGTGAGCTATTACCACACCGGTAATTATAAGCAGGTAAAAGTTTGGCAGCAGGCCACCGCCCAGGCTCCGGGGTTGCTGGAACGCGCGTTGGATCCGAAAGCCGAGCCGCTGAATGAAGAGGATATGACGCGCCTGGCGCTGGGGCTGCGTACGCGGCTGCAATCTGACGCCGGAAACGTTGAAGGCTGGATCATGCTCGGGCGTATTGGCATGGTATTAGGCAATGCCAGTACGGCGACCGAAGCCTACGCTAACGCTTACCGGCTGGATCCGAAAAATAGCGATGCCGCGCTGGGTTATGCGGAAGCGTTGACCCGTTCCTCCGATCCGGACGATAACCGCCGGGGAGGAGAACTGCTGCGCCAGCTAGTCAGAAGCGATCATGCCAACGTCCGTGTGCTGAGTATGTATGCGTTTAATGCGTTTGAGCAGCAGCGCTTCGGTGAAGCGGTCGCCGCGTGGGAGATGATGCTGAAATTATTACCTGCCAACGATACCCGCCGCTCGGTGATTGAGCGCAGCATTAAACAAGCGCTGGAACAGCTGTCGCCGCAGGAGAAATAAGCGTGGAAGATGCCGGATGGCGACGCAAAGCGTCTTATCCGGCCTACCGATGCACGCAACTTGTAGGCCCGATAAGCGTAGCGCCATCGGGCAATATCTGGTTATTGCATGCCGCGTGTTTGTAAAAACAGGATGGTAGCCGCAACGCGAGAACGCACGTTAAGTTTGCGCAGCAGATTGCGAATATGCACCTTTACTGTTTGTTCGGAGATATTCAGCACTGACGCGATCTGTTTGTTTGACAGCCCCTGTGCCAGTTCGTGTAATACATCCAGTTCGCGTTCGGTCAGCATGCTGAACGGATCTTCTTCTGCGCCAAATAGCTCACGTTCACGCAGGTAGTTGCTGACGCGTTCGCTGAAGGCTTTACCGCCTTTCGCACCGCTGCGAATAGCTTCGAGCAACACTTCCGGATCGCTGTCTTTCAGCAAATAACCGTCAGCGCCAGCATCAATTAAGGCATAAACATCGCTGGCGGAATCCGATACGGTAAGAATGATAATTTGTGCTGTGATGCCATCCCGGCGCAGCGCATTCAGGGTATCCAGTCCGCTCATACCTTTCATATTGAGATCCAACAGGATCACATCCAGGTCAAGCCGGTTTGCCAGATCGATAGCACTCGCGCCGTCGCCTGCTTCGGCAACCACGTCAAATGCGCTATCCAGCTGCAGTAATTGACTGATTCCTCGCCGCATGAGTGGGTGGTCATCAACGATCATCACCTTAAAAGGTGTTAATTCAGGCATCTTCTTCTCCTGAGCACTCTTAATTTCGTTATATTTCGGGGCATGGGATAATCCTGATTTATCACGCAGATGATAAGGCAACGTGACCCTACTTTTTACAGGTGCAAATAGTATATCCTGACTCAAAAAGCTCTCATTGGAATTTTTACAAAGAATACTCTTTATGACTTGAATCAAGGTGCTGCCGATTTGCGAGACGAAATAAAAAAACCGCAACGACTGGCGCTGCGGTTGCCTTTTAATTGCTGAGCGTCAACTTAAAAATGGCGCTTAGTTTTTCTCGTTTGCCAGCGTCATCGATTTAGCGCTGGCTTTGGTAAGCAGCTTCAGTGCAAAGAGCGCCAGCAGCAGCCCACCGATACCGAAGATGATGTCGCCCGGGACACGCAGCCAGACCAGTGTTTCAACGATATGCGAGTGAATCACTTCCGGAGAGCGCGCGTACCACAGCCCCTTATCAATGCTGGCCCATGACTGATAAATCCCTACCGGCAGCAGCGAGACAAAGACCATCCACGTTAAGCCGATGTTCATCAACCAGAATGCCCATTTCAACAGAGAATCAACCCAATGGTTGTCCGGCAGCAGACCACGCAGACAGAACAACATTAGACCAATACCGAGCATACCGTATACGCCAAACAGCGCGGCATGAGCATGCGCTGCCGTCAGGTTCAGACCCTGTACGTAGTACAGTGAAATCGGCGGGTTGATGGCGAAGCCCAGCAGGCCAGCGCCGACCATATTCCAGAATGCCACGGCCACGAAGAAGAAGATCATCCAACGGTAACGCTGTACCCACGGTGCTTTACGTGCCAGTGAGTAACTGTGTGCAGCTTCAATCCCCACCAGCGACAGCGGAACCACTTCCAGTGCAGAGAAAATTGAACCCCAGGCAATAACGGAGATCGGTGCGCCAGTGAAGTACAGGTGGTGCAGCGTTCCCAGAATGCCACCAAACAGGAAGATGATGGTCGAGAACAGTGTTGCTTTGTTCGCCGCGCTACTACGAATAAGACCCAGACGACAGAAGATAAGCGCAATCACGGCGGTGGCGAAGACTTCAAAGAAACCTTCTACCCACAGGTGAACCAGCCACCAGCGCCAGTATTCAATAATGGCGTAATGCGTCTTAAAGCCCCAAATCAGGGACGTAGAGTAGAACAGGCCGATACAAATGGCTGCCAGGAACATCAGCATGATCAGACCACGGTTTTCTGATGGACGGGTGAGGGCAGGCCATAATGCACGTCCCACCAGTACCAGCCAAATCATCAGGCCGATAAACAGCAGCCACTGCCACATGCGTCCCATGTTGGTGAACTCGAGACCCTGGGCACCAATATAGAAGTTCTGTTTGGCGTCCAGATAGCCCATTGCACCCAACCAGCCGAAGCCCAGCGAACCAACCACCAGAATCAGCAGCGCAACAAACAGAATATTAACGCCCAGACGCTGGAATGCGGGTTCTTTGCCGGAAATCAGCGGGGCGATATACAGACCGGTTGCCAGCCACGCGGTAGCAATCCACAGAACTGACAGCTGGGTGTGCCAGCTACGCAGGACGGTGTACGGTAAGATTTTCGATAGCGGGATGCCGAAGAAATCCTGGCCTTCCACGCTGTAGTGCGCAGTCATCGAACCGAGGAAAATTTGCACCATAAACAGGGCGATAACCACGTAAAAATATTTTGTGGTTGCGCGCATCGACGGTGTCAGCGTCAGCCGGAACAGCGGATCGCTGGCCGGGGAGACAATGGTTTCGTCTTCTTCGTTACGAAAATGGTACCAGACCAGGGCACCAATACCGCCCAGCAGCAGAATGACGCTGGCAATAGACCAGATGCCTAAGCTGGCACTTGGCGTATTACCCACCAGCGCTTCATGCGGCCAGTTGCTGGTGTAAGTGATGGTATCACCTGGGCGTTCGGTGGTGGCAGCCCAGGCGCTCCAGAAGAAGAAGGCGCCGAGATCCTGCCGGTCCAGAGAAGAGGAAAGTGTATTTTCCTTCATCGCATAGTCAACGCGCAGCGCGTGGAAATCAGGCGCGTCGCTGAACAGACCGTCATAATGCGCGGCAACCTCACGAATGGCTTTGGCGCGCTCCGGTGTAATAATGATGACATTACGCAGCGCGTCATAGCTATTATGGCGCATCTCCTGTTTCATCAGGCCGCCCGCAACCAGCTGTTGTTCTTGCGTTAGCGCATCGAACGGTTGCTGATATTTTTTCTCGGCGATGATGTCGCGTAAGGCAAGCGCTTCACGGTGTAGCCAGTCCGCAGACCAGTCAGGCGCAACGTAGCTGCCATGACCCCAAACGGAACCCAGCTGTTGACCGCCAGATTTAAACCAGGCTTCCTGCCCATCCTGAATTTGTTCCCCGGTGAAAACCTGCTCACCATCCGTCGTGATAACTTGTGCCGGAATAGGCGGAGCCTGCTGATAAATCTCGCCGCCCAGCCACAGTAGCACGCCAAAGGACGCCAGGCAGATAACGAGAAGCGTTAGCCATAAACGCTTTGAGTAATGCATAACCTAACCTTTTTTATTGTACAAAGCCTGAGCCATCGCGACGCAGGAGGGGGAAGGTACTTTCCCCTGACATATCTTTACACATATAAACATGTATTTTAAATACAACTTTGTGTGTATAAAGAGGGTTATGCGTTGATTTTGATTTATAAGTAAGTCGATGGGGCGAGTACGGAAGTGTCACTACCAACAGATAGCGTTAAATGTGTTTCTTAACGACACAAAAATTATTCAGTTATTACGTCACTATTTTTCAATCGTGTTAAATAATGGCAGGCACATTATTGCTAAGCAGGTATCCATCGAACACCTGCTCATCGTATTATTTAGCGCAATACACTCTCGCCTCACGAGGTGTGTAGATACCGATAGTAATAATACGCAAGAAAACATCCATTCCCGATTCCTGTACTTCGGTACGGATAACTTTGTCTGCACCACCACAAACAAGTGCTGCATCAATAGTTTGCGACTGGCCTATGCCGTGAACAAAAAAGCTCTGTTTGACCTCTTGGGTCGGTTTTTCGGCAATGCCGTTATTTATTTTAAAGGTTTGCTGTGCACAACCTGATAACGCTACAGCTGCCACTAATGCCATCATTAACTTTTTCATTTTTACCATCGTAGGGTTAGGATAGAAATGTCATGTTCTTATTTATTTTATTTCGCACATATCCGACCAGCGATTCATTCTGCTATGAAATGCTTAACGTTTAAGCAGGGTTTATTAAAGTAAAAAATTAATAAAATATTTGTGTCATTACTGTAATCTCGATTTGCTGTTTGACAACATTAATTAAATATCAACTTTAATGAGCGGCAATAATAAACAATGTTGATATTAAAGATGCAAGCAGCTGGAATAGAAGTCAGCAGGGTGAATTATGCCAGGCTCCGGCCAGGAAAGAGGGCGCTGAGTCCCGGCAAATTGCAGACATAAAAAAACCAATCGTAGAAGATTGGTTTTTTTGGGGAATTTTGGTCGGCACGAGAGGATTTGAACCTCCGACCCCCGACACCCCATGACGGTGCGCTACCAGGCTGCGCTACGTGCCGACACTATGGCGCTAATACTACTGCTTTCCACCACGATTGCAAGAGGATGGTTTACTAACTGATTTATAATTAATCAGTTAGCAATAAAACGTTTCTCATCCGTCAGAACCTGTAGCAGTAAGCTCAGCTGCGGTTTCTGATCTTTAATCTTCTCGCCGCGTAAATCATAGGTCTGGTAATTACCGTTGTTGTTGAGCACCAGCGTCATTTCTGGAGTGGTAATCGCCATTGTGCTGCTGTCGGCGGCCGTTACCCAATAGTGGCGTCGCGTGGCATTAAACAAATCCTGGCCTTGCGAATATTCGTTTGCCGGTGTGCTGACGTGCAGTAGTCGCTGCATCAGCGTGGTCATCAGGTCGGTATGATCGGTCAGGATATTAATGCGCTGAGCGGGTGTACCCGGCCAGTGAATTATCAGTGGAACCTGAAGATGACCGCGCGACCAGTCGAAGCGATTCTCATCCTGCGACAGTGGGACACCCCGACCGGCGGTTATAATCACCACCGTGTTGTTGAGCTTACCCGAATCACGCAGAGCGCCCAGAACGCGGTTAATGTTCGCATCTACGTCCTGAGCGGCGTTGGCGTAGCGTTTAGCAAAGTTCTTCTGGTTGCTGTCATCAATGTTAGTCCCGTTAAAGGAGACCCATGAGAACCAGCGGTTATCTTCCTGCGCGTAGCGGCCCAGCCAGTTGACCCATTGGTTCGCCGTTTGTTCGTCAGATTGTGTCTGCACGCTTGGCATAGAGAAGTCTGACAGCAGCGCCTGGCGATAGAGCGGGCTGGTAAAGCCATCAGAGGAGAATAACCCCAACTGATAACCTTGTTGATTCAGGGCAGAGATCAGCGCGGCAGGCGTTCTGCTTGCCAGAATGCCGTCCATATAGCTTGGCGACACGCCATAGAACAGGCCAAAAATACCGTTATCGGAGGTATTACCGGAACTCATATGGCGCGTGAAGGAAATATTTTGCCCGGCAAATTCCGCCAGGGCTGGCATCTGTTTTTCAAAGCGCGAGTAGTTCAGACCGTCTACGGTGATCAGCAGGACGTTCTGGCCGGTACCCATATCACGATAGCGTAAATCGCTAAGCGGATACTGCACGGAGACCGCTTCCGGATTACCTTGTTCGATCAGGCGGCGCTGATACTCTTGCGCATCCAGCAAACCATGTTTTTCCAGAAACTTACGCGCTGTCATTGGGTAAGACAGCGGCAGGTTTGCGCGCTGCATAGTGATCGGCCGATAGAAATTGGCGTCCGCCCAGATGTACACCACATGCGATGCGATGAACGATACGAAAAAGAAAGCGGCTAAAGGTTTCGCGAAATGACGGCGACGCGTCAGGCTGCGCAGCTTTTGCCAGCTCCAGGTCGCAAACAACATTTCTATTAGCAGAATAATCGGCACGCTGATGAACATCAGCTGCCAGTCACGCGCCGTTTCGTTCTGATCGGGGTTAATGACCAGTTCCCAGACAATCGGATTGAGATGCAGGTGGAAACGGGTGAACACTTCGCTGTCAATCAACAGCAGCGTCATGCCCACGGTCGCCAGGATGGCTGATAAGAATCGCATCAGCCTCTGGGACATGACGATAAACGTCAGGGGGAACAGGATCAGCAAATAGGCGGCAAACACCAGGAAGCTAAAATGCCCGACAACGCTCAGATAAGAATAAACACGACCTGCAAGCGTTGTCGGCCAGTCGGCGACAAACAGGTAACGACTACCGAGCACCATGGCCAACAGAATGTTGAACAAGGCGAACCAGTGCCCCCAGCTAACCATCTGGGAGACTTTCTCACGGTAGCGTTGACGATGAGTTACCATAAACTGTTGTTCGTTTCCCCGGAGCAGGCTCTTAGTGCGCTTGGTCGTCGTTTATCGAAGACTGCAATGCGCGGGCAAATGAATTCGCAATCGCCTGGCGCTGGGCCGGTGCGACGCTTGTATTGATAAGGTTAGTGACCATGTTTCCCAGTACCATCAGGGAAAGATCGGTCGGTGCCTTATGTTTTTCCAGTACGTTGAGCATTTCATTCAGCAATTGTTCAACGTGTTCGTCACTATAGCGGGAAATTTGTGGCATAAATCGAAATCTGTCTGTTCATGAAAGGGCAACATATTACCGTAGCGACAGTTTTTTTTCTGCTTTTTTATCTTCTATTGCGTCACTGCCCGGCAGGTGGTTGAATACCGCCCGGTCTTAAAGGAGAGTTTATCATGAGTCTGGATATCAACCAGATTGCCCTGCACCAGCTTATCAAGCGTGATGAGCAGAACCTTGAGCTGGTCTTGCGCGATTCATTACTGGAGCCGACGGCGACCGTTGTCGAGATGATGGCTGAGCTGCATCGGGTATATAGCGCCAAGAATAAAGCCTATGGCCTGTTTAGCGAAGAGAGCGAACTGGCGCAAACGCTGCGTTTGCAGCGTCAGGGCGAAGAGGATTTTCTGGCGTTCAGTCGTGCTGCAACCGGGCGTCTGCGCGATGAGCTGGCGAAGTATCCGTTTGCTGACGGCGGGATCGTGCTGTTCTGTCATTACCGTTACCTGGCGGTAGAGTATCTGCTGGTGGCGGTGCTGAACAACTTAAGCAGCATGCGCGTGAATGAAAATCTGGATATCAACCCGACGCACTATCTGGATATCAATCATGCTGATATCGTGGCGCGTATTGATTTAACCGAGTGGGAAACCAACCCGGAGTCCACGCGGTATCTGACGTTCCTGAAAGGAAGGGTAGGACGTAAAGTTGCCGATTTCTTTATGGATTTCCTCGGGGCCAGCGAAGGACTGAATGCGAAAGCGCAAAACCGTGGCCTGCTGCAGGCGGTAGACGACTTCACTGCCGAAGCTCAACTGGATAAAGCTGAACGCCAGAACGTGCGTCAGCAGGTTTATAGCTACTGTAACGAGCAGCTTCAGGCCGGGGAAGAGATTGAACTGGAGTCCCTGTCAAAAGAGCTTTCCGGCGTCAGCGAAGTCAGCTTCAGTGAGTTTACCGCGGATAAAGGCTATGAGCTGGAAGAGAGCTTCCCGGCAGATCGCAGTACACTGCGTCAGTTAACCAAGTTTGCCGGTAGCGGCGGTGGGTTAACGATCAATTTCGACGCCATGCTGCTGGGCGAACGCATTTTCTGGGATCCGGCGACGGACACCTTAACCATTAAAGGTACGCCGCCTAACCTGCGCGATCAGTTGCAGCGTCGTACTTCTGGCGGGAAATAACATGGATGATGCCGGATGGCGGCGTAAATGCCTTATCCGGCCACATGTCATACGTTGTCATCGGTTAAAAATGACATAAAAAAACCCCGCCGAGGCGGGGTTTTTCTTCAACTTGTTGGCGATTACGCGCGAACGAAGTCGATGTGAGCCAGTTTCGGCTTGAACGGGTGACGCTGTACAGCCTGAGCTTTAACTTTAACTTCTTTACCGTCAACAACGATGGTCAGAACTTCGCTGTAAAATTCAGCTTTAGCTTGCATGTTCATGATTGAATCGTGATCCAGTTCGATAGCAATCGGGGCTTCTGCGCCACCGTAGATGATTGCCGGGAACTTGTTAGCGGTACGCAGGCGGCGGCTCGCACCCTTACCCTGCTCTTTACGTACTTCAGCGTTAATAGTAAACATTTAAATCTCTCTTTAATAATTCCTGCTACAGGCGACCCAGCAACAGGTAAGTGATCTGCTTTGCGTATGCAAAAGCGGGCGAGATTCTATCCTCAAATGACGGGTACATCAATCAAAAGTACGATTAACCGCGTAATTCATGTGCCCGGCGGAAGCGGCCTTCATAATCAAAGACCTTTTCACGAACCTGCCAGTACTGGCCTTTCATGCGCGCGACCACAAAATCGGGATGGCGTAACAATGCCTGCTGCGCCAGGATGTCGGCGGCAGTTATCCAGCGTAAAGGGATGCCGGGTGTGCGGGTGTGCGGGCGAATAAACAGCTGTTCAAAGGCCGTGCGCTGCGCGGGAGTGTGCAAACGAAATCGTTCGCTGACGTCGGCGCCATCCTCGTCATAATAGGTAATCTTCAGCCATTCGCCTTTTTCATCCTGGCCGTTTTGTAACACCATACCGCTGCAGCGCAGGACCAGCGCATCTTTGAGCCTGAGCGCCGCCTTCAGCATATCGTCCGGATCGACCAGTATGGTATCGCATGCCCGACAGCGGCGAGCGGCAATGTCATTTTCAGCATTGCACTGTGGGCAGTTTTTAAAACGAAAGCGGAAGTCACATTGTTCACGGTGACCGTCATCATCTTCAAACCCCCCCTGACAGCGACGGCCAAAGTGTTCGATCAGCGTGCCATCGGCTGTGGTCTTACCCCAGAAGGTGTTAGCAAACCCGCAGGCCGGGCAGAATACCTGTACCGGAACGTTGTCGCTTTTGCCCTTCGGCGCACCCACTTCCGGGGCATACAGATCGTGAGGATTACCCGCGTAGTCGAGGATCAGACAATCCGTTTTTCCCGGCGCCAGACGCAGCCCTCGTCCGACGATTTGTTGATACAGGCTAACGGACTCGGTAGGGCGCAGGATCGCAATGAGATCGACATGTGGGGCGTCAAACCCGGTGGTCAGCACCGCTACGTTGACCAGATAGCGAAAGCGCTGGGCTTTGAAATCCTCAATCAACACATCTCGCTCTGCGCCAGGCGTGTCACCGGTGATCAGTGCGGCATCGTCTGCGGGCAGCAGACCAACAATCTCTTTCGCGTGCTCCACGGTAGCGGCAAATATCATGACGCCTTTACGCGACTGGGCAAATTCAACAATCTGGCTGATGATATGCGGTGTTATCCGCTGCTGTTTTTTCAGCTCATGGTTGAGGTCAGCTTCGCTGAACAAACCGTTACTTTGTGCTTGCAGGCGGCTGAAGTCATACTGGACGACCGGCATGTCGAGGCGCTCTGGCGGCGTCAGATAGCCGTGTTTAATCATGTAGCGCAGCGGCAGCTCATAAATACAGTCGCGAAAAAGCGCTTTTTCATCGCCGCGCACCATACCGTGATAATGAAAATGGTAAATCCAGCCTTTACCGAGGCGGAAAGGCGTGGCGGTCAGTCCGAGCAGGCGTAGGTGAGGGTTGACGTGGGTCAGGTGAGTCAGAATTTGCTGATACTGGCTCTCTTCGTCATCACCAATGCGATGGCACTCGTCGACGATGAGCAGGGAAAATTCACCCTGAAACGCTTCCAGATTACGCGCCACAGACTGTACGCTGCCGAAAACCACTTTACCGTGGCTCTCTTTACGCTTCAGGCCAGCGGCAAAGATATCGGCTTCCAGCCCCAACGCACAATATTTGGCATGATTCTGTGCGACCAACTCCTTCACATGCGCCAGCACTAATACGCGCCCACGCGCCACACGCGCCAGTTCAGCAATCACCAGGCTTTTACCGGCCCCGGTTGGCAGGACGATGACCGCAGGTGTGCGGTGGTGGCGAAAATGGTTGAGCGTGGCATCCACGGCTTCTTGTTGGTAAGGACGAAGTGTAAAAGTCATGGTCTCACTAGGGTAAACAATAACAATGAATAGTATGCCACGAATCTTTTTCCCTTGAGGGAAGTTGTTAGCCCGCTATACTGAGCGGAAAACGGCTCCACTTTTCGGGCATAACGCTCGATTTCCGTATTGTTACAGGCAAAATCACACTCATGCGACTTGATAAATTTATCGCTCAGCAACTCGGCGTCAGCCGCGCTATTGCCGGGCGTGAAATCCGTGGTAACCGCGTTACCGTCGATGGCGAAATCGTCAGAAATAGCGCCTTTAAACTGCTGCCAGAACATGACGTCGAATACGACGGTAATTCACTGGCTCAGCAAAATGGCCCGCGCTATTTTATGCTCAACAAGCCTCAGGGCTATGTGTGCTCCACGGAAGACCCGGATCATCCGACAGTGCTTTATTTCCTCGATGAACCTGTTGCCCACAAGCTGCATGCGGCAGGGCGTCTGGATATCGACACCACCGGGCTGGTACTGATGACCGATGACGGTCAGTGGTCACACCGCATCACCTCCCCGCGTCACCATTGTGAGAAAACCTATCTGGTGACGTTAGAGTCGCCGGTGGCGGAAGATACCGCCGAACAGTTTACCCGTGGTGTACAGTTGCATAACGAAAAAGATCTGACAAAACCGGCGGTGCTGGAAGTGATTACGCCAACCCAGGTGCGCTTGACCATTAGCGAAGGGCGCTATCATCAGGTTAAGCGTATGTTTGCCGCCGTTGGCAACCATGTTGTGGAACTGCACCGTGAGCGAATCGGCGCCATCAAACTGGATGACGATCTTGCGCCCGGCGAATACCGCCCCTTGACTGAAGAAGAAATCGCCAGCGTTAACGTAACCCCTCGTTAATTTCAGGAGCTAAATGTGACCACCCGGCAGAACTCTTCAATTGCCATTGTTTTTATCCTTGGCTTGTTGGCCATGTTAATGCCGTTGTCGATTGATATGTATCTTCCGGCGCTGCCGGTGATCTCTGCTCAGTTTGGCGTGCCTGCGGGCAGTGCGCAAATGACCCTCAGTACCTATATTTTGGGGTTTGCAGTGGGGCAACTGATCTACGGCCCTATGGCAGACAGCATCGGGCGTAAGCCGGTGATTCTGGGGGGAACGCTGGTGTTTGCGGCGGCGGCAGTCGCCTGCGCGCTGGCACAAACTATCGATCAATTGATCACTATGCGTTTCTTCCACGGCCTGGCGGCTGCGGCGGCGAGCGTGGTGATTAACGCCCTGATGCGCGATATTTATCCGAAAGAAGAGTTTTCACGCATGATGTCCTTCGTCATGCTGGTCACGACGATTGCGCCGCTGCTGGCGCCGATTGTCGGTGGCTGGGTGCTGGTATGGTTAAGCTGGCACTACATCTTTTGGATCCTGGCCGTGGCGGCAATTCTGGCTTCGGTGATGATTTTCACCTTGATCAAAGAGACCTTGCCCGTTGAGCGACGCCAGCCGTTTCGTTTGCGTACCACAATGGGCAATTTCGCCTCGCTGTTTCGCCATAAGCGCGTGTTGAGCTATATGCTGGCCAGCGGATTTAGTTTTGCCGGGATGTTCTCGTTTCTCAGCGCTGGTCCCTTTGTCTACATTGAGATCAACCATGTTTCGCCGCAGAACTTTGGCTATTACTTTGCGCTGAACATTGTCTTCCTGTTTGTGATGACCATTATTAACAGCCGCTTTGTACGGCGGGTTGGGGCATTGAATATGTTCCGCACCGGGCTGTGGATCCAGTTTGCGATGGCGGGCTGGATGGTATTTAGCGCGCTGTTCGGGTTGGGCTTCTGGGCGCTGGTGGTCGGTGTTGCGGCGTTTGTTGGTTGCGTATCGATGGTGTCATCTAATGCGATGGCAGTGATCCTCGATGAGTTCCCGCATATGGCTGGCACGGCGTCGTCGCTGGCGGGAACCTTCCGCTTTGGCATCGGTGCCATTGTAGGTGCGCTACTGTCACTGGCGACCTTTAACTCGGCCTGGCCGATGATCTGGACGATTGCCTTTTGTGCGTCCTGTTCCATTCTCTTCTATCTCTATGCCAGTCGAGCCAAAAAAACGGTGATCTAATACACAACCTGGGGGGCATTTGCCTCCCGGAGTTGATGTACATCAACCGCTAATCTATCTATTCCCCTGGTTATGTTTATTTTATGTAAAATCAATTTATGTAAAAAGTCACATCATTGTAGTTAAAAAGGTTGAGTTAGATCGCAGAAACGCGTACATATAGCCCGGAAAACTGCCAGAACCGTTGAATAAATTTAAATATTGGGTTCGGAAAGTGGCATACGGACAGGGTGTAAACGTTTGCCAACTGTCTAAAGACGTATTGTCAATGATGTGTTAATATTGATGTAAAATAATTGTGAAGTAATTGTACTTCCAGGGAAAGAAAGTGATGACATTACAACTCTCAATCGTTCACCGTCTGCCGCAGTGCTATCGTTGGTCGGTGGGTTTCGCAGGTTCAAAAGTTGAACCGATTCCGCAAAACGGCCAGAGCAATGAGAATAGCCTGGTGGCGCTCAAGTTACTCAGTCCGGACGGTGACAGTGCGTGGTCGGTAATGCATAAACTCAGCCAGGCGTTGAGCGACATTGAAGTTCCGTGTTCCGTACTGGAATGTGAAGGGGAGCCGTGTCTGTTCGTCAATCGTCAGGATGAATTTGCAGCGACCTGCAGACTGAAAAATTTCGGCGTGGCTATCGCAGAACCTTTTTCAAATAATAACCCATTTTGAGCGTCAGCTTAGCGCGAGCAGCTGACGCGTATAGGCTTGTTGTGGCGCGTTGAAGACGTGCTCGCATTGCCCCTGTTCCACGACCTCTCCTTGCCGTAGCACAATAACCTGATGGCATAGCGCACGTACAACATGCAAATCGTGGCTGATAAAGATGTAGGCCAGGCGATGCTTTTGCTGTAATGACTTAAGCAACGTCAGGATTTGCGCCTGGACGGTCCTGTCGAGTGACGATGTCGGCTCATCCAGAATAATCAGCGATGGTTTTAAAATCAGTGCTCTGGCAATCGCAATACGTTGACGCTGACCACCGGAAAACTCGGCAGGGTAACGATGCCGCGTGTCGCTATCCAGGCCGACTTCTGCCATTACTGCTTTCACCTGCGCTTCACGTTGCTCGGCAGACAACGTGGGTTGATGCACGCGTAACCCCTCTTCAATAATCTGTAACACGCTCAGGCGCGGGTTCAGCGATGAGTTAGGGTCCTGAAAGACAACCTGAATGCGGTGGCGTACCGGCAGCAGTTGACGGCGGTTTAAGGTATGCAGCGCCTGACCATCGAATACAATGCGTCCTTGTGAGGCGATGAGCCTCAGCAGTGCCAGACCGGTGGTACTTTTCCCCGATCCTGATTCGCCAACCAGTCCCAGCGTTTCTCCCGGTTTCAGAGAAAAACTGACGTTGTTGACCACCACGTTATGGTCCACCACGCGCTTAAGCAGCCCTTTACGGATGGGGAAAGCGACGCGAAGCTGCTCCACTTCCAGCAAGGGGGGTTGGCCGGTGGGTAAAGGCACTGGATCGCCGGCAGGTTCACTGTTGAGCAATTTCTGCGTGTAAGGATGGGTGGGGGCAGAAAGCAGTTGCCCGGCACGGTTTTGTTCAACGCACTGACCGTTTTGCATCACCGCAACGGTGTCAGCTAACTTTTTGACGATACTGAGATTATGGGTGATGAACAGCAGGCCCATATTCAGCTCGCGTTGTAGCTCGCGCAGCAGTTGCAGGATTTGTGCCTGCACGGAAACATCCAGTGCGGTGGTGGGTTCGTCGGCAATCAGCAGTTCAGGGCGAGTGAGCAGCGCCATGGCGATCATCACGCGCTGACGCTCTCCGCCGGAAAGCTGGTGCGGGAAATCCGCCAGACGCTTGGCGGCCTGACGGATCCCGACGCGATCCAGACAGGTCAAGATCTCTGCCCGTGCGGCTTCCCGACGCATCCCCCGATGCAGCGACAACACTTCATAGAGCTGTTTTTCCAGAGTGTGCAGCGGGTTAAGCGACACCATTGGCTCCTGGAAAATCATGGCGATTTTATTCCCCCGTACGCCGCGTAGCGTTTGTTCGCTGGCGTGGAGTAGTGATTCACCGTGAAAGCGGATATCACCGGCAAGATAGACCGCCGGAGGTGTGGGGAGCAAACGTAAAATCGAGAGTGCGGTGACGCTTTTACCCGAGCCGGACTCGCCCACCAGTGCCAGGGTTTGCCCGGCTTCGACGTGCAATGAAATTTCGTTCACCACGGTACGTACGGTTCCCTGCTGACGAAAACCGACCGATAAATTGTCAATGGCTAACAGAGGTTGCGTCATCTTATACCGCCTTGTTGGGATCAAATGCGTCGCGTACCGCTTCACCAATAAAGATCAGCAGCGATAATAACAGGGCTACCGACACGAACGCGGTGATCCCAAGCCACGGTGCCTGTAAGTTGTTTTTTCCCTGCAACAGCAGTTCTCCGAGCGACGGGGAGCCGAGCGGTAAGCCGAACCCCAGAAAATCCAGCGAGGTCAGTGTGGTAATTGAGCTACATAAAATAAACGGCAAAAAGGTCAGCGTGGCGACCATCGCATTCGGCAGCATGTGGCGCAGGATAATGCTGCGATCGCTCACGCCGAGCGCCTGTGCGGCGCGGATGTAATCAAAGTTTCGCGTGCGTAAAAACTCTGCGCGTACCACGCCGACCAGGCTCATCCAGCCAAACACGACCGTAATGGCCAATAGCCACCAGAAGTTGGGTTGGACGACGCTGGAGAGCAGGATTATCAAAAATAGCGTCGGCATCCCGGACCAGACTTCAATGAAGCGTTGCCCCCACAGGTCCACCTTTCCGCCGTAATAGCCCTGCAGCGCACCGGCCATCACGCCCATGACGCTGGAACACAGGGTTAACATCAAACCAAACAGGATGGAAATGCGGGTCCCATAGAGGATGCGCGCCAGTACGTCGCCGCCGTTGGCATCGGTGCCCAGCCAGTTTTGTGCGGACGGCGGGGAAGGGAAGGGGGTGTCGGTAGCAAAGTTAATGCTGGTGGCGCCAAAGCGCACGGGTGCCCACAGGATCCATCCCTGGCTTTCCAGACGCTGCTGCAGCCACGGATCCTGATAATCTGCTTTGGTGGCTAACGGGCCGCCGAAATCGCTTTCACTGTAGTTTTTGACCAGTGGAAAGTACCAGCTGCCGTCATAGCGCACCAGCAGTGGCTTATCATTGGCAATCAGCTCGGAACACAGGCTTAAGCCGAACAGCAGCAGAAAAATCCACAGCGACCAGTAGCCACGGCGATTGTGGCGAAAACGCGCCCAGCGGGCCTGATTGACGGGGCTTAAGCGCGACATTAGCGTCCCTCGAAATCAATACGCGGATCGACCAGCGTATAGCTAATATCACTGAGGATATTGAGCAGCAGGCCGATCAGCGTGAAGATATAAAGCGTACCAAACATCACCGGATAGTCGCGTGACACGGTTGATTCATAGCCCAGTAATCCCAGACCGTTGAGCGAGAACATGACTTCAATCAACAGTGAGCCGGTGAAAAACATACTGATGAAGGTGGCTGGGAAACCGGCTATCACCAACAGCATGGCGTTACGAAAGACGTGTTTTCGCAGAATGTTTTTCTCGCTAACGCCTTTAGCGCGCGCGGTGACGACATACTGTTTGCGAACCTCATCCAGAAAGGAGTTTTTGGTTAGCATCGTCAGTGCGGCAAATCCACCCACCACCGTTGCCACCACCGGCAGGGTGATATGCCACAGATAATCGGTGATTTTTTGATACCAGGGCAGAGCGTCAAAATTGGCGGAAACCAGACCGCGTAGCGGGAAAAGGTCGTAATAGCTGCCGCCGGCAAAGAAAACGATCAATAAAATTGCAAACAGGAAAGCGGGGATGGCGTAGCCGATAATAATGAATGCGCTGCTCCACACGTCAAAGCGGCTACCGTTGTACACCGCTTTGCGGATCCCCAGCGGAATCGACACCAGATAGATAATCAGCGTACTCCATAATCCCAGCGTGACGGAGACGGGCAGGCTGTCTTTGATTAATGTCAGGACCGAGGCGCTGCGAAACAGGCTGTCGCCAAAATCGAAGCGGATATAGTTCCAGAGCATGTTGAAATAACGTTCGTGAATCGGTTTATCGAATCCGTAACGGCGGGTGATTTCAGCAATCACTTCCGGATCCAGGCCGCGACCACCACGATAATTGCTGTCGCTGATGTTCCCGACGCCAGTTTGCGCGTGGCTGGCACGCACACCCTCACTACCGGCGCCCGGCAGTGCGCCACTTTGCCCGAATTCAATGGCTGCGACGGCCTGCTCGACCGGGCCGCCTGGGGCAATCTGCACGATAAAAAAGTTGATGGTAATGATGGCCCAGAGCGTCGGGATCACCAGCAGCAAACGTCGAATCAGATATGCGCCCATTTATTCTCCCTGTCGTCTGGCAGCGGGAAGTTTGGCCGCTTTGTTGACGTCATACCACCAGTTGTCCACGCCGATGGTGTAAATTGGGCGAACGGCAGGCTGCGAAAATTTGTCCCACCATGCCAGCCGATCTTCGGCCATAAACCACATCGGCAACATGTAATAATTCCAGGTTAACACGCGGTCCAGCGCGCGTCCCAGCGGGATAAGTTTTGCTTTATTACCTTGCGCCGCAATGATCTGGCTAATCAGCTTATCAATGACCGGGCTTTGCACGCCGGGGGCGTTATAGCTGGAATCAATATATTCGGAGGCCCACAGAATTTGCAGATCCGAGCTGGGCCACGGCATCGCGCGATACAGCCTTGGCATCATGTCATAGTCGCGGCTGCGCAGGCGGTTGGTGATTTGTGAGTTATCGACCTGGCGGATATTCATCGTAATGCCCAGCCGCTGCAGGTTATGCTGGAACGGCAATACCCATTGGCTGTTACTGCCTGCCGGGAGCAACAGCTCAAAAGTCAGCGCTTTGCCGCTGGTGATGTTGACCCGCTGCTGCCCCTTCAATACCCATCCGGCCTTGTCCAGGAGTGCACTGGCCTTCAGCAGGTTTTCACGATCGTAACCGTCGCCTTTTGATGTGGGTGGCTGATAGATTTGGCTGAAGACTTCGGGAGGCAGATCGTTTTTCATCGGCGCAAGTAGCACCAGTTCATCCGCGTCGGGATAATTTTTGGCGGCATATTCGGTGTTCTGGAAATAGCTGGTCGTCCTGCTCCAGGCATTATAAAACAACGCCTTATTCATCCATTCAAAATCAAAGGCCAGCGTGATCGCCTCACGAACACGGCGGTCGCTGAACACCGGACGCTGGATGTTAAACGCTAACCAGCGCGTATCCTGCGCCGACTCGTTTTTTTGTTCGGCTTTGACGATGTACTGTTTTGTGAAGTTCTTACCGGTATAACGTGTTGCCCAGTTTTTGGCATCGTTCTCAAGACGCAGGTCAAATGCACCGGCTTTAAATGCTTCAAAGGCCACGTTGTCATCAAGGTAATAGTCGTAACGGAGGGTATCAAAATTCCAGCGCCCACGATTAACCGGCAGGTCAGCGGCCCAGTAATCTTTGACCCGTGAGTAGACGATATACTGCCCCATTTTCCATTGGGTGATGCGGTAAGGTCCGCTGGCAAGGGGTGGGGAGGATAACGGGTCGCTGAGCTTGTGATCTTTCCAGTATTTCTCAGGCATCACCGGTAATGAAAACAGGCTGAGCATGTCTTCTTTACCCGGTTTGGCTAACTCAATTCGCACGGTTAACGGGGCGATCGCTTTAACGGTGGTCCCTTTGTATACCAGACGAAACTGCGGCACGCCTTCGGTCATAAATTTGTGGAAGGTAAAGGCAACGTCGCGGGCGGTGATCGGCGACCCATCGTGAAAACGCGCGCGCGGGTTAATGGCGATTTCAACCCAGGAATAGTCGTCCGCGTAGCGGGCTCTGTCGGCAATGAGCGGGTAATAGCTACCGGGTTCATCATCGGAAGTGGTAAACAGCGCATCGTAAAGTGATTCAGTCCGGGCGCCGGGATTCCCTCGCATCGAGTAGCGGTTGAAATTATCGAAGGTGCCGATGGACGAGAGCGTGATTTGCCCCCCTTTGGGGGCAGCGGGATTCACATAGTCGAAGTGGGTAAAATTGAACGCATACTTGGGTTCGCCCAGTACGGAAAATGCATAGCTTTCTTTGATGGACTGAGCCTGAGCGCTAAAACCTATAACGGTGAAAAATAGCAGCAGTACGCGAACAATCCTATGCACGGGTTTTCCTTTTCTTGTCCACCAGCCGATGGACCTCATGTCCGAGCCTCGGGGAGGTTCCGGCAAGCGTAGTGTATCGACGAATCGCACTGTGCGATCACCACTTTGGCATATCTGGCTTCGCCATCCAGCGTACGAAATCAGCCAGCTTTAACGGACGGCTGACCCAGTAACCCTGGAAGAAATGCACGCCGCGATCGCGCAGCCACCGGGCCTGCTCCTGCGTTTCTACGCCTTCAGCAACCGTCAGCATATTGAGGCGTCTGGAGAGTGTCAACACGGCATCCAGTACCGGCGACGTCAGCGTCTCGGTACCAATGGCATTGATAAATCCACGGTCAATCTTCAGGTAATCGACCGTAAAACGTTCCAGATAGATAAGGGCACTATGGCCGGTGCCGAAATCATCAATGGCAATTTCGAGCCCGGCAGCATGCAGCCATTCAAAAATTTTCGTGGCTTCGTGCTGATCGAGCATATCGCGTTCGGTGATTTCCAGCACCACCTGAAAGTAGTTGGCGGGTAACGAGGCGCTCAGTTCCTGAATATCTGCTTTGAAACTCTCACCATGCAAATGTGAAGGCGCGATGTTGATCCCCAATTTTGCGCCCTTGGGGAGTACTTTTTGTAGGGCAGGGGCATCGCTGGCCACCAGCTTAAAGAGATGCTGCGTGAGTGGCACAATCATTTGCTGCGATTCGGCGTAATGAATAAAGGCATCAGGCGGGATCTCGCCCGTCGTTGGATGACGCCAGCGTAATAAGACTTCTACGCCTTTTACCTCCAGCGTTTGCATCTCCATGACCGGTTGGTAGACCACATAAAACTGATTGTGCTTGATGGCGTTCAGAATATCTTTCCCGGGCCGTAAACGGAGGGTGTAGATGTAGTACCAGACAAGCAGGGCCGCCATAATCCCAGCCATGCATCCCAGCATGAGGGAATACCAGATATCGTTATACGTCCACTCTTCTGCGTACAATCGAACGGTCACCGGCAGGCCGTCAATCGTCGCCTGTCGTGGGGTTGAGGCATCAGGAAGATCGGAGATGGGTATCAGGTGAGCTGAGAATGTCGAAATAGCCGTCTTGCCCACGATAATAGCAATACCGTCAAAATCATCTTGCCGGGCGGTATAGAGAAGATAGGGGGCCAGATTAATGTTCAGTGAACTAAATACGCCGCTATTTGGCAAGGCAGGATGACGATACCAAATCATTATTGCGGGTTTGTCAGGCACCATCGGCGTACCCGGGAGCAGGGCCACATCGATATCGTGGTTGATATTAATCGACGGCATCAGCTCCTGGATGGGGGTGTTCATGGGGCCCGTTGCGGAAGAGCAAAATGCGATGCTGTCTTTTACCAGCAAAAAAGCCCGTACGTTGAGGCTAAAGGCCGCACTGGAGGTTAGTTTCGTGGCAACTTGTTGGCAACTGTCAGTGACCAGGGGTTGTAGTTCATCGGTGGTCGTTTTGAGTTCTGAGAAGTAACTTTTGACGTAATTCTGTATATCGGAGAGCAGCGTGTCGTACTTCACTTCTCGTTTGTGCCACGAGACGAAAAATTGCAGTGTGCTGACGAGTAAGGCGACGACGAGCCCCGTTAAAATACAGGTGATCAGGATTTTCCGACCGGAAGAAGAGGCACGTTTGAACATAGTTCTTTATGTTTACCTGCAGTAACTGCTTATTATTAAACCGCTTAATTTGTAAGACTATAGCCTGGATTGACGCTTATCGTGAGATTTTTCTGTTGTGTAAAAGAAAAGCAAAAAGCACCGCCTAAGCAGTGCTTTTGATTTGTCTCATCAGGATAGCCAAGGGATAGCTGCCAAACGAATTAACTGCGACTCAGAACCCGGCGGGCTTCGTTGTAACGCTTTTTCCAGTAAGGCTCGTTCATACTGGAAATAACAACGCCGCTGCTGGTCGAGGCATGTACAAACTGGTTGTTACCGATATAAATACCGACGTGACGGCCCGTAGAGCCCGCACGGAACAGAACCAGATCGCCGGTGCGCAGATTGGTGCGCGAAACGGATTTACCCGTTTCCTGTTGTTCGTAGGTTGAGCGAGGAAGCTCTAAACCAAATTGTTCACGGAATGTACGTTGTACAAAACTTGAACAATCAATCCCTTTCTTAGTGCTGCCGCCAAGGCGGTAACGCACGCCTTTCCAGTCAGCGTATTGGTCCATAATACGAGATTTAACATCGATATTACGTACCATACTTTCAAATTCATCCTGAGAGGCTTGCAGTGAAGAGTTATCTCCATTGCCCACAGCATGCGTCTCAGAATGCATATTCTTGGCGGTGTTCGTTGTGCTACATGCAGAAAGCAGAACCGCAACTGCTATCGCGGGTATGCCCCGCAAGATATATCTCAAAATCGGTTGAGATTTGACCATGTTGTTTGTTTTCCCTTGAAGTCCTTAACGATAAATATCGTTATAAAAAATGCCAAACGTGACGAGACTAATTACCTACGCACGATGAGACAATTCTTTATGGTCAAATCTGTGGAGGAACGCACAAATTTATTCGTAAAGAGAATAATTATCTCGCGAGGCAAAACGAGTTCGAGATTACCCGATCGCCACAGTCATTGCGAGTGATTTTACGTGATTTCTTATAAGAAAAATTGATACAGAAAGTGAATAAACGGCATTGGCTAAATTAAGAACAATTAGGCTGAAAAGCACGCAATTCATTCATTTTCAACAGAAATAAGATGACAAGAGAATGACAGTCAGCAAGAGAGATTATCGTCAGATATCATCAGGGAATCAGAAGTATCCCTGATGATGTTAATTACTCTGCGTTATTTGTTTAAAAAATGTTTGTTTTTACCGGGGAGATAATTCGTGAACAGGGTGACCAAACGGTCGCTTAATGGTGTCATTAGCCACCAGGGCAGGCCAATCAAAACGACGGTCATCGAACCGACCACGATATCAGTAAGCCAGTGAGCACCAATCATTACGCGAGGAAAGGCAAAAACCACAGCGATAATAAGGCCGATTAATCCTGCGACTTTTCCGAAATACCGCAGCATAAATGCGGAAAAAATAAGCAGCATCATGCCGTGATCGCCCGGGAAGCTGTCTCTTGACGCATCTTTGGTTGAAATATGCAGCAGCTCGCTGACACGATGAATATTATCCAGCATCAGCGTTGGACTGGCGCGTTTAACCGGAATAAGCGCCTGGCCTAACTGATTTAATACCACCGCCGTGAGCAGCATCACCAGACCAATTGCGATGATACGGCGGCGACCGTCCGGGGTTTCTTTGCGCCAAAAACTCAGCATCAGGGCACCCATTGCCAGCAGCGAGCAGCCGTCAAACGCGCGGTTGTTGGTGATAGCGACAACCCACAGGAACATTGGGCTGTCGACCAGTTTTTGGTTGAAGAAATGGAAAACACCAAAATCGATGGAATACCAGAACCCATGTCCGGCTGGAATATACCAGGACAGAAACAGCGCCAGACCTGCGATATTAAGCAGGAGAATAAAAGGGTATCGGGTTTTCATCGTCGTTCACCATTGCCAAAATCGCAGGCAACCTTACGCGTTAGCGTCTAAACGAAGCTTCAACAATGCACCCTGTAACGCGTTCCAGTCAGTCTCGGTGTCCGAGATGAGTTCAATACGGCTGTCCGGAGGTGCGACGTTTTGGGTCTCAATGTGCCAGTCATCACCCTGACGGTTGATGCGTACCAATCCTTCCTTGATTCGCATGACGCCTTTTACGCGACCTACCGGCGCGAGACGCGACCATTCCAGCAGGCCGATGGTATCGAACACGGTGTCCGCATCGAAAATCCAGCCGCAGGCCTGATGCCCCTGACCGCTGTTGAGACTACGACGCCAGCGCTGCTGTGCCGGCAGGCTCAGTGCCGCCAGCCCTTTTTTGTCGGCATGCTGGTGGGCGTGTGCCGCACTTGTGGGAAGCACAGCCAGATTCAGACGCGGTAAATCCAGTAACTGCGTGTCAATGTGTCCATGGTCGGCATGAACCAACTGACGGTGACCGCCGTAGTGCTGCCACCAGGTTTGCAAGGCATGTTCACTTTCAGCCGTAGCGCGATCGGTTTTGTTGGCGACGATAACGTCAGCGGCGGCCAGCTGGTCGCGGAAATTCTCATTGGCGACGCTTTTTTCATCCAGCAGCAGGCGAGGGTCAAGGATACAGAGTGTCGCGCGCAGATCGATCCACGGTTCGTAAACCGGGGCGGTGAGTAAATCCAAAATCTGTTTTGGATGCCCGAGGCCGGTAGGTTCGATCAATAACCGGTCGGGTTTGCCCTGACGCAGTAACGTATTAAGGCCTACCTGCATCGGCAAACCGTTAACACAACACATGCATCCTCCGGGGATCTCTTTTAGCAGTGCGCCGCTGTCGGCCAACAGCGCGCCGTCAATACCGACTTCGCCAAACTCATTGACCAGCACAGCCCACTTCTCAGCGGGATCTTTGTTGGCGAGTAAATGAAGAATAGAGGTGGTTTTACCGCTGCCGAGAAAACCGGTAATGAGGTTGGTTTTGGTCACGTTGGCTCCAGAATCATCAAATGCTGTTATAGCGTTCAACAATCCTGGCGAAAAAAGGATAAAAAGAGAAGGGCAGAGAGGACGAAGGTGCGCTTCGTCCCGCTGAATGGCAGAAATTGTTAATTTTTTAACGTCTGCATGACGGCCTGATGCGCGCCATATTGCGCAATATTCTGCCAAGCCTGCTCGATAGCTGCGACGAATTGCGGATTCTGCACCAGATCGGGGGCAAAAATCTCGCGCAGGGAAAGCAGTGCGCTGACGCGCTCTGATAGGGAACTGTGCTCGACAAGCGCGCGGATCTTATCACGCAACGGATCGCGCACATCAATGGCTGCACCCGCATCATCAATGCCGCTCACGTAGCGCATCCAGCCCGCAACGCCCAGTGCCAGCAGAGGCCAGTCGCTTTGCCGTGATAAATGTATGCGGATCCCTTCCAGCATTCTTTGCGGCAATTTTTGGCTGCCGTCCATCGCGATTTGCCATGTCTTATGCTTCAGTGCTGGATTGGCAAAACGTTGCAGCAGGCTTTCGGCATACTGATTTAGATCGACGTTAGTGATGTGCAGCGTGGGGGCCTGCTCCGTCATCATCAGACGGTAAGCCGCTTCACGAAAGGCATTGTCCTGCATGCAATCGCTGATGTGCTGAAACCCGGCCAGATAGCCAAGATAGGCCAGAAATGAGTGACTGCCGTTTAGCATCCGCAGTTTCATCTGTTCCCACGGCAGCACGTCATCAACCATCTGGACACCGGCGGTTTCCCACTGCGGGCGGCCGGCGACAAAATTGTCTTCAATCACCCACTGGATAAACGGCTCACAGCTGATGCCACAGGGGTCAGCGATGCCCAGCGCTTGGGCAATTTCTTCCAGCGATTCGTCGGTTGCTGCAGGGACAATTCTGTCGACCATGGTGCCCGGAAAACTGACCTGCTGTTGTATCCACGTCGCCAGCTCAGGCGAACGTTTTTGCGCCATGCCCAGGATCGCGTTTTTCACCACATGCCCGTTGTCCGGGATGTTATCGCACGAGAGTACAGTAAACGGCGGTAATCCGCGTTCGCGTCGGCGATGCAGGGCTTCGACGATAATGCCCGGCGCTGAGTGCGGTTCATCCGGCGACTGCAAATCATGAATAATGCGTGGGTTTGTGACATCAAGCGACCCGGTGGACGGATCAATACAGTAGCCTTTTTCCGTGATGGTTAACGACACAATCGCCACCTGCGGTTCACAGAATTTTTCAATAATGGCCGCCAGCGAATCCAGCGTGGCGTTCAGGCATTCGTTAACGGCACCTATCACTATCGGTTGATTGCCGTCGGCACCTTTTTCTAACACGGTATACAGATGATCCTGCTCACGAAGCTGGCTCATCAGCCGATCGCCGCTGAACAAGCTGATCTCACAAATTCCCCAGTTTCCTCCCTGCGTATTGAGTACGCGATCGGTCAACAATGCTTGATGAGCACGGTGAAAAGCACCGAAACCAAAATGTACGATCCGCGAGGTTAAGCGTTGGCGATCGTACTGTGGCATCTGTACATTTTTGGGGAGTGAAGCCGAGGCAATTGTCTTCATTAAATACACCTGATTAACCATTAATTAACAATGGCAGTATAAAGTTATATGACAGCAAGTTAAATTGGTGTGCCTTATTTATCCGGGGAATGTGAGCTGGATCAATCAATCATCGGCGTTCTGTTGATCATCCACCCGATGCCTGTATGGTAGTCGTCATGCAGCTAACTTAATTTGGTATAACAACTTGTGAGGTGAAGCAATGGAACAAACCTGGCGTTGGTACGGACCTAACGATCCGGTATCGCTTGATGATGTGCGTCAGGCTGGCGCAACCGGTGTTGTGACCGCCTTGCACCACATTCCTAATGGTGAAGTGTGGCCGGTAGAAGAGATTCAAAAGCGACAGGCTATTTTGGCTGAAAAGGGGCTGACCTGGTCGGTGGTGGAAAGCATTCCCGTTCACGAAGACATCAAAACCCAGTCTGGACAGTATCAAACGTGGATCGCCAATTATCAGCAGAGTATCCGTAATCTGGCGACCTGCGGCATTGATACCGTGTGCTATAACTTCATGCCGATCCTCGACTGGACGCGCACTGACCTTGAATATCAGCTCCCGGACGGTTCTAAAGCCCTGCGCTTCGATCAAATTGCTTTTGCGGCCTTTGAGCTGCACATCCTGCAGCGCCCCGGTGCGGAAGCGGATTACACCGCAGAAGAACAGCGTCAGGCTCTGGATTATTTCAATGCCATGAGCGAAGCCGATGTAGAGAAGCTGACTCGCAATATTATCGCCGGTCTGCCGGGTGCAGAAGAAGGTTATACGCTGGACAAGTTTCGCGCGCGCCTGGCGGAGTATGACGGTATCAGCAAAGACGATCTGCGCAATAATATGGCCGTATTCCTGCGCGCAATTGTGCCGGTAGCTGAAGAAGCAGGCGTGCGCCTGGCCGTGCATCCTGACGATCCGCCGCGCCCGATCCTCGGCCTGCCGCGTATTGTTTCCACCATTGAAGATATGCAGTGGTTGAAAGAAACAGTAGACAGCATCTATAACGGCTTCACCATGTGTACCGGTTCTTACGGTGTACGGGCGGATAACGATCTGGTGAAAATGATTGAAACCTTTGGCGATCGTATTCACTTTACGCATTTGCGTTCGACCTGCCGTGAAGATAACCCGAAAACCTTCCATGAAGGTGCTCACCTGCAGGGCGACGTAGATATGGTCTCTGTGGTGGCGGCGATCCTGCGTGAAGAACAGCGTCGTAAGAAGGCGGGCGATCTGCGTCCTATCCCAATGCGTCCGGATCACGGGCATCAGATGCTGGACGATCTGCACAAGAAAACCAATCCGGGTTACTCCGCAATTGGTCGTCTGAAAGGGCTGGCAGAAGTTCGTGGCGTTGAGCTGGCGCTGAAACAAACGCAGTTCCGCGATCTGCTGTAATGGCCTCAACAGGGATTGGGCGAGTCGCTCGATCCCTGTTCTGCCTTCAGGGCTGAATTAACGCCTGCTCCAGCACTCTCAGCACTTTATTGATCTGCGGTAACTGCAACCCGCCAAAACCGAAAAACATCACCCCGGCGTTGTTCTCCTTGCGCCAGATTTCTTCTGAACCATTTTCAATGTCCTGTAACGTATCAAAGCGAACACCTGCCTGCAGGCAGCGCTGTTGCAGCAAGGCGATGACGTCGGGCGAGCGATCGATGTGTAACGAGAGATGCAGGCCCGCCGTTGCGCCGTCAATTTTTCCGTCGGGGAACAGCGCAGAAAGACCGTCCCGGAGAAGCGCGAGCCGGGACGCGTAGCTGCAGGCCAGTTTGCCGAGGTGGGTATAAAAAACCTGATTTTGCATTAACTCAGCGAGAAACTGCTGCAATAACCACTGGCTGCCGTTGTTGTTTAACGCTTTCATATTCTGCACTGCCGGGAGCAGTTCATCCGGGCAAATGAGATAGCCAAGACGCGCACCCGGCCCCAGCGTTTTTGAGAATGTCCCCATATAGATCACCCGATCGTGATAATCCATGGCTTTCAGCGCGGGGAGGGGATTTTCGCCGTACGTAAAAACGGCATCATAATCATCTTCGATAATGTACGCCCCGACACGCTGCGCCCAGGTCAGCAACGACAGACGCCGCTCCACTGAAAGCACGCTCCCCATCGGATACTGATGTGCGGGCGTCACGTAACAAAGTTGGGTTGCATATTCGGGTAATTTATCCGTGCACAGTCCCTGATTATCCACCGCGATAGGCGTAATGTCGGCACCGTAGTAATTAAACAGATGCCAGGCTCCAGAATAACAAGGGGATTCGGTCACAATATGGCACTTTTTCTCCTGACTTGCCGCGTGATGAATAATAAATATTTGGCTGAGCAGTGATAACCCTTCCTGAATTCCGTTGGTAATAATGATGTTTTCTGCGCGAGTATTAATTCCCCGGGATAGATTAAGGTATCTGACCATTTGCTCACGCAATGAAAATAATCCATTTGGTGAATGATATCGGGTAAACAATTGCTCTTTTAGTACGCTGGGAGCATTATTCCATTTTCGCCAGCTTGACCAGGGAAAGGCATTGGGATCGGGGACGCCCATCCGGCAATAAAAATCCCGTCCCATCTCACCGTAAACATCGGTGGAAACGCCTGCAGGCTCAGGCTTTACCGGCGGTGAACCCTGGGCTAACGGTATGTGTGTCGCGGGTGTACGTACTGGTGTAGTAAAGATCACTTCATAGCCAATACCCTGTCGGCTCTTAATCAACCCTGCAGCCATCAATTTTTCATACGCCATAACGACTGTGATTTTGGCCACGTTCAGCGCCTGCGCCTGCTCGCGGATAGAAGGAAGTTTGTCCCCGCACAGCAAATTCCCCCGCTGAATAGCCTGAAAATAAAATTGAAAGATCTGCAGTTGCAGCGATGTACGGCTTTCTCTGTTGAGAAACAGTGCCAGCATGAGAAATTCCTTATTAAAACGATAGCCGCATATTACGAGTTTCCATTTTTAACTATTTTGACTCGCCTCATAGAGTGAACGCTGTTCCTATACTCTGCTGCCGGTGTCTCTATTCTCCTTTTTTAATATCCCTTAGCGTGTCGCAATTAAAATAAGGGAGCCAAATATGTCGTGGATGAGAAAGAACGCACTATGGTGGGCATTCGGTGGAGCCGTTGCCATGGCCTTTGCCATTTGGGGAACGTGGCAAGGCGTGCATTACACCAGTAGCACCGAGTTTTGTTTGTCGTGCCATTCGATGCGTACGGTGGGGGAGGAATATCAGACCAGCATACATTTTCGCAATGCCTCCGGCGTGCGTGCCGAGTGTAAGGATTGCCATATTCCACCAGGCATCTTTCCGACGCTTCTGCGCAAAACGGAAGCCTTGAACGATCTCTACCATACGTTTATTTCCCCGTCGATTGATACGCCTGAAAAGTTTACCGCCAAACGGGCAGAACTTGCCCAGCGGGAGTGGGCGCGAATGAGCGCCAATAATTCAGCGCCCTGTAAATCCTGCCATAGCTTTGAGGCGATGGATCACGGCAAGCAATCGACGAATGCAGCGGCACAAATGACCGCAGCGGCGGCGAAAGACAGCAACTGCATTGACTGTCACAAAGGTATTGCCCATCACAAGCCTGATATGAGCAGCGGTTTTCGCGATCGGTTTAAGCAACTCCAACGCCAGGGAGAGACGCCGTCGGAGGCGACCACGCTGTTTTCGTTAGGCGAGAAAGCCCTGACGGCAACGGCTGGGAGTCCCGCCGGTAAAGCGCTACTTTTTCCGGCCACCGAAGTCAGAGTGCTGAAAAAAGAGGGCAGTAATGTCCAGTTGGAAGTGACGGGGTGGCGTGAAAGCAAAGGCCGTGGGCGGGTGATCACGCAGTTTATGGGCAAACGCGTTTTCTCCGCGGTGCTTGATGATTCCCTGATGGCAAACGTAAAAATTCTGCAAACCCAGGTTGACCCAGATTCGCACCAGCAGTGGCAGCAAGTGAGCGTGACCGCATGGACCTCCGCGCAGGGGCTTATCACCAGTATTGCACCGGTGTGGGAATACTCGGAACAAATGCTGCAATCCACCTGCAGCGCCTGCCACAGCACACCGCCGACCATCCGTTATACCGCCAATGGCTGGATTGCCGGACTAAAAGCGATGTCGACCTATTACCGGCTTAATCCGGTGGAAGAACGCACGCTGTTGAAATACCTCCAGACGCACGCCAGCGATGTGCCTGCCCCCCAATAATAAAGAGGATAATGTATGGATATTCACGATTTTAATCCGTCCCGTCGCCGTTTTCTGAGCGGTATGCTGGCGGTAGGTGCCGCCAGTGCGCTGGCGCCGAACCCGCTGATATCAAAGGTATGGGCGGCAGGAGAAAACCCTGAGCAGTGGATCCAGTCCGGCTCGCATTACGGCGCTTTTGAAGCCAAAGTGGTCAACGGCGAGTGGACCGAAACCCGGCCCTTTAAACACGACAAATATCCGTGCGATATGCTGAATGCAGTACGTGAAGTGGTCTACAACCCTTCGCGAGTCCGCTACCCGATGGTTCGTCTGGACTGGTTACGTAAGCGTGAAAAATCAGACCGCAGCCAGCGCGGTGATAACCGTTTTGTGCGGGTCAGTTGGGATCGGGCGCTGGATCTGTTTTACGAAGAGCTGGAGCGGGTGCAAAAAAACTACGGATCTTCCGGTGTCTTTACCGGGTTGGCCGACTGGCAAATGGTGGGTAAATACCATAAAGCGGGTGGCGCAATGGATAGGGGGCTTGGCCTGCACGGGAGCTATGTCACCACCGTTGGCGACTACTCGGCGGCGGCTGCACAGGTCATCTTGCCGCATGTGATTGGTTCGCTGGAAGTCTACGAGCAGCAAACCTCGCTGCCGCTGGTGATTGAGAATACCCATACCATCGTGTTGTGGGGCTGCGATCCGATTAAGAATTTGCAGATAGAATTCCTGGTACCCGACCACGAAGTGTTTGGCTACTGGCAGCAGATTAAAGAGGCGGTCGCACAGGGCAAAATGCGCGTCATCAGCGTTGATCCGGTGCGCAGTAAATCGCAAAACTATCTGGGTGCTGAACAACTGGCGCTGCGACCGCAAACCGATGTTGCTTTGCTGCTGGCGCTCGCGCACACCTTGTATGAAGAAAAACTGTACGACACGGCATTTATTAACGATTACACCGTCGGCTTTGAACAGTTTTTACCGTACCTGACGGGCGAGACTGACAAGCAGGTGAAAAACGCCGAATGGGCAGCCCAAATCTGTGGCCTGAGCGCAGAACAAATCCGTGACTTCGCCCGCCTGCTGGTGAAAGGCCGCACGCAGTTTATGGGCGGCTGGTGCGTCCAGCGTATGCACCACGGAGAGCAGTATCCCTGGATGCTGGTGGTGCTGGCGAGCATGGTCGGACAAATTGGTTTACCGGGCGGCGGTGTAGGATTTGGCTGGCACTACAACGGCGGTGGAACGGTAACGTCGGCCGGGCCTGTGCTGTCGGGGCTGGGAAGTATTAACAATCCCCCAGAGGCGAAATATAAAGCGGATTTTCGTGGCGCATCGGCGCATATTCCCACCTCGCGTATCGTCGACTGCCTGCTTGCGCCGGGTAAGAAAATTGCCTTCAACGGTGAAACGTTAACCTGGCCTGATATCAAAATGGCCGTCTACAGCGCGGCCAATCCGTTCCATGCGCAGCAGGATCGCAACCGCATGATTGAGGCATGGAAGAAGCTGGAAACCGTCGTGGTATTAGATCACCAATGGACTGCATCCTGTCGCTTTGCCGATATTGTCCTGCCCGTCACTACGCGCTTTGAGCGGAATGACATTGAGCAGTTTGGCACGCATTCGAATAAAGGACTGATGGCGCTGCGTCAGGTGGTCAAACCGCAATATGAGGCACGTCACGACTTTGACGTATTTGCCGGGCTGTGTAAGCGCTTTGATAAAGAAGTGGCATATCGTGAAAACCGCGATGAAATGCAGTGGATACAAGCGCTTTATGACGAAGGCGTGAAGATGGGCGCATCGCTCGGCGTCACCTTACCGGACTTTGATACCTTCTGGAAAGGGGACGGATATATTGAATATCCGGCGGGGCAGCCGTGGGTGCGGCACGGTGAGTTCCGCGACCAGCCCGATCTTAATCCGTTAGGCACCCCGTCGGGGCTTATTGAAATCTACAGTAAAACCATCGCGGGTTTTCAATATGAAGATTGTCCAGGACACCCGGTGTGGATGGAGCCGTTTGAACGTAGCCATCAGGGCAAGACGAATAAATATCCGCTGCATCTGCAATCCTGTCACCCGGACAAGCGTCTGCACTCGCAGTTATGCTCAAGCGAGGCGTTTCGTAACACCTACGCGGTGGCTGGCAGAGAGCCGCTTTACATCAGCGAGCAGGATGCCGCCGCCCGCGGTTTAAAAGCCGGAGATATCGCCCGCGTGTTCAATGCTCGTGGCCAGGTGCTGGCGGGCGTAGTGATTAGCGCCGATTTTCCCGCTGGCGTGATCCGCATTCATGAAGGGGCATGGTATTCCCCGCAGGAAGGCGGAAAAGCCGGGACGCTATGCACCTATGGCGATCCGAATGTCCTGAGTGCGGATATTGGAACATCGCAGCTGGCGCAAGGCCCTTCCGCGCATTCCGTGCTGGTAGAGGTTGAACGCTTCCAGCAGAAGGCCCCGCAGGTAACCGCTTTCGGTGGACCTGAGACAGTGAAAGAGGAGGGGGCCAGTGCCGCATAATCACATTCATCAGCAGCGTGCAGCAGTATATCAGTGGTTTTCGCAACTGCTGTTTCGTGAACTGGACGAGAAGCAATTAGCCCGTCTTGAGAGCGAGGAGAGCCGGGAGTGGATGACCTCACTGACGGGGATCCCCGGACTGGCTGCTGACGTCAAAAAGTTAGCGCGTAGTCTGGCTCAGGTGCTGCGGCGCGAATGCCGACAACTGGAGCTGGCGGCCGATTTTGCTTCACTGTTTTTGCTGGCCCCTCCACAGAGCGTGTCTCCTTATGCAGGGCATTACCCGCACACGACGGCACCTGAAGAACGACGGCAAATGAATGTGCTGTTAGTTGAACAGGGGCTGGCTGCGCGGGAGAATGAACCTGCCGATCATATTGCGGTACAGCTGGCGTTAATGGCGAAAATGGTAGGCAAAGAGCAGAGCGTCGCTGAGCAATATTACTTTTTGCATCATCATATTATGTGCTGGGCATCATTGTTCCGGGATAGCTGTCTGCATCGCGACGGCGAGGGCTTTTACCCTCAGGCGGTTAATGTCATCGTGCGTTTTATGCGCGAGGATGAGCAGTATCTGGAATCATTATTGATGGATGATTTTTATCTCAGCAGTCAGCGCTGAAAACAGCAAAGGGACAGCGTGCGCTGTCCCTTTTAGTCTGTGTCTTAGCAGGAACGTTAGTCTGCACGCCCCATATAACGGCGTTCTTCGATATGAATGCGGATTTTCTCACCGGCACTCAGATACTCAGGAACCAGGATCACCAGGCCGGTGGTCAGGGTGGCTGGCTTGTTACGTGCACTGGCTGACGCACCTTTAATGCCAGGTGAGGTTTCAACGATCTCAAGGTCTACGGTCTGCGGCAGTTCAAGCGCCAGCAGTTGGCCATCCCAGGTCAGCACCTGCATGTCCGGCATTCCGCCTTCCGGGATAAACAGCAACTCTTCTTCGATCTGGTCTTTGGTGAAGGTATACGGGGTATAGTCTTCTTTATCCATAAAGACATATTCGTTGCCATCGACGTAAGAGAAATCAACACCACGACGGCTCAGGGTGACGGTATCCACAATATCGTCGCCTTTGAAGCGCTCTTCGACTTTTAGGCCGGTACGGACATCAGAAAAACGCATTTTGTACAGCGTGGCTGCACCACGTGCGCTCGGTGATTGAATATCAATGTCTTTTACAATCAGCAGCTTGCCGTTGTAGTTAAGTACCATACCTTTTTTAATTTCGTTCGCTCTTGGCATCGAAAAAATCCTGTAGTGAGGAGTGTCTAAAATATCGCGTCAAACTACTCGCGCCGGGTCATTCAGGCAAGCGGAATTCGCACTTTTGCGGGTGCAAAAAAGGTGGTACTGTTCGCTACCTACACAATCCGCGGGTTTACCTTAAAGAGAATATTGTATGGAATGCCGTCCGGATTGTGGCGCATGTTGCACTGCGCCTTCTATTTCCAGCCCCATCCCCGGCATGCCTGAGGGCAAGCCCGCCAATACGCCATGCGTTCAGCTTGATGAATTCCTGCGCTGTAAAATTTTTGGTTCCGCACTGCGGCCAAAAGTGTGTGCAGGCTTACAGCCCAGCGCTGAAATGTGTGGCCAGACAACGCGCCAGGCTATGGTGTACCTTATTGAGCTTGAAGCGCTCACCGCACCTTAAACGTCTTTGATCCGCGCCAGGCAAAAGACCGTGGCGATAATCATCACCAGCGCAAACCAGAACACCGCATGGTAGTTCCAGATTTCAGCGGCAATACCGGCCAGCGATCCGGCAATAATCCAGCCCACGCGGATGGTGTTGGTGTAAAGAGTGGTTGCAGAACCCGCCTGTCCTGGCATTAAGTCCTGGAAATAGAGCATGCCAATACCGCCGAGGATACCGATGTAAATCGCGTTCAGCAGCTGCAAGCTGAGCAGAATGACCGGCGAATGCGCCAACAGCATTCCGGCATAAAAGAAGAAACCGGCGACCACGGCGATCCGCATCAACAAACGCTTGCCCAGACGTTTAGCAAAGTATCCGGCAATGAGCATCGTCGGTATTTCCAGCCCGGCGGCGGTGCCCATCATAATGCCTGCGAGTTTTTCCGGCAGATGCAGTTCGTTGATGATAAACAGTGGCATATTAATGATGTACAGGCTGTTGGTGCCCCACATTAATGTACAGATAGCGAACAGCAGCAGCGTATCGCGCCGGTTACGACGCGGGGCTTCCACCGCGCCCGTGGCGAGGGAGGCATTTTTGTTCATCGACGGTAAGAACAACCACACCATGACGCCGCAGACGATAAACGCAACGGCGGCACTCAGATACATCACCGTAAAGCTGAAACCCATAGCCAGCGCGTAAGCTAACGGCGGGCCAATCACCCATGCCAGCGAAACCTGAGCACGCAAAATAGAGCTGAACATGACGGCTTCCCGGCCCGTGCGGTCAGCATGCTCGCGGGCGAGGGCAAACATTTGCGGGTTAGCGGTCGATCCAAAGCTACTGAGGAAGACGCCGACAAACAGCAAAATAAAATAGTTACGGTTCCAGGCAAACAGCACACAGGCCAGCATCCCCAGTACGCAGCAAAAAACGATCAGATTTTTGCGATCGCCCTTCTTATCAGAACGCCCAGCTAAAAACTGGCTTACCAGGATGCCGATGACAGCGCTACCGGTAAAAAAGAAACCGACCATACCCGGACGGGCATGAACTTCATCGGTCAGAAAAAGGCTGAGCGTAGGGGTCTGCAATGCGCCGGCGATACCCGTAAGAAAAGCGACAAGCAGAAACGCCGAAGACGTTAAATCAAACGACTTGGGGGAGGCGGCTACCGGGGTGTTATGCATGTTTCAATATCTGTGATGTGAAGAGACGCGGAGTTTACGCTGCCTGCCAGAAAATAAACAGGGCGCGAAATCAAAATCGGCATGAAAAATCAAAATAGCATTTCAGTCTGTAAAAACAGTCTGCTGACGATGCTGAAATCGATAACTTAGCTTCCTTTTTATGTCAGCAATTATTGATGCACAGAAGAAAAAATGTGCGTTATATCTAAATTCAGCAAGCAAATTGCTAACTTTACTTGCGTGCTGAAGCAGAAAGCGCAAAACTTCTTGAAACGTTTCAGCGTCATCTTTTCTTAAGTGTTGGAGTTGGGTGGCGCCTTTTTTCTCATGTTAGCTGAATCGTTTCAATTCAGCAGGAGAGGAGAACCATGTTCCAGTTATCTGTTCAGGATATTCACCCGGGCGAACAGGCCGGAAATAAAGAAGAGGCCATTCGCCAGGTTGCTGCCGCGTTAGTGAAGGCTGGCAACGTGGCGGAAGGCTACGTCAACGGCATGCTGGCGCGCGAGCAGCAAACATCTACTTTCCTCGGCAACGGTATTGCTATTCCTCACGGTACCACGGACACCCGTGATCAGGTGTTGAAAACCGGGGTGCAGGTATTCCAGTTTCCGCAAGGTATTACCTGGGGTGAAGACCAGGTTGCATATGTGGCTATTGGTATTGCGGCCAGCTCCGACGAACATCTGGGTTTGCTGCGTCAGCTGACACACGTACTCAGCGATGATTCGGTGGTTGAACAGCTGAAATCCGCCACCACCGCAGAAGAACTGCGCGCGTTGCTGATGGGTGAAAAGCAGAGCGAACAGCTCAAACTCGACAACGACATGTTGTCGCTGGACGTGGTCGCCGGTTCGCTGGTCACGCTGCAAGCCCTGAATGCCGCGCGTCTGAAAGAAGCGGGTGCGGTTGATGCTAACTTTGTTGCCACGGCTATCAATGAGCAACCGCTGAACCTCGGTCAGGGGATTTGGCTGAATGATTGTGCTCAAGGCAATCTGCGAAGCGCAGTTGCGCTCAGCCGAGCGGCAAATGCCTTCGACGTAGAAGGCGAGACGGCCGCGCTATTGGTGACCGTCGCGATGAATGACGATCAGCCCGTGGCAGTGCTCAAGCGCCTTAGCGATTTGCTGCTGGAAAATAAAGCTGACCGCTTGCTGAAAGCGGATGCAGCGACCGTACTGGCCCTGCTGACCAGTGATGATGCGTTAACTGATGATGTGCTGAGCGCAGAGTTTGTTGTGCGCAATGAGCATGGTTTACACGCCCGTCCGGGCACCATGCTGGTGAATACCATTAAACAATTTAACAGTGAAATTACCGTGACAAATCTTGATGGAACCGGAAAACCGGCAAATGGACGCAGTCTGATGAAAGTTGTGGCGCTGGGCGTGAAGAAAGGACATCACCTGCGCTTTACCGCCCAGGGCGAAGATGCTGAACAGGCGCTGAAAGCGATTGGCGAGGCCATCGCAGCCGGTCTTGGGGAGGGCGCATAATGAGCAGACGTGTCGCAACTATTACCCTGAATCCAGCCTATGACCTGGTCGGCTTTTGTCCGGAAATTGAACGCGGTGAAGTGAACCTGGTAAAAACGACCGGCCTGCATGCCGCGGGTAAAGGCATCAACGTTGCCAAGGTACTGAAAGATCTGGGGATCGACGTCACGGTGGGTGGTTTTCTGGGTAAAGATAACCAGGATGGCTTTCAGCAGTTGTTCAGCGAACTGGGGATTGCCAACCGTTTTCAGGTGGTGCAGGGGCGTACCCGTATTAACGTCAAGCTGACTGAAAAAGACGGTGAAGTTTCTGACTTCAATTTCTCCGGTTTTGAAGTCACCCCGGCGGACTGGGAACGCTTTGTGAATGACTCCCTGAGCTGGTTGGGCCAATTCGACATGGTCTGCGTCAGCGGCAGTCTGCCAACCGGCGTGAGTCCGGAAGCCTTCACCGACTGGATGACGCGCCTGCGCAGTCAGTGTCCATGCATTATCTTTGATAGTAGTCGTGAAGCGCTGGTTGCAGGTTTGAAAGCGGCGCCATGGCTGGTGAAACCCAACCGTCGTGAGCTGGAAATCTGGGCGGGCCGTAAGCTGCCAGAAATGAAAGATGTGATTGAAGCTGCGCATGCGCTGCGTGAGCAGGGTATTGCGCATGTGGTGATTTCCCTCGGTGCGGAAGGTGCATTGTGGGTTAACGCTTCTGGCGAATGGATTGCTAAACCGCCGTCAGTTGAGGTGGTCAGCACCGTAGGCGCAGGGGATTCGATGGTTGGCGGTCTGATTTATGGCCTGCTGATGCGTGAGTCCAGCGAACACACTCTGCGTCTGGCGACTGCCGTTGCCGCCCTGGCGGTAAGCCAAAGCAATGTCGGCATTACCGATCGTCCTCAGTTGGCCGCGATGATGGCGCGCGTCGACTTAAAACCGTTTAACTGACAGCAGGAGAGGCATAATGAAAACGCTGCTGATTATTGACGCTAATCTCGGCCAGGCTCGCGCTTACATGGCGAAAACCCTGCTTGGAGCGGCGGCACAAAAAGCGCATCTGGATATTATCGATAATCCGAATGATGCAGAGATGGCGATTGTCCTGGGTGACACCCTCCCTAACGACAGTGCGCTGAACGGCAAAAAAGTTTGGCTGGGAGACATCTCCCGTGCGGTGGCGCATCCTGAACTGTTCCTGAGCGAAGCGAAAGGTCATGCGAAACCCTACAGCGCACCGGTTGCGGCAGCGCCTGTAGCTAGCAGTGGCCCCAAACGCGTGGTGGCGGTAACGGCCTGTCCGACCGGCGTGGCGCATACGTTTATGGCGGCTGAAGCCATTGAAACTGAAGCCAAAAAACGCGGCTGGTGGGTGAAGGTTGAAACCCGTGGTTCAGTAGGCGCAGGCAATGCGATCACCCCGGAAGAGGTGGCGCAGGCCGATCTGGTGATTGTGGCGGCGGATATTGAAGTTGATCTGGCGAAATTTGCCGGAAAACCGATGTACCGCACCTCTACCGGACTGGCGCTGAAGAAAACCAAGCAGGAGCTGGATAAAGCCGTAGACGAAGCGACGCCGTACCAGCCTGTAGGGAATGGGCAGTCCGGAGCAACAGAAGGTAAGAAAGAGAGCGCAGGTGCATACCGTCACCTGCTGACCGGCGTGTCTTACATGCTGCCGATGGTGGTTGCCGGTGGTCTGTGTATTGCACTGTCTTTTGCCTTTGGTATTAAAGCATTTGAAGAGCCGGGCACACTGGCTGCGGCGTTGATGCAAATTGGCGGCGGTTCAGCCTTTGCGCTCATGGTGCCGGTTCTGGCGGGTTATATTGCATTTTCCATCGCTGACCGTCCCGGTCTGACGCCGGGTCTTATCGGCGGTATGCTGGCGGTTAGTACCGGTTCTGGCTTTATTGGTGGGATTATCGCCGGTTTCCTTGCCGGTTACGTGGCGAAACTCATCAGCACCAAGCTGAAGCTGCCGCAAAGTATGGAAGCGCTGAAACCAATCTTGATCATTCCGCTGCTCTCGAGCCTGGTGGTTGGGCTGGCAATGATTTACCTGATTGGTAAACCGGTTGCCGGTATTCTGGAAAGCCTGACCCACTGGCTGCAAACCATGGGAACGGCGAACGCAGTGCTGCTTGGGGCGATTCTTGGCGGCATGATGTGTACCGACATGGGCGGTCCGGTCAACAAAGCGGCGTATGCTTTCGGTGTCGGCCTGCTCAGTACGCAGACGTATGCACCGATGGCGGCTATTATGGCGGCGGGGATGGTTCCCCCTCTGGCGCTGGGTCTGGCTACGCTGGTGGCGCGTCGTAAATTCGACAACGCACAGCGTGAAGGGGGCAAAGCGGCTCTGGTGCTGGGCCTGTGCTTCATCACCGAAGGGGCGATCCCGTTCGCCGCCCGTGACCCGATGCGTGTACTGCCATGCTGTATCGTCGGTGGCGCGCTGACCGGCGCACTGTCGATGGCGGTGGGGGCGAAGCTGATGGCGCCTCACGGCGGCCTGTTTGTGCTGCTGATCCCTGGCGCGATTACGCCGGTAGTGGGATACCTGCTGGCGATTATTGCCGGTACGCTGGTAGCGGGTCTGTCTTATGCCTTCCTGAAACGTCCAGAAGAGGACGCGGTGGCGAAAGCATAATTTCTGCTGCTGATACAAAAGGGCCGAATCATCGGCCCTTTTTTATTCACTCAATCCACCCGATCAGGCGGCGGCAGAATCGGTTTGCTGCGCTTTCAGCCAGGCGATTTCTTCCGCCCAGATATCTGGATTGATGGTTTCCAGCACCAGCGGAATGCCGTCAAAACGGTCATCCTGCATAATCCAGCGGAAGGCGTCGTGACCGATATTGCCTTCACCTAAGCTGTGATGGCGGTCAACGCGGCTGCCAAACGTGCTTTTGGCATCGTTCAGGTGCATCCCACGTAAATAGTTAAAGCCGACAATACGTTCGAATTCGGCAAAGGTCTTTTCACACTCGGCGGCGCTTCGCAGATCGTATCCGGCGGCGAAGGCGTGGCAGGTATCAATGCAGACGCCCACGCGGGATTTATCTTCTACGCCATCGATAATGGCGGCCAGATGCTCAAACTTAAAGCCAAGATTGCTGCCCTGACCGGCTGTGTTTTCAATAACTGCGGTTACGCTCTGGGTCTGCGCGAGGGCAATGTTGATGGACTCGGCAATACGTGCCAGGCATTCGTCTTCCGGGATCTGCATTAAATGGCTGCCCGGATGAAAGTTAAGCAGGGATAACCCCAGCAGCTCGCAACGCTGCATTTCATCAATAAAGGCATCGCGTGATTTTTCCAGCGCCTCGCTGACCGGGTGGCCGAGGTTAATCAGGTAGCTGTCGTGAGGCAGAATTTGTGCGCTGCTAAAGTGATACTTCTCGCAGGCCGACTTGAAGTCATCAATGACGTCAGTAGTCAACGGCGCGGCGCGCCATTGGCGCTGATTTTTGGTGAACAGGGCGAATGCGGTGGCATCGATTTCTGCGGCGCGAATAGCGGCATTGGCCAGACCGCCAGCGGCGCTTACGTGCGCTCCAATATATTTCATAATTGATTCCCCAAATAGTTCGAGTTGCAGGACAAAACGCAATACGTTTTGAGCAGCGCATGCAACTCGAAATATGACGGGAAAAACCCGCCATACTCAAATACAAAAGGGGAGAGTATAGCGGGTCAACGGGGGTTAGTCGTGTTTGATTATGCCATCACGCTGTGAATCAAAACGTTGATTGCACCACCACCGACAATCAGCCAGACAAACAGCACCAGCGCCATCAGTAACGGTTTGGCACCGGCCTTTTTCAGCGCGCTGACGTGAGTGGTCAGCCCAAGTGCGGCCATCGCCATTGCCAGCAGCACGGTATCGAGGGTGACCAGCATGTTCACCACAGACTGCGGCAGCAGGTGGAACGAGTTAAATATCGCCACCACAATGAACAGGATGGCAAACCACGGAATGGTGATTTTGCTCTTTTCGCCGCCGTTAGCCGGAGACAGTTGTTTCACACGAGCGGCCAGCAGGATGAGGAACGGAGCCAGCATCATGACGCGCAGCATTTTGGCAATAACGGCTGCGTTTTCTGCATCCGGGTTAATCGCATGTCCGGCAGCGACAACCTGTGCGACTTCATGCATGGTTGACCCAATGTAAATCCCGTAGGTTTCAGGGCTAAACCAGTGCGAAAGCAACGGATACATCGCCGGGTACAGGAAGATAGCAATGGTACCGAAGATGACCACGGTGGCGACAGCGACCGTCACTTTACTGGCTTCTGCTTTCACGACCGGCTCTGTTGCCAGTACTGCCGCGGCACCACAAATGCTGCTCCCGGCGCCAATCAGCCAACTGGTGTGTTTGTCCAGACCAAACACCTTCTGGCCGAGGAAGCAGGCAAGCATAAAGGTGCTGGTCAGCGTCAACGCATCGATCACAATCCCGCTGACACCAACGTCAGCAATCTGCGAGAAGGTGAGACGAAAGCCGTAAAGGATGATCCCCAGTCGCAATAAATGTTGTTTCGCAAACAGTACGCCGCCGTCACAGCTTTTCCAGATGTGCGGATAGACGGTGTTGCCGAGGACCATCCCCAGTAAAATGGCTAAGGTGAGGGCGCTGAACCCGGCCCCCGCAACCGCGGGGATAGAACCACCCCATAACGCGGCTCCGGTGATGACTGCGCTCAGGGCAAGCCCCGGAATAAAATGCCACACTGTACGTCGATGATTCTTTAGGGCGAGTTCGGTCATAACCCCTCCTGTCAATGGAATGATTTCTTGGAGAAAATAGTAAGGTGAAGTGGTTTAAAAATAAAATTGATTATATATTTATAATTAATCTGAATAAGTGGTAAACACGGGCCATCTAGAGGAAAACGACCATGCATATCACCCTGCGACAACTTGAAGTATTTGCCGAGGTACTGAAAAGTGGCTCGACAACCCAGGCCTCTGTCATGCTGTCATTGTCGCAATCCGCAGTGAGCGCAGCGCTGACTGATTTAGAAGGCCAGCTTGGCGTACAGCTGTTCGATCGCGTAGGTAAACGTCTGGTGGTCAATGAGCACGGGCGTTTACTCTATCCCCGCGCGTTGGCGCTGCTTGAGCAAACGGCCGAGATAGAACAGCTTTTCCGGGAAGATAATGGGGCGATTCGCGTCTATGCCAGCAGCACCATCGGCAATTACATTTTACCTGCCATGATTGCCCACTATCGTCATGATTTTCCCGATCTGCCGTTGGAACTGAGCGTGGGGAACAGCCTGGACGTAATTAATGCCGTACTGGATTTCCGGGTCGACATTGGACTGATAGAAGGGCCATGCCACAGTACGGAAATCATCTCAGAACCCTGGCTGGAGGATGAGCTGGTGGTGTTTGCTGCACCGACGTCACCGCTGGTAAAAGGTCCCGTTACGCTTGAACAACTGGCGGCTTCACCGTGGATCCTGCGCGAGCGCGGGTCCGGTACGCGTGAATTGGTGGATTACCTACTGTTATCTCATTTGCCGCGATTTCAGATGGCCATGGAGTTGGGTAACTCCGAGGCCATTAAGCATGCTGTGCGTCATGGGTTAGGGATTAGCTGCCTGTCACGTCGGGTGATTGAGGAGCAGCTACAGGCGGGAACGCTGAGTGAAGTGCCTGTACCGTTACCGCGTTTAGTCCGTACTCTTTGGCGTGTCCATCACCGTCAAAAACATCTCTCCAATGCGCTGCTGCGCTTTTTACGCTACAGCGACCAGCAGTAGGGCGGCGATATTTTTTCAGGCAGCATGCCGACTATTTTCGGCTTTACTTATAATCCACGGCCAGTCATGAAGGTCTCTTATAACAGCGTATTTGTGCCGGAAGAATGCCATTTCGTCTGCTACAATCGCGCCTCATTTTTTGGATGGATAGCATTTTCCCATGGTTTCCGAAACTAAAACCACAGAAGCGCCCACGCTACGTCGTGAACTGAAGGCGCGCCACCTGACGATGATTGCCATTGGCGGTTCCATCGGTACGGGTCTTTTCGTTGCATCTGGTGCAACCATTTCTGCGGCGGGTCCAGGCGGCGCGCTGTTTTCCTATATTCTGATTGGCCTGATGGTGTACTTCCTGATGACCAGTCTCGGTGAACTGGCTGCGTACATGCCGGTTTCTGGTTCGTTCTCCACTTACGGTCAGAACTATGTAGAAGAAGGCTTTGGCTTCGCGCTGGGTTGGAACTACTGGTACAACTGGGCGGTCACCATTGCCGTCGACCTGGTCGCTGCGCAGTTGGTGATGAGCTGGTGGTTCCCGGATACGCCAGGCTGGATCTGGAGTGCGCTGTTCCTGTGCGTCATCTTCCTGCTGAACTACATCTCTGTTCGCGGTTTTGGTGAAGCAGAGTACTGGTTCTCGCTGATCAAAGTCACCACCGTTATTATCTTCATCGCGGTTGGCGTGCTGATGATTTTCGGCATCTTCAAAGGCGCTCAGCCGGTGGGCTGGAGCAACTGGACTACGGGAGATGCACCTTTCGCCGGTGGCTTTGCAGCCATGATTGGTGTGGCGATGATCGTCGGCTTCTCCTTCCAGGGTACTGAGCTTATCGGTATTGCGGCGGGTGAATCTGAAGATCCCGAGAAGAACATTCCGCGCGCGGTGCGTCAGGTGTTCTGGCGAATCCTGCTGTTCTATGTGTTCGCGATCCTGATTATCAGCCTGATTATTCCGTATACCGATCCAAGCCTGCTGCGCAACGATGTGAAAGACATCAGCGTCAGTCCGTTTACGCTGGTCTTCCAGCACGCGGGCCTGCTTTCTGCGGCTGCGGTAATGAACGCTGTGATCCTGACCGCGGTGTTGTCGGCGGGTAACTCCGGTATGTATGCCTCAACGCGCATGCTCTACACCCTGGCATGCGACGGCAAAGCGCCGCGTATTTTCGCCAAATTGTCTCGTGGCGGCGTCCCGCGTAATGCGCTGTATGCGACCACGGTGGTGGCAGGTTTGTGTTTCCTGACCTCTATGTTTGGCAACCAGACCGTGTACCTGTGGCTGCTGAACACCTCCGGTATGACGGGCTTTATCGCCTGGCTGGGGATTGCCATCAGCCACTATCGCTTCCGTCGCGGTTATGTGATGCAGGGGCGTGATATAAACGATCTGCCGTATCGTTCAGGCTTCTTCCCGCTGGGACCGATCTTTGCGTTCGTGCTGTGCCTGATTATCACCCTGGGGCAAAACTACGAAGCGTTCCTGAGAGACACCATTGACTGGGGCGGCGTGATGGCGACCTATATTGGTATTCCGCTGTTCCTGATTATCTGGTTCGGCTATAAACTGACCAGAGGGACGCGTTTCGTGCGTTACAGCGAAATGCAATTCCCGGATCGCGTGAAGAAATCGTCTTAAGCATTTTGGCAGGAAATAACAAAAAACCCCGGCAGGGTAAATGCCGGGGTTTTTTATTGCGTCAAACTTAGAAGTTATAGGTCAGGCCAACCGTGTAACGACGACCATCGAGTATGGTGTCATAGGTCTCGTAATCGATTTGCTTATCCAGCACGTTGTACACGCCAGCGGTGGCCAGCACATCCTTGCTCACGTAGTAACGCACACCAACATCGACTTGAGTATAGGACGGTGTCCCTTGAGCCATCGACGTACGGCTCAGGTACTCAGAGGTTTTCCCGCGCAGGTTCAGACGGCTCCAGAAACCGAGATCCTGCGTGGCCTGCCAGTCCAGCGTGGTGTTAAACATATGCTTCGGCATTTTGTTTAACGGCTGACCGGAGAACTGACCGCTTTTCTGTTCAGATTCGGTGAACGTGTAGTTTGCCGTCCAGTTGAGATCGGAGGTGATTTTCCAGCCGAAGGTGGATTCTACGCCGCGCATATTGGCTTCATCGACGTTAACGCGATCGCTGACAAAATCATAGTGGGTTCCGCCGATGGTACAGGCCGGATCGGCGCTGCTGTTACAGCGGCGAACTTCGGTGATCTTGTCTTTGAAGTCGGTGTTGAACAGCGTCACGCCCGCGTTGAGGTCGTTGCCGTTATCCCACAGCAGGCCGATTTCTTCGCTCAGGCTCTTTTCCGGTTTCAGATCCGGGTTGCCCACAATGATGCCGTTCAGACGACCACCGCCAGTCACCTGTCCCCAGCTTGCTGACGACTGGCGCAGATCCGGCGCGCGGTAACCTGCAGACACGCCGCCTTTCAGGGTCCATTGATCGCTGAGATGCCATACGCCGTAGCCGCGTGGTGTCCAGTTATCACCGTAGTTTTCATCTTTATCCATACGCAGGCCGCCGGTCAGCGTGAAGGTATCGGTTACGGCCCATTCATCTTCAGCAAACAGCGCCCAGCTCCAGCGGGTCAGCTTGTTCAGACCGTCTGCCGCTTCCAGCTGGTTACCATTATCGCGCAGTTTTTCATAACGGTACTGTCCGCCTGCCGTCAGGGTATGTGCCCCGAGGAAAATCTGGTTCTGATTGTTAAAAATAGTGTTATAGGACTTCATCTGACGACCCGGGTTATCGGTCTCTTCCTGCTGAATATAGCTGGTGGTGTTGAAGTCGTCGTAGTAACCGCTGTGGGTTAATGAATAGGTCGTGTGCACATACTTGTTTTCGCTTTTGCTGTTTGGCTTACAGCTTCCGTTGCGACAGCTTTCTTCTGCTGTGGATTTACCTGGCGTACTGTCTCGATCCTGCAGTTCACGGGCGTAATCGAAGTCAATGTCGTTTTTATCATCCGGCGTAAGGTTCAGGGTTAATCCCCCATTACGCATACGCTGTTCGTTATAACCATTGACGATTTCATCTTCGGCACGGTGAGAGAATAACCCGGTGACTTTTGCGCCGAGTAATCCGTCAATCAGCGGCCCGGACGCATAGGCGTTAGTCTGGTAAATATCGCCGGAGTCACGGTCTTCCTGGAAGGTGGCGTCACCATGTAGAGAACCACTCCAGCCTTTGGTATTCGATACCTTTTTGGTGATCACGTTAATCACCCCGCCCATTGCATCGGAGCCGTACAGCGATGACATGGGGCCACGGATCACTTCGATGCGTTCAATGGATTCCAGCGGCGGCAGCCAGCCTTGTTCAATGCCGGAGTTATCGCTGTTCGGTCGCGTGCCGCGTGTGCTGATCCGCTTACCGTTGACCAGGAAGAGCGTGTACTGCGAGGCCATCCCGCGGATGCTGATATCACTGCTGCTACCGCCACCCGTGACGACGACGCCAGGCACGTCTTTGAGCGCATCGGTGACATCGCGGTAGGCTTTATCCTCAATTTGCTGCTTGGTGATCACAGAAATAGAGGCGGGGGCATCCTGAATCTTTTGCTCGAAACCGGTCGCGGTGACCACTACGGTATCCTGGTCAGCGGCATAGACGAGTGATGGGAGGCTGGCGACGCATACTGCGGCAGCAACGGCCTTAACGTGAGGTATAGTCATTTGTATCATTCCATTTAAATGAATCTAACTGCGTGTCATGTGAAAGGCCATGACAATTGTATGTATTTGTCTTTTAAGGACTCTTTTCAGTAAAGAAGCGGAGGGATTGTACAAAAGTATGAATTTTTGTAAACACAAATGATAATAGAAATCATTTGTGTTTGATGTGGTATTATGGGAAGTGTTTATAAAATCAAAGAGATAGCTGTTAAATAAAAATGGAGAAAAAGTGAAGGAATGATGGAGAAACAAAGAGGGCTTGCGCCCTCGGGGGGTTACTTCAGCAGATACTGCGCGTGGAAGCGCAAGTGATCTTCAATGAACGACGCAATAAAGTAATAGCTGTGATCAAAGCCTGGCTGGATACGTAACGTCATCGGCCACGCGGTCTGACGGGCTACCTCCGCCAGTACGGCGGGCTGGAGCTGATCGGCAAGGAACTGATCGCTATCACCCTGATCGATAAGCGTTGGAATTGCCTCTTCCGGTTTACTGGCTAACATTAACGCGCAGCTGTCCCATTCGGCCCAGGTCGATTTATCCTCGCCCAGATAGGCGCTAAACGCCTTCACGCCCCACGGCACGCGACAGGGGTTAACAATCGGTGCAAAGGCGGAAACGCTGGTGTATCTGCCGGGATTTTTCAGCGCCATAATCAGTGCGCCGTGACCGCCCATCGAGTGTCCGCTGATGGCGCAGCGCTCGCTGACGTTAAAATGCGCTTGAATAAGCTGCGGCAGCTCATCCCGCAAATAATCATACATGCGGAAATGCGCGGCCCAGGGGGCCTGGGTAGCATTGAGATAAAAGCCGGCGCCCTGGCCTAAATCGTACCCGTCATCGTTCGCAACGTGTTCACCGCGTGGGCTGGTATCCGGCATCACCAGTACGATCCCCAACTCAGCCGCAATGCGCTGCGCACCCGCTTTGGTGGTAAAGTTTTCATCATTACAGGTCAGGCCCGACAGCCAGTACAGTACCGGAGGCGGCGTATTTTCGCGCGGCGGTGGGAGAAAAATGCTGAAGGTCATGGTGCAATTTAAGGTGGCGGAATCATGACGCCAGCGTTGCTGCCAGCCTTCAAAACAGCGGTGCTCTTCGAGCATTTCCATGCACGGCTCCTTGTTGTGTTGAATCTGAATATGTTTGCGAATTCACCATAATACAGATAATTCATGATGCCGTGAGTAACTTTCACTTCCGCAATGGGCAAACATACATCATCATCTATATAACCTCGCGTTAACACTCCGTATCGACCCGATCGAGCGGTGCATGAAAGCCACACGCTGAAAGGCGGTGCCAATTTCAATAATTATCGCGGTGAATACTGGATTATGTGCGCAGCCTCACGCACAATGTTCTGGCTGTGACACAGCCTAAAAACTTTGCCCCACGCAGGGCAGAGGCGCCACACCTGCAGGAGAAGAATAAATGTCATCACTCAGTAAAGAAGCGGCCCTGGTTCATGAAGCGCTGGTTGCGCGTGGTCTCGAAACACCGCTGCGCCCGCCCGTGCAAGAGATGGATAACGAAACGCGCAAACGTCTTATCTCCGGCCATATGACCGAGATTATGCAATTGCTCAATCTCGATTTGAGCGATGACAGCCTGATGGAAACGCCGCATCGCATCGCAAAAATGTATGTCGATGAGATTTTTTCCGGTCTCGATTACGCCAATTTTCCCAAAATCACCGTCATTGAAAACAAAATGAAGGTTGATGAAATGGTCACCGTTCGTGATATCACGCTGACCAGCACCTGCGAACATCACTTTGTCACTATCGATGGCAAAGCGACGGTGGCGTATATCCCGAAAGAATCTGTGATTGGTTTGTCGAAGATTAACCGTATCGTGCAATTCTTTGCCCAGCGTCCGCAGGTGCAGGAGCGTCTGACCCAACAAATCCTGACCGCACTGCAAACCCTGCTGGGAACCAATAATGTGGCGGTGTCGATTGATGCGGTGCATTACTGTGTGAAAGCGCGCGGTATTCGCGATGCGACCAGCGCCACTACGACCACCTCACTGGGCGGATTATTTAAATCCAGCCAGAATACGCGTCAGGAATTCCTGCGCGCTGTACGTCACCACAACTGACAAGGGCAGGACCATGGAGCGTAATGTCACGCTGGATTTTATTCGTGGCGTTGCCATCCTCGGGATCCTGCTTCTCAATATCAGCGCCTTTGGTTTGCCAAAGGCGGCATATCTCAACCCGGCCTGGTCTGGCAGCATTACTTTATCGGATGCCTGGACCTGGGCGGCGCTCGATCTCTTCGCGCAGGTGAAATTCCTCACGCTGTTCGCTCTGCTCTTCGGCGCGGGCCTGCAAATGCTGCTGCCACGCGGAAAACGCTGGATCCAGTCGCGACTCACGCTGCTGGTCTTACTGGGGTTTATTCACGGCTTACTATTCTGGGATGGCGATATCCTGCTGGCGTATGGCTTAATCGGCCTGATCGGCTGGCGGCTGATTCGTGATGCCCCATCGGTAAAAAGCCTGTTTAACACCGGTGCTCTGCTGTATCTGGTGGGGATCGGCGTACTGCTGCTGCTGGGTTCGATTTCTGGGGGGGAAACCAGTCGCGCCTGGACACCGGATGCCTCCGCGTTGCTGTATGAAAAGTACTGGAAGATTAATGGCGGCATGGAGGCGGTGAGTAACCGCGTGGATATGCTGTCAAACAGCCTGCTGGCGCTGGGGGCGCAGTACGGTTGGCAACTGGCGGGGATGATGCTGTTGGGTGCCGCATTAATGCGCAGTGGCTGGCTGAAAGGGCAGTACAGTTTGTCGCATTATCGACGTACAGGTATGCTGCTGGTGGTGACCGGTATAGCAATCAATCTGCCTGCGATTATGCTGCAGTGGCATCTCGACTGGGCGTACCGCTGGTGTGCTTTCCTGCTACAAGCCCCGCGTGAACTGAGCGCGCCGTTTCAGACCATCGGCTACGCTGCGTTGATGTTTGGTTTCTGGCCGCAACTGAGTCGCGTTAAGATTGTTATCGCTATTGCCTGCGTAGGACGCATGGCGCTGACTAATTATCTACTGCAGACGCTTATCTGCACCACGGTGTTTTATCAGTTCGGTTTGTTTATGCAATTCGACCGGCTGACGCTGCTGTTTTTCGTTATTCCCGTCTGGGCTGTTAACCTGCTTTTCTCCGTCATTTGGCTGCATTTTTACCGGCAGGGCCCGGTGGAGTGGCTATGGCGTCAATTAACCCTGCGTGCTTCAGGGACATCATTGCCGCGAACATCCAGATAACGATCTGGATCACATTCATTAACAAAATGGATGTAACCGTTTTCATTCCTGTGACATGACTCACGCAGTCCTGTACCTCGTGCTGACAAAATACACAGCCTGGGGTGTCCGTGGGCAACCGCAATCTTAAACAGGGCAGTGAATATGGTAACCATACGTGATGTGGCACGGCAGTCTGGCGTTTCTGTAGCGACGGTTTCCCGCGTACTGAATAACAGTGCGTTGGTGAGTCCTGACACCCGTGAAGCGGTAATGAAGGCTGTGACACAGTTAGGCTATCGACCCAATGCCAATGCGCAAGCGCTGGCGACGCAGGTGAGCGACACCATTGGGGTCGTGGTGATGGATGTATCAGATTCGTTTTTTGGTGCATTGGTGAAAGCCGTGGATCTGGTGGCTCAGCAGCACCAGAAATATGTGCTGATTGGCAACAGTTATCATGAAGCTGAAAAAGAACGTCATGCCATCGAAGTCCTGATCCGCCAACGTTGTAATGCCTTGATTGTCCACTCAAAAGCGCTGAGCGATCGCGAGCTAGGCGAGTTTATGGAACACATCCCGGGCATGGTGCTCATCAATCGCATTGTGCCGGGTTACGCCCATCGCTGTGTCTGCCTGGACAATATCAGCGGAGCTAAAATGGCCACCCGCATGCTGCTCAATAACGGTCATCAACGTATTGGCTACCTGGCGTCAAGCCACCGAATTGAAGATGATGCGATGCGCAAAGAGGGCTGGATGAGCGCGTTGCAGGAACACGGTATTACGCCGGCGGAAAGCTGGGTAGGTACCGGTTCACCGGATATGCCGGGGGGCGAATCAGCCATGGTGGAGTTGTTGGGGCGCAATTTGCAGCTGACGGCGGTTTTTGCCTACAACGACAACATGGCTGCCGGAGCGCTGACGGCGTTAAAAGACAACGGCATCGCCATTCCATTACACTTGTCTATCATTGGTTTCGATGATATCCCGATTGCCCGTTACACTGACCCTCAACTGACCACCGTGCGCTACCCCATTGCGTCAATGGCGAAAATGGCGACAGAGCTTGCGCTACAAGGGGCGGCGGGTACGCTGGATCCGGCGGCAACGCACTGTTTTATGCCGACACTGGTGCGACGTCATTCTGTGGCGTTGCGACAGAATGCGGCACCGATCACTAACTGATAATGTCACCTGATGTAACCGCTTTCAATCTGTGAGTAAATTCACAGTATCTTAACAATGCGATAGCTATGATGACACTGTTTGTTGCGCTGTAACTACTATGTAACGGTGAATAATCACTTTCATCGAGGTGTGGGCGTCTTAAACAACAATTAAAGCCTGTTTTTGGAGCGTTGCCAGACACGGAAGAAATATTTTTAAAAGTGAGCTTCGGCGTTCAGTAACAGTTTAGTAACGTTCTGTCCCGCCGAGCATTTATCTCAAGTACTACCCTGCATAATAAAACCGGAGATACCATGAATAAGAAGGTGTTGACCCTGTCTGCTGTAATGGCAAGCATGTTATTCGGTGCGGCTGCGCACGCTGCTGATACCCGTATTGGTGTGACGATTTATAAGTATGACGATAACTTTATGTCTGTGGTACGTAAAGCAATCGAAAAAGATGCCAAAACGGCGCCAGATGTACAGCTGCTGATGAATGACTCCCAGAACGATCAGTCTAAACAAAACGATCAGATTGATGTGTTGCTGGCAAAAGGCGTGAAAGCTCTGGCGATCAACCTGGTTGACCCGGCAGCAGCGGGCACGGTCATTGAGAAAGCACGCGGTCAGAACGTTCCTATCGTGTTCTTCAACAAAGAGCCTTCTCGTAAAGCGCTGGACAGCTATGATAAAGCCTTCTACGTCGGTACTGACTCCAAAGAATCCGGCATCATCCAGGGCGATTTGATTGCTAAGCACTGGGCGGCAAACCCGAACTGGGACCTGAACAAAGACGGTAAAATTCAGTTTGTTCTGCTGAAAGGCGAGCCGGGACACCCGGATGCTGAAGCACGTACCACCTACGTGATTAAAGAGCTGAACGACAAGGGCATTAAAACTGAGCAGTTGCAGTTAGATACCGCTATGTGGGATACCGCTCAGGCGAAAGATAAAGTTGATGCGTGGATGTCCGGTCCAAATGCTAACAAAATTGAAGTCGTTATCGCGAACAACGACGCTATGGCAATGGGTGCGATAGAAGCGCTGAAAGCACACAACAAAACCAGCGTACCGGTATTTGGCGTGGATGCATTGCCAGAAGCACTGGCACTGGTTAAATCTGGCGCAATGGCCGGTACCGTGCTGAACGATGCTAACAACCAGGCGAAAGCGACTTTCGATCTGGCGAAAAACCTGGCAGCCGGCAAAGGCGCAGCGGATGGCACGACCTGGAAAATCGAGAATAAAATCGTTCGTATTCCTTACGTCGGCGTCGATAAAGATAATCTGGCAGAGTTCACTAACAAATAAATACTCCGTCTGTGGGCGCAATTTGGTTGCGCCCTTAATAACACGCTTTGCAAGGCCAACAAGGTATAATTATGGTCAGCACTAATACTCAGTCGTCAGGCGAATACTTGTTGGAAATGAGCGGCATCAACAAGTCCTTTCCGGGCGTTAAGGCTCTTGATAATGTTAATTTAAAAGTCCGCCCACATTCTATTCATGCCTTGATGGGCGAGAATGGTGCTGGAAAGTCGACATTATTAAAATGTCTTTTTGGGATCTATCAAAAAGATTCCGGCAGTATTTTATTTCAGGGTAAAGAAATCGATTTTCATTCTGCTAAAGAAGCGCTTGAAAACGGTATTTCAATGGTACACCAGGAATTAAACCTGGTTTTACAACGTTCTGTGATGGACAACATGTGGCTGGGGCGTTATCCCACCAAAGGGATGTTTGTCGACCAGGATAAAATGTACCGTGATACCAAAGCGATATTTGATGAGCTGGATATTGATATCGATCCGCGTGCGCGTGTCGGTACGTTATCGGTTTCACAAATGCAGATGATAGAAATTGCCAAAGCATTTTCGTATGACGCCAAAATCGTCATCATGGATGAACCGACCTCATCGTTAACCGAAAAAGAGGTTAATCATCTGTTCACCATCATCCGTAAGCTGAAAGAACGTGGCTGCGGTATCGTATATATTTCTCACAAAATGGAAGAAATCTTCCAGTTGTGCGATGAAATCACCGTCCTGCGTGATGGTCAGTGGATTGCCACCCAGCCGCTTGAAGGGCTGGATATGGATAAGATCATCGCCATGATGGTGGGACGTTCGCTGAACCAACGTTTCCCGGACAAAGAGAACACGCCTGGGGAAGTGATTCTTGAAGTACGCAATCTGACGTCGCTACGTCAACCGTCAATTCGTGATATCTCTTTTGATCTGCATAAAGGGGAAATCCTCGGTATTGCCGGTTTAGTCGGCGCAAAACGCACGGATATCGTTGAAACCCTTTTTGGTATTCGTGAAAAATCATCGGGTACGATTACGCTCCACGGCAAAAAAATTAATAACCACAGCGCCAATGAAGCCATTAACCATGGTTTTGCGCTGGTCACGGAAGAGCGCCGTTCAACCGGTATTTATGCCTATCTGGATATTGGATTTAACTCGTTAATCTCCAATATTCAGAACTATAAAAATAAAGTGGGTCTGTTGGATAATTCCCGCATGAAGAGCGATACCCAATGGGTTATTGACTCAATGAGGGTAAAAACACCTGGCCATCGTACGCAAATTGGTTCCCTGTCCGGTGGTAACCAGCAAAAGGTGGTTATTGGTCGTTGGTTGTTAACGCAGCCAGAGATACTGATGCTGGATGAACCCACGCGAGGAATCGACGTTGGTGCAAAATTTGAAATTTATCAGTTAATTGCAGAACTGGCGAAAAAGGAGAAGGGGATTATTATCATCTCCTCTGAAATGCCGGAACTGCTGGGTATTACCGATCGTATTCTGGTTATGAGCAATGGTCTCGTGGCTGGAATTGTTGACACGAAAACAACAACGCAAAACGAAATCCTCCGTCTTGCGTCTTTGCACCTTTAAGATTAGGGGCTCCTCATGAGTGCGTTAAATAAGAAAAGTTTTCTTACTTACCTGAAAGAAGGCGGAATTTACGTTGTTCTTTTAGTTCTGCTGGCCATTATTATTTTCCAGGACCCCACATTCTTAAGTTTACTGAACTTGAGTAACATTCTGACCCAATCCTCGGTGCGTATTATTATCGCGCTGGGCGTAGCCGGACTGATTGTTACCCAGGGTACTGACCTGTCAGCCGGGCGTCAGGTTGGCCTGGCGGCGGTGGTTGCCGCAACGTTGCTGCAATCTATGGAGAACGCCAACAAGGTGTTCCCGGAAATGGCCACTATGCCGATCATCGTGGTGGTACTGATTGTTTGTGCCATCGGTGCCATTATCGGCCTGGTGAACGGTATCATCATTGCTTACCTGAACGTGACACCGTTTATCACTACCCTTGGTACGATGATCATTGTGTACGGGATCAACTCACTGTATTACGATTTCGTTGGGGCATCGCCTATTTCTGGCTTTGACAGCGGGTTCTCCACCTTTGCGCAGGGCTTTATTGCGCTGGGCAGTTTCCGACTCTCCTACATCACCTTCTATGCGCTGATTGCGGTGGCCTTTGTTTGGGTACTGTGGAATAAGACCCGCTTCGGTAAAAACATTTTTGCCATTGGCGGTAACCCGGAAGCGGCGAAAGTGTCGGGTGTTAACGTTGCGCTGAACCTGCTGATTATCTATGCGCTGTCGGGGGTGTTCTATGCCTTCGGTGGTTTGCTGGAAGCAGGGCGTATCGGCTCGGCAACCAACAACCTCGGCTTTATGTATGAGCTTGATGCCATTGCGGCCTGTGTCGTCGGCGGCGTGTCGTTCAGTGGTGGGGTCGGTACCGTCTTTGGCGTAGTGACAGGTGTGATAATCTTCACCGTCATCAACTATGGCCTGACCTACATCGGCGTGAACCCTTACTGGCAGTACATCATTAAAGGCGGCATTATTATCTTCGCCGTGGCGCTGGACTCACTGAAATACGCGCGTAAGAAGTAACGATAGACAACAAAAAGCCCGGGGCAGAGAAATGACTGCACTGGGCTTTTTGTTACTTGTGTTACAGCGTTACTGCATGTGCTTTCTCACCTGTTTTGAATTTGACCTCGCCTAAATCGATGCAGGCGACCGGACAAACGTGACCACACAGCAAGCAGCCGACGCATTTTTCCGTGTCGCAGTGAGGTGTACGGGTCTGCTCATCCCACTCCATCGCCTGATGTCCGCCGTCATAGCAGGAGATATAGCAGCGTCCGCAGCCGACGCATTTTTCGAGGTTGATATGGGGGTAGACGATGTAACTACGGTCAAGATCTTCAGCCGGAATAATATTGGCATTGGCAAGACCGACCATCTCTTCCAGTGAGTTAAACCCCTGATCGGCAAGATAGTGCGACAGTCCGCTGGTCATATCTTCCACAATACGGTAGCCGTACTGCATGATCCCGGTGGTGACCTGCAGCGTGGCTGCGCCTAACAGCAAGAATTCGGCGGCATCTTCCCAGGTTTCAATACCGCCAATGCCGCTAATTGGGAAATCATGCAGTTCTGGGTGTGAACGCAGTTGTTGGATAAAACGCAGTGCGATGGGTTTTACCGCCTTGCCAGAATAGCCAGAAATACTGGATTTCCCGTTGACCACCGGCATGCCGATCTTCCGCTTCAGGTCGATATTGGTGATGGATTTTACGGTGTTAATGGTCGCGATACCGTCAGCGCCTCCGTGTTTAGCCGCCAGAGCGACTTCGCACATATCACCGATATTTGGCGTCATTTTGGCTAACATCGGTAGGGAGGAACCGCGTTTAACTGCCCGACAGTATTTCTCAACCAACTCCGGGCTTTGCCCGACATCGCTGCCCATCGCATGTGAAGTCATCTGCGGACACGAGAAGTTGCACTCAATCATATCTGCACCGGCTTCTTCAACCAGTCGTGCCAGCTCCTGCCATTGCTGCTCATTTTCGCCCATGATTGACGCAATCAGCACCTTATCAGGGTAATGTTGTTTCAGTTTACGAATGGCGGCCAGGTTCTCTTCCAGCGGATGTTCGGCAATCTGCTCCATATTCTTGAAGCCGATAAAGCCGGTATCTTCTTTTGTCAGATGGTCAAATCGTGGGGAGACTTCGTTGGCAATAAAAAAACCAATTGTTTTAAACACAATGCCGCCCCAGCCGGTGTCATAGGCTTTGGCGCACATCTCAAAGCAGTTGCCTACCGGAGAAGAAGAGAGGCAAAACGGGTTGGGGAATTTTACGCCGCAAAAGGTAATAGAAAGATCTTTCGTTAACATGAGCAAACCCCCTCTAAATAGTGATGAATTACCTGAGCGGCTTCTTTACCGGTTTTCACGGCAGACACCACGGTTTTATCTCCTTTGACAATATCGCCAGCGGCGAAAATAACCGGATCGGCGGTTTGATAATTGTGGGTTTCAATAAGATTACGTTGCGCTGTTAACGCGTGAAACGCATCCAACTGCGCGTGTTGACCAACGGCGAGAATAATATGCTCGGCTTCAAGAGAGAGTTCCCCGTGCAGACGCACGTGTTTAAAGGTGACTTTATTTCCGGCAACCGCTACCGGCGTAAAACCGTCGATGATCGACACGCCTAATGCCTGCGTGCTGGTAAACTCTTTGTCACTGGCGGGAAATTCAGCTAATTCTTCACGAGCGACACAGGTAACTGACGGGCAGCCGAGAAGTTTCAGCGTGCTGGCGACATCCATGGCGACATCGCCCCCGCCGATAATTAACGCACTCTGCGGTAAGGTGATATCACCTTGTGCCTGTCGCGCGCGTTGCAAGAAATCGACGGCGATCTCAACGTTATCCGCCTCGTCAAACAATGGCAGGGTGGAACCATAAGACATCCCAACAGTCACCAGCACGGCGCGATTTTCAGCTTTGAGTTGTTCGACGGCGATCGTGTTGCCGACTTCGCAATCGCACTTGATGGTGACGCCCATTTCAACGATACGGGCAATCTCAAGATCCAACACGGATTGAGACAGGCGAAACTCAGGGATACCAAAGCGTAGCCAGCCACCCGGCTGAGCCTGCTTTTCGTAGATCGTTACGTCATAACCCAGGTTACTCAACGTCACGCTGGCCTGCAACCCAGCTGGCCCTGCGCCGATAATGGCGACTTTGCCACGTGTTTTAGTTGCCGGTTGATAAATTTTCATCGCAGTCTGCTGTTCAAAATCGGTAATAAAACGTTGCAGCTGTGCAATATCGATCGGTTTATCTATTCCTGAGCGCGTACATCCACGCTGGCATAATTTTTCGGTGGGGCATACCCGAGCACAAATGGCGCCGAGCGCATTATTTTCGCGAATAGTTTCGGCTGCCCCCTTAAAATTGCGAAAATAGATGGAGCGGATAAATTTCCCTGGGTCAGTTTGTGCCGGACAATCCTGACTACAGGGGGCATCGTGACATAATAAACAGCGCGAGGCCTCTTTTATTGCTAATAAGGGGGTGAAAGCGGGCGTTAGCTCATCCAGATAATTTTGTTGTGGCATCTTTTCTTCCTTAATGCTTGAGTAAATTAAGGCGAACTGTTAATAACAAAATATAAAAATAAAAAAGCCTTTCTTAAGGCTAAGCATTGCAGGAAGAGTATTCTGTGAAAGGTTTCACAAATAAAAGATGGTGTGAGGGAAATGCCGATAAGCAGCATTAATCCCTTATGTTAAAATAGGAATTATTATCATAATATTAGCTATTCTCAAGCGCTAATATTAATAACTGGATTTTATCGATAAAAGATTAAATAAATCACCATGCCAAAAGATAAACATCCGCATCCGGCGTAAACAAGAACGTATGACCAGAATTGCAGCGGTTCTTGATGACGATAGGCATAAACGGGTTCACGGGCGTTCTTCTTTATTTTATCCACCGCACCTGTACGCCAGCCCTTCCAGGCTTCACGAAAACAAAATACAGGGATTAACAGAAAGGCTAAAACGACGAAGAGGGTTTGCACATCCATGCTTATTTTCCTTGTTTCTTTTGTAATTCTAACAATTGTTCAGGCGTGACCGCCGGGTAGCCCTGCGCATCATCCGGAACCTGGTGCAGGGCCGGGATGGGCACCAGCGGACCTAAAAAACGTGGCTCACGTTTAAAAAGATAGAGATCGGCCAGGGCGCCAAAACGTGCGCCAAATTCGCGTACGCGTACGGTCAGCATATCTTTTGGTGACGGTACCGCGTAGCACTGGGCTTGAATGCCCATATGCAGCGCAATAAACAACGCGCGCTCGCAGTGGAATCGCTGAGTGATAATGATGAAATCGTTGGTATCAAATACTTTGCGGGTGCGCACAATGGAGTCAAGTGTACGGAAACCGGCGTAATCAAGCACGATGTCGGCAGGATCGACGCCAGCGGCAATCAGATCTTTACGCATCGTCATCGGTTCGTTGTAGTTTTGCTGGGCATTGTCGCCGCTGAGCAGCAGATAATTCACCTTACCGCTGTTATACGCGTTTAATGCGCCCTGAATGCGGTAGCGGTAATACTGGTTAATTACGCCGGTGCGATAGTATTTCGCGGTGCCTAATACCACGCCGACCTGACGGTAGGGTAAATCCTGCAATTCGTCGTAGATATAGGGTGCCGTCTTCCAGCTCATCCATCGGTCGAGGCCAAGCACCGTCAACAGCAGTAAGCCTATCAGGACTAACAAGCTGTAAAACACGCGCTTTAACATGTAGATAACTCGGCAATGGGATGGAATGTTAATCAGGCTACTGTACTCGACGGCGTAGCGCAAGAAACAGCAGTCTGATTGAGGGGATTTTCAGCAATACTGTTTAGATCATGTAGGTCAGATAAGACGCTAACGCGTTGCCATCAGGCTATGGCGATAATGCCTGATGGCGGCGGCCTACATGACGACCTTTTTACGCTAGCAAAACGCGCTCGATGCGGTTGCAGCCCAGAGCTTTCAGGGTAGCGGCAGTGGCATCCCACTGGATCAACGGCGCATCGGCTTTTTCTGCCAGTACGGCGCGTTGAATATCCGGGTAATCGTAGCCGTTCAGATTCAACAGGTTTAATGCACCCTGCAGCGGAGGCAGCGTGGGGTTAAAAGCGGCGTTTTCAGCGTAGCTACCGCTGAAGATTTGACCGTCTTTGCATTCCAGTGCCACACCGCTTGGGGCGTTGCTGTACGGCATATGGCAGCGGTTGGCTGCGGCGATCGCCGCCTGCGTCAGCGCGTCACCTTGCAGCGCAAAGCCGTGATCCTGCTCATCCATCAGCAATGTTTTGATGTCGAGATCTTTCGGACCAAAAGCATCCGGCAGGTAGTCACGCAGCGCGTGCGGCTCACGACCCGGCAAATGAATGCGTAAATCCAGCCCGCTGTTCAGCTCGTTCATAAACTGACGGCAGTGGCCGCAGGGGGTGTAGTTGACGGTAATGGCGGCGAGTCCCTTTTCTCCGCGCAGCCAGGCGTGACTGATGGCGCTTTGCTCGGCATGAACGGTTTGCTGCATCGTCGCGCCGAGGAATTCCATATTGCTACCAAAATACCAGTTGCCACTGACGCCGCGCGCAATGGCACCAACGTTAAAATGGGACAGATCGGTACGTGCGCAGGCGGCAGCCAGCGGCAGCAGAGCGAATGCCAGCGCGTCTTCGTCCAGTCCCGATTCGCGTTTCAGCAAAGAGACCTGCTCCGCAGTCAACATGGCGGGGAAATGGACATCCGCCAGAAGGGGGGCCAGGGCTGATTGCACGTTACCCGCGAGTTGGGCGAAAGCAGTTTGAAAACGTGGATGCATGGCGATGCCTCATAACAATGTAATGGAATCGTAGTTTACGGGCCTGTTACGGCTTTATATGTGATCCAAATCTCACTGTGTATGCAACTCATGAAACTTAAATGAAAAATGTGCAACGCATCGCAAATAAATGAACTAAAAATGGCGCTAACCGACTACAGCCAGAATCACCGGGAACAGGAAGGGGGCCACCAGCGAGGTGATGATCCCGCAAATAACCAGTGCCAGGGAACTGAACGCACCTTCCTGGTAATCAAGCTCCGCGCAGCGTGCCGTACCCAGGGCGTGTGACGCGGTCCCCATTGCCAGTCCACGCGCCGCCTTGGTGCGAATGCGCATCGCATTTAACAGTGTGTGGCCAAACACGGCACCCAGGATCCCGACAAAGATGACGCAGACGGCGCTGATAGCAGGAATACCGCCGATGCTACCCCCCACCGCCATGGCGATCGGCGTGGTGACCGATTTAGGCATTATAGATGCGGCAATTTCTGGCGATGCCCCCATCAGTAACGCAATAGTGGTCCCGGTGACCATCGCCACAATGCTACCAGCAAAGCAGATGGCAATAATGGATTTCCAGCGGGCGCGGATTTGGTGCAGCTGTTCGTACAGCGGGTATGCCAACGCGACCACGGCAGGTTGCAGTAAATCGTTCAGCACTTCGCTACCTTTGAAATAGTGATTGTAGGGAATGCCGGTCAGGATCAGAAAAGGAATAATCACCACCATGGCAACCAGCAGCGGGTTTAGCAGCGGCATTTTGATCCGCATTGCCAACTTACGTGCGCCAAAAAATACCGCCAGCGTGAGGGGTAACGACCACCAGATATACGCCATCATTCTTTTGACCCTTTTTGCCCAACGATTTTGCGTTCACCGTGCACAAGGTGTGAGCTCCAACTGACCACCAGGAAAACGACCAGCGTACTGATGGTGCAGGACACCACGACCGGTCCAAATTGCGCGCGCAGCAAGTCAAAGTACTGCATGATCCCGACGCCAATCGGGACAAACAGCAGCGCCATGTAACGAATCAGGACGTAGCAACCGGGGTTAACCCATTTCGCTGGCAGTATCTGTAATGCCAGCAGAACAAACAGAATCAGCATGCCAATAATGCTACCCGGGATGGTGATAGGCAGCAGTGAGGCAAGAAAAATACCAGCATACAGGCAGGCATAAATCAGGATAAACGCGCGTAAATATTGCCAGATAATGTTCAGTGACTTGCTCATAGTAGAAACCCTTGACGAGACCTATTCATCATACAATTAAACTCAGAAACGTGCTACCGATCACATCATGAATTCTAAGCATAGTGGAAATAGATAACTGGAACATCAGGCAATAGCCCCAATCGACAGGCTGACGCCTGTGTGCTGCTGACAGTGCTTTGATCTCTTGTACGGAGACGCTACCATAGCGCCTCTCTTTTTTGCAGGTAACAATATGCGTGTTTTACTGGCGCCGATGGAAGGCGTGCTCGACTCACTGGTGCGCGAGCTGCTGACTGAAGTTAATGATTATGATCTGTGTATCACCGAATTTGTGCGCGTGGTGGATCAGCTCCTGCCAGCAAAAGTATTTCATCGGATCTGCCCGGAGCTGCATAACAACAGCCGTACCCCATCCGGCACGCAGGTGCGCATCCAACTGCTGGGGCAGCATCCACAATGGCTGGCAGAGAACGCGGCCCGCGCGGTTGAGCTGGGGTCGTACGGTGTCGATCTGAACTGTGGCTGCCCGTCAAAACTGGTTAACGGCAGCGGTGGCGGCGCAACGCTATTGAAAGATCCTGAACTTATCTATCAGGGCGCGAAGGCGATGCGCGAGGCGGTGCCGGGTCATTTGCCGGTAACGGTGAAAGTGCGCCTGGGCTGGGACAGCAGCGACCGGCAGTTTGAAATCGCCGATGCCGTTCAGCAGGCGGGTGCCAGCGAACTGGCGGTTCATGGCCGCACCAAAGAGCAAGGGTATAAAGCGGAGCATATCAACTGGCAGGCTATCGGTGAGATCCGCCAGCGTCTTACGATTCCGGTTATCGCCAACGGTGAAATCTGGGACTGGCAGAGCGCGCAAAATTGTATGGCGGTCACCGGATGTGATGCGGTGATGATCGGACGCGGGGCGCTAAATATCCCGAACCTGAGTCGGGTGGTGAAATATAACGAACCGCGGATGCCGTGGCCCGACGTGGTGACATTACTGAAAAAATATACCCGTCTGGAAAAGCAGGGTGATACCGGGCTATATCATGTGGCGCGTATTAAGCAGTGGCTGGGATATTTACGCAAAGAATATGTCGAAGCGACGACGCTGTTTCAGGAGATTCGCGCTCTCAATAATTCACCGGATATCGCGCGGGCGATTCAGGCCATTGAGATTTAACCGGTCATTATATTACTGGCCGGAGACGGCGTTTACGCCGCCATCCGGCATTGATGTCAGAAAATCATCTTAAACACGCCAGTCACCACCAACAGTCCAATCAGAAAAATAATTAAAATAGCCCACAGCAGAATTTTCATTAGCCTTCCCTTTTTGGTAAGTTCAAATTTAGTATAGGAAACTATTGAAAACTCTGCCTGCAGGCACTGTTATGCCGGCTTACGTGCGCTGAGCAGAAACACCATCGGGCGCTCTTTCTCTTCATCCAACGCGGGGTTGGCGGCAATCTGTTCAGCAGACGGTCCCCACTCATCAACACAGACAATCTCAAACCCGGCGCCAATAAGCGCGTTGATCCAGGTTGCCAGCTTGCGGTGTTGTTTTTTTACCCCTTCAGCAAACCAGTTGCTGATGCGTTCACCTTCCTGCTGGTAGTGATTCACCGGCCAGGAGAGTTGCCCGGTTTTGTCTTTTATCCAACCTTGGGTGAGGGGCGCTGTATAAATTGGGTGTTCTGCCGAAAAGACCAACATTCCGCCTGGTGTTAACGCCTGGTAAATGGTTACCAATAATCGCTCTATATCCTGCAAATAGTGCAAGGCGAGCGAGCTATAAACCAGCTCAAAGGAATCCGCGGTCAACGTCAGCGCGTCAAGATCTTTGCGCTGGTACGAAATACCCTCTCCGGTGGTCATGTTGCAAGCCTGGGCTAACATTTTCTCTGAAATATCTAAGCCCACGACGCTTGCCGCGTGGTTATCGCGTGCGTAGCGGCAAAACCAGCCGTATCCGCAGCCTAGATCGAGAATGCGCTGACCTTGTAACGGAGGGAGCATGGCCTGTAATGCTGGCCATTCGGGCGCGCCGTCGAGTCCTTTTACGGAGCGGTCCAGCGTGGCATATCCGGCAAAGAAGTGCGGATCATCATAGATATTTTGTGACATCGTGCCTCCATTCATAAATTATTAGAATTATTTTATCCGTATTATTAAACGGGAATATATTTTTCTAATTATATATTTTGATGTCCAAAGATGTATTGCCACGCGTAACTAAAAAAGCATCTGCGACAAGTCGTACTCTTTGCACATCATTTCTTACCAGTATATCCCCATGAATCGTAATTCTGTGCTTCTTGCAGCGGCATGCTTGCCGCTTTTTATTCTGCTGCCCGGTTGTGCCCCAATGCACGATACCCGCCAGTCGCTCTCACAGCAGACGCCCGCTGAAAATGTGGATTCTGCGTTACCCGCGGCATTAAAAAATGGTTGGCCGGATAGCCAATGGTGGAAGGCATATCACGATCCCCAGTTGAATGCGTTGATTGACAGTACATTAAAGAATTCGCCTGATATGCAGGTGGCAGAGCAGCGAATCCAACTGGCAGAGGCGCAGGCGAAGGCCGTTGAGGCGCAGGATGGTCCGCAGATTGATTTCTCGGCAGACGTCGAGCGCCAGAAAATGTCGGCAGAAGGCTTGATGGGACCGTTTGCCCTCACCGATCCGGCGGCGGGCACCACCGGGCCGTGGTACACCAATGGCACCATGGGATTAACCGCTGGCTGGAACCTGGATCTGTGGGGTAAGAATCGGGCGGAGGTAACAGCACGCATTGGTGCAGTCAAAGCGCGTGAAGCTGAGCGCGAGCAAACCCGACAGCTTTTGGCGAGCGGTGTCTCCCGCTTATACTGGGAATGGCAGACGCAGGCGGCGCTGAAGACCGTGCTGACGCAAATCGAAACCGAGCAGCAAAATGTGATTACCGTCGATCGCGAGCTGTACCAAAACGGGTTGACCTCCTCGGTAGAAGGCGTTGAAACCGATATTGATTCCGGTAAAACGGAGCAGCAACTCAACGACGTCAACGGGAAAATGAAGGTCATCGAGGCGCGGTTGAGTGCGCTGACCAACACGCAGTCCACCTCGCTGAAGCTGCATGCCACCACGATGCCGGTCGTCGAAAGCCAGTTGCCGTCCCAGTTAGGTTATTCCTTGCTGGCCCGCCGACCGGACCTGCAGGCGGCTCACTGGTACATTGAATCTTCTCTGAGCAGTATTGATGCGGCAAAAGCGGCATTTTATCCCGACGTTAACCTGATGGCCTTCCTGCAGCAGGATGCTTTACATCTGAGCGATCTGTTCCGCCATTCTGCCCAACAAATGGGGGTCACCGCCGGATTAACGCTCCCGATCTTCGACAGCGGCAGGTTGAATGCGAATCTCGACATCACCAAAGCGCAAAGTAACCTGACCGTGGCCAATTACAATAAAGCGGTGGTTGATGCGGTGAATGATGTCGCGCGTGCGGCAACGCAGGTGGATACGCTGGCGCAGAAGAATCAGCATCAGCTGCAGATCGAACATGACGCGCAGCGGGTAGTGGGGCTTGCGCAGGCGCGGTTCAACGCCGGGATTATCGCCGGCTCCCGCGTCAGTGAGGCAAAAATTCCGGCACTGCGTGAACAGTGTAACGGCCTGATACTACAAGGTCAGTGGCTGGATGCGTCTATTCAGCTCACCAGCGCCCTGGGTGGCGGATACCACGCATCCTGAGAGTCTGGCCCGGCAGATTCAGGCTGTCGGGTCGGTTTTTTGTTTATTGCGCCGTTTCATCCACCAGCGGACCGCCACCACCAGCCCAACAACCAGAATCAGCCATACCCCATGCTTGATATGCTGGTCGAGGCTGTGCAGCCACGGCGCGACCACTTCTCCACCCACATAACCAAGGGTAGTAAACAGCAATGCCCAGACCAGTGCGCCGAGAATATTCAGCGGTAAAAAGATTTTCGGCGGCAGGTGACTGGCACCAATCAGCAAGGGGCCAATGACCCGAAAGCCATACATAAAACGTGTCCCGACCACGAACAGGTATGGGCGCCGCTGGATCATTTTCTGTGCATACTGAATTTTTGCCCGATGACGCGAGAAGCGACGGAGAATGTTGCCGCCGTAACGACGACCAAGCAGATACAGCAACTGATCGCCAATCATTCCCCCCAGCGCGACAGAGACAACAACCAGCGGAAATTTGAGTAATCCCTGATGCGCCGCCACGCCGCCCAACAGGGTAATGGTTTCGCCTTCGGCCAGGCTGCCAATGATGAGCGCCGCATAGCCGTACTGGGCAATAAGATTGTTTATATCCATACGTCTGTATGACCTCCACAACCATTAGCATACACCTGATGAATTGTTGATGCCGGAAAAGCCGTCACCCAGCGCATCGGTATTTTTACCGTGTACATAAAATAATCAAAAGCTGAATTATACTTGAAGTGTTGAGGTCTGGAGCTGACAAGAAGGGGGCGGTATGAACCATGTCTGGGGGCTATTTTCCCATCCCGATCGTGAAATGCACGTGATCAACAGCGAAAACGAAAGTGTTTCGCATCACTATACCCACCATGTTCTGCTGATGGCGGCCATCCCGGTCATTTGCGCATTTATTGGCACCACGCAAATTGGCTGGAGTTTTGGCGACGGCAACGTATTGCAGTTATCCCTGTTGACCGGATTTGCGATGGCAATTCTGTTTTACGGTGTGATGCTGGCCGGCGTGGCCGTGATGGGCAGGGTTATCTGGTGGATGGCACGTAACTATCCGCAGCGTCCGTCGCTGGCACATTGCATGGTCTTTGCCGGCTATGTCGCCACACCGCTGTTTTTAAGTGGGTTGGTGGCGCTGTATCCGCTGGTCTGGCTGTGTGCCTTAGTCGGAACTATCGCGCTGTTTTACACCGGCTATTTGCTGTATCTCGGCATCCCGACATTCCTGAATATCAGCAGAGAGGAAGGACTCAGCTTTTCCAGCTCAACGCTGGCAATTGGCGTCCTGGTGCTCGAAGTTCTGCTGGCGATTACGGTTATCCTGTGGGGGTACGGATACCGATTGTTCTAAGCTAACAACCTGTCTACTCTGCGTTGCTGGTGTAAAAGCCAGCAACGCAGCATTTCGAGATGATTCTCCGGTGGCGGCAATGCTGCCGGGTGGTTATGATGCCTGCGCTAGCTTGAGATTATTCTCTATCTCGGGCGGTGTGCGTTGTGACGTGCGTGAACCATTATCAGAAATCTCATCATGCTTAAATTTCGAGTTTCATTATTAAGCCTTGCCCTGGTGCTGGCAGTTCCTTTTGCACCCCAAGCCGTGGCGAAAACGGCGGCTACCGCAGCGGCCTCTCAACCCGAGATTGCGTCTGGTAGTGCGATGATTGTTGATTTGAATACCAATAAGGTCATCTATTCGAACCATCCGGACCTTGTGCGTCCGATTGCGTCGATCACCAAATTAATGACGGCGATGGTGGTGCTGGATGCACGACTGCCGCTGAACGAAAAGCTGAAAGTAGACATCAGCCAGACGCCAGAAATGAAAGGTATCTATTCTCGTGTACGGCTGAACAGTGAAATCAGCCGCAAAGACATGCTGCTGCTGGCGCTGATGTCATCGGAAAACCGTGCGGCGGCAAGCCTGGCGCATCATTATCCTGGCGGTTATAACGCGTTTATCAAAGCGATGAATGCCAAAGCGAAATCACTGGGGATGACTAAGACCCGCTTTGTGGAACCGACAGGGTTATCCATTCATAACGTGTCGACCGCCCGTGACCTCACTAAATTACTGATTGCCAGCAAACAGTATCCGCTGATTGGTCAGTTAAGTACCACGCGTGAAGACATGGCCACCTTTGCCAACCCGGCCTATACGCTGCCGTTCCGCAACACCAACCATCTGGTGTATCGCGATAACTGGAATATCCAGCTCACCAAAACCGGCTTTACCAACGCGGCGGGTCACTGTCTGGTGATGCGCACGGTCATCAACAACAAACCGGTGGCGCTGGTGGTGATGGATGCGTTTGGTAAATACACCCATTTTGCCGATGCCAGCCGTTTACGTACCTGGATAGAAACTGGCAAGGTGATGCCGGTTCCGGCGGCTGCACTGAGCTATAAAAAGCAAAAAGCCGCACAGATGGCGGCGACGGGTGAACAAACTGCGCAGAACGATTAAACCGTAGGCCGGGCAAGCGAAGCGCCCCCGGCAACGTGCCCGATGGCGCTTACGCTTATCGGGCCTACGATTCTTTCCAGAACTTCTGTTTACTGGTTTTACCGATCCCTGGGTTCATGCTGTTGGTCGGATCGTTGGCGCGATAAAAACGCGTCAAGGTTTCCGGCGCTTTGTACAGGTGTCCCACATTGTGCTCTGCCGGGTACTGCGCCCCGCGAGCCTGCAACAGTTCCAGCATTTGCTCTTTCAGCGCATGCGCATCCACACCTTTCTTCACAATGTAATCCTGATGGAAAACATAGCACATAAAGTGTCCGTAATAGAGCTTATGCACCAGCTTACTGTCGATCTCGGGCGGCAGATGCTCATACCATTCCGTGTCGTTACGGCGCAACGCAATATCCAGCGCCAGAATATCTTCGACCTCATCGGCATGGACGGCCTGATAGCGAATCGCCGCTCCGGCTGCAGCAAAGCGGTGTAAAAAGGCTTTACTGCCTTCTTCCGGCGTACAGGCAAAGAAATCGCCCTCGGCCGTTTTGAAAAACTCGGTCAACCAGCTTTGTGCTTCGGCCACGCCGCCACCGGCCATTTTTAACAGCAGGTGGTGTTCGTATTTATCGCGCCAGCTTTTCATCCGCGCCGGTAAATGGCTGGGGAATAAATGGCCAAATTTCTGCATGGCACGGTCGGTAAAGTGCGGGCGGAAAATTTTCACTTTTTCCAGCATCGCGTCGGTGCGACCTTTCAGGGTAAAGAAGAACGGCATTTTGTCGGTGCCGAGCTTGTCTATCATCAGAAACGTATCTTTGCCGTACTGCTCGGCGATATCGTAGATATCACGGTGCATGTACTCGCCGGCGACCGGCAGGTGTTCGAAATTTGCCAGAATATGACGGCGGATCTCCGTCAGCACCTCTGGCTGATTGGTACCGATATAAAACACCTGCTGATTTTTCTCGGCTTCAAAGGTGTCGAGGCGCACCGCAAACACCGCCAGTTTTCCCGCGCAGCCGGAAGATTCAAACAGCCGGTCCGGGTCGGCGTTATAGCGTGCGGGGGTATCGGCTTCGATATCTCTGACGCGGGTAACGTAATCGTGATCGTGCGCGTGACGCCCGTCGTGATGCACATCGTCATCTTTAATGCGTTCGTCATCAAGTTTGCTGAGGATCTGCTCCGGCGTCTGGCCAAGTTCGATACCCAGATGGTTGACCAGCTGTAATTTGCCTTGTTCGTCAATTCGCGCAAACAGCGACATCTCGGTATATGCCGGGCCGCGCTGTACCAACGAGCCGCCGGAGTTGTTGCAAATCCCACCAATCACCGATGCGCCAATGCATGAAGAGCCAATCACCGAATGCGGTTCGCGACCAAATGGCTTGAGTGCTTTTTCCAGCGAATAGAGCGTGGTGCCGGGATACGCCAGAACCTGTTCGCCTTTGCCGATGACGTGCAGTTTGTCGAGGCGCAGGGTGCTGATAATAACAATCTCACGATCGTAGTCATTGCCGCTGGGCGTAGAGCCTTCGGTTAGTCCGGTATTGGCGGCCTGCATCAGGATAATTTTGTCGGCGACGACGCAGGCGTTCAGCACACGCCACAGTTCCAGCAATGAGCCAGGAAAGACAACGGCTAACGCCTCGCCCTGACCTGAGCGGAAGCCCTTGCGATAGCGGGCCGTTTTAGACGGTTCGGTAAGCAGGTGCGAATGACCCACCAGACGGGCCAGTTCGTTAAGCAACGCTTTATTATCGGTTGTTGTAATGGAAGACATTCTCCACTCCTTGTGGTGGGCAAAAATATCAGAAACAAGCATAGCGCTCTGTATGACAATACGCTTTCTCATTCAGGTTGTCTCTGAATTGGCTGTGCTTCATTCATCCCGGATTTCAAAATTAGGAGAATAACCTTAGCTTTCTTTATCTCTCCCGTTTAGGCTTACGGCAAACTGCGGTTTTTGTTATATTTTCGCTGCCTCGTCGGGAAAAAATAAAGAGAGAATCAACATGAAATGGCTTTGTTCTGTAGGTATCGCGGTGAGCCTGGCGTTGCAGCCAGCGCTGGCGGACTCCTTGTTTGGTAACCATCCTCTGACCCCTGAAGCACGGGATGCATTTGTTACCGATTTACTCAAACAGATGACCGTCGATGAGAAGATCGGCCAATTACGTTTGATAAGCGTCGGGCCGGATAACCCGAAAGAAGCCATCCGTGAGATGATCAAAGACGGGCAGGTTGGGGCGATTTTTAACACCGTTACCCGCGAGGATATCCGTAAAATGCAGGATCAGGTGATGGAACTCAGCCGCCTGAAAATCCCTCTCTTTTTCGCCTATGACGTACTGCACGGTCAGCGCACCGTGTTCCCGATAAGCCTCGGTTTGGCGTCATCGTTTAATCTGGATGCGGTCAGAACGGTGGGGCGCGTTTCTGCCTATGAAGCCGCAGACGATGGCCTGAATATGACCTGGGCGCCAATGGTTGATGTCTCGCGTGATCCGCGCTGGGGACGTGCCTCAGAAGGTTTCGGGGAAGATACTTATTTGACCGCCACGATGGGCAAAACCATGGTCGAAGCGATGCAGGGTAAAAGCCCGGCCGATCGCTATTCGGTGATGACCAGCGTCAAACACTTCGCCGCCTATGGCGCGGTAGAAGGCGGAAAAGAGTACAACACCGTGGATATGAGTCCGCAGCGGTTGTTTAACGACTATATGCCACCGTACAAAGCCGGGTTAGACGCCGGGAGCGGGGCGGTGATGGTGGGTCTTAACTCGCTGAACGGCACCCCTGCGACTTCTGACGCCTGGCTGTTGAAAGATGTGCTGCGCGATGAGTGGGGCTTTAAAGGGATTACCGTTTCCGATCACGGCGCGATTAAAGAGTTGATCAAACATGGTACCGCCTCCGATCCGGAAGACGCGGTGCGCGTGGCGATCAAGTCCGGCATTAATATGAGCATGAGCGATGAGTATTACAGTAAGTATCTACCGGGCCTGATTAAGTCAGGTAAGGTGACGATGGCTGAACTGGACGATGCCGCGCGTCATGTGCTGAACGTCAAATATGATATGGGGCTGTTTAACGATCCGTACAGCCATCTGGGGGCCAAAGAGACTGACCCGCAGGACACCAACGCGGAAAGCCGTTTACACCGTAAAGACGCGCGTGACGTTGCCCGCGAAAGTCTGGTACTGCTGAAAAACCGCCTGGAAACGTTGCCGCTGAAGAAATCGGGGACTGTGGCAGTCGTCGGTCCACTGGCGGACAGCAAACGTGATGTGATGGGCAGTTGGTCGGCAGCAGGCGTTGCCGAACAGTCAGTGACGGTGCTGACAGGCATTAAAAATGCGCTCGGCGATAAGGGCAAAGTGGTGTACGCCAAAGGGGCGAATATCACTAACGATAAAGGCATTGTCGACTTCCTCAATCTGTATGAAGAGGCGGTGAAAGTCGACCCACGCTCGCCGCAGGCCATGATTGATGAAGCGGTCAAGGCCGCGCAGCAGTCTGATGTGGTGGTCGCTGTGGTCGGCGAAGCGCAAGGTATGGCACATGAAGCCTCCAGCCGGACCGATATCACTATTCCGCAAAGCCAGCGTGACCTGATTACCGCGCTGAAAGCCACCGGCAAGCCGCTGGTGCTGGTGCTGATGAACGGGCGTCCATTGGCGCTGGTGAAAGAAGACCAGCAGGCCGACGCGATTCTGGAAACCTGGTTTGCCGGGACGGAAGGCGGCAACGCCATTGCCGATGTCCTGTTTGGCGATTACAACCCGTCAGGTAAACTGCCGATGTCTTTCCCGCGCTCTGTCGGGCAGATCCCGGTCTATTACAGCCACCTGAATACCGGTCGTCCGTATAACGCCGATAAGCCGAACAAATACACCTCACGCTACTTTGACGAAGCCAACGGCCCGCTGTATCCCTTTGGCTATGGTCTGAGCTACACCACCTTTACCGTTTCTGATGTGAAGCTTTCTGCACCGACGATGAAGCGTGATGGAACGGTCACCGCCAGCGTGCAGGTTACCAACACCGGCAAACGCGAAGGAGCGACGGTGATTCAGATGTATTTACAGGATGTGACCGCTTCCATGAGTCGTCCTGTCAAACAGCTGAAAGGATTTGAGAAGGTGAATCTCAAACCGGGCGAGACGCAAACGGTCAGCTTCCCGATTGATATTGAGGCGCTGAAATACTGGAACCAGCGTATGCAATACGATGTGGAGCCGGGCAAATTCAACGTCTTTATCGGCGTAGATTCTGCCAGAGTGAAGCAGGGCGAGTTTGAACTGCTGTAATGATCAGGTGAATTTGCGTCAGACCTGATGGCTCCACACGTGTCAGGTCCATCGATTCATCCACACCGGCAAAGCCCCTGAGGTTTTGCCGGTCTTTTTATATTTATCACCGAGTTACTGCTAATCCTTCCCTCCGTTACCCCTCAATTGCCAGGTTAAGGTCAGATTTTTCGACTATGCTTTTCCCTCTATGTCCTGAAAAGGACAGTCAAAGGATGAGGAGAGCAGCATGATAATCTCAAAGGTCTGGGCGGGCTCGCTGGCGCTGTTTGCCGCGATGAGCTTACCCCTGCAGGCCGCATCACCCGTCACGGTGGGATCAAAAATTGATACGGAAGGGGCGCTGCTCGGCAATATGATTTTGCAGGTGCTTGAAAGCCACGGCGTGAAAACCGTCAATAAAGTCCAGTTGGGAACCACACCAGTGGTGCGCGGGGCCATCACCTCCGGCGAACTGGATATTTACCCGGAATATACCGGAAACGGGGCTTTCTTCTTTAAAGATGAAAATGACCCGGCATGGAAAAATGCGCAGGCCGGTTATGAAAAAGTCAAAAAACTGGATGCGGAACAGAACAAACTGGTCTGGCTAACGCCTGCGCCCGCCAATAACACCTGGACCATTGCCCTCCGTCAGGATGTTGCCGAAAAGAATAAGCTCGTTTCGCTGGCTGACCTGGGACGCTACCTGAAAGACGGCGGCACGTTCAAACTGGCCGCCTCGGCAGAGTTTATCGAACGTGCGGATGCGTTGCCTGCGTTTGAAAAAGCTTATGGCTTTACGCTCAATCAAAATCAGCTTTTATCGCTGGCAGGGGGAGACACGGCGGTGACCATTAAAGCCGCTGCGCAGCAAACCTCAGGCGTCAATGCCGCGATGGCCTACGGGACCGACGGCCCTGTTGCGGCGCTGGGACTGCAAACGCTCAGCGATCCAAAAGGTGTCCAGCCGATCTATGCTCCTGCGCCAGTGGTGCGTGAATCAGTACTGCAGGCCTACCCACAAATGGCGGAATGGCTGCAGCCGGTCTTTGCCAGTCTCGATGAAAAAACGCTACAACAGCTTAATGCCAGTATCGCCGTTGAAGGGCTGGATGCGAAAAAAGTCGCAGCAGATTACCTGAAGCAAAAAGGATGGGTGAAGTAACGGAGTTTGCATCAGGTGAGTGTTGTATCAACGATGTCTGTTAATCGAGTGCTGTTGCTGCTGGTATTTCTGCTAATGGCGGCAGCTGCGCTGCCTTTCATCAGTTATGCCCCCAATCGTCTGGTCTCTGGCGAAGGTCGACAACTCTGGGAACTCTGGCCCGGTTTTGCGTGGGGGCTGGCGGCGATGTTTCTGCTACTGGTGGCGCTGTGTTTTATCCCCGGTCGCGCCGGCAACGTGTTAACCCTGATCGTAGTGCAACTGCTGCTGATAGCGGCGTTGATTGCCGCCGGTAAAACGGCAAGCGGGCTGGCGCAGACGGGAAGTCCGCTGGCGAGAACCAGTCTGGGTAGCGGATTCTGGCTTGGGCTGGGACTGATGCTGCTGGCGCTCAGCGACGCGATTCGTCGTCTCACCGCGAGGCCACTGTGGCGTTGGTTACTGCATATGCACATTGCCATCGTCCCCGTTGCGCTGCTGCTGACCGGGATGTTCAACGACCTTTCGCTGCTCAAAGAGTATGCCAATCGTCAGGATGTCTTCGACGATGCGCTGGCGCAACATCTGACTATCCTGCTCGGAACCGTGCTGCCAGCGCTGGTGATTGGCATCCCGTTGGGCATCTGGTGCGCCTTCTCTACGTCGCGCCAGGGGCCGGTATTTGCCGTACTGAATATTATTCAGACCATTCCTTCCGTGGCGCTGTTTGGCCTGCTGATTGCCCCGCTTGCCGGGCTGGTTCAGCATTTTCCCTTGTTACGTGCATTGGGCATTGCCGGAACCGGGTTGGCCCCTGCGCTGATTGCGCTGGTGCTGTACGCGCTACTGCCGCTGGTGCGCGGCGTGGTGGCGGGGCTGAACCAGGTTCCTCTCGATGTGCTGGAAAGCGCCCGGGCAATGGGAATGAACTCACGTCAGCGCTTTTGTTTGGTACAACTCCCGCTGGCGTTACCGGTCTTCTTGCGCAGTTTACGTGTCGTGATGGTGCAGACGGTGGGGATGGCCGTTATTGCCGCACTGATTGGCGCGGGGGGATTTGGCGCATTGGTTTTTCAGGGATTGCTCAGCAGTGCCGTCGATTTAGTGCTACTGGGTGTCGTCCCGGTGGTGGTGCTGGCGGTGCTGATCGATGCCCTGTTTGATTTAGGTTTAGCTCTGCTGAAGGTGACCGTTGATGATTGAATTTAGCCATGTCTGTAAAACCTTTGGCCAACAACACGCGGTCAACGATCTCAATCTGCATTTTCGCGAAGGCAGCTTTTCCGTCTTGATTGGTACGTCGGGGTCGGGGAAGTCCACCACGCTCAAAATGATTAACCGTCTGGTGGAGCATGATAGCGGGACGATTCGCTTTGCTGGCGATGAGATCCGCAGCCTGCCGGTGCTGGAATTAAGACGACGGATGGGATACGCCATTCAGTCTATTGGACTGTTTCCGCACTGGACCGTTGCACAGAACATTGCCACCGTATTGCAGCTGCAGAAATGGTCGCGTTCACGTATTGATGACCGAACAGATGAACTGATGGCGTTGCTGGGGTTGGAAGAGGGGTTGCGTCATCGTTATCCTCATCAGCTCTCCGGTGGGCAACAACAGCGGGTGGGAGTGGCGCGTGCGCTGGCCGCCGATCCCCAGGTGCTGCTGATGGATGAACCTTTTGGTGCGCTGGATCCGGTAACGCGCAGCGCCTTGCAGCAGGAGATGACCCGCATTCACCGGTTGTTGGGACGCACCATTGTGCTGGTTACCCATGATATTGACGAAGCGCTGAGGCTGGCGGAACACCTGGTGCTGATGGACGCAGGTCAGGTGGTGCAACAAGGCACGCCGCTATCGATGCTCACAGCACCGGCTAACGACTTCGTACACACCTTTTTTGGCCGCAGCGAACTGGGTGTTCGGCTGCTGGCGCTGCGCACTGTCGGTGATTTTACCCGCCGCCATGAGCAGCTCAGCGGCGAGCCGCTGGTAGACGAGATGACACTGCGCGATGCGCTCTCTATTTTTGTGGCGCGGGGGTGCGACGTTCTGCCGGTGGTTGACGCAAAGGGCGGAGCCTGCGGGACGCTCCATTTTCAGGATTTACTCTCACCGAGGCCGCACCGTGAAACGTCTGACTGATCCGCTGTTATGGCTGGTTATCTGTTTTCTGCTGCTGCTGGCAGGGTTGCCTCATAGCCAGGTGCTGTTTAGCGCGCTGTTCCCGCTGCTGCCGCGACCGGTTTATCAGCAGGAGAGTTTTCTGGCGCTGGCGTTGGCCCATTTTAGCCTGGTGGGGATCTCGAGCCTGGTGGCGGTGATCATTGGCATGGGGGCGGGGATCGTGGTCACGCGTTCATGGGGAACTGAATTCAGACCGCTGGTGGAAACCATTGCCGCCGTGGGGCAAACTTTTCCGCCGGTCGCCGTGCTGGCCATCGCTGTTCCGGTGATGGGGTTTGGTCCACAGCCAGCCATTATCGCGCTGATCTTGTACGGCGTGTTACCGATTTTACAGGCGACGCTGGCGGGGCTGGGCGGAATATCAGCCAGCGTGCTGGATGTTGCCAGTGGAATGGGGATGAGCAGCGGTCAACGGTTGCGCAAAGTGGAGCTGCCGCTGGCCGCGCCGGTTATTCTGGCTGGTATTCGCACGTCGGTGATTATTAACATTGGCACCGCCACGATCGCCTCAACCGTGGGGGCAAACACGCTGGGTACGCCGATAATCATCGGGCTGAGCGGATTTAATACTGCCTATGTGATACAGGGGGCGCTGCTGGTCGCGTTGGCGGCCATCATTGTCGATCGCGGGTTTGAGCGAGTCGCGCAACACCTTACCCGGCACGTAAAATAAAGGTATAGCCTGCAAGCATCACACCGCCGATTCCGCCGATGGCCATCAACAGGAAGAGGGTGATCACGCCGATTTTAGCTGCGCTCATGGTGTACTCCTTATGGTATATAAAAGGATTGTACACGTTTGTTAATGGAATATTAAATACCGAGTGGATAAATATCGTGGCCTAGCGCACGCCACTCGGTTAATTGTTGGTGTTGAGCGGCCGTCTGGTTATCGCCGCACCACACCAGAAGTGTCCGGCCTTCAAACAGTTCCGGTCGCAGTTGATTGAGCGAGTGAGCCAGTACGTCAACCCGCCATCCTTGCTGGCTGGCGACCCAGCCCTCCAGCCATAACCGGGTGGTATCGTGAATATTCCAGCCGACGACCAGCGCGTCTTTACCTTGTTTCTTACGGGCTGAGGCGAGGCAAATCGCAATGTAGTTAATCAGCACGCCGTCAAGAATGCCGAGCAGTGCCTGAAGAATAGGTTGCTGACATTGCAGGCGTCGCCGCAGCGGAATGAACAGATGGGTGTTCAGCGTCTGGGCGGGATAATCCTGGCCACGTTCTTTGATCCACAATCGCAGACTATGCAAATTATTACTTTGCAAATAGCTCAACAGCGTTTCTTGCTGCTCGCGCCAGCCGTTGTGCACATCAATGCTCTCATTGCTGAGCAACATTTTAACCTTACTGACCTGCACACCGTTGTTTATCCAGCGTTTGATCTCGCGGATCCTGTCGATGTCCGCGTCGTTAAACAAACGATGACCGCCGTCTGTGCGCTGCGGTTTCAGTAATCCATATCGCCGCTGCCACGCACGTAAAGTGACAGGGTTAATATCACAAAGCAAAGCCACTTCACCGATGGTGTAAAGCGCCATTTGTTGTCTCACTCTTGCTCGCGAGGTCCCAGTTTTACTTTAGACGCTCTTTTGCGAACCAGGTAGTTTTGTCTGTTTTTTGCTCACGGAATGGGTGATTTTGTAGTCATACCCACGCTTTTGAGTGACCGTTCTCACAAATTCCTCATTTTTTGCAACAGTTCAAAGAAAGTTACGCGCAGCCCATGTATGTTACGCGCTTTTAAGAAGACTGTGGTTGGCGGGTATGTACGAGTTTAATCTGGTGTTGCTGCTGCTACAGCAGATGTGCGTGTTTCTTGTTATTGCGTGGTTAATGAGCAAAACGCGTTTATTTATCCCGCTGATGCAGGTCACTATCCGGCTGCCGCACAAACTCCTTTGCTACGTCACCTTTTCCATCTTTTGCATTCTGGGTACCTACCTGGGGCTGCATATTGAAGACTCCATTGCCAACACCCGTGCGATTGGCGCGGTGATGGGCGGCTTGCTTGGCGGCCCGGTAGTTGGGGGGCTGGTCGGGCTGACTGGCGGCCTGCATCGTTATTCGATGGGCGGAATGACCGCGCTGAGCTGCATGATCTCGACCATTGTTGAAGGACTGCTCGGCGGGCTGGTACACAGCGTACTGACCCGTCGCGGTCGCACTGATAAAGTCTTTAGCCCGCTGACGGCGGGCGCGATCACCTTTTTTGCCGAACTGGTGCAGATGCTGATCATTTTATTGATTGCGCGTCCCTTTGATAATGCGCTGCATCTGGTGAGCAATATTGCCGCGCCGATGATGGTCACCAATACCGTGGGTGCGGCCTTATTTATGCGTATTTTGCTCGACAAACGGGCCATGTTCGAAAAATACACCTCGGCGTTTTCAGCCACTGCGCTAAAAGTTGCCGCCTCAACGGAAGGCATATTGCGCCAGGGGTTTAACGAGGTTAACAGCATGAAGGTGGCCCAGGTACTGTATGAGGAGCTGGACATTGGTGCAGTGGCGATAACCGATCGCGATAAGCTGCTGGCCTTTACCGGAATTGGTGATGACCATCATCTGCCAGGCAGGCCGATTTCATCCTCTTATACTCAAAAAGCGATTGATACCGGCGAAGTGGTGTATGCCGACGGCAACGAGGTACCTTACCGCTGCTCACTGCATCCGCACTGCAAATTAGGCTCGACGCTGGTGATCCCTTTGCGTGGTGAAAACCAGCGGGTGATGGGGACCATCAAACTGTATGAAGCCAAAAACCGCTTATTTAGTTCGATCAACCGCACGCTTGGCGAAGGGATTGCGCAGTTGCTGTCAGCGCAGATCCTTGCCGGGCAATATGAACGGCAAAAAGCGATGCTCACGCAGTCAGAAATTAAGCTTCTGCATGCGCAGGTGAATCCCCATTTTCTGTTTAATGCGCTCAATACCATTAAAGCGGTGATTCGCCGCGACAGCGAGCAGGCCAGTCAGTTGGTGCAATATCTGTCGACCTTCTTTCGCAAAAACCTCAAACGGCCGTCAGAAATTGTGACGCTGGCAGATGAAATTGAACACGTTAACGCCTATCTGCAAATTGAAAAGGCGCGCTTTCAGTCGCGCCTGCAGGTCACTTTAACGGTACCGGATGAACTTTCGCATCAGCAATTGCCAGCATTTACGTTGCAGCCCATTGTCGAGAATGCGATTAAGCACGGCACCTCTCAGCTACTTGATACCGGTGAGGTCTCCATTACCGCCCGGCGAGAAGGGCAGTATCTGATGCTGGATATCGAAGATAATGCCGGCCTGTATCTGCCGACAACCGAGGCCAGCGGGCTGGGGATGAATCTGGTGGATAAGCGACTACGTGAACGGTTTGGCGATGATTTTGGCATCAGCGTAGTGTGTGAACCTGACCTCTTTACCCGAATCACTTTACGACTTCCCCTGGAGGAACTGGCATGATCAAAGTGTTGATTGTGGATGACGAACCGTTAGCGCGGGAAAATCTGCGGATCCTGTTGCAGGAGCAAAGCGACATTGAGATTGTGGGGGAATGTTCGAATGCCGTTGAGGCCATCGGCGCGGTGCATAAATTGCGCCCTGATGTGCTGTTTCTCGATATCCAGATGCCACGTATTAGCGGTCTGGAAATGGTGGGCATGCTCGATCCTGAACACCGTCCGTATATTGTTTTTCTCACCGCATTTGATGAGTATGCGGTGAAAGCCTTTGAAGAGCATGCCTTTGATTATTTGCTCAAGCCGATTGAAGAAACCCGGCTGGAGAAAACGCTGATCCGTTTACGCCAGGAGCGCACGAAGCAGGATGTGTCGGTGCTGCCGGAAAACCAGCAGGCGCTAAAATTTATTCCGTGTTCCGGTCACAGCCGCATTTATCTGCTGCAAATGGACGATGTTGCGTTTGTCAGCAGCCGCATGAGCGGCGTTTTTGTCACCAGCAGCGACGGCAAAGAAGGCTTTACCGAACTTACGCTGAGAACGCTGGAGAGCCGCACGCCGCTGTTGCGCTGCCATCGACAATATCTGGTGAACATGGCGCAGCTGCAGGAGATTCGCCTGGAAGATAACGGCCAGGCCGAGTTGATTTTACGTAACGGCCTGACCGTGCCGGTGAGCCGCCGTTATCTTAAAAGCCTAAAAGAGGCGATTGGTCTGTAAAACTGGTACACTGCGCGCCATTGCATCACCGACAGTTGAAGGCTCTATGCTAAGTAACGACATTCTTCGTAGCCTGCGCTACACCCTGAAAGCGAACAATAACGACATGGTGCGGATCCTTGCGCTTGCTGACATGGAATCCACCGCCGCAGGTTTCGACACCTGGATGACGAAAGAAGATGAAGACGGGTTTATTCGTTGCCCGGACATCATTCTCTCCGGTTTTTTAAACGGCCTGATCTACCATCTGCGCGGTAAAGATGATTCGGCGCCGGAACTGGCGCTTGAGCGTCGGGTGAACAACAATACGGTGCTGAAAAAGCTGCGTATCGCCTTTTCACTGAAAACCGATGATATTCTGGCCATTATGACCGAGCAGAAATTCCGCGTGTCGATGCCGGAAATTACCGCCATGATGCGTGCGCCGGAACATAAAAACTACCGCGAGTGTGGAGACCAGTTTTTACGTTATTTCCTGCGTGGTTTGACTCACCGGGTACATCACACGAAAGCGTGATTTAATACCCGCAGGTCCGTGCATGCGTAGCGCTAACGGGCAAAAAAAGCCGGATAATAATCCGGCTTTTTTTGTTTATTTCACCTGTTGGCCAGGTTTGGCGCCTTCGTCAGGGCTTAACAGGAAGATGTCTTTCCCGCCAGGGCCGGCGGCCATCACCATGCCTTCAGAAATGCCGAAGCGCATTTTACGCGGTGCCAGGTTAGCCACCATAATGGTCTGACGACCAATCAGCACCTGCGGGTCCGGATAGGCTGAACGGATGCCGGAGAAGACATTACGCTTTTCACCGCCCAGATCCAGGGTCAGGCGCAGCAGTTTGTCGGAGCCGTCAACGAACTCGGCGTTTTCGATCAATGCCACGCGCAGGTCAACTTTGGCAAAATCGTCAAAGGTGATGGTTTCCTGAATCGGGTCGTCCGCCAGCGGGCCGGTAACCGGTGCGGCAGCCGCTTTCACTTCTTCTTTTGATGCTTCAACCAGGGCTTCAACCTGTTTCATGTCGATGCGGTTGTACAGCGCTTTGAAGGTGTTGACCTTGTGGCCGAGCAGCGGCTGCTGGATGGCATCCCAGGTCAGTTCGCTGTTCAGGAATGCTTCGACACGCTCGCTCAACGTTGGCAGAACCGGTTTCAGGTAGGTCATCAGGACGCGGAACAGGTTAATACCCATGGAGCAAATCGCCTGCAGATCGGCGTCACGGCCTTCTTGTTTGGCGACAACCCACGGAGCCTGTTCGTCAACGTAGCGGTTAGCCACGTCGGCCAGCGCCATAATTTCACGAATGGCTTTACCGAACTCGCGGCTTTCCCACGCTTCGCCAATCACTGTAGCGGCGTCGGTAAAGGTCTTGTACAGTGCCGGATCGGCCAGTTCAGCTGCCAGTACGCCGTCAAAACGCTTACTGATAAAGCCCGCGTTACGGGACGCCAGGTTGACCACTTTGTTGACGATGTCGGCGTTAACGCGCTGAACAAAATCTTCGAGGTTTAGGTCGATGTCATCGATACGTGAAGAAAGCTTCGCCGTGTAGTAATAGCGTAGGCTGTCGGCATCAAAGTGCTTCAGCCAGGTGCTGGCTTTAATGAAGGTTCCGCGAGACTTTGACATCTTCGCGCCGTTCACCGTCACATAACCATGGACGAACAGGTTAGTCGGTTTACGGAAGTTACTGCCTTCCAACATGGCAGGCCAGAACAGGCTGTGGAAATAAACGATATCTTTACCGATGAAGTGATACAGCTCGGCGTCAGAATCTTTTTTCCAGTATTCATCAAAGCTTGTGGTATCGCCGCGCTTGTCACACAGGTTTTTGAACGAGCCCATATAGCCAATCGGCGCATCCAGCCAGACATAGAAGTATTTGCCTGGCGCATTCGGGATTTCAAAACCGAAGTACGGTGAGTCGCGGGAAATGTCCCACTGCTGCAGGCCGGATTCAAACCACTCCTGCATTTTGTTCGCAACTTGTTCCTGCAACGCGCCGCTGCGCGTCCATGCCTGCAGCATTTCGCTGAATGACGGCAGGTCAAAGAAGAAGTGTTCGGAGTCACGCATGACCGGCGTCGCGCCAGACACCACGGACTTCGGCTCGATAAGTTCGGTTGGGCTGTAGGTCGCGCCGCACACTTCGCAGTTATCGCCGTACTGATCCGCAGCCTTACATTTCGGGCAAGTGCCTTTAACGAAACGGTCCGGCAGGAACATGCCTTTTTCCGGGTCGTACAGCTGGGAGATCGTGCGGTTTTTAATAAAACCGTTTTCTTTCAGGCGCGTGTAAATAAGCTCGGACAGCTCCCGGTTCTCATCGCTGTGCGTGGAGTGGTAGTTGTCGTAGCTGATATCAAACCCTGCAAAATCAGTCTGATGCTCCTGACTCATTTCACCGATCATCTGCTCTGGTGTAATGCCAAGCTGCTGAGCCTTCAGCATGATTGGCGTACCGTGTGCGTCGTCCGCGCAGATGAAGTTTACCTGGTGGCCGCGCATTCGCTGGTAACGGACCCAGACATCAGCCTGGATGTGCTCCAGCATATGGCCGAGGTGGATGGAGCCGTTGGCGTACGGCAGCGCGCACGTTACCAGAATTTTCTTCGCGACTTGAGTCATAGTGGGCAATTACTTCTTTTGTAGTGAAAAGGGCTTTGATAGTACCAAAATGGTAATTACTGCGCCAAGTGATAAGGGCATTTATCCGTAAATGAATAATTGTCGCGGTTGGAGTAAACTAGCTGGTGACAATCGTCTTTCAGAACAACAAAAAGGAGTCGGGATGAACGCACAATCCCAGGCCAAATCACCAGAAACCCTGCGCGCTATGGTCGCCGGGACGCTGGCGAATTTTCAACATTCAACCCTGAAGCATAATCTGACGACGCTAAAAGCGTTGCACCATGTCGCCTGGATGGATGACACGCTGCACGTTGAGCTGGTGATGCCGTTCGTCTGGCACAGCGCGTTTGAAGTATTAAAAGAGCAATGCAGTGCCGATCTACTGCGTATCACCGGCGCGAAAGCCATTGACTGGAAGCTGTCGCACAACATTGCGACGCTGAAACGCGTGAAAAACCAGCCGGGCATCAACGGTGTGAAAAACATCATTGCCGTCAGTTCCGGTAAAGGTGGGGTAGGGAAATCCTCAACCGCCGTTAACCTGGCGCTGGCGCTTGCTGCGGAAGGGGCGAAGGTCGGTATTCTCGATGCCGATATTTATGGCCCGTCTATCCCGACGATGCTCGGTGCAGAAAATCAGCGCCCGACCTCACCGGACGGCACCCATATGGCGCCGATTATGTCTCATGGCCTGGCAACCAACTCCATTGGTTATCTTGTCACCGACGATAACGCCATGGTGTGGCGCGGCCCGATGGCCAGTAAAGCGCTGCTGCAGATGCTGCAAGAAACGTTATGGCCAGATCTCGATTATCTGGTCCTGGATATGCCGCCGGGCACCGGTGACATTCAGCTGACGCTGGCGCAGAACATCCCGGTAACGGGGGCGGTTGTAGTAACCACACCGCAGGACATTGCGCTTATCGATGCCAAAAAAGGCATTGTGATGTTCGAAAAGGTGGAAGTGCCGGTTCTGGGCATCGTTGAGAACATGAGTATGCATATCTGCAGCAACTGTGGTCATCATGAGCCAATCTTTGGCACCGGTGGCGCGCAGAAGCTGGCGGAGCAATATCGTACTCAACTGCTGGGACAAATGCCTCTGCACATTTCACTGCGTGAAGATCTCGATCGCGGTACGCCGACGGTTATTAGCCGTCCTGACAGCGAATTCACGGCGATTTACCGTGACCTGGCAGGACGTATCGCCGCACAGCTGTATTGGCAGGGCGAAGTTATTCCGGGCGAAATTGCCTTCCGCGCGGTGTAATTTATAGTGTTACAGATATTCACCGCATCAATGTATTATTGATGCGGTGAATACTTAGAGTGAAAAAGCTTCGTAATATTGTTTATCCTGCCTGTATAATTCATGTCTTTTTCCGAATAAATCACCTCAATGCATCATTATAATTGATCAAATAAAACCAATTAATCTACAATCTCAATTGGTTTTAGCAAGGAAGTTAACCCATAATTAACCGGACCGACGGCGAATGCGCTGTTTTCCACCCATACAGGAATAATGAATGCAATGAAAATTGGTTTATTGTTGGGACTTATTACTCTGGCTTATGGAATGAGTTCGTCTGCCTTCGCTTCAGATAGCGCCACATTAACCATCAGTGGCAGGGTGACTGAACCGACGTGTAGCGCTGATGTTGTTAACAATAAAGTGCAGCAACGCTGTGGTATCGTAACCTTAACTCCTGACCTCCACGAGGTTGCGTCTCATCCTGTAAGAGGCGTGGTGACCGAGCTTGTGCCCCTGGGAAGGGATGCCACTCGGCAAATAGTGTTAAGCCGTTACGATTAATATACGGAAATTACTATTAAGCACTAATCATGATTATGAATGATTAGTGCTTTTTTATTGCCTTCACGAATAATGTCGAATGATTAATTACGCTAATTTATTAAATGCAAAAATAGTATTCGCTCTTACTTATTTGTTGTAATTATATTGCTGTTTATAACTTGTTTTAAATCAATAAAACAAGGTGTTTACATTGCGGTAACGTTTCTTGTGTGCGAATTTAATTTCAAGAGTTGAACCTCTTAACAAATAGAAATTAATTCATTAAGGAAGATACTATGAAACGTTCAATTATTTCTGCTGCTGTACTGTCTGCTGTATTTATGAGCGCTGGGGCTTTTGCTGCTGGGGAAGAAGGTAGCCTAATTATTAATGGGGAAATTACAGGGTCCTCTTGTTATTTTGATGGCGGCAAAGATTCTGAAACTCTTCAATTGAAAACCGTTGATGCGTCACTTTTTTCGAATAAAGCTGTGGGGGAGGAGGTTGAAGGCAATGCCACAAAAACAACAAATATGAAAATAGTTTGCCCAGGGAGCACAAAATTAAAAAGTATAAACATCACGAATGTAACTTTTGGCGATAACGGCATTATTAGACCAACAGATGGGGCGGATACTAACGTTGGTTTTAAACTTAAAATGGACGATAAACATATTGATAGCACCGGTATTATTGATATTGCATCTTTAAATAAGACGCTGACGAGTAGCGGTGAGATCTATGATTTGCAATTTGATGCTGACTATTCTCGATTGAATTTAGATCCGGTTAAAAATGGTCAACTTAGCGCCACAGTCACTTTTTCTGTTTCGGCTGAATAAATTATTTTGCCGGTAATTATTACCGGCATTATTTTGGATGGCACAGTATGAAACGAATCTTTATCTCAATGCTCGCGATATACTCTTTTTCTGGGCATGCTGGGGTCGTGATATATGGCACTCGTGTTATTTACCCAGCAGAAAAGAAAGAAGTATTGGTACAATTGATGAACCAGGGTGAACGCTCTGCACTGGTACAGTCATGGATTGATGACGGCGACAGCTCATTGCCACCGGAAAAAATTCACGTACCATTTATGCTGACTCCTCCGGTGGCTAAGATAGCAGCGGACTCTGGTCAACAGTTGAAAATTAAAAAAATGCCGAATATGTTGCCAAATAACAAAGAAAGCTTGTTTTATCTTAATGTACTGGATATTCCGCCTAACAATCCTGACAGTACCGGTAAAAATGTACTCAAATTTGCCATGCAAAACCGGATTAAACTCTTCTATCGTCCTAAAGGTATTGCGGCCGTTAATAAAAATACTTTCCATAAACTGTCGTTAACACACAGTGGTAATGGTTATTCTATCAGAAATGATGCTGCTAACTGGGTTACGGTGACAGAAGTTAAAGCTAATAATGTCAAAATCAACAATGAAAGTATTATGCTTGCTCCTCTCTCCAGTGAAAAAGTGGCATTGAAGAATATCAACGCCAGCCAGTATAAATTCACCATTATTGACGATCACGGTAATTATATTAGCGATAACGTCAGCCTAAAATAACAGGAGCTGATTATGTTAAGGATGACTCCGATTGCTTCGGCGGTATTACTGTTGCTGCTCGGTATCGACGCCCACGCCGCAGAAGAAACGTTTGACACTAACTTTATGATGGGGGGTATGAAGGGCGAGAAAGTTTCCGATTTCCGCCTTGATGATAATCAACCGTTATCCGGGCAATATGACATCGATATCTATGTCAATAAACAGTGGCGTGGCAAGTATGACATCATCGTTAAGGATAACCCGGATGACACCTGTTTATCTCGCGACGTATTCACGCGTCTGGGAATAAATATACAAGCGTTGGACAAGCAGAATGAATGCCCAACCTTGAAGCAGGCGGTGCAAGGAGGCAGTTATGCCTGGGATATCGGCACGTTTCGCCTGGATCTCAGCGTCCCGCAGGCCTATGTGGATGAACTGGAGAATGGCTATGTTCCTCCAGAAAACTGGGATCGTGGCATCAATGCCTTTTATACCTCGTACTACGCCAGCCAGTATTACAGCGATTATAAGGATTCTGGTAACAGCAAAAGTACCTATGCGCGTTTTACCAGTGGGTTAAATCTGCTGGGGTGGCAGTTGCATTCTGATGCCAGCTATAACAAAACTGATGACAGCAGCGGGGAATGGAAAAGTAATACCCTGTATCTTGAACGTGGCATACCGCAAATTCTGGGCACTCTGCGTGCCGGGGATATGTATACCTCATCAGATATTTTTGACGCAGTGCGCTTTCGTGGCGTGCGGCTGTATCGCGATATGCAGATGTTGCCAAACTCAAAGCAGAATTTTACGCCGCTGGTTCAGGGGATTGCGCAAAGCAACGCGCTGGTCACCATCGAGCAGAACGGCTTTGTCGTTTACCAGAAAGAGGTTCCACCTGGCCCGTTCTCTATTGCTGATTTGCAGCTTGCAGGCGGTGGTGCGGATCTTGACGTCAGTATCAAAGAGGCTGACGGATCGGTAACAACTTATCTGGTGCCGTATGCGGCGGTGCCCAATATGCTGCAGCCCGGGGTGTCAAAATATGATTTTGCTGCCGGGCGTAGCCATATCGAAGGCGCCAGCAACCAGACCGATTTTGCGCAGATGAGCTACCAATATGGGCTGAATAATCTGTTAACACTGTACGGCGGTACCATGCTGGCGGATAACTACAATGCGTTTACGTTGGGTACCGGCTGGAATACGCGTATTGGTGCGATTTCCGTCGATGCAACCCAGTCCCACAGTAAGCAGGATAGCGGTGACGTGTTTGACGGGCAGAGCTACCAGATTGCTTATAATAAATATTTGACGCAAACCGCCACCCGTTTTGGCCTGGCGGCGTATCGCTACTCTTCCAAAGATTATCGTACATTTAACGATCACGTCTGGGCCAATAACAAGAATAATTATCATCGCGATGAAAATGATGTGTATGACATTGCGGATTATTATCAGAACGATTTTGGCCGAAAAAACAGCTTTTCAGCTAACGTCAGCCAGTCTTTGCCGCAGGGTTGGGGTTCATTTTCTCTCAGTACGCTGTGGCGGGATTACTGGGGGCGCAGCGGCAACAGCAAAGATTATCAACTGAGCTATTCCAATAGCTGGCAGCGGATTAGCTACACTTTTTCAGCCAGTCAGACTTACAACGAGGACCATCACGAAGATAAGCGGTTTAACATCTTTGTTTCTATTCCGTTCGACTGGGGGGATGATATTAACGCCCAGCGCCGACATCTGTATGTGTCTAACTCGACTACCTTTGATGATGACGGTTTTGCCTCTAACAATACCGGGTTTTCCGGAACCGCAGGCAGTCGCGATCAGTTTAATTACGGCGTCAACCTGAGTCATCAACGGCAGGACGGCGAAACGACGGCGGGGGGCAATCTGACCTGGAATGCGCCGATCGCGACGCTGAACGGCAGCTACAGCCAGTCGTCTAAATATACACAAACTGGCGGCAGTATTTCCGGGGGACTGGTGGCCTGGTCTGGGGGCGTGAATTTAGCCAACCGGCTATCAGAAACGTTTACCGTGATGCATGCGCCGGGTTTGGAAGGGGCATATGTGAATGGGCAGAAATACCGTACCACCAACCGCAATGGCGTGGTGGTCTACGACGGCTTAACGCCTTATCGTGAAAACCACCTGACGCTGGATGTGTCTAATGCCAATAGTGAAACCGACCTGCAAGGCAATCGCCGTAGCGCCGCGCCGTACCGGGGAGCGGTTGTGCTGGCAACGTTTGATACCGACCAACGTAAACCCTTGTATATCCGGGCGCAGCGCCCTGATGGTTCACCGCTGACGTTTGGTTACGAAGTAGAGGATATTCATGGACACAATATCGGCGTGGTAGGTCAGGGAAGTCAGCTCTTTATTCGCACCAATGAAGTGCCATCAGAGATAAAAGTGGCGGTCAATAAACAACAGGGACTTTCATGCTCAATCACTTTCGGCAAAACGATTGATGAAAGTAAAGTTTATATTTGTCGGTGAGAGGTGGATATGAAGTATTTATTTTTTTTAATTGCATTAATTAGTTTTGGTGCAAGTAGTCATTGTTATATTTCTAATGGGTCTGAAATATATGTGTCTGGCGATGAATTAAAACTTGATAATATGAAAGGTAATGTTGTCAATATATCCAACTTTAAATTTACTCATAAACCTATATGTAGAAATTTATTTGACATGGGGGCTGATACTGTATTTAATATAAAATTCCCCAATGAAACATATTATGTATACCATGCTGATGCTGGTGATATATATTTGAGAGCTACATTTTCTTCTGACCCTGCACTTATCTTGTATGATAAGAAAGACTCTTTTACAGAGATGGATGTAGGGAAAATAAATAAGACAGAGATTACCTTAACTTTTGATGTTGTTTCAAAAGCTACTGGGGTAAGTGGAAATGCAAAAAATATAAATGAGGGCATCCAGATAAATTTTATTCCTGAGAAGTGTATTTTCTCAGGATGTTGGAGTGGGCGTGATAATACGAATCATTATTATCGAGTGACTTATATCCCACAAATCAAGCAAATGACAAAAACTTGTAGATTTAATGATGGTGTACTTACCGCGCCGGCAATTACGATATCAGATTTAAATAATAATACGTCCAGGTATCTAAAACTTGAACCTACATCAGGTAACGTATCTTTTATTTGCAATAAAGGATTGTCCTCTTATTCTTTTAAGTATCATTTTGAGTCGGAGAATATTCAAGGTAACATCCTAAAAAATGAGCATGAAAATAAATATGGAGGTGCTGGAGATGTTGGGTTTGAAATCTCACTAAATGGAAGTCAAGCAATTAGTTTTAGTGCAGGGAATAGTTCCAGCTATGATCTTTTGAATTTTAAAGATATAACACCAGAAGAACAGCGTGTTGACTTAAATCTATATGGGAGATATGTTGCATATGGACAAAATATTCGACCAGGTAAAGTGCAAAGTAGGGTTAAGGTTGTTACGGAATACGAGTGATATTTAATTGACGCACCCTTTGTATAGGGTGCGTATTTTTTTACCGGTGATAAAAAATCTCGCCGTCGTAGGCTTTGATGATCTTGCCATCGGCATCATTGACCAGCACATACGCACCACCCATGTAGGTCCAGTGGGTGCCTGCCGTCGGTGCGGGCAGGTTGCGCAGGTTCCACTGCTTAATGGTGTATTCTTCGGTGAGGTACAGGGGCGGAACCTTGTCACCGGGTTTGAAATGGGTAAAGTCAGCAATAAAGCCGCTCAGCTCATATTTATCGATGCCTTTAGGGGCTGCGATGGCGGCAGGCGCTGCCCAGACGGTGCTGGTTACGAGCAGCAGTGCACCCAGCAACATTTTATTCTTCATACCCATCCTCTCTACTCATTCGGGTCGTCAACAACGGTCGTGTATCATTCCGGGCTTACAGGATATCTGACAAGCACTATTTTGTGAGAACTCCAGTTATTTCGTAAAAAGTGTAAATGAAGTACGAGCAGGCGGCAACGTTGAACCGCAATTTAGCAATACCGCTGCTGCTCTGCAATTTACATCAGTTTGTTGTGATGCAGTCACAGGACGACATCGCAAGATGTCAGCATCTTTACTATCTTCAATCAATAAAGGCGACCGAAGTCGCCTTATGATTGTTTACCCCTTGGAAAGTTGGGCTTTTACGACTGTATCGGCTTCAACTTTAAGAGAGAGTACATAACCTTGTTTCTTCCATAAACCGTTATTAGGTTTCCATCCTTTAGCAAGGAGATATTCAGCACTGGTAGAAATTGGTTGATTTAGTACGTGATCGGCATCAGCAGTAAATGCGTTAGAGCCTGATTTAGCCTTCGCATTTTGCGCTTTGGTTTTGTGAATATCACAAGTCCCATCACCATCACTAACTTGTGTGCAACCAGAACGCTCTAATTGAGCGCGATAGTGTGCATTAATTGCATGGGCAGGCATAATGGCGAAAGAGCATACAAGAGCAATCAGGGCTAATTTAGTTTTCATGATAAACCTTAGTTATGATGAGAATGTTTTTTCGCATCCAGTTTACGGCTATTTTCCGTGTAAGTCTGATAACGATCGGCGTTGGCGCGATTATCAGCATGATATTGCTCAAAGCACGCGGTACGATCAATGCCGTTAGCTTCACAATCATCAAGATATTGTTTTTCCAGATTACAACCGGAAAGTGAAAAAGCGCCTGCTACGATAGCTATCATCATTAATTTATTATACTTCATTTCCAAGCCTATAATTAATTATTATTACAATAACCCGCCATTTTTAAAATGGCGATGTTATACATCACCTGATAAATACACCTGGAACTACAAGGCATAAAGAGACGATTGCGGAAACAATCACTCCTTTTGTCATGTTATTGCTAACCTTAAGAGGTATAGACAAAAACCTTTTTATCCATATGAAACATCAATGTGTTTGATTGATATAAAGCCTAACCGCGGTTATCGGTATAAATCAATACAGATTAATCTTTAAATCATAATCTTTTTTAGTGAAGTGAAATAACTATCTGATAGGTCAAGGGTTTAGATGACAACAGAGATCACAAAAAAGCATCCGGGGCTATGGCTTTAGGGTGTGTATTTTTTTATTTAATGTTTACATGTAGATAAGTTACCTTTAAAAGAAGGCGCCTGCCTCATTAAATAGCAAAATAACGATTTAACTGTCCGATCAGAAGAATGAGTATCGTTATAAAAGGACGCTTCAAAATGAGCTAACAAATACTTTTTAACCCGTTCTTTAATTATTTGAAAAAACTTATTAGCTGAGTTATTTAAAACACAATCATAAAAAACGCGAATTAAATTTTTTATCCTTCATTTTATTAATAAATTACGTTATCGATTACAAATCTCAAAAGCCGATACAAAATAAAAAAGATCGTATGAGAGAATATCGATTTCCTCTATTGTCGCTTTATAACGTGTCTCTTATTCATCGGGAAAATTGAGCGCATGAATTGTGAAATTGATTGAAATTCCTTGCACCTGTTCTGGATAATGCCAGCGTAGGTCTGATTAATGATGTAAGAAACAATCATTTACATTTCCATGTGATAGGAAGCCTATTCAAACTTCTGCTTTAAAGGAACTTCTCTCGGCATATAGATACCGTCTTTTGGACGTTTGCGCTCTTCAAAGTGTATTGCAAGAGATAAATACATAATTGAATTTCGTGATAGGCCAATGAGTTGCATAAGCCTTAATTCAAATTGGCATATTGGAATTAAAAGAGAGTGAGACGATAGTTTTTCTTTTTCATGAATCTTTGATTTCACATTTTCAAACTGTGAGTTTAATTTATCGATTTTGTCTTGAAGTTGTGCTAATAATTCAGGATTGCATTCTTTTTTCGCTTGTTTAAGTTTTAGCCCAATCTCTCAAATTTCAATTGGCAGTGTGTTAATTTGTTCTTGTAGCTTCCTTAATTCTTCATCATGATAGCTATTGTGTGATGTAGCAAGCTCATCTCTGAAATCATCAACTATTTTTAAAGAACGATGCTCTATTGTATTTCTAATATCAGCAAATGCTACAGCATCGGGATCTAACCATTTCGAAACAGAGGTTGAATTTTGCACATCACGGATATCTTTCAAAATGTAGAATAGAGCGTGAATGAAATGATTGTTGTTGCCTTTCAGCTTCTTATGCGGTTTTCATTCATTTCTTGACCCTTATCATTCAAATCTCTAAATAGACTGTCTATACTGATTCGAGAGTCATCCTTTAATTCGTTAAGATTGAAAAAATCTACTAATCAAATAAGCGATTTTATCAAAGAGTGAATGCGCTATTTTTAAGGCTGATTTACATTGAGAAACTTTTAAGCTGTTGATGGCGTATGTCATGTCCTCAATATGCGGGTAAGTCGAATTGTAGATGTGATTTGTATCATCAGGCATTAACAAAATAGCTCCATAACTGCTCATGATGATCGAATGGAAAACTACCTTTTATCTCTTTATTCTATATTAAATACGTATTGGTGGATTTAATCAATTATTTATAGTTGATCAGGTTGCAGGTGTTTTATCTTGAAAATGCTTTTTGTATTAGGATAGGGGGTTAATGAGATGGTTGTACTTCCAAAGTACTCTTTTTAAGAGGGGCATTACTGCCCCATAAGTATCAAAACTCTCTTGATAACGTGATGTATCCATTAAATCTAATAGAGCATTCATCCTTGTTCATTAGGCTGGATGCAATAAATACATCTTTTTTTTTCGCCTTATTCATATAAGTGTATTTAGCTGTGATAGATTTTACACCATTATAATAATAGCTAGAGAAATAAATCTTATTATATGTATCTTCTGTTTTCTCCTTGTTAGGATCTTTATTGTAATCAATTCGTGCTAAAGATTCCGCATAGGTTTTAGAGATTGGAGAAATATCAATGATATCTACTTTGGCTTTAGTTTTATCAACAGTTGATGTATCAATTTTTAAATCTTTTGATAGCGCATCAAATAAAGATGATTCCATTGATAAGCCAACAGCGGCGCATCCATAATCTTTTGTATATGCAAATATTGGAATTAAAGCAAATGAACAGACTAACAGTTTTTTAAACATAATTAATCTTCCACTACTAAAACTTTATCGCTGCTAGCGTCAATGATTTTACGATATGGCAAGTTAAGGATAATGCAACCATCAGAAGCTTCTCCAGGATGGGCAGCACTATCACCATGAATCATAAAACCATCACGCCCACACATTTGATTTTCAATGTATGGCGTAAGTCTCATCGTCCATGCTCTAGTTCTACGATGGTAGAAAGCGGGGCCGATAGTGTAAGTGCCTCTAGGAAGTGGGCCGTTATCTTTTACACACTCATTAGCAGAATCATTTTTATATCCAGGTCTGCCAGAATATTTAGCATCAAATTGATAGGTTCCATTCATATAAAAGCTGTGAGCGCTTACTTTATAAACCCAAGTCATTACGCTGCCTCCTTATTTCCGTTCCATGAATCAGAATGAATTATATTTCCATCAAGATAATGCCAGGTGATTTTTTCATATGCCAAATAGAATGCTTCAAGATGCTTGTGTTTTTCAAATGTAGGGTTTTTTATGTCAAACATGAAAGGTTCAATTTCATTAATTCTGACATTATCCATTGTTACACGGAAATATTCTTCTTCTTGTCCGTTATAGTTTATGCGGTAGAACTTCAATACAGCTTGTTTAAATTTTCTGCCGGATGATACACCTTGATAGAGGTAAGGAGATGAACAATCGACTTCTTTGATTAGTGCGTAATCTCCATGCTGGCGCTTACTGGTGATCTTTCCGGTTTTGTCGTCAGTTGGTAACTCTACATTATGCATAAGCTCTAAAATCTCTATAGAATCTTCTCTACCCTGCACATCAACACTGCCTTTAACTTGATTTCCTGTATCATCGGTAAGCCATAGATACACAGGTATTGCCATATCAAAATCCCTCTTAATTATGCTGGTATTGAGCGTTAATTGTACTACTTATGGATGTATACGGAGAATATTTTTCCGAGAAACCTATTGAAATAAAAGTGATTTAAGTAAAACTACATTGGGTGTTAGGGTAATCCCCCCGAAAAACCGGTGAGATAAGCACTGTGATAAATGCTGTGTTAAATCGAAAATTCTTGCTCCTGGGGCTAAGCCCCGGTTACACTAAATATCTACACATTTTCAATGTGTAACTGATTGTTTTATAAATGAAATGACTCGGGGTGCCCTTCCTTGTGAAGGCTGAGAAATACCCGTACCACCTGATCTGGATAATGCCAGCGTAGTCCTGGCAATTATCTAAGATATAAATCAAAGACTTGCACGGTTTTTTCTCTTCATTTTGTTATGTTGTCAATCACAGAGACAAACAAAATGGCACACACATCTATCAATCACACCATCATCCGTAACGGGATCTACTACATCAGCTTTCGCCTGTCGGGTCATAAATATTTCCGTCGGTCGTTAGAGACAGATAGCCACAGCCACGCGCAACTCTTGATGTCATTTGCATCTCCAGCCATTCCATTAGTCAAACGTGGAACCATTCACCCGGATCAGTTTGGTCAACGTCTTTCTGATTTCAGCAACCGCTTAAAGCAACAGAATGAACACTGGCTGGTTCAACAATTTCTCAGTGATGAACGGCGCAATCTTCAGCCGATAGTTGTTCAGGAATACCGCGAGGTTGTTGCGCCTTCAGAAGATGAGGAAGAACAAACAGAAGTACAGTCAAAGGATGTGTTAACACTGGCTGGCGCTTGGAATATGTACAAAAAGGAAAAAGCCCAAAACTGGACGAAGGCTATCTCACAAGCCAATGAGCGCTTTATGGAAGTGCTGTTAATTGTCTGGACTGACCCCACCCCGGTAGACGATCCTGCCCTATAGTTGGACTGCCCCCACGACCGTAGACAAATTCTGTCCTCACGACGAGGCCTGTTCGAAGGCCTCCGGACTGACGCCGCCGAGGTGACTGTGGCGCCGGGCCCGGTTGTAGAACACTTCAATGTAATCGAAGATATCCGCCCGGGCTAGATCCCGGGTTTTGTATATTCTCTTCCTGATGCGCTCTTTTTTCAGTGAACTGAAGAACGATTCGGCCACCGCATTATCCCAGCAGTTGCCACGCCGGCTCATGCTCGGGACCAGGTTATTAGCCCGGCAGAAGCGCTGCCAGTCGTCACTGCCGTACTGGCTTCCCTGGTCTGAGTGCACAATGACCTCACCGTCGGGTTTACGTCGCCAGACCGCCATCATCAGTGCATCCAGCGCCAGTTCGCGTGAGAGAGTGGGCTTCATCGACCAGCCCACCACGTTACGGGCGAAGAGATCGATAACCACCGCCAGATACAGCCAGCCCTGCCAGGTACGGATATAAGTAATGTCGGTGACCCAGACCTGATTGGCCCGGACAACAGTAAACTGCCGCTGCACGCGATTAGGGGCAACCACTGAAGGTCTGCCAGCGATACGACGCGGCGCTTTATAGCCGCGCACGGCTTTAATCCGGTTCAGTTGCATAATACGGCCCACCCGGTTTTTACCGCAGGTTTCCCCGATTTCGTTCAGGTCGCTATGAACCCGCCGGTAACCGTATACGCCTCCGCTCAGTGAATAGGAGTCACGGATAAGCGTCAGCAGACGCTGATTATCTTTATCACGTGCCGAGACCGGGTTATGCAGCCACGCGTAGAACCCGGCCCGGGCGACATCCAGTACCCGACACATTGTCATCACACCCCATACAGTGCGGTGCTCATTGATAAAGCGGTACTTCAGTCGGGCTCCCTTGCAAAGTACCGCGCGGCCTTTTTCAGGATATCCCGTTCTTCTTCGGTACGTTTTAGCTGCGCCCGTAGTTTCAGGATCTCGCTTTTGGCTTCCAGTAAATCCCGGGCATGCTGCTCGCTGTTATCCGGTTTGATAGCCCGTAGCCACTTGTAGAGGCTGTGGGCAGAAACGCCCAGACGGTCAGATACTTCGGCAACGGAATAACCGCGTTCCGTTATCTGTCGGACGGCTTCTTCCTTAAATTCAGGTGTAAATCGTGGTGTGCCCATATGCTCCCCCTATGCTCAAACTATAGGGCAGGATCGTCTACCGGGGTGGGGTCAGTCCAACTATAGGGCAGGATCGTCTACCGGGGTGGGGTCAGTCCATACAGCCGGAGCCTCCCTGCGTTAATGTTTCTTAAACCGGTATGCCGAAGTAGTGACAAATGGCATTTGTCAGTAAAGCTGGTGCAGCACTTCCTGCGATCCTCAGCGTACCTGCATACGCTTTACCGATTGTATTGCCTAGCCATTCGCCGACCCTACCGCCGAAATTATCTGCGTTAGAGGGGACTGGTGATTCTTGAATCGCTTGATGTAGCGTTTTGATATCCTCTTCAGATACACCCCATTCTTTAAGCTGCTTTTCTAGTGATTTAAAATCGCCAGCGGTGATGCTGTTGTTCTGGGTAATATCGCCGTTACCAGAGCCAATAACACCAGCATTGTTAACGTTACCGTGGATGTTTGTGATGTTATGAACAGTCATTGGGGCAACCTCTATTTCTTTTGAGGAAAAAAATAGTCCTTCGCCTAAAACCCCTTGGGCTTCAAGTTCAAGCGTCCAATTCAGTATTCTAAATCGAACAGCTGTAAGAATGCTCACCATACAGCCATTGGAAACCATCCAAGCTAATTTCATCCTGGAATTGCTACTAGCATCGTAAAGAACCTCTGCCATCGCTGGTGGGACTGTTAAGTGAAGCGTCTCGGTTGATAAGGAATGTTTTTCTATACTGGAAACGGATTCAGTGAAACATGCCGTTCCAAAATGTTCCTGTAGTTCAGGATCATCTGTCCCAAGATCAACGTCTATCCACCCTCTGTATGGATTGTAAGCTCTGAGTGGTAAGAGAACCCTTCTGTAACTAGGAGTATCACCCTGGGTAGGGTAACCGTTGATCTCCATATCAACCCATGCTGTAACCTCTTCTAGATTCAATTTACTGGATATCACTTTTGCTTTTAGAAGCAATCTCAAAATATTACTTTGAGGATCTTCTGCGAGCGCTTGTAACTCACAATACAGGTGAGTTTGGCATACCTTTTCCCTTCTCATATTTATTCATATTCTATAGCGCATTCAAACTTGCGTCTAAGCAATGGATAGCTACTTGTGTCACACAAACTGTCACTCATCCTGTCACACATGGCCCAAAAGGGCCGCGTTCGTCGTTTACAAGACTTGCCGCTGGCATTAATATCCTGAACAGGGATTAATGAGGAGCATTAATCGCAATCTTTTGATTTTGATTTGAATGACTCGGGGTGCCCTTCCTTGCGAAGGCTGAGAAATACCCGTACCACCTGATCTGGATAATGCCAGCGTAGGGAAGTCTGACACTGCTCGTGTCCCTTCTTTCACGCGGGCAGGAGCTGAACCATGCAGCCTGACCTGCACAGCCGCGCACTCGCGGCCCACGCCTTACAGCAATTTAGAACCCTTTCTCCGCTCACGCATTGTATGACCAATGAGGTCGTGCAGAATTTTACCGCCAATACGCTTCTGGCATTGGGCGCGTCACCTGCGATGGTGATTGAACCCGAAGAAGCCAGCCAGTTTGCGGCTGTTGCCCATGCCGTGCTGATTAATGTCGGTACGCTGACCGAGAGCCGTGCCATTGCTATGCGTGCGGCGGTCGAGCAGGCGCAGCGGGCGAATACGCCCTGGACGCTCGATCCCGTTGCCGTTGGGGCACTGGAGTTTCGCCGTCGTTTTTGCCTGGATTTGCTCTCGCTCCAGCCTGCTGCCATTCGCGGTAACGCCTCTGAAATACTCGCGCTAGCGGGAATGCGCGGAGGTGGGCGCGGTGTAGATACCACCGACACAGCAGCCGCTGCGCTGCCGGCGGCACAGGCGCTGGCATGCAGGGTCGCCTCCATCGTCGTGGTAACCGGGGAGGTGGATTACGTTACCGATGGCCAGCGTACCGTGAGTATTCGCGGTGGCGATCCATTGATGACGCGTGTCGTTGGCACCGGATGTGCGCTGTCGGCGGTGGTGGCTGCCAGCTGTGCGCTGCAGGGGGATCGGCTGAGTAACGTCGCGTCTGCCTGTAGCTGGATGAAACAGGCCGGTGAATTCGCCACTGAACACTCGACAGGGCCAGGAAGCTTTATTCCTGCATTCCTTGATGCTTTATATAACCTGAACGCGCAGGAGCTGGCATGAAACGGATTAACGCATTAACAATTGCCGGAACCGATCCCAGCGGTGGTGCAGGTATCCAGGCGGATTTAAAAACATTCTCTGCGCTCGGGGCCTATGGCTGCTCGGTCATCACGGCTCTGGTGGCGCAAAATACGCGCGGTGTGCAGTCGGTTTATCGGATCGAACCTGATTTTGTTGCCGCGCAGCTGGACTCCGTGTTCAGCGATGTACGCATAGATACCACCAAAATCGGTATGCTGGCAGAAACGGATATTGTGGAAGCGGTCGCTGAGCGTTTACGCCGCTTTCAGGTACGAAATGTGGTGCTTGATACAGTGATGTTGGCGAAAAGCGGCGATCCGCTGCTGTCCTCCTCTGCGGTAGAAACGCTGCGTACTCGCCTGCTGCCGCAGGTGTCGATCATTACCCCGAATCTGCCGGAGGCCGCCGCATTGCTCGAAACAAACCATGCCCAAACGGAGCAGGAAATGCTGGCGCAGGGGCGTGCTCTGCGGGCATTGGGCTGCGAGGCGGTGCTGATGAAGGGCGGTCATCTGGATGACGCGCAAAGCCCTGACTGGCTGTTTACTCGCGAGGGCGAGCAGCGCTTTACCGCGCCAAGAGTGAAGACCAAAAACACCCATGGCACCGGTTGTACGCTGTCGGCAGCGCTGGCGGCGCTACGCCCGCGTCATGCAAACTGGGCCGATACGGTGCAGGAGGCCAAAATATGGCTCTCGGCGGCACTGGCCCAGGCAGATTCCCTGGAAGTGGGCGAGGGGATAGGTCCGGTACACCATTTCCATGCGTGGTGGTAACAGGGATAAATGCGTATACTGGCTGAAGATTCAGCGGTCAGGAAAAAGATAAATGGAACAAGCGCATACCCAGCTTATCGCGCAACTGAATGAACGCATTTCGGCGGCGGATAACACGCCGCTGTATCTTAAATTCGCCCAAACGGTGAAGAACGCTGTCCGCAGCGGCATCCTCGAGCATGGCAATATTCTGCCCGGTGAGCGCGATCTCAGCCAGCTGACCGGCGTTTCGCGCATTACGGTGCGTAAAGCGATGCAGGCGCTGGAGGAAGAAGGGGTAGTGACCCGCGCCCGTGGTTACGGAACGCAGATCAACAATATCTTTGAATATTCGCTAAAAGAAGCGCGCGGCTTTTCTCAGCAGGTGGTGTTACGCGGAAAAAAACCAGATACGCTGTGGGTCAATAAACGCGTGGTGCCGTGTCCGGAAGATGTGGCGCAGCAGCTGGCGATTACCGCCGGCAGTGACGTTTTTCTGCTTAAGCGTATTCGCTATGTGGATGAAGACGCCGTATCCATTGAAGAGTCTTGGGTCCCTGCGCATCTTATTCATGATGTGGATGCCATCGGCGTCTCGCTGTACGACTATTTTCGCAGCCAGCATATTTTCCCGCAGCGCACGCGATCCCGCGTCAGCGCCCGCATGCCGGATGCGGAGTTCCAGTCGCACATTCAGATGGACAGCAAAGTTCCGGTGTTGGTGATCAAGCAGGTCGCGCTTGACCAGCAGCACCGGCCCATTGAATACAGCATCAGTTACTGCCGCAGTGACCTATACGTCTTTGTGTGCGAGGAGTAACGCGTCGCGCGAGGGGGCGCAATCGCCGCCGCGATGCCCGACCACCCACGATCCCACCGCGTTGCCAAGCAACACGGCATCGGCCAGCGACCAGCCAGATGCCAGCCCGGCCAGCATGCCACCTGCGTGACTGTCGCCAGCGCCAATGGTGTCAACCACGGTCGTTGGAAATGCAGGCACGCAGCCGGATGTCGTTTCACTGAAATACCATGCGCCGTCTTTATCGTGGCGAACTACCACCGGCGTGGCAAAGCGCTTCACCCACTCAGCGCCAAAACCCTCGACATCCACGCTTAACCTGAACCGTTCTGCGGCAATGTCTGCTTCCTGCCGATTCAGTGACACCAGCGGGTGACAGGCCAGTATTCGCGCCATTAAGGTATCGGAGATGTCGCCGATGCGTGGCCCAAAATCGATAAATGGCGTCACCTCATCCAGACTCTCCAGCCACTGCACCAGCAGCTCGCCGCACGGCGAAGCCAGCTGATAGCCGGAAAGATACACCAGACTGTGGCGCGGGATCGTCAACTGCGCAAGCCAGTCGGCGTTCCACTGATTTTCGACGCCGCTGAAGGACATAAAGGTGCGTTCACCGTCCGGCTCAACTAGCGCCAGACACCAGCCATTATCACCTTCGGCATGATCAATCAGACTGTGTAAACCCTCTTTTGCCATCCGGTTGCGGATGATATCTGCCCACACGCCTTGACCTAGCGGCAAGGCATTGCTGGCGTCGATACCTAAACGCTTAAGCGCGACGGCGATGTTCAGCGCACAGCCGCCAACATTAACGCCTTGTTGTTTAAGCTCGATGTCACAACCGCGCCAGGGCAGGGCATACGCATCGGCAATTACATCGATCACCGCTGCACCGACTACCGTCACCGGGCGCTGGGTGTGCAACTGCGGGATAAGTGCCTGCAAACGCGTGGTGCTCATCGCGCCTCCCGTTGCTCACGCAGGCGCATTAATCCGCTGGCGTAGCGGGTAAAGTCCAACTGATTGACCGCATCCAGTTCCTGTTTCAACATAGGGTCAATCGCGCCGACGCCGTGCAGTGCGCCACAAATTGCCGTCGCCATGGCACCGATGGTGTCGGTGTCACCGCCAAGATTCGCACACAAAATAGCGCAGCGCTTAGGGTCGGTGTGTGCCAGTTCCACCATGGCGATAGCGCAGGGCACGGATTCAATGGTGCTGGTGCCAGCTCCCACCACCTGATACAGCTGCTCACTGGCAGACTCGATACCGTTAGCATCGCGGACGATTTTCAGTGCCAGTTCGAGGCGCGCCGCGAGCGATGCGCTAAAGGTGGTGATCCGTTTTTGCTGGGCGTGGTGGGCAATGGCGGGAAGCGCATCGACAATATCGCACCATTGTTCGCCGTCGATCGCGCGCGACACTGCCCACGCGATAACCACGGCCCCGGCCACCGCCAGATCCGATTTATGCGTCGGGCTGGACGCCAGCGCCACATCATCAATGAAGGCATCAAGATCGTGTGCGGGTAGCAGGCAGCCTAACGGTGAAACGCGCATGGCCGCACCGTTGGTGACACCGTTGTTTTCCAGCTCAGTAACGGGTTTTCCGTCGCGGATGGCCTTAAGGGCAATCTTCGAGGTGGGGCCCAGCACGTTTTTATTGAAGGCATCGAAATCTTCCGCCCAGGCCAGGATATTTCGGCCAATGACGTCGGGGACAATTTTCCCGTCGCATTCCAGCAGAGCATCTGCCAGGCACAGCGCCATGGCTGTGTCATCAGTGAACTCCGCTTGGTTAAAATAGCAGGCGGCGTTATTTTCCGCGGGGCCGGGCAAAAAGCGGTCGATCCAGCCAAAGTGTGCTTTCACGCGGGTTCTGGGCCATAGCTCTGACGGCATGCCCATCGCATCCCCTAACGCTTGCCCATAAAGAGCACCGAGAATACGCTCTGCTTTCATTTTACTTCCCCTTTTTTCAATGCCAGATCGCGGTCGTTCACGTTAATTGCGGTGATTTCTTTGTCAGACTCGCGAAAGAAAATCATAAACAGTACGGCAATGACGGCAATCATGACTGCGCCAAATCCCCACATGCCCGCCCAGTTAAAGGTGAGACCGTTAACCGGTTCTTTATACGCAAACATTTTTTCCATCATCACCCCGCCCAGGCGATAGCCCAGCAGACTACCGAATCCCTGACAGCAGAGGGTGATCAACCCCTGTGCGGCGGTACGCATATGCACAGGCGCTTTTTTATCCACGTAGATATAGGCCGTAACATAGTAGAAATCGTAACTGACGCCGTGCAGCAGAATGCCGAGAAACAGCAGTGCGTAGGTGAAATATTCTTCCGCGCCGCCGTAGACGAAAAAGCCATAGCGGATCGCTGCAGTAATAAGACCAAGCAATAATACCTTTTTAATGCCAAAGCGCTTAGTAAAGAACGGCAGCGCCAGCATAAAGAAGATTTCCGAGAACTGACCCAGCGTCATCCAGCCGGTGGCATTTTTCATTCCGACTTCGGTCAGGTAACCATTGGCGAAGATGTAGTAAAACGCCAGCGGCATCGCAAACAGGAACGAACAGAAGAAAAAGACAAGGAAGTTCTTATCACGCAGCAGGATCAGTGCATCCAGCCCCAGCATAACTTTGATATCCATCTTGCCGGTACTTTTTGGCGGCGTATCCGGCAAGAAGAAGGCGAAGACACCCAGCAGCGCGGAGCTCCCGGCGGTGATCAGCAACGGGATATTGGTGGGGGAGATATCGCTGTAGCCCAGCATTTGCGGTAAGAACCCGCAGGCTAAACCGGAGGCAATCCAGCCAATGGTGCCCATCACGCGGATGCGTGGGAAGTCACGCTCGACGTCCGGGACGTTGGCAAAGGCAATACTGTTGGTCAGCGCAATGGTGGGCATATAGGTCAGTGAATACGCCAACAATAGCGGGAAGAAGCCGCCGAAGGTGGTCTGCTGCGCGGCGAAGTACATCAGAATGGCGCCGACGAACATTAACACCGCCAGGACTTTTTGCGCGGAGAAAAAGCGGTCGGTGAGCGAACCGACAAAAATCGGTGACAGGATTGCGGCAATGGCGGTACAGGCGTAGGACCAGCCAATTTCTCCGGCGCTGAATCCGCTTTTACTCAGCCACAGCCAAAGCGGTACAAACCAGGCGCCCCAGATAAACCACTCCACGAACATCATGAACGACAGCTTTGCTGTAGTTTTCATCTTTACATCCTTCATGACAGGTAAGGTACGTTTTCATAGTACCAGTAGATAATACCTTTAAAATACCTTTGTGTTTTAATTTTGACCGCCTTAACGTTTTTTAATGCCTGAATCGAGCCAGCGGAAATGACTGAAAAGTGCGCTAAAGATGGAAAAAAAGCGCAGTCGGTACCAGGCTTATGGCTGCCCGCAACAAGGCGGGTCAGGACAATTCACATTCCGGTATCCAACCGGAACTTACGGGAGCATAGCTATGACTGATATTGCGCAGTTGCTTGGCAAAGATGCCGACAACCTTTTACAGCATCGTTGTATGACCATTCCTTCTGACCAACTTTACCTGCCAGGGCATGATTACGTCGACCGCGTGATGGTAGACAATAATCGTCCGCCTGCCGTGCTGCGTAATATGCAGACGCTGTACAACACGGGCCGACTCGCTGGCACGGGATACTTGTCGATTCTGCCGGTCGACCAGGGTGTGGAGCATTCCGCCGGAGCCTCGTTTGCCGCCAACCCGTTGTACTTTGATCCGAAGAATATTGTGGAGCTAGCTATCGAAGTGGGCTGTAACTGCGTGGCGTCGACCTACGGCGTGCTGGCTTCCGTATCTCGTCGCTATGCACACCGTATTCCGTTCCTCGTAAAAATTAACCACAACGAAACGCTCAGCTACCCGAATACCTTTGACCAGACGCTGTATGCCAGTGTGGAGCAGGCATTCAATATGGGCGCGGTGGCGGTCGGGGCTACGATCTATTTTGGCTCCGAGGAATCGCGTCGTCAGATTGAAGAGATTTCTGCAGCGTTTGAACGTGCGCATGAACTGGGGATGGTGACGGTGCTGTGGGCCTATCTGCGCAACTCCGCATTTAAGAAAGACGGGGTGGATTATCACGTTTCCGCCGACCTGACCGGGCAGGCAAACCACCTGGCGGCCACCATCGGGGCGGATATTGTTAAGCAGAAAATGGCGGAAAATAACGGCGGGTATAAGGCCGTTAACTTTGGCTATACCGACGATCGCGTTTACAGCAAGCTGACCAGCGACAACCCGATTGACCTGGTGCGTTATCAACTGGCGAACTGCTATATGGGCCGCGCCGGGCTGATTAACTCCGGCGGTGCGGCAGGGGGCGAAACCGATCTCAGCGATGCGGTGCGCACGGCGGTAATTAACAAGCGTGCCGGTGGTATGGGTCTGATCCTCGGACGTAAAGCGTTCAAGAAAACCATGGCAGATGGTGTTAAGTTGATTAACGCCGTGCAGGACGTTTATCTGGATAACAAAGTAACCATTGCGTAAATTATCGCGGGTTGTGGTCATGTCACGGCAACCCGCGTTTCTTGAAAAATTAAATTCAAAATATCATTTCAGTATAATCGCAATATTAGTCCGATCTACCTCACGTTTCTCCTGCCTTTTGTGAAAAGCATCACCTCTCCCTGTGCACTTGCACAGAAAATAGTCATGCCTTAGCGCGGAATGTCCGAGGCAAAGTTGCTTTTTTGCACATACATTTAGATGTGAAACAGCATTTCAAAGTTGCGCTAAGGACCCAATAATGAAAATTGAAGCTATCAATGTCTCCGTCTTCCAGTATCCCACCCGCCGGGTTTCTGATACCGCCGGACATTCCCATCCGGGGCCGGAAAGCCTCGCCAAAATGGCCATGCTGACCATTACCGCCGATGACGGCACCCAGGGGTATTCGTTTGCACCGCCGGAAGTGGTGCGCCCGTTTGTGGTGAATACCTTTTTTCGCAAAGTGATGGTCGGTCAGGACCCGTTTAATCGGGAGCGCATCTGGCAGGATCTGGTGCACTGGCAGCGGGGAAGCGCGCATCAACTGACCGAACGCGCGCTGTCTTTTGTTGAGCAGGCGCTGTGGGATTTGATAGGCCGCAAGCTCAACATGCCGGTCTACAAGCTGCTGGGTGGTTTTCGCGATAAGGTCCCGGCCTACGGCAGCACCATGTGTGGTGACGATCTGCCCGGCGGACTGTCGACGCCGGAAGAATATGCCTGCTTTGCCGAAAAACTGGTCGCTCGTGGATATAAGGCGATCAAACTGCATACCTGGATGCCGCCGGTCTCCTTCGCGCCAAATCCGAAGATGGATGTGAAAGCCTGTGCCGCCGTGCGCGAGGCGGTCGGGCCGGATATTGATCTGATGATCGACGGCTATCACTGGTACAGCCGTACAGAAGCGCTGTACATCGGCAAGGAACTGGAAAAACTCAACTTTGCCTGGTTTGAAGAGCCGATGGAAGAAGAGAGCATGGCGTCTTACGCCTGGCTTGCCGAAAATCTCTCCATTCCGATCATTGGTCCGGAAAGCCTCGGTGGAAAACACCACAGCCGCGCGGACTGGGTGAAGGCGGGCGCATGCGACATTTTACGTGCTGGTGCCAACGGTGTGGGGGGGATCTCGCCCACCCTGAAAGTGGCCAACCTGGCCGAGTCGTTTGGCATGGACTGCGAAGTACACGGCAACGGTGCGGCGAGCCTCGCGGTGATTGGCGCGATTCGAAACTGTCGCTGGTACGAGCGCGGCCTGCTGCATCCGTTCCTCGACTACGACGAACCGGCCGCCTACCTGAACAGCATTGTTGACCCGATGGACGCCGACGGTTTTGTGCATCTGCCACAGCGCCCCGGTCTGGGGGAAGACATCAATTTTGCCTATATCGAAGCCAACACCGTCAGCCACGACTGACTGAAAACAATAAATGCCGGATAAGCCAAGCGTCATCCGGCAACATGTACCCTACAGTACAGGCAAACAATAGATGAAAAAAACTTCCTTACTGGGCGCGTGTTTACTCGCACTCGCCGTGTCGATGGGGAGCAGTGCGGCGTACGCCAAAACGCCGCCCGATCAGCTCATCATTGGTATGAACATGAATAACCTGCTGACCCTCGATCCTGCCGCCATGACCGGCAACGAAGTGGTGGGCATTGTGGTGAATTTATATGACTCGCTGGTGGAGTTGGATCCTGCCCAGTTGACCCATGTGAAACCCGCGCTGGCGACATCCTGGGATGTCAGTCCGGATGGCACCACCCTGACTTTTCATCTGCGCGATGACGTGACCTTTCACTCCGGTAATCCGCTGACTGCTGACGATGTGGTGTGGTCGATGCGTCGGATCCTGCACCTGAATCTGGCGCAGTCGTCGGTGTGGAAATCCTACGGCTTTAGCAAAAAAAATATCGACCAACAGGTCAGCGCCCCGGACAGGTTTACAGTGAAAATCACGCTGCCCAAAGCCAACGATCCGCAGTTGATTATCTATTCACTGGGGGCGCTGGGGAATCTCGGCGTGCTGGACAGCAAAACCGTGCAGCAACATGTGCTGAATAACGACTGGGGCAACCACTGGCTGACCACCAATGAAGCCGGGTCTGGCCCGTTTACCCTTGATACCTGGCAGGCGAAAGATGTCCTGCGCATGACGCGTAACCCGAACTACTGGCGCGGCGAGGCGAAAATGAGCCGCGTGGTGTTGCGTCATTTTCAGGAATCCCAGACCCTGCGTCTGATGATTGCCAAGGGCGATCTGGATATTGCCAGTAATATGGCGGTTTCAGACATCAATGCCCTGCGTAGCGATCCTGACCTGAGCGTGGATGCCGTCCAGCGAGGCACGATGTATTACGTGGCAATGAGCATGAAGGAGGCGCACTTCGCCAATCCGAAAGTCCGTGAAGCCGTGCGTTACCTGATTGATTATCAGGGGATCAATAAAGCGCTGATGCCGGGATACGGCGTATTGCATCAGCGTCCTATCAAGGCAGGAATGCCCTCCACGCTGCCTGACCCTGGCTATCGCCTCGACATTCCGCGCGCTAAAAAGCTGCTGGCGGAGGCGGGATACCCGGACGGTTTCGACACCACGCTGCGGGTGCTGGCTGACCAGCCTTTCCAGAATATCGCGATTGCCGTGCAGTCCACGCTGATGCAGGCGGGTATTAACGCCAAAATTATCACCGGAACCGGTAATCAGATCTACGGCGCAATGCGCGAGCGTAAATTTGACATGCTGGTCGGGCGCGGCGGCAGCGGCATGGAACCGCATCCGCACTCCAGCCTGCGGGCGCTGGTCTATAACCCGGATAACAGCAATGAAGCCCGGCTTACCAACTTTCAGGGCTGGCGCACAGGTTTCTACGATAAACCGCTTAATGACATGATCGACAGCGCCCTGCTGGAGCGTGACCCGCAAACGCAGACTCGCGCGTATCAGGCGATCCAGACCCGCTACGACCAGCTCGTTCCTGCGCTAATTCCGCTGTCGCAAATGGTGGATTCGGTCGTTGTGCGCCGTGAGGTGCAGAATTATCAGCCGCATCCGTCGGCCACCACGTTTTTGCGTGATGTGTATAAAACCGGAGGTGAACAATGAGCGTTGCCATACTTGCACCTGGCTCACGCGCCCGGCGTGTCTCGACCCGTCTGATACAGGTGGCAATGACGTTGTTTGGATTGCTGCTGCTGACCTTTTTTATCGGTCGCGTCATGCCGATCGACCCGGTACTGGCGATCGTGGGACCTGATGCGGATCAGAGCACCTATCAGCAGGTGTATCACCAGTTAGGCTTTGATAAATCGCTGGCGGCGCAGTTTGGTATTTACTTCACCAATCTGCTGCACGGTGATCTGGGTAATGCGCTGCTGACCGGTAAGCCGGTGATGGATGACATTGTACGCGTTTTCCCGGCCACCATTGAGCTGGCGACGATGGCCATTGTGGTAGGGGCGGGTCTGGGGATCCCGCTGGGGGTGTTGGCGGCGGCACGACGCAATAGCCTGTCGGATTACGTGGTGCGCATCATTAGCCTGGCAGGTTATTCCACACCGATTTTCTGGGTGGGGATGATGGGGCTGCTGGTGTTCTACGCCTGGCTAAGCTGGGTGGGCGGCGCGGGGCGTCTGGATCTCGGATTGGACGGGCTGGTGCCGCGCCAGACCGGATTAATGACCGTCGATGCGCTGTTGGCCGGCAATGCCACCGTGTTCTGGAATGCCATTAATCATCTGGTTTTGCCTGCTGCGCTATTGGGTTTTCACTCGCTGGCTTACATCAGCCGTATGACCCGTAGCTTTATGCTGGCGCAGCTTTCACAGGAGTTCATTATCACCGCGCGCGTCAAAGGGCTGACCGAGCGTCAGGTCATCTGGAACCATGCGTTTCGCAATATTCTGGTGCAACTGCTCACGGTGGTCGCGCTGGCCTACGGTTCGCTATTGGAAGGCGCGGTGCTGATTGAAACCGTCTTTTCCTGGCCCGGTTTTGGCTCCTATTTAACCGGCAGCCTGCTGCTGGGTGACATGAATGCGGTGATGGGCTGCGTGCTGCTGGTTGGGGTGATTTTCGTCATGCTCAATCTGCTCTCCGACATGCTGTATCAATTCTTTGATCCGAGGACAAAATCATGACGGTTTCTCTGGATACGCCGCGGGATAGCGGCAATAGCGAACAACGTCTGCGGGCGAAGCAGGCGCTGCTGCGAGCGCGCGGGTTCATGGGCAAGATGGCGCGTAACCCGCTGACCGCCATTGGCGGCGGAATTATTGCGTTGTTACTGCTGGTGGCCATTTTTGCCCCGCTTATCGCACCGTACAACCCGTTGGTGCAGGATTTAAACAGTGCGCTGGTGGCGCCGAACGCGCAGCACTGGTTCGGGACCGATGAGTTTGGCCGCGATATCTTTAGCCGCCTGGTGTATGGCTCGCGCATCACGCTGTATATCGTGCTGCTGGTGTCGGTCACCGTAGGGCCGCTCGGTCTGCTGCTTGGCGTCACGGCGGGTTACTTCGGTGGCAAGGTCGACATGGTACTGATGCGCGTCACCGACATTTTCATTTCTTTTCCAAGCCTGGTACTGGCACTGGCCTTTGTCGCGGCACTCGGTCCGGGGCTGGAGCACGTAGTAATTGCCATTACGCTGACCGCCTGGCCGCCGATTGCGCGTCTGGCTCGTGCGGAAACGCTCTCGTTGCGTCAGGCCGATTTTATCTCTGCCGTTCGCCTGCAGGGGGCATCGGCAGGACGTGTGCTGTGGCGTCACATCGTACCGCTATGCCTGCCGTCGGTGATTATTCGTATCACCATGAATATGGCGGGGATCATTCTGACCGCTGCGGGCCTTGGGTTTCTGGGGTTAGGGGCTCAGCCACCGGATCCGGAATGGGGGGCGATGATCTCCAGCGGGCGCACCTACATGATGGAATGCTGGTGGGTAGTGACTATTCCGGGGCTGGCGATTTTGATCAACAGCCTGGCGTTCAACTTTTTAGGAGATGGCTTACGTGACATCCTCGATCCTCGCAGCGAATGATTCGCCTCTGCTTGATGTGCGTAACCTGCACGTCGATTTTATCAACGGCGGCGCGGTCACCCAGGCGGTACGCGGCGTCTCCTTTCAACTCGGACGTGAAAAACTGGCGATTGTGGGTGAGTCAGGCTCCGGTAAATCCACCGTCGGGCGAGCGCTGCTGCACCTGCATCCGAAAAAAGCACGGGTTACGGCAGACAAAATGCAGTTTAGCGATGTGGATTTAGCCCATGCCAGCGAGGCGCAGATGCGGCAAATTCGCGGCAAGCGTATCTCGATGATTATGCAGGACCCGAAATACTCCCTTAATCCGGTGGTGAGCGTTGGCGATCAGATTGCCGAAGCCTGGCTTACCCATCATCCGGGGCGCAAGGCTGAGGCCAAAGCCAGGGCGCTGGAAATGCTGGAGGTGGTGCGTATTCGTCAGCCGCAGCGGGTGTATCAGCTCTATCCGCACGAGATTTCTGGTGGCCAGGGGCAACGTGTCATGATCGCGATGATGTTAATCACCGATCCGGAACTGGTGATTGCCGACGAACCCACCTCGGCGCTGGACGTGTCGGTGCGTCTGCAGGTGTTGGGGCTGCTTGACTCGCTGGTGGAGTCGCGCGGGTTGGGGCTTATTTTTATCAGCCATGACATCAACCTGGTGCGCAGCTTCTGCGATCGCGTCCTGGTGATGTATGCCGGGCGGGTGGTGGAATCCATCGCCGCAGGCGATCTCCATCATGCGCAGCATCCCTATACTCAGGGGCTGATTAGCGCATTGCCAGAAATCCACAACCGCCGGGCGGTGCTGCCGGTGCTGCAACGTCAGCCCAGTTGGCTGAGTGAGGAGGGGATATGATCGACGTTAAAAATCTGAACCTGGCATTTGGTGAGGGAGAAAAACGCAATCAGGTGCTGTATGACGTGACGTTTGGGGTTCAGCCCGGAGAGGTCTACGGTCTGGTTGGGGAGTCCGGTTCGGGAAAGACAACCGTACTGAAGTGCCTGGCTGGATTGTTTACCCATTGGCAGGGTGAACTGGCGATCGACGGACAAGCCCTGGATCACCGTATTCGCCGCGAACGCTGCCGCCTGGTACAGATGGTATTCCAGGACCCATATGGTTCGCTGCATCCCCGGCATACCATCAGCGATATCCTCGAAGAGCCGCTGTTGATCCACGGCATTGCTGACCGGGATCGGCGGGTTAACGGGCTGCTGGATAAGGTCGGTCTGAACCGGGCATTTCGCGACCGGTATCCGCATCAGCTTTCTGGCGGGCAGCGCCAGCGTGTGGCGATTGCGCGGGCGCTAATCCTTGAACCGCAGGTACTGTTATTGGACGAGCCGACTTCTGCGCTGGACGTATCGGTACAGGCCGAAATTCTTAACCTGCTGGCTGAATTGCAAAAGGAGTCCAGCCTGACCTATCTGCTGGTCACCCACGATCTGGGGGTTATTGCGCATTTGTGTCAGAAAGTGGCGGTGATGCAATACGGAAAAATTCTTGAAACGCTTACCGTGGATGCGCTGGTCAACGGTGAGGCGCAAACCGAGTATACCCGGATGTTAATAAGCGGCAGCCAGCGCTATTCCCGCGATCTGGCGCGGGAAGTGGCGGCGTACTAGCGTAACAAGGGACAACCAGGCGGTAACCGGCAGCGCAGCGCGGCAGGGAGGATTTCGATGTGAAATTCCTGCCCGCTTAGCGGTTCGCCATCGAGATTAAACGTGATTTCATGCGGGGCACGGATATCAAACCAGGATGACGCGCCATCAATAATATTGGGGTTGTCGTCGGATTGGGTAAGTGCCGAAAGTAGCGCCGGAAGAAGCTCATCGCCGGTAAAAATGCGCAGTTGCAGCAGACCGTCGTTGATCAGTGCCGTGGGGCAAAGTTGCTGCCCGCCGCCAGCCTGACGACCATTGCCGATGCCGATCACCAGCGCGTCTCCCTGCCAGTGAAAGTTTTCCCCGCGAATTTCGCAGCTGTCGGGCTTCAGCGTGTCCATGCGCATGAGCCCATGAATAAAGTACGACACGCCGCCCAGCGCGGCTTTGAGTTTTTCTGGTGTTTCTGTCGTGACCCGCGTGCCGAATCCGCCCGTCGCCATATTGATAAAACAGGTTTTATCATTGACCTGCACCATATCTATTTCAACCGCATTGCCGGCGATGGCCAGCTTCAAGGCTTTATCCAGAACATCAGGAATACCCACGCTGGTGGCGAAGTCATTTGCGGTTCCCAGCGGCAAAATCCCCAGTGCGGGTATATCCTCCCCCTGGCAATGGATGAGCGCGGTGGAGACCTCGTTGATGGTGCCATCACCGCCGCCCGCAATGACGGTGGCAACGCCCAACTGGTGGGCCTCATCAACGTAACGCCGGGCGTCGCCTTTTTCCCAGGTGACGCGCACATGGATCTCAACGCCCTCATCGCGTAGCAGGGCAATCGCCTCGCGCAGCGGGGGATTATCAGCACTTTTTCCATTCAGGATCAGTAAGCTGGCTGGGAATGCTATCATCCTGTTGCCTCACTTTTATCGTTTTAACAAGTGTATGCCAGGAATGGGTTTATGGCGTAAGAACTGACCGAAAGCGCGGACGTTAAACGTAAAAAGCCGCGATTTGCGGCTTTTTCAGGTAAGGCAGGGATTACTGCGGGAACCACTGATCGCTGATTTTTTGATAGGTACCGTCAGCTTTAATGGCGGCCAGCGCGGTGTTCAGTTTTTCCAGCAGCGCGGTGTTATCCGGGCGAACGGCAATGCCAAGGCCGGTGCCGAAGTATTGCGGGTCAGTTACTTTGTCCGTTGCTACGCCTAACTGCGGATTGGTTTTCAGCCACTCGTTAACTACGGCAGTGTCGCCAAATACGCCATCAATACGCCCGTTTTTCAGGTCAATGATCGCATTCTGGTAGCTGTCGTACGCCACGGTTTTCACTTCAGGATGTTTATCCTGCAGGTATTTCTGGTGCGTGGTGCCGTTTTCCATGCCGATACGTTTGCCTTTCAAATCAGCAAAGGTTTTATAGGTGTCTTTTTTCGCAATGACCAGCGCTGAGTTGGCATAGTAGGGCTGAGTAAAGGAGACCTGCTTACTACGTTCTGGCGTGATGTCCATACCGGAAATCACCGCATCGTATTTTTTGAATTTCAGCGCGGGGATCAGGCTGTCGAACGCATGATTAGTAAAAGTACAGTCAGCCTGCATTTGTTTGCACAATGCTGAAGCCAGGTCGATGTCAAAACCAACAATTTTATTGCTGGCATCCAACGATTCGAATGGCGGGTAGGTTGCTGAGACACCGAAATTGATTTTATCAGCAGCAGAGGCGCCGGTGGCGAAGGTAGCAAGTAATGCGGCCAGGACTAACTTTTTCATGGTGGAACTCCCGTCTGTCAATCTTATGATGATTCACCGTGTCTGCGGCGTTGATTTACAATGCCATTTAATGAATTTGTATGCAATAAAAATGATTAAATATTTTATGTGGAATAAAAAAAAGCGGACAGTCCAGAGACATGCCCGCCTTTACTATTCAGCTTTATGCAGTTATTGACTTAATTGCGGTGTTCAAACGCCAGTGCTTTACGCTCGATTAAGCGCATCATCAACGTCAGCAGGCCGTTAACAATCAGATAAATCACGCCCGCCGCGCCGAAGACCATGACGTCATAGGTACGACCATACAACAGCTGGCTGTAACCCATGACTTCCATCAGCGTGATGGTGTAGGCCAGGGAGGTACTTTTGAACACCAGCACCACTTCGTTGGAGTACGAGGAGAGGGCGCGTTTAAAGGCGTACGGCAGCAAGATGGCCAGCGTATCTTTCTTGCTCATCCCCAATGCACCACAGGATTGCCACTGACCTTCCGGGATTGCGCGAATAGCGCCGTAGAACAGCTGCGTAGTATACGCGGCACTGTTTAACGACAGCGCAATCAAGGCGCACAGCCAGGGTTCTGACAGCAGATGCCAGAGGACCGGATACTCCTGCAGCGCGGGAAACTGCCCCGGACCGTAGTAGATCAGGAAGATTTGCACCAACAGCGGCGTACCGGTAAACAGCGTAATGTAGGCGCGTACCAGCCACACCAGCACCGGAGTTTTCAGCGTCAGGATGACGGTGAAAATCAGCGCCATGACCAGCGCAACCACGATGGAGGCAACCGTCAACGTCAGGCTGGTATGCAGCCCTTTCATCAGTTCTGGTAAATACTCAAGCATCAGCCCGGTCTCCGCTCAAAACGTGTCGCGCGCAGGTCAATGCGTTTGAGAATGTACTGACTCAACAGCGTTATCACCAGATAAATGGCCGCCGCCACGATGTACCAGGTAAACGGCTCCTGAGTACGCGTGGCAATGCTTTTGGTTTGCAGCATCAGATCGTTGACGCTGATCAGGCTTACCAGCGCGGTATCTTTCAGCAAAACCAGCCACTGGTTACCCAGTCCCGGCAGGGCATGACGCCACATTTGCGGCATCACCAGACGAAAGAAGATCGCGGTTTTGGACAGCCCTAGCGCCTGACCAGACTCCCATTGCCCGAGCGGGACGGCTTTCAGTGCGCCACGCAGCGTTTGCGACGCATAGGCCGCATACAGCAATGACAGCGCAATGACGCCGCACAGGAACGGACTGACGTCGAAGTTTTCGATCTCCATCTGCACCGGGATCTGCACGATGCCAAGATTTATCGTAAACCCATCGGCCAGCGTCAGCAGCAACTGGGAGGAACCGAAATAGATAAACAGAACCACCAGAATTTCCGGAAGTCCGCGCAGGAGCGTCACCAGGGCTGAACCCGTCCATGCCACTGGACGCCATTTAGCAGACTCCCAGACGGCAAACAACATTGCGAGAGCCAGGCCAATGATCAGCGCACAAACGGCAAGGCCGACGGTCATCCCGGCGGCGCTTGCTAAAGGAAAAAATTCATTCATCTAATATTACTTCTGGAACCATTTGTTATAGATGGTTTCGTACGTCCCATCTTTCTTCACTTTTTCCAGCGCAGCATTGAATTTCTGCTGCAGCTCGGTATTGCCCTGGCGCATTGCAATGCCCAGACCGGTACCGAAGTAATCTTTATCGGTGACTTTATCGCCAACGGCGGCCAGTTTCGGATTGTCCTTCAGCCATTCGGTCACGACAGCGGTATCACCAAAGACGCCATCAATACGCCCGTTCTGCAGGTCGAGTTTGGCATTCTGGTAGCTGTCATACGGAACGGTGGTGACTTCCGGATGTTTATCCATGATGAATTTCTGGTGCGTGGTGCCGTTTTGTACGCCCACTTTCTTGCCTTTCAGCTGGTCAATGCTGGTGTATTTACCCTGTTGACCAACAAACAACGCGGAGTTGTCATAGTAAGGCGTAGTGAACAACACCTGTTTTTCACGCTCCGGCGTGATGTCCATACCGGCCATTACCGCGTCAAAACGGCGGAATTTCAGGCTTGGGATCAGGCTGTCGAAAGCCTGGTTAGTGAACGTACAGGTGGCGTCGATCTCTTTACACAGCGCATTTGCCAGGTCAACGTCAAAACCCACGATGTTGTTATTAGCATCAATGGATTCAAACGGAGGATAAGACGCTTCGGTAGCGAAGCGAATGGTTTGGGCTGCGGTAGCGGAAAGGCTAAAACCTGCGATTAGCGCGGCAATCAGAACTTTTTTCATTGTATTGTCCCGAATCTTAGTGAGAGAGATAGTTTTTAAACGCTTCGGTTTGCGGGTTGGCAAAGCAGCTCGCATTCCCAAACTCGACGATATGACCGTTTTCCATATACACCACACGACTGGCCGTTTTACGGGCGACTTCCACTTCGTGGGTGACGATCACCTGAGTAATATTGGTTTCTGCCAGCTCACGAATGATGCTGACGATTTGTGCGGTAATTTCCGGGTCAAGCGCTGCGGTGGGTTCATCAAACAGCAGCACCTGTGGCTCCATCATTAACGCGCGGGCAATGGCCACACGCTGTTGCTGGCCGCCGGAAAGATGCAGTGGGTAACGATCGCTATAGGGCTTCAGTCGCAGACGTTCCAGCAGCTTCTCGGCACGCGCCAGCGCCTGGTCCTTGCTCAGACCCAGCACGCGGCAGGGCGCTTCGATCAGGTTCTGCTGCACCGTAAGATGCGGCCAAAGATTGTATTGCTGAAAGACCATGCCCACGTTCTGACGCAGTTCGCGAATGGCTTTATCAGAAGGTGTTTTCGTGAAGTCGAAACGGTTACCGGCAATAGAGAGCGTGCCCGAACGCGGCATCTCAAGCAGGTTGAGTACGCGCAGTAGCGAGCTTTTCCCGGCTCCACTTGGGCCAAGTAACACCAGTGTTTCGCCCTGAGGGCAATCCAGCGTGATATCGAACAGCGCCTGATGTGCGCCGTAGAAGCAGTTAATGCCGTTTAATTGAATACTCATTGACACTCGTATACTGGCAGTCTGATAGCTATTGAAGCCGCAGATACTACCTTTGACAGAATAGTTATGCAATATTTATGCGTTAAAAGTTAAATGCAAACCGCATTCTTCTCTAAACATAGCACAAAATAGCGGGGTCACCAGTGGGCAAGAATAATTGTCGGCATTCTATGCAGAATGCCAGACAATTTATGGGGTTTATGATTTGAACGAATGAATGGCGGGATTAACGGTTTTCGACAGACTGGCGCAGCGTCCCGGCTGGCGCATGTACACTACCGCCCAGATAGCGAACATCATCCACGACCCAGCACTGGCCTTCACGGATCATCAGTACTTCATCACGCCAGGTTTGATTACCCTGCTTAAGCTCTACGCGCAGCGGAATGTTACGTGCATCACTATTCGGAATGGTCGAGGCGCTGGCGACACTGGCGCTGTCCGGTAAGGTGGTGCGGCTGGAGAAGGGATCGCTGGTCAGCAGCTCGCGGTGCGAGTTATCGCGGCTGGCATCGGTCAGCAATTTCGCCAGGTTGTCACTTAAGTACGGACGCAGGGCGGTGATGTCGTTGCTACGATGCTGAATGTGGTAATCATAGAACTGTTGTGCCACGCTGTCTGGCCCACCTTCCACGCAAGCGCCGCTACGCGGGCCGTTGTCTTTATAAGCCGGAGTTACGGTGGTACAGGCGCTGAGAAGAAGTGCACAGGGGACCAACAGAGAGAGTTTCGAGTAGCGCATAATGATTTCCTTATTAGCTTTCTACTAATAGTATTCTACGATGAAAAATTCTATCCTTTCAATGACTGTGTAATCGATTAACACTTTGTTTTTACTTGCATAACTTCGCAAATTTCACCGACTGGTACATCTGTGGCTATTGACTGCTTACCTCGGTTCAGTATATCAAACTGCGGCATGATGTTGTCGCCAAGGATGCTCCCTATAGTGTATAGACCATCCACGTATCTGCATGCTTATTTACGAGGCAACAAAATGTGGAAACCGGACTGCGACGGTATGTATAAGTGCACAACGACGGAGCAGTCCTTAGGCTATCAGGGTATCCGGATGGCTAAAATAAGGGTTGATTAATTCCTGGGCTCATGCGTTAATAGTTGAGTCGGTTTGAATAACAGACGATTTACAAAGTAGTTTACTTCCGCAGTTCTCATTTTCAGGTTTATCCATTTATCCCTTCTTTGAGTCACTCCGCTAAGCACTAAGTCGATTCTGTAATAAAACCAAATATGCCGAAAGGCTCAAATTAAGGAATAAAATATATGTCTAATAAAATGACGGGTTTAGTTAAGTGGTTTAATCCTGAGAAAGGTTTTGGATTCATCACGCCCAAAGATGGTAGCAAAGATGTGTTTGTGCATTTTTCTGCTATCCAAAGTAACGACTTTAAAACGCTGAATGAAAATCAGGAAGTCGAGTTTAGCGTGGAGCAGGGACCTAAAGGCCCATCCGCTGTTAATGTTGTGGCGCTCTAAGGTAACTATTATTACTAATCATATTCACTTTCGCTGCCCATGTTGCCATGGTTCGCAGTACAGAACATCGAGCTTCGATGTGACTGAGGGAAATCCGTTTGGCGCGAAATGTATTTTTTGCAAATCTAAAATGATTACATTTGATAATGTTGCAATGTACATTCAGTCCGGCCAGACTCCGCTGGATTTCAGAAAATAATTTTTTAGGCCCCTTCAAGGGGCCTTTTTTAATGACTTAACAGATGACCCTACCTGTTTATCGTGAGATCGTCATCTTGACGTTTTTGTCGTGATGCCAGAACATCGTTTACTGCGAACCTGCCTTCAGCCCCTCTCTTATCGTTTAATATGCAAACAATTTCTGGGTGTGTAATGACCAGTTGCGCCTGGGTTATTGAATCTTTTTATCGTATAGTTTATAGATATCCATGGTTATACAGATAATACTATCTACTGGCGCGTTGATGCCGTTACAGACCAGAAGAGGTGCATAATGGACGTCGAGAAATTAAAAAATAAAACTGAAGCGGATATATCTGAGTTCATCACAAAGAAAATTGTTGAGCTGAAGAAAAAGACCGGGAAAGAAGTTTCCGATATTCAGTTTATCGCTCGTGAGAAAATGACCGGACTTGAAAGTTATGACATTAAAATTAAGTTGATCTAATTTTCAAATACCATCCAGTATGCGTTAAAGCATCGCCGTCCAGCTGAGGCGGTGCTTTTTATTTTTATAATTTCAAAATGAAATTATAAGTGTGATCTCTTCCGTGTGTGAACGAGGCGGTGGCAAAAGTGTGTGAATTTCAGCCGTACGCGATAACCCAGTATTTCATCCTGGTGGATATTTATTATCACAGGCGTAGGATGATTTGGCTGTCGACAAGATAAGACGTTCGTCCTGTCGTGTGCGGGCTTCTGATTATTCATTAACGACGAGGTGGTGCTGGTAATGAGTACACTGATCATTCGTTTATTGTTCTTAACGATTATATTGGCCCCTGTTTCATTACGCGCCGATGAACAGAGCGGAATGCAGCTTGAGCGTGTTGTCATCGTCAGTCGTCATGGCGTCAGGGCACCGACAAAGTTCACGCCGCTTATGCAGCAAGTCACTCCCGACCGCTGGCCGCAATGGGACGTTCCTCTGGGGTGGTTGACTCCTCGCGGCGGGGCACTCATTACTGAATTAGGACGGTATCAACGTTTACGCCTGGCGGACAAAGGTCTGCTGGATAATAAAACGTGTCCAACGGCAGGGCAGGTCGCGGTCATTGCCGATAGCGATCAACGTACCCGTAAAACGGGTGAAGCATTCCTGGCAGGACTGGCCCCGAAATGTAAAGTACAGGTTCATTATCAACAAGATAAGTCAAAATCTGATCCCCTTTTTAATCCCATCAAGGCGGGGCAGTGTTCGCTGAACACATCGCAGGTGAAAGAGGCCATCCTGACCCGGGCTGGCGGAAGTCTTGATGAGTACACGCGCCACTACCAACCCGCATTTCAAGCCCTGGAACGGGTGTTAAATTTCTCCCAGTCAGAAAAGTGTCAAGCAGCTGGGCAGTCTGCACAGTGTACGCTAACCGACGTCTTACCTGCTGAACTCAAGGTCTCTCCAGAAAATATATCGTTGTCAGGCTCATGGGGACTGGCTTCAACCCTGACGGAAATCTTCCTGCTGCAACAAGCACAAGGGATGTCGCAGGTGGCCTGGGGGCGTATTCATGGCGATAAAGAATGGCGTACATTATTAAGTCTGCACAATGCGCAGTTTGACCTTCTGCAGAAAACCCCGGAGGTTGCCCGTAGCAGGGCCACACCGTTACTTGATTTGATACGTACAGCGCTCGTAACACAGGGGGCAACAGAAAATAAATACGCAATTCAGTTGCCCGTCTCTTTGTTGTTTATTGCGGGGCATGACACCAATCTTGCCAATATCAGCGGGGCATTAGGCCTTAACGTGTCTCTGCCCGGTCAGCCAGATAATACGCCGCCGGGTGGAGAGTTTGTTTTCGAAAGGTGGAAACGGGTTAGCGATCATTCTGATTGGGTGCAGGTTTCTTTTATGTATCAGACATTGCAGGAAATGCGTGATATGCAACCTTTGTCGTTGCAATCGCCTCCCGGAAAAATTGTGCTGCCCTTAGCGGCCTGCGATGAGAAAAATACGCAGGGAATGTGCTCATTAAAAAGTTTTTCTACACTCATTGATTCCGTTCGCGTGTCCGAATGTGCTGAGAAATAATATTTTTATTGCATCATTTCGATCATGTTGAAAATTAAACAATCGGAACCTTTCAATGATAGGGTATCGGTTCGATAATGCCTTAAGGCAGCGTTGTTAGCGTAATAAGGAGATATACCATGCAGTTTTCGACCACCCCTACGCTGGAAGGGCAAAGCATCGTGGAATACTGCGGTGTGGTAACCGGTGAAGCGATTTTAGGCGCGAATATCTTCCGCGATTTTTTTGCCGGGATCCGGGACATTGTCGGCGGTCGCTCTGGCTCATACGAAAAAGAGCTGCGCAAAGCGCGTGAAATTGCCTTTCAGGAACTCGGCGAACAGGCGAAAGCGTTGGGAGCAGATGCGGTCGTTGGTATTGATATTGATTACGAAACCGTGGGTAAAGATGGCAGCATGCTGATGGTGAGCGTCAGCGGGACTGCGGTGAAAACTCGCCGATGAAGCGTCTGTTATGGCTGCTGGCATTTGCTGTGTTGCTGACGGGCTGTGCCCGCGAGCCAGGGATTGTCGACAAAAACGGGTATCAACTGGATACCCGACGCCAGGCGCAGGCGGCATATCCACGCATTAAAGTGCTGGTAATTCACTACACGGCTGATGATTTTGACTCATCGCTGGCCACGCTGACGGATAAAAACGTCAGCTCGCACTATCTGATCCCGGCAGTACCACCGCTGCACGGCGGCAAGCCGCGGATCTGGCAGCTGGTCCCGGAAAAGGATCTGGCCTGGCATGCAGGGATCAGCTTCTGGCGAGGCGCTACGCGGATTAACGACACGTCGATTGGGATTGAACTGGAAAACCGTGGCTGGCGAAAATCAGCGGGCGTGAAATATTTTGCGCCATTTGAAGCGACGCAGATCCAGGCGTTGATCCCGCTGGCAAAGGACATTATTGCCCGCTACGACATCAAGGCGCAGAACGTGGTGGCGCATGCGGATATCGCTCCGCAGCGTAAAGACGATCCCGGCCCGCTGTTTCCGTGGCGTGAACTGGCCGCGCAGGGTATTGGCGCCTGGCCGGATGCTCAGCGCGTCGCGTTTTATCTTGGCGGACGCGCACCCCATACGCCGGTGGACACCGCATCGTTACTTGATTTGCTGTCGCGCTACGGCTACGAGGTGAAACCGGACTTGACGCCGCGTGAACAGCAGCGGGTGATTATGGCGTTCCAGATGCACTTCCGCCCGGCGTTGTGGAACGGCGTGGCGGATGCCGAAACGCAGGCCATTGCCGAAGCGCTACTGGAGAAATACGGGCAAGGTTAACGCGGCAGCTTACCGTGGTCGCGCAGCCAGGCCGCGGTACGCTCAATCCCTTCATCCAGCGTCACGACAGGCTGATAACCCAGCTCTTCCTGGGCGCGGGTGGTGTCCAGCGTAAAGTCAAAATTGAGCTTTGAGACACCGTAGTGTGTGAGCTTGGGTTCTTTTGCCGATTTATTCCCCAGACGCTCCATGCTGCGGGCAATCATGTCCAGCATTGGATAAGGCACGGAGCGGATGCGGCAATCAATATTCAGTTCGTCAATCAGCTTCTGCACGATGCTGCGCAGCGTGCGATGCTCACCGTTGGTAATGTTATACACACGACCTGATGGCAGATTGTCACAGGCTTCCTGACTTGCCAGCCACATCGCGTGAATCGCATTTTCATAGTAGGTCATATCCACCAGTGCGCTGCCGCCGTGTGGGAGCAGGACGCTGCCATAGTGATGCATCATGTGCGCCAGGCGGGGGATAAAAACTTTATCATGCGGGCCAAACAGGCTCTGCGGACGTAGTACCGTAAAGCGAGTTTGCGGATTGGCCTGGGCTAACAGCGCAATCACGTCTTCGCCGGCTGCTTTACTGCGGGCGAATTCGTTGGCGAAGCGGTGTGGGCGAAAGTCCTCTTTGATATCGCGATGGTGGTGATAATCAAAATAGAGCGACGGGGAGGAGATATGAATAAAGTTACGCACGCCCCAGGCAACCGACCACTCGCCCAGACGGCGGGTGGCGCGGACGTTAGCCAGGTCAAAGGCTTCCTGTGTTCCCCACGGCGAGGTAAAACTGGAACAGTGCCACAGCGTGTCGATGCCTGCGAGCATCACTTTTGCTTGCGAAGAGACCAGCTCGGTCAAATCCGCATGCACAAATTCTGCGCCCATTTTCTCCAGCAACTTACCCATCGCTTCGTTGCGACCGGTAGCTCTGACGCTGATGCCTTTCTTGCGTAAAAACTCAACCGCGTTTCGGCCTAAGCCGCTGGTGGCTCCGGTAACCAGTACCTTCATATCAATCCGCTGTGTTTAATAGAACTTCGTGCGCATTCTTCCGTGAATTACGCCTGTATGCAATGGGAAACATGAAAGAATACAGCCTCTTTTTGTCTTTAGTCTGTGATTTGTTCTGCAAGTTTGGCGATACGCTTTGCCATCCCCCTGAAAATAAACAGGTGAGCCGGGATCATCAGCAGCCAGTAGAACAGACCGGGCATACCGTGCGGGTGCCACCAGGCGCGGACGTCAATGCGACGGCGATCGCCTTTATCTTCCAGGGTAAAACTCAGACGACCGAGTCCTGGCGCCTTCATACCAAATAACAGTGTTAGCTGCTTCTCCGGTTCGACGATAATAACCTTCCAGCTATCCACGGTATCGCCGACCTGTAAAAGCGGACGCTCCGGCCGACCTTTTGCCAGTTTATGCCCCACCAGCAGATCCATGGCTGCGCGCGTCTTCCACAGAATATTGCCAAAGAAATAACCCTCTTTGCCGCCGAGGCGATTCACCACTTGCCACAGCGCCTTCAGGCTGGCGGATGTCTCGACGCTAAACCCGGCCTGTTTGGCGAAATAGCCGTATTCCGGTCGCCAGCGGGCAAAGGCCTGCGCGTCGTATCCCCACTCGCTGGAGTCGACCAGTTTCTCTTCTTCCTTCAGCGTGCTGCGTACCGCATCGTCAAAGGCGATGAGCTTTTGGGGGATCAATGCCCTCAGTTCGGTGTCATCGGCCAGCAGATCGTGTTTCAGGCCCTGTATCAGCGCCTGGGCGGTCGTCGGTGGAACCGAGGTGATCACATTTAAAAACCACACTGAAATCCAGCGGGTCGGGAAAGGGATGGGGATAAGCAGGCGATGCTTGCCGCTGACCGCCATAAAATGTTCGAACTGCTCTTGATAGCTTAATACCTGCGGCCCCGCCGCTTCGAGTACGCGGTGGCCGTTTGCCGGGTGCGCCAGCAGCGCAACTAAATAGTACAGCAAGTTCTCCAGCGCAATCGGTGTGGTACGCGATCGTACCCAGCGCGGTGGGGTGAGTACCGGCAGGTTGTAGACCATATCACGCATCACCTCAAAGGCCGCAGAGCCCGCGCCGACGATAATACCCGCCCGTAACTCCGTAACCGGGACGCCAGATTCGCGCAACGTGTCAGCCGTTATCTGCCGTGCGCGCAGGTGATCGGACTGTTCATGCTTGGGGGCCTGTAAGGAACTCAGGAAAATCAGCTGGTTGACGGGCGTATGGCGCAGGGCGTCGCGGACATTCTGCGCCACTTGACGCTCGTGGGCGATAAAATCACCGCCTTCACCCATCCCGTGCACCAGGTAATAGACCGTATCAACGTCGGCCAGCAGCGGCGTCAGGGTATCTGGTTCGTTTAAATCAACCTTATGACAACTGACGCCGGGCAGTTGCTGTTTGTCCAGTCGCTCGATGCGACGTGCCGCCGCCAGTACCTGATGCCCTTGCTGGCTGAGCGCTTTTACCAGATGTTGACCAATGTAACCACTGGCGCCAAGTACCAAAATCCGTTGCGGCACGCCGGTCTCCTTAGCGGTTTAAAAAAGCACGCCAGTGAGCGGCGACTTCAGCAAGTTGTTCACGTGAAACGTCCAGATGCATCACCAGACGCACAATCGGCGAGGCGTTAATCAGCACGTCTTTAGATTTCATGTACTCGCCCAGCGCAGCAGCGTGTTCTTCACCCACGCGGACAAACAGCATATTGGTGTCGTGACGCATAACGTCGGCACCCGCTTCACGCAATTGTTCTGCCATCCAGGCAGCGTTGTCGTGATCAATTTGCAAACGCGCCACGTTATTTTTGAGCGCATACAGCCCGGCAGCCGCCAGAATACCGGCCTGGCGCATACCGCCGCCGGTCATCTTGCGCCAGCGAATCGCACGTTTGATGTAATCATGGCTGCCGACCAGCAGTGACCCGACCGGCGTCCCCAGCCCTTTGGAGAGGCAAATGGTGAACGAGTCACAATATTGGGTGACGTCCTTAAGCTCACAACCGTAGGCGACGATGGCGTTAAAAATACGCGCGCCGTCAACGTGCAGCGCCAGATTTCGTTCGCGGGTGAATTCCCAGGCCTCCTTCAAATACTCACGCGGCAGCACTTTGCCGTTATGGGTGTTTTCCAGACTGAGTAGGCGGGTACGGGCAAAATGAATATCATCGGCTTTGATTTTAGCGGCGACTTTGTCCAGCGGCAGCGTGCCATCCGGCGCGGCGTCGATAGGCTGCGGCTGAATGCTGCCGAGCACCGCGGCACCACCGGCTTCGTATAAATAGTTATGCGCGCCCTGGCCTGCGATGTACTCCTCGCCGCGCTGACAGTGGCTGAGCAGCGCCACCAGATTTGCCTGGGTGCCGGTCGGTAAGAAAATAGCCGCTTCTTTACCAGAAAGTTCAGCGGCATACTGCTGAAGGGCATTGACGGTAGGGTCGTCGCCGTAGACGTCGTCCCCGACCGGGGCCGCCATCATCTCTTCCAGCATGGCGCGACTCGGGCGGGTGACAGTATCACTACGTAGGTCGATCACGGGCATTCCTTTTTAAGTGAGGTAATGCCCACTGTTTTACCTTAGCCAGTTGGTTTTCGCCAGTTCGATCACTTCATCACCGCGTCCGCTGATGATAGCGCGCAGCATATACAGGCTGAAACCCTTCGCTTGTTCGAGTTTGATTTGCGGCGGTATGGCGAGCTCTTCTTTCGCGACCACCACGTCGACCAGCACCGGGCCATCAATCGACAGCGCTCTTTGCAGCGCCTCATCGACGTCCGACGATTTTTCCACGCGGATACCGGTGATCCCGCAGGCTTCGGCAATGCGGGCAAAGTTGGTGTCGTGCAGTTCCGTTCCGTCGGTCAGATACCCACCGGCCTTCATCTCCATTGCGACAAAGCCCAGCACGCTGTTATTGAACACGATGATTTTCACCGGCAGCTTCATCTGCACCACCGAAAGAAAATCGCCCATCAGCATGCTGAAGCCGCCGTCGCCGCACATGGCGACCACCTGGCGTCCGGGTTCCGTTGCCTGTGCACCCAGCGCCTGCGGCATGGCGTTCGCCATCGACCCGTGATTAAACGACCCGAGCAGGCGGCGCTTGCCGTTCATTTTCAGATAGCGCGCGGCCCACACCGTGGGGGTGCCGACATCGCAGGTAAAGATGGCGTCATCAGCGGCGAAGTGGCTGATTTGCTGCGCCAGATACTGCGGGTGAATGGCTTTTTCGCTGGGTTTGGCTAAATCATCCAGTCCTTTGCGCGCATCGCGATAATCACTCAGGGCTTTATCGAGGAATTTGCGGTCGGTTTTTTCTTCTACGAGCGGCAGCAGGGCACGCAGCGTGGCTTTGATATCTCCAACGAGCGCCATATCCACCTTGCTGTGCGCACCAATGCTTGCCGGATTGATATCAATCTGAATAATTTTGGCGTCGGTGGGGTAGAAGGGGCGGTAGGGGAACTGGGTGCCCAGTAAAAGCAGCGTGTCGGCATTCATCATGGTATGAAAACCGGATGAAAAACCGATCAGTCCGGTCATACCCACATCGTAGGGGTTGTCATATTCGACGTGCTCTTTGCCGCGCAGGGCGTGGACAATCGGCGCTTTGATTTTTGCGGCAAACTCCACCAGCTCTTTGTGCGCACCCGCGCAACCACTGCCGCACATCAGCGCAATGTTGCTGGAATAGCGCAGCAGCTGCGCCAGTTTTCTCATCTCTTCTTCCGCCGGGGTGACCACCGGTAACGGCGCATGATACCAGTGCGTGCTGGCACTTTCCGGCGCGGCTTTCAGTGCAACATCGCCCGGGAGCACGACGACTGACACACCGCGGTTTAACACTGCTTTGCGCATGGCAATCGCCAGCACCTGTGGGATCTGTTCAGGGCTGGAAACCAGCTCGCAATAGTGGCTACATTCGCGGAACAACTCTTGCGGGTGGGTCTCCTGAAAATAGCCGCTGCCAATTTCACTGGAGGGGATATGTGCGGCAATCGCCAGCACTGGGACATGGTTGCGGTGGCAATCAAACAGGCCGTTAATCAGGTGCAAGTTTCCCGGTCCACATGAACCGGCACACACCGCCAGTTCACCGGTCAGTTGCGCTTCCGCGCCTGCGGCGAAGGCGGCAACTTCTTCATGCCGGGTTGGCATCCAGTCGATCGTTCCCATGCGATTGAGACTGTCACTAAGACCATTCAGTGAATCACCCGTTACGCCCCAAATACGTTTCACACCAGCCTGTTCAAGCGTTTTAGCAATAAAAGCGGCAACCGTTTGTTTCATGGTTTTCCATCTCCTTTAATGTGATACCGGTTACAAGTTTAGATGAAGATAATAGTTATGCTTCTCATTACCCCTTATTTTCGGCAGCTTACATTTGACGAAGATAACGCGTAGCTTGACTGTGGACATGGCAAACAAGGAATGAATTCAAATGGTTAGGAACTTATTAAATGCAGTAAATCGCATGCTGACGCATGAGGACTTTGGCAAGTTTTTGTTACGCCTGGCGGTGGGGGGACTGATGCTGTTTCACGGTCTGCATAAACTGTTTGCCGGAATTGATGGCATTAGCGGCATGCTAATAGCGAAAGGTTTTCCGGGTTTCATTGCCTACGGCGTTTTGCTTGGCGAGGTGCTGGCACCGTGCCTGATTATTCTCGGCATTCTGACGCGTCCGGCTGCGTTAGGGTTGGCATTCACTATGGTTGTCGCGTGGCTGATGGTCGGAATGGGCGAAACCTGGTCGCTGGATAAAACCGGCGCATGGGCTATTGAAAGTCTGGTGTATTTCTTTATTGGCGCACTGGCGGTGGCATTTTTGGGTGCCGGAAAATACGCATTGGGCGGTCAGTCGGCCTGGCGCTAGTTTGCCATCGGACGACAAATGCGGAGGCGACAACGTAGTTACATTGCTGCTCGCCTCCTGATTCTATCAGGTCGTTAGTCTTCCTCGTTACGGTCCCAGCGTTTTCGCCGACGTCCCACCGTGCCTTGTGTCAGGGCGTTTGCCATCGCTGCGCCGATTTCAGCGCTGACGACCAGACCCTGAATAAAAGGGCGGTCGTGCATTAGCCATGGCAGCCCGCCAAAGGCGATGCGACCACAGGCATCCTTTGGCGCACGTAGCGTATAATTTTCGCTGATATCCGGGATCTCATCACCACAGTCGAGGAGTTGATGGCGCAACGTGGGGAACGGGATATCTTTGCTCCTCAACGCTTTTTGCCCTCGGGCATCAATAAACACATCAAATTCGCTACGCTGATTGTTGTGGTAAATAACCGTCATACCTTGCTCATTTTGGCGTTGATAATCCGAGCCCAGCGCGAGGATTTCAATTAACCCGGCCTCATGCAGCGCCAGCAGGCGGCGAATGGATTCCGAAGGGATCGCCGCATAGTTATCGATAAACACGCGTGCCAGACCGTGCTTGAAGCGTTCTCTGTCGCCATCGTCAAGATGAGGCACGACCTGTTCGATGACCTCATGCAGCCGCAGCAGGGTATAGCGCCACGTGACGGTGCGTTGCTCCCGCTTGTTGCGTTCGACTTCCTGCAGGTTGCGTTTCGCCCAGTCAAAAGCATTGTGCTGAATTCGGTCAGCAAAATAGATGTCAGAAAACGTATCTGCCGTCAGCGTCTCAAGCGCTATCTGCTGGCTCCACTGCGGTGCCGCGTCTTGCAGCTGTTTGACGATAAGCGAGAAGAGGCGATCCAGTAATCCGCGTTGGCCCTGTTCAATGACGTGTTCAATCGCCTGACCGGTGGCGATGTTCAGCGGTTCATAAGGGAGAGGGCAGTAAAAATCGGCCTCCGGCAGCACACCGCTGCGTGACATCAGAGTCAACTTCAGGCTTTGACTACCGGGTTTGCGCGTAAAATGGAGGGTGTTATCAGCATCGGTGGTGAAGGCGCCATGTTGACTGACCACGGCGACTGCCGCATCGATAGCGCTTAACGACGTACCCAGAATGCCCACTCTGCAGGCGTTAATTTGTGCGTCCATCAGGCCGGTCCACGGGCTGGGGAAAAACTCACGTGGTGTGTCGTCTCCCTCAGGCCACAGATGGCCGGTGGCGATAACTGCAAAATCCACCTCGACAGGTTGTGGTGCGTGGTTTACCCACAACGTAACACCCTGCGGGTTTGCGCGCAGATCGGTGACTTCGCTGGACTCATGAACACAAACCTCAAAACCGGACTCACGGGCTTTATCGACAATGGCTAAAAAGCGATCGCGAAAATAGTCGCCAAGGATCACGCGGGGTAAAAATTGCCGTTCATGCAAAGACGTGCGTTCAATACCAAATTGTGTCAGGTAGTCATCGCTTTGGTTTTGTAGCCACGTCAGATAGGTGATGTAAATCGGCGGGATTTCAATACTGGCAATATTCGCCAGCATATGGTCCGCGTTATTGTCGTTGTTGTAAGGCATGCCCACACCCGCTTCTTCCGCTTGCTCGTAGAGTTGCACGGTCATCGGTTCACCGCGTTCAACCAGGGCATGGAAGGTATAGATTCCAGTGGGGCCGACGCCGACGATGGCCACTTTTTTCATGGGGATCCTTTTTTGAAAAGCTCGACGATGGTCGGGGATATTGATTAGTTTGTGAATGTTAATTGTGGTTGAAAAATTGAGGGGTGAAATGTTTATGCTCACCTTTTTGCGACTACGATCCCCACACAGATTCACCAATTTCTCAGTAACCTGTTAAAAATAAAAGTCTTTACGCCATAGGTTATGTACCTAACCGCGTACCAGCACGCCTGCGCTGAATTTGAGCGGCAAGGGGGGGCCGGAGCCCGGGTTTGATACCGAAGTTGGCGGTGAAAGCAGTGGAATAAAGGAAGGGGCGGTATCAGGGGGCATCCCCGAGTAGCCCGGACGAGGTGCATCAGTACCGACTCCTGGGACGTTCCCGGCGTCACTTTGTTCGGCCGGGCTACCCGAAGATACTTTTGTCAGCAATCTGAACCCAGCGATAGGCTGGATTTTTTAGGCGGCGGTGTTGATGCTGGAAAATGTCGAACTCAAGAAGACCTTTACGAAGAGTACCAATTTTTTCAAAAAATTGAGTGATTGATGGCAGTCTGCGTTGAGCAAAGAGAAGACGATAAACGCAGTTGACGTGGCAAGAAAAAGTATTCTCAATGTGTACTTGCAGACTGCAATTTATGTTTAGATGAACATCCGAAATAAGAGTTTAAATTTTATTTAAGAGGGAAGATATGCGTACTCGCCCTGCCTCTCGATTGATAGTCCTTTCACCTGAAAATCATGTTCTGCTCTTCAGGTTCTGCCATAAAGATGATGCTCTGGAAGGGAAAACATACTGGGCAACGCCAGGGGGAGGACTTGAGCACAACGAGTCTTTTGAGCAGGCGGCGTTACGTGAATTATTTGAAGAAACGGGCCTGAAAAGAAGAACTACAGGACCACAAATAGCCTCCAGAACCTTCCCTATGATGCTGCCAAGTGGTGAAAACGTTCTTGCTGAAGAACGTTTCTTTATTATTAGTGCAGATAAATCAGATATTGACCGATCAGGTTGGAGTAACAACGAAAAAGAAGTCATTCGCGATCACTACTGGTGGAACTTAGAAGAGCTCAGACAGACCAATGAAATCATCTTCCCACTCGATTTGATAATTAACATACTTGAAGTCTTTCCCAGCACTTAACCCTCTGAACGGCTTGGATTTCGCTTCTGGAATGAAGCGGCCCTTGAAGAGTCGTGAAGTCTACTGATATTACTGGCACCCAGGCCCATAAACTTCACTTCATCGACAAATGGCGTAAAACGTGAAGCGGATTGTTGCAAAAAAGGCGTCTTCAATATGAATCCCTATGAAAATCAATACAGGCAACTGATAGCAAACGGAGCTGTCGCTTGGGCTGGCGAAGGTTATATTAGGGCAAAAAAACAGCAGGAAAAAATCTTTCATTGGCTCAATTTACATCACTATTTACCCCGGTCAGGTGCGTCGGTACTTGAAATGGGGTGTGGTAACGGAGCTATGGCATCACAGTCCCTTGCTGAACGAGGGTATTCTGTGTGGGGTGTGGATTTTTCTGAGACTGCTATCAGATGGGCAGAAAAGCGTTTTCAGCAAGCTGGTATCTCCGCACAATTTTTTGTCGGAAATGTTTGCTGTATACATCAATGTAAGGACTCAACGTTTGAGTTGATTATTGACGGCAGTTGTTTGCATTGCCTGATAGATAATGACCGGGTTCTCTTTTTCGCAGAGGTGAAGAGATTGCTCAAACCCGGAGGTCGTTTTGTGATCAGTTCCATGTGCGGAACCCCCGGTTATTCGGCCGACATTAGTTCTTATGATCCGGTCAGGCACCATTTAGTGAAAGATGGTCAACCCTGGCGTACTCTGAAACCACTGCCGGCTTTAATTGATGAGATACAGAAAGCACAATTTAACGTGCTTGCAATAAGAGTGGATAACAATGCGTGGTGGGATCATGCCACACTGGTATGTTCGGTGGACTCATCACTCGGTGATTTGCAACAAGTATCGAGTGGTTAAAAGCTGACTTTGGATCCGCTTTGAGCAAGAAGCGGACATCAGCGGCAATTTTACTCAGGATTCTATATCCTCAGAGAATATCACTGCCTGATCATCAAAACTAAACTGTCTCAAGCATGGAATAAGACAAATGAATATAAGGACAAGATTAGCTCTATCCACTGATATAGAGGGTATTTTTGAAGTCAGGACTTCGGTTAAAGAAAATCATCTCAGTCGAGAAGAAATGGAGCAGATGGGAATTACCGAGAGCGTTGTCACCGATATGATTGAGAAAAGTCATTGCGCATGGGTTGCCGTAGATGACGGAAAAGTGATTGGTTTCTCGATGATTTTGCCAGATGAAGGATGTCTTTTTGCGGTCTTTGTTCTCCCTGAATATGAAGGCAGAGGTGTAGGTCGCAGCCTTGTTGACCTCGCAGAGCAGGAATTATTCAAATACCATAAGGCAGTCTGGCTTGAAACCGACAAAAACAGTCGTGCGGCGAAATTTTACATGCGACTGGGCTGGGTTAAAAAAGAAAATATTAGTGAATCTGATATTAGATTGGAGAAACCCCGCTGCGTTTAAGCAAAGATCCTCTTCTTTAATATCCGCTCCTGGCACGCAGCGGACATTGCTGACTGAGCTGAAGGTCCGCTGTGAGCGAAGAGCGGACACGCTAGGTATTAACTCGAGCAGTAATACCCTTACTTGTCATATCGCTGCGATGCGAAACCCCACAATCTAGGGCCTGCTGTGTTTTAATACTGCTGCGGTTCATCATTTAAAGGACAAATTATGCTATTTATCTTCAGTGGATTGCCTGGTAGCGGGAAGAGCACGATCGCTCAGGCTTTGGCAAAGCAGTTAAGCGCATTTTACTTGCGAATCGACACGATTGAGCAAGCCATACTCAAAGCCGAAGAAGATGACCATGAAATGGGTCCTGCTGGTTATTTTGTCGCTTACTCACTCGCCAGAGAGAATCTGCTATTAGGAGCAACAGTAATCACTGACTCAGTGAACCCACTGGCGTTAACCCGTGATGCCTATCGAGAAATCGCTTTATCCGCAAGCACCGGCTTTTTAGAAATTGAGATTGTATGCTCCGATGAGATAGAACATCGTAAACGAGTAGAAACCAGAGTATCTGAAGTAGAGGGGTTAACCCTGCCTGACTGGAAAGATGTCACAGATTTGACTTATGAACCATGGAACAGAGAGCACCTCATTTTAGACTCATGCAGTTTATCCAGTGATGAATGTGTCTCGCGGATCATCGACGTTCTTTCCCAATGACTCAGTCTTGAGAAACACTCCAGCGAGGATTTAGCAATGTCCGTTGTTGGCACGGAGCGGACCGCCTGCGTTGCCGCGAGGTCTGCTTTGAGCTGCGGATGTTGGCAAGGTCTTACTTACATCGTGGAGGTTTGAGCAGCAATAGTGCGCTCGAGAGGCGGTGACAGTTCCTTCCAGCAACCCCAAAATAGCTCAACCACAAAAAAACAACCCGTTTAATTTCTCGCCGCTTTAACGAGAGAGTCCTCATCAAATACATGGGATAAGGAAGAAACGGAATGTTCACGCTTTACAAGAGGTGGGATGCCGAGCGCGAGCTGGCTCCCAGTGATATTCAGTTCATTCTGTCGCCACGAGATGCGCTGAATATGGCGAGCATTTTTTACGAACTGGATTACCTGAAATACGACCAGCGCAACCGCATTCTGCCTCACAGCGTCCCGAAGCGGCTGAGAGGGGTATACCACCGATTTGCGACACAACCCTACAAACGCAAGCGTCTTAGCGAATACGACGGACTCTATGATGAGGTGAAATGGGATCTGGAGCACGGCTGGATGGTTGGCGTTAACACCAAAGAAAAATGGGACCACTTCCGCAATCCGTTCTATTTCGATGATGACAGTAATCTGATTTACGACTGCTTCATGGATACCTACAGCGAGTGTTTTCAGCAGGAAGTGCGTCAGCTCTACGAATATACCCTCAACGAGCATCAGGGAAGAAAGTCACTTCCAACCATTAAACATCACTATTCCGATGCCCCAATACAGTACGTCCCAGCGGGTAAAACTATTAACAGTAAAGCAGTCGGGAGGCTTTTGGCGGCTGGCGGTATCTATAATGGCAACATTGAGGGATTCCGGCAGACAGCCGAACAGTTGGGTGGCGATGCTGTGAAGGGGTACGACGGCGTTCTTGACGAAACCACATCTGGGATGATGATAGCTGCGGCGTCACTGCTGGTTATTCGTAATCCGATGGCGGCAAAGGAATTGACAAGCTATCTGGGCAAATACAAAAAGGCCCACGTTCTGCTTGACGATATAAATGTGTCGGAGCTGAACTATGTTCGTCGTGACCGCGCTGAATATACCGTGCTCCGTGGTGAATTTAACAGCTCCGTACGTTCAAGTTTCCTCAGATCGCTTTCCGATCACCCAGACGCAGTCTCAACGTTTGATTCCAACAATCTGCTGCGTCTCGCTGATGGTAAAGTACCGTCCGGGTGGCAAGTTCACCACAAGATCCCCCTGGATGACAGCGGTACAAATGCCTGGGATAATCTGATACTGATCCAAAACTCGCCATATCACTCCGCGCTATCAAAGACGCAGGCGATAATCACCAAGGACCTCCCATACAACGCTAGCACTAACGTTTTATGGCCCTCGCCGAATGGCGTAATTTACCCGGTAGGAAAGTGAGAACACGATGAACGATACAAATAAGATGATTGGCACCTTCAATACGTTGATGGTTTCCAATAACTACCCGGTATCCTGCCCCGTCGCGCCTGACACCATGATGGACTTAATACGCAATTCTGCGCCAGCGGAGTGGGATGAAGTGAAACGTGGTGTTTACGCAGATGTTCAGCGCTTAGTGATAAATCGCCCGGATTACGCTGATATGTTCAACATCATGGATGGGTTGGAGTACAACGGGCTCACTCTGTACAGCATGACACAGACGGAGAATGGCGAGCCGGTATGGTCAAATATCTACATCCAAAACATTGAGGTGCGCGACAATGAAATCTATGTTGATCCGAACCTCGCTGACAAAGTGGTGATAGGTGAGGATGGCATGTCCGTATTCGTGTACGCCCTCAAAGATAACCATTTCCAAATTAGGGATAAAGCCTCAACAGATTACGTTATTGAGGAGCACGGAACCTTTGGTGATCTACTGTCAGCACTTATCGTTACCGTAAAATAATATTTGCAGTGGCATACCTATTTCGCTTTCTGCTCTGGCGTGTAGTAAATACGCGTTCTTCGTTTCATGGCAACGTCCCCCTCGATTAAGGATAGCGTTGCATCGACCCGTTGAACTCACAGCACATAGCAGACAATCACCTCAACATACACAACCTGCAAATCACCATACGTGCCTCACAAGCAAAAAAAAGGCCGCCCAGCATAACCAGGCAGCCTTTTAATCTCAGATGCTCAGCAACTACGCCAGCACTAAATCACCCTGCGGGTGGCAGGAGCAGGCCAGTACGTAGCCTTCGGCGATTTCCGCATCGGTTAGCGTCATGGTGCTGGAAACCGTGTAGTTACCATCAACCACTTTGGTTTTGCAGCAGCCGCACACGCCTGCACGGCATGCGGCGACAACCGGCACTTTATTGCTTTCCAGTGCTTCCAGTAGCGTGCTGCCTACCGGCGCATAAAATTCTTTTGCCGGTTGTAGCTTGGTGAACTTCAGACCACTGGTGGCGGCTTCCGCTACCGGCGTGAAGAACTGTTCTTTAAAGAAGCGCGTTACGCCGAGCGCTTTCACTTCTTTTTCGACCAGATCCATGTACGGAGCAGGGCCGCAAGTCATCACGGTACGTGAAGTTAAGTCCGGTACGCTTTTCAGCAGGTCGGTGGTCAGTCGGCCAGAAACAAAGCCATGGGTGGCATTGTTTTCAGCGACCAGCGTCACCGGATACTCGCGCCATTCGTCGGCAAAAATGACATCTTCCGGCGAACGAACGTTAAAGATTACCTGCACATCGGCCTGCGGACGGTACTTCGCCAACCAGCGACGCATCGACATGATAGGCGTCACGCCACAGCCGGCCGCCAGCATCAGGAACTTGTCTTCTGCTTTATCTTCACAGGTAAACTCACCCATGGCATCAGACAGCCAGATATAGTCGCCGCGCTTCACGTCACGGGTTAGCCACTGTGAACCCGCACCGTCGTCAATGCGGCGGACGGTCAGCGTGATGTACTCGCTAACGCCTGGCGTTGAAGAGATGGTGTAGGCACGTAGCGTCTCCGCTGAGTTACGTACGCTGACCAGTGCATACTGCCCGGCACGATAAGGATAATAATCGTGGCACAGCAACGAAATCGTCCATACATCCGGCGTTTCCTGATGGATGTGATGAACCTGCATCCGCCACGGGCACTGATGGGTTGGCATTGTCATGACTTAACTCCTTACGCGCTCAGCAGCTGCTTCATGTCTTCTTCAACGGTGGTCACGGAACGCAGACCGAATTTCTCGTTGAGCACAGCCAGCAGGTCCGGCGTGAAGAAGCCTGGTGCAGTCGGGCCAGTGACGATATTTTTCACGCCCAGAGACAGCAGGGTCAGCAGAATAACAATCGCTTTCTGTTCGAACCAGGAGAGCACCAGAGACAGCGGCAGGTCGTTCACGCCACAGCCCAGTTTCTCAGCCAGGGTCACCGCCAGGATGATGGCAGAGTATGCATCGTTACACTGACCGGCATCAACCAGACGCGGCAGACCTTCGATATCACCGAAATCCAGTTTGTTGAAACGGTATTTACCACAGGCCAGGGTCAGGATCAGGCAGTCGTCCGGTACGCTGGTGGCGAAATCGGTGAAGTAGTTACGTTCGCCGCGTGCGCCATCGCAACCGCCGACCAGGAAGATGTGACGCAGTTTTTCGCGGCTCACCAGGTCGATCAGCGTATCAGCAGCACCCAGCAGCGTCTGACGACCGAAACCTACGGTGATCAGGTGTGGGATTTCGCTGTACGGGAAGCCTGCCATTTGTTGTGCCTGCGCGATAACCGGACCAAAGTTGTCGCCTTCGAGGTGGCTTACACCCGGCCAACCGACGATGCTACGGGTCCAGATGCGGTCGTCGTATGCACCAACGGTTGGATCGATGATGCAGTTAGAGGTCATCACGATTGGGCCAGGGAAGCGTGCGAACTCAACCTGCTGATTCTGCCAGCCGCTGCCGTAGTTACCAATCAGGTGTTTGAATTTACGCAGTTCCGGATAGCCGTGTGCTGGCAGCATTTCACCGTGGGTGTAGACGTTAACGCCGGTGCCTTCGGTCTGCTCCAGCAGATTGTATAAATCTTTCAGGTCGTGACCTGAAATCAGGATGCATTTACCTTCGGTCGCTTTAACGTTGACCTGAGTTGGGGTTGGGTGACCGTATTTGGTGGTTTCACCGGCATCCAGAATGCTCATCACTTTGAAGTTCATCTGGCCGATTTCCATAGAGCACTCCAGCAGAGCGTTCATATCGGAAGGCCAGGTACCCAGCCACGCCATGATTTTGTGGTACTGCGCGTAGATATCGTTGTCGTACTGACCCAGAACGTGCGCGTGCTCCATGTAAGCTGCCGCACCTTTCAGACCGTACAGGCACAGCAGACGCAGGCCGAGAATGTTCTCGCCGATAGTCGCTTTGTCTTTGTTCGGGGTAAATTCAGCCGCCTGGCGCTGCAGGTCGCCCAAATCGTCGCTCACCAGCTGCAGGTCAGCCATTGGGTTTTCAACCGTTGCGTTGGCATCAATGTTCAGACACTGTGCTTTCAGGGCGTCACGCATGGCAATGGCTTCACGGGCATAGCCGACGATACGTGGAGAGTCGAAGTTAACGTTGGTCAGGGTAGAGAAGAATGCGCGCGGGGCAAAGTTATCCACTTCATGATCGATGATACCGTATTCACGCGCTTTAACAGCCCATGCAGACAGACCTTGTAGGGAAGCAATCAGCAGATCCTGCAGATCCGAGGTTTCTGCTGTTTTACCGCACATACCTTGCGCGTAAGAGCAGCCGTTCCCTGCCGGAGTACGGATGGTTTGTTCACATTGCACACAAAACATGGTCACACCTTTTAAAGTTATATTTAATATACATGTTTAAGATTATGCCTGCGCGCGAAGGGATTAAAGGGATTTCTGCTACAACTTGCAGGGAGATTGATTTAGCGCAATTTTGGCGGTAGGTGACTACCGCCAGAGGGGTATTTGTGCTGTATCAGGCGGAGAAAAAGGCCATCAACAAAGGCACTAGCAAACTAAGAATAAAGCCGTGAACGATGGCCGCAGGTACCATTTCCAGCCCGCCGCTGCGTTGTAAAACGGGTAGGGTGAAATCCATTGAGGTGGCGCCACACAGTCCTAATGCGGTGGAACGACTGCGGCCGACTAAGCCCGGAATCAGCATAATGGCGATCAGCTCACGAGCCAGATCGTTGAAGAAGGCGGCGCTGCCAATGACGGGACCGAATGACTCGGTCAACAGAATGCCGGACAGGGAATACCAGCCAAAACCCGAGGCCATCGCCAGCGCGGTTTTCAGCGGCAGTCCGAGGATCAACGCATTAATCACGCCAGCCAGCATTGAACTTGCCACCACGACGACGGCCACAATCATCCCCCTACGATTCAGCACAATCTGTTTTAAGGTCATGCCGCTGTTACGCAGTTGGATACCGACCAGGAACAATAAAAAGATCAGCGTATATTCGCTGGCTTCGGTGGCGTGCTGTAAGAATGAGAACCCGGTGAGTCCCAGCAGAAACCCCAGCACAACAACGCCACAAAGTTGTAGCGACTCCAGCGCCATGGCAATGCGTGATGGCAGCTTTTCCTGCCGATGGTTGTGCCGCCAGGGAAGTGAACGCTCGAGCCACAACAGCGCGGCGATATTACATAGCAGAATGACCGTCACGCTGACCGCAGAATAATGCAATATCGATAGCAGATTGCTGGCGAGATTATCCAGAAACGCCAGACTGATACCCATAAAGAAGAGAATAAGGTAAACGATCCAACTCAACAGGCGATTGATGAGTTTTAATGCCGCTCTGTGCCTAAGCGGAATAAGATAGCCCACAATAAGTGGAATCAGAATGATTAACAGCCCTGAAAACATGAAAACCCGGTCCTTGCTGAGAAGTAAGACGAAATGCGCCACTATAACCTAAATAATTCAAGTTGCAGGAAGGCGGCAAGGGAGTGAATCCCCGGGAGCGTACATAAGTACGTGACTGGGGGGAAAGAGCGCAGCCAACACATCTGCAACTTGAAGTATGACGGGTATACACACTACTGAAAGCAAAGAGGGGAGTAAAGTTGCAAATAAAAGGAAATAAAGCGGGGAGGAAAAGACCTGACGTAATGCCAGGTCTTTTTCGTTATCGATTAATCACGTTTTTCCAGCAGCGTGCGATAAATAAGGCCACCGAGGATCCCGCCGATAATCGGCATAACCCAGAACAGCCACAGCTGTTGTAACGCCCAACCGCCCTGGAAGAGGGCTACCGCGGTGCTACGCGCCGGGTTTACAGAGGTGTTAGTCACCGGAATACTGATCAGGTGAATCAGGGTCAGTGCCAGACCAATAGCAATCGGCGCAAAACCTGCCGGAGCATGTTTATCCGTGGCGCCATGGATCACTAACAAGAAACCTGCGGTCAGCACAATTTCAATAACAATGGCAGAAAGCATGGAATAACCGCCTGGCGAATGTTCGCCATAGCCGTTTGATGCAAAACCGCTGGCCGTGGCGTCAAAGCCTGCTTTACCGCTGGCGATCAGATACAGCACCGCTGCCGCAACAATCCCGCCGATAACTTGCGCAACAACATAACCAATCACGTCTTTTGCCGGGAAGCGACCGCCCGCCCACAGGCCTAATGTCACGGCCGGGTTAAAATGGCCGCCTGAAATATGTCCCACGGCGTATGCCATGGTTAATACTGTCAGACCGAATGCCAGTGCGACACCGGCAAAACCAATTCCTAACTCCGGGAATGCTGCGGCCAGCACGGCGCTTCCGCACCCACCAAACACAAGCCAAAACGTACCGAAGAATTCAGCTGCTAATTTCCTGAACATAACCACCTCAATTAAAAGTTCCGGGTTCGTTTTCCTGGCCCGGTATTTCATCGCTAAAAGGGACGATGATTAAAGAGCGTGTATTCTAGAAAAAAATATCATCCCTTTGCCACTTAAATTAATGAAAAAATTTGATTTAAGGCAATATGATGTGAATCCTTTTTGGTGTTGAGGTGAATACAGCATAGTTCAATTAGCGAAAAGCAAATGGTTGTCTGCTGTAATAATATCTGGCGTGAATTTAAAGAAGAATATTCTTATTTTTTTATTGTTCTGATTTCTGTCTGTGAGATCTCAGGTGTTCTGCACGCCAGCTTGACGCTATACTCCTGATAACTTGAAGGAAAAAGTTAGCATTTCCGGAGGCTATATGATTCTCGAACGCGTTGAGATTGTTGGGTTTCGTGGTATTAATCGGCTGTCGTTGATGCTGGAGCAGAACAACGTGCTGATTGGGGAGAACGCGTGGGGTAAGTCCAGCCTGCTGGATGCACTGACCTTGCTGCTGTCACCGGAATCGGATTTGTATCATTTTGACCGTGAAGACTTCTGGTTTCCGCCGGGCGATATTCAGGGCCGGGAACATCATCTACATATTATTCTTACTTTTCGTGAATCGCAGCCGGGGCGTCATCGGGTGCGCCGCTATCGTCCGCTGGAAGCCTGCTGGTCTCCCTGTCACGATGACTATCACCGTATTTTCTATCGTCTGGAGGGCGAGTGTGCGGATGACGGTAGCGTCCTGACGCTGCGCAGTTTCCTTGATGGCGAAGGGCGTCCGCTCGCGCTCGACAATATTAACGACCTGGCTTGCCACCTCGTGCGTCTGATGCCGGTGTTGCGACTGCGCGATGCGCGCTTTATGCGGCGTATCCGCAACGGCACGGTGCCGAATATTGCGGAAGTCGAAGTGACCGCCCGCCAGCTGGATTTCCTGGCGCGTGAACTGGCAACCCGGCCACAAAATCTGACGGACGGCCAGATCCGCCAGGGGCTATCGGCGATGGTACAACTGCTGGAACACTACTTTTCTGAGCAAGGCGCGGGCCAGTCTCGCTATCGTCTGATGCGTCGGCGTTCCAATAATGAGCAGCGTAGCTGGCGTTATCTGGATATTATCAACCGGATGATTGACAAGCCTGGCGGACGTACGCATCGCGTGATCCTGCTGGGGCTGTTTTCAACGTTGCTCCAGGCCAAAGGTACGCTCAGGCTGGACAAAGACGCCCGTCCTTTGCTGTTGGTCGAAGATCCGGAAACGCGTTTGCACCCCATCATGTTGTCAGTGGCCTGGCAGTTGCTGAATCTGTTACCTCTGCAGCGTGTGGCGACCACCAACTCCGGTGAATTGCTGTCGCTTACCCCCGTTGAACATGTGGTGCGCCTGGTGCGTGAATCTTCCCGTGTCGCCGCCTGGCGTCTGGGGCCTGGTGGGCTGAGCGCCGAAGACGGGCGGCGGATTGCCTTTCATATTCGCTTTAATCGCGCATCGTCATTATTTGCCCGCTGCTGGCTGCTGGTGGAAGGCGAAACGGAAACTTGGGTGATCAACGAACTGGCCCGTCAGTGCGGTCATCACTTTGATGCCGAAGGGATTAAAGTGATTGAATTTGCCCAGTCCGGGCTTAAGCCGCTGGTGAAATTTGCCCGGCGGATGGGAATAGAGTGGCACGTGTTGGTTGATGGCGATGAAGCCGGGAAAAAATATGCCGCCACCGTACGCAGTCTGTTGAGTAACGACCGTGAAGAAGAACGCGATCACCTGACAATGCTGCCCGCGCTGGATATGGAGCACTTTATGTATCGCCAGGGCTTCTCAGATGTCTTTCACCGGGTGGCACAAATCCCGGAGAATGTGCCGATGAATATGCGTAAAATTATCTCCAAGGCGATTCATCGTTCGTCAAAACCGGATCTGGCGATTGAAGTGGCGATGGAAGCAGGGCGGCGCGGTGTTGATGCCGTTCCCACCCTGCTGCGAAAAATGTTTTCGCGCGTGCTGTGGCTGGCACGCGGACGTGCTGATTAGTGGCGGAACATCAGCGACAGCTGTTCGTGGATAGAGTCCAGTAATTGATAGCGGCGGCGATATTCAGCCCGCTTCTTACTGGCAATCTCCGCCTCGCTTTTTCGTGCCAGCGTGCGCGGAATATGGTAATACCCGCGGCTGTCGCATTTACCGCCAACCGACGCCCAAAACGCATTATAGTCGGAGAGAATAACCTTATTTTTATCATGGTAACGTGGGCTGCGAAAGATATGCTGTTCATTGCTGACAGCCATCACGTTTTCTATATTCAACCGTTCGGCTAAACGACAAATCGCTTCCATCACAATCCGTTTTGGGAAAATTCCGTGACAGGACTTCGTTGCTTTTTGTATCGCTTCGTGAGGCAACAGGCGGCTTCCTCCTTGCAATCCACCAATAAAAATATTGGTTTTCCCTTCATACTCACAAATCGTAAAGGTTATTTCCGCCAACGTCTCACCGACACTGTTACGCAACAGTACTGTGCTTTCACCTTCTTTATCCAGGGCAATGAATGTCGTTAATACAAGGGTGAATAATTCACCCTCTTTGCCCTCAAATTGTGCAAGTTGTAACCCTTCAGGGTTTAAATAACTGTTTAATTCTACAGATGAAAATGAATGGCGGATAAAGTTGTAGTGAAATCGCACAGCATTCAGCTTCATTTTTCGATCGAGGTTTAATGCAAGATACGGACGATGAAGACGGACCGGTAGCCGGGGCTGACGGGTGAGCAGGTTATCTAGCTCCGGCCATTGTGTAAGTTCAGCCATCCATTCGTGAGTTAACCGCGGGATGAGTAATGAGCGCAACATAAACTTACGGCGAAAGCTTCGCTTATGCCAAAATTTTCCGGGACGCCATTGACCGGTAGTTAATCTGAAAAAAAGACCAAAACTTGTTGCTGGTTTGGAAGAATGAAAAGTGCTTTCAGTTAGCTGACTCATAATATAAATCCGATGGAAGCCTGAGACGTATTTGTAGTAATTTCAGCACAGCGGATCTTAACCATTCATCAATAACTCTGTTATTCTTGGCGCTTTTCAACGGTTATTTATTTATCGTTGACGTTTAACACTCCACTCTGGTGGACGTTTTGGGGGAATTGGGACATTTATGAAGCTCAAGGGAAAAATCAAAAAACGCTATTTTATCTTCGCCGTCATCATTATTGTGGCGGTAATTGCACTTTGGCGAACGCTTAATGCGCCATTGCCGCAATATCAAACATTAATTGTGCGACCCGGCGATCTTCAGCAAAGTGTATTGGCAACCGGGAAGCTGGATGCGCTGCGTAAAGTTGACGTCGGGGCGCAGGTGAGCGGGCAGTTAAAAACGCTGTCCGTGGCGATTGGCGATAAAGTTAAAAAAGATCAGCTACTTGGCGTTATTGATCCTGAGCAGGCGCAAAACCAGATCAAAGAAGTCGAAGCCACGCTGATGGAATTACGAGCCCAACGTATGCAGGCCGAGGCCGAGTGGAAACTGGCGCGGGTGACGCTTTCTCGCCAGCAACAGCTTGCGAAAACGCAGGCGGTTTCGCAGCAGGATCTCGATACAGCAGCCACGCAGATGGCGGTCAAACAGGCGCAAATTGGCACCATTGATGCACAAATTAAGCGTAATCAGGCTTCTCTTGATACGGCAAAAACGAACCTCGACTACACCCGTATTGTGGCGCCAATGGCTGGCGAAGTGACGCAAATTACCACCCTGCAGGGGCAAACCGTGATCGCCGCCCAGCAGGCACCTAACATTCTTACGCTGGCTGACATGAGCACCATGCTGGTTAAAGCCCAGGTTTCCGAGGCAGATGTCATTCACCTGCATCCGGGGCAAAAAGCCTGGTTTACCGTGCTGGGCGATCCGCAGACGCGCTACGAAGGTACGCTCAAAGATGTGCTGCCGACGCCCGAGAAAGTGAACGATGCGATTTTCTACTATGCCCGCTTCGAAGTACCCAACCCGAAAGGGATCCTGCGCCTGGATATGACCGCGCAGGTACATATCCAACTGACGGACGTCAAAAACGTCCTGACCATCCCGCTGGCGGCGCTGGGCGAGCCTGTTGGCGACAACCGTTATAACGTCAGGCTGCTGCGCAACGGCGAAACCCGCGAGCGCGAAGTTTCTATCGGTGCCCGTAACGATACCGATGTGGAAATCGTCAAAGGGCTGGAAGAGGGTGATGAAGTTATCATCAGCGAGGCGAAACCCGGAGCGGCACAATGACGGCGTTGCTTGAGCTGAGCCATATCCGCCGCAGCTACCCGTCAGGCGAAGGACAGGTAGAGGTGCTAAAGGACGTCTCTTTGAGCATCCAGGCTGGTGAAATGGTGGCGATTGTCGGGGCGTCTGGTTCGGGGAAATCGACGCTGATGAATATCCTCGGCTGTCTGGATAAGCCTTCCAGCGGCACGTATCGGGTAGCGGGGCGTGACGTCTCCACGCTCGATAGTGATGCGTTAGCGCAACTGCGGCGCGAGCATTTCGGTTTTATTTTTCAGCGCTATCATTTGCTCTCGCATTTAACGGCGGCGCAAAACGTGGAGGTGCCAGCGGTCTACGCCGGAACCGAACGCAAGCAGCGTCTGGCGCGGGCACACGCGTTACTGCAGCGCCTGGGGTTGGGCGATCGTGTGGATTATCAACCTTCCCAGCTTTCCGGTGGCCAGCAGCAGCGCGTCAGTATTGCGCGTGCGCTGATGAACGGCGGACAGGTCATTCTCGCAGACGAACCTACCGGTGCGCTGGACAGTCATTCTGGCGAAGAGGTGATGGCCATTCTGCATCAGCTGCGCGATCGCGGGCATACGGTGATTATTGTCACCCACGACCCGCAGGTTGCGGCGCAAGCTGAACGGGTGATTGAAATTCGTGACGGTGAAATTGTGCGCAATCCACCGTCGCACAAAACAGCCAGCGGACACGGCATAACCGAACCTACGGTAACGACGGCATCCGGCTGGAGTCAGTTTGTCAGTGGTTTTCGCGAGGCGCTGACCATGGCCTGGCTGGCCATGGCTGCCAACAAGATGCGTACGTTGCTCACTATGCTGGGCATCATTATTGGTATCGCGTCGGTCGTGTCGATTGTGGTGGTCGGCGATGCAGCAAAACAGCTGGTACTGGCCGATATTCGCGCTATCGGCACAAATACCATTGATATCTATCCCGGCAAAGATTTTGGTGACGATGACCCGCAATATCAGCAAGCGCTGAAGTATGACGATCTGACGGCGATTCAGAAGCAACCGTGGGTCAGTTCCGTGACGCCTGCCGTGTCGAAGAACCTACGGCTGCGTTATGGCAACATCGACGTGGCAGCCAGCGCTAATGGCGTGAGCGGCGATTACTTCAATGTCTATGGTATGACGTTCAGCGAGGGAAACACCTTTAACACCGAGCAGTTAAATGGTCGGGCGCAGGTGGTGGTGCTGGACAGTAACACCCGACGCCAGTTGTTCCCGAATAAAGCGAAGGTGGTGGGTGAGGTCGTGCTGGTCGGCAATATGCCGGCCACCGTGATTGGTGTGGCGGAAGAGAAGCAGTCGATGTTTGGCAGCAGCAAAATTCTGCGGGTCTGGCTGCCTTACAGCACCATGTCCGGGCGCATTATGGGGCAATCGTGGCTAAACTCTATTACCGTTCGCGTGAAGGAAGGTTTTGACAGCACTCAGGCGGAGCAACAGCTTACCCGACTGCTGTCGTTGCGGCATGGTAAAAAAGATTTCTTCACCTGGAATATGGATGGCGTTCTGAAAACCGCTGAAAAAACCACGCGCACCTTACAGTTGTTCCTGACGCTGGTGGCGGTCATTTCGCTGGTGGTGGGCGGGATCGGTGTGATGAATATTATGCTGGTTTCCGTCACCGAACGAACGCGTGAGATTGGCATTCGTATGGCGGTTGGCGCGCGCGCCAGTGATGTACTGCAGCAGTTTTTGATTGAAGCGGTGCTGGTGTGTCTCGTTGGTGGGGCGCTCGGTATCAGTTTATCGATGCTGATTGCTTTCACGCTACAGCTTTTCCTGCCCGGTTGGGAAATCGGATTCTCACCTTTCGCCCTGTTGACGGCTTTCCTGTGTTCAACGGCGACCGGGATTTTGTTCGGCTGGCTCCCGGCGCGCAACGCGGCAAGGCTGGACCCGGTGGATGCCCTGGCGCGGGAATAACGTGTTGTATTGAAAAAGAAATAAAAATGCCAGCTCTGGGGGCTGGCATTTTGTCTGCAGGATGTACACAATGAGACAGAAGAGCTATGCGACAGCTTCTGCTTCAAGCACGGGCACAATAAGACTGGCGTGATTGCCTTTTGGACCCTGGTGGACATCAAACTGGACAGATTGTCCGGCTTTTAGCGTTCTGTAACCATCCATCTGAATGGTGGAGTAATGAGCGAAGATATCTTCGCCGCCGCCTTCAGGGCAGATGAAACCGAACCCTTTGGCATTGTTGAACCACTTAACAGTACCCGTTTCCATACTTCGACATCCTTCGTAAATCTTATATAAGTAAGATGGAATGAACCGGTGGCGGAGTGGGGGCTGTTCAAAACCTCGCCAACTCTCGAGACTACAATTTAGAGAAATCAGGCGGGGCGTCAAGCGCCAGACGGGCGGAATCGGGTAAAAATGCATCAAAATTTGAAGCAGTTAACGCTATTGTCGGATATGTGACAGATGTCGCGGATGACACTGATAGATGATAGTTATCTAATAATTGAGGTAGATTGATTGTGCGCATAGGCTCTTGTCAGCGGCAAGTTATTCTGCCGGTAACCGTAACTGAAGATGACGACTGACAATGGGTAAGACGAACGACTGGCTGGATTTCGATCTGCTGGCGGAAGATAAATTGCGCGACGCGCTAAAACCGCCATCTATGTATAAAGTGATATTAGTCAATGATGATTACACTCCGATGGAGTTTGTTATTGACGTGTTACAAAAATTCTTTTCTTATGATGTAGAACGTGCAACGCAACTGATGCTTGCTGTTCACTATCAAGGTAAGGCTATTTGCGGCGTATTTACCGCCGAAGTGGCTGAGACCAAAGTGGCGATGGTGAACAAATATGCGAGGGAGAACGAGCATCCGTTGCTATGTACGCTGGAAAAAGCCTGAATCAGGCATAAACATTGGGGGAGGTGCCTATGCTCAATCAAGAACTGGAACTCAGTTTAAACATGGCTTTCGCCAGAGCGCGCGAGCACCGACATGAGTTTATGACCGTCGAGCACTTGTTACTGGCGTTGCTCAGTAACCCATCGGCCCGCGAAGCGCTGGAAGCGTGTTCTGTGGACCTGGTGGCGCTCCGTCAGGAACTCGAAGCCTTCATTGAACAAACCACTCCCGTATTGCCTGAGAGCGAAGAAGAGCGCGACACGCAGCCGACGTTGAGTTTTCAGCGTGTGCTGCAACGCGCGGTCTTCCATGTTCAGTCCTCGGGGCGTAATGAAGTGACGGGCGCCAATGTACTGGTTGCCATCTTCAGCGAGCAGGAATCCCAGGCGGCCTATCTGCTGCGCAAGCATGAAGTTAGCCGACTGGACGTGGTGAATTTTATTTCTCATGGCACGCGCAAAGACGAACCGAGTCAGTCTGCTGACTCCGGTAATCAGCCAAATAACGAAGAGCAAGCTGGCGGGGAGGATCGTATGGAGAACTTCACCACTAACCTTAACCAGCTCGCTCGCGTGGGTGGGATTGACCCGCTCATTGGCCGCGAAAAAGAGCTGGAGCGGGCTATTCAGGTACTGTGCCGTCGTCGTAAAAACAACCCGCTGCTGGTCGGTGAGTCTGGCGTCGGTAAAACCGCGATTGCCGAAGGTCTGGCCTGGCGTATTGTCCAGGGCGATGTGCCGGAAGTGATGGCCGACTGCACGCTTTACTCCTTGGATATTGGTTCGCTGCTGGCGGGCACCAAATACCGCGGGGATTTCGAAAAACGCTTTAAAGCGCTGCTGAAACAGCTGGAACAGGATACCAACAGCATTCTGTTTATCGATGAGATCCACACCATTATCGGTGCGGGTGCGGCATCGGGCGGCCAGGTGGATGCGGCAAACCTGATCAAACCGCTGCTCTCAAGCGGTAAGATCCGCGTGATTGGCTCAACCACTTACCAGGAGTTCAGTAACATTTTCGAGAAAGACCGTGCGTTAGCGCGTCGCTTCCAGAAAATTGATATTACGGAACCGTCGGTGGAAGAGACCGTGCAGATCATCAACGGGCTGAAACCGAAATACGAAGCGCACCATGACGTTCGCTACACCGCCAAAGCGGTACGTGCGGCGGTGGAACTGGCGGTGAAATACATCAACGATCGTCACCTGCCGGATAAAGCGATTGACGTGATCGATGAAGCGGGCGCGCGTGCGCGTCTGATGCCGATCAGTAAGCGTAAGAAAACCGTCAACGTGGCGGATATCGAGTCCGTGGTAGCCCGCATAGCGCGGATCCCGGAGAAGAGCGTGTCGCAAAGCGATCGCGATACGCTGAAGAATCTGGGTAACCGTCTGAAAATGCTGGTATTCGGACAGGATAAAGCCATTGAGGCGCTGACCGAAGCCATCAAGATGAGCCGTGCTGGCCTGGGCCACGAGCACAAACCTGTGGGATCGTTCCTGTTTGCCGGTCCGACTGGTGTCGGGAAAACCGAAGTGACGGTGCAGTTGTCCAAAGCGCTGGGCATTGAACTGCTGCGTTTTGATATGTCTGAGTATATGGAACGCCACACCGTCAGCCGTCTGATTGGTGCGCCTCCAGGGTATGTCGGTTATGACCAGGGCGGTTTGCTGACCGATGCGGTCATTAAGCATCCGCACGCGGTGCTGCTGCTGGATGAAATTGAGAAAGCGCACCCGGATGTCTTCAACCTACTGCTGCAGGTGATGGACAACGGTACGCTGACCGACAATAACGGGCGCAAAGCGGATTTCCGCAACGTGGTGCTGGTGATGACCACCAACGCCGGGGTGCGTGAAACCGAACGTAAATCGATTGGCCTTATTCATCAGGACAACAGCACTGATGCGATGGGGGAAATCAAAAAAGTATTTACGCCGGAATTCCGTAACCGTCTCGACAACATTATCTGGTTCGATCACCTCTCTACCGAGGTAATCCATCAGGTGGTCGATAAATTTATTGTTGAGCTTCAGGTGCAGTTGGATCAGAAAGGTGTCTCTCTGGAAGTGAGTCAGGAAGCGCGTGACTGGCTGGCAGAGAAAGGCTATGACCGTGCAATGGGCGCACGTCCGATGACGCGTGTAGTCCAGGATAACCTGAAGAAACCACTGGCCAACGAACTGTTGTTCGGTTCGCTTGTCGATGGCGGTCAGGTGACCGTAGCGCTGGATAAAGAGAAAAATGAGCTGACCTATGGCTTCCAGAGTGCACAAAAGCACAAGCCAGAAGCCGCACATTAATCTTCTATCGCATCACAGACCGGGCGTAATGCCCGGTTTTTTTTCGCCTGGTTTTCGGAAAGGTAGATTACAGGCAAAAAATAAGCCTGCGTAAGGGAGATTACGCAGGCTAAGGAGGTGGTTCCTGGTACAGCTAGCATTTATGGGTTATGTTTTTCAGCGAAACGGATAATACCCTTATTGAACGAAGCGGTATGTGATCGATTTCTAAGAATCTTCCGAACGCTGAAAAATAACCGTAACTAACTACTTATCATGCGGGTTGCGCGTGGACTCACCGGCAAAATTACGCATTAACAATGCATAATTCAGATCGATATCTTCCGGGACCGGCATCCAGACGGTGTAACCGTCGCCCGGCGCCACAGGCATCGCTTCGCCTTTGGCATTTTCCATCTGCTCGAGCGTGAAATTGACGTTGCCCTGCGGGGTCATCAACTCCAGGCTGTCACCGACGGTGAATTTATTTTTCACGATAACCGCAGCCAGTTCGCCTTTACGCTCACCGGTGAATTCACCGACAAACTGCTGGCGTTCGGAAACGGAGAAACCGTACTCGTAGTTCTGATAGTCGTCATGCGTATGGCGACGCAGGAAACCTTCTGTATAACCGCGATGCGCCAGGCCTTCCAGCGTTTCCAGCAGCTGCGGATCGAACGGTTTCCCGGCTGCGGCATCGTCAATTGCTTTACGATACACCTGCGCGGTACGTGCGCAGTAGTAATAAGACTTGGTGCGACCTTCGATTTTCAGCGAGTGCACACCCATTTGGGTCAGACGCTCAACGTGGGCAATGGCGCGTAAATCTTTGGAGTTCATGATGTAGGTGCCGTGTTCGTCTTCGAACGCGGTCATGTACTCGCCCGGACGCTGGGCTTCTTCGAGCATAAACACTTTATCCGTTGGCGCGCCAATACCCAGCGTCGGCTCAACGTTTTGTACCGGGATAGGCTCGTACTTGTGCACGATGTTACCCACCACATCTTCTTTGCCTTCCTGCACGTTGTATTCCCAGCGGCAGGCATTGGTGCAGGTTCCCTGGTTTGGGTCACGCTTGTTGATGTAACCGGAGAGCAGGCAGCGGCCGGAGTAGGCCATGCACAGTGCGCCGTGAACGAAGATTTCAAGCTCCATATCCGGCACCTGGGTGCGGATCTCTTCAATTTCTTCCAGTGACAGTTCACGGGACAGGATCACGCGGGTCAGCCCCATCTGTTTCCAGAATTTTACCGTCGCCCAGTTTACGGCGTTCGCCTGTACTGACAGGTGAATATCCATGTCCGGGAAGTTTTCGCGCACCAACATAATCAGACCTGGATCGGACATGATTAATGCATCCGGCCCCATTTCCACCACCGGCTTCAGGTCACGAATGAAGGTTTTCAACTTGGCGTTGTGTGGTGCAATGTTGACCACTACATAGAATTTTTTACCCAGTTCATGGGCTTCATTGATGCCGAGCTGTAAGTTTTCGTGGTTGAATTCGTTGTTGCGTACGCGCAGGGAGTAACGTGGTTGGCCCGCGTAGACGGCATCTGCGCCATAGGCAAAAGCGTAACGCATGTTCTTCAGCGTTCCCGCCGGGGAAAGGAGTTCCGGTTTAAACATAATTTTCTCGTTCTGATGACAGGTCAGACTCGCCTCACTCGGTGAGGCGGTTAGGGGAGTGCCCCCATATTAAGGGCGGGCATTGTAGCGCTGCGCGAGGAGACAGTAAACCTTGCGGGTTCAATCAACCCGCAGATAGTGCCCGTCGGCGCGCACGTACATACCGAAGCCGCAGTTTTGCGGATCGTCGGTACTGGCGTCGATGCCTTCAGGTGTGACCGTCAGCGAGATATCGCAGTGGATGTAGTCACTCTCTCTGAGTGCAATCACGCCTTTATTGTTATTCAGCGTGATCAGTTCTGAGAATTCGCCGATGTTTGGTCCGTAATAGAGGGCCATCATGCCGAAATAATACCCTTGGAAATCAACCTGAAAGTCTGATTTTTTCTCTGTAGGTTTAACAATCAGCGTTTCCCAGGTTGCCAGACCGGCATAGTTCCAGTATTCCCCGGCAGGGGAGTCGCTTTTTGGCAATGCGGCTAACTTTTCTTTGATAAGCCCCAGATTGTAGATTGATTTGGCATCGTTGGGATTAATGGTCAGCCAGGCTTGCGCTTTGCGCCATTCACCCTGACGCATCCAGGTTAGCGCCACGTTGTTATAGGCCGTCGCCACGGTTTTATGATCGAGCTGACAACCTTCGCTCCAGGTCACCTGTTTTTCAAAGGCTTCACGCGCTTTGGCATAGTTCCTGGCTTTATAGAACTGCTCACCTTGGCTGGCGTAGGTAGGGACTTTCGCGCAGTCAGCTTGCAACTGCTGCTCGGTGATTTCTGCTCTGGCAGGCGTGCAAAGCAGCAACAGAGGGCAGAAGGAGAGTAATATTAAGCGCATTATCTGTTCCATATATCTTTATTCGGCAGTTCTGAATCAGCAATTTTCGAGGTATGCCAGGCAAAGCGACAGCGTTTCGCGAGGGTATCGAAATGTAGCGGAGATAATTCAGTAAATAACGCGTGATCCGGGAAAAGCGTAATAAAGAAATAGGCCCAGCGCGCACTGGCTTTCATGTTGAACAGTTTCTTGTCGTGTTTATTACCATACAGCCACGACAGCGTCACCATGGCTTCCGCCGTACCGTTGTAGCCTTCTTCCTCCAGGATGTTCAGATAGGAATGCGCCAGGGTAAAATCGTTTACCTCGCGAAGTTTCAGCAGGAAGACGCTCCAGGCTTGTTTCGAACCGAACCGATCGGCCTGATGTAAATTATCAAGCAGGTTTTTTTCGTAAACGGAACGCATGCCAGCATGGGTTTCTTGCCGGGCTAAACGTTCGTAGCAATCGGCGATTTTGCTGTGAATATCCTGCAGGTCATGTTGATACGCGTGGTATCCGGCGTTAACGACCAGTCGATAGGGGGTCTTCTCTTGCAGCGCGACCTGTTGGTGCAAAATCTCCGCTGCACGCTGAAAATAATTTAGCGCGGTAACGGGATCATAAGGAAGAAGGCTATTGTTGTCTGGGTTATTGTATTCGAGGGCCTGCAAGTAGTAGGCGCAGGGCAGGTTTCTCTGAGCACCCAGCTCTGCCAGTAAGGCAAAATGCTGCGGGAGATCGAGCCAGTCAATATCTTTGATGGCTGACTGCCAGTTATTGTTATATTCCAGTGCAGCTACGCTATCGAGTACGGCAATGCCCTGTGCTTCATCTTTTTCAAACCCGAATAATCCTGCGTACTGGAAATAGCCGCTGTAGATTCTGGCGGCGTAAAACTCGGTTTGCCTGGCGTTCTGGTGCAAGAAATTATAAATCCACCAGGTGTCCGGGAAGTCGCGTAGCGCAAATTTTAGCGCGTACACGGTGTAGTAATGACTCAGCTTGAGGTTTTCCGCGACCGCACGTTGAATGGTATACCACAGGGCGTCGAGATCGCTCAGATCGTTATAGCAGGTTAACAGCCACTCCAGCGCATGATGACGAGAACTTTGGCTATGCGCCCGCTGGGCAATATCTTCGGCTTTGGCGATAAACGTTTCCCGTTCCGGTGGGTACTCGAGTTCCTTAATACGCAAATCGCGACAGGTGTCCCACCAGATTAATAATTCCAGATGCTCGCGCTCGGCGGCACAAAGATGGCCGCAGGTTGGTGAGGCCAGAAATTCACGAATGCCCTCGTGTGAACCACCCCAGCGTGGCATCTGAAATGGAATGTATTCATCCAGCGCGTAAAATGCGCGCGGAAAAATAGCCAGACACACAGAGAGCCAGTATTCAGCCTCGGCATCGCCCTTGCAATCCGGCAGTACCGCTGGACGCGGTAGATTTGGGCACGCTGCATCTTCCAGAGAAAGCCCGGAAAAGGCCATCAGCGTTTCCATTTCCTGCTGCGAATCCTGATGATATTTGGCTAACACCTGCATCCGCGGTTGCCCGGTGAAATCGGTACCCTGAAGAAATTCAATTAACCAGTCGGGTTGACCGAAGACTTTTGTGTTGGTGCTGGTTAATAAGGCAACCATCCACTGGCGTGGCTCGCAATCGATAGCATTCAATGCGGCAATGACCATTCGCTCGTTGCAGGCCCCGGCGCAAACCCACATTGCGGCAGACGTCTCCTCTGCCCAACCATAGCTACGGTAAAGCCACGCGCGGTGGTTCCAGTACTGGGCTTCGGCAAGCCAGGCATGAGTCGAGCGCGGGCGGGCGTGCTGCCAGGCTTTGATGAGAGCTAATCCTTGCGGACCTGCATCGACGAGAGCATCCATATCATAAAAACGGTTGCACATTTGGGTCCAGGCGAGGAAGTAGCGCTTTTCAGCTTCACGGCTGGTGAAGCTGTCCGTCAGCGCCTGGTTGAAGCGGGCGTCGAGCTCATCGTAGCGCGCTTCGCGCAGCAGTGCGGGAATATTGGCGATATGCCAGATGCGTTGCTCGTCAGTATGCGGCAGTTTGCTATTGCACATCTCACGCATTGCGTTGAGTATGCGTTCATCCTGAACCATGGACAGTCCTTTTGGCTACGATGTAGGTGTAAATTTCCTACACTGTAGCCTATAACTGCGAAGCGTGAGATTTTTTTAATTACGCTATCCGACAGGCATCCGCTTCCCAACGATACCCGACGCCGTACACTGCGCGGATAAACGACTGTTCGGCGTCCAGCGACTCCAGCTTGCGCCGCAGGTTCTTGATATGGCTGTCGATGGTGCGATCGGTCACGACCCGGTAGTCATCATAGAGATGGTTAAGCAATTGCTCGCGGGAGAAGACTTTTCCCGGCTCATGCGACAACGTTTTCAGTAGGCGGAACTCCGCCGGGGTTAAGTCGAGCATCTTCCCGCGCCATGACGCCTGAAAACGGCCTTCATCAACGATCAGCGGGCTGGCAGCATCCAGTTGCTGCAGTTCGCGCTGGGGTTTACAGCGGCGCAGTATTGTCTTCACGCGGGCGACAACTTCACGCGGGCTGTAGGGCTTACAGATGTAGTCATCGGCACCGATCTCCAGTCCCAACAGACGGTCAATTTCTTCGATTTTGGCGGTGACCATCATGATCGGCACTTCAGAGAAACGTCGAATTTCCCGACACAGGGTGAGGCCGTCAGTGCCTGGCAGCATCAGATCCAGCAAAATCAGATCGGGTGGCGTCTGGCGCACGTACGGTAAAACCTGGTCACCGTGGTTGATGAGCGTCGGGGCATAGCTCGCGGCACGCAGGTAGTCGATAAGCAATTGTCCCAGCTTGGGTTCATCTTCCACGATCAGAATACGCGGCGTGTTTTCATCAATGGGTAACTCTGTCATACATCTCTCTGTAAATCGCGTTCCAGCGGTAACTCTACTGTAATGCTTACCCCGCCAAAAGGCGAATGGGCGGCGCGGATATGCCCATTGTGCGCCTCAACAATATTGACGCAAATCGCCAGACCCAGACCGGAGCCTCCGCTGGCGCGGTTACGCGAACCTTCGGTGCGATAAAATCGCTCAAACAGTTTTTGCAGCTGTGCATCGTTTACGCCCGGGGCTGAATCGGCGAAGGTCAGTAAGACCTGGCGCTCGCGCTGTTCGGCGGAAATACGCAGCCCGCCGCCGCTGTCGGTATAACGTAGGCTGTTTTCCAGCAGGTTATTGAACAGTTGCATCAGACGATCCCGGTCGCCAAACACCGTCATGCTGTCCGGCAGCGAGAGTTGTATTGTCAGTCCGCGGCTGGCAAAACGCTCGCGAAACGCGCCGCTTGCGACTTCCAGTAACGGGATCAGATCCAGGGAGGTTTTTTGGTAGGCCAGGGCGCCTTCATCTGACATTGAGAGCTGATGGAGATCGTCCACCAGTTTGGTCAGCGTGCCCACTTCGGCCTGTAAAGAGGCCACCGAATCTGGAGTGAACTGGCGAACGCCATCCTGAATCGCTTCCAGCTCGCCGCGCAACACCGCCAGCGGCGTGCGCAGTTCGTGAGAAATATCGGCCATAAAATCACGGCGCATTTGCTGGTTCTTTTCCAGCGTACTGGCCAACTGGTTGAAATCCTGCGCCAGTTTGCCCAGTTCATCGGTGCTGGTGGGGGCAACGCGGGTGGTGAAATCCCCCGCGGCCAGCTTGTGCGTGCCGTCCACCAGACGTTTGACGGGGGCCAGCAGACTACGCGCCAGTGTAAACGTAGCCAGCGCCGCCAGGATAGTGGAGAGCGCGACGATCAGCCAACTGGTACGGCGCTGCTGTTTATCGAAATTAATATCTGTATTACGCGTTAAGCGTTCTACGGGCGACGCGATGACGGCACCCACTTCGATCCCGTTAACTGTGATTGGGCGGCGCGTGCCGTCGCCGGGAACCGGACCACGTGGGCCGACCAGCACGCGGGCGTTTTGGTCGATGACCCAAAACTGGGTACGCCAGCCGTGCGGCGGCATACCGGGGCCTGGCTTGTCATCGTTGTTGTCGTGTTCAAAAGAACGCAGGATCTGAAAAACAAAACGGTCGTTATTGCGCAGAAACCGCCAGTTGCCATGTTGCTGATATTGTTCGCCCAGCGCGTCGCTCAGCATTTGTAGCCGCTGTTCATTGCCGTGTTTGATGTAGTCAATAAATCCGCGTTCGAAGCTTACCCGTACGGCCCAGTGCATGCTAATGAGTAGCACAATGCAGGTGGCAAAAATCGCCAGAAACAGTTTGCCGGTTATTCCGGGTCGCCATAACTTCATCAGTTGCTCCTTTTACGCCGTGAAATCACCGCGTTGGTTTGCGTATCGTTTGGCACGCGGGCAAAAATCATCGCTGGCAGCGCGATAATCAGGGCAATGCACAGCCAGGTATACATAAAGACGGTATGGGTGCTGCCGCTGTCGAGAGCGATATGCTGTTGACCAAACATGCCCAACAGCAGGCCAGCGATGGTTACCCCGATACTCATCGACAGCTGCATGATCATCGAAAGCAGGCTGTTGCCGCTGCTGGCGAGATCGTCAGGTAAGTCTTTTAAGGTCAGGGTGTTCATCGATGAAAAACGGGTGGAGTTGACCATGCCTTGTAAAAACAGCACGAAGGGCAGCACGTAATACCAGCCGAGCAGGGCGGTGGTCATCAGCAACAGGCAGACCAGCGACAGGCCCAGCGTGGTGGCAACCAGCACCCGACGATAACCAAACCGGTTGACGACCTGAACCACAATACGCTTCATGCCCATGCTGCCCAGTACCATCGGGATCATCATCAGCCCGGCATGAAACGGAGAAAAGCCCAGCCCAATCTGCAAAAACACCGGCGTCATAAACGGTAACATTCCGCTACCAATGCGCCCGACAAAACTGCCAAGCAGGCCTAATGAGAAGGTGGGGGTGCGAAACAGATGCAGACTGAACAGTGCACGCGGGTTGTTGCTGGCGTGTCTGATATACAGAAGGATTGCCAGCACGCCGCAGATAACCAGCGCCGCCAGCGTAATGTCTGAGATCCCGCTGCCTTTGCTGCCATCCAGCGCCAGCGTCAGTGCCGCCATACCAACGGCCAACAGCATAAATCCCGAAAGATCGAAGCGCCGGGTTTGCAACGTGTAGTTAGGCATCAGCATTAAGGTGGCTATTGCCCCAATAATGCCGACGGGAATGTTAATCAGGAAAATCCAGTGCCAGGACGCATACTCCACCAGAATGCCGCCTAATGCCGGGCCGAGCAACGGGCCAATTTGCCCCGGTAAGGTGACGAAGGTCATTGCCGCCATATACTGCGTGCGCGGGACAATCTTCATCACCGTCAGCCTGCCGACTGGCACCATCATCGCACCGCCGACGCCTTGTAACACGCGGGCCATTACCAGCTCATTGAGCGTGCTGGACCCGGCGCAAAACAGCGATCCCAGCGTGAACAGGATGATGGCGGTGAAGAAAATATTACGTACGCCGATCTTGTCTGCCAGCCAGCCGCTGGCGGGCAGCATCACCGCCACAGTTAAGACATACGACACAATGACCATATGCATATGCAACGGGCTTTCGCCGAGGCTTTTGGCCATTGCAGGCAGCGCGGTATTGACGATGGTGGTATCCAGCGATTGCATAAAAAAGCCGAACGCCACAATCCAAAGCTGCCAGCGGGTGCTGTCGGGAAGTTCTGTCATAAGTCTGCTACCGGGTTGCTGTTTTTACGCGAAAAACGCATCCGCAGACGGTCGAAAAAGAGATACACCACCGGGGTGGTGTACAGCGTCAGCAGTTGGCTCACTACCAGCCCGCCGACGATAGTTATCCCCAACGGTTGGCGCAGTTCCGAACCGTCGCCAGCCGATAGCACCAGCGGCAGCGCGCCAAAGAGAGCAGCCAGCGTGGTCATCATGATGGGACGAAAACGCAGCAGGCAGGCCTGGAAAATGGCTTCTTCCGGCGTCAGTTTGCCGTTTCTCTGCGCCTCAAGCGCAAAGTCGACCATCATGATGGCGTTTTTCTTCACAATGCCAATTAATAGCATGATCCCTATCAGGGCGATTAGGCTGAACGGGGCATTGAACAGTTCCAGTGCCAGTAGCGCACCCACCCCGGCAGAAGGCAGCGTTGAGAGGATAGTTAGCGGATGAACGTAGCTTTCATACAGCATACCCAGCACGATGTAGACCGTGGCGATGGCGGCGATAATCAGGATCACCTGCGAGTTCATCGTATCCTGAAAAACCTGCGCCGTACCGGCAAAACTGCCGCGCACCGTTGACGGGACGCCAAGCTGGGTCATGGTCCGGTTAATGGCTTCTGTGGCCTCAGAAAGTGATGCGCCGGTCGGCAGGTTAAACGACACGGTTGAGGCGGCAGACAGCCCCTGATGGTTCACCGACAGCGGGGCGTTCGCCGGTTGCCATTTAGCAAAGTACGACAACGGAATGGCTTTGCCATCGCTATTAATGACAAACATTTTATCCAGCGCGCTGATGTCCTGGGTGTAGCGCGGGTCGACCTCCATCACCACTTTGTACTGGTTCATCGGCTGGTAGATGGTCGATATTTGCCGCTGACCAAAGGCGTTATTCAGCAGGCTGTTGGCGGCTTCGACGTCGATCCCCAGACGTGACATGGTGTCACGATCGTAGGTCAGACTCATCTCTGCACCGTTGTCCTGCTGATCGGAGTTGACGTCAGCCAGTTGGGGCAGGGTGGCTAACGCTTTACGGATTTTCGGTTCCCATTCCCGTAATGCGGCAAGATCGTCCGACAGCAGCGTGTACTGGTAGCTGGCGTTGGCTTGCCGTCCCCCGACGCGAATATCCTGTACCGCCATCAGAAACAGGTTCGCCCCCGGCTCTTTGGCCAACTTCACGCGCAGCCTGTCGATCACCTGCTGAGCGGTTTGCTGGCGCTCTGCGCGCGGCTTCAGGGTAATAAACATCATGCCGCTGTTAACACGGGAGCCGCCGGTAAAACCGGTGACGTTGTCCACAGCTGGATCGTCACGGATGATCTTCATAAAATCCTGCAACTTTCCGCGCATGGCCTGAAACGAAATGCTTTGGTCGGCCTGGATCCCCCCCATCAGGACGCCGGTGTCCTGCTCCGGGAAAAAGGTTTTGGGGATGGAAATATACAGCCAGACGTTGAGCGCAATGGTTGCCAGTAATACCACGCCCACCATTCGGGTATGGCGTAACACCCACTGCAGCGAGGTGGCGTAACTTTGTTGCAAGGCAACCAGCACCCGGCCAAATCCTCGCTTACGAGACTGTTCTCGTGGGGCGCTTGATTTGAGCATCCATCCGCACATCATTGGTGTGAGCGTCAGCGAGACCAGCAGTGAAATCCCGATGGCAACCGACAGGGTCACGGCAAATTCCCGCAGTAATCGTCCCGGCAGACCGCCCATTAACAGCAGCGGCAGGAACACCGCCACCAGCGACAGGCTCATGGAAAGTACCGTAAATCCGACTTCGCGCGTGCCTTGTAATGCCGCCTGGAGCGGCTTCATTCCCGCTTCCAGGTGCCGGGATATATTTTCCAGCACCACGATGGCGTCATCGACCACAAACCCGGTGGCAATGGTCAGCGCCATTAGCGACAGGTTGTTCAGACTGAATCCACACAGATACATGGCGGCAAACGTGCCAATCAGCGAGACGGGCACTGCTACGGCGGGGATCAGCGTCGCGCGCCCGGAGCGCAGGAAAACAAACACCACCAGGATAACCAGCGCCACGGAGATAATCAGCGTCTGTTCCACTTCTTCCAGCGACGCACGAATGGTCGGCGAACGATCCTGGGCAATTTGCAAATCAATGGCGGCCGGGATCAGCGTTTGTAACTCTGGCAATTTGGCCCGGATGCTGTCCACCGTCTGGATGATGTTGGCTTCCGGGAGTTTGCGGATCATCAACAGAATGGCCGGTTTGGCATTGGTCATCCCGGCGTTACGCACATCCTGCACCGAGTCAGTGATAGAGGCGACGTCACCCAGACGTACGGCCGCACCGTTGTTGTAGTGAATAATCAGCGGTTGATACTCAGCCGCGGTTTTGAGCTCATCGTTGGTTTGCACCTGCCAGCGGCGGGTTTCATCTTCCAGCGCGCCCTGTGGTTGACGCACGTTGGCGCTATTGATCGCACTACGCACGTCATCCAGTGAGACACCCTGGTTAAACAGCGCCTGCGGGTTCAGGCCAACGCGCACGGCGGGCAGGGAGCTGCCGCCGACGTCGACGTCGCCAACGCCGTCAATTTGCGCGATGGTTTGCGCCAGCTGTGTCGAGGCGAAATCATACAATTCGCCCTGAGAATAAGTATCCGAGGTTAGCGTCAGGATCATGACAGGCGCATCGGATGGATTCGCCTTTCGGTACGTTGGCCGACTGGGCATTCCGCTGGGCAGCAGGCTTTGGGCGGCGTTAATGGCCGCCTGAACGTCCCGCGCCGCGCCGTTGATGTCGCGATCAAACGTAAACTCAAGAATAATGCGCGTGCTGCCAAGCGAACTGCTTGACGTCATTTCATTCACGCCCGCGATACGCCCAAGCGAGCGTTCCAGCGGCGTTGCGACGGACGACGCCATGGTTTCGGGTGATGCTCCCGGCAGCGAGGCGCTGACCATGATCACCGGGAAATCTACCTGCGGCAGCGGCGCGACCGGTAACAGGCGAAAGCCCAGAATGCCGCACAGGGTAATGGCGACGGAAAGGAGAATGGTCGCTACCGGACGATGGATGAAGAGAGCAAAAAATTTCATTTACGCGTCCTCTTCCTGACGCGGGAAGCGGTTTTTCACGTACAGCGACAGTCGGTCAAACAGCAGGTAAATCACCGGGGTGGTAAACAGGGTTAATACCTGACTGACCAGCAGTCCACCGACCATACCAATACCTAATGGGCGGCGTAACTCAGCGCCCACGCCGGTACTTAACATCAGCGGCAATGCTCCCAGCAAAGCCGCCAGCGTGGTCATCAGGATCGGGCGAAAACGCAGCAGGCACGCCTGGAATATGGCGTCGCGCGGTGCCATCCCCTGTTCGCGTTCAGCGGCAAGGGCAAAGTCAATCATCATGATGGCGTTTTTCTTGACGATACCGATCAGCAAAATAATACCGATGATCGCAATAACGTCCAGTTCACTACCGGCAATCATCAATGCCAGCAGTGCCCCGACGCCCGCCGTCGGCAGCGTGGAGAGAATGGTGATTGGGTGAATAAAGCTCTCATACAGCACGCCGAGCACGATATACATTGCGACGACCGCCGCCACAATCAGCCAGATTGTGTTGCCGAGCGCGGCCTGGAAGGCCAGCGTACTGCCCTGGAACTGGGTGGTAATACTTGACGGCAGGTCCAGCGTTTTTTCCGCCTGCAGTATTGCCTCTACCGCATCGCCCAGCGAGTGGTCATCCGGCACGTTGAACGAGATGGTGGTGACCGGGAACTGATCGAGATGGTTTATCGACAGCGGGGCAAAACGCTGCTCAATGCTGGCGATGGTGCTAAGCGGGACGATCCCGCCGTCGCTGCTGGTCAGGCGAAGGGAGTCCAACGCGGAAAGCCCCGGCGTACTGGCGGTATCATGTTCCAACACCACCCGATATTGGTTTGCCTGGGTGTAGATGGTTGAAATCAGCCGCTGTCCGAAAGCGTTATACAGCGCGTTATCGACATCTGCCATGCTGATGCCTAAACGGCTGGCGCTGTCGCGATTAACATTTACATACGCCACCAGTCCCTGGTCCTGCCAGTCACTGCTGACGTCAGACAGTTGTGGCAACTGCTGCAGTTTTTCCAGTAGCTGCGGCACCCAGGTGCTGAGAGCGTCCAGCGAGGTGGCCTGCAGCGTAAACTGATACTGGGTGCGGCTCACCTGCGTATCAATGGTCAGATCCTGGGTAGGCTGAAGATAGAGATCGACGCCGGGCACGTTATCCACTGCATCCTGCAGGCGAGCGATGACTTTTTGCACGCGGTCATCGCGTTCATTCAGCGGCTTAAGGTTAATTTGCAGGCGCGCGCTGTTCAGCGCCGGATTGGTGCCATCAACGCCGACAAACGCGGTCAGGCTTTCTACTGCCGGGTCTTTAAGGATCACATCAGAGACCTGACTCTGGCGTTGAGCCATGCTGGCAAATGAGCTGGACTGCGGTGCCTGCAACGTGCCCTGAATAATGCCGTTATCCTGGATCGGGAAGAAGCCCTTCGGGATAAAGATCCACAGCATCACGCTTAATGCCAGCGTGCCGAGCGCGACGCCAAGCGTCAGCCATGGGTGGTTAAGCACTTTTGCCAGCCAGTGACCGTACCCGGCAATGACGCGCTCGAACATTCTTTCCGAGGCACGGGAGAAGCGGTTTTGCTTGCGCAATGACGCCTGGCTGAGCATGCGGGCGCACATCATTGGCGTGAGCGTCAGTGATACGACGGCGGAAATCAAAATCGCCACCGCCAGCGTGACGGCGAACTCGCGGAATAATCGCCCGACGATATCGCCCATAAACAGCAGTGGGATCAGCACTGCGATCAGGGAAAACGTCAATGAGATGATAGTAAAACCAATCTCGCCTGCGCCTTTAAGGGCGGCGGTCAGCGGTTTTTCCCCTTTTTCGATATAGCGCGAAATATTCTCGATAACCACAATCGCGTCATCGACCACAAACCCCGTGGCGATGGTCAGCGCCATCAGCGTCAGGTTATTGATCGAGAAATCGAGGAATACCATTACCGCAAAGGTACCTATCAGCGATAGCGGTACGGCGACCGCGGGAATAATCGTGGCCGGTATATTGCGCAGGAACAGGTAAATGATCATCACCACCAGCGCAATCGCCAGCATCAGTTCAAACTGGGTGTCGGAAACGGAAGCACGAATGTTGGTTGTACGATCCGAAAGCACCGTGACATTGACCGATTTTGGCAGGCTTTCTGTTAGCGCAGGCAGCATCTGGCGAATGCTGTCCGCGGTGGAGATAATGTTCGCACCAGGCTGGCGCTGAACGTTCATCACGATAGCTTGTTGCTTATTGGCCCACGCGCCCAGCCAGCTGTTTTCCGCACCTTGCTCGACGGTTGCGACATCCCCGAGGCGCACTGGCGCACCGTTTTTATAGGCAATGATTAACTGACGATACTCATCGGCAGACTGCATCTGGTCGTTGGCTGACAGGGTGACGGCGCGCGTCGGGCCATCCAGGCTACCTTTGGCTGAATTGACGTTGGCGCCGGTGATGGCGGTGCGGACGGTTTCGCTGGTCAGCCCTAACGCGGCAATGGCCTGTGCGTTAAGTTTTACGCGCACGGCGGGACGTTGTCCGCCAGACAGTGTAACCAGGCCCACGCCGGAGACTTGAGAGATTTTCTGCGCCACGCGGGTTTCGACCATATCTTCCACCTGCGTCATGGGCATGGCGGTAGAGGTCACCGCCAGCGTCATGATCGGCGGATCCGCCGGGTTCACTTTGCTGTACACCGGTGGGTTGGGCAGATCGCTCGGTAATAAATTGGTGGCGGCGTTAATCGCGGCCTGGACTTCCTGTTCGGCGACGTCCAGTGGTAACGTGAGCTGAAACTGCAATGTCACCACGGATGCACCGCCGGAGCTTTGTGAGGACATCTGTTTTAGACCCGACATCTGCCCAAACTGGCGCTCAAGCGGAGCAGTCACGGCGGAGGTCATCACATCCGGGCTGGCGCCAGGGTAGAGTGTCACCACCTGAATGGTCGGGTAATCCACTTCCGGCAACGCTGCGATGGGCAGGAAGCGATAGCCTATAATCCCGGCGAGTAAAATCGCCACCATCAGCAGCGTGGTGGCAACAGGGCGCAGAATAAACAGGCGGGATGGGCCGCCGGTGTTGTCCGGAGGTAACGCCTGCATCAGGAGCGTGCTCCTTTTTTGCCGTACTCGCGTGCGGTGGCTTTATCGTTTGTGGCCGTGGCGCTATGCGCCTCCACAACGTCAACTTTCGCCCCTTCCGTCAGGCGGTCAATACCGTCGGTGACGACGCGATCGCCTGCCGACAGCCCGGCGGTAATCACCACTTTTTGACTGTCCTGAATGCCCGGTTTGACCAGATGTTTACTGACTTTATTCTCTGTATTCAGCACCCAGACAAAGTGACCTTCATTGCCCATTTGTAAGGCGGCAGTGGGGATTACGATGGCGTTTTGCTCGGTGGCGACCAGCATACGGGCGTTAACGAACTGATTCGGAAACAGCGTGTCATCCTGATTGTTGAAGCGAGCCTTCGCTTTGATGGTGCCGGTGGTGGTATCAATCTGGTTGTCGAGGCTCAGCAGTATGCCTTCACTGAGTTTCTGCGAATTGGTGCGATCCCAGGCTTCGACCTTCAGCGGGTTGCCCGTTTTTTGCGCCCGTAGCACGGTCGCAATATCGTTTTCTGGCAAGGTGAAGATCAGGTCGATGGGATGGGTTTGCGTAATGACGACAATCCCGGTGGTATCACCGCTGGAGATTTGGTTACCCACGTCGACCAGTTTCAGGCCGACACGGCCATCGACAGGGGCGGTGATGCGACTCCAGTCGAGCTGCAACTGGGCGCTGGCGACGCTGGCTTCATCGGCTTTGATCGTCCCTTGCGTTTCGTTCACCAATGCCTGCTGAGCATCCAGTTCCTGACGGGAGACCAGATTGGTTTTCACCAGTTGCTGATAGCGGGCCAGGTCGCGACGGGCATTTGCCAGCGTCGCGGTATCTTTGGCTAACTGTCCCTGCGCCTGGGCAAGGGCGACTTTGAACTGGCTGGGGTCTATTTCAGCCAGCAGGTCGCCGGCTTTGACCTGCTGTCCTTCCTGAAAGTGTAACGCGATGAGCTGACCGTCTACCCGACTGCGAACCGTTGCGGTATTCGCGGCCGTCACGGTGCCCAGTCCCGTCAGGTAACGTGGAACGGCTTGTTCATTGGCGGTGGCAACCTGCACGGGGGCTAGCGGACCAGAACGCATTCCGCGACGCCCTGAGCCTGCGGCGTGCTGTGCTTGCCCGGTTGCACCGGGGGCATTCCCCTGAGATTCACTGCGACTGTGCCAGAACCAAAATGCGGCGATGGCCGCCACGACGGTCACGATTGCTATCACCCAGCGGGATTTGTTACTGCCTTTCATTGTTATAAGTTTCTCATCCTGAAACGTTTCGCGTAATGATACTAGTTTAGCCAGCGATCAAGGGCGAAAGATGGAGGAATTATGAAACACTGTCGGGATTCGTCTGAATGGCGGTGCGGCTTTGCGAGGCGTTACGCAACAATGGGCGGTGAAAATCGCCAATGCGGAAGAGTGCGCTAGAGTGCGGACAAGGCAAAAGGAGGAAAGCCAGAGATTTCAGCCGGACGCTGGAACGGGAAAGCCCCTCCCGAGGAAGGGGCCAAAATAAGGAAAGGGTTATGATGAAGTACGTCATCATACTGGTGATACTCTTAGTGATTAGCTTCGCGGCTTACTAAGACACCAGGGGAGGGGAAACCCTCCCTAACCCTCACTCCTGACCATAAGCCACAGTCACGATGATGTCAATACGCACACTTTTCAGCCTGCGAGCCGCTTAGCGGAAAACCACGTCTGCCCAGCGTGCCAGACCGGCAGTCACCGAGCCGAAATCATCGCCACCGGCGATAGGGATCCCCGGCAGCTGTTCGGAGAGGGCTTTTTTGATAAGCGGTGAGCGTGCACTGCCACCGGTCAAATAAATAACATCCGGTTTTTCCTGGGCATTATCCAGCGCCAGCTGCACCTGCTCCAGAATGCGCGCCAGTGGCTGATTGAGCGCCGTCTCCAGCCCCTGTTGGCTGATTGCCGTTGCCAGTTCATCACTGATAAACGGCAGAGCCGCGTTGACGTTTGCCTGTGTGGAAAGCGTAATTTTGCTTTCTTCAGCGCTGCGTACCAGCCGGTAGCTCAGACGCTCGCGCCAGACTTTGAGCAGCAGAGCGACTTTATCGGCTTCTTTCGCGTCGCGGATCAGATCGTTTAACAAGCGTCCGTTGGCGGTACTGTAAAAATCACTTTGGGCCGGAACGTCGTTAATGGCGACGGCGTTCCACCACGGCAGAATAGGTAAGGCGATGCCTTTTTCGGTTTCGCCTCCCATGCCGAGCAATGGCATCAGGTGTTTAAAGGCCAGCGCGATGTCCAGATCGTTACCGCCTACGCGACAGCCACTGTGGCCTAACAGGCTGGTTTCGCGATCGGCGCGCTGATGCCACTGCGGACCCATCAGCAGCAACGAGCAGTCGGTGGTACCACCGCCGATGTCCACCACCAGCACGCGTTTTTCGTCTTGCAGTGTGGCTTCATAATCCAGTCCCGCCGCGACCGGCTCGTACTGAAACACCACATCCTGGAAACCGGCGCGTTTGGCCGCGCGCTCAAGAATACCTTGTGCCTGGGCGTTGGCGTCGTCGCCGCCTAACCCCTGGAAGTTGATCGGACGACCGATAACAGCCTGGGTGATCGCTTCGGGTAGCTGGTTTTGTGCCTGGTTGCGGATGTGCAGCATCATCGCACAGACTAAATCTTCAAATAGCGCAACCTGCTGCGGTTTCAGGCCGCTGGCACCTAAAAACGATTTTGGTGATTTAACGAAGTAGACTTCTTCCGGGTCATCAATATATTGGCCCAGTGATGCCAGACCAAACTGCACGCTATTGGCGTTCACATCGATGTCTTCTTCGCGATTAAAGCGCACCGCACGACGCAGTAATGCCTGCGTTTCGTCATCCGTTGCCGGGACATCATGATGGCGATACAGCCACTCGCTGACCGCTTCACGCGTCGGGGCGCACAGCATGGAGGGCAGTAGCGTGCTGTCATTTTCCATTTTGAGCAATTGCGGCTGCCCGTCACGCATGACGGCCACTGAACAGTTCGCCGTACCATAGTCAAAACCAATAAACACCGTAAAGCTCCCCAGGGCAGTCAAGAAGGGGCGAGACTTTAGCGAAATGTTGTCGTCCCGACAACTGGAATATGAAAGCAAGGCGCATCGGCGGAATAGCATTTATGCTGTAGGCTGGTAAAAAAAAGGACGCGGACATGTATACACTGAACTGGCAATCGCCCTATGACTGGCCCTGGATGCTGGGGTTTCTCGCTGACCGTGCCGTGGATGGCGTAGAAACTGTAGGCACATTGACGTATGCAAGAAGCCTGGCGATTGGCCAGCATCGTGGGGTGGTGAGTGTTGTCCCGGATCTGGAGGCCAACGTGCTGCAGGTAACGTTAAGCCCGGGACTTCAGCCCGTTGCCCGCGAGTGTCTGGCCAAAATGGCGCAGTTGTTCGATCTGAACTGCTGTCCGCAGCACGTTGTCAGCGCGTTGGGGCGTCTGGGAGCCGCACGCCCTGGATTGCGTCTACCGGGATCGGTTGATGCGTTCGAACAGGGCGTTCGCGCGATTTTAGGTCAGTTGGTCAGCGTGGCGATGGCGGCAAAACTGACGGCGAAGGTGGTACATCTGTATGGCGATAGGCTTGCCGACGCACCAGAGTACGTGTGCTTTCCTACTCCTGAGGCACTGGCCGCCGCACAACCGCTGGAGCTGAAAGCGCTGGGCATGCCGCTTAAACGTGCGGAAGCGCTGATTCACCTTGCCCGGGCGGCGCTGGATGGCACGCTTAAGCCTGTTGCCCCGCCTGATATCGAGCAGGGGGTGAAGCAGTTACAAACGTTTCCAGGCATTGGACGCTGGACGGCCAATTACTTCGCGCTGCGCGGGTGGCAGGCGAAGGACATTTTTCTTCCCGATGATTACTTGATTAAACAGCGTTTTCCAGGCATGACGCCGGCGCAAATCCGGCGCTACGCAGAGCGCTGGAAGCCCTGGCGTTCCTACGCGCTACTGCATATCTGGTATACGGAAGGCTGGCAACCATCAGTTGATGGCGAAATTGCTGGTGTTGAGTAGCAACTCCAGCGGTTGGGCGTCGGCAATAATATCGCCAAAAATCATATCAATACCGATGCCAGACAGGGCATCCATAATCAGCGGCATGTTTACCGGTCCAGCGATAGTTTTGATATCCAGACGTTGTGCGTGGCTCTGAATAATGGAAACCCACATTTCGTCCGTCAGATTGCCGTGCGCGCTGGCGCTCAGTTCGCTGTCAAGTAACAGGTAATCAGCGACGTGATACTTGAGATTGTCAAAAACCTCTAAATCGCGACCGACCTGGCTTAAAATAATGCGACAACCCGCCTGGCGTAATCGTTGCATGGCGGGCATGGCCTGCGCTGGATGCGTTTTCATCACGTCTACCGGTATGCTCAGATGCAATAAACGAGGCGGAAGCGGACTGTTTTCCATCAATGCCAGCAGTTCATCAACCAGCACGGGATTGAGCAACCCGGCGGCGGAAAGGGGCAGGGCAACGCTAAGCCCTTTACCGGCAACAGCGGAGGCAGAATGCTGGAAAAATTCAGTAAAGACCCGACGGTCGAGGGCATGATTGAGTGCAGGATCGACCAGACCGGCGCGGAAAGCCTGCTCCTCAATGACGTCGCCTTCGCTGTTCCATAAGCGCAGCGACAACAGCCAGAAGCTAAAGGTCTCAGGAACCCGTGGAGACGCGACGCCGTGGGTGATCATCAATATTGGGTTATGGGTAATGATGTTGCGTTGTTCATCGGGTGACAGTATCCCTCGCGTCGCATGCATCTGGCTCTGCTGGGGTTCATAGACGCATACCCGCCCACGTCCGCTATTTTTGGCCGCGTAGCAGGCAATATCTGCCTGCGACATCACCTCGGTGGCGATACGATTTTTGTCATCAATTAGCGTGATCCCGGCACTGGCGCCAATACGGTGTAAGCGGCCTTCCCATGTAAAGTGGTAATCATTGATGGCGCTAATGACGCGACCCGCGATAAACCGGGCACTTTCGATATTACAATCTGGCAGCAGCAAGCCGAACTCATCGCCGCCAAGACGCGCCAGCACATCGCTGGTGCGCAGCATGCTCAGCATCAGAGAAGACAGCTCGCGCAGCAAGGCATCTCCCGCCGCATGACCGGCGCTATCGTTGACGGCTTTAAAACGATCCAGATCGATGAAGACCAGCGCGTGACGCTGATGGGAGTTGTGTACCGTATGCAGCAATTGTTTCAGATGGTTTTCGAAGCTGACCCGGTTGGCCAGATGCGTGAGGTCATCATGCGATGCGCTGTAACTGAGTTGACGCAACATCTTACGTGATTCGGTGACATCCTGAATCACCAACACGGAGCCAATGCTACCGCCGTCGAGGGTGCTGAGCGGCGTGATACTGTACTGAATATCGTAGCTGGTGCCGTTACGACAATGCAGGACCACTTCTTGCTCAATAGCCGTGCGCGACATGTCGGCGCTGTAGATATTTTCCATTAGCGGGCCGTTATCACCGAAAGTAATACGCAGCACCGTGAGCAACGGGATCCCTAATGCGCTCTCTTGCGACCAGCCGCTCATTTTCTCGGCCACCGGATTCATAAAGGTGATTTTCAGGTCGACGTCGATACAAATCACCGCTTCACCGATGGAATCCAGCGTAATATGCAAACGCTCTTTTTCCTGATACAGCGCCTCGTGGAGTTGCTTCACTTCGGTCATGTCGAGATTGATACCGAGCAAACGTTCCACTTCGCCGTCTTTATTCAGCACCCGGTTAGCCAACGAGCGGATATGCCGAATGCCGTCTTTGACCGCAATGCGGAATTCAAGTTTGAAAGGAACACGTGCCGCCAGCGAATCGCGAATCACGCTTTCGGCATGTTCGCGATCTTCAGGAACCACGCAGTCATACCAGACTTGCCAACTGGGTTTGATGTGCGCAGGGACCTCATAAAGATCGAACATGCGCTTATCCCAGCTGATTACGTCAGGCTGCAATTCCCATTCCCAGATGCCAATGCCGCCTGCTTCATTCGCCAGCGTAATACGTTCCATTAACCGCTTATTGATCCACTCCGTGTGTTTCAGGTCGTTAATGTCCTCAACTTGGGCAATAAAGTAGAGCGGGGTGTTATCGCTATGACGTACCAGTGAAACGGCCAGCAGTGCCCAGACCACCTCGCCTGCACGGGTGTAATAGCGTTTTTCCATTGAATAACTATTGATTTCACCGCGCGACAGCATTTGCAGCTGCTCAAGGTCGTTATTCAGATCTTCCGGCCAGGTTAACTGCTGGAAGGTCAGCGAGCGCAGCTCTTCCTGGCTGTAACCCAGAAAATGACACAAGGCTTTATTGGCCTGTAGCCATTGCCCCTCGGTGCCCACCAGCGCCATGCCGATAGCGGAGTATTCCATGGCGTTGCGAAAACGCGTTTCGCTCTCTGAAATGTGTTTACGTTCGGCACGAAACGCGTACATGACCATGGTCATCATGTTTGCCGGTAACAGAATCATCAAAAACGGCAGCCAAGGCATGCTGGACATGACAAACGTTTTCGAGGTGGAGAGCAGTGAAGGATCGGCGGCCAGCATTAGCGAGACCATCATTACGGTGCTGAGGAAAATCAGAAACGCTTCCATGCGCGGCAGACGCACGGCACTCCACATCAGCAAAACGATCACGCAGGTAAACGGCCATGGAAGATACATCATCGACAGCCAGCTGAACGCTAAAGTTACCAGTAGGGTGATGAGCGTTTCCAGCAATAAACGGGGATCGCGGTGACGCAGCAGATAGTGCGGCTTAAACAGCAAACCTAACGGTACCAGCGCGAGCGCGCCGATGGATTCTGAAAGCACCCAAATTAGAAACGTATTTAACGACGTTTCACCTGGAAGCAGCAGCCACATCAAAAAACCGCCCAGCAGCGGCGGGACCACGGCACTACCGAATGCCAGACGCGCCCAGTCGTTAAGATTTTGTAAGGGATTGTACCAGGGCAACAGCCTGCGCAATAACATGGCGCCCGCAACGGCCTCAATAATATTGATGGCAGTGTAGGTGAAATTCAGCGTGTCGGTCGGGAAGAACAACAAAGAGGCACCGATGCTGCCCAGGGAGCATGCCAGCGCGATCCCCGGCCACATCTTTCCTGCATGACGGTAAAAAGCCACCATCATAATTGAGGTCGGGAACCACAGCGGCGCCAGCTGCGTGCCGTAACGGGACAGCTCCAGCGAGAACAACGTAAAGATGAACGCCACCAGACCTAAACTGGCCAGGCGCAGTAGAGGATGCGGTAAGGTAACTAAAACATGTTGGGATGGTTTACTCATTACCGCTTTACCCGAATAGCCGATGTCGCCGTGGCGAAGATGCCGGAAGCATCATGTTTAATCTGTGATTATGCTAGTACAAACATTTTACAATTTATACGCCAGCTGCTCATAAAATAACACTCTCAAGCTATTAATTCCTAAGGTGGGTGAATAAATTTTGTGCCTGCTTTAAAACTGACCATTTTAATTTGCGACAGGGACTGCATTGGTGCAGCCTGGGCTGGCGTCGCGCCGCTGAAATCCCTATAATTGCCGCGTTTGGCGTTTCGACGCCCCCTTCCTAACATCCAGGTTAATCAGGTCGCTAAATTTATGACTGATCAGTCTCATCAGTGCGTCATTATCGGCATTGCCGGCGCATCGGCTTCCGGCAAGAGTCTTATTGCCAGTACTCTCTATCGCGAATTGCGTGAACAAGTGGGTGACGAACATATTGGCGTTATTCCCGAAGACAGTTATTACAAAGATCAAAGCCATCTGTCGATGGAAGAACGTGTAAAAACCAACTACGACCATCCGAACGCGATGGATCACAGCCTGCTGTTCCAGCATCTGCAAACGCTGAAACGCGGCTCGGCGATTGAATTACCCGTCTACAGCTATGTTGAACACACGCGTACGCAAGAGACTATTCATATTGAACCCAAAAAAGTGATTATCCTCGAAGGCATTTTGCTACTGACGGATGCACGTTTGCGTGACGAGATGAATTTTTCTATTTTTGTAGATACCCCGCTCGACATTTGTCTGATGCGCCGTATCAAGCGGGACGTCAACGAGCGCGGCCGCTCGATGGATTCGGTGATGGCGCAATACCAGAAAACTGTGCGTCCAATGTTCCTGCAATTTATTGAACCCTCAAAACAATACGCCGATATCATCGTGCCGCGCGGGGGTAAAAACCGCATTGCCATCGATATTCTGAAGGCGAAAATCAGTCAGTTCTTTGAATAAGTTCAGCGAATTGTGTACCGTTCAGTAATAACCTGGTTCACCCTTAACGCACCTGGCGTTAAGGGGTTGAAGCACGAAAGGAGAAAGTGCCATGCGTTTATGTGACCGAGATATTGAAGCCTGGTTGGATGCAGGTCGTCTGTCGATCAATCCACGTCCTCCTGTCGAGCGTATTAATGGCGCAACAGTAGATGTGCGTCTTGGCAATAAATTTCGTACGTTCCGCGGTCATACGGCAGCGTATATCGATTTGAGCGGGCCGAAGGATGAAGTTAGCGCCGCGCTGGATCGCGTGATGAGTGATGAAATTGTCCTTGCCGAAGGCGAAGCATTTTTCCTGCATCCCGGTGAGTTAGCGTTGGCCGTAACCTTTGAATCCGTGACGCTTCCGGCAGATTTGGTTGGCTGGTTAGACGGCCGTTCGTCGCTGGCGCGTCTGGGCCTGATGGTTCACGTGACCGCGCACCGTATCGATCCGGGCTGGTCAGGGTGCATTGTGCTGGAATTTTATAACTCCGGGAAATTACCGCTGGCCTTGCGTCCGGGCATGCCGATTGGTGCGCTGAGTTTTGAACCGCTCTCCGGTCCGGCTGCGCGTCCCTACAATCGCCGCCAGGATGCGAAGTATCGCGACCAGCAGGGTGCAGTAGCCAGCCGGATTGATAAAGACTGATTTATTTTCAGTCCTTTGGGGATAGCATGAGACGATTTCTGACGACGCTGATGATTCTCCTGGTCGTGCTGGTGGCCGGTTTTTCTGCGTTAGTAATGTTGGTGAATCCCAATGATTTTCGCGCGTATATGGTGAAGCAGGTTGCTGCACGTAGCGGATATCAATTGCAACTGGACGGCCCACTGCGTTGGCACGTTTGGCCCCAGCTTAGCATCCTCTCTGGACGCATGGTGTTAACGGCTGAAGGGGCCAGCGAACCGCTGGTTCGTGCCGACAATATGCGTCTGGACGTCGCGTTATGGCCGCTGTTGAGCCACCAGCTCAGTGTGAAGCAGGTGATGCTCAAAGGTGCTGTTATTCAGCTGACGCCGCAGACCGAAGCGGTGCGTGGCGAAGATGCGCCCATTGCCCCGAAAGACAATACGTTGCCCGATGTCGCCGAAGACCGTGGATGGTCGTTTGACATCGCGCGTCTGCGCGTTGCCGACAGCGTGCTGGTATTCCAGCATGAAGATGATGAACAGATTACGGTTCGCGACATTCACCTGGAAATGGAACAGGACACCCAGCATCGCGGTACCTTTGACTTCTCTGGTCGCGTAAACCGCGATCAGCGCGATCTGGCCTTAGCCTTTAACGGTAGCGTTGATGCGTCTGACTACCCGCATAACCTGGCGGCCAATATCGAGAAGCTCAGTTGGCAGTTACAGGGCGCCGATCTGCCGCAGCAGGGGATTCAGGGGCAGGGTAAGCTGCAGGTTCAGTGGCAGGAAGAGAATAAACAGCTCGCGTTTAACCAGATTGCGTTGACGGCCAACGACAGCACACTGTCCGGGCAAGCCCGTGTGTCGCTGTCTGATAAACCGGACTGGGGCGTCGATCTGCGCTTTGGTCTGCTCAATCTGGATAACTTGCTGGTGCAACGTGACGCCGCGGCGGCAACGAGCGGCGAGGTGCAACAGGGGCAAAGCCAGTCAACGCTCGCTCGACCGGTGATTGCGTCCCAGGTCGATGCCGTGTCGTATCAGGGGCTCAGGGGTTTTTCCGCAGATATTGCGCTACAGGCAGACAAAGTCCTGTGGCGTAAAATGGCCTTTGATAACGTTTCAGCCAAAATGGCGAATCAGTCAGGCTTGCTGAGTATCACTGAATTGCAGGGGACGAGTGAGGGTGGGTTGATTTCGCTGCCCGGCAAGCTGGATGCCAGAAAGGCGCAGCCGCACGCAGTCTTTCATCCGCGTCTGGAAAACGTCGAAATCGGTACCATCCTGAAAGCCTTTAACTATCCGATTGCGCTTACCGGCAAGCTGTCGCTGGCGGGCGATTTTTCCGGTTCTGATATTGACGCGCAGGCGTTCCGTCACAGCTGGCAAGGGCAGGCCCATGTTGATATGAGCGACACACGCATGGAAGGGATGAACTTCCAGCAGCTGGTACAGCAGGCCGTTGAGCGCAGCGGCGGCGACGTGAAGTCTCAGCAGAGTCTGGACAACGTGACCCGACTGGATCGTTTTGTCACCGAGCTGTCGCTGGATAACGGCAAGGTGTCGTTGGATGAGATGGAAGGGCTGTCTTCCATGTTAGCGCTTTCCGGTAAAGGGACGCTGGATCTGGTTGAGCAGACGTGTGACACGCAGTTTAACGTGCGTGTGTTGGGCGGCTGGGATGGGGAAAGCAAACTGATTGACTTCCTGAAAGCCACGCCGGTTCCGCTGCGTATTTATGGGCCATGGCAGGCGTTGAACTATAACCTGCAGGTGGACCAGCTGCTGCGTAAGCATGTACAGGATGAAGCGAAACGTCGGCTGAACGACTGGGCCGATCGCAACAAAGAGTCCCGTAGCGGCAAAGATGTGAAAAAACTGCTGGATAAACTCTGACGGATAATGCCGGATGACGGCGCGAGAGCGTCTCATCCGGCACGTCACCGTCACCTACACTTCGTAATCCATCTCTTCGTCATTAGTGTGCAGCGGTATTAACTGGACCTTTTGCACCCGGTGGTTTTCCACCTGCAACGTTTTCAGTCGATAGTCGCCCACCTGCACTTCTTCCCCGGTTTTCGGTATACGCTGCAAATATTCCATCAACAGCCCGGCAATGGTGTGATATTCCCGTTTCTCATCAAGGGGAATCGGGACGTATTGCACCAGATCTTCCAGCGGCATATGCCCGTTAGCCGTCCATGAACCGTCAGCATTTTTCTGAATGTCGTGGCGGGCGTCGATCTCTTCCACTTCATTCGGCAGGTTTCCGGCGATGGTTTCCATCACGTCGCTCAGCGTCACAAGTCCCTCTACGGAACCAAATTCATCCGCCACAAACGCAAAGTGGGTACGGGCATTACGGAACTGCTCCAGCGCCGGCAGTAGCGGCAGGGTCTCCGGGAATACCAGCGGCTGGCGGATCAAGGCGCGTAGATCGAGCGGCTCGCCGCGCAGCGACTGTTGCAGCAGGTCGATGACGTGTACCACTCCGAGCAGTTCTTCCTGCTCATCTTCTCCGGTGACCACCAGACGCGTGTGCTGGTTTTTCTCCAGCAGGGCGCGGATCTCCGCTTCGGGTGCGTTCAGGTCGATGTGCTCAATATCATGGCGCGAGGTCATAATGCTGCTGACGGTGCGCTGATTCAGATTCAGCACACGTTCAATCATCCGGCGCTCCTGCGGAGCAAAAATCTGACCTTCATGATGATCGGCCAGCATGGCTGCTGTTTCAGCATCCAGTTCGGCATCTTCTTTTTGTCCACTCAGCAGACGCATCACCGCCTCAGCGGTACGCTGGCGCAGGGTATGATTGGCTGACAGAAAACGGCGGCGGTTGAAGATGGCCAGCTGATTTAATGCCTCAATCATGACCGAGAAGCCGATAGCCGCGTACAGGTAGCCTTTTGGAATGCGGAAACCAAACCCTTCGGCGACCAGGCTGAAGCCGATCATCAGCAGGAAGCTAAGACACAGAATAACGATGGTAGGGTGGCTGTTGACAAAGCGGGTCAACGACTTGCTGGCCAGCACCATCAGGCTAATGGCAATAATGACGGCGGCCATCATCACGGCCAGATGATCGACCATCCCGACGGCGGTGATCACCGAGTCGAGCGAGAAGATGGCATCCAGCACCACGATTTGTGCGACCACGCCCCAAAACTTCGCGCCTTTACGCTGGGTGGGGTTATCGCTGTCTTTCCCCTCCAGCCGTTCATTGAGCTCCATTGTGGCTTTGAACAGCAGGAAGAAGCCCCCGAAGAGCATGATCAGGTCCCGTGCGCTAAAGCTCAGATCCCGAATGCTAAACAGCGGGGTGGTCAGCGTGACCAGCCAGGAGATTGAGGCCAGCAGCAGCAGACGCATCACCATCGCCAGCAGGAGCCCGGTAATACGCGCCTTGTCCCGCTGGGCTGGAGGTAATTTCTCCGCGAGGATGGCAATAAAAACAAGATTATCAATGCCAAGAACAAGTTCTATCACGATTAGTGTGACGAGTCCGGCCCAGATTGACGGATCGGCAATCCATTCCATAGTAAAAATGATACCCATAGTTGTATGACAATTGTCACAATTCGATCATGGATAAAGCCAGCGAAAAATGCAATGCCGGGAGCGGATTTCTCTGTTATTGATATCCGACAGTCAGTCGAGAAATAGCCTTAATGTTGCTGCAGGAAATAATTTTTTAACGCGGCATATATTTAGGAAATATCGCAGGTGGTTTGTTTTTTATATTGGCACTGTCAATATCAATAAAATCCTAAAAATATTCAAATTTCATTCTTAATATTAATCTTAAAAGCAAGCGGTAGCGGCGTTGTTATCTTGCCTGCTATTCCTTTAGCTGCAACAATTCTTTCCGTATATAACAAGATGCCTATTTCTTCTTTGCTCCGTGCTGCATTTCCTGATGTGACGCGGAGAAGGGTATGGCGAAAATAAAGAGGAAGGTAAAAATTTAAATTAATCAGTGCATTGGTAGCTAACTAAGCCAGGGGCGGTAGCGTGCCTGGCCGCCTGATGAACAGCCTGATTTATTCAGTCAACAGACCGAAGATGAATTCAATATTTTTAGGATTGATGCCAGTTAAATTTCGTTTCAATTAACGGCAAGGTAAATGTGAACAGGTGAAACTGCCATTTAGAAAGCACGTGATAATGACTCTGCCAAAGTGATAAATAATCAATGATGAAATCCAAAATTAAATTGATACCCGTCCTGGTGTCGGTGATCTTGATAAACGGTTGTACCGTACTACCGGGCAGCAATATGTCGACGATGGGTAAAGACGTGATTAAGCAGCAGGACGCTGATTTCGATCTCGACCGTATGGTGAATGTTTATCCACTGACGCCCCGACTGGTAGAACAATTACGCCCACGTCCAAACGTCGCCCAACCCAATACTTCGCTGGACCAGGAGATTTCCGGGTACCAGTATCGCGTTGGCCCGGGCGACGTCCTGAATGTGACCGTCTGGGACCATCCGGAACTGACCACGCCAGCGGGGCAATACCGCAGCTCCAGCGATGCCGGCAACTGGGTTCAGCCCGATGGCACCATGTTTTATCCCTACATTGGCAAAGTCAACGTGTCCGGGAAAACGTTGGCAGAAATCCGCAGTGATATTACCGGGCGCTTAGCGAAGTACATTGCTGACCCGCAGGTGGACGTTAATATCGCCGCTTTCCGCTCGCAGAAGGCTTATGTCTCCGGGCAGGTGAACAAATCCGGCCAGCAGGCCATTACCAACGTACCGTTAACCATTCTCGACGCCATTAATGCCGCTGGCGGCCTGACCGAGGCGGCGGACTGGCGTAACGTCGTGCTGACCCATAACGGTCAGGAGCAGCGAATTTCCCTGCAGGCACTGATGCAAAATGGCGATCTCAGCCAGAACCGACTGCTTTACCCAGGCGACATCCTGTTTGTTCCACGCAACGACGATCTGAAAGTCTTCGTAATGGGGGAAGTGAAGAAACAGAGCACCCTCAAAATGGACTTCAGCGGTATGACGCTAACCGAAGCGTTGGGCAATGCGGAAGGGATCGACCTGACCACCTCCAATGCCAGCGGCATCTTCGTCATTCGACCATTGAAAGGCGAGGGCGCACGCAACAGCAAGATTGCCAATATTTATCAGCTCGATATGTCCGATGCCACCTCTCTGGTGATGGCGACGGAATTCCGCCTTCAGCCTTACGACGTGGTGTATGTCACTACCGCACCGGTCGCCCGCTGGAACCGTTTGATCAATCAGTTGCTGCCGACCATTAGCGGTGTTCGTTATATGACGGATACGGCCAGCGACCTTCACAACTGGTAATCGACATGTTTAACAAAATCTTAGTTGTCTGCGTGGGGAACATTTGCCGTTCCCCAACGGCAGAGCGCCTGTTAAGGCAGTTTCATCCGGCGTTGACGGTCGCCTCTGCAGGTCTCGGGGCGCTGGTGGGCAAGGGAGCCGACCCGTGTGCGGTGAGCGTGGCGCAGGCACATAACCTGTCGCTGGAGAATCATTGTGCGCGGCAAATCTCAGGAAAAATGTGCCGGGATTACGACCTGATCCTCACCATGGAGAAGCGCCACATTACCGCGCTGTGTGATATGGCACCGGAGATGCGCGGCAAGGTGATGCTATTTGGTCACTGGGACAGTGAGCGCGAAATACCTGACCCTTACCGTAAAAGCCAGGATGCGTTTGACGCAGTGTACGCCTTACTTGAACAGTCTGCCCGCCAATGGGCTCAGGCACTGAACGCGGAGCAGGGAAAACAATGACAGAGAACGTAAAACAGTCTGCTGCGTCAGCAACCGGCAATGATGAAATTGATATCGGTCGCCTGGTCGGGACGGTGCTGGAAGCGCGCTGGTGGGTGCTGGGTATTACCGCGGCCTTTACGCTGTGCGCGGCCATTTACACGCTGTTTGCCACGCCTATCTACAGTGCCGATGCGCTGGTGCAGATTGAGCAAAACACCGGCAATTCACTGGTGCAGGATATCGGCTCGGCGTTATCGAATAAACCACCCGCCTCGGAAGCCGAAATTCAGCTGATTAAGTCGCGGCTGGTGTTGGGGAAAACGGTGGACGATCTGGATCTGGATATCGCCGTCACCAAGGAGACGTTCCCGCTGTTTGGGGCGGGTTGGGACCGTCTGATGGGCCGCCAGAACGAAACGGTTAACGTGACGACGTTCACCTTACCAAAGGCAATGAATGAGCAAGCGTTCACCATTAAGGTGCTGAATAATAAAAGTTATCAGCTGATCAGTGACGGCGGTTTTAGCGCCCAGGGTCAGGTTGGACAGCCGTTAAACCACGGCGGCGTCACGATGCAGGTTAACGCTATTCATGCTGCTGCTGGCAGCGCCTTTACTGTCAGCAAATATTCCACGCTGGGCATGATAAACGCCCTGCAAAATAACCTCAGCGTGACGGAAACCGGCAAAGACACCGGCGTTTTGAGCCTGACATTCACCGGCGAGGACCGCGAGCAGATCCGCCAAATTCTCGACAGCATCACCCGTAACTACCTTGAACAAAACATCGTACGCAAATCCGAAGAGGCCGCCAAAAGCCTGGCATTTTTGGCCAGGCAGTTGCCGGAGGTGCGTAACCGTCTGGACGTTGCCGAAAACAAACTGAACGCCTTTCGTCAGGATAAAGATTCAGTCGATTTACCGCTGGAAGCCAAAGCGGTGCTGGATTCGATGGTTAACATTGACGCCCAGTTGAATGAACTGACGTTCAAGGAGGCGGAAATCTCCAAGCTGTTCACCAAAGCGCATCCGGCTTACCGCACGCTGCTGGAAAAACGTCAGGCGCTGGAAGATGAGAAAGGCAAACTGAACGGCCGGGTGACGGCGATGCCAAAAACGCAGCAGGAAATTGTCCGTTTGACCCGCGATGTGGAGTCCGGTCAGCAGGTCTATATGCAGTTGCTGAACAAGCAGCAGGAGCTGAAGATAACCGAAGCCAGCACGGTAGGGGATGTGCGTATTGTCGACCCGGCCATTGCTCAGCCCGGCGTGCTGAAGCCGAAAACTGCGCTGATTATTCTCGGCAGTATTCTGCTAGGCCTGATGCTGTCGGTGGTCGGCGTGCTGCTGCGTTCGCTGTTCAACCGCGGAATCGAAAGCCCGCAGGCGCTGGAAGAACAGGGAATCAACGTATATGCCAGTATTCCGCTGTCGGAATGGCAAAAAGCGCGTGATAACGTGCAGACCATTAAAGGCATCAAACGTTACAAGCAAAGCCAACTGCTCGCGGTGGGTAACCCCACGGACCTGGCGATAGAAGCGGTGCGCAGCCTGCGCACCAGCCTGCACTTCGCCATGATGCAGGCGCGCAATAATGTGCTGATGCTCACTGGCGTCAGCCCATCAATTGGCAAAACCTTTGTCTGTGCCAACCTGGCGGCGGTGATCAGCCAGACCAATAAACGCGTGCTGCTGATCGACTGCGATATGCGCAAAGGGTACACGCATGAGTTGCTGGGCACCAATAACGTCAACGGTCTGTCCGACATCCTTGTGGGTAAGGGAGATATGGCCACTTGCGCCAAACCGACGTCTATTCCTCATTTCGATCTGGTCCCGCGCGGTCAGGTGCCACCCAACCCTTCTGAACTGCTGATGAGCGAGCGTTTTGGCGAGCTGATTGCCTGGGCCAGTGCGCGCTATGACCTGGTACTGATTGATACCCCGCCCATTCTGGCGGTGACCGACGCGGCCATTGTTGGCCGTCATGTTGGCACCACGCTGATGGTCGCTCGTTATGCCGTCAACACCCTGAAAGAGGTGGAAACCAGCCTGAGCCGCTTTGAGCAAAACGGGATTCAGGTTAAGGGCGTGATCCTCAACTCCATCTTCCGACGCGCAAGCGGGTATCAGGATTACGGCTACTACGAATATGCATACACGTCGGATTCGAAATAAATAACCAACCCTGCCGGATGCGGCGTAAACGCCTTATCCGGCCTACAGAAACATATTTATACCCTGGGAATGAAAATGACCACAGACAACCCGCTCATTTCAATTTATATGCCGACCTGGAATCGTCAGCAACTGGCGATCCGGGCGATTAAATCGGTCCTGCGTCAGGATTATCCGCACTGGGAGATGATCATCGTGGATGACTGCTCCTCTGCGTATGAACAATTAAAGCAGTATGTAGAAGAGCTGAACGATCCGCGCGTCACCTATACCCATAATGCCTTTAATTCCGGGGCGTGCGCGGTGCGCAATCAGGCCATCATGCAGGCCTGCGGGCAGTACATTACCGGTATTGATGACGACGATGAGTGGACGCCGAATCGCCTGAGCGTGTTTCTTAAAGATCGCCATCAGCTGGTCACTCGGGCGTTTCTGTATGCCAATGATTATATCTGCGAAGGCGAAGTCTATTCCCAGCCCGCCAGCCTGCCGCTGTATCCCAAGTCGGTGTACTCACGGCGCAGGTTCTATAAACGCAACATTATTGGCAATCAGGTCTTTACCTGGGCGTGGCGGTTCAAAGCCTGCCTGTTCGATACCTCGCTGAAAGCGGCACAGGATTACGACATTTTTCTGCGCATGGTGGTGGCCTATGGCGAGCCATGGAAGGTCAATGAAGCCACGCAGATCCTGCATGTGAATCACGGCGAGATGCGCATTACCTCATCGCCGAAAAAATTCTCCGGTTACTTCCAGTTTTACCGTAAGCACAAAGGCAAATTTGACCGCGCCAGCAAAAAATATCAGCTGTTTACGCTGTATCAGATCCGCAACAAACGCATGAACTGGCGCACGTTACTGACCCTGTTGTCGCTGCGTAACGGTAAACGCCTGGCCGACGGTCTGCGGGGGCGCTAAGTATGCTGGAAGATATCCGCGCCAATAGCTGGAGTCTGCGTCCGTGCTGCATGGTGATGGCCTATCGGGCCGCCCATTTTTGCTCTGTCTGGCGCAAAAAAAACGTGCTGAATAACCTGTGGGCCGCACCGGTGCTGGTGATGTATCGCCTGATTACCGAATGTATTTTCGGCTATGAAATCCAGGCGGCTGCGACTATCGGCCGTCGTTTTACTATTCATCATGGCTATGGCGTAGTCATCAACAAACGCGTGGTGGCCGGGGACGATTTTACCCTGCGTCATGGCGTGACCATCGGCAATCTCGGCAGAAGCGATCTGACCTGTCCGACGATCGGCAACGGCGTTGAGCTGGGTGCCAATGTCACCTTGCTGGGCGATGTCATCATTGGTCATAACGTGACGATTGGCGCTGGCAGCGTTGTCGTGGACAGCGTGCCGGACAATACGCTGGTGGTGGGTGAGAAAGCGCGAGTAAAGGACGTAAAATGAATATCCTGCAATTTAATGTCCGACTGGCAGAAGGCGGCGCGGCAGGGGTGGCGATGGATTTACACCTGCGGGCGCTGGAGCATGGGCTGTCGTCGCGCTTCATTTATGGCTACGGCAAAAGCGGTAAGAAAAGCCTCAGCCACCATCACTATCCGCAGGTGTTCAAGCATACGCCGCGCCTGACGTCGGCGCTGAATATTGCGCTGTTTCGCTTCGCTAACCGCGACCTGTTTGGCAATCTCGACAATCTGTATCGTACAGTCACCCGCACCGCAGGCCCGCTGGTGCTGCATTTTCACGTGCTGCACAGCTACTGGCTGAATCTGGAAGAGGTGGTGACGTTTTGTCAAAAGGTGCAGGCGCATAAACCGGCTGTCACCTTTGTCTGGACGCTGCACGATCACTGGAGCGTGACCGGGCGCTGCGCGTTTACTGACGGCTGCGAAGGCTGGAAAACCGGCTGCCGGAAATGCCCGACGCTGAGTAATTATCCGCCGGTTAAGGTTGATAAAGCGCATCAACAACTGCCCGGCAAACGCCAGATGTTTCGCGCCATGCTGGCGCTGGGTTGTCAGTTTATCTCCCCCAGTCAGCATGTGGCTGACGCGTTTAACAGCCTGTACGGCGCGGGGAGCTGCGCCATTATCAACAACGGGATCGATGTCGCGACCGAAGCCATTCTCAGTGATTTGCCGCTAAACGATGAGCCTCGCAGCCGGCCGAAAATCGCCATCGTGGCTCACGACCTGCGCTATGACGGCAAAACCAACCAACAGTTGGTGCGACAGATGATGGCGCTGGGCGACAAAATAGAGCTGCATACCTTCGGCAAATTCTCGCCGTTTAGCGGCGCGAACGTGGTCAATCATGGATTTGAAACCGACAAGCGCATACTGATGAGTGCGCTTAACCTGATGGATGGACTGGTGTTCAGCTCGCGAGTGGATAACTACCCGCTGATTTTATGCGAAGCGCTTTCTATCGGCATACCGGTGATTGCCACGCACAGTGAGGCCGCACAGGAAGTGCTGGCGAAATCGGGGGGCAGAACCTTCAGTGAAGAGGATGTCCTGCAGCTGGTGCAGTGCAATAAAACGGCGATCGCGCAGGCGGTATTCGGTACGTCGCTGGCGGCCTTTCGCCAGCGCAGCCGCAGCGCTTACAGCGGCCAACAGATGCTGGAGGACTATGTCTCGTTCTATCAGAATCTGTAGCTATTTGATGCTGCCGCTGCTGTATCTGCTGGTCAACGTCAAGCTTGTGCAGTTGGGGGAAAGTTTTCCGGTCACCGTGGTCACGTTTTTGCCGCTGCTGTTGTTGCTGTTTGTTGAGCGTATCAATATCAAAAAACTGCTGATTGCGCTGGGGATTGGCGGTGGGCTGACGGCCTTTAATTACCTGTTTGGTCAGTCGCTGGATGCCAGCAAATATGTGACCTCCACCATGCTGTTTGTCTATACGGTGATCATTATTGGCATGGTCTGGAGTATTCGCTTTAAAACCGTCTCACCGCATAACCACCGTAAGATTTTACGTTTTTTCTGGCTGGTGGTGGGGCTGGTGGTGGCGCTGGCTGCGGTTGAGATGGCGCAGATTATTCTCACCGGTGGCAGCAGTTTAATGGAAGCAATTTCGAAATATCTTATTTACAGCAACAGTTATGTTCTGAACTTTATTAAGTTTGGTGGTAAACGAACTACCGCGCTTTATTTCGAACCGGCATTCTTTGCTCTGGCATTAATCTCAATTTGGCTCAGCATCAAACAGTTTGGTATCAAAACGCCTAAGACCGATGCTATGATTCTGGCAGGGGTGATATTATCAGGATCGTTTTCAGGGGTAATGACTTTTATTTTATTTTACCTGTTAGAGTGGGCGTTTCAGTATCTGAACAAAGAAGCGATAAAAAAGAAGTTACCGCTGGCGATAATCTCACTTAGCGTGTTTATGGTTGGCGTAATATTTGCTTTTCCCTACATTGCCACACGACTTGGTGATTTAGGCACGGAAGGGTCGTCATCGTATTACCGTATTGTGGGGCCGCTGGTGATGGTCGGTTATTCATTGTTCAATATCGATGGCGTAGTCAGATTTGGCTCACTTTATGAATATGTAGCGTCATTCGGAATCTTTAACGGTGCAGATGTCGGAAAAACAATAGACAATGGTTTGTATCTGCTGGTTATTTATTTCTCATGGTTCGCTGTGATATTAGCGGTGTGGTACATGGGAATGGTTCTGAAAATGATGTTAAATGCGTTTGGCGATAATCCGAATTATCAGGTGCAGCTTTATCTTTTTACGCCGCTGTCGCTGTTTTTTACCGGTTCAGTATTTAGCCCGGAATATGCGTTTTTAATTGTTTGTCCGTTTATTTTGCGCAAGGCGCTAAATATCGCGAGGTAATTCCTATGCTGCTCACTATTATCACCGTCGCCTTTCGTAATCTGCAGGGGATCGTCAAAACCCACGCATCGCTAGCCCATCTGGCGCAGGCGGGCGACATCAGCTTTGAATGGATTGTGATCGATGGCGGTTCTGCGGACGGTACGCAGGCGTTTCTGGAAAATCTCAACGGTGAGCACCGGTTACGGTTTGTCAGCGAACCGGACAACGGTATTTATGATGCGATGAACAAAGGCATTGCCCTGGCGCGAGGGCGGTTCGCACTGTTTCTGAACTCCGGTGATATTCTGCATGCGGATGCTGCGTCATTTATCCGCCAGCTCAAAACGCAAAGCGACAAGGCGATGGTGATCGGCGATGCGCTGCTGGATTTTGGTGATGGAAACAAAATTAAGCGTCGTGCCAAGCCCGGTTGGTATATTTACCACAGCCTGCCGGCCAGTCATCAGGCGATATTTTTTCCGGTTAGTGGATTGCATACCTGGCGCTACGATCTGCAATTTAACGTGTCGTCTGATTATGCGTTGGCCGCAAAATTATATAAATCTGGTTATGCCTTTAAAAAATTAAGCGGACTGGTCTCTGAGTTTTCTATGGGCGGCGTATCGACGACAAATAATCTTGAGTTATGCCGGGATGCAAAAAAGGTCCAGCGTCAGATATTACATATGCCGGGTTTTTGGGCCGAACTGTCCTGGCATTTGCGCTTACGCACCACCGGTAAGGCCAAAACCTTATATGGCAAAATGTAAGGGGTAAATATGCAGGATTTAAAAGGCTTCACGATGCCGAAAGGCTTTCGCGGAGGCGGTGCAATTAAAGTGCAATTATGGTGGGCGGTACAGTCCACATTATTTCGACTATCACCGCAGGTGATGTACCGCTGGCGCGCATTTTTATTACGTTTATTCGGCGCGAAGATAGGAAAAAACGTCGTTATTCGACCTTCAGTAAAAATAACCTATCCATGGAAACTAACCCTGGGTGATTACGCATGGGTGGGTGATGACGCGGTGTTATATACGCTGGGCACGATTACGATTGGTGCCAATGCTGTTATCTCGCAAAAAAGTTATTTATGTACCGGTAGCCATGATTATGCCAGCCCGCACTTTGATATTAACGCCACGCCGATTGTGATTGGCGAGAAATGCTGGCTGGCGACAGATGTATTTGTCGCACCCGGCGTGACGATTGGGGCGGGCACTGTCGTTGGGGCGCGAAGCAGCGTTTTTAAATCGCTGCCCGCCAATGCCGTTTGTCGGGGAAATCCTGCGGTCGTAACGCGCGAACGCGTTGAGAAAGTTACTCCCTGAGGGGATCATTTAAGAGGTGTAAACATGTCAAAAGTCGCTCTCATTACTGGCGTAACCGGGCAGGATGGTTCTTACCTGGCAGAACTTCTGTTGGAAAAAGGGTATGAAGTTCATGGGATTAAACGTCGTGCGTCGTCGTTTAATACCGAACGAGTGGATCATATTTATCAGGATCCGCACTCGGGTAATCCAAAATTTCATCTGCATTACGGCGATCTGACGGATACCTCCAACCTGACCCGTATTTTACAGGAAGTTCAGCCGGATGAAGTCTATAACCTCGGGGCGATGAGCCACGTGGCAGTATCGTTTGAATCCCCGGAATACACCGCGGACGTCGATGCGATTGGTACGCTGCGCCTGCTGGAGGCGATCCGCTTCCTCGGCCTCGAAAAGAAAACCCGCTTCTATCAGGCCTCCACGTCTGAACTGTATGGCCTGGTACAGGAAACGCCGCAGAAAGAGACCACGCCGTTCTACCCGCGTTCTCCGTATGCGGTCGCCAAACTGTACGCCTACTGGATAACCGTCAATTACCGTGAATCCTACGGCATGTTCGCCTGCAACGGCATTCTGTTTAACCATGAGTCTCCGCGCCGGGGCGAAACATTCGTTACCCGCAAAATTACCCGGGCGATTGCCAACATTGCGCAGGGGCTGGAGTCGTGTCTGTATCTCGGCAACATGGATTCCCTGCGTGACTGGGGCCACGCCAAAGATTATGTGCGCATGCAGTGGATGATGCTGCAACAGGATCAGCCGGAAGATTTTGTTATTGCCACCGGCGTGCAGTACTCCGTGCGCCAGTTTGTCGAAATGGCGGCCGCGCAGCTGGGCATTAAATTGCGTTTTGAAGGGCAGGGCGTTGAGGAGAAAGGCATTGTCGTGTCGGTGACCGGACACGATGCGCCGGGCGTGAAGCCGGGTGACGTGATGATTGCGGTCGATCCGCGTTATTTCCGTCCGGCAGAAGTCGAAACGTTGCTCGGTGATCCGGCAAAAGCGCACGACAAGCTAGGCTGGAAGCCGGAAATCACCCTGAGCCAGATGGTCAGTGAAATGGTTGCCAACGATCTGGAAGCGGCGAAGAAACACTCTCTGCTGAAATCTCACGGCTATGAGGTCGCCATCGCGCTGGAGTACTGAGGATGATGAAACAACGTATTTTTGTGGCGGGCCATCGCGGGATGGTGGGGTCCGCCATCGTCAGGCTGCTGGCCACGCGCGACAACGTGGAGCTGGTGCTGCGTACCCGTGATGAACTGAATCTGCTGGATGCCCGTGCGGTGCAGCAGTTTTTTGCCACCGAACGTATCGACCAGGTGTACCTGGCGGCGGCGAAGGTGGGTGGAATCGTGGCGAACAATACTTACCCCGCTGATTTTATTTACGAAAATATGATGATTGAGAGCAACATCATTCACGCGGCGCACTGCCATAACGTGAATAAGCTGTTGTTCCTCGGCTCATCCTGCATTTACCCGAAGCTGGCCAACCAGCCGATGGGTGAAAGCGAACTGTTGCAGGGAACGCTCGAGGCCACTAATGAGCCCTACGCGATTGCCAAAATCGCCGGGATCAAACTGTGCGAGTCGTATAACCGTCAGTACGGCCGCGATTACCGCTCGGTGATGCCCACCAATCTGTACGGGCCGCAGGATAACTTTCATCCGAGTAACTCGCACGTGATCCCGGCACTGCTGCGCCGCTTTCATGAAGCCTGCGCACAAAATGCGCCGGATGTAGTGGTGTGGGGGAGCGGCACGCCAATGCGCGAGTTCCTGCACGTGGATGACATGGCTGCCGCCAGCATTCATGTGATGGAACTGGACCGCGAGGTCTGGCAGGAGCACACCCAGCCGATGTTGTCGCACATCAACGTGGGAACCGGCGTCGACTGCACCATTCGCGAACTGGCGCAGACGGTCGCGAAGGTCGTGGGCTACAAAGGTCGCGTGGTGTTTGACGCCAGCAAACCCGACGGTACGCCACGCAAATTGCTGGATGTTACCCGTTTACACCAGTTGGGCTGGTACCACGAGGTGTCGCTGGAGGACGGGCTTGCCAGCACGTATCAGTGGTTCCTTGAAAATCAGCAGCGGTACCGGGGGTAAATATGTTTTTACGTCAGGAAGAATTTGCCACGGTAGTGCGCTGTGCGCCGCTGATTTCCATTGATTTGCTGGTGGAAAATGCGCGCGGTGAGTACCTGCTGGGCCAACGCCTCAACCGTCCCGCCCAGGGATTTTGGTTTGTGCCAGGTGGACGGGTGCAGAAGGATGAACGGCTCGAAGACGCGTTTGAGCGCCTGACGTTGGCGGAACTGGGGTTACGTTTGCCGCTGTCTTCCGCAGAGTTTTACGGCGTCTGGCAGCACTTCTATGACGATAACTTTTCGGGCACCGATTTCACCACCCATTATGTGGTGCTCGGTTTTCGCCTGAAGGTGAGCGAGGCAGACCTGCGTCTGCCCGATTCCCAGCATGACGACTACTGCTGGCTGACGCCGCAGGCGTTGCTGGCCAGCGATAACGTTCATGATAACAGCCGGGCGTACTTTATGCCGCAACGTCAGGCCGGAGTGCCGGGCTTATGAAAATTCTGGTGTACGGCATTAATTATTCGCCGGAACTGACCGGGATCGGCAAATACACCGGCGAAATGGTGGAGTGGATGGCGCAAGCCGGGCATGACGTTCGGGTGATCACCGCGCCGCCTTACTACCCGCAGTGGAAAGTGAACGGCCGTTATTCCGCCTGGCGTTATCGTCGGGAAGAAGGCGATGCCACCGTCTGGCGCTGTCCGTTGTATGTGCCAAAGCAGCCCTCAACGCTGAAACGTCTGCTGCATTTGGGCAGTTTTGCCGTGAGCAGTTTTTTCCCGCTGATGGCGCAGCGACGCTGGAAGCCCGATCGCATTATTGGCGTGGTGCCGACGCTGTTTTGCACACCGGGGATGCGCCTGCTGGCGAAACTCTCCGGGGCACGCACGCTGCTGCACATTCAGGATTATGAAGTTGACGCCATGCTTGGCCTCGGAATGGCCGGGAACAGCAGGGGCGGCAAAGTGGCCACATTGGCCAGCGCGTTTGAACGCAGCGGCCTGCATAACGTCGACTATGTCTCAACCATCTCGCGTTCGATGATGAATAAAGCGCAGGAAAAAGGGGTCGCTGAAGAAAAGGTCATCTTCTTTCCTAACTGGTCGGAAGTGGCGCGATTTCGCGACGTGACCGCGGATGATGCCCGGGCGTTGCGGCAAAAACTCGGTGTGCCTGAAGGAAAAAAAATCATTCTTTACTCGGGCAACATCGGTGAAAAGCAGGGACTGGAGAGCGTGATTGATGCCGCCGACGAGCTGAGTGCTCAGCCCTGGCTGTTTGTGATTGTCGGGCAGGGTGGCGGCAAGGCGCGGCTGGAAAACAGGGTCCGCGAGCGCGGCCTGGAAAACGTAATATTTTTCCCCCTGCAATCTTATGACGCACTGCCTGCGCTGCTGAAGATGGCCGACTGTCATTTAGTGGTGCAAAAGCGCGGTGCGGCGGATGCGGTATTGCCCTCCAAGCTGACCAATATTCTTGCCGTGGGTGGCAATGCGGTGATCACCGCGGAGCCTGATACCGAACTGGGCCAGCTCTGCGAGGACCATCCGGGGATTGCGGTATGCGTGGAGCCGGAGTTGGTGAGTGCGCTGGTGGCCGGAATTACCCAGGCGCTAATCATGCCTGACATCAACACGGTGGCACGTGACTATGCCGAACGCACGCTGGAAAAAGACCGCGTGCTTAGCCAATTTATTGCAGATATACGGGGATAAATCATGCGTCAACGCACACTCTTTCCAGTGGTGATGGCCGGTGGCTCCGGTAGCCGGTTGTGGCCGCTGTCCCGCGTCCTGTATCCCAAGCAGTTCCTGTGCCTGAAGGGCGAACTCACCATGCTGCAAACCACGATATGCCGTCTGAACGGCGTGGAGTGCGAAAGCCCGGTGGTTATCTGCAACGAGCAGCATCGCTTTATCGTTGCCGAACAACTTAGACAGCTCAACAAGTTGACCGAAAATATCATTCTGGAACCCGCCGGGCGTAATACCGCCCCGGCGATTGCGCTGGCCGCGCTGGCGGCAAAACGTCACAGTCCGGACGCTGACCCGCTGATACTGGTGCTGGCGGCAGATCACGTGATTACCGACGAAGAGGCGTTTCGCGAGGCGGTTCGCAATGCGATGCCGCATGCCGAGGCGGGCAAGCTGGTGACATTTGGTATCGTGCCGGACTCGGCACAGACCGGTTACGGCTATATTCGTCGCGGTGACGTTTGCCCCGCAACTACCGATACGGTTGCCTTTACGGTGGCGCAGTTTGTGGAAAAACCGGATCAGGACACCGCACAAGCCTACGTGGCAAGCGGCGATTATTACTGGAACAGCGGCATGTTTCTGTTTCGTGCCGGGCGTTATCTGGAAGAGCTGAAAAAGTACCGCCCCGATATTCTGAGCGCCTGCGAAAAGGCGATGAGCACGGTCGATCCCGATCTCGATTTTATCCGCGTCGATGAAGAGGCGTTTCTCGCCTGCCCGGAAGAGTCGGTGGACTATGCGGTGATGGAACATACCGCGGACGCGGTGGTGATGCCAATGAGCGCGGGCTGGAGTGACGTGGGATCGTGGTCTTCGCTGTGGGAGATCAGCGCTCATACCGCCGAAGGCAACGTGCATCACGGCGACGTGATCAGCCACAAAACCGAAAACAGCTACGTGTACGCGGAGTCCGGACTGGTGACCACCGTCGGAGTGAAAGACCTGGTGGTGGTGCAGACCAAAGACGCGGTGCTGATAGCCGATCGCAACGCGGTCCAGGATGTGAAAAAAGTGGTGGAGCAGATTAAAGCTGACGGCCGCCATGAGCATCATATTCACCGCGAAGTGTACCGTCCGTGGGGTAAGTATGACTCCATCGACGCCGGAGAACGTTACCAGGTTAAACGCATTACCGTAAAACCTGGCGAGGGATTGTCGGTGCAGATGCACCATCACCGCGCAGAGCATTGGGTGGTGGTGGCTGGGACGGCGAAGGTGACGATCGATGATGACATCAAACTGCTCGGTGAAAACGAGTCTGTCTATATCCCTCTGGGAGCGACACACTGTCTGGAGAACCCCGGAAAAATCCCGCTCGATCTGATTGAAGTGCGATCGGGATCCTACCTCGAAGAGGACGACGTAGTGCGCTTTGCCGATCGCTACGGTCGGGTGTAGGCACTGAATATCTTGCCGGATGGCGCTGCGCTTATCCGGCCTACAACACCGTAGGCCCGGTAAGTGAAGCGCACCGGGCAATGCATTTAACACTCATTAAAAGGCTCATTAAGAGTCAGGGCCAACTGTTGCCTGAAGAAGGGTAAAACATGACGACATTAACCTGTTTCAAAGCCTACGACATACGCGGCAGGCTGGGCGAAGAGCTCAATGAAGACATCGCTTGGCGCATTGGCCGCGCCTGCGGTGAGTTTCTGCAACCGAAAACCATGGTGCTGGGCGGTGATGTCCGCCTGACCAGCAACGCATTGAAGATGGCGCTGGCAAAAGGGCTGCAGGATGCGGGCGTGGATGTGCTGGATATCGGCATGTCGGGCACCGAAGAGATTTATTTCGCCACCTTCCACCTCGGCGTGGACGGTGGTATTGAAGTGACCGCCAGCCATAATCCGCTGGATTACAACGGCATGAAGCTGGTACGTGAGGGCGCACGACCTATCAGCGGCGATAGCGGTCTGCGTGAGATCCAACGGCTGGCGGAAGCCAACGACTTCCCGCCTGTGGATGCGTCCCGACGTGGCCGTTACACCGCCATCAATCCGCGCGCGGCTTACATTGATCATCTGCTTGGTTACATCGACGTCAAAAACCTTAAACCAATGAAGCTGGTGCTTAACGCCGGTAACGGCGCGGCAGGCCCGGTGCTGGACGCCATTGAAGCCCGTTTTCAGTCTCTCGGTGTCCCGGTTGAATTGATCAAGATCCACAACACGCCTGACGGCACCTTCCCGAACGGTATTCCCAACCCGCTGCTGCCGGAATGCCGGGCGGATACCCGTAATGCGGTGATTGAATACGGCGCGGATATGGGGATTGCCTTTGACGGCGATTTTGACCGTTGCTTCCTGTTTGATGAGAACGGCCAGTTTATTGAGGGTTACTACATTGTCGGTCTGCTGGCGGAGGCGTTTCTGGAGAAAAATCCGGGCTCGAAGATCATTCATGACCCGCGTCTGTCGTGGAACACGGTCGATGTGGTGACGGCGGCGGGCGGTAAGCCGGTGATGTCGAAAACCGGTCATGCCTTCATTAAAGAGCGAATGCGCCATGAAGATGCCATTTACGGTGGTGAAATGAGCGCCCATCACTATTTTCGTGATTTTGCCTACTGCGACAGCGGAATGATCCCGTGGCTGCTGGTAGCGGAACTGGTGTGCCTGAAAGGACAGCGGCTTGGCGAACTTGTTCGCGACCGCATGGCGGCGTATCCGGCGAGCGGGGAAATCAATAGCACCCTGGCAGAACCGAAGGTGGCGATTGACCGGGTAGAGCGGCATTTCTCCGGCGAGGCGCTGGCGGTGGACAGAACCGATGGCATCAGCATGTCGTTTGTCGACTGGCGCTTCAATTTACGTTCCTCCAATACCGAACCGGTGGTGCGCCTGAACGTGGAATCGCGCGGAGACATTCCGTTGATGGAAGCGCGAACGCGCACTCTTCTGGCGTTGCTGAATCAGTAATGCCGGTGCTTCCCTTGCCCGACAGTGGGCAAGGGGTGACTAACAGGAACCACGATGACACATCTAAAAAAGCGCCAACGCGCGAAAACCAATGCGTCGTTAATCTCAATGGTGCAACGCTTTTCAGATATCACCATCATGTTTGGCGGACTGTGGCTGGTCTGTGAACTGAGCGGTTTGCCCTTCCTGTACATGCACCTGCTGGTGGCGTTGATCACGCTGGTTGTTTTTCAGATGCTGGGGGGGATCACCGATTTTTACCGTTCCTGGCGCGGGGTCAAAATTTCCACCGAGCTGGTGCTGCTGCTGCAAAACTGGACGCTGAGCCTGGTCTTCAGCGCGGGGTTAATTGCCTTTAACAACGATTTTGATAACCGACTCGCCGTCTGGCTGGCGTGGTATCTGCTGTCCAGCGTCGGTCTGCTGCTGTGCCGCGCGTTTATTCGCTACATTGCAGGGTGGCTGCGCAATCGTGGATATAACACCCGTCGGGTGGCGGTAGCGGGCGATCTCCCTGCCGGACAGCTGCTGCTGGACAGCTTTCGCCATGAACCGTGGCTGGGCTTTGAAGTGGCGGGCGTCTATCACGATCCCGTCCCAGGAAAAAACTCCCGCGACTGGGCCGGAAATCTGCAACAGCTGGTGGATGACGCTAAAGCTGCCCGCATTCACAACGTCTATATTGCCATGTCGATCAATGACGGCACCCGCGTAAAAAAACTGGTGCGCGACCTGGCCGACACCACCTGTTCGGTGATCCTGATCCCCGACGTCTTTACCTTCAACATCCTGCATTCACGCATTGAAGAGATGAACGGTGTGCCGGTGGTGCCGCTGTACGACACGCCGCTGTCGGGCATTAATCGCTTGCTGAAACGCGCGGAAGATATCGTGCTGGCTTCGCTGATCCTGCTGCTGATTTCCCCGGTGCTGTGCGGCATTGCGCTGACGGTGAAGCTCACCTCAAAGGGGCCGGTGATTTTCCGCCAGACCCGCTACGGCATGGACGGCAAGCCGATCAAGGTGTGGAAGTTTCGCTCGATGAAGGTGATGGAAAACGACGCGGTCGTCACCCAGGCGACGCAAAACGATCCGCGTGTCACCCGCGTGGGTAATTTCCTGCGCCGCACCTCGCTCGATGAGCTGCCGCAGTTTATTAACGTGCTGACCGGTGGCATGTCGATCGTCGGGCCGCGCCCGCACGCGGTGGCACACAACGAGCAATACCGCACGCTTATCGAAGGCTACATGCTGCGCCATAAGGTGAAACCCGGCATTACCGGCTGGGCGCAAATCAACGGCTGGCGCGGGGAAACCGACACGCTGGAAAAAATGGAAAAACGGGTGGAGTTTGACCTCGAGTACATTCGCGAATGGAGCGTGTGGTTCGATATCAAGATTGTTTTTCTGACGGTATTTAAGGGTTTTGTTAACAAAGCGGCGTATTAAACATGAGCTTACGAGAAAAAACCCTTAACGGTGCCAAGTGGTCGGCGATTGCCACGGTTTTCATCATTGGCCTTGGGCTGATTCAGATGACCGTGCTGGCGCGCATCATTGACGCCCATCAGTTCGGTCTGCTGACCGTGTCGCTGGTGATTATCGCACTGGCCGATACGCTCTCCGACTTCGGCATTGCCAACTCGATTATCCAGCGCAAAGCGATTGGCTATCTTGAACTTACCACCCTGTATTGGCTGAACGTCGGGCTGGGGATGCTGGTGTGCCTGGCGATGTTCCTGCTCAGTGAGGTGATTGCTGATGTCCTGAATAACCCCGACCTGGCACCGCTGATTAAAACGCTGTCGCTGGCGTTTGTGCTGATCCCGCACGGGCAGCAGTTCCGTGCGCTGATGCAAAAGGACATGGCGTTCAACAAAATTGGCATGATTGAAACCAGCGCGGTACTGGCCGGGTTTACCGTGACCGTGATCGGCGCCCATTTCTGGCCGCTGGCGATGACTGCCATTCTGGGGTATCTGGTGAACTGCGCGTTGCGTACGCTGCTGTTTGGTTATTTTGGCCGCCAGATTTACCGCCCCGGGCTGCATTTTTCACTCGCATCGGTGACGTCGAACCTGCGCTTTGGCGCCTGGCTGACGGCGGACAGCATTATCAATTATATCAACACCAATCTTTCCACGCTGGTGCTGGCCCGAACGCTGGGCGCAGGCGTGGCAGGCGGATTTAATCTGGCCTGGAACGTGGCGGTGGTCCCGCCCATCAAGCTGAACCCGATTATCACCCGCGTGCTGTTTCCGGCGTTTGCCAAAATACAGGACGACAGCGAAAAACTGCGGGTGAATTTTTACAAGCTCCTGTCGGTGGTCGGCATTATCAACTTCCCTGCGCTGCTGGGCCTGATGGTAGTGGCGAACAATCTGGTACCGCTGGTGTTCGGTGAGAAATGGCGCGCCATCGTCCCAATCCTGCAACTGCTGTGTGTTGTTGGGCTGCTGCGCTCTGTCGGTAATCCGATAGGTTCGTTACTGATGGCAAAAGCCCGCGTTGATATCAGCTTCAAATTCAATGTCTTCAAAACCTGTCTGTTTATTCCGGCCATTCTCGTTGGCGGACATCTGGCAGGCGCGATGGGCGTGACGCTGGGCTTTTTGCTGGTGCAGGTAGTCAACACCATTCTCAGCTACTTCGTGATGATTAAACCGGTGCTGGGGCCGAGCTACAGGCAGTACATGCTCAGCCTGTGGCTGCCGTTTTATCTCTCCATACCGACGCTGGTGATTAGCTATGGGCTGGGCATTGTGCTGCAGGGCCAACTGGCGTTAAGCCTGCTGCTGGGTCTGCAGGTAGCGGCGGGCGCGCTGGCATTTGCGGTGACGATTGTGCTGTCGCGCCACCCGCTGGTGGCGGAACTCAAACGCCCGTTTTGCCGCAGTGAAAAAATGAAAACCTTGCTCCGCGCAGGCTGAATTGGGTTTGTTGTAGGTCGGATAAGGCGACAGCCTCCATCCGGCAATGATTGAAAGAGGTCATGATGAAAGTATTAATTCTCGGCAACCATACCTGCGGCAACCGTGGCGACAGCGCCATTTTGCGCGGTTTGCTGGATGCTATTAACACGCTGCAACCGCAGACGGAAGTGGATGTGATGAGCCGTTATCCGGTGAGCTCTTCCTGGCTGCTCAATCGCCCGGTGATGGGCGATCCGCTGTATTCACAGATGAAGCAGCACAATAACGCCGCCGGCGTAGTGGGGCGGGTGAAGAAAGTCCTGCGTCGGCGCTATCAGCATCAGGTTTTGCTCTCGCGCGTGACCGATTCCGGTAACCTGCGCAATATCGCCATCGCCCAAGGGTTTACTGATTTTGTCCGTCTACTGTCGCGCTATGACGCCATCATCCAGGTGGGGGGATCGTTTTTTGTCGATCTGTACGGCGTGCCGCAGTTTGAACATGCTCTGTGCACATTTATGGCGAAAAAGCCGCTGTACATGATTGGTCACAGCGTTGGGCCGTTCCAGGATGCACAATTTAACCAACTGGCGAATTACGTCTTCGGCCACTGTAATGCCCTGATTTTGCGTGAGTCCGTCAGTCTGGACTTGATGAAACGCAGCGAAATCACGACCGAGAAAGTGGAGCACGGCGTCGATACCGCCTGGCTGGTTGATAATCATCAGGACGATTTTGAACCCAGCTATGCCGTCCGGCACTGGCTACACACAGTGGCACAGCAAAAAACCGTCGCCATCACCCTGCGGGAGCTGGCGCCGTTTGATAAACGTCTGGGCACCACGCAGCAGGCCTATGAGCAGGCGTTTGCCGGGATGGTGAACCGTATCCTCGACGAGGGTTACCAGGTGATGGCGCTATCAACCTGTACCGGCATCGACAGTTACAACAAAGATGACCGCATGGTAGCGCTGAACCTGCGCCAGTACGTTAACGATCCGGCCCGGTATCACGTGGTGATGGACGAACTGAATGACCTCGAAATGGGGAAAATTCTCGGGGCGTGCGAGTTAACCGTGGGCACCCGTCTGCACTCTGCCATTATTTCCATGAACTTTGACACCCCGGCGATTGCCATCAACTACGAGCATAAATCAGCGGGGATTATGCAGCAGCTGGGGCTGCCGGAGATGGCGATTGACATCAGCCATCTGCTGGACGGCAGTCTGCAAACGCAGGTGGCCGACGTGCTCGGGCAGTTGCCAGCCCTCAGTATACGGCTGAATGAGGCCGTGCAGCGTGAGCGTGAACACGGCATGCGCATGGTGCAATCGGTACTGACGCGCATTGAGGAGCAAAAATGAAGGTTGGCTTTTTCCTGCTTAAATTTCCGCTCTCATCTGAGACCTTTGTGCTGAATCAGATAACCGCGTTTATCGATATGGGTTACGACGTCGAAATTGTCGCGTTGCACAAGGGCGATCTCGAGAACACACATGCCGCCTACGAGGCGTACCGATTGGCCGACAAAACGCACTGGCTGCTCGACGAGCCGCAAGGCAAGCGAGCCAAGCTGCAATACCGAGGCGCGGCGGCGTGGCTGGGCATTACCCGGGCGGCGACCTGGAAAGCGCTGAATATCTCTCGCTATGGCGAAGAAGCGCGCAACCTGATTCTGGCAGCGATATGTGGGTTAACCCGTAAAACGTTTCATGCCGACGTGTTTATTGCCCACTTTGGACCGGCGGGCGTGACGGCGGCGAAGCTGCGTGAACTGGGCGTGATAAGCGGCAAAATCGCCACGGTGTTTCATGGCATCGATATTTCGCACCGGGAGGTGCTCGCCCGCTATACCCCGGAGTATCAAACGCTGTTTCAGCGCGGCGATCTGATGCTGCCCATCAGCCATCTGTGGGCCGGACGGTTAAAAAATATGGGCTGCCCGCCACAGAAGATTGCCGTATCGCGCATGGGCATTGATATGACGCGCTTTACCCCTCGTGAGGTGAAAGCGCCGGGAGAAAAGCTGGAAATTCTTTCGGTTGCGCGACTCACCGAGAAAAAAGGGCTGCATGTGGCTATCGAAGCCTGTCGTCAGCTAAAAGCGCAGGGTGTGGCGTTTCGGTATCGCATTCTGGGAATTGGCCCGTGGGAGCGGCGCCTGCGCACGCTGATTGAGCAGTATCAACTCGATGATGTGATTGAGATGCCCGGCTTTATGCCCAGTCATCAGGTCAAAGCGATGTTAGAACAGGCGGATGTATTTCTGCTGCCCTCCATCACGGGAGCGGATGGCGACATGGAGGGGATCCCGGTGGCGCTGATGGAGGCGATGGCGGTGGGGATCCCGGTAGTGTCTACTGTGCACAGCGGTATTCCTGAGCTGGTGGAGTCCGGTAAATCCGGCTGGCTGGCGCCTGAAAACGATGCGCAGTCGCTGGCTGAACGGCTGGCGGCGTTCAGTCAGCTTGATAGTCAGGAGGTGACACCGATTGTGCTGCGCGCGCGTGAAAAAATCGCCACGGAATTCAATCAATCCGTTATCAATAAACAGTTAGCCAGCCTGCTGCACGCGCTGTAAACCGAGGTTGTATGCCAGAGAAAAAGCTCTCACGCCGTACCTTTATTACGGCAGGCTCTGCGCTTGTCGTACTCCATTCTCCCGCTGTAAGGGCGCTGGAAGCCGCGCGCAGCGTCAATATTCAGGATTATAACCCGAATGACTGGGTCGCTTCTTTCCGCCAGGCTTTCGCTGAAGGGCAAACCGTCGTGGTCCCTGCGGGTGTGGTCTGTGAAAACATGAATACCGGCGTATTTATCCCACCGGGCAAAACGTTACGCGTACTCGGGCGCGTGAGCGGCAACGGGCGCGGGCGGTTTGTTCTGCAGGAGGGAAGCCAGGTAACCGGGGAGGGCAGTGGGAGCCTGCACAATGTCACCCTCGATGTGCGGGGTTCAGATTGTGTTATCAAAGGACTTGCGATGAGCGGTTTCGGCCCGGTGACACAAATTTATATCGGCGGCAAGACCCCGCGGCAGATGCGCAATCTCATCATTGACGATATCACCGTCAGCCACGCGAACTATGGCATCCTGCGCCAGGGATTTCACAACCAGATGGACGGTGTGCAGATCACCAACGGTCATTTTAGTGATCTGCAGGGCGATGCCATCGAGTGGAATGTGGCGATTAACGACCGCGACATTCTCATCTCGGATCATGTTATTGAGCGCATTAACTGCACTAATGGCAACGTGAACTGGGGTATTGGTATCGGATTGGCGGGCAGCACGTATGACAATAGCTACCCGGACGCGCAGGCGGTGAAAAACTTTGTGGTGGCGAATATCACCGGCTCTGATTGTCGCCAACTGGTCCATGTTGAGAACGGCAAACACTTTATCATTCGTAATGTTAAGGCTCGCAATATCACCCCGGATTTCAGTAAGAAAGCGGGCATTGATAATGCCACGATAGCTATTTATGGTTGTGACAATTTCGTGATTGATAATATCAATATGAAACAGAGCGCAGGCATGTTAATTGGTTACGGCGTAATCAAAGGGCGTTATTTATCTATTCCGCAAAACTTTAAGCTGAATAATATTCATCTGGATAATAGTCAGCTCGAGTCTACTTTACGCGGCATTCAAATTTCATCAGGTAATGCAACGTCGTTTGTCGCCATCACCAACGTGGAGATGAGGCGGGCGACGCTGGAACTGCACAATCAACCGCAGCATCTTTTTTTACGCAATATCAAGGTGATGCAAAAATCCGCCGTGGGGCCTGCGCTGAAGATGCACTTCGACCTCCGTAAGGATGTGCGCGGCAAGTTTATGGCTAAACAGGACACACTGCTGTCGCTGGCCAACGTCCATGCGGTGAACGAAGCCGGGCAAAGTTCGGTTGATATCGACAGGGTGAATCATAAAGTGGTGAACGTCGAGGCGGTGAATTTTCGCCTGCCGGAGCGGGGGCGGTAATTTTACGACCATTCCTGGCTAAAGTTACGCACGCTTGGGATTAAGATTACTGCATTCCGTAGATAAGCGGCGTAACATACCCGCCAACTGAACGATGTAATTCATACTGGCTAAAACACGCTAAAAAGCTATAATTCAGCAACTAAAGAATAGGTGAATGACGTAATGGTTAATTTGAAAGCAGTTATTCCGGTAGCGGGTCTGGGGATGCATATGCTGCCTGCCACGAAGGCAATCCCTAAAGAGATGCTGCCGATTGTCGACAAGCCGATGATTCAGTACATTATCGACGAAGTTGTGGCTGCTGGGATCAAAGAAATCGTTCTGGTGACGCATGCATCCAAGAATGCCGTTGAGAACCATTTCGACACCTCTTATGAATTAGAATCGCTCCTTGAGCAGCGCGTGAAGCGTCAGCTACTGGCCGAAGTGCAGTCCATCTGTCCTCCGGGCGTGACCATTATGAACGTGCGTCAGGCGCAATTGCTGGGCCTGGGCCATTCGATTCTGTGCGCGCGGCCCATCGTTGGCGACAACCCTTTTGTGGTGGTGCTGCCCGACGTTGTGCTTGATACGGCAAGTGCCGATCCGTTACGTTATAACCTGGCCGCAATGGTGGCTCGTTTTAATGAAACCGGGCGCAGCCAGGTACTGGCTAAACGTATGCAAGGCGATCTTTCTGAATATTCGGTCATTCAGACGAAGGAGCCTTTAAACAACGAAGGTAACATTAGCCGCATCGTCGAGTTCATTGAAAAACCCGATCAGCCACAAACGCTGGATTCCGATCTGATGGCAGTAGGGCGCTATGTGCTGTCAGCGGATATTTGGGCTGAACTGGAAAAAACTGAACCTGGTGCCTGGGGACGTATCCAGTTAACGGATGCCATTGCTGAACTGGCGAAAAAACAGTCTGTCGATGCGATGCTGATGACCGGCGATAGCTACGACTGCGGTAAAAAAATGGGTTACATGCAGGCATTTGTGAAGTATGGGCTGCGCAACCTGAAGGAAGGGGCTAAGTTCCGCAAGGGCATTGAGAAGCTACTTAGCGAATAGATTTTAGATGTTTGTGACGGCAACCAGAAAAATAGCGGCAGCTAACATCCCAGCGTTTATACTTGATGCAAGGGAATGTTACTGTCGTTTTTTTATGAAAAACAATCAATAACAACGAGTTAACCTACCAAGTTTAATCTTGGTTTTGTCAGATTTTTCCTTGTTTCTGGCTGCATTTGGTAAGACAATTAGCGTTTAGGTTTAACTGTGCTTTCGATAACTTGTGGAGCAGGTACATCTTAGGAATTTAGCTAGTGCACTGGTAGCTGTTAAGCCAGGGGCGGTAGCTATTTTACAGGCTAGCAATCATACTGTCGTATGAGTATTTAAGTTAGTATAGTTATACTTGGTTATGAATAATTTCCCTCGCTTATCTAAGTGGTTTAATAACGAATGTATTAACAGTTTACCAATAAAATATTTACCGTTAAATTCTTATTAATATAAATATCAAAATAACGTCAGAGAATAACTAATAATGCTCACACTGATTTTTTGTTTTTTATTAATCATGGCTTTTATTAATGGAGATAAAATACGTTATGGAATATATTACGTATTTTTTATAGCCTTTTATACTGTTTGTCATTTTTTTTATTTTCTGAACAAAGATGGCATTTTTGAAATAAATTTAAATAATGATGAGTGGTTGGCTTATGCGCAATCTTGCTTGTTGCTTCTTTCAACAATATATACATATAGAGTATTATCGTTAACGAATAAAATAAAAAAAGCTGATTTAAGTAATCTGAAAGAAGGAAAAGGCTACTTAACTTTGCTGTTTCTATATTTTTGTGGCGTAATTATGTATATATATAGTAATGGGATTGCCTTTGGGCTTTCATATAATGATAGATTAGAAGCTAATACTGGAGGCGGCCTTTCAATTATATTAATGTATGCATATATCCCGGCGTTAATACTATATTATATATCCAAACCTACTAGAACTACTTTTATCACTAGCGTTATTTTAGGGGGGTGCTTCGGAACCATATATTATATAGTTATTGGCGGTTCAAGGAATGTGCTTGCCGCTGGGGTATTTTCGCTTGTATTTTTAGCGATATATTATAAACACATTAGTAAAAAACAACTACTGGTAATATCAGTCACGGGTGTTCTTGCATTAATATTATTAGAATTGTATAGATACGCGAATAGTATAACCGACGCAATAAGTTTCTTGATGAATGGAGGTGGGCAGGTACTTCTTTTTACCTTTGAGTCTTTTTCCCCAATACATGCTGTTATTAATATAAATACTGCATTGGTACGACAGCAATTTGAAATACAATATTTTGCGACATTTTTTAATGAGTTTTCAATTGTAATTCCTCGTTTTTTATGGGAACACAAGCCGATCAATGTATTTAATAATGGATATTTTTATACGGCAGAAATTCTTGGATTAGAAACAAATTTAACTATGTCTCCTACTTTTTTGGGCAGTTGCTTAATAATGTTTGGCTCATGGTTCTATTGGTTAGGAGGGGTATTCAGTGGTTTGGTTTTATTCTTCTTTGATAGGTGTCTATTCTCTGTTAAAAGTCAATATGGAAAATTGATATTGCTAAGCAGCATTGGATATTTATTTTTTTGGGTCCGCGATGGGTTCGAAGTATATTGCTATATACTTATTAAATTCGGTATTTTGATGGTGATATATTTTATTTTGCGTAAAGTTTTAAATTTATTGGCAATTAAGAAATGATTTTTTTTAATAAAAATAGAGTTATGGCTATCATAACTAAATTATCTGCTTTAGCATTTACTACGTTGCCTGGTGCTAACCGAGTTGTTTTATTTTATATAATAGCACATGTCACTACCACACATTATTTTGGTCTGTTTTCTTCGGCTTATTCGTATGCCATAATTTTATCTATGGTCGGTGGAGTAGGCGTTGGAACGGAAATGTTAAAATATGGTGCCGAATTAGGGATTGTTGGTTTTATAAAAGCAAGTTTATGGGCCGTAGTAATTAGTTTGTTTTCGGGTGTTATCATTCTTCTTAGTTTTGGTAATGTAATTCAACTGAGTTTCTTAGGTGTGGCTTTACTATCTATCGGTCTAACAATGAATCAAATTTTAAGATATATGATCATTGTTAAAAAGAATTTTCTTGTCGGTGCTATTAATGAACTAATTTTTATTTTGCCACCACTTATATTCATTTTTTATAGAAAGTTAGATATTCTGACTGTGTTAGGTTCCCTGTATATAATACAAAGTTTATTGGTCGTATTACTATTCTTCAAAGATAAAAAACATAATATTAACGCTAAGGAAGCATTTTTAATAGGTCATTCTAATCTTATATCATCAGGAATATTATACTTCCTTCCCATTATTAGTTTAATTTTAGCTGGTTCCGACATTACGAAAGTAATTACACTAATGGTAACAACTGCTGGGATTATAACAGTATTTCCTCGGGCTATACTTAATATGAGTATAAGGGATTTTCAGACATATATTCAGCATGATAAAGTTAAATACGCTGCAAAGTCTAATGAATTTAAAAGGCAAGTGTCAGCGATTATGTTGTTTGGTATCATCATTATGATTGCTTATGGGGCCTTTGCTGCAAAAGACGTATCATTATTGTCTGTAATTTTCATCGGTTTCAGTATAGCACTATTTATATTCCTGGGGCAGTATTCAATTTTGGAAACCACTATGATTAATTTAGTTGGCAAGGAAAAATTATCTTTGATGCTTAATCTTGTTTCTTTTTTAATATTTTTGGCTACGTTTTTTATATTGCAGTACATAAATATAAATAGTGCTGTAATACCAATGTTCTTATTATGCTTGATGGTTTCTGTGTCATATTTATCAAGATATCTAATTATGAAAAAAGTACTAAACGAGGTTTAATTATGTCATTTCTTGCTATGAATGTTGATTTAGCCGAAGAATTGGAAAGCTTGTTAAGTGAAAATAAGCAGAAATTGTTCTTTGATATAATCGGAAATAGAGTTGGTATTTATTATGATTGTATAGACTGGTATTCTGAACCTGTAATAGAAACGGACGACAGTAAGATCTATTTGGCAGGTTGGTTTATAAATGAAAAATATGAACGTAATAATTTGCATTGGCTTAAGAGTGAACTTGATGTTCATGGTTGTATTGAAAAAGTTAGCAATAAGCTTCTATCCGGTGTTTTTGTATGTATTTATTTAAAAAATAATGAAGTGACTATTTTTTCGGATCCTTTTTCACTGTCGCCACATTACTATTCTTTTCAAGGTGGAGAATTAAAAATTTCACCATCTCTTCATTCTTTTCATCAAGATATCGATGAAAATCTCAGAAATATTCTTAATAGCCAAGGGCATTTATTTGGGAAGTATACAATGTTTCGAGGTGTTTACCGGTTCAATCCTGGTGATATAATAAAATATAAGAATGGAGTAAGTAATCTTATAAATAATGGTTATCAAATTTCGTCGTGTTCAGCGGAAATCGATGTAACTACTGAAGCGCTCAAATTATTATCCACGACGCCAAGCAATCTACAATCTATTGCTTTATCTGCAGGATTTGATTCCAGATTTATCCTTAGTGTTTCAAAACCTCAATTTGGTTATACATGGGGGCCTGAAACTTCAGCTGATGTTATTAATGGCAATAAACTTGCAAATTATTCAGGAATCGAATATAAATCTTTTTCATTCGTAATGAACAAAGTAAGTGAATTTGATAACAAAATATGTCACATACTTTTTGATGGTAGTGTTAAAGCTTATAATCCTCAGTTTTTTAGCAATTATAGATATGTTAAAAATATATCACGCCCATATCCCATAGCTCTCGATGGATATTTGGGGGATGTCTTGCAAAGAGGTGTTTATATGACATTTGGAGGTAGATTAGGGGAGTTTTTTAAATTTTTCCCATCGTTAACTCCATTGTTAATGACTCCCGAAAAATTATTGCGTAAAAGGTATAGAAAACTTAATGATGAGCAGTTCGCTTTCGTTTACAAGGATTTTTGTGACAAGTCGAAAGAGTATTCAAGCCTTGATGACTTACAAAAAGTTACTTATTATGAATTCCTTTATGGAAGAGGGTTAAGGTATATTACAACTGGTGCGGTAGTGATGAATTCATGTTTCAAAAGTGTATTCCCTGTCTTTGCATCAAGAAATATATTTAATTATTTTATCAGCAAAAAAGCCAAGGAAATATTGAATTATAGTGTTTTTTATAAGACATGGACGAATCATGACCCATTCTACAGAGAATTAAAATCTGAAGGGGCTTATAGTCCTAAAACAAAACCAATTTTAATTCCTTTAAAAAATTTTTGGGGGAGAGTAGTGACAAATTACCACCCTAAACATAAAAATTATACTAAGGAAGGAATGTGAAAATTTTATTGATTAGTAATATGTACCCATCGCCAGATAATCCTGAATTTGGTATATTTGTTGCCAATATAGTAAACGATTTAGAATCCAATGGTTATCGGATCGAAAAATGCGTAAGAACCCGTAAAGGCAATAATAAAACTGAAAAGATATTAAGTTATTTCTTTTTTTATATAAACGTACTTTATCATTTGATTTTTCATAGGTATGATTATGCCTATTGTCATTATGTATCACATACGTCTTTACCTCTTTTATTTGCAAAAGCACTATGTCGAAAAATTAGAGTTGTCAGTCATGTTCATGGCGGCGATGTTAAGTTATTAACAGGTAGAAATGCCTATTTTCACAAAATAAAAGAGTTTCTAACAAAAAGGATATTAGCTATAAGCGTTACCATCGTTTGTCCGTCAGAACATTATGCGGGATTTTTAAGAGAAAAATATAATTTATCATCTTCTGATGTAGTCATATATCCTTCAGGAGGGGTTAAACAATGTTTTTCTTATTCAGAAAAGGAAGTTCCCCGAACAAGTAACTTACGTATTGGCTATGCGGGCAGGTTAGTAAAATCAAAAAATGTCGATCTCATTATCTCTGCTGTAGCAATTTTTAATAATATTCATTTGTCAATTGTTGGGGATGGTGAAGAAGAACAATATCTTTATGCCTTGGCTAAGAATTCTAAAGCAAAAATAGAATTTAATGGACCGTTATCCCATAATCAGTTAGCCCATTGGTTTAAAAATATAGATATATTAATTTACCCATCGGACAGTGAAAGCTTAGGTTTAGTACCTCTTGAAGCGATGTCTACAGGTGTTTATTGTATTCTTTCTGACATTCCGGCTTTTCGTGAATTTAGCGATAAAGGATTAGTCTTTTCATTTCTCAAAAATATTGACACCTCATCTATTCGTGATGAAATTATTTCATTTAATTCTAAGGATGAAATTGAAATGAGAAAGATAATGCAAAAAAATAGCCTAATAGTCAATGAGTTCTATGGTAGTGAAAGCTTGAAAGGACGGTTGAATGATGTGTTTAGATGATAAATTTATTCTCTTTGTTTATGGGGAGGGGGGGCATACAGCACAGATGGCGAGATTGGCTCCTAATTTATTAAATAAACTTGAAGGTTTTAATGCTATAACATTATCAGATTCTTCGAAAAAAGCTAGTTGGTCTTTTTCTCATGTTGTAACGGGAGAGTTTAGGAATAAACATAAATGGTTAGGTATGTTTACCAACCTTGGCCCATTATCAATATTTATCGAATCATATCGGTTAATCCAAAAATACAATATCAGAGTTATTATTACTACGGGGCCAGGAATAGCTATATCAACTGCGCTTGCTGGAAGGATTTTGGGAGCAAAAATAATTCATATTGAGACGTGGTCACGATTTACGTCTTCTTCTCTTTCAGGGCGAATAATGTATTTATTGGCTTCAAAATTCTATGTGCAAAACGAATCGTTATTGCAATTGTATCCGAAGGCTATTTTTTCAGGTAGGTTATGAAAATATTTGTGACAGTTGGTACAACATCATTTGATAAAATGATAGAAAAGGTCGATATTTTTTTCTCAAAAGAAAATGACTATGACGTTACCTTTCAGATAGCTGATGGTAAATATATTCCTGTCAGCGGGGAGTTTTTCGCGTATACAGAAAATATTTATGATTACTATAATGAGGCTGATGTGGTTATAACCCATGCTGGGGCAGGTACAATCTATACTCTTCTCGAGATGGCAAAGAAAGTCATAGCTATTCCGAACTTAGAGAGAATAGATAAACATCAAAAAGATTTGGCGGAATATATGGAGGCTAATAATTATCTTATGGTTTGTTGGGATTATGAAAATCTCCCCTTTGTAATAGGTTCAATGCGGGATTTTACACCATCGAAATATAAAAAAATAATTTCCTAAAATATGATGAAATTGTTGATTTTGTTGTTCAGTCTTATTTGAATTAAATATGCTAATATGCTTTAGTATAAATTAGATATTTTCACTACACTTGAAAAGCATCCTAAGTTAATCTATCCGCTAGATAAGAGCCGCGCATAAGTCGCGGTGACCACACCTGACAGGAGTATGTAATGTCCAAGCAACAGATCGGCGTCGTCGGTATGGCAGTGATGGGGCGCAACCTGGCGCTCAACATCGAAAGCCGCGGTTATACCGTCTCCATCTTTAACCGCTCCCGCGAAAAAACTGAAGAAGTTGTTGCCGAGAACCCGGGTAAGAAACTGGTTCCTCATTACACGGTGAAAGAGTTCGTCGAGTCTCTTGAAACTCCGCGTCGTATCCTGTTAATGGTGAAGGCGGGCGCTGGCACTGATGCAGCCATCGACTCCCTGAAGCCGTACATGGATAAAGGCGACATCATTATTGATGGCGGTAACACCTTCTTCCAGGACACTATCCGTCGTAACCGTGAACTGTCCGCGGAAGGCTTTAACTTTATCGGTACCGGTGTTTCTGGTGGCGAAGAAGGGGCGCTGAAAGGGCCTTCTATCATGCCTGGCGGCCAGAAAGAAGCCTACGAACTGGTTGCGCCGATTCTGACTAAGATCGCTGCTGTTGCAGAAGACGGCGAGCCGTGCGTAACATACATCGGTGCGGACGGTGCGGGTCACTATGTCAAGATGGTTCACAACGGTATTGAATACGGCGATATGCAGCTGATTGCTGAAGCCTATTCTCTGCTGAAAGGTGGTTTAAACCTGTCTAACGAAGAGCTGGCAAGCACTTTCACCGAGTGGAACAACGGTGAGCTGAGCAGCTACCTGATCGACATTACCAAAGACATCTTCACCAAAAAAGATGAAGAAGGTAAATACCTGGTTGACGTCATTCTGGATGAAGCCGCTAACAAAGGTACCGGTAAGTGGACCAGCCAGAGTTCTCTGGATCTAGGCGAGCCGCTGTCGCTGATTACTGAATCCGTATTCGCACGCTATATCTCTTCTCTGAAAGAGCAGCGAGTTGCCGCTTCTAAAGTCCTGACGGGTCCAAAGGCCCAACTGGCGGGTGATAAAGCTGAGTTCGTTGAGAAAGTTCGTCGCGCTCTGTACTTGGGCAAGATCGTCTCCTATGCGCAGGGCTTCTCGCAACTGCGTGCCGCATCTGACGAGCACAACTGGGATCTGAACTACGGTGAGATTGCCAAGATCTTCCGTGCCGGCTGCATCATTCGTGCGCAGTTCCTGCAGAAGATCACCGATGCTTACGCTAAAAATGCCGGTATCGCTAACCTGCTGCTGGATCCGTACTTCAAGAACATCGCTGATGAATATCAGCAGGCGCTGCGTGATGTGGTGGCCTATGCCGTACAGAACGGTATTCCGGTTCCGACCTTCTCCGCAGCGGTTGCCTATTACGACAGCTACCGTGCAGAAGTACTGCCCGCTAACCTGATCCAGGCACAACGTGACTACTTCGGTGCGCACACCTATAAGCGCACAGATAAAGAAGGCGTGTTCCATACGGAATGGCTGGATTAATCTGATTTAGTCCCACCGCAAATGCCGGCCCGGAGCGCTCCTCCGGGCTTTTTTATGGGTAAAAAACGGCATTCGGTCAGGTCTGATAGGCGTAGCTGCGCTAAATCGCGATATAATGCACTTACGCTGATCCGATACGACAACGTTGGGTCTAACGATGGTGAATTGTTCACTCTTTAATGTTTAACCAAAAGAAGTCAAAGCTAATGAAAATAACGATTTCAGGTACAGGTTATGTGGGGCTGTCGAACGGTATTCTGATTGCCCAAAGTCACGAAGTGGTCGCACTGGATATTGTGCAATCCAAAGTAGACATGCTGAATCAGAAACAGTCACCGATTGCTGATAAAGAAATTGAAGAGTATTTGGCCACAAAAGATCTTAACTTCCGCGCAACCACCGACAAGCAAGAGGCTTACCGCAATGCTGACTACGTCATTATTGCCACGCCAACCGACTACGATCCTAAAACCAACTACTTCAATACGTCCAGCGTGGAGTCAGTCATCCGAGATGTACTGGAAATAAATCCGCAGGCGGTGATGATCATAAAATCAACCATCCCGGTAGGTTTTACCCAGTCGATTAAAGAATGTTTGGGCACGGAGAATATTATTTTCTCACCGGAGTTTCTGCGTGAAGGTAAGGCGCTTTATGACAATCTCCACCCGTCACGCATTGTGGTTGGTGAGCGTTCTGAGCGTGCAGAGCGATTTGCGGCATTGTTGCAGGAAGGTGCCATCAAGCAAGATATCCCCACTTTATTTACCGACTCTACCGAAGCTGAAGCGATTAAACTGTTTGCTAATACCTATCTCGCTATGCGGGTGGCGTATTTCAACGAGCTTGACAGTTACGCTGAAAGCTTAGGTTTAGATGCACGACAAATTATCGAAGGTGTCTGTCTGGATCCGCGTATTGGTAATCACTATAACAACCCCTCATTTGGTTATGGTGGCTATTGCCTGCCGAAAGACACCAAACAGTTGCTGGCGAACTACCAGTCGGTTCCCAATAACCTTATCTCCGCCATTGTGGATGCCAACCGCACGCGTAAAGACTTTATTGCCGACTCGATCCTTGCACGCAAACCAAAGGTGGTGGGGGTTTATCGCTTAATCATGAAAAGTGGTTCTGATAACTTCCGGGCGTCGTCCATTCAGGGCATCATGAAGCGAATTAAAGCCAAAGGTGTACCGGTGATTATTTTTGAACCGGTAATGAAAGAGGATGAATTCTTCCATTCGCGCGTGGTACGTGATTTAGACGCCTTTAAAAATGAAGCGGACATTATCATTTCTAACCGTATGACGCCGGAACTAAGTGATGTCGCCGATAAGGTGTACACCCGCGATCTGTTTGGTAATGACTAAGCCATCTCGCGAATAAAAGAGGTCCTTTAAAAGGCCTCTTTTATATTTCAGAACGAAAGAGTTTAAACCGCGTAGAAATCGCGATACCAGTCCACAAAGTTTTTTACACCATCTTTAACGGTTGTTTCGGGTTTAAAACCAATCACATCGTATAGTGCTTGAGTATCTGCGCTGGTTTCCAGCACGTCTCCGGGTTGCAGTGGCAGCATATTTTTAGTGGCTTCAATACCTAGCGCTTCTTCCAGTGCTTTGATGTAATCCATCAACTCGACCGGGGCACTATTGCCAATATTGTAGACGCGATAGGGAGCAATACTGGTAGCTGGAGTGCCGGTTTCAACGGTCCATTGTGCGTCGGTCAGCGGAATAATGTCCTGCAGGCGAACAATCGCCTCGGCGATATCATCAATATAGGTAAAATCACGCTTCATTTTACCAAAGTTATAGACGTCGATGCTTTTCCCTTCCAGCATCGCTTTGGTGAACTTAAATAGCGCCATATCCGGGCGACCCCACGGGCCGTACACGGTGAAGAAACGCAATCCCGTGGTCGGCAGGCCATATAAATGAGAGTAGGTATGCGCCATCAGCTCGTTGGCTTTTTTGGTTGCCGCATATAAGGACACAGGGTGATCAACGGAATCATCTGTGGCAAACGGCATCTTGCGGTTCAGGCCGTACACCGAGCTGGAGGATGCATAGAGCAGGTGTTGGATTTGGTTATGTCGACACCCCTCCAGTACGTTCAAAAAGCCGGTCAGATTGGAGTCTGCGTAAGCATGTGGATTGTCGATTGAGTATCGAACGCCCGCCTGTGCGGCGAGATGGATTACGCGATCAAAGCGCTCGTCCGCGAAGAGTGCCGCCATGCTTTCCCGGTCAGCTAAATCAAGCTTATGAAAATGGAATCCGGGGTGTACCAGCAACGCCAGGCGCGCCTGCTTAAGGTTGACATCGTAGTAATCGTTGAGATTATCCATACCGACCACCTGGTGGCCAGCGTCCAGCAGGCGTTTGCTAACGTGGAAGCCGATAAAACCGGCGGCACCCGTAACCAGGTATTTCATGTTGTACCTCTGTCTGGCTTTATTGTTGCCAGGCGCCATCAGGCGCCAGAAAGGGAGAATCATACCGTTTGACGATAAAAAAGATAATCGTTATCTGTTATCACCCTGTTCGGTTTTACTGGTTACGTCATTTTTATTCACAACGTGAATTGATAGGATGGCATGAATAGGCGCGCCAGTCAGATTTTCATTGTTGACTGCGATGATTGCCAGCTTAACTTTTTAAGTAGTGATTAAAATACCAATCAATATCACTTAAATAATCTGTATTTTTTATCAGTAATCCTATGGCATTACCTGAATTTATGGCTAAACTATTGGCGTTAAGTCTTTCCTCATTTAGGGTAATTATGTCTGTCGGTGATAACAACGTATCGGGGCGCAGTAACGATCCGGAACAGATTGATTTAATTGATTTAGTGATGCAGTTGTGGCGCGGCAAAATGACGATTGTTGTCTGTGTTGTTGTTGCCATCCTCCTTGCGGTGGGTTATCTGGCAGTGGCAAAAGAGAAATGGACTTCTACTGCAATTGTTACCCAGCCTGATATCGCGCAAATAGCCACTTACAATAATGCATTGAACGTATTGTATGGCAGCAGCGCGCCAAAAGTGACTGAGTTACAGGCCAATGTTATTGGACGTTTTAGCACCGCGTTTTCTGCGTTGGCTGAAACGCTTGATAATCAGGAAGAACCAGAAAAACTGACTATTGAGCAGTCAGTTAAGGGGCAACTGTTGCCGCTGGCGGTCTCCTATGTGAGTGATTCTCCTGAAGGTGCGCAGCGTCAACTTTCTGAATATATCCAACAAATTGATGACAAGGTTGCCAAAGAACTGGAAACTGACTTGGTTGATAACATCAAGCTGCGGACAACGGCGCTGAAAGACTCGTTGAGAACTCAAGAAGTGATTGCGCAAGAGCAAAAAAATCTGCGTATTAAGCAGATTCAGGAAGCCTTGCGCTACGCTGAACAAGCAGGTGTGACCAGGCCACAAATTCAGCAAACTCAGGATGTGACTCAGGACAGCATGCTGCTGTTGGGTAGCGATGCTCTGAAATCAATGATTGAGCACGAAGCGACTCGCCCGTTGACCTTCTCTGATAGCTACTTCCAGGCCAGGAAAAACCTGTTGGATATTGAGGCACTGAAGCTTGACGGTACTGGGTTAAACGCTTACCGCTATGTAATGAAACCGACCTTACCGATCCGTCGTGACAGCCCGAAGAAAGCCATTACGCTGGTACTGGCGGTACTGCTCGGGGGAATGATTGGCGCGGGCGTGGTACTGGGGCGAAATGCGTTACGGGGCTACAAAGCAAAAGCGCAGTAAGTCAGTATGACGCAGAGCTAAAAACAAAAAACCGGGTATCGCCCGGTTTTTTTACGCCCGAAGTTTACTGATGCCGCTGACGCAAATTCTCTATTACCGTGGTCAGATCGAGATCCTGATCCTGCAGCAGTACCAGCAGGTGATACATCAGATCGGATGCCTCATTGGTCAGTTCGAAACGGTCATGTACCGTTGCGGCCAGCGCGGTCTCCACGCCTTCTTCACCGACTTTCTGGGCGATGCGTTTGGTGCCGCTGGCATACAGTTTAGCCGTATAGGAACTCTCCGGGTCCGCCGTTTTACGCTCAGCAAGTAGCTGTTCAAGCTGATACAGGAACAGCCACTGGTGGCTGGCCTCGCCAAAACAGCTGCTGGTCCCTTTATGGCAGGTGGGCCCAATCGGGTTCACCAGCACCAGCAACGTGTCGTTATCGCAATCGGTCGTAATGCTGACCACATTGAGGAAGTTGCCGGAGGTTTCGCCCTTGGTCCACAGGCGCTGTTTGGTGCGCGAGAAAAAGGTCACTTTGCCGCTTTCAAGCGTTTTGTCCAGTGCTTCAAGGTTCATATAACCCAGCATCAATACTTCGCCGGAGACCGCATGCTGTACGACAACCGGCATCAGTCCGTCGGTTTTTTCCCAGTCCAGTTCGCGGCATTGTTGCTTCGTTAACATATCCTGATCTCCACGCCCTGCGTTGCCAGGTACGTTTTTAATTCACCAATATTAATAATCTGCTTGTGGAACACTGAAGCGGCGAGCGCGCCATCGACATCCGTATCCCGGAAGGCAGCAAGGAAGTGTTCCATGGTTCCTGCGCCGCCGGAGGCGATCAGCGGAACGTGGCATACTTCACGTACTTTTTTCAGCTGCTTGAGATCGTAGCCGTTACGCACGCCGTCCTGGTTCATCATATTGAGGACGATTTCACCTGCGCCGAGTTTTTGCACCTCTTTAACCCAGTCGAGGGTTTCCCACTGGGTGACGCGGGTTCGGCTTTCATCGCCAGTGTATTGATTAACGTGATACTTCCCGGTTTCGGCGTCATGCCAGGTATCGATCCCAACCACGATGCACTGCACGCCAAAGCGTTCGGCAAGGCGAGTGATGAGCTGAGGGTCTGCCAGCGCAGGGGAGTTGACAGAAATTTTATCAGCGCCGAAAGTCAGTATTTTCGCAGCATCGTCCACTGACTTAATCCCGCCCGCCACGCAGAACGGGATGTCGATCACTTCTGCTACGCGCGATACCCAGCTCTTATCGACTACACGTCCATCGCTGGAGGCGGTGATATCGTAGAACACCAGCTCATCTGCGCCCTCGTCGGCATAGCGTTTCGCCAACGGGACGATGTCACCGATGACCTCGTGATTACGAAACTGGACGCCTTTCACTACCTGACCATCGCGAACGTCCAGACACGGAATTATGCGTTTTGCCAGCATTGAATGGCCTCCTCAACGGTGAATTTTCCTTCCAGCAGCGCGCGTCCGACGATCACGCCGCGCACGCCGGTTCCGCGCAGGGCGGCAACGTCGTCGATATCACCAATACCACCGGATGACTGAAAGGCCACCTGCGGATATTTAGCGCAGACTTCTTCATAAAGCGATACGTTAGAGCCTGCCAGCGTGCCGTCGCGGGAGATATCGGTGCACAGCACATGCTTCAGGCCAACGGGCAGGTAGGTTTCCACCAGTTCTTCCAGCGAAACGCCGGAGTCTTCCTGCCAGCCGCTGACCGCGACCTGCTTGTTACCTTGTTCGTCAATACGCACATCCAGCGCCAGCACCAGTGCATCTGCACCGAAACGCTCGAACCAGCCTTTGACGACTTCAGGTGATTTTACCGCCGTCGAGCCAACCACCACGCGCGCCACACCGGCTGCCAGCAGGGCCGCAACATCCTCTTCTGTGCGCACACCGCCGCCAACCTGCACCGGTACGTTGACACCGGCGACCAGCGTTTTAATCAGCGGGATCTGACGCTTGAGCGGATCTTTCGCGCCGGTTAAATCTACCAGGTGCAGAACCTGTGCACCTTGTGCGGCGTAATCCTGCAAGCGCGGCAGGGGATCGTTGCCGTAATCACGCTGGGTGGCGTAATCGCCTTGGTGGAGACGCACAACTGTGCCATCGATTAAATCTAATGCCGGAATAATCATCACATCTCCAGAAAATTTTTCAGCAACAGCGCCCCAGCGGCACCCGAGCGCTCAGGGTGAAACTGTACGCCGAAGAAATTATCTTTTTGTACCGCTGCAGTGAACGGTTCACCGTAATGGCACTGGGCAATGGTCGAGGGATTGACCGGCATTGCGTAGCTGTGAACAAAATAAAAATACGCGCCATCGTCAATGCCGCGGAACAGTCGATTTCCCGCCTGCGGATACACCCGGTTCCAGCCCATATGCGGCAGTGGCAGACCAAAGTCGGTCATCTTAGGTACGTCTTGCTCAATAATACCCAGCATATCGACGCCATTGCTCTCTGCACTACGCCGACCGAGCAGTTGCATGCCTAAACAAATCCCCAGAACCGGTTGGGTACAGGCTTTGATCAGCTCAATCAGTTCGCGTTCACGTAGCTGATCCATCGCCGCCTGCGCGGTCCCGACGCCGGGCAGAAAAAGCTTATCAGCGCGCAGTACCACATCGGCGTCGCGGCTGACGATGGGGTCATAACCGTGACGCGCCACGGCAGATTTCACTGAGTTGAGGTTGGCGCAGCCGGTGTCGAGGATCACCACGTTCATCACAGCACTCCTTTTGAGGAGGGAAGGGTATCGCCCTCAACGCGAATCGCCTGGCGCAGCGTGCGGCCAAAGGCCTTGAACAGGCTTTCCACACGGTGGTGATCGTTTTTGCCCTTGGTCTTCAGGTGCAGCGTCACGCCCATGGTGTAAGAGAGCGAACGGAAAAAGTGCTCGATCATCTCGGTGCTCAGATCGCCAACGCGCTGATAGGTGAATTCAGCCCGGTATTCCAGGTGCGGACGTCCGGAGATATCCAGCGCGCAGCGGGCCAGGCATTCGTCCATTGGCAGCACAAACCCGAAGCGGTTGATGCCACGCTTGTCACCCAACGCCAGTTTTAACGCTTCGCCCAGCGCCAGACCGGTATCTTCTACGGTGTGGTGATCGTCAATATACAAGTCGCCCTTGACGGTGATTTCCATGCGAAAACCGCCGTGGGTCGAGATTTGATCCAGCATGTGGTCAAAGAAGCCGACGCCGGTATTAATTTTGCTGCGGCCCTCGCGGTCCAGCCACACTTTGACGTCAATCTGCGTTTCTTTGGTATTACGCTCAACGTGGGCGTAGCGGTCGCGTTTGGTCAGCTGTTCGCTAATCATCGACCAGTTCAGGGTGTCACGGTGGTAGCGTAACCCGCCGATTCCCATGTTTTCAGCCAGCTGAATGTCGGTTGCGCGGTCGCCAATCACGTAGCTATTCGCGGTATCCAGCGCCTGTTCAGCCAGATACTGTTCGACCAGCTTCACTTTTGGTTTACGGCAGTCGCATTCGTCTGCTGGCAGGTGCGGGCAGATCAGCACCTCATCAAACACCACGCCCTGCGAGGTGAAAATCTGCATCATCAGGTTATGCGGCCCGTCAAACTCAGCCTGCGGGAAGCTTTGCGTTCCCAGTCCATCCTGGTTGGTGATCATCACCAGTTTATAACCGGCTTTTTGCAGCTTGAGCAGGGCAGGGACAACCTCCGGCTCAAAGGCCAGTTTGTCAAAGCGATCAACCTGAAAGTCACTTGGCGGTTCTGAAATCAGGGTTCCATCACGGTCAATAAAAAGATACTTCTGGCTCATACTTGCTCCGCACGTAAAGCGTCAATGACGCGCTGGCTTTCTTCACGGGTGCCGACGGTGATCCGCAGGCAGCCGCTTAATGAAGGTTGTTTGTTCTGGTCTCGTAAGATAATGCCCTGATCCCACAAAGATTTAAACACAGAACTGGAAGCGGTAAAGCGGGCCAGAATATAGTTGGTTTCAGAGGTGAAAACCTGCTCCACGCAGGGGATAGTGTTTAGGGTATCCACCAGGTACTGACGCTCTTGTAGGATCTGCGCTACGCGTTCACGCATGGCGGCAATGCCTTGTGATGTCAGCGCCTGGGCGGCGATATCGGCTACCGGCGTCGACAGCGGGTAGGGGGCGATCACTTTCAACAGCAGGTTAATCACCTCTTCATTGGCCAGCGTAAATCCGCAGCGCAACCCTGCCAGCGCAAACGCCTTGGAAAGGGTACGCAGAACCACCAGGTGTGGATATTCCGTTAACCAGCCGGCCAGCGTCGCCTGCGGACAGAACTCAATGTACGCTTCATCGGCGACCACAATGGCTTTACCTTGGGTCATTTCAAGCAGCGAGCGTAGATCTTGTGGGTTAATCAACTGGCCGGTCGGATTGTTAGGGCTGCAAACGTAAACCACCTTCACGCCATCAAGCTTGTCGGCAATGCCCTGGAGATCGAGCTGCCAGTCGGCAAGCGTAGGCACGGTGCGGCATTCCACGCCGATGGTCTCAGCGCTGACGCTGTACATGCCGTAGGTCGGCGGGCAGTAAAGAATGGCATCCTGGCCGGGTTCACAAAACGCGCGGACCAACAGTTCGATACCTTCATCTGCCCCTCGGCTAACCAACACCTGCTCCGGTTTAACGCCCGCGTACTGTGCGTAATTCTCAATCACCGCTTTTGGCTGACATTCCGGGTAACGGTTAAGCGTCTGCTGGCTGAGCTGAAACTCAACGGCCGTCGGGAACTCGTTGGCATTCAGCCAGACGTCGCCATTACCGCCCAGACGACGGGCAGACTGATAGGGCGTCAGTTCGCGGACATTTTTACGGGCTAAATCGGTGACGCTAAGAATGTTGTCAGTGCTCATGCTTGCTCCTTGAGGGCGTTAACACGCAGGGTGACGGCATTTTTGTGGGCGGTCAGTCGCTCCGCGGCGGCCAGCGTTTCGATGGTTGAGGCGAGGGCTGAGAAACCTTGTGGCGACAGTTCCTGGACGGTCATCCGCTTTTGGAAGTCTGCCAGCCCGAGGCTTGAACAGGTCGCGGTGTAACCGTAGGTCGGTAGCACGTGGTTTGTCCCTGAGGCATAATCACCGGCGGATTCCGGTGACCAGTCACCGAGAAACACGGAGCCGGCGCTGGTGATGTCATCGACCAGTTCACGGGCGTTACGGGTCTGAATGATCAGGTGCTCTGGGCCGTACTGGTTAGAAATGGCGATGCACTGCGCCAGATCCCGGGTCACAATCAGACGGCTGGCGCTCAGCGCCTGACGCGCTGTTTCCGAGCGTGGTAGTTCAGCAAGCTGGCGTTCAACGGCGTCAGCCACGCGGCGGGCTATCCCGGCATCTGGCGTCAGCAGGATCACCTGAGAGTCCGGGCCGTGCTCGGCCTGCGAGAGCAGATCGGAGGCGACGAAATCCGGGGTCGCGCCGCTGTCGGCAATCACCAGTACTTCGGAAGGTCCGGCCGGCATATCAATGGCCGCACCGTCCAGACGCTGGCTTACCTGGCGCTTGGCCTCCGTTACCCAGGCATTACCCGGGCCAAAAATTTTGTCGACTTTGGGTACCGATTCGCTACCGAAGGCCAGAGCGGCAATTGCCTGGGCGCCACCGACGTTAAACACTTCTTGCACACCGCACAGCTGCGCCGCATACAAAATTTCGTCGGCGATAGGCGGTGGCGAGCACAGCACCACGCGTTGGCAACCAGCAATACGGGCCGGGGTGGCAAGCATCAATACCGTTGAGAAGAGTGGGGCCGATCCCCCCGGAATATACAAACCGACGGAGCTGACCGGACGGGTCACCTGCTGGCAGCGCACGCCGGGCTGCGTTTCAATATCTACCGCGGGCAGTTTTTGCGCGTTGTGAAACGTTTCAATATTTTTCACCGCGACCGCCATCGCCTGCTTGAGGTCCTCACTCAGACGCGCGCTGGCGGCAGAAATCTCTTCGGCACTGACTTTCAGCGCGCTGACGGTGGTTTTATCAAATTTGGCGCTGTATTCGCGCAGCGCCGCATCACCGCGTGATTTGACGTTATCCAGAATGTCGCTGACGGTACGGGTGATGCTGTCCGAGGCAGAGATTGCCGGGCGCATCAGCAATTCGCGTTGCTGCTCTGTGCTGCAGGTATTCCAGTCAATCAGGGTATTGAAGCTCATGGTCGTTACTCCATTATCGGGTGTTGCCGGATGGCGGTGCTGCCTTATCCGGCCTACAAGACCCGTAATATCAATGATTGTGACAATTCTTGTAGGCCTGATAAGCGAAGCGCCATCAGGCATCAGATCACTCCATCATCTTCTCAATTGGCAGCACCAGAATCGAACTGGCACCGAGCGCTTTCAGTTTTTCCATGGTTTCCCAGAACAGGGTTTCGCTGCTGACCATGTGCATTGCTACGCGCTGCTGATCGCCTGCCAGTGGCAGAATAGTTGGACGCTCTGCGCCTGGCAGCAGGGCGATGACCTCGTCCAGACGTTCGGTTGGGGCGTGCATCATGATGTACTTGGATTCGCGGGCCTGGATCACGCCCTGAATACGGGTCAGCAATTTATCGATCAGCTGCTGCTTGGCTTCCGCCATCTCGCCGTCGCGCTGGATCAGGCAGGCTTTGGAGCGGTAAATCACTTCGACTTCACGCAGGCCGTTGGCTTCCAGCGTGGCGCCGGTTGAGACCAGATCGCAAATCGCATCGGCCAGGCCCGCACGCGGGGCAACTTCTACTGAGCCGTTTAGCAGGCAGGATTTAAACGTGACGCCTTTCTGATCGAGATAACGTTTCAGCAGGTGCGGGTAGGAAGTGGCAACACGTTTACCGTTCAGCGAAGCCGGGCCGTCCCAGGCTTCGTCAGCCGGGGTGGCTAACGAGAGGCGACAGCCACCGAAGTCGAGACGACGCAGCGTAAAGTAGCGCGGATCTTCGCCCTGCGCCCGGCGGTTGAGCAACTCTTCTTCTAAAACGTTTTCACCAATGATGCCGAGGTCAACCACGCCGTCCATCACCAGACCCGGAATATCGTCATCACGCACGCGGAGAATATCAATCGGCATGTTCTCTGCCATCGCAATCAGGCGCTGGGTGTGAAGATTAATTTTAATGCCACAGCGGGCCAGTAATTCGCGTGAATCATCGCTTAAGCGGCCTGATTTCTGCATAGCTATGCGTAAACGGGTATTGTCTAACATTCTCTTGTCCTCGTTATCCTGTCTGAATCGGTCTGGGTCACGCACCAAAAAAAAAGCCCCCGGAAGAATTCTTCCGGGGGCTTTCTCATGCGCTCATGCACCACTGGAAGAGTTAAATGTCTCCCAGCACACATCGCCTGAAAGACTAGTCAGGATGATGGTGATGATGGTGTTTAAATTGAGCGCGTGTCATAAAATTTTCTCGATGAATGTTTATTCATTTGATGTCTTTTAACCTAAACCACTTTAGTCACCGAAAGCAAGGGCTTTTTTTGATCATTAATTCATTTCATATTGATACTATGAATTGTCAGTCACCGTGGGCTGGCGTAGCCTTGGGTAACAGGCCACAAGTCAGGAGAGAAGGCATGAAAAAGGTCGCAATTGTCGGGTTAGGTTGGTTAGGAATGCCGTTAGCCATGTCGCTGGCGGCGCGAGGCTGGCAGGTCACCGGCAGCAAAACCACGCTGGATGGGGTGGAAGCGGCCCGCATGAGCGGTATCGAAAGCTACTCGCTGCGCCTTGAACCTGAGCTGGTGTGCGCGTCAGACGATCTCGATGCGCTGATGGATGTCGATGCGCTGGTCATCACGCTGCCCGCCCGCCGTAGCGGTCCGGGTGAAGATTTTTATCTGCAGGCGATGCAGGAGCTGGTCGACAGTGCGCTGGCATACCGTATTCCACGGATTATTTTTACCAGCTCGACGTCGGTGTATGGTGACGTACAGGGAGCCGTGAAGGAAGGCTCGCCGCGCAATCCGGTGACGGCAAGCGGTCGTGTGCTGAAAGAACTTGAGGACTGGTTGCATAACCTGCCGGGGACCTCGGTAGACATTGTGCGCCTCGCCGGATTGGTTGGACCGGGCAGACACCCAGGGCGTTTTTTCGCCGGTAAAACGGCACCGGATGGACAGCATGGCGTCAATCTGGTGCATCTGGATGATGTCGTGTCTGCAATCACCCTGCTGCTCCAGGCACCGAAAGGAGGACACATCTATAATATATGTGCGCCTATGCATCCGGCGCGTAATGTGTTCTATCCCCAGATGGCGCGTTTGCTGGGGCTGGAACCGCCGGAATTTCGGGACGGTGTGGATAACGGTAAAGGTAAAGTCATTGACGGCAACCGAATTTGCAATGAACTTGGGTTTGAGTACCAGTATCCCGACCCGCTGGTGATGCCGATGGAGTGACAGACCAGCAGCGTGCCGTCATATACCGCCAGGGGGCGAGTATGAAACCACTGCTGGACGTTCTGATCATCCTCGACGCGTTAGATAAAGAGGGAAGTTTCGCGGCGGCGTCGGCAAAATTGTTTAAGACGCCGTCCGCGCTGAGTTATACCGTCCATAAGCTGGAAAGCGATCTGAATATTCAATTGTTGGATCGCAGCGGGCATCGGGCGACGTTTACCCGCACCGGGCAGATGCTGCTGGAAAAGGGGCGGGAGGTACTGCATACCGTCCGCGAACTCGAAAAACAGGCCATCAAACTGCACGAAGGTTGGGAGAACCAGCTGGTTATTGGCGTGGATGACACCTTTCCTTTTTCACTGCTGGCCCCGCTTATCGAATCCTTCTACCAGCACCACAGCGTCACGCGGCTTAAATTTATCAACGGTGTACTGGGCGGTTCCTGGGAGGCGCTCACCCAAGGGCGGGCCGATATTATCGTCGGGGCGATGCATGAACCGCCTTCCGCGAGTAACTTTGGTTTTGCGCGTTTAGGTGACCTCGAACAGGTGTTTGTGATCGCACCGCATCATCCGCTGGCGCAGGAAGACGAACCACTGCAACGGCGTACCATTAAACGTTTCCGTGCCATTGTGGTGGGGGACAGTCCTCACCTGGCGAGCTTGTCGGGTTCTCAACTGCTTGACGATCAGGATGCAATCACCGTTTTTGACTTTAAAACCAAGCTGGAACTGCAGATCAGTGGGCTGGGATGCGGGTATTTACCGCGCTATCTGGCACAACGTTTTTTGGACAGCGGCGCCCTGATAGAGAAGAAAGTGGTCGCACAAATTATGTTTGAACCGGTGTGGATTGGCTGGAATGAACAGACGTCAGGATTAGCCAGCGCCTGGTGGCGAGATCAGATTTTAGCAAATAGTGCTATCGCAGGCGTTTATGTAAAATCGAGTGTCGATAAATCAGGCGGTTAGATAAAAATATTTATTTTTGGCTATCTCATTCTCTTGTTATTTCTCTCCAATTTAGTGCAAAATACGCCGCTTGCAAAAAATGACATTAGCCGACGTTTTAATACGCGTCGGTTATTTTTTTGCATCAAACCAATCATTCATAAAAGAGGCCGGGCTTCGTACCGGATAGATACTTACTAAAAACCGACAGTTGTTGTCGCTGAGGAATTCGTAAAAATGGGGCAATTTTTTGCTTACGCGACGGTATTCACCGTAAAGGGGAATGACCATGTCGCATAACGTTACTCCAAACACCTCTCGCGTGGAATTACGTAAAACGCTTACGTTGGTTCCGGTTGTCATGATGGGCCTTGCCTATATGCAGCCGATGACGCTGTTCGATACATTTGGTATCGTTTCGGGCTTGACCGATGGTCATGTCGCGACGGCTTATGCTTTTGCGTTGGTTGCCATTCTCTTTACTGCGTTGAGCTACGGTAAACTGGTTCGCCGTTTCCCGTCTGCTGGCTCTGCGTACACCTATGCTCAGAAATCCATTAGCCCGACCGTAGGCTTTATGGTGGGCTGGTCATCGCTGCTGGACTATCTGTTCATGCCGATGATCAACATCCTGTTGGCTAAAATCTACTTTGAAGCGCTGGTGCCGTCGGTACCGTCGTGGATCTTTGTTGTCGCGCTGGTGGGCTTTATGACCATCTCGAATCTGCGCAGCATCAAGGCCGTCGCGAACTTCAATACCCTGATTGTTATTTTGCAGATGGGTATTGTGGCAGTGATTGTTGGCCTGATCATTTACGGCATTATGCACGGCGAAGGCGCAGGCACGCTGACCAGCACCCGTCCGTTCTGGTCTGAAGGCGCGCACGTGGTGCCGATGATTACCGGTGCAACTATCCTGTGCTTCTCGTTCCTTGGTTTTGACGGCATCTCTTCGCTGTCAGAAGAAACCAAAGACGCAGAGCGCGTTATTCCGAAGGCTATCTTCCTGACCGCGCTGATTGGTGGCCTGATCTTTATTGGTGCCTCCTACTTCCTGCAACTGTACTTCCCTGATATCTCTCGCTTTAAAGATCCGGACGCGTCACAGCCGGAAATCATGCTGTACGTTGCGGGTAAAACCTTCCAGTGGGGCGTGCTGGTGTTCTCCAGCGTCACCGTACTGGCATCCGGTATGGCGGCACATGCGGGCGTTTCTCGTCTGATGTACGTGATGGGGCGCGATGGCGTATTCCCGACCCGTTTCTTCGGTTATATTCACCCGAAATGGCGTACTCCTGCATGGAACGTGCTGCTGGTGGGTGCGATTGCGCTGCTGGCAATCAAATTTGACCTGGTGACGGCGACGGCGCTGATCAACTTCGGTGCGCTGGTGGCGTTTACCTTCGTGAACCTGTCTGTGATTTCACAGTTCTGGATCCGCGAAAAACGCAATAAGACGCTGAAAGACCACTTCAACTACCTGGTCATGCCGGTGTGTGGTGCTCTGACCGTCGGCGCACTGTGGGTTAACCTGGAAGAAAGCTCGATGGTTCTGGGTCTGATCTGGGCGGGTATTGGTCTGGTTTACCTGGCTTGCGTGACCAAAAGCTTCCGCAATCCGGTTCCACAGTACGAAGATATCGCGCAGTAATTGATGTTTGCCGGACTGGGGGCCTTGCGCCACCATCCGGCAAATTGCCTAACCGGAGACATGTTCTCCGGTTTTTTTATACCTGCGTGTTAGTTTCTCTACTTACACAATCTCTTCGGCGTATTGCCAGAGTGATTTCAGCAGCACCAGCTTCTCTTTATTATCCGCGTACTGTTGACTCAGCAGCTGCAATTCATTGGCATATTGCTGTAAAAACTCTGCGGTAAACACCTGACGGCGATGCTCCAGCCAGCGCTGCTGTTCAGACTCATCCAGCGTGCCGGGGAAGTTACGCGCGCGGTAATTAAACAGCAGCTTTTCAATACGCTTATCAACAAAGGTAATATCCAGTGCCGGTAAATTGCGTGGGTCGGTTTCCAGCACGATTTTCATCGCGGCGCGGTCGGCATCGCTGAAAAAACCGTTATACAGTTGGGCATCCACGTTGTCTGACGGTGTGAAGGGTTCTGCCTCGGAAAAAATAGCCACCACTTTATCGCGAACCTGCGGGTTTTCACGCAGGATTTTGAGGTTATCCAGACAATGCTGGCGGTTAATCCCCAGGCGGTCGGCATCTTCAGGGCGTAGTGTGTTGGCCTGTGCCAGAACCGGGCATTTGTTGATGTGCACCAGTTTCACGGGTACCGCCACGTTATCGCCCAGGTCGGCTTTGGCGGTGTAAAGGCGCTCACGCAGCGTGTCGCTGTCCAGCTCAAGCAGGGGAGAAATATCACCGGCTAAGTCAACCATGATGACCGCGTTGCGATTGTCCGGGTGCCAGGCGAGCGGCGCAACCCAGCTGGTATTGCCGCGCCATGCGCCGAACATGCCGGAGACATGAACCAACGGTTTCATTTGTGGGACATCGATCAGGGCGGCCAGCTTGTGCTTGTTCCGGTGGCTATAGAGATAGTCGAACAGACGAGGCTGACGCGACTTAACCAACTGCGCCATCGCAATGGTGGCGTACACGTCGGCCATCGCATCGTGGGCGTTGGCGTGTTCAATGTCGTTGGCTTTGGTCAAATGCTCAAGGCGGAAACTGGGTAACCCGTCGTCGTTTTCTGGCCAGTTAATGCCTTCCGGACGCAGGGCATAACAGGCGCGCATGACATCCAGTAAATCCCAACGTGAATTATCGTGCTGCCAACTCCAGGCGTAGGGGTCGTAGAAATTGCGGTACAGGATATTGCGCGTCACTTCGTCGTCGAAGCGCACATTGTTATAGCCCACAATACAGGTTTTGGGCACGGTAAACAGGGCGTGAATGCGGGCAGCAAACGTTGCTTCGTTCTCTCCTTTTTCACGCGCTTCCTGCGGGGTAATACCGGTGATAAGTACCGCTTCCGGGTGCGGCAGATAGTCGTCCGCAGGCTTGCAATAAAAAACCTCTGGATCGCCGATAATGTTGAAATCGTTATCCGTGCGGATGGCCGCAAATTGTGCGGGCCTGTCCAGCGCCGGATGGGTACCAAAGGTTTCGTAATCGTGGAAGAGAAACGTAGGATGCTGCTTGCCGTCATTCATTGTTCAGTTATGTCCGGGATCAATTTAGCGCTGTTATAAGAGTACCAAAAAATAGCGAGGTAATCAGCAAAGCGATTATCTGTTCGGGGAGTCAGGTCGCAATAAAATTGAGATGAACGGTGCTTTTATATATTTCTTGAATTAATTAAATGACCGAAACTGTATTTATTGGCATGATTATCATCAAGGATAATTTCATTTTAATAATTTGATTGATAACCATTATTGTTATTTTTACGGTTAATTGTTGAGTTTTGGAAGTTTTAAAAATCTTTGTAAACAATAGGTTCTGATTCGTCAGGATGTTCTTGCTTCACTGTAAGGAAATGTGAGTGAGATTAAAAATTAATAATATAAACTCCATATAATAATTGGATATATCTAATAACAGGAGGTTATATGAGCATTAGTCGGCGTAACTTTTTGCGCGGCGTGGGTATTGGCTGCTCCGCATGCGCAATAGGAACTTTTCCACCGGGGGCACTGGCGCGTAATGCACCAGAGAGTATCAAGGGGAAAACCTCACTCACGCCAAGTCTGTGCGAAATGTGTTCATTTCGCTGTCCCATTCAAGCTCAGGTCATTAATAATAAAACCGTTTTCATCCAGGGGAACCCTAATGCGCCGCAGCAGGGTACCCGGGTCTGTGCCCGAGGGGGCAGCGGTGTGAGCCTGGTTAACGATCCGCACCGTATTGTTAAACCGATGAAGCGCACTGGCCCGCGTGGCGCTGGAGAATGGCAGGTCATTAGCTGGCAGCAAGCCTATCAAGAAATTGCCGAAAAGATGAGTGCCATAAAAGCGCAATATGGTCCTCAGGGCGTTGTCTTCTCTTCTAAATCCGGCTCGCTTTCCGGTCATTTATTTCACCTGGCGACGGCCTTCGGTTCGCCGAACACTTTTACCCATGCCTCGACATGTCCCGCCGGGAAATCCATTGCCGCTAAAGTGATGATGGGCGGCGATCTGGCCATGGATATTGCCAACACCCGTTATATGGTCTCTTTTGGCCATAACCTCTATGAAGGTATTGAGGTTGCCGACACGCACGAACTGATGACCGCGCAGGAGAGAGGCGCGAAGATGGTCAGCTTCGACCCTCGCTTGTCCGTATTTTCCAGTAAAGCGGATGAATGGCATGCCATCAGGCCTGGCGGCGACTTGCCGGTACTGATGGCAATGTGCCACGTCATGATTAAAGAAAACCTGTATGACGCGCAGTTTGTGGAGCGTTATACCACGGGGTTTGCACAGCTGGCAGAGGCCGTACAAGAGACAACGCCTGAATGGGCGCAAAAGCTGGCTGATGTTCCTGCTGAAGTTATTACCCGCGTAACCCGAGAAATGGCGGCCAGCGCGCCTCGTGCCATCGTCAGCCCAGGCCACCGCGCGACGTTTTCTCAGGAAGAGATCGACATGCGGCGGATGATCTTCACCCTCAACGTGCTGCTGGGCAATATCGAACGTGAAGGTGGCATGTACCAGAAAAAGGCGGCGGCAACCTACAACAAGCTGGCTGGCGAAAAGGTCGCGCCGGTGCTGGCAAAACCGGATGTGAAATTACCGAAGCCAACCGCGCAGCGCATTGATCTGGTGGCACCGCAGTTTAAATATATCGCCGCGGGTGGCGGGGTCGTGCAAAGCATTATTGATGCCGTGTTAAAGCAGACTCCTTACCCGGTGAAGGGATGGATCATGTCCCGACATAATCCTTTCCAGACTGTGACCTGCCGACCCGATCTGGTCAAAACCGTGGAACAACTGGATCTGGTGGTCAGCTGCGACGTCTATTTAAGTGAAAGCGCGGCCTATGCTGACTATCTGTTACCGGAATGCACCTACCTTGAGCGTGATGAAGAAGTCTCTGATATGTCAGGGCTGAATCCAGCTTATGCATTACGCCAACAGGTAGTTGAGCCCATTGGCGATGCTCGTCCGAGCTGGCAAATCTGGAAAGAACTGGGTGAACAGTTGGGTCTCGGGCAATTTTACCCGTGGCAGGATATGCAGACGCGCCAGCTGTACCAGCTCAATGGCGATCACGCTTTATCCGCAGAACTGCGTCAGAAGGGATATCGGGAGTGGGGCGTACCGCTGTTATTTCGTGAACCTGAGGCCGTGCGCCAGTTTGTCGAGCGCTATCCTGGCGCAGTGCCCGCGGACAGCGATGGTACCTACGGGGAGCAACTGCGATTCAAATCCCCGTCAGGCAAAATCGAGCTTTATTCCGCAGAGCTGGAATCGTTACTTCCCGGCTACGGTATTCCACGCGCCCGCAATTTTGCCCTGAAGGGTGAAAATGAACTCTATTTCATCCAGGGCAAGGTGGCGGTTCACACCAACGGAGCAACGCAATATGTGCCTTTACTCAGTGAACTGATGTGGGACAACGCGGTGTGGATCCACCCGACGACCGCGCGTGAAAAAGGGATTAAAAGCGGTGACGACATCTGGCTGGAAAACGCCACTGGCAAAGAAAAAGGTAAGGCGCTGGTCACGGCCGGTATTCGACCCGATACGCTGTTTGTTTATATGGGGTTTGGCGCCAAGGCCGGGGCTAAAACGGCGGCAACCACGCACGGTATTCACTGCGGTAATTTACTTCCGCACGTGACCAGTCCGGTTTCCGGAACGGTGGTGCACACCGCTGGCGTGACGCTGCGTCGGGCATGAACAAGGAGAACATCATGAATCAATCCACAAATCCCTATGTCATGCTGCATGACGAAAAACGCTGCATTGGCTGCCAGGCATGTACGGTTGCCTGCAAGGTTCTGAACGATGTGCCGGAGGGGTACAGCCGCCTGCAGGTGCAGATCCGCACCCCGGAAAAAGAGTCAGACGTCCTGTCTCATTTTCAGTTTGTGCGGGTTTCTTGCCAGCACTGTGAAGATGCGCCCTGCGTGAGCGTTTGCCCGACCGGTGCTTCATTTCGTGACGAAAACGGTATTGTGCAGGTGGACAAGTCGCGCTGTATTGGTTGCGACTATTGTGTTGCGGCCTGCCCGTTCCATGTGCGTTATCTGAATCCGCAAACGAGTATCGCTGACAAATGCAATTTTTGTGCAGATACCCGCCTCGATGCCGGGCAAGCGCCGGCCTGTGTTTCTGTTTGTCCAACCGATGCGCTGAAGTTTGGCCGCCGCGACGACCCGGAGATCCAGCACTGGATAAGTCAAAAAGAGGTATATCGCCAGCAGGATACGCGCAGTGGTGAGGTGAGTCTTTATCGGCGTAAAGAGTATCATCAGGAGGGGAAAGTATGAATGCTATCTGGGGAGCAGAGCTTAACTATGCGCCGGACTACTGGCCGCTGTGGCTCATTTACGCAGGTGTGGTCATCCTGCTGATGATTGTGGGTCTGGTGGCGCACGCGCTGCTGCGCCGGATGCTGGCACCTAAAACCGCAACCGGTGAAGAGCATCGTGATTACCTCTACTCGTTAGCGGTCCGCCGCTGGCACTGGGGAAATGCGCTGTTGTTCGTTCTGCTGCTGGTAAGCGGGTTGTTTGGTCACTTTTCGATAGGGCCGGTGGCGCTCATGGTGCAGGTACACACCTGGTGTGGCTTTGCATTACTGGCCTTCTGGGTGGGTTTCGTGCTGATAAATGCCACTACCGGCAACGGCTGCCACTATCGGGTGAAATGTAGCGGACTGATTTCGCGCTGCCTGCAGCAAACACGCTTTTACCTGTATGGGATAATGAAGGGTGAAGCGCATCCGTTTGCCGCGACGGCAGAGAGTAAATTTAACCCGCTACAACAACTGGCCTATCTGGCCATAATGTATGCGCTGGTACCGCTGTTGATCATCACCGGTTTGCTGTGTCTTTACCCACAAGTTATCGGCGCAGGTCCGGTTATGCTGGTGTTGCATATGGCGTTGGCGATTATTGGCATTCTGTTTATTTGTGCGCATATCTACCTGTGCACACTGGGCGACACGCCGGGGCAAATCTTTCGCAGCATGATCGACGGCTATCACCGGCATCGCAGCCATCACGCAGATGTATCACCGCGTAAAGGGTAATGTAGTGCGAATTTATCACTACCCGTTTATCTGATACCTGCATTCCATTGCAAGAAAATGTGCCTTAAGTCACATTTTCTTGCAATTTATCCCTGTTTGTTCTTCAGAATTTCCGTAAAAAGAACGGCTATTTTTCCTTTTCCTGAGGACATGCTGTTGAAACGCCGTTTGTTTATTACCGCTTCCCTTTTCGCGATGAGTTTTTCCTCCGCTTTTGCGGCGGATGTCGCCAGTTTTGCTCCCCAACCTCCGGCTATCAATGCGGGTGCGTGGGTGCTGATGGATTACACCACAGGCCAAATTCTTACCGCAGGTAATGAGCACCAGCAGCGCAACCCCGCCAGTCTGACCAAGCTGATGACCGGCTATGTTGTTGACCGCGCCATCGACAGCCAGCTTATTAGCCCGTCAGATATTGTCACCGTTGGGCGTGACGCGTGGGCGAAAGACAATCCGGTATTTGTCGGTTCATCATTAATGTTTCTAAAACAAGGTGACCGCGTTTCAGTACGTGATTTAAGTCGCGGCTTAATTGTCGATTCCGGCAACGATGCCTGCGTTGCGCTGGCGGATTATATCGCCGGTGGGCAGCCACAGTTTGTCGCGATGATGAACAGTTATGTGCAAAAGCTGAAGTTGCAGGACACCCATTTTGAAACGGTGCACGGACTGGATGCCCCAGGTCAGCACAGTTCGGCTTACGATCTGGCTGTGTTATCGAGGGCTATCATTCACGGCGAGCCTGATTTCTATCATATGTACAGCGAGAAGAGCCTCACCTGGAACGGCATCACCCAGCAGAATCGTAACGGTTTATTGTGGGATAAAACCCTGAACGTGGATGGGCTAAAGACGGGACATACCTCTGGTGCCGGGTTTAACCTGATTGCATCTGCGGTAGACGGACAGCGTCGATTAATCGCCGTTGTAATGGGGGCCGAGAGTGCGAAGGGGCGTGAAGATCAGGCGCGTAAGCTGCTGCAATGGGGACAGCAAAACTTTGACACAGTGCAGGTTCTGCGTAGTGGTAAGCAGGTCGGCGTTGAGCGGATCTGGTATGGCGATAAAGAAAAAATCAGTCTCGGTACCGAGCAGGATTTTTGGATGGCGCTGCCTAAAGCCGAAGTGGCGAATATTAAAGCAAAGTATGTGCTTGATAAGAAAGAGCTGGTCGCCCCCATTGCCGCACATCAGCGCGTGGGCGAAATTGAACTCTACGACCGGGATCAGCTGGTGGCGCATTGGCCGCTGATGACGCTGGAGTCAGTCGGTGAGGGGGGGGTGTTTTCGCGCCTGAGCGATTATTTTCACCATAAGGTGTAGATTTCTGTTTGTGCACCAAACTGGCAAGACTGCGAATCTGCTCACATAATAATCACTATTTCCTTGAGGTCGTAATACGCAGAAATTATACTGTATTTTTATACAGTATAATGCGGGAGGTTATATGGAGTATGAGATAAAGCAGGTAGAAAGACGCAGGATTGCCGGGTTTCACATGGTTGGACCGTGGGAACACACGGTAAAGCAGGGGTTTGAACAGCTGGTTATGTGGGTCGACGGTAACCAGATTGTGCCGTTGGAATGGATAGCCGTCTATTACGACAACCCAGACGTGGTTCCGGCAGATAAACTGCGCTGCGATACCGTAGTTTCAGTGCCTGAAGGTTTTGAGATCCCCGAAAACAGCGAAGGGGTGATCCTGACTGAACTGGCGGGTGGCGACTATGCCGTGGCCGTTGCCCGTGTTGAAAACCATGACTTTGCCACACCCTGGTATCAGTTTTTTGACCGTCTACTGCAGGATTCGTCCTGGCAGTTATCGGCCAAACCGTGTTTTGAAATTTACCGAAATAATGGTGTGGAGGACGGATACTGGGATATTGAAATGTACGTGCCGGTGCAGGCGAAGTAACGGTTTTGGGTGTGAATCAGGATAAAAGGCCTGTTGATAACGGTGATGTTTTCACTGAAAAAACAGGTACAATTCTGTTCTTTGCTATTCCCTGACGGAGTGCATGAGTGCGTGCAGATAAGTCACTGAGTCCTTTTGAAATTCGCTTGTATCGTCATTATCGTGTGGTGCATGGTATTCGCATCTCGCTGGCGTTTCTTCTCACTTTTCTGCTGGTTCGCCTGCTGGACATCCCTGAAGGTACCTGGCCTCTGATCACGCTGGTGGTGATCATGGGGCCGATTTCCTTTTGGGGCAATGTCGTCCCCCGAGCTTTTGAGCGTATTGGTGGCACGATTCTGGGTTCGGTCCTTGGGCTGGTGGCGCTCCGGCTGGAGCTCTTTTCATTGCCGCTGATGCTGATATGGTGTGCGGTGGCGATGTTCCTGTGCGGTTGGCTGGCATTGGGTAAAAAACCGTATCAGGCGCTGCTGATCGGCATCACGCTGGCCGTCGTGGTTGGCGCACCTGCGGGCGATATGAACACGGCACTCTGGCGCGGGGGGGATGTGATTCTCGGCTCGCTACTGGCAATGCTGTTTACCTGGATCTGGCCGCAACGCGCATTTATACACTGGCGTATCCAGCTGGCGCACTGCATTACCGGCTATAACCGTGTATATCAGGCTGCGCTATCACCCAACTTACTCGAACAACCCCGGCTGGATAAGCACTTACAGCAGTTGCTGAGTGACGTCGTTAAAATGCGCGGCTTAATCATTCCGGCCAGCAAAGAAACGCGCATTCAAAAATCAGTTTTTGAAGCCATTCAAACGATTAATCGGAATCTGGTGTGCATGCTTGAACTGCAAATCAACGCGCTGTGGGCAACGCGGTCCAGTCATTTTGTGATGTTGAATGCGCATACGCTGCGTGAAACTCAACTCAGAATGCAACAGGCACTGCTGACGATAACGCACGCTCTCTATGAAGGTAATCCGCAGCCGGTGCTTGCCAACACCGAAAAACTCAATGATACGGTGACCGAGATGCGTCAGCTGATTGATGAACATAAGGGCGACAACGTTGCAGAAACGCCTATTCATGGTTATGTCTGGCTGAATATGGAGATGGCACGACAGCTGGAACTCCTCTCACATTTAATCTGTCGTGCTTTGCGCAAATAAAGCGCAGATGAGGGGATTGGTTCTACTGCTGCTTCGATTCAGCAACGATTAAGGGTATGATACTGAAAAAGGCTAAAACCATTGGTAACTGCAATGGCTTTACCCTCGATAATTCAGGTTTCAACCGTGTATTGTCAATGCAGATGCAACTTGAAGTATGGCGGGCATGAAAGTAATGTTGACCCACTTTAGCCGTTGTTTAAACGAATCCGAATCTCACATTATCAGGGGTGTAAAAATGGAAACTACCAAGCCTTCTTTCCAGGACGTGCTGGAATTTGTTCGTCTGTTCCGTCGTAAGAACAAACTGCAACGTGAAATCCAGGACGTTGAGAAAAAGATCCGTGACAACCAGAAACGTGTCCTGCTGCTGGACAACCTGAGCGACTACATCAAGCCAGGTATGAGCGTTGAAGCGATCCAGGGCATTATTGCCAGCATGAAAAGCGACTATGAAGATCGCGTGGATGATTACATCATCAAAAATGCCGAGATCTCTAAAGAGCGTCGCGACATTTCTAAAAAGCTCAAAGCCATGGGCGAAGTGAAAAACGGCGAAGCGAAAGCAGAGTAATTGTTGCAAACGATAGGGGCGTAATGCTGCCCCTATCGTCCCTACTGTAATTCAACCCCGCCCGTTACCATCCGTAGTAAATGCTGTTCCGGCCAGTGTGTAGTCAGTTTTTTCTGTACCAGCATCCATTTGATGTAGTCAATGTCATGACGCGTTCTGTCCAGCATCAGGCCAACCACGCTGCCGCTGTGGGCAACGTTCACACCGTATAAATCACATTCTTCAACCAGCGATAATAACGAATCGAAATCCGGTTTTGGCAACAACATCTGGCTGGCAATGGCGCTTAGCGTGGCCGCTTCGCCCATCCGGTACGGGTTTTGACTTGAGCAAGCTTCCTGCACTTTTTCCCAAGCTCGTTTGAGGGCAGGTGCGCCTGCCTGTAACCCGGCCTGGCGCGGGATCCGGTGATAGTCTGCCGTGCGTAACGTTTCCGGGCTTTCGAGAACCAGCAGGTCGAGGTGGGGCTGCGCTTCACAGGCGATCTGAGTGGATGCGTCGTTATGATCAAAAAGAGTTAACTGGCGAAAAACGGTGCTGTCGGTAGGTTCGAGCGAAACGCAAAGCTGCGCTAACGTGGCTTCATCTAACTGATGGCCCAGATGGTGGGCGGTAGCGATGGCGGTGGCGGCAATATCTGCCGTACTGCTGGCCATCCCTTTGGCGATGGGGATCGTGGAGTGGATATCAATACGAATATCCTGACTGACATGTGCCGGATATTGCCAGTGCTGCAACAAGCGGTCAACCATCGACCGTGAAAGAGGCCGCTCATCGACAAGCGGCGATCCGGAGCTGACTTCAACGGTGCTGTACCATTCAACCGGGCAGGAGACCAATTTCTCGCTGCCCAGAATCCAGCCCTGGATAAGTTCTCCGCATGATGCGGGGCATTGCGCAACAGCCACGTCTTCACCTTTGTGATTAGCAATCTTCGGCGCATAGTGTCATGGCGATCGCGCTATTACCATGATGTGCCGCAATCTGCGGCACAGCAGTGTTAAGCGGGAATGCTCAGCGTCACAGTTTCTGCAATCGCTATACGCATTACGTCTTGCGCGATCATCAGCTCTTCGTTGGTATTGATGACGGCCACTTTGACCATCGCGTTTTCTGTTTGAATAAAGGTCGCATTACGTTGATTTTTGTCCTCATCTACCGCCAGCCCTAAGAAATTGAGGTTGTGGCAAATTGCTGCCCGGGCACGAGCAGAGTTTTCGCCGATACCACCGGTAAACACCAGCGCATCCAGACCGCCCATTTGCATAATGTAGCTGCCAATGGTGGCACGAATTCGTTCGGCAAACAGCGTCAGCGCCAGCGCTGCCTGACGGTTTCCGCTATCAGCCGCCTTTTCCACGTCACGGTAGTCAGGAGAGATGCCGGATACGCCAAGTAACCCCGACTCGTTGTTGAGTAGCTGATTTAGCTGCTGTGGTGTTTTACCTTCTCGTTGGGCAATCCACGGTAGAATGGACGGATCGATGTCGCCGCTACGGGTGCCCATCATCACACCAGACTGTGGGGTAAAGCCCATTGACGTATTAACGGATTGTCCGCCCTTGATGGCGCAGATGCTGCTGCCGTTGCCCAGATGGCAACACACAACTCGTAGAGCGCTGAGCGGCACGCCCAGTTTTTCAGCCAGCGTATGGCTGACGTATTTGTGGCTGGTACCATGGAAGCCGTAGCGACGAATACCCAGCTCCGAATAATAACGCCAGGGCAGGGGATAAATAAAAGAAGGCTCGTCGAGCGTCTGATGGAAGGCCGTATCGAAAACTGCTACAGCAGGTGTCGTCGGTAATAGTTGGCGAAAAACAGCAATACCCAGCGCATTAACCGGGTTATGCAACGGAGCCAGTTCTGCCAGACGTTCTATTTCTGCCAGCGATTCATCGGTGACTAAAACTGAATCTTTAAAGGATTCTCCGCCGTGTGCGACGCGATGCCCAACACCGTCGATGTCTTGTAAGCTATTAATGATGCTGTGACTGAGCAGTTTTTCCAGTAACAGCGTTACCGCTTCACGGTGATCGGCAATCGGCAGTGTTTCCTGCCATTTTTGCACCGGGGTTTTTATCGTGACCTTTGCATCAGGCATCCCGATGCGCTCGAGCAGCCCCTGACAGAGCATCTCGCCCTGCGGCATCGCCAGTAACTGAAACTTCAGAGAAGAGCTGCCTGCGTTAATGGCCATTATTTTGTGAGACATGACGATTCCTTTGCGTGCAGAAAATTGAACATCTCATCAACGCCGGTATTGTTCACCGCGCTGGTAATAAAAACGTTTTGCGCCCCGGCCTGCCTCAACCAGCCCTCGACGAGGGCAATCTGCTGCGGGTTAGCTAAATCGGCTTTGGTCACCAGACCGATAACGGGCCGGTTCATGGGGCCAGTAAATCCAGGAGAAAAAGGTGACCAGGGCGCGTCAGCGTTGAGCACCAGCGCGATAACGTCGGCTTCACAGGCGCTGACCAGCAGCGCACTGTACAGGCAGCGGTTCTCCAGATATTCCCCAGGTGTGTCTATCGCCGTGGGAGACCAGACGATAGCCTGGGTTTTCTGATAATGAAGCGCTTCGCCACGCATACACTGGGTGAGAGATGTTTTCCCACTTTGGCTGGGTCCAATGAACATGATGCGTTTCATTACGTCATGTCCGCGTAATCGGGCAGGCGGTAAAACGCATCATTTCGCCCAGCGTACGGGTAACTTGTTTCAGCGCGTACTCAACGGCCGAAACATCGCCGGTTAATACGACTGCGCCGGTAAAGCGGTCCAGAAAACCAATCTCTACTGCACCCGATTTAGTGGCGATATCACAGGCGATAATGGAGGCTTCGCTGGGCGTAATAGTTAAAATGCCAATCGCCGAGACTGAATCCTGCAAGCCAAGTTTCTTGAACAAATCTTTACCAGGATTAGCAATAAGATGCGCCAGTGTGACCTGTTTTCCGGGCACATATTCCTGAATCATACGATCCGTCGTCTGCTGCATTTCCATCACCCCTCCACCATTTGGCGCCACATGCTTTCATGCGGACGTGGGATCACCGAGCGATAGACCAGCAGACCTTTTTCACCAGCACTTTCGCTGGCGACCGTCACGGCGTTATTCACATCGGAAACATCGCCCGCGACAACCATGTAGCACTTACCGCCAATACCAAACGCCATATGCACTCTTACCAGCGTGACATTGGAGGCTTTTACCGCGCGGTCGGCGGCACAAATACAAGCCGCAACGCTCCAGGTTTCAACAATCCCTACCGCCTGACGTTTATCTACACTATTGAGTCCGCTGATCGCCGGCAGAACGCTGGCATGAATGTTAGGCAGGACCAGGCTGTCGACGAGCATATCTCCAGCAAGTGAGGTTCCTGTGGCAATGGCCTGCTGTATTGCGCCAACATCACCACCCAGCATCAGCAAAAATTTTCCCGGGCAGATGGTTTTACTGACCAGCAAATTCACATTAGCGCTTTTCAGCATCGCATCGCCGGCTTCCATTCCTTTGGCAATGCTGGTGAGTTCTAAAATCCCTATAGCCTGAGACATGGTTAACCTCTTATTACCGTGATGGACTGATCTGTGATTTCGCTGACAATACCGTCAATACTGGCGTGAACCTGCGCACCTAATGCGCCCTCGGGGATCTCTGCAACACATTGGCCGCGCACAACGCGCTCCCCTTTTTGCACACAAGGAATGGCACTGGCACCAATATGCTGGCGTAACAACAACGTTGTTTTTTCAGTGGGATGATCTGTCTGGTCTAATGGTGCATCGTGATACCAGTCACTGAGACCCAGTTTGGTAATAAGCCGTTTCACCGGAATCAGACGGTACTTCGCCATTTCATCTTCAGGGTTTAACGGGCCTTCATAACGATGATTGAGCGCACGTAGCTCGCGTTTGAGCATGCGGTTAATGCGCATCGGAGAAATCCCCACCGGACAGGCCACGCTTTCACAGACGTTGCATTCTGAGCAAGTCAGGGCGGTGAGCAGTAATTGCGGTGTGGCGGCCTGCTGATAGTTGACCGCGCGAACCAGCAAATGTGGTGAGAGTTCATGACCAATCAAGTGTCGTGGACACAGATCCGTGCACAAGCGGCACTGCTCGCAGACGGTTTTGGCAACTGAGAGCACGGTCCGTTCATCCTGCATTCGTCGCTGGATCAGCGCATGGGATTTCGGTAGTACCAGCAGGCCACCGGTCGTTTTACTGACTGGCGTATCCAGAGAAGTAATCAGACCGCCCATCATCGGACCGCCGTTAATAAATCCGGGGTCATCGACGGTAGCGCCGCCAGCCAGTGCCAGCACTTCACGCAGTGACATACCGACAGGCACGGTCAGGGTAACCGGCCGGGCAACTGCGCCATTGACGGTTAATGTACGACGCGTAACGGGGAACTGCTGTTCAACGGCTCGTGCAATGTTAAGCACGGTCTGGACGTTATTGACCACCACGCCCACACTAACCGGGAGAGCAGCAGGAGGCACCCGCCGTCCGGTTGCCATCCAGATTGTCAGCACTTCATCGCCAGCCGGGTAGACATCAGGCAAAATGTGTAACCTGATATCGGCGGGCAGGAGAGGTGTTAACGCACTGATGGCTTTCTGATATTTTTCTTTAAGGGCGATAATGCCGGCGCTGGCGCCAGTGGTCTTCATGGCATACTGCACGCCGCGTATCAGTCGGGCTGCCTGCACGGCCATTAATTGCTGATCAACCTTCAGCATCGGCTCGCATTCTGCAGCATTGACCAGAAACGTATCGACCTGCGCCTGCAGTTTTACATGGGCAGGAAAGCCGGCACCACCGGCTCCCACTACACCTGCAGCGCGCACGCGATCGCGTATTGTCTGAGTATCATAACAAATGGGTTCAGCCGTCATGGCTGTATTCATAATAATTCCTCAAGCAGTTCCTGGATGGCAGCGGCATCAGCATCGCGGGGATTCGTTTGCAGCGTGGCATCCGCCAGAGCCGCCTGAACCATCGAGGGAATACGCTGTGACCAGGTTTGCTTTCCGTCTTTGAGCGCGTCTGTGAAAGAGGGTAACGCACACTGTTTTTTGAGTTGCTCAATATGATGAATTAGCGCATTGAGTGCCGCCGTATCGTTTGCGTTATCAGGGCATAAGTGGCAGGCCTTCGCGAAGCGGGCATACCGTTTTGCGGCCCTGGGATCGCGGGCATTAAAGTGAATCACAGAGGTCAGGAGTAGTGCGTTAGCAAGGCCGTGCGGCAGATGAAACTGACCGCCAAGCTGATGCGCTATGGCATGGTTAATTCCAAGACCAGCCTGGCTAAACGCCATCCCCGCGAGGGTTGAGGCGTTGTGCATTTTTCCTCGGGTAGTCAGGCAATCGCCTTTGCTGACGGCGATGGGCAGATACTGGAAGACAATTTGCGCTGCTTTTTCAGCCAGCGCGTCAGTGAAGTCGCTGGCCTTGGTGGAAACGTACGCTTCAAGCGCATGCGTCAGCACGTCCATTCCGGTATTGGCGGTGATGGCAGGCGGTACGCTGACCACCAGCATTGGGTCAAGGATCGCCATATCCGGGTAGAGGGCATTATTAAATAACGGATATTTAATGCCTTTCTCCGGATCGCCGATCACGCAGGCGCTGGTCACTTCAGAGCCTGTTCCGCTGGTGGTGGGGATGGCTACACAGGTTTCGATTTCGATGCCAAACTGACGGCTGAACCAGACAATCGCTTTCGCTGCATCAAGCGCCGACCCTCCACCAAAGCCAATCACTACATCCGGTCGCAGGGACTGCATTTGCGCAATCCCTTGTACTACCGTATTGATGGTGGGATCGGGTGTGATATCACTGAACACGCTAATGCGATTATCCGCAGGTAACGCATCGCGCAGCGTTGCAATCAGCGGCGAACGCGCAAGAAAACCATCGCAAATAATCCAGATATGCTTATTCGTGAAGCGTTTGAGCACGCTCAAACTGCCCTGGCCGCTGTACAATCGAGTTTGCAGTGAAAAGCTATTCATTACGGCCTCATTAGCGGATAGAAAAACCGTTGGTCAGCACGCAACGACGAGAACGTGCAAACGTTCGCGCAGACGTTGTCCCTTCACCGGTTGGGGTGGCGATGGTAAAGGTGGTGAAACCTTCGCCGCCGACGCCAATACCGGCGTAAGAGGGGCCATTTTTCACAAAAATAGACGTTTGCAACGTGCGAGCAGCAAGATTCAAACGCGACACATTTTGCGAGTGCATAATGGCAGTATGGTGCAGTCCCTCTTCAACCTTCAGCGCCAACGTTAGCGCACTGTCAAAATCGTTAACCGTCACGACAGGGAGCATGGGCATCAACTGTTCGCTGGTAACCCACACATCGTCAGCCTTGACGACGCCTATCAACAGACGAGGCGCTTTTGTTGGAACGGGTATACCTGCCGCTTCCAGTAACGTTGCCGGGCTTTTTCCGACAAGTTTCTTATTCGCCATTCCCTCTGGCAGACAGGTGGCGCGTAGTTTGTCCACTTCTTCGCTGTTTAGCAGCAACGCCCCAAAAGACTGCATTTGTTGAATCAGTCGTTCGGCAACCGCTTCGACAACAATTAGGCTTTTCTCTGCAATGCAGGGCAGATTGTAATCAAACGATGCGCCGTTGATGATGTCTTCCGCGGCCTTAACCAGATCGGCGGTTTCATCAACGATGCAGGGGGGGTTCCCGGCACCGGCACCAATGACTTTTTTCCCGCTTTTCATACCCATAGCCACAATGCCCGGGCCACCGGTAATCGCCAGAACTGCGATTTTAGGGTGCGCCATCATCTGCTGGGTAGCTTCAAAAGTGGGTTCTGTGACTGTGACAACAAGATTTCGGATCCCGCAGCAGCGGAAGGCAATATCTTCAATCATGGCAATCAGCTTGAGTGAAACCACTTTAGCGCCCGGGTGCGGGCTGAAGTAAACGCTATTCCCGGCAGCTAACATACTGATGCTGTTGTTAATAATGGTTTCCGTTGGGTTGGTGCTAGGAGCAACGGAACCCATTACGCCAAAGGGGGAATATTCAAATAGCACCATGCCGCCATCACCGGTGAGGGCGGTTGTGGTTAGATCTTCAATACCGGGGGTGTTATCCAGCGCGGCTTTATTTTTGAGAAATTTATCTTCTTTGTTGCCCATTCCCGTTTCGGTTGCGCTTTCTGCCGCCAACGAGGCCAGATGAGGTGTCAGTTCTTCCCGCAGAGCGCTAATAATGGCGCTACGGGTTTTCAGTGGGCATTGCTGATAACGTAAAAAGGCCTGATGCGCGGCATCGATTGCTTCACCGACGGATGGAAAAATACCGCCACCCTTTATCTCTGCTTTTGCCGGTTCGAGCTGTTCAGTCAAAATAGTGCGGATAAGGGTTTCAAGTTCTGACGTATTCATTGATGTGTTCTCACGTTAATCGCCGCAATGGCGGTTTCTGCAATGTCCATATCCTGCTCAACGCTTCCTCCGCTGATGCCAAGACCCCCAAGGAGTAAACCTTCTCGCCATAGTGCGTATCCGCCACCAAACGTGACGACTTTTCCCTGCATATGGCTTTCCAGACCGTAAAGTGCGGCGCCCGGTTGCACCGCTGCGCTCAGTTCATGGGTGGCGGTTTTCATCGCCACGGCGGTCCACGCTTTTTTCGGTGCCAGCTCGCTACTGACGAGCAGGGCATCGGGCATGCGCCAGGTCACTGTTTGTGTACCGTTTGCATCCACAATGCTGATGACAACCGGAACTTTGAGTGCTTGTGCACGCGCTACCGCCGTACGCGTAAGCTGATGGAGTTCCTGAAATGACAATGACATAGCAGACTCCTGAACTGCCGATGTCTGGGTCGCTGCCACGTAACGCTCAGCCACCTTCTGAATGAGCGTGTTTTGGTGCGCGTCATAATCTTCAGACCTGGCGAGCGCATATAAGCAATCGGACAGGCGGTTGATATAGCGCATCAGTACCTGTCGGATGGAGGCATCTGTGGAGAGTTCGACAAGCCGTCTTTCAGCGCGACGGGCAAGCGTGCGGGCGAAGTGCAGACGGCTGGCGGCTTCACAGCGTCCGGGCAAAATAAAACTGTGCAGGGGAGGCACTCGCGCCATCGCGGTATCGATGGCAGCCTCAAGTGCTGCAATGTCCTCCGAGCTGATGTAGCGTTGGGAGGGCGTGGGCTGTTCGCTTTCACTGGCCAGTTCGGCACTGAACCAAAACAGCTGTAACTGAATTTCTTCAAGTAACACACGGTGTTGCGGGCTTTGTGCCGCGCAGACGCATAGGCTCAGCGCCGCGTTGAGTTCGTCCAGCGTGCCGTAAGCCTCAACGCGCGGGTGTGTTTTACTGACGCGCTGTCCGCTAAAGAGCGCTGTCGTACCGGCATCGCCTGTTCGGGTATAAATCGCCATAGTTCCTCCTAGCGAGAAAGCGTGTCGACAATGCCAACGATGGCCAGATCGATAGCCTCATTGGGGCCGCTAAAAACGTGTCTGGCGCTGGAGCCGCTGCTGAGTAAAACCAGCTCACCGGTACCGGCACCTACTGAGTCAACTGCGACCTCGTCACCCGCTGTTGGCGATTGCGGTAGTTCGCCGTCGGCTGTTACCCGACGTACCAGTAACAGTTTTTTTCCAACCAGTGACGGTGATTTTTGCGTGGATACCACGACGCCTGTAACGCGTGCCAGATGCATGGTTCACTCCTGCTTAATTAATTGGATATTGCGCATACTGACGGTTTCTTTTGCCAGTGCGGTCACAACACATCGACGGCGTAGCACCAGAAACCCACCTTGTAATCGGGCTACATCGGCATAACTTAAAAGCGTCTCGGGATGCAGAATGATGGTTTGCCCGCGTTCATCACTGAACTCCAGCGGCAGTCGCGCGAGTTTTCGTACGGGGATCGCCGGTAGCAATTGATGCTGCAGCGATATCTTCACGCGAACGCCACAGGCCAGGGCTTCGTGGAGAGTGATCGCTGACACATCGGATGAATCGTGTTGCGCAATATGCGCCAGCAGCGGTAAATCAGCGTGCTCGATAATCAGAGCGGAGTACTGACAAACCAGCGCCCGGGGATCGGCTTCCCGTAACTGCGCGACGCTCAGAGAGAGCGAACTGTCCGCGCGTTTTTGTAATCGGGAGACGACCTCCCCGATGATGCGTTGCAGCAGTTCATTGTTCATCGTGAGCTCACCAGCGTGGCGAATGCCTGTGGGCTATCCGCCCCTGCAGCATTGGCTTCGTCAGTGTCGATATGCATTTCAAGACGCATATCCGGCGATACGCGAACGGCAACGTTATCGAAGATCAGTCTGCGTTCATCTCCATTGATGGCGACGGAGACTTTATCGCCATGTGACACGCGTAGGATCAGCGCATCAAGCGGTGACATATGAATGTGCCGCTGGGCGACAATCACTCCGCATGAGATATCCAGTTCAGCAAAAGGACTCACCAGGCGAATGCCCGGCGTTCCCTGAATATTGCCGGACATACGCAACGGCGCAGCGATACCCAGCGTGCGGGCGTCGGTGCGGGAGATTTCTACCTGGCTGGTGCTTCGCAGCGGTCCCAGCAAACGCACATTTTTTAGCTGGCCTTTTGGACCCACCAGCGTAACGGTCTGATCTGCGGCATATTGTCCAGGCTGCAGCAGACCTTTTTTCTCGCTGATGGGCTGATTGGGAAACAAACGAGCGTAATCTTCAGCACAAAGATGGATATGACGATTAGAGATCCCCAGTGGAATAGGGCGCTCGCGCATTTCATCCAGTACTTTACTGACCGTAGTCTCCAGTTGCTGTTTATCCATTACGCTTCACCTCGTTTACCAGAATGCAGGCAGAGTGAGCGAGGCTCTCCCTTCTGGCGCGGACAGGCAGGGTCGAGACACAGATTGCAGCTAATCAGGTCTGTATCTTGTGGTGCTTCGGGTAATTCACTTTCCACAACCACCTGTACTTCCACCTCGACAGGTGTGGGTTCAGGGATGGGCTCAGGTGTCGAAACGACGCTGTGCGAAAGGATGCCTTCCCCGGGTCTGGAAATGACTTTGTGCGCAACCAGACCTTCCCGCTGGTCTGCAAAGCTGGCACCGGTGGAAATGGCCGCCTGCACGGAGGCCACATCCCCGATGATTTTGATCACCGTCCAGCCTGAGCCGTTGGTTTTTTCGAGGCCCACCAGCGTGATGGAGGCGGCTTTCGCCATGACATCCGCGCAACTGATGGCTAATGCCAGACCACTAACTTCAAGTAATCCCAGTGATTGCTTCACGCTGTGCTCCTTGTTGCAACGGTTTAAGCGGATTTAGGTAAAATGGCTTCGACGTCGCTGTGTGGACGCGGGATGACGTGGCAGGATTTCACCTCGCCAACGGCGCTGGCGGCAGCGCTGCCAGCGTCTACAGCAGCTTTAACCGCGCCGACATCCCCACGAACCATGACGGTGATAAGGCCCGAGCCAATTTTTTCGTAACCAACCAACTGCACGTTAGCGGATTTCACCATGGCATCAGCGGCTTCAATAGCGCCGACAAGCCCTTTTGTTTCAACCAGTCCCAGTGCGTTATTCATACTGCTTTTCTCCTGTGGATTATGAGTGGCATTCCCGGAAGGGAATGCCTTTAACCAGCCGCGCAGCGTTATTGCCGATGCGCCGACGGGCGTGGCTATCTTGTTGATACGTCAGCGTAAAAAGTGGCGCTGAGGTCGGTAAATTTTTGTAGTGCACAACCAGTTGTTCCCGGTTACATCCAATGCCGACGAGCAGCGGTGACTGACATGCCGCCAGCCATGCGCTGTGGATGATGTCGGCGGAATGGCTCTCCTGAACCACAAAGGGGATCCCTTCTTCTTCAATACCCAGCAGGACGTCATTCCAGAGTGACATGTCCTCTCCCAGGGTGAAGATCACGATAGCCGGTGCGCTGAGGTTACTTTCCATGAGCAAATGCCTTGTACCAAGAGAGGATAAGCCCAGTTGCGACAGCATTTCGTGGGCCTTCGGTACCGCGAATATTGCCGCGCCCCGCAACCAGGCGGTAGTGCGCCAGCGCATCCGTTACCAGCTGTGGAACTTCGAAGTCCAGAGAAGAGCCACCAACCAGAACCACAAACGGGATGTCGCGAATATTTCCTGTGGGGCTAACCTGACGAAGCGCTCTCAGCGCATTGGTGACAAAAACGCGTTCCTTGGCGCTGCGGCGAATGACGCGAACTTTCTCCAGAGCCAGGTCCCCAGGTAATGGCACCAGTTCATCGGGTTTCACCACACAGACCCGGGCGAATACCGTTGGCGGCAGGGGAGAAGGAAAGAACTGAACGCTGCCATCTTCGTGGCGAAGGTGGAACAGGCTTTCTACTTTCGCCAGCGGATATTTTTTGATCTCCTCGGCGAGGTAACGATCTTCCAGTCCCAGTTCACGGGCAATAATCATCGTGACCATATCGCCCGCACCCGCCAGGTGTGTGGCAATAATTTCGCCTTTTGGATTAATGATAGAGGCGTCAGTGGAACCTGCGCCGAGATCCAGAATGGCCAGCGGACGCGTTGTGCCCGGCGTAGTGAGGGCACCCAGAATGGCCGCTTCGGCTTCAGCGCCGCCTACCTGCACGTCGATGTTGAGCTTTTGCGTGATCTCCTGGGCTATCATCGCCATTTGCAGGCGATCTGATTTCACCATTGAGGCAATACCCACCGCCTGTTCCAGCGAGAACTCTCCGGCGAGTCCCCCCGTCACGCTGACGGGAACGGAGGTATCAACAGCCAATAAATCCTGGATGAAGATTTCATGGCTGGGCTTGTTGGTTAACTCCGCCATGGTCTGGCGTACATGTTCCAGCATGCCGCCAATATTGGTTCCTGCTTCGCCGATAACGTTATCAAGCCGTGGGCATTCGCCTACCGCCTTCATAATGGCTTCCGCGCCTGCGGCAACGTCGACGCGAACAGTACGTCCTTGCGACTGGAGTTCGAGGTTTCCGGCAGGAATGGCTCGCGCTTTTACATCGCCCGACGGTGTTTTCACGACGACCGCTGAGCGGTTACCAATCAGGGCACGTGCCATGGGGACAATATTTTTGGTCTCGTCCGCATTCAGGTTAAAAACAGTCGCAATCCCGTAAGGATTAGAGAGTGTTTCAATCACCTTTCCGGGGATAGCGACCTCAATGGCCGCCAGCATCCCTAATGGGATCCGATCGATATAGCGCACTTCGTCGACGATGGGCAGCGGCGTAGTAAGACGGTTGCTGACCAGCACGCCATCGTCCTGTTGCAAAATAACGCCGGTTAGCTGATATCCGGCGCGAACGGAGGCATTAATCATGGTGGCGACATCGGCAAAATCGAATGCCGATGACACCACCAGGATATAAGGCATATCCGCCGGACGGGTTAACAACTCTTCCGGCGTAATTGTGACGCCAACACCTAACCCGACCCCACCAGGCGTTTTAGGGTTGTGGCCTATCATGGTTGACTCGGTGATGATGGTTTCGGTGATCGTCTCCATCGCCACATCACCAATGACTGGCGTGGCTTCGTTAATACGGATGAGCGAAATATCGCTGACATTGATGCCTGCATTTTTTGCTGCAAGCGTAAGCGCCTCCTGAATACCAAACACATTACGTAACGTGCCCTTAATTCCAGTCGTTTCTGCCAGTGCGCTGGTTGTAATGCTCAGCGTGCCAGCGTCATCCAGAGTCGCGAGAGCGACTTCTGTTGATGAGTTGCCTATGTCAATGCCAGCTATATATCGCATCATTTTTCCCTAAAATTAATCGTCACCTTTGAGTTTCTTACGTTCGACGTACAGCACTGCTGCTTCACGTACGAAGGCTGCGCAAATCTTTGCCTGATAACGATTTTCGAGATCGTCGGCGATGGCCATCAGCTCGTCTTTGGTTGAGCGGTATGGGCGCAGGGCGTTGTAGATCTCAAGGATGCGATCGTCAGGTACTGCGGTCAGTTCTGCGGCACGTTCAAAGTTCATCGCCAGCCTGTCACGTCCGGCATCTTTGGCGATATCCGCCTGAATGCGCAGCGTTTCTGGTGTGATACGCATATCCTGTGCGGTGACCTTATTGCTCAGCACATTTTCGAGCGTGAAGTCATCCAGCGTTTTATTGGTGGCGGTTTTTACCCACTCAGGGTGTTTATTGGCGAGCGGGTAATCCGTCACTTTCGCGGTATGCGCTGATGAACCAGTCGCGGCTGGAGTGACGGTCTCTCCCTGCAGACTGTTCATTCGGCTCAACACATCCCGAACCATCGATTCAATTGCGTCGGTATTCATGGAGTTATCCTTTATCAAAGCGCCACGCGCAGTTCCTGCGGGTTTTTGCCCGTCACGACGTATTTGGTCTCTTTAATGTGCAGAATGGCTGATTTCGCCTGGTACTTCGGACGCGCCATCTGATCATTCAACGTCGGGACCGGTTGTGGAGATTCACGCTTGGCGTAACGCGCGGCGTTCTTACCAATCTGGCGGTAGGTTTCCAGCGTCAGGAGTGGGGCCTGAGGGAACAGCTCCAGGTTAGAAAGCGGCGGTAACCCCTGCTGGTGGATAACCGTGGTGCCTTTGGACTGGATGCCGATTGAAATACCGGAACCACTCAGACGGTTACCTTCCACGGCGACAAACGCCACATCGGAGGATTTAAAGCAGCGGATGACGCGTGCTTTAATGCCTTCTTCTTCAATACCCGCGATCACTTCGCGCAAAATATTCTTGTGCGGAATACCGACGATATTGACGGTCTGCGAGAGCCCAAACGCCGGACCAACGGCAATAATCACTTCATCCTGCTGCTGACCCTGTTTGGCTTCGCCAATTTCGGTCAGAAAACTGTCACCAGGCGCGGTCGCCATCTGCGGTGCGGTTGCCGCAGCAGACGAGCGGAAAGAAACAGGCTTATCGCTGGTCTGCATTTCAGACAGCACATCTTCAATTATCTGGCGCAGCAGCTTTTCATTGATTTCCATAGTTCACCCCTTAGCCAAGCTCGTTGGGATCAAGTGCGCCGGGGATGTTTTTAATTTCTTCCCAGCGCTCGCCTTGCAGGCGATAACCTGTTGCCGGACCGGCATAATCGTTGACGTCATTCACCGCGGAAAGCACCTGTCCGTCGCCGACGATAATGGCGGAGGTATGCAGATAGTCTCCGGTTAACTTGGCTTTCTGGATGTTGAGCATATCCTGAGCAACATCGGTAAATCCGCCCTGGGCCAGGGCTTTCACCACTTCCAGTCCGTTGCGGTTTTTGCTGATGATCTCTTGCGCAAACTTAATGTCTTCAACGATGTTACGTTCTGGCATATCTTTCGAGCCGTGGGCGTAAGTCGCGGCTTCAACTTCTTCATCGGTGATGGGTGGCAATCCCATTCCAGCAAACACTGCCTGCAGTGCGCGGGCCGCTTTGTTACGAATGGCGATGACGTCTTCTTCACGCACCGGACGCAAACCCCCGTCGACTTTCAGGTCACGCTGGAGAACGTTGTAGTCGTCAAAGTCTTCGGCATCTTCGTTAGAGCCTGCAAACATGTTGTCGTAGTTCGGTACGGCGGAATAGCCGGAAGAGATGAAGTCAGTTCCTGGCAGGAATTGCATCAGCAAACGCGCGGTACGGCGCATATCCGAGTGGGTAAAGGTTTGGTCGTTACTGGAGGCGCATTCGAGATCCAGTGACGAGCAGATCAGGTTTTCTGCCAGCACTGCGCGGATACCTGACGGTACGGCGGAAGGGACGCCGATGCAGCTAACGGACCCGTTCTGTAAACCCTGCACGCCAGCGGCTTTGGTGATGTAAATGCAGCGGGCTTCCAGATACAACATGGATTTGCCTTCTGCATAACCCATCTGCACTTCTGAGCCTGAGCCTGAGGTAAAGCGCATTTTCAGACCGCGTGAGGCATAAGAAGAGGCCAGGAAGCCTTTTGACCATGGGGTATCGTCACCATCGGTAAAGACCGGCTCAGTACCGTACACGGAAATCGTTTCTGCATAGCAGGTGTGGCCTAACATGCCGAGTTTGAGTTCGGTGGCTTCTTCCAGTGAGCACTGGGTTAATACGCCGGGACGCCCAACCTGTGAACCGACCAGCAGAGCAATAGCGTTAAACGGGGCATAGCGTGCCACGGCAACGGTTGTTTCCTGCTCGTCAAATCCACGCCATGCGCCTTCTGCTGCATCGGCCGCAATCTGCACCGGGTTGTCTTTAACGTTGGTGACGTGCGCTTGTTGAGAAGGGGTTCTGCGGGCGCGCATTTTCTGCATCGACATCATCATTTCGACGACGTTCATATGCGAAACCACTTCGACAATTTTTGCCGGTGTCATCGCGGTGGTCAGCGGAACGATGTCTTTGCGTTTCACATTAGGATCGCAGAGCATATTGGCGAGTTTGACCGAGTCCATCGCCATCACTTCTTCAGCGCGCGCCAGATTAATACCGTAGCGGGCAATGAAATGGTCTATCAAATCAAATTCACTGGCGGCTTTACCATCCAGTTCGGTGACCATACCGTTAACGATTTTTATGGACGGTTTTGGGTCGTTCGGGCTTTCCATCGCAATGAAGCCTTCTTCGATCCACTCCTTAACGAAGCCGTCCTGATTCACAGGGCGTTTCGCCAGTGCTTCAAATCTTTTCGATCTCATGAATCAGCCTCACGGGTATCAGATGTAGGACGGACGATCGTTTTTCGGTTCTGAGCCGAGGGTCGCAAGCACGGTTTTACCGATTTCGCGCGCGGAGATGACGGCCTGACGTACGGCGCCAGAGTCACCGGAAATAACCAGAATGGCTTCGTTACTGAAGCTGGTACCATGGGCAGGGGAGCTATAAGCCACCACTTCGACGTTGGCTGATTTCAGTGCGGTATCGGCCATCAGTACACCAACCGATGCCGGTGCGCCGACGATCACACCACAGGCACGACCAATGGGTGCGCCGAAGGCTTTTTCCAGCGCATAGCTGGCACGTGCGGTGTATTGCATTTCGATGTGACCGGCTTCATTGGCGTAGACATCACCAAATGTGCGATCCAGTTCTTTCAGCGCGACTTCAATTCCGCGTTTTACGTCGGAAACATCGTTGCCGCCGAGGATAATCAGTGAACCGTGGCCTGCTCCGCCTTTGGTATCTCGCGGAAGCTCAATGCTCACCACTTCAGTATTGGTGGCTTTTACTGCTTCATCCGCGGCCATGATATGGGGGCCTGCGCCGGTACGGGCGCCTAGAATGCCAATGGAGCGATAGCGTTTTTCAAGCTTCATCGCGTCCAGTAAGGCGCTGTCGACGTTGGCGATCACCAGACCGACGGTGTCGCCAATCGCGGTGCCGACAAATTCCGTTAAACTGCAGCTTTTCTCTGCCATAGCCGTCTCTCGTGTTGGAAGATTATTTTCAGGGATAGCCTTGTGTTCTGGCGTTGCCACTCGAGCAATCACCTGCGCCATGATCTGTTCAACCAGCTCATTGCTGCTCATCAGCTAATTCCCTTCGGTAAGATTTTTTCGACATCGGTATGAGGACGTGGGATCACGTGTACGGCTTTCACTTCACCCACATTACGTGCGGCAGCGGCGCCTGCATCTGTTGCCGCTTTTACCGCGCCAACATCACCGCGAACAATCACGGTGACCAGCCCTGAACCAATTTTTTCGTAGCCGACCAGCATCACATTGGCTGACTTCACCATTGCATCTGCGGCCTCTATGGCTGCAGTTAAGCCTTTGGTTTCTACCATTCCTAACGCTTCTTGTTGCATAAAGACCTCGCCTGGGTTGTTCCGATTTTCATGACTATAAAAAGAAGCGAGGAAAAAGAATGGCTGACTTGAAACGGAGAGTGAAAAAATAGTAAGCGAACGGCAATATAAAATTGCTTGATTTTATTTTATCAGATTGTTTTTAAATGATTTTTGTGATCTTGCGGATGTGAAAAATTGGTTATGTCAATACCAGATTTACATTTTTGCTAGTGACACGATAAATATCATTTGCTATGCGGGGGAAATGAAATTGTGATGCTTGTTTGAAAACAGAAATCTGCTGTTGGCAATATTTTATTATTTTTAGAATGCATTTTTAATAGGGCTAATGCCCGTTTTTGTTAGCTGTTTTAATAATGCTGACAGCAAAAATTTGTTATCACTACACGATTTTAAAAAGGTGGGAGTGCTCAGATTGCCAACAATTTGCCGACGGCGCTTTTTATAGTAAGCCTTGAAGTACTCTACTGCCAGCAGGGAGTCCGCTGGTACAGACACGAACTCTGCTTAGAAGGTGTCACAATGAACGATTCACTAAAAGCGCAATGCATTGCCGAGTTTTTAGGTACCGGGCTGTTCCTGTTTTTTGGCATTGGATGCCTGAGTGCCCTTAAGGTGGCCGGTGCGAGTTTAGGGTTATGGGAAATATGCATCATTTGGGGTCTTGGGATTTCGCTGGCGGTCTACCTGACTGCCGGAATATCCGGGGCACACCTCAACCCTGCGATTACCATCGCTCTGTGGCTGTTTGCCTGTTTCCCTGGGCGTAAAGTTTTACCCTATACGGTCGCGCAAGTCGCAGGTGCCTTTGGTGGCGCGTTGCTGGCCTATTTGCTGTACGGCAGTTTATTCATTGAATATGAGACGGCGCACCATATGGTTCGTGGCAGTCTTGAAAGCCTGCAACTGGCCAGTATTTTTAGTACTTATCCGGCCTCTGCGCTTAGCGTATGGCAAGCGGCGCTGGTGGAAGTGGTCATCACGTCCATTCTGATGGGTATGATTATGGCGCTGACGGACGATGGCAATGGGGTGCCTAAAGGTCCTCTCGCGCCATTGCTGATTGGTATTCTGGTTGCCGTCATCGGTGCATCAACAGGTCCGCTCACAGGATTTGCCATGAATCCGGCGCGTGATTTTGGTCCTAAGTTGTTTGCCTGGTTTGCCGGATGGGGAGATGTTGCGATGACGGGGGGACGCGATATCCCATACTTTATCGTCCCGATTGTGGCACCGATCATCGGTGCGTGCGCCGGGGCAGCAATTTATCGTTACTTTATTGGCAAAAATTTACCGTGTAATACTTGTAAGCTGGAGGAAAATGAGAGCTAGCTTCATGGAAATTGTTTATTTCTGAAATGCAAAAACTGATTTCGTGATCCGGTTTCCTGAACAGCTTAAAAAGTCTCCCCACAATGGGAGACTTTTGTTATGGTCCATTAACACCTTTTATCATTGCGTCTAATAGCGAGATGAAAAGTGAATGTGAATAATGTGTTTTTATTTATAACAATAAATTAACTGAGAGGTTTTATCATGATTTCTGCGAGCGCCCTGAACTCAGAACTCATTAATAAAATCGCACAGGATTTTGCACAGGCCACCAGTCTGGCCGTTGTGGTTGTCAATATTCACGGTGATGAAATTTCTGAACTCTTTAATTTTACCCCTTTCTGCCAGTTGATGCGCCAGCATCCGCAGCACAGCACGCGATGCCGTATGAGCGATCGTTGTGGGGGCCTTGAAGCATCAAAATCAGACCAGCCGTGTATTTATCGCTGTCATGCCGGCCTTACCGATTTTTCTATCCCTTTGGTGATTGCAGGCCACTTGGTTGGTTTTGTTTTATGCGGTCAGGTGCGCTTAAGCAATGACGTAGGCCTGGTTGATATTTTGAGTGTCGATGATCGCTGGCAAGCCGATCCCGAACTGCTCAATGAATTTCGTAATGTTCCGGAAATGGACTATTCTCGCGTCATCGCCTCTGCAGATTTGTTGAAGTTGATTGTTGAAAATTGCCTTAAAAAACAATTGAATTTCGTTGTCATTAAAGACAGTACACAGCAGTCAGAGTCGGTGCGTCCAACCCGTAGCCCGACTCCTCATGACAGTAAAATGAAAAAAGCGTTGCGCTATATCGACGCACATTTGTCGGATGAGCTTCGCCTCGAGGAGGTGGCTTCGCATGTTTATCTCAGTCCGTACTATTTCAGCAAGCTGTTCAAAAAATATCAGGGGATCGGTTTTAATGCCTGGGTAAACCAACAGCGAATGGCAAGTGCTAAAGAGTTGCTTTGTCATAGTGACTGGAGTATTGCCAGTATTGCGCGAAATTTAGGCTTTTCGCAAACCAGTTATTTTTGCAAAGTTTTCCGCCAGACATACCAGGTGACGCCGCAGGCTTTTCGCCAGCAAATTAGTGTTGTTTCGTCCGAAGAGTCAGCATAAATAGCAATATTTTGCTATTGCCGATTTTTGATATCGTATTGTATGTCCGTCATTATAAAATGAAAAATAAGGATAGAAGACAATAAATTGTCATAGCGCAACAAAGTAATAGTGTCTGAAGGATAAACTGCACCAGTTTTTATTTTTGTGATGAGATACAGTGTCTGTGTGAATGACTTTCTTTATTATTAATTGAAGCTTTCATACGGAATGCAAACTTAAGAATAAGCTGAATGACGCCATAACATTGGCTGAATGAGCGTAAAAGATATTTAAATGAATTTTTGTCATGAGGTGTGTTAATTCATCTCATGCCTGGAGCTTAATAGAATTTGCTCCTGAGCTGACAGGTTTACCACGTTTGTGGTAGGGAAGGGGGTGAGAATCCCCCGCAGCCCCCGCTGCTGTGATGCTGACGACCCCGTATAGACCACTGATCGCGAGATTGGGAAGGACGGGTGAGAATGACGCTAAGCCAGAAGACCTGCCTGTCAGTGACTACCAACAACTTCGGTGGGAAGTGGGTTGCTCAGATGCATACAGTCGAAAGACTGGGTATCTCTACACCCCTACCACCCTGAACAGGATCAGGGTATGGCGGCCAATTTTCGCGCGTTTGTTCTTGCAGGTACCGGAAGCGGCTGTGGTAAAACCACGGTAACGCTGGGCTTGTTGAGTCTGCTGAAAAAACGCGGTTTGCGCGTCCAGCCTTGCAAAGTCGGTCCTGATTATCTGGATACCGGCTGGCATACCGCCGTATCTGGCACAGCCTCCCGCAATCTTGATAGCTTCATGCTCCCCACTTCCACGCTGAACGCCTTATTTTGCGAACATATGCAGCATGCGGATATCGCCGTCATCGAAGGCGTTATGGGGTTGTATGACGGTTATGGTACGGACCCCAATTACTGCAGTTCCGCCGCGATGGCGAAGCAGCTGGGCTGTCCGGTCATTTTGCTGGTGGACGGTAAAGCCGTCTCAACGTCAATTGCCGCCACGGTGATGGGATTCCAGCATTTTGATCCAACGCTGAACATTGCTGGCGTGATTGTTAACCGGGTAAACAGCGAAACGCATTACCAGCTACTTAAAGTCGCCATCGAACGCTACTGTTCGATACCGGTATTGGGCTATGTTCCCCGCGTCGATGGCGTGGCGCTCCCTGAGCGTCATCTGGGACTGGTGACCGCGCGGGAATCAATCGTCAATCAGTTGCCGTGGCAGGAATTTGCTACAACGCTTGAGCAAACGTTAGATATCGACGCGCTGCTGGCCTTAAGCCAGTTAGACACCCCACCGGTGGGCGAATGGCCCGCGCTTCCTGCCTCCGATGCCGGAGCTGGACTGACGCTTGCCATTGCTGATGACGAAGCATTCAACTTCTACTATCCGGATAACATTACGCTACTGGCGCGCACGGGCCTCAATATTGTCCGTTTCAGCCCGCTACACGACAGCCGTCTCCCTGATTGCCAGATGATCTGGCTAGGGGGCGGATACCCTGAGCTGCACGCTGCCGGGCTTGCCCAAAATTCCACCATGCTGGCGCAACTGCGTGCGGCTCATCAGCGCGGTGTGGCGATTTACGCGGAGTGCGGTGGTCTGATGTACCTGGGGAGTTCGCTGGAAGACAGCAACGGCGATATCTGGCCGATGGCGGATATTATTCCCGGTCACAGCAAAATGGGCAAACGTCTGACCCGATTTGGCTATTGTGAAGCGCAGGCCGAACAACAAACCTTACTCGCTGCGCCCGGTGACGTGCTGCGCGGACATGAATTTCACTATTCCGATTTTACCCCTCAAACCCAGGCCGTGACGAGCTGTCGCAAAGTTCGCGATGGCGAAACGTTACAGGCGTGGTCTGGCGGTTGGCAGGTTGGCAATGCGTTTGCCAGCTACCTGCACGTTCATTTTGCTCAGCGTCCTGAGATGCTTAATCACTGGCTAGACGCCGCGAGGAGCGTGAAATGACACTGCTCGCGTGGTGTGTCGCCTGGCTGCTTGATTTTATCATTGGCGATCCGCAGAGCTGGCCGCATCCGGTACGTTGGATTGGCAATCTCATTACCGCTGTGCAGCGCCTGGTTCGCCGCTACTGCCATAGCGATGGCATGCTGCGTATCGGTGGCGCAGTGCTGTGGGTTGTGGTGGTCGGCGTGACCTGGGGCGTTTCATGGGGCGTACTGGCGCTGGCGCAATCGCTTCATCCGTGGCTAGGGTGGGGCGTCGAGGTGTGGATGATCTTTACCGTGTTGGCTGGCCGCTGCCTGGCGAATGCCGCACGAGATGTCGAACGTCCACTGCGTGCCAATAATCTCACAGAAAGTCGGGAAAAACTCTCCTGGATTGTGGGGCGTGACACCTCACAATTACAGCCGAAACAGATCAATCGCGCGGTGGTGGAAACCATCGCTGAAAACACCGTGGACGGCATCATTGCACCGCTGTTCTTCCTGTTTCTCGGCGGTGCCCCGTTGGCGATGGCCTACAAAGCGGTGAACACCCTGGACTCCATGGTTGGCTATAAAAATGAAAAGTACCGCGCTATCGGGATGGTCAGTGCACGACTGGATGATGTCGCGAATTTGATTCCTGCCCGACTGGGGTGGCTGTTGCTCGGGTGCGCTGCATTTTTATGCCGTAAAGACGGCTTCGGTGCATTACACATTGGTTGGCGCGATCGCTACAACCACAGCAGTCCAAACTGTGCCTGGTCCGAGGGGGCCGTTGCCGGAGCATTAGGTGTCCGCCTTGGTGGCCCTAACGACTATTTTGGTCTGCGCGTTGAGAAACCGTGGATTGGTGATGCACAACGAGACATTTCAGTAGACGACATTTCCCAAACAATTCGATTGATGTGGGTAGCATCGACCCTGGCCCTGGCGCTATTTATTGCGCTGCGGTGGCTGTTGGTCGGTGTGGCCTGAGGACAAAACAATGCAATACATTCAGCAACCCCAGGCGATTGAAGCCAAAAGTTTCGACATCATTGGCGACATTATTCGTGAAACCCGCCCGGACTATCAGTTTGCCAGCCCATTACATGAGGCCATCATCAAGCGGGTGATCCACACCACCGCTGACTTCGACTGGCTGGACATTTTGTGGTTTTCCGATGATGTACTGGCGCAGTTTTGCGCCGCGTTAAACCGATCAAGCGTGATTTATACCGATACTACGATGGCCCTTTCCGGGATCAACAAAACGTTGCTGGCAAAATTCGGCGGAGAATGCCGCTGTTACATCAGCGACCCGCGTGTGGTGCGCGCCGCAAAAGAACAGGGTATCACTCGTTCGATGGCCGCCGTCGACATTGCGGTTCAGGAAGAGGGCGAAAAGCTGTTTGTCTTTGGCAATGCGCCGACGGCGCTGTTCCGCCTGATGGAACATGATGTTGCCGTGAGCGGCGTGGTCGGTGTGCCGGTAGGGTTTGTCGGCGCGGAGGAGTCAAAAGATGCGCTGACGAAAAGTCATCTGCCTGCCATAGCTGCCCTGGGCCGCAAAGGCGGAAGCAACGTCGCAGCCGCTATCGTCAACGCGATGCTCTACCACATGCAGGGGGCGCGATGAGCGACCAACCCTTTGACGCACCGGTATGGCACAACGGTAAAGCGCTGCGCAAAGGGTACACCACCGGATCGTGTGCGACGGCAGCAGCCAAAGTCGCTGCGTTGATGGTATTGCGTCAGCATTTGATCCATCAAGTATCCATAGTCACCCCGTCCGGGGTCACGCTATGCCTGAACGTTGAGTCGCCGCACATCGAAGGGCAGCAGGCGATTGCCGCTATTCGTAAAGACGGCGGCGATGATGTGGACGCCACCCACGGGATGCTGATTTTTGCTCGTGTGACGCTAGACGACAGCGGCGAAATAGCGCTGCAGGGCGGCGAAGGTGTCGGCACGGTCACCCGCAAAGGAATTGGCCTACCGGTAGGCAGTTCGGCAATCAATCGCACGCCGCGTCAGACTATTGAGTCAGCGGTTCGCGAGGCGATCGGCCCAAATCGTGGGGCACAGATTGAAATTTTTGCCCCGGAAGGTGAAGAGCGGGCGCAGAAAACCTACAACTCGCGTCTGGGTATTCTGGGCGGCATTTCCATTATCGGCACCACCGGCATTGTTACGCCCATGTCGGAAGAGAGCTGGAAGCGTTCATTGTCGCTGGAGTTGGAAATCAAACGTGCGGCGGGACTTGAACACGTGGTGCTGGTGCCGGGTAACCATGGCGAACGTTTTGTCCGAGAACAGATGGGGATTGACACGCAGGTGGTGGTCACCATGAGCAACTTTGTCGGCTACATGATTGAAGAGGCCGTCCGCCTTGGGTTCAAACAAATCGTTCTCGTCGGACATCCGGGCAAGCTCATCAAAATTGCAGCGGGTATTTTCCATACCCACAGCCATATTGCCGACGCGCGTATGGAAACTCTGGTCGCCCACCTGGCGCTGCTCGGTGCGCCGCTGGAATTACTGACGTTGGTCAGCGACTGCGATACCACCGAAGCCGCGATGGAGCACATCGATGCCTACGGTTTTCAGCATATTTACGATCATCTGGCTAAACGTATCTGCATGCGTGTCCTGCAGACTTTGCGTTTTACCAAAAATCCGCCGACCTGCGACGCCATCATGTTCTCTTTTGATAACCAGATCCTCGGCAGCAACCGCCCGGTCACAGAGATTGCGCAGGAGATGACATGCTTACCGTTGTAGGGATGGGACCCGCGGGGTTGCATTTGATGACGCCCGCAGCACGCGAGTCTGTCGCCACGGCGGATGTGCTGGTCGGTGGTAAACGGCATTTGCAGCAGTTCCCGGATTTTACCGGCGAGCGGTTTGCCCTTGGCGCCAATATCCCGGAGTTATTAACCTGGATTGGCGAGCATCAGGGGAAGCATGTAGTGGTACTGGCCTCTGGCGATCCGTTGTTCTACGGCATTGGTACCCGGATGGTGGCGCATTTTGGCATTGAACATGTGCGCATTATTCCTGGCATCAGTGCGGTGCAATATCTGTGCGCGCAGTCCGGTATTGATATGAACGACATGTGGCTGACCAGTAGCCACGGCCGTAGCGTCTGTTTCGATGAACTGGCACGACATAACAAGGTGGCGATGGTCACGGATGCCCTGTGCGGTCCGCGCGAAATTGCACATCAGCTTATTGCCCGTGGTAAGGGGCATCGCTGGATGGTGATTGGCGAAAACCTGGCAATGGAAAATGAACGCATCCACTGCCTGCCGCTCAGTGAAATTAATGCCGACTATGACATGAATGCAGTGGTGATCCTCGATGAAAGATGAGCTTTTTCTGCGTGGAGAGAAGGTGCCGATGACCAAAGAAGCGGTCCGTGCACTTGCCCTCTCAAAACTTGAATTACACCGCGCCACGCACCTGATTGATATTGGCGCAGGAACCGGCAGCGTGTCGATAGAAGCGGCGTTGCAATATCCATCGCTACGCGTGACGGCGATTGAGCGTAACCCGGCGGCACTCAGACTGCTGGACGAGAATCGCCAGCACTTTGCCTGCGCCAACGTTGATATTTATCCCGGTATCGCGCCGATGACCATCGCGGAAAAAGCTGATGCCATCTTTATGGGCGGCAGTGGTGGTCACTTGACCGACCTGATTGACTGGTCGATGCGTCAACTGCATCCCGCCGGGCGGTTGGTAATGACCTTCATTCTTCAGGAAAACCTGAATACCGCGCTGGCGCATCTGGAACACCTTGGCGTGCAGGGTGTGGACTGCCTGCAAGTGCAGGTGTCATCACTGACCACGCTTGGCAGTGGCCACTATTTCAAACCGAATAATCCCGTTTTTGTTATCGCCTGTCTGAAGGAAGGAAACCATGTCTGAGATATTTGATCCCCGTAGTGTGTGGTTTGTTGGCGCTGGTCCTGGCGATCGCGAGCTGATTACCCTCAAAGGTTACCGGTTGCTGCAGCAAGCGCAGGTGGTTATCTATGCCGGATCGCTGATTAATACCGAACTGCTGGAATATTGCCCACCTGACGCTGAGTGTCACGACAGCGCCGAACTGCATCTGGAACAGATCCTCGACCTGATGGAAGCCGGTGTAAAAGCGGGTAAAACGGTTGTGCGTCTGCAAACCGGCGACGTCTCGCTGTACGGCTCGGTCCGCGAGCAGGGTGAAGAGCTGACCAAACGCGGGATTGAATGGCAGGTGGTACCTGGCGTCAGCGCGTTCCTCGGGGCAGCGGCAGAACTCGGCGTCGAGTACACGGTACCTGAAGTGTCGCAGAGTCTGATCATTACCCGTCTTGAAGGTCGTACGCCGGTACCGGAGCGCGAACAACTGGAGGCGTTTGCCAGTCACCAGACGTCAATGGCGATTTATCTTTCCGTCCAGCGTATCCATCGGGTGGCTGAGCGTCTGATTGAGGGCGGTTATCCGGCGACAACGCCAGTGGCGGTCATCTATAAAGCCACCTGGCCTGAAAGCCAGACCGTACGTGGCACCCTTGAGGATATTGGCGACAAAGTGCGCGATGCGGGGATCCGCAAAACGGCGCTTATTCTGGTCGGCAACTTCCTGGGCTCGGAGTATCACTACTCCAAACTCTATGCGGCGGACTTTAGCCATGAATACCGTAAAGCCTGAGTCTATCGCGTTGTTCTGCCTGACGCCCGGCGGTGTTTTGCTGGCGAAGCGTCTGGCGGCAATGCTACCGGTGACCTGTTTCACCAGTGAAAAATTGCTGGAGGAGGGATTTCTTCCCTTCGAAAACGGGTTTGCCAATGCGGCCCGCGATGCGTTTGCGAACTATTCGGCGCTGATTTTTATCGGCGCGACCGGTATTGCGGTACGTGTTCTGGCCCCGCTGGTTAACGACAAGTTTTGTGACCCGGCGGTGGTCGTGATCGATGAGCGTGCGCAGCATGTCATCAGCCTGCTGTCGGGCCATGCGGGGGGCGCTAACACGTTGGCGCGCTACCTGGCGGGCATGCTGGGTGCGGATCCGGTGATCACCACGGCGACGGATGTGAATGACATGGCGGCCCTTGATACGCTGGCGTTTCAACTGAATGCGCGAATGACCGACTTCCGTTCGGTGGTAAAAATCGTTAATCAGATGCTGGTCAGCAACAAGCGGGTTGGCCTGTGGTGGGACGACGAACTGGCGCAGGACGTCAGTCATTGCGATCGTCGTGGTTTCATCACGGTGACTGACCTGAACCAACTCCCTGAACTCGATGCGCTGATTTGCATCACCTTGCGGACCGATCTCCCCGAGTTGCCCCTTCCGCACTGGAAGTTGGTGCCACAGCGGGTTGTCGCCGGGATTGGCTGTCGTCGCGATACGCCGTTCCCGCTGTTAGCTGAACTGCTTTCCCGCCAACTTGAAGCCCAACGGCTCGATCCGTTGGCACTAAAAGCCATCGGCAGCATTACGCTGAAAAAAGATGAACAGGGGCTTATCCAACTGGCTTCCTGCTGTCGCGTACCTTTCGAAACCTTTACTGCTGACGCGCTGCGTGAGCATGAACACCGTTTTCCTGCCTCATCGTTTGTGCGTAAAACGGTCGGGACGGGGAGCGTCTCCGGTCCTGCAGCCTGGCTGCTGAGCCATGGACAACTGTTAGGCGAGACCCTGCGTGAACAGGGCGTCACTATTACTTTGGGAGTTTCACACTGATGTTAACCGTAATTGGAATTGGTCCTGGCTCGCAGGCAATGATGACCATGGAAGCCGTTGAAGCACTGAAAGCGGCAGAAATTATCGTGGGTTACAAAACCTACACCCACCTGGTAAAAGCCTTCACCGGCGATAAGCAGGTGATCAAAACCGGGATGTGCAAAGAGATAGAACGCTGCCAGGCGGCGATTGAGCTAGCGCAGGCCGGTCATAACGTGGCGCTAATCAGCAGCGGCGATGCCGGAATTTACGGCATGGCCGGGCTGGTGCTTGAGCTGGTCAGCAAGCAGAAACTGGATGTTGAGGTCAAGCTAATTCCAGGGATGACTGCCAGCATTGCCGCGGCCTCTTTGCTCGGTGCTCCGCTGATGCACGACTTCTGCCATATCAGTTTAAGCGACCTGTTAACACCGTGGCCGGTGATTGAAAAACGCATTGTGGCCGCGGGCGAAGCTGACTTCGTGATTTGTTTCTATAACCCGCGCAGCCGTGGCCGCGAAGGGCATCTGGCACGTGCTTTTGAGCTGCTTTCTGCCAGCAAAAGTGCACAAACACCGGTGGGTATCGTGAAGTCAGCCGGACGTAAAAAACAGGAAAAATGGCTGACCACGCTCGGCGAAATGGACTTTGAACCGGTGGATATGACCAGCCTGGTGATTGTCGGCAACAAAACGACCTACGTTCAGGATGGCCTGATGATCACCCCACGCGGTTATGTACTGTGAATTACGGTGATGTGCTGGTCATGGGCGGTACCAGCGACGCGCGCATGCTGTGCCAGCAACTGGATGCGGCGAACGTGGCTTATACCCTGTCGGTAGCCACCCCAACGGGGAAACAGCTGGCGGGCGATATTAAAGGTCAGGTGCGCTGCGGACGTCTGGAGCGGGAACACATGGTTGCCTGGCTGCAGGAAAACCGTACGCGCTGGGTGATTGATGCCTCACATCCATATGCCGAAGTGGTGAGTCGTAACATCATGAGCGCCTGTGAAGCGGCGGGCGTGCTGCTGAGCCGCTATCAGCGCCCTGAGCAGTTGAGTGGCTTAACGCATCCTCATCTGTACACCGTGCAGAGTATTCAGCAAGCCTGCGACGTGGCGCGTCGCTTTGGCGAACGAGTGCTGCTAACCACCGGCAGCAAAGATCTGGCTATCTGGCGCGCGGGGCTGCCGGAAAAAACACTGCTGGCCCGCGTACTGCCGGTGCCTGACGTTATCCAGCAATGCGCCGATTTAGGATTTGGCGTTGGCGAAATATTCGCCCTGTGCGGGCCGTTTAGCGCTGAGTTTAATGCCGTGTTTTACCGTCAGTGTCAGGCTGACGTGGTCATCACCAAAGCATCGGGCGCGGAAGGTGGTTATCAGGAAAAAGTACAACCCTGTCTGGATGCTGGGATCCCCTGCATCGTGATTACACGTCCGGCACCGTTGGTGACGGGAGAAGAATTACTGGATAGTCAGGCCGCATTTACGGCGCGTTTAGTGCGCTGGCTGGCTGTGGCTTAAGGAGTTAGAGATGAAAAAGGCGCTTCTGGTGGTCAGTTTTGGCACCAGCTATCACGACACCTGTGAGAAAAATATTGTGGCCTGTGAGCGCGATCTTGCGGCCAGTTGCCCTGACCGTGACCTGTTTCGGGCATTTACCTCCGGGATGATCATCCGCAAGCTCAAACAGCGCGACGGCATTGACATCGACACGCCGTTGCAGGCCCTGCAAAAGCTGGCGGAGCAGGGGTATCAGGATGTGGCTATTCAGTCGCTGCACATCATTAACGGTGACGAGTACGAAAAAATAGTTCGTGAAGTACAAAGTATGCGCCCGCTGTTTGCCCGCCTGACGCTGGGGGTTCCCCTGCTGAGTAGCCATGATGATTACGCGCAACTGATGCTGGCGCTGCAGCAGCAGATGCCGTCGCTTGGTGAGCGAGAAAAAGTGGTGTTTATGGGGCACGGGGCCAGCCATCACGCCTTTGCCGCTTATGCCTGCCTCGATCACATGATGACCGCGCAGGGTTTCCCGGCGCGAGTTGGTGCGGTAGAGAGCTACCCGGAAGTGGATATTCTTATCGACAGCTTAGGTCGCGAAGGGATAACGGCGGTGCATCTTATGCCATTAATGCTGGTTGCGGGTGATCACGCTATCAACGATATGGCCTCCGACGAAGACGACTCGTGGAAAACATTATTTAACGCGGCAGGCATTCCGGCCACGCCGTGGCTGAGTGGTCTGGGTGAGAACCCGGCGGTACGCGCCATGTTCGTGGCACATTTACAGCAGGCGCTGAGCGTGGCGCTGGAGGAAGCAGCATGAGTGGCAAATTGTATGCATTGAGCACCGGGCCAGGTGCCTCCGATCTGGTAACCGTGCGCGCGGCGCGCACGCTCGGCTCGCTGGATATTCTCTATGCGCCCGCCGGGCGTAAAGGTGGCGACAGCCTGGCGCTGTCTATCGTTCGGGAATATGTCGGTGAGCAGACTGAAATTCGCTGCTGCCATTTCCCGATGAGCGCCGACAGTACCGAAAAAGAAGCCGTCTGGGATGAGGTCGCCGCTGCACTGGTTGCGGAAGTGGAGGCCGGCAAGCAGGTCGGTTTCATTACCCTCGGCGATGCCATGCTGTTCAGTACCTGGGTCTTTTTACTCCAGCGTATTGGTAATCCTGATTGGTTAGAAATCGTCCCCGGCGTGACCTCATTTGCTGCGATTGCCGCGCGCTCAAAAACGCCGCTCGCCATGGAACAGCAGTCGCTGGCGGTCGTCTCGTGCACTGCACCGGAGGCAGAAATCCGGCAGGCGTTAAAGCAGCATGACAGCCTGGTGCTGATGAAGGTCTACGGTCGGTTTGCACGCATCAAGGCGTTGCTGCAAGAAGAAGGCATTCTGGACTGCGCGTTAATGATGTCCGAAGCCACGCTACCGGGTGAGCAGTGCTGGCGCCAACTCAGTGAAGTGAGTGACGATCAGCCGCTACCGTATTTCTCGACCATTCTGGTCAATAAACAGTGGGAGTATGAAAGATGAAGCTTGAACACCAGCTAAAACAGCTGTCTTTCAGCGGGTTGGCTGCGGCGCTATTACTGATGGTTGTGCCTGAGCAGGCGTTTGCTATGCACATTATGGAAGGCTTTTTACCGCCGATGTGGGCGCTGGCCTGGTGGCTGCTGTTTTTACCCTGCCTGTGGTATGGGCTGGTGCGCCTGCGCCAAATTGTGCAGGAAGATAACCACCAGAAAGTGTTACTGGCCCTGTGTGGCGCGTTTATTTTCGTGCTGTCAGCGCTGAAAATTCCATCTGTTACCGGGAGTTGTTCGCATCCGACCGGGGTCGGTCTGGCGGTGATTCTGTTCGGGCCAGGCGTGGTGGCCATTCTCGGGGCCATCGTTTTGTTATTCCAGGCATTATTGCTGGCACATGGCGGTTTGACCACGCTGGGTGCTAATGGTATGTCGATGGCGGTTATTGGTCCGGTCGTCGGCTATATGGTGTGGAAGATGGCTTGCCGTGCGGGGTTCCGTCGTGATGTCTGCGTCTTCCTCTGCGCCATGCTGGCCGATCTGGTGACCTATTTTGTGACGTCGGTGCAACTGGGTGTTGCTTTCCCGGACCCGTCCGTAGGTGCTACGGGCTCCATCATCAAGTTCATGGGGATTTTCTGCCTGACGCAGATCCCAATCGCTATCGCAGAAGGCTTGCTCACGGTGATGATTTATGACCAGCTCACCAAACGGCAGCTCATCACCGCACAAGGACATTAACCATGAAAAAGACGCTGATTCTGTTAGCAATGGTGATTGGGCTGGTTGTCCTGCCATTTTTCATCAACCACGGTGGAGAATACGGAGGATCAGATGGCGAAGCAGAAAGCCAGATTCAGGCCATCGCTCCGCATTATGAGCCGTGGTTCCAGCCGCTGTATGAGCCAGCCAGCGGTGAAATTGAAAGTCTGCTGTTTACGCTTCAGGGATCGCTCGGTGCAGCGGTAATTTTCTACATTCTGGGTTACACCAAGGGCAGACAACGCCGTGATGACCGGTCTTGACAGGCTGAGCTACCAGAGCCGCTGGTTTCATGTCGCACCGCAGCGCAAATTTCTGCTGTGGTTAGTGATGATGATTCTGGCGTTTACCCTGCCTCCGTTGGGGCAGGGTATCGAGCTGTTACTCATTGCCGCACTGAGCTGCTGGCTGCTGCGCATCTCTTTCTGGCGTTGGTGTCGCTGGATGGCGTTGCCGTTTGGTTTTTTGCTGGTCGGGGTAGTGACGATCCTATTCAGTGTGAGTCGCGATCCGCATAGCTTACTGGTTAGTCTGCCGGTGGGTAGCTACTGGTTAGGCGTCACTGAAGCGGGTGTACTCACTGCCAATGCAACATTCTGGCGAAGCCTGGCGGCGCTGGCATCCACCTTTTGGTTGGTACTTAATCTGCCGTTCCCGCAATTAATTCTTTTACTGAAATGGGCGCGCGTTCCGCGCCTGCTGACTGAGCAGATCCTACTGACCTGGCGATTTATTTTTATTCTTTTAGACGAAGCGCTCGCTATTCACCGCGCGCAAACGCTGCGTTTTGGTTATCGTAGCGTGCCGCTGAGCTATCGCTCGTTGGCAATGCTGGTGGGGCTGTTGTTTACGCGTGTGTTAATCCGCTATCAGCAAATGACCACCACACTGGATATCAAACTGTATCAGGGTGATTTTCACCTGTAAGGATAAGTATGCTTGCCACCTCAGCGCTTTGGTTTCGCTATCAGGATGACCCGGTCCTCAAAGGGCTCACGCTGGATTTTTCCGCGCAGGCCGTCACTGGACTGGTGGGGGCCAATGGGTGCGGAAAATCCACGCTGTTTATGAACCTGAGTGGCTTGTTGCGTCCACAGCAGGGGGCGGTGATGTGGCAAGGAAAACCGCTGGATTACAGCAAGCGAGGCCTGCTGGCACTGCGTCAGCAGGTGGCAACCGTATTTCAGGACCCCGATCAGCAAATCTTTTATACCGATATCGACAGCGACATCGCCTTTAGCCTGCGCAATATTGGCGTGGATGAAAAAGAAATTGCTCGCCGGGTGGAAGATGCCCTGACGCTGGTGGATGCACAACATTTCCGTCATCAGCCTATTCAATGCCTAAGCCACGGACAAAAAAAACGCGTGGCGATCGCTGGCGCGCTGGTACTGCAGGCGCAGTATTTGCTGCTGGATGAACCGACTGCGGGCCTTGATCCCTCGGGCCGTACGCAAATGATTGAGATTATTAAACGGATCGTGGCGCAGGGAAATCATGTGGTTATTTCCAGCCATGATATCGATCTTATCTATGAAGTGAGCGACGCGGTTTACGTTTTGCGCCGGGGAGAAGTGCTGACGCACGGCACCCCCGGTGAGGTATTCGCGCGCACGGACCTTATTGAACAAGCAGGATTAACTCAGCCCTGGCTGGTGAAGTTGCACACAGAGCTAGGCTTTCCATTGTGTAAAACAGAGGCTGAATTTTATCGTTGTATGCGAGAGAACGCACTGAAGGAGGCGTCATGACGCAGGCAATAATGTTGCAGGGAACGGCATCTGATGTAGGCAAAAGCGTATTAGTCGCCGGGCTGTGTCGTATTTTTTATCAGGATGGACGACGTACTGCGCCGTTCAAATCGCAGAACATGGCGCTGAACTCGGGTATTACGCCTGAGGGGAAAGAGATGGGGCGCGCGCAAATTTTCCAGGCTGAAGCGGCAGGGATCACCCCAGATGTACGTATGAATCCGGTGCTATTGAAACCGACCAGCGACCGCAAAGCGCAGGTGGTATTGATGGGCAAAGTGGCGACCGATATGGATGCGGTAAGCTACCACGAGTACAAACCGCGTCTGCGCGAGCAGATCATTTCGGTTTATAACAGCCTGGCGCAGGAATTTGACGTTATTGTGCTGGAAGGGGCGGGAAGCCCGGCTGAAATTAACCTGCGCGATCGCGATATCGTCAATATGGGGATGGCGGAGATGGCGCAGTGCCCGGTTGTGCTGGTGGCGGATATCGATCGCGGCGGCGTGTTTGCCTCGATTTATGGCACGCTGGCGCTGCTGCATGATCATGAACGCGCGCGCGTAAAAGGCGTGATTATCAATAAATTTCGTGGCGATGTGGCGCTGCTCTATTCCGGTATTGAACAAATTGAAGCGCTGACCGGCGTTCCCGTACTCGGCGTGATGCCGTGGCTGGATGTTGATCTCGAAGATGAAGATGGCGTCGCGCTGCAAAAAGGGAAGTATTTACGCACCGACAAACGCGATATCGAGATTGCTGTGGTGCAACTGCCGCATATTTCCAACTTTACGGATTTTAATGCGCTGGCCGCCCAGCCGGACGTTCGGGTGCGCTATGTTCGCCACCTGGAAGAGCTGGCAGGCGTCGATCTGGTGATTTTGCCGGGCAGTAAAAATACGCTCGGCGATTTAGTCTGGCTTCGCGAAAGCGGTCTTGCGCACAGCGTGTTGCAGCTACATCGTCAGAATGTGCCGGTGGTGGGGATTTGCGGTGGCTATCAAATGCTCGGCGAGACTATTATCGATGACGTGGAGTCGGGCCTGGGAACGCTGCCGGGCCTTGGCTTGCTCGATACCGTTACCCATTTTGCGCAGCACAAAACCACGACCCTGGTTGAAGGGCAAATGTCGGCCACATTGCCGGACTGGCTGGCAGACGCCTCAGGGTTAGCTGTTCGCGGCTATGAAATTCATATGGGTGAAACGGTGTTATCCGGGGAGTGTCAGTCGGTGATGACGCTGCAAAAAGAGGGCGGTAACGTCGCTGATGGTGCGGTGACTCACGACGGTCTGGCGTTCGGCACCTATCTCCACGGCCTGTTTGACAGCGATGAATTCACGCGCGCGCTGGTGAATGGCCTGCGGGTGCGCAAAGGGTTAGCACCACTGGATTCAACCTTCCATTACGCGCAATATAAATCACAGCAGTTTGATCTGCTGGCGGATGCGATGCGGCAACACATCGATATTGAGAAAATTTATACCATCATGCAGCAACACCAGGAGCCAGTATGATGATTCTGGTTACCGGTGGTGCCCGTAGCGGCAAGAGCCGTCACGCAGAGGCGCTGATCGCGGACTCCCCAAACGTGCTGTACATCGCGACGTCGCAGATTTTCGACGAGGAGATGGCGGCGCGAATTCAGCACCATCGTGATGGACGCCCTGCGCACTGGCGTACAGCCGAGCGCTGGCAACATCTTGATGCGCTGATTACGGCCGAGAACGATCCGCACGAGGCGATTTTACTGGAATGCATTACCACGATGGTGACGAACCAGCTGTTTGCGTTAGGCGGCGACAGTTCACCGGATGGCTGGGACTACGCCGCGATGGAACGGTCCATTGAGGATGAGATCCGTGTGCTGATTGACGCTTGTCAGCGTTGCCCGGCAAAAGTCGTGCTGGTGACTAACGAAGTGGGGATGGGGATTGTTCCGGAAAATCGTCTGGCGCGGCATTTTCGCGATATTGCTGGACGGGTAAACCAGCGCTTGGCGGCAGCGTCAGATGAGGTCTGGCTGGTGGTATCTGGAATTGGAGTCAAAATTAAATGAGTAAGTTGTTTTGGGCAATGCTCTCTTTTATCAGTCGCTTGCCCGTTCCTGCACGCTGGTCGCAAGGACTGGAGTTCGAACAGTACTCACGCGGCATCGTCATGTTCCCGCTGATTGGCGTGGTGCTGGGAGGGTTGACGGGATTGGTCTTCATGGCGCTGCAAACCTGGTGCGGTATCCCGCTGGCAGCGCTGTTTAGCGTGCTGACGTTGGCGCTGCTGACCGGCGGTTTTCATCTTGACGGTCTGGCGGATACCTGTGACGGCGTGTTTTCTGCTCGTCGGCGCGAGCGGATGCTGGAAATAATGCGCGACAGCCGCCTGGGGACCCACGGCGGACTGGCGCTGATCTTTGTTCTGCTGGCTAAAGTGCTGGTGGTGAGCGAACTGGCTCTACGCGGAACGCCAATGCTGGCTGCACTGACTGCAGCCTGTGTGGCAGGGCGTGGAACCGCAGTTCTGCTGATGTACCGGCATCGTTATGCCCGCGAAGAAGGGCTGGGAAATGTCTTTATAGGCAAAGTAACCGGACGACAAACCTGCGTTACGTTGGGGCTTGCGGCGATCCTTGCTGCTGTACTGCTTCCCGGCATGCGTGGAGTGGCGGCGCTGGTCGTCACGATGGTGGCAATTTTCATTCTTGGGCAATTATTAAAACGCACGTTGGGTGGGCAGACCGGCGATACGCTTGGCGCGGCCATCGAACTTGGCGAGTTGATCTTCTTACTGACTCTGCTTTGAGCCAGTCAACACATTGAGAACCCTTATGCAGACTTTATCCGCTTTACTCCACGCGATCCCTTCTCCCGACAGTGCTGCAATGTTACGCGCACAGCAGCATATTGATGGCTTACTTAAACCGCCGGGCAGCCTGGGACGTCTTGAGTCCCTGGCCGTGCAACTCGCCGGTATGCCAGGCCTGAAGGGCGTGCCGCGCGTGGGGGGGAAAGCGATGCTGGTGATGTGCGCCGATCACGGCGTCTGGGATGAAGGTGTGGCCGTTTCGCCGAAAGTGGTTACGGCGATTCAGGCAGCAAATATGACGCGTGGCACGACCGGCGTTTGCGTACTGGCGACCCAGGTTGGCGCAAAGGTTCATGTGATTGATGTGGGGATTGACGCTGACCCTATTCCTGGCGTGGTGAATATGCGCGTTGCGCGTGGCTGCGGCAATATTGCTGAAGGCCCGGCAATGCACCGTTCTCAGGCCGAGGAACTGTTGCTGGAAGTGATGCGCTATACCCGTGAACTGGCGAAAGAGGGCGTCACGCTGTTTGGCGTCGGCGAGTTAGGCATGGCCAATACCACGCCTGCGGCGGCGATTGTTAGCGTACTGACCGGCAGTGATGCTGAGGCGGTGGTGGGGATTGGCGCTAACCTGCCACTCTCGCGGGTGGGCAATAAGGTGGATGTGGTGCGTAGGACGATCGCCATTAATCAGCCCGATCCCACAGATGGTATTGATGTGCTGGCCAAAGTCGGTGGCTTTGATCTTGTGGGGATGACGGGTGTGATGCTGGGGGCTGCCTCCTGCGGTCTGCCGGTGTTGCTGGACGGGTTCCTTTCTTATTCCGCTGCGCTGGCAGCCTGTCAGATTGCGCCAGAGATTAAGCCGTACCTGATCCCTTCACATTTTTCCGCCGAAAAAGGTGCCCGTACCGCCCTGGCGCATCTGGAGCTGGACCCGTATCTCAACATGGGCATGCGTTTAGGTGAAGGCAGCGGTGCCGCGCTGGCGATGCCGATCGTTGAGGCCGCCTGCGCCATGTATAACAATATGGGGCATTTAGCCGCCAGCAATATTGTGCTTCCGGACGGTAAGGAAGCGTAGTCAAGCTGCACCCCGCTCAACGGCGGGGTTCTTGTTGGTAGGGTCCGTCGTAACCCCGTTAACCCGATAAAAAAGCTATAATTAACGGATATCTGCTGCGGCGAAGGAAAGGACAAGATGCGTCGTGTAAAACTGTTGTGTTCACTTATCATACTGCTTGCCGGCCAGGGAGCTCAGGCGGTGAGCTATCCGTTGCCGCCAGAGGGCAGCCGCCTGGTCGGCAGTCCGCTGACTATTACGGTGCCGCCAGCCAATACGCAACCGCTGGAAGCATTTGCGGCGCAGTACGGGCAGGGGCTGAGCAATATGCTGGAAGCCAATCCGGGGGTGGATGTCTATTTGCCGAAGTCGGGCTCTACGTTGGTGGTGCCACAGCAGGTTATTTTGCCGGATACCGTGCGCGAGGGCATTGTTATAAACGTCGCTGAAATGCGTCTTTACTATTACCCCAAAGACAGCAATACAGTTGAAATCTTACCCATCGGTATCGGTCAGGCGGGGAGAGAAACGCCGCGCAACTGGGTGACGACGGTACAGCGCAAGCAGGAAGCACCGAGCTGGACGCCAACAGCAAATACCCGCCGGGAATACGCCGCGCGTGGCGAAAGCTTACCGGCGTTTGTTCCGGCCGGGCCGGAAAATCCGATGGGGTTGTACGCCATTTATATTGGCAAGCTGTACGCTATTCACGGCACCAATGCTAATTTCGGAATTGGGCTGCGAGTCAGCCAGGGCTGTATTCGCCTGCGCAATGACGATATTAAATACCTGTTTGATACCGTGCCGGTGGGAACGCGGGTTCAACTTATCGACCGGCCTGTTAAATACAGCACTGAGCCAGACGGTAGCCGCTGGGTTGAAGTTCATGAACCGTTGTCACGCAACCGCAGCGAATATGAGTCGGATAAAAAGATCCCACTGCCGGTGACTCCGGCATTACGCAGTTTTGTGAGCGGAGAGGGAGTGGACGTCAGTCGTGCTAATGCAACGCTGGAACGCCGCTCCGGGATGCCAGTGAATATCAGCCAGGTGCAGAGATTCTAATCACTACCCCGCGCGGCCTGTATGTTACTGTCAGGCCGCGTGCTTCGTTTGAAACTGACCCATTTTCACAAAACCAATATGGTCCGCCATCAACTGCGCTTCATGCTCACTGTGGGTGACCAGCAGCGCCGTTTGTCCGGCGGCGCGCAAAATATCCCGTACCTCGCCACCCAGACGCTCGCGGGTGCTTTTATCCAGACTGGAAAACGGTTCATCCAGCAGCAGAATATCCGGATGTGGCGCCAGGGCGCGGGCCAGGGCGATACGCTGCTGCTGCCCGCCAGAAAGCTCATGAGGGTAATGGCTGGCGTGGCTGTGTAGTTCAACCATTTTTAACAGCTCGGTGACTCTGGCCTGTTGCGCTTCTCGTGGCAGGCGGCGCAAACCAAAGGCCACGTTTTGTTGGGCTGTCAGATGTGGGAATAACGCGTATTCCTGAAACACCATGCCAACATGCCGTTTTTCCGGCGGCAGATGCACGCCGGGGCCAGCAACACGCCGCTGTGAAACATAAATCTCTCCGCGTTGCAGGCGTTCAAATCCGGCGACCGCGCGCAAAACCGTGGTTTTCCCACAGCCTGACGCACCCAGCAGGCAGGCGATTTCGCCTTTGCGCACCGACATTGAAAAGCCGGTCAGCACCGGTTGCTGGCTGTTGCCGTAGGCCACGTGTACATCCTGGAGTCGTAACGCGATTTCTGACATTGTTGCTCTCTCAACCACGGCGCGTCATCTGATGACGAACCAGCAAAATAACAGGCAGTGTGCCGGCTAACACAATCATTAGCGCAGCAATTGCCCCTTCTTCATAGGTACCTCGCGCCGCTTCTGCATACAGCAGCGTGGCCAGCGTTTCGAAGTTTACCGGGCGTAGTAGCAGGGTAGTGGGCAACTCTTTCATTGCATCGGCAAACACCAGCAATGCACTGCTTACCAACGCTGGACGCAGCAGCGGGAAATGCACGCGAGCAAACGTACCTGCCCCATTTTCTCCCAGTAAACGTGAGGCTTGCTCAAGGGAAGGAGGAATACGGCCCAGCCCGGAATCCAGCGCGCCGATGGCTATGGCCTGAAAACGCATCGCACAGCAAATGATCAGCAAAATACCGGCAGACATCAGCGGTAAACCGCGCATGTCGAGCAGATCGGCCAGCCAGCGGTCAACCGCCATCGCCGGGGGAAGAAAACCAATCGCCAGAATCGTACCAGGCACGGCGTAACCTAACGAGGCCAGACGCATCACACCGCGACGAAAGCCAGGCATGGCGTTGTCTGCGGCGCTGCGACGTGCGCTCCACGCCACCAGCATGCTGACGCAAATCACCACCAGCGTGGTACCAGCCGCTAGCGATAGCGTGTTTTGCAATGCAGAAAGTAATGACGCGGACAGCGGATTCTCACCGCCTAACCGTTTGGCGCTCTCCCACAGTAAAAACAATACCGGGGCCAGGAAACCCAGTACAACCGGGAGCGAAATAACCACGCCGAGCAGCCAACCGCGCCAGCCATGCACGCGCGTGGGTTGAATTTCTCGCAGACTGCGACTGCTGAATCCTTGTTTTCTGCGACCGTAAAACTCCAGCGTCAGGATAAAGAAGATAAACATCAGCATCATGCAGGCGATTTGCGCCGCAGCGGATAAATCAGAGCGCGAGATCCACGTGGTGTACACGGTGACGGTTAAGGTTTGTACCCCAAGGAATTCCGACGCGCCGATGTCATTGAGCGTTTCCAGCAGCGCCAGGCTGATCCCGACCGCCAGCGCCGGACGGGCCATTGGCAGGGCCACGCGGAAGAAGGTTCCGCTGGCGCTGCAGCCCAGGGTACGTGCCGCCTCCAACAAATGCGCGGGCTGGCTGATAAACGTGGCGCGAGTGGTTAAATAAACATACGGATACAGCACTAAACCGAGCAGCAGGATCGCGCCGGAAAGGGAGCGTAAATCCGGCAAGCGGAACTGTCGCGGGCTGTCGAAACCGAGTAAAAAACGGATGAAGGTTTGCAGTGGGCCAATGGGATGCAGTAAATCGAGCCAGGCAAAGGCCACGATATAGGTCGGCATCGCCAGCGGCAGCAGCAGCGCCCAGCTCAGTATTTTGCGCCCAGGAAAATCCCATGCAGTGACTGCCCACGCGCTGCCAACGCCAATCACGCCGACCATGACCGCGACACCTGCCAACAACAGTACAGTGTTTTTTAACGCAGAGGGCAACACCCAGGTGATGAGATTATCCCAGTGGGACAAATCAGCCTGTGTGGCCTGCCAGATGAGCGCCACAATAGGAGTCAGGACGCCGAGTGCAATACACAGGGCACCAAGATGTAACGGCGTTAATAATGACTGCGGCCCGGAAACCAGGCCGCGTAACGTCGGAAGCAATAGCGGTTTATTGATCGAATCCAACTTTATCTACCAGCAGACTAGCTTGTTTACGGTACTTCACGATTTCGGTTAACGGGATCTTGTCGACGTCGATTTCACCGATAGTGGCGCTGATAACCGGGTCGAGCGTTACACCTTTGAGTACCGGATATTCGAAGTTCGCTTTCGCGTATTGTTGCTGGGCAGGTGCGGAAACCAGATATTCCATCAGCTTAACGGCGTCGGCTTTATTGGGTGCGTAACGGGCTACGGCAGCACCGCTAATGTTGACGTGTGTGCCGCCTTTCTCAAAGGTCGGTTTCACCACTTTAATGGCATCACCCCACTGACGTGCATCGGTGCCTTCTTTGGCATTTTTCATATGACCGACGTAATAGGAGTTGGCGAGGCCAATATCACAAATCCCGCCGAGGATATCGCGGGCAACGTCACGATCGCCACCGGTTGCTTTACGTGCCAGGTTCGCCTTCACGCCGCGCAGCCACTCTTCTGTTTTGGCCTCACCGTGGTGGGCAATCATGGCGGCAATCAATGCGGTGTTATACGGATGCTGCCCGGAACGGATACAGACTTTGCCTTTGTACTCCGGGCTTGCGAGCTGCTCATAATGCCAGTTATCGATAGGCATCGATTTCTCAGCGTAGAGCACGCGTGCACGCATGGAAAGCGCAAACCACTGATTATCTGCACCGCGCAGGTTAGCCGGAATGGCGGCTTTCAGCGCATCGGACTCTACCGGTTGCGTTACGCCCGCTTCGACTAAATCGATGAGGTTACCGGCATCGACGGTCATCAGCAGGTCGGCAGGGGAGTTCTTCCCTTCCGCTTTAACACGCTCAAGCATGCCATCCTTGATATACACCGTGCTCACTTTTATACCGCTGGTTTTTGTCCAGCTATCGAGCAGGGGTTGGATCAGGCCTGGTTCACGGGTGGTATAAAGCGTTAACGTATCCTGTGCGAAAGCCGGCAGGCTGACGGAGAGGACCAGGGCAGATGCAAGCGTGATACGGCGCAGTCCGGTGCGAGGCAGAGCATTCATCGTTTATATCCCAGAGTAATTGGAACGTACAGTGACCCGAGCAGGCGCTCGTTCTTTTGGCCCGCGTACAATAAATGATAATCACTAGCACTTACAATAATGGCAAAGTTTAAACGATTTACATTTACATAACTTTAAACAACGGTGTGATGTGGGGTTTACTCGGCGAAAAGTGGCGGGTAGAGAGAGGGTGAGACTCCCTGCCACTAGTTCATGGATAACTACCGTTTTACGCGCGCTTTTTGTGACAGGGTTTCATCCATAATGGCGCTAACTTGTTTCATCACCATGCCTGCGTTTTTGACGCCTTTCGCTTCCTGCTCGTGGACCCACTTGGTTTGCGCAGCCCGGTAATGGGTGGCGGTGTTCCACTGTGCGACCTCCTGCGATTGCAGAACGCGTACCGAGGCCCCAGCCTGGCGTAAATCGTCTATCTGGGTGTTAAAACACCTGTCCATGACTGAACCCAGAGATTGATACGCTGTTTCAGCCGCACGCTGAATGGCGACCCGATCTTCATGAGAAAGCGCGTTCCAGGTTTTTTTGTTCATCGTCAGAATATAGAGATGCCCCAGCCACAGATTTTTGGCGAGAAGCACATTGGGTGCGAACTGATACGCTTTAAGAGCGTAACCGCTGTCCACGTTCAGCATCATGCCATCGATTGCCCCCGTTTTTAGCGCGTTATAGGTCTTTTCACCCCAGGGCATGGTCACCGGTTTAGCCCCAGCGTTTTGCAGAAAATCACGGTGCCAGAAGCTGGCAGAGCGCCATGTGCCGCCTTTGATATCGCTCAACGTCGCTATGGGCTTAGCGCTGAAAAAGGCCAGTGGATAGCCAGTGGCAAGGAAAATACTCACCACATTATTTTTCTCAAGCTCAGCCGGGAATGCCGGGATGTCAGCGTAGACGTGGCGGAAGAAGGCCACCTGTTGTTCACTGGCCGGTCCGACGGGAAAGCTTTTAAATATCTGATTCAGGGGCAGCGCGTCGGCGGTGTATTCAGGTACGACAGTCGCCATATCCACCTTTCGTTCGTTGCCGACGTTGCGTAATGCATCGTAGCTGTTACTGAGCTCACCGCTCCAGTGCGCCTCTATTTTCAGCCGTCCGTTTGACTCTTTCTCAATGGCGGGGAAGAGCACGTCGTTAAGAAAGCGAGTGCGCATCCCACCCAGCGGTTCATGATCACTGTATGTCAGGATTTGTGTAGCCGAAACCGTGGTGGGTAGCAGCAGGGCGATGAACAGCATTGCCAGATATTTTCCGTATATTTTGTTGGGGCGCATACATTTCCTTTGCGTTGCTGAGATGAAAAAGGGTCAATGGCGGATGAAATTGTCAGGCCGTCTGCCCGGCTAACCAGCGTGTACCACTTGCTTTCATTTGTTGTTCCAGATCGCTGCCACGGGTGGCAAAGACGCGTTGAACCGGAAAACCACTTTTTTCCAGCAGATAAGCCAGCGCGGCGTATTCACGCGGATATTTCTCTGCCGCACTTTGGTCAATCGCGACCATGCCGAGCGGAAAGGTAAAGCTGGCCATATCGTAAATACTCTGGCGATGGAACAGCTTCCAGACGCCGTCGCGTTTTTCTGCCATGTCATAGAAACGGTTATGACCAATGCAGCCCAGATTCAGCTTAACGTGCTCAGCGATAATCATGGCGTTGGTTTCGACAATAGCCCTCGTCGCGTTGGCATTGAAGGTGACTACCGGCGTGCCAATCAGATGCTTGGTGCGCACATCTGACGCTCCCATCCGCATTGAGCCCTCAACGAAATCGCTGGCGAGGCCCTCAAACCACGTGATTTCAATGGTGCCGTCCGGGTGAAAAAGGTTGCGCAGCTGCTCCCATTCCCCCAGATCGCGGTGCATCCAGCCCGTGAGAAGATCGGTGATTTGCTGACGGTCGTCCAAATAATTTTGCATAACATGTACTCTGGTATGGGATTGGATTTCAGTTTCATCCCCAATGGAGATAAACTCAAATAGATAGATATGACTGATCAATCATTTTATTTGATGGCGGAGTAACGATATGGATCTGCGCCATCTGCGCTATTTTCTGGCTGTTGCCGAAGAAGGCCATTTTGGTCGCGCGGCTCAACGTCTGCATATCGTCCAACCTGCGCTGAGTATGCAAATCAAGGCCCTGGAAGAGGAACTCGGTGGTCCGCTGTTTGTACGCACCAGCCGCAAAGTGGAGTTAACGGACGCCGGGCGGCTACTACAGGTCGAGGCGCAGCGCACGCTGGAGCAAGCGGATCACGCCCGACTGACCGTTCAGCGCTCAATACGCGGTGAAACGGGTCAAGTACGCGTGGGGTTTGCCGGTAATGCCGTCTTTAGCGGCAAGCTCACCAACGATCTACGTGCTTTTCGCCGAACCTACCCTGATGCCGAACTGGTTGTGAATGAAGTCGCACCGTTGCTGCAAGCTGAGGCTATCCTGACGGGACAGCTCGATGTGGGTTATACCCCCGATCACCACAAAATCCATGATGCCGCGCTAATGGCTGAACAGATCGGTGTCTGGCACCGGCAAGTGGCGATGGCTGACGACCACCCGTTGGCCGCACGGGCGTCGCTGACAATCGATATGCTCGCCGAGCAGCCACTCATTTTTTATGACGCGCATGGGGCTGATGAGTCGCTTTACACCGCACTTACCGAAATTATGGGCCATGCTCCGCATATCGCCCATTGCACCGCAAGTACCCTAAGCGTGCTTGCACTCGCCGCCGCCGGCCAGGGGCTGGCGCTGGTGCCCGATCCTCTGCAGCATGTGAATATTCCTGGATTGGTATACCGCCCACTGGATGCGCCGGAACTGTCGGCGAATCTGATGCTCATCAGCAGGCAACAAGAGAATAAGGGGGCCGTACAGGCTTTTCTGCAGATAGCGCGTGAAAATGCGGGAGTATAAAAGCAAAAAAACCGCTTAGTTTCCTAAGCAGGCTTCTTAAATTTGGCTCCTCTGACTGGGATCGCCGTAGCCAATAACTGGCTAATAAGTAAGCTAAACTTGAATTCACTGCTTGTCAAGACCACCAGAATGACTACCAATTTGCTGAATAGGTATATAACGATCTGTGATAGAACAAAGTAGCCAAAAAACTTGGTTTCGGTGGTGATGGCAAAGTGCCAGGTTTTCCAGACAGATCTTGATTGAATGGGCTGCTAAGAGACGGTTAACTCATCAAACTGGGCCAGGTTGTACTGTAATGGACAGAGAGGAAAATATCACCAATCACCAATCACCAATCAGCGATCAGCGATCTAGGCCTTGGCATTCAAATGGGTAAAGATAATTTATCTCTGCTGGAAGACCAAAGTCCGCTAAGACGAAGTGAGATTTTTGCTGGCAGTTGAAGCGCTATACTTGCCCTAACTGATGCCATAAAACGCTTGTCGAATATCTTAGGACGTGAAGCGGATATGACTGACCCTACCTGCATTATGTGGGCATGGCCGTAATTAAGGTTCTTGTTTTCAAATTTGAATCACCATGGGCACTGTGACGACGCCACCGATTGTAATTGCACTCGATATAATTAAATACCATAGCTCTTATCATTTCTGGCTGATAACACCTTCCCCGTGGATATATTCTGACACTCAGCTAGTGGAAGATGTTTTCCGCGCACGCATTGCCTTAACAGTACCTAGTTCGCTTATGCGACTGTGTAGTTTATGCCGCCGTAGGGCCATTTGTAACATATTGCAGATCCGGCGGAGTTGCTGTCGTCGGTCCAGCAGATGGTGACGTCGACACCAGATATACTTAACTTCAGGGCTTCGCGATGTATGTCGGGCCTTTTGGAGAATAGTCATTTCTTTGTCATATTTAGCCTGCAGGTATTTGAGTCTGGTATTCTTGGCGGCAAGTTCCTGCTTTTGCTCAGAGCTTGTCAGGAGTTGATGTTGTTCTTTACGCCAGCCATAAGTTTACGATTTCTAATGACCGAGTTTGCGGGTAGTTGCGGCCACATTGATACGTTCAGCGATTCACTATTCATGGATGAGAGCAGAGGTGTGATGCCCGTAAACGTCAAGCTGTACTGAGAGAAACGGTTTATATCTTACACCCGAATTTCTATTTTTTCTGGGTTCCTTTGCTAGATGAATCACATGCAGACAGACTGGCCAACGTGTTGATTGAAATAATATCTTCGCGTGAACTACTGACCCTTTTTGTACCTTACCGACAGTTCATTCGGTCATTCGAGGTGTACGGTGTTCGGCCACGCATGAGAATATGTGCGTAAAGCTATTGAAGGTATGTGACGCGAGAGAATTTGAACTGTATAGATTGTGAAAGGGGGGGCTGGAATTATCGCGAGTATTGAATGTTCAATATATAGAAAGCAAAAAATCTGCTTGCTTTCTTAAGCGGGTTTCTTAAATGCTCTTAAATAACCTTAATTGTAGTATGCTATCTTAAATTTAGGAAAATAATCTTATATCTTATTAAGAAACGAGGGAACTTCTTAAATCCTATTTTGTTTGAATCTGTAATTATCTATTATATTTACAAACAAAGATGAAGTAATGGTTTTTGAGTATTGAATAAAATGTTTATTGATATAATATCTGAAGACAAATACTGTGGTTTAGGTTTGCGTTGTTTTTTATTGTTCTATAATAAAAAATCATTTTTTGAATTTGATACCGTTCTTGACTCTGGATGTGATTCAATTTTTCTTTTGAAGAAAAGTGAAATATACCAGCACAAGAGTAATTTCATTTCTTTCTGCAGGACAAGAAAGGTTGTTATTTCAAAATCATTACCTTTAAGAAATATCCATGACTTAATTATGAACTATGAATGTATTCAGGGTAAAGGAAAGGGGATGTTGTCAAGTTCAGAATTAAATACGCTTTTTTTATTATTCAATGGCATGACTCCAAAAGAAATGGAGTTTATGTTTAAAATAAGTCATAAAACTATTAGCGCTCAGAAGTTGAGTGCCTTAGAAAAATTAGGGTGTAAAAATTTAAAAATACTTTTTCGGACAATGAATGCTTGGGAAAATTGTATTAATAAGGGAGTACCTTTTCGCAAGTCGGATACATAGTTAGCCGGTTTTTATACTTACATCAGCGAAATTAACATTATTTATGAAAGCATCAAACCCTTTTAACTCATTTTTTTAATTATTGTTGCTTTTTTTCATTTTTCACACTATTGCTTTAGTATTTTCTAAAATATCCATTGCTTCTTTAGAAGATGAAAGTATGGGAAAAATATAGATGATATTGAGGATAGTACAGAAGCATATATTCTTGCCTGGAATTTGCAATCTCGAGATGAGGTGTTAGCGGTAGATAGAGGCATTATCGACCTATCTACCGTTACTCCAGAGCAGTTGCGTAGTAGCTTATCCGGAAAGATGAGATCTGAAGTTGAAGGCGGTTATCAAGATTTGGAACAGTTCAGGTTCGTGCGAATACTGACCAAATTTATACGCTTAACAATTACTCTTTTGAATTAATTCTATCTCTGACGATGCGCGAGAATGACTTATTTTTTCACACTAGGGTATTCATCGTGAAGATGGATGCCCCTTGATGAATAATTAAAATATTCCTTAAAGTATTTTTGATTAACAGAAAGCAACCATCTGATAGATGGCTTAAATAATAATGTTATCCATGGGTTATATAAGAGCAGATCATTCTCGCTTAGTAATTCTTTATTAAATTTTATGTGCTAGATGTGGCATTGTATCGCTTAATTCATACTCAAATTTTTTTCACGTGGCTTTGACAACGTAATAATACAGAGTATAATGTTATTAATTTATATTTATGGTGTCAGTATATGTTCTGGATTATTAACGATAATATTAAATTCTATCCAGACAAAAACCAGCTGGTATCGGTGAGTAACCCTGATCTGAGCGCAATGCTGACAGCGCCAGCTAGTCGTTGCTTGGTCCTGTTATTGGAATCTTTTCCAAATATAGTTCCTCAAAAAGATTTTTTCACTTTCGTCTGGGCTGAAGATGGGATGCTTGTCCCGGCAAATACGCTTTATCAGAATATATCAATCGTTCGTCGTGGACTACGAACAACGGGAGAAACCAATGATACGCTGGTTTCAACAGTTCCTCGAAAGGGTTTCCAGATTGATAGTAGTGTGAAGGTTACTAAGGTTTTACCTAAAGAAGCAGAAGCAGAAGCAGAAGCAGAAGCAGAAGCAAGTGAAAAATCGGTTAAAAATGAGCTCCAGGATAAACATTTTTCCCCTGAAGCAGAAATTTCCGTTACTGAAACCCTGCAGTTGAAAACTGATAATAAGAAAGGGTGGAGCTATAACCTCATTGTACCGTTAATATTGATGCTAATATCATTTGGTCTCGGTGTTTTATTAATTCAGCATTCCTGGAATAGTGACGTAGAAAAAAACTTCTTTAGTACATATACCATTAACTCAATAGAGAATGGCTGTCATTTCTTATCCAAAAATGATGATATTAAAAGGTTTGGTAATTTTACAAAATTCAAAAATATGATTAAGCAAACAGGGGTTGATTGTAAGAAATATCCATGGATTTATTTTCTTTCATCCAGCTCAATGCCTGCCCTGTCAGCATTCATCTGTAAAGAACCTTATGAGAATACTTCACATTCAGGATGCGTCACCCTCTATTTTCGGGAGATAACAAGTGACTAAAAGGACGGTGGTTGTATATTGTTTGATTCTGTTTGTCGCAGGCGTAACATTATCATGGTTTTATAGTCTGAAAAAAGAGAGTGGGGATGATGCGGAAGTATGTTCAGCCTCAGTAGTTGTTTACCACAATAATATCCGTGCCAACCTGACGCTGGATTTTATGTATAATTTGAATGAACAAGCAGGCGTCGTCACAGTTAATGGTACTTATTCTAAAGATGATAAAGTTATCGGTGCAATCAGAAGGGATGTATCTTATATATGGACTGAAAACAAAGACTCTTTCAGTTTTACATCAGTCAAAGTGAATAATATTATAAATGATGACTCTGTCTCTGATGAGGCAATTAGTGAATTACTTCCGGATTTTTACATCTACCCTGAAAAAAATGTCGTTTATTCTGTCCTACCACAGGGCTCAGATAGTTTTATGTTCTCAGTAGGCAAACGCCCCGTATTTCTCTGCTACCGTTAAAAATCTCGTTCTTTCCCCTAATGCATACTAGATGTTTCTATCTCTGGTATGCTCCATGCTACTTCTTTTGCTTTTAATTTATTCTCTTTAAAAACAATATCTTGATTATGTTTTTGATGTTGTGTTTTTAACTCTTAAATTTAACTAAATATATTAGTAATGTCATTTAAGGAAATTTAAGAATAGTTAAGATGCATTTTGTTTACCTTTTTATGTTGCCAGTAGATGATCGGTATCATAAATCACTCTTAGTATATTTTTTCCAAAGTAAATATTCTATAAGTTGGTTGGCGTTTATATATAATTGATTTTTACGAGGTTGTTTAAATGAATCGTGTCTTTCGTGTCTTATGGAATAAGGCAGCAGAAAGCTGGGTTGTCGTTTCTGAACTTATGACCACAAGGAAAAAAAGTGGGCAACGTTCGATCTGTACAGTAACAGCTTTGGCGGCGTTGGGAGCTAGTGCTTGGGTATATGCTAATGATGTATCGAGTTTAAATTTTAACCCCGTAGATTGTGATAATGCAGTATGCTCTTTTGAGGTCTCTAATGGCGCATCTCATACTCTTAGCGGGTCGCTTGCGACGATAAATAAAGGTAAAAATAACCAGACATCTTTGACGTACGAAGAAATGGTTGATTTTGGCCTAATTGTCTCGGGATCAAGAGATTGGGAGCGATTAAATACAGGATCCAGGACAGAGGCGGTACTGGTACCTGATACCAATATCCCCGGTTCATATATTTCGGTTCCTGTTTATACCTCATCAAATTTCAATTCTGGTTCATGGGCTATTGATCCGGCTACAGGTGAAGCAATCACGTATTACGTAAATACCGGCGATATTCATGACATGCAGTATGTCAATTCCAGAATGGGGCAAGTAGCCAGTTCAGGAGGAACGTTAACACTTGATTTGGGCGATCCAACCAAAGGGATCTCCGCGAGCGAGAACTATTTTGCTTTGGTAGGAAAAGCGGGAGAAACAGGAAAAACGTCATCCTGGTTTTATGCCGATGGTACAGCGGGAAATAATAGCGAGATTGTCTGGAACTCTAAAAACACCGCATTCCTAGGTTATTACCCTGCTTCAGCCGTAGGTGGGCAAGAAGTTGAGTCGACACAGCGCTTTCAGGTTCCTGTTTATGCAGGAATGTTTAAAGTGACTGATGTAAAAGGGAATACCACGACGCACACCGTGACAGATGTTGCATCGCTGGGGGTATACAATAACTGGGTTATCGATCAACTGAAAAAAGGTAATCTCACCGCCTCTAGTTATAATACCGTTTTATCATATGGTTACAGTTATAAAACGGAGGAGTCTGTGTATAAAAGTTCCTCACTGGTCACTGCCGGTGATGAAGTTACTCTGGCTCCAGGGACGATGGCGCTAGCACAAGCAGATGGCGAAAATGCAAAAGTTCGCCTTACCCGTGAAGGCGACATCGAAGCGAAAGTAAATAACAGTAATATCATTTTTTATGGTTCTAGCGGTGGAACCATTGTTAATGATGGTGTGCTTTCCGGATTTAATTCTGGGACAAGTCTTTCAGCTATTAGCGCCCTGGTGAAAGTGGATACAGGCGGCCACTTTGAAAATAATGGGCTTATGAACGTAGGGTTTCTGACCAACGGTAATGAAATTGATACCTCCACCCCTGTTGATATGTTTACGGCTCGTGGTGTGCTTGTTGGCGCGAATAGCTCTGTCGATAACACCGGCATTATCAATGTAGGATCGGCAAACCAGGCGCGTCAGAATTTACCTAACCAATTGATACGCGGCATAACGCTCAATGCTACGGGTAGTAAGGGCACTAATAGCGGAACAATCAATGTCGCCGTTAATGCAGATGGTTTTTCTCCACTGACTACGGGGGTGGAGTTAATCGGCAAGAGTTCTTTTGGGGTTGCGCCGGAATTCACTAATAACGCTGATGGGGAAATATATATCGGTCGCACTGCCCAGTATCTCTCTGGTGCGGGGGGTAAGGATATCCCACTTATTGGTAGTATCGGAGTGATGGCTAGTGGCGCTTCGAAAATTAAGAATGCAGGAAAGATTACCATTGGCGCAGAAACGCAGGGCGCAGTGGGTATAAAACTCACAGCCGGGGCAACAGGGACGAATACCGAAACAGGGGTTATTAATGTTAACAGCGCGGTATTGGGGTTACAAAATCTCGCCGTTCAGGCTGGCGATGGGAGTAAATTCACACATAACGGCACCATTAATCTTAATGGTGTCAATCAGGTAGGGTTGAAGGCCACTACTGAAAACTTATCCGGTGAAAGTGGAAGGTCGGCCAAGATTATCGATGCTGGTATTGTGAATATCAATGGCAGTATGGGGACGGAAGGGGTTCGTAGCTACGGTTTAATGGCTGAGGGTGCTGGATCACTGATTGATATGCAAGGTGGAGAGATCAACCTGAATGGTGATGGTGGTATTGGTGCTTATGCCATCGATGGCGGTCGTATCAATATCGCCGCAGGTAGCAACATTAACTTCAATAGTGGCGTGAATGGAATCGGGTTCTTCGCATTTGGTGAGGGGTCAACCATAAATATTGGCGGTAACCAGCCGCTGGATATTTCTATCGATGATTCCACGCTTATCCGTATTGATAGTGGTTCGACGCTGGCTACTCAACCCAATCAGAAGTTGATAGCTTCCGGTAAAAATTCCACAGCATTGGTAGTAAGCGGCGAAAATTCTCACGCAAATATGGATTCTCTTAACTTCGCAATCACCGGTGAAAAATCCACAGCAGTACGAGTGGAAGGTGGGGCAAGAGGGGAAATGAGTGGGGCCTCGCAACTGGCGCTCAGCGATAAAACGACGGCAGTAGTGATAGATAACATCCGCTACGATGTTAATGGGGTGGCTGTAGGGCGTGGTGATTCTCTATTTACTAATACGGCTGATATTTATGTCAATAACGCCAAAAGTGTGGTGTTGTTTAATGTTAATAACGGCGCGAAATTGATCAACACCGGCAATATTGAACTGAGCGATGGTACTGCGATTGTGCTGAGCGGCGTAGGATCAACGGTTTCACCTGATACGGCGGGGCAATTTGGCTCGATAACTGTGAATGATGGTAACGCAGGCATTCAGGTGGCTAAAGGTGCAACGCTCAATACATCAGCATCGATCACTGTGGACGGTAGTGCTAGTGCGCTACTAGTAAACGCTGATGCGGGACGTGTTGTGCTCAATGAAGATGCTCATCTTACGGGGAAAAGTGGTGGGTATGGAAACATTATCACTAACCAGTCCTCTTCCGGGAATGTTCTGGTTGATGGTGCAACCATTGAGATGTCGGGTTCTGGAGCAGCTTTACTGTCAGAGAATAATATCGACTCGCTATCCCATGGGTATATTCTTGTCTCCAGTAACACGGGGGGCAAAGGGATTGCATTATCCGCAGCGGATGGCTCAAGAGGTGAAGGTAGTCTGGAAGTCAGCGATAACTGGAAAATTGATGTTCTGGGTGATGGCTCCGGGGTATATAGCAACACCACTGGCTCGTTGGTTGTTTCAGGGGTTATCGATGTATCCGGAACGGGTAATGCGGTGAAAAGCGATGCGACGGATATTTTGTTTATTAACCCTTCGGCTGTGCTCACTGGCCAAAATTCCAAAGCTGTACTTGTTTCAGGTACCTTAAACCAGATGGTGAATTCTGGCCAGATTCTAGCACATTCTGTGACTGACATGGCGGTAGAGCTGAGTGATTCCGATGAAATACTGATCAACACAGGCAACAGCAAAACTTCAGGTGTGATTCATACCGGTGCAGGAAATGACACAGTACTGTTTACCGATAACAGTTTGCACAATGGAATACTTAAAACCGGTGATGGTGACGATACTGTGACTATCCAGGGGAATAACGTCTCGGTTGAGCATCTGGAAGGTGGGGCCGGGCATAATACCTTTATTCTGAGCAATGTCACCCAAGCAGTGGCTGATGAAAAGCTCAGCAAGATGATCAATGGTTTTCAGTCTATACATCTGTCGAATGCAACTATTCTCGATCTACAACGTGATTTTTGGGAAGACGATCTCTCTAACCGGGCGACAATAGCAGGACGTACTCTTGATATCGATGAGAGCAGTAGATTAACAATTTCCAATGATCAACGGTTAACTGCCGATGTGAACAATAGTGGGAATATTGCTTTCCTGGGAAATAGAAATACCTTCGCATTTGAGCAGAATATTGTTAACAGCGGAATGTTTGCTCTTAATGCAAATAGACGTGTCGGAGATACGTTACAGGTTAACGGCGATTACCATGGCAATGGTGGTGAGATTAGTTTTGATGTTGTGTTAAACGGTGATACGACCTCTCCCGGCGATCAAATGATTGTGGAGGGTAACACCAGTGGAATCACTAAAGTACTCGTCACCAATACCGGTGGTAATGGTGCTCGGACTGTAGAAGGTATCAAATTAATCACCGTGAACGGGGCGTCTACTGGGGATTTCATCAAAAAAGGGCGTATTGTCGCTGGGGCGTATGACTACGATCTTGTTCGAGGTCAGGGGATGAATTCGGGTAACTGGTATCTAACAAGCTCAACGGGCGAACCGCCGGTTTTATTTGACCCGGAACCTGCACCAACTACACCGGATGTGCCGGTAATACCAGAGGTGCCCGCAATACCGGATGTACCAGTAATACCGGATGTGCCTGTAATACCGGATGTGCCTGTAATACCGGATGTGCCTGTAATACCGGGTGTACCAGTAATACCGGGTGTACCAGTAATACCGGATGTGCCTGTAATACCGGATGTACCAGAAATGCCAGGACCTGTTCCTGCACCCATCGTCGCGCAGGTAAGACCGGAAGCAGCTGCGTATGTGGACAACCTTTATGCTGCTTATTCGTTATTCAACATAACGTTGCAGGATCGTATGGGTGGAGCTCGAGGAGTTGATTCAGACAGGAATGAGCAGTCTGGTTTGTGGTTGCGTCAAACAGGTGAACATCTCCGCTCCCGCGACAGTAGTGGGCAGAACAACACGCGGTCAAATCGATATGTTACTCAATTAGGTAGTGATGTTGTTCGTTGGAGCAGCAATGGACAGGACCGCTGGCTGTTTGGGGTTATGGCGGGGTATGCGAACCAAAACGGTAAAACGCGGAATCATATTAACGACTATTCTGCCAGAAGTTCTGTAAATGGTTACAGTGCAGGAATCTATGGTACCTGGTTGCAAGATGGTGATGATAATCCAGGCGCGTACGTTGATCTTTGGGGCCAATATAATTGGTTCAATAATAGCGTGAAGGGAGAGTCCCTTACTGGAGAAACTTACCGTTCCAATGGCGTAACTGTCTCTGTGGAAGCAGGTTATAGCTGGAAAGTGGGGGAGAGTGCGAATCAGTTGTATTTTATAAAGCCTCAGGGGCAGATAACTTGGGGTAACGTGCAGGCGGATAAGTATGTTGAAACCAATGGTACGCGAGTGACATTCTCTGGAGAGGGAAATGTGCAAAGTCGATTGGGGATCAAAGGGGCAATGAAAGGTAAAAAACATACTGAGGAGGATGGCAAAGTACACTCTATGTCACCATTTGTTGAGATTAACTGGCTTCACAACACGCACGATTTCGACACATCACTTGATGGGATGCACGTCAGTAAAGCGGGTATACGAAATCTTGCGGAATTGAAAACAGGGATTGAAGGGAGCATGGGTGATGGTGTTGATTTGTGGGGGAATATATCCCAGCAGATTGGTGCCGAGGGGTTCAGGAATACTCAGGCAACAATAGGTATTAAAATGGCATTTTGATTTTTTACTATGCCCCTTTACTGGGGCATTAATTGTTATTGCACAGTTATTGTCTAAAGCTGATTCAGCCATGATAAGGAAATATCATGAAGTCTATAGGTGTTTTTTGTGGTTCCTCCGAAGGTTTATTACCTGTTTATATGCATTCTGCTCGAAATGTGGGTAAACATCTAGCGAGTACTGGTTTCCAAATTGTTTATGGTGGTGGCCGTGTTGGATTAATGGGAGCTATAGCAGATTCAGCATTACAACATGGAGGGCATGTAACTGGAGTGATGCCTTTGGCCCTTGTTAAACGTGAAATTGCACATACAGGTTTATCAGATTTGCAAATTGTTGATGATATGCATCAGCGTAAGAAAAGAATGGCAGAACTTTCATCATTTTTTATCGCGCTGCCTGGTGGGGCCGGTACCCTGGAGGAGGTATTTGAACAATGGACATGGGGGCAACTAGGAATTCATCATAAACCTTGTGCATTTTTGGATGTTAATGGATTTTATCAGCCGCTTAGAGTAATGATTTCTAAAATGGTAAGTGATGGGTTTATGCAGCAAATGTATGCTGACATGTTACTTATTTCTGATTCTCTTGAGGAGATTGTAAGTCATTTTTCTGCCTATTCCCCTCCGAAATCAAAGTGGAGTGAAATTGAGTCTGGTATGTGAAGTGAAAAGGCATTGTAATAACCATTACTTAGCTTGAAAACATCCCAGATCATTTGGTGTTTTTGTAATGGAGTGGCTATGCGTAAGGTTGTGTACATTGCTTTGGTCTTAAATTTGAGATTATAAACTTTAAATGCAATTATATTTAGTTGTTTGTTCTGTGCTTTTGTTTAAGACCATTTCAGTTGGTTTTGTTCTCAGTGTATAGGAATATATACCCACGAGTATTTCTATTTATCTTTTGAATCACTTTGCTTGGATTCGAATTGTCTATTCTATTGTCTGTTTTGTGTGACTATATCTAGCGTGGATTTCTTATGTGTAATAAATACGGATTGGTGTGTGTAACTTCAGGATTATGGCGAGAAAAAACAAACCCCACTATCAGCCGCAAGGGTGATAGTATGGCTCGTCAATTAAAAACATCATGCAAACTTATAGCAGTGATGGTTGCTGCAATTTTTTCCGGTTCTGCAATGTCAGTGAGTGCGGAATATAATTACATGGGTGATATTTATCTGCTTTACACAGATAATGGTAGAGAGGGAGTGTTACCTGTATTTGAAGCCGGGACAAACTATGTTGTTGATAATCTGAATGTAAATGCAATACTTACTGATACGGGGTACGTATCTTTGTTTAGCCCAAGGGGAGTTACTGTTAATGTGAATGGTGATGTTTCTCTTGGTAGTAAAGTTTTTTTAGATAACAATTCACAAAAGGACGTTAGCGCACTATATTCACAGGTGACACTACACGCTTATGATAATGAATTAAATATTATAAATAATAACAAGGTAAATATATGGGGTAGAATAAGATCTGAAACTACATATCTGTCATCTTCCACCCTGAAACCCTCAGCTATTAATATTATCTCAGGTGATGACTCTTATTTTCAGGGGGTAACGGATTTAGCTTATAGTACAGGAGGCGTACGCCGGGATGTTGATACGCGACTATACACGCCTTCAGCCGGACCGCTCATAAATTTAACTTTCAACGGCAAGAATAGTGTTTGGGACATGAACGGTGATTCTGAACTCACCAACTTGACGTTGAATGACGCTACCCTGAACTTTATGGCGGGTCGTCAGACCGAGGGTTCAGTACTGACTAATTCTGGTCGTGTACCAACCATCAACGGTGGGGTGTTCCAGTCTCTTACTGCTGGCTCTGACTTCAAGACCCTCATTGTTGCCGGTGATTACCATGGCAACAACGGAAATATTATCATGAACACCATACTTGGAGATGACGACTCTCTTACCGATCGTATGGTTGTACATGGCGACACCTCTGGTAGTACTCATGTTGCTATTCGTAATGCTGGTGGAGTCGGGGCAGAAACGCTGGAAGGCATTGAACTTATTACCGTGCTCGGTAATTCCTATGGTGAGTTTAAGCAAAATGGCCGCATTGTTGCGGGGGCTTATGATTACACGCTGCATCGCGGAATAGGTACAAAAGAGGCTAACTGGTATCTCAGCAGTGCACTGACACCGCCATCGCCTGAACCAGAAGAGCCAGTTACAGAGCAACCTGAAGACCCCGCTGCTGAGCAACCGGAAACGCCTGCGCTTCCTGAAATGCCTGAAGAGGAAGAACCGGCATTTCCAGAACTGCCAGATGCGGAAGAGCCAGCCGTGCCTGTTATACCCCAACCATCTGTTCCGGTACCGATTCCACGTGAACACGCGGTACGCCCTGAAGCTGGTTTATATGGCATGAACCTTGCTGCGGCAAACACTCTGTTTCACACGCGCTTACAGGATCGTCTCGGTGAAACTCGCTACACGGATATCGTGACCGGTGAAGAGTACGTTACCAGTATGTGGCAGCGTAATATCGGTGGCCATACCCGCCAGCATGACAGCAGCGGTCAACTTGATATTCAGGCTAATCGGTATGTAATGCAGGTCGGCGGTGACATCGTTCAGTGGGGCGCCGCTAATACCGATCGTTTTCATTTTGGGGTGATGGCCGGCTATGCAAACCAGAAGAGTAACGCCGTTAACCAGCGCAACCGAAACAAGGCGAGCAGCAGTATTAGTGGATATAACGTAGGTCTTTACGGCACCTGGCTACAGAATAGTCACAGCCAGGAAGGGGCATACGTTGATAGCTGGTTACAATACAGTTGGTTTGATAATACGGTTTCTGGAGTAGGCGTGGCGGCAGAAAGATATAAGTCGAAAGGTTTTACGACGTCAGTGGAATCTGGTTACAGCTGGAAACTGAAGGATTTGAGCAAGCGTAATGCGCTATATGTACAGCCGAAAGCACAGATAACGTGGATGGGTGTGAAAGCTGATTCTTTCAAAGAAACCAATGGTACTCGTGTGGAAGGCGAAGGTCAGGGAAATATTCAAACTCGCCTTGGTGCCCGCTTGTATGGTCATGGTCACAGTAAACAGGACGAGGGTAAGGGACGGTCATTCCAACCATTTGTGGAAGTTAACTGGGTACACAACACAACGGACTTTGGCACTTTACTAAACGGTGAGCGGGTTAGTTTGGCGGGTAGCCGAAATATCGGTGAGATCAAGACCGGTGTCGAAGGGCAACTGACAACGAATATCACTATGTGGGGGAACGTGGGCCAGCAACTGGGCGATCAGGGCTACAGTGACTCTTCCGTAATGTTAGGTGTTAAGGCGACTTTCTGAGGCAGTAGAAAAATTGCGCGGTGCAAGCTAAACCGCCCTGAGTCAACGATAGCAACGACGAACCGGCCACCAAGGCCGGTTTTTCGCTAAGTCCCTGTTGGTACCATTCATATTGATATATAACTCGCTGTCTGACCAAAAGCTCTGAAGAATCAAAAGCCTAATATTTTCAAGGGTATAAATGCGGCATCCAAAGGCATCGTTAATTGATGCAATGGATATTCGCAGAAAGCAAAAAACCCGCTTAGTTTCCTAAGCAGGCTTCTTAAATATGGCTCCTCTGACTGGACTCGAACCAGTGACATACGGATTAACAGTCCGCCGTTCTACCGACTGAACTACAGAGGAATCGGTGTGGAGGCTTATCTTAGCGGCGAAAAATTTTTTGTCAAACCCCATTTCCTTCAATGCGTATCAATTGGTGCTTCTCTCGACAGTTTGTTGCATTTACAGACATTTTATATGGAAAAAACTTTGCAGCTTTTTTGATTCTCCCTCATCATTTGAAATGAGGTTTCAACTTTCTTCATTAAGGTCCACTTTGAACGTCTCCGCTGCCTTACGCCAGGTCGTTTCCCGCACGCCCTGGTACGCCAAACGCAAGAGTTATAAAGTTCTATTCTGGCGCGAAATCACCCCGCTTGCCGTACCTATTTTTCTGGAAAATACCTGCGTGCTCTTAATGGGGGTACTGAGTACCTTCCTGGTAAGCTGGCTGGGCAAAGAAGCGATGGCAGGCGTCGGCCTCGCCGACAGTTTCAATATGGTCATCATGGCATTTTTTGCCGCCATCGATCTTGGCACCACGGTAGTCGTGGCCTTTAGTCTGGGAAAACGCGATCGTCGTCGAGCCCGAGCCGCAGCCAGACAGTCGCTGGTGATCATGACAATTTTTGCCGTCGCGCTGGCCGCGATCATTCATCACTTTGGGGAACAGATCATTAATGTCGTTGCCGGAGAAGCGACACCTGAGGTTAAAGCGCTGGCGCTAACGTATCTTGAACTGACGGTGCTCAGTTATCCTGCGGCAGCCATTGCGTTGATCGGCAGTGGGGCGCTACGCGGTGCTGGAAACACCAAAATACCGCTGCTGATTAACGGCGGTATGAACATACTGAACATCATCATCAGTAGTATCCTGATCTACGGTATTTTTTCCTGGCAAGGGCTGGGGTTTGAAGGCGCTGGGCTGGGGTTGACGATTTCTCGTTACATCGGCGCTGTCGCCATTATCTGGGTATTGATGATTGGTTTTAACCCAGCGCTGCGGATTCCCCTGAAGAGCTATTTTAAGCCGTTGAATTTTGCCATTATCTGGGAGGTGATGGGGATCGGTATTCCTGCGAGTATCGAATCAGTACTGTTTAACGGCGGTAAGCTGCTCACTCAGATGTTTGTCTCAGGGATGGGAACCAGCGTCATTGCCGGTAACTTTATCGCCTTCTCTATCGCAGCACTGATTAACCTGCCCGGCAATGCTCTGGGTTCTGCCTCCACCATTATTACCGGGCGGCGTCTGGGAAATGGACAGATTGGCCAGGCTGAGATTCAGTTGCGGCATGTATTCTGGCTATCCACAATTGGTTTAACCGCCATAGCCTGGTTATCAGCTCCCTTTGCCGGATTAATGGCCTCGTTCTATACCCGCGATCAGGATGTAAAAGAGGTCATAGTTGTTCTAATTTGGCTCAACGCGGCATTTATGCCTATATGGGCGGCATCGTGGGTTCTTCCTTCCGGGTTTAAGGGGGCTCGCGATGTCCGTTTTGCGATGTGGGTTTCCATGCTGGGCATGTGGGGCTGTCGCGTGGTGGCAGGTTATACCCTCGGGATCGTCTTAGATTGGGGTGTCGTCGGGGTTTGGATGGGGATGTTCTTCGACTGGGCAGTGCGTGCTGCGCTGTTTTACTGGCGCATGATCTCCGGGCGATGGTTATGGAAGTATCCGCGTCCGGAACGGGAAAAGTCTATAAAACAACCCGTTGCGTCTGAATAAGCAACGAAATGAAGAAATATTCGGCAAACGATCGCATTTCTCCATTCAGGCTTTGACAATGCTAACTGGCATCGCTAATATTCGCCCCGTTCACACGATTCCTCTGTAGTTCAGTCGGTAGAACGGCGGACTGTTAATCCGTATGTCACTGGTTCGAGTCCAGTCAGAGGAGCCATATTTAAGAAACCTGCTTAGGAAACTAAGCGGGTTTTTTGCTTTTAGCGCAGTACAGCCGTTTGAGTCGGGATAGCAAGCCAGGCGGCGGTTTCACCTATCGAAAATTGTTTATCCAAAACGTTTTGCTGTGCGAAGGGTCCGATCCTTTTTGGAGAGAATACGGTCAACTAACGTCAGTTTCGTTTCCTGGGAATATTGTGATTTAGTCAAAAAAAACTGCACCTTATTCAGTTGGATAACCAATCTTGGGGTGCAGTCCACTACGCTTTTCGGTCCGACGGAATACCTTAAAACGGGCCAGAAGGCCCGATATTTTATCCTTCGACGTTCACCTGTGCGGCAGCATTCTTTGCCCGTTCAACCGCCTCGTCAACGCTTTCATCTGTTGCCAGCACAACGCCTAAGCGACGTGAGCCATCAATTTCCGGCTTACCGAACAGACGAAGCTGCAAACCTGCGCCAACGGCACTTTCTACGTGATTAAACGTCACATTCTGACTGGTGAGTTGTGGCAGGATAACGGCTGATGCGGACGGACCATATTGGCGGATTGCGCCGATGGGTAATCCGAGGAACGCGCGGACGTGCAGCGCAAACTCGGACAGATCCTGCGAAATTAACGTCACCATGCCGGTGTCGTGTGGGCGAGGGGAGACTTCGCTGAAAATTACCTCATCACCGCAAACAAATAGCTCTACGCCAAACAATCCGTGACCGCCCAACGCCAGCACGACCTTGCGGGCAATTTCCTGTGCGCGTTTCAGCGCCAGTTCACTCATCTGCTGCGGCTGCCAGGATTCGCGGTAATCGCCATCTTCCTGGCGATGGCCTACCGGCGCGCAGAAGTGCACACCGTCAACGGCGCTGACGGTGAGTAGGGTGATTTCAAAATCAAAATTCACTACCCCTTCCACGATTACACGTCCCGCACCAGCTCGGCCGCCCTGCTGGGCATATTCCCAGGCTTCGGTAAGCTGCTCAGCGGAGCGAATAAAGCTCTGACCTTTGCCGGAAGAACTCATTACCGGTTTCACGATACATGGAAAGCCGATTTCAGCCACCGCATCTCGAAAGCGGGCTTCGCTATCGGCGAAGCGGAAAGAGGATGTGGGTAATAACAGCTCTTCAGCAGCCAGACGACGAATGCCTTCACGGTTCATGGTCAACTGTGTGGCGCGCGCGCAAGGCACGACGTTCATACCTTCCTGTTCCAGTTTTACCAGCATATCCGTCGCAATAGCTTCAATTTCTGGCACGATATAATGGGGTTTTTCGCGCTCGACAACCTCGCGCAATGCCTCGCCATCCAGCATATTAATCACGTACGCACGGTGGGCTACGTGCATCGCTGGCGCGTCGGGGTAACGATCCACGGCGATGACTTCTACACCCAGGCGTTGGCATTCAATCGCCACTTCTTTACCCAGTTCCCCTGAACCTAATAACATCACTCGCGTTGCTGCCGGACGCAGCGCTGTGCCTAATAACGTCATAAATTAATCCCCTGTTTTATCTGGGCGCAGTATATACGAAAACGTTTGCGTCTGTCTTTATTACCAGGTTGATTTTGCGGCTGAAAAAGAATATACTGTACATAATTACAGGTAATTTAAGAGGCTGCAAAATGGCGGTTGAAGTTAAATACGTAGTCATTCGGGAAGGTGAGGAAAAAATGTCGTTTACCAGCAAAAAGGAAGCCGATGCGTATGACAAAATGCTGGATACAGCAGACCTGCTAGACACCTGGCTGGAGCAGTCGCCGGTCGCGCTGGAAGATGAACAGCGTGAAGCGCTTTCTCTGTGGCTGGCCGAGCAAAAAGACGTGCTAAGTGCGATCCTAAAAAACGGCAAACTGCCGTCGCCTCAGGCAGTAGAAAACACGGCGTCCGACGGAGATGACACACAAGCAGCCTGATCCGACTTGCGCTCCCGGCGTTTTGTACCATGCTTTTCCCTGAATCATTGTGCTGTACCCAACTGATTTCGCGTTGCATTTCTGCGGCCTGAAGGACGAAGGGGATAAAGGAGAAAAGAATGAATAAAAGAAAAACGCTGTTAAGCCTGCTGCTGTTATCCGCCAGCGTGTCGACCTTTGCTGCAAATACGGAAAGTAAGACCGTTCAGTTTCCCAAGTGTGAGGGACTGAACGCCGACGGTATTGCTGCGAGCGTGAAACGTGATTATCAGCAAAATCGTATCGTGCGCTGGGCTGACGATCAGAAAAAACTGGGACAACTCGATCCTGTTGCCTGGGTTAATCCACAGGACATTGTCGGCAAAGACGGGCAGTGGACGGTACCACTTACCGTGCGCGGTAAGAGTGCGGATATTCGCTATCAGGTGAAGGTTGATTGCAAAACGGGCAGCGCAGAGTATCTGGCGCAGTAACCTGGTATTTGCGCATCTTTTGCTACAATAGACACTTCCTGACATCCCCTCGGGTACGCTGTGATAATTAATCGTCAGTATTTGAGGGGCAAAATGGCTAACTGGCTGAATCAACTGCAATCTCTTCTTGGGCAAAAAGGATCTTCCGCGTCTTCTTCGGGCGATCAGGGACTGAGCAAATTGCTGGTTCCCGGCGCATTAGGCGGACTGGCGGGGTTACTGGTAGCCAATAAATCCTCGCGCAAATTGTTGACCAAATACGGCACCAGTGCGCTGCTCGTCGGTGGCGGCGCGGTGGCTGGCAGCGTGCTATGGAACAAATACAAAGATAAAGTCCGCACGGCGCATCAGGATGAGCCGCAGTTTGGCGTGCAAAGTACGCCGGTGGATGAGCGGACTGAACGCCTGATCCTCGCGCTGGTCTTTGCAGCAAAAAGCGATGGCCATATCGATGCAAAAGAGCGTGCGGCCATCGATCAGCAGCTGCGTGAAGCGGGAGTAGAAGACCAGGGGCGCATCCTGATTGAACGCGCCATTGAGCAACCGCTGGATCCTCAGCGTCTGGCACAGGGGATCCGCAACGAAGAAGAGGCGCTGGAAATCTACTTCCTCAGCTGTGCGGCGATTGATATCGACCACTTTATGGAGCGCAGCTATCTGAGCGCGCTGGGCGATGCGTTAAAGATCCCACAGGATGTTCGAGAAGGTATTGAGCAAGATCTTAAGCAACAAAAACAGGCATTGCCGGGCTAAATAGTTACGGCGCAGGAGCATATTTCGCTTGCATCATTGCTGACTTTTGCCACCCTTATAGGATGATTAAGCAAAAGAACAATGACATGCTACCGAACGCTCCTCGTATTCCACACGCCATGACGCAACATGGCGACACCCGCGTCGATAATTATTACTGGTTGCGAGATGACACGCGCTCGCAGCCAGAGGTCCTCGATTACCTGCAGCAAGAAAATGCTTATGGTCGCCAGGTTATGGCCTCACAGCAGGCATTACAGGATCGCGTGCTGAAAGAAATTATCGACCGTATTCCCCCGCAGGATGTTTCGGCTCCCTACGTGAAAAACGGTTATCGCTACCGGCATATCTATGAGCCCGGTTGTGAATATGCCATTTACCAGCGTCAGTCTGCGCTCAGCGAAGAGTGGGATGCCTGGGATACGTTGCTGGACGGAAACCAGCGCGCAGCTCACAGCGAGTTTTATACACTGGGCGGTCTGGCAATCTCCCCGGACAACACCATCATGGCGCTGGCTGAGGATTATCTCTCGCGCCGGCAATATGGTGTGCGTTTTCGCAATCTGCAAAGCGGTAACTGGTATCCGGAAGTCCTCGACAACGTCGAGCCTGAACTCGTCTGGGCCAACGACTCGCAAACTTTCTACTACGTGCGTAAGCATGAAACAACGTTACTGCCGTATCAGGTCTGGCGACACACCATCGGTTCGCCGTCATCCGAAGACAGGCTGGTATATGAAGAGGCAGACGATATGTTTTATGTCAGTCTGCACAAAACGACTTCGCAGCATTATGTCGTTATTCATATTGCCAGTGCGACCACCAGTGAGGTTCTGCTGCTTGACGCTGAGCTGGCCGACGCTGAACCGTTGGTTTTTTTACCGCGGCGTAAAGACCATGAGTACAGCCTCGATCACTATCAACACGCGTTTTATCTGCGATCTAACCGACAGGGTAAAAACTTTGGTCTGTATCGTACCCGTGTGCGTGATGAAAAGACCTGGGAAGCGTTAATTCCGCCGCGTGAAAACGTTATGCTGGAAGGGTTTACGCTGTTTACCGATTGGCTGGTGGTGGAAGAACGTCAGCAGGGCTTAACCAGCCTGCGGCAGATCAACCGTAAGACGCGTGAAGTGGTTGGGATTGCCTTTGACGACCCGGCTTATGTCACCTGGCTTGCTTATAATCCCGAACCGGAGACGTCGCGGCTGCGCTATGGATATTCATCCATGACGACACCGGACACGCTATTTGAACTGGATATGGACACCGGAGAGCGACGGGTGCTCAAACAGACGGATGTCCCCGGTTTTGATGCGACAAACTACCGCAGCGAGCATGTGTGGGTAACCGCCCGTGATGGCGTAGAGGTGCCGGTTTCACTGGTGTATCATCAGCGGCATTTCCAAAAAGGGAAAAATCCACTGCTGGTATATGGATATGGTTCGTATGGCGCCAGCATGGATGCTGATTTCAGCAGCAGCCGTTTGAGCCTGCTGGATCGCGGCTTTGTATATGCTATTGCCCACGTCCGTGGCGGTGGCGAGCTGGGGCAGCAGTGGTACGAAGACGGTAAATTCTTGCAGAAGAAAAATACCTTCAACGATTATCTCGACGTCTGTGACGCGCTGCTCAAACTGGGCTACGGAGCGCCTTCACTCTGCTACGGCATGGGAGGAAGCGCGGGTGGAATGCTGATGGGGGTCGCCATTAACGAACGTCCGGAGTTATTTCACGGCATGGTTGCCCAAGTGCCGTTTGTTGACGTAGTCACAACGATGCTGGACGAGTCGATCCCGCTCACCACCGGAGAATTTGAAGAGTGGGGCAACCCGCAGGATGTAGAATATTACGCTTACATGAAAAGCTACAGCCCATACGATAACGTCACCACACAGGCTTATCCGCATCTGCTGGTCACCACCGGGCTTCACGACTCCCAGGTGCAATACTGGGAACCGGCAAAGTGGGTAGCGAAACTGAGGGAGCTGAAAACGGACGACAATCTACTGTTGCTGTGTACGGATATGGACTCCGGTCACGGCGGCAAGTCCGGACGCTTTAAATCTTATGAAGGTGTGGCCCTTGAGTTCGCCTTTTTGATTGGCCTGGCGCAGGGGACGTTGCCCGGCAACGCGGCCGTCTAGGCGTTATCCAGATAGTGCTTCAATGTTAACCGCAGTTCCGGGCTCATACTGTCAAGGTTATTAAACAGCCAGCGCAGATAGCCCGGATCGCGTTCTGCCACCTCGGAAACGGGTTTACCGCGGTATTTACCAAAGGTAAATGTGGTTAACAGCGCAGGGCGACCGGTGATCTCGACCATTTGCTCTGCCGACCAGCCTGAGGTGTTCATGATGTCGATCAGCAGCGCCGCGGTAATGTAGCAATCGTATAGCGCGCGGTGCTGATGCAAACCAACGGGGGTTTGTACGCTCAGCTTGCGGGAATTATACAGCGCCATGTTGCTGTATTTTATCCCCGGCCACAGGCGGCGGGACAGCTTCATCGTGCAAATCCATTCCCCAGGTATGTCCGGCAATACGCGACGGTCGAAACTGGCGTTGTGCGCGACGTACCACTCGCTACCGTAATAATGATGGATGACGTCTTCAATCCACGGTTTATCCGCCACCATGGCTTCCGTAATCCGATGTATCGCCATTGCCTGCGGGCTGATGGGGCGGTCGGGTCGCACCAGGTGGCTCATCGGATTCACAATTTTGCCATCAACCACATCGACAGATGCGATCTCAACAATGCCTCCCTGCAGACCGCAGGTTTCTGTATCTATTATGCGCAGCATGCCATGCTCCTGGCCGAAAACGCCTAGCGTAATGGAATGATATCGCCTTGCCAACCCTGAGAGGTGCGCTTGCCGGTTAAGAGCAGTGAGCCGCTGTCCGCGCGAACAATTAAACGGCCCCGTTCATCCCATAATGCGCTGCTTCCGCGCGCATTGGCCATCAGTACCGCAATGGCGAACTGATGCGAGAAACGTTGCAGACGAGAGGTTGATGAGAGAAGTTCAGATTCGCTGACGCACTGGCAGGTGGTAAACAGTGAAAACGCAGGATCAATATCGATGCCTTCTGGCTGGCTGTCGACAACGCTAATGGTATTTCGCTGTCTGGCAATACAAGCCCCATGGCTCTGGTGGAACATTAAGGGGGCGGTCATCCACGGCGAAAAAAGCGCCATACCTTTCACAAAACGTTCGTTATGTTCAACCGGCAATCCCACAATAATGGTCATGCGATACGTCGCCGCGGCGTGGGCGAGGGGCTGCAACAGAGATTCATCGGGTGGGGCTGGCAGCTCATCGCTTTCATCCATACAACCTAATAGAGAAAGGGAGGGGAAAACCAGCAATTCACATTGGCATTTGGCCGCCGCCCTGATGAATTGCAGGTGATGGGCGACGTGTTCAGTTAGTGAGGTTTGAAGCGGTTCATACTGCGCTGCGGCAATTTTCCAGTGTGACATAATGACTTCCTTTTCATAGTGTCTACAATCATCTCTAAAGTATAGATTAAGAATATACTTATACTGTAGCAGTCATCATGTAAGGAATCGTAACGTATTATAAGGTTTATTTAACTTTCGGCTCGTAAGGTAAACGTGAGAGGGAAACGGACGCTAAACGATGCGCAATTAACCGTTCACGAAACCAGTCTCGCAGGTGTGCGGGTTGCTCACGTTCAACGACTTCGGCAACAACAGGCATGTTATAGCGCTCTTTAAAGGCGACACCAGCTGCGGCCAGGTCAACATTGACCTTATCCATTTCAGATTGTTCGAGTTTGGCCAGATTCATGCGTTTCTCCTTATAGGTATCCCGTAGCGCGCAAAAGTTACTAAGAGTGTGCGCTAATGGCAAGCCTGAATTGATGATTCTCGACTCGTTCATTGTAGAAGGTTATTCTCTACAGATTAGACATAACAAAAAGGAATAGTTGATATGGCTTCATCTGCATCCTCACTTCGCTTTGCTCTCATCGCTCTCGTCTCCACGTTGATTTCTCCTGCCGCACTGGCACATGCACACCTGACGCAACTAAATCCGGCGGCGAATGCGCAGATTACCGCGTCTCCTGAGGCGCTGACCCTGAATTTTTCAGAGGGCGTTGAACCTGCATTCAGCGGTGCAACGCTGACAGGCCCACAGCAGCAGCCGATTAAAACGGGTAAGGCGACGCGTAATGAGCAGGATAAGACGCAACTGATCGTTCCTGTGGAACAATCGCTGGACGCCGGAAAATATACGGTTGACTGGCACGTTGTGTCGGTAGACGGTCACAAAACCAAAGGACACTATACCTTTAGCGTGAAATAAAACGATGCTGGCATTCACCTGGGTTACGCTGCGGTTTATCCATTTCACCTCTTTAATGCTGGTATTTGGCTGTGCGCTGTACGGCGCCTGGTTGGCACCTGTTTCGGTACGACGTTTAATGATGCGCCGTTTTATGCGCCTGCAACGCCATGCCGCGATGTGGAGCTTTATCAGCGCGACGCTGATGCTGGCTGTCCAGGGGGGATTAATGGGGTCTGGCTGGCAGGATGTTTTCTCCGTTGATATATGGGGAGCAGTCCTGCAAACGCAGTTTGGCGGCGTATGGCTGTGGCAAATTATCCTCGCTCTGGTTACGCTGGTGGTGACCCTCATTGTGCCGCGCAGTATGTCACGACTGCTGCTGATGCTGACGATTGCGCAGTGTATTTTATTAGCCGGTGTCGGACATGCGACGCTGCATGACGGCGCAACGCGGGCGGTGCAGCAGCTTAATCACGCTCTGCATCTGGTCTGCGCAGCTGCCTGGTTTGGCGGCTTGCTGCCCGTTCTTTACTGTATGAGAATGGCGCAAGGCCGCTGGCAACAACAGGCGATCGCCACCATGATGCGTTTTTCCCGCTTTGGGCATCTTTTCGTAATTGGCGTCTTGCTTACGGGCATCACCAACGGCCTGTTTATTGTCGGATTATCCTTTCCCTGGCATGCAGCCTATGGGCAACTTCTGTTGTTAAAATGTGTGCTGGTCGCGCTAATGGTGGCGATTGCGCTGGCGAACCGGTATGTTCTCGTACCACGTATGCAGCAGGATAATCGCTGCATGACTCTCTATTTTATTTGGATGACTAAGATTGAATGGGGAATAGGGGCCGTCGTGCTGGCAATCGTCAGCCTGTTTGCAACCCTGGAACCGTTCTGATGGACTGGCAAAACGTATGAAAAAATTGATTATCTCTGTGTTACTGCTGGCAAGTTCAGGAGCTGCATTGGCTGCGCCGCAGGTTATTACCGTCAGTCGCTTTGAGGTTGGCAAAGACAAGTGGGCGTTTAATCGCGAAGAAGTGATGCTGACGTGCCGACCGGGTAATGCGCTGTATGTCATCAACCCCAGCACGCTGGTGCAATACCCGCTGAACGATATTGCCAGACAGCAGGTAGCAAGCGGTAAAACGACCGCCAAACCGATCGACATTATCCAGATTGACGATCCGGCAAAATCTGGCGAAAAAATGAGCCTGGCCCCGTTTATTGAGCGTGCAGAAAAGCTCTGTTAATTGTCAGATGTAGCTTTCTGATTTCCAATAAAAAACCGCAACGTTCTGGCTGCAGAACTTGCGGTTTTTGCATTCTAGCGGGTGACAATCGTCCTTTTTTTCAGGCCACTTTGGTCGCGGACTGGAAAACCTGGCGCTGTCATCTATTCTTAAATGGCAGGGTAACTTAGCCTGCATTAATGCCAACTTTTAGCGCACGGCTCTCTCCCAAGAGCCATTTCCCTGGACCGAATACAGGAATCGTATTCGGTCTCTTTTTATCTATCTGTTTTCATTGGGTTTTTTCGGTGCTTTCACGAAATCCCACGAAAATTACTCGAAATTTCCATATCCTGTCTAAACCATAACATATTCTGCACCGCGTGCGTCCAGGTATTTTTTGGTCATTGTTAAATTTTTATGCCCCAGCAGTCTCTGTGCGAAATCCTCTCCGCGCTCTCTTTCATAGAGTCTGCTCGCCAAGCTCCTGATCTCATGGAACGGGGGAGGGTTGGGGCCAAACTTTAACTCTGTAGAATCCCTGATATCAGAAAATGCTTGGGTGATTCCGTCCGGAGTTAACGGACCTGGCTTCCTGCCACCACGCCTTACCGCAGAATAAAGCATGAAGTCTGACGGGTTGTTTTTACGACAACGGTCGATAACATCCTGCAATACCAAATCAGCAGAGTCCAGTCGCAAATCAAGTGGCAACGCCAATTTGTGACCTGTCTTTTCCTGCGTGACAAACAATCTTCCATCCCTGATATCGCTGAATCTAAACAGCGATACGTCCTCTCTTCTCTGCCCGGTGACCAGCGCCAGGTCACATGCATTTGCAGCCCATCCAGAATGAGCGGTAGCGGCTTCCCTTATTATCTCAAACTGCTCGAGCAAAAGACGCTCACGCTTCACTTTTGGCGTCGGCGTTCTTGTCGGCTCTGCCGGGTTCCTTTCAATATGCCCCTCGACAATTGCCTCCCTGAAAATATCCAACAATACCGAACGCAGGCCGGAGGCCATGCTCTTCTTATCGCAGAGTATGTAACTCTCCAGGAAAGTAGATACATCCTTCGTGCTGACCGACGATAGCGGCATACGTCCGAATTCATCACTGATAGTGGCGATCTGATTGCGCCTGACCTTCATCGTGTTGGGCTTCAATTCTCTTCGCTCAAGAATTACTTCGTAGCGCTCGAGCCACGCTTTCACCGTAAATGTTGGTGTTTCCTTTATACGATCCAGCAGCGCTGACGGAAGGTAATTCTGGTCGATGTAGTTGTTGGCCTCGATGGCCTGAGAAATGGCGTCCTTTCTGTCGATCCGGCCAAGAGATAATTCTTGACCGGTAATCGGGTTTCGCCAGCTATAAAGCCTGTCTCTTTTACGATAGGTCAGGTTACGGGGCAGGTTAGCGTCGTAACGTACTGGCCTTTTCGCCATGAGTCAGTCTCTCCAGTAGAGTGCCGCCAGTTGGCAGCGCTAAGCGTTTTGATTTGGGACGAAGGTTCTTCTTGCTCGGATCCACATAGATGGCGTCAGGCTGAACCTTATATTCTTTGCCGTGAAGTTCCGGAGCAGGGTAAATGCGCCCCTCCCGCGCCCAGCGGCGAAGTGTTGAAAGAGACGGCGGGGTTGAATAAGTCGAATTCGCCCATTCCTGCAGATTAAGAAGCTTGGCCATACTACCTCCGGATCCGGCAACTCATTATAGAGCTGCCGGAAAACTGTTAATGAAATATCGTTATCAAGAAACCTGACCCGGCAGTGCGCGCAGCCGGCGCATACCTGTCATCGCCGTGGCCACGTAGCTGGCCTTGCGGTTCACCACTTCCACCCAGACCTTCACGCCTTCAACTCTCACCGTGTACGTCTCTTTCATCTTGCTTCGGCCATAGTCGCCGTAGCGTTGCTGGTGGGTAGCCAGTGCGATGTCGCATGCCTGGCGCGCTAACGGGGATTGCTGATTGGCACGGTTAATTAGTCGCATGGCTATTTCCTTCGATACGCTTAAACTCGATCACCCACACCCACGGATTCGAATCGAAACTCCCGGCACCATTGGCCTTATCCCACCACGCTTTAAAACCGTGCATTTCCGGGTTCAGACCCACCTGGACGCCAGCGATCGCATAATGCTCTGCATGGTTGAAGGCACGGCCAGCAACGGAATCGCAGTCCTCAAGCATGTCGCCAAGGTTATCCAGGAGGGCCGATTCATCAGCCGCCTGAAGGCGCTCGACGCGCACATCGGTGATCTCCAGCAGAATACGGCTGGCCCAGCGCGGCATGTGGATGGAAGGTTTCCATTTTCCATATGGGGTGCCGCAGTCAGCTGCATACAGAAGAGCTGAACAGCCAACCGGCTCGTCATGATCAGGCACCGCGCTAAACGTCTCACGCACCCAGAGACGATCACCTGGCTTGCCGTGGGGGCTGTTCCTGTAATTTCCCGCCGATAACTCACCAGCCAATTCATTCCCAGATAGTTCGCACATTGCGTCTTTATCAATATGTGGAAACTTCACGGGCCGCCGAACCTGCGTTATGCTTCCATCAAGCAGGGCGCGCACCTGGTACTCGTTGAAAATCATTCCGCGTTCAGTCATTCCAGGCCTCCAGCTCGTTCTGAATCTCTTCGTCAATCTCATCAGTGCTGGCATCTTCATTGAGGTAGCTCAACGCTTCTTTTCTATACTGCGCACGGCGCTCGCCGTACCACGCTGAAAACTCAGGTGACCAACCGCGACCATTACCTTGAAAATCAACCAGAGCGTTGTCCTCAGCCATACGCTCAACCATGCAGTCGGCAGTTGTCAGGGCGCATTCCCGGATGTAACCGCGGAGGTGGTGTTTGCGCCACCAAGGACTTACTTTCGAGTCGCAACGGCCTTTGAACTCAATTTCCCAGCGACGGATGCAGCGTGCGTTTAAAGATTTACTCATATCGTTACCGGGAGGGCGAACCCTCCCGCCTCCCTTAGGCCACGTATTCCGGTTTCATATCTGCCAGGGTGATGCTGAACTGATCGTGCAGCTCGTCGCCCATGTGACGCTTATTGGTTGCCAGCACTCGCTCAACTTCGGCGAATCGTTCTGCTGCGCCCGGTTCATCCGGAGACGGCAGGGAGTTGATCGCGGCCTCAACCTTGTTACGTGAATCAACCAGGTAGTAGCGCTTCACCGCTTTGTTCTTCAGCTCAGTGAACAGGGCAGAACCGAGCGTGACCTTCGCGCTTTCGATATCAGCGCGCAGTGCTTTGGCGCTATCAACATCCTGCGCAGCATCGATGCGTTCGCGGAAATCATCGGCCAGTGAGCCGATATTTACCGATGATTCCTGTGCGCTCTGTGTGGTGGTGACGGTGTCACCTGAGATATCCGCCAGGCTAACGCGTTGCGGCGCTGGGTTAATCTCCTTCTCTGTGCGCTGCTCGACTTCATCCGGGGTATACACGCCGAGAACGACCGCAGGGCAGTACAGTCGCGCCCAGTATTTAAGGGCCAGATATGCGATCTGCTGTTTCGGGTTCGAAATCCACAGTGGAGAGTTACGTGTAATCACGCTGGAGAGGAATACCGGTTCGCCCCAGGTAATCTCGCTTTCGCCGCGAATGACGGCGCCCACACGAACCGACAAACCTTGCTCATCGGCGCTGTTCCAGCCCCGTACCATTTCTTTCTTGTCGTAAGTCCCACCGCCTTTTGCAGGCTTCTTCACGATCTCTTCGCGGCTGCTGGCGCATTTCGACCAGTCGCCTTCGTACTCATAGTGAAAGCGGCCAACGATGGCGTTAGAGCTGGAGATCACCGCGTTTACCAACTGAGCTTCATAGCCCAGCACACCGTTGACCAGGTGAGTTTTCTGCGCCACTGCGTAAGGGTTCATGCCCCATTGCATGGCCTGCATGATGATTGCCATGCAGTCGGCAGGATTCCCGCGAAGATGCTCGGGAACCGTGACGGCAGCCTGTGCCATCAGGCCCGCCACCGACTGAAGCTGAGTTAATGCCTGAACGTTAAAAATGGCGTTGCTGGCAGAAATAGTGTTCGGAGCCTGTTGCTCTGCAGTTACGATATTCATGTTTTCCATCATCGTTCCCCTTATGCCTGAGTACGCAGCGCTTCAAGGCGGCGCAGGTCGAAGTCGTTCAGTTCGTCGGTGTAATCAGCTGTGATCGGCGCTGGCCATTCGCCAGTGTCAAAGCCGGTAGCGATAGCGCGCATTGATTTACGGTACTCAAGCATGCCCAGCTCCAGCAGTTCGGCGGATGCCTCGATGATGGCGATCCAGTGGTAGTTCTCGTCTTTGTTGACGAAAATCCAGAAGAACTGGTCCAGTGCTGCGGTCTCGCAATACATGGCGGCGCTCAGGTGATAGTCACGGTCGATGATTTCCCGGTGCAGTTTGGCGCGAAGGCCTTCCTGCTTAACGTTCCACATGCTGATGGTTTTCAGGTCGGCACCAATGCGCACGCCGTCCAGGTCGATTTCCAGATCCGGGCGCACGCGGACTTCAAGCCCGGTCTCTTCGTCGATACCGAAGTAGCTCGTTTCGACGGCGCGATCAGGGTGCAACAGCAGCTTCCCGGCGGTCGGGTGAGAGTGCAGGGCTTTCTGAATGGCCAGTGCTGTTTCCATCTGCTGGTGGGTGACCAAAATCTTGTCGTCCGGGTTCTCGCGCCACGCATCGAGCAGTTCGTCAGCGAATACGGCATCCGGGTTAACGGATTTCACAGCCTGGATCAGGTCCGCTTTGGTACCGGACACTTTCAGCGGCGCAGGTTTCTGCGCTTCCTGTGCGACCAGGTCAGGGTTGATGATTGCCAGTTGCTCGAGCAGAGCGTCACGGCTGCCGCTGGTTTTCACCTGTACGGGCAGGGTGGCGTTGTACTCTTTGATGCAGGCCTTCATTGCGGCAGCGGTCTGCTTCTGGTCTGCCTCGATACGTTGATATTCCGCCGGCAGCGTCATATAGTTCTGAGCTGTTTCACCCAGGTCGGCACCCAGTGACACCTGCGCGGGCAGGGTGGCGTTGTACTCCTCAATGAATCGCTTGATGTCATCTGCACTGAGCAGCACTGGCAGGCCGAGATTGTATTCATCGATAAAGGCGCGAATGGTCGCCGCGGTGGTGAATGCCCCTTCCGGGATCACCGGCTCAACGCTGAATTCCTCATCGAGGTTTTCAGGCTGCAGCGCCAGGCCATGCACCAGGTTGCCCATATCCAGCACCTTAGAACCTTCGCGGGGGATGGTTTTAGCAACGTGGCGGGCGTTGAAGTACATCAGGCTGACGCGTGCATCTTTCACCTGTGTGCTGCTGATGCCGTTGGCGCCGTGATAGACGTTATTCGGCAGACCTTCATAGCGGCCAGGCTCGAAGTAGGCTGGATACACAACAGCCGGTTCTTCAGATTGCGCTTCTGGCTCGGTTTGCGCAGCAACTGGTTCGGTTTGGTTTACAGAATCGCTATTTTGTACGACAGAGTCCGCATTCTGGTTTACATCGGCTTGCTGGCCGGTATGTGACTCTTCACCAGTTTCCAGACCGCTTTCGCCTGACTGCACTTCATCACCAGCCTGTTCTTCATCACTGACAGTTTCTTCCATCTGCACATCGCTGGTGGTTTCCTCATTAAGTGGTGAACGGTCATCTGTTTTTGGTTGTTGATCACCCATTAAGCCTTCAATGGAGAATACGCCGTTGCCCATGTTGGCGATTTGTGGCTGTTCGTCAGCGACCTGCTTATTAATTTCGTTTTCCCAGCTGACGTCCGGCGCATGACCAGCATCAGCCAGCGTTTCTTCTGAGGGATTTGAGTGGTCATTTTCGGTTAGATTGGCATTGATATATGCTCGCAACCGCCCAGGAAAGTTAACCAATTCGGATGATGTGCCCCGGATGAGTGCAAAGATGGCTGCGCGTGAATAGTCCAGGATGCCAGCTGTCTTGCGCAGCGCTTCAGACCATTCGCTGAACGGACTTTCTTTCTTGCTGACAATCTCTTTAGCGCGACGGTAGACCCCACCAGGAATGTCGTAGATATTGAAATCCATTGGCAAGGTGGCCAGCGCAATTTCAACATCCAGCGTGTCCAGTGTGTGGACGTAGTCGGTATTACGATCGGTCTTATTTCCACCGACTGCATTGGTTTTGACGTCAGCGCATTGAATCTGCGCAACACGGTTGCCTTTCTGCCATTCCTTGACCAGCAGGCCGCGATCAATATGTTCGGTGTTGAACCAGATCCTGATGAACCGCATAACAAGAGACAGTTCAGTCCGTTTCCCTTCAACCGGGAAGACGGTTTTCAGTGCGGCTACAACCCGGGAGATGTCAATCTCAGCAGCATTCTTGAAAAACTCCACGTTTTCAGCAGCAAGCAGCAGGTTCTGGACGTAGCTGTTATCCACGTCCAGCTCGAGTCCCTGAATAATTTTCTTTTGCTCAGCATCGATGTGATAAGCGTATTCGTCAGAGATGAACTGAGCCAAAAGACGCTGGCGCAAGGGTAGGGTGGCGACGACGATCAGGTTCGGGTGCTCTGACTGCTGAGACTCTTCTTCATGGCCTGCTTCACCATCAACGACATTATCATCAGCCTGGTGGTTTTCTTCCTGCACCACATCATCAGCTTTCAATTTCACATTCCAGGTGCGCTGGTCTTCGGCCAGTTCGTAACGTTCGCACCAGGTGAAATCAACTTCGCCTTCTTCTGGCAGGTCGTTGTACACCGGGAAATCAGTGCGAATCGGTTTGGCGTAGTCCTTACCACGGCCGGTTTCGATGCCAGCATCTTCCAGTGCAACATCCAGCTGCAGGTTGGCGCGAGCCTCGGTTTTAGCAGTGAACCAGACCACTGCATCTTGCTTTCCGGATTTCTGAGTGGCTTTAACCACATTAAAGAATTCCATGTGAGATCCTCATTTTTGGGTGTTAGAATCCCCGGACCATTGATAGCGCCCATTGGGTTAACTTTGGTTTTGATGTTGTTTCCGGTGTAACTTTGGTCGGTGCCACCGGACGTAGATCCCGCCTTGCGCGGGGTGTACGTTAGCCTTCGTGAGCCATCTGGTCGTGCGAAGCGCAACGTCTGGAACAGTACTCTTTCTCTTTGCGCGCCAGCAGTGAGCCGTTGCGATAGAGAAGGGTGCTTTTGATTACTTCTTCCGGTTTAACCGGCTTGCTGCAGTAACCGCATTTCTTGTCTTGCATGACACTCTCCGTTAATGGCTGAGGCCATTCCCCAGACCGTTCAGATAAACTTCAACCAGCAAATCCCTGGTGTAAGTCATCTCAACGCCGCGATGCAGATACAAACGACCACGAGCATTAGCTGATGCCGTCCAGGTTGAATCCTTGTGTTTGACGAGCATTCCAGGCTGAACTGCGCCGCGGTTTACCGTCTGTGTACCGTAGTGCTGATGAACCATGATGTTCTCCACTATTGCTGAGTGAACTTCGCTGGTGGTGCCGTGGTGCTGATCTTCACAGTTGAGCGATTTAACTCTGCAGTTCACCACCGCGAAGCTCACTTCTGTTTTGCCCTTGTCGCCAGGCTGGCGGAACGTTTCTTGAACCTGACAACGATGCGCTTGTTGTCGATGGAAGTAATACTGCAACATAAAGTTTCATATGTAAAGGCGTAGAAAGCAAAACTTTCAAAAAAGGGCAAAAAAAAGCGCCCTGATAGGCGCTGTGTTGTTTCATTGAAATCCTAAGCTATGGTTTAGAGCTGTTGATAATGTCGTAAACGTCGCTTTTTAAGAGCTCGATTTCATGAAGAACTGTTTTGGTGTGAAGAATAAGCCGAAGCTTTTCAGCCTCAGGAAGCTGATTAAAGAGCGAAAGGAGAGCCTGTTCTTTCTCATCAAGCTCTACGGCAGGTAGTCCCTGTACGTGGACTTCTGCACCTTCTTGATCCGAGTCCATAAAGAACCAATGTTCAGGTTTTCCCGTTACAGCAGCAAGCCTCTTTAACCGCTCTCCACTGGCTACGTTCCTTCCCTTTGCCCAATTTTGAACAGCCGTATGCGAAAGCATGACTTTTTTGGCGAGCTCAGATTTCGTCCAGCCATTTTCAGCCATAACTTGTTGAATTCTTCTAGCGAAGGTCGGGAAAGTTATTTCATTCATACGCACATTTTACAACCTAAGGTTTCAATCAGCATTAAAACAATATCTTTCGCGATGTTGAAACATAAACTTTCGTCATGTATGCTTTGATCCATCATTGAAGGAGAGCACATGAACAAAGAAACCCAAGAAAAAATAAGCAAAGCGGCATCGCGGACTCGTATTGGTAAGCACTTCGGCATTAGCAGTCAGGCTGTCGGCAAATGGATCTATGCGAACGGGGTGCCACAAAAGAGGATTATCCCTCTGTGTCAGTTCCTCAATTGGAAAGTGACCCCACATGAAATCGATCCGAGTGCATATCCAAACCCAACAGATGGTCTACCACGTTAGGAGGCTTAACCATGCAGACACTTACTTATCAGAATGATAGCGACCTTCTTCAAGGAGTAATGATAAATCGCGCTCAAGCACGTAGGGGGCCGAGCCATGAAGATATTCGTGATGCGGTTCGCTCCTGGGCTGGAGCTGATGGTCAGGACGTAGTCACGGCTCTGATCATCGAAGAGTACCAGGCGCAGGGTGGTGATGACATCACTTTCCCTGACGATCTCTGCCGAAAGCGCCAGAAGCTGTTTCGCTTCCTGGACAATCATTTCAACAGCGAGCGGTACCGCGAGAACGTTCGCCAGCTGACTCCCGCAATCCTCGCAGTTCTGCCGATTGTGTACCGCAGTCGCCTGCTGCCAGAAGACAACATCATGGCTCGCCTGGCGCGTATGGAGAAGGAAACCAGCGAAGCGAAGATAGCTGTCGCAATGGATGCACCGCGTCATCAGAAACTGAAAGAGCTGAGCGAGGGGATCGTGGAGATGTACCGCGTTGACCCTGGCTTAACCGGTCCGCTGATGGAGATGGTGCAGTTGATGCTGGGGGTTGTATGACGGGTTCAAAAATGGCGAAAGCCGCGGTGCTACAACACCAACGGCTTTCAGGTGCAAAAACTGAGCGTAATTGCGGAGAACAGTATGTCAAATACTGCTGAAATATTCAAATTCCCCACACAGCAGGGGAAACAGGAGAGCAGCATGGCTGATCTGGAGAAAGGCTATTTGCGCCTGGCCAACCAGATTCAGGATGCCCTGTGTATCGTCGAACTATCCGGGCGCGAGTTCCGGGTGCTGAATGCTATCGTTCGTCTGACCTATGGCTGGTCTAAGAGTTCTGACCGCATCGCCAATAGCCTCATTGCAGATAAAACGACGCTGAAGGTGAAGCACGTCTCTGAGGCCGTGTTGAGCCTTGCCTATCGGAACATCATCATCCTGCGCCGCATTGGGCAAACCAGATACATAGGGATTAACACCAGCCTGGATAAATGGGCGTATACCAAGCCAAATTGCATGAAGTGTCCAGCGGTGTTTCCTACTGCTGAAGTTGTCACATGGGTTATTACCATCCCTGAATTCAGGGATGGTAATTTTACCCATTCAACCATCCCTGAAAACGGGGATAACCATCCCCAAAAACAGGGAGAGGTATCCCTGAAAACAGGGAACACCAAAGACATTCTTCCAAATACAAATATAAATACAGATCTAACCCCCTCTAATCCCCCAAAGGGGAAGGGTAAGTTTGACCCGCTGACAATTCTCGTTCCTGAGTGGCTTGATTCTGTGTCCTGGGGTGAGTGGGTTTCCTATCGCCAGCAGTCTGGCAAAGCCATCAAGACCGAACTGACGGTCACCAAAGCGTTCAAGTTGCTGAAGGCATGCCTGGACGAAGGGCATGATCCGGTTGATGTGATTAACACCAGTATCGCCAACGGGTACCAGGGACTGTTCAAACCGAAGTTCGCTCTCAACGACCGCAAAACGGGAAGGGATGTGAACCGCATTTCTGAGCCAGATAAAACCATCCCAACCGGATTCAGGGGGTAACGGTGAAAAATATTGTTAATTCCGGCAACGCTCTTGAGCGCCTGAAGAAACTCATTCCGCCAGGCGTACAGCCGAAGTTCACCAGCGCAGCAGAACTGCTGGCGTGGCAGCGTGAAGAAGGCCTGAAACATTGCGAAGAGCTGGGAAAGCGGAATCAGAAAGCGCGCACAGAGAAAATCTTCGGTCGATCTGGCATCCAGAGTCTGCACCGCAGCTGCACGTTCGCCAACTACGAAGTATCCGGAGAGCAACAGCGAAAGGCCTACACCATGGCGAAAAGCTACGCGCAGAACTTTGGGGCTGGCTTTGCGAGCTTCGTGTTCAGTGGCGGGCCTGGTACCGGTAAAAACCATCTGGCAGCAGCGATCGGAAATCATCTCCTGTCCGGTGGCCAATCAGTGCTGGTGGTGACAATCCCTGACCTGATGCTGCGCGTTCGCGAGTGCTACGACGGTGGTCAGTCAGAGGCTTCACTTCTGGACGACCTCTGCAAAGTCGATCTGCTGGTGCTGGATGAAGTCGGTATTCAGCGCGGTAGCAACGGGGAGAAAGTCATCCTGAATCAGGTTATCGACCGTCGCCTGTCATCGATGCGCCCGGTTGGCGTTCTGACGAATCTGAACCATGACGAACTTCTCGGCGCATTGGGTGCGCGAGTTATCGATCGCCTCCAGATGGATGGCGGGATGTGGGTGAACTTTGACTGGGGCAGCTATCGCAAGAACGTTAGCCATCTCCGGAACGTTAAATAACCTCGAAGGAAAATCACTATGGCAAGCAAATCACTGTGGGCAATCGTCGATTTCCTTCGGGTTAACCAGACCGTAACGCCGCGTCAGGTTCAGAACCTTCTGGGATGCGACTGCAAGAAGGCACACAACCTGCTGCTTCACCTGGTACGCAGAGCGGTAGTAATCCGCACTGGCGAGCCGCATCGCCCGGTCTATTCACTTCAGCCCGGCGGGGAGCTGAACATCAAGCAGCTCAAATCGAACATGAGCAAAAACATGGTCACATCAGTATGCCGTACAAGTCCGGCTATGCAGCGTGTACTGGCGTTTTACGGGAGGGCGGGATTATGAGCGAAGTTAAAAGATTGGAGTGGGAAGCATGTGATGCTCACAACTGCCATTGCGACATCGTGGAAAGCAAAGATGGCGACATGGTTAATTACGAAGACTATGTAGCGCTTGAGAAAAAACTCACAGACATGGCAGTACAGCTCGCTAACGCCGAGAGCAAGTGCAGGGAGTTGGCTTCGGAGAATGCGGGGCTGAATGACAAAATGAATAAGCTCGCAACCTGGCCTGGCATCGAGTTTTATTCTTCCGCGTGGGAATTCTGCAACCTTGACGGAAACGATGCGCTTGAGTTTATGTGCGACGTCAAAACCCCATCCACCGACGCTTTCCTGGCTGAGGTGCGTGCGCAGGGTGTGGAAATGTTTGGAGAACACGTTAAGGAATACAACCACAGTGCTGGATGGCAGTCAAAACACTTTGCCGCCCAGCTTCGCAAAGGTGGTGAGGCATGAACAACTCTATCGACGCGCACCTGACCGATGAGGTGATCAATGCCGCTTTCGAGAATACCAACTTCGGACGCACTGATTTCCGCGCCATCCTGGCTGAGACAGTAATGAAACGTGCCGCCGGATATCACTCAGGATGGACTGCGACCACTATCTGCACACGTCTTAAGTTGCTTGGCAAGCAAGAGCGACCGACAAAACTCGGCCTGACGTTCGCCTTCCATCACTACTACAAGCCATGTGTGCGTAACGCGCTGATGCCACTTCAAGGATCTGCACAATGACAGCACTCAACAAACAGGCGCTGCGTAAGCTGGCAAAAGCATTATCCGGTAAGGAGTGGGTTGCCTTCGCCCATAAGGCATCTGGTACGTATGCAGTAGGTTCGTTAGGTCATGAGCGTGGCGAAGACATTATCAAATGGCCTGGCCTTGATGGTCAGGACAATGCAGAAAATAAAGCAAAATTCATCGCCGCAGCTAACCCTGCCGCTGTTCTGGCGCTGCTGGATGAGCTGGAAGAAAAAGACGATGCGCTGAAATCATCAGGGAAAAGGGAGTCGGCGGCACGCCGCAGAATTGATGAATTACTAGCTGAAAATGAAGTCGCAGAGAAGCGCATAGCAGAACTGGAGGAGAGGACGGTGAAACTTCCAACCGGCACTGAAGTTAATGGATTTCATATGCTGATTGAAGAAGAAGTAATAGCTCGACTGAGAGAGTCTGGAGTTAACCCAATTGTTGTCCGCGCCGCTGGCATTGGCGTGAAGGGAGAGTGAGCATGGCTGACAAATCTCCTTTAGAGCGTTTGCAGGCGGCAAACAACGAGAATCGGCAAATGGTCATGGTGAGTGTCGGAACGCTCAAAGCCGCACGCAGAGAAATTCTGGCCCACGTTGCCGTAAACGGGAAAGGCGTGATGACAGATATCGTTCTTAATCAAATTAACGCAGTTATCGGGAAGGACTAACCCATGACAACTAACCACCCGGCGCACGGTCCTGTATCACTCGATCGCCTGCACCAGATACGCGAAATACTCAGCAAAGCATCAGCACAAAGCGACGGCGGTAATCTCGGCTACGCAATGGCTGATGCTGTGAAGGTGATTGATATAGTGCTTGAACCGAAGAATGCGGGGTCGGAATGAACAAATAGGTTATGAATTGAATGAGTTGTCCATAGAATGAAAAACCATCTTATCACGATGGTTTTTTTATTACTTATGCGATAGAAATAGGGAGTATAAGTTATTTACCTGAACAGATAATCGAGTTAATCAAGTGACAACAAATAATCGACACGGACTTTCTCGGCGAGTGCCTGCAGAGGTTAAACGAGTTATTAGGCAGAGATGTGGATTTGGCTGTGTGATCTGTGGCTTCGGATTTTATGAGTACGAGCACTTCGATCCAGACTTTGCTGATGCTACCGAACACAACCCTAATGGAATGACATTATTATGTTCTCAATGTAATCAGAAACGAGCTAGGGGCAGACTGTCCGCTGAAAAGGTTGCGTCAGCTAATGCTCATCCTAAGTGCCTTGAACAAGGGTTTGCGAATGAGCTTTTTGATTTTCATAGCGAACCATTGGAAATAGTTTTTGGTGGATTAACGTTCTACAACTGCGAGCACCTTATAGTAGTAAATGATCGGCCTATCTTGTCTGTTCAGTCATCTCCTGAAACAAACTCTCCAATGTTACTCTCGGGAGTATTCTGCGATGTACTTGGAAGGGAGATGTTAAGGATCCATGAGAATGAATGGTCTGTTAATTCAGATAATTGGGATGTGGACTGTGAGGGGCCGAGAATAACCATTAGAAGTGCTCCCCGTCAGATTGCCCTTGTTTTGAAAATGAATCCCCCGAGGGGAATAATTGTAGAGCGATTAGACATGACTTTTGAGGGGGTAAGATTTATAGGGGATGAAAAGAACCTACAATTTACGATGGATGGGAGAAACTGGAATAAGTGGTCAGGAGGGGCGATCAGAAACGGCTTTGTAGGTATATTCATTGAGAGCAGATCTAAGGTAGCAAACGATCCTGTATATTTATTATAAATAACTTTCTATTTGTTAATGCTACAACCACATGAGCTTTACTGTGCTCAGGACTCCCCGGATTGGTACATCATCGATCAGGACTATCGGGGCAGAAGTACGCGAAAGACAAGCAGGTCGCACGCTGCGGTAATGCGGTCCCTCCGCCGTTTGCTGAGGCGCTGGTGAAAGCTAATTTGCCTGAACTTTGTCAGTCGAAACAAATAGCAGCCTGACCTATAATCCCTCTCAATGTATCGAGGGGGTTCATCATGTCTGGTCATAACATCGCAGAAAAATCAAAAGACGAGCAGGACAAGGTTAACGTTGATCTGGCGGCCAGCGGCGTTGCGTACAAAGAGCGTATGAACATGCCGGTTATCGCTGAGCAGGTTGCACGCGAACAGCCAGAGCATCTTCGTGAATACTTCATGGAGCGCGTTCGCTACTACCGCGAGCAGAGCCTGACACTGCCAAGGGCGTCCGATCCGCGCTATCTGGATATGGCGTCGCAGAACGAGAAGAAGTAAGTGGGCTGCCTAATCGTAAATGGCATCAAGTTTTATATCCTGGGAGAGGGGGAGGCTTACCCTGATCCGCACGCTGATAATCAATTCGTCGGTGCCTATGTCGTGTTCCCGTTTGAGGGAAAATGGGTAGCGCAGAAGAATTTCAGGGGAGGCCGATGGACTGATATCACAGACCGGCGATTCGATACTGAAAACGAAGCTTTCAACTTCACCTATGAATACGCCTTTACGCATAAAGACCGCTTCAAATTTTAGTCGATCGATAATACCGATCGATTCAATAAAATTGATCTATGAAATCGATTATCAAATAGACACAGCGCAGCAACAAATTGCCAACCTGAAACAGCGTTGCGCTGCCAGCGTATTATCACTTGTAGTAATAAACCACTACAGCTAAGCATCCCTAAAGTTTCCTAATCAGGTATTTACGATACCGGCTGGTAGTAGTCATTCACTGTTAAATTTAACGATCAATTTTTGCACGAAAGTAGCGATAAAATTTATCTAAATCAATTGGATGAATGAACTTGCGTAAACATGCCTTTCATGTGCATACTTAAGCCAAACGGATAAATACTGTTTATATATACAGTTATTTCATGTATGGTTTCATGGCTGCGGTATATAATTGAATTTCTCTTCCGGCAAACCTATTAGCAAAATTGTCTCGTCTGATACGGTGGTTGCATGAAGGGGGGATTTCCCCTGGCGGAAGAGTGAAATTTGTTGATAGCAAAGAAGGGGGTTGATGTGGCTGAGGTTTGTTCTGATGGGGGTGATTTTTACGATCTTGTTAGGCGTTCTGATGGAACGGTCACGAGCTCGTTAAAACTCAAGCCAGGGGATCGCGTGCTATTGAGCGTTGATGGTATTGAAATCGGGCACAAGCACCTTCAAAAGGACGAGCGCGTCACGTCACGTGAGACGTTGGTAGAAATTGTCAGGGAGTTATCAGCCAGCATTTGACCTTTTTAGTACCTGAATAGCATAATGTTTGTATCGGCCTGAACACCCGATAACCTGACCACAATGCGCCACGGAGAATACCATGGCGCACGAACTACACCTCATTAAGCATCAATCAGGAATCCTGATCGCGGCCACGCCGGAGACCAGTGATATTCTGCAATCAAAATTCAAGCTCGGCGCCGTGCTGGTGGCTGAGTTCCGGCAGGTACGCAACCCGGCTTTTCACCGTCGCTTCTTCGCATTACTCAATCTCGGTTTCGAATACTGGGAACCTACTGGCGGAGCAATCTCCTCCAACGAACGCAAGCTGGTAACCGGCTATGCCAAGTTTCTTGCCTCATTCGCGGGAAGTGAAGCCGCACTCCTGGATGCTGCCGAGCAATATCTGGACCGTATCGCCGATAAACGCGCCGGTAGTATCAGCATCTGCAAATCTTATGACGCGTACCGTGCATGGGTGATCATCGAGTCTGGCCACTACGACGCCATACAGCTTCCCGACGGCACCCTTCGCAAACACCCCCGCAGCATTGCCTTCGCCAACATGGACGAAACTGAGTTCCAGCAGCTCTACAAAGCCGCGCTCGATGTCCTGTGGCGCTGGGTATTGTCCCGGTCATTCAAGGACCAGCGTGAAGCGGAAAATGCCGCCTCGCAGCTCATGAGCTTTGCGGGGTGATGGCGATGAAATATTCCTGGTTTCACCATCATGAATGCACCACCGAGCAAGCCGACGAGCTGGTGGCCAATTACCGCCGCCGTGGCGCCACGGTAGAACGCAGCCTGAATCGCGACAACATCACCTGGACTATCAGCGTACATCTGCCGGAAAGCGAGAAAGCGCCGCGCCCGAGTAAGGTCTGGCAAAACAGGGCGTGGGGTTGAGCATGGCTAAGTTACCGCGCCGTAAGTGCGCCAACAAAGAATGCCGCCAGTGGTTCCATCCTGTGCGTGATACGCAGACTGTCTGCGGTTATGAGTGCGCCAGCGTCGTCGGCAAAGAGCAGACCAGAAAAGTCCGGGAAGATGCACAGCGAAAGGAGTCCGCCAAACAGCGTGCTACTGAGAAGAAAGAGCGAGCCGCCTGGCGCCAGCGTAAAGCTGCAGTTAAGCCGCTGAAGCACTGGGAGGATTTAACCCAGCGCGTCGTCAATGACTACATCCGCGAGCGTGATGCCGATCTGCCATGCATCAGCTGTGGGACGTTCGAAACCGTCCAGTGGGAAGCAGGTCACTACCGCTCACGCGGTAAGGCATCACATCTCCGCTATCACGAAGACAATATCAGTAAACAGTGCCACCACTGCAACGTGCAATTGTCGGGCAATCAGCAGCAGTACCGCCTTGGCCTTATAGAGAAAATTGGGCCTGAGCGCGTCGAGGCGCTCGAAAACAACAACGCACCACACCGATACACCATCGAAGAACTCGAAACCATTAGGAAGCATCACAGCGCGCTTCGCCGTGGATTAATTAAGAGTAGGGAGGCTGCATGACATTTGAATCCTATTTTGCCGATCACCTCCGCGTTCGTTGGCAACGATTGCGCTTATACCACTTTCCCGGCTCTGTACTGACGGACTACCGAATACTGAAGAACTACATCAAAACCATAGGCGGTGCTGTATGAACACTCAATTTCTCGAATACGTGCGCCAGCAGCTGATAGTGGCCACCGCCGACCTGAGTGGTGCGACGAAGGGGCAGTTAATGGCCTGGCTTGAGAACGCGCAGTTCGATACCGGTACCTTTAAGCGGAAGAAGATGAAGGTGAAGGATGAGGTTACTGGCGAGATGATAACTCTGGATAACCCGCCAATCCCAGGTAAACAGTCGCATGCCAAGGGATCGCATATTCCGCTGGTGCAGCCGGTTGAATACTCCACTGCATCGTGGCGCCGTGCACTGATGACGCTCGAAGAACACCAGAAGGCCTGGCTGTTATGGAACTACAGCGAGAATGTGCGCTGGGATAATCAGGTGCTGATTACTCAGTGGGCGTGGTCGAAATTCTGCGAGCATCTGGCCGGAAAAAAGGTGGCGAAGAAGACCATTGACCGTTTACGGCAGTTGATATGGTTGGCGGCGCAGGATGTGAAAGCGGAACTGGCCGGGCGCGATGTCTATCAGTATGGCGATCTCGCTGCGCTGGTGGGCGTTAACAAAACAAACTGGTCTCAGAATTACGTGGAACATTACGATGCAATGGTCAGTCTGTATAAGGGGCTGGACTCACAGTCGCTACATCATGTTTCGCGATCACGTTCACAACAAAAGGCAGCAAATTATCAGCAAGGTATTGCAGAAATGAACTAATTAGCATATATTTCGTGTAAATCTGATATTGTGCCATTGTTGTATGCACTGGCAGTAAATGAGTTTTCGAGCCTGAGGTTAACGCCTTGGGTTTTTTGCTTTATAGCGATTTAAGAATTTCTAAAACCACTCTGAGACCAGCCCCGTATAATTCCCCCATACATACAGGAGGGGATATGGATAACGGGTTTTACTGGATCCAGTTTAACGGGACTGCTCAGGTGGCATATTTTACCAATGAGATTTTTGAAGACCTTGAAACGGGTAAAACAATCACAGGTGTCTGGCATCTAACTAGAGCCGATGACATTTGCCACAACGGTGAAGCTGAGGTTCTCGAAGGGCCGTTGCAGCCACCGCAATAAAAAACACTAAACATCCAATCCCTGGCCCCTGCCGGGGATTTTTCATTTCAGGCTCACGGGAATCATCCGCTACGTGCTTTGTTGATAAATTCAGCCCGTGAAGCCTGACCCTCTACACACGGAATAACTATGTCTGAGCCAATCACAATTGCCAGTGGGGTGACCTCCGCTACGGTAGGGATCACTTTCGCCACTATGTTCCCGGAGGCGACGCCTGGCGTAATGTTATGTGCGCTGGCCGGGGCGGCAATGTATGTGCTGACCTCAGAGCCTCATCAACTCTGGAAGCAGATGCTCTTCGCGGTCATCTCATTCATGGGGGGCGTATTCTTCTCCGTTCCCATGGCCAAGATAATCGCCGGGGTCATCAATACGGCCCTTGGCCTGTTGCAGCCGCCGGTCAGTATCGAAGTGTCACCGAATGTTGGTGCGCTTGTAGCTGCTTCCGTTTCCGTCGCAGTCCTGCTTCGAGTCGTTGCCAAGTCGCGCAACGGCAAGATGCCCGGGCTGGAGGAGGAAGGGAAATGACATGGCATTCCGTCATCGTGGATGCAAATGCGATTATCTGCATGGCGATCGTGTTTCGTCTGATGTTCTTCAGTAAGACAGGACGCAGGCACCGCCCGGGTTATGCCTGGATGGCTTACTTCCTGATCCTGTCGGCAGGCTTCACCGCTTTCCGTATTCTTCTCGGCCATTACAGCAACGTTGACCCGGGTGAGTTGTTCCTCAACTTGGCTATCTGCATTGCTGTGTGGCGAGCCAAAGGCAATCTGGCAAAAGTCGTAAGGGCTGAATGATGACCAAAGACGATATCTTCAACAGCATTCTCGGCAAAGAGGGTGGCTACGTTAATCACCCGAACGACAAAGGCGGCCCGACGAACTGGGGAATCACTCAGGCAACGGCACGCGCCCATGGCTTTACTGGTGATATGCGCAACCTGACACGCCAGCAGGCACTCGAAATACTCGAGGCTGATTACTGGTATGGTCCACGCTTCGACCAGGTAGCTACCGTGTCGCCGGCCATCGCCGCTGAACTCTGCGACACCGGCGTGAACATGGGGCCATCAGTGCAGGTGAAGTGGTTCCAGCGTTGGCTGAACGTATTCAACAACCAGCAGCAACTCTATCCCGACCTGATTGCCGATGGCCAGATTGGACCGCGCAGCATCAGCGCGTTGAAGTCCTTCCTGGCGAAACGCGGTAGCGAAGGGGAGTTAGTATTGCTCCGCGCACTGAACTGCAGCCAGGGCCAACGATATCTCGAACTGGCAGAACAGCGCCTGGCTAACGAGTCATTCGTGTATGGGTGGGTACGGGAGCGCGTGAGCCTATGACGAAACTGAAAGCTACTCTGGCTGCTATAGGTTTCGCAATCCTGATGGTGCTCGGTGCCTTCGGTCTGGGCAGCATGCGTGGACGCGAAAAAGCAGAAGCGAAATCGGATAAACAGCGTACCGATGATAACGCCGCCGGCACCAAAGCAGCCGCAGAACGCCGCGTCGAAGTAACCAAAGAGGCCAGCAATGTACAGCAGACTGTTAGCCATATGCCTGATGACGATGTTGATCGTGAGCTGCGCGCAAACTGGACCCGCAAAGGTTGAGTTAATCGACACTGGCTGCGACTGGGTAAAGCCTATTTACGGCACCGAGCACGACTGGGATGTGCTGGATAAGCAGACGAAGAAAGACATCTTGGCGCATAACAAAGCGTGGCAGGCTAACTGTCAGAAAACCAAAGAGAGGAGTGAAAGTTGATAAATTTATATTCGTTCTTAACCGGTTCGTTGTGTTATCAATCAGCGGCGAAATGACCATATCAAATCGCGCGTCTGATGATGATTCCACTTGCACTCTACGGTCAGCCACGCTGCGAAGCTGTCCAGCTGTTTTGTGCATAAATTATGAATTGTTCAGCAAGGACTTAACAAGATCTTCAAGGAATTGATAAACAGTAGATGCATTTGCAAAAGCTGATAAATATTCAAATAAACCAGACTTTGAAATAGCTTCTTTTTTCTGTTCAGGCTTAGCTTCACTGTAATCTTTTGCTAGTTGATTCAGTTCTTCTGGCTTGGTGAGTATTTTATCTAAAAGTAGCTGCCACTCTTGCTCGCTACCGCGCTGCAAAAAGCCGATTCGGCATGAGTGAGCACTTGAATTGATGAGTTCGGCATTAACTCCTTTACCGAACACAAATCCAACACCACAGTCTACGGCGCTACAACCTGTCATTTTGATCATTTCATTCTCCGGGTTGACATATCTTTTTGGTTAATCGGATTAATCCTAACATATAACTCTTAATCAATAATCAGGTGTTAATCACCCTGACAGATGCCGCTGATGTCCGCTGGTGGCTTTTTAATTGGAGTAAATATGCAGGTCATTATTGATAGTGTTCCGCATGCACCCGTTGTCAGAACTTTATCGCGGATCAGCATGGCTCGATAGACGCACAATCGTCGCCGGACGGTTTTTTTATTTCCATCACAAAGGCCACTTTCGAGTGGCTTTTTTAATGGCTTTAATCATAGGAATAGAACCATGGCAAAACCGGACTGGGGAGCACTGCAAGACCAGTTCCTCGCCGAGCATGCCAAAACGGGTATATCGCCGAAAGAGTGGTGCGAAGCTCAGGGACTGAATTACACATCTGCGCGCAGATACATTAAAAAGCCTGCTGCGCAAAAAACTGCGCAGAAGGAAGTGCGCAAAACTGCGCAAAGCCAGATGCCGCACGTGGTTGTGGTTGAGGCTTCTTCACCGACTGACGGCGAGACTGCGCAGGAAAGCGCGCAATCCTTCAACCTGCGCAATTACGGGCTGAATGATATGCAGGTCAGGTTTGTAGAGGAATATCTAATCGACCTCAATAAGTCCGCGGCCTACCGCCGTGCAGGGGGGAAGGGTGAGGGGAATACACTGTGGATTGCTGCCAGCAGGATGTACAGGAATGTACAGGTCAACCAGGCAATTCGTGACGCGCTGGACGACCGATCGCGACGGGTGAAGGCTACTCAGGATGAAGTGTTGAAATGGTGGTGGGACATTGCGACGGCCGACGCCACAAAACTGACCGAGCATCACCGCGGAAGTTGTCGTTACTGCTGGGGGATCGACCATCAATATCAATGGCGAGATATGGTGGAGTTTGAAGAAAAGCGTCTGGAGGCTACCGAGCGAGATAAGCGCGAGCCAGTTGATGCTGGCGGTTACGGCTATGACAGCACGCTGGATCCTAACCCGGACTGCCCGCGCTGCAATGGTGTAGGCATAGGCCGTTCCGTATTCCACGATACACGCGATCTGACTGGTGCTGAGCGCAGGTTATTTGCTGGGATTAAAGAGGGTAAATCTGGCCTCGAAGTTATCACCCGTAATCAGGATGACGCCATGAAGATGGTCGCTCAGCACATCGGCATGTTGAAGACTAAAACCGAAATATCCGGCCCTGATGGTGGACCAATTCAGCATGAGGATTTGACCGACGAGCAACTGAGTGAAGCGTTACAGGAGCTGGGATATGGCCGTCGCAAAAACCAGCTCGAGGAAAAACTCGACGGTTCTTGAGGCTTTCAAAAAGAGAGCCATTGCTCAGGCGCTGGAAGGCCTGATGGATTTCACGCTGTACACCAACCCGAACTACGAGACGGGCTGGTTCAACGAATTACTCTGTGCTGAGCTCGATCACTTCCTGGCTGAAGTTGAAGCCGGGAACATGCCGCGCCTGATGATATTCGCGCCACCGCGCTCTGGTAAGAGTGAGTTGGCCTCCAGGCGCTTTCCAGCGTTCGCCTTGGGTAAGCATCCTGACTGGAACGTGATCTCCTGTTCCTACTCTGCTGACCTGGCAAACCGCATGTCGCGAGACACGCAACGCATCATCGACTCAGAACGTTATGGGGAGGTGTTCCCCAATACCTGCCTGAACGGCACCAACATCCGAACGGTTGCAGGTGGCGCTATCAGGACAGCCGAACTGTGGGAGACCATGAGCGCCGAAGGTAAGCTACACGGCGGCTCATATCGCGCGGCAGGTGTTAACGGCGGCATCACCGGGCAGGGGATGCACATCGGCATCATTGATGACCCGGCAAAGGACTACAAGACAGCATCCTCCAAAGCGTACCAGGAAGCGGTTATCGACTGGTTTGATACAACGTTCTTCACCCGAGCAGATCCGAAGCTTAACGGCATCATCATCATCCTGACTCGCTGGCATAAAGACGACCTGGCCGGGCAGTTGCTTAAGCTCGCTGAAGATGGTGGCGAGCAGTGGCGCGTGGTTAGCTTCCCAATGGAGGCCGAGACCAACGAGGTTCACGAACTCAACGGCAAGCGCTTCAACCTGCGTAAGCCGGGCGAAATCCTCTTTCCCGAGCGTATGCCTCAGGCGTTCGTCGATAAGTGCAAGCAGCGTGGTTCACTCGTATGGAGCGCCCTGTATCAGCAGCGCCCCACTGCAAAGGGTGGTGGACTTATCCGCTCTGAATGGTTCGGTGAGTACGACGTGCTGCCGAAAATGCAGTGGCGCGCCATCTACGGCGATACGGCTCAGAAAACAAATGAGGCCAACGACTTCTCTGTATTCGAACACTGGGGGCTTGGTGAGGACGGCAACGTCTATCTCATCGATATGATCCGCGGGAAGTGGGAGGCCGACGAACTACAGCGTCGCGCGATCGCCTTCTGGCAAAAATCGAAAGAGTTAAAAAATGGCCCGCTCCGCTACATGGCCATCGAAGACAAGTCATCCGGCACAGGGTTAATTCAGAACATCAAACGCAAAGCAGCGTGCCCAGTGCGCGCTATTCAGCGTAACCGCGACAAATACACGCGCCTTCTTGATGTGCAGGGACATATCGAATCCGGATATGTGCGCCTGCCATCTGCTGCGCCATTCGTTAACGACTTCCTCGTCGAGATGGAAGCCATCAACCCCGAGTTCAACACTCACGATGACCAGTTAGATCCGATGATGGACGCAATCGACGAGATGAAGAACAAGAAGAGCAGAGGCGTTTTCTCATGAACTGGAACTGGCTTAAATGGTTTCGACCCAAGTTACCTGTCATTGTTGAAGAGGCTAAACCTGATCCCGAGAAGAAGAAACCCGCTGGCACCTTCTCAACGCATAAGCAGCATTCTTCATTCAGCCTGGACGACATCGAGAGGGCCGCGTTTCCGGTGCGTGCAGCGCGCCCGGTAAACGGTGAAGGGCGGGCCATGGATGAGTCATGCGCTCAGTCACCATCTGAGGGATATCAATTCTCAACGCTCGGCGGTGTACCGGATAACGTGGTGGGATGGTTCCTGTCTCAGGGATTCATCGGCCATCAGTTGTGCGCTGTCATGGCTCAGCAGTGGCTGGTTAACCGTGCCTGCAAAATCCCGCCGGAGGACGCCACGCGTAACGGCTGGAAGATTACTGGTGTTGACCCTGAAAAGGTTCAACGTCTGGAGAGGATTGACCGTAAGCGCGGCATCAAACGCCAGGTGCAGGAGTTCGCCAGATTCAACCGCGTGTTCGGCATCCGCATCGCCATCTTCTGTGTGGACAGCGACGACCCGCAGTATTACGAAAATCCATTCAATATCGACGGCGTGGCGAAGGGTAGCTATCGCGGTATCAGCCAGGTTGACCCGTACTGGTGCGCACCAGAGCTTGAAGGCGTTGACGTTACCGACCCATCGTCGATGAACTTCTACGAACCAACGTACTGGCGTATAGCCAACAAGCGTTACCACCGTTCGCACCTGGTCATCATTCGCTACTCAGACGTTCCGGACGTGCTCAAACCGACGTATCAGTTTGGTGGCCTGCCGCTACCCCAGCTCATCTGGGAGCGCGTGTACGGCGCCGAGCGGTCGGCGAATGAGGGGCCTCAGTTACTGATGTCGAAGCGACTGAACGTCATCAAGACTGACCTTGAGACGGCGATGTCGGACCCCGATAACTTCATCCAGAAGATTCAGGAGTTCGTCGAGCGCCGGGATAACTTCGGCGTTATGCCTATTGGTGATACCGATGGATACGAGCAGCATGAAACCTCTCTTGGTGATGTCGACTCGGTGATCATGACTGAGTATCAACTGGTCGCCTCGGTCGCAGAGATGCCATCAACGAAACTCCTCGGCACATCGCCAAAGGGATTTAACCCAACGGGCGAGGCCGAAACCTCGACATACCGTGAAACGCTGGCAGGCATCCAGGAGCACAGTTGCACGCCATTTCTGAACCAACATTACCAGTTGCTCACAAAGTCGGTGTTCGGCGAGAGCATCGATGTTGAGGTGGTGTGGAATCCTCTGGACGAACCAACCGAAACCGAGCAGGCGCAGACCGGACTCGCGAAGGCGCAGGCTGCCGAGATTTATCAAAACCTTGGTGTGGTGAGCGCACAGCAGAACCAGCAGAAGCTGAAGGATGACGAGTCCAGCGGCTACGAGTTTGAGGAGGTAGACGATGGCGGAGAAGAAGACGACGGACTTGCAAGAGCAATCGCGGCCGTTCTTCAGCCCCCTGTATCTGGAGCAGCAGTACCAGCGACGCCTGCGCCGACTGGTCAACTGGATGAAAGGCAACCTGTCTGATGAGCTGCTGGCAACCAGTGGCCCATCGCTCGACTCAAAACTGACAACGCTGTCTGGCAAATACGCCAACCTGTTCCGCGATTACGCCCCCACGATGTTTAGCCCGGTGCTCGACGGCGCTGACAAGTCTACTCAGCGGCAATTCACCGCACTGAAACTTGACGATGCCGTTAACGCAGACACCGTGCGCGGGTACTTTCGGGACGCAGCGCAGAAGAACGCACAGCTGATATCGACGCTGCCGACGGATCACATCGAGAGGATTCGAAAGGCCGTGGCTGAGTCGCCTGGCGACCTGTCCGCACTGAAAGACATCCTGTCTGATGCCAACGGCAAACTCGACCGCCGATCCCGAAATATCGCAATGGACCAGACGCGCAAGGCGTACAACGACACAGCGATGATGAAGGCCCAGGCTACTGGGGCAACTAAAGGTATCTGGATTCACTCGCATCGAGGCCCTGCACATTCCCGTCCTAAACACGTTAAGGCGCACGGTAAAGAGTTCGACCTTGCCGTTGGCCTTCCGGTGGGCGATAGCGGTCAGAACGTCATCCCCGGGGAGGAAATCAACTGTCGCTGTACATTCAAACTGGTGGTCGACTTTGGAGTGAAATAATGACAACCGGCGCTAAAGCCCTTGACCGTTCTGCGCGGATCATCGACGACAACGGGTGGATAAACGTAGAGGGCAATCCAATCAGTAAGGTCGGCGTGTTCGACTACCTCGGCAGCGAGATACCCGGCGCGCCAGACCCCGACAAAATTTACCAGGTGTACCGGCCAGCGGAAGAGCTCAGCAGGCCAGAGACGCTGGAGTCCTTCAAGCTCATCCCCTTCATCAACAATCACACCTGGCTCGGCGCTGAAGGCGCTAACCCGGGCGATGTTGGCGTGGACGGGATTGTCGGCGAAAAGGTCTATTTCGATCACCCCTACCTGAAAGCCAACCTTCGCGTTTTCTCCGATGAGATGAAGCAGGAGCTGGAGTCAGGCAAATCCCAGCTTTCACCGGCCTACAAATACGACGTGGAGTACGCTCCCGGCTCATTTGAAGGCACCAACTATCAGTACGTGCAGCGCAATCTGCGTTGCGGAAACCATCTCGCCCGAGTTGATGAGGGCAGAACAGGACCTGACGTCGCAGTGATGGACCAGGCCATAAACCAAAACTCCGACGGAGATAACACGATGACTTTAGAGGAACTGATCGCGGCGCTCGGCAAGCTGGACGCCCCATCAATCGCCGCTGTCATGGCTGCACTTCAGCAGATGAATCAGCCTGAAGCACCCGCTGAGCAGGTTCTTGATGAGGATCCTATCGACCCGGCGGCAGCGCCTGCGGAAGACGAAGACCCGAACGCACCTAAGGCTGAGGATGAAGACCCTGATGCTCCGAAAGCTGAAGACGAAGATCCGACCGACACGCCAAAGGCTCAGGACGCCAAAATCGCCGCGCTAACCAAGCAAATTAAGACCCTGACCAAACAGGTGAAAGCGCAGGATACCGGCGCGCTGCTTAAAGAACTCGGTAAACGTAATGAGCTGGCCCAGCGCCTGACCCCATTCATTGGCGCGTTCGCGTGCGATTCCATGGATACCGTGGCGGTGGCGAAGTACGGCCTGGATAAACTCGGCATCAAAGGTACCGCAGCCGGGCATGAAGTATCCGCGCTGAATGCAGCGCTGGCGATGAAGTCCGCCGCACCACAAACCATCGTTGCATTCGGTCAGGATGCCGCGCCGACCAAAGCTAACGCTGTCTCTTCCGTAATTGATGATCTCTAAGGGGAACAGAATGACCTTTCAAAAAACCGTAGCCGACGATCTGGCATGGGGCATCCCTGGCGAGCAGGCGCTTGCGGGTGATGTACGTGCTGAGCCGGTACAACTGAAAACGACCTATAACGGTACTCCGGGTCAGCGTGCGCCTTTTGGTGCAGTGGCGCTGGTGCAGGCCGCTGGTGATAACGGCATCGTGTCCGTTGGTGGCGCAGGTACCTATATCGGCATCCTGTCCTCTCCTAAGCAGTTCGTTGCTTACACTGCACTCGGCGGCAACGCCCCGGGGATTGAAGCCGGTGCTCAGCTTGAAGCTTGCTCTCAGTCTCCAGGCATGTGGATGCAGCTGACCAGCGCCGCAGCAGTGGGTGATGCTATCGCCTACAAAGCAGACGGCACCTTGATAGCCGCTCCGGCATCCGCTGCGCCTGCCAGTTCGACGCTAATCCCTGGTTCCCGTGTCGTGCGCTACAACGTGACCACCGGTATCGCAGTGGTAGCCCTGCAACAGCTCCCGGTTCCGGCCGTAGCCCCTTAATCCAAGGAAAGAAAAATGCGCAAAACCTCTACGGTGCATAAGCGCCTGTCTCCTGCTGCCGCTGGTCTGCTGAAAAGCAAGCTGCGCGGCGTAGCGATGGACTCAGCGGATAATGTCCGCTCCCTCGCCAAAGTGGGGATTCATGTCTCTGACTTCGCCGCCCAGTCCTACGCGCAGGCGTATGGCATGGACGCCGCCGTCAGCATTCCCGGCCTGACTGTTAACGCTGCCCAGGGTAACAGTCCGTATATGCAGTTCCTGCAGTCGTGGCTGCCTGGTCAGGTGCAGGTGATCACCGCCGCCCGTAAGGCTGATGAGCTGATGGGTGTCGTGACCGCAGGTGCGTGGGAAGACGAAGAAATCATCCAGGAAATTCTGGAGCTGGTCGGCGTGGCCCAGCCATATACCGACCATGGCAACATTCCGCTGTCCAGCTGGAACCTGACCTATGAGAAGCGCGGCGTTGTGCGCTTTGAAGAAGGTTTCCAGGTTGGTGAGCTGGAAGGCCTGCGCTCTGGACGCATCGGCGTTAACTCTGCTGATGCTAAACGGCAGGCTGCGTCTCTGGCGCTGGAAATCTCACGTAACCGCGTGGCGTTCTTTGGCTACAACGGTGCGACCTCTTACCCGATCTACGGCTACATGAACGACCCGAACCTGCCAGCCTACGTTACTGTCCCGGCAGGCGCAGCTGGCGCCACTTGGGATAAGAAGACATTTTCCGAGCAAGTGCGTGACATCCTGACCGGCCTGTCAGCCCTGCGTGTCCAGTCGAAAGAGGTTATCGACCCAACCGCAACGCCGATCATCATGGCGGTAGCGTCTGAGAAGGTGGACTTCCTGTCTACCCCGAACGACCTGGGTGAAACAGCCTACGACTGGCTGAAGCAGAACTACCCGAACGTGACCGTGAAATCAGCTATTGAGCTGAACAACGCCAACGGCGGTGCTGACGTGTTCTATCTCTATGCAGAAACTGTTGGCGATTCTGGAACTGATGGCGGCGGCGTCATCGACCAGATCGTTCCGTCTCGTTTCCGCGCTCTGGGTGTCGACACGTCCTGCAAGATGGTAACTGAAGACTTTACCAACGCCACAGCTGGCGTTCTGGTGAAGCGCCCGTTCGCAATTTATCGCGCCAGCGGTATCTGATTAACAGGGGCTTCGGCCCCTTTCTTTTGGAGATCACCATGCCAGTCGTTTACTCATCCTGCACCGCAGATAACTTTTTCCCGGTATGGAAAAACCACCCCCGCAAGGCAACCTACGACAAAGGCGTGCTGATTAAAGGGGGCGCTAACTCGATGAACAATAAAACCATGATCACACCGCGAGGTGCGGCCACCTCGATAAGCGCTGAAGAACTGGAATTGCTGAAAGCAGATCCGGCTTTCCAGGGCTTCGTTGAGCGTGGCTTTATGTCCGTCGACGAGAAGGGTAAGCACACGTATGACGCCGATGAAAAAGGTGCGGATATGCCGAAAGATAAGTCCGCCCAGGACACAGACGCCGACTACAAAGCCATGGGCAAGAAGGCTCCCAAAGAGGAGAAATAACCCATGATCGACGTCGAAGAGTTCCGCCTGAAATTCCCGGCGTTCGCCAACCCAGTGTTGTATCCAACCGATAGTATTCTGCTGATGGCCGACATGACGGATTGTTACATCGACGTCGGTAATCGCTGGTTCCGCTGCGTGAAATGCCAGGAGCTCATGACAGAGCTTCTTACCGCACATCTTCTGCTGCTGAATGGCACTCCTATGGCGCCAGCCAACGGAGCCACAGGGATTATCAGTAACGCCACTGTAGGGTCGGTTAGCGTTGGTTTTGCCAGCGCGGCAGCCAATAAGGGCGCGTTCATGTCGTGGCTGGGAAAGACGGCATACGGTGAGCAACTTGCCGCATTGCTGGCGCGGCTGTCAGTTGGCCTTGGCTATATCGGTGGCGCTCCGGAGCGTCGTGCATTCAGAAAGGTTGGCGGGAGGTTCTAATGGGCAGAGGTCTGGATGAGCTGGTTAAGCGCGTGCAGGAGATGGGGCGACTGAAGGCTGAGGTCGGCTGGATGGATACCGCCAAGTATCCTGATGGCACTCCAGTAGCACTGGTAGCGCAGACGCAGGAATACGGAAGCCCTGCCAGGCATATTCCTCCCAGACCATTTGTCAGGCCAACCGTAGCTGCTGAAAAGGGTAACTGGTCCCGCCAGATGGGGATTGGTGTGAGGGCTGTGGCAAGCGGTGCTCGCTCATCTGAGCAGGTCTTTGTCGCCATTGGCGAACTGGCAGCCGGGGATGTCCGAATGACCATCACGCAAATCAGCTCACCACCGATTACTGAATCAACCAGTAAGGCGCGTGCGGCCCAAGGTCTTGAGGCAGAGAAACCACTGCAAGCTACCGGCCTGATGCTGGCATCCTGCACTTCAATCGTTAAGGAGAAATGATGTTTGTTCCTGGCTCAAACCTTCTCGGTATGGCGATGTCCGTAATTAAACCAACCGCTGGCGTTCAAATTAAGCGCTTCCTCGGGCAGCAAGAGAACGACTTTGGTAAAACCATCAACTCCTACAGTGCGCCGGAGACTCTTTACGGTGCATCCGTCCAGCCGCTGTCATTCCGCGACATCCAGCAGATGGGGCTTACCACCGGCCGCCAGTACATCACCGCATGGATTCAAACCGGTGCGCACTCAGCTTATCGTGGTGGTGCTGCCGATCTGATTCTTTGGGATGGGGATGAATGGGAGATCCTTGACCCTACATCCTGGTTAAAACAGGACGGCTGGAGTCAGCCGGTCGCGGTACGACAATGAACGCGATATACAAACTCATCCGCGAAGTGCTGATCGTCGGGTTTGCCGGACAGGGCATGACGGTGAGGGTGATGCAAAGCTATTCCGGTGTGTCGACCGGGCCGCCGGCTGTACCCGCAATCATCATGCACCACATTACCAGTGAGCGTGTCGGCTGGCAGTCCAGGAAGTCCAGGGTGGCGAGCGGCAACCCAGAAATAATCGAGCACCAGAATGTTGCTGAGACTATTCAGTTTAACGCGGTGCTGCCATTCGTGAAGCCAGAAGACGAAACCGTTGATACACCAACAGTTCAGGGTGTGCTAACAACCGCCTCGCTGATCCTTCAAAGTCATTCGATGCTCACTGCGCTAAAAGCTGCGGGCATGGGCATGCAGGTAGTGAAGCCCATTACCTCCAATTACATTCAGAACGAGGCCGAGCAGTGGGAGAACGTCCCGAGCTTCGATCTGATCATCTGTCACAAACTCACACTAACCCATGACGTGGGCAAGGTTGAGCAAATCACCAGCGGGATATACCGCGTTTAACGAGGATTGCTGATGAGCATCTCTATTAGAAAATACGTGGACATTAAGTCCGGCGTAGGAGGCAGCGCGGCCGTTAAAGAGCGCGAGCTTATCCTTCGTCTGTTCACGAAGGACACGAAGGTTCCTGCTGGCGTAGTGATGGAATTTACCGACATTAACGATGTGGCCACGACCTTTGGTACCGTGTCTGAGGAGTACAAACGCGCTGCGCTGTATTTTGGCTTTGTGTCGAAGATCATCACCAAAGCAAAAAAAATCGCCTTCGCGCATTACAGCGATGCTTCTTCTGCAGCGGCCCCGGGTATTGTCGGCGGCACTCCGATGACCACCATCGCGACCTGGCAGGCCATCACTGACGGCTCTGTTCGTATCACTGTTGGACAGTCTGATTACCTGCTTGACGATCTCGACTTCTCTTCAGCTGCTGCTTTGGCTGATGTGGCAACTGCTATCCAGACCAAACTCCGGGGCATTCTCGGCGGCGCGACGGTTACTTACGACTCTTTGGCGCAAAAGTTCAGCGCGTCGTTTGTTGGCCATGATGTTCCTGCGGCGGTAAACGTGATTGCTGCGGGTACCGGTGTTGATATCGCCGACAACCTTGGCTGGACCGTCGCGAAAGGTATGGTTACCTCTCCGGGGTCAAATGCCACTACCGTCCTCGATTACGTGATCGAGGCGGATGAAATCAGCGACAATTACGGCTCATTCGCTTTCTGCGGCGCCGCGCTTACTCATGACATCGTGCAGGGGATTGCGGCGTGGAACGCAACGCAGAACGTTAAATACATGTACCTGGTGCCGGTGACCATGGCTGATTACGGCACGTGGTATGGGACACTGCAAACCTATAGCGGCTGTGCGATGACTATCGTCAACGACGCCAACACGGAGTTTGATGAGCAAATCCCCGGCATTATCCTTGGCGCCACCGACTACAAACAGCGCAACGCCAGCCAGAACTACATGTTCCAGCAGGTGTCCGGTATCACTCCGAAGGTGGACAGTAATACTGACGCCAATACGATCGATACCGACACGCGTGTGAACTATTACGGTCGCACGAAGAATGCTGGCCAGGCCATCGACTTTTACCAGAACGGCTATCTGTGCGGCATCAGTACGGACCCTCTGCAGATGAACGTTTACGCCAACGAGCAGTGGTTTAAGTCGGCTGCGACCGCCGTGTTGATGTCTGGTCTTCTGTCGTTGCCAATCATCCCGGCAACGGAAGAAGGGCGTGCTATCGTGATCAGCCTGCTTAACGGCGGTGATGATGCGCCAATCCCGCGCGCGCAGTTCAACGGTACGATCAAGGCCGAGAAGGATTTAACGGTTACGCAGAAGGCTTACGTCACCCAAATCACTGGTGACCCGCTGGCCTGGCACCAGGTGCAGTCGATTGGCTACTGGCTGGATGCCACCGTGCAGCAGGAATCGCAGACGAACGGCACTATCAAATACGTTATCGACTATCTGCTGGTCTACTCGAAGGCCGATGCGGTAAACAAGATCACCGGTCGGGATATCCTGATTTAACGAACCTGATAAGGCTGCCTTACGCAGCCTTTTTTCTGGAGATAACAGATGCAAGACATCGCAGGCTTTGGCCTACAGGTTCGCGTAATCGCGAGCAAGACGTATCCTTCCGGGTTCACTGTCACTGAGTTCGCTGATGATGCTGACCCGTTCGACCTGCCCACCTTGCAGATCAACGATGCAGCTATGGGGCTCAACGGCGATATGGTTCACTGGTCTAAGGCTAACCCAATTCCACTGGCAATTGCGGTGATCCCCGGCGGTGAAGATGACAAGAATCTGGCCGTCGTATTTGAAGCCAACCGTGCTGCGCGCGGTAAGCGCCCCGCAAAAGATACCATCACCATCGTTGGTACGTATCCGAATGGCTCCACCATTACGCTTACTCCGGGTATTATTTTTGATGGTCTCCCGGGTAACGCTGTGGCGTCAGCTGGTCGTATGAAATCGAAGGTCTATAACTTCCGCTTTGAAGGCATGAGCCGGGTAGAGGTGTAACGTGGCTGAGTTACTGGAAGCGAAAAACGTCACGGTGAAAGACCGGGCCGGTAACGATGTGCCGTTTATCATCGGTAAGTTCCCGGCCATTGCAGCGCGCGAGATTGCCGCAAAATACCCAACCTCGATTGCCGCACTGGCGAAGCAGTGGGAGGAGAACCAGTACGCTGAGAGTGAGAAGATCATGCTCAAGGCGATGACATTCGTTGAGCGCGTCCTGGACGATGGTTCTACCATCCGTTTAAGCACCGCGGCCCTGGTCGATAACCACGTTCCCGATGGTGAAGCGCTAATGCGTCTTGAGAAAGAGCTGCTCGAATACAACTTCTCTTTCTTCGAAAAGTTCACCCGCTCCATTTCCTCCGGCGGTATCGTGCAGAATATGATCAAGTTGATTACGTCAACGCTGACCAGTTCATTGCAACAATCCTCTCGGCAGGACAAGCAACCCTGACAGAACTGAAGACCTCCGTCACGCTGGAGGAGGCCTTTAGCCTTTGGGAAATTGTCGTGACCACCCGGTTTAACGAATGGTGGGCAATGGAGCAGGTGAAAAATAAACGTTAGAAAACAACCATCCTTCTGGCATTATCATCTGAGATAGTCACAATAATAATGAGGATGTTATGAAGAAGTTGATGGTTGTTTTGGCATTAAGTGTAATCGTAGTTGCAACATCTGCAGAGGCGGGGCGCGGTCGTAAACCTTGTTCTGGTTCTAAGGGCGGGATTTCACACTGCACCAAGAGTGGAAAGTTTGTCTGTAACGATGGTAGCGTTAGTCAGTCCAAGAAGATTTGCCAATAAGATAAAGCCCACTTGGCGTGGGCTACTTTTAACCGTGCTTAACAGTAGGCATCCAAATATTCTTGAATGGAGAAATTAACCTTCGGTTGTTTCCATACAAAACGGATAACACCGATTACTATCAGAATAAGCGATAGCCCAGGCAGGGATTTTGCGAATAGGAATGCTGCGATAAACCATAAGAGCAAGAAAGAAAATTTGTACTTCCATCCATAATGTACTTTTCCGCCACCTTTAGACCAGCCACGCCGAACTTTATATGGGGCTTTCATGTATTCACCTGAGTGAATGACGAGGCCAGAAAACTGATTTTTATCAATAGCCGCAGAACCATTTTTCTTCGCTGAAGCAAGCGATGCTGTCCAGGACATTCCGCTTCCAGGTATCCCGATAGTTGCTCTCGGGTTTTTACCGCCAATATTTAAAGACGCACCAGGCTTACCAAGGGTCATGCTGGAGATGCCTTTTTTGCTGATATTTAGGCTAATGCCTGGAGCAATTCTTATTTTCTTTCTAAATCTGAATGCCATTTCCCCTCCCATATGGTGTGGTTTTATGGCCTAAAAATACCTTAAATTCTAGCCCTATAAAATTTATTTATTTTGGAGTAAGCATGGGCGTACTTGACACATTCGTCTTTCTTCTTGAGACAGATAACAAAAACGCCCTAAAAGGCCTGAATGATACGGATCATGCTTTGGATGATGTCCAGGATGGTTCTAAAAATGCTCATAAAGAACTTATGAACATCTTCGCAGGGGTCGGCGAAAAGGCTGGAATTACTACAGAGAGTTTAAAGGGGTTGGCTATAGCTGCAATTGGCATAGCTGGCGCTGGACTTTCACTGAATGCCGTTCTTGATCGCACTACAGAGATGCTGGGGAAGGTTCATGCGGCAGAAACTGTTGGCGTAAATGTTGGCCAGTATGATGCGCTGTCACGAACTTTTCAGACGCTTGGCGTGGATGCTGACGGTTTCCGCGACTCGATGATCGACCTCAACGAGGCCATGGGTGAAGCCGCGTCGGACGCTAAATCAGGCAAAGCTGAGTCATTCAAAACATTCGGCATTAGCCTGAAGGACTCTCAAGGGAATATTAAGTCGGCAGATGAGGCGTTGCTTGAATTATCCGACACTATGTCAAAGATGGATAAGCAGCAGGCCACGTTCCAGATTAAGCAGCTTGGAATTACTGATAACGCCGTCATCGCCGCAATGATGAATGGCAGAAAAGAACTCGAGCGTCGCATTGAATTGCAGAAAACTCTCGGCGTTCTTAATGAGAAGGATGCTGCCCAGTTAAAAAACTTCAAGTCAGCGCAGGATGATCTCTCAGCAATTTTCGCCAGATTTGCTGACGTTTTGGCAATGACTGTTGTTCCTGCACTTGAGTTGCTTATCGATGTAACTATCTCAGTAATAAAATGGGCTCGAGAGCATAAAGGCGTTTTGATGGGAGTGTTCGGCGCTTTGGCATTAGTTGCCATTCCGGCGCTCACTACCGCGTTATGGGGGATGGCGCGAGCAGCATTGGCAGCTGTAGTTCCTTTTTTACCACTTATTGCAGTTGCTGTGGCTCTGGCTCTGGTCATTGACGACCTCTGGAATTATTTCACTGGGGGAGAGTCAGTTATTGGTGACCTGGCAGCTAAATTTCCGCTACTTAAATCAGCTCTCGATGGTGCAAGAGAAAGTGTCATTGGGGCATGGGAGGCGTTGAAACTCCTGTTCTCTGATCCATCAGCTTTCATGGATGTGCTGGTTTCAGAGCTGCAGGCCAGTTGGGATGAAATCGTTCAGGGTGTAGTCGATGCTGGCGATGCTATAGGAAAGGCTCTCAACAGTGCATGGGAGAAACTCACCGCTGACACCAAGAAAGTATTCAATGACCTGCTGTCATGGGTGAAGAGCATCTTCTCCCAGATAGGAGCCTACATTTCAGACGCCGTATCAAACGCAGGCAAGGCTGCCTATGACAAGTTGCCTGACTTCATGAAAAAGGCAATCAACGCCGTGAAGGGAGATGACGAACCGAAACCGGCACAGCCTACAACTGGCGGCGCGGCTGATGAAGTTAACCCAATCAAACAACCAATTCCGTCAGTGCAGGCCGCAAGCAGCTCTATGCAGGATATTGCCAACGCTCCGGCAATACCGGCAAACCCCGGTGCAGGTCGCACATCAAGCGTCAGTAACACACAGACCGTCAACGTCGCCAAGGTAGAAGTGACCACGCAGGCCACTGATGCGCAGGGGATCGCCAGCAGTATGACTGATGGGCTGAAGAATGCTTACGGAGATATGGCAAACCAGTATGACGACGGAAGGAGTCATTAATGTCCTCATTCTCAGACCTGATGAATACCGCATCCGGATCCCTGTCATCGTACAACATGGTGATGTCTTCATTCGCTGTGGATGTCGTACGGATTACGGATGAGTTCGGCGCGCAGATGTTCACTGAGTGCCGGGCTATGCGTGCTGCAGTGAATCGTTCTTCCGATCTGTGTGAGCATCCGCTGGAAACCGGCAACACCATCGCTGACTTTAAAATCATCAAACCTAACGTCGCGCAGCTCACGATGTTTATCCCGGCTGATGCGTATGGTTCGGTGTATAGCGACATTGAGCAGGCCTACGTCAACAGTACATCGCTGATCGTACAGACCCGCGCATCTTCTTATGCGGATATGGTTATCACCGACATGCCGCACGATGAGGCGCCAGACCTTGGTGACACGGTAGCTGTGACGCTAACCATAAAAGAGGTTCAGTGGTTCACATCGACCGTTGAAACGATGCCTGCCAAAGAGGTTGCGGTGTCCAGCAAGTCTGCGAAAACAGGCGGCACGGCCAAACCTGACGCCGACACCGTGAAGCAGGGGCAGAAACGCCCATCTGATGCCTCTCCGGCTACTCAGGAAAAATCCAGCTCCCTGGCCAAGGATATTAAGGACTGGTTCTGATGAAGCAAATCCCATTGAAGTCTTTCCCCAGACAGTCACTCTCCGTTGTCCTTGAGGGCGCTTTGTATGAGCTATCCCTCAAAGAGTGCAACGGCATCATGGCTGTCTCAGTCACTCGTGATGGCGCGGTAATCGTCAACAATCGCCGGGCGGTAGCGGGTGTGCCAATCATCCCGTCACGTTACCTCAATGACGGTAATTTTTTCATCATCACCGACAATGACGAGCTGCCGTACTACACCTCTTTTGAGGGTAGCGATGTTCTTGTCTGGATGACGAATGAGGAGATCGACAGTGCTTGATGGCCGTGTGCTAAAAATTGGCATCGAGATTAACGGGCAGATGAAGTTTTACGAAGGCGCGGCCGCCACGGCGAAGATTGTTAAAACGTCAGACGGAAAACAGAACAGCTGCCAGATAACACTTGATAACCTCCTTCTGGAAACCATCGATTACCTCGTTACCGAAACTTCCCCTTGGAACCCAAACCAGAAGCCTAAGCTGATTACCGTGATGGCCGGTCGCCAGTCAACCGGTGTAGAGAATATCTACAGCGGTGATGTTGTCCTGGCTGAGCCTGGTATGCCGCCAGATCGCCGACTCACCATGAAGGCTCTAACCCAGAACGGGGCGAAGTACAAATGGGCGTCGCGTTCGTCTCCGAAGACAACCCAGCTCTCCGAATTGTGTAAGGGGGTGGCGAAAGACTACGACCTGACTCTGCGGTTTGAGGCCAAAGACAAGACCGTTGCCAACTACGTCTATAACGGACCCGTCGGCAAGCAGATACAAAAGCTTGAGCAGGTGGGTGATGTTGACTGCTTTATTGACGATGACTTCCTGGTGGTTAAAGACCTTGGGAAAGGGATGAAGGGCGAAGTGAGGGTAATCTCGTCGGCTACCGGAATGATTGGCAACCCGGTTCTGGATGATAAAGGCGTTAAGGTGCGTATGCTGTTTGATCCGTCAGTAAAGCTTGGGCAACAGATTGAAATTCAGTCCTCGGTCAACAAAGCCGCAAATGGTCAGTACGTGATTTACAACTGGGCCGCCAGCCTGGCGACGCACGAAAACGACTGGTATCTCGATCTGTCCTGCAACAACGACAACATCACATCAATAGCCGAAAAACGCGAGGCGCAGAAGAAAGCTGATGCCAAATCCAACTCCAAGCCAAAAGCCGGGACAAAGTGACAGCCTTTCCGGCTCGATGGACCTGGTGCTGAGAAAGTTTTTGCTAGATGTCGATGACATGTTGCCGGCAAGAATCGTGTCGTATAACCCCCCGCCGGTTAATCGGGCGCAAATAGAAATTCTCTATAAAGTCACCATGACGGATGGCTCCCTGAATCCACTCATGGCACCCGCAGAGGTTCCGGTGCTGACAATCGGTGGCGGTGGAATGTGCCTTACGTTTCCGATAAAGCCCGGCGACCTGGGATGGATAAAGGCCAGCGACAGGGATATGTCGTTATTCCTGCAGAGTTATGAAGCGGAGCCGGGCAATACAACCCGGCTTCACTGTTTTGAGGACGGCGTCTTTATACCGGATGTAATGAAGGACTTTGTTGTCAGCGATGGTGCAGCGGCCACGCTACAGACTATCGACGGCACGACATCAGTAGCGGTTAAGCCAGGTAGCATAGCGCTGACAGCGGGCTCCACTGTCGTGTCGATAACTGAAAGCGGTATTGAGTCCAATAAGCCGATAAAAGCGCCACAATTCACTGACGGCACCATCAATACGTTTGGTCACGTCCATAACAATCCGGAGGGCGGCAACGTAGGGCCGATGAAGAACCCATGAAGACATTAGCCACCAACAATGACTTTGATATCTACCGGGATAACTCCCGAAACATCGCAATGGTTACTGATCTTCAGGCCGTTATTCAGACATGCGAACACGTAGCCAGGACAAAGCTAACTGAGTTGCCTTACGCGCAGTCGCGCGGTATCCCGTTCTTCGATATTGCACTGGGGTCTCAACCAGACGTTAGCTTGTACGACATGTTCCTGCGAAAGGTCTACAAGACTGTTCCGGGTGTTGAAGGGGTGGGGAACATTAATTTCTCAAAAAACGGCGACACACTGAGTTACACCGCCCAGATAAGAACGATTTACGGAACGGAGAGCGCAAGTGGAATCATATAAATACCTCTCGCCAGAAGGTGTGATCGTCCCGGATACATCGCAAATCCTGACTGATACAGAGAATGAGTGGAAAGCCACTTTTGGTAGCGATCTGGATGTTACGCCAGACACACCGCAGGGCATGATCATCGCCAGCGACGTTGCAGTTCGTTCGGAGGTTGTTGCGAACAATGCTGCCGTAGCAAACCAGATTAACCCTAACTATGCAGGCGGCCTGTTCCTGGATGATATCTGGGCGTTAACAGGAGGGAAGCGCCGGGCCTCAACATATACCATCGTTGATGGGGTGGCGCTAACAGGCGTACCTGGCGTGGTGATACCGTCCGGTTCAAGGCGCTCATCAAATGGAAATCTGTTTGAACTGCTTTCTACCGTCGCGCTGGATAACTCAGGGAAGGGAACCGGTATATTTCAGGCTCTGGAGCCAGGAGAAATTCCTTGCCCTGCTCATACGCTGAAAGACCCTGTCGTTGGGTACACGTCTGTAGGCTGGGAAACATCGGATAACCCGGTTGCAGGGACAATGGGTACTGAAGAGCAGTCAGACCTGTCAGCAAGAAAAGAACGGCGCCAGACTCTGGCCATTCAAGGTCGATCCATTGGAGAGGCTGTCTATTCAAATGTCAGGGCGGTGGTAGGGGTTAATTCGCTGTCGTTTCGTGAGAACGTAGACAGTACGACAAAAACGATTGATGGGATTAGCCTTATTGGCCATTCAGTATGGGCATGCGTTGATGGCGGGGAAGATGCAGCTGTTGCTGCGACACTCTACCGAGCTAAAACAGGCGGAGCTGCGTGGAATGGAGCAGTCAGTGTTGATGTAACAGATGTCTGGTCTGGGCAGAAATCAACGGTCAAGTTTGACAGGCCTACAGCAAAACCGGTAATGGCGAAATTTACGGTTGTCTCTAAAGGTGTTGGTACAGGCGATCCCACATCACTTATCAAAGATACCATCGTGAAATATGCAAGCGGGCAACTCGATAATGGTGAAGAAGGATTTACTCTCGGTACCGACGTATCTCCGTTCGAATTGTCAGCCGCGGCTAACACTGCCTCACCTCAAATATTTATTAAAAGTGTTGAGATAGCGAATAAAGCGACTACTCCTACCTGGTCAAAAGATGATATTGCGATAGGACTAAACGAGAAGGCCACTATTCAGGTTGACGATATTCTTGTGGTGACAACATGAATATTCAACAGTTCGACTTCTCTCTGGATTTGATGAAGGTTTTAAAGTGGGAGTATGACCAGGCACCGAACCTGTCGAATATTTTTAACCTGAAGCAGAAATGGTATGACGATAATCATCAGGTTTTCTGGACCTCATGGGAAAAGGATGTATTCAATCTATTTACCGCTAATGATTTCGGGCTGAATGTCTGGGCTATTATCCTTAACCTACCTCTTTATACCGAATCAAAAGCGAGCCCCACCAACTATCCAGCATTCGGGTTCGCCGATTTTGGACTGAATTTCGGCAGAAGTAACTTCGCGGTTGATGTTGACTCAGTAAATAAACTTACGGTAGAGCAAAAACGACAATTACTTCGCATGCGTTGGTGGCAGATAACTTCTGATGGTTCAATGCCTTCCATAAACCATGCTTTATATGACGTGTTCGGGAAAGATGTCTACGCACTCGACGGTCAGGACATGACGATAACCGTTGTTTATCAAATTATCCTTCCAGATATTATGATGAGGCTCCTTCAGGATTTCGACCTCATCCCCAGAGCATCAGGCGTCAAATTCAACCATCTTGTTAAACCGCGAGATGCTTTTGGGTTTGCTGAGTATAACCTAAACTTCGATCAGAATAATTCACAATTTGGGAGTTAATATGACTTCATTTATTAAGGTCCCCTTTGCATCATCAGGGGATAAATCTGCTGTGCCTGACACTGATGCTGGAGGCGGTGTAAATATGACGCAGGGGTATGGTCAGGCTTACTCTTTGGATCCTGCCACTGACCCATCAGCAAAACGAATTGAACGCGACAAGATGAACTGGTTATTCAACAGAATAACTCAGGCAATTAATGAAATTCAGTCAGGCGGAGTGGCGCCTTTTATTACCAGCGCAGATAATGGAGGAGCTGCTTTCTCTTATGGTAAAGGAGCTTTAGTTTCGTTGGGCGGGGTTGTTTATCAGTCTTTGGTGGCGAGCAATACAAGCACTCCACCTGGCGCGAACTGGTCAGCATTGCCAGAGAAAATACAACCACTCGATGCCACCTTAACAGCACTTGCTGGTCTTGTTGGTGCAGCCAATAAACTCCCGTACTTCAACGGGACTGATACCGCCACGCTGACTGACCTGACATCTGTCGGGCGAGATATCATTGGCAAGACTGACGTTACTGCTGTTCTCCAATACCTTGGTTTAACTACAGCGCTGGCAGCTAAGCAGCCGCTGGATGCCACTTTGACAGCACTGGCCGGGCTGGCGAATGGGGCCAACAAACTGCCTTATTTCACGGGTACGGATACGATGGCCGTTGCTGACCTGTCAGCATTTGTCCGCGCTATGCTGGGGAAAGCGGATGCAACTGCCGTACTTTCATATCTTGGTTTGGTAGGAGGCCTGGCAAGCGATGCGGTCGGACGGCTGATTGGCGTTAAGATTATTACGGCTTCCACGACATACGCAGCAACGCCTGGCACGAAAAAAGTGCTGGCAATCATTACCGGGGGTGGTGGGGCTGGCGGTAGCTGCTCTGCAACAACCACAGGCTCCACTTTCTCTGGAGCTGGAGGAGGCGCGGGGGGGACTTGTATCGGCCTCCTTAACCTTGCTGATGCCACAAATAAAGCAATCACGATAGGTGCTGGCGGTGCTGCGGAACTTGCTGGCGGGAGCACTACGTTCGCAGGAATGGCCGCAGGGGGCGGGGGTGGCGGTGGATACACAAGCGTAACATCCACGCCTGGTGGTACAAGTGGTACGGCAACTGGCGGCATCATGAATATCCCAGGTGGTCATGGAGGAGATGGTCAGTCAGGAGCTTACCTAATTAGCGGAATGGGTGGTGGTAGTTTGTGGGGAACTGGAGGCCGCTCTGGTCAAAATGCTGGAATTTCTTCAATTGTGTATGGTGCAGGTGGTGGCGGAGCTTACGATACTGGCTTCTCAGGTACTAAGCGTAATGGTGGGAATGGTGCGCCCGGCGTGGCAGTAATACTGGAGTTTGCATAATGAACAATGTTTACGCAATCGTAAAAAATGAGTCCGTAATTAACGTTATTATGTGGGAAGGTGAACCTGACTGGGCACCAGACAAGGGGGAAGCCATTCGCGTACCTGACGGGGTTGGGATAGGTTGGGGCTATGCAAACGGGCAATTTACCGCGCCGCCAGAACCTGAATTAACCCCTGACGAGCTTGCGGCTAAAAACCTACTTACCGCGCAAGCTGCATATGAGAATGCATCAAATAAAATCACAGCGTTGAATGAGCAGATTCAGGATGATGATTTTGACGGTACGACAGAAGTGACGGTAAAAGCTGAACTGGCTGCCTGGACCAATTATCGGAAAGATCTTCGCGCGTACATCAAAAATTCTGATGGCAACCAACCTTTACCTACCGCACCGCCAGAGGTTTTGAATTAATTTATAGATGAAGGTGATTTTCATACCTGAAACCCTGATTTTTCACACTAACAACGACACGCGTAACAACGTGTCGTATAACTTTCTATGCTGACGTTTCGATCCCGAAGATTTCCCGACGGCGCCACGAAACCAATGGCAACTGATTGATCTTGAATGGGTGTAACAGTAAGTATCAGGAGGTGTTTTTTAGTGGATTTTTGGTGTTAACTTGTTGAAGTTTAAAGGTTATTTCGTTTTGCGTTGTAAACAGGAATCGTATTCGGTCTCTTTTTATCTGTCGAATACGATGCCGTCCAGGGCAAAACACTGCGTGTCGCATGCTGTATTCTTCCCAAACCATACCATACTCCGCCCCTCAATCGTCCAGGCTTTTTTGCTGCTATTGTTAAATTATTATAAGGGCGATCGCTCTATCCGGGAGGTCGAATGGAACACCCTGATGCTGTCTACCAGAGAATAGAAGGTACGCGTTGGCGCCACGTCTGGGTGGTGGGGGATCTCCACGGCTGTTTTTCCATGTTGATGGCTAAATTGCGCCAGTGCCGTTTTGATCCGTGGCAGGATCTGCTGGTTTCAGTCGGTGATGTGATTGACCGTGGACCAGACAGTTTGCGCTGTCTGGTGTTATTGCGTAAAAACTGGATGGTAGCGGTCAGGGGGAATCATGAGCAGATGGCGCTGGATGCGCTGACAACGGGAGAACAGTTGCTGTGGCAAATGAACGGGGGAGAGTGGTTTACCCATGCCGCGCAACCGGCGGCGAGGCATGCGCTTGAGGCGTGTCAGCAATTACCCTGGATTGTGGAACTGCGCTGTCAGAATGGTGTGCACGTTATTGCCCATGCCGATTACCCGGATGATGAATATCAATGGCAAAAGCATGTCGATTTACAGCGGGTATTGTGGGATCGCTCGCGGTTGATGAACAAAAGTGGCGGAATTGGTGGCGCGGACCATTTCTGGTTTGGTCATACGCCGCTGCGCCATCGTCTGGACGTTGATAACCTGCACTATATCGATACCGGTGCGGTATTCGGCGGCGAGCTAACGATGGTGCAATTACAATAATCAAAAATCGCTATATTCCTGCGCAGGTCGCCAGAAGCTGTCGATGTAGCCATCTGCTGGCAGGCATCCGCCATTGCGAATCCGCTGATCGTCCATCGAAATAAGGCACTGCTGTTCCGTATTGTAGACATCGACCACGATATCTTCACAACCGCCATCCAGGTAGCAAACAAAAAGAACCAGCGTGAACATTCCATCCCCAAATTATACTGCCGTACCGATAGTGTAGAAGAGGTTACTGCGTGGGGGAAATGAAGACATAAATAACCCGTCTGGCGACGGGTTCTTTTTGAATCAGGCAAAACGCATGATCCAGGCATCTGACTTACGATCGTAGTGCTCGCGGAATAGAACGGAATGTTCGCCATTAAGGAGGGCCGGGACGCTGGTATCGGCATCCCAGGCGTCCAGTTGCATACATAAATCCGGATCGGATTTACACGGAATGGTTAACGTTCGGTCTCCCGGCGATTCGCCATGTAACTCGGCGTCGTCGATTTCAAAAGCGCCAATGCGCACACTGGTTTTCATCATCGTGCTCTCCGTCAATTTGCTGGTTGTGGTACGACCAGTTAGGCCGTCCATTTTTCAGCGTAGTCAACGTGAGCAAAAGCGCCAGTAAAAACGTGCGTTATCCTGTAAAGAGTTTGCCATCCCGGACAAGATCGCGTGGATAGCTGTTCTTCAACCGTGAACCAATCCGTTTTGCCAGCCCAATCGGCTGGTGCTGGAAGGTGACCAGCACGTCGTCGCTGGCAGGCGCGGTCTGCGGGTAGACATCTCTGCCGCGATACCACTCTTCTGCTTCTTCAAGGTTCAGTTCGAACGCGTTGCGGTGATGTGGGTTGGCGAGAGCGATGACGGCCTCATGTTGCCAGCGGTACCCTTTATTGTGGGTTTCAGCCAGCTTAATCCCGAGGCGGGAAAACCGCACTTTACCAATCAGTGATTCAATCTCAACAGGGAATAGCCAGACTTCTTTATCACGCTGCCAGAGGCGAAGATTGTCTTCCCATTGTAATCCGCTGGCGTTTGCCGCCGCGGTGATTTGTGCGGTTTCACGACCTTTCAATGGGCTGAACGGGAAATTGCCGACCTTATATTTAGGGGCAGGCAGAGGAGGGATAGCGGCTGTTTTTCGCAAACGGGCAACAAAGAATCCTTCGCAGTCGTAAATTTGCGGGAAGACATGCAGAAAACCTTCTGGCGTCAGCGCGCGTTCAGCATCCGGGAATAAATCACCTAATGGGAGAAACTCCACGGCGTCCGGATAGGTTTCTAGCAGCCACTGCATGACGAGTTCATTTTCATCACGGTTCAGCGTACAGGTGGAATACACCAGCGTGCCGCCAGGGCGTAAAGCATGAAATGCGCTGTCGAGCAGTTCGCGCTGGGTGGCGGCAATCTCAAGATTACTGGCGACGGACCAGTTTTTCAGCGCATCGGGATCTTTACGCACCACGCCTTCACCGGAGCACGGTGCGTCCAGTAGGATGGCATCGAAAGATTCTGGCAACGCTGCGCCAAATACGCGTCCGTCAAAGTGGGTGAGGGCAACGTTAGCGATCCCACAGCGGCTGATATTGGCATGCAGCACTTTAACGCGACTGGCGGAAAACTCATTGGCCAGGATCGCGCCCTTATTCTTCATTTTTGCGGCGATTTGCGTGGTTTTTGAACCCGGCGCGGCGGCTACGTCCATTACCCGATCCGGAGTATTCCCTTCGGCAAACAGCGCGGCAACCGGCAGCATTGAACTGGCTTCCTGAATATAAAACAGCCCACTTAAATGCTCGGCGGTGCTGCCCAGTGGGACTGACTGCTCTTCGTCACGCTCGATCCAGAACCCTTCTTCACACCAGGGGATCGGCGTGAGCGACCAGCCGTAAGGTGCCGTTAAGGCGAGGAAATCGGCAACGGAGATTTTCAGCGTATTGACACGAATGCTGCGTCGTAACGGACGCTGGCAGGCGGCGAGAAAATCATCGAAAGAGAGCGTGGAAGGCATTGCTTCCCGCATTTGAGTCAGAAAGGCGTCAGGAAAATAAGCCACTTGGTACCACCGGAAAAAAAACAGGCGCGCAGTGTAGCATATTTGCTCCGGCGCGAGTACGCCGGAGCAGGAGGGTCATTAACGCGGCAGGGCGGTTCCCCATTCACGCCACTCTTTGGGTTCGCTTTCCAGCAACAGGAAGTGTTTTCCAGCCTGTGCTTTTGGTGCCAGTGGCGTACCCGGTGGAGTGGCGAAGGCAATACCGCCGCGAATGAACTGATTAAAGGTCCCGGTTTTCACCACGCCGCCGGTCAGGCCGAAGTCGAGGTTGTAGCCGGACGCCAGCCAGAACACGGAGTTATTACGCACCAGATGCTGATAGCGCTGGCTGATGCGCATGGCAATCATCACGCGGTCAGAAAGCGAACCCAGCGTCAGCCCGGTGACGGTACCCACCTCGATACCTCTGAACAGAACTGGAGTGCCGATATTCAGCGACCCGGCTTCCGGCGCTTCGACCACGATGCTCAGGCCATCAAGATAACGCGAGTCGGTAATAGTGGCTTCCTGTAGCTCAAAATCACGGCGTGGATTCCCGCGACCCGGCTCCACGTTAATATAAGGCTGCAAGATGGTATCAAGGTGCTCCACGCCTGCCGCAGAGATTTGCGGGGTAATTACCGAGAAGCGTGTCCCGCTGCGCGCAAAGGTCTGGACATATTCTGGGTACAGTACCGCTTTCGCCTGTACTTCATTGCGTGCGGTGATGAGTTCCAGGGTTTGGATCTGACCAATATCGATGCCAAGATAGCGAATTGGCATGCCCGCGGCGAGCTTACCGGCGTCAAAGGCGTGCAGGGTAATTTGGCCGCCTACCGCCCGTGCGGCGGTTTCAGAGGCGTACAGAATCCGCTTGTCACCTTTACGTTGGCTGGCGCTGGCACCACTCAGGTTGTCGAAGCTAATTGCCCCTTTTAGCGCGCGAGACAACGGAGAAGCCTGTACAGTCAGTCCGCTACCGTTAAGTTGAACTTTTGCGCCGCCTTCTGCCCAGAACACGCTGTTGTTGGTTAACAGATTGCGGTATTCCGGTTTGATGTGCAGGTCGATATCAAACGCATCGGCGCGAGGGCGCACGCTAATCACTTCACCCACTTCGAATTTACGGTACAGCACCACTGAACCGGCCTGAACGTCAGGCAACGTTTCGGCGCGCAGGCTGAGCGTGGTGGTCGGCAGATCGCTCAGGCTGTTTTCAATCGCTTTCTCCAGGTTGGCATAAAGCGGATAGCTGGTTTTCATTTCACCTTTGGTGCCGGGTAAAATACGAATACCGCCGCTAATCCATTCGCTGGCACTGGCTCCTAAGAACTCCACGCCGTCAATGCCTACTTTGACGTCAACCCGACTGTTGACCACAAATTTACTGTCACCTTGTACCAGGTCGCGATGCTGGGGTTCGATGGCAACAGTAAAGGAAACGCCTTTGCTGGACAGCGTACGTTCAATCACTTGTCCAACCTGGACACCATGCAGGATCAGCGGTTGACCCGCCTCAATGCCGTAGCTTTCCGGTGCAGTCAGGGTGAGCGTCATCACACCTGGATCGTGCAGTAAAGATTTTTCGCCGGGAACCACCACAAACTGACTGCGAGGTTCGCCCTCGCCGGGGACCAGTTCGAAGGTTTTACCGGTTAACAGCGAACTGAGGTTCGCATCGCTCAACGACAATTTGGGGCTGCGCAGTTCAATGCGCGTATTGTCCCGCAGCAACGAGACGACGCTCGGATCCACCGTCATTTCGCCGGTGACTTTGCCTCCTGGGATAAGTTCCAGTTTTGTCAGTTCGCCGACCTCCAGGCCTTGGTACATCAGCGATGTGGACCCTGCTTTTAGCCCATCGCCGCTGGGTAATTCCAGCTTGACGATCACGCCGCGCTGGCTGTGGGCGAGGTCTTGATACAGACCAAATGTATCGTCGGCAACAGCGGGCTGTGAATCTTCCGGTGAGTCAAAGGCGATGGCACCATTCACCAGTGCGGCCAGACTTTCCAGCTTAACCTTCGCCCCACTGAGGCTGATATCCGCATTGACCCCAGACACGTTCCAGAAACGGCTGCCTTTTTTGACCAGATTAGTAAATCGGCGCTCAATGAGCACATCGATGGTTACGCCCTGATTATTGGGGTTAATGGTGTAGTCATATACCCTGCCTACCGGTATTTTGCGGAAATATACCAGCGAGCCGCTGTTCAGGGAGCCGAGGTCAGGTGCATGCAGATGCAACATTAAATCGCCGTTATTCAGGCGATACTTGGGCTGCGTATCCAGGGCGACGAAATGATCTCTCGGCTCTCCGGTTCCGGGCATCATTCCGATATAGTTTCCGCCAACCAGTGCGTCGAGGCCGGAAACGCCTGCCAGCGAGGCTTTTGGCGTCACCAGCCAGAACTGCGTATCTTTACGCAGGGCATCTTTCATGCTGGCCTTGATGCTGACGCGAACTTCAATCTTGCGCAGATTTTTGCTGAGACTGATATCCTGCACCGTGCCAACTTCGACACCCTGATAGCGAACAGGCGTCCGGCCCGGCACAATACCATCTGCAGACATAAAGTCGATGGTAACGGTGTTGCCGCGGTCTTCATAGCTTCCCCAGATCAGCCACCCGGCGATCATCAGGGCGATGAACGGTAGCAGCCAGAATGGAGAAATGCGGCGTTTTGTTTTAATCTGCGCTTCAGTCTGCGAAGCGGGCGTTTCCTGACTCATGTGCATCCCAAAGTAAGCGGCTGTCCAGCCATTCCACAGCAAGAATAGTCAAAATTACCGCTGCGCCGAAATAAAACGCAGCCGGTCCCATAGTAAAAGCCAGTATCTGGTCGCGATTAATCAGCGACATGGTTAAGGCAATAACAAACAGATCCAACATTGACCAGCGGCCAATCCACGTCACTATGCGCAGTAGCAGAATGCGCGTGCGTAAGCCCTGTTCACATTTAAAATGGATGCTAATCAATAGGGTAAGCATCACGATCACTTTGGTGAAAGGCACCAAAATACTGGCGATAAAGACGATTGCCGCGACACCAACATTGCTGCTTGCCAGCGACATAATGCCGGACAGGATCGTGTCTTCCTGCCGGGATCCGTTAACGTAAATAACCGAGATGGGCAGCAGATTAGCAGGCAGCAGCAGGACAATCGAGGCCAGCAGCGCGGCCCAGCACTTTTGTATGCTTTGATTCCTGCGCCAGCGCAACGGAATATGGCAACGCGGGCAGCGACTGCGGGTGTCCGGATAGCCTGTAAAATGGCAGCCGAGGCACACGCGAAGCTGTTCATCGGGGCGCCGTGCGGGTCTTTGCGGGTAAAAACGGTCCCACAACTGTTCCACGTTGAGGTGCGACAGCGTCAGAATACTGAGGATCACCAGCGCAAGAAAAGCATACAGTCCCACGCCCGGCAGCAGGAAAGCGTAGTCCTGCACTTTGATCGACGCGACGCCGATACCGACCAGGTAAATGTCGAGCATGACCCACTCTTTGAGCCTTTCCAGCATCAGCAGGACCGGGCGCAGGTTCATACCGAGAATGTTGCCTAACCACAGATAAGCAATGGACGAGACAAGTATTATCGGCGCGCCCATCACGCAAAAGAGCACGAAGGAGGCGGTGAGTGGATCACCCTGGCGGGTCATTTGCCAGATCCCCTGAACCACATTGGCGTCAATACGAATGCCTAATAAAAAGATGTGTAACAGCGGCTCTCCCCAGGCAAAAGGCATCAGCAGCAGCATGGTGAAGGCCATTGCCGCCAGCCGTGTTAATGACCAGTCGCGTCCGTCACGAATTTTTGCCTGACAGCGGGGACAGTATGCACTTTGGTGCGAACGCATTTTCGGCAAGCTAAATAGCATGTCGCATTCGGGGCAACGCTGGTAGTGCGCACGGGGTAGCGCCTCACCGACGGACCTGATCGCTATTTTTTTGGATGGCTTGATGCGTGGAGTATTTAGGGCCATGTATCGCGGATCAAAGTGTTAGAGTAATGTTATCTTAACCCATGACGGGAATGATCTTGAGCATTAACGCATTTAATGTTTATTTTAGTAGGCTGCAGTTTTAAGTAAGACAACTAAGTGATTACATAATGAACAAAATAGAGCTATACACGGATCTGAACCGTGATTTTCGCGCATTGATGGCAGGTGAAACCAGTTTTCTGGCAACGTTGGCAAATACCAGCGCCTTGTTGTACGAACGTCTTTCAGAAGTGAACTGGGCTGGTTTTTATCTGCTCGAAAACGACACGCTGGTGCTCGGTCCCTTCCAGGGAAAGATCGCCTGTGTGCGTATCCCTGTTGGGCGTGGCGTGTGTGGTACAGCGGTGGCGCAGAACCAGGTTCAGCGCATTGAAGACGTTCACAACTTTGACGGGCACATTGCTTGCGATGCCGCCAGCAATGCTGAAATCGTCCTGCCAATCATGGTTGAAAATCAGATAATCGGCGTGCTGGATATTGATAGCACAGCGTTTGGCCGCTTTACTGAAGAGGATGAACAGGGGCTGCGTACGCTTGTGGCACAGCTTGAAACCGTGCTTGCAATGACGGATTACAAAAAATTCTTTGCGACCGTCGCAGGATAATCAACGGATAACGTAGCAATTACTGATGACGTCATTATAATGACGCCTGTTCATGCCTGCGCTTGTTGGCTACGTCCGTTGTAATCAGGAAATTTCATGGAAAATCAACCTAAGTTGAATAGCAGTAAAGAAGTTATCGCGTTTCTGGCCGAACGCTTCCCGCAATGTTTTAGTGCGGAAGGCGAAGCGCGCCCGCTGAAAATTGGCATTTTTCAGGATCTGGTAGAGCGTGTTGAGGGTGAAATGAACCTCAGCAAGACACAGCTTCGTTCTGCCTTACGTCTCTACACTTCAAGCTGGCGCTATCTGTATGGCGTTAAGCTGGGCGCAACGCGTGTCGATCTCGACGGCAACCCATGTGGTGAGCTGGATGAGCAACACGTCGAACATGCGCGCAAACAGCTTGAAGAAGCAAAAGCCCGCGTTCAGGCGCAACGTGCCGAGCAACAGGCGAAAAAACGCGAAGCGGCAGCTGCTGCGGGTGAAAAAGACGGCGCACCGCGTCGCGAGCGTAAGCCGCGTCCTGCTCCGCGTCGTAAAGAAGGTGCAGAGCGTAAACCTCGCGCTGAAAAACCGGCCGCTCAAGCACCGCGTGCTCCTCGCGAAGAACAGCATACCCCAGTGTCTGATATTTCAGTGCTGAAGGTAGGGCAGTCTTTAAAGGTGAAAGCAGGTAATAATGCGATGGATGCCACCGTATTAGAAATCACCAAAGATGGCGTCCGTGTACAGCTGAATTCGGGTATGTCTTTGATTGTACGCGCAGAACACTTGGTGTTCTGAAACGGAGGCCTGGCCTGGCATGAACACTTTTTTTAGGCTTACTGCGTTAGCTGGTCTGCTTGCATTAGCAGGCCAGGCACTCGCTGTGGAAGACATCACGCGTGCCGATCAACTCCCCATACTGAAGGAAGAAACGCAGCACGCGACGGTGAGCGAACGTGTCACATCGCGTTTTACTCGTTCTCATTATCGCCAGTTCGATCTGGATCAGGCGTTTTCGGCAAAAATTTTTGACCGCTATCTGAATCTGCTCGACTACAGCCATAACGTGCTGTTAGCGAGCGATATAGAGCAGTTTGCTAAAAAGAAAACCGTCATCGGTGATGAACTGCGCACGGGCAAGCTGGATGTCTTTTACGATCTCTACAATCTGGCGCAAAAGCGCCGGTTTGAACGTTACCAGTACGCGTTAAGCGTGCTGGCGCGTCCAATGGATTTCACCGGTAACGACACGTTTAACCTCGATCGCAGCAAGGCCCCATGGCCAAAAAGCGAAGCCGAGCTAAACGCATTGTGGGACGGTAAGGTTAAATTCGATGAACTTAGCCTGAAACTGACCGGTAAAACCGATGCCGAAATTCGTGAAACGCTGACCCGTCGTTACAAATTTGCTATTCGCCGTCTGGCGCAGACTAACAGTGAAGATGTGTTCTCACTGGCGATGACGGCGTTTGCGCGTGAAATCGATCCGCATACCAACTACCTGTCTCCGCGGAATACCGAACAGTTCAATACCGAAATGAGCCTGTCTCTGGAAGGTATTGGCGCGGTTCTGCAAATGGATGATGACTATACCGTTATTAATTCAATGGTAGCGGGTGGTCCGGCAGCCAAAAGCAAGGCGATAAGCGTAGGCGATCGTATTGTTGGCGTCGGCCAGGCTGGTAAAGGCGTCGTTGATGTGATTGGCTGGCGTCTCGATGACGTTGTCGCGCTGATCAAAGGACCAAAGGGTAGCAAGGTTCGCCTTGAAATCCTGCCTGCCGGTAAAGGCACCAAGACACGTACCGTTACGCTAACGCGTGAACGTATTCGTCTGGAAGACCGTGCTGTTAAAATGTCGGTCAAAACCGTTGGCAAAGAAAAAGTCGGTGTGCTCGATATTCCCGGTTTCTACGTTGGCTTGACGGATGACGTTAAAGTTCAGCTGCAGAAGCTGGAAAAACAGAATGTTAGCAGCGTGATCATCGATTTGCGCACTAACGGTGGTGGTGCACTGACCGAAGCCGTATCGCTTTCCGGTCTGTTTATTCCTTCTGGCCCTGTTGTTCAGGTTCGCGACAATAACGGTAAAGTGCGCGAAGACAGTGATACCGACGGCGTTGTTTACTATAAAGGCCCGCTGGTGGTGCTGGTTGACCGTTTCAGTGCTTCTGCTTCTGAGATTTTTGCCGCGGCAATGCAGGATTACGGCCGTGCGTTAATCGTCGGGGAACCGACCTTTGGTAAAGGCACCGTGCAGCAGTACCGTTCTCTGAACCGTATCTACGATCAGATGCTGCGTCCGGAATGGCCAGCGCTGGGTTCCGTTCAGTACACTATCCAGAAATTCTACCGTGTTAACGGTGGCAGCACGCAACGTAAGGGCGTGACGCCGGATATCATCATGCCGACAGGCAATGAAGAAACTGAAACCGGTGAGAAGTTCGAAGATAACGCCTTACCGTGGGATAGCGTTGATGCTGCAACCTATGCGAAGTCAGATAATTTAACGCCGTTTGGTCCTGAATTACTGAAAGAACATAATGCGCGTATCGTTAAAGATCCTGAGTTCCAGTACATCATGAAGGATATTGCTCGTTTCAATGCCCTGAAAGATAAGCGCAACATCGCGTCTCTGAATTACGCTCAGCGTGAGAAAGAGAATAACGAAGATGATGCCCTGCGTCTGGCGCGTATCAACGATCGTTTGAAGCGTGAAGGTAAACCGCCGCTGAAGAAACTGGACGATCTGCCGAAGGATTACCAGGAACCGGATCCGTATCTCGATGAGACGGTGAAAATCGCGCTCGACCTGGCGCGTCTTGAAAAAGACAAGCCAGCGGAACAGTCTGCGACCAAACAGTAATATCCAACAGGCACAAGAAATTGTGCCTGTTTTTTTAACAAGCGTATGAAGTCGTCAGTCTGATACGGTAAAATGTAAAGTTGTGTCTTTCTACTGACTTAGCACGTATGCATGCTTGAAAATAGCCGTAAGACCCATACGATATGGGTAATCGCATAGTGCGTTTTGTTAAATTGAGGTTAAAAGAAAATTATGATGCGAATCGCGCTCTTCCTGCTGACGAACCTGGCTGTGATGGTCGTTTTCGGGCTGGTATTGAGCCTGACAGGGATTCAGTCAAGCAGCGTTCAAGGCTTGTTGATTATGGCTCTGCTGTTTGGTTTTGGTGGTTCCTTTATTTCGCTGCTGATGTCCAAATGGATGGCGTTAAAGTCCGTTGGTGGGGAAGTAATTGAACAGCCCCGTAATGAAAGAGAACGCTGGCTGATGAATACTGTAGCAACTCAGGCTCGTCAGGCTGGGATCGCTATGCCGCAGGTGGCTATTTACCATGCGCCAGATATTAACGCGTTTGCGACCGGTGCTCGCCGGGATGCGTCGCTGGTGGCTGTCAGCACCGGCTTGTTGCAAAACATGAGTCCCGATGAAGCCGAAGCCGTTATCGCACATGAAATTAGCCACATTGCCAATGGCGATATGGTTACCATGACGCTGATCCAGGGCGTGGTGAACACCTTTGTTATCTTTATCTCACGTATTCTGGCGCAACTCGCCGCCGGCTTTATGGGCGGAAACCGTGAAGAAGGTGAGGGTAGCAACGGCAACCCGCTAATCTATTTCGCGGTAGCGACGGTGCTGGAGCTGGTGTTTGGTATTCTGGCGAGCATTATTACCATGTGGTTCTCACGTCATCGTGAATTCCATGCGGATGCAGGCTCTGCCAAACTGGTGGGTCGTGAGAAAATGATTGCTGCGCTGCAGCGGCTGAAAACCAGCTATGAGCCGCAGGAAGCAACCAGCATGATGGCCTTCTGCATCAACGGTAAATCTAAGTCGCTGAGTGAGCTGTTTATGACTCACCCGCCGCTGGATAAGCGTATTGAAGCGCTGCGCAGTGGGGAATACCTGAAATAACCCGCAGCAGGTTAAATAATGAAGAAGCGCGTCGTTAGACGCGCTTTTTTTACGCCTGAATCCGAGGTTGGGTGATCCGCAGTCCGCTGACAATAGCGGCAAGCGTCGCCAGAATGCCAGCCGCCAGCAGAGACATGTGGGTACCGCTGTCGCCAAACTGATTCAACATCAACGCCACTAACGCGGCACCGGTGCTTTGACCCAGTAAACGCGCCGTTCCCAGCATCCCGCTTGCGCCACCGCTGCGTTCACGCGGCGCGGAAGTGATGATGGTATGGTTGTTTGGTGACTGGAACAGACCAAAGCCAGCACCGCACAGGATCATCGGCCAGATAATATTGAAGTCCGACGGGGCGGAGGGCAGCAACACCAGAGAAAATAACCCGCACGCCATCACTACCATGCCTAATGCCCCTAAAAGCCCGGCGTGGACGCGTTCAATCAGGTAACCCGCCAGCGGTGCCATAACCATGGTGGCCAGCGGCCATGGGGTCAACAACAGACCTGTTTCAACTTCACTACGACCCAACACGGTTTGTAAAAAGAAGGGGAGAGAGACCATGGCCAACATTTGCGCGCAGAATGAACAGATCGAGGTGCCGATGGAGAGCGAAAAAAGCGGTATGCGCAGCAGATCAACCGGTAACAGCGGTACAGGTAGTGACAGCTGTCGACGGACAAAGAAATAGCCCACCACGAGAAGTCCCGCCAGTTCAGCCCCGATTAGCGTGAGTGACTGTCCCTGGGCAAACCCACTGAGTGCAGTTATCAGCAAACCGAACGTTAACGCATTCATCACCGCGCTGGGTAAATCAAAACGGGGTTTATTGCTGCGTGCAGCGTTTGCGGGCAAAAAGCGCATAGCCAGCAGTAGAGCAATAATCCCAAGCGGTACGTTAATCAAAAACAACCATTTCCATGAGGCAATGGAGAGGATCGCCGCGGCAATAGTCGGACCTGCAGCAGACGAGACCGCCACGATGAATGAATTAATACCCATTCCGCGCCCCAGTTGGCGTTGAGGGTAAATAAGCCGGATCAGCGCCGTATTCACGCTCATTAATGCGGCTCCGCCAAACCCTTGTGCCACACGCGCCAGCGTAAGCATCTGCAGGGAATCTGATAATGCGCAGAAGAGAGATGCGAGCAGAAAAACGACCAGTCCGCATTTATAAATACGTCGGTAGCCAAACATGTCGCCCAAAAAAGAAAATGAGAGTAGTGAAACCACTATCGCAATTTGATAGGCATTAACGACCCAGATTGAACTGGCGGGGGAGGCCTGAAGATCGGCGGCAATTGTCGGCAGGGCAACATTGGCAATTGCGCCATCCAGTACGGCCATCGAAATACCCATAATAATGGTTAATATTGCGCCATATCGTTGGGGCAGCGGCAGGCCATCGGCCTGAAATTTATCCATAGGAAGTCAATATTGTCGGAAATTATGATGAGAATAATAATTTTAGCATTGATATTCAGGTGTTATGTCGCAGATTTGTAACTAAGTGGGCAAAGATGGATTGCGAGCATCGGTACGTGAAATTATAATAAAAACCGGTTCTGATTTTTATAAAACACTCGTAATGAGGTGATAAATGGCTATCGCAGATCTGGATAAACAACCCGATTCTGTTTCTTCCGTGCTGAAGGTTTTTGGCATTCTGCAGGCGCTGGGTGAAGAGCGCGAAATTGGTATAACCGAATTGTCGCAACGCGTCATGATGTCTAAAAGCACCGTTTATCGCTTTTTACAGACCATGAAAACGCTGGGTTATGTGGCACAGGAAGGTGAGTCTGAGAAATACTCTCTGACCCTGAAACTGTTTGAACTGGGCGCTCGCGCGTTGCAAAACGTCGATCTGATCCGTAGCGCTGATATTCAGATGCGTGAACTGTCGCGTTTAACTAAAGAGACGGTCCACCTCGGTGCGCTGGACGAAGACAGCATTGTCTACATCCATAAAATCGACTCGATGTACAATTTACGCATGTATTCTCGCGTAGGACGTCGTAACCCGTTATACAGCACGGCGATCGGTAAAGTACTGCTGGCATGGCGTGACCGTGACGAAGTAAAACAGATTCTTGAAGGCGTGGAATACAAACGCAGCACCGACCGTACGATCACCAGCACTGATGAGTTGCTGCTGCTGCTGGATAAAGTGCGTGAGCAAGGCTACGGTGAAGACAACGAAGAGCAGGAAGAAGGACTGCGCTGCATCGGCGTTCCGGTCTTTGATCGTTTCGGTGTGGTCATCGCAGGTTTGAGTATTTCATTCCCGACTCTGCGTTTTTCTGAAGAGCGTTTACACGAATATGTCGAAATGCTGCACACGGCTGCGCGAAAAATTTCAGAACAAATGGGTTATAACGATTATCCATTCTGATTTGATTTATACGCAATAGGTCAAAAGCCCCAGGTATTTTGTACCGGGGCTTTTTAAATGAGCAAAATTAATACAAGCCGACACCAATAACAGGTAATTTTCTTGCTTCAATATTAACCGTTATCGACAATGACGGTGCTTTTCCTTAACAGGGGACAGTCCGACAAGCCGATGATACCGCTGCTGGTATGTACGTACTGTGCGGTGCTGGTGCCCCGTGCCGTCAGGTACTTGCATTGCAGACCCAGTCCTGCTGCGTTCTCCTTACTCCCTATCAGCACGCCATAGCCACTCAGTAATAAACCAATCCAAACCAGAGCCAGCAATACAATTGCGCGAATAATCAGACGCATTACAACCTCTTATCTTTTCTCGTTATTATAAGATTAGCTTGTACACTGAATGAAACAAGTGAATCATTCCTAAAAATATTTATGCCGCTAAGGTTAACGTTGGGTTTAGGTAACGCATGATAATTTAGTCGCATAAGATGTGGATTCGGAGAGTGGAGTTGGAGTGAAAAAAATTCGGTGGGTGGTGCTGATCATTGTCGTACTGGTATGCATACTGATGTGGGCGCAGGTGTTCAACATCATGTGCGATCAGGACGTACAATTTTTCAACGGAATTTGTGCCATCAATAAATTTATTCCCTGGTAAGCGCATTTTAGCAACAGTTGATTACCTTCTTGTGCGGCAGTGGTAAACTACGCTGTCTACATTGAGGTGGTAAAATGAACGAAGTTTTGAACTCTGGCGCGCTAAGTTTTGCGTCTTTAGTGGTATCGGTGGTGGTTCTGGTTATCGGGCTTGTGCTGTGGTTCTTCATCAATCGGGCAAGCTCACGAACTAATGAGCAGATCGAGTTACTTGAAGCGTTGTTAGATCAACAAAAACGACAGAACGCATTGCTTCGTCGTCTTTGTGAAGCTAACGAACCTGAAAAAGCCGCAGAACCTGCAGTGAAAAACCAGGATGAAGATGAAAGTATCATTCGCCTGGTAGCAGAACGTTAGTCAACTGAAAGACAGGGTGGGCGTCTGATGACGCTGTTCTCAGATATTCCATCCTGTCGTTAACCCTGTCATATCATTTTCTTCTGCGACCTCCACGCGGTTCGCGCGGTGAACTGTCGATAACGTTCTTCCATCAATTCATGTTGGCCGATTAATTCTGTGCCTGTACGTGGTGTTAAATATAATTACCCATACGTTAATAATATGATTATGCCATTTTTGTGATAGTGATCGTTTTTATTATCAGCGAAACGTTTCTCTTACTTTTTTTGTGCTTTGTCATCATTCTTTCATTATTTTTCTGCAAAACCAGAAGACGGATCTCATTTTTACCGTTGTGACAAATTATGCATTACTAAGCATAAAAAATGATATTCAGCACACGGTGCATCAGTGAGTCTGGAACAACCTCACAAGGTGAGCTATGGTAGACATGTCGCGGCTGCTGCGTATGCCAGCCGGGGCAGGGCGGGAGCGGTGAGAATATATCCAGACTCGGTCTGGCGCATAACTGTGCAGTTGTCGTGAGATGAACTTCGGGATTTGTGCGACCGATCGAGACACGTTTAAAAATGGCTTGCCATTATTATCGTTGTATGTGATAACACGTTTTGGGTTAAACGAGGTACAGTTCTGTTTATGTGTGGCATTTTCAGTAAAGAAGTCCTGAGTAAACACGTTGACGTTGAATACCGCTTCTCTGCCGAACCTTATATTAGTGCCTCAAGCAGTAATGTCTCAGTTTTATCTATGTTATGCCTGCGGGCGAAGAAAATACTCTAAGGAATTTTGCAAATGGCAAAGATTAAAGGTCAAGTTAAGTGGTTCAACGAGTCTAAAGGTTTTGGTTTCATTACTCCTGCTGATGGCAGCAAAGATGTGTTCGTACACTTCTCTGCAATCCAGGGTAACGGCTTCAAAACTCTGGCTGAAGGCCAGAACGTTGAGTTCGAAATTCAGGACGGCCAGAAAGGTCCGGCTGCTGTTAACGTAACAGCTATCTGATCGAAACCACTGATTTGAAGCGCTCAGGCGCAGCAATTTCAGATATAAAGCCTCGCATTTGCGGGGCTTTTTAATTCAGATTACGTCAAAGTATTTCAAAATGCCGTCCCATTAGCGCTTTGTTGCAAAGGCGTGATATTCGTAGCATTCTTTTCCCCGCTTTCTGTCGCTAATTCTCGTTAAATCAGTCACCTGAAAAACTATCTTGCTGGAGAACAGGTGAAAAAGAAAAACGACGGCGATGCACGCAATTTTACTCCCGTACGTTTTGCCCTGCTTTGCGCGGCAATTTTATTGAGTCTGGGGCTGCTCCTTGGCAGGGTTGCGTGGTTGCAAATCGTCACGCCGACCAGTCTGGTGAAGCAGGAGGACATGCGCTCATTACGTGAAGTAACGACGGCATCACCGCGTGGAATGATTACCGACAGAGAAGGGCGACCGTTGGCGGTGAGCGTACCGGTTAATGCTGTCTGGGCCGATCCTAAGACGATTATTAGCAAAGGTGGTGTCGGGTATAACGAGCGCTGGCAAGCGTTGGCAAAAACGTTGAATTTGTCGCTTAGTGCACTGGCGGAACGCGTTAATAGTAACCCCGCCGGACGGTTTATCTACCTGGCGCGCCAGATTTCACCCCAACAGGCGCAGTGGGTTGATAATCTGAATCTTCCGGGGATTAATCTTCGCGAAGAGTCCCGTCGTTTCTATCCCGCCGGTCACGTTGCCGCGAATTTGATTGGCTTCACCAATATTGATGGCCAGGGTATTGAAGGGGTAGAGAAAAGTTTCAATAGCCAGTTGATGGGCAAACCCGGCTCGCGGTTGGTGCGTAAAGACAAATTTGGTCATGTGATTGAGAACATCACGGAAGTGATGCCGGTACCCGCACATGAGTTGCAGCTCAGCATCGATGAACGCTTGCAGACGGTCACCGAGGATGCGCTGGACAATGCCGTGACGTGGAATAAAGCCGAGTCAGGGGCGGCGGTACTGATCAACATCGCCACTGGGGAAATATTGTCGATGGCGAGTTTCCCGGATTTCAACCCCAATAACCGCGACGGTGCGGTGCTGGACGATTTTCGTAACCGCGCGATCAGCGATACCTTTGAGCCAGGATCTACCGTTAAGCCGTTGGTGCTTATGACTGCCCTGCAACAGGGAATTGTACAGCCCGACAGTGTGATTGATACCCACCCCTTTAATCTTGACGGGCACCGTATTCGCGATGTTGGCTATTATCCTGAGTTGTCGCTGACGGGTATTTTGCAAAAATCGAGCGATACCGGCGTGTCACATTTATCATTAGCTATGCCCATTCAGCGATTGTTGGACACCTACAAGAGCTTTGGTTTTGGCGAACCGACAGGTCTAGGGTTGACTGGCGAAAGCAGCGGCTTAATGCCTCAGAGACGTTACTGGAGCAGTTTGGATCGCGCAACCTTTGCCTTCGGCTACGGATTAATGGTCACGCCGCTACAGTTGGCGCACGTTTACGCCACCATTGGCAGTTTTGGCATCTATCGACCGCTGTCCATCACCCGTATCGATCCGCCGGTAATAGGCCGACGCGTCATGTCTGAGGCGTTAGTTCATCAGGTTGAGCATATGATGGAAAGCGTCGCGCTGCCCGGCGGTGGGGGAACAAAGGCTGCGGTACGAGATTATCGCGTGGCGGTAAAAACCGGGACGGCAAAGAAAATTGGCGATGACGGCAAATATGTCGATAAATACGTGGCATACACGGCGGGCGTGGCTCCGGCAAGCGATCCGAAGTTTGCGCTGGTGGTGGTTATCAACAACCCGCAAAATGGGGCGTATTACGGTGGTGCCGTATCGGCCCCCGTCTTTAGTCAGATAATGGGGGATGTGCTGCGTCTGGAAAACGTTAAACCGGATGGCATGCCCGCTGACTCGGAACACTTGCTGGTAATGCACGGTAATAACGACGTCTCTCCGGCGCTGTAAGTTATTTTCCCTGGGCGCAATTCGCGTTACACTTGCGCCCTGAAGCCATCTGCCGGAGTTGTCATGTTGTTTTCCTGTCCCCTTTGCCATCAGCCTCTTACTCAAGATAACAACAGTTTTGCCTGCCCTGGGCGGCATCAGTTTGATGTGGCGAAAGAAGGGTATGTCAACTTACTGCCTGTTCAACACAAACGCTCACGCGATCCAGGTGACAGTGCGGAAATGATGCAGGCACGTCGGGAATTTCTCGATGCCGGCCACTATCAGCCGCTGCGTGAGGCGATTGTGAATGTTCTCCAGGAAACGTTAACGCCAGGTGACGCGGCGATTCTCGATATCGGCTGTGGGGAAGGGTATTACACGCACGTGTTTGCCGATGCGCTGGCAGGAAGTGTGACCTTTGGTCTGGATGTCTCGAAGGTGGCGATCAAGGCCGCAGCAAGGCGTTATCCGCAGGTGACATTTTGTGTTGCGTCAAGTCATCGGCTGCCTTTTGCTGATGCTTCAATGGATGCCATTGTCAGGATCTACGCCCCCTGTAAAGCTCAGGAGCTGGCGCGCGTGGTGAAGCCGGGTGGGTGGGTGATCACGGCCACGCCGGGCCCGCGCCATTTAATGGAGCTGAAAGGGCTGATTTACGATGAGGTGCGTTTGCATGCGCCACACACGGAACAGCTGGAAGGCTTTGCTCTGCAGCAGAGTATCGCGTTGGGCTATCAGATGCAGCTTAGCGGTAGCGAGGCTGTGGCATTGCTGCAAATGACGCCTTTTGCCTGGCGGGCAAAACCGGAAGTCTGGGAAACGCTGGCGGGGAAAACGACATTTGACTGCCAGACAGACTTTAATATTCATATCTGGCAGCGTGTGAATTAACCGTGGAAATGTGCCCAGAGGATCTGGGCACCGATACCAATTAGCACCACCCCGCCGAGAATTTCAGCACGTTTACCCAGCATGGGGCCGATAAAACGGCCGATCATCATCCCCAGCGTGGACATAATTAGCGTGGCGCAGCCGATAGCCAGCGCGGTGGCAATAATGTTCACCTGCAGGAAAGCCAGACCGACGCCGACGGCCATCGCATCGAGGCTGGTGGCAATGGCGGTGGTCACCAACAGCCAGAAACCGTGGCGACGCTGCGGCTCTTCATCTTCATCACCGTTATCACGGAAACCTTCGATTATCATTCGTCCACCGAGAAAAATCAGCAGGATGAAGGCAATCCAGTGGTTCCACTCGAGTACGAATTTACTCGCCAGCATGCCCATACCCCAACCAATCAGCGGGGTCAGCGTTTCGACAGCGCCGAAAATTAAGCCAGTGCGCAGAGCTTCAGAGAATTTAGGTTTGTGTAGCGTAGCACCTTTACCAATTGATGCGGCGAATGCATCCATCGACATGCCGAAAGCGAGAAGAACAGTAGCGGTGAGATTCATAACAGCGTCCTGACCGGGGTATCCATTAAACACATCACTGCCCCCAGTAACCATGCACGCCCAAACACGCAGTTCAGGAGACATGCATTGCAGTTGATGTGTCTATGGTCTCGCCTGACTGTATGTTTACAGTCCGTACGCGCCACGCCTTGCGACGAGTATGTTGACACGTACATTTCCGGAGTCTGGAAATCGGCTACTCCCCAATGACGGGCGCAACCTTAACATATTTTGAGAATATAAAACAAGAAACGGGGGGATATTATTTGACTTCTAATTGAAAACGATTTTCATTTAGATTTAATTGTCGGTAATGCGTTAAATCAAATAACAAAAAGAGAACGTGAATATAGCCTGTGCTATGTTTGTTTTACGTCAATATACAAATAACATAGTACAGGCTATGTTTCTATATCATTGATTTGATATGAGAAGTTTATATATTCTCTCGAGGTCGTCTATATTTCGTACGCGGATCAACAATCGCCGATGTTCTAATTGCATCACCAGTACGCCATCTTCCGATAAATTCATCTCTTTAATCCGGCTATATTCCACCCAAACATTGGCGAAGAAAAACCCTTTCTGTTTAAAGATGATTTTTGGCGTGCGGATCCAGAACAAATATATTCCCATCAATATCAGCGCACACAATAACCAGGTAGTGAATTGCGCCCCATGGCTGGTGACGTTGTTGTAGATGAGAATCGCGATCAATCCAATGAAGATAACGCTATCGACACGACTACGGGGCAGCAGGGGAACAGCAAGCAGAGTAGGGCCATTACGGCGGGGCATGATGAACTGATCGTAGATGGCAAACGCCAGCAGCGACAGGATAAAAAGAACCAGCACCAGGTCCGTGATAGTCATGAATCCTTAACCCTCTAAATAGAAAAACCGGGAGCAGAGCCCCCGGTATGGTATAGCAGTCTTACAGGCCGAGCAGGCCGACAGCGTAACCCGCGATACCGATGACGAAGAAGCCAACGATAATCCACAGAGCGTTCACTTTCTTACGCAGCAGCCACATACAGGCGAAGGTCAGCAGCAGCGGTACCAAGCCCGGCATCAGCTGGTCAAGGATGGTCTGCACGGTGGTTACGCGAGTCTGACCATCCTGACCGGTGATGGTGGAAACCACCAGCGGGATGTTCACGTGCGTCCACTTATTCACCAGGGCCCCCATGACAAACAGGCCGAGGATTGACGCCCCCTCAGTCAGTTTCTGTAGGAAGCCGCCGCCCATATCTTTAACGATATCGACACCTTTACGATAACCGTAGGCCACACCGTAGTAGCGTGTTGCCAGACGTACCGCGTTGAACAAGATGAAGAACAACAGTGGGCCTAGCAGGCTGCCACTCATCGCGATACCCGCACCGAGGGCGGCAAATACCGGACGCACGGTACCCCAGAAGATCGGGTCACCTACGCCTGCCAGCGGACCCATCAGACCGACTTTGATACCGTTGATGGCACCATCGTCAATCTCTGCGCCGTTAGCACGCTGTTCTTCCATTGCCAGCGTTACGCCAAGAACCGGTGCCGCAACATAAGGATGGGTGTTAAAGAATTCCAGGTGACGCTTAATAGCCTGCTTACGCGCGTCGTTGTTCTCCGGGTACAAACGGCGAATTGCCGGTATCATGGAGAAGCAAAAACCCAGCGCCTGCATACGTTCGAAGTTCCATGAACCCTGGAACAGGTTAGAACGAAGGAACACGCCACGAATGTCACTCGGAGTGAGTTTTTTCTCGGTGGTAGTTTTAGTCATATCAACCATTTCGCTCACCTGCTAGTCCAGTTCGTTATCAAGGTCATTGTTGCCAGCAGCTTGCGCTGGCGCACCCGCTACGCGGTTATATTTCGGGCTCAGCTGAATGTAGAGGATGGCCATAACTGCGCCAATCACACCCAGTGCAACCAGGTTAAAGTTGGTAAATGCCGCGGTGACGAAACCGAGGTAGAAGAACGGCATCAGGTAGCCTGCGCGCATCATATTGATGACCATCGCATAACCCACGACGACGATCATACCACCCGCGATGTTCAGGCCGCCGGTGACCACTTCAGGGATGGCGTTGAGCAGGCCCTGGACTTCACTGGTGCCGACAGAAATCGCCACGATAACCGCAGGGATCGCGATACGCATTGCCTGCAGGAACAGCGATGACACATGCAGCCAGGAGAGCGCCGTCAAGTTGCCGCTCTCAGCCGCCTTATCCGCAGCGTGCTGGAAGGCGACGGTGATGGTACGAACGATGATAGTCAGAACCTGGCCAGCTGCTGCCAGCGGGATAGCCAGCGCGATACCGGCACCGATGCTTTGGTGACCTGCGATAACCAGAACGGTAGAAATAATTGAGGCCAGTGCGGCATCTGGTGCAACGGCGGCACCGATGTTCATCCAACCCAGCGCGATCATTTCCAGGGTACCACCGATGATAATACCGGTTTTCATGTCCCCGAGAACGGCGCCAATCAGCGTACAGGCCACCAACGGACGGTGGAACTGAAATTCATCGAGTACCGACTCCATACCCGCGATACATGCGACGATGAACACCAGCACAATCTGAAGAGTGGTAATCTCCATTGTACTTCTCCTATTGCTATACAGACTTAAGTGTGAAAACTAAGTAAATGCCAGCGGGTTATTTCGCTTTGGCAATCAAATCCATCATTTTCAGTTTCTGATCGGTAGAAACCTTACGGGCTTCGAGTTCAATGCCGCGTGCGTTGAGTTTCTTGAAGGCTTCGATGTCTTTTTCATCAACGGAAATCGCGTTGTTAACCTGCGTTTTACCCTGACGGAAAGCCATGCCACCAATGTTTACCGAGGTGATTTTTACGCCACCTTCCACGACACGTTCAACATCGGTCGGGTTGGTGAACAGCAGCATCACACGATCGCCTGCATATTTCGGGTTGTTGTAGACGCGGATCATTTTCGCGACATCCACCACGTGCGCCGTTACGCCTGGAGGCGCAACCTGCGTCAACAGCGTTTTACGCACCGTATCTGCGGCAACTTCATCGCTGACGACGATAATGCGCGTGACGTTGGTTTCTTTGGTCCAGCGGGTGGCTACCTGACCGTGGATTAAGCGGTCATCGATGCGTGCGAGGCCGATGTGCATATAATCGTTCGGACCCATCGGTTTAGCCGGTGCCGCTGCTTTTGCTGCAGCAACTGGGGCCGGAGCGGCTTTTTCTACCGGTTTTGCTTTCAGCGCTTTCACGCCTTCGCTACCGGTTTCTACTGCCAGTGCGACTAATTCATCAAAGCTTGGGTTGTCATCACGCGCCATAAAGGTTTCGACCAGCATGGGAATGTTCACGCCAGCGATCACTTCGTAATGCTCTTTGTCGACGACAATGCGGCTCGCAGCGTTGAACGGGCTGCCTCCCCATGTATCAACGAGAAATAGCACGCCTTTACTGGTATCGAGTTTTGCCAACTGAGCGTTGTACTTTTCGATCAGCGTTTCAGCATTTTCGCCTGGAACGAAATCGATCCAGCCGACGTTTTCCTGCTCGCCTAACAGCATTTCTGCTGTTTTAAGTAACTGCTCTGCAGCCCAACCATGTGTGCCTATTACAATAGCAATGGTCACTTGCTACCTCCTTTATTATCGTTAACACATCGACAACGAGATGTATTTTGAATCGTCGTCCGCAAGCGAATCGATTCAGATAAGGGTTACAATGAAAACCTATGATTTTCGTGAATTATTTTAGATATCGAAAAAAATAATTTATGTGATGAAGATCCGTAATTTAACTTCCGATTAAAAGAAATTTCGAAGAGTAAAATATCTCCGACACAACTTATTGCAAAGGAAGGTAAATCTTTGCTAAAAACCGGTTGTGTCTGTTATGTTTAGCATATATTTAATTAATCAGGAGTATAGGGCAGTAGCCCACCGTATGGATCGTCACCGACGTCATTTCACCTCGAGGCCGCTTAGCGCCTGTCAGTTTGGCACTTTTTGCCACACACTTTATCTGCATATTGCTTCAACGCCTGAGATGTCCAGGGCGCAGTTTAGCCATTCTTTGAGCAGGAGCTTGTCATGGAATTCTTAATGGACCCGCAGATTTGGGTGGGTTTGCTCACGCTTGTTGTTCTCGAAATTGTTCTGGGTATTGATAACCTGGTCTTTATTGCGATTCTGGCCGATAAGCTGCCGCCTAAACAGCGGGATAAAGCGCGTCTGATCGGGTTGTCGCTGGCGCTGATTATGCGTCTGGCACTGCTGTCCGTGATCTCGTGGATGGTGACGCTGACGAAACCGCTATTCACGGTGATGGACTATTCGTTCTCGGGGCGTGACCTGATTATGCTGCTGGGAGGTATCTTCCTGTTGTTCAAGGCTACCACCGAACTGCATGAGCGGCTGGAAAACCGTGAGCATGATACCGGCCAGTCAAAAGGCTATGCGAGCTTTTGGGTTGTCGTGACGCAGATTGTGATCCTCGATGCGGTCTTCTCCCTGGATGCGGTGATTACAGCCGTCGGTATGGTGAACCACCTGCCGGTAATGATGGCGGCGGTGGTGATTGCGATGGCGGTAATGCTGCTGGCGTCCAAGCCGTTGACGCGATTCGTGAACCAACATCCGACGGTCGTGGTGCTGTGTCTGAGCTTCTTGTTGATGATCGGTTTGAGCCTGGTAGCCGAAGGGTTTGGCTTCCACATTCCGAAAGGTTATCTGTACGCTGCGATCGGCTTCTCGATTATTATCGAACTGTTTAACCAGATTGCTCGTCGTAACTTTATTCGCCACCAGTCGACGCTGCCGCTGCGTGCACGTACCGCCGAGGCCATTGTGCGCCTGATGGGCGGTAAACGTCAGGCCGGTGTGCAGATGGAGTCTGACAACCCGGTGCCGGTACCCGTTCCGGAAGGGGCATTTGTTGAAGAAGAACGCTATATGATCAACGGCGTGCTGTCGCTGGCCTCACGTTCTTTGCGCGGCATTATGACGCCGCGTGGCGAAATCAGCTGGGTGGATGCAGATCTGAGCGTGGCAGAAATTCGTGAACAGCTGCTCTCTTCCCCACACAGCCTGTTCCCGGTGTGTCGTGGTGAACTGGACGAAATTATCGGTATCGTGCGGGCAAAAGAACTGTTAGTGGCCCTCGAAGACGGCGTAGATGTGGCAGCAATTGCCTCAGCGTCACCGGCCATCGTGGTCCCAGAAACGCTGGATCCGATTAATCTGTTGGGCGTATTGCGTCGTGCCCGGGGCAGCTTCGTTATCGTTACCAACGAATTTGGCGTTGTTCAGGGTCTGGTGACCCCGCTGGATGTTCTGGAAGCCATTGCCGGTGAGTTCCCGGATGCTGATGAAACACCGGAAATCATCGCCGATGCGGGTGGCTGGCTGGTTAAAGGCGGCACCGATCTGCACGCTCTGCAGCAGGCGCTTGACGTTGATACGCTGGTGGACGAAGACGAAGACATTGCGACGGTGGCGGGGCTGGTTATCGCGGCTAACGGTCACATTCCGCGTGTTGGCGATGTGATTGAGGTTGCACCGCTAAGCATCACCATTGTCGAAGCGAACGACTATCGTGTGGATCTCGTTCGTATTGTTAAAGAGCAATCCGCTCACCACGAAGACGAATAATTTGACCTACCGAAACGGCATAGCAGGCATGATATGCCCGTTATGCCGGGCGGGTGGTGGTGTACTACTGCCCGCCAGCCATTGAGGAAAATCGCGCAGCGGCATCGGCTTGGCATAGAGAAATCCCTGCAATACATTCACGCCATGTCGCCGTAAATGCTGGGCCTGCGCCTGCGTTTCAACCCCTTCAGCTACCAGTTCAATATTCAGTTTTTTCCCCAGTGCGATGATGATGTCAGTAACGGTCGAATTGACGGCATCAGTCCCGATCGCAGAGGTAAAGGATTTATCAATCTTCAGTACATCCGGGCGCAACTTTTCCAGCCACGAGAGCGAGCTGTTGCCGGTACCGAAATCGTCAATGGCCAGTTTTACCCCCAGTCGATGAAGTTCATGCACCAGTCGATAATCGACATCCAGCAGCGCATCGCGCTCGGTCAGTTCAATCACCAGTTGCTGGATGGGATGCTGACTGAACCAGTACTGATTAAGGTCTTTTAACAACATACCGTCACGAAAATGGCTGGCGGCGACGTTGATACCAATATGAAACTGGCTGCTCATTGGGAAAACGTGCCGTTGCTGAATGGTTTCTGCGATGACGTGACGAGTCAGGGGGACAATCAGATTGTGCTCTTCCGCGATAGGGATGAACACTTCAGGTGAAATCCAGCCCTGACGTGGGTTATTCCAGCGTAAGAGAATTTCAACGCCCGTACACTGCTGGGTGCTGGCGTTCAGTAGTGGCTGGCAAAATAGCTCAAACTCCCGCTCGGCGAGGGCCAGATTAATCTCCCAGGAAAAACTCATTCTGTTAGCGGTCGCCAGCCAGGCCAGATACCCCACTAATAAGCTGAGCATGACCGCTAACGGTAACTGGGTGGGCAGGTGTCTTAACGCCAGTTCGCTGGCTCCTGGTCCGCTGACGCTGATGGCAAAGGGGAAATGTTGTGATGAAAGTTGGTAGCGTTGTTCGCCGTCACTCTCCGGTAGCTTGTCGACGACGCCTTGTCCGTACAGCAGATGCCGCTTACCGATGGTTAAACTGGCATGTGTAATTTGCGGAGGCTGTGGTTCAAGCAGCATGCCCGACAATAATTCAATATTGACGATCTCCAACACCCCATCTTCGCCATTGGCAGACGACGGATACCATTGCGTCAGAATAGGACTGCCCTTAATGAGCGAATGATCGGTGGATAACAGTAGCTGCGGTTCGCGGCTGGGCAATTCAGGTTGCAGCTGCTTGATGGGCACATTGCGATAGCCAAATATACTCGAACAATAGAGGATGCCACCCTGAACCAGGTTAATAGAGCGCACGGTTTGCAGTCTGGCGGCGTGCTTGCTCAGGGCTAAACGCGCCACCGAGCAGGGCAGGCCAATTAACGGCAACAGCACATAGCGTCCGGTCCGCAACGGCAGCAGGATATCATCCAGCTCTTCTACAGCATGGTTAGCGAACGTGACGGTGGAGTGATGATTTAAATTACGCTCCGAAATAAATCGGACAGATAATGTAAGAATGAGCGTCAGTAGTGCACAAACTGTGCAGACGATTAAGCGATTACGGCGATAATTTTTGATGATCCGTTGTGCTGTTTGCATGCGGGCCGCCCGATAAGCCGTTGGTCACAGAAGCCAACAGCAACAGAGCAAGTGTAGTGGGGAAAATTACCGTAGACGAGGGAGGGGAAGCAAATTCGCCCATCCGTCGCAGATGGGCGAAAATTAAGTATTAGTCACACTGAACTTTGATCGCCAGGCCGCCGCGGGAGGTTTCGCGGTATTTGGCGTTCATGTCCTTGCCGGTTTCGTACATGGTCTCGATGACTTTATCCAGTGAGACGCGCGGGGCGCTGGTACGACGCATTGCCATACGTGCCGCGTTGATCGCCTTCACGGAAGCAATGGCGTTACGCTCAATGCACGGCACCTGGACCTGTCCGGCAACCGGATCGCAGGTTAAGCCGAGGTTGTGTTCCATACCGATTTCGGCAGCCACACATACCTGCTCCGGGCTCGCACCCAGTAACTCTGCCAGACCTGCTGCGGCCATAGAACATGCCACACCGACTTCGCCCTGGCAGCCCACTTCTGCGCCAGAGATAGAGGCATTCATTTTGTACAGCGCGCCAATTGCACCGGCCGCCAGGAAATAGCGGGTATAGATATCCGGGCTGACGGGCTCAATGAAGTGATCGTAATAAGCCAGAACCGCAGGCACGATGCCGCAAGCACCGTTGGTCGGCGCTGTCACAACGCGACCACCCGCGGCGTTCTCTTCGTTTACGGCCAGCGCAAACATGTTCACCCAGTCGATCACGTTCATCGGATCGTTGGAGAGTTTGTCGCTGGAGACCAGCATACGACGCAGGGCAGAGGCACGACGAGGCACGCGCAGCGGCCCCGGCAGAATGCCTTCGGTGTTCATCCCACGATCGATACAGGCCTGCATGGTTTGCCAGACGTTACCAAAATACTCTTCAATTTCTTTTTTGCTGTGCAGCGCAAGTTCGTTCTGCATCACCATGCCAGAGAGCGACAGACCGGTGCTGTTGCAGTACTCCAGCATTTCAGCGGCAGATTTGAACGGATAAGGTACGCTGACCTCATTCGCCGCGTCCTGACCAAAGTGTTCTTCATCAACGATGAAACCACCGCCAATGGAATAATATGTTTTGCTGTAAACAACGGTGTCACCGTTGTAGGCATGAATTTGCATACCGTTTTCATGCAGCGACAGGTTGCTGTTGCGAAAACGCATGCCGTCGTTTTGCGGGAAGTCGACTTCGTGTTGGCCCTGCGCAAGCAGCAGGCGTCCACGCGTTTCTACATCGCGAATAAATCCGGGAATGCTGTCGATGTCCACGGTCGCAGGCTCATAGCCTGCCAGACCCATAATAATGGCGATATCGGTGTGGTGACCTTTACCCGTGAGCGACAGTGAACCATACACGTCGACGGCAACACGAGTAACGCTGTCCAGTAATCCTTTTTCGACCAGGTCATCGACGAACTGTTTACCCGCCTTCATAGGTCCTACGGTATGGGAAGATGAGGGACCGATCCCCACCTTAAACATGTCGAATAGACTAATCACGATAATACTCCTACAGGGCGACTGGGCTTTCCAGTAACGATGTTATAACTGCGCATAGTGTAAGAGGGAACGCGGCGATCGGCTTAACTATTCACATGAATTAAACTAATAGATAACCGCGGTTTTACTAATGTTGTGACCGGCGTTTCAGGTTGTGTCTGCGGTGCGTAAAGATAAGTATAGTCAGGGCTTCACGCCAATTTGCAGCGCCAGCTCACGAATTATCCCGGCGGTCATTCCCCAGACGAAATAATGCTCATACCAGGAAAGCCAGACGCGATGCGAGTCACCCCGACGGTAGATATCTAAGGGGTGATAACGACCCAGATGCAACGCCTGCGCCAGCGGCATTTCGAATACTGCAGAGACTTCATCTTCGCTTGCACGATAGGGCAGATTAGGTGGGATAATACCCACCACTGGCGTGACCTGAAAACCGGTGACGCTATCCACCGGCGGCAGGACGCCAATCACCTCAACGCACGAAGGGGGAATGGCCACTTCCTCCTCGGCTTCTCGTAGCGCGGCGGCAACCAGCGACGCGTCGCTGCTGTCTACAGCTCCGCCCGGGAAGGCAACCTGTCCGGCGTGTTTACGCAAATGCACCGAGCGTTGGGTTAACAGCAATCCCGGCTGTGGGCGGCGAACGACCGGGATCAGCACGGCGGCCTGGCGCTGGTTTAACGCTTCATGATTGACCTGCGGGCGCAGGAGAAGAAAGCGCGATAAAAAGTCATCAAGCGTCAGGCTGCTGTTTTCCACGGTTCAGTTCTCCAGTTGGTGCAAAATACGGTTCACTTTATCAAACGTTTCCTGATATTCCGCGTCTTCCTGACTGTCCGCAACAACTCCACCGCCAGCCGAACAGTAAAGCTGTCCGTCGGTGGCCGTCAGGGTGCGGATGGTAATACTGGTATCCATATTGCCGCAAAAGCTCAGATAGCCGACGCTGCCGCACCAGGCGTTACGTCTGTGCGGTTCCAGTTCGTCAATAATTTCCATCGCCCGCACCTTTGGCGCGCCGGTAATGGAACCACCAGGGAAGGCGGCGCGCAGCAGATCCGTGGCGTGCAGCGATTCCGGCAAACGCGCCGTAATGGTGCTGACCAGATGGTGCACGGCAGGGAAGGGCTCGACAACAAACAGTTCGGGAACCTTGACTGAACCCGGCACGGCAACGCGACCAATGTCGTTACGCATCAGATCCACGATCATCAGGTTTTCAGCACGATCTTTAGGTGAGTTTGCCAGTCTTTGCGCCTGCTGACGATCGGCATCTGGTGAGTCCAGTCGCGGCAGGGTGCCCTTGATGGGGCGCGTCTGGATCTGCCGATTTTCCAACTGAATAAACCGCTCTGGCGACAGGCTGAGGATTGCGCCTTCCTCAAGGCGGATAAATGCACTGAACGGGGCGCGGTTGGCCTGGTTGAGTCGCTCAAAGGCGAGCCACTCATCCCCCTGATACTGCGCCTGAAAACGCTGGGCAAGGTTGACCTGATAGCAGTCCCCGCTGTGAAGATAGCGCTGTACCTGGCGAAACTTTTTGCCGTACTGCGCGCGGCTCATATTGGATTGCCACGCTGACGTTAGCATAAAAGGCTCACGTGTTGGCGCGCGCTGGCTTTCCAGCCAGTGGCGGCGGGCCTGCACATCACCGTGGCTGAGCAGCGACACGGTTTGCCGCTGGTGGTCGACAATCAGTGCCCAATCGTAAATGCCAACCGCCATATCCGGCAGGGTGATATCACGTTCAGCGACATTTGGCAGCGCTTCGAAGCGTCGGCCCAAATCGTAGCCAAACAGGCCCAGCGCCCCTCCCTGGAAGGGAAGAACGGGATTATAATCGGGCCGTATTGCCAGTGAAGTTAGCGCCGAGCGTAACACCGTCATCGGGTCATCAGGCGTGTGCGTGATTCCGTCTTTGTCATGCACTGCGGTGTCTGCATCTCGCGTGACCAGCGTCATCACAGGATCGGCGACCAGAATATCAAAGCGATTATGCGGGTGGTCGGCGTGCCCCGAATGTAACAGCATCGCCCACGGCAGATGGCTTAAGGTCGAGAAATAGCGTTCAGCGGCGTCCTGACGCCAGGGTAATGTAATTACTGCGGGAGATAACGTTTTCATCAGTCCTGACTCGTTACTACTTTACTGGCTTACTGCCCGGTAGCATGGGATAATTAGCGCAGACAATTTAGCAGGAGTTAACAATGTTTGCAGGTTTACCTTCACTCAGTCATGAACAGCAGCAAAAAGCAGTCGAGCGTATTCACGAACTGATGTCACAGGGGATGAGCAGCGGCGAAGCGATCACTCAGGTCGCGGCTGAAATTCGCGCCACTCATACCGGCGAACGGATCGTGGCGCGTTTTGAAGACGAGGACGAAGACGAGTAACGCCCGTTACACCGCGGCGATAATCTTGATCTCGACTTTGTATTTCGGGTTCATCAACCCGGCCTGCACGGTACAACGCACGGGCGCGTGACCGGCAACGACCCACGCGTCCCAGGCTTTGTTCATGGCGGCGAAGTCGCTTTTGTCCGTCAGGAAAATGGTCGCGTCAAGAATACGTGACTTGTTGCTGCCCTGTTTTTCCAGCACCGCATCAATTTGTGCCAGCGTGTTGGCCGTTTGTTCAAACGCGTCAGCATCCAGGTTTTCCGGTACGCCGGTGTAATACAACGTGTTGTTGTGAATCACCACGTCTGACCAACGATCCTCGGCATCAATGCGCACGATAGTCATAAATTATTCCTCATTTACGTTTTTATTTAATCGGTTTCTGCTGGCGACAAGACTGCCATAATGTTGTGCCCTCGTCACCTCTTCAACTGGCGAAAGACCCGCTGGCCTGACATAATCCCTGTTCAAATGAACAGGGGGTAGTGTGACGGACGATTTTGCAGCAGACGGTCAATTGGCTAAAGCGATACCGGGTTTTAAACCGCGTGAACCACAGCGACAGATGGCCGTCGCCGTCTCGCATGCCATTGAAAAATCACAGCCGCTTGTCGTCGAAGCCGGGACCGGGACCGGGAAAACTTACGCCTACCTTGCGCCTGCACTGCGCGCCGGTAAGAAAGTGATCATTTCTACCGGATCGAAAGCGCTGCAGGATCAACTCTACAGCCGCGATCTCCCTACCGTGGCAAAAGCGCTGAAATTTACCGGCAAACTGGCGTTGCTGAAAGGGCGCTCTAACTACCTGTGTCTGGAACGCCTTGAACAACAGGCGCTGGCGGGCGGTGACCTGCCGGTGCAAACCTTAAGCGATGTGATCCTGCTGCGCTCGTGGTCGAATCAAACCGTTGATGGCGATATCAGCACCTGCGTCAGCGTGGCGGAAGACTCGCACGCATGGCCGCTGGTGACCAGTACCAACGACAACTGTCTGGGCAGCGACTGCCCACTGTATAAAGACTGTTTTGTCGTTAAAGCGCGTAAAAAAGCCATGGATGCCGATGTGGTGGTAGTTAACCATCACCTGTTTCTCGCTGATATGGTGGTGAAAGAGAGCGGGTTCGGGGAGCTGATCCCGGAGGCAGACGTGATGATCTTCGATGAAGCCCATCAGCTACCGGATATCGCCAGCCAGTATTTTGGTCAGTCGCTTTCCAGCCGCCAACTGCTCGATCTGGCCAAAGACATTACCATTGCCTATCGCACCGAGCTAAAAGATACCCAGCAACTACAAAAGTGCGCTGACCGTCTGGCGCAAAGCGCGCAGGATTTCCGCCTGCAACTGGGCGAGCCGGGCTATCGCGGTAACCTGCGTGAATTGCTGGCCGATCAGCGCGTCCAGCGGGCATTTTTGCTGCTCGATGACACGCTGGAACTGTGCTACGACGTAGCGAAGCTGTCGCTCGGACGTTCAGCGCTGCTGGATGCCGCATTCGAGCGCGCCACGCTGTATCGCGCCCGCTTGAAACGCCTGAAGGAGATCAACCAACCGGGATTCAGCTACTGGTATGAATGCACTTCACGGCATTTTACGCTGGCGCTGACGCCACTCACCGTAGCGGATAAATTCAAAGAGGTGATGGACCAAAAGCCGGGCTGCTGGATTTTTACTTCCGCTACGCTGTCGGTCAACGACGATCTTCGCCACTTTACCGCGCGACTGGGCATTGAACAGGCTGAATCAATGTTGTTGCCGAGCCCCTTTGACTACACGCGACAGGCGCTGCTGTGCGTGCCGCGCAATCTTCCGCAAACTAACCAGCCGGGGGCGGCGCGTCAGCTGGCCGCCATGCTGCGCCCCATTATTGAAGCTAACAATGGGCGCTGCTTTATGCTGTGTACCTCGCACGCAATGATGCGCGACCTGGCGGAACAGTTTCGTGCCACCATGACGCTCCCGGTCCTGCTGCAGGGGGAGACCAGCAAAGGGCAGCTATTGCAGCAGTTTGTCAGCGCGGGCAATGCCCTGCTGGTGGCGACCAGCAGCTTCTGGGAAGGTGTGGACGTACGAGGTGATACGCTGTCGCTGGTTATTATCGACAAGCTGCCGTTTACCTCGCCGGACGATCCGCTGTTAAAAGCGCGTATGGAAGACTGTCGGCTGCGCGGCGGCGACCCGTTTGACGAAGTCCAGCTCCCGGATGCCGTGATCACGCTTAAGCAGGGGGTGGGGCGCTTGATTCGTGACGCTGACGATCGCGGCGTCCTGGTGATTTGTGATAACCGGCTGGTCATGCGACCTTACGGTGCGACATTCCTGGCCAGCCTGCCACCGGCACCCCGCACGCGTGACATTGCCCGCGCGGTTCGCTTTCTTGCCATACCAACGACTGAGTAATTTGTTACAGACTGTGCTAAGATACGCGCCAAATTTATTGATCTGATCACGAAGACCCATGCGAATTCTGGCTATCGATACCGCCACAGAGGCGTGCTCTGTCGCCCTGTGGAATGACGGTAATATCACATCTCATTTCGAGCTTTGCCCTCGAGAGCATACCCAACGCATCCTGCCGCTGGTTCAGGATATCCTGACTGCTGGCAATGTCACATTAACGGATATCGACGCTCTGGCGTTTGGCCGAGGTCCCGGTAGTTTCACCGGCGTGCGTATTGGTATTGGTATTGCTCAGGGGTTGGCGTTAGGGGCGAACTTGCCAATGATCGGCGTGTCCACGCTGGCAACTATGGCGCAGGGGGCCTGGCGCAAAAATGGCGCAACGCGCGTGCTGGCTGCAATTGATGCGCGCATGGGTGAAGTCTACTGGGCCGAATACCAGCGTGATGAGAACGGTATCTGGCACGGCGAAGACACCGAAGCGGTATTAACTCCGGAACAGGTTCATGAGCGACTGCTGCAGCTTTCCGGTGATTGGGTAACGGTCGGCACGGGCTGGCCTGCATGGCCTGAACTCGGTAAAGACAGTGGCCTGATGCTGCGCGATGGCGACGTTTTGCTTCCGGCTGCTGAAGATATGTTGCCTCTCGCCACCCAACTGTTCGCCTCTGGAAAGACGGTAGCGGTTGAACATGCTGAACCGGTTTATTTACGTAACACCGTGGCGTGGAAGAAACTTCCCGGAAAAGAATGAATCTTAGTAGTACATCCCCCGATGCTTTCAAACGGGCTCAACGCGATGAATGCGCAGCAGTTTGAAACTCACCGGGGACAGGCGCTGAGATAAGGGAGTCGCAACATGGCGGTTCAAAAATGGGTATTAAAAGGCGTGTTGACGGGCGCATTGGCGTTCATGCTAAGCGGTTGCGTTACCATTCCTGATGCGATTAAAGGTTCAAGCCCAACGCCACAGCAGGATCTGGTACGGGTCATGAATGCGCCGCAACTGTATGTCGGACAGGAAGCACGCTTTGGCGGCAAAGTGGTGGACATTCAGAATCAGCAGGGGAAATCCCGACTGGAAATTGCCACCGTGCCTCTCGACAGCGGCGCGCGTCCGATTCTGGGTGAAGCTTCACGCGGGCGTATTTATGCCGATGTTAATGGCTTTCTCGATCCGGTGGATTTCCGCGGACAACTGGTCACCGTCGTAGGGCCTATTAGCGGCACGGTGGACGGTAAAATTGGCAGTACGCCGTATAAGTTCATGCTGATGCAGGTAACCGGTTATAAACGCTGGCATATTACTCAGCAGATCGTGATGCCTCCGCAGCCCATCGATCCCTGGTTCTACGGTGCGCGTGGCTGGCCATACGGCGGCTACGGCGGATGGGGATGGTACAATCCAGGTCCGGCACAGGTTCAGACGATAGTTACAGAATAACTCTTTGATTTATGTATAAAAGAAGCAGCGGCGCGTCCGCTGTTTCTGCATTTATGTGGCTATAAGAAAAATAAATAGTGACGTGCTTCGCAACCTTGTCGTTGTGTAATAAACAAACTGGTACGCTGAGTTAATATTATGTTAACAGTTTGTTTATTGTCTGGGGTTGTGATGACGACGAATACGCATTTTAGAGGTGATGTATTGAAAAAGGTTTGGCTTAACCGTTATCCCGCAGGTGTTCCCGCGGAGATCAATCCTGACCGTTATCAATCCCTGGTGGAACTGTTTGAACATTCAGTCAGGCGCTATGCCGATCAGCCCGCGTTTGTGAATATGGGGGAGGTGATGACCTTCCGCAAACTCGAAGAACGTAGCCGCGCATTTGCGGCATATTTGCAAGAAGGGCTGGGGCTGAAAAAGGGCGATCGTGTCGCACTGATGATGCCGAACCTGCTGCAGTATCCGGTGGCGCTGTTTGGCATTCTGCGTGCCGGCATGATTGTGGTAAACGTGAACCCATTGTACACACCGCGTGAACTGGAGCATCAGCTTAATGATAGCGGTGCGGCAGCGATTGTGATCGTGTCCAACTTTGCCCACACGCTGGAGAAAGTGGTCGATAAAACATCGGTTCAGCACGTGATCCTGACGCGAATGGGCGATCAGCTCTCAACCGCCAAAGGAACGCTGGTTAACTTTGTTGTGAAGTACATTAAGCGGCTGGTACCGAAATATCACCTGCCTGATGCCATCTCGTTTCGCAGTGCGTTACAAAACGGGTATCGCATGCAGTATGTGAAGCCTGAAGTGGTCTCTGAAGATCTGGCCTTCCTGCAATACACCGGGGGGACAACCGGTGTGGCAAAAGGTGCAATGCTCACCCACCGCAATATGCTGGCGAACCTCGAGCAGGTCCATGCTACTTACGGTCCGTTGCTGCATCCGGGTAAAGAGCTGGTGATCACCGCGCTACCGCTGTATCACATTTTTGCTTTAACGATGAACTGCCTGCTGTTTATTGAGCTTGGCGGTCAAAACGTACTGATCACTAACCCACGTGATATTCCGGGCCTGGTAAAAGAGCTGGCGAAATACCCGTTTACCGCCATGACCGGCGTCAATACGCTGTTCAACGCATTGTTGAATAACAAAGACTTCCAGCAACTGGATTTCTCGTCGCTGCATCTTTCTGCGGGGGGCGGTATGCCCGTCCAGCAGGCGGTTGCAGAACGTTGGGTGAAGCTGACCGGCCAATATCTGCTGGAAGGCTATGGCCTGACCGAGTGTTCGCCGCTGGTGAGCGTCAATCCGCATGATATCGACTATCACAGCGGCAGTATTGGCCTGCCAGTTCCCTCCACTGAGGTTAAGCTGGTGGATGATGACGATAACGAAGTCCCGCCGGGCGAGCCGGGTGAACTGTGCGTGAAAGGCCCGCAGGTGATGCTGGGTTACTGGCAGCGCCCGGATGCGACCGATGAAATTGTTAAAGATGGTTGGCTGCACACCGGGGATATTGCGGTGATGGACGACGAAGGCTTCCTGCGTATCGTCGATCGCAAAAAAGATATGATCCTGGTCTCCGGTTTTAACGTTTATCCGAACGAAATTGAAGACGTGGTGATGCAACATCCTGGCGTTCAGGAAGTAGCCGCGGTGGGCGTGCCCTCGGGCAGCAGCGGTGAAGCGGTGAAGATTTTTGTCGTGAAGAAAGACGCGTCACTCACCGATGAAGCGCTGATTACGTTCTGCCGCCGTCAGTTGACCGGCTACAAGGTCCCGAAGCTGGTGGAATTCCGTGATGAGTTACCAAAATCTAACGTCGGCAAAATTTTGCGACGAGAATTGCGTGACGAAGCCCGTAGCAAAGTGGACAATAAAGACTGAGCGTTAAGTCAGTCATCAGAAAGCGCCGGTTAATCCGGCGTTTTTTTGGCGCAAACCTGAGAGAGCACGATTTGAATTACCAAATGATTACCACGGACGACGCGTTGGCCACGCTGTGCGAAGCCGTTCGTGAGTTTCCGGCGATTGCCCTGGATACTGAATTTGTTCGCACGCGTACCTATTATCCGCAGCTGGGACTCATTCAGCTGTTTGACGGCAAACACGTTGCTCTGATTGATCCGCTGGGGATCACCGACTGGTCGCCGCTGCGCGACATTTTACGCGACACCACGATAACCAAATTCCTGCACGCGGGAAGTGAAGACCTGGAAGTGTTTCTCAACACCTTTGGCGAACTTCCGCAGCCGCTGATTGATACGCAAATTCTGGCCGCGTTTTGCGGTCGCCCGCTGTCGTGGGGATTTGCCGCGATGGTGGAAGAGTTTACGGGGGTGGCGCTGGACAAAAGCGAATCCCGTACGGACTGGCTGGCCCGACCGCTGACTGAGCGTCAGTGTGAGTATGCTGCCGCGGACGTCTGGTATTTATTACCGATGACCGCAAAACTGATGGCTGAAACCGATGCCTCTGGCTGGCTACCGGCCGCGCTGGATGAGTGTCGTTTAATGCAGCAGCGTCGCCAGGAAGTACTGGCGCCTGAGGACGCGTGGCGTGACATTACCAACGCCTGGCAGCTGCGTACCCGTCAGCTTGCCTGCCTGCAACTGCTGGCTGACTGGCGACTGCGTAAAGCGCGTGAACGCGATCTGGCGGTGAATTTCGTGGTACGCGAAGAGCACCTGTGGTCAGTGGCGCGCTATATGCCGGGTAGTCTGGGTGAGCTGGACAGCCTCGGTCTTTCCGGGAGCGAAATTCGCTTCCATGGCAAGGCACTGATTTCATTGGTAGAAAAAGCGCAGGCCCTGCCGGAAGCATCGTTGCCTGAACCACTGCTGAACCTGATGGATATGCCGGGCTACCGTAAAGCCTTCAAAGCCATTAAGGCGTTGGTGGCTGACGTGAGCGCGGAACACAATCTCAGCGTGGAGCTGCTGGCCTCCCGCCGTCAGATAAATCAGTTGCTTAACTGGCACTGGAAATTAAAGCCGAAGTCTTCCTTGCCGGAGCTTATTTCCGGCTGGCGTGGCGAGCTGATGGCCGAGCGACTTAACGCCCTGTTGCTGGAATATCCACAATAAGCGAGTGTCTGGTGGTTATTCTGGAACCCTATCTACTGTTTACTCGGTAATAACGCTATTCAGGACGGGTCACTGAAAATAAAAAAGGCAGAATATTCTGCCTTTTTTCGACCACAACTTTTTTACCAAAGCGCTTATTTCGACTCTTCTGCTTCTGGTAATGTCACGTTAAGTTCGAGGATAGAAATATCGCCGTCTTTTTGTTCAAGTTGTACCGTGACCATCTCTGGATCGATTTGTACATACTTACAGATAACGTCGAGAATATCTTTCCTCAACTGCGGTAAATAATGCGGTTCGGCGTCACTACGACGACGTTCTGCAACAATGATCTGCAGTCGCTCTTTAGCGATGTTTGCTGTGCTCTTTTTCCGCGAGAGAAAAAAATCCAGTAATGCCATAACTTATCCTCCGAACAGGCGTTTGAGGAAACCTTTCTTCTCTTCTTCAACGAAGCGGAAAGGACGTTCTTCTCCCAACAGACGGTCTACGGTATCTGCATAAGCTTTGCCAGCATCCGCATTGATGTCGAGGATCACCGGCTCACCCTGGTTAGATGCGCGCAGGACTGACTGATCTTCCGGAATCACACCAACCAGTTTGATGCGCAGAATTTCCAGTACGTCTTCCATGCTGAGCATGTCGCCTCTGTTTACGCGGCCAGGGTTGTAGCGCGTAAGCAGCAGATGCTCTTTAATCGGATCTTCACCATTTTCCGCGCGACGAGATTTCGACGCCAGAATGCCCAGAATACGGTCAGAGTCACGTACTGAAGACACTTCCGGGTTGGTGGTAATAATCGCTTCATCGGCAAAATACAGTGCCATTAGCGCACCGGTTTCAATACCGGCCGGGGAGTCGCAGACGATGAAGTCGAAGTCCATCGATTTCAGATCATCCAGAACTTTTGCGACGCCTTCACGCGTCAGCGCGTCTTTATCGCGAGTCTGTGAGGCCGGAAGAATAAAGAGATTTTCAGTACGCTTATCTTTGATTAACGCCTGATTTAACGACGCATCGCCCTGAATAACGTTGACGAAGTCGTAAACGACGCGGCGTTCGCAACCCATGATTAAATCGAGGTTACGCAGGCCGATATCAAAATCAATAACGACAGTTTTCTTTCCCTTCTGGGCCAAACCTGTAGCGATGGCCGCGCTGGAGGTGGTTTTGCCAACGCCCCCTTTACCCGAAGTAACAACAATAATGCGTGCCATAGAAATTCCTTGTTAAAAAGGGATCAATTCAACGGTTGAACTGTCAAAGCGTTCTCTGCTAATTGCAGACGCGCCGCTTTGCCATAAAATTCTGCTGGGATTTTATCACTCAGCCAATAAACACCTGCGATAGACACCAGTTCTGCCGTCAGGTGGGTACAAAAAATCTGTGCTTCTCGATCGCCGCTTGCACCCGCCAGTGCACGGCCTCTCATCATGCCATAAACGTGAATATTGCCGTCAGCGATGAGTTCTGCGCCCGCGCTGACGTGGTTTGTAACAATCAGATCACATTGTGGTGCATAAATGCGCTGACCGGAACGAACCGGGACATTTATTAATCGTGTTTTTGTGATGGGAGTAACGTTTTGTACCGGCGCGGCAGGTGCGGGTTCAGCAATGGGGGCAGGGCGCAGCGCTTTTTCTTTACCTTCAGTCAGTAAAGGCAGGCCCATTTCGTCGATCTCTGCTTTGAGTCTGGCATCTTTGCAGCCGCTAACGCCGATAATGCGCAGACCGGTAGATGCGACAACTTTCTGCAGCGTTGGCCAGTTTACCGGGCTTTCAAGGCCACTGACGTTGATCACCACGGGAGCATGTTTTAAAAAAGCAGGAGCCTGCGCGATTTTGTCTTCCAACGCCTGACGAATAACCTCGGGTTCTGACTCGTGCAAGTGAACCACAGATAAGGTGAAGCTACTGCCTTTAAGCTCGATTGGCGTGTTTGACATCCTGGCCTTACTCAATTTGCTATTTATCATCCCCAGCGCGGGGTGATATTCCGAAGACTATAAGGCATGTTATAGTCAGTATTATATTGAGGCAAGCCACCATTCCGTGAATTCAGAGTAAAAGATATGTTTTGTGTGATCTACCGAAGCAGCAAACGTGACCAGACCTATTTATATGTCGAAAAAAAAGACGATTTCTCTCGCGTTCCTGAAGAACTGATGAAAGGTTTTGGTCAGCCGAAACTGGCAATGATTTTACCACTTGATGGTCGCAAGAAACTGGTGAACGCTGACCTTGAAAAAGTAAAACAGGCGTTAACCGAGCAGGGCTATTATTTACAAATCCCGCCACCGCCAGAAGATTTACTCAAACAGCATCTGTCTGTGGCAAAACAAAATATACCAGACGCTAAAGGTTAAACTGTATCCGGCAGCCGCATGTCCCGTCGATGCAGTTCCTGAAATCGAAGACGACGTTAGGGGAAAGTCATGTATCAACATCACAACTGGCATGGTGCTCTGCTGGATTACCCAGTGAGTAAAGTGGTTTGCGTGGGCAGTAATTACGCAAAGCACATTAAGGAGATGGGCAGCACAACGCCAGATGAACCCGTGCTGTTTATCAAACCGGAAACGGCATTGTGCGACCTGCGCCAACCGCTGGTTATCCCGGCGGATATGGGTGCGGTGCACCACGAAGTTGAGCTGGCGGTGCTGATTGGCGCGACCCTGCGCCAGGCAACGGAAGATCATGTGCGTAAAGCCATTGCCGGTTATGGCGTGGCGCTGGATCTGACCCTGCGCGATATTCAGGGCAAAATGAAGAAAGCGGGGCAGCCGTGGGAAAAAGCGAAGGGATTTGATAATTCCTGTCCGCTGTCGGGCTTCATTCCGGTATCGGAGTTTAACGGCGATCCGCAAAATACGCTGCTCAGTCTGACGGTAAACGGTGAAACACGTCAGCACGGTTCTACGGCGGACATGATCCATCACATTATTCCGTTGATTGCCTACATGAGTCGTTTCTTCACCCTCAAAGCGGGGGATGTGGTATTGACAGGAACGCCAGAAGGCGTAGGGCCGTTACACAGTGGTGATGAGCTGGCGATCGGTTTTCACGGTCAAACGCTGACGACGAGAGTACTGTAATCTCTTCTTGCCGCCTTTTCGGGCGGCAAAACTTGCATCAACGTGCCAGACTGGTTATAAGGTGCAGCTTTATTGCAATAGCGGATACCCTGATGAGCGACATACCTTTCTGGCAAAGCAAAACCCTGGATGAAATGACCGATGCCGAGTGGGAGTCATTATGCGACGGATGTGGTCAATGCTGCCTGCATAAGCTGATGGATGAAGATACCGACGAAATCTATTTTACCAACGTCGCCTGTAAGCAGCTCAATATCAAAACCTGCCAGTGCCGTAACTACGAACGTCGTTTCGAATACGAGCCTGATTGCATCAAGCTGACGCGTGACAATTTGCCAACTTTTGAATGGCTACCGATGACCTGCGCGTATCGTCTGCTTGCGGAAGGGAAAGGGCTGCCGGACTGGCACCCGCTACTGACTGGCTCGAAAGCCGCGATGCACGGTGAGCGTATTTCAGTCCGTCATATTGCGGTGAAAGAATCAGAAGTACACGACTGGCAGGATCACATTTTGAACAAACCTTCATGGGCGGACTGAGCCGCCCATCGGTTAACAGGCGCTAAAGATTAAGATTTTTTCGCCTGATACATCTCATCTGAGTGGTTGTCATCTTCAACCCAGAAATTAATGTTGAACTGCGCGTCGTCGCTTAATTCAACACGATGCCAGTACTGCGGTGGGCTGGTCGCAAACTGACCGGCATTTATCACCACTTTAACTTCAGGTTCTTTCGCTTCTTCATTCGCAAAGCCGTAATACGTTACCGTACCTTCCATCACGCAAAGCTGTCCAAAGACGCCTGCTGCGGTGTTATGGTGGGAGAGCAGTGCGGCTGGGACAGTGTCTTTTGTGAAAAAGGGAGTAGAGCGTTTAACTTTCCAGTTTGCCGGGATGCGTAAATGGGACATGGGACATCTCCTTGGTGTGGCATCTATAAGATGTATTTAATATACATCTTATAGATGCCACCAAGCAATGACATTATGGCAAAAAAAAACGCTCCCGAAGGAGCGTCTCTGTTAGCGACCGAAGAGGTCGCGTTTTTTCGGTTTAAACGGTTGGGCAATGACCACCAGCACGGCGACCACCAGGTACGCAGCAAAGATCCCTAATAGCCACTGTGGCATTTCAAGGGTTAAAAAAGACCACTGACGCTCGGCGCAGTCGCCGGATGCCAGGAAAACCTGAGGCAGCCATTTGTCCAGCGGTAACCAGCTCGGAAAGCGCGCCGCAAAATCACAGGTCATGAACGGAGACGGGTGAAGCTGGATCATGGTGTGCTCATATGCTAACTGCAGACCGCGCCAGGCGCTGTAAATCCAGATAACCATCGCTACATAACGCAGCGGCGTTTTTGGCGCGATAGCACCCACCAGCCCGGCACCCATTACGCCGAATAACGCACTACGTTCGTAAATACACAACACGCAAGGTTTAAGCAGCATCACGTGCTGGAACCACAGCGCAACGAGTTCCAGCGCCAGGGCGGTTAGCGCCAACAATAACCATGCTCCGCGACCGCGGGAGCACTGGTTTAAAAATCGCAACATAATAAATTCCCTGCAACATGCGTAGAGAGCGCAGTTTAAACCAATTCAATTTATGCGCCACTAGCAGCTATTGAAATATTGTGTAATCGGATAATTATCATGCAAAAAGTCAAACCGGGCAGTGATTTGCCCGGTAAGTTGTTATGGAAGTGTAGCTAACCAGCCTATTTGCGTCATCCACTCGGTCACCGGGACGAGGGTGAATTCCACGCACAAAAGACCGACCAGCGTCAGTACGAGGGTATACGGCAGCGCCATCCATACCATGCGGCCATAGGAGAGGCGAATCAACGGTGCCAGTGCGGAAGTCAGCAGGAACAGGAATGCGGCCTGGCCATTCGGAGTTGCGACGGAAGGCAGGTTAGTCCCGGTATTAATCGCCACGGCTAACAGTTCGAACTGGTTCAGGCTGATGGTCCCGTGCTCCATCGCCGCTTTGGCTTCGTTAATGTAAATCGTGCCTACAAAGACGTTATCGGAGATAGAAGAAAGCAGACCGTTAAAGAGGTAGAACAGAGTGAGCTGGGCATGCTCTGAAGCCTGTAAAACAAAATGAATAATCGGAGCGAACAATTGCTGATCGATAATTACGGCCACAATTGAGAAGAACACGGTCAGCAGCGCGGTGAACGGCAGTGACTCGGTGAACGCCTTGCCGATAGCATGTTCATCAGTGACCCCCGTTAAGGACGTCGCCAGGATGATAACCGACAGGCCTATCAGTCCAACTTCGGCCAGATGCAGGGCCAGGGCGATAACCAGCCAGACGCCGATAATCGCCTGGACAATCAGTTTGATCTTGTCCTGGCGGGTGCGCTGCTGGCGGCTTTGATCGTCATATTGCTGCAGAACGTCACGTACCTTTTCAGGCAATGTTTCACCATAGCCAAACCAACGTAATTTCTCGACCAGCATGCAGGTTAGCAGTCCGCAGATCAGCACCGGGACGGTGACCGGGGACATCCGCAGGAAGAAATCCCCGAAATGCCAGCCCGCCGCTTTGGCGATAATCAGGTTTTGCGGTTCACCAACCATGGTCATCACGCCACCTAACGCCGTGCCGACGCCGGCATGCATCATCAGGCTGCGCAGAAAACCGCGGAACTGCTCGAGCACGGCTTTATTGTGCTGATCAATATGGCTGTCATCGAGCATATTATCTTCCCCACGGGAAGAGGCGATGCGGTGGTAAATGCCATAAAAACCGACCGCCACGCTTATCACGACGGCGACCACGGTCAATGCATCGAGGAACGCGGACAGGAAGGCGGCGGCTACGCAGAAGGACAGCGACAGCAGCATTTTAGAGCGAATGCTCAGCAGCAATCGGGTAAAAATAAACAGCAGTAACTGCTTCATAAAGTAGATGCCCGCCACCATAAACATCAGCAGCAATAACACCTCAAGATTGGCGGCAATCTCTTCACGCACGTGCGTGGCGCTGGTCATGCCAATGACGACGGCTTCAATCGCCAGCAGGCCACCCGGCAGCAGCGGATAACACTTGAGCGCCATTGCCAGCGTAAAAATGAACTCAGCCACCAGCAGCCACCCGGCAACGAACGGGTTGATGAAGAAAATAATCGGGTTAACGATTAAGAAGGATAATAATGCGAGTTTGTACCAGTCCGGCGACTGGCCTAAAAAGTTGCGCCACAGCGCGCGACCCCAGGATAGCTCCATGGCAGTTTCCCTTACCTGTAAAAATGAAATCATGTTTTTATGTTTGACGGCAAAGCTTAGCGGGAGGAGGGAACGCAGGCAAGCTCTTCACGTGCTTCGTCGCGCCAATTGCGCCCCAGCGTTATCTGGAAAATGAAGCCTTGATCCACTTTTTCTTCATTGCCTCAGCTATCAGCTATCAGACCCGTCTGGTATGATGTGTGTAACTATGTTTTGCTGTGTAATGGAATTATTACTATGGTCATTAAGGCGCAAAGCCCAGCGGGGTTCGCGGAAGAGTACATCATTGAAAGTATCTGGAATAACCGCTTCCCCCCAGGCACTATTTTGCCCGCTGAACGTGAACTCTCTGAACTTATTGGAGTAACACGCACCACGCTACGCGAAGTGTTACAGCGCCTGGCGCGGGACGGCTGGTTGACCATTCAGCACGGCAAACCGACGAAAGTGAATAATTTCTGGGAAACGTCAGGACTGAATATTCTTGAAACGCTGGCGCGCCTCGATCACGAGAGCGTTCCGCAGCTGATTGATAATCTGCTGTCGGTGCGTACCAACATCTCAACAATCTTCATTCGCACCGCATTCCGCCAACATCCGGACAAAGCGCAGGAAGTGCTGGCGACGGCAAATCAGGTAGCCGACCACGCTGACGCTTTTGCTGACCTGGACTACAACATTTTCCGCGGTCTGGCATTCGCGTCCGGCAATCCGATTTACGGCCTGATCCTCAACGGCATGAAGGGATTGTATACCCGTATTGGTCGTCATTATTTCGCCAATCCGGAAGCCCGCGGTCTGGCACTGAGCTTCTACCGTAAGCTGTCATTGCTCTGCGAGCAGGGCTCCCATGACCAGGTGTATGAAACGGTGCGCAGTTACGGTCACGACAGCGGCGAGATTTGGCATCGCATGCAGAAAAACCTGCCCGGCGATTTAGCCATTCAGGGCCGTTAATCGCTCAATGCCGAATGGCGGTGTGAACACCTTATCCGGCCTACGTGGATGTCTAGTGTAGGCCGGATAAGACGCTTTCGCGTCGCCATCCGGCAATAAGATTCACAGACCGTTCATTCTCGGCGGGCAACGTTCCAGCAGTTCCACGCTGCCATCCTCATTTTGTTGCTCCAGCGTCACGTCAAAACCCCATAACCGATGGACGTGCTTCAGCACCTCTTTGCGGCCCTTATCCAGCGGGGCGCGATTATGCGGGATATAACGCAGTGTGAGAGAGCGATCGCCGCGCAAATCGACATTCCATACCTGAATGTTTGGCTCCAGGTTGCTCAGGTTATACTGCGACGACAGCCGGTTACGAATTTCACGGTATCCCTCTTCGTTATGAATTGCTGAGATTTCCAGATAATTATGTCTGTCATCGTCCAACACGGTGAACAGGCGGAAATCACGCATCACCTTCGGTGACAGGAACTGGCTGATAAAGCTCTCATCTTTAAAATCACGCATCGCGAAGTGCAGGGTTTCCAGCCAGTCAGAACCGGCGATATCCGGGAACCAGTATTTATCTTCCTCGGTCGGAGACTGACAAATACGTTTGATGTCCTGGAACATGGCGAATCCGAGCGCATAAGGGTTTATCCCGCTATACCACGGGCTGTTGTACGGCGGCTGGAACACCACATTGGTATGGCTGTGTAGAAACTCCAGCATAAACCGCTCGGTCACTTTGCCTTCATCGTACAGGTGGTTAAGGATGGTGTAATGCCAGAACGTCGCCCAGCCTTCGTTCATCACCTGGGTCTGTTTCTGCGGATAAAAATACTGGCTCACTTTGCGCACGATACGCAGCACTTCACGCTGCCAGGACTCCAGCAGCGGGGCATTTTTTTCCATAAAGTACAGCAGGTTTTCCTGGGGTTCAGAAGGATAACGCCGCGCTTCAAACACGGTTTTCTCTTCCTCTTTTTTCGGCAAGGTACGCCACAGCATATTTACCTGACTTTGCAGATATTCTTCGCGGCTTTTTTGCCGCGCTTTCTCTTCCTGCAATGAAATTTTTTGCGGGCGTTTATAGCGATCGACACCGTAGTTCATCAGTGCATGGCAGGAATCGAGCAGTTTTTCGACTTCGTCGACGCCGTAGCGCTCTTCACACTGGGTAATGTAGTTTCGGGCAAAAATCAGATAATCAACAATGGAGCTGGCATCCGTCCAGCTACGGAAAAGGTAGTTGTTCTTGAAGAAGGAGTTATGCCCATAGCAGGCGTGTGCCATCACCAGCGCCTGCATGGTGATGGTGTTCTCCTCCATCAGATACGCGATACATGGGTTGGAGTTGATGACAATCTCATAAGCCAGCCCTTGCTGACCGTGCTTATACAGACGTTCGGTTTCAATAAATTTTTTACCAAACGACCAGTGGGTATAGTTAATCGGCATCCCGACGCTGGAGTAGGCGTCCATCATCTGCTCGGAGGTAATGACCTCGATTTGGTGCGGATAGGTCTCCAGTCGGTAGAGTTTTGCCACGCGGTCTATTTCCGCCAGATAGACATCCAGCAGATCAAACGTCCAGTCGGGTCCATCGCTCAACCGTGTGGTGTCCTTGTTCATGGAATCAATCGTAGCCATTCGCGCACCCTCATTGTTGGCGGCACTCTCTGTCTGGAGTACCTCATTTCAAGCATAGAACACGGTGTTAAAAAACGTGCTGCGGCAGAAAATTTTTCTTTGCGATATCACGTTAATCCAACATCGAAAAACAGGATGTTCACGAAATTTTATGCTGGATAAAAATGACGCACAGCAGGAGATCCTAAAGCAGAGACATCCCTGTCGTTACCGCTATGTGTGAGATACATCACCATAAAAAAGCCATATGTTGAATAATATTTTCAACTGAGTTATCAAGATGTAATTAGATGATTATTCTTTTACTGTTAACGGAGTGGCTATGCGAGTTGTCATACTGGGAAGTGGTGTCGTTGGCGTGACCAGCGCCTGGTATTTAAGTCAGGCTGGACACGATGTCACCGTCATTGATCGTGAGCCCGGTCCGGCGCTGGAAACCAGTGCGGCGAATGCGGGGCAAATCTCTCCAGGCTATGCAGCACCGTGGGCGGCACCCGGCGTACCGCTAAAAGCGATTAAATGGATGTTTCAACGCCATGCGCCGTTGGCCGTTCGCCTTGACGGCACGCAGTTCCAACTGAAATGGATGTGGCAGATGCTACGCAACTGTGACACCAGTCATTACATGGAAAACAAAGGTCGTATGGTGCGTCTGGCGGAATATAGCCGTGATTGCCTGAAGGCGCTGCGAGCCACTACCGGCATTGAATATGAAGGTCGTCAGGGCGGGACGCTGCAGCTATTCCGTACCGCGCAGCAGTATGAGAACGCCACGCGCGACATCGCCGTTCTGGAAGATGCGGGTGTGCCATATCAACTGCTGGAAGCCCATCGCCTCGCGGAAGTTGAACCGGCGCTGGCCGAAGTGGCGCATAAGCTGACCGGCGGGCTGCGTCTACCGAATGACGAAACCGGCGACTGTCAGCTGTTTACCCAACGCCTGGCGCAAATGGCGGAGCTGGCAGGGGTTAAATTCCGCTTCAACACACCGGTTGATAAGCTGCTGAGCGATGGCGAGCAGATTTATGGCGTGCAGTGCGGTGAGGAAATTATCAAAGCCGATGCTTATGTGATGGCGTTTGGCTCTTACTCCACGGCTATGCTGAAAGGGATGGTCGATATTCCGGTTTACCCACTCAAAGGTTATTCGCTGACCATTCCGATCGCGGAGGACGACGGCGCGCCGGTGTCGACTATCCTTGATGAAACCTACAAAATTGCCATTACCCGTTTTGATAACCGTATCCGCGTGGGCGGCATGGCGGAGATCGTGGGCTTCAATACTGAATTATTACAGCCGCGACGTGAAACGCTGGAAATGGTGGTGCGCGATCTCTTCCCGCGCGGGGGGCATGTGGAGCAGGCCACCTTCTGGACCGGGCTGCGGCCGATGACGCCGGACGGCACGCCGGTAGTCGGACGTACCCGTTTTAAGAACCTGCTGCTCAACACCGGTCACGGTACGCTGGGCTGGACCATGGCCTGTGGATCGGGACAGTTGCTGAGCGATATTCTTTCTGGTCGCACGCCCGCCATCCCTTACGATGACCTGAGCGTGGCGCGTTACAGCCCAGGATTTTCGCCGTCACGTCCACGACATTTACACGGCGCACATAGCTGAGAAGGACGCGAGATGACCCGCCCAATACTGGCCAGCATTGACCTGCAGGCGTTGAAACAAAATTTAGGCATTGCACGGCAGGCCGCACCGGACGCCCGCGTCTGGTCGGTGGTAAAAGCCAATGCTTATGGACATGGCATTGAGCGCGTCTGGAATGCGCTGGGGACCACCGACGGTTTCGCCATGCTGAATCTGGAAGAAGCGATAACGCTGCGCGAGCGTGGCTGGAAAGGCCCGATCTTAATGCTGGAAGGTTTTTTCCACGCCGTCGATCTGACGGTGTATGACCAATATCGTTTAACCACCTGTGTACACAGCAACTGGCAGCTCAAAGCGTTACAAAATGCCCGACTGAACGCTCCGCTGGATGTATACCTGAAGGTTAACAGCGGCATGAACCGTCTGGGCTTTTTGCCTGAGCGGGTGGCAACCGTCTGGCAACAGCTGCGGGCGATGCCGAATGTGGGTGAAATGACGCTGATGTCGCACTTTGCTGATGCCGAACATCCGGACGGTATTCAGGACGCGATGGCGCGTATTGCACAGGCGACGGAAGGGCTTGAATGCCGACGTTCGCTGTCAAACTCCGCCGCCACGCTGTGGCACCCGGAAGCCCATTTCGACTGGGTACGCCCGGGTATTATTCTGTACGGCGCCTCTCCGTCAGGGCAATGGCGGGACATCGCCAACACCGGTCTCAAACCGGTAATGAGTCTGAACAGCGAGGTCATCGGGGTGCAAACGCTGAAGGCCGGTGACAGGGTTGGCTACGGTGGGCGTTACACCGCACGCGGTGAACAACGTATCGGGATTGTGGCGACCGGCTATGCCGATGGATATCCGCGCCATGCGCCGAGCGGCACGCCGGTGCTGGTGGACGGTGTCCGTACCGGGACGGTCGGCACGGTGTCGATGGATATGCTGGCAGTGGATCTGACGCCATGTCCTCAGGCAGGCATTGGTACGCCGGTAGAGCTGTGGGGCAAAGAGATCAAAATCGACGATGTGGCTTCCGCGGCCGGTACGGTGGGGTACGAATTGATGTGCTCGCTGGCGCTGCGCGTACCGGTTGTGACGGTGTAACTTTTGTAAAGTTGCCTGATGGCGCTGCGCTTATCAGGCCTACAATAGCAGTACATTTGTAAGCCGGGTAAGGCGCAGCCGCTACCCGGCAAAAACATCACTATTATTCATCCTCATCTTCTGCCACGCGAACGCCGACTTTCAGCACCGAATTATCTTCTTTCTCGGCCACCGTCCAGATCATCCCGGCAAATTCGACCTGGTCGCCGACCACCGGTGCGGCGCCTAACAATTGCTGGACGATCTCACCCAGTGTCTGCTGCTTATCGCGATATTCAGTGCCATCTTCCAGCCCGTAAATCAGCGCCACGTCGGCGTATTTGGCGCTGGCTTCGAGAATAAAGTCACCAAAGAAACGCTGGTCTAACGCGACCGGCGGCGACTGGCTGAACAGCTTGCCTAATGCGGGAAGATCGCGCTCGCGACCAATAACGCACAGCACGTCACCTTCGCGCAGGCGGGTGCTGCCCGACGGATGAAACAGCACGTTGTCACGAAACAGCGCGGCAATTCGCGTCTCGTCTGGCATATGCAGGTCGCGTAGTGCGGCCCCCACACACCATTTATCGGCACTCAGTTGATAAACAAACTGCTCCCAGGGATTGTCAGGATGAATATCCAGACCAATGCGCGAAACGGGCCAGCCGACCGGTGGAACCACCACTTTGGCTTTTTTGGCCGCCCACGAGAGCGATGTCCCCTGAAACAACAGCGAAATCAGGACGACGAAGAACGCCACGTTAAAGAACAGACGGGCATTATCCAGCCCGGCCATCATCGGGAAGACGGCGAGGATGATCGGCACCGCACCGCGCAAGCCGACCCAGCTGATGAAAATGCGCTCACGCAGATTAAAACCCCGGAACGGCAGCAGCCCGGCGAACACCGACAGCGGGCGGGCAACGAAAATCATCCAGGCAGACAAAATCAGCGCCGGAATGGCAATGGGCAGCAGGTCGGATGGCGTCACCAGCAGACCCAGTACCAGGAACATGGCGATTTGCGCCAGCCAGGCCAGGCCGTCAAAGTTTTGTAGAATACCGAACCGGTTGCGAATGGGGCGATTACCCAACAGGAAGCCACACAGGTAGACCGCCAGAATACCGCTGCCTTCCAGCGCGGTGGTGAGGGCAAAAATCAGGATCCCGCCGCTTAACGCCAGCAGTGGATACAATCCGGCAGGCAGCGAAATCCGGTTAATCATTTGTTGGAGCAGATAACCGCCACCCAGACCCAGTGCAATACCCAGACCGAACTGTTGAATAATATGCACCGCGAACATCCAGCTTAAGCCGGTCTCGTGGTTTTGGATCATTTCAATTAGCGTGATGGTCAGAAACACCGCCATCGGGTCATTGCTGCCCGATTCTATTTCCAGCGTCGAGCCGACACGTTCGTTCAGACCCTTCCCACCGAGCAGGGAAAACACCGCCGCGGCGTCGGTTGAGCCAACAATCGCGCCAATCAATAAACCCTCGATGAGATCCAGATGAAACAGCCACGCGGCCATCATGCCGGTTAAGCCGGAGGTGATCAGCACGCCCACGGTCGCCAGTGATAATGCCGGACCGAGCGCTACGCGAAAGGAACTGGCCTGGGTACGCATCCCGCCATCAAGCAGGATAACCGCCAGCGCCAGGTTACTCACCATGTAGGCGAAAGGGTAGTTATCAAAAGGAATACCGCCAATGCCATCTACGCCCGCTAACATACCGATCGCGAGGAATATCACCAGGATCGGGATACCAAGACGTGATGAGAATGAACTGAGTAAGATACTGCAGGTGACGAGAACGGAACCCAAAATAAAAAGGCTAATAATTGCTGCGGCATCCAACGTTCGGTTACTCCTGAATTACGCTGTTTCGTATTAACAAACCCTAACATATTAGCGGCAGAAACAGCGTTTTACTTAGCCCTGTTAGCAGCTTTTTTTACGATTTCAGCACCGGATGCCCGGTTAAGGTGAGCTGGCTGCTATTTTTCACGTTTCGCAGCACCGCTTTTGCCCCGAGCGGGAGCGTGACGGTACGCTGTTCGTGACCAAAATCGAGACCGCTAATCAACGGTACCGACAGTCTGGCACGCAGAAATGTGCAGACTTCCTCCAGATTGTAGCCAGCGTCGTAATCGTTTGGTGCGCTGCCGCTAAAACTGCCGAGAATAATGGCGTTCTGACGGGCTAAAATGCCCGCGTGGTACAGCTGCAACAGCATGCGCTCGACGCGGAACGGATGCTCATTAATGTCTTCCAGCACCAGAATACCGTTATCAATGGCGGGCATATACGGGGTGCCAATCAGCGAAATGAGCATCGCCAGATTACCGCCCCACAGCGTGCCTTCGGTGGCGCAGTCCGGACCATCACCTTGCCAGTCGATAGTAAATTGCGCATTGCGTAACGCCAGCCAGAAATGGTGTTCGGTAAACGCGTTCATTTCTTCGGCACCAAAATTGGCCGCTAACATCGGGCCGCTGAAGGTAATGACGTTGCCTTGTGCCAGCAGGCCGCACTGGATTGCCGTAAAGTCGCTGTGTCCGCAAATGAGCAGTGGGTCGTGTTGCTGGCGGGCGGTCAGTGCCTGCCAGTCAATAGCATCCAGTAAACGGCTGGCGCCATAGCCGCCGCGCACCGCCAGTACAATGGTATCGGGCGTTTTCAGCTCAACCAATGCATTCACATCCGCCAACCGTTCGGTTTCCGTCCCGGCAAAACGCTGGTAGCGACGTGCAATAACCGCCGAGTTTGTGACCTGATGACCGGCCTCAGTAAGGCGCGAAAGCCCGCGCAATGCCGCTTGCTGGTTGATACAGTAGCCCGAGGGGGCAATTAAGTGAAACCGGGACATGGCATTTCCTTGCTACAACTAAAACCAAATGTATATCATGCCGCGTAGGTATGTCGTTGTCACCTCAGCGACAGGTTCCGGCTATAAGGATAGATGACGTGAAATTGAGATGGTTTGCTTTTTTGGTTGTATTACTTGCGGGCTGTAGTTCAAAACAGGATTACAAAAATCCGCCATGGAATGCTGAAGTTCCGGTTAAACGCGCAATGCAATGGATGCCGATCAGTGAAAAAGCCGGCGCGGCCTGGGGGGTAAGCCCACAATTGATTACGGCCATCATCGCCATTGAATCAGGCGGAAATCCGAATGCGGTCAGTAAATCTAACGCCGTTGGGCTGATGCAGCTCAAAGCCTCTACCTCCGGACGGGATGTCTACCGTCGGATGGGCTGGAGTGGCGAGCCGTCAACCAGTGAGCTGAAAAACCCTGAGCGCAACATCTCAATGGGTGCCGCGTACCTGAATATTCTCGAAACCGGACCATTGGCCGGCATCGAAGACCCACAGGTGATGCAATATGCGCTGGTGGTGTCATATGCCAACGGTGCGGGGGCGTTGCTGCGGACATTCTCCTCCGACAGGAAAAAAGCCATCAACAAAATCAACGATCTCAGTCCGGATGAATTTATTGAGCATGTGGCTGATAATCATCCGGCGCCGCAGGCTCCGCGTTATATCTGGAAGCTTCAGCAAGCGCTGGATGTGATGTAGTTCGCGTGAGGTTACTCGCGTACCTTGTTGGATTTTTCCCGGGCCTCACGTTCGAGTGAAAAAATAATCCGCTGTAAGTTCCGCTCCACCGCCGGGCTGACGTTGAGAAAACGGAAGCTCAGGCGGGGAGTGGTGATGGTTTCATTTTTCCCGTCGATAACTTTGCGCTCGCTGATGGAAATAAGCTGGGCGTCAACGTGGTACACTCCCCATTGTTCCATGTTGATTTCAACCTGCGAAAAGCGCATGCCCTCCACCAGTCCTTCTGGTTTTGCCTCTTCTAACAGCGCGCCCATCCCGCCGAGCGATAAATCGAACAACCGAAAACGTAAAATGCTGTTGTCCGGCATTTTTGCCGTGCAGTGATAGGGCGGATGCAATGGGGCACCAATACGGAAATATTCCCGGCGCTGGACAAACCACAGCGCGGGCGGCAGCGACGAGATAAATGCCGGCAACCGTTGAAATTCCCCTTTTTTGAGCTGAGGCAGGGTGAACTCGACCTTGGCGCCCTGCGTTTCAGCGATGACAGAGACGTGGTTTGCCCGCTGAACGGCCTGGTTTTCATATTCCTGGCTGCCAAAATCCATAACTAATTCATCCGGGCTCACCGCGAGAATTTTGCTGATGAATTGTCCTCCTGACCAGGAGATTCGCAGGGGGATCTGCTGTGAATTTAAGTCGCGGAGAACGCCTAACACCGCCAATGGATTTTGCTTCAGGAACTGCTCATGGTAGTTGCTCACACCTAATGACTCCTGGATGCCTGGTTTGTCGTTGGATTATCGGCATCGCGCGACAGAACTTAATACAAATGGATGAAATTTTTTATTAAGTCCGCTGAACGCAAGCTGTAGAAAAACGCCGGGCGACGGCTTGCCTATACTTAACGTACTGGCGCAGGAATGGCTTGCGCGTGCGTTCATTGGAAAGAGGGCCTGAAAATGGGAATTATTGCCTGGATTATTTTTGGTCTGATTGCGGGTGTTATCGCTAAACTGCTCATGCCGGGGCGCGATGGCGGAGGATTTATTCTGACGTGTATTCTCGGCATTGTCGGGGCTGTGGTTGGCGGATGGCTGGCAACTATGTTTGGTATCGGGGGAGATATCAGCGGGTTTAATCTGCACAGTTTCCTGGTGGCCGTCGTCGGTGCCATTCTCGTGCTGGGGATTTTCCGGTTGGTACGGCGAGATTAATTCAGCGGCCCCTGCGGGGGCCGCCTCTCATGGCTAATCTGGTGTAATTTATTGCACGGTCTGCGTTGTTTTTTCAGTTACTGGCCGTGTCGACGGGACGCTATCACAGGGTTTTTCTTTGGCGCAAATCAGGTCGAGCATTTTTAAGGTGACGCCATTGGTCCAGCCAAAGCCGTCCTGTAACGGGTACTCGCCACCGCCACCGCCGGTTCCTGTGCTGCTGACGTCGTATTTTTCAACCAGCTTTTTCTCCCGGTCATAGGTATGCTGCACGTTGGTCAGGAAGCGCCAGGTGACCTCCATGGCGACCTTATCCTGGCCGTAGTTTTGTAACCCGGACGCTGCAACCCACTGGAGTGGTGCCCAGCCGTTCGGGGCATCCCACTGTTGACCGCTTTTCACCGACGTTGTGGCCAGACCGCCGGGTTGCAGCAGATGCGCCTGGGTCGCCGCAGCCACCTTGCTGGCGCGATCGTTGGCCGCCGCATTGACATACAGCGGGAACAGGGCGGCGGCGGTCAGTTGATTGCGTACTTTCTGACTTTTTAAATCGTAGTCGGCATACCAGCCCTCTTTATCGTTCCACAGGTAGCTTTCAATCCCTTTTTGTCGCGCATTAGCGAAGCCTTCGTACTGTGTAGCTTTGGCTTCATCCCCTGCGGCCTTGCTGGCAAGCGCAATCATTTTTTCCATCTTGTACAGCAGCGCATTGAGATCGACAGGGACGATGCTGGTGGTGCGCAGGGTGCTTAACTGGTTCGGGTTGTCCATCCAACGTGAGCTAAAATCCCAGCCCGAGGCGGCGGCCGAACGCAGGTCGCGGTAAATGTCGGTGGCCGGACGGTTTGGATTGCTTTTGGCGGTGGCGATATCTTCAACCCAGGACTCGGGTCTTGGCGTATCACGGTCATCCCAGTAGCGGTTTAACACCGTGCCGTCAGCCAGTTTGACTACCCGTTTGTTCTGCTGACCTGGCTTAAGCGTTTCGACGCCCTCCATCCAGTAGCTGTACTCTTTCTGCATCTGCGGCAGGTATTTTTTCAGCGCATCATTACCGTCGTGCTGCGCCAGCAGTTCAACCATAAAGGCGAAGAACGGCGGCTGGGAGCGGCTCAGATAATAGCTGCGGTTACCGTTAGGAATGTGTCCCCAGGCATCAATCTCGTAAGCGAAGTTCGCCACCATGTCGGAGACCTTGTCCCAGTGGTTGCTCTCGGCAAGCCCCAGCATAGTGAAATAGCTGTCCCAGTAATAAATTTCGCGAAAACGCCCGCCGGGCACCACATACGGCTCCGGCAGCGGCAGCAATGAGTCCCATTTTTCCACGTCAGTCGTCGAGCGCGTTAGCACCGGCCACAGCCCGTCGATATGCTCACGCAGCGACTGCCCGGCGGGCGGTACGTATTTCTCACCCTCTTTGGGCAGCGTAAAATTCACACCGACGAAATGACGAAGATCGAAGCCGGACTGGTTTTTTTGCATCCGATAATCAGCAAGGATCATCAGCGGATCGCTATTGGGCACTGCATCGGCAAAGGTTTTCTGATCCGGGAACAGCTTGGCGGTTTGCACATCATTAAACAGAGGGCCGAGCAGGATATCAGGGGGCTGCGGCGTTGCGGCGGGCTGTTCCTCGGCGTGGGCGCCGAATGAAGCAAGGGCCAAAAGGGTACTTGTGAGCGTGAGTTTTACTGTAACAGAGAGCAGGCCAGGATGGCGAATTGCTGGCGTTATCATCGGGTAATCTCCTTAGCGGCGTGCCGAAGTTGCGGCATTTACCATGAGAAAACCTTAGTCCAGGATCGACCGTTACGCGTTATAGGGACCCTATTTTGCGAACAAACAGACGTTTCTGCACGTGATGTGAAAGCTGCACGCCCTTTGTGATAACAGGACGTGCAGCGGCGTTTAGCCCACGCGGATGACCTGATGTGCCGCGCAGTCAAGGGTCAGGGTGTCCCCCATTTTGATGGCGTCGAGCGCCTCACCCTGCTGGCATACCCAGCCGATCCCCATCTCGCGGGCAATGATTGCCGAATGGGACGCCTCGCTGCCCGCGCGCAAACAGATGCCTTTGATGGTCAGCGGATCCAACTGCAGTACGGTGGACGGGTAAATGACGTCTGCCACCAGGATTGTCGGGCGAATAAAGGTCGGGATTTGAGCGGGTATTCCGGTCAAATGCCGCAGCGAGCGGTACAGTAAATCGTCAATATCGATATACCGCGCCTGCAAATAAGGGTCGTCGAGCTGGAGATACTGCTGACTCAGGTCGCTCAATACCGTATGCCAGGCATGTTCGGCGCGACACTGTTTTTCGCGCATGATAGCGCAGGCCATGTCATATAACTCGGTATCGTCCAGCAGCGTGTGGTGGCCGGAGAAAATCGCGGCGATATCGGCGGAGTATTTCTCTTCGGCAAGCGCTGTTAAACAGTTCAGATCCTCCAGCGTATTGCGGATTGCCGCCTGTAACCGCTGCTGTTCGTACGGTAAATCGGTGGCAGGCTGCGGGGCTACCTCTGCGGCGACCGGCGTATAGCAAAAGGCCATCCCCGTTGCTTGTATCGGCGCTGAGTTGGTGATGCCGCCGGTATGTGGCTGTTCAACGGACTCACCAAAGTTCTGCGCAGCCAGCTGTTTGAATGCCGCCAGCGCGTCGTCGGCCTGTTCACCTTTGGCAATTAAGCGCAGCGTGTCATTACAACGCACCTGCAGCAGCGCGATTTGGTTCAGGCTGTCCGGGACCACGCACTTACCGTTTTTCTCAAGCAGCATGTCGGCGCGAAAGCCAGACAACGTGGAGACCAGCCGTGACGCGGGGCGAACGTGGATGCCGTTGGGGTTTTTGACCACCACGGCAACAGAGCGGGCCTCGTCATCAGCAGAGAGGCCTTCCGGCGAGGTCACGACCGGGGACGACGGTGGTAAACCCAGTTGCGCATATTTGGCATCGAGGGCGCTCATGGCATCGCGAATGACGCGGTCGATATCGGCACCTGCTGCGGCGCTGACCGTTGCGGCCAGGGTGCCTTCTACCAGCGGAGCTGCGCACAAGCGTACCTTCGCGGCGATCGTCGGATCGAGCAGTTCCAGGGCGGTTTCCGCACTTAATAACGCGCTGCCGATATCCATCATCACCAGCACGTGATCCGTGTCCGCGACGGACTCAATGGCTTCCATCACTTTAATTGGATCGGTGCCGATAGGATTATCGGGATCGTCAATGCCCGCGGCGATCGCGAGTTTGCACCCTTCGCCCATTAACATCTGTCGGGCTAACTCGCCGACGCCTGCGCCCAACTGCGCGCTATGAGACACAATAACCAGGTTTACCATCGCTTTATCCTTACTCTCTGGCGGCCTGAGCCAGCATTTGCATCATAAACATCACCGACGTTGCGCCGGGATCCTGATGCCCGATACTGCGCTCACCCAGATAGCTGGCACGACCTTTACGTGCCTGCATGGTGATGGTGCTTTGTGCAGCCGCTTCTGCTTGTTGACTCGCCGCGTCCAGCGCCGCCTGTACACTCAGTTTTTGTTCGCAGGACTGACGTAGCGACTCGACCACCGGTACCCAGACATCACACATGGTTTTGTCCCCGGGCTCGGCTTTACCTCGGCTAATCACGCCTTCTGCGCCATCGCGCATCATCTGATACAGCTCATCCAGTGTCAGGCTCTGATGGGCCTGAGTCACCTGTGCGGCGCGGATGAAGAAGGTGCCGAACAGCGGACCGCTGGCCCCACCGACGCTGGAAAGCAGCACCATGCCGGTGTTTTTCAAAATGAAACCGATGTCTTTATCCGCAATGGACGGCAGTTTTTCGACCACTTTACTGAAGCCACGGTGCATATTCAGGCCGTGGTCGGCGTCGCCAATTTCCCGGTCCAGACCGGTCAGAAAATCACTTTCGGTGGTAAATATTTCACCGCAGCGATAAAGCCAGTTAACGATTTGTGTTCTGTTGAGGGACATTATGAATCTCCTTATTTACCCCAGTTGAGAGCAGGGGTGTGTACCGGTGCATCCCACAGGTTCAGCGTTTCGTCATCGACCTTTAACAGGGTGATGGAGAAACCGGTCATATCCAGAGAGGTACAGTAAGAGCCAATCAGATTGCGTTCGATGATGATACCCGCATCCTGACAGCGGCGTTCAAGACGGTTATAGACGCCGAACAGCTCGGATAGCGGCGTTGCGCCAAGGTTATTGACCAGCGCAATGACGCGGTCGCCCTGTTGCAGCGCTTGTTTGGTTTCTTTACCTTCCTGCCAGGCACCCTGGATGTTGTCCCAGTGGCGCAGCGTACGGCTGTAGTGACCGTTTTCCAGCAGGGTGTCGAACATTTCATCCACGGTCTGGTCGAGGGAAGAGAAGGCGCGTCGGTCGATCCCCGGCTCCCCATGAATGCCGACGCCAAACTCCATTTCGTTATCCTGCAGCGTAAACGAAGGTTGCCCTGCGGCCGGGACAGTACAGGCGCCGATAGCAATGCCGATAGAGTGACCGAGGTTATTCAGTTTGCGACCCAATGCGGCACACGCTTCCAGCGAGTCTCCGCGCTCGGCAGCCGCGCCGACCAGTTTTTCAATCAGCACGGTATTCGCAACACCGCGACGTCCGGCGGTATACAGGCTATCTTTTACCGCTACGTCGTCGTCAACAACCATGGTCGTGACCTTGACGCCGCTTTCGTGCAACAGCTCGGTAGCGGTTTCAAAATTCAGAATGTCACCGGTGTAATTTTTGATGATTAGCAGCACGCCTTCGCCACCGTCAATTTGCATGGCGCATTCGAACATTTTGTCCGGGGTTGGCGAGGTGAAAATCTCCCCCGGACAGGCACCGGAAAGCATGCCCTGACCAATATAGCCGCAGTGCATTGGTTCATGCCCGCTGCCACCACCTGAAAGTAGCGCCACTTTACCCATCACCGGCGCGTCAGCACGAGTGACGTATACCGGGTCCTGATGCAGCGCCAGAGAAGGGTAGGCTTTTGCCAGCCCGGCGAGTTGTTCATTCAGTACGTCTTCAACACGGTTGATCAATTTTTTCATTTTTATGCTCCGTAGACAGTCCTGAGATGGCTGCAAAAAACGGCAGACATCTGGTGTAGGGTATCGGTGATGTACAGCGCCACGGCGACCTCTTGCTGCCGATAAGGTAATTTTGCATATGGGTTGTCAAAAGAAAATTGCCGTAATGAGCGTTTCAATACGGAACATCTTCGCTGATAAATGTTCCGTATTGAAACGTAGTGGTGCATAAAAAAGCGGAAATGAGAGATGCGGCAGGTTTAGCGCAAAACGCCTCAGCGTGGGGAGGTGAAGTAAAAACCACCTGCATTGCAGGTGGTTTTGTTCGCAAGAGCGGAGTCCGGTCTTAGCCCGGATAGATACCACGATCTTTACGCGCCAGCAGAATACGCTCACAGGCGACAATGTAGGCGGCAGTACGCAGAGAGCAGGATTTCTCCGCGGCTTTTTCCCATACGTGGACCATTGCGTCGGTCATGATCTTATCCATGCGCGCGTTGATCTCTTCTTCGCTCCAGAAGAAGCTTGCCATGTCCTGCACCCATTCAAAGTAGCTGACGGTAACGCCACCGGCGTTACAGACCACGTCAGGTACCACAACGATACCGCGGCTGGCCAGTACGTCATCGGCATCCGGGTAGGTTGGGCCGTTTGCGCCTTCGAGCACCAGCTTACAGGTCAGCGTTTCCGCGCGATGACGGGTGATCTGGCCTTCAAGCGCAGCCGGGATCAGAATATCCATCTCCACGCTCCAGAACGCTTCGCTGGCGATGGTTTCAGCACCCGGGAAACCGGCAATTTGTTTGTGCTCTAACTGCCATGCAGTCAGCGCAGTCATGTCGATCCCGGTGGTATTAAACAGGGTGGCGGTATGATCCTGAATAGCGACCACGCGTGCACCCGCACCGGCGAACAGGCGAGCTGCTTCACTCCCCACGTTACCAAAACCTTGCACCGCCACGCGAGCGCCTTCAACGGCGATGTTGGCACGGCGCGCAACTTCCAGACCGCTGACGAATACGCCGCGACCGGTGGCTTTATCACGACCCAGAGAGCCGCCAAGATGGATTGGTTTACCGGTGACCACGCTGGTCACGGTAGTGCCGTGGTTCATGGAGTAAGTATCCATCATCCACGCCATGACTTTCCCGTTGGTACCGACATCCGGGGCAGGAATATCTTTCTGCGGTCCGATGATAATGCCGATTTCACTGGTATAGCGGCGGGTCAAACGCTCCAGTTCGCCCTCAGACAACGAGAAAGGATCGACGCGAACACCACCTTTCGCACCGCCATATGGCAGGTTAAGCGCGGCGCATTTGATGGTCATCCACGCAGAAAGAGCCATCACTTCGTTAAGATCAACATCAGGATGATAACGCACGCCGCCTTTACCTGGGCCTCGGGAGAGGTTGTGCTGCACGCGGTATCCTTCGAAATGGCGGATGGTACCGTCATCCATTTGCACCGGGATATCGACAATCAATGCGCGTTTTGGGTGACGCAGGGTATCCACCCAGTGGGAAAGTTCACCCAAGTACGGGGCCACACGCTCGATTTGTTGCAGGTAGGTATTCCAGGCAGATGTGCTGCTATCTGAAGCGTAAGATAACTTATCCATGATAAACCTTAGTTATAAAAGTAATATGTGCTTAATTTCGCCGTGGTATACAGTGGATCTCACCATATAAACGTAAATTTAACATTTTTTTCAAACAACGGCCTGCCTTCAGGGCACGGATTGTCATGTCTGTGAGTTAGGTTTTCAGTTGGAATGTGAATAATTATCCGGGATTTACAGGGTTTTTGGCTGTTTTGCTGATAATAAACCAATTGCAGTGCATAAGATGTGCGGCTTGCTATTTGTCAGATTTATGACGCACCTCTAAAAGTAAAGAATATGATAATAAATTGTATTTTCCTTATTGCATTTCTGCTCTCAGTAGGTCACCGAGATGGTCACCGTATCGGCATAGTTATCAGGGGTAAAATTGCTGCTCGGAACGGTGGCATACACCGGATAATCGGTGGTTAACCCCGTACCTGTGCCTGCTACTGCATTAAGCGACGTATTTCCCCAGATAGTCCCCGTCGGGCCAGGTGTTGAACTTAGCTGATACGGCACTTTATCCTGATTGGCCCCGGTTCCTTTCAATACACCATAACCTGATGTATTCCCATTGGAAGGCTGCAATCCAATGGTATAGGGAGTGTTATTGGTGCAGGCGACCCCGAGTGCACTGCTTGCCGTGACGTTGCGGTCAGTGGCTTTAGACGGGTTAAAGGTAATGTTATTGGCGTAGCCGATCGCACACTGTTTTGTGACGTTGGCCGAGACGGTGAAGGGTAGCCTGGCTGCGACGGTATCACCACAGGTCGTGGGTGGCAAAACCAGACCGGGATTGAGCGTCACCAGAGCTGTTGCCGTCGTATAGCTATCCTGATAGTTTCCCGGCACGGCGGTCGTTTGCGGGGTGTTGAGCTTCGCGTACACCGTCAGCGTACCGGTCACCGGTGTCAGGTTAAGTAAGTTGAGCTTTACCATCGGGAAGGTGGCGCCCGACTGATACTGACTTCCCCATATTTTGCTATGTCCCGCGTCCTGGTACAGCTGATAGGTCAGCGTTCTGGCTGGCGTACCACTCAATGACATATTCCTGGTGGTGACCTGGCCGCTGACGCCGGAGATGCCAATATTAAAGCACAGATTAATCCCCGCCAGCACGTCACCCAGCTCTTTAGCACAGCTGTAGTTAAAGGTCATCGCGGATGTTACAGCTGACGTTGGCAGTGGATTGACGGCGCCAAAATTAACCGGCTGCACGTTGCTTACCGAACAGGTGACCGCGTAAACGAATCCTGGGTTTACGAGTAATCCGCTAATCAGGGTCAGATTTCTTAGCCACATAAAATTACTCCTTTCATCGGCATACCAGTGGGCCAATTTGCACGATGCCTCGCGCTGAGGCCGGGTAGTCAAATTTGACGCTGCAGGTACCGGTTTCTGTCTTAATACGCAGAGCGTTGTGCTGTTCCAACGTGTCGAACCAGGTCATCCCGTCAAACCCAACAAGTGATGACTGGCCCGCGCCAGTGGTGGCAATGGCCATGCTGCCTTCGGGGATAGCCTGCCCCTGTTCATCGACGAGGATCACCTGCGCGGCGCGTACTGGCGTAATGCCAAAACTGACCAGCGTGCCGGAACGGTCTGCAGGGGTGGCATTCGCCTCGACGTGGGTGATGCGCATATTGGCGGGCAGGTCCATCGGGTCAATGCTGATCTGGTTTTTTTGATAGCTGTTCAGGGAGGTAACCAGCAGCAGGCCATTGTCATCACTGCTGCCGATCACGTTGTTTTGTAGCTTGATGGGAACGTCGGGAATGCCGTCGGTCGACACCACGGCAAAGCCATTGCTAATTTCACGCGCGGCAAACAGGCCGCCGCCCATCATCACCACGGACCCGGTCGCACCGGCATAGCCATAGTGGTTATCCGGCAATTGGCTGAAGCCGGTGTACGCTTTCCCGTAACGACCTAAATAACCTACTTCCCCCTGGCCGCTTTGTTGAGATGCTTGCTGGCTGGCGGCGACGTTCCAGCCCCAGCCCCCGTCAGCTGGCGGCGTCTGGCTGGCATTCAACTGGTAGCCGGTTTCGTCATTCGTACGCTGGATGGTGCTGCTGACGCTCAGATTACGAGGAGTGGTGACGGTCACCATCAGGTAGACGCTGCGGTCGCGGTTGTCATCAACGTTCTGGTTGAACCCTGCGTTAAGGGACACGGTATCAGTGAGGGACTTGTACCAACTGGCGTTGGTATAGCGCACGGCGCTTTCATGCGGGTAGCGAAATTGCAGGTAGCTCAGGCTGATATTTCCGGCGGACGCCAGCGAATAGCCCACCACCGTGTTGCTGCTCAGCGTCGGTGGTGGTTCGCCATAATGGGTCGCCACATCACGATAATCGCCGGAGGTGGCGGTAGTACTGGTGCTGAAATTGAATTTCTCTCCGGACCAGCGGTATCCCATGCTGTATAAAAAACCGTTTTTCCCGGCGTCCGCACTTGCCGCCAATGCCGTAGAGAATGTGCCGCTGTGGATATCTGGGATCCAGTCGTTGCTGAAACCGGCATTAATCAGCCCGTCGCTGGTTTCGGCGTGCGCACCTGCGGTGAAGTTACTGCTGAATCCCCGACGCCATGTCCCGCTGATCGCCGGGGCGCTGGCATACTCAAATGAGGCGTACCCGTAGTTTTCGCGCACCACCCCAATCTCGGCTGACCACGAGGTCAGACCTTCGCGCAGCAGCTGTTGATCGTTGTAAAAAGAGAAATTTTGCACCGTCGTTCTGCCCAGCGCATCTGTCATCATCACTTGACCCGTCCCCGCACCGCTGATATTTGGCAAGGTGTTGATCTGAAAACTGCCCGCCGGGACTTCACCGTTGTAGTACCTGACCCCGTCGACATACAACTCTACGTTGGACGGCAACGTTGCGGAGCCGAGATACGCGGGAAGCGGGGTGGTTGGCATATACGGCTGCAAACCAAAATCGGTCCCAATTTGAATCCCGCCGATGCGGGTTGGGCGGGAGCCGGTGAGCGAACTGGTCAGCGTATCCCCCACGGTCAATGCCAGCATCGTTTCCGGGAATGATGAGCGCCAGCTGGTATCCAGTCGGTAAAAGGCGTTATCGGCATCGGTTTCAGTGGAGTACTGGGTGAGTTGAGTGGTACTTAACACCCCTGAACTATTAAAAGCGCGCAGTTCGCTAAACGTATTAATGCTGCTGGCGTCCCCCTGCTCTGCGTAAATATCATAATTGAGCAACGCGCCGCCCGCGGAGGAGGCCATCGGGGCAGTTTCTGCGGGTGGGTTAAGCTGGGTGGTGGCAAGGTCGAGTTCACTTAGTGGTACGGTTAGCGCCAGCGTTTGCAGTTGTTTATTGTAGTCAACGTTCAGCTGCGCAATATCATACAGCCCGACAGGCTGAGTAGTTTCCTCTGGTAGACGAAAACCCAGCGTGCGTAGGGTATTGGCACTGGCGTACAGCTTTTCGTTTTCATAGCCAAAATGAACCAATCCAGCGGCATTGCCGTTGACCGTCACGTCGAGATATAAATCGACTCCGGGCAAGGGGGACTCATCACGAATAATGCCCGTGTCCGTTGGGGTGTTTGTCTGTGCGTGCACGCAGGCCATTCCCGAGAGTAAGGCCCCATTAAGTACGCCATATTTCACCACAAGCCAGAGCCAGTCAGAGTTCTTGTACTGTTTTTTGGCCATTGACCGTGACTTCAACTTTTCCGCCGTAATGAGTATCACTGGCTGACGGGGAGACTATCCACCGCATCGTTGAACCTGGAAGAACGTAGCCTAGCAGTCCTGGACTGATCACTTTTTTCGCGCCATTACGTTGTATAAATGTGGCGGCGGATAATTGGGCATGAGCGTTTCCCTGATTACTGACTTCAAGAAAGTGTTTGCCGTCACGCTGTTGCAGTTTCCACTGTAATTTTGCCGCTGTGTCAGCCTGCGTTGTGGGTTGAATAAACACGGGCACGGAATAATGCATCACAAATTGCAGTTTATTTTTTTGTAATTTTGCAGGGGGTAATTCATCAATGGATAAGCGATAGGCCTCTTCAACAGACGCCGATGGCGGCGCGGTTCGTATCACGCGGATGAGCTGGCGTTCACCCGGGGCTAACGCCAGCATGGGTGGGCTGATGACCAGTCCCTGAGAGGGGGACAACGTATCGCCGTCTGCTCCCTGACGCCAGTGGAAAACGCGTACCTGTGCATTCAGCACGTTTTCACCTGCGTTGCTTAACCAGATACCGTCGGCATTTTGCTTCGCCTGCAATGTCAGCGTAACCGGCGCTATTTGCAGCCCGCTTGCCGACGCGATATTAATGCTCATGGCTATTCCTGACAGACACGCGAAGGCGCACCGCTGCACAGGCAGTTTCAATGTCATGGGTCGTCCTGAGGTTAGTAGTTAACGTTAACCGTTACGAGATCGGCATAGTCATCAGGCGTGAAGTTGGCGCTCGGAGCGGTGGCATACACAGTGAAGCTTTGTCCCAGCCCGGTTCCGGTCGAGGCCACCCCATTTCCCACGCTTTCCGCAGTGGCTGTATTACCCCAAACCGGACCCGTTGCAGACGTTTGGTTCAACTGGTACGGCACTTTATCCGTGTTGGTTGCTGCGTTGGCCACCGAGGACATTGCCCCTCTGCCCGTGGTATTCCCGCCGTTAGCGACCGAAGGTGCCAGACCTATAAAATAAGGTGTCGTCTTGGAGCAATTAATGGAAATGGTATTACTGGCCGATGTATTTGTCGCAGTGGCATTGACCGATCCCAGGGCAATATTTGACCCTGAACCTGCGGTAACGGTACAGGCTTTTTGAATCGTCATCAGCACCTGAAACGTGCCGTTTGCGGTGACAGCATCAGCCGCTGAAATGATGGAAAAGGCGCTGCAACAAAGAATTAAGCGAGTGACAATAACTGGAGCCATATTCTTTACCTTTTTCAAATAACCACATTTTTTACTTTAAAAATACAATAATGCGGCATATGGAGACATATTCTAACCCTAGGATAAGTATGAGTCGTGCGCCAGTTGGTCTAATGAATTTTACTTAGGAAAAAGGTGATGGCGTCGACAAAAAATAGTACCAACAGGTGAGTATTATTCAGTTATTACCGTTTCTAAAATCCGCATTCTGCAATTAATGCATCCTGATACACGCAATGTGAAAACGTGGTTATTCCCCGATGCTTCACGCAAAGTTAAATTAAATGTGACAACTTTCTACCCGCTTGTTGTGTAGACTTTCAGTATCGGGATCGTGGGGGACAATGAAGTGAATCAGGATAAGAAATTACTTATCGTAGAAGACGATGAAAACATCGCTGAGCTGTTACAGCTTCATCTGCGTGAGGAGGGGTTTACGGTGACGCATGCGGTAAATGGCAATATTGGTATGGCGTTACTTAACCAGGGTGGGTGGGATGCGCTAATCCTGGATCTAATGCTGCCTGGCGTTGACGGGCTTGAAATCTGTCGCCATGCCAGAACGATGACGCGTTATACGCCCATCATTATTATCAGCGCTCGTTCAGGTGAAACCCATCGTATTCTCGGTCTTGAACTGGGGGCTGATGATTACCTTGCGAAACCGTTTTCAATGCTTGAACTGGTCGCCCGTGTAAAGGCGCTCTTTCGCCGTCAGGAAGCAATGAGTAAGAATTTACGGCTGGATGCTGGTGTACTGATTTTTGATAACCTCTCCATTGATCCGCTGGCTCGGGATGTTCAACTTAATCAACAGTCAGTGGAGTTGACGCCCAGAGAGTTTGATTTGCTTTACTTTTTTGCCAGACATCCGGATAAAGTCTTTTCCCGTTTGAGTCTGCTAAATCAGGTCTGGGGGTACGAACATGAAGGCTATGAGCATACGGTGAATACACATATCAATCGTTTAAGGATCAAAATTGAGGATAACCCGGCGGAACCTAACTTTATCCGTACCGTCTGGGGAAAGGGCTATAAATTCACCGCACAGCCACGCGAGTAACCATGCGAACTTATACACTTTCACAGCGTTTAACGCTGGTTTTTGCTCTCCTGTTTATTACGTCGTGTGCCCTGTTGGGCTGGCTGCAGGTGCGAACCAGTACTGAATACAGTAAGGCCGTTATTCAGCAGCTTTCTGCGGACCTTGCCGGGCATATCAACCAAAGTTACCCTCTGCTTGAACGCGATGGCCTTAATAAAGAGTCGATGCGTAATTTATTTGATCATCTGATGGCGGTGAATCCCAGTGTAGAAGTTTATTTACTGGACAAAGAGGGCAATATTATTGGTGATGCGGCGCCGGAAGGGCACATCAAACGTCAGCGGGTTGATTTACAGCCAATACACTCGGCATTAAATAATCCTCATTACCCCATTTACGGCGACGATCCGCGTAGCCTTGATGCGAAGAAAGTGTTTAGCGTGTCGCCAATGCGTCAGGATGGGCAGATAAAAGGCTACTTGTATGTGATTTTGCTCGGGGAAAATTACAACGCCTTAAACAGCAATGCGCAATTTGATGCGTTGTTGAAGATAGTCTTACTGTCCATCAGCCTTGTTGCATTGTTGGGGCTGGTGGTGGGGGCACTCGCCTTGCGCTGGATTACTCGTCCCTTGCGCGAATTGTCTGCTCAGGTCCATGCCCTGGAAACCGGTGGGATAGAAGAAATGCAGGCAATGGCGGCGCAGCCCCGGCAAATCAATACCAGTAACGATGAAATTAGCCAATTACGACAAGGGGTTATCTCTATGGCCCAGCGTATTGCAGAGCAGTGGCACCGACTTGCACAACAAGAGCAGTTACGACGTGAGTTTATTGCCAACATTTCCCATGATTTGCGCACGCCATTGACCTCATTGCACGGTTACCTTGAAAGCTTGTCCGTAATGTCAGCCAGCCTGAGCGAAGCAGAGAAACAGCGCTACCTTAATATTGCTCTCGCACAGAGCCAAAAGGTGGGTGCGCTCTCCCAGTCGCTGTTTGAGCTGGCTCGTCTGGAATATGGTGTGGTTAAACCGCAGAAAGAGAAATTCTCGATTAGTGAACTGCTGCAGGATGTTTTCCAGAAATTTGAACTTTCTGCCCAGACCAAACAGCTAGCGTTGCTGGCAGATATTCAGCCAGGTCTGCCGCTTATTGATGCAGACCTCGGGATGATCGAACGGGTGCTGACCAACCTGCTGGATAATGCGATTCGCCATACTCCCGACAACGGCACTGTTGCTGTGCGTTTGTGGCGAGAAGCGGATAAAGTGATGGTGCAAATTAGCGACAGCGGTCCTGGGATCCCGCAAGAATTGATGGAGGGATTATTCATCCGTCCTTCGATTGCGAATCCGTCAGGTGTTCGAGTAGGGGGACTGGGGTTGATGATCGTCCGCCAGATGCTACAGCTACATGGTAGCGAAATTGCGCTGGTGGATACGCCGAAAAGCGGGGCTTGTTTTCGCTTTGGCTTAACGACCGGCCCACATATTTGAACCAGTTATCCGTGATACCAGCTTCAATGGCTACGTGCGCAGATGAAGATGAACGGTGTCGCCAGGTGGCTGCACGGCCGTATAACCGATAGTAGCTGCGTTATTCATTATCCAGCCAGCTAATGAAAAACTCACTGAAAGCCGTCACCTGCAACGGCTGAAAACGCCGTTGAGGGTAGACAAACTGCAGACCAACGTGTTTCTTGTCATGGCGGCTGAAGCCGATAAAAGTCTCAGCAAATAAAACGCTCAGTCGCCCTTGTTCCACATCTCGCTTCACATCCCACCAGGATTTGCTGGCAATACCCGCTCCCGCCAGTACCCACTGACGAAGCAAGGCGCCGTCATCACATACCATTGCCGGCGTGACCTGCACCACCGCGGTTTCATTTTGCTCTTCAAAACGCCACTCGTTCATCAGCGTGCCGCGCTGCTCCATCACCAGGCAGCGGTGCCCGTGTAATTCATCCGGATACTGAGGCGTTCCGTGAGCTTCAAGGTAGCTTTTTGACGCAACCAGCACCCGATAATTAGGACGGATGAATTTTGTGACCAGATTACTGTCCGGCAAGTTCCCGAAACGCACGCTCATATCCAGACGGTTGACAATCAAATCCACCACGCTCTCACTGAGATAAACGGAGCTTCTGACTTCAGGATGCAAACGGGAGAAATCGAGAAGCGCAGGGGAAAGATACTGTCGGCCAAAGTCCGAGGGGGCTGAAATACGCAGGCTGCCGCTGAGCAGTCCGTCCTTCTGCGTCAGTTTTGATTCTGCCTGTGTCATCTCCTCCTGCACACGAAGTGCGGCGTGGTAAAACTCCTCCCCGGCTCGTGTCAATGCGATAGCCCGGGTTGAACGATTAAACAGCCGGGTTTGATAACGTTCTTCCAGCGCCTTTAATCGTGCAGTCATGGTGGCGGGGGAAAGGTTCATCCGACGCCCTGCAGCGGCCAGACCACCAGCTTCAACCACTTCCACCAGTAACGTCATATCTTCGAATTTACCCATTATTCCGTTTTCCTGAAAAGATAATCAATTATTACTGCCATTATCAAAGCGACTTGCATGACATAAAGTCAAGCCATAGTTAACCGCTCAGGAGAGCAGAACATGCCACAACATTCCCTTTTCGAGACAACATCTATTGGCAAACGTGTACTAAAAAACCGTATTGTCATGGCACCGATGACTCGTGCCCGTACTGTCCAGCCCGGTAATATTCCTGGCGCGCTTATGGCCGAGTATTATCAGCAACGCGCCACCGCCGGTCTTATCATCACCGAAGCAACACAGATTTCTGCCCAAGGGCAGGGTTACTCCTGGACACCAGGCATTCATTCTGCTGAACAGGTGGCGGGATGGCGTCTGGTAACAGATGCGGTCCATCGCGCAGGAGGTACGATTTTCTCCCAGTTGTGGCATGTGGGGCGTATGTCCCATGCAAGTTTTCACCCGGACGGCCAACCTGTAGCTCCTTCTGCGTTATCACCGCACGCACAGGTGTGGGTGGTAAACAATGAGGGTATCGGTGAAATGGTCGACTGCCCGGTTCCACGTGAGCTAACGACAGCTGATATTCAACGGGTAATAGCAGATTACCGGCAGGCGGCCCTCAATGCGGTGGCAGCGGGGTTTGATGGCGTGGAAGTTCACGGTGGCAACGGGTATCTGATTGACCAGTTCCTGCGCCGTTCTTCAAACCAACGAACCGATGAATACGGCGGTAGTCTGGAAAACCGTGTGCGTTTCGCCCAGCAGATACTGGAAGCGATCAGCGAGGCCATTGGTGCAGAGCGTACCGGTATCCGTCTGGCCCCGTACATCACCCAGCGTGGCATGGATGACCCGCAGGTTATTGACGCTATTCTGGCTCTGGCGGCCTGGTGTGAATCAAAAGGTATTGCCTTTATTCATCTGGCGGAAGCGGATTGGGATGATGCGCCGCAGGTGCCCTATGCGTTCCGGGAGACCTTACGGGCGACTTTTAGCGGTACGATTATTGTGGCGGGGAATTACACCCGTGAAAAAGCCGACAAACTGTTATCGGCAGGGATCGTAGATCTGGTCGCTTTCGGACGTCCCTTTATCGCCAATCCAGATTTCCCACGTCGCCTGAAAGAAAACCTGCCACTTTCAGAAATGGGTAACCCAGCGACGCTGTTTGGCGGTAGCGAAGTGGGTTATACCGATTACCCATTTCTGAATTAACTATGGCGATGTATTAACGGCCATCACGGCGGGCATCAATAACAGGGTAAATGAAAAATCCACGCAATTGCGTGGATATATTAATTTTATAATGCTATGGGCAAAAAGATATATTTTGTGCGCGATAATGACAGGGTGAATTTAAAACAATACACCTGGCTGGATATGCTTTAATATACAAAGTTGTAAAATTAAGAAATCTGCCACAACGACAGATTTCTTTAATATATAATTAGAGATTTGCAACGTTATGATATACTTTTTGAACATCATCATCATCTTCAAGGGCATCAACAAGTCCTTCAAAGATTTCTAAATCTTCTGGTGAGAGTTCAATTTCTGCTTGAGCAATCATTTCTAATTCTGTTGTTGAGAATTCAGTAATTCCAGCTGCTTTTAGAGCTGCAATTCCTTTGTGAAGATCTGTAGGTTCAGTATAAATGACGATGTTTCCTTCTTCTTCGGTTACATCACGAACATCAACTTCAGCATCAAGCAAAATTTCAAAAATACGGTCTGGATCTGTTCCTGCAAATACAATGACGCCAGTATTGTCAAACATATAGCTGACAGAGCCTGCCGCTCCGATACTCCCGCCTTTTTTATTGAAAATTGTGCGGACATTAGCAATCGTACGGTTAACATTTGACGTCAAGGTTTCAGCGATAATCATTGAGCCATTGGGTCCAAAACCTTCATAACGACCTTGCACGAATGTTTCATCGCCGCCGCCTTTGGCTTTATCAATTGCTTTATCAATAACGTGTTTCGGGACTTGTGCTTGCTTCGCACGTTCAATAACGAATTTTAAAGATGAGTTTGATTCTGGGTCTGGTTCACCTTGCTTAGCAGCAGCATAGATTTCTACACCGAATTTTGCATATATATTAGACGTCGCACCGTCTTTAGCCGTTTTTTTAGCAACAATATTGGCCCATTTACGTCCCACTGGAATGCTCTCCTCAAAGATTTATTTACATTAAATGCAGGTTGTTAACCTGCATTTTTTCCGCGAGATTATATCATGATATGTAAATACTCGTCTATGAGAAATAAAAAACGACAATCTTACGTGATGTTACTTTAATTTTATCAATGGTTGGTGTTTTTGGTTGTCATTTTAAAATTTACATTTGGTGCTTTATTTTTATTGTTGATAATGGAGCTGAAGTAATAATATATAAGTCAGGAGAAATAATTGTGATAATCCAGATAATAAACACTATTAAATTACGCAGAGTGGACAAAAACATCTGGAAAACTGGACTGACTCCGCGGCAGTAGGTATTTCCTGTCCTCACGACAAGGTATGTTCGACGTTTTCTGGACTGATGCCGTTAGGTTACATGAGACTCTATGAAATGAAAAACCCACGCAATTGCGTGGGTTTTAAAGTTTTTTGCGATTCCTATGAGATTCAATGAAACCTCATGAGACGACAAAGCTTATTTAGACGTTGAACAGGAAGTTCATTACGTCGCCATCTTTGACGATGTAATCTTTACCTTCTGCACGCATCTTACCGGCTTCTTTTGCGCCTTGCTCACCCTTGTAGGTGATGAAGTCTTCAAATGCGATGGTCTGCGCGCGGATAAAGCCTTTCTCGAAGTCGGTGTGGATTTTACCGGCAGCCTGCGGGGCGGTTGCGCCAACAGGGATGGTCCACGCGCGGACTTCTTTTACGCCAGCGGTGAAGTAGGTCTGCAGGTTCAGCAGCTCGTAACCGGCGCGGATCACGCGGTTCAGACCGGGTTCTTCAATGCCCAGCTCAGCCATAAATTCTTCACGATCGGCATCGTCAAGTTCGGCGATATCGGATTCAACTGCCGCACACACGGCAACCACCACAGAACCTTCAGCTGCCGCGATTTCACGCACTTTATCGAGGTACGGGTTGTTCTCAAAACCGTCTTCGTTAACGTTAGCGATATACATGGTTGGCTTCAGGGTCAGGAAGCTCAGGTATTTGATGGCAGCTTTGTCTTCGTCCGTCAGGTTGGTCAGTGAACGCAGCATCCCGGCATTTTCCAAATGCGGCAGGCATTTTTCCAGCGCGGCCAGCTCGGCTTTAGCGTCTTTGTCGCCGCCTTTGGCTTTTTTCTGCACGCGGTGAATCGCTCGTTCGCAGGTATCCAGGTCAGACAGTGCCAACTCGGTATTAATGACGTCGATATCGTCAGCCGGATCCACTTTGTTATTAACGTGAATGATATTGTCGTTTTCAAAGCAGCGTACCACGTGACCGATCGCTTCGGTTTCGCGGATGTTGGTCAGGAACTGGTTACCCAGACCTTCACCTTTGGATGCGCCTTTTACCAGACCGGCAATGTCGACGAATTCCATAGTAGTCGGGAGAATACGCTGCGGCTTGACGATCTCAGCCAACTGGTCCAGACGCGGATCGGGCATCGGTACAACGCCAGTGTTCGGCTCAATAGTACAGAACGGGAAGTTAGCCGCTTCAATACCCGCTTTGGTGAGCGCGTTGAACAGGGTGGATTTGCCTACGTTTGGCAAACCGACGATACCGCATTTGAATCCCATGTTTAAATCACCTTAATCTTTTGATATTCAACCTGTTATGGAAAACAGATTGTAGAAAAGTAAATAACTTTGCCTATTATACACAGCACGCGGGAAAAATGCCGCACATCGCTGCTTATTGTGCTTTAAAGGTATGTAACCGGCTGGTTGCCTTGGTCAGGCCGTCTTTGAACAATATCTCGGTACAACGTGCCGCTTCGTCGATGGCTTCATCAATTAACTTTTGTTCTGAAACAGGCGGTTTGCCTAAAACAAAGCCGACAACTTTGTTTTTATCGCCGGGATGACCAATTCCAACGCGTAAGCGATGAAAGTTCGGGTTATTGCCCAACTTGCTGATGATGTCTTTCAGGCCATTATGCCCGCCGTGGCCGCCGCCGAGCTTAAACTTGGCAACGCCGGGGGGCAAATCTAATTCGTCGTGGGCGACCAAAATCTCATCAGGATTGATCCGGTAAAAGCTGGCCATCGCGCTGACTGCTTTGCCGCTCAGATTCATAAATGTGGTTGGCACCAGCAGACGGACATCTTCACCCTCGAGCGTCACTCTGGAGGTGTAACCGAAGAATTTCGGCTCATCGCGCAGGGGGGCGCGTAATCTCTCTGCCAGCAAATCGACGTACCATGCGCCGGCATTGTGTCGCGTAGCCGCATATTCAGCGCCGGGATTCGCCAGACCGACAATCAATTTAATCGTCACGTATTTTGTCCTGAGTGTGTCCATAACCGGCGTGTAGTTTACTGTCTGGCGGCGCGCTTGACAAAAAACTGCGTGCGTACCGGCAAAAAATAAATAATTGCCTCGCTGGACTATTAGAAAATGAGTGTGTTCAGTGGGTTATTTGTAAAGTTTTGTTGCATGAGTGTTTGTAATTGTGATCACAGGCGCACTTGCGAGCGGCAGTGTTGTCTATACTTTACACATAAGGATTAGGGGTATTCCCTGTAGCAACCCAAAGTTCCGGAGGTGACACATGAAACGCAAAAACGCTTCGTTACTCGGTAACGTGCTCATGGCTTTAGGGTTGGTGGTGATGGTTGTCGGTGTGGGCTATTCAATCTTAAATCAGCTGCCGCAATTTAACCTGCCACAATTTTTTGCACACGGTGCCGTGCTCAGTATTTTTGTTGGCGGCGTGCTCTGGCTGGCGGGGGCTCGCGTCGGCGGTCACGAACAAATCAGCGACCGCTACTGGTGGGTTCGCCATTACGACAAACGCTGTCGTCGTAATAATAGCCAACGCCATAGCTAAACCGTGACATTGTCTGCAGACCAGCCAGCCTTACGCTGACTGGTTTTCAGTTCGTCTTGCTTTTGCGCGAGCGGGACTGAATTCGCAGTAATAGTGCTAATAATGCCACAACCACCGCCAGATACCCCATCACGTACATTCCCTGATGTTTTCTTGACGCCAGCTGCGGATCGGCAACCCATGCCAGAAACGCGGTGACATCGCGCGCGTACTGTTGCTCGGTTTGTGGCAGATGAGACTGCGTGGACCAGGTAATCTCACCATCTGCCAGCGGCTTTGGCATATTGATTATCCCACCAGGAAAATACCGGTTTGCCTTCATCTCAGGATCGTCGGGTAAATAACCCGTTAGCAGCGCATAAATATAATCCGCACCGCTGTCAGTGTAGGGAATAAACGCATCGAGGATAAACTGCGGAAACCCGCGATCGTAGCTTCGTGCCCGCACGATATAGCTGAGATCCACCGGCAGTGCGCCATTGTTGAGGTATTTGGCTTCCTGATCGTTCAGATAAGGGGAGGCGAAGACATCGTTCAGATTGCCGTCACGTTCACCCGTTTGTCCGTCGTCCTCAACCGTTGCAAACAGATAGCCGCTGGCCAGTGCTTTGGCTTCTGCTTGCGTGAGTTGCGGCCCGCCAGGTTGGGTCAGCTCTTTGAAGGTGAGATATTTCATACCGTGGCAGGCCCGGCATTTTTCTTCGTAAACCTGTAAACCACGACGTAACTGTTCAGTGTCGTGAGCGCCGTTCACGCCGCTAAATACCCACGGCTGCGGGGGCGGAAGCGGCGCGCAATACCCATGACTGAAGAGTGACGCCAGGCTCAGGGCTGCAAAGGTTAACCATCGTCCCATCATGTCAGTCCTGTTTTTCCAGTAAGCGTCGACACGGCATCACAAGCAGAAACCATGCGAAATAGATAAGCGTTGAAAGCTGAGACGCGGCACGGATCCAGCCGTCATCGTTACTCAATCCGTCCAGCAGGTCGGGGCCGACCAGTGCTTTTGAACCCAGCCAGCCTAAAAAGAACACATTGCCGACCCAGATCCAGAAACCGAGTTTGATCCATTTGCTGTAATGGCGAAACCGTGCGCGGGAGGTATCCAGCCAGGGTAACAAATAGAAGATCAGCACCGATGCGCACATGGCGGCAATGCCCGCCAGCTCATTGGGAAAACAGCGCAAAATGGAGAAGAAGGGCAGAAAATACCACTCGGGCGCGACAACGGCGGGCGTGACCGTCGGGTCGGCGGGGATAAAGTTATCGGCACTGCTGAGGTAGTGCGGCGCAAAAAATAAGAACCACGCAAACAGCATTAAAAACAGCGTCAGCTTGAGGGCATCGCGTTCGGTGACGCGAAAATCAAACAGCAGACGTTGTGACTCGCGGGCGGTGAACGTTTTTTTCATCGCATGGGCGAACGCTGACTGGACGGTACGCACATGCCATATCGTCATCGCAACAATGGCGAAGGGGATAATAAAGTGCAGCACATAAAAACGGCCTAACATCGGCGTGCCGGGCGCATACCCGCCGACCAAAAAGGTGTACAGCGTATCGCCAACGAACGGTATTGCGCGGGCGAAGCTGGTGATGACCATGGCGGCCCAATAGCTTTTTTGCCCCCAAATCAGGCTATAGCCGAGAAATGCGGTGATCATCAGGAGCACATACAGCGTTACGCTGATGGCCCACATCTTCAGATACGGTTTGCGGTACACGTTGTAATACATCGCGCGAAAGATATGCAGGTAGCAGGCGAAGAAAAAAAGCGAGGCGCCAATGGCGTGCAGATTACGCACCAGCTCCCCGTGCCTGACCGCACGCATAATATGCACAATGGAATCAAATGCGGAATCTGCCGTGGGCACATAAAACATTGCCAGCACGATGCCGGAGAGAATTTGCACGCCCAGCATGACCAGCAAGATGATGCCGACGGCAAAGATCCACACGCCGGTAATGGAGCGGGGGAACGGAAGGCGAAATTGCACATGACGCTGGGGTGCTGTCGGGGACGTTGCGTTCATGTCAGGCCTCTTTTGTGCCAAGGCGTACACTCAGACCATCGGCGGCCAGGGCATAGTCGGGGATCGCCAAATTCGCCGTGGCCGGACCCCGCGTCACGCGCCCGGAGGTGTCAAACTCTGAGCCGTGACACGGACAAATCCAGCCCTGACCGCTGGGGTTTGCGTTAGGCACGCATCCGGCATGCGGGCAGTAACCCTGAACGATCAGCCACTGCGGATGCGCCGCCGTGACCCGCTCGCTGTCTGCCTGCGGGTCGAGCAACAGTCGGGTGTCGGCCTGCTGCGCCGCCGTGATCTCGTCTGGCGTACGGTGGCGAATCAGGATCAGTTTCCCCTGCCAGATTCGTTTCACCGTCTGACCAGCCGCTACTCCCGCAAGGGAAACATCCACCGGCTCATTTTCTGCCACGGTTTTATCGTCCGGCCCTAGCGCCGAAATGAGTGGCCAGACGGCTGCGGTCACCCCCGCAGCGCCGACAAATTTTGTCAACTTACACAGGCAATCGCGTCGCTGGGTGTGGATTGCCTCACTGTCCGTTTTTTTATTCACCGCCGTCTCCTCTGTTTATTGCGCTGTCAGGGCTTCTCAATACGGGTATAAATGTCCTGAAAGCGTTTATCGGCAAGGCCGGGGGCTTTAAACGCGCGGTAGCTGTCGGGTAAAACGGCGTCGCCGACTTTGATCAGCATAATCATCCCCTGCGCATAGTGCGGTGAGCATTTGATGCCGTAGAAGCCTGCTGCGTCGTATTTGATTTCAATCTCCTCATCGATTTTGCCGATGAAACCGGGGTACCCGGCAGGAGACAGCTCGGCAATTGAGGCCGCATTGTGGCTTTTGTGCTTGCGAACAAACTTCACGCTATCGCCCGGCAGGATCGCCAGAAAATCCGGCTCGTAGACCATCGGTCCGCCGGTACCGCGGTTTTTCATCAGCACTTCATACGTTTGTGCGAACACCGTCGAGGTGAACGCGCACAGGCACAGGATGAGTAAACGTTGTTTAATACATTTCATTGCGGTTCCTTGTGATATTTACGCTGGCCGTTGGTAGCGAATAAAACAGCTCGCCTCATCAGCAGCTCGTTCGACAATCGCATCGATGCCAAACCAGTTGTTAAGATTTTCTCGGGTGAAGACAGCTACAGGGCAGCCTTGCATGACCAGTCGTCCCGCTGTCATCACCATGATGCGATCGCAAAACATCGCGGCATGATTCAGATCGTGCAGGGCGGCAATCACGGTCAGTTTTTCGCGTTTAACCAGGTTAAGCAGGCCAATTTGATGCTGGATGTCGAGATGATTGGTTGGCTCATCCATCAGCAATACCTGCGGCTGTTGTGCCAGCGCCCGGGCAATATGCAGGCGCTGGCGTTCGCCGCCGGAGAAGGTATGCCAGCAGCGTTGCTGGACGTTTTGCAGGGAGACTTTCTCCAGCATCGTCTGCACGATATCGTCGTCGGTCCGTGACCACGGCGACAGCAGACTTAACCACGGCGTGCGGCCAAGGGACACGGCCTGGATGGCGGTCAGACGCTCGCTGGTTTCCGCCTGCTGTTCAACCAGGGCGACCTTTTGCGCCAGATGGCGGCGTGAGTAGCGGCGAATATCTTTGCGGTTAAGCGAAACGCTGCCGCTGGAGGGCTTGAGTAAACCGGCCAGCAGGGAAATGAGCGACGTTTTCCCCGAACCGTTGGGGCCGATAATGCCCACAAACTCGCCGGGTGCGACCTGAAAAGAGACATCATTGACGATGGCCTTGCCTTTCACCTCCCAGTGCAGATGCTGAGCGCAGACCACATCGTTGGCGGTATTTACCGCGCGTAGCGGCGTGGTAAAACGTGGGTTAACCGTCATTTGCTCGGGTTCCCTCGGATCAAAATAATCGAAAATGCGGGCGCGCCAACCAGCGCAGTGATCACCCCAATAGGCAGTACTTGCCCTGGTAGTAAGGTGCGTGAAATGACGTCCGCGACAATAAGAAAAATGGCACCAATCAGGGCACTGACGGGCAGTAAGCGGTGGTGCTGATTACCCACCAGTAAACGCGCAGCGTGAGGGATAACCAGTCCAACAAAGCCAATGGCCCCGACAATTGACACCATAATGGCGGTCATCCCCGTCACCGCGGTAATCAGTACGCCGCGAGTGCGTTTAACCGGGATGCCCAGCGAGGCCGCTGACTCTGCGCCAAATGAAAATGCGTCCAGATGGCGGGCGTAGCAAAAGCAGACGATGATGCCGACCAGCGCGGTCGGGATGGCCAGTACCACATCGGGCCAGCGTACGCCGCTCAGATTGCCGAGCAGCCAGAACATAATGCCGCGTGCCTGTTCGGCATTGGCCGAACGGGTAATGATGAGCGAGGTAATGGCATTGAACAGCTGCGAGCTGGCGATCCCGGCGAGAATAATTTGCGTGGTGGCGGACCCGTTTTTACCCCTTGCGGCCACGGCCAGCAGTGCGACAAACAGAAATGCCGTCAGCGCGCCGATAAACGCCCCGAGCGACATGCTGATAATCCCCGCACCCAGCCCGGTCAGCGCGATCAGCACCGCTCCCGTCGATGCCCCGGCCGAGATCCCCAGCAGATAAGGTTCGGCCAGCGCATTACGCAGTAGTGATTGCAGCACCACGCCGGAAACGGCCAGACAGGCACCGCAGCAGGCAGAGACAAGCGCACGGGTCAGGCGGTAGTTCCAGATGATCCCAGCATCCAGCGCGTCTACCGGATATTGGCTGCCAAACAGGTGGTTTGCCAGCGTGTGGGTGACATGCTGCCACGGGATAAACGTCTCACCGATGGAGATCCCCGCCAGCAGCACCCCGCACATCACCACGCTGACCCACAGGCTGTGCAGCAGCGTTCGCTGGGTAAACTGACTCATCGCCCGACGCGTCCTGCGTAATTCGCTCATTGTTGATGGCTTTCCTGAGTGCGAAAGCGCGTGATGCCCGTGCATGACATCACGCGCGACGAGGATTAATGAGTGGCCTGCGGGTGTGCAAGACCGTATTGCACCAGCGCATCGGCGAGTTTTTCCAGCCCGTCAAGGGTTCTGATGCCCGCATTCATGGTCTGGACATCAATCACCGGCAGGTGGTTGTCTTTCACCGCCGGGATAAGACGGGTAACCGGGTCAGACTTGAGGTATTCCATTTTGACTTTCCAGTCATCCGCCGGGAAACGGCGACGGCCCATCTCGCCGAGAACAATCACCGATGGACTGGCTTTGGCAATGGTTTCCCAGCCGACAGTCGGCCACTCTTCCGCGGAATCAATGACATTTTTTACCCCGAGGGTTTGTGCGATCCACGCGGCGGGGCCAAATTTACCGGCAACATACGGATCAAGCTGCAGATCGGCGCTGGAGAACCAGAAGACGGCAGAAACGTTATTCTCCATGCCGGTGATCTTCGTTTTGGCTGCGGCCTCGCGGGCTTTGAGGCTGGCTATCAGCTCATCGCCCTTGTCCTGCACATCGAAGATTTTGGCCAGATCGGCAACTTCCTGGTAGACCATGGCGATATCAAACATGCCTTTACGCACACCATCGCCGCCGTCTTCATTGTCTTTTGCACAATCGGCAGGGGCGGTATAAACCGGAACGTTGAGTTCACTGAATTGTTCATAAGAGGCAACCGTCCCCGCGGGGCCAATCTGCCATTCAAACTGGCTGGCAACCAGGTCTGGTTTTTTGGCGATAATGCCTTCAAAGCTGGGTATGTTTTGCGCGATGACTGCAATCTTGTCATTCGCCGCTTTGTACTGTTCAGGAACCGGGCCAAACCACAGCGATGTGCCTACAACGCGATCGGCCAGACCCAAAGAATAGAGGATTTCAGTGCTGTTCTGACCCACTGTGGTCACGCGCTGCGGGGCTTTATTAAAGGTAATATCTCGACCACAGTTTTTGATAGTCAGCGGATATTGCGTCTTTGCTGCCGTCGCCATATTACTGGTCAGGAAGAGTGCCGCGCCGGTCAGCGCCAGAAGTGAATATTTGCAATAAGCAGAGGTAAAAACAGAATACATTATCATTGTCCCGTTGATGCCAGCGCTTCAGCGTCTGGTCATTATTTATTTCGCGGGACAGGCGCATGACGATAGATGACATTTCATCATGACATTCAGGCAAAATAATATGAAAATAAAACATATTGTTGCCAGTTTGATCAGGAATCAATTTTGTTCATTCGTCAAATAAATCACCCCATGGACCATCCCGTCCACTCAATGTATAAAACCATGACAGTAGGTCTCCTGGCTTACGGTAATCAGAATATCGGCCTTCCCATAAAAATATTTTACAGTGACCTGTAGTGAATCATCACTACACAGAGATATTCAGCATCCGCTTACAGTTGCGGGGGCAGCTATGGCATAAGAGAGAAATCATCCGCACCATATTCCGTTTCAAAAGCATGACTGCGCTTTGAAATACTGTCGGAGCGGACTGTATCGGTATGCTAATATTGCGTCAACCGCTGTAATAAGTAGGTAGTATTTAATTGTCATTTTTAATTCCTTTTAAATCATGTGGTTAATCTTTAATGGTTCATTGTGATGTGCCGAAGATAATAAATATTTGGTAAATTAAATGAGAATTATTTGATGTTGATCAATTAACGATGTGGTGTTGAAAAAGAATAAAATGAATAGTGAGAAATACACGCTTATTAAATAATCTGCGCCACATCACATTTTTCAATGTGTTTTTCCATATGGACAATTTGTTGCTCGCCACCTTCATCAAGGAACACGTTAAAGTGATTGTTGCACCAAAACTGATAGCCGCCGGGTAAAAAATGATGGGTATGCAAGTAGAGCGTTTTATATTGCTGATGCTGACAATATGCTTCTGCCAGTGTCATAAGTTGGCGGCCTATACCTCGACGGCGGTGTTCCTGTTCCACGTAACAGCGGCAAATTTCTGCGGTGTTGGCTAAATCATAGCGCCCGCGCAATGCCATGATTCTGTCATCGTACTGACACACTGCCAGCGTAGCGATAAGTTGCTGGTGTGCATCCCACACGCCGAGCAGTAGATTTCGGGGGTGGTGCAGGTAGTGTGAACGTAAATCTAATATGTCTTCGTCAGGACGTGGAGTGGGCCTGTTAGCCTGAAAATAGAGATTTAAATGACGGATAATAAATGACTGAACGGCGGGAATATCCGACTCGGTAATTTCGCGAAAGGTATACGTAGCATTAGGGTTCATTGTTGTGGGTATTATCAGGAGTAGGGGAAATGATAATAGCAACTCAGCGGGGATTGCAGAAGTGAAGAGTGACCGACAAGCAAAGCCTGCCGGCCATCACTAAACGTTAAATATCAGCCAGTGCGGCGTCACGGTTCGGGAAGAACGCCAGACGGCCGGGGATGGGTTGGATACCCGCACGCGCCATGGTGCGTAGCGGTTGGAACTCCAGATTACTGATACGTAATTCACAGCCTTCCGGCAGTCGTTTAACAAAACGCTGGAAGGCGTCCAGACCACCGGCATCCAGTACCGGGACGGCATCCCACTTCAGTACCACGATGCGCTTGCCTGCAATACGTGTTTCGAGATCGGTAAACAATCCCTCCGCTGCGGCAAAGAACAGCGGGCCAATCACGCGCAGCACCAGCACATCGTCCGGTACGTCTACGTTAACCGGTGCCAGGCGCGTCATGCGCGCAATGCGGCGCATAAACAGCAGCGAGGCAAGGACGATACCGACGCTGATGGCGATTACCATATCGAACAGTACGGTCAGCGACATACACATCAGCATCACGATGATGTCGTCTTTCGGTGCGTGACGCAGCAGATCCACCACTTTATGGGCTTCACTCATGTTCCACGCCACCATCAGCAGCAGGGCCGCCATGGCGGAAAGTGGCAGCCAGGAAAGCCACGGAGCTAATACCAGCAGGGCGAGGATCACCAGAATCGCGTGGATCACCGCAGAAATGGGCGAGGTGGCCCCGGCGCGAACGTTAGCCGCAGAGCGGGCAATTGCGGCGGTGGCGGTGATGCCGCCAAAGAATGGCGCGACGATATTCCCCAGCCCTTGACCCACCAGCTCGCTGTTGGCTTTGTGCTTGGTGCCGGTCATCCCGTCGAGCACCACAGCGCACAGCAGGGATTCAATCGCGCCGAGCATCGCCATCGAGAAGGCAGCCGGTAACAGCGCCCGTAATGAACTCCAGCTTAGCGTAAAGTCCGACCCCGGCATATCCCACGGCAACACCAGCTGTGGCAGCAGTTGCGGGATACCGTTGCCCTGCGAACCATCCGCCAGAATGTAGTGGAACTGAGAACCGATGGTCGCGACATGGCCACCTGTCAGGTTCACGATGCCCATTACCGCACAACCGGCCAGCAGCGCCGGAAGATGACCAGGCAGGCGGATCCCCAGACGCGGCCAGAAAATCAGGATCCCCAGCGTGACCACGCCAATGGCGGCATCACCAAGGTTAATGGTCGGCAGGGCCATAAACAACGCACCCACTTTTTGCAGGTAGTGTTCCGGGACGTGTGCCATCTGCAGACCGAGAAAATCTTTAATCTGCATGGTACCGATGGTGATACCGATACCTGAGGTAAAGCCTAAGGTAACGGAGACCGGGATATATTCGATCAATCGGCCAAATCGGGCGAGGCCGAAAAGGATCAGGAAGATCCCGGACATCAGCGTAGCCACCAGCAGACCTGCCAGCCCGAACTGCTGCGACACCGGATATAAAATCACCACGAAGGCGGCGGTAGGACCGGAGACGCTAAAACGTGAACCACCGGTAAGGGCGATAACAATCCCGGCAACGGCTGAGGTATACAGGCCGTATTGTGGCGCAACGCCGCTGCCAATTGCCAACGCCATTGCCAGCGGGATAGCAATAATGCCCACGGTTATCCCGGCGATCAGATCACGGGTAAAGCGCGAGGCGGTATATTTTTCTTTCCAACAAGCGTCGATGAGGGCGCGGAAAGGCATCACATGTGAGGAAAATAGTCTGTTCACAATAATGTTTCATCCATGAGCGCATCATCTATCTAGAAAATGATAGTTGAAGTTGGCATAAATCATACAAATAAATAAAACGGATAAAAAAACCCGCCGCAGCGGGTTTTTGAGCCGGGCTCGATTAATGCTCGAACATAGCAGAGATGGATTCTTCGTTGCTGATACGACGAATCGCTTCGGCCAGCATACCCGACAGGGTCAACGTACGCACGTTCGGCAGTGCTTTGATTTCGTCGGTCAGTGGAATGGTGTCACAAACCACGACTTCATCAATCACCGAGTTGCGCAGGTTGTTTGCCGCATTGCCTGAGAAGATCGGGTGAGTTGCGTAAGCAAATACGCGTTTGGCACCACGTTCTTTCAGCGCTTCTGCTGCTTTGCACAGCGTACCGCCGGTATCGATCATGTCATCAACCAGGACGCAGTCACGACCTGCAACGTCACCAATAATGTGCATCACCTGAGAAACGTTCGCACGCGGGCGACGTTTGTCGATGATAGCCATATCGGTATCGTTCAGCAGCTTAGCGATAGCGCGGGCACGCACGACGCCACCGATGTCCGGAGAAACCACAATCGGGTTGTCCAGGTTCAGCTGCAGCATGTCTTCTAACAGAATTGGGCTACCGAATACGTTATCAACCGGTACGTCAAAGAAGCCCTGGATCTGTTCAGCATGCAGGTCAACGGTGAGGACGCGGTCAACGCCAACGCTTGACAGGAAGTCAGCGACGACTTTTGCGGTAATCGGTACACGAGCGGAACGTACGCGACGATCCTGGCGTGCATAGCCGAAGTAAGGAATAACGGCGGTGATACGGCCTGCGGAAGCACGGCGCAGAGCATCGACCATAACGACCAATTCCATCAGGTTGTCGTTAGTAGGGGCACAAGTGGACTGGATGATGAAAATATCACCACCGCGTACATTTTCATTAATTTGTACGCTGACTTCGCCGTCGCTAAAGCGACCTACAGCGGCGTCGCCGAGTGAAGTGTACAGGCGGTTGGCAATACGTTGTGCTAGTTCCGGGGTGGCGTTACCAGCAAAAAGCTTCATATCAGGCACGAGAAGAACCTCAGGCATGCGTCCATTGGTGGAAAGAATCTGCCGAAAACTGTGCGGGCCAGGCAGTATCCTCTCCAGGCGGTGTATTAAAGAGCGCGATGCAACGTCTGGAACGGGGTGACGTTGTCACCGCAACTCAGCTTGCCCGGCTTACTCGTTATCTTTCGCGTTTCATGTGCGCTGGCATCAATTCCTCACACCAGTCACATACTTTTGTATGCTCCTGGCGATTCGTTATCTCGCCATCTTCCTGAAACCCGAATGATTTAGAGTAACGCTCTGTGCAATGGGGAGAGGTTGACACCTTTCGCCACAAAGCCTTCGAGCCATTCCGGGGCTTGCTCAAGCACCTGGCGAGCACGAGACTCTGTATCAAATTCAGCAAAGACACAGGCCCCTGTACCAGTCAGGCGCGACGGCGCATATTCTAACAGCCAAGAAAGCACCGCATCAACCTCGCGAAAACGTTTTCTTGCGATAACCTCGCAATCATTGCCGAATTCACATTTTAGTAACGTTTCTATTGACCTTTTTGGCGTGTTGCGCGGGAGTTCCGGGTCTTTAAAAATCACCGGCGTCGGAATACTGACGCCAGGATGAGCAACCAGGTACCATTTTTCCGGTGGATTGACCGGCGTGAGAATTTCTCCCACCCCCTCGGCGAAGGCCGCGTGTCCGCGTACAAATACCGGCACGTCGGCACCCAGAGTTAATCCGATGGTTGCCAGTTCATCGACGGACAGCCCGCACTGCCAGAGGTGGTTCAGTGCCACCAGAACCGTTGCGGCATTCGAGGAGCCTCCGCCCAGACCCCCGCCCATTGGCAGGCGCTTATCAATGCTGATGGCCGCGCCACGCCCGGCGGGCAAGCGTCCACTTTCTGCGGCAGTTTTCATCAGCAAACGTGCGGCGCGCACGATCAGGTTATCTTCATGCTCCACACCCGCAACCGGGGTGAGTAGATGAATGTCGCCGTCATCGCACAACTCAATGCGGATATCATCGCCGTAATCGAGAAACTGAAACAGCGTCTGCAGCGTGTGATAACCATCCGCACGCTGTCCGGTGATGTATAAAAACAGATTCAGTTTTGCCGGAGAGGGCCAATGGGTCATCATTTCACGATCCAGTTATCCATTTTCAGCTTAATGCGCTGGTCGCCGTCGGACAGTTCCATGTTAGCGGGCATCGCTGGCTGCGTTTTGCTGTCGTAGGCGCTGTACACCACTTTCCAGCGCTTACCGTTCTGGCTGTAGTTGACTTCGCTCAGACGGTACTGCGCGTCAAGTTTGTAATCGGTGGCATCGCCCGGCAGACCGAGGATCCACTGACGCAGGCTATTGAGAGGAATCGGCATGCCGGTCAGTTTGCCAATCATTTCTTCGGCGTCATCGGCGGTATAATGCTTGCCTTTATTATCGACAAGCTCGACGTTGCCTGGCTGGGCTTTCAGTTCCAGTTCGGTACTGCCCAGCGGATTGGTCAGCAGCAGACGATAGTTATCCTGACCGGTTTGCTGCCAGAAGAAGCGGGCATAGACCTTCTGCTGTTCGGAAATGTAGGCAAACGCGCCGCGAGTCTGATACTGGTGCAGCGCACGCACTTCCTGCTGGTGCTGACGCCACTGCGGGGAGTCCGGGCTTTTGCCAGGACCTTTCGGCGCATTGAGTGTACAGGCGGTGAGGACCAGGCTTGCCAGCGGCAGCAGGCGGATCAGGCGAAAATCAGGCAGGGTCATAATGATGACAAATCCTTGAGATACGTTGCAGTTATAGTTCTTAATGCTAGCGCCGCCATCTAACCTCGTCTACGTTCACGTTATCTTAAATCACTAAAATTTGTGCACTAAGCTATTACTCCAAAAGGGGGCAGTCTCTTTTATTGGCCGCACGCATCCTGTATGATGCCCGCAGTCTAACCTTATCAACGCTGGTACTATTCCCGCACACATGACCCTTTTAGCGCTTGGTATTAACCATAAAACGGCACCTGTATCGCTGCGAGAACGCGTAACGTTTTCGCCGGATACGCTCGATCAGGCGCTGGACAGCCTGCTTGCGCAGCCAATGGTGCAAGGCGGGGTAGTGCTGTCGACGTGTAACCGCACGGAGCTGTATCTCAGCGTCGAAGAGCAGGATAACCTGCAAGAGGCGCTGATCCGTTGGCTGTGCGAATACCATAATCTGAATGAAGAAGAACTGCGCAGCAGCCTTTACTGGCATCAGGACAACGACGCCGTCAGCCATCTGATGCGGGTTGCCAGCGGCCTGGATTCGCTGGTACTCGGCGAGCCACAAATTCTCGGCCAGGTGAAAAAAGCCTTTGCGGATTCGCAAAAAGGCCACCTGAACGCCAGTGCGCTGGAGCGCATGTTCCAGAAATCGTTCTCCGTCGCCAAACGTGTCCGCACCGAAACCGACATCGGCGCCAGTGCCGTGTCCGTTGCTTTTGCGGCCTGTACGCTGGCGCGACAAATCTTTGAATCGCTGTCCACGGTAACCGTACTGCTGGTTGGCGCAGGTGAGACCATCGAACTGGTGGCGCGTCATCTACGCGAACACAAAGTGAAGAAGATGATCATCGCCAACCGTACGCGTGAACGTGCGCAGGTGCTGGCAGACGAAGTCGGCGCTGAGGTGATCTCATTGAGTGATATCGACGCACGTTTACAGGACGCCGATATCATTATCAGTTCTACCGCCAGCCCGCTGCCGATTATCGGTAAAGGGATGGTGGAGCGCGCGCTGAAAAACCGCCGCAATCAGCCGATGCTGCTGGTCGATATCGCCGTACCGCGCGATGTTGAGCCGGAGGTCGGCAAACTGTCGAACGCTTACTTGTACAGCGTTGACGACCTGCAAAGCATCATTTCGCATAATCTGGCGCAGCGTAAAGCGGCGGCGGTAGAAGCCGAAACGATCGTCGAGCAGGAAACCAGCGAATTTATGGCCTGGCTCCGCGCCCAAAGCGCGAGTGACACCATCCGCGAATATCGCAGTCAGTCAGAACAAGTGCGTGATGAACTGACCGCCAAAGCGTTGGCTGCTCTTCAACAGGGCGGTGATGCGCAAGCCATTATGCAAGATCTGGCCTGGAAACTGACTAACCGCCTGATCCATGCACCAACCAAATCTCTTCAACAGGCTGCCCGTGACGGGGATAGTGAACGCCTGAATATTCTGCGCAACAGCCTCGGGCTGGAGTAGCAGCACACCAATCTTATTTTTTACAGGGTGCATTTACGCCTATGAAGCCTTCTATCGTTGCCAAACTGGAAGCCCTGCATGAACGCCATGAAGAAGTTCAGGCGCTGCTCGGCGATGCGGGAACCATCGCAGACCAGGATCGCTTTCGTGCGCTGTCGCGCGAATATGCCCAGTTAAGCGATGTTTCTCGCTGTTTCACGGACTGGCAACAGGTTCAGGATGATATCGAAACAGCACAGATGATGCTCGACGATCCTGAAATGCGTGAGATGGCGCAGGATGAACTGCGCGAAGCAAAAGAAAAATGTGAACAGCTGGAACAGCATCTGCAAGTGCTACTGCTGCCGAAAGATCCGGATGACGAACGTAATGCGTTTCTTGAAGTGCGTGCCGGAACCGGCGGCGATGAAGCGGCGCTGTTTGCAGGCGATCTGTTCCGTATGTACAGCCGTTACGCTGAATCTCGCCGCTGGCGCGTGGAGATCATGAGCGCCAACGAAGGTGAACACGGTGGCTATAAAGAAATTATTGCCAAAGTGAGCGGCGATGGCGTGTATGGTCGACTGAAGTTCGAGTCCGGCGGTCATCGCGTACAGCGCGTTCCGGCCACCGAATCTCAGGGACGTATCCATACCTCTGCCTGTACGGTCGCGGTAATGCCTGAGCTGCCGGAAGCGGAACTGCCGGACATCAATCCGGCTGACCTGCGCATTGATACCTTCCGTTCATCGGGGGCCGGTGGTCAGCACGTTAACACCACCGACTCGGCTATTCGTATTACCCACTTACCGACCGGTATTGTGGTTGAATGTCAGGACGAACGTTCACAGCACAAAAACAAAGCTAAAGCGATGTCGGTGCTGGGCTCACGTATTCGTGCCGCCGAAGTGGCGCGACGCCAGCAGGCGGAAGCCTCCGAGCGCCGCAACCTGTTAGGCAGCGGCGATCGCAGCGATCGTAACCGTACCTATAACTTCCCACAGGGTCGCGTAACCGATCACCGCATCAACCTGACGCTCTACCGTCTGGACGAAGCGATGGAAGGGAAACTGGATATGCTCATTGAGCCGATTGTCCAGGAATACCAGGCCGACCAGCTGGCGGCGTTGTCCGAGCAGGATTAATGGATTATCAGCACTGGTTGCGTGAAGCAATAGCCCAATTACAGGACAGCGAAAGCCCGCGCCGCGACGCCGAGATCTTACTCGAGACCGTTACCGGCAAAGGGCGTACCTTTATTCTGGCGTTTGGTGAAACGGTATTAACCGCGGCACAGCAGGAACAGCTGAACGCGCTGGTGGCGCGTCGTCAACGGGGAGAGCCGGTGGCGCACTTAACCGGCGTTCGCGAGTTCTGGTCGCTGCCGCTGTTCGTGTCACCGGCGACGCTTATTCCACGTCCGGACACCGAATGCTTAGTCGAGCAGGCGCTGGCACGCCTGCCTGCCTCTGCGTGCCGCATTGTGGATTTGGGGACCGGTACGGGCGCTATTGCGCTGGCGCTGGCTTCCGAGCGCCCGGACTGCGACGTGACGGCGGTTGATCGGATGCCGGACGCCGTGGCGCTGGCGATCCGCAATACGCAGCATCTGGGCATCAACAATGTGCGCGTGCTGCAAAGCGACTGGTTCAGCGCTTTACAGGGGCAGCAGTTCGACATGATCGTCAGTAACCCACCGTACATTGATGAGCAGGACCCGCATCTGGCACAAGGCGATGTACGTTTTGAGCCGCTGACCGCGCTGGTGGCCGGCGATCATGGCCTGGCGGATATCGTGCATATCATCGAACAGTCTAAACACATGTTAACCCCTGGCGGCTATTTGCTACTGGAACACGGCTGGCAGCAGGGGCAGGCGGTGCGTGACGCGTTTACGCGCAGTGGATACCAGGCGGTCGAAACCTGTCGTGATTACGGCGGCAACGAGCGCATTACGCTCGGGCGCCTCGCTGCATGACCACCTTCAGCCTGTTGCTCGGCGTTCATCTTATTAGCATTGCGCTGTCCGTGGGGCTGCTCACGCTGCGTTTTTGGTGGCGTTACACGCAAGCACGCCTTGCGTCAGCACGCTGGACGCGGATTGCTCCGCCGGTCATTGATACCGTTTTGTTACTCAGCGGCGTGGCGTTGATCGCTAAAACGCACATCCTGCCATTCACCGAACAGGGGACATGGCTGACTGAAAAGCTGTTTGGGGTTATCATTTACATCGTTTTGGGTTTTATTGCGCTCGATTATCGTCGGGCGCGCAGCCAGCAGGCGCGTTTAATCGCCTTTCCGCTGGCGCTGGTGGTGCTGTACATCATCATTAAACTCGCCACCACAAAAATACCGTTACTGGGGTAATCATGAGGTCGTTAGCTGATTTCGAATTTAATAAAGCGCCATTGTGCGATGGGATGATCCTGGCATCGGAGTCTATCCGCCTGGATTTCCCTACGCAATCTGTCTACGACGAACTGGAACGTCTGGCCAGCCTCGCGCATGAAGAAATTAGCCAGCTCCTGTCTCAGGATGAGCAACTGGAAAAATTGCTGGCACTTTTTTACGGCGACTGGGGGTTTACGGATACCCGCGGCGTCTATCGTCTTTCTGATGCACTTTGGCTCGACCAGGTCCTGAAAAATCGTCAGGGCAGCGCAGTCTCGCTTGGCGCCATCTTATTGTGGCTGGCCAATCGGCTGGATCTGCCGCTGGTGCCGGTGATTTTCCCGACGCAGTTAATTCTGCGCATTGAATCACTGGAAGGCGAAATGTGGTTGATTAACCCGTTCAATGGCGAAACGTTAAATGAGCACACGCTGGAAGTGTGGCTAAAGGGCAATATCAGCCCGGTAGCTGAGCTGTTTAACGAAGATCTCGATGAGGCGGATAACGCGGAAGTGATCCGCAAACTGCTCGACACGCTGAAATCATCGCTGATGGAAGAACGGCAAATGGAGCTGGCACTGCGCGCCAGTGAGGCCTTATTGCAGTTTAATCCTGAAGATCCGTATGAAATACGCGATCGCGGATTGATCTACGCGCAGCTGGAATGTGAACATGTTGCGTTAACCGATTTAAGTTATTTCGTTGAGCAGTGTCCGGAAGACCCGATCAGCGAAATGATCCGTGCGCAGATAAATACTATTTCGCACAAGCATATTGTATTGCATTGATTAATGACACTTTACCTACCGTTTAAGGCGATCCTATGAAACAAAAAGTGGTTAGCATTGGCGACATCAACGTGGCAAATGACCTGCCATTCGTGCTGTTTGGCGGCATGAACGTGCTGGAATCCCGCGATCTGGCGATGCGCATTTGTGAGCACTACGTAACCGTTACTCAAAAACTGGGTATCCCTTACGTGTTCAAAGCCTCCTTTGATAAAGCCAACCGTTCTTCCATCCACTCTTATCGTGGTCCGGGCCTTGAAGAAGGGATGAAAATCTTCCAGGAACTGAAACAAACCTTTGGCGTAAAAGTGATCACCGACGTGCATGAAGCCAGCCAGGCGCAGCCTGTGGCTGACGTTGTGGACGTGATTCAGCTTCCGGCCTTCCTCGCTCGCCAGACCGACTTGGTTGAAGCGATGGCGAAAACCGGTGCCGTTATCAACGTCAAAAAACCGCAGTTCGTAAGCCCTGGTCAAATGGGTAATATCGTGGATAAATTCCATGAAGGCGGCAACGACAAGGTTATTCTGTGCGATCGTGGCGCAAACTTCGGTTACGACAACCTGGTTGTGGATATGCTGGGCTTTGGCGTGATGAAGAAAGTTTCCGGTAACTCACCGGTTATTTTTGACGTTACCCACGCGCTGCAGTGCCGTGACCCGTTCGGTGCTGCAAGCGGCGGTCGTCGTGCGCAGGTGACTGAACTGGCGCGTGCCGGTATGGCGGTGGGTCTGGCGGGTCTGTTCATTGAAGCACATCCGGATCCAGCCAATGCGAAATGTGACGGACCTTCCGCGCTGCCGCTGGCGAAGCTGGAACAGTTCCTCACCCAGATCAAAGCGGTTGATGATCTGGTGAAAAGCTTCGACGAACTGGATACTGAGAACTAAGTTTGGCTTGTGTGCCCGATGGCGCTTACGCTTATCGGGCCTACGACGCAAAAATCACTGTAGGCCGGATATGACGCTTTGCGTCGCATCCGGCTTTTTTATGAATCAAGCAAAGATCGTCATCAGATAGGCGATAAACAGTGCCAGATGTGCCGCACCGTTAAGCACGTTCGTGCGCCCGGTCGAGAAGGAAATTTGGCACAGTACCAACGAAGAAACCATCACAATCATCTCTGGCGAACCTAAGCCAAACACCAGGTCGTTGCCCGTCGCCCACGCAATCAGCGTTACAACCGGAACTGTCAGCGAAATGGTGGCGAGCACGGAGCCGAAGAACAAATTCATCGCACGCTGTACCTGATTGCTCAGCACTGCTTTCAGCGCACCCAGCCCTTCAGGGGAGAGGATCAGCAATGCGACAAGGAAACCAGTGAACGCAACCGGCGCATTCAGTTCCGTTAACAGCGTCTCCAGTGGGTTGGCGTTCATTTTGGTCACTGCGATAACCGCAATTAAATGGACGATAAGCCAAACCGCATGCCACATATTACTGTGCGCTGACGGTTTACCGTGGTGCGGGTCGTCGTCGTCACCCTCGTCTTCGTGTTCGTAAATAAACAGGCTCTGGTGCGTTTTTGTCTGAATCAGAAGAAATACGCCGTACATTGCGGCAGAAATTAACGCCACCAGTAGCGCCTGTGCAGTGGTGAAATTCGCGCCCGGCAATGCCATCGGGAACACCAGCACAATAATGGCCAGCGGGAACAGGGCGATCAAATACTGTTTAATACCAAACAGATTCATATACTGGGTGGCAAATTTACGCCCGCCTAACAGTAATGAAAAACCGACCAGACCACCGGTGACAATCATAATGATTGAATAGAGCGTATCGCGCATCAGGGTCGGCGCGGCGTCGCCCGTTGCCATTAATGCAGAAATTAAGCTGACTTCAAGAATAACCACCGACAGGCTCAGGATCAGGGAACCATAGGGTTCACCGAGTCGGTGGGCTAATACGTCTGCGTGACGTACAACGCTAAATGCACTGCTTAATATACCCACCAGGGCAAGCGCATTAATGCCGATAACCACTGGTAGTGACTGACTGCTCCCCCATAAGAACAGAACTACCAGCGCCAAAATCGGGAAGACGAGCGAGGTCTCCTTGTGGCGGGTTTTTACCGCCTCATGTGCATGTGTCATTCACTTCTCCATCTCTGCAGGTATTTATAATTATAAATGTATTAAAGAATGTAAAAAATAACAGATATCTCGGTATTTCCGATCTGTTTTTACGTAATTTTACGGCGTGGCCCGTTTCTTGCTTCAAAGTGAATATAATCATTTATCTTGTTTAGAGACGATTTAAATAACAAGGTGTTAGTTTTAATGGTGCACAAATATTGACACTCATAACGAGCAACATGTCGGTGCCGATCGCGCCATCAGTACAGGATATAAAGTGCCGTTGAGCCTTTGTTGCCTTGCATGCAGCCAGTGAATTGCCTATTGTCCTGATATTGGTTTCAAAATGAACAGCAAAAAAGCCCGGAAGGCGTCAAAAAGTTGTCGCAGGGACGTTGCAGTGGCGGAGGTGTAAGGTGTTAACGCGTGATTTTTTATTGAATGCCGACTGTAAGACGGCATTTGGTGCTATTGAAGAATCACTACTCTGGTCAGCGGAACAACGGGCAGCCTCACTGGCTGCCACACTCGCTTGCCGACCAGATGATGGACCGGTGTGGATCTTTGGTTATGGATCGTTGATGTGGAACCCGGCCTTAGAGTTTGAGGAGTCGTGTACCGGCACGTTAGTCGGCTGGCACCGGGCATTTTGCCTGCGCCTGACGGCGGGACGAGGCACGGCGTGTCAGCCTGGACGGATGCTGGCCCTGAAAGAAGGGGGCCGCACCACCGGTGTAGCCTACCGCTTACCGGACGCCTCGCTGGAGCAAGAGTTGACGTTGCTGTGGAAGCGCGAAATGATCACCGGCTGCTATCTTCCGACCTGGTGTCAGCTCACGCTTGATGACGGGCGGACGGTCAATGCGTTGGTCTTTATTATGGATCCGCGGCATCCATTGTTTGAGGCAGATACGCGCGCGCAGGTGATCGCGCCGCTTATCGCTACCGCCAGCGGACCATTGGGAACCAATGCGCAGTATCTGTTCTCGCTGGAACAGGAATTGTCCCGGTTAGGCATGCAGGATGATTGCCTGAGCGAACTGATCGTCACGGTCAAACGACTGCTGGGCGAGGTGTTACCGGAAGGGGTCATGCGGCCAGGATTTGCCTGAGTCGGCGAACTGCCCGATAAGCGAGAGTGCTTTCGGGCAGCTAACTATCAGGCGGCGATATAACTGATGGAATGTTCCAGCGACTGGCTGTGGCTGTCGATCAGAACATTCCACGTGCCGGTATACGGCACGGTCAACCATGCGTTATCACGATCCTGCACGCTTAAAATGTCGGTCTGCGTGTCTTTGACGTGATTTTTTTCGCTCATCAGATGAATGTGACAGCGCTCAGAACAGCGCACCACCACGGTATCTCCACCAAACAATTTCAAACTTGCCTTCACTAATGCCATTTTTCACCCCGTTCTTGAAAACAACGTACTTTCTGTCGAAAGTGCTGCGTGATGTTGTTCACATTTCACTCATGGCATAACACCAAAGGGGGAGGGACAGGATGCTGATTTTGATCAAAAAATGGCATAACGATTAAACAAAAATGACAAAATCCCTGAAAAGCGTTGAAAGGGCGTGCTTACGTTTAGCGAAACCGCGCCCCAGGCAGATTAAATCTGGAAATATCCGGCTCTTTCAGTGCGCTTGCCTGAAAAGTCGTCTATCAGAAGGTTAACACCTTATCCGCCGCTAGCGTCCACTGGGCTAATTCCACCAATGTCCCGACTTCAACGCCGTCGATTAACGGCAGCGTGGTGATGCCACGACCATCGGTGCAGGTTTTGCACAGTTTCACCGGCACATTTTGTGCGGTCAGGATCTCCAGCATTTGCTGAATATTGTAGCCTTCCGTCGGCTTCTGCCCGCGTATTCCCGCCGTTACCGCGTCCGACATCAAAAAAAGTCGCAGATCGAGGCTGTCATCCTGTTCGCGCAGGGCAATGGCCAGACGCAGACTGTTAAATAACGATTCGCTTCCATAGGCCGCACCGTTCGCGACGATCACTATCTTTTGCATTTTGACTCCTGTTGTCAGGGGGGCATGGATATTGCTAGCTCTTTGGGAAAACCCGTTATCCGTGAGAGCAGAGATGATGACACATGCGCAAGACCCCGGTGCCACGCAATGGTTTCACCACGCACGTCAGCTTGAGAATACCCAGCTTCGCCAGTTGGCGCAGTCAGGCCAACTGGTGACGCGCATTAGCCATCTGGTGCATATGCTACAGTGCGAACGCGGTGCATCCAACATTTGGTTGTGCTCCCGTGGGTCACTTTACGGTCCGGAGGTCCGTGCCAGCCGCGCACTGGTGGATGAGGAATGTCGACAACTGCACGCGCTGTTTACGCAGCTTATGCCGCAGGCCAGTAGCACGCTATGCCATCGCATCGCCGGTACCGTCTGGTGCCTGGCGCAGTTGCCCGCATTGCGTGAAGCGGTCAGCGGGCAGGCGTTAGATGCGCAACAGGCCATGGCGCAGTACAACCGTGCGCTGCGGCATGTGCTCGGTATTGTCCCGCAACTTAATGACAGTATTGATGACCCCTACGTTGCCCGCGGGATGGTGGCCCTGTACAGCTTTATGCAGGGCAAAGAGCTGGTGGGGCAAGAGCGGGCATTGGGCGCGATTGGCTTTACGCTTGGCGAATTTGAGCCGCCTATGCGCCAGGCGCTGGTGGATCGGATCGACGGACAGCAGCCGTGCTTTGAAGCCTTTAGCTCACTGGCCTCACCGGCGCTGGTGCAGCATTTTCGCCAGCAGTGTGAAGCCTCTGGCACGATTGAACAGTTGCGTCGACAGGTTTGCACGCGACACCCGCAGGCCGATAACGGCGAAAGCACGCTGCGCTGGTTTACGTTGCAGACCCAGCGGCTGGAACGTTTACGCGACGTGGAGGAGAGGCTGATCGGCGAGCTGATGCAGGCCGTTGAGCGGCGTCTGGCGGAAGACGCCAACGCGCTGCCGCTCGATAACTGGCTTGATGATAGCGCCGATGACAACCTCTGCCTGCGTCGCGACAAACAGCTTCTGCTGCTGGTTCGCCAGCAGGCACGCCAGCTCGAGCAGATGAGCGGCCAACTGGCGTCGCTACAGGATACGTTAGAAGAGCGGAAGGTGATTGATAAGGCGAAAAGTGTACTGATGAATCATCACAATATGAGTGAGGAACAGGCCTGGCAACGGCTGCGCAAAATGGCGATGGATAAAAATCAGCGGATGGTGGATATCGCCCGTGCGCTGTTGACCGTGAAATCACTCATTCAGGGATAGCGGCTGCACAACAGACGAGCAGCCTCTGCCATATTCGGGTGCAAAATAACGTCACCGGGAGGTAAAAGCCGCTCAGCGCGCCAGCGAAATTCTGGCATCCGAATTGCATTCATCTCTACAGACAGTTTAGCAACAGACCAACGGCGGTTTGTCTGCTTTGAGGATAAAGGCGTCCTGCAATGCTTCGGCATTGCCGGGCGCTTTTTTTTTGTTATGGGGAGCATGTATGGATGACAGAACAGTTTTGCTAACGCGGCGGCGATTCCTGCAGGCCAGCGCCGCCATCGGGGGGGCATCCCTGATTTCCGGCCTGATGCCATCGGTGTGGGCTGCAGGGTCTGACGCGCCAGAAATGACCACGGTCAGAGTGGGCTTCATTCCCCTCACTGACTGCGCGCCGTTGGTGATTGCCGCGTTGAAAGGCTTTGATAAAAAGTACGGCATTACGCTGGTGCCCAGCAAAGAGGCCAGTTGGGCGGCGGTACGTGACAAACTGGTTTCCGGCGAACTGGACGCCGCCCACGTTCTGTATGGACTCTTGTACGGGCTGGAGTTGGGCATCGCCAGCAAACCGCAGGCGATGGCAAATCTGATGACGCTGAACCAAAACGGCCAGGCCATCACGCTGTCTGCTGCGCTGCAGGAGCAGGGGATCGCCGACGCGCCGTCGCTGAAAAAGCTGATTGCCGGGCAGGCGCCAGGAACCTACACCTTCGCGCATACCTTTCCTACTGGCACGCACGCCATGTGGCTCTATTACTGGCTGGCCAGCGCCGACATCAATCCGTTTACCGATATCCGTACCGTGGTGGTGCCGCCGCCGCAAATGGTGATGAACATGCGCATCGGCAATATGAGCGGTTTCTGCGTCGGCGAACCGTGGAATGCGCGGGCCATTAACGACCGCATCGGATTTACCGCCGCTACCTCGCAGGCCATCTGGCCCGATCATCCGGAAAAAGTGCTCGGCACGCGCCGGGAATGGGTGGAGAAGCATCCGCACACCGCCCGGGCGCTGGTCAGCGCCGTACTTGAGGCGTCGCGCTGGATTGACGCCAGCGAGGCCAACAAACGTGAAACGGCGCAAATCCTTGCCGGGCGCGCCTGGCTCAATACCAAAGCACAGTACCTGACCGGGCGCATGCTGGGCGAATACGACAACGGTGCTGGTCATCGCTGGCAGGACGCGCACCCGATCCAATTCTTTCGTGACGGGGAAGTCAGCTTTCCGTGGCACTCGGACGGCATGTGGTTCCTGACGCAGTTCCGCCGCTGGGGACTGCTTAAGCAGGCACCGGACTATGAGGATATTGCGGCCAGGGTCAACCGTATTGATATCTGGCGCGACGCGGCGACGGCCGTAGGCGGCATAACCCCGCCAGCGCAGCTACTGCGTACCAGCACGCTGATGGACGGTACCGTGTGGGACGGTCGCGACCCGGAAGCGTATGCCAACCGCTTTACCCTCCACCGTAAAGGAGCCTGAGATGAAACAAAACACGCAACTAAAAACCCCTGAACCGGCTGTGGGTGAGGTGATCACGCTGGCTGCCGTGACGGTGAGAAAACGCAAAACGCCGGCCTATTTGTGGCTGCACGCGTGGGTCAGACGAGCCGTGCCCGCGCTGCTGGGGATGGGCCTACTGGTGGTGTGCTGGCAACTGGCGGCGATCAACAGCCAGGGATTTCCGACGCCACTCAGCACGCTGGACTCGGCGCTAACGCTGTTTGCTGACCCGTTCTATAACAATGGGCCGAACGATATGGGCATCGGCTGGAACGTGCTGGCGTCATTGCAGCGGGTGGCCATTGGTTTTGGCCTCGCGGCGCTAGTCGGCATCCCGCTCGGATTTCTGATTGGCCGATTTACCTTCGCCTCACACATGTTTTCACCGCTGGTCGCGCTGCTGCGCCCGGTCAGCCCGTTGGCCTGGCTGCCCATTGGGTTGCTGCTGTTTCAAAAGGCGGAACCGGCCTCCAGCTGGACTATTTTTATCTGCTCCATCTGGCCGATGGTGATCAACACCGCCGAAGGGGTGCGCAGAATTCCTGACGATTATCTCAACGTCGCCCGTGTGCTCCAACTCTCCGAGTGGACGGTGATGCGCCGCATTCTTTTTCCCGCGGTACTGCCTGCGATCCTCACCGGTATGCGCCTGTCTATCGGTATTGCCTGGTTGGTGATTGTGGCCGCCGAAATGCTCACCGGTGGACTGGGCATTGGCTTTTGGATCTGGAATGAGTGGAACAACCTCAACGTCGAAAACATTCTTATCGCCATTGTCATTATCGGCGTCGTGGGCCTGCTGCTTGAGCAGGGGCTGATGCGGGTCGCCCGTCGTTTTAGCTGGCAGGAAAAATAAGGAGACAGCATGAAACCCATTATTCAGGTACAGGCAGTGAGCCAACGTTTTTCCACCGCCAGCGGCGAGTTTCTGGCGCTGCAAAACGTCTCGTTTGATATCCATGAAGGGGAAACGGTCAGCCTGATTGGTCATTCCGGCTGCGGGAAATCGACGTTGCTGAATCTGATCGCGGGCATCACGTTACCCACTGAAGGCGGCCTGCTTTGCGATAACCGCGAAATTGCCGGGCCGGGGCCGGAGCGGGCGGTTGTATTCCAGAACCATTCATTGCTGCCGTGGCTGAGTTGCTTTGACAACGTGGCGCTGGCGGTCGATCAGGTCTTTCGCCGCACCATGAACAAGGCCGAGCGGCGCGAGTGGATTGCGCACAATCTCGAACGGGTGCAGATGGGCCACGCGATGCACAAACATCCAGGCGAGGTTTCCGGCGGCATGAAGCAGCGAGTGGGTATTGCCCGTGCGCTGGCCATGAAACCCAAAGTGCTGCTGATGGATGAACCGTTTGGCGCGCTGGATGCACTCACCAGAGCACATTTGCAGGACACGGTGATGCAGATCCAGCAATCGCTGAACACCACCATTGTGCTGATTACCCATGACGTCGATGAGGCGGTGCTGCTCTCTGATCGGGTGATGATGATGACCAACGGCCCGGCGGCCACGGTGGGCGAGATTCTGGCGGTAAATCTGCCGCGCCCGCGTAACCGCGTCCAGTTGGCGGATGACAGCCGTTATCACCACCTGCGGCAACGCATCCTCCACTTCCTGTATGAGAAACAGCCGAAGGCGGCGTAAGGGGGCGATATGACGCAACGACTGGTCATTGTGGGGCACGGCATGGCGGCGACGCGCCTGACCGAGGCGCTGCTGGCGTACAAGTGCAGCGACATCGCGATCACGCTTATCGGTGAGGAACCGCAGCTGGCCTATAACCGCATCCAGCTATCACCGGTGCTGGGTGGGGAGAAGGCGTTTGCCCACACGCTACTTCATCCGCGCCAGTGGTATACCGACCACGGCGTGACGGTGCTGAGCGGGGAACGCGTGCTGGCCGTTGATGCGACTCGCCGCCGGCTGACGACCTGCAGGCGCATCCTTGAGTGGGATGAGCTGGTTTTTGCCACCGGCTCGGTGCCGTTTATTCCGCCAATTCCCGGCGGTGAACAGGCGCATGTGCACGCGTTTCGCACGATGGCGGATGTGGAGGCCATCTTGCAACAACCAGGTTCGGTGGTGGTGCTTGGCGGCGGCGTACTCGGCGTGGAGGCAGCGGCAGCGCTACGGCTAAACTGTGACAACGTCACGTTAATTCATCGCGCCGAACGCCTGATGGAGCACCAGCTGGATCGGCAGGCCAGCGATCTGTTGCAGGCCCAACTGACAGCGCGCAGTATTCGCTGCGTACTCAATTCCGGGATTACGTGCATTGAAGGAGATCGCGTCACATTGCTGGATGGCGAGCAGTTGGCCGCGCAGCGGGTGGTGATGGCGACCGGCGTCAAACCCAATATCCACCTGGCGCAGCAGAGCGGTGTGAGCTGCCAACGGGGGATCGTGGTGGACGCACAACTGCGTACCACCGTCGCAGGCATCAGCGCGGTGGGCGAGTGTTGTGAAATTAACGGCCAGACCTGGGGGCTGGTGGCACCGTGCCTGCAGCAGGCCGAGGTGCTGGCTGCACGCCTGGCAGGCCAGAACGGCGAGGGATTTCGTTGGCAGGATCGCGGCACGCGCCTGAAGGTGACGGGAATCGAACTGTTCAGCGCTGGGGTAACGGACGCCGAACCCACGGATACCGCGTTGAGTAGCTGGGATCCGCTCAGCGGACACTACCGTCGTTTGCTGATTCGCGACGGAAAACTCCATGGCGTGCTGTTAATGGGCAATTGCCGCAGCGCTGCGCCGCTCACCGACCTGCTGGATGCACACGCGCCGGCAAATTCCGCCTGGCTATTTGACCGCTTTGATACGCAGCCACCGGCTGCAGGACTGATGACGATGACAAAACCGACGCTGGCTGTTGTGGGACACGGTATGGTTGGCCACCATTTTCTCGAGCAATGCGTAAGCCGCAACCTGCATATGCAGTATCACATCGTGGTGTTCGGCGAAGAACGTTATGCCGCCTATGATCGGGTACATCTTTCCGAGTATTTCGCCGGGCGCAGCGCGCAGTCGCTGTCACTGGTGGACGAGGACTTCTTTGCGCGTCACGGTATCGAGCTGCGTCTTGCGCAGTGTGTTACGCAAATCGACCGTGAAGCTCGGGTTATCCGTACCGCCAGCGGCCATGAAACCCACTGGGATGCGCTGGTGCTGGCCACCGGATCGTACCCGTTTGTGCCGCCGGTAAAAGGCGGTGATTCCGCGGATTGTTTTGTTTACCGTACGCTCGACGATCTCGATGCCATTGCGGAAAAAGCGAAAAATGCCCGGCGTGGGGTGGTGATTGGCGGTGGGCTGCTTGGGCTGGAGGCGGCCAATGCGCTGCGCCAGCTTGGACTGGAAACCCATGTCGTTGAATTCGCCGCGAACCTGATGTCGGTGCAACTGGATAATGCCGGCGCCGCTATGCTGCGCGAAAAAATTGAGGCGCTGGGGGTGGGGGTGCATACCGCAAAATCCACCCGCGAAATTGAGCGTACGCCAGACGGCCTGGTGCTGCATTTTGCCGACGGAGAGCGGCTGGACACCGATCTGGTGGTGTTTTCCGCCGGTATCCGCCCGCAGGATACGCTGGCTCGCAGCAGTGGCTTACACCTCGGCGATCGCGGTGGAATAAGCATTGATAGCCACTGCCGCACGTCAGATGATGCCATTTACGCCATTGGCGAGTGCGCGCTGTGGGAAGGGCGGATATTTGGACTGGTGGCGCCGGGCTATCAGATGGCGCGCGTTGCCGCCGCGCGGCTGGCCGGGGAAGAGGCCAGTTTTGGCGGGGCGGACATGAGCACTAAGCTCAAGCTGCTCGGCGTTGATGTGGCGTCATTTGGTGATGCGCAGGCGCGCACGCCGGGGGCGCAAAGCTATCAGTGGACCCACGGCCCACAGCAAATCTACAAGAAAATCGTCGTCAGCGCCGACGGCAAAACGCTGCTGGGCGGCGTGTTGGTGGGCGATGCCAGTGACTATGCCACGCTACTACAAATGATGTTGAACGGACTGGTGCTGCCCGCGCAGCCGGAATCGCTGATCCTGCCTGCCGTGGCGGGTAGCGCACCGAAAGTGCTTGGGGTGGCGGCACTCCCTGACTCCGCACAGATTTGTTCTTGTCATAACGTCAGCAAGGCCGATATCTGCCGGGCGGTCAGCGCTGGGGCGACGGATATCGGTGCAATAAAACAGTGTACCAAAGCGGCAACCGGCTGTGGCGGGTGCAGCGCACTGGTCAAACAGGTGATGGAGCATCAGCTGGCTGCGCAGGGTGTGGAGGTCAAAAAGGATATCTGTGAACACTTTCCCTGGTCGCGTCAGGAAATCTATCATCTGGTGCGGGTGAATCATATTCACACTTTCGAACAGTTGATTGCCCGCTATGGACACGGGCACGGCTGTGAAATTTGTAAACCGCTGGTGGGGTCGGTGCTGGCCTCCTGCTGGAATGAGTATCTGCTTAAACCTGCGCATCTGCCGTTGCAGGATACGAACGATCGCTATTTTGCCAACATTCAAAAAGACGGATCGTATTCGGTGGTCCCGCGCATGCCAGCGGGGGAAGTGACGCCGGATGGCCTGATTGCCATTGGTCAGATTGCTAAACGCTACCAGTTGTACAGCAAAATTACCGGCGGGCAGCGGGTTGATCTCTTCGGTGCGCGGCTTGAACAGTTGCCCGATATCTGGCGCGAGCTGGTCGAGGCGGGGTTCGAGACCGGGCACGCTTACGGGAAGTCGCTGCGTACGGTGAAGTCCTGCGTCGGCTCAACCTGGTGTCGCTACGGTGTTCAAGACTCAACCGGACTGGCGGTCACGCTGGAGAATCGCTACAAGGGCCTGCGCGCACCGCACAAAATCAAAATGGCGGTTTCCGGCTGTACCCGCGAGTGTGCCGAAGCCCAGGGGAAAGATGTCGGCGTCATTGCCACGGATAAAGGCTGGAACCTGTATTTATGCGGCAACGGCGGCATGAAGCCGCGCCATGCCGATCTGTTTGCCAGCGATCTGGATGATGCCATGCTGATTCAGACCATCGATCGTTTCCTGATGTTCTACATCCGCACCGCGGACCGCCTGCAGCGTACCAGTACCTGGATGGACAATCTCGAAGGCGGTATTGATTACCTGCGCGAGGTGATCATGGACGATAGCTTAGGTATTGCCAGCGAGTTGGAACAAGAGATGGCGCGGGTAGTGGAAAGCTACCAGTGCGAGTGGCAAACCACGCTCAGCAGTCCGCAACGTCTGGCGCTGTTTCGCTCTTACGTCAACAGTGATGCCCCGGATGACGCCATCGCGCGTCAAGCCTTACGCGGCCAGCCGCAGTTGGCCCCCCCTGTACGCCATGCTCGTGAGACATTGCCGGTGAAACCCTGGCAGGCGATCTGCCCGCTTGAGGCGATCCCGGAACAGGCAGGGATTGGTGCCCTACTGGGTGACCTGCAAATCGCACTCTTCCGTTTTGGTCAGTCGATTTATGCGCTGGATAATCGTGAACCCGGCAGTGACGCTCAGGTACTTTCGCGCGGCATTTTGGGGGATGTGGCCGGTGAGCCTGTTGTGATTTCGCCGCTGTATAAACAGCGCATTCGCCTGCGTGATGGTCGCCAGTATGACAGCGGCGAGCAGGCGGTACGCGCCTGGCCGGTGAAAGTGGTGGATGGAAAAGTGTGGGTGGGCAATCAGGCATTGATTCTGCGCGCGGAGGCCTCATGAGTGAGATACGTACCACATGTCCCTACTGCGGCGTCGGCTGTGGGGTGATCGCCCAGGTGAGCGAAAAAGGCGTTAACGTCCGGGGCGATCCTGACCATCCGGCAAACTTTGGTCGCCTGTGCGTCAAAGGCGCGGCGCTGGCGGAAACCACCGGGCTGAGCGGCAGATTGTTACAGCCGACGGTTGACGGGGCGAAGGTCAGTTGGTCGCAGGCGCTGGAAACCGCAGGCACGCGTCTGCGCAGCATTATCGCCCAGCACGGCCCGCAGGCGGTGGCCTTTTACGCTTCCGGTCAGCTACTGACGGAAGATTACTACGCGGCCAACAAGCTGATGAAAGGTTTTATCGGTGCGGCCAATATCGATACCAACTCGCGGCTTTGCATGTCGTCGGCGGTGACCGGCTATAAGCGGGCGCTGGGTGCCGACGTGGTGCCCTGCAGCTATGAAGATATCGAGTGTAGCGATCTGGTGGTGCTGGTGGGATCGAATGCCGCGTGGACGCATCCAGTGCTGTACCAACGGCTGGTGCAAGCACGACAAACCAATCCATTGTTGAAGGTGGTGGTTATCGATCCCCGACGTACTGCCACCTGTGATATTGCGGATCTGCATCTGCCGCTGCTGCCTGGCAGCGACGGTGGGCTGTTCGTGGGTTTACTCAACAGAATTGCCACCGACGGTGCAGCGCTGGGGGATTTTGACGGGGCAACGGAAACGCTGGCTATCGCGCGTGACTGGGACGTGGCGCGGGTGGCGCAGTTTTGTGGGCTGGAGGTGGCGGAAGTCACCGCGTTTTATGACGCGTTTATGCATGCGCCAAAGGCCGTCACGCTGTACACCATGGGCATTAACCAGTCCGCCAGCGGCAGCGATAAATGCAATGCGATCATCAACGTCCACTTGGCTAGCGGTAAATACGCCCGCGCCGGGTGCGGGCCATTTTCGCTGACCGGACAGCCAAACGCGATGGGCGGTCGCGAGGTAGGCGGGCTGGCGACGCAGTTGGCAGCGCAGATGAGTTTTGACCCGCAGGACCTGTCGCGCGTGGCCCGCTTCTGGGGCGCTGAGCGGCTGGCGCAAACGCCGGGGTTGATGGCGGTCGAGCTGTTCGAGGCTATTGGCAACGGCAAGATTAAAGCGGTGTGGATCATGGGGACTAACCCGGCGGTATCGCTACCGGACAGCCATGCCGTGTGTCAGGCGCTGGCGGCCTGCCCGCTGGTCATTGTCTCCGAGGTGGTGGCCGACACCGATACCAGTCGCTATGCCCACATTCGCTTTCCAGCGCAGGCCTGGGGAGAGAAGAATGGCACGGTGACCAATTCAGAGCGGCGCATTTCTCGCCAGCGCGCCTTTTTGTCCTCTCCCGGTGAGGCGCGTGCAGACTGGTGGATTATCGCCCAGATGGCTAAACAGCTGGGGTATGCCGGGGCGTTTAGCTGGCAAAACGCGTGGGAGGTCTTCTGTGAACATGCGGCGCTTTCCGGTTTTGAAAATAATGGGGAACGCGCCTTTGATATTGGTGCCCTGGCCGGTATGACGTACGCGCAGTGGGAAGACATGACCCCGGTTCGCTGGCCGGTCAGTCGACGTCTAGCGCCGCTAAACCTCTGGCAGGGCTGGCACGTGAACCAGCGTTTGCGGCTGGTGCCGGTCACGCCGCAGGGGATGACAACTGCCTGTGATGCGCTCTATCCGCTGGTGTTAAACAGCGGGCGTATCCGTGACCAGTGGCACACCATGACCCGCACCGGCACCGTTTCGCGCCTGATGCAGCACATCAGCGAACCGCTGGTCGAGGTGTCACCCGAGGACGCCGCACGATTTCAGCTGACCGGGGGGGCGCTGTGTCGTATCAGTTCCCCGCGCGGGCTGATGGTGGGCAGGGTGGCAATCCAGCCAGGTCAGCGGGCGGGCAGCGCGTTTACCTCGATGCACTGGAACAACAGCTTTGCCCGTCAGGGCCGGGTAAACGCGCTGGTCGCACCGGTGTGCGATCCCCATTCCGGACAGCCAGAAAGTAAACAGACTGCGGTGCGTATCATGCCCTGGCAGCCGCAATGGCAGGGGGAGATGTTTAGTCGGCATCAATTAACACTGCCCGGTTTTGTCCATTGGTGGCGCAAAGCGGCGGACACGGTTTTTCGCTATACCCTGGCGGGTGACAGGGAATTCGCCAGCTGGCTATGCCAGTACTGCACGGCACAAGGCTGGCAAATCCAGCAGGCGCACTGGGGCCAGGGGCTGAATATCCTGGCCTGGCGTGAGAGGCAACTGATGCTGGGATTCTGGTCGGCGGCGACGCAGCCTGAGATTGACACCGTCACTATTCTCGCCGCGTTTGTGCGAGCGCCAGACAATGCTGAAATACGCCATGCGCTGCTGAGCGGCAAACCCGCAGGTATAGCGCCTGACGAGGGGGCGATAGTGTGCAGCTGTTTCAGCGTAGGCGAAACGGCGATCGTCCGGGCGATCACCGACGGTTGCCATTCGGTTCAGACGTTGGGGCAACAGCTGCGCTGCGGCAGCAACTGTGGGTCGTGCATCCCGGAGTTGCGTGCCTTACTGAAACAAACGCTAACGCTTAAAGAGTAAGGATATTCCTGAAAATTTGAGAAAAGGCTGCAAATTGCCGGCCTGAAAGGTATGGTTAACGGTCGAGAGACCTGATTTTAATGATGTAAAAGCCACCGACGATTTGAGCCGTTTTTTCAGTTGTACACGTAGTATCCTCCTACTCTTGCCGCTGGCAGGCGGTACTGCCAGCGCGCAGTCTTCGTTTATCCAGCAGGCCGCCAACCCGTTTGACAACAATCATGATGGCTTACCCGATCTTGGCATGGCAGCGGAGTCCCGGGCCGGTGAAAAGCATTTTGCCGAAATGGTCAAAGCGTTTGGCGAAGCCAGCATGACCGATAATGGTCTTGATACCGGTGAACAGGCGAAGCAGTTTGCGTTTGGCCAAGTGCGTGACACGGTCAGTGAGCAGGTAAATCAACAACTGGAGTCGTTGCTTTCTCCCTGGGGTAATGCCAGCGTTGGGCTACAGGTGGATAACGAGGGTCGCTTTACCGGCAGCCGGGGAAGCTGGTTTATTCCGTGGCAGGATAATCAACGCTACCTGACCTGGAGCCAGATGGGGATAACCCAGCAAGATGAGGGGCTGGTCAGTAATCTGGGCATCGGGCAGCGCTGGGTACGCAACGGCTGGTTGTTAGGTTACAACACCTTTTATGACACTCTGCTGGATGAAAACCTGCCGCGCGGTGGCGTGGGTGCCGAAGCGTGGGGCGAGTATCTGCGCTTATCAGCCAATTATTACCAGCCGTTCTCGTCCTGGCAGGAACGTTCTGCGACGCAGGTGCAGCGCATGGCGCGGGGATACGATCTTACTGCACTGATGCGGGTCCCGTTTTATGAACATCTCAATACCAGCGTTAGCGTGGAGCAATACTTTGGCGACCAGGTCGATCTGTTTCATTCCGGAACCGGCTACCATAATCCGGTGGCGGTCAAGCTGGGGCTGAGCTACACGCCGGTGTCGCTGGTGACGGTGACCGCGCAGCATAAGCAGGGTGAAAGCGGGGTCAGCCAGAACAGCGTCGGCGTAAAGCTTAACTATCGCTTTGGCGTACCGTTAAAAAAACAGTTGATGGTCAGCGAAGTGGCTGGCAGTCAGTCCTTACGCGGGAGTCGTTATGACTTACCACAGCGTAACAATCTGCCGACGATGGAATATCGCCAGCGCAAAACCCTGGCTGTGTTTCTGGCAACTCCGCCGTGGGATCTCACGCCTGGCGAGTCGGTAGCGCTGAAGCTGGAAGTGCGCAGTCAGCACGGTATTCGCCACCTGACGTGGCAGGGGGATACGCAAGCGCTGAGTTTGACGGCGGGAACAACTACCCGGAGTGCAGAAGGCTGGACGATTATTATGCCAAAGTGGGACAGCAGTGACGGGGCAACAAACCGCTGGCGGCTGTCGGTGGTGGTGGAAGACGAACAGGGTCAGCGTGTCTCTTCCAATGAGATCACGCTATCACTGACCGAACCGTTTAGCGCGGTGTCGGAAAATGATCCTCGTTGACGATAAGCAGCATTAAAAATTAGAAAATGCGTTCCTGATGTACCCATACCGCGGCTTCTACGCGTGATTTGAGCTTCATTTTCTTCAGCATATGCTTCACGTGGACTTTGACCGTGCTTTCGGTGATGTCCAGACGGCGGGCAATCATCTTGTTAGGCAGGCCCTGGGCAATCAGTTTCAGGATGTCGCGTTCGCGCGGCGTGAGCTGGGTGACATCGCGGTCTGAGGTGGCACGATTAGCACGCAGGCTGGCGGCCAGTACGGGTGTTAAAGCTTCGCTAAGCACCATTTCACCGGCGGCCGCTTGCTGTAATGCCTTCAGCAAATCTTCCGGTTCCATGTCTTTCAACAAATAACCATCCGCGCCGCGTTTCAGGGCGGTGACCACGTCTTCTTCATGATTGGAGACGCTGAATACGACGATGCGGCCGGACAGGGATTTTTCGCGCAGCTTATCGAGCGTTTCCAGACCGTTCATACCGGGCATATTGAGATCCAACAGGATCAGATCGGGATCAAGAGACTCAGCCAGCTCGATACCCTGCTCGCCATTACTGGCTTCGCCGACCACGGTAATATCGGGCGCCATGCTGACAAGCTGTTTTACACCGGTTCGCAACATCGGATGATCATCGATCAACAGGATGGTTGCCGGTTCCAGATTACTCATGGGTATCTCCTTGGACTTCTGTGAAGTTTGTTTCGGGAATGAAAGTGACAGCAACTTCAGTACCGCCAGTCTCGCGACGGCGTACACGGCAATCGCCGCGCAAGCTTTGCGCACGATCGCGCATAATAATCATGCCGTAGTGGTTACTGCGTTCGGCGTTTTCCGGTACGCCGCAGCCGTTATCTTGCACTGTCAGTTTGACCTGCTTGCCATTTTGCACCACCGTCACCACAACGTCATCGGCGTGAGAGTGTTTCAGGGCATTACTCAGGGCTTCACGGGCAATTTGCAACAGGTGAATAGCCTGGTGCGAAGGCACCAGACGCGGTGGCAGCTGGTAATCCAGCTTCACCGTAAAACCAAATCGGGCGCTGTATTCCAGGCAGCTGGCTTCCAGCGCGGGGCGCAATCCAGGCTCCGTTAACTGCAAACGGAAAGTGGTTAACAGCTCACGCAACTGCACCCAGGACGTGTTCAGTTCATTACGAATTTGACTCAACAGGTCGCGGCAGTTTTCCGGCAGCGCCTCGCCTTGCATTTGCAAACAGCTGACCTGCATCTTCATACAAGAAAGCGATTGTGCAATAGAATCATGCAGTTCGCGTGCAATGGTGGCACGCTCTTCCATCACAATCAACTGCTGCTGACGCTCCTGCTGCCTGTCCAGCGCCAGCGTCGCGGTCAGTTGTTCAACCAGGGTATCAACCAGTTGCTGCTGGTCGTGGCTAAGATGACGTCCGTGCGGCAATGTGGCCAGCAGAATACCATACTGAGTATGCGCATCGGTCAGTCGCCATTTCAGTGTGATTCCGCCGTCAATGGCGGGCAGCGTGCCGCGCGGACACAGATGACACCCTTTTTCATCACAGCTGACGTTCGACTGACAGGTAAACTCCTGGTGATTATCTTCATCTTCCAGGTCGTACACCCGCAGTTCGATATCATGCAACAGCGTTAAATTTTGTAGCCCGTTGAGTACCGGGGAAAGACGTTCACACAGTGGTACCTGAGAGTGCAGACGGCGGTTGGCTTGCCACAGGAAGGAGAGGATCTGGTTTTTATGCTCCAGACCGGCGGTTTTCTCCTGCACCCGCTGTTCCAGTACCGCGTAACTTTCTGCCAGCTCTTCTGACATATTGTTCAGTGCCGATCCCAGGGCCGCCATTTCATTACGCCCGCTAATGCATGCGCGCTGGGTAAAATCACGTTGGCTGACGGCTCGCGCCATCGACAGCAGCTGTTTCCACGGTTCCAGCAGACGAACACGCAGCCAGATAATGGTGAAAACCAGCAGCAGTGCCATAAACACGGCCATCAGACGATGCAGCATCACCACGCGCTCAATACGCAATTCCGTGGTGTGGTCAAAGGCGGTCACCAGCTTATCCAGTCCTGCCACAAACTGCGTAACGTCCTCGGCAACGGCGTCCGCGTTTTGTGCATGTGATAGCCCTGGCGCCAGTTCGGTATGCCAGTAATCCTGTAACGCCTTCAGCTGTGCCTGTTGTCCGTCGCGCTTAGCGGCGCGCGTGAGTTCCGGGCTGAAGGCCGTTCTTTCCATCTCTTCCAGCAGCGGCTGGTCATTGGCATCCAGCGGAACCGCTGCCAGCAGACGATAGCTCTGCATACGCAGGGAGCCGGCTTTGTTAATCGCATGCGCGCTGCCCTGAACGCCCTGAACCAACCAGCCGGAGACGGCCATACCTGCCACGCCGATTGCGGTGGACAGTAAAACAATCAGCGCCACCTGGTTGACCAGCGTAAGCGGAGAGAGACAACGTTTTAACATGGTGACTTCTTCCTTCAGGATTTCGTTGTAGCGAAAACCTTATGAATGACGATGCTGCTGCAAGCAGTGGCGTTATTCTCAGCTATACACTGGAGTATACCCATACCTCAAACGGGCTACCCCTTAATTGCCGCAGGTGGGAGAGATCCCCGGCTGAGGGGAGTAGGGGGCGACAGAAGCGTGAAAAACCACATCTTTTTTAGCGATGTTATGTACTCATTTGGGGTAATGATAAATTTTAAGCACTAATAATGACATCTTTTCCTTTGATTTATATCAACTTACCTCTCGCTGTAAACCCTAATGTTGCAGGCATCGAAACAAGTATCAGAGGTGTCTATGAGTCACTCATCTGCCCCGGAAAGGGCATCTGGATCTGTAATTACAGAATGGCGGCCGGAAGATCCCGCCTTTTGGCAACAAAGAGGTCATCGTATTGCCAGCCGCAACCTGTGGATTTCCGTCCCTTGTCTGCTGCTGGCATTTTGCGTATGGATGTTATTTAGCGCCGTAGCGGTGAACTTACCGAAGGTTGGCTTTGACTTTACCACCGAGCAGCTGTTCATGCTGACGGCATTACCGTCGGTTTCCGGTGCGCTGCTGCGTGTTCCGTACTCCTTTATGGTTCCTCTGTTTGGCGGACGTCGCTGGACGGCATTCAGCACCGGTATCCTGATCATTCCTTGCGTATGGTTAGGTTTTGCCGTGCAAGATACCACCACGCCGTTTAGCACGTTTATTATCATCTCTCTGCTGTGCGGTTTTGCCGGGGCAAACTTTGCTTCCAGCATGGCTAACATCAGTTTCTTCTTCCCGAAACAGAAACAGGGCGGTGCACTGGGGCTGAACGGCGGTCTGGGTAACATGGGCGTCAGCGTGATGCAGTTGCTTGCGCCGCTGGTGGTCTCCTTGTCTATCTTCGCGGCATTCGGTAGCCACGGCGTTGAACAACCGGATGGCACGCAACTGTATCTGGCCAACGCCGCGTGGATTTGGGTACCGTTCCTGGCGGTGCTGACGCTGGCTGCGTGGTTTGGTATGAACGAACTGGCAACCTCTAAAGCGTCACTGAAAGAGCAATTACCGGTGCTGAAACGCGGACATCTGTGGATTATGAGTCTGCTGTATCTGGCAACCTTCGGCTCCTTTATCGGCTTCTCTGCCGGTTTTGCCATGCTGTCAAAAACGCAGTTCCCTGAGGTGCAGATCCTGCATTATGCCTTCTTTGGTCCGCTGATTGGCGCCCTGGCTCGTTCTGCTGGTGGGGCAATTTCTGACCGACTGGGCGGGACGCGCGTGACGCTGGTGAACTTTGTCCTGATGGCCATTTTCAGCGCCTTGCTGTTCCTGACGCTGCCCACAAACGGTGAGGGTGGCAACTTTATCGCCTTCTTTGCGGTGTTCCTGGCGCTGTTCCTGACGGCTGGGTTGGGTAGTGGTTCTACCTTCCAGATGATCTCCGTGATCTTCCGTAAACTGACGATGGACCGAGTGAAAGCCGAAGGTGGCTCCGAAGAGAAAGCGATGCGTGAAGCGGCAACCGACACGGCGGCGGCACTGGGCTTTATCTCAGCTATCGGCGCGATTGGCGGCTTCTTTATTCCTAAAGCGTTTGGTACGTCGCTGGCGTTAACCGGTTCGCCGGTAGATGCGATGAAAGTGTTCCTGATCTTCTATGTCGCCTGCGTGGTCATCACTTGGGTGGTATACGGACGTCATTCTAAAAAATAAAAAAGTAATGTACACAAAATCACTCTAACTGCATTAAGGCGGCAAGTGAGAAATCCCCAGGAGCATACTCAAGTCAGTGACTGGGGAGAACGAGCACAGCCAACGCGGAAGCAGTTTGAAGGATGACGTGTAGGTTGATTATCCTTTGCGCGGTGTTAGACCGCGCTTTTTTTTTGTCTGTAATTAGTTACAACATACTTATTTATCTACAGAGACTATCGTCTGTCAGAACGGTGCACAGAAAGAGGTCTGCCAGGGGGGATACCCCTTAATACTCACTTGTAAAGAATTTAACATTTGTATGATGAGTTAATTTTAAAATCATATTTAAAATCAAATAATTACTCACTTTTACCTCATCCCACTTAAGGGGTATATAAAATTTAACCTCTCTTTCCCATCCCTGCCTGCCTTGATCGTTATCAATTCCCACGCGCTTTCATAGCGTTACCTTCATTCTCAATCAAGCAATGTCGATTTATCAGAGAGCCGTCAGGCTCCTACAGGAGACAACCGATGAGTAAATTCCTGGACCGGTTTCGCTACTTCAAGCAGAAGGGCGAAACCTTTGCCGATGGGCACGGCCAGCTTCTCAATACTAACCGGGACTGGGAGGATGGATACCGCCAGCGTTGGCAGCATGACAAAGTCGTGCGATCAACTCATGGGGTAAACTGCACCGGCTCATGCAGCTGGAAAATCTACGTGAAAAATGGTCTGGTGACCTGGGAGACCCAGCAAACCGACTACCCGCGCACCCGTCCAGACCTGCCAAACCATGAACCACGCGGCTGCCCGCGCGGTGCGAGCTACTCCTGGTATCTCTACAGCGCTAACCGCCTGAAATACCCGCTGATGCGTAAACGCCTGATGAAAATGTGGCGTGAAGCGAAAAGACTGCACAGCGATCCGGTAGACGCATGGGCATCCATCATCGAAGACGCCGATAAAGCAAAAAGCTTCAAGCAAGCGCGCGGTCGTGGTGGCTTTGTACGTTCTTCCTGGCAGGAAGTGAATGAGCTGATTGCCGCTTCTAACGTCTACACCGTCAAAACCTACGGCCCTGACCGCGTGGCAGGCTTCTCGCCGATCCCGGCAATGTCGATGGTTTCCTACGCCTCCGGTGCACGCTACTTGTCCCTGATTGGCGGTACCTGCTTGAGCTTCTACGACTGGTACTGTGACCTGCCGCCTGCGTCTCCGCAGACCTGGGGTGAGCAGACCGACGTTCCGGAATCTGCCGACTGGTACAACTCCAGCTACATCATCGCCTGGGGTTCAAACGTTCCGCAGACCCGTACCCCGGATGCCCACTTCTTCACTGAAGTTCGCTACAAAGGGACCAAAACGGTCGCGATCACCCCGGACTACGCTGAAATTGCCAAGCTGTGCGACCTGTGGCTGGCACCGAAGCAGGGCACCGATGCCGCGATGGCGCTGGCAATGGGCCACGTCATGCTGCGTGAGTTCCACCTTGATAACCCAAGCCAGTACTTCACCGACTATGTGCGTCGTTACACCGACTTCCCGATGCTGGTGATGCTCGAAGAGCGTGACGGTTACTATGCGGCGGGCCGTATGCTGCGCGCCGCCGATCTGGTCGATTCTTTGGGCCAGGAAAATAACCCAGAGTGGAAAACCGTTGCCGTCAATACCGACGGCGAGATGGTCGCGCCAAACGGTTCGATTGGTTTCCGCTGGGGCGAAAAAGGGAAGTGGAACCTTGAGCAGCGCGACGGCACGTCCGGTAAAGAAACCGAACTGCAGCTCAGCTTGCTGGGCAGCCAGGATGACATCGCTGAAGTCGGCTTCCCATACTTTGGCGGCGAAGGCACCGAGCACTTCAATAAAGTCGAACTGGAAAACGTTCTGCTGCACAAACTGCCGGTCAAACGCCTGCAACTGGCGGACGGTACTACCGCGCTGGTGACCACCGTTTATGACCTGACCATGGCGAACTACGGTCTGGAACGCGGTCTGAACGATGAAAACTGCGCCACCAGCTACGATGACATCAAAGCATATACCCCGGCATGGGCAGAAAAAATTACCGGTGTATCACGCGCTCAAATCGTGCGTATCGCCCGTGAATTTGCCGATAACGCTGACAAAACGCACGGTCGTTCAATGATCATCGTCGGTGCCGGTCTGAACCACTGGTATCACCTCGATATGAACTATCGCGGATTGATCAACATGCTGGTGTTCTGCGGCTGCGTTGGTCAGAGCGGTGGCGGTTGGGCGCACTATGTGGGTCAGGAAAAACTGCGTCCGCAGACCGGCTGGCAGCCTCTGGCGTTTGGCCTCGACTGGCAGCGTCCGGCACGTCACATGAACAGCACCTCCTACTTCTATAACCACTCCAGCCAGTGGCGTTATGAGACGGTAACTGCGCAGGAACTGCTGTCGCCGATGGCGGATAAGTCCCGCTATAGCGGTCACTTGATCGACTTTAACGTGCGCGCTGAACGTATGGGCTGGTTGCCATCTGCGCCGCAGTTGGGCACCAACCCGCTGTACATTGCCCGTGAGGCGGAAAAAGCCGGGATGACGCCGGTTGATTACACCGTGAAATCGTTGAAAGAGGGTTCTATTCGCTTTGCGGCAGAACAACCTGAAAACGGTAAAAACCATCCGCGTAACCTGTTCATCTGGCGTTCTAACCTGCTGGGCTCGTCCGGTAAAGGTCATGAGTACATGCTGAAGTATCTGCTGGGTACTGAACACGGTATTCAGGGGATGGATCTGGGCAAACAGGGTGGTGTGAAGCCAGAAGAAGTGGAATGGCAGGATAACGGTCTCGATGGCAAGCTGGATCTGGTGGTGACGCTGGACTTCCGTCTGTCGAGCACCTGTCTGTATTCCGATATCGTGTTGCCTACTGCCACCTGGTATGAAAAAGACGACATGAATACATCGGACATGCATCCGTTTATTCATCCGCTGTCTGCCGCTGTTGATCCGGCCTGGGAATCGAAAAGCGACTGGGAAATTTACAAAGCCATCGCCAAGAAATTCTCTGAAGTCTGCGTCGGTCACCTCGGTAAAGAAACCGACGTGGTGACGCTGCCTATCCAGCACGATTCCGCTGCCGAACTGGCGCAGCCGCTGGACGTGAAGGACTGGAAAAAAGGCGAATGCGATCTGATCCCAGGCGTTACTGCCCCGCACATCATGACCGTTGAGCGTGATTACCCAGCAACTTACGAACGCTTCACCTCCATCGGCCCACTGATGGATAAAGTCGGTAACGGCGGGAAAGGGATTGCCTGGAACACCCAGAGCGAAATGGACTTGCTGCGTAAGCTTAACTACACCAAGGCAGAAGGCCCGGCTAAAGGTCAGCCGATGCTGAATACGGCGATTGATGCCGCCGAGATGATCCTCACCCTGGCGCCGGAAACCAACGGTCAGGTGGCGGTGAAAGCCTGGGCTGCGCTGAGTGAATTTACCGGCCGTGACCATACGCATCTGGCACTGAATAAAGAAGACGAGAAAATCCGCTTCCGCGATATTCAGGCGCAGCCGCGTAAAATTATTTCCAGCCCGACCTGGTCTGGCCTGGAAGATGAGCATGTTTCTTACAACGCCGGTTACACCAACGTTCACGAGCTGATCCCATGGCGTACGCTGACCGGTCGTCAGCAGCTGTATCAGGATCATCAGTGGATGCGCGACTTCGGTGAAAGCCTGCTGGTTTATCGTCCGCCAATTGACACCCGTTCGGTGAAAGCCGTGATGGGCGAGAAATCCAACGGCAATCCGGAGAAAGCGCTCAACTTCCTGACGCCACACCAGAAGTGGGGTATCCACTCCACTTACAGCGACAACCTGCTGATGCTGACATTAGGCCGCGGCGGTCCGATCGTGTGGATGAGTGAAGCGGATGCGAAAGATCTGGGTATCGAAGATAACGACTGGATCGAAGTCTTTAACAGCAACGGTTCACTAACCGCCCGTGCGGTAGTCAGCCAGCGTGTCCCGGCCGGGATGACCATGATGTACCACGCCCAGGAACGTATTGTGAATATTCCAGGGTCGGAAATTACCGAACAGCGCGGCGGGATCCATAACTCGGTGACCCGTATTACGCCGAAACCGACGCACATGATTGGTGGTTATGCCCACCTGGCCTACGGCTTTAACTACTACGGCACCGTAGGGTCAAACCGTGATGAGTTCGTGGTGGTCCGTAAGATGAAGAACATTGACTGGTTGGATGGCGAAGGCAATGACCAGGTACAGGAGAGCGTAAAATGAAAATTCGTTCACAAGTCGGCATGGTGCTGAATCTCGATAAGTGCATCGGTTGCCACACCTGTTCAGTAACCTGCAAAAACGTCTGGACCAGCCGTGAAGGGACCGAGTACGCCTGGTTCAATAACGTTGAAACTAAGCCGGGCACCGGTTTCCCGACCGACTGGGAAAACCAGGAAAAATGGAAGGGCGGTTGGATCCGCAAGATCAACGGTAAGCTGGTACCGCGCATGGGTAACAAAGCGCTGCTGCTGGGTAAAATCTTCGCTAACCCGCATCTGCCGGGTATCGATGATTACTACGAGCCGTTTGACTTCGATTACCAGACGCTGCACAACGCACCGGCTGACAGCAAAGCGCAGCCGATTGCACGTCCACGTTCGCTGATCACCGGCAAGCGTATGGACAAGATAACCAAAGGTCCGAACTGGGAAGACGACCTGGGCGGCGAGTTCGAGAAGCTGTCAAAAGACAAAAACTTCGAGAACATGCAGAAGGCGATGTACGGCCAGTTCGAAAATACCTTCATGATGTATTTGCCGCGTCTGTGCGAGCACTGCCTTAACCCGGCGTGCGTGGCGACCTGCCCAAGTGGTGCCATCTACAAGCGTGAAGAAGACGGCATCGTGCTGATCGACCAGGACAAGTGCCGTGGCTGGCGTATGTGTATTACCGGTTGCCCGTACAAGAAAATCTACTTCAACTGGAAGAGCGGTAAGTCAGAGAAGTGCATCTTCTGCTATCCGCGTATCGAAGCCGGTCAGCCGACCGTATGCTCCGAAACCTGCGTCGGACGTATTCGTTACCTCGGCGTACTGCTGTATGACGCTGACGCCATTGAAAGCGCGGCAAGCACCGAGAACGAGAAAGATCTGTACCAGCGTCAGCTGGACGTGTTCCTCGATCCGAATGACCCGGCGGTCATTGAGCAGGCACTGAAAGACGGTATTCCGCTGAGCGTGATCGACGCGGCTCAGCAGTCTCCGGTGTACAAAATGGCGATGGACTGGAAGCTGGCGCTGCCGTTGCACCCAGAATACCGCACGCTGCCAATGGTCTGGTATGTTCCGCCTTTGTCACCGATTCAGTCTGCGGCTGATGCGGGTGAGCTGGGCAGCAACGGTATTCTGCCGGACGTGGACAGCCTGCGTATTCCGGTTCAGTACCTGGCAAACCTGCTGACTGCAGGGGATACGCAGCCGGTGGTACTGGCGCTGAAGCGCATGCTGGCGATGCGTCACTTTAAACGTGCGGAAACCGTTGACGGTAAAGTCGACACCCGTGCGCTGGAAGAAGTTGGTCTGACTGAAGCGCAGGCGCAGGAAATGTACCGCTACCTGGCCATCGCGAACTACGAAGATCGTTTCGTGGTACCGAGCAGCCATCGTGAGCTGGCGCGTGAAGCGTTCCCGGAGAAAAGCAGTTGTGGCTTTACCTTCGGCGACGGTTGCCACGGTTCGGACACCAAATTCAATCTGTTCAACAGTCGCCGCATCGATGCTGTCGATGTGACCAGCAAAACGGAGCCGCACCAATGATTGAACTCGTCATTGTTTCGCGTCTGCTCGAGTACCCGGATGCTGCCTTATGGCAGCATCAGCAGGAACTTTTCGATGCACTCGCGTCATCTGAAAACCTGGACAAAGATGATGTCCAGACTCTGGGCGTCTTCCTGCGCGATTTAACCGCGCAGGACATGCTGGACGCACAGTCCCGCTACAGTGAACTGTTCGACCGTGGCCGTGCAACCTCGCTGCTGTTGTTTGAACATGTGCATGGTGAATCCCGCGACCGCGGTCAGGCGATGGTTGACCTGATGGCGCAGTACGAGCAGCACGGTTTACAGCTCGACAGCCGCGAATTACCGGACCATCTGCCGCTGTACCTGGAATATCTGGCGCAGTTGCCGAAGGAAGAGGCGCTGGGTGGTTTGCAGGATATCGCCCCGATTCTGGCCCTGCTCAGTGCTCGTCTGCAACAGCGTGAAAGTCGCTACGCCGTGCTGTTCGATCTGCTGTTGAAACTGGCGAATGCGGCTATCGACAGCGACAAAGTGGCGGAGAAAATTGCGGATGAAGTTCGCGATGATACTCCGCAGGCGCTGGACGCTGTCTGGGAAGAAGAGCAGGTGAAATTCTTTGCCGATCAGGGGTGCGGTGAATCTGAGATCTCCGCTCACCAGCGTCGTTTTGCCGGGGCCGTTGCGCCGCAGTATCTGAATATCACCACCGGAGGACAGCAATAATGCACTTCCTGAATACGTTCTTCTTTGACATCTATCCGTACATTGCGGGTTCTGTCTTCCTGATTGGTAGCTGGCTGCGTTATGACTACGGGCAGTACACCTGGCGTGCGGCATCCAGTCAGATGCTGGATCGCAAAGGGATGAACATGGCGTCAAACCTGTTCCATATCGGGATCCTGGGTATTTTCGCCGGCCACTTCCTGGGGATGTTAACGCCGCACTGGATGTACGAAGCGTGGCTGCCGCTGGAAGTGAAACAGAAAATGGCCATGTTTGCAGGCGGTGCGTCCGGCGTGATGTGTCTGGTCGGTGGTGTATTGCTGCTCAAACGCCGTTTGTTCAGCCCACGCGTGCGTGCCACTACCACCGGCGCAGATATTCTGGTGCTGTCCGTTCTGGTTATCCAGTGTGCGCTGGGTCTGCTGACGATTCCGTTCTCCGCCCAGCATATGGACGGGAGTGAGATGATGAAGCTGGTCAACTGGGCACAGTCTGTGGTGACCTTCCACGGCGGCGCGTCCCAGTACCTGGACGGTGTGGCGTTTATCTTCCGTATGCACCTGGTGCTCGGTATGACGCTGTTCCTGCTGTTCCCGTTCTCGCGTCTGGTACACATCTGGAGCGTGCCAGTCGAGTATTTGACCCGCAAGTATCAGATTGTTCGCGCACGCCACTAATCGATTCTCTGCGTCATTGTAAACCCTGCTTCGGCGGGGTTTTTTTATGACTGTTGCCGGGTGGTGGCGAATACGCCTTATCCGGCCTATGGGGTTTAGCTGTTTAGCTAAGGGTACTACAGGGAAGTGGTGGTGGGGGAAAAAGATGACTCAGCGCTGCGCCCTTCGGGTCGTTGCCTGCGGCAACGCTTTCTCGCTATGCTCGAATCGAACCTTAATCGAAGCTTCTCATCCTTCCCGCATGGGCAGAATATGGGGCATTGTGCTTTGATTTAGCTGAGGTATCACAGGGGATTGATGGTGGTGGGGGAAGGATTCGAACCTTCGAAGTCGATGACGGCAGATTTACAGTCTGCTCCCTTTGGCCGCTCGGGAACCCCACCAGGGGTAATTCAAATTGTAGGTAATGCTATGAGGATGGTGGTGGGGGAAGGATTATTCGTCGCTTCGCTCCTCACCCTTCGGGCCGTTGCCCTTAGCAACGTTCTCTCGCTTTAGCTCGAGTCGAACCTTAATCGAAGGTTCTCACCCTTCCCCGATAAGTGCAAACTTCAGCATTGCTCATCGAGTTAACTACATCGCTGTAGTGAATAATGGTGGTGGGGGAAGGATTCGAACCTTCGAAGTCGATGACGGCAGATTTACAGTCTGCTCCCTTTGGCCGCTCGGGAACCCCACCACGGGGTAATGCTTTTACTGGCCTGCTTCCTTGGGAAGCGGGGCGCATCATATCAAATGACGCGCCGCTGTAAAGCATTCCTTTGCTTAACGTAGATCGTTTGCGTGTTTTTCATCCGTAACGCAGTAAAGCTAATCAATTCATATTATTGGTGATTACAGAATAATCGTTCGGTTACCGTAAACAAAGACTCGCTGGGCCAGAACCTGATACAGCGCACGGCTTAACACATTCTTTTCTACGTCGCGGCCTGCGCGCATCATATCTTCTGCGGTATAGGTGTGATCAACGTGAATCACGTCCTGCATGATGATTGGACCTTCATCGAGGTTATCATTCACATAGTGAGCCGTTGCACCAATGATTTTGACGCCGCGCTCATAAGCCTGGTGGTACGGACGTGCACCAATAAAGGCAGGCAGGAACGAGTGGTGAATATTAATAATCTTATTCGGGAAGCGTGAAACAAATTCTGGCGTCAAGACACGCATATATTTCGCCAACACCACATAATCAGGCTGGTGGGCGTCGATGGCATCGGCCATGTTTTGATCGTGTTCTTCGCGGGTTAATCCTTCATGGCTGACTAGCTCAAAAGGAATATCAAAACGTTCAACCAACGAACGCAGCGTGTCGTGGTTGCCGATTACCGCCGCAATTTCAACATCGAGTCCACCGTAATTGGCTTTCATTAACAGGTCGCCCAGACAATGCGCTTCCTTGGTGACTAAGATAACGATGCGGCGACGGCCTGCTGGCGTAAGTTCGCGAATGGATCCTTCAGGCAGTGCGCTGTCGAGATCGGTCAGCAGCGTGACGTCATTAAAAATGCCTTCCAGTTCTGTACGCATAAAAAAGCGACCGGTACGGTGGTCAACAAACTCGTTGTTTTGCACGATGTTCAGTTCATGCTTGTAACAAATATTGGTGATGCGTGCGATCAAACCTTTTTGGTCGGGGCAGATAGTGCGCAGAACTTTACGTTGTTGTGAATGCATTGCCGGGGTATTCCTGTTGAAAATGTTTGCGTAATAGATGCTGTCGGGCGTGGGTTAGCCGCAGCACTTTTTAAATTTTTTACCTGACCCGCAAGGGCAGGGATCGTTACGGCCAATTTGCGGGCGCGTACCATCAATATAATACCACTGGCCGTTTTCTTTTAAAAAACGAGAGCGCTCAATAATGGCGCCCGTTTTCCCCTGTTCGGAAAACCGCGCCACAAAGCTGACATAGCCGGTATTTTCTGTGTCCGACGTTGCCTGTTCAAAAAGGGTAAGTCCAAGCCATTCGGTATGGGCAAATCCTGCGCTAATCTCATCGCGAAATGCAGCAGCATGACAGTCGGGGTGCCAGGTCTTAATCAGGTAATCTGCGTCTTTCATCACAAAAGCACAGTAACGAGAACGCATGAGGTGTGACGGCGTTGGTGCTACTTGCGCGCCAGACACATAACGGTAGCAACATAGGCTATACTCGACAGCGCTACCACAGGGACAAAGCTGAGACACAAAATACTCCCTGGAATAAAAAAACGGCGTAAAAACGCCACGGTAGCACTATGTTAACTGAGCCGTAGTGATGTTGCTACGTCTGCAAGCCAGGGGAAGTCTGTAGGTACAATGAGAAAAATAAAAATTGGGCTGGCGCTAGGTTCCGGCGCGGCACGAGGCTGGTCGCATATTGGTGTGATTAAGGCCCTTAAACATATGGGCATTGATGTTGATATCGTTGCAGGGTGCTCAATCGGTTCGTTGGTTGGCGCCGCCTATGCGTGTAATAAATTACCCGCCCTCGAGCAATGGGTCTGCTCGTTCAGCTATTGGGATGTTTTACGCCTGATGGATCTCTCCTGGCGCAGAGGCGGATTGCTGCGCGGTGAACGCGTGTTTAATCAATACCGCAACGTCATGCCTGTCGAGTCAATTGAACACTGCCAGCGCCGGTTTGCTACCGTCGCGACGAATCTGAGTACGGGTCGCGAACTGTGGTTTACCGAAGGTGATTTACACCTTGCCGTGCGGGCCTCTTGCAGTATTCCTGGTCTGATGTCCCCGGTTGCACATAATGGTTATTGGCTGGTTGATGGTGCGGTGGTTAACCCTGTGCCGGTTTCGCTGACGCGTGCGCTAGGCGCCGATATCGTCATTGCGGTTGACCTGCAACATGATGCGCACCTCATGCAACAAGATCTGCTCTCCTTTAACGTCAGCAATGATACCGACTCGAGTGATGACGAGCTTTCATGGCATGCGCGTCTGAAAGAGCGGTTGAGTAATATCACCGCCAGACGAACGGTCACTGCGCCCACGGCGATGGAGATCATGACCACCTCTATTCAGGTGCTGGAAAACCGGCTTAAACGTAACCGCATGGCCGGCGACCCGCCAGATATTCTAATTCAACCGTTTTGTCCGCAAATATCCACGCTGGACTTCCACCGTGCTGGTGCAGCTATTGCTGCCGGGCAGCTTGCGGTAGAGAAAAAAATGGATGAGTTGCTGCCACTGGTGAAGACCAACATCTAACGCATTTTTTATCAACACTTAAGTCAATTCTGACAGGCGTGAGTAGCAATAGCATGCCACTATTGATTAAAGCCAGTCAGGGGGGAGAATATGACGCAGCCATTGGTCGGAAAACAGATTCTTATTGTTGAAGATGAGCCTGTATTTCGCTCACTTCTGGACTCATGGTTTTCCTCTTTGGGAGCGACAACGGCTGTAGCGGGCGATGGGCTTGATGCGCTGGAATTATTGGGGCGCTTTACACCCGATCTGATGATCTGCGACCTTGCGATGCCGAGAATGAACGGTCTCAAACTGGTTGAATACCTGCGTAACCGTGGCGATCGGACGCCAATCCTAGTTATCTCCGCGACAGAAAATATGTCTGATATTGCCAAAGCACTTCGCCTCGGTGTGGATGATGTGTTGCTTAAGCCGGTGAAAGACCTTAACCGACTACGGGAAACGGTTTTTGCGTGCCTTTACCCCAACATGTTTAACTCGCGCGTTGAAGAAGAAGAGCGGTTATTTCGTGACTGGGATGCGATGGTCGGCGACCCCGCAGCAGCAGCAAAACTGTTACAAGAGCTACAGCCACCGGTTCAACAGGTGATTTCACAGTGTCGCATCAACTACCGTCAACTGGTTGCCGCCGATCAACCCGGCCTGGTCCTTGATATTGCGCCGTTGTCGGAACACGATCTTGCCTTCTATTGCCTGGATGTGACGCGGGCAGGGGATAATGGCGTGCTGGCGGCACTGTTGTTACGGGCACTGTTTAATGGGCTGCTACAAGAGCAACTGGCACATCAGAATCAACGGTTGCCGGAACTCGGTACGCTCCTGAAACAGGTTAATCATCTACTGCGACAGGCCAATCTACCGGGACAATTTCCGTTGCTGGTGGGTTACTACCATAGCGGTTTAAAAAATTTGGTCCTGGTCTCTGCGGGCCTGAATGCGACCTTAAATACTGGTAGCCACAACGTGCAAATCAGTAACGGTGTTCCGTTGGGAACGTTGGGGAATACGTACCTCAACCAACTAAGCCAACGCTGTGAGTCCTGGCAGTGCCAAATTTGGGGTGCCGGGGGGCGTCTGCGACTGATGTTGTCCGCAGAATGAACAATCGAGAGGCAGGGATTCAAATTGGCTCACCTCCCTGTCTTTTGCAGTGCTACTATCAGCGCCAGATTTATTCGTATTTATCTTAATTATACCGACGCGCGTCCTTTTCAGACCTGAAGCTTGTCGCGGTACTGATATACTCGGATGCGAAACAGATTGATGAACACGTTCAATACATGAACAGTCCAGGAGAGTTTTAAATGGCTGCCCTTAATTCGAAAGTCAAAAAAGCCGTTATCCCGGTAGCGGGATTAGGAACCAGGATGTTACCGGCGACCAAGGCAATTCCTAAAGAAATGTTACCGCTGGTTGATAAGCCATTAATTCAATACGTCGTCAACGAATGTATTGCCGCGGGTATCACTGAAATTGTCCTTGTGACTCACTCGTCTAAAAATTCGATTGAAAACCACTTCGATACCAGCTTTGAACTTGAAGCTATGCTGGAAAAACGTGTTAAGCGCCAGTTGCTGGAAGAAGTGCAATCTATTTGCCCACCGCACGTGACGATTATGCAGGTTCGTCAGGGTCTGGCAAAAGGTCTGGGTCACGCTGTATTGTGTGCGCACCCGGTTGTTGGTGATGAACCCGTAGCGGTCATCCTGCCGGATGTTATTCTCGACGAATACGAATCTGATTTATCCCGCGATAACCTCGCCGAAATGATTAGTCGCTTTGATGAAACAGGCAGCAGCCAAATTATGGTGGAGCCAGTAGAAGATGTGACGGCTTACGGCGTGGTGGACTGTAAAGGTGTGGAATTAGCGCCGGGCGAAAGCGTACCGATGGTCGGTGTTGTGGAAAAACCGAAAGCCGATGTCGCGCCATCTAATCTTGCGGTTGTAGGGCGTTATGTCCTGAGTGCAGATATCTGGCCTCTGCTGGCAAAAACGCCTCCGGGCGCAGGTGACGAAATTCAGTTGACCGATGCTATCGATATGCTGATTGAAAAAGAAACGGTTGAAGCCTATCACATGAAGGGCAAAAGCCATGACTGTGGTAATAAGCTGGGTTATATGCAAGCGTTCGTCGAATATGGTATTCGTCATAATACCCTTGGCGCTGAATTTAAAGCCTGGCTTGAAGACGAGATGGGTATTAAGAAGTAACATCACGTTATTAATCCGCATGCAACGGCGCTGTTTATCCAGCGCCGTTTTTTTATACCCCTATGGGTAGGTGTTATGCGAAGTACAGGTAAAAAAAATCCCGCCGTCGGCGGGATTTTAAGCAAACTAATTGTGGATTAATCCTTGATCAGGAAATCGTCCAGCTGTTTACCTTGTTCTTCCATCGCTTTTTTGATTACTGCCGGTGTACGACCCTGGCCGGTCCAGGTTTTCGTTTCACCGTTTTCGTCAACATAGCTATATTTAGCTGGGCGTGCTGCGCGCTTGGCTTTAGCACCGGTTTTAACCGCAGCCATGCTATTCAGCAGTTCGTTCGGGTCAATACCGTCAGCAATCAGCATTTCACGATATTGTTGCAGTTTACGAGTGCGCTCTTCAACTTCAGCAGCGGCAGCGCTTTCTTCTTCGCGACGCTCGCTAACGACAACTTCTAATTTTTCCAGCATTTCTTCAAGCGTTTCCAGAGTGCATTCTCTTGCCTGCGCACGAAGAGTACGGATGTTGTTCAGAATTTTAAGTGCTTCGCTCATTGTAGTAATCTCAAACTTATATTGGGTGGGGTTTGTTGAGCTAATAATAGAGCGATAAATTCAGATGTGCAATAGCCAGGAATGTAAGGAATTCAAAATTGCGCTTTATTTAGTATCTGCATTAATTCATTGTCGTTAAATTTCGTCTGGGAAAGGGCATAAAAAAGGCTTATTGGTGTGGGGGCTACTCTTCAGTCATGCAGGAAAATTCAAGATTCAGGTCACATTTTACAGCACGGTAATTGTATCTGTTTGCAGTAATTTCAACCTTTTGTATTAGTTTTGCTTACGGGAATTCACTATTACAGGGTGTTCGTAGGGGGATTCAATAACATTGAAAGCAAGGTTTCTTTATTGAACTGTGATGATAAGCACCGTTGATGAATTTCAAGGGCACTATTTGTGAAAGAATGTGTATATACCGTCATAAGTCAGATTATTCGAGCATTGGTGGTGTGCATCACTGCACGACCCATAACTTAAGTCTGTTTCCTGAACCTTACCGTAGTACGTCATATTTAGGAGGCTGATGAGTGATGCTGACGCGATTTTTTATACGTATGTGGGCGACAACGGTGCGCAGACATGTTTGTGAATTATGATACAATCGCGCCCATATTTATTTACTCAGGTGAGGGCTGACGGTCAATGGCACAGCTATATTTTTACTATTCTGCAATGAATGCGGGGAAGTCGACCGCTTTGCTGCAATCTTCATACAATTACCAGGAACGTGGCATGCGTGCCGTTGTATATACAGCGGAAATCGACGACCGGTTTGGAACAGGGAAAGTAAGTTCACGTATAGGTCTGTCGTCACCTGCAAAACTGTTTAACCAAAATTCATCATTGTTCGAAGAAATTCGCGCGGAGAATGCGCAGCAGAGAATACATTGTGTACTGGTTGACGAGTCACAGTTTTTGACACGCCAGCAGGTTTATGAATTATCCGAGGTTGTCGATCAGCTGGATATTCCGGTTTTGTGTTACGGGTTACGCACCGATTTTCGTGGTGAATTATTTGGCGGTAGCGAATACCTGCTTGCCTGGTCAGATAAATTGGTCGAATTAAAGACTATTTGTTTCTGCGGGCGGAAGGCGAGTATGGTACTACGTCTTGATCAAGCTGGACGACCTTATAACGAGGGAGAACAGGTGGTTATTGGTGGCAATGAACGCTATGTGTCGGTATGCCGCAAGCACTATAAAGAGGCGCAATCTGAGGGCTCTCTGACGGCCATTCAGGAACGGCACAGCCACGATTAATCTACGCTCGCCTGGGCGCTGTAACGCGCAGGGTAGACCACTGGCCATAAGTCAGAAGTACTACCCTACAATCACCTCTGTAGACCCTTTACGCGCATCCTCCTCCAATCTCCTACGGGCATGTCCATTCACCGCGATGGTCTGCATGAGTTTTTGCGCTGTGAAGGTGAGAATAAATCAGGCGAAAAAAAACGGTCCCCTAAAGGGACCGTTCGACGTGATACTACAGCTTAGATTTTTGAATTAAGCGGATTTCTTCGCTTTTTTCTCTGCTTTAGGCGCGGCGGCTGCTTCAGTTTTAGCGGCAGTTTCACCTTCGTTGTATTCGCGACCGTAGAAGGTATCCAGCAGGATCTGTTTCAGTTCAGAAATCAGCGGGTAACGCGGGTTAGCGCCGGTGCACTGGTCGTCAAACGCATCTTCAGACAGTTTGTCAACATGTGCCAGGAAGTCAGCTTCCTGAACGCCAGCTTCACGGATAGACTTAGGAATACCCAGTTCAGCTTTGATCTCATCCAACCATGCCAGCAGTTTCTGGATTTTCGCTGCGGTACGGTCGCCCGGTGCGCTCAGACCCAGATGGTCTGCGATTTCAGCGTAGCGACGACGGGCCTGCGGACGGTCGTACTGGCTGAAAGCAGTCTGTTTAGTCGGGTTGTCGTTCGCGTTATAACGAATAACGTTGCTGATCAGCAGGGCGTTCGCCAGACCGTGAGGAATGTGGAACTGTGAACCCAGCTTGTGCGCCATGGAGTGACATACACCGAGGAAGGCGTTAGCAAACGCGATACCGGCGATGGTCGCTGCACTGTGTACACGCTCGCGAGCTACCGGGTTCTTAGAACCTTCGTGGTAGGACGCAGGCAGGTTTTCTTTCAGCAGTTTCAGCGCTTGCAGAGCCTGACCGTCAGAGAACTCAGAAGCCAGTACGGAAACGTAAGCTTCCAGGGCGTGAGTGACGGCATCCAGACCACCGAACGCACACAGTGACTTCGGCATATCCATCACCAGGTTAGCATCGACAATCGCCATATCCGGGGTCAGCGCGTAGTCTGCCAGTGGATATTTCTGACCAGTAGCGTCGTCGGTTACAACCGCAAACGGGGTGACTTCAGAACCAGTACCGGAAGTGGTGGTGACGGCGATCATTTTCGCTTTCACGCCCATTTTCGGGAACTTGTAGATACGTTTACGGATGTCCATAAAGCGCAGCGCCAGTTCTTCGAAGTGGGTTTCCGGATGTTCGTACATGACCCACATGATTTTCGCTGCGTCCATCGGGGAACCGCCACCCAGCGCGATGATCACGTCTGGTTTGAAGGAGTTGGCTAGTTCAGCACCTTTGCGCACAACGCTCAGCGTCGGGTCAGCTTCAACTTCAAAGAACACTTCGGTTTCAACGCCCGCAGCTTTCAGAACAGACGTGATCTGGTCAGCGTAGCCGTTGTTGAACAGGAAGCGGTCGGTCACGATCAGCGCACGTTTGTGACCATCGGTAATCACTTCATCCAACGCGATTGGCAGTGAGCCACGGCGGAAGTAGATAGATTTCGGAAGTTTGTGCCACAACATGTTTTCAGCTCGCTTAGCAACGGTTTTCTTGTTGATCAGGTGCTTAGGACCAACGTTTTCAGAGATGGAGTTACCACCCCAGGAACCACAACCCAGAGTCAGGGATGGTGCAAGCTTAAAGTTGTACAGGTCGCCGATACCACCCTGAGACGCCGGGGTGTTGATCAGGATACGTGCAGTTTTCATCATCTGACCGAAGTGAGCAACGCGTTCTGGCTGGTTGTCCTGGTCAGTGTACAGGCAAGAGGTATGACCGATACCGCCCATAGCAACCAGTTTTTCAGCTTTAACAACTGCATCTTCGAAGTCTTTCGCACGGTACATTGCCAGCGTCGGAGACAGTTTTTCGTGAGCAAACGGTTCGCTTTCGTCGACAACTTTAACTTCACCAATCAGAATCTTGGTGTTAGTCGGCACGGAGAAACCAGCCAGCTCAGCGATTTTGTATGCCGGTTGACCCACGATAGCCGCGTTCAGCGCGCCATTTTTCAGGATGATGTCCTGAACAGCCTTCAGTTCTTTGCCCTGCAGCATATAGGCACCGTGGCTGGCAAAACGTTCGCGAACGGCGTCGTATACGGAATCTACTACCACAACGGACTGTTCAGATGCACAGATTACACCGTTGTCGAAGGTTTTAGACATCAGCACGGAAGCAACGGCACGTTTGATATCTGCTGTTTCGTCGATAACAACAGGGGTGTTACCTGCGCCAACACCGATTGCCGGTTTACCAGAGCTGTATGCTGCTTTAACCATACCAGGACCACCGGTCGCAAGGATCAGGTTAATGTCCGGGTGGTGCATCAGAGCGTTAGACAGTTCAACAGAAGGTTGATCGATCCAGCCAATCAGGTCTTTTGGTGCGCCAGCAGCGATAGCAGCCTGCAGAACGATGTCTGCCGCTTTGTTGGTTGCATCTTTAGCACGCGGATGTGGAGAGAAGATGATAGCGTTACGCGTCTTCAGGCTGATCAGCGATTTGAAGATTGCAGTAGACGTTGGGTTAGTGGTTGGAACGATACCGCAGATGATACCAATCGGTTCAGCGATAGTGATGGTCCCAAAAGTATGGTCTTCGGCCAGGACACCACAGGTTTTTTCATCTTTGTAAGCGTTATAGATGTATTCAGATGCGAAGTGGTTTTTAATCACTTTATCTTCGACAATACCCATGCCAGATTCGGCAACGGCCATTTTCGCGAGAGGAATTCGAGCGTCTGCGGCAGCCAGAGCGGCGGCGCGGAAGATTTTGTCAACCTGTTCTTGAGTGAAACTGGCATATTCACGCTGGGCTTTTTTTACGCGCTCTACAAGTGCGTTAAGTTCAGCGACATTAGTAACAGCCATGATGCTCTCCTGATAATGTTAAACTTTTTTAGTAAATCATCTGCTCGCTACGAGAGTATAGACAGATCGACGAAAATTTGTGTAACGTTTTGAAAATCAAACGGTTAATTAACGCCCGCCTTACATTGATTTACTAAAAGAGCTTATACGCTAGCGTATTCAACTCTAACGCGTTTTCTCCAGGTGGCGTAAGCAAGATTACTCACTTCTGAGTAGTGATTGCGTGATCTGGATCAAATTTACGCGAAGCTGACACCTTTCAGCAGGCTCTTTTAGTGTTTATCGGCAAGTGTTAACGAATTGATGGAATGAATGAGATTAACATTAGCATATTTCATACATATTAATAACACCGAGTATTGGTAGCACGTTTACAGAGATTAACGCAGATAGAAGGTGAAGAATGCTGCCAAAAAGCGTATCTTCAGCGCGGTTTTTAACATTTTTTATGACTCATTTTATCCGGCTAACGCTTCGGAGCTAACCGTGATCCATACGCTATTTGATTTTCCTCTTTACTTTAAGTTTTTCATTGGGTTATTTGCGTTGGTCAACCCCGTCGGGATCATCCCGGTCTTTATCAGTATGACCAGCTACCAAACCGCAGCGGCGCGTAACAAAACCAATCTGACGGCAAACCTGTCGGTGGCGATTATTTTGTGGACCTCGTTGTTTCTTGGTGATGCGATCCTGCAACTCTTCGGTATCTCGATTGATTCGTTCAGAATTGCCGGTGGGATTCTGGTGGTAACCATTGCAATGTCGATGATCAGTGGGAAACTCGGGGAAGATAAACAAAACAAACAGGAAAAGTCAGAGACTGCCATACGCGAGAATGTTGGTGTTGTTCCGTTGGCATTGCCGTTGATGGCGGGGCCGGGGGCGATAAGTTCAACCATCGTCTGGGGGACTCGCTATCATAGCGCATTAAACCTGTTCGGGTTCTTTGTGGCGATTGCACTGTTTGCCTTATGCTGTTGGGGACTGTTTCGTATGGCTCCTTGGCTGGTACGCCTGTTGGGGCAAACGGGTATTAACGTTATTACGCGTATTATGGGCTTACTGCTCATGGCGTTGGGGATTGAATTCATCGTCACCGGCATCAAATCTATTTTCCCGGGCTTACTGGCCTGACGGGACTGTTTTCAGTAAACGGAGCTGGCCCTCAGCTCCGTTCTTTTCATTATCAGTAAAACGTCTCACTAAAGTTGAAAATTAGCATTGAAATTGTAAAACATGCTGATTGCCAATCCATCTGTTACGCATTGATTTATAAGATAATAATTTTTATGGCTACGTCCCTGAATAGGGGACTTACTGTTATTTTTCTAACATTATACTCTGGGGCTTGCTGAAGGATTATCGAAATGTTATTAGTTATTTCAGTGTCTTTTTTAGAGTAATGTGCTAATTAATGACCAATTGTTAATTTTATGTAAATTATATCGGCATGTTGATACCGGACAGGGTAATCAACCGCTCAATGGATTTAATTCGTTATCTATCATGACATTAAGATTATTACCTCTCTTTTTGAGGACCATTGATGTGCGATTTTTTTTCGATAAAAGCGAATTGGTTAACAAATCTGTAAAATGTATTGGCGGTTAAGAAAGGCATTTGATACTTTCCGACCAGGTATTTTGCAGAAGATTTTACGTTGTTGAGAACTGTTTTCAGTTAGTTTCTCTCAATAGAGTAACCGCGTGTTTCCGACAGGGGAGACACGTAGAAAATCGACGCAAGGCGGTCGCTCGAACCGCCAGAATAAATAAAGTCGGTGATAGCAAGCAGTAAAACAATAAATCACCTGACGGCAGAAAATCTCCGGTGCCGTACAGGGATCCGTACAGGATTAACAGTCTGGTTAAAAAACCAGCCATAATAATGAGGGAGTACAAACACAATGACTAACATCACTAAGAAAAGTTTAGTAGCGGCGGGGATTCTATCTGCGCTTATCGCAGGAAATGTTGCCACGGCGGCAGAAGTACCTGCCGGTGTTCAACTTGCTGAGAAGCAAACGCTGGTACGCAATAATGGTTCGGAAGTTCAGTCTCTCGATCCGCACAAGATCGAAGGTGTGCCAGAATCCAACATTAACCGTGACCTGTTTGAAGGTTTATTAATCAGCGACGTTGATGGCAAGCCATCACCGGGCGTGGCGGAAAAATGGGAAAATAAAGATTTTAAAGTCTGGACGTTCCATCTGCGTAAAGACGCGAAATGGTCCGATGGCTCGCCCGTGACCGCGCAAGATTTTGTGTATAGCTGGCAACGTCTGGCGAATCCTAATACCGCTTCACCATACTCCAGCTATTTACAGTATGGGCACATCGTTAATATTGACGACATTATCGCCGGTAAAAAACCGGTCACCGATCTCGGTGTAAAAGCCATTGATGACCATACTTTTGAAGTTACCCTCAGTGAACCTGTTCCGTATTTCTACAAACTGCTTGTTCACTCATCCGTTTCCCCGGTGCCTAAAGCCGTGGTGGAAAAATATGGTGATAAATGGACCCAGCCCGCGAACATCGTTTCTAACGGCTCCTATAAATTAAAAGATTGGGTCGTCAACGAGCGCATCGTTCTTGAGCGTAATACTAACTACTGGGATAACGCCAAAACGGTGATTAACCAGGTAACTTATCTGCCAATTTCTTCTGAAGTGACTGATGTTAACCGCTACCGCAGTGGTGAAATCGACATGACCTACAACAACATGCCGATTGAGTTATTCCAGAAACTGAAAAAAGAGATCCCGAACGAAGTTCACGTTGACCCGTATCTGTGTACCTACTATTACGAAATTAATAACCAGAAGCCACCGTTCAACGATGTGCGTGTACGTACCGCCCTGAAGATGGCACTGGATCGTGACATTATCGTCAACAAAGTGAAGAACCAGGGCGACCTGCCAGCGTACAGCTTCACGCCGCCGTATACCGATGGCGCAAAACTGGTTGAGCCAGAGTGGTTCAAGTGGTCACAGGAAAAACGTAACGAAGAAGCGAAAAAACTGTTGGCTGAAGCTGGCTTTACCGCAGAAAAACCGCTGAGCTTCGACCTGTTGTATAACACCTCCGATCTGCACAAGAAGCTGGCTATTGCAGCCGCCTCTATCTGGAAGAAAAATCTGGGTGCCAACGTTAAGCTGGAAAACCAGGAGTGGAAGACCTTCCTCGATACCCGTCATCAGGGTAACTATGATGTTTCTCGTGCGGGCTGGTGTGCGGATTACAACGAACCGACTTCTTTCCTTAACATGGTGCTGTCAGACAGCTCCAACAACACTGTTCACTATAAGAGCGCGGCATTTGATAAGTTGATTGCCGATACGCTGAAAGTGACTGACGAAGCGCAGCGCAGCGAGCTGTATTCGAAAGCTGAGCAGCAGTTGGATAAAGACTCTGCGATTGTACCGGTGTATTACTACGTCAATGCGCGTTTGGTGAAACCATGGGTAGGCGGATACTCCGGTAAAGACCCGATGGATAATATCCACGTTAAAGACTTGTATATTATCAAGCATTAATGGCAAGACGTGGGGCGACCATCGTTGCCCCACAGTGTCTTTTTCTTCGAACTATAAATACCTCTCTGGCCCCATAACTGGCTTAAAGAGGTATAAAGGCACACGCCAGAAGGTACGGGCAATGTTAAAATTCATATTACGTCGCTGTCTGGAAGCGATTCCGACGCTATTTATTCTTATTACGATCTCATTCTTTATGATGCGCCTTGCGCCGGGGAGTCCTTTTACCGGTGAACGTGCGTTACCGCCAGAAGTACTGGCGAATATTGAAGCGAAATATCATCTTAATGACCCTATCACCACGCAGTACTTCAGCTACCTGAAGCAACTGGCGCATGGCGATTTTGGACCTTCCTTTAAATATAAAGACTATACAGTTAACGATCTGGTTGCCTCGAGCTTCCCGGTTTCGGCGAAGCTGGGTGCAGCTGCCTTTATCCTGGCGGTACTCGTTGGCGTCAGTGCTGGCGTCATTGCTGCGTTGAAGCAAAATACGCGCTGGGATTATACGGTGATGGGGGTGGCGATGACCGGGGTGGTTATCCCAAGCTTTGTGGTGGCCCCCTTGTTAGTGATGATATTTGCAATAACGCTGAAATGGTTGCCCGGTGGTGGCTGGAACGGCGGGGCGCTGAAATTTATGATCTTGCCGATGGTGGCGTTGTCGCTGGCTTATATCGCCAGTATCGCCCGTATCACCCGTGGGTCGATGATTGAAGTGCTGCACTCCAACTTTATTCGTACCGCACGGGCGAAAGGTCTGCCAATGCGGCGGATTATTTTCCGTCACGCGTTAAAGCCCGCTTTGCTGCCGGTGTTGTCTTATATGGGCCCGGCGTTCGTCGGCATTATTACCGGTTCGATGGTGATTGAAACTATCTACGGCTTGCCGGGTATTGGTCAACTGTTCGTTAACGGCGCGCTGAACCGCGACTACTCGCTGGTATTGAGCCTGACCATTCTGGTCGGTGCACTGACAATTGTATTTAATGCGATTGTTGATGTGCTGTATGCCGTTATCGATCCAAAAATCCGTTACTGATACTGGAGCTCGCTATCTATGATGTTAAGTAAGAAAAACAGCGAGACGCTGGAGAATTTCAGTGAAAAGCTGGAAGTCGAAGGCCGCAGTTTGTGGCAGGATGCGCGTCGACGCTTTATGCATAACCGCGCGGCGGTAGCCAGTCTGGTTGTGCTGGTGATTATCGCGCTGTTTGTGACCCTTGCGCCCATGCTATCGCAATTTACCTACTTCGATACCGACTGGGGAATGATGTCCAGCGCGCCGGACAGTGAGTCCGGCCACTACTTCGGTACTGATTCTTCGGGTCGTGACCTGCTGGTACGCGTGGCGATTGGTGGACGTATTTCGCTGATGGTCGGGATTGCCGCGGCGCTGGTGGCGGTGATTGTCGGCACGTTGTACGGATCGCTGTCAGGTTATCTGGGCGGCAAAATTGACTCCGTGATGATGCGCCTGCTGGAAATCCTCAACTCCTTCCCGTTCATGTTCTTCGTCATTCTGCTGGTGACCTTTTTTGGGCAAAACATCCTGCTGATCTTTGTGGCGATCGGTATGGTCTCCTGGCTGGATATGGCACGTATCGTGCGTGGCCAGACGCTGAGCCTGAAGCGCAAAGAGTTTATTGAGGCTGCGCAGGTGGGTGGGGTTTCGACCGTGCGCATTGTTATCCGCCATATTGTCCCGAACGTTCTGGGCGTGGTAGTTGTGTACGCATCGCTACTGGTACCGAGCATGATCCTGTTCGAATCCTTCCTGAGCTTCCTTGGCTTAGGGACCCAGGAGCCGTTAAGCAGTTGGGGGGCGTTGTTAAGTGATGGTGCTAACTCAATGGAAGTCTCACCGTGGCTGCTGCTGTTTCCGGCAGGTTTCCTGGTGGTGACGTTGTTCTGTTTCAACTTTATTGGCGATGGCCTGCGTGATGCCCTCGACCCGAAAGACCGTTAAGGAGTGCAGCCATGAGCGTAATTGAAACCTCAACCGCGCCGCTCGCGCAACAACAGGCTAACGCACTGCTGGACGTGAAAGATCTGCGCGTGACGTTTGCCACCCCTGATGGGGATGTAACCGCGGTTAACGATCTGAACTTTTCGCTGCGAGCCGGTGAAACGCTGGGTATTGTCGGTGAATCTGGATCGGGGAAATCGCAAACGGCGTTTGCCCTGATGGGACTGTTGGCGGCCAATGGTCGCATCGGCGGTTCTGCGACGTTCAACGGACGTGAAATTCTTAATTTACCGGAACGCGAGCTGAACAAACTGCGCGCCGAACAAATTTCAATGATCTTTCAGGACCCCATGACCTCCCTGAACCCGTATATGCGGGTCGGAGAGCAGTTAATGGAAGTGCTGATGCTGCATAAAGGTATGAGTAAAGCCGAAGCGTTTGAAGAATCCGTCAGAATGCTGGATGCGGTCAAAATGCCGGAAGCGCGCAAGCGTATGAAGATGTATCCACATGAATTTTCAGGCGGGATGCGCCAGCGTGTGATGATCGCCATGGCGTTACAATGTCGGCCAAAGTTACTGATCGCCGATGAGCCGACAACCGCGCTCGATGTCACGGTTCAGGCGCAAATTATGACGCTACTGAATGAACTGAAGAGCGAATTCAATACCGCGATTATTATGATCACCCACGACCTCGGTGTGGTTGCCGGGATATGCGACAAGGTTCTGGTGATGTATGCCGGGCGCACCATGGAATATGGCAGCGCGCGCGATGTCTTTTATAAACCCGTTCATCCGTATTCTATTGGTTTGCTTAACGCGGTACCGCGTCTGGATGCTGAAGGGGAAGAGATGCTGACCATCCCGGGTAACCCGCCAAACCTGCTGCGTTTGCCAAAAGGATGCCCGTTCCAGCCTCGTTGTCCGCATGCGATGGAGATTTGTAGCAGCGCTCCGCCGCTGGAAGAGTTTAGCCCAGGCCGTCTGCGCGCCTGCTTTAAACCGGTGGAGGAACTGGTATGACAACGGCAACTGAACAACGAAAAGTCTTGCTTGAGATAGCCGATCTTAAAGTCCATTTCGATATCAAAGACGGCAAGCAGTGGTTCTGGCAACCCTCACAAACACTGAAAGCCGTTGATGGCGTGACCCTGCGACTGTACGAAGGTGAAACGTTAGGGGTGGTGGGCGAGTCAGGCTGCGGTAAGTCTACCTTTGCCCGCGCCATTATTGGTCTGGTGAAAGCCACCGACGGCAAAGTGGCCTGGCTGGGTAAAGATTTGCTGGGTATGAAACCCGATGAGTGGCGCGCGGTGCGCAGCGATATTCAGATGATTTTCCAGGATCCGCTGGCTTCATTAAACCCGCGTATGACCATCGGTGAAATTATCGCAGAACCGCTGCGCACTTATCATCCCAGCCTGCCAGGGCAGGAAGTGCGCGATCGCGTGAAGGCAATGATGATGAAAGTCGGGCTGTTGCCAAATTTGATCAACCGCTATCCGCACGAATTTTCAGGCGGGCAGTGTCAGCGTATCGGGATTGCTCGCGCGCTGATCCTCGAGCCGAAGTTGATTATTTGCGATGAGCCGGTTTCGGCGCTGGACGTGTCGATTCAGGCGCAGGTAGTGAACCTGTTGCAACAACTGCAGCGTGAAATGGGATTATCATTAATCTTTATTGCCCATGACCTGGCGGTGGTTAAACATATTTCCGATCGCGTGCTGGTAATGTACCTGGGGCATGCGGTGGAACTGGGCACTTACGACGAGGTGTACCATAACCCGCTGCATCCTTATACTAAAGCGCTGATGTCGGCGGTGCCGATCCCCGATCCCGATCAGGAGAGGAACAAAACCATCCAACTGTTGGAAGGCGAATTACCGTCACCGATCAATCCGCCGTCTGGTTGTGTGTTCCGTACCCGTTGTCCGATTGCCGGACCGGAATGTGCAAAAACGCGACCGGTTCTGGAAGGAAGTTTCCGCCACGCTGTTTCCTGCCTGAAAGTAGACCCGCTATAATCGTGAGGGCTGACAAAGGTCAGCCCTTCTTATAGGTGAGGTGAATGTGTCTGGCTTTGTGTCCTCTGTCCGCCGCGCTGTCTATCGTAAATTATTCGATTTAAACACGCGCTCAGGTCGTCGTTTTGAAGGTCTGTGCGCGCTGTTTGCGTTGCTTAGCGTCATTGTCATCTTCGTCGAGTCGGGCGTCGGGACGCAATATCATTTAACGTATGATGAATGGCGTTCTTTTGTCTGGCTGGAGATCTTTATTACTCTGGTCTTCACCGCCGAATACTTGCTGCGATTAAGCTGTTGGGCCAATCCGGCAAAATATGTGTTTAGTTTTTGGGGTATTATCGATTTGGCCACCATTTTGCCGCTGTATGTGATGTGGTTATGGCCAGAAATGAGTCTGAACTATGTGTTTGCCTGGCGAGCGATGCGGGCGATTCGTGTACTGCGGATCCTCAAGTTGCTGCGCTTTATGCCTTCGTTGATGGTGTTTTGGGGCGCCATAAAAAGCGCACGTCACCAGTTGATTCTGTTCTATTCGTTTATCGCCATTTTAATGATTATTTTCGGCGCGCTGATGTATCTCATTGAAGGGCCGAAGTATGGATTTGATACGCTGAATGCGTCGGTGTACTGGGCCATTGTGACGGTAACGACGGTTGGGTATGGGGATATCGCGCCGCACACGCCGTTAGGGCGAATGGTGGCGTCAGTGCTTATCCTGATCGGTTATTCAGTAATTGCAATACCCACGGGCTTGATTACTACGCACATGAGCAGCGCGTTTCAGCATCGGCAGAATCAGCGTCAATGCCCTCAGTGTCAGCAGCATCAGCACGAGCACAGCGCGCAATTTTGTAACCGCTGTGGAACTAAGCTTCCGAATTAAATAAAAAAAGCTGCCTGGGCAGCTTTTCTTTTGACTCATTCGCGCCAGAGAATATGGCAGAGCTTGTGATCTTTTTCACGGCATAACAAAACGCGTGCGAAAATATCGTTAATCTCGCCATCTTCTGAGTCGGCCAGACCAATCACCACTTCGGCAAAAAAGTCAGGATTCAGGTCAAAATCGACGTGCTCCTGCCAGTCTTCTGCCGGGTCAAATAACTCTGCGCCGCCGCGTTCTTCAAACTGTAAATTGAACAGAAGAACGTCAGCGGGGTCGAGATTGTCTGTCGCCAGTTCGAGAAAAATGTCATAAGCCTGCTCAAGCGTTTCGTCTTCAGTCAGGCGATTGTTCAAATCCATATCCATAATGACTACCTGTTTACCGTCTCTTGGGCACGTTTTACAGCAACGGACTAAAGAAGTAAAACAGTCGCTCGGTGATCCGTTGCCAGAGTGGCCTTTTTAGCCACAAACGCGCATCAAGCAGGCGCGAACGGGAGATGTAATCGTCCTGTACCGCCGCGAGATCGGCACCAAACCCTGCATCGTCAATCACCAGAGTGATCTCAAAATTCAGCCACAAGCTGCGCATATCCAGGTTTACGGTACCCACCAGACTCAGCTCACCATCGACCAGCACGCTCTTGGTGTGCAACAGACCCCCTTCAAACTGGTAAATTTTCACGCCAGCCGCCAGTAGCTCGGTGAAAAAGGCCCGACTTGCCCAGCCAACCAGCATAGAGTCATTTTTGCGGGGAAGAATAATGCTCACATCCACCCCACGCTGCGCCGCCGTACAGATGGCATGCAGCAGATCGTCGCTGGGGACGAAGTAGGGCGTGGTCATGATTAAATATTCACGCGCAGAGTATGCCGCGGTCAGTAAAGCCTGATGGATCAAATCCTCAGGAAAACCCGGGCCGGAGGCTATGGTATGAATGGTGTGCCCACTTGCCTGCTCAAATGGCATGATATTGGCATCCGGTGGCGGCGGTAAAATGCGCTTACCGGTCTCAATCTCCCAGTCACAGGAATAGACAATCCCCATCGCGGTGGCGACCGGACCTTCCATTCTTGCCATCAGATCAACCCATTGCCCGACGCCGGCATCCTGTTTAAAGAAACGCGGGTCAACCATGTTCATACTGCCGGTGTAAGCAATATAATTGTCGATCATTATCATCTTACGGTGCTGGCGCAGGTCCATGCGGCGTAAGAAGACACGCATCAAGTTAACCTTCAGTGCCTCAACGACTTCAATACCTGCATTACGCATCATCGCGGCCCACGGGCTGCGGAAGAACGCCACGCTGCCAGCGGAGTCCAGCATCAAGCGACAGTGAATACCGCGTCGTGCCGCGGCCATTAATGATTCTGCGACCTGATCGGCCATGCCGCCGGGTTGCCAGATATAAAACACCATCTCAATGTTATGCCGCGCCAGCTGAATGTCGCGGATCAACGCCTGCATCACGTCATCGGAACTGGTGAGCAACTGAAGCTGGTTTCCTTTAACGCCGCCGATACCCTGGCGACGTTCGCACAGCTTAAATAGAGACGAGGCGACGCTGCTGTTCTCCTGAGCAAAAATATGGTTACAGGCTTTTAGGTCGTTGAGCCACTTGGCCGTTGAAGGCCACATCGCTCTGGCGCGCTCGGCGCGACGTTTGCCCAAATGAAGTTCACCAAAAGACAGATAAGCAATGATCCCGACCAATGGCAGAATATAGATGATCAAAAGCCAGGCCATTGCAGAGGGCACTGCGCGTCGCTTCATCAGAATGCGTAATGTTACGCCAGCGATGAGTACCCAGTATCCCAGAATGACCAGCCAACTCACCACGGTGTAGAAGGTTGTCATAAATTTAAAAATCCTTTTGAAAGCGTATTGTTAAGAGTTTACGCATCAGGATTCATCTGGCAAATAAAAACACGGGAAAACTGCTGGTCTGCATTCGGTCAGGCGGTATAATGTCCGCTCTGTGACGGTAAGAGTGGTTAACATGAAGCGTAGTAGAACGGAAGTGGGGCGCTGGCGGATGCAGCGTCAGGCCAGTCGCCGTAAAGCGCGTTGGCTTGAAGGACAATCGCGCCGCAATATGCGCATCCATACCATCAGAAAGTGCATTCTCAACCATCAACGTAACTCGTTGTTGTTTGCAATCCACAGCGTCTGATCAAAATGGGCATCGCTGGCGGTGCCCAATGACCACAGCACAACCCGCCATCTTTTATCCTCCCGCTTAATATTCTGCGTTATTCAATCAGCCCCTTATTTATTGATTGCTCGTGTCGGATATGTTTGTAACAATGTGCCGGTAATAACTAATTATATAAATTTTCACCAATATTTTTGTACGGTTTTTGAAAAACGGAGTTTAGATGAAGTATTTAATGGCGCTCATGCTGAGTGTGACGTTGTCTGGTTGCACGGCAAGCGACTGGATTGATGCTGCCGGTGGCATCATGCAGGCAACAGATAAAAATCAAAAAGACGCCAGGACTAAGCGAATCAATGCGGCCAATAAAGCTGCTGGATATTAAAGAATCAGTGAGTTAATGCCACTTCTGATGGCGTAATGCAGAAGTGGTATTGGGTTTCTCAGATGGATGCGGTGATGTATCTTGTTGTTTTAAAAGTGATAAGTTAGTGAATTGAAATTTTATTGAGCTTGATGTATCGCTTTTCAGAAGTGAAATACATAATAAATTGATAATGATAAATAGCAATTTAATAGGAAGTCGACAGCATTCCTCTACCTTATTATACGTCTATCGAAAAGACCGTCATTATTCATGAAAAGATTCCCTGGATAACATTTTTCCAGATGCTTTAGTTTTCTAACCACTAAGTGTTATATGCCATGGTGAGTATTGAGATAGCAATAATACAGGTGCATTGAATATTATCTATTCAGATGCACCCCTGTGAATATTATAAGCGGGTAGATAATCACTCTGCTTATTAATGTTAGTCTGACGTTGTTGCTTAAAATACTTTCTTATACGGTTTTACTGAAACTTGCGCATAAACGCCTGCCGCTACATACGGGTCAGCTTCAGCCCATGCTTGTGCAGCTTCGAGTGATTCAAATTCGGCAATGACGGTTGATCCGGTAAATCCGGCCGCACCCGGGTCGTTGCTATCCACGGCGGGCATAGGACCTGCGGTCAACAGGCGACCTTCGTCATGGAGAAGTTGCAGACGTGCCAGATGTGCCGGGCGCACGGAAAGGCGTTTTTCGAGAGAATCAGCGATATCTTGAGCATAAATAACGTACAGCACGGGAAGAGCTCCTTGATCGGTAAAAGTCGTTAATTACGTTATTGGAAAGGCCTAACAACTGCAACGGAAAGATAACGGATTTGTTAAGCCCCTACTTTAGAAGTGGGTTATTATCATAAAATCGCGTTTTAAATGCCGCTTACCGTCATGGGCTTATTGAATATGATTGCTATTTGCATTTAAAATCAGGGCCTGGTTTTTTAACTGAAACGATTATGACTTCAATGACCCTTGATTTACCTCGTCGCTTTCCCTGGCCGACGTTACTTTCTGTCGGCGTTCATGGTGCTGTAGTGGCAGGACTGCTGTATACCTCGGTACATCAGGTTATTGAACTGCCTGCGCCCGCGCAGCCGATTTCTATCACGATGGTCGCGCCAGCTGACCTCGAACCGCCGCAGGTTGTTCAGCCGCCTCCGGAGCCCGTCGTCGAGCCAGAACCGGAACCCGAACCGATTCCTGAGCCGCCAAAGGAGGCACCGGTCGTTATCGAGAAACCGAAGCCGAAGCCAAAACCGAAGCCAAAACCGGTCAAAAAGGTGCAAGAACAGCCGAAGCGTGACGTTAAACCGGTTGAATCACGCCCGGCCGCGCCAGTTGAAAACACCGCGCCTGCGCGCCCGACCACCAGTACCGCCCCGTCCACCAGCAAGCCGACCGTCAGTGCGCCTGCTGGCCCGCGTGCGCTGAGTCGCAATCAGCCACAGTATCCGGCACGTGCGCAGGCGCTGCGTATTGAAGGTCGTGTAAAAGTGAAATTTGACGTGACGTCAGATGGCCGGGTTGAGAACGTGGAGGTGCTTTCCGCACAGCCCGCCAATATGTTTGAGCGTGAAGTAAAGAATGCCATGCGCAAATGGCGCTACGAGGCGGGCAAACCCGGCTCCGGACTGGTGGTGAATATTGTTTTCCGTCTGAACGGTACTGCGCAGATCGAGTAAGAAGTTGGCCGGATGAGGCGCTACGCCATCATCCGGCAACTAGCATAATGCTTGTCTGATTTCGACGTTAACGTGTCGTATCAGGCAGAGGCGGGGATCGGACGGGGTTTCCCATCTTTATCCACGGCTACGTAGATAAACAACGCTTCGGTGGCTTTGTAGCGTTGCCCAATTGGCTCAGATGCCACTTTCTTAACCCAGACTTCAATATTAATGCTGATGGATGTGGTACCGCGCTTCACACAGCGCGCATAGCAACAGACCACATCACCGACGGCGACTGGGCGTAAAAAACTCATTCCTTCCACTCGCACCGTGACCACACGACCGTGCGCGATTTCCTTGGCCTGAATAGCGCCACCGATATCCATTTGCGACATCAGCCAACCGCCAAAAATATCGCCGTTAGCATTGGTATCGGCTGGCATGGCCAGAGTACGTAAAACCAGCTCACCTTGAGGGGTGTTATTCGTTGTTGTCATTGTAGAACCGACTGTAGAGAAAGATTACAGGCGCGATGCTACTAGAATTTGTGGGCTGAGAACAGAGGGGATGCGGTGTGCAACGCGGTGTTAAAGTGAGAGAAATGTAGGGTGGGTTAAAAATTCGCCAGATCCGCAGATCTGGCGAATGCACATTATGACTTATCTTCCTGCGGCAGATGTCGGTAAATATACACCCCGCTCAGCAGCGTGAAGACCAACGTCAGGGCGGTTAAGCCAAACACTTTGAAATTTACCCAGATATTTTGCGGCAGCCAAAACGCGATGTAGATATTCGCCAGACCGCACAGGATGAAAAAGACGGCCCAGGCCAGGTTCAGTTTCGACCATACCGGCTGTGGCAGCGTCAGTTCTTTACCTAACATGCGCTGAATCAGCGGTTTTTTCATCACCCACTGGCTGACCAGTAAGGCACCCGCAAACAGCCCATATATCACCGTTACCTTCCACTTAATGAATTCATCGTTGTGGAAGAAAACGGTCAGACCGCCAAAAACAGCCACCAGAATAAAGGTGATCAACGCCATCTTCTCGACCTTGCGATAGCGAACCCAGCTGTAAATCAACACAATGGCCGTCGCGACAATCAGTGCCGAGGTCGCCGCATAGATGTCATAAAGCTTATAAAAAGCGAAAAAGACCACCAGCGGTAAAAAATCAAGAAACTGCTTCATTCTTCGATTCCGTAATCAAAAAGCATCGACCAAGAGGCCGGGATGCGTTCAGGGTTTATTGGCGAATCAGCATATACAGGCGGAACAAATAGATCAGCAAAACGGCAGAAATCATATTGCTCAGCGTATTCGCCACTACTGCGCCAACATTCGGCGTTAATACAGCAAAAGTGGGGGCGAGCAGCAACAGTGACGTTTTTGCCAGCAGCCAACCGATCACAGCGGGCGCAACCAGTCGCATGTTAGACCACGCCAAACGCATACTGTTGCGCATGGCTGCAAAGACACCCATCTTATCCTGAACCATCATCACTGGCGCAAGCGACAGCAGAATGGCCAGCACAATACCGGGTACAACGACCAGCATAATCCCGATTTGCACCAGCAGGGTAGTCAGAAAAATCAGAATAAACAGCTTAGGCAATACCGGTGCACTGGCGCCAATGGCCCGCAGCGCGCTGACTCGATGGCCTGCTGAAATTAACTGGATCATCAGAATAATACCGCCCGCGAGGATGGCATTGCCGATAAGTCCAGAAAATGTCGATGCCGCTGACGCACGTAGCAGGATTTGCTGCTGTTCCGGTGTCATGTTCTGCACCAGGTCGAACAGTCCCACGCTGTTGGTTATCTGATCCCCTTCACTGAGTTGCGCAATCTGCGCGTCGCTGGGGGAAAAAGCATGCCCGAACACCACCGTGATAAACGCGCACAACAGCGATACCAGCAAGATGGTAATGAATTGATTACGGAAAAAGTTTCCCGTGTCACGGTAAACGGACTTCGCCGTGATTGACATGCACTCTCCTTGAGTTTTGCAGGTGTTCATTTGCGGGCAATTGTACCCTGGATAACTCAACAGTGGCAGCATCGCGAGGTGTATGGAAAAGCATATCTTTGTAAAGCGGCGGTAATTTTTGGCTATGACTTCAGCATTATGCAACAACGCTGTTTGTTCTGTGTACACCATGGCGTCATTACATCCGTATACCATTGAAGGGAAAAATGCTCACAGGGTGGAAATATATCAAAATTGATCTGAATTAAGTTAACCAGGATTTTGAATGCAAGTTCTAACTTAATCTGGATCAATAAATGTTAAATTACAGACGTCAATGTGATCTGTGTTAGATCATTTATTACTCCATTGTAGGTATATTCGTTCCGCTTTTATAACCATAACGATGGAGCGGACATGAAAAAATTAACAGTGGCAGCATTGGCATTAACAACTCTACTTTCCGGGAACGCATTTGCGCATGAAGCGGGAGAGTTCTTTATTCGCGCAGGTTCTGCAACCGTAAGACCGACGGAAGGTGCGGGCGGTACGCTGGGAAGTTTAGGCGGTTTTGACGTCAGCAATAACACGCAACTGGGGCTGACATTCACCTATATGGCGACCGACAATATTGGTGTCGAATTACTGGCAGCAACGCCGTTTCGTCATAAAATCGGCACCTCAACCACCGGGGATATCGCGACCGTTCACCATTTACCGCCAACGCTAATGGCGCAGTGGTACTTTGGCGACTCCAGCAGCAAGTTGCGTCCTTACGTTGGCGTCGGCGTTAACTACACCACGTTCTTCGACGAAGGATTTAACGATAACGGTAAAGAAACCGGATTATCTGACCTGAGCCTGAAAGACTCCTGGGGTGCGGCGGGACAGGTGGGGATGGACTACTTAATCAACCGCGACTGGCTGATTAACATGTCGGTCTGGTACATGGATATCGACACCACCGCGAGCTACAAACTGGCTGGCGCACAGCAGCACGATAACGTACGCCTCGATCCGTGGGTGTTTATGTTCTCTGCGGGTTATCGTTTTTAACGCTGAGATTCAAATGTGAAAAGACGGGGCGAGCGTTGTCCCGTCTTTTGGCTCCTGTTTTTTCCCTCCCGCCTTTTCACCCTTCGATCAAATGCTACTCTTTAAGCAAACCTGCTTTGAGGGCATTGACGATGGAATTGTCCCGCCAACAGCTGCAACAAAAAATTTCACTTCTGGAATCATCACCCAACGATGACATAGCAGAATTCGCCCTGTATGCTGCGCGCGCACTGCTGGGGTATATGACTCGGGTGGAGAGCCTTGAACACGCTCTGGCCGTACCGATCAAATTACCTTATTGCAGTGCCAGCCCGGTTTGCGAAATTGAAGCGGGTTATGCCGCCGGCGTCAGCGACTGCCGTGAGGCCATTCGCCGGGCGGGCTATCTGCTCGATGGTGAAGACTAGTTTGCGCATTTGTTAATAAAGATATGCTTTTTATGGGTAAATCTGTAACTTAGCGCTCAAGTAACTGATTTGGCAATGCGGGTAACTATCAGGGTGGACGCGTGAAGATTGTGCAGGATAAGCTCAGAAACAGGCAGGCGTTGCTGGTCTCTGGCCTCATTACACTGATATTTACATCACTGTTCCTGTTCATCATTTACGAGCAGCGTACGGCCACCGCAAGTGAAGGTATCAACCGTCTCCAAACGCGTCTCATGGACATCTTTAACGACAATGAACTGATCGCGGACGCCATCGGTGAGCGTTATCACCACACCATTAATGGTGGACGATGTGGCAGCAAGTCGCGCTTTGTTCCGCGCGAGGAGGGGGAGTGGGGAATCAACGCCGATCGAAAGCGGATACATTCGGCATCTGGAGCCATTATCGCTAAGCAGCCCAGCCAGCAGGCCCTGTGTATGTTTACCGCCGCAGAGTTTATCCGCGGAATGGTGAATGAGCTCAATCCGGGCACTTTCGACGCGCATCGTTATATTATCGCCAAAGACGCAGATTATTTTTACTGGTTTACTCCTGCCGACTCTCACAATTTTTCTTTCGCTGACTCCGAGATGGCGCTCGATATTTCCAATTTTTTCTACCCGCCGGTCGATTTTTATACCCGACTACTGCAAAAAAACGTCAAAAACAAAGCCCTTAGTTCAACCAATTTTTACACCGATAAAATCACCGGTGATAAGGCGTACAGTGTCGTTAGCTATATTTACGATCTGTCAGGCGATGATATCTCCGATCATATCGTGGCGTACCTGGTTTATGACCATTCGAAACCGGAATTGCAAGATGAGTTGGCAAACGCGTTTGAATACCAGCTTCCGCCGGGTCTTAATGTGGCATTGGTTAATTTACTCAACAACGAGAGTCTCTGTTTAGCGGGGAAATGCGCAAACCTGAACAACGCTCATGTCAGGATGTTGTCAGAAAAGTACGCGCTGCACTATTCGATCTCGTTAGGTCGTTTTATGGTACACGATGCGCATGCCGGAATTGTGATTCTTTTGGCGCCGTTCTTCTTTATTATCATTAGCTTTTCGTTGAAATCGTGGCTGAATGAAAGCGATCTAAAGGTGTATATCGATTCGCTGACCGGTTGTTTTAACCGCAGGATCCTCGACATTATTAAACGCCGGGATTTATCCCATTGTTCGGTGGTACTTCTGGACTGTAATAAGTTTAAGGCCGTCAACGACACCTGGGGCCACGCGGCCGGGGATCGCGCACTGCAAACCATTGCCAACAGAATGCTGTCTAATACCCGAACCAGTCACGATCTGGTGATTCGTACCGGCGGGGATGAGTTTATGATCCTGCTGTTTCGCTCTCAGGCGAGTGACGCTATCGCCATCGCTGAGCGTATTAGCGGTCAGGTCAATAATCACGTATTTGTGGTGGAGGGGCACACTGTGCCGCTGTCGGTGTCATGGGGAATTGCGGAAGTGAACGGTGAACTGGATGTGGCTATTCAGAACGCAGATAACGCCATGTACAAAATGAAGCAGGCGAAAGAAGGATAAAACCGCCAGATTTACGCTGGCGGTTGTGGCTTATTACTGATGCGTGGCGGCTTTCATCGCGCTGACAAAAGCCCTTAGCTCTGTCAGCATCTGTTCCGGTGCGGTGACATTTTTCTCGATAATTTTCACAATCGCCGAGCCTGAAATCGCCCCGGCAGCACCTGCTTCAATCGCCCCCGCGACCTGCTCAGGCGCTGAGATACCGAAGCCTTGCAGCGACGGCGGTGCATTGTATTGTTTCAGCTTCTCGACCAGATGATGCAGCGGTAGCGCAGCACGCTTTTCGGCGCCAGTCACGCCAGCACGAGACAACAGATAGGTATAACCGCGACCATGGGACGCAATCTGGCGCAGCAGGTCGTCATCAGCGTTCGGCGGGCAGATGAAAATCGGTGCCACGTTGTGGCGCAGTGCCGCTGTCCGGAATGGCGCAGACTCCTCAACCGGCACATCGGCGACTAACACTGAATCCACGCCGACTTTTTCACACTGGGCGTAAAATTCGTCAATGCCTTTACTGAATACCAGATTGGCGTACATCAGCAGGCCAACAGGAATGTTGGGATGTTTTTGACGGATCAGCGCCAGCATTTCGAAGCATTGCGACGGCGTGACGCCTGCGGCAAAAGCACGTAAGGTCGCATCCTGAATGGTCGGGCCGTCAGCCAGCGGGTCGGAGAAGGGGATCCCGAGTTCGAGCGCATCGGCTCCGGCGTCGATCAGCGTATCAATAATCTTCAGCGACTGCTCAACAGAAGGGTCGCCGAGAGTGACGAAGGGGACAAATGCACCTTCTTTGCGGTCCTTCAGCTGTGCAAACAGGTTTTCATAACGTTCCATCAGATTTCCCCTCGTGCTTTCAGAATATCGTGTACGGTGAAGATGTCTTTGTCGCCGCGACCGGAGAGGTTAACCACCAGCAGTTGCTCTTTGTCCGGATCCTCACGCATCATTTTCAACGCGTGCGCCAGGGCATGTGATGACTCCAGGGCCGGAATGATCCCTTCATGCAGGCACAGGGTTTTAAAGGCTTCCAGCGCTTCGTCATCGGTAATCGATACGTAATCGGCACGGCCAATACTGTTCAGGTAAGCATGCTGTGGCCCGACGGATGGAAAATCCAGACCCGCTGAAATCGAATAGGACTCTTCGATTTGCCCCTCTTCGGTTTGCATCATCGGTGATTTCATGCCGAAGTAAATCCCGACGCGACCATGCTTCAACGGCGCGCCATGTTCACCGGACTCAATCCCGTGACCGCCCGGCTCAACGCCAATCAACCCGACGCTGGTGTCATTAATAAAATCAGCAAACATACCGATAGCATTCGACCCACCACCCACGCAGGCGATAACGGCATCCGGCAGACGACCTTCTTTTTCGAGGATCTGCGCTTTGGTTTCTTCGCCGATCATGCGCTGGAACTCACGCACAATAGTTGGGAAAGGATGTGGGCCAGCCGCCGTACCAAGCATATAGTGCGCAGTATCGTAGCTGCCAGACCAGTCGCGCAGCGCTTCATTACAGGCATCTTTCAGCGTGGCGGAGCCGCTGTGTACCGGGATCACCTCGGCGCCCATCAGCCGCATACGGAACACGTTGGGAGACTGGCGTTCGATGTCTTTCGCACCCATATAGATGCGACACTTCAGGCCAAGCAAGGCACAGGCGAGCGCGGAAGCTACGCCGTGTTGACCGGCACCTGTTTCAGCGATGATCTCGGTTTTACCCATACGTTTTGCCAGCAGCGCCTGACCCAACACCTGGTTAGTCTTGTGCGCACCGCCGTGCAGCAAGTCTTCACGCTTCAGATACAGGGTGGTGCGAGTACCTGCGGTGATGTTCTGGCATTTGGTCAGCGCGGTAGGGCGGCCTGCATAGTTTTTCAGCAGGTCGGTAAACTGCGCCTGAAACTCAGGATCTTTCTGCGCGCTGACGAAGGCTTCTTCCAGCTGGCGCAGGGCAGGCATCAGAATCTGTGGCACATACATGCCGCCAAATTCACCAAAATAGGGGTTGAGTAATGTTGTCATGTCCTTTTCCTTAATATGCGCGCAGTGTTTGAAAGACCGAGGCCAGCAGACGCGCATCTTTGATGCCCGGCTGCGACTCTACGCCAGAATTGAAATCGAGACCGGCACAGCCGGTTTTAGCCGCGTCGACGCAGTTATCTGCACCGAGTCCGCCAGCCAGTAAAACGTTATCCAGTGATTGCCCACCCAACAGCGACCAGTCAAAGCGCTGTCCGCTGCCGCCCTGGCCGTTGTCGAAAACGTATCGATCAACATGCTGATAGCTGCGGACTGGCAGTGACTCGCCCACGCTCAGCGCCTTCCAGATTTGCACCTGTTGCGGTAATGCCGCACGCAGCGTATCGATATAAGTCTGATCTTCGTTCCCGTGCAGTTGCACGGCTGTCAGTGATAAATGCCCGACGGTGGAGCACACGTCATCAATATTGCTGTCGCGAAACACGCCAACGTACTGTAGCGGCGCACCTGTCATGACCTCACGAGCCTGCTCAATATTGACGGCACGTGGTGAAGAAGGAACAAAAATCAGCCCGCCATAAATTGCGCCGGATTCATACGCCGTATGGGCATCCTGTGCGCGCGTCAGTCCGCAGACTTTATTCTCGCCGAGCAGCACGCGACGTACCGCTGCATGTAGGTCCTGATGCGACATCAGCGCGGAGCCAATCAGAAAACCGTTGGCGAAATGGCTGAGTTCGCGCACCTGGCCGTAGGTATTAATGCCGGACTCGCTGATGACGGTCACGCCGTGGCCCAGTCGCGGTGCCAGTTGGCGGGTGCGATTGAGGTCAATCGACAGATCGCGCAGGTCGCGGTTGTTAATGCCCACGACTTTTGCGCCAAGCGCAATGGCACGCTCCAGCTCTTCTTCGTTGCTGACCTCGGTCAGCACACCCATTTTCAGGCTGTGTGCCACGGCGGCAAGCTGACGATATTGCTCGTCATCCAGCACGGACAGCATCAGTAAACAAGCGTCAGCCTGGTAATGACGGGCCAGGTAAATCTGGTAAGGATCGATAATAAAGTCTTTACACAGAATCGGCTGTGGTGCGATGCGGCTGACGATGGGCAGGAAATCAAAGCTTCCCTGGAAATATTTCTCGTCGGTCAGCACAGAAATCGCCGAGGCATAATGTTTATACACACCCGCAATATGTGCCGGGTCAAAGTCATCACGGATCACGCCTTTTGACGGAGAGGCTTTTTTGCACTCCAGAATAAACGCGGTCCGCGCGCCTTGCAGCGCATCATAAAAATGTCGCGAGCTTGGCTGAACATCATTTTGAAAGCTGGCCAACGGTTGTTGCTGTTTGCGGGCTTCTACCCAAATCGCCTTGTCTGCGACAATTTTCGCTAAAACGGTTTGCATCATTTACCCTCTTGCTGCCAGGGCGGTGACCCGGTCATAGGCCGCACCGCTACGCAGGACATTAATCACGATTTGTGCGTTGGCTTTTAAATCTTCTTCGCCGTGCAGGCGCATTAACATGGCGACATTCGCTGCCACGGCGGCCTCGTGCGCGGCTTCACCTTTACCTTGTAACAAGCGACTGAGAATGTCACGGTTTTCTTCCGGCGTGCCGCCCGCCAGCTGTTCCTGGTGATATGGCGTCAGGCCAAAGTCGTCTGCCGTCAGCTGATAACTCTTGATTTCGCCGTCATGCAATTCGGCCACAATGGTCGGTGCATGCAGCGAAACTTCATCCATTCCGCCGCTGTGCACCACGGCTGCACGCTGATATCCCAGCACGCGCAGGGTTTCGGCAATGGGCAGTACCAGTTCCGGGCTGTAGACGCCGATCAGCGCCAGCGGCGGATGCGCAGGGTTAATCAGCGGCCCGAGCACGTTAAACAGCGTGCGGGTTTTGAGCTGCTGACGAACCGGCATGGCGTGACGAAAACCGGTGTGATATTTCGGTGCAAACAGGAAACATACGCCCAGTTCGTCAAGCGCCAGGCGCGACTTATCGGCATTCATATCCAGGTTGATGCCAAAGGCCGCCAGCAGATCGGATGATCCTGATTTACTGGAGACGCTACGGTTACCGTGCTTCGCTACCTTTAACCCACAGGCCGCGGCGACAAACGCGCTGGCGGTGGAAATGTTGATGCTGTTGCTGCCGTCACCGCCGGTCCCGACAATGTCGGCAAACAGATAGTCCGGACGTGGGAACGGCGCGGCGTTCTCCAGCAGGGCCGTCGCCGCCCCGGCAATTTCATTCGGATGCTCACCGCGCACTTTCATGCTGACCAGTGCGGCAGCCAGCTGCTCCGGCTTCAATTCACCGCGCACGACTGCAGAGAACAATTGGTGGCTCTCCTGCTGGGACAGCGTCTGGGCCTGATACAGTTTTTCGAGAATAGGCTGCAGCGTGTTGGTTTGTTCAAGCTTCTGCTGTGCCCAGGCCAGCGTTTGCTCCAGCAGACGCGCGCCCTGAGTGGTGAGAATTGATTCCGGATGGAACTGGAATCCGCATACGCGGTCGGTGTCGTGGCGAACCGCCATCACCATGCCGTTGAAGTGGGCGTTAATGGTTAGTCCCGCCGGGACGTTGCTGCCGACCAGTGAATGGTAACGCGCTACAGGCAAGGGATTAGCCAGACCGGCGAACATTTCCTGACCGTCGTGTTCAATACTGGAGGCTTTGCCGTGCAGGATTTCTCCCGCCTGACCTACATATCCGCCGTAAGCTTCGACAATCGCCTGATGCCCAAGGCAAATACCGATAATCGGCAATTTGCCGCGCAGGCGAGTCAACAACTCCGGCATGCAGCCTGCTTCGCTTGGCGCGCCCGGACCTGGCGAAAGCATTAGTACCGGGTTTTTCATGGTCGCTAAGCGGTCAATTAAGGTCTGCGCCGGGATATGGTTGCGATAAATCACCACGTTGTGGCCGTTGGTACGCAGCTGATCTGCCAGGTTATAGGTAAAAGAGTCAATGTTATCGAGCAGCAGAATATCAGCCATTAGAAAATCTCCTGTGCGTGGTGTGCTGTGGCGATAGCACGCAGAACCGCACGCGCTTTATTACGGGTTTCATCGGCTTCAGACTGCGGTACAGAGTCCAGAACAATCCCGGCACCCGCCTGCACGGTGGCGATACCGTCTTCTACCAGGGCAGAACGAATCACAATGCACGTGTCCAGATCACCGTGGGCGGTGAAGTAACCGACCGCGCCGCCATAGCTACCGCGGCGGCGACCTTCAGCCTCGGCGATAAGCTGCATGGCGCGCACTTTCGGCGCACCGCTCAGCGTGCCCATGTTCATACAGGCACGGTATGCATGCAGGACGTCAAGGTCATGACGCAGTTCGCCGACCACGCGGGAAACCAGGTGCATCACGAAGGAATACCGGTCAACTTTGGTCAGGTCGGCCACGTAGCGACTGCCCGGGGTACAGATACGTGCCAGGTCATTACGCGCCAGGTCCACCAGCATCAGGTGCTCGGAAAGTTCTTTATGGTCAGTGCGCATTTCCAGCTCAATACGGCTGTCGAGATCGCGGTCCAGCGAGCCGTCAGCACGACGGCCGCGTGGGCGAGTCCCGGCAATAGGGTAGATCTCAATCTGGCGGCTGGTGGCGTCGTATTTCAGCGAACTTTCCGGCGAGGCGCCGAACAACGTGAAATCGTTATCCTGCATAAAGAACATGTACGGGCTGGGATTGCTCTTTTTCAGAACATAATAGGCAGCAAGTGGTGACGGGCAGGGCAGTGAAAAACGGCGGGAAGGCACCACCTGGAAAATCTCACCGGCACGAATAGCTTTTTGCAAACCGCGCACGACGGTACCGAACTCTTCATCGCTCTGATTACACTCGCAGTGCATTTCTGGTACTTCAATAACGGGCAGCGGCGGCGCGGGTTCGGTTAACTGCTGGCTCAACTGCACCAGTCGGTGGGCCAGACGCTGTTTTTCGTCCTCGCAGGGCGTGAACACGCTGGCCTGAATACGGGTGCTTTTTTTCTGGTGGTCAATGACCATCAGGGTTTCGGCCAGGTAGAAGCAGTAATCAGGGCAGCGGTTGCCGGCTTCAAGCTGGGGTAAATCTTCGAATCCAGCGACCAGATCGTAGGAAAACAGACCGCCGAAGAACATGGCTTCACGCTCCTGCTCCGGCACATTCACCAGTTCCTGCATTAAACGGAACGTGTCAAAGACCGACAGGGAACATAAGCGGGCATCTTCATCCAGCAGTGGGCTGACGGCCGGAAAACGCAACTGGCGGGTATTCGGCTGTTGTTGGTTTTCAACACCAGTTGGCAAGGCGGCATCCAGCAACGGGAGCAGGGAGGCACCATTCGCCGACAACGCCTGAATGGTAACGGTGTCACCTAAGGCGGTAATACGCAGCGCGCTGTCGACCAACAGCAGACTCTTCAGGTCGTCCTTGCTGTCGATATCGGCGGATTCCAGTAACAATGTCGCCGGGCGCGCGCCGCAGACCTGATGAAACAGCTCGGTCGGGTTGTTACGGTAGGCGGCGTCGCAGGCCAGCAGTTCGAGTGTCGGTTTTTGTGTTTGCATCGTTATTCTCATTAATTTTGTTCAAAAAAAAGCCCGCTTAGTTGGCGGGCCGGGTATCTGGTTGCATATTGCAGACGTAAGACACTGCCCGAAATCAGGAAGTGCGCCACCCACCGTGCAGGACATATGTTGCTTTCATCTCAGATACCTTCTTTCTTCATGTGAACTTGCGTACTAGTTAACTAGTTCAATGGAATAAAGTCAACACCTGATTTCAGTAAATTTGTCTAAAACGCTATGATGAGCGTGATACGACATTTATTGAAACGGGAGCCGCCTTGAGCGACACGAATTACGCAGTGATTTACGACCTGCACAGTCATACAACGGCGTCCGATGGACGATTGACACCTGAAGCATTGGTACACCGTGCGGTAGAGATGCGAGTCGGGACATTGGCGATTACCGATCATGACACCACGGCAGCGATTCCGGCGGCAAGAGAAGAAATTTCACGTTCAGGTTTAGCCTTGAAGTTGATAGCGGGCGTTGAAATTTCCACGGTCTGGGAAAACCACGAGATCCATATCGTCGGCCTGAATATCGATATCGACCACCCCATGATGCGTGCGTTTCTGGCAGAACAAACCGCGCGTCGTCAGCTGCGTGCGCAGCTAATTGCTGAGCGACTGGACAAAGCACATATCCCGGGCGCGTGGGAAGGCGCGTTACGTCTGGCTGACGGCGGGGCCGTCACGAGAGGCCATTTTGCGCGTTTCCTGGTTGAGAGTGGCAAAGCTACGACCATGGCTGACGTGTTTAAAAAATACCTTGCCCGCGGGAAAACCGGTTACGTTCCGCCACAGTGGTGTACAATAGAACAAGCTATTGATGTCATTCATCATTCTGGCGGTAAGGCGGTGCTGGCTCATCCTGGTCGGTACGATCTTAGCGCTAAGTGGCTGAAAAGACTGGTTGCCTGGTTTGCCGAACATCACGGTGACGCGATGGAAGTGGCACAGTGTCAACAGTCTCCCAATGAGCGTACCCATCTGGCGACGCTGGCGCGTCAGCATCAGCTGTGGGCATCACAAGGATCTGATTTTCATCAGCCGTGCCCGTGGATTGAATTGGGTCGTAAGCTCTGGTTGCCCGCAGGCGTTGAAGGCGTCTGGCAGCTTTGGGAACAGCCCGAGACCACTGAGAGGAAAGTATGAGTCAGTTTTTTTATATCCATCCTGATAACCCACAGCAACGCCTGATCAATCAGGCCGTTGAAATTGTGCGTAAAGGTGGGGTAATCGTTTATCCCACTGATTCCGGCTATGCGTTGGGCTGCAAAATCGAAGACAAAGGGGCGATGGAGCGTATTTGCCGTATCCGTCATCTGCCCGATGGACACAACTTCACGTTGATGTGCCGTGACCTGTCCGAACTGTCGACGTATTCGTTCGTGGACAACGTTGCTTTTCGTTTAATTAAAAACAATACGCCGGGCAACTACACCTTCATCCTGAAAGGGACGAAAGAAGTGCCGCGCAGGTTGCTGCAGGAAAAACGTAAAACCATCGGTCTGCGCGTACCGTCCAATCCGATTGCGCTGGCGTTGCTGGAAGCGTTGGGCGAGCCCATGCTCTCCACTTCGCTGATGCTGCCAGGTAGCGAATTTACCGAGTCCGATCCGGAAGAGATTAAAGAGCGTCTGGAGAAGCAGGTAGATTTGATTATCCACGGCGGGTATCTCGGTCAACAGCCCACCACGGTTATCGATTTAACCGATGACTCGCCGGTGGTGTTGCGTGAAGGCGTCGGCGACGTTAAACCTTTCTTATAAGGGCGCAACTCGGTATACTACGCGGCCTTAAAATGGCGCTAACTGGCGCCGTTGATTCTCCTGTTCGACGCCTGTGAAGGCGACACCTAAAGGAAGCTCTATGAGCGAAAAGTTACAAAAAGTGCTGGCGCGCGCTGGCCACGGTTCTCGCCGTGAAATTGAAACCATTATTGCAGCAGGTCGCGTGAGCGTTGACGGCAAAATTGCCACGCTTGGCGATCGCGTTGACGTAACACCGGGTCTGAAAATCCGTATCGACGGTCATCTGATTTCGGTTAAAGAATCTGCGGAACAAATCTGCCGCGTTCTGGCGTATTACAAGCCGGAAGGTGAATTGTGTACCCGTAACGACCCGGAAGGTCGTCCGACCGTCTTTGACCGTCTACCAAAACTGCGCGATGCGCGCTGGATTGCGGTGGGTCGTCTGGACGTGAATACCTGTGGTTTACTGCTGTTCACCACCGATGGTGAACTGGCGAACCGTCTGATGCACCCGAGCCGTGAAGTTGAGCGTGAATACGCGGTGCGTGTGTTTGGCCAGGTGGATGAAACGAAACTGCGTGACCTGAGCCGTGGCGTGCAACTCGAAGATGGTCCGGCCGCATTTAAAACCATCAAGTTCAGCGGTGGTGAAGGGATTAACCAGTGGTATAATGTCACCTTGACCGAAGGGCGCAACCGCGAAGTGCGTCGCCTGTGGGAAGCCGTTGGCGTGCAGGTGAGCCGTTTGATCCGCGTACGTTACGGTGATATTCCTCTGCCGAAAGGTCTGCCGCGTGGTGGCTGGACGGAGCTTGATCTCGCCCAGACAAACTATCTGCGTCAACTGGTGGAACTGCAGCCGGAAACCAGCTCGAAGGTTGCTGTTGAGAAAGACCGTCGTCGCATGAAGGCGAACCAGATCCGCCGTGCAGTTAAACGTCACACCCAGGTCGGCGGTAGCCGTCGTCCGGGCGGTCGTAACAACAACGGTTAATCATGAGTAGGCCTGATAAGCAAAGTGCCATCAGGCGTTAGCGTGGAGCCGGATGCGGCGCAAACGCCTTATCCGGCCTACACTCAATAATCGATCCCTATTTGGGCTTTCACCCCCGCCTCAAAGGCGTGCTTGACCGGGCGCAACTCGCTGACCGTATCAGCTAATTCCAAAATATCGCGATGGCATCCTCGACCAGTGATAATCACTGTCTGGTGAGAAGGGCGCGCGCTTAAGGCGTCGAGCACCTCTTCCAGCGGTAGATAGTCATACGCCACCATGTACGTCAACTCATCCAGCACCACCATATCCAGCTCAGGATCGGCCAGCATCCGTTTACCGTGCTCCCACACGGCCAGACAGGCAGCGGTGTCAGAATCTCGGTTTTGCGTCTCCCAGGTAAATCCTGTCGCCATGACCTGAAACTCCACGCCGTGGGGTTCCAGTAAGTTTCGTTCGCCGTTGGGCCACGTGCCTTTAATGAACTGCACCACGCCGACTTTTTTACCGTGACCGACCGCGCGCGTGGCGGTACCAAATGCGGCGGTGGTTTTCCCTTTACCGTTGCCGGTAAAGACGATGATGATACCGCGCTCGTCCTTTGCGGCGGCAACGCGTGCGTCAACACGGTCTTTTACGCGCTGCTGGCGCTGCTGATAGCGTTCTTCACTCATTGGGCAATTCCTGGTTTACGGCCCGGTTGGGCGTCGAAGGTCATACCGGTTTTACGCCGGCTGTCGTCGCCCATCAGCCACAGGTACAGCGGCATAATGTCGGCGGGTGTTTTTAATTTTTGTGGATCTTCTGTCGGGAATGCGCTGGCACGCATGCCGGTACGCGTGCCGCCAGGATTAATACAGTTTACGCGCAAATGATGGTTTTGATACTCGTCTGCCAGCACCTGCATCATGCCTTCGGTGGCAAACTTCGAGGTTGCATAGGCCCCCCAGTTGGCGCGTCCCTGACGACCAACGCTGGATGAGGTAAAGACCAACGATCCAGAATCAGACTTAAGCAACAAAGGGAGCAGCGCCTGGGTCAGCATAAAGGTGGCATTGACGTTTACCTGCATGACCTCCTGCCAGACCTGCGGAGTTTGTTCGATCATCGGACCGATTTCACCCAGTAACCCGGCATTATGCAACACGCCATCCAGACGCGGGTAATGGGCGTTGATTCGCTGCGCCAGTTCATGACACTCAGCGGAAGTACAGGTCAGCAGATCCAGCGTAAACCACTGCGCGGGCGCGCCGTTTTCTGCGGCAACGGCCTGGGCGACCTGACGAAGTTTTTCTTCATTGCGCCCGAGCAGAATCACGGTTGCACCGTAGCGGGCATAGGTCAGCGCAGCTTCTCGACCGATGCCATCGCTGGCTCCGGTGACCAGAATAATGCGATCCTGTAACAGATCTTGTTTGGGTTGGTAATGCACGGTTACTCCTCGGCGACGCTCTGGCCATCCCGTTTTCTATAACTTGTCGGTTTTATGCCTTAAACCCTGCTATTTTTCAATCAGCCAAAGGTAATAACACCGTAAAATGAACACTTTGTCATGCTTTTTACCGATTACCATGCGGATGGATGAAGCAAGACGGGTTAACACACCTGTTGTACACTGAGCGAAAGTTGCGTTGTTTAACCAAGGTGGGATTCGTGGAATTGTTGTCTGAATATGGGCTGTTTTTGGCAAAAATCGTCACAGTGGTAGTGGCGATTGCGGTGATTGTTATGCTGATCGTCAATGCGACACAACGCAAGCGTCAGCGCGGTGAACTCCAGGTCATTAATCTCAGTGAACAATATAAAGAGATGAAAGAAGACCTGGCGATGTCTTTACTGGACAGCCACCAACAAAAGCTCTGGCATAAAGCGCAGAAAAAAAAGCACAAGCTGGAAGCGAAGGCGGCCAAAGCCAAAGCAAAATTGGGAGAGAATACATCATCGGGTAAACCGCGTGTCTGGGTGCTTGATTTTAAAGGCAGTATGGATGCCCATGAAGTCAGCGCGCTGCGTGAAGAGGTGACGGCGGTACTGGCGGTAGTAAAACCACAAGATCAGGTGGTTATTCGCCTGGAAAGCCCCGGTGGTGTGGTGCATGGCTATGGGCTGGCGGCATCACAATTGCAGCGTCTGCGCGATAAGCAGATCCCATTAACGGTGACGGTCGATAAAGTTGCCGCCAGCGGCGGATACATGATGGCCTGCGTGGCAGATAAAATTGTTTCGGCACCGTTTGCTATTGTGGGCTCAATTGGCGTGGTGGCGCAGATCCCTAACTTTAACCGTTTCCTGAAAGGCAAAGACATTGATATTGAGTTGCACACTGCCGGGCAATACAAACGGACGTTGACGCTGCTTGGTGAGAACACGGAAGAGGGTCGTCAGAAATTCCGCGAAGACCTGAACGAAACGCATCACCTGTTTAAAGATTTTGTGCACCGTATGCGTCCGACTCTGGACATTGAACAGGTTGCCACTGGGGAACACTGGTTCGGTCAACAGGCGCTGGAAAATGGGCTGGTGGATGAGATCAATACCAGCGATGAGGTGATCCTGAGTTTGATGGAGGGTCGCGAAGTGCTTAACGTACGCTATCTGCAGCGCAAAAAACTGATGGACCGTTTCACCGGTAGTGCAGCGGAAAGTGCGGATCGCTTGCTGCTGCGCTGGTGGCAGCGTGGTCAAAAACCGTTGATGTAAAATTGTCATTGCCGGATGGCGATGCTAAAGCATCTTATCCGGCCTACAGGATCGTCGCATCGTAGGCCGGATAAGGCGGAGCCGCCATCCGGCAAATCATTTCTTGTATTAATCGATCAGGTGATACTTTTCAGAAAGGACATGCGCCAGGTGTTTAAACATATTAAACACTGCGGTGCTTTTTGGCGTAGGAAGCCCTTGTTCATCTAAAAAGTAATCTCCGCTGAAAACCAGCACGCCATTACGCTGTGTGACGCCGGTGGCGACAATCCCCGCCAGCGTGTCCTCATGCTCACGAATGATTTTGTTGGCTTCAATCAGCAGAGTTTCGCGATCGATGGGTTGAGTGTCTTTATGCATTATTTACTCCTTAAACAAGGACATTAGTCTACGCCGAGCCCGCCTTATGGGCAAATATTCCCTGATAAAAGAGCGGGTCTTACGATAGTGTGCCTACTGGCGAGATTTGTTTTTGCATGCTAATAAAGTTGCGTAACGCATTTTATCAGGTACAGTGTGACGCTTTCGTCAATCTGGCAACAGATTTGCTTGACATTCGACCAATATTCCGTCGTGCTTTAGCGAATTCGTGAAAAAAATCCTGTTAACTCAGTTAGATGGGAGTTACATTACGAACCCGTGACCGGTACCAGGGTTGATATCCGCCGACGCAGAGACCATATCGATGTCTCGTCGCCAGTGGAAGGTGAATCAACGCGCGACGCATTCCTGGAAGAATCAAATTAGGTAAAGGTGAATATGGGTAAAGCTCTTGTCATCGTTGAGTCCCCGGCAAAAGCCAAAACGATCAACAAATATCTGGGTAATGACTACGTGGTGAAATCCAGCGTCGGTCATATCCGTGATTTGCCGACCAGTGGCTCAGCAACTAAAAAGAGCGCCGACTCAACCGCCACCAAAACGGCTAAAAAGCCCAAAAAGGATGAACGTGGCGCTCTCGTCAACCGTATGGGGGTTGACCCGTGGCACAACTGGGATGCGCGCTATGAAGTGCTGCCCGGTAAAGAGAAGGTCGTCTCTGAACTGAAACAATTGGCTGAAAAGGCCGACCACATCTATCTCGCAACTGACCTTGACCGCGAAGGGGAAGCCATTGCATGGCACCTGCGGGAAGTGATCGGGGGCGACGACACCCGCTACAGTCGCGTGGTGTTTAATGAAATTACCAAAAATGCCATTCAGCAAGCGTTTGAAAAGCCGGGCGAACTGAACATCGACCGTGTCAATGCGCAACAAGCACGCCGCTTTATGGACCGCGTTGTGGGCTATATGGTGTCGCCGCTGCTGTGGAAAAAGATTGCTCGTGGCCTGTCTGCCGGTCGCGTGCAGTCGGTCGCCGTGCGCCTGGTTGTAGAGCGTGAACGTGAGATCAAGGCATTCGTTCCGGAAGAATTCTGGGAAATAGATGCCAGCACCACGACGCCTTCCGGTGACGCGCTGCCACTGGAAGTCACGCACCACAACGAGAAGCCGTTCCGTCCGGTTAACCGCGAACAGACACTTGCTGCGGTAAGCCTGCTGGAAAAAGCACGTTACAGCGTGCTGGAGCGTGAAGATAAGCCGACCAGCAGCAAACCTGGCGCGCCGTTCATCACCTCTACGTTGCAACAGGCTGCCAGCACCCGTTTGGGCTTTGGCGTGAAGAAAACCATGATGATGGCGCAGCGCTTGTATGAAGCGGGCTACATCACCTATATGCGTACTGACTCAACCAACCTGAGCCAGGATGCGGTTTCTATGGTCCGCGATTACATCGGCGAAAACTTTGGTAAAAAGTATTTGCCGGAGAGCGCGAACCAGTACGCCAGTAAAGAAAACTCGCAGGAAGCGCACGAAGCCATCCGTCCTTCAGACGTCGCCGTACTGGCTGAATCGCTGAAAGATATGGAAGCTGATGCGCAAAAACTGTATCAGCTGATCTGGCGTCAGTTTGTCGCCTGTCAGATGACGCCAGCTAAATATGACTCCACCACGCTGACCGTTGGCGCAGGTGATTACCGCCTGAAGGCGCGCGGTCGTATTCTGCGGTTTGATGGCTGGACTAAGGTCATGCCAGCCCTGCGTAAAGGCGATGAAGATCGTATCTTACCGGCGGTGGATAAAGGCGATGTGCTGACATTGGTTGAACTGACCCCCGCACAGCACTTTACCAAACCGCCTGCGCGCTTCAGCGAAGCGTCACTGGTTAAAGAGCTTGAAAAGCGCGGTATCGGTCGTCCATCTACCTATGCGTCGATCATCTCTACGATTCAGGATCGCGGCTATGTCCGTGTTGAGAACCGTCGTTTCTACGCAGAAAAAATGGGTGAAATCGTCACCGACCGCCTGGAAGAAAACTTCCGCGAATTGATGAACTACGATTTCACCGCGCAGATGGAAAACAGTCTCGACCAGGTGGCGAAGCACGAAGCCGAATGGAAGGGCGTGCTCGACAACTTCTTCAGTGATTTTACTCAGCAACTCGATAAAGCTGAGAAAGACCCTGAAGAGGGCGGTATGCGTCCAAACCAGATGGTTCTGACCAGCATCGACTGTCCAACCTGTAGTCGTCAGATGGGTATCCGTACCGCCAGTACCGGTGTATTCCTCGGTTGTTCCGGTTACGCGCTGCCACCAAAAGAGCGCTGCAAAACCACCATTAACCTGGTGCCGGAAAACGAAGTGCTGAACGTGCTGGAAGGCGATGACGCGGAAACTAACGCGTTACGCGCGAAGCGCCGTTGCCAGAAGTGCGGCACGGCGATGGACAGCTACCTCATCGATCCAAAACGTAAGCTGCATGTGTGTGGTAACAACCCAACCTGCGACGGTTACGAAATCGAAGAAGGCGAGTTCCGCATTAAGGGCTACGACGGTCCGATCGTCGAGTGCGAGAAATGTGGTTCTGAAATGCACCTGAAAATGGGGCGTTTCGGTAAATACATGGCGTGTACTAACGACGAGTGTAAAAACACCCGTAAGATCCTACGTAATGGCGAAGTTGCGCCACCGAAGGAAGATCCGGTTCCGCTGCCGGAATTGCCGTGTGAAAAATCGGACGCGTATTTTGTGTTACGTGATGGCGCAGCAGGTATCTTCCTGGCGGCGAATACCTTCCCGAAATCGCGTGAGACGCGTGCGCCGTTAGTGGAAGAGCTGTACCGCTTCCGCGATCGTCTGCCGGAAAAACTGCGCTACCTTGCCGATGCGCCGCAGACCGATCCGGATGGCAACAAAGCGATGGTGCGTTTTAGCCGTAAAACCAAGCAGCAGTATGTGTCTGCCGAGAAAGACGGTAAGGCGACCGGCTGGTCCGCATTCTTTGTTGACGGTAAATGGGTAGAAGGCAAGAAGTAACAGCCTGACAGTTTGACATCGCCTTAAAGGGTCGCGCAAGCGGCCCTTTTTTATAGGTGACGGTATCTATACAGCTCTGATTAAAATGATATAGTGGTTATAGTTAACAAACTTTTTATTATTAAATCGTATTAGCAGCGCGATTCAGCCTGCTCATAAACGATGGTCTGATGCCGCTAATCTGGATGGTCTAACATGAAATTACAGCAACTTCGCTATATTGTTGAGGTGGTTAACCACAACCTTAATGTCTCCTCAACGGCCGAAGGGCTCTATACCTCTCAACCGGGTATCAGTAAGCAAGTTCGTATGCTGGAAGACGAACTGGGTATCCAGATTTTTGCCCGTAGCGGTAAACACCTTACGCAGGTTACCCCGGCAGGGCAGGAAGTCATTCGTATTGCGCGCGAAGTTCTGTCTAAGGTAGATGCCATTAAGTCGGTTGCCGGTGAACATACCTGGCCGGACAAAGGCTCGCTGTATATTGCGACCACCCACACCCAGGCGCGCTATGCGCTGCCTAACGTGATTAAAGGCTTTATTGAGCGTTATCCTCGCGTCTCTTTGCATATGCATCAGGGCTCGCCGACCCAAATTGCGGAAGCCGTGTCGAAAGGCAACGCAGATTTTGCCATTGCAACCGAAGCGCTGCACCTGTACGACGATCTGGTGATGCTGCCGTGCTACCACTGGAATCGTTCGATTGTTGTCACGCCGGACCATCCACTGGCGGGTAAATCCTCCGTGTCGATTGAAGAACTGGCGCAATACCCGCTGGTGACGTACACCTTTGGCTTTACCGGACGTTCAGAACTCGACACCGCGTTTAACCGCGCGGGTCTGGAGCCGCGTATTGTCTTTACCGCGACCGACGCGGATGTTATTAAAACCTATGTGCGACTCGGACTGGGCGTGGGCGTGATTGCCAGCATGGCGGTCGATCCGATTTCCGATCCGGATTTGGTACGGGTTGATGCGCATGATGTCTTTAGCCATAGCACCACCAAAATCGGTTTTCGTCGTAGTACGTTCCTGCGCAGTTACATGTATGATTTTATTCAGCGTTTTGCGCCGCATCTGACGCGCGATGTAGTGGATACGGCGGTCGCGTTACGTTCTAACGATGACATTGAAGCAATGTTTAAAGATATTAAATTGCCGGAAAAATAATAACGGGCCAGCGCTCGTCGGTATCTCAGTATGAAAAACGCTACCGACGGGCAAGTCTGAATTAGTTATATTAACCGCATATTATTTAAGGGGAATGTTCGCCAAAGTAGTTTTAAATTAGAAAATCTGCTCAAAACCCTGTCAAATATTTAAATCGGATCAAACAATTGATTTATTCACGGCTCAGGATTCGAAAATTAACTGGCTTTTTCACGCCTTTTTCTTTAGGATTTCTCTTATCTGATGATTAATTGTACCAATCGTTTGGTGCCAATATGATAAGTGATTTCGATAGTATGAGGTTAGCGATGCCTTCTGGAAACCAGCCAGCACGCCGGGATCCCGCGCTGAAACGTAAAGCATGGTTCACGGTCTTTCTCGGTTCAGTCCTGTTCTGGATTGTTGTTGCGCTCGTGGTTTGGAATGTGTGGAGTTAGTCATGTCCGTGCAACAGCAGCAACCCACGTCTATACCTTCTCAGCAAGACAATGAGCCAGCGCAGGATGCGACTACTGAATGTAGAAAGAATATTCCTGACGCGTGGCAACTTTCCCCGGCACAGCAGGCTTTTATTGATCTATTTGATGAAGACGAAGAACAGAAACAATAATTAACCCGCGTTTTATAGCCGTCATACTTAAAGCAGCATGTGCGTTATTTCCGTTCGTTCACCCCAGTCACATAGTTATCTATGCTCCTGGCGATTCACTCACTTGCCGCCTTCATGCCGCTCTAATTATTTTGGCTATATCTTCATTAGAATTAGTTCACCGTATTGAAGAGAGAATGACGTAATTCCACCTTCACGCCGTAATCCCCTTGTATCGCCATTTATGCTTCTCCGCTTTTATCAATTTGAGTTGTTATCAAAGCGTTACATTTTGTTTGTGTTATCTTTAATACTAACCCTGAAAAAAGTCAGGGGATGCCACCCTGTCATTTAAGGAGGAGCTATGTCGTCGACCCTACGCGAAACCAGTAAGGACACATTGCAGGTTAAAGATAAAACCTACCGCTACTACAGTTTGCCGCTGGCTGCCAAATCATTGGGTGATATCACCCGTCTACCCAAATCGCTAAAAGTCTTGCTGGAAAACCTGCTGCGCTGGCAGGACAGTGATTCAGTTACTGAAGAAGATATTCATTCTCTGGCTCGATGGCTGGACAATGCCCATGCCGATCGCGAGATTGCCTATCGACCCGCCCGTGTACTGATGCAGGATTTTACCGGCGTTCCGGCGGTGGTCGATCTGGCGGCCATGCGCGAAGCGGTTAAACGCCTCGGCGGTGATACGGCTAAAGTGAACCCGCTTTCACCTGTTGATCTGGTGATTGACCACTCGGTGACGGTAGACCACTTCGGTGATGATGATGCGTTCGAAGAGAACGTTCGCCTGGAAATGGAGCGTAACCACGAGCGCTATGTGTTTCTGAAATGGGGGCAGCAGGCATTCAGCCGCTTCAGCGTTGTACCGCCGGGGACGGGGATCTGCCACCAGGTTAACCTCGAATACCTGGGAAAAGCGGTGTGGAGTGAATTGCAGGATGGCGAGTGGGTGGCTTACCCGGACACGCTGGTTGGTACCGACTCCCACACTACGATGATTAACGGCCTTGGTGTACTTGGGTGGGGCGTGGGCGGAATTGAAGCAGAAGCCGCGATGCTGGGGCAACCGGTCTCGATGCTGATCCCGGATGTCGTTGGCTTCAAGCTGGATGGAAAACTACGTGAGGGGATCACCGCCACCGATCTAGTCCTGACCGTGACCCAGATGCTGCGTAAGCACGGAGTGGTCGGTAAATTTGTTGAATTCTATGGTGATGGCCTCGACACGCTGCCGCTGGCAGACCGTGCCACCATTGCCAATATGGCACCGGAGTATGGTGCGACCTGCGGTTTCTTCCCCATTGATGGCGTCACGCTCGAATACATGCGCCTGAGCGGTCGCAGCGAAGAGCAAGTTGAGCTGGTTGAGTCCTACGCCAAAGCGCAGGGAATGTGGCGTAATACGGGCGATGCGCCGATCTTTACCAGTTCACTGGAACTGGACATGGCCGATGTGGAAGCCAGCCTGGCCGGACCGAAGCGTCCGCAGGATCGCGTCGCGCTGGGGGATGTCCCGAAAGCATTTGCGGCAAGCAATGAGCTTGAGCTGAACAGTTCGCACAAAGACAGTCAGCCGGTCGACTATGTTCTGAACGGTCATCAATACCAGCTGCCAGACGGTGCGGTGGTGATTGCGGCTATTACCTCCTGTACCAACACCTCAAACCCGAGCGTGCTGATGGCGGCGGGCTTACTGGCGAAAAAAGCGGTCACTCTTGGTCTGAAACGTCAACCATGGGTCAAAGCCTCGCTAGCACCGGGATCAAAAGTGGTGTCTGACTATCTGGCGCAGGCCCGGCTGACCCCGTACCTTGATGAACTGGGGTTCAATCTGGTTGGCTATGGTTGTACCACCTGTATTGGTAACTCTGGGCCGTTACCCGATCCTATTGAAACGGCGATTAAAAAAGGTGACCTGACGGTGGGGGCGGTACTTTCCGGTAACCGTAACTTTGAAGGACGCATTCATCCGTTAGTGAAAACGAACTGGCTGGCCTCTCCGCCGCTGGTGGTCGCTTACGCGCTGGCGGGCAATATGAACATTAACCTGACCAAAGATCCGCTCGGACACGATAAAAAAGGTGACCCCGTATATCTGAAAGATATCTGGCCTTCTGCACGGGAAATTGCCCGCGCCGTCGAGCAGGTATCCACGGAGATGTTCCACAAAGAGTATGCGGAAGTGTTTGAAGGTACGCCGGAATGGAAATCGATCAATGTTGATCGTGTCGACACCTACGGCTGGCAGTCTGACTCGACCTATATTCGCCTGTCACCGTTCTTCGAGGGCATGCAGGCTACGCCGGCTCCGGTAAACGATATTCATGGGGCGCGTATATTGGCGATGCTGGGTGACTCGGTGACCACAGATCATATTTCCCCCGCTGGCAGCATTAAGGCGGACAGCCCGGCAGGACGCTATTTGCAGAGCCACGGCGTTGAGCGCCGGGATTTTAACTCCTATGGTTCACGACGTGGAAATCATGAAGTGATGATGCGAGGTACTTTTGCCAACATTCGTATCCGCAATGAAATGGTGCCGGGAATTGAAGGCGGGATGACTCGCCATTTACCGGGGACGGAAGTGGTAGCCATTTACGATGCGGCCATGCGTTATCAGCAGGAGAGCGTGCCGCTGGCGGTGATTGCCGGTAAGGAATACGGATCAGGCTCCAGTCGCGACTGGGCAGCGAAAGGCCCACGTTTGCTGGGTATTCGCGTGGTCATCGCAGAATCGTTTGAGCGAATTCACCGTTCCAACCTGATTGGTATGGGGATCCTGCCGCTGGAGTTCCCGCAAGGGGTGACGCGTAAAACGTTGGGACTCACCGGTGAGGAAGTGATTGATATTACGGATTTACAAACAATTCAACCGGGCGCCACAATTGCGGTGAATATGATGCGCGCAGATGGCAGCAAAGAGGTGATTATGTGCCGCTGTCGTATCGATACTGCGACGGAGTTAACCTACTACCAGAACGACGGTATTTTGCACTATGTGATTCGTAATATGCTGAAGTAAAAAGTGAAAAAGCCTGCGTAAGCAGGCTTTTCATAGGGCAGGTGCATGTGCAATTACCGGGCGATTATTCGCTCAATAAATGGCCCATTTTGGCGGCTTTGGTATCCAGATAATGCGCATTTTTCGGGTTCCGGCCCACGATCAGCGGCACGCGTTCGACAATATTGATCCCAGCTTCGGTCAGAATCTCAACTTTCTTCGGATTATTGGTCAGCAGTCGTACTGCATCTACGCCCAGCAGCTTAAACATATCTGCGCACAGGGTGAAGTCGCGCTCATCGGCAGCAAAACCTAACTGGTGGTTGGCTTCAACGGTATCGTAGCCTTGATCTTGCAACGCATAGGCGCGGATCTTATTCAGCAGGCCGATGTTGCGACCTTCCTGACGATGGTAAAGCAGGATACCGCGTCCCTCTTCAGCAATGTGCGTGAGCGCGGCTTCCAGTTGGAAACCGCAATCGCAACGCAGGCTGAAAAGCGCATCGCCAGTCAGACATTCGGAATGGACGCGTGCCAGGACCGGTGTTTGACCCGAAATATCGCCAAATACCAGCGCGACATGATCGTGCCCGGTTGCCAGTTCTTCAAATCCCACCATCAGGAAATCACCCCAGGGGGTTGGCAGTTTGGCTTCTGCCACACGTTTAAGCTGCATGTATTTCTCCAGATTACGCTGGCACTCGCCGTGCCGTCGCCTATTGGCTTCTGTATGGCACTATTTTGCCATAAGGCGACGGCGTTCGCCTAATGGCGACAGCGCATTCGTATTTGCAATGGCACAAAATTGTCAATTTTCCCGGCGCGCAATTTTTTCAGTTATGATTGTGAGACTTATCGACGAAAGGAGATGCAATGCTTTCTATCGCAAAGCGAACCGCCGTAGGTGCTGTTCTGTTGTTGATTATGCCAGTGTCCATGTGGGTGTCTGGCTGGAGTTGGCAGCCAGGGAACAATGTCTGGTGGTTAAAATCCTTATACTGGATAACGGAAACGGTGACGCAACCCTGGGGAATCATTACTCATGTGTCCCTGTGTGTGTGGTTTTTGTGGTGTCTGAGATTTCGTCTGAAAGCCGCGATGATGCTGTTCGCCATCCTTGCCGCGGCAATTTTGATCGGCCAGGGGGTCAAGTCATGGGTAAAAGAAAGGGTGCAGGAGCCACGACCTTTTGTGGTTTGGCTGGAAAAAACGCACCATGTCCCTGTTGATGAGTTCTACACTTTAAAGCGTAAAGAGCGCGGACACTTAGTCAAAGAGCAATTATCAGGACAGCAGGATATCCCGACCTTTTTACGTAAACACTGGCAAAAAGAGACGGGTTTCGCATTTCCCTCTGGTCATACGATGTTTGCCGCCAGTTGGGCGTTACTGGCCGTGGGGCTATTATGGCCGCGTAGACGTACGCTGACGATTGTTTTCTTGCTGGTCTGGGCGACGGGTGTAATGGGCAGTCGTTTGTTACTGGGCATGCACTGGCCGCGAGATTTAGTCGTGGCGACGTTGATATCATGGCTGCTGGTTACGTTGGCGACATGGCTTGCACAACGGGTCTGTGGGCCATTAACACCGCCGGTTCAGGAGCAACAAGAAATCGCGCAGCGTGAACAAGAAAGCTGACCGTGATTGATTTTTCGCGTTTTGCCCTTAAATCATAAAGACTAAAGCGCTTTTCCATTTCGCACTCGTCGTGAAAATGGTAATTTAAAGGGCTCAACGCGGTAAGTTGTACACGATTTATTCGCTCAAACCACATAACGGGAAGTAATGTGAAATATTTACTCATTTTCTTACTGGTGTTGGCGATTTTTGTTATTTCGGTGACATTAGGTGCGCAAAACGATCAACAGGTAACGTTTAACTACCTGCTGGCCCAAGGTGAATATCGTATTTCTACGCTGCTTGCCGTGTTGTTTGCTGCAGGATTTGCGATTGGTTGGTTAATTTGCGGCCTTTTCTGGCTGAGGGTGCGCGTGTCTCTTGTGCGTGCCGAACGTAAAATCAAACGACTGGAAAACCAGCTTGCGCCTGCGACCGACGTTGCGGTTTCTGCCGATTCGTCGGTTGTGAAGGAATAATTATTTATGCTGGAGTTGTTGTTTCTGCTGTTACCTGTAGCCGCTGCCTATGGGTGGTATATGGGTCGCAGAAGTGCGCAACAAACAAAACAGGACGAAGCTAACCGCCTGTCGCGTGACTATGTCGCCGGGGTTAACTTCCTTCTGAGCAACCAACAAGATAAAGCGGTGGATCTGTTCCTCGATATGTTGAAAGAGGATACCGGCACCGTTGAGGCTCATCTCACCCTCGGAAACCTGTTCCGCTCGCGCGGTGAAGTCGATCGCGCTATCCGCATCCATCAAACGTTGATGGAAAGCGCGTCATTGACCTACGAACAGCGTTTGCTGGCGGTTCAACAACTCGGTCGCGATTACATGGCCGCAGGTCTGTATGACCGCGCTGAAGACATGTTCAATCAGCTTACCGATGAAACCGATTTCCGCGTGGGTGCGTTGCAACAGCTGTTGCAGATCTATCAGGCAACCAGTGAGTGGCAAAAAGCCATTGACGTTGCGGAACGCCTGGTGAAGCTCGGTAAAGATAAGCAGCGAATTGAGATCGCACACTTCTACTGCGAACTGGCCCTTCAGCAACTGGGCAGCGACGACATGGACCGCGCCATGACGTTGTTAAAAAAAGGGGCTGCCGCCGACAAAAACAGTGCGCGGGTTTCCATCATGATGGGACGCGTGTACATGATGAAAGGGGACTATGCGAAGGCGGTCGAAAGCCTGCAGCGCGTAATTTCCCAGGACAAAGAGCTGGTCAGCGAAACGCTGGACATGCTACAGAGTTGCTACCAGCAACTTGGTAAGAACGATGAATGGGCGGAGTTCTTACGCCGCGCCGTAGAGGAGAATACCGGTGCCGCCGCTGAGCTGATGTTGGCGGATATCCTCGAAGCGCGTGAGGGCAGCGATACCGCGCAGGTTTATATCACCCGTCAGTTGCAGCGTCATCCGACGATGCGCGTCTTCCACAAACTAATGGACTATCACCTCAATGAGGCCGAGGAAGGGCGTGCTAAAGAGAGTCTGATGGTGTTACGGGATATGGTCGGCGAACAGGTTCGCAGTAAGCCGCGCTACCGCTGCCAGAAATGCGGATTTACCGCCTACACGCTGTACTGGCATTGCCCATCGTGCCGTTCATGGTCAACCATTAAGCCAATTCGCGGTCTTGACGGTTTGTAATTAAAAAAATACCGACTTTAGTTACAACATCCTTATTGTTTAATAACATCCTGCACATTTAGCCTCCGTGCCACATCGCCAGGCAGCGATGTAATCGAATCTGTTAATTTCCTGTGACCACAGGTAGAATGCACGCCGTTTACCCATTTTGTGCCGAAAGGTGCCCATCTTCAGGAAGGTCTGGTTATGACGTTTACTGCTTCATCTTCTCCCCGTGCTGTTACTGATTCTCCTGTCGTTGTCGCTCTGGACTACAATAATCGCGATAAAGCATTGGCATTTGTCGACAGAATTGATCCCCGTGATTGCCGTTTGAAAGTGGGCAAAGAGATGTTCACGCTTTTTGGACCTCAATTGGTGCGCGACCTGCAACAGCGTGGATTTGACGTATTTCTGGACCTGAAATTCCACGACATCCCCAATACCACGGCACATGCCGTAGCGGCTGCGGCAGACCTTGGCGTGTGGATGGTTAACGTTCATGCCTCGGGTGGGGCACGGATGATGACGGCGGCTCGTGAAGCCTTGGTACCCTTTGGTAACGATGCGCCGTTGTTAATTGCCGTGACGGTGCTGACCAGCATGGAAGCCAGCGACCTTGCCGATCTGGGAGTGACGTTGTCACCTGCGGAGCATGCAGAAAGACTGGCACGGTTAACGCAAAACTGCGGGCTGGACGGCGTTGTCTGTTCTGCACAGGAAGCGGTACGATTCAAACAAGAGTTTGGTCAGGCGTTTAAGCTGGTAACGCCTGGTATTCGTCCTGAAGGCAGTGAAGCGGGCGATCAGCGCCGCATTATGACGCCACAGCAGGCACTGTCAGCGGGTGTGGATTATATGGTGATTGGTCGTCCGGTCACGCAGTCGGCGGATCCGGCCCAGACGCTGAAGGCGATTAACACCTCACTGAAACGAGGAGCGTAAATGAGCGACGCTAACTCTCGTCTGGTCTACTCGACTGAGTCCGGACGAATTGACGAACCTAAAGTGGTGACAGAACGTCCAAAAGGCGATGGTATTGTGCGAATTCAACGCCAGACCAGCGGTCGAAAAGGAAAGGGCGTTTGCCTGATTACCGGTATTGATCTGGTCGACTCAGAGCTAACCAAATTAGCAGCCGAGTTAAAGAAAAAATGTGGCTGTGGTGGGGCCGTGAAAGAGGGCGTCATTGAAATACAAGGCGATAAACGCGACCTGATTAAATCCTTGCTGGAAGCCAAAGGCTTGAAAGTTAAACTGGCTGGCGGCTAATAAAAAAAGCCACGAAAATATTCGTGGCTTTTTTATTAGTAATGTAAATAGTACGGTCGCGAAAAAGTAAACGTATTATTATATCGAGCCGGTCAACCGTAGATTATTTACCCACCTGGTGGCCGATAATACCACCTACTGCAGCACCACCCAGCGTACCCAGCGTACTGCCGTCCGTCAGGACTGCACCACCAATGGCACCTGCACCCGCACCAATGGCGGTGTTGCGGTCTTGTTTAGACCAGTTAGAGCAGGCACTCAAAGACATAGCCAGAGTAATCGCCAGAATGGCAGCGGTCATTTTTTTGCTCGTTACTAACATAATACTTTCTCCTGAATGATTGATTCACGGAATCCAGTCTCTTTAATGATAGCGTGAAATTAAGGTCATTAAAGGTATTTCCGTGAAACCGTTTAGCGCAGGGCATGACCATCAATCTTCTGTTGATGAGAGTGTGTTCCTGTTATATCGCTAACATTAATTTTACGACATTACCCTGTTAACAACAGGTAAAAAGTCTTAATTGGACGGTCGGATAAGTCTCAGAGAGAAGATGATTTGCCGACAGACAAATCATCTGGTGATGTATTATGCGTGGGTATCGATGATGTTAACGATTAGTCCTGAATGCTCTAGTTGCATTTGCACGCTGGCGCTGAGTTTTGCATCAGTGACGACACGATTGAATCGCTCCAACGGACCTAGTGTGTACGGATGAATGGCGTCAAACTTCGAGCTGTCGGTGAGCACAATCACCTCTGAGCCTTTTTCCAGCACTGCATTGACCACGTCTGAACGCATCATGTCACGGCCGGTGAAGCCGGTTTCAGGCTGCCAGCCATCGATTCCAATAAAAGCCTTACTAAAGTGAACCTGCTGGATAAACTGACGCGTTAATGGCCCAACCATGCTTTCGCTTTTTTTCTGATAGATCCCGCCGAGGAGGATTACTTCGCAGGGTGTTTCTTTCAGCAGGTGAGCGATATAGCTGCTGACCGTAATGATAGTGACGTCTTTTTGTTCCGCCAGCGTTCTGGCCAGCAGTGCATTACTGCTACCGTTTTCAATAAATACGGATTCACCAGGATTGACCAGTGAGGCGGCAAACTCAGCCAGTTCACGTTTCAGGGTGAAGTTGGTCATCATACGCGTTTCAACATCGTCGCTATTCAGTGACACTGCGAAACCATGCGCACGGCGTAAATAACTCTGTTTTTCCAGCGTGTTCAGATCCTGTCGAATCGTCACTTCAGAGACACCGGTGATTTTGGCAAGCTCAGATACGCTCATCTGGCCTTTATCGGTCACCATCTGCAAAATAGATTGTTGTCGGGAATTCATAGTATTAATTTTTATAGCGGTATCGTATCGGACATTAAACGGAGGTTACGTTATCAGCAGTCTGATATCAGCAACCACATAACAAGTACAAAGCCGTCAGATCTCCCACGGGGCTTTGTGTTTTTTTGACACTGGCGCTGTTTCTTCGTTGACCGTGCTTAACAGTTCAGCCTTGAGGATTTCGAGATTGTGGATGGCTGAATGAGAGTCACCTGCAACAAGGATATCCAGTACGGTATCAATGCGTTCGGCCAGTCGTTTTGCGTCGATATCAGACATGGTCATCATCCTGGTGTCAAAAAATTTAGAATTTCATGATGCAGAAAATCATCACAAAAGAGAAGGGAAAAATAGTATTAACCGACATGATCGGAGAATATTATATATTCCGTGATTACAGACAGATACGATAGTCACGGAATGTACATTCTTCGCTATTTCACGACGGTTATTTCTGCACCTTTAGCGCATTTTTTTATTCAGATGTCGCTTATACCAACGTTCAAACGCGGCAGCTGGCATTGGCTTAGCGAACAAAAATCCCTGACGCTCATTGACACCATTCTTGGTCAGAAAGGCATCCTCTTTCGCACTTTCCACGCCTTCAGCAATCACCTGTAGATTTAGCGCTTGCGCCACCGCAACAATGGCGCGTACCAGCGACTGTGAAATTGATTGTTTGTGGATATCCCTGACGAAGGTCTGGTCCAGTTTAATCGCATCGAGCGGGAAGCGGGCAAGCTGGGAAAGTGAAGAGTATCCTGTGCCAAAATCATCCAAATGGATCTGGGCGCCAAGCTGACTAAACTGCTGAATAACGGACAGTGCTAGCTGTTCATTCTCAATTAAACTGCTTTCTGTTAACTCGACGTCAATGGGGCAATACTCAAAATTCAGATCGTGGAGAACCTGCTTCAGATCGGTGAACAGTGTTTGATCGGCCAGTTGACGCGCCGAGACGTTTACCGCCACGCGCAAATTGATTCCCTTATCGCGCCACTTCGCCACCTGGCGCACAACGTCCAGAATCACCCAGCGCCCCAGCGGGACGATAAGCCCTGATTCTTCGGCGTAAGAGATAAATTCCAGCGGCGGAATTAACCCACGCTCCGGCGACTGCCAGCGGACCAGCGCCTCCAGGCTGCGGACTTCACCCCGCCAGGTTATTTTGGGCTGGTAGTGGATCAGCAACTGATCGTTTTCCAGCGCCTTACGCAGGTTGGTATCCAGCCACAGATACTCGAACACTCGCTGATTCATTTCAGGGGAGAACACGCAAAACTGCCCACGTCCGCCTTCTTTGGCGGTATACATGGCGGTATCCGCGTTGCGAATGACGTTTTCGCTGTCATTACCATGCTGGGGTGCCAGGGAAATGCCGATAGAACAGCCGGTATACACTTCAATCAGGCCAATGCGGAACGGTAGCCGCAGACGGGTCAGAATGCGCGAGGCCGTGGCCTCCAGCGCCCCCTGGGAGGTTCCCGTCGCGAGGACGATAAACTCATCACCACCGAAGCGCGCCAGTAACTGGTTATCTTCGAGGCAACTTAGGATGGCCAGCGAGACACTCTGTAAAAGCTGGTCGCCAAACATATGCCCGTAGGCATCGTTGACCTTTTTGAAGTTATCGAGGTCGAGATAAATAATGCCAACCTGCGTGTCGCCCGCGTTATCAATCGCCTCGCTAATCAACTCATGAATGGCGTTACGGTTGGGTAACCCGGTGATGGAGTCGGTGTTCGCCAACACGCGAAGTCGCTCCTGGGCGCGCCGTTCTTCGGTAATATCGGTCCCGGAACAAATCAGAAATATTTCGTTCTTACCGCTGCCGTTATGCACAAATTTATTACGAAACAGGAACAGGCGCTGGCCCTTACAGGTGTTAACCCAGCGCTCGACTTCATACGAGTTGCCTTCACGAAAAAAAACGTCAATATTGCGTCTTGATGCCGCAGCTTCACGACGGCTCATAAACAGCGTGAAGACGCTTTGCCCGATCACTTCACGTTCTCTTAGTCCGGTGTATTCTTCGCATAACCGATTAAAACGTTGAATGTTACCCTGTCGGTCAAGTATCACGATAACTGAATTGGCTTCCGATACGACCTGTTCGGCAAAGGATAATCCTTGTGCCAGATCGCGTGCCACAGAAGGGGTGTCGTCCCAGGCTGATGCGCTACCAGCCCATTCACGTTTATTAATTTTTCGCCCGACAAGGTGCACGGGAATGTCATCCGTATCGATGGGAAGGGTCATCAGCAGACTGGATGTAATCACTGTCATTTCCCGAATGCGATCGGCTTGTTCCGGTGATAATTCGATGGTTTGTTCTGCTGCGGCCGTTTCGTCAATAGAGAAATGCAGGATGTTACACTCCTCTGACAAACGCCAGTAAGGGTTGTGAGAACCCACAAAGCTATACAACGTTACCAACTCCCGAACGTCTTTCATGATGTGTACTATCCCGTTTAAAGCGCATAGAGCCTCAAAAGTAAGGGTAGCCATGATTCATACAGGGTGATTATGGCTGAACATATTGTTTTATTTATATATTTATGTGTAATCCAGATTCAGAAAAAAGCAAAGTCAGCAGACCTGAAAAGAGTAAAAATAATTTGGACTGGATGAAGGAAGTGTAGTGCGTGGCGGCGTATCAGGGGGGAAAAGAAAACGACCTTTCACAAAAAGAGAAAGGCCGTTGAGTTTAGTGGTGCTACGCGGCTGGACGTGCGATAACGCTGCGGGTTTCCATTCGCACTTCTGCGATGGTCACGTCGATCACGTCAGTGACCTTGTAAACCACGTCACCTTTGATCTGTACCGTGCCGTTTTCCTGGCTGCACACCAGTTCATCACGGACCGCGTGCAGGAACGGTGCCGGGATAAACGCGACGGCGCCATTGTCGACTAAGCGCACCCGCATACCACCGCGGCTGACATCGATGATTTCAGCCGCAAAACGGGTGTCAGTCCCGGCTTTGTCACTCAGGAAGCGGGCGTATAACCAGTCACCGACGTCACGTTCGGCCATCCGGTTCAGGCGACGGCGTTCCGTCATCTGTATCGTGATGTCTTCCTGTGGTCGAGCGATGGTTTCGCCTTTAATTACCGCTTTTAACAGGCGATGGTTGATCATATCGCCATACTTACGGATAGGTGAGGTCCAGGTGGCGTATGCCTCCAGGCCCAGCCCAAAGTGCGGACCTGGCTCGACGCTGATTTCAGCGTAGGACTGGAAACGGCGAATACGGCTATCGAGGAAACCAGAAGGTTGAGCATCCAGTTCACGACGCAGTTTGCAGAAGCCTTCCAGCGTCAACACCTCTTCGGCATCCACGTGCATACCATGGGTTTTCAGCAGGGCGGCCAACGCTTCAGCATTCGCCGGATCGAACCCCATGTGTACGTTATAAATCCCGAAGCCTAGTTTGTCGCGAAGAACGCGCGCGGCGCAGATGTTTGCCGCAATCATCGACTCTTCCACGATACGATTAGCAATGCGACGCGGTTCCGCCACGATATCCAGCACTTCACCTTTTTCACCCAGTACAAAGCGGTAATCCGGGCGATCTTTAAACACCAGGGCGTGGTTATGACGCCACTCGCCACGGCTCATGCAGATACGCTGCAACAGACGGATCTGCTCGGCAATCTCGTCGTTTTCAGGCTGCCAGCCATTATTCCCTTCCAGCCAGTCAGACACGTTGTCATAGGCCAGTTTCGCTTTGGATTCGATGGTCGCCGTGAAGAAGGTGATATCGTCTTCAATAGTGCCGTCCGCCGCAATGGTCATGCGGCAAGCGAGCACCGGACGGACTTCGTTAGCCCGCAGCGAGCAGAGGTCGTCTGACAGTTCACGCGGTAACATCGGGATATTGAAGCCCGGGAGATAGTTGGTGAACGCGCGAATTTTAGCAGTGTTATCCAGCTTGCTGCCTTCGGCAATCCAGGCGGTAGGATCGGCAATGGCGACGGTTAATTGCAGTTTGCCATCTGCCAGTTCCTCGGCGTACAGCGCATCGTCCATATCTTCGGTGCTGGCACTGTCAATGGTGACGAAGTTCAGTGCGGTAAGATCCTGACGTTCCAGACCTTCATCCAGCATTTCGGTGGCTACGCCATTCGGTGCTTCTTTTTCAAGATTGTGGCGCGCCAGCGTGACCCACCAGGGGACGAAATGATCGTCAGCAAAGGTGATGAACTGGGTTAATTCAGCGTAGAAGGTGCGGTCGCCTTTCAGCGGATGGCGACGCATTTCTGCGACGGCCCAGTCACCTTCCTTAAATTCATGATCCACACCGCGAGCAGCGCGGCAGGGGATAGCGTCTTTCAGTAACGGATGATCTGGCACAATGGACAGACGATCGTTCTTACCCTGAACTTTACCCACGAAACGTGTCAGGAACGGTTCAACTAGTTCTTCCGGCTCGGCAGATTCGCGATCTTTTTCGCTATGGATCACCGCGACAATGCGGTCACCATGCATCACTTTTTTCATCTGCGGCGGTGGAATGAAATAGCTTTTTTGTGCATCGACTTCCAGGAAGCCAAAGCCTTTTTCCGTGGCTTTTACCACCCCTTCAGCACGCGGCGTCTGGGAATGTAGTTGCTGTTTAAGCTGCGCTAGCAGCGGGTTGTCCTGAAGCATAATTGTCTATTTTCGTGGCCAAAAGAGCGGCTGACAGTTTTACGCGAAACTGCCAGTCGCAGCAAGCGCTCTTTCAATGAGCGGAGTGGTTAGTGAGTCTCGCCCAGCGCGATTTTCAAGCGATTCAACCATCCGCACAATCCACTCCAGGCCAGTAAGTTAATAGCCTGTTCCGATGAGGTACCCTGTTCAAATAACGGGGTTAACAGTGCGGCGCTAAAACGGTCGGGCGCCCGGGTTAGCCATTGTACCGCTTGCAGGGTAGCGCGCTCAACCGGATGTCGTTGTTCCCAGCGCTGCAATTCGCGTTCATCCAGACGCAGTATCGTGATGAAGTCCGCCAGTTGATGAGCTGTGAGGGCCTGTTCATTAAAGCATGCCACGCTGCCGTTAATGCGTGATGTCAGCAGTGTGGCGAGAGAAAACGCCCTCGACGGTGTATCTGTACATAGCGTACTGGTCAGCAATGATCTGAGTAAAGCCAGTATCGTCGGTGAATGTGCCAGCAGCGGCGCGAGCGTTTGTAAATCCGGGATGCGCCCGTTTTGGTCAACGCTGCCAGGTGAAGCCTCGCGAGGCGGGATGACGTCTATCGGGAATGCGGCCATATGCCATTGTGCATCGGCGTTGTTAAAAATAGCGGCCTGCGCGTATTGCTGAACATCAAGGCCCGGTATGCGACGCAAAGGATGGCCAAAATAAGCCTGAAGGACCGCCACGACACGGGCCTGAAAACCGACAAAGCCGATGACCTGATTAATCAAGATGATATCGCAGGTTGTTAATCCAACATCATCAAGATGATGGCGATCGCGTGCGCCAATCACGGCGGGAGAACTGGCAAGTTGGCGAGCATACTGGGTAATTTGTGCCAGCCGGTGATTACTCTCACGGGAGGAGTCCGGGCCTGGTAGCGGGGTCAAACGCGCTGCGTAGTGGTTACACAATCGTTGGATGCCGTAAACCTGAGCGACAGTTAAGGCGGTACTCATTCGTTCATAGGCGCTGAACGTATGTAACGAATTTAGGTCAACATCAGCAGGGAAGAGAAGGTGAGCAAGTTCACGGGCAGGTTCTAACCAGGACTGAAAGGGTAACAGCGCGACTTCCGGTATCGCCAGGTCCAGCAAAAAACTGTCTTCGACGTCTGCTGCTTCTGGCACCAGCGGGAGAACATCTTGCGGATAGGTGCTGGACTGCGTTTCATGATACCAGTGGCTTTTGCCTTCAATTCGGCGTTGTTCCATGGGCGTTCCTTGGTCAAAAAAGTGGCGACCCGGATACGTCGTTATGTTCGTCCGCCGGATCGTTTGCGCTGCAATATCCTGGCGTAAGCTGATGAGGGGATGAAAGATTGTTACGTGATAATAAATATCAGAAAAGTATATATGACAGGGAGTAGCTGACGGGAGGGGGAAAAAATCATGGGCGACATCGCGCCGCCCACAGAGGAGGTCTGAAAGATTATTTCAGTTCCAGCTCGTTCATTGCCGCGATGCTGAAGCCACCATCAACGTGAACGACTTCGCCAGAGATGCCGGCAGACAGGTCAGAACACAGGAATGCTGCTGAGTTGCCCACATCTTCAATGGTCACGGTACGACGAATCGGGGTAACCGCTTCGCAATGGGCCAGCATTTTACGGAAATCTTTGATGCCAGAAGCCGCCAGAGTACGGATTGGACCTGCGGAGATTGCGTTGACACGCACACCTTCTGGACCCATCGCGTTAGCCATATAGCGGACGTTTGCTTCCAGAGACGCTTTCGCCAGACCCATTACGTTGTAGTTCGGGATAGCGCGCTCTGCGCCCAGGTAGGACAGCGTCAGCAGTGCAGAGCCTGGGTTCAGCATCGAGCGGCAGGCTTTTGCCATCGCTACAAAGCTGTAGGCGCTGATGTCATGAGCGATTTTAAAGCCTTCGCGGGTTACCGCATTCACATAGTCGCCATCCAGTTGGTCTGCCGGTGCGAAACCGATGGAGTGTACGAAACCGTCGAATTTTTCCCAGGTTTTGCCCAGTTCAGCGAACATGGTGTCGATGCTGGCGTCTTCAGCCACATCGCACTGCAGGACGATGTTGGAACCCAGTTGAGCTGCAAATTCTTCCACGCGGCCTTTCAGTTTGTCGTTCTGGTAGGTGAACGCCAGTTCAGCTCCCTCGCGGTGCATCGCTTGAGCGATACCGTAGGCGATGGACAATTTACTGGCAAGACCGGTCACCAGAATGCGCTTACCGGAAAGAAAACCCATAGCTTTAATCCTTATAGTCATTACTTATTTTTTTAGCAATCAATGCGTTATGATTGCAATTTCAAGGTCACTCGAAATTGGTCTGAAATTATATCCCACTCTCTGCCCCTTGTGTCACGATCTTTCTCTGCGAGTCACCATACGGTTAACGACAGTAAAAGGGATTTCGGGAACCGTGGCATCGTTGTCAGTATCAGTGGCCTGTCACTATTCGTTGCACGTGAGGAGTATATCACTCCCCCCAGGTTCTGCCTCCTCCAACCAGACCGGAGCAGGGGCGAGGGCAGAAAACACGAGGACTCAACGGCGTAAAATGGTATGATTTAGCGCTAGTCGATGTTGATGAACATATCAATGTCAGAAGATTCTTAAAACTAAAAAATCGGCTATATTCATCCTGTTATCATATATTGTTTTTATCGATCAATAATGAATCATTGATCGATATTATTGATTGATTATAATTAAAAGCGCATTATCAGTATGTTATGATCAATTGGAGTGGTCTTATGCGCTATCATTTCATCGCGGAACCGATGAGAGACACAACGGAAAAGTTGCTGGGTGTTGAGATGATCGCCCGGTTTACCTCAGAGACGGTTCACCCGTTACATTCAGATTTCATCATTGCCGCGTGGAATAGTGCACAAAAACGCCATTTCATGCTTGAACAAATCGCGTTAATCACCCGAAAGCGCGCCTGGTTTGAGAGCAATAACCTTTTTTGTACACTTAATCTGATTGATGAAATGGCGCTTCTCGCGATAGGCGACCCTGCTATAACCTCGGCCTTACACGCTATGCCGTTTATTGCACTTCAACTCTCAGAACGTTTCCTGTCGAATACTGCTTGCCTGAATAACCTGCTGATTAATTCTCTGCGTGACGGGCCTAATGCCTTGTGGTTGAACAATCTTGGCTCTGGTAGCGTGGGGGCAAACCCGCTGGTCAGCGGTAATTTTGATGTAGTGAAAATGGATCGCGGCTTCTTTTTGTCGCAGGTCGAAAAGCCGATGTTTCCGGTTCTGATTAAGAACATCAGGGAATATTGTGACCGAGTGGTCGTCGAGGGGCTGGAGGACGCGCGGCTTATTGATGAACTAAGCCATGCGGGTATCTGGGCCGTGCAGGGTGATATTTTCCCGCCGGTTGCATTTAGCGACATTGAAGCATTGCTGCCTGTAGATATTTATCACTGATGACCAAAAGGCCCTCCATCAGAGGAGGGCGTCAATAACAGTTAGCGATCTTTGCGCCAGGCATCGGCGGTGAGCGCCTCACCGAAATGCCCGGATATCAGGCGGCGGGTCAGTTCATGCAGCGGCGAGGCCAGCACATCCGCCGTACTGCCGCGCTCGACGACCTCGCCCTGGTGCATCACCAACACCTGATCGCTGATGTGTTTCATCATCCCAATATGCTGCGTCACATAGATATATGAAATACCCTGTTTTTCCTGTAGCTCGAGCATCAGGTTAATCAGCTGCGAGCGCATCGACATATCCAGAGAGGCCAGCGCTTCGTCCGCGATAATCACTTTGGGACGTAAAATCAGGGCGCGAGCTAACCCCAAGCGCTGTTTTTGTCCTGGTGCCAACATATGCGGGTAGTAGCTAACGTGATCGGGCAGCAGACCGACCATGCGCATGGTTTCGACGATCTGCTTGCGGCGTTGCTCCGGCTCAAGATCGGTATTCAGACGTAGCGGAAAATCGAGGATCTGCGAGATACGTTGACGCGGGTTCAACGATGTTGACGGATCCTGGAAAATCATACGAATGCGCTGGCTGCGAAAAGAATAATCACCGTATTTTAGCGGATGATCGTCAATCAGCAGCTCACCGCTGGTCGGCTCAACCATTCCGGCCAGCATTTTTGCCAGCGTCGATTTACCGGAGCCGTTTTCGCCAATGACGGCAAGCGTCTGGCGCTCACGCAGTGTAAAGCTCAGTGGCTTGACGGCTTCTACGGTCTGCCGACGAAACAAGCCCGTCCGGTAGCGAAAGGTTTTGCTCAGGTTACGTACTTCGAGCAGTGTTTCTACCATCTCACTCTCTCTCCATGTTCAGCGGGAAATGACAGGCATAGAGATGATTCTTTGCTCCGGTCAGTCGTGGGGTTTCAATGCACTCACGTTGAGCGTAAGGGCAGCGCGGCCCCAAACGGCACCCCATTGGTAACTGTTCCAATAATGGGATCGCACCAGGCATCGTATTCAGGCGGCTTTTATGCGGCATTGGGCTACCAAAATCTGGAATGGCACGGATCAACGCCTGTGTATAAGGATGGTGCGGAATCGTCACCAAATCTTTACTTGGCGCGGTTTCCACCGTTTGTCCGCAGTACATGACGTTGATTTTATCCGCCCACTGGCTGAGCATTTGCAGGTCATGGCTGATCAGCAAAATGGTGGTGTTGCTGTTTTGATTGAGCCGGGTCAGTAGACGGAAAATTTGCGCCTGAGTGGTGGGCTCCATCGCATTGGTCGGCTCATCGGCAATCAGCAAACGTGGCTGATTCGCCAGGGCGATGGCAATCATGACTTTCTGGCACTCGCCGTCCGTCAACTCATACGGGAAGCTGCGCATCGCATCTTTATGGTCTTTTATCCCGACGCGGTGCAGCAGTTCAATCGCGCGGCGTTTGCGCCAGCCAATGCGTTGCCACCAGCGCCCTTTATAGGTCCAGGCGGGAATATTTTGCATCAGCTGCCGTCCGACGCGTTCAGACGGATCGAGACAGGACTGCGGTTCCTGAAAGATCATGGACACATTATGCCCGACCAGTTTGCGCCGCTCGCGGGCAGACAGTCGTAGCAGATCGATATCATCAAAGCGCATGCGGTCAGCGGTCACGCGCCAGTTGTCTTTTGCCACGCCGCAAATAGCCTTGGCGATTAAACTTTTACCGGAGCCAGATTCACCGACCAGCCCACGGATCTCGCCTTCATTGAGTGTCATACTGACGCGGTCAACGGCCTTTACCCAGTCGTCGCCGGTTCTGAACTCAATGGTCAGGTTACGAATATCCAGTAATGGCATTATTCCACCCCCGCGATAATTGCGCGGCGTACACCGTCACCTAACAGGTTTACCAGCAGCACGCTAATCATGATCGCCGCCCCGGGCAACATCACGGTCCATGGGGCAACGTAAATTAACTCCAGCGCGTCGCCCAGCATGGCTCCCCATTCCGGCGACGGAAGTTGTGCGCCGAGGTCGAGAAAGCCCAGTGCGGCAATATCCAGAATCGCCATCGACAAAGCGCGGGTGATTTCAGTGATAAGCCCAGCGGTAATATTGGGCAAAATCGCAAACCACAGAATGTTGAGCGTGGAGGCACCATCCAGACGGGCAGCAATGACATACTCTTTTTCCAGCTCGTCATGCACCATGCTATAGACAGAGCGCACCATGCGTGGCAACAGCGCCAGCCAGACGGCAAACATCGCGTGCGTCAGATGGGGGCCAGCAAACGCCACCACAATGATCGCCAGCAGCAGCGACGGGATCGAGAGCAGGGTATCGAGAATATGGTTCAACACTGCCGAGCGTAAACCGTGGCTTGCCCCGGCTAAAACCCCCAATACCAGACCGCATATCGTGGCGGCGAGCGTGACAACAAATGCGCCGCCGACAGTGGGAGCTGCACCGCTCAGCAGGCGGCTTAATACGTCACGTCCCAGATCGTCGGTCCCAAGGAAGAATGACACCTCGCCATAACGCGACCAGGAAGGCGGGAGCAGTTGATAACCCAGAAATTGCTGATCGATACCATAAGGCGCAAACCAGCCACCGAAAACACACAGTATGGCCAGTCCCGCACAGCCATACAGACCGACCATTGCAGACGCATCGCCATAAAAATTTCGCCACGCGGTACGCAGCGTGCCAGGCGGGCGCTTTTCGCTGTATACGCTATCGTAAGGCATACCATTCCTTATGTTTCAGAGGGTTAGCCATGGCACCCAAAATATCAGAGATCACGTTTACGATAATGACCAGTGAGCCAATCACCATCACGCCGGCTGAAATTGCGGCGTAATCCTGCTGGCGAATGGCGTTGATCAGCCAGCGGCCAAGGCCTGGCCAGCTAAAGACCATTTCGGTGATCATCGCCAGCGTCAGCATGGTGGAAAACTGGAGACCAAGACGCGGGATTACCGGCGGTAGGGCATTATGCAGTACGTGGCGACGCAAAATGGTCAGCCGTGACAGGCCGCGAGTGGCCGCCGCTTTTACGTAATTTTGATCGAACACCTCGATGGTACTGATACGCATCAGGCGAATGACTTCGGTCGTTGGCGCAACGGAGAGCGTTAACACCGGCAGCACCATGTGGCGTATTGCGCTGACCAGCATTTCATCGCGCCACGGCGAGTCGGAAAGCCACGCGTCGACGATGGCAAGACCGGTAACAGGTTTGACTTCATAAAGCAGATCAAAACGGCCAGACACGGGCAGCCACCCGAGCGTTAACGAGAAGAACAGCGTCAGCAACAGTGCTAACCAAAAAACCGGGATGGAAAAACCCATCAGGGCAAAGGCACTAATGCATCGATCCGGCCATTTATTGCGTGTGATCCCCGCCAGCATGCCAATCGGAATACCGACCATTAGCGCAAAACCGAAGGCGAGAACGCACAATTCCATTGTGGCAGGGAACACTTCTTTCAACTGTTCCGAGATCAGTTGTCCGTTAATGCTGGATACACCGAAATCCCAGTGGATGAGGCCATTGAACCAGAATACCCACGCATTCCACAGCGACGCACCCTGCAGAGGAGCATGGGGGGTAAAATAACTCAGGCTGAACCCGATAAACGTCAGGAAGAACAGGGTGACCAGGAGCAATAGAAAGCGACGCAGGGTAAAGATAATCATGGTTTTTTCACCTCATCTTTCTTTTCCCTGGATACGCCGGCAAAGGAGGCATTACCGAATGGGCTGAGTACCAGGCCTTTGATGTCATAGCGATAGGCCTGCAAACGCAGTGAAGAGGCCAGCGGCAGGATGGGTAGCTCTCGTGCCAGGATCGTTTGCGCTTCGTCATAGGCATCAATGCGTGACGAGAGCTGCTGCGATGACAGCGCTTTGCGCAGAACGTTGTCAAACTCCGGATCACACCAATGGGCAAAGTTGGTCTGCGAGTTGATGGCGGCACAGCTAAGCAGCGGACGGAAAAAACTGTCAGGATCGTTACTGTCTGTCGCCCAACCGGACAACGTCAGATCATGGTTCATATCCATTAATCTCGCCTCCTGAAAACGACCTTCCACCGGAATAATCTTCACTTTCACGCCAACCTGCGCCATGTCCGCTTGAATAAGCTCGGCGGTTTTCAGCGGGCTGGGGTTCCAGGCCTGGGAGCTGGTTGGTACCCAAAGCTGTAACGTCAGGTTCTCCAGCCCCAGCGCTTTTAACTGCTCGCGAGATTTTGCCGGATTGTATTCTGTAATTTTAGCTTCGTTGTCATACGCCCACGAGGCGCGCGGCAAAATAGATGCGGCGGTTTCTGCTGTACCGTAATAGATCGACTGCATCAGCCGCTGGTTGTTGATTGCCAGCGCCAGTGCATGACGCACGGCCGGATTGTTCAACGGGGGTTTATTGGTATTGAAAGCCAGGTAAGCAATGTTCATCCCAGGGCGCAGCGTCAGGCGCAAACGTGGGTCATCACGTAAGATGCTGAGCTGACTGGCAGCAGGCCAGGCCAGCACGTCGCATTCACCGGTGAGCAGTTTTGATAAGCGCCCGGTTCCACCAGAACCGAGATCAACGACGACCTGCGGCATTAAGGGTTTCCCGCGCCAGAACGCGTCGTGACGCTGCAGGCGAATATATTGCCCGCCACGATTTTCCGAAAGCTGATACGGACCGGTACCGACAGGCTGTCGGTCCAGTAATTCCTTGCGATCCTGTTTTGCCAACTGCCCCGCGTATTCCGCTGACATAACCGACGCGTAATGCGTGGCCAGATGCCACAGGAAAGACGCATCCGGTTGAGTCAGGCGAAATTCAACGGTATGGCTGTCCAACTTGCGCACGCTTTGCACATTATCGGCGAACTGGAGGCTATCAAAGTAGGGGAAGTTGCTGCCGTTAACATTGTGCCACGGATGCTGGCGGTCAAAGATTCGCTCGAAGGTAAACACCACATCGTCTGCATTCAGTTTACGAGTAGGGGTGAACCAGGTGGTTTTTTGAAATGGCACGTCACGACGCAGGTGGAAGCGGTACGTTGCGCCGTTATCCAGCACCTCCCAGCTTTCGGCCAGTTCTGGCACCAGGCGATAGGTGTAAGGATCCACATCAAGCAGACGGTCATAAAGTTGGGCGGCAAGCGTGTCGACGATCAGTCCACTGCTAGCTTTCTGTGGGTTGAACGTATTGACCTGTCCGCTGACGCAATAGACAAAGCCGCTGTCACGAATATCAGCGTGCGTGGTCTGCTCAGGCGCGGCAGCAGCCTGACCACTCAGAAGTCCAGCCATCACAATCAGAGATGATAAAACCAGGCGCATAATTTTTAAGGTTTTTAGAGTCGATCTGCAAAGTGTATCGCACAACGGCCCGTCAGGTAAAAATGTCTGCAGGTAACTGGCGTAAATGTGTGCGATTCAGGTCAAGGAACCGCTAAATCTGATGTTTTTTGAGCAATGCCCGCAGCTGGTGGTAGGTCAGCCCGAGTAATTCTGCCGCCTTTTTCTGATTAAACTTTGCCTGCTGCAAGCTGGTTTGCAGAAATGCTTTTTCTTGTTGCTGCTGGAATTCACGTAGATCCAGCGGCAGTGTCACCGGCGCGGAGTGAGTTTCCTGCTCCGAAGGTTGTACGGTGTGGCGTTTGAAAGGGTCAATCACGACTTCATCCAGTGGAAATTCGCTGGTGCCGTGGCGGTAAACAGAGCGCTCGACGACGTTTTTCAGCTCACGAATATTGCCCGGCCAACGGTAGTGCAGCAGAGTATCCCTGGCCTGTGCGCTAAAGCCTGGAAACAGTGGTAAGCCAATTTCCCGGCACATTTGAATGGCAAAGTGCTCGGCCATTAGCATGATGTCGCTTTGACGCTCCCGCAACGGGGGAAGTTGCACCACATCGAAGGCCAGCCTGTCGAGCAGGTCCGCGCGAAACGTCCCTTCATTAACCATCCGCGGTAAATCGGCGTTGGTGGCGCAGACCAGGCGCACGTTAACCTGCAGCGGTTGGCTGCCGCCAACACGTTCGAGTTCCCCGTATTCAATCACCCGTAGCAGTTTTTCCTGTACCAGCATCGGGGCGGTGGCCAGTTCATCAAGAAACAGCGTCCCGCCATCAGCGCGTTCAAAGCGTCCGGGATGACGTTTTTGTGCGCCGGTAAAGGCGCCGGCTTCGTGACCGAACAGTTCTGAATCGAGTAAGTTTTCATTGAGCGCCGCACAGTTCAGCGAAATAAACGGCCCTTGCCAGCGCGAAGAGAGGTAATGCAGGCGGTTAGCGATCAACTCTTTGCCCGTGCCGCGCTCACCGATCACCAGTACCGGTTTATCCAGCGGTGCCAACTGAGAAACTTGCTCAAGCACCTCGATGAAACTGTTGGCTTCGCCGAGGACGTTGTCTTTGTATCCGGTCATGATGAAATTCACTATTTGTTAGTGTTATTCACCAATGTACCCTAATTTCGCTATCAGGTAAAATTAACTATTATTTTTATAATCAAATAGTTATAAAGTTGGCACGCAATCTGCATTAATCCAGCAGCAGGGCATCGCCCGATATCAGAACTATCAGTGAGGATTACATTATGGGTATTTTTTCTCGTTTTGCCGACATCGTGAACGCCAACATCAATGCGTTGCTGGAAAAGGCTGAAGATCCGCAGAAGCTGGTGCGGTTAATGATTCAGGAAATGGAAGACACGTTGGTTGAGGTGCGTTCGAACTCGGCACGTGCGCTGGCGGAAAAGAAACAGCTATCCCGCCGTATTGAACAGGCCACCGCGCAACAGGTTGAGTGGCAGGAAAAAGCAGAACTGGCGCTGCGTAAAGAGAAAGAAGATTTGGCGCGCTCTGCCTTAATTGAAAAGCAGAAGCTTACCGATCTGATCGCCTCGCTGGAACATGAAGTGACGCTGGTTGATGACACGCTGTCACGCATGAAAAAAGAGATTGGCGAGCTGGAAAATAAACTCAGTGAAACCCGTGCTCGTCAGCAGGCATTGACCCTGCGTCATCAGGCCGCCAGTTCTTCACGTGATGTTCGTCGTCAACTGGACAGCGGTAAGCTCGATGAAGCCATGGCGCGCTTTGAGTCTTTTGAGCGTCGTATCGACCATATGGAAGCTGAAGCTGAAAGCCATAACTTTGGTAAGCAAAAATCGCTGGATCAGCAATTCGCCGACCTGAAAGCGGATGATGAAATTAGCGAGCAGTTGGCGCAACTGAAAGCCAAAATGCAGCAAGACAAGCAATAATAATATCTGGCGGCGCCCGAACGCGCCGCCGCTCATCACCTGTAAGGAGTACTCATGAGCGCGCTATTTCTGGCCATCCCGTTAACCATCTTTGTGCTGTTTGTTTTACCGATTTGGTTATGGCTGCATTACAGCAACCGTTCCAGTCGTGGCGAATTGTCGCAGAACGAACAGCAGCGTTTAGTGGAGCTGAACGCTGAAGCGCAGCGCATGCGTGAGCGTATTCAGACGCTGGAAGACATTCTGGATGCTGAACATCCTAACTGGAGGGACCGCTAATGGGAGGCGTTAACCTGAACAAAAAGTTGTGGCGTATTCCGCAGCAGGGCATGGTGAAGGGGGTCTGCGCAGGTATCGCGCAGTATCTCGACGTGCCGGTGAAGCTTGTACGGATTCTGGTAGTACTGTCGATTTTCTTCGGCCTGGCTTTTTTCACCCTGGTGGCCTATATCGTACTGACTTTTGTGCTGGACCCAATGCCGGACAATGTCGCAACCGGTGAACAGCAACCGTCCAGCGGGGAACTGTTGGATGCCGTCGACCGCCAACTCGCGGCCAGTGAAAATCGTTTGCGGGATATGGAGCGTTATGTGACGTCAGATACCTTCACATTGCGTAGCCGCTTCCGTCAACTGTGAGAAATGAGATGAACAATCGCTGGCAACGTGCCGGGCAGAGGGTAAAGCCTGGCGTTAAATTAGCAGGTAAGCTGGTTCTGTTTACGGCACTTCGCTACGGCCCGGCGGGCGTCGCCGGGTGGGCGGTAAAATCCGTCGCCCGTCGCCCGCTAAAAATGTTGCTGGTTTTGATGCTTGAACCTTTATTGAACAAGGTCGCCAAAAAAATATCCCGCCGTTATGGTCAGTGATAGTGCGCTCGCAATATTTTCTTAAGATCAGTTATATAGTGTTAGATGAAATTAGGTCATTTAACAGGACGATACTATGTTGAGAAAAGGGGTATTCGCGCTAGCGTTGCTCATCGGTATGCCGGTTTTTGCCGCGGAACATTGGATTGATGTCCGCGTACCTGAGCAATACCAGCAGGAGCATGTTCAGGGAGCCGTCAACATTCCCTTAAAAGATCTCAAAGCGCACATCGCGTCCGAGGTTCCGGATAAGACCGACACCGTGAAACTGTACTGCAACTCCGGGCGGCAATCGGGACAGGCGAAAGATATGCTTACCGAGATGGGATACACGCAGGTCACAAATGAAGGGGGGATCAAAAGCATTGATCTTCCGAAAGTAGAAAACAAATAATCGCACAATGTACATCTATTTCGGGCGGCATTATTTTTTGTCGCCTGCTAGACCTCAGGTAGTTGATAAATAAGAATTACCCCTATCTTTAGTTCCAGTTTGTTATATTTTCTACGGTTCCTTCAGCATAACGGGATGGCGATGAAGCGACTCAAAAATGAACTCAATTCGCTGGTGAATCGCGGCGTGGACAGGCATCTGCGTCTGGCTGTCACCGGGCTTAGCCGCAGTGGTAAGACCGCGTTTATCACCGCGATGGTGAACCAATTACTCAATATTCATGCCGGCGCTCGTCTGCCGCTGCTCAGCGCGGTGCGCGAAGAGCGTCTGCTCGGCGTTAAACGGGTTCCACAACGCGACTTTGGCATTCCGCGCTTTACCTATGATGAAGGGCTGGCCCAGCTGTACGGTGCTCCGCCGACTTGGCCGACACCGACGCGCGGCGTGAGTGAGATTCGTCTGGCGCTGCGTTATAAGTCCAATGACTCATTGCTGCGCCACTTTAAAGACACCTCCACGTTATATCTGGAGATCGTCGATTATCCGGGCGAATGGCTGCTTGATTTGCCGATGCTGGCACAGGATTACCTGAGCTGGTCGCGGCAAATGACCGGATTATTGCAGGGCCAGCGGGCAGAATGGTCGGCAAAATGGCGGCAGTTAAGTCAGGGGTTAGATCCCTTAGCGCCCGCCGATGAAAATCGTCTGGCGGAGATTGCCGCCGCCTGGACGGATTATTTGCATCAGTGTAAGCAGCAGGGCCTGCATTTTATTCAGCCGGGGCGCTTTGTTCTGCCGGGCGATATGGCGGGCGCACCCGCGCTGCAGTTTTTCCCGTGGCCGGATGTTGACGCGTATGGCGAATCGAAACTGGCGCAGGCTGATAAAAACACCAACGCTGGCATGCTGCGCGATCGATTCAATTACTACTGCGAGAAAGTGGTGAAGGGGTTTTATAAGAATCACTTCCTGCGCTTTGACCGTCAGATTGTGCTGGTTGACTGCCTGCAACCGCTCAATAGCGGACCACAGGCGTTTAACGATATGCGTCTGGCGCTCACGCAATTGATGCAAAGCTTCCATTATGGTCAGCGTACATTGTTCCGGCGGTTGTTCTCACCGGTGATCGACAAGTTACTGTTTGCCGCTACCAAAGCCGACCACGTGACGGTCGATCAGCATGCCAACATGGTGTCGCTACTGCAGCAACTGATCCAGGACGCCTGGCAAAATGCCGCCTTTGAAGGCATCAGCATGGATTGTCTGGGGCTGGCGTCGGTACAGGCCACTACCAGCGGATTGATCGATGTGAAAGGCGAGAAGATCCCGGCACTGCGGGGGAACCGCCTGAGCGACGGCGCGCCGCTAACCGTCTATCCGGGAGAGGTGCCAGCACGCTTACCGGGTCAGGCGTTTTGGGACAGTCAGGGCTTTCAGTTTGAAGCGTTTCGTCCGCAGGTCATGGATGTGGATAAGCCCTTACCGCACATTCGTCTTGATGCCGCGCTGGAGTTTTTAATAGGAGATAAATTGCGATGAGCGAGCCGTTAAAACCGCGTATCGATTTCTCAGGACCGCTGGACGTTGATCAACGTCCGGCCTTTAAAGCGCAGCAGATGTTCGACGATACGCAAGCGCAGACTTTTTCTCCGGCTCAACTTGACGAGCCGCTGGCAGATGAAGGACAAGCTGAAGCGGTCATTGATGCTGCTTTACGTCCTAAGCGTAGCCTGTGGCGCAAAATGGTGATGAGCGGACTGGCATTGTTTGGCGTCAGCGTGGTCGCACAGGGTGTGCAGTGGACGATGAATGCCTGGCAAACGCAGGACTGGGTTGCGCTGGGCGGGTGTGTCGCCGGGGCGCTGATCGTTGGCGCCGGTGTCGGTTCGGTGGCAACGGAGTGGCGTCGGCTGTGGCGTTTACGCCAGCGCGCGCACGAGCGTGATGAAGCGCGGGATTTGTTGCATAGCCATGGCGCCGGCAAAGGGCGCGCGTTTTGTGAAAAGCTGGCACAGCAGGCGGGTATCGACCAGTCTCATCCGGCGCTACAGCGCTGGTATGCCTCTATACACGAAACGCAAAACGATCGTGAAGTGGTGAGTCTGTATGCTCATCTGGTGCAGCCTGTGCTGGATGCGCAGGCGCGACGTGAAATCAGCCGCTCAGCGGCAGAATCTACGTTGATGATCGCGGTCAGCCCGCTGGCGCTGGTGGACATGGCATTTATCGCCTGGCGAAATCTGCGATTGATTAACCGTATTGCGACGCTATACGGCATCGAACTGGGCTATTACAGCCGCTTGCGCCTGTTCCGCCTGGTGCTGCTGAATATTGCCTTTGCCGGGGCCAGTGAACTGGTTCGTGAAGTCGGTATGGACTGGATGTCGCAGGATCTGGCTGCACGTTTATCCACGCGTGCTGCCCAGGGCATTGGCGCCGGGTTGTTAACGGCGCGTCTGGGGATTAAAGCGATGGAACTGTGTCGTCCGCTGCCGTGGATTGACGATGATAAACCGCGTCTCGGTGATTTCCGTCGCCAGCTGATCACTCAGGTCAAAGAGACCGTACAAAAGAATAAACCTGCGCGTGAAAGCTGAGTAAAAATGGGCGCCGATCGTATAACTTTACGCCCCGGCGCCTAATTTTCCAGCGTGCTGTCAATATTTGTTGACAGAGTCCTTCCTGCTAACGAAATACTGGCTTATCATCTATCACATGATCCCTTGTTTAGGTGAAGGTTCCCATGCGTCTGGAAGTGTTTTGTGAAGACCGACTTGGTCTGACCCGCGAATTACTCGATTTACTGGTGCTTCGAGGCATTGACTTACGCGGTATCGAGATCGACCCCATCGGGCGAATCTACCTTAATTTTGCGGAACTGGAGTTCACCAACTTCAGCAGCCTGATGGCTGAAATCCGCCGTATTGCCGGTGTTACGGATGTGCGCACCGTGCCCTGGATGCCTTCTGAACGCGAACACCTGGCGCTGAGCGCGCTGCTTGAGGCGCTGCCTGAACCGGTCCTTTCACTGGACATGAAAAGCAAAGTGGAGATGGCGAACCCGGCGAGCTGCCAGCTTTTTGCCCACACTCAGGATCGTATGCGCAACCACACGGCGGCGCAACTCATCAATGGCTTTAACTTCCAGCGCTGGCTGGAGAGCAATCCGCAGGATTCCCACAGCGAGCATGTCGTCATTAATGGACAGAATTTCCTGATGGAAATAACCCCTGTCCATTTGCAGGGCGAAAATCAGGAACAGATGTTAACCGGCGCGGTGGTGATGCTGCGTTCCACCATCCGCATGGGGCGTCAGTTGCAAAACATGACCACCCAGGACCTGAGCGCCTTTAGCCAGATTATTGCTGTCAGCGCCAAAATGAAACACGTGGTAGAACAGGCGCGTAAACTGGCCATGCTGAGTGCGCCGCTGCTGATTACCGGCAATACCGGGACGGGGAAAGATCTGTTTGCCCATGCCTGCCATCTGGCAAGCCCGCGAGCGGCGAAACCTTATCTGGCGCTGAATTGTGCGTCGATCCCTGAAGATGCGGTAGAAAGCGAGCTGTTTGGTCATGCGGGGGAAGGTAAAAAAGGTTTCTTTGAGCAGGCTAACGGTGGTTCAGTACTGTTGGATGAAATTGGCGAAATGTCGCCGAGCATGCAGACCAAATTGCTGCGTTTTCTTAATGACGGGACCTTCCGCCGCGTCGGCGAAGATCATGAGGTTCACGTTGATGTCCGTGTGATTTGCGCCACGCAAAAAAATCTGGTGGAGCTGGTACAGAAAGGTTTGTTCCGCGAAGATCTCTATTATCGTCTGAATGTACTGACGCTCAACCTGCCGCCGTTGCGCGATTGTCCGCAAGACATTATGCCGCTCACCGAGCTGTTTGTGGCGCGTTTTGCCGACGAACAGGGCGTGCCGCGCCCGAAACTGTCCGCCGATCTCAGTACGGTGTTAACCCGCTACGGTTGGCCGGGTAACGTGCGCCAGTTGAAAAATGCTATCTACCGGGCATTAACCCAGCTTGAAGGGTACGAACTGCGGCCACAGGATATCTTATTACCGGATTATGATGCGGCGACGGTAGCTGTGGGGGAAGAGGTGATGGAAGGGTCGCTGGATGAAATTACCAGCCGCTTCGAGCGCTCTGTCCTGACGCAGCTGTATATGAATTATCCCAGTACGCGCAAACTGGCCAAACGACTTGGTGTTTCGCATACGGCAATCGCCAATAAGTTACGTGAATACGGTCTGAGTCAGCAGAAAAAAAGCGAAGAGTAATACGTAGATGAAAAAGCCTCTGAATGGAGGCTTTTTGCTTTAGGGCGACTTAGGCTTTCAGTACGTCCAGAGCGGCAGCATAGTCTGGCTCGTTGGTGATTTCATTCACCAGCTGGCTGAAAATGACGTTGTCATTCTCGTCGATAACCACCACGGCACGCGCGGCCAGGCCCTTCAGTGGGCCTTCGGCGATTTCAACGCCGTAGTTTTTCAGGAATTCCGCGTTACGCAGGGTGGACAGAGTGATCACGTTGCTCAGACCTTCCGCGCCACAAAAGCGAGAATGGGCGAATGGCAGGTCGGCTGAAATACACAGTACGACAGTATTGTCGATTTCTGTCGCCAGTTGGTTAAACTTACGTACCGATGCCGCACAGACGCCGGTATCGATGCTTGGGAAAATATTCAGCACTTTGCGCTTGCCGGCAAACTGGCCCAGCGTAACGTCAGACAGGTCTTTAGCCACAAGGGTAAAAGCCTGCGCTTTGCTACCTGCCTGAGGAATGGAGCCGGCAACGGCAACCGGGTTGCCCTGGAAATGAACGGTTTGTGACATGGTTATCTTCCTGTTTACATATAGTTAACGTCGAGGTTAGTTTATGCCATCAACAGTTAACACGGCAAACGCTATTTGCGGATATCCACTTCCGGGACTGCATAAGGAAAACAAATGAGAACAGTGAAGGTATATGAGGAAGCCTGGCCGTTACACACCCCGTTTGTAATTGCCCGTGGCAGCAGGACCGAAGCGCACGTGGTGGTGGTCGAACTGGAAGAAAACGGCGTGAAGGGGATCGGCGAGTGTACGCCTTATCCTCGCTATGGCGAGAGCGATGCCTCGGTACTGGCGCAAATTATGGGTATCGCCCCACAGCTGGAAAACGGACTGACGCGCGAAGATTTACAAAAGCTACTGCCTGCCGGTGCCGCACGTAATGCTGTCGACTGCGCGCTTTGGGATTTAAGTGCCCGGCAACAGCAGCAAACCCTGGTGGAGCAGGTCGGTGTCGAACTCGATGCAACGGTAACGACGGCTCAGACGGTGGTGATCGGCACGCCGGAACAGATGGCGGCAAGCGCTGCCGCACTGTGGGAGAACGGAGCGACGCTGCTGAAAGTCAAACTGGATGCGCGCTTAATCAGCGAACGTATGGTCGCTATTCGTTCGGCTGTTCCTGATGCGACGTTGATTGTTGATGCCAATGAGTCCTGGCGTGCCGAAGGTCTGGCTGCACGCTGTCAGCTGCTGGCTGACTTAGGTGTTGCCATGCTGGAACAGCCGCTGCCTGCTCAGGATGATGCTGCGCTGGAGAATTTTGTGCATCCGCTGCCCATCTGCGCGGATGAAAGCTGCCATACCCGCAGTAGCCTGAAAGCGCTACACGGACGCTATGAGATGGTGAACATTAAGCTGGATAAAACCGGTGGCCTGACGGAAGCACTGGCGCTGGCGACCGAAGCCCGAGAACAGGGGTTTGCATTGATGCTGGGATGCATGCTGTGCACATCGCGCGCGATCAATGCCGCTTTGCCGCTTACGCCGCAGGTCTGCTTTGCCGATCTCGACGGCCCGACCTGGCTTGCGAACGATGTGCAGCCCGCCCTGCATTTTACGACCGGGCAACTCCATCTTTAGGGTGCCAGCGCAGCAAATTGGACATCGCCAGCAGGTATTTTTCGCTGGCTTCATCTGAAGAGATGGGCGGGAACTCTGCGGTAATGCAGTGCAAGTTCAGATCGGCACACCAACTGCCGAAAGAACCCGGTGTTTCATAACCCACGCTGGTGACGAGGGGGAGTTCAAACCCTCGAGCCAGCCACTCGCCCAGTTCGCTGTGCCTCGGATCCTCAATGCATGCCAGCGGGTCGTGAAATGAGACCACCCAGGCGGGATGAATGCGGTGAATCAACTGACACAGCGCCTGGGTTTCCGGTTCGGAGCCCGGATGATCCCCCGTCAACAGCACGACATCACGTTGTTCTGCACTGCTATTCCAGCGGTAGACAGTTTCACCTGCTTTCCAGTTTGCTGCCGGGAAATTACGATTGAGATCAACCCCGTTAGCATTGGCGCGCAGGCCGAGCTGACACCCGTCAGGGTTTACCGCCAGTACCACGTGGTGACGGCGCAGGGAAGGGGTAAGCGTACGCAAGGCGCAGGACAGCGTGACAATTGATGCGTTTTCGTCACCGTGGGTACCCGCCAGAATGAGTCCACTATCACGATCGGCTGCCGGCGCGGGAAACCAAATTAACGGGGCACCTAAGAGTGAACGTCCGTAATGTTCGGTTCCTGGCGGAAATGCGCCGCGCTCGGCACGGGGACGGGTAACGGTCATAGTCATCTCTGAATGCATAAATTGTTATTCGCAGTGTTGTGCAAAATGTATGGATAATCAAATCGTTTTCACACACTTATCTTTTCAGGTGTAATATCACTTTCTTGTCCGAAGTTAATTGCATTTCCTGCTGGCGATACAAATAATTACACATTCACTTAATGGCCAGATTTGAGGGTATCTTATGCGGCATTCTGTTCCAGTAACCTGTTGTGCGCTGTTGGTTAGCAGCATTTCCTTGTCCTGGGCTGCGGATGTACCCAGCGGTACGGTACTGGCAGAGAAACAAGAACTGGTGCGTCATATCAAAGATGAACCGGCCTCGCTCGATCCGGCCAAGGCTGTGGGGTTACCAGAAATTCAGGTCATTCGTGATTTATTTGAAGGGCTGGTTAACCAAAACGAAAAGGGCGAAATTGTGCCTGGCGTTGCCACCCAGTGGAAGAGTAACGATAACCGTGTCTGGACGTTTACGCTGCGTGATAATGCCAAATGGGCCGACGGTACGCCGGTAACGGCACAAGATTTTGTTTACAGCTGGCAGCGTCTGGTTGATCCGAAAACACTGTCTCCGTTTGCCTGGTTTGCGGCGCTAGCCGGGATCAATAATGCGCAGTCGATTATCGATGGTAAAGCCACTCCCGATACGCTGGGCGTTAGCGCGGTAGATGCCCGCACCTTAAGAATTCAGCTGGATAAACCGCTGCCATGGTTTGCAAATTTAACGGCTAACTTTGCGTTTTATCCGGTACAGAAAGCCAATGTTGAAAGCGGTAAAGAGTGGACGAGGCCGGGTCATTTAATCGGTAACGGCGCGTATGTATTAAAAGACCGAGTGGTTAACGAAAAATTAGTGGTGGTACCGAATACGCATTATTGGGATAACGCCAATACCGTGCTGCAAAAAGTCACCTTCCTGCCGATTAACCAGGAATCTGCGGCAACAAAACGTTATCTGGCTGGCGATATTGATATTACGGAATCCTTCCCGAAAAACATGTATCAGAAACTACTGAAGGATATTCCGGGACAGGTTTATACCCCGCCGCAGCTCGGCACCTATTATTATGCGTTTAACACCCAGAAAGGCCCGACGGCTGATTCACGCGTGCGTCTGGCGCTCAGCATGACTATCGATCGTCGTCTGATGGCGGAAAAAGTCCTCGGAACCGGCGAAAAACCGGCCTGGCATTTTACCCCGGATGTCACGGCGGGATTTACGCCTGAACCTTCACCGTTTGAGCAAATGAGTCAGGAAGAGCTGAACGCGCAGGCGAAGACGCTGCTGCGTGCGGCAGGCTATGGACCACAAAAACCGCTAAATCTGACGCTGTTGTATAATACGTCAGAAAACCATCAGAAGATTGCCATCGCCGTCGCGTCAATGTGGAAAAAAAACTTGGGCGTTGATGTGAAGTTGCAAAACCAGGAGTGGAAAACCTACATCGACAGTCGTAATACTGGTAATTTCGATGTTATCCGCGCTTCCTGGGTGGGGGATTACAATGAGCCGTCTACCTTCCTGTCGTTATTAACCTCGACTCACACAGGCAATATTTCGCGGTTTAATAATCCCGCGTACGATAAAGTGTTGACCCAGGCCACGATGGAAAGCACCGAAAAAGCCCGTAATGCGGACTATAATGCGGCAGAAAAAATACTGATGGAGCAGGCGCCAATTGCTCCGATTTATCAGTACACCAATGGTCGTTTAATTAAGCCATGGCTGAAGGGGTATCCGATTACCAACCCTGAAGATGTGGCATACAGCCGCAGCATGTATATTGAGAAGCATTAAATCTGTTATCGGCTGGGGAATTTTCGTGCCAGCCTTTTCCTGTTATTCCGGGGGCTGGTGCTCCCGGCAAATCAGCATTGAATCATCTTCACTCAACACCTCTTTCGTCAGATTACAAAATCCCTGACCCTTTATTTTTTGGTGAAACCGACAGCTATGGCACAGACCAAAGCCTGGCACATTGTGGGTCCGCTGAATTTCTCTTAGTAGTTCGAACAACAGTTCTTTTAGCTGAGTCGCGCGTTCACCCATTGCCGATTCGCCTGCCACTAAAAATGTGGGGGGAAGCAGCGCATCCAGTAAGGTGTTGGCTGACTCAGTTAACTGCAGATGAACGCTGCGTTTATCGCGATCATCCTGCTTGCGCACGATCAACCCTTTGGTTTCCAGAAGCTTAAGCGACTGGGATACCGTACCTTTGGTGAGACCGAGGTAATCCGTCACGCCGAGCGGCGTATTGGAATAGCGGTTGCAGCGCGCCAGATACATTAACGCGCTGAGCTGTACTGGTTGCAGCTCCGACAGTAATGGATGCTGGCGAAACCACATCCGCATCAGGCTAGAAAGCCTGTCCATAACGTCGAAAAGTGACATATCGTGCATAACAAAATCCTCCTCGACATATAGTATCGACTAAAAACTATATTGACAAAGTCTAAATCTATCGTAGTATAAATTATAGTATCGAATCGATACTATAATTCACAGGAGAGATATTATGAGCAAAGCCCGGTTTTATCATGCTGGTTGCCCGGTGTGCGTATCCGCAGAACAAACGCTGCTACAACATCTGTCCCCTGATGTGGAGGTTGATGTCATTCACCTGGGAGAACAGCCTGCTCGGGTGGCAGAGGCTGAGTTGGCTGGCGTGAAGTCTGTTCCGGCGTTGGTCATCGATGGCAATGTGCTGCATATCAACTTCGGCGCACCTATCGAAGCCTTGAAATAACACAAGCGTTCGGGGCGTTGCATGGGCAATTTCCCGAACATCCGATTAAATGCTCAGGGGGCGTTATGTATTCCACAGAAAAGTATCACCCTGTTGATTGCGACCTTCATGATTATCTGGAGATCGCCTGCTTATACCGCTATATGCTGCGTATTGCGCTCACCGACGGCACAGTCTTTGATGCCAGAGCCGTGACGACACGAACAACGGCAGGTAAAGAGGAGTATTTGGTGGTTGAAAGGCAGGAAAGTCCGCAAAACATTCGTCTGGATTACCTGTCAGCCATCACCGCGTTAACGGCAGGGGCGAAATTTAGCACTGTGCTATTTGCCTCTGTGACTCGTTGACGTCACTGAGAGAGCGTTACACGGTATAAATCCGGATGTCGTGCGCCTGAAAAGCGGTGCCATACTGTTTGCTTATGTTTTCCTCTACCACCATCACATCGATTTCGCTGCTCTGAGCGACCACATATCGGGCCACTGCGGGGATCTTATCTGCCGTCAGCGCGACAATGGTTTCATTGCACTGCTTAATCACCGCTCTCTTGAACTCACAGTCGGCATAGTCAAATCCGGTTAAACCGGATTCCGGTGCCATTGCGCAGCCGCCAATAAATCCCTGGTCAAACAAAATGCCCTGCACCTGGGTTATCGCGGTGGTGCCTACACTTCCACCGGATGAGCGCTGTATCGGGCCACCGAGGATTATGACATCGTACAACGGTTTCTTGAGCAGAGCGGTGGCAATTTCCGGAGAATTAGTCACGACGGTCAAAGCAAGCTCGGCGGGTAACGCTTCAGCCATCGCCAGATTGGTGGTTCCGCTATCAATAAAGATACAGCTGCCGGATTTGACCAGTCGGGCACAGCGTTGCGCGAGGCTACTCTTTTTCGCCGTATTTTTCGTTTTCCTCACCGACATATCTTCAGATTCCGGCAAAGAAATGACGGCGCCACCGTACACTTTTTTGCAGACACCTTCTTTACTTAGCTCATGCAAATCCCGACGAATTGTGTGTTCTGACACGCCGAGTCGACCGGCAAGCTCGGAACAGACAACCCTACCGTTTTCCTGCAGGATTTGATAAATCAGCGACTGACGTTGTTCCGGGAATGCAGCATAATCGAGCATCAAAACTCCTGATAAAATAAACATCGAGCAATAATAATCATGATCGTGCATTATGACTGATATTGTCAATGTCCCTTAATGGGCGTGTTTGAGAGAGGCAGGTGATGAAGATTGCACATATGGCGCTGTGGACACAGGATCTCGAGCGGCAGGCCCGTTTCTGGGTCACCTTTTTTGGCGGTGAGATTAACGAAAAATACGCCAGTAAAACTAATCCCGGGTTTGAATCCTATTTTGTCAAAATTGGCGAGAGTATTGCGATTGAGTTAATGACTAAACCCAGCCTGAGCCAGGTGGTGCCCGACAATAACACCACCGGGTGGGTACATCTGGCGATCTCTGTTGGTGGGGTAGAGAACGTCGACTCAATATCAATGCGCGCCAAACAGCAGGGGATCCTCGTCTCCGGTCCGCGTACCACTGGAGATGGCTATTACGAAGCGGTCATTCACGATCCCGACGGCAATTTAATTGAGATTGTTGCATAACGCGAGTTGGTTTGCGCATATCGCGGTGGAAATCCCGGCTCCAGGCGCCTCGAACGAATGCCTGGAACCCGTGGCCGACGAAGAATACAACCAACTTCCCTGATTGATAGACTAATAAGACGCGGGGTTCCGCGCCTTATGCCTTTTAATGAGCAGAAGCCTGAGGCTGAGGCTGAGGATTGTCCATATACAGCGTCTGGCTGGGGAAAGCAAAGTCAGCGCCGTTTTCCTGGACCAGGGTGATAATTTTCAAATAAACATCTTGCTGTACGGCAAGCCACTCCTGCCACACGGTTGTCTTGGTGAAGCAGTAAACCATAATATTCAGCGACGAATCGGCAAACTCATTAAAGTAGACCAGTAGGGTCTGCTTCTGGTCAATTCCAGGGTGATTTTGCAGCATTTGTCTGATCGCATCGACAATCGTGCTTATTTTATCGGCATCCTCATACCGCAACCCGATCACCGTTTTTATCCGTCGATTGCTCATCCTGCCCGGGTTTTCTACGCTAATTGATGAGAAAATCGAATTGGGCACATACAGGGGACGATGATCGAAGGTGTTTATTTTGGTCATCCGCCAGCCAATTTCGGTCACCGTACCTTCGATGTTTCTGTCCGGGGAGCGGATCCAGTCACCGATGCTGAACGGTCTGTCAAAATACAGCATGATACCTGAGAAGAAATTGCTCAGAATATCTTTCCCCGCCATACCGACAGCAATACCACCGATACCGCCGAAGGTTAACAGGCCAGACAGGCTCATACCAAAATGCTCGCCATACAGTAAAACGATGGCGACGACGATCGTAATCTTAATAATACGCGACAGGATCCGCGCACTGGTAATGTCCCGGCCTTTGTTGATCTGCGTTTTTTCAAACTGGTTAATCACCAGAAAGAGCTTTGTGGTTAAAATCAATGCAATCAACGAGGTACAAAGAAAATCGACCACGCTGGGCGAGACAAATGTCAGTTTATAGCTGTCGATAACGTTATTGGCGATGCTGCCAAACGTACCGATAATAATGGCATAGACGAAAAACTGCGCCGCGTGGAATATAAATCCTTTGCAGTGTTTTTCACTACGATGAAACCAGACGCTCATCAGCACTAATGCTGCACAGCAACTGAGAATGACCGTCAGATTAAAGGCATTATTCATAAACAATTTAGCGATCATGATTCTCCCTGGCTACTCCGTGTTAGCAAAATATCATCTGACATCCTGAACCTCAGGTATTTTACCTGTAACAGGCTGTCATATCATTCATCATGAGGAGATAGAAATAATACAATTAGCGCTATTTTCAGTTGAATAGCGCGGGTGTCAACCCCGTAGGCAGTTTATGTAGCAGACAGTGAGTTGATGTCATGGTATTGTTATTGCAAAGTGACAATATTTTCATCTGCACAAGAAAAGGACGAGACTATGATCATGGCTAAGCTGAAGACAGCTAAGGGAAGAAAATTTCTGTTGTGTCTGCTTGGGGTGTTTATCATCGCCGCATCGGTGGTGACGCGTGCCACTATAGGTGGGGTGATTGAACAGTACAATATCCCGCTGTCTGACTGGACGGCTTCCATGTATGCCATCCAATCGGCAATGATTGGCGTCTACAGTATGGTGTTTACTATTCTGCTGGCAATCCCGCTTGGGATCTATTTCCTTGGCGGCGAGGATAAGCACTAAGCGCTTATGATGCCGGATGACATCGTCATCCGGCAGGTTGCTGCGTGATCAATCGTCTTCGTCGTCCAGTTCAACCGGCGTCTGATACTGATCGGGCTTAATGACCAGCAGATCGCAGCGTAGATGGTCGATGACCTGTTCCGCCGTATTGCCAAGGAATGCGGCAGAAATGCCGGTGCGCCCCACGGTACCCAGTACTACGATACCCGCCTGTAAATGCTCTGCCAAATCAGGAATGACCTCTTCAGGCAATCCTTTTTCAACGTGCGTGACTTTCTCATCGATGCTGAATTTCTGACGCAATGCCTTCATGGCCAGCAGGTGCTGTCCGCGAATCGCGTCGTTATAAACGCTAGGGTCAAACTCAGGCAGTTCAATGGCGATGTTGATTGGGGTAACAGGGTAAGCCCCCACCAAATGTACTTCGGTATGGTTAACCTGATCTGCGAGCATCAGCGTTTCTTTGACCAGCTTTTCGTTAAGCGCGTTGTGATACGCTTCTTCGCTGGCCAGGTTGACGGCAACCAGCGCCTTCCCGCCTTCCGGCCATGGTTGGTCTTTGACCATCCACACCGGACTTGGGCATTTACGTAATAAATGCCAGTCGGTTGGGGTGAAAATCACCGCCTCCAGGCGGTCGTGCTGGTGCGCCATTTTAAGAACCAGGTCATGCTTAGCACTGATGACTTCCTGGATGATGGCTTCGAAGGGACGGTTGTGCCAGACCACTTTAATATCAAGAGGAATACCTGCATCAATATAGTATTTCGCTTGCTCGCGTATCCATGCCGTTCGCTGACTGATAACGCCTTGACGCATTGCCGTCCGCTCATCGGGCGACAACAGGGTAGTCATCTCATAGGAAAAGTCATAGATCGGCAAAAAGGCTTTAATTTTGCCACCAATCCGTTGATGCAAATAAACAGCTCGCCGTAATGCAGGTTGATCGTCCTGGTTCGGATCGATGACCACCAGCATGTTTTGATACATAGCCATACAGGGTCTCCTTACAACTGTCACCGCAGTTTGTCATTAAAAGAGTAACCCAATAATGTGGATTGAAACAGGGGAGAACCTCCTGCCAGATCAATAAATCGGGAGAATCCCGGTTTTTTGTCCGTATCCCACGAAATGAGAGCAACTGTTCTTAGCCGTTGTAACCCTTTGATGCCAGAACGGGTTGAGATTTCTCGTCAATTTAAAAAAACTCATCGAGCATCAAATGAAACTGCAACTTTTTCAGATCAGGGGTTGCGATGCCATATGTATGAAAAAGTCTATTCTGTAAAGACGGTGAAAAATCACCGAGACAGTTCCAGAGAATGGCAAGATCCTGGTATCGATCGGCGATACCAACGCGACCAACATCAATACAACCCACCACTTCACCCTGGCTAATAATAAGGTTATCCAGTGAGAAGTCTCCGTGCGTCACCACGGAGTCGAGCGAGAAGGGTAAAAGGGACTGCATCTCATTCCAGACTTGTTCCACAGACCACCCCTTGCGCTCATCATCAAAATCATCAGCATCAACCAGACCGCTATTCATTCGTGTTTGCGCCAATGCGAGCCGAAACAAATGATCGCTGTTAAAAGGACAGTGGCTTACAGGGATCTGGTGTAACCGCTGCAGGAATACAGCAAGTGCATCAACAATACTATTCTGTGCAGCAGGGTATTCTTCTAACATCTGGAACGCAGTCTTGCCGGGTATCGCTGTTGTGAGTAGCAGCGCTTCATCCCCTGTGCGGGTAAAATGCTTGATAGCCGGAAGTGGTAAATAAGCCTTCAGCCAGTTAAGTCGGATCATTTCATCTGTAATATCGTCGGCAACGGTCCCTCTACCTTGCTTCAGGTACAATTCCGGCGCACCAGCTTTACTATACAATCGATAAATGGCTGCGCCAGATTGACCGACATGATCACGCGCCCATTGATAGCCCTTCAGGTCAGCGTCCAGACTTGTATGTAATTGCAGAGCTGAGCACTGCTTTTCCCTTTGAATATAATTCATAACATTCCTTTGTATTGTGACTGACTCATAGCGGATGCATTTGTTGTAAGCAGAAAACGTATACCAGACGGGCAAAGCGGAAAAGAGTCGATGAATGATGATTAGAGCAGAAGAGAACCTTCTGCCAGATCGTTAAATTGGGAACATTTAGCGATGTGACAGAAGGGTAATAGCGGTGCTTGCAGAACGATTACGCTACGTTGCGTGAATGGCCAGCAAGAACAGCCAGCGCGTCGCTATTCTCGATAGTGATATATTTGCCTTTCACCGCCAGCATGCCGCTTTTCTGGAATCGACCCAGCAGACGACTGATGGTTTCTACCGTGAGGCCGAGATAGTTACCAATATCTCCGCGAGTCATGGTCAGGCGGAATTCGCGAGGCGAGAATCCACGTTGGGCAAAACGACGGGACAAGTTGTAGATGAAGGCCGCTAAACGTTCTTCTGCGTTCTTCTTCGACAGCAACAGGATCATGTCCTGATCGCCTTTGATCTCGCCGCTCATCAGACGCATCATCTGCTGACGCAGATTCGGCATCTTACCGGACAGATCGTCCAGGGTCTCGAATGGGATTTCACAGACCATTGAGGTTTCCAGCGCCTGTGCAAAGCTCGGATGATGACCGCTACCGATGGCGTCAAAACCGACTAAATCGCCGGCCAGATGGAAACCGGTAATTTGCTCATCGCCTTGTTCGGTAATGGTATAGCTTTTAATCGTTCCGGAGCGGATAGCATAGAGTGATTTAAGTTCATCGCCTGCTTTAAAGAGCGTCTGCCCCTTTTGGATAGGCTTTTTGCGCTCAATGATATTATCGAGTTGGTCAAGCTCGTGCTCGTTAAGTGTGAACGGGATGCAAAGCTGGCTGATGCTGCAATCCTGGCAATGGATAGCACAACCGCCAGACTGAATGCGCCGTATAATTCGCTTTTCCGGGATCATAGGTCTGCTCAAGCCGTAATTGATATTTGTCAATTTTAACATCTTTTTGGTGAGCACGTAAGCCTGACCTACCCCTAAGAGAGAATAATTCAGGCATAAGCGAGTTGAATGTTTGTATCTGTTTGATTAACCGCACTTTATCTGCGGTTGCTTTATGTAGAAGTGTGATGAATAAGGCATTAATTGCCTGGATTCTAGAGTAGCAAATAGCCTTCATGGCGCAATAACCACTCTTTTCGCTGCACGCCACCTGCATATCCGGTCATGGTACCGTTGCGTCCAATCACACGATGGCAGGGAACAACGATGCTGACTGGGTTAGAACCGTTTGCCGCACCCACGGCCCTGGCGGCACCGGGACGCCCCAGTTGTTCGGCCAGTTGCCCATAGTGCATCACCTGACCACAGGGGATCGCGCGTAGTGCTTGCCAGACTTCCCGCTGAAACGGGGTACCTGCGGTGGCCGTTTCCAGTGTGTCAATAATGCCCAGATTCCCCGCGAAATATTCAGACAACTTATCGCTTAACCCCCCGGGGTTTTTTGCGGCCATGCGCTGGTAGCCTTCAGCGCGATAATGAATATCCAGCAGCTGTTCCATACGATCGCTGTGCTGATCCCATTCGACGGCGCGCAGGCGAAATTGTTCATCGCAAATCACCCACAGTGGACCTAGCGGTGTTGCAATGGTGTCTTCAAGTAAATTAAGCATCCGTTTCTCTCAATACCGGCGGGACAATACCCGTTTCATCTGGCGGCCTTACACCTTATCACGCCAAGGATATTCACAGCTATACCCCCTAAGATCCACGACTTAAACCACCGAGTAGAATCGCCTGATTATTGGAAATAGCTGTAAACCGTTGTCGGTATAGTTGTCGGTATAATAGTGCGCAGTTATGATAATGACCGTCGCAAAATGCTGGAGGATGAAACATGAACCCTGATGACGCATCATTGTTTCTGGACGCTATGGGGGATGTTGAACCTCTGAAAGGCTGTACTGATATCCACTGGCAGCCTTCGCGCAATCCTCGTGCGCCAGCGCGTATTGATACGCTGCAGTTGGATAATTTTCTCTCGACGGGTTACAGCAGGGCGTTACCGATAAGCTGAGGAGCGGAAAGTATCCCCAGCAGGCGAGTCTCAATCTTTTGCGTCAGCCGGTCGAAACATGTCGTCAGATGTTATTCAGTTTTATCCATCAGGCCCTACAGGAGGGGCTGCGCAACGTCCTCATTATTCATGGCAAGGGACGAGACGATAATTCCCATGCCAATATCGTGCGCAGCTACGTGGCGCGTTGGTTGACGGAGTTTGACGACGTGCAGGCGTACTGCAGTGCACTGCCGCACCATGGTGGTAGCGGGGCATGTTATGTTGCACTTCGCAAAACGGCGCAGGCCAAACAGGAAAACTGGGAGCGCCATGCAAAACGCAGTCGTTAACGGCTGCGCTCTCAGGCTGCCAGCACCCGGTTTCTGCCTTCGTTCTTGGCTTTGTATAACGCGTCGTCCACGCGTTTGAACAATTCATCAATGCTTTCATTCGCTTCGTGTCGTGCCACGCCGATGCTGACGGTAAAGCGGGGAAGGCCCGGCAGGCTGACACGGGCAACCGTCGCACGTAGGGTTTCTGCCAGATTAAGTGCAACATCGAGAGATGTACGTGGCAGGAGCAGCAAAAATTCTTCACCTCCCCAACGAAAGACCAGATCGTCTTTACGCGCGCAGGCTTCCAGCGTGCGGGCCAGCGCGCAAAGCACCTCATCGCCCTTCAAATGACCGAAGAGATCGTTAATGCTTTTAAAACGATCGGTGTCGATCAGTAACAAGCTATAGTCCTGCGTCAGCGGCATAGCGTGCGTTTGTTCAGCTTCAGTGATGTGATAAAAATGCCTGCGATTGAATAATCCGGTTAAGGCGTCACGCAGTGCAGCCCGTTCCAGTTCCTGCTCAAGGCGTTTTTGCTCGGTAATATCGTGAATAATGCACAGCATCAGTTTATTACCGTAAATCTCGATGGGACCAGCGTAGGTTTGCACGTGACGAGTGCTGCCGTCGGCCAGTTTGTGGACAAAATGTAAGGGCTTATGACCACCAGGCAGATGCGCAATTTTATGCATCACCGGTAAGACGTGACGCCCCAGCATGTTAATTTCCCAGGTATGTTTCTGGCACATCACGTCATGGCTGTAACCATAAAAATTCAGCGCACTGAGGTTGGCGTCGACAATCAGCCCATCGCGAGACGGATCAATGAGCAGCATCGGCGCTGAGTTTGTCAGGAAAAAACGCGCGTAAAATCCCTGTTTCTTACGTTGGTAATTGGCGGAACGACTGGCTTTAAGCCCTTGTGCCGCCGGGGTTTCAATACCTTCAAAAAGAATGACGTCACCGCAATTAGCCAGAACTCTGATCGACAGACGGCAGGCCTGGGCAATTTCCTCTCCGTCCCGGCAAACTGTGAGGATTTCCACAATGTCATGCTGATTTTTCAGGTCGCTGAGATACTGGGTTAAGTCGGCCTGAGCATGGGTCGAAAACACCCCCTTCCTGAGGCGTGAGAAATCCGCAGCTTGCATGATTTCCCGCGCTACGGTATTGGCGAATACCAGGTCCTCGGTATAGGGCGAAACGAGCCAGACCGGAATGGTTAATAAATCCAGTGAATGCAGTTCGTTTGTGCTCATCGATAATCCCGTTATCTTCATTGGCTATGTTGCCGACCGACTGGCAACTAATATTTCTTTTTCAGTCTCACACGATATTGATTCCTGGTGAGACAATGCCTGTGCGGCCAGTATCGGTTTTACGCTGCTTTCTGTGTGCATCAATTCATGGATCTGATGTGCGGGCAGGGGCTTAGCAAACAGAAAACCTTGTAAAACTCTGCATCCCATTTGGGTGAGGAGTATTTCCTGCTCATGTGTCTCTATACCCTCAGCCACTACGCACATATTCATCGAGTGGGCTATGTCAATAATAGTAGACACGATTTTTGTATTTTTGCTGTTCTCACTAATATCTTTGACAAATATTCTGTCAATTTTTAATTCCCGCGCCGGGAGTGACTTTAACATCAGGATATTTGAATAACCGGTGCCAAAATCATCAATAGAAATGGTGATGCCGAGTGCAGAAAATGCATTTAAAACGTCGACGCTATGCTTTAAATTTTTAAGGGCTGTACTTTCAGTCAGTTCCAGCGTTAATTGTGTCGGTGATAGCTGATATTGCGCGAGAGCATTGCAGACAATATCGACGATATCATGCTGTTCAAACTGGGCGGATGAAAGATTTACGGCGAGCGTCCACTGGCTATGACCTTGCGACGCCCATTGGTGTAACTGAAAACAGGCCTGATGAATAACCCAGTCACCGACTGGAATGATCAGACCTGTCTCCTCAAGCGCGGGAAGAAATTCAGCAGGCAGCAGCATGCCGCGCTCGGGGTGGTGCCAGCGAAGGAGTGCTTCAAATCCGGTCAGCGTATGATCGCCTGCGGTATATTTAGGCTGATACCATAGCTCGAATTGATTACGCTCAATCGCCTGCGACAGTTCCTGTAAAAACGTCGGTGGCGTATCTGCGATTGCCTCCATATCTGGCGTGTATATTGCCCAACCGTTTCTGCCAGCCTGTTTAACATGGTACATCGCCATGTCAGCCTTCACTTTTAACTCATGCAACGTTGCGCCATGTTCAGGATAAATACTGCTTCCTGCGCTTAACGACACCCGAAGAGAATGTCCACATAGCGTAAACGGCTCTTTGATAACATTGGCAATACGGGCCAGCAGGTTGGAGATAGCCTCTCTGCCGCTATTCGGAACCAGCAGCATGAATTCATCCCCACCCAACCTTGCGAGGGTCATAGTGTCATCAAGACAGGTATAGATGCGTTGAGTACTGGCGATCAGCAGTTGATCGCCCATGTGATGACCCCAGGTGTCGTTGACCACTTTGAACCGATCGAGATCAATAAAGACCAGCGCAAAAGGGTGTTGATGCAGCCTGGAATACTGCAGGCAGGCCTGTAGGCAGGCATCGATCTGGGTGCGGTTGGCAAGCCCAGTCAGCGGGTCAAAGTGGACCTGATGTTCGAGCTGACAGTTTAATTGATGCAAATTATCTGCCAGTCGTGATGTCCGTAGTTGGGCGTCCACCATCGAAATCACCAGCATTATCCCCAGGATCACCATCGTTATGGCGCTGACCCAAATGGAGAGTTCCAGCGTGGAGATCCCCTCGTGCGCGGTGTGCGTGACGTGAGTGAAAGTTGCAGCACTCATCCCGGTGTAATGCATAGACGCAATAGCCAGCGCCATAATGAGCGCGGCAATAAGGCGGTTGATCAACGCGCGCCGGGTATTTTGGCGTAAATGAAACGCCAGCCATAAACCCACGCCCGACGCCACGACGGCAATGACCACAGAGAGCAGAATAAGCCTGCGATCCCAGATAATTGCCACATGTTCAATAATGGCCGCCATGCCAACGTAGTGCATTGCCACTACGCCAGTGCTTAATAGACTCGTGGCGACAACCAGGCGTTTTGTTGAAAGCGTCTGACCCGATATGGCGATATTGATGGCAAACGTTGCACTTACAAGAGCAATGAGAAAAGAGCACGCGGTGAGTACGAAATGATAATTTATCGACATGCTCATTTTCATGGCCAGCATACCAATAAAATGCATTGACCAGATCCCCAGACCCAGCGTCGCACCACCGGATAACCGCCAGAAGGTCGATTCTCGTCGACTGGAGATTGCCACTTTTCCCGCACTGTCGAGAGCAATAAAAGAGGCAATAAAAGCGACTACAAAGGAAATCCCAATCAGTACAGGGTCCCACGACACGTGCAACATCGTACTACCTATAGATAAAAAGTCGTGATGTTAAATCTAGCAGGTTTTGTCAAGTTAACCCGATAAAACCAGGAATAGTCTTAATATTTCATCATGAGTATTAGCTTGAACCTCTAAAAATAGGAAATATTCTATTTTCGCTTATGTAAACATTCACCATATTTATGTTTTTGCGCATTTTGTGTTCGTGGCGTGCTCCTCATCACAATAATCTGAACGTTGGTGCGGTGACCCGCTTTGGCAGAGAAAAATGCGGCATTAATGAAAATTTAAACTGTAATAATACGCCTTAAGTGAAAGTGGGGTAGGGTCCAATTGAAAATTAAGGTTTCTGCGTAAGCGAATGGTAATCTGTATCGCAACTGCTATAAAAATTACTACCCGTATTTATATTATTTCTTGGTGAGCAGAGCTGAAATGTTGAAGAATATAAGCGTCAGGACATTTATTATTTCATTTGTGACATTAACACTTTTTATTCTCAATGTGATGGAGTTATTATTATCCACAGAGATTGATACTATTATTTATACTGACGTAGTGAGTCTGATCTCGATATTATGTCTGTGGTGGTACATGACAAAATATCTCGTTGAACCAATCAATACCGTCAAAAAAAGCATAGAAGAGGTCACGTCAGGGAATTTGGCGATCAGTATTCCTGAGTTCGGAAATAATTGCGCCGGGCGACTTATTCCGGGTATCAATAGCTTATCGAGTAATATTTCTGCGTTAGTCAGCGAAATCCGCACTTCTTCACGCACGGCGATGATGCTCTCTGAACAACTTGCGGACCGCAGTGCAGCGCTGTCGGTTAAAACGGAGCAGCAATCAGGGGCGTTAACGCAAACCTCTGCCAATATGGATGAGATAGCCATCAGTACACGTAATAATGCTGAGAATACGCAGTTGGCCAGTGCCCAGGCGAATATCGCTACACACTCTGCCCGTCAGGGGGGCGAATTAATGGTACAGGTTGCGACCAATATGCGCTCTATCACCGAATGCGCGCAGCAGATGACGGAAATCATCGCCCTGATCGATGGCATTGCTTTTCAGACGAATATTCTGGCATTAAACGCAGCTGTGGAATCAGCACGAGCAGGTGAGCACGGCAAGGGGTTTTCCGTGGTAGCGGGAGAGGTGAGGACTCTGGCCCATCGTAGTGCTGAAGCGGCAAAGAGTATTAAACGGCTGATTGATGAAACACATTACAACGTGCGCGAAGGGGCGGCTATTGTCCGCGAAGCCGAAAAAAACATGCAGGATATCGTGGGCGGCGCCGGGCAATTGGACCAATTGATGGGGGAGATATTAACCACCACGCGGGAACAGGAGAAGGGTATCGTTAAGATTACCCAGGCCCTGGCAGAGTTGGAAAACGTGACTCAAAGTAATGCCATCATGGTCGATGAGTTATCGGATTCATCTGCCATTCTGAAAAATCAGGTAAACGACCTGCAGTCACGAACACATAAATTTCATTTAAGTAACACTCCGGAAAAAGAATTTTTCCCACAACCTCACGGCACCGTAACACCTTCGGGGCTCAGCCGACGGGATAAATACGGTCATTCATTCTAATCCTGTCGTCACCCGCGCCGACGTCGTCGGCGTTTTCATTTTTATTTAACTTTTCTGAATCATTTCAGCACAATGGGATAATGAGATATTGCTTAACATAATCTGCAGGCTAGACTAACGAAAAAGACTGAATGACTGTGGAGGCGCTGTGGAAGCCATTAAGGGAGCGGACGTTAATGTGCCGGATGCCGTGTTTGCCTGGCTACTGGATGGCCAGGGCGGAGTAAAACCGCTGGAAGATAACGATGTGATCGATGCTCAGCATCCCTGCTGGTTGCATCTTAATTATACCCATTCTGATAGCGCGAAGTGGTTGGCGACGACGCCTCTGCTTCCTAATATTGTGCGCGATGCGCTGGCCGGTGAAAGTACGCGCCCACGAGTCAGCCGGATAGGGGAAGGCACACTGATCACCCTGCGGTGTATTAATGGCAGCACGGATGAGCGTCCAGACCAACTGGTGGCAATGCGTTTATATATGGATGAGCGGCTGATTGTCTCGACGCGTCAGCGTAAAGTGCTGGCGTTGGATGATGTTGTTAGCGATTTGCAAGAAGGAACGGGGCCGAATGACTGTGGCAGTTGGTTGGTGGATGTCTGTGACGCGTTAACCGATCATGCCAGTGAGTTTATTGAACAGCTGCACGACAAAATTATCGATCTGGAAGACAATTTACTCGATCAACAAATCCCACCGCGCGGCTTTCTGGCACTGTTGCGTAAGCAACTGATCGTCATGCGGCGCTATATGGCTCCACAGCGAGATGCCTATGCACGTCTGGCGAGCGAACGACTGCCGTGGATGACCGACGATCAGCGGCGTCGGATGCAGGATATCGCCGACAGGCTGGGAAGAGGGTTGGATGAGATTGACGCCTGTATTGCCCGGACCGGTATCATGGCGGATGAAATTGCGCAGGTGATGCAGGAATCGTTGGCTCGCAGAACCTATACCATGTCGTTGATGGCGATGGTCTTTCTGCCCAGCACATTCTTAACCGGATTGTTTGGCGTTAACCTTGGGGGAATTCCCGGTGGCGGCTGGCAGTTTGGTTTCTCATTGTTCTGTATTCTGTTAGTGCTCCTGATTGGTGGTGTTACTTTATGGTTGCATCGTAGTAAATGGTTGTAACAGCAACGTTTTTTACCGCCTCTGATGGGCGAAAACGTTTAATATTTTGAGCGAGGTCAATAAACTCTCTACCTATTCGGGGCAATATCTCTCTCGCAGGTGAATGCAACGTCAAGCGATGGGCGTTGCGCTCCATATTGTCTTACTTCCTTTTTTGAATTACTGCATAGCACAATTGATTCGTACGACGCCGACTTAGATTAGTCGGCTTTTTTTTGCCTGCAGGAAATGAGCGTCTACCCTAAAAGAGTCAACCTGAATGACTGGAGGGAATATGACCCGTCTCACGCTATTGCTACCGTTGCCCACACTCAACACCGACTCTGTACCGACCGATCCGGTACCTATTCCTGACCCGATACCTCGTCCGCAGCCGATGCCTGATCCACCGCCGGATGAAGAACCGATTAAATTGTCGCATCACGGGCGCAGATCTGCGAGGATACGCGCCTGCTAATTGTAAGTTCTTACCGCGAGATTAAATTGTGACCGCTTTTTCTACCCTGAATGTTTTACCTGCCGCTCAACTCGAGAATCTTAACGAGCTGGGTTATCTTGAAATGACGCCTGTTCAGGCCGCTGCGCTACCGGCGATCCTGGCAGGAAAAGATGTTCGCGTGCAGGCAAAAACCGGCAGTGGCAAAACGGCTGCGTTTGGTCTTGGACTGTTACAGCACATTGATGCCGCGCTGTTTCAGACGCAGTCGCTGGTCCTATGCCCCACACGTGAACTGGCTGACCAGGTCGCGGGCGAACTGCGTCGATTAGCGCGTTTCCTGCCGAATACCAAGATATTAACGTTGTGCGGTGGGCAACCTTTTGGCGTACAGCGTGATTCTTTGCAACATGCGCCACATATTATTGTCGCCACGCCGGGCAGATTGCTCGACCACCTGCAAAAAGGTACCGTGTCGCTGGAAGCCCTGAATACACTGGTAATGGATGAAGCCGATCGCATGCTGGATATGGGCTTTAGCGATGCCATTGATGAGGTGATCCGCTTTGCGCCTGCGTCACGCCAAACGCTGCTGTTTTCGGCGACCTGGCCGGAAGCGATTGCCGCAATCAGTGGCCGGGTGCAGCAAAATCCGTTAACGATTGAAATCGATACGGTAGATGCGCTACCGGCGATTGAACAACAGTTTTTTGAAACCTCCACACACGGCAAAATTTCGTTGCTGCAAAAGTTGCTCAGTCAACATCAGCCGGCATCGTGCGTTGTCTTCTGTAACACCAAAAAAGATTGCCAGGCCGTGTGCGACGCGTTGAATGCCGCAGGACAAAGTGCGCTGTCACTACATGGCGACCTGGAGCAGCGCGATCGCGATCAGACGCTGATTCGTTTCGCTAACGGTAGCGCGCGCGTGCTGGTGGCAACCGATGTTGCAGCACGTGGCCTCGATATTAAATCGCTTGAGCTGGTGGTGAACTACGAACTGGCATGGGATCCGGAGGTGCATGTACACCGTATTGGACGTACTGCGCGTGCGGGTAACAGCGGCCTGGCCATCAGCTTCTGTGCGCCAGAAGAAGCCCAGCGTGCCAATATTCTTTCTGAAATGCTGCAACTTAAGCTGAACTGGCTACCTGCACCTGGCAACGGTTCAATTGTGCCGCTTGAGGCCGAGATGGCGACGCTGTGCATTGATGGCGGCAAAAAGGCAAAAATGCGTCCGGGTGATGTTCTGGGGGCATTGACCGGTGATATGGGGCTGGATGGGGCCGACATTGGCAAGATTGCCGTGCATCCGATGCATGTCTACGTGGCCGTTCGTCAGTCCGTGGCGCATAAAGCGTGGAAGCAGTTACAAAACGGTAAGATTAAAGGCAAAACCTGTCGGGTTCGTCTGTTGAAATAAATGTCCGTTGGAGTGCCTGATGGCGCTCTACTTATCCGGCCTACAGGCGTTTATGCACGTCGTAGGCCGGATAAGACGTTTACGTCGCCATCCGGCATGATAAATTACTTCACTTCAACCACGTTCAGGCGTAACTCATCCAGCTGATTTTCATCTTCTTCCGGCTGCCAGCCAGCAGGTTGCAGCGGAATCTCTTCGCGATCGAACGCTAAGTCACCGCCGTCAACGACCGCTGAGCCGTGCTTAATACCTTTAAAGTCGAACAGATTGATATCGCTAAGATGCGAAGGCACCACGTTCTGCATTGCGCTGAACATGGTTTCAATACGGCCCGGGTAGCGTTTATCCCAGTCACGCAGCATGTCAGCAATCACCTGACGCTGCAGGTTCGGTTGTGAACCGCACAGGTTACACGGAATAATCGGGTAGCCTTTGGCTTCTGCAAAACGCTCAATGTCTTTTTCACGGCAATAGGCCAGCGGACGAATGACGATATGCTTTCCGTCGTCGCTCATCAGTTTCGGTGGCATACCTTTCATTTTCCCGCCGTAAAACATGTTTAAAAACAGCGTTTGCAGGATATCGTCGCGGTGGTGTCCCAGCGCAATTTTCGTGGCACCGAGTTCGGTTGCCGTGCGGTACAGAATGCCGCGGCGCAGGCGAGAGCACAGTGAGCAGGTAGTTTTCCCTTCCGGGATTTTGTCTTTGACGATCCCGTAGGTATTCTCTTCGACAATTTTGTACTCGACGCCCAGTTGTTCCAGATACTCCGGCAGAATGTGTTCCGGGAAACCGGGCTGTTTCTGATCCAGGTTAACCGCAACCAGAGAAAAACTGATCGGCGCGCTTTTCTGCAAATTACGCAGGATCTCCAGCATGGTGTAGCTGTCTTTCCCACCGGAAAGGCACACCATAATGCGATCGCCATCTTCAATCATGTTGAAGTCGGCAATCGCTTCGCCCACGTTACGACGCAGACGCTTTTGTAATTTGTTCAGGTTATATTGTTCTTTCTTTGTAACTTGTTGATTATATTGCATTATTACCGTTCTCAAAAACCAAAAGGGGCATATAAGGGGCAAACTTCCATCACAGGGCTAGTTTGTTATTCAACATTGCAACCTGATCGCCATTCATTTCTTCAATCCATGTACTGTAGACTTCGTACACCATCTGCGCGTTTTCATGCCCCATCTGATTAGCTATAAATGATGGGTTCGCTCCAGCCGATAACAGCCAGCAGGCAAAAGTATGCCGCGTATGGTACGGATTACGGCGACGAATACCAGCACGTTTTACAGCGGCGTTCCATCTCGCACCGATGCTACTCATAGAGTAGTAAGGTTTTTGCTCTCCTTTTCTCATTCTGGGCATAAAAACAAAGTGTACGCGTTGGTTTTCGGTCTTACCGTACTCTCTGTGGTGGAATACTATTTTTGTCCTGGGCTGCAGGGCGGTCATTTCGCGCTGAGCTTTGAGTGCATCCAGTGCAGGCTCCAGTAGTTTTATTGTCCTGATCCCGGCATCTGTCTTTGGTGGTCCGAAAGTCCCGATGATAGTCAGGTTGCGGCAGACTCTGACGGTTCCCGCCTCCAGGTCTACATCTTCCCATGCCAGAGCGGCCAGCTCACCGTGACGCAGACCGGAATAAACAGCGAACCGCCACATATTTTGGCTCTGCCCAGCTTCACTTGCCATTAACTGGTCAAACTCTTGCTTAGAGAGAGGATCCGGTTTTGCTCTGAGGTGAGCATATCACCTCTGTTCAGGTGGCCAAATTTAGTGTGCCACTACAAGTCCCTGAATGATTTTCTTTTGCTCAGCATCGATGTGATAAGCGTATTCATCAGAGATGAACTGAGCCAAAATACGCTGGCGCAAGGATAGGGTGGCGACGGTGATCAACTGCGGCTGTTCTGCCTGCTGGGATTCGTCTGCATGGCCGGTTTCACCATCAACAACATTGTCATCAGCCTGGTGGTTTTCTTCCTGCGCCGCGTTATCAGCTTTCAATTTCACATTCCAGGTACGCTGGTCTTCGGCCAGTTCGTAACGATCACACCAGGTGAAATCAACTTCACCTTCTTCTGGCAGGTCATCAACAACAGGAAAATCTGTGCGAATCGGTTTGGCGTAGTCCTTACCGCGACCCGTTTCGATGCCAGTCCACACTCTATTTTGCCGGTCAAGGTATCCAGCAGCAGTGGAAAATGAAGAGGGATATGTTGTCGCCTCGGTACACTACAAGGTTAAGTGATTTGCTACAGGTCAGGTGATACCGTGATTAAACGTTTACAGCATATTGAAATTCGATACTGGTTAAGAAAAACTATTTTTGATTAACAGTTAGTTAGATGAAGTTGTAAGTTATATTTTAATAATTTAACTAAGGTACTATTCACTTTTTAATTTGCTCAGCTATAAATATTTATAGAATCTAATGCTTGGGGTTATCTTATGCAGGCTGAACTCAGAACATTTCCTTTTCTAATAGTCCTTGCTGTTCCTTGTTTTGCTATTGCAGACACTGATCCAATAACTGCAATAAATCAGGCTTTTATTAATGCGAAAGTAGAGATAACAAGGCAAAGAATGGTTGAGCATTATGAACGAACATGTTCCTGGAGCGGGGAGCCTGAGCCTGATAGATGCCACATGGAGAAAGTATTAAAACCAGAAAACTATAAAGAGGTTGCAACTGTAAAAAGTGCAGCCGTTGTTATTGTTAATAATTTCAAATTCCTAGAGTCTAAACAAGTAGCTTTACCGTCTACAGTTTTAATTAATGCTTATAGCTATAAAAATTGTGGGCCTCAAACAGTAACCGCTTCTGCAAACTTATCAGTATCAGGTGCGAAAGGCTGGAGTATCACGAAAACTCATAGTGTATCATCCTCCACGCAGGTAGGTATGAGCCAAACATTTACTGGCAAGACACCATTTGGTGGTTCTAGTACAACATTTAGTATTTCTAAAACGTTTGGACTAAGTGACACAACATCTAATGGAGAAACATACTCAGAAACAGTAAGTCAGGGGAATAGCGTATCAGTTACCGCCATGAAAGGTGAATCAGGTTATGTACAGTTAATAGCATATCAAGTTGGGCTTGATATTCCATTTAAAGCAGACGTTGTATTAGATGGAGATTTGAGTAGTAATGTTGACGGAAAGAAAAAAGCAAGCGAGTTTCTTTCTCAAGAGCAAAGAACAGTTCCATTTGAGGGTGTATTGCATCTGACAGGTGTTACGAATGCAATTGTAAATAACTATGATACATCTCCTGCAAAATGTGATGATGGCAACAAGGTATTCTATGAAGATCAATATAATACTAATGTACCAGCAGATATATATAGAAAACCAAAATTCAAAGATGGGGCAAAAAAAATAAGAGGAGGTAAAAGTCAGGTTAGTTTATTAAGCTCTGATGAGGATGGGCCAGTTATAGGGGCACCTGATGGTATATCGTATACTGTAATATCGAGCTCACAAGCTGTTATTCCGTCGGCGGCGTGTGGCTACAATGATTTATCTATAGCCAATAACGCTAACTACACTATCGAAGAGAGGCGCTATGAACAGCATAATAAAGGAGTTTTAGTAGCATCTTGGAATGAAAGAGTTGAGATATTCAACGGTTGCGCATCTGGACCGTGATGGCACTATCGATCACCTTATATCAAGAACATACGTGAGATGATATGGAAAATTAATACAAAGGATTCTTTTACAATGTTGATACAATCAAAAGAATCCTGTTTTAAATGTGTACACATTTGAGTACATTTTAACAAATTAAAATTTATATAATTTCTTATTATTCATCGTGTTACTCTTTTCCAAACTCATATCCATTTAGATGCCAGGAACGCGGAGTTTGATGATTGCCCGGTGATGTAATCACACTGGCTGTATCAGTTCGGAGCCCTGATTATTCACATTCCCTACGGCACGCGTCACGGCGTGCCATATAAAATTCTCAGCCGGCACGGAACCATCGGCCGCAATTTCCGCAGCTTCTTTCCCTCCAACGTCCTGCTTCATCCATTCGCGAGCAGCATCTGGTGACAGTACCAGTGGCCGCCTGTCGTGAATATCTACCAGTCCTTTGTCTGCAGCAGCCGTCACTATCAGAAATCCTTCTGCTTCATCTCCACGTTCGAATGGTGTGCTGCCGATCGCCGCTATGAAAATCGGTTGGCCATCGGCTCGATGAATGAAGTAGGGCTGCTTTTTGTCGCCTTCCTTTTTCCACTCAAACCAGCCATCAGAAAAGCAAATTGCGCGACCGTGTTGCCACAGAGGCTTAAACATTCTGCTGGTGGCCGCAGTTTCAGAGCGTGCGTTAATTAGTGGTGGTTTATCCCACCATCCGGGGGCGTATCCCCAGATAACTGGATCAAGATGGAGTTTCTCGTCACGTTCGCTCAGAAGCAGAACCTTGGTTCCGGGCGCAACGTTGAAACGTCCGATCGGTTCAGGATCATATGGAATGTCTCGTTCGACTTTGTCAGCGAGAAGGACGAGATAGTCTTCACGCGTCATCGACTGTGAAAAGCGTCCACACATAGAAACCTCCAGCTACATGTCAGACTAAAAGTATAGGGGCAAAAAAGGGGCAAAATTTATTAAAAAGGGCAAAAAAGGGGCATGAAAAGTGTAAAAGGGCGGTGATTGGTGTATCTATTCAGGCCGGTTAACATCATGAATAACAAAGAAAAATCATAGAAATTAGGGGTTTACTGTGAACGATACATTACCTTCAGGTTATACTGGTCTTTCTTGCTAATGTCTTGATTTTGCGACATTTAATAGAGGCTCAATTCATAGTGTGGCATCAGAAGAGAATGCATCACGCCGGATTGTCCGGCAAAAGAAGTCTGATATAAAAACTGTGGCGTGTATGGTACGGATAAGCGGGAAAAATGTCAGCACATTTAGGTCAGGAATCGCGGGGTAAAAGAGGTAGAAATGAAAAGCCCGCAGCGATGTGCGGGCCAGAAAACTTAGCGGACGACCAGAACCGAACACTCCGCATGCCGCACTACAGCTGCGGCGTTGGAGCCAAGCAGATAAGTGGTGATGTCAGGTCGGTGCGAGGCAATAATGACCATATCTGCGGGTAATTTCCTGGCAAGCTCCAGAATTTTATCTTTTGGCGAACCTTCAACGACATGAACGTGAATTCTGTCTGCCGGGATATTGAACTTCTTGATCATCTCTTCCAGTTGAGATTTCGCTTCGGCCTTAAGATCGTCCATGGCCGGCAACTCAGCCGAGTAGGCCAGTCCAAGCGAAGCATAATAGGGCAATGACGGAATAACGGTCAGAAAATGGACCTGTGCATCGTCAATTCTTGCCTCGGCTTCGACATGGGCAATAACACGTTGAGTTAATTCTGAGTCTGAAATATCGATGGGTACAAGAATCGTTCTGTTCATAAAACCTCCTGTTTAAGTATCCTCCTAAAGCTTACCGCGTAATGGCACTTTATGTACAATGACAGAGATCACATTTTGGCATCACTTTATTTTGAGTTCAGGGAACTTGCCTTTTATTACGCCATCGTAAAACCGGCCTTTTGAGACCACTGTCAGGAAATCTCGAAAGATACGCGCCGGGACCGAGTGATATTGCAGGATTTCCGTATGGTGAAAACGAATTTCTAACGTGCGGGATGATTCGTCATAACCGACGGATGCAATACGGGATGATTTAACGGGGTGATGATTCATTGCAGGCATCCTCTGCGGCGAGTGTGAATGCAATATATCATCTATCAGGGATGTGTTTTAACGCAACAGATATAATGTTTTGATCTAGATAAAACGCAATTGCACTGTAGGGGTGGGAGAGTAGCCCGCTGTTTCCAGCGGGCTGACAGATTAGAACTGGTAAACCATACCCAGTGCTACTACGTCATCGGTAGAGATGTCGTTTTCAGTGTAGAAGCTCTTGTCTTCATCCAGCAGGTTGATTTTGTAATCAACGTAGGTAGAGAAGTTTTTGTTGAAGTAGTAAGTCGCACCTACAGAAGCATATTTAACCAGATCTTGGTCGCCATCATTGCCCAGATCCTGACCTTTAGACATCAGGAAAGAAACTTCCGGACGCAAGCCGAAGTCGAACTGGTATTGCGCAGTGACTTCAAAGTTCTGTGTTTTGTTAGCAATAGTATTTTCTGAATCGCCATAAGGAGTCATGTTACGGGTTTCGGAGTACATGGTCGCAAAATAGATGTTGTTTGCATCGTATTTCATACCCACAGTCCATGCGTCAGCTTTATCGCCGCCGGCGGTAGAACGATTAACCTGCTCGTTGGTACGGTCAGAAGAGGTATATGCCGCACCGAAGCTTACGCCCATACCCAGATCGTAGGTCGAAGACAGACCGAAGCCGTCACCGTTAGAGTTCTTGATGTTACGATCTCCGTGATCATTACCGGTACCTTCCTGCTCGTTTGTGACCTGATTTTCGTTCGCGCCCTGGTACTGCAACGCCACGTTCAGACCATCAACCAGACCAAAGAGGTCAGTGTTGCGGTAGGTTGCAACACCGTTGGCACGACCGGTCATGAAGTTGTCGGCTTTGGTGTAAGAGTCACCGCCGAATTCTGGCAGCATATCGGTCCAGGCTTCAACGTCGTACATCACACCATAGTTACGACCGTAGTCGAATGAACCGTAATCGCCAACCTTAATACCTGCGAAGGCCAGACGAGTCCATGAATCGCCTTTATCACCTTCGGTGCCGTTAGCCTGAATCTGATATTCCCACTGAGCGTAGCCAGAGATCATATCATTAACTTGGGTTTCGCCTTTGAAGCCCATACGCATATAAGTCTGGTCGCCATCATTGCCAGCGTCATCAGAGAAATAGTGCAGACCGTTTACTTTTCCGTAGAGATCTAACTTGTTGCCGTCTTTATTATAAATTTCAGCAGCGTGAGTAGCGCCTGCAGCTAACAGAGCAGGAATTACAAGGGCCAATACTTTTCTGTTCATTGAAATAATCCTTTAGTTTTTTTATTTACCTGCGACGACCCATGTAGGGTGTTAACGCATGCTAAAGGAGAAGTTCCGTAAAGAGATAAATATCAATTGTTACGTCTTAAGTAAAATCTTAAACAAATAATTCCACGGAAATGATGATAATCGTGGTGAATGAATTAATGATTAAATATATAAAATAAATATTATACAAGTTAATTTTGTTGGGATATTCTGCGCGGGTTATATGCCTTTATTGTCACGTTTTATTTTTCGTTGGAGAGTTGTCCCAGAATTGATTAGCCAGCGAATAAATTGACAAGCCCGAACATCTGTTCGGGCTTTTTTTATTCCAGATTAATACTTAACTGAACGTATTAATCGGTACTGCTTTTTTCGGCTTTTCCCGCCAACTGCGCCAGGAAGTCATAGCGTTTTTGCAAATCTGCGGTCGCATCCTTCCACAACTGCTCTGCCACCTCCGGCTGCTGTGCATTCAGGCGGCGGAAACGCTGTTCGTTCATCAAAGTCTCAGCCAGCGCATCTGACGGTGGGCGAGAGTCAAGTGCCAGCGGCAGTTTACCTTCGTCAGCGCGACGCGGATCAAAGCGATACAGCGGCCAGAATCCGGTGGCCGTGAGCTGGCGCATCTGATCGTGACTCAGGGCGAGATCGTAGCCGTGTTCTTCACACGGGCTGTAGGCAATAATCAGCGACGGACCTGGGTAAGATTCTGCTTCCTGAATCGCTTTCACCGTCTGGTTTAACTGCGCTCCCAGCGAGATCTGTGCGACGTAAACATGACCGTACATCATCATACTGACGCCCAGATCTTTACGTGCTTTACGCTTACCGTGTTCGCCAAATTTGGTGACCGCGCCAAGCGGTGTCGCTTTCGAGGCTTGCCCGCCGGTGTTGGAATAACACTGGGTATCCAGCACCAGGATGTTAACGTTCTCGGTCAGGCTCAGGACATGGTCCAACCCGCCAAAGCCAATATCGTAGGCCCAACCGTCACCGCCAATCAGCCAGATTGATTTCTCAACCAGTGCATCGGCATCGGTTAACAGTTGCTGTGCGCCATCAACGCCTTGCAGATGTTGGCGCAGTGCGGCGACCTGTTCGCGACGAACTTCCGGCGTGGCTTCTGCGTGCAAGGCATCATTCAGCTCAGCCGGGATCTTATCGGCAAACTGTTCCAGCAAGCGCATGACGCGAACGCGGTGTTGGTCCACCGTCAGGCGGAAGCCCAGACCAAACTCGGCGTTATCTTCAAACAGAGAGTTTGCCCAGGCTGGCCCACGGCCGTTTGCATCGGTGGTATACGGTGTGGAGGGCAGGTTTCCGCCATAAATCGATGAACACCCGGTTGCGTTGGCGATCAGCATGCGGTCACCGTACAGCTGGGTAAGCAGCTTGATATACGGCGTTTCGCCACAGCCTGAGCAGGCACCGGAATATTCAAACAGCGGGGTGATCAGCTGTGAGGTGCGAATATCAATGCGTTCCAGTTTGCTGCGGTCGATCTCTGGCAGGTTGAGGAAGAAATCATAGTTCACTTTTTCTTCTTCGACATGCTCCAGGCGGGACATCATATTGATGGCCTTGATCTCTGGATTCTGACGATCTTTCGCCGGGCAGACTTCCACGCACAGATTACAGCCGGTGCAATCTTCAGGCGCGACCTGTAGAACATATTTCTGACCGCGCATATCGCGGGATTTCACATCCAGTGAATGCAAACTAGCCGGGGCGTCTGCCATTGCTTCCGGGGAAACCACTTTGGCACGAATTGCCGAGTGCGGGCAGGCGGCAACGCAGTGGTTGCACTGTGTACACAGTTCTTCTTTCCAGATAGGGATTTCTTCGGCGATATTGCGTTTTTCCCAGCGTGTGGTTCCCATGGGCCAGGTGCCGTCTGGCGGCAGTGCGGAGACGGGCAGTGCGTCACCCAGACCCGCGAGCATCGCCGCCGTCACGGTTTTCACAAAATCAGGCGCGGCATCGGAGACCACTGGCGGTCGGTTGGCGCTGTGCGGATCAACCGGCTGAAGAGCTACTTCGGCGACCGATTCACGTGCCAGCGCCAGCGCCTGCCAGTTACGTTCAACCAGATCCTGACCTTTGTTGCTGTAGCTTTTTGCAATTGCGCCATGCAGTTCCGCCAGTGCGCTATCACCGGGTAAAATTTGGGTCAGATGGAAAAACGCCATTTGCATTACGGTGTTAATACGTGCAGCCAGGCCGCATTCACGGGCGATTTTGGCAGCGTTAATCACGTAAAAACGGGCCTTCTTCTGGTTCAGAACTGCCTGAACTTCTTGCGGCAGACGTGACCACACCTCATCCACGCTGTACGGCGTATTGAGCAGGAAGATACCGCCTGGCTTCAGGCGTTCTGCCATTTGATATTTATCGATAAACTGCAGCTGATGGCAGCCAACAAAATCCGCCTGCGACACCAGATACGCCGAACGGATCGGTTTTTCACTGACGCGCAGATGGGACACCGTCAGGCCGCCGGCTTTTTTCGAGTCATAGACGAAATAACCCTGCGCATACCACGGCGTCGAGTTACCAATAATCTTGATATTGTTTTTGGTCGCTGACACGCTGCCGTCGCTGCCTAATCCGTAAAACAGGGCTTCGAGTTTTGCGGTGGAGGGCAGGGTGTTTTCTGGCAGGGGGAGTGACAGATTGGTGACATCATCATAGATGCCGACGGTAAAGCGCGATTTTGGTTTGGCGTGGCTTAACTCATTAAACACCGCCATCACGCAGTCCGGGCCAAACTCTTTCGAGGAAAGGCCATAGCGCCCGCCAATTACACGCGGTAGCGTTTCACGCTCGCCACAGTTAAAGGCTTCGGCCAGCGCGGTCATGACATCCAGATACAACGGTTCAGCCTGTGCCCCGGGTTCTTTGGTGCGATCCAGAACGGCGATGCTGCGTGCGGTTTCCGGCAAGGCCTGCAGCAAATGTCGGGCTGAGAACGGACGGAACAGACGGACTTTCAGTACGCCGACTTTTTCGCCACGGGTAAGCAACTCATCCACGACTTCTTCGCAGGTGCCGATGGCGGAGCCCATCAGAATGATGACGCGCTCTGCCTGCGGATGTCCATAGTATTCAAACGGCTGGTACTGGCGACCCGTTGCGGTGGCGAAATCGTTCATCGCCTGTTCGACATGCTCGTAAACCGCGTTGTACCACGGGTTTGTCGCTTCGCGTGACTGGAAATAGGTATCCGGGTTAGCCGAGGTGCCGCGAATCACCGGATGCTCCGGATTCAGCGCGCGAGAACGATGGGCGTCGATCTCCGCCTGCGGCATCAGTCCAAGAATGGTGTCATCGGCCAGCGGTACGATTTTATTGATTTCATGTGAGGTGCGGAAACCATCAAAGAAATGAATAAACGGGACGCGGCTTTTCAGCGTGGCGATATGCGAAATCAGGGCAAAATCCTGCGCTTCCTGAACGCTGCTGGCGCACAGCATTGCACAGCCGGTCTGGCGAACGGCCATCACGTCGGAATGGTCGCCAAAAATCGACAGCGCATGGGTGGCAATCGTACGTGCCGCAACATGCAATACAAACGGCGTCAGTTGACCGGCCAGTTTGTACAGCGTCGGGATCATCAGCAATAAACCTTGCGATGAGGTAAAAGATGTAGACAGCGCCCCGGTTTGTAACGCGCCGTGGACGGTCGCAATGGCACCACCTTCCGACTGCATCTCCACAACGCGAGGTATATCGCCCCAGACGTTTTTTAGCCCGTTCCCGGCCCAGGCATCGGCCTGCTCCGCCATCGTCGAACTCGGCGTAATCGGGTAGATGGCGATAACCTCGCTGGTACGAAATGCAACCGAAGCAACCGCACCATTACCGTCAATTGTTTGCATACTGACACCCTTACATTGCGCAAAAAGAGGGACCCGCAAAACGACGACGAGTCCTGTAGTTATCTTTCTATTTTAGCAAAAGCCATCTGGACACATTTTCGCATTTGTGTCCCTGTAATAAACAGAATGAATGGTTTGATCAAAGGAGCCGTCAAAAAATTGCCAGAAAATGTAAACAGGGCGCATAAATGCGCACTTTACCTCTCGACGACAGTGTTTCTGCTGCCTATTATTTAGGGCTGTGTCGTTGGGTTATTTTTTAGAGGGGAGTGAGATGCGCGCAGCGTTTTGGGTAGGGTGTGCCGCGTTATTATTATCGGCTTGCAGCAGTGAACCTGTTCAGCAGGCAACGGCCGCTCACGTCGCGCCGGGCATGAAGGCTGCAATGTCGGGTTCTGGTGAGGCCAACTGCGCTATGATTGGCGGTTCGTTGTCGATTGCGCGTCAACTGGATGGTTCCGCCATCGGGATGTGTGCTTTACCTAACGGCAAACGCTGCAGTGAACAGTCGCTTGCCGCCGGGAGTTGCGGAAACTATTAAGTCTCCGCGTTAATTACATTAAGTCTGCTAGTTTATACGTCAGTGTTTGCTCTGCCGTCGCCAGTGTTAACTGGTTAGCCGTCAAATCGACCTGTGCGCCTTGCTTAAACACGTCGCTGATAACGCCATCAAGTGCGTTCAGCTGTGGGTCGGCGCACATCATGCGGGTCATCGCCAGGTCTTTCACCTTCAATTCGCCGTCAGACAGCTTGCCCTGGCCCGTGAATTGATTACACATTTTTCCCGACACCGTCATATTTTCACCAAAACTCAATTCGGGTTGATTTTTCGCAACGGTGACCGGTTTGCCGTTCACGCTCTCCAGAACGAAACGGTGGTGCTGTAACTGTTCGCGATTAACGGAAACTTTTCCATTGCTCACACAGCCAGCCATAAGCATGCTGAGCGCAATCAACGTGACAATTTTCTTCATTGAATTTCTCTACGTTAGTGACGGGAATACAATCAATATAATAATGATACTGTCGGATTTATCATCAGAGGTTATCTGAAAATGCTCCCCCGAATGCAGGGGAGCGGCATTTTCAGAAGAGGGCGTTCGGGCAGGTTTCGCCTTTGGAAATCTGGGCCAAATTCTGTAAGGTTGTTTCCGAAATGCTGGTTAACGCTTCGGCCGTTAAAAATGCCTGGTGCCCGGTGAACAACACGTTATGACAGGCAGACAAGCGACGGAATACGTCATCCTGGATAACATCATTGGACTTATCTTCAAAGAACAGGTCGCGTTCATTTTCATACACGTCCATACCCAAAGAACCAATTTTCTGGTTTTTCAGGGCATCAATGGCAGCCTGTGAGTCGATAAGGGCCCCGCGACTGGTGTTAACGATCATTACGCCGCTTTTCATTTGCGCGAAGGCTTCTTCATTGAGCAGATGATAGTTTTCCGGCGTTAACGGACAGTGCAGGGAAATGACGTCTGACTCCGCAAACAGCGTGTTGAGATCGACATACTCAACGCCTAATTCAAGAGCCGCAGCGCTTGGATAGGGATCAAACGCCAGCAAACGCATACCAAAGCCTTTCAGGATCCGCAGCGCGGCAATACCAATTTTACCGGTACCGATCACCCCGGCGGTTTTACCGTACATGGTAAAACCAGTCAGGCCTTCCAGAGAAAAGTTGGCGTCACGAGTGCGTTGGTACGCGCGGTGGATACGACGGTTCAGCGTCATCATCATACCAATCGCATGCTCGGCGACCGCTTCCGGCGAATAGGCCGGAACGCGCACAACCTGCAAACCTAGCTCTTTGGCGGCGTCCAGATCGACGTTATTGAATCCGGCGCAGCGCAGGGCAATGTACTTCACCCCGTGCTTTTTCAGTTCTTCCAGAACCGGGCGGCTGCCATCGTCGTTGACGAAGATGCACACGGCTTCGCAGCCATGGGCTGTTTTGGCCGTTTTCTCGGTCAGCAGAAAGTCAAAGAATTCAAGTTCAAAACCAAAAGCCTCGTTAACCTGTTGCAGGTACTTCTTGTCGTACTGTTTTGTACTATAGATGGCGAGTTTCATAAGACTTTCTCCAGTGATTCTGAAATCACATTAATCCAATTCAAATTATTTTACAAAATCCAAAAAACAATTGATAGTCATAGATATAATGAATAATTCTAGAGCATCTCTTCTTAATGTGGGCACATTGCTGGATTTAAACCACGTTGCCCATCATACGTGCTTTGGTACGGTACGCACTAGAACAGACTGGTGGCTTCCTGTCGTTAAGCACGGCTACTTTTGGTTGCACATCTACTCACAAAACTCGTCCTTTCCGTTCAAACCTGCTTTAACTTTCTCTTCATTAAAATAGATTGTTTTAATAATCTATTTTCAATTTAAAGATGCTTGCACCGTAGAATTGAGAGGTAAGACATGAGCAAGCCGGGTGAATATGAAGACTGGAATTCATCCGTAACCTTATCAACTGAGCGTGGGCAATGTCAGGCGTTTGAAGAAGGGACCAAGAGAGGGACTTTCCACGATGACTTCCAGGTACATGAAGGGGATGTGGTTGCAACTGAGCACTGGGGATCGAGCGGATTTCCGAACACTGACCTGAGTACAAAGTGAAACGTTATGGTAAGGAGAAAATCATCTGCGTGGATCTCTTAGCCAACACTTGTCTTGAGGTAACGGCCCGCATTGGTATGGTTCAGGACTAAGCTTATGACACATAACAGCCATCTATTATTGCTTTTCGGCAGGCTAAGTGTGGTACATTTCCGGCACTCAAACGCCCCCGCTCACTTTAAGAAGTATGCAGAACAGACTTAAATTATTTAGCTGGCTTTTAATTGTTATCTCGTCACTCAGCGGTTGCGGCACGCTCTCGCAAATGTCATCCCCGGCAGGTACTCAGGAACTCCTTACTCATCAATCGCTGGACGGCGACGTTGATAGCGTGGTGCGTCACTATATGGCGAAAAAATCTGTCCCTGGGATGATGGTCGCAGTGATCCATAACCATGGTTCGCCCCAGTTTTACAACTGGGGCGTAACTGATGCGGTTCATCGCTACCCGGTCAAGCCTGATACTCTGTTTGCCCTCGGCTCGCTCAGCAAAGGAATTACGGCGGAAGTGGTGGCTTGTCTGGTGAATGAAGGACGACTGCGTTGGGACGATAACTTGGCGACATTGCTTGCACCGGGAACGCCGCTTAGCGCGGATGCACAAAAAATTACCCTACTGGAACTGGTGACTCACACCTCCGGCCTACCGCGTCAGAATATGGATATTCCGATGCTGGGAAAATTCATTAGTTACTTAGGCAGCGGTGAGAATTTTTATGGTGAACTGGATAGCGATAATGTGCTGCATTATCTAACCAACTGGCGGGCGCCACAGCATAAAACGCCGGAATATTCCAATATCGGCTACGCCCTGATCGGCTATATCCTGATACATAAAACTGGCGAAGATATACAAAGCTTAGCCTCGCACTATATATTTCGACCGTTGCAAATGGCTAATAGCAGTTTTACTCCGCTGAAGTTAAAAGGATATCCGCAGCGTGCGCTTGGCCACGCGGGTGACCAACCCAAATTCATTCCGCGCGGACAGCTTACCCCGGACTGGCATTTTTCCAACAACATGGTGGCGGCGGCGAGTTTATACAGTAACGCCGAAGATCTTGCCACTTATGCCCGCTATCATGTGTCGACGACCAACAACCACTTACTGGATAGCGTGTTTGACGAAGTCAGTAATACCGATATTCAACGCACTGACGGTGTACAGGGTATTGCATGGACCACCGACTTTATCGAACGGGAAAAAATCACCTATCAGGTGGGGTATATCGGGGGTTACTCCAGCTTTATCGGTTTTGATAAAGAAAAGGGCAATGCGGTAGTGGTACTGCAGAATACATTTAACTGGAGCAATTATATTGGCATCGCGTTATTAATGGATATGGCGAAAAATGACAACGGTATCCCCGGAAACCATTTTGCAAAAAATTAACACTTTGAAAAAGTTAAACCGCATGTTGCTTATAATTCCTTTAGACAATCCTCTCAGGAGATTATGATAAAAATATACAGCCACATAGGGAATGGACATGACATTGTTTGAGGAATGTAAGGAGTTGCTCAAGGCCGATTTTGATGTTGTCGAAAGGGATGACCTGAGCATGGTAATGGATATTTTTCATAGGAATCTCCCAGGTTCAGATTACGAGAAAATTCTACTTATGAACACACTGGTTTTTCGGGGGGATTATCGGGGCCTAAGTACCCCCACCGCCGAGTCCAATAAACTGTGTGGTGTTGTCGTGCCGTAACAGCATCCGACACGTCGATCTCCTCCACGTTCGTTAAGCCTGTAACGCGGATAAAAAGCCAGGCGAATTACCTTCAGGCAGCTACGCTTATACAGGTATCACATATCGGGAGGGGTCATGTTAACTCACTCTGAAGCAAAACGCTGGGCCACCTTAATGCTGAAGGCTGCATTATGTGATGGTATGAAACCTGAAGAAATTTCCCGGCAGGTGCATCTTGTCTGCGATCATCATGGCAAGGCGTGCCTCGAAGAGCTCATAGAGGAAATTCTGATAGAAGCAGGTCGTATCGGACCTAAACATAGCGATGGACAACTGCGCCATCACTGAGTCTGAACGCTTCCGCGTCCCCGTTAATATGATGTCTTAAGAGCAGACAGAACAACGGGGAACCGCGCGATGCACTGCAGATGACTCAACTCAATTCCCTGATTTTTTATATTTCCGCTGTCGCGCGTAACAACGTACCGTTCTCTTGAGGCAACTTTACTCATCCCAGTGTTGGATCAGCGTCGCCCCAATCCCCGCAATCTGTCTGTTTCGCTCCTCCATTGTTGCCTGGCTTTCGGTGATGTAAATCACCACGATACGGGAAGGCTTACCGTCCGGCCCTAACGCTGCGACGATCCCGCGAGAACCGCGTGCCCCGGCACCTGTTTTATCGGCTATAAACCAGCCTGCCGGAAGTACCGAGCGCAACAGTGGCCCCGCGACTTTATCCGTCACCATCCAGTGGGTGAGTTGCTGCTGTGATGTCGTCGTCAAGATTTTTCCGGTGAGCAGTTGGCGCAACGTTTGCGCCATATTTTCAGGTGTCGTCGTATCGCGTTTATCACCGGGTAGCGCTTCGTTCAATTCGGGTTCCCAGCGGTCGAGTCGGGTCACCCGATCGCCGGTTGTGCGCAGAAACGCGGTTAATCCTTGCGGACCGCCGATGGCCGTAAGCAGTAGATTCGCCGCGGTGTTATCGCTCATGGTGATGGCGGCATCGCATAATTCGCCGACGGTCATGCCATCGGTCAGGTGTTTTTCTGTAACCGGCGAGTATTCGACCAGATCACGCTGGCTGAACGGGATGCGACGATCCAGCCGCTCTTTTCCTGCGTCAACGCGTGCGAGCACCGCGCCGCAGAGTAAAACCTTAAATGTACTCATCATCGGAAAACGCTCTTGCAGGCGATAGCTTTCCAGAATCTCGCCGCTGGTGAGATCCAGCTCGGCATAACCGACGCGTGCGGTGAGCTGGCTTTCTGCTTCTTTGACTTTATTCAGCGTTGTCGGGTGGGCAAACGCGGGCAGACAAAATGCGGTAAGTAATGGGATAAGGGCCAGACGAAAGTGGGGCATAGTTATATTCTTCCTTGGTATCTCTCTGATTAAAGATAACTTATTTAAATTATTCACAAGCTATAAATATTACATATATTTCAATGGCATCTATTCTTAAGGTGGGCATGTTTATCTAAACATGTCACAATAGACGCCGAAACCGGCTTAAATTTTCGCTAAATCAGGATATTAACTACCCATGAAGGGTAAATATAAAGCCGTATTGGCTCTACTCTTATTATTGACCCTTGTGCCGCTGACGTTATTGATGACGTTGGGCTTGTGGGTTCCTACACTGGCGGGCATCTGGTTGCCTGTCGGTACGCGCATTGCGCTGGACGAGAGTCCACGGCTTACCCGACATGGGCTGCATATTCCCGAACTCCGTTATTTGGTGGATGATTGTCCACTCGCGCGTATCACCGAGGCGGATTTATCCCACCCCAGCCGCTGGTTGCTGAACGTCGGCAGTATTGAACTGGATTCCGCTTGCCTGGCTAAACTGCCGCAGACGGAGCCATCGCCCGCCGCGCCGAAAACGCTGGCAGAATGGCAATCCATGCTGCCCAACACCTGGATTAACATCGATAAACTTATTCTATCTCCGTGGCAGGAGTGGCAGGGCAAACTGTCACTTTCGCTGACGCCTGCCATCCAGCAAGTCAGTTATCAGGGCGAAAAGGTTAAATTTCAGGGACGTCTGCACGGACAAAATCTGACGGTCAACGAACTGTCTGTGGCGGCTTTTGAAGAGCAACCACCGGTGAAGCTGGTCGGGGAGTTTACGATGCCGCTGGTGCCCGACGGACTGCCGGTTGGCGGTCACGCGGTTGCCACCCTAAGCCTGCCGCAGGAGCCAACGCTTGTGGATGCAGAGCTGGAATGGCGAGAAAACAGCGGACAGCTGATCGTGATGGCGCGGGACAATGCAGATCCGTTGTTGGATCTGCCGTGGGAAATCACCCGCCAGCGGCTGACGGTGAGCGACGGGCGCTGGAACTGGCCCTATCAGGGCTTCCCGTTAAGCGGTCGTTTAGGCTTAAACGTCGAAAACTGGCAGGCCGGTGTGGAAAACGCAGTAGTCAGCGGGCGTTTGAACATTCTGACGCAGGGTGATGCAGGAAAGGGTAACGCGGTGTTAACCTTTGGTCCCGGCACGCTTGGCATGGACAACAGCGACATGCCGTTACAGCTAACCGGCGAGGCGAAGCAGGGTGATCTGATCTTTTATGCGATGTTACCCGCGACGCTCAGCGGCAGTCTGAGCGATCCGCAGCTGGCTTTTGAACCTGGCGCCCTGTTACGTTCTCGTGGTCGGATTATCGACTCGCTGGATATAGATGAAATTCGCTGGCCGTTGGCCGGTGTCAAGGTGACCCAACGCGGGGTGGATGGGCGGTTACAGGCTATTTTGCGCGCCCATGAAAACCAGATGGGCGGTTTTGAGCTGCATCTTGATGGTCTGGCTAATGATTTCCTGCCTGACGCCGGTCGCTGGCAGTGGCGGTACTGGGGCGAGGGCAGTTTTACCCCGATGCACGCTCGCTGGGACGTGGCAGGCAAGGGGGAATGGCACGACAACACCGTCAAACTGTTTGACCTTTCTACCGGATTTGACCATCTGCAATACGGCACCATGCTGGTGGAAAATCCGCGTCTAGTGATGGATGAGCCGATCGTCTGGGTCCGAGACCCGACCCAGCCCACGTTTAGCGGGGCGCTGTCGCTGGACGCCGGGAAAACCACCTTCTCCGGTGGCAGTACTCTGCCGCCTTCAACCCTGAAGTTCAGCGTAGAAGGGAGCGACCCGACGATATTCCAGTTCAAAGGCCAACTGCATGCTGGCGCCATTGGCCCGGTCCAGTTGAACGGTCGCTGGGACGGGATCCGCTTGCGTGGTCAGGCCTGGTGGCCAAAACAGTCGCTCACCGTATTTCAGCCACTGGTGCCACCGGAATGGAAGATGAACCTGCGCGAAGGCGAACTGTATGCTCAGGTTGCCTTCTCCGCCGCCGCAGAACAAGGCTTTGAGGCAGGCGGTCATGGCGTATTAAAAGGCGGTAGCGCCTGGATGCCCGACAACCAGATTAATGGCGTCGATTTTGTGCTGCCGTTTCGTTTTAGCGAAGGAGCATGGCAACTGGGCACGCGCGGGCCGATTTCATTGCGTATTGCAGAAGTGGTGAACCAGGTCACGGTGAATAATATCACCGCGGATCTGCAAGGCGGCTATCCCTGGAGCGAAGATAATCCCTTACTGTTGAGCGATGTTAGCGCCGATTTGCTGGGCGGCAAGGTAGTTATGCAGCAACTGCGTATGCCGCAACACGATCCGGCATTAGTGCGGGTGCAGAATATCTCGTCCAGCGAGTTGATTAGCGCGGTTAATCCCAAACAGTTTGCCATGTCCGGCCCGGTCAGCGGCGCATTGCCGCTCTGGTTAAACAATGAAAAATGGATTATCAAAGACGGCTGGTTGACCAACCCTGGGCCGATGACGTTGCGCATCGATAAAGACACGGCGGATGCGGTGGTCAAAGACAATATGGCGGCCGGTGCGGCGATAAACTGGCTGCGTTATATGGAAATCACCCATTCCTGGACGAAAATAAATCTTGATAACCTTGGCGTATTAACCATGCAGGCAGCCGTCACCGGCAATAGCCGGGTAGATGGCAAAGTCGGGACGGTGAATTTGAATTACACCCATGAAGAAAACGTCTTTACGTTATGGCGCAGTTTGCGTTTTGGCGACAATTTACAGGCATGGCTTGAGCAAAATGCAGCGCTGCCAGAAACCCATTGCCTGGAAGGCAAGGAATGTGAGGAACAACAATGAAAACTATTGCGACCATGCTGGGACTGCTGGCGTCATCTTTGCTGGTAGGTTGCACCCCGCGTATTGAAGTCGCGGCGCCGAAAGAGCCCATCACCATCAATATGAACGTCAAAATCGAGCATGAGATCCATATTAAAGTCGATAAAGACGTCGAGAGCCTGTTGAAATCACGCAGTGATTTATTCTGAGGTGACGATGAAAAAAACGCTTAAAGTGACCCTGTTGCTCCTGAGTTTACTGAGCGCCAATGCGTTTGCGCTGACCCTGAATGAAGCCAGAACCCAGGGGCGGGTGGGTGAAACGCTCAATGGCTACCTTGTGGCATTGCAAACCGATGCTGAGACCCAGACGCTGGTGAGTGAGATAAACAAGGCGCGTAGCGCCAGCTACCAGCAACTGGCTGAGAGTAACAATATTCCTGTTGATGAAGTGGCAAAAATGGCCGGACAAAAACTGGTGGCGCGCGCTAAACCGGGGGAGTACGTCCAGGGCATTAACGGGAAGTGGTTGAAAAAGTAATCAACATATGTTTATTAAATCTCATTTTGAAATAATGGCAAGTATCAGGCAGGTAATGGTTAATTAATCCACTATAATTGCATCAATAAATTATCAAGGAGTGATGATGACGCTTTATCAGATAAAGCCTGCTTTCCAGGCGCTTTTACGCCCGCTCATGTTCTGGTTAGATAAAAAAAGCGTCACCGCCAATCACGTCACACTGGCCGCGATGGCGCTTTCTTTTATCACTGGTGCTGTGCTGTTTATCTTCCCCGAACCTAAACTTTTCATTCTTTTACCCATCGTTTTATTTATACGCATGGCGCTCAATGCGCTGGACGGCATGCTGGCGCGTGAATGTAACCAACAATCCCGCTTGGGCGCTATTCTCAATGAAACCGGGGATATTCTCTCCGATCTCGCGTTGTATCTGCCGTTTATGCTGCTTTCCGGCAGTAATGCGCTGCTGGTACTGGTTATGCTGTTTTGTGCTTTGATGACGGAATTCTGCGGTGTGCTGGCGCAAACCATCAATGGCGTGCGCAGCTATGCCGGACCGTTCGGCAAAAGCGACAGGGCGCTGGTGTTCGGTACATGGGGGCTGGTGCTGGCGCTGTGGCCGCAGGTGGCGCAGTGGAATAACGTTATTTGGGGCATTGCCACGCTATTGCTGCTGTGGACTATCGTTAACCGCTGTAAGAGCGCATTACGTGACGAGGGGGCGAAATGATGCTGCTGGAAAAATCGCTGGCGGTGATTTTTGCCCTGCTGGTGATAGCGACACTGGCAAACGGTCTGCTGGTGTGGCGTCGACCGGGTAAAGACTGGCGTGAGCTGACGCTGCGTATTCGCACCTGGTGGGTGATCATTGTATTGTTTTCACTGGCTATCTTAAGCCCGCCCTGGCTGGCGTTGACCTTCTTCGCGCTGGTGAGCTTTATGGCGTTAAAAGAGTTTTTAACGCTGGCCCCATCGCGCCAGACCGACCGTATGCCGCTGTTGTGGATGTTTATTGCGATCCCCATTAACTACTGGCTGATTGGTATCAACTGGTACGGCATGTTCGTGGTGTTTATTCCGGTGTATGCGTTCTTATTCTTGCCGGTGCGCATGGTGATTGCTGGCGATACGCAGGGATTTTTACGCTACGCCTCCCAGCATCACTGGAGCTTGATGACCACCGTGTTTGCGTTCAGCCACGTGGCGTTTTTGCTGGTGCTGCCTGATGACGGCAAGCAGACCGGGGCACTGCTGGTGCTGTTCCTCGTCGGCTTAACGGAATTCAACGACATTGCCCAGTACCTGTGGGGAAAATCAATGGGCCGTATCAAGGTGATCCCTAAGATCAGCCCCAATAAGACCCTGGCGGGACTGGTTGGTGGCGTGGCAACCACCACGCTTGCGGCGGCGGTGCTGGGCCCGCTCATGACACCGTTAAGCATCCCGATGGCGATGCTGGCAGGGCTTATTATCGGCATCAGCGGCTTCTGTGGCGATGTGGTGATGTCGGCCATTAAGCGCGATATTGGCGTGAAAGACAGCGGTACACTGCTGCCAGGTCACGGCGGTATTCTCGACCGGCTGGACTCGCTGATCTTCACCGCCCCGGTATTTTTCCACTTCATTCGCTATTTTTACTATTAACGTATGATCAACACATTGCTACGAACGCTGTTTACGCTGTGCATCGTCTGGCCGGTAATTTGGCTGTGGCTTGGGCTGCGCGTCAGGCACCGGGATCGCTTGCCGCAGCAGGGGCCGGCGATTGTGGTCGCGAATCACAACAGTCATATGGATGTTTTTGCGCTGCTGTCGCTGTTTGCGCTGCGCCGTCAGGGGGCCATCCATCCGGTGGCCGCCGCTGACTATTTTCTGCGTAATAAATGGATGGCCTGGTTTGCGCTTAATATTCTCAACATTATTCCGATTACGCGTAAGGGCGGCGAAGCTGACCCGCTGGCACAGTGTGAACAGGCCTTACGCGACGGCAAGATCTTGATCCTTTTCCCTGAAGGTACCCGCGGCGAACCGGGAATACTGGCACCACTGAAATCCGGCATCTGGCACCTCAGTCAGCGTATGCCGTCGGTACCGATTATTCCCGTCTGGCTGCGCGGAACGGAACACGTGATGGCGAAGGGGAATCGTATTCCTCTGCCGCTGTTTATTGACGTCAACATTGGCAGACCGTTGGTCGCGCAGAGCGATAAGCGCGTTTTTATGGACGATCTCAGACAGCAGCTGGTGCTGCTACAGCAACAAACTACAGGACCGCACCCTCATGACTAACATTCGAGTGCCCGATGAACGTCCATTTTTGACCAGCGACAACACCGCGCTGTTTTTCCGCCACTGGCCGGCATTAGCAGCAGGTCCTGCGCCAAAAGTGATTGTCCTGTTTCATCGCGGACACGAACACTCCGGGCGTTTGCAACACATTGTCGATGAGCTTGCGATGCCGGACACCGCGTTCTATGCCTGGGATGCGCGCGGTCACGGGCAGTCGCCAGGACCGCGCGGATATAGCCCGTCGCTTGCACGTTCGGTGCAGGATGTCGACGAGTTCGTGCGCTTTGCCGCTGCTGACAGCCAGGCTGCAATGGAAGATGTGGTGGTGGTGGCGCAAAGCGTGGGTGCAGTGCTGGCAGCGACCTGGGCTCATGATTATGCGCCTTCCATTCGTGGGCTGGTGCTGGCGTCCCCGGCGTTCAAAGTCAAACTGTACGTACCGTTTGCCCGTCCGGGGCTGGCCTTAATGCATCGCCTGCGCGGCCTGTTTTTCGTCAACTCCTACGTCAAGGGCAAATACCTGACGCACGATCCTGAGCGCGTGGCGAGTTTTAACCAGGATAAACAGATCACCCGGGCGATTGCGGTGAACATCCTGCTCGATCTCTATAAAACGGCGGAGCGTATTGTCAGCGATGCCAGCGCCATTACTCTGCCTGTACAGCTGTTGGTTTCCGGGGATGATTTTGTGGTCCATCGCCAGCCGCAAATTGATTTTTACCAACGCCTCAGAAGCCCACTCAAGGAACTGTACGTGTTGCCGGGCTTTTATCACGACACACTGGGTGAAAAAGACCGGCATCTGGCGTTCGACAAAATGCGTGATTTTATCGACACGCTGTACGCGATGCCGCCGCAGCGCTTTGACTACCGTAATGAAGACCGCTGGAGCCCCGGAGCAGATAGCTGGCGGCTGCTTAGTGGCGGACCTGCGCCGTATTCGCTTGACGATATTGCCTATCGTGGCCTGCGCTATGGGATGAAATTACTCGGGACGCAATCAACGGGCGTGCGTCTGGGGTTTGAGACCGGTTTTGATTCGGGTAGTACGTTGGATTATGTCTATCGCAACCAGCCTCAGGGCAGCAGCGCGCTGGGTCGGCTGATTGACAAAAACTACCTGAACAGCGTGGGCTGGAAGGGGATCCGCCAGCGCAAGGTTCATTTGCAGATGCTGATCCGCCAGGCGGTGGGGCAACTGGCAGAGCAAGGAACCGCAGTGCATGTAGTGGATATCGCGGCCGGACACGGGCGCTATGTGCTTGACGCACTGGAAGGCGAAGCGGCGGTCAACTCGATTTTGCTGCGCGATTACAGCGAACTGAATGTTAAGAAAGGCAGTGAGATGATCGCCAGCCGCGGTATGGCTGAAATTGCCCGCTTCGAGCATGGCGATGCCTTCAACCGCGAACAGCTGGCGTCGCTGGAACCGCGTCCCACATTAGGTATTGTTTCTGGGTTATATGAACTCTTCCCTGAAAATACGCTGGTACGTAATTCGCTCGCCGGGCTGGCTGACGCGATTGCCCCTGGAGGCGTGCTGATCTACACCGGGCAGCCCTGGCATCCGCAGTTAAAAACCATCGCCTGGTCGTTGACCAGCCACAAAGACGGCAAAGCCTGGGTGATGCGCGTGCGTACGCAAGGGGAAATGGATGCGCTGGTGCGTGAAGCCGGGTTTGATAAGTGCACGCAGCTGATTGATGAGTGGGGGATTTTCACTGTCTCGCTGGCGGTGCGCCGTGGGGGCTGAACGCCGTAAGGTGATGGTACAGGCGGTGGGCTGGCTAATGCTGCTGGCGCCTTTTTTCTTTCTTACCTATGGCAAGGTCAATCAGTTTACTGCCTGGCAGGACACGCAGCATGACAATGTGGGCAGCATCGTGTTTGGCTGGGAGTCCGCCATTCCCTTTCTTCCGTGGACTATTCTGCCGTACTGGAGTCTGGATCTGTTTTACGGATTGTCACTGTTTGTCTGCACCACGCGCGTTGAACAGCGGCAGCTGGTGCTGCGTCTGTTCCTGGCGTCGGTGATTGCCTGCGTCGGTTTTTTGCTGTTTCCACTCCAGTTTAGCTTTACGCGCCCGGAGGTCAGCGGCGCGGCAGGCTGGCTGTTTGCTCAGCTTGAACAGTTCGACTTGCCGTATAACCAGTCCCCGTCGCTGCATATTATTCTCTGCTGGCTGCTGTGGCGGCATTTCAGTCATCACCTCAGTGGGGGTTGGCGCAGGTTATGTGACGGTTGGTTCTTGCTGATCGCCGTGTCGGTACTCACCACCTGGCAGCATCATTTTATCGATATCATTACCGGGCTGGCGGCAGGCATGCTGATTGACTGGATGGTGCCGGAAAAACGTTGCTGGTGCTGGCGCAAACCGGATGCGGCGCGCTTAAGGCTGATGCGTCGTTATTTGTCGGGCGCCGCGTTATGCACTATTGCCAGCGTATGGCTAACGCCCTGGCTGCTGTGGCCTGCTGTATCGTTGCTGATGGTGAGCTATGGCTACGGCGGATTCGGCGCGGCGACCACGGGCAAAGATGAACAAGGGCGACTGCCGCCTGCCGTGTACGGGCTGACGCTGCCCTGGCGAGTAGGGATGTGGCTGTCGATGCGCGGATTTACCCGCCGTCTGCCACCGCTGAGCAACATTACCGCTGGCGTCTATCTCGGTAGTTTTCCACGCCGCATACCTGAACAAAACGCGGTACTTGACCTGACCTTTGAATTTGCGCGCGGGCATGCTACTTCCATGCGCGCCTACGCTTGCGTCCCGATGCTGGATCTGGTGATCCCGAGCGACGCCGAGTTACAACAGGCGGTAGACCGGCTGGAAACGCTACATAAAGAGCAGGGGACCGTACTGGTACACTGCGCGCTGGGGCTGTCGCGCAGTGCGATGGTGGTTGCGGCGTGGTTGTTGCAATGCGGCCATGTGGCAACCGTTGAGCAGGCGGTGGCGTATATTCGCGAACGTCGGGCGCAGGTGGTGCTGACGGATAAACATCTGGAGAGGCTGCAGCAATGGCAACAGAAAGTGACGGTGTAACGAATAATGAAGCGCTGCACCGCGATTTGCTACGACACACGCTGGAAAGCTGGCGTTTCATCCTGCTTTTTAGCGTCCCACCCATGGTGTGGGCGATCGTTGTCGCACCGTCGGGGGGGCTACGTGCGGTTATCGCGCTGTTGTGCGCCATTGTCTGGTTTGGCTGCTGGCGCCTGTGGCTTGATGCCCGCTACTTTTCGCTGCTCAATGTGCAAAATAACGTGCAGGCCGGAGAGGCACTCTTTGCCATCTGGCAGCGCGACAAGCTGAAGACGCTGAGCCTGACCGAGCGCCAGGCGGGGGCATTGGCGCAGTTTCGGCGTACGCTTTATTGGGTTGCTGCGCTGTGGGCGGCCTGGTTGATGATGCTGGTGTAGCGTTTTCGGCAGCGCAATAGTTGCCACACTACACGATGTTGATGCTGATATATTCCCCCTCCGGTGTCTCCTGGAGTGAAAACATGTGGCTTCTCAAGTGGTATGTCTGGAATCGTTGGCTGTTCAAACTGTTAAGCCGGGATGTTGCGGAGCCTGAACAATTTTTGTGCCATTGCTGGGAAGAGAATCTGGCGAAATGCCGGGAGTATTCGATAATCTGGCGTGATATCAATCGTATTCACGGCAAGCAGATGCGGATGCGGGCAAAGAAGTAAAATTGGGTGGGTTAAAAACCCTCCCACCGGATGGTGAGAGGGTGAATTATCAGGCAGCGACGACGCTATCGATGGCGGCTTTGGCGTCAGACTGTGCTTTGGTCGCCACTTCCGGACCGTACGCGATACCTTCTGCGAACACGAAGTTCACATCGGTGATGCCGATAAAGCCCAGGAAGGTCGACAGATATGGGGTAACCAGGTCAGTCGGCGTATCTTTATGGATACCGCCACGGCTGGTGACAATAACTGCACGTTTACCGGTCACCAGACCTTCCGGCCCTTTCTCGGTGTAACGGAAGGTTACGCCAGCACGCGCAATCAGATCGAAATAGTTTTTCAACTGCGTCGGGATGTTGAAGTTATACATCGGCGCGGCGATCACAATCACGTCATGGGCTTTCAGCTCAGCAATCAGCTCATCAGACAGCGCCAGTGCTTCCTGTTGACGCGGCGTCAGCGGCGTATCGCTCGGGCGCATTGCACCTACCAGTTCGCCGTCCAGTACCGGAACAGGATTTGCCGCCAGGTCACGGATGGTGATGTCGTCAGCAGAGTGCTTTTCACGCCACTGTTCAACAAAATAATCAGACAACTGACCAGACTGAGAGTACCCTGCCAGAATACTGGATTTAAGAACTAATACCTTGCTCATGGGTGTTTCCTTTTATGTGTTTGAAGGGGATGTGCCCCGTTGCTTGTTGACACTTTATTCACAATCCTGCCGCAGTGATAGCGCAATATATCGAATCCTATGTTCGAAATTATTGAACAACACATGAAAAGCGCCGATGTGGTACTCTATACCTATCATCTTAAAGAGATTTAACCCGGCAGAGCACTGCCCTCTAACGCTATGACAGAACAACAAAAAATAACCTTCAACATGCTACAGCAGCAGCTGGAATCACTGATGCTGCGCGACAAACAGCGTTTCTCCCGCCGCCTTCACGGCGTGAAGAAGGTTAAAAATCCTGATGCACAACAGGCCATTTACCAGGAGATGGCAAAAGAGATTGAACAGGCTGCCGGTAAAGTTGTGCTGCGTGAAGCGGCACGACCGGACATTACCTACCCGGAAAACTTGCCTGTTAGCCAGAAAAAACAAGACATCCTGGACGCGGTTCGCGACCATCAGGTGGTGATTGTTGCCGGGGAAACCGGCTCCGGTAAAACCACCCAGTTACCGAAAATCTGTATGGAGCTGGGGCGTGGGGTGAAGGGGCTTATCGGCCATACCCAGCCGCGTCGACTGGCGGCGCGTACCGTAGCTAACCGTATCGCCGAAGAGCTGCAAACTGAGCCGGGCGGCTGCATCGGGTATAAAGTGCGTTTCAGCGACCATGTTAGTGATAACACCATGGTTAAGCTGATGACGGACGGTATCCTGCTGGCGGAGATCCAGCAGGATCGCATGCTGATGCAGTACGACACCATCATCATCGATGAAGCCCACGAACGCAGCCTGAACATCGATTTTCTGCTCGGTTATCTGAAAGAGCTGCTGCCGCGTCGCCCGGATCTGAAAGTCATTATCACCTCGGCGACCATCGACCCTGAGCGTTTTTCAAAGCATTTCAATAACGCGCCAATTATCGAAGTCTCCGGTCGAACGTACCCGGTGGAAGTGCGCTACCGTCCGATTGTTGAAGATGCGGACGACACCGAGCGCGATCAGCTGCAGGCGATTTTTGACGCGGTGGATGAACTGGGACGTGAAAGCCAGGGCGATATTCTGATCTTCATGAGTGGCGAGCGTGAGATCCGCGACACTGCCGATGCGCTGAATAAGCTGGATTTACGCCACACCGAAGTGTTGCCGTTGTATGCACGACTCTCCAACAGCGAGCAGAACCGCGTGTTCCAGTCGCACAGCGGACGCCGTATTGTGCTGGCGACCAACGTGGCGGAAACCTCACTGACCGTGCCGGGGATCAAGTACGTCATTGACCCGGGTACCGCGCGTATCAGCCGCTATAGCTTCCGCACCAAAGTTCAGCGCTTGCCCATTGAACCGGTATCGCAGGCCTCCGCCAACCAGCGTAAAGGCCGCTGCGGACGCGTATCGGAAGGGATCTGTATTCGTTTGTATTCCGAAGACGACTTCCTGTCGCGCCCGGAATTTACCGATCCGGAAATTTTGCGTACCAACCTGGCTTCCGTCATTTTGCAAATGACCGCGCTGGGGCTGGGCGATATCGCCGCGTTCCCGTTCGTGGAAGCGCCGGATAAACGCAATATTCAGGACGGTGTGCGCCTGCTGGAAGAGCTGGGCGCAATCACCACTGATGAACAGCAAACCGCATATAAACTCACGCCGTTGGGCCGCCAGCTCAGTCAGTTGCCGGTGGACCCGCGTCTGGCGCGGATGGTGCTGGAAGCGCAGAAGCATGGCTGCGTGCGTGAGGCGATGATTATTACCTCGGCGCTGTCCATTCAGGATCCGCGTGAGCGTCCGATGGACAAACAGCAGGCGTCTGACGAAAAACACCGTCGATTCCACGACAAAGAGTCCGACTTCCTCGCCTTTGTGAACTTGTGGAACTACCTTGGCGAGCAGCAAAAAGCGCTGTCGTCGAATCAGTTCCGCCGCCAGTGCAAGCTCGATTTCCTCAACTATCTGCGCGTGCGTGAATGGCAGGATGTTTACACCCAGCTACGTCAGGTGGTGAAAGAGTTAGGGATCCCGGTTAACAGCGAGCCTGCTGAGTATCGGGAGATCCACGTCGCGCTGCTGACCGGTTTACTGTCGCATATCGGGATGAAAGATGCCGATAAGCAGGAATTTACCGGCGCGCGTAACGCTCGTTTTTCGATCTTCCCCGGCTCCGGTTTGTTCAAAAAACCGCCGAAGTGGACGATGGTGGCAGAACTGGTGGAAACCAGCCGACTGTGGGGACGTATTGCCGCGCGTATTGACCCTGAGTGGGTGGAGCCGGTTGCCCAGCATTTGATCAAACGCTCGTACAGTGAACCGCACTGGGAGCGCGCGCAGGGTGCGGTGATGGCGACAGAAAAAGTCACCGTCTACGGGCTGCCGATTGTCGCGGCGCGTAAGGTCAACTACAGCCTGATAGACCCTGCGCTGTCACGCGAACTGTTTATCCGTCACGCGCTGGTGGAAGGCGACTGGCAGACCCGGCATGCGTTTTTCCGCGACAACCTGAAGCTGCGGGCGGAAGTGGAAGAGTTAGAACACAAATCACGCCGCCGCGATATCCTGGTCGATGATGAAACGCTGTTTGAATTTTACGACCAGCGCATCAGCCATGATGTGGTTTCTGCCCGCCATTTTGATAGCTGGTGGAAAAAGGTCAGCCGTGAAACGCCGGACCTGCTCAACTTTGAAAAGAGCATGCTCATCAAAGAAGGCGCGGAAAAAATCAGCAAGCTGGATTACCCGAACTTCTGGCATCAGGGCAATCTCAAGCTACGACTGAGCTATCAGTTTGAACCCGGCGCTGACGCCGACGGTGTCACCGTACATATTCCGCTGCCGCTGTTAAACCAGGTCGAAGAGTCCGGGTTTGAATGGCAAATTCCGGGGCTGCGTCGTGAACTGGTGATCGCCTTGATTAAATCGCTGCCGAAGCCGGTGCGACGCAACTTTGTGCCAGCGCCAAACTATGCGGAAGCGTTTTTAGGCCGCGTAACGCCGCTGGAACTGCCGTTGCTGGACTCGCTGGAGCGCGAACTGCGCCGGATGACTGGCGTTACCGTTGACCGCGACGACTGGCACTGGGATCAGGTGCCCGATCACCTGAAAATCACCTTCAGGGTGGTGGATGATAAAAACAAGAAGCTGCAGGAAGGTCGTTCGCTGCAGGCGTTGAAAGAGACGCTGAAAGGCAAAGTGCAGGAAACGCTGTCGGCGGTGGCGGATGACGGTATCGAACAGAGCGGGCTGCACATCTGGAGCTTCGGCCAGTTGCCGGAAAGCTACGAGCAAAAACGCGGTAACTATAAAGTCAAAGCGTGGCCCGCGCTGGTGGATGAACGCGACAGCGTGGCTATCAAATTGTTTGATAATCCGCTGGAACAACAGCAGGCTATGTGGAGCGGGTTACGCCGTCTGCTGCTGCTGAATATTCCGTCGCCCATCAAGTATCTGCACGAGAAGTTGCCGAATAAAGCCAAGCTGGGGCTGTACTTTAACCCGTACGGCAAAGTGCTGGATTTGATTGATGACTGTATCTCCTGTGGTGTGGATCGATTAATCGACGCCAACGGCGGCCCGGTGTGGACAGAAGAGGGCTTTGCGGCGCTGCACGAAAAAGTGCGCGCCGAACTGAACGACACCGTGGTGGAGATTGCCAAACAGGTCGAACAGATCCTGACGGCGGTGTTCAATATTAACAAACGTCTGAAAGGCCGCGTGGACATGACCATGGCGCTGGGGCTTTCGGATATCAAAGCGCAAATGGGCGGACTGGTCTACCGTGGATTCGTCACCGGCAACGGCTTCAAACGCTTGGGTGATACGCTGCGTTATTTGCAGGCTATCGAGAAACGTCTGGAGAAACTGGCCATCGATCCGCACCGCGATCGTGCGCAGATGCTGAAAGTGGACAGCGTGCAGCAGGCCTGGCAGCAGTGGTTCAATAAACTGCCGCCCGCGCGCCGCGAAGATGACGATGTCAAAGAGATCCGCTGGATGATAGAAGAACTGCGCGTCAGCTACTTTGCCCAGCAGCTTGGTACGCCGTATCCGATTTCGGATAAGCGTATCCTGCAGGCGATGGATCAGATTACGGGTTAACGCGTGGTGGGGCTGCAGGCCGGATAAGGCGACGCCGCCATCCGGCGAGATATGATGCAGTGCCTGATGGCGCTGCACTTATCAGGCTTACTGAACCCGGTAAAGAATAAACACCAGGAGTCATGAACATGAGACAGTTTCCGCCACTTTCCGCCACCACCCTTACGGCGATTAACACCGTGGGGCAATGGCTGGCGCAGAATGATTTCGATGAAAATATCACGGTTCAGGCTGATTGCGTGATTCTGGCCGGGAATGCGGTGATCCCGACCATCGACGCGGCCTGTCGGATAGCGAAAGAACAACAGATTCCCTTGCTGATTAGTGGCGGTATCGGTCATTCCACGACCTTCCTGTACGCCGCCATCGCGCAGCACCCACGCTATAACACCCTGCGTACCGCCGGACGCGCAGAAGCGGCGATCCTTGCCGATATCGCGCACCAGTTCTGGCACATTCCCGGTGAGACGATTTGGGTGGAGGACCAATCCACCAACTGTGGGGAGAATGCCCGCTTTAGCTGTGCGTTACTGCGTCAGGCAACCCAGACCATGGAAACCGTGATTGTGGTGCAGGACCCCACCATGCAGCGCCGCACCATGGCGACTTTTGAGCGCGTCACGCGTGACGATCCGCAGGCGCCGCGCTGGTTCAGCTTCCCTGGTTTTGTCCCTGCGTTAACGCTACAGGGCGACGGCGTGGATTTCGCACCAACCGCTGAAGGTCTGTGGTCGGTGGACCGCTACCTGTCTCTTATTACCGGTGAGCTTCCGCGTCTGCGTGATGATGAAACTGGCTATGGACCCCGTGGTCGCGATTTTATTACGCATGTGGATATTCCGCCGACCGTCGAACAAGCAGGGTTACATCTGCAACGCGATGCCGCGCTGATTGACTTCCTGAACAGCCGCTCTCTGTAATCTCTGCTGCCCGTTTGTCGCTTTTTTTGTGCAAACGGGCATTCATCCCGCCGGTTTTTTCTCGTCACCACGGCGTTGCTTGACGCTTTTATGAAGCGGCTCACAGAACCACCATCGCAGTGGCAATGTGTTATGCATGATTGATATTAATTAACAATAGTTTTACTTGTTAAAAACAAATCAATCACAGGAGCAACGCATGTCAGTACCCGTACAACATCCTATGTATATCGATGGGCAGTTTGTGACCTGGCACGATGACGCCTGGATTGATGTCGTCAATCCGGCGACGGAAGAGGTCATTTCCCGTATTCCTGATGGCCGTGCTGAGGATGCGCGCAAAGCGATTGACGCAGCGCATCGCGCCCAGCCTGAGTGGGAGGCGCTGCCCGCCATTGAACGCGCCAGCTGGCTACGCAAGATTTCCGCCGGGATCCGTGAGCGTGCCGGTGAAATTAGCGCGCTTATCGTGGCGGAAGGCGGCAAAATCCAGCAACTGGCGGATGTTGAAGTCGCGTTTACCGCCGACTATATCGATTACATGGCGGAGTGGGCTCGCCGCTATGAAGGTGAGATCCTGCAAAGCGATCGTCCGGGCGAGAACATCCTGCTGTTTAAACGCGCCCTTGGCGTAACCACGGGCATTCTGCCGTGGAACTTCCCGTTTTTCTTGATCGCCCGTAAGCTGGCTCCCGCCTTGCTGACCGGGAATACCATTGTCATTAAGCCAAGCGAGTTTACGCCGAACAACGCTATCGCTTTTGCCAAAATTGTCGATGACATCGGCCTGCCGCGCGGGGTGTTTAACCTGGTGCTCGGACGGGGAGAAACGGTGGGTCAGGAGTTGGCCGGGAACCCGAAAGTGGCGATGGTCAGCATGACCGGCAGCGTAGTGGCCGGTGAGAAAATTATGACAGCGGCGGCGAAAAATATCACCAAAGTGTGCCTGGAGTTGGGCGGTAAAGCCCCGGCTATCGTGATGGATGATGCGGACCTCGAGCTGGCCGTGAAGGCGATTGTCGATTCCCGCGTGATTAATACCGGGCAGGTGTGTAACTGCGCCGAGCGCGTGTATGTCCAGAAGGGGATTTACGATCAGTTTGTTAATCGCCTGGGCGAAGCGATGAAAGCGGTGCAGTTTGGCAATCCTGCGGAACGTAAGGACATTGCGATGGGGCCGTTGATTAACGCCGCGGCGCGGGAGCGTGTGGAGCAGAAAGTTGCGCGTGCGGTGCAGGAAGGGGCCCGCGTGGTGCTGGGGGGCAAAGCGGTTGAGGGGAAAGGATATTACTACCCGCCAACGTTATTGCTGGATGTGCGCCAGGAGATGGCGATTATGCACGAAGAAACCTTTGGCCCGGTGCTGCCAGTGGTGTCATTTGACGCGCTGGATGAGGCGATTGCGATGGCTAACGACAGCGACTACGGTCTGACCTCATCGATTTACACGCAAAACCTGAACACGGCGATGAAGGCGATTAAAGGGCTGAAATTCGGCGAAACCTATATCAACCGTGAAAACTTCGAAGCGATGCAGGGCTTCCACGCAGGCTGGCGCAAGTCCGGTATCGGCGGGGCAGATGGCAAGCACGGTCTGAACGAGTACCTGCAAACGCAAGTGGTTTATCTGCAATCCTGATATTTTTGCCGGGTTGGTTTAGCGACCTACCCGGCATAATCATTACACCTTGCTGGCTATCCAGTTCATCATCATCTCCGGCCAGATGGCCAGCGGCAGTCCTTGCGTATCGCGAATGCCGAACCCGTGCTTGCCCCGTTCAAACAGATGCATTTCAACCGGTACGCCGAGCTTGCGCAGCGCAGTAAACAAGACCAGGCTGTTCTCGACTTTGACCGCCGGATCGTCAATCGCATGCAGCAGGAAGGCGGGCGGCGTGGTGTCATCCGCTCTTTCTTCCAGGGAGTAGTGGTGAATGTCTTGCTCTGCGGGCGCGGCGCCAACCAGCTCAAGACGTGAGCCCGGATGGGCGACACCTTCCCGCAGGCTAATCACCGGATAAACCAGCGCCATGAAAGCAGGGCGAGTGGGCTGTTCATCAATGCTATCCATCGGCGCATACACCGATTCTGCAAAGCGGGTTCCCAGGCTGGCGGCGACGTGCCCCCCGGAGGAAAACCCCAGTACGCCGAGACGGAGCGGATCGATTTTCCACTGCTGTGCGTTGGCGCGAATGTAGCGGATGGCGCGCTGGGCATCGGCCAGCGGTGCGTTTGATGCTTCCTCGTGACCGTCTCCCGGCATGCGATAGGTCATCACAAACAGGGTATAGCCACGCGCGGTAAAGAACGGTGCCAGTGCGCTGCCTTCTTTATCCATTACAACGCGACGATAAGAACCGCCAGGGGTAACCAGGATCCCCACGCCGTTCGGTTTGGCGGGGGCGTAGACGGTAATTTCAGGGGCGCGAATGCCGGTTACCGCGCGGTCGTAGTCTGACGTTCCGGTGTGCCGGGGTTCAGGCGTAAATACCGCATCGCTATTTTTTGCTCCGGGGGCTTCGCCCTGCGGCCATATCGGGTAGGTGGTCGCGTGGGCAACGGCTTGCGCCATCATATTCTCTAATGTTTCACGGCTCAGTGCTTCCATTACGTTGCTCCCTCAGTGGCAAAGGGTAGCTATAACATAATTAATACATTGAAAACGGGGAACGATTCACAACGTCTTGAATTCGCGAGAAATAAAAAGGGGTATACGTTATTCCACCTCATGCCTGGACGCGTGGGCACCTTCCAGCTGTTCCTGTTTGCGAAATGCACTGGGTGACAGACCTACCGCACGATGAAAATCCCGTGAGAAATGCAGCGGATCGTTGTATCCCACCTGAACCGCAATTCGGCTGATACTTTCCTGAGTTTCCACCAGTAAGCGTCGTGCCTGGGACAGACGATAATTCTTCAGCCATTTGAGCGGGCTTTGATTAAACGTCGCCTGGAACAAGCGAAAAAGCTGCGACTTACTCACCTGACAATAATGCATAAATTTTTCGATATCCCACTCATCGTTGTAATGGCTGTGGATTTGGTACAGCAGTTTGCCCAGCCCCCGATGGGTGATCACCTGTGACTGCGCGGCGTCGTGGCTCCGGTTTTCCAGCAGGGTAAAAATCAGCTGGCTGCACAGCATATCGCAGTAAGCGTCGGTCACCAGGGTGTAGCTGTTCATACGAGCAAAAATATGGTGATAAATTTCAACAACTTTTTCTGGATCCGCAAACTGGAATACTGGGCGCTGAGGGACATCCATTATCTGCATGATATTATTCAATTTCGATCCCTCTATTCGCAGCCAGAGGATCTCCCATGGGTCGCCTTTATCGGGGAAATGTTCGTGCGGCCAGCGTACTGGCAGCCAGGCCAGTTGCCCCTGACTCACTGGATATAACCGATCCTCAATACGAATAAAACCCGCACCGCGCAGGCAAAAGATCAACTCATGGCCGACGACCGACTGGCGATGAACGCGGAAATCTGCGGCAGTATCTATATGGCCGGCGCGTAAAATTCGATAGTTAATCAAGGGTGAAAACTCATCGGAGCCACGATACCAGTTGGCAATTATGCGGGTCCGTTGTTTTTGCGTGGGCATGGCTGGCCTTTGGCATTGTGTTTTTGATGCGTCCGTTGTACTCACCATGGTGGCACTTTTTCCCAGCCAGCATGCCTTTTACATGACCAATTTTTGAACTCACTCACATTTCCATTGACATGAAAATTTCATCCATGTTTCAGGGAATCCTGCCCATCACGCTTATCGTCAGCCCCGGCTAAAGTAACGTCATCTTCACTGTGTTCTTACAATTTTTTTACTTACCACACAGGAGCTGTCCATGATTGATTTTAACGACCCGCGTCAGATCGCAAAGGCGATTCAGTACACCAACGTCAACCCGGATTTGACGCGTGAAGGGGTGATTCAACATCTGGAAACCTGCATGCAGTACCAGTTTGATGCCGCCATGATTGCACCTTGCTGGGTGGCTCTTGCAAAAGAGATACTGAAAGGAAGCGGCGTGCGCGTGGCGACGACCGTTAATTTCCCGATGGCTAACGATACGACGGCAATGAAAGTGGCGGTGGTGCGCGAACTGGCGAAGCAGGGCGCGGATGAGTTCGACTTCCCGCCGAACCCTGGCTATTTGCTGGGCGGCCAGGACGATCTCTATTTTGATGAGTTGAAGACCGTGACCCATGTGGCCCATGACCTCGGTATGAAAGTGAAAGCCATGCTGGAGTTTGGATTTATTACCGAAGAGGCATTGAAAATCAAAGCAACACGCTATGCTTTCGAAGCTGGTATTGACTGGGTGAAGCAGTCCAGCGGTTGGGGTAAGGGGGGGTGTGAAGCGACGGTAGAAGATGTCCAGCTTCTCAAAGCCCATATTCAGTTACCGTGTCGGGTAAAAGTATCCGGTAAGGTCAATACCCTGGAAAAAATGAAAACGATGTTCGAAGCCGGGGCGGAACTGGTCGGCACCAGTTCCGGACCTGAACTGGTAAAAGGTCTGACAGGGGATATTAACGCTTATTAACGTATGGCCGTCGCAGCCTGGCTGCGATGGCGCATTGTTATGCCATTGTCAGGTGAAAAGGAGAATGACTGATGAGTATTTTTATCCTTGGTAGCTATGCCAAAGCGCTGGTCATGACGGCTGAACGTATTCCGCTGGCGGGCGAGACATTAATCGGCACCGACTTCCGCCAGACCTGGGGTGGAAAGGGGTCGGATATGGCCGTACAGGCGGCCCGACTCGGAGCCCACGTGGCCTATGCAGGTGTGGTCGGCGACGATACGTTTGGCCATGAATTCGTCGCGTTAATGCGTGAAGAAGGCGTCAATATTGAGGCGCTGACCTTAACGCCCGAGCTGCCCACCGGCGCTGGATTGATCATTAAAGATAATCAGGCCCGTAACGTGATCGTCGTGGATATGGGGGCCAATAAGCTTTTCACTCCGGCGCGGGTGGACGAAGCGCAAGTGCAAATGGCGCAGAGTAAAGTTGTGCTGGCACAACTGGAAATCCCGCTAGAAACCGCACTCTATGGCCTGACACTCGCCAAACAGCTTGGAAAGATTACCATTTTGAATCCGGCGCCCGCCTGTGACCTGCGCGGCGTGAATCTTCGCCATATCGATTACCTGACGCCGAATGAAACCGAAGCGCGCGTTGCGCTAGGACTGGCTCCGGACGATGGGCGCAGTAACCGTGAAATTGCCGATCTGTTGTTGGAAACCGGCTGCAGCCATGTGGTGATGACGCTGGGGGATGCCGGTAGCGCGGTGTTTACCCGTACCGACACCCTGAAAATCCCGTCCTGCAAGGTCGACGTGGTGGACAGTAACGGCGCGGGTGACAGCTTTAACGCCGGGTTGGCAGTCGCCTTAAGCGAAGGTCAACTTATTGATAAAGCCGCATATTTCGCCAATGCCACCGCCGCACTGTGCTGCTGTGACTGGGAAACGGTCCCTTCCTACAAAACACGCAAAGACGTTGAAGATTTTCTCGGTTGTTAATTATAAAAATTCCATTCGGAGAGATAACAATGAGACCTGAACGTATCCTACATCCTCAACTGGCAGCAGCGCTGTCTACCCTGGGCCACACCGATATTATTCTGGTGACCGATGCTGGTTTCCCGATCCCGGCGAACGCTAACCGTATCGATCTTGGTTTTTGGCCAGGTATCCCGGACGTGACGGATATTCTCCGCGTCCTGCGCCAGGAGGTTTTTGTCGAAGATATTCAGTTCGCTCGCGAAGTGCGCGACTGTAATCCGGATCTGTACCGTCAGGTACAGGATATTTATACCGGTTCCGGCGCGGACTTTAGCGAAGCCAGCCATGAAAGACTGTGCAGCGAGATTGCCCACCAAGCCAAAGTGATTATCCGTTCGGGATCGTTTAACCCGTGGGCCAATTTCGCGCTGGTGGCCAGTACTGACCCCTTCGCCTGGTTTTCCGAGGGTTCGAACGTGCAGCCGCTACCCGCCTACGTAACACGCCGTCAGCGGATTAAAGAAAATTACGTACCACAACTTAAATAATGTGGCGGCTGTTGCGTTTCGCAACAGCCTGGTCATTAGCGGATTATTGCAGGCACACGACAAGGCGATATGGGCAATGTTCTCTCCTCATTAAGCCCATATGCTGGTAAGGATTGTGACGATGAAATATCCATTTTATTTGTACTTTAGCTGCTGCACGGCTATTTTTGGCGGGATCATGTTTGGCTTTGATATCGCGATTATTGCCGGTGCTATTCCTTTTATTCAGACTTACTTTAACTGGAATGAACTCCAGCTTGGCTGGGGCGTCAGTTCATTATTAGTTGGCTGTATTATCGGTTCGTTCAGCTCGGGGTATATCACTAATAAATTTGGCCGCAAACGTGTTTTAATTATTTCTGCCATTATCTTTGGTCTTTCCTGTGTGGGCACCGGCATCGCCACGAATGAAACCACATTTATCCTGAACCGCTTGCTGGGTGGGATTAGCGTGGGAGCGATTTCGGTTTTGTCGCCGATGTATGTCGCGGAAATGGCCCCTGCCTCCATGCGTGGGCGGATGACTGCGATATATCAACTGTGCATCATGCTGGGTATTTTACTTTCCTATCTGACCAACTATTTTCTTAAGGATCTGGAAAATAACTGGCGGTTGATGTTTATTTCCGGCGTTGTCCCGGCGGTCGTATTCTTTGTCGGGCTGCTGTTTATCCCAGAGAGCCCACGCTGGCTTACCCTGAAAGGCCAAAAGCAAAAAGCGCTAAATATATTGCAACGTTTTTATTCTGCTGATGAAGCGCAAAGAATGACCGCTGATGTGGAGAAAAACCTCGCGGCCCATCATGCTACTCAGTCCAGCACGCTGTTTCATAAAGACGCGCGCAGCAGCATTATGCTAGGCCTGATTCTGGCTGTGCTGGTGCAGTTGATCGGCTGTAATGCCGCCCTCGATTATGCGCCGAAAATTATGATGGCTGCCGGGTTCTCAATAAGCTCCGCGCTCTATTTCAATATCTTTATGGGCATTATTAACCTGACAGCCACCGTGGTTGGCGTGGTGTTAATTGATCGAGTAGGGCGCCGCCCGCTTTATCTCTATGGCTCGTTGATTATGGGTGTGTCGCTGTTTTTCCTCGGCTTCTCGTTCCATCATGCCTTGCCAGCGGGGGTGACGCTGTTCTTTTTGTTCTCGTATATCGCCTGTTTTTCTGCCTGTATCGGCCCGGTTTTCTGGACGTTGGTTTCGGAGATGTTTCCTAACGCGATCCGCAGCAAAGCGGTGGCGCTGGTCTCCTTTACCCAGTGGATCTTTAATTTCCTGGTGGTCTGGCTGTTTCCTTTTACGCTCGCCACCTTTGGCGGTAACAACACATTCTATTTCTTTGCCGTGATGTGTCTGATCCAACTGATTATCACCAAACGGATGTTGCCGGAAACCAAAGGCAAATCGCTGGAAGAAATTGAACAATTCTGGTTGCAAAAACAGCGGAGTGCTGCACCACAGCGAGAGCGTTCGGTGGTGAAAGGCCGTGCGCTGCACTAAACAACAGCGGCGAGGTGATCCTCGCCGCCAACGCATATCATCATCAACGGGGGCATCATGGATTCGTTAGAACGCTTATTAGAACAGGCGACTCGTCCGGCGTTACCGCAGAGAAAAGATTATAGAATCGGTATTATCGGGGCTGGCTTTATCGTTGAGCACTGCCATCTGGTGGCGTATCAGAAAGCCGGTTTTACGACCTACGGTATCACTTCGCTGGATACCACCCATAGCCAGCGCCTGTCCGACATGTTTACCATCCCGAAAGTGTATGCATCCTGGAAGGAGATGGTGTGTGATCCGCAGATTGAGATTATTGATATCGCTGTACCGCCGCATATTCAGTTAGAGATCGTACGCTTTATCTGCGCTAAAGATTCCCCGGCGAAAAACGTGAAAGCCATTCTTTGTCAGAAACCGCTGGCGATGTCGCTGGAGGCCGGGCGTGAAATCGTGCGGCTGAGTCAACAGAGTGGTATTCCCATCGCAGTGAACTCCAATATGCGCTATGACCCATCAATGCGGGCGCTGAAGTACATTCTCGATAATCAACTCATCGGCACGCCGGTGATTGCCAGTATTGATATGCGCGCTATACCCGACTGGCAGCACTTCCTGCAGCAATACAAAAAGCTCGAGCTGTATGCGATGGCGATTCACCATATCGATGCCTTCCGCTTTTTATTTGGTCATCCGATAAAAGTGACCGCTGTGTGCCGCACTGATCCGCGAACCACCTTTGAACACACCGATGGTATTACGCAATACACCTTCCAGTATGCCAATGGCCTGATCGCGACCAGCCTGGATGATGTCTGGGCCTGGCCGGGGGAACCCTGTGCCAAAAACAACTACATCAACTGGCGTGTGGAAGGTACCGATGGGCTGGCAGAAGGCGATTTCGGCTGGCACCGCCGACCGCCGGAGTATTGCGGCAGCACGTTGAAACTTGCATCGCGCGACTACCCGGATCGCTGGGTGATGCCGCAATGGGAACGTCAGTGGTTCCCGGATGCGTTTATCGGCACTATGGCGAACCTAATGTGCGCTCTGGAGCACGGCGTCGAACCGGACATCAGCGCAAAAGATAACGTAGGCACGCTGGCCTGTATTGAAGCCTGTTACCTCTCAATACAGGAAGAACGAACGGTTTATCTCAATGAAATCCTTCAGGAGAATACAAAATGATTAACGTCGGCATCTTTACCGGTTATTACCCTTACACGCTGGAAGAGACCATTGCGAAGATTAAGCAGGCGGGCATGGGCTGCGTACAGCTCGACCTCGAATTCACTGATATTGATCTCAGCCGTGGACACATTACCAAACAGAAAGCGCACCAGGTGCGTGACGCGTTTCGTCAGGCGAATCTGCCCATTGTTGCCATTTCAGCTTATACCAATCTCGTGCATCCTGATCCGGTAAAACGCGCGGAGAACATCGCAGCGGTAAAAGAGATCCTAGCGCATGCAAGGGATTTTGGTACGCCGTATGTGATCAGCGAAACAGGGACTTATAACGTCGACAGCGACTGGCTATACGATCCCCAAAACAGCACCGAAGAGGCGTATCAGGAATTCAAAAGTATCGCCCGAGAGCTGGCTACCTTTGCCTGGGAGCATGGGGCGGTTTTCCTGGTGGAAAACTACGTCAACAACATCATCGGTTCGGTAAGCCAGGTTGCGCGGTTGATGCGTGATGTTGAACATCCAGGGCTTGGGCTGGCGTTGGATCCCACCAACTATTTCGACGACAAAAACATTGATGCTATTGATGAAACACTACACAGCATCTTCAACGTGCTCGACGGTAAAATTAAAATTGCCCACGCCAAGGACTGCAAAAAAACTGATGTGGTTATTGAGAAATTCGGCGACGGTGCCGCGGAGCATAATAGCTTCCGTGGGGCTGGTTCGGTGGAACTGCCGGCTGCCGGCCTCGGGTCACTCAACTATCTGCTGTATGTGGAACTGCTCGCTAAAAACCATCCGAATATTCCGCTGATTATTGAACATGTGGATGAGTCGGATATTCCGCGCGCCAAAAATTTTGTCGATGACGTACTGATGGTGACCGGGACGTAATGCTTCATCTGCAACCGGTATTCCGCTGTACTGGCGGGGTACCGGCAATCGTTATTTTTTGCGGTTACACGTAATCAACGGAAAAGGATCTAACAAAGTTAATGAATTTTTAACAAAAGCTGGTTATGTTGACGCATTATTGTTTTTACTCAGGAAGTGTTATGGGGAATAAGTATTCTGGCCTGCAAATTGGCATCCACTGGCTGGTTTTTTTATTGGTGATTGTGACCTACTGTGCCATGGAACTCCGCGGATTTTTCCCGCGCAGCTATCGCCCCGGGTTCAACATGGTACACGTGTCCTGCGGCATCACGATTTTAGCGCTGATGGTAACGCGCCTGCTGGTCAGACTTAAATATCCGACGCCGCCGATTGTGCCAAAACCGAAGCCAATGATGACCGGTATGGCGCATCTTGGGCATCTGGTTATTTATCTGTTGTTCATCGTCCTGCCGATAATTGGTCTGGTGATGATGTACAACAGAGGGAATCCGTGGATCGCCTTTGGCATCGTTATGCCACATGCGACAGAAGCCAACTTTGATATTGTGGATATGCTGAAGTCCTGGCATGTGACGCTGGCAAAACTGGGCTATTTTGTCATTGGTCTTCATGCCGCCGCCGCCCTGATGCATCACTATTTTTGGCGGGATAATACCCTGCTACGCATGATGCCGCGCAAGCGTTCGTAATGTCGATAATCAACGCCCCGCATTATGCGGGGCGTGTGTTTTGGGCCACTTATTTTTTGATGCTCTGCACCTGAGGGGACCGTTTTTTCAGACTGACGATCGCCAGCGCCACAACAATCAATACAATCCCGCTCCCTTCAACTACGCCGGGCTCTTCACCCAGCAGCCACCAGGAAAACAGGACCCCGCAAACGGGTACCGCCAATGTGCTTAAACTGGCAATACTGGCTGGTAAATTACGCAGGACAAACAGCCATAAACTCCATGCCAGCGCCGTTGCCAGTATGGCGCTATAGCCTAACGCCCAGAAGACCACCGGCTGCCAGTCAGGGCTGCGCTGAGGGACCAGGAAGGCCACCAGGCTCATCACCAGTGCGGCATACAGCATCTGCCATGAGGTTAGCGCGAGCAGATCGATACTCGAATGACGGGCATACATGCGCTTGGCGACAATGGCGCTCGCCCCCCAACTGATCCCCGACAGGATCGCCAGCAACGCACTTTTCATTGAGGTGAAGTCCATCTGCCACGGCTGTAAAACCAGCAGCAGTCCGGATGCCGCTACCGCAATCGCGGCATACTGTATACGCCGCATGCGTTCGCCCAAAAACATGGCCGCCATAATCACCACCCAGAATGGCATGGTATAGCTCAGGATCGCGACCTTACCAGCCCCGCCGCTGACCAGCGCCCATTGCGACAGCCCAACCATGCCGCAGGTCTGCAACAAAGCAATTGCCAGCGTATAGCGGAAAGGCGTCGGGCGCATCCCTCGGCCTCGAAGCATCAGGACAATAAATAAGACCAGTGCGCCGAAAGTGCAGCGTAGGGCAGTGAAGTCGAACGAGCCGATGTACAGCGTGACCTGTTTCATGGCGATCCAGCTGTAGCTCCAGATGAGCGTCAAGGCGACCAGGCCGCCAATCGCCAGTGGGTTACTTTTCCCTGCAGTGCTCATGGTGTATCCGTTTTAATGATTTTATGGCGCCACTATACCCGGTTTATGACCGCGATACCGTTTATCGAAAAATCATTGTTTTTTATTACCTCCTTTCTAATCAATAGACTACTAATCATGCATGCACTTTTTTATAAACAATATTGATATGTTTAAAATTGTAAAAATATTGTTTTTTTTAACTGCGTCTTTCATCAATTTGTTTCCTATACTTTTTTTGCCGCTAATGAAAGGAGTTCCACCATGCTCAAGACCGTTCCATTTAAGCGGACAGTGTTGGTCAGTATGTTTACACATGCGGGATGGTGAGTATGAACAAGGTACTGCTCATTTTTTTGATGTGTTTTATTAGCGCTCTGGCTTTTCCCTCATTCGCGGCGGAGCCCCGACAGCAGCCATCGGAACAGGAACGTGCGCGGACGGTGTATATCTTTCACCAGCCGATTGTGATGCTGCAGGCAAAATTTGGCTTAACCACGCCAGAAGAGCGGGTGTTGCGCATCCGTAATACGCTGCGTAATTTTACGCAGGCGGACCTGCGTGAACCGCTGAAAATTGTGCCGATAACCCGCTACAACCAGCCGGGAAGGCTGATCGTCATGAACGGCAAACCGCTGCTGCTGCTGGCGCAAGCCGATCTGGATGAAGGCGACGATCTGACCCTCGATCAGGCCGCTCAGCGGGTGCTGGTGCGCATGGAGACCCAGCGGACGGCGTTGCGCGATCAATTCGACGGCGGTTGGCTGGCGCTGTCTGCGGTGAAAACAGCCGCGGGATTGCTGGGGCTGATTCTTTTTTTCTATGGCGCGTACCGTTCATGGCGATGGGTTCGCCGTTATTACCGGCGTCGAATCATTGCCAACAGAAGCTGGCTCCCCCAGCGCTGGCGGCGTTTTACTGGTGCAATCGAGGCACGTTTGTATGCCTTATTGATGATTCTGCTGGGCATCGTCGCGTTGTATGTCTGGCTCAGTTGGGTATTTAGCCTGTTTCCCTGGACGCGTATCTGGGGGACATCTTTGGGTGATTGGTCGATACGGGTGCTGCGTGAAATCGCGCTGTCGATTGCGTCGGCATTACCGGGGCTGATGATTGTCCTGATTATTGTTCTTATCACCGCGTTTATTCTTAAGCTGCTTAAAGTTGTACTTAATCAGGTAGAAGCAGGGCGCTTACAGCTTCCCGGTATTCACCCTGAAACCGTGGGGGCGACACGTAAGCTGATTTCCGTGGTGGTGTGGTTGTTTGCCCTTTCAGCAGCCTATCCCTTCCTTCCAGGCGCCAATTCACTGGCGTTCAAAGGGATTAGCGTGTTCTTTGGTCTGATGCTGACACTCGGGTCGGCAGGGGTAATGAATCATGCCATGAGCGGGCTGGTGCTGATCTACTCCCGCGCCCTGCGTAAAGGTGACGTTATTCGCGTTGCGGATAACGAAGGACTGGTGAGCGAGATAGGCATGCTCGCTACCAAAATCATTACCCGTGAAAATTACGTCGTCACGGTGCCGAACGCGGTGGTGGTCAGCGGCAAAATTACCAATCTCAGCGCACAAAACTCGGGGGGCGGTATCAATCTGACTGTCGGTGTCACCATCGGTTATGACACCCCCTGGCGGCAGGTGCATGCCATGCTGGAACTGGCTGCCAAGCGGGCAAAAGGAATCGATCTATCCCAGCCGCCGCTTGTGCGCCAGTTGGCGTTAATGGACTGGTATGTCTCTTATGAATTGCAGGTCAGGTTATTACCGGGGCAGTCATTGGCTGAGGCGCGCAACGCGTTGTACAGCCATATTCAGGATGTGTTCAACGAATTTAGCGTACAGATCATGTCGCCGAATTTTGTGTTGCAACCCGATGATGCGGTGAGGGTGCCGAAAGAAAACTGGTATGCCGCGCCTGCCATACCGCCGGAAGGAACCGCGCCATGAAAAAAACCTCCCTTTTGCTGCTGATTTTCTGCGGACAAGCGCACGCCGTTGGCCTGATCGATCCTGAAGATGGGATGCTGGATATGAGCCGCTATTTGCAAGAAAACCGGTACGGCTTTTTACCCATCCCTGTGGTGATTACAGAACCTGCCGTGGGCTATGGCGGCGGCGTGTTTGGTTTATTTCTTCATGGAAAAGGCCAGCAGGTTGACGGGCAATTCATTCCCCCAGCCATGACCGCGCTGGGCGGCGGCGCGACGGATAACGGTACCTGGTTTGTGGGGGGCGGCCACCGGCATACCTGGACGGACGATCATATTCGTTACTTTATTGCGGCAGGTTACGCAAATATCGATCTGGATATCTATTCGGGTGACCTCGCGGGTTTCGGCAACAATCGCGCGATTGAAACTGAGACCAAAGGTTATGGCGGGATACAAAAGTTATTGTTTCGTGTCGGTGATTCTCCGGTGTTTTTAGGGGCCTCACAGTTTTGGGCGAAAATGGATATTTCTGCGCGAAACAACCCGGTTATCGATCGCGTCTGGAAACACGTCCTCGGTGACAGCAGCACGTCATCGGGCTTAGGGATTGTCGCAGAATACGATACCACCGATAACTTTTTCTGGCCGGGACACGGTGTGTCGCTCAGCGGTGAATATCAGTTTTACGGTCACTACCTTGGGGGTGATTACCGCTACGATTTACTGACGCTTGATGGCAAATTTTTCCTGCCGCTAAGTCGGGACTGGACGCTTTCTCTGGCAACTAATTATCAAATGCTGTCCCGACATGACCAACATCTCCCACCGATGACGCGTCCTTATATCGCGCTGCGTGGGATCTCCCGTTATCGCTATCAAGGCAATGATGTCAGCACCGTGCAAACACAGCTTGCCTGGCAAATGACGTCGCGCTGGATTGTTCAGGGATTCGTAGGCGCGGGGAGTGCTACCGACAATGCAGGCGATCTTTACTCCAGCACCGAAGTTGGTTGGGGCGCGGGATTCCGCTATTTAATCGCCCGGGAATACGGTCTGCATACCGGCATTGATGTTGCCCTTAGTGATAACGAAGAGGCGGTTTACTTCAATGTGGGCGCTGGCCTGTAACCAATGAAGCGAGACATAAATGAGGATAATAATGAGATGGACTAATACGATGGTGCCGCTTCTGCTGGTTTCTGGTGTGGCGTGTGCCGCGGATACGGAAGAGCGCACCTTTCCCATCTGGGGAGAAGAGGCCAAAGCCCGTGGATACTCGATTCCGTTGCCGTTTGGCGTCAATCTCAGCTATATGAATATGCGCCAGAACATTGACGTCGACAGCATTGGTTTTTCAGGGCTGGCGTTGGGTAACCATGCGATCCCGACCGATATGTTTAATATTGATGCCGGGCATACCCGTGAGCAAAGTAAATCAGAAAACCTGCGTATCGATATGTGGGTGTTTCCGTTTCTCAATATCTACGGGTTAGTGGGACATACGCGCGGTTCATCGGTATCGAACGTTTCCGTCGATGCCGATCCGACACGCTATTCCGGTATTGACAGGGTGATTGCCTCGTCGGTGCATCAGCTTTATCAGAGTGGTGAATTGCAGGATATCGATTTTACTCTCGACTTCAAAGGCACGACCTGGGGAACCGGGATCACGCTGGCGGGCGGATATGAAAATTGGTTTGCGCTAGTGGACACCAACTACACCCGTACTGATTTCGACATTCTGGATGGCAAAATTTCGGCGCTAACGGTGTCACCTCGGGTGGGATACCGTTTTCGTTTCCAGGGGCCCGTCGGAGAGTCTCACCTTAGCGTCTGGCTGGGGAGTATGTACCAGAATGTTCAGCAGGAGTTCCGGGGCAGTCTTTCCGACTTGCATATGCCCGCTGCACTGCAACCGCTCATTGACACCGTGAACCAGAATAATGAAGGGCGGTTTGATGTTAAACAGAAGCTAACATCACCCTGGAATATGCTGATTGGTACCCAGTTTGAAATGACGCCGCAATTTAATGTTCTCACAGAATTCGGTTTCAATGAGCGTAACAGTTTCTTCGTGGCGGGAGAGTACCGTTTCTGATGAGACCCCATCGCATCATGCTGACATTGTCACTGACGCTGACCGCCTGGCCTTCGGCGGCAGTAGCGCTGGATCAAAAATCAGTAGATAAACTGCTTTCCGGCCTGGGGGCCGATAACCACTATGATCCGCAGAAGGGCGTTAACTGGAGCGTGTTGCCGGGCCCGTTTTATACCCCTGAACTCAGGCTGGGTCTGGGGATGGCCGTGGCGGGAATTTATCGGGTCGATCCCAATGATAAAACCACCCAGAACTCGTCGCTGTCTTTTACCGGCTATGTCAGTAGCAGCGGTGCACTAGGGATTGGGTTAAGCAGTTACACCTTTTTTACTGACGATCGTTGGCGACTGTTTGTTGACGGTTCGGTGAACAGAGTGCCGACTGGTTTCTGGGGCATTGGCTACGATGCGGCGCAGGGCAATGAGCAGGAGTACACCAATAACGCCATCCGCGTGCATCCGATTATTATGCGGGAGGTCGTTAAAAATCTTTATCTTGGCGCCGGTTGGGACTTTTCAACGTTGCACGCGACTATTGATGATCCCCGCGCGGATGACACCTTTACACGCTATGACGCGCAGTCCTCCTCACTTGCATCGGGTGCCAGCATCAGCCTGAATTACGATTCTCGCGATGCGATCACTCGCCCGCAACGAGGACAGTTCTTTAAAGTGGAATACACCTGGTTCGATCCATCGGTAGGGTCTGACACCCATTTCAACGCAACCGAGTGGCAATACGATTACTACCACTTACTGAATGAAAAAACGGTACTGGCCTTTGATCTCTGGGGCCGTTTTACGCGAGGGGATGTTCCCTGGGATCGGTTGTCGATGGCTGGCGACGATCGGCGGATGCGTGGCTATTATCAGGGCCGCTACCGGGACAACGATGTTGTCAGTGGGCAGGTAGAGTACCGACGAAAGCTGAACTGGCGACACGGATATGTATTGTGGCTGGGTGCCGGGACGCTGGGAAAAAACATCAGCGCGCTGGACGATCATCCGTTGTTACCCACGGCAGGCGTGGGATATCGGTTTGAAGTGAAGCCCGCGATGAACGTGCGTCTGGATCTGGGGTTTGGTAAAGAAAGTGCCGGTTTTTATTTTCAGGTTGCGGAGGCTTTCTGAATGCGTAAAGGGTTAATGTTTTTGTGGTTGGTGGCGGGTTTGGCCTGTGCAGAAGGGGACCTGTTTCCGATAAAGCACGCGCGCCAGGTTTACCCGGTCGTCAGTCAGCTTTCGCCGCCGGAGTCGTTACGTCCTTGCTGTGCGTTTGGCTATGATCTTCACGTCCGTGCGATTGGGGTCCCGATTCCGGTTTACCAGATTGGCAACGTCCTGACCCTGGATACGCTGGGTAGCCATCATTATAACGATAGTGCGCTGGGTGCCGTGAAGAATATTGTCGGGCTCAGCGCAGAAAAAAGCGGTCTTATTTATACCCATCGCGGTGGGTTTATTGATATCGCCCATGTTCGCGATACGGCGGATAATACGTTCTATATTTTCTCGCGTATTCTTCCCAAGCTGGGTCAGCGCTGGCGTTATTTCTACAGTGAAGAGTTGGGCGTTCGCCGAGTGCAGCTCCTGGCATTTACGCCGCCGTCTTCACTGTCCCAGCGCTATACCCTGGCGGCCTGGCTGGCAGGCCATCTGGCGTTTCAGTTGGCACAGTGGCACGAAATTGCACAATGGTACGGTTTTCAGTCTGTTCCCGGATTTTCCGAAGAGATATCTGCATTTTCACCGGAAGATTTATATTCAAATCTTTTGGGGGCACGGCTTGCCATCAACGTGATTTTGCAAGGAAAAGCAGAAACTATCGATGCTTATAACGCCGCGATGGACGGTGAACTGCGCCATGCGCTATTGCAGCTCGGGGTGGTCACCGGAACCGAAACCGAAAGAAAGTTTCGTGAGTTGGACGGTGACTGGTGGAATAGCAAACGCAGGGTGCCTGATAAATTTCTGGTGCTGAAGCGTAACTATAATCTCGACCACAATCGCTTACCGACCCCGGTCTCTTACGAAAAAACGGCACCTTATATGCTCACAATGCCCGCCGTGGTGTTGGGGTATCAGTTGTCTCGTCTGGGGGAATTGCAAATATATCCGGGGACGTCGATGGAATCACTTCCTTTACCAAAAGTATTTTACGGTCCGGCTCAATTCCAGCCGTTGGCAAACCAGGCAGAAGAGGCGGATAAAACACAACGTGAACGGTTTCAGAAATAGTTAAATTCAGCGCAGCGGTGGTGTGGGTTGGCTGAAAAAACGTCAACATTTGGGCCTCCCGAAATAATTTACAAAACCGATATTTTTAACCGCAATCCATACTTACACGTGAGGTGGTTAAGCAATAAACAGCGCCCGTCTTCCCATCACTTGATTGCATGCCTCACTACAACTACTGTATATAAAAACAGTATGTGAGGGATGCGTCATGATGTTGTACAGACCTTCAGAACCGCGCGAGGCGATCGCGCTACCCCTTTTCAGTGATGTTGTCGCGTGCGGGTTCCCCAGCCCGGCACAGGACTACGTGGAGCAGCGTATTGATCTGAATGCCTTGTTGATCAAGCACCCCAGCGCGACCTACTTTGTGAAAGCGGCGGGCGATTCGATGGTTGATGCCGGGATCAATGAGGGCGATCTGTTGATTGTTGACAGCGCCAGAACCGCCGCTCACGGGGATATTGTGATTGCCGCGGTGGACGGTGAGTTTACAGTAAAATGTCTCCAGCTCAGACCTACCGTGCAGCTTAATCCGATGAACCGCGCCTGGTCACCGATTCGGATCAGCAGTGAAGATACGCTCGATATCTTTGGTGTTGTGACTTTTATCGTCAAATCGACGGGGTGAGAATGTTTGCACTCTGTGATGTAAATGCATTCTATGCCAGCTGTGAGACCGTGTTTCGCCCGGATTTGAAAGGCCGCCCGGTGGTGGTGCTATCGAATAACGACGGCTGCGTCATTGCCCGCAGCGCCGAAGCCAAAGGGCTGGTAACAATGGGCGCACCTTATTTCAAACAGAAAGAAATTTTCCGCCGGCACGGGATTATTACCTTCAGCAGCAACTATGAACTGTACGCCGATATGAGCCAGCGGGTGATGACCACCCTGGAAGAGATCGCGCCACGGGTGGAGATCTACTCAATTGATGAGGCGTTTTGCGATCTCTCTGGAGTCAGGAATTGCTGCAATTTGGCGGCGTTTGGACGTGAAATTCGACACACGCTGCACAAGCGCACACATCTGCTCGTCGGCGTAGGTATTGCGCCCACCAAAACCCTCGCGAAGCTGGCGAACCATGCGGCCAAAAAGTGGCAACAGCAGACGGGCGGCGTAGTGGACCTCTCGAACAGGGAACGCCAGCGTAAGCTGATGGCGGCGCTTCCGGTCGATGATGTTTGGGGCGTTGGTCGCCGTACCAGCAAGAAACTCGACGCGATGGGTATCAAGAGTGCGCTGGATCTGGCGGATACCCACACTGATGTTATCCGCAAGCATTTCAGCGTGGTACTGGAGCGTACCGTACGTGAACTACGCGGTGAACCCTGCCTGGGTTTTGAAGAGTTTGCAGCGGTGAAGCAGGAAATCATCTGCTCAAGATCGTTTGGTGAGAGGCTCACGGATTACAACGCCATGCGGGAGGCGATTTGCGCCTATGCCGCGCGTGCAGCAGAAAAATTGCGCGGGGAACACCAGTATTGTCAGTTTATCTCTGCGTTTATTAAAACCAGTCCATTTGCCCCGAATGAACCTTATTATGCTAATAGCGCGTCGACCAAATTGCTGATCCCCACCCAGGATAGTCGGGATATTATCAATGCGGCAACACGCTGCCTGGACGTTATCTGGCGAGACGGACTGCGCTATCAAAAAGCGGGCGTGATGCTGGGGGATTTTTTCAGTTCAGGCGTGGCACAGTTGAATCTGTTTGATGACAATGGCCCTCGACGCAACAGCGCGGAGTTGATGACCGTGGTGGATCGGCTCAATAAAGAAGGGCGCGGAACGCTCTGGTTTGCCGGGCAGGGAATAGAACAGCAGTGGAAAATGAAACGAGGAATGCTATCCCCACGGTATACCACGCGTTTTGCGGATTTGCTGCGGGTGAGTTGATTGTATAAAACAGGGAGATGTTATTTATTTTCTGGAGACGCCTCGCATTTATTTAATTACCCGATACTGGTGGTCAATGGCGCCTCTCCTCATGACCCCATAAATTTCACCGTTTACACGGGGCTATTAAATGAAATACCATACCCCCCTATAGTATCCGGAGGGCGTATGCCGCATTCACCTGAAGATAAAAAACGCATTCTCACTCGTGTACGACGTATTCGTGGGCAGGTTGATGCGCTCGAGCGCGCGCTGGAGTCAGGCGAACCCTGTCTGGCGATCCTGCAACAAATTGCCGCCGTACGCGGCGCATCCAACGGCCTGATGGGCGAAATGGTTGAGATCCACCTGAAGGATGAACTGGTCAGTGGGGAGACCACCCCGGACCAGCGTGCCGTGCGTATGGCTGAAATCGGCCATCTTCTGCGCGCTTATCTAAAATAACACCATCACCTCGCAATAATGGGAAGAGACAAATGAAATCACGTGCTGCAGTTGCATTTGGCCCCGGCCAACCGTTAAAAATTGTCGAAATCGACGTCGCGCCGCCAAAAAAAGGGGAAGTGCTGGTTAAAATCACCCACACCGGTGTGTGTCATACAGACGCATTTACGCTCTCGGGCGACGATCCGGAAGGTGTATTCCCGGCAGTACTGGGCCATGAAGGCGGCGGCATTGTGGTTGAAGTGGGCGAAGGCGTCACCAGCCTGCGACCGGGCGACCATGTGATCCCGCTGTACACCGCCGAATGTGGCGAGTGTAAGTTCTGTAAATCGGGCAAAACCAACCTCTGTCAGGCCGTGCGCGCGACCCAGGGTAAAGGTCTGATGCCAGACGGCACAACGCGTTTTTCTTACAACGGCGAGCCGATTTATCACTACATGGGCACCAGCACCTTCAGTGAATATACCGTGTGCGCAGAGATCTCGCTGGCGAAGGTCAATCCACAGGCACCGCTGGACAAAGTCTGTCTGCTGGGCTGTGGCGTTACCACCGGGATAGGCGCCGTCCATAACACGGCAAAAGTAAAAGAAGGCGACACCGTGGCGGTGTTTGGTCTGGGCGGTATCGGTCTGGCGGTTATCCAGGGCGCGGTACAGGCGAAAGCCGGGCGCATTTTAGCGGTCGATACCAACCCGGAGAAATTCAAGCTGGCCGGTGAAATGGGTGCGACAGATTTCATCAATCCGAACGATTACGATAAGCCGGTGCAGGACGTGATTGTTGAGCTTACCGACGGCGGCGTGGACTTCAGCTTTGAATGCATCGGTAATGTGAACGTGATGCGTGCTGCGCTGGAGTGCTGCCACAAGGGGTGGGGCGAGAGCATCATCATTGGCGTGGCGGGCGCTGGGCAGGAGATCAAAACACGTCCGTTCCAGCTGGTGACCGGACGCGTCTGGCGCGGCTCCGCATTTGGTGGTGTAAAAGGGCGTACGCAGCTGCCGGGCATGGTCGAAGACGCAATGAGCGGGAAAATTCAGTTAGATCCGTTTATTACGCATCGCCTGCCGCTGGAGCAGATCAACGAGGCGTTCGATTTAATGCATCAGGGTAAGTCTATTCGTACTGTTATCCACTTTGGCGATAACTGATCCATCCGCCAGCGGAACTCTCCGCTGGCACTTTCCTGAATTTTTTAGAATGATGTTGTGAAAGTGTGACGAAACCGGCGCTTTTCGCGGTAAGCAATCCTGGCGGATTGCCGATGACTATCTATCGGGCGTGTTTTCACGCATAAACCCTACAAGAGAGTCGACGGTCATGGACAACACAACATCGATGCAGGCCCAGCATAAACTGGGCTTCCTGCATCAAATCCGACTGGTTCCGCTGTTTTCCTCCATTCTCGGTGGCATCCTTCTGCTGTTCGCCTTAAGTTCCGGGCTGGCGAGCTATTTTCTTATGCAGGCCGACCGCGATCAGCGCGATGTGACTGATGAAATTCAGGTCAGGATGGGGTTATCGAACAGCTCTAACCACTTGCGCACCTCGCGTATCAATATGATCCATGCTGGTGCGGCGAGTCGTATTGCCGAAATGGACGATATGAAGGCCAATATTGCGGAGGCGGAAAAGCGGATTAAGCAGTCGCAGGAGGGCTTTAATGCCTATCTGTCTCGGGCGGTGAAAACGCCGGCAGATGAAGCGCTGGACGCTGAACTGAGCGCCAGTTTCAAAGCCTATATCGACGGTTTGCAGCCGATGCTCAAATACGCCAAAAACGGCATGTTTGAAGCGATCATTAACCATGAAAATGAACAGGCCAGACCGCTGGATACCGCCTACAACAAAGCGCTGCTGAAGGCCATTGAGATCCGCACCGCAAGGGCAAACCAGCTCAGTGAGCAGGCCCATCATCGGACACAAATTGGCATGGTCTTTATGCTGGGCGCATTCGGTCTGGCACTGGCATTGACGCTGATGACGTTTATGGTGCTGCGTCGTACCGTGATCCATCCGCTGCTGCGCGCCGCCCAACGCATTGAGCAAATCTCAGCGGGCGATCTGACCATGCAGGATGAGCCTACCGGGCGCAGCGAGATTGGTCGTTTGAGCCGTCATTTGCAGACTATGCAGCATTCACTGGTGAAAACCGTGGGAACCGTGCGTCAGGGGGCAGAAGAAATCTATCGCGGGACCAGTGAAATCTCTATGGGGAATACGGACCTGTCATCGCGTACGGAAGAGCAGGCTGCGGCGATTGAACAGACGGCGGCCAGTATGGAAGAGCTGACGGCTACGGTGAAACAGAACGCCGATAATGCACATCATGCCAGCAAACTGGCGGAAGATGCTTCCGGCAAAGCCAGTCGGGGTGGTCAGATGGTTTCTGGCGTGGTGCATACCATGGGCAACATTTCGACCAGCTCGAAGAAAATCTCTGAAATTACCGCCGTCATCAACAGCATTGCTTTCCAGACCAACATCCTGGCGCTGAATGCGGCGGTGGAAGCGGCGCGAGCAGGCGAGCAAGGGCGCGGCTTTGCGGTGGTGGCCAGCGAAGTGCGTACACTGGCAAGCCGTAGTGCCCAGGCAGCAAAAGAGATTGAAGGATTAATCAGCGAATCCGTACGGCTGATTGATCAAGGCTCCGGGGAAGTGGTGGCTGCAGGCAATACCATGACGGATATCGTCGATGCGGTAAAACGCGTGACCGATATTATGCTGGAGATTGCTGCCGCCTCCGATGAGCAAAGTCGGGGCATCGTGCAGGTGAGCCAGGCGATTTCAGAGATGGACAAAGTCACGCAGCAAAACGCTTCGCTGGTCGAAGAAGCGTCTGCTGCTGCGGCCTCGCTGGAGGAGCAGGCTGCACGTTTAACCCAGGCGGTTGGCACCTTTCGCTTGCAGGGCGGCAGCGTGAAAAAACGCTCGCCCCTTGCTGCCACACCGGTTTATTCGTCGCCGCAAACGTCGCCATCCCACGGTGAGAATTGGGAAACGTTTTAACGATAAAGGGACCCGCGGGTCCCTTTATTTTTGGCGGCGGGAAAGATCAAAACGGGACAGTTTTGCGGATCGCGGCGATGAGGATCTGTGCGGCGGTAGAGAGCTGAACGTCGCTACGGGTCAAAATGCCAATGGGTTCGCCGGATCCTTGCGACGGTATCGGTAATGACACCAGTGTGGCCTGGCGTAAATCTTCCCGCACCGCGCCTGACGGCACAAACCATACGTAGTCGTAATCCACTGTCAACTGGCGCGACAGCGATGCCGACAGCGTTTCAATACAACCTCGCGGCAGTTCACACCCCTGGCTTAGCAGCAGGGCTTCCGCATGCTGCCTCGGCGCGGTACCTTTTGGCGATACCACGACCGGCCACTCCATCACCCGGCTTAGCGTGATGGTTTCCTGCAACAGCGGGTGGTTAGGGCGTACTACCAGCTTGAGCGACTCGAGAAATAATAATTCGTAGTTTAGCCCGACCATGAGTTCCGCATCGGCCATCCGGCCAATACCGAGATCGATTTCCCCGGATTTTAACCCAGCGAGGATCATCGGGTTACTCATGGTGGCAACTTGCAGCGTGGTCTCCATTTGCTGCTTGTGGAACGGACCAATGACGGCGGGAAGAATACCCAGTGCAGCCGTCGGTAGTGCCCCGATGCGCACGACATCATTATGTGCTTCTTCCCGACGATTTAATGCCTGACCGGCCGTATTGAGCGCGTCCAGCACTCTTACCGCATGGGTAAGAAACTGTTCGCCGGGTAGCGTTAACTGCGCACCAAGGCGACCGCGCTCGAAGAGGCGTGTCCCGGTCAGTTGCTCCAGTTCGTTGAGTGTTTTGGAGAGAGCCGGTTGACTCAGGTTTAGGGTTTCAGCCGCGCGCCCCAGCGTCCCCTGTTGGGCAACGGCGACAAAAGTGTGAAGATGGCGCAAGCGAATACGCTGATTGAACAGAACATTTTTTTCCATAAGCGATGTTAAAAACAGAGCCGTATCGGTAGCAAGTAAAGTTGTTGGTTTTTGATAACCTGATAGCAAAATATTATTAACATTTATCGTATTTTACTTACAACTGATTTATTTTGCTTATGTTTTGTACTGCCTGACTGCGCAGCGGGATCATGGAAGGGAATGTACCCGATCGTTATACTTTGGTTATTGTTCTCTTCACATTACAAGGCACTGATTAATGATACATGTCATAGGGCACCTTAATCCCGATAGCGATGCCATCTGCACCGCCGCGATGACTGCGCGCTGGTTAACCTTACGCGGCCAGCAGGCGACGGCATGGCGCGCGGGTGAACCTAACCGTGAAACGCAATTTATCTTTGAGCACGCGGGACTTTCGATGCCCGAACTGCTGACGTTTCCGTTGACCGACAGAGATGTCTGGCTGGTGGATTTTACTGAACCCGCTCAGGGTCCAGACTCTCTGGCTGAGAGTAATGTCGTTGGTATTATCGATCATCACCGCCTCGGCGGTTTGATGACGCGTTTACCGCCGGAAGTGTGGGTGAAACCGGTCGGCAGTAGCGCGACGCTGTTATGGCAACTGATGTCGGAAGAGGAGCGTCGCCAGATCTCTTCCTCCGAGGCCGTGTTGCTGCTGGGGGCCATTTTGAGTGACACTGTCACGCTACGCTCACCTACCACTACGGCAGACGACTGCCAGGCGGTGGACGCGTTGGTCGAAAAAACGGGAGTTGATCGGGAGGCATTCTGCCGCGACCTGCTATCAGCTAAAACCAGCGTGGAGGGGATGAGCGCCCGGCAACTTCTCAATAAAGATTGCAAAACGTTCACGATTCATGGGCACCAGGTCTGCGTGGCGCAGCTCGAGCTTTACGCACTGGATCAGGTGGCGCCGGTGCTGGACGATTTGCGTGCGGAAATGGTGCGCTATGCTGAGGAACGCCACGCTGCGCTGGTCGTGCTGATGCTGACGGATATCAACAAAGGCGACACCAGCCTGTGGTTTGCCGGAAAAGAACTGACAGATATCGCGCAGCCCTGCAAGGTTGAAGGGATGCTGAGTCGTAAAAAACAGATGCTGCCGTGGCTGGAAAACCATTTGAAACCACGCCAGTAAGCACCGTTCATCGTCTACGCGGGTGGGGGGAATTCATGCGGGATCACAGTTTGATATTCGGTATGAATATTAAAAACAACCAGTTGCGAGCTTGTGCAGGTAGTTATTGTATGAAACTGTTGTGATAGCAGCAAGCAAGAACATACACAGGAGTACGTAGTATTCATAGCGCTGGACAAATTTGTCTAGCGGGAATACTCCTCACTTTCTCGGGGAAATCCCCGAGAAAGAATAGTTTTCTCTGGACAATTTTGTCCATTGAAATTAAGCCATTTTAAGCGGTTTTGTGAGTAGATAAGGTGATTGCCTGCCTTGCATCATTTAAACGCTCTGTAGGCTGTCTGGTTAGTCGTCCTTCGGACTCTATACCATTTTGATCTTTCATAGCCAAAGCTATTCACCATGTAGGCGGTGTGATAATTCTCACAGCGGTGAATGTGCTTATTAGTGCGGTAGTAAGAAGGGGAATAATTAACGCAGTAGTAGTATCAAAACTCTTTCCGGTGAAATAAAAACAGAAAAGGGAACCATAATATTAGGCTACCCCTTCTCAACTATTCTAAATGCACAAAAATGTGCATTAATCTTTCCTAAGCTCTCTCAGCTTATCCATCAGCTTACTTAATTCCTCCATTAACCTATTATGATCACGTTCTTCTGATTCTTTCATAATACGTTCTGCTTCTTCCCGTCTTGCCGTACTCAATAGCCGTTCACGTTCTTCAACCTGCTTTCTTAATCGTTGTTCGAATTCTTCTACATCGATGGAAGCTACTACCACTGGATTCTCTAGCAGTTGGTACAGGGGAGTAAATAATTCTGTATAGGGATCTATAGCGTCTACAGTAGGAGGTGAGCGATAGTAGGTTAAACCCTTTCTCCATCGTGCAAGCTGTGCATAGTTCAGGCTAGGTTTCTTCCCTGTACCATCATATGCTTCTTTCACAGCATCCAACACAGCAGCAGGTTTCACACCCTTGCTTATCTTGAGCGCTTCCTTCATACGCTTCTCTTGTGGCTGTGTGCTATCTCCGAGCAATATTAAATTAACGTTCTTCATCATATGCCCCTAAAAAGTTAAGGCCGTATGTTAATACACACTGCCTTTTACGTTCAAGCGTCCTCTGCTGGTTCCCAGTCTGGAAAGATAGCTTTCATCTGATCGATAGCTTTCTGTTTAGCTCGTGTTGCAGCTTGTTCTACAAAGGCTGCTACTTCTGCTTGAGTCTCAAGTTCAATCTTTTCCACGATACCAGCAAAAATAGATTTCTGATTGTCCTCAGAAGCAACCATAGCAATCATCTGATTCTGTTCCTGTGACGCTCTGAGAAGCTCCGTAAGGCGGTTAACCTCTTCCTTTAGCTTGTCCTCTTTACTCTTGCCTGAACGTTGCTGAGAGGCTCCTAGCTCGTTAGCGAAGAAGTTAGTTAACCAACGTTCTTGTAAACGACAGCCAGCAGAAGCATTTAACCACTTCAAGAGAACACGCAAATTAACACGTTTCTCTTTTACAGCATCACGCAGCTTAGCCAGTTCAACACCACGAGAAACAGACACACCTGCTTCATTGTTAGATTTCTTAAATGGATCAAGATTAATCAATTTTAGAAAATCACCCGCATTAAGCATCATTTGCAATATCTCCATTCACAAATTTATTTCCACTAAAAAAAAGGCCGGATTTCTCCAGCCCTAATGTTGTATAAAACAGTGCTTTTAGTTAGATATTCCAATACAAGATGACACTATCACCGTGTTTATCGTTGTACACAGTAGTAACATTTGCTGGAGTAGGATCGACAGCAGGTGTTACATCGGCTGCTGGTGCTACATGAATAACAACCGGAGTTGGCTGTGGTACAACAGGAGTCAGTGGAACAACGTGAATCACCACAGGAGTTGGTGCAGGTGGTGTAATGTCAGTGATCGTTTTCACTGTACCAGTTTTCAGGTTGGCAACTTTCTCAGCATAGTGAGCTGGACCATACATGCCGACAGTTGCAATACCCAGCGTATTCACTGAACGTTCAAAGCCATACTCACCATAGGTGGCAACATGCTTGTTATAACCAATACCAGCCTGCTCATTGCCCACATAACCTTGCATGTGGACAGTTACGCCAGTATCGTCACGAACCGCTACCGTACGGCTACGGAAGTCTGGTGCGATTGCTGTCTGAGCAACACGAGTCATGTCACCAGATTTCAGCATGTGGTTAACGACGCCAGCATTTGCTACATCGTTATATGCTTTCACTGTCCCAATCGCAGTGTCGCCGTCTTTGGTAGCATGAACACTCAGACCACCAATACCGTCAGCATAGCTACGAATACTCACATGAGATACTTCACCGTTAGTGATGGCTTTAGTGTGAGAACGCATATCAGCAGACACAACTGTAGAAGTTTCACGAGTTATATCACCAATGGTGGTGGTAGTTGTGCCCATGAAAGTGCCGTCTTTAAAAGACGCGGTATGAGTGGTATGGTCTGCAATGTTCTGAGCAACAGGATGATCGCTCATGTTGATAGAACCTTTAGAGAAGCCAGTGAATCCGCCACTAGCGTTCATACGCCCTGCCAGTTTACCACCGAAGGAGTGGCTACCAAACGCATGACCAATATTACCACCATGACCATGACCATGACCACCAAAGTTGTGACCACCCATTCCGCCATGACCACCATGACCATGAGCAAAAGCAGACATTGGAAGAACAATTAACATTGCAACCACTGATTTCTTAAACATTATGAAAACTCCATTTAGGATTAATAGGGTGCTATCATCATTAATTCTTTATTTATCGTTTTATTTATCGTATGCCGTCTTTCACATAAGTAATTGAAGCTGTGATAGCCATAAGAGCACCAACCCAAACAGCAGGAATGAAAGCAATTAGAGCAATAAATCCCGCGCCTAAACCAGCCATATAAAATTGATCGTCTGTCAGCCAAGCTAACCACCAATAAACACGATCACTTCCATATTCCATGAACATAATAAAGCTCACGAGAACATACCAGCCTCCAACTTAAAATCCTCTGTTGAGATTTATTTATATAGAAACTCTTGAACAATATTAATTGCTTATTCACTTGGTGCTTTAGTTTTACCTTGTATATCAACATAAGTTAGAACTTGTCCATTATGTTCTACATAGGCGTGATCAGAGTGGTTATCAGTGAGTTAGTCAGACTTTCTTCCTTCTTATCTTGAATAAGTACAGTTGCATTGTGCAGATAGGTTTCTGTCATTCCGTCATCATATGAGATAAACACATCTTCAACAATTTGCCAAAAAGCGACCACAACAAGATTGATAAATGAAACAGGATGAATAGCAACATCACCCGCTTTCACATTCATTGTGTACACCTCTACAACATTACGGCTGCTGTAGCTGAAATCATGTCTATCATCTGTTTTTCGATGCGAACAAGATCAGCTAACAGGGCATCATAACGACGATATTCACCAACAGGAAGATTAAACACAATGTCCATTTCTCCTCGTTCTTGACACGCATTGGAGGAAGCAACAACGTATTCAAAACCACGCTTATCAGTAGCTGAACGAATGGCCCCTTGCACTTGCTTGATGTTTGACTCTGTTACCTTAATCATTGCATGGCATTAAAAGTTAGCCGTCATTAGTGACGGGGGAGTGCATTATCAATAAACACAAACGCAAACACAATGATAAACATAGCGAAGCGTATGATATGAGCACGAATGGTTAATTGTGGTTGATATGTGTTCTATTTTAAGTGCCATTCATGCTTTGCATGATTGTTAACTTTCAATGGGTAAATCAACGGATAAACCACGGAGGTATTGAGTGGTACGTTCTCGTGTATTGTGTTAGCCAGTATGTGATGGCAATGAGGCATGTAGTACGGGGAAGATTTTATAACGCGTGAGTTATTTACAAGTAAATCTATACCCACCTGTGTATGATATGGACTACTCAATACACAACATACAAGAGGAATGCACATAACATAGGGTGCGTGTGACTAAGTGTGTGATATGTCTACGATGAAGTGATAACAGGAGATTATCACGGTGAGAGAACGAGATAGTTTAGCAAGAGTGATCGATTACCTGTAGGCCATGTCACAGGGTAGGGTACACTGAATCGCCTCGTGTTTTCTATGATTCCAGTGTGACCCGCATGATTGCTGGATCTTTAATGTCTCCGTGCTTATCAAAAGTTTGGGTGCTAATCACAGATTGTAAATTCTTCCCACCGGACTCGGTAGCGTTCTCTACACTCCAGGTAATATTCACTGGAGGCATGACATTATGGCGAACACCATCACGGCAGATGAGATTCGGGAACAATTTTCGCAGGCAATGTCAGCAATGTACCAGCAGGAAGTCCCGCAGTACGGCACGTTGCTGGAACTTGTCGCTGATGTGAATCTGGCGGTACTGGAAAATAACCCGACGCTGCATGAAAAACTGGCCAATGCGGATGAGTTAGCGCGTCTTAACGTTGAGCGCCACGGTGCGATCCGGGTAGGGACCGCGCAGGAATTATCCACGCTGCGGCGGATGTTTGCCATTATGGGCATGTACCCGGTCAGCTATTACGATCTCTCCCTGGCGGGCGTTCCCGTCCATTCCACGGCGTTTCGCCCCATCGATGATGCTTCGCTTTCGCGTAATCCGTTTCGGGTGTTTACCTCGCTATTGCGTCTCGAGTTGATCGATAACGTAACATTACGCCAGCGGGCTGCGGATATTCTCGCAAAACGCGATATTTTTACGCGCCGTTGCCACGAATTACTGGATGAGTTTGATGCGCAGGGTAGTTTTACATCTGCCCAGACTCAGGAATTTGTGCATGAAGCATTGGAAACCTTCCGCTGGCATCAGCACGCTACGGTAGATGAAGAGACCTATCACGCGCTACACAACGAACATCGACTGATTGCTGATGTGGTGTGTTTCCCCGGTTGCCACATCAACCACCTGACGCCACGCACGCTGGATATCGACCGTGTGCAGTCGATGATGCCGGAATGTGGCATTGAACCGAAAATCCTCATTGAAGGGCCGCCGCGTCGCGAGGTGCCTATTCTGCTGCGCCAGACCAGCTTTAAAGCGCTGGAGGAGGCGGTGCTGTTTGCCGGTGAAATGCGTGGTACGCATACCGCACGTTTTGGCGAGATTGAACAGCGTGGCGTGGCGCTGACCCCAAAAGGCAGGCAGTTATATGATGAACTTCTGAGTCACGCGGGAACGGGTAAAGACAACCTGACGCACCAGCTGCATCTTCAAGAGGTGTTTAAAGCCTTCCCTGACAGTGAGTTTTTGCTACGCCAGCAGGGGCTGGCCTGGTTCCGCTATCGACTAACGCCGTCGGGCGAGGCGCATCGTCAGGCGATCCGACCGGAGGATGACCCGCAGCCGCTGATCGAACGAGGCTGGCTGGTGGCTCAACCGATCACCTACGAAGATTTCTTACCGGTGAGCGCTGCGGGCATTTTCCAGTCTAATCTGGGCAATGAAACCCAGGCGCGCAGTCATGGTAACGCCAGTCGGGATGCGTTTGAACAGGCGCTGGGCTGTGCGGTTTATGATGAGTTTGTGCTGTATCGGGAGGCTGAAGAGCGCAGTAAACGGCGCTGTGGTTTACTTTAATGGAATTTACACGGGATTCGGTCTGTTCCCATCGACATAATATATTTTCGATTTTGTACAGATAATCGGCGACCAACAATTGGATTATTAATGAATTTTGTCTAGAGTGAGCGGTCAGAAATGTGCACTCTCTTGCCGCAGATTTTGACCGGCGCGGGACCATTCACACGACCAGAAGGACTTACTTTCAGGCATGAATCGTAGACGATTTATTAAAGGTTCAATGGCAATGGCCGCCGTGTGCGGAACCAGTGGTATTGCATCACTCTTTTCCCGTGCTGCCTATGCGGCAGAGTCTGACATTGCAGACGGAAAAACCGTACGTTTTGATTTTTCCGTACTGCAATCAATGGCCCATGATTTGGCACAAAAACCGTGGGGCGGTGCGCCGCGCGCGTTGCCGGATACGCTGGCGAAACTCACGCCTCAGGCTTACAACAGTATTCAGTACGACGCCGAGCAGTCGCTGTGGAATAACGTTGAAAATCGTCAGCTGGACGCGCAGTTTTTCCATGTTGGCATGGGGTTTCGTCGCCGCGTGCGCATGTTCTCGGTTGATGACAGTACGCATCTGGCGCGTGAGATCCACTTCCGCCCTGAACTGTTCAAATACAACGATGCGGGCGTAGATACCAAACAGCTCGAAGGGCAAACCGATCTCGGATTCGCTGGTTTCCGCGTGTTTAAAGCGCCAGAACTGGCCCGTCGTGATGTGGTTTCTTTCCTCGGTGCCAGCTATTTTCGCGCCGTCGATGACACCTATCAGTACGGTTTGTCAGCGCGTGGCCTGGCGGTGGATACCTATACCGACAGCAAAGAAGAGTTTCCTGACTTTACCGCGTTCTGGTTCGAAACGGTCAAACCGGGCGCGACCAGCTTTACGGTGTATGCGCTGCTCGACAGCCCAAGCGTAACAGGTGCGTTTAAATTTGTGATCCACTGTGAGAAAACGCAGGTGATCATGGATGTGCAGAACCATGTCTACGCCCGTAAAGACATCAAACAGCTCGGCATTGCGCCGATGACCAGCATGTTTAGCTGCGGTAATAACGAACGTCGGATGTGCGATACCATTCACCCGCAAATCCATGACTCCGACCGCCTGGCAATGTGGCGCGGCAACGGGGAGTGGATCTGCCGTCCGCTGAACAATCCACAAAAACTGCAGTTCAATGCCTACACCGATAACAACCCGCGCGGCTTTGGCCTGTTGCAGTTGGATCGTGACTTCTCCCACTATCAGGACATCATGGGCTGGTACAATAAGCGCCCAAGCCTGTGGGTCGAGCCGCGTAACCAGTGGGGCAAGGGGACCATTGGCTTGATGGAGATCCCAACCACCGGTGAAACGCTGGATAACGTTGTCTGCTTCTGGCAGCCGGAGAAGGCGATCAAAGCCGGTGACGATCTGGAGTTCAAATATCGCCTGTACTGGAGCGCACAGCCACCGGTACGCTCACCGTTGGCGCGCGTGTTGGCAACCCGCACTGGCATGGGAGGATTCCCGGAAGGGTGGGCACCGGGCGAGCATTACCCGGAAAAATGGGCGCGCCGCTTTGCCGTTGACTTCGTCGGTGGCGATCTGAAAGCCGCTGCGCCGAAAGGTATTGAGCCGGTGATTACGCTCTCCAGCGGCGAAGCGAAGCAGATTGAAATCCTCTACGTTGAGCCGATCGATGGCTATCGTATTCAGTTTGACTGGTATCCGACCTCTGACTCAACCGAACCGGTAGATATGCGCATGTTCCTGCGTTGTCAGGGCGATGCGATCAGCGAGACCTGGCTGTATCAGTATTTCCCGCCAGCACCGGATAAACGTCAGTACGTCGACGACCGCGAAATGCGTTAATCGCACGGTCTGTGGCTCTCCTGAAGGGGAGTCACAGACATCATCTCTGCTGAAACATTCTGTACGCTATTTACTCGATCCTGTTCGCATTTTTCCCTATGTCAAATGGGTAAGCTGAAGGTGTGTATTTCTTATACACGCTTTTTGTCCACTAACAGGGAGAAAGTATGTTTCCAGAATACAGAGACCTCATTTCCCGACTGAAATCCGAGAATCCTCGCTTTCTGTCTTTATTCGAAAAACACAACAGCCTTGATCATGAGATTTCCAGACTGGAAGGTTCGGATGGTCGGGGATACAGTTTGGATATTGTTCGCCTGAAGAAACAGAAACTTCACCTGAAGGAAGATCTGCTCAAAATCCTGCAAAAAGAGAGTGTCAGTGAGAGCTAAATAGTACGGCTCTCACTGTGTAAAAGGGCTTTCCGCAAAAAATGGGAAGCCCTTCCTGTCAAAGACTTAATCGACCATAACCCGTTTGTTCGTCGCGCCCCATAGAATCGACATTTCGGTGAACAGCGCACCGCTGATTTCTTCCACTTCCTCTGCGCTAACCTGTGCCTTGCCCTGTTTACCGAACAGCACCACCTCATCACCAGAGGTCACCAGCGGCAAATCGGTCACATCGACAATCAGCGTATTCATTGACGTTTTACCCAGCACCGGTACCCGCTGGCCGCGGATCAGCACATGTCCTGCGTTGCTGAACACGCGACGATAGCCGTCAGCATAACCTGCCGGAATGTTAGCGAGAACGGAATCGCGTTTGAGTGTATATGTACGGTCATAGCCGACGGTATTACCTTTCGGGTAATGGTTTACCGACGCAATCGATGATTTAAACGTCATCACGCGTTTGTATTCTGTGCTGGCGATGGTATCACCATAAAAAATTCCGCCAACGCGCACCAGATCCAGCCATGATTCACGCACGGTCAGCGTGGCGAAGGTATTGGCCACATGCAACGTCACGTCTTCGCGCTTCAGTCCGGTAATCTTGAGAACCTGGGCTGATTGGGTATTGAAGCGGGCCAAATCGCGCTTGACCACCGCGGCATCTTCTTCCGGGAAATGCGACATGATGCCGACAATTTTCAGTCCGGGTAAGGCCGAAATAGCGCGGGCTTCTTCCAGTCCGGCCGCCGTGCTGACTTCCAGACCGTTGCGCGACATCCCGCCAGAGTTCAACGCCAGATGAATACGGATGGTTTTGCCTTTCTCCTGAGCAATGGCGCTCAGACGTTTCGCCATGTCCAGATTGCCAATCAGCTCCTCAGTATCAAAATCTGCCGCCTGACGCATCTCTTTTTCCGTGGCATTACGCACGCGCATCAGTTGTGATGTAAAACCGGCCTGACGCACGATGCTGATTTCTTCATTACTGGCGACGCCAATACACTGCACGCCGTTTTGCATCATCACCGGCGTGACGAGAGACAGGTCGTGCCCGTACGCGTCGCCTTTGAGAATGGCGCACAAGCGAGTTTTATCTCCCAGCAACTGCTGAACTTTGTGGATATTATATTCCAGCGCGCTGCGGGAGATCTCAAGGGTGGTATTATCCACCACCTGCTTGCTGACCGCATAAGGCACGGGACCGGTCTGCGAGGTGGGAACGGGTTGGTGACAGGCTGTGATCAGAAACAGCGGGATAAGTGCTAAACGACCCAAAGGTGCTGCCATGCTTGCTCCTTAGCAAAAAAATAGCGGTATTATTGTCATCATTGCGGATCATCCCCATGAGGATGCCCGGTTAATCAGATTAGCGGGTTCGGCGCGGTAGATTGTCGCTAAGTGATTGCTGTTACAGCATAAAAGTATGATGTCCGGGGTGATAAATAGATTAATATCTGCGGATGCCAGTCAGAAATGCCCCGTTAACGAAAGTGAAGGAGATAAACATGCCAGAAGTCATCCCCGTCAGCGACACGCTGGAACTGCGGGCAGTCGAAGAGCAACACGTCACGCCATTGCATCAACTGGTACTCAAAAATAAGCGCTGGCTGCAGCAGTCGCTGAACTGGCCACAGTTTGTCGAATCCGAGGATGACACACGCAAGAACGTGCAGGGCAATATGATGCTGCACCAGCGCGGCTACGCCAAAATGTTCCTTATTTTTGAACAGCAGAACGTGGTGGGGGTGATCTCGTTTAACCAGATCGAACCGTTGAACAAAGCTGCCTATATTGGTTACTGGCTGGATGAAGAACATCAGGGGAAAGGCATACTGTCCCGGGCGCTACAGGCGTTTATTCAACATTACGCGCAGCGCGGTGAGATCCGCCGTTTTATCATTAAATGCCGAGTAGATAACCGTGAAAGCAATCAGGTCGCACAGCGCAATGGTTTCCTGCTGGAAGGTTGTCTGAAGCAGGCGGAGTTCCTCAACGGTGAGTACCATGATGTGAATCTCTACGCCCGTATCATTGATTGCGCCTCAGAATAAGCCTGCCAGAGGCGTGCGGGTAATACGTTGCTCGCCGTTGATCACTTTCGGGCCGCGCAGATGAATCGCGTCGCCCTCAAAGGCCTCGATGCAAGCCTGGCCGGTAACCTCAATGTGATGTTCGATCAGCACTTCGCCATGGATACAGGCGTGGCCTTCAATGAGAATGCGATCGTCAAGCAGGATTGGGCCGCCGCGTAGGCACGCATGCCCCCCAACCAGCACGTGATGCTTCAGGACGCAGTTACCCTCGATCACGGCGTGCTCCGCCACCTGTGAGCTGTAGCGCAGGGTAGGAATGGCATCTTCATCAGTTCCGGAGGTAACCCGAGCATGGCCGTAAACTTTCGCGCAATCGCAGATCCAGACGTTATTTTCTTCATTGCCTTCTATTCGCGCAAAATCAAAAACTTCGGCGCGGTGTTCGATAAAGGCATAATTGACGACAGCGTCGCCATAGATTTGCGCCTGATGCACAACGCGCGAGTTGCTGACGGTTGCGCGGTCATAAATGTGCAAAATCTGGTCGCTTTCACGGGTTAATCCTTTGGCGGCAATGATTTCTGAACCACTCAACACGCGAGCCTCACCGGAAAGGAGGCATTCCCCACGGACAGTCGAATCTTTGACCGTGACGTTGTCACGTATTTCTGCGCCATGGTTGATTTCTGCCTGGTCAATCCATGCGTTATCGCCAACTTGCGTCCCATCTCTGATCACGCTTGCACGGGTAATGCGGGCGTTGCCGGAGATAACCGCCCCGGCAAAGGCGATGGCATTCTCATCGTAAATCCAGCAATCACCGTTTTGCGCCAGCACGCTTTCGTCGTCAATCCAGCCGCCTGGCGTACCGGCTTGCACATCATTAAAGTCGGTGAGGGCGATGACCTGGTGTAGCAATACGTTTTTTTTGTGGCCATTATCCTGATAACTGAAGGAACGTGGCTCATCGCTCAGACGGTATTTGGTCATAAAGAATTTCCCAGTTGCGCACCTTAGTTAAACGTAGCAAAGTTTTCAGCACTGGCTAAACAGCCGTAAATTCCATAAAATGTATTTCAAATATACTTTAAAAAATAAACAAAATGAGTAATAACAAATACAGTGAGCGAGTTCTTAATCTTCCGGCCGGTTATTTTGGCATGGTACTGGGAACCATCGGGATGGGTTTTGCCTGGCGATATGCCAGTCAGATATGGCCGGTGAGTCACTGGATAGGTGACGGTCTGGTGATCCTCGCGATGGTCATTTGGGGGCTGTTGACGCTGGCATTTATGACCCGTCTGGTGCGTTTTCCCCACAGCGTGCTGGCGGAAATACGCCACCCGGTGATGAGCAGCTTTGTCAGTCTTTTCCCTGCCACCACCATGCTGGTGGCGATTGGTTTCGTTCCCTGGTGCCGGCCCTTAGCCGTGGTCTTGTTTGGTATTGGGGTGGTGATCCAGCTGTCGTACGCAGCCTGGCAAACGGCAGGGCTGTGGCGGGGTTCTCATCCGGAAGAAGCTACCACGCCGGGTTTGTATCTGCCGACCGTGGCCAATAACTTTATCAGCGCCATGGCCTGCGGCGCGCTTGGTTACACTGATGCCGGGCTGGTGTTTCTCGGGGCGGGCGTCTTCTCCTGGTTAAGTCTTGAGCCGGTTATTCTGCAGCGTTTACGCAGTTCTGGTGAACTGCCGGCGGTATTACGTACCTCGCTGGGTATTCAACTGGCTCCGGCGCTGGTGGCCTGTAGTGCCTGGCTCAGCGTCAACGGTGGCGAAGGCGATACGCTGGCAAAAATGTTGTTCGGCTATGGCCTGCTGCAACTGCTGTTCATGTTGCGTCTCATGCCGTGGTATCTGTCTCAGCCGTTTAATGCATCATTCTGGAGCTTCTCGTTCGGCGTCTCGGCGCTGGCAACGACGGGGCTGCATTTAGGCCACGGCAGCGAGTCAGGTTTTTTTCATACGCTGGCGATCCCGCTGTTTATTTTTACCAATTTTATCATTGCGCTATTACTGATACGCACGTTTGCATTGCTGATGCAGGGAAAACTGCTTATTCGCACGGAGCGTGCAGCATTACTGAAATCTGAGGATAAATAATGACCCGTTGTGACGAAAACTACTTTACTGAGAAATATGATTTAACCCGCACGCATTCCGATGTTGTCGAGGCGGCAAAAATTGTTACGCCAGGCAAAACATTAGATTTAGGCTGTGGGAATGGTCGTAATAGCCTGTACCTGGCGGCTAACGGTTATGACGTGACGGCGTGGGATAAAAACCCAATGAGCATTGCCAACCTTGAGCGCATTAAAGACGCGGAAGGGCTGACCAATCTGCACGCTGAGGTAGCGGACCTCAATGCGTTACGCTTTGACGGTGAATATGATTTTATTCTTTCAACCGTGGTGATGATGTTCCTCGAAGCAAAAACTATCCCGGGCTTGATTGAAAATATGCAACGCTGCACCAAACCGGGTGGATATAACCTGATCGTCGCGGCAATGGATACCGATGATTTTCCGTGCACCGTTGGGTTCCCGTTTGCGTTTAAAGCCGGAGAATTACGCCGCTATTACACCGGATGGGATCTGCTGAAATATAACGAAGATGTGGGTGAACTTCATCGTACGGATGAGAACGGCAACCGTATTAAACTGCGCTTTGCAACAATGTTGGCGCGTAAAGCTGGTTAACCTACCCATTTGTGATAAGCCTTTCTACGTTCAGCATTTTTTTTGTGCTGAACGTTAAGATAACGTTAAGATAAATTTGTGCGGTCCTTACCATTTTTAGTGCATCCAAAATGATTCTGATTTGCTATTCTTTTCAGGCACCATTGCGAAAACTAAAGGGACCGTTTCATGCGTACTCAAACTTTATTTAAAGTTGCAGTGCTTACTGGCCTGTTGGCATTATCTGGCTGTGCATCAAAAGTGACTCAGCCGGAGAAATACTCTGGGTTTTTAAAAGACTATTCTGGCCTGAAGGAAACTAAATCAGCAACGGGGCAACCGGTGCTTCGTTGGGTTGACCCTAGCTTTAATGAATCTAAATACGACAATATCGTTTATAACCCGATTACGTATTATCCGGTTCCTAAACCAACCACTCAGGTTGGACAACAGGTTCTTGATAGGCTGCTGAGCTATACCAATACTCAAATGAAAACCTCCATTGGTAAGCGTAAGCCGCTGGTGACAACGCCTGGCCCACGTACTTTGATTTTCCGCGGGGCGATCACTGGTGTTGATACCAGTAAAGAAGGGCTGCAATTCTATGAAGTGGTTCCGGTTGCACTGGTTGTTGCCGGTACACAAATGGCAACAGGGCACCGTACCATGGATACCCACCTCTATTTCGAGGGTGAGTTGATCGATGCGGCAACCAATAAGCCGGTAATTAAAGTTGTCCGTAAGGGCGAAGGCAAAGATCTGAATAACGAAAGTACGCCGATGGCGTTCGAAACGTTGAAGAAAGTTGTTGATGACATGGCGACAGATGCCTCCATGTTTGATGTAAATAAAAAGCAATAATGAAAAACGCACCGTCTGCTTTCTGCGGATGGTGCGATTTTTTCAGGCAACCCGGCGGCGGTACAGCAGTTTCCCCATCAGCACTTCCGGGCGGGTGAACATCACCAGATTCCCCAGTAAAATCAGCACTAATCCGGCAATGGCATTAATCTGCCAGACATACCCCTCATACAGCGTGGACAGCGTCAGTGCCACCAGTGGAAAAAGCAGCGTGCTGTAGGCCGCCTTGCTGGGACCGACACGTCCGACCAGCGTGAAATAGGCGCCAAAGGCAATCACCGAACCAAAAATTGCCAGATACAACAGCGCGCTAAGATAACTGAAGGTCCACTGAGGTGTGAAGTTGTCGCCGCGCACCAGCGCAATGATAGCAATCAACACGGTGCCGTATAACATCGCCCAGCTGTTGGTGGTCATCACCTCGAGGCCATTTTTCTGATGGCGCAGGCTTATCATGTTGCCCAGTGAGAAACCAAACGTGCCGAGGGCGCTCAAGCCAATGCCCAGCAGCAGTGAATGATTTAACCCGCTGTTGACTAAATCTTGCCAGAACAAGGTGACGATGCCTGTCAGGCCCAGTCCGGCGGCGACATAAAAACGTCGCGGTGGTTTTTGACCAAAAAACAAGTAGCTATTAACCGCGTTGAACAGGACTGCCATTGAAAAAATAACCGATTCGAGTCCGGTATTGATCCATGCGGCGGCAGTGTAAAAACACCAGAAGTTAAAACAAAAAACGCAGCCGCCTTGTAACAAACAAAACAGATGGTCACGTGCGGAAAGCTTACGCAATTTTCCGCTGACCAGCAGAATGGCTATCATCACCGTGCTGGCAACGGCAAAGCGCCAGAAGATAGAAACAGGGGCGGCAACCGGGCCTTGTTGCAGGTAAATGGCAATCCATGTCGTGCCCCATATCACCACCACCAGACTGTACAACAGTGCGTTCATACATCGCTCTCATTTTGCCTATTCAAAGGCAGACTGTGCCACACCACTTCCGAGGGCGCTTTCATCCGATTGCGGGAGACTTGCAAAATCTTGCGCTTTTTTTTATGCAAAGCGGAAAAGAGGGCTGTTAACACCCTGTTGCTGAGATAGACTGAAAGTCTGCTCACAACGTCTTTGAAAGTGATGGTATGCCTCAGCCCTACGATGCCTTTGAAAACTTACGCAAACATAATGCCGTGCTGCATGAATCGGTTGCGTTACATTCTGGGATCCAGCTGGCGGCGTGGTCGAACAAACGCGATACCATCACCCAATATTGCGATCACCATACGCTCAGTTTGTATGTGGCAGATGGCTATGAGAGTTACCACAAAACGGCGGGTGGCTGGAAGAACGGCGGTGGCCCGGACCGCTTCTGCCTGATGCCCAAAGAGAGTGAATCCAGTTGGGATATCCGCGACGATCTGTCGTTTGTGCATCTCTACTGTACCGACGCGCATTTGCGTGATGTGGGGGAGAAAGTCTGGGATAAGAGCCCTTATAGCGTCACGCTGGACGAACATACTTTCGGCAGCGATCCGGGGATCACCGCTGTGTACCGCCAGTTTCTGCTTGGTAATGACTGGCAACAGCCTGCTAACCATCTCACGCTGAGCGCCGCATCTTCGCTGTTATTAACGCACCTGATCCAGCATTACAGTAACGTACAATGGCGACCGCCGGTGGTGACGGGCGGACTCGCGCCCGTCACCTTGCGTAATGTGCTGGCCTATATCGACGCGCATTTGGCGTATCCCATCACCCTGAGCGATTTGGCAGGTGAAGCGGCGTTGAGCGATTTTCACTTCGCCCGAATGTTCCGCCAGTCGATGAACATGGCGCCCCATCAGTATGTCATGCAGCGCCGTATGGCGCTGGCGCAGCAGCTGGTTTGTTACTCTTCCCGCAGCTTGTCTGATATCGCGATGGCCTGCGGGTTTAGCTCCGCCAGCCACTTCAGCAACCGTTTTAAGCAGGTGACGGGCAAAACGCCCTCGCAGCTACGTGCGGCGCGCTAATCTCAGCACCGTGTAGCACACCCCTCCGGCAATTAATCCCCAAAATGCAGATCCAATCCCCAGCAGCGTCAAACCACTGGCGGTGACCAGAAAAGTGATAATCGCCGCGTCACGCTCGGCTTCGTGATGCAGCGCCTGATACAGGCTGCCGCTAATCGTCCCCAGCAGCGCCAAACCGGCCAGCATCTGGATCCAGCTCACCGGCAGGGCCGCCATTAACCCGGTCACTGAACCGCCGAATACGCCTGCCAGCAGATAGAAAACCCCCGCGGCAGCGGCCGCTAACCAGCGTCGCTGGGCGTCCGGGTGCGCTTCCGGGCTTTGGCATATCGCGGCGGTGATGGCGGCAATACAGATGGAGTAGACGCCAAACGGGGAAAACAACAGCGCCAGCAGGCCGGTGAACACGATCAACGGCGAAACGGGTAATGAATAGCCGGAGGCCTTCATGGTGGCAATGCCGGGAGCATTTTGCGAGGCCATGGTGACCAGAAACAGCGGCAGAGCAATACTGATGCTGTGGGCGAGGGAAAAGTGGGGGGCGATAAATTCCGGCATCACCGGTGAGAGAGTGATGTTGTTAGTGACAACGTCACCTTTTATCAAGGCAATCATTATTCCTACCAACATCGCAGCAATGACCGCGTAGCGCGGGGCGACAACTTTGAGCACCAACCACGCCAGCAGCATGCTGCCGCACAGGAGCAGCTCGTTGTTCAAACTATTAAATGCCTGTAGGCCAAAACGCAGCAGGATCCCCGCCAGCATCGCTGACGCCAGCGAGTGAGGGATGACTTGCATCAGTCGGGCGAACAATCCCGTCACGCCGCACAGGACAATCAGCGCATTGGCGACAATAAATACGCCAATTGCCTCCTGAATAGTGACACCCTGCAGACCGGTGACCAGCAGCGCTGCACCGGGCGTTGACCACGCGGTTAATATCGGCGCACGGTACCATAACGTTAATGCCAGCGTACTGACGCCCATGGCGATGCCCAGCGCGGTCATCCAGCCGGCAATTTGCCCGGTAGTTGCCCCGGCGGCTATCGCTGCTTGCCAGATAATCGCCGCTGAACTGGCGTAGCCGACCAGCACAGCAACAAAACCAGACAGTACGGTAGGCAGAGGGAGTGAATATGTGCGCATAGCGGCTCCGCGTGCGTTATAACGGTCGGTCACTGTAGCACTGTGCGCTATAGCGTACAAGTGATAGTCTAGTGCTTTGCCACATGAGATCGAGGGAGATAACGAATGGACAATGTTACCCACTATCTGGCGACCACGCTCAGGGCGTTACGTCAGCAGCGGGAATGGAGCCTTGCACGTCTGGCGCAGGAGACCGGCGTGTCAAAAGCCATGCTGGGGCAGATTGAGCGCAACGAATCCAGCCCAACGGTGGCGACATTATGGAAAATCGCCACCGGACTGAACGTTCCCTTTTCGAGCTTTATCACGCCGCCGGAAGCGGAGAGCACGCCCGCATTCGACCCGCAGCAGCAGGCGATGATCGTCACGCCGCTGTTCCCGTGGGATCCACAGCTCTGCTTTGACCATTTTTCGATAGTGCTGGCACCGGGAGCGCTTAGCGAATCTACCCCGCATGAGACCGGCGTTATTGAACATGTGGTGGTGATTAATGGCCTGCTGGATATGGACATTGACGGCAGATGGCGAACGTTAAAAACCGGTGAGGGAGTGCGTTTTGCCGGGGATACCGCACACAGTTATCGGAACAGCAGTGAACTGCCGGTTCACTTTCATTCGCTCATCCATTACCCACGGAGTTAATAGGGAAAACTATTTCGCAACGTCGCGCTTCTGACTACAATAGCCGCCATTTTACCGCTTTTGGATGGTAACAACCGTATGCCTCAGCAACCTCATCGTCTTGAATTGTTAAGCCCGGCCCGTGACACCGCGATTGCGCGCGAAGCCATTTTGCACGGCGCAGATGCCGTTTACATTGGTGGACCGGGGTTTGGTGCACGTCATAATGCCAGTAACAGCCTGAAGGATATTGCTGAACTGGTGCCTTTCGCCCATCGCTATGGGGCAAAAATCTTTGTGACGTTGAACACGATTTTACACGATGATGAGCTGGAACCCGCTCAGCGGTTGATTACCGACCTGTATCAGACCGGCGTTGATGCCCTGATTGTACAGGATATGGGGATTCTGGAGCTGGATATTCCGCCCATTGAGCTGCATGCCAGCACCCAGTGTGATATTCGCAGCGTCGAGAAGGCTAAGTTTCTCGGCGATGTGGGGTTTACCCAGATTGTACTGGCGCGCGAGCTGAGTCTGGAACAGATTAGCGCCATCCATCAGGCTACCGACGCGACCCTTGAGTTTTTTATTCACGGTGCGTTGTGTGTGGCGTATTCCGGCCAATGCTATATTTCCCATGCCCAGACCGGGCGCAGCGCTAACCGTGGTGACTGCTCTCAGGCTTGTCGCCTGCCGTATACCCTGAAAGACGATCAGGGGCGGGTGGTGTCATACGAAAAACACCTGCTGTCGATGAAAGATAACGATCAGACCGCTAATCTGGGCGCGTTGATCGACGCAGGCGTGCGGTCCTTCAAAATTGAAGGCCGCTACAAAGACATGAGCTACGTGAAAAATATCACCGCCCATTATCGCCAGATGTTGGATGCGATTATCGAACAGCGCGGTGATTTGGCCCGTGCCTCAGCCGGTCGTACAGAACATTTCTTTACCCCCTCAACGGACAAAACGTTCCACCGTGGCAGCACAGATTACTTTGTCACCGCCCGCAAAGGGGATATCGGTGCATTTGACTCGCCGAAGTTTATCGGCTTGCCGGTAGGCGAAGTGCTGAAGGTAGGTAAAGATTACCTTGATGTTGAAGTGACGGAGCCGCTGGCTAACGGCGATGGCCTGAACGTGTTGATCAAACGCGATGTGGTTGGATTTCGCGCCAATACCGTCGAGAAAACGGGGAACAACCGCTATCGGGTCTGGCCGAATGAAATGCCGGCCGATCTGCATAAAGTGCGTCCGCATCATCCGTTGAATCGTAACCTCGATCATAACTGGCAGCAGGCGTTGACCAAAACGTCCAGCGAACGTCGCGTGGCGGTCGATATTGAACTGGGCGGCTGGCAGGAACAGCTGATCCTGACGCTCACCAGCGAAGAGGGCGTGAGCATCACCCACACGCTGGACGGCCAGTTTGAGGAAGCGAACAACGCGGAAAAAGCGCTGAGCAATTTGCAGGAGGGGCTGGCAAAGCTTGGGCAGACGCTGTATTACGCCCGTGATATTCAGGTGAATCTGCCGGGCGCACTGTTTGTGCCGAACGGTCAGCTTAATCAACTGCGTCGTGACGCCGTTGAAATGCTGGACGCAGCGCGACTGGCCAGTTACCAGCGTGGCCGCCGCAAACCGGTAGCCGACCCGGCCCCGGTTTACCCGCAAACGCATCTGAGTTTTCTGGCAAACGTCTATAACCATAAAGCGCGCGCGTTTTATCACCGTTATGGTGTTCAGCTGATTGATGCTGCTTATGAAGCGCATGAGGAAAAAGGCGAGGTGCCGGTGATGATCACCAAGCACTGCCTGCGTTTTGCCTTTAATCTGTGCCCAAAACAGGCCAAAGGTAACATCAAAAGCTGGAAAGCAACGCCAATGCAGCTGGTCAACGGTGACGATGTGCTGACGCTGAAATTTGATTGCCGACCGTGCGAAATGCACGTCATCGGCAAGATGAAACATCACATTCTGAAAATGCCGTTGCCGGGCAGCATCGTGGCTTCCGTCAGTCCGGATGAACTGATGAAAACGCTGCCGAAGCGTAAAGGCTAAGCGTTAACTTTGATGGGTATCGGGTTTGCGCGATTTTTGCCAGTGATGGTGTTCGCGGAGATCGGCGGCGGATTCTTCCGCCGTCATACGCAGTTCATCGCTGTCAGCCGTGTGACGTAATAAGTGATCGGCATCCTGCACCTGAAGATATTCATGTCCCTGATTAGTAGCGAAAAGCTGGCCAGAAAAAAGCGCACTGCTCAGCAATAACACCGTTAACCCTTTCTTAAACATCATTCACCCCCTGGTACGTTTTAACAAAAATTGCGGTAATTTCATCGAGTGACTATTTCATTATTTAATCGGGTTAAAGGCAATCGATGTTTCATCAATTCGCCGGTTATTGCATTTTTGTTTATATAACGTTGGGATTTTAGCTGTCGGGTAACGCTACGCTACCCGACCAATATGAATGCAGACTCAGGACTTAAAACCTGCTGCCGTCATCAGCACACGGAAGACCATGCCAACAGCGGCCAGGGCCAGCACGCTGCCGCCCCACAGGATCACCAACCACATCAGGCGTTTCCAGATTGATTGTTGCATCAATGATACCCCTCACCAGGTTGAACTTTGCCGCGAAAAACGTAATAGCTCCAGAAGGTGTAGACGAGGATTATTGGGATAATCAACAAGGCACCTACCAGCATAAAGCCCTGACTTTGTGGCGGGGCTGCCGCCTGCCAGAGGGTGATGGACGGTGGAATGATATGCGGCCAGATGCTGATCCCCAGTCCGCTGAAACCGAGGAAAATTAGCCCCAGCGTCAGGATAAACGCCAGTGCATGGCTGTGCTGCTGGCCCAGCGAACGCCACAACCACAGGCTGATCAGCGCGACCAGGAGTGGAACCGGCATCAGGAACCACAGGTTTGGCAGGCTAAACCAGCGATCGGCAATGGCGCTGTGCGCCAGCGGTGTCCACAGGCTGATAATGGCAATGACGACCAGCAACGCCAGCAGCAGTTTTTTGGCGGCGTTGCGCATTTTATCCTGTAGTGGATTTTCGCTTTTCATCACCAGCCATGTCGCACCCAGCAGCGCATAGGCCACCACCAGGCCCACGCCGCAAAACAGCGTGAAAGGGGTGAGCCAGTCGAAAGGTCCGCCGCTGTAGCTGCGTCCGCTGACTGAAAATCCATTAAGCACCGCACCGACGACAACGCCCTGGGTAAAGGTGGCGAGGATTGAACCGCATATAAACGCTTTATCCCAGAATGGCCGGTGTGCGGGCGTTGCTTTGAAACGAAACTCAAAGGCCACACCGCGAAAAATCAGGCCGATTAGCATCAGGGTTAAGGGGATGGTCAGCGCATCGACGATCACCGCGTAGGCCAGCGGAAAGGCACCAAACAAGCCTGCGCCCCCCAGCACCAGCCAGGTTTCATTGCCGTCCCAGACCGGCGCGACGCTGTTGACCATCACATCGCGATCGTCGGGGTCCTGAATGGCCGGAAATAAAATGCCAATCCCAAGGTCGAAACCATCCATCACGATATACATCAGGGTGGCGAACACGATGATAACGAACCAGATAACTGATAAATCAATACCCATTAGCGATGTGCCTCCGGTTGAGAATCGAGGACCGCAGCGGAAAGCGGTCGTGCAGGAGTACCCGTTGGCGGACTCGTCGGGTCATCTTCCTGCGGTCCTTTACGGATCAGGCGGATCATGTAGCTGTAGCCCACACCGAAGACCGAACTGTAAACCACAAAGAAGGCCATCAGGCTGATGCTCATGTGCAAATCGCCATGTGCGGAAACCGCATCCGCCGTCCGTTGCAGGCCGTAAACAACCCACGGCTGACGACCGACTTCGGTGGTCACCCATCCAGCCAGAATGGCAATCAGACCGGAGGGTCCCATCCATAGTGCGAAGCGCAGGAAAGGACGCGAGGTATACAGGCGTTGTTTGTAGCGCAGCCACAGGGCAAATGTGCCGAGCAAGATCATCAACATCCCCAGCCCCGCCATAATGCGAAACGACCAGAACACCATGGTGGAGTTAGGACGATCTTCTTTCGGAAATTCTTTCAGAGCCGGAACTTGTTTATCCAGACTGTGGGTCAAAATCAGGCTGCCCAGCGCGGGTATTGCCAGCCCGTAGCGGGTGCGCTCCTGTTCCATATCCGGCCAGCCGAACAGCAACAGCGGGGTCGGTTCACCGGACACGTTTTCCCAGTGGCCTTCAATGGCGGCAATCTTGGCGGGTTGATGCTTCAGGGTGTTAAGTCCATGCATATCACCAATCAACGCCTGTAATGGGGCGACGATCAGCATCATCCACAGGGCCATTGAAAACATGGCACGAATTGCCGGCGTATTATTTCCACGTAATAGATGCCAGGCCGCCGACGCCGCGACAAACAGGGCGCTGCTCAGGAAGGCGGCGACGGACATATGCAGTAGACGATAGGGGAAGGACGGATTGAAGATGACGGCAAACCAGTCCACCGGCACGACTTGTCCGTTGATAATTTCGTAACCCTGCGGTGTTTGCATCCAGCTGTTGGAGGCGAGGATCCAGAAAGTTGAAATAATGGTGCCCAGCGCGACCATACAGGTGGCGAAGAAGTGTAGACCTGGACCTACGCGCTGCCAGCCAAACAGCATCACGCCAAGGAATCCTGCCTCGAGGAAGAAGGCGGTCAGTACTTCATAGGTCAGCAGCGGCCCGGTGATACTCCCGGCGAACTCGGAAAAACCGCTCCAGTTGGTACCGAACTGGTAGGCCATTACCAGGCCCGAAACCACGCCCATACCAAAGTTGACGGCGAATATTTTAGACCAGAAATGATACAGCGAACGCCAGGTGGGATTTTTGGTTTTCAGCCACAGACCTTCAAGCACCGCCAGATAGCTGGCAAGACCGATAGTAATGGCCGGAAAGATGATGTGAAACGACACCGTAAACGCGAACTGGATACGCGCCAGGTGAAACGCGTCAAGACCGAACATGCTTAACTCCGCAGGCAAAATTGATTTAGCGCAATTCTATGCCTGAGGAACAGTGGGGGGCAGAAACAGAACAGTTCTTTTTAACCATAACAGTTGCAGTGCTGTTATTTGTTAGTGGTACTGATATGAAAACTTCATTTTTTAAACGCCCATAAAATCAATTATTTATTCTATTTAAAGCACGCGACGAAAATTGATGCTGTGCAGGCTCGCGGTGTGAGCATGTGGTTAACCGCTTTCGTTCACAATGCAGTAAAAACACAATCCCATAACAGTTGTCAGAATGTTGTTAATTTTATTGACTGATATACACTGCGAGCGTCACCTGCATCTGACTCCCGAGAATCATCATGAAAAAATATCAACGGCTGGCGGAACAAATTCGCGATCAAATCGCCTCTGGCGTCTGGCAACCCGGCGATCGTCTACCTTCTTTACGTGAACAGGTGGCGACCAGTGGGATGAGTTTTATGACCGTCGGCCATGCTTATCAGCTGCTGGAAAGTCAGGGGCGGATCATTGCGCGGCCGCAATCCGGCTATTATGTTGCCGCGCGGCCCGAACGTGAGTTGGCAACCCCGCAATCGCAGGTTGTGCGCGATGAAGCGGTCGATATCAACACGTATATTTTTGACATGCTGCAGGCCAGCCGGGATGCTTCGGTGATGCCGTTTGCGTCCGCATTTCCCGACCCCCGTTTATTTCCCCTGCAGCAGCTTAACCGTTCGTTGGCGCAGGTGAGCAAAACGGCGACGGCCATGAGCGTGATTGAAAACCTGCCGCCGGGTAATGCCGAATTGCGTAATGCCATTGCACGTCGCTATGCACAGCAGGGGATCACTATTTCGCCGGATGACATTGTGATTACCGCCGGGGCGCTGGAAGCCCTCAACCTGAGCCTGCAGGCGGTGACCGAACCTGGCGACTGGGTGATTGTCGAAAATCCCTGTTTTTACGGCGCCTTGCAGGCGCTTGAAAGGCTGCGTTTAAAAGCGCTGTCTGTTGCCACCGACGTCAAGGACGGGATCGATCTCGTCGCACTGGAGCAGGCTTTACAAGAGTATCCGGTGAAGGCTTGCTGGCTGATGACCAACAGCCAAAACCCGTTGGGGTTTACGCTCAGCGCAGAGAAAAAGGCCCATCTGGTCGCGTTGCTGGAAAAATACAACGTGATGCTGATCGAGGATGATGTTTACAGCGAGCTGTATTTTGGCCGTGAAAAACCGCTGCCCGCCAAAGCCTGGGATCGTGGCGACAGAGTGCTACACTGTTCGTCGTTTTCAAAATGCCTGGTGCCCGGATTTCGCGTTGGCTGGGTGGCGGCGGGGAAGCATGCGCGGCGCATTCAGCGGCTTCAGTTGATGAGCACCTTATCAACCAGTTCCCCGATGCAACTCGCATTGGTGGATTACCTGTCTACCCGGCGTTATGACGCGCATTTGCGTCGGCTACGTCGTCAACTGGCAGAACGCAAACAGCAGGCCTGGCAAACGCTGCTGCGCCATCTTCCGGCGGAAGTCAAAATTCATCATAGCGATAGCGGCTATTTTCTGTGGCTCGAACTGCCTGAACCGCTTGATGCGGGCGAGCTCAGCACGCAGGCACTGGCGCACCATATCAGCATTGCACCGGGGAAAATGTTCTCGACGTCAGGAACCTGGACACGCTTCTTTCGCTTCAATACCGCATGGCACTGGGGAGAACGCGAAGAGCAGGCAGTGAAACAACTTGGGAAATTAATTCGCGAGATGATGAAATAATAATGAATGGGCTATTCAATATAAAAGAATAGCCCATTCTTATTTTTGAAATAGCACCAGTAAAATCACGATGTTATTTCTTTAGGTGCAACCATACAAAATATCAATACCTCTAATTATTCCCCTCCGTGCATCTAACTCGTTGTCTATACTCCAGAAGATTAAATAACGTTGCAATAACTGACAGCGTAATGAGCGTTAGCTCACAACCTGATTAAATTTCCTTGCGCCAGCAGGAACGCTGCCAACACCCCGACTACTTTTAGGAAAGGACATATATTTACGGCAAGGCTGCCGCTCATTATTTTTTTTCGACAGGAGTAAGACGTTATGAGCAAGCAATTTGCCCTCACGAGCCTGTGTGCGCTCAGTATGACACTGATGACCGCCCACGCAGCTGAACCCCCAACATCATTAGATAAACCAGAAGGACGCCTGGATATTATTGCCTGGCCGGGGTATATCGAACGTGGCCAAACGGATAAACAATATGACTGGGTCTCACAGTTTGAGAAGGAAACGGGCTGCGCGGTGAATGTGAAAACAGCGGCCACCTCAGACGAAATGGTTAGCCTGATGGCAAAAGGCGGATATGACCTGGTCACGGCATCCGGTGACGCGTCACTGCGTTTAATTATGGGGAAACGTGTTCAACCTATTAATACTGCACTTATTCCGAACTGGAAAATCATCGATCCGCGTGTAGTCAACGGCGAATGGTTTAATGTCGGGGGAAAAGTGTACGGCACACCGTATCAGTGGGGGCCAAACCTGCTGATGTACAACACCAAGACCTTCCCAACGCCGCCGGATAGCTGGAAAGTGGTGTTTGTAGCGCAAACGCTGGAAGACGGCAAAAGCAATAAAGGGCGCGTCCAGGCTTACGACGGTCCGATTTATATCGCCGATGCGGCGTTATTTGTTAAAGCCACCCAACCACAACTGGGCATTACCGACCCCTATCAGCTGACCGAGAAACAGTATCAGGCCGTCATTAAGGTCCTGAGAGATCAGCATAGTCTGATCCATCGCTACTGGCATGACACCACCGTGCAAATGAGTGATTTTAAAAACGAAGGTGTTGTCGCCTCCAGCGCATGGCCTTATCAGGCTAACGCCCTGAAGGCTGAAGGGCAACCTGTCGCCACCGTCTTCCCAAAAGAAGGGGTTACCGGTTGGGCGGATACCACCATGCTGCACAGCGAAGCAAAACATCCGGTCTGTGCTTACAAATGGATGAACTGGTCATTAACCCCGAAAGTGCAGGGCGACGTTGCCGCCTGGTTTGGATCGCTGCCGGTCGTGCCTGAGGGATGCAAAGCCAGCCCGCTGCTGGGTGAAAAAGGATGTGAAACCAATGGCTATAGCTATTTCGACAAAATCGCCTTCTGGAAAACGCCGATCGCCGAAGGGGGCAAGTTCGTTCCTTACAGTCGCTGGACGCAAGATTACATAGCCATTATGGGCGGTCGCTGATTCCGCTGGGGGTTTTATGACGTACGCAGTGGAATTTAACAATGTCTCGCGATTGTACGGGGATGTTCGTGCCGTCGATGGGGTCAGTATTGCGATTAACGATGGTGAGTTTTTCTCTATGCTGGGGCCATCCGGCTCTGGCAAAACTACCTGTCTGCGCCTGATAGCTGGTTTTGAACAGCTGTCAGGCGGTGCAATTAGCATTTTTGGCAAGCAGGCCAGCGAGTTGCCGCCCTGGGAGCGGGACGTCAACACGGTATTTCAGGATTACGCGTTGTTTCCGCATATGTCGATCCTCGATAACGTGGCCTATGGGTTGATGGTTAAAGGGATGGATAAAAAACAGCGCCATGCCAAAGCGCGAGAAGCGCTGGAGAAGGTGGCGCTCGGCTTCGTTTATGAGCGTAAACCGTCGCAGCTTTCCGGTGGACAGCGCCAGCGCGTGGCGATCGCTCGCGCACTGGTTAATGAACCACGCGTGCTGCTGCTGGATGAACCGCTTGGGGCGCTGGATCTTAAACTGCGTGAACAGATGCAGTTGGAATTGAAAAAACTACAGCAGGCGCTGGGCATTACCTTCATTTTTGTTACCCACGATCAGGGTGAGGCGCTGTCGATGTCCGATCGCGTGGCGGTGTTTAATAACGGCCGCATTGAGCAAGTGGACTCTCCCCGTGAACTCTATATGCGCCCACGCACGCCGTTTGTGGCGAGCTTTGTCGGGACATCAAACGTCTTTGATACCGCCATGTCGGAGAATGTCTGCGGCCTGCAGGGAATGTTCTCTCTGCGCCCGGAACACATTCGCTTGAATGATCCTGGCGCAGAAGTGCAGGCGCCGGGCGTTATTCAGGCGGTGCAGTATCAGGGGGCCGCGACGCGGTTTGAGCTAAAACTGGCTGGTGGCGAAAAGTTGCTGGTAAGCCAGGCGAACCTGACGGGAGAAACGCTGCCGTCAACGCTGTCGCCGGGTCAGCAGGTCATGGCCTCGTGGTCACGTGACGTGATGGTCCCGCTGGTTGAGGAGAGGTGAATGGCGATGAACGTTTTACATTCACCTCCCCAGACCACCAGGTTGAACAAAATCTCAGGTTATTTCTGGCGTAATCCGGGGCTGGGGCTGTTTTTACTGCTGCTCGGACCGCTGATGTGGTTTGGTGTCGTCTACTTTGGCTCATTGCTGACATTACTGTGGCAAGGGTTTTATACCTTTGACGATTTCACCATGTCCGTTACGCCAGATCTGACGCTGGCGAACCTGCAGGCGCTGTTTAACCCGGCGAATTACGACATCATTTTACGCACGTTGACCATGGCAATAGCGGTGACTATTGCCAGCGCCATTCTGGCGTTTCCGATGGCGTGGTATATGGCGCGTTACACCAGCGGCAAGATGAAAGCCTTTTTTTACATCGCCGTCATGTTGCCAATGTGGGCCAGCTATATCGTCAAAGCCTACGCGTGGACGTTGCTGTTAGCTAAAGACGGCGTGGCGCAGTGGTTTTTAACCCATCTCGGGCTGGAGCCGATCCTGACCGCGTTTCTGACGCTGCCAGCCGTGGGCGGGAATACGCTGTCGACGTCAGGATTAGGGCGTTTTCTGGTTTTCGTCTACATCTGGCTACCTTTTATGATCCTGCCGGTACAGGCTGCGCTGGAACGGTTACCGCCGTCATTGCTGCAGGCCTCGGCGGATTTGGGCGCCCGCCCGCGTCAGACCTTCCGCTATGTAGTGCTGCCGCTGGCTATCCCCGGTATTGCTGCTGGTTCAATCTTTACCTTCTCGCTGACGCTGGGTGATTTTATTGTGCCGCAACTGGTGGGGCCGCCGGGTTTTTTCATCGGCAACATGGTCTATTCGCAACAAGGGGCTATCGGCAACATGCCAATGGCGGCGGCATTCACCCTGGTGCCGATTGTATTAATCGCACTGTATCTGGCGTTCGTGAAGCGTCTGGGAGCGTTTGATGCACTCTGAACGCGCACCGTTTTTACTCAAACTGGCCGCATGGGGTGGCGTGATTTTCCTGCACTTTCCCATCCTCATCATCGCCGCCTATGCGTTTAATACTGAGGAAGCCGCTTTTAGCTTTCCACCGCAGGGGCTTACGCTACGGTGGTTTAGCGTGGCGGCACAGCGTAGCGATATTTTGGAATCAGTGACACTGTCACTTAAGATCGCCGCGCTGTCGACGGCCATCGCACTGGTGCTAGGAACGCTGGCGGCGGCGGCCCTGTGGCGGCGGGATTTCTTTGGCAAGAACGCAATATCGCTGTTGTTGCTTTTGCCTATTGCGCTACCGGGCATTATCACCGGTCTGGCACTGCTGACTGCATTTAAAACCATCAATCTGGAACCCGGCTTCCTGACCATCGTGGTGGGGCATGCGACGTTTTGTGTGGTAGTGGTATTTAACAACGTTGTGGCCCGTTTTCGTCGCACATCATGGAGTCTGGTTGAAGCGTCAATGGACCTGGGGGCGAACGGCTGGCAAACCTTCCGCTATGTGGTGCTGCCGAATCTTGCGTCGGCGCTGTTGGCCGGAGGCATGCTGGCGTTTGCGTTGTCGTTTGATGAAATCATCGTAACAACGTTCACGGCCGGACACGAAAGAACACTTCCGCTGTGGCTACTCAATCAACTGGGACGTCCGCGTGATGTCCCGGTGACCAACGTAGTGGCATTGCTGGTGATGGCGGTCACAACACTGCCGATTTTAGGGGCCTGGTGGCTGACGCGTGAAGGCGACACTCTCGCCGGAAACGGTAAATAAACGACAATATGGGAAATTGCTATGCAACATCAATTACTGATTAACGGCGAACTGGTCAACGGTGAAGGTGAAAAGCAGCCGGTCTATAACCCTGCTACCGGTGACGTGATCCTGGAAATTGCCGAGGCGTCAACCGTGCAGGTTGATGCAGCCGTCCGTGCCGCCGATGAGGCTTTTGCCAGCTGGGGACAAACCACGCCGAAAGTGCGTTCAGAGCTGTTACTGAAGCTGGCGGACACTATCGCCGAAAACGCGCAGACATTTGCTGAGCTGGAATCCTTGAATTGCGGTAAGCCTTTTCACTGCGTGCTAAATGATGAAATTCCGGCGATTGTGGATGTTTTCCGCTTCTTTGCCGGTGCGGCACGTACGCTCAACGGCCTGGCGGCCGGGGAGTATCTGGAAGGGCATACGTCCATGATCCGTCGCGATCCGCTGGGGGTGGTGGCGTCTATCGCACCGTGGAACTATCCGCTGATGATGGCTGCGTGGAAACTGGCACCGGCGCTGGCGGCAGGTAACTGCGTGGTGATTAAACCATCCGAAATTACCCCATTAACGGCACTGAAGCTGGCGGAGTTGGCGAAAGATATTTTCCCGGCAGGCGTGATTAACGTGCTGTTTGGTCGTGGTAAAACCGTGGGCGATCCGCTGACCGGTCATGAAAAAGTGCGCATGGTTTCACTGACCGGCTCTATTGCTACCGGTGAACACATCATTGGGCATACTGCGCCATCGATTAAGCGCACGCATATGGAGTTGGGCGGCAAGGCCCCGGTTATTATTTTTGATGATGCCGATCTCGATGCGGTGGTGAGCGGCGTACGCACGTTCGGTTATTACAACGCCGGGCAGGATTGCACCGCAGCCTGTCGCATTTACGCGCAGAAAGGCATTTACGACGCGCTGGTCGAAAAATTGGGTGCGGCGGTCGCCAGCCTGAAAACCGGTTCACCGAATGATGAATCAACAGAGTTGGGGCCGGTAAGCTCTCAGGCTCATTTGGATCGCATCACCAAAGCGGTGGATGAGGCCAAAGCGCTCGGGCACATCAAAGTCATCACCGGCGGTAAAAAAGTAGAGGGTGCAGGCTACTATTTTGCCCCAACGCTGCTGGCGGGCGCGAAGCAGGACGATGCTATCGTTCAGCGGGAAGTCTTCGGCCCGGTGGTCAGCATCACCCAGTTTGATGATGAGGCTCAGGTCCTGGCATGGGCTAACGATTCAAAATACGGGCTGGCATCTTCGGTCTGGACGCGAGACGTCGGTCGTGCCCATCGCCTCAGCGCCCGCTTGCAGTACGGCTGTACCTGGGTCAACACCCACTTCACGTTGGTGAGCGAAATGCCGCACGGCGGGCAAAAACTCTCCGGTTACGGTAAGGACATGTCGGTTTATGGACTCGAGGATTACACTGTTATCCGCCATGTGATGATTAAACACGAGTAAAATCAGTACCCGCGCATGGCCATAGACGCACGGATAGCTAATTACTGGTAGAAGGGTGTCTATACTATGCGCGGCACTGGCCTCGTCGCCATCGGACGGCGGTAAGTTGGAAATATCCGCGAGGTCAGGCTAATTTACATACATTGGAGTCGCGTTCCGTTCTCTTAATGAACATCACTTCGCTGATGTCCGGTATCTGGGTTTCATGGCAACATCCCTTCGATTAAGGATAGCGTTGCATCTACCCCTTGAACTCACCGCATGAATCGGTCACCGCCTTACCTACATACGCTATCGGTTTGGCTGATAATTCAAATTCATGGATACATATTTTCATCATCTGAGGGTACGCGGCTTTTTTCTTTTAGTATGTGTACATTAGCCTTACAGAATTCTATGTAGGCTCTGGCCGCCGTGGAAACATGTCGGTGTTTTTTATAAACCAGATGCAATGATGAGTAGGGCAAACGTGTCTGGGGTAAAACCTCAATCAGTTTTCCACTATTAATGTATTCCGCAGCAAAAAAAGCAGGTAACTCAGTAATGTAGTCGCCAGCAAGGGCTCCAGAGCGCAAATGAAGATAATCATTGACGATGAAGGTCGCTGGAACATCGTAGGTATGTTCACCGAGCATCCACACCGGACGCGCGCCTATCACCGAACCCCAGGCGGCACAGGGATACTTCATCAGGTCTGATGGCTCTTTGGGGGGCTCACTGCCCTGAAAAAGCGCCGGGCTGGCGACCAGAATATGCCTGAAATCCATGAGATGGCTCGCAACGACATCATCATCAGAGATGCTTCCAACTCTCAGCGCGACATCAATACCTTCAGAAACTAAATCCACTCGACGTTCAGTCGTATAAACGTTAATGGCAATACCCGGATATATACGCTGAAACTGCCTGATGATTTCCCACCACGGTTCAAGTGATTGAGGCATTGTCAGGCGTAATCGGCCTGTAATGCGGGAATCGGCAGTGGTGAGGAACTGCTCGGCATCATTAAGCGTATCAATAGCCGAACTGGCCTGATCCAGCAATTTTTTACCCGCCTCTGTTGCTCTGCAACCTTTCACAGTGCGTTCTAGCAGAACAACATCCAGCTCATGCTCAAGTTCAGCGATCCTACGGCTTAGCGTCGGAAGCGGTATGTTGTTTTCCCGCGCTGCTGCAGAAAGGCTACCGCAGCGGGCTGTCAGAACAAACATCTTTAAGGCATTTAAGTCCATCGACTCCTCTCAAATATGAAAACATTATTCTCAATTTAGACGCTACACAGTACTGAGTGTGGATATTAAAATACAGCCACTTTCAGTTAGTAATGCCCGTAATTATAGAAAAAATGTATTGCCTGGAGCAGATTTAGAATCTATCTGACGCCATCAGTCCTTTTTAAAGCTCCAAACCCTCCCTTTGATAAACTCTCAAAAATGAAAATGCAACATGCACAGACTTAGGAATATGACATTAACATGAACGATTTAGTAAAAGCCTATCTGGCTCGCCTTGGCCTTGACGCAGAAAAACCCTCCATTGAGGCACTTACCCGTTTACATCAAGCTCATGTAGAGCGGATCCCTTACGAAACATTCTGGATCCACCTTGGTCAGGGTTGGGGAATTGACGCCATGGAAAGTTTCAGAAGAGCGGCAACAACCCGACGAGGTGGTTATTGTTTTCAGCTCAATGGCGGCTTACATACGCTACTCACCCACCTTGGTTATCGTGTGAGTATTCACCCAGCAAACGTCCACGGCGCTGAAGGCCCTGAGCATATAAAACTGGAAAACCATGCAGCTATCATCGCTGAGGGGTTGCCGAGTGAAAATAATCCCAACGGGAGATGGTGGGTGGATGTCGGTCTTGGCGATGCGCTTCATGAGCAAATGCCTCTGATGAATACTACCGTTAACCAAGACTCGATGCAGTTTGGCATGGAAGCCATGGACAAGGACGGCGTGGGCGATTGGCATCTCATTGCCGATCCATCGTGCTGGATCGCAGGCGTGAATATGGCTGAGCAACCCGCTTCTATGAGTGATTTCGTAGACCGTCATCACTTTAATATGCATTCCCCTGAATCCGGATATGCAAAAGTTGTTACTGCACAACTCCGGAAGCCACACGGCAAAACGATACTGCGAGGTTGCGTTTTAACAAAAACCGATGGCGAAGTCGTTACGACTCACATCTCAACGTCTTTACCCGAGTGGCAGGAAGTGCTTGATGAAGAATTCGGTCTGACTTTCGAAAACGTTCCTGAGATATCGCTTAAAAAACTGTGGGTCAAAGTACAGAAGATCCATGAAGAATGGGTCCAGACTCGCGAAAGTACGTAAAACAGCAAGTTGTTGACGACCGGCCCGATACATACGTTGATGTTATCGGCCGGAGCAGTATCATTGAGCGGAGTACCAACAATCGTATACTGGATTTGCTCATTATTCGGCAGCGAGCGAAATCTTATTAATATTACAACTGCACTAATCGCACTTTCCCCTACATAAATCCATGCTTAATGTCCGCTGCTGGCACTCAGCGGACAATTTTTGGGGTCAGAAGGCACGGTCGGTTTTGAACTATGTTTAACACCAGTCAGAATAATAAGATGGTTGAGGTTATTAGGGCCTGAACGGTGGAGGCCTCATTCCGGGAGCATTAGATAACCAGAACCTCACTCAGAAGTGTGCCAACATTGCGTGGGTAAGAACAATATCCGGAGAATAAAGTGTTCGGAAAATTTTTTTTAAATTACATGCCTGGTTTACAAAATTTATTAGCCTACGATAAAAGCTGGCTAAAACATGATGTTAAAGCCGGGTTATCTGTTGCGGCTGTCGCACTACCCGTTGCTATTGCTTACGCTGAGTTGGCGGGTGTTGGGGCAATCGTGGGGCTGTATTCCTGCGTTTTACCGATGATCGCTTATGCACTGTTTGGTTCTTCACGTCAGCTTATTGTTGGCCCTGATGCAACAACCTGCGCGGTGATTGCGGCCGTCGTGTTTCCCCTCTCTGCAGGTAATCCCGAACTGCACTGGCAACTGACGATCATCATGACATTGATGATGGGCGGATGGTGCCTGCTTGCCAGTAAATTTCGCCTGGGCGCACTTGCCGATCTGCTTTCTCATCCCATTCTTACTGGTTTGCTTAATGGCGTAGCCGTGACGATTATTGTCGGGCAATTAGGTAAGGTTTTAGGGATCACACTTGATGAGGCGCAGGTTATTGAAAAAATAATTGCCTTGCCAGGCCGAATCGCAGACAGCCATTTATTAACCTTAGGACTATCACTTTTAACGTTAGTTATTTTAATGGTTATCAAAACGTATCGCAGCCACTGGCCAGCACCGTTGATTGCCATTGTGATAACAACGGCGCTGGTATGGGGAACATCAGCACAAAATCATGGGATTACCACTATTGGAGGCGACGGTTTTCAGCCTGGTTTACCCGTCGTTAACTGGGCGGCGTTCCAGCCAGGTCTGATGCGTGATTTAGTGATCCCGGCGCTGAACCTGGCTTTGGTCAGTTTTGTCAGTCTTATGCTTACCGCCCGTAGTTTCGCCGCGAAAAATGGCTATGACATTAATGCTGATGCTGAGTTTAGAGCTCTGGGTATTGCGAATCTCATGTCTGGATTATCTCAGGGGTTTGCTATCAGTGGAGCCGATTCCCGAACCGCTGTTAATGATTCAACTGGGGGGAAAAGTCAGCTGGTTTCCGTGGTCGCAGCCTTACTCATCGGTATCATAGTCGTATTTTTTACTCAGCCATTACAGTTTATTCCGGTTTCTGCATTAGGTATTGTTCTAATGTATGCCTCGTGGTCATTGATTGATTTACGTGGGCTATGGAACCTGAGGCGAAGAAATAAACAGGCATTTCGTTTGGCCTTCTTCACCTTTGGCTGTGTGTTAATTATCGGTGTAATCCAGGGAATCGGGCTTGCCGTGTTGCTCGGTCTGTTACAGTTCCTGCGTACAGTCTTTCGTCCTTCTGAGCACTTACTGGGAACTGACGAAAATGGAATGATTCACTCATTAGGTAATTCAACCGATATTAAAATGGTTCCGGGCGTGTTGATGTATCGATTTAACTCCCCGTTGACCTATTTTAATGTGGCTTATTTTAAACGTCGGGTATTGAACTTAGTTGATGGTACAACATTACAACCTAAATGGGTGGTTATTGATGCCGTTGCCTGCTTCACCTATTCAGATATAAGTGTCCTGGCCACCATTAATGAGTTAAAGCGTGACCTGAAAAGTCGACAGATTACGTTAATCCTTGCGGGCCGGAAAACGGAATTAACACGCTGGTTTAAAGAAAGCCGACCAACAATGAATGATGATGACATGCTTCTGGCTCCAGACCTCTATTTGGCACTCCGGTTCATTCAAAGCAAAGAGAGTGCGGGTGAGGGCGAATCAGACGGTGATGTACCATCCCAGTGACACAATTCCTGAAAGGGGTCCAAATTCAGTAGACCACTTCATACGGGGCCGCTTAGGGGGCAAAGCATGCCGGGATTCGCTATCTCATTACCGCAGAAAGGTTAGGGCTATTACACACTAAGGATAATTTACTGGCAGGTGAAGCAGTGGGAAGATCGCACATCAATGGCAGAGAGAATGTTCTCTCTGCCAGCAGACGCTGCAATTAATCAACAAGAGTCACATCAAGCAAACCAGCCAAACCTTGCGGATATCAGGCTGAAAAGTCCTACAGCAGCAAAGAGATTTATCAGTACTACGGTTTTACTGGAAACATTCATTTTTGCCACCTTTCGATTTAACCCTTATGGGTATAGTACGGGTTAAAACTATCCGCAATAGTACGAAATCTGAACATTACGGAGAACGGTTTTTTTCTCGCCGATTTTCTTAAAAAAATGAATAAAACTTGATGTGTGTCATAAAAAAGAGCATATTGCGCGCGATTTTCCCTTCTGGCCCGGATGCCCTAAATGTCTTTGTATCAAAACATGCTGGTTTTTTATGCGGTAATGGCCGCCATCGCGGCTATCATCACCTGGTTTCTTTCGCGCGATAAAAAGCGTATTCGCTTTCTCAGCGCGGTATTAGTCGGGGCGACGTGGCCGATGAGCTTTCCCGTCGCACTCCTGTTTTCTCTTTTCTAATGACGTCGTCAGGCCTTTAGCAGCGCGATTAATCGCAACCTGTCAGCGTCAGTCACGTCCAGCGGATGCTGATAGCCGACGTTTTCATTGGCGCGGGTGTACAGGGCAACCAACCAGTCATACACGTATCGGCTGGCACCATGCCGAGGTTGCTCGTCCAGTTTTGCCAGTCGACGCATCGGTTGTTGCGGCGGGGCGCTAAAGATAGCGGCACCTTTTAGGATCCTGCTGGCAGGGCGCTGTTCCTCGGCAACGCGAGCAAACCCAAGCCAAGTAATAAAATCACCGATATCCGCGTGCAGCTGCGCTGCGCAGACGTTCTCGCGCTGCATAATAGCGTGCAGGCGTTGCGGCATCTCCAGCCGGTAACTGGTGGTCACCAGGATGTCAGCAACCTGCCTTAAAGTTTCCGGCTCCAGGTGCAGGCGACGCGCGTTATTCTCATTACGACACCACTGGCGCACATGGTTGATCCACATTTTATGCGCCAGGTATCCGGTCTCTTCACTCTCTTGCGGGTGAGACGTATCTCGCGCGTCAGCAAACAGGTCGATCGCATCATTAAATAAGCCGCTAACCTGCTCCTCACGCGGTTGTTGAATACGTAACAACGACTCCACGCTGCGCATAGGCGGCAGTAGTCCCTCCAGCAGCTCGCCATGTTTTGCCGCCTGAGCTTGCAACTGGCGAATAAGTGATTCACTCGCCCCAGTCGTCTCGTCATCCGTGTGTAGCCAGCTCATTAACGTGGCGCGAATTCGCTGCTGGATTTGCTCGTGCAGAGAGATAAACCGAGCCTGACGCTGAGCGGGCGAAGTGGCCTGCGACAACCATTCAACCAGCCGCTGTAAACTGTGCTTATCCAGCGCCTGTAGCGTGCCCCAGTACAGTCCGGGTTTGCCCAGTAATTGCTGAACGGCTTCATCGAGGTTCTGCTGGGTGCTAAAACGTGCATCCTGTGGGGTAATGGCCCACACCACGCCCGGTAACGCAGCATCGTGCAGCGGTTGGGTATCGTTGATCCAACCGAGTAGTGTGCGGGTGACGGTCGGCGTCTGCGAACGGGTGGATACCGCGTTGCAGATGACTAACACATCGGGTTGCAGACACTGGCGGTAATGCTCCAGCATCCACCCTAATTTTGCTTGCCATAGCGGGTGTGGATGCGCATCCGGTGCCAGGGGGATATCCAGCAGGTCCGTGCTCTCCAGCACCGCGTCTTCTACCGTCAGTACCAGTTCGCGGGTCAACAGCGCCAGTGATTCCAGTGACAGGCTGACCGCATTAAGCAACTGATTGTCGGCAATGGGATGCACCACCACATCACTTAGCGCGTCGTTCCCGGCCAGTGCCGCCTGAGTGAGAAAGCTTTCGGCGGGCAAGCCGAAATGGTCGACCAGCAGGCTAAACGGCGCAGCTAATTCTTTGGCATGCCCGGTTTGCTGCAGCGTATGCGCCAGTGCCAGAAACTGCTGCGTGAGTTCTGGCTGTTCTCCCCACAGTAATGCCCAGGCATGTGCCCGGGTGGTGAGATCCAGTGCCGGAAGCAGCATGGCAAACTGGTGCCACAGCGCATCGTCAATTTGCTGCTGGTTTGAGGGAACACGAGAACGCCAGAAACGCGCGATGGTGGCCACGTCTTGTGCGCAGATCCCCGCCACAGGATGGCGCTGGCGCAGCGTCTGCCATTTTTCTAACCGCGTCTCAATGATCGCTTTTTCAACCTGACGGTTGTCAGGTAACGCACAGAACTGGGCGATAAACAGCTGAACCAGATCCGCCTCGCTCATCAACCGCAGGCGCAGCGGCCATGCGCTGTCCAATGGTGTTTCGTCGCGGGTGAAGCGAATAGCCATGTTGGTTGGCGCATGGCCGGGGTTAATGTGCGTAAAGTAATCGATGCTGCGATCCGGCGTGGTGATGTTCAGTTTGCCACCCGAATCGCTGCACAATGCGCAGAGCAAATGCGCTTTCGCCGCCTGTGAGTGGCCGTACAATCCCACACAACCCGGCGCGGCGAATGTCTCATTGAGCGCGGTTTCATTGACCGCGGCTAACGTGAGCTGAGCCAGCAGGGAATCTGCTTCATCATCCAGGCGTGCCGCGCGTGTACGTACGTCCGTTACCCATTCGATGGCGGCCTGTGCGGTGTTTAACGTCTTGCTCATTTCAGGTACACACTCCCGCTATCAATCCAGTAATGGCTGCCGCTGTGGCGGCGGTCTGCCAGCGTATTCAGTTTTAAGGTTAAGGCGTTAGCGGCAACGGGTGTGCCATCCTGCAGCCAGGCATCGCTGAGGACGAAGTATTCCGGGCCGGTTTCTTTGCTACCGCCACGTAATTGCAGACGCACATTTAATACGCCATCACCGGCGATGGTTTTCGCCAGCTCAGCAGAGTTGATACTGAGCGTATACAGCGGGGTGGCGGGCCAGCGGCTGTTCTCCAGTTGGCGGAAACCTAACGTCACATTGCCACGCAGCGGGAAATTCAGGCGCGCGTCCAGCTTTGCGCCTGGCTTGTCGAGGTCGATATCGTGATACCAGATATTCTCATCGCGCAGCGTATTAACCGTGTTATCTAACACGCCGAGATAGCGTACCGTCGAGTACGCGCCGATATCGGCGGCTTTAAAGTTAAAACGCGGCAGACGCAAATCCAGCGCCAGGCTGCACAGCATGGCGCCCACGGCGGCGGTGGACTTCGGATTGCCAATGCGCCCTTGCTGGCTAAACGGATACCACTCATGCACGCGGTAGCTGTCCATCCAAATCATACGATTAACCGGAACGGGTTGCAGATGACGAATCAGCGCCTGTACGCCTGGTAAACAGGCGGGTCTGCCGGTTACCAGTAAAATGTCGCAACGATAGTGCGAGATGGCTTCACACACGGCGTGCAGCGGAGAGGTCAGGGTAAACTGCCCGGCCAGCAGGGCTTCCTGTAATGGCCTGAACTGCACTTGCAGCGGCACGCTCAGCACGTCAAAAACCGGCGAGCCCGCAGGCAACGCATGATCGATGGCCTGCTGGATATAGTTCATCACGTTGCGCGTTGGCGGCTGGGCCAGCAGTTCACCAAAGGTGGCATGTAGCCCCGCTACCGGGTCGTTAACATCGCTTTGCTCCCACGCTGAGAGCACCGCATGCCCGAGCGGCATAAACAGCTGTAACGCCGTTTGCTGGCGTAAAATCGCCTGGGTGTCGATGCGCCCGGAGTCGCCAAACAGCGTGGCCAGCAGGGCGGCGGCGTCGGTAACCCCCGCCTGTTGTAAGCGGGTTTGCAGGGCGGGTAGCACGCAGCGTTGGATAACATCGAGCAGCAAGTCATCCCCGGCAACCTTGAATCCTTCACGAAACAGCAGATGCGGCGTGATTTTGACATTCGCCCCCACGCCATCATCTAATTGATAATGGACCACGGCCATATCCGTGGTGCCGCCGCCAATGTCGATTGATGCCACACGCAGGGCGCGACCGTTGACTTCACCCGGTTCCGGAAGGCGGTCCGGGCGGGCGAGGGCGTTGAAGAACGATTCGGTGTGCCCGTCGTAGTGTGAAATCGCTTCATTGTATAGCCAAACCAGCTGCCCACAGCTGGCTTCATCCCATTCCATCTGGATCTCAGGGACGGGGACCACGCTTTTTTCCTGCTGCTTGCGGGTGGTAAAATCGTCATCCTGCGGATGCCAGCCCATCGCTTTCCACACTAATGCAATAGCCTCAAACATGCGCAGGCGGAAGATCTCACGCTCTTGTTTTGGCATCGCCGACGGCAGGGTCAGGATCAGCGTACGCAGCTGGCGAGGCGAGGCCGGAAAACCGAGGCGCAGACGTGTCGCCACGCTGTTAATTTGCCCCAGCGCCTGCGCCAGAACTTCGCACAGCATATGAGTCATCAGCGTGCTGCGACTGTACTGCGGTGAGAATACCGGCAGCCGGTCATCCTGCGGCAGGCTAAACAGCGGTTGGCCATCATCGTTCATCAGATTCATCAGCGGGAAGGCAGTTGCCAGCGGTTCGCGCTGAGTTTTGCCATTCATCTGGCTAAAGCGCCAGTCGTGCAACACCGGTGTTTCATCCCACAGATACCGACGCGGGCTGGAGATCCCGCTGCTGCCTTCGGTGCCGACGCGCTGCATGGCCAGTTTGCGGGCTTCATCGCCGACACGAACGATCGACGGCCAGATGAAGGCATCGTCACGACCGCTCTCCACGGAAAAGTGCTGTTTCCCAAAACGCGCCTCGGAAAACTCCAGTCGGCTAGTGAACAGCGGATCGTTGAGGTATTGCGGCTCGCTTAATGAACGGACCTGTAATTCTGCCGTCTGGCGTAGCCCGTCATTGGCGTCACCGTGATCTTCAATCAATACGCCGCAGGTATGGGTATTGCCGATATCCAAGATCAGATCGACAGGAATGGCCGGGGTGCTAAGGGTGTGCGTCACCAGCTTTACTTCCGGAATGGCAAGCTGCTCGCCTAACAGGGTCAGCACATTCAGCCAGTGCGCCTGATATTCGAAATTTCGCAGCGCGAGCTGGATCTCTTGTTCGGCGCGGTTTTCTTGTTGCGTCACATAGTGCAAAAAAGACTCGCGCAGCCAGCCGTCAATCCACGTCTGGTCGAGAAAATCAGCGATTTCTTTATCGTGCCAGGCCAGCGCAAATCGCGTGCCGTTGAGCAAATCGTTTTCATTTGGCGTCAATACGGCGGGGGCATGCTCGGTTAACTGGCTGTCCAGCGCCACGGTCACACGGTGCGTGTTGCCCGCACTGTCCGGTTGTGCCAGCTTGCGCACCTGTACGCGCGCCCAGTTATCCGGGCCTTCGACAAATGTGCGCGGCGGGTTAAAGCGCAGGAACGGCAGCGGCAGCCAGACGCCGTCGAGCACGTCCAGTGAATAATGTAATGTCTGGGTGCTTTCTGGCTTGACCACTTCGGGTTGCCCGCCAGTGCTACCTGGTAACGTATAGCGGCCCGTTGTCAGGTCGAAATCCAGTCGCAGCAGCGGGCCGTTGGCCGTTTTGCGCACAAAGCGCCCGTGATGCGCGGATTCCTGCGGCGTCAGGCCAAAATCCAGAAACTGTACGCCGCTATTGGCAATGAGCGTCACGCTCTGTTTGTAATCACACAGATTCACCAACATAAAATCAGGCACCTATCTTTTTGATGGTCATGGGGATCTCCGCGTGATCGTCATAACGTGCGGTACAGGCGGCTACGTCGTTGGTTCCCGCTTTACAGGTGATTTCCGGCATCGGATAACGCGAGCCGTCCGTACAACGCGCGTTCCCACGACTTTTAATCATTAATTCACCCGACTGGTGCAGACCGGAGAAAATCTCCGCACGACATACCACATTGTCGCCGTGGACGACTCGCGCAGTGCCTTTATTGGTCTGGATCTGATAACGCAGCGAGGGCGCTTTACCGCTGACCGGATCTTTGATGTCGACCATCACGCGCCAGTTACCGTTGAGGAAGCGGGTGGTGCCGACCTTCATCTGGTTCGCGTCCATGACCAGCGCATCTTTCGGGATCGCGGCAATCACCACCGGCCCCTCGGCAGGCTTCTCTTTTTTTACCACCGGGACAACTTCCGCGCGATGCAGCGGCAGCGAAGGTGTCAGTACGGGTAGCGGCTTGATGTCGACCTTCGCAACCTCAATCGGCTGCAGCGCGGGCGCAGGGCGTGTCGCCTGCTGTTTCCACAGTAACGGTCCAACGATAGCGGCAATAATGACCGCGGCAACCGGCAGGCTCCACAGCGGCAGTTTACGCGCAGGTGTTGGCAATATGGGCGGTGGTGAGGCCTCGGGTTCATTTACGATGACCGGGGGCTGCGGTTCAGGTTCTGCGGGCTTGGGTGTTTCCACGACCGGAGTCAGTAAAGGTGCATCGGCTTCGGCAAAGGTGATTTCCGGGACGACCATATCTTCTTCAGGTTCGGCTTGCGGTGCGGGCATGACCGGAGGAACATCGGCAATCCGCAAGCAGTCGAGCACATCGTCACGCGTGTTTTCGTTCAGATTGACGAATCCCCAGAACGTTATCACCGGTTTGCCATCAACCAGAAAAACGTGATTTTCCCCAGGAAACTGAACGGCCTTTTCCAGCAGAGATCCAAACAATTGCAGCGAGGTTTTACCCGATTGCAGGCTTTTACGACTGAGAGTCGCCGCGCTGTCCAGCGTGCTGGCCAGATAGCGTAATGCCCGAAAGCGCGCGTCTTCATCAGCGGCTTTCCAGGCGACGGCTTGTCCTTCAATTGGGGAATACCAGTCAACCCGATCGCCATTATCATTGACTTGCGGGATCGCCAGACAATCGGCCATGGCCTGCTGTTTTCGCAGACGAAGCGTTTCACGAATTTGCAATGCTGAATCAAAAACGGCCTGACCACCGCCGCCCACGGCCTGATAGTCATCCAAATTGCCGCTGCGCAAGAGAGTTTTTGCCACGTTGTTATCCCTTAGACTTCTTCACACATCTACTTTACGGCTTATAAACGCGAGCAAACGGTGGAAGAGAGGCAAAAAGGGGCGAATTTTCATGGCATAGAGCACGGGGAAAAATCTTGACGTTTTGAAAAAGACTTAAGGGAAATTATTTCACCGGTGCTGTCGAATTAATCAGCGAAAACCACCGCATAAGAATAACCTGATAGTGATTTGTTATTAGTCAGTTTTTGTCAGCTATGCTCTGATAATGAGATGAATAATAAAATAAGAAGGCATACAACAATGATTGCAAGGAAAACGTTGCTCGCGCTGGCGCTCAGCGCGGGATTACCAACCGGTGCTGCATTTGCTGCCAATACCGACACCCTTATCTACTGCTCTGAAGCGTCTCCCGAATCCTTTAACCCGCAAATCGCCAGCTCCGGCCCATCATTTGTGGCCAGTTCTCAGGTGCTGTATAACCGACTGATTAACTTTGATCCGGTGAAAAACACCCCGGTGCCGTCTCTGGCTACCGACTGGACGATATCCCCGGATGGCTTGACGTATACCTTTACCCTGCGTCAGGGCGTGAAGTTCAACAGCAATAAATTCTTCAAACCGACCCGTGATTTCAACGCGGATGACGTTCTGTTCTCGGTATTACGTCAGAAAGATGCCGATCATCCGTACCATAACGTCTCGCAGGGTAACTATGAGTACTTCAACGATGTCGGGTTGGACAAGCTGATCAAAGAGGTGAAGAAGGTTGATGATTATCATGTCCAGTTTGTGCTGAACGAACCTAATGCGGCGTTTCTGGCCGACTGGGGGATGGACTTCGCGTCCATTCTCTCTGCGGAATATGCCGACCAGATGCTGAAAAAAGGTACACCGGAAAACGTCGATACCTGGCCGATTGGCACCGGACCTTACGTGCTGCAACAGTATAAGCAGGATTCACAGATCCGCTATCTGGCCAACCCGAACTACTGGGATGGTGACGTTCCGACCAAACACCTGATCTTCGCCATTACGCCAAACGTGCAAACGCGACTGGCAAAACTGCAAACCAATGAGTGCCAGATAATTCCCGCGCCTGCGCCGGTGCAGTTTGAGGAAATCAAGAAAAACAACGACCTGACGCTGCATTCGGTCGACGCACTGAACGTCGGTTATCTGGCATTTAATACTGAGAAAAAACCGTTTGATAACGTATTGGTACGTCAGGCGCTGAATTACGCGACCGATAAAAAAGCGATCATTAACGCCGTCTTCTTAGGTTCAGGCACGGTGGCGAAATCACCGATTCCACCGAATATGCTGGGCTTCAACAACGATCTGAAAGACTACGATTTCGACCCGCAAAAAGCGAAAGAACTGCTGAAGAAAGCTGGGCTGGAGAACGGTTTTGAGGCGACGCTATGGTCGATGCCGGTTCAACGTCCGTACAACCCGAACTCCCGTCGGATCGCTGAGATGATCCAAAGTGACTGGGCGAAGGTTGGCGTGAAGGCGAAAATCGTTTCCTGGGAGTGGGGTGAGTACCTCTCCGGAATGCGTAAGGGCGAGCACGACACCGCGCTGTTTGGCTGGATGTCTGACAACGGCGATCCGGATAACTTCGCTGATGTCCTGCTGGGCTGCAACAGCATTAAAACCGGATCCAACGCCGCACGCTGGTGCGATAAAGCGTATAATGCGCTGGTGCAAAAGGCGAAACAGGTGAGCAAGCCGCAAGAACGTGCCGCGCTTTACCAGCAGTCGCAAGAGATTTTCTACCAGCAGGCGCCGTGGATCGCGCTGGCAAACGGCAAAACGTTTTATGCCACACGCAGTAACGTCAGCGGATACAGCGTTAGCCTGATGGGCAGTGATTTTTCAAAAGCTAAATTAAATTAATCAGTTAAGGAGAAAGTATGTCGCACCTGGATGAGGTCAGCGCCCGCGTCGACGCCGCCATTGAAGAGAGCGTCATTACGCATATGAACGAACTGCTGATTGCGCTCAGCGATGATGCAGAACTGAGCCGGGAAGATCGCTACACCCAGCAACAGCGTCTGCGCACGGCGATTGCGCATCATGGTCGTCAGTATAAAGAGGATATGGAAGCCCGCCGCGAGCAGCTCACCAAAGGTGGCACTATTCTCTGATATTTCCTTGCCGGATGGCGGTGCTCACACCTTATCCGGCCTACAGGCATATTCCGTTGGCCTGATAAGCAAAGCGCCATCAGGCCATTAAAACGCGCGTCTGGCCACCAGCCAGGCGCCGATTACCAGCAACACTGCGCCACAAACTGGCCCCACCAGCGCACGCAGCGGTACGCCGTTGCTTCGCAAGATATCCAGTAGCAGACCGCCAATCAACTGACTGGCAACCAGCACCGCAATGGTGGTGGCAGCCCCCACATTTTGATAGCCGCTAATACTGGCGAAGACAAAAAACGAACCCAATAAACCGGGAATTAACGTCCACCAGCGTACGCTGGAAACCAGCTCACCAAACCCCGCCATACCTTGCTTAAACCACAGAATGCTGACAAACAGCACAATACCCACCAGCGAATTGAGCAGCATGGCAATCAGAATGGTTGAAGAGGTCTGAGTAATACGTACCATTAAGGTGTTCTGCACCACCAGACCGATGCCGGCGGCAATCAGAAAGGAGAGGGTTAGCGTCGAGTTCATCCGCGTGCGTCCGGATCGCGGCGATCGTCCAGTTGTAGCTGCATAAAGGTCAGATCCAGCCAGCGGCCAAACTTCGTCCCCACCTGCGGCATTTGCGCGGTTAAGACAAAACCGAGCGTGCTGTGCAGGTGCAACGATGCCTGATTCTGCGACTCAATGCCCGCGACCATCACATGCTTACCGCACCTGCGGGCCTCATCAATCAACCGGCTGAGTAATGCGCGCCCCAGGCCTTTGCCTTGATGATCCGGATGCACATACACCGAATGCTCAACGGTATGACGAAAACCATCAAAATTACGCCAGTCGCCGAAAGACGCATACCCGGTGACCACGTCATTCTCTTCACTCACCAGCACCGGATACCCCAGTATTTGCCGGGCTTCGTACCAGGATATACGGTTTTCGGCATCGACAGTTTGATCGTTCCAGATAGCCGCCGTATGCAGCACCGCGTGATTGTAGATTTCTGCAATGGCGGCGCAGTCTTCTTTACTGGCAAAGCGAATTGACATGTTGAACCTCAGGCATTGTTCACTATAGTATTACAATATGAATACTATTGAAGACAGCATAAATCAACGGATCGGTGCAAGAATTCGCATAGAACGGGAATCTCGCGGCTGGTCGCTGACGGAACTTGCCGAGCGCGCGGGCGTGTCGCGGGCCATGATCCATAAAATTGAGCGTGGCGAGAGCAGTCCAACGGCAACGCTGCTGGGGCGGCTTTCCGGGGCATTTGGCATCAGCATGTCAACGCTGATGGCGCGGGCTGAAATGCAGGAGGGCAAGCTGCTGCGCTTCGCCAACCAGCCAGTCTGGCACGATCCGCAAAGCCATTATCTGCGCCGCCACGTCTCCCCGCGCAGCGATCTGCCCATCGATCTGGTGCAGATAGAACTGCCAGCCGGGAGCGACATTCCCATGCCCGCTTCGTCCTACGTGCAGGCCAGACAGCTAATCTGGCTGCAGCAGGGGGAGTTAGTGTTTGTCGAAGGGGACACGCGCCACGAAATGAAGGCCGGTGATTGTCTGGAACTCGGCCCGCCGAATGACTGCCGATTTATTAATGAAACCGCGCAACCCTGTGTTTATCTGGTTGTGCGGTTAAACGCCGTCGGCAATTAATGTGAAAGCATCGCTAGCGCGGGGCGTCTACTATTGATGGATTCATGCCAAAAGCAGAGGAGAACATCAATGAGTCAACAACTGCAACGCAATCGCCGCTGGGTACTGGCTTCACGCCCCCATGGCGCTCCGGTACTCAGTAATTTCCGTCTGGAAGAGGGGGCTGTCGCCACTCCCGGGGAAGGGCAAGTTTTACTGCGCAACGTGTATCTGTCTCTCGATCCCTATATGCGCGGTCGCATGAGCGATGAGCCTTCATATTCTCCCCCGGTGGAGATTGGCGCGGTGATGGTCGGCGGTACCGTCAGCCGGGTGATGGCATCAAATCATCCTGATTATCACGTTGGTGAATGGGTTCTGAGCTACAGCGGCTGGCAGGATTTCGACATCTCCGATGGTAGCGGGTTGGTAAAATTAGGCGATAACCCTGAACATCCATCCTGGGCGTTAGGTCTGTTGGGCATGCCGGGCTTTACCGCGTATATGGGGCTGCTGGATATCGGCCAACCTAAAGCCGGAGAGACGTTGGTGGTGGCAGCAGCCACCGGGCCGGTAGGCGCAACCGTCGGGCAAATTGGCAAACTCAAAGGATGTCGGGTAGTCGGCGTGGCCGGTGGAGCGCAAAAATGCCGTCATGCCACCGAGGTGCTCGGCTTTGATCTTTGCCTCGATCACCATGCGCCTGATTTCGCGCAACAGCTGGCGCAGGCTTGTCCGCAGGGGATCGACATCTATTATGAAAACGTTGGCGGCAAAGTCTTCGACGCGGTGCTGCCGTTACTCAACACCTCTGCGCGCATTCCGGTGTGTGGGCTGGTCAGCGGTTATAACGCCACGGCGTTACCGGCAGGTCCCGACCGCTTACCGCTGCTGATGGCCACCATCCTGAAAAAGCGCATCCGGATGCAGGGCTTTATTATTGGTCAGGATTACGGTCATCGCATTCATGAGTTCCAGCAGGAGATGGGACGCTGGGTCAAAGAAGGTAAAATCCAGTACCGGGAACAGATTACGGAAGGGCTGGAGAATGCTCCGGCAGCCTTTATTGGTCTGCTGACCGGGAAAAACTTTGGCAAGGTTGTGATCCGGCTCGCTGAAGATTAATCGCGAAAATCCGCTGTGCCGCTCTGTTTGTGAGCGGCACGTTAAGCATTTATGGAGAAAATAAGAAGGTTGTTGCCAGAAAGCGAATAAACACTCCACTTTGAGATAAATAATGATTACTATTCTCATTATTAAAAAGGCAAAACCATGATTTTGCTGATTGAAGCATTGTGAAGCAGTAACAAATGAATTTATCAAAGGGAGTCGTCATGTCTTTACGTCATCTGTTTTCACCGCGTCTGCGTGGTTCTTTACTGTTAGGTTCACTGCTTGTTGCATCCTCTTTTAGTACGCAGGCTGCGGAAGAACTGCTGCGCAAAGCGGTAGGCAAAGGCGCCTACGAAATGGCGTACAGCCAACAGGAAAACGCGCTGTGGCTTGCCACCTCCCAGAGTCGTAAGCTGGATAAGGGCGGGGTGGTTTACCGTCTCGATCCGATCACGCTGGAAGTAACTCAGGCGATTCATAACGACCTGAAACCGTTTGGCGCCACCATCAATAATGCGACACAGACCCTGTGGTTTGGTAATACTGTCAACAGTGCAGTCACCGCGATGGATGCTAAAACCGGCGACGTAAAAGGCCGTCTGGTACTGGATGCGCGTAAACGTTCGGAAGATGTCCGTCCGCTGCAGCCGCGTCAGCTGGTAGCCGATGACGCCACCAACACGGTCTACATCAGCGGGATTGGTAAAGAGAGCGTGATCTGGGTGGTCGACGGTGAAACCATCAAACTGAAAACCACCATTGCTAACACCGGTAAAATGAGCACCGGTCTGGCTGTCGACAGCAAGGCTAAACGCTTGTACACCACCAATGCTGACGGTGAGTTTATTACCATCGATACCGCAGACAATAAAATTCTCAGCCGCAAAAAGCTGCTGGATGACGGCAAAGAGCATTTCTTTATCAATCTGAGCCTGGATACCGCTGGTAACCGCGCGTTTATTACCGATTCTAAAGCGGCAGAAGTGCTGGTGATTGATACCCGTGACGGAAAAGTACTGGCGAAAGTCGCCGCGCCGGAATCTCTGGCTGTGCTGTTCAACCCTACGCGCAATGAAGCCTACGTGACGCATCGTCAGGCCGGTAAGGTCAGCGTGATTGACGCGAAAAGCTATAAAGTCGTCAAAACATTCGACACCCCGACGTTCCCGAACAGCCTGGCGCTCTCCGCTGATGGCAAAACCCTGTATGTTAGCGTGAAACAAAAATCTTCACGTGAGCAGGAAGCCACACAGCCGGATGATGTGATTCGCATCGCGCTGTAATTTACCCGGAGGGGGAAACCCCTCCTGTTATTTATCCATACCCCACGATACGCCTCGTTACACCCCATCGCTGGCCTGATAAACATCAGGGACTTACACTAGGTCCTTATCGGCTCATTGCATAACACAGGAATATCATGAAAAAGCCATTTATCTGCCTTTGCGCAGGCGTAATGCTGTTTACTCTGGCAGGTTGTTCAACGGATTACGTCATGACCACGAAAAGTGGGCAAACTATCGTCTCCCAGGGCAAACCGCAGTTGGATAAAGACACCGGGATGACCAGCTATACCGATCAGGATGGCAACGCGCGGGAAATTAACAGCAATGATGTTGCGCAGTTAATCGAAGCCAACTAAGAAAGCAGGCCTGACGGGGATACGCTGTCAGGCCTGAATGCGATTACGGCGCGGTGCGCTGGATTTCCGCCACGCGTTTACGCACGCCAAACCATCCGGCAACCAGCAGAATAGCAATCAACGGTAACGACGCGATGGTGTAGGTGCCGTTCGGATAATCAAAGGCCATCAGCACCAGCACGCTTAGCAGGAACAGCAACGTTAACCATGAGGTAAACGGCGCGCCCGGTAGCTTGAAGCTGACGTTTGCCGCTTTGCCGTCTTTAATGGCCTGACGCAAACGCATCTGGCACACCACGATAAATCCCCACGACGCAATAATCCCTAACGACGCGAAGTTCAGCACGATCTCAAACACCTGCGAAGGCACCAGATAGTTGAGGAAAACACCAACCACATACACCACCAGCGTGGCGAGGATCCCAGCCCAGGGGACCTGCTGACGGCTCATTTTCGCCATAAATTTGGGGGCAGAACCGCCCATCGACATCGAACGTAAAATTCGTCCGGTGCAATACAACCCCGAGTTGAGGCTGGAAAGGGCGGCGGTCAGCACCACAATGTTCATGATACTACCGATATACGGCACGCCGAGTTTCGAGAAGAAGGTCACAAACGGACTTTGGCCCGCTTGATAGGCGTTCCATGGCAGCAGCAGCACCAGCAGTACGACGGAGCCGACGTAGAAAAGGCCAATGCGCCAAATCACACTGTTGATCGCTTTTGGCACCATGGTTTGCGGATCTTTGCATTCTCCGGCGGCCGTACCCACCAGTTCAATAGAGGCAAAAGCAAAGACCACACCTTGTACCAGCACCAGCGCGGGTAACAGACCGTGCGGGAAGAAGCCACCGTTATCGGTGATCAGATGAAACCCGGTGGTGTTACCGTCCAGTGGTTGTCCGGTACCTAAAAAGACCGTACCAACCACCAGAAAAATCACGATTGCCAACACTTTGACCAGCGCAAACCAGAACTCCATCTCGGCGAACCATTTCACGCCAATCATGTTCATGGTACCAACAATCGCCAGCGCACCAAGGGCAAATACCCACTGTGGCACATCGCCAAACGCCCCCCAGTAGTGCATGTACAGCGCGACAGCAGTGATATCGACGATCCCGGTCATCGCCCAGTTGATAAAGTACATCCAGCCAGCCACATAGGCCGCTTTCTCTCCCAGGAACTCACGGGCGTAGGAGACAAAACTGCCGCTGGAAGGGCGGTGCAGAACCAGTTCTCCGAGCGCACGAAGAATAAAGAATGAAAAAATACCGCATACCAGATACACCAGCGCTAAAGCGGGTCCAGCCATTTGTAAACGTGCCCCGGCCCCTAAAAACAACCCGGTACCAATCGCGCCGCCGATGGCGATCATCTGTACCTGTCGGTTGCCCATCGCTTTGTGATACCCCTCTTCGTGAGCATTCAGCCAGCGTCGTTTCGCCGCATGTTGTTCTGCGGCTTGCGTGTTGTGTGTGTTCATTGCGTTTCCTGTTGGCCTGACAAATTAACAAAATCCTTTTTGCCGCCCGTGCAGCGGCGAAAACAGCGTTACCCTTCATTGTGTTAGAGGGGAAAACTGTCGGCCGAGCATCCTACAGTCAATTAATCAGTGACGCAAAGCCTGCATTATGCCGATACGCCAAAGACCTGAACGGCCTGCTGCAGTCGTGAGTAACGCTGAGTTAAATCGGCGGTGGCATCAGTGACACGTTCCACCATCTCGGCGTTAGTGTGGGTCATGGTGCCGACGCGTGAAATCGAGTCATTGATCAGATCCAGCGCCTGGGTTTGTTCCCGCGTCGCGAGGCTGATGTCTTTAATCATCATCGACATCTGCAATACGTCACCGATCATGCCCGTGAGATGCGTTTCCGTCTGCTCCACCATTTTTACGCCGGAGTTGACGTTCGCGACGTTCTTCTCAATTAGCTGCTTGATCTCTTTGGCGGCTGAGGCGGAGTGCTGCGCCAGGTTGCGTACTTCCGCCGCCACAACGGCAAAACCACGACCGGACTCCCCGGCGCGTGCGGCCTCGACGGCAGCATTCAGCGCCAGAATATTGGTCTGAAAGGCGATACTGTCGATAACACCGATGATGTCGACGATCTGACTGTTATCACGCGAGATAGCCTGCATCATGCCGATGGTCTGTTTCATGATATCGCCGCCTTCCGTCGCGTTGACGCTGGTTTTATCGGCCATGGTCATCGTTTGTGCGGCGGTATCGGCGGTTTGTTGCACCGCGCTGCCAATTTCTTCAATGGCGGCGGCGGTTTGCTGCAGGTCAGCGGAGGTTTCTTCTGAACGTGTATGCAGTGCAACGCCTTCTTTTGATACCCGTTGACTGATTTCACGGATCCCGGCGATTTGAGTACTGACATCATCCACCAGAGAATTTAGATTCAGCCCGGATTGATTAACCAGTCGCATCAGCATCCCGATTTCATCTACGCGATTTAAATGACAGTTATCGGGTTTACGGCCGGAGACAACCTTTTTCATTTGACTGAGCAGCGTATTAACTGGCTGACAAATTTGGCACTTAAGGTAAATGCCAAATAGCAGAAATAGCACGATCATTCCGCCAGCCTGAATAAATGAATTCACCGGTGCGAGTGTTAATAATACGCAGGGCAGGGCTACTACCCCTAAAGCATAATTGACTCGCTGACTTATGCTTAACCATTTAAACGCAGATGTCCATGCCAGTATGCCACGACGAATAATAATGCCTTTAAACAGTCGGAAACTTTTAAATTGCTGGCTATTTATTTTTTCATACAGCTGCTCACTCTGGGCTATTTCTTCCCGTGATGGAACGGTACGCACAGAGATGTAGCCGGTTAATTTTTCACGGTGCCAGACGGGGGTGACGTTGGCGCGAACCCAGTAATGGTCACCATTTTCCCGGCGATTTTTCACCATCCCGGTCCAGCTGTCACCCTGCTGGAGAGTGTGCCACATGTCGGCGAAGGCGGCAGAGGGCATATCAGGATGGCGAATAATATTGTGGGGTTCGCCCATGAGCTGGGTTTCATTAAAGCCGCTGGCTTCAATAAAAGCCGTGTTGGCATAGGTAATATGGCTTTCTTTATCCGTCGTCGACAGCAGCGTCGCTTTCGCGTTAAGTGTGTGCTCAACTTGTGTAACGGGCATGTTACTTTTCATAGCGGTCCCTGGTGGTATGTTCAAGTCATACAAAAATCCCCGGAATAATACCAGGGGATATTAAAAAGCTGTTTTAAACCATTTTTAATAAGAAACGCTGCATTCTCTACTAATCATTAGCCTGACGAAAGTATTTCAAATAAAATTTTTGTTGTATGCGGTTTGTTAATGGTCATAAATATGAAACAATAAATACAAGTGTATAACCTAAAGAGATACTTCAGCTGACTTAAATTAAATTCAGCATAAATATAGTGCGCAAAAATAAAACTACCGCAAAATGATATTGTTGGGTTTCTGGCATAAACAGTAACCCTATTATATTTTGTAGGGTATGTTTTTTCTGCTTCTTATACCTGCCCAGGAGAGACCTTACCCGTAGTAGAAGTAAGGTTGGTTAGCGATTTTTTAGTTGAGTAAATGTGAATTAAATGTTTCTGAATGGTTGTTTGATAATTTAATAATGACGACATGTTAACAATCGTGAGCCTGTAACATGTCATATCGCCTGAGTATTCTCGATAAAAGCCCCGTAGGGGAAACCGAAACTGCTGCCATTGCGCTTGCCCGTACGCTACAGCTGGCACAGCAGGCAGAGGCGTGGGGATACCACCGCTTTTGGATAGCGGAGCATCACAATACGCCGCAGCTAGCCAGTCCGTCACCGGAGCTGGTGATCGCCTGGATCCTTGGCCAAACACAACGTATCCGCGTTGGCTCTGGTGGCGTTATGCTGCAACATTACAGCCCGTATAAAGTAGCGGAAAACTTCAATTTACTGGCATCACTGGCCCCAGGGCGCGTTGATCTCGGCGTGGGGAAAGCCCCAGGCGGTCTACCGCTGTCAACGCAGGCGCTCCAGCAGGGGCTACATCAGAGTGAAAAGGGCAGCTTTGCCGAGCCGCTTTCGCAGCTCGATGCCTGGCTGGCATTGACCGGGACGGAAACCGGGCACGCGGTATTTCCGACGCCGATCCCGCCCTCACCGCCGCAAAGATTCGTGTTGGGGGCCAGCGTGCCAAGCGCACAGTTGGCGGCCGAGTCTGACTGGAATTTCATCTTTGCCGCGCACCTGAACGGTGACCCGGCGCTGCTGCGCGATGTTCTGACTTACTGGCAAGCCAACAGTGTGCGCCCGACGATTGTCGCCGTGCAGGTGATTGTGGCGAACAATCCGGAAACTGCCGCGCAATTGGCGGAGAACGTACAAATATGGGGTGTTGAGCTGGAAGATGGTCAACGCGTGACGGTGGCCAGTGAAGAGCAGGCGTTGGCATTCGCCGCACAGGCGGGCAGCGTGCCACGAAAAATTGCCCGTCGAGCGCAGGCGTTGTTGCACGGAACGGCCGAAGATGTGGCCGCAAAGCTGAACAGCCTGCACGCGCAGTACGGCATTGATGAATTTATTATCGATACCCCGCTAGCAGAAGGTCATGCGCGTCTGACATCGCTGCATTTGTTGGCGCAGGCCCATTCCGCTGTGGAGGTCGTCTGATGTCATTGGCCTCGACGCTTATCGGCTGGCGCCGTGAACTGCACCAGTATCCGGAGCTGTCCTTACAGGAGGTGGCGACTACAGCACGTATTCGCGACTGGTTGCGTGCTGCCGACGTCAACATTTTGCCCTTTGAACTGAGCACCGGTCTGGTGGCTGAGGTTGGGCGAGGAGACGATGTTATCGCCCTGCGGGCCGATATCGACGCCTTACCGATAGAAGAGAATGCCGATGTGGCGTTTCGCTCCGTTACGCCGGGGGTCATGCACGCCTGCGGACACGACGTGCATACCAGCGTCATGCTCGGTGCTGCGCTGTTGTTGAAACAGCAAGAAAGCGCATTACCGGGGCGGGTTCGTATCCTGTTTCAGCCTGCGGAAGAAAACTTTGGTGGCGCGAAAGCGTTAATCCGCGCCGGGGCGCTACAAAACGTAGCGGCGATTTTCGGTATGCACAACGAGCCTGGCTTACCGGTGGGTGAGTTTGCCACGCGTGGCGGCGCATTTTATGCCAACGTCGATCGTGTCGTGCTGCGTATCCATGGCAAAGGCGCACATGCCGCTCGGCCACATGAAGGCAAAGATGCCATTCTGCTTGCCAGCCAACTGGTGACGGTGTTGCAAGGCGTGGCCAGCCGGGAGGTTAACACGCTGGATTCGGTGGTGTTGAGCGTGACCCGTATTCAGGGCGGCAACACGTGGAACGTGCTGCCAGAATCCGTTGAGCTGGAAGGGACGCTCAGAACCCATCGCACAGTCGTTCAGCAGCAGGTCAAATCACGGGTGAATGACATCGCCGCCGGATTTGCCCACGCCTTTGGCGCACAAATTGATGTTATCTGGCACGCGGGCCCCACGGCGCTGGTCAACGATTCGCGCTGGGCAGAGATTGCCACCGAGGTGGCAAAAACCTCCGGGTACACGACGCACTATGCCGATCTGCATATGGGGGGAGAGGATTTTGCCGTCTATCTGCAAAATACGCCCGGGGCATTTGTCAGTATTGGCAGCGCCAGCGAATACGGATTACACCATCCGGGATTTAATCCTGACGAACGATTAATTGAACCCGCCGCGCAGTACTTTACGCATTTAGCGAAAACGGCATTCACACACCTTTAATTTTACCTGTTGGGTAGGGGGTACTATGGCTAAAAAAAGGCAATTACGGTTGGGTACTATTCTGCATGGTGCCTCCGGGAATATGTCAGCATGGCGTCATCCGGCAGCACTTGCCGATGCCAGTATTAATTTTGAGTTTGTCAAAGACACTGCATTAATTGCCGAGCAAGGTAAACTGGATTTTATTTTTGTTGCCGATGGTTTGTATATCAATGAGAAATCCATCCCACATTTTTTAAATCGCTTTGAACCGCTAACGGTATTGTCGGCACTGGCGAGCATCACCAACAATCTGGGACTGGTGGGCACGGTTTCAACCTCATACAGCGAACCGTTTACCACCGCGCGGCAATTTGCCAGCCTCGATCATCTCAGCCAGGGGCGCGCTGGATGGAATGTGGTGACATCGCCACTGGAAGGTTCAGCAAAGAACTATTCTCGCGCGCAGCACCCGGAACATGCTCAACGCTACCGTATTGCCGATGAATATTTGCAGGTGGTCAAAGGATTGTGGGATTCGTGGGAAGAGGATGCGTTTACCCGCAATAAAACGAGCGGTGAATTCTTTAATCCGCAGAAACTGCATACGCTCAATCATCATGGCGATTATTTCCAAGTTGCCGGCCCCTTAAATATTGCCCGTACACCACAAGGACGGCCGATTATATTTCAGGCTGGCGCTTCTGAGGATGGCAAGAAATTAGCAGCAACACACGCTGACGCCATTTTCACCCATCAGGAATCACTGGCAGAGGCCAAAGTTTTTTATCAGGATGTGAAAAGCCAGTTGGAAATAGCGGGGCGGGGTGACGATGATCTGCATATTTTCCAGGGCGTCAGCGTCATTGTGGGTGACACCGAGCAGGATGCTGAACAGCAATATCAAACCACCGCAGCGCTGGTTTCCATTAACGACGCGCTGAATTACCTCGGCCGCTATTTTGAACATCACGATTTCGCGCAATATTCCCTTGATGCGCCGTTCCCGGAGCTCGGCGATCTCGGGCAAAACAGTTTTCGCAGCACCACCGATGAAATCAAGCGCAATGCACGTGAGCGCGGGTTAACCCTGCGCCAGGCTGCGCTGGAAGCGGCCAGCCCACGCCCCCGCTTTAGCGGTACGCCGGAACAGGTGGCTGACGGCCTGCAGCAGTGGTTCGATGAGAGAGCCGCCGACGGATTTATCATTCAGGGCGGCACGCCGGACACCTTCCCACGCTTTGTTGAACAGGTGATCCCGTTACTTCAGGCGCGCGGTCTGTTCCGTCTTGACTACCCCGGCACGACTTTGCGTGCCAGCCTTGGCTTAGCGACACCTGCCAATCAATTCACACAATAAGAGACAAATACGATGCAGAAAAAATCATTACTTTTGGCGCTGTCCCTGGCTTTCAGCGCTTCCGTCTGGGCAAACGATGTCACCATCAACGGCACGGGCGTAAGCCTGGAGGCCAATAAAACGCCGATTAACACGGTGAAAAACGCCCAGGCGATCGCGCAGTTGCCCGCCAGGCTGCAGCTGGCCGTACCGGGTAAATTCACGGTGGCGATTGCCGGACTGAGCCAGCCGCCGCTGACGGTGTTTGCAGATGACAATAAAACGCTGATCGGCAGCGAGGCGGATATCGCCCGTCTGGTGGCCGACAGTCTGGGGCTGGAGTTGAACGTGGTGCCAACGTCATGGGAAGACTGGCCGTTGGGCGTAGCTTCCGGCAAATATGATGCTGCGATCAGCAATATTACCGTCACCAAAGCGCGCAAAGAAAAGTTCGACTTCGCCACGTATCGTAAAGATTCACTCGGTTTTTACGTCAAAACCGGCAGTAAGTTGACCAAAATTGAACAGGCAAAAGATATCGCCGGGCTGCGCATTATTGTCGGCTCCGGGACCAACCAGGAAGCCATTCTTCTGGCATGGAATGAAGAGAACCTGAAGAACGGGTTACCGGCGTTTACGCCAGTCTATACCAAGGATGATGCCGCCCAGACGCTGGCGCTACAGTCAGGCCGCGCCGATGCCTATTTTGGCCCTAACGTTATCGGCGCGTGGAAAGCAGCGCTCAATGGAAAAACGCAACTCGTGGGTAGCGTCGACGGTGGCTGGCCAAAGGCCGCGCATATCGCCGTAACGCTGAAAAAAGACAGCGGATTGGTACAGCCGGTGCAAACCGCGCTTAACGGTGTGATCGCCAACGGTGACTACGACAAAGTCTTGAATCGCTGGGGAGAGGGGGTGGAACGCATTCCACAATCTGAAATCAACCCGGCCGGTTTAGGCGACTAAGGAGGTAACGTGAGCGATCAATTCCGCGTGGTCTCGCCGGAGGCGGCAGAACTGCAGCCGATTCTGAACGGTCTGTTTGCTGAATATGCCGCGCGCTATGGCGATTATTTTTCCCGTGATGCTGAAGTTGAATTGACTGAATGGTATCTGGCGCCGCAGGGGATCTTTGTGGTGCTGGAGCGCGACGGCGAGATTATCGCCACCGGGGCCTACAAACCTTACGACAAAGACACGGCTGAGATTAAACGCATCTGGACCCAAAGCACCCTGCGTAAGCAGGGGCTGGCGGCGCGCGTGGTACAGGAACTGGAACGACGGGCGCTACTGGCGGGCTACAGCCGTATCTACCTGACGACAGGGTTTCGCCAACCGGAGGCCGTTCAGCTCTATTTGCGTCAGGGGTACGATCCACAATTTGATATTGCACGTAACCCGGAAGAGTACAGCCTGCCGCCGTTTGACGGTCGGCTGCGCTTTACCAAACTGTTGACCATCGCAGGTCAGGCAAAAATTGCCTGAGGAGAAAAAATGAAAACGACGGAAACCATCAAAGTCGTCCCGGCACGCTATCCGATGCGCACGGCAGGTGCGATAGTCGCGCTGTTTGTGCTGGCGGTGATTATCCAGTCGGTGGCGTTTAATCCGCGTTGGGAGTGGGGCGTGTTTGCCCGCTGGTTCTTCGACCCGGTGATTTTGTCCGGTCTGGGGCAAACGTTGCTGCTGACCCTTATCGGCACACTGTTGAGTGTGGTGTTCGGTGGATTGCTGGCACTGGCACGTCTCTCATCATCGTGGCTGCTGAATAGCCTGGCCTGGGGATACATCTGGCTGTTTCGCTCGCTGCCGCTGATCGTGGTGCTGATAATCTTATACAACTTCTCGTATCTGTACGACACGCTGACGATTGGCATTCCTTTCACCCACGTTCAGTGGGGCAGCTTCGCGACCATCAATGTACTGGGTCAGTTTTCTACCGCGGTAGTGGGTTTGACGCTGGTGCAAAGCGCCTATACCGCCGAGATTATTCGTGGCGGATTTCTCGGTGTCGATCACGGCCAGTATGAGGCTGCGGCAGCGCTGGGTTTACCTGCCTGGCGACGCACGCTGCGCATTATCCTGCCGCAGGCGCTGCGCACCATTTTGCCTGCCGGCTTCAATGAAATTATTAGCCTGGCGAAAGGCACGGCGATGGTTTACGTGCTGGCGATGCCGGAGCTGTTTTACACCATCCAGATGATCTACAACCGTACCCAGGAGGTGATCCCGTTGCTGATGGTTGGGGCGGTGTGGTATCTGGCGATCACCAGCGTTCTGTCGCTGATTCAACACCTGGTTGAACGCGCGCTGGCCCGCAGCGAACGGCGCTCAGCCATCAATACCACCCGCGTCAGCCGCGCAGTTAAAGGTCGCCGTCAACTTACGCCTCAGGAGGTCGTCCATGTCCCACTCGCCTGAAGGCCATATTTCCATTACTGGCGTCAGCAAGTCCTTCGGCCGCCATAAAGCGCTGGATGACGTGTCGCTGGAGATCCCGCCTGGTACGGTAACGGTTATTCTCGGGCCATCGGGTTCGGGAAAATCCACGTTACTGCGGGCCATCAACCATCTGGAGCGCGTCGATGAAGGCTTCATTCAGATTGACGGCGACTATATAGGTTATCGCCGACAGGGAGACAAGCTGTATGAACTGAAAGAGGCAGACATTCTGCGCCAGCGCATTAACGTGGGTTATGTGTTTCAGAACTTTAATCTCTTCCCACACTTAACGGTACTGGAGAACCTGATTGAAGCGCCAGTGGCTCACGGACTCTCGTCACGGAAATCCGCTACCGAGCGGGCATTAACCCTGCTGGATGCGGTAGGCTTGCGGCATAAAGCCGATGCCTGGTCACGCCATTTATCTGGCGGGCAGCAGCAGCGTATCGCCATCGCTCGTGCGCTGGCGTTGAACCCGCGTGTGATGCTGTTTGATGAACCGACATCCGCGCTTGATCCTGAACTGGTGGGCGAAGTGCTGGATGTCATTAAAGGCCTGGCAAAGTCCGGTACCACGTTAGTGGTGGTGACGCACGAGATTGGTTTTGCCCGGGAGGTGGCGGATCAGGTGGTGTTTATGGTCGATGGTAAAATCGTCGAGCAGGGTAGCAGCGAGCAGGTACTGAATCATCCGCGTCATCCGCGCACGCAGCAGTTTTTGTCGAAGGTGCTGTGAACCGGGGCGCGCTATGCGCCGCGGGAAAATGGCTAACCTCGATGCAGCGAGCGCTGAGCAAATCGTAGCCGTAAAAAAACGCTGTTCCGCAGGAGTGCAAGTCCCGGAACAGCGGGCGAAATATCGCCATACGGTTAAATCACGCGACGGACGGCGTCAGGGTAATACGATCCAACGGTCCGACGACAAACAGATACGAACACAGCCCAATCAGCCCCATCGAGCCGACGTATAAAATGGCGTAATCAAACGACTGGGTATTGGCAAGGATGACGCCGATAACCAGTGGGGTGATGATACTGGCCATGTTGCCGCACATATTGAACACACCTCCGGCAATGCCCAACACTTCTTTTGGTGAGGTATCGCTGAGTACGCACCAGCCCAGATTGCCAAAACCTTTGGCGAAAAATGCCAGGCTCATGGCGGCAATCACCACAAATTCTGAAGAGGTGTAGTTGGCGATAACAATCACGCAGGAAAGCAGCATCCCGCAGATGACCGGCAGCTTGCGGGCAACCGTCAGGCTGTAGCCGCGTTTCAATAACCAGTCAGAGAACACGCCACCTAACAATCCACCGATAAAACCGGCAATCGCAGGAATACTGGCGACAAACCCGACCTTGAGAATCGACATTCCCTTAGCCTGGTACAGATAAGTCGGAAACCAGGTCAGGAAGAACCAGGTAATGGATGTGACACAGAACTGCCCGATATAAACACCGATCATCATCCTGTTGACGCAAACGCTTTTAATCTGCGCAAAGGTGATTTTTTGTGGTTCTTTCTTATTTCCCAACGATGGTTCGCCACCGCCATTACGAATGTAGTCAAGTTCCTGCTGGTTAACTTTCGGGTGATGCATCGGATCTCTGATCTTAACCAGCCAGAATATACCCAGAATAACGCCAATTGCCCCGATATAATAAAAGACAAAATGCCAGCTCAAATTATGCAATATGATGGTCATCAGCGGCGTAATAATGCCTAGCGAGATATATTGCGCTGCCTGATAAACTGAGGTGACAAACCCGCGCTCGTTATTAGGAAACCACTGTACACTCAGGCGACTGTTGGCGGGGAAGGCGGGGGCTTCGATAGCGCCCATCATCAGACGTAAGATAATCAATACGATCAGCGGACTGGCATACAGATAAATGGTGCCCTGAAACATGGTCACCAGCGACCAGCCGATCAGCGCGCAGCCGTACACCAGGCGAGAGCCGTAACGGTCCAGTAACCAGCCGCCTGGCAATTGCATAATGACGTATGAAATACCAAATGCAGAAAAGGCCAGCCCCATTGCTTCAGGGTCAAAACCCAACTCTTTACTCATAATCGGTGCGACAACGGATAACGTTGCACGATCGGCATAATTAAATACGGTGGCCAGAAACAGAAATATCAAAATACTGTAACGCACTTTAGTGCGCTTTATTATTGTGTTCATCACCCACTCCTGTTATTAGGTTTGAGAGCGTTTCTGTAGGGAAAGAGGGCGGGTATTATTCCCCGCCAGATACGTTAAGGGCGCTTGCCAAATTCACAGCTTAACTGCGTCCAGCGGCGTGCCTGTTCGCTAATACTGAATCCCAGACCATGGCGATCTGAAACCCACATCCGACCATCGCGCAGTTCCAGTTGTTCATTGAATAACGGGTTCAGCCATTCAAAATGCTCCAGCCACGGTTCAAGTGGGTAAGCGGCGGACAGATGCAGGTGCACTTCCATGGCAAAGTGTGGAGCCAGCTTGCGCCCGTGTTTTGCCGCCAGGTCCATAATTTTAAGGAATGGAGAAATACCGCCCACGCGTGGGGCGTCGGGCTGCACAAAATCACTGGCGTTGCCGAGGATCAACTGCTCGTGCTCGCGGAAACTGGTCAGCATTTCGCCGGTGGCAATCGGTGTATCAAGCGCAGCAGCCAGTTGAGCGTGGCCTTCAATGTCATAGGCATCCAGCGGCTCTTCAATCCAGATCAGATTGAACTGTTCCATTTTGCGTCCCATGCGAATGGCGGTTTCCCGATCCCACTGCTGATTGGCGTCAACCATCAGCGGGAAGTCATCGCCCAGCGCTTCACGCACCGCGGTTAAGCGACGAATATCTTCGGCGCAGTTTGGCTGACCGACTTTCAGTTTGATGCCGCCAATGCCGTTTTCGCGGGAGATAACCACGTTTTTCAGCACCTGATCCAGCGGCGTATGCAGGAATCCTCCGGAGGTGTTATAGCACTGAACGGAGTCGCGATGTGCGCCCAGCAGTTTTGCCAGCGGCAGGCCCGCGCGCTTGGCCTTCATATCCCACAGGGCGATGTCGAGAGGGGAGATGGCCTGGACCGCCATCCCGCTGCGGCCAACGGAAGCGCCGGCCCACAGCAATTTGGTGTAGATCTTGTCTATATCGTTCGGATCTTCGCCAAGCAGATTATCGGCGATCTCTTTGGCATGCGCATAAATACCCTGACCGCCTGCGCGCTTCGAGTAGCTAAATCCCACCCCTTCAAATCCGTCACGGCTACGGATCTCAGCGATGATAATGGCGACTTCAGTTAACGGTTTCTGGCGACCGGTGAGCACTTTGGCATCGCTTACTGGCGTTGCCAGCGGCAGAAAGGCTAAAGACAGTTTTACCCACTCAATACGGTCGCCTGTTTCAGCCGCTGTTTTTGCGTTGGCCGTTTTGGCATAAGTTACGGCATCGGAATTCGCACTTAGTAACATCTTGTTCTCTCCTGGTGGTTACAAAATGATTGCGCTAACATTTTTAATGATGGCGCAATCATTACGCCAGTAAATTGCTTCTGATTTGAACAATCGATCACAAATGCGGAGATAACAGGGGCTGTTTTTATAAACAGCATCACATTCCAATGCATTGTGTGAAAATGCACAAATCATTATGATGGCGCTAACATTTCACATGGTGTTATTTCACTAAGCTGCTGTTTTCTCAGCGTTATGCACCAGGGATGCTGGCAATGGCTGAAATCATGATGAATAATGCACAAATCCATCGGCGATTTTTACAAAGGCATCAACCGTGAAAAATTCCAGACCTCCCCGCGCACCAACGCTGGAAGATGTTGCCCGCACCGCGGGATTATCGCCAATGACCGTAAGCAGGGCGCTGAATACCCCGCAAATGGTGCGCCCGAAAACAGTAGAAAAGGTGATGCAGGCCGTTCGCGCCACCGGGTATATTCCCAACGCACTGGCGGGGGGATTGGCCTCACGCCGCAGCAAACTGATTGCGGTAGTGGTCCCACAAATTAACAACAATATGTTTGTCGATACCATTCAGTCGTTGAGCGACGAACTGGCTGAACGTGGGTATCACATCTTGCTGTGCGTGGCTGGGTATACGCAGCAAACCGAAGCCGAGCTGGTAGCGACGCTGCTTTCTCGTCGACCGGACGGCGTGGTGCTCACGGGTATCCACCACACCGTTGAGCTGAAAAAAGTGATCCTCAACGCCGCCATCCCGGTGGTGGAAATCTGGGATTTGACGCCAACCCCCATCGATATGCTGGTGGGGTTCTCGCACGAAAAAGTCGGGCAGGCGGTGGCTGACTATCTCCTTGCAAAAGGTTATCGTCGCCCGGGCCTGTTATGGACCGCCGATCGCCGCGCCGGTCAGCGTAAACACGGACTCTGTGATGTGTTGAGTCGCCATGGCATTACCACGGTGCCGCAGGTGGATGTGCCGCTTCCGGCTTCGCTGGCGTTGGGACGCAGTGGCTTGACGCAGCTTTTTGCCGACAGCGAATTTGATGTGATTGTCTGTAGCTCGGATACCCTCGCGCAGGGGGCAATTATGGAGGCGGAAAGCCGTGGTTTGGCGGTACCACACGATTTAGCGGTGGTGGGCTTTGGCGATCTTGATTTTGCCGCTAGCAATCGCCCGGCAATTACCACCGTCAGCGTAGACCGACGTGCCATTGGACAGCGGGCCGCCTCGCTGCTCGCCGACAGAATTGAGCACATTCCTCGTGAAGACGATATTATCGATGTCGGATTTCATCTTATCGTACGCGAGTCCGCGTAAAGACAATAATAAGGAACCTGCTATGCCGCACGTTGATATTAAATGTTTTCCCCGCGATTTGAATGACGAACAAAAATCCGCGCTGGCGGCGGAGATTACCGAGGTGATCGTTCGCCATCTGCAAAGTAAAGACAGCTCGGTGAGCGTCGCGCTCAATGAGGTTGACCCAAAAGTCTGGCAGCAGGTGTGGGATAGGGAAATCGCACCGCACATGGATACGCTGATTAAAAAACCGGGTTACAGTATGTGAGAGAAAACGGGCGGATAATCCGCCCGTTGTACGTTATGTTTAAGGGGTAACGATATTGAACCAGAACTCGAATTTATCCATGTAGCCCAGCATAGAATCAAGTTTAGCGCCGTCACCGGTCACCTTCACATCGCCACTCTGTTCAGCCTGTTTCAGCGTCACTTCCTTAAGGATGATTTTGTTCAACGTGTCACGGTTGAGCGTGATAGTTGCGTCTGCGTCTTTGGCTTCAGAATTGGCGGTGTGGTTTAGCACACCGTTTTCCAGCTCCAGCTTGTATTTACCGCCGTCGCTACCGAGGTCGATGTTGAATACCGATTTCGCGTCGCCCGCTTTCTGCCCGTTAATATGCACTGCCAGATAGTCAAAGAACATTTCTGGCGTCATCGCGCGGACGGTATCCGGGCTGGCGGTATTCGGGGTTGGCCCTTTGATCACGCCGTTACGCAACTCTTGTGCGCCGGTGAGGTAGAAGTTACGCCACGGTCCGGATTCAGCCTGGTAGCCTAATTGTTCCAGCGCATCGGCTTCCAGATTACGCGCGGCCTGGTTGTTCGGATCGGCAAACACCACTTTGCTCACGACCTGCGCCACCCAGCGGTAGTTACCCTGGTCATAGTCGGCTTTCGCTTTTTGCAAAATAGCATCGGCACCGCCCATATAGTCGACGAATTTCTTCGCGGCTTCTTCCGGTGGCAATTCATCAAGCGTTGCCGGGTTGCCGTCAAACCAGCCGAGATACAGCACGTAGGTGGCTTTCACATCGTGGCTAACAGAGCCATAGTAGCCCCGGTTGGCCCAGGTATGTGCCAGCGAGTCCGGCAGTTTAAAGTTCGCAGCGATCTCGTCACGGGTCAGACCTTCGTTGGCCATACGTAACGTTTGATCGTTGATGTAACGGTACAAGTCACGCTGGCTTTTCAGCAGTGTCATGACCTTGTCGTTACCCCAGGTTGGCCAGTGGTGCTGCGCCATCAGGATTTCAGCTTTGTCCCCCCAGCGCACAATCGCTTCGTTGATGTATTTTGACCACGGCAGCGGTTCACGGATTTTAGCGCCGCGCAGCGAGTAGGTGTTGTGCAGGGTATGGGTGACATCTTCGGCAGATTCAATCAGCTTTTTCTCTTCGATGTACCACAGCATTTCCGACGGGGCTTCAGAGCCTGGTGCCAACATGAAATCATAGGTCAGACCGTCGATAACTTCTTTTTGCCCATCTTTCTCAATGATATTGGTGGGTGCAATCAGAGTAACCGTGCCCGCAGAGGTGGTGGTGCCGAGCCCCGCGCCGACCTGGCCTTTGGCGTCCGGTTTTAGCAGGTTACCGTACATATAGCTGGCGCGACGGCTCATGACGTTACCGGCCATGATATTTTCTGCCACCGCGGCTTCCATAAAGCCAGCTGGCGCATAAATCTTCACCTTGCCCGCTTTCACGTCGGCTTCATCAACAACGCCGCGTACGCCGCCATAATGGTCAACGTGGCTGTGGGTGTAAATTACCGCTACAACCGGTTTGTTACCCCGGTTTTTAAAGTAAAGATCCATCCCTACTTTAGCTGTTTCAGCAGAGACCAGCGGATCAACCACGGTGATGCCTTCTTTACCTTCGATAATCGTCATGTTCGACAAATCGAGGTTACGGATCTGGTAGACGCCATCCGTTACTTCAAACAGTCCGCTGATGTTGATTAGCTGAGCCTGTCGCCACAGGCTTGGGTTAACCGAATCCGGTGATTTATCACCTTCTTTAATAAAGGCGTACTGTTGCGGGTTCCAGACCACGTTACCTTGCTCACCTTTAATCACCTCCTGAGGAATCGGGGCGATAAAGCCTTTATGGGCGTCAGTAAAGTCGGTGTTATCAGAGAAGGGCAGTTGATTGTATAGCGCATTGTTGGCCTGTTGCGTGGCGGCAGTGGCGTCTTTTGGCGCTTCAGCAGCCATAACAGGGGCGGTAAACGATGTTAATAACCCAGCCAGGAGTAAACTTTGTGCGATTCTATTAAGTTGCATCGTAAATCCTCTCAGAGACTTCAGGACGTGCGGTGTCTACGGATAGCGTTTTGGTTAAATATTTGAATTAGAGCAAACTTAACTATAATTCACATGAATGAATCGGCAAGGTCACGGTGGCTGTTTTATCCAATTGTTTTTTTTGGAAGTTTTAAGAAAAAGTAGAATAAAAAAACGTGGATGACAGGTGGGCTGTCATCCGTTCCGATCACTCACCTGCAGTAATGCGTTTTCCGCTGGTGATAAAGGTGCCCGCACCGAGATGATGCAGGGTGTTGAGTTTGTCATCATCGAACTGCCAGCGTCCGTCGACAAAGACGCGATCGTCCGCTGCAGCGGAAACAACCTGGCCGAACAGGGTGTCATACTTCTCTTGCGCAGATGTTGCAGGCAGCAGGCGACACTCCATCCACGCCAGGCATTTAGCCTCTATCAGCGGTAAGCTCAGCACCGGACCTTTGACTACCGGAATACCGTAGCAGTTAAATTTATCTTCCACGCGACCAGAAACGCTGCCCACCGCGTAGGTCCAGTTAGTTGCCGCCACGCCGGGAATGACAATGCCAAACATGCCGCTACGTTCAATGAGTTCACGCGACCAGGCGGTCTTATCCACCACAATGGCAATACGCGGCGGGTCAAACTCAACGGGCATGGACCACGCCGCCGCCATCACATTTCGCCGCTGCGTATTTTCATCACGACTGGTTATCAAGACCGTTGGACCGTGATTTAACAGTCGGCTGGCATGGTGTAATTCAACCGGACGGAAATGACTCATGGTGGATCCTCAGTTGAGTGGATAGTGCACACAATTAATATAGATATTAACGGGATTAGCGATTTTGTCGCCCGGTATACGACGGGAGCGCACAAAATCGACGGCGGAAAATGAAAAATGCGTTATAAGTACAACATTCAACGCACAGGGATCCGGTATGACGCCTTTTTTAACCGCTTATTTTTCCCGTATTGGCTGGTCAGGTACGGCTAACGTCAACATTGACACTTTGCAGACGCTGCATTTACTGCATAACGGTGCGATTCCGTTTGAAAATCTCGATGTGCTGCTGCCGCGAGAAATGCAGCTCGACGATCAGTCGCTGGAAGAGAAACTGGTGGGCGCGCGTCGCGGCGGCTATTGCTTTGAGCAGAATGGGGTATTTGAGCGTGCGCTGCGGGAGATTGGCTTTACCGTGCGCAGTTTACTTGGGCGGGTGGTGCTGGCAAATCCGCCCAGCTTGCCGCCGCGCACGCATCGACTGTTACTGGTCGAATTACAAGGTGAAGCGTGGATTGCCGATGTTGGTTTTGGCGGACAAACGCTAACCGCGCCGATTCGTCTGCAGGCCGACATTGAACAGCAGACACCGCACGGTGAATACCGGCTGATTCGGGAAGACGAGGACTGGATCCTGCAGTTCCGTCATCATGAGCACTGGCAATCGATGTACCACTTCGATCTGGTCACTCAGCATCAGAGCGATCATCTGATAGGTAACTTCTGGTCCGCGCATTGGCCACAGTCGCATTTTCGCCATCACCTGCTGATGTGTCGTCATCTGCCAGACGGCGGTAAGCTGACCCTGACCAACTTCCATTTTACGCACTATGAAGCGGGCCATGCGGTAGAGCAGATTAACTTACCTGACGTCGCGAGCCTGTATGCCCTGTTACAGGACCGCTTTGGTCTGGGAGTTGATGATGCCAAACACGGCTTTACCGAGGCGGAACTGGCAACGGTGATGGCGGCGTTTGATACGCATCCGGAGGCGGGTAAATAGGGTGATGATTTGCCGGATAGCGACGCGATGCGTCTTATCCGGCCTACCGACTCAATTAAAATCTATCGCCCATTCGGCATGAAACAGGATCACCGCCGCACCGGTAATCGTCACTTTTTGCGGCTGATTGTCCTGGATTGCCACCGTCACCTCGACAATGCCGTCGCGTCCCAGCGCACGGCCTTGATGCCCCTGAACATGCAAGATTTTTCCGTCATGAGCCATTAGGTTGTGGTGCACCAGCCATGCGCCCATTGGACCATTGGCATTGCCGGTGACCGGATCCTCCACAATGCCAATCGCCGGTGAAAACATCCGACCATCAGTGGCATTTTCCCCTGGTCGAATCTGAAACGGGAAGAAGCCGTTGCAGCCAATGTGCTGGCTGATCGCGATTAATGCCGACTGGTCCGGGGACAGGGCGTCGAGGTCGACCTCCGGTTTCAACGGGATCATCACTTTCGAATGTCCGGTCGAGGCAATCTGGAGCGGCAGTCCCGGCAGTATATCGTCTTCGGTCAGATGCAGAGCGGCGATGATGGCTGCACGCGTGGGTCCCTCCAGCGGCGGCTCAAAAGTCGGCGTACCCTGTTCCAGACTGATGCGATAGCCGTTATTTTCAGCATGAATATCAACGCGGTGACGCCCGGCCAACGACGTTTGCCAGACGGTCGTAGTGCCCAGTCCAAGCACGCTGGCGCGAACATAGTGTGCGGCGACGGTGGCGTGCCCACAGATAGGTACTTCGACCGTTGGCGTGAAATAGCGAATACGCACGTCACTGTCGTCGCTGGTGAGCAGAAAAGCGGTTTCAGAATGACGCAGTTCACGCGCAATCAGCTGCATCTGCGCCTCACTCAGTCCGTCAGCATGCAGCACAACGCCTGCGGAATTGCCGCGAAATGGGTGTGGAGTAAAGGCATCGACGTGGTAAACCTGTGGTTTCATTGGCGTTCTCCCTGGAGTGGAGAAGCATCATAACGTGCAAAATGCTGGATGGCGACGCCCTGCGTCTTATCCGGCCTACGGAATCTCCCTGTAGGCCGGATTTGGCAATACAACGCGAATTTATCGGCGAGAACGGACGATCTGGTTACGACGGGTGAAATATTCGACCGGCGCGCTCCACACGTGGACCAGACGGGTGAACGGGAACAGCAGGAAGATGGTCATCCCCAGAACCAGATGGACGCGGAAAATTAGCGCCACGCCATCCAGATGCGCAGACGCGCCGCCCTGGAAGGTCACCACCGACTGCGCCCAGCCCACCAGTTTCAGCATTTCACTGCCGTCCGGATGTTGTGCTGAGAACGGAATGGTGGTCAGACCGAGGATACACTGAACCAGCAGAACACACAGGATCAGAATATCAGCGGTAGAGGATGTCGCGCGAATTCGCGAATTCGTCAGACGACGAACCAGCAAACCCGCGCCGCCGACCAGCGTCAGCACGCCGCAAATCCCGCCCGCAATCATCGCCATTTGCTGCTTCACTGCGATAGGCAGGAACCAGGCGTACATCCAGTGCGGGGTTAACATGCCAAACAGATGGCCGAAGAAAATCCCCAAAATGCCGATGTGAAACAGGTTTGACCACAACACCATGCCGCGTTTGTCCAGCATCTGACTGGAGGAGGCGCGCCAGGTGTACTGGCCGTAGTCGTAGCGTAGCCAGCTGCCGAGGATAAACACTGTCCCGCACAGATACGGGTAGATGTCGTAAAAAAAGACGTTCAGGTACTGTATCATTTCGGGCCTCCCGAGCTGACGTCAACATACTGTGGCGCCACGTCCTGGCTAAAGCGCCGTTGATAGCTTTGCAACGGTGAACTGTCACAGGCGGTGGCGTTATCCTCAATGAACTTCACCTGTTCCTCTTCCCATACAGCGTCGAGCGCCTGGCGGGTATCGTCACGGGTTTCTGCGCCGACCTGTTTCGTGACACTGTCACTTGAAAGCGGACTGCCCGCCAGCATGAGAAGGGCGTCAAACAGCTGATACCATGGGGTATCACGCTGCTTTAAGCGCCCGCCAAGCAGCGCCAGGATCGGCGCGACATTTTGCAATCCCTCTTTAGCCTCTGCCTCCGGCAGCACGCTCAAATACTCCAGATACAGCGGCAGGTGATCAGGCAGCTCACGGCAGGCGAGCTGTAACCCGACCTTTTCGTACTGTGCCAGCAGGTCAACCATCGCCTGACCGCGATCGCGTGATTCCGCATGAACATGTTCAAACAGCAGCAGCGAGGTGGCGCGCCCCCGGTCAAACACCTCGCACCATTCGGCTTGCTTATCCAGCAGCGGGGCACTTAACAATTCGCGGGTGAACTCGCTCAGCATCGGTGCATCACTGGCGACCAGCGCCAGCGCATCGTCCTTACATTCCCACAGCAATTCATCCGGATACTCCATCAACAGCCCGATAACCTTGAGGATCTGCATTATTCACCCTCCGCTTTATCGCGCACTTCGGTGATGTCGATAGCATCAATGCGGCTGCTGTTGAACAGGTTGAATTTGGTATCTGAACCGTGGCAGCCATCGCCGAAGGTAAAGCCGCAGCCGTTTTTCTCCGGGAAGGCATCACGGGCCATTTCGCGGTGGCTGGTCGGGATCACGAAGCGGTCTTCGTAGTTGGCAATCGCCAGATAGCGATACATCTCTTCGACCTGCTCCACGCTCAACCCGACTTCGTCGATGGCGCGGGTATCGGTGACACCTTCAACGGTTTGCGAGCGCATGTAGTGGCGCATCGCCATCATACGTTTCAGCGCGCGCAGCACCGGGCCGGTATCGCCCGCGCTGAGCATGTTGGCGAGGTATTGCACTGGAATACGCAGCGATTCTACCGCGGGCAGGATATTGCCATTGTGCGGCAGGCCACCGGCGTCGGCGATCGACTGAATCGGTGACAACGGCGGCACATACCAGACCATTGGTAGGGTGCGATACTCCGGATGCAGCGGCAGCGCCAGCTTCCAGTCCATTGCCATTTTGTAGACCGGCGAGCGTTGGGCGGCGTCAATCACGTTTTGCGGAATACCCTGTTTCAGCGCTTCTTCAATAACCGCTGGATCGTTCGGATTGAGGAACACGTCGCACTGGCGCTCGTAGAGATCGGTTTCATGCTCGGTGCTGGCCGCTTCTTCAATGCGGTCGGCGTCGTACAGCAAGACGCCGAGATAGCGAATGCGCCCGACGCAGGTTTCTGAACACACCGTCGGCTGGCCGGATTCAATGCGCGGATAGCAGAAAATACATTTTTCCGACTTGCCGCTCTTCCAGTTAAAGTAGATTTTCTTATACGGGCAACCGCTGATACACAAACGCCAGCCGCGGCATTTATCCTGGTCGATCAACACAATGCCGTCTTCTTCACGCTTGTAGATGGCACCGCTCGGGCAGGTCGCCACACAGCTCGGGTTCAGGCAGTGTTCACACAGGCGCGGCAGATACATCATGAAGGTGTTTTCGAACTGGCCGTACATCTCCTTTTGCATCTTCTCGAAGTTACGGTCGCGCGCGCGCTTAGAAAACTCGCCGCCGAGCAGTTCTTCCCAGTTTGGCCCCCAGATAATCTTGTCCATCCGTTTGCCATCAATCAGCGAACGCGGACGGGCGGTGGGCTGATGTTTGCCTTCCGGTGCGCTATGCAGATGCTGGTAATCGTAGGTGAACGGCTCGTAGTAATCATCAATTTGCGGGATCACCGGGTTGGCAAAAATTTTGGTGATCACGCCCATTTTGCCGCCCAGGCGCGGTCTGATTTTACCGTTAACGTCGCGAACCCAGCCGCCTTGCCACTCTTCCTGATCTTCCCAGTTTTTGGGGTAACCAATCCCCGGTTTGGTTTCGACGTTGTTAAACCATGCGTATTCCATACCTTCACGTCCGGTCCAGACGTTTTTACAGGTGACGGAGCAGGTGTGGCAGCCGATGCACTTATCCAGATTAAGAACCATGCCTACCTGTGAGCGTATTTTCATTTTTTCGCCTCCTGTACCTGATCGCGACCTTCATCATCCAGCCAGTCAATATTTTTCATTTTTCTAATCATGATGAACTCATCGCGGTTAGAGCCGACGGTGCCGTAGTAGTTAAAGCTGTAGGACAGTTGCGCATAGCCGCCGATCATGTGCGTGGGTTTCGGACACACGCGGGTCACTGAGTTGTGAATACCACCGCGCATGCCGGTAACTTCAGAACCGGGGATATTCATGATTCGCTCCTGCGCGTGGTACATCATGGTCATTCCCGGCGGTACACGCTGGCTGACCACCGCACGGGCGGTCAACGCACCGTTGGCATTGAAGGCTTCGATCCAGTCGTTATCCTCGATCCCCAGCTCTTTGGCGTCGGTTTCACTGATCCAGACAATCGGCCCGCCGCGCGACAGCGTCAGCATCAGCAGGTTTTCGCTGTACGTGGAGTGGATGCCCCATTTCTGGTGCGGCGTCAGGAAATTCAGCGCTTTTTCCGGGAAGCCGTTCGGTGGAACCTCACGCATTTCCGTCACGCTACGGGTATCGATTGGCGGTCGATAAGCCACCAGGCTTTCGCCAAAGGCACGCATCCACGCGTGATCCTGATACAACTGCTGGCGACCGGACAGGGTGCGCCATGGGATCAGTTCGTGTACGTTGGTATAGCCGGCGTTGTAGGAGACATGCTCGCTTTCAAGACCCGACCAGGTTGGGCTGGAGATGATTTTGCGCGGCTGTGCCTGAATATCGCGAAAACGAATCTTCTCGTCTTCTTTGTTCAGAGCCAGATGCGTGTGATCACGCCCGGTCATCGCCCCCAGGGCTTGCCAGGCTTTCACCGCCACCTGACCGTTGGTTTCTGGCGCCAGCGCGAGGATCACTTCAGACGCGTCCAACGCGGTGTCGATCAGCGGTCGGCCTTTCGCCGGGCCTTCACGCTTGGTGTAGTTCAGCTTACCGAGGAAATCGACTTCAGTCTGGGTGTTCCACGAGATGCCTTTCCCGCCGTTACCCAGTTTATCCATTAGCGGACCGAGCGAGGTAAAGCGTTCGTAAGTGGCAGGGTAGTCGCGTTCGACAACCGTAATATTGGGCGCCGTTTTACCGGCAATGAGGTCACATTCACCCTTGCGCCAGTCCTGAATATCAAACGGCTGCGACAGCTCTGCCGGAGAGTCATGCTGGAGCGGTTGCAGCACCACATCGGTTTCCTGGCCCAGATGCCCCACGCAGACCTCGGAGAACACTTTGGCAATGCCCTTGTAAATCTCCCAGTCGCTTTTGGATTCCCAGGCCGGATCAACCGCCGCTGACAGGGGGTGAATAAACGGATGCATATCCGAGGTATTCATGTCGTCTTTTTCATACCAGGTGGCGGTCGGCAACACGACATCGGAGAACAGGCAGGTGCTGGACATACGGAAATCAAGCGTGACCAGCAGGTCAAGCTTGCCTTCGATGGCCGCCGTTTGCCATTCCACCTCTTCAGGTTTAATGCCATCGCTTTCGCCCAGTGCTTCACCCTGAATACCACTTTCGGTACCCAGCAAATATTTGAGCATGTATTCATGCCCTTTGCCGGAGGAGCCAAGCAGGTTCGAACGCCAGACAAACAGGTTACGCGGGTGGTTACTGCCGTTGTCCGGTTGCTCACAGGCCATGCGGATATCACCGGACTTCAGCGCCTGCGCGGTGTATTCCGCTGGAGACAATCCTGCCTGTTCCGCTCGGGCTTTAACGGATAATGGGTTCAGGTTGAGCTGTGGGGCAGAAGGCAGCCAGCCCATACGCTCGGCACGGACGTTGAAATCGATCAGATGTCCGGTAAATTTCGACGCGTCGGCCAGCGGAGAGAGCAACTCCTGGGCGGTGACTTTTTCATAGCGCCACTGGCTGGAATGGTTGTAGAAAAACGAGGTGCTGTTCATCTGACGCGGAGGGCGGTTCCAGTCCAGCGCAAAGGCCAACGGTAACCAGCCGGTCTGCGGGCGCAGTTTTTCCTGTCCGACATAGTGCGCCCAGCCGCCGCCGCTTTGACCGACACAGCCACAGAATACCAGGATGTTAATCATCCCACGGTAGTTCATGTCCATGTGGTACCAGTGGTTGACGCCTGCCCCGAGGATGATCATCGAACGACCATGGGTTTTGTGCGCGGTATCGGCAAATTCACGGGCAATTTGTTCGATATGACGGCGAGGCACGCCGGTGATTTGTTCGCCCCAGGCCGGGGTGTAGGCTTTAATCTCACTGTAATCACGGGCCGCGAGGTCATCATCGAGTCCGCGATCGAGCCCGTAGTTCGCCAGGACTAAATCGTACACGCTGACCACCGGACAACGGCGGCCATCAGCGAGGGTAAGGTGCTTAACCGGTAGTTTACGCACCAGCACCGGCTCCTGCTTCACGCTGCGAAAATGCGGATTTTCGTTACCACCAAAATAGGGGAACGCCACACCCGCCACCTCATCATGCTGGCCGAGTAATGACAGGGACAGTTCTGTTTCCGTGCCGGCAGCCAGCGACTCGAGGTTCCATTTGCCTTTTTCGCCCCAGCGAAAACCAATAGAACCATTCGGTACCACCAGTTCACCGGCGTTGTTGAAGGCCACGGTTTTCCATTCAGGGTTATTACTTTCACCCAGTCCGTCGACGAGGTCCGAGGCGCGCATCATCCGTCCGGGTACAAAGCTACCGTCTTCCCGGGCATCCAGCAGCACCAGCATCGGCATATCGGTATAACGGCGGCAATAGTTGATGAAGTAGTCGCTGGGCTTATCAAGATGGAATTCTTTGAGGATAACGTGACCCATGGCCATCGCCAGCGCGCTGTCAGTGCCTTGCTTCGGTGCCAGCCACTGATCGCACAGCTTGGCAACTTCCGAGTAGTCCGGCGTAATAGCGATGGTCTTGGTGCCTTTATAGCGGACTTCAGTAAAGAAGTGAGCATCTGGCGTACGGGTCTGCGGAACGTTTGAGCCCCAGGCAATGATATAGCTGGAGTTATACCAGTCGGCGGATTCCGGCACGTCAGTCTGCTCGCCCCAGGTCATAGGTGAGGCCGGAGGCAAGTCACAGTACCAGTCATAGAAACTCAGACAGGTGCCGCCGAGCAGCGACAGATAGCGTGTCCCCGCTGCGTAGGAGACCATCGACATGGCAGGGATGGGGGAGAATCCGGCTACGCGATCCGGGCCGTAGGTTTTCACCGTCCAGACGTTAGCGGCGGCGATCAGTTGATTTAATTCTTTCCAGTTGGAACGGATAAATCCGCCACGTCCGCGTACCTGTTTGTAGCTCTGGCACTTTTGCGGATCGTGCATAATGGATTCCCACGCCAGTACCGGGTCGGGCTGGCGGGAAAGGGCGTCGCGCCACAGTTCGACCAGGCGTTTACGCACCAGCGGGTATTTCAGGCGGTTGGCGCTGTAAAGATACCAGGAATAGCTGGCACCGCGCGGGCATCCGCGAGGTTCATGGTTAGGCAGGTCCGGGCGGGTGCGTGGATAGTCAGTTTGCTGGGTTTCCCAGGTGACCAGGCCGTTTTTAACGTAGATTTTCCAGCTGCATGAGCCGGTACAGTTGACGCCGTGGGTCGAGCGGACAATTTTATCGAACTGCCAGCGTTGACGATAGCTGTCTTCCCAATCCCTATTGGTGTGCATGACTTGCCCGTGCCCGTCGGCAAACGTATCGCCCTTTTGTTTAAAGTAACGAAAGCGATCCAACAGTTTACTCATGACATTTCTCCTGCTCCTAATGGACGCTGCCTACGATCTGCAGGCCAAATAGTTGTTATTTTTTTTGTGATTTGCGGCCATAGACCAGCCAGGTCACCAGCACGCAGACGATGTAAAACACTAAAAATATTTTCATGGCGCCCACTGGTGATCCAGTCAGCGCCAGCGAGGTACCGAAGGCTTTCGGAATAAAGAAACCACCCACTGCGCCAATGGCCGAGATAAAACCAAGGGCCGCTGCGGTGTCGGTTACTGCTTCGCGCTGGGCCTGTTCTTCCGTACCACCGTGCAATTTCACGCGGTAAATGGTTATTTTGCGAAAGATCACCGCAATCATCTGGAAAGTTGAGCCGCTGCCCAGACCGGCGGTCAGGAACAGTCCCATAAACACCAAGTAGAAGGCGGTGAAGTTTCCAGAACCCGAACCCGGCAAGGTGAGGAACAGCAGGCCGCTAAACAGTGCCATAAACATAAAGTTGATTAACGTCACCCGCACACCGCCAAACTTGTCCGAGATAACGCCGCCCGCAGAGCGCGCCAGTGCGCCGATAAACGGCCCAAAGAACGCCAGCTGCAGAATATTCACGTCAGGAAACTGGGTTTTGGCCAGCATGGCAAACCCGGCGGAAAAACCGATAAATGAACCGAAGGTGGCGAGATACAACAGGCTTAACAGCCACAGATGAAAACGCTTCAGTACCGGCAGCTGTGAGGCGATAGAGGCTTTGGAACTGGCGATATCGTTCATGCCGATGCCCGCTGCCAGAGTGGAGAGCAGCAGCAACGGCACCCAAATCCAGGCGGCGTTGGTCAATGACAGTAACGAACCATCAGGTTGCGGCACGCCCTGGACGCCGAGGAAGGTAAAAATAGGCAGAAAAATCACCAGTGGAGCGATCAATTGCATCACGCTGACGCCCAGATTGCCGAGACCGCCGTTAACGCCGAGTGCGCTGCCTTGCTTCGCTTTCGGGAAGAAGAAACTGATATTGCCCATGCTGGAGGCAAAGTTGGCGCCAGCAAAACCACACATCAGCGCAATAACGATAAATACGCCAAACGGAGTAGCTGTATTTTGCACCGCAAATCCGAGCCACAGGCACGGGATAACAAGAATCGCAGTGCTAAAAACCGTCCAGCGGCGGCCGCCAAATATAGGCACCATAAAGGAGTAGGGGACGCGTAATATTGCACCAGAAAGGGACGGTAATGCGGTTAATAAAAAAAGTTGATCGGTGGTGAAATTAAAACCAATTTTATTTAAGTTTACTGCTACGGCGCTAAATAGCATCCAGACACAGAACGCAAGAAGGAGACAACTGACTGATATCCAGAGGTTTCTTCGGGCAATATGCTTACCTTTATTTTCCCAAAAGGCGGCATTTTCTGGTTTCCAGTCGGTTAAAAGATAACGATTATTTTTCTCATTTGAAGGTGACATATTATCCTCACATGCGCACGTCGTTCAAGAAATAAACGCATACAGAGCCGTACTGGCCCTGATTAGAAATTATTGAAAAGCGTTAAGAATATTGAATGAAAGGATAGATAAAAAAGCGCAATAGTGCGGAGTGAGTGGAGAATTAAGCGTTGCTTATGTGTTACTAATTGTAAATATAAAAGATACATTATTAATGTATCAATAACATTAACTAAACAGCTCCAGACGAATCATTCGATCCAGATGCCGTGTAAAGGCTGGATCCGCCATTTCTGACATCCCCAGCGCATACATACCGTCGAGGCCACACACTAGACCGATCAAGCGCCAGGCGACGTCGGCGGCATCCGGTTCGGCCAAAAACTCACCTTCTTGCTGTCCGCGAAGAATGATCGCCGTTGTTTCTTCATGCCACATGCGCATGGTCAGTAGGTAGGCGCTTTTGATTTCGGGGTCTTTGTCAGCCAGGATCTGCGCTTCTCGCCAGAGTTTAATGTACGGCTCAAACCCGCCGTCATCACTGCCAAGCATAGCGTGGAGTTGCTCGCGGAAGGTCGCACCTTCGCTGACCTGTTCCGCATCAAGCAGGGTACGAATCAGACGAACAAACGCCTGAGACTTAAGCTCACCAGCTGACGTGAAATGGTGATGCAGTTGGCCGGTCGCCACTTTCGCCTCGGTTGCAATGCGTCGTACCGTCATGGCGCTAAACCCTTCTTCCAGCGCGACGCGCATTGCCGCCTGCAGGATCACTTCCCGACGTTCATCCCGATTCAAATAACTCATACATCCCCCTCTACCTACGTTGAAGGCAGTCTAACAAAAAGTTGGACATATGTTCAATTTTCCGTAGGATCGTTAAAGCTGGACATGTGTCCAGTTTAAGTTTTGTAGGGAGTTTTATGTTTCGTCAGTGGTTAACGTTAGTGATTATTGTGCTGGTCTACATCCCTGTTGCGATTGATGCAACGGTGCTGCACGTTGCCGCGCCCACGCTGAGTATGACGCTGGGTGCCAGTGGTAACGAGCTGCTGTGGATCATTGATATTTATTCCCTGGTGATGGCAGGGATGGTGCTGCCGATGGGGGCACTGGGCGATCGCATTGGCTTTAAACGCCTGCTGCTGTTGGGCGGAGGCCTGTTTGGTCTGGCCTCGCTGGCTGCAGCCTTTGCCCATACCGCCGGATGGCTTATCGCCACGCGCGCCGTGCTGGCAATTGGTGCGGCAATGATCGTCCCGGCGACGCTGGCCGGTATTCGTGCAACCTTTGCTGAACAGCGCCACCGTAATATGGCGCTTGGCGTCTGGGCGGCGGTCGGTTCCGGCGGGGCAGCATTTGGTCCGCTGGTTGGCGGTATGCTGCTGGAGCACTTCTATTGGGGTTCTGTATTCTTAATCAATGTGCCGATTGTGTTAGTGGTGATGGCATTGACCGCGCGTTACGTTCCGCGCCAAACCGGTCGTCGCGATCAGTCATTAAATTTCGGTCATGCGATTATGCTGATTGTCGCCATTCTGCTGCTGGTGTATAGCGCGAAAACGGCGCTGAAGGGACACATCGCGACGGGCGTGATTGTGCTGACGCTGTTGGTGGGCGCTTTACTGCTGGGGCAGTTCGTGCGCATCCAGCTTGCCGCATCGCGCCCGATGATCGATATGCGACTGTTTACCCATCGCATTATCTTAAGCGGCGTTGTCATGGCAATGACCGCGATGATAACCCTGGTAGGCTTTGAACTATTAATGGCCCAGGAACTGCAGTTTGTGCACGGATTAACACCGTATCAGGCGGGTCTCTTTATGCTGCCGGTGATGCTGGCCAGTGGATTCAGCGGGCCGATTGCCGGGATGCTGGTATCGCGTCTGGGACTACGTTGCGTGGCTACCGCGGGCATGGCGCTGAGTGCCGTCAGCTTCTATGGGCTGGCGATGACCGATTTTAGCACCCAGCAGATCCAGGCCTGGATATTAATGGCCCTGTTGGGCTTCAGTGCCGCCAGCGCGCTGTTAGCCTCCACGGCGGCCATTATGGCGGCGGCACCCGCAGAAAAAGCGGCCGCTGCCGGGGCTATCGAAACCATGGCCTACGAGTTGGGTGCGGGTCTGGGGATCGCGATTTTTGGTTTACTGCTAAGCCGCAGTTTTTCCGCGTCAATTCTGCCGCCTGCAGGACTTAACCCGCAGGAGCTTGAGCGCGCCTCATCATCGATGGGGGAAGCGGTACAGCTGGCGCACTCGCTTCCGCCCTCACTCAGTGAGGCGCTGTTGACGGCCGCCAGAGACGCCTTTACCTGGTCGCATAGCGTGGCATTGAGCAGCGCGGGCAGCATGCTGATCGTCCTGGCGGTAGGAATGTGGTTCAGTCTGGCAAAAGTGAAACAGCAATAACTAGTGGGCTAAATGGCAGGGGTAATCCATCTCTTCGACTTCTTTTCCACTCAGTCGAGCGTATTGCCCCGTCAGTCTCCAGAACGCAGGCTGTGTTTCGGTGTAGATCTCTGCCGCTAAAATCAGGCGGCGGCGGTCTACTTCGTTCAGTTCCAGCAATGTCCACGGAATAAAGTAGCGTTCGCTGTCGGTCAGCGTAAACCACAGCGGGCACCCGCAACCGGAACAGAAGAAACGTTCACCACGATTTGAAGAAGGAAAGTGCGAAGGTTCCGCAGATTCTGGCGACATCAGCGGATGACCGCTGGCTTCCAGATACATGGCGATGCCGCCAGACCACTTCTGGCACAGCGTGCAGTGGCAGGCATAGACATCAAGCATGTCGACGTTAACGGTAAAATGACTTTGTCCGCAAAGACAACGACCTGTGAACGTCTGCACGTCATACTCCTTATGACCGAGTCTACTTCAAGAGAAAAAGCCAGCCCGTAGAGGACTGGCTTTGTATTTCACTTACAACAAAATTAGAACTGGTAGTTCAGGCCAACAGCCACAACGTTGTCGGTGCTTACACCAGCAATACGTGTGAAGTTGTTGTCATCCAGCAGGTTGATTTTGTAATCAACGAAGGTGGACATGTTTTTGTTGAAGTAGTAGGTCGCACCCAGGTCTACGTATTCAACCAGATCCTGGTCGCCGAAGACGGCAATGTCTTTACCTTTGGATTTCAGGTAAGCGATGGACGGACGCAGACCGAAGTCGAACTGGTACTGAGCCACAGCTTCAAAGTTCTGCGCTTTCTCAGCGATACCGGCAACGTTGGAACCATAAGTGGTCATGTTGCGGGTTTCAGAGTATGTGGTTGCCAGGTAGATGTTGTTCGCATCATATTTCAGGCCAGCAGCCCATACTTCAGCGTTTTCACCATTAGCTTTGAAGATGTTGTTACGGTTGTTCTGCTCGTCGGTACGGTCAGATTTCGCATAGGTTGCACCTACACCGAAGCCTTCGTACTCATAAGTGGTAGACAGACCGAAACCGTCGCCATTCGCTTCTTGAACGTCGCTACGGTCATTTTTACCCTGGTACTGCGCGGCAAAGTTCAGACCTTCAACCAGACCGAAGAAGTCGGTGTTACGGTAGGTTGCAACGCCGGTAGCACGCTGGGTCATGAACACGTCAGTCTGGGTCCAGGTATCACCACCGAACTCAGGCAGAACGTCGGTCCATGCGCCGATGTCGTAAGCTACGCCGTAGTTACGGCCGTAGTCGAAAGAACCGTATTCAGCGAATTTCAGGCCAGCGAATGCCAGACGGGTTTTGTCTGCTTCGGAACCCTGACTTTCAGAACGGTTGCCTTTAAATTCGTATTCCCACTGGCCATAACCAACCAACTGGTCGTTGATCTGGGTTTCGCCTTTGAAGCCCATACGTGCGTAAGTTTTGTCGCCATCGCTGCCGTTGTCGTCAGAGAAGTAATGCTGAGCGTGAACTTTACCGTACAGATCCAGTTTGTTGCCGTCTTTGTTATATACCTCAGCTGCGTTTACCGCACCTGCTGCCAACAGGGAAGTCACTGCCACTGCAACTAATTTAAGTTTCATTCTAAATAATCCTTATAATTTTCTTCTTGGTGTGATTCCTAAACCATTGCTAAACGAAGGGGTTCGTCAATGGCGAACTATTTTTAAATGACCTTGTGGTATGAGTTCAATAATAAGTTTCATAATATTGCAGAATATTTGAAGTTGTGTGATCTAGATCTACTTAATACAACTGATTATATTAGTCGTAATATGTGATTTATCGATATGGGTATATTTACACAAGGAACTATTATGCTGACTATGGTTTAATTAGCGTTAATTGCGCATGTGTAATATATACATTTAGAGGGATATAGATAACCATGCAATACTTTCACGGGTTAATTAATTACCATATATTTAACATTTAATTAAACAAAATAAAACATAAAACACAAGCAGAATGAACAATAAATATCCATTAATGTGACGATAATATAACCGGATTTCGTTTTTAGGCTCCACCCGGCGTCTTTTTTCAGGCGCGGCGTGTTGCCAGCCAGCACAGCAAAGAGCCAGCGCAGACCATCAGTGCACCTTGCCAGAACGAAAATGACAGCGGGGCGCTCAGCAGCACGGCGGCAAGTGCTGAAGAGAGGACCGGTGTGAAATAAGAGCCAACGGCCATAACCGTGACGTTCCCGTGCAGGATACCTATATTCCACGCCGCATAGGCAAATCCTAAGGTTAATGCGGCGGTAAACAGTTTAATGGTCACTGGCGTGCTGAACACCATCTCAGGTTGTGGCGTAATAAAATAATAAATCCACAAACTGGTGGCCGTCAGTAAAACGAACACGGTGATGCCGTTAAAGCCTTTTGCATATTTATTGGTCACAGTGCAATAGGTCGCCCAGATAAATGCGCCAAGAAAAGCGAGAAAATAACTGAGCGGGCTACTGGCGACGTTGCTGATAATTTCACCTAAGTTAAGTCCATTATCTCCACCTAATACCCAGCAAACGCCGGTCAATGCCACGATTAATCCGGGGATAACCAGCCAGGTTGTTTTTTGACCATTAAATAATATCGCAAACAATATGGTCAGGCTGGGCCAGAGATAATTAACCATACCGACCTCAATCGCCTGGTGGCGGGTGGCGGCATAGCCCAGCGCTAACGCTAAACATATTTCATAGCTAACGAACAGTACGCTGCCGGCGATTAAATAGCGAACAGGAAACTGACGGATATTCGGGAAGCCCACGGTGAATATTAGCAGCAGACCGCTTAAAGAAAAGATCATGGCAGCGCCGCCTGCAGGCCCCAGTCCCTCGCTAACGCCACGGATCAGCCCAACCATGGTGCTCCAGAGTATGATGGCGATAAGCCCAATCAACGTTGCTTTTTGTTTTGTCATTCGGTTTGTCTGTCCATAGTACTGGCAAAAAAATGGAGCTGAAATGTATAGCACTTTTAGGTCGTAGCACGCTAACGAATTAGCTTTTGGCTAACCCCTTGTGGGTATGAGGGTTAAACAAACTGCACTATTTAGTAGCGGAACCGTTTCGTTATTGATTTGACGCAAAAAATTTATGGATATAGCTGTTAGTTTCGTCGCGAAGTTGTACACATCACCTTTCAAGCTGCCGCTTTAGTGCAACGAGAAGGTGCCAGTGTACGCATCCCTGCAAAAAAGAGGAAAGCAATGGACGTCAGCCGCAGACAATTCTTTAAAATCTGCGCGGGCGGTATGGCGGGAACAACGGTAGCCGCACTGGGTTTTGCACCCAAGATGGCTCTGGCTCAGGCGCGAAATTACAAGCTGATACGCGCGAAAGAGATCCGAAACACCTGCACATACTGTTCCGTAGGTTGCGGGCTATTAATGTATAGCCTGGGTGATGGAGCAAAAAATGCCAAAGAATCGATTTACCATATCGAGGGGGATCCGGATCATCCGGTGAGCCGTGGGGCATTATGTCCGAAGGGCGCAGGATTGCTGGACTACGTACACAGTGAAAACCGTTTACGTTATCCTGAATATCGTGCACCGGGTTCCGATAAATGGCAGCGCATTAGCTGGGATGAAGCATTCACCCGCATTGCAAAATTAATGAAAGCTGACCGTGACGCCAACTTCATTGAGAAGAATGAGCAGGGCGTAACGGTAAACCGCTGGCTTTCAACCGGGATGCTGTGCGCATCTGCGGCAAGTAATGAAACTGGCATGCTGACGCAAAAATTTGTGCGCTCACTCGGCATGCTGGCGGTAGATAACCAGGCGCGCGTCTGACACGGACCAACGGTAGCAAGTCTTGCTCCAACATTTGGTCGCGGTGCGATGACCAACCACTGGGTTGATATCAAAAACGCTAACGTCGTGATGGTGATGGGCGGTAACGCCGCTGAAGCACATCCGGTGGGATTCCGCTGGGCGATGGAAGCCAAGAACAACAATGATGCCACGCTGATTGTTGTCGATCCCCGTTTTACACGTACAGCCTCCGTCGCGGATATTTACGCGCCGATTCGTTCCGGTACGGACATTACGTTCCTTTCCGGTGTGTTGCTGTACCTGATTGAAAACAACAAAATTAACGCTGAATACGTTAAGCACTATACCAACGCCAGCCTGCTGGTGCGGGATGATTTTGCTTTCGAAGATGGTCTGTTCAGCGGCTACGACGCAGAAAAACGTCAATACGATAAATCGTCGTGGAACTACCAGTTCGATGAAAACGGCTACGCCAAACGCGATGAAACGCTGTCCCATCCGCGCTGTGTCTGGAACTTGCTGAAACAGCACGTTTCCCGCTATACGCCGGACGTGGTGGAAAACATCTGCGGTACGCCAAAAGCCGACTTCCTGAAAGTGTGTGAAGTGCTGGCCTCTACCAGCGCGGCCGATCGTACCACCACCTTCCTGTACGCACTGGGCTGGACTCAGCATACCGTGGGCGCGCAGAACATCCGCACCATGGCGATGATCCAGTTGCTGTTGGGTAACATGGGGATGGCCGGTGGCGGCGTCAACGCTTTGCGCGGTCACTCCAACATTCAGGGGTTAACCGACTTAGGTCTGCTGTCTACCAGCCTGCCGGGCTATCTGACGCTGCCGTCTGAGAAACAGACCGATCTGCAAACGTATCTGACGGCGAATACACCAAAAGCCACGCTGGCCGATCAGGTGAACTACTGGGGTAACTATCCTAAGTTCTTCGTTAGCCTGATGAAATCTTTCTACGGCGATGCGGCGCAAAAAGACAATGACTGGGGCTTTAACTGGCTGCCGAAGTGGGATCAGTCCTACGACGTCATTAAATACTTCAACATGATGGATAGCGGGAAAGTCACCGGCTACATCTGTCAGGGCTTTAACCCGGTTGCGTCCTTCCCGGACAAAAACAAAGTGGTGCAGTCGCTGAGCAAACTGAAGTATCTGGTGGTTATCGATCCGCTGGTGACAGAAACCTCAACGTTCTGGCAAAACCATGGCGAATCGAACGATGTCGATCCGTCGACTATCCAGACCGAAGTGTTCCGTCTGCCATCAACCTGCTTTGCGGAAGAAGACGGCTCAATTGCCAACTCTGGACGCTGGCTGCAGTGGCACTGGAAAGGTCAGGATGCACCGGGCGAAGCGCGCAATGACGGCGAAATTCTGGCCGGTATTTACCATCGTCTGCGCAATATGTATCGCACTGAAGGTGGTAAAGGCGTAGAACCAGTACTGAAAATGAGCTGGAGCTACAAGCAGCCGGACGAACCGCATTCAGAAGAAGTGGCGAAAGAGAACAACGGCTATGCGCTGGAAGATCTCTATGATGCCAACGGCGTGCTGGTTGCGAAGAAAGGCCAGTTGCTGAACAGCTTTGCGCTGCTGCGTGATGACGGTACCACGGCATCCTCCTGCTGGATTTACACCGGTAGCTGGACCGAGCAGGGCAACCAGATGGCTAACCGCGATAACTCTGACCCGTCGGGGCTGGGGAATACGCTGGGTTGGGCATGGGCATGGCCACTGAACCGCCGCGTGCTGTATAACCGCGCATCGGTCGATCCGCAGGGTAAACCGTGGGATCCGAAGCGTATGCTGATCAAGTGGAACGGAACGAAGTGGACGGGTAACGATATCCCGGACTTCAACAACGCACCGCCAGGTAGCGCGACCAATCCGTTTATCATGCAACCGGAAGGTCTGGGTCGTCTGTTCGCCATCGACAAGCTGGCGGAAGGGCCGTTCCCGGAACACTACGAGCCGATGGAAACGCCGCTGGGCACCAACCCGCTGCACCCGAACGTCATCTCTAACCCGGCTGCACGTTTGTACGAAGCGGATGCGTTACGTATGGGGAACAAGAATGACTTCCCATATGTTGGTACGACCTATCGTCTGACCGAACATTTCCACACCTGGACCAAGCACGCGTTGTTGAATGCGATTGCCCAGCCAGAGCAGTTTGTGGAAATCAGCGAAACGCTGGCGGCGGCGAAAGGGATTGCCAACGGCGATCACGTGAAAGTCAGCAGCAAGCGCGGGTTCATTCGTGCGGTTGCGGTGGTGACGCGTCGTCTGCGCTCGCTGAACGTCAACGGTCAGCAGGTAGAGACGGTGGGGATCCCGATTCACTGGGGCTTTGAAGGAGTCGCGCGTAAAGGCTTTATCGCCAACACCCTGACACCAAATGTCGGTGATGCAAACTCGCAAACGCCTGAATACAAAGCGTTTTTAGTTAACATCGAGAAGGCGTAAGGGAGGCGATCATATGTCTATGGAAACGCAGGACATCATCAAAAGGTCCGCTACCAACTCCATCACGCCGCCTCCTCAGGCACGTGATTACAAAGCAGAAGTCGCGAAGCTGATTGACGTTTCCACTTGTATTGGGTGTAAAGCCTGTCAGGTGGCATGTTCAGAGTGGAACGATATCCGTGATGAAGTCGGCCATTGCGTCGGGGTGTACGACAACCCTGCCGATCTCAGCGCCAAATCCTGGACGGTGATGCGTTTTACCGAAACCGAACAGAATGGCAAGCTGGAATGGTTGATTCGTAAAGACGGCTGTATGCACTGTGAAGATCCGGGCTGCCTGAAGGCGTGCCCGTCTGCCGGAGCCATCATCCAGTACGCCAACGGGATTGTTGATTTCCAGTCAGAGCATTGCATTGGCTGCGGTTACTGTATTGCCGGGTGTCCATTTAATATTCCGCGCCTCAATAAAGAGGATAACCGCGTGTATAAATGTACGCTGTGTGTGGATCGCGTGAGCGTCGGGCAGGAACCTGCCTGCGTGAAAACGTGTCCGACCGGGGCGATACATTTCGGCACCAAGCAAGAGATGCTGGAAATGGCCGAGCAGCGCGTGGAGAAACTGAAATCGCGCGGCTACGAACATGCCGGTGTCTACAACCCGCAGGGTGTGGGTGGAACGCACGTTATGTACGTCCTGCATCACGCCAACCAGCCGGAGTTGTACCACGGTTTGCCAAAAGATCCGCAGATAGATACTTCTATCAATCTGTGGAAAGGGGCACTGAAACCGCTGGCCGCCGCCGGATTTATCGCCACCTTCGCCGGGCTGATTTATCACTACATCGGTATTGGCCCGAACAAGGAAGTGGACGACGACGAGGAGGATCATCATGAGTAAGTCGAAAATGATTGTGCGCACGAAGTTTATCGACCGCGCCTGTCACTGGACAGTGGTGATCTGCTTCTTTCTGGTGTCGCTGTCGGGGATTTCGTTTTTCTTCCCGACGCTGCAGTGGCTGACGCAGACCTTCGGTACACCGCAAATGGGCCGCATTTTGCACCCATTCTTCGGTCTGCTGATTTTCGTCGCGCTGATGTTCATGTTTGTGCGCTTTGTGCACCACAACATCCCGGATAAGAAAGATATTCCGTGGCTGAAAAACATTGTGGAAGTGCTGAAGGGCAATGAACACAAAGTGGCGGACGTCGGTAAGTACAACGCCGGACAAAAAATGATGTTCTGGTCGATCATGAGCATGATTTTTGTGCTGTTGATCACCGGGGTGATTATCTGGCGTCCGTACTTTGCGCAGTTCTTCCCAATGCAGGTTGTGCGTTACAGCCTGCTGATCCACGCTGCGGCGGGTATTATTTTGATGCACGCCATCCTCATCCATATGTACATGGCATTTTGGGTGAAAGGATCGATTAAAGGCATGGTCGAAGGGAAGGTCAGCCGCCGCTGGGCGAAGAAGCATCACCCACGCTGGTATCGCGAAGTCGAAAAAGCCGAAGCCAAAAAAGAGAACGAGCAAGGGCTGCAATAACCCATTGACGTTCTGCTGATAAAAATGGCGCTACCGATGTAGCGCCATTTTTTTGTCCATTAAGACCTGCCGGATAGCGCAGGTTTATCCAGCCTACAATACCGTTACTGTGCTACCAGTTTGCGCAGACGTGAGATATCCACGCTTTTTTGCGCTTCAGCCAGACTCCAGGCATTCTGCAGATTCAACCACATTTCGGGCGAACTGCCGATCACCACTGAAAGTTTGATCGCCATTTCCGGGGTTAATGCTGCCTTGCCCGTTAACAGTCGGCTCGCGGTTGAGGGGGCAATCTCCATTGCTCTGGCAAATTCGCGCAGGCTGACGTTTAACTCATCCAGCGCTTCCTGAATAATATCCCCCGGACGGGGATGATTAGCCATTTTCATCAATGATAGTCCTCGTAATCCAGTATATATGCATCGCCATTAACGAATTCAAACGTAATACGCCAGTTGCCTGAAACAGAAATCGACCAAACGCCGTCGCGATCGCCCGTTAACGCATGCAGTTTATAACCAGGCATATTGATATCTGTTACATGGCTCGCTGCATCAATAACGGCAAGTCGGTGCCGCAATCGCCGGACATGCTTCGCCGTCACGCCTGATGTTCGCCCCTGAAGAAACAAGTCGCGCAATCCTTTGTGTCTGAAGTTCATGATCATCCATACCTTCCTTGTTCCCTCAAAAGGAACATTATCATTAATGTTCCGCTGAACGCAACGCTAATAGCCGAATTTTGCCAAAGTGTGCAGCGAGTGCGGTAAAAGGAAAAGCGGGCGGGGGGATAAATGGAAAGCGGCGCGCAAGATTCGCCAGACGGCGACATAATGCCGCCATCCGGCAACCGTTTTAGTCCAGCAGTGAATTCAGATGCTCAATCTCCTTGCGCCATTGTGCCTGCAACTGCGGTTTTTGATGTTTGGTTTTGCGTGCCAGGTCATCGGACAGCCGCAGCTCCAGCTCGAGAAGTTTCTCCAGTATTTCGTCGCCATGATGATGCGGATCAGAAACAACCTCTGCCACCGTTTTGCTCGCCGCTAGCTCACTGGCGGTTTCCTGAATGCGGGCGTTAATCGCTTCCAGGTCGTGCCATTCGCTAAGTTCACCCTCATCAATAAACCAGAAGCGGTTGCAGCTTTGGCGGATAAGCTGACGGTCATGACTGACCAGCAGCACGCCGCCGCTGAAGTGTTGCAGCGTGTGCGCCAGCGCTTCTTTGCCTTCCATATCCAGATGGTTGGTCGGCTCGTCGAGCATCAACAGGCTATAGCGGGCAAGTGTCAGCCCGATAAACAGCAGGCGCGAACGTTCGCCGCCGCTTAAGGTGCTGACCCGTTGAGCGTGGCGGATCCACGGGAACCCCGCGCTAATCAGTGCCATTTTGCGCACATCCGGCTGCGGGGCAAATGGCTCGAGAGCCTCGAACAACGAATCGTCATCCGCAAGCTGGTTGAGCGACTGGTCGTAATACCCCAGCGTCACCCGCGGGTGCAGCACCAGCGATGTCGAGGTCATTTGCGTCTGATATTGCTGCCAGATAAGCTTTAATAGCGACGATTTTCCACAGCCGTTACGCCCGACAATCGCCACGCGATCGCCGCTTTTGATGCGAATACCGGCAATGGAAAACAGCGTTGCCGCATCCGCTGCCGGAGAGACGGGGAGGTCTGTCATTTCCAGCAAGCGGTCGGCACGCAGGGCATCGCCATTCAATGTTAGTGACCACTGACTTCCGGCGGTGACATCCGTCTGGTCATCCTTCAGGCGCTGCACTTGTTTTTCCATCTGTTTGGCTTTGCGAGACAAATCTTCGTTGTCGTAGACCCGTCCCCAGGTGGCCAGACGTTTGGCGCTGGCAGTAACGCGATCGATTTCCTTTTGTTCTGCCTTATGGCGCAAGGCATCGCTGGCATCTCTGTCCACCAACGCCTGGCGCGCCGCACTACAGGGGAGATCGAACGCATGCAGGGAATGATCCCGGAGGATCCACGTTCCGTGCGTCACTGCATCCAGCAATTGTGGATCGTGAGACACCACCACAAAACTGCCGGACCAGCGCTGTAAAAACTGCTCCAGCCACAGCAATGTGGGCAAATCCAGATGGTTACCCGGTTCATCCAGCAACAGCAGGTCGGGATTGCGCATCAGCGCGCGGGCCAGCAGCAGGCGCGTGTGCTGGCCGCCGCTCAGTGTTTGTGCGGTGAGGTGCAAATTCTCCGGCGTAAAGCCCATTTCTGCGAGTAGTGACTCAACCCGCCATTGCTGACCCGCGCGTTCATGCTCGGGAAGTTGTGCCAGTACGGCTTCCTGGAGTGTTAGCGGCAGGATCTCATCCGGCAAATGCTGTTCTACGCGCGCAAGATGACAGTGATGTGCCTGGGCAATGGATCCGCTGGTGGGAGAAATCGTGCCATCCAGCAGTTTTAACAGCGTGCTTTTGCCGCAGCCGTTGTAGCCGATAAGCCCAATGCGGTCGCCTTTTTTCAGGGTAAAAGTGAGATCGTCGAATAGCGTGCCAAATGCCGTATCAACGTGTAAGGATTGTGCGGTTAGTAATGTGCTCATTGTTGCTTACTCAAGAGTTACAGACGTAAAAACGCCTCGTCAAACATCGCTGACGATAACCCGGTAAGCCCGAGAGAAGGGGATTTAGAAGTTAGCTTCGCTCAAGCAGAAGTTATCGCAGCACGATACCGATAACGCTTGAGCACTGGCGATCGCCAAAAGCATGTGAAACGATCAAACGTTCACAGTACATCATAAGTATCCTCCTTAGTTTTTCCCGAATGTTAATCGATGGTGAAAGTGTAATCGCAAGTCGCTGAATTGTGCAAGTGTTGAACACCCGGCGGCAGGGCGCCGCCGGGTAAACCGTCAGATAGAGGTACGACGGTAGTCGCGATATTCTGCTTGCCAGAAATTCTCGTCAATTGCCTGCTGCAGGGCTTCAGCCGATGTTTTCACTGCCATGCCTTGCTGCTGGGCCATTTTACCGACGGCAAAGGCTATGGCGCGGGAAACGGTCTGAATATCCTTCAGTTCCGGTAATACCAGCCCTTCGCCGTTCAACACCAGCGGTGAATACTGTGCCAGCGTTTCGCTGGCCGACATCAGCATTTCATCAGTGATGCGCTTGGCGCCAGAGGCGATCACGCCAAGACCGATACCCGGGAAGATATAGGCGTTGTTACACTGGGCAATCGGGTAGATTTTATCTTTCCAGGCGACCGGGGCAAACGGGCTACCGGTAGCCACCAGCGCATTGCCTTCGGTCCAGGCAATAATATCCTGCGGTGTGGCTTCCACGCGCGATGTCGGGTTAGACAGCGGCATGACGATTGGGCGCGGACAGTGCTTGTGCATCTCGCGAATAATTTCTTCGGTAAACAGGCCCGTCTGACCGGAGACACCAATCAGAATGTCCGGCTTCACGTTGCGAACCACGTCGAGCAGAGACAGCACATCTTCTTTCGTATCCCAGTGCTGCAGGTTTTCGCGTTTTTGCACCAGTTTGGTCTGGAACGAGAGCAGGTTCGGCATTTTGTCGGTTAACAGACCAAAGCGGTCAACCATAAACACACGCTGACGCGCGGCCTCTTCGCTTAATCCTTCACGCTGGATCTGCGCGATGATCTGCTCGGCAATCCCGCAACCGGCGGACCCCGCACCAAGGAAGACAATATTTTGTTCGCTCAACTGGCTGCCCGCCGCGCGGCTGGCCGCAATCAGCGTCCCGACGGTAACCGCCGCCGTGCCCTGAATATCGTCATTAAACGAGCAAATTTCATCACGATAGCGGGTCAGCAACGGCATGGCGTTTTTCTGCGCGAAGTCTTCAAACTGCAGCAGCACTTCGGGCCAGCGATGTTTCACCGCCTGGATGAACTCATCAACAAATTCGTAGTATTCATCGTCGGTGATGCGCGGATTACGCCAGCCCATATACAGCGGATCGTTCAGCAACTGCTGATTGTTGGTACCGACATCCAGCACTACCGGCAGGGTGTAGGCCGGGCTGATGCCGCCACAGGCGGTGTACAGCGACAGTTTGCCGATAGGAATGCCCATCCCGCCGATCCCCTGGTCGCCAAGACCCAGAATACGTTCACCGTCGGTCACGACGATAACTTTGATATTGTGGTTCGGGACGTTTTGCAGGATATCGTCCATGTTATGGCGGTTCTGGTAGGAGATAAACACGCCGCGCGCGCGACGATAAATCTCGGAGAAACGCTCACAGGCGGCACCCACCGTCGGGGTATAGATAACCGGCATCATCTCATCAAGATGGTTTTGTACCAGTCGGTAAAACAGGGTTTCGTTGGTATCCTGAATGTTGCGCAGGTAGATATGTTTGTCGATTTCCGTTTTGAATCCCTGATATTGGATCCAGGCGCGTTCGGCCTGCTCTTCAATCGTCTCGACCACTTCCGGCAGTAACCCCAGCAGGTTGAAGTTACGGCGTTCTTCCACACTGAAAGCACTCCCTTTGTTCAGTAAGGGAAATTCCAGCAGTACCGGGCCAGCGTAAGGGATGTAAAGGGAACGCAGTTTGTTAGTTTCGTTTTCCATGTCACTCACTCTTTTTTGAATAACCCTCCCTGGCACTGTTTATGATCGTAGGTTGCCTTCCGCCAGGGAAACGGCCGAAGTATAAAGCATTGTGAATGGGTTAAGGGGTTTTATAAGCAAAAACACCACTGCGGTTGCAATGGTGTATATCATCATTATTCAGTATAACGTGCGGGGTATTACTTGGCGTCAGCGCGGCGTTTTCTTCCGGTAGGGTTGTTGACCACGCTGGTTTTGTCGCCTTCGGTTACGGTTTTACGTTGATTGGAGATTTTGTGGTCCAGTCCGAGAACATGACGGGCCTGACGGTTCGATTTCATTCTAACTCCTTAATCCTGTTACTGGTTTCAAGGGCGAGCCCGCGTAAGCGCGGACGAAATACAACCTGATTAACAGCCGGTGTCTAAAATAACGGCTTTCTGGATGGTCGGTCATTTCATCTGAAAGGTCAATGCTTAAGCAGTTAATACAGAACTATCCAATATGCGTCATGTGTTTCCCTCAGCGTCCTATACTTGTTACTCCGACGACAACACAGGAGAGCGGTAATGACTATCCATAAGAAAGGTCAGGCACACTGGGAAGGCGACATTAAACGCGGTAAAGGGACCGTGTCGACCGAAAGTGGCGTGTTGAACCAGCAGCCGTATGGGTTTAATACGCGATTTGAAGGTGCGAAAGGCACCAATCCTGAAGAGTTGATTGGCGCGGCTCATGCGGCCTGCTTCTCGATGGCGCTTTCGTTAATGCTGGGTGAGGCGGGCTTCACGCCAGACGCCATTGATACCACTGCCGATGTTTCTCTGGATAAGGTGGATGCGGGTTTTGCCATCACCAAAGTGGCGCTGCACAGTGACGTTTCCGTGCCCGGCATTGATGCCGCAACCTTTGACGGTATTATCCAGAAAGCGAAAGCCGGATGTCCGGTGTCACAGGTTCTGAACGCGGAAATTACGCTGGATTACCAGCTGAAGTCTTAACGATGATGTGCCGGATGCGAGAGCGCATCCGGCTGACATAACTTACTGCGCCACCCAACCGCCGTCCATATTCCACGCCACACCGCGCACCTGCGCCGCACCGTCTGAACATAAGAACAGCGCCAGCTCTCCCAGTTGTTCCGGGGTGACAAACTCGCGTGACGGTTGCTTCTCCGCGAGCAGAGCATCGCGCGCAACATCCGGCGCGGTGCCCTCGGCAATGCGCCTGTCGATCTGCTGTTGTACCAGCGGCGTCAGCACCCAGCCGGGACACAGTGCATTACAGGTTATGCCGGTCTGCGCTGTCTCAAGTGCGGTGGTCTTGGTTAGCCCCACCACGCCGTGTTTAGCCGCGACATAGGCCGATTTTTCTTTTGACGCCACCAGCCCGTGCACAGAGGCGATATTAATGATGCGGCCCCAGTTGCGTTGACGCATGCCGGGCAGCGCCAGACGGGTAGTGTGAAAAACGGAGGACAGATTAATCGCGATGATCGCATTCCATTTATCGACCGGGAACGTTTCCAGCGGTGAAACATGCTGGATTCCGGCGTTGTTGACCAGAATATCCACGCCGCCGAACTCGCTGTCGGCGTAGCGCATCATCTCGGTAATTTGCGCTGCATCGCTGAGATCCGCCCCGTGATACCCCGGTGTTTTGCCATACTTCGCCACGGCATCTTTTGCCGCCTCAGCATCACCAAAGCCGTTAAGAATCAGAGTGGCGCCGGCTTTCGCCAGCACCTGCGCAATGCCTAATCCAATACCGCTGGTGGAGCCGGTAACCAGGGCCACTTTTCCCGTTAAGTTCATGATGATTCTCCTTAAACAATTCCGGTGGTGTAGAAGACGCCGATCACAAACAGAACGGCCAGACTTTTGATTATGGTGATGGCGAAGATCCCGCCATATGCCTGACGGTGACTGAGACCGGTGATGGCCAGCAGCGTGATTACCGCCCCGTTATGCGGCAGAGTATCCATGCCACCACTGGCCATAGAGGCCACGCGGTGAAAGACTTCCAGTGGAATGTTGGCGGCATGTGCGGCGGCGATAAAGGTGTCGGACATTGCCGCCAGCGCAATACTCATCCCGCCGGATGCTGAACCGGTGATCCCGGCCAGAGTGGTGATGCTGATGGCTTCGTTGAGCAACGGGTCGGGAATGGCCGCTAGCGCTTTTGACAGCACCAGGAAGCCCGGCAACGCGGCGATCACTGCGCCAAAACCGTATTCTGAAGCGGTATTCATTGCCGCGAGGATCGCACCGCCCACCGCCGTTCGGCTGCCTTCCGCCAAGCGACCTTTTATATTGCGAAAACCAAAAATCACGACCAGCAGGATCCCGGCAATCAGCGCGGCTTCCACCGCCCAGATAGCGGTAATTTTGCCGACTTCAGTGGTAATCGGTTTGGCAAGACCCGGTAGCTCCAGTTGATGAGTCGAGCCATAAAACACCGGGATCCAGCGGGTGAACAACAGGTTAAACACCCCCACCAGAATCAGCGGCGAAATCGCAATAATCGGGTTTGGCAGATTAATATTATCCGGCGTTTCCGGTTCGTTAAGCAGTTCGGTGCCATAGCCCTCGTTCTTTGCCTGCGCTTTTCGGCGCTGACGCTCAAGGTAAATCAGGCCGACAAAGATAATAAACAGCGAGCCTATCAGCCCCAGCCAGGGCGCGGCCCAGGCGTTGGTGCCAAAGAAGCTGGTCGGGATAATGTTCTGGATCTGCGGTGTACCGGGCAGTGCATCCATGGTGAAAGAGAAGGCGCCCAGCGCCACGGTTGCCGGGATCAGTCGCTTCGGAATGTTGCTCTGACGGAACAGCTCAGCGGCAAACGGATACACCGCAAACGCCACCACGAACAGCGAGACACCGCCGTAAGTCAGCAGCGCGCACACCAGCACGATCACCGGAATGGCGTGACGCCGCCCGAGGATGTTGATGGCGGCGGCGACGATTGAACGGGAAAAACCCGATAATTCGATTAACTTGCCAAACACTGCACCCAGTAAGAACACCGGGAAGTACAGCTTCACAAAACCGACCATTTTTTCCATGAACAGGCCGGTAAAGGCAGGACCGACGGCGCTGGGTTCAGTCAGCAAAACAGCACCTAATGCCGCGATGGGGGCAAACAGGATGACGCTGTATCCGCGATAGGCTGCCAGCATCAGCAGGCCCAGCGCGGCCAGGGCGATTAATACACTCATCATGACTCCTCAATATCATTGTTATAGTGGGGTACAGAAAGAGAAGTTACGGTTTCAGGGCAAAACGCAGCTGATGCTCTCTGCGTTGCTGGATGTATTCCTTGCGCGAATCATCCCAGTGATAAAACCCCTGACCACTGCGTAAACCGGTTTCACCGCGAGCAACCTTGTCGGCGACCAGCGACATCATGTCGCTGCCGGTGGCGAGTGTTGGAAGCAGATGGCGACAAATATCCTGCACCGTGGCAAGTCCGGTCATGTCCGCCGCTTCCAGCGGGCCGACCATCGCGTAACGGCGGCCCAGCGACGCACGCATCACCTGGTCTACCACCTCGGCGCTGGCAATACCGCTTTTGACGATATGCAGCGCTTCACGCAGCAGGGCAAACTGCAGGCGGTTGCCGACAAAGCCCGGTGCGGCGCGATCGAGCACCACCGCCTCAAGCTGCATCGCGACCAGCCATTGCTGCAATTCACTGAGATATTCTGGTTTGGTTGCTGTGCCCGGCACGATTTCAACCAGCGGAATAAAGTGCGGTGGATTCCAGAAATGTGCGATCAGCAACCGCTCAGGGTGCGCGAGTTTTTCCGCCAGCGCATCCGGTGGCAGGCCACTGGTGTTGCTGGCGATAATCGCTTCGGGTGAGATAACGGCTTCCAGCTGTGCGTACAGCGCGTGCTTCAGCTCTAGCCGTTCCGGGATCGCTTCGATTAATAATCCAGACGCGGCGATATCAGCCAGAGAGGTTGTGCCGTGCAGTCGCGCGAGAACCGATGCTTTATTTGCGGCGGCAAACTGGTCGGTGGCAATCAACTCGTCCAGAATACTGCTGGCAACAGCCGTTATCTCGGCAATACGGTTGCTGTCGGTATCAAACAGCCAGATAGGATGACCAAAACGGGCAAAGTGGGTCGCGATGCCGATGCCCATTAGCCCGGCGCCCAGTACGCTAATGTGATTAGTCTGCATAGTGTGCTCCTGTTGGACGTTCCACCGTTAGCGCCACGCCATGGCCACCACCCACACACAGCGTGGCCAGCCCTTTGGCCACATTGCGCCGCGCCATTTCATGTAGCAAGGTAACCAGAATGCGGCAACCTGAGGTCCCGATTGGGTGGCCCAGCGCAATTGCACCGCCGTTAACGTTAACCTTGCTGCTGTCCCAATTCAGCGATTCGCCGACCGCCAGCGCCTGGGCGGCAAAGGCTTCGTTGGCTTCGATCAGATCAACGTCATCCAGCGTCCACCCGGCGCGCTTCAGGCACTTCAGCGAGGCTTCCACCGGGCCGATCCCCATAATGGCTGGATCAACGCCCGAGACGGCGTAACCGGTGATTTTTGCCAACACCGGAAGGTTTAATTCAGCGGCTTTGGCGGCACTCATTACCATTACTGCCGCCGCACCGTCGTTTAGGGAAGACGCATTGCCCGCCGTCACCGTGCCGTTGCCGGGACGAAATGCCGGTTTCAACTGCGCCAGTTTTTCCGCCTGAGTCTCCGGGCGAGGTTGCTCATCACGCTCCACCACGCGCGGTGCTTTTTTCCCTTGCGGAACGCTAACTGGGGTGATTTCTGCGTTAAACCGACCGGCTTCGAGGGCGGCGGCCGCTTTTTGCTGGGAGTGCAGGGCGAAGGCATCCTGTTGCTCGCGACTGATGGCGAATTTATCCGCCAGATTTTCGGCGGTAATACCCATATGGTAGTCGTTGAACGCATCCCACAGCCCGTCATGCACCACGCTGTCTTTCAGGCTGGTATGACCCAGACGTAATCCTGCGCGGGCACCGTCGAGAAAATAGGGTGCATTGCTCATACTTTCCTGACCGCCGGCAATCACGATGTCCGCATCGCCGCAGCGAATGGCCTGCACCGCCAGATGAACCGCTTTTAGTCCTGAACCGCACAGTAAATTGAGGGTCATCGCTGGGGTGGTTACCGGCAAACCGGCACGAATTGCCGTCTGTCTGGCCGGATTCTGCCCACAGCCGGTCGTTAAAACCTGACCTAAAATCACGTCGTCTATCTGTTCTGGTGCAACCCCGGTCTTTTCCAGCAGAGCGCGGATGACCGTTGTCCCTAACTCAACGGCAGAAAGCGGGGCAAGGGCACCATGAAAACTGCCAATTGGCGTGCGCGTTGCTGCGACAATAACAACATCCATCATGGTCAGATCCTTAGTTGAAGTGCATTTCGGGGACATGATCGGGAACGATCAGCTTGCCGGCGGTTCTGGCAACAATGTCGTCCACGCTGACGCCCGGCGCCCGTTCGCGCAGAATGAACGCGCCGTCGGCAATTTCCAGCAGCGCCAGGTCGGTCAGCACGCGCTTGATACAGGCCACGCCGGTCAAGGGCAGAGTGCAACTGGGAAGCAGTTTGGACTCACCGCTTTTCGAGGCGTGTGTCATCACAACGATGATGTTTTCAGCGCCAGCGACCAGATCCATCGCGCCGCCCATACCTTTCACCATTTTTCCGGGGATCATCCACGAGGCGATATTGCCATTGGTATCTACTTCAAATGCACCAAGAACCGTCAGGTCGACGTGGCCGCCGCGGATCATGGCGAAGGATTGTGCGGAGTCGAAAATTGCCGCGCCTTTACGCGCCGTCACTGTTTGCTTACCGGCGTTGATCATGTCGGCATCAATGTCGTCCTCGGTAGGGAACGGCCCCATACCAAGCAAGCCGTTCTCTGATTGCAGCATCACGTCCATGCCGTCGGGGATATAATTGGCCACCAGGGTCGGGATACCGATACCGAGGTTGACGTAATAACCGTCGCGCAGCTCGCGAGCGACACGCATCGCCATTTGTTCACGCGTTAACATGGTCAGGCTCCTTGATGGCGTAGGGTGCGTTGTTCAATACGTTTTTCGAACTGCCCCTGAATAATGCGATTGACGAAAATTCCGGGGGTGTGAATAGCGGCGGGATCCAGCTCGCCGGGAGGGACAATTTCTTCCACTTCGACTACCGTGATGCGTCCGGCTGCTGCCATCAGTGGGTTAAAGTTTTGTGCGGTATGGCGGTAGATGACGTTGCCGTACCAGTCGGCTTTCCAGCCTTTGACCAGCGCGAAATCACCGGTAATCGCCTGCTCCATGATGTAAGGCCGGCCGGCAAACTCGCGCACCTCTTTGCCTTCGGCGACGGGGGTACCGTACCCGGTGGCGGTGAAGAAGGCGGGAATGCCTGCACCACCGGCTCGTAGCTGCTCCGCCAGCGTGCCCTGTGGCGTCAGAATGGCTTCCAGCTCTCCGCTCAGCACCTGCTTTTCGAACAGGGCATTTTCACCGACATAGGACGCCACCACTTTGCGTACCTGGCGTGCTTCCAGCAGCACGCCGAGGCCAAACCCGTCCACGCCGCAGTTGTTCGACACCACGGTCAGTCCCTGAACGTTCCGACGGCGCACTTCTGCAATCAAATTCTCAGGAATACCGCATAAGCCAAAACCGCCTGCCAGCAGTGTCATGTTGTCAGTCAGCCCTTCCAACGCCTGTTGATACGTGGCGACCCGTTTATCCAGTCCAGCCATACACTTGCCCCTCCAGTTGTTCCTGGCGACATCATTAGGGGTGAAAAATGATTTGTTAATTTTAAATTTGTGACTCACTCATTGGGTTTTTTTATCAATTTAATGTTAATTAAAGGTATTCAACAAGTTAAAGGAATGAGTAATGAGAATGAGCATCAAACAGTTACGCGCGTTTTTAGCGGTAGCTCACACTCTGAATTTTGCTCATGCCAGTGAACGGCTGAATATGTCGCAACCCGCGTTAAGCCTGGCGATCAAAGGACTGGAAGAGTCGTTAGGGGGCGCTTTACTGTTAAGAACCACCCGCAAGGTGACCCTGACGCAGGAGGGCGAAACGCTGCTGACCATGGGGCGACAGCTGCTTGCCGACTGGGAAAATACCGAAGAAGCCATGCGCCAGCGCTTTACACTGCAACGTGGCAAAATTTCGATTGCTGCGATGCCGTCATTTGCCGCGAATGTGCTGCCGCCGGTGCTCAAGACCTTTCGCGACAGCTATGCCGGTGTCAATGTCACGGTGCACGACGTAATTAACGAGCAGGTGATTGAAATGGTCAGCGAAGGGCGGGTCGAGATGGGGATTGCCTTTGAACCGGACTACTCCGGACACCTGCATTTTACCCCGCTCGGGATGGATCGTTTTATCGCCATCGTCCCTCCGACCAGTCGTCTGGCTGGCCGGGAACGCATCGCATGGAAGGACTTGCTGACGCTGGATTTTATTACCTTGCAACGTCCCTCTGCCGTACGTCTGATGCTGGAAGAGCAACTGGTACAAAGCGGCCATGCGCTGGAAGTGGCGCTGGAGAGTCACCAGTTGGTGACCATTGGACGCCTGGTGGCGAATGGTTTAGGCGGCAGTGCCGTGCCTGCATTGTGCCGCGCCCAGATGACCGAACTTGGCGCAACCTGTATTGAGCTGGACGGCCCGGTTATCCAGCGTCGTATTGGGATCCTACGTTCCTCGCATCATAAGTTGTCGACTGCATCCGAAATGCTGGTGGATGCGCTGAAAAAGGCATATTGCGCCTGATACACCAGGCACACTATGCCCGTGCGGTCAGATTTCGCTAACTGCCCGCCAGCAGCGGACTTCACTCCCGGTCTCGTTTTTCAATAATGCCTGTTTCTTCTCACATCCCTGAGTCGCCAGTGGGCAGCGATCGCGGAAATAACATCCCTGCGGTAGGGTTCGATTCCCCGGCAACTCGGTTTTACGTAACACCAGATCTTCCGCCAGCGGTGCACCGGTTTTAGGGACCGAGTCCAGCAACAGACGTGTATACGGGTGCGCGGGAGAGGTTAATACCTGCTGCGTGTCACCCAGCTCGACGATTTGCCCGAGGTACATTACCGCCACGCGGTCGCTCATATGCCGCACGACCGACACGTTATGCGAGATCAGCACATAGGTCAGGTTTCTGCGTGCCTGTAGCGCCACCAACAGGTTGAGGATTTGCGCCTGTACGGAAATATCCAGCGCCGAGGTGGGTTCATCAAGCACAATCACATCCGGCTCAGAGGACAACGCGCGGGCAATGGCAATGCGCTGGCGCTGCCCGCCGGAAAACGCGTGCGGCAGGCGGTCAAGGTATTCCGGACGAATCCCCACGTGTAACGCCAGCTCTTCCGCAAGGGCGCGGCGGTGACGTTCGGCGCTGCGCTTTTGGATCCACACCGGTTCGGTAATGATCCGCCACACCGGTAAGCGCGGATCCAACGACGAGAGTGGGTCCTGAAAGACCATTTGCATGCCGCTGTGTTTTTCTGTGCCGCGAGCGTATTGCCCCTGACTCGGCCTGAGCATCCCCATGAGCAGTTGAGCCAGCGTACTTTTGCCACAGCCAGACTCACCAACGATACCCAATGTTTCCCCCTGGCGAATCTGTAAATCTAACCCGTTGAGCGCGTGCACGCGCTCGGTGACCTTGCCAAGCCAGTTTTTTCGGGCCGGGAAGTTGACATGTATATCCTGAAGCGACAGCAAAATGTCAGTCATGACGAGTCTCCAGTTGGGGATACCAGCAGGCGGACTGCTGATCCGCATGCCCCTGACTGCGTAATGCCGGGACCGCGTCACACTGTGTCCCGGCCGCATAACAGCGTTCGCGGAATGCACATCCGGCAGGCAATTGGGTTAAGTTCGGCACGGTACCCGGGATTGCGGGCAGCAGCGCGCGGGGCTCTCCGTGTTCTGGCGCGCATTTCAGCAAACCAATGGAGTAGGGATGCGTCGGGTGCTGAATCACCGTCTGCGTCGGGCCGCTTTCGATCACGCTTCCGGCATACATGACATACACCCGGTCGCACAGTTGCGAAACCACCGCCATATCATGGCTGATAAACAGCACCGCCGTGCCGCTGGCCCGCGCTTTATGCTTCAGCAAGCGCAGTACCTGCAGTTGCACCGTCACATCCAGCGCGGTCGTCGGTTCATCAGCAATAATCAGCTCCGGCTCGCAGGAAAAAGCCAGCGCGATCATCACCCGCTGGCGCATACCGCCGGAAAGCTCAAACGGGAAGCGCGACATGACTTCGGCGGCGTCCGGGATTTGCATCTCCTCCAGTAAGGCGATGGCTTTTTGTCGCGCATCCGTGCGGCTGAGTAATTGATGATGGCGGATCACCTCTACCATTTGCTGGCCAATGCGCCGGGTCGGGTTTAGGGCCGTCATCGGCTCCTGAAAAATCATTGCCACGCGCGCCCCGCGCCATTTGCGCATTTGCTTCTCGCTGGCGTTCAGCACATCTTCACCGAGCAGCGACACGCGCCCCTGGTGAATGCGATAACTGCCCTCCGGCAGCAGGCGCATGGCAAGCATGGCGGTAACGGATTTCCCGGAGCCGGACTCGCCGACCACGCCGACAATCTCACCCCGGTTGATGTGCAACGAGACATGGTTCAACGCATGCACGTCAGCTTTATAACCGGGGAAGCTCAGGTGCAAATTTTCAATTTCCAGTACGGGTTGGCTCATGACTGTTTTCCTCCGGCTTTCGGGTCCAGCAGGTCACGAATACCGTCGCCAAAGAGATTGAAACCCACGGCGGTGATCAGAATGGCAGCACCGGGAAACGCACAGTACCACCACTGGTCAAGCACGTAGTTGCGGCCAATTGCCACCATGGCTCCCCATTCCGCGCTCGGTTGCTGCGCACCCAGCCCGATAAACCCCAGCGTGGCGGCCATCAGGATCGCACTGCCGATGTCCAGCGAGGCCTGCACGATCAGCGGCGGCAGCGAATTACGTAAGATATGCCAGCTAATCAGATGCCAGCGGGACGCGCCGTACGTACGGGCAGCCTGTACGTAGGTAAACTGGCGGACGACCAGGGTTTGTCCCCGGGCCAGACGTACGTAGAAAGGAATGCGCACAATCGCAATGGCCAGCATGGCGTTAAACAGGCTGGGCCCCAGCGCAGCGGCCAGCGCCATGGTCAGCACCAGCGAGGGGATCGACAGCATCACGTCCATCACGCGCATAATAATCGCGTCCGCCCGTCCGCCCATCACGCCGGACAGGCAGCCCAACAGTGAACCAATCCCACCGGCGATACCCACTACCACCAGTCCTGCTACGATCGACTGCTGGCTGCCGACCAGTACACGGCTAAACAGATCGCGTCCCACTTCATCAGTACCAAACCAGTGAGTAGCTGACGGGGGGAGCAGACGTGCGGTGAGGTCGATCGCATTGGGATCGTAAGGCGTTATCCACGGTGACAGCACCATCATCAGCAACATCAGCACGATGATCGCTCCGCCAATCAGCGTCAGCGGGCTGCTTTTCATCATCCAGAACAGTTTGGCCCAGTCGCGGCGACGGTGAGCGCTCGGCGAGGTGGCGGGCGTTTCTTGTGAGAGCATCATTGTGTACCTCCGCGTCCGATGCGCGGGTCAATCCACAGGTAGAGTAAATCCACCACCAGGTTGACCAGCACATAGGCAAATGACACCACCACGGCAAATCCCATGACGGCCGGGAAGTCGAGCGCCTGTATGGAGGTGACGACCCAGGCGCCCATGCCTGGCCACGCGAATACCGTTTCGGTAAGTACCGCGCCGTAGAGCAGATCGCCCAGCGCCAGCCCCAAGACGGTGATGGACGGAATGAGCGCGTTGGGCAGCGCATAACACAAAATGATGTACCAGCCCGGTAAACCGCTGGCGCGGGCAGTGCGGATGTAATCCTCGCTAAGCTGTTCGAGCATAGCGGAGCGGATCTGGCGGGCGACAATGCCAAGATGTACAAAGGCCAGCGTCAGGGACGGTAAGATCAGATGCTGGAGCGCATTGAAAAACACTTCGCCATTGCCTTCCAGCAGCGCATCTATCAGGTAAAACCCGGTAACGTGCGTCGGTGGATCCAGCCAGTCATCCAGGCGTCCACCGCCGGGTAATATTTGCAGATGACCGTAAAACAGTACGATAACCCCGAGACCAAGCCAGAACGCCGGCGTCGAAATACCGGTGATTGCCATCAGACGCACAAGGTGGTCGAGCCAGCGGTTACGCCAGACTGCGGATAAAATCCCCAGCGGGATCCCGATAATCAGCGCCAGCAGCAGGGAGCAAAAGGCCAGCTCAAGCGTGGCGGGGAAGAACACGCGCAGCTCATCCATCACCGGACGTCCGGTACGAATCGAGGTGCCTAAATCGCCCTGAAACACATCGCTGACGTAGCGAAAAAATTGCACGTACAGCGGCTGATTAAGACCCAGCTGTTGGCGAATATTCTCAACAATTTCATCACTGGCGCGATCGCCCGCCAGCAGCCGCGCGGGGTCGCCCGGGATCAGGTGCGAAATAATAAAGGTGATGACGCAAACACCGGCCACCACCAGGATAAGTCCCCAGCAGCGCTGGCGTAAAATGCTCCAGAAAGTCATTGGCTTCCCCTTGCGGAGCCAATGCGGCTCCGCATAAACGTGGTGAGATTATTTACTCATGGTGGAGATGTTGAAGACCTGTTCCAGCATTGGGTTAAATACAAATCCTTTGACGTCTTTGTTCATCGCCAGCTGGTAGTTTTTCTGGAATAAATAGACGTAGGCCGCTTCATCAATCACGATAGTTTGCGCCTGCTGGTAATCGTTGGTTCTGGCCACCTGGTCGGTCGTTGACAACGCGCTGCGCAGCAGCTTATCGACCTCACTGTTTTCATAGAATGAACGGTTGCCTGGTAAGCCTTTTTTATCCGACTCAAACCAGTAGTTCATAAACATGTACGGGTCGGCGAAGTCCGGGCTCCAGTTGCCGATGGCGATGTCGTAATCACCTTTACCAACGCGGTCACGCATGGTGGCGTTGGCCAGTTTTTCCAGCTTGACCTTGATCCCCAGCTTGCCAAGACTGGCCTGGGTGGCGAGGGCAATCGGCTCCCAGTTCGGGTCGTTATCCGAGTACAGGAAGCTCAGGCTGTCTGGTTTGTTTGCGACTTTGTCCCACTCGGCTTTGGCTTTCGCTTCATCAAAGCTGTATTGCATGGCTTTTTCATCAAAGCCCCACATGCCTTCGGGGATCGGGCCGCGCATCTGCTTACCGTTGCCGCTGAGGATCCCGTTTACCATGCCCTTATAATCCGTTGACCACGAAATAGCGCGGCGTAAATCCACCTGATTGAGCGGTGCTTTACTGTTGTTCAAGTACAGGTAGGTCACGCGCAGTGACGGGTAATCCGCTACTTTGACTTTGCCTTCCTGCTTTAAGGCGGCAAGCTGATCGACGGGCAGCGCATCAGCAATATCGATATCGCCGCGCGACAGCTGCAGACGACGGGAGGCGCTTTCACCGATGATTTTCACCGATACGCGCTTAAACACCGGCTTGGTGCCCGCCCAATGCGGGTTCGGCACCAGAACCAGCTGCTGTCCTTTTTGCCAGCTCTTTAACATAAAGGGACCCGAGCCCGCCGTATTCTGGGCAAGGAAACCGCGCGCATCGTCGGCGGCATGTTCTTTTAACACCGCCGGGTTGATTATTGACGCGCCGTCATTCGCCAGCGTGTACAGGAAAGGCGCGAACGGCTGGCTGAGGGTAAATTTCACCGTACTGGCATCAATGGCCTCTACCTTCAAATCTTTCGGGAACGCTTCGGCAGGTCCCTGACCAATTTTGATCAGGCGTTCAAAAGATTGCTTCACCGCCTCAGCCGTTACCGGCGTGCCATCGGCAAATTTGGCCTCGCTTTTCAGGGTGAAGGTCCACTCTTTTTGATCGTCAGACGCCTTCCAGCCGCTGGCTAAATCGCCTTCTACTTCCGTGGAGCCTTTATCACCTTCAGTTTTGTACTGCACCAGACGCTGATAAGACGGATAGGTTACCGTCCAGTCGTTGTTATCAATCGTGACGGCAGGATCGAGCGTTTGTGGATCGGCGGCTTTACCGATCACCAGCATATCCTTAGGTACCGCGGCTTGTGCAGCGGGCAGGGCTGCCGCTAATGCTAAAGCAATCAGCGCGGGGCGAAACAGCGATGTTAAGGCGTGTGTTGTCTTCATAACCAGGCTCCAGAAATTAAAGGGGGTGTGGTGTTGTTATTTGGGGGGCAGGGAAACACGCAATACAGTCATCAAGCAGGGGGTAACGAGCTGCGTCTGGTAATTCAAAATGCCACCATTCGCTGCTGATCCCGACAAAACCGCCACCGGACATAATGGCATTCAGCATCAGTCGATTACGCTGTGCGGGTGGCGCAACGGAAGGATGCCAGGCGTGGGAACGATCGTGCATTTCATCAAAATCGGCCCCCATATCGAGGACATTGCCACGTTCGTCCATCAGCGTGACGTCAATGGCCGTGCCGCGGCTGTGATTGGAGCCAATCGCGACATCGACAACGTACTGCGGATCCGGGCAGGCATTCCATAGCATCGCCTGCGCCTGCTGCGGACGATAAGCGTCGTACACCACCAGATTCAGGCCCGCCAGTTTCGCAATGCTGATGCTTTTGGCCAGTCCCGTGACCGCATCGGTGTGTAACAGGCAGCGCGCTTCCCGGTAGACGGGGGCGCCGGTAATGTTATCGCGGGTAGCGTATTTGAGATCGATATGCAGTGACGGAAAGATCACCGACAGATCGACCAGAACAGAGGTTTCTGGCATAGCACGATTCCTGTTTATTGTTCGAATTGACCAAACTGCTGTTGGAGTTGGCGATTGGTTTGCAGGCGCCCGGCGAGAGCGTCGCCCAGTTGCGCCACCACCGCGGAGAGTAATAAGTTGAACAGACAGCTGACGGGGGCAAGGGAGTCCCAGAAATGCCCGGTGTCGGTTTTCACCTGGAGTAAATCAATACCGTAGTCTCTGGCCCACGGACACCAGACATCGGTTATCAGCGCCAGCGGAATGTGGCGGTCGCGGGCGACCCGGCAATATTGTCGTGATGTTGCCGAGTAGGCGCGCATATCGGTTATCACCACATACGGCTGGTCAAACCCTGAATTCAGTGACTCAACCCAGCTTCCGGACAAGCCCTCGGAGTAACTGACTTTGGGTCGCAGGTATTCCAGATGGCTGAAAAAGGCGTTGGCAATCCCGCGGGTCGACTGAATGCCGAGGATATACACGGCCTCGGCGTGTGCCAGCTGTTGCGCAATGCGTAAAAATGTCTCGCTTTGCGCCAGTTGATAAACATGGGTAATGGCATCAATTTCCAGCAGCAGCGACTGCTGCGCCCGGTCCGGCAGACGTTGCTGCTGGTGCCAGGAATCAAGCCGTTCATTCATTCCCCACGGCTGATAGGGGATAACAGGCAGTTCGCGCAGGCTGGCTTTAGCATCTTCCAGATTGCGAAAACCCAGTTTGCGCAGATAGCGTCCAACGGTAATGCCACTGGTTCCCGTGGCCTTAGCAATGCCGTCTGCAGTTTCAAACGGGATCTGCGCAGCGTGTGCTAACAGCCAACCGGCAACACGCTTTTCACTCGGCGTAAGCTGGCTGAAGGTATGTTCTACCCGGGCGAATAATTCAGGTTTTGATGTCATTACCGTCTCGCTGTTAGTTGCCTGTCAGATGCCGTGTCGTTGTTACTGGATTAACAATGCAGGACGCGTGCCATGTCTGCGCCCCCGGTTTACTGGCGCCATTTGTTAAATAATGCGTAATTTTATTAACCAATGATCAACATTTGTGCAGCGTAGTTCAGTTTTGGTGCAACGGTAGGGAAAGCGGGGTATGAATCGGTGGATTTCGTCGGGACGATCACATTGTGAGCGATATTTTCCCCACTGACATCAGAATTGGTAACCCGAAATATAAATTTCAGCCATATCAACGACCATCATCTTTATTCTTTTAATAGTAGGGGTATTATTTTTCCCGAGCTACATTAACGGTTTAAAGCGCAAGTGTAGATATTATCTATATTATAAATGGAGTACTACAATGAATAAATTCTCCCTTTCTACCGCAGGTATTCTGGTTGCCGCGTTGTTAACCAGTGTCAGCGTCAATGCAGCAACTGAGACCACAAAAACTGAAGTGACGCCTAAAGGAATGAGCTGCCAGGAGTTTATTGATTTGAATCCACAAACCATGGCGCCGGTTGCCTTCTGGGTGCTGAACGAAGATGAAGACTTCAAAGGGGGTGACTACGTAGACTATAACGAAACGATCACTACTGCGGTTCCCCTGACCATTGAAATGTGCAAAAAAAATCCACAGAGTGAATTAAGTAAAATAAAAGCCGAGATCAAAAAAGAATTATCTAAATAAGATTAAACACTTATTAAAACCCAGCCACAGTGCTGGGTTTTGCTATACGTGACAGTGTCACATGTATATTTTCACATCCTCTGATAAATCATCATAAAGATATAAACACCCGTGCCGATACTGCTTAAAAGTTAGCCTTTTGCAGAAGGAGTTTGTATGGCCTGGTATCCTACTCGTATTTCCACACGTTTAACCATTGGCGGCATTCTGCTGCTTGCCGTCACCACCCTGGTGATTGTCGCGATTATGCTCTGGCGCGGTCAGCCCAGGGTTGTTGAGATCAATACCGCCCTGATCGAAGAGACGGGGCAAGGGTTAACCCGCCAACTGAGTACCGTGCTATCGCGTATTGAGGGCGAGACCGTTAGTCTGTCACGTCTGGCTGAAGTATTACCTAACGATGAATCCCTGTACCAAAGCGTGGTGCCGCACCTGATTGGCGAGGATAAGAATTCGATTATTACCGGCGGCGGGATCTGGCCGGAGCCAAATGCTTTCACTCCGGGCGTGGAGAAGCGCAGCTTTTTCTGGGCGCGTAACGCGGAGGGAAAACTGGATTTTTCCAACGACTATAACGCCGAAGGTTCAAATGGCTATCACAACGAAAGCTGGTATCAGCATGCCAAAGGGCATTCGCAGAACAGTTGTTTGTGGTCTGATGTTTATCAGGATGCCAGTTCTGGCGTCAATATGGTGACCTGCAGTATCCCATACCTGCACTCGGGCACGTTTGCCGGAGTAGCGACCACCGATATTCGTCTGGATAACGTCGCGACCTTTATGCAGCAGCAGGGCAACAGCACCGGTGGCTATGCGTTTGTGGTCGATAAACAGGGACAAATCCTGTACTTCCCGCAGGCCGATAACGCAAAACAGAAAACATTTAGCGATCTGTCCCGCAGTGCGCAATGGCTGGCTCCGGTCGAAAATGGCCTGAAGTCGCTTCGCGTTGCCAACGGGGTGAAAACCATTACGCTGGAAAACGATGGCGTGCTGAACACACCGTCGCGGGTGATGCTGTTCCCGATGGCGGACACCGGCTGGGTGGTGGGCCTGGTCACGCCAGAATCACGCATTGTTGGCCTTGCAAAAGTGATGATGCAGGACGTCCTGGAAGTGTTGATCCCGATTATGACGGTTCTGCTGGTGGGCTCCTGGCTGGTGGTGCGCAGACTGATCTCGCGTCTGGACGATACGCGTCGCGCTCTGGATGATATTGCGCAGGGCGAAGGTGATTTGACCCGTCGTCTCGATGTCCGCGGCAAAGATGAGATTTCAGCCATCGCGGAGGCGTTTAATCTGTTTGTCGATAAAATCGCGGCCATCCTGATTACCGTCAGAAGCAGCAGCGTGGTGGTCGCCAATAACGCGGTCAGCCTGGCAGACAGCAATATGGAGCTCTCTTCACGGGTGACGCAGCAGGCAGCGGCGCTGGAAGAAAGTTCAGCGGCAATGGAACAGTTAAATGCGACCGTTCATCAAAATGCGAGCAATACGCAGCTGGCAGATGAGTTATCCGACAATACCGCGCAAACGGCCAACCGCTGCGGCGATGTGATGCAGGGGGTGATCTCCACCATGGATAACGTCAGCGGCTCATCCGGCAGAATGGTAGAAATTGTCGCGGTGATCGACAGCATTGCTTTCCAGACCAACATTCTGGCCCTGAACGCTGCCGTTGAGGCCGCTCGCGCGGGCGATGCGGGGAGAGGATTTGCCGTTGTCGCCTCTGAAGTTCGTACGCTGGCACAGCGCAGCGCTACAGCCGCTCAGGAAATCAAAGCGTTGATTGATGAGTCGGTGTCTCATGTGGGCAGCAGCAGTCAGCAAATTCACACTGCCGGCGAACGGCTGGAAGAACTGGTCAGCAATGTGCGGCAGGTACGCCAGTTGATGGGTGAAATTCGCGTAGCGGGGGAAGAACAACGCAAAGGTGTTTCAGAAGTCACGTTGGCGGTAACTGAAATGGACAGCACCGTGCAGCAGAATGCGTCGTTAATCGATGACGCTGCCGCACGTACCCAGGTGCTTAAAGAAGAGGCCGAGCAGTTAGCGCTGCTGGTTTCGACATTCAAATTGCCTGAACCAGCCGCGGCCTGATTCCGCAAAACTGGTATTCGGGCGCAACGCCTGCGCCCGAATACGCCATTAGTGATCCAGATACAGGTAGTGCATCCAACTGGTCATACGCAACAGTATTTTTCGCAGCAACGACAAGGCTTCAAAATGATGTGCGGAATAGACCGCAACCTGCGCGGCCACGCCATCTGGCAACTGCTGTTCCGCCTGATTCTCACCGACATCAATGCTCACTAGCACTTTGTTGCTTCCTGGCGCCATATTCAGCGATTGTAACGTGCCTTGGGCGTAATAGGCTCCGGTAGGGATTACCGGGGCCACGTTCACCACTTTTCCTTCGATCACCTGTCCCGGCAACCCGTTAAAAACAATCTCTGCATCGTCGCCTACATTAAGACGTAAAATAGCGTTCTGACGGAAAGCCGCCACAATTTGATTCTTATGGGCAGGAATAAATACCATCACCGGTTTAAAAGGGAGCCTCGAGGCATAGGTTCCGGGCCGCACCAGGAGTTGGCTGATATAACCGTCACTTGGAGCACGAACAATCGTTTGTTCATAATTGAATTGCGCCTCATCAATTTGTGCCTGTAAACTGGCAATCTGTGAATTTTGACCATTAATACTGCTGTCGAGTTCTTTTTGAATGCTGTTCAACTCAGCATGGGCGGCATCCATCGCCGCATCCTGCGCCAGATAATCCTGACGCGCGGTATCAATATCATTGGCGGTAAAGGGATTAACCTTAGCCCGACTTCCTTGCTGGTAGCGCTGATAATTTTTGTAATACTTATCGCGCTCTGCTTTCGCCTGCTCAAACTGAAGACGCGCGCTGTTGCGTTTTTCTTCCAGCGCCATAACGTCATGTTTTTCCGTGACAATGTCCGCTTCCAGTTTTTCCAGTTTGGCTTTGTAGCGGGTAGGGTCAATTTTAAACAGAATCTCACCTTTTTTGATCGGTGTATTAATTTTGTCCGTGACTTCAGACACCACGCCCGTAACCTGTGGGACAACAGGAATACCCACTACCAGTTTTTGCGCATCCTCGGTATAGGGATGGTTGTAATTCATGGTGAGAATTAACGCGCCCAGCATAACTATCCCACCAAGAACCGCTGTAGGGACTGTCCATTTATTTAACGGTACTTTAAATATCTTGAAAATGGCATAAACAATAGCGGCGTAACTTAATACTAATAATGTTTCCACGATCAATTCACCTTCGATTCCTGCACATTACCGGGTGCTATTTTTTCGAGTGTTTTCTCCAGCGAGGCGATCCGCGCGGTAAGTTCCTGCGTATCATTACGCGAGACATGACCATGCCAACCCTGTTTATCACTGTATAACGTTGCCCATATCCACAGAAATGGCCAGAGCGCATGTAGCGTAAACAGGCTTACCCAACCAGCTACATGGATCGCATCCAGATGTGGGTGATTTCTCTTTTTGGCAATTTCATAGGGAATGTCATGCAAAATCAGTACGCCATAAAAAATAACTAAGAACACGAAAATGAGCATCGCTAATGCAATATAATTGAGTACCATAAAAACTCCCGTTGTTAGCGATACATTATCGCCATATTTTTAATGGCAAAGAGTGTTAATATGTTAAAAGTATAAAATAAGACTTCCTCGAAAATTATCCGATATAAGCCAATCCAAAATTGGATTTTCCTCATTTGCTTTTTCCGTTCAGAAGGATAATTATTGAAGAGAGGCAATATAAATAATCTTGAGAACGCTATGACAAATCCCCCCGAACAATCAGGTCGCAGTGACGAACTTCTGGCGGCAAATATTTCCATACTTTTCAATGCGTTATTACCACTTTCCGAACCGCAATCCTTATATCGCAGTGGGTCTTTTATTATGGACTCGCAGGGAGAGAACGGAATTTGGCTGCTGACAGAAGGGAGAATCGTGATAAGACGTCGCATTGATGGTCTTATTCTGGCAAGCCAGCAGGCGCCGATAATGCTGGGAATGGCAGAGTTTTTTCTTCCTACCGGGCAAAACTTTTATGATATTGAGGCCGTCAGTCCTTGTACGACACACGTTATCAAGAAAACAGATTTTATGACGGTCGTGAATCGCGATCAGTTATGGGAGTCGGTAGCGGTCGTTGAAGCCTACATTATCCAGGTAATGAGCCAACGCGATCGCCTTATCACCAGCCGGAGTGCCACAGATATGGTCTGGGGACACCTCGAACTGCTGCAACAAGAACCTGAGGAGATCAGACAAAGGATCTCTGCAGCACAATACATTCGGGATCGTACTGGACTTTCGCGTAGCACGGTTATGGATACCCTTGCCAGACTCAAACGGCAGGGGGCAATCCAGCTTCAGCGCGGTCATCTGGTGTGCATCTGTATCGACTAACATCCGCCGCTTGATGCCATAGCGGCGGACAGTGGCAACATTACTGCCCCCAGCGGTTGCGGATATAGGTTACCGCATCCTGGGTTTGGGGTTGATTGAGGTAATCCTCTCTGAACAGGATCGTACCGTTGATGTGCGGTTCAGTCTCGTTCATATCGAGCTGTTTTTTCAGTTCCGGAACACCACCGTTAACCGCCCAGTCGGGCTCTTTTCTTGACGGCTCACCAACCTTATACAGCGCAACCCCGATATACAGGCGCGTGTTGGTTGACTTGACCACGTTCGCCCACCATTTTGCCAACACATCGTAACGCGCGGCATCCCGGGCAAAAGGCCAGTAAAGCTGTGGGGCGATGTAATCCAGCAGGCCCAGTTGAACCCAGCGGCGTGTATCTGCATAGGATTCATCATAGGCCGCCGCACCACGCGTGTCGGAACCCGCCGGGTCGTGCGAACGGTTACGCCATACGCCTGCCGGGCTGACGCCGAACTCCACTTCAGGATTCAGTTTCTTGATAGTCTGCGAGACCTGCGCAATGAGCTTTTCTGTGTTATGGCGTCGCCAGTCCGCTTTCGAGGCAAATCCTTGACCATATTTTCTGAAGGTCTGACTGTCGTTGAGCGCAGAACCGGGTGATTCGGTATAGAAGTAGTCATCAAACTGCACGCCGTCGACGGGATAATTCTCAACCACTTCCGCCACGATGCTGGTTACCCAGTCCCTGACTTCAGGAATGCCCGGGTCGAGGACGAAACGCTCACCCGCCGTGCGGATCCAGTCCCGATGCAGAACAAAAACGCTGGATGGGTTCTGGGACAAGGTATTATTTAATTCCGTTACCGTTCCGGGTTTGGTGTTGACAGAAACGCGATACGGATTAAACCAGGCATGGACTTTCATCCCACGCTTATGGGCTTCGTCGAGCATAAACTGCAGCGGATCGTAACCTGGATCTTCACCAATTTTGCCCGTCAGGGTATCTGACCACGGCAAAATTTTGGATTGCCATAGCGCGGTGGCATCTGGCTTGACCTGGAAAAACACGGTGTTGATCCCAAGACGCTTAAGATTATCCAGCTTATCCGTCAGCGCTTTTTTCTGCTGGCTAATGCGGATGGCGGACGAACTGCCGTTAACCGAGGAGATCGGCGGCCAGTCCAGGCGCGAAACCGTTGCCAGCCAGACACCACGCATCGGCTCCTGACTACGCTGCGGTTTGGTTAACGGCGGCTGTGGCGAGGTTTTCGGCACCGGCGGCTCGGAAGAGCAACTGCCGAGTAAGAGCATGCTGCCGACGAGCACGGCGAACCATTTCACGTTGGTTATTGGCAGTATGTTGCGAGAACGGGCGACGAGATTCGCCAGCTTTTTCTGGTAATGACCTGAAATAAAACCGGGTGCAGACATCTGAAAGGGCTCTTATTTCTTATTAGCGCGACTATTAGCCCAGGGATCGAAGTCCGGTGACTCGGTGTTTTCCGGGGCGTCATCATTCAGGGAATCAAGATACAACGCTTCTACTTCAGCGCGCGCCCAGGGCGTGCGGCGCAGAAATTTTAAACTGGATTTAACGCTGGGATCGTTTTTAAAACAGTTGATGTTGATGAGTTGACTCAGCTCAGCCCAACCAAAGCGGTCAACCAGCGCAGTGACCTGCATTTCAAGCGTTACGCCGTGTAAAGGGTCTTTCGAAGTATGAGCATTCATATGAAGTCCAGTTCAGGGGTGCAAATTAATCATTCACGCACGCAGTAGGCTTGCGAAGGGGAAGGTTACAAGAAAGCAGGGCGACCAGCAATGGCATAAACAGGCCTGATGCTCGCGAATGAGCACCAGGGTTCCTGTCAGGGTAATGAATTGACGATCAGTATTCTTTAAACGCCAGTTCCAGACGGGCGAGTAAGGGTTTAAACAGGTAGCTTAAAAATGTCCGCTCGCCGGTTTTGATCGTTACGCTGGCGGGCATCCCGGCTTTAATCTTGTAATCACCCAGCAAGCGCGCACCTTCAGAGGAAACCTGCACTTCGGCGAGGTAATAAGGCTGTTGAGTGGCTTCATCAATTAACCGGTCAGCGGAGACGGTTAACACATGCGCAGGTACTGACGGCAGCAACGCGTGGTTAAGTGCCGGGAACAGGACGTCCACGGTTAACCCTGGCGCCAGTTTATCAATGGCATGTACCGGTATTTTGGCATCGATTTGCATCGGTTGTCCGGCGGCAACAATATCCATCAGATGTTCGCCCGGCTGAATTACACCGCCAACGGTACTGACCTTAACGTCCAGTACCACACCGTTAATGGGGGAGCGAATTTCTGTGTTATCCAGCTCATGACGGGTAGATACCAGTTCATCTTCCAGCATGGCGACTTCTTTTTGGTTTTCGGTCAGTTCAGACTCTACCTCACGCAGGTATTGATGACGCGCCTGATATGCTTTGATTTTCAACTCATTTTGCTGAGATTTGAGTTTGGCAATGTTCAGAATATCTTCGGATACACTGCTGGAGATTTCAGCGGCCTCACGTTCAAGCACCAGTAATTGCGCTTTCGGGTAGTAGTTTTTTTCACTCAATGCACGAATTGCGCCGAGCTCGCGGTTAATCAGCGTGAACTGATGATCGCGATAACCTTTTATTTTGTTGAGATTTTCCGTCTGCCCGATCAGGCCATCAAGCGTTTCCTGAATCATCGACAATTCATCCTGAATCGTTTTACGCCGGGTATCAAAGAGTTTGGCCTGCAAATTTCTGACTTCTGTCAGACGTTTATTCCCGGAAAATTGCTGAGTCAGCGCGCTATTGAAGGCAATCTCCTCCAGGCCGTCTCGCTCTGCCATCAGCCGGTCTTCAATACTTTTTGCTGAAATATACTGCGCGTTTAAGGCACTGAAACGCATATCGAGCTGCATTTTATCCAGACGGACGAGGACCTGATTTTTTTTGACCTGGTCACCTTCTTTAACGAAGATATCCGTTACACGTCCGCCGCTCAGATGTTGAATTGTTTTCCGGTTGCTTGATACCGTCACCGTGCCATCCGCGACCACCCCGGCATCCAACGGCGCCTGTACCGCCCAGAGCAGGAAGCCGCCAACGCCGAGCACGATGACGATGATTCCCCGAACAATCGGCGCCCAGATATTGGTATCCACACCTGAAGAACCCGGATTTCCAGAACCTTTTGTATTCTTTTTCATCTTCATGCCTCGCGTTTTTGTTCATTGTTGGATGAAGACGCTGTCGCCACTGGTTTTAATACATTGGCCTGGCGTAACGTGGTAAAGACCTGATCACGGGTACCAAACTCCTGGATAGCCCCTTCATTGAGCAGTAAAACCTTGTTCACCACACCGAGCAGCGTGGGGCGATGGGAAATGATTACGGTGGTTTGCCCCTGGGTTCTGAGGGTATTAATCGCCTTGATGAGGGCAAATTCACCGGCATCATCCAGGTTAGCATTTGGCTCATCAAGGACCAGAAATGCAGGGTTGTTATACACCGCGCGCGCCAGCCCGATACGCTGACGCTGACCACCTGATAATTGATATCCACCTGAACCCAGTAAAGTGTCATACCCCTGCGGCAGGCGCAGGATCATCTCGTGCACACCCGCAAGCAGCGCGGCCGCCACGATAAGTTCACTGTCATTTTTCGTAAAACGGGCAATGTTTTGCGCGATTGTGCCGTCAAACAGTTCGACATCCTGCGGAAGGTAGCCGATGGACGGACCCAGCAGTTCTTTATCCCACTGACAAATGTCCGCGCCGTCGAGCCTGACTTTACCCGATAACGGTTTCCACACGCCGACCAGCACTTTAGCCAGCGACGTTTTGCCTGAGGCTGACGGGCCGATAATCCCCAGTACTTCGCCTTGTTCAAGCTGAAATGAAATATTGCGTAGCAGCGGAGTATGCTGACCGGGAGCGGCCGCAAAGACGGCTTCGACGCTGATATTGCCTTTGGGTTTTGGCAGAGTCAGGACATCTTTCGGTGCCGGGTACTCCTTCAGCAGGTTTGATAACTGGTGCCACGCGCTGCGAAATTGCACAAACTGCTTCCAGCTGCCGATCACCTGTTCAACCGGGTTCAGAACGCGCCCCAGAATAATCGAGGCGGCAATCATCAGGCCGGGGGTAATTTGTCCCCCGATCACCAGTAGCGCACCGGCGCCCAGCGCGATGGACTGCAATAACACTCGCACGAAGCGGCTCAGGCTGCTTAATCCTGCCGTTTTGTCGGCGATCTGCGTTTGTAATACCAGCACCTTGTCATGCTGGGTTTGCCAGTTGGACTTGAGGGTAGAGAGCATCCCCATCGCTTCAATGGCATCAGAGTTTTGCAACTGCTTATTGAGTTTGGTGGCATTGTTGATGGTCAACGCATGGGCTTGTTGAATAGGTCGCTTCGTCGATAATTCAGACACTATGGTGAGAATAAACAGTATGGATATCCCGCCGAGGGAGAGATATCCCAATAAAGGGTGGACAAGAAAGGCGATGAATAAATAAATGGGGGTCCACGGAATATCCAGCAGAGCAAACAGGCTATTGCCAGAAAGAAACTGACGAACCTGGTCAAGTTCTGCTATTGACTGCGCGGGATTGTTCTCTCCGGTGGCAATCTTTCTTTTAAACGCCGAGTTAAAAATCAGCTGGCTTAACTTCACATCCAGCCGATTTCCCAGACGAACCATGACCTTAGCACGGGCTGATTCAATCATGGCAATGACAGTATATAAACCGACAATAAGTAAGGTTAACATTAACAGCGTGGTGGTGTTTTTACTCACCAGAACGCGGTCATAAACCTGTAGCATATAAATTGCCGGCGCCAGCATAAGCATATTAATCACACAACTAAAAAATAACAGGATAAGAAAAGTAGGTTTCGTTCCTTTTAATGCATCATTCAGTTCTGTTGGCGTATGCTGGCGCGACATAGTCTTCTCCTTATACGATCAATGAACCGTTGCCGTTATTACTGGCAAGGGTGTTCGGCGTTTCCAGATAAAAATCACCTATCGTGACGGTGTTTGAATTGACGCCGACCAACGTGATGTTGTCAGCCCCGATAGTCACGATGGTATTGCCGTTACTGCCGGTGATGGACACGCTGTTGGAAAAATTCCCCGCATTAATGCCCAACTGAACCAGGTCAAGATAGTCCTGACCACCATTAGGATTACTGTCAAAACCGGTGATGCGGTCTCGCCCAAAGTTGGCGGCAAAGGCGAAGATGTCATTCCCGGTACCGCCATCCAGATTGTCATTGCCTTCCTGACCATTGAGGATGTCGTCACCGTTACCGCCGGTGAGGGTATCGACGCCCGCGCCGCCAATCATGACGTCGTTGCCGTTTCCACCTTGCAGGTTATCATTGCCGTCTCCGCCATCCAGGAAGTCATTCCCGATCCCACCGAACAGCTGATCGTTGCCTCCCATACCAAACAGCTGATCGTTGCCCGCACCACCGGTAATGATGTTGGCGAGCCCATTACCGGTACCGATAAAGCTGCCGCTGCCGGTGAACACCAGTTCTTCAACGTTACCGGTCATGTCGTAGCTGCTGAGGCTGGTGCGAACCACGTCCGTCCCGCCGTTCAGACCTTCGATCACCACATCACCAACGTCATTCACGATGTAGGTGTCATTACCGGCACCCCCGGTCATGCTATCTGCCCCCAAACCACCATCGAGGAGGTCATCTCCGGCATCGCCTTGCAGCGTGTCTTGTCCCGCGTCACCAGACAGGCTGTCGTTTCCGGCCCCTCCGACCAGCAGGTCATCACCCGCACCACCAAACAAATTGTCATTGCCGTTTTCACCGCGCAGAATGTCACTCCATGCGGTACCGTTCAGCGTGTTGTTTCCGTTATTACCAACAATCAGATCCCCCACCGGTTGAGTGGTGGTTGATGTCAGAACAACAGGGGGGTTGCCTTCGTCATCAACGACGGTGACCACTACCTGCAACGTGCGTCCCACAGCGGCCTGACCTGGGGTATAGGTTGCCGATGTTGCACCAACAATGTTGATGAACCCTGTCGGGGAGCTCATTCGCCATTGGTAGCTGAAGTTGCCGCCACTCAGACCGTCAGCATCAGCAATGCCGGAGACCACTGCGGTCAACGTCAGGCTTTCAGTCGGCGTCAGGTCGTTAATCACCGGTGCGCCGGTGGTCGCCTGATTGCGTGGCATAATGGCCTGGGTTTGTGCTGAGACTAAGGTTTCCGCATCGCCCATTTGGTCGTTAAAACTGGCGACCACACGCAGCGGAGCGCCCTGAATAGAGCCCGGTACTCTGAACTCTACGCCGGTTGCCTGATCGCGCCATTGTCCGTTGACCAGAGCCTGCCAGGTCATGGTGATCACCGTATTTGCCGCGAGTCCGTTACCATCCAGCAAGTTGGCCACGTTAACGCGCAGCAAGTCACCGACCGAAGGTGTCGCGCTGCTAATGTTGACGTTACCTGTCGCTTTTTGTGCGGTGACCCACAGCTGTTGACCGTCGCCAAACTCCAGTTTTTCGATATTCAGCAGGCGGTCAGTGCCGTCATCCAGGTTGAGGGCGGCATTCGGCGTTGCGTGGTCGACCCGAAGGCTACCGTCCGCCATACGGGTAAAGGCATAGTTCGTGCTGATATCGCGATACACCGCAACGTCAGTTTCGGTGCCGTTACCTTCACGCAAGATCTCACGCACGATCGACAACTGGTTCGGTTTCAGGGTGCCGGCCAGCATGTACGACTTCAGCTCAGCCATGCTTTCTGCACTGGTGAGTCCTGCCATGCCGGTGACGGCAATACGCACGTTCAGCCAGGCATCGCCATCAATGATGTCGTTACCCGCTTTACCCATAATACGGTCGCTGCCGCCACCGCCGAGGATGATGTCGCTGCCGTCATCCGGATTCAGCAACACCGCATTCGGGTTAGAGGAACGCTCGACGCCGAGAATGGACTGTAGGCCGTTGATCCTGTCCGCACCTTCCTGCGTCAGGTTATTGGAGAGCGGGGTGCCCTGAACCGGCGCGGTGCCGATCGGCTGTTCCGTACCGGTCAAAATGTCGTTGTGCTTCCATCCTGAAAGCCCTTCGACCAGGTCAAAGCGGTCACGCAGAATGAATTCCTGCTGATTAACGAAAATCGGGATCCCGAGATCGGAGTTCGCACCGTTCGGGTCGCCTTTATGGATTGCCCAGTCGAAACCGGCCATACCATTGTTGCGTTGAATACCCGCGCCCTGAACCATAATATCGTCGCCAGCTTCACCATCGTAGTCGGTATCGTTGCCCTGACCGTTCAGCACATCATGACCAATAATGGTACTGTTGAAGAACAGCTCAGAGTTATCACCGGCGAGCGTGTCGAAGCCGTCGCCGCCTTCCAGCCAGTCGTCACCTTCGTTACCCATCAGGGTATCAGCACCCGAACCGCCCAACGCAAAGTCGTTATCCAGACCGCCGAAGACCTCCTGTGCATCTTCGCCAACCACCACGAAGTCGCTACCGCTGCCGCCAAAGACCAGGTCGTTACCGTTACCGGAGAAGATGACATCATGCCCGGCATCGCCGTGCAGGAAATCAGCATCGCCAACCGGTGTTCCGGTGTCGGTAATAATGTCATTGCCGTCACCACCGTGGACCACATCGGCTTCGTCGCCACCGTCCAGACGATCATCACCACCGTCACCCCACAGGCTATCGATACCTTTACCACCAATTAACGTGTCGTTTCCGGCAGTGCCGCCGAGTACCACATGTCCATCGCCGATGTATTTCAGGTAGCCGCCGTCGGCATGGGTATCACCATCCACATCATTCCCCGGAGCCCGTCGCACCAGTAAAGGTGTCAGCAGGTCTTTCAGCGGATTCCCCCATGTTGGATCACTTTCCATTTGCAACAAGGTGTTGACTTCGAAGATATGATCCGGCGTCTGGAACAGGTTAGCGGGCAGGTGAGAGGAATTCGCTTCGCCAAGGTCGCTGTTACGCATCACCAGTGCGGAGAACGAGTTTGCCTCCAGTTCATTGAGCAGGTTCAGGCCCTGAACACGGCTCAGGTAGTAGAACCGGTCGCCGTCCTGCAGCATTTCCATCTGCGTTTCAAACACAAAGTTGAAGGTCGAACCCAGCATGCCGCCGAATTCGTTTTTGCGCTCGGCCAGGCCGCCGATCCAGAAATCGACCATATTCAGGCCGGTTTCTTTGGTAGCCCATGAGTTGGTGCTGTTGAAGAAATCGAGCGCATCTGCTGGTGGGGCATTGTTTTTATCGCCAAACAACAGGAAGTTAACCGCCGCGCGTTTTTCGACGAGGGTGGTGGCGTTAAGGATCAGCTCATGCTGACCGTAGGCGGCCATAAAGTTAATAATGGACGCCGGGTTTTTCAGGTAGGTGGTGAAATCGGCCCAACTGGTATAGGGGCGCAACTGCGAATCACCGCTGAGTTCAAAGAACTGCTCGCGAGCCTGGTTCAGCGTCGGCATTGCGGTATCGCGACCGCGCGCAATGTTGAGTGCACCTAAGTCCAGCGGTAACCCGATGAGGTTATTGCGCAAGGCATCGGTAATAAACTCATCAATCTCGTTGCCCACCTGACGCGTCATGCCGCGAACAATTGCGCCGATGGCCGCATCATCAGAAACACCCACACCGTTGATTTGATTAAATGCCACCGGGTTGAGGAACGCAGTAATTAAATCGAGATCGCCGTTTTCGTTGTCGATATCGATACGCGCCACGGTTTCTGTAAGCATCGAGTGGCCAAAGCGGTACACCACATGTGCAAACTCGGCAAAGATCAGCGGGTTAATATCCGCCGTGTTAGAGAAGACAAACGGGTCGACGGCAGGTTGCACTGTACGTGCAAATTCCTCGAACACCAGGTGCTGGTACTGCATTTCCGTAGAGAAACGTCCAGCCTGGAATAAGTACTCACCATTCCAGACCAGGGTGCTGGTATCTGCGGGCAACTCTTCTATTTGATGGTTCGGCATCAACCACTGATTGATGAGGCCAACATCGCCGGTTTCCAGCAGGGTGGTTTTATATTGTTCCACCAGGCGGTTATGTTCGCTGTGGAACACCGCATGGACGGCAGTCAGGCCAATGTTTTCATTACCACGCCCGTCGCCGGTGATAAAGTGGCGATCGAGCAGTTCGTTGTCATAAGTACCTGCTGGTTGCTCGGTTGCGTTACCGTTGCCAACGGCACCATCACTATCAGCAGCCAGGCCCGCTTTTGGCGCAGCCGTGTGGGCAATATCATCGAGGAACGCATGTCCCGTCCGGAATGTATCTGAGGGTAACGGGCCACCGTTAGCCTCAACCAGGCCACCTTTAGTGACAATTTGTACTTTACCGCTGTCACTTAAAATCAAATTACCGTAACGGTCGGTCGCCAGCAGTGGAACACTAAAGACATCCTGATCGGTGAGTGTAATACCGAGTAAGGTCTCAGCCTGATGTTTGACGTCAGCCCAGGTCGCCAGACCACCGTTAGCACCGCCCAACAAATTACCGGTAGGCTCTGGTATACCGTCAATTAATACGTATTCACGGATGAAAATCTGATGCGAAGGATGAGAGGTGTAGGTTTGGTTTTGATCAATAAATGGCGTCGTCGTGTTGACCGTTTCACGGTCTTTATCAACCGTGGCCCGGGTTAGGATCATAAAGTTAGTTGGTGAACCTGCCTCGTACAACGGGTCATCGGGTTGCAAGGGAATGAAAACAATCCCGTTGCCACCTTTAGGGATCAGATCCAGACCATGGTCAAAAAACTGACCAAAGAACGTCATCCAGCCGTTAAAAGCAGGGGAGAGTCCCACATCCGGAGACTGGTTAGGGATGGTTAAGGTATTGCCTTCCCCGGTGATGGTACCACCGCCTGGCACGCCTGATAATGCGTCAAACACCTCCTGAGCGGCAGGGTTAGAGGCTGTTTGGTCCGAAATCAAGTTACTGATGATTCTGGGGTCTGCATCAGTGACCGTACCACCAAGTTGGAAGTAGCTGGACCCCTCATCGGCATCCTGCCAATTCAATGCGGTTAACCTCGGCATTGTCTGGTCGGCAGAGCCGTATAACTCCTGGCCGGGCAAAAGGCTATTCCACGAACCGTCTACCGTGCGCAGTCCATAGGGTAATAGCGGGCTGGATACTGACTCTCGAAGGGCATCGCCATTGATCGAACCATCCGGATTAGTTGCTGCTTCAGATATTTTGATCTGCTTAAGAATAAAAGCGAGATCGTGGAGTGTGACAGTAAAGTCATATTGTGAGGCCATAAATAATTACCCCTATCTTTACTTTGGATTAGCTATCATCTGTCATCTCTGTTACTAACTAAAACAGATATGAGAATGAGTCTTATTTGATTCTCGTGTGCTATTACGTGTACAGATTCCATTCTTCAAATAGTTAAAATACTGGCGTCATTATTAAAGTTATTCTCCTGGTTTGCGTGCTAATATATTCACCTCACTTATTGATTAGGTTTGAAAAAATGGAAGTATTATTAACCCATTGAATCTAATCACATACTCAGGGCACACAGTTTTGCGAAGACGACGTCTTCGCAAAGGTTAAAAGTGGCGCTTTTATCTCACATGACATTTTTGTTATGATCATAACTATGGATTTTCCTGTGGCGACTTCACTCATACTTTATAATGAAAATATCAAATTTTCATTTCTTTACACTTGAGTTAATTATCACCACGCGGTGCTGACGCCCACCATTAAATAATGCTTCAAAGACCAATATGTATTGAGGAGTGGTAAGGTATGAGGACCTATGATTCTTTAAGCATTTTGGTCATTATTTAACAAACTAAGCCACTGAGGGTATGCAAACCCTGTGACGATCGTCAATGTAGTCTTATTCTTAATACTCTACGTAAAACAGATGATTTAAATGTGTTTTGTAATAGTGAAGTCGTAGTACTGAATTTGAAAATTTAATATTGGATCGATTTTGTCACGACACCACGCCAGTCCCCTGATTATGATGTTACCGAAAACAATAAGACAATCTTTGCGAAACAGAGGGGTAACTCTATAGTTTTTAGAGAGACGGGCACGTTGTTGGCCATTCTCCTTACACAAAAAGATTATCCATCAATGCAGGTAACCAAATGAAGAAAAAAATCATTCTCATCTCCGGGATGCTATTTTCAACGCTCAGTCATGCAAGTGCGCTCTATTTTTACGAAATAGGTACGGAGGATACCGCGCTAGCGGGAGCCGGGCAGGCCGCCCGGGCCCAGGATGCGTCAACGCTATTCACTAACCCAGCAGGCATGACTCGCTTACCTGACCACATGGTTACCACAGGATTGCAGGCAATGGGGGGAGATATTCCCTATTCGTTGAATAACGAATCGGCGGATCGACAAAGCCCCGGCAACGTCATGACAATTTTTCCTAATGCCAGTCTGTTTTATACACAGCAACTCAGTGACTCCGTTTCGGCGGGGATTGGGTTATATGGCAACTATGGACTGGGTATCGATTTTGGCAACTGGGCAGGGGATCGGTTAATTAAAAAAAGTACGATGGTAGCAATGACCCTCAGCCCTGGGATGGCCTGGAAGTTGAATGATAAAGTCTCAGTGGGTGCGGCTGCGGGGCTAAACTATGGCTTTCTGTCGCTAACCCGAAATGTCGGGGGTAATGATGAGAAACAAAACGATCATGACTGGGCGACGAATTACCGTCTTGGCTTACTAATGGATTTAACCGATCGCACCCGAGCAGGTATTACCTGGACCAGTAAGACCGATTATCATTTCAATATCGATGGAAAAGCGCGTTTCCCAAACCTGCCAAATGTTGAGTATGACCTGCCGATCTCCGCACAAGTTCGTGCACCGCAGCAGGTGATGTTGAGTCTGGTTCACGATATCAACACGCAGTGGTCGGTGATGGGCGATCTTGGCTGGCAGGACTGGAGTCAGTTTGGTAGCCCACAAATAACCGTTAATGGTCAATCGAACGAACACGCCAATCGTATGAGAGATACATGGCATACCGCGTTAGGCGTACAGTATCGCCCTGATGAGCAGTGGCGAATTAATGCAGGAGTTGCGTTTGACAGTTCGCCGTACAAAACACAAAGTGATGTTGCTCTGTCGTTACCTACCGGCGACGAATGGCGATTTGGCACCGGGGCACAATACCAGATTACACCTGCCAGTAATATTGGGTTTGCCGTGGAGTACTTGCATATGCAGTCTTCTCAGGTTAAATCAGATGCTTTTGCGGGCGAATATAAAAAACCGTGGCTTTGGTTTGCCAGCGTTAATTACAGCTATCAATTTTAGCGCATCATTTTAATAAACCTGGCTTTAGAATGATGCTAATAGTAACGGTTGTGGACTATTGAATTCACAACATCTGTTCCCGTGTCATACCGGGAGCGTACAGCGGCATAATTAATCGTCTGTCGCTACCGGCTGGTGGCCTTTTCCATATGACATAGCCTAATAAAAATAAAATTGTTCTTTTATTAATAGGAACCCTATGGCTGGAATATGGTCTATCTTCATTGAAGTTATCTTGGTTTACATCGTTAGCTCAATTGAAAGAGTACGGGTTTTATCATGCAAATTTTACCACCGGTACGTCCTGAACAAAGTATCCAACGCTTGACGCAAGCGCTTGAACCCATAGCCGAAAAGCTCAAGGTTGTGCCACGTCGGCGTATCCTTTGGATGCACAAAAATCAGCCTCAGTTGTATCTTTTTCTGCAAGGAGAGCTTTCTATTTTGCGTTCGTCGGATGGCCTACTGATCGTCACGGTCTATGAACCTCATCTGTTCGGTCTCGCGGAGATGCTCCAACCGATTCACGGTCATTTATTACGTGCAGAAACAGAGTCAACAATACTACGCGTCGATGCGCATAAAGCGCGAGAGCTGTTTCATAAAAATGGTTTATGGGAAGACGTTGCCTCCATAGTTTCCTACCATACCGGTTATCTCTTCTATCGTGATGATTTAGTGGTACAGCAGCGTACCTATTCAGTAATACGCAATCATCTGGAGGAGATGATGCTTTTACCCGAGGAGACACGCCAGCGAGTCGCTATTTTAGATTATATCCAAGAGCGTACGCACTTATCGCGTAGCAGCATTTTGAATGTTGTCTCCGCGTTAAAAAAAGGTGGTTATATTGATTTCGAACGTGGGGGGTATCTGACATCAATCAGCAGATTACCTGAGAGGTTCTGAGTAAATCCAAAAATAAATTAAATATCAGTTATCAGCAGGGCTTGAATATTCTATTGTGGTGGTACGTTATATCCATCAACCATGGCTGTATTTCCACAATAGGTAAGATATGAAAAAGACAATCATCACACTCATTTAAGAGTAAATGAAAATTTATAATTAAACATCTTTTTAATTAACCCCATTGGTTTTTGGTGTTAGTCTTTTATTATCGAATAATACAGACTTACATTTTCACCCTTATGCAATGTTTCAACATTCAAAAGAGTAGGGAAGCCCTGCTCATAAAGTATATTAGCCGAGGATTTATGCAACTTAATAAAATAGTGGGTTATATGGTCATCGCTGGTGTGTGTTCCACATCATTAATGTCGCTGCCAGTTATGGCGCAAGAGGGAGCGAAAGATGCCACGGCACAAACGAAAAGTGCAAACGATTCATTGTACGGGCAGTTACCTTTCAATGATAAAACTGATTTTTCTAATGCTCACAAAGGATTTATTGCTCCGCTTCCGGCTGACCTGATTAAAGGAAAACAAGGCAATATAGTCTGGAATCCGCAGCAGTATGCGTTTATTAAAGAAGGTGAAAAAGCGCCCGATACAGTGAATCCAAGCCTGTGGCGTCAGTCACAACTGATCAATATCGGTGGACTTTTTGAAGTAACCGAAGGGGTTTATCAGATCCGAAATCTGGACCTTTCAAATATGACCATAATGGAAGGTAAAGAGGGTATTACCGTGGTTGATCCGCTGGTATCCGCTGAGACCGCAAAAGTGGGGATGGATCTCTATTATCAACATCGTGGAAAGAGACCCGTCGTGGCGGTCATTTATACTCACAGCCATGTTGACCATTATGGTGGTGTTCGCGGCGTTGTTGATGAATCCGACGTAAAATCCGGGAAAGTGAAGGTGTATGCACCGGCTGGTTTTATGAAAGAAGCGGTATCAGAAAATATTATGGCAGGTAATGCCATGAGTCGCCGCGCCAGTTATATGTATGGCAACTTATTACAGCCCGATGCGAAAGGACAGGTTGGGGCGGGGCTTGGGACGACAACCTCCGCCGGGACGGTGACGCTGATTGAACCTACCAACTACATCACCCACACCGGGCAGAAAGAAGTTATCGACGGGCTGACCTACGATTTTATGATGGCCCCAGGTTCGGAAGCTCCATCAGAAATGCTGTGGTATGTAGAAGAGAAGGGCATGATTGAAGCGGCAGAAGATGTGACTCACACGCTGCATAATACCTATTCGCTACGCGGTGCAAAAATTCGCGATCCGTTGGCATGGTCAAAATATATCAACGACGTGATTGGTCGCTGGGGCGGTAAAGCAAACATTATTATTGCTCAACACCACTGGCCAACATGGGGCAATGAAAATGTCGTGACGCTAATGAAGAGCCAGCGCGATATGTATCGCTACATTAATGATCAGACTTTACGCATGGCTAACCAGGGACTGACCCGTGATGAAATCGCGGCGAACTTCACGTTGCCGCCCGGTCTGGCAAAATCATGGGCCAGCCGCGGTTATTACGGTTCTGTCAGCCATGACGTGAAAGCAACCTATGTTTTTTACCTCGGCTGGTTCAACGGCAACCCGGCAACCCTCGATGAATTGCCACCCGTCGAAGCGGCAAAGAAATATGTTGATTACATGGGCGGCCCTGATGTCATTATGCAAAAAGCAAAAGCAGATTATGCCCAGGGCAATTATCGCTGGGTGGCGCAAGTTACGAACAATATCGTCTTTGCCGATCCTAACAACAAAGAGGCACGCAACCTCGAGGCCGATGCCCTGGAGCAAATGGGATATCAGGCTGAATCAGGTCCGTGGCGGAATTTTTATCTGACCGGTGCCCAGGAGTTACGCAACGGCGTGGTGAAAGGTGCGACACCAAATACGGCCAGCCCAGATACGGTTAAAGCTATGTCACCGGAGATGTTCTTTGATTATTTGGCGGTGCACATCAACGGCGAAAAGGCAGCAAATGCAAAAGCGGTCTTTAATGTCGATTTAGGCAATGACGGTGGCAACTATAAGCTGGAGCTGGAAAATGGCGTGCTTAATCATAGTGCTAACGTGCAGGCCAGTAACGCTGATGCTTCAATTGTATTGAACCGCGCGACCCTGAACAAAATCATCCTCAAAGAGGAGTCACTAAAACAAGCAGAAGAAAAGGGCGAGTTACACGTCAGCGGTAATCACGCAAAGCTTGACGAATTCCTCGGCTATTTAGACAGCTTCGACTTCTGGTTTAATATTGTAACACCTTGATTATGTAGAAGGTGAAGTTAAAACCCGCCGAATCAGGCGGGTGCAACTCAAGTTTCGTATAGCAATCTGCTACCAATTGGGCTAAGGTTTGTGTATAGCAATTTGTTACCATATGGAGAAACTTATGCAAACCAGCGCTCGTAAGCCAACTCGCGATAAGCAAATTAATATCCGCGCTACTGATGAGGAACGCGCAGTGATTGATTATGCCGCAAGTTTGGTTAATAAAAACCGCACTGACTTTATCATTGAGAAGGCCGTGCATGAGGCCCAGAATATCATTCTGGATCAGCGTGTGTTCGTCCTGGACGATGCCCGATATCAGTCTTTCATTGAGCAGCTTGAAGCGCCTGTACAAAATATTGAGGGGCGTCAACGCCTGATGGATGTGAAGCCAGAATGGAAATAAACGTCACGGCGCCGGCGCTGCTGACCGAAGGGCATGATCTACAGCCATTCAATTGCGGTAATGAGGTGTTAAATGATTGGCTACGTCGCCGGGCGATTAAAAATCAGTACCTCAACGCATCGCGCACATTCGTCATTTGTCTGGAGTCTACTCAGCGCGTAGTGGGTTACTATTCCATTGCAACTGGATCTGTAAGCCACGCTGACTTAGGCCGTAGTTTACGTCAGAATATGCCCGATCCTGTTCCGGTTGTTCTGTTGGGCCGTCTTGCTGTTGATGCCAGTACGCAAGGTCATCGTTATGGAAAATGGCTGCTTAATGATGCTGTACTGCGCATTTCCAACTTAGCCGATCAAGTGGGTATCAAAGCCATCATGGTACATGCTATTGATGGCAAGGCCAGAGCGTTCTATGAATATTTTGGTTTCGTTCAGTCCCCAATAGCGGCAAATACGTTGTTCTACAAAATTTAAGCAACCGCATTGTTCCCGAATCGCCAGAATGCGTATTACTTGACCACTACAAATGAAAGTCCTGAAAGTCAAAACGGCAGGGTATAACCTCCTCTAAAATCTATGTTTGAAACTGGACTCATATCAGGGGAACTATCCCCCTCTGTACATTCAAATATACAGGCCTAAGCTGTCATGAGACTGACCGCTATTTGACAAAATTGTCAGGGTTGTAGATTGGTTGATTTTTTTGAATACAGGTTCAGCTCGTTAATAATGCACTCCGGTTCTTCCCTGAGAGGCATATTGTCTATGTCTAAAACCCCATCATTTTTTTGTGGATCATCAGCCTTCAGCTTTGCAAACAGTGGCGTAAGATCCTGCTGTGCTTCGCCTCGTTCAGCCACCAACTCGAATGTTTTATTTTTTGCCTCGTCGTTGGTCAGGGCACTGACCAGGACCTGGGCGATTTGCTCTCGAGATATCACACCATCTTCCGGCGTTCCCACATGGCGACGATCTCCCTGGAGCATCACGATTCTGTGCTCATCATCATTGTTGTAATCAAACCAGCCGGGCCTGACGATGGTATAGGGATGACCGCTGGCCCTGACCAGACGCTCGGCACGTCTTTTCCAGTCATGAACCTCAGTGCGCTGATTCCAGGTGCTGAGCCGTTCAGTCACGCCAATCGTGGTCATCAGGCTGATACGAACAGGTACACCCTTGAATATTCGTAAAATATTGCGTACTCCGCCGTAATCGATAGCGCGGGCACCAATTCGACCCTGACCATCAGAACCGAGTGTGAAGATGATGGCATCAATATCTTTCGGTAATTCAGTGAGTGTTTCAGGCATTGAAACATCGCCGTAAAAAATATCCGCTCCCCGAGGAAGCAATTTTACTTTGCGTTTATTTCTGACCAGCGCCACGGGCTGATGACCCATTTCAATAGCGGTATTGACGACATGAAGACCAATACTTCCTGTCGCCCCGGCAACGAGTATTTTCATGATAAACCTTCTGATAATGCAGACTTATTTTCGATACAGCCAGAATATCAATTATCATTATTGTCAGTAATAGGGCTAAAATGATTGTGTCTATGAACACCCTTCATGAGTGTGCGATGAAGGGAATGCCTCCATAAGGAAATCGCCTATGCTCAAAGAAAACTTCAACGAACTGCAAATCTTTCTTGTGGTGGCAAGGGAGCGAAGTTTTACCAAAGCAGCGGGTAAACTGGGGGTTTCTCAGTCTGCACTCAGCCACGCGATGAAGGCCCTGGAGGAAAGGCTGAATATCCGCCTTCTGACCCGCACGACCCGAAGCGTTGCCCCTACAGAGGCTGGTGAGAGAATTATTGCCTGCCTTGAACCGCGTATTGCCGATCTTGAACAGGAGCTGGAATCGCTGGTTCAACTGAACGGTACTGCCTCCGGCAATATCCGTTTATCTGCCGGGGAGCATGCCGCGCGAAGTCTGGTCTGGCCGAAGCTAAAACCCTTCCTCAGGGAATATCCGGAAATTAATCTCGAGCTGGTGGTGGATAACGGCTTTGTCGATATTGTTGAGGGGCGTTTTGATGCCGGGATCCGACTGGGTGAAAGCGTGGATAAGGACATGGTTGCGGTAAGAATTGGGCCGGAAATGAGAATGGCCGTAGTGGGAGCCCCATCTTATTTCGCTACAAACCCTGCACCCCAAACGCCGCACGAGCTACAAAATCATCGGTGTATCAATATGCGCCTGCCGACAGCCGGTGGGCTTTACCACTGGGAGTTTGAGAAGGATGGGAAACCGTTACGGGTCAGAGTGGAAGGGCAGGTCACATTTAATCTGCAGGCAGAAAGGATTGATGCGGCGTTATCCGGTTTTGGCATCGCCTGTATACCTGAAGACAGGGTGCAGGATTATATAAAGTCAGGAGAGCTTATTCAGGTTTTGCAGGACTGGTGCCCATCTTTCCCCGGATATTACCTCTACTACCCGAGCCGTAAGCAGCATCCGCCGGCTTTTGCGCTGTTGATCGATGCACTTCGCTATTCAGAGTAACGGGCCCGCATTTTGCTGTGGACCCGTTTGGGCATTAACGGCCTACGCGTGCCTGGTGTTCAGGAGAATAACGTTCACCGACGATTTTAATCGTTTCAAGCGCCTGGGTTATCTGCCGTGAGTCATCCTGTGAAAGAACAATGTCGGCAGCCGCCAGGTTTTCTTCCAGCCGGTGTAGCTTGGTGGTACCAGGGATAGGAACAATCCACGGCTTTTGTGCCAGCAGCCATGCCAGCGCGATTTGTGCAGACGTTACACTTTTCTCTGCCGCCAGTTCACCCAGCAATGAGACCAGCTTTTCATTGGCTTAATCAAGGGAAGACGTTGCGATGAGGATAAAAACGCGGGTAAAACCAAAACAGTGAAAGCGCTGATCGATTTTCTGATAGCCACAACGGTGTGATAAAAACCAGCAATCCACTGTTAAGTACAGAGCGGTGAATCTCGTGGACGTTTATGATGATCTCTGCGATTTATTAATTATGTTCATTATTGATATCACAATTGTGCTGTTGTGCGGAGAAAGTCGTTGTTGTTACCTTTATGAACGTTTTGACGAATAATCTTCGCATCGAAATGGCACCAATTCATTAATTGGCGCGTCTCTTGCCAGATAACTGCACGCGCTAACCAGAGGCTTTACTGATTCTGAAATTGAAAAAGGGCGTTGTTATTAACAATCGTTAACAGGCGATACGGCTTCATCTGTCAAAATTATCTGATTGCATATTAAAACAACGCCATTTTTCCGTCACGATATGAGGTAGTTATGAAAACGGTTGGTTATGCAGCGCACACTGATGACGCGAAACTGGTTCCTTATCATTTTGAGCGTCGCGATTTACGTGAAAACGATGTCGCCATTGAAATACTTTACTGCGGCGTCTGTCACTCAGACTTGCATACGGTCAATGGGGACTGGGGCCCGCAGCCTTATCCTTTGATCCCGGGCCACGAAATTGTGGGTGTCGTCACGTCCGTGGGACCGCGCGTCAAAAAATATCATGTAGGCGACCATGTCGCCGTTGGCTGCATGGTGGATAGCTGTATGCACTGCGATCAGTGTGAGCATGGCGAAGAGCAATTCTGTCGTAACGGGATGACGCCTACCTATGGCGCACCGGACCGCTTGAGCGGTGAAGTCACTCAGGGTGGATATGCCAAACATATTGTCGTCCGCGAAGAGTTTGTACTGCGCGTACCGGAAAATATGGACCTGGCAAAGACCGCACCGATCCTTTGCGCTGGTATCACCACCTTCTCTCCGCTGCGTACCTGGAACGTGGGTTTGGGAAGTCGCGTTGGCGTGATCGGATTAGGTGGCCTGGGTCATATGGCGGTTAAGCTGGCCGTGGCGATGGGAGCCGAGGTGACCGTCATCAGCCGCAATAAGAACAAAGAGGAAGAGGCAAAAGCACTGGGTGCGAAAGGAATTCTGCCTTCTTCTGATCCACAGTCATTGCAGGATTCAGCCTGCGCATTCGATTTAATTATTGATACTGCGCCCGTTAAGCATGACCTGAATATCTATACCCCATTATTAGATATTGATGGCTCGTTAGTCATTGTCGGCCAGGTTGGTCTGATGGATGAACCGCTCACGATACCTCTGATCATGGGACGCCGTCGCGTTGCGGGTTCGCTGATCGGCGGCATTGCGGAAACTCAGGAAGTCCTGGATTTCTGCGCGAAGCATGATATCTATCCTGAGTGCGAAATGATTAGTATCGATCAGATAAACGATGCTTTCACCCGCCTTGCACAGGGAGACATGGCCCACCGTTTCGTCATTGATATGGCCTCGCTGAGCGCAGAGTAAGCAGATACTGCAGGGGAGGAGAAAATAAGTGACTTACCTTCCCGGTTGACCACCGAAGGTTCACCCGAAGGAACGACAGCAAAAAAAGGGATATAACGATTTATGCCCCATGGGGAAATCTGGCTATTTTTTATAAATCCCATAGTTATGTGTCTGGCTTAATTAAACTGGGGCAATTAGATGAGCCTGACGCATTGCCCGTCCCCCCTGATGCCTACAGCGCCAGATTTGAACTGATGACAGAATAATCGTCACTCGGCGGGAGAACATGAATGATAAACAGGGCATTCCTGGCGATTGTTTCTCTGTTATTGATGAGCGGATGCGTTTCCCAAACCACGCAAAACAGGAGTTTGAAAATGACACCAGAAGATACACATGGTGCTGTCGCTCAAGTCGCGCCCGCTATGGCTGCGTATGCTGAACGATTTATTGAAAAGGATCTCTGGAATCGTCCGGAGTTGTCGCGTCGCGACCGCAGCCTTGTCACAGTTGCTGCACTCACCAGCCGCAATGATACGGCTGAGCTTCCGCACTACCTTAACGTGGCGCTGGATAGCGGCGTTAAGCCTGCTGAAATCTCTGAAGTAATTACCCATCTGGCATTTTATGCTGGCTGGCCAAATGCCACCTCTGCGGCGCTGGTTGCCCGCAACGTCTTTGCGCAACGCCATATCGATACGGCGTCATTGTCAGGGGATAAAGTGGATTTCCTGCCTCTTGATAAAGCGTCGGAAAAGCAACGTGCCACGATGGTTGAGTCAAACTTTGGCAAGGTATCACCAGGTGTAGTGAAATATACCACGGATGCGCTATTCCTTGACCTGTGGCTGCGGCCGGGTCTGGCACCACGGGACCGAAGCCTGGTAACCGTCAGCGCACTGGTTACCGCCGGACAAGTGGCGCAAGTGCCGTATCATCTTAATCGGGCGATGGATAATGGTTTGACCCAGACTCAGGCCTCAGAGGTCTTGACACAGCTGGCCTTTGTGGCGGGCTGGCCAAACATTTTCTCGGCATTACCCGTATTTAAAGAGGTATTTACAGGCAGAAATCACACCTGACGGATGACGATGAGCAAAAGCCAGGACCTGAACAGGTGCTGGCTTTATTCTCCCTGGAGTCATATGTCGTTAATCCTGCCAGGGAATACTCAGGGATGTTTGTAGTGGCGCAGCGCGTCAATAACGAGCTGGAAAGCTTTCGAGTGATTTCTGTTTTCCGGGTAGTAAATGTAATAACCATCCCAGTAAGGACACCAGTCTTCAAGGACGCTAATCAGTTCGCCGTGGGCGAGCTGTTTCTCAGCGATATCACGGGGAACATATGCCAGTCCGTATCCTTCTATGGCAGCCTGTAGATTCTGATAGATACGGCTAAACACAAGCTGACCGCTAACTTTGACGTTCAGGCTCTTACCCTCTTTTTCGAACTCCCAGACATACAAATTACCGTGAGTTGGAAACCGAAGGTTGATGCAGTTGTGATCAATAAGATCGTTAGGATGCTGCGGGTAAGGGTGACGGGAAAAATAGTCAGGAGAACCCACGACGGCAAAGCGTACATCCGGGCCGATACGCACTGAGATCATGCCATTAGATATTTGCTCTCCGAGCCGCGTTCCTGCATCAAAGCGGCCGGAGACAATATCCGTCAGCGCATAGTCATCAATCAGCTCCAGAGTAATATCCGGGTATTCCTTGAGTAGCGGCTCAAGCTTGGGCCAGATAACAGAGCCGATCGCATAATCTGACGTTGATATACGTACCGTACCGGCAGCTTTACTGTTGAGATCCTTCAGTGACTGTAATCGCCCCTGGATCCCATCGATATAAGGGCCGAGGTCATCCAACATGGATTGCCCTATATCGGTCAACGAAATACTGCGCGTGGTTCGGGTCAGAAGTTTCATCCCAAGACGGGATTCGAGGGTTCGAATGGTATGGCTGAGGGCTGATTGTGAAACGCCTAAATGCGCCGCTGCTTTGGTAAAGCTCTTTTCACGCGCGACGACTATAAACGCCATTAAATCATTAAGGTTTTCCCGTGCCAACCTGTGCCCCTTACTGCCAAAAGAGAGTGAAGGGGTAGTGTAGCGTAATGCATAGCGAAGGGGCACTTAATGGATGGGCAATTTACTGATTTTAACCGGGTTGGCTTCAGAGGGCGTAATTTATGAAAATCGTGCATAAGTCATATCAGATTTCGCGCCTTACTCATGTCTGTCTTTTTATTCTAGAATGATTGATTAGGTATAACAGAGGAATTCAATAGTGGATTATTCATTATTAAACAACAACCTGAAAATGCCGATGGCTGGCTTTGGTGTTTTTCAGGTAACAGATAAAGAAGAATGTAAACAGTCTGTATTGACTGCTATTCGTGCTGGCTATCGCCTTATCGATACCGCAGCAGTTTACGGTAATGAAGATGCCGTTGGTGACGCAGTGCGCGAGGCCATTGCCGAAGGGTTATGTAGCCGCGCAGAGCTATTTATTACCTCCAAACTGTGGGTACAGGACATGGCCAATTACGATATGGCCAAAGCAGGGATTGAAGCGTCGTTAGAAAAATCTGGGCTGGAATATTTTGACCTTTATTTACTGCATCAGGCCATGCGTGATTATTTCAGCGCGTGGCGTGCACTGGAAGATGCCTATGATGCCGGTAAGCTTAAGGCAATTGGGGTGTCCAATTTCTATGCTCATGTATTAGCAAACTTCTGCGAAACCGTCAGAATCAAGCCAATGGTGAATCAGGTTGAATTGCATCCTTACTTTGCTCAGCCTGCTGCACTTGAAACTATGAAGTATTACAACGTTCAGCCGGAAGCATGGGCGCCCTTAGGTGGCGGAAGACATAAGCCCTATGAGAATGAAATGCTGCAACAAATTGCCGATGCTCACAAAAAAACGGTTGCTCAGGTTGTCCTGCGCTGGAATGTACAGCGTGGTGTCACTGTCATCCCTAAATCCACCCGTCAGGAACGTATTGAAGAGAACTTTGCCATCTGGGATTTCTCATTGACTGAGAGCGAAATGGCGCAAATCAGCTCACTCGATTTAGGCTACGTTGGTGATGCCGTGAAACACTTTAATCCTGAATTTGTGCGTGGCTGTCTTGGTGTAAAAATTCACGATCGTTAATGCTGATATTAGTATTGAGCCTTCAATAATGAAGGCTCAATACGACTTCTTTCTATTGCAGATTTTTCTCTTTCAAAAACTGACTCACCAAATCAGCAATCTGCACATTATTTAAATCAGAGAACGGGAAGTGGGTATTCCCTTTGATTCCCACTTCTGGCAGATGCGTCACCGTCACATCCCCGCCATGTTTGTTCACTACGTCACGCCACTCGCGAGCCATTGCTAGACGTACGCGCCAACTGTCCTGCGCGGGCATGGCGACAGGTTTATCCGGTATGTTATCGCCGTAAATAATCAGAATCGGGATTTTGGTCAGTGCCATAAACTGCGCCATTGGCACAGGCTCACCCTTCAGCGTGTCGAATGCGCTTGGCATAGGGGCAGGGAGTTCTTTTTCCGGGAAGACAAAGCTGCTGCCTGGCTCGAAGGCGACAATGGCTTTGACCTTGTCATTTTTCATCGCCGTGTACCAGCCTGGTCCGCCACCCTGAGAGTGGGTGAAGAGGATAGCGGGGCCGGATTTATCCACGACGGCGGACATCGCATCAGAGATGACATTGATATCAAACGGCCCGGTATTTGGGGTCATCTGACGGAAATACTGATTCAGTGCTTCTTTGTCGTGAGAGAACTGAACGCCTTTAAAATACTCTGGCCACACGCCAACGCGGAACTGGTTGAACCACATCTGTTCATCCGGTTTTGGCGTAACAGTACCTTCTACAGTCGTGCGACCGGCGCTGCCCCGGCGTGGCTGATCGACAAGATAAGTTGAGAACCCGCGACGCAGGAAGATGTTCTGGAACCCTTCGCGACCATCCGGGGTACTTTCCCAGGTACGGGAGAACTGACCTGCGCCGTGCAACATGACGATAGGGTATTTATGCGGATTTTCCGGAATTTGGTAGAACACAGAGGCATGATCGCCATGATAGGTTTGGCCAGCAGAATCCAGCGGCTTTTTCGCGTCAAATGTTCCAGGCGCGGTGATGATAGTGCCACCTGCAGAAAAGCTTCCCTGTTCCTGAATGACCAGCGGCTCGGCATAGACCGACTGAGCCACCAGGCCACCCGCCATGATGCAGATGGCCAGCGTTTTTAAGATTGTCTTCAATATTACATCCTCTGTTATGTTTGCCGTTCAATCATATCTGAGTTGTCAGCGTTAATTATTTAGCACCCCTGATTGCCCTTATTTGGCAGACTCATGAATGCGGACGATTAACTGCGTATCGTCTCTAGCCAACTTAACTTATCTGCTATCGAGCGCCTGCTGTAACGCCTTTTCAGCTCGCGTTGCTGCATCACTTTCGCCATGTTCACGCAGCACCTTTGCCAGTTGGCGCAACTGCGCTGCCGTCAGGCCGACCCGCATGCTGGCTCGCGTATGTGACAGCAGTTGTGATTCCACGCCCGGAGTGGCGGCTAATGCGCCAACCGTTGCCAGCTCGCGGCTTTGCCAGTCGAGGTTATCGCGGGCGAAAATATCGCCAAACAGATGCGTTTGCAGGAACTGGTTAATCACTGGGGCAAAATCAAACAGCGGGCCCTGGACGGGAGCGCCTGAGATTTTTGTCTGGTTTGCGGTACCGACACGGCGAAGTTCATCCCCGACAGGGATCGGGGCAACCGGCTCTTTACCCTCAAGGTCTTTGATACCACGTTGTTTACGTGCTTCGACGACCTTCATCAGTTCATTAAGTGCATTCAGGCTACGGGGGAAGCCCGTATAGGCATAAAGCTGAACGAGAATCTCTTTGGTTTCGTTTATCGTGAGCCCGGCGTCAAGTCCCTGATTCAGGGCTGCATTCAGCTTATCCATCTGACTGCTGGCCATCGATGCCGCAATCAACGGGATGGCCTGTTGGCTGGCTGACAGCGTATCTGAAACCGTTTGTTCGTGGTTCATTTCTGAGGCTCCTTTGTTGCCGGGCGCAGCATGCGCTGCGAGACCAAAACCAAAGGTCAGCAGTACCGCTGCCGTTAATGCCTTAATGGGCGTGGTATTGTTCATCTGTCACTTTCTCCATCCAGTTAACGCTTTTGCCATCCACAATCCCGGTTATCGCCAGATGCGTCATCGCGCTGCCGGGTGCCGCCCCGTGCCAGTGTTTGACGCCCGCCGGGCAAGAGACAACATCACCGGCGCGGATAACCTGCACCGGCTGGCCTTCTTGTTGGGTGAGCCCCACACCCGAGGTCACAATCAGCCGCTGGCCTGCCGGATGCGTATGCCAGGCGGAACGCGCACCGGGTTCAAACGTGACATAAGCCCCGGAAACAGGGATGTCGTTATCCGGCTTGAAGAGAGGATCAACCCTGACGCGACCGGTAAAGTTATCGGCTGGCCCGAACACCGCATTCTGACTTCCTGCGGGGGCGATATGGACAGCGGGATTTTGCTCCGCTGCCCAGGATGAAAATGTGAAGAGGGGCAGTAACAGCCCGAGGTAACGTAAATGTCTAATCATACAAAGCGTCCTTATCAATGAAGAGGGGATTGCCTGCGATGATTTTATCGAGAGTATGATGACGTCAGACTGACGCCCCCCTGACAATTCTGTCAGTTAACCCTGGTCCCGGTTCAGCGTCGGATTGAGCATTGCCCGCCGCTTTATCCGCTTGTATCGCAAAGGTGAGGCCGAAAGTATTGATGCCACTTTCACTACGGGCAAAGGCATCTCCCCGGTGCATAATGGCGACGGCGCGTACAATTGACAGGCCCAGCCCATGATGGGTATCACTTCTGGGCCGGGAGGTGTCAACGCGATAAAAGCGCTCGAAAAGTCGGTTTAAGTGCTCTGGTGCTATCGGATCGCCTGGGTTTGAAACTTCAACACAGGCCTGATGACATTTTTCGCTTAAGCGCACCGTAACCGTGCTGTTGGAGGGGGAGTGTCTTGCGCTGTTTTCCAGTAAATTAGCCAGTGAGCGGTGGAACAGCCGCCGGTCGATATGCGCGGTGACGTCCCCCTCCACATCCAGAGAAAGCTGTTTTTCCGCAAATGAGGGTTCAACATACTCCGCTGTTTTCAGGGTTTCTTCTCGCAGAGACACCTGGGTAAGCTGGGAAGCATGTTCACCCGCGTGAGCATGAGACAGGAACAGCATGTCGTTAACGATAGACGTCATGCGTTCCAGTTCTTCCAGATTAGAGCCCAATAACTCTTCCAGTTCATCCTGCGAGCGTCGGCGTGATAGCCCTAACTGCGTCTGACCAATCAGATTAGTCAGTGGGGTACGGAGTTCATGTGCAACATCGGCATTAAAGCTTTCGAGCTGCCGCCAGGCGATTTCCTGACGCGCTAACACGCCATTAAATGATGATGCCAGTTGCTGTAGTTCTTCGGGCAATGCGCGGGTATTCAGGCGCTGACTATGGTCTCCCGGTGCGAGATGCTGGGCCTCTTTACTGAGTGCTTCAACGGGACGAAGACCTATCCTTGAAACGACGTATCCCAGTAAGGCGACAATCACGACGCCCAGTGCGGTAATGATTAGCAACGTCCGGGTGAAGGCATTCAGTGTGCCCATATATGGCGTGGAGTCGATTGCAACAATATAGCGCAGCTCAGGTCTGTCACCGTTGGCGGGGATCGTTTTCACTAACAGAAACAGTGAGCATGCGCCTTCCGATGCGCCCGGTACTTTATTAAAGCCCTCCTGCAAAGAAGACCACTGAACGCCCACCGGCGGTGTTCCCCCCATGCTAAAGCGCGGGTTATCGCTCACTATCCAGTAGCGAACGCGCTCACCTTCAGAATTGGTTAATACGGTAAATTTATTGGCAAGCGTTGACCAGCCGTCAGCCGACGTTCGTGCAGTGATCCACGGGCTCATTAATGATTCGCGGAACAACAGTTCGTTGTGCATCTGCTTTTGCAAAGAGTCATGCAGGGAGCTTCTGAGCAGGATACCGATAACGGACACAATCAGCAGCGCGGATAAGGCAAACATCAGCGCTAGATGAACGGAGATGGAACGTTTAGGCATGCTTATCCCCTTCATTTATTCGGACCGGACTTCGAGGACATACCCCATGCCACGAACGGTATGTAATAGCTTGATATCGAACGGCGCATCCACTTTGGCTCGAAGTCGTTTAATGGCCACTTCAACCACGTTGGCGTCGCTGTCAAAATTCATGTCCCATATCTGCTCAGCTATCATCATCTTTGACAGAATCTCTCCTTGGTGTCGGGCAAGAAGGCTCAACAGGGAAAACTCTTTCGCGGTCAGCTCCAGCCGTGTTCCGGCGCGAAATACCCGGCGAGCCAGCAGGTCGAGATGCAGATCGTGAATTTGCAGTTGGGTAATGTCTGCGCCATCCGTAGCGCGGCGACGCACCAGCGCCTGAATACGCGCCACCAGTTCAATAAGCGAAAAGGGCTTGGGCAGATAATCATCCGCGCCAAGACGGAGCCCTTTAACGCGCTCGTCGACCGAGCCGCGTGCCGAGAGCATTAGAACCGGCGTCTGTTTGGCTGCTCGCACACCCTCAAGTACCCGGTAGCCATCCATCCCCGGCAGCATCACATCCAGTATTATCGCGTCGTAGTCGAACTCCAGCGCGTAATGAAGACCTTCCGCGCCATCTGCAGAGACATCTACCGTAAATCCGGACTCGCTCAACGCACGGTTGAGATAGGTTGACGTTTTTTCTTCATCTTCGACTAACAACAGGCGCATAACGGGACTTCCTCTTAACTTTTCAACGGTGCTTCAACATCAGAATAAACCTGCACAGCATCCGGCAGACGTTGACCCTGGATAGTGATCGCATCCAGTGAGCGGGTGAGTTCGGTCATCTCAGCGGAAGTCAGCGACACGCCGGTAGCCGCCGGGTCTTTATTGGTGGTGCCAGGGATGGGAACAATCCAGGGTTTACGGGCCAGGAGCCATGCCAGTGCAATCTGCCCCGGCGCGGCTTTTTTCGTATTGCCCAGGATTTTAGTCGCTCTACCAGCTGTAAGTTGTGTGGCAGGTTATCAGGCGAGAAGCGTGTTTCTGTCGCGCAGAAATCACCGGCAGCGAACCGGGTATTCTCATCAATCCAGCCCGTTAAAAACTGCACGCCGAGTGGGCTCCATGGCACGAACCCAATGCCCAGCTCTTCACATACCGGAAGTACCTGCTTTTCAGGGCCACGCCAGAGCATGGAGTACTCACTTTGTACGGCGGTCACGGGTAATGCCGCATGGGCGCGTCTCAATGTGTTGATGCCCATTTCAGACAGCCCCCAGTGCAGGACTTTCCCTTGAACCATTAAATCTTTCACCGCACCGGCGACATCTTCGATTGGGATCTGCGGATCAACACGGTGCTGATACAGTAAATCGATACGATCGGTACGCAGGCGTTTGAGCATGTTCTCGACGACTTGCCTTATATGCTCCGGCCTGCTGTTAAGGCCCGGCAGACGCTTACCCGTTTGTTGGTCAATGTTCCAGCCAAACTTAGTGGCGATAACGATTTTGTCCCTGAACGGGGCGACGCCTTCACCGAGAATTTTTTCAACTTCAAACGGGCCGTAGGCTTCAGCGGTATCGAAGAACGTGACTCCTTCATCAAATGCCCGGTGGATGATATTGATCATCTCGGGACGCCAGGGAGCAGAGGTGTCGTATTTGCGACTCATGTTCTGCACGCCCAGACCGATGGCTGAGACTTCCAGTTGCCCGAGTTTACGTTTGCTGGGTGGAGCAGGGCGTTGGCGGGTTTGTCTGGATGAATCTACCTGAGATGATTGGCTCGCCGCTGATACGTGCGGAATCAGCGAAGCGGCGGCAATGCCCGCTCCGGCGGCTAATAGCTTGCGTCGCTCTGGCATTGTTGGGTCATTCTGGCTTTTCATTGATCGCTCCTTTTCTCAGAAAATTGAACGTGAATCTCATTTAAGCGAGACCATTCTGCCTTCTGATTGCCAACATAAAGCTGACGGTTACCTGACAGCGCTGTCAGAAACATTTATCCATCCCAGTCCGTTTCCTGACAAAAATGTTATTTTCCTGTCACGATGCTGACAGTCCTCTCCACCTAATCTGAGCCTGCAAATTTGATTCCGCGAGCCTGAATAACCAGGCCGACACTCATCGGGAGAGACCATGAAATTCACGCTTATCAGTGCAATGCTACTCACGGCAATGGCTGGAGTGACCTCAGTCAATGCGGCTGATTACAAAAAAAATCCATTCACACTCGTTTATGACGGTGCCATTACTGAGAACGTCAAAGGCAAGGTCAACATTCACCCCGTGAAATACGATCTGCACGGCATCCAGATTGCTGCGAATGTTTATACCCCAGCTAACTACGATCCCGCCAAAAAATACCCTGCCGTGGTGGTCGCGCATCCTAATGGCGGCGTAAAAGAACAGGTCGCCGGGTTGTATGCCCAGCGTCTAGCCGAGCAGGGTTACATCACAATTACCGCCGACGCGGCGTATCAGGGCGCCAGCGGTGGGATGCCGCGCAGCGTGGATAAACCCGCTTATCGCATTGAGGATATCCACGGTATGGCTGACTACATCAGCCAGTATCCTGGTGTAGATACCGCCCGCCTTGGTCTGCTGGGTATTTGCGGTGGCGGCGGGTATTCACTTGTTGCGGCTGAAACTGACAAGCGGTTTAAATCGATAGCCACCATCAGCATGTTTAATTCAGGCCTTGTGCGCCGCAACGGTATGCAGGATTCACAGCTGGATACTACCCAGCAGCGTCTTCAGCAGGCTTCTGACGCTCGAGCTCAGGAAGCTGCCGGAGGCGAAGTGCTTTACTCCGGTGATGCCAACCTGACTGATGAACAGATTGCTAAATTACCTTTCGCCTTGTATCGCCAGGGCTACGAGTACTACTGGAAAACCCACGCGCACCCAAACTCCACGTTTAAATACACCACCAGTAGTCTTCTGGATTTGATGAGCTTTGACGTCACGGACCATATCAATCTCATTAATAAACCGCTGCTGATGATTGCCGGTACAAAAGCGGATACGCTCTATATGACTGAAGATGCGTTCGCGAAAGCCACCGGTACGAAGGACAAAGAACTCTTCCTGATCGATGGCGCTACCCATATCGAGACGTATTGGGTGCCCAAATATGTTGATGAGGCTTTGCAAAAGTTGGACGTCTTCTTCGATAAGAATATTTAGTTAGCCTCTAATGAAGCCCCAGCCTTGCAGGCTGGGGTGTGTCCATTAGCTGTCGCCACTTTCCGCTTGCGTGTTCACGCGATAGACCCAGATTAACGAAGTTGCGGTTAAAGATAATTACGCTGCTTAAATAGGCGCTATGAGCTGAATTCATAAGAGTGGTGGATGTGGGTTGGGGCGGCAGTGTGGCTTGTGTGTGAAGTGATAAGTGATTTCAAATCATAGATGGACGGGAACGGCGGGAGTATATTTTCTTCTATGTTCGGCAGCTACCTTTTAATCTGGCAGAAACAGCGGGCGCTGTGTCAGACTAAAAAAAGCCCCGCGTCAATGCGGGGCTGATGTTTATTGCTTGTCTTTTTCTAATGCATTACAAATGCGGAACAGAAATTCGTTATTTTTAAACGAAATCATTATCAGTTCAAATGAAATGCGAGTAATAACTAAAACAAGAATACTTAAACCACAGGCGCTAAAATTACCGTTAAATGCAAATATAACAGCAGCGATAATATAAATAATAGTTAATACCCAGTAAACGGCGACGAGTATTTTGGGTGTTATTAAAGTACCAAACGTTGCAAACTCTTTAAAAGCCATAATCAATCCCTTTGAAATATTAAAAGTGCAGTCATCATACACCTACGCACACTACCTATAGCAAATGTTTTTTAAAGCATCATGTCTAGTATATAAACACATTTAAATTGATTCGTTAATTAAATATGACGGCAATCAGCAACGGCAGGTTAAACCCTCACAAAGTAACACTGCAATTATTGTCACCGAATCCGGACTTGCCATCACCTTTGATGCCAAGACGAGCGAGGGTTACGAGCTGTCGCGCGACGTGGCGGAAGCGGCACTGGAGACAGGTTATAAAATTGCTGACGGTATCGTGACGAATCAGCCTGAAATCAGTTTCGAGGGCATCGTCACAAGCGTTTGTCGGGTGTGGGATTCTGTCGCCGCTGCAGCCGCCGTGGCGAATATGCAAGCGATATGGGATAGCGGGGAATTCTTTTCGGCGTACAATCAGTAAAAACAGTTACGTTTGCATATACAAAAAACGCGCCACCGGCGAAGAATAAATCCGGCGATGCAAGCGCGAGCGGGAAAGAATCATCGCGCAAAAAAAATCGACCGAAACTTTTTTACCTACAGGCGGGAGCGGTATTTATCCGACATTCACACATGTTGACGTCCGAAAAAGTCGCACGCGCTGGCAGGGTCACTGATGGTCAGTAAATACATTCTGGAAAGGTTACACTGTCACTTTTTTGGGTTCTCGGCAGCGTCGTATACAAAAACAAACAGGTCAGGCGGCGGCACGGTTACACACGCGCAGGTCATGCCAGGTGCAACGCTAAAATACGAACCGATAACCGGTGAATTATGTCTGACCGCTGCCAGTGTAGGTGGCAAGTGTGAATGCAAAACGATTTCAGACGATAAATAATTTGCCTGCATTGCCATTCGGGTGTATCTGATGCAGGACGGCGACGAGATTGTGCCGGTTTCAAGGACCGGCAAAATAACGACCTGGACGCCGCCGAAAAATATCGGGCTGATTATCTGAGGAGTAAAAAACATGGCCGCGCATGACATCGAAAAAATGTGGGAAAACCTGCTTAAAGAGGACATCGGGTCACGTGTTCAGATTATCCAGGAGATCCACGAGTTAATCCTGGCCGGTGAAATCGAAGTCGCAAAAGGATTGCTACGCACGCTGATTAAGGTCACGTGCGGTTATCCAGCGATTTCTGACGAGGTCGGCAGGAATTCAAAATCAATTATGCGCATGTTGTCGCCGGATGTGGATCCGGGTGTCAAAGCGTTTATGGCTGTTGTCAGAGCTGCAGAACGCCAGTCAGAGAAAGCAGCGGCCCGGGCAAAAATCCATTAAGTCAGAAACCGTCACGACGAACCGGCCACAATGGCCGGTTTTTTTATGTCTGCGTGGTGTGCTACGTGAAATCGTGTGCAGGATTTGCTGGTGAAAATCTGCAGAATTCACGCAGCGTCACGACAGGGAAGGGAGCAAACGGACAGGCACGATTCAGACTGCATTAACACACCATATTTACATGTTCTTTTGCATTTAACATAATATACATTATGCGCACCAATGTGAGATCAGACAGAATCCAGCACTTTATGGTCATCCTTGGTCTGGTTGTTGATAGACTCTGAACGCTATCTTGGCTTCACATACCTTCACTATCTTTGCTCGAATACTGTCTCTCATTTTCATCCTTGGCCTTCAGAATTAACCAATACAGAAATCTTTTGGATTCGATACAGAACATGCAGGGACAGCCGATGATTTGCCGGCAACGCTGGATGCGGAAACTCTTCCACTTTTTTCATACCAAGCCGTTTCATTAAGTGTTCTGAAGGTTTGTTGAGTACCGATGTAAACGATACGACTTCATCCAGCATCAGAACCGTAAAAGCATATTGCAGACAGGCTTCAGCGGCCTCCATGGCTAACCCTTGATGCCAGTACGTTTTGCTGAGACGCCAGCCAATTTCGGTACAGGGAGAAAATGGAAATTTATCAGGCTGCGGGTGCAGACCGACACAGCCAACAAATTCATGCGTTTCTTTGGATTCAACGGCCCAAAAACCCCAGCCGCGTTGTTCTATTCCGTCCCTGAATCTCTCTGCCAGACTGTCGCTCTCCTGTCTCGTCAACGGAGCCGGAAAGAAGCGCATCACATCCGGGTCTGCATTCAGATCGGCAAATGCTGCCATATCTGTTTTTCCCCACTGCCTTAAAATGAGCCTTGATGTTTCAATCATATTGCATTCCTTACCATTATGTTTACATCATCACTCAGCGTTATTCTACGTGCTAGACACTTTACTGCGCCCTTCCCGCTTCAGCAAATACAGCCATAATGTCGTACGCTTAACGTGAAGATTGAATACGATCTCATCTTACACAGGAGATAGCTACATGGCCGACTGGAACCCTGCACTTTATCTGCAATATGGCAGCGAACGCTCAAGACCCGCAGCAGAATTATTGAGCAGAGTAGCGTTAGAAAATGTTCGTTCAGTCGCCGATCTGGGGTGCGGTCCGGGAAATAGCACGTCATTACTGTATCAACGATGGCCTTCGGCCAACATAACAGGCGTGGACTCTTCGCCAAATATGCTCAACGAGGCGCGTGCAACCTTACCGAACTGTCATTTTGTTGAAACAGATATCAGCGAGTTCCGGGCGGAGCAACCTCTTGATCTGCTTTATGCGAATGCTTCATTACAGTGGGTACCCGATCACTACGAATTATTCCCATATCTTGTCTCGCAGTTACACCGTAACGGCGTACTTGCTGTGCAAATGCCGGATAACTGGCTGGAGCCGACACATATTTTAATGCGTGAAGTCGCCTATGAGCAGGATTATCCCGATCGCGGTCGATCGCCTCTTCCCGGCGTGCATGCTTATTATGATATTTTGACTGAAGCGGGATGTGACGTTGATATTTGGCGCACGACCTATTACCACATTATGGATTCACATCAGTCGATTATCGACTGGGTCAGTGCGACAGGCTTACGTCCTTGGTTGCAAGATCTGAGCGAAAGTGAGCAACGAAAGTATCTGGCTCGATACCATGAACTTCTACAGGAGCAATATCCGCTGCAGGAAAATGGCAAAATCCTGCTGGCATTCCCACGCTTGTTTATTGTTGCCAGACGCGATTTTTAATCCCCTTATACTTGCATTGGCCTTTCATTGCAGAGGCTAATGTAGGTAAATAGAAATAGTATTTAGTTGGTATTATTTTATTTCGAAAAGTGACTATTCAACAATTACTCTTCGATGAATTTGATATTATCATAAATTGGGCACCCCGCTTTCCATGCTTCCAATTGTGTTGCATTATTACCAGTCGGCCTTGATAACATCCAACGGGCCATAAGCTGGTCCAGTTGATTGTTTGTTTTCACGTCCTTTCTGGTATTGCTGCTTTTTTCTGGTTTTCTTACCGATGTCGGGGACGTTGCTACCTTGAGAATTCGTACGGCAAGTTGACAACAACCGCCCTGTACTGGGATTTTACGCATTTCAAATGTGATATCATCATACCCATGTCGATGACAAATATAGCTAAGTATGCCACTGGAACGTCTCAAATCTATCTGAAACGCCTGGCTAACATCATCCCGAGTAAACTCAGTTTTACGCAGAAAACCCCACCAGGCTACCGCCCTGTAAAGCGACATATCACCAAGATGGCGGATCTCGTCTGGAATATGAAAATGACCATGGTGTTTTTGTTGGGACTGTTCACCTGCCCTATTTGACTGATTTATCATAAAATTAACCTGTTTATTCACTATTCATAAAGAGAGGATAAGCAACGTCAAATGCTTTATTGTAAAAAGCGGGAATGAAATATATCTCATGGGTTAATGCAGTGTTGATTTTAAGATGATCAATAAAGAGATATTAGCGATTCGACGAGCCATTACTTTTTTACATGATAGTACGCAGGAATCAATTGATCTTAACCACTGTCTTTTAGTTAGATGAAATAACCTTGTAACACGCCTGTCGGTATATTTTCACACCGTAAGATTATTATGCGATTTGTGAATTAACACTTTTGGTTAATACATTTTCCGCGTGCGAATGGTAGTGGCGAAATAAACACCCCGCATCCTGATTTAGGATGCGGGGTGTTGTCAGAATAACACCTTCACACCGAACATTGCCTGAGAATCACTGTAACCACTGTCGCCAATTTGTTGACCTACGTTTCCCCAAAGGTGCAGACGCGTATTTACTTTCGCTTCAACACCTGCTCTGAGTTCAGCGATATTTTTTGCGCCATCAACGTCACCCTGTATTTCATTCATTGATATCGAATAATTTCGGGAATTATGAAGCCAGTTAGTTTCAATAAATGGCTGAAAAAGCCGATCTTTTCCTTCATCGCGTTGGTTATAGCCTCGCAAATACGCTTTAACCCCCAACCGGCTTTGCAGATTCCCTTTGCCTTTATCTCGGATCACGGTGCCGTTTGCCTCCTGATGATCGTCAGACGATACGTCCATCCAGGTCAACTGAACCTGGGGTTGTAGCCAGTAACTCAGGCGTGCCGTCTCCTTCAACTTAAAGGCATATCCTGCTTCAAGCGAGGCGGTCACCCCCCGTGAACGATATTTCTCTGTCGCCAGTTGTTCACCGCGAACGGTGTTATCAAACCAGTTATAAAGCATCCAGCTGTCAAGATATCCCCCGCTTTTCTCCACATTGTTGGCATACCAGGTTGCGTACAATCCGGCGCTGTAACCTGATATCGAACCGTCAGCGCGGTAATGGCTGACGTCTGACCGCGTATTACTTTGGCTGTTTGCGTAGCCGAACATGACGCCCAGATGCCAGCGCTCAACCTCGTCTGAACTCCATTGTGCGACATCACCACCTATTTGCAGAACATAACGGTTACTTTGCGTCTTCAGCTGCCCGCTACTATCACGAAACCGGGTATGCCCACCGACGTTGCGTAACCACATGCTGGTCACGTCTGACTCACCCGTTATGGGGTCAATATAGTGACTTTCGCCCAGGCGATCGTGCAAACGTGTCGTAAACAGCGTATTTCCCGCCGATTTATTCGCAAGGTAGGCGCCTAATTCAGGGCGTAAAACCGAATCGTGAGATGCGGGTTCTTCTTGTTGGACAGGTAACACCGGTGTGTCGGGATCAATAGCCGGTTCTTCTGGGTCACGTATTGGTTCTTCTGGATCGCGTATCGGTTCTTCAGAAGGAGTCCACGTATTGGTCAAATACCAATGATTCGAATCAGGAATGAGTGCGGAGTCATCCGTATTATTTCCCCGCAGTAGTGCGTAATCATAGGCGCCCGCGGTCAAACGGCCAACTGCAACAAACTCACCACCTGACTCGCCGTCCACCCACACTACCCGTGCACCATTGAGATTACTGACCGTCTGGCTGCCCAGTGCCTGCAAAGCGACACGAGTGGTCCCTGATGTATTCCCCATCACGTGAAGTTGGTTCACCACCGCTTTTTGTTGCACGGCATCTTCTGTTGTATTGAGGATAAGAAGACCGTTGTTGCTGCTGTAATTACCGCTAACGGTCAGGATACTATTGGAACGTTTTAGTGCCTCGTCCGTTCCCGGCTGGCCAAAACTGAGCATACCGTCGAGCGACAGCGAGCGGATAGTCTGACTAAAACCATTCAGATCGACAGTCGCCGTCTCATCCACAGTGAAATCTGAGTTGCGGCTAAAGGCATCCGTGCTGCCAGCCCGCAGCGTACCGTTGCGTAGCGACGTGATGCCCGTGTAGGCATTATTTCCCGACAATAATGTCGTTCCCGGACCATTATGATTGACCTGACCACGTCCGGTTATATCTGCTGCGAGTGAAAAATCGTCACTGTTATGATTAAAATTCAGTTGAACAGTGCTGGTATTGTCGGCAGTATCGCCAAGATAGATCCACGGAACGTTAATGACGCCAGCGCGCTGCGCGACGTCCCCCTCTTCAGACCCTACGTTGACAATGCCTGTACTTCCCTTACCGACGCCTAACCATAAATATTTCCCGGATTTTACCGTGCCACCATTACTCACGGTTAGCACGCCGCGTGCATCATTGTTGCCGGTTCCGTATCCCCCTAGCAAAATCGGCTTAGCGACGTCCAGTAACGAATCCTCACCATCAACCCTGACGGCACCGTTACCAAACAAGTTATTGCGATCTGTTTTACCAACATAGCCAATATTCATGTGTTCGGTTGCGACCACCTGCCCACCATTAAGAATATCGAGCTTGCCGGTGTCCTGATCGCCCACCACGACCCAGTTCGTTTTAACAGTAGATCCCGTTCCGTCAATCATGACGCTGCCGTAGGCGCTGGCATAAAATTCGCCGATGCGGAGTTCATTAATTCCGCTTATTTGGCTGCCAAGCTCCACCAATAAGCGGCCACTGCCGCTGTTAGTCCCTAAAACGAGATCTCCCCCTCTCAGTATCCAGATTGCCCCATTGGTCAGGGTCACAATGCCGGCACTTCCCCGACCAATTGAGCCTGTAAGCGAAGAAATTTGGCGCCCATCAATGACCAACGCACCTGCAGAATCTTTACCAACAATCAGGCCACGAAAAGTATTCCAGACGTCGTCAGTATTTTCAGTATTTGATAACAGAACACTGGCGTTATTATTAATGATCGCATCACTGGTGGCATTGGCGGGTGTATACGGTTGGGCCGCCAATAATATGCGGCTGGCTTGCAGTGTAGTTTTACTTTTATTTTCCGTGCATAACGCGGCTGATTCACGTTCACATAGCCGTTCTTCTGCGATGGCGTCTACGGGTACCAGCAGACCTGTTGACGCTAACAGCAGTCCGGGAATAATCGCTAATCGGCCGGGGCGTTTTGCAGGCATTAGCTGAAAGTTTTTCATAGATAATCCTCCTGATTATCGTGCGTACATCCTTTTAAAGCGTCAGCAGGTTAATCCCCCTGACGACATGGATTTTTTATACGAACGCCATGATTACACTTTCAACGGTTTTATCGAGACAATGATCTATTCTGTGAATGGCCTTACGCTCCGCGGAGATAAATAAGCCTTCGTATTGACAATCACAGGTTGTCGTTCATTTAATGGTCTGTTTTATCTTTACACCGGGTATCGCATATGCGTGCCATCGCTTTTTTAAGATGTGCTTCTAGTGGCGAGGCTTGTCATCTGCTAGTGTCAGATAACGTTTCGCTGAAGAGAGTCGTCGTGTCTAAAATCTATTCTGGCGGTTGCCTGTGTGGTTCGGTACGCTTTACCGCAACGAATCCCAACAACTCACATTCCTGCTCCTGTGATATTTGCCGCAGACATACGGGTGCGCCCACCGTAGTGTGGATTGAATTTAACGCTGAAAACGTAGAATGGACGGGCATTGCGGGTCAACCTGCTACCTGGCGATCATCAGAAATATCCAGCCGAGCCTTTTGCCCACAGTGTGGTAGTTCCGTGGGCGCCATCGATGACGCCCCGATTATTGCCCTGTTAGCCGGGGGATTTGACGATCCCGATGATGAGAATCTGGCGCCACAGTTTCACTCTTTTTCCGATATGATGCCGGTATGGTGGCAAAAAGGACATGGCGAAAATTGATTCGGTTATGTCAGTTGATAGTGCTTATCGGGCATATGTTTAGCAGGTACAGTCGTTTCATCGTTCATTTGCAGCAAATCAATTTCAATCGCATTACAAATCGCATCCAGCGGCAAGTCGTTATTTTCCGTGCCGAACGGGTCTTCAAGCTCTTCTGCCAACGTGTCGAGAGAAATGAACGTATATGAAATCAGCACGGAAATGAACGGCGTCATATAGTGCAGATCGACCACCAATGCGAATGGCAGCATGATACAAAACAGATAGACCGTGCGATGCAGGATCAAGGTATAGGCAAATGGCACCGGTGTATTAGCAATCCGCTCACAACCTGCAAGTACCGCCGACATATCATTTAATCTATTGTTTAAACTGTGAAATAATATGTCAGATAGCTCGCCATTACGCCTGCGTACGGCTAACCACTCCCCCATCAACAGCAGAATACGGTTGGCCGGTGATTGGCAGGCAAAGACAGTTTGCAAATCTGAGGCACTGAGATATTTCGCTAATGGTTCCGCCTGCGGGTTACGACGCAGGGTCATGCGTAAACAGTGGGCAAAGGCGATTTGCAGACGTACAAACTGCCCCAGCTCGACGTCGTCCGGTAATGTGTTTTTTACCTCACGCAGTAGCGAACGGGAGGCAATCATTAATTGTCCCCACAGGTGTCGAGCTTCAACGTAGCGCGAGTAACAGGCATTGTTGCGAAAGCCTAAAAAGATAGCAATGGCGACGCCCAGGATGCTGAATGGCGCCAGGGTAAATTTGATACCCAGCATCGTATACCATGGCAGCATGATGATAACGGCAATGGAAAGCAGAAAATTCAGCAGCAGGCGCGAGAAAATCTTCGATAACACTGAACCATGCCAGACGAATATCAGACGCAGCCAGTGTTGTTGAGGTCGAACAATCATAGTTATCTTCGGAAAATGTGAAAGCCGCGCCATTAAACGTGATCGCGATCAATGTTGCAAGCACCTCACCGCACTAAATCCCGCCTTTTTACCTGCCTGAACAAATGAGGCGCTACAGTCTCAGACGGTAACTGTATTTAAGAAGCACACTGTATGTTGTAACTAATAAACAGGTATAAAAAACCCGGCCTAAACCGGGTAATTATGTGACTATTTTAGCACAGTGGCTTCACGGCTTCGCGCATACCGTTGGACAGAATGGCGTCCAGATCGGCAGAAACCTGTTCAACCAGACCGGGAACCTGCGTCAGATCCTGCTCCCAGTGCTCGTTGACCGCCAGTACCGAGTGGACCAACGCTTGCGTGCTTATTTGACGATCGTAGTGCTGACTCCATAGCTTCTGGAAGCGCTCAATCCAGTGGGCATCATCCTGAACAGGATAAGACTCACCGTTACGCTCGCCGCGATAGAAAGCAATCAACGCCGCCAGCGCAAACGTCAGACGCGCCGGCAATTGACCATTGGCCTGCTGCCCTGCCAGCAACTGCGGCAAAATACGCGTGCGGAATTTAGTCATTCCGTTCAGGGCAATCGACAACAGCTGATGCTTGATGTACGGGTTGCAGAAACGTCCGGTCACCGCGCTGGCGAATGATGCCAGCTCATCACGCGGTAAATCGAGCACCGGAATGATCTCTTCGTAAATGGCTTTTTCGACAAAAGCGCAAATCTCTGCGTCATTCATCGCCTCACCCACCGTGTCTAGCCCTGCCTGGTAGGCTACCGGTACCAGCGCGGTGTGCGCACCGTTAAGGATGGCAACTTTACGCTCTTTGTACGGCTTAATATCATCAACAATCAGTACATTCAGCGGATATTTGTCCAGACGCAGTTCAGTCGCTAATGACTTCGGCCCCTGAATCACAAACAGGTAGAAGTGCTCTGCAGTATCGAGGAATGCATCGTGATAACCCAGCTCGGCTTCTAGCGTGGCCACTTCGTCACGCGGGTAACCGGTAACGATGCGGTCCACCAGCGTAGAACAAAATGCGTTAGCCTTGTCCAGCCACTGCACGAACGCGTCCGGCAACGCCCACTCCTGCGCATAACGCAGCACCAGTTCACGCAGCGCATCGCCGTTGTAATCAATCAGTTCGCAAGGAATGATTATCCAGCCTTTATCCAGCGCGCCGTCAAAATGGCTGTAACGCTCAAACAGCAGGCGGGTCAACTTGGCCGGATAGCTTACCGCAGGCGCATCGTCGAACTTGTCGCCCGCGTGATAACTGATCCCGGCTTCCGTTGTATTGGAGAAAACAAAACGCATATCAGGGTTATGCGCCAGTTTCAGGAACTCATCGTATTCGCTATAGACGCTGATTTCACGGTTAACCGAGCGAATTAAACGCGCGTCGCTGACGGCCTCGCCCTTTTCATTCAGACCACGAATGATGGTGGTATAGAGACCATCCTGCGTGCTCAGTGATGGCGGAAATGTACTTTCGATAGGACGAACAATGACCACACCAGAATTCAGATCGGTATGTTCATTCAGTAAATCAACTTGCCAGTCAACAAAGGCGCGCAGGAAGTTTCCTTCACCAAACTGAATGATGCGTTCAGGATAGTGAGCACCGGGAAAATCGCGACGATTTAGTGTTTGCACAATGGGTTCCCTTTTTGATTAGTCATACAACCTGATTGAATTGGTCCAATAGGTTAGCAAACTTTAATACCTTGAAACCCTGTTTTGATCAATCCCTGGTAACAAATTACAATGATTTATAGAAAAGTGTGGTGCCCGTCAGCGTTCCGTCCGGCATTTGGGCGTAGTTGGGGATCATGCCCGCTTTTTGCCAGCCGCAATTGTGGTAGAACAACTCCGCAGCGCTACCGGTGGCCGTGTCGAGCACCAGCGTAGTTTTATGCTGTTGACGCGCACACGTTTCCAGCGCATTCATCAATTCCCGTGCGATACCCGTTCGTCGTGCAGACGGATGCACCAGTAATTTGGCGACGTCGGCACGATGCGGTTGGTTTTCAGGTTGATCGACAATAAGCTGGACGGTTCCCACCAGGATACCCTGCGTGTTTTCAGCCGCCAGCACAATTCTCTCGCCACGAGCAACGCTTTGCGCAACGCCCGTCCAGAATGACAGTGACTTATCGCGATTGAAGGGGTGTATAAAACTTACAGATGCACCGTCATTCACGCACTGTTCAAGAACGTCACAAAGCTCGTCGATTCTCGACACAATCTGTTGTGCGCTCAGCACGATGCAGGGGGTACCAGTGGCCATTTTTTTCTCCTCAGATAGTCCCCATGATAGTGCGTTTAACTTTTTCGCAACACAAGGGGTCTTATCATAGGATTATGTTATCTATGGCTGGTTCATTTGCCGCACTAACCAGTGATAAATTACCGTGACAACGTAACGTTGCTGTTCTGCACTTAGCGCCTGCCCTTGAGGAATATCATGCCATTTTGCCAGGCAGCCGCGACAGCAGGTTGCCGTCGCATGCTGGGCAATAAATACCGGATGCCCGCGCATCGGCGTCTGCTTACCGTCGTTGGCCGGGAATGCAGGCGCCAGGCGTTTGGCAATAAAATCGGCGGCATGTTGCTCAATCACCGGCGCGCCTTTCTCCATACAATAGCGTCGTTCTTTGTCACCAAGGCGAAACCGTGAACGAAAGGTCGATTTCGCCAGTCGGGAAAACAACGGTTCGAGCGAGTTCATCAGTAAACCGAACGCCCCATCTGTTGGGTTAACTGTTCCAGCACCGCAATACCTGCCAGTGAATTCCCTGCCGGATCCAGTTCCGGGCTCCAGACCGCTATCGCCATTTCATGCGGCACGATCGCCACGATACCACCCCCCACCCCGGATTTTGCCGGCAGCCCCACTCGCCACGCAAATTCACCGGCGTTCTGGTACATACCACTGGTCGCCATCAGCGCATTAATTTGTCGGGCCTGCATCGGCGTGACCACCGGTTCATTGAGATGAAAGGCATGCCCCTGATTAGCCAGAAAGACAAAGGTACGCGCCAGCTCCACGCAGCTCATTTTCAGCGCACAGTAGTGGAAATAGTTTTGCAGAACGGTGGCTACATCATGTTGAAAATTGCCAAAGGATTTCATCAGCCAGGCAATGGCCGCATTACGTGCCGAATGCTCAAACTCAGAGCGGGCAACTGTCGCATCATAGGCGATATCCGGCACACCGCTTAGCGCCCGTACGACTTCGAGCATGCGTTGACGTGGCGCACTCAGACGCCCCTGCAGCATGTCGCAAACCACCAGCGCCCCGGCATTAATAAACGGGTTGCGCGGTATTCCTTGCTCCATTTCCAGCTGTACCAGAGAGTTAAACGGATGTCCTGACGGATCTTTGCCTACTCGCTGCCAGATCTCATCTTCCTGATAATGACGCATCGCCACCACCAGACTGAGCACCTTCGAGATCGACTGAATTGAAAAACGTTCTTGCGCATCACCCGCCTGATAGTGCTGACCATCAACGGTACAAATGGCAATACCCAGTTTGGAACCATCAACGGAGGCTAATGCGGGGATGTAGTCAGCGACCTTCCCCTGACCAATCAGCGGGCGAACCTGCTGCACAATGGTTTCTAAGATTGAATTGTCCATGGCCCTGGCCACAACATGCTCCTTGCTCGCAGGTCTGAAAGGCCTGCGAGTATAACAGAGCTGAATGCACCGCGTCAGGATGCAGATGATATGCGTGGACGGGTGTCCCGTGTGGAGACACCCTGAAGATTAGATACGGTTTTTCCAGACGGTCTGCACGTTACAAAACTCATGCAGGCCAAAGTGCGAAAGCTCCCGACCAAAACCGCTTTTCTTCACCCCGCCAAACGCAACGCGGGCATCACTGGCACTATAACCATTGATAAATACCCCGCCACATTCCAGGCGTGCAGCCATATTCTGCGCCAGCGTCTCATCAGCGGTGAAAATCGTTGCCGACAAGCCAAAATCACTCTCATTCGCCAGTACTAACGCATGCTCTGCGTTCTTCGCAACGGTAATTGCTGCTACCGGGCCGAACAATTCCTGGCGGAAAGCGGTCATCTCAGGTGTCACGTCGCCAAGAACAGTGATGGCATAGTAGTTACCTTTTCCGGCAATTTTTTCGCCACCGAGTAACAACGTCGCCCCTTGAGCCAGCGAAGCCTCAACCTGCTGATGCAGTTCATCACGCAGATCAACGCGTGCCATTGGGCCGAGATCGTTTTCCTCATTCAGAGGATCGCCCATTTTTAGCGCACTGGCCGCCGCCACAAAACGCTGAGTAAATTCTGCCGCAATCCCTTCCTCAACAATAAAACGTTTCGCTGCCGCACAAACCTGCCCGGTATTCTGATAACGACCGGCGACTGCCGCCTTCACGGCCAGATCGAGGTCAGCATCGTTAAGGACAATGAACGGATCGGATCCACCCAGTTCAAGCACGCATTTCTTCAGCGCCGCCCCCGCCTGAGCACCAATTGCCGCCCCGGCTCGCACACTTCCCGTTACCGTAACGGCGGCAATACGCGGATCGTTGATTATCTGGCTAACGCCCGAGTTATCGGCATTCACCCAGCCATATACCCCCTGCGGGATACCGGCATCAGCAAACGCCTGCGCAATAATACCGGCACACCCGGTTACATTCGGTGCATGCTTTAACAGGTAACCATTCCCGGCCAATAAAATAGGCACTGCACCGCGCATGACCTGCCACAGCGGGAAGTTCCACGGCATAACGGCCAGAATAGTGCCCAGAGGACGATATTCGATCACCGCCTGGTTATTCTCCACCTGTGTTGGTTCAGGATTAAGCATCAAAGGTCCATGCTCTGCATACCAGTCACACAGCGCCGCGGATTTCGCCACTTCTGCACGAGCCTGTTTTATCGGTTTCCCCATTTCCCGTGAGATACACTGCGCCATCTCTTCCGCACGCTGGCGCAGAGCGTGCCCAACCTTGCGCAGCATCTGCGCCCGATGCGCCACGGTGGTGTGTTTCCATTCATTAAATCCACTGGCGGCCAGATCAAGCGCATGGGCAATCTCATCCCGACTAGCCCACGGCATCGCCGTTAACCTTTCGCCGTTCACAGGATTGACGGAAATCGCATGTGTTGCTGATGTGATGGTCATAGCTGTCTCTCTTTTTGCAGGGTATGGTCATATCATGAGCGTATTTACTCTTTCTGAAAAATGAATAATATTAACTACACCATTCACGAATAGAGAAAAATAATGGATCTGACGCAACTGGAAATGTTCAATGCGGTGGCGGAAACCGGCAGCATTACGCAGGCCGCCGCGAAGGTACATCGTGTGCCGTCCAATCTCACCACGCGTATTCGCCAGCTTGAAGCCGACCTTGGCGTCGATCTGTTTATTCGTGAAAACCAGCGCCTGCGACTTTCCCCGTCCGGGCACAATTTTTTGCGCTATAGCCAGCGGATCCTTGCCCTGGTAGAGGAAGCACGCATGGTCGTTGCTGGCGATGAGCCGCAGGGACTGTTCTCTCTCGGTTCGCTGGAAAGCACCGCTGCCGTACGCATTCCCGCGACGCTGGCTGAATATAATCGACGCTACCCTAAAATCCAGTTTGCGTTGGCTACAGGGCCTTCAGGCACCATGCTGGACGGTGTACTGGAGGGGACGCTGAGCGCCGCCTTTGTCGATGGCCCGATCACCCACCCGGGACTGGAAGGCATGCCGGTCTACCTTGAGGAGATGATGATCGTTACCCCTCACGGACACGCCCCCATACAGCGGGCCAGCGACGTTAACGGCTGCAGTATTTATGCCTTTCGCGCGAACTGCTCTTACCGCCGCCATTTTGAAAGCTGGTTTCACGCCGATCGCGCAATGCCGGGCACCATCCATGAAATGGAGTCGTATCACGGCATGCTCGCCTGCGTGATTGCCGGGGCGGGAATTGCGCTGATTCCGCGATCGATGCTGGAAAGTATGCCGGGACACCATCAAGTTAACGCCTGGCCGTTGAGTGAAAACTGGCGTTGGCTCAATACATGGCTGGTCTGGCGTCGGGGAGCGATGACGCGACAACTGGAAGCATTTATTGAGGTGTTGAACCCCCAACTGGCGCAGAATGCAGATTAGCTGACGCCGGGTGGCGCAAGCTCACCCGGCCCTCCTTTCCAGGTATCAGGCATAAAATGTGATTTGAATCACGAAATGATTGTATTTTCACCAGTAACCGTTTTAAGATCGTGACCTCACCTTTTCGCAGCTAATCCAATTTATTTGATATGACAACACACACTGTTTCCCGCAAGGTCGCGTGGCTACGGGTCGTTACGCTGGCTATTGCCGCTTTTATTTTCAATACCACGGAGTTTGTTCCCGTCGGTTTGCTCTCCGACATCGCGCAAAGCTTTAATATGCAAACAGCGCAGGTCGGGATCATGCTGACCATCTATGCCTGGGTCGTTGCCCTGATGTCACTGCCGTTTATGCTGCTTACCAGTCAGGTGGAGCGACGCAAACTTCTGATTTGCCTTTTCGCGCTGTTTATCGCCAGTCATGTGCTCTCTTTCCTGGCATGGAACTTTACCGTGCTGGTCATTAGCCGTATTGGTATTGCCTTCGCACACGCCATTTTCTGGTCGATTACCGCGTCATTAGCGATTCGCATGGCACCCGCCGGCAAACGTGCGCAGGCGTTGAGCCTGATTGCTACCGGGACCGCGCTGGCGATGGTGCTGGGTCTGCCTATTGGCCGTATCGTCGGCCAGTATTTTGGCTGGCGCACAACCTTCTTCGCTATCGGCGTCGCCGCATTAGTCACCTTGCTCTGTCTGATTAAACTGCTGCCAAAACTACCCAGTGAGCATTCAGGCTCGCTAAAAAGCCTGCCGCTGCTGTTTCGCCGCCCGGCGCTGATGAGCATTTATTTACTGACGGTCATTGTAGTCACCGCGCACTACACGGCTTACAGCTATATAGAACCCTTTGTTCAGACCGTTGCCGGACTGAGTGCCAATTTTGCGACCGTGTTGTTACTGGTTCTGGGTGCGGCGGGCATTATCGGCAGCCTCATCTTTGGCAAGCTGGGTAATCAGCATGCATCCGGGCTGATAAGTGCGGCTATCGCGTTACTGACGGTGTGCCTGGTGCTGCTATTACCAGCCGCTGACAGCGAGATGCACCTCGCCATACTGAGTATTTTCTGGGGTGTGGCCATTATGGTGATAGGTCTGGGGATGCAGGTGAAAGTGCTTGCGCTGGCACCCGATGCCACCGACGTCGCCATGGCGCTGTTTTCCGGGATCTTTAATCTGGGTATCGGCGCGGGCGCACTGGTGGGAAATCAGGTCAGTTTGCACTGGTCGATGTCCACAATCGGTTACATCGGTGCGATACCCGCACTGGCTGCGCTGATATGGTCCGTGATTATCTTTCGCAAGTGGCCGGTCGCGCTGGAAGAACAGCCTAACTAGCCATAAAAAAGGGTCCGATAGACTATACCGGACCCTTTTTTTAAGCGTAGGTTTTATGCGTAGGTTTTGATAATTTCCAGTACGCCATTAATAATAAACTGCACGCCCATACACACCAGCAAAAAGCCCATCAGACGGGAAATCGCTTCAATGCCCCCTTTGCCGACCAGACGCATAATTCCGCCTGAACTGCGCAGGCAGCCCCACAGAATGACCCCGATCACCGCAAAAATGATCGGTGGAGCGACCATAATAACCCAGTCCGGAAACTCAGAGCCTTGACGTACGGTCGAGGCCGAACTGATGATCATCGCAATGGTACCCGGACCGGCAGTACTGGGCATTGCCAGCGGCACGAAGGCAATATTGGCCGTCGGTTCATCTACAAGTTCTTCTGACTTACTTCTCGCTTCCGGAGAGTCGTGCGCCTTCTGCTGCGGGAACAGCATCCGAAAGCCGATAAACGCAACGATTAACCCACCCGCAATACGCAATCCGGGAATCGAAATCCCGAAGGTATTCATCACCACCTGCCCGGCATAGTACGCCACCATCATGATGGCAAACACGTAGACAGACGCCATTAATGACTGACGGTTACGCTCTGCGCTGTTCATATTGCCGGCAAGGCCGAGGAACAACGCCACGGTGGTTAACGGGTTCGCCAACGGTAACAGGACTACCAGTCCCAGACCTATGGCCTTAAACAAATCCATCATAATTCATCTTTCCTGTGCGTTAATCGTCAACGGCAAGTATACGGTGAAAACACCCGTTTAAGCCATTTTCGCGATGTAAGGATTCATTTTTCTCCTCTACGCATAAGCCTGTGAAATCAAAATATTGAAACGAACGTTCGGTTAGCCAGGTGCTGACGTTTTAGCAAAACGTGGCATTTGCCGACCCATTCATTTGACTTATATTTGCCTAAGCAATAATATCAGCCGTGACTAACTACTTGCCAGGGCAACCATTGTGAAAAACACCAGTGATCTGTTCAACGAAATCATCCCACTGGGCCGTTTGATCTATATGGTTAATCAGAAAAAAGATCGTTTGCTAAACGACTACCTGTCACCGCTGGATATCACGGCATCGCAGTTTAAGGTGCTTTGCTCCATCCGCTGCGCGGTGTGCATCACCCCTGTTGAATTGAAAAAAGTGCTGTCTGTCGATCTTGGTGCGCTGACGCGTATGCTCGACAGACTGGCCTGTAAAGGCTGGATTGAAAGACTTCCTAATCCACATGACAAACGCGGCGTGCTGGTGAAACTCACCGAGCATGGCGCGACAATTTGTGAGCAGTGCCATCAATTAGTCGGGCAAGACCTGCACCAGGAACTAACAAAAAACTTAACGGCGGACGAAGTGGCAACACTTGAGCATTTGCTTAAGAAAATCCTGCCGTAAACAGAAAGAGGTATGACGATGTCCAGACGCAATACTGACACAATCACTATTCATAGCATTTTGGACTGGATCGAGAATAACCTTGAATCACCGCTGTCACTGGAAAAGGTGTCAGAGCGTTCAGGTTACTCCAAATGGCACCTGCAACGGATGTTTAAAAAAGAAACCGGCCATTCATTAGGTCAATACATCCGCAGCCGCAAAATGACTGAAATAGCGCAAAAATTAAAAGAAAGTAACGAACCGATCCTCTACCTGGCGGAGCGTTATGGCTTTGAGTCTCAGCAAACGCTGACCCGGACCTTCAAAAACTATTTTGATGTGCCACCCCATAAGTACCGTATGACAAATATGCACGGCGAATCCCGGTATTTGCATCCGCTGAATCAATGTAACTGCTAATCGCCTGATAAAGACGTAACCGAGGAAATCATGAAACTTCTGTCATCTGCAATGCTGGCCCTGCTGCTTGTTGTTTCGGGCCAGAGCATGGCGGAACAAACCGCGCAGCCCATAACACCCAATAATCGCGACGCAATAATTATGCCTCCTACGCAGGAGCAGTCCCCGTTTGATTTTAATCATATGGGTGCCGGCAGCGACAAGTCCGACGAACTGGGTGTGCCTTATTACAACATGCGCAGTTTATAAGTCATGATGCCCCGCCACGGCGGGGCTACTGTTATCCCCTCGCCTGAGCGGTCCTGCGCAAACGAAAACCAAACACGTTGATGTACAGCCCCGCCATAATCAACAGCGCGCCGATAAGTTGCAGCCCACTTAGCGTTTCATCCAGTAACACTGCCGCACTCGCCAGCCCAACCACTGGCACGAGTAAAGACAGCGGGGCCACGCGCCAGGTCTCATAGCGTCCCAGCAACGTACCCCATATGCCGTATCCCACAATCGTCGCCACAAATGCCAGATAGACCAGTGAGAGAATAGTCGTCATATCAATAGCAATAAGGCTGTGTACGATGAGACCTGGGCCATCAAGGACGAGCGATGCCAGAAAGAACGGTAAAATAGGGATCAAGGCACTCCACACCACCAGCGACATCACTGGCGGGCGGGATTCATGTTGCATAATTTTCTTGTTGAAGATATTGCCGCAGGCCCAACTCAGCGCTGCCGCCAGCGTCAGCATAAAGCCGAGCATCGTCACGTGCTGTCCATTCAGGCTGGCTTCGATCAACACCAGCACGCCAAACACTGCCAGCGCGATGCCGACCCGTTGCTTGCCCTGTAAACGCTCACCAAAAGCGAATGCGCCCAGCACAATGGTGAAAAATGCCTGCGCCTGCAATACCAGTGACGCCAGTCCAGCGGGCATGCCAAATTTTATGGCGCTGAACAGAAACGCGAACTGGCCAAAGCTGATGGTCAGGCCATAACCGAGCAGCAATGAGAGAGGGATTTTCGGGCGGGCAACAAAGAAAATAGCCGGAAATGCCACCAGTAGGAAACGTAGCCCTGCCAGCATCAGCGGCGGCATATTGTGCAGGCCCACTTTGATGACGACAAAATTTAGCCCCCATACCACCACGACCAGTAGTGCTAACAACCCGTCTTTACGTGACATTCACCCGCCCCTGAAATTATTAAATTTTTGTAAACAAGTTAAAGTAGCGGAAATCGTTGCCGGGTAACAGATCATTAATACAGGTAGGTATAACTGGGCATTTTCAGACAACTTTTTGAGTGTACATCACACTTTTGCCGTGCTATTTCTGTCTGAAATTTAATAAAAACATAACAACATGCATTGTCGGGCAAGAAAATGAATACCACTCTGAGAAGATCCACCCTCGCTTTACTCGCCTCCTCACTATTACTGACGATTGGGCGGGGTGCCACGCTCCCGTTTATGACCATCTATCTCAACCGACAGTACGGCCTGAGCGTCGATCTGATTGGTTACGCCATGACGGTCGCCCTGACTATTGGCGTTATCTTCAGCCTGGGCTTCGGTATTCTGGCCGATAAGTTCGATAAAAAACGCTATATGCTGCTGGCGATTACCGGTTTTGCATCTGGCTTTATCGCGATCCCTCTGGTGCATAATGTTATCGTAGTGGTGTTGCTTTTTGCCCTGATCAACTGCGCCTACTCCGTCTTTGCCACCGTGCTGAAAGCCTGGTTTGCCGATAACCTCTCTGCCACCAACAAGACCAAAATTTTCTCACTTAACTATACAGTACTCAACATTGGCTGGACCGTGGGTCCGCCGCTCGGCACGCTGCTGGTGATGCAAAGTATCAACCTGCCGTTCTGGCTGGCAGCGCTTTGCTCAGCCTTCCCGTTGGTATTTATCCAGACGTGGGTGAAACGTTCAGAAGTGCCATCCGAGGGACTGAACGTATCCGTCTGGTCCCCCTCGGTACTGTTGCGCGATAAAGCGTTATGCTGGTTTACCCTGTCAGCGTTTTTGGCCTCGTTTGTGGGCGGCGCATTTGCGTCCTGTATTTCTCAGTACGTGATGGTGGTTGCTGACGGTGATTTCGCAGAAAAAGTGGTGGCCGTGGTCCTGCCCGTCAACGCGGCAATGGTGGTTACATTGCAATATGTCGTCGGGCGCCGTCTTTCCAGCGCCAACATCCGCCCGTTAATGGCCGGCGGAACATTATTCTTTGTGCTGGGATTAGTGGGTTTTATTTTTTCCGGCAACAGTCTGCTAATGTGGGGCATTTCTGCAGCGTTTTTTACCATCGGCGAAATCATTTACGCACCGGGCGAATATATGCTTATCGACAACATTGCCCCCGCGGGGATGAAAGCGAGCTATTTCTCCGCCCAGTCACTGGGCTGGCTTGGCGCGGCATTTAACCCGTTAGTCAGCGGCGTTATTCTGACGACCCTGCCGTCATGGTCGCTGTTTGTGGTGCTGATGATTGCCATCATTCTGGCCTGGGCGCTGATGCTAAAAGGCATGCGAGCTAAACCCTGGGGCCAGCCTGTAGTCTGTTAATTTCTCTGGCGACAGAGCATGTGCTGCCCTGTCGCTTTTTCAGAAAACCCCGATATATTTTCCCTGCCCCGCATATTTTGACATCCTTATTTATTTTTCTCTGCCAATAACGCGATAACTTTACTATTCAGACGAAATAATTCACCTGGTTCAATCTTTGTTTAAGATTAAATTGCTAGTATAGTCCTTAACGAGGTGAAATTAAGGTAAGAGAGGAAACTCACAAATAAAGGAGCATAAACAATGCTGGGTAATATGAATGTTTTTATGGCCGTTCTGGGAATTATTTTATTTTCTGGTTTTCTGGCCGCCTACTTTAGCCACAGATGGGATGATTGATGAACGACGATAGTCCTGCACCGAACCGGCCCCTTGTAGCATCACTGCTCAAGGGGCCATTTTTTTGTCCTGAATGCCGACTACCTGAACGACAGGTAAAAAAAACCGCCGGATAAACCAGCGGTAAATGCTTGCATGGATAGATTTGTGTTTTGCTTTATACGCTATCAGGCAATTCCCTGCGCAGATAACGAATAGTCACCCAACGTATCATCAACAACCCCAATGAACGTTAAACGAAACCAAATCATCTCACAAAACTCACGCTCAGGCTTGCGTCGTTACCCGCTCTTTGGCACCCACCCGTGTGATCTGCTCATGTTCATCCATAAACATGCAGCGATTCCTGCCAGTCTGCTTCCCTTCATACATGGCTCGGTCAGCACGCCCGAGAGCCGTGTCCAGCGTTTCGCCCGGGCGAACTCGAGTGATCCCAGCCGTTACCGTAATATCAATCTCCCCCTGCGGGTAAGGGATCTTTTTTTGTTCAATGAGATGACACAGGCGCAAGCCCGCGAGAGATGCCTGCTCATCCGTTTTTGTTCTGATCAGAATGATGAACTCTTCGCCACCGTAGCGATACGCGATCTCATCATAACGAGTCCATGACAATAAATTTGATGCCAGACTGCGCAGTACGACGTCACCAACCAGATGGCCGTAGGTATCATTGACGTATTTAAAACGGTCGATATCCAGCAATAATAAATATAAATTAAGCGGTTGCGCGTCAAGTAACTGCTGGTCAAAAGACTCATCCAGCATTCTTCGTCCAGGTAAGCCGGTTAATACATCGATATTACTGCGGATAGTCAGTAAATGTATTTTATAATCCATCACCGCCGACGTAAAAGCCAGAAGCGCATCCTGAAAACTGTCGAAATGCCATGACTGACTGCGTTCTTCTACTATTACCGATAGCAAGTCCTTACCTAATAAATGCATTTTTTCATGGGCTGCATTTATCTTACTCAAATAACTATAATCTGCATCATCCTGGACCAGGCGCGGGGTAAGCCACTGTCCGAATTGACAGGCACAGTGCGAATTCTTACCTGAAATATCCGCCTGAGTGACATCAGATGACACCACGCAGTGAAACATTTTGACTAGCCATTTATAGTGCGCATCAATCGAGTGATTCAACTCCATCAAGATTGAATCTATTTCTGCCGTTTTTCTCATCATCACGAATCCTTTCCCTGTGTGAGTATTGCTGATAGACAATAGTTTAGCGGCTATAAAGAAAATTTATGTAAATTTATTAATAGTAATTAATATGCCGCAGTCTCGGCCACCGATAATACGGTCAGATTGTAAGCTGACCGTATTATCCCGGCTACTGTTCTAATCCCCGGTTGCGCAGCATTGCATTAATTCCTGGTTCACGCCCACGCCATGCGGGATACAGACCATGCAAATCTGCACTATTACCGCGCGAGAGGATTGCCTCACGAAAATACTGGCCGTTTTCACGGGTTAATCCACCGTTTTCGACAAACCACTGATAGCCATCGTCGGCCAACATTTGCGTCCATAAATAGGCGTAATATCCCGCGGCATAGCCACCACCCAAAATATGAGCAAAATAAGTGCTGCGATAACGCGGCGGCACAGCAGAAATATTCAGCCCTTCCGCAGTCAGCGCACACTGCTCAAACTCCGCTACTGACAATATCCTCTCGCCGTTTTCCAACGTGTGCCAGTGCATATCCAGTAATGCGGCACTGAGCAACTCGGTCATATCGTAGCCCTTGTTAAACAAGCTGGCCCGCTGCATCTTATCCTGCAGCGATTCTGGCATTCTTTCCCCGGTTTCAACATGGCGCGCGTAGCGGGCAAAGACCAGTGGATGACTCGCCCAGTGTTCATTAATTTGCGAAGGAAATTCAACGAAATCACGCGGGGTATTGGTTCCTGAGAGTGTGGCATAACGTTGACTGGCAAACAGGCCGTGCAGCGTGTGTCCAAACTCATGGAACAGCGTAATGACGTCATCCCACAGCAGCAAGGCGCGCTGACCCTGGGCAGGTTTTTGGTAGTTACAGACGTTGTAAATCACCGGTCTGGTTTCGTTAAGCATCGATTGCTCAACAAAATTCCCCATCCATGCGCCACCGCTTTTTGATTCCCGGGCAAAGAAATCACCGTAGAACAACGCCAGCCCCGTGCCGTCGTGGTCAAAAATTTCCCATACCCGTACATCCGGGTGATATACAGGGATGTCGAAACGCTCGATAAACGTAACGCCATAGAGCTGGTTTGCCGTCCAGAACACACCATCGTTCAGCACCGTATCTAACGCAAAATAGGGTTTCAGCTGTGCCTCATCAAGAGCATATTTTTCACGGCGAACCTGTTCGGCATAATAGGCCCAGTCCCAGGCCTGCACGCTAAAATCGCCCTGCTCTTTATCTATGGCATTTTGGATTTCAGCCAGTTCATCATGGACTCTCCGACGCGCAGCCGGAACGATAGCGCGCATAAAAGTGAGCGCTGCTTCCGACGTTTTTGCCATTTGGTCGGCAATTTTCCACGCTGCATAATGAGCAAAACCAAGTAACTTCGCCTGCTGCATTCGGATTTCCGCCAGCCGCTGAACGATGGCGCGCGTATCGTTGGCATCATTATTTTCAGCCCGCGTCCATGCACGGGTAAACAGCGTCTCACGGGTCTGCCTGTCATGTAACGCGGCAAGCGCAGGCTGTTGTGTCGTGTTCAACAGCGGGATAACCCAATGGTCCTGAAGCCCTTTCTCCCTGGCAATTGCAGCCGCCATGGCTTTCTCTTCCGGGCTTAATCCATCCAGTTGATGGACATTATCCACCACCAGGGCACCTGATTTACTCGCCGCCAGCAGGCGCTGATTGAACTGGCTTGTCAGCGTGGCTGATTCGGTGTTCAGCAATTTGAGACGCGCTTTGTCTTCTTCATTCAATTGGGCACCAGCCAGTACAAAACGCTGATAGACGACCTCCAACAACCGTAAGGACTCTGCATCCAGTCCTAACACGGCACGCTGTCGCCAGACGGCCTCTACGCGCGCAAAAAGTGCCGCGTTAAGATAAATATCATTCGCCAGCGCCGCCAGCTCAGCGGAAAACGCTTCATCAAGACGCTGTAATTCATCGTTGGTATGCGCTGCCGTCATGGCAAAGAACACGCTGGTGACGCGCGTTAACAGTGCCCCGCTCTGCTCAAGTGCCAGCAGCGTATTAGAAAAATTTGCGGGCTGTGAATTTTGCACAATGGCATCGATTTCGGCACGCTTTTGCCGAACACCTTCGTCAAACGCGGGCCGGTAATGATGCACGTCTATGCGATCAAATGGCGGAGCCTGATAAGGCAAAGTGCTTTGACGTAAAAAAGGATTCGTTAACGACATCTTTCACTCCTGAAAACGATTTATTGACGTGGTATGGTAATAGCACATAAAAAGCGTTGAGGAACAGTGAGATGATCGTTTTAGTAACCGGAGCAACCGCAGGTTTTGGTGAGTGCATTACGCGTCGTTTTATTGAGAATGGGCATAAAGTTATTGCCACCGGACGCCGTCATGAGCGTCTGCAAGAGCTGAAAGACGAGCTGGGCGATAACCTGTATACCGCACAACTTGACGTACGTAACCGTGCCGCAATTGAAGAGATGCTGGCCGCCCTACCAGCCGAATGGCGCAACATAGATATTCTGGTCAACAACGCCGGTCTGGCGCTGGGTCTTGAACCGGCCCATAAGGCTAACGTTGACGACTGGGAAACCATGATCGACACCAACAACAAAGGGTTGATTTATATGACCCGTGCCGTCCTGCCGGGTATGGTCGAACGTAATCGTGGTCATATTATCAATATCGGTTCAACCGCCGGTAGCTGGCCCTATGCCGGAGGTAACGTGTATGGCGCAACAAAAGCGTTTGTTCGCCAGTTTAGCCTGAACTTACGTACCGACCTGCATGGCACAGCCGTGCGCGTGACCGATATTGAACCGGGCCTGGTTGGCGGTACGGAGTTCTCTAACGTGCGTTTCAAAGGCGACGATGATAAAGCCGTCAAAGCCTACGAAAACACCACCGCGCTGACGCCGGAAGATGTCACTGAAGCCGTGTGGTGGGTGGCGTCATTACCTGCGCATGTCAACATTAACACCCTTGAAATGATGCCTGTTGCACAGTCTTTTGCAGGCTTGAGCGTCCACCGGGGTTAATTTTTATACCCGGCCTTGTGCCGGGTATAGATACCACCGAATAAGTGATAAAGTATTCGGGTTAACTCTCTAAAAAGTAAGAATGAATGACCGTAGAAACGCAACTCAACCCTACACAGCCGGTAAATCAGCAGATTTATCGTATTCTTCGTCGCGACATCGTGCAGTGTCTGATTGCGCCCGGTACGCCGCTTTCGGAGAAAGAGGTTTCCGTCCGCTTTAATGTATCACGCCAGCCAGTACGCGAAGCATTCATCAAACTGGCTGAGAACGGCCTGATTCAGATCCGTCCTCAGCGTGGCAGTTACGTGAACAAGATTTCGCTGTCGCAGGTGCAAAATGGGTGTTTTGTTCGCCAGGCAATTGAATGCGCGGTTGCCCGTCGCGCCGCGTCGATGATCACTGACAACCAGTGTTATCAACTCGAGCAGAATCTGCATCAGCAGCGCATCGCTATTGACCGTAAACAGCTTAACGATTTTTTCCTGCTGGACGATGAGTTTCATCAGAAGCTGGCGTTAATAGCGGATTGTCAGCTCGCCTGGGACACCGTGGAAAACATCAAGGCAACCATCGATCGCGTTCGCTATATGAGCCTCGATCACGTCTCCCCGCCGGAAATGCTCCTGCGTCAGCATCACGACATTTTTGCCGCGCTGGAGAAGCATGACAGCGATGCCGTTGAGCGCGCGATGATGTTGCACCTGCAGGAAATCGGTGAATCTGTTCAGCTGATTCGTCAGGAAAATAGCGACTGGTTTAGCGAAGATTAATCACTCCCTCACCTCGTTCCGGGGTGAGTTTATGCATCCCTTTATCTCCCCCTCTGAACCGCCAAAAAAAAGCTGTGATTTTGATCGAAAACAAAAAAATTCTTTAACGAGAAGCGTATTTATATTGCGCCCGTTACGTGGGTCTAAAAGCCCACGGGCTTTGACGGTAAGTTGGAGAGGAGAAACCACCATGAAAACATACGATCGTAACCGTAACGCAATCACCACCGGCAGCCGCGTCATGATCAGTGACACTGGCATTACTGGCCGCATCAAGGCTATTGATTCCGATGGCCTGACCGCAGAGCAAATTCGCCGCGGGAAAACAGTGGAAATCGAGGGTTGTGAAGGTAAATACGCCCCTCTGGAATTGATTCGTCTGGGTATGAACTGATTGGTGTGAGTACCAGCATATAATTCGCCATCTGGCTGCAGTATGAGCCGGATGGCGACCTCATGAACACCTAACGTCCTGAACGCCCCCTTACCCGCTGACAGATACAAAATCTAAAGGCTTGCATGCTCTCGCTGTAACAGCCCCCCTTTAACCTCGAACTTGTTGAAGTTTACACCTCGCTCACTGTGTGGTTTTCCAAAAAAAATCCAATAATAGACAACTTGTCTATTATCGTATGATTCCAGAAAAAGCATCGCAATATAAAATACTATTTCTACAAGGACTGGAACATGTACCTAATAAAGGAGCAACATGGTGCGCACACTGATAATTTCGGATAATCGATTCGAACGCGAAGGCATTTATAATGCACTCACAAACAAGCATCCCGGTTACACGCGTTGCCAGGCTATGGGTTATCAAGAAGCTATGCGTAGCCATTTAATCACTGAGGCCAGCATGCTTTTCATCTGCATGCCAGAATCAGGCAGTGCCGCTGCTAATTCCATCGACTTTATGCTGTGGTTAAAAAATATTGTTGGCAGTAAAAAGATCGTTATAATCGGTGCTGCAGGAATTGATTATCAATTTCTATTTAAAATAAGAATAGGATGCGTCATCCTGCAAAAAGACTCCGTTGAGAACATAATAACAAAAATGGGGAATTTTCTGTTCCCTCAAACACCTTCATCAAATGAGTTAACCGAACGCAGTGTCCTGACATACAGCGAACAGAAGTTATTTTTCGCGCACATAAAATCAACAAGCAACATTACTCACCTAAGAAAAACAAATACAGTTAAAAACCATGTTTGCTCGGCAATTAGAAAACTTGGTTTGACAAAGAAATCTTATGTACAACTTCTCAGACTATCCAATATGAGATATCTGAATGAAAGTCTCAAATAGAGAGATAGTTTAGCAATGCATATCACTAACAACAAACCATCAGCAGTCATTCAGAAAATAATTGATGCCTGTACCTGCGCGTCAAAAAAAATCATCGTTAATGAAAATGAAGTTATACACTTTAACAATAAAAACAATGAATGCTATTTTCTAACATCTGGTGAAGTAACCATCAGGAAAAGTGGAACGGGGAAAATGATCACCAAAATTAAATCTCCATATATTTTTGGCTTTAACTACTACCCTGATTCCTATATTCACACCTTTTCCGATGCTGAATTTTTTGTTATCTCAACCAATAAGGCCATTGACATTATTGAGACAAAAAAACTATGGAAAGACATGTATTATATTGCAAACTGGCATGCTAACCGCTGCTATACCATGGTGCATATTCTGAATCAAAAATCATCGAAAATGATAATTATTAATTTATTAAAAAAACTCTATCTGGAGCCTGTTGAGTACCGGTATACCATCACTGCATTACAGTATGTGCAGGAGAACTCCTCCCTTTCCCGAAGCTGTATTTACAGTACACTGGCAGAGTTAGGGAGTAAGGGGACTATCTTCATCAGAAGAGGCATACTAATCTCAATGCACAACTTATAGCTAAACAATCACACAAAAAGAGAGTTGCACCACAGCAAAAACTTGTTTCTAGAATTTTTCTGGTAGCTTATTAAGTTTTATCAAGATACCGCGTTTAACTTCAATATACTGTCCATTTTTTAATTCTGAAATGATGTTATAAATAGCACTTCGAGAAAGCGATGAATTATCCTGGATATAGGTAACCACTGGTGTGGTGTAACGCACATCGTCTCGCTCTTCGTCGAGCGAATGTAGTAACGCGCTGATTATTTGATATGCAGAGGACGCATTTAATATTCTTTCACGTCTAAAGACATAATATGCGTAGCGCCTTAAAATATAATACATGTGTTCCCATAGATTTTTTTCTTTGATTATCGACATCATGGTTGTTGCTGGAATTATATTGAAAATTGTCTCCGATGTTGTCTGCAAATAAATATCCTGATTCATGTTAAGACCAAAAATAAATGGAGCATCTACGCGGGCAATTATTTTTTGACTGGTAACTGAACAGATAACGGCCTCACCTTCTGTCATTAGATAACAATTATTATCATCATTAAAGTAGATCTTACTGTTTCTCACAAACACCGACTGTTTTGAGTGAGGAAGCATAGCATCAATAATAGCAGTTATATGCATAATGGGTTTTTCATTGCTAAAAGAGTCCATGATATTTCCTTTGTATCCTTTTGAATATACTGAACAAGTATAGCTCAGATTTCAAATTTTACAAATGGAATTAAATAGTAACATTTTCCCGACATGAGTTGTAAGCACTCATGTTTTTTCAGATGCCCGACAAACAAGGTCCATTATTGGACAACATGACCAAAAAAGAACAGAAGCGGTAACAAGCGCAGGGAGTGACATATAATGAAACCCACATCCAATTAATATGAGATGTTAGTTTCAATATCATAAAAGGAAACTGAAAATATGGCGCATCAACATCAATAAGTGTTTAACGGGATGTTATTTTATTTACCTCCCCCCTTAAAATTATGCTGGATAGATATATTTAAACACGCAATTATATGGAGACTTATATATGAAATCAACAACAGCTATGTGCATTGGCACGGTTCTGGCACTAAACATAGTTAACCTGCCTTATGCCTCGGCAACGAATACCATTACGTTTAACGGGCAGATCACGGACGCAACGTGTAATGTTTCGCTTGAATACAAAGGAGCTGCAGTCGGCACTGACGGTACGGGTAGTATTGCGCTTGATGAAGTATCTATGGGAGCACTTGCAGGTGCCGGATCATCAGCTGGACAAGTCCCGTTCTATATAGTGGCAAAAGATTGTACGCTGGGAACGCCGGCAAAAACCAAAATTGCAGCCGATTTTAAAAGCGAACATGGCGATAACCAGGGTAATCTGAATAACATAGCAGCAAACCCAGCAGAGAACGTGCAATTACGTCTTCTGGATTCCGCCCGCAAACCAATCAGAGTCAACGACCCAATGCAGACGGCAACAACAGCTTTTACGGATATTAATAGTGATTTAACAAAAGATACAAAAATGCTTTATTTTGTTGAGTATTATTCATCAGCGGGTACTGCAGGTTCAGGTGCGGTATCGAGCGATGTTCAATATGAGTTAATGTACCAATAAGACTTTTATTACCTCCTGTTTTAAACTTAGGTATTCTCTATATGAAATTTTGTAGCAAAAAAAAAGCACTGGCATATTGCATGCTTAGCATCAGCATGCTGATGAGTCAGGAAAATCATGCAAGCATCATCATGGATGGAACCAGAGTTATATACCAGGGCGGTAAAAATGAAGTCACTATTGGTTTAACAAATAAAAATGCAAGGCCAGTATTGATTCAAAGTTGGATCGATACTGGCAATGAAGGTGAAACACCGGAAAAAATATCGGTACCCTTTGTTTTAACACCACCGATTAACCGTGTAGATCCCAATAAAGGACAAACGATACGAATCAGTTACACGGGTATTCCTGCTCTGCCCACTGACAAAGAGTCGGTGTACTGGCTCAATGTACTTGAAGTTCCGGCAAAAGACAAAAACAGTGGCTACAACCAGCAGAAACTGAATGTTGTGTTTCGCACCCGAATTAAATTATTTTACCGGCCGGAAGGTTTACCAGGTAACAGCAACGATGCACCTGACGAATTGCACTGGCATTTAAATGGTCAGAATATCACCGCACAAAACAGTTCAAAATATAACATCACTATTTTTACGATCAGGTATCAGGGAAATGGTACCTCCTCTGAGGTTAACGGCAGGATGATCGCCCCTGGCGAGTCTCAACAATTTCCCCTGAAAAATTCGGGTAATATCGATGGACTGTCCTTTAGCACCATCAATGACTATGGAGCGCTTATTAATCATAAAGCAAAAAACTAACGTCCGCAGAGGGTAATAGCTGTGTCTATAAAGAATGTTTTTCTTCCTTGCATCTATTTATATGGTTTTGCGTCATGTGTGTTTTTTACCCCCTTCATTGTCCGTGCCAGTGAAACAACGAGTAACGTCACAGATGCTAAACCAGCCTCATCTGAGGATACTGCAATAGAATTTGACACACAGCTATTACGCCAGCAGGGGCCGAACCAAATCGACGTCAGCCGCTTCGCCTATGGTTCAAACGTGATGCCCGGCAAGTACCGCATTGACATTATGGTTAATGAGAAACTGGTTTCGCATGAGGAGGTGACGTTTAAAGACAGTAACAAACACGGGGCTGAACCCTGTTTAACACCTGACATTATTAAAGGCATAAACCTCAGTATCGAGAAGGTCCCTTTCGATGCCCGCAAAGACCTGACTCAATTAGCCACCTGTAACGATCTTGTGCATATCATTCCGGATGCCACGGTTACATTTGATGCGGATAAACAGCAACTCAATATTACGGTGCCACAGATCTATCTGCAGCATACCGCGCAGGGAAATATTGACCCCGCCCTGTGGGACAGCGGCGTTCCTGCATTAATGCTCGGTTATTATATGAATGGCTATGACTCGCATTACAGCGATGCAGGGACGTCTCGTTCCTTCTACTCTTCACTGAATGCCGGATTAAATATTGGCAAATGGTATTTCCGCCACAGTGGCTCTTATAACTGGGATCAGGACAATGGTGGCGGCTATCAGAGTACCAACACCTATGTGCAAAGAGACACCGAATTTGTGCGCGGCCATCTTTACCTTGGGCAATACTATACCTCCGGCCAAATGTTTAATTCGGTGTCGTATACCGGCGCACAACTGGCCAGTGACGATCGCATGCTGCCAGCATCCCAGCGCGGCTACGCCCCTGAAATCCGGGGCGTCGCAAAAACAAATGCTAAAGTGACGGTCCGTCAGTCGGGGAATATTCTTTACCAGACTACCGTCGCGCCCGGTGCGTTCCTGATTGACGATCTCGGCCCCACGGGTTATGGCGGCGATCTGGATGTCACTATTGAAGAAGCGGATGGCAGCATCCAGCAATATTCACTGCCCTATTCATCACTGGCGCAATCCTTACGTCCCGGAACCCAGCAGTTCACCGCCACGGCAGGCAAGCTGCGCGATTACGGCGCATCCGAAAAACCGCTGTTCTATGAAACAACCTATATGCGGGGGTTAACTAACATCCTGACAGCTTACGCGGGGGCGCAGTACAGCCAGAATTATCAGTCTGCTCTCGCGGGGGTGGCTGTGGGTACCCCGGTCGGGGCAATCAGCGCGGATGTGACACAATCCCGAAGCCATATTGGCGGTAAAACCGGTGATTTAACGGGTCAAAGCTATCGCCTTAGTTACAGTAAACTCATTGATGCAACGAACAGTAATATATCGATCGCGGCGTATCGCTACTCCAGTTCCGGATATATGGATTTACAAACTGCCGTGCAGACACGCGATGCGGTTGAGCATGAAGACGACCCTGATACCGTCTGGCGCTCAAAGAACCAGTTTTCCCTCAGCCTGAACCAGGGCTTGCCCGCAGGTTTGGGTAATATTTACATCAGTTCATCGATGCAAAACTACTGGAATAACGGCAACGGCTATAACACGCAGTATCAGGTTGGGTATTCCAATAGCTATAAATGGCTGAACTACAGCATTAATGCCAGCAGGAACAAATCTGGCAATGGTCAGGATCAAACGAGCTGGTATCTCACCCTTTCCATGCCGTTGTGGCCGGAGCATGCTGGCAAAACACCGTACGTCAGCATGCGTTATAACCAGGATAGCGGCGGCGGGCGCGGCGAACAGGCCAACATTTCCGGTTCGTTTGGTGACGACAGCCAGTACGGCTATAACGTCAGCGGAGCACATGATAACTTTGCCGGAAGCTCCGGTAGCGTGAGTGGTTCATGGGAAAACAGCAAAGCGACGGTGAACGGGAGTTACAGCACCGGTCAGGGTTATAACAGTTCCTCCTTTGGTATGACCGGAGGGGTCGTCGCGCACTCCGGCGGGGTCACCTTCTCGCCGTATAACAGCGATAACTATGCCCTGATTGAAGCCAAAGGGGCCGAAGGCGCTAAAGTATCTGGTTTTGCAGGTACGGCTGTCGATTCTTCGGGCTATGCCTTGTCTCCTTCCTTGGTGCCCTACCAGCAAAACCATGTGGCGATTGATCCAGAAGGCTCAGACCTGGGCGTAGAGTTTGAAAACACCGCGCAGGATGTTGTTCCGCGGGCCGGCTCCGTAGTGAAAGTAACATTTACGACCCATACGGGCACCCCGCTGCTGATCGTTTCCAGCTGGAAAGGCAAGCCATTACCCTTTGGTGCCGATATTTTTGATGATGACGGCACCCATATTGGTGAGGTGTCTCAGGGCAGCATCATTTACGTCAAAGTCAGTAAAGCGAAGGGAATATTAACTGTTAAATGGGGTGACGATGCGACCAATCAATGCCGGGTTGCTTATCAATTAAAACCCAATGCATCCGCTGGAAAGAATACAAATACTATCCAGCGTTTTACCAACATTTGCCAATAGGTACGAAATGTCCATTTCGATATATTTCATTAAAAGTCGTAACGTATTTTTTTATATTATGTTTTTAGTTTTAATTTATTCATTATCATTTGCAGCTCATGCCAAAACAATCACCTGCAGCCCTAGCACCGAAACAGGAGGAAATAATTATGGTCAATGGTCAGAATATCATATTCCTTTTGAATTAAGCCCTTCCAACGTACATGTAACCACAGGTTCGGGATTGGGTGACTGGGCCATCATCTATACCATTACACGGATAAATATCGGTGTGTCATCAGGTGGATGCTCTCCCAAGAGCGGTGGGCAGGGCGATATGTCAATGAATTTTTCCATTATCAACTCTCCCAGCATTGCAGGTAAGCAAGGTAATGATATAATCTATAAAACGAATACTCCGGGAATAGGAGTGTCAATACTTCAGACAGTTAATAATTTAGGTTCCATGCCAACCTATCCTTCAGTGCTGTATTATGCAAATGGAGAAAATCATGGCATAGGTTCTTGGGTAACAATAAAGTTCTGGAAAATCCCTGGTGAAAACATACCAGTTACAAACGGTGTCATTTCAGTTATTGGACCAGAGGTTGCAATGTTATTCATGCCTCATTCTGGTGATAACATAACATCAAATGATTTAGGGCGAGTGATAGGGGGTAATGCAGCCTATATTGATGGTTCTCGAATTATTCAGGCTACACTTATGTTTCAGAGTGGCACTTGTAATATTGAAGGTGATAATATCCGTGTAGATATGGGGAATTACAACGCTGATGATAAAAATTCAGCCCCATGGAAAGATGCACGCTTCAAATTAGTATGCCCAGATGGGTATGGATATGGTGGTACTGCCCATAATGATACAGGTTATAAATACCCATACGGGATTGGGCCTAATTCAGGAGTTTCCGCCAATAGTAACAAAAATGGTCGCGTCACAATCAGCATTGTCCCCTATACTGAAGTCATTGACGCCAACAGGGGTATTATTGCGCTGGATGGCACAGGTGCACAAGGTTATGGTATTCAACTTGCCTGGGGTGACTACAGCAGCCAAAACGCAGTTGAACCTGCAAACCCTGTGATATTAAACAGCTATGTTGATGCCAATAGCCTTAACTCGGGATTCGGGGCGGGTGATACACCAATTGGTAGCAACGCGTTTACCGGCACAGATAACACCATAAAAATGGCAGCCCGTTACATTCGTACCACGGGTGACACCGCTCCGGGGCCGGCGAATGCGGTGGTCCAGGTAATTGCCAACTATCAATGAACCTTTCTTTACACGTGTTGAGATGGCAACTCAAGCCTGATGTCATTAGCCTGACGTTATACTTTTTCATGTCCACGACATATGCTCAGACAATAACCTGTACACAGCCCGACGATCCCTGGCCGAGTGTTAACACTTCTATTGAATTAAAACCGTCAGGTGTAACCATTACCGTGGGTTCAAAGATACCTGATTATACAGTCCTCTATACGCAAAATAATGTCACCCTGGGGAAAAGCCTGACAGCATGCGACTCGTCGGTATTTTTATATGAAACGATAGTAGACCAGGGAATTTTACCGGTTAAGACTATTGCGAATGACAAAATTTATCCTACTGATGTTCCCGGCATTGGCATTTCAATTTATAGCCTTGAAGCCAACGCCTCGTTTCCTGTCTTTCCAAATACGCTAATAAATGGATGGCTGGGTGCGCATGTCGGTGACGCCATAATAACAAACGTTAAACTCTGGAAGATTCCTGGTACTATTCCAATGACATCTGGCACGTTATCAGTGAACGGTCCTACCGTTGGCCAGTTATTGAATAATACGCCCAGCACCTTTGTCAGTTCTGATGGACATACCGACAGGATTTATTCAGATGGCAGGAACTACCTCGCCAGCTCCCGCAAGCTACACGCGACGTTAATCTTTAAACCCGGCACCTGTGAGATTCAGGGAGGGAGCATAACCATACAAATGGGCGAGCATCCCGGCGTTAATGGCAAAAACTCATCGTGGAAAGATGCCAGCTTCAGGCTCATTTGTCCGGATGCGCACGGTTACGGCGGTACATCAGCAATGAATAACGAAGGGGAATCGCCTTTTGGTCCTGGTCCCTCAGCATCCGTTACATCGAATAACAGTAATCAAAATGGCCGGGTCAGGGTAACTATCGAGCCTTATACCGCCATCGTTGACGCAGGAAAGGCCATCATCGCACTGGACGGAACCGGTGCAACGGGATATGGCATCCAGTTAGCCTGGGGGGATTATTCGTCGCAAAGTGAAGGCGCCCCTGTCAAGCCCGTGAGATTTGGCAGCGGCAACGCCATTTATGTCAGTGACCTGAACGCCAATTTCCGCACCACACCCACGCCGATTGATGGCAATGCGTTTACCGGCGGCGACAACACGATCCTTATGGCAGCTCGCTATATCCGTACAAGTGGTGACATAACACCAGGCCCGGCTAACGCATCAGTAGAAGTCATTGCGAGCTACGAATAATCAATATTCGCCGGCCCACATGGGAATTAGCCTGGCGGTGGATATATCCCCTTTCCAGGCGAATCTGTTTTACTCCATTACTTCAATTTCGCGGCATACTTCGCCACCGTCGTCTTCGCCCCTTCTGCCAGCAACGTAAGATACGCTTCGGTAACGTTGATTCTGAACAACTCAACCTGCGGCAGTTCGTGGCCAAAGATGGCGTCGATTGCCAGCAGCGCCTGAACACGTTCTTCGCCTTCTTTACTGCCCTGCACTGCAGTCTGGATAACCGGCAGCAGCGGATCGCTAATCTCGATCGCGTTACCCTGCTCATCCACTCCGCCCACGTAGCGCATCCAGCCCGCTACACCCAGCGCCAACAGGTCAAAACGACTGCCTTGCACAATGTGCCAACGTACGGAATCGAGCATACGCTGCGGGAGTTTTTGGCTGCCGTCCATCGCAATTTGCCAGGTACGGTGACGCAGTGCCGGGTTGCTGTAACGTTCAATCAAACGATCGGCATACTGCTGTAAATCAACGCCTTTCACTTTCAGCGTCGGGGCCTGCTCCTGCAACATCAGCGCACGGGCGGCAACACGATAATTGTCGTCCCCCATACAGTCGTTAATGTGTTGGTATCCCGCCAGATAGCCGAGATAGGCGAGGAAAGAGTGGCTGCCGTTAAGCATACGCAGCTTCATCTCTTCGAACGGGATAACATCGGCTACCAGCTCAGCTCCTGCTTTTTCCCATTGTGGACGACCGGCAACAAAGTTGTCTTCAATCACCCACTGACGGAACGGTTCACACGCCACGCCCGCCGGATCGCGCACGCCGGTAAGCTGTTCAATTTTATCCAGTGTATCAGGCGTTACAGCAGGAACAATACGGTCAACCATGGTCGACGGGAACGTCACATGCTGTTCGATCCAGTCTGCCAGCCCGGCATCCACCGCACGCGCGTACGCAGTAACCACGTTACGCATGACATGACCGTTTTCAGGCATGTTATCGCAGGACATCACGGTAAATGCGGCCAGACCGGCAGCTTTGCGGCGAGCAAGCGCTTCAACAATGACGCCCGGCGCAGATTTGGGCTGATGCGGATTTTGCAGATCGGCGGCGATCAGCGGGTTTTCCAGCATCAGTTGTCCAGTTGCCGGGGAGTGGCAGTATCCTTTCTCGGTAATAGTGAGAGAAACGATAGCCACCTGCGGTTCGCACAGGGCGGCAAGAACAGCCTCAAGACCATCAACCTGCGCATGCAGCGCGTTTTTGACAACGCCAACCACTCTCGCCGTCCAGGCATCGGCCGACATTTCCGCGACGGTATACAGATTATCCTGCTGTTTCAGGTCGGTAATCTGCTGCTCGCCGCCGATCAGGTTAACTTCGCAATATCCCCAGTCACTGTTGTGCTCGACCGCCAGGATATCTGCGTAAACGCCCTGATGCGCACGGTGAAACGCACCAAACCCCAGATGAACAATACGTGGGACCAGTTTGCTACGATCGTAGTCAGGAAGTGCAGCCTTAGCTGCCAAGAGTTTGTTTTGCATGGTATGACCTACTTATCAATGAAATCAGGACTGTCTCAGAGTAACGCCTGTATGGTTGTATGTTTTGATTTGCATTAAACTTTTTACTATTGGTATGACATCATTTGAAGTTATGTGACAGCATGGCCGAATTCCCGACCATGCTGATTAGCGCATCAACTGACCTGAGTCGCACCGGCACGGATCTTCTCGGTTTTACTCACCTCAGCCGCATCTTCCAGAACACTCAGGTCACGATCTTTAACTTCAGGCATCAGGAGTGCTGAAACTAAACCGATCAGTGAGTAGATAATGACCATCACTAAAATAGGCCACCAGGACTGGGTCATGTTACAGAAAATACCGGCTAACACGGGACCAAAACCAACGGCCACTAATCCGCCAGCCTCTTTTGAAATGGCCATGCGCGTAAATCGATTACGAGCACCGAACATTTCAGCCATGGTGATATTTTCGAGGGCAAATAACCCCAATACGGCAAAGTTATGGATAACAATCAGCGCGGTCATGATGACGCCAGGACTATACGAATTATCAACCACAATAGACAGCATTGGATAAGCCAGAATGATGGCTGATATATTCAGGATGATATAAGGCAAACGACGACCATATTTATCAGACAACCACCCCAGAAGCGGTATAGTAATAAATCCAATAACCGAACTTATCATCAACGCATCGGTGGGTATTGATTTATTAAATAACAACGTCTGTACCAGATAACCGGCAAGAAAGGTCTGAATTAAACCTGAGTTACCCGCCTGACCAAAGCGTAATCCGGTTGCCAACCAGAAAGATTTACTGCTGAACATCGCACCCAGCGAACTCTCTGAAGGGTCATTCAATGCAGGTGCATTTTCCCCATCATTTACTTTCTCAAATACCGGGCTTTCTTTGAGATTCATACGTAACCAGATGGCGAAAATCATCACCACCACACTAGCCAGGAACGGAATACGCCAGCCCCAGGCTAACAACTCTTCGCGATCAAGCGCGAAGAACATCACCGCCCAGATGGCCGTGGCGCTGAGCGTCCCACAGTTTGTTCCCATCGCAACAAGGGAGGAAATAATGCCGCGTTTTCCTTTTGGCGCATACTCTGCAAGCATGGTTCCCGCGCCAGAAATTTCAGCACCGGCACCCAATCCCTGCACAATACGCAGCGTCACCAGCAACACTGGCGCAAAGATACCAATCTGCGCATAGGTCGGCAGCACGCCAATTAGCGTGGTACAAATCCCCATCATGGTAATGGTAATGAACAGCACCTTTTTACGCCCGATGCTGTCACCCATTTTTCCAAATATAAATGCCCCAACGATACGAGCAATATAACCAGCTCCGTACGTGCCCATCGCTAAAATGAGCGCCATGGCGGCTGATTGTTCCGGAAAAAATATCTCATGGAATACCAGTGCGGCACCCAAAGAATATAACTGAAAATCCATAAATTCGAGAGCCGTGCCTAACCATCCTGAAACGGCGGCTCTCACCAGATCTTTCGTTGATCTTTCGTGTTTTTCTTGATTCATATTGGCTATCTCTAAGAGGTAAGATGCGTACCACTTACTCGCAGTAATTAATATTATTCAGCGAATGTGAGTAAAACTTTGCAGCAGTGCTGCTGGTCTTTCTCAAACAATTCGATTGCGTCTGTAACGTGGTGATAGTCAAAAGTGTGGGTAATCAATTTATTCGGATCGATAAGCCCTTTAACCAGCCAATCAATAACCACCGGGAATTTATTCGCGTTTAACCGTGATGAATAAATGGAAAGTTCTTTCCCGGTAATGCCCTGCTGTACAATCTGGCAAGGTTCGCTGGAGAATCCCATCAACACAATCCGTGCCGCCGGCGACGCCAGCGTAATAGCCTCCTGTAAAATAGATGGATGACAAGCTGCATCCACGATGATTGTGGGTTTTAACCCTTTTTCAGCCAGAAAATCCTGTAGCGATTGCTGACCATTATTTATGGTCCAGTCAGCACCACACTGTTTAGCCATTGCCAGACGTTCTTCAATCCTGTCGGCAATCACCACCGTTTTTACGTTATAAACACGTTTAAGTGCCTGAACGGTCGTCAGCCCCATCGGCCCCGCACCGTAAATCAGCGCAATGTCTTTTTCTGTGGGTTTAACTTGTCCGGTCACGTTTGCCGCAATAGTAAAAGGTTCAACCATAACGGCATGTTCATCTTTCACTGAGTCCGGGATCGGCCAGGCATTTTTTGCCGGTACAACAGCAAATTCACTGAAACCGCCATCACGATGGACGCCCAGCACCACCAACGACGTGCAGACGTTCGGTTTACCTATTGAGCAGGGGTAACAGTGTCCACAGCTGATCACGGGATCAACAGATACTCGCTCGCCTAAACGCGAACGATCAACACCCTCGCCTACCGCATCAATAATGCCAAAAAACTCGTGGCCGATGACGCGTGGATATTTTGCGAAGGGATTATGCCCACGATAGATATGACTATCGGAGCCACAAATGCCTGCCAGCTTAATCTTGACCCTGACTTCGCCCGACGCTGGAGTAGGAATTGCTCTTTCTTCAATCACCAGCGTATTCGCTTTTTCAATCACAATACTTTTCATAGCAAACCACTCCTTACCAGTTCCACAAAGTGCCATCTTCCAGGCGCGCAACGGGCAGATAGGCCGGATCGTACGGATATTTCGCCGCGAGTTTTTCGTCGAATTCAATACCCAGACCCGGTTTGTCGCCAGGGTGCATATAGCCGTTATCGAACGTCCAGTTATGCGGGAAGACCTCCAGCATCTGCTCGGAATACCCCATATATTCTTGTACGCCGAAATTTGGCACCCACAGGTCAAAGTGCAGCGCAGCAGCCATGCAGACAGGTGACAAATCAGAAGGTCCGTGAGAGCCAGTGCGCACCTGGTACAGCGACGCAAAATCCGCAATGCGACGCATGCCGGTGATGCCGCCCGCATGGGTAATGGTGGTGCGAATGTAGTCGATCAGCTGTTCTTCGATCAGCTGTTTGCAATCCCAGATACTGTTGAAGACTTCCCCTACCGCAATCGGCGTCACCGTGTGCTGGCGAATCAGTCGGAAACATTCCTGGTTTTCAGCTGGCGTCGGATCTTCCATCCAGAACAAACGATACTGCTCAATGCTTTTGCCAAACCGCGCGGCTTCAATCGGCGTCAGGCGATGGTGCATGTCGTGCAGCAGGTGTTCATTGAAGCCGAATTTGTTACGCACGGCGTCAAATAACTGAGGGGTAAAATCAAGGTACTTTTCCGTCGACCACAACTGCTCTTCCGGCCACTGCCCTTTGGTCGCTGGCTCATAGGCCAGGCCTTTGCCTTTTGACATACCGTAGGTGGTTTTCATACCCGGCACGCCGCACTGGACGCGAATCGCTTTAAAGCCCATCTCCTGATGGCGCGCGTAATCTTCCAGCACATCGTCAATGGTACGGCCGGTGGTGTGGCAGTAAACCATCACGCCTTCGCGGGACGCGCCACCCAGCAGCTGATAAAGCGGCATATTCGCGGCTTTCGCTTTGATATCCCACAGCGCCATATCAACGGCAGATATCGCCGACATCGTGACCGGACCACGACGCCAGTACGCGCCTTTGTAGAAGAACTGCCAGATGTCTTCAATGCGGTGCGCGTCGCGGCCAATAAGTTGCGGACACACATGGTCCTTCAGATAGGACGCAACGGATAACTCACGTCCGTTCAGCGTGGCATCACCTAACCCCGTGATCCCGTCCTCAGTGGTAATTTTTAGCGTGACGAAATTACGCCCTGGACAGGTGACAAAAACTTCAGCCCCTACAATCTTCATTCTCTATTCCTTACATCGCTATGTCTGATGCAGGAAATTTACTCAACTGAGCTACTACCATACAAGTATAATGATCGTAAAATCGCTAGCTGATCACAAAAAAAGGCGCTATGCGCGCCCCCATCCAGCCACGATGATCAACATCCCGCACAGCGCGATCAACGCGCCAGACCAGTCGTACAGGCTCAGTTTTACACCATCAACAATGCGCAGCCACATCAGTGCGGTTACCACATACACGCCGCCATACGCCGCGTATACGCGCCCGCTCGCGGTCGGGTGCAGCGTCAACAACCAGACAAACAAGGCCAGTGACACCCCTGCCGGAAGAAGCAACCAGGCCGTTGCGCCTCGCTTTAACCAGAGCCAGGGTAAAAAGCAGCCGATAATTTCGCACAGCGCGGTGATAAAAAAAAGTAATGTCGTTTTAAGCATGGACAGTATTCAGTGACGTTTGGTTTAAACATGATACGACAGAATGCGGGCAGTTTATCCATATCCGCCAGGCGGGTATGACCCGGAACAGGAATGGTGTAGAATTTAACCCTGTTTTATCGTTTTTTGCCTTTCTCATTAAAGGAATTCACCATGAACAACACACTGAGCAAACGCCTGTGCCTGACGGCCATGTTGACGCTGGCGGCGGTTGTATACACCTCCTCCGCCTTTGCTGAAACCAGCAAACTGGTCATTGAGTCCGGCGACAGCGCCCAAAGTCGTCAACAGGCGGCGATGGAAAAGGAACAGTGGAACGACACGCGCCAGTTACGCCAGAAAGTGAATACGCGCACCGAGAAAGAGTGGGATAAAGCCGACGTGGCCTTTGACAGCCGCGATAAATGCGAGCAAAGCGCCAACATTAATGCCTACTGGGAACCGAACACCCTGCGCTGCCTTGACCGCCGCACCGGCCGTACCGTCGCGCCATAATTTTTATGCCCAATAAAGGAAATGGAAAGGATACGTTATGACAAGCGCCCTCAGTGTTAAGTTGCGCCCGCTGGAGCGTGAAGATTTACGATTTGTCCATCAGCTTGATAACAATGCCAGCGTGATGCGTTACTGGTTCGAAGAACCGTACGAAGCGTTCGTTGAGCTGTCGGACCTGTATGACAAGCATATTCATGACCAAAGCGAACGCCGCTTTGTGGTGGAGTGCAACGGTGAGAAAGCCGGTCTGGTGGAACTGGTGGAAATTAACCATGTACACCGCCGTGCCGAATTCCAGATCATTATTTCGCCAGATTTCCAGGGCAAAGGTCTCGCCACACGCGCGGCAAAACTGGCGATGGATTACGGTTTCACCGTACTCAATTTATATAAGCTGTATCTGATCGTTGATAAAGAGAATGAAAAAGCCATTCACATCTACCGCAAACTTGGTTTTATGGTGGAAGGCGAGTTGATTCACGAGTTCTTTATTAACGGACAGTACCGTAACACCATCCGCATGTGTATCTTCCAGCATCAGTATCTGGCGGAACATAAAACACCCGGTTCCAACCTGTTGCAGGCTACTGCACAGTAACGCGGTTAGTAGTAATCAATGGTGTTTTTAATCGTGTAATGGTGTTCAACTGCCGGCTTCACGCTATCATCAACGATGACAAGCTGGCAGTTGAGCGGATTCGCATGATCATCGTATTCACACGTTTGCGTGACGTTTCCCAACGAACGATCGTTCAATAGACTCTCTGCCGTATAATCCAGTTTTTTCAGCGGATCGGCTGACGGTTTCGCATTAACACGTAACGTGTTGTCTTTACTGATGGTGGTTTTTCCCAGCGGATAGCCCTCCGCGTCGTACCGGTACTGCACCTGCATTTCTTTCCCTGTTCCTGAAACAACGAAGCCGTTATCATCTGTGTCCCACACCACCCCGGCAGCAGGTAATTCCGCCAACTGGCATTTCCCCTGTAAACGGATCTTTTTTTCCAGCGTCTCGGCGTCCAGGTAATAGTTAGCATCCAGCACTAACGCCATTCCGCTGTTGCTCTCAGTATCGTGTAATTCCAGCGTATCAAAGCAGCCTTCTTGCGAGAGAGTGCCACGCACACGCTTGGCCACTTCACCGTTCTCATTCAGCAGTGTCTGGCTGAAATCTTTTACCGGACCACGCAGCGGATCAAACTCGAATTCATTGGAAAAACTGGCCATTTCCGGCGTGAAGGAAACCAACTCCTTGCCGTTATCACAGCCGATCAACACGACGCACAGGAAACCTAACAAGGTCTGTTTCTTCACATTTTTCACCGGCATAAAGAGATTATTCTCAATCATATTAGCAAATACAGTTATTTACACCAGAAATGCTAATCTTAATAAATGTCTGTCATGAAAGGAGTTGGTGATGAAATTCTCTACAGGAATTGTCGCAAGTTTGCTTATCCTCGCCTCCCCACAGGTTCTGGCGGCGCCTGAATCGTGCGAGAGAGTCAGGAGCGATATTGAGCAGCGTATTATTAATAATGGCGTTGCACAAGACAGCTTCACCTTAAGTATCGTGCCAAACGACCAGGCCGATCGACCGGATTCTCTGGTCGTGGGACATTGTGCCAACGACACGCATAAAATCCTTTACGCGCGTACCAGCAGCGGCAACGCCCCCGCCAATAGTACGCCATCTCAGGACGGTCACCCCGCCGAACCGCAATAAACCTGCCCTCCGTTCGCGGAGGGTTACGCTTAATTTGATATGCATTAATAAGCCCTACCCCAGAATAGGTAAACTCAGCCCATCATTAGCATGCTATTAATTTCGTTGTGACACGTAATATATAGCGATAACTATAATGGAGTGGGTTATGTCTGAAGTTGACCAATATGGAGGTATTAGCCGCAGGACGTTAGTGAAGTCCTCGGCTATCGGTACACTCGCGCTTGCCGCAGGTGGCGTATCACTGCCTTTCGGGATGCGTACCGCCGCCGCTGCGGTACAGCAATCAATCTCGCCGGTTGAAGAAAAAATCGTCTGGGGCGCATGCTCAGTTAACTGCGGCAGTCGCTGTGCTTTGCAGTTACATGTCAAAGATGACGAAGTTTGTTGGGTAGACACCGACAATACCGGCGATGACATCTATGGTAATCACCAGGTCCGCGCCTGCCTGCGCGGTCGTTCTATCCGCCGACGTATTAATCACCCTGACAGGCTTAATTATCCTATGAAGCGTGTTGGTAAACGTGGTGAAGGTAAATTTGAACGTATTAGCTGGCAGGAAGCCCTGGACACCATCAGCGCCGGTCTAAAAAATACCATACAGAAATACGGCAATGAAGCGGTATACATTAACTACACCTCCGGCATTGTCGGTGGCAACATTACCCGTTCTTCCCCTTATGCCTCGCTAGTGGCGCGCCTGATGAACTGCTATGGCGGCTTCCTCAGCCACTATGGGACGTACAGTACGGCCCAAATTGCAGCCGCAATGCCCTACACCTACGGCTCAAACGACGGCAATAGCACTTCAGACATCGAAAACACGAAACTGGTCGTTATGTTCGGCAATAATCCTGCCGAAACGCGTATGAGCGGTGGCGGTATTACTTACTTCCTGGAGCAAGCCCGGGAACGCTCAAATGCCAGAATGATTGTTATCGACCCTCGTTATACCGATACCGCAGCGGGTCGTGAAGATGAGTGGATCCCGATTCGTCCGGGCACTGACGCCGCACTGGTGGCAGGAATTGCCTGGGTACTGATTACTGAGGAGCTTGTCGATCAACCGTTCCTCGACAAGTACTGTATTGGTTATGATGAGAAAACCCTTCCGGTCGACGCTCCCGCAAACGGACATTATAAAGCTTATATAATGGGTGACGGCGACGATGGCATTGCAAAAACACCAGAATGGGCATCGCACATCACCGGGATCCCAGCCGCGCGCATTATTAAATTGGCCAGAGAGATTGGGAGCGCCAAACCAGCGTACATCTGTCAAGGATGGGGGCCACAGCGCCAGGCAAACGGTGAGCTGACTTCCCGCGCCATTGCCATGTTACCCATCCTGACCGGTAATGTGGGCATCAACGGCGGTAACAGTGGCGCACGCGAATCCACCTATACCATTACGATTGAGCGCATGCCGCTGCCCGACAATCCCATCAAGACGCAAATATCCTGTTTTAGCTGGACCGACGCTATCGCACGTGGAACCGAGATGACTGCCACCCGCGACGGCGTGCGCGGAAAAGAGAAGCTGGATGTACCGATTAAATTTATCTGGAACTATGCGGGCAATACCATTATCAATCAGCATTCGGATATCAATAAAACGCATGAGATCCTGCAGGATGATTCGAAATGCGAAATGATTGTGGTCATTGAGAATTTCATGACCTCCTCCGCCAAATATGCCGATATTCTGCTGCCCGACCTGATGACCGTTGAACAAGAAGACATTATTCCGAACGATTACGCCGGGAATATGGGATACCTGATTTTTATTCAACCCGCGACTTCCGCAAAATTCGAGCGTAAACCCATCTACTGGATAATGAGCGAAATCGCGAAACGTCTTGGAGACGACATCCACCAACGGTTTACCGAAGGACGCACGCAAGAACAATGGCTGCAGTACCTGTATGCCAAAATGCTGGCTAAAGACCCTGCACTGCCTTCGTATGATGAGCTAAAAAAAATGGGGATCTATAAGCGTAAAGATCCTAACGGGCACTATGTCGCCTACAAGAAGTTCCGCGAAGACCCTGATGCCAATCCACTGAAGACACCGTCAGGCAAGATTGAGATCTACTCGAGTCGACTGGCAAAAATTGCCCGTACCTGGGAACTAGAGAAAGATGACGTGATTAGTCCGCTGCCTGTTTACGCATCGACCTTTGAAGGCTGGGACGATCCCAAACGCAGTCATTTCCCACTACAGCTATTTGGTTTCCACTATAAATCTCGAACCCACTCAAGCTACGGCAACATCGACGTTCTCAAAGCGTCCTGTCGCCAGGAAGTCTGGATTAACCCACTGGATGCGCAAAAGCGTGGTATTTCCAATGGCGATATGGTGCGTGTTTATAACGATCGTGGCGAAGTGCGTATTCCCGCAAAAGTGACCCCGCGTATTCTCCCCGGCGTTAGCGCAATGGGCCAGGGTGCCTGGCACGATGCCGATATGTCTGGCGACAAAATTGACCATGGTGCCTGTGTTAACACGCTGACCACCCAGCGCCCGTCACCGTTAGCCAAAGGTAACCCGCAGCACACTAACCTGGTTGAGATTGAGAAGGTTTAAGGAATAGCTCATGAATGCGCAGTACGGATTTTTTATCGACTCCGCCCGTTGCACCGGTTGCAAAACCTGCGAACTGGCCTGTAAAGACTATAAAGATTTAACCCCGGATGTTAGCTTCCGGCGTATTTACGAATACGCAGGGGGTGACTGGCAGGAAGATAACGGCGTCTGGCAGCAAAACGTCTTCGCCTATTATTTGTCGATCTCATGTAACCACTGCGAAGATCCGGCCTGCACTAAGGTGTGTCCGAGCGGAGCCATGCATAAACGTGAAGATGGCTTTGTCGTTGTTGATGAGGACGTGTGTATTGGCTGCCGCTATTGTCATATGGCCTGCCCTTACGGCGCACCGCAGTACAACGCGACCAAAGGACATATGACCAAATGTGACGGCTGCCATGACCGCGTTGCCGACGGTAAAAAACCCATCTGCGTTGAGTCCTGCCCGTTACGCGCGCTGGACTTTGGCCCCATTGATGAACTGCGCAAAAAGCACGGGACGTTGGCGGCGGTGGCTCCACTACCGGGTGCACACTTTACCAAACCGAACATTGTGATTAAACCCAACGCCAACAGCCGTCCAACCGGGGATACCACCGGTTATCTGGCAAACCCGAGGGAGGTGTAACATGGGCAATGGATGGCATGAATGGCCGCTGGTACTGTTTACGGTACTAGGACAATGCGTCGTTGGCGCGCTGATTGTGAGCGGGCTATGTTGGCTCTCCGCCAAAGATGATGCGACAAGACAGCGCCTCGTTCGCAGCATGTTCTTTCTGTGGGTGGTGATGGGCATCGGGTTTCTCGCCTCGGTAATGCACCTGGGCTCTCCACTGCGGGCACTTAATTCACTAAACCGGGTCGGTGCCTCGGCGCTGAGTAACGAAATAGCCAGCGGATCGTTATTTTTCGCCATCGGTGGCGTCTGGTGGCTGGTGGCTTTTCTCGGTAAAATGCCCGCAGCGCTGGGTAAAATCTGGCTGCTGGTGAGCATGCTCCTCGGCGTTGTATTTGTCTGGGCGATGACCCAGGTTTACCAGATAGAGACCGTGCCGACCTGGTATAATGGTTACACCACCGTGGCCTTTTTCATGACGGTGTTGCTGAGTGGCCCGCTGTTTGCTGCCCTGCTACTGCGTACCGTTCGCGTCTCATTTAACGCCGCGACATACGCCAGCATTAGCGTTCTGGCCCTGTTGGTTTGCATTGGGGTTATTGCTCTACAGGGCGTGTCGCTCGGTGAAATTCACAGTTCGGTGCAACACGCAACGGCGCTGGTACCCGAGTATGGCCGTTTGCAGGTTTGGCGCATCCTGTTGCTCGCCGCCGGTCTGGGTTGCTGGATTTGCCCCCTGATCCGCCGCAAAGAATCTCATGTTACAGGTCTGGCGCTCGGCTTAATTCTCGTGCTTGCCGGTGAAATCATTGGCCGCGGATTGTTTTACGGTCTGCATATGACAGTCGGTATGGCTGTTGCAGGTTAACTCACGAGTGCGGGGAATCCCGCACTTTTCAGGATTGTTTGCATGACCTCTTTTTCTCAACGTGACAACTTCTCCACCGCCGCGCGCGTGCTGGGTGCACTATTTTACTATGCGCCAGACAGCGCAGAAGCGGCCCCGCTCATTAGTGCGCTAAGAGCCAATGGCTGGCAGACGCAATGGCCACTGTCTGACGATACGCTGTGCGAACTGGTTAGCCAGTTTCAGATTGAAGCCGATGAATCACTCTCACAGGCCTGGCAGCGTTTGTTCGTTGGTCCGTACGCACTGCCTTCTCCGCCATGGGGTTCCGTCTGGCTGGATCGTGAAAACGTCTTGTTTGGTGAATCCACGCTGGCATTGCGTCAGTGGATGCGCGACAACGGTATCCAGTTCGACATGCAGCAAAACGAACCCGAAGATCACTTCGGCTCTCTGCTGCTATTAACCGCCTGGCTTGCTGAAAATGGCCATCACAACGCGTGCGAACAACTGCTGGCCTGGCATCTGTTACCCTGGTCGGGCCGTTTCCTCGAAGTCTTTATCGAGAAAGCCGAACATCCGTTTTATCAGGCCCTGGGGGAACTGGCCCGACTCACGCTGGCGCATTGGCAGTCGCAGTTGCTGATCCCCGTCGCTGTGAAGCCATTATTTCGTTAATGCATCATTTGCACGCCTATCCCGACCTGCGCGCAATGCTTCGCCGTCTGGTGTTCGCTGCGCTGATTGGTATCCTGGCAGCACTGGCGGTGGCCGGGTTCCGCCACGCCATGCTGCTCCTGGAGTGGCTTTTCCTGAGTAATGATACCGGCAGTCTGGTTAATGCGGCGTCCAGTCTGTCACCACTGCGACGCATGCTGACCCCGGCTCTGGGCGGCCTTACCGCAGGCTTACTGCTGTGGGGCTGGCAGAAATTTAACCGGCAGCGCCCGCAGGCGCCTACGGATTATATGGAAGCACTGCAAACTGACGGCCAGTTTGACGTTAGCGCCAGCCTGGTGAAGTCGTTGGCGTCATTGCTGGTGGTCGCCAGCGGGAGTGCCATCGGACGTGAAGGCGCCATGATCTTACTGGCGGCGCTGGCAGCATCCTGTTTTGCACAACGCTTTACCCCACGCACGGAATGGAAGTTATGGATTGCCTGCGGTGCTGCCGCCGGCATGGCCGGTGCGTACCATGCGCCACTGGCCGGCAGCCTGTTTATTGCTGAAGTCCTGTTTGGCACGTTAATTCTGGCATCGCTGGGACCGGTTGTCGTCTCCGCCGTTGTCGCCTTGCTCACCACTCATTTACTCAGTGACAGCAACGCGCTGCTTTATACCGTGCATTTGTCGCGAGAGCTGCACGCGCTGGACTATCTGATGATTGTCAGTACCGGCGTGGCGGCAGGGATCTGCGGCCCTCTCTTTATGTGGCTGATGACCACCAGCCACACCGGTTTTTTACGCCTGAAACTTTCACCACCGTGGCAGTTGGCGCTGGGGGGATTGATCGTTGGCGTGCTGTCGTTATTCACACCAACCGTTTGGGGAAATGGCTACAGCGTGGTGCAGTCGTTTTTACTCTCCCCGCCGCTGCTTTCGGTTATCTCCGGGATTTTTATCTGCAAATTACTGGCTGTACTGGCCAGCAGTGGTTCTGGCGCGCCGGGCGGTGTGTTCACACCGACCCTGTTTGTCGGCCTGTCGGTTGGTATGCTGTTGGGTCGCCTGTGGGGATTCTGGCTTCCCGATACAGATGAGATTGCGGTGCTGCTGGGATTAACCGGGATGGCGACGTTGTTGGCGGCGACAACGCACGCACCGATTATGTCTACGCTGATGGTCTGTGAAATGACCGGGGAGTATCGTCTACTCCCCGGCTTATTGATTGCTTGCGTCGTGGCTTCCGTGCTGTCGCGAACGTTACGCCATGACTCTATCTACCGACAGCACGCTGCCGAGCATTGACAGTCGGATATACTGAGACAGCTCTCGCTGCTCTGCGCGCGGCAGGTACGGTAACTCGCCGATCAACGGGGCAGGTAATTTCTTGCCGAGCACGTCGATGATTTCAGCGTAATGCGCCAATCCGGGGTTAATGCGGTTCGCTACCCAACCAATCAGCGGCAGTCCGTCACTGGCAATCGCCTGCGCCGTAAGGATGGCATGATTAATGCAGCCTTCCTGAATCCCCACTACCATCAGCACGGGTAGCTGTTCCTGAACCACCCACTCCGACAACGGACGCAAATCGTTCATCAGACTGCGCCACCCGCCGGTCCCTTCGACCACCACGTGATCAACCTTTTCGCTCAGGCTGGCGAGTCCATTGGACAACAGGGTGTAGTTGATCGGGCCGCTATGCGCCACACTACTTTCGTCTTCGCTCAGCGCAATAGGATTGACCGCCTCGTAAGGCAATTCCAGGGAAGAAACGCTTTGCAGCACCAGCGCATCTTTGTTCCGCAAGCCTTCCGGCGTCTCTTTGCTGCCTTTAGCCACGGGTTTATAACCCGCAACACATTTACCCCCTGACGCTAACGCTTGTAGTAATGCGCGGGAAACCACTGTCTTCCCAACAGAAGTGTCTGTACCTGTAATAAAGAAACGCTTCAGCATCACTAACTCCACCGTTATGCTTTGAAAATATAAGCCAGGAAAATAATACAGTGGAGAAAGTCTAAGGTAAGAGAACCTGAATCAGCTTGAGATAGCGCAATTTTTTGTACAACAGTTAAAAAATGTTAACCCTGTAATAGACGAATCAACAAAGAACCGTTATACATCGCGTCCTTCACGAGTGCGGCCCCCGCCATCGTTCCCTGATTGGTAAACTGTGTGCTCTCAACAACAATGTGCTTACTGTAGGCTGGCAACGCCTGTTGGCGAATACTGTCAGCAATGGTCGGAAACAGAATATCTGCGGCCTTGCTGAGCGGAGAACCGATCAAAATCTTTTGCGGGTTGAATAAATTCACCATGATGGCCAGGATGCGTCCCACATGCGTACCGACGCCGTTAATAATATCTTTCGCCAATAAATCGCCCTGCATGGCGGCAAGGCATATTGAATCCACCGTCAACGGTTGGCCATGCAGTGAGGAGCTCATCGACTGCTTCAGACGCACCTGTGCGAGTTCAAGAACGCTGTCTACACTGGCTATCGTTTCCAGACACCCATGATTCCCGCAGTAACAACGCTTGCCATACGGGTCCACCTGCGTATGGCCAATCTCGACCAGACTGCTGCTGCCCGCATGCAGTAAATGGCCGTCGGTGATCACCCCCGCGCCCACGTTGTGGTCAATCACTACCTGAATCACGTCGCGGGCACCGCGCGATGCACCAAAAAGCGCTTCAGCCATGGTCCAGGCGCTGATATCGTGCTGAATGTATACCGGTACCCCGGTATGACTCTCCAGCGCGTCACCCAGTGGCATCTCTTTAACGTCATCGTAAAACGGCATGCGATGAACGATGCCATTCTCGGTATCGATAATGCCCGGCATGGTGATGGCAATGGACGTTAAGCGTTCAAGCTTTTGCTGATGACGAATGAAGAATTGATCGACCTGCGCAATCACACGATCGAGCAGCGGGATCTCGGAGACCAGCGCCATTTCAAGGCAATCTTCAACCACCAGTTTGCTGCTGAGATCGCGCAGTGCGAGAAAAATTTCGCCACGACTGATACGAATAGATAAGTAGTGCCAGGCTTCCGTCTCGACAACCAGGCCAACGGCCGGACGCCCACGACTCCCGGCTTCTTTGATTTCCAGTTCTTGCACCAAATGTGCTTCGAGCATTTCGCGGACAATCTTGGTAATACTGGCAGGCGCTAATTGCGCCAGGCGAGAGAGATCAATACGCGATACCGGTCCGAGCTGATCTATCAGGCGATAAACCGCGCCCGCATTGGTCTGCTTAATTTGATCGATATGCCCAGGCTGACTATCAGCAACCACCACTTACTCCCTTTATTTTCGCGCTCCGAAATAATCTGTAGGCTATGGTGAAGTACTTCAATGGTTTCCGTCAACTTTTTACTTAGCCGTGTGATTTACCGCACATTTTCACCGGTTTTTAAACTAATTTAAGCACGCTGTACCGCCGCTAAAAGCTGCTGGCGAAAGCGTTGCGCAGCATGGCTTTGCTCGCGATGTTTAGGCCACACCAGCCACATTTCAGATACAGCATCCTCTTCTGCTATCGGTACCCAACACATTTCATACAGCTGTACCCGTTTAAAGGAGGCTGGCAGAATAGACACCCCCAACCCCGCCGCCACCAGGCCGATAATGGTCATCGCCTCCCCGACCTCCTGAGTTATAGTCGGCTTCAGGTCGTAGCGACGCATCAGGCCAAGAATATCGTCATACAATCCGGTCCCCACGTGCGGGTCAAAAAAGACAAACGGCTCGCGGGAAAGTTCCGCCAGAGTAACAACCGGCTTTTGTGCCAATGGATGCGCTCGCGGGATCATCGCCATCAGCGGTTCGTGCAGGATAACCTCCCGGTGCAGAGTGTCAGGCAGTTGCGTATTGCGCAGCAGTCCCATATCCAGCGTCCCTTCGCTTAATGGGGCAATTTGCTCGCGGGTGTTCATTTCACGGGTTTGCATATGCACATCGGGGTAAGCCTGGCGAAAAAAGGACAGCGTATCTGACACCGCCTTAATAAACGGTGCTGAGGAGGTAAATCCGATACGCAACTCACCCGCTTCGCCCAAATGCAGACGTTCAGCTCTTGCTGCGGCTTCATTCACCAGCCCGAGGATCTGCCGACTGTCGGCCAGAAACTGCCTGCCTGCGGCGGTCAGCGCCACGCTGCGGTTGGTTCGCGCCAGCAATCTGGCACCCACCTGCTGCTCGAGGATTTGGATCTGTTGGCTCAACGGAGGTTGGGAAATGTTCAGCCGCGCCGCCGCACGGCCAAAATGGAGTTCTTCCGCAACCGCCACAAAGTAGCGCAGGTGACGCAGTTCAATATTCATATTTTTAAAATATTATTTGAGATTATTAATATATTAGACAGAATATTGTGATTTTCATACTCTAAAGACTAGTCCTGTATACCCAATGGATTTCATGTGAGCCGTACAACTACTGTCGATACTGCCCCGACAAGCGATGTTGATGAACAGATTATCTCCCCGCCAGATGCGTTTATAAAACGCGGCACCGCCTCTTTTATGCGCGTCACGCTGGCTCTGTTTTCCGCCGGGCTGGCGACATTTGCCCTGCTGTATTGTGTACAACCGATCCTGCCGGTACTGTCCCATGAATTTGGCGTATCGCCTGCCAGCAGCAGTATTTCACTGTCTATCTCCACCGCCATGCTGGCAATCGGTCTCCTGTTTACCGGCCCGCTTTCCGACGCCATTGGCCGCAAGCCGGTAATGGTCACCGCGCTCCTGCTGGCTTCCTGCTGCACCTTACTTTCAACGATGATGACCAGCTGGCACGGTATCCTGATCATGCGTGCATTGATTGGCCTGTCATTAAGCGGGGTCGCCGCGGTAGGTATGACCTATCTCAGCGAGGAGATCCACCCTAGCTTTGTCGCCTTTTCGATGGGGCTGTATATCAGCGGTAACTCGATTGGCGGCATGAGTGGCCGGTTGATCAGCGGAGTATTTACCGACTTTTTTAACTGGCGTATTGCGCTGGCGGCTATCGGCTGTTTTGCGCTGGCCTCCGCGCTGATGTTCTGGAAAATCTTACCCGAATCCCGCCACTTCAGACCGACGTCACTGCGGCCTAAGTCATTGTTTATTAATTTCCGCCTGCACTGGCGTGACCCCGGATTGCCGCTACTTTTCGTGGTCGGATTCTTATTGATGGGGTCGTTTGTCACGCTGTTTAACTACATCGGCTACCGCCTGATGCTGTCGCCCTGGGAACTCAGTCAGGCGGTGGTCGGCCTGCTGTCCGTGGCTTACCTTACCGGTACCTGGAGTTCCCCCAAAGCAGGGTCAATGACCACCCGCTACGGTCGTGGCCCAGTGATGTTGTTCTCGACTGGCGTGATGCTCGTAGGCTTGTTGATGACGCTGTTCACCTCACTGTGGCTGATTTTTGCCGGGATGCTGCTCTTTTCCGCCGGTTTCTTTGCCGCACATTCGGTGGCCAGCAGCTGGATTGGTCCGCGCGCTAAACGCGCCAAAGGTCAGGCCTCGTCGTTGTATCTGTTCTGTTATTACCTGGGATCGAGCATTGCGGGTACGCTGGGTGGCGTTTTCTGGCATAACTACGGCTGGAACGGCGTCGGCGGGTTTATTGCGTTGATGCTGATCCTTGCGCTACTGGTGGGGTCCCGTTTACATCACCGTTTGCACGCCTGATTGTGATGCCCGGTATCGCCGGGCACACCGCATTACGTGGACGGCACGAATGCCTGAGCCGCGATTTGCATGCCCACCACCGTCCCGTTCATCAAGATATGCAGCATAATTGGCATCAGTATGCCGTTACTTTTAATTCGGGCATAAATCAGAACCAGTGACACGATAAACAACAGCAATAACGTCCTAAAATCCACATACTGCGTGTGCATCAGCGCGAAAATGGCGGACACCACCGCAGACGTCAACCAGGTTTTATCCTTGAACCAGTACTGAAAGGCATTGAACAGGCAGCCGCGGAAAATCATTTCCTCATAAACCGGGGCAATAAATATCAGCGACAAACTCGACAGCCACAGCGCGTAACTACGTAGTGATACCTGGGTTGTCACCCATTCTTCATTTTGTCTTATTCCCAGCAGCCAGGGCCCGGCAAACTGCACCAGCAAAAGCGCGACAAATAAAATACCAAACCACGTCACGTTAAACGTGCCCTTTCCCAGACCTGCTCTTTTGCTAAAAAAGAAATAATACAGCGGTACCAGCACAACGAACTCCGCAGCAAACAGCAGTGGGAACAGTAATCCCTGCGCCTGTAACAGCGCGCTTTCAGCAAAAAAAAAGGGGACAAACGTGAGGCCAAACATCAGAATAAACATCGAAAAACAACCGGATACTGCCCGAGTTCTGGCGATATAGTCACTACTGATTTCCTGTTGCATACCGGCTCCCTGCTAAAAGATTACGCCATAGTTTAAAACATCAAATTTTGTTTATGATAAAAAGTATCATTATCACTTACAAGCTACCAACATTTCGCATTCTCTGCCGAGGAATGGGTAAATGCGGTAAATCACGTTAGACTCACAGGTCTGGTCCAACAGAACGAGAACGAAAATAATGAGTAACAGTACGAATTACCAACAGCTCACCCGCACGTTCCAGCGGCTCTCTCGCTTCTCCCACCTCTCGGCTATCGCCAGTTGGGACATGTTCACCATGATGCCTCCTGGTGGCAGCCAGGCCCGTGGCGAAGCGCTGGCGGAACTGAACGTCCTGGAACATCAGCTGTTAACCGATCCTAAGGTCGCCACCTGGATTGCCGGCGCGCAACACGAAGAATTGAATGATGTTGAACAGGCCAATTTGCGAGAAATGTCGCGTCTGCATCATCAGGCATCATTGTTGCCGGAATCACTGGTTGAAGCCAAATCCCTTGCGGGTAGCCGCTGCGAACACGCCTGGCGCAGCCAGCGCCCGGCCAATGACTGGGAAGGTTTTGCTGAGAACCTGAAGGATGTGGTGAAGTACAGCCGCGAAGAGGCCAGGCTGCGTGTCGAGGCCAAAGGTTGTTCACCGTATGATGCGCTGCTGGATGTGTTTGAACCAGACATGACCAGCGCCCGCCTGGACGTGTTATTCGCCGACCTCAAAGGCTGGCTACCGGACCTGTTAAGCAAGGTGGTCGCCAAACAGTCCCGGCAATCGTTAATCGCGCCGGTTGGCCCTTTCCCGACGGCGGTGCAGCGCGAGTTAGGCCTTGAGACCATGGCGCAGTTGGGATTCGACTTTGCGGGCGGACGGCTGGACATTAGCGCCCACCCATTCTGCGGCGGCGTACCGGAAGATGTGCGTATCACCACACGGTATGATGAAAACGAACTGCTGAGCGCACTGTTTGGCGTTATCCATGAAACCGGCCATGCCCGCTATGAGCAGAACCTGCCGCGTAACTGGTCCGGTCAACCTATCGCCCAGGCACGCTCGACCGCGATTCATGAATCCCAAAGCCTGTTCTTTGAAATGCAGCTGGGTCGAAGCAGCGCCTTCCTGACGCGGCTAATCCCGGCGGTGAAGCGGCATTTTGGCGATCAACCCGCCTTTGAAGAAAGCAATTTTATCGCCTGGAACCAGCAGGTGAAGCCGGGCTTTATCCGCGTTGATGCCGATGAAGTGAGCTACCCCGCCCACGTGATCCTGCGCTACGAAATCGAGCGAGCGTTGATTAACGGCGACATTGAAGTCGATGATATTCCGGCCTTATGGAATGAGAAAATGCAGGCGTGGCTGGGGCTGTCAACCATCGGCAATTACCGTAATGGGTGTATGCAGGATATCCACTGGACCGACGGTGGCTTTGGCTACTTCCCTTCCTATACCCTTGGTGCCATGTATGCAGCACAGTTGTTTAGTGCGGCAAATCGCGCGTTGCCGGGGTTAGAAACGGCCATTGCTCAGGGTGATTTCAGCGCTCTGTTTGACTGGTTACGCCAGAACATCTGGCAGCACGGTAGCCGCTTTACCACCGAACAGCTGATTACGCAGGCCACCGGTGAACCACTCAGTAGCCGCTATTTCCGCGCACATCTGGAAGCCCGTTATCTATAATTGCTTACCGTGAGTCATTGTACATATGGTTACACGCCGAAACCAATGACTCACGGAAGCCTTGATATTACAGCGATATAGTTATTTCAACGGCCCCGCAGTGGGGTTGAATGAAAAACCAAATCGAGGGTATGACAATGAAAAAAGTATTAGCTCTGGTTGTTGCCGCTGCTATGGGTCTGTCTTCTGCTGCATTTGCTGCTGAAACAACGGCCACCACGACTCCGGCCGCTGCAGCCACCACCAAAGCAGCCCCGGCTAAAACCACACATCATAAAAAACAGCACAAGGCGGCACCGCAGAAAGCGCAATCTGCCAAGAAACACACCAAAAAAACCACCGCTAAACCTGCAGCAGAACAAAAAGCACCAGAGCAAAAAGCACAGGCAGCTAAAAAGCACAGCAAAAAAGCCGTAAAACACGACGCAGCTAAACCTGCGGCTCAGCCAGCGGCATAATCCGTCAGAAATAACGCTGGCGTCCCCCACGCCAGCGCCTACGGCGCTAGCTCTTGTCGGTTTAGCGCCGCGTTTCGGAGGGTAAAAGGGTGTCCCATTACCGCTTTGAGTTCATTCTTATTACACTGATAATTTGCGGCCTTATTGCCACGCACTTTTATCTTTCCTGAGTGTAGTTACCTGATTTTACTCCCACTTTCCCACCGTCCCGTCTATAGTATTCATTGAGGGTTTGCTTTTAATAATCATAATTCCCCACCAGAGTGTGATATGCATAAAACCATTGCGGTATTACTGGGTTCTATTTGTCTTTCTCCTGTCGTTGCGCATGCGGATCGGCCAGCAACGCCTGCTACTGAAGCTGAAGACATTAAAACGCTCTTCTTTGGTCATGACGATCGCGTACAGATCCCAGACCCGACTCAATCGCCCTGGGACGCCATCGGACAACTGGAAACCGCCAGCGGTAACCTGTGTACGGCCACGCTCATTTCTCCGCATCTGGCCTTGACCGCCGGGCACTGTCTGTTAACGCCCCCTAAAGGCAAGCCGGATAAAGCCGTTGCGCTGCGCTTTGTGTCAAAAAAAGGCGTCTGGCGCTATGAAATCCACGGCATTGAGGCACGGGTTGATCCTTCACTTGGCAAGCGCTTAAAAGCGGATGGCGACGGCTGGATTGTGCCCCCTTCTGCGGCACCCTGGGATTTTGGTCTGGTGGTGTTGCGTTACCCCCCATCAGGAATTACACCGCTTCCCTTGTATGAAGGCGATAAAACCGCATTAACCGCTGCGCTGAAAGCCGCCGATCGCAAAGTCACTCAGTCAGGCTACCCGGAAGACCATCTGGACGATCTGTATGCGCATCAGGATTGTGTAGTGACCGGCTGGGCGCAAAACACCGTCATGTCTCATCAGTGCGACACGCTCCCAGGTGACAGCGGTTCCCCATTGATGCTGAAGACAGATGCGGGCTGGCAATTGATTGGTGTGCAGAGTTCCGCGCCGGCGGCGAAAGATCGCTGGCGGGCCGATAACCGCGCGATTTCGGTCACCGGTTTTCGCGATAAACTGGACGCGTTAGCGAAGGGATAACAACATGCTGCCCGCAGATACAGGCAGCATTTTTATCAGGCGAGTTTAATCATTATCATACCGGCCAGCAACAATGCCACGCCGATCCAGCCTTTATTATTCAGGCGCTGACCAAAAAGCACCCAGCCTGCGGCCAACGTGGCGGCAATCCCGAATCCCCCCCACAGGGCATAAGCAACGGAAAGGTCGATGCCTTTTACCGCCTGAGACAGCGCACTAAAGGCTGCCAGCACGGCGACCAATGACAGCACGCCATAGGCTTTACGACGAAAACCATCGGAAAATTTCAAAAAAACGTTAGCGACAATTTCCAGCACAATGGCCATCCCCAACCAGGCGCCGTGAACCCATTCAAACTGCTGCATGGGTCACCTCGCCCCTCGCTTTTGCTGGCTTTCGTGTGCCTGATTTAATCAGCACGATACCGAACACTAGCGAGACTAATCCGGCCACCTTCATCGCCGACAGGGTTTCGTCAAATAACAGCACGCTAAACAGCGTAATAAATAAAATACCGATACCTTCCCATAACGCGTAGGCCACGCCGAGGGCGATTTTTTTAACGGCGAAACTGAGAAAAATATACGATAAGGCGATCATTACCAGCATTAAAATAAAGCCCGCATTACCATTACCTACGCTTGCCCATTTCATCGACAGCGTACCTGTAATTTCAGCCGCAATGGCCAGACCTAATAAAATCCAGTAAAACATGATACTTCTCCTGCTAGAGAATAAAGTCCTTTGGGCTTACTGCATGCAGCAAACCAAAAAATAAAATCAGATAGCTCAGCGCATAACGCCAGCTCAGGCAGAAGAAGGGACTAAAGCGCGTTGCGCCAGAGTTGCTCACCTGCAAGCAGGAAAGTAGAAGAGGTACGAAGAAGTGTAGGTAAACGCAAAAACATCCTGAACGTATTGTCCATAATATTACAATTATCCGCAGTGTTGCTTCTCGTCATCGCGGATGATAATTGTCCTCGGTAGTTAAACACACGCAATTTGTATCATAGGTTCAAGACGAACTCAAAATCTTTTCACTTCTTTACCTGGTTCGTTTGATTTTTGTTATAACGACTCGAGGCAGATCACACTATTATCCAGGTTCAGGATAACTCTTCAGGAATAAACATGGCGAAACCCATTATCACGCTTAGCGGCCTAAAATTAGTCATTATGTTGGGCATGCTGGTGATCATTCTGACCGGCGTCCGCTTTGCGGCCGATATCATTGTCCCCTTTATTCTGGCGTTATTTATTGCCGTGGTGCTTAATCCCGTGGTCCAGCGAATGGTCAAACTTCGCATTCCGCGAGTATTAGCCGTGTCATTGCTGGTGGTTATTATTGTGATGCTAATGGTGCTGCTTTTAGCATATTTAGGGACATCCTTAAATGAATTAGCGAGAACGCTACCGCAATACCGTTCTTCACTGGTTATCCCGCTGAAAAATATCGAACCGTGGCTGCAGCGCGCGGGAATTGGTGTTTCCGTCGACGAACTCGTGAAGTATATCGACCCTAATGCGGCGATGACGCTGGTGACCAATTTGCTGACGCAATTGTCCAATGCCATGTCATCTATCTTTTTACTGCTGCTGACCGTCGTGTTTATGCTACTGGAAGTGCCACAGTTACCCGGCAAACTCAAACAAATGATGAGCAGACCCGTTGAGGGAATGGCCGCTATTCAACGCGCAATCGACAGCGTGTCACACTACCTGGTCCTCAAAACGGCCATCAGTATTGTCACCGGTCTGGTCGCCTGGGGCATGCTGGCCGCACTGGATGTCCGCTTCGCATTTGTCTGGGGACTGCTGGCTTTCGCGCTGAACTACATCCCCAATATCGGATCCGTGCTGGCGGCGATCCCCCCTATTGCTCAGGTACTGGTGTTTAGCGGATTTTACGATGCCCTGGTGGTGCTGGCGGGCTATCTGGCGATTAACCTGATATTCGGTAACATTCTCGAACCGCGCATCATGGGACGCGGACTGGGGCTATCGACGCTGGTGGTTTTTCTGTCGTTGATATTCTGGGGCTGGTTACTGGGACCGGTTGGCATGCTGCTTTCTGTCCCACTCACCATCATCGTTAAAATTGCACTTGAGCAAACTGAAGGCGGCCAAAGCATTGCCGTTTTGCTGGGCGATCTCAATAAAGCGTGAAGCCGCCTCTCTCACTAATAAGCGGAATGTGCCATAAAAAAACGGCCTCCGAGGAGGCCGTATGACATGTTAGTAATAATTACAGCGCTTTCAGAATCGCATCCACGCTGGCTTTGGCATCGCCAAACAGCATATGGGTGTTATCTTTAAAGAACAGTGGGTTCTGCACGCCGGCATAACCGGTATTCATTGAACGTTTAAACACAATGACGTTCTGCGCCTTCCACACTTCCAGAACCGGCATACCGGCGATTGGGCTTTTCGGATCGTCCAGCGCCGCCGGGTTAACGGTATCGTTCGCGCCGATGACCAGTACGGTGTCTGTATCAGCGAAATCATCGTTGATTTCATCCATTTCCAGCACGATATCGTAAGGCACCTTCGCTTCCGCCAGCAGCACGTTCATATGCCCCGGCAGACGCCCGGCAACCGGGTGGATACCGAAACGCACCTTGATGCCGCGTGCACGCAGTTTTTCGGTGATTTCGGCCACCGGATACTGTGCCTGCGCCACCGCCATGCCATAGCCTGGAGTGATAATCACCGAGTGCGAATCCTTCAGCATTTCTGCCGTTTCTTCCGCGGAAATCTCGCGATGCTCACCCGCTTCCTGATCGTCACCAGTAGAAGAACCGTCGGTACCAAAACCACCGGCAATGACGCTGATGAAGGAGCGGTTCATCGCCTTACACATAATGTAAGACAGGATCGCACCCGAAGAACCCACCAGCGCACCGGTAACGATCAGCAGATCGTTGCTCAACATAAAGCCCGCCGCCGCTGCCGCCCATCCTGAATAGGAGTTCAGCATCGATACCACAACCGGCATATCTGCCCCGCCGATAGACGCCACCAGATGCCAGCCAAACGCCAGCGCGATAATGGTCATCACCAGCAACGCCAGAACCTGCAGACCCACGCTTTCAGTACGCACGAACAGCACCAGCAGCAGGAACGAAACCACCAGCGCCGCAAGGTTCAGCTTGTGGCGATTCGGCAGCATCAGCGGCTTAGAGGATATCTTGCCGCGCAGTTTACCAAACGCCACAATAGAACCCGTGAAGGTCACCGCACCGATGAAGATGCCAAGGAACACTTCAGTCAGGTGAATATTCACCAGAATCGGTTCCAGACCCGCTTCGTGATACAGGTAGCTGTTAAAACCAACCAGCACCGCCGCCAGGCCAACGAAGCTGTGCAGGATCGCCACCAGCTCCGGCATCTCGGTCATTTCGACTTTCTTCGCCAGACGAATACCAATCGCGCCACCGATGATCATGGCAACCAGAATCCACGCGACGTTACCGGTATCCGGACCAAAGATCGTGGCAATCAGCGCAATCGCCATCCCGGCGATACCGAAGTTATTACCCTGCTGGGACGTTTCATGCTTAGAAAGCCCCGCCAGGCTGAAAATAAACAGGATCGCGGCAACAATGTATGCAGCTGTAACTAATCCTCCAGACATGTGCTACCCCTTAGTTTTTCCGGAACATTTTCAGCATGCGCTGAGTCACGGTGAAGCCACCGAAAATATTAATGCTGGCAATAAGTACCGCGATAAAGCTCAGGAAACTCACCCAGCCACCCTGGCCAATCTGCAATAATGCCCCCACAACGATGATCCCGGAGATGGCGTTCGTCACAGACATCAGCGGCGTATGCAGCGCATGCGACACGTTCCAGACCACGTAGTAACCGACCACGCAGGAAAGCGCGAACACGGTAAAGTGGCCAAGGAACTCTTTTGGCGCCACATCGGCCAGCCAGCCAAACAGAATAACCACCAACGCCATCAGGGCATATTTACGCCACGGTGAGACTGGTTTTTTCTCTTCAACCGGTGCAGGTGCAGCTTTTGCTGCCGCCTGAGGCTGAGCGGAAACCTGGATCGGCGGCGCAGGCCAGGTGATTTCACCTTCGCGAACCACCGTCACACCGCGCACCACCACATCGTCGAAATCCACGGTGATATTGCCGTCTTTCTCTTTGCACAGCAGCTTCAGCAGGTTAACGAGGTTGGTCCCGTATAGCTGGGAAGACTGCGTCGGCAAACGGCCCGGAAGGTCGGTATAACCAATAACCTTGACGCCGTTCTCGGTCGTGGTCACCTGATTCGCCACGGTGTATTCGCAGTTACCGCCGTTTTGCGCAGCGAGATCGACAATCACGCTGCCCGCTTTCATGGAGTCAACCATTTCACGGGTGATCAGTTTCGGGGCCGGTTTACCCGGAATCAACGCGGTGGTGACGATAATATCGACGTCTTTCGCCTGCGCGGCGAACAGTTCCATTTCCGCTTTGATAAACGCTTCGGACATCACCTTGGCGTAACCATCGCCGCTGCCCGCTTCCTCTTTGAAATCCAGCTCGAGGAATTCAGCGCCCATACTTTGCACTTGTTCTTTCACTTCCGGGCGCGTATCGAAGGCGCGAACAATCGCCCCCAGGCTGTTGGCCGCACCAATGGCCGCAAGACCCGCCACCCCGGCACCGATCACCATCACTTTGGCTGGCGGGACCTTACCCGCGGCGGTAATTTGTCCGGTAAAGAAGCGACCGAACTCATGCGCCGCTTCAACAATGGCGCGATATCCGGCGATGTTGGCCATCGAACTGAGGGCATCCAGCGACTGCGCACGCGAAATACGCGGTACGGAGTCCATTGCCATCACGGTGACATTGCGCTCGGCGAGTTTTTGCAGCAACTCCGGGTTTTGCGCCGGCCAGAGGAAACTGACCAGCGTGGTCCCCGGATTCAACAACGGAATCTCAAATTCTTCTGGTGCGTTGACCTTCAGGATAATCTCTGACTGCCAGACCGCATCCCCGTCAACAATTTCCGCGCCCGCTTGCACAAACGCCTTGTCGTCAAAACTTGCCAGTTGACCCGCGCCGCTTTCAACCGCGACGCTAAAACCCAGCTTCAGCAGCTGCTCAACCGTCTTCGGTGTGGCTGCTACGCGGGTTTCATTGGTTAACCGTTCTCTTGGTATGCCAATTCGCATAATGTTCCCTTCCATCTGTATTTTTGATGATGGTTTATCAATGTTCGCAAGCGGCCTGCGCGCACTTACGTAAGAGGTAAGTGTTACCCCAACAAAATAAAACAGTAACAAACTCTGTATAACCTACTGAAATTAACGCCTGTGATCTAGCGCCAAAAAACAGTATTTATTATGAAATTCGCAAAACCGGGATGAATTAACCCGCAGACAGGGATAATGCCCTTGAAATAGCCCGCAAAGGCCGATAAATCGCTCAAGCCAAGCGGCAAAACATGATTAAGCGCCACCACGGAACAATTGATTAACATTAAATTAACTTATGAAATTCAACCGATTTATCAGTTTTAGCGCTGAAATGCCGAATTTTTAGACATATCACTAAATGTTATCGATGTTGTTACGACGGCTGGCACGATGAGTGAAAAATGACGCAGACACTGACACAATTTAAATGCAATAATCAGCCACGTTTCTAGTCAATAACAATACCAGTACCTGGTTTGCGCAAGGCGAAGGATTATTTTTATGAAGCTTAAGAACACTCTCCTGGCGTCCGCACTTCTTTCTGCGACTGCTTTTTCTGTAAATGCAGCGACAGAATTGACGCCGGAGCAAGCGGCTGCCCTGAAACCCTATGACCGCATTGTGGTGACCGGCCGTTTTAATGCTATCGGTGATGCGGTTGCCGCCGTATCCCGCCGTGCAGATAAAGACGGTGCAGCCTCCTTTTACGTTGTTGATACCTCAGATTTTGGCAGCGGCGGTAACTGGCGTGTTGTTGCCGACGTCTATAAAGCCGACGCAGAAAAAGCGGAAGCTAACAAAAATCGCGTCATCAACGGTGTTGTAGAATTACCCAAAGATCAGGCCGTGTTGCTGGAACCGTACGATACCGTCACGGTGCAGGGTTTCTACCGTAGCCAGCCTGAAGTCAACGACGCCATCACCAAAGCGGCGAGAGAGAAAGGGGCTTACTCTTTCTATATTGTCCGTCAGGTCGATGCTAACCAGGGTGGCAACCAGCGTATTACCGCATTTGTCTATAAAGCCGATGCGAAAAAACGTGTTGTACAAAGCCCTGACGCCATCCCAGCTGATTCTGATGCCGGACGTGCAGCATTAGCAGCCGGTGGCGAAGCCGCGAAGAAAGTTGAGATCCCGGGCGTAGCTACCACCGCATCTCCGAGTGCAGAAGTGGGTCGTTTCTTCGAAACGCAGTCAACCAAAGGTGGACGTTACACTGTCACGCTTCCGGACGGTACGAAAGTAGAAGAACTGAACAAAGCAACCGCCGCTATGATGGTGCCGTTTGACAGCATCAAGTTCACCGGTAACTACGGCAACATGACTGAAGTTTCTTATCAGGTTGCTAAACGTGCCGCGAAAAAAGGCGCCAAGTACTACCACATTACCCGCCAGTGGCAGGAACGTGGTAACAACGTGACCATCAGTGCCGATCTGTATAAATAACGGTCACGAGTAACAATATAAGGCGGCTTTTTGCCGCCTTTCGCATTTTTAGTCACAAATCTCCCCATGCCCATTGCATGCGCTCCCTTCTCTCCGTAAAATTCCGCGCCTTAGTGGCTTCCTCCATTTTTATGCGGTTTGCCAAAATAATTATTCTCTCACTCTCGTTTTTGTCACTGGATACAAATGGAAAAGAAATTGGGTCTGAGCGCACTGACCGCGCTGGTTTTAAGCTCAATGCTCGGCGCGGGCGTTTTCAGCCTGCCACAAAATATGGCAGCGGTTGCCAGCCCGGCCGCATTACTGATTGGTTGGGCGATTACCGGCGCGGGAATTCTCCTGCTGGCCTTTGCCATGCTCATCCTGACGCGCATCCGTCCCGATCTGGACGGCGGTATTTTTACCTACGCCCGTGAAGGTTTTGGCGAACTGATTGGTTTCTGCTCGGCATGGGGTTACTGGCTGTGCGCCGTGATCGCCAACGTTTCTTATCTGGTGATCGTTTTTTCCGCACTCAGCTTCTTCACCGATACGCCTGAATTGCGTTTATTTGGCGATGGAAATACCTGGCAGTCTATCGTCGGGGCCTCAGTGCTGCTGTGGGTGGTCCATTTTCTGGTATTACGCGGTGTACAAACCGCCGCCAGCATTAACCTGGTAGCGACACTGGCGAAATTATTGCCGCTGGGTCTGTTTGTCGTGCTGGCCTTTATGCTGTTTAAGCTTGATACCTTTACCCTGGATTTTACCGGTATTGCGCTGGGTGTTCCGGTCTGGGAACAGGTCAAAAACACCATGCTCATCACGCTGTGGGTGTTCATCGGGGTAGAAGGCGCGGTCGTAGTGTCAGCACGTGCCCGCAATAAACGCGATGTCGGTCGCGCCACGCTGTTGGCGGTATTGGCCGCACTGGGTGTTTATCTGTTGGTTACCCTGCTTTCCCTTGGCGTGGTTGCTCGCCCGGAACTGGCTGAAATCCGTAACCCGTCAATGGCCGGACTGATGGTCAAAATGATGGGGCCGTGGGGTGAAATTATTATTGCGGCCGGTCTGATAGTTTCCGTCTGCGGTGCCTATTTAAGCTGGACGATTATGGCAGCCGAAGTGCCGTTTCTGGCATCGACGCACAAAGCGTTCCCGCGCATTTTCGCACGTCAAAATGCGCAAGGTGCACCGTCGTCTTCACTGTGGCTCACCAATATCTGCGTACAGGTGTGTCTGGTGCTAATCTGGCTCACAGGCTCTGACTATAATACGCTGCTGACGATTGCCTCCGAGATGATTCTGGTGCCTTATTTTCTCGTTGGCGCATTTTTGCTGAAAATCGCCACCCGCCCGATTCATCAGGCTGTTGGTGTCGGTGCCTGCATTTATGGCTTATGGTTATTATATGCTTCTGGCCCAATGCACCTGCTGCTGTCTGTGGTGCTGTATGCGCCAGGATTATTGGTCTTTCTTTACGCCAGAAAAACGCACACGCACGATAACGTGCTGAACCGCCAGGAATTGGTTTTGATCGGCCTGCTACTGGTCGCCGCCGTTCCGGCTACCTGGATGTTGATGGGGTAAACGTCATACCCATCGTTTGATGTTAATGGAGATTACGATGGGTAAAAAGCCCCTGCCAATACTTATCACCGGCGCAGGCCGTCGCATCGGCCTCGCAATTGCATGGCATTTTTTGAATCAAAAACAGCCGGTAATTATCAGCTATCGTACGCATTATCCATCGATTGATGGTCTGCAAGAAGCCGGCGCGGTGTGCATTCAGGCCGATTTTTCGACCGATGCCGGCGTGCTGGCCTTCGCTGATGACGTAAAAAACCGAACGGATGGATTACGCGCCATCGTGCACAATGCCAGCGCCTGGGTTGCAGAAAAACCCGGTAAACCGCTGTCTGACGTGTTGTCCAGCATGATGCAGATCCATGTCAACACGCCCTACCTGCTAAACCACGCGCTGGAAGGCCTGCTGCGCGGCCACGGCCACGCCGCCGGCGACATCATCCATTTTACAGATTACGTCGTCGAGCGCGGCAGCGACAAACATATCGCGTATGCCGCCAGCAAGGCTGCACTGGACAACATGACCCGCTCATTCGCGCGTAAACTGGCACCAGAAGTCAAAGTGAACGCCATCGCCCCATCGCTTATTCTGTTTAACGAAGATGACGACGCCGAATATCGTCAGCAGGCTCTGAACAAGTCACTGATGAAAACCGCGCCCGGCGAGAAAGAGGTCATTGAGTTAATCGATTATCTGTTGACCAGCTGTTTTGTCACCGGGCGTAGTTTTGCCCTGGATGGCGGTCGCCACCTGCGTTAGTGCAGTTTTACCCAACAAATAATCAGCAACCACGCGCTCAGGCCCCAGCAGACTACCGCCCCGCCGAGCGCGACGGGCAGGCGCATAAACCCGGTGAAGTACCACAGTGAAACAAGGTAGACAAAATAGGGAATAATTGACCACATACTGAAGACAATTGTGGTGCGTAACGCTTCAATACCGCGCTCGCTGGCCACAATATAGTGAGCGATCAGCGCAAATGTCGGGAACAGTGGAATTAATCCGGCAATATAGTAATTCTTTGTTTTAGCCAGCACGCCAATCAACACCACCACCAGCGCACCCAGCGCCGCTTTTATAAGTAACCCCATCACTTTGCCTTAACACATCAATAACATCAGCCCCTAGCATAACGGAAGCGTTCTCGTTTAGAAAAGATTAATGGAAGGAAAAACAGGGGCGGTGTATGTTGGCACTTTATAATCAAAATGAATGATATGAACACCATCGTATTTGTTGAAGATGATCCTGAAGTCGGTTCGCTGATTGCCGCCTACCTGGCCCGGCACGATATAGAGGTCATCCTTGAACCGCGCGGCGATGTAGCCGAAGAGAAGGTCCTGCAGGTTCAACCCGACCTGGTGTTGTTAGACATTATGCTGCCTGGTAAAGACGGAATGACCATCTGTCGTGATTTGCGCGGGCGCTGGCGGGGTCCAATTGTTCTGCTGACGTCTCTCGACAGCGATATGAACCATATACTGGCGCTCGAAATGGGAGCCTGTGACTACATTCTGAAAACGACGCCGCCGGCGGTGCTGCTGGCCCGCCTGCGCCTGCATTTACGCCAGAACGAACATTCGACGCAGTCAAAAGGTATTCAGGCGGCCACCCTTACGCCGCATACCATACTGCGCTTTGGTACGCTAACTATCGATCCAACCAATCGTTCCGTGCTACTTGCTGGTGACCCCGTTTCGCTGTCTACCGCCGATTTCGAACTACTGTGGGAGCTGGCAACCCATGCGGGACACATTATGGATCGCGATGCGTTGCTGAAAAATCTGCGTGGTGTGAGTTATGACGGGATGGATCGCAGCGTTGATGTGGCGATTTCCAGACTGCGCAAAAAACTGCTGGATAACGCCACAGAGCCGTACCGCATCAAGACCATCCGTAATAAAGGCTATTTGTTTGCCCCGCACGCCTGGGATGATGAACCACGCAAATAACCCCGCCAGGCTGGTTTTAACCCAGCCAAATTCGCCATTTAACGTTACACTGTCACGCAAATCGTCTACAGGATAAGCATAAAGACCTCGTCTCGGTCTGAACCACACTTTTTGTGTGGCTGTCAGTGGTCCCCCTCCCTATAATCCGTCCCGGTCCTGAGCCACTATGGCTCAGCGTTTTATTTCAAAAATACACTCTCTTTCCGGCATTTCAGGTGCTGAATGAGGCAAGAGGCTACATTATGTTCGTTACTCTCGCGTATATCGCGTTATTTTTGGTTTGTTCATGGGCTGTATTCAGAATCGACCAAAAAAGTCACTCCCTGTCCAAAAGCGTCTTCATTGCCATTTTTATCGGTGCCGTTATTGGCTTATCCCTGCATTTTATTGCAGCCGACAACAGCAAAACAATTATCGACTGGTATAACGTCATCGGTAACGGTTATGTCAATTTACTCAAACTGGTTGCGGTTCCGCTAATCTTTATCTCTATCCTGTCGGCGATTAATAAGCTCGAAAACAGCGCCGGAATTGGCAAAATGTCGCTCACTATTGTAGGGAGCATGCTCTGCCTGGTGATGATCGCCGGATTTGTTGGCCTGCTCACCGCCCACGTTTTAGGTCTGGATGCCAGCGCGTTTGGCCATATGCAGTCAACATTGACGGCTGAGGATGTGAGTAAAACAGCCGCCGTTTCACTGCCTAAGCTAGTCACCTCGCTGATCCCCACCAATATCTTCCTCGATCTTACCGGGGCCAGAAGCGTTTCTGTTATTGGTATTGTGATTTTCACTCTGCTTGCCGGGGTAGCATTATTAAAAGTAAAACAAGATGCACCGCAAGAAGGTGAAAAATTAAGCGCGGGCATTAACGCCATCCAGATTTGGGTGATGAAAATGGTGCGCATCGTTATTGCCCTCACCCCCTATGGCGTGATGGCATTAATGGCTGGAGTGTTTTCCGCTTATCGGTTTGAACAATTTGCCAGTTTGTTAGGTTTTATTGCCGCCTGCTACATTGCCGTGCTGATGATGTTTATCGTGCATGCGCTAATTTTGCTGCTTAGCGGAAACAATCCTGTGCGCTATTTTAAAACCGTGTGGCCGGTTTTAACCTTTGCGTTTGTTTCGCGCAGCAGCGCTGCCTCTATTCCACTGGCCATTACCGCGCAGGAAAAATTTGGCGTACAAAATACCATTGCCAATATCGCGGCTTCATTTGGTTCCAGCATGGGCCAGAATGGCTGTGCCGGGATTTACCCTGCGATTATGGTGGCAATGATTGCACCGACAATGGGCATCGATCCGCTGTCGGTACATTTTCTGCTCGCGATGCTACCGGCGATTGCGCTGGGATCGATTGGGGTGGCGGGCGTCGGTGGTGGTGGGACGTTTGCCGCACTGATTGTGCTTTCCACGCTGAATTTTCCGGTCGCGCTGGTGGGGATTTTTATTGCTATTGAGCCGATTGTCGATATGGCGAGGACTGCATTAAACGTCAACGGTTCGATGATGTCGGGCGTGCTGGCTAACCGAATATTGCGTAAAGAAACGTCCGCGCAGCAACCGTCCACATCGCTCAGCAACGCTGAATAACCGTTCAGAGCAGTGCCAGATAATAGCCTTCCCGCTGACAGGAAGGCTTTATTTAGGTTAGCTGAGCATCAACCTGTCATAGTTTTTCCAGCGATAATTCAGCGCGGAGAGGATCCAGCAACCGAGAAATACAGCAATAATCATAAAACCAACATTACCCATGTGGTCACTCATATTGCTTACCGTATCCCACATTCCGCCCTGAAGTGAAAACGCATCGGACAGTAATCCTAACGCTTCCAGCCCGCCAATAAATACCGCCACAATCACCGAGGTTCCGGTGATTGTCATATTGTAATACAGCTTTCGCTGCGGCTTATTAAAGGCCCAGCCATAGGCCTCGACCATCAGAATACTGTCGAGGCAATCAATTAACGCCATGCCACAGGTAAACAATGCCGGAAACACCAGAATGGACCAGATGGACATCCCACTGGAAGCACCTGAAGCAGAAATGCCTAACAGCGAAATTTCTGTGGCAGTATCAAAACCCAGCCCAAACAAAAAGCCGACAAAATACATATGCCAGTCTTTCCCCACCAGCCTAAAGGCCGAGCGGAAGAGCCAACTCAGAGGCCCTGAAATCGTGATTTCTTCCGCGGTTCCGTAATAGGTGCCCGTACGTTTTAAATGGCGGAATGCCTTCCATACCTGGCAGAAGATGATCAGATTGATGGTCGCCAGAATCAGCAAGAACGCAGCAGAAACGGCCGTACCGATCACGCCCCCAACATTCTGCAACCATGCCATATGATGTTTAAACACGCTGGTAGTGAGGGCGATGCCAATACTTGCCAGTACCACAATGGTGGAATGTCCGAGAGAAAACCATGCCCCGGTGGTCAATGCGCGCTTTTTTTGCTGCATCAGTTTGCGGGTTGCGCTGTCGATGGCGGCGATATGATCGGCATCCACGGCGTGGCGTAAACCGTAGCACCAGGCGACCAGGCTCAGCGCCAGAAGCGAGGTATGATGACTAAACACCGTGAAAGCCCACAGCCACGCCACAATGTTTGCCCCGACCAAAATCGCCACCAGCAGCATAATATCCGGACGTTTTTTGCACACTGAAAACAACGTGTTCATTGTTTTCGGCCCATTAACTTATTCATAAGAGACACAACCTAACCCGCCATTTACTGATTGGTAATCTAAATATTTATCAGCCTAATGATAACGGTTTAAAATTGCTGACGCGTGTCATAGATCAAAGTTGCAGAGACCCTGAGTCCAGTTCAGCAAACGCGAGATCCGCCACCCGCAGGGTTATTACCGCAGTGTCCCCGTCTTGCAGAAACCAGGCGGAAGAAAGCCCACACCATGCCGCGATCCACAGAAGAAGACGCTCGCGTTTAAGTCCGGCAGCCTCTGAAACGATGTTGACGCGCTGGGTGAACCGCGATGGATCAATGGCGATGCCAATACCAGGATCGGCAAGATCGGGATTGGTGAAAATATTGGCGTAATCAAACCCACGCTCACCCAACAACCCTTTCGGATCGATAGCCAGCCATCCAGATTCTGCAAAATCAAGCACATTACCGTGGTGTAAATCACCGTGCAGCACCACGACATCTTGCGCAGTGGAGAAAAGCACATTGGCTGCCTGCGCGCAACGAAGCATGATCCCACCAAAACGTTGCGCTGTCGGCTCAAGATCGCGAAACCAATGTTCAAGCGGCGTGAGCAGCGGTGTTGAGGTATCTGCCGCAACATGGAGTCGACGGGCAGTTTGGCAAATGATGCGGCAGGCTCGCTCATCCTGGTCTTCCCGGGACATATCCGTCAGCGATTGTGTCCCTGTGGCACGTTCTAACAGAATCGCCCCATTTTCATGAGCCAGCACCCTCCCCGCCCCTTTCCCGTTCCACCAGGTCATCAACTGACAACCGGTTCGCTCACTGTCATCATCCGTGAGTTTAAGAATGGCTTTCTTGCCACCGTGAATTGATGTCACAGGTAGCAGATACGATGTATGAGTCACGATGGGAGCACCATCAGGGATGAGTTTCCAGCGGCTTAACCAGGTACTGAACATATGCTTTCCAAAGTAATACCACCCTCTTCAGCCTGAGTGAATCGCTGGTGGAACATTAGCGAGATTTTTACCGCATTATAACGATGACGGGTCAGGGCGACACCTACATCTATACAGAATTTTATGCTAGGTTGAAAAATACAGTCCTCGAGAAAGAGCCAAACGCCAGCTTCAAAAACAGATCGTTTATGCTGCCTTACGGTCAAATGTGCCATAGCATTCAGAATAAAATAAAATCACATCATCGATAAAAACAGGGAGCGCTCAATTCTCGCCCCCTGCACTTTTTTTACCCCTCAGGCATCGCCGAAGAATGATGGGTAGAGATTTTCCACTCTTTTCCATCCCATGCGTAAGTGAACGTATATCGTGCTGAAACGGTAGATTTATCGGCGAAGGTAAATGTGTAGGTACCGGTATCTATCGCCTTGTTGCACCCCAGACGAATAGTGCGAGTATCAATTTTTCCGGTAGGTTTCTTCGCCAGAAAATGCTCAAAATAATCAATGCGTTCAGCATCCGTTAAGCGGGCTTTATTGGATACCGTTGGCAGTAACACCGCATCGCTGAGATAGTTTTCTGAAACCGTCTTCGCGTTGCCCGTTTTTAACGATGCGTTCCACTTATCAAATAGCGCTTCGATTTGAGCGTTATCGACCTTCACGCAGTCAGGTGCCGACACCGCAAAAACCGGGCCAGACAGAAGGGTCAGTGAAGCAATAAGACCAAATAATTTCTTCATTTTAATCAATCCATTCGTGGTCGTATGGCAATGCTGAACCATTGATAACCAAGCTATAAAAATCGCATGGCATGTCATTATCAATGGGAATCATCAACATACGCTGTGTGTGAAAATAAAGAATCCGTGAGGGAAAGGGTATTCAATACGAAGGAGTTATAAGAGATTTTTGTGTTATCGCCACGGGTAGAGACTGTTCAACTTCCTGGTTAATTATAGTTCAGTGATTATTGCTGAAGCATGACTTTCAGTATTTTTGCCCGCATCCAGTACGGGCTTTTTAGATGATGCTCCCCTCATATCGCGCACTCACCTTGCACAAAGACAACCGCCAGCAGCAATTACTCTGTTAAGACGAGACTGTTTACCGGGCCCAACTGCCCTCGCACGTTCCAGACATGCTGTATTTATTACGGGCCTCATGGGCCATGAGAATGCAGAAAGGGTTTATACAGTGTACTCTGCCGGGATAAGCGCGATTGACGATACTCAGACTGAATTTCTGAATCTGCGTCTCGGTGGCTACAGCAATCCCCCGCCAGCCCCGAGTGGCAAAAGCGTATTAGCTAACTTATTGAGCGTCCGGTGATTTGTTATGAAGAAGCTGTTTGTACAGTTTTACCTGTTGCTGTTCGTCTGCTTTCTGGTGATGACCCTGCTGGTCGGTTTGGTATATAAATTCACCGCAGAGCGCGCCGGCAGGCAGTCGCTTGATGATTTAATGAAAAGCTCTTTGTATTTGATGCGCAGTGAGCTTCGCGAGATCCCCCCCCATGAGTGGGGGAAGACGCTGAAAGAGATGGATTTAAACCTCTCGTTTGATCTGCGCGTGGAGCCGCTGAATAAATACCATCTGGATGCCCCTACCCAGCAGCGTCTGCGCGAGGGCGATATTGTGGCACTCGACGACCAGTACACCTTTATTCAGCGTATTCCTCGCAGCCATTATGTCCTTGCCGTCGGCCCGGTTCCCTATCTCTATTTTTTACATCAAATGCGCTTGCTGGACGTCGCGCTGATGGCGTTCATCGCCATTTCGCTGGCCTTCCCGGTGCTTATCTGGATGCGTCCGCACTGGAAGGAGATGTTGAGGCTGGAAGCGGCGGCGCAACGTTTTGGTGAAGGACACCTGAGTGAACGGCTGCATTTTGACAGCGGTTCCAGTTTTGAGCGGCTCGGCGTGGCGTTCAACCAAATGGCGGACAATATCAATGCGCTCATTGCCAGCAAAAAACAGCTGATTGATGGCATCGCCCATGAGCTGCGCACACCGCTGGTGCGTTTACGCTACCGGCTGGAGATGAGCGATAACCTCAGCGAACAGGAATCCCAGGCGCTGAATCGTGATATTAGCCAGTTGGAAGCGCTCATCGAAGAGTTACTCACCTATGCGCGACTCGACCGGCCACAGAATGAGTTAAACCTCACGGAACCAAACCTACCGGTATGGCTCACCACCCATCTGGACGATGTACAAAGCGTTAATCCTGACCGCACGGTGCGCCTGCGCCATCTAACCTCCGGTGATTACGGTGCGCTGGATATGCGCCTGATGGAGCGCGTCCTGGATAATTTACTCAACAACGCCCTGCGCTACTGCCAGTCTACGGTTCACGCCAGTCTGCTGCTTCAGGGTAATCAAGCGATGCTGATCGTCGAAGACGATGGCCCCGGCATTCCACCTGACGCCCGTGCGCAAGTTTTTGAACCGTTTGTTCGTCTCGATCCCAGCCGCGACCGGGCCACGGGCGGCTGCGGACTCGGGCTGGCCATCGTCCACTCGATTGCGCAGGCCATGGGCGGTACGGTGATGTGTGACGAAAGCGAGCTCGGCGGCGCGCGTTTCACCTTTAGCTGGCCCCTCTGGCATAACATTCCTGAATTTTCCGCTGCCTGACCCCTACGGCTCGGTGGTCAGGTAACGTTGGGTGTGCTATAAAAAAGTATGTTGTAACTAAAATGGTAACTCTATGGCTCGTTACGATCTCGTTGAACGTCTGAACAGCACTTTTCGCCAGATGGAACAAGAACTGGCGCAATTCACTGAAAATCTGCAGCAGCACACGCTACTGATTGCCCGTGTGTTCTCCTTGCCAGAAATCGCAAAAGAGTCGGAGCACGCCCCGCTGGAGGCCATCGACGTAAAACAACATTTAGGTAAAGAAGCTGAAAGTCTGGCGCTGCGCCACTATCGCCACCTGTTTATTCAGCAGCAGTCCGAGAATCGCAGCAGCAAAGCTGCCGTGCGCCTACCCGGCGTGTTGTGCTATCAGGTCGACAGCCCTTCTCAGGCGACGCTAGAAGCGCAAATTCAGCGTATCAACCAGTTGAAAACAACCTTTGAGCATATTGTGACGGTGGATTCAGGTCTGCCACCCGCCGCACGTTTCGAATGGGTGCATCGCCATTTACCAGGACTCATCACCCTCAATGCTTATCGAACGCTGACGGTGGTCAGAGAACCTGCGACCCTGCGATTCGGTTGGGCCAATAAACACATTATTAAAAACCTGAAACGCGATGAGGTACTGGAACAACTGGAAAAGAGCCTGAATTCACCGCGCAGCGTACATCCATGGACGCGCGAAGAGTGGCAGGCCCGTCTGGAGCGCGAGTATCAGGACATTGCCGCCCTGCCGCAACAGGCGAAACTGAAGATAAAAAGACCGGTGAAAGTCCAGCCCATCGCCCGCGTCTGGTACAAAGGGCAGCAAAAGCAAGTGCAATATGCGTGTCCGACACCGCTGATTGCACTGATTAATAACGATAATGGTATGAGTGTGCCGGACATCGGCGAGTTGCTGAATTACGATGCCGACAACGTGCAACACCGTTTCAAACCGCAGGCGCAGCCGCTGAGGTTGATTATTCCCCGGCTGCACCTGTATGTGGCAGATTAACGTCCCGGTCGCATACTTCCGACCATCAGTTCCGGGCGCACCCAACTGTCGAACTCGGCTTCGCTAAGGTAGCCCAGCGCCAGCGCCGAGGCTTTTAACGTCAGCCCCTCTTTGTGAGCCTTTTTGGCGATCTCTGCGGCTTTATCGTACCCAATATGGGTATTCAGGGCAGTCACCAGCATCAGGGATTCGTTGAGCAACTGGTCAATGCGCTCGCGATTGGGCTCAATGCCGGTCGCGCAGTGCGCATTGAAGCTTTCCATACCATCTGCCAGCAGACGAACTGATTGCAGGAAATTATGGATAACCATCGGTCGGTAGACGTTAAGCTCAAAATTACCGGAGGCTCCGCCAATGTTGATAGCCACATCGTTGCCCATTACCTGACAGCACAGCATAGTTAAGGCTTCACATTGTGTGGGGTTGACCTTACCAGGCATGATGGAGCTGCCTGGCTCGTTTTCAGGAATCGCTATCTCGCCGATACCACAGCGCGGACCAGACGCCAGCCAGCGCACATCGTTGGCAATTTTCATTAACGATGCAGCCAGACCTTTCAGTGCACCATGGGCATGTACCAGCGCATCACAGGTGGCCAGCGCTTCGAATTTATTCGGCGCGGTGACAAACGGCGCACAGGTGATCACTCTCAGTTCATCCGCGACCCGGCGAGCATATTCAGGATGTGTATTCAGTCCGGTGCCGACGGCCGTTCCTCCCAAAGCCAGTTCAGCCACATGCGGCAGGCTGTTTTCTATGTGCTTCAGGTTATGTTCCAGCATCGCCACCCAGCCAGAAATTTCCTGACCCAGCGTCAACGGTGTAGCGTCCTGCAGATGCGTACGGCCAATTTTGACAATATCTGCAAACGCGTGGGATTTTTTACTCAGTGTTTCAATTAAAACATTCAATTGTGGAATAAGTGACTTACGCAGAGCCAGCAGTGCGGCAACGTGCATCGCCGTGGGGAACACGTCATTTGAACTTTGGCTTTTATTGACGTCATCGTTGGGGTGTATTTTACGTTCCATCCCCCGCACGCCGCCCAGCAGTTCGCTGGCCCGGTTCGCCAGCACCTCGTTCATGTTCATATTGCTTTGCGTACCGGAACCGGTCTGCCAGATAGCCAGCGGAAACTCGTCAGCGTGTTTATCAGCCAGCACTTCATCTGCCGCCTGCATGATGGCGTTCGCTTTTTCTGCCGCCAGCAGCCCGAGGTCCTGATTTACCTTCGCGGCGGCACGTTTAGTGAGCGCCAGCGCGTGGATCAGCGAGACCGGCATTTTCTCCGTAGAGATACGAAAATGCTCCAGCGATCGTTGGGTTTGTGCGCCCCAGAGTTTATCGGCCGGAACCTCAATCGCCCCCATTGAATCATTTTCGCGGCGTACCGTTACCATGACCTGCTCCTTATATTAACAATTGATTAGGTTATGTTTCGACATTGCCCATTGCCATTGGTCTTATGAGTATTGACGAGGATGGAACCCTCGTTTGGTGGTTCGTGCGGTAAAAAAAACCGCCCCGAGGGGCGGCTGACGTTACTTAACGCAGCGTGCGCACTGCGACGTCTGAATCTGTTGGAAGAAATCGTTACCTTTGTCATCCACCAGGATAAACGCCGGGAAATCTTCCACTTCAATTTTCCAGATGGCTTCCATCCCCAGTTCCGGGTATTCCACACATTCCAGACTCTTGATACTGCCTTGCGCCAGCACTGCCGCAGGACCGCCGATACTACCTAAATAGAAGCCACCGTGTTTATGGCAGGCGTCAGTAACCTGCTGGCTGCGGTTGCCTTTTGCCAGCATGATCATGCTGCCACCCGCAGACTGCAGTTGATCAACGTATGAATCCATGCGCCCGGCGGTGGTTGGGCCCAGCGAACCCGAAGCATAACCTTCCGGCGTTTTCGCCGGACCCGCGTAATAGATTGGATGATCTTTAACATACTGCGGCAAACTTTCGCCGTTATCCAGACGCTCTTTCAGTTTTGCATGCGCAATATCACGTCCGACGATGATTGTGCCATTCAGTGACAGGCGCGTGGAAACAGGATACTGCGACAACTGAGCCAGGATCTCTTTCATCGGGCGGTTAAGATCGACGCGCACCGCTTCGCCTTCACCGGCCTGACGCAACGCTTCCGGGATGTACTTGCCGGGATTATTTTCCAGCTTCTCAATCCAGATCCCCTGGCGGTTGATTTTGGCTTTGATATTACGATCCGCTGAACAGGAGACGCCCATGCCAACCGGGCATGACGCACCGTGGCGCGGCAGGCGGATCACGCGAATATCGTGGGCGAAGTATTTCCCGCCGAACTGCGCGCCCAGTCCAAGGTTTTGCGCTTCAATCAACAGCTCTTTTTCCAGCTCGACATCGCGGAACGCCTGACCATGCTCATTACCTTCAGTCGGCAATTCATCATAATATTTTGCCGACGCCAGCTTAACGGTTTTCAGCGTTGCTTCTGCCGAGGTGCCACCAATCACAAAAGCAATGTGATACGGCGGACAGGCTGCGGTTCCCAGCGTACGCATTTTCTCGACCAGATAATTTTTCAATTTACCCGGTGTGAGCAGCGCTTTGGTTTCCTGATACAGATAGGTTTTATTCGCCGATCCCCCGCCTTTGGCGATGCAGAGGAATTTGTACTCGTCACCGTCCACGGTATACAGGTCTATCTGCGCAGGCAGGTTGGTTCCGGTGTTCACCTCGTTATACATATCCAGCGCGGCGTTTTGCGAATAGCGCAGGTTATCTTCGATATAAGTGTTATACACCCCACGGGCCAGAGCGGCTTCATCACCCCCGCCGGTCCAGACACGTTGCCCTTTTTTACCGACAATAATCGCCGTACCGGTGTCCTGGCAGGTCGGTAACACGCCTTTCGCCGCGATGTCGGAGTTACGCAGGAATTGCAGGGCCACATATTTGTCGTTTTCGCTGGCATCCGGGTCGCGAAGAATATCCGCAACCTGCTGCTGATGCGCCGGACGCAGCATAAATGAGGCATCATGAAATGCCTGGCGGGCAAGGAGGGTTAAGGCTTGCGGATCAACTTTAATGATTTCGTGGCCTTCAAATTCGGAAACGGAAACATGGTCGCTGGTCAACAGATAGTATTCGGTATCATCCTTTTTGAGGGGGAAAGGATGCTGATAATGAAAGGGTTTGTTTGACATTGTGCTCTCACTTACTGCTCGGTCTGGTTATTCTCTGGGCAGATGTTCCATTGCCCTGCTTCCCTGTCGCGGGTCCGGTTGTGCCAGCAACGGCCTTTGTGCAACCAGAATTGCTCAGGGTATTAAAAGCGAGTCACCATATCCTACACAATTTTTTAACAAAAACTGAGACAAGTACGACTTTTTACATGCGCAGGTTACTTCCCCGTGGGTTTCTTGGTTTAATAGTCAGAGATAATTCCACATTGAAACAGGGCTTGATAATGCAAAAACTCATCAACTCAGTGCAGAACTATGCCTGGGGAAGCAAAACTGCCTTAACGGAACTTTATGGCATTGAAAATCCGACCCAGCAACCGATGGCAGAGCTGTGGATGGGCGCCCATCCGAAAAGCAGTTCTCGGGTTCAGAACGCCGACGGCCAGACAGTTTCCCTGCGTGACGTGATCGAGCACGATAAGTCAGCACTGTTAGGTGATGCCGTAGCACAACGCTTTGGTGAACTGCCTTTCCTGTTTAAAGTGCTCTGCGCTGCCCAGCCTCTTTCGATTCAGGTCCACCCGAACAAACACAATTCTGAGGTTGGCTTTGCCAAAGAAAACACCGCAGGGATCCCAATGGACGCCGCCGAGCGTAATTACAAAGATCCTAATCACAAGCCCGAACTGGTGTTTGCCCTGACGCCTTTCCTGGCGATGAATGCGTTTCGCGAGTTCTCCGAGATTGTGGCGCTGCTACAGCCAGTGTCTGGTGCGCATCCGGCCATCGCTCACTTCCTGCAGGAACCCAACGCCGAGCGTCTGAGCCACCTTTTCGCCAGCTTGTTGAATATGCAGGGTGAAGAGAAATCGCGTGCGCTGGCCGTACTGAAATCTGCCCTTAACAGCCAACAGGGTGAGCCGTGGCAAACTATCCGTCTGATAGCGGATGTCTATCCGGATGATAGCGGCCTGTTCTCTCCGCTGCTGCTCAATGTGGTAAAGCTGAATCCAGGCGAGGCGATGTTCTTGTTTGCCGAAACCCCACACGCCTACTTGCAAGGTGTGGCGCTCGAGGTCATGGCCAACTCCGATAACGTACTGCGCGCCGGACTGACGCCGAAATACATCGATATTCCAGAACTGGTCGCCAACGTTCAGTTTGTCGCTAAACCGGCGAATCAACTGCTGACAACCCCAGTCAAAACAGAGAGTGAACTGGATTTCCCAATCCCGGTTGACGATTTCGCGTTCTCCCTACATGAACTGTCTGCCCGTGAAGCCACTATCAGCCAGCACAGCGCCGCCATTTTGTTCTGCGTTGAGGGCGAAGCCGTGCTGAGCAAGGGCGAGCAACGCTTGGTACTGAAAGCAGGTGAATCGGCATTTATCAGCGCCAATGAGTCGCCGGTGAACGTCAGCGGCACCGGTCGTTTAGCGCGGGTTTATAACAAGCTGTAGCAAGATACTGATATTTTTAACAACTCTTGCTAAGCTAGTAGTGAGTTAAAGACATGTCACCCCTCCAGGCGTCTTCAAACGCCTGGATTTATTTTATGGATATCGAAATGAAAAAAACGCTGGTAGCTGCGGGTGTGGTGGTTGCACTGGGAATCGTCTGGACGGGCGGTGCATGGTTCACGGGAAAGAAACTGGAAACCCATCTTGCTGAGATGGTGACGCAGGCAAACGATCAGCTCAAACGCCTCTCGCCCGAGGCAGGCATTGAGCTGAGTTATGAGAACTACCAGCGCGGCGTGTTCAGCAGCCAGCTGCAACTGGTGGTAAAACCTGTTGCCGGTCAGGAAAATGCCTGGCTGAAGCCAGGGCAAAGCATCATTTTGGATGAATCCGTCGATCATGGCCCTTTCCCGCTAGCCCAGCTTAAGTCATTCAACCTGGTACCCGCGATGGCCGCAGTGAAAACCACGCTGGTGAATAATGACGTCACCAAACCGTTATTTGACATTGCCAAGGGTGAGTCTCCTTTCATCATCAATTCCCGCGTGGGCTATAGCGGCGATACCCGCTCTGACATATCTCTCAAGCCGCTGAGTTACGAAAAAGGCGATGAGAAAGTGGCCTTTAGCGGAGGCGAATTCCAGCTCAGCGCCGACAAAGACGGTAACGCGGTTTCCCTGACCGGTGAAGCGCAAAGCGGCGTGGTCAATGCGGTTAACGAGTACGATCAAAAAGTACAAGTTACCTTTAATAATCTGAAGACGGATGGCTCAAGCTCGGTTGCCAGCTTTGGTGAGCGTATTGGCGATCAGAAATTGTCCCTTGATAAGCTGTCTATTTCCGTCGAAGGCAAAGAGCTGGCGGTGCTGGAAGGCATGGGCATCGACGGTAAATCAGACCTGGTTAACGAGGGTAAAACCGTCAACAGCCAGCTGGATTACACGATCAACAGCCTGAAATTGCAGGGTCAAGATTTGGGTAGCGGTAAGCTGACGCTGAAAGTAGGCCAGATTGATGGCGAAGCATTACATCAGTTCAGCCAGCAGTATAGTGCCCAAACCAAAGCATTGATGTCACAGATTGACGTAGTGCAAAACCCGGAGCTGTATCAGCAGAAAGTGACCGAAGCGTTCTTCAGCGCTCTGCCTATTCTGATGAAGGGTGAGCCGGTTATTACCGTTGCGCCACTGAGCTGGAAAAATGCCAAGGGTGAGACCAGCTTTAATCTGTCCCTGTTCCTGAAAGACCCGAATGCGAACCAGGAAGAACCAAAAACGCTGGCCCAGGAAGTGGATCGCTCAGTGAAATCACTGGACGCAAAGCTGGCGATCCCGATGGATATGGCAACTGAGTTCATGACCCAGATTGCCAAACTGGAAGGGTATCAGCAGGAAGAAGCGGCAGGTATGGCGAAACAGCAGGTCAATGGTCTTGCTGCGATGGGTCAAATGTTCCGCATCACGACGGTACAGGACAACACCATCGGCTCCAGCCTGCAGTACGCAAATGGTCAGGTGACGCTCAACGGCCAAAAAATGCCGCTGGATGAGTTTGTCGGCATGTTTGGTATGCCAACACTTTCCGCACCAGATGCCCCGGCCATGCCGCAGCCGTAATTACCATCTGCGTGATGTCCGCCACAGCCCGATAAAGCAATTTATCGGGCTTTTTTACCTCTGGCGCATTACTTTTGCGTCACCAGTCTGGCGGATAACGTCAGATTGCGCGAATGCCCCTCATCACTGCTGATTCGCTGGAGTACGCGTTCAGCCAGTGTATATCCCATTTCACGCGCGGGCGTGCTGGCCCAAATAATCGGTAAATCATCCAGAGCGTTCTCTGCCACATCAGCAAAGGCGGCTAGCGAGATCTGCTGTTCAAAATAACGGTCAACGCCAATTTCACCACTCTGACGCCCTGCTTTCATCAGGCCAAACCAAGCCCCAACGGCGATAGTTTCGTTATAGCACACCACTGCACTGATGGTCGGGTTATGCCGTAGTAGCGCCGTCACGGCGTCTGCGGCCTGCTTCTGGCTTGAGGCGCACTCCAGTACCCAATCGCTGTGAAAAGGCAGTCCAAATTTAAGCAGCGTGGCGCAATATCCCCCCACGCGTTCTGCACGGGTCAGAGAGGAGCTCTGTCCCCCTAACCAGGCGATTCGTTGATGACCATGCCCGACAAGATGCTCAACTAACAGCTGCGCAGCCTGCATATTGTCGGGTCTGACGGTGTCAGCATCATCCAGATAGCTGGCGCGTGAAGCAAACACTACCGGAATACCCTTTTCACCGGCCAACTGCCGTAACGCGTCGCTGCTGCCTGCGGCTCCGGCGATCACCACCCCGTCAACACCCTGATTGAGTAACATCGAGAAACGCTGGGCCAGCTGTTCGCCGTCCTTACCGCCATGCAGTAAAAATACCATCCGCCCCTGAGCTTCTAAGGCTTCCGTCAGTCCTGCCGTCAGTTCGGCATAAAACGGCGTCGAGAGATCGCGAACGATTAACCCAATAACCCCACTCTGCCCGCCACGCAGCGCCGATGCCTGGCGGTTACGTACGAACCCCAGTTGTTCGATGGCAGCATTGACCCGTTCTCCGGTCGCTGATGAGATACGCCCTTTGCCGCTAAGAACCAATGAGACGGTACTGACTGAAACACCGGCCGCCAGCGCTACATCATGAATGGTTATTTTTTTGGCTATAGCCATAAAACCAGAAAGCTCCCTGATAACGTGATGGATAAAACGTTTTATCAATCATCCGTATTTATACGCCCTATTATCCTTCGATAATGTGATTTGTAACGCACTAAAATTAGGTAAAACGTTTTATCTTCTCGCCATCATTCGTTGGTCGATTTTTTACAAGGAGTCGTTAGATGACGACGAGAACCACACCAAAAGTCACGTTATGGGAATTTTTCCAGCAGTTGGGCAAAACCTTTATGTTGCCCGTAGCACTGCTCTCGTTTTGCGGGATCATGCTGGGGATCGGCAGCTCATTAAGCAGCCATGATGTCATTACGCTGCTCCCCGCGTTGGGGAACCCGATGTTGCAGGCGCTGTTTACCTGGATGAGCAAAGTCGGATCCTTCGCATTTAGTTTTCTGCCGGTGATGTTTTGTATCGCTATCCCGCTTGGCCTGGCGCGCGAAAACAAAGGCGTTGCGGCCTTTGCCGGTTTTGTCGGCTATGCGGTAATGAACCTGGCCGTCAACTTTTGGTTAACGGCCAAGGGAATATTGCCCACCACGGATGCGGCGATCCTCAAAGCTAACAACGTGCAAAACATTCTGGGGATCCAGTCGATCGACACTGGGATCCTCGGTGCGGTAATCGCCGGGATCATTGTCTGGATGCTGCATGAACGTTTCCACAACATTCGCCTGCCGGATGCGCTGGCGTTCTTCGGTGGTACCCGTTTTGTGCCGATTATTTCGTCGGTAGTGATGGGACTGGTCGGGCTGGTCATTCCGCTGATTTGGCCGTTCTTCGCCATGGGTATCACTGGCTTGGGTAACATCATCAATAGCGCCGGTGATTTTGGTCCGATGCTGTTTGGTACCGGTGAACGTCTGCTGTTGCCGTTTGGCCTGCATCACATTCTGGTGGCCTTAATTCGCTTCACTGAAGCTGGCGGTACGCAGGAGGTGTGTGGTCATAGCGTTAGCGGCGCGCTGACTATTTTCCAGGCCCAATTGAGCTGCCCTACCACTCAGGGCTTCTCTGAAAGTGCCACGCGTTTCCTGTCCCAGGGCAAAATGCCGGCGTTCCTCGGCGGTTTACCGGGCGCTGCGTTAGCGATGTACCACTGTGCTCGCCCTGAAAATCGTCACAAAATTAAGGGATTATTAATCTCCGGCCTGATCGCCTGCGTGATTGGCGGTACCACCGAACCTCTGGAATTCTTATTCCTGTTCGTCGCACCATTGCTGTACGTTATTCACGCACTGTTGACCGGACTGGGCTTCACTATCATGGCTGTGCTTGGCGTCACTATCGGCAATACCGATGGCAACCTGATTGACTTCGTGGTGTTTGGCATCCTGCACGGGTTGTCCACCAAGTGGTATCTGGTACCGGTTGTCGCTGCTATCTGGTTCGCGGTGTACTACGTCATCTTCCGCTTCGCCATCACCCGCTTTAATCTTAAAACACCGGGTCGTGATGTCGAAATTGCCAGCAATATTGAGAAAGTCATGGCAGGAACGCCGGGCAAATCAGGCTATAACGTCCCGGCTATTCTGGCGGCGCTGGGTGGCGCTGAGAATATCGTCAGCTTGGATAATTGCATTACCCGCTTGCGTCTTTCCGTGAAAGATATGTCGCTTGTGAACGTGCAGGCACTGAAGGACAATCGCGCGATTGGTGTCGTTCAACTCAATCAGCATAACTTGCAGGTCGTCATCGGTCCGCAGGTCCAGTCGGTGAAGGACGAAATGACGGTTCTGATGAATACCGTACAGGCATAAGGGCAACAATATGTTTGATTTCTCAACTGAAGTGGACAGGCACGGTACCTGGTGCACCCAATGGGATTATGTCGCCGACCGGTTTGGTTCAGCCGACCTGCTACCATTCACCATCTCAGATATGGATTTTGCCACCGCACCATGCATTCTCCAGGCGCTGACGCAGCGCCTGTCACACGGTGTGTTGGGCTACAGTCGCTGGAAAAATGATGATTTTTTGGCGGCAATTAGCCACTGGTTCCTGACCCGCCATAACACCCAAATCGATCCGCAATCTGTAGTTTATGGCCCCTCCGTCATCTATATGGTGTCGGAGCTGATCCGCCAGTGGTCATCAACGGGTGACGCGGTGGTTATCCATACTCCAGCTTACGATGCGTTTTACAACGCCATCAAAGGCAACCAGCGTACAGTGCACCCTGTTGCACTGGAGAAACGTGCGCACGGCTGGTATTGCGATATGGCTAAGCTGGAAGAAACCCTCTCGCGGCCTGAAAGCAAAATTCTTCTGCTCTGTAGTCCGCAGAATCCGACCGGCAAGGTCTGGACCCGAGATGAACTGGAAACCATGGCCAGCATGTGTCAACGGCACGGCGTGAAGGTCATTTCCGACGAGATTCATATGGACATGGTATGGGATCAACAACCTCATATCCCATGGAGTCAGGTTGCTCGAGGCGACTGGGCGCTGCTCACATCCGGCTCCAAGAGTTTTAATATTCCGGCGCTAACCGGGGCTTACGGGATCGTTGAAGACGCCGATAGCCGTAACCACTACCTTGCGGCGCTAAAAAGCCGAGATGGCCTTTCCTCACCTGCAGTACTGGCGCTTACCGCGCATATTGCTGCTTATCAGCACGGCGCCCCGTGGTTGGATGCGTTACGCGATTATCTGGCCGCTAATCTGCACTATGTCGCACATGAGCTTAATGCTGCGTTCCCTGAGTTAAACTGGCAGATCCCACAATCAACTTATCTGGCATGGATTGACCTGCGTCCGCTCAATATTGATGATCATGCGTTGCAGGATGTACTCATCCATCAGCAAAAAGTCGCGATCATGCCGGGATATACCTATGGTGAAGAAGGTCGCGGTTTTGTCCGTCTGAATGCCGGATGTCCGCGTGCAAAACTGGAAAAAGGTGTGAATGGGTTAATAAACGCTATTCGTTCGCTACGCTGACTGTATTTGCGCAATGAGCCTTTTCATTGCGCAAATTTTACCTGCTGGGGAATCCGCCTTCTTTGTTACTCTCTCACCATTGCACAATAGGGCAATGTGAGAAAAAACAGTATTTTTCAGCTAACCGTGTATAGTGGGCTTCCACTCAAATCAGGAAGAGCCTATGTCTGAACGTAAAAATGTGAAATCCCGCCGTAATTTTCTTATCAAATGTCCTTGCCCTAACTGCACCGCGCATTCTGAACACAGTTTTTCTCGCGTACAAAAAGGTGCCATGTTGATTTGCCCGCAGTGCAATAAACTATTCCAGGCCGATACCAAACTCGTCGCGTAAACTGCTATTCAGATAACCGCTGCTCAAAACAATTATCATGAATTGCGGTTATCACAGCATAAATCATCACTCCGAATCTCACGACATCTGTCATCTATAATTTCAGCAAATATCACGCCTAAATTAGGCTATTACAAAGCGAATACCTACTTTCTGGATGGTTTTAGCGGATGATGTTTCTGTTGTATAATGGTGCGCACTTTTACTAAAAACAAAGAGTGCGACCATGATTGATAAATCCCTCCCCTTAACCGACATCCATCGCCACCTTGATGGCAACATTCGTGCGCAAACCATTCTCGATCTTGGCCGTCAGTTCAATTTAACGCTTCCCGCTCAAACGCTGGAAACGCTGATCCCGCACGTGCAGGTCACCTCGACAGAACCGGATTTAGTCAGTTTTTTGTCGAAGCTTGACTGGGGCGTGAAGGTACTGGCCTCGCTGGATGCCTGCCGCCGCGTGGCATTTGAAAATATTGAAGATGCCGCCCGTAACGGGCTGCACTATGTGGAACTGCGCTTTTCGCCCGGCTATATGGCGATGGCGCATCAACTCCCCGTCGCGGGCGTGGTTGAAGCAGTGATTGCGGGCGTACGTGAAGGCTGCAAGGCTTTTGGCGTGGAAGCGCGCTTAATTGGCATTATGAGCCGTACTTTTGGCGAAGCCGCTTGCCTGCAGGAACTGGATGCGCTGTTAGCACACCGTGACCACATTACCGCACTGGACCTGGCGGGCGATGAACTGGGTTTCCCAGGCAGTCTGTTCCTGTCTCATTTTAATCGGGCGCGCGATGCAGGCTGGCACATTACCGTGCACGCTGGTGAAGCAGCAGGCCCTGAAAGCATCTGGCAGGCAATCAGAGAACTGGGCGCTGAACGTATTGGTCATGGCGTTAAAGCTGTGGAAGATCGTGCATTGATGGATTTTCTTGCCGAGCAGCGAATTGGCATCGAATCCTGCCTGACCTCCAACATCCAGACCAGCACCGTTGCTTCACTGGCTGCACATCCGCTGAAGACGTTCCTCGAACAGGGTGTGTTGGCCAGTCTAAACACCGACGATCCCGCGGTTCAGGGCGTGGATATTATTCACGAATATACCGTTGCTGCTCCAGCTGCAGGGTTGAGCCGCGAGCAGATCCGTCAGGCGCAAATTAATGGTCTGGAAATGGCGTTTTTGAGTACTGAAGAGAAACGTGCGTTGCGTGAGAAAGTCGCAGCGGCATAACGATGATAGTGCCGGATAGCGCTAACGCTTATCCGGCATTTCCGCAATCAGGCAAGACACAACGTAGAACGATGTTTTGCCGATTCAATACCCAGCTCAATCAGTTCCATAATTTGAATGGCCTGTCGTGCTGGAACCGGGTTTTCACCATTGCCGTTCAGTGCATCACGGATACCCGCATAATAAGCCGGATAGTTACCCGGCACGGTTAACCAGGTCTCTTCCACACGTTCTTCGCCTTCGACCCGCGTCAGCACGCCATCGCGCATGTCGTAACCCCAGTCTTCCTGCGGCAAACGTTCACCATTTTTTAAACGTTCTTCCTGCGGATCAAGACCGTATTTCACATAGCTCCCACGCGAACCGTGCACGATGTAGCGTGCCGACTCGGCGGCAGCCAGCATCGTGCCGTGCAGAACCACCCGACGCTGAGGATAAGTCAAAATGGCGTGGAAATAATCTGTCGATTGTGCGCCAGGACGCAACTGCGCAAGGTCCACCGTCAGGCTGACGGGCAAACCAAACAGGTTAATGGCCTGATCCAACAGATGAGGCGCTAAATCGTACCAGATACCGCTTCCTGGACCGCCCTGTTCACGCCAGCGGTCGCGGACCTGCGGACGGAAACGATCGAAGTGGGATTCAAAGTAAGCGACTTCACCCAACACTCCGTCTGCCAGCAGGGCTTTCAGCGTCAAGAAATCACTGTCCCAGCGGCGGTTATGGAAAACAGACAGCACACGACCCAGGCTACGCGCCAACGCATCCAGCTCGCGAGCTTGTGACAGTGTCACGGTAAATGGCTTATCAACAACCACGTGTTTACCCGCTTCCAGCGCTGCTTTAGCGAGCGGGAAATGCGTGTCATTCGGCGTGGGGATCACAATCAGGTCGATGCTGGGATCGTTAAACAGATGCTTAGGCTCACTCACCACCGTAACAGAAGGCCAGTCCGCCTTCACTTTTGCTTCGTCACTACTGGATACCGCGGCCAGCTCCAGCCCCGGGGTGCCCACAATCAGAGGGGCATGGAAAGTTTTGCTGGCATAGCCATAGCCAATCAGCCCAACGCGGATGTTGTCACTCATGTTATTGCCTCTCAATTCAGGACCGACCTATTTCACACCATACATCGCAACGTCACAACAGTTTAATAACCTTTGCAGGGAAAAGGTTGTTTCTTAACTTAAGTCAAACATATGCCACTTAGCGATAACTTGCTGCGAAAAAGTCGTCGAAATCGTTCCCAATGCTCTTGCCGTCTTACTTATTGATAAGTAACATTTGCCTCCTGTGTTTAAGGATAAATCAAAGCAAATGTCGTCAGTAATGAATCGTCTTATTGAGTTAACAGGTTGGATTGTTCTCGCGGTTTCCGTCATCCTTTTAGGTATTGCCACGCATATCGACAACTACCAGCCACCAGAACCAACGGCTTCGGTGCATACGGTGCAGAAAAAATAACCCACGGCCTCCTTTTTTAACCCAGCAGTCATGCTGGGTTAGGTTGTAACAGCGTCATTTCTATCAAAAATAGCGAATTGTGCAGTCCCCCACCTTGGCACTTATTGCCTGCGATAGCGAAGCGCGTTACCCTTTGACCGGGTGCTCAGCGTGCCTGCGTATCTATCAGTACGAACACTCTTATTTGTATCTTTGCACACCCTGCGTTTTTATCTGTGCAACCTTGTTTATTTTTTAATATTAACTACTCCGTTGGTGTTATTTTCTTAATATGGATCTCCACATATGACTGTTCAGGATTACTTATTAAAATTCCGCAAAATCAATTCCCTCGAAAGCCTGGAAAAACTGTTCGATCATCTTAACTACACGCTCACCGACGATCGCGACATTATCAATATGTATCGCGCGGCGGATCACCGCCGGGCGGAGCTAATCTCCGGGGGACGCCTGTTTGATATCGGCCAGGTGCCAAAATCCGTCTGGCATTATGTGCAATAAATAAGAAAGTAGCGCTCATCGTTAAAAGCTTTATAATAATCGCCCCAAAATGAATGGCATGTTTGTTTGCACGCGTAAATCTGGAGAAGAGATGACGACGACACCGGCACAACGTATCGGAGGCTGGCTACTTGGTCCACTGGCCTGGCTGTTAGTGGCGTTGTTGAGCGCTTCGCTGGCGATCCTGTTGTATGTAACTGCGCTGGCAACTCCGCAAACGTTTCAGACGCTCGGCGAACAAAGCGCCACTAATTTACTGTTATGGGGCGTTTCCTTTATTACCGCTATCGCCATGTGGTACTACACGCTGTGGCTGACTATCGCGTTTTTCAAACGCCGACGCTGTGTACCTAAGCACTACATTTTATGGTTACTGATCTCCGTGTTACTGGCTATTAAAGCCTTTGCGTTTTCACCTGTTCCGGATGACTTTGCCGTCCGCCAGCTACTGTTCCCGTTGTTGGCTGCTGCATTGCTGGTGCCCTATTTCAAGCGTTCGCAGCGCGTGAAATCGACGTTTGTGAACCCGTAATAACCCTACAGTTAACCTGTTGTCGCCTGTTGTAGATTGTCAGATAATAGGCGGCTTTTTTATTTCAGGCCGAAAAATGACTGATTACCTGCTGCTGTTTGTCGGAACTGTACTGGTCAATAACTTTGTACTGGTCAAGTTTCTGGGTCTCTGCCCGTTTATGGGCGTTTCCAAAAAACTGGAAACGGCGATGGGCATGGGCCTCGCCACGACCTTTGTAATGACGCTGGCATCGATTTGCGCATGGCTGATTGACACCTGGATCCTCATCCCGCTCGATCTCATCTACCTGCGTACGCTGGCGTTTATCTTAGTCATCGCCGTGGTCGTGCAATTTACCGAAATGGTGGTGCGCAAAACGAGTCCTGCTCTGTATCGCCTGCTGGGGATCTTCTTACCGTTGATCACCACTAACTGTGCGGTACTGGGCGTCGCGTTGTTGAATATCAACCTCGGTCATAACTTTTTACAGTCGGCGCTGTACGGTTTTTCCGCTGCCGTCGGCTTCTCGCTGGTGATGGTACTGTTCGCCGCCATTCGCGAGCGCCTCGCCGTGGCTGATGTTCCGGCACCTTTTCGCGGTAATGCGATTGCGCTGATTACCGCCGGTTTAATGTCATTGGCCTTTATGGGCTTTAGTGGTTTGGTGAAGCTGTAATGAATGCTATCTGGATTGCCGTTGCTGCAGTGAGTCTACTGGGTCTGGCATTCGGCGCTGTTTTAGGCTATGCCTCCCGACGTTTTGCCGTTGAGGACGACCCGGTCGTTGAAAAAATCGATGAGATCCTTCCGCAAAGTCAATGTGGCCAGTGCGGTTACCCTGGCTGTCGCCCGTATGCGGAAGCGATTGGCTGTCAGGGCGAAAAAATCAATCGCTGCGCCCCCGGTGGTGAAGCGGTGATGCTAAAAATTGCGACGCTGCTGAACGTCGATCCGCAGCCTATTGATGGCGAGGAACAGGACGTTACGCCGGTGAGAATGCTGGCGGTCATTGATGAAAATAACTGTATTGGCTGTACAAAGTGCATTCAGGCCTGCCCGGTTGATGCCATCGTCGGCGCGACGCGTGCGATGCACACAGTCATGAGCGATCTCTGTACCGGATGCAACCTGTGCGTTGATCCTTGCCCGACTCAGTGTATTGAATTACGTCCGGTTGCCGAAACGCCTGATAGCTGGAAGTGGGATTTGAACACTATCCCCGTGCGCATCATTCCCGTGGAACAACATGTTTAAGCTATTCTCTGCATTCAGAAAAAACAAAATTTGGGACTTCGAAGGCGGCATTCATCCGCCCGAAATGAAAGCCCAGTCAAACGGCACGCCGCTGCGACAAGTACCACTGCCGCCGCGTCTGGTGATTCCGCTCAAACAGCATATTGGTGCTGAGGGTGAGCTGTGCGTAAACGTCGGTGACCACGTCCTGCGCGGCCAGGCGCTGACGCGTGGACGAGGCAAAATGCTGCCAGTGCACGCGCCAACCTCCGGCACCGTTGTGGCCATTGCTCCGCACTCCACTGCGCACCCTTCAGCATTGGCCGAGCTCAGCGTCATAATCGATGCTGATGGCGAAGATCGCTGGATTGAGCGTGAAGGCTGGGCTGACTATCGTTCCCGCAGCCGAGAAGAGCTTATTGCCCGTATTCATCAGTTCGGCGTTGCCGGACTGGGCGGTGCTGGTTTCCCTACTGGCGTAAAACTGCAGGGCGGCGGCGATAAAATTGAAACATTGATCATCAACGCTGCGGAATGTGAGCCCTACATTACCGCTGACGATCGCCTGATGCAGGATTGTGCAGCTCAGGTGGTGGAAGGCATCCGAATTCTGGCCCACATTCTTCAACCGCGCGAGATCCTGTTGGGGATTGAAGATAACAAACCGCAAGCGATATCAATGCTGCGCGCGGTGCTGGCGGACTCACATGATATCAGCCTGCGCGTTATCCCAACCAAATATCCTTCCGGCGGCGCGAAGCAGTTGACCCAAATTCTGACCGGAAAACAGGTCCCACACGGTGGACGCTCCTCGGATATCGGCGTCCTGATGCAAAACGTCGGTACGGCCTATGCTATCAAACGCGCCGTGATCGACGGAGAACCGATCACCGAACGCGTCGTAACGCTGACCGGCGAAGCCGTTAGCCGTCCAGGCAACGTCTGGGCACGTTTAGGCACGCCTGTTCGCCACCTGCTTGATGACGCAGGTTTTTGCCCTTCCGCAGAGCAAATGGTCATCATGGGCGGCCCGCTAATGGGCTTCACCCTCCCCTGGCTTGATGTCCCCGTAGTGAAGATCACCAACTGCCTGCTGGCGCCATCTGCCAGTGAAATGGGTGAGCAGCAGGAAGAAAAAGGCTGCATTCGCTGTAGCGCCTGCGCCGACGCCTGCCCGGCCGATCTCTTGCCTCAGCAGCTTTACTGGTTCAGTAAAGGACAGCAGCACGACAAAGCAATCGGTCACAATATCGCTGACTGCATTGAATGCGGTGCCTGTGCGTGGGTATGTCCCAGCAATATTCCGCTGGTGCAGTATTTCCGTCAGGAAAAAGCTGAGATTTACGCCATAAGCCAGGAAGAAAAACGCGCCGCAGAGGCAAAAGCACGATTCGAAGCCAGACAGGCACGCCTTGAGCGTGAAAAAGCCGCGCGTCTTGAACGTCATAAAAGCGCCGCCGTTCAGCCTGCCGCGAAGGACAACGATGCCATTGCTGCCGCACTTGCACGGGTGAAAGAGAAACAAGCACAGGCTTTACAACCGATTGTTATTCAGGCCGGAGAGAAACCGGATAATAGTGCAGCCATTGCCGCCAGAGAAGCGCGGAAAGCACAGGCCCGGGCCAAACAGGCGGAAAATGTGCCTGCTAACGACAGCACCACCGATACCGATCCGCGCAAAGCCGCGGTAGAAGCCGCTATTGCCCGTGCCAAAGCACGCAAGCTTGAGCAGCAACAGGCCGTCGCCGAGACTGCAGAACCGGTTGACCCGCGCAAAGCCGCGGTAGAAGCCGCCATTGCCCGCGCCAAAGCACGCAAGCTTGAGCAGCAACAGGCCATCGCCGAGACTGCCGAGCCGGTTGACCCGCGTAAAGCCGCGGTAGAAGCCGCTATTGCCCGTGCTAAAGCACGCAAACTTGAGCAGCAGGTTGTCGCCGAGACCACCGAACCAGTTGATCCACGCAAAGCCGCCGTTGCGGCCGCTATTGCACGCGCTCAGGCTAAAAAGGCCGCCCAGCAGCAGGTTGTTAACGAGGAATAAATGGTATTCAGAATCGCAAGCTCTCCCTATACCCATAACCAGCGCCAGACATCGCGTATTATGCTGCTGGTGTTAATTGCCGCGTTACCGGGGATTGCCGCTCAGCTTTGGTTTTTTGGTTGGGGCACGTTGGTACAGATTTTTCTCGCCGCCATCAGCGCCATTGCCGCTGAAGCAGGCGTATTGAAACTGCGTAAACAGCCGGTTGTCGCTATTTTAAAAGACAACTCTGCCTTGCTCACCGGGCTACTGCTTGCCGTCAGCCTTCCGCCGCTGGCCCCCTGGTGGATGGTGGTCCTGGGTACCGTATTTGCCGTGATCATTGCCAAGCAACTGTATGGCGGCCTCGGGCAAAACCCGTTTAACCCGGCGATGATCGGCTATGTGGTTCTGCTTATCTCCTTCCCGGTGCAGATGACAAGCTGGCTTCCCCCGCATGAAATTGCGGCCACGGTACCGGGATTTGTTGACGCCATTAACGTCATTTTTACCGGACATACCTCAAGCGGCGGTGATATGAACACCTTACGCATGGGTATCGATGGCATTAGCCAGGCGACGCCGCTTGATACGTTCAAGACATCGTTGCACGCCGGACGCACGGTAGAACAGGTTATGCAGTACCCCATTTACAGCGGGATGCTTGCAGGCGCAGGCTGGCAGTGGGTAAACCTGGCCTGGCTGGCGGGCGGCGTCATGCTATTGTGGAAAAACGCTATTCGCTGGCATATTCCGGTCAGTTTCCTGCTGTCGCTCGCTGTCTGTGCGACGTTAGGCTGGCTTTTCTCTCCCGAGTCGCTGGCGTCACCACAGCTGCACCTGCTCTCTGGCGCAACCATGCTCGGTGCGTTCTTTATTCTTACCGATCCCGTTACGGCATCGACGACCAATCGCGGTCGGCTGATTTTTGGTGCACTTGCCGGTCTGTTGGTATGGCTGATTCGCAGTTTTGGTGGGTATCCGGATGGCGTGGCCTTTGCGGTATTGTTGGCAAATATCACGGTCCCGTTGATTGATTATTACACCCGCCCTCGCGTGTACGGACATCGCTAAGGACACCCTATGCTGAAAACGATTCGTAAACACGGTATCACTCTGGCACTCTTTGCCGCTGGCTCTACGGGCTTAACAGCGGCAATCAATCAGCTGACTAAGTCTACGATTGACGAGCAGGCAACGCTGCAGCAAAAAGCGCTGTTTGATCAGGTTCTGCCAACTGACCGCTACAATAATAATCTGCGCGACAGCTGTTATCTGGTCGCGGCCCCGGCGTTGGGTAAAGGGGTGCACCGTGTTTATATCGCCCGCCAGGACGAGCGACCGATTGCTGCCATCCTCGAAGCCACCGCGCCAGACGGCTACTCCGGCGCGATACAACTGCTGGTTGGTGTCGATTTTAACGGTACTGTGCTGGGTACGCGGGTCACGGAGCATCATGAAACGCCCGGTCTGGGTGATAAAATCGAGCTTCGACTGTCCGACTGGATAACGCACTTTAGCGGCAAAACGATCTCTGCTGAAAACGATCCTCATTGGGCGGTGAAAAAAGATGGCGGTGACTTCGACCAGTTCACCGGTGCCACCATCACCCCCCGCGCAGTCGTCAATGCGGTGAAACGCGCGGGCCTGTATGCACAGACGCTGCCTGCACAACTTCCTCAACTTCCCGCCTGTGGAGAATAAACCATGAGCGAAATTAAAGACGTTATTGTTCAGGGATTGTGGAAAAACAACTCCGCACTGGTACAGTTACTTGGCATGTGTCCGCTGCTGGCAGTCACCTCTACCGCAACCAATGCCCTTGGGTTGGGACTTGCTACCACACTGGTTTTAACGCTAACCAACTTGACCATCTCTGCCCTGCGCCGCTGGACGCCGTCTGAGATTCGTATTCCTATTTATGTCATGATCATCGCGTCGGTAGTCAGTGCCGTACAGATGCTTATTAACGCCTACGCCTTCGGGTTGTATCAGTCGTTGGGGATCTTCATCCCGTTGATTGTGACCAACTGTATTGTGGTTGGTCGTGCCGAGGCCTTTGCGGCAAAAAAAGGCCCCGCACTCTCCGCGCTGGATGGGTTTTCCATCGGAATGGGGGCAACCGGTGCGATGTTTGTGCTGGGCTCACTGCGCGAGATTATCGGCAACGGCACGTTGTTTGATGGCGCTGATGGTCTGCTGGGTAGTTGGGCAAAAGTGCTGCGCATTGAGATTTTCCATACAGACACACCGTTCCTGTTAGCCATGCTGCCGCCAGGCGCGTTCATCGGGCTGGGGCTGATGCTGGCCATCAAATATCTTATTGACGAGAAGATGAAGAAACGTCGCGCGCAGGCTGCGTTAACAGACGTTCCGGCGGGTGAAACAGGGAATGTGTCATGAACAAAGCAAAACGGCTGGAAATACTGACGCGCCTGCGCGATAACAATCCGCACCCCACCACCGAACTCAATTTTACGTCGCCGTTTGAGCTACTGATTTCGGTGCTGCTTTCGGCGCAGGCGACCGATGTCAGCGTCAATAAAGCCACCGCAAAACTGTACCCTGTCGCTAACACCCCAGCCGCGATGCTGGAACTTGGGGTCGACGGCGTAAAGTCTTATATTAAGACCATCGGATTGTTCAACAGCAAAGCGGAGAACGTGATTAAAACCTGCCGTATTTTGCTCGAACAGCACAATGGCGAGGTTCCGGAGGACAGAGCAGCACTGGAAGCGTTGCCTGGCGTCGGGCGTAAAACCGCCAACGTGGTGCTCAATACCGCCTTTGGCTGGCCCACTATCGCTGTCGATACTCATATATTTCGAGTGTGTAACCGAACACAATTCGCCCCAGGGAAAAACGTCGAGCAGGTCGAAGAAAAGCTGCTGAAAGTCGTTCCCAGTGAATTTAAAGTCGACTGCCATCACTGGTTAATTCTTCATGGTCGCTACACCTGCATTGCCAGGAAGCCGCGCTGCGGCTCCTGTATCATTGAGGATCTCTGTGAATTCAAAGAAAAAGTCGACATCTAATGCAATCGGGGTAACGTTCGTTGCCCCTTATTACCATAACGATTAGTTATGCACTCTCCAATCGCTTAATCCCCGACAATGATGCCATGCTATTGCGTATATCTAATGCAATATTCTTGTGCTTTAACACCTGAGCAGGTTAATCGTTTTTTTAGTAGTAGAAATTTCTATTCATACGTGATCAAGATCACATTGATAATGTGATGTTAATTTTTCTTATTTTTATAGTTAAAATGACAATCAGATGACCTATTCCCGTCGATTCGATACAAAACATTACACTGGGTATTTTTCAGATAATGGCCTATATCACTGGATTCAACACTGAATAGCAGAACATATCGCCGCTTTGCCATTTTCGCCCCCATTGAACAGTGAAAAAAACTGCCATTTTTCAATTGAAGAAATTTAACGCTAGATAACATTTACCTGCCCCGATGATTTCACCACCTTGGATATATGTAACAGAGTATTACAAACCTCTTGTCTGAAGGGGCAAGATAGTGAACATTACTTGCCGTTTCCCCTCCCACTATAACAATCGGACGGATGAACTTGACTCATCACGTACCTGAACACCCCCGTAGATATGGGATGTAAAAAAAGAGGTAAAAGTGTCTACTGCAAACAATAAACCAACTGAAAGCGTGAGCTTAAACGCCTTCAAACAACCAAAAGCGTTCTATCTCATTTTCTCAATTGAGTTGTGGGAACGTTTTGGCTACTACGGCCTGCAAGGGATTATGGCCGTCTACCTGGTGAAACAACTGGGTATGTCAGAAGCGGATTCCATCACCCTTTTCTCCTCCTTTAGTGCCCTGGTTTACGGCCTGGTGGCTATTGGCGGCTGGTTAGGTGATAAAGTTCTGGGTACTAAGCGTGTCATTATGCTGGGTGCCATTGTACTGGCTATCGGTTATGCGCTGGTCGCATGGTCCGGTCATGATGCTGGTATCGTTTATATGGGTATGGCGGCCATCGCGGTCGGTAATGGCCTGTTTAAAGCGAACCCATCATCCCTGCTTTCTACCTGCTATGCCAAAGATGACCCGCGTCTTGACGGTGCATTTACTATGTACTACATGTCCGTCAACATCGGTTCATTCTTCTCAATGCTTGCTACTCCATGGCTGGCGGCACGATACGGCTGGAGCACCGCGTTCGCACTCAGTGTCGTCGGGATGCTGATTACCGTCGTAAACTTCGCATTCTGCCAGCGTTGGGTTAAACAATACGGGTCTAAACCAGACTTTGAGCCGATCAACTTCCGCAACCTGCTGCTGACCATTGTTGGCGTGGTGGTGTTGATTGTTATCGCAACATGGTTACTGCACAACCAGGGCATTGCACGTATGGTTCTGGGCGTCGTGGCTATGGGTATCGTGTTTATCTTCGGTAAAGAAGCCTTCGCCATGAAAGGTGCCGCACGTCGTAAAATGATCGTCGCCTTCATTCTGATGCTGGAAGCGATTATCTTCTTCGTGCTGTACAGCCAGATGCCGACATCACTGAACTTCTTTGCAATTCGTAACGTTGAGCACTCTATTCTGGGCATCGCGTTCGAACCTGAGCAGTATCAGGCACTGAACCCGTTCTGGATCATCATTGGTAGCCCAATCCTTGCCGCTATCTATAACAAGATGGGTGACACCCTGCCAATGCCGACCAAGTTTGCTATCGGTATGGTGCTGTGTTCCGGTGCATTCCTGATCCTGCCGCTGGGTGCGAAATTTGCCACCGATGCGGGTATCGTTTCCGTTAACTGGCTGATCATTTGCTACGGTCTGCAGAGTATCGGTGAACTGATGATCTCTGGTCTGGGTCTGGCAATGGTTGCGCAGTTGGTACCACAGCGTCTGATGGGCTTCATCATGGGTAGCTGGTTCCTGACCACTGCCGGTGCAAACATCATCGGTGGCTATGTTGCTAACATGATGGCTGTACCGGAGAATGTGACCGACCCACTGATGTCTCTGGAAGTCTATGGTCGTGTGTTCCTGCAAATCGGTATTGCAACGGCAGTTATCGCTGTTCTGATGCTGCTGACAGCACCGAAGCTGAACCGTATGACTCAGGACGATGATGTCAGCGAGAAAGCCTCTAAGACCGCAACAGCGTAATTCTCAGGGAAACTTCTTTTCAGGCCGCTAACTGATGTTAGCGGCTTTTTTTTTGGCTGAGGTCGCACTACCATACGATATACCTCAGCCAAAAGGAGTTACCGATGAAACTGTTCTACAAACCGGGCGCGTGTTCTCTCGCTTCGCACATCACGCTTCGCGAAAGCGGTAAAGATTTCACCCTTGATGGTGTTGATCTGATGAAGAAACGCCTGGAAAACGGCGATGATTTTTTCGCGGTAAACCCAAAGGGACAAGTTCCTGCTCTGCTGCTGGACGATGGTACGCTACTAACCGAAGGCGTGGCCATCATGCAGTACCTGGCCGATTCGGTACCCGATCGCCAGCTTCTTGCCCCAACCAGCAGCCTCTCGCGTTACAAAACGCTGGAGTGGCTTAACTATATTGCGACAGAACTGCATAAAGGCTTTACGCCATTATTCCGTCCCGATACGCCGGAAGAGTACAAGCCGACCGTACGCGCACTGCTGGAGAAAAAAATGCAGTATGTGAACGATTCACTGCAGGACAACCCGTGGATCTGCGGCCAGCGTTTTTCCATTGCAGATGCTTATCTGTTCACCGTACTGCGTTGGGCGTATGCCGTGAAATTGAATATGGCAGGATTAAGCCATATCGAAGCCTATATGGCGCGGATGGCTGAGCGCCCGGCAGTGGCAGCGGCGCTTAAGGCAGAAGGGTTAAATTAATGGTTGTTGCCGGGTGGCGCATGCTCACCCGGCCTACAGCCAAACAAACGTAAGCCCGATAAGCGTGAGCGCCATCGGGCATTGATTACAGCTGCGTAGCGCTAAAATAGTGTTCTGGTTTTGCAATGCGATCCTGTGCAGCAACGACCTGCAGTTCATACTCATGCATCTCTTTGGTCGCAATCATAATCTCATACACCGCCGCCGTTACATGCTCAAGCGCCTGCTGCACCGTCGCGCCCTGTAACAGTTTTACCAGTAGCAAACCGCTGGTCACATCACCCACACCCACAGGCTGACGCGCACCAAAATCCACCAGCGGACGACTGATATGCCACGCCTGCTCAGCGGTGACCAGCAGCATCTCGAAACGGTCGGGACTCATCCCTGCGCGAGCAAGATGTTTCACCAGCACCACCTCAGGCCCTTGAGCAATCAGCTCACGCGCCGCTAATACCGCTTCATCCACGTTGGTCACCGCGTGCTCGCAAAGGATCTCAAGCTCTACCAAATTAGGCGCGATAATATCGCTGGCCGGCAACGCGTGGCGCACGTGAAACTCGGCGACGCCCGGTGCGACAATACAGCCTTTTTCCGGATGTCCCATCACGGGGTCGCAGAAATACTTCGCCTGTGGATTAGCCGACTTTACCTGACGGACAATTCCCAGAATATGTTCGCCCTGCTCTGCTGAACCGAGGTAGCCGCTCAGCACAGCATCACAAGTTTTAAGTTTATCGATATCGGCAATACCCTGGACAATTTCGGTCAGGTGGCTGGGCGGCATCACGCAGCCGGTCCATTTGCCGTATTGGGTATGGTTAGAGAACTGAACGGTATTAAGAGGCCAGACGTTGGCGCCAAGACGGCGCATCGGAAATTCTGCTGCACTGTTGCCCGCATGACCAAAAACAACGTGGGACTGGATGGCGAGGATATTCTTCATTTTTTTACCTGAACAAAAATAAGGGAGTGATTTCTCACTCCCATTCCTTAACGCATTATTTCCAGCAAATCAGACAATAGTTCTTTTTGCCGCGGCGCAGTAACGTGTAGCGCCCAAACAAAATGTCACTGTCCTGGAAGAAGTATTCCGGATCTGACTGTTTTTCACCGTTGATGGTTACCGCATTCGACGCAATGGTCTTACGCGCCTGGCCGCGAGACGGCTGCAGTTCTGAGTCCACCAGCGCCTGCATCAGATCGGCACCTTTTTCCATTTCGATCATCGGCACGCCATCCTGCGCCAACTGCTCGAAATCGGCTTCGCTGAGATCGCTTAAGTTCCCGTTGAACAGGCATTCGGTGATGCGTTTTGCCGCCACCAGACCTTCTTCACCGTGAACCAGACGCGTAACCTGCTCCGCCAGAACATACTGGGCACGCGGCGCTTTACCGCTGTTCTTATCTTCTTCTTCCAGGGCATTGATCTCTTCAATGTCCATAAAGGTGAAGAATTTAAGGAAGCGATAGACATCAGCATCGGCGGTGTTAATCCAGAACTGGTAGAACTTGTACGGACTGGTTTTCTTCGGATCCAGCCAGACTGCGCCACCTTCCGTTTTACCGAACTTGGTCCCGTCTGCTTTGGTGATCAGCGGAACCGTCAGGCCGAACACCTGATTCTGGTGTAAACGGCGGGTCAGATCGATACCGGAGGTAATGTTACCCCACTGGTCAGAACCCCCGATTTGCAGCGCCACACCGTGCAGTTTGTTCAGGCAGGCGAAGTCATACCCTTGCAGCAGGTTGTAAGAAAACTCGGTAAAGGAGATGCCCTGATCGTCACGGTTCAGACGCTGCTTCACCGCTTCTTTGTTGATCATCTGGTTCACAGAGAAATGCTTGCCGATATCACGCAGGAAAGTCAGTACATTCATACCGCCAAACCAGTCGTAGTTGTTCGCAGCAATCGCGGAGTTGTCGCCACAGTCGAAATCGAGGAACGGTGCAACCTGTTTGCGGATTTTATCCACCCACTCTTGCACGGTGTCTTCGGTATTCAGTTTACGCTCGGCGGCTTTAAAGCTCGGGTCACCAATCAGACCGGTTGCACCACCTACCAGTGCGACAGGCTTATGGCCTGCCTGCTGGAAGCGTTTCAGGCATAACAATGGAACCAGATGCCCCAAATGCAAGCTGTCAGCGGTAGGGTCGAAGCCGCAATAGAGCGCGATCGGGCCTTGCGCCAGTCGCTCTGCTAACGCTTCTTCGTCCGTCACCTGGGCCACCAGCCCCCGCTCTTGCAATTGTTTAATCAAGTTACTGCTTGCCATCAAAATCTCCATGTATAAAACGACTGCACCTTTGCCGGTACACGACTTTTCGCCTGATGCGAAAGAGACATAGAATAAAGCGCCGGATTCATCAGTGCCAGCGCTTAAAACAAGAATTTTGCATCTTTAGGGGGCCAGGCGATCGATTTTCCACGCGTTGTCTTCACGCTGGTATAAAAAACGATCGTGTAAGCGGTTTTCGCCGCCCTGCCAGAACTCCATTTGCTCAATACTCACGCGAAAACCGCCCCAGAAACTTGGCAGCGGGACTTCCCCCTGCTGAAACTTCTGCTTCAGTTCAAGAAATTTGCTTTCGAGAATACCGCGTGCGGAGATACGACTGGACTGTTTTGATACCCAGGCGCCAATTTGGCTGTCGCGTGGGCGACTGTGGAAGTACTTCACTACCTCAAGCGTAGAAAGACGTTCGGCCTTACCAATCACCATCACCTGCCGTTCCAGCGTATGCCACGGAAACAGCAGGCTAATGCGGGGGTTATGCTCTATCTGGTGCGCCTTACGGCTGCCCATGTTGGTATAAAATACCAAACCTTTGTCATCATAATGTTTGAGCAACACGATGCGCTGGTACGGCTGGCCGTTTTCATCAACGGTGGCCACTACCATGGCAGTCGGATCGGCGAGTTTGGCGTCACAGGCTTGTCCGAGCCAGCGCTCAAAAAGCGCAAGCGGCTCGGCGGGAAGATCGCGGCGGCGAAGACCGCCTTTCGTGTATTCACGGCGCAGATGCGCGATTTGCTGCAATTCGTCGTTATCAGACATGATGTTTGGGCTACGGATTGTCAGTGGGTGACGCTATTGTGCGCCGCCCAGGTGAAAATCTCAACGCTTCGGGTTCTGTAACTGACAGTTATTTAACACAACTCTGTCACGTTTATAGACCGTCGCGCTGTCGCCTTTAGACCAGAAGACATAGATGCCATCGGTGTAACGCGCGCCCGATGCTGATACACCCTGTTTAAGATTCACTAACTGATTATCGTAAACAAAGCTTGCCGTTTGTTGGGTATTGTTCAATTTCACGGTCAGCGGTTTTTCATCACAGCGATATTCGAGGGTATCCGTTTGCATACGCTCGACAAATTGGTTGTAGACACTACAGCCGGTAAGCAGTACCGGCAAACATACCAATAACAGTTTTTTCATAGCCCTATCCTGAAGACATTCCTGGTCCCGGAGGGGAATAACCCCCTCCCTAACATCCCTAGTTTACCGGCATCGTCGCCAGGATAATTTCAGTTAACTCTGAGTTCGTGGGTTTGCGGGAAAAATAGCGCCTAAAACGCTGGACTCCGTCGCACCGGTAACTGAGGGTAAATTACCCGGTAATCCCGCCAGTGTGCGCCATGCCAGCCAGGCAAAAGCTAACGCTTCCATATCATCCCCGCTAATACCGGCTTCATCGGTCGAGGTCACTTCCGTGCCGGGCAACAGTGCCGCCAGGCGCATCATCAGCAGCGGATTACGGCTTCCACCGCCGCAGACCATCAAGCGCTCGCAGCCACCGCTCAACAGGACCTGCTCGGATATCGTCACCGCCGTCAGTTCAGCAAGCGTCGTCTGCACATCACGCGCGGCCAGTCCCGGGAACTGCGCCAGATGACGTTCGATCCAACCATAATTAAAGTACTCGCGGCCGGTACTTTTAGGTGCCGGCGCGGCAAAATAGGGATCGCTCAGCATGCTTTGCAACAACGGAAGAATAACCGTACCTTCGCAGGCCCATTGCGCGTCTTTATCGTAAGGTTTTCCACATTGCCGCCAGATCCAGGCATCCATCAGTATATTACCAGGCCCGGTGTCATAACCGCGTACAGGGCGCTGAGGAATAAGCAGTGACAAATTAGCTATACCGCCGATATTCAACACCATCCGACGCTCAGTTGGGTGCGCCAACAGCGCCTGATGAAAAGCGGGAACCAGCGGTGCACCCTGCCCGCCTAGCGCAATATCACGCCGGCGAAAATCGCCGACTACGGTGATGCCGGTATGCGCCACAATCTGGTTGTTGTCGCCAATTTGCAGGGTATGCGGCGCACTGCCTGTCGGCTCATGCCAGACGGTTTGTCCGTGGCAGCCAATTGCGACAATATCCTGCGGCTTTAATTTTTGCTGCGCCAGCAGCGCATTTACCGCCTCGGCGAATAAACGCCCCAATTGTGTATCCAGTTGCCCATACTGCGAGAGGGTGAGTTGCTGCCCCTGGCAGATATCGAGAATGGCCTGTTTCAAATGGAGAGGGATGGGCCAGGTCAGACTCGCCTGCTGCGCGACCATCGTTTCATCTATTGCTGCCAGCACAACATCAACACCATCAAGGCTGGTTCCAGACATAACACCGATAAAACGGCCCGATTTCATACGTCATCCTTTTAAACACGTTAGCCTTGACACTCAACCATAAAGTGCTGATTAATTCCATGCTTCGTTGATGATTTTTGATGGCTAATCATGACAAGCTGCCATCTATTCAATCAATTTGATGAATGATTCGTTTATACTCAGTTAACCTGATTTCGGTTAAGATTTTCATACTGTTCCAGTAGAACATGTGACCTTAGGCTCACAAATGCCATATAATTTAACCATGAAGGGTGCTTTATTAGCGTTTCGTGGTGTAAAGGAGAGTTATAAATGATTAAACGTGCACTGATTGTTTCATTAATGGGATTATCTTTAGCGGGTTGTGTTAACAGTGATAGTCTTTCAGGTGACGTGTATACCGCATCCGAAGCGAAACAGGTGCAGAACGTAACCTACGGTACGATCGTTCATGTCCGTCCGGTGCAAATTCAGGGTGGCGATGATGCCAACGTCATCGGCGCGATCGGCGGCGCTGTACTCGGTGGATTCCTTGGTAACACCGTCGGCGGCGGTTCTGGTCGTTCATTAGCTACGGCGGCAGGTGCGGTTGCAGGCGGCGTAGCAGGTCAAAGCGTCCAGGGTGCGATCAATAAAACACAGGGTGTGGAACTGGAAATCCGTAAGGATGACGGGAACACCATTATGGTGGTGCAGAAACAAGGCGCGACCAAATTCGCTTCAGGTCAGCGTGTTGTGATGGCCAGCAACGGCAAAGAAGTTACCGTTTCTCCGCGCTAATCGAATTTACGTGTGGTCAGTCAGATACTGGCCACACGTAGATTTTCGCATCAGCCCTGAGACTGTAGCTCAATAATATTGTGTTCCAGTCGGGCAACCAGTTTAATCAGCAGATTAATTTCCTCGGTTGAAATCCCTTCCAGAATCTCTCCGCGCGTTTTGTTGATAACCGCTTCCATATCAGCGATCAGCGGCTCGGCTTTCTCCGTCAGTTTAATTCTCTTTGCTCGACGATCGCTGGCGCAAGTCTGTCGTGAAATGAGTCCCTTTTCTTCCAGTTGGTCGAGCGTACGCACCAGAGAAGGCTGCTCAATCCCTATCGCTTTAGCCAGCTGGATCTGCGATTGATCCGGTGGCAGCTGATGAATGTTGTGCAGCGTCACCCAATGCGTCTGCGTCAACTCCAAAGGCTTCAGGCGATGGTCAATCAGAGCACGCCAAATGCGCACCAACCGTGCCAGATCAGAACCTAGTGGCGATTCCAATTTCATCTCCTTATAATTAGCTTGCTAAGTTGTTATGCTGATTTTAGAATAGTGTGCAGCATTTGTATTCCCAAAACAAATGTATTGCCAAATTTGCTTACCGGATGACATTTTTTCAGACATTATGCGTTAAAGAGACTGATTGTCCCTTTTTTTGCTAAACCTATAGCAATGCTCTCTTCCGTCAAGGATTTTGCCCGTGAAGTTTATGTTTAATGCAACAGGATTGCCCCTACAAGATTTAATGATCGGTGCATCTGTTTACTTCCCTCCACTTTTCAAAGCGTTTATCTGCGGATTTATCTTCTGGTTGGTTGTTCATCGCGTACTGCGCGACTGGATGTACTCCGGCGAAATCTGGCATCCCTTGTTAATGGATCTGTCGCTCTTTGCGCTTTGCGTGTGTCTGGGCTTTGTTATGCTGATTGTGTGGTGATTATGTCGCTCAAAACCGTTAAATACTTCTCCACTATTATAGTCGCAGTTGTTGCCGTTCTCGCGGGTTGGTGGATGTGGAATTATTATATGCAGTCCCCCTGGACGCGCGATGGCAAAGTTCGTGCGGAGCAGGTCAGTATCACCCCACAGGTTTCCGGCAGCATTACCCAACTCAATATTAAAGATAATCAGTTTGTTAATGCAGGCGACGTGCTGTTTGTTATCGATAAGACGCCGTTTCATATTGCTGAACTGAATGCACAGGCGCAGCTGGCGAAAGCACAGTCCGATCTGGCAAAGGCTAATAACGAGGCCAATCGCCGCCGTCATCTGTCGCAAAATTATATCTCTGCCGAGGATCTGGACACGGCCAACCTCAACGTGAAAGCGATGCAGGCAAGCGTGGAGGCAGCACAGGCCCAATTACGGCAAGCGCAGTGGCAATTGACCCAAACGGAAGTTAAAGCTCCTGTCGCTGGTTGGGTGACGAATCTTTCTACACGCGGTGGCGATTATGCCAGTACCGGTAAACCCCTGTTTGCGCTGGTCGACAGTCGTTCATTTTATGTGATGGGCTATTTTGAAGAAACCAAGCTCCGCCATATTCGCGAGGGCGCACCGGCGCTGATTACATTGTACAGCGGCAATATAAAGTTACAGGGTCACGTTTCCAGTATTGGTCGTGCGATTTACGATCAAAGTGTAGAGAGTGATTCCGGTCTGATTCCTGACATCAAACCCAACGTACCGTGGGTGCGTCTGGCGCAACGGGTGCCCGTGCGTATCGAATTTGACGCACTACCGCACGATGTCACACTGGTTTCAGGTACCACCTGCAGCGTGTCGATTGGTCAGAAAAAATGAAACGGCTTCACCTGACGCTGGGCAATTTACCGTGGTTGAAAGCCAACGCGGCACAGTGGCGTTACGCGCTGCGAAACACCATCGCGATGTGCCTGGCGTTAACATTCGCCTATTACCTGAATCTGGATGAACCCTACTGGGCGATGACCTCCGCTGCGGTGGTTAGCTTTCCCACCGTGGGCGGTGTCATCAGCAAAAGTCTGGGCCGCGTGGCAGGCAGTTTGCTTGGTGCCACGGCGGCATTGATTATTGCTGGCCACACCCTCAATGAACCGTGGTTATTTTTACTCAGCATGTCGGCCTGGATTGGTTTATGCACCTGGGCCTGCGCGCACTTTACCAACAACGTGGCCTACGCGTTTCAACTGGCAGGCTACACCGCGGCTATTATTGCGTTTCCGATGGTCAACACCATTGAGGTTACGCAACTGTGGGATATTGCCCAGGCGCGCGTGTGCGAAGTGATGGTCGGGATACTCTGCGGGGGCATGATGATGATGATCCTGCCCAGCACGTCTGATGGTACAGCGTTGCTGACGGCGCTGAAAAACATGCACGCGCGTTTGCTGGAACATGCTAGCTTACTCTGGCAACCCGAAACCACCGATGCGATCCGCTCAGCCCACGAAGGGGTAATCGGCCAGATTCTGACCATGAATCTGCTGCGTATTCAGGCATTCTGGAGCCACTATCGCTTTCGACGGCAGATTGCCCTGCTCAATTCACTGCTGCATCAGCAACTGCGTCTGACCAGCGTGATCTCCAGCCTGCGCAGAATGCTGCTTAACTGGCCAAATCCTCCTGCTCACACCCGGGAAGTCATCGAACAGCTACTCAGTGCACTGGTGAAATCCGATACCGATAGCTACACGGTAGCCCGCATTATTGCCCCCCTGCGTCCGCAGGACTCCCACGACTACCGGCATGTCGCCTTCTGGCAACGGCTACGTTATTTCTGCCGAATTTACCTGCAAAGCAGCCATTATCTGCATTTGCTGGAAAAAGGCGTGACCGCCGAGCGCATCAGCGTGAACCGCACGCCGGGCCTGGCTCGCCATACCGACAACGCGGAAGCCATCTGGAGTGGGTTACGTACCTTCATCACGTTGATGGTGATTGGCGCGTGGAGCATCGGCGCACAATGGGAATCCGGCGCGGGTGCGCTGACGCTGGCGGCGATTAGCTGCGTACTGTATTCCGCCGTTGCCACCCCGTTCAAATCACTCTCACTGCTGATGCGCACGTTAGTGCTGCTGTCATTGTTCAGCTTTGTGGTGAAGTTCGGTCTGATGGTACAAATTACCGACCTGTGGCAATTCATTCTGTTTCTCTTCCCACTGCTCGCCACCATGCAACTGCTAAAGCTGCAAATGCCTGCTCTGGCGGGGCTTTGGGGGCAGTTGATCGTCTTTATGGGATCGTTTATCGCCGTAACCAATCCGCCGGTGTATGACTTCGCCGATTTCCTGAATGATAATCTGGCAAAAATAACCGGCGTAGCGTTATCCTGGTTGGCCTTTGCTATCCTGCGGCCAGGCTCAGACGCGAGAAAGAGTCGTCGTCATATTCGCGCCCTGCGCCGGGATTTTGTCGATCAGCTCAGTCGGCATCCGGCACACAGCGAACATGAATTTGAGTCGTTAACCTATCATCATGTCAGCCAGCTCAGTAACAGCCAGGATGCGCTGGCGCGGCGGTGGTTATTACGCTGGGGCGTCGTGTTGCTGAACTGCTCGCATGTGGTGTGGCAGCTGCGCGCCTGGGAAGCGCGCTCCGATCCGTTGGCCCGCGTCAGAGATGTGTGTATTTCACTGCTGCGCGATGTGATGAGCGAGCGTGGCGTCCAGCAGCGTCCACTGAATGCCACGCTTAACGAGTTACAGCGCATCTGCGATACGCTTGCACATCATCATCAGCCTGCCGCACAAGAGCTGGCGGCGCTTATCTGGCGTTTACACTGTTCGTTGTCTCAGCTTGAACAGGCTCCGCCGCCAGGCACGCTGAGCCGTTGATTATTTGATAACCCCGCAGGCGTAACGCGCCCCGCCACCGCCTAGAGGTTTTGGCTGATCGGACATGTTATCGCCACCCACATGGACCATCAGCGCCTTACCTTTGACCTCATCCAGTGATTTCAGGCGTGGGGCGGTAACAGCCGTTGTGGCGTGACCTTCGGCATTGACCACCAGCAACGGTAGGTCGCCCATGTGCCCAGCCCCCTCCGGACCTTCATGTTTTCCGGTTTTATGCGGGTCAAGATGTCCCCCTGCCGATTCAGCGGCAGAAGCTTTGCCTTCTTTAATCGCAGGCTGACAGCTGCCGTTGGCATGGACATGGAAACCATGTTCTCCTGGCGGCAGTGCTTTCAGGTCAGGCGTAAACGCCAGCCCTTGCGCAGTTTCAGAAATAGTTACTGAACCAATCGACTGACCTACCCCTTGCGAAGTCACCAGGTTCATCTCAACTTGCTCACTGGCAGCCTGTGCGCCCGCACAGGCCAGTAAGGTGATTATGGCGATACTCAAACGCTTCATACGACCTCCGTCACTATGTGTCTGACTGATAAGTGTAAACCAGTGACGCAATTTTGAGCGACGGAACGCCGAAAACGCGATTACGGTACGTCGTAACCCAACGCGGCTTTACGGATACGGAACCATTGCTGGCGGGACATGGTTAACGATTCGGCCTCAATAGCAGCGCGAACGCGCTCAATTTTCCCTGAGCCAATAATCGGCAGCGGCTGTGACGGTAGACGAAGGATCCACGCATAGACCACCTGCTCAATGGACTGCGCATTCAATTCTTGCGCAATGGTGGCGAGTTCATTGCGCAGCGGTTGGAAAGCATCATCATTGAACAGTCGTCCACCACCCAGACAGGACCAGGCCATTGGCCGGATACGCAGTTGTTGCAGCTGATCTAAGGTGCCATCCAGCAGCAGTGGCTGATGCACCGGGGAAATCTCAACCTGATTGGTTGCCAGCGTAAACGGCAGACGTGATTGCAACAGGGAAAACTGCGCAGGCGTAAAGTTAGACACGCCAAAGTGACGCACTTTGCCGCTATGATGCAGTTTCTTAAACGCCTCAGCCACTTCGTCGGCATCCATCAGCGGATCGGGACGATGGATCAAGAGCAGATCAATATGGTCGGTCGCCAGCAGTTTCAGCGACTGCTCCGCGCTGGCAATAATATGGTCGCTGTCGGTGATGTAGTGACCGAGGGTATTTTCCGCCCGTGCCGTGGTGGCAATACCGCATTTGGTCACGATCTGCATTTTTTCACGCAGATGCGGAGCCAGCTTCATCGCCTCGCCAAACGCCGCTTCGCACTGGTATCCACCATAAATATCAGCGTGATCGACGGTGGTTACGCCCAGGTCAAGATGTTCTTCAATAAAGCTGACGAGCTGGCGCGCGGACATATTCCAGTCCATCAGCCGCCAGTACCCCATGACAAAGCGAGAAAATTCCGGGCCTTGCGGCGCAATAGTAATACGCTGAACCATAGCAGCTTCCTTAACAATGAGTGTGCATCGAGTATACGCAATTACGCTTTTAAAAGAGTGAAGGTTGTTGCGGTTCTTCTGGCGGGCTGGGATTGTTTGCACGTAATTTACGCATCAGACGCTGACGACAAAGACGCAGCACATCCTGCTTTTCGGCATCGCTCATTTTCTGCCAGTTAAAGCGCTCATCCCGGCTACGAAAACATCCACGGCAAAAGCCGCGTTCGTCGGACTGGCAGATCCCGCGGCACGGGCTCTGGACGGGGAAAAACTCCAGCTGTTCGGCCACATCCCCTCCTTACGTAAGATAGTTATACCTATTGAAGACGCTAACTGAATTTCTGGCAAGCGCTATTGCATTAGACCGACTGGTCTATTACACTCCATGCCATGAACAAAGCAACTGAACACGACACACGCGAACATCTTCTGGCAACCGGCGAGCAGCTTTGCATGCAGCGCGGTTTCACCGGTATGGGTTTAAGCGAACTGCTGAAAACCGCCGAGGTGCCCAAAGGGTCGTTTTACCACTATTTTCGCTCTAAAGAAGCGTTTGGTGTTTCCATGCTTGAACGCCATTACGCGGCCTACCACCTTCGGCTGGCCACACATTTAGCATCGGGTGCCGGTAACTACCGCGACAGAATCCTCGCCTACTATCAGGAAACCCTGAATCAGTTTAGTCAACACGGCATTATTAGCGGTTGCTTAACGGTCAAACTGTCGGCTGAAGTATGCGATCTCTCTGAAGATATGCGTACGGCGATGGATAAAGGCGCTCGGCACATTATTACCCTGCTGGCGCAAGCGCTGGAAAAAGGTCGCGACACACACTGCCTGTCGTTTAGCGGCGAACCGCTGCAGCAAGCGCAGGTGCTGTATGCGCTGTGGCTCGGGGCCAACCTGCAGGCCAAGATGTCTCGCAGTGCCACCCCACTGGAAAATGCGCTGGCACACGTTAAAAACATTATTGCAACGCCTGCCGTTTAACAGGCGTTTTTATTTACCCAATCGCTAGACGACCGGTCTATTCATACCTGGAGTTAATATGTCATCTGAAAAATTGTTTTCCCCGCTGAAAGTAGGAGCCATCACGGCGGCCAACCGCGTATTTATGGCCCCACTGACGCGCCTGCGTAGCATCGAACCTGGCGACATCCCAACTCCGCTGATGGCCGAGTATTATCGCCAACGCGCCAGCGCTGGTCTTATCATCAGCGAGGCCACTCAGATATCTGCTCAGGCAAAAGGCTACGCCGGTGCGCCGGGATTACACAGCGCAGCACAAATTGAAGCCTGGAAAAAAATCACCGCCGCCGTCCACGCTGAACAAGGTCATATTGCCGTACAGTTGTGGCACACCGGTCGTATCTCTCACGTCAGCCTGCAGCCGAACGGACAACCGCCAGTTGCCCCTTCTGCCATCAGCGCCGGTACCCGTACCTCGCTGCGCGATGAAAACGGTATGGCAACGCGTGCCGACACCTCAATGCCGCGCGCCCTGGAAACCGACGAAATCCCGGGCATCGTCAATGATTTCCGTCAGGCAATCGCCAACGCACGCGAGGCTGGCTTTGACATGGTTGAGCTGCACTCTGCCCATGGCTATTTGCTACACCAGTTCCTGTCACCCACCTCTAACCAGCGTACCGATCAGTACGGCGGCAGCGTCGAAAATCGTGCACGTCTGGTGCTGGAAGTCGTTGATGCCGGTATCAAAGAATGGGGCGCAGACCGGATTGGCATCCGCGTATCCCCAATCGGCTCTTTCCAGAACGTTGATAACGGCCCGAATGAAGAAGCCGATGCGTTGTACCTGATTGAACAGCTGGGTAAACGTGGTATCGCTTATCTGCACATGTCCGAACCAGACTGGGCCGGCGGAGAGCCGTATAGCGATGCGTTCCGCGAGAAAGTTCGCGCGCGTTTCCACGGTCCGATTATTGGTGCTGGTGCCTACACCCCGGAAAAAGCAGAAGCGCTGATTGAGAAAGGGTTGATCGACGCCGTCGCCTTTGGCCGCGCCTATATTGCCAACCCGGATTTGGTCGCACGTTTGCAGCACAAAGCAGAACTGAACTCGCAGCGCGCAGAGAGTTTCTACGGCGGCGGTGCAGAGGGTTACACGGATTATCCGACCCTGTAATTGCGCAATCTCCGTTCTGGCATTGATAGCGGCGCAACAACGCCGCTATACTAAAACAACATATTGAATGTACTAGCCATTTTTGAAGGGGAAAAAGATGCGTTTACTTCATACCATGCTGCGCGTAGGTGACCTGCAGCGTTCCATCGAATTTTACACCAACGTGCTGGGCATGAAGCTGCTGCGTACCAGTGAAAACCCTGAATACAAGTATTCTCTGGCCTTTGTCGGTTACGGTCCTGAGACCGATGAAGCCGTCATTGAGCTGACCTACAACTGGGGCGTCGACAAATATGACCTGGGCACTGCCTACGGCCACATTGCTCTGAGCGTAGACAACGCCGCAGAAGCCTGCGAGCGCATTCGTCAGAACGGCGGCAACGTGACGCGCGAAGCGGGTCCGGTCAAAGGCGGGACGACGGTTATCGCATTTGTAGAAGATCCGGACGGTTACAAAATCGAACTGATCGAAGAGAAAGACGCAGGCCGCGGCCTGGGTGACTAACCACCCCTCGGGCGCAGATCGTCTGTGCCCGTAGTTTTATACTCATCATTTTGTCATAATACGCGCTGCAATTTTCCCGTATTAAGAGACCCAGATGTCCGATAACGCTCAACTTTCCGGTCTGTGTGACCGTTTTCGTGGTTTTTATCCTGTCGTCATTGATGTAGAAACAGCGGGATTTAACGCCAAAACCGATGCGCTGCTCGAGATTGCGGCCATCACGCTGAAAATGGATGAACAAGGCTGGCTGATGCCGGACATGACGTTGCATTTCCACGTCGAACCGTTTGAAGGGGCAAATCTGCAACCAGAAGCACTTGCGTTTAACGGTATTGATCCGAGCAACCCGTTGCGCGGCGCGGTCAGCGAATACGACGCCCTGCACGCCATCTTCAAAATGGTGCGTAAAGGCATCAAAGACAGCGGCTGCAATCGGGCGATTATGGTTGCGCATAATGCCACCTTCGATCACAGCTTCATGATGGCAGCCGCCGAACGCGCCTCGCTGAAGCGCAACCCATTTCACCCGTTTGTGACCTTTGACACTGCGGCCTTAAGCGGTCTTTCGCTCGGGCAAACCGTACTGTCTAAAGCGTGTCTGGCTGCAGGAATGGAGTTTGATGGCAACCAGGCGCACTCTGCGCTGTATGACACCGAACGGACGGCAGTGCTGTTTTGCGAAATCGTTAACCGCTGGAAACGTCTTGGTGGGTGGCCCCTGCCAATGCCTGAAGAGGCATAAGCGGACCATAAAAAAAGCGACCAGACTGGTCGCTTTTTCGTTTCTGCTGATTACTCAGCGTCCGGCTCTTCGGTTTTGTACTTCGCCGCAGTCTCTTTGATAAGCTGCTGCAATTCACCGCGCTGGTACATTTCGATTAAAATGTCGCAGCCGCCAACCAGCTCACCATCAACCCACAGCTGCGGGAAGGTTGGCCAGTTTGCGTATTTCGGCAACTCGGCGCGAATATCCGGGTTTTGCAGAATATCAACATAAGCAAAGCGTTCACCACAGGCAGACAGCGCCTGCACAGCCTGAGCGGAAAAACCGCAGCTTGGCAGTTTTGGAGAACCTTTCATGTACAGGAGAATCGGGTTTTCAGCGATCTGGCGCTGGATTTTTTCGATAGTGGTGCTCATTATCTTGCTTCCTTAACTTCTTTTACGGCAGTAGTCTGACATTGTAACGGGTCTGACTGACAACGGAAAATAACATTTTTCTTACGGTTATTATTTTATCGCCAGTCGCCATAAGTTGCATTCAGAATCTTACTTATCCCTTTTATGCACAAGGAATTGATTATCCCTTCGCCAGTATTGGCGTTGATTGCTGTTTTTTTTTGCGGTCGGTAACGAAACACTATTTTAAACAAAAAAAGCTATTAACTTTCCCCGTTTCTATAGATTAGAATCATCAAGTTTTGAAAATCACACGCAGGCATGATAGACCTGCCCTAACAGAGGACTGCTCAGTGGCGCGGATAAACCGGATCTCGATCACGCTCTGTGCTTTGCTTTTTACCACACTCCCTTTTACGTCAGTGGCCCATGCTTCGAAGCAGGCCAGGACGACACCTGCCGTTTCCCACACGCTCAAAACGGTAGATAAAAAGAAAAGCGCGACAGCCAGTAAAAAAGTCACACAAACCAGCAAGAAAACGGCAAAAAAAACCACCAGTAAATCCAGCACCAAAACCGCTTCCTCTTCCAAAAAACGCACCGCGACACCTGCAAAAACAACCAAAACGGTCAACCGTCGCAGTAAAGTCGCAACAACACAAACCGCTGCGGTCACCTGGACTGAAAAATGCACCCCGCGCAAAGGTCACAAGCCGCGCTGTGTAAAAGTAAAATCAACAGCCCCGGTAGCCCTCGCTGATGCCCATAAAGTGAAAGTGCAAAAAGCGACCAAAACCGCGATGTCTACTCTGATGAACCAGATCGGTAAACCCTACCGCTGGGGTGGCTCTTCGCCGAGAACCGGTTTTGATTGCAGTGGTCTGGTTTATTACGCGTATAAGGACCTGGTGAAGTTCCGCATTCCGCGTACTGCCAATGAAATGTACCACCTGCGCGACGCAGCACCGATCGACCGCGATGAACTGAAAAACGGCGATTTGGTCTTCTTCCGTACCCAGGGCCGCGGCACCGCCGATCACGTTGGTGTCTACGTTGGCAACGGTAAGTTTATTCAGTCACCACGTAGCGGTCAGGAGATCCAAATCACCTCCCTGAGTGAAGATTACTGGCAGCGCCACTATGTGGGCGCTCGTCGTGTCATGACGCCAAAAACAATTCGCTAAAATCTTACCCTACAGTATGTGCTGTAGGGTAAGTTCTTCTTTTGCATAACCTTTCAATTTGCTACCCTATCCTTACTCACAATGAGGCTATTGTGTGTACTCAATATAAATAATAAGGAGAGAAGCAATGTCGTTCGAATTACCTGCATTACCGTATGCCAAAGATGCTCTGGCGCCGCACATTTCTGCTGAAACGCTGGAATACCACTATGGCAAACACCACCAGACTTACGTTACTAACCTGAATAACTTGATCAAAGGCACGGCGTTTGAAGGCAAATCACTGGAAGAGATCGTACGTAGCTCTGAAGGTGGTGTGTTTAACAACGCGGCTCAGGTCTGGAACCACACCTTCTACTGGAACTGCCTGGCACCCAACGCGGGCGGTGAACCGACCGGTGAACTGGCTGAAGCCATTGTTGCATCTTTTGGTAGCTTCGCTGACTTCAAAGCGCAATTCACCGATGCGGCGATCAAAAACTTCGGCGCTGGCTGGACCTGGCTGGTAAAAGGTACTGATGGCAAACTGGCTATCGTTTCCACGTCAAATGCCGGAACACCGCTGACCACCGATGCAACGCCGCTGATGACCGTTGATGTGTGGGAACACGCCTACTACATCGACTATCGCAACGCGCGTCCTGGCTACCTGGAACATTTCTGGGCGCTGGTGAACTGGGAGTTTGTTGCGAAAAACTTCGCAGCATAAAAATGATAACGCAGAAGGGACTCCCTTCTGCGTTTTAGCGTTAGTTCGTGACGCTGCAGGCCTCGTCAGGCTGTTTTCTCGCGGAGACAAAGACCAGTAGCAACGCCATCCCAGCCACAATTGCCCCCATCACCGGGACAAAACTGTAACCTAAACCACCCGATATCACTGCGCCACCCGCCGCCGCACCTAGCGCATTCCCCAGATTAAACGCACCAATGTTGACCGAGGATGATAAGCCCGGCGCGTCGCTGGCAACGCGCATCACACGCATCTGTAACGGCGGAACTACCGCAAAGGTTGCCGCACCCCAGACTACCATGCTGATGGCTGCACCCAATTCACTACGCGCCAGTAACGGGATTGCCAGCATAATCACCATCAATAGCAGTAAGAAGCCTTTCAGCGTGCCGTTGACTGAGCGGTCCGCCAGTTTACCGCCCAGATAGTTACCGATTGAGAACCCGACGCCAATCAGCACCAGCATTCCGGTTACAAAGGCAGGCGTGGCATGGGTGATGCTATGCAGCACCGGTGAAATATAGGTATAGAGCGTGAACATCGCACCGGCTCCCAGCACAGTAGTCAGCAACGCTGACACCACCTGCGGGCGCATGAGCACCGCCAGCTCTTTGCGCACGTTCGGGCGCTCCCCTGCTCCGCCTTTCGGCAACGAGAAGAACAGGCTGACCATCGAGATAACCCCCAGACCCGCCGTTGCCATAAAGGACATGCGCCAGCCGATGGTTTCACCCAGCCAGGTCGCTGCAGGAACGCCGCCAATATTGGCGATGGTGAGTCCCATAAACATGGTGGCGACAGCGCTGGCCTGTTTGTGCTTTGGAACCACGCTTGCCGCTACAACCGAGCCGAGACCAAAAAAGGCCCCATGGTTAAGACTGGTCAGAATACGCGACAGCATCAGAGTAGTGTAATCGGGAGATAACGCCGACAGCACGTTGCCGAGCGTAAAAATCGCCATCAGAAAAATCAGCGCATTGCGGCGCCCGCGATGAGAAAGCAATAAGGTCATTAACGGTGCACCGACCATCACCCCTACCGCATAGGCGCTAATTAGCATCCCTGCCGCCGGAATCGAGACATCGACGCCTTTAGCGATGACGGGTAATAACCCCATCGGAGAAAACTCCGTCGTGCCGATACCAAACGCCCCTATCGCCAGCGCCAGTAGTGGATAATTTATTTTCATACAGCGACTCCGTAACGTCGAGCCGTAGCACGACACAGAATAAGAGTCAAAAGCATGACATTGATCGCAAAAATAATAAAGTTAACAAAAATGCAAAAGACTTTTGCTTATTTGCAAACAATAGCAGTGGGAGGACGGGTTGGCGGGATGAGGGAGATAGCTCTCCCTCGGCGATACATCAATGCAGCGCGGCGGTTAAACCACTGGCAACAATCAAACCCAGAACAATAATGGTGGTGACTAACGAAAATTTCAGATCGGTGCTCATCAAGTTTTCTCCTTTTTATTCCCACACAAAAAGTGATATTGCGCATTTTTGCACACTTGAAGGTAAAAATCTCTCACGATTTATATTGATAAATGCTTTTAACTCTTCCCCTTTTCGTAAAGATCAGACAAAATTCCACGCTTACTTGATTAGCGTACCGGCCATTGACCCCTTCCTGACGTTCCGTGTCGTTTTCCTGGCGTACCGCAACCCTGATGTTGCGCGAAGGGTGTGTGAAGGCAAACGTTTACCTGGAGTATTCTCAGGAACTTAGGATATGGTCTGGAGTGAGATGTAATGGCAACAATTAAAGATGTAGCGAAGCGAGCAAACGTTTCCACTACAACCGTATCACACGTAATTAACAAAACACGCTTTGTCGCGGAAGAAACGCGCAATGCCGTCTGGGCAGCAATTAAAGAACTACATTATTCCCCAAGCGCGGTGGCACGCAGTCTGAAGGTGAATCACACTAAATCGATTGGCTTGTTGGCGACCAGCAGCGAAGCCGCCTACTTTGCGGAAATCATCGAAGCCGTTGAGAAGAACTGCTTCCAGAAAGGCTATACGCTGATTCTGGGCAACGCGTGGAACAGCCTCGAGAAGCAGCAGGCCTACCTCTCCATGATGGCGCAGAAGCGCGTAGATGGTCTGCTGGTGATGTGTTCTGAATACCCGGAACCTCTGCTTTCCATACTCGAAGAATATCGCCATATTCCGATGGTGGTGATGGATTGGGGCGAAGCCAAAGCCGATTTTACCGATACGGTCATCGATAACGCCTTTGAAGGCGGTTATATGGCAGGCCGTTATCTGGTTGAACGCGGTCATCGCGAGATTGGTGTGATCCCAGGGTCTATGGAGCGTAACACCGGCGCCGGACGCCTGGCGGGCTTTATGAAGGCGATGGAAGAAGCGCTGATTAAAGTGCCTGACAACTGGATTGTCCAGGGCGATTTTGAGCCTGAATCCGGGTATCGCGCCATGCAGCAGATCCTCTCCCAGTCGCACCGCCCGACCGCCGTCTTCTGCGGTGGTGATATCATGGCGATGGGCGCACTTTGCGCCGCTGATGAGATGGGCCTGCGCGTCCCGCAAGATGTGTCGCTGATTGGTTACGACAACGTGCGTAACGCCCGCTTCTTCACCCCGGCATTAACCACCATTCATCAGCCAAAAGATTCGCTCGGTGAAACGGCCTTTAACATGCTGTTAGACCGTATCGTGAATAAACGCGAAGAGTCACAGTCTATTGAGGTGCACCCGCGCCTGGTAGAACGTCGCTCCGTGGCCGATGGTCCGTTCCGCGATTATCGTCGATAATCTGTTGTGCGGGAGCCTTACTCTGGCTCCCGCAGCCACTCTTTATTCAACGTTTCACTGTCCCCTAAATAGTCCAGCAGCCATCTCAGTGCGGGTGACGTATCGTTTTGCTGCCAGGTCAGGCAACACGCGGCATCAGGAAAGGGATTTTCAAGCTGTAGTGCAACCCATTTTCCGCTGTCGATCCACGGTTTGGAAAAATGCGTCGGCACCATCCCAACACAGAGCCCAGCCGATAAGCAGGTGGCAGATGACTCCCAGTCAGGCACTACCACCCGTTTTTGGTTATCCAGTAGCCAGGTAATACGTTTTGGCAACGTACGGGAGGTATCTTCTCGTACCAGCGACGGCCAGTTGCGCAACGTATCGTCACTGAGCGGTCCCGGCATCGACGCCAGCGGATGATGACTTGCCACCACGCAGTTCCAGCTCAACATTCCCATATCGCGAAACGTATAGCGCCCCCCTACCGGAATAGCCTGCGTCGCGCCAATCGCCAGCTCCACGCGCCCGTCCGATAACGCATCCCAGACGCCGTTAAACACCTCCTGAAAAACGATTAACTCCACATCATCAAAATGACGGTAGAAATCCACAATCATCTGCCGGGTCCGCTCCGGCCTGACAATATTATCGACGGCAATCGCCAGTTGCCCACGCCAGCCGTTGGCAATTTGCTGACATTGTTGGCGAGTGATCTGCATTTTTTTGATAACAGAACGCCCTTCTTTTAAAAACCACGCCCCGGCGGGGGTTAATTCCACATCCCGATGGCGACGTTCGAAAAGAGGCACAGCCAACCACTCCTCCAGTTGACGCACGGTATAGCTCACCGCCGAAGGCACGCGGTGCAACTCCTGGGCGGCAGAACTAAAGCTGCCGTTGCGTGCGACTGCATCCACCACTTCAAGGGAATATTCTGACCACATACTCTGCCTGCAAAAAATTTGAAATCAATAAGCAAATATTAGCGTTTCACAGCAAGAATTTCACTCACTACACTCAGCGGCACTGTTCTATTGCTTATAAAGAGAAATAATGATGCAACCTGGAAAAGGGTTTTTAGTCTGGCTGGCAGGTCTTAGCGTGCTCGGTTTTCTGGCAACGGATATGTATTTGCCAGCATTTGCGGCTATTCAGTCCGATTTGCAAACCCCAGCATCAGCCGTCAGCGCCAGCCTTAGCCTGTTCTTAGCGGGTTTTGCCATCGCGCAACTTCTGTGGGGGCCACTCTCCGACCATTATGGCCGCAAGCCTATTTTGCTACTGGGCCTCTCCATCTTCGCGCTGAGCAGTCTTGGCATGCTTTGGGTCGAAAACGCCACCGGCTTGCTGGTGCTGCGCTTTATCCAGGCTGTGGGTGTCTGTGCGGCGTCGGTTATCTGGCAGGCGTTGGTTGCTGATTATTATCCCTCGCAAAAAGTGAACCGTATCTTTGCCACCATTATGCCGCTGGTCGGGTTATCTCCCGCGCTCGCGCCATTATTAGGCAGTTGGATCCTGATGCATTTTTCCTGGCAGGCTATTTTTGCCACCCTGTTTGCCATCACCCTGATCCTGATGCTGCCGGCCCTGCGCCTGAAGCCCACGGCTAAAGCGCGTGACGATAGCCAGGATAAGCTCACCTTTGCCACCCTGCTGCGCTCCAGAACCTACCGCGGCAACGTGCTGATTTATGCGGCCTGTTCCGCGAGCTTTTTCGCGTGGCTGACCGGCTCGCCGTTTATCCTGAGCGAGATGGGCTATAGCCCGGCCGTCATTGGCCTGAGCTATGTGCCGCAAACCATCGCCTTTTTGATCGGCGGATACGGCTGTCGTGCCGCCCTGCAAAAATGGGAAGGTCGTCAATTACTGCCGTGGCTGCTCATTCTGTATGCGGTGAGCGTTATCGCTACCTGGGCGGTCGGCTTTATTCACCACGTTGCGCTGGCCGAAATCCTGATCCCATTCTGCGTGATGGCAATAGCGAACGGTGCTATCTATCCGATTGTCGTTGCTCAGGCTTTGCGTCCCTTCCCACAGGCAACAGGACGTGCCGCAGCGCTGCAGAATACGCTTCAACTGGGCTTATGCTTCCTGGCAAGTCTGGTTGTGTCGTGGTTGATCAGCACGCCGCTATTCACCACCACCGGCGTCATGCTGTCTACGGTGTTGCTGGCCGCGCTGGGGTACAAAATGCAGTCGCAGAAAGAATGTCGCTCTCACGCTGATGAGGTTTCTACTGCTGCGCCCGGCGAATCACATTCATAGCGCTTGAATAATTAATTAGCGGGCTAATATTTTTTGATTGAACCCACAAAAATTCAGGCCTATACTGATTTCCAGTTGTTACAAAAACGATAATTTTTATGTGTTAACGGGAATACGCATGTTCCCGCTTAACCACGGATGGCCTTTTCGGTAAGGGGTTCTCCCTTCCTCTGTTCTACGTCGGAAAACAGATTCGCGGATTCATTCCGTGAGATTTCTCACAAAGCCCAAAAAGCGTCTACGCTGTTTTAAGGTTCTGATCACCGACCTGTGATGGAGAAGCTATGAGTTCATCGTGTATAGAAGACGTCAGCGTACCAGATGATGACTGGTATCGAATCACCAGTGAATTATTAAGCCGTGCGGGCATTACCATTAATGGCACTGCACCGGCAGATATTCGCGTTAACAACCCCGATTTTTACAAGCGCGTTTTACAGGAAGGTTCGCTGGGTTTAGGTGAAAGTTATATGGATGGCTGGTGGGAATGCGATCGGCTGGACATGTTTTTTACTCAGGTTTTACGTGCCGGCCTTGAAGGCCAACTCCCCCGCCACTTTAAAGACACACTGCGAATCGCCGCCGCGCGCCTGTTCAATTTACAGAATAAAAAACGCGCGTGGGTTGTCGGAAAAGAACACTACGATTTAGGCAACGATCTCTTCACCCGCATGCTTGATCCCTACATGCAATATTCCTGTGCCTACTGGAAGGACGCCACGACCCTGGAGTCAGCCCAACAGGCGAAGCTCAATATGATCGCCGAAAAATTACAGCTCAAACCGGGGATGCGCGTGCTGGACATCGGCTGTGGCTGGGGAGGCTTGTCCCAGTTTATGGCCGCCCATTACGGCGTCAGCGTCGTGGGGGTGACCATTTCTGCCGAACAGCAGAAACTGGCACAAACACGGTGTGAAGGGCTGGATGTCACTATTTTGCTTGAGGATTACCGCGACCTGCACGATCGTTTCGACCGCATTGTCTCCGTTGGCATGTTTGAGCATGTGGGTCCAAAAAACTATAACACCTATTTTGATGTTGTCGATCGCAATTTAAAACCAGAGGGTCTGTTTTTGCTCCACAGCATTGGATCCAGAAAAACCGACAATAACGTCGATCCGTGGATCAATAAGTATATTTTCCCGAATGGTTGCTTGCCGTCCGTGCGCCAGATTGCGAAAGCCAGCGAGCCGCATTTTGTGATGGAAGACTGGCACAACTTTGGCGCCGATTACGATACTACACTGATGGCCTGGCATACGCGCTTTATGGCAACCTGGCCTGAAATCACCGATCACTACACCGAGCGCTTTAAACGTATGTTCAGCTACTACCTCAACGCCTGTGCCGGCGCATTTCGCGCCCGTGATATTCAGCTCTGGCAGGTGGTGTTCTCACGTGGCGTAGAACACGGTCTGCGCGTTCCACGCTAGTCATTCTCGCCCCCGCCTTCAACGGGGGCCTGGAAACGCGCCGGCTTAGACTTCGCCGGTGACGTGATTTACTGCACTTTCTTTTGCCGCCAGCACGCGCTCAACGGTATCCACGACCGCCTGCGTTTGTGGGTCGATTTCGATGTTGACCCGAGCCCCCAGTTTTTTCTTACCAAGCGTCGTACGCTCCAGCGTTTCCGGGATCAAATGCACGCAAAAACGCGTCGGTGTTACTTCGCCAACCGTCAGGCTGATACCATCAATGCCGATAAATCCTTTGTACAGGATATATTTCATCAACGACGCATCCTGCACCTTAAACCAGATCTGACGATTATTTTCTGAGGTCAGAATTTTTGATATCTCAGCGGTAGTCATAATATGGCCTGACATTAAATGCCCGCCGATCTCATCGCTGAATTTTGCCGCGCGCTCTACGTTGACCCGATCGCCCACTTTAAGCTCGCCCAGATTAGTAATACGCAGCGTTTCTTTCATCAGGTCAAAGCTGATGTGATTGCCGTTAATGTCGGTCACCGTCAGACAACAACCATTGTGTGCCACCGATGCACCCGTCTCCAGGCCATCCAGCATGTATTCCGGTAACTCCACTACATGCGTACGAAAATTTGGTTTCTCATCAATAGACACCAGTTTCGCGGTGCCCTGCACAATACCCGTAAACATACCTCTAACTCCTGAACGTAATTAAGACATATCTGTTGTGCACAATAGCAGGTGAAAATTGCCGTTGCCAGCAATGCACCGCCCCCACCTGTTTTTTCACTGGAGAATTACGTATTCCTCGCTACAATAGACTGCAATTTCCCCTGTATTTTCTTCTTGCTGCCCTCTCAGGCGGCTTTTTTAGTCTCTCAAATAACAACAATATAATGGTGTAAACGTGCAAAAGTATGTAATCGAAGCGCGTCAGTTATTAGCTCTGGCAATTCCGGTGATTCTTGCGCAAATCGCCCAAACCGCAATGGGGTTCGTCGATACCGTCATGGCGGGTGGATACAGCGCGACGGACATGGCTGCCGTCGCTATCGGGACCTCCATTTGGCTCCCGGCCATCTTATTTGGTCACGGACTCCTGCTGGCATTGACGCCAGTCATTGCGCAACTTAACGGATCGGGTCGCCGCGACCGCATTGCTCATCAAATACGCCAGGGTTTCTGGCTGGCGGGCAGCGTATCTGTGCTCATTATGGTGGTGCTCTGGAATGCGGGATACATTATCCGCTCCATGGATAATATCGATCCGGCGCTGGCCGATAAAGCCGTCGGCTACCTGCGCGCGCTGTTGTGGGGCGCGCCTGGCTATTTATTCTTCCAGGTAGCTCGTAACCAGTGTGAAGGTCTGGCCAAAACCAAACCGGCGATGGTGATGGGGTTTCTCGGCCTGTTGGTCAACATCCCGGTTAACTACATTTTCATCTATGGGCATTTTGGCATGCCAGAACTCGGCGGCGTAGGCTGCGGCGTTGCCACTGCGGCGGTGTACTGGGTGATGTTTCTCGCCATGTTGTCCTACGTTAAACGTGCGCGCTCAATGCGTGATATTCGCAACGTCCGCGGTTTCCAGAAACCCGATACCGCGGTGATGAAGCGCCTGATCCAGTTGGGCTTACCGATTGCGCTGGCATTATTCTTTGAAGTAACGTTGTTCGCCGTAGTGGCATTGCTGGTTTCCCCGCTGGGGATTGTAGACGTGGCCGGACACCAAATCGCGCTGAACTTTAGCTCGCTCATGTTCGTTCTTCCTATGTCGCTGGCAGCCGCCGTAACGATTCGCGTGGGTTATCGTCTGGGCCAGGGGTCAACGCTTGATGCCCAAACTGCAGCCAGAACCGGGTTGGGCGTCGGTGTTTGCATGGCGGTGTTAACCGCAGTGTTCACCGTGACCCTGCGTGAGCACATCGCCCTGCTCTACAACAATAATCCTGAAGTGGTGACGCTGGCTGCCCAGCTCATGTTGCTGGCCGCCGTGTATCAAATATCGGACTCGATTCAGGTCATTGGCAGTGGGATCCTGCGTGGTTATAAAGATACGCGCTCCATTTTCTTTATCACCTTTATCGCTTACTGGGTGTTGGGTTTACCGAGCGGATATATCCTCGCACTGACCGACCTGGTAGTTGAACGCATGGGTCCAGCAGGTTTCTGGATCGGCTTTATTATCGGTCTGACCTCTGCTGCAGTAATGATGATGCTGCGCATGCGTTATCTGCAACGCCAGCCGTCCGCCATTATTTTACAACGCGCGGCGCGATAACACCCCGCAATAGCCGCCCCCCGGCGGCTATTGTCTCCACCCTATTCAGAACGGACTGCCATTGTGGGCGTTGATCGCTTCTCCGCTGACAGGATGCTTAAAATGCAGTTCGCTGGCATGCAGCATCAGTCGTGGCGTCCGTTCTGTACCCGGCAACAGACGCCCCCCATACAGATCGCAGCCCCAAATGGCGTATCCCAGATGTTGACAGTGAATACGCAACTGATGGGTGCGACCGGTTTCGGGGAAAAGCTGTACCCGCGTTAACGGCAGTACAGTCCCGTCTTCCAGCGGATGATTAAAGCGCTCGACAACCCGATAGCGGGAGCGCGCGGGTTTGCCGCTGATGGCGCATATCGACATCAGCGGAAACAGCGCCGGATCCTTGGCAATAGCAGCGTCTATCACCCCTTCATCCTCGCTCAAATGCCCACAGAGCAAGGCGCTATACACCTTGGTAACAGCGCGCAGGCTGAATTGCTGGCACAGCGCAGCATTGGTAGCCTTATTGCGGGCAATCACCATCAGCCCGGAAGTGCCAAAATCAAGTCGATGCACCAGCGTGCAGCCGGGATAAATCTGAACCAGCCGGTGATGTACCGAGTCGATATTTTGCGGATTTTTTCCCGACAGGCTTAGCAAACCGGTGGGTTTATTGATAAGAAGCAGATGGTCGTCCTGATAGAGGACCTCTATCTCGTCATGGCACGGCGGAGCAATAAAGGTATCAAAGAGAGTAGACATCAGGCAGCCATGATAAAGTACGGGAGCGGATCATAACGAATTTTCAACCGACTGGCGAATCAGCGATCTTTTGCCGTTTATTGTGCAATAAATTAAAAATAAGATACTGACTTACCCGCATCAGCGTTATCCATGGAGGAATTATGTCAAACACACTATTGCAGTTGCACTTTGATTTTCAGGGCCCGTTTGGCGAAGAGATGTCACGCCAGCTTGTCGACCTGGCAGAATCCATTAACCAGGAGCCTGGCTTTATCTGGAAAATCTGGACAGAAAACGAAGCAACCCAGGAAGCCGGCGGCATCTACCTGTTTCAGGACAAAGAAACTGCGCTGGCATATGTTAAAAAGCATACAGCCCGTCTGAAGCCGCTGGGTGTGCAAAACGTGCAATTCAAAATCTTTAATGTCAATGAACCGTTAACGCGCATTAACCACGGCATGGCTGAGTAACATTGTTGCTTTATCACAGGCAAAATAGAGGGCGGCTTTACGTTCAAGCTGCCCTTTAGCAGGAGGTTATGTACTCTTAGCCGACATGACTGCTATCCTTGCTTGTAATAAGAGATCGTCTGGCACATCAAGCATTGCGCTCTTCTGAATGGTGCAATATGTTATCGCTAATCTCTTGTAACTCATTGATCAATCTTGCCACATGAAAACCATCGCACACGGAATGATGTACCTGAACGGCGAGGGGTAACATTACTTTTCCATCCTGGTTGTAGTATTTCCCAATAGTGAACATGGGGGAAAAAAAGTTCTGCATGTTGGCAACGTTGATATTGAAACTGGTAAAACTTACCCAAGGAATGGCCGACACGAAAAATATATTTTCCAGCGACTCTCCCTTAGGCCAGTAAGAAAGGTTATTACCATAACGTGCCATGTCTTCTGCATAAACATGTTGAAAGTGATGAATATTGCCATCGTAGTGACTCCATAATGATGAAAAGGTCTCCGTTTCATTATGGAAAATCGTATAACTTGGATGAACTTCATTCCATATGACAAGCTCATTGTCCTTTATCGCCATACGAAACTCTGTATGTCTGTTTACGACTTTAGAAAGCAGGAAAATAATAGTAGGATAAAATTTCCAGCCAACCTCTTTTATATGTTTTAACAGCGCGGTAATGTCTAAGAGAACTGTTTGGTTAATTGTGCTTTGAGCAAAGGTCTGAAATACCTCAAAATGCTCCTTCCTTGCCCAACAAGATAAGTCAACTGGCGTATATTCTGGGATTATTTTTTTCATTTTTAGTAGCCTTTAATAAGCACGCATACAGACCCGAACCATTTTGGTTGCGAACGCATTCGTGAGAGTAGCGCATCCTTGTAAATAAGGGAAGGAAATGATAACCCTTTAATATATAAGATGATAAAGGGAGACGTATCGCCTCCCTTGAAGTATTGAACGCGAGCACTATCAATGCGCTAACACGACAACGCTGTCAGTTGCGTATCGTTTATCATTCGAACCAGCAACGGTTGCCATTATCTGCCTGGGAGGCATCGGGGATTTCATCACAAGGCGGCAGAGTGAATCCGTCTCGAGTCACATAATGGCTATGATTTCCTGCTTCTTCATTATAACCCTTATTGTTTTTATGATGATGGTGGCCAGCTCCCTGATAATCATCATTTGCAAGAGGTACCACACAGCCATAGAGGGAACCACAAACCGCAGAAACCATCAGAATTTTAAAAATAGTTTTCATTGATCAACTCGATAAAGATGAAGTGTTATGATGTAACCTACTAAACAGACTACCGCCCACAGTATAAAAATAGGATTATTCATTATTTTAAATTTACGCCCTGTACCTGATCATTAGACTGATTAACGTCTAAAATCATCCGTACACCTTCTTTTGAGACAAATTCTAAAGGTGCGTTATCATCCTGTTCCCAGCCATTAGCAACCAGTAGGGGAACAACCTCACTCAATTTTTTACCGGCTACAGCCTGATCTATAGTGCGTTCAGCGGGGGCTAATTCCGCGTGATGGTGTTTCATGTTTTCGCGTTTACTTTTATGAATATCACATGTGCCGTTACCATCAGTAACTTGTGTGCAACCTGATTTCTCAAGCTGGCTACGGTATGAGGCGCTAATAGCGTTAGCATTACCCACCACAGACAAACAAAGCAACACCATAATTAATTTTGCTTTCATTACATTTACCCTTTGTGTATATCGTCAATGTTTTTTTACAGATCACTCAATCATACCGCCACGTATTTTATGCTTTAAAAAGCTTTTCTTTATCCATGGCGATAAACTACATATTTCTGAAGAACATCCCCCCTATATCCAAAATAATTCGAATTTCATAAAGTCAGTAATTGTGTGATAAATTCGTCAGGAACGAATTTGAACAGCCGAAGGCTGGCCCCCGGTGTGGGGTCTTTTATTACTTGATGATCTGGGCATTTGCCACAAATCCTTTTTTATCCTCAATGACGCGCATCAGGTGAGCGCCTTTTTTCCAGTCGCCATCTGCCTGCTGACGCCAGCCACGCTCTATCAAATATTCTTCTGCGGCGATCCCTTTGAGGTTGATAATATTCTCAGCCTCTTTAACGTACTGCGGCACGTTGGATTCATTTACCGAGTTAGGTGTATGCTTCACGGCGTTTTTTGCATTCTCTGCCTTTGTTTTGTGGATGTCGCACCCCTTGCCAGCATTCATCTCGTTGCAGCCGGAACGCTCCAACTGGGCACGGTACTGTGCGTTGATGGCGTGCGCTGGTGCGGTGGTCATTGCGACTAAGGTCAGGCTAGCGATGAGTACTTTTTTCATTCTTTGGTTTCCAGTTCGTTAAATCCGTTGCACCGCGTCCACGGGCGGTAGTGATATTTAGCGTGTTGAAATATGACCGTCTGGTAAATTCAAGTCAACGGCTGAAAACACCTTGAAATTTGTTCGTTAAATGTTAAAAGCAGCATCTATTTAGCGCATTTACTTCATATGAAAGTTATCATAACAAGTGGGAAATCAGAAGAACGATGAGAAGACACAGTGATATTGAAAGGAAAATATGGTGGCATTGAATACATAAAAGTGAATCTGCATTACACTATGCTCACTTTAATTATTAGCACTGACAATACATTACGATATATAATAAAAATCGGTTTATAATATATTAATGTATACATTCACACCTTCCCAGTCATTAACTTTTCAATTTCCCCACTCGTCAAGTATCTCCTCTTAGCAATAACCCTCTATCATCTCTGTCCATATCTGTAACAACCCCTTAAAGAGGGATGCGTATTTATCTCTAAAGGAGTAGTAAAAATAGGACTAAAGATTGATGTAAGTCAATTGGCATCGCGTATTTTTATTTGTGAGCGTCCTTGCGCACAAGTGTGGTATTAAAAAGACAAATTTTAGAATAGAACATTATTCCAGTAAGGTTTATGAGTAACAGGTTATGGTTACGGCTTCCGACAGGGGTTCAGCTCACCGTGGGTATTGCGTACAATGCAGGGTCGATACTCTCTGGAAATGGCTGTGGCGAATACTATGAATCTCAATCGCGGTTGTTATTTGCTGCTGATCCTCGCCGCGATCGGCAGCCTGTTTACATCTCATCCCTTTATTATATGGTTACTGCTCGCCAACGTACTGACGCTGGTGATTTACGGCATGGACAAAATGGCGGCGCGAAAAGCCTGGCGCAGAGTGCCAGAGTTCACATTACTGATGTTTGGCGTTGTCGGCGGATGGCCCGGCGCGATAGCAGGTCAGCAACTCTTTCGCCACAAAACACAAAAACAGCCATTCAAAACCTACTTTATCATCAGCGTATTATTGAGCATCTCCGTGATGGTAGCGGTGTATCAGCTCTATCCTTTTTCGCCTTTCTGAACATTGGCTACGCGCGAACTATACAGCTTTACAACATCTGCCTGATAAAGTCGTGGAGATCGTCGCTGGCCAACTGACATTTTTCAGGTGAAGGATGAATAATCAGGTTCTCTGAGTACCCGTTAAGCATGGCAACGAACTGGCGTGTAACACGTTCGGCATCCAGCGCCCGGAACGCTTTCAACCCCACACCTTCACGAATAATGTCGGCGATCATTTCCATCCAGCAATTCATATTGCGCTCTGCAAGCTCTGCGTAAGCGGCGTCATGGCTCGCCAGACGCCATAAAGAGTCATAAAGCTGCCAGACGGCATCCGGACCTTCAGGAAGGTAGTATTTGATCAATACACTTAACTTTTCGTGAGGTTCGCGCCCGGCTAACGATTCGGCTAAATCGTCCAGCTCTTGTTGCATAAATCTTTCCAGCGCGGCAAGGCACAGTGACTGCCAGTCCTTAAAGTAGTGATAGATATGGCTGCGAGAAAGGCCGAGATGTTCCGTCAACTCCCGGGTTGTCACCTTCTCTATCCCTTTTTCGATAAACAGCGCCACCGCGCCATCCAGAATTCGTACTCTCAACTCTTCTGTCTTTTTTTTCATCAATTCACCCCGCATTGACTTTGAGCAACCGCTCAAATACACTCGACCTGCAATAATTGAGCAACCGCTCAATTATTAATTTTAACAGAATCACAGATAATGATAAGCCTGAAGAGTCACGATAAATCCACATCCTTATACAGTGCAGTTGGCACGCTTAAGTCTCTGGCCCGCCGCCACCGTAAAAAACTCCTGGTCACATTTCTTCTCGTAGTTGCCGAGAACCTGACGTATCTGCTGTATCCGCTAATGGCCGGCTTTGCCATCAATGCAATTATTGCGGGTAACGCCTTACACGCGGTTTTTTATGCAGTTGTGGTCTTTATTATGTGGGCCATAGGGGCGGCTCGTCGGAGTGTTGATACCCGTACATTTACCCGGATCTATGCTGAGTTGGCTGTTCCCGTCATTCTCGCTCAACGTCGGGACAATCAAAATACCTCGACCATTGCAGCACGGGTCGCGCTTTCCCGCGAGTTCGTCGATTTTTTTGAAAAGCATCTGCCTGCGCTGATCACCTCGATCGCCTCTATTCTGGGGGCTGCCATCATGCTGCTGGTTATAGAGTTGTGGACGGGTGTGGCCTGCCTTGTCATTCTTGGTTTTTTTTCACTGTTCCTGAGCAGCTATACGCGCAAAAACGAAGCGCTTTTCCTGCGATTAAATAATCGACTCGAAAAAGAGATAGCCATGGTCAATAGTGCCGCCGCCTCCCCGCTCGGCAAACATTACCGCCTGTTGTCCAGGCTGCGTATTTGTTTATCCGACCGTGAGGCGCTGGGTTACTTGTCCATTGGCATTGTGGTCGCTCTGTTATTTGGCATGACGATCCTCATCATGACGTTCGGCGGCGGGGCTGATGCGGGTCACATTTACTCTGTGATGACCTATATGTGGATGTTTGCCATGAGCCTGGATGATGCTCCGCAGTTGCTGGAAAAGTATTCTCAGCTCAAAGATATTGGTAAACGAGTAAACACCGGACATGAATAAACCCCGGTAGACTCGCGTCCATTTCGCTCAGCGTGCCCTGGCACGCCGACAGTTGCAGGTTGGTAAATCCGCTGAACAGTTCTATAGTCGGGACTGCTTCTTATTTACAGGATCCACTAATGCGTTTTAACGGACTGACCAAAGGTTTTTTCATTTTCATTCTCGCCCTGGTGACGTGGGCGTTCTTTGATGTGCTGTCCCCTTACTTTTCCGCCATTCTGTGGGCCGCGATATTAACCACTATTTTTAATCCGGTGAAAAACAAACTGCGCAGTGCGCTGGGCGATCGCAACGGGCTGGCGTCGCTTATCACCATTGGCATTATCTGCCTGATTGTCTTTATTCCCCTGATGGTGATCCTGTCATCACTGGCTATCGAACTGAACGTGGTGTACAGCAAGCTGCAACAGAACGACACGCAGTTCCCGGAAGTCGTCACCGCGATCCTGTCGTATCTCCCTGACTGGGCCAGAGGATTCCTTGCGGACCACCATCTGGATAACGTGGCACAAATTCAGCAAAAGCTCTCCGATGTTGCATTACAGGGCGGGCAGTACCTCGCCGGCAGTGCATTCCTGATTGGCAAAGGGACATTCGGCTTTGCCATCAGCTTTGGCATCATGCTGTATCTGCTGTTTTTCCTGCTCAAGGACGGGCCGTACCTGGTGCGTCAGATTCTGGATTCTTTACCGCTGACCGATTTCGCTAAACAGCACCTGTTTGCCAAATTTGTCGGTGTCACCCGTGCCACGGTAAAAGGCACAGCGGTGGTCGCGGTGGTTCAGGGCACACTCGGTGGCATTGCTTTTGCCATTGTGGACATCGACGGCAGCGTTCTGTGGGGCGCATTGATGGCGTTTCTCTCACTGGTGCCTGCAGTGGGTTCAGCCATTGTCTGGGTACCCGCGGCAATTTTCCTCTTTGCCACACAGCAGTTGTGGCAAGGACTGTTTATCGTCGGATTCTTCGTCATTATCGTCGGGCTGGTAGACAATATTTTGCGCCCATTGCTGGTGGGCAAAGACACCAAGATGCCCGATTATCTAATTTTGATCTCCACCCTCGGCGGGATGGAGATTTACGGTATTAACGGGTTTGTCATTGGCCCGTTGATCGCGGCACTGTTCCTTGCCTGCTGGAATCTGTTATCCGGGCGCGATCACGAGGGCAACGTGGAGGAGATCGATAAAGACTTTATGGAAGAAGGAAAAAATCCTCCAGATTTATAACGGTATGACGATAACAAAGGGCGACCACGGGGTCGCCTTTTTATTGTCACGCAAAATCATACGTTTTCTATAATTTCAATCATGCACATTCATTACTCGTCGCAAAAGGAATAAACAGGTGCGAATAGCCACAATCACCAACTGGGCCTACAGTGCGACGGTATGCCTGACCCTCGCCTCCGGCGTGGTCATGCTAATGGCGTCAAACGCCGATAACACCGAACGACAGGCGGTAGAACAGCGGTATATATTCGATCAGCTGACCGAAGAAGTTGAAATTGACGCCTGGTCACTGTCCGATCTGGCGCGCCTGTATGTGGTCAGTAAAGATCCTGATGCGTTGCAAGCCTACCAACAGAAAGAGACCTCGCTAAAAGCCGTTGAGCACCGATTGACGAAACTGAAGGATACCGGAGCATCAGGGGAAGAATTGGCGCTCCTGCACGAGGGATTGCAAATTGTTGATACGCTACAGAACGAACAACAGACGGCGATCGAAAGCGTCGCGCGCGGAGAGCAGGCGCAGGCTATCGCCCTGCTCTTCGGTAAATCCTATGAGCAGGAGCTCGAACGGACGCAGGATAAAATAGACCATTTCCGCCAGATGCTCGACAGCCGCGCCCGCAACGCCATTGAGGACGCCACGCAGACGTCCCGTACACTGCGCACGCTGTCTGAAGTGATGGTCGGACTGACGGCACTGCTGTTTTTGTTTGTCCTCGGCTTTATTTTAAAACGTCGGGTGCTACGCCCCGTCGTGCGACTGAGCGACGTCGTTCATCGACTGGCCTCGCAGGATTACGCGGTTGAAACACCTAACTTTAACCAGATTGATGAAATCGGCGATATGGCACAGGCCATCCGCATTTTTCGCGAGAACGGCCTGGTACGGCAGCGGCTGGAGAAAGAGCGTGACGCCGACTGGGCGATACGCGAACTGCTGGCACGGATGACTCAGCGCTTACAGGGCTGTGAGAACTTCGCTGACGTTATCAATGTTGCACAACTGTTCGCGCCGAATATTGCTCCCGGTGTCGCCGGACGCCTCTACATTCTTGACCGGGAACCGTGGCAGATGCGCTGCGTCGCTGAGTGGCTTTCTCCGCAGGGAAAAGCAGATGCCTTCCACCCGGACGAATGCTGGGCCGTGCGTCGCGGGCAGAGTCATCCCCCGGTCCACGGCGAGCCGGACATCGCCTGCTACCATCTGCCAGAGTCATGTCAGGATCACACGCTGTGTGTGCCGTTGATTGCTCAAGGTGAGGCTATCGGCCTGCTCTCATTTCAGAATCTCAGCGATGATACCGCGCCTTCCCGCGCGTATCTGGAACTGATGGCAGAAGCGCTCGGTCTGGCATTAGCCAATCAGCGTCTGCGCGATGCGTTACTGGAAAAAGCACTCTACGACCCGCTGACCGGTCTGCGCAATCGCCATCATCTGGAAGACACTTTGCGCACCCAGATGGGCCAGGCGATACATAATCAGACACCCATCAGTTGCCTGATGATTGATATTGATCACTTCAAAGATGTCAACGATCGGTTCGGCCACGAGGCGGGCGATGGCGTTATCAAGGGCGTTGCCGCGATTATTCAGCGCGCCATACGCGACAGTGGGATGGCGTTCCGCTACGGTGGTGAAGAGTTTCTGGTCCTGCTCAGCGGCATGGGTGAAGAAGAGGCTAACCGCATGGCGACGGACATCTACAACGGCGTGCATGCGCTTACGCTGCGCTTTGGGACGTCGGACATCAGCCATATCGACGTGTCTATTGGCGTTGCCAGCTACCCACAGCACGCCCAAAGCGACAACCTGCTGCGCGCCGCTGACGTGGCCCTGTATCGCGCCAAAGAGTTGGGCCGATCGCGAATCGTGAGCTTCGGTATGCTGCAAGCGAGCTAAACGCGGGCATATCGCGATATGTTATTGCCTGCAAGAGCATAAACCAATACGAAATTGCACGTTGTCATGGCATGGTAGAGCGTGAGATGACCGGAGAACAACAAGAGGACTATACGATGAAGCACATTGATTTTTACATGATAGATGCCTTTACCAACACCACTTTTGGTGGCAATGCCGCCGCAGTGTGTCCTCTTACAGAATGGTTGCCCGATGAGATATTATTAAAAATGTCTCAGCAACATAACCAGTCAGAAACCGCCTTCTTTGTCACCACCGATAGCGGCTTTGAGCTACGTTGGTTTACCACTCAGGGTGAAATCAATTTATGCGGGCATGCCACACTGGCTGCTGCACACGTCATCTTTGAACATCTTGACTACCCGGACACCACAATTCACTTCGAAACCCGATTTGTTGGCCCGCTGACCGTGACCCGCAGTGGCGAATGGCTGACGCTTGATTTCCCCGCCTGGAATACCGAATCGGTTATACCGCCGCCTTTACTATTGGAAACGCTGGGTATCACGGAATACAAAGAAGTCCGCGTGGCACGTGATTACATGGTCGTTATGGAGAATCAGCAGCAGATTGCAGCAGTACGCCCGGATATTCACGCTATGCTTCCGCTGGGAAAAATGGTCTGCATTACGGCGCCAGGCGATGGGGAATACGATTTTGTCAGTCGTTTCTTCTGCCCAGGCGAGGCCGTTGCGGAAGACCCTGTCACAGGTTCGGCACATAGCATGCTCATTCCATACTGGGCTGAGAAACTGAACAAAACACAGATGCTGGCACGCCAGGTGTCCGAGCGCGGCGGGGATTTACGCTGCAAGTTAGTGGGCGATCGTGTCCATATTGGTGGTCAAGCCACAACGTATCTGACAGGTAAAGTACAGTTGCGTGAGAACGCGCGATAACAACGGTTGTCACGCCAATCAGCTCGCAGCGTGCATGGCTTTACCTCTTCATCACACCATGATATGTTCATTAAATGAATACAAAACACGATGTAAACAGCGTTAATAACAACCTGTGGTGGCAGCCTTCTTAAAGGCGGCCAGAATGTGTTTTCCCCATTTTAAATAACCGCCGAAAGGCGGTTATTTGCATTTGAAAGACCCCTTTCGGTTTGATGACTAAGGAGTCTGGCATGAACAACAAAACCATTATTCTTACTGGCGATCGCCCAACCGGCCCATTACATCTCGGCCACTTTGTTGGCTCGCTACGCCAGCGTGTTGCCCTGCAACGTGATTATCAACAATTTGTGCTGGTCGCGGATCTTCAGGGGCTTACCGATAACGGCAGCAATCCGCAAAAGATCCGCAATAACATCCCCGAAGTGCTCGCCGATTATCTTGCCGCGGGGATTGATCCTTCACTCACGACAATTTGCTTGCAGTCTGCTCTACCGGCGCTTGCTGAACTGACTGCGCTTTATATGAACATTGTTACCGTGGCGCGCGTAGAGCGTAACCCAACGGTAAAAAATGAAATTATGCAAAAAGGGTTCACCCGCTCTTTGCCGGTTGGTTTCCTGGTTTACCCGATCAGCCAGGCGGCAGATATTACGGCCTTCAAAGCCAACGTTGTTCCCGTCGGCGACGATCAATTACCGATGCTCGAGCAGACTAACGAAATTGTACATAAGATGAACAGCCTGTTACCGACTCCCGTTTTACAGCATTGTAAGGCAATGCTCAGCGAAACCAGCCGCCTCCCGGGTATCGACGGCAACGCCAAAATGTCGAAATCACTTGGCAATACGTTGCTCCTTTCTGCCAGCGAAGAGGCCATTCATCGCGCGGTCAGCGCCATGTACACCGACCCTCACCATTTAAAAGTGACCGACCCGGGGCAGATAGACGGCAATATAGTGTTCACATATCTGGACGCATTTCACCCGAACAAAGCAAAAGTTGCGGAGATGAAAGCGAACTATCAACAAGGCGGGCTGGGGGATAAAACCTGTAAAAATGAGCTGGAGGTGTGTTTACAAGAACTCATTGCCCCCATGCGAGAACGCCGTGCGACCTACATCCAGGATAAGGGCATGTTGATGGCGCTATTGCAAAAAGGGAGCGAGCGGGCGCACGACGTCACGCAGAAAACAGTAAGGGAAGTGAAGTGTGGGCTGGGATTACCCGTTTTCTGACACGCGCAATTTCCCGCTTCTCAGCAGCGCCATCTCTTGCTTGCAGAGCAGCACCACAGCCTGACGTCCCTTGACACGGCGGGATGTCAGAGCCCTTTTCACCGTACGGCGACTCGCGCCAGATTCCAGCATCTGAAAACACATCAGGGAGAGCGTCGGATTATTTTTCATCAAAAATTCACTTGGTTGAGTTAGCCAGTAGCGTTGCGGCAGAAAGCGGACATTTTACGCTAATCCGGGCACGGCTTAAACCCGGTCTACGGGTAGGTCCTGTTGCAGAATTCCCCATGGTGAAACCGAACAAAAAACAACCAGGCTGATATAATTGAAGAGCGGCCATGTGCGTAATCAAGCTAAGGAGGTGCGCAATGGACAAAGCAGATGTGAAATCATTCGATATACCAGATGAGGTTCGCGAGTTTGCGAATGGACGACTGGAACTTCTCAATATCGGCGGAGCCATCGTCGGACGTGCGGTGCTGGAGCCCGGCTGGCGATGGGCGACATCGATCCAGTCGATAGCGGGAACAAAGAGTTGTGAAGCCCCGCATTTTCAATACCACGTAGCCGGGGTGCTGCGGGTAAAAATGGACGATGGCAGTGAATTTGATTGCCGCCCCGGCGATCTGTCACGCATCCCTCCAGGGCACGATGCCTGGGTCGTCGGGGATGAGTCGGTGGTCATTGTTGACTTTCAGGGCATGGTCGACTGGGCCAGACATAAAAATACCGGCTGTAACGACTCGCCATAACAGCAAAAAGCCCCGGATGTTCGCGACATTCGGGACTTACTGGAGTGGTTCTGATTCTCCCCCGCACGCCTGACTTGTGCACCCAAAGGATCGGGTGAATAAAAAACACGCTGCAAAATCAACAAAATATAATCAACTTGCTTAATTACTCTGCAATCGCGTGAAAACATGCAGAAAAACACAATTTCCCTCTTGCCTCATTCGGTCTGTGCCGCTAATATTCGTCCCCGTTGTCACCTACAACGTTGCGTTCATAGCTCAGTTGGTTAGAGCACCACCTTGACATGGTGGGGGTCGTTGGTTCGAGTCCAATTGAACGCACCATCTTGCGTCCGTAGCTCAGTTGGTTAGAGCACCACCTTGACATGGTGGGGGTCGGTGGTTCGAGTCCACTCGGACGCACCAAATCAATTCCCGTTGATTTGGTGCTTACTCTCTCGTCTTTCTCTATACTTTCTTGTTTTTCAAAAAAACACTCTTACGTAATTGCTATTTGGCCTTCAACAATTGGCTGTGGCTGCCTGCTTTCCTCACCGTCTTACAGGCAACCATCCGTTAAGAAAAACGCCTTAATTCACATCCGCTATACAGACCACATGACTGCTTTTCCTGCTATTCGTCACTATCCCGTTACTCATATTCAACGTATTTTTACTGCCCAGTTCATCTATCCAGTAAGGTGCGTTGACCCAGTTGCCACCAAAGTTGTACAACGGCCCCCACTCGCTCCACCAGCGTCCGGTTGAAGCCGCTCGCTCGCCGTTGCGGGTCGATTCCTCTGCAGTCGGCCGACGATAGCCATCATCTTGTTTACCACACCAGTCATTATTAAATCCTGTTGGATTGCCGTCAGTGATTAACCACTTCGTGACCGTGAAGGTATAAGCATAAGACCCACCGTCATTTTTCGACCGTATGGTAATGGTGGCAGTTTTCTCTGCGCCTTCAGGCCGACGGTTAAACGTCACCACACCCTTATCATCCACGCTTAACCACGAACGATCGTCATGCCAGGAATACTCCCGGTTGCTGGCAGCATTGCCATTCATGCGCAACTGGAAGCTGGCACCAACCAATCCGCTGCGAGGAAAACCGCTGTCGGTATCAAACGTGGCGCCATTGACGTGAATAGTCGTGTTCCCAGGGAGGACGTTGCTGCCGCCTGGTGCCACTTGCTCGCTGACCGTACTGACCATTGTCCCCATTACCGTGTCATAGCTTGCTGGCGTGGCTTCCACCACCAGATAGCGATTTACATCCTCTGCAACGGGGGTATAACTTTTTTCAACCGCGCCTGGAATTGCCGTTTTTCTGGCCGTTCCTGCGGCGTTATCCGCACGAAACCACTGAAAACGCGACCGGTCGGGAATCGTCTCATTCCCCTGATAAAGATAGGAAAGCGTGACATCTTCCCCTTCGCGGGGCGCCGGTATCGCTAAATTGACGATCGCCGGGAGCGTGTCCGGCGTACCGGTTTGCGCGCACACCACTGTCTGTCTGCTGGCGTTTGCCGCCGCGCTACTACGCCCATCGGTAAAAGCATTAATCACCGCATGGTGCGTATCATTGAGCGCGCGTGTCGTCCAGATAGCGTTACGTCCAGCAATGCCATAGGTATGCCGTAAATCGCCTTTAGAATCTTGCCCCACACGATTTGCCCGAGTATAGGTCACAAACATATCCTGCAGATCGCCCTCATCTGGTAAACGCATGCCGTTGTTCGCACAGTGCATATACGCATCCCCCCAGCGCAGCGCTGGCGAAGCATAATGAAACGCGGCCGACAAGTCTGCTCGCGCGGGTAGCACCGGCGCGTTCGCGTTTGGGCTGACAAAAGGCGCATCCGGTCGGTCGGGATCGGAAGGTTCAATCTCAACCGGCAACACCTTAACCGTCAGGTAGCGTTTATTCTGCGCGGGGCCGGGCGTGTAAAGACGCTCATTCGCCCCTGAGATTACCTGCTCGTCGGCCAACCAGCGAAACAGGGTCTCTGATGGACTTTCCTGCAAACCATCAGGATCGTGAAGTTGATACGCAATCTCCAGCGTATCTCCCTGAGCCGGATTTAATCCCGGCGCAGAGGTGTTAATCACCTGCAGTTGACCGGCCACGGGCGGGCGTCCTTTTACCGTCTCGGTCTGTGCTGTCACCGCCAGGGCTTCCGTGGCGACAAAAACAACCAGCACACCCGCGGCGCTGCGCAGAGTGAGCGCGACACTATTCAGCTTCATAGCTCTGGCAATCCGAATGAACGGCGATTATACGCAGCAGCGCTTGAACACTTCGCTGCTGCACAATGGGTGACATTAATTCACCTCGATCTGTATCTTACGTTTCTGATCCCCGGCTACCGGTTTGTAAGTCTTACCGTTCGCACCAGGAATATTTTGGTATACGCCAGAACCAATCGCGGTCTCAATCTTCCACTGGTAGGTGCCAGCATCACCGGCGCTGCCGTCAGCCAGTTGTACGACGGCGCTAAGTTCAGTATCAACCTGCGGGAAGCCATTCACTGCGCCATCAATCTGTACGGCGATCGGCGTTGATGCAGAAGCCGCTGACAGCTCATTTGACGCAACTGCGATACCGGTATCCGGATCGGTTATCGTTGGATCAGTATGCGGCGTAACCAACACGGTGATCTTTTTGCCTAAATCACTCGCCGTCACGGTGTAGGTATCACTGGTGGCGCCCGAAATATCTGCCCCATCCGCCTGCCACTGAAAGGTTCTTTGCGATTCTGCATCCCCGTCCGGGTCGCTGAACGCGCCTTGCTGGCTGATGGAAATCACATCGCCAATGTCGAAGACGCCGTTGCTGTTGGTATCAGCAGAAACAATCGTGCTCTGGGTGATAACCGGCACGCGTCCTTTTACGGTATCGGTTGGATCGGACAAGACGGCCAGGGCGGGAAATGACAGGATTAACATCGCGCTACTGGCGGTTAAGGTAAAGTTTTTGCGTTTCATTTGCGTACTCAATAATAAAAAGGGATTAAGGCGTCAGCCGGGAAATTACGGGTTTCAGGGTGATTCTTGTGTTTCCACGCGCAAAGCACGTTTTTGCCATTCGCCAGACACAACATAGATACGGCCCGTCGCCTGTGGAATCGCGGTGAACTGGTTACTGCCTGCAGCGGTTTCCCCCTGCCACTGAAAATGTTCTGGCTGCTCCTCGCAGACAATTTCACCGCACATGACGACAGCGGATAAACGGTCGCCCACCTGCGGATGGGTGGTCAGCGCTTGCCCATTGCGTAGCACTTTCACCGATGATGCAAAGGGGGCAAAATTAACCGACACGTGCTCGCCGCGACGATTAATTAGCGCCACAACCTCGCTGCGTCCCGCAGCAGTGCTCGTCAGGGTCGCTGTTATCACGCCGTTCGCATCGGTCACACCCTGTGCAGAAGCACGTACGCCGTGGCTGGCCTTAAATTTCACCTGCTGCCCCGCCACAGGATTACCAAACGCATCCCTGACGGTCGCGCTGACTTTATTTTCAGCAGTGCCGTTAGCTAATGCGTTGTCCGCTATGATGCGCAGGTCGCCAGGGAAAATGGTGGCGCTGCCTTCATCAGACAGAAAGGTGAGTTCAACCTGCTGGACATGTCCGTTTAACATCACCGACACCACGGATTTTCCGGCGATGCGGTTGGTCACCATGGCCATTGCTTCGCCTTCGCTATTAGTCATCACCGAGGTGGGTACTGCCGCCCCGTTAGTCGCCACGAATCGCACCGCCTGCGCGCTGGCCGGACGCCCATCCGCATGGTGTATGGTGACCTTCACCTGATTCGCCGATCTGCCATTGGCCGGCGCATTGTCTGCCACCACCTGCGTGACGCCCTGCCCGGCCTCACCCACTTTTGGCGTGAGCGTAACGCTCACTGGAGTAACCGCAAAGTGATGGTCATTCACGTTGACAGAAATCTCGGCCACGCCCGCTGTTACGCCAGATAACGACGCTTTATACAGGCCGTTATGGTTATCCTTAGCCTGACTGATAGTCGTGCCCTCCAGAGGACTGGTGAAGGTCACTTTTTGCCCGGTAACCGGGTTGCCCTGCTGATCCCTTAATAAAAAGTGAATAAATGATTCAGCATTGCCATTCGCTTCAATACGTTCAGGGACGACATTCAGTTGAGATTTCGCTGGATCCAGGCTGTCATCATCAACGGCAAAACTCGTTTCAACTTCCTCTGTGCTGCCGTTAAGTTCGACAATCACCGTGACCTCACCCGCGACCCGACTGGTCAACGACACCGAGGCCTCACCGTTAGCATCGGTGGTGGCTGCTGGGGGAATATCCGCATGATTGTTCGCGTACAGTCGTACGGTTTCACCCGCAGCAGGCGTCCCATCCGCGTTAAAGGTGGTGACTTTGATGACATTCTCATCTACACCATCCGCCAGCGCATGATCGTCAAGCACCACCACAGCCTCAAGACTGACCGAATTGTCATCACGTACCAGCTTGACCACCGTCGGCGCGATAGTGGTCAGAAACCCATTAACATGCGTCCTTATTTTTGCGTTTCCGGTTGCGGTACCCGTCAATGTGGCGGTATACGTACCATCCTCCCGGTTAGTGACGTTGCCGATCGTCGTTCCGGCGAGGCTACTGGTAAATCGGACGTTTTTTTCTTTCAGTGGGTTCCCGCTGCTGTCGGTTAACTGCAGAACCAGAGTCGATTCCGCGTTACCATTGGCGGATATTCTTCCCGGCGTCGCATTTAAAGAAGATTGCTGCGGGTCGACAGGGTTACCGGTGGAGATGAGGGTAACCGGACGGCGCAAGGTCTTCGCCACAACATTTCCCTGCATAACCTGCACCACGCCTTTCCCGGCATGAATACCGCTCAACTTTGCACGATAGATACCCGGCGCGACTTCACGCACTACTGTGGAGGTGGTATTGGGCACACCGGACACCTGAAACGACACGTTCTCGAGGCCCGTTACCGGCTCGCCCTCGCTGTTATTGGCTTTGTAGGTCATTTCAGCAACATCTTCGCCATCGGCCCGAATCACCGCCGGGTTCACCAGCAACACCGAGTACATTTCATCGACACCCGAATTCGCCTGGCTATACAATACTTTCGCGCTCTGGCTCAGTTCATGCACCCTGGCCGTCGCCGTTGCCTGACCCGCAACGTGAGAGACCACGCTGTACATCGCCCGCCCAGCCGCATCGCTCATCACATCCTCAGCGGTGATACTGCCGTCGGCGAATGTCATTCCCATGGTGATATTTTTTCCGCTAACCGGTTTGCCGTCATCATCGACCAGGGTTGCGGTCACAGTAACCGGCGTTTTACCATCAGCGGGCGCACCGTTACCGGTGACCTGTAACGCATCGCCAAACGCCAGATTTACGGGTAGAACCTCAATCAGCAAGGTCTGGGCATTACTGGTATTCCCTTCGGTATCCTCTGCCATCGCAACGACGCGATACTGGTTTGCCGTCCCGTCTGAGGATGGCGAGCGTTGGTAAGGAGGCAATGTCAGTGAAAACATATTCACGCTCAGCTCGCGAAACTCTCCGCCAGCCGCCAGAAAGGCCGCGTTATCCCAGGTGACCTGCGCCAGCGGGTATTCACTCGTGACATCGGTCGAAATCGTATGCACCGTATATTCAGCGTCCTGAATCGCCTCTTCAGAAAGCGTCAACTGCACAAGATCCTGTGCCTGATATTCCAGAGTGATGACATTATTACGATCAACCAGGCTGTAGCGGCTACCTTCCAGCTCGCGCAGAGAGGCCACTTCATCAGGCGAAAGTTGAGACTCCAGGGTTTCACCCGGTCGCCACGCCAGCTCCATTTGCACGCTGGTGTCTCGCTCATCACCCTTTTCCATACTCTGCTCAATACCCAGCGTCATCAGTGGGAACGGCGTCCAGGTGATACCGGTCGTGAAGGCCCAGGCATTTTTCTCACGTTCGTCTTCGCCAGACAGCCCGACCTCATCGCCAAAATACTGCTCATAGATAAACTTGCCGCCAAGGTGCGGATAGTCAGGCAACCAACCTTGCACTCTGACATCAAAACCGTTCGCCGGGCGTTCGTCATAATTTTCCACGTCTTTCGAGGCCTTCCAGTCAGACAGTCTGAAATACCCGTTGGTAGCAAGTTGAAAATAGTCGCGCCACAGTTCAGCCCCAACGCCAAGGCGACGATGATCGCCACTCAAATCGGCGTCATAAAAGGTATTAAATCCCAGCATCCAGTCATGGCTGAAATGACGTACGCCCACGCCAACGTTCAGCGTATTACGGTCGTCCTGATTCTGATAACCCAGTTGGGTGAATAAGACATTCGTCTGTGTTTCATATACCGGCACCAGCCAATCTACGCTGCTGTCATCAAGGGAAAACTGTTCGCCGACATTCAACTGCGCCCGTACCGTGCCAAACTGCCCTAACCAGCCAGTGACTGTTTCATTCGCTTTACTGTTAATTTCCGAACGGACCAGACCGCTGGCCGCTTGTGCCGCATCGCCATTTTCCAGAATATTCGCCAGGCCCGAAGCACCGCTGGCAAGGCGTTTAACCCCGGTGTCGTTTTCCTGTTCCTGGTGTAGCTTGTCACTCTCGCCTGCCGCCTTATTCCCACCGGAGGCTGGGGCCGGAATATCAAGCTCATCACCCTGACCTAATTGTTCAAACGGTTTGTTAAATGTTCTGAATTGGTTGAAATAGCGCAGTTGGGTGGTTGTCAGACCTAAGCGTTCGGCAACGGAATCCGTCGTTTCTTCGGCCTGAAGCACATATACGACAGAAGGTCGTGCAAGTAATTCGCTTTGCCATTGCGACGATTGAGGTTCGCTTGTTATTGTTGCCAGTACCGGCGTCGTAATGATCGACAGGTGTACAATCAGGCAAAGCCATGCAGTTCTTTCGATCATAATAAGTGTGCAACTTTTACAGAGGGCTCAGGGTTTAATTTGTAATAAAAGTGAATAAAACGTTATTCATTCGGTAAAATTTGCTTAAGTATTAACTCGTTATCCCTGAATCCAGCCTGTGACCATAAATTTGCGCGGTATTCTAGTCAGATTCACCTCATGCGTCTCGCAAACAATGTGCATAACATTATGCGTAATAGATATAATGCGTTACCTACACTCCTGCAGTAACCTTAAAATGGGTAGAAACAGGCTTTATCTACCGCCCACCCATTATCAAAATAGTCATGAACCCCGTAACAACACGTTTATTCATTGTAATTTTCGCATTTTGCTTTTTTGTTTTCTTACACAAACCATGCTATCTTTTAATGGATAAGAATTGGTTAAAATATTATTGTGCAACCGTTTAAAAGGTATGTTCACGTAACATGCCTGCGCTATTTTTGTTGGCTGGACTGTATACATTCAATTTCAAAAGACACTGGCCGAAGCCGTGCGGGAATGTATACAGATAATATTCACAAGGCATATCTGAGGTCTCAGTGGTCCAGAAAATCAGCTTTAACGATAACGAACTCCGTATCCTTTATGAACTTTCGTGTACCCGTAGTTTGAGTCTGGCTGCGGAAACGCTAAAAATTGCGCAACCCAATATCAGTAGAACCTTACAACAACTGGAGGACCGTTTTGGATTCTCCGTGTTCGATCGCTCTTGTCGGCCGATAAAATTGACCCGTTTCGGTGAAGAGCTTCTCCCCTACGTCAAAAAACACATGAAGTCATGTGAAGATATCCAGAAGTTTACAATGGCCTATAAGCTGGCGTCTGATGGGTTTGTCAGGATCCATGCCCCTACCGGTCAGCTGTTATTTATCTCCAAGTACGTCATTCCTGGGTTGAAAGCGCAGCATCCGGAAATTAAATTAATGCTGACCACCAGTAACCTCAGCAACGCTGAATTTACCCTTGGCGTCCCTTTTAGTGATGACTGCGACATCTTGTTTACGCATTCATTGCCCGACAATGACGAACTTATTGCGCGAAATATCGCATCGATTCCGGCCAATATATATGGCACCCGCGACATGATTGCGAGATATCCGATCCACTCCATTGAAGATTATGGACACAGTCCCTGTATACTTTTTTTCTCACATATGGAAGACAATCATAACATCTGGTATATAAATGACGACTCACATAAAGAAATAAGAAAGATAATCATTAGCGGTGATTTTGCCTGCGATAACTCGTATGCCGCAATCGAACTCGCCAAAGCGGGTCTTGGTTATTTATTTATGCCCGAGTTGATCATTAAAGAAACAGATATCGACGGTCTGGTCCCTACACTTCCTGATAACTTCTCCACCCATCTGGATCTGTTTGTGATTTACAGTAAAAAGACACAGCAGCCTTTCCGGGTACAGCTAATCATTAATTCAATTGTTAATATCTTAAAAAAATTATTACCCAGATAATTATTGCCATTTGCATCGAATAGTTGGTCATATACAATATGATGACGTTTAAGATGTCTATCATTCATTTCGGACCTCGAATTCAGGACTCGCTACATTATGTCATGCCCCATCACGCTCTTCGCTGCTGGCAGTTTACGGCTGGCCTTTACCCCGCTGCTAAACCAGTTCACGTCTCTAAGCGGAATTGACGTTTGTGTGGAATACGGCCCGGCCGGATTATTACGCGAACGTATAGAAGCCGGTGAACCTTGTGCCTTATTTGCCTCGGCCAATCGTGCACATCCGCAGCAGTTGCTGGCCAGCGGTAGGGCACTGTCCGCGCATACCTTTTGCTGGAACCAACTGAGCCTCACCACCCGCAAAACCGGCGAATGGCTGGAGTTACTGCGAGATCCAACCCTGCGTATTGGCACCTCAACCCCCGGCTGTGACCCTTCCGGGGATTATACCTGGGCATTATTCGACAGCCTCGATGTGCTCGAACCCGGCCTTGGACAGCGCCTGCGCGAACGCGCTATTCCCCTTGTCGGTGGCCGTGACACGGTTAAGGTGCCAAATGGCGAACTGGCCAGCGCGTGGATTATTCGCCAGGGCCTGGCGGATTTGTTTATTGGCTACGCGCACTATGCAACAGCACTTGCCGGGCAGCCCGATATTCGCTGCGTAACGATCCCCACGGACCATAACATTCGCTGTGAATACCAGCTGGCGGTGCTCGAGGCGTCTAAAAACGTCAAAGCGCTGGTTGATTTTATCCTCGCGCGCGACGGACAAACATGTTTGGCCAGCGCCGGTTTTAAAACACTTAACGATGAATGGTAAACAGCGGCGCGATAAACGGCGTCGGATGCGGGTCCACGCTAAATTTTCGCATCGGTAAACCGTACGCCTGGAACAAATTATCTTCCGTCACAATCTCCTGAGTTGGCCCCGCCAGCCATCTCCCCTGCGGCAACAACAGCAGCGTATGACTGGCTATCTGTAGTGCATGCTGCGGATCGTGCGTTGTAAAGAGAATGCTGCAGCCCTGGCGATACGCCAGATCGCTGATAAGCTGCAGCACCACCTGCTGATTAGCTAAATCCAGCGCGGAACAGGGTTCATCAAGCAACAGCGTTTGACAATCCGTGACCAACGCCCGGGCGATCATTACCAACTGTTGCTGCCCGCCGGAAAGTGAACAAAAGGTACAGGACGCAAGATGCGCAATATTGAGCTGCTCCAGCGCCTGCATCGCCCGCTTTTTATCCTGCTGGCCCGGTTGAGCAAATAACTTTACATGCTGCGCGCGGCCCATCAGCACGACATCGCTAACGGTGTAGGGAAACGGTAAGCGCGTATGCTGCGCCACAATACCCATTCCCCCCTCACTTTGTATGTTTCCACCCAACAACGGCAGCGTACCGGTCAGCGTATCCAGCAACGTGCTCTTCCCCAAACCGTTACGCCCGAGCACGGCCCAGATATTGCCTTTCTCACAGCGGAACGTGAGCGGCGCAAACAACGGCATCCGGTAGCCATACTCCAACTGATCGACGTTAAGTGCGGCAGATATCATCGTATCCCCCGTCGGCTGGACTGAATCAGCAAAAAGGCAAACAGCGGCGCACCGAGCAAGGCGGTGATGATCCCCAGAGGAATTTCCGTAGGTAGCAGCGTGCGGGCAATATCATCCACCACAATCATAAAACCGCCGCCCAGCCAGAAAGCACAGGGGAGTAACCGACGGTGATCAACGCCTACCAGCAGGCGGGCCAGATGCGGGATCACCAGACCCACCCAGGCAATACTGCCGCTGACGGAGACCTGCGCCGCAACCAGCAATGCGCAGCACAGCAACACGCCGCGCCGCAGCGGAACCACCGCCACCCCGAGCGCTTTGGCGTCTTTATCGTTGAGTGATAACAGGTTGATTCGCCAGCGCAACTGGTACAACAGCATGGCCGCAATGCCGACCGGCACCGCCAGCAGCCACACTTTATGCCAGTTGGCGGTCGCAAAACTGCCCAACAGCCAGAATACAATGCTGGGTAACGTCTCTTCGGTATCGGCCTGGTATTGAATCAGGCTCACCAGCGCGGCAAAAAAACCACTCAAAATAATGCCCGAGAGGATCAGCACCAGCGTGTTTTCCAGCCCCTGTAGCGCGGCAATGGTATATACCAGAATCAACGCCGCCAGACCAAAGAAGAACGTCGACCCCATCATCAGGAACGGATCAAGCCCAAGCAAAATCGCCAGCGTACCGCCAAATGCTGAGCCAGAGGTCACCCCAATAATATGCGGGTCCACCAGCGGATTATGAAACACGCCTTGCAGCGTAGCCCCACATAACCCCAGCGCGCCGCCCGCCAGCAGTGCCATCAAAATACGCGGGAGTCTGACGGTCCAGACGACCTGGTGCGCCATACCCTGCGAGTCTGCGTAATGGCTCAACAGTGAGAACACATCGCGCAGCGACAGCGGATATTGCCCCACACACAGTGAACCAACACCCAGCAGTAGCACCACGGTAATCAGTATCGGTTGCAGGGGGAAAGCGCGATTACTTAGCGGCATCGGACTGCCAGTTCACGCGGTAAAAACGGTGGTAGTAATCCTGTGCCTGCGCATCAACATCGATGTTTTTATAGGCATTCGGATAGAGTTTTTTTGCCATCCAAAATTCACCCAGCGCCAGCGCTTCCGGCATCGGATATCCCCAGGCTTTGGCGTATTCCGGCATCAGCCAGACGCGATGATTTTTTACCGCATCGATGTTCTGCCAGTTGGGATCGTTTAGGATCTCCGTCACCACCTGCGGGTAGCGGTCCTGGACAAAAATCACCTGCGGGTTCCACGCTAACACCTGCTCCAGCGAAACCTGCCGCGCGCCTTTAACGCTCGCCGCAGCCACGTTTAGCCCTCCGGCATGCTGCATCATCAGGCCCGTGTACTTTCCGGCACCGTAAGTCATGAGATCGGGGTTGGCCATATAGATACGGACTTTTTGCGCCTGTGCAATCGCCGCCACCGGCGCATTGAATTTAGCCCTGGCCGAAAAAACGTAGTCGATCAGCGTTTCAGCCTGCGGTTTACGTCCCACCACGTCGGCAATCAGGCGAATCCCCTGCTTTAAGCCTTCGTTGTAGACCTGCTCTTCGTCAGCCATAGTCGGGTTCATTTTGTTCTGCTGGCCAGCAGCATCCTGACGTAATGAGATAGCCACCACCGGAATCCCGGCATTCTGAATCTGCTGAATCATCTCGGCAGGTGCATAGTTGGCAACAAACACCACTTGCGTGTGGGTAGCCAGCAGGCTTTCAATATTCACGCTGGTGAGATCGCCCGGCGTCGGCAGGGTCGTAATCGTCGGCATAAAGCGGGCGAACGCCGGTCCAAGCTGTTTTTTCCAGCTCGACATCACGCCGACAATGTCCTGCGTGGCATCCAGTTGAACCAGAATATTCAGCGTCTGGTGTTGTAACACCACCACCTTATTGACGCTATCGGGGATCGTGACCTGGCGGCCAAGCTGATCGGTTATCGTGCGGTCTGCCTGCGCCGAAAACGCAAACAACATGCTGGCGCATACCAGCAAAAATGAACGAAGAGTTAACATAGACACCATCTGGACAGGAGAAAAACCGATATGCATTAAATTATATAGCGAGGTATCTGGCAACGCTTTTCCAATAAATCAGGTAACTCTACCGATAAAGATCAATTGACGTTGAGAAACCCACAGGAACAAAAAAGCCGACGATGTGTACCACCGTCGGCCAGGGTTGACGCTATACGCGCACTATCATGATTTAGTGACGGATTTAATAATTTCCAGCGCTTTTACGAACTGATCCTGCGGAATGGTCAGCGGGTAAAGGAAACGGATCACGTTGCCGTATTGGCCGCAGGTAAGCAGCAGCAGTCCCTGCTCAAGGGCTTTCTTCTGTACGCGTTGCGCCGTGGCTGCAGAAGGCTCTCCGGTGCTGGCATCACAAAACTCAGCGGCAACCATCGATCCTAACCCACGCACTTCGGCAAGTTCCGGACACCACGCACGGGCATCGGTCAGCGTGGCACGCAGTTGTTCACCCAGCGCTGCTGCTCGCTGGCACAGTTGCTCATCATGAATGATATCAAGCACCGCGTGAGCGGCCGCCACGGCGAGCGGGTTACCGGCATAGGTACCGCCCAGACCACCCGGTGCAGGGGCATCCATAATTTCGGCTTTGCCGACCACGCCAGACAGCGGCATACCGCCCGCCAGGCTTTTCGCCATGGTCATCAGATCGGCTTTGTGGGCGTAATGGTCCATGGCAAAAAGCTCGCCGGTGCGGGCAAAACCACTCTGGACTTCATCGGCAATCATCACAATACCGTGCTCATCGCAGATGCGACGAATAGCGGCAACGAATTCAGGTGGGGCCACCACAAAGCCCCCTTCACCCTGGACAGGTTCGAAGATAATCGCTGCGACCTGGCTGGCGTCGATATCAGCTTTAAACAGACGCTCGATGGCTTTTATCGAATCTGCGGTGGTGATGCCCTGCAACTCAGAAGGATACGGTGCGTGGTAAACCGATCCCGGGAACGGCCCGAAGCCTTTTTTATACGGTGCGACCTTGCCGGTCAGCGCCATCGTCATATAGGTACGGCCATGAAATCCCCCGCCAAACGCGATCACGCCGGGACGGCCGGTGTGCGCGCGGGCAATTTTAACCGCGTTTTCGACGGCTTCTGCGCCGGTGGTAAAGAACGTGGTTTTACGCAAACCGTCAATCGGCGCGGCCGCATTGATTTTCTCCGCCAGCGAGACGTAGCTTTCGTACGGGACAATCTGATAGGCCGTGTGGGTAAAGGCTTGAAGTTGCGCTTCAACCGCCTGCACCATACGAGGATGACGGTGTCCAGTATTCAGGACGGCAATCCCGGCAGCAAAATCAATATATTGATTGCCTTCGATATCGGTAATGGTGCTGTTTTCTGCCGACTGGGCGAAAAAGTCACACATTACGCCCACGCCACGCGGGGTTGCATCCAGACGACGTTGTTGCAGGTTTTTATTATTCATTCTCTACACCTTGTTCATAAACACATTCAGGGTTGAATTACCCTTTAAATCTAGACGCCATCTGGTACTTTAATCGAGAGCCAAATCGTTTTATTTTAAGGATCCAAATGCGTTCACTTGCCGGAGATGTGATCAAGCATGCATTTAGCCAGCAAACCGACGAGAAACTGCACCGGCGTTTGTATGCCGCCATCTGCAGCTGCATTCTTGAAGGCAGCTTGAAACCCGCCACCCGTATGCCACCTTCGCGCGATCTGGCGGGCGAACTGGCGTTATCGCGCAATACCGTCTTGCGAGTGTATGAGCAACTGCAAGCCGAAGGGTATATTTCTGCACGTACCAGCAGCGGCACGTTTGTCACCGACAGCGTGCTGGACAACCTCGCGCAACGGCCCGATAAAAAAAACGCGCCCCCCGCACAAGAAGACCGCGCCAGCCTGTCCGCCCGCTGCCTGGAGCTGCTCGGTAATGCCAGCGCCAGCCCGCGCCAGTGGGGGGCGTTTATTCCTGGCGTTCCGGATGTACAACATTTCCCCCACCGCACGCTTAAAAAAATTCAGGACCGGCTGGCAAGACGCCTGCGCCCGGAGTTTCTCACCTATGATGCGGCGGGTGGCGACGGTGAACTAAAAGAAGCGCTGGCGGACTATTTGCGTACCGCGCGCGGCGTCAGGTGTGCTCCTGAACAGATACTGATCACCGAAGGCATTCACCAGGCGTTGGATCTGGTGACCCGCACCCTGTGTAACCCTGGCGATAACGCCTGGATTGAAGAGCCAGGCTATTGGGGAATCAAAAATATTCTGCGCATCAACGCGGTTAACTTCTCGGCGATGGCGGTTGATGAACAGGGCATGGTACCGCCAGTGTCGTCAGCGGTGTCCCCGAAGCTGATTTTTGTGACACCGTCACATCAGTATCCGCTGGGGTCGGTGATGAGCCTGAGCCGGCGACGGCAGTTACTGTTTCGCGCACGTGAAACACGCAGTTGGATCGTGGAAGATGACTACGACAGCGAGTTTCGCTTTTCGGGGCAGCCTATTCCTTCACTGCAAGGACTGGAGGAAGAAAGTCCAGTTATCTACATCGGCACATTCAGCAAAACGCTCTATCCTGCCCTCCGACTCGGGTATGTTGTGCTGCCCAAACCGCTCGCTGCACCGCTGAAGAAAGTTCATAACGACCTCTATCGCGGCGGACACCTTTTGATTCAGGCCGCGCTGGCAGAGTTTATCCGCGAAGGCTACTACGCCGCGCATATCCGTAAAATGCGCCAACTGTACAGCCGCCGTCGTCAGACGCTGGTGGACCTGATCGCCACGCAACTCGGAGAGGATTATCTGGGACCGTTCAACAGTAACGCCGGGCTGCATCTGATATTACAATTGCCAGCCCATGCCGACGACAGCATGATTGCACAGCTGGCGAATACGCAGGGGTTATTGGTACGACCGCTGTCACGTTACTACGTCAACGAAGAGAAACGCAGCGGTCTGTTGCTGGGTTTTGCCAGTATTGAAGAACATGAGATGGCCGCGGCGTTTTCCCGGTTGGCGGGCATTATCAAGGCAAACGTAGGATAAACGTTGCCGGATGGCGTCACTAACGCGTCTTATCCGACCTACAATACGGTTTTTATAGGTCGGATAAGCGCAGCGCCATCAGGCATAACGCTTAGTGTGTAGCTGGTTTAAGTCCGGCAAGCTCCTCCTGACTGACCTCGCCATTGCCTTCACCCCAACTTTTTCGTACATAGTTGATCACATCGCGCATCTCAACTTCGGTCAGCAATCCGTTATACGCTGGCATCTTAAACGACACGTTGCCCCGCGTGGTCGGCGTTTCCGCGCCCTGCGAAATCACCCTGAACAGCGGGGTCGGATCGTCAACCATCACCAGCGGATTGTGGATCAGTGACGGCGCGTTGTTATCCGTGCCCTTGCCTTCCAGACCGTGACAGGTCGAGCAATAACGGTTGTAGACCACTTTTCCCGCCTGCGGTGAATTCGACCAGGACGCCGTGGTGGTGCCCGCTCGTGTCGTCTCCGGTTTGGCGTTTTTCAGGCTCCGCAGATACTGTGCAATCGCTGCAGCATCTTCATCCGTCAGGTATTGCGTACTCTCACTGACGACTTCAGCCATTGAACCCGAAACCGCAGCATGCTTGCTTTTACCGGTCAGTAACAGCGACGTTAACTCCTGCTCAGACATCCCGGTGCCCCGAAGGGACGGCGCATACCAGCCGTCAATCATCGCCCCGCTCAGGTACTGTGCATCGGCATGAGTATAGGCTTTCTCATTCATCGCCATTCCCCTCGGGGTATGGCAGGAGCCACAGTGGCCGGGTCCTTCAACCAGATAAGCTCCGCGCTGGATCCGCGCGGCACTGGGATCGGTACTGTTGCTACCTACCGCAGCCGTTGCAGGAGCGTCGGTAAAGAGCCAGTTCCAGATATGCAGCGGCCAGCGGGCTGAAATCAGCCAGGGGATCTCATTCTCTTTATTTGCTGTCGCAGACGGCGTGACATCATGCATAAAGTAGCGATACAGCGCCTGGACATCTTCGTCGGAGAGCTTTGCGTAAGACGGATATGGCATGGCCGGGTAAAGCGGATGGCCATCTTTGGCAATGCCCTGACGCACCGCTTTTTCAAAATCCTCGTAGGAATAGTTACCGATGCCGTGGGTTTTGTCCGGCGTGATATTTGTCGAGAAAATATCACCGACCGGCGTGGGAAACTTTTTGCCCCCTGCCATCGCGTCCCCACCCTCAGCGGTGTGACAGGCTACACAGTCTGAAATTCTGGCGATGTACTCACCGTGAGAGTCCGCGGCGGAAACCGTCGCGCTAAACAAACAGGCGACAAGAACGGTTACATTACGCATAGATCACCTCATACCCTTGAGTTCGTTAACCGCCCGCAATGCCTGATCGATCGCCGCATGTGCATACGCGCTCCAGTCGGCATCAGAGTTAGCAATCGCAATTCGGCCGATGGGTTGGCGTGCCCGCTCAACAACCTTCTCCATTTCATCCATGTCGTCGAACAGCGGGTTGGCGTAATAGGCATAGCCATGTGCCCAGCGGTTAACCGTAATAGCCGCGATATCACGTTGATTGTCAAAGCCTGTCGAGCCAAACATCTCCTGCAACTGGCCACGGATCATCTCTTCATGCGCAGCAAACGTGGTCCCCAGCAGATAGGCCCGTCCCAGGCGGAATTGTTCTCTCGCCGGTAGGTTACTGCCCGGATAGGTTGGCACATAGACCATATGAATCACCATCGGATCGTCTGGGGTCGCCGGGTGCTGATAGCCGCCAATGCTGACTGGATAGTCGAGCTTAATGCGGCTGTACGGCGCAGCCGGGGAATAAAACTCATGTACGCCGAGTTGCTTAAACGCCTGCCAGTTTTTCACCACTACGTTGGTGTAAACCAGCGGCGCCTTTACGTTCAGCTTGAGGTCTGCCTGCTGTTGTTTCGGCATTTCCGGCACCAGGTACGGGATCATCATGTTATAACCCGCCATGATGGCATTTTTTGCGTGCACTCGATGCAATTTGCCGTCACGCAGATAGGTTACGGCCACGCCGCCCGGCACGTTGGCCGCATTAATCACGCTACTGTTGAGGCGTAAACGCGTGGTATTTTCCGGCAGATCCAGCTTTTCGTAATGCAATCTGGCGAGGACGGAATCCTCCATGGTGGTCCCCGGCAAGGCATCCGGGAGCATATATCTGACCATTATTCGTGCCAGTCCCGCGTTGCCATCGGGGAAGTGATAAACATACGGCTCTTCGAGGTCGGCCAGTGACTCGCCGTCCAGCGGCGGCAGACCTAACGCTTCCATGCCCGGTAAGGCGCATGCCCGGGCATCGCTACAGGAAATGCCCTCAATGCCGATAGCAAAGAAATCGTTGGAGCGCTGCTGGAAATAGAGCAGTGCCATTTTGCTTAAACCGACTTTCGTGGCCAGAAATTCACTGTAGCTGTGGGTATCCAGCCAGCTACTTTTCTCCTCGACCGTCATGCCCGGAAGGTAGTCGCCAGGGCGTACATGCAGGTCGATAAGCGCTTTTCGGTCGCTCTCACTCAACGGAAAATCATTGATAAAGTCTTCAATCTTACGACCGTTGAGCCGGTCCGGTGGAATATCGTCGGAAACAGCGCGTCCCGGATCGCCGCTGACGATTTTGGTCTCGCCAAAATTCTTTTTGTCGAAAAAGACGCCGCGACTGAGCTGCCAGTCTGGATAGAAGTTGACGTCAAAACTCTCTTTGAGCTTGGTGGCGCTCACGCCGAGTGTTTCCATCAGCTTTTGTACGTCCGGGCTGAAATTATGCGCTGGCGACTGAAACGACTCACTGCCGCCATAGCCGATCAGTTTTTTTCCGGCTGTGCTAAATTCGTTACGTTTGGCGTGGCCGCCAAAATCATCATGGTTGTCGAGGATCAGAACCTTGCTGTTTTGCCCGACAAGTTGCCGCCAGAAACATCCGGCCGCCAGCCCGCTAATGCCGCCACCAACCACCACCAGGTCGTACTCTTCCTCGACCGGAAGCGCCGTTAAATCAAATTTTTTCTGTTCCCGGCCCAGCGCGTGAGCCATTTCAAACGAGCCCGGATGGTTACCACGCAGCCCCGTCAGGCTGGGAGGGTAATAACTTCCATCGATAAATTCATGTTCTTTTCCTGCCGCTCTGACCATATCCAGAGGGGTCAGCCCCGCGGCGATGGTGACCGCCACACCGTTGAGAAAATCACGTCGGGTAATTGCCATTAACTTGTCCTTTTGCCACGCACACACTGCCCTAAACACAGCACAAATGAGAGGGTCCCCCTCTCACAAGGGGGACCACCGACTACTTCACTGGCTTGAGTTCTTCATCCAGTTTTTTAGAATCATAATAATCACCCTGCCAGGTGATTTTTCCTGCCTTAACATGAATATAGCTGACGCCTTCAAATTTGATCGGATTATTTGTCGGCGGACTTCCTGCCCATTCGCCGCTATTTTTACCCGAGAACTCCCAACGAAATGCCACGGTATCTTCGTCATAGACGGGTTTGCCGACCATTTTCCAGTTCAGATCCGGGACCGCCTTAATGAATGCTCCAATCACCTCTTTCTCGGCTTTTTCCCTGCCAGTTATCGGCTCCCCGGCGGCGGCATCGTAATAGACCGCGTCGTCGGCCAGATACTGCGCTGCGAGCGGCGCGTTATGCGCATTCCAGGCCGCCATATACGCTTTTACGGTGTTCAGCGGGGAGCTGTCTGCCAGACTAAACCCCGAGAACATCACCAGCGACAGCGCAGCTATTTTTAATGTTTTCATCGTATTACCCGCTATTCAGAAATATCGCACATGATATGTTTCACTCGGGTGTACTCATCGAGTGAATAAGAGGAGAGATCTTTACCGTAGCCGGATTTCTTGAACCCGCCGTGCGGCATTTCCGCACACAGTGGAATATGGTTGTTGATCCACACCGTGCCAAAATCGAGGTCAATGCAAAAACGCTGTGCGCGGCCGTGGTTACCGGTCCAGACGCTTGCGGCCAGGCCGTATTCCACATCATTGGCTTTGTGCAACGCGTCTTCGTCAGTCGAAAAGGACTGAATCGCCATTACCGGACCAAACACTTCATGTTGAATGGCTTCGTCGTGCTGATGCAAACCGGAGATGATGGTTGGCTCAAAGTAGAAGCCCGGTCCGGGCCCTGCTCTGCCACCCGTTTCAATTTTTGCATGCGCAGGCAGACGCGCAATAAAACCTTGCACCTGCTCCAGTTGGTTCCGGCTATTCAACGCGCCATATAGCGCATCCCTATCCTGCGGGGGACCAAATTTGATGCTTTTTGTTTTCTGGATCAATTTTTCCAAAAACTCAGCATAAACGGACTGCTCGACGAGAATTCGCGTGGCGGCAGTACAATCTTGCCCGGCATTGAAAAAGCCGGCGGTAGCGATCGTCTCAATCGCCCTGTCGATATTCGCGTCGGCAAATACCACGGCGGGCGCTTTACCGCCCAACTCCAGATGGGCTTTGGTCAGGTTTGCCGCCGCCGACGCGGCCACCTGTAGACCCGCACGTACCGAGCCAGTAATCGAAACCAGTGAGGCCGTCGGGTTCGACACCACCAGCGAACCGGTTTTGGCTTTCCCTAATACCACATTAAACGCCCCTTTCGGGAACAGCGGCGCGGCCAGCTCAGCCAGCAGCAGCGTGCTGACCGGCGTGGTGTCACTCGGTTTAAGCACCACCGTATTTCCTGCCGCCAGCGCAGGGGCTATCTTCCACACCGCCATCATAAACGGGTAATTCCACGGCGTGACTTGCCCCACAATACCCAGCGGTTCGCGACGAATGGTTGAGGTGAACCCGGCAGAATATTCACCGGCAGCCTTCCCTTCAAGGCAGCGCGCGGCACCGGCAAAAAATCGAATGGCGTCGCAGGAGGCCGCGATCTCTTCTTTCTCAATAAAATGGCGCAGCTGTCCAGTTTCCTGACTCTGGGCGTTAACCAGTCGCTCTACATTGCGTTCGATTTCATCAGCCAGTGCCAGAAGCGCTTTTTGCCGCTGTGCGGGCGTCGATTTCTTCCAGATACTGAACGCGGCAGCGGCGGCCGAGTAGGCCAGATCGACTTCTGCTGCCCCACCATTGGGCGATAACGCGTATGTTTCACCGTCCACCGGGCTGACCAGCTCAAACGCGTCTTCGGTACTGCCCGCCACGTAGTGTCCGTTAATAAAATGCTTCAGGGTTTTCATGACTGTCTCCTGCCCGTTAATACATAAAGAATCTTATGTAATATATATATTGTAAATTTTTTTCAAATGCGCAACATTGACAGTATGATAAACGTCGCATTTTTAACTTAAATTTTACATTTTCGCGGTAAGGTTATTCATCGTCATTTGACGCTAACGGGACACACATCCGCCTGTGCAACGGTTCTGTGCATGGGCAGGTAAAATAACGCGACCATTCTGACCTTCCTTGCCTGACAGGCTTGTGTTAGAAAGGGTTGTTGTTTCAGGGAATTGAGTGCAGAAAAGATTATGATTACTCATGCGGTCATATTTGCGCCTATCGGGCAGGTCAGTCGTTCCGACCAGATTGTGCAGCGCCTTTCAAACGCCATCATTACGGGATTGCTCGAGCCAAAAGAGCAACTGCCCAACGAAACCGACCTGGCAAAGATGATGGGCGTCTCACATATCACCATCAGAGAAGCACTCAACACGCTTCGGGCTAATAATCTTATCCATACGGTTCGTGGCCGAAATGGCGGCAGCTTCGTTTGCGAAAATATTGATGGCAAAAATAGCGTCCTGCATCCGTTTAAATCGATTGGCACCGATTACCTTTCCGACTTAGGCGAAATGCATTGCGCCATTATCAGCCACAGCGCCAGGCTGGCCTCCCGGCGCATGACCAATGCGGATATCGCTAAATTTCGCGAGTTTGTTGAGGTGTTAAGAAAGGCTGATTCACCCGAATTAATGACCCAGGCCGATATGCGTTGCCTGCTGGCGATCGCCGCCAGTTCGCATTCAGCGCGGCTGGCGAATCAGGAGCTGCAGGTGCAGGCGGAGTGGGCTTCGCTGGTCGCTATACTCTATCGTTCTGGCACTATTCACGCCGAGATCATTGCGCTCTATTCGGCGCTGGCCGATGCGCTGGCCGCGCATAATGAGACAGAATCGGTGCAATTTGCCACCCAGATTATCGATACCTGTACCTATTATCTTATTGAAAAAAAGCTGAAATATAACGCGAACTGACCATCAGTGAAGGCAGGAAAGACCATGAGCTCTTCGACATCCCTTAGCGCATTAATCCGTAAAATTGATGATATTACTGTCTCTACCGTAGAGTCTACCGTTGCGCTGGCGAGGAGCATCCACGAGGCGATTGCCGGTGTACAAAAAGGCTCGGCAGAGGTGGTCCTCGACCCGGCAGTGAGAGCCACTGTTCAGCAGCACATTAAACACACGCTGAATCACAATCACTATTGCTCGGGTGCCGGATTCGCCAGCCATATTGAGAATACGCCAACCCGCAACGAGTATTGGCTGCTGGAGTGGTGGTATAAGAAAGATAACGGTCTGAGTCAGGCGCATCTGGATTTAGATCAGGCTACCCAACAGCGGCTGGATTTCAGAACCTTCGAGTGGTTTAAGCATTCTCCTCCTGCAGGTGAAGCCTATATTCACGGGCCTTACGTCGACTATATCTGCAACATTTCTTACACACTGACCTCGGCGGTGCCCGTTTACTACCATGACCAGTTTCTTGGCGTCGCCGCTGTCGATCTGCTGGTTAGCCAGATCGAGGCAGAACTGCTCTCCTGCCCTCAACCTTACTATGTCATTCTGACCAATCTGGAAAACCGGATTATCTTTTCCAGTTGGCCGCGCTGTCGCGTGGGAGAATTACTGTCACCGATGAATACCCGTATTGTGTATCAGAGCGACTACTTCATTCTTTACCACTATCAACACTAAGGGGATAGGCTCTAAGGGCCCGAAGGCCCTTTGTTTAATTATCCTGCCCCATATTGAGCTTGTTTGCGTAGGCTATCGCATCATTTTCCGGCGCAGCAGAGCGACCAAACGGACGCGTCATGAACATGTAGATAAGCCCCGAACCCACCACAATCGCCAGGCCAAACAGCACCGTCCAGCGGTCGATGAAATCACTGCTGTCAGCGGGTTGGGCCAGCAGCCAAATCCCGCACAACCCGTAAGCTAACGCCAGCACGTTAACCAGAGTCCCCCAACCACCGATGGTCCACTCACCCGCCGGTTTCCAGCCTTTCAGGCGCTGGCGCAGCGCTGCCAGCACGACCATCTGGAAGGAAATATAGATACCGATAACGGCAAACGCGGTAATGCGCGACAGATTATCGGGCTGGAAATAGACCCAAACACAGATAATCACCGGCAGTAAGCAACTGACCACCATGGCATTATCGGGAACACCATTTTTAGAGATTTTGGACATCCACTCGCTTCCCGGCAGCATTCTGTCACGGGAGAAAGAGAAGATAAGGCGGCTCAGCGCAGCCTGGAGAGACAGAATACACGACAGCATGGCGATAATCGCGACGATGATAAAGACCGTCGCGCCGGTTTCCCCCAGGGCCTCATTGAGGATAGCCGGGATCGGATCGGCCGTTTTACCGTTGACAATACTGACCAGATTCGGCGAAGCCAGCAGATACCCCATGACGGAAATAATGGCCGAGATCGCACCAAACACGATACTCAGGATCATCGCAATCGGGATTTTTTTGCTTGGGTTCTTCACCTCTTCCGCAACGTTGCCGCAGGCTTCAAAGCCAAAGAACATAAACAGGCCCATCAGCGCGGCAGACATAAAGGCGGTGGAGTAGCTCCCGTCCTGGGCCAGCACGCCCATTGAATCAAATATCACCGAGAATGGCTGTGAACGGTGGAATATCAGCAGGTAAATCCCCAGCGCAATCACGCTGACGATCTCACACCAGAAACCAATTTTGGCGACCCGGGCAAGATTCTTTGTCCCGGACATATTCACCGCCATCATCAAGAGCAGCAGCACCACGGATGTCAGCAGCATGGTGGCCGGAGTCTGACCATAGTGGAATAATGACTCGACGAAGGTTGAGGTGTATTCCGCGATTGAGGTGATGGTCACCACCAGCGCCCACAGGTAAATCCAGGCGGCGATCCACGCATATTTTTTCCCCCACAACCTTCTGGCCCAGGGATACAGCCCTCCGGTAATCGGATACTGAGACGCCACTTCGCCAAACACCAGCGCAACCAGAAGCTGCCCACAGGCGACGATTAAAATCCACCATACCGCCGGTGGCCCTGCCAGCGTTACGGCAAGCGCAAACAGCGAATACACGGCGGTGAGTGGCGACAGGTAGGTAAAACCCAGCGCAAAGTTAGAGATAAGTCCGATCGAACGGTTGAACTGCTCTTTGCCATCTTTTTGAAAATTATCGTTTTTATTATCAGGTATCTGTTCCATATCTCTTTCTCTTTTGTGGAATAGTCACAGGGGTTAACGATTAATGTATAAAAGATATTAAGTTATATGTATAGTGATTTTGTCATGATATTGTTAAAAATGATCGCACATCACGTTCCTGAATAAACAGGCTTGCCGCATGATTGCGAAACATATTATTAACATTTTTGCGAGTTGTGACGGGTTAAAAAACGGACAAAAAAGAGGGGGTTAGCGAGGTCCGCCGCGCACCGGAGCGGTGTTTCAGTTCAGGGGCGCGGCGTTGGCGTGCATGTCAGGTTATCGGTTCGGACAACACCGACAAACCGAACTGTTCAATAAAGCGATCGACTGTATTTTTATCCTCATCCGTTAAGGTCCAGCCGGGTTTTCGACAATACTCATCCTGAGCGCCGCCAACCGACATCTGTGGACCACGCTACCGGAAAAATACGCACATCTGATTTGATAGTCGCCTCTAAATCGCAAGAATCGCTGCTGTTCAGCAACATTTTTGCAATATAATAAGGGGGATGTTAAACGCTGAACCTGAACAGGTGACTGATGGAAATTGATCTCGATAATCTGGTCTTTGATGGGCTCGATGAAGCGCAAGAGCGCAATGCGGAACGTCTGGAAGATGCAGACAAAAAAGCACAGGAAATGATTGCGGATAATGACTGCGGCGATGCCTGCAAAATCTAATCCCTGAACCGGCGTAATGCCGGTTTTTTTATCTCCAGTCTGCGTGTATAGCGCAATGCTTCAATCAGCTGTGCAAAGGCAGAGGTGTGCTGTTTGCGGCTGGGATAATACAAATAATAACCCGTAAACGGCGCGCCTGGCCGTCTTTGAGATAATAGAGATCGTTAAAATTATCACGCAGCATGACTGGCCCCCAATTCCACATCGGTTATCGGTTTATGGTACAGGCCCGCATGGAAATACAGTAGCGTTTCTGGATAATTTGCATTGTATTTACCCATTGTTAACAGCTATTTCACTAATATCATTTTGTATATAGATAAGAATTTTTTCTTATTTTGCGCCATCGATAAGTTATGGGAGCGTTAATAGCACAAACCAATAACTACAGGGATTTCATATAATGATGGCAACGAAAATTCAGCGCGCTAAAAAATCAATCCTGGCACTTAGCATATTGTCCGCGTCGGGCATGATGGCTTCGCAGGCTCAGGCCGATCAACTGGCCGATATCAAAGCTGCAGGCGTGGTGAAAGTCGCGACGTTCGACGCTAACCCACCGTTTGGCTCTGTTGATGCGAAAACACATAAAATTGTCGGCTATGACGTGGATTTTGCCGAAGCGCTGGCAAAATCACTCGGTGTAAAACTGGAACTGGTAGCAACTAATCCGGCCAACCGCATTCCGCTGTTGCAATCCGGTAAGGCCGATTTAATCGTTGCGGATATTACGATTACGCCGGAGCGGGCGCAGGTCATCGACTTTTCGGTCCCCTATTTTGTCACCGGACAGCAGTTCCTGGTGCCCGCAAAATCCCCGGACAAGCTTGATGATTACAGCAAGGCACGCATCGGCGCGGTGAAAGGCACTACCGGTGAACAGGCGCTACATCAGCGCTTCCCACAGTCACGCGTGCTGGCCTACGACGATATTCCGCTGGCGCTGACCGCACTGCGCAATGGCAATGTTCAGGCCATCACCCAGGACAGTACTATTCTGGCGGGCCTGTTAGGTGGCGCACCGGATAAAGCAGATTTCAAAATTTTACCTGACCTGCTGAGTAAAGAAGAGATCGGCGTAGGGGTGAAAAAAGGCGAAACGGCGCTGTTAAACGCGGTAAACGACGAGCTGCTGAAGCTTGAGTCGACCGGTCAGGCGGCCAAAATCTACGATGTCTGGTTTGGGCCTGAAACCAAAAATCCCCAGCCCCGCGCCTTTAAAATAGAAGCGAAGTAATATGCTCTCAGGTCTGTTTCCTCGCTCCGCAGCGCCAGCTGCGGATTTTACGCAGTTGCGTCAGGCGCGGGTCGAGCTGCGCAATGTGCATAAACAGTATGACGCACAGGTGGTGTTAAATGACGTTAACCTGACCGTGGAGCCCGGTGAAGTGGTCACCATTCTGGGCCCTTCCGGCTCAGGGAAATCTACGCTTATTCGCCTGATCAATCAGCTTGAATCACTTAGCGGGGGCGATATTTTCATTGATGACCACCCGATCGGCCAGCTGCGCGGCGCGGCCTTACGTCAGTTACGCAGTCGCATTGGTTTTGTGTTCCAGCAGTTCAATCTTTACGCACATCTGACGGCGCAGCAGAACATCTCGTTGGCGCTGGAATATGTTCACGGCTGGAATAAAACGGAGGCGAAACGACGCGCGCTTGAGCTGCTGGAACAGGTCGGACTGGCTGACAAAGCCGAGGCCTACGCCGCACAGCTTTCCGGCGGTCAGCAACAGCGCGTTGCCATCGCCCGCGCCCTGGCCTCCTCCCCACAAATCATCCTGTTTGATGAACCCACTTCCGCGCTGGATCCCGAAATGATCGGCGAAGTGCTGCTGGTGATGAAAAACCTCGCCCATAGTGGCATCACGATGATTGTCGTCACTCACGAAATGCATTTCGCCCGCGAGATTGCCGATCGGGTGGTTTTCATTGATGGCGGCGACATTCTCGAAGTGGCGCCCCCCGAGGCGTTCTTTACCCGCCCACAGCACCCAAGGACCCGACGCTTCCTGAAAAAAGTTCTCGACCCGTTACATCAGGAGTCATCGTTATAATGCACGCAATGGACTGGCAGGGAGTGCTGAGCGGGCAACCTCTGCAATGGATAATGTCAGGTTTTCTGACCACGCTATGGGTGACACTGGCGGGGATAGTACTCGCCACATTGCTGGCCATCTTACTGCTCGGCCTGCGCCTTTCGGGTAATCGCATCGCCGGTGGCATAGTCAGCGTGTGGGTTTCAGTTTTTCGCAACACGCCGTTACTGGTACAACTGATGTTCTGGTATTTCGCCGCATGGAATCTGCTTCCCCGGGGGGTAATTACCTTCATCAATGCTGAGCACCCGTGGTCCATTCTGCCGGGAGAGGTCTGGTGGTTAACGCCGGAGTTTCTCTGTTCGGCCTGGGGGCTGGGGATTTTTACGTCAGCTTTTTTGGTGGAGGAAATCGCCTCCGGTTTACAGGCGGTGTCCAGCGGGCAGCGGGAAGCCGCCGTGGCGCAGGGTTTTTCTTCCTGGGCGACCTTTCGGCATATTCTGTTGCCTCAGGGCCTGGCGAACGCCTGGCAGCCAATCGTCGGGCAGTATCTCAATTTAATGAAGCTCTCATCGCTTGCCAGCGGTATTGGTTTCGCTGAACTGACCTACCAGGTTCGGCAAATCGAGAGTTATAACGCCCACGCACTGGAAGCGTTTGCCGTCGGCACCGGGCTGTATCTGCTCACTGGGCTTGTGCTGGGAATGCTGCTCACGCGACTTGGCCCTCGGCCCGTACCGGCAAAGCGATCTGCGGTAAAAACCCACATTTTGAGCATCCGGAGTCCACAGCATGATCGCTAATATTTCGGTGATTACCGACAATCTGGACTATCTCCTGTGGGGACGCGCGGCACAGGGACAGCCGGGGGGAGTTCTGCTCACGTTACTGATGGCAATTGGCGCTGCGGTGCTGGCGCTGCCCGCCGGGATTCTCCTCGCCTGCTGCGCGTGGCGGTTCCCGGGCGTGGTGCGCAAGGGACTGTTTGTCTGGGCGGAGTTTATTCGCGGCATTCCGCTCATTTTTGTCATTTTCTGGATGTGGTACCTGCTGCCCGTGCTGACAGGCAGCGATCTGCCAGGGGCGGCGACCGTCACACTGGCGCTAGCCTGGTTTACCGCCGCCTCGGTAATGCACTCCGTGTATGCGGGCTTAAACGCGCTGCCTGGCGGTCAGTATGAGGCGTCAGTGGCTCAAGGATTTCGCCCATTTCAGACGTTGTGGCTGATTTTACTGCCACAGGTGCTGCGTAATATTCTGCCATCGCTGACGGGGATTTTTATTGGGTTACTAAAGGATACGTCGCTGGCGTTTATCGTCAACATCCCTGAACTGACGACGGTTGCCGGTCAGGTGAACAGCCGCGTGCAGATTTACCCGGCTGCGATTTTTGTCTTTACCGGACTGGTTTACTACCTGCTGTGTTTTGGGCTGGAGAAAGTCGCCCGGCATCGGTTCGCGCTAAAATAATGCCACGGCTCAACAGGCCACGAACTGGTGGTCGTCGTTGAGCCGGTATTTCACACCGGCACGGATATTATTCTCACCCTCGATGGCAACGGCAAACCGCATTCTCTCCCCGTCGTGATAGGCAAGCGCAGCACATCCACCGGGGCCGAGAATGATTGAATCGACCTCGCCGGTACTGGCAACGACCGCATTTTCACCGCTGGCAATAATGTGCACATTGTCAGCACAGTTAGCAATCTTTGACTCAGGGCCAAAGCTGGCGATCTGCGTGAGATCGCCGCTGCTGGCAATACGGCTGCGCTCGCCCAACGAACTGATACGCACACGCATGCCGGTACTGGCGATGCGCGTGCCGTTTCCCACGCTGCTGACGCGCGTGGAATTTCCCGCAACCGCAATTCTGCTGCGATTGCCGGAGCTGCCGACATGCGTATTGTACCCCACGCTGCCAATGCGGGCGCTGTACCCCGCGCTGGCAATCTGTGCGGCGTACCCGGCGCTGGCGATTTTGACGTTATCACCTGCACTGCCAAGGCTGTCGCTGTCCGTTGCACTCGCCAGCTGTCTGCCATTGTCGTCTGCCGTTTGCGGGCTGGCTAAACGCGCCATCGCGAAAATATCCTGCTGCACAAAACGTGCTTCATCCAACCATTTAGACCAGCCATATTCCACGAGGCTGTCCGCCCAGTCGCCGAAACCCTCTCGCTCAAGCGCACGGTGAACATCCGCATAGCTGCCACCGTCCGGAAACGAACGCAGAAACCAGCGGTACAACACGGGCCCGACGCGCCAGGCCCGTAAGTCACTAGAGGTTATCATCATTGCTTAATGCCGATGATAGCCATCCACCATGCACCTGAAGGTTTCGCCCGGTGTGCGTCCCGTGGTGCAGAGATAAAGATGTCCAAAAATGAAAAACAGACTCACTATCGCCAGCGCAAAGTGCGCCTGCAGCAACCAGTAACGCACACCCGGGAACAGATCGCCCACCGCTTGCGGATACAGCGACAGCAAACCAGAAATCAGCAACAGCGGTAACAGTCCGTACATTACGCCGACATAGGCCGCCTGCTGTAACGGGTTGAACTTAGACCGCGTGGATGCCGGGAACGGGTGTGCCTCACCCTGCATAATGCCAAACAGATAAAACCGCGTCTGTCGTTGCGCCCGCCCAATCCAGCCCTGGCGTTTAATCATATAGTGATGCCCGTTGCCACCGATCAGGTTGATCAGCACAAAGCCAATCCAGCACGCCAGCAGCAAGAAGCCACAGATTTCGTGCACAGCATGCAGGCTTTTCATTACCGGGGCGCTGACGGCAGAAAAGTGGTTGAGCAGGCCACTGCCCAGCAGCAGTAAAAACAGCAGCGCATTCGACCAGTGCCACAGGCGGACCGCCTTAGAGTACAGATAAACTTTCTCACCGTGCCCGGCTGACGCTTTATTGGCAGAGCGAAAGCGCAACATGGCGTGTAGCGCCAGCACCAGCCACATCCCCACCAGCATTAACCCGGCAGCCACCAGCCAGACGGGCCAGTAGTCGGGCTTAAACAAGGGGACGTACTGCGCAAGTTGCGCATGAAACTGTTCGGCATTCTGCGACGCGTTCATACATTATCCTTTTTAATCAAATGTTGACCGAACCGACGATACAGATGGGGTTTCCCGGCGCCTGCCAGCTGATACTCGTAAAACTTGTTTTCGCGCAGCCAGGCCTGAACCTGCGGACTATCTTCGCGCCCAAATATCAGCGCATGTTCCGGGCACGCATTCACGCAGATAGGCGGGAAGCCTTTTGCCAGACGTGACTCGGCGCAGAAGTCACATTTGTCGGCCACTTTGGTTTGCGGATTAAGATAGCGAACCTGATAAGGACAGGCCCCTATGCAGTAGCTACAGCCAATGCAACGCGCGGCGTCAACCCGCACAATCCCATTCTCATCGCGCCAGGAAGCACCGGTCGGACACACCTCAATACAGGGCGCATCGTCACAATGCTGGCAGGACTGGCGGAAATAGTGATACAGGGTTTCGTTGTCGTTATCCGACACCGGAATATGGGCAATCGACAAACGGCTACCCTGGGCTGGAACATGGTTGGTTTTTCTGCACGCTCGGGCACAAATATTACAGCCGTTGCACAATGACTCATCATGAATCATGACATAACGAACCGCTTGCGTATTTTTGGCACTTGCTAACAAGGTTTGGCCTGGGCCGGTGAAAAAAATCACCGTCCCCATGCCAATGACAAATTTTCGTCGGGTGAAGGACATCGGGTTATCCTCTAATGCTGTGACAGTGATCGTCCACACGTTCCATGACATTTACCTGATCAATTCAGGGGTTCTGGTACTGCTCAACCTCAAGCCATTCACACAGGCCGTACGCCTTGCCGTAGCGCATAAAGCGCTCGCTAAACAGATAAGGTTCCGCATTCGACGCTTCCACAACGCGTATATCTGCGTAATCCGGGTGCGTTTCCATGGCAGTCAGCGCCGCGGCTATCTGTTGAGGTGCAAAGTGATACGGCGACTGTCCGAGCATGGCGACCTTATACGGGCGAGGATACGTTCGGCAGTCAAAGCGCACCGCCTCGGCGATCGCCCGGCAGATATCGTTTTCCACCACCTGCACGCACATGTCGGCATAGTTAGCCGTCATGGTCTGCGTCGAGTAGAAATACACATCTTCCGCACCCTGCACGCAGGTAATATCCGCACTTCCCGCCTGCTCATGCATGGCGTCCAGCAGCAGCGTAAGGTCTGTTTCAGGCATTGAATAAGGTGGCTGCAAAAACACACCGCGCGCCACCAACTGGCCCGACGTAGAGTGCTGGCGGATAAAATCCGCCATTATTGACTCCGCCGTCACCGGCTCTTCGACCTGCGGCGTGTTGCTGTGCTCTACGGCCGGGTGTAACGCCTGTAGCCACTGTCGTTTTTGGCTATCCACCTCATCAGGAAGCGCTATACACGCTTCCTCATCGGCGACCAGAACGTCGCTCACGTTAGTCATCTCGCGTTCCTTACGCCGGCAGCAGATTCTGCGCAGCCAGATCGGCTGCCACATCCTCAAGACCGAGGCGATTCAGGGTTTCACGCGTTGGGCAGCCGAGTTCCGGGTCCCAGCCCATTTCCTGATAGAACATCGTCAATGACTGGCGCATATCTTCCCGATCCATTTTGTCGGTCCCTTCGGTAAACACCGGGATCTTAGGATCTTTGTCGAAGACCCAAGAGCAGATAAGATCGTGCTCATTGCGCATATCTTTGGTTTGCATCAGTTTCACTGTATAGGCACGGTGCAACGTAAAAATACGCTCGGCGGCGAGATCCAGGCTTGCCTGCGTTGTTTCATCACCGGTTACCGCCTGGAAGAATTTCGCTTCCAGATCCAGATCCCCACGATAGTTTCGACTCTTCAACGGCGACACCGTCATCGGCCAGACCCAGTTGCACAGCGTGACGGCGTTATGGAGACAGACCTTCAGCAGCGTCCATTTGGCATATTTAATTTTGGCGGCGTTGATTGGGGTGTAGTTTTTTGTTTCGTCGTAGGCATCCTGTGAGCCAAACAACTCACCCGCCACTTCACGCTGTAATTTCAACGGCAAACCAGAGCCGATAAAGTTGATGTGGGTGTGCGCCATGCAGTCACGGTTAAACATGCAGTTGGTGATCGCCCCCACCTGTGCCGAGGCCTCGTTAGCATGGTGAACAGGAAAACCAAACGGCGACCACAATTTGTTTTTGGCATAGCCCCAGTACTCGTCGCCTAAATTCCAGCGTTCGGCAATGGCATATGACCCATCTGCAAGGTGGCTGAGTTCGCCGACGCGATGCGCCAGGCGGTAGTAGAAATCTTTAATAAAATTAGGATCGCCCGCTTCCAGCTGATCCCAACGGATCTCGGCATACTCTTCAGCCGGCAGCACGCGTTTAAAAACGCCTTTGGCGTAGCAGTAGGTAAAATCACGGTGCAATTGCCCGTAGTTACACCAGATACCGTAGTCGTCGAACAGGTTCAGGCCAACCAGATTCCCCACCACGCGGCCATCATCTTTCTCGTCAAAATCTTTCGGGCCGTTCGGGAAAATCGTGGTGTGCACGAAGTTCGCCACGCAGGTGTTACCACCGGTACTCGGTACACCAAAATCTTTAACACGCGGGACGTTGAGCTGGGTCATACAGCGAATCGGGCATGAGTGACAGCCGCTCATTTTGACCGTGTATTTTTCTGCGGCCGGTCCGAGATCGAACACCGACTTGTAGGTACGAAAGCCGACGGTATTTTGGTTGCCTGGCGGGATTTCCCCCGTTTCAATCGGGCCGCCTTCCGCCGCGCCCCAGAACAGCCCTTTACGCGCCGTCCAGCGTGAGTTTGGCGATGAATATTCAGCCCACGCCTGTGGCGTGCTCGGCACCACATGGTTGTTGTTAGCGCCGATAAGCTCGGTCATCATGTAATCGTTCAGCCGCTTCATCTCTTTGCGATCGGCGATGTTGACCCCTTTTGTGCCTTCAACCGCAATGGCCTTCAGGTTCTTCGAGCCCATCACCGCACCGGTGCCAGCACCGCCGCTGTGGTTGCGGCTGTTGATCATACAGGACAGAGGTACCAGATTTTCTCCCGCCTGACCGATGGCGGTGACGCAGGTTTCCGGGCTGGTGATGCGACAAATTTCTTCGGTCGTAGCGCGTGTACCCTTGCCCCACAGGAAGTCGGCTTTTTCGATGCTGACTTTGTCGTCTTTGATATTGATCCAGACAGGCGATGCCGCCTTACCTTCAATCACAATCGCGTCATAGCCGGCAAATTTCATTTGTGCCGCAAAGAAGCCGCCCATATGGGCATCAACGACTAAATTACCTTTGGTAAAGGTTGATAATGAGGTGATATTGACGCGTGAACTGCAGGGTGCGCCCGAGCCAGTGAGGGGACCGGTGGCGAAAACCAGTTTATTCCCTTCATCAAAAGGTTTTGTGCCTGGCGGGACTTCGTCGTACATAATTTTATAACCAAAGCCCATCCCACCGACAAATTTTTTAAATTTACTGGAATCTTCCACGGTGATATTACCCGTCGTGAGATTGACCCGTAAAATATTACCTGTCCAACCATTAGCCATCATGTTTTCCTTTGCTAGAAGGTTTAATAGATATACCCGTCATTTTGCTGGCCGCATTTCCGTACATAGCGGCAATTTTTTGGCAATTAATGACGCGTATCAGGCAAGCCTGCGATCCATCAAACGGTAATCTCTTTCCATTCGATAATTTTTAATGCTCCAGTCGGACAAGCATTGGCGCATTCCCCACACAACACACATTTCGAGGATTTTTTAGTTTCGGTATTCACGGTCGCCATCATCCAGGGACAGGCCGTGGTACACGCGCTACAGCCAATACAGCGCTTGTGATCCACCGCAATACAACCGTCTTCCTGTTTCCAGGTAATTGCGCCTATCGGGCAGACAGCCATACATTGCGGATCTTTGCACTGGCGGCAGGTATCGGCGGTGTAGTTTAAATCGCCGTATAGTCCGCCACCGGAACCGACACCGTTGTCACCAAAGAAAAAGTTGCGATGGATTTTGATACGGGAAAAGAAGGTGCCAACGGCGCCATCGTTATAATTCGTACAGGAAATTTCGCAGCGGTGGCATCCTGTGCAGCGTGCACGTTGCGTCACCAGCACTCCTTTCGGCGTGTTAATCAGCCCGACAGTGCCGCTATCGACATCTTCCTGCTTACAGCCAAAAAGTGATAACAGTGCGGGGGCAATGGTTAACCCTGCCAGACCTTTTCCTGATATCCGTAGAAATTCAAGTCGCGTTAAACCACAATCTAAAAATGGACGATCAACCTGGTTCATTTATTTCGCATCCTCTTCGCAAACGCTGTAGCAGCAACACATCCAGTGCTCATGTTTATACGCGCCGGGCAGGCCAAATCGGGCCACTGATGTTGCCGACAACACGTGATATTTTTGCCCTAACCTGATCGCATCAATGACGGTGGTTAAACGGAGTGAATCTTTACCCTCAAGACAGGAATAACCCTTTAGGGTTAGGCGGATAAATAATGTGGTTATTCATAGCCTGTAACCTTGATCGTTATCAAGTAAAAACGGGAAGGAGAATAATTAATGCGGAGTGATATTTATTATCATTAAGGCAGGTTGAAATAGTATTTCATCTGCATTACAAATATTTGTGATTACACCTCCAAATATAAGCGTTTGTTTTAATCGATATATAATATAATACATAACGACAAATACATTTTTCTGCACTTTTTATTTTCAAAGATGAATTATATATATTGATAGAATACCGTGGCAGAATTACAGGGCGGTAGCCTTTCTCCACCGCCCTTTTCAGGATTAACCGGCTAACGCTTTAATCACCGTCTCCATGGCCTGTTTTTCTAACTCACTGCGTTGCACACGCTGATTGGCGAGGGTGGTTCTCAGTACACCGGCAATGACGATATGCTTAGGCTCTTGTCCCAGATCGCGCATTTCCAGTACTACTTTACCAACAACTCTGCACATCTCGCGGTACAGTTCGTCATCTTTGGTCTGATTACCCATATTTGCCTGCTCGTCATTAGCTCAAACCAACAGCATATATCAGTCTGGCTTATTAGACAAAAAATCAATGAAAATCAAATAACTGTCATGAATCTACAGAACCTGCTGGAGTCGGTGAACCAGCTCAGCCAGGCTCCCCGCCTGCATTTTTTCCATCACTCTTGCCCGGTGAACCTCAACGGTACGGACCGCAATATTCATTGCATCTGCGATTTCCCGGTTCATCAACCCTTGTGCCACCAGACCGGCCAGTTGGCGTTCCTTTGGGGTAAGCTGTTGGTAGCAAGCGACAATCTCATGGCGCGTGCATGCCGTAATGGAAACCTGCAGAGCATGTTCCAACGCGACCTGAAGTGGTCCGGCAGAAACCGGCTTTTGCAGAAAATCGACCGCTCCACGTTTCATTTGCGCGACCGCCATCGGTACATCGCCATGCCCGGTAAGAAAGACCACCGCCAGCGTGCTGCCGCGCCGTAGCATCTCGTCATGTACACCTTGTCCATCCAGTCCCGGCATACGCATATCCAGCAATACAACCCCGACCTGATGCAGATTGACCTCGGCCAGGAAGGTTTCTCCGTGCTGCCAGCACCGGACCTCGTATCCCAGACTTTCCAGTAAAAATGCGCAGGCCTGGGTGACGGCTACATCGTCATCCAGCAGATGAATGATCGCCACAATCGCCCCCTTTCTGTGTTGGCTTAAAATGTAATCTTACCGCGACACCCGCCCGACCATCTGGAGCCTGTTGATTGTTGATGCTAATCTCGCCGCCGGCATAGCGAACCAGGCGTTGGCATATGACCAATCCCAGCCCCATTCCTTCTTTGCGGGTAGTCATAAACGGTTGGAACGCTTGATAAAGCTGAGTTTCATCGATTCCCCCGGCGTTATCCTGTACCTGTATGCTGATACCGTCGTCCTCATGTTGAGCGGTAAACCACACCGTGCTGGCCCCTGCCTGAGCGGCGTTAAGCACCAGATTTGCCAGTACTTGTTCCAGCAGAACGCTGGGCAGCGTCAGCGTTAAGTTTGCGCTGACCGTCGTTTGCAACGTGACGTCAGGGAATTGCTGTGTCATACGCAATAATTGCCACACGTGGTGGACAGCATCACGGATGTTGATCGCCTGCCAGTCATCCGTCATTACTGGATTGCCCTGGGCCTGGCTGGCCCACAGACGCAGATTGCGCAACGTATCGGCCCCCCGCTGTGCCTGAGCATCTATCTGTTCAAGCGCAGGTAACAGCGGATGCTGTTGATCCTGACCGCGCAGGCGAATCAGGCAGCCTTGCGCATAGTGACGGATAGCCGAGAGCGGCTGGTTAAGTTCATGGGCAAACCCGGACGTCATCTCGCCGAGGACGCTCATCTGACGCGCGGTTTCCAGTGCCTGCTCCTGCTTGCGCAACAGCACATTGTTACGCTCCAGCAGCCTGCCGCGACGACGGACCAACAGCATCACCCAGATGTAGTTGAGTGTGAGCAACAGCAGAACTACCGCTGCTGCCCCCATTACCAGTTGATGCTGGATAAACCAGCTTTTGATATCCAGCCACAGTTGACGCTGCTGCGGGTGCTGACGAACGTCACGTAGTAACGTTTCGACCTCGCGGGTCGAGGCGGGAGCTCCCCAGCGAAAAGGCGCATCTTGTGGTGCATTAAACAGAACCCGGGTGAAGCGATCGGCAAGTTCATCACTCACTGCTGGCAGTGCGGCGAAGGACCAGTCAGGATAAAGCGGCGTGCTGCTCAGGCAGGGAATCGACGTCGGATGGTTGAGCACCACCTTAAAATCGGCTTTATGGATCAGCCCTTCTTCATCCATTTTTTCCAGCAGACACACCGGCACAATCACGGCCTGAACGGCTTTCTCACGCAATAAATACACTAACGCATCGGCAGGAAAACCCGTGAACCTCAGGCGCAAATCGCGCTCCGGGCGCAATCCCGCATCGATAAGCGCTTTATAACCCAGCAAATAGCCGCCAAATGCCTGGGCATCGATCGCCCCAACCGTTTTGCCGATCAGATCGTGTGCCGACGCGATCTCTCCGTCACGCCTGACCAGGATCGCACTACCAATCACATTGCTGGTCGCTTTTCCGCCGCGGGTGGAGCGTAAGGATGCCAGCCAGCGTAGCGCTGCGCGGTTGTTTAACTGCACAAACTGCGCCGGATTGGTTACCACAAACTGCACGGTTCCCCGGTTCACGGCATCTTGCATCTGGTGCAGGTCCAGCGGTTGAATATGAAACCGTTCACCGGCGATTTGCTGATTCAGCAGGGTTTCCAGCGGCTGCCAGTGATTACGTGTGGTGACCTCCCCACGCATGGCTAAGACGCCAATGTTCCATGTCTGCGCCCAGGCCGCTCCGCTCAGCATCCACAACGCTGCCAGCACCGTCAGGCAATGTACTACTTTACATCTCACGCCATTATCCCTGTCATTTATGTTGTTTTAGATCAACAACAAGCCGGGTATGTGGTTAACCACAATAGAGTACCCCCCGCCACGATTTTTACACTGTAAATCATCAAGATTCTTTATTCATCACACGCAAACCAACGGCGTGACCAATGTTTCGTTGTTGCATTGTGACGGGAGAAAATATGGACAGCAGTAAACGGCAGTTTCTCCAGCAACTGGGCGTTCTGACCGCAGGCGCATCCCTGGTTCCCCTGGCTCAGGCCGAGTTTCCCTTCTCGTCAGAACGCCACGAGGGGTCGCGCCAGCATCGCTACGCCATGTTGATTGATCTGCGGCGGTGTATCGGCTGTCAGGCCTGTACCGTCAGTTGCGCCATTGAAAACCAGACGCCTCAGGGCGCGTTTCGTACCAACGTCAACCAGTATCAGGTACAGGTTGAGGGTCAGCAAAGCGTCACCAACGTGCTGCTGCCGCGCCTGTGTAACCATTGCGATAACCCACCTTGTGTGCCCGTTTGTCCCGTGCAGGCCACCTTTCAGCGCGAAGATGGCATTGTAGTGGTCGACAATACGCGCTGTGTGGGCTGCGCCTACTGCGTGCAAGCCTGCCCATACGATGCTCGGTTTATTAACCATGAAACGCAGACCGCCGACAAATGCACATTTTGCGTGCACCGCCTGGAAGCCGGGCTGCTCCCGGCCTGCGTGGAGTCCTGTGTGGGCGGCGCGCGCATCATTGGCGACATCAACGATCCGCACAGCCGGATTTCACGCATGCTGCACGAACACCATGACACCATCAAAGTCCTGAAACCGGAAAGCGGCACCTCGCCTCACGTGTTCTATCTGGGGCTAGATGACGCCTTCGTCACCCCGTTGATGGGACGTGCTCAACCCGCTCTGTGGCAGGAGGTTTAAATGACCCATTCACTGATTATCGAAGAGGTGCTGGCCCATCCGCAGGAAATAAGCTGGTTGCCCTGGGCGGTACAGTATTTCTTTTTCATTGGCATTGCCGCCTGCGCGGCGCTGTTCGCCTGCGTGCTCCACTGGCGTAAAAAAGCGCAGCCGCAGCTAGAAAACCTGACGCTGCTGATCGCCCTGACCTGTGCCATCACCGCCCCGCTGGCGCTGACCGCGGATCTGCACCAGACCGCGCGCGTCTGGCATTTCTATGCCTATCCGACACCGTGGTCATGGATGCCGTGGGGGGCACTGTTTTTACCGTTGTTCACCGGGTTTCTCGGGCTGTGGTTTCTGGCGCAGCAGGTCAAACGGTTTACGCATAAAAGTTACAGCGTCACTAAATGGCTAGCTGTGGGCAGCGCGCTCTCAGCCATTGGATTATTGGTGTATACCGGCCGCGAAGTCTCCGTCGTGCAGGCGCGTCCCATCTGGTTCAGCTATGCCTTCCCGCTGGCGATGTTCCTCAGCGCGCTGCAAACCTTCTTCGCCCTGCTTATCGCCAGCATAAACCGCGACAGCACACTACCGCGCAAACTGGCATGGGGGCAGATTGTCACGTTGATCGCCCTGGCCATTGTGATGGCGTGGTGGGTGAGCGGCGATACGCTTTCCGGGTCGGCGATTCGCCAGTGGCTGGATGTCGCCGCGTCTGCACGGCACTACGCCATCGGCTGGGTAGTGCTGTGGGCTGTCTCACTGGCACTTTGCGGATGGGTGTTACGTCACCCATCGTCATTACCGCTGCGCATTACGCTGGCCTTCAGCGCCATGGCGCTGTGCTGGCTGATGCGCTGGACGATACTGATTCAGGTGCAGACCATCCCCAAATTTAACGCGCAATTTAATCCGTACTCCCTGCCCGGCGGCACAGATGGCTGGCTGGCCATTGTAGGCACCTTTGGCCTGTGGGTTGCGCTACTCATTATTGTTCATGAAGGCCTCAACGCGATCGCAAGGAGAATGCAACATGGCTAATTTAACCCGTCGTCAGTGGCTTAAAGTTGGTCTCGCCGTTGGCGGGATGGTGACCTTTGGCCTGAGTTATCGGGATGTGGCAAAGCGCGCGATTGACGGTTTGCTGGATGGCACCTCGGGGAAAATCACCCGCGATCGCATCTTCGGCAATGCGCTGATCCCCGAAGCCAACGCCCAACCGCGCTGGCAGCAGGATCCGCAGCAGGTGATCGCCATGACCCAGTGCTTCGGCTGCTGGACCCAGTGCGGTGTGCGAGTCCGCGTCGACAGCAAAGCGGGGAAAGTTCTGCGCATTGCGGGCAACCCCTACCACCCACTGTCGCATGAACATCACATTGATTCGTCGGTTCCGTTTGCCACGGCAATGGAACAACTGGCGGGCGAAAGCGGTCTTGATGCGCGTTCCACCGCCTGCGCCCGGGGCGCAACCCTGCTCGAAGGCCTGTACAGCCCGCTGCGAATTCTGGAGCCGATGAAGCGCGTCGGTAAACGTGGCGAAGGTAAATGGCAGCGCATCAGCTTTGAACAGCTCATCAAAGAGGTGGTGGAAGGCGGCGACCTGTTTGGTGAAGGTCACATTGACGGCCTGCGGGCCATCCACGACCCCATCACCCCGTTAGATGCTAAGCACCCCGGCTTTGGCCCGAAATCCAATCAACTGCTGGTCACCAATACCAGCGACGAGGGACGCGATACGTTTATCCGCCGTTTCGCACTGAACAGTTTTGGTAGTAAAAACTTCGGCGCGCACGGTGCGTATTGTGGGCTAGCGTATCGGGCCGGTTCCGGCGCGCTAATGGGCGATCTGGATAAAAACACCCACGTCAAACCGGACTGGGATAACGTTGAGTTCGCGTTATTTATGGGCACCTCCCCGGCGCAGTCCGGCAACCCGTTTAAGCGCCAGGCTCGCCAACTCGCCAGCGCCCGCTTACGCAATGATTTCGAGTATGTCGTTGTCGCACCCGCCCTGCCATTAACCACAGTACTGGCTGACGATCGCGGTCACTGGCAGCCTGTGCACCCGGGGAGCGACTCGGCGCTGGCAATGGGAATGATCCGCTGGATCATCGAAAAGCAGCGTTACAACGCCGATTACCTCGCCATCCCTGGTGTCCAGGCCATGCAACAGGCCGGAGAAAAAAGCTGGACCAACGCCACGCATCTGGTGATTACCGATGAGATCCCAACGCTTGCCGGACAGCATCTCACGCTCGCCCATCTGAACACCGACGCGCCTGGCGAACCGCTGGTCGTTAACGAGACCGGTGACATGGTAGCAGCCAGCAGCTGTCAACGCGCACAGCTGTTCGTGACCCGCGAAGTAACGCTGGCCGACGGGCAAACCGTGACGGTCAAAAGCGGATTCCAGCGTCTGAAAGAGTCTGCCGAAAAGCTGTCACTGGCGCAATACAGCCAGCAGTGCGGCGTGTCGGAGGCAAAAATAGGCGCGCTGGCGGACGCCTTTACCCGTCACGGGCGTAAAGCGGCGGTGATCACCCACGGCGGGATGATGGCAGGCAACGGATTTTACAACGCCTGGGCGGTGATGATGCTGAATGCGCTGATTGGCAACCTCAGCCTCGAAGGCGGGGTCTTTGTGGGCGGCGGTAAATTCAACGGTGCCACTGACGGACCGCGCTACAATATGGACAGTTTCGCCGGAAAGGTGAAGCCGAAAGGCCTGAGCATCGCGCGCAGTAAAACCGCCTATGAATCCTCGGAAGAGTACCGTAATAAAGTGGCTGCCGGACAATCGCCCTTCCCGGCGAAAGCCCCATGGTATCCGTTTGTCGCCGGGCAGTTGACCGAATTACTCGTCTCGGCGCTCGAAGGCTACCCGTATCCGCTAAAAGCCTGGATCTCCAACATGACCAACCCGTTTTACGGCATTGCAGGGCTGCGTGGCGTAGCGGAAGAAAAGCTCAAAGATCCGGCTCGTCTGCCTCTATTTATTGCCATTGATGCTTTTATGAACGAAACCACCGCGCTGGCGGACTATATTGTCCCGGATACCCACAACTTCGAAAGCTGGGGATTCAGCGCCCCGTGGGCAGGCGTGGCGAGCAAGGCCACCACCGCCCGCTGGCCGATTGTTGCACCCGCCACCAGCAAAACCGCCGACGGCCAACCAGCATCCATGGAGTCATTTTGCATCGCGGTGGCAAAACGCATTGGGCTGCCGGGCTTTGGCGATAACGCCATTACCGATCCGCAGGGCAATCACTATCCGCTGAACCGCGCGGAAGATTACTACCTGCGACTGGCCGCCAACATTGCGTTTATGGGTAAGGCGCCGGTCGCCGAAGCCGCGCCGGAAGATATCTCGCTGACCGGCGTGACGCGGATCCTGCCGGTCATCACCGACACGCTAAAAGCCGACGAAGTTCGTCGCGTGGCGTTTGTCTACTCGCGCGGTGGTCGTTTTGCGCCAGATAAGAGTGGCCGCACCGATAACCGCGTCGGTAATGCGTGGGAGAAACCTCTGCAAATCTGGAACGCGGATGTCGCCGCACACCGCCATGCGATCACCGGCGAGCGCTACAGCGGCTGTCCGGCCTGGTATCCTTCCCGCCTGTCCGACGGGCGTTCGGTGGACGAATTGTTTCCGCAGCAGGAATGGCCACTGAAGATGATCTCCTTTAAGTCCAATACCATGTCCAGCGCCTCGGCGGTGATCCCACGTCTTCACCATCTCAAGCCTGTGAATCTGGTGGCGCTCAACCCGCAGGACGGCGCGCGTTATGGTGTGTCACACGGCGACACGGTGCGCATCATCACGCCGGGTGGACACGCACAAGCGCAGGTCAGCCTGCTCAACGGCGTTATGCCGGGCGTTATCGCAATTGAACATGGCTACGGACATAAAGAAATGGGGGCGGCACAGCATACGCTTGACGGAGAGCCGATGGCGTTTGATGAAAAGATTAAATCGGGGATTAATATTAACGATTTGGGTTTTGCCGACCCGACGCGTCAGGTGGCCAATACCTGGCTGGACTGGGTCTCAGGAGCGTCTGTGCGCCAAGGGCTACCGGCGAGAATCGAGCGAGTGCAACTCTAGCGCCGGATGGCAACGCTACTGCGTTTTACCCGGCCTACAGACGTTGTAGGCCGGGTAAGGCGAAGCCGCCACCCGGCAGAAAGTGGATCAGTTATTTACCGGGATCACCGCGCCTTTATATTTGGTGCGGATCCAGTCCTGAATTTCTTTTGAGTGCAGTGCGTCAACCAGCGCCACAATATCCTTTTTCTTCTCATCGCCGCGATGCACGGTAATGATGTTGGCATACGGGTTGTTTTCGCCGCTTTCGACAGCAATCGGATCTTTCACCGGATCCAGCCCGGCATCGATAGCGTAGTTGGCGTTGATCACCACTGCATCGCCTTCATCGTTGTTATACATCTGCGGCAACAGTGCCGCTTCAACGTTAGGCAGGAACTTCAGCTTTTTCGGGTTCTCAACGATGTCGCTGATGCGCGCGGTGACTTTATCAACGCCTGGCTTGAGCTTAATCACACCCTCTTTTTCGAAAATCGACAGAATGCGCCCTTCTTCGGACACCGCATCACGCATGATGATCTTTCCGCCCTCCGGCAGGTCCTTCAGCGACTTTACCTTTTTAGAATAGATACCAATCGGCTCAATGTGAATCGCCCCGGCGCTGACGAAATCATAGGTCTTATCACCCGCATGATCCTTCAGTACGCTGTTCAGGTACGGAATATGCTGGAAGTAGTTGGCGTCAATCTCACGCCCCGCCAGCGCGGTGTTTGGCAGAATGTAGTCCTGGAACGGTTTAATCTCCAGCTCGATCCCCTGCTTTGCCAGGATCGGTTTCGCCTGTTCGAGGATCTCAGCGTGCGGCACGTTGGACGCGCCCACGGTCAGCGTATCTGCCCACGACGCAAAGCTCAGGGCGCTTAAGGTGGCGGCGGCGAGTAATGTCAGTGATTTTTTCATGATAATGGTTTCCGTATTTTATTAGCGTTTATCTAACAGAGAGGTGATCACATCGCCGCAAAACTGGATGATGAAGACAATAACCAGAATGGTCACCGTCGCCACCAGCGTAACGTCGCTGTGGTTGCGCTGGAATCCTTCCAGATAAGCCAAATTCCCTAAACCACCGGCACCAATCACACCAGCCATTGCGCTGTAGCTAACCAGGGCAATCAGCGTCACGGTGATACCGGACACCAGAGCGGGTGATGATTCCGGCAGTAAAACCCGAAAAATAAGCGTACTCAGACGTGCCCCCATGGAGCGGCTCGCTTCAATAACGCCTTTATCTACTTCACGCAGGGCAATTTCGACCAGACGGGCATAGAACGGTGCGGCACCCACGATCAGCGCGGGTAGCGCGGCGTTGGCACCAAGAATGGTGCCTACCAGCGTTTTGGTCACCGGGATCAGCAGCACGATCAAAATGATGAACGGGATTGAGCGGAAAATATTCACGATCAACGAGATGGCGCTGTACAGCGTGCGGTTCTGATACAGGCCGCCACGCGCGGTCAGAAATAGCGCCAGTCCGAGCGCAATACCCAGTACAAAGGTCGCCACACCGGAAAGCACGGTCATGTAGAGCGTTTCCTGAGTTGCCGCGAACAGTTGGTCCCATTTCAGATGGGGAAACAGGGAATCAGCCATGTTGGATAACCTCGCCGTCAACGTCGCTGTGGCGCAGATCGGCCAGAATATTGTTGAGTTGTTCTTCAGTGGCCACCACGTGCACCCACAGTTGACCAAACGCGCCATGGGCGGTTTGCGTCATCTTGCCGTGCAAAATGTTAAACGGCAGGCCGTAGCGCAGGGTCAGCTCCCCGACCACAGGCCGATGGGTACGCTGTCCGGTAAACGTTAACTTAATCACCGCACCGCCGAGTTCGCTTGCCAGTTGCGGATTAAACTCATCTTCCTCGGCATATTGACTTACCTGACGGACAAACTGACGGGTGATCGGCTGCTGCGGGTGGCTAAACACGCTGAGCACATCGCCCTCTTCAACCACTTTGCCGTTCTCCATCACCGCCACGCGATCGCAAATTTTGCGCACCACGTGCATCTCATGGGTGATCAGCACAATGGTTAATTTGAAACGCCGGTTAATATCGAGCAGCAAATCCAGGATTTGATCGGTGGTTTGCGGATCCAGCGCGGAGGTGGCTTCGTCGCACAACAGCACGTCCGGGTTGTTCGCCAGCGCACGAGCAATCCCGACACGCTGCTTTTGCCCACCGCTGAGCTGCGACGGCCAGGCGTTTTCTCGACCATCCAGCCCGACCAATGTAATCAGTTCGGCCACACGTGCTTTAATTTTTGCTTTTGGTACACCGGCGATTTGCATTGAGAAGGCAATGTTTTCGCTGACGGTCCGCGACCACAGCAGATTAAAGTGCTGAAACACCATGCTAATTTTCAGTCGTGCCTGGCGTAACGATTCCCCGCGCGCCGTGGAGATATTGTGACCATTGACGGTCACGCTGCCGGAAGTTGGCTGTTCAAGGCCGTTAAGCAGGCGAATCAGGGTGCTCTTACCGGCACCGCTGTAGCCAATAATTCCGTAAATCTGCCCCTGTTCAACCGTCAGGTTGACGTTATCGACAGCGGTAATAGCAAGCCTGCCTGGCGTAAACACTTTCGAAATATTTTTCAGGACAATCATGTCGTTTGGGTATCCGCTGCTGCTTATCGTTATCCTGCTAACGCTTTTGGCTGTTTAGCAGTATGGATGTCCAAACGAGTGTAATCAGGGAAATGGGCTTTTGATATGAATTAAAAAGAATTTGATATAACTATAAGGAATAACTGTTTTGCACTATTGTCGTTTGCAAGAGCCGGGAATGAAGAACCTCGTGTTGTTGCGCAACAGACCACCGCTGCGGACAACCTCTTTATCCATAGCAATGAACAAATTCGTGAATATTTTTTCGTGAAACTGCACAGAACGCTTTTGAAACACCGTTTCCATTTTCCTTTTAGATAATTTTCAGCGTATAATGCGCGCCAATTGTCTCTTGAATGGTTTCAGCACATTGACCTGTAAAACTCAACGACTACAAAACTCTCCTACCCGTTGGGCTGAAACGCAAGCACACATTCCTCTGCACGCTCTTTCGATGTCACCTATCCTTAGAGCGAGGCATCACAACTTTCGTAACTCAGGTTTAGCTTCCCATCCGTGCGCGACGGAAGCCAGATTTCCATATCCTTCTCAACTTAAAGACTAAGACTGTCATGAAAAAGACGAAAATTGTTTGCACCATCGGTCCGAAAACCGAATCCGAAGAGATGTTAACCAAAATGCTGGACGCGGGCATGAACGTCATGCGTCTGAACTTCTCCCACGGCGATTACGCAGAACACGGTCAGCGCATTAAGAACTTGCGCAACGTGATGAGCAAGACCGGCAAGAAAGCGGCCATCCTGCTCGACACCAAAGGTCCGGAAATCCGTACCATTAAACTGGAAGGCGGTAACGACGTTTCTCTGAAAGCGGGTCAGACCTTCACGTTCACCACCGACAAATCTGTCGTAGGTAACAACGAAATCGTTGCTGTTACTTATGAAGGCTTCACCAATGACCTGTCCGTTGGCAACACCGTGCTGGTTGACGATGGTCTGATCGGCATGGAAGTTACCGCAATCGAAGGTAACAAAGTTATCTGTAAAGTGCTGAACAACGGCGACCTGGGCGAAAACAAAGGCGTTAACCTGCCGGGCGTTTCTATCGCGCTGCCAGCACTGGCTGAAAAAGACAAACAGGACCTGATCTTCGGTTGCGAGCAAGGCGTTGACTTCGTTGCGGCGTCCTTTATCCGTAAACGTTCTGACGTCATTGAAATTCGTGAACACCTGAAAGCGCACGGCGGCGAAAACATTCAGATCATCTCCAAAATCGAAAACCAGGAAGGCCTGAACAACTTCGACGAGATCCTCGAAGCGTCTGACGGCATCATGGTTGCACGTGGCGATCTGGGCGTAGAAATCCCGGTTGAAGAAGTTATCTTCGCGCAGAAGATGATGATCGAAAAATGCGTACGCGCACGTAAAGTGGTCATCACCGCGACTCAGATGCTGGACTCCATGATCAAAAACCCACGTCCGACCCGTGCTGAAGCCGGTGACGTGGCAAACGCCATCCTCGACGGTACTGATGCAGTCATGCTGTCTGGTGAATCCGCTAAAGGTAAATACCCGCTGGAAGCCGTTTCTATCATGGCAACCATCTGCGAACGTACCGACCGCGTGATGACCAGCCGTCTGGACAACAGCCATGACAACCGCAAACTGCGTATTACCGAAGCCGTTTGCCGTGGTGCTGTAGAAACCGCTGAAAAACTGGAAGCTCCGCTGATCGTCGTAGCGACCCAGGGTGGTAAATCCGCTAAAGCCGTACGTAAATACTTCCCGAACGCGACCATTCTGGCGCTGACCACCAACGAAGTGACTGCGCGTCAGCTGGTTCTCAGCAAAGGCGTGGTGCCGCACCTGGTGAAAGAAATCGCTTCTACTGATGATTTCTACCGTCTGGGTAAAGAAGTTGCGCTGCAGTTAGTTGAGCGCGGCCTGGCACAGAAAGGTGACGTTGTAGTGATGGTTTCCGGTGCGCTGGTACCGAGCGGCACCACCAACACGGCATCTGTTCACGTGCTGTAATAATTCCATCGGGAATTAATTTGCCTAAAAAGCGCCCTTGCGGCGCTTTTTTTATTTCCGCGTTAGCTACTATTAATAAAAAATCAAATCGGATTTCACTATCTAATTAGAGATTATCTAAGATGAATCCGATGGAAGCTTTCTGTTTTCACTCGGGTTTTTAGCCGTTTTTGCACAATTCGATGCTTCTTTGAGCGAACGATCAAAAATAAGTGCATTCGCATCAAAAAAATATTCTCAACCTAAAAAGCTTTGTGTAATACTTGTAACGCTACATGGAGATTAACTCAATCTAGAGGGTATTAATAATGAATCGTACTAAACTGGTACTGGGCGCGGTAATCCTGGGTTCTACTCTGCTGGCAGGTTGCTCCAGCAATGCTAAAATCGATCAGCTGTCTTCTGACGTTCAGACTCTGAACGCTAAAGTTGACCAGCTGAGCAACGACGTGAACGCAATGCGTTCCGACGTTCAGGCTGCTAAAGATGACGCAGCACGCGCTAACCAGCGTCTGGACAACGCAGCTACTAAATACCGTAAGTAATAGTATCTGTGTAATAGAAATGGCGCACATTGTGCGCCATTTTTTTTGCCCTTCATTCCTCCTTCCCTGTTACTGCATCGTCCGCACGTCCCCTGCTTCTGGCAATCCATTCTGTGCCGACTTCACCTCTGGCCCGTTGGCCACAATCGGTGCCTGCCCGGCCGTAACGGTAACCGGATAACCTGCCCGACGATACAGCGCCCGATCCACCAGCCCCAGGTCTACGGCTTTACTGTCTTTAAACTGGGTAAAACCGGCAGGCAGTACATACGGCATGGTCTGTACGTTTTGTTCTTCCTCTGGCGACAATGGTCGGTGCACTTCAACATAACGCATGCCGTTAGGCTCGATGGCGTACTTTATCGGCTCATTAATCACTCTGACCGGCGTGCCGGTTCTGACCTGAGCAAACAGGGCTTTGATGTCCGGCGCGTTCATGCGGATACAGCCAGAGCTGACGCGCAGGCCTACACTATCGGGTGCGCTGGTGCCGTGGATGAGGTATTCACCGTTTCCATGCGCCAGACGCAGCGCAAAGCGTCCTAACGGGTTATTGGGCCCGGCGGGCACTACAGGGGGTAGCGTAATGCCGCGCTCTAGAGAACGCTTACGGATGCCTGGTGTTGGGGTCCATGTAGGGTTAGGGATTTTCTGTCCCACCCGAGTTTCCATCACCGGGGTCTCCAGTCCCTGTAAACCAATGCCAATCGGGAATACCTGAACAATATTCTCTCCCGGCGGGAAATAATACAGACGCAATTCTGCCAGATTAACAATAATACCTTCGCGCGGCGCATCCGGTAACAGCAGTTGCGAAGGAATCGTAATCAGGGTGCCGGGGCTGGGTACCGGGGCGATCGTATTATTCGCTTCGAGGATCAGCATCGCGGCGGTATCAAAGCGGCGGGCTATTGCCTGCAAGTTTTTATCGCCTTCCTGCACGGTGTAGGTTTGATTCTGCCCGACAAGACGACTGTTCGCCGCAGGCAAAGGATAATCGACCGCCCAGGCGGCCTGTATAGCGCTGTAAGCGCCAATTAGCATTAGAGTAATAATAGACGCGCGTTTCATACTCACTCACCCCCCTGGCGTTATTGCCGGATAACGGCTGCTGCGGTATCCGGCCGACGAGTCATTGCATAAATCTGCTCAGCGTTATCTTGCAAGGTTTGCCGGATAACGTGTTTTATCAGTTTAGCTAAGAGTTGCCGCTTGCGTACGAATAGCGCGAATCATCGCTTCCAGCCCCTGTGAACGCGATGGCGTGAGATGTTGCGTCAGTGCCATTTTCTCGAACCACGGACGCACATCAAAACGCACAATATCTTCGGCAGTCATTCGATCATATAAAATGAATACCACAGCAATCAGTCCTTTCACAATTGCCGCATCACTGTCGCCCTGTAATTCAATAATTCCGTCAGCATTCTGACGCATTGTTATCCATACCTGACTCTGACAGCCCTGAATACTATTTTTCTCACAGCGATCATCAGCATTTAATTCTGGTAAACGCTGACCTAATTCAATGATATACAGATACTTCTCTTCCCAGTTCGCGCAGCGCAGAAAATTACGCAACAACTTTTCTTTATCCGGTAGCGCAGCCATACCCCCTCCCTGTTATCCCAATAAGTGATGAATACGTTTAAGTCCCGTTACCAGTCGATCCACCTCTTCCTGAGTGTTGTACATGGCAATCGAGGCCCGGCACATCGCAGGGACGTTATAATATGCCATCAACGGCATAGCGCAGTGGTGCCCGGTGCGTACGGCAATACCGTAGTTATCAAGAAAACTACCTACGTCGTAGGCGTGGTGTTTACCGAGGTTAAACGCGATGACGCCCAGACGCGCCTGCGGACCGTACAACGTCAGATCCGGCACACTGGCCAGCTGTTCTAGCGCGTAGCACATCATGAACTGCTCGTACTCGCTGATGTTATCCAGACCCAGCGCACTCACATATTCAATGGCAGCGCCCAGGCCGATAATACCGCCGGTATTGGGCGTTCCCGCTTCAAAACGCCACGGCGCTTTCGTCCAGGTGGTTCCCTGGCTCAGGCTAACCGTTGCTATCATTGAACCCCCGCCTTCCCAGGGCGGCATCTCCTGCAACAGCGACTCACGGGCATACAGCACGCCAATGCCGGTGGGTCCATACAGCTTATGGGCGGAGAAGACATAAAAGTCGCAATCCAGCGCCTGCACGTCTACTTTATGGTGCATCACCGCCTGCGCGCCATCGACCAGCACTTTTGCCCCGTGCTGATGCGCCAGCGCAATCATCTCTGCTAACGGGTTTTCGGTACCCAGCACGTTGGATACATGGGTAATCGCCAGCAGTTGGGTGCGTTCGTCGAACAGAGTTGGCAGAGTATCCAACTGCAAGGTGCCATCAGCATTCAGGGGGATGACACGCAGCTCAGCACCCACGCGGGCACACAGCATCTGCCATGGCACGATGTTGGCGTGGTGTTCCATCTCACTGATGATGATGTTATCCCCCGCCCGCACATTGCTGGTGCCCCAACTGTTGGCTACCAGATTAATGCCCTCGGTCGTGCCACGCACAAATACCAGTTCTTCAGCGGAGCGGGCATTAATAAACAGCGACGCCAGCTTACGCACATTCTCCATTTTTTCCGTCGCCTGGGCGCTTAGGGTATGAATACCACGGTGAACCGCCGCATAGCCATGGCGGTAAAACTCAGCTTCGGCATCAATCACCTGATTCGGCTTTTGCGCGCTGGCAGCGCTGTCCAGATACGCCAGCGGCAGGCCGTTCACTTCACGGGTCAGGACCGGAAAATCGGCCCGCACTTTTTCAATCGGAAATGTCATGCTACGCCTCCCGGCAGGCGTTGGGCTATACGCGCCAGAACCTGTTGTTTAAGCGTTTCATCGCTCAGGGCTTCCGTCAGCTCAGCGGCAAACGCATAGAGAATCATCTGTTGAGCATCCTGCTGGCCGATCCCACGCGAGCGCAGATAGAACATCTGCTCATCGTCGATCCGCCCTACCGTCGCGCCGTGGCTGCATTTCACGTCATCGGCATAGATTTCCAGTTGCGGTTTGGTGTCCACTTCCGACAGCTTACCGAGCAGCAAATTATTGTTCGTCATCTGTCCATCGGTTTTAATCGCGTGCTGCGCCACGTTGATCAGACCATTGAACACCGCCCGACCTTTATCGCTGACGATGGTTTTATGCAGTTGGCGGCTGTTGCAATAGCCTTTGTTATGCTCAAGCCAGGTGCGGGTATCGCAGACTTCGTTTTTCACCGGCATCGCCAGACTGTTAATCCGCAGCGTGGTGTTTTCGCCGTTCAGTTGGGTGCTGGTGTTATGGCGCAACACCGCGTCGCCGAGCAAAAAGCTGTGGCTCACCGCCGTAGCATCTGCGCCCAACTGAATGTCGTTATGGGCGAAGTGATGGCTGACCGGGTTCTCAAACGCCAGCTTGATATGCTGCAAGTGGGCATTGGCCGCCACGTTCATCGTAACGCGCGCGCCGGTAAAGTGCTTCAGCGTGTTGAGGCTGACAAAATGTTCGATGAGGGTGGCTTCTGCGCCCTCCGCCAGTTCAAGGTGGTGGCGATAATGCGCGGTATTGACGTCATCGCCCGCCACTCCCTGGGTGATGTGCATCAACAGCAGTGGTTTCGCCGGGCGCTGATTACGCTTCACCTTGATATGCGTCACACTGCGCGACAGGCTTTCCGTCAGATGCAGAAAAACTTCTGGCTGAATCGGTGCCGGTAGCGACAGGTGCGCATCGTCAACGGTAATGTCAAAGCCGCTACCGTCCGTGCTGTCGCTAAGCGCTTCGCAGAATTGCCCGTCGACAAACACCAGACGCACAGCATCAATGCCAGCGGCTAACGCCTCGCACTGCGCCGGGGTTATCGCGGCAAGATGACTAACAAACTGGCTACTGGTTAATCCTTCCAGCGGCGTGTATTTCCAGTCTTCATGCTTACGCGTAGGCAGCCCAAGACGCAGCATCTGCTGTAAGTGCTGCTGCGCGTGCTGCGAGCGGGTTTCGCCCTGTGACTCAAACAAGTGATGCCACTGCTGCAGCACATTACTGCTGTTCACTAAGCCAGCCATATCCTTGCTCCTCCAGCTGTTTAACCAGCGTGAAATCGCCGGACTTAACAATGCGTCCCTGATACAAAACATGGACGTAATCGGGTTTGATATAGTCGAGGATGCGCTGATAGTGGGTGACAATAATGAATGAACGCTTGCCGTCGCGCAGCGAATTGACGCCATCAGCGACAATTTTTAGCGCATCAATATCCAACCCCGAATCAGACTCGTCGAGAATGCACAGCTGAGGCTCCAGCACCGCCATCTGCAAAATATCATTGCGTTTTTTCTCACCGCCGGAGAAACCGACGTTTACCGAGCGGGTGAGCAAATCCTCCGGCATTTTCAACAGCGCGATTTTTTCCTCCATCAAATCCTGGAAGTCGAATCGATCCAGCGCGTCTTCGCCACGGTAACCGCGCACTGCATTAAGCGCGGTTTGCAGGAAAAACTGATTGCTGACGCCGGGAATTTCCACCGGGTATTGAAACGCCATAAAGATGCCTTCACCGGCCCGGTCCTCCGGCGACAGTTCCAGTAAATCTTTACCGTTAAATTCCACCGTTCCCCCGGTGACGGCATAATCATCACGCCCGGCCAATGTTGCCGACAGAGTGCTTTTTCCTGAACCGTTCGGTCCCATAATGGCGTGAACTTCACCCGGGCGGACCTCCAGGCTCAGCCCACGCAGGATCGCCTTCTCTTCGACGCTGACCTGTAAATCTTTAATGCTTAACATGTGCTTTCCTTAAATTTTAACCGACGCTGTGTTCAAGGCTGATGGCGAGAAGTTTTTGCGCTTCAACAGCGAACTCCAGCGGCAGTTCAGAGAACACGTCTTTACAGAACCCGTTGACGATCATCGAGATGGCGTCTTCTTCGCTGATACCGCGCTGCAGACAGTAGAACAGCTGATCTTCACCAATACGTGAGGTGGTGGCTTCGTGTTCAAGCTGGGCGCTGTTGTTGCGACACTCTACGTACGGGAAGGTGTGCGCCCCGCAGTCCGCACCAATTAGCATCGAGTCACACTGGGTATAGTTACGGGCGTTGGTGGCCGTCGGCATGATTTTTACCAGGCCGCGATAGCTGTTCTGGCTGTGCCCGGCGGAGATCCCTTTCGAGATAATGGTCGATTTGGTGTTCTTGCCGATGTGGATCATCTTGGTGCCGGTATCGGCCTGCTGATGACCGCTGGTCAACGCAACGGAGTAGAATTCGCCGATGGAGTTATCGCCGCGCAAAATACAGCTGGGGTATTTCCAGGTGATGGCCGAGCCAGTTTCCGACTGGGTCCACGACATTTTGCTGTTTTCGCCTTCACACAGTGCACGTTTGGTCACGAAGTTCAGAATGCCGCCGGTGTTGCCATCGCCAGGGAACCAGTTTTGCACCGTCGAGTATTTCACTTCAGCATCTTTGTGGATGATCACTTCCACCACCGCCGCGTGCAGCTGATAGCTGTCGCGCACCGGAGCAGAACATCCTTCAATGTAGCTGACGTAGCTGCCTTCATCCGCCACCAGGATAGTGCGTTCAAATTGCCCGGTTTTTTCCGCGTTAATACGAAAATAGGTGGATAGCTCCATTGGGCAGCGCACGCCTTTCGGCACATAGATAAACGTACCGTCTGAGGCAACCGCTGCATTCAGCGCGGCAAAGAAATTGTCGTTGCCCGGCACCACCGTGCCGAGATATTTTTTCACCAGTTCCGGGTGATCATGAATGGCCTCACCGAACGAGCAGAAAATAATGCCTTGCTCAGCCAGCTTTTCACGATAGGTGGTCGCCACCGATACCGAGTCAAAAATGGCATCGACCGCCACTTCTCGCCCTTCACGTACCGGCACGCCAAGTTGTTCGAAAGCGTCCTCAACCTCTTTACTTAAAAACGCATTCGCGCCCGTTTGCTGTACCGCTCCCGGCTCGGAGGCGCAGGTCTCATCGCAGTTACCGCAGGAAGGTGCGGAGTAATAGCTGTAATCCTGATAATTCAGCTTATCGTAATGCGCTTTTAACCAGTGCGGCTCCTCCATCGTCAGCCACGCCTTAAACGCATCCAGGCGAAATGCCAGCATCCAGTCCGGTTCGTTGCGTTTCGCGGAAATCGCCCGCACGACCTCTTCATTGATGCCCTTCGCCAGTTCATCAGTTTTTAGTTGGGTGAAGAATCCCTCTTTATAATTGAGGTGTCCGCCAGCCCAGGTGTTGACATCGTCAGTTGCTTCAGTGTTACGCGACATAGTACCGCCTATACCCCAAAACTTTCGCCACAGCCGCATTCGTTCTGGGCTTTCGGGTTATGAAATTTAAATAACTGATTTAATCCTTCACGAACAAAATCGACTTCGGTTCCGTCAATAAACGGCATCGCCTGTAACGGCACATACAGCCTGGCGCCATCGGTTTCGAACACCAGATCGTCTTTTTCCGGTTGGCTGACGGTATCCAGCACATAGCCAAACCCCGCACATCCTGTTTGCTTCACGCCTAACCGCACGCCCAGCATATCGGGCTGTTTTGCCACCAGTTCACGAATATGCGCCGCTGCGGCTGGCGTTAACGTCAACCCACGCCATGCAAAATCGTTCGGATTAAATGTTCCTGAATGCAATTCCATAGGGTTACCTCGAGTCATTAACCTGCACGCTACAACACCATGTTAGTGATAATGATTATCACTTCAACCCCTGTTCAGCAGGGGCATTCGGGTTAACCGCCCTTTTTGGTTACTTTTATTAAGCATAGACCCTGCGGCGAGGGTTTACAGAGAGGGATTATTTTGTTCAATGCTTTGATAAATAATGGGTTACAAACCGTTAATCGTTCAGCAAGGTAAAACGCAAAAAGATGTATAGAAAATGTCTATTTAAGAGATAGGGGAAAGACGGAGAAATAGAGGTAACCGCGTGCAAAACAGCGCAGACAGACAATAAAAAACCCTTAAGGCTGCTCTATTAGCAGGCTTAAGGGTTCCGACCCCATCCGGCGCTTATCTCCGGCACTCACGATGGCTTAGCTCTTGAAGGGGCGATAAGAATAGTCTCACGACCTGACGCCGTGTTTTTAACACAAACTGCGGTTTGTCTGATTTACAGGCAGACGCAGCTCACATATTCAGACCAGAATCTCATGCAGGGCATCCAATAGCAGACGCAGCCCTGCCGGTTGATGCTCACGAGACAGGTATAAGCCGTAAATTGGCAGACGTCGCGGCTTGAGTTGGGGCAAAAGCCGGATCAACTGGCCGCGTGCCAGCCCTTCACGCGCCTCTTGTTCCGGCACCAGCGCAATACCCATACCAGCCAACGCCGACTCACATAATAGCGCAGAGATCCCCGCGCTGAGATTTCCCTTTATCGCCACCGATACAGCGTTGCCCTGCTCATCATCAAAGTGCCATGATTTTCCGGCAAACCCGCTGTAGTAAAGGCAATTATGCTGGGCGAGACAGTCCAGGGTTTGCGGAATGCCATGCTGGCGCAGGTAGTCCGCAGAGGCGCATAACACCGACTCACAGTCACCCAGACGACGGGCGATAGTACCCGGTTCAGGATTATCCGTAATGCGGATCGCCGCATCAATACGTTCACCGACCAGGCTCACCGGTTGATTGTTAATCTCAACCTCAATGCGCAGTTCAGGGAAACGCGCCAGAAAAACGGGCAGTACCGGCGCCAAAATATGCATCGCAGTAAAATGCGCGCAAGCCACACGTAGCGTGCCGGAAGGAATCTCTGCTGCGCTGGCGGCGCTGATATCCAGCGACAGCTGCGCCAGCGAGCGCGTCTTCACTAACGCCTCTTCCCCCGCGGGCGTAATAGTCAGCCGACGCGATGAACGGTGGATTAACCTTGCACCCGCCCATTTTTCCATCTCGTCGAGGTAGCGACTGACCATCGGACGGGAAAGCCCCAGCGCGCGCGCCGCGGCGCTCAGGCTGCCCAAATCGCAGATGTGGTTAAACACCGTTGCCGCCATGACTCTGTCCATTGCATCCCATCCGATCGTTTTATGAAACTCAGCATGTCCTGATAGAGGAATTCTAACAGATCCAAATATCCGTAAAATAAAGAACAAGAAAAAGACATTTCATCTGCAAAAGGTTATCCCCCATGAAAGTGAACGCCCTGGCCCTGCTGTTACCTCTGTTTGCCTCGCCGGTATTCGCCGCGCCACTCCAGCTTGACGTCTACAATCCCCAGGAAAAAGCTATTTTTCCGGTATCCTCAACGCTGGTGTCCGGCCCGAAAGAGGCCATTTTATTTGATGCGCAATTCAGCACCAAAGACGGTGAAAAGCTGGCGCAGATGATTCGCAACAGCGGCAAAAAACTGCAGGCCATCGTGATCACCTCTGGCGATCCGGATTTTTATTTTGGTCTGCAGCCGATTGTTAACGCCTTTCCCGAGGTAAAGATTTTGGCAACACCGCACGTCGTGGAGCACATTCGTGCTACCAAAGATGCCAAACTGCAGTTTTGGGGCCCGCAGATGAAAGACGGCGCACCAACGACGCTCATCGTGCCGCAGGTCACGACGCAGACACGCTTTACCATTGATGGTGAAACGCTGGAACTGCGCCGCTCAAATGATTACGCGGCCTATGTCTGGATCCCGGCTAACCGGGCGATCCTCGGCGGCACCGGCGTGGCTTCCGGTATTCATGTCTGGACTGCGGACACACAGTCTCCTGAACAGCGTCGCGCATGGCGCAACGTGCTGAGCGAAATGCAAACCTTACGCCCAACCGAGGTGATCCCCGGTCACTACATCGGCGAACGCCCGGCAGGCGATCAAGCGATCCGCTTCACCGGTGATTACTTGCACGCTTTTGAGCAGGCGCTGGGCGCAAAAAAAGGGTCTGCATATGTGATTAAAACGATGAAGGCGGCATGGCCAGGGCTTGCGGACGACAGCTCGCTGGAGCTGAGTGCGAAGGTCAATACCGGGGAGATGAAATGGTAAACCCGATTTAAGGCAAAAAATAACCCCGAACAGGTGTCGGGGTTTTCATCACGATAAGCATACTGGAATCAATGAACGCCGTGCCGCCAGGCAAAATAGATTTCTTCTTTGAGTTCAGTCGAAGAAAGCGCCAGTAAATCAGCAAACTCCAGCTCTAATTGTTTCAGTCTTTTCAGGTACTGAGCCGGTGAAAGATCGCTGTTATCACGACGTATAAATTCTATTGCCAGTTGGGCCGGGTCTAATTGGGTAGACATATCATCCTCGCTTGTGTTCAAAACCTGCACAGTATAGCACCTTTCCCTGCGCAGATAATGACCAAACGCAACATGCGTCACAAAATAGCGGTCGTCAGACGCGAGGTACAGCACAACCGTCCCTGTTCATCGAAGATTTCGATTTGCCAGACCTGATGGCGAGAACCGGTATGCAGCGCGCTGCACACCCCTCTCACTCGCCCTTCCCGCGCGGAACGGATATGGTTGGCATTGACCTCAAGACCCACCACTTTTTGATCACCTTGAGTGCATAAATAGCCGGCCACCGAGCCAATGCTTTCGGCCAGCACCACCGACGCGCCACCGTGTAACAGGCCAAAAGGCTGTTTGGTCCGGTGATCCACCGGCATTGTGGCTTCCAGCGTATCGTCACCAATGTGCTCAAAACGAATATCAAGCAGACCAACCATATTTCCCTCACCCATGGCATTGAGCGCCTCGAGTGAAACTTCACGTTTCCAGATCATCCAATAATCTCCAGCAGTGCCTGTAATGGGTGGCGAACGCCCGTACCTTCCACGCGTTTCACCTGGCTGCGACAAGAATATCCCGCAGCCAGACAGCGATTGCGCGGTAGTCGCTGCATCGCCTGATGCCATGATAGCTCATAGATGCCCAGCGAGTTCTGGTGATTCTTCACTTCATGACCGTACGTGCCCGCCATGCCGCAGCACCCGACACTGACGTTTTCCAGCTGCGCGCCAAATTTGGCAAAAATGGCCGCCCACTGCGCTGGCGCACCCGGCAGGGCCGTTACTTCGGTGCAGTGTCCAAAGAAATACCACGGCTCACCCGCAACAGCAGCTGGCTGCTGAGAGGCCAGGACGGTTGACAGCCACTCGTTCACCAACAGTACATGGAAGTCGCCACGCTGCTCGCCAAGCGCCAGCTTGTATTCATCGCGATAGCACAATACCAGCGCCGGATCGACGCCGACCATCGGGATGTTCAACGTCGCCACCCGATTGAGAAATTCAGAGGTCTTTTTCGCCGTTTTGGCAAAACGGTTTAAGAAACCCTTAATGTGCTGCGCCTTGCCATTAGGCGAGAACGGTAGCAGGACCGGCTGTAAACCGAGTTTTTCCACCAGGCGGATAAAATCAGCTACCACCTGCGCATCGTAATAGCTGGTGAACGGATCCTGGACCACCAGCACCGTGCGGGCTTTCTGTTCCTGACTCAATAGCTCGAGCTGTTCCAGCGTCATATTGGCGGAGCGGTGCCCGACCAGCTGACGTTGTAACGACGGCGCGGACAGTAGCGGCAAATCCACCATGCCAATATGCTTTTTGGCCAGCGTACGCACCAGCGGCTGGTTAATGAAGAAGTTGAATGTTTTTGGCGCGCGCGCCATTAGCGGCGCATAGCTTTCGACGGTTGCCACCATGTGATCGCGCAGCGGGCGTAAATAACGCGTGTGGTACAGTTGCAGGAAGCGAGAGCGGAATTCCGGGACGTCAATTTTGATCGGGCACTGCGTGGAACACGCTTTACATGCCAGACAGCCGGACATCGCCTCTTTGACTTCGTGCGAGAAATCGTACTCCCCCTTGCGCGCATGCCAGCTGTTACGCGTGCGGGCGATTAACGTGCGCAAGCTGGCACCTTTTTCCGGTAACTCTTTTTCCAGGCGAACCGGATCGATGCCGCGGTCAGCCAGCAGGCGTAACCATTCCCGTACCAGCGTTGCGCGTCCTTTGGGGGAGTGAATTCGGTTCATGCTGATTTTCATCGACGGGCACATGGGGCTGTTGGCATCGAAGTTAAAACATAACCCGTTGCCGTTACACTCCAGCGCCCCACGCCATTCCTGCCTTACGGCCAGTGGGATCTGGCGATCGTAGGTACCGCGTTTAACCGCATCGACTTTCATCATCGGCGCATCGACGCCTTCCGGTGGGCATATTTTGCCAGGATTCAGCCTGTTTTGCGGGTCAAACGCCGACTTCACCTTGCGCAGTTCACCGTACAATTCATCGCCAAAGAAAGCCGGACTGTACTCCGCGCGGAATCCTTTGCCGTGTTCGCCCCACAGCAGGCCGCCGTATTTTGCCGTCAATGCCACCACGTCATCAGAAATGCGTTTCATCAGCACTTCCTGCTGCGGATCGCACATGTCCAGCGCCGGCCTGACGTGTAACACCCCGGCATCCACGTGACCAAACATGCCATAGCTCAGGCCGTGGCCGTCAAGCAACGCACGGAACTCCGCGATATAATCCGCCAGATGTTCAGGCGGTACGCAGGTATCCTCCGCGAACGGAATCGGCTTGGCGGCCCCTTTTGTATTACCCAGCAGACCGACGGCTTTTTTGCGCATCGCGTAGATACGCTCCACGCCCGCCAGCTCAGTACACAGCTGCCAGCCAATGACGCCAGATTCCTGACGGGCAATTAAACCGTCCAGGCGTTCACACAACGCGCTGACCTGCTCATCAATCAATGCTTCGTCGTCACCGGCAAACTCGACGATATTCAGTCCCAACATTTCTTTATTCGGTACATCGGTAATCAGTTCGCTAACCGAATGCCAGACAATGTCTTCGCGCGCCAGATTCAGCACCCTGGAGTCCACGGTTTCTACCGACAGCGCGCGCGCGTCAACCATTACCGGGGCATTGCGCAAAGCGGAATCAAATGAGTCATATTTGACGTTGACCAGCCGCCGCACTTTCGGCAATGGCGTGATATCGAGGCGAGCCTCGGTAATAAATGCCAGCGTGCCCTCGGAACCGGTGAGGATGCGGGTTAAATCAAACTCGGTCATCTCATCGTTAAAGACGTGCCGCAGATCGTAGCCGGTTAAAAACCGATTCAGCTTCGGAAACTTATCCACGATCAGCTGACGATTTTCGCGACAGCGCTGGTAAACGGTCTTATAGATGCGCCCGATGGTGGTATTGGTGTTACCGAGCATTTCAGCCAGTTCCACCGGCATCGGCTGCGTATCAAGGATATCGCCGCCCATCAGTACCGCACGTACGCCCAGTACGTGGTCGGAGGTTTTACCGTATACCAGCGAGCCCTGTCCGGACGCATCGGTGTTGATCATCCCGCCAAGCGTTGCCCGGTTACTGGTCGACAATTCTGGTGCGAAGAAATAGCCGTACGGCTTTAGATACTGGTTAAGCTGGTCTTTTATCACCCCGGCTTCGACCCGTACCCAACCTTCCTGCGGATTGATTTCAATAATGCGGCTCATATAACGGGACATATCCACGATAATGCCCTGATTCAGCGCCTGACCATTGGTACCCGTGCCGCCGCCGCGCGGGGTAAAAATCAACGAGGAAAAGAGAGGTTCTGCCGCCAGACGGGCGATCAGCGCCACATCCGCCGTTGAACGGGGAAAAACCACGGCATCAGGAAGAAGCTGATAAATGCTGTTATCTGTCGACATTGTCAGGCGATCGGCATAGCTCGTTGCCGTGTCGCCCGTAAACCCTTGCTGCTCCAGCGCCTGCAAAAAATTAAGCACCAGTTGAACGACACCAGGTGCCTGAGAAATTTGTGGAATCATTATAGTGACCCTTTCCTGCGGTCTGTGTTGTGAATTTAATCGTTTGCGTGTTGCTTTGTTTGTTGTATCACATTTTTTTCTAATACGCCCGGCAGATTTAAAGGCAGAATCTGCCTGTTAAAAACCGCTGAAATTGCTCATCATTATAGGGTGGGGTTTTAGCGTTCACGTCGCGTCAACGTCCTGACGTACAGAAAAGGTGAAAAAGTATTTATGGTAAATTTCCGTCAGCCCAGGGATATCGCACAAGTGCTGCTCTCGGTGCTGTTTTTAGCCATCCTGATTGTGGCCTGTTTATGGATAGTGCAGCCCTTTATCCTTGGTTTTGCGTGGGCTGGAACCGTGGTCATTGCGACCTGGCCTATCTTGATACGCATACAAAAATTGTTATGGGGACGCCGTTCTCTGGCCGTGCTGGTAATGACCCTGCTGCTGGTCCTTTTGTTTATCATTCCCATCGCGCTATTGGTCAACAGTATTGTTGATGGCAGCGGACCGTTGATCCATGCCGTAACCGCAGGCGATATGACCTTGCCGGACCTGGAGTGGCTGAACAGTATTCCGTTAGTGGGTGCCAAAATTTATGGCGCATGGCACAGCCTGCTGGATATGGGCGGCGCGGCAATTATGGCCAAAGTGCGTCCTTATATCGGTTCCACAACGACCTGGTTTGTTGGTCAGGCCGCGCACATTGGTCGCTTTATGATGCACTGTGGCCTGATGCTGCTGTTCAGCGCCCTGCTCTACTGGCGCGGCGAGCAGGTGGCATTAGGGATTCGGCACTTCGCCTGTCGCCTGGCTTCTAAGCGTGGTGATGCTGCTATTTTGCTGGCGGCACAAGCGATCCGCGCGGTGGCATTGGGTGTGGTCGTCACCGCACTGGTGCAGGCCGTTCTCGGGGGTATTGGTCTGGCGGTAACGGGTGTGCCGTACGCCACGCTGCTGGCGGTGTTGATGATCCTGTCCTGCCTGGTGCAGTTGGGTCCTCTACCGGTGCTGATCCCGGCCATTATCTGGCTGTACTGGACGGGGGACTCCACCTGGGGCACGGTGCTGCTGGTCTGGAGTGCCGTGGTCGGCACGCTGGATAACGTAATCCGCCCGATGCTGATTCGTATGGGCGCCGATTTACCGCTGATCCTCATCCTGTCGGGTGTCATCGGCGGGTTAATTGCCTTCGGCATGATTGGCTTGTTTATCGGCCCAGTGGTCCTGGCGGTATCCTGGCGTCTGTTCTCCGCTTGGGTGAACGAAGCCCCGGCGCCAGGTAACGATCCGGACGAAATCCTCGAAGAAATCGCTGAAATCGAAAACAACAAATAACCCTGACATCAGGCGGCATCGCCGCCTGATTGTTTAACGCTGCTTATTGATGCTTCAGCACTCATTGCCCCAATCCCACGCCTCCTGCCTTAAAACCCTCATTTGTGTCGCAATTTCTTTACAGTTTTTAAACTATTGAGATGAATCTGATCGACGTGAAAAATCGACATGCCTACTATTGTCTCAAGGCTTTAGATCAACACATTGATTTATAAGCATGGAAATCCCCTGAGTGAAACAACGAATTGCTGTGTGTAGTCTTTGCCCATCTCCCACGATGGGCTTTTTTTTGCTCTCACATTCAGTAAAAACTGCAGGAATATTAAGAAAACAGGTCAAAACGTCCCCGGATACTTGCCCAAAGCTGATTAATCATTGTATTCATTTATCATATTTACACCACTCATTCATTATATAAACAATTGATTTTATTGATCATAACGCCATAATACCTCTTCAGCATGGAGGGTTTGACATGAAATATCCTTATCCCAATTCGGTTAACTGGAAAAGAACAAACGAAGGTGGCATAAGACGGTTAAGGCTGGGTGAGATTAACCTTGCAAGCTCACTGTATGGTTTCAGTATCCATTACAATCAAGTATGGATTCACTTAGAAAGCTACCTTCCCTTCAATCTGCAAAATTCTGGGCAAGCTATGACGCCGAATGGGGAGATGTGGTTTCGCCCAGAAAAATATGAACATGATTTTTCTATTGCGCCGGTAAAATCTCAGCACCTTTTCTTACATGAAATGATGCACGTTTGGCAGCATCAAAAGGGAATGTGGGTAAGGTTTCGTGGGTCTATGTCATGGGCTGCCGATTACACATATAATTTAGATAAACCTAACCTGCTTAATTACAGTTTAGAACAACAGGCAAGTATTGCTAGTGATTATTGGTTACTTAAACACTATGGTTTTTACGGTCACAGTAGTTTGTACATGTTAAGGGATTATAACCCATGCGAACCAGATAACATGGTATTAGCCAAGTATGATAAAGTTCTGGGGCCGTTTCCATCATGAATAAATCATTAGTGATTCTTCTTTTGGTGTTTAGCTTGACAGGCTGTCCCGGCGGTAATCATGAGGGTGCTGAATTTGGGGATCGTCAATCCATTTACATTGACAATCCACACATTTGCTTTTCAGTAAATCAGAATGATGTGTTAAGTAGATACACACTAGAGAGATATGGGAAAGAAAATAAGCAATTACTGATAGGGGAAAGAGTCAAACTAACCTACCCCGACACCTGCTTTAATGTAGCTTTAACAAGCGGTGTAAGTTATGCAGTTAGTTATATGTTAAACGGCAAAAATTACTATGATTCATTCATTATTGATATTGATGGGATTATTCACCAACTAGGGGAGTAAAAATGTCCTTACCCGCTTACGCTTATTTATATGATGAGAATGGTGTCCAGATCACAGGAAACTGTAAAGTATTGGGCAGGGAAGGCTCTATAGAAATAATGAGCAGTAGTTATGGTGTTTCTCAACCAGTGAGTTCACACACAGGTAGAATGGAGGGAACAAGACAGCATGAAGCTTTTACTATTCATAAACAGACAGACAAAAGCAGCCCTATATTAGCCAATGCGGTTTGCTTATCTAAACGCTTTCAGCAGATGATTATTCATTATTATGAAGCCAATGACGCAGGTATAGAAAAAGAAATATACAGAATAACGCTTGGTGATGTGGTAGTCATGTTCGTCAACGCATCTCATACTTACACCCCTGGTTCTAATAGTCCTAACATGATTGAAAGTATCGGATTTAGATTTAACAGTATTGAGTGGTTTTATCTTGATGGATTAATTAAATATGATGATGCGTGGAGTAAAACACCCCAGCAAAAGTGAATAAATACCAAGCCGGGACTGAGAGCCCACAAGCAGAATATCGCAGGCAGCTCAGTACAGGAAGAACCACTGAACCTTTTCCAGAAAAGAGCGATAAGATGAGTACTTATAGTAACGGCAGTTTTGAAGATTTAGGATGTGATTCGCCAAAAAAAACCTAAACATTCTGCCTGCCGTTTTTGTTGATTCATGTGAACCTGCGATGAACCCTATTTAACATTTACTCGCAGCTCACCACGCAGCGGCTCATCATCTGCCAATTCTTCGGCATAATCTGTAGCGTACCAACCACATTGACCGTCGTGCTCGCCCAGATGTTCGCAGATGAATTCCCGACCATCAGGTCGAACTCGCCAGGTTCAACCACCCGTTTGCCATCCCGGCGGGTGAAGTTAAGCATATCCACCGGCACATAAAAGGTCAGCGTCGCGCGTGCACCGGGCTCCAGCGTGAGGCGTTGAAACGCTTTCAGCTCTTTAACGGGGCGTACCATCGAAGCCACTTTATCGTGGACATACACCTGCACCACCTCACTTCCCCTGCGCTCGCCACGGTTACTTAACCTTACCTGCAAAGCAATCTCGCCTTCCACTGGGACATCCTTCGCCAGCGCTGCTACCTCCTCACAGGCAAACTCGGTCCAGCCTTTGCCGTAGCCGAAGGGATAGCGGGATCCAAAGTGGAACGCAAACGGCGTTCCGCCGCTTTTCAGTTTGTGATTGTAGTAATAGGGCATAGCACCTGCGCTTTTCGGCACGCTAACCACCAGCCTGCCCAGCGGCTCAGCCCGTCCGGTCAGCACATCGGCAATAGCCCAGCCACCTTCCTGACCCGGCGCCCAGGCCCCTAACAGCCCGGCGACATGGTCCTCCAGCCCCTGCAGGTTGTATGGCCTACCGCCTGTCATCACCACAACAACCGGTTTACCCGTCGCCACCAGAGCCTCCAGTAGTTGTTGCTGTACACCCGGCAGAGTGAGGCTGTCTGTATCCGAGCCTTCTCCCACCGTGCCGCTCTGGAAAAGTCCGGCCAGATCGCCGACACAGACCACCACCACATCGTTGCGACGGGCGACGGCAACCGCTTCAGGAATCAAACGTTGGTCAGTGGAGACCGGGGAGGACTGCATCAGTTTGCCACTGCTGTCACCGGGAAACACCGGTGCGCCCGCCAACCGTTTCTCTATGATATGACAGCCCTTCGCATAGTCGATATGGTCATCGCCCAAATAGTGGCGCAGCGCGGACAGCGGGGTCGTCACCTGCACGGCGCTGTCGGCCATATCGCTGATGATCAGATGCACCGGGAAGCTGTAACCACTGAGCAGCGCCAGCGGATCGTCCGCCGTGGGGCCGATCACCGCAACGCGCGGTCTGCCCTGCAGCGGCAAAATACCGTTATTTTCCAGTAGCGTTATCGAGCTAGTGGCAACATCACGCGCTGCCTTGCGTGCCTCATCGGACTGTAGGTCAATCGCGGATACATCGGTATACGGCTGTTCGAACAGGCCAAGTCGGAATTTCTCCGTCAGGATGCGGGAGACAATCTCATCGACTTTGGTCATGGTCATCAGTCGACGCTCAACCGCCGTAGCTAAATGGCGGGCGCAGTCGTCTTTCGGCAACTCAACGTCCAACCCGGCATTAAAGGCCAGCGCTGCAGATTGCGCAGCATCATGCGACACGCCATGATGCTGATGCAGCAAACTCACACCACCGTAATCCGCCACAATAATCCCATCAAATCCCCATTGCTCGCGCAAAACGGTGGTTAACAGATAATTGTCACTGTGCCCCGGCTGGTTATCAATATCATGATAGGCAGGCATTACCGATCCGGCATTGGCCAATTTAACCGCCATCTCGAACGGCAGCAGGAAGGTATCGTTAAGCTCACAGAATCCCAGATGCACGGGCGCATGGTTGCGCGCACCTTCGCTGAACGAATGCCCGACATAATGCTTCAGCGTCGCCAGCACATCGCGTTTTTCGCCCTGTAAGCCCTGCACATAGGCACAGGCCATTACCCCCACTAGCCATGGATCTTCACCAAAGGTTTCTTCCGTCCTACCCCAGCGGACATCGCGTTAGACATCCAGCACCGGTGCCAGCCCCTGGCGGCATCCGGTTGAACGCGCCTCCAGGCCAATCTGCCTGGCGGCACGCTTGACCAGTTCAGGATCCCAGGTTGAACCGTAGTTCAGCGACGAGGGAAACAGGGTGGCACCTTTACATAACAACCCCACCAGGCACTCCTCATGAAACAGCGCGGGAATGCCCAGTCGCGTCTCTTCCACTAACATCTTTTGTAAACGATTCGCCGCCCGCACGCCCGTTTTTGCCTCAACGATATGGGTACCCAGCGGGCGCGTAATCTGTCCAACACCCATTCTCAGTCGCTCGGTGAGTGCCGCCTGACCGCTCACACCGGCAAACTCGTCACTCATGTCGCTGCGTTCCCGGTGGTCGCCCTTTTCAGATAGCACCAACCAGTAAGCATGCATTTGCGCGAATTTCTCTTCAGGTGTCATGCGCGCCAGCAAATCAGCCACGCGTTCGTGCACCGACCGTTTTGCATCCTTGTAAATACTCATCATTGTAACTCCCCTCTCTCCATCAACCATTGCTCTGACAAGTATCGAGAGGCGCGACAACGTGAACAATTGCGGAAATAGCCAGTGGAATTATGTTATTTAGTTAATGTGATCGGCCGCAAGGGGTGATTTACTCGCGACCTGAAAGGTCAATCCCCGTCGTATTCACAGATCAATAACAAATAATATTGCACAAGATAGTGTGACTCTCTTCAAGTCGAAATATCCGCAGTAATGTTATTACTACTCCACCGTTTTTATTAAGTGATGACATGATGAACGCATTCGAATTGCAGGCATTCCGCCACCTTTTTGCGCTATCGATTGAAGAAAGTGCGATTTATATTGCAGGTGATGGCAATGTTACCGCCTGGCAACAATGGGAAAATGGTGATCGTGATATACCAGAGATCATTGTGCAGCACTGTGCAGAAATGAAAGCAAAGCGCAAATTGCGAATTAATGCCATCATCGAAAAAATCAACAATCGTATTGGTAATAATACGATGCGTTTTTTCCCCGACCTGATGTCTTTTCAGGCGGTCTATCACGACGATAATTTCCTCGACTGGAAAATTTATCAATCGACGGCAGTTGAACTTTTTGCCCATGACCTCGAGCGTTTGTGCTAGGAAACCGCGACGCCACACCCTTTAGCCTCTTCGCTGAGTAACACATTATGAAAAATACCTATTTCTCCACTGCGATAGGGCTGTACCTTAATTATCTGGTACACGGTATGGGGGTCATTTTGATGAGCCTCAATATGTCCTCACTGGAACAACAGTGGCAAACCAATGCGGCAGGCGTGTCGATTGTCATTTCTTCTCTCGGCATTGGTCGATTAAGCGTCTTATTACTGGCGGGTTTACTCTCCGATCGCTATGGGCGCAGGCCGTTTATCCTGCTCGGCATGACCTGCTATCTCTGTTTCTTCGTGGGTATTATCAATACGCACAATATTTACATTGCCTACGCGTTTGGTTTTTTAGCCGGGATGGCGAACAGTTTTCTCGATGCGGGAACTTACCCCAGCCTGATGGAGGCATTTCCCCGCACCCCCAGCACCGCGAATATTCTGATTAAAGCCTTTGTCTCCAGCGGCCAGTTCCTGTTGCCGATGGTCATCAGCCTGTTGGTGTGGGGCGAATGTTGGTTTGGTTGGTCCTTCCTGCTGGCGGCAGGCATCATGATTTCCAACGGCATATTTTTATTTCGCTGCCGATTTCCTGCGCATCCGGGACGCCAACCCACCGTCAAGGAAGCACCCGAAACAACGATGGCTACGCATCGTTGTTCCCTGATCGATCTTGGCAGCTACACCCTGTACGGCTACATCTCAATGGCCACCTTTTACCTGGTGAGCCAGTGGCTGGCTCAGTACGGTCAGTTTGTCGCTGGCATGTCCTATACGTTATCCATCAAGCTGTTGAGCGTTTACACGTGCGGTTCGCTACTGTGCGTGCTGATCACCGCCCCGCTGGCGAGGAAGGCCGAACGCGCACCGACGCTGTTAATGCTTTACACCTTCATCTCGTTTATTGCTCTGCTGGCGGTCTGCCTGCACCCTACACCAACGGTGGTGATCGCGTTTGCTTTTGTCATCGGTTTTTCATCTGCTGGCGGCGTGGTGCAAATCGGGCTAACGCTGATGGCGGCGCGCTTCCCGCATGCCAAGGGTAAAGCCACCGGGATCTATTACAGTGCGGGCAGTATTGCCACTTTCACCATTCCCTTGATTACGGCAAAACTCTCACAATCCAGCATTGCCCATATCATGTGGTTTGATACCGGCATGGCTGCCATCGGCTTCTTGCTGGCACTGTTCATTGGTTATCGCAGCCGCATGGCGACAAAGTATCCATTAAAAATGGCGCCACTCGCCGAATAGCACGGATGCAATATTGTTCCCCCCGTCTGCAAAATAATTTGCGGACTATTTAAAACAACAGCAAAACGGCAACAGGAAGAATTAATTTCACACTTTGCTATGCAATATACCTGGTCACTTAAGCGTCATGCTATGTAGGTACAGCATCCGTCACTCGGTATAGTAATGACATCATCATCGCAATCAATATTATTACGATGAAAACTAACCCTATTAAAATCTGCAAGGAGTTATGCGAAATGTCTCAGAGCAAGGCTTTTAATACGCCATTTCTTCTGGCAATAACCTGTATTTATCTCAGTTATTTCCTGCATGGCATTAGTGTCATTACGCTGGCACAAAACATGACTTCCCTGGCAGAGAAATTTTCCACCGACAATGCGGGGATTGCCTATTTAATTTCCGGTATCGGATTGGGCCGCCTGGTCAGTATTTTATTCTTTGGCGTACTCTCCGATAAATTTGGTCGTCGGGCTATTATCCTGTTAGGCGTCATTCTTTATATGCTGTTCTTCTTCGGTATTCCCGCCAGCCCAAATCTGATGATTGCTTTTATTCTGGCGGTTTGTGTGGGCGTCGCCAACTCCGCGCTGGATACCGGTGGCTATCCGGCGTTAATGGAGTGCTTCCCCAAAGCGTCCGGTTCGGCGGTTATTCTGGTGAAGGCGATGGTGTCTTTTGGGCAGATGATCTACCCGCTCGTTGTCAGCACCATGTTATTGAATCATATCTGGTACGGCTATGCCGTCATTGTCCCGGGCATCCTGTTCGTGGTGATTACCTTAATGCTGCTCAAGAGTCGCTTCCCCAGCCAAGTGGTGGACGCAGGCGTGGCGAAAGATCTGCCGCAGATGAACAGTAAGCCGCTGGTGTGGCTGGAAGGTGTGGCATCAGTGATGTTCGGCGTGGCCGCATTTTCAACCTTTTACGTCATCGTGGTGTGGATGCCGAAATACGCCATGGCTTTTGCCGGGATGGCCGAAGCCGACGCGCTGAAAACCATCTCTTACTACAGTATGGGTTCCCTGGTCTGCGTGTTTATTTTTGCTGCACTGCTGAAGAAATTAGTCCGTCCGATCTGGGCCAACGTCTTTAACGCCGGGCTGGCAACGATTACAGCAGCGGTTATCTATTTGTACCCCTCGCCGCTGGTTTGTAACGCAGGCTCATTTCTCATCGGGTTCTCTGCCGCTGGCGGTATTTTACAACTGGGCGTCTCGGTGATGTCGGAGTTCTTCCCGAAGAGCAAAGCCAAAGTCACCAGCGTTTATATGATGATGGGCGGCGTTGCTAACTTCATTATCCCGCTGATCACCGGATACCTGTCTAACATCGGCCTGCAATACATTATTTTGCTCGATCTGGTCTTTGCCCTGCTGGCATTTATCACGGCCATTATCGTCTTTATCCGTTACTACCGCGTATTTGATATACCCAAAAACGATGTGCGGTTGGGCGAACGTTATTTTCAATAAAGAGTTCACAAGGAGTTAAAAATGGATGTTACTGCAAAATATGAACTGATTGGCCTGATGGCCTACCCCATCAGACACAGCCTGTCGCCAGAAATGCAAAATAAGGCGCTGGAAAAAGCCGGACTGCCGTTTACCTATATGGCATTTGAAGTCGATAACACAACCTTTGCGGGTGCCATTGAAGGGTTGAAAGCGTTAAAGATGCGCGGTACCGGCGTCTCGATGCCCAATAAACAGCTGGCGTGCGAATATGTCGATGAATTAACCCCAGCCGCTAAACTGGTCGGTGCCATCAATACCATCGTCAATGACAATGGCTATCTTCGTGGCTACAACACCGACGGCACCGGCCATATTCGCGCCATTAAGGAAAGCGGCTTCGATATAAAAGGCAAAACCATGGTACTGTTGGGCGCGGGCGGTGCATCGACCGCGATCGGCGCACAGGCCGCCATTGAGGGCATTAAAGAGATTAAACTGTTTAACCGTCAGGATGATTTCTTTAGCAAGGCGCTTGAGTTCGCCAAACGCGTGAATGAAAACACCGACTGTGTGGTGACCGTTATCGATCTGGCCGACCAACAGGCGTTCGCCGAGGCTCTGGCCAGTGCAGACATTTTGACCAACGGCACAAAAGTCGGCATGAAACCACTGGAAAACGAATCCATTGTTAGCGATGAATCGCTCCTACGCCCGGATCTGCTGGTAACCGAATGCGTCTACAATCCGCATATGACCAAGTTACTGCAGCAGGCGCAGCGTGCCGGTTGCAAAACCATTGATGGTTACGGCATGTTGTTATGGCAAGGTGCTGAGCAGTTCAAATTGTGGACCGGGAAAGATTTTCCGCTGGAATACGTTAAGCAGGTTATGGGGTTTGCCGCCTGACGGGCAACAATCTGTGAATTTTTAAAGGGTAATCAATGAAAACCGTAACCGTAAGAAACCTCGTGATTGGCGAGGGTGCGCCGAAGATCATTGTTTCGTTAATGGGTAAAGACATCGCCACGGTAAAAACCGAAGCGCTGGCCTACCGCGACGCGGACTTCGACATCCTGGAATGGCGTGTTGACCATTTTGCCGATGTCTCTTCCACTGACGCGGTGCTGGAAGCGGCCCGCACAATCCGCGACGTGATGAGCGATAAGCCGCTACTTTTCACCTTCCGCAGCGCCAAAGAAGGCGGTGAACAGGCGCTGTCTGTTGCAGACTATATTGCGCTTAACCGTGCGGCGGTGGATAGCGGGCTGGTGGATATGATCGATCTGGAGCTGTTCACCGGCGATGAACAGGTCAAAGCCACCGTCGAGCATGCGCACGCGAAGCAGGTCTTGGTGATTATGTCGAATCATGATTTCCACAAAACACCGGCAGCAGAAGAGATTATCCAGCGGCTGCGTAAAATGCAGGAGCTGGGCGCAGATATCCCGAAAATTGCGCTGATGCCACAAAACAAGACAGATGTCCTGACGCTGCTTAGCGCTACGCTTGAGATGCAGGAGCACTACGCCGACCGCCCAATCATTACTATGTCGATGGCCAAAACCGGCGTAATTTCGCGACTGGCGGGTGAAGTTTTTGGTTCTGCGGCGACCTTTGGTGCGGTGAAAAAAGCCTCAGCGCCCGGGCAGATCTCGGTTTCCGATTTGCGCAGCGTACTGACCATTTTACATCAGGCTTAATAACAGAATATTTCTGTACTGTTTTAAATACCCCCCTGCCCTGTTATTCATATCATTTTGAATATCGGGCAGACGGTTAGTTATTTTTAAAATAAATAAATTTCTTTTATCGAATAAAACGATAGGCAGCCTCACGCCTGTAACCTGGAGTTTATATGAAACTTAACAGACCTGAACGTATTAACGGTCGGGTGCCGGTATTATCGGCAGCGGATGCAGTTGATTATATTCCTGATGAAGCCACGCTCTGCGTATTAGGCGCCGGCGGCGGTATTCTGGAGGCCACCACATTAATTAGCGCACTGGCCGAAAAATATAAAACCTGCCAAACTCCGCGTAATTTATCGCTAATTAGTCCGACGGGATTGGGCGATCGCGCCGACCGGGGTATTAGCCCGTTGGCACAAGAAGGATTGGTCAAATGGGCGCTATGCGGACATTGGGGGCAATCACCGCGCATTTCCGATTTAGCTGAACAAAATAAAATCGCCGCCTATAACTATCCTCAGGGCGTATTGACGCAAACGCTGCGTGCAGCCGCAGCCCACCAGCCGGGTATTCTGAGTGATATTGGGATCGGCACGTTTGTTGACCCCCGCCAGCAGGGCGGCAAGCTCAATGACGTAACCACCGACGATCTGATCAAACTGGTGGAGATAGACAACAAGGAGTACCTCTACTACAAGGCCATCGCGCCCACCATCGCCTTCATTCGCGCTACTACCTGTGACAGCGAAGGCTACGCCACTTTTGAGGATGAGGTGATGTACCTCGATGCGCTGGTGATTGCCCAGGCCGTGCATAACCACGGCGGCATCGTCATGATGCAGGTACAAAAAATGGTCAAGAAAGCCACCTTACACCCCAAAGCGGTGCGGATCCCGGGCTATCTGGTGGACATCGTGGTGGTTGACCCTGATCAGACCCAACTGTACGGCGGGGCGCCGGTTAACCGTTTTATTTCCGGCGACTTTGTCCTTGATGACAGCCAGCAAATCGCCCTGCCGCTCAACCAGCGCAAACTGGTGGCCAGGCGCGCCCTGTTCGAAATGCGCAAAGGCGCGGTGGGTAACGTTGGGGTCGGTATCGCTGACGGTATTGGTCTGGTTGCTCGTGAAGAAGGCTGCGCCGACGACTTTATTCTGACGGTCGAAACCGGCCCAGTGGGAGGGATAACCTCGCAAGGCATTGCCTTCGGTGCCAACGTTAACACCCGTGCCATTATGGATATGACCACGCAGTTCGATTTCTACCACGGCGGCGGTCTGGATGTGTGCTATTTGAGTTTTGCTGAAGTGGACAGCCACGGCAACGTCGGCGTACATAAATTCAATGGCAAGATTATGGGCACCGGTGGATTTATTGATATTAGCGCCACTTCCAAGAAAATTATTTTCTGCGGCACACTCACTGCCGGAAGTCTGAAAACAGACGTCGCCGACGGCAAGCTGAATATTGTCCAGGAAGGTCGGGTGAAAAAATTCGTCAGTGAATTACCTGAAATAACCTTCAGTGGAAAAATTGCTCTCGAACGCGGATTAGAGGTGCGTTACATCACCGAACGTGCCGTCTTTACCTTAAAAGAGGATGGTCTCCATTTGGTAGAAATTGCCCCCGGCGTTTCTTTGCAAAACGATATTCTGGACAAAATGGATTTCGCCCCGGTTATTTCCCCTGAGTTAAAACTGATGGACGAAAGATTATTTATCAATACCCCCATGGGTTTTGTCTTGCCCGACGCAGCCAATTAAAAGGAGTACCCTAATGGACTTTTCGTTAACTGAAGAACAAGAGCTGCTGCTTGCCAGCATTCGCGAACTGATCACCAGCCATTTTCCGGAAGAATATTTCCGCACCTGCGATCAGACCGCCACCTACCCAAAAGAGTTTATGCGCGCCCTTGCGGATAACGGTATTTCGATGCTGGGCGTGCCGGAAGAGTTCGGCGGCATACCGGCAGATTATGTCACCCAGATGCTGGCGCTGATGGAAGTGTCAAAATGCGGCGCTCCGGCATTTTTAATCACTAACGGGCAGTGTATTCACAGCATGCTCCGTTTTGGTTCCGCCGAGCAGTTACGCAAAACGGCGGAAAGCACCATGGAAACCGGTGATCCCGCATATGCGCTGGCGTTAACCGAACCGGGTGCCGGATCTGACAACAACAGTGCCACCACCAGCTACACGCGAAAAAACGGCAAAGTGTATCTCAACGGGCAAAAAACGTTCATTACCGGTGCTAAAGAGTACCCGTACATGCTGGTACTGGCCCGCGACCCGGAGCCAAAAGATCCGAAGAAAGCCTTTACGCTGTGGTGGGTCGATTCCAGTAAACCGGGTATTAAGGTGAACCCGTTGCACAAGATCGGCTGGCACATGTTAAGCACCTGCGAAGTCTACCTCGACGACGTTGAAGTTGACGAAAGCGATAGGGTTGGTGAAGAAGGCATGGGCTTCCTCAACGTAATGTACAACTTCGAAATGGAGCGGCTGATCAACGCCGCACGCAGTACCGGCTTTGCCGAGTGTGCCTTCGAAGATGCCGCGCGTTATGCTAATCAACGAATTGCCTTCGGCAAGCCGATCGGCCACAACCAGATGATCCAGGAAAAACTGGCGTTAATGGCGGTTAAAATCGAAAACATGCGTAATATGGTGTTGAAGGTCGCCTGGCAGGCCGATCAGAAGCAATCACTGAGGACCAGCGCTGCGCTGGCAAAACTGTACTGCGCGCGTACGGCGATGGAAGTGATTGACGACGCGATTCAAATTATGGGAGGACTGGGGTATACCGATGAGGCTCGCGTGTCCCGCTTCTGGCGCGACGTACGCTGTGAGCGCATTGGCGGCGGCACGGATGAAATCATGATTTACGTTGCGGGCCGTCAGATCCTGAAAGATTACCAGAACAAGTAAGCGTTAATGGCCCGGTAGGCGTCAAACTTACCGGGCACGCAGAAAACCGCTAATTAGATCTCCGGCATCAGGCATTCCTGCTCAAGCAGATTGTTTTTAAATTGCTTGCGATACTCGCTGGGCGAGCAGCCTACGTGGCGCTGAAAGAGTTTGGCAAAGTGATCGACATTTTCATATCCCACTCGCCACGAAATTTCTGCCAGTGATGATTCGGTATTGGTCAGAGAAAATTTAGCCTCCGTCATTCGCCGCTGAATAACATAATTAATCGGTGAGATCCGATACTCTTTAGTAAATTCATGACAAATGTAACTAACGCTGGCGCGAAATTTTTTTGACAACTGTTCAAGTGTAATTTTTTCCCGAAAGTTGTTATTTAAATACACCAGCACATCTTTAATTAAGATATCTTTTTTAATATATCCCTGCTCCGAACGGTACGCATTTTTGAAATTTTCATAATACAGCACGGTTAACGCATAGGCGAAAGCTGCGTAAGCCGTCGAGGTCGGGTTATTTTTGCTTCGTGGCAGCATAATACTCAGTTCATTAAAAATACTTTTAATCACCTCCTTTCCCTGTCCGACGCTGATAACCGGGCACGAATGCGCCTGCAGCAGTTGGTTATCCTGCCAGCCGTTAAAGCGGAATCCTGCCAGTGCGCAAGTGTAGGTGGTAGCCGGTGCGCTGCTGTCAGACGCGACCGCATGCAGCCTGCCTTGCTCTATCACCACAATATCGCCGGCGTGGGCAACATACAGTGACGAGTCGATAATGAACCTGGCGACACCTTTTTTGACATAAATGAGCTCGGTTTCATTGTCATGGACATGGTGGCCTGACTCCCAGTTCGGATCGTCGCTGATGACGAAGCGTGAAAACACAGGGGTTTTCCCCTGCTCAAAAAGGGTTTCCATGGCATTATCAAAACATCGTTGATACATGACAACCTCCACCTTAAGACCGGATAATTTTGGATGAATAATAGCGATGAAATAAAGAGACTGAGCATGTTATACAACGTTATTTCACCCTGAAGAAACAAAATTATTGGGGCCTCCTGCAAGATGGTACGCATAGTCAACAGGCATTATCCGCACAGCTTATTAACGTTTTAAAATTAATAAAAAGCATAAATGTTATTATTTAGCCGTCAATTATTCACATAACAGAAACATAAATAATCATATGTTGATTAAAAACATGATGCATTTCGCAATTTTCACATCCTGCGCGTTTTTTCTGTTTATTGCCGCCCCCCATGACGTTTAATCAGCGCTTATCAGTAAAGCGTCCGGTCGACACTTTTTTTTGCAAGATTGTTGGAAACGAAAACAGATTGTCCCGTCGAAAATGCCCCTCACCTGCCGCACACTAATTTCAGTCAACTTTCCCTACTGCCGATAATGACGCTCCCCGTCATCATCTGAACATGATTCACCGGAGATGCCATGAAAATAGTCACCTGCTTTAAGTTGGTCCCTGAAGAACAGGACATTGTCGTTACCCCTGAGCGTTCGCTTAATTTCGACAGAGCCGAAGCCAAAATCAGCCAATTTGACTTAAACGCCATCGAAGCCGCAGCGCAACTGGCTGCAGAAAGTGACGAGATCGTCGCCTTAACGGTTGGCGGCTCGCTGTTGCAAAACTCCAAAGTGCGTAAAGACGTCTTGTCCCGCGGGCCGGACAGCCTGTTTATGGTCCAGGATGCGCAACTGGAACATGCACTGCCCAGAGATACCGCCCAGGCGCTGGCCTGCGCCGCAACAAAAATCGAATGTGACCTGATGTTATTCGGCGAAGGGTCGGGCGATATCTATGCACAGCAGGTGGGCTTGCTGGTAGGCGAACTCCTGCAGTTGCCCGTCGTCAACGCGGTGAGCAAGATTGAACGTCACGGTGAGCGGATTCTGGTCGAGCGCACGCTTGAGAACGAGATCGAAGTGCTTGAACTCCCGCTCCCCGCCGTGCTTTGCGTCACGTCAGATATCAACACGCCGCGCATTCCGTCAATGAAAGCCATTCTTGGCGCCGGGAAAAAAGCCGTCACCCCCTGGCAGGCCAGCGATATTGGCTGGACGCCTGTGCCGCCGTTAGCGGAACTGGTGGCAATAACGGTTCCGCCACAAACCGAGCGTAAACGCATCATTCTGGAAAATGATTCAGCGGACGCCATTGCTGAACTGGCCGACCACCTGAAAAAAGCCCTGAATTAAGCCCAACGGAGAGAAAACATTATGAGTAAATTAGCCAACGTCTGGGTATTTAGCGATAACGCTGAACGCTACGCAGAATTAATGACCGGCGCGCGTCAATGGGGTGAACAGGTCCATATCATTGTGCAAGGTAGCGAGCAGGCAAATCAGGTTCTGCCGCTGGGGGCCGATAGCATTATCGTGCTTGAGCAATCTTCCGGCTTACAGCGCATTGAAAACTATGCCGAAACCTTCACTTCGCTGCTGCAAGATCACAACGGTTTACTGCTGATGCCCGCCACCAAGCGCGCGAAATCCCTTGGCGCGCGTCTGAGCATTCAACTCAATGCGGCGATGGTGAATGACGCCACCTCGGTAAGTCTTGATGCTGGCGCACTGTTCGTTGAACACCGCATGTATGGCGGTCTGGCATTCGGTAAAGAAAAACTCAATAGCGCGCTGGCCATAATCACGCTTGCATCCGGCGTACTGGAGTCGAGCGAGGCCAACCCGGCACACACCTGCCCTGTTACCGCTGCGCCGTACATCCCCCCTCGCCATGAAATTATGTGTCAGGAGCGTCGCGCCAAACCCCTGAGCAGCGTGGATCTCAGCAAAGCCAAACGCGTGGTGGGCGTCGGCCGCGGTCTGGTGGCACAAGCCGATCTGGAGATGGTACATAAACTGGCGGCCGTGCTGGGCGCAGAGGTCGGTTGTTCCCGTCCGATTGCTGAAGGCGAAAACTGGATGGAGCGCGAACGCTACATTGGCGTTTCCGGCGTGTTGCTGAAATCTGACCTGTACCTGACGCTGGGCATCTCCGGACAAATCCAGCATATGGTCGGCGGTAATGGTGCAAAAGTCATCGTCGCCATCAACAAAGATAAAAAAGCGCCGATCTTTAATTATGCCGATTACGGCCTGGTGGGCGATATCTACAAAGTTGTGCCGGCCCTGATCGAACAGTTAAGCCGCTAACCCCCCTCATTTAATCCACATCTCCCGCTGCGCTCGCGGCGGGAAGGGAGCATAAGCATGTCAGATGAAAAATTTGATGCCATTGTGGTTGGTGCTGGCGTGGCGGGAGCGGTCGCTGGCTACGTAATGGCAAAAGCCGGACTGGACGTACTGGTCATCGAGCGCGGAAACAGTGCGGGCAGTAAGAACATGACCGGCGGGCGTCTCTATGCACATAGCCTTGAAAGCATCATGCCAGGATTTGCCGAGGAAGCGCCTGTCGAACGCAAAGTGACGCGCGAAAAAATCTCTTTTCTAACCGAAGAAAGCGCCGTCACGCTCGATTTTCATGGTGAAAAAAACACGGCCGCAACGCAGGATTCGTACACGGTTTTACGCAGCCGTTTTGACCCGTGGCTAATGGATAAAGCCGAACAGGCCGGCGCGCAGTTTATTCCAGGCGTACGCATCGATGCATTACTCCGCGAAGGTAATAAGGTTACGGGCGTTCAGGCCGGTGACGATGTTCTGGAGGCTAACATCGTCATCCTCGCTGACGGCGTCAACTCCCTACTCGGTCGCTCGCTCGGCATGGTCCCGCCCGCTTCAGCACACCACTACGCCGTCGGCGTTAAAGAGTTGATTGGCTTGCCGCCCGCGGTCATTGCAGACCGTTTCAATCTTTCGGGCAACGACGGCGCAGCCTGGCTGTTTGCCGGTTCCCCGTCAAACGGCTTGATGGGCGGTGGTTTTCTGTACACCAATCAGGATTCAATTTCTCTGGGCCTGGTTTGTGGGCTGGGCGATATCGCCCACGCAACGAAGAGCGTTCCACAAATGCTGGAAGACTTTAAGCAGCATCCAACCATTCGTCCGCTGATTGCCGGGGGTGAACTGCTGGAATATTCGGCGCATATGGTGCCAGAAGGCGGCCTGGCAATGGTGCCTAAACTGGTCGATGACGGTGTGATGATCGTCGGCGATGCCGCCGGCTTCTGCCTGAATCTGGGGTATACGATCCGCGGTATGGATTTGGCCATTGCCTCCGCAGAGGCTGCGGCGAAAACGGCTATCGCGGCGAAAGAACGCCAGGATTTCTCCGCCAACAGCTTGATGGAATACAAGCGCTCCCTCGAGCAGGGTTGCGTCATGCATGAGTTGCAGCATTTTCGCAAGATCCCGGCACTGATGGAAAACCCACGTCTGTTCACCCAGTACCCGCGCATGGTGGCGGATATTATGAGCAAAATATTCACCGTTGACGGACGTCCGACGCCCCCAATGCGCAAAAGGATCATGCCCCATGTAAAACGCATTGGGTTAATGAACTTACTGAAAGACGGCATTAAGGGAGCGACCGCGTTATGAACCAGAACAACACCGTGAACGTTGACGTCAAGCTGGGCGTCAATAAATTCAACGTTGATGAAGGACATCCGCACATTATTCTGGCCACCCACCCGGATCTGAACGAGTTTCGCAAACTGCTCTATGCCTGCCCCGCCGGACTGTACAAGCAGGACGAGGCCGGAAATATCCATTTTGATTCCGCCGGATGTCTGGAGTGCGGAACCTGTCGGGTGCTGTGCGGCGAAACAATACTTGAACAATGGACGTACCCGCTCGGCACTTTTGGCATCGATTTTCGTTATGGATAACGGATATTGCCAGTTGCAGGCCGGATAAGGCCCAGTCGCCGTCCGGCAAGACGTATGCCGCAATCATCCAGGGACAAAGCAATGAGTGTCAGATTAACGTTTAACGCCGAGCGTCGTCATGCCTGGCGACAGCAAGGACTGTGGGGTGATGCCTCACTGGGCGATTACTGGAGCCAGACCGCCCGGGCCGTACCGGATAAAATTGCCGTGGTCGATAATCACGGCGATGCCTACACCTACGCCGCACTCGACCGCGCCGCCAGCAGCCTGGCCACCTGGTTTTTAGCCAGCGGCATTCAACCCGGCGATCGTGTGGCCTTCCAGTTGCCGGGCTGGTGTGAATTTACCGTGATTTATCTGGCTTGCCTGAAAACTGGTGCCGTTTCCGTACCGCTACTGCCTGCCTGGCGCGAAGCAGAGCTGGTATGGGTGCTAAACAAATGCAAGGCGAAGCTCTTCTTTGCGCCAACCCTGTTTAAACAGACTCGCCCGGTGGATCTGATCCTGCCCTTACAGAATCAGTTGCCGCACCTGCAACAAATTATTGCCGTGGATAAACTGGCCCCGGCAACTGCTTCGCTGGCGCTAAGCCAGCTTCTGACCTCCCCCCAGTTAACCCACACCGTTAGCGTGCACGCCGACGCGTTAGCCGCCGTGCTGTTCACTTCCGGCACAGAGGGTATGCCAAAAGGAGTAATGCTGACTCATAACAATATTCTCGCCAGCGAACGCGCCTACTGCGCCCGCCTTAACCTCAACTGGCAGGATGTTTTTTTAATGCCTGCACCGCTGGGGCACGCCACCGGTTTTCTGCACGGTGTCACGGCCCCCTTTTTAATCGGCGCACGTAGCGTGCTGCTGGATATATTTACCCCAACAGCCTGTCTTGAACTACTGGAGCAACAGCGCTGTACCTGCGTCCTCGGCGCCACGCCCTTCGTCTATGACATGCTGTGCTGCGTGGAAAAACGGCCTTACGACCTCTCATCGTTACGCTTTTTCTTATGCGGGGGCACCACCATTCCGCAGAAAATTGCCCGCGAGTGTCAGCAGCGCGGCATTAAGTTGTTAAGTGTTTACGGCTCGACCGAAAGCTCACCGCATGCAGTGGTGAATCTCGATGATTCGCTTTCCCACATGATGAATACCGACGGCTACGCCGCTGCGGGCGTTGAAATTAAAGTGGTTGACGAGGCACGTAATACGCTGCCGCCTGGCGTGGAGGGCGAAGAAGCCTCGCGCGGGCCGAACGTGTTTATGGGCTACCTTGATGAACCCGAAATGACTGCCAGAGCACTGGATCAAGACGGCTGGTACTACAGCGGTGACTTATGCCGTATGGACGAGGCGGGCTACATTAAGATTACCGGACGTAAGAAAGATATTATCGTGCGCGGTGGCGAAAATATCAGCAGCCGTGAGGTTGAGGACATTTTATTGCAGCATCCGCGTATTCACGATGCCTGCGTGGTGGCAATGCCGGACGAGCGTTTAGGGGAAAGGTCGTGCGCTTACGTGGTGCTTAAACCGCCACATCACTCGCTGTCGCTGGAATCGGTGGTGGCCTTCTTTAGCCGCAAGCGGGTAGCAAAATACAAATATCCAGAACATCTGGTGATTGTCGATAAACTACCACGCACCGCCGCCGGTAAAATTCAGAAGTATCAACTTCGTCAGGATATTATTCAGCGCCTGAGCAAGGTATGAATGCCGGATGGCGACGCTCTCGCGCCTTATCCGGCCTACGAATAATGCTGACCGTAGGCCGATAGGGCATTTAAGCCGCCATCCGGCAGGGTATTACTTGTTCAGTTCCGCAAGGCTCAGCCAGGTCTGTACGACGGTGTCCGGGTTCAGCGACAGGCTGTCGATCCCCTCTTCCATCAGCCAGGCCGCGAAGTCTTCGTGGTCAGAGGGGCCCTGACCGCAAATACCCACGTATTTACCCTGTTTCTTGGCCGCGCGAATCGCCATCGACAGCAGCGCTTTCACCGCGTCGTTACGTTCATCAAACAGTTCAGACACCACGCCGGAATCACGGTCCAGACCCAGCGCCAGCTGCGTCATGTCGTTCGAGCCGATAGAGAAACCGTCGAAGTACTCAAGGAACTGCTCAGCCAACAAGGCGTTGGATGGGATCTCACACATCATGATGATCTTCAGCCCGTTCTCACCACGCTTCAGACCCTGACGAGCCAGTTCTTCCACCACTGCCTTGGCCTGCGCCACGGTACGCACAAACGGCACCATCACTTCAACGTTAGTCAGTCCCATCTCGTTGCGCACACGTTTCACCGCGTCACATTCGAGTGCGAAGCAGTCGCGGAAGCTGTCTGCCACGTAACGGCCTGCCCCGCGGAAGCCCAGCATCGGGTTCTCTTCATGCGGCTCGTAACGCTCGCCGCCGACCAGGTTGGCATACTCGTTGGACTTAAAGTCTGACATCCGCACAATGACGCGTTTTGGATAGAACGCCGCACCCAGCGTCGCGATCCCTTCGGTCAGACGACCGACGTAGAATTCACGCGGCGAATCAAAACCTTTCATCATTCCGCGGATTTCGTTTTGCAGTTCCGGCGTCTGGTCATCAAATTCCAGCAGCGCGCGAGGATGCACGCCAATCATGCGGTTGATGATAAATTCCAGACGCGCCAGCCCGACACCTTCGTTTGGCAGGCAAGCGAAGTCGAATGCACGGTCCGGGTTACCGACGTTCATCATCACCTTCAACGGCAGGTCCGGCATCGTTTCGACGCTGGAACTCTTAACGCTAAAGTCGAGCATATCGGCATACACGTAGCCGGTGTCACCTTCGGCACAGGAGACGGTCACATTCTCGCCTTCCGTGATGCGATCGGTTGCATCACCACAGCCTACTACCGCCGGGATCCCCAGTTCACGGGCGATGATTGCCGCGTGACAGGTACGACCACCACGGTTGGTGACAATCGCCGCCGCTTTTTTCATGATCGGTTCCCAGTCCGGGTCGGTCATGTCAGTAACCAGCACGTCACCAGGTTCAATGCGGTTCATTTCGCTGATGTCATGAATGACTTTTACCGGACCCGCACCGATGCGGTGGCCGATAGCACGGCCTTCAGCAATGATTTTGCCCTGCGCATGCAGCGTATAACGCTCCATCACCTGGCCGCGAGAACGAACGGTTTCCGGACGCGCCTGCACAATAAACAGCTTGCCGGTGTGACCGTCTTTCGCCCATTCGATGTCCATCGGACGACCGTAGTGCTTCTCGATTTGCACCGCCTGCTTCGCCAGTTCCTGCACTTCCTCGTTCGTCAGTGAGAAAATATCGCGCTGTTCCTGCGGCACATCTTCGATCGTCACCTGTTTGCCGTGTTCCTGGGTCGGCGCGTAGATCATGCGGATTTTTTTCGAACCCATGGTGCGACGTACGATAGCCGGACGGTTAGCCGCCAGGGTCGGTTTGTGCACATAGAATTCATCCGGGTTAACGGCACCCTGCACCACCATTTCGCCCAGGCCCCATGCGGAGGTGATAAACACCACCTGATCGAAGCCAGATTCTGTGTCGATAGAGAACATGACGCCCGAAGAGGCCAGGTCGGATCGCACCATCCGCTGAACACCAGCAGAAAGCGCTACGCCGCGGTGGTCATAACCCTGGTGCACACGGTAAGAAATTGCACGGTCGTTAAACAGCGAAGCAAAGACGTGCTTGATGGCCACCAGCACGGCATCAAAGCCCTGGACGTTGAGGAACGTTTCCTGCTGACCGGCAAATGAAGCATCAGGCATATCTTCTGCGGTGGCGGAGGAGCGCACGGCAAAAGAGGCATGGGCATCGTCCGCGGAAAGCTGCGCGTAGGCATCACGGACGGCATTTTCCAGCTCAGGCTGGAAAGGAGTGTCGATAATCCACTGGCGGATCTGCGCCCCGGCTTTGGCAAGCTCGGTGACATCGTCGATATCCGTTTTATCCAGCAGTTCATAAATGCGCTGGTTTACACCGCTTTGCTCCAGAAACAGGTTAAACGCATCGGCGGTCGTTGCAAAACCATTCGGTACGGAAACACCCATACCTGAAAGGTTAGTAATCATTTCACCCAGGGAGGCATTTTTGCCTCCAACTCTGTCTACATCATTCATGCCGAGTTGGTTATACCAAAGCACCAGCGGTGACGAGCCATTGTTGGACATCGAACAATCCTTATATATGAACGAGGTTAGGAAACTCAATTTTGCGTAATTATCTTTGCATATTTACCGCGGCGAAAAAAACGGTGAATCGTTCAAGCAACTTTATTTTTTATTTTTTCAGATTGTTTCCGCATTTGCGCAAACCCGCGAGCGGCACGGGATCACCACAAAAACAGTCGGTCTAAACATTCGTTCCGAAAAATGAAATGTACTTTTCAGTAAATATAAAAATACCGTTTCATTTTATAAAATGGCGACAACAATATTCGCTTCTGACGCATTTTAATTTATGCTTTCAGAGAATTATATCTGCCCCCAGGATGAGCAAAATGGATAATGCTGTTGATCGTCACGTATTTTATATTTCTGATGGCACGGCCATCACCGCAGAGGTATTGGGCCACGCAGTGATGTCGCAATTTCCGGTTACGATCAGCAGTATTACGCTGCCGTTTGTTGAAAATGAGAGCCGCGCCCGCGCGGTGAAAGACCAGATTGACGCCATTTACCAGCAAACGGGCGTACGCCCGTTAGTGTTCTACTCCATTGTATTGCCGGAGATTCGCGCAATCATTTTGCAAAGCGAGGGCTTCTGTCAGGATATCGTCCAGGCGCTGGTCGCACCGCTGCAACATGAGATGAAACTCGACCCGACTCCAATCGCTCATCGCACGCACGGACTGAATCCCGGCAACCTCAATAAGTACGACGCGCGCATTGCCGCCATTGATTACGCCCTCGCCCACGATGACGGTATTTCGTTGCGCAACCTCGATCAGGCGCAGGTTATTTTGCTCGGCGTCTCCCGCTGCGGTAAAACGCCAACCAGCCTGTATCTGGCGATGCAGTTTGGCATTCGGGCGGCGAACTACCCCTTTATTGCCGATGATATGGATAACCTGGTACTGCCCGCGTCGCTAAAACCGCTGCAACATAAACTTTTTGGTCTGACCATTGATCCGGAACGTCTGACGGCGATCCGCGAGGAGCGTAGAGAAAACAGTCGTTATGCCTCGCTGCGTCAGTGCCGCATGGAAGTAGCCGAAGTTGAAGCGTTATACCGTAAAAACAAGATCCCATGGCTCAACAGTACCAACTATTCGGTAGAAGAAATTGCCACCAAGATCCTCGATATTATGGGACTAAATCGTCGTATGTACTAGAATGCTAGTGCAATGGTTCATTTTTTGTTAGCATAAACTTTGGCTTGCGAGGTGTGACACGCCTCGCACTTGAAATCAGCAGGGATTGGTTTATCGTGATGCGCATCACTTCCCGGTAGTCCTGCCGTTGAAGCAACAAATTTCTGAGACACGTAATGAACCGAACTGATGAACTCCGTACTGCGCGTATTGACAATCTGGTCACTCCCGCTGAGCTGGCGCAACGGCATCCTGTGTCGTCCTCTGTCGCTCATCACGTGACGGATTCCCGACGCCGGATAGAAAAAATACTGAATGGCGAAGATCCTCGTTTGCTGGTGATCGTGGGTCCCTGCTCGATTCACGACCTCGATGCGGCCCTGGAATACGCCACGCGCTTGCAGACGCTGCGCACCCAACACCAGGCACGCCTGGAAATCGTGATGCGGACCTATTTTGAAAAACCGCGCACCGTCGTGGGCTGGAAAGGCTTAATTTCCGACCCGGACCTGAACGGCAGCTACCGCGTTAACCACGGCATTGAGCTGGCGCGTAAACTCCTGCTACAGGTCAACGAGCTGGGGGTCCCTACGGCCACCGAATTCCTCGATATGGTCACCGGCCAGTTTATTGCCGATCTGATCAGCTGGGGCGCTATCGGCGCACGTACTACCGAAAGCCAGATCCACCGTGAAATGGCCTCTGCGCTGTCCTGCCCGGTTGGGTTTAAAAACGGGACGGATGGTAATACGCGTATCGCCGTCGATGCGATTCGCGCTTCCCGCGCCAGCCATATGTTCCTCTCACCGGATAAAACCGGTCAGATGACCATCTATCAGACCAGCGGCAACCCGTACGGGCATATCATCATGCGCGGTGGTAAAAAGCCGAATTACTTTGCAGAAGATATTGCCGCCGCCTGCGATACGCTGCATGAATTTTCGCTGCCGGAGCATCTGGTCGTCGATTTCAGCCACGGCAATTGCCAGAAGCAGCATCGCCGCCAGCTGGAGGTGTGTGATGACGTCTGTCAGCAAATTCGCAATGGCTCAACGGCCATTGCCGGGATTATGGCAGAAAGTTTCCTGCGCGAAGGGACACAAAAAATCGTCAGCGGTCAGCCGCTGGTCTACGGTCAGTCCATAACCGACCCCTGCCTGAGTTGGGACGATACCGAACTGCTGGTCGAAAAACTCGCGGCTGCGGTGGATAGCCGCTTCTAACTTTTTCGCCGGGTAGCATATGTTACCCGGTGACAATCCCTTGTTTTCCTCCTGTTTTTTCCTCTTTTTTGCTCAAAAATCGCTCTCGTCACAATTTTTTCACAAAAAGGCTTGCCGCAAATTTTTACTTTGATGATAATGATTATCATTGTTACATTGATTGTTATTTTTAAACACTATGTCACGTATGGATAACACAACGGCAACGCCTGCAAAAAAGAAGACACCACCCCCTACCCCCGTCGCTGAGCGTCGAATTGACAGCAAAAGCCTGCTGGGCAATGAGGGACGTGTGATCATTGAGCATGACGGGCAGCATTACCTGCTGCGCCAGACCCATGCCGGAAAACTAATTTTAACGAAATAACCCCACACATTTCGCCAGCCACCCAGGTTATCCCCAGGCAGCCAGCGCTTTTCGAGTTTCTAATGGAGAGTTGCTATGCCTTACCTGCACACCGCGAGGATGCGCCCATCGCTGCTGGCGCTGGCGATCGTCTGCAGTCTTCCTGGCGCCGCCTACGCGGCGGTTGAAGACATGACCGTTACCGCGACCGGCAATGCTCGCAGCGCCTTTGAAGCACCGATGATGGTCAGCGTCATCGACGCGACGGCCCCGGAAAATCAAACCGCCAGCTCCGCCGCAGACCTGCTGCGCAGGGTCCCCGGCCTGACTCTTGACGGCACCGGTCGCACCAACGGCCAGGACGTCAATCTGCGCGGCTACGACCGACGCGGCGTGCTGGTACTGGTTGACGGCGTCCGTCAAGGCACTGACACCGGACACCTCAACAGCACCTTCCTCGATCCTGCCCTCATCAAGCGTATTGAAGTGGTGCGCGGCCCGTCCGCGCTGCTGTACGGCAGCGGCGCGCTGGGCGGCGTCATTGCCTATGAGACGGCGAATGCCAGCGATCTACTGGGTGCGGGAAAAAACAGCGGGTATCGCGTGTTCGGTACCGCTGCCACGGGGGATCACAGCCTCGGGATGGGTGCCAGCACGTATGGCCGCACCGATACGCTGGACGGACTGCTGTCCTGGTCCAGCCGTGACCGGGGTGACCTCCGTCAGAGTAACGGCACCACCGCGCCGAACAACGAAGCGATTAATAATATGCTGGCGAAAGGCAGCTGGAAAATTGACAACGCCCAGACGTTGGCCGGCTCACTGCGCTATTACAACAACGATGCACGGGAACCTAAAAACCCGCAGGTCAGTGACGCTGACAGCAGCAATCCAATGACCGACCGTTCGACGATCCAGCGCGATGCCCAACTGACCTACTCGGTAGCCCCGGCGGATAATAACTGGCTGAATGCCGATGCGCGCATTTACTGGTCTGAAGCGCGCATTAACGCACAAAACCCGGATGCCACCGGCGAGTTTCGTAAGCAAACCACCACAGGTGGGAAGATTGACAACCGTACGCGCCTGTTTAGCGACACCTTTGCCGCACATCTGCTGACATATGGCGGCGAGTACTATCGTCAGGAGCAAAAACCAGCGGGAGCCACTACCGGTTTCCCACAGGCGAAAATTGATTTCAGCTCCGGCTGGCTACAGGACGAAATCACCCTGCGTGACCTGCCGGTGACCTTGCTGGGCGGCACGCGTTATGACTCTTACCGCGGTAGCAGCGACGGTTACGCGGACGTCGATGCCGATAAATGGTCGTCCCGCGCAGGAATGACCGTAACCCCAACCGACTGGCTGATGCTATTTGGATCTTACGCCCAGGCCTTCAGAGCGCCAACCATGGGCGAAATGTACAACGATGCGAAACACTTCTCCATCGGTCGCTTCTACACCAACTACTGGGTACCTAATCCGAATCTGCGCCCGGAAACCAACGAAACGCAGGAGTATGGTTTTGGTCTGCGCTTTGACGATTTGCTGCTGGCGAACGATGCCCTTGAATTTAAAGCCAGCTATTTTGACACGAAAGCGAAAGACTATATCTCCACCCGCGTCGATTTCGCCGCCGCAACGACGATGTCCTACAACGTTGCTAACGCCAAAATCTGGGGCTGGGACGTGATGACAACTTATTCCACCGATCTGTTCAGCCTGGATCTGGCCTATAACCGCACGCGCGGCAAAGACACCGACACCGGTGAATATATTTCCAGCATTAACCCGGACACCGTCACCAGCAAGCTAAACGTGCCTGTCGCGCACAGCGGTTTCTCAGTTGGCTGGCTCGGTACCTTTGCCGACCGTTCAACCCATATCAGCAACAGCTACACTAAACAGCCCGGCTATGCGGTCAACGACTTCTATGTCAGCTACCAGGGGCAGCAGGCGCTGAAAGGCATGACCACCACGCTGGTGCTGGGTAACGCCTTTGACAAAGCGTACTGGTCGCCGCAGGGCATTCCACAAGATGGACGCAACGGCAAAATTTTCGTGAGTTATCAGTGGTAATCACTTTGCCCCGGACACCGGGGCAGCAATCGGAAAGGAAGAGGCAATGAATTACTACACCCGCTGGCTGGAACTGAAAAAAGAACATCCTGGCAAATACGCCCGTGACATCGCAGGTCTGTTGCATATCAGCGAAGCTGAACTGACCTTTGCGCGCGTTGGTCATGACGCCTGGCGCCTGCGCGGTGAGGTGCGCGAGATCCTCAGTGCACTGGAGGCCGTGGGCGAAACCAAATGCATTTGTCGCAATGAATACGCGGTGCATGAAGTTATTGGCGCGTTTACGAATCAACACCTGAACGGCCATGCTGGGCTCATTCTGAATCCGCGCGCCCTCGATCTGCGCCTGTTCTTGAATCAATGGGCCAGCGCATTTCACATCAGCGAGAACACCGCTCACGGCGAGCGCCAGAGCATCCAGTTTTTCGATAGTCAGGGCGACGCGTTGCTAAAGGTCTACACCACGCAGCATACCGATATTGCTGCCTGGGGCTCGCTGCTGACCCGTTTCATCTTTGCGGAAAACCCACCGCTGATGCTGCAAACACTCGAAACCGCCGTTTGTGGCGTTAACGCAGACGCTACGGCGGTAGATGCAGAGTGGCGCACCATGACCGATGTGCACCAGTTTTTTGGCCTGCTGAAACGCCACAACCTAACCCGTCAGCAGGCCTTTCGCCTGGTGGGTGACGATCTGGCCTGCAAAGTGGCGAACAGTGCGGTGGCCCAATTGCTGGAAACTGCACGTCAGGATGGCAACGAAATTATGGTATTTGTCGGCAACCGCGGCTGCGTGCAGATTTTTACCGGCGTGGTAGAAAAATTGGTGCCAATGAAAGGCTGGCTGAATATTTTCAACCCGACCTTTACGCTGCATCTGCTGGAAGAGACCGTCGCCGAGACGTGGGTCACGCGTAAGCCGACCGCTGACGGTCACGTCACCAGCCTGGAACTGTTTGCCGCAGACGGTACGCAAATCGCCCAGCTGTATGGGCAGCGTACGGAGGGCGAGCCAGAACAGAAGCAATGGCGTACGCAAATCGACGCGTTAGCACCGAAAGGGCTGGCCGCATGAAGATACTGTGGGTCCTGATGGCGTTTCTGCCGCTGACGGCTCAGGCCGCGCCCGAAGAGAAAGTGGTTGCCCTCGGCGGTGACGTGACAGAGATTGTCTTCGCGCTGGGCGCGCAGTCATCCCTTGTGGCGCGGGATAGCACCAGCCAGTGGCCGGCGGCGGCAACGGCATTGCCGGACGTGGGCTATTTACGTCAGCTCAATGCCGAAGGGATCCTGGCCACCCGCCCTACGCTGGTTTTGGCCAGCGCGCAGGCGCAGCCCTCATTGGCGCTTGAACAGCTCAAGCAAAGTCAGGTCAACGTTGTTACGGTGCCGGCAGGTAATGCGCTTAGCGTGATTGATGAGAAAGTCCGGGTGATTGCACAGGCAACCCATCGTCAGGCTCAAGGCGAGGCGCTACGCCAAACCCTACGCCAGGCGCTGGCTGAACTGCCCTCCTCGGAACTCAACAAACGCGTGCTGTTCATTCTCAATCACGGCGGAATGACCGCCATGGCGGCCGGACAGCAAACCGGAGCCGATGCAGCCATTCGTGCCGCAGGTTTGCGCAACGCTATGCAAGGGTTTACCCGTTACCAACCCTTGTCTCAAGAAGGAGTGATTGCCAGTCAGCCCGATCTGGTGGTGATTTCCCAAGACGGCGTCAACGCGATGGGGGGTGAAGATAATCTGTGGACGCTGCCGGGACTGGCGCAAACGCCCGCTGGTCGTAATAAGCAGGTGTTGCAGATTGACGATATGGCATTGCTGGGTTTTAGCGTGCGTACGCCGCAGGCCATCCAGCAACTGCGTGCCAAAGCGGAGCAATTGCCCTGATGCCCTGGCGTATCACCTGCTCTTTGTGGATGCTGGCCGCTACGCTGGTCGTGATGACGATTGTGGCCACCGGTTTTGGCGCATTGCGTCTGCCGGTAAGCCTTTTCTGGCGCGAGGGAGATGGCGCGCTGCGTCAAATCTGGCTCACTATTCGACTGCCGCGCGTGCTGCTGGCGCTGGTGATTGGCGGTTCACTGGCGCTGGCGGGCTGTGTGATGCAGGGGTTGTTTCGCAATCCACTTGCCGATCCGGGCCTGTTGGGGATCAGTAGCGGAGCCGCCTGCGCCGTCGCATTGTGGGTAGTATTACCGGTCACCTTACCGGCGCTGCTGATGCTGTATGCCCCGATGCTGGCGGCATTTCTCGGCGCACTCGCCGCCACCGGAGTGATTTTTATCCTCAGTCAACAGCGCGACGGTTCGCTTTCACGCCTGTTGCTGGTGGGTATTGCCATCAATGCATTGTGCGGAGCTGCGGTCGGCGTGTTGTCGTGGGTCAGCAATGATGCGCAACTGCGCCAGTTGTCGCTGTGGGGGATGGGCAGTCTGGGGACCGCGCAGTGGTCAACACTGCTGGCGGTCACTTCGCTGATGCTGCCCACGGTGCTTTTCATCTGGCGTTTAGCCCCGACGCTGAATCTGCTGCAGCTCGGAGAGGAAGACGCGCACTATCTTGGCGTGGATGTCCGTCGGGTGCAGTGCATTTTACTGCTATGCAGCGCACTGTTAGTAGCCGCAGCCGTCGCGGTCTGCGGCGTAATTGGTTTTATCGGTTTGGTTATCCCTCATTTGATGCGCATGTGGCTTGGTAGCGATCATCAGGCGGTGATCCCAGGCTCTGTATTGGCGGGGGCATGTTTACTGTTGATCGCCGACACCCTCGCGCGAACAGCGGTTTCGCCCGCTGAGATGCCGGTGGGTCTGTTGACCAGTATTCTCGGTGCGCCGTGGTTTTTGTGGCTTATTTTTCGTCAGCGAGGTCCGCATGGCTGAACATTTCATCGCCGAAAATCTGTACTATCATGTGGCGGATCGTTCGGTGATTCGCGACGTGTCACTGACGCTGACAAAGGGTGAACTGGTGGCGTTGATCGGCCCAAATGGTGCGGGGAAGTCCACGCTGCTGCGCCTGCTGACCGGCTTTCTGACACCGACAGCCGGGCGCTGCTTACTGAACGGAAAACCGCTGAATGACTGGCGTATACAGAGTCTGTCTCGCCATCGCGCAGTCATGCGGCAACAAACACAGATAGGCTTTGACTGGCAGGTCGAAGCCGTGATCGCCATGGGGCGAGCGCCCTGGACCCAACGACCCGAACCGGCGCTTATTGCTCAGGTGATGGCGATGACCGGATGTACACCGCTAGCTGGCAGGCACTACGCCGCACTTTCCGGCGGCGAGCAGCAACGAGTACAGCTTGCCCGTGCGCTGGCGCAGTTGTGGTGCGACGGCGCGCCGCGCGGCTGGCTATTCCTTGATGAACCTACTTCAGCGTTAGATCTCTACCACCAGCAGCAGCTGTTACGTTTGTTAACGTCGCTAACGGCTGCGGGGGAGTTACACGTATGCGTAGTCCTTCACGATCTCAATCTTGCCGCGCTGTGGGCCGACAAAATTATCTTGCTCCATGACGGACATATAGTCTCTCAGGGGACGCCGGAAGCCGTATTACAGGCCAATGAGCTGATGCGCTGGTACGGCGCCCAGCTTCACATTGGCCTGCACCCGGCTAACGCCTCGCCGCAGGTTTTTCTCGCCCGTTAGCTTGAACAACTGACTTCCAGCCGCTTACCCCAGTCTGGCGGACGGCTGACATAGTCATCATCCCTGTCGGCATACGGCGTGCGCAACGCAATGTGTAAGCGATGCAGTTCAGCGTAATCCCCCTGCTCTGCCTGGCTAATTGCCCGCTGCGCCAGCCAGTTGCGTAACACCATTGCCGGGTTGGCAGCTTTCATTTGCGCCTGTCTTACTTCGTCCGCCACGTTATCCTGTTGCAAACGTGAACGATAGCGCGCAAACCAGTCATCAAATGCTGCGCGGTCGATAAACTCATCGCGCAACGGCGAAGACGCACTATGTTGCTCCGTCTGACTCAGCATACGAAACGTTCGCGTAAAATCGCTTCTTTCCCGTGCCATCAGGCTAAACAGTTCGCTGAGCAATTCGTTATCGTTTTTTTGCTCGCTAAAGAAGCCCAACTTTTGTCGCATCCGCTGCCCATAACGGGTCAGCAGCGCCAGTTGATAGTTATCCAGCGCGTCATTGAGTGCGTCGGCCGCAATAAACGGCGACAGGGTTTGCGCCAGCCGCTGCAAATTCCACAGCGCGGCAGCCGGTTGATTATCGAAACTGTATCGCCCCTGGTGATCCGAATGATTACAGATAAAATCAGGCACATAGTCATCCAGAAAACCGAAGGGACCGTAGTCCATCGTCAGCCCCAGAATCGACATGTTGTCGGTGTTCATCACCCCGTGCGCAAACCCTACCGTCTGCCAGTCGGCAATTAAGGTCGCGGTGCGCGTGACCACGTCCTGAAACCACCGTTGATATTTATCCGCCTCGTCCTGCCAGTGCGGCCAATAATAGCGAATCGCAAAATCGGCCAGTTGACGTACTTTTTCGGGTTCACGACGATAGTAGAAGTGTTCAAAGTGACCAAAGCGCATATGACTTTGCGCCACGCGAATCAGCATCGCCCCGGCTTCTACCGTTTCGCGGTAGACCGGCGTGTCGCTGGTGACCACCGACAGCGCTCGCGTCGTGGGGATCCCGAGATAATGCATGGCTTCGCTGGCCAGACTTTCGCGGATCGTCGAACGCAGTACCGCACGCCCGTCTCCCATGCGCGAATATGGCGTAAGTCCCGCGCCTTTCAGATGCCAGTCAAGCGTCGAGCCATCGGCGAGCAGCTGTTCGCCCAGCAGGATCCCGCGTCCGTCACCCAACTGCCCTGCCCAAACACCAAACTGATGTCCGCTATAGACCTGCGCCAACGGCGACATGCCGGGAAGCAGCGTTTCACCGCCGCAAACGCCTGCGTTATTTTCACTATTAAACAACGTAGCTGGGATCCCTAATTGCTCAGCAAGCATATCGTTATGCCAAATTACGCGCGCATTTTTCAGGGGAGTAGGCGAAAGTGCCGTATAGGTTGCTGGCAATTCATCACGCCAGCGGGTGGTAAAAGACAGGGTCATAGGGCCTCCTGCCTCTAGTGTAGACTGTTAACGAACGGTTAAACACCGGCAAATGCAAGGGTTATCCTTGCATCAATGAGGTTATCTGCGCGGGTAATACAGCCGGCCATAGCGCACCCTGCATGGCGCTGAATCCCAGGGGCAATACCCGTTCGAGCATCTCCTGCGTATCAATGCCGCTGATGATTATTGATTCGCAGTCTGGGGATATTTGTGCCTGAATGGCGCGCATAAAAGGCTCAAACGAATTTTGCGTAATACGTTGTTGAATAAAGTGTTTATCCAGTACGACACGTTTGAACAGGCCATCAAAAATTGCACGCGTGGATATGCCTGGCGCACCGAAGTTGGTCAAGACTAATGGAAATCGCGCCGCTAATGCCGCCAGTATTGGATTTTCTTTACCCTTGTTTAACTCGGGAAAACTTTCATTAATGGTTAATTCAATAAATGAAAATCGTTCAATACGAGAAGCATATTCTGCATCTAATAATAAAGTATTAGCGACTGCCGGAGTTAAATTAAGCCACGCAGAAATGTTGCGTTGAATAAAAAAATGTTGGCATGTTTCGATTAATTCGAGTTTTTCGCTAAATAAACGACGCTGCTCATCGTCCGACATCCGAGGTATGACCAACCCTGATGGCATATGCACTACGCCGTCAGGACTAACAAAATGGGTGATGATGTCTACGTATTTAAGATCGCCTCCTGCACTTCTCGCAGGAAGAAAAGAGAGCTCAGAATGATAAAGATTATCCAGTGAAACTATCATTGTGCCAGCCCCGCTGCATGGGTGTAATCCGGCATCCTGTAGCAAAGGATGGAAAAATACGTCACATCAGATGCAAATTGAGGCTCTTTCATTTTTCCCTTTTTAGCCAGTAAATCGAATCCTTTTTTTTAGCTTATCCTGATTATAAGCTAATATCCAGCTTTGTACTTTTTAATAACTCGGCGTAAATCATATTTTTAGCAAAATACTCTCTTAATGCACAGGGTTATTGTCAGTGCAGCAGCTGAAGTGAAAGTTGACTTTAAATGGCGATGATGGAACTGCTTCATACATGACCAGCCCCATCACCCGGGAGATTTAAATACGTCGCGCCTGCCAGAAATTTTTACGCCAGTAGACATTATCAAGCGAGGAGCGCATCACGCCACGACTGGTGGAGGCATGAATAAATTGATTATTGGTATCGTAAATACCGACGTGTAGCCCGCTTTCACCCGATCCGGTTTTAAAGAAAACCAGATCGCCTGGCAGCAATTCATCTTTATCAATTTCGGTACCAATCTTTGACTGCGTGCGCGTATCGCGCGGTAATTGCAGGTCGAATTTATCGCGCATCGTCATCAGTACAAAGCCAGAACAATCCACGCCGCTCCGGCTCATGCCGCCATAACGATAAGGTGTACCACGCCAGTGCTGTAACTGGTCGTTAAGACCGGCAATCACGGCGATAGAGTCCGATAACCGGGCATTGGGTGCGGGAGCGCGATGGCTACTGCACCCTGCCAAAAACAAAGCTGTGATAAAAAGAAGCCAAAAACGCATGCAGGACGAATCCTCTATTTTTTATTCTTGCGCCAATTTAGCGTGGAAATAATGGGGTTTTCAAGAGCCCATTTAACTTAAGTGGTTGATATGAGCATTCTGTGGCCTTCGATATCCAGACGACGGAAGTTTACGCCATAAGCCTGAGAGAGATTAGCCGGCGTCAGCACCGCATCGCGTGTACCACTGGCCAACAACTTCCCGCGCTTGAGTAACCAGGCTTTGTGCGCATGACGCAGCGTATGGTTCAGGTCATGACTGCTCATCACAATTGCAATTCCCTGCTGACAGAGTCGGCCCAATAGGCGGTCCAGTGCATTTTGTTGCGCAACATCCAGACTGTTCATCGGTTCATCTAACAGCAACAGTTGGCCGTGCGGATTAGCCTGCGGACAAATTTGCAGTATTACCGCCGCAAGACGCACCCGCTGCCATTCGCCGCCAGAAAGCTGATTCGACCCACGTCCAAGTTTATCACCCAACCCAAGCGCGTCGGCCGTCTCCTGCAGCAAATCGGTACGCGTTTTATCAGGCTGATGCAGCGTCAGAAAATGCCAAACCGGCATGGCAAACGGGGGGTTTTGTTGTTGCGCAAGATAAGCGCGATGTTGCGCCAGTTTTGCCGCAGGCCAGTCATCGAGCGGCACATCACCCAACACGATGGTTCCTTCACCGGTCGTTAACCCCGCCATCCTCGCCAGCAGCGTGCTTTTTCCTGCGCCGTTGGGTCCGACAAGGTGTAGGATCTCCCCGGCCCTTATTTCACCGGAAAGCGGGCCAAGCCGGGTCGATTCCGCCACATTCTGGAGCTGCATCAAAGGAGACATTATTTTGCCAGCGTCGCGTTGATATGTTCCACAAGGATAGGGTCTTCAGGCGTCATATCGGGTGAAAAACGCTGTAAAACCTGACCATCGCGCCCGACTAAAAACTTCTCGAAATTCCACAGAATATCGTCCGGGTAGAGCGGCGCGCGCCCTTTGCTCGCCATGCGCGCATAAAACCCACTGTCGGCTGGCGCTACGGCGGTGGGCGCAGCGGCAATCAGCTTCTGATACAGCGGATGGCGCGCTTCGCCGTTGACATCTATTTTACTGAACATGGGGAAAGTAACGCCCCAGGTAGTACTGCACCAGGTTTTAATTTCCTCTTCACTACCGGGTTCCTGACCGAGAAACTGATTGCAGGGGAACCCCAACACGGTAAATCCCTGCTCGTGCCATGTTTTCTGCAGATTCTCCAGTTGCTCATACTGCGGCGTTAATCCACATTTTGAGGCAACATTAACAATTAACAGAACTTTTCCGGCATACGCTTGTAATGAGACGACATCTCCGTCGATAGTCGTCACTTCGGTATTGAAAATAGTGTCTTGCATAGCATCTCCAGGTGGATAGTCAGCGATCAATTTTCCGTGTTTAATCATAGTCCGAACCGCAGACGTCTAGCGCCCGGATTTTAACAATAACCAGATAAATACCGGTGCACCCATGGTTGCCGTTACCACGCCGATAGGCAGTTCAGCCGACGCCAGCACCAGACGTGCCACAACATCCGCTAACAGTAATGCAATAGCCCCCGCCAGCGCACAGCCAGGCAGCAATACGCGATGATCGGTTAATCCACACAGTCGCAGAATATGCGGGATAACCAGGCCGATAAAACCAATGGCGCCAGCAAGCGCCACGCTGACCCCCACCATCCAGCCAGTGGCCACCACCAGCAGGTTCCGCCAGAACCATAAAGGCAGCCCTAGCTGGCGCGCAGACGTCTCCCCCAGCGCCAGCATATTCATCGGCTGCGACTGACAGCAAATCCACAGTAAAACGGGCAGCAGCGCGACCATCAGCCAGGCCTGCTGCCAGTCAACACCGCCAAAGCCGCCCATCATCCAGTACATTAACTGTCGCAGATCAAAAGAGGTTGAGAAGTAGATAGCCCACGTCATCAAGGCGCTACAAATAATACCCAGCGCCACGCCCGCCAGCAGCAGACGGCTGGTCGACAGGTGGCGGCGGGCAAAACGCAGAAGGATAAGCGTGATGATCAGCGCCCCGGCAATCGCGCACAGGCCCAGCGCCCAGCCGGGTAACTGGCCCTGCCCCAATAGCACCGCGGCGATGAGTCCAACGCCTGCGCCGTTAGACACGCCCAGCAGGCCTGGTTCGGCTAACGGGTTTTCGAACAGCGCCTGCATCACAGCACCGGACAGCGCCAGCGCGGCACCGACCAGCAGTACGGCCAGCGTACGAGGAAGTCGAATTTGCCACACGAACAGATCGCCACGAGCGCTAAACCAGTTGCCGGGCGCAATCCACTGTTCGCCTGCGCACAGGCTGAGGATCGTTGCCAGCAGCATCAGCGCTGACAGAGACAATATCCAGCGTACATTTCGTCGCTGTTGTTGATGGGCGAAGGTCAGCATGTTTTCCATTCTGCTGAAAAGAGATGGGGGGGATTTTACGGTGCTGATTCGGTAGTGGAAAGGAAAAAGGCCGCAGAGCGGCCTTTTTAGTTATACCCGTCATACTTCCAGCCGCATGTGCGTTGGCTTTACTCGCTCACCCCAGTCACGTACTTATGTACGCTCCTGGAGATTCGCTGCGTCGCCGCCTTCCTGCAACTCGAAGTATTTAGGGTATATATACGTCATGCTTTTCACTGCCGCTTTGATGGCGGCGTAAGTGACTTAGCGGAACGTCAAATCACTCTTCTTTGGGCGTTGCGTTTTCGACCCGACTTTTTAACTTCTGTCCGGGTCTGAAGGTCACCACGCGCCGTGCTGTAATGGGAATATCTTCGCCCGTTTTCGGGTTACGTCCCGGGCGTTGATTCTTATCACGCAGATCGAAGTTACCAAAACCAGAGAGTTTTACCTGCTCACCATTTTCCAGAGCACGACGGATCTCTTCGAAAAACAGCTCGACCAGTTCTTTGGCATCCCGCTTGCTAAGCCCAAGCTTATCAAACAGATATTCTGACATTTCAGCTTTTGTAAGCGCCATAGGTTCAATCCCTCAATGATGCCTGGAATCGCTCTTTTAATGCCTCTACACATTTGGCGACGGTAGCGGCAATCTCCTCTTCTTCAAGTGTACGGCTGGTATCCTGAAGGATCAGGCTGATAGCGAGGCTCTTATAACCCTCCGCAACACCCTTACCGCGGTACACGTCAAATAAGTTTACGCCAACTACCTGATTTACGCCAACTTTCTTACACTCGGATAAAATATCCGCAGCGGGAACGTTTTCTGCCACCACCACGGCGATATCACGGCGGTTCGCCGGGAAGCGAGAAACTTCACGAGCCTGAGGCACCACGCGGTCTGCGAGCTTGTTCCACTCCAGTTCAAACACTAAAGTGCGACCGTTCAGATCCAGTTTACGTTCCAGCTCAGGATGAACAACCCCAATGAAACCAATACGTTCACCTTTCAGATAAATCGCCGCAGACTGGCCCGGATGTAATGCCGGATTGGCTTCAGCTTTGAACTGAATGCCACCCAGTTTACCGGTCAGGTCGAGAACCGCTTCCAGATCGCCTTTCAGATCATAGAAATCAACGGCCTCTTTTGCCAGGTTCCAGTGTTCATCATGACGGTTGCCGCAGATCGCACCTGCCAACATCAGATCCTGACGGATCCCGAGGTTAGCCTGGGTATCGGGAACAAAACGTAAACCCGTTTCGAAAATACGCACGCGGTTCTGCTGACGGTTCTGGTTATACACCACCGTAGACAGCAAGCCGGTCCACAGGGACAAACGCATTGCCGACATGTCGATTGAGATTGGGCTTGGCAGCAACAGCGCTTCTTCACCCGGATGCAGCAACGCCTGAACTTTCGGGTCGACGAAGCTGTAGGTGATCACTTCCTGGTAGCCTTTATCATTGAGCATGGTTTTGACACGCTTCAGCGATAAATCTGCTTCGCGATGCGTCCCCATGATCAGGCCTGCCTGAATAGGCGTATTCGGGATATTGTCATAACCGTATACGCGGGCAATTTCTTCGACCAGGTCTTCTTCAATCGACATGTCGAAACGCCAGCTCGGTGCAACCGCCAGCCACTCATCCTGGCCTTCCGTCACGTCACAACCCAGACGACGCAGAATATCGCTCACCTGCTCATCGGCAATATGATGGCCAATCAGACGATCCAGTTTGCTACGACGAAGCGTAATGGTTGCGCGTTTTGGCAGCGTGGCTTCGGTCGTCACATCGATAACCGGACCGGCTTCGCCGCCGCAGATATCAATCAGCAGACGCGTTGCACGCTCCATAGCTTTGTGCTGCAGTGCCGGATCGACGCCACGCTCATAGCGGTGAGAGGCATCGGTGTGCAGACCGTGACGACGCGCGCGACCCGTAATGGACAGCGGGCTGAAGAACGCACATTCCAGCAGGACGTTTTGCGTCTCATCATTCACACCAGAGTGCTCACCGCCAAAGATGCCGCCCATTGCCAACGCTTTGTTGTGGTCAGCAATAACCAGCGTATCCGCATTCAGTTTTGCTTCGCTGCCGTCCAGCAATACCAGGGTCTCACCCTCTTTTGCCATTCGCACAACAATTCCGCCTTCAATGCGGTCTTTGTCGAACGCATGCATCGGCTGACCCAGTTCGAGCAGTACATAGTTGGTCACATCAACCACGGCATCGATGGAACGGATCCCGCAACGACGCAGTTTCTCTTTCATCCACAGCGGCGTTGGTGCTTTAACATTGATACCTTTAACCACACGGCCCAGATAGCGCGGACAGGCGTCAACGGCTTCAACCTGGATTGGCAGCACGTCATCAACTGTCGCCGCCACTGGGACGATTTCCGGCTCAACCAGCGGGGCTTTGTTCAGTACCGCAACATCGCGTGCAACACCGATGATGCCTAAGCAGTCGGCGCGGTTCGGCGTAACGCTGATTTCGATAGTGTTATCGTCAAGCTTCAGGTATTCGCGGATATCGGTGCCAATCGGCGCATCCGCCGGCAGTTCGATAATCCCGTTATGATCATCGGAAATACCCAGCTCAGAGAACGAGCACAGCATCCCTTCTGACGGCTCACCGCGCAGTTTGGCGGCTTTAATCTTGAAGTCGCCCGGCAGAACGGCACCGATGGTCGCCACGGCGACTCTTAATCCCTGACGGCAGTTAGGTGCGCCACAGACGATATCCAGCAGACGATCGCCGCCCACATTAACTTTGGTGACACGCAGTTTGTCTGCGTTCGGGTGCTGGCCGCACTCAACCACTTCACCGACCACTACGCCGTTAAATTCACCGGCAACGGCTTCAACGCCGTCGACCTCGAGGCCCGCCATGGTGATCTGGTTTGACAGCGCATCGCTATCAATTGCCGGGTTTACCCATTCGCGTAACCACAGTTCACTGAATTTCATTGTTTTATCCTGCCTTTATTTAAACTGTTTGAGGAAACGCAGATCGTTTTCGAAGAAAGAACGCAGATCGGTGACGCCGTAACGCAGCATGGTCAGACGCTCCATACCCATACCGAAGGCAAAGCCTGAGTAGATTTCTGGGTCGATACCAACGTTACGCAGCACGTTCGGGTGGACCATACCGCAGCCCAACACTTCCAGCCATTTGCCATTTTTCCCCATTACGTCAACTTCCGCAGAAGGCTCAGTGAACGGGAAATAGGAAGGACGGAAACGTACCTGCAGATCCTCTTCAAAGAAGTTACGCAGGAAATCGTGCAGCGTGCCTTTCAGGTTGGTGAAGTTGATGTTGGTATCAACAATTAAGCCTTCCATCTGATGGAACATCGGGGTGTGCGTCTGATCGTAGTCGTTACGATACACGCGGCCCGGCGCGATAATGCGGATTGGCGGCTGTTTTTCTTTCATGGTGCGGATCTGCACGCCAGAGGTCTGGGTACGCAGCAGACGCGTAGCGTCAAACCAGAACGTGTCGTGGTCAGCACGCGCCGGGTGATGGCCTGGAATATTCAGCGCATCGAAGTTGTGGTAGTCATCTTCGATTTCCGGTCCCGTCGCCACGGTAAATCCGAGCTCACCGAAGAAGCTTTCAATCCTGTCGATGGTACGTGTGACCGGATGCAACCCGCCGTTTTCAATACGACGGCCCGGCAGGGAGATATCAATGGTTTCTTCTGCCAGACGTGCATTCAGCGCAGCATTTTCTAAATCAGCTTTACGCGCGTTCAGCGCCTGCTGTACCTGCTCTTTGGCTTCATTGATAACCGCACCTGCTGCCGGACGCTCTTCAGGCGGCAGTTCGCGCAGGGTTGTCATTTGCAGGGTCAAATGCCCTTTCTTACCCAAATATTCGACGCGGACATTGTCTAATGCGGCAACATCTGAAGCCTGGTTAATGGCGGCCGTTGCACTGGCAACCAGCTCTGCGAGATGTGACATGGTTTTCCTCGTTGTGTGGCGATATTCATATGTCGCTCATATATACACAAAATCATTCAAGTTGCATCCAGGCGGCAAGAGAGCAAAATGCAGCCAATACAGGGGCCGCTTGAAGGATTACGTGTATAAAAAAAGCCTCCACCAGGGAGGCTCTTAGGCGCTGTTTTCCGTTTCTTCTTTCACGCGCTAGCCTCCCGGATTCAGGTGCTAAAGTAAAAAAAGAAGCGGAAAATAGCAGCATTCATGCTTGCGTTACCTTATGTAGTAAAAACCGGACAACCTTTATTGAAAAGGCTTACGGGTGAATTGTCAACTAATTGATTACGCTACAAATAAAAGAGAGGGAGCCAAGCTCCCTCTTTTCACCGGCTTATGCCAGAGCTGCTTTCGCTTTTTCAACCAGAGCGGTGAACGCTACTTTGTCGAATACTGCGATGTCAGCCAGGATCTTACGGTCGATTTCAACAGAGGCTTTTTTCAGGCCGTTGATGAATTTGCTGTAAGAAATACCGTTCTGACGTGCTGCTGCGTTGATACGCGCAATCCACAGTTGACGGAACTGACGCTTTTTCTGACGACGGTCACGATAAGCGTACTGACCAGCTTTGATAACAGCCTGGAAGGCAACGCGGTATACGCGAGAACGCGCACCGTAGTAGCCTTTAGCTTGTTTCAAAATTTTCTTGTGACGTGCACGGGCAACTACACCACGTTTTACGCGAGCCATATGTGCTCTCCTGTATCTATATTCTTAGTAAAAAAATTAATTAAACGTTAACGGCTTATGCGTACGGCAGGCACGCGATAACCAGACCCAGATCGCCTTTAGACACGAGGCCTTTTGGACGCAGGTGACGTTTACGCTTAGTAGATTTTTTGGTCAGAATATGACGCAGGTTTGCGTGCTTACGCTTAAATCCACCACCACCGGTTTTTTTGAAGCGCTTAGCAGCACCGCGTACGGTCTTAATTTTTGGCATTTTAATAACTTCCACTTCGCATTGTTAATAAACGAAACATAGGCGAACAAAACCTGCGAAGCCCGTAGGCTCCACAGGAATTGCTACTTGAAGGCCTTACTGTTTCTTCTTAGGAGCGAGCACCATGATCATCTGGCGGCCTTCGATCTTCGTAGGGAAGGATTCGACCACTGCCAGTTCACTCAGATCGTCACGGACGCGCGTAAGCACTTCCATACCGATCTGTTGGTGAGCCATCTCACGGCCGCGGAAACGCAGCGTGATCTTAGCTTTATCACCCTCTTCCAGAAAGCGTACCAGGCTGCGGAGTTTTACCTGGTAATCGCCATCGTCGGTGCCAGGACGGAATTTAATTTCCTTAACCTGGATAACTTTTTGCTTTTTCTTCTGTTCCTTAGAAGATTTACTCTTTTCATAAAGGAACTTGCCGTAGTCCATAATACGACAAACTGGCGGTTCGGCGTTAGGGCTGATTTCAACTAAATCTACTCCAGCTTCTTCAGCTTTTTCGATAGCTTCTCTCAGACTCACAATACCCAAAGCTTCGCCTTCCAGACCTGTTAAGCGAACTTCCAGGGCGCGAATCTCGCCATTGATACGATTCGGACGTGCCGTTTGAACTCGTTTTCCGCCTTTAATACCTTATTCCTCCAGTTGTTGAAGACTGCGGCTGCGAATCTCTTGTTGCAGCTTCTCGATAACTTCACTTACGTCCAGGCTGCCCAAGTCTTTGCCACGACGGGTACGCACGGCAACTTTGCCTGCTTCTACCTCTTTGTCGCCACAGACCAACATGTAAGGGACACGACGTAAAGTGTGCTCGCGGATTTTAAAGCCAATCTTCTCATTTCTCAAGTCTGCTTTTACACGAATACCCGCATTTTGTAGTTTCTGCGTTAATTCGTTGACGTATTCAGACTGCGAATCGGTAATATTCATGACCACAACCTGAACCGGCGCAAGCCAGGTCGGGAAGAAGCCAGCGAACTCTTCGGTCAGGATACCAATGAAACGTTCCATTGACCCAAGAATCGCGCGGTGAATCATTACCGGTACCTGACGCTCGTTGTTTTCGCCAACATAAGAGGCGCTCAGACGAGACGGCAGAGAGAAGTCCAGCTGTACAGTACCGCACTGCCATGCGCGATCGAGGCAGTCATACAGGGTAAATTCAATTTTCGGACCGTAGAATGCGCCTTCACCCAGTTGGAACTCAAACGGGATGTTGTTTTCTTCCAGCGCAACCGCTAAGTCCGCTTCAGCACGGTCCCACATTTCATCGCTACCGATACGTTTCTCGGGGCGAGTGGACAGTTTGACAACGATTTTCTCGAAGCCAAAGGTGCTGTACATATCGTAGACCATACGAATGCAGGCGTTAACTTCATCACGAATCTGCTCTTCGGTACAGAAGATATGCGCATCATCTTGAGTGAAGCCACGTACGCGCATCAGTCCGTGCAGCGCACCTGACGGTTCGTTACGGTGACAGCTACCAAATTCCGCCATACGCAGCGGCAGGTCGCGATACGATTTCAGACCCTGATTAAAGATCTGAACGTGGCCTGGGCAGTTCATTGGCTTGATGCAGTATTCACGGTTCTCTGAAGAGGTGGTGAACATCGCATCCTTGTAGTTGTCCCAGTGCCCTGTTTTTTCCCACAGCACACGGTCCATCATGAACGGGCCTTTCACTTCCTGATACTGGTATTCTTTCAGTTTCGAACGAACGAAAACTTCCAGTTCACGGAAAATTGTCCAGCCATCGTTATGCCAGAACACCATACCTGGCGCTTCTTCCTGCATATGATACAGGTCAAGCTGCTTACCAATTTTACGGTGGTCGCGTTTAGCCGCTTCTTCCAGACGTTGCAGGTAGGCACTCAGCGCTTTTTTATCGGCCCATGCAGTACCATAAATGCGCTGCAGCATCTTGTTGTTGCTGTCGCCGCGCCAGTATGCCCCAGCGGTCTTCATCAGTTTGAAGTGATGACAGAAACGCATGTTCGGCACGTGCGGGCCACGGCACATATCGACGTATTCTTCATGATGATACAAGCCAGGCTTGTCATCATGGGCAATATTTTCATCAAGGATAGAGACTTTATAGGTCTCGCCACGCTTCACGAACGTTTCACGCGCTTCGTACCAGCTGACTTTCTTCTTGATGACATCGTAGTTTTTCTCAGCGAGCTCGTGCATCCGCTTTTCGAGCGCGTCGACGTCTTCCTGGGTTAACGTACGGTCAAGATCGATATCGTAGTAAAAGCCGTTGTCAACAACCGGTCCGATCGCCATTTTGGTGTGCGGCCAGAGTTGTTTGATCGCGTGCCCTAACAGGTGCGCACAGGAGTGACGAATGATCTCCAGACCTTCATCATCCTTAGCGGTAATGATGGAGAGTTTCGCATCCTGTTCAATCAGATCGGAAGCATCAACCAGCTCACCGTTTACACGGCCAGCGATAGTGGCTTTCGCCAGACCTGGACCGATGTCCAGCGCAACATCCATGGGACTTACAGCGTGGTCGTAATGGCGTTGGCTGCCATCAGGAAGAGTAATAACAGGCATGTTATATCCTTATTTGCAGTGGTGCCCCACACGTAAGAGCACATACAAAGTTTCACTATTTAAAATTTATCAAAAAGGTGTGGGCTGATTCCCGCTTCACTCTGCGAAATATGTCACGCATTACCTGACTGGCAACGCTGTAACCTACACCCGCTTTTTGATAACACCGCCTGACAGTGTACACGGCATTACGGGTCGTTCAAAGCGACAATCAACGCGCCATCTATGATGTAAATCAATTCACTGGCGCCCTGCCGTCTTTGTTACACTATGCGGTAATCATTGTTACTGACCAGGAAAGAACCATGCCAAAAAATCGCTTTGCCAAAAAACACTGGAAAATGGTTGTGGTACTGCTCGTCATTTGCGCGGCAATGCTGATGTTAAGGTGGGCAGCAATGATTTGGGGTTGAACCGTCACGCCGTTAATAAATGGTACTTTGCGTTATTTCGCGATGTACACAGATGCATCCAATAAATTAAAAAAGATATTTCAATATTACTTTACTGTTTATGACAAAATAAAAACCGGTACATCAATATCCGGTTTTTTCATTACGACATTTGGCTGAATAGACGTCTGGACACTGATGAAGATATTAAGACCATTCGCCAGCAACCAGGGTATGAACATTAAACGCATCATTCATACTTTGGCCAGTTGACTGGGAACCAGGAGCGATATTTGAACCTGCTTCCACATCAGAGGCATGCGTGATGCCAACTTGTGTCGTGTTATCAGACGGTGCGTTGGTGACCGGAACGGCTGCAAACACGCCGAAGGACAGCGCAGAAAGCACGATGACAGCAGCCGTCGCTTTGATATTTTTCATAGGTATCTTCTCTTACTTGAATTAATGCTAAGGTCTGAAGGCGATTAATTGCCTGTAGGTAAGAGTGTAGATCTGGCTCACATTTTTTCCTAGTCAATTTATTTATCAATTCGTGTCAAATAAATTGAATATGTACCCAAAAGAGTAATTATGGAGAAAGTATGAAGAAAAGTTTTTTTTCGAAAAAATTAAAATGCCGGTCAGAAAATAATAACACTGAAATTTTATTTGGTAAAGCCGGGCCATTTATTTGACCCGGTTTTTTACTACATACGATAGCCGAGCGAAACGGTCGTACGACGATCGGTATGTTCCGGTGCCGTAGCCGGTGGTTCTGAGTTCCAGGTGACGTTATAAGCCACTTTCAAACCGAAATGTTCGTTGATAGCCACATTTAACGCTGTTTCAGAGTTAAGCGTCGTATCTTCAGCACCAAACACCGACACCCCTTGTGTGAATTTGGTGGTGTCCGTCATCTGCCACGCATAAGCGCCTGACGCATAACCCAGCGGCTGCGTTTCGGTTGTGCCATCGGTGTGTTCGTCATAGCGTACGCCTGGACCGAATTCGAAACGGAAGCTGTGTACCGGCCCATTAAGGAACTGACGACCATAACCTGCAGTCAGTACGTCACGCTCGCGATAGCCGTTGTAGCGGTCGGTCAACCAACTGGCCTGTCCGAACAGATAATCATAATCCGTCATATTAAAACGACTACGACCACCTACGGCGTATTTCTCCGAAGAGCGTTCATCATTCGACGAGGTATTGCTGGCATTGCCCCATAGAGACCACGCCGTGGTTTCACCGTACCAGGTCATGGTGGTATCTGCGGTTAAAGAAGAACTTTTTGTGTTGCCTGACTGGGCGAGGTATCCCGCGTTCAGGTTACCTTCAAAGGGTTTTTTCGCGCTGGAGGGGTCATCCATGACAGTAAAAACGGAATCATCGGCGGCGGCATGCATTGACGCAAACACGCCCCCCATCAGCACGAGTGCTGCGGGTACTGTCTTCAAAAGCTTCATTTATAAAGAGTCCGTACAACAAAAAAAGAGACCATTACGGTCTCGGAAACTTTCATAGGGATCAATGACAAAAGCCCCTTGAAAGGTAACAAATTATAAAAAGACTCGAATAACATAGCAATAATTTCTTATTTCATTTTTTGAATAAGAGCGTTCTTAAACCGTAATTTTATTTATATATCTTTGCCGAGATAATTTTAAATAAAGATGCGATAAATCATGTTGTTAATTACTTCACTTTCGTCACATTAAGTGCCAGACTGAGGACAGCCTAACAGGAGGTAAAGATGGTACGTATCTATACGTTAACACTTGCGCCCTCTCTCGATAGCGCAACAATCACCCCGCAAATCTATCCCGAAGGTAAACTTCGCTGCACCTCGCCGGTTTTTGAACCCGGTGGTGGTGGTATTAACGTGGCCCGCGCCATTGCTCATCTTGGCGGAAACGCAACGGCTATCTTTCCGGCTGGCGGCGCTACCGGGGAACACCTGGTATCATTGCTTGCCGATGAAAATGTCCCGGTCGCCACCATAGAGGCCAAAGACTGGACCCGGCAAAATCTTCACGTCCACGTAGAATCCAGCGGCGAGCAGTATCGATTTGTTATGCCTGGGGCAACACTTACCGATGACGAGTTCCACCAGCTTCAGGATCAGGTATTGGAAATTGAGTCCGGCGCGCTGCTGGTGATAAGCGGCAGCCTGCCACCCGGCGTGAAGCTTGAAAAACTCACCCAACTTATTACTGCGGCACAAAAGCAGGGCATTCGCTGCATTGTTGATAGCTCAGGTGAGGCACTGACTGCCGCATTAACGCTCGGCAATATCGAACTGGTCAAACCCAACCTCAAAGAACTCAGCGCATTGGTTAACCGCGAACTCACACAACCTGATGACGTCCGTAAGGCCGCAGAGGAAATTGTGCACAGCGGTAAAGCGCAACGTGTTGTCGTTTCGTTGGGACCGCAAGGGGCACTGGGCGTTGACGGTGAAACCTGCGTACAGGTGGTACCCCCGCCGGTTAAGAGCCAAAGTACCGTTGGCGCGGGTGACAGTATGGTCGGCGCGATGACGCTGAAACTGGCACAGAATGCACCATTTGACGATATTGTTCGTTTTGGCGTAGCGGCAGGTAGCGCGGCAACCCTCAATCAGGGTACCCGTTTATGCTCGCAGGACGATACGCAGAAAATATACGCATACCTTTCGCGGTAATGCCCTTCCCCCTCATCATCAGGGGGATTTACCGACAAAACTGTCGACATACGTGTTATGCGTCTATGCTGAAAAATCACGTGATAACAAAGCAGTGGATCACGTGAACCCAGAACTGCAGCGCTCTGGCAAGGAGTGAAATAGCAACAAACATTACGTGCTTTTTCAGCGATAACGCGTCCACGGTGTGCGTTGGTTCGTGTTTTTTTACCGCATTATTGCGCTAACCTTATGATCTGGCAGACAACATGGGGAGAGACATCATGTGGCAGGCTATCAGTCGTCTTTTAAGCGAGCAACTCGGTGAAGGCGAAATCGAGCTGCGTAATGAACTGCCCGGCGGTGAGATCCACGCCGCATGGCATTTACGCTATGCGGGGCGCGATTTTTTCGTCAAATGCGATGAAAGGGAGCTATTAACCGGCTTTACTGCAGAAGCCGACCAGCTGGAACTGCTTTCCCGCAGCAATACCGTTTCAGTCCCCAAGGTCTGGGCGGTCGGTGCAGACAGAGACTACAGCTTTTTGGTGATGGATTTCCTCCCTCCCCGTCCACTGGATGCCCACAACGCCTTTATTCTCGGACAACAGCTCGCGCATCTTCATGAATGGAGCGATCAGCCGCAATTTGGCCTCGACTTTGATAATGCACTCTCTACCACGCCACAACCCAATACGTGGCAGCGTCGCTGGTCTACCTTTTTTGCAGAACAGCGGATTGGCTGGCAACTGGAGCTTGCCGCCGAAAAAGGGATCGCGTTTGGCAATATTGACGCCATTGTTGACCATGTTCAGCAGCGTTTGTCATCACACCAGCCACAGCCTTCACTACTGCATGGCGATTTGTGGTCGGGGAACTGCGCCCTTGGCCCTCATGGTCCCTACATCTTTGACCCCGCCTGCTATTGGGGCGACAGAGAGTGCGACCTGGCAATGCTGCCATTACATAGCGATCAGCCACCGCAAATTTATGACGGCTATCAGTCGGTTTCCCCCCTGCCGCTGGATTTTCTCGACAGGCAGCCTGTCTATCAGCTTTATACGCTGCTGAATCGAGCGATTCTGTTCGGCGGGCAACATATGGTGGTGGCGCAGAAAGCGATGGACAGGATACTGGCGGCTTAACAGATATATAGCGGAAGTTCTTTGCTAATCAGGCCCGCAGCTTTCGCGTGGGCCTGATAGTGACGCGCTTACAAAAAACCTAGTAGCGAAAAGAAGAAATAGCCAATCACGATGACGATAACCGGCAAAATATAGAGCGGGAATATTTGTAAGAAAATCGTATGATGCGGCACGACAATACGCGACTCAATCTGCTCTCGCGATAACCCTTCACTGCCCTTCGCCTGCTCCAGAATCAGCTGATCTTCAACGCCTTCACGTAAAAAACGAGCCTGACGGCTCATGCGAGCACCCGAATCCTGCATCGCCAGCCCGATAAAAATAAGAATAAAAATCAGCCAGAAAACCAGATTCAGTCCGCTTTGAAAATCAGGTGTCGGTGAGTTATACCAAAACAGGTTAAGAAAGGGAGTGTTTACCCGCATCATGTCAATCATCACGTGGGCAAAGTCGAGCATCACCGCGTTAATCCCCTCCTGCTTTTCACTGTGCGCATACATAAACTTCAGTACTGAAACCAGCGTTGAAATCAGCGCCGGGATGAAAACCACCCATCCCACCAGCCTTTTCAAGACAGCAATGCGTCCAGCTTGTTGATACGTCATGAGTTCCCCTTGATTAAGACGTGTCATTTTGGCCTAAGTTTACCCGTTGATAACCATTTTCGCCTGATCTTTAAAGGCGGTATAATCGAGGATTAGCCATAATGAACGCTGAGAGCCGGTTCACCCAGGCTCTTAATCCCTGCTGTTTCATGTTCAAAGGAGAGGTTGTGATGTCAACCCCGCGTCAAATTCTTGCTGCAATTTTCGATATGGATGGATTACTGGTCGACTCTGAACCCCTTTGGGATCAGGCTGAACTGGATGTGATCGCAAGTTTAGGCGTAGATATCACTCGCCGCCATGAACTGCCCGATACGCTGGGGCTGCGTATCGATATGGTTGTAGATCTGTGGTTCGCCCAGCAACCGTGGAGCGGCCCATCTCGCCAGGAGGTCACCGATCGCATTATCACCCGGGCTATCGCCCTGGTTGAAGAGACAAAACCACTGCTGCCTGGCGTACGTGAAGCCGTCGCGCTGTGCAAATCCCAGGGCTTACGAGTGGGTCTGGCATCAGCCTCCCCGTTGCACATGCTGGAAAAAGTGCTGACGATGTTTGATCTTCGCGACAGCTTCGACGCACTGGCCTCGGCAGAGAAATTGCCCTACAGCAAACCGCATCCTCAGGTCTACCTCGACTGCGCGGCAAAATTGGGTGTGGAGCCCTTATCTTGCGTAGCGCTGGAAGATTCTGTCAACGGCATGATTGCATCAAAAGCAGCACGCATGCGCGCGATCGTCGTACCTGCACATGAGAACCAGGACGATGCCCGCTTTGTTCTTGCTGACGTTAAATTGACCTCGCTGGCCGATCTCACCGTCACGCATCTACGCGGATAATTCCCTGATGGGCAATGGTTGCATTGCCCGTTTTGCCAGGTCAGTCATATTTTTGAAACGTTGTTTCATTTTTCATTGTATTTCCTGCCAGCCTCTCCTATTCTTTCACTCACAGCATGCGTTAAAACCATTTGATAGCCGGGGTGAATATGATTTTGGATGCTTTTCGTCTTGAAGGTAAAGTAGCAATCGTCACCGGATGTGATACCGGGCTTGGGCAAGGTATGGCGGTCGCGCTGGCGGAGGCCGGCTGCGACGTGGTCGGCGTCAATCGTAAAATTCCTGTGCAAACCGCTGAGAAAATCCATGCACTCGGGCGACGCTTTCTGACTATCCAGGCCGACCTCAGCCAGCAGGAGTCGCTGAACGATATCGTGACGCAAACGGTCTCCACCTTTGGTCGGATCGATATTCTGGTCAATAACGCGGGGACCATTCGCCGTGAGGACGCCCTGAGCTTTAGTGAGCAAGACTGGGATGATGTGATGAACCTGAATCTCAAATCCGTTTTCTTTTTGTCACAGGCCGTCGCCAGACAATTCCTGAGCCAGGGTCAGGGCGGAAAAATCATCAACATTGCGTCAATGCTCTCCTTCCAGGGCGGTATCCGCGTACCTTCCTACACCGCTTCAAAAAGCGGCGTGCTGGGCATAACCCGCCTGCTGGCCAATGAATGGGCCGCACAGGGTATTAACGTCAATGCCATTGCGCCGGGCTACATGGCGACCAACAATACGCAGCAACTGCGGGACGATGCCGACCGTAATCAGGAGATTGTCGACCGTATTCCGGCCGGACGCTGGGGAACGCCTGACGACCTGAAAGGCCCGGCAGTATTCCTTGCCAGCCGCGCCTCTGACTACATTAATGGTTATACATTGGCCGTCGACGGTGGCTGGCTGGCACGTTAATCGCTTATTTGTGACAAAGGGTTACAACGTCACCTCTTTCGCCTACTGTATAAAACCCCTATACTGTATGAATTGACAGTTTATTGGGTTTTATCATGACGGCGGAAGGCCACCTTCTTTTCTCTATTGCCTGTGCGGTATTTGCCAAGAATGCCGAACTGACGCCCGTTCTCGCGCAGGGTGACTGGTGGCATATTGTTCCTTCAGCTATCTTGACCTGCCTGCTGCCCGATATCGATCATCCCAAATCGTTGCTGGGGCAGCGTCTGAAGTGGGTCTCAAAGCCCATAGCCCGGGCATTTGGTCATCGCGGGTTTACGCATAGCCTGCTGGCGGTGTTTGCCTTGCTGGCGACGTTCTATTTGAAAGTACCCGAGACCTGGATAATCCCGGCGGATGCGTTACAGGGGATGGTGCTCGGCTACCTTAGTCATATTCTGGCCGATATGCTGACCCCAGCCGGCGTTCCTTTGCTGTGGCCCTGCCGCTGGCGCTTTCGTCTGCCGATCCTCGTACCGCAAAAAGGCAACCAGCTGGAGCGTTTTTTATGCATGGCGCTGTTTGCCTGGGCTATCTGGATGCCACAAACTTTGCCTGAAAACAGTGCAGTACGCTGGTCATCGCAAATGATTAATACGCTACAAATGCAGTTTAATCGTTTTATAAAACACCAGGCTGATTAAGAAATCGGCCAAAATGTCATTTTTGGCATAAACAATTCCATTTGAATATAAGAGGCAAGTCACAGTTCTGCTAATCTTGCGCCAACAGAATCACTGTAGTTCGGTGATACATAAAAAAAGATCAGGAGAACGGGGATGAACTTTCCATTAATCGCGAACATTATCGTGTTCGTTGTACTGCTGTTCGTGCTGGCGCAAGCCCGTCACAAACAGTGGAGTCTGGCCAAAAAAGTACTGGTTGGTCTGGTTATGGGCGTGGTATTTGGCCTTGCCCTGCATACGATTTACGGCTCAGACAGCCAGGTACTGAAAGATTCTGTACAGTGGTTCAACATTGTCGGCAACGGCTATGTTCAACTTCTGCAAATGATCGTCATGCCGCTGGTATTTGCCTCTATCCTCAGCGCCGTTGCGCGTCTGCACAACGCCTCTCAGCTGGGGAAAATCAGCTTCCTGACCATCGGGACGTTGCTGTTTACAACACTTATCGCCGCGTTAGTTGGGGTACTGGTCACTAACCTGTTCGGCCTGACGGCGGATGGACTGGTACAGGGTGGTGCTGAAACCGCCCGTCTGAACGCCATCGAAACCAACTACGTGGGTAAAGTTGCCGACCTGAGCGTGCCGCAACTGGTGCTGTCGTTTATCCCGAAAAACCCGTTTGCCGATCTCACTGGCGCTAACCCAACCTCCATTATCAGCGTTGTTATCTTCGCCGCATTCCTTGGTGTCGCGGCCCTGAAACTGCTGAAAGATGATGCCCCGAAAGGCGAACGCGTATTAACCGCTATTGATACCCTGCAAAGCTGGGTGATGAAGCTGGTTCGTCTGGTGATGCAGCTGACGCCGTACGGTGTTCTGGCGTTGATGACCAAAGTGGTTGCCGGCTCCAACCTGCAGGACATTATTAAGCTGGGCAGCTTCGTGGTGGCTTCGTACCTCGGTCTGGGCATCATGTTCGTGGTACACGGTATTCTGCTGGGTATTAACGGCGTGAGCCCGCTGAAGTACTTCCGTAAAGTCTGGCCGGTACTGACATTTGCCTTCACCAGCCGCTCCAGCGCTGCGTCTATTCCGCTGAATGTGGAAGCGCAAACCCGTCGTCTGGGAGTGCCTGAGTCGATTGCCAGCTTTGCCGCCTCTTTTGGCGCCACGATTGGTCAAAACGGTTGTGCGGGGCTGTACCCGGCAATGCTGGCAGTGATGGTTGCGCCGACTGTGGGGATTAACCCACTCGACCCAATGTGGATTGCAACGCTGGTCGGTATTGTGACCGTTAGCTCCGCCGGAGTCGCGGGTGTGGGTGGGGGTGCAACGTTTGCCGCACTGATCGTGCTGCCGGCGATGGGCCTGCCGGTTACGCTGGTCGCTCTACTGATCTCCGTAGAACCGCTGATCGATATGGGTCGTACTGCGTTGAACGTCAGTGGCTCCATGACTGCCGGTACGCTCACCAGTCAGTGGCTGAAGCAAACCGACAAAACGATTCTGGACAGTGACGATAACGCCGAACTGGCACACCGTTAAACCGGTTTCCTGAAGCGTAAAAAACCGCCGGAGTATCATGCTCCGGCGGTTTTTTTATATCCCATTAATTGCTCAGTTCGTTTTCCTGACGGACCTGGTTTGCCCAGCGTTGCGCCGACTCCGGAACCGTAAACGCAGGCGAACGTTGAAACGCCTCTCCTATTAAGACAAAAGCGACATATTTTCCGCGCAGTATCCATACGTCACGAAACGCATCCATTTTTATCGCATGCTCTGGTGGCGCGGGCTCCACACGCGGAACGTAGCTGATAACCTTGCGATTTTGTTGGCGAAGAGGTTTCATAATCAGTTGCTTCACTAAAGACAAATTCTAAAAATCAGAAAAACGCTATCTTAGCCGATTTTGCGCCCTGACGTCCTGCCTTGCGTGCGCTGTTTGCCTTGTTCATTACAGTATTCCCCTTCAACGGATCCCGGCTCACCTGGATGCGTGGTCTATAGTTAATGTTTTTGACAGCAACAACGACCCTTTCAGCAATGAAAACAGGAGACGAGTTCATGTCGCAGAATGACAAGCATCCACTCAATCACCCGGCACCGGTTCATGATGCCAGCGAATCCAGACCAGGGCTCGATTCCCTGGCCCCCGCAGACGGCTCGCACAAACCCGACGCCAAACCCACACCGCCGGGCATGCAGCCCACTGCCCCTGGTAGTGCGAAGGCCCCCGACACCGTTAATGACAAACTCAACTCACTGGAGCCATTTCGTAAAGGCAGTGAAGATTTTGCCCTGACCACCAATCAGGGTGTCCGCATTGCAGACGATCAAAACTCATTACGCGCCGGAAACCGTGGGCCGACGCTGCTCGAGGATTTTATCCTGCGTGAGAAGATTACCCATTTTGATCATGAACGCATTCCGGAACGAATCGTTCATGCCCGTGGCTCCGCCGCGCATGGTTACTTTCAGTCCTATGCCGATTTAAGTACCGTCACCAAAGCCGACTTCCTGTGCGAGACAAATAAGATAACCCCGGTTTTTGTGCGTTTCTCCACCGTCCAGGGCGGCGCCGGTTCAGCAGACACGGTCCGGGATATTCGCGGATTTGCCACAAAGTTTTATACCGAAGAGGGGATATTTGACCTGGTAGGAAATAATACACCGGTGTTTTTTATCCAGGACGCCCATAAATTCCCGGACTTCGTCCACGCGGTTAAACCAGAGCCGCACTGGGCTATTCCACAGGGACAAAGCGCGCATGATACCTTCTGGGATTACGTCTCTTTACAGCCAGAAACACTGCATAACGTGATGTGGGCCATGTCAGACCGTGGGATCCCTCGCAGCTATCGCACGATGGAAGGCTTTGGCATCCACACGTTTCGACTGATTAACGCGCAAGGCAAAGCCACCTTTGTACGCTTCCACTGGAAACCCCTGGCAGGCAAAGCCTCTCTGGTTTGGGATGAAGCGCAAAAACTTACCGGTCGAGACCCTGACTTCCACCGTCGCGATCTGTGGGAGGCCATCGAAGCCGGTGATTACCCGGAATATGAGTTGGGACTGCAACTGATTGCGGAAGAGGACGAGTTTAAATTCGATTTTGATCTGCTCGACCCAACAAAGTTGATCCCCGAGGAATTGGTTCCGGTTCAGCGCGTCGGAAAAATGGTGCTTAACCGTAACCCGGATAATTTCTTTGCCGAAAACGAGCAGGTAGCATTTCATCCAGGACACATCGTCCCCGGTATTGATTTCACCAACGATCCGCTGCTACAGGGCCGACTGTTTTCATATACCGACACGCAGATCAGCCGTCTGGGCGGACCTAACTTTCATGAAATTCCGATTAACCGCCCGACCTGCCCGTATCACAATTTCCAGCGCGACGGCATGCATCGCATGGATATTGATACCAACCCGGCCAACTACGAACCAAACTCGATCAATGATAACTGGCCGCGCGAAACGCCACCTGGCCCTAAACGCGGGGGTTTTGAATCGTATCAGGAACGTATTGAAGGCAGTAAGATACGTGAAAGAAGCCCCTCTTTCGGCGAATACTATGCGCACCCTCGCCTGTTCTGGCTAAGTCAGACGCCTATTGAGCAGCAGCATATTGTTGGCGGATTCAGTTTTGAACTGAGCAAAGTCACCCGCCCGTATATCCGCGAGAGAGTGGTTGAACAACTGGCGCACATTGATACCACCCTTGCACAATCTGTTGCCGACAACCTCGGTTTTGAACTAACCGACGAACAGCAGCAAATCGCCCCACCTGCGGACGTCAACGGGTTAACTGAAGCCCCATCACTCAGTTTGTACGCAGGGGCACAAGGCGATATCAAAGGCCGGATAGTGGCCATTTTGCTGAATGACGAGGTCAAATCGGCCGATATGCTCACCATCATGCAAGCTCTCCAGTCCCGCGGTGTGCATGCAAAATTGCTCTATTCGCGTATGGGGAACGTGGTTGCCGACGATGGCTCGGTGCTGAACATCGCCGGTACCTTTGCCGGTTCGCCATCACTGACCGTGGATGCGGTCATTGTGCCTTGCGGCAATATTGCGGATATCGACATACGCGGCGATACCCGTTACTACTTACTGGAAGCATACAAACATTTGAAACCCATTGCGCTGGCAGGCGATGCGCGTCAGTTGAAAGCCGTGCTGAAGGTTAGCAATCAGGGTGAAGAAGGGATTGTAGAAGCGGACAGCGCAGATGCGCAGTTTATGGATACCTTGCTGGCGCTCATGACCGCGCACCGTGTCTGGTCTCGCAGCGGAAAAGTCGACGCCATTCCGGCCTAAAAAAAGCGGCGCATTGACGCGCCGCAAACTCAGGAATTACACGTTCAGAAAACTGCCGAGACGATAACCGCGCTCCGCAATAGCATATTTCAATACCGGAGACGTCAGCACATCAAGTTCAGTTAAGCGGGGGTAACAGTAGGCGCTTTGTCGAATGATATTATCGACAAACGCCGGGTGGCACATCACTTCCAGCGAGGACTCGCCCCTGTCTGCTGAGGCGTCTAGCACCTGCAAAAACAGCTCTTCGGAAATCGCCTCGCCGTAAAACTCGCTGCTAAATCCCTGCGACGTGCGCAACGCAACAGGTAAGTCAGCAGCCTCAAACACCGTCTGACGATCGATGCGTAACGCAATACCGTGCTGGGCCGCAAAATTGGCCACTACAGGGAAAATCTGCGGGAACATATGCACATGGTGATGGCTATCCAGATGCGTCGGCTCCCGGCCGAACAGGTCGATGAAACGCTGATACTGTGCGGCCAGCTCGTGCGAAATTTCATCCAGCGGCAAGGTGTCCTCCTCGGCCATCTGCCAGATCCATTTCCCCAGCAGTCCGTCGCGGGTCAGCCCTGGCATTGCCGTCAGCGGTTTCCCCAGCGTCAGCACAAAGTGCATGCCAACAGCCAGTTCAGGAAGCTCACGACTCAACTGCACCGCATGCTCAATGGCCTCGCCGTTGACCAGCGCCGTTGTCGAGGTGACAACACCATGGCGACAAGCGTCAATAATGCCGTAGTTTTGCCCTTTGCTCAGGCCAAAATCATCCGCATTCACAATCAGTACGCGTTCCATAGCCGACCTCTATCAGTGTTGTTCGCTTTTGAGCGTCTCGATGCACCCGGCAAAGTTTGGCAGCCATTTTTCATGGGCAAGGATCAGTTCCCGCGCCAGAATTTCGGCATCACGGTCAGAATGCACCAGTGGGCTCAGATTTAACGCCAGCAGCACATCATTAAATTCACCGCTCAGTGCCGCATTACTCGCCGCCACCTCAAAACCTTTAATGGTATAGATAAGGCCAAGCACTTTCTCATCAAAATGCGTGATCCGTGGATGCGGGGTCGCGCCATTGCGCCCCAGCGTACAGGTCATCTCAACCGCCCAGTCCGCAGGAATGTTGTCTACATGACCATGGTGAGGAATGTTGACATAGTGCTCGGTCTGCTTGTCATTGTAGATGGCGTTGATCACCTCACACGCCGCATCGGAGTAATACGCCCCACCGCGCTGCTCAAGCTCCTTCGGTTTCACATTCAGTTCAGGATTTTTATACAGCTCAAAAAGTTGTTTCTCAACTTTTTGCACAACCTGCGCGCGTGCACCGCCCTTATAGTATTCACCCATTTCAATCGCAAGCATCTCTTTTGGCTTGAAGTAGTAAAGCAAATACGAGCACGGCAGCAGTTTCAGCGAGCGAATCAATCCTTCGCTAAACGGCAGGTCGAAAATGTTCTTCACGGTGGACGCTTTTAACTGCCCCGAGGCCACGCCGTCGAGCAGTTCGTCAAAACGTGACTCGCCGTTGACCAGCACATCTTTAATAAACACCATATGGTTCAGACCAAACAGATCGATAGATAAATCATCGCTCTCTTTTAACGCCAGCACGTCGGTAATAAACATTTTCATGCCGATCGGAATATTGCATACCCCGATGAATTTCTTAAAATTCGTATGGCGATAGACGGCTTCAGTGACCATTCCGGCCGGGTTAGTAAAGTTAATCACCCACGCATTCGGGCACAGTTCTTCGACATCTTTCACGATGTCAAAAATAACAGGAATAGTCCGCAAACCTTTAAACAGGCCGCCCGCGCCGTTTGTCTCCTGGCCCAGGTAGCCGTGGCTCAGCGGGATTCGCTCGTCCTGCTCACGGGCTTTAAGTTGTCCAACGCGCAGCTGCGTGGTCACAAAGTCAGCGTCTTTCAGCGCTTCGCGACGATCCAGCGTTTTATACAGCTTCATCGGCACGCCGGCATTGTCGATCATGCGTTGGCACAGGTCGAAAATAATATCCAGCTTCTCTTTACCGCCGTCGACATCAACCAACCACAATTCAGATACCGGTAATTCATGATAACGCTTAATAAAGCCTTCAAGTAATTCAGGGGTGTAGCTGCTCCCGCCACCGATAGTGACGACTTTTAATTTCTGGCTCATACTTTCTCCCTTCAGTGTCAAAACACTGACGTGTATTATGCTCAACCCGTTTGTCAGATATAGCGTGGCTGTCCCGACGCTATTTTGGGCAAGCTATAAAAATGGGTTATTGGCAAATAATAGCTACTGATTAAACTCAGTTAACTTCTTCCGGTAGCTATTGGGCGTAAACGACGTCAGTTTTTTAAACGTTTTAATAAACAGGCTTGGGCTGCTGTAACCAGACTCATAAGCAATATCCGTGACCGAATAGTTGGTCATTTCCAGCTGTTTTTTAGCAAAGTTAATGCGGATTTCATTAATAATCTGCATCGGTGTTTTACTGTAATAACGCTGGGTGGCACGAGTCAGATATTCCTGAGATTTTGCCGACAGCTGGACCATGTTTTCCAGCGCATTTTCGCTAAACTGACGTTTGTCGTGCATCGTTTCCACGGTCGCTCTCAGCCATTGTGGAATGTCATCCAACACTTGTTCTTCACGGTGATGCCGGAGTCGATTAATAATGTAGAAGGTGACCACTTCGACAAATTCATCCAGCCCGCTCTCGCGAAAGTTCAGTGATGCAATGACCGTTTCGATATAGGTGAGAAAGGAGTTATTCGCCCGATACACCTGCGATGCAACAAAACAAAACGGCAATAAAGGATGATAGTGCTGTTCAAAAAAACGCTTACTGATACCGACGTTAAGGATCCGCGTGGCGCCGAAATCATAGAAACTTTGGTGATGCGATCCCAGGGGGATAAAAACAAAGTCACCACGTTCCAGCAGCACACGTTTACCGTTGATTTCCTGATAATAGCGACCGGTTAATACCAGCGTAAATTCATAGTAATCGTGCTGATGCAGTCCACTGATACTTTCAGTTTTGTTATAGATAAACACATGGAAATTTTTGCCATTAAACAACTGCTGCTCGTAAACGGTTTTGATTTCCGGTGCGTTAATCTGTAATTGCATCATGCACTCCTCGCTATTTCAGCTTCTCGTGAAGCTCAATCAGTTCCGTCACCAGCTCGCGTGCCAGCATCGACGTCATCAGGTGATCCTGTGCGTGAACCAGAACCAGGCTCACTTTCATTTTACCTTCGCCCTGATCGCCTTCAATCAGTTTCGTTTGTACGAGGTGCGCTTCGTTCAGCGCCATTCGAGACTGTTCCATCATGGCCTTCGCCGCCTCAAAATCGCCCTGTTTGGCCATCTTGAGTGCGCCATAGGCCAGGCTACGCGCCTGCCCCGAATTGATGATAAGCCCCATCACCACTTCTTCAAGCTCTTCAGCTTCTGATGATGTATCCACGATATTTTCGATATCCAACATACTCTTTTCCTCTGGTCCAGTCCGGCATGACCGAGAGGCCATGCCGGATTAAATTTAGAATTTCAATGCGTTAGCGATATCTTCTTCGCTTTCTTCTTTATCAATGACGTTCTGCGCTTTGTTGGCGACGACGACGAATGGCAGATACACCAGCGTGGCGACCCCAAGGTTGAACAGTGCCACCAGCAGAGCCGCAACGCTACCGTTGGTGTTAAAGAACGCGCCTAACCCGGTTGGCATCGTCCACGGCGCAATATTGGTAATCGGTGGAATAATGCCAGTGTAGTAGGCTGCCAGCATAATCGCGGCCAGAATCGGTTGAACCAGAATAAACGGGATGAACATAACCGGGTTCATGATAATTGGCAGACCGAACAGAATCGGTTCGTTAATCTGGAAGATACCTGACGGCAGGGCCAGTTTCGCCACCTGACGATAATCCGGACGACGAGATGCCAGGAAGATAGCAATAATCAGACCCAGGGTTGCGCCGCTACCGCCGAGGAAGATGTAGGAGTCCAGCATCGGTTTTGCCCAGACGTGGAACGTCTTACCGGCTTCCAATGCTGCGTCTACAGAACCAAACTGTTGATAGATAGCGATGTTTTCCAGTGCCCAAGGCGTCATGATACCGCTGTCCAGCGCGGTCAGCGCCAGTGAACCGTGAATACCAAAGAACCACAGCAGCGGAACAAAAATCACGTAAGCCCAGCCCACTACGCTGCCCAGCGACGCCAGCGGAGTCGAAATAGAATCCATGATGATCTGGTGGAAGTTGGTGCCCCAGATTGCCAGTGCCCAGCCAATGATCCCCATAATGGAGAGAATGATAAATCCAGGAATCAGTGCTGAGAAGGAGCGCGAGACCGAGGCAGGAACACTATCGGGTAATCTGATAACCCAATTACGACGGACCACAAAGGTGAACATTTCTGCGACCACAAGACCGATAATAATACCGGAAATAATGTTCGCACCACCCAACCAGTTAGCACCAACGGCATAGGCTTCACCCACACTATAAGGCGTGACGGTCATAAAGGCTGCGACGGAGAGCAAACCTGCGGCCAGAGAGTCAACTTTGCGTTCATCGGCCATCGCCATGCCGATAAAGAAAGGCGCCATCAATGACATGATACCCAGCGTACCGTTATAAACGTTCCCACCGATACCTTTTAAGCTATTGAGATTCTCAATAGTCGAAGCATCAAGTCGGATACCCATTGAATAAAAAAACGACCCCTCCCCAAAGCTCAGGAAAACGTTATTGATTAATACAAACATGGCCCCTGCGAGGGTTAACGGCATTAAACGAATAAAACCGTTTTTGATTGCATTAACGTGTGGCTGCTTTCCAATTTTTACAGCAAAAGGAAGGAGTACCTTTTCAAGTGAAGCAATAGCGTTACTCATAGAAAAATACCCTTAAATACCGCAATATAATATTGCGGTGAATGTTAATGAAATAACTCTTTGACGGGAAATTTAAAAAATATAATTAATTTGCTGCGGCTTTTTTAATTGCTGCAACTGCAGCCTTAAGCACGCCTAAACCATCGACTTTGCCATATAACAGCGAGTCAATCACTTCTACAGGCTTGTTAGGTAACAAACGCTGAATTTCGGGTAACATATAAGCAATTTGCGGGCCTAATAACACGACGTCAGCAACAGGACCTTTTTCCCCAGCCAGCGTTTCAGGGAATGCTTCAATAATAACCGGCACTTCGTATTTTTCAGCCTGCGCACGCATCTTCGAAACTAACAAGGAAGTCGACATGCCCGCAGAACAAAACAGATAAATGTGTTTCTTTTCCATAAAAACGATCCTCATATGCGATTATCTGTCATCCAGACACTCCGCAAGCCATAACCTGCATCCATGCTCTGGGTAACTTGCGTCAGCTAAATTACTTTTTTAGGTGGCTGAAATGAGTATACGGGATTGCACCAGAGGATGGTATTTCCTTGACCAACTAAATTGTCTCTCATTGACCTGGCGTTATGACACCCCTCACATTTCAGGCAAATAATTCGCGACATTAAATAAGATCGTACGGCACAAAAAAACCGGCGCAATGGCCGGTTCCGTTGAGTGCTCAGGCATTAAGCAGTCGTTACTGCTTCGCCGCCTGCGGATCGGTGTCGTACTCGGCACAGGTCTGATAACCAGAATTAACCACGTGTCCTGTATCATCCAAAGCTACAAAATAGGTCTCTGCTTTACCATCTCGTTGACCCAGGATGTAGGTCTGACACGTCCCGCGAGCATGCACCATTGTCACTTCAGAAGACGGCTTGCCGGCAATCTGCGCAACCTGCGCCCGGCTCATCCCTTTCTTCACATCTTTCACCACGGGCTGAACAAATTGGTCTTTTGTACGATCGTAGGCCGTACACCCCGCCAGCATAGTCAATACCGCCGCTGTACCCAGAATTCCTGTTAGATTCTTGTTCATTTTCTCGTCCTCTTGTTTTTCAGCGTGTTATATAAGCCTGGAGCACAACAACACATTTTTCAAGCTTACAGATGAGTCTCACACCATTTCGGAAAAATCTATACCCTAAATAATTCGAGTTGCAGGAAGGTGGCAAGGGAGCGAATCCCCAGGAGCTTACTAAAGTAAGTGACTGGGGAGAACGAGTGCAGCCGACGCACATGCAACTTGAAGTATGACGGGTATATTAAAACAAAATACTGCGATATCAGGCTGCATCCCTTGTCGTTTGGACGTCAACGCGTTAGCTTTAACCGATCATATTTTTTGTCATTATTTTTTTCGGAGGGGTTAGATGACTCTGCAGCAAGAGATAATCCAGGCACTTGGCGCACAGCCGCACATTAATGCAGAAGAAGAAATTCGCCGTAGCGTAGATTTTCTGAAATCCTATCTGAAAACCTATCCTTTCCTGAAATCACTGGTATTAGGGATTAGCGGCGGTCAGGATTCAACGCTCGCCGGAAAGTTATGCCAAATGGCCATTTCAGAGCTGCGCGACGAGACCGGGAACGACGCGCTGCAGTTTATTGCCGTGCGCCTCCCTTACGGTGTGCAGGCCGATGAACAGGACTGCCAGGACGCCATCACCTTCATTCAGCCGGATCGCGTGTTAACCGTCAATATCAAAGCTGCGGTGCTGGCCAGCGAACAGGCATTACGTGAAGCCGGTATTGAGCTGAGCGATTTTGTGCGCGGTAATGAAAAAGCCCGTGAACGTATGAAGGCACAGTACAGCATCGCCGGAATGACCAGCGGCGTAGTGGTAGGTACCGATCACGCTGCGGAAGCGATTACCGGCTTTTTCACCAAATATGGCGATGGCGGCACCGACATTAACCCACTATTCCGCCTCAACAAGCGTCAGGGGAAACAGCTGCTGGCCGCGCTAGGCTGTCCGGAGCACTTATATAAGAAAGCGCCTACCGCCGACCTCGAAGACGATCGCCCTTCTCTGCCCGATGAAGCCGCCTTAGGCGTAACGTACGACAACATTGATGATTATCTGGAAGGCAAAATTCTGGATGATGCTATCGCGAAGAAAATTGAAGGCTGGTATTTAAAGACGGAACACAAACGTCGCACGCCCATTACGGTGTTTGACGATTTCTGGAAAAAAGCGTAATCCACCTTCTTGCATAACGCCGGACAGCAACAAAGCTTCGTATGTCCGGCGTCAACAACTTCACACATGTTGCTTTTTTAATCAACAATCGCCTGCTACACTGGATGAATAACCAGCATCCGGAGTAAACAGTGGTACGCCGCCAATCAGCCCCTCGTATTACCTTTGAAGCAGCTGCAATTTATGAGTACCCCGAGCACCTGCGCCCCTTTTTACAAGCGCTTCCGGCCACGCCCGGTGTTTATCTGTTTCACGGCGAAAGTGACACCATGCCGCTTTATATCGGTAAAAGCATCAATGTTCGCAGCCGGGTGATGGCGCATCTACGCAACGCAGACGAAGCGGCCATGCTACATCAATCCCGACGTATTACCTGGATTTGCACGGCGGGTGAAATGGGTGCCCTGTTGCTGGAGGCACGACTAATTAAAGAGCAACAACCTTTATTCAATAAGCGCCTGCGCCGCACTCACCAACTCTGTGCTCTGCAATTAACCGATCAACGCCTCCAGGTTATCTACGCGCGCGATGTGGATTTTTCACAGACCCCGAATCTGTTTGGCCTGTTTGCACACCGGCGCGCGGCGCTGCAGGCATTACAGACGGTCGCCGACGAGCACCAGCTTTGCTACGGTTTGCTGGGACTGGAGCCGCTAAGTCGCGGTCGCGCCTGCTTTCGCTCAGCGCTTAAACGTTGCGCCGGAGCCTGCTGTGGGAAAGAAAGTCCCGAGGCGCATCATCTGCGTCTGATGGCGGCACTGGAAAGATTGCGTGTGCTCTGCTGGCCGTGGAGCAATGCGATTGCGCTAAAAGAAAGCCGCGCAGAAATGACCCAATATCACATTATCAATAACTGGCTATGGCTGGGCGCGGTTTCATCGCTGGATGAAGCCGCTACGCTGGCACGAATGCCCGCCGGCTTCGATCAAGATGGTTACAAAATTCTCTGCCGGCCGGTAATGTCCGGTCACTATGACATTATTGAACTGGATCCGGCGAATGCCCCGGCATCCAGTTAATCTCACTAAACAACAGCTTCCCTTCCGCTTTTAACAACCGCAGCGTGTGCTTGCCGTCGTGCCAGCATGCGCCCTGGTCCGCCGTCAGTAACTTATCGCCCAACTGCCAGGCTCCGCTTAACACAAACACCACACCGCCGCGCGAACCAAAGGTGGTAAACGTTCGATCCGCAACCCTGACTTTGGCCTGGCAGACATCACGACGGGTCATAATATTGAAATCCATCGACATCTGACCTTCTGTCAGTTTGGCTTTGACTACCTGATCGCCCGCAAAGGTAAACGGTTGATGCTGTTTCAGGGTATGGCTGAAGGGATTGGCGCCTTCCAGAGTCACTTCGCCTCCTTCCAGCAGGGTAATCACTCGCTCTACGCCCGGGAAAAGAGAAAACTCACCGTTCGCGGCAATGGACGCGATACTTGCCCGCCAGTGAAAATCGCGGGTCGCTGGCGGAAAACAACAAATCTCTCGCGTTTCACCCGCACCATTGCGCCAAAGATTAACCGGCATTTTGCGGATATCAAAGTATTCCATCATCCCTCCAGAAAGGCGCGGTACGTCAGCATGACGCTCCCTGGCCGCCATAAGTTTACTCTGCACATTTATTGTTATCGGCAGCAGAGTTGATTTGCCTTAGCGAGGATGAGGACGTTTTAAGAAAAAAGATTAACGCGCTGATCCAGGTAGAATTTTCGCAGGCTTCAGGAGAATAGCGTGTCGGTTGCAGGGTGCAATAGGCTGGAAAGAAAAAACCGCCGATCCTGCCCACCTCGTTAAACGTGTTGTGGACAAGACCGGCGGTCTTGAGTTTTGATTCGCGCCGTCCTGAGTAATGCCCAGACACAACGCGAATAATGTAGTGTAGACGCTAATCGGTTACTCAGCAGCCTCTGGCATTTTACCTTTCTGCGCCGCGCGTTCTGTCAGACGCTTCTCAAAATTGGCATTAAACTGTTTTTTCTGTTCCGGCGTCAGGATGTTGTAAATCTTGTTCTGGGTTTCCATATGCGCCAGCATATTAGCTTTGCGCTGTTCTTCCATCTTCGCAATCTGCGCTTCAGCTTTCGCTTTGTCGAAGCTGTCGCTGGCGATGATATCGTGCATTGCACGGCGTTCTTCCAGCGGCGGACGTTTCATCTGATCGCGCTGGCCTTTCATAATGTCGCGGATCTGCTGTTTCTGCGCATCAGTCAGATTCAGATCTTTAAACATCATGTCGTGGTGCGGGCCAAACTTGCCGTTATGGTGCATCATCGGTTTGGCATCAGCCGGAGCGGTAGTTGTGGTATCAGCGGCGTGTGCCAGATTTGCAGCGCCCAGCGCCAGAGTAGAGGCAACAAACAGAGCAGTCAGTTTACGCATAATTTCTATCCTTCCTTTCAGTTATTCTGACGACATTCTTACGATGCTTATCTCATCGGATGTCGTGTTGACGAGATTAACTTTACCGGTAGAAGCGTCAATTAATCAGAGCAACGGTAAAACAATGAAAGTATAAAAAACAAATTCTCATCAATTATGGAGAAAAAAAGAATTAATTGCGCAGAATTGAAATTAAATATTACAACAGGATGATTTTGAAAGGATTATGGAGAACTATACATGAAGCCTGATTATTAATAAAGCAACTCACCAGGAATAATCCGTAATAACGAAAGCGCACACAAAAAAATACCCCCCGGAGATAAACCCGAGGGAAAGATATTGATTATAACCTTTCCAGCATCAGCCCCGCGCGTAAACCACAGGCCACGTTTGGGTTGGGAAACAGCACATATTCAACATCATGAGTAACAACAAAACGCGCATCGCCGTCCTGCGCCAGCAATGTGCCCTCGTTAAAGGGGGTAAAATTCAGCGTCTGATTGTTCATATGAAGAATAAAATCGTCGCTGTGTCGCGTGATTTGCGACACCACGCGATAGCGCAGCGGCGTGGTTTGCGTGGATGATGCACGCTCACCCTGCAACAAAGCCGCCAACGCCTCCGCCGTGTGAGCAAACTGCGTCAAATCGTTTTGCCCGAACGCCAGAGCCTTACCCAGCTCCAGCGTACAGGCCAGCGCACCGAAATGCTCGCCACTGAAATGGGTAAATGTCCCGCCCGGTGTCTGATGGAAAACCTGCGCCTCCAGTCCCGCATCCCCCAGCCACGATAGAAACCCTTCGTCCCAGGGCACGTTGCGCTGCGGCAGTACGCCAAAGCGCAGATGATGCGAACCGCGAATGGCGGTGTGCAGATCCAGATGCCAGCGCACGGACTCCCTGGTGCGCGAATAAAACGCTTCCAGGCACAGCTCAAGTTCGCGGGCGCGCCGCGTTTCACCGCTCTCGACAAATATCTGCCAGCGCCCGCCAAACATACGGTTCATGTCGCTATGGCAATAGCGCTTCCCCTCCGCCAGCGCCTGCGGATTGCCCAGAATCACCAGCAACCGCCATGTAAGCGTCAACTCGCCACGAAAAAGCGCGGACAGCAGCGCATCCAGCATCTCAACCGGTGCCGTTTCATTGCCATGAATACCTGCAGAGATCACCAGCGAACGATCAACCTCGGCGACCGGCGTCAGCTCCAGCATCCCGTGCCCTGTCCACCGCCAGTTAAAACCATGAGCCTCACCGTGGGTGATATCCGGCGAGGTTCCCGCGAGGGTCAGGGCCAGAAAGTTATCCATAGATCGCCCGCTCCTGCTGGAAAGGATACACCGAGCCGAGATTGAGCAGTTGCGTCAGCGAATCCAGCGCTTCGCGCCCTTCACGTAACAGCTGGGGGTCAGCAAGATCTGCAGCGGTAAGCCGGTCCCGGTAGTAACGATCAACCCAGTTATTGAGCGTATTGAACAACGTGTCGTTCATCATTACCGCCGGATTCACCGCCTGCAGTTCCTGTGACGTTAACACCACTCTCAGTCGCAGGCATGCCGGACCGCCGCCGTTCGACATACTTTCACGCAGATCGAATACTCGCAGGTCGTCAAGCGGATTATCCGCGTCCAGTAGACCGTTCAGATAGCGCCACACGCCCGCGTGCTCCCGACACTCCTGTGGTAAAACCAGCATCATTGAGCCATCATCACGGCTCAACAACTGGCTGTTAAACAGATACGTTGCCACCGCATCCGCCACCGACACCTCTGCAGCAGGTACTTCCAGCGCCGTAAACCCATCAACCTGAGCGCGTAGCTGGCTCAACAGCGCCTGCTGTCGGACAAATGCCTGTTCATGGCAAAACAGCACCTGGCGATTCGATACCGCGATCACGTCGTTATGGAACACGCCACTATCGATAACGTCCGGGTTTTGCTGGGCAAAGATAAGTTGATGCGGATTAACCTGGTTCAGCCGCGCCACCGCTTCGCTGGCCTCACGCGATTGTCTGGCCGGGTAGCGCCTCGGCTGTGACACATTCCCCTCCTCGCGACCGTAAACAAACAGCTGCACGCCAGGTGCACCGTAATCTCCGCCAAGGCGATTGTGGTTGGCCGCCCCTTCATCACCCAGCAGAGCCACCTGAGGTAGCGCGCTGTGGACCGCAAAAGCATGCTCATCACGGAATATCGCCCGTAATAACGCTTCGGTAGTCGGCGCTTCCAGTGAACGGTGGAATTTGTTGTTCAGGTTCGCCACCGTCAGATGCACTTTCCCATCCAGTGAATCGGCCGAAGGACAGACCGTGGCCGCATTCGCCACCCACATCGGCGAGGCCGAGCTGGCGCTGGAAAGCCAGTGTGGCGCCTGACGCGCCACCTTTTCCAGGATCTGCTCATCGCTACCGCTGAAGCCGAGCTGACGCAGAACCGGAATATACGGACGTTCATGCGGCGGGATCACCGCCTGAGGAAACCCGGCATCTGCCAGCGCTTTCATCTTTAATAAGCCCTGCTTCGCCGCCAGACGGGGATTCGACACCTGAAAACGGTGCCGGGTCGAGGCCTCATTGCCAAACGACAGCCCCGCATAATGGTGGGTCAGTCCCACCAGCCCGTCGAAATTGACCTCACGCGCTTTCATCGCTTTTCTCCACGAGAAAAATCCAGACCTGGGCTCAGCGTCGTCGGCAATGTTAATGCCGGTGACTCCAGACTCGCCATTGGCCAGGCGCAGTAATCTGCGGCATACCACGCGCTGGCACGATGGTTTCCTGAAGCCCCCACTCCGCCAAACGGTGCCGTACTCGCCGCCCCGGTCAACGGTTTATTCCAGTTAACGATGCCCGCCCGCGCTTCCAGCAACAGCTGGTCAAACTGATTGCGATCCGGTGAGACCAATCCGCATGACAGGCCAAATCGGGTGTGGTTCGCAAGGCTTATTGCCTCGTCGAAACTGTCATAACGCCAGACGCCGAGCAGCGGACCAAATACCTCTTCATCCGGCACGTTGGCCACACCGGTGAGTTCGATAATGCCCGGTGCCAGCAGCGACGTGCCCGCTTTTACCCGTCGCGGCGCCAGCAGCGTACGGCCACCTAACGCCTCAAGACGCTGCCAGGCATCACAGACGTGTTGCGCCGCCTGCTCAGATATCAGTCCGCCGATAAACGGTTGCGGCTCGTCATCCCACTTGCCGGGCAGTAAACGCTGGCTGACTTCAACCAGGCGCGCCAGAAACGCATCGCCCTGCGCACCTTTTTTTACCAGCAGACGGCGGGCGCAGGTGCAACGCTGCCCGGCGGTGACAAACGCAGACTGAATAGTCAGATGCACGGCGGCATCAATATCTTCCGGATTCTCAATAATTAACGGGTTGTTGCCCCCCATCTCCAGCGCGAGGATTTTTTCCGGCTGACCGGAGAGCTGTCGGTGCAGTTGATAACCCGTATTGGCGCTACCGGTAAACAGCAAACCGTCGAGATCCTCCAGCGCGCTTAGCGCCTGCCCGGTTTCGCGCCCACCCTGCACCAGGTTTAGCACGCCCGCAGGGAGTCCCGCCTGCGCCCACAGTTTAGTCACCGCTTCACCGGTCCACGGCGTCAGTTCACTGGGTTTAAAAATCAGCGTATTGCCCGCCAGCAGCGCCGGAACGATATGACCGTTGGGGAGATGGCCGGGGAAATTATACGGACCAAACACCGCCAGCACACCGTGCGGACGATGGCGTAACGTCGCCGCGCCGTCGGGTAATTCGTTGTATTGCTCCCCGGTACGCGTGTGGTACGCCTTTACGGAAATGGCGATTTTATTGATCATCGCCGTCAGTTCGGTGGCTGCTTCCCAGCGTGGTTTTCCGGTTTCTCTGGCGATAATGGTCGTCAGCTCGGCTTTGTTGCTCTCCAGCAATGTGGCGAATTTTTCCACCACCGCCTGGCGCGCGGAAAAGGGTTGCCTGGCCCAGCCCGCAAACGCCGCACGTGCGGCGTGGCATGCCTGCGCCACCTGCGTAGCATCTGCATCATGGCCTTGCCACAATACATCGCCGCCCACCGGATTAGTTTTAACCCGACGCTCGCCCTGGCCCGTTACCCAGTCGCCGTTTATCCATAAAGTCATACTGTTTTCTCCTCTGCACATAGACGAACGAAACGGACGTGGTCACCCGCATGGCACTTCAGGGCATCCAGCTGCGCTGCCGTCAGCACCAGCCGCTGGGTATGCGGATCGGCGCGCACCAGCATGACGCGGAAGTTATGGTAGTTTTCATTCGCCACCAGACAGGCCGGATACTCGCCCGGCGCGGGCTGACCTTCAGCCACCTCCACCAGCCGGCTTTTCCGAATCGCCCGCACCCGGTCGATATCGCATTCCAGCGTCGGTCCGCCGTCGAAAATGTCGACATAGTTGCGATAGCGGAAGCCTTCTTTCTCCAGTACCGCACGCGCCGGTGCCGTTTGCGGATGCACTTCGCCAATCACGCTTTGCGCTTCATCCGACAGGAAGTGGGTATAGATAGGATGCTTGGGCATCAATTCGGCAATAAAGGCTTTTTGCCCGGTGCCGCAAAGAAAATCGGCACGGCTAAACTCCATCGAAAAGAAGCGTTTGCCGAGGCTCTGCCAGAACGGGGAGTAACCATGTTCATCAATCACGCCACGCATCTCGGCCACCACTTTTTCATTAAACCGGTCGCGGAATGCCGCCATAAACATAAAGCGCGATTTCGACAGCAAATAGCCGTTGCCCTCTTTACGCCAGTCCGGATCAAGAAACAGGGTGCAAAGTTCGCTGCTGCCGGTGTGATCGTTACTGAGAAACAGCGTCGGCAGCGCGTTATAGACGTTCAACTCCTTCGAGGCATGGACCAGCGTCCCGACGCGATAGTTGTACCAGGGGTCGTTTAGCCCGACCGCCACTTCAATCGCGCAGATCCCGGCCACGGTACCGGTGGCACTGTCCTCGAGTACAAAAACGTAGCCCTGCTCACTTTTTGGCAGTTCGCCCTGCCAGGTTTGCAGTGAACGCTCAATACGCGCCATCAGCGTGGCTTCGTTAGCCGGAAGCGAGGTCAACCCACCGCCGGTCTTACTGGCCAACTGCATCAACGCCGTAATATCGGCGCGTTCAATGGGACGGATCACCATCATGATGAACCTCCTGCTTTAATACGTTCGCAGGCCAGCGCAAAGCGATCCAGTCCGCTGGCAACCTCTTCTTCGCTAACGTTCAGCGCAGGTGCAAAACGCACCACGTTACCGCCAGCAATCAGCACCATCACGCCGACATTGGCCGCCTCTTGCGAGATAAGCTTCGCTTTACCGGCAAACTCTGCATTCAGCACACAGCCGATCAGCAGGCCCAGTCCACGAACCTCACTAAACAATCCAAAACGTTCGTTAATGGCGTTAATACGCTCCACAAACCAGTCGTGACGCTGTTTCACGCCAGTGAGGATTTCTGGCGTGTTAACGATCTCCAGCAGTTTTCCGGCCACCGCAGAAGCCAGCGGGTTTCCGCCGTAAGTGGTGCCATGCGTACCCACCGTCATAACGCTTGCGCATGGTTCGGTAGCCAGCAGCGCCCCAATAGGGAACCCACCGCCCAGCGCTTTGGCCGTGGTCAGCAGGTCCGGCGTCACGCCGTAGTGCATATAGGCATACAGTTCGCCGGTACGTCCCACGCCAGTCTGCACTTCATCAAAAATCAGCAACGCATTGTGGCGATCGCAGAGTTCGCGCAGTCCCTGCAAAAAGGCCTTTGTCGCAGGCACCACGCCACCTTCCCCCTGAATCGGCTCAACAATAACCGCACAGGTGGTGTCATCAATCAGCTGGCTGGCAGAGTCAAGATCGTTATACACCGCATGGCGGATATCCGGCGGCAATGGCGCAAAATCCTGCGAATAGGCCGGCTGGCCCCCGGCGCTGACGGTAAACAGCGTGCGGCCGTGGAAGGCGTTTTTAAACGCGACGATGCCGCTTTTCTGCGTGCCAAAACGGTCGTGAGCATATTTACGCGCCAGTTTTAATGCCGCTTCGTTGGCTTCTGCGCCGGAGTTACAGAAGAAGACACGCTCGGCAAAGGTGGCATCAATCAGTTTTTTTGCCAGCCGCAGTACCGGCTCGTTAGTGTAGCCATTTCCGGTATGCCAGAATTTACCGGCCTGATCGTTTAATGCTTCGCGCAAAGCCGGGTGTGCGTGACCCAGCGCGTTAACCGCAATGCCCCCCGCGAAATCGATATACTCTTTGCCCTGCTGATCCCACAGTCGCGAGCCTTCACCGCGAACCGGCACAAAAGGAGCCGGTGCGTATACGGGCATCATCCATTCATCAAAATTTTCACGCGTAACTGACAGAGACATAGCGACCTCTACGGTAAATAAAAAGTTATTTATATGTTAATAAATATAGTGTTTGCGGTGTAAATGTAGAGTGCAGGGTTCGTGCCAGCCAGCAAAAAATATGCATAAACACGATGAGACAACGAAATATCAATAAGTTACGAACCATCAATATTCATCATATGTGCATATAAAGTGAATACGTTCGCCAGCGGGGTGAATAATTAGAGGAAAAAACGCAATTCTATTCAGTCGCCAAATATAATTCTGGAATTGTGATCGTATACGAAATTTTTCGGAAATTATTGCCCCATTCTGACGCGTATCGCGCCAAAACAGTGCAGTTTTTGCCCCATCGTTAACGCCATTAGCAATCATTGTTGGAATCAGGTGACAAGAAGCAGTCAGCCTGCGGAAATTCTGCTACCATCCTTGCACTATTCATCTTGCAAAGTGGCAGCGACTATGAAATTTGTCTCTTTTAATATCAACGGCCTGCGTGCCCGTCCTCATCAACTGGCAGCCATTGTCGAAAAACACCAACCGGATGTGATCGGCTTGCAGGAGACAAAAGTCCACGATGACATGTTCCCTCTCGAAGAGGTCGCAAAGCTGGGTTACAACGTTTTCTATCACGGTCAAAAAGGCCATTACGGCGTCGCGCTGCTGACGAAAGAAACGCCCATTTCGGTGCGTCGTGGCTTCCCGAACGATGACGAAGAAGCTCAGCGCCGTATTATCATGGCCGAAATCCCGTCTCCACTGGGGAATATCACCGTGATTAACGGCTATTTTCCGCAAGGCGAAAGCCGTGACCACCCGCTGAAGTTCCCGGCCAAAGCCGCGTTTTATCAGAACCTGCAAAACTATCTGGAGACTGAACTGAAGCGCGACAATCCGGTGCTGATCATGGGAGATATGAATATCAGCCCAACCGATCTGGACATCGGCATTGGTGAAGAGAATCGCAAACGCTGGCTGCGTACCGGCAAGTGCTCCTTCCTGCCGGAAGAGCGTGAGTGGATGGAACGACTGATGGGATGGGGTCTGGTGGACACGTTCCGTCACGCACATCCGGATACCGCCGACCAGTACTCGTGGTTTGATTACCGTTCAAAAGGCTTTGACGATAACCGTGGTCTGCGTATCGATCTGCTGCTGGCGAGCAACCCGCTGGCGGAGCGCTGCGAAGAAACCGGCATCGACTATGAGATCCGCAGTATGGAAAAACCGTCCGACCATGCGCCGGTATGGGCCAAATTCCGCGTCTGATCGCCTGAGCGTTGTCACTCTCCGGGCCTTGCCTGGAGAGTCGGTGTAGCCTGAGCAAAATCAAAAAAACCACGGTAATACATTGTTGCCAACGGGGATTTATTATATCTTCGCGCGCACTTTCGCTGGCGAAACGCGTTATTACCCTCGGTATTACAGGAGACCCCCATGAAAAAGAAGTTCGCATAAAGCAGAATACAGACTGCTGATCGTTGCGCTACTCCTCTGTGTCCTGGTGGGCGTTCTCCATTATTCTGGCCTGAGTGGCCTGATAACCCATTTCCACCTTTTACAAGATCTCATCCGCCAGAGCGGCATATACGGCTACGTGCTGTACATTCTGCTGTTTATCGTCGCTGCGCTGTGTCTGATACCCGGCAGCATGCTGGTGATCGTCGGCGGTATCCTGTTTGGCCCGCTGGTGGGGACGCTTGTATCGCTGTTTGCAGCCACCGTGGCCTCGGCGCTGTCGTTCTTACTTGCCCGCTGGCTGGGTCGCGATCTGCTGCTGAAATATGTCGGGCATACGGCCACCTTCCAGGCGATAGAAAAAGGCATTGCCCAAAGTGGTAGCGATTTTCTGATCCTCACCCGCCTGGTGCCGTTATTCCCGTACAACATTCAAAATTATGCCTACGGGCTGACCGCCATCCCATTCTGGTCATTCACCGTCATTTCTACACTCACCACCTTCCCCGGCCTGTTCATCTATACGCTCATGTCGCATGAACTCGTCAGCGACGGCATCACCCTGGCGTTTATGGTTAAACTCAGTATTGCTGGCATTATTTTATTTACCCTGGTACAGGCAGCCAAAGCCTGGGCCCGCGTGAAGCGTATTGATCCCTCTGTCCAACGTGAGTTAGCCGATAAATCATGAAGCTGAACAAAACGCACGTCATACGCTATTGCCGGACCGGGCTGATTCTCCTGTTATTGCTGGCGCCGATCGCCTGGGTATGGGTGCCCGGCGTCAGTGATTTTGTCAGTCACAGCCTGGCGGCATTCGCCACGGTTGACCAGCACGCCATTGAAAATCTCATTCGGTCATACGGTGCTCAGGCTGCGGTGGTATCGTTTTGCTTAATGATCTTACAAGCCATTATCGCCCCGCTTCCGGCGTTTGTGATCACCTTTGCCAATGCGTCATTGTTCGGCGCATTCTGGGGAGGCGTACTCTCCTGGACCAGCGCAATGGCTGGCGCGGCGCTATGCTTTTTCATCGCCCGTATTTTTGGTCGTAGCACGGTGGAAAAGCTGACCGGAAAAACGGTGTTGAATAGCATGGACGCCTTTTTTGCACGCTACGGCAAACACACTATTCTGGTCTGTCGCCTGTTACCTTTCGTTCCCTTTGACCCGGTCAGTTACGCCGCAGGTCTGACATCGATCCGCTTTCGTCATTTTTTCCTCGCCACCGGCGTCGGTCAGCTACCCGCGACACTCGTCTATTCCTGGGCCGGCAGTCTGTTAACCGGAGGAGCATTCTGGTTCGTGACCGGGCTATTTGTATTATTTGCGCTGACTGTGGTTATCTCCGTGGCGAGAAGCATTTATCTTGAACGGCACAGAAAACACGTCTGAGGCCCCCCTTAACAACTGGAGAGTGTATGCGTTATTGCTTATTGTGCCTGAGTTTGCTGTTTTCACCGCTGGCGACCTTCGCGCAAGATCACAGCTGGCAGCAGATCAAAAACGACGCCCGTGGCCAGACGGTGTGGTTCAACGCCTGGGGAGGCGATAACGCAGTGAACCAATATCTCGACTGGGTAAGCGGCGAGATGAAAACACATTACGCCATTAACCTGAAAATCGTGCGTCTGGCCGATGCTGCCGACGCGGTTAAGCGTATTCAAACAGAGGCCGCTTCCGGGCGTAAAACCGGCGGCTCTGTCGATTTACTGTGGGTGAACGGTGAAAACTTCCGTACGCTGAAAGAGGCAAACCTGCTGCAAACGCAGTGGGCGCAGACGCTACCCAACTGGCGCTACGTTGATACCCTGCAGCCTGTCAGCGAAGACTTCTCCATCCCTACAGAGGGAGCCGAGTCACCGTGGGGAGGCGCGCAGCTTACTTTTATCGCTAACCGTGATGTGACCGAACAGCCACCACAAACTCCGCAGGCGCTGCTGGCATTTGCCAAAGCGCATCCTGGTACGGTGACCTACCCGCGCCCCCCGGATTTTACCGGGACTGCATTTCTTGAGCAGTTGCTGATGGCGCTTACTACCCAACCACAAGCGTTGAAAATGGCGCCCGATACCGCGACGTTCGCTGATGTTACGGCTCCGCTGTGGCAGTATCTTGACACGCTGCATCCGTTTTTATGGCGTGAAGGTAAAGACTTCCCGCCTACGCCTGCACGAATGGATACGCTGCTGAACAACGGCGTACTGCGCTTGTCGCTGACCTTTAACCCCGCGCACGCGCAACAAAAAGTGGCCAGCGGTGAATTACCCAAAAACAGCTACAGCTATGGTTTTACGCAAGGCATGATTGGCAACGTGCATTTTGTCACGATCCCGGCTAACGCCAGCGCCAGCGCAGGGGCGAAAGTCGTCGCCAACTTCCTGCTCTCTCCGGAGGCGCAACTGCGTAAAGCCGATCCCGCCTACTGGGGCGACCCTTCGGTTCTCGACCCGCAAAAATTACCTGCGGCACAACGTGAAGCTCTGCAGGCACGGATCCCTAAAGGATTACCCACCGTGCTTCCTGAACCCCATGCGGCCTGGGTAAACGTACTGGAACAAGAATGGCTACGCCGTTACGGTACGCATTAATCCTGCTGATATGGGGCGTCATGGCGGTGATTTATTTGCCGCTGGTACCTGCCGCCATCGCACTTTTCACACCAGCGCTCTCCATCACTCATTGGCTGGCGCTGTTTGCCGATCCCCAGTTGCCGCAGGCGCTGATGGCGACGCTGGTTTCCGTGACGCTGGCGACCCTCGGTGCGTTGGTCATTGCCCTGTTGGCGATCCTCGCCATGTGGCCCGGCGCGGGCTGGGCGCGGCTGTGCACCCGGCTGCCGTGGCTGTTGGCGATTCCGCACGTCGCGTTTGCCACCAGCGTCCTGTTGTTGTTTGCCGAAGGCGGTCTGCTGTACCGCGTGTTGCCTTTTCTTACCCCACAGGCTGACCGCTACGGGATCGGTCTGGGCTTGACGCTAGCCGTCAAAGAGAGCGCTTTTTTGTTATGGGTACTCTCGGCCCTGCTCAGTGAAAAGCAGCTTGCCCGGCAGGTGACCGTGCTGGACTCGCTGGGATATAGCCGCCTGCAATGCCTCAACTGGTTGGTCTTACCCGCCATCGCACCGGCACTGGGAAAAGTGATGCTGGCGGCCACTGCATGGTCATTGTCGGCGGTGGATGTGGCGATCGTGCTGGGTCCGGGCAATCCGCCAACGCTTGCGGTGTTGAGCTGGCAATGGCTCACTCAGGGCGATGCCGACCAACAGATAAAAGGCTCGCTCGCCAGCCTGCTGCTGGTACTGCTGCTGTGTGTGTATGCGCTGGTTGGTTATCTGCTCTGGCGCAGCTGGCGGCGTACCCTGCCGGGGATTAGCGGGAAGCGTCAGCGTTTTTCATCCTATCCACTGGGGCGCTCACTGGCGCAACTGGTACCCGTAAGCGGCGTACTCTGCCTGCTGGTTCTGGCCCTGGTTGCACAGTATTCATTCATCGATAGCCAGACGTTATTCACCAGCCTGCAAGTGGGAATGATTGCCAGCGCACTGGCATTAATCACGCTGTTGCTATGGCTGGAATGGGGACCACAGCGCGGACATCGTTGGGTCTGGCTGCCGATTATCCTGCCTGCACTCCCGCTGGTCACCGGACAATATACGCTGGCGCTACACGCACAGCTGGATGGTCAATTGTTGACGGTTGTCTGGGGACATTTGCTGTGGGTCACACCGTGGATGCTGTTTATCCTCAAACCGGCGTGGCAGCGAATTGATCCGCGGTTAATGTTGATTGCGCAGACGCTGGGCTGGTCGCGGGAGCGCATCTTCTGGCAGGTGAAATGTCCACTGCTGCTGCGCCCGACGCTGATTGCTTTCGCGGTGGGATTTTCCGTCAGTATTGCCCAGTATATGCCGACCCTGTGGTTAGGGGCCGGACGCTTTCCCACGCTGACCACCGAGGCCGTTGCATTGAGCAGCGGCGGCAGCGCGGCACGGCTTGCGTCACAGGCGCTCTGGCAACTGCTGCTGCCGCTGTTGGTTTTCGCACTGTCAGCATTACTCTCCGCATGGGTTGGCCGCTGTCGACAAGGACTCCGCTAATGCTAATTGTGAAAAATGTTTCGCTACATCTGGGGCCTTGCGTTCTGCTCAACGAGGCCAATTTCGAGGTCAACAAAGGTGACATTGTCACTATTATGGGTCCCTCCGGCAGCGGCAAATCATCGCTGTTCTCGTGGATGATTGGCGCACTTTCTCCAACGTTTCAGGCGAGTGGCGAGCTGTGGCTTAACGACCGGCGCATCGACTCATTGCCCACGGCGCAGCGCCAGATTGGCATTTTGTTCCAGGATGCCCTGCTGTTCGACCATTTCAGCGTGGGGCAAAATTTGCTGCTGGCACTCCCCGCAAGTCTGAAAGGATCGGTCAGACGAGATAAGGTCGAGCGCGCCCTTGAGCGTGCCGGGCTGGCGGGGTTTTATCATCGCGATCCGGCGTCACTCTCCGGCGGGCAACGATCGCGTATCGCCCTGCTGCGCGCGCTGTTGGCACAACCACAGGCGCTGCTGCTGGATGAACCCTTCAGCCGACTGGACACCTCACTTCGCGACGCGTTTCGCCAGTGGGTCTTTGCCGAAGTGCGCAAGCTGGGTATTCCCGTGGTGCAGGTTACCCATGACGCGCAGGACGTTCCGCCCGCGGGCCGCGTTTTGCAGATGGCAAACTGGGCGTGAATGTGGCGATATGCTGCGTTAACGCAATGATTTTATCAGGCTGGCGGCACAGAATGTCGTCTTCTTTTTTTCAACGTCGGGCTATTCGATGAAACGTGTTTCTCAAATGACCGCGCTGGCACTGGCTTTAGGGCTCGCTTGCGCTTCTTCCTGGGCTGCTGAAACAGCACAGACGTTCACCCTCCACCAGTTACAGCAGCAACAAGGCGCGGCAATCGATACCCGTCAAAGTGCGTTTTATAACGGCTGGCCGCAATCGCTTAATGGCCCTTCCGGCCATGAACCTGCCGCCCTGAACCTGTCTGCCGCCTGGCTCGACAACATGAACGACGAGCAACTCACCGCCTGGGTTAAGCAACATCAGTTAAAAACCGATGCACCGGTAGCGCTGTATGGCAGCGAAAGCGACATGCAGGCCGTTAAAGCGCGTCTGCAGAAAGTGGGCTTTAGTCAGCTTTCCACGCTCAGCGATGCACTGCAGGATCCCGCGCGATTGCAGCGCCTACCGCACTTCGAACAGCTGGTCTATCCGCAGTGGCTACACGACCTGCAACAAGGCAAAGCCGTCACCGCCAAACCGGCCGGTGACTGGAAAGTCATTGAAGCGGCCTGGGGGGCACCGAAGCTCTATCTGCTCAGTCATATTCCGGGTGCCGGATACATTGATACCAACGAAGTCGAAAGCGAACCGCTGTGGAACAAAGTCTCCGACGCGCAGCTCAAAGCGATGTTGGCTAAACACGGTATTCGTCATGACACGACGGTGATTTTGTATGGCCGTGATGTCTATGCGGCGGCGCGTGTCGCACAGATCATGCTGTACGCGGGCGTGAAAGATGTTCGCCTGCTCGACGGCGGCTGGCAGACGTGGTCCGACGCAGGATTACCGGTCGAACGCGGCACGGCACCGACGGTTAAACCGGAGCCTGATTTTGGCGCGACGATCCCTGCCCAGCCGCAGCTGATGCTGGATATGGAACAGGCGCGTGGCCTGCTGCATCGTCAGGATGCGTCGCTGGTCAGCATTCGTTCGTGGCCGGAATTTGTCGGCACCACCAGCGGTTACAGCTACATTAAACCAAAAGGTGAAATTGCGGGGGCTCGTTGGGGTCATGCGGGCAGCGACTCCACGCATATGGAAGATTTCCATAACCCGGACGGCACCATGCGCAGCGCAGACGATATCGCCGCAATGTGGAAACAGTGGAACATCTTGCCGGATCAGCAGGTTTCCTTCTACTGCGGTACCGGCTGGCGTGCCTCGGAAACGTTTATGTACGCCCGTGCGATGGGCTGGAAAAACGTCTCGGTGTACGACGGTGGCTGGTTCGAGTGGAGCAGCAATCCGAAGAACCCGGTAGCCAGCGGCGAGCGCGGCCCGGACGCCAGCAAGTAATCGCTGATTATTCCTGACGCTGGATCGATTTCAGCGTCAGGTATCCGCTCCAGATCCGCGTGAACGTTGTCAGCCAGCACAGCGCGCCAAATACCCACGCCAGCACGGCAAAATAATCAGGGAACAGACAGCCCAGCACGAACAGCAATATCGTCTCGGTGCCTTCGGTCAACCCACCTAAATAATAAAACGATTTATGCGCATAACCGGGGTTATCAATCTGATGCTTCGCCGCCAGCGCGGCAAAGGCCAGGAAACTACTGCCGGTGCCGATAAACGCAAACAATAGCCAGCTGCCCGCCAGCGCATTCTGCTCGGGTGCCGCCAGAATAAAGCCAAACGGCACCAGCGCGTAAAACAGAAAATCGAGTGAAATATCGAGGAATCCGCCGGCATCGGTCAGTCCCCTGCGCCGCGCCAGCGCGCCGTCCAACCCATCAAACAGACGATTAAGCACAATGGCGACCAGCGCCGCCGAATACCAGCCTAATGCCAGAAACGGCAAGGCCAGCACGCCAATAGCGAAACCGAAGAGCGTCAGACCGTCCGGCGAAATACCGGGCTTATCAATCATGCGAGCGCACTGATGTAACAGCGGTTTTAACCGCGGATGAAGATGGCGGTCAAGCATGTGGCCGTCCTTTGAAACTGTCGCACAATCCCTGCGAAGGAATATCCAGCGCGGCGTTAAAGCGTGCCGAGAGATTTTGAAAGGCAATCAGCGCGGTCATTTCGGTAATCGTGTCATCGGTAAAATGCTGCTGCATTTGCGTCTTCAGCGCATCATCAAGGCGCGGCGGCGTGGCAGTCATCGCATCCGCATAGGCCAGCGCCACGCGCTCTTCTGCGCTAAACAGTGCAGACGATTGCCAGTTCGCCACCTGTAACACTTTATCCAGCGCCCCGCTGCGTTCGGCCAGCCGTAAGCTGTTGGCATCCACGCAGAACGCGCAATGACACACCTGCGACACCCGCGTCATCAACAGCGCGCGCATCACCGGGGTTAATCGCGCCCGTTTACGCTCCAGAAATCCGACAAACAGCGCGACCAGCCAAAACAGAAACGGCATACGCCCCCACCAGCGCGTGGGATGCAGCACGTCGCCGTAATGTTTTTTCTGCGTCGCGACAAGCGGTTTCAAACTGGAAGGGATACGCGTCAACGGTTTTACCCACGCCTGAGGATCGTTCAACGGTGACTCCTGAATACTTTAGATAAAACAAAGATAGCGATAGTATGTCACTTTCTGCTGTTAGATCTTGATGAATATGATGAAAACCCTCGATGTGGTCGCCGCTATCCTTGAACGTGATGGCAAAATATTACTCGCTCAGCGCCCGGCGCATGCGGATCAGCCGGGTATGTGGGAGTTTGCCGGCGGTAAGGTAGAGCCCGGCGAGAGCCAGCCGCAGGCGCTGAGGCGTGAACTGCACGAAGAACTCGGCATTGAGGCGGTTGTTGGGCAGTACGTTGCCAGCCATCAACGCGAAGTATCAGGCCGGATTATCCATCTGCATGCATGGCATGTGCCAGATTATCAGGGCGAACTGCACGCGCATGAGCATCAGCAACTGGTGTGGTGCCTACCTGAAGAGGCGCTGACGTATCCGCTGGCGCCTGCCGACATCCCGCTCTTACAGGCGTTTATTCTTTTACGCGACGCCAGACCAGCGGATTAGTGCCGATCGTTTTCTCATCGCGCTGGCATTGCAACAACACGCCATCAGCCTTGATTACCGCGCCTTCCGAATAGTTTTGATCCTGATAAACGCAGCACTGATTACAGGGCTGCGCCCGCTGACCGCTGGAACTGAACACTTCTTGCGGCACATTAACCTGCACATCCGGGCGATAAAGCTGATTTGCCAGTGCCGTGCTGGAGAGCATAACCAGCGCACCTGCCATGATAAAACGGCGCATACTCTTTCCTTTTAAACTGACCTCTATGCTCAGTATAACGGTATAAACCGGCTGAAACTTTAGTCCCTTCCCGCATCGTTTTTAGTTATGACCTACGCCGCAATATTAATTTCCTTAGCGAGGTTAATTTTTTCTTGCGTCCCGTCACACTGCTGATGTTATAGTCAAAAACTGCACAACACATAACATAAACATCAAAAATATAACCATATCAATACATAAGAGGTTCTTATATCTATGGATCAGACATGTTCTTTGGCGTCATTTCTCAACCATGTGCAAAAGCGCGACCCGAATCAAACCGAGTTCGCGCAAGCCGTTCGTGAGGTCATGACGACGCTGTGGCCGTTCCTCGAACAAAACCCGCGCTATCGTCAAATGTCATTGCTGGAACGTCTGGTTGAACCTGAGCGCGTGATCCAGTTCCGCGTGGTCTGGCTGGACGATCGTAATCAGGTACAGGTTAACCGTGCATGGCGTGTACAGTTTAGCTCGGCGATTGGTCCTTACAAAGGCGGCATGCGTTTCCATCCGTCGGTAAACCTGTCGATCCTGAAATTCCTTGGCTTCGAGCAGACTTTTAAAAACGCCCTCACCACGCTGCCGATGGGCGGAGGTAAAGGCGGGAGCGATTTCGATCCAAAAGGCAAAAGCGAAGGCGAAGTGATGCGTTTTTGCCAGTCCTTGATGACCGAACTGTTCCGCCATTTAGGGCCAGACACTGACGTTCCGGCGGGAGATATCGGCGTAGGCGGTCGTGAAGTCGGCTTTATGGCCGGGATGATGAAAAAACTCTCCAACAACAGCGCCTGCGTCTTTACCGGCAAAGGTCTGTCGTTCGGCGGCAGTCTGATCCGCCCGGAAGCGACCGGCTACGGCCTGGTGTACTTCACCGAAGCAATGCTTAAGCGCCATGGTCTGGGCTTTGAAGGCATGCGTGTCGCCGTTTCCGGCTCCGGTAACGTGGCGCAATTCGCCATTGAGAAAGCCATGGAGTTTGGTGCTCGTGTGGTGACCGCTTCCGACTCCAGCGGTACCGTGGTTGATGAGAGTGGCTTCACGAAAGAGAAACTGGCGCGTCTGTGTGCCATTAAAGACAGCCGCGATGGCCGCGTGGCGGATTACGCCCGTGAGTTTGGCCTGACCTATCTGGAAGGTAAGCAACCGTGGTCAGTGCCGGTGGATATCGCCCTGCCGTGCGCTACGCAGAACGAACTGGATGTGGACGCTGCGCAGATGCTGATTGCCAACGGCGTCAAGGCCGTGGCGGAAGGCGCAAACATGCCGACCACCATCGAAGCCACCGATCTGTTCCTCGAAGCGGGCGTACTGTTTGCGCCGGGTAAAGCCGCCAACGCCGGTGGTGTGGCGACATCAGGCCTGGAAATGGCGCAGAACGCCGCGCGTCTGGGTTGGAAAGCGGAGAAAGTGGATGCGCGCCTGCACCACATCATGCTGGATATTCACCACGCCTGCGTCGAGTACGGTGGTGAAAGCAAACAAACCAACTACGTGCAAGGCGCCAACATTGCTGGCTTCGTGAAAGTTGCCGACGCGATGCTGGGCCAGGGTGTGATTTAATCATCAGTCATGACCGCATTACAGGCCTGCCTCCTCTGAAGGCGGGCTTTTTTTCGCCGGACGTTTTCGCGGCGCGCTCTTTTTCTTCTCCACGCCAGCCGGCGCGGTTATCCCGCGGAATCGGCGTACTGGCGTACGTTTAGCCTGGTCAATCAGCTGATACAGCGTGTCCACCAGCGGCTGCATAAAGTCCTGATAGCGGCACTGCTTTTCACTGATTTGCGTCAGGATCGACTCCCAGTGCGCGGTCATATCCGGACGCGTTGCCATTTCTGGCAACGAATGGAACAGCGCCTTTCCGGGATCCGTCGAGTGTATATAGCGGCCCTTTTTCACCAGGAACCCGCGCTTAAACAGCAGTTCGATAATCCCCGCGCGCGTAGCCTCCGTTCCCAGTCCGTCGGTGGCGCGCAGGATCTTTTTCAGATCTTTATCCTGCACAAACCGTGCGATCCCGGTCATCGCCGACAACAGCGTCGCGTCGGTAAAATGGCGCGGCGGCTGGGTCTGGCGTTCCACCACTTCGCCCTTTTCACACAGTAGTTCGTCATCACGAGCCACCACCGGCAACGGTGTGCCGTCGTTTTCTTCGTCGCGCTCTTTGTTACCCAGCAGCGTACGCCACCCGGCTTCCGCCAGGAAACGGGCTTTAGCAACAAATTTGCCTTTCGCAATATCCAGCTCAATGACGCACTTGCGGAATACCGCGTCCGGGCAGAACTGCATCAGATACTGACGCGCAATCAGGTTGTACACCTTGGCTTCATTGTCATTCAGATTGATGGATGAACTACGCGCAGTGGGAATAATCGCGTGGTGCGCATCAACCTTTTTATCGTCCCAGCAGCGATTACGCGTATCGGGATTGACCGCAGGCTGCGGAAATAAATCCGGAGCGTGCACGCTAATCGCATTCATCACCGCATGGCGACCGGCAAAATGTTCTTCCGGCAGATAGCGGCTATCAGAACGCGGATAGGTAATCAATTTGTGGGTTTCATACAGCTTCTGGCAGATATCGAGCACGTTTTGCGCGCTCAGTCCGAAGCGTTTAGCGGCTTCAATCTGCAACGCCGACAGTGAGAACGGCAACGGTGCGGATTCTGATTCCCGTTTATCGTTATAGCTGGTGACTATCGCTGGCTGACCGTTGATGCGTTTCACCACATGCTCCGCCAGCGTACGGTTCAGTAAGCGCCCTTCTTCATCCTGATAAGGTTCACACGCCTCGCTCGGCTGCCAGATAGCGGTAAACCGCTCGTCGGCAGGTGTGACGATATGCGCTTTGACCTCAAAGAAATCTTTGGCGACGAAGTTTTCAATCTCTTCATCACGGCGCACCACCAGACCAAGCACCGGCGTCTGCACACGCCCCACGGACAGCACGCCTTGATAACCCGCGTTACGCCCAAGAATGGTATAGGCGCGCGTCATATTAATGCCGTACAGCCAGTCGGCACGCGCTCGCGCCAGCGCCGAAACGCACAGCGGGATGAACTCGCTGTTGGCGCGCAGACGAGAAATTGCCCGCTCCACCGCCTGTGGGTTAAGGTCGTTAATCAGACACCGTTGTACCTGATGACGCTTTTCCGGCGCCAGTTGCAGGTAATCCAGCACTTCATCGACCAGCAGCTGTCCTTCACGATCGGGGTCTCCCGCGTGAATGACTTCACTGGCCTCATGCAGAAAGCGCTTGATGACGTTGAGCTGTTTGGTGACGGAGGGACGCGGCTGCAGTTGCCACTTTTCCGGTACAATCGGCAAGTCGACCAGACTCCAGCGTGCATAGCGACTGTCATAGGCATCTGGCTGCGCCTGTTCAAGCAGGTGACCGATACACCAGGTCACCACTTGCCCATTTCCGCATTCAATAAAGCCATCACCTTTGCGATGTGGCTTAGGGAGCACATCGGCAATCGCGCGCGCCAGACTCGGTTTTTCGGCAATAAACAACCGCATCGAATTAACGGATCTCAACCATGGCGCGACCGCCACGTGCTTCAACCAGCTCACCAATCGCGGTGAGATCAATGCCAAACTGCGCGGCAACCGCTTTCACTTCAGCCTCAGATTCCGGTGTTACCGCCAGCAGCAGGCCGCCGGAGGTTTGCGGATCGCACAGCAGGTCTCGTACCGCCTGCGGCATCTCACCCATCAGATGCCCGTAGCTGGCAAAGTTACGCTGCGTGCCGCCCGGCACTGCGCCTTGCGCGATGTACTCTTCAACACCAGGCAGTTTTGGAATATCCTGGTAAACGATTTGCGCCTGAACGCCCGCGCCCTGACACATTTCGCTCAGGTGTCCCAGCAGGCCAAAACCGGTCACGTCGGTCATGGCTTTCACGCCTTCAATGTCCGCAAACGCTGCGCCCGCAATATTCATGCGGCACATCACTTCCGTCGCCAGCCCAACATGCTCAGGCTTAAGCAGCGATTTTTTCTCGGCGGTGGTCAACACGCCAATGCCTAGCGGCTTGGTGAGGAACAGCTTGCATCCCGCTTCTGCGGTGCTGTTTTTCTTCACGCGCTCGGTCGGGACCACGCCCGTCACGGCAAGACCAAAAATCGGCTCCGGGGCATCAATAGAGTGACCGCCCGCCAGCGCAATGCCGGCCTGGCGACAGGCGAAACGCCCGCCTTCGGTCACTTCACGGGCGACTTCCGGTGCCAGCTTATCGAGCGGCCAGCCCAGAATCGCGATAGCCATAATCGGTTTGCCACCCATCGCGAAGATATCGCTGATGGCGTTGGTCGCGGCGATGCGGCCAAAATCAAACGGATTATCGACTATCGGCATAAAGAAATCGGTGGTGCTGATAACGCTGGTGCCATTACCCAGATCGTACACGGCCGCGTCGTCGCGGGTTTCATTCCCCACGACTAAATTCGGATCAACAAATTTCGCCTGCTCGCTGTGCAGGATGGTTTCCAGCACTTTGGGGGAAATTTTACAACCGCAACCGGCTCCGTGGCTGTATTGCGTTAAACGAATAGCGTGCTCGCTCATGGACATCTCCTGTCATTGCAATCGGGCTATGGTAGCGCTCATTCCATGATGTGGTAAGAGTGACTGTCTGAATTCGGGTGTCTTTGCTCATAATCCAGACAGTTTAGCCGCTGAAATCAGAAATACTGGACGAATGCGCTCGGATCGGCAGGGTTAATCGTGGTGGATGCTTTAAGCTGTGGCGTGCCCAGATAGAGGAAGCCGACAATTTTATCCTGCGCACGACAGTCAAATGCCTCGCGCACCACTGCACTTTCGGTTAAAGCACCGCTGCGCCAGATCCCGCCAAAGCCTTGCGCAATCGCCGCCATTTGCATGGCCATTACCGCACAACCCGCTGACATTTCCTGTTCCCACAGTGGAACCTTGTCACTTTCTTCACATTTCGCCACCACCGCAATAATCAGCGGGGCACGAAACGGCGCAGTACGCGCTTTTTCGACAGCCTTTTCGTCGCCCTCTGCGGCAATAGCCCCTTTTTCGAGCACGGTGCTAAAACGCTCACGCCCTGCACCTTCAATCACAAAGAAACGCCACGGCTGCAGCGATTTGTGATCCGGGGCGCGCATCCCCGCCCGCAGGATATTTTGCAGTTGCTCACCCACGGGAGCGGGTTCAACAAGACGAGAGGCGCTACGGCGGGTAAGAAGTAATTCGAGTGCATCCATTTGCTTAACTCCAACAATGAAATTTGTTCACAAAATTAACACGTGAGCGGATTTTGTTACAGCGCCGGCGGTGATTCCTGCTGACAATTGCCTGCCGGGTCATTACGATAGCCACATCTTAACGCCTTCTCCGGTAAAACGGGGGGCGTGTTGTTCATCGGTAGGGAGAATACATGCGAACCCTGTGGCGTTTTATTGCCGGAATTTTTAAATGGACGTGGCGAATACTGAATTTCGTCCGCGAATGTGTACTGAACCTGTTCTTTATCTTTTTGGTCCTGGTGGGCGTGGGGATCTGGATGCAGGTCAGCAGTAGCACCTCCAGCGAACACGCGGAGCGTGGCGCACTGCTGCTCGATATCTCCGGCGTTATTGTCGATAAGCCCTCGAGCACCAGCCGCTTAAGTGTCATCGGACGTCAGCTGTTTGGCGCCAGTTCCGATCGCCTGCAAGAAAACTCACTGTTCGATATCGTTAACACCATTCGCCAGGCAAAAGACGATCGCAACATCACCGGCATCGTGATGGATTTAAAAAACTTTGCCGGGGCCGATCAGCCGTCCATGCAATATATCGGCAAAGCACTGCGCGAATTCCGCGACAGTGGAAAACCGGTCTTTGCCGTGGGCGATAACTTCAGCCAGGGACAGTATTACCTCGCAAGCTTTGCCAATAAAATTTGGCTCTCCCCGCAGGGTTCGGTTGACCTGCACGGCTTTGCGACCAACGGTCTGTATTACAAGTCTCTGCTGGATAAACTAAAAGTCTCCACCCACGTTTTCCGCGTCGGTACCTATAAGTCCGCCGTCGAGCCGTTTATTCGCGACGATATGTCCCCGGCCGCACGTGAAGCCGACAGTCGCTGGATTGGCGAGCTGTGGCAGAACTATCTCGATACCGTTGCCGCTAACCGCCAGATCCCGGCGCAGCAAGTGTTCCCGGGCGCACAGGCGATGCTTGACGGCCTGACGAAAGTGGGTGGCGACACCGCGAAGTACGCCCTCGACAATAAACTGGTCGATGCTCTCGCCTCCAGCGCTGAAGTGGAAAAACTGCTGACTAAACAGTTTGGCTGGAGCAAAACAGAGAAGAACTACAGTGCCGTCAGCTATTACGATTACACGCTAAAAACCCCGGCGGATACCGGTGACAGCATTGGCGTAGTCTTCGCCAATGGCGCGATCATGGACGGAGAAGAAACACCGGGCAACGTCGGCGGCGACACCACTGCGGCACAAATCCGTGAAGCGCGTCTCGATCCGAAGGTAAAAGCCATTGTCCTGCGCGTTAACAGCCCAGGCGGCAGCGTCAGCGCCTCGGAAGTGATCCGCGCTGAGCTGGCTGCAGCAAAAGCGGCAGGTAAACCGGTGGTGGTTTCCATGGGCGGCATGGCGGCATCCGGCGGTTACTGGATCTCAACCCCGGCAAACTACATTGTGGCGAACCCCAGCACCCTGACCGGCTCCATCGGCATCTTTGGCGTGATCAACACCGTTGAAAACAGCCTCGATTCCATTGGTGTACATACCGACGGCGTGGCGACCTCGCCGCTGGCCGATATTTCCGTCACCAAAGCGTTACCGCCGGAAGTGCAGCAGATGATGCAACTGAGCATCGAGAACGGCTATAAGCGCTTCATCACGCTGGTTGCGGATGCACGTAAGACAACGCCAGAGCAGATTGATAAAATCGCCCAGGGCCACGTCTGGACCGGTCAGGATGCAAAAGCGAATGGTCTGGTCGACAGTCTCGGCGATTTCGACGACGCTGTAGCAAAAGCGGCAGAACTGGCGAAACTGAAACAATGGCACATTGAGTATTATCAGGACGAGCCCACGTTCGTTGATATGGTCATGGACAGCATGTCTGGTTCCGTTCGCGCTATGCTACCAGAAGCCATTCAGGCCATGCTCCCGGCACCACTGGCCTCTGCGGCAAGCGTGGTAAAAACCGAAAGTGATAAGCTGGCCGCGTTTAACGACCCGCAGAACCGTTATGCGTTCTGCCTGACCTGCGCCAACGTCCGCTAACTCTTGACCCCTCTTCGGGATGAAGAGGGGTTTTTCTTTGAGACAGAAGAAAAGTCATGCAGAAGAAATCGATTTACGTTGCCTATACCGGCGGTACCATCGGTATGCAGCGCTCAGAACAAGGTTACATTCCGGTTTCCGGCCATCTTCAGCGTCAACTGGCATTGATGCCTGAATTCCACCGCCCTGAGATGCCAGACTTCACCATTCACGAATATGTCCCGCTGATGGATTCCTCCGATATGACGCCAGAAGACTGGCAGCATATTGCGGAAGATATTAAAGCTCACTACGACGAATACGACGGTTTTGTGATCCTGCATGGCACCGACACCATGGCGTTCACCGCCTCGGCGCTGTCGTTTATGCTGGAGAATCTGGGCAAGCCAGTTATTGTGACAGGGTCACAAATCCCGCTGGCTGAGCTACGTTCAGACGGACAAATCAATTTGCTGAATGCGTTGTACGTTGCGGCCAATTATCCGATCAATGAAGTCACTCTGTTCTTCAATAACCGACTGTATCGTGGTAATCGCACTACCAAAGCGCACGCCGACGGTTTTGACGCCTTCGCTTCACCTAACCTTGCACCTTTACTGGAAGCCGGGATCCACATCCGTCGTTTGGGCACCCCGCCCGCGCCGCACGGTGCGGGCGAGCTGATTGTGCACCCTATCACCCCGCAGCCGATTGGCGTGGTCACGATTTATCCTGGAATTTCCGCAGACGTGGTGCGTAACTTCCTGCGCCAGCCAGTCAAAGCGTTAATTCTGCGTTCTTACGGCGTGGGCAATGCCCCGCAGAATAAAGAGTTCCTGAAGGAGCTTGAGGATGCCAGCTCACGCGGTATTGTGGTCATTAACCTCACGCAGTGCATGTCCGGCAAGGTCAACATGGGCGGTTATGCGACGGGGAATGCGCTGGCACATGCGGGCGTGATTGGCGGTGCGGATATGACCGTTGAAGCAACACTGACCAAGCTGCATTATTTGCTGAGCCAGGGTCTGGACACGCAGGCCATCCGTGACGCGATGACGCAAAACCTGCGCGGTGAACTGACGCCGGATGATTGAAGGAGGAGTGACGATGGCACGAGCATTACTGCTGGTTGATTTACAAAACGATTTTTGTGCCGGAGGCGCACTTGCCGTTCCAGAAGGTGATAGCACCGTGGATGTCGCCAATCGCCTGATTGACTGGTGTTCGCTGCGCGGTGAGAAGGTTGTTTCCAGTCTGGACTGGCATCCGGCTAATCACGGCAGCTTTGCCAGCCAGCATCAGGTCGCCCCTTACACGCAGGGACAACTGGACGGCCTGGCGCAGACGTTCTGGCCGGATCACTGTGTACAGAACTCGCAGGGAGCGGCCCTGCACCCTCTGCTGAATGAGCGCGGCATTGATAAGACGTTCTTTAAGGGCGAAAACCCGCAGGTTGACAGCTACAGCGCATTTTTTGATAACGGTCGCCGTCAGGCAACGGAACTGAATGCGTGGCTTATGCAACAGCGTATTACCGACCTCATCATCATGGGGCTGGCAACCGACTACTGCGTGAAGTTTACCGTCCTCGATGCGCTGGAACTGGGCTATACGGTGAACGTCATTACCGACGGTTGTCGAGGGGTGAATATTCAGCCTCAGGACAGCACGCAGGCGTTTATGGAAATGGCCGCTGCGGGTGCAACGCTGTATACGCTGGCAGACTGGGAAGAAACTCAGCGTTAAGTTTATTGCCGGATGGCGGTGAAAATAGCTTATCCGGCCTACACATGGTCACTAATAAACTCTGATCCCCACGTCGTGCACAATAGGTTATGATTATCACCATCTGCTGCGCCTGACGTTGGCGCAGCTTTTCATATTCTACAGGAGCACGAGGTTTTATGGCTTTTATCCCTAAAAATTACGCCCGTCTGGAAGTCGGATACCGGGAAAAGGCGCTTAAACTGTTCCCCTGGGTCTGCGGGCGCTGTTCGCGCGAGTTCGTGTATTCCAACCTGCGCGAGCTGACGGTACACCATATCGATCATGACCATTCCAATAACCCGGAAGATGGCAGTAACTGGGAGATGTTATGCCTGTATTGCCACGATCATGAGCACTCGAAATACACCGAAGTGGATCAGTATGGTTCTACCGTGGTGGCAGGCGAAGATGCGCAGAAAGACGTCGGCGAGGCGAAATACAACCCGTTTGCCGACCTTAAGGCGATGATGAACAAGAAGTAAGACTTTGCAGGTCCGTTACGGTAAGCCGTGCCGGACCTGCGAATTCATGTTGTTTCCACAATCAGGATTTGAACGTCGCAATCGGCTCAGGCGTTATCCCAAATTCAACTTTCAGCTGCTGCTTACTCTTCATGACCATCTCACCGTTGGTGTCGATAGTCATATGCTGCGCATCGATATTGTTACGCGCCTGCCATAACATCACCAGTTGCATGCTGTTCTCTTTTTGTTCTGCCGTCAGCGCGACGCCATCCGGCCATTTTCCCAGCTCAACGGCCGTCGATAAGCGCTGATAAACTTCCGGCGTCATGCTGTTAATCATCTCATCAAGATTCATCTTAAACCCACTCCCGTAGAATAATTTGCTGAATCGCTTCTTCAGCCTTTAATCTGCTCACCGTTTTCATCGTCGGTAAAGTTCAAAGACGCTGAGTTGACGCAGTAGCGTTCACCGGTAGGTTTTGGACCATCCGGGAAGACATGTCCCAGGTGCGCATCACAGTTGCCGCAACGAATTTCAATGCGCTGCATGCCATGTGACGTATCCTTAATGTAACGAATCGCCTCTTCACTGACAGGCTCGTAAAAGCTAGGCCAGCCGCAGCCAGAATCATATTTTGTATCAGAACGAAACAGCGGTCTGTCACAGATCAAGCAGTGGTAAATACCGTCCCGCTTGTTATGCAGCAAACGCCCGGTAAATGGCGGTTCTGTCCCATGATTTTGTGTCACGTAGAACTGCATTTCGGATAAATTTTTCTTTAGGTCTTCTGGAGAAGGTTGATTAGCCATTTGCTCACATCTCGCTTTATCTAAACTCACATTGCGAGACAGATTCTAACAAAACATTAACACCGCAGGGCGAACTTTTGTTCTAAACTTGATCATTGCGAAATGGCAGCCTATAAATCGTGATAGCAATCACGTTTTTATCTTGATTGCCCTTTAAAATTCGGGCCGCCGCCCCCATGTGGTTTCAAGCCCAAAGGAAGAGTGAGGCGAGTCAGTTGCGCAAAGCTTAGGCAGCAGATTGATTTGTCGCAATGATTGACACGATTCCGCTTGACGCTGCGTAAGGTTTTTGTAATTTTACAGGCAACCTTTTATTCACTAACAAATAGCTGGTGGAATATATGACTATCAAAGTAGGTATCAACGGTTTTGGCCGTATCGGTCGCATTGTTTTCCGTGCTGCTCAAGAACGTTCTGACATCGAGATCGTTGCAATCAACGACCTGTTAGACGCTGACTACATGGCTTACATGCTGAAATATGACTCCACTCACGGCCGTTTCAACGGTACCGTTGAAGTGAAAGACGGTCATCTGATCGTAAACGGTAAAAAAATCCGTGTTACCGCTGAACGTGATCCGGCTAACCTGAAATGGGACGAAGTTGGTGTTGACGTAGTTGCTGAAGCTACTGGCCTGTTCCTGACAGACGAAACCGCTCGTAAGCACATCACTGCTGGCGCGAAAAAAGTGGTTCTGACTGGCCCGTCCAAAGATAACACTCCGATGTTTGTTAAAGGCGCTAACTTTGACAAATACGAAGGTCAGGACATCGTTTCTAACGCTTCCTGCACCACTAACTGCCTGGCTCCGCTGGCTAAAGTTATCAACGACAACTTCGGTATTATCGAAGGTCTGATGACTACCGTTCACGCGACCACCGCGACTCAGAAAACCGTTGATGGCCCGTCTCACAAAGACTGGCGCGGCGGTCGTGGCGCAGCACAGAACATCATCCCGTCCTCTACCGGTGCTGCTAAAGCAGTAGGTAAAGTACTGCCAGAACTGAATGGCAAACTGACTGGTATGGCGTTCCGCGTTCCTACTCCGAACGTATCCGTTGTTGACCTGACCGTTCGTCTGGAAAAAGCTGCTTCTTACGAAGAAATTAAGAAAGCAATCAAAGCTGCTTCCGAAGGCCCGATGAAAGGCGTTCTGGGTTACACCGAAGACGACGTTGTATCTACCGATTTCAACGGTGAAGTTTGCACTTCCGTGTTCGATGCTAAAGCAGGTATCGCACTGAACGACAACTTCGTGAAACTGGTATCCTGGTACGACAACGAAACCGGCTACTCAAACAAAGTTCTGGATCTGATTGCTCACATCTCCAAATAAGTTGAGATGAAAATCTGATCCAAAAAGGCGACCTCGGTCGCCTTTTTTTATGGTTTTCAACATCAAGGATTGCATCATGATTAATAAAATTTTTGCACTTCCGATAATCGAACAAATTTCCCCTGTCCTCTCCCGTCGTCAGTTGGATGAACTGGAGGTCGTGGTGGTCGATCACCCGCAGGTGAAAGCCTCTTTCGCCCTACAGGGCGCGCATCTTCTGTCATGGAAACCGACCGGCGAAGATGAGGTCCTGTGGTTAAGCAACAATACGCCGTTTAAAACGGGCGTAGCGCTGCGTGGTGGCGTCCCTATTTGCTGGCCATGGTTTGGCCCGGCGGCACAGCCAGGGCTTCCCTCGCACGGTTTTGCCCGTAATCTGCCGTGGACGCTGAAAGCGCACAACGAAGATGATAGCGGTGTGGTTCTGACGTTTGAACTGCAAAGCAGTGCTGAAACGCGTCAGCTTTGGCCGCATGAGTTTACGCTGTTAGCGCGTTTCAAAGTGGGTGCTACCTGTGAAATAGAACTGGAAGCCCACGGTGAATTTGAAACCACCTCCGCGCTGCACACCTATTTTAACGTCGGTGACATTGCAGCGGTGAAAGTAAGTGGCCTTGGTGACCGTCTGATCGATAAAGTTAACGATGCGAAAGAAGATGTCCTGGCTGACGGTATCCAGACGTTCCCGGACCGCACCGACCGCGTGTATCTGAACCCGGAAGCGTGCAGCGTCATCCATGACGATTCACTGAACCGCAACATCGACGTCGTACACCATCACCATCTGAACGTTGTCGGCTGGAACCCAGGGCCAGCCCTGTCTGTCAGCATGGGTGACATGCCGGACGACGGGTACAAAACATTTGTCTGCGTAGAAACCGCTTACGCGACCGCGCCGCAGAAAACCACCACTGAGAAACCTTCTCGCCTGGCACAAACAATTCGTGTTGCTAAGCGCTAAGATTTTGCCAGTTGCCTGATGGCAACTGGCGTTTTATCAGGCCATATCTAGCGGTGTTTTGGCTGCAGGGGCAGGAAAAGCCGAGTCTAACAACATCAACTCCTCGTCAGAAAGCGTCATATTTAGCGCTGCGGCATTCTGCTCAACGTGTGCGACATTTGCCGCCTTCGGAATGGCTATCACCCCCGGTTGTCGAATAACCCACGCCAATAAAATCTGCGCGGCGCTGGCCTTGTGCGCGTGCGCAATCTCACTCACCACCGGATTAGTGAGCAAATCTCTGCGTAAACGCCCCGCCTGGGCCAACGGGCTGTAGGCCATGACCGGTATCTGCCGTTGCTGACACCATGGCAGTAAATCAAACTCAATGCCGCGTGACGCCAGATGATACAGCACCTGATTCGTGGCACACTGCTGTCCACCAGTAACCTGCCATAGCGCCTGCATGTCTTCATAGTCGAGGTTAGAAACGCCCCAGCGGCGGATTTTCCCTTGCACGATCAACCTTTCCATCGCCTCAACCGTCTCTGCAAATGAAAAATTACCCGTCCAATGCAGTAAGTAGAGATCCAGATAATCGGTCTTCAGTCGCCGCAGGCTCGCTTCGCAGGCCGCGATGGCTTTCTGGTCCCCAGCATTCCAGGGATAAACTTTTGATACCAGAAAAGCGTCATCGCGTCGCCCCAATAACGCCTCGCCGACAATCTCTTCCGCTGCACCATCAGCGTACATTTCTGCAGTATCAATAAGGCGCAAACCCAGATCCAGTCCAGCACGCAGCGCCGCCACTTCAGCTCCCCGGCAATGGGCGTTTTCACCCATATACCACGTCCCCTGCCCGATAGCAGGAAGCGTGGCCTGCCCGGTAAACATCACCTGTTTATCTGTCATCTCACTCTCCTGTATTTTGCACCACAGTAAAGCAAAACAGTGCGCATGTGTCCTGTAATGGTGCACAAATTGCACCATCATCGTTTGGGCTATTTGTTGCCCGGCCTGCCAGCAGACAAAAAAAAGCCCGCTGTAATGCGGGCTTCTGTTTAGAATGGTCAGTTATCAGAACTTGTAGGTAATACCCGTAGAGATCAGACCCGTCCAGGATTTGTCTACCATCGGACTGTCGGTCACTTCATCAGACAGGTGGGTATAACGCGCCGTCGCGTATGCACTCCAGTTGCCGATGAAGTTATAATTTGCGCTCAGCTCCAGGTACGGGCTCCAGCTGCTATTTGGATCGTAGCTACGCAGGCCGCTGCGAGAGGATTCATGATGCGATACACCATAATAGTATTCGTTTTGGTTTTCGCTGTTCCACTCGACACCGATCCCCGGCGTCAGCGTCAGGCCACCGTTAGTGTAACGATATAACCACGCCAGATCCCAGACGATACCATTACTGTTGTCCAGCGCGTCTCCCGCAAGGCTGGTGCGCAGGAAGCCGTATTGCGTATTGTGGACGTAAGACAGACCGGCCATCATGGTGCTCTTACGTTTATCCAGTCGACGCAATTGACTGTTATCGCTGTCGCCCGGTTTAAAGTACATCGGTGACCAGTAAGCCATGACAGACAACTTATCGGTATTGTCATTCCACAGGTAGTAACCGCCCCCCAGCCCACGGAACCAGAAGTTCTCACTGTCATAGGTCACTACAGGTACCGGGTAAACGTCGTTATCGTATTGTTTATAAGCGTTCTCAACCACACCAACGCCCGCGCCCAGCGACAGGTCGCTTTCTGCTTGTGCTACGCTGGAAGAAGTGGCAATAAGCACGCCAAGTGCCAGAAGTTTGAGTTTGGTCACAGTCCATAATTCCTTATTCAAATGTAAAGCACCCAAAGTGTAACCGTCATTGCGTGACAGCCCAACTATTTTACGTATTCATCTCGTTATGTAACCCTCTAATTTCTCAGCGAGTGATGACATTTTACTTGCAGCCCGATGAACAAGGCATGAATTCCGCCCTATTTCTTTACATAAGATGTCTATTTTTTGCCGATGAGTTATTGATATGCCATTGAAATTCGTTTGCGCGCGCAGGCAAGTTTTGCAAATGCCATCTACGCTTAATTTTAGAAGGTGTATCACCGAATACGTTGATCTTCTGACCATCAAAATGGCATGAGAGTTGCTTATTTTTCCAGCAGCGACGTCGTTCAGTTTACCTCTTCAGGGGCCTCTACTATTCATATGAACGGCTCTTAACATGTGCTAAAAAACGAAAGGACGGCATACCATGAATATATTCGATCACTATCGCCAGCGTTATGAAGCTGCCAAGGACGAAGAGTTCACGCTGCAGGAGTTTCTTACCACTTGTCGGCAAGATCGCAGTGCTTATGCCAACGCGGCAGAGCGGCTATTAATGGCTATTGGTGAGCCTGTCATGGTCGATACTGCCCATGAACCTCGACTTTCTCGACTCTTCTCTAACCGGGTTATTGCACGTTATCCCGCGTTTGAAGAGTTTTACGGCATGGAAGACGCGATTGAACAGATTGTCTCCTATCTGAAGCACGCGGCGCAGGGGCTGGAAGAGAAGAAGCAGATCCTGTATCTGCTGGGGCCTGTAGGGGGAGGAAAATCCTCTCTTGCTGAGAGACTGAAGTCGCTGATGCAGAGGGTACCGATTTATGTCCTGAGCGCCAACGGTGAACGCAGCCCGGTTAACGATCACCCGTTATGCCTGTTTAATCCGCAGGAAGATGCACAAATCCTGGAGAAAGAGTACGGGATCCCACGTCGCTATCTTGGCACCATTATGTCGCCATGGGCCGCGAAGCGTCTGCATGATTTTGGTGGAGACATCACCAAATTCCGCGTGGTTAAAGTGTGGCCGTCTATTCTGGAACAAATCGCTATCGCCAAAACGGAACCGGGTGATGAGAACAACCAGGACATTTCCGCGCTGGTCGGCAAAGTGGATATTCGTAAACTCGAACACCACGCCCAGAACGATCCGGATGCCTACGGCTATTCCGGCGCACTGTGCCGGGCTAACCAGGGGATTATGGAGTTCGTGGAGATGTTTAAAGCACCGATTAAAGTGCTACATCCTCTGCTGACCGCAACGCAGGAAGGTAACTACAACGGGACAGAAGGTATTTCTGCCCTGCCGTTTAACGGCATCATTCTTGCCCACTCAAACGAATCTGAATGGGTGACGTTCCGTAACAACAAAAATAACGAAGCCTTCCTTGACCGCGTATACATCGTGAAGGTTCCGTATTGCTTACGCATTTCCGAAGAGATCAAGATCTACGAGAAATTGCTTAATCACAGTGAATTGACCCACGCGCCGTGCGCACCGGGTACGCTGGAAACGCTGTCTCGCTTTACCATTCTTTCTCGCCTGAAAGAGCCAGAAAACTCGAGCATCTACTCGAAGATGCGCGTTTACGATGGCGAGAGCCTGAAAGACACCGATCCGAAAGCGAAATCCTATCAGGAGTACCGGGATTACGCCGGAGTCGATGAGGGGATGAACGGTCTGTCAACGCGCTTCGCGTTTAAGATCCTCTCCCGCGTGTTTAACTTTGACCATGTAGAAGTGGCAGCCAACCCGGTGCACCTGTTCTATGTTCTGGAGCAGCAAATTGAGCGCGAGCAGTTCCCGCAGGAGCAGTCCGAACGTTATCTCGAGTTCCTGAAAGGTTATCTGATCCCGAAATACGCTGAATTTATTGGCAAAGAGATCCAGACCGCCTATCTGGAATCCTACTCCGAGTATGGACAGAACATTTTTGACCGTTATGTCACCTATGCGGATTTTTGGATCCAGGATCAGGAATACCGTGACCCGGATACCGGTCAGCTGTTTGACCGCGAGTCGCTGAATTCAGAACTGGAAAAAATTGAAAAACCGGCGGGTATCAGCAACCCGAAAGATTTCCGTAATGAGATCGTCAACTTTGTTCTGCGCGCCAGAGCGAATAACAGCGGTCGTAATCCAAACTGGACCAGTTACGAAAAACTGCGCACGGTTATTGAGAAGAAAATGTTCTCCAACACCGAGGAGTTGCTGCCGGTCATTTCGTTTAACGCTAAAACCTCAACTGACGAGCAGAAAAAGCACGACGATTTTGTCGACCGCATGATGGAAAAAGGCTACACGCGTAAACAGGTGCGTTTACTGTGCGAATGGTATTTGCGCGTACGTAAATCGTCTTAACATAAGTGCCCGGTGGCGCATGCGCTTACCGGGCATGCAAAACAATGTTCCGTAGGCCGGATAAGCGCCAGCGCCATCCGGCACTTACAGACATGGCGAACAGTTGGCAGTACGGGGGGCATATGACCTGGTTCATAGACCGACGTCTTAACGGTAAAAACAAGAGCACGGTTAACCGCCAGCGCTTCTTGCGCCGTTATAAATCACAAATTAAACAGTCGATCTCCGAGGCCATTAATAAGCGTTCGGTGACTGATGTCGATAGTGGCGAGTCTGTCTCTATCCCAACCGATGATATTAGCGAACCGATGTTCCATCAGGGGCGTGGAGGCCTGCGCCATCGCGTACATCCGGGTAACGACCATTTTGTGCAGAACGACCGTATAGAACGCCCTCAGGGCGGCGGCGGGGGTTCAGGAAGCGGGCAAGGCCAGGCCAGCCAGGATGGAGAAGGCCAGGATGAGTTCGTGTTTCAAATTTCTAAAGATGAGTATCTGGATCTGCTGTTTGAAGATTTGGCACTGCCGAATCTGAAGCAAAATCAGCAACGTCAGTTAACGGAATACAAAACCCACCGTGCGGGCTTCACCTCCAATGGGGTGCCAGCCAATATCAGCGTGGTCCGTTCCCTGCAAAACTCACTGGCGCGCCGCACGGCGATGACGGCAGGTAAACGTCGGGAGCTGCACGCGCTTGAAGCTGACCTGGAGACCATCGCCAATACAGAACCGGCGCAGTTGCTGGAGGAAGAACGCCTACGCAAAGAGATTGCTGAACTGCGGGCAAAAATTGAACGCGTCCCGTTTATCGATACCTTTGATTTACGCTATAAAAATTATGAAAAACGACCCGATCCTTCCAGCCAGGCGGTGATGTTCTGTCTGATGGACGTTTCCGGCTCGATGGATCAGTCAACGAAAGATATGGCCAAGCGGTTTTACATTCTGCTGTATCTGTTCTTAAGCCGTACCTACAAGAACGTGGAAGTGGTTTACATTCGCCACCATACCCAGGCAAAAGAGGTGGACGAGCATGAGTTCTTCTACTCTCAGGAAACCGGGGGCACCATCGTCTCCAGCGCGCTGAAGTTGATGGATGAAGTGGTGAAAGATCGTTACGATCCTGCCCAGTGGAATATCTATGCGGCGCAGGCATCAGATGGCGATAACTGGGCGGATGACTCACCGTTGTGCCATGAGATTCTGGCGAAAAAACTGCTGCCGGTGGTGCGATATTATAGCTATATCGAAATCACCCGCCGCGCGCACCAGACCTTATGGCGTGAGTACGAGCATCTGCAATCGACCTTTGATAACTTTGCCATGCAGCATATCCGTGACCAGGATGATATCTATCCGGTGTTCCGGGAACTGTTTCATAAGCAGAGTGCCACAAGTTGAGATGAACCATTGACGATCGGCCAGTTACGTACTGTTTCTGGCTGATTTTTCAACATGATACGCCCACTCTACGCCCAATACGCCGTTTACACTTGTCTCTGCCGCGCAACGCTCAACTCCAACGCTGAAATATCGCCAGATGACAACAGCGGTTGCAACGCCACCAGCGTCTCTTCCGCCAGTTGATACAAATCCAGCGCCAGCAATCGTTTAATATCCTCTTCGGGAAGTCGATATCTTATGATCTTCGCCGGATTCCCGCCGACAATCGCATACGGAGGTACATCTTTGGTCACGACAGCACCCGCAGCCACGACAGCGCCTTCTCCAACCGTCACGCCAGGCATAATCATCGCGCGCATACCTAACCAACAGCCATCCTTGAGAACCGTGTCTCCGCGAAACTGGTAGGCATCGTTGATGGACGCCATAAAGGGGTAAAGACTTATCCAGTCCAACCGGTGGGTACTGTTTCCCCCCATAACAATCACGCTCTCGGCACCAATACAGACGAAATTACCGATGATCAACTTATCCAGATGCCCGAGCGGTTCCCACTCTCTGCTAACCTCGTCGCCAAGTAAATATCGCACGACTGAAGCCTCAAAGCCTTTATCCCAGCAGTCGCTGTAATAACTGTGCGTCCCTTTAATTACGATATTGGGATTCGTCACTGTCTGGTGAAGATATTCCATTCTCGACCAGTGTTTTTCTGACATTCCAGTAGCCCTTTACTCAGTTATGTTCTTAACGCACATTACATCCTTTCTACCAGCGGATAGAAATCTTTATTTTCCCGCTGCATACGCTCAAACACTTTGCGTAATACGGTATTGGCGTCGCGTCTGAACGCCTCGTCATTACCCATCAGCTTGCTGGCAATATTCCAGCGGCGCGAAAACGCATCATACTCACCAACAATATCCGCCATTTCACGTTGAAATTGGGTACTGACCTGTCTGAGTTTACTATTCCCATCCTGTTCAATTTGAGGATAAAGAAACTGATCTTCCGCTGACAGATGCGTTTTAATGATCGCACTCATGCTCACGATCGCCGCAGCAATTTGCTGCGCATTGGATGATACCCCGGACTGGCTTAACGTACGTAGAAAAGATATTTTTTCGAGAATATCAACGTGCTGATGTTTCATTTTATCCAGATTCATCCCTTTATCCTTTTTATTTACCCTTTACGGAACAGCAGGCGATATAGTTAAGTTGGTGACGCTGTGCGCGGAAAAAACGGAACATCTTAAGAAAACGCTGGCGATTCTCATGCGTGCGTAGTCCGTTATAAGCAATTTTAAGGGCGCCGTTAAATCCCTCATCACGAATTAACCCCTGCGGCGACATTAGCGACATTTCACCATTTTGCTGTAGCACCTGTTCAAATCCCGCGCCCAGAAATAGATCGCGCCAGCCTTGCTGCGTCAGTGGACTCACATTTGACTTCACAACCTGCTGAAGCTGGTTTTGATCGCCCTCTCCCAGTTTTTGCGCCGTAAACATAATGTCATGGGTTAACAAGCGCCCACCAGGTTTCAGTACCCGATGGTATTCCGCAATCAACTTCGTCTTAGCCTTATCACCGTACATCGTGAGCATGGCTTCATTAATCACCACGTCAAAACTGTTGTCGGCGAAAGGAATAGTATTCGCATTAGCGGCCATGACATGAATGTGATTTTCCAGCCCATGGACAGCGACGTTATTTCTCGCCTTAACCAGCGCACTTTTATCCATATCAATGGCGTATACAGTGCAGCCAAAGCGTTGCACCAGTTCAATCGCCGTGGTCGCCATGTTACACGCCACTTCAAGCACCTGACTGTCTGACGTCAATTGCGACTGGCTGAACAGCCATTCTGTGGCTTCTATCCCCCCCGGGCGCAGGCGGGTTTTCCCCAGGCTGGCCAGAAATGTATGGCCTGCTTTTTCCATCGTACTCATCGGCCTGTCTCCTTTTCTATAAGTTGCATTATAAATACAACATTAAAGATTAAAGGTGAAGAGTACGAATGATTTTTATTACAAAAATAGCCAACAATGGGGCATTCCCATACCGTTAGAGTGGACGTTTAGCGTGTGATAAACTGAAGTATCGGACTTACAGGGCTGAAAAACATTATGAAATTTCATCATAAAGCGCTCCGGCACTTTATCTCCGTAAGCGTTATTGTTTTGACCTCTTCTTTTCTGGTGTACGAACTGATTGCCAGCGATCGGGCAATGAACGCCTATATGCGTTATGTCATTGAGAAAGCCGACTCTTCTTTCCTGTATGATAAATACACTAATCAGAGTATTGCCGCCCATTTAATGCGCCGTTTTTCATCGCCCAAAGCCCCTGTTTCTGCTGAACAACGAAAAGCACTGTGCCAGGCATTTGAGCACGTTAACGGCACGTACGGGCTGAATCTCACCTCACATAGCTACCTGCCGTTACGCGGTACTTTACAGACCCACTCAGCAAACTGTATTGAACAACTTGATGACATATTCTTGTTGCCCGCTTTCGACCAGGCGGTCAACGTCAATCGTGAACTGGTCGATTATGGCCATGGATTAGCCACACTGGAGTATAAATTTCGTTATTACATTGATTTAAATAATAACTATATCTATTTCTACAACCTGATTAACTCTAATCAGTTCACGATGAATCATTGGTCTTTTTTGCAAAAAGGCACGCTGGGAATTCACCAGAACGATATCGATGATGTTTTTACCGGCCGCACCGTCATTTCCAGTATTTATGAGGATGATCTGACGCAAGAAAAAGTCATGAGCTTTATCACCCCGGTCTATTACGCCGGTAAACTCAAAGGCGTCGTGATGGTGGATGTGAACAAGGACAATCTGCGGCATATTTTTTATACCAGCGATCGTCCCCTCGTCTGGCGTTATCTGAACGTCACGTTGTCTGACGTCAGTTCAGGAAAAGAGATCGTCATCAACCAGAGTGAATCAAACCTGTTCCAGTATGTGCAATATGTTAATGATATTCCCGGCGGAATACGGATCACACTCTCCCTTGATTTAATGTACTTTATTGTCTCTTCCTGGAAAATTTTCGCTTTTTACCTGCTGGCAACCGCGCTACTGCTGAATTTGGTCAGAACCCACTTTCGTTTGTATCATAACGTCCGGCGCGAAAATATCAGCGATGCGATGACCGGGTTGTACAACCGTAAAATCTTAACGCCAACGCTTGAGCAACGTTTGCAGCAACTGGTCAACGCCGGAACGCGGGTGACATTTATCGCTATTGATTGTGACAAGCTAAAAACCATTAATGACACGCTGGGACACCAGGAAGGCGATCGTATTATCACTATTCTGGCCAAAGCGATTCAAAACGCGATCCGCAAAAGTGATTATGCTATTCGCCTCGGGGGCGATGAGTTCTGCATGATTCTGATCGATTATCCTGCCGAGCTCACTCCTCAGTTGCTGGAACGGATCGACGAGAACTTACACATTATTGCGCCGGGGACCTCCGTTAGCTTTTCCGCCGGCATTTATAATATGCAGCCGGGTGACACCATTAACGATGCTTACAAAGCCTCTGACGCCCAGCTGTATCTCAACAAACAGAAAAAGCACCCTCGTTCGTGATACTTTTTCTGCGCAGGATTTTTATTGTGGTATCAGGAGTAAGAGATGACGGAAGTAAATACAGGTAATGTAACCCATCAACGTTTGGTCGCGTTATTGTCGGAACACGGCGCAACGTACCGCGTGGTCAGCCACGACGCCGTCGGCAAATGCGAGGCGGTATCAGAGATTCGTGGCACAGCCTTGGGTCAGGGTGCAAAAGCTCTGGTGTGTAAAGTGAAAGGCAATGGCGTCAATCAGCATGTGCTTGCTATTCTTTCTGCCGATCAACAGGCTGATCTGAGCCAACTCGCCAGCCATCTTGGCGGCTTGAGGGCCTCCCTGGCAAGCCCTGCTGAAGTGGATGAACTGACGGGATGCGTCTTTGGCGCCATTCCTCCCTTCAGCTTCCATCCTCAGCTCAAGCTGGTCGCCGATCCACTCTTGTTCGAGCGTTTTGATGAGATTGCCTTTAACGCCGGGGTGCTGGACAAATCGGTCATTATGGACACCCAGGATTACCTGCGCATTGCGCAACCGGAGTTAGTCACGTTTCGCCGCACGCAATAACACGCTATAACGCCCCGTTACCGGCACAGAAACGCACGGTTATGCGTTCGCCCAAATAGCGTATACATCACTAAAAAAAGCCTGTTCCACCACGCATTTGCGCGTACAGTAAGCAGGCTTATCTTTTTTGGCAAGGAAACTACGATGTTTGATGTCACTCTGCTGATCCTGCTCGGACTGGCAGCTCTGGGCTTTGTCAGCCACAACACCACTGTCGCCGTTTCAATCCTGGTGCTGATTATTGTCCGTGTCACCCCGCTGAACACCTTTTTCCCGTGGATTGAAAAACAGGGCCTGACTGTCGGGATTATTATCCTGACGATTGGCGTGATGGCACCGATCGCCAGCGGAACGCTACCGCCATCCACGCTCATTCACTCCTTCGTAAACTGGAAGTCACTGGTCGCCATTGCTATCGGCGTATTCGTCTCCTGGCTGGGTGGACGTGGCGTCACGCTGATGGGCAGTCAGCCGCAGTTAGTCGCCGGGTTGCTGGTCGGTACGGTACTGGGCGTTGCGCTGTTTCGCGGCGTCCCTGTGGGGCCGCTCATCGCCGCGGGTCTGGTTTCGCTGATTGTGGGGAAACAGTAGCCAGCCCCGTCAGATAACGGCCTGGGGTTTGACCCAGGCCTTTTTTGAACATGGTGATAAAGGCGGTTGTTGAATCGTAACCCAGCATGTGGGCGACCTGCTGGACGTTACGACCATCAACCAGCGCCTGTAATGCCAGAATCAACTGTAGTTGCTGACGCCAGCGGCGAAAACTCAGCCCGGTCTCTTTCACCACCAGCCGGGCAAGATTGCGTTCGCTCATCGCAAACACGCTAGCCCACTGGCCCAAGGTCTGCCATTGCGCGGGCTCCTGCGCCATCGTTGCGACCATCCTGCGAATTTTCGGATGATCGGAAACCGGCAGCTGCATTTGCTCCTGCGGTTGCTGCGGAAGTTCATCAAACAAAACCTGCGTCAGCCGCTGCGTTGACGGCTCCAGCCGCTGGGCATCGGTTCTGGTCGCCAGCGAAAGAATCAGTTCCCGGCAGAGTGGTGATATTTTCAGCGTGCAGCAACGTTCAGGCATCACCACCGCCTGCGGTTCAATAAACAAAAAACACAGCTCAGCGCCAACGGTGACGTGATTGCTGTGAGGGATCTCACCCGGGATCCACACCGCGTACTGGGGTGGCACCATCCACATGGCGTGTTCAACTTCACAGGTAATCGCGCCATACAATGCCAGGATCAACTGGCCTTTACGGTGCTGATGCAGCGGGCTGAAGAGTTCATCTTCCTGAGCCTGAATACAAAAAGCCACAGCGGCATCGTGATAGCGATCCGGTTCATACCCGTCCAGCCTCAGTCCCAGCATAACGTTGTCCGATTTTAGCGATAATCTGTCATTTTAGCTTGATTCATCCATGGTGTAAAAACGGTAAGGTATCGCCTCGCCTGACGATAAGAGAAAAAGATGACCTATTCCCCTTCCCCCCGCGGCAAACAAGGTGCGTTGCTGATTGCGGGTATCCTGATGATCGCCACCACGCTTCGCGTTACCTTTACCGGTGCAGCGCCGCTGCTGGATGCCATTCGCGCAGATTACGCGCTGACGACCGCCCAGACGGGGCTCCTGACTACCCTACCGCTGCTGGCCTTTGCGTTAGTTTCCCCCCTGGCGGCGGGCGTTGCCCGTCGATGGGGTATTGAGCGCAGTCTGTTTGCCGCCATGCTGCTGATTTGCGCCGGTATTGCCATACGTTCATTGCCCTCGCCGCCATTCTTATTTGGTGGAACCACCCTCATTGGCTGTGGGATAGCATTAGGCAACGTGTTGCTTCCGGGGTTGATTAAGCGTGATTTTTCACAACATGTCGCAAAACTTACCGGGGCGTACTCGTTGACGATGGGAGCTGCGGCCGCCATTGGCTCAGCTATCGTGGTACCGCTGGCGCTTAACGGATTCGGCTGGCGCGGTGCGCTGATGATGTTGATGGTCTTTCCGCTGCTGGCGCTGTTTATCTGGCTACCGCAGTATCGCCAGACGAGCCATGCCACGATGAGTAACTCGCGCGCGTTGCATTCCCGAGGGATCTGGCGCTCCAGCCTCGCCTGGCAGGTGACGCTGTTTTTGGGGATCAACTCACTCGTCTATTACGTGATTATCGGCTGGTTGCCCGCTATTTTGATTAGCCATGGCTACAGCGAGGCACAGGCGGGTTCACTGCACGGTTTGCTGCAACTCGCTACTGCCGCACCCGGCTTACTGATCCCTTTAATCTTGTTTAAATTGAAGGATCAACGCGCCATTGCCGCTTTGGTTTCATTAATGTGTGCGATTGCAGCCGCAGGATTCTGGCTGCTACCCAACCAGGCCGTGTTGTGGACGATTTTATTTGGCTTTGGCTCGGGCGCGACGATGATCCTCGGACTGACGTTCATCGGACTTCGTGCCAGTTCTGCGCACCAGGCGGCTGCGCTATCCGGTATGGCGCAGTCTGTGGGGTACTTGCTGGCGGCGTGTGGACCGCCGTTAATGGGCAAAATTCACGACCTCAACGGTAACTGGCAGATACCGTTGATTGGCGTCGCCCTGCTAGCGACGCTGATGGCTGTGTTTGGCCTGTATGCTGGACGCAGCCGTGAGATAACCTCGCCATAACGCATGGGGCAGGCTCATTGCAGACCTGCCCGACTTTTTATCCGCGCGCCGCGCGTAACATCGCCTGAACCAGCGGCACGGGTTTCCCCGCCAAGGCACCCCGTTCATGTTGAAAGAGCGTGCCAACATAAAAAGGATGCGTCACCAGTTCAATGGCACGAATATCTCCCGCCTCATCCCAGCCCGTCACGCGTAAATCCCCACGCTCCAGTTCGTCGGCAAAGGCTTGCGATACGCCGTAGTTGCAGTGATAACCTTCAGAGATCACCTCCTGATTGTAGGCTCTGGCGATCAGCGTATTCGCCCGCAGTTCGATATCATCCGTTTTTTCGACCAGCGAGCAGCTCAATGGGGCAATTACCATGCGACCTTCGGTATCCGTTTCTGCGTGTGCGGCATCGTGCCAACCCAGCACGTTGCGGGCATATTCGAGGATGGCATGCTGAAAACCACCGCAGGTGCCGAGAAAGGGAATACTGTTTTCACGGGCGTAACGAATAGCCGTCAGCGCACCTTCTGGATGCTGATACGGGCTACCGGGCACCACCCAAATAGCGTCATAGCCGACCAGGTCCTCACCGCTATTAATATCCGATGTGGTTAGCCAGTCGTAATCCGCCATTAATTCCAGCACCGCGGCAGCGTCATCAATAGCAAGGGGAATCGCCTGATGCGCGACAATGTCAGGGTTGTAGTCACCGACCAGCGCAATGCGAAGTGTATTTTTTACAGGGGAAATGTCCATGAGAGTTTCCTTGTGTCCAGACAATAAGGGACAACATAAGGAGCCTCACCCTACCGATATTTTGTTGTTTTCACAATCCCTTAAATTGAGAGTCAGTCGCGACAAAATGCTATAATGGTCACGTTTTACGATCTTAATGTACCGTAAAGACGATAATAAAACGTCTCCATTCGGTGACATAACGGAGCGGATTGAGAAATGAATATTCAATGTAAACGCGTGTATGACCCGGCTGAACAAAATGATGGTTATCGCGTTCTGGTCGACAGACTGTGGCCACGGGGGTTAAAAAAAACCGACCTGGCCTGCGATGAGTGGAATAAAGCGCTCACGCCCTCGACTGAATTACGCAAAGCATTTCATGCTGAACTTATTGATTTTAAACATTTCGCAGAACAATACCGCGCCGAGCTTGCTCAACAGCAGCAGGAAGGGAAACGGCTTGCTGACATCGCGCGTCAACAGACCGTCACGCTACTGTATGCGGCAAAAAATACGCAGCAAAACCACGCTCTCGTGCTGGCCGAGTGGCTACGTCAATGGTAGCAGGCTCTCACTGCGTTTTAGCCGGGTGATCTCTGCGCCAAAGCGCCCATTCGTCGATTACTTCTCCTCCGGGGAGCTTGCAGTCAGAACGTACCCCTTGCGGCGTTTGTACCGCAATCAGCGAACCTCCTTTTTGCTGGCAATAGACGGATGCCGGATTCGCCATACCCACTTTCGGTGGCATTGGTGCATCGGGTTGCGTCGAACATCCCGCTAACATCAGCATACCTGGCAACACAATAAACACAGATTTCATGACCGCTCCTGCAAATAATGTTATTGCGGCAGATTACCCTGACTGCCCGCCTACCTCCATGTTTTACTGATGCGTTTTCATTCTCCGCTTACATTTCATACAGTTCGGCTTGTTTCATCTTTCACAGTGTTGTTTTATCATGCAGGCATCACCGTCGTTGTTACTACTCAGGAGTATTTACCTCTCATGTCTGACATGATCCTTGCCAGAGTCTCACAATCATTAGCCACCGAGCAGTCTGTTGAGGGTCTGGTTCGGCAACTTCTGGAGATGCTGGAAATGGTGACTGACATGGAGTCGACCTATTTAACCAAAGTCGATTTAGATGCACGCCTGCAGCATATTCTGTATGCACGTAACAGCCGACAGATGCATATACCCGAGGGTTTGTCGGTGCCGTGGGATGAAACGTTGTGCAAGCGCGCAATCGAAGAAAACTGCCTGTACAGCGATAACGTCCCCGCTCGCTGGCCAGACTGTGCCGCCGCACGCGCGCTGGAAATTACCACCTTTTTGAGCACGCCTGTCCACCTTCCGGATGGGACATTTTACGGCACGCTTTGCGCCACCAGCCGGCAGCAACAAACGTTGAGCCAACGCGGAGAGCAGGTCCTGCATCTGTTTGCGAGTCTGATTGCCCAGTCGATTCAAAAAGAGTCACTGGTGGCGCAATTACGTGAAGCGAATGCGGCACTCATTGCACACTCCTACACCGACGCGCTCACCGGATTACCTAATCGTCGGGCCATTTTCGAAAATATGGAAACCCTCTTTTCGCTGGCTCGCCATTTGCAGCAAAAAATTATCGTCGCCTATATTGATTTAGATGATTTCAAGCTGATCAATGACCGTTTTGGCCATGAAGTTGGTGACCAATTTTTGATCCAGGTTGGGCAACGTTTGCGCCATGTGTGTAGTGAAAACGATATTCTCGGCCGACTGGGCGGCGACGAATTTCTCGTCGCGGGTCTGTCACAAAAAAGTGAAGAAGATCAACACACGCGCATGCAAAGGGTTAAAGACCAGTTGCAACAACAACTCTGCGGCGACTATCAGCTTGGCGCTATCAGCCTGTTTTATCCTGGCGCCAGCCTGGGCGTGATTGAAGTCGATCCGCGAGAAACCGACTTAAACTGTGCGCTTCATAACGCTGATAGCGCGATGTACCTGGATAAAAAACGCGAGGGCAAAACTGCTTTTGTCACGCATTAAGCCCTGTTATTCTGGCTCATCTTCACATAACGTTGGCTGGTGAAACCATGCGGATTGGTATTATTTTTCCTGTCATTATCTTCATTTCCGCCGTTGTTTTTTTATCCTGGTTCTTTATTGGCGGCTACGCCGCTCCGGGAGCATAACCATGAAAAAAACAACGCTCATCATGATTGGCGTCGCCATTATTGTGGTACTCGGCACCGAATTGGGCTGGTGGTAAAAAAATAAAGGCCACACGAAGTGGCCTCTATTTCAATATCTGTTTTGATTTAGCTTTTGACTTTTCTGTAGATAAACAGAACAACGAGCGCGCCGATAATCGCCACGGCAAAGCTGCCAAAGTTGAAACCATCCACTTTGCCAAAGCCAAGCAATGTACTGATCCAACCGCCAACGACTGCACCGATAACCCCTAAAATAATAGTCATAAAGAATCCGCCGCCGTCCTTGCCTGGCATAATCCATTTTGCCAATATCCCAGCGATAAGACCGAAAATAATCCATGAAAGTATACCCATTTTTTTCCTCGCTTATGTTTTTACGTGAACGATTGACTCGTTATTTAAAAGCATAGCATAGCGCCGAAAAATTAAAATTTGTGATCACCATCACCATGGATTTTCATCTTATTCCGATGTTTCATGATCTTAGATCACCGCAAATGGCGATCTTTTCTGACGTTTATCGTCATTAATGTCGTTTCGTCAGTGACTTTACGCTTAATTTCGCAGCCCAACCCTACCGTGACTACGTTTTCAATTCTGGCACACTTTATGCTTTAACAGCCCGTCACTACGATACATCGTAGCCCGTGACCTATTCACGTGGCTGCGTCTACAATTCGCGCTATTTCAGCATTTAACAGGTCTGTTATTGATGAAAAAAATCACCAGTGTATGCCCATACTGCGGGGCCGGGTGCAAGCTCAAGCTTGTTGTTGAAAATAACAAAATCATCCGCGCCGAAGCCGCTGAAGGGGTGACCAACCAAAACCAGCTATGTCTGAAAGGCTACTACGGTTGGGATTTTCTTAACGACACGCGCCTTCTGACTCCCCGTCTAACTCGCCCGCTGATCCGTTATGAAAAAGGGGGAAAGTTCACGCCCGTCAGCTGGGATGAAGCCATTCGCTACACCGCAAAACGCCTATCAGACATCAAAAATGCTCATGGTCCCCGCGCCATCATGACTACTGGCTCTTCCCGTGGAACAGGAAATGAGACCAACTATGTGATGCAAAAGTTCGCACGTGGCGTGCTCAACACCAACAACGTCGATTGCTGTGCTCGCGTATGCCATGGCCCTTCCGTTGCCGGATTGCAGGAAACCTTAGGCAATGGCGCAATGAGCAATTCCATCAGCGACATTGAAAATTCCAAATGCCTGCTCATCTTTGGCTATAACTGCGCAGACTCTCATCCGATAGTCGCCCGCCGGGTCATCAAAGCCCGTCAGAACGGGGCGAAAATCATTGTCTGCGATCCTCGCCGCATTGAAACCGCGCGTATTGCAGACCAGCACCTGCAGTTGAAAAATGGCTGTAACATGGCGCTGGTCAACGCCTTTGGACACGTGCTGATTGAAGAGCAGCTCTACGATCGTGAATACGTACAAAGGCATGCCGAAGGCCTGGAAAGCTATTGGGAAACCGTAAAGGACTATGCGCCTGAAACCGTTGAACACCTCACCGGGGTGCCAGCTCAACAGGTACGCCAGGCGATGCGCACCTTTGCCGCCGCACCGTCAGCGACGGTGATGTGGGGAATGGGCGTGACGCAGTTCGGCCAGGCTGTCGACGTCGTGCGTGGGTTGTCGAGTCTGGCCTTGCTGACCGGCAATCTGGGTCGACCTAACGTCGGCGTCGGCCCGGTACGCGGGCAGAATAATGTTCAGGGCGCATGCGACATGGGCGTGCTTCCCAATCAATTTCCGGGCTATCAGGACGTTACCGATCCCGCAGTGAGAGCGAAATTTGCTCAAGCCTGGGGGATTGACGTCAACCTGATGGATGACAAGGTGGGCACACGGATCACCGAAGTCCCGCATCTGGCGATTGAAGGCAAAGTTAAAGCCTACTACATCATGGGGGAAGATCCGCTGCAAACCGAAGCCGATTTGGGCCTGGTTCGAGAAGGCTTCAACGCGCTTGATTTTATCGTGGTGCAGGACATCTTCATGACCAAGACGGCGGAAATGGCCGACGTTATCCTGCCCGCAACCTCATGGGGCGAACACGGTGGCGTCTTTACCTGCGCCGATCGTGGTTTTCAGCGTTTTGAGAAGGCGATCGAACCCACCGGGGATGTGAAGCGCGACTGGGAAATTATCAGTCTGTTGGCGACCAAAATGGGTTACCCAATGCAGTATCAAAACAACCAGCAAATCTGGGATGAGATGCGCGAACTCTGTCCGCTATTCTATGGGGTAACGTATGAGAAAATGGGCGATATGGGCCATATTCAGTGGCCTTGCCCGGATCTCGATCACCCTGGCACCCCGTATCTCTATCAGAATAGTCGGTTTGATACCGCCAACGGTAAGGGCAAGCTGTTTGCCGCTCAGTGGCGAGCCCCTGCCGAAGTACCGGATGAAAAATACCCGATGGTGCTCTGTACCGTGCGCGAAGTGGGGCATTACTCCTGTCGTTCCATGACCGGCAATTGCGCGGCACTGCAGGCGCTGGCAGATGAACCGGGCTATGTGCAAATCAATACTCAGGATGCCGCCAAACAGGGGATCCGTCATCGTGACCTGGTGTGGGTGAGTTCCCGTCGTGGGAAAGTCATTAGCCGTGCCGATGTCTCCGAGCGCATCAATAGCGGAACGGTGTATATGACGTATCAGTGGTGGATTGGCGCATGTAACGAGTTAACCCAGGATAATCTTGATCCTATCTCGAAAACGCCGGAAACCAAGTATTGCGCGGTGAATATCGAACACATCACCGATCAACATTGGGCAGAGAAGTATGCTGCGCAATCATATAGCGAGATGAAGTCACGTTTATGTGAGGCTATTGCGTAAATAACAGTACACACAGCCTGAGTCTTTTGTTCAAGGCTCAGGCTGTTATTTCGATCACTTAGCCAGCAGTTGCTTGCCTACACGAACAGATGCGTATTCTTCCTTCTTATCTCGCCGCATAAAACCAAGGTTCATCAGAAATAATCCCACCATAAACGGCAGTTCATACAGCTCTTCAATAAGATCGCCGTAATGGGCATTATGCAGAAACAGTGGCGACAGCAGGCGATGATGTTCTACGGTGTCAGATATTAAAAATGCACAGGTGGTGATTGCCAGCAGCCAAATCGGCAGCGGTTCATTGCGTACACGACGTGCAATATCCTGCCGTAAGCGCTTCGACAATAACACTGGCAGAATAATCATGGCAATTAACACGACTGAAATGGTTCTGAACAGAAGTTTAGGATGCTCAGGGAAATAATCACGCCCCCAACTGGTGCTTCTGCCCAGTAAAACCAGCCACCACACTGCCGCCCACAGCCAAAATTGCTTCTCACCTTCAGGACGAGATAAAGGCCGAATATAGCTGAGTGTAAATATCGCACCAAACAGTAGCCACAGCGCCTGCCCATTTTCAATCCATCTGACAACGGTGCCGTTTAACAGAGGAAGATTCCAGTTTGCGGTGAACGGGATCGCGACGATGACCAATCCAAGAATGAGTGTGGGTAATGTAAGCTGGGTGTTCACTTTCATAAGCAAGATGTTCTGTAATGTTACTGTGTACCGATCATAACCCCTGTGAATGGTTGCCTATTAGCAATGAATGCGATGTTCTTAAGGTTTTCTTAAGAATTCTTTTTTCGGACTGTTTAGGTAACAAGTCACAGGATGTCAGTCAATAAAAAAACCGCAGCACGCTGCGGTTTTTTATATAAATCATAGAGTAACGGCGGTTATGGCGTTACCAGCCGCAAACATCGTGCTCATTTTCTGTATCGTACGAACGTACGGTATTCACCAGATCTTTGACCACTTCGGCTGCCACGTCGGGTACCAACAGCGTCATTGGCGCTTCCGTTTCATAATCAACAGAAACGCCATTGCTGTTATTGGTTACGGTGACGGTATAGGTTGCTTTACTCATGACTCACTCCTTGCCGGTACGCACGACTTTTCGTTGATTAGCACTCTCCATCAGAACCTCAGGCGCAACGAAAAAATCGATATTAAAGTAGGTGTCGTCGGTCATCACTTCGATGTTATGCCATTTTTCCGGTGGAAAAACGCCAAACTGACCGGCTTCAATAATCATCACCTCTACGGGCTCCGGGCTGTGCTCATCTGCGAATCCGAGATATTTGACCGCCCCCTGCATAACCGACAGTCGAGGATAAACCCCCGCACGGGTACCTTTATCAAGGTGGCGTTCGAAAATTCCGGCAGGCGCAGTGTCTTTGTTCCAGAACGGCGTTGAGCGTGTATGAATATGATTCTGTGGAATTTGAAGCATCTTTCTTCCCTTTTCCAGTCGACAACCAGCGAGCCTTATTGAATCGCTGCTGTGAACAGGGTACGCCTCAAAATATACATTTAAAATACCATTTATTGGTTAGTATTCTTACTGATGGGCAATGATAAGAATGGGGAAAACGCAAAGCCCGCCACCAGGAGCGGGCTAATGGCGTTAAGACTGAAGCGTCGCCAGACGGGCGGCAAATCCCACAAAAATTAAACCGATGAGAGAATTGCCCACCTTCGCCAGTTTCTTCTTGGTGCGAATATACTGCGTGACAAAAGCACCGGAGAAAATAAGGAAACTCAGATAGAAGAAGCTCACGATTTCAAGCGTAATGGCCAAAATAAAGAACGACAACCCTGAATGTGGTGCATTGACGTCAATAAATTGAACGAAAAACGACACATAAAACAGAATGGCTTTTGGATTAGTCAGACTCAAAATTAATGCACGTTTGAAAATAGCACCAAAGGGCGTTTCTTCGGCCGCAGTCTCCGTGGCCTTCGACTTTAACGTGGCATACAGAATCTTCGCGCCGAGATATAACAGATAAAAAGCCCCCAGATAACGCACGATATTAAACAAAACGGGCGTTGTTTTGATCAGTGCCGCAACACCTGCGTAGGCCAAAAACATCAGCACGGCATCACCGATGAACACCCCGCAGGCTGCAAGGTAACCGCCCTTCACCCCTCGCCCTACGCTGTTCTTCAGCACGAATATCGTATTGGGCCCCGGTACCAGTACAATAAAAATAGCCCCCACCAAATACGTCCAGTAATTCAGAACTCCATACTCTGCGAACACGTTAACCTCTTCCTGATAAAACACATGCACTTGCTGCGAGACAATATGCTAACGAATGCATCACCTGATGGAAAGAGAAGCTTATGAATAGCGCACTCTGTTGCAGAATATTTTTCGTTCCAGATTTGCAACGATGAAACTCATTTTTGCAACTACCCAATACCCCGGATAGCCACTACTGTTTATCAATAGATTTCGCCGTCGAGGCCCCCTCTCATCACCTGGAGAAAGAAAAAATGACGATTACCTATAAACGTGTGGATAAGGATCAGGCTGCCGTACTGTTGGTCGATCACCAGGCAGGTTTACTGTCGCTGGTCCGTGATATTGATCCCGACAAGTTTAAAAACAACGTGCTGGCGCTGGCCGATCTGGCGAAGTACTTCAAACTCCCCACCATTCTGACCACCAGCTTTGAAACCGGTCCTAATGGCCCTCTGGTTCCTGAGCTGAAAGCGCTGTTTCCTGACGCCCCTTACATTGCCCGCCCGGGGCAGATTAACGCCTGGGACAACGACGATTTTGTCAACGCGATTAAAGCGACGGGTAAAAAACAGCTGATCATCGCCGGTGTCGTCACCGAAGTGTGCGTCGCCTTCCCTGCACTATCGGCCATTGAGGCAGGGTTCGACGTGTTCGTGGTTACCGATGCGTCCGGTACCTTTAACCCGCTGACCCGCGACTCTGCCTGGAACCGTATGTCTTCTGCCGGCGTGCAGTTGATGACCTGGTTCGGTCTGGCCTGTGAATTACACCGCGACTGGCGTAATGACGTTGAAGGGCTGGGCACGCTGTTTTCCAACCATATTCCTGACTATCGCAACCTGATGACCAGTTACAGCACGCTGGCTTCCGGAAAATAATATCCGCAATTTATCAACCCGCCGTTATCGGCGGGTTTAAATACAGCCGGATGGGAATTAATGATGCAGCATCTCGTCAATCACCGCTTCTGCTTTGAGTTGATACGGATAATAGGTTGGCCAGTTGTCCATCTCTTCAAGCAGCGCTGCCTGTGAGGTATTTCCCATAAAGATGTGATAGTGGCTCGATTTGCGTGGTGCGATAATATGATCGCTAAATTGAACGTATTTCGGCGCCTGACTATTTGCCTCTTTGCACTCAAACAGATACCGCACACCTTTCTTGCCTGACGTATAGGTCAATATTTTGTATCCGGCGTAATCATATTTACACGACGCGACCTTATTACCCGTATGAAATTCCATCACACCGTTTTCGATACCGATAGTGTCCACGCTAGTGGCATAGCCTGTGCGGTAATAGGTTTTATACTCCTCCGCCGTTTTACTTTTATCCTTTTCGGCCTTCTGCTTGAATACCGGATCCAGTTCACCGCTCTGCAGATAAGGGTAAACAGACTGCCACACGCCATCCCAGTCGCTCAGAGCCCTGTCCTTCACATGGCTATTATCAAAAACGCCCTCTGACGCTTTTTGCTCTATTTCTGTCATCGGTGCGCCATGGGAATGGTGCCCATGTGCCAGTACCTGGCTACTGGCTAACAGCATCCCGAAAACAACCGCCAGTCTTTCCAAACGAATAGCCAAAATTTCACCCTCAATATGGTTGCGAGTGAATTGTTATAATATAACGTAACATTTTAATCAACGAGGTTATGCAAAATTCATCCGCAGCGATAAATCGGCCACACGGAGAAAGGACGACTACGTCCAGGGCAACCTTCGCGAACAAAGCTGATCAAGCAATGCCTGCTGATGGCTAATGATGAGCATTCCTAACGGACGACGCTGGCATTCTTCAAGAAGCAGCGCCCATATATCTCGTTGAATAGAAGGGTCAAGCTGGGCGGTAATTTCATCGGCAATGAGAAAACGCGTGCGCGGATCAAGCGCGCGCAGTAGCGCAATACGCGCCAGTTCACCACCAGAAAGCTGCCCGGGTCGGCGGGTTAACCACTCGGGATTGATATGTAAACGGGCGAGCGTTGAGGCATCCGGCTGCCAGGCATCCCGCACCGCATCACCGGTACTTCGCCAGGGGTTGAACGTCAATTCAGGATGTTGCGGCACCAGTTGTACCGGGCAATATTGCCCGACCGGTAACGGTTTATCATCGACTAAAATCTCACCGGAGGTTGGTTTTTGCCAGCCAGCCAGCACGCGTCCCAACGTGGTTTTCCCGGTCCCGCTAGGAGCGCAAATCCCCATGCGCTCCCCGACAGCCAGCGAGAACGTCAGGTTTTGCCACAGCACCTTACCGCCCTGGCGTATAACAACATCACGACAGCACAGCATTCAGCTCTCCAAATAGTTGGTTTCTCTCAGGTAACGCCCGCCATTGCCGCTGCAAATATTCGCTGATATCGCCACGCAGCAGCTGTTCCCGACTCACGTTATCCGATACCCGTCCCTGATGCAGGGCAACAATCCGGTCCGCATGGCGTGCAGCCAGCGTGAGATCGTGGGTTACCCACAGCACACCACAGCCCTGCTCGCAAAGACCTCGTAAATGCCCCAGCAGTTGATTCGCCAAAGGCGCATCCAGCCAGGCGGTAATTTCGTCAGCAAGGATATAGCGCGCCTGACTGAGTGACGCATGGCACGCCAGAACACGTTTTGCCATCCCACCGGACAGTTGGCGCGGGAAAGCACCTAATACGCTGTTGTCCAGTTGGCTCCTTTCAAGAAGTTGCGTTACCTTCCCCGCGTCCCAGGGATGACCGGAGAGTTGACTCGCTCTTTTCAAATGCTTTTCAATGGTCAGCAGTGGATTAAGCGCCTGAACCCCTTGCGGTACATAACTAAAGGTATTGCCGCGACATGCACGGATGTCATTACGATCCAGCGTTTTTCCATCGAGGGTTATCGCGCCCTGAACGCGCAGATTGTCTGGTAACAGATCGAGCAGACACTGCAACAGCAGACTCTTACCTTCCCCGCTGCCGCCGACTAATGCCACCATTTGACCGGGGGAAATATCAAAAGAAATATCCTGGAGTAGCGATGACCACTTTCTCGCGCCGTACCAACGATAGCGCGCCACGTCCAGCGAGACCTGCTGTAAACTCAACATGCGTCACCTCTCAACCACAAACGATGTACCGCCCGGGCAAACTGATCAAATAACATCACCAGGCTGAACAGCATTAACCCCGGAAACAGCACCAGCCACCAGTTGCCGTGGCTGATAAATCGCAGCGCATCCGCCAGCAACAGACCCAGCGACGGCTCATGCGGCGCCAGCCCAAAACCAAGAAAACTTAACGCCGCGCTATGTAACACCGCGTGCGGAAACATCAACAACGTCCCGGTCAACCATTGTGGCAATAGCGCAGGTAAGTAGTGACGACGCCAGCAGTAAAAATGCCCGTGTCCCAACCGCCGAGTCAGCATCAGGTAGTCACTGTGTGCGACACGTTCCGCCTCCGCGCGCAGGATCAAGGCCAGACGCGGCCAATGGGTCAGCGCAACCGCCAGCACCACCCCACTTTTACCACCGCCGAGAGTAAAGCAGATCAAAATCAGCAGCAGCAGATGCGGCATCGACAACATCGCGTCAGTGACTAAGCGCATCAGAACATCCATGCGCGGATGCAAACGCGAAACCGCCGCCATCAATAAAGCAATTACCCCGCTACACACCGCCGCGCCGATACCAATTTGCAGGCTGGTTAACGCCCCCTGAAAGCAGCGCACCCATAAATCACGCCCGAGATTATCGGTGCCAAACCAGTGCAGCGCATCCGGTGGCAGATGGCGGGCCAGCAGATTAACGCTCAGTGCGCTATCCAGCGTAGCGTTGCCATAAATGGCGATGAAGAGTAAACCGCCCGCAGACAGCAGAAGGCGAATCAACGTTGGGGTTGGGTTATAGAGCATCTGGACGCTCCACCGCGCGATTTAGCACATGGATTAACCAGGAAGAGAGCGAGTTGCCGATGAACACCAGAACGGTGCTGAACAAGACAATCCCCATCAGCAACGGCACATCGCCGCGTAATCCGGCATCAATGGTCGCCTGCCCCAGTCCGGGATACGCAAAGACTTTTTCTGCCAGCAATGCGCCGCCAAAAAGTTCGCCAAGCGAAGCAAATTGCAGGCACAACGCAGGCGTTATCGCATGACGCAGGACCTGGTGGCGCAGCAGCGACCATCCCTTGTCTCCCTGCGAGCGAGCAAAGCGAACGAAGTCGCTTTTCATCACGCTGGCGATACTTTCTCGGGTGTGCAGCGTAATTTGCCCTAACCCCAATAAACTGAGGGCGCATACCGGAAGAATCAGATGACGCAGACGCTCTGTGAAGCCAGCCATATCACCACTGTTGCCAGGCTCCCACGCGCAGCAGACCGGGAGCACCGGCCAGCGTACCGCAAACACGGCCAGAAGCAGCATTCCTATCCAGAAGGTTGGCAACGATGAAAGCAGATAGCTGAGGCGGCAGATCATTTTATCCGGCCAGCGGTTCAGGAAGCGCCCGGCAACGAACCCCATTGCCGTACCCAGTAACCCCGACATCAACCATGCGCCACAGAGCAGAGCAAACGAAGTTGCAAAACGCTCTTTGATCACGCTGGCGACCGGTGCATTAAACAACATCGAATACCCGAGATCACCCTGTAAGACGCGTGCAAACCAATGCCCGAAACGCTCCCACAGCGGCTGATCCAGCCCCCAGCGTGCGGCGATACGCGCATACTGTTCTGGCGGAACATGCAGGAGATCGTTACCAATATAGGCACGAATCGGATCGACCGGCGAGAAGCTGAGCAAGACGAAGGTGCCAGCAGCGACCAGCACCAACAATACGATCAGCCGCAGAAAATGACCCACAACAGACTTCATCAACGGCAGGTCCAGGTCCATTCATCAAGATTGTTGAGCACAGACCAGCTGCCGTGAATTTCCGGCGCCCCTTTGCCCAGGTCAATGCACGGATTAGCCAGATAAGTATGCTGGATATTCAGCAACCATGCCCACGCAGCGTCACCCTGAACGCCTGCACCCTGCTTGCCATCCCACTCCACCTGCTGCCAGAAAGGCACTGCTTTTTGCCAGTCCGGCGCATCAATGGCCTGTTTGAGATGCTGTTCAACCGCAGGATTGCTGTAATAACCGGGGTTGTAATACTCAACGCCCGCGGCCTGCCCGCTGTAGTGATGGAAAAGCTCCATCGGATCTAAACTCCCCCAACCAAACAGCGTGGGATTCGAATGCATGTGGCGCTCAACGGTTTCCCAGCTTCCGGATTGCAGCGACACCGCAATGCCAACAGGTTCGAGCATGGCACGCACCGCTTCGGCTAAATCACGACGCGTACTGTCGCCGCTCGCATACCATAAGGTCAGACGGGCTGCTTTGCCGTCTTTTACACGTACACCATCCGGGCCAACTTTCCAGCCAGCCTGTTCCAGAAGCGCGCGTGCTTTGTCACTGTCGCCATCTTTAAACGCAACCGACGGTCCCTGCCACGGCAGTCCCTGCACCGCGCTGTACGCCGGGATAGCGTGGCCTTCCATAACCTGTTCAGCCAGTTGCTTACGATCGATGGCGTAGTTAATAGCCCGTCTGATCGCGACGTCGGCCGTTATATCGTTACCGACCGGATAACCGTTAGCATCTTTTTTACCCGCAGGGACCATCGGGAACACGATCCCCCGGTTCTCTACGCTGTTGCGAACCCACAGCTTCAAATTATCTTGCTGAGGTGCAACGGCCATTGATGGCGCAATACGCACCAGCCCCAGTTGACCACTGCGTGCGGCCGCGTAAGCGTTATCTTCGTCCAGGAAGACAAACACCAGCCGGTTAAAATCATTTTTCTTACCCGCGTACCAAGGGTTCGCTTCGACGATCAACTGTTGGCCCGGTTGAAAACTCACCAGCCGATAAGGGCCTGCGCCAATTGGATTTCTGGCAAAGGTTTTTTCATCGTATTGTTTTGCCGGAACAATGCCTAACGAGCCCAGCACGTTCACAAACGTACTCTGCGGACTGCGTAGCGTCATTTCTACCGTGCGATTATCTTTCAGGCGGGCATGGGTGAAATTCCCCATGTCGATTTTCCCACCGCTTTTCGCGGCTTTGTTGAAGGTAAATACCACATCTTCCGCCGTGAGCGGGGAGCCATCAGAGAATTTAAGATCGGGTTTTAAGGTTAATGTCCAGGTTTTCCCATCAGCGCTGGTCTCCACCTTCTCCGTCAGCAGGCTTCCCCAGCTCATATCGGCATTTTGTTTTAACAAAGGTGCATGCAGGAGCAAATAGCTGCCGTGACTCCAGCCTAGCATTGGGTCGAATCCCTCCGTGGGTTCGGGTCCAATTGCCAGTTTCAATGTTTGCCCTTCCACCGCCGGTTGTGCTGCGAAAAGGGAGGTCGAAAATGCCAGAGTCAGTGCGCACGTCAACCGTGCCAGCTTGCCGTTAATCATTACCTTGTCCCGCTTTTGCGTTGTTTTTATACCGCACAACAGCACATACCCGTTGTGAGGTCTCCTGGGGAAGGGATTATGGCGGACCACTTTGGCTAAAAAAATGATACAGCGCAGAAAAGTATGACGATTTTAAAAAAACATCATACAACTGTCGAATTCTCACCTCTCGACGTGCAGTGATTCACTGCCGTGATTTTTATCTCCTTCTCTATTATTCAATATCATATTAAATGAATATTAATAATTACCGTAAAAACTACTCACGCGTTTTGTCATTACTCCCTATCTAAAATTAGTGACAATTTATGTATATTTATTCAAGAAATATACAGAGAGTGACAAGTTATGTAAATTTGTAATGATAATTATTTGTATTATCATTTTCATCAATTATCTTACTGCCTTTGAATTTTTAACAAAGGAAGTTTGACTATGCGTTTAAAACCTGTTGCCTCTGTCGTTCTGTCCTGCCTTGGATTCAGCGGTACTTATGCCTTCGCCGATGATGTCATGGTCGTGACCGCGTCGGGTTACGAAAAAAAGATCACCAACGCGGCTGCCAGCGTGTCGGTTATTTCTCAACAAGAATTACAAACCAATAAATATAATGACTTAGGTGAAGCCCTGCGCTCCGTTGAAGGGGTGGATGTTGAAAGCAGCACCGGTAAAACCGGCGGTCTGGAGGTCAGTATTCGCGGCATGCCTGCCAGCTATACGCTGATCCTGATAGACGGTATTCGTCAAAATGGCAGCAGTGACGTGACGCCCAACGGCTTCTCTGCCATGAACACCAGTTTTATGCCTCCGCTGGCAGCCATCGATCATATTGAAGTGATCCGCGGTCCCATGTCGACGCTGTACGGTTCAGATGCTATCGGCGGTGTCGTTAACATCATTACCAAGAGAAGTACGGACAAATGGAGCACGTCCATTAATACCGGCGTTAACCTGCAAGAAAGCAATAAATGGGGTAACAGCACGGTAGCCAACTTCTGGTCAAGCGGCCCGCTAATTGCTGGCGTGCTGGACATGCAGGTACGCGGCAGCACGACACAACGACAAGGCTCCAGCGTCACCTCTCTGAGCGATACCACATCGACGCGCGTGCCGTATCCAACGGAATCTGAAAACTACAACATCGGTACCCGTCTGGACTGGAAAACCGGCGCAAATAATACGCTGTGGCTGGATCTCGACTCCGCCAGACAGCGCTACGACAATGATGATGGGCAGTTGGGTAATCTCACCGGCGGATACGATAAAACCCTGCGCTATGAACGTAATAAGGTCACGCTGGGTCACGATACCGCATTAACATTTGGTACCTGGAAATCCTCCGTGGGCTGGAATGAAACCGAGAACAAAGGCCGCCAACTGGTCTCATCCGCGCTTACGCCAGAAAACGCGGGCCGGGCCGGTGACGCTCGTGAATTGAAAAATACCAACGTCATCCTGGACTCGGTCCTGCTTACGCCATTGGGTGATTCGCATCTGCTTACTCTCGGCGGAGAATACTGGGATGCCCGCATGAAAGACGGGGTGGTGCTGGCCAATACCGGTGAGACATTCCACCAGAAAACCTGGGCGACCTACGCGGAAGATGAGTGGCATATTCTCGACTCGCTGGCACTAACCGCAGGCACTCGCTATGAGCATAACGATGTCTTTGGCGGACACCTTAGCCCACGAGCTTACATGGTGTGGGACGTATCGGAAGAATGGACCCTGAAAGGTGGCGTCACAACCGGATACAAAGCCCCGTCACTCAGCCAGTTGCACAACGGCATCAGCGGTGTGACTGCTCAGGGAACCGTCAATACGGTCGGCAACCCCGACCTTAAACCCGAAGAGAGCACCAGCTATGAAACCGGGTTGTACTATGAGAACGACGCGGGGCTGAACGCCAACGTTACCGGCTTCTACACCGAATACAAAAATAAAATTGTCTCGTATTCCATCGATGACAATACCAACAGTTATACCAACAGCGGCAAGGCGAGAACGGACGGCGTTGAATTCGCCAGCACCTTCCCGCTTTGGTCTGACGTGCTGAGCTTATCGCTCAACTACACCTATACGCAGAGCAAACAAAAAGATGGCGAAAACAAAGGCGCACCGCTGAGCTATACCCCCAAACATATGGCTAACGCCCGTCTGAACTGGCAGGCAACCGAAGATATGAATGCCTGGTTAAGCGCACGCTATCGTGGTAAAGCCCCACGCTTTACCGAAAACTATGACAACCTTAGTGCAGTCCAAAAAGCCGTGTACGATGATAAAGGGGCCAATTTAAAAGCCTGGACCGTTCTCGATATGGGCATGTCCTATAAGCTGACCAAAGAACTGACGCTGAATACGGCGATAAATAACGTGTTGGATAAAGACTTTAGCGACGTCACTCTGTATCAGGTTGGCCGCAGCAGCACCTACGCGGGCAACTACTTCCAGACCGCACAATCCACAACCGGATACGTCAATCCGGGTCGCAACTACTGGGTATCGTTAAACTACCAGTTCTAATTGGTTTTTCACCTACAGGCCGGGCTATATCTTAGCCCGGCATATTTTCGATATTATAATGCCCGACCCAAAAGATGACAAAAAGCATATCCGCCATGGGCTAGAACCAATGTTGATATTAATAAAACGTTAGAACTCCACAGTATTGTAAATAAACGAGGTTTAGTACCATTTTTCTGATAAGTAGAGATCCGTCCCAGTTTTCAGCCCCACTGACCTCATGAATCCTTGATAGACATAGACACAAGGAAAATGTAGGATCGCCTGATATTAAATTTCATCATTATCTCTAGTTACCCAGCTAAAAAGGCGTAGAGTATGGCTTACAGCACAATGGAAGAAGCTATGGAGAGCTTTCGTAACCGCTACAATGAAAATGAATTCAATTGTACTGTAAACAAAATATCTAGCGGTTATGCCTATATAGTCAAACCTAAGTCTAAGATTGAAAAAAATCAGAGCAACCATTCTCAAATAGCCAATTCCAAGAAAGCAACTTCTTCAAGTTTAATTGAACCATTATCAAACAAAAAACCTGCCTCTAGGGTTAACTCGCTTGCTACAGAAGATTTAGAAAAAGTTAAAAATCTGCCGATTAAAAAATCTAAAAATATAGTTGAAGATGAACCTGTATCAGAGGAGGCGATTAAAGCAGTAATTGCATGCCGGGCTAAGCGCAAAAAAACCGTACCATATGTGCGAGAAGAATTCCCATCTGTATCTACATTAAATATCAATCAACCTGATTTAGATCGGCTACGTTGCATCTATTGTGGTGACTATCGTTCGGGCATAGTTCGTGATCATGTAGTATCTGTCGCATGGCGAGGTGGAGTACGACATTACGATCGCGGCCATACTGTACCTTCGTGCCCGCAATGTAACAGTCTACTCGGTGATAAGCCCATACATAACATTGCAGATCGTGCTGCATTTCTCATCGGTGCTATTGAACATCACGAGCGGCGATATCTGTTTACTGCCGACAGAACGCAAGACGAGTTAGCGGAAATGGACCATTTTCTGGCTATTTCGGTCAAAAATGCAATGTATGAAAAGGCCGTAGCTCTACAACGCATCGAATATGCTAAACAGGTTGCTGCTGGATATTATGATTATGCGACCATTAAGCATCTAATAAAACAAGGTAGAGAAGTTTCTTAAGATTGAGTAGAAAATATGCGTTCTACACCAAACCTAACAGAAAGACGTCTCAGTCATCCGATCTGCCCTCTTCTATCCAGGCGATTTTGATAACCGTTCGATCCCTAATAATAAAAAACGGGAACCCATCGGCTCCCGTTCTCATACAACCCAGAATCTGGAATACATATTTTCAATGATCGCGTCACCAAACTCTGAACATTTCAGCAGATTAGCGCCGTCCATACCTTTAACGATCAGGTCAGCCGCTTCAGTCCAACCCATGTGGGGCAGTCATTATTTCATTAAATTACTCATGATGAAGTAAAAAACTCATAGATTCATCTCCTGTTAACTCCAGGAGTGGCGCAGTTCCTATGAAGTTATTTAAACCTCCCCACTCTGTCGCTGAGGAGCAATCTTCATCGCTGAAGGTTAGTATATATTCATATCAGCAATTAAACACGTTTAGTCAAAGCAGTGACGTGGTTGGAATTATCGTACTTATCATCCTGCACGGTTTCTAAGTAACCCCCTGAAGATTTCTTTGTTAAATTGTGAAAATAGTTAATACAACGCTATATAGTTTAACGCAACATTGTTCCTTGAGAAAATTAAGCATCTGATGATATCTCAACAAATAATCACATTGTTTACCATTTTCATAGATAAGCCATATTTGAAATGCTGCTAATTTAAAAAAACAAAACAAATTCAACATTGTTAAAAAAAGAGAATCATTCTAATAAAATGCATTTTCGCAAAATAACACTCTTTATAATTAATATTACTTAGCATAAAAAAATATAATAATTGATTATTTCAGATTTTTGCACCACTCATTTTTGTTTTTTCTTGAATTTCACTTTGGTATACTTCTAATCGCTCCCGGATGGTATTGTTTTTAATGATGACAGTCCTTGTTATGAATTAGATAATGCTTAATGGAGACGAAGGTGGAATACATAAAAGAACATAGCCAGCAACCTCAGCAAGGCTCTTTCCTGGAAAAAACGAATCATATTCTTCCTTCAGGAAATATGTCTGATGATGAGTTCTGGTTTCTGATCGAACTGACACCCATCCGCAGCGATAAAATCATCAGGGCGTTGCGCGATTATTTTGTATTGAATCGCCCAAGATCTCACTGTTGCGATAAACATGGTGTTAGCAATGGCTACTTTGGGGTATGCATCAGCAGATTTGAGCATGTCATCCAGGTTGTTAATGCGCTACTTAATTATTATAAGATGTCAAAAAACGAAACGACCGAATGAATTCCCTGCGTAACCATTCAATATTTTCGAGTAATGCAGTGAGTTTTAAGAGCATCTCAAATTTGTAACCGGTAGACGATATTAAAATCATTACACATCCTGGGTGCATGAGGTTGCGGATACTGTTGTCAGTTTTCCGAAACTAATACTTAATGATTTCTGTACTTTTCAACGCTTATATATTTTTAAGGTGGGAATATGTCAACGCTGAAGAATACATTTTTTATCCCTCCTCCTGATATTCCAACGCAGGCCGGACCTGAAAATATCTTTTATGATTTTAATGATGGCGCTCGTGTTCTGCTTCCTGAAGGGAAATGGCACGTACGTTTGCTTGATGCCGACTCCGATAACATTCTTTTCTGCTGCGATGCAGATAACGGGTGGGTGACTAGTAGTAAGAAATATTTTGTGCGCTTCCGCATTCAGGTATTCCGTCAGGGGGAAGAGACTCCCCTGCTGGATGAAACCCTGAAATTAAAAGACCGGCCTGTGCTGATTTCATTCCCCACCGGGACGTTAGGCGACCTGCTCGGCTGGTTTCCTTATGTCGAACGCTTCCATACTCTGCACAAGTGCCAGTTGGAGTGCACGATGGCACAGGACATTATCGACCTGCTGGCACCTCAGTACCCGCAGATACAGTTTTCCACGCCGGATAATCCACGCACGGTAGCGCCTTACGCAACTTACCGCGTAGGTCTCTACTTTGGTGGCGATACAGATAATCAGCCCGTGGATTTTCGCAAAGTCGGTTTCCATCGTTCTGCAGGCTACATTCTGGGCGTTGACCCGCGTGAAGCCCCCGTCCGACTTGACTTGTCTGCACCCCGGGTTATCCAGGAGCCTTATGTGTGTATCGCCACACAGTCCACCTGTCAGGCGAAGTACTGGAACAACGGCACCGGTTGGAGTGAGGTTGTCGCACACCTGAAATCACTGGGTTACCGGGTGCTGTGCATTGACCGGGATGCCCATTACGGCCAGGGCTTTGTCTGGAATCACATTCCCTGGGGAGCCGAAGATTTTACCGGCAAGCTCCCCCTTCAGGAACGGGTGAACCTCCTTCGCCATGCCAGCTTCTTCATTGGCCTGCCAAGCGGCCTGTCATGGCTGGCATGGGCTGCCCGTATTCCGGTGGTGCTGATAAGTGGCTTCAGCCTCCCGAACAGCGAATTTTATACCCCGTGGCGGGTATTTAACCCCCATGGCTGCTATGGATGCTGGGACGATACATCGCTGAATTTTGACCACCACGATTTTCTGTGGTGCCCGAGACATAAAAACACCGACCGGCAATTTGAATGTACCCGACTGATAACCGGCGCCCAGGTCAATGGCGTCATCAATAAACTTCACCGTTCTTTAACTGAACAGGGTGTTGAGGCCACCCTGAAAAAAGGAGTAAGCAATGAATAAGGTTTATAACACTGTCTGGAATGAATCCACAGGAACGTGGGTCGTAACCTCAGAACTGACCCGTAAAGGGGGCCGACGCCCCCGTCAAATCAAGCGAACCGCGCTGGCAGGGCTGATTGCGGGCCTGCTTATGCCGTCACAGCCCGTGCTGGCGGCAGCCTATGACAATCAGACAATTGGAAGTGGTGAAACACGCAAGTCCATGCACCTGTCTGCAGGCGACACGGCAAAAAAAACGACCATTAACAGCGGTGGGAAGCAGTATGTCTCCAGTGGTGGCAGTGCCACGAGTACCACCATTAACAACGGCGGGGTTCAGCATGTTTCTAGCGGCGGTAGTGCCACTAGTTCCACCATCAACAGCGGTGGGCACCAGCATGTCTCCAGTGGTGGTAGTGCTACGAATGCAACTGTTAACAATCGTGGGAGACAGACGGTATTCAGCGGCGGCAGTGCCATGGGCACCATAATTAACAGCGGAGGAGACCAGTATGTAATCAGTGGTGGCAGTGCCACAAGCGCATCAGTTAACGACGGAGCGCGACAGTTTGTCTCCAGTGGCGGCATCGCCAAGGCGACTTCTGTTAATAGCGGTGGTCGCCAGTATGTCCGTGACGGCGGCATTGCCACGGACACCGTGCTTAACAATACTGGGCGTCAGATTGTCTCCCACGGTGGTAGTGCCACTAACACTACAATTAATTCCGGTGGGCAACTGACTGTCAGTACCGGCGGCAGTGCCACTAACGCTACAATTAATTCCGGCGGGCAACTGATTGTCAATATCGGCGGCAGTGCCACTAACGCTACAATTAATTCCGGTGGGAGGCAGTTTCTCTACGGCGGAAGTGCCACGGGCACCTCTATTAACAACGGTGGGGTTCAGCATGTTTCCATCGATAGTAGTAGCGGAAGTGGCGGAAGTGCCACTAGTACCATCATCAACAGCGGCGGGGTTCAGTTCGTCTCCAGCGGCGGTAGTGCCACTAGTACCACCATCAACAACGGCGGCGTCCAGCTCGTCTCCAGCGGCGGTAGTGCCACTAGTACCACCATCAACAGCGGCGGGACGCTGGATATTCGCAGCGGTGGTGTGCTCTACGGCACCACCACCCTGACTGATAAAGGGACGCTGGTCGGTGACGTAGTCACAAACGAAGGCAACCTGTATTACCTCAACAACAGTGCTGCAGCCTTCGCAGGTACCCTGACGGGGACCGGTACCCTGACACAGGAAGGCGGAAGCACCCGCTTCAGCGGTCTGTTGTCTCAGGACGGTGGGATTGTCCTTAAGAGTGGCGGTGCCATGACGATGGATGCCCTTCAGGCTAAAGCCAATGTGACGACACAATCAGGCACCACCCTGACTCTGGATAACGGGACTATCCTGACGGGGAACGTTGCAGGAGACAGCACCGGCGCAGGTGACATGGCGATTAAAGGTGCATCTGTCTGGCATCTCGATGGTGACTCCACTGTCGGCGCATTAACGCTGGATAACGGGACCGTTGATTTCCGTCCGTCAACAACCACACGTCTGACGCCAGCCTTCCAGGCGGTTTCGCTGTCGCTCGGGAGCCTGTCGGGTAGCGGGACATTCCGGATGAACACTGATATCGCGTCGCATACCGGAGATATGTTGAATGTCGCGGGCAACGCCAGTGGTAACTTTGTGCTGGATATCAAAAATACCGGCCGGGAGCCAGTATCCGCTGGTGCGCCGCTTCAGGTGGTGCAGACCGGTGGCGGTGACGCCGCGTTTACCCTGAAAGGCGGGAAAGTCGATGCTGGTACCTGGGAATACAGCCTGAGCAAGGAAAATACCAACTGGTATCTGAAGACTGACACCCCACCTCCGGTTACTCCACCGACCACCCCGGATGCAGGTAACCCGGATGCAGGTGTGCCGTCTCCTGCGCATCGCACAACAAAATCTGCCGACGCGGTACTGGGCATGGCGACAGCACCGGCATACGTCTTCAACAGCGAACTGCAGAATCTGCGTTTCCGTCACGGTGACGTGATGCAGAACACCCGTGCGCCAGGAGGAGTATGGGGCCGTTATACAGGTTCAGATAACCGCATCAGCGGCGGGGCCAGCTCGGGCTATTCTCTGACCCAGAACGGTTTCGAAACTGGTGGCGACAAGGTCTTTGAGCTGGGTGACAGCCATTTAGCTGTGGGTGCTTTCTTCTCTTACACCGACAACAGCATTAAGCATGCCCGTGGTGGAAAAAGTACTATCGACAGCACAGGCGGTGGTTTGTATGCAACCTGGTTTGATAATGACGGCTACTACGTGGACGGGGTTATCAAATTCAACCGCTTTAGTAATGAGCTGCGCACCTGGATGAGTGACGGCTCGGCGGTGAAGGGAGATTACAGCCAGAATGGTTTTGGCGGCAGTCTCGAAGCTGGTAAGACCTTCAGCCTGAATGAGAATACATGGGCGCAGCCATACGTGCGGACAACGGCGTTCCGGGCAGATGAGAAGGATATCAGCCTGAATAACGGCATGAAAGCCAGCATCGGGGCAACCAAGTCTTTGCAGGCCGAGACCGGTGTGAATCTGGGTATGAATCTTGACGTTGCCGGAAAAACAGTCAAACCGTACCTCAAGGCTGCGGTCAGCCACGAGTTTTCGGACAACAACAAGGTGCAGATCAACAACCGCTATGACTTTACCAACGATATCTCAGGCACGACAGGTAAATACGGTGTCGGGGTGAGTGTCCAGTTGACACCAAACGCAGGGGTGTGGGCTGAGGCAAACTACCAGAAAGGAGAGAATATCGAGTCTCCGGTAACCGGTAGCGTAGGTTTCCGCATCAACTTCTAACCAGGGATGGAAACGACAGCCACATCTGTGGCTGTCTCCCCTACTACTGAATATTCACGCAATGAGCGGTGCCGGTCATTTTTAATGCACGCCGCAATGGTCTGACGATGCACATCAGACAATGTGGCCAGTTGGCTAACATTTAGTTGTAAGTTTTTTAGTTCACAATCCATAGTTCACCCGAGGAAAAAACTTGCATCCTGCGAGCACCTTTTAAAAACGGCGTCAGTGATGAACAAAGCGCACATATTCGACACTATGAAATTTATCTCATTAAATATCAATAAATTATACTAACAGTGATGGCCGATGAAAATGCAAAAACCAGCCTTGCTACGCGCCGCACCCGCCCCGTAGCAAGGCCCCCTACTGGGAGAACCCTTAATCGTCCCATGACCTCGCTATCCGCACCACACCAAGAGATCTGACCAGATTGAAGCGACAAAACTGATCGTGCACACTACACGCTCTCATAACTAACAATAGGTTATAACCCTGATGGATCAGGTTACTGTTCTTGAAAAGATGTTTGAGCAAGTGAGAAAGGAACATAATTTTTCGTGGTTTTACTCTGAACTAAAACGCCAGAATATTGCTCATTATATTTACTACCTGGCTACTGATAACATCAGAGCTGTTACAGCGAATGATGAAGTAATATTAATAAGAGGGAAAAGAGATTTATTAAAAGTCAGTACAACCAAGGACCCTGAACAAGTAAAAAAAGCAGCCCAGACACATATTTCCGGGGAATCCACATTTCGGGAATATATTACAACACTTGTTAGTGCTGGCGTTTTCCGATGGGTTACTGATGTCAATGATAATAAACGGTATTACTACTCTGTCGACGATACACTTTTATACATGGAAGATGTCGAGAACAACAATCCATTAATATAATGATAATTAAACTAACAGTCCGGTTTCTTCCCCCCAGCACCGGATAAGCTGACATAAGTGCCAAACCTGGTTTTGAGGAAACGTTTTGGCGAGAGTTTTGGGGAAGGAATTTTACAGGTATAAAAAAACGGGAACCTCTCGGCTCCCGTTCTCATACAACCCAGAATGTGGATTACATGTTTTCGATGATCGCGTCACCAAACTCAGAACATTTCAGCAGCTTAGCGCCGTCCATCAGACGTTCGAAGTCATAGGTTACGGTTTTCGCGTTGATCGCACCGCTCATACCTTTAACGATCAGGTCAGCCGCTTCGACCCAACCCATGTGGCGCAGCATCATTTCAGCAGACAGGATGATGGAACCTGGGTTCACTTTATCCTGACCCGCATACTTCGGTGCAGTACCGTGGGTGGCTTCAAACAGTGCACATTCGTCACCGATGTTTGCACCCGGCGCGATACCGATACCGCCAACCTGCGCTGCCAGGGCATCAGAGATGTAGTCACCGTTCAGGTTCATACAGGCAATAACATCATACTCTGCCGGACGCAGCAGGATCTGCTGCAGGAACGCATCGGCGATAACGTCCTTAACAACGATCTCTTTCCCGGTTTTCGGGTTCTTGATTTTCACCCACGGGCCGCCGTCGATCAGTTCACCACCAAACTCTTCACGCGCTAACTGGTAACCCCAGTCTTTGAACGCGCCTTCGGTGAACTTCATGATGTTACCTTTATGTACCAGGGTAACAGAATCACGATCGTTGGCGATGGCGTATTCAATCGCCGCACGCACCAGACGTTTTGTCCCGTCTTCGGAACACGGTTTGATACCGATACCGCAATGTTCCGGGAAGCGAATTTTCTTCACGCCCATCTCTTCGCGCAGGAATTTAATCACTTTCTCTGCATCAGCAGAGTCAGCTTTCCACTCGATACCGGCGTAGATGTCTTCAGAGTTTTCACGGAAGATGACCATGTCGGTCAGTTCAGGATGTTTAACCGGGCTTGGGGTGCCCTGGTAGTAACGAACCGGACGCAGGCACACGTACAGGTCAAGTTCCTGACGCAGTGCAACGTTCAGTGAGCGAATACCGCCGCCAACTGGGGTAGTCAGTGGGCCTTTAATAGCAACACGGTAGTCACGAATCAGATCAAGGGTTTCAGCAGGCAGCCAGACGTCCTGGCCGTAGACCTGAGTGGATTTCTCGCCGGTGTAGATTTCCATCCAGGAGATTTTACGCTCGCCTTTATAGGCTTTCTCGACAGCAGCATCGACAACTTTGATCATCGGTGGGGTTACATCAACGCCGATACCGTCGCCTTCAATGAACGGGATAATCGGATTTTCAGGAACGTTGAGTTTGCCGTTTTGCAGGGTGATCTTCTTACCTTCCGCCGGAACAACTACTTTGCTTTCCATTCACCTCTCCTTCGAGCGCTTCTGGTTCTGCTCGTCTGTCATCACGCTGCATGTGCATTTGCGTCCTGCTACACGGATGCGTTAGAGCAACTTTTTGTTAATGATTTGTAATGAGCGTGTCAATACTACCCTATTGTTCGCCGCCATGAAAGACACTCGTTCTTAGGCTATAATGCGGCAATTGATATAATCTGAAAATACCATGCAAAAAACTTCTTTTAGAAATCACCGGGTTGAGCGATTCAGCTCACGACAAGTCACTAAACAGCGTAAAGAAAACCAGCCAAAACGCGTGGTTTTGTTCAATAAACCCTACGATGTTTTGCCACAATTTACTGACGAAGCGGGTCGCAGCACGTTAAAAGATTTTATTCCCGTACAGGGCATCTATGCTGCGGGGCGCCTGGACAGGGATAGCGAAGGCCTGTTGGTACTGACCAATGACGGTGCATTACAGGCCCGATTGACGCTGCCGGGTAAGCGCACCGGAAAAATTTATTACGTACAGGTCGAAGGAGAGCCGACGCCAGAGGCGCTGGATGCCCTGCGCAATGGCGTGACGCTCAATGATGGCCCAACGTTACCGGCAGGCGTTGAGGTTGTTGCCGAACCTGACTGGCTGTGGCCGCGAAATCCACCGATTCGCGAGCGCAAAAGCATTCCCACCCGTTGGTTGAAAATCACGTTGTATGAGGGGCGTAACCGTCAGGTGAGACGCATGACGGCGCATGTGGGTTTCCCCACGCTGCGGTTAATTCGCTATGCCATGGGTGATTACACGCTGGATAATCTCGCCAACGGCGAATGGCGTGAGCTGCAGCCGTAGCATCCATTTTTAACGCAACTATTAACAGGGAAGAACACGGCATATGGATAAACGGATCGTTGCAGCGCTCATGTTGTGCGGAGTTTCACCATTTTGTTATGCAAAACAGAACTGTGAAACGCTCGCCGGGATCGCGGCGGGAGAGGCAAATTATCTTTACGCCACTGCCAACGTCAGCGCTGACTCTCGTCTGCATTTCTACTCTGCACCAGCCAGCGGATGCCAGCTCCCGGCGTTTTTGGTCAATAGCGACACTGTAGAGGTGCTCAGAAGTTCGCAGCGTTATGAAAGCACAGGCATGCTGTCCAAAGACGAACCTTTTCGTTACATCCGCTACCGGGGCGCAAACGGCACTTTCGCTACCGGTTGGGTTACCGCTGACGGACTCACGCCGTTAGCTAACCCGCTTCCTGTTAGCCCTGCCTGCCAGACATGGGCCAATAAAGCGATGTCACAACGCGAAAAAATGCCCCCCGCCGCCAGCAACCATTATCAGGTCATCGGCAGCTCGCGCGCTGGATTCTATTCAATGCCAAATGCACAGTGTCGCAACAGTTCCGTATTCCTGGTTCCCGGCGACGTGGTTTCTGCTCAGGAAGAGTCCAAAGACGATTTTATTGAGGTGGTCTATTACACCGCTGATCGTCATAGCGTGCGCGGCTGGTTGAAAAAATCACAGCTGCAACCTTTAAACAGCGGTGACCGCTATCGCGACGACATCAATCCACTCTCTACAGAAACAGCCACGCGGGTCGCCACTCTCAGTTTGCGTTATGACTATCAATGTGTTTTTTATGAGAGCTGGAATGCGAAAAACGCGATTGAAATCATCGTACGCGAAGACCACCAAACCGAATTTTGCCGGGGTGCCGCCGATCCACAAACCTCCCCTCCGGTGGCCTATATTAGTATCGATAAAACCACGGGCGAGATCAGCTGGCCAGATGTGTCTGAAGGCTTTAAAGAAGAATAAGAGGTGAACCATGTTCAAACCGCACGTCACCGTCGCCTGCATTGTGCATGCCGAGGATAAGTTTTTAGTCGTTGAGGAAACCATCAACGGCAAAGCGTTATGGAACCAGCCTGCCGGGCATCTGGAAGCGGACGAAACCTTGGTACAAGCCGCTGCACGCGAACTGTGGGAAGAAACCGGCATCACCGCGCAGCCGCAGCATTTTATTCGCATGCATCAATGGATAGCCCCGGACAGAACCCCGTTCTTGCGTTTTCTGTTTTCTATTGAGCTTGCCAATATGTGCGCTACTGAGCCGCATGACAACGATATAGATTGCTGTCGTTGGGTCAGCGCTGAAGCGATTTTATCTGCACCGAACCTGCGTTCGCCGCTGGTTGCTGAGAGCATTCGCTGTTATCAGAGCGGGCAACGGTATCCGCTGGCAATGATCGGAGAATTTAACTGGCCGTTTACAGAGGGTGTCAAGTAAAGGGCTGCGTGATAGAATATGCCGCCTTTAAGTTCAATGTCGTGAGTATTCCTATGTCTGAAAGCCCAAAAAAAGTGATCGTCGGCATGTCCGGCGGTGTCGATTCCTCCGTTTCTGCCTGGCTGTTGCAACAACAGGGTTATCAGGTTGAAGGCCTGTTCATGAAGAACTGGGAAGAGGACGACGGTGAGGAATACTGTACCGCTGCTGCCGATCTTGCAGATGCGCAGGCAGTCTGCGACAAACTCGGCATTGAACTGCATACCGTTAACTTTGCCGCAGAATACTGGGACAACGTCTTTGAGTTGTTCCTTGAAGAGTACAAAGCGGGTCGTACGCCAAACCCGGATATTCTGTGCAACAAAGAAATTAAGTTTAAAGCCTTCCTCGAATTTGCCGCTGAAGATTTAGGTGCCGATTTCATCGCCACCGGTCACTACGTGCGCCGCGCGGACGTCGACGGCAAAAGCCGCCTGCTGCGTGGACTCGACGGCAATAAAGACCAAAGCTATTTCCTCTATACGCTCGGTCACGAGCAGATCGCCCAAAGCTTGTTCCCGGTCGGTGAACTGGAAAAACCGCAGGTGCGCAAAATCGCCGAAGATCTGGGCCTGATTACCGCGAAGAAAAAAGACTCCACCGGCATCTGCTTTATTGGTGAACGTAAATTCCGCGAGTTCCTTGGCCGTTACCTTCCGGCTCAGCCAGGAAAAATCATCACCGTGGATGGCGAAGAAATCGGCCAGCACCAGGGGCTGATGTATCACACTCTGGGCCAACGTAAAGGTCTGGGTATCGGCGGAACCAAAGAAGGGACCGAGGATCCATGGTATGTGGTCGATAAGGACGTTGAGAACAACATTCTGGTTGTCGCTCAGGGTCACGATCACCCGCGTCTGATGTCCGTTGGCCTGATCGCGCAACAGCTGCACTGGGTCGATCGCGAACCCTTCTCCGGCACAATGCGCTGTACGGTGAAAACCCGCTATCGTCAGACCGATATTCCGTGCACCGTTAAGTCGCTGGATGACGAACGTATTGAAGTGATTTTTGACGAGCCGGTTGCGGCGGTGACGCCAGGTCAGTCGGCCGTCTTTTACTGCGGCGAAGTGTGCCTCGGTGGCGGAATTATCGAGCAGCGCCTGCCTCTGCCGGTATAATTTATCTACATATCTAATACAAGGAAGCAGTGAACGTGGCAAAGAATTATTATGACATCACCCTCGCTCTGGCAGGCATTTGCCAGTCGGCTCGCCTGGTGCAACAACTGGCACACCAGGGGCACTGTGATGCCGATGCACTACACGTTTCACTCAACAGTGTTATTGATATGAATCCCAATTCTACGCTGGGCGTGTTTGGTGGCAGTGAAGCCAATCTGCGTCTGGGCCTTGAAACGCTGCTCGGTGTACTGAACGCCAGCAGTCGTCAGGGACTGAACGCGGAACTCACCCGCTATACCCTGAGCCTGATGGTGCTGGAGCGCAAGCTGTCAGCCGCCAAGGGCGCAATGGACACGCTGGGGGACCGTATTAATGGCCTGCAGCGCCAGCTAGACCATTTCGATTTGCAGTCAGAAACGTTAATGAGCGCAATGGCGGGCATTTATGTTGACGTCATCAGCCCGCTCGGCCCACGTATTCAGGTCACGGGATCCCCAGCTATCCTCCAGAGCCCGCAGGTTCAGGCAAAAGTCCGCGCGTCGCTTCTGGCTGGTATTCGTGCTGCCGTACTCTGGCACCAGGTCGGTGGCGGTCGTCTGCAACTCATGTTTTCTCGTAATCGCCTGACCACTCAGGCAAAACAAATTCTTGCTCATTTAACCCCGGAGTTGTGATCTATGGAATTATCCTCACTGACCGCCGTTTCCCCTGTCGATGGACGCTACGGCGATAAAGTCAGCGCGCTGCGCGGGATTTTCAGCGAATACGGTTTGCTGAAATTCCGTGTACAGGTTGAAGTACGCTGGCTGCAAAAACTGGCCGCGCACGCAGCGATCAAGGAAGTTCCTGCTTTTGCTGCCGACGCAATCGGTTTCCTTGATACGATCGTCGCTAACTTCAATGAAGAAGATGCCGCGCGCATCAAAACCATTGAACGCACGACCAACCACGATGTGAAGGCCGTTGAGTATTTCCTGAAAGAAAAAGTCGCTGATATCCCGGAACTGCACGCTGTTTCCGAGTTTATCCACTTCGCCTGTACCTCAGAAGATATCAACAACCTGTCTCATGCGCTGATGCTGAAAACCGCCCGCGATGAAGTGATCCTGCCATACTGGCGCAAGCTTATCGATGCGGTAAAAGACCTGTCCGTGCAGTATCGTGACATTCCCCTGCTCTCCCGTACGCACGGCCAGCCGGCAACACCCTCTACGTTGGGCAAAGAAATGGCTAACGTGGCATACCGTATGGAGCGCCAGTATCGCCAGCTAAACCAGGTAGAAATTCTCGGTAAAATCAACGGTGCCGTCGGTAACTATAACGCCCACATCGCCGCTTACCCTGAAGTTGACTGGCATCAGTTCAGTGAAGAATTCGTCACTTCGCTGGGTATTCAGTGGAACCCGTACACCACGCAGATTGAGCCGCACGACTACATTGCTGAGCTGTTCGATTGCGTCGCGCGTTTTAACACCATCCTGATCGATTTTGACCGCGACGTCTGGGGCTATGTGGCGCTGAACCACTTCAAACAGAAAACCATTGCCGGTGAAATTGGTTCTTCCACCATGCCGCACAAGGTTAATCCTATCGACTTCGAAAACTCTGAAGGAAACCTGGGCCTGTCTAATGCGGTACTGCAGCACCTGGCAAGCAAACTGCCGGTTTCCCGCTGGCAGCGTGACCTGACGGATTCTACCGTTCTGCGTAACCTGGGCGTGGGAATTGGCTACGCGTTGATCGCGTATCAGTCCACACTGAAGGGTGTGAGCAAACTGGAAGTAAACCGCGATCATCTGCTGGATGAACTGGACCATAACTGGGAAGTGCTGGCCGAGCCGATTCAGACCGTTATGCGTCGTTACGGCATTGAAAAACCGTACGAGAAGCTGAAAGAGCTGACCCGCGGCAAGCGCGTTGACGCCGAAGGCATGAAGCAGTTTATCGACGGACTGGCCCTGCCAGAAGACGAGAAAACGCGCCTGAAAGCGATGACGCCAGCCAACTATATTGGTCGCGCCATCACCATGGTTGATGAGTTGAAGTAATCAATCCTGCGCCAGATGGCGCTCACGCTTATCTGGCCTACATTTATCCCGCGTAGGCCAGATGTGGCGTTCATGCCACCTTCCGACATTCCCCTCGGTTTATTAAATGTTTATCCCCACAGCCACATAATCAGCGTTAGACTATAAAATTGATTTTGTAAATTTAGCAATTACAGTCAATTACCATAAAATCAATCAGTTAATGAAAAATCGCCTTGGACAATTTCGGGCAATGTGAGTCATTTCATCGCCCCAAATCATGCCCCGAACTGATTTTTGCCCCCAAATTTGCCCCCAAAAATTAACAATCGATGGTGGTCTAAGCTGCCGCTAATTTATGCACGTTCTGAAACTGCAACCATCAGCAGAATGTTTAAACCACTCTGGCAGCATGGCCGTGTAATTTGCTTAGCTGATGGCTGGTAAGAATGGAAAAAGGAAGACGACAAGAAACAGCCTTGCTTTATTCATCGGGCCGATGGTGCCGTACCGGCTGATAAATTTATACGACACGCGGTGACGCGTGCCGTTGGAAATGTGAAAAATCAGGGGCCCCAGTTAGCTCAACCAATGTGACGCAGCATTACATTGCCAAATTCATAGCTACCATTTGATATAATTGAAATTATCATGCTTTCTACTTTCAAAAACAGCCAGTGGCTACCTTTTACAACTCATTGATTATCTAAACTTTGATTTTAGTTTTGGGGAAGAGTTTTCGCCAAGAATCCAAGTTTTTCGCCGGCACATTCAACGCGCTACCACTATTGGCAAACCTCGATGATAAAGCTTTTACTGCCGCTGAAGTCCGCTATGAGCGAAAAGCGGATGTTATGCCTGAAATAATGTTCCTTTAGTGTGAAGAGGATTTAAAGGAATAAGATAAAATTTACATGGCCGTCACCCAGTTAATCCCGAAATCCGGCCATGTAAGAACTTTCCAGGTTATGAAGGCAAGTTGATTCTAATTGTCATATTACGGCCAGGCCGTATTTAACGGATGTTAAACCAGCCAGTCGTTTCCTCAATTACACGCCAGAGTTTCTGGGGTATAGCAAGTTGCTCTACGTCTGATGCAGCAATACTGAGAGCAATTTTTCCTTCAGCTTTGCCATCAACGAATTTAACCCAGTCTGGGTTCATCACCATACCCTGACCTACTGCCGTCAAAGATACCCCTGCTTTTACAGCATCCTCGGCCTGCTCTGGCGTTCGCAACTGCCCGGCAACAATCAGAGGTATACGTCCAGCAAGGTGATCGCGCACGATTTCGATGATTTTGGGGCCATTCGGTGCATCAACGGGTCTGGCTTCAAGTGCATTACCGAGTGATACATGAAGATAATCAATACCCTCATCGACCAGGCGGTCAACCAGCTGAAGCGACTCATCAATGCGCAACCCATCTTCGTAATGCTCATCCAGTGAAATGCGGTATCCCATCAGGAAGGGATCGGTTGCATGCTCAGCAATCGTTTTACGCACACTCTCAATGACGCTGAGCGGGAAACGCATACGGTTTTTAAGGGAGCCGCCCCATTGATCTTCTCTACGGTTGGAATGAGGTGAGAAAAAGTTCTGAAGTAAAAAACCATGAGCACCATGTAACTCAACACCATCAAATCCTGCTTCTATTGCACGACGAGTTGCTTCCCCGAAATCCTGAATAACAGTTTCGACTTCAGTGCATGTCAGTTCACGAGGGGTAACGGACGGTGCGAAAGGACCGGCGTCACCGGGAATAGCGCTTGCGGCTACAATATCCGAAACCAGTTCAGGGCTGGTTTTCACACCTGCATGGAATATTTGTAAGATTGCCGGTGCTCCACCGCTTTTAGCAGCAATAGCAAGGCGCTTTAAACCGGGAATAAATTTGTCGTCATACGCAGCAAACTCTCCCGTAAACCCAATGCCGTTTTCCTGAACATGTGTACAGCCAGTAATGACCAGCCCGATGTCCTGAACGCGTCGACGATAATATGCTTCTTCCTCATAAGATACCGTGCCGTCATCATTACCCGACCAGGTCGTCATCGGGGCCATCACAATACGGTTGCGCAGCGTCACACCTTTTCCAAGTGGAAATCTTTCAAGTAGTGGAGTTTGTTTCATGGAAAGTCATACCTATGCGAGATTTTTCTTGAAGAAAGGAGCCAGCTTACTCGCTGCAACCGTTGCACCCTGACCATCATAGAGGTCCATATGTGTTGCACCCGGAATGATATGCAGCGTTTTTTGGACAGAGGCCGCAGTGTTGTGTAATTCCTGGCTGTGCCAGAGCGATCCTGCTTTACTACCGGCTACAATCAGTAGTGGTTGTGTTAAATAGACATCAGCCCCTTCAAATCCGGTGAAAGACGCCAGCGTACTGATACTTGTCATCAGCATTTGATTGGTAGAAGTCGGATATTTTCCGCGTTCGGTCAGATAGTAGTCCGCAGCTTCCTGAAGATCTTTTGGAGCACTGGCATCACCCAATTTAGGCACATAGTTGACATAAACCGGTGCGCCGCCTGCTGCTTCGACTGTGCGCTGTTTTGCAACCGCATCCAGAGTTGGAATGAGTTCAGATTCTGATGTTGTTCCCTCCCAACCCTTACGGGTTGCGGCTCCGACATCCACAGCACTGACTGTTGCCAGCGCTTTGATTCGACGTTCCGTCATCGACGCTTTAACCGTGATACCACTGCCTGCACAAACGCCTAATGCGCCGATACGATTATTATCGACATAAGGAAGAGTGGTCAGGTAATCGACTGCGCTATAGAAATCGACGACTCGCTTCATGGGATCATCAATAAAGCGTGGTAATCCGCCACTTGCCCCCTGATGAGAGGCATCAAACGCCAGGGTGACAAATCCGTCTTTAGCCAGTTTGAGGGCATAAAGTCCCGCAGTCTGTTCCTTAACGCCACCACCAGGGTGGACAACGACAATAGCAGCGTATTGACGGTTTTCGCTGAAGTCCGGGGGTACATATACGTTTCCGGACATCATTATTTCATTGTTCCGGAACAGGACACTGCTGACTGTGACGCCATCTACGTGTGTCGTGGTGCCAGATGTACGAGGTGTTGGTGAGAGCAGGGCTGAAGCATGACCCGCCATCAATAATCCTGCTGAAGCCACTGAACTCGTCAGGATAAAATTTCGGCGGCTTAACCCGCCTGCTTTTTTACTCATTGCAAGACTCCTTCATTTACACGATGACGGCCCTGGCCGCTGAAAGAACACAGATAGTTTCAGCCGTCATCTTAATCTCTTTAGTATTGAGAAATTAGATGCTTAATTTCGCATGGGCTTAGAAGGAGGTTTTATTAATAGGGTTATAAGAAACTGAGTTCCATATGGACCAGGACAAACAGCGCTTAAAGGTTATGGGGCGCGGAGTGCTTCGAGCACAAGTGCAAATGCCGGAGAATGCTGTAGACGGCTGGGGTAGTAAAGATGATAGGGGGGACGCGGTGGGCACCAGTCTGTCAGCACCTGGACTAACATCCCGTTTTCAAGATAATTCTCCACGGTATCCAGCGGCAGATAAGCAAGTCCCAGTCCATCAAGGGCGGCCTGCCTCATCATATTTATTGTGCTGAAAGTCGCTCGTCCATCGATACGGACCTTAATTTCAGTCTCATCCTTGCGAAACTCCCAGGTATAAAATCCGCCATGAGTGGGCAGGCGTAATCTGATACAGTTATGGTCGTTTAAATCACGAGGCGTTCCCGGGTAGGTCTTCCCCATGAAATAAGAGGGCGCTCCGACCACCGCAAAACGGAAGTCCCTGGCAAGGGGCAGGGAAATCATATCCATATCAACCTGTTCGCCCAAACGAACTCCGGCATCAAAACGCTCAGCGACAATATCTTTGAGTCCGTACTCGCTGATAATTTCAATGTTGATATCGGGATACTCAAGCATCACCGGGGCAAGTTTAGGCCAGAGAATTGTATCGGCGGCGTGTTCAACGGCAGTAATGCGCACAGTACCGGCTGGTTTTTCTCGTAGTCCGCTCAGCGCAGCTATCTCACTTTCAATTTCGTCAAAATGGGGTCCTATACGGGAAAGTAGCCGCTCGCCAGCTTCAGTCACAGAAACGCTACGCGTGGTACGGGTAAGAAGACGAAGACCAAGGTCAGCTTCTAGAGTCCTCACCGTGTAGCTCAGCGCCGACTGTGAGACACCTAACTGAGCGGCCGCTTTAGTGAAGCTTTTTTCTCGGGCCACGGCGATAAAAGCTTGATAATCGTTCACATTTTTACGGCGCATTTATTGACCAGGTCCTTTTGGATTAATATTTCTTTCTTATAAAATAATTCCTGGGGTGGAGGTTTGTCTATTGGTAACGATCCGACGTTCCTCATCCATGACAAATATCCATTAGCACTCACTAATGCTCAACTTCCGCTTTTGGCACATAGCAGCCCTTAAGCGGTAACTCGCCATCATGGGGTGTCGGGGGGGCGGAGGTTCAAATCCTCTCGCGCCGACCAAAAATCCTTTAATAACCAGCCTGTTACGGCTGTTTTTTTATGTCTGTTTTCTGAAAGGGGAAGCTTCGGGGAATTACTGGGAAAAAGTCCGTCAAATGTTGTCTATTAATCGCTCTCGAACACAATGATTAAGGCCCCCTTCACTTTCGGAATTCATCAATTCACAAAGAAATCATTCCGATTTATTTTACAAGCTCCGTTTAAATCTTTAACGGTGCGCACCACTTTTTCTTACTGCCCAATACTTTTAGTCTGACATATGGCTGGAGGTTTCTATGTGTGGACGCTTTTCACAGTCAATGACACGAGAGGACTATCTTGCCCTGCTCGCTGAAGAAGGTGAACGCAACATTCCATACAATTTTGAGCCAACTAGCTGATTGAATGCGGCAAGATATCAAAATCCTTCTGCAGCTAAATTTATATAGCTCGCGGTTACGCGTGTTATATAGAATGTGAAAACAATGAAAATAAAGTAATAACTATTAAGGCAAATTGGCATCCTCGACTAATTTTGTCAATTTATCTATAGATAACGGCTTTGAGTAATACCATCCCTGTACACCGCACTCAGGGAACATTTCAGTTAAATAATTAACCTGAGTTGATGTTTCCACACCTTCGAATACGACCTTATGAGTTATATCTTTAAAAATCTCTACCAATCCTGATAATAAATTATTACTTATAGAGTATTCATCGATAGAGTCTGTAATTGATTTATCAATTTTAATTTCATCTATTTGTAAACTTGACAGCCAGTTTAAATTTGAATAGCCCGTCCCGAAATCATCAATGGCTATTGAAATACCTTTATCATTAAATAAAGAAATTACCTTTTGGAGTGAATTTAGATCCGCACTCTGTCTTTCTGTTAATTCCATCATTATCATTCCGGGCTTTATATTTAATTCATCGATCATCTGAAACACTTTTCTTTGAAAAGATTCAGACAAAAGGTCTTGTGAACTAACATTAATGCTTATAAAGACATTAAATTTTTCAGAAAGGGACCTAGCTTCTTTTACTACCATTCGAAATACAAGATTACTTACATCTTGAATTAAATTATGTCTCTCTGCAATAGGGATAAAAATATCAGGAGGAATGCTACCAATATCATGGTCATCCCATCTAATTAGTGCCTCTACACCAATAACCATACCGGTTTTTATTTTATAAATAGGTTGATATACAAGATATAATGATTCATTTCTTATGGCATTTTTTAATCTTGATACTAATGATTGTTTGCGTGCAACCTTTTGATTATAAACAACACCTAAAAGAACACCTGTTACAATAGATGTAAATGCAATCAACAATATCATTAACCAATTATCGAAACTCACCCACGGAAATTTAACTCCTCCCATGACACAGATGTCATGTTTTCCATTACAACTTTGCGTAGTAATAAGTCCTAACTGATAGGATTTATCATGTTTAGCCTCCTCAAGCAGATCGACCAGTTCACCAAACCTAAACAAATGAAGAGAATGATCTCTATTGCCGACAATTGCTGAAAATCCTTTCTCTTCATGGTCTGTAGCAAATCTGTTAAAAGCAAATGGTGAAATCGTTATAGCTAATTTTTGGTTGCTTAGTAAATCAGCTTTAACATTATTTTCCAACAACACGCCAAAAAACCACGTCAAGTTATCCTTTTCAACTTTTCTATCGTATATGTTGAGTAATAATGGTGCTGGCAACTTTCCCCACAACGCAGTACAAGTAATTGCCCCATTAGAAATAAATGATATATCCTTTATAAGTGCATAAGGCCATAGAGCGATTCTTACAGCATGAAGCTGTAGTTCACTACAGGGACTATAAGCATCAAACATCTCATAACCATCATTTATTTCATCAATCTGTTGAATGAGACTAACACTTCTATTCAATACTCGTTCTGTATATGAACCGATACGCTCCTTATATATATAATAAGTAGAAATCTCAGTTAACGACAAAAACAGCAAAAATGAAAATGTGATTGATATCACATAGGGCTTAAGTGTAGTCAATTTGTAGTTCTTTATCACACAAACCTCTTAATATATCCTAACCCTTTGTGACAACATACATTCCACTATCAATATACAATGTTGAACATACAATTAAAATAGATTATCGGCAACAATAGTTGTTTCTTTATACTTTCCATTAGAAACTGACATCATACTATAGTACAAAACTATATAAGTGAGATTTATGTCTCCATTTCAATCAAGTACATGTCTCCCTACATGTACAAACATCGTGAACATGATAGCATTCAAGGGGGCTGAGTATGATGAGGGAGCGTTCTTCCCCCGATGCTGGTGTTCGGGTAAAACCGCTCATGACACTGCCGGCGATCAACACTGACGCCAGCAAGTATGGGAAGGAACAGATAAGCAGCATTGTTCAGGAAATGTTAGTGTCCCAGCATTTCCAGGATTGCCGGGGTAGTGAACTGACTCATCCATCGCCCTCCGGCCAGCCAACCCTGTACTGCGCTATCTCATCCAGACTCTTCAGCATCACCACCTTTTCTTTCATTTGCCGCTGCCGTTCGTGGATTTTAAAACCCTGTATCACCACCGCCTGCACCATTGCCGCTTCCAGTTGCTTCAGGAACGCCGCATTCACCGGAATATCGTGATTATCCGCATCGGTCCAGAAGAACCCTTCCGGCAGCCCCCCTGAACCCGCAACTGCCACAACTGGAGCAAGCCGTTCTTGTGAGGCTTTTCCGCCATCCCAGCGATGACCATCCAGTTCAAAAATAATATTTGCGTTTTCCTGTGCATCCCGCCAGTTGCTGATTTCAGCCAGCTTCTGGTTGCGTGAATTATCCACCATTTTGTCAGTCACAACAAAAGGGGTGACAGGACCATACTTTCCGGATTCAAGTTCACTGTAAATTCGCCTGCCATGCTCCTCATTATCGTTCTGACATGCAGTGAACGGCAGAAACTCATCAAACTCTGCAAATTTAACCTTACAGTTAATCGCTGTATGTTCTTTATTCGCCCACTCAGGAGCCTGAATGTCCTTAATGTTCATACAATCTCCTGTTATGAAATTCGCTGAAAAAGACCAGCGTAATATTCAAAATTACCTGAAACTAAACCATCAGATGAGGAGGATACAACGCCACATGCACGCCATGTACCTGGCAAAGTATATGAACTGATACCAACCTTGATACAAAACGATGATTTACCCACGCTGCTACTGAGAATTCCGCAAGCTTGTAAACTACTCCCTGCATAACTGGCACCAGGATTTACAGGCCTGGGCGATGATATATACGCCAGCGCAAACGTACCTACAGCATGAAGAGCACCCGCTGGTGCGCCTGCTGGTCCCTGCGGTCCTTGCGGTCCCGTAGCGCCTGTTGCACCCTTAGCGCCTGCAGGTCCTTGCGGTCCAGTTAACCCGGTATCCCCTTTATCTCCCTTATCCCCTTTTGCGCCTGCCGGGCCAGTTGCTCCAGTAGCCCCTCTGGCACCAGTTAACCCGGCATCTCCTTTGTCACCCTTTTCACCTTTTGCACCTGTCGGTCCCTGCGGACCTGCAGGGCCAATTGGTCCTGTAGCCCCCGTTAGCCCGGTGTCTCCCTTGTCACCCTTTTCGCCTTTTGCACCTGCCAGGCCCTGCGGACCTGCAGGGCCAGTTGGTCCTGTTGCCCCCGTTAGCCCGGTGTCTCCCTTGTCACCTTTTTCACCTGCTGGCCCCTGCGGACCTGGCGGACCTGGCGGACCACTGAGGTCTTCACTTTCCTGTATCTCTTTAATAGTATCAGCGGCGGCTTTTGAGGCTGCACTTCTGGCCTGTTCAGCAAGAAGCTGTGCTTCATCCCTTGCCTGTCCACTTTCTTTCTCACTGGAAGCAGCAGCCTGTGCGCTGTTCCGGGCATTCAGGGCATTTTCCTGAGCTTCATCGCGCAGCGTCAGGGCCTCATTTCTGGCCTGTTCTGCGCGGGTGGCGCTCTCAGTGGCTGCATCTTTCTGGTTCTCAGCCGTTTCGGCTGCCTGCAGGGCTGATGCTTCACTTGCTGATGCCGATTCTGCACTGGCTGCTGCTTCAGCTTCTGATTTAGCAGCCTTGTTGCTGGACTCTCTGGCATACTGCTCACTCAGGGCCGCAGCTGCCGCGCTGTTATCACCCTGTTCTGCCGCCTGCGTGGCCGTGAGGGCGCTTTCACGCGCGGCATTTTCAGATGCGGCTGCATTATCATTGCTCTGTGCGGCTGACTGTGCGGCCTGTTCAGCGCGTTCCCGATCCTTCCCTGTTGCACCGCTCAAATCCACAACGCGGTTTACCATTTCCTCAAAGCGTTTCATCACCTCCGGACGAAGGTCCGCATCCTTCGGCGCATCGAGAAACGCATTCAGGGTATCCGGCGTATCGTTAGGGGCCACATAAATGTCACCGGCCACTGAGGGAGGAAAACCTTCCCGCAACAGTGACACACTGTAATAACCGGGCTCAGCCTCAATGCTGTAGTGACCGTCCGCTCCTGTAAGAGTGGATGAAGTCACCTCCACAACAACGGTCGGACTGGTTTTCTTAGCGCTCAGCTGAATAGTGCAGTCCTGTACGGGGTTTCCCGCGCCATCTCTGAGAATGCCTGATATGAGTACCGGCATACTACCTCCATAAAAAAACCGCCCGGAGGCGGTTTCTGTCATTAACTTATTGTTATTCCGGCTGATGATTTTTTCGTCACAATAACCAGCAGGTCACTGATTCGGGAAAATGGATAGCCGCTGCTGTTACCGTGTGTACTGACGCTGAAACTCAGCGTCATCCGTCCGCTCCCGACAGGCATATCCAGTGTTCGAGAAAAAACGGCCGGTACACCTCTGCTTGTCTGCTTGTAGATCTCCACCCCGTTTTTCCTGACAATCAGCGTACAGGCATCCCATACGTCGTTACTGGTCTGGCTGTCATACGCTGCCCCCTGAAAGGTAATCGCTGGAATGGAAACCTGTCGGTCAAATGACTGGTCATCTTCAATCACAACCGTCAGTGTCCCGTTGGCGTACCGTTTTTGACCTGTATTGGGTTCAAGAAAGTAAGGAAATTCCTTACCAGCAGCCTTAACGATATCCCCCAAAATACGCTCAGCCCGGAGCGTCCCCTTTATGGTGCAATTCTCCTCAATCGTCACATTATTGAGGGCACCAGAGCTCGCACTGATATGACCGCTGATATCGGCATTACGGGCGGTCAGTCTGCCGTCAGGCGTCAGCGTAAAGGTCGGCGGGTTCCCACCGCTAGTGATGCTCGGGGCCGTCAGATATTTGAGGAACACCTCGTTCATAAATATCTGGTCACCCTGCATCACGAAGGCGGGTGTTTCATTGCCATTTGCAGGGTTGATAAACGCGATACGATCAGCCGCTACCAGAAACTGGCTTATCTTCCCTTCTTCCGTGTCCTCCATACTCAGGCCCAGACCAGCCACATAGTGCTTCCCGTCTTTGGTCTGCTCTATCTTCACGCCCCACATGGCATTCCATTTGCCGTTCGCGTCCTGCCATTCTTTCGAAAACTCATCCAGCCGGCTGGCGTTGTCCTCCGTCAGCTCCACCTTCTCCAGCAGCTCTTTCCCCAGATGGCTTTCGGTGATTTCCCCTTTGAAGAAATCCAGGTAACCCGCTGCATCGTTGCTGGCCTGCCCTTTAGCCTCCACGAACGCCGATTTCCCGACCTGGTTCACGGCCCGGATATAGAAGTAATAATCCTTTCCGGGTTTTATATTCGCGTTTGCTGCAATCCAGTACAGCGCGGTGCCGAGATAACGCGCATCGGTTTCCACCTGGCGGATATCGGCAATCTGCGTATCCGTAAACCAGAATTCATACTGCACCGTAGGGTCGTATACCGCCTGGCGTGGGGTGGCTGTTATCTGAAAATAGCCGGGAGTCAGCTCAACATAAGAAGGTTCTGCCGGTGCGGCGATGCTGAAATCCGTGCTGGCCGGATCGCCCTGTTGGCCCTGGCTGTTCACCGCCCGCACCGTCAGGGTGTAACGTCCCGGCGTCAGGTTACGGAAAGTATGCTCCGTTTTTGTCAGGGTCAGGCTGCTGGCCAGCCGGTCGCTGTTATCTTCCGCTTTCACCGTCAGGCGCAGGGAGAAGTTAACCCCCTTAACCACACGCGGGGTATCCCATCGCGCCCGCGCCTGATACTGCCCCTCCTCTGCCAGAATCTCTGTGGTCAGGTGCTGCACGGCAGGCGGCGTATTCGTTATACCGGTGTCCGGTAACGGATCAAACGTCGCCCCGTTGTCCACGATGGATCCTTTCTCCGGAACATGCTGTACGGCGGTAATGGCATACGTGCCGTCATCGTTCTCCCGTATGGCCACACAACGAAACAGGCGCTGGCGCAGGTCCGGCAGTTTCAGCCCCCACACGCTGTACTCCGCCACGCCATCGGGTAACTGGCTGACGGTCACGCAGTCCGGGGCGGGGTGCGCGGTAACTGCGACGGTAACAGGCTGACCATCGCTGCCCACCAGGTTCATCACCACATTGCCGCCTGCCGGTATCTCCACCTCACGGTCCAGCGTGAGCGTGCGCGTAAGACTGTCGACCGACAGAACGCGCCCGCCTACGGTCACGCCGGCATAATCACTGTCACAGACCTCAATGATATCGCCGGGAACATGTCGCAGCCCTTCGGCTCCCACGGAGAAATCCACCGTCTGCGTTTCCAGCAATTCGGTGGTGACGGCCCATAGTCCGGCGCGGTGCGCCTGCCCACGGCTGGTACAGGCGAATGCATCCATCTTCAGAACGTTGCGACCGTAGCGCCGGATGGCAGCGTCGTTTTCCACCAGTTCGGTGGACGTTTCCCAGCCGTTATTCGGGTCGGTGTAACGGACCTCGGCGGCATTGTGGCGCTCTTTCAGTGCGCTGAAGCTGTAGATGAACGGCGCACCGTCAGCGGGCATCACCACATTACTCTGCGTATAGGTCCAGACTTTATCGGCGGGCCTGTCCTGCACAAACGTCAGGGTGCTGCCGTTCCAGACCGGCATACAGCGCATCAGGGAACAGAAGTCCCCCAGCACGTCCCACGCTTTACGCTGGTCCGTCAGATACGCATTGCAGGTGATACGCGGCTCCGTCCCGCCAAAACCGTCCGGAACAGGCTGATCGCAGTACTGTGCAATGGCATACAGCGCCCACTTGTCCACATCGGCAACACCAATGCGGCTTCCCATGCCATAGCGCGGGTGAGTCAGCATATCCAGCACACACCAGGCCGGATTATCTGTCCAGGCGGGTTTAAACGTTCCGTCCCATATTCCCGTACAGGTCCGTTTTAACGGATCGTAATTCGACGGCACCGGCACAATACGTCCGCGCAGGTGATAGTTTCGCGTGACCTGCTGGCTGCCAAACTGCTCCGCATCCACTTTTACCCCGATAACGGCGGTGTTCGGGTAGCACTGTTTCACATCGATGATTTCGGTATAGCCCGACCACACCGTTTTGTTCTGCAGCAGGTCTGTCGTGCTGTCATCAGTGAGGCGAAGCATGCGGACTTCAAACGGCCGGGGCGGTAAATCATCAATCACCACAGATGCCAGAAACTGCGTGGTCGTTTTCCCCGTAATGGTGATATCCCGCTCCACCTGCCACTGGCCATCCCGGCGAAACTGGATCAGCATCTGTACGCTGGTCGGGTTGCGGTCACCTTTGGTACTGGTGCTGACCAGCGACTGCACACCAAAGGTAAAGCGCAGACGGTCCAGCGTTTTGGTGGTAATGGTGCGGGTCACTGGCTCTGACTTCTTCACCTCCACACTCAGCAGGGTTTCCGCACCGGAGTCTTCGAACCCCTCCATCGCGGTCTGCTCATCCTCCCCCACGCGGTAAACCACGGTGACACCGTGAACCATCGCGTTACCGTCGCTGCCGAGGACCGGCGTTTTGTTAATTCTGACACTCTTCAGCCCGTCCACAGGACCTTCAATCGGTCCCTCGCAGATGGCATCAACTACCGTCAGCATCTGACTGGATTTCAGGTCGTCAGGAGCCTCATGCGGCGTTTTACTGCTGCCACCACCCTTACCCATAATCTGTTCCCTCTGAAACGACAGAACCGCCCGGAGGCGGTTCTGTGTAAATACAAATATGCTGCAGTAAGTCAGCGACCGATAATCACCACCTGCCCCCCGCCACCTTCATCCCGTGTGCTGATTTCCTGGGAGATCGTGCGGGAACCGACCAGCATTTCACCGTATAACACCGGCAGGGCATTACCCTGCGCCACCATGTTGTCCAGCGACGAAAAATAGGTATTCTGTTTACCGTTATCGGTCTGCCTGGACGAGGGGATTTTTGCCTGCGGCGTCAGCATCTGCGCCACACCACCCAGCATCATGGCCGCCCCCAGTGAAAACAGAACCGAGGATGCCGAAATAGCACCGGCAGATAACGCTGCTCCCCAGGCTGCCAGTGAAGCCCCTGCTGTAAAAAAGGACGCGGCTATTGCCACTGCTCCCAGCACCACCTGGAACAGACCACCAGATTTCGCCCCAGCCATGCGTGGGACAATATGAATAATGGCCCCGTCCGGCAACGGCTCGTGCAGACGGGCTGACAGGCTGGTTTCATTCACATCCTGACCGGCGATGCGTATCTGATACCAGCCATCATTCATTTTCTTCCGGAAGCCCGGAACCTGCATGGCCAGCGCGTAAATGGCCTCGGCCCCCGTTTTTATACTGAGGTTGAAGCTGCGGCCAAATCGTTGTAAATCCCCGTGAAGGCAGACTCGTGCCATGCCCGGTGTCGCCATATCGAGTGTGTGCGGCGTTGCCATTTGTCGGTATACCTCTCGCGTTTACTGAGCTGGTCAGGAATATGGTGCAACAGTTCGCCGTCGCCGCAGTAAATCGCAGCATGGTTGGCAACCGATGAACCAAAACAACAAATCAGAATGTCTCCGGGCTGGGCCTCTGTGGCATTCACCCGGTAAAAACCGGTCGCCTCCAGATTATCCAGATACAGATTATCCCCCTGCTTCCACCAGTCCTCCTTCCGCGCAAAATCTGGTATCTCAATACCGGCCAGATGGTACGCATCGCGGAACAGGGTGTAACAGTCCGTCACGCAATGCTCAAATACCCGACCGGTGAGGAACGGCATGCAACGAAATTTGTATATCCGGTCATCGCAGACCAGCCACCACGGCAGGTCACTCTGCACCTGCAGGCGGCGATCAACATCGCTGAGAAACGGCAGGCCATCAGGATGGCTGTGTACCAGGGCCACCACATCGCCCGCCGCCTGTGCCTGAAGGTAATCTGCCGGATCCATGCGAAAATACAGGGTCGGTTCAGCGGAAAGATTCTGGCAGGGAAAATACCGCTCCCCGGCAGGCGTATTCACCACCCAGCCGCATGATTCAGCGGGCGCACACGAAGCAGCATGCGCCAGGAGTGTTTTGTTCATATGTGTATCCATCAGGAAAGACGGTTAATCGAGAGGAAGCAGCCGATGCGCGGCAGGTTATCACGCAGCTCGCAGCCGGTACGGCATTTGCTGCAGGCATCTTTTGCCGGGTCTGTCGTGGGCTTGTCAAACTCATCCGCCACAGGCGGCCCGATGTAACCACACTCATCAGAACGGTAGGTCCAGTTGCAGACATCAGCCAGCATGATCCGCGCCGGAAACACGCTGCCGTCCGTTTCGGTCGGTGTGGCCAGCACGAAGGTCGCCGTGGTGGCTTTCAGCTCAGACAGTTGTTCAATCACCCAGCGGCTGACCACTTCCTGTTCCGGGTTGGCCTCCGGATTGCCGCCTGTAAAGTTCACCGCATCGAGAAAACGGGCGTACACAACATGCCTTACCACCGTGGCCCCGACGAGGCTCTGCATATCTGCCGCAAGTCCCGTAACCATGCCAAACAGGTTCGACACCGCCAGCGTCGGGCGGGCGGTAGTCCCTTTCCCTACCAGGTCGAACCCGGTTCCCTGTATCGGGTAAACGTCATACTTCCGGCCCTGCCAGGTGATCGGCTCGCCATTCTCGTTCAGTTCATTTGAAAAATAGTAACGCTGGCCACCAAAGGCCGTCAGGTCGATTTCCCACAAATCAATGCGGGCCGACTGTTCGGTTTTCGTGGTTTCGTTGAGGGTGTTCTGAGGAATATCTTGCATAAGGATCCTTAAGCAATGACCTGCTCAAATTTACAGCTGAAATCGGAATACGTGACGTTGTCCGTAACAGACCACTCCCGGCAGACAACTTTTATCGTGCGGTTGTATTTTGGCGGTCGCCACAGAAAGGCTTTATATCCTCCGTGCTCGGCCAGAAACGCTTCAAGTGCGGTGCGGGAATTGTCCGACGTTATACGGAAAACAGGCTGGAAGTTAATTAACTGATGGTTGAGTCCGGTCGGGCGACGTTGCTCATAGCCATCCCCAAATTTTATGGTTGTCACCGAAGGGGAAACAGAAGACTGCATCCCCTCCCTGGGTGCCCAATGAAAGGTTTTCACTTATCCTCCCGCCAGCATGCCGCCATCACGTCCCTGAGTTCTCAGGATACTCATGACACGCGTGTCGACCATTTTGACCAGCATCTGCGATGCCTGCGGCCCTATCTGCCCGTTTTGCCCGTCATTCTGGATGGTAATGTGATACTCAGGTGAATAAACAATCCCCCCATTCATACCACTACCAGAGGAACCCGGGTCCCCCAGCGCCCTGACACCCAGTGTACCGTCAGTCGTTTTTGCCAGAGGCATAATGGCTTCCGGGCCAGCTTCACCAAACACGCCTGCCCCCTTTGCAAAAGCAAACAGGGTCGGGCTGTCATAGATGCCGTTACTGTAGGCACTTAATGAAGGTGAGTCATAAACACCGCCTTTCGCATTAAAACTAAAACTGCTGCCAAAACTGCTGATGGCCGTGCCGGTACTCGCCGTGGCTGCACCGCCAAAAAGACTGCCGCCGATGCCCATAATGGATTTCAGGATGGTGTTGGTAATCAGCGCCTGCGCTGCCATATCGACAAGATTTTTAATCACCGACTGTGTCAGGGAGGAAAATAACCCAATCATCCCGTCCCGGAGTGTCTGCGTCCCGTTCAGCATGCCGGTCAGCATGTTGGAGGTTCGCTCCTGGGTGGTTTCCATCAGGCCGATGGCGAGGCTGTTCAGATTCCCCTGCGACTTATAAAGCTCCACCGCCGTCTGGTACTGCGCATCAGCGGAATCTTTATCCGTCTTTTGCTTCAGCAGTTCGTACTGCTCTTTGTTGATCGCATCATTCTGATAAAACGCCTGCAGCAGTGACTGGCGCTCGGTCAGTTGATTGCGCAGTCCTGCCAGCGGATCAACCGTCCCGGCGATATCAATCAGAGGGGCAGACATTGCCGCTGCCTGTGCCTGTAACAGTTCGCGGGCCGTACTTTGTGCCAGCGTGATTCTGGCCGTCTGGTATTCCTTTTCATCCAGAAGACGGGCATCCAGGAGTGACTTCAACTCCTGACTCGCTTCGCGCTCTTTCGTAAGAGTTGCTCTGGCCGGCGCATACTGTTCTGCCAGTTCGAGGCGCTGTTTCTGATAATTTTCAGCATTCAGCAGCAGCGTCTTCTGAATATCGGCCTCGCTGGCTCCGTCAGCGCGGGCGGCTTCAAGGAGTTTCCTGGCGCTTTCCTGCTCCTGCAGGTTGATTCGTCCGAGACTGGAAGCATGCGCCGCTTCGATTTCACGCCGCAGTTGCTCATACTGGTTAACCTTCGCCTTTTGCCCCTTACCCGTATCCCCGCCTTCCCCGGTCCAGGGGGTATCGGGTTTATCGCTGCCTGTTTCATTCCCAGGTTTATCCGGCTTAGGCGTGGTATCGGTTTTCCCTGATTTAGCCTGTTCTATAGCCTCTTTGACAATTTTTTGCCGTTCTTTGAGGAGTTTTAACCCCTGCTCAACGGCATCCAGATCCCCTTTGTAGCGGGTTTTATCGTTCTGTACGCCTTTAAGTTGTCCGAACGGATCAAAGCCACTCAATCCATCAATACGGCTTTCCGCATCCTGAATTTCTTTAATCAGTTTATTTCGCTGAATAACCTGATTCTCAAACTGTTCATCAATGTCCAGTTGCTTCACATTGAGCTGGTTAAGCGACAGTTTTTTTAGCTCTTCATTCGTTTCAACAACAGCATTTTTCAGGTCAATCGCTGACTGGCGGGCATTCTTCGCCTGATTATGGAAATATAGCAACGCCGAACCGGCAAGCATCGCCGCCCCCACCGGACCGCCCACCAGTGCCAGCGCCCCTCTGGCCATACCTACTGCTGCAGAGACTGCGCGGGCTGAAACGGAAAGCTGTTTATTGGCAGCATTCAGTTGGCTCTTTGCCTGGGTAGAGAGCAGTGTCTGCTCGGTTTCCTGGCGGATTAAGCGGTTAAACTCGCTCTGGTAACTCACGTTAAGGCCAAATTGTCTGGCGCTTTTCTCCATTTCCCGATAACGCCCGAATTCTGCGTTATTCTGCGCCAGCGTGGCAGCGGTACTTTCCAGCGTTTTTCGCGCCATATCGGCCTGCGCCATCGCGCTGGCCCTGACCGCCTGCTGCTGCTCAACCCAGGCACCGATGTTCCCCCTGATACCTGCCGTCAGTTTTGTCGCCAGAACAGGAATCAGCGTATACAGCGCAACGTTGGCAACCGTATTAAAATTATCCGTCAGGCCATTAATGGCATCGGTAACGGTCTGAACACCACTGCGCAGCGGACCGTTTCCGCTCTGTCCTACCTTAATAATCAGACCTTCAAAAGCCGAAGTCAGGCTGAGAAGATCGCCGTTCAGGTTATTTACCCTGATTTCGGCCTGCTCATGCGCGGTCTGCGTACCGGTAAGGGCGGCAGTCAGCGACTCCACCTTCTCGCGGTTCTGCACCAGGATGGATGCCGCGCTGAGGTTTTCCACCCCGAACAGCTTTACGGCCTGCCTGGTTGACAGGTTTTTTCCCGCCAGGTTCTCCAGCGCCTGGCTCAGCCCGACAACAGAAGGCTTCAGGGTCTTATCGGTTCCCTTCTCCAGATTCAGGATCACGTTGCGCAGTGCGGTCCCGGCTTCGCCGCCTTTCACTTCTCGCTCCGCCAGTATCTGTATGGCGGCATTGAGGGTTTCAAAACCCACGCCAGCCTGTGCCGCTGCCACCCCGCCATTTTTAATCGCGGCAGCAGTATCGGCTATCTCCGACGAGCCAAATTTCGCGCCAGCAGCCAGCACGTTGATATACCTGTCGGCTTCACTGGCTCCCGCCCCGAACTGGTTTAATGACAGGGCCAGCGTTCGGGTGGCATCCGGAAGCGTCGTCCCTGCCGCCTGGGCCAGCGTTAACGCGCTTTTGGTCGCCGCAGTCAGCCCCGCAGAGGTACTCAGCAGTTCAGGCTTTGCCGAAGCCATCAGTTTAATGGCCTCGGCGGCCTGTGATGCGCTGTATTCCGTTGTGCGGCCCATTTCCTGCGCCGCCTGATCGTACAGTTTCATCTGCGCACTGGTGGCACCGGTGATAGCCTGCAAATCCGACAACGACTGGCTGTACTGCCGCGTGGTGCTGATAATGGTGCCCAGCGATAACCCCGCCCCGGCAAAACCTGCCAGCCTGCCAGCCAGCCCTGATACCGAAGCAGAAACACGCTTACAGGCATCCTCCGTCTTTTTCGCATCAGCCCGGGCATTGCGGTTAAACTGGCGTGACTGACTCTCAGCGCTGCCGTAGGCGCTCATCAGCTGCGATTTAAAGTTCGCTGCATTCAGATGCAGCCCAACGGCAAGAGAGGCAACGTCACCCATTACATTAATACCTTCATGACTGCCGCACACTGCGCATCCAGACTCGGATTCACGGCGGCGGTGGTGGATTTAACAGGGGGCGGGTTATTGTCAGAACCTTCTGGCGAAGGCTTTTTGAAAATGCCCTGTTTGAGGAAGAAAGCACGCCAGTGGAAAAGCGTGTCAGCCGGAAGCGCCGCAATTTTTGACGGGTCAGGCTCGCCCCAGCGGTCGGCCAGCCAGAAAATCAGCTCCAGCCAGGGCGAGTCACTCAGTTTTTTTCGGCGGTTTCCAGCTTACCGATGGCGTGCTTTTTCACTTTGTCGATGGCATCCAGAAGCGCAACGTTATCGTGTGCCGCCAGCAGCTCCTTCGCCGTGGGTTTGTCTTTGGCTTTAATCGGCGAGCCGTCAGGCTGAACCAGGCTGTCGATAACAATCTGTACGCTCAGCTCAGACGCCATGCGGGCATTGCCAGAGGTCTGCGCCTCGATGAGTGCATCTTCATGATCAATAAGCTCAGCCGCCGTCAGCCGACGCAGGTAAACCTTTGTGCCTAAAATTTCAGTTTCAGTAGGCGTGGATTTCGTTTTGAGCAGTGCATTTTTCAGTGCGGAGAGGCTAAATTCAGACATGGTGTATCCTGTTTTTCAGACGAAAAAAAACCGCCCGGAGGCGGTGTGTAACGGGAAACGGATTACGCTCCGGCATCTGGCGCCGGGGCGGCAATCCCCCATTTAATGTTATTTTGCTTACCCTGCACCGTAATCTGGATAACTTCACTGGCAGGCGCCGTGATTTCGTTCATCTGCCAGCCTGAAAGCGCAAGGATCATTGAAGCCGTTCGTTTGTTCGGCAGCTCAATATAAAACTGAACTGTCTTACGCTGTTCTGCAGCATTGAGGAACGCGGTGAAATCTTCGTTTTCCGGGTCGTCAATGAATCCCAGCGATTTCTCCGGCCCTTCCGGCAGGTCTGACACCGACTGCTTACTCTTGTCCAGCAGGGTGGTGCAGTCGACAAATCCTCCCGTCTGACCTGTCGCGCCCAGTGCCTTACAGTTAATCAGGGGTTTCAACGCCGCTACAGCGGCACCTACCTCCCCAAACTTCACCACCGTCCCGGCAGGAAGCATTGCGTACTCAGGGGATGATTTTGGCGTGTTATTTTCATCAGCCATAATGATTCTCTCTTAAATAGTGGGCAGCGGTTGCTACCTGTTCTGAATGCCATTGCGGATTTCTACGGTCAGAATGCGCAGAACCTTCTGGACGTTGTAATCCAGTGCCGGACGGATGAACGGATCGGCAACCTGTTTAACCGTCCCGAACTCCTGGGCCAGCGCTTTCATGTAATGCTTTTTGCTGGGGCCAACCCGAAGGGTGACCACCGTATTTCCGCGACCTTTCCGGGTGGAAGAGCGAATTTTGATGGAATCACGCATATGCTCTGCAGAGGACGCATCGTCGAAGCCGGCATGTTGTTTCATGTCTTCTTCCACCACTTTCAGCGCCTCACGCCCTGCATCACGTAACACCTTCGTGCCGACCTTTTCACCGAGCGCAGTAAGCTGCCGCTCCAGCTCGTCCAACCCTTTTACGTCCATAGTGATCATGGTGAGGCGTCCCGGTAGTGAAAGGTAAAATCCCGCACGAGCCGGTACTGAATATTGCCGCTGGTCAGTACCGTTTTACTCTGCTGTATTCCACCACGGACCACATTCTGCACGGGAAAACCCTCCAGCTGGCCATGCACGATAGCGGTCCATTCCGCGCTTATTTTCTTATCCAGCTGTAACAGGCGGGTGTAGTCATTAAGCAGATGAATCGCTATCTGGAAGCGGCCCGCAATCAGACCTGTGCGCAACAGTCCGGCGTACAGCTCCGGATCGGAAATACACTGGTAAGTAATCCCCTCCTGCAGCTCATCAGTCAGGAGCAGAGGATAAACATCCAGCCCGGTCAGGCGTTCAAGTGCTGTCTTTAATGCCAGCTCGATCATGACGTGCGTCTGCCTCCCCTGTGATGATAATGCGGTCCGCAAGACGTTCGACGTTACGAACGGTATAAACCCGGTCAGACGTCGTTATTTTCCAGTCGATATCAATATTCAGGTTCGGATGAGTGGTAAAAAGACACGTTTCAACAACCTGCTGTTGATCCAGTGTGCGGACCTTTCTGCCCGATACCAGCTCGCGCTTCGCCCAGGCTTTCCCGGTCGCGACCAGCTGCTCCGGCAGATGTTCACCCAGCGGCCCCCGGCCGGATTGCATATACCCAATCGAAAGACGGCAGGTCATCTCTTCCGGCTTCAGGCTCATACGGTGTTCTCCTGCAACGGGAAAAGAAGATGCCGGACCGCAGCCGTCTCCAGCCACTGACCAGTGAAACCATTCAGATACGCATCCCCGACCAGGTACTGCATGGCCAGCTGGATATCTTCATCCGCCACAAAACCGCGTACCCCTTCCGGCAGCGCCTGCAGTTCGTCATCGCTTCCCACCAGTTTGCAGTAGTAGTCACGCTCAATACTCTTTTGCGCCGCCGCCACCATTTTAGTGAGCATGTCGTCATGCTCCGTGAAATCCGGCTCCAGACGGAGCTGGGTTTTCACATCATCCAATTTCAGTATCATGGTCATCGGCTCCCTTGCGGGGACTCAGCGCCTTTTCCGCATCTTCTGGCCATACCGCAATATGGCGTTCAACCAGTTTCTCTGCATACTCAACATCAAAACAGGCCGTATCACCGCGTGAATAACGATGATAGGGTCCCAGGAAAAAAACCGCTTTCCGCGCCACTTCTGCTCCCGTCAGGCCCGTGGCCCCGTTTGTTTCACTTCCGGTAAGATCAACACCTGCCTCACCTGAACCCGCTGCAGTATTCTGACCGTCATCCCCGTCCACTGTATTTTCCGGCGTCAGTTCATCCGGTTTTTTCACATCACCGGCTGCAGCCGCCGCTGCTTTTGCCGCTTTCGTTGTCATCGTTTTGCTCCTGAAAAGAAAAAACCCGCTGCTGCGGGCCTGGGGAATTACGTGCTATTACTCTGTGCGACCGTGGTCGCACAGAGTGCAGGACCGGTTAAAACAGCACTTTTGTCCCGAGAACAAGACCTTCCGGATGACGGAAGCCGATATCGTGCTCCGTCACCACGCGGATCAACGACTGGTTACGGGAGAACGCGGAAACCAGATTGCCATCCCCGTCCTGGTAGGAGGCTTCCTGCGAGAACGACACCTTCATGTTGCCGTCTTCACCGATAACCACGTCATTAAAGTCAGCGAAGTAAATTTCTGACTCTTTGCCGCCGTCACCGAGGTTTGCCGGGATAGCGCTGGTACGCTGAATCTGAAATCCCTTCAGGATCCCCTGGGCCATTTCCGGGTAGACCTTGTTACCGTTACCGTCGCGCAGACCGAACAGTTTCATGTAGGTACGGTTCGACATACCCCAGCCGCAGCTGATCATGTTGCTGTTGCCGTCCATCGCCATCAGGATGATGCTGTCGAGATAGGTATCAATCGTCTGCAGATTAACCTCTGCAGCAGCTTCCCACGGAAGCAGGCGGTTCCACTCAGTTGCCCGCGCTTTCATACCGACAGGCGTATCACCGGTACCGTCATCACGCATAAAGGCTTTATCTTCACGAACAGAAATCGCGGTCAGAATATCCTGCAGGACCAGCTGCTCCACGTTGTAGCCAGCACGACCAATCAGCTGGTTGGAGATTGGCACCATTGCAATCATGGTTTTCGCAGTGAGTTTCACATCATCAAAGCGGGCCTCTGATACTTTCGCATCCTTGCCTTCCCCGGTGTAGCTCGCCGTCGCACCACCGGCCAGACGCGGCAGCGCCATATTGCCGTTCGGCAGCGGAATGGAGCGCGCGCCCAGCTTACGAACGATGGTGCGATCGCGCAGCAGTTCGATCATCTCGCTGTGAAGGTTTTGCGGAATAAGAACGCCACCTGAAGCGGCGGCAGTGTTGATGGCCATCGAGACAGACTGGTCATTCAGATCTTCAGCTGCAAATTTTGCAGCGTCCTGGACGTTACCCTGTGCTGCCGCAATCGACATCACCAGACGGGTCATTCCTGCGCCGGTATATTGCTTTGGCTCTGCTTTAACGCTGATACCAGGAGCCTGCTGTGTGGCTTTAACCGGTTTGGCGACAAGCGCTGCAGCACGTTCAGCCGCTTCCAGACGCTCAATCTTGGCGCTGATATCCGTGAACTGCTGCTGCAGGCTGGCAAATTCGGTTAACTGCTCCGCTGTCAGCGTACCGCCACCAGTTTCTACTGCCGCCAGTACCTGAACCTTCTGATTAATACCCGCACGTTCACGACGCAATTCTTCAATATGATCCATGTTTTTTCTCTCTTTTTGGCATAAAAAAAAGCAGCCTGTTGGCTGCTTTCTGGTAATGACGCGTTAGCGCCGGGTTACATTCTGGTTTGCAGGTCCATCGCGGCTGCCTGCAACTTTATGGAAGTGGTTTGTTGAGGTTGTTTGTACTTTGCTGCAATGGCATTAATCGCAGACTGAGGATCCGAAACTTCATCAGCAAGACCAGCAGAAATGGCATCAGCGCCGAAGTAAAGTCCCGCCTGGGTATCGATTACTGCCTGCTGTTTAAGGCCACGATACTCAGCAACAGAGGAAATAAATGTCTCGTACATATCGTCGAGCATTTTGTTGAACATCGTCAGAGCCGATTCACTCAACGCGGCATGTGACGTGCCATTATTCTTGTTATCTCCCCGGTAGAGTGCAGTAAATTTTACGCCCATGATCTCTTCCAGCTTTGACGTATCCAGGTGCTCCATGATCACCCCGATAGAGCCAACGCCACTGGTCTGACTGGCGACAATCTTGCTGCAGGCCGACGCGATAAAATACGCGGCAGAGAAGGCATTAAAGTTCACAATAGCGGTGATCGGTTTCGTTTCTCGCGACTGATAAATATAATCAGCCAGCTCTTTGCACCCTGATGCGTGACCGCCACCGGAATTAATATCCAGAACGATTTCACTGATTGATGGGTCATTTAATGCCGAATGCAGCTGGCTGCGGATTCGCTCATAGCTTGTCAGTTCGGTACACATCGCTGTAATTTGCCCGCGCCGGGGGACCAGTATCCCGTGAACAGGTATCACAGCAATATCACTGGCTGGCTGAAGCTCTTCCGGGGATGGCGAATCATCCGGATTAAGTGCCATCGTAATGACCGGATCCGTCACCGTTCCCTGAATGCGGGGAAGCAATACCGCCTTCACGGCGTCCATCGTCTGTTGTGTAGCGTAATGAGGAACGCCAAAGACCATCTCTGCCAGATGCGGCAGATTAATTAATTTTGTTGTCATGAGATATACCAGGTCAGCCCGCAGCGCGGGGAATAATCAGGCTCTGGCCAGAATAGTTTCGATTTCTGCCAGTTGTTTAGCTGTTGGCGCGTTATTGCCAGGTAAGATTTGTTTACTGTCGACCATATTCAGAGGCGTCAGGTATTTATCCCCTCCGGCGATGGGAGGAAGGTTCTCCATGCGGCGAATGTCGTTAACCGATAACCAGCCCCACTGGCGGCCTAATGCATAAGATTCATAGCGTGACTTCTGATCCCCGCGCAGCAGGCCAGAAACATTGAATTCAATGTACAGATCACCGCGCTCGCTGGGTAAAAGCAGATCGCGCATTAATGCGCCTTCATGGCGCTTCAGCCAGGCCAACAGCGTGTACATCACAAACTGCAGCCCCTGGTGCTCAATGTTGTTATTCGTGGCTTTCGCCAGCATCTGCACCATATGAGGCGGGATTTTATAGAGCCGGCACACTTCCTCCACGCCCCACTGACGGGACTGCAACAGCTGCGCTTTCTCATTGTCCTGAGATAACTGCTTGTAGCTCATCCCTTCCTGAAGCAATGCAACAGAGAAGGCGTTTCTGACGCCGGAATATCTGTCCGTCCACTTTGCCAGCAGGCGGTCGATAGCATCCTGGCTTTTGATCGTCGGAGCGTCTTTTGGACGCTCAATAACGCCGCTCATCGTTGTACCACGGCGAAAGACCTGAGAAGCATGCTCTTCCACGGCGAGGTTTAGCCCAAGAACGTCTGCGTTCGTCTGGATTGGAGAGCTACCGATATAACCATCCAACGAGAAAACCTTCACATGATGCATCATGCGCATTGGCAACGTTTCGCCAATTTCGGGGAGTTCATAATAGGGCATCCCGTCAGGCCCTTTCAGGACGATGACTTTTTTGGGATTAACCGGGATTAATTCGCGGGGATATCCTTTCCCGTCCCTGTCGATGATCGAGTAGCAATTCCCCTCCAGCCCGAGCAGGCCCTGTTGCTGCTCAAAGTATTCAAACGAGGTGTCTTTTTTATTGGGCTGGGAATGAATCAGATCATAAACAGGGTGGTCAGTCGCCCGTTCACGACCTCCGTTAGCGCCTCGCCTGTAAAGTTCACACGGCAGCTGCGCCACCGATTCTGCCAGAAGCGTTACACATGCCCGGACCGCCGATAACGCCATTGCGGTTTCAGAAGTGATAACGATCCCCGCCTTGCTCTGGCTGGAACTCACACCACCCAGCATCGCCTGCCAGAAGCCACCACCAGACTGAGATTTACCCCGAAACATCTGGGGAATGAACATTATTCACCCCCTGATTTAATTACGCTGGCAGACATTGATTTCGCGATTAAAAATGACCACAGCAGGCAGATTGAACCGCCAGTAATAAGCCCGGCTGCAGGTGAAATAAGCCAGGCACCGGCAGACAGTAACGCGGCTCCGGCGAGGCCGATAAAAAAACTTAAAAACGTCATTAGCATGCTACATCTTCCTCGTCGTAAACGGATGAATTACTCGCCCGGCTATTCAACATTGCCCGTCCGATTGCCATAATCAGCGAAACCGCGCCATCGATTTTGTTTTCGTTCTGCTCTTTGATGGGTTTAACCACATCGTCATTACCGGGCAAATACTTCCCGACGACGTTGCTGATACACCAGCTCATAATCGGGTTCCCGTCGTGATGAAAGCGGCCTGACTCAATGGCGGCTTCCAGCTCCTTCGTCGGATCAGACATATTGGTGTAGTTCTGAACAATAGTGATCGGATTAAGGCTTTCATCAGCCAGATCATGTGAAAGCCCCGTCGCGCCGAACGGGTCAATCGGTGACTCACTGACTGGGTTGAGCTTGTTTGCCGCCTTGGCCTCTTCAAGGATGTAGCGGTAATCAACTTCAGCGCCATCAGTAACTGTAAGCAGTCCCATTTCAACCCATTTCTGAAATCGCTCCGCAGTACGACGATCTTCGTTCTTTTCAACGCTGAATACTGCGTCGTAGGGAACCCAGAAGCGGGGAGCAACGCTGTAGTAATGTGTCTTGCCGTCAATTTCCCTGGTGAACAACCGCGCCATACTGTTCATATCCAGCTTGCGCGCCAAGTCGAAAGACAGAACACATGGCTGTCCTTCGAATTGCTCCAGCGTAAGTGTCTTATCCTCACAGTTCTGCCAGGAAACCAGGTTGTAGAAAGCGGCACGGGCTGCAACCCAGATGTTGAGGTGTTTAGTTTTAAATACACCAGCCTGACGGGCGTTATTAATAGCTCTCTGTTGCTGGCTGAGGAGAAAGTCACGATAGACCGACACGCCCATATTCGGGTTAGCTTTTTCCAGCACTTTAGGATCGGTCCAGTCATCCCCCTCGTCGACGGTGTATATCACGCCGAACAATTCCTCATTCGGTACTGTGCCGTTCAGCATCTCAATCACTTCACGCCGTTTGTCGTAGCATGGACCCTCAATGTTGTAACCCGCCGTCGTGATCGCCCACATTAGTGGTTGTCGCCGCGCCCCCATACCCGTCAGCATAGTGGTGTAGAGCGAATCTGTGGGATGTTCGTGATACTCGTCAACAATCGCACAGTGCGGTGAAGCGCCGTCCCCAGGGTTACCAATCAGCGGCTCAAAACGCGCGCCATCTTCTGGCCGGTTCAGGTTGGACGCATTAACTTCAATCCCGAACGCTTCCACCAGCAGCGGGGTGCGCTTACACATCAGACGAGCTGGTCTGAATACTTCCCACGCCTGTTTTTCAGTTGTGGCCCCGGAATATACTTCAGCGCCAAACTCGTTATCACAGGTAAAACAGTACAGCGCCACACCTGCCGAAATAGCTGATTTCCCATTTTTACGCGGTATCTCCGTGTAAACCTCGCGAAATCGTCGAAGCTTCGACCCTTTCTGGACCCAGCCAAAGGCGCAGCACACAATAAACAGTTGCCATGCCTCCAGAGTGATCGGCATCCGCTTGAATGCCCACTCTCCTTTTGTATGTGGCAACAACTGGATAAATTTCGCGGCCTTTTCTGCCATGTCTTTATCGAAGCGGTAACGAAATTTCTTACTCTTTTCAGCCGCCATGTCATCGATATGACGCTGGCAGGCCTGAATGACAAACTGGCACGCCGGAATTTTCCCCCGCACAACGTTGCGGGCGTATTGATTCGCGGCGTTTACGTTGGGGTACGATTTCCGGCTCATGAGTTGATCATCTTCAGGAATGGGTTAGAGGTTTTCTTCTGTCCGGCAAGGCCGATTAGGCGTTGTCGACTGCTGGGATCAAGGCCAAGCATGGAGCCGGTAGAGCTCATCTCCGATTCCTGCTCTTTCTTTGCGGTTAGCTCAGGGTTTTTTATCTTCCCCCCCATAGCACCAGTGATAGTCAGCCCTTCTCTGGCGATATTTTTAACCGCCCTGCGCCAGAACTCATATGCAACACACCAGCGCTCAAGTACGGCAAGATCGGTAACACACAGTAATCCCTGTCCACATAATTCTTTCGTGGTCAGTTCCCACATGACGGCCGCCATTGGCAGACCATCATCCTCAGAAAACCAGTCAGGTGGTGCCACACCTTTAATCGGAGTGAATACAGGTTCCTCTTTATTCAGGGCTCGTTTGCCGGGGTTCCCTGCCAGCTCCTTGCGCGCCGTTGGCTTGGGGCGACGCCCGGAACGCCCCGCCGTTCCAGCCATAAGCGACACTCCTGGTTAAATTTCATTTTTCGCGGGTATAAAAATACGAGGAAGCGGGCAGTCCTAAAGCGCGAAAGGGGTCAGGGATTTTATCCCCCCCTCCCCCTTGAAGATGACAGCAAGAAAGCATGCAAAAGCAGATACTGGTCATCCATCAGGATGTTCAGCATAGTGTCTTCAGTTATTCTCAATAAATAAACGATGGAGTCTAAGAAATGGATAAAACTAGAAAATATGATAGAGCCTTACAACTTGAGATCCTCAACGCTCTTATAGATTGTGCTCCTAACTCTTTAAACAAGGCACAGGAGCGAGACCTCATTGAGAAGTTTGATAACTATGATCACTTTGTGGCGTGCATGCTATATCTTGAAATGCATAGTCTTGTTTCTACACCTTTCGTACGCAGCGAAACAATGGCTGGCGTTGATTTTATCTTCAACGCCCCATACTGCAACATTACAGAGAAAGGAATTGATTTTCTTCTTGATGATGGCGGCTTAAGTGCAATCCTTAAGGTTCAAACCGTTCGGTTACACAATGACACGATTGTTGCCCTTGAGGATATAATCCGTGTCGCAAATATATCTGAAGATCAGAAGAAGGGATTGATTTCAAAACTCCGAGAGCTTCCGGGAGACGCCATAAAACATTTGACCCTACAGTTACTGACTCAGGGGGTTCTGAATCTGCCGAACGCACTTCGACTAATTCAAACAACCCTCCAGTAGGGCTAAACTCGTCAGAGGGGCGAATTAACTCAAATTTGCCCCATCCCAGTGTTTTACTTAAAAACACCCAAAATTCCTTCCGGGTATCTGCATGAATGTAGAAACAGTTCTTATGCATTACAGCAGTGAATATTATCATCGAATATGTTCTCTTGCTGTCTTCGCTCTGTGGCATTCCCAGCACAACGACTCAAGATTGGAATCGTCATCAGTGCCGCCATGAGCTTTTGGGATGATGTGGTCAACGCTGGTCGCTTTCTTCGCTATCTTCTGCCGGCGATGGTTCTGACACAGGTATTGATCACGCTGTAGGACACGCTCCCGTATGATTTCCCAGAGCCGACCATATCCTCGATCCTGTCTGCTCTTACCTGCCTGATAGTTTCTCCAACCATCACCAACATGCTGTTGTCGGTGTTGGTCACAATACCCACTGGCATCGTTGGTGATTGCCGCACATCCTTTGTGCCGGCATGGACGCTTAGCTCGGGCTGGCATCGGTATTGTCCTGTCTGTTGAATAAAGTTTTTGTCGTACGCGGAAAGAAACTGGAAACGGCCACTAACGGAAAATTTTCATAAATAGCGAGAATCTGCGCGGTCGCCGCCCCGTAACAGGCCGGAACACCGGAAAGGTCCCCGTAAATGAGAATGAATATCGTTTTCTCTAGATAATGCTTAGAACAGGATCATCTACCGGTATCGGGCCAGTCCACAATTCAGTTGGCCGTGCAGATGTGTTAATCAGTCCTAGCTAATCGCACCAGTTCATTGGGGGGGACCGGATTTGGCATGTTCGGTGAGGAACTGGTCTTGCAGCGCTCCCCAGTCCGGTTTTGCCATGGTTCTATTCCTATGGTTCAAGCCATTAAAAAAGCCACCCGAAGGTGGCCTTTGTGATGGCAATGAAATTGTTACCTTAAGAAAGCAATTATTTATCTAGGGCTGCCTGTATTGCATCTGCCAATGCTTCAACTTTTTTCGTTACATGCTCTAAATCGTAGCCTGATTTCACACCAGCAATCGCAGTTGCGGATGCAACCGTTGCTTTGGAAATTTCAAGAGCTGCCTGGACAGCCAGTAAGCGTTTTCTATCTTTTTCAGCTGGTCCGTTTCCGAAATATCCCTCTAACATAGTAACTCCTTATCTATTATCAACATGGTATGTATGGCATAGATAATTTGATGTAATTTCATAGCAGTTTCAACATGATTATCACAGACTTTCAGCGTATGCCTGCTGCAATCAGTATGATGATGACAATAAAAAAATCGTCAAAAACCGATTATCTAGCTTGTTTCATTGCTTTTTTTTCTGCGGCCAAGGCAGTGATAGCTTCAACTCTTAGCTGCCTTTCATGCCTTTCTATGTACCATTCTTGAATAAGTAGCTCTAGTAGACCGATAAGCATTTCCGCTTCGTCTGGATCAACATCAACGATCACGTTAATGTCATTTTCCATATGAGCACCAATATTGCCAATATTGCGAATAGCATCAATGGCTTTCCACATACCAGATTCTATCTGGCCCTCAATGGCTTTTATCTCATCGACCAATCTTGCTGGTTTGACATTCCAAACATTCCTGATCATCCCCTGAAGACATCGACGCGAGAGTGTCGCTGATGCCTTTGGCGAGAGGTCTTTAATCAAAACGGCTTCTTTGTAATCTGCAAGTATTGGGGCAGGAACATAGTCAGGAAATTGTTTGTATTGTCCATTTGGTCTGTTTACCCAAGATTCGATTTCCTTAGTTGCGTGGTAGAAACCTCCCACAAGCTCTGCAGATGAAACCCTCGAGGCATATGTGAACTCTTTGCATTCAGGATTTGGGCAAACATTAACCCATGACTCAAACACCAGCGCTCCATACTTAGTGTCAGCACTAATAGCGAATTCGTTATCTTTCTTTTGAATTTTTTCGAAAACTGAAAGATGCCCGCAATATGGGCACTGCCAAGAAGACATAGAAACCTCCACATGTATGTGAAGGTTAATATATTTCAATTCATCGTATTAATAAACGAGCAATAGCTACTTAAGGCACTGATTAGCGATGAACTCCTGTAATGTCCTCAATGCTGCCTGGTCATTGATGATTCCTGAGCGGATACCGAGAACGTTTCGTCCAGCAACTGGAGAGAGTTCGATGGCGGCATCATTGCCCATGCTGGAGGAGCTGGTGGTTTCGGTTGAGGCTGGCACTGGACACTTGCCTTTGACGTACACCCGCCCACCATTATCAAGCTTGCGCTGCAGAGCAGTATTTTCAGCATTCGCATCTGCTAATTCCTTCGTGTATTTAGCATCCAGTGCAGCAACTTCTCGCTGCCTAGTTGTCATATCTGTAATGGTAGTGTTAGCCAAATTCAGAGCCTGAGTTTTCTCATCACGCTGCTTCTTGTATTCGGTGGCGTTATCGCGATAGTGATTAACAGCCCAGCCAAGTGATACGATGATGCAGATGACCGCACCTAAGATAATTGTGGATAGTCGACTCACAGGCCTATCCCCCAGCACGTCAGCGCGCTTTCCTGGTCTCGCCTTTCTACCTGCCCATAGCAGCCATTTTTCTGGCCTTTGGTCAGACGACAATCGCGGCCACCGTCTTTAATCCACCAGCGGATCGCTTCACAGGCTCCTTTACGGTCGCCAGCATTGATGCGCTTATAGAACGTAGACGGGAAGCATTTTCCGGGACCGATGTTATACGGACAAAAAGATGCGATCCCGGCTTTCTGTGGTTCGGTCAGTGGTACCTTGATATTTCGCCCAACCCACGCCAGCGCTTTATCGCGTTCAATGGCGTTTACCTGGGCACATTTCTCTGCTGACAGCTTCATGCCCTGAACTACCGGCTTACCATCAACCATCGTGGCGCCACGGCAAATGGTCCATATACCAGAGCCGTCCTTGTACGCTGTTGTGCTGTTACCCTCTTTCTCATCCAGAAACTGATCGAGAATCACGGGCGCGGAAGCCCCGGCAAGAATCAAACCAACGACCGCTGCGCTCAGTTTATTCTTCAGCTTTGGTGACATTACCATTAAGCCGGTCCTCCCTTTCCTTTTTCCTGTAATACCAGTTCACTGCACACGTAATAACAGTGCATGCGATACCGACAATAATTGCCCAGTCGCTCAGGCTTAACCCTGCAATTCTGTCGGCCAACATCCAGGACACCTCTTTTGCTGTTTTAGCTGTTTCGGCATATGCCTTCGCTGATACACCGCAGCCGGTCAGCGTGGTTCCTGTTCCATATGAAAGTCTGCTGTAAATGGTGCTCATTCTGGTCATAGCCTCACCTCCGATTCTTCGGATGGCGCTGTGTGTGATTAAAGGGTCAGGCTTCACGGGCTGGATTTATCAACAAAGCACGTAGCGGATGATTCCCGTGAGCCTGAAATGAAAAAGGCCGCCAGTTGGCAGCCTAAAAATGATGTTTGATAATTTTTCCATCGAGCAAGGTTAGACTAGCCAATTACAGTAGCTTGCTCTCCAATTCAATTCCTGATCTACTACTTGGTTCTAGCAACCAATGAAAAAGGATAGATCGTGAATAATGGGAAAAATGAACGATTCAGAGTGTACTTATCCAGTTTTGATGCGGATATTGCAGCACTAACAGAAGCCTGTAAAAGTATCAGCAACAGTCTTAACTCTGTTTTGGAGAGCACAAAAAGAGAGGGGTTTATAAACCCGATTCAAGTTTTCATAGATTCTTTAACACTGAATCAGCCCGAAACACATTCTAATATCTGGGTAGCCGTTAATTCATCATGGCAGATTGCAGAAGAAGCCAGGCTAAAACTTGAGAAATTTGGTTATAAGACTGGTGAAATTATTTAAATATCCTCCGGCATAGCCGGAGGTTTTTCTGATACGCCTATAAGGCTCTGTTTCCAGTTGCGTCCTAACAGGCGCATACGATCTTACATATACATCACACTTCGTTACTTATGACCCGTGAACGGGCTACCCGGATAAATGCGCCAAACACCACACCGTAATCGGTTCCGGTTAACAGTTCATAGACACTGGCCCCCGTCAGGACACCACCAGCCAGCCCAGTACCGGAAATCGGATCGGGCATTTAGCCCCCTCTAAATTGCTGTGAGTCCTCTCAGGAATGAGGGGAATAAAAAAAAGGCCGCCATGCGGCAGCCTCGAAGTAAGTACGGTTGTTTACAATGGTGGAGAGAGAGGACCTTCTAACACCTCTGCTTCACCGTTATGGCAAATGTCATCGCCTCTGGTCAGATGCCAAACACCTGTGATTATTTTCCCCGTTTCCAAGTCATCAACAGTGTCATTCGTGTAGTACGCTACCTGTACAACACCGACATGCTGAATCCAGTAATACCCTTCTTTCATAAGCTCCTCCGCGATACTCAGCAGATAGTATAGAGCAGTACAAATAATGCTGTGGTGCAGGAAGCCACAACTTAATCTTTGCTATAAAGTAATTTCGAAAGATGACGATAATGGGTAATAAATGTAAGGCCGGAGGAACCACCATGAGCATGACAGTTAGCACTTTGGGTCAGGACATACTGCAAAGCACAGTAAAACAAGCACCTTCAAGTACTGGCAACTCTGTTTCACAACAAATTCAAAACCTGAAAAAACAAATTGGTGAGTTGACAAAAGAACTCAGCGCCATGGGTTCAAAAATAAATGAAGTAACCTCCGAAGATGAGGCAAAACTGCTTAAACAGCAGATGGAGATGATTCAAAGGCAAATCGAGTCTATGTACGCAAAAATTGCTCAATTACAAAAACAAGAAGCAGAAAAAAACCAAATGGCGTCGGGTGCATTACCTACGGTAAGTGACAAATCAAGTTCGAACGTTGCAGGGAATAATACTAAAAATATTGATGTCTACGTTTAGCAGTGACCCCCTATCATTTTTCCTCTGAGTTAGAAACGAAAAAGGATTGTGAGAACTTGTTTTCGAGTTAACGATTTCAGATCGGCGATATGACAGGGGTACTGGTGCTATGCACCTCGCGAATACCCCTGTCGTATCGCCGGAAACCAAAAACCCCGCTGTGGCGGGGTTCTCGTTATGTTCAAATTGTTCGCTTTTTGTCGCTGCCATAGTGGCGCAGCTCTGCCAAGCATGAATAAATTATCTGATTTTCTGGCCCGTTTTCAACACCATTATCAAAAAATAGCATCAATAGCTAAAAAATGATTTCAGTGAGTCTATTCAGATAACAGTTTGCGTGCTTCCAAAAAGACCTTTGCTCTGAATATTTCCAGGCACCAGCGCACGCGCTTTCTCGCCTCCCCATCAGTTAACCATGGCGCAATCGCCTGCAACTCCCGGGTTATGTCTGAGATTTTTTTTCGGGTGGTGTAATACTGAAGACCGACCACATAAACCGGATCATTAATATCCAGCGCCTGCAGTACGCATTGCTCAACAAAATCGACATCATCATTATGCAGGGCTTCATCAATCACACTAGCGGATGACTGCGGCCAGAGAATGCTATGTGCCCTGTTCATTGCCTGCTGTCCACGGAATCCCTCTTCTCTCGCCTGATTTAACGCAACAGTGAATCGCTCTAACGCCTTATCTGACCAAATCCGTCCTTTAATAACATTCCAGCATGCATGACTTCGCAGCAAACGGGGTGCAGTTTTTCCTCCCACACCCTCGCCCCATATAGTGAGCAGGGATTTAATCCATCCGGACTGGATCCCTGTAAGGAGAATACATTTACCCAGCCAGCTTTTGCGTGGAGCAGAAGCCGCTTTACCCAGCGCTTCCAGATGATTGCGGCGTTGACGTGGTGTCATCCTGTTCTTCTCCTTACGCCAGAACGCCGAGCCCATAAGCCCGGTCCAGCACTCTGATAATCATTACCGGCTGAGGCACATGCTTTCGCTCAAACTTCACCGGGTCGTTATGTAGTTCTGTATGGCACTGACGACACAAGGGGATCGCGAAAATATCATGCGCCTTCGTTGCCATCCCTCCCTGCCCCCAGCCGATTAAATGGTGTGGGTCATCTGATGGTTTGCCGCAGCATTCGCAGGGCTGTGTTTTAATCCATGCAAGATATCTGGGGTTCGCCCAACGGATCCTCTTCGGACGTTTCATATAGGTTTGCGGGGACTCGGGATCTACCAGGACACCGACTACGGGTTTAATCGCTGGAACTTGCGCTGGTGGCATGTTCACGGTTACTGCGTTGGCTCTGGCTGTAATGATGCTGGTGGCGGTTACACCCGGTTCGATATCGCATTCACGCATGACTGAATGATGCTCTTTCGAAGGAATACGTAGCGACCGACTGGCTGCTGATTCGGGAATTGCGTCGGTAACTCCCATTCGAACCGCCCACCAGCAAAGCTCAGCCAGCGACAACTCTCTGGAAGAATCCATATTTAGCGCCACCATGATGCTGTTAATAATCCAGTTAATAACATTACGTCTCGCCAGCTCTGCAAGTTGTTCGCTGTAGTGGTCACGCAGATGGTTATCACAATGTCCACACAGGAGAACCGATCCGGGTTCATGACGCAGAGTGGTTAACTCGTGATAATGGTAATTGCTGTGTGGCCACTGGCAGCAGCTACCGCCATAACGCAGAAGCCAGTAATCAAGACCACTAAAACCACCAGCAGCCTTTATAACTTTTTCATCCTGGAAGAACGGCCACAGGGATTCGTCACTGGCCAGCGGCTGGCGAACGTCAGGAACAGGGCCTGCAGGCAACCTTTCCATGCTTGCAGGCTGACTTTCCACCAACACACGTTCACAACTGAATAATGACATCAGCTCGCTGCCCGGCTTGAGCAGCACAATTCCAAGCTCACGTGCAACCACGGGTTTAAGCAGCGCCCTCATTCTGCTATCTCCCCGATAATTATTTGTCCCTTCTCTCCCCATAATTTAGTGACACGTGAATCCCAGATGTGAGCGTCATCTTCGTAAATAGCATCCATCAGGGCTTTCATCATATTGTCGAAATCAGGTTTAGTCTGGTGTGGTTTACCGTTGAACTCAGCCCGTTTCTTTTTGCCCCAGCTCACCGGCATCGGAAGAATGAAGGTGACGTGTGAACCGCTTTCCGGCAGCTCAACACCCTGCAGACGAACTTCATCACAGAAAGCCCGGTAACGCAGAACCTCGGGACGCTTTTTCCATTTGTCAGCGCGCGTCATTCTGGGCTTGCCCATTGGGGTGATATCGTAGACTTTCACATTCACCTCCAGATCCGTTGTTGCCAGGTTCTCTCCTGACGCGGAGGCTTAGATGCTTCTGGCAAGAACGCGCTGATCGTCCAGTGAATGAAGTCATTATCCAGACTACGCTCTGTCTTAATCTGCTTTGCGCGATAGCGGGCTTCCAGTTCATCAGCCTGCTCAGTGGTGAGTTGAGTATGTTGAAACCAGCTTTTCTTCATAACGCACCTCTGGATGCGGCAAAAAGAAAATCGCTGGCGTTAGTTAACGTCAGTATGTGGGATTGCTTGAATTGATCTTGCGCCATGGGCTTTTCTCCTGTGGCGCAGCAGGTATAGGTTGTTCAGGCCTATGACGGGAGTGTAACAGATTTTTGGGTAACGCGATAACCAGCCCTTTCCAGCATCTGAGTAAACAACGTAGGTGTACCAATAATTTCATTATCCTGAAGAGGCAAAAATGACACCATGCTATCGCGTCGGTACATCAGGGCGCGCTCACACTCAGGAAATGATTGCAGCCTGGCAACGATGACTCCATCGTGACATCTGATGACTGCGTAGCCTTTTTTGGGCAATCCTAATTTTTCTTTCACTTAAACTCCCCCATGCAAACGGGATAAAAGTAACACCCAAAATAATTAATAAAACCAGTCGTCAGCACTTTCCCAGGTTTCCTGGAGGATAGTCTCTATTTTCTTTTTATCTTCCTTGTCACCACCAAGAACACTTAAGCCATCAGAGCCTGTACGACGTATGCTCAGGCTGCAGTTCTCATACTGATTACCCAGCCTTTTAAGTAACTCTTTCTCCAGCGCCGGCACTGCTCCCTTTGGAAGTTCTTTAGTACGATCAATGGTGAGTTCAACTTTCATATTAGCCTCCACTGCATATACTGTATATTTGTACAGTACACCGATACATTGAAATGATCAATGACTTAAGAGCACAAATTGTTAACCTTAGCCTATAAATGAGATGCAAAAAAAACCCGCCGAAGCGGGTTCAATCCAATGCGGACTTGTTGTTTTGACACCATTGTAAGTATTGAGATATCAACGTCCTTAAATTTGGATAACTGCTTTGATTGGGATTGATTGCGCAACTTTCATATGCTCGTCTCCCCCTGCAACTTTTTCAGGTTCTGTCTAACATACCCAATCAAAATAACAACTGTGTCAGGTATCCCATAATAATCGCCATGCCCAAAATAACGGTCAGAAATGCAGCAATCAAGGGTGTTTTGAACATTGATTTAAGCAGTATTACTTCCGTCAGACTAGCTCCTGCGCTACCAATAATCAGAGCCATTACTGCTCCCGTTCCCATGCCTTTATCCATCAAGACTGATGCCAACGGAATTACTGCCTCAGCACGTATATACAACGGTATTCCAATAATTGCACTTAGTGGAATCGCAAACGGATTATCATTCCCAGCATGAGCAGCAATCCACTCTGCAGGTATAAAACCGTAGATAAACGACCCTATAACAATACCTAACATCAGATAAGGTAATACATCTTTAAATTGAGTCCAGGCATCCTGAAATGCCAGTCGTATCGCACCAGGCTCTCTTACTACACTTTTCGGGAAGAATTGTTTATTTGTTTGGCCCGTCTCGCAGCTCAATTCACAATTTGTGCCCCGAAATGCTGAGAAACTCTTAAACGTTTCTTGTGGTTTAGAACAACTATTAGCCCCTATGTCCTGTTGATTTGATACAGAACAGCAAGCTGAAACACTCTGTAGTTTAGTTTCAGGAGTTTTTCCACTGCTAACACCACAACAGCTAGCCAGCGGTTTTGATGTTTCGACAATATGTCGGTCAAAACCAAGCACATCTAACAAAATACTTGCCAGTACGGAAACTGTTGCAGCTATAACAGCGTATAGCAGGGTAACTTTCCAACCAAAAGTAACCCACATCAGACCAATGATTATCGGGTTAAGCAGAGGTGAAACAAACAAGAATGTAAGTGTTGGACCGAAGCCTGCTTTTGCTGATAACAGTCCGCGTAACATGGGAATTGTAGAGCAGCTGCAAAACGGTGTTACAGCTCCTAACAGCGATGCAAGTATGTAACCTCTCCCCTTTCTCGCCCCTAACATTCTTTGAATCTTTTGGTCCGGAATTTTTTGCCTGATAAGGCTAACACCCGCACTAATCAGAAAAAAAAGCGCAGACAACTCGACAGCAAGAAACAAGAACATCTCTGCCGCGTTAGTAAACATAGAAATCCAGTTATTCATGAAACCCCCTATAAACCATATTTCTAGAATAATCGAATTATTGAGGTTAGATCAACATATTTCTGGTATTATCGAAATATCAATAGATGAGGAAGGTACCATGCAACTAGAAGAAGTAGCTAAAGCTATGAAAGAATTAGGACATCCAACACGTTTGTTTATTTTCAAACACCTTGTTAAAGCCGGTGAACAAGGTTTACCTGTAGGTGATCTACAAAAACAACTTGCGATTCCATCTTCAACACTGAGTCATCATATATCCGCACTTGTTTCCGTAGGTCTGGTCAAACAAAATCGCGAAAGCCGCTCCTTAATCTGCGTTTCTCAATATGACAAGTTAGAGTCGATTATTGATTTTCTACGCGAAGAATGTTGCATCAACAGTCCAAAGATTTAAATCGAGGCAATCCATTGTTTTTATTTGATAAAGGAGCCGCCTAAATAACAGGCGGCTCTCCTGTCGCTTATTTCAATTTTTTGCCTGCATCATCAACGACTTTCTCGCCATCTTCCTTGGCGAAAGCCCCTTTCTGAGCATCAGGAAGGATATCCAGAACAACTTCAGAAGGACGGCACAGTTTGGTTCCCAGCGGTGTTACAACGATGGGGCGATTAATCAGGATCGGATGCTGCAACATAAAGTTAATTAACTGGTCGTCAGTAAATTTATCTTCGGCAAGACCCAGTTCCTCATATGGCTCGACGTTCTTACGTAGTAACGCCCGGACGGAAATGCCCATATCAGCAATGAGTTTGACCAGCTCATCGCGTGAAGGTGGAGTCTCAAGGTAAAGAATAACGGTCGGCTCATTACCGCTGTTGCGGATCATCTCCAGCGTGTTACGCGATGTGCCGCAGGCTGGGTTGTGATAAATGGTGATGTTGCTCATATCAGTATCTCATTACAAAGTGAAAGAGAGACGTAGCGCCAGCGCGGCCAGCGTTACAAACAGCACAGGCAGAGTCATGACGATCCCGGTGCGGAAATAGTATCCCCAGGTGATGGTCATATTCTTCTGTGAAAGTACGTGTAGCCAGAGCAGCGTTGCCAGGCTACCAATAGGGGTAATTTTCGGCCCCAGATCGCAGCCAATGACGTTGGCATAAATCATTGCTTCTTTGATAACGCCCGACGCGGTACTGCCATCAATCGACAATGCGCCAATCAATACGGTAGGCATGTTATTCATGATAGAAGAGAGGAATGCGGTCAGGAATCCCGTTCCCAGCGTGGCTGCCCACAGGCCTTTATCTGCGAGTAAGTTCAGCACGTCAGACAAATATTCTGTCAGCCCTGCGTTACGCAGCCCATAGACCACCAGATACATTCCCAGCGAGAAGATCACGATCTGCCATGGTGCCCCACGCAACACTTTACCGGTGTTAATGCCGTGACCTTTTTTTGCCACAGCAAACAGGATTGCTGCCCCTACTGCTGCAATGGCACTGACCGGAATACCCAGTGGTTCGAGTACAAAAAAGCCCACTAATAAAAGAATTAATACAATCCAACCTGTTCTGAATGTTGCCAGATCTTTGATGGCTTTTGCGGGCTCTTTCAGTCGTGCAATATCATAAGTGGGCGGGATATCTTTGCGGAAAAATAGATGCAGCATCACCAGAGTGGCGACGATGGCGGCGATATCCACCGGCACCATTACCGAGGCATATTCCGTGAATCCCAGTTTGAAGAAATCAGCCGAAACGATATTGACCAGGTTCGATACGATAAGCGGCAAGCTGGCGGTATCGGCAATAAACCCTGCGGCCATCACGAAAGCAAGTGTGGTGCTTTTACTGAAGCCAAGCGCCAGGAGCATAGCGATAACAATCGGCGTCAGAATAAGTGCCGCGCCATCGTTGGCAAACAGTGCCGCGACTGCCGCGCCGAGCAGAACGATATACGTAAACAGAAGGCGGCCACGACCGTTCCCCCAGCGAGAAACGTGCAGCGCTGCCCATTCGAAAAAGCCTGACTCATCAAGCAACAGACTGATGATAATAACGGCGATAAATGTTGCCGTCGCGTTCCAGACGATATTCCACACCACCGGAATATCAGCAATGTGAATCACACCCGATGCCAGAGCCAGTACGGCCCCCAGCGTGGCGCTCCAGCCAATCCCTAATCCCTTTGGCTGCCAGATAACCAATATGATGGTCAGGATAAAAATGGCTCCTGCCAGTAACATATAACCTCCTGAAAGGGCAGCAATGCTGCCCCGAATGATGGTAATAACTAACCCGCGAGTTGTTTGAGTTTATCGATGCCGGTTGGTTCTGACGCCAGTACGGGTACAAGTGCTACACGGCTGGCATGTAGATTTTTAACGCTCTCGATCTGCGGACGTTCCTGCTGCGCTCGCAAGCGGAGCAGCGGTGAACGGGTATCCGCGATGGAAAGGCTGTTATTGATAATCCAGCCCCAGGGGTGAATTCCTGCACGTTCAAGGTCGGCCTGTAAATTTGCCGCCTCAAGTACCGGCGTGGTTTCCGGTAGCGTGACCAGTAACACTTTGGTTCGCTCCGGGTCCTGCAGTTGCATCATCGGTGTGGTGAAATGGCCTTTTTCCCCCATTTTTCTGGCAATCTCGCGGTGATATGCCCCGGTGGCATCAAGCAGCAAGAGCGTGTGTCCGGTCGGTGCCGTATCCATCACCACGAAGCGCTTACCCGCCTCGCGAATCACCCGTGAAAAGGCCTGGAATACCGCAATTTCCTCGGTGCAGGGTGAGCGTAAGTCCTCTTCCAGCAGGCGTTTTCCCGCATCGTCCAGTTCTTTTCCCTTCGTCTCAAGAACATGCTGACGATAGCGTTCAGTTTCCTCGAGAGGATCGATCCTGCTGACCTGCAGATTGTTGAGGCTGCCGTTGAGGGTTGTGCTGAGATGCGCTGCAGGATCAGATGTTGTCAGATGGACATCAAATCCCATTTCGGCCAGTCTGACAGCAATGGCAGCCGCCATCGTGGTTTTCCCTACACCACCTTTACCCATCAGCATGATCAGGCCATGCTCATTACGGGCAATATCATCGACCAACGCAGAAAGTGACGGAATGTCAGGGCGCTGTTGAATGTATTCTTCAGAGAATGACGCCTCTATAGGCTGAGTGGAGAGAAGTCCGCTGAGTGCAGACACGCCGACCATATTGACCGGCTGGAGGAATAACGTGTCAGTTGGCAGACCGGAAAGATCAGAGGGAAGATTGGACAGCGCCTCCTGTTCACGGTCCCATATTGCCGCAGCCAGTGTATCGTTTGCTGCTTCAGTTTTGGGCAGAACGCCGTTGATGACCAGGTACTGATTTTTAAGACCGATGGCGGCAAGCTCCAGATGAGTCCGGGCAACTTCCTGCAACGTGGATTTTTGCAGACGAGCAACCAGAACCAGTCGGGTACGTGCTGGATCAGATAATGCTTCAACAGCCTGGGCATACTGTTCACGCTGTTTTTCCAGACCGGCCATCGGGCCGAGGCAGGACGCACCCTCGGGATTGCTATCAATAAAGCTACTCCAGGCACCTGGCAACTGGAGAAGGCGAATGGTATGACCCGTCGGTGCGGTATCAAAAATGATATGGTCAAACCGGGTCAGTAGAGAAGCATCTGTCAGTAATCCGGTAAATTCATCAAAAGCCGCAATCTCTGTTGTGCATGCCCCCGACAGTTGTTCGTTGATGCTGGAAACGACGTCATCAGGCAGGATGCCTTTAATGGGGTCAACGATTCTGGCCCGGTACTGTTGTGCAGCGGCCTGAGGATCAATCTCAAGAGCCGATAATCCTGGAACAGAAGCTACTGGCTGAATGGTATTGCCAATCGTCTGTCCAAACACCTGACCTACGTTTGAGGCCGGATCGGTACTGACCAGCAGCACCCGTTTCCCCTGTTCTGCCAGACGGATCGCCGTGGCGCATGAAATAGAGGTTTTACCAACGCCTCCTTTACCAGTAAAAAACAGATAAGGGGGGATATTCTGTAAGAAGTTCATATGTCCTCCTGACATACTTAACAACAAGAAGTATTACCACCACAGCAGATTGTTGGCGCTAATCCCACTTTCTCCAGTGGAATGCCAAACCAGCGAGCCAGCTCAGCGCGTTTCGGATAACGCCCAGCCATCACTGTTTCGCCATCCAGTAACAACAATGGCAAACCTTCTGCCCCGGAAGCCTCTATAAACGCTTTGACCTTCTCGTTCTGTACAAAGCTCATCGGTTGTTGTGCGAGATTGAAACGCTCAATTTGTACACCACGTTGTTTGAGCCATTGTACATCCGCAGAAAAATCGACCAGAGCCTGATCAACATCTGTACCGCAGACTCCGGTGCTGCAACACATCGCTGGGTCAAATACCGTTAACGTTTTCATTTCAATACCTCACATTTGAAAAAACATATATGTTCAGGCAAATTTTTTAGATGCAGACAGCCTTCCCGCTACCAGAGCAGTTGGCTGAAGCCAGCTTACGGGCGATGGCCTGAACGTCGTCCTGTTGGCTTAACCAGGCCTGCTCAATAATCTGAGCAGCCCAGGAAGGAATATGCGGGGATAAGCGGTAATGAACCCATTTCCCCTGCTTGCGATCCAGCAATAATCCACTTTCCCGAAGCATCGCCAGATGGCGGGAGATCTTGGGCTGAGATTGTTCCAGCGCAGTGCAGAGATCGCACACGCACAACTCTCCCATCTCTCTAAGCAATAACACGATACCCAACCGGGTTTCATCTGAGAGATTTTTGAAAAGTTGTAGAGAAGTTAGTTCAACCATTTTAATCTCCTGAATTCTCTCCGTAGTTTCCTGCAATAGTTGAGTGCCGTCAACTATCATATTCGAAAATTCAAATATGATAGTTACGTGAATTTCATTTCGTGTTTACAATTTGTTTATTCTTCAATTCGTTAACCCTGCCGCTTTTCGACGCCTGTATTCATCCATCAGTAGTTGCGCTGGCGTTGGTCCCGCCGGATGGTGCGGCGCCGCCAGTTGACGTCGAATTGGTGGCACACTTAGTCCGTTACCAACATGCTTCGACCACTTCGTAAGTAACTTTTCCGCCAGTCGTTTCAGTTCCCCCTCTGTCATTTGTCGTTCAACGCCCGTTCTGCGCATTTCGATGCAGATGTGATACAGCACGGGCTGAGGCCATGGATATTTATCGCTTCCTGAATACCGATATGACTCATTGCGCCAGCGCCGGTATTCCGTCATAACCTGCTCCGATGTCAGTCCGAATGGATTCGCCCCACTCTCTGAAACCAGAGAAACAAACTCAGCCAAGTCAGGCGGCCATGTATTTCCCATCGCGCAGCGCTCCATGCACTGCTGACAGACCAGCCGAATTTGAGGTTCAGTCATCGAACCTATCTGGGCTATCCAGATAGGCGAAGGCTCCGCCCCGTTTTTCTGGGTCCATCGGTTCGAATACACCTCCCCCATGACCTGCCACAGTCGCCAGGCTGTTTCCGTCGCCATCAAGTCCATTCCTGCGGCGCCACTCTGCGTGTGCTGACTGAATTTGCTGAACTGCCCGGGATGCTGTTGGTTCGGATCCTGCTCCCACATGACTGTTACCTCCGGTTTCTGGTTTTACCTGCGTTCTAACCCGGGCTACATGTCGGGCAAATTTTTGTTCCCACTGGATTTGTGTAAAAACTTTCCCTTCCGACTCCCAATACGCGGTGAATTCTGCGAGTTCAGTCAGAAGGTAATCTGGTTCAGGCAGGGAGATACCCCACGATGCAGCGCGCTGTCGGAAGTCTCTGGAGGGAAGCCAGCTATCTGTCATGCTGAATTTCCCGATCGGTTCATCAACACCGTCCAGGTATCGGGGCATGGCCGGGGATGGCAGTACATCCCCATTCGGATTTTTCATCGCGCCCGCGTTAAGAGAGGGGTTTAAGATCTGTTTACTGCTTACTGCTTTCTGGATACCTGATGGCAAAGGTTTAGCCAAAGACTTAGCCTTATCCTTAGGCAAGGCGAAAGCCTTATCAAAAGCCGTCCCCATAGCGTCAGAAACCCCGTAGCAGGCGGCTTTGAGAGCTTCATATGCTTTATCTTTCAGTGAACATTCAGGCAGTAATTCAAACGATCTTGCCCATGATTTGATCACGTTCACTGATGCTGGCGGGTTATGTTTCACCGCGTTAGGCAACCAAAAAACTCTGGCTTTAAGGTCGGCTTCCACCATACCTAACGCTATGGCTTCGCCTAAGGCTAAGTCGAAGGCTTCGACATCCCAGTTTAATTCTTCGGCCATAGCCGCCCTTCCCGCCTTATACAGCCCGGGAATAATCCCTGTGAATGGACCCGTAAGCAGGTAAATAAACAGACTCTGCCCACTTGGCGGGAGTGGTGATAAGGCTCGAAACTTAGGATCATCCCACATGGTGATCTTCACCTTACGGTAAGGCTCGTTACTAGCCTTACTCTTAGGCATGGCCTTAGCCAAAGGATTAGGCATACTTCACCCCGCGAGTTGCAGTAATAATGGTCATTGGTCAAAACTCGATTAAAACAATTGCGGCGCTACGGCGCTTATGCTCGCCAGTAGTGGTCCCGCCGCATCAGCAGGTAACATGTTGAATAATGCGATTGCCGCCTCACGAATTTCCTTCTCGAGCTTTTGTAATGGCGCGCCAATTAATTTCGCATGGTGTGCCTCACTGCATTCTTTGATAGCGTTCGCCACCAGCTCTGCTTCTGTGCTCGCATTACTTAATCCGTGCTTTCTGGCAATCTGAACTGGCATAGCAGCAATAATTGAACCTGACAGTTGCATAACGTAAGCCGTGTACTTTTCCGAACCGCCCTCGTTTTTCAGATATCGGAATAAATTCTGTTTATTAACAGCAATTCCACGGCCATCTACTTTGGCCCACTCTTCAGCCACCAGCTGAGCGATCCGTTCCTGTGCCTGTCCTGGTAATGTCGATTCCCATTCACGAACGGCGACCCAGATTTTTTTGCACTTCATCCAATCCCGGCGACAAACAGAAAACTGATTTTTTGTTTTCTGAGTTCTCACCATCGTCGGGGTATGGTTTTTAAAAGAGATGGTTTGCATGGTCACTCCTTAGGTAATCCATCCGTTGGATTTGGGTATAAGTCGGGTCTAAGTTCGTGGGGGGTAACCCCTGTAGCGCTAAAGACTTGAAGTACCCGTGACGAAGGAACAGTACCTTTTGCTTTCCACTGACTTACTGCCATTCCGCTTACACCAATCGTGCAAGCTAATTTATTGGCCGAGCCAGCTAGTCGAATTGCGTTATCAATGGCTGTCATAACTATCTCCTTTTTAAATTGGGAGTAATAAACCATAGGTTTACATCAATTGCAAACTTTAAATTTATTGTGACTATAAACCAAACATTTACAATGGGTGTATGAAAAACACTGACGATCTCAATAACCAACTGGTAGCCCGCTTAGAAGAAATTACTCAAAGAGGGATCAGCAAAGCTGATATGGCTCGCATTGCAGGAGTTACGCCTCAAGCTGTGAATGGGTGGTTTAAGAAGGGAGTTATCAGTAAGAAGTCCGCCATAGCAATTGCGGAAGCCGCCAACGTGTCCGTTACTTGGTTGTTAGGTGAGAAAGTATCAGAAGATTCAGGTCTCAAGCCTAACGAGAGCAAAATGCTTAACTTGTTTAGGCAGCTACCAGAGGCAGAGCAAGAGCGAATGATCGATACCTTTGCACTGCGGTTAAAGGAAATTGATGATTACGTGGAGAAATATCTTCGTGGTCGTTTTAAGGCTAACGATGTGAACTAAGAGTTTATTCCCATCCATTGAAACCGGCGTTTGCCGGTTTTTTTTCGCCCTTTTGTCAGAACCTCCCTCCCCTTAGTTTTTCACGACTGATAAAGCAAATGTTTGCCTCTACATCAATTGATGATTGACACAAACATTAAACCAATGATTTAATCATTCTATCGAAAACGTCATCGAGGCAGGACGCCCACGAAGTAGCTGCCGGCGGCATACGAATCACCGGATGAGATGACAGGCATTAACACGCAGCAGGTTCAACGTTCCGCCAGCCTGGCGACAAGGGCAACACAAGAGGATAAATCCATGATCGATTTCGCACGTAAACCAGTGCGGTGTCAGGCCGTACATCTAAATCGCATTGAAGTAATCATTCGACTGATTTGCTACACGCTTGCCCAGAAGGGCGACCCGTCTGCCGACCAACAGACTGCTGTTCGTTCATAACGAGTTTGACCAATGGCTGTTGCCAGCCTCATGCCCGGTGCACAGGGCATTGTGATGGTAATACCACCATCGTAACCAAACAGGAGACGAAGACCTGTTCTGGTTAAATTGGAAAAGTGTTCTTTGCCCGTCCCGTGGCGGGCTTTTTTCCGGAGGTTTTTATGTCAGCTAACGATCTGGCATTGCGCTTCAGCAGCGCACCAGCCGAGGCATTAATCGGGGTTTTGCCTGTTCTGGAAGTAAAAGAAGCATTACGTGAAGAAGTTGAAAGTGATGTGATGGATGAAATCTGGACTGAGCACAACTTTGAAATGGAAGCGATGGGTGAACAAGTTGATGAAACAGCCAGGCTCGCTCGTAAGTTTGAATGTGCGGCTGAAGCTCTTGGAACGGCGATCAAACTTGCTCTGACTCTCCCACATAATGAGGCAATGCAGGTTCTGAATGACGCCTTAAACGATAACCCGGGATACGGTCGCGAACCGGCAAAGGATGCATGATGGAGTTTGGAATGAAACGCGTGGTGGCTTCTGTTCAGGTCGTTGCCATCCTCAACAGGATTTACAACGGCAGTCCGGTTTCCATCGCATCTATCAGTAAAGAATCAAAGCTGTCTGTGTCTTACCTCGAGCAGATTTTCTCGAAGCTGCGCAGCAGTGAAATCGTCACCAGCCAGCGTGGCGCTGGTGGCGGGTACCACCTTAGCAAAGCAAACCCCAGCGTGGCTGACGTCGTTCGCGCCGTTACTCACACGCCTGATTCATTTGAGCCCGTGCTGAATGCTCTGGAGTGGGTCCCCGTCGCACAGCTGGCGCAGGGAAAATCCCCTACCCCATAAAGCACAAAACCCGCGCAAGGCGGGTTAAGTACCCGGTCAGCCGACCAAAGCTTTCCGGAACGAGTTTTGACCAATAACCACTACCTTAGGCGGCGATCATCAGCTGCCGGGTATCTTACAATCCTATGGAGCCCGAACGCAATGTTAACGTATGCGTATCTTATTAAAGCCAAAGCGAAAGCAACTGAGGCAAAAAACCTGTTTTGCTGGTTCTCTGCGAAATCAGATTCCCGTGCAGAACGCGAAATCCTCAATATTCTCGAAGACAATGATATTGCCGTCGGTCGTGGCGCCGACTATCAATTACCTGTCCGCACCAACTGGTTTGTTGTTGACGATCTTCCTGAGGAAAGCAAACTTGATGACACATGGTGCGATCGTTACGAACTGGCAGAAGACCAGCAAACGTGGCAACTGAAACAGAAGCCTGATAATGAGAATCAGGAGACTTCCTGTCAGCAAAAACCTGAAACTTCCAGCGACAATGTACCCAACAGCGATGCGCCAGCATTGCTCCGCCCCATATCTCGCCTGCGCCTGTCTCAGCGACTGATTGCGCACCTGGTCAATGACACTGAAGAGAAGGAAATCAGTGAAGCGCAGCACATCCAGATCGGGCAAATGGTACTGAACGAAAATGATCTCTATGTACAAAACCTGTTACAGGCCGTTTCGAATGTGCCAGCGGTGAAAGAGCTTTCTGCTCATGTCGAGTGGAAGCTGACAAGCGCTGTAAAAGAAGTCTTCGACCGTGAGCAGGTCTATACCGTTGCTTCATTTGAGCAATTTATTACCGAATGGATTGAAGAACCAGAAAAGCGAGCTCTTACCGTTCAGGAGTGGGTTAATCAAAAGAAAGCAGGAGTTGCGGGTGATGAACATGCCACTCCACCTGTAACGCCAGAGCTTATTACCGTTGCGACTCTGCCGCTACGCCAGCGCCTCTTAGCTCAGTTTATTTCTGAAGAATATGCTTACCATATTGATACTGAGCAGAAGAAAACCATTCAAGAACTCGAGCTGGATGTGGATAACAGCTATGTGCAGAACCTGCTGCTTGCCGCCGAGAATGTAGAACCATTCAGGAAGGCGCCAGAGATCGATATCTGGAAGATTGTCAGCGCGCTGAAAACCGTTTTTCCGGTTGATGGAAAACGAGTTGAACTGGTCACCGTCATTCAGTTCTTTAAGGCCTGGTTCAATACTGAGCACATTGACCGTGGGCTGCTGGTTAAAGAGTGGTGTAAGGGCAATCGTGTGTCGCAGATTCAGCGCACTGACTCCGGAACCAACGCTGGTGGAGGCAATAAGACCGATCGCAACCCGGAACTTGTCCACACGCTGGATACTCTGGACATTGATATTGCGCTGGCCACACTTCCAATGGATTTCAACATCTACGATATTCCTGGTGGCGTTTTCCGTCGTGCAAAAGAGATCATTTCTAAAAACGAAAGCCCTTTCAAAGAGTGGTCCGCCGCCCTGCGCAAACGCGCTGGTATCCTGGATTATTCCCGCGCCGCTATTTTCGCGCTTATTCGTAGTGCAGAAGAAAACACTCACCATTTCCCGGAACTGCTGAGCCGTTACATCAACAAAAACCTGACTGAAACCGACCACCAGCACCCAACTGAAGAAACTCTGGCGGCAGCCGGTCACGTACCAGAAAAAAGCTGGGAAAACGAGATTAAAGAGAAGTCCACAGCTGAACAGAAGGCAATAACCGAGCAACCAGAAATCGCCAACATGGGCAACGGTGTTTTCTCCATTGATGGCCTGATGGGTAACCAGCCGGCGCCAGCGCTTTCTGTCGTAGACCAGGTACGCCAGCGCGCGGTCGAAGAAAAATTACATCAAGCCAATACCGAGGAAACCACCAGCGATGTGCAGATGGAAAAAACTGACAACAGCGAAATCAAAGCCAATCCTGATGTGCCTCAGGGCGAAGCAGCAGCTTTGCCAGTTGAAAGCACTGATGCAACTGGTGAGCCTCCAGCTTCCCTGAATAATGAACCCGTTCACCATATAGATACGGATCACCTGAACGCTTTTTATACTCACCTGATGGTTGATTTGGAAACTATGGGCAGCGGTCCTGATGCACCAATAGTCTCTATCGGCGCCGTATATTTTGATCCTTCAACTGGTAACACTGGTGCCGAATTTTACCAGGTTGTCAGTCTTGAATCATCGATGTCGTTTGGCATGAAACCGGATGCGTCAACAATTCAGTGGTGGTTGAAACAATCATCTGAAGCCCGCTCTGCAATTCTGGTTGATGAGGCCATGGGGCTGCGTGAAACCCTTGAACTACTGGCTGACTTCATTGCTGAAAATGCTGCTAACGGTAGTCACACTGTTCAGCTGTGGGGTAATGGATGCTCGTTTGATAACGTCATTCTCCGCCGCGCATATGCATTAGCAGAGACTCCCTTCGCTGTTCCGTTCTGGAATGACAGGGACGTAAGGACCATGGTTGAACTGGGTAAATCTGTCGGTATCAACCCGCGCTTCGACATCCCGTTTGAAGGCGACATGCACAATGCGCTTTCTGACGCCCGGCATCAGGTCAAATACGTATCTGCAATCTGGCAGCGCCTGACAAAAAACTGATTTTAGGTTTTCACTTACAGCCAGCTGCAGCATGTACTGTTGTGGCTGGCGGCATCGGAGTTATGTATGTCGCAACTCATTTTCAGCGAAGAGTGGATGGTTGAAGCGCGACTAACAGAAAAGACCGGCTTGTCGGAAAGACAAATTAAAAGTTATCGGTTGAATTTGTGGATCGAAGGCGTGCATTTCAAACATCTGACAGCTCTCGGGGAAACTGACAATTCTAAAGGTCTGCTTTGGTACAACTATCCAAAGATTAACCAATTAGTACAGGATGCATGATGGACTTTCCAACCGGCGTTGAGCTGCATAATGGAAAAATACGGATCACATTTACCTATCGCGGCAAACGTTGCCGCGAAGTCCTTCGCGGCTGGACGGTGAACAGCAGCAACATCAAAAAAGCTGGAAATCTTCGTGCGCTCATAACAAGTGAAATACAGCTCGGTAAGTTCGACTATGCGGAACGTTTCCCGGAATCCAAAGCGCTTAAGAAGTTCATCACAACCAAAAAAATTACCACGTTTAAAGAACTAAGTGATTTTTTTACAGACACCAAAGCCTTAGAGGTATCTGGTGCAACACTGCTATCGCTTACTTCGGTCGTAAATACGTTACTGCGTGTAGTCGGAGAAAATACCCGTCTGGTAGATATTGAGCATGCCGATATTTTGCATTACCGAAAGGAGTTATTGACCGGGACAATTATTAACCCGGCAATGCCGAATCTGACCAGGCAGGGCCGCGCGCCCTCAACAGTCAATAAACAGATGGCAGTTTTATCAGAAATGCTTAAGCTCGCAAACCGAAGCCAGTTTATATTGCATGCTCCTTATGAAGGAGTGTCGCGACTCAAGTTATCTAAAAATGATCCCGACCCACTTTTACTTCATGAGTACCAGGCTCTGATAGCCGCCCTTCCCCGTAGCCAGGCATTAATCATTATTGTTGCCGTACATACGGGGATGAGGCCGGGCGAGATATGCGCCCTGGCATGGGAAGACATTGATTTGGTAAAAGGTGAAATCCACGTATCCAGAAGTTTGACGAATAAGCGAGTATTTGTACCCCCTAAGACAGATGCCGGAATAAGGACGATAACGTTGCTTAAACCTGCTCTGGATGCACTGAAGGAACAATACGAAGTCACCGGCGCTAATCCGAAGCAAGAAATTCGATTTCACCATCGGGAGATCGGAAAAACTGAGCAGCAATCTCTTCGCTTCGTTTTTTCACCGACAGCATATTCGTCAAAAAAAGGCAGTTACTTCTCCAAGAACTCGATTGCCTATGGCTGGAAGCGAGGCACTAAACTTGCCAATATCCGCGAAAGGAATCCTTATCAGTCACGGCATACCTACGCATGCTGGACGTTGATGGCCGGAGCGAATCCGTCATTCATAGCGAGTCAGATGGGACATGAAGATGCGCGAATGGTGTACGAGGTTTACTCCAAGTGGATTGGCGACATGAACCAGGATCAGGTCAACATGCTGAACAATCAGATGCCAACGGCATTGCCCCCAGGACGCCCCCACGGGCAGGGGAGCATGAGAAAAGTTATTTAATTTCATAGCGCTGCTTTCAATCCACATAATCAGCGTTAAACTATTCATACCGTCAATTTAGGGAGAAACGAAGATGCGCGTACTGGTTGTTGAGGATAATGCCTTATTACGTCACCACCTGAAGGTTCAGTTACAGGATGCAGGCCACCAGGTTGATGATGCTGAGGATGCAAAGGAAGCAGATTATTACCTTAACGAACATCTGCCAGATATTGCGATCGTCGACTTAGGTCTGCCCGATGAAGATGGCTTGTCACTGATCCGCCGCTGGCGCAGCAATGACGTTTCGCTCCCCATTCTGGTGTTGACCGCCCGCGAAGGCTGGCAGGATAAAGTGGAAGTGCTCAGCGCTGGGGCTGATGACTACGTGACAAAACCTTTCCATATTGAAGAGGTGGTCGCCCGCATGCAGGCACTGATGCGCCGCAATAGCGGCCTGGCCTCGCAAATTATCTCGCTGCCGCCTTTTCAGGTTGACCTTTCCCGCCGCGAATTATCAGTGAATGATGAGGTTATCAAACTCACCGCGTTTGAATACACCATCATGGAAACGCTGATCCGCAATAACGGCAAAGTGGTCAGCAAAGACTCACTGATGCTACAACTTTATCCGGATGCAGAACTGCGTGAAAGCCACACCATCGATGTACTGATGGGACGTCTGCGCAAAAAAATTCAGGCGCAATATCCGGATGACGTGATCACCACTGTACGTGGACAGGGCTACCTCTTCGAACTGCGCTAATGAACAAATTATTGCGTCATTTTTTCCCGTTATCGCTGCGTGTACGCTTTTTGCTGGCGACCGCTGGCGTTGTCCTTGTGCTTTCACTGGCCTATGGTATGGTCGCGCTGGTGGGTTACAGCGTAAGCTTTGATAAGACCACATTTCGTCTTCTGCGCGGTGAAAGTAACTTGTTTTACACCCTCGCGAAATGGGAAGACGGCAAGCTCCAGGTCGAACTGCCTGAACATCTCGATATGCAAAGCCCCACCATGTCGCTGATCTACGATCAACATGGCAAATTGTTGTGGGCACAACGCGATGTCCCCTGGCTGACGCACAGTATTCAGCCGGACTGGTTAAAAACGAATGGTTTTCATGAAATAGAAGCCGATGTCGATGCCACCAGCACGTTACTGCGCGAAGATCACTCCGCGCAACAGCAGCTTAAAGAAGTCAGAGAAGATGATAACGATGCCGAAATGACCCACTCGGTGGCGGTAAACGTCTACCCTGAGACCGCCCGCATGCCTCAGCTTACCATTGTCGTTGTCGACACTATCCCCATTGAGCTCAAGCGCTCGTATATGGTCTGGAGCTGGTTTATCTATGTATTGGTCGCCAACTTGCTGCTCGTGATCCCGCTGCTATGGGTCGCCGCCTGGTGGAGTTTACGGCCTATCGAGTCACTGGCGCGTGAGGTCCGAGAACTTGAGGAGCATCACCGTGAGATGCTCAATCCCGCCACCACGCGGGAACTAACTAGCCTGGTACGTAACCTCAACCGACTGCTGAAAAGTGAGCGTGAGCGTTACGATAAATACCGCACGACCTTAACCGATCTCACCCATAGCCTGAAAACACCGCTGGCGGTATTGCAAAGCACGCTACGCTCGATGCGCAATGAAAAGATGAGCGTAACGGATGCCGAACCCGTGATGCTGGAACAAATTAGCCGCATTTCCCAGCAAATTGGCTACTACCTGCATCGCGCCAGCATGCGCGGTGGTAACGCCCTGCTCAGCCGCGAACTGCACCCGGTTGCCCCTTTGCTGGATAAGCTAACCTCCGCCCTCAATAAGGTGTATCAGCGTAAAGGCGTCACTATTAGTCTCGATATCTCACCCGAAATCAGTTTCGTCGGCGAGCAAAATGATTTTGTCGAGGTCATGGGTAACGTGCTGGATAACGCCTGTAAATACTGTCTGGAGTTCGTCGAGATCTCCGCTCACCTGTCCGACGATCGCCTACATATTCTGGTGGAAGATGACGGTCCAGGCATTCCACAAGCCAAGCGCGAAGTGGTTTTTGATCGCGGCCAGCGTGTGGATACCTTACGCCCCGGGCAAGGCGTGGGGCTGGCGGTAGCTCGCGAAATTACCGAGCAGTATGACGGGCAAATTATCGCAGGCGACAGCCTGTTAGGCGGCGCGCGCATGGAGGTCATTTTTGGCCGTCAGCATCCGGGGCATAAAGACGAGTAAGTTGTTTGTAATATTTATGTACCGGGATCACTTATCCGGTTAAGCATCCGTTATAATCGGAGCAACCAACAGTCTGCGGATGCGCATTATGGAATACCAATTAAACCTCAACTGGCCCGACTTTCTCGAACGCCACTGGCAAAAGCGCCCGGTGGTCTTAAAGCGTGGTTTTACAAACTTTATCGATCCGCTGTCCCCTGATGAACTGGCCGGACTGGCGATGGAAAGTGAAGTCGACAGCCGACTGGTCAGCCATCAGGACGGTAAATGGCAGGTGAGCCACGGTCCATTCGAAAGCTATGACCATCTCGGCGAGAACAACTGGTCGCTGCTGGTCCAGGCCGTCAACCACTGGCACGAACCGACCGCCGCGCTGATGCGTCCGTTTCGCGAATTACCGGACTGGCGTATTGATGACCTGATGATCTCCTTTTCCGTGCCCGGCGGCGGCGTTGGTCCGCACCTGGATCAGTACGATGTGTTTATCATTCAAGGCACCGGTCGTCGTCGCTGGCGCGTAGGCGAAAAACTCCAGCTAAAACAACACTGCCCGCACCCGGATCTGCTGCAGGTTGATCCGTTCGAGGCCATCATTGATGAGGAGCTGGAGCCGGGTGATATTCTGTATATCCCGCCAGGATTCCCGCACGAAGGCTACGCGCTGGAAAACGCGATGAACTATTCTGTCGGTTTCCGCGCCCCGAACGCCCGGGAGTTAATCAGCGGATTCGCCGATTACGTTCTGCAACGTGAGCTGGGCAGCACCTATTACAGCGACCCGGACCTGCCGCCGCGCGACCATCCGGCGGATGTTCTGCCACAAGAAATGGATAAACTGCGTGAAATGATGCTGGGGCTGATTAATCAACCTGAACATTTCAAACAGTGGTTTGGGGAGTTTATTTCCCAGTCGCGTCATGAGCTGGATGTCGCCCCGCCGGAGCCACCTTATCAGCCCGACGAAATCTACGACGCGCTGAAACAAGGGGATGTGCTGGTACGTCTGGGCGGATTACGCGTTATCCGTGTCGGCGACGAGGTTTACGTCAACGGTGAAAAAATTAACTCACCGCATCGCCCTGCCCTCGAGGCGCTGGCCAGCCATATTGTGCTGACAGCCGAGAACTTTGAAGATGCGCTGGAAGATCCGTCTTTCCTCGCCATGCTGGCCGCGCTGGTTAACAGCGGATACTGGTTCTTCGAAGGGTAAATTAGTAGTGACTGCGCCGGATGGCGCTTCGCTTATCCGGCCCACGGAATGAGGTATCTGTAGGCCGGATAAGGCGCAAGCCACCATCCGGCCTCTACACACTCTTTATTTTTGTTTCGCGGCCAATTCGGCAATACGCACGATCACCTGCACCGCTTTTTCCATTCCTTCCAGCGTCACAAACTCATGTTTACCATGATAGTTGTAGCCGCCGGTGAACAGATTCGGGCACGGTAATCCCATAAACGACAGCTGCGCACCGTCAGTGCCGCCACGAATAGGTTTCAGCACAGGCTCAATGTCGCAATCACGCATCGCCTGCTGGGCAATATCCAGCACGTGGGGGTGCTCAATCACTTTCTCGCGCATATTGTAATAGCTATCTTCAATCACCAGTTCGATATAGCAGTCCGGGTGTAACCCTTTGCCAACCTTTTTGGCGATCTCCATAATTTTACGTTTGCGCGCTTCAAACTGTTTACGGTCAAAATCACGGATAATGTAGTGCATGTCCGCCCGGTCAACGGTGCCTTTCATACTCGCCAGATGGTAAAAACCTTCGTAACCTTCGGTCGTTTCCGGGCTTTCATCTGCCGGAACCTCTGCGTGGATACGAGCAGCCAGCGACAGCGCATTCACCATCACCCCTTTTGCGGTACCAGGGTGCACATTGTTACCAACGATTTTGATATTGACCGACGCCGCGTTGAAGTTTTCAAACTCCAGTTCACCCACGCCACCCCCATCAACGGTGTAAGCCCACTTCGCATCAAATGCGGCGACGTCAAAGTGCTTCGCCCCTTTACCCACCTCTTCGTCGGGCGTAAAGGCCACACGAATATCGCCATGGGGAATGTTTTTATGCTTCAACACAGCCAGCGCGGTCACTATCTCCGCCACTCCGGCTTTGTCGTCCGCACCCAGCAGGGTTTTACCGTCGGTGGTGATCAACGTTTGTCCCAAAAGTTGATGTAACACCGGGAACATCACCGGCGACAGAACTTCGTCACCAATGCCTAACGCAATATCGCCCCCACGGTAGTTTTCAACAATTTGCGGGTTGACGTTTTTACCCGTGAAATCCGGTGAGGTATCGACATGAGAAATAAAGCCAATCGCGGGAATATCACCGGCAACGTTTGCGGGTAACGTTGCCATCAGTGTTCCCTTCTCACTTAATGAAACGTTAACCAGCCCCATTTCTTCAAGCTGTTGTTTGAGCAGCTGTAATAGCTTCCACTGCCCCTCAGTGCTGGGTACCTGCCGCACACCCGATTTGGACTGAGTGTCCAGCGACACGTAGTGTAAAAAACGCTCAAGTAGTTTATCCATGCAGTCACCCTCACTTTTCGTGACAACATTATCAATAAGCAAGAAAAGACAAATATTGCGTCAGGTCATTTTTATCCCCGCAAGTGAGAATATTTGTCTCTGACACCCCTTCTGACTATAAGGGTAAGTCAGTAATTCGCAACAAGGATTGGCGATTACAATGGTTTGCCGTAGAATAATCGCCCTCATTAAGAGTCATCAAGGTGGTTAACCACAAACCCCGCAGCGGTCAGCCATCCGTTGCGTTTACATGGGACAGAGTAAAAAATTGAATAAACAACCGCGTTCGCTTTCTCCACTGGTGCAATTAGCGGGAATTCGCAAAAGTTTCGATGGCAAAGAGGTGATTTCCGACCTGGATTTGACCATCAACAATGGCGAATTTCTCACGCTGCTCGGCCCCTCTGGCTGCGGTAAAACAACCGTTCTTCGCCTGATTGCGGGTCTTGAAACGGTTGATTCCGGTCATATCATGCTGGACAACCAGGATATCACTCACGTACCTGCGGAAAACCGCTATGTGAACACCGTATTCCAAAGTTATGCGTTATTCCCCCACATGACCGTGTTCGAGAATGTGGCCTTCGGTTTGCGCATGCAAAAGACCCCGACTGCCGACATTCAACCTCGCGTCACCGAAGCCTTGCGCATGGTGCAACTGGAAGAGTTTGCCCAGCGTAAACCCCATCAACTCTCCGGTGGACAGCAGCAGCGTGTGGCAATTGCCCGTGCAGTGGTCAACAAACCTCGTTTGCTATTGTTAGATGAATCGCTCTCCGCGCTGGACTACAAACTGCGCAAGCAGATGCAGAACGAACTGAAAGCGCTGCAGCGTAAGCTCGGTATCACCTTTGTCTTTGTCACTCACGATCAAGAAGAAGCGCTGACCATGTCAGACCGTATCGTGGTGATGCGTGACGGCAAAATTGAGCAGGACGGCACGCCGCGAGAAATTTACGAAGAGCCGAAAAATCTGTTCGTCGCCGGGTTTATCGGTGAGATCAATATGTTCAACGCGACGGTGATTGAACGTCTGGATGAACAACGCGTTCGTGCTAACGTTGAAGGTCGAGAGTGCAACATCTACGTGAATTTCGCCGTTACGCCGGGACAAAAACTGCATGTTTTGCTGCGTCCGGAAGATCTGCGCGTAGATGAGATCAACGATGACAACCACATCGAAGGACTTATCGGCTACGTGCGTGAGCGCAACTACAAAGGCATGACGCTGGAGTCGGTTGTCGAACTAGAAAATGGCAAGATGGTGATGGTTAGCGAATTCTTCAACGAAGACGATCCTGACTTCGATCACTCTCTGGACCAGAAAATGGCCATTAACTGGGTAGAAAGTTGGGAGGTCGTACTGGCTGATGAAGAACACAAGTAAATTCCAGAGTGTGGTGATCGTCACCATTGTCGGTTGGCTTGTGTTATTTGTCTTCCTGCCCAACCTGATGATCATTGGCACCAGCTTTTTGACCCGTGACGATGCGAATTTCGTCAAAATGGTCTTTACGCTGGAAAACTATGCTCGCCTGCTCGATCCGCTCTACTTTGAGGTGTTGATTCACTCCCTCAATATGGCGCTGATTGCCACGTTCGCCTGCCTGGTGCTCGGCTATCCGTTTGCCTGGTTTTTGGTAAAACTGCCGGAAAAAGTGCGTCCACTGCTGCTGTTCCTGCTGATTGTTCCGTTCTGGACCAACTCGCTTATTCGCATCTATGGACTCAAAATTTTCCTCAGTACCAAAGGCTATCTCAACGAGTTTCTGCTGTGGCTCGGGGTCATTGATACCCCTATTCGCATTATGTTCACCCCCAGCGCGGTCATTATCGGCCTCGTTTACATCCTGCTGCCGTTTATGGTTATGCCGCTTTATTCCAGCATTGAGAAACTCGATAAGCCGCTACTGGAAGCCGCGCGCGATCTGGGTGCCAGCAAATTTCAGACCTTCACCCGCATCATCATTCCGCTGACCATGCCGGGAATTATCGCCGGTTGCCTGCTAGTGATGCTGCCAGCCATGGGGTTATTTTACGTGTCTGATCTAATGGGCGGCGCGAAAAACCTGCTGATTGGTAACGTGATAAAAGTTCAGTTCCTGAACATTCGTGACTGGCCGTTTGGTGCCGCCACCAGCATTACCCTGACCATCGTGATGGGACTGATGTTATTAGTTTACTGGCGCGCCTCCCGCTTGCTGAATAAAAAGGTGGAACTCGAATGATCGGTCGACTGCTTCGCGGTGGTTTCATGACCGCCATCTACGCGTATCTGTACATTCCAATCATTATTTTGATTGTGAACTCCTTTAACAGCTCGCGCTTTGGCATCAACTGGCAAGGCTTTACCACTAAATGGTACGGCCTGCTGATGAACAACGACAGCCTGCTGCAGGCGGCACAGCATTCACTGACGATGGCCGTATTATCCGCAACCTTTGCCACCCTGATCGGCTCACTGACGGCGGTTGCGCTTTACCGCTACCGTTTTCGCGGTAAACCGTTTGTCAGCGGTATGCTGTTCGTGGTGATGATGTCGCCGGATATCGTGATGGCGATTTCACTGCTGGTGCTGTTTATGCTGATCGGTATTCAACTGGGGTTCTGGTCGTTGCTGTTCTCGCATATCACCTTCTGTTTACCTTTTGTGGTGGTGACAGTGTACTCACGCCTGAAAGGATTCGATGTGCGTATGCTGGAAGCCGCAAAAGACCTGGGCGCCAGCGAAGTCACCATTCTGCGCAAAATCATTCTGCCGCTGGCGATGCCAGCGGTCGCTGCGGGCTGGTTACTGAGCTTTACCCTGTCGATGGATGACGTAGTTGTTTCATCGTTCGTCACTGGACCAGGTTATGAAATTCTGCCGTTAAAAATCTACTCAATGGTTAAAGTCGGCGTGTCACCAGAAGTTAATGCGCTGGCCACCATTTTGTTGGTTCTGTCGCTGGTCATGGTTATCGCCAGCCAGCTTATTGCACGTGATAAAACTAAAGGCCGCTAACAGGCCCATACCCTATGGATTTCGAGTTGCATTGAGGCGGCAAGCTCGTGAGTCCCCAGGAACATAGATAACTATGTTCCTGGGGTGAACTAGCGTAGCCAACAAAAATGCGGCTTGAAAGACGACGGGTATGTTATTCAGGGGACGTTAAATGATGAAACAATGGTCACGCCACCTGCTCGCCGCGGGTGCTCTGGCACTGGGTATGAACACCGCCACAGCCTCCGACAACAACACGCTCTATTTCTACAACTGGACCGAATACGTTCCGCCAGGACTGCTGGAGCAGTTCACGAAAGAGACCGGTATTAAGGTTATCTATTCGACCTACGAGTCGAACGAAACCATGTATGCCAAACTCAAAACGTATAAAGACGGCGCCTACGATCTGGTGGTTCCCTCCACCTACTACGTGGATAAAATGCGCAAAGAAGGCATGATCCAGAAGATTGATAAGACCAAGCTCACCAACTTCAACAATCTCGATCCGGACATGCTCAACAAGCCGTTTGACCCAAATAACGACTACTCCATTCCGTATATCTGGGGAGCAACGGCTATTGGCGTCAATAGCGATGTCATTGATCCGAAAACTGTGACCAGCTGGGCCGATCTGTGGAAACCGGAATACAAAGGCAGCCTGCTGTTAACCGATGATGCGCGTGAAGTGTTCCAGGTAGCGCTACGCAAGCTGGGCTACTCCGGTAACACCACCGACCCGAAAGAGATTGAAGCCGCGTATAACGAGCTGAAGAAACTGATGCCTAACGTCGCGGCGTTTAACTCAGACAACCCGGCAAACCCGTATATGGAAGGTGAAGTCAACCTCGGTATGGTGTGGAACGGCTCGGCATTCGTCGCGCGTCAGGCAGGCACGCCGCTGGAAGTCGTGTGGCCGAAAGAAGGCGGCATTTTCTGGATGGACAGTCTGTCTATTCCGGCGAACGCCAAAAACAAAGAAGGCGCGCTGAAGTTGATTAACTTCCTGCTGCGCCCGGATGTCGCAAAAGAAGTGGCCGAAACCATCGGTTACCCAACGCCAAACCTGGCGGCACGTAAACTGCTCAGCCCGGAAGTGGCCAATGATAAAACGCTCTATCCTGATGCAGAGACTATCAATAAAGGGGAGTGGCAGAACGATGTCGGCTCCGCTAGCACAATTTATGAAGAGTACTATCAGAAGCTGAAAGCAGGACGCTAATCCCCTTATAACCCGGCGACACTTAGCTGCGCCGGGTTATTACCTGCATTCCTGTGTCGGCTAGATCATACCCAGGCTCCGGGGAAAATACCTTTTCTACACCTTTTGACTGATATCACCTACTCTGCCAACGGCTACGCTTACACTATCCCAACTCTGCTTTGAGGCTCCCAATGGCAACGCTATGGATGCTACTTGAGCTGGCTAACCTCATCATATTCACCCTTTTTATACTGCCCCGTCGGCAGCCAGCTGACGCTCGCCCGTTACTGCCGTTCATCGCAACGCAACTGCTACGGCTCACTTTTTTTATACCGATTCTGGCGTTTGGTTACAGCCTGTTTTTCGAGCACCTCATTAGCGCTGTGGATTGGGTATATCTGGCGATTGCCATTATCGGCAATGTGTTAGTCATCAAAGGGAAATGGGATCTGGGCGGGAGTCATACATGGACAGGCTACTATTTACCGAACGCAAAACGCGTCTCGCGCGGCATTTTCGCCTGGATTGCTCACCCAATGTACACCGGAATTATTTTAGTCATTATTTCATGCAGTATGGTCTACATCACCCGGCTGCCCATGTGGTTGAGCGGGTTGGCATTGACCTGCTGTTTTTACATTATTGGATTTTTGATTCTGGCGGCTCTGCGTGAGAACCGCCATCTGACACAAGCTTAAACAAGGAGGGATTTAAACCGATTACAGCCCTTTCAATAACTTCTCAACAAACTCAGGCACCACCTGGCTTGCCGGACCGTAATACTTTTCTTCGAACTCGCTGCCTACCTGGCTCGGCTCAAGGTTAAGTTCCACCGTATGCGCCCCGTGCAGGCGCGCTTCGTGTACAAATCCGGCCGCCGGATAAACATGCCCGGACGTACCGATCGCGATGAACACATCCGCCATCGCCAGCGCCATATAGATTTCATCCATCCCCAAGGGCATTTCGCCAAACCACACGACGTGCGGGCGCAACGGTGCCGGAAACTGGCAGCAATGGCACTTATCTTCCGGGGTCACATCTCCCGTCCAGTCCAGGATCTGTCCGCTTTGCGAACAGCGCACTTTGAGCAGTTCACCGTGCATATGGATGACGTTCTGGCTACCGGCGCGCTCATGCAGGTTATCGATATTCTGCGTCACCAGTAAAAAGCGGTCGCCCAGCTCTGCTTCAAGTTTTGCCAGCGCAATGTGCGCCGCGTTGGGTTGGATTTCAGGCTGTTGTAGCTGAAGACGACGTGCGTTATAAAACGACTGCACAAGTCCGGGGTTACGCGAAAATCCTTCCGGAGTCGCCACGTCTTCCACCCGATGTTCTTCCCAGAGACCATCCGCAGCGCGGAAGGTACGAATACCCGATTCGGCGGAGATCCCCGCCCCCGTCAGGACTAATACTCTTGGTTTTTCCATCAATTCAGGCACCACTCTGTCTCTGAAAAAGATCCGTTGACGCAGGCGATCGCGCATATGGCGTTTATTTTTACGAAAACGGCTTAACCGATGACCCCGACGCGACAGCATAACAACCTCTTTGTATTAATCGGTAAGATGTAGGAAAGCAGCTCCACGCATTCCACCCGCATCACCATGGCGTGCCCGTTCAATACGCGGCACGCGGGCAACCGGCAATAAATGGCGTGGCAAACGGTCTGCCAGTTGCGCCGTTATCGCGGTAAAATTCGACAAACCACCGCCAATGACCACTAAATCCGGATCAACGATAGTCAGAATATTCCCCAGACACACCGCCAGCAAATCGAGATAGCGTTCGACGTGGGCAAGCGCCTGTTCATCACCCTGCTCCCAGAGCGCGATAATTTCACGGGCGTCCAGCGGTTGATGGGTGTAATGCTGATACAGCCAGGCAAATCCGCCACCGGAAAGGTAGCTCTCGATGCAGCCTAACTGACCGCATCCACAGCGACGCAGCGGGAAGTCAAATCCCATTAGCGTTAACGCATCTACCGGCAGGCGTATGTGACCAAACTCACCGGTAATATAGCTGCGTCCGGTGATGGATTTACCGTTCAGCACCAGGCCGCCGCCAACCCCCGTGCCGAGGATTAACCCCATCACTAACGGGTACTGGGTGAATTCATCATCCCAGGCTTCGGAGAGGGCAAAACAGTTAGCATCGTTGTCCAGACGCACATCGCGGTCCAGTCGCGCGCTGAGGTCGGTACGCAGAGGTTTTCCACTGGCAGCAGGAACGTTAGCGGCATATAACGTACCGTCTTCGGTTTCTGGCATACCGGGAATACCAATTCCCACTGAACCTTTAACGCCAAATCGCTGGTCGGCCTCCGTCACCAGGTCGCACACCGCATCGAGGAAAGCATCATAGCTATCGCGCGGCGTAGGAACACGTTTTTCCCATTGCAAACGGCGTTGATTATCGAAGACGCCTAACGCAATTTTTGTCCCGCCAATATCAAACCCGTAGTACATCACCGCTCCTTTTTATTGTTACTGGCCGCTTAGCACTCTCGCAGGATCAATATTACTGGCGCGACGCGCCGGATACCAACTCGCCAACAGACTCAGCAATAATGCTGTAACCAGCACGTAAATAACGTCCAGCCAGTGTAATTCCGATGGCAAGAAGTCAATAAAATAGATATCACCGGACAGGAACTGATGGCCAATAAGCGCCTCAATACCGTTAATAATCGGCGTCAGTTGCAGCGAAACGACGATGCCAATCACGACGCCAATCAGGCTACCAAACAGTCCTGCCAGCAAGCCATACCAGACAAAAATGGCACGGATCAGCCCGTCTTTCGCGCCCAATGTTCTTAATACCGCAATATCGCCGCTCTTGTCTTTTACCGCCATCACTAACGTCGAAACAATATTAAAACAGGCGACACCTATCACCAGCACCATCGCCAGGTACATAATGGCGCGGATCATCTGAATATCACGATACATATAGCCGTAAGTACCAATCCAGCTTTTAATGTAAACGTAATTATTGGTCACTTCACCGGCATCTCTGACCAGCTTATTCGCATTGAAGACGTCGTTAACCTTCAGCGCAATACCCGACACGCTGGACCCCATATCCAGATACTGCTGCGCATCTTCCATTGGGATCATTGCAAAGCTGTGGTCAAGCTGGCCGCTCAACTGCAAAATACCGATGACGTGTAACCGTACGCGCTTGGGTTGCATCAGTTTGTGATCGGCACTGGCGTTAGGGATCATGATTGACACCCAGTCACCCTGCTTCACCTTCAGCGCATCAGCAATCCCTTTCCCTATGATTATCTGCTGCTCACCGGCTTTGAAATTATCCCAGGCATGGTTCTGTACAAACGTAGGCAGCGCACTCAAACGTTGTTCCTGTTTGGGATCGACACCTTTCACCTGCACCGCGCGTAAATTTGCGCCACTTTCCACCAGCCCGGTAAAGTTGATATAGGGCGCCGCAGCGGCAATGCCCGGCACTTTCTGTACTTTATCCAGCGCTTCCTGCCAGTTGTTCCAGGGCTGGTTAACCGCTTCAATCTCGCCGTGCGGGACAACGGCCAGAATGCGGTTGTTCAACTCGCGCTCAAATCCGTTCATCGCGCTCAAACCGACAATCAAGACCGCCACACCCAACGCGATACCGATGGTAGAAATCACAGAGATCAGCGAGACCATGCCCCCACGCCGCCGACCACGGCTAAAGCGTAAGCCAATCAATAACGATAAAGGCGCAGCCATTACTCAGCTCCCATCAGGCTCAGTTCGGCCGTCAGGCGACCATCGCGCATTTCAAGCTGGCGGCTCATGCGCTTCGCCAACTGCAGATCGTGGGTCACCACCAAAAATGCCGTCCCCTGAGAGCGATTCAGCTCACCCAGAAGCTCGAAAATACTGTCAGCGTTGCGCGCATCAAGGTTACCGGTGGGTTCATCTGCCAGCACCAGACGTGGGTTATTGACCAGCGCACGGGCAATCGCCACGCGCTGGCGCTCACCGCCCGACAGCTCAGACGGGCGATGGCTGGCACGATGATCCAACCCTACCGCTTTCAGCATATTGCGTGCACGCTCGGTAATTTCAGCCGGTTTTTTCTTGCCAATAAGTAGCGGCATCGCCACGTTTTCCAGCGCGGTAAAGTCCGGCAGCAGATGGTGAAACTGGTAAATAAAGCCGAGCTTTTGATTACGCAGTTCCGCTTTTGCCGTCGAAGAGAGTTTACTCATCGGCTGTCCGCTAAAAATAACGTCGCCCGACGTTGGCGTATCCAGTCCGCCCAGCAGATGCAGCAACGTACTCTTACCGGATCCAGAGCTGCCGACAATCGCCACCGTTTCACCCTCGCCAACGCTAAAGCTGACATCGTGCAGCACATCAGTTTGCACGGTGCCTTCCTGATAGCGTTTGCACAGGTTGTCGCATTGCAACAGGATCTTATTCATAACGTAAAGCCTCAGCGGGTTGAGTGGCGGCGGCGCGCCAGGAAGGATAAAGCGTAGACAGCAGCGCAATGGCCATGGCCACCAGCGCAATGACGACAACCTGTAACGGCTCAATGGCAACCGGCAGCGCAGCGCCATCCAGTAATGCCCCAATGATCGGCATCAGGTTGTTCAGTTGGCTGGCAAGTAATGCCCCCAACGCGGCACCCAGTAGCGCGCCAATAATCCCGGCGCTGGCCCCCTGCACCATAAACACCATCATGATTTGCCGCGGCGTAAGTCCCTGGGTTTGTAAAATCGCCACTTCGCCTTGCTTCTCCATGACCATCAGGCCCAACGAGGTAATAATGTTAAACGCCGCGACCGCCACGATCAGGCTCAACAGCAGCCCCATCATGTTTTTTTCCATCCGCACAGCCTGGAATAATTCCCCTTTGCGCTCACGCCAATCCTGCCATTTGGTGCCTTGCGGCAGCGTTTGCTGGCTCAACGTGTCGACCTTCAGCGGTTCATTCAGCCACAAACGCCAGCCGGTAATATTGCCCGCCGGGTAGCGCATCAGGCGTGACGCATCCTGAATATTGGTCAACATCTGATAGCCATCGACTTCACTGTTGGCGGCAAAGGTGCCAATTACCGTAAACAAACGCTGGCTTGGCAGACGTCCCATCGGCGTGAACTGGCTGGCTGACGGCACCATAACGCGGATTTGATCGCCACGATTCACGCCCAACTGACCGGCAAGCTGCTCGCCAAGGATGACATTATACTTACCCGGCTCGAGATCGGTTTGCTTCACATTGACCAAATACGGCGTAAGCGGATCTTTTTGCGTCGGGTCGATGCCCAGCATCACGCCAACCGCTACGCTGCGCGCGCTTTGCAGAACCACATCACCGGTTGTCAGCGGGGCAATACGATTGACACCGCTCAGCTTCACCGCGTTTTCCGGCAGCTGTTGCGGGTTCAGAGAACCCTGCTCTGACGAGAGAATGGCCTGAGGCATCAGGCCAAGAATATTATTTTGCAGCTCACGCTCGAAACCGTTCATCACCGACAATACCGTGACCAGCGCCATTACCCCAAGAGTAATGCCAATGGTGGAAAGCCAAGAAACAAAACGACCGAAGCGATCTGCTGCACGCCCACGCATATAACGCAGGCCGATGAATAGAGCGACAGGTTGATACATGAAATCCGTCTGGTTGCTGTTAGCAAAGTCACGAGTATATAAGCGAAAGCGGAATGGGTAAATGACTGAACCGTAAGTGTTCGTCAGCATTATTCTGAAAAGCATAAACAAATCAATTCGCTAAAGTGAACCACCTGCTCATCAAGCCTAATACCTGATCTTTATCTGAAAAAACAAAAATGCAGACGGTTACGCATTACAGCGACGCCTGCCATCCGCAGGATAGCAGGTCATGTTTAACACTACGGATACGTCGACGTAATGATAAAAAAAGAGCTATGGATTAACCAAATCAAAGGGTTATGTATTTGCCTGGTGGTCATTTACCATTCCGTGATTACCTTTTACCCCCATCTCACCAGTTTTCAGCATCCGCTGTCAGAACTGCTGACCAAGTGCTGGATTTACCTCAATCTTTACCTGGCTCCGTTTCGCATGCCGGTGTTTTTCTTTATTTCGGGATATCTGATCCGTCGATACATCGATGGCGTGGGCTGGACGACCTGCGTAGATAAACGGATCTGGAATATTGCCTGGGTACTGCTGCTGTGGGGAATGGTGCAATGGCTGGCACTCACCATGCTCAATCACTGGCTGGCACCAGAACGCGATCTGAGCCAGGCCGCCAACGCCGCGTATGCCGGTTCCGTCGGCGACTTTTCCTGGGGCATGCTGACCGCCAGCACCAGCTTATGGTATCTGTATGCGCTGCTCGTCTACTTCATTCTGTGCAAACTGTTCAGCCGCTGGGCGCTGCCGCTGCTGGCTCTGTTCGTATTGCTCAGTGTGGCGGTCAATTTTTTTCCGACGCCGTGGTGGGGAATGAATAGCGTGATACGTAATCTGGCGTATTACAGTCTCGGGGCATGGTTTGGCAGCACGCTGATGTCAGGGATTAAAGAGGTTCCGCTGCGCCGCCACCCGATCCTGTGCTCGTTGACGATGATTCTGGCGGTCATCGCATGGCTGGCCAACGTTTCGCTGCTGCTTTCATTGGTTTCCATTGTGCTGATCATGAAGCTGTTTTATCAGTTCGAGCAACGCTTCGGTATGCGTGCGGCCAGCCCATTAAGCGTGATCGGCTCTAACACAATCGCCATCTACACAACCCACCGAATTTTGGTCGAACTGTTCAGCTTAACGCTGATTCCCGTCATCAATCATGCTAAATGGTCTGCGCATGCAGAACTGGCCCTGCTGCTGATTTATCCGTTTGTCTGTTTGCTGCTGTGTACTTTGTTTGGCCTGCTGGTACGCAAAATTTCACAAAAAACCGTTGCCGACCTGCTGTTTTCCCCACCCTCTTTATCGGCCGCCTCGCGCTAACCTTAACGCGCTTTTTGCCCCCATCAGGGGGCGAATCAATTTGCTTATGAGAAACGTTTGCGGATAATAAGAACATTGCTTATCAGACGTATATCTAAACGAGATCCTGACAACCTAATGCCTGAACAACATCGTTACACGCTCCCGGCGAAAGCTGGCGATCAGCGCCAGTTAGGTGAACTTACCGGTGCCGCCTGTGCCACGCTGGTGGCAGACATTGCCGAACACCACGCCGGCCCCGTGGTACTCATCGCACCTGACATGCAAAATGCCCTGCGCCTGCATGACGAAATTCGCCAGTTTACTGACCAGATGGTGATGAACCTCGCGGACTGGGAAACGCTCCCGTACGACAGTTTTTCTCCGCATCAGGAAATCATCTCCTCGCGGCTCTCCACGCTATATCAACTGCCGTCCATGCAGCGCGGCGTGCTGATCGTACCGGTCAACACGCTGATGCAACGTGTGTGTCCGCACAGCTATCTGCACGGTCACGCGCTGGTGATGAAAAAAGGTCAGCGTTTATCGCGTGACGCGCTGCGTGAACAGCTGGAAAGTGCCGGTTATCGCCACGTTGATCAAGTCATGGAACACGGTGAATATGCCACGCGCGGTGCACTGCTGGATCTGTTCCCGATGGGCAGCGAGTTTCCCTATCGTCTTGATTTTTTTGATGATGAAATTGACAGCTTGCGTCTGTTTGATACCGATACCCAGCGCACGCTGGAAGAAGTCGACGCCATTAATTTGCTGCCCGCGCACGAATTCCCCACCGATAAAACGGCTATCGAACTGTTTCGCAGCCAGTGGCGCGACACCTTTGAGGTGAAACGCGACGCGGAACATATTTATCAGCAGGTCAGTAAAGGTACGCTTCCTGCCGGGATCGAATACTGGCAGCCGCTGTTTTTCAGCGAGCCGTTGCCGCCGCTATTCAGCTACTTTCCGGCCAATACGCTGCTGGTGAATACCGGCGATCTAGAAACCAGCGCCGAGCGCTTTCAGGCCGACACGCTGTCGCGCTTTGAGAATCGGGGCGTTGACCCGATGCGTCCACTTCTGCCGCCGGAATCACTGTGGCTGCGGGTGGATGAGCTGTTCTCTGAACTTAAACGCTGGCCCCGCGTTCAACTGAAAACCGAGAGCCTGCCGAAAAAAGCGGCGAATACCAACCTCGGGTTCCAGAAGCTGCCAGACCTTGCCGTCCAGGCGCAGCAAAAAGCGCCGTTGGACGCATTACGTAAGTTCCTTGAAGCCTTTACCGGTCCGGTGATTTTCTCGGTAGAAAGTGAAGGCCGTCGCGAAGCTCTCGGTGAACTGCTCGCCCGTATCAAGATTGCGCCGAAGCGCATTTTGCGCCTCGATGAAGCGGTCGATGCCGGTCGTTATCTGATGATTGGCTCGGCGGAACACGGGTTTATTGATAGCAAACGTAATCTGGCGCTGATCTGCGAAAGCGATCTCCTCGGCGAGCGCGTGGCGCGCCGTCGTCAGGATTCGCGTCGCACCATCAACCCCGATACCTTAATCCGCAACCTGGCGGAGTTGCACCCCGGTCAGCCGGTGGTGCATCTGGAGCACGGCGTGGGGCGCTACGCCGGCATGACCACGCTGGAAGCAGGCGGTATCACCGCTGAATACCTGATGCTCACCTACGCCAACGACGCCAAACTGTATGTACCCGTGTCGTCATTACATTTAATCAGCCGTTACGCCGGTGGTGCAGAAGAAAATGCACCGCTGCATAAACTCGGCGGTGACGCCTGGTCACGTGCGCGGCAAAAAGCCGCCGAGAAAGTGCGCGATGTGGCAGCAGAACTGTTGGACATCTACGCCCAGCGTGCGGCGAAAGAAGGCTTTGCCTTTAAGCATGACCGCGAACAGTATCAGCTGTTTTGCGACAGCTTCCCGTTTGAAACCACGCCCGATCAGGCGCAGGCCATTAACGCGGTACTCAGCGATATGTGCCAGCCGCTGGCGATGGACCGTCTGGTCTGCGGCGACGTTGGCTTCGGTAAAACCGAAGTAGCGATGCGCGCCGCCTTCCTTGCCGTCGAGAACCACAAACAGGTCGCCGTACTGGTACCGACCACCCTGCTTGCTCAGCAGCACTTCGACAACTTCCGAGACCGCTTTGCCAACTGGCCGGTACGCATTGAGATGTTGTCGCGTTTTCGTAGCGCCAAAGAGCAAGCGCAGATCCTGGAGCAGGTCGCTGAAGGTAAAATCGATATTCTTATCGGTACCCACAAACTGCTACAAAGCGATGTGAAGCTAAAAGATTTAGGTCTGCTGATCGTCGATGAAGAACACCGCTTCGGCGTGCGGCATAAAGAGCGAATCAAAGCGATGCGCGCTGACGTGGATATTCTGACGCTAACCGCAACGCCGATCCCCCGCACGCTGAATATGGCGATGAGCGGTATGCGCGATCTGTCGATCATTGCCACGCCGCCCGCCCGCCGTCTGGCGGTCAAAACCTTTGTGCGCGAGTATGACAATCTGGTGGTACGCGAAGCCATTCTGCGTGAAGTGCTGCGTGGTGGTCAGGTCTATTATCTGTTCAACGACGTTGAGAACATCCAGAAAACTGCCGACAGGCTGGCAGAACTGGTGCCGGAAGCGCGTATTGCCATCGGGCATGGACAGATGCGCGAGCGCGAGCTGGAACGCGTGATGAACGATTTCCACCACCAGCGATTTAACGTGCTGGTGTGTACCACCATTATCGAAACCGGGATCGACATTCCGACTGCCAACACGATTATCATCGAACGTGCGGACCACTTCGGTCTGGCGCAGCTGCATCAGCTACGTGGTCGCGTGGGACGCTCGCATCACCAGGCCTACGCCTGGCTGCTGACACCGCACCCGAAAGCCATGACCACCGACGCACAAAAACGCCTCGAAGCCATTGCCTCACTGGAAGATTTGGGTGCAGGTTTTGCGTTGGCGACCCACGACCTCGAGATTCGCGGGGCAGGCGAACTGCTGGGTGAAGACCAGAGCGGCTCAATGGAAACCATCGGTTTCTCGCTGTATATGGAGCTGCTGGAGAACGCGGTGGATGCGCTCAAAGAAGGGCGTGAGCCGTCGCTGGAAGATCTCACCAGTCAACAAACCGAAGTGGAACTGCGCATGCCGTCGCTGTTGCCGGATGATTTCATTCCCGATGTGAACACACGACTGTCATTCTATAAACGCATTGCCAGTGCAAAGGGTGAAAATGAACTGGAAGAGATCAAGGTCGAGCTAATCGACCGCTTTGGCCTGCTGCCCGATCCTGCCCGCACGCTGCTGGATATTGCCCGTCTGCGCCAGCAGGCGCAAAAGCTGGGTATCAGAAAGCTCGAGGGTAATGAAAAAGGCGGTACCATTGAATTTGCAGAGAAAAACCACGTCAACCCAGTGTGGCTGATCGGTTTGCTGCAAAAACAACCACAGCACTTCCGCCTGGACGGTCCCACGCGCCTGAAGTTTATTCAGGACCTTGCTGACCGTAAAACGCGTATGGAGTGGGTGCGTCAGTTTATGCGCCAACTGGAAGAAAACGCCGTAGCATAGCCATCAGGCCGGGTGCAGTTCACCATACTCACCCGGCCGGTTGAATTTACAAACTCTTTGCACTTCCCTGCACTTCCCGACACAGCAAACCGCCATAATTCCTGTTTACTTTTACATGATAAAAACCACGTAAAAACAATGGACTTATGGCAATGTTAAACAATAAGCAATTCTCTCGCTGGCTGACGTATTTTACGCTTGCCGCGTCTCTTGCGCTGGCGCTTCCGGCCCAGGCGAACACCTGGCCGCTGCCTCCGCCAGGAAGCAGACTGGTGGGTGAAAATACCGTACATGTTGTCGAAGATAACGGCGGTTCACTGGAAGCCATTGCGAAAAAGTACAATGTGGGTTTTTTAGCGCTGCTACAGGCTAACCCTGGCGTCGACCCTTTCGTGCCAAGAGCCGGTAGCGTATTAACCATTCCGCTGCAAACCCTGCTACCGGATGCCCCGCGCGAAGGGATTGTGATTAATCTTGCCGAGTTGCGTCTGTACTATTATCACCCAGGTAAAAATTCGGTGACCGTGTATCCGATTGGTATTGGTCAACTGGGCGGAGATACCCTGACCCCCACCATGGTAACCAGTATCTCTGATAAACGAGCCAACCCGACCTGGACCCCAACGGCCAATATCCGCGCCCGTTACAAAGCCAATGGTATCGACCTGCCTGCCGTCGTCCCTGCGGGTCCGGAAAACCCGATGGGTCATCATGCCATCCGCCTGGCGGCTTACGGTGGAGTCTATTTACTTCACGGTACCAACGCTGATTTTGGTATCGGTATGCGCGTCAGCTCTGGCTGTATTCGCCTGCGCGACGGTGATATTGAAACCTTATTCCGTCAGGTTACGCCAGGTACCAAGGTCAATATTATCAACACGCCAATCAAAGCCTCTGTTGAACCCAACGGCGTGCGCCTCGTAGAAGTGCATCAGCCGCTGTCGGAAAATATTGATGACGATCCGCAGGTGCTGCCGATCGTACTGAACGCGTCGATGAAGACGTTTAAGAATGCAGCACAAACGGATGCCTCCGTCATGGAACACGCTATGGAACTGCGTTCCGGGATGCCGGTAGACGTAACGCGTCATCACGACGTCAGTCAGCAGTCACTGTAAACAGTTGCCCATAAAAAACCCCCGCTGGATGTTTTTCCGCGGGGGTTTTTTTAGTTAACTCGCAGTGGCATTGCGATGGGTTAAAACTTATTTGTAGATTACCGCTGTACCATGAAGAGTGTTAGGACCGGTCACAGAGGTAATACGGAACGATTTCGCCCCCATTTCATCTGCTTTCTGCGCCAGTTGATCTTCCAGAGAACCTAAGTTAGTCCCCGCATTCGCAGAGATAATCCCTACCTTCTGTTGGCCTTCAGGCGTGGCCTGAACTTCTACAGCGGCAAAGCTGGCAAATGAAAGTGAGCTCAGAACCGTAGCAAGTAGCAGCGTTTTTACGTTTTTCATAATAGTGACCTTATGCAGATGAATGTCTGTCGAAAAGATTAACTTAACGATCGATAGGGAAATCATAGATGTGATCCAGGTCACACGTCAATGTTTTTTTATAACGATCGTTATATAAAATGCAAAGGTCTTATTTTTCATATCAATAGAAACAAATTATTTTTATCGTGAATACACTGGAGAGTGTGGGCAAATATTTTTATAATGATTGTTCAATAAACCCAACCAGGTACGACGGCACCATGACAACTGAAACGACAGGTTGTGCAAAAAAAAGCCGTGGCCGACCAAAAGTGTTCGACAGGGAAGCCGCGCTTGATAAGGCCATGACACTCTTCTGGCAGCACGGATATGAAGCGACCTCGCTCGCCGATCTCGTGGAAGCAACCGGTGCCAAAGCGCCCACGCTGTATGCGGAATTCACCAATAAGGAAGGGTTATTTCGTGCCGTGTTGGACCGCTACATCACCTGCTTCGCTGCAAAGCACGAAGCCCAACTCTTTTGCGAAGAAAAAAGCCTCACCTGTGCGCTGGAAGACTATTTCACGGCAATCGCCAGCTGCTTCACCAGCAAAGACACGCCGGCAGGATGTTTTATGATTAATACCTCCGCAACGCTTGCCGCCTCTTCCCGCGATATTGCGCACACGGTGAAATCCCGCCATGCCATGCAGGAGCAAACGCTGACCCAGTTTCTTCGCCAGCGCCAGCAACATGGCGAAATTCCGGCACACTGCGATCCGCAGAAACTGGCCGAATTTCTGAACTGTATTTTACAAGGTATGTCGATCAGCGCCCGCGAAGGGGCAACTTTTGAGAAACTGATGCAGATAACCCGGACCACGCTGCGTCTGTGGCCTGAACTGCTGAAAGAAGAAACCGCGCCTCTGGCCTGAACTCCGCATTAACCATCTGATAAAAAAAGCCCCCCAGCCTGAGCGAATGGGGGGCTAATTCATGTACAGAGCAAGACTATTTTACGCGTTGTTATTCAGCACCAACTGGCCGTTGTTATCCAGTGGGATTTGCGAGCCAGGGTCTTTATCCATGCGGATTTTGCCCTGCTGATCGCCAATTTTGTAGGTCACGTCGTAACCCAGCATTTTTTCCGATTTGTCATACACTGTTTTACAGCGCTGCTGCGTACTGGTGTAAGTATCGTTTTCCTGCATCGAACCCTGGATCTGGTTCCCGGCATAACCGCCACCTAATGCCCCTGCAACGGTGGCAATATCTTTACCGCGTCCGCCACCAAACTGATGACCGATAACCCCACCCGCAACAGCACCCAGCACTGAACCCGCAATACGATTTTCATCCTGCACCGGCTTACGGTGGGTAACCGTCACGTTACGGCATTCCTGACGCGGCGTTTTTACCGTTTCTTTAATCGGGGTCGCAGAGACAACATGTGCATATTGTGGGCCACGCTCAAACACGTTAAGACTGGCCACCGCTGCCACACCCAGCGCAGCAGCTACGCCAATCCCTATACCCGCCAACATTGATTTATTCACGGGACTTCCTCCTTTTTTGCTATTAGCAACAACTTTGCAACAGGAGATGAAAAATGCCAATCAGATTACGGATGAAAATAGCGGAACAAGGAAGCAAAGCAGCAGGATTCAGAGAACTCTTAAGGAAGGGGCCGGATGAACAGCGTCATCCGGCATCACACATCGATATTAGTGCAGTTTCAGGCGCGGGCGAATTACACGGTTGATGCTACCCACCAGCATCATCAGGCCGGTTTTGAAATAACCGTGCAGCGCAATCTGGTGCATACGGTACAGCGAAATGTAGACAAAGCGAGCAATACGCCCTTCCACCATCATCGAACCGCGCGTCAGGTTGCCCATCAGGCTACCAACGGTAGAGAAGTTAGACAGTGAAACCAGCGAGCCATGATCTTTATACTGATACGCCTTCAGCGGCTTGCCATTCATCTGCGCCAGAATGTTGCTCATTGCGCACGATGCCATCTGGTGTGCAGCCTGGGCGCGCGGCGGGACAAAGCCCCCTTCCGGACGTGCGCAGGAGGCACAGTCACCAATCGCGTACACGTCAGGGTCGCGCGACGTCTGCAGAGTCGGTTCAACCACCAGCTGATTAATACGGTTCGTTTCCAGACCGCCAATATCCTTCATAAAGTCTGGCGCTTTGATACCTGCTGCCCAGACCATCAGATCGGCTTCAATATACTCGCCGTCTTTGGTGTGCAGACCGCCTTCATCAGCGCTGGTCACCATCGTCTGCGTCAGCACACGCACGCCCAGCTTGGTCAGCTCATTATGAGCCGCGCTGGAAATACGTGGCGGCAACGCAGGCAGAATACGCTCACCGGCTTCCACCAGCGTCACGTTCAGCGCTTCGTTGGTTAACCCTTTGTAGCCGTAGCTGTGCAGCTGTTTCACCGCATTATGCAGTTCAGCCGACAGCTCAACGCCCGTCGCACCACCACCGACAATAGCGATATTCACTTTGCCGTTAGCGCCCAAATTCGCCGAATACTTCAGGAACAGGTTCAGCATTTCCTGATGGAAACGGCGAGCCTGATGCGGGTTATCAAGGAAGATGCAATGATCTTTGACGCCCGGCGTGTTGAAATCATTGGAGGTACTACCCAACGCCATTACCAGCGTGTCATACGCCACTTTGCGCTCAGGAACCAGCAGTTCACCTTTCTCATCGCGCAGCTCAGCGATAGTAATAGTCTTCGCTTCACGATCGATATCCATAACCGAACCCAGCTGGAATTCAAAGCCGTGGTTACGGGCATGCGCCAGATAGCTCAGTGCATCAACACCCTCATCCAGCGATCCGGTTGCCACTTCGTGCAGCAACGGTTTCCATAGATGGCTGTGATTTCTGTCTACCAGCGTGATTTTGGCCTTCTTCTTGCGCCCCAGCTTTTTACCGAGCTGCGTCGCCATTTCCAGTCCGCCAGCACCGCCGCCGACAATCACGATCCTTTTCAATGGTGTAGTCAACGTGACCCCCTTAAATTTTATTAACCAATTGTTAATTAAACGTTATAGGCATAGCCTTTAATTAACAACACGTTACGATAATGAAAATGTCCTTCGAGACTGAGAATAACACGAACGGTGCATTGGTCATACCAAATTTGATGTGCATCAAGTTTTGATGCTGAAAAGATAGACAACTGGAATTTTAAAGATAAAAAAACCAGCCCGCAGGCTGGCTTTGTTAAACGTGGGTGAGTGACTAACCTAACGTCTTAAAGGCTTTGATTCGCTGCAAATGTGGGGAGATATTTTTAAATTTATGGGTCTGATCTTCGTCCCATACAATTTCATAGTAGTGACGCAGCTCTTCGGAAGAACGCTGGCTGTTCAGCGCTTCATCATGCCGTGACAGAATGACCAGACACCGGTCGCGATTCTTCTCACGGAAATTGGTCACACATTTTGTGGCGATGTCAGCGTACTCTTCCGGCCTGTCGATTTTTCCTTCCATGTTCTCATTCGGGAACAAGTTAGGGTTAAACACCACCTGGCGAATATCACACAGAAAACCAATCCTTTCTGCCCAGTAGCCGCCCAGACCCACACCGCAAATCAGCGGTCGGTCGTCGACATTAAGCTGCAACATTTTATCTACTTCTTTCAGCAGATGCTGCATATCATGTTTAGGATGCCGTGTACTGTAGCTAATCAGCCTGACATCCGGGTCAATAAACTGTAATTGCAACACTTTCTCGTGGTTGCCCGGACTGTTAGAGTCAAAACCGTGTAAATAGATAATCATCGCATCCTCGCAAACTTGCGTTAATGACCTGCTTTCTCTTCCTGCCAGCGTTCATGAAGCTGGTTGAGCTGGGCGCTGATTGTTTTCCAGCGATCCGAGTCCATCAGTTCCTGACGCGAAAATGAACCTTTATGATACAAACGTGTAACACGCTCTGCATTGATCGGCGACAGATTATCTAACACACTGACTGCCCCTTTACGATTATTGCAGACCAGGATCATATCGCAACCTGCATCCAGCGATGCCTGGCCTCGCTCTGCATAGCTCCCCATGATTGCCGCACCTTCCATCGACAGATCGTCAGAGAAAATCACACCGTCAAAACCAAGCTCCTGACGCAGGACCGTTTTTAGCCAATGCGGTGAACCACTCGCCGGGCGGGAGTCTACTTCGCTATAAATCACGTGCGCAGGCATAATCGCGTCGAGTTTGTTTTCCGTAATAAGCGCCTGGAACACCGACATATCGTTAGCGCGAATTTCAGCTTCCGGTCGCGGATCGGTGGGCGTTTCTTTGTGTGAATCCGCCGTCACTGCCCCATGTCCAGGGAAATGCTTCCCGGTGGTTTTCATGCCTGCCGCGTGCATACCGTCGATAAAGCGCGTCGCCATCGCCAGCGCTTTTAGCGGATCGGCATGATACGAACGCTCGCCAATCGCGGCACTGATATGGCCGACATCCAAAACGGGGGCAAAACTGATATCGATGTCCATCGCAATCATCTCGCTGGCCATCAGCCATCCGGCGTTTTCAGCCAGCTTTCCACCCTCTTCCAGACCGTGCAGTGCGGCAAAGGATTGTGCCGCTGGCAGGCGGGTAAAACCTTCGCGAAAACGCTGCACGCGCCCGCCTTCTTGATCCACCGCCACCACCAGATGATTACGTGACGCCGCGCGGATCTGACGCACTAATTCACGTAACTGTTCCGGGTCGTGGTAATTACGGGTAAAGAGGATTAAACCACCCACCAACGGGTGCGCCAAAATCTCACGCTCTTCCGCGTCCAGCTCATACCCTTCAACATCCAACATTACTGGACCCACACTGCTCTCCTTATCCTTTCATGGTTAGCTGCCGCCAGGTGTCATCGGCCAGCCTGATAAATTGTCGATCGCCAGTCTGTTGCCAGCGATACTCAAACCACCCCGCCTTCAGCATCAGTATCCAGGGTTGCCACTGTCTGATCTGCCGCCACAGAACGTTTGGGTCAATGTGCGCATGGCGGGCATAGGCGTTGACCAACTCGCGATGTTGCGACTCGTCAGCGACCCACACTGCCGCCAGCTCGAGGGCGATATCGCCGTCCCCGGCATACTCCCAGTCAATCAACCGCAGACCTGACACCGTATGCACAATGTTGTCGCCGTGGACATCCATATGCAAAGGCCCCAAACGCAAGGGATGAGGCTCCCGTCTTTTACTCAGACGCTTTAGCACACGTAACCAGCGCGATGTGCGACGCGTCGGATCACAACACTGCCAGTACTGTTCCAGCAACGGCAGCAGACTCACTCGCCAGCCAAAATGGGGTTGTTGGTGAAGATGATACAGTAAGCGCGCGAGTTCGTCGGCTTCCGGTAATCTGGAATCGACTCTACCGTGAAAATAGTCGATGGCCATCCACCCGCGCGTATAAAAACGAGGTTCAGGAGCCAGGCTGTCCGGCAGGCGTTTTAGCGCATGATAGTGGCGTAAAAAATGCGACTCTGGCGCGTCAGGATCGTGATGACGGCGCAGTACGAGGCGATGGGAATGATGTTCAATGACGCAGCTCCCGCCGCTCAAGCCAAGCTTACCAGCTGCGACGGGACGATACTGCGGGAAATAGCGCGACAACACCTCATCGCGCGTCAATGGCTTATTGTTGCTGAACGGCACCTTTACCTGACCAGATTATCTCACCCGTTTGTACCAGCATTAATTGCATTTGCAGTGATGGCGTATTGACGTTACCGGATGCGCTGGAATACAGCACATACTGGGCACCGACGTTACGGGCAATGCCAATCGCTTTGCTGCGCGTGCCTAAGCTGTCGTGCGGTGATAAACCGAGTTGCTGCTTCGCTATCGCCAGTTGCTGCGCCGAAACCAGGGTAAATTTCCCGTTATTCGCCAGCGCATTGCGCAGCGTCTCGGTGGCTTCCCCTGCATTAAGTGAACCGTTAGTGCGGTTGTTCACGCTGTCGACCAGCAGAACGCCCCCGGCTTTTACGCCATCCGCCTGCAGCATTTTGCCCACCATCGGCTGCATCGCCCCGTTCCAGTCATAATGACGTACTCGCGGAGCGGGCTGCGCCGTTTGATCCTCATGTTCAATCGGACCCGGCTGCTGCGGAATGGTCGGCACTGTAGGTACAACTGGCACAGGCTGTTGCGGCTGCGCGGGCTGTTCCGGTACCGGTTTTACTTCATCTACCGGTGCAGGCTCACGTTGCGCCACACAGCCAGAGAGAAATATCGCCAGCGCAGCAACCACGGCGTAGCGATTCAATTTGATCATCAAGATTCACCTCTTACAAATAAAGATAAAGTCTAACCTTGTGCGCCCCCAGAAAATTGGCGCTGCCATACAATGTCACCGACGAACGTGCCGGAATCGTAACGCTACGTGGCGCCTCCAGAGGGTGCATTTCCAGCCCTCTGGCGTCATACCAGTAAAACCGATAATGAACGGTGACGGGTTCTTGCCTTTCGTTATAGAGTCGTGAGGATGCCGAAGGCTGAATATCATACGTGGTTAACGCAGGTTGTTCTGCTGTTATACCCGCGGCCAGTATTGTTGATTCCATCACCAGAGACTGTTCATCACTGACCGGAATTTCGGGGTGTGAACGACAGCCAGCCAGCAACAGTAAGCCCAGCATCAGCGCGATGCATCCTCTGGTCATTATCATAGACCTTTATGTGCAAGCATTGGCCCCAACACACGGCCCCCTAGCAGATGCATGTGGATGTGATACACCTCTTGTCCACCGTGGCGATTGGTATTCATGATCAAACGGTAGCCATCTTCGGCAATACCTTCCTGCTCGGCGATTTTGGCCGCCACGGTGATCATTCGGCCCAGCGCCTGTTCATGTTCTGCCGTTACATCGTTAACGGTTGGGATCAGAACGTTGGGAATGATCAGGATATGCGTGGGTGCCTGAGGTGAAATATCACGAAACGCGGTTACCAGTTCGTCCTGATACACGATGTCTGAGGGAATTTCACGACGAATAATTTTGCTGAATATAGTTTCTTCTGCCACGACGTTTTCCTTTTTCATTAACAGCCCATGCGTTGTGCCATGCTACGCCGAGCGACTCTGCGAGTATAGAGTATGAGCGAGTTACTCACGCTCTTTCAACTTTAACCCCCGATTTTTTAAGCAAAAAGCTCCCCCTTCGCTGTTCTTATAACCATTTACCGCCGCTATTGCTCAGACATAGTACTGAAACAATATTTCATTTATCTCTGTAGCATCTGTTTACACGTTGAATATGAATGCGTATATTTCGCATTTGCATTTACATACAAATTTAATAGTTAACAACAAAAGGGTTCATCACCCGCAACGGTGATTAGAACTTAATATTAATAATTATCAAGGACTTATTGATGTCTTTCACAACATACAACCGGGATTCTCAGCGTCAACCCGCACTCGCCCCTTCCTTGCTTGCAGTCTGTATTGCCATGGCTTTTATTCCCGCTTCAGGCTTCGCCGCCAACGAAGATACGGTGATCGTTGATGGTTCAGCCACCTCAGACTCGGCATCCGGCGAAGAACAGGATTACAGCGTGAAGTCGACGACAGCGGGCACCAAAATGCAGATGACCCAGCGCGATATACCTCAGTCTGTCACTATCGTTAGCCAGCAGCGCATGGAAGATCAGCAGTTACAGACTCTCGGTGATGTGATGGACAACACGCTCGGTATCAGTAAAAGCCAGGCTGACTCCGATCGTAACAGCTATTTTTCCCGCGGCTTTGAGATTGATAACTATATGGTCGACGGGATCCCGACCTATTTTGAATCCCGCTGGAACCTCGGCGATGCACTTTCCGACACCGCCTTGTTTGAACGCGTAGAAGTGGTGCGCGGAGCGAACGGTTTGATGACCGGAACGGGCAATCCTTCGGCCTCCATTAACATGATTCGTAAACACGCCACCAGCCGCGAGTTCACCGGTAATGTGTCGGCAGAATACGGCAGCTGGAATAAACAGCGCTATGTCACTGATTTACAGAGTCCGTTAACCGAAGATGGCAATGTGCGCGCTCGCATCGTCGCCGGATATCAGAATAACGACTCCTGGCTTGACCGCTACAACAGCGAAAAAATGTTCTTCTCCGGGATTGTCGATGCGGATCTGGGTGACACCACCAGCCTGTCTGCCGGTTATGAATACCAGCGTATTGACGTTAACAGCCCAACCTGGGGTGGCCTGCCGCGCTGGAATACCGACGGCAGCAAAAACAGCTATGACCGTTCGCGCAGCACGGCTCCGGACTGGGCCTACAATGACAAAGACATCAACAAAGTCTTTGTCACGCTGAAACAGCGTTTTGCCGATACCTGGCAGACAACCCTGAACGCTACCCACTCTGAGGTTAAGTTCGACAGCAAAACAATGTACATCGATGCCTATGTCGACAAAAACACCGGTATGCTGGTCGGCCCCTATGCTAATTATGGTCCTGGTTACGACAACGTCGGCGGTACGGGATGGAACAGCGGCAAGCGTAAGATCGATGCGGTTGATCTGTTCGCCGACGGTGGCTACGACCTGTTTGGTCGTCAACATAACCTGATGCTCGGCGGCAGCTACAGCAAACAAAACAACCGTTATGTCAATGCCTGGGATAACGTGTATCCGAACGAAGTGGGGAATTTCAATAACTTCGACGGTAATATTCCTGAGACTAACTGGCGTCCACAATCGCTGGCCCAGGACGATACCACCCACATGAAATCGCTCTACGCGGCGACGCGTGTTTCGCTGGCCGACCCGCTGCACTTGATCCTCGGCGCGCGTTATACCAACTGGCGTATCGACACCCTGACCTACAGCATGGAAAAAAATCACACCACACCGTATGCCGGTCTGGTGTATGACATTGATGATAACTGGTCAACTTACGCCAGCTATACCTCTATCTTCCAGCCACAGAACAAACGTGACAGTTCGGGTAAATACCTCTCCCCGATCACCGGTAACAACTATGAGATGGGGTTAAAGTCGGACTGGATGAACAGTCGCCTGACCACCACCCTTGCGGTATTCCGTATCGAGCAGGATAACCTGGCACAGTCTACCGGTACGCCAATTGCCGGCAGCAATGGCGAAACGGCCTATAAGTCGAGCAATGGTACAGTCAGCAAAGGGGTTGAATTCGAAGTGAACGGTGCAATCACCGATAACTGGCAGATGACGTTTGGCGCAACGCGCTACGTTGCTGAAGATAACGAAGGCAAGGCGGTGAACCCAAACCTGCCACGTACTACGGTGAAACTGTTCACCCGTTATCGTCTGCCAGCGATACCGGAGCTGACCGTCGGCGGTGGTGTTAACTGGCAGAATCGCGTTTACAGCGATACCGTGACGCCGTACGGGACGTTCCGTGCCGAACAGGGTAGCTACGCATTGGTAGATTTATTCACCCGTTACCAGGTGACAAAAAACTTCTCCCTGCAGGGCAATCTGAACAACCTGTTCGATAAGACTTACGACACCAACATTGACGGCTCTATCGTCTATGGTGAACCGCGTAACGTCAGCGTCACCGCCAGCTATCAGTTCTGATAAGAACATTGTGCCCGGCGTTGTCACCCCGATGACAACGCCGGTAACCCGACGCCCGCTTGCCCCGAGCTAACTCGCTGATTTCGGCTTCAGATCTTCATCAAACTCCAGCCGTTTTCTGTTGGGTTCCGCTTCGGTCAGCGGTTGCACTTCAGAAAGCGTGTGCTGACAGCGCTCTACCAGTACCTGATATTCACGTGTGCCCTGCTTCTTCCACGTCAGTTCCTGCTCGGTTAGGGTGCGAATCGCTTTTGCCGGACTACCGACAATCAGATGGTTGGCGGGCATCTCAGCCCGTGCTTTCACAAACGCCGACGCGCCGACAATACTGTTTTCACCAATGGTCGCCCCATCGATAATCACCGCGCTCATACCGACCAGCGCATTACGGCCAATTACGCAACCGTGCAGAATGGCACCGTGGCCGATATGCCCGTCTTCTTCCACCACCGTGTCCTGGCCCGGGAAACCGTGCATTACGCAGTTATCTTGAATATTCGCGCCATCTTTCACCACGATACGACCAAAATCGCCGCGCAGGCTAGCGTTAGGACCCACGTAAACCCCTTTGCCGAGGATCACATCGCCAATCAGTACGGCGGTTGGATGAACATAGCTTTCGTTAGGTACGACGGGGATCATTCCGTCCATCTGGTAAATCGGCATGGCTTCTCCTGTTACGCCTCGGCTAATCCACCAAAGCGTTGATAATAGAGCGGCCCCGGCGCGGGCAGTTCGCCCACTGAACTTTCGCCTTTTTCACTGACAAAAGCCTGAGCACCGGGCGCGACGCGTTGATAGATATTGATACACAACTGGCGTGCGGTCTGACCCAGCCAGTGGGCGGGCAGCAGTTCCTCTGGTAACAGCGGATCTTTCAGTACCACCCGACGATAGAAATGGATCAGCAGCAGACGGATCTGGAAGCAGCGTTCCGGCGTCAGCTCACCCGCATCGGCGTCACGCAGCAGCGGCAACAGCGGGCGGAACAATGTGATAAACGCCTCGTACATGGCGTTCTGTTCGGTCAGTTGCCAGCACTCTTCCACACGCTCACGCAGCGCAGCGCGAGAAATGGCCAGCGGTGAATGTGCTTCAAATACAATCACATTTTCCGCCACACCCGCTTCGTGTAGTAGCGACTGCACATCCGCCAGCTTTTGCGACGGCGAGGCCAGCAGGCTTGGCGCAAGGACGCCGAACCCCTGCCAAATCAGCTGCTTTTTGACTTCATTAAGGGTATTTTTTTCTAGCCCTTCAGAAAGTAACAACAGCCAGGTGCCGTCCCATTCCGGGGCACTGGCGCGATAAATTTTGCTTTCGGCGCGTCGTGTCAGGCGTAACCCTTTATCGCTCAACCGGTAGAAGCTGCGCCGGCCAATGCGCACCACGTCCAGCCACTCTTCTTTATTAAGGCGAAACAGCGCGGTGCGCACAAAGCGTTCACCAAAGCCGAGTCCTTCAAGCAGTGCCGCCACGCTGCCGAGCCACACTTCGCCGCCGCGCTGGGATAAGCAGTCACCGTATAACGAAGCGATAAGCGAGGTGCCGCTAATGGGCATCGCGGTCACCGCCTGCTGAATAAAGCTGTCGAGTTTGTCCATATGATTCATTCTGTTGTTATTTATATCCTTTTTGAATCATAGCACAGGAATAATTCCGCGAAACGGCGGGAATTGGTAGGCCGGATAAGGCAACGCCGCCATCCGGCAATCTGTGCGCTTTCGCCTGATGGCGCTGCGCTTATCAGGCCTACGAGTCTTAACCGTTTGCTGCGACTTTACGCAAATCAAACACGCGGCACGCTTTGCCTTCGGAGCGTGGAATGCTGCCGCAGTTAACGATGCTGACGTCGGTAGAGATCCCAACCATCGACTTAATACGGTGACGCAGATGGTGGCAAATCTGGCAGCGCTGCTCGTGACTCAGCGCCAGACCACTCTCTTTTAGCTCCACGCGCACGGAAAGTGAATCAAGATGCCCGCGACGATCCACTTCCAGCTGGTAATGCGGCGCCAGATGTTCAATCTTGAGGATCTCTTCTTCCAGCTGCGATGGGAAGACGTTAACGCCGCGAATAATCAGCATGTCATCGCTGCGCCCGCTGATGCGATCCATCCGACGCATGGTACGGGCGGTGCCCGGCAGCAGGCGCGTCAGGTCGCGGGTGCGATAGCGGATCACCGGCAGCGCTTCTTTGGTCAGGGTGGTGAACAGCAGTTCGCCGTGCTCGCCGTCGGCCAGCGGCGTGCCGTCTTCCGGGTTAACCACTTCCGGGAAGAAATGATCTTCCCAGATAGTCGGGCCGTCGCCGGTTTCAATACATTCCATCGCCACGCCCGGCCCCATCACTTCGGACAGGCCGTAAATATCCAGCGCGGTAATGCCGAGGCGACGTTCAATTTCTGCGCGCATCCCCGCCGTCCACGGCTCGGCGCCAAACACGCCGGTACGCAGCGAGCAGCCGCGCGCGTCGCCGCCCATCTGGCGTTCGAGTTCTTCAATCAGGTTCAGGCAGTAAGACGGCGTCACCATAATCATGTCAGGCTTGAAATCACGAATCAGCTGCGCCTGTTTCTCGGTTTGTCCGCCGGACATCGGGATCACCGTGGCCCCTAAACGTTCCGCGCCGTAATGCGCGCCCAGGCCGCCGGTAAACAGGCCATAGCCGTAGGCGACGTGGATTTTGTCTTTCGCCGTACCGCCCGCCGCACGCAGGGAGCGCGCCACGATATTGGCCCAGGTATCAATGTCGTTTTGCGTATAGCCGACGACGGTCGGTTTGCCGGTGGTGCCGGACGACGCATGGATACGCACCACCTGCTCCATCGGCACCGCGAAGGTGTCGAACGGATAGTTATCACGCAGGTCCTGCTTGGTGGTGCAGGGAAACTTGCTTAGGTCACTCAGCTCACGGAAATCATCCGGATGAACGCCCGCCGCATCGAACTTACGGCGATACATCGGCACATTTTCATAGGCGTGTTTTAACGTCCACTTCAGACGTTCGGTTTGCAGAGCCTGTAATTCATCACGCGATGCAGTTTCAATCGGATCTAATGTTGTTGTTGTTGTCATTTTGTAGGGTATCCGCAGGTCAATTAGCTCACACTCGCTCGAGGATCAGGGCAATGCCCTGGCCCACGCCAATACACATCGTACACAGCGCATAGCGTCCATTGCGTCGATCCAGTTCCAGCGTTGCCGCCAGCGCTAAGCGCACGCCGCTCATTCCCAACGGGTGGCCTAAGGCGATGGCGCCACCGTTGGGATTCACGTGTTCAGCATCATCTGCCAGACCGAGCTGACGCATCACGCCCAGCGCCTGAGCGGCAAATGCTTCGTTCAGCTCAATCACATCCATATCGTTAATATTCAGCCCGGCACGCTCCAGCACTTTACGCACTGCCGGTACCGGCCCCAGCCCCATAAACTTCGGCTCCACACCCGCCGTCGCCATCGCTACGATGCGTGCTCGCGGCGTCAGCCCCTGTACCTTTGCCTGTTCTGCGCTGGCAATAATCATCGCCGCCGCACCGTCGTTCACGCCGGAGGCGTTCCCGGCGGTAATTACGCCGCCTTTACGGAAGGGGGTTTTCAGTGAAGAGAGTTGTTCGAGGGTGGTTTCCGCACGCGGATGTTCATCATCACGCACCGCGCTGACCGCGCCCTGCTTGCCGATAATCTGCACTGGCACAATTTCCTGCGCCAGAATGCCGTCGCGCTGAGCCTGTGCCGTGCGCTGCTGGCTGCGATAAGCAAAGGCGTCCTGGTCTTCGCGGCTGATATTTAACAATTCAGCTACATTCTCCGCCGTTTCCGGCATGCTGTCAGTTCCAAATTGTTGCTGCATGAGCGGGTTCACAAAACGCCAGCCGATGGTGGTATCAAACATCTCCGCCTGACGCTGAAACGGCGAGGTGGCTTTGCCCATCACAAACGGCGCGCGGGACATAGATTCCACGCCACCGGCAATCAGCAGATCCGCATCACCGGCTTTAATCGCCCGAGCGGCAAAGCCAATTGCGTCCAGACCGGAACCGCACAGGCGGTTGATGGTCGTGCCCGCCACCGTGTGCGGATAGCCCGCCAGCAGCGTCGCCATATGCGCCACGTTACGGTTATCTTCCCCCGCCTGATTGGCGCAGCCGAAGATCACATCGTCGATGGCGCTGGCATCCAACTTCGGATTCCGGTTGAGTAATTCCCGCAGCGGAATGGCAGCCAGATCGTCGGCGCGAACGCCGGCCAGCGCGCCGCCGTAGCGACCAATCGGGGTACGAATGCCGTCACAAATAAACGCGTCACGCATTAGACTTCTCCTGTAATAGTGCCGCCGATGCGGTGCGATTTGCCGCGAAACAGGGCCACGATTTTTTGCTGCTGGTTGATAATTTCAATGTCGTAAACGCCGGTCAGCTTGCCCTGCTGCTTGACCCGCGCGGTGGCGGTCAGCAGTTCACCAACAAAGGCCGGACGCAGGAAATCGATACTGGCGGCAGACGCCACCGCCGCCAGCCCCTGACTGTTGCAGGCGTAGGCGAATGCGATATCTGCCAGCGAAAATAGTTGTCCACCGTGGCAGGTTTGATGGCCGTTCAACATGTTCGGTGACACCGCCATGGTCATCTGCGCATAGCCTTCGTCCATTTCGATAATCTTGATACCCAGCGTTTTGGCGCAGGTATCGTTCTCATACATGGCGCGGGCGTTTCGCCAGGCTTCATTACTCATGACGCATCTCCAGTAGCGCTTTTTCGCGCAGCAGCGCACTCGGGCGATAGCGTTCTTCGCCGTAGTGCTGTTGCAGGTTTTCCAGCAAATGTAGGACGCGCCCCCAACCCAGTGATTCCCCCCAGCCAATCGGGCCGTGCGGGTAGTTGACGCCCAGACGCATGGCGGTATCGATATCCTCGGCGCTGGCAACGCCTTTTTGCAGCGCGTCCAGCGCTTCGTTCGCCAGCATCGCCACCGTGCGCCACACCAGCAGGCCCGGATAATCGCCGATGCGCAGTACCTTTTTGCCCTGCTGCTGGAAGAAATAAACCGCTTTGTCGCTGGCGGCTTGTGAATTGGTGGCAGCACTTGCCAGCACCACCGTGTCGCCCGCCGCGTAGTCGTACACCACCACCGGGCGGTTGTGCTGCACACTTAAAGCCAGCGCGGTTTCACCGGTGGTTTCCAGCAACAGCACCTCGTCCAGTTCAGTGACAACGTCACGCTTAATGTTTTTTGCGGCGCATTGCGCTGGCACCGCAGCCAGCGCCAGTTCCGGCGCTGCTTCAACAGGCCAACGATAAACGCCGTGACCGCTCTTCTTGCCCAGACGCCCGGCGATGGCCAGCTCTTGTTGCAGCAGCGACGGTAGAAAACGTCGGTCCTGCCAGAAGGCGTTAAATACCGAACAGGTCACCGCAAAATTGACGTCCTGGCCGATAAGGTCGGTCAGCGCCAGCGGCCCCATCGGGAACCCGCCGCCGTCACGTAATGCGGCGTCAATCACGTCAGGCGTCGCCACCTGCTCTTCCAGCGCTCGCCAGGCTTCGGCGTAAAACGGACGCGCCACGCGGTTGACGATAAAGCCCGGCGTTGAACGGCAGCGCACCGGTTGTTTACCCCAGGCGCTTACGCACTGGCACAGTTGCTCAACCACTTCGGCTGAGGTCGCCAGACCGCTGACCACTTCGACTAGCTTCATCACCGGTGCCGGGTTAAAGAAATGCAGCCCCGCTACGCGCTCGGGATGTTTAATGCCAGCGGCAATGGCGGTAATGGAAATGGACGAGGTATTGCTGGTCAGCAGCGTCGACGGAGAGCAGATCTCCGCCAGTTGGCTGAACAGCGCCAGTTTGATCTCCAGACGCTCGGACGCCGCTTCAATCACCAGTTGCGCATCCGCAAGCTGATTCAGTTCAGTTGCCGGAGTAATACGCGCCAGCAGCGCCTGCGCCTGCTCAGCGCTAATTTTTCCGCGGCGGACGCGGGAATCCAGGCGCTGGGCGATACCGTCAACAGCGCGGGTAATCGCGTCGGCGGAAATGTCATACAGCAGCACCGAATGCCCGGCGCTGGCAGCCACTTCAACAATGCCTGCGCCCATGGTGCCGCCGCCAATCACGGCGACGGTGTGGAGTGTTTGCGTCATGGCTTATTTCCCGCTGAACTGTGGAGGACGTTTGCCAAGGAAGGCGCTGACGCCCTCGCGGTAGTCGTCGCTGCGCCCAGCAAGGCGCTGGAAATCGCGCTCGACATCAAGCTGGTCATCCAGGGTATTGGTTTCCGCCAGCTGCAACGCTTTCTTGATAAGCCCTAAACCGTAGGTTGGCTGGGAAGCCAGATGGCGCGCCAGCGTCAGGCTGGTGTCTTTCAGTTCTGCGTCATCCACCAACTGCCAGATCATGCCCCACTGCGCGGCCTGTTCGGCGCTTAAGCTGTCGCCCAGCAGCATCAGCCCCATGACGCGGGCGCGGGTTGTCACACGCGGCAACACCCAGCTTCCGCCGCAGTCCGGCACCAGGCCGAGTTTGCTGAAAGCCATCACAAATTTTGCAGAACGCGCCGCCAGCACGATATCGCAGCCCAGCGCCAGCGTGGCACCGGCACCTGCCGCTACACCGTTGACCGCGCAAATTACCGGCTTGGGCAGCGCGGCTAAGCGACGCACCAGCGGGTTATAAAAACGCTCCACCGACATGCCTAAATCCGGTGCAGGGCCGCTCGGGTCGACGTTACGATCGTTCAGGTCTTGTCCGGCGCAAAAACCGCGCCCGGCACCGGTGATCAGCAGGCAGCGAATGGTCTCGTCGCGTTCAGCCTGCTTCAGACACTCGGACAACTGCTGGTGCATGGCGTCGTTAAAGCTGTTGAGTCGGTCCGGGCGGTTCAGGGTGATGGTCATCACGCCCTGGTCGATATCGCTAAGAATGAATGCGTCCACGGTTAACGTCCTTTGAAAGCTGGGGTGCGTTTTTCTAAAAAGGCAGCGATGCCTTCGCGACGGTCTTCGGTGGCGCTCAGCACGGTAAACAGCTGGCGCTCCTGTGTTAGCCCAGCCTGCAAGCTCACTTCCTGCGCCAGACGTAACGACTGTTTGGCGGCACGCAGCGCCAGCGGCGAGTGACGGGCGATGGTCGCCGCCAGTTTCAGCGCGTATTCGTCAGAAAGGTTGGCTGGGTGGATATCGCTGACCAGCCCCGCCTGCTGTGCCCGCTGGGCATCAATGCTTTCACCGCTCAGTACCATGCGGCTGGCCAGCGCTTTCCCGACGCTGCGAATCAAACGCTGGGTACCGCCCGCCCCCGGCATGGTGCCGAGGGTGATTTCCGGCAGCCCAAAGCGGGCGTTATCCCCGGCGATCACCAGGTCGCACAGCAGCACCAGCTCGCAGCCCGCGCCCAGCGCGTAGCCGTTGACCACCGCAATCAGCGGCTTGTTAAAGCCATCGATACGCGCCCATAAGCGCGGGCGAATATCATCAAAAGTGGCGGGCAAATCTTTTTCTGCCATTTCGTTAAGGTCTGCACCTGCCGCGAAATAACGGGTATTACCGCTAATCACGCAGACGCTAATACTCTCGTCCGCCGCCGCACTTTCCAGCGCCTCGGCAAGCTGGGTCAGCAGCGCGTTATTCAGTGCATTTCGTGCCTGTGGACGGTTCAGCGTCAGCTGTAAAACGCGGTCGTGACGGGTAATCAGCAGTTCGCTCATGCCATCCCCCGCGCATCAAAATCCACCACCACATCGCCGCTGGTTGGCAGCGCCTGACAGCTCAGCACATAGCCCGCCGCCAGTTCGTCGGCTTCGAGGCTGTAGTTAGCCGCCATCGCCACTTCGCCGCGCACCACTTTGCATTTGCAGGTGGCACAAACGCCGCCTTTGCAGGCGAACGGCAGGTCGGCCCCCTGACGCAGCGCGGCATCGAGAATGCTATCATCTTCCGCAGAGAGCGAAATCAGACGCTCGCGACCGTCCTGACGCAACGTCACAGTACGCCCTTCGGCCTGTACGCCAGTGGCGCGTTTGACGCTGGTGCCCGGCGTATTGAAACGCTCCAGGTGAATGGCTTTTTCCGGCATTCCCAGCGCACGCAGCGTGGTTTCAGCGTCGTCCATCATCGCCGACGGGCCGCAGATAAAGGCATCGTCAAAGCAGCTGAAATCGAGCAGATACTCAGACAGCGCGCGCAGTTTGTCGCCGTCAATGCGCCCCTGTAACAAGTCGCTGTCCATCGATTCCTGGCTGAACAGATGGATCACTTGTAAACGCCGCGGATAGCGATCTTTCAGATCGGCCAGCGCCTGGCGGAACATCATGCTGTGGCTGCTGCGGTTGCCATAGATCAGGGTGAAGCGGCTGTCGCTTTCCATCGCCAGCGTGGCTTCGATAATCGCCATCATCGGCGTGATCCCGGAACCGGCGGCAATCGCCAGATAGTGGGCGCTGCGATCGGCCTGTGGCTGGTGGCCAAAGTGACCCTGCGGCACCATCACCTCGAATTCCATGCCCTGCTGGATATCGCTCTGGGCGAAGCGTGAAAAACGGCCACCGTCGATGGCTTTCACCGCCACGCTGATTTCTGCCGGTGAGCGACTGCGACAAATGGAGTAGCAACGACGCAACTCTTCGCCACCAAGACGGGTTTTCAGCGTCAGATGCTGGCCCGGACGGAAGGCGTAGGCGCTGCGTAGCGCGTCGGGTATGGCAAAGGTGATGGTCACCGCATCGCGGGTTTCCGGCTCAACATTTGCCACGGTAAGCGAATGAAATGTTGTCATCGCGACCTCAAATACATTTAAAGTAATCAAAGGGTTCACGGCAGCTTTCGCAGCGATACAGCGCTTTGCAGGCCGTGGAACCGAATTCGCTAATCAGCGAGCTGCGGGTGCTGCCGCAGCGTGGACAGAGCACATCCTTCGGCATTTCGTCGGCGTGACAGGCGTGGGCCTGCGGCGGGCTGATGCCGTACTGGCGCAGGCGCTCGCGGGCGTCCGGGCTCATCCAGTCGGTAGTCCACGGCGGGTCAAGCTGCAACACAATGTGCACCGGGATGTAGCCGTGCTCGGTCATCACCGCGCGAATTTCACCGAGCAGATGTTCGGTTGCCGGACAGCCGGAATAGGTTGGCGTGAAGCCAATCACCCAGCCGTCGCCGTGACGTTCAACGCGGCGCACCATGCCGAGGTCGGTAATGGTCAGCACCGGGACTTCCGGGTCGGGGATAGCGCTTAGCAATCCCCAAATGCTGTGCACCTCAGCGGGTGCGATGGCGGCAAGACGTTGCATAGCGACCTCCGTTTACCACTGCTGACCGGGGTAAGCACGTTGCAAGTACTGCATCTCTGCCAGCATCGGCCCCAGATGTTCACTGTGCAGCCCCTGTTTCCCGCCGCTACGGAACGCCGCTTCTTGCGGGATCTGCAAACCAGAATCGAGCAGCGCGGTGTGGACCGTCGCCTGCCATTCGGCCTGTAGCTCACGCGGATCGACGGCGATCCCCTGCGCAATTAAAGCGATCTCCAGCTCATCGGCCTGGAACAACTCGCCGGTGAAGCGCCACAGGCTGTCCACCGCTTGCTGCATCAGGTTTGCCGAGTGTTCGGTGCCGTTACCCAGACGCTCCAGCCAGCCGCGACTAAAACGCTGGTGATAGCGCACTTCTTTCAGCCCTTTGGCGGCGATAGCGGCAAGCTGCGCGTCACGGCTGTTGACCAGGCGGCTGAACAGCGCCACGTGCCAGACGTCGATAAAGAACTGACGGGCGAGGGTGTCGGCAAAGTTGCCGTTCGGCTGTTCGACCAGCAGCAGATTGCGGAACTGACGTTCATCGCGACCAAAGGCCAGCGTGTCTTCGTCGCCGCTGCCGTTAAGCTCGGCGGCATAGCTGAGAAAATTACGCGCCTGACCCAGCAGGTCGAGTCCGATATTAGCCAGCGCGAGGTCAATCTCCAGCTCCGGCGCATGACCGCACCACGCGCCTAACCGCTGGGCCAGCACCAGGCCGTTATCGCCCAGACGCAAGGCATAGGTGGCAACGGGATTCAGGTTATTCATCGTTGCCTCACATATGTTCCATGCCGTCTGGCACGGTGTAGAACGTCGGATGGCGGTAGACTTTGCTCTCAGAGGGGTCGAAAAACGCACCGCGTTCTTCCGGTTGCGAGGCGACAATTTCGCTCGCCTTCACTACCCAAATCGAACAACCTTCGCTGCGACGGGTGTAGGCATCGCGCGCGTTTTCCAGCGCCATCTGGTCATCGGCGGCGTGCAGGCTGCCGACGTGACGGTGAGACAAACCTTGTTTGCTGCGGACAAACACTTCGTATAACGGCCAGTATGTTTTGCTCATCTTTATTCTCCTTAGGCGGCGCTGCGGGCCTGCTGTTTTTCGGCATGCGCCAGCGCGGCTTCGCGCACCCATGCCCCCTCTTCCCAGGCTTTGCGTTTTGCGCCCAGACGTTCGTGGTTACAGATGCCACGCCCGTTGATGACTTCGTTAAGTTCCTGCCAGTCAATTTCGCCGTAGCGGTAGTGACCGGTAGCTTCGTCAAGCGTCAGATCAGCATCCGGCGCCTGCATGCCGAGGATTTCCACCTGTGGGACGGTGTTGTCGACAAAGCGCTGACGCAATTCGTCGTTGGAGTGCAGTTTGATTTTCCACGCCATGCTGCGGGCGCTGTTCGGCGAGTTGTCATCGCTCGGGCCGAACATCATCAGCGCTGGCCACCAGAAGCGGTTGATGGCGTCCTGCAGCATCTGACGCTGTTCTTCGCTCCCTGCCGCCAGCGCCATGCAGGCTTCAAAACCCTGACGCTGGTGGAAGCTCTCTTCTTTGCAGATTTTGACCATCGCCCTGGCATACGGGCCGTAGGAGGTGCGACACAGCGCCACCTGATTGACGATCGCAGCACCATCAACCAGCCAACCGATAACGCCGATATCGGCCCAGGTCAGGGTTGGATAGTTAAAAATGGAGGAGTACTTCATCTGCCCGTCGAGCATCTTCTGATACAGATCTTCACGGGCGCAGCCGAGGGTTTCGGCGGCGCTGTAGAGGTACAGGCCATGTCCGGCTTCATCCTGCACTTTCGCCAGCAGAATCGCTTTGCGGCGAAGCGTTGGGGCGCGGGTGATCCAGTTACCTTCCGGCAGCATGCCAACAATTTCCGAATGCGCATGCTGGCCAATCTGGCGAATCAGCGTTTTGCGGTAGGCATCCGGCATCCAGTCCTGCGGTTCGATGGCGGTATCCTGCGCGATGCGCTGGTCAAAGCTATGTTCTTCTGTCACGTCATCACCTTATGATTCCGATAAATTCAACAAATCAATTTTTGCGAATCACTTTGTTTTATAAAAGTTACATCTTAGTTAAATAAAACCACAAATTTTGTTTGTGAATTTTGTGATGAGTACCGCAAAGGGTTTTAGTAATCCTTTTATAAACAGGCTTGTATCACTATCAGGGATAGTGTCCTCGATCGCATTGTTAACAAATTATTAAAATCAGGCTTGCATTTTATGATTCAGAAAAGAACTATTTATAGCGAGATTACGTAACATATCTGGAGAATAACCATGCAGCAGTTAGCCAGCTATTTATCCGGCGCCTGGCAGACCGGCCGGGGCCGTACCCGCACCATTCATCACGCCATCAGCGGCGAAGCGCTGTGGGAAGTCACAAGCGAGGGGCTGGATATGGCGCAGGCGCGCCGCTTCGCCATCGAGCACGGCGGCAAAGCGTTACAGGCGATGACCTTTATTGAACGCAGCGCAATGTTAAAAGCGGTGGCGAAACATCTGCTGGAGCTGAAGGCCGATTTCTATGCCATCTCCGCCGAGACCGGCGCGACGCGTGCGGATAGCTGGGTGGATATTGAAGGCGGTATCGGCACCCTCTTCACCTATGCCGGGTTGGGCAGCCGTGAACTGCCGGACGATACCCTGTGGCCGGAAGATGAGCTGATCCCGCTGTCCAAACAAGGCGGCTTTGCCGCGCGTCACGTGCTGACCTCAAAATCCGGCGTGGCGGTGCATATCAACGCCTTTAACTTCCCGTGCTGGGGCATGTTAGAAAAGCTGGCCCCCACCTGGCTTGCCGGGATGCCCGCGATCATCAAACCAGCCACCGCCACCGCGCAGCTAACCCAGGCGATGGTCAAAGCGATTGTCGACAGCGGGCTGGTGCCGGACGGCGCGATCAGCCTGATTTGCGGCGGCGCGGGCGACCTGCTCGACCAACTTGACCATCAGGATGTGGTGACTTTTACCGGCTCAGCAAAAACCGGGCAACAGCTGCGCGTGCATCCGAATCTGGTGGCGAAATCTGTCCCCTTCACCATGGAAGCGGACTCGCTGAACTGCTGCGTGCTGGGTGACGATGTGACGCCGGAACAGCCTGAATTTGCGCTGTTTATCCGTGAAGTGGTGCGCGAGATGACCACCAAAGCCGGACAAAAATGTACCGCTATTCGCCGGATTATCGTGCCACAGGCGCAGGTGAAAGCGGTGAGCGAAGCGCTGATTGCGCGTCTGCAAAAAGTGGTGGTCGGCGACCCGGCGCAGGAAGGTGTGAAGATGGGCGCGCTGGTCAATAGCGAACAGCGTCAGGACGTGCAGGATAACGTCAACCGCCTGCTGGAAGCCGGATGCGACGTGCTGCTGGGCGGCAAAGCCGATCTCAACGCCGCCGGGGCGTTCTTCCCGCCGACGCTGCTGTTCTGCGCGCAGCCGGATGAAGTGGCGGCGGTTCACGTGATTGAAGCATTTGGCCCGGTGGCGACGCTGATGCCGTATCAGAATAGCGAGCATGCGATGCAGCTAGCGCGCGCCGGTGAAGGTAGCCTGGCGGGAACGTTAGTGACGGCAGATGGTGATTTGGCTCGCCAGTTTATTCTCGGTGCCGCACGGGCGCACGGGCGTATTCAGGTGCTGAACGAAGAATCTTCCGTCGAATCCACCGGCCACGGTTCCCCACTGCCGCAGCTGGTACATGGCGGCCCGGGACGCGCAGGCGGCGGCGAAGAACTCGGCGGCCTGCGGGCGGTAAAACACTACATGCAGCGCACCGCGATTCAGGGCAGCCCGACGATGCTTGCCGCCATCGGCCAGCAATGGGTGCGCGGCGCGCAGGTGGCGGAAGACCGCGTCCACCCGTTCCGCAAATATTTTGAAGAGATCCAGCCCGGTGACAGCCTGCTGACCCCGCGCCGCACGCTGACCGAAGCGGATATCGTCAACTTTGCCTGCCTGAGCGGCGATCACTTCTACGCTCACATGGACAAAATTGCCGCCGCGGAGTCGATTTTTGGCGAGCGCGTGGTGCACGGTTACTTCCTGATTTCTGCCGCCGCCGGGCTGTTTGTTGACGCGGGCGTCGGCCCGGTTATCGCCAACTACGGCATGGAAAACCTGCGTTTTATCGAGCCGGTAAAACCGGGCGATACTATCCAGGTACGCCTGACCTGCAAACGTAAAACGGTGAAACGCCAGCGCAGCGCTGATGAGAAGGCCACAGGCGTAGTGGAATGGTCAGTGGAGATTTTCAATCAGCATCAGCAAGCTGTGGCGCTGTACTCGATCCTGACGCTGGTCGCGCGCCAGCAGGGGGATTTCCCGGCGTGAACAAACCCGATGGTGCGTTCCAGTCGCACCATCGGGCATTTAACGATTTACTGCTTCGCGCCTTCTACCGCTTCGCGAGCCAGTTTGGTAATGCGATCGTAGTCACCCGCTTCCAGCGCATCTGCCGGAACCAGCCAGGAGCCGCCGATACACAGTACGCTTTTCAGCGCCAGATAGTCACGGTAGTTGGCCGGAGAAATACCGCCGGTTGGGCAGAAACGCACCTGGGAGAACGGACCCGCAATCGCCTGCAGCGCTTTTGTCCCGCCGTTCGCTTCAGCCGGGAAGAATTTGAATTCTTTCAAGCCGTAATCCATGCCCAGCATCAGTTCAGAAACGGTGCTGATGCCTGGGATCAGAGGAATCGTCCCTTCGGTTGCCGCTTTCAGCAGAGGCTCGGTCAGTCCTGGGCTAATAGCAAACTGCGCACCAGCTTCCGTCACTTCCGCGAGCTGCTGCGGGTTCAGTACGGTACCTGCACCGACGATCGCATCCGGCACTTCTTTGGCGATAGCACGAATGGCGTCCATCGCACATGCGGTACGTAAGGTCACTTCCAGAACACGAACACCCCCTGCAACCAGCGCTTTTGCCATCGGCACCGCGTGTTCCAGTTTATTCACCACGATAACCGGTACAACCGGGCCAGTGGTGAGGATTGCTTCTGCACTTGTCTTCCAGTTTTTCATCAGAGTTTCTTCTCTCGCCTGATTACAAAATGAGTCTTAAAAATCGATACAGGTTGCGCCCTGCTCCGCACCGGACAGCTTTTCGCGCAACGCACTGAACATCTCACGCCCTGTTCCTACCCGCGATGCGCTGAGGTCAGGAATGTGGGGCTGACGAGAGGCAAGTTCCTCTTCATCGACCAGCAGCGTCAATTCACCTGTCTGTCCATTCACTCGAATGATGTCGCCATCGCGTACTTTTGCCAGTAGCCCGCCATCATAAGCTTCCGGTGTTACATGGATTGCTGAAGGCACTTTACCTGAAGCACCTGAAAGTCGTCCATCGGTAACTAACGCAATTTTGAAACAACGGTCCAATAATACACCAAGAGGCGGCATGAGTTTATGTAATTCTGGCATACCGTTCGCTTTTGGCCCCTGATGGCGAACGACCACCACGCAGTCACGGTCAAGCAGGCCCGCATCAAAGGCCGGTAACACATCATGCTGACTCTCAAAGACAATTGCCGGGGCTTCGATGATCTGGTTTTCAACCGGTACCGCGGAAGTTTTCATCACCGCGCGCCCCAGGTTGCCGCTCAGCACTTTGGTGCCGCCATGATGCGAGAACGGCTGGTCAAAGGTAGCAATCACGCTACTATCCAGCGACTTCTCAGCCCCTTCTCGCCAGTCCAGTTCGCCGTTGTTCAGCCACGGTTCCTGGGTATAACGCGACAAGCCAAAGCCCGCGACGGTGTTGACATCTTCATGCAGCAGACCCGCATTGAGCAGCTCACGCATCAACACCGGTACACCGCCCGCGGCCTGGAAGTGGTTAATATCGGCCGGACCGTTAGGGTACAGACGCGCCATCAACGGCACGATATCGGACAGATCGGAGAAGTCATCCCAGTTGATGAGAATGCCTGCCGCGCGCGCCATCGCCACCAGGTGCATCGTATGGTTGGTGGACCCCCCGGTCGCCAGCAGGGCCACAATACCGTTCACCACCACTTTTTCATCAATCATTTTACCGATAGGCATCCACTCGTTGCCGTTACCGGTCAGGCGTGTGACCTGACGCGCCGCCGCCGCGGTCAGCGCTTCACGCAGGGGGGCATCAGGATGCACGAAAGAGGAGCCCGGCAACTGCATGCCCATAAACTCCACCACCATCTGGTTGGTGTTTGCTGTACCGTAGAAAGTACAGGTTCCCGGCGCGTGATAAGACGCGGCTTCGGATTCCAGAAGCGCCATACGGTCAACTTTGCCTTCGGCATAGAGCTGGCGGATACGGACTTTTTCTTTGTTCGCCAGACCACTCGCCATCGGGCCTGAAGGGATAAAGATGGACGGCAGATGACCAAACGACAGCGCAGCCATCACCAGCCCCGGGACAATTTTGTCACACACGCCGAGGAACAGCGCGCCATCGAACATGTTATGAGACAAGCCAATAGCCGCCGACATTGCAATCACTTCGCGGCTCAGCAGGGAAAGCTCCATCCCGTCCTGTCCCTGAGTGACGCCATCACACATCGCCGGCACACCACCCGCAACCTGGCCTACCGCATTGGCTGCATGCAAGGCTTTGCGAATGATATCCGGATAATGCTCATACGGCTGATGCGCAGAAAGCATGTCGTTATAGGAGGTAATGATCGCGATATTGTTACGCAGCATGCTTTTCAGAGATGCTTTATCTTCTGGCTGACAGGCGGCAAAACCGTGGGCCAGATTCCCGCACGCCAGCTGCGAACGATGAACGGTGTTCGTCTTAGCCTGTTCGATACGGGCGAGGTAGGCAGAACGCGTCTTTTGAGAACGTTCAACGATGCGTTGTGTTACGCGTAACAAATTCGGATTCATAGAGGCTCCTAAAATTTATCTGTCAGAGCATCAGGATTAACAATGCGTTTCAGCAAGGTAACACCATGCTGAATAGCTTGCTGGCCGTAGCTCAGGGGCAAAATCGTTTCAGGCAGTGTAATAAAAAAAGCCCCGCGGGTGAATCCACGCGAGGCTTAAAAGTGCAAAAATTATTCTACAATCTGTGTTAGATCATGTTACCGGTAAAATAACACCTAATGGCTAGATGGAATTTTACTCGAATTCGTTCCAGGAACGACCGTCACGGGTGATCATGGCCACCGAGGCAACCGGTCCCCAGGTCCCTGCCTGATACGGCTTCGGTGCGTCGTTGTCCATCGCCCAGGCTTCGGTGATGGAGTCCACCCACTTCCATGCTTCTTCGACTTCATCACGGCGCACGAACAGCGCCTGAATACCGCGCATAGTTTCCAACAGCAAGCGCTCGTAGGCATCTGCCAGGTGCGTTTGATTGAAGGTTTCGGAATAGCTCAGATCCAGCTTGGTTATCTGCAGATTATGCTTGTGGTCCAGACCCGGCACTTTGTTAAGCACCTGGATATCGACACCTTCGTCCGGCTGCAAACGGATGGTCAGCTTGTTCTGCGGCAGATCCTGCCAGGATTCTTTAAACAGGTTAAGTTCAGGCGTTTTGAAGTACACCACCACTTCAGAGCATTTGGTCGGCAGACGCTTACCGGTACGCAGGTAAAACGGCACGCCCGCCCAGCGCCAGTTGTCGATATCCACACGGATAGCGACAAAGGTTTCGGTGTTGCTGCTCTTGTTCGCACCCTCTTCTTCCAGGTACCCCGGTACTTTTTTACCTTGTGCAAAACCGGTGGTGTACTGACCACGCACCGTTTTTTCACGCACGTTCGTACGATCGATACGGCGCAGTGATTTCAGGACCTTCACTTTCTCATCACGGATGCTGTCGGCGCTCAGATCAGACGGCGGCGACATGGCGATCATGCACAGAATCTGCAGCAAGTGGTTCTGGATCATGTCGCGCATCTGACCGGCCTGGTCAAAATAACCCCAACGGCCTTCGATACCCACCTCTTCCGCCACGGTAATTTCGACGTGATCGATGGTGCGGTTATCCCAGTTGTTCACAAACAGGGAGTTGGCAAAGCGCAGTGCCAGCAGGTTTAGTACCGTTTCTTTGCCCAGATAGTGGTCAATACGGTAAACCTGACATTCTTCAAAATATTGACCGACCTGGTCGTTAATTTCGCGGGAGGTTGCCAGCGACGTTCCCAGCGGCTTTTCCATCACCACGCGCGCCGGTTTAGCGTTCAATTTCGCTTCCCCTAAGCCTTTGCAGATCGCGCCAAACGTGCTTGGCGGCATGGCAAAGTAGTTAATCGTGGTGCGTGCTTTTTGATCCAGCATGTCGCCCAGACGGCTAAAGGCAGCGGTATCATTGACGTCCAGGTTACAAAACTCCAGACGACCACTGAGGGTTTCCCACAAACTTTCATCGATTTTTTCTTTCATGAAAGTTTCGAGCGCTTCGCGTACAACCTTGGTATAGGCTGCTTTGTCCCAGTCAGCGCGGCCAACTCCAATAATGCGGGTGTCCGGGTTAATCTGGCCGGCTTTTTCCAGCTGATACAGGGAAGGCAGCAATTTTCGACGTGCAAGGTCGCCCTTCGCGCCGAAAATGACCAGGTCACATGCCTGGGCTGTTTGCGTTACCGCCATGTCATTCTCCTCAGTTGAGTGTCGGGTATTCATGCCCGACACTGAATGTAATTTTATTACAGTGCACTGTACTGCTTTTACGTGATTCCGTGAACCGTAAACGCTTATCCAGCCGTGCTGTTACCGTGAACAGCGGCGTTATTGACGTTTACCGCCGCAAAATGGATAAAAAAGTCGCTTTTTTACGTGACCATGAAGGCGTAAGAAAACCCGACTCCGATCATGTATTGAAAAAAAACAACAACTTTTCTGTCCATTTTGCCCCGAATGTGGGTTCACAGGGGTAATATCTACCAGAGTTACCGCTCGATTTCCCCATATCGCTGAAATCGTTTTTGCCCATGGCCGATGAGTCTACTCACATCATGAATATGCTGGAAAAAATCCAGTTAAAACTGGAACATCTGAGCAAGTCAGAACGTAAGGTCGCCGATGTTATTCTGACCTCACCTGACCGGGCTATCCATTCAAGTATTGCCACGTTGGCTCTGGAAGCCAACGTCAGTGAGCCGACCGTGAATCGCTTCTGTCGCAGCATGGACACACGAGGCTTCCCTGATTTTAAACTGCATTTGGCACAAAGTCTGGCTAATGGTACCCCGTATGTTAATCGTAATGTCGATGAGGATGATAGCGTCGAGTCCTACACCGGGAAAATCTTCGAATCTGCCATGGCAAGCCTGGACCACGTCCGTCAGTCGCTGGATAACGCGGCGGTCAATCGGGCGGTAGATTTATTAACCCAGGCAAAGAAAATCGCCTTTTTCGGTCTGGGTTCGTCCGCTGCCGTGGCGCACGACGCCATGAATAAATTTTTCCGCTTTAACGTACCGGTTATCTATTCCGACGATATTGTACTGCAACGTATGAGCTGTATGAATTGTAGCGATGACGACGTCATTGTCCTTATTTCACATACCGGCAGAACAAAGAGTCTGGTTGAACTGGCGCAGCTGGCGCGAGAAAACGATGCCATGGTGATCGCCCTTACTTCCCCCGGAACGCCGCTGGCGCGTGAAGCCACGCTGGCAATTACCCTGGATGTACCGGAAGATACTGACATTTATATGCCTATGGTCTCTCGACTTGCTCAACTGACCGTGATAGATGTGCTGGCTACAGGATTTACTTTGCGCCGTGGTGCAAAATTTAGAGATAACTTGAAGCGTGTCAAGGAAGCGCTCAAGGAATCGCGTTTTGATAAAGAATTACTCATCAAGAGTGATGACCGCTAAAAGCAATAACGATGTTCTACCCTTTTATCATCCGGGTCGTTCATTTCTACCGTTATGTTTCAGAACGGCCGGATCAATGTTCACACGCAACACCTAGTTGTTTCAGTCAACGGAGTATTACATGTCCAGAAGGCTTCGCAGAACCAAAATCGTTACCACGTTAGGCCCAGCAACTGACCGCGATAACAACCTTGAAAAAATTATCGCCGCGGGCGCAAACGTTGTACGTATGAACTTTTCGCACGGCTCTCCAGAAGATCACAAACTGCGGGCGGATAAAGTCCGTGAAATTGCCGCCAAACTGGGACGTCATGTCGCTATTTTGGGTGACCTGCAGGGACCTAAAATCCGCGTATCAACCTTCAAAGAAGGCAAAGTATTCCTCAATATTGGCGACAAGTTCCTGTTAGATGCCAACCTGGGTAAAGGCGAAGGCGATAAAGAAAAAGTCGGTATTGACTATAAAGGCCTACCTGCTGACGTAGTGCCGGGCGACATACTGCTGCTGGATGACGGTCGCGTACAGCTCAAAGTACTGGAAGTTCAGGGCATGAAGGTCTTCACCGAAGTGACCGTCGGTGGCCCGCTTTCCAATAACAAAGGCATCAACAAACTGGGCGGCGGTCTCTCTGCAGAAGCACTGACCGAAAAAGACAAAGCTGACATCATCACCGCGGCGCAAATCAGCGTTGACTATCTGGCCGTCTCCTTCCCGCGCTGCGGCGAAGATCTGAACTATGCCCGCCGTCTGGCGCGCGATGCAGGCTGCGATGCGAAAATTGTTGCCAAGGTGGAGCGTGCAGAAGCCGTGTGCGACCAGAATGCAATGGATGACATCATCCTGGCCTCTGACGTCGTGATGGTTGCTCGTGGCGACCTGGGCGTTGAAATTGGCGATCCAGAGCTGGTCGGTATTCAGAAAGCCCTGATCCGTCGTGCGCGTCAGCTGAACCGTGCGGTCATTACCGCCACGCAGATGATGGAGTCGATGATCACCAACCCGATGCCGACCCGTGCAGAAGTGATGGACGTGGCGAACGCCGTACTCGACGGCACCGACGCCGTTATGCTGTCGGCAGAAACCGCCGCAGGCCAGTATCCGGCTGAAACCGTTGCCGCCATGGCGCGTGTCTGCCTGGGCGCGGAAAAAATCCCGAGCATTAATGTCTCCAAACACCGCCTCGACGTGCAGTTTGATAACGTTGAAGAAGCGATTGCCATGTCCGCAATGTATGCAGCGAACCACCTGAAAGGGGTCACCGCCATCATCGCGATGACAGAATCCGGTCGTACCGCGCTGATGACGTCCCGTATCAGCTCCGGCCTGCCGATTTTCGCCATGTCGCGTCATGAGCGTACGCTGAACCTGACCTCCCTGTACCGCGGCGTTACTCCGGTTCACTTTGACAGCGAAACCGACGGTGTGGTTGCCGCCAGCGAAGCGGTGAACCTGCTGCGTGATAAAGGCTATCTGGTTTCTGGCGATCTGGTGATTGTCACCCAGGGCGACGTCATGAGCACCATTGGCTCCACCAACACCACGCGTATTCTGACCGTAGAATAATAACCTCGCTCAATGCCTGATGTTGCTTTGCTCATCAGGCCTACAGGTGGTACCTGATACAGAAAGCCTCTCACTTGAGAGGCTTTTTTTATTTCTTCGGGTAGAGATCTTTACGTTTATACGGCTCAATCTCACCGGGTTTGCGGGTTTTCAGCAGTTTTAAAATCCAGGTGTACTGCTCGAGGTGCGGCGCGACAAAAATCTCCACCTCTTCATTCATGCGTCTGGCAATGGTGTGGTCATCTGCGGTCAGGATGTCATCCATCGGCGGGCGGACCTGAATCGTCAGGCGATGTGTTTTCCCGTCATACACCGGGAACAGCGGCACAACACGCGCATGGCAAACCTTCATCAGGCGACCAATCGCCGGCAATGTTGCTTTGTAGGTGGCAAAAAAATCAACAAATTCGCTGTGCTCGGGACCATGATCCTGATCCGGCAAATAGTATCCCCAATAGCCCTGACGCACGGACTGAATAAAGGGTTTGATGCCATCATTACGCGCATGCAAACGACCACCAAAACGACGGCGTACCGTGTTCCAGACGTAATCAAAAACAGGATTACCCTGGTTATGGAACATCGCGGCCATTTTCTGGCCCTGCGAGGCCATCAGCATGGCTGGAATGTCGACACCCCAACCGTGCGGGACGAGAAAAATGACCTTTTCCTCGTTGCGGCGCATCTCTTCTATGATCTCCAGACCTTGCCAGTCAACCCGGTTTTGGATTTTCTCCGGGCCACGCAGGGCAAGCTCTGCCATCATCACCATCGCCTGCGGAGCCGTTGCAAACATCTCATCGACGATGGCTTCGCGCTCGGCTTCACTGCGCTCTGGAAAACACAGGGATAAATTAATCAGCGCTCTGCGGCGCGAACTTTTCCCCAACCTTCCGGCAAGACGTCCCAGCTTCGCCAGCACAGGATCGCGAAACGATGCAGGCGTTAACGCAATCCCTGCTATCGCCGCCACACCCAGCCAGGCACCCCAGTAGCGCGGATGGCGGAATGATTTATGAAATTCAGGGATATATTCAATATTCTTTTTTTTCGTTTCCATGCTCTTCCAGTGTCTGGTACCGCGAAAAATAAATCTGTTGATAGTGTAGCGGCGCGTCGTGCCCCGTACAAAATAAAAAAGCCGGCACGCGTCGCGTACCGGCTTTGTCAGTATGCTGATTAATCGAAGCGCAACTGAGGCAGAACCTCTTTCACCTGCGCCAGGTACTCGGTACGATCCGAGCCGGTCAGCCCTTCTGTACGCGGCAGCTTCGCCGTTAACGGGTTCACGGCCTGCTGGTTAACCCAGACTTCATAATGCAAGTGTGGTCCAGTTGAACGTCCGGTGTTACCTGACAGCGCAATACGATCGCCGCGTTTTACTTTTTGTCCTGGTTTGACTAACAGTTTACGCAGGTGCATGTAGCGGGTGGTGTAGGTACGACCATGACGCACCGCGACATAGTAGCCTGCAGCGCCGCTGCGCTTCGCAACAACGACTTCACCATCACCTACCGACAGTACCGGCGTACCCTGCGGCATCGCGAAGTCGACGCCTTTGTGCGGTGCCACACGTCCGGTTACCGGATTCAGGCGACGCGGATTAAAGTTAGACGAGATGCGGAACTGTTTCGCTGTCGGGAAACGCATAAACCCTTTCGCCAACCCGGTACCGTTACGGTCATAGAACTTACCGTCTTCGGCACGAATCGCATAATAGTCTTTACCTTCAGAGCGCAAACGAACGCCCAGCAGTTGGCTTTGCTCACGCTTGCCGTCCAACATCTCGCGAGACATCAGCACCGAGAACTCATCGCCTTTTTTCAGTTTGCGGAAGTCCATCTGCCACTGCATAGCCTTAATCACCGCACTGATTTCAGAACTGGTCAGCCCGGCCTCTTTGGCGCTGGCGACGAAACTGCCGCCGACGGTGCCCTTGATACGGCTGTTAACCCAGTCGCCCTGCTGCATTTCACTGCTCATTTTGAAGCCCGTCGCAGTACGATCGTACGTGCGGGTTTCACGGCGAGAAACTTCCCAGGTCAGGCGCTGCAAATCACCGTCAGAGGTCAGCGTCCAGGAAAGCTGTTGGCCAATCTTCAGGTTACGCAACTCTTTGTCCGAGGCGGCAAGCTGGCTGATATCGCCCATGTCGATACCATACTGATTCAGGATGCTGCTCAGCGTATCACCGGTCGAGACAACATATTCGTGAACGCCCACCTCGCCGGAGGTTTTGTCATCCAGTTCATCCTGAGGAATCGCTTCATCTTCCTGAGCAGCCTGATCGATAGGTTCACTGGCCTCAGGCAACAGCGAACGAATCTCGCTTTTTTCAAGTTCGATGGTTTTGACAATCGGTGTAGCATCGGGATGGTAAACGTAAGGCCGCCAAACGGCGACGGCCAATGTAAGAACGGTCAGCGACCCCAGCATAACGCGATGGGGTCGGGGCAGATTATTAAATGCCAGAGCGACAGAGCGGGCTATCTGTTGCACGTATTCACTTCCTCATTAATCTCCTTTCAGGCAGCTCGCATACTGGTTGGCTAATTGGTTCAGAAACGCAGAATAGCTTGTTTTACCCAGTTTGATGTTTGTTCCGAGGGGATCCAACGTTCCCATTCGAACGGATGTCCCTCTCGCAACGGCTTCAACGACCGCTGGCCTGAACTGTGGCTCAGCAAAAACGCAGGTTGCTTTTTGCTCAACCAACTGTGTTCTTATTTCATGTAAACGCTGCGCACCAGGTTGAATCTCAGGGTTCACGGTAAAGTGACCAAGCGGTGTTAGTCCGTAATGTTTTTCGTAGTAGCCGTAGGCGTCATGAAAAACGAAATACCCTTTCCCCTTGAGCGGTGCGAGCTCGTTACCTACCTGCTTATCGGTTGCGGCTAATTGTGCCTCAAAATCCTTCAGGTTGGCGTCAAGTTTGGCTCGACTTTGCGGCATAAGTTCCACTAATTTTTCATGGATTGCAACCGCTGAGGCCCGCGCTATCTCTGGGGAAAGCCAAAGATGCATGTTGTAGTCGCCATGATGGTGATGTTCGTCACTTTTTTCACCGTGGGCGTCATTGTGTCCATGATCGTCATCATCATCGTCGCCCCCTTTCATGAGCAACGGCTTCACGTCATTGAGTTGCGCAATCGTTACCTGTTTCGCGTTAGGAATATTCTTGACAGATTTTTCCATAAACGCTTCCATCTCGGGGCCAATCCAAACAACTAAGTCCGCGCCCTGTAAGCGTTTTACGTCTGACGGACGCAATGAGTAATCATGTTCGGATGCGCCATCAGGCAGGAGAACCTCGGTATCCGTAACCCCATCAGCAATCGCTGAAGCGATAAACCCTAGCGGCTTAAGCGAGGCAACGACGGCGGCATTTGCTGCCTGTGTTGCACTCCCCCAAAGAGCAGCGGATAATGCTGCGAAAAGAAGCGTATTTTTATGTAACATAATGCGACCAATCATCGTAATGAATGTAAGAAATGTGATATTATAACATTCTATAACTTCTGCAAGACTAAAATTGATATGACGACTTTGGTTTCACTGGAAAATGTCTCGGTCTCTTATGGTCAACGCCGCGTCCTTTCTGACGTTTCGCTTGAACTACGGCCCGGCAAAATTTTAACGCTTCTTGGTCCGAACGGTGCCGGGAAGTCTACGCTGGTGCGCGTTGTCCTCGGGCTGGTAGCAGCAGATGCAGGCGTTATCAAGCGTAACGGACAGCTGCGGATAGGCTATGTCCCGCAAAAACTGTATCTCGATACCACGCTGCCCCTGACGGTCAGCCGCTTTTTGCGCTTACGTCCGGATACAAAGAAGGACGATATTCTCCCGGCGCTCAAGCGCGTTCAGGCCGGACATCTGATGGATGCGCCGATGCAAAAACTGTCCGGCGGGGAAACGCAGCGCGTCCTGCTGGCTCGCGCATTGCTGAATAAACCACAGCTGCTGGTGCTGGATGAACCCACTCAGGGTGTGGATGTCAATGGTCAGGTCGCATTGTATGACCTTATCGACCAGCTTCGCCGTGAACTCGATTGCGCCGTATTGATGGTCTCGCATGATTTGCATCTGGTGATGGCGAAGACCGACGAAGTGCTGTGCCTCAACCACCATATTTGCTGCTCCGGCACGCCGGAAGTGGTCTCTATGCACCCGGAATTTATCTCTATGTTCGGACAACGCGGTGCCGAGCAACTCGGAATTTACCGTCACAATCATAATCATCGCCATGATTTACAGGGTCGCATCGTATTACGCCGGGGAAATGGTCACTCATGATTGAATTGTTATTACCCGGTTGGTTAGCCGGGATCATGCTGGCCTGCGCCGCTGGCCCGCTGGGATCGTTTGTGGTCTGGCGTCGGATGTCTTATTTTGGCGACACGCTGGCGCACGCGTCACTGTTGGGTGTGGCCTTTGGTCTGCTGTTAGATGTAAACCCGTTCTATGCGGTTATCGCAGTCACTCTGATGCTGGCAGCGGGTCTGGTGTGGCTGGAGAAGCGCCCTCACCTCGCCATAGACACCTTGCTCGGCATTATGGCGCACAGCGCTCTGTCACTGGGCCTGGTGGTCGTCAGCCTGATGTCGAATATCCGTGTGGATTTGATGGCCTATCTGTTCGGTGACCTGCTTGCCGTGACGCCGGAAGATCTGATCTCCATCACTATTGGTGTTGTCATTGTGCTGGCCATTCTCTTCTGGCAATGGCGCAACCTGCTGTCAATGACCATCAGCCCGGATCTCGCCTTTGTCGATGGCGTGAAGCTGCAACGCGTGAAGCTGCTGCTGATGCTGGTCACTGCGTTAACGATTGGTGTGGCGATGAAGTTTGTCGGCGCGCTCATTATTACGTCGCTGCTGATTATTCCTGCTGCCACCGCACGCCGTTTTGCGCGTACGCCTGAGCAGATGGCCGGTGTTGCCGTGGGCGTGGGGATGATAGCGGTGACGGGCGGCCTGACGTTCTCGGCGTTCTATGATACGCCAGCAGGGCCCTCCGTGGTGCTGTGTGCCGCGCTGATGTTTATTTTCAGCATGATGAAAAAGCAAGCGAGCTAAGAGTGTGTTGCCTGATGGCGCTTCGCGTATCAGGCCTACGTTCACAGGTAGGCCGGATTAGGCAAGCTGCCATCCGGCATAAAAAACTTAAGGCATTTGCGGCGGCGTAATACCAAAATGATTCCAGGCGCGCACCGTCGCCATACGTCCGCGCGGCGTACGCTGCAGGAAGCCCTGCTGGATCAAATATGGTTCCAGCACGTCCTCAATCGTTTCACGCTCTTCACCAATAGCGGCGGCCAGGTTATCCAGCCCTACCGGCCCACCGAAGAATTTATCGATCACCGCCAGCAGCAGCTTACGGTCCATGTAATCGAACCCTTCAGCGTCCACATTGAGCATATCCAGCGCCTGGGCGGCAATGTCTGCCGAGATAGTGCCATCATGCTTCACCTCGGCGAAGTCACGCACGCGACGCAGCAGACGGTTGGCAATACGCGGCGTTCCGCGCGCACGGCGAGCAACTTCCAGCGCGCCCTCCTCGCTCATCTCCAGCCCCATATAACGCGCACTGCGCCCTACAATATGCTGAAGATCGGCAACCTGATAAAACTCCAGTCGCTGCACGATACCAAAACGGTCACGCAGCGGAGAGGTTAACGACCCGGCACGGGTTGTCGCACCAATCAGCGTAAACGGCGGCAGATCAATCTTGATCGAACGTGCAGCAGGTCCTTCGCCGATCATGATATCCAGCTGATAGTCTTCCATCGCCGGATACAATATTTCTTCCACGACCGGCGATAAGCGATGGATCTCATCGATAAACAGCACGTCGTGCGGCTCGAGGTTCGTCAGCATTGCCGCCAAATCGCCCGCTTTTTCCAGCACCGGGCCGGAGGTGGTACGCAGGTTTACGCCCATTTCATTGGCGACAATATTGGCAAGCGTGGTTTTTCCAAGACCCGGAGGACCAAAGATCAGCAGGTGGTCGAGGGCATCACCGCGCAACTTCGCCGCCTGGATAAAAATCTCCATTTGCGAACGGACCTGAGGCTGACCGATATACTCATCGAGCAACTTGGGGCGGATCGCACGATCCACAATGTCTTCAGGTATCGCGCTGGCAGCTGAAATCAGGCGGTCTGCTTCAATCATCCTTTACCTCACAATGCAGCGCGGAGCGCTTCACGAATCAGGGTTTCACTGCTGGCATCCGGGCGGGCTATTTTGCTCACCATGCGGCTGGCTTCCTGTGGTTTATAGCCCAGCGCCACCAGCGCAGCAACCGCTTCCTGTTCGGCGTCATCCGTTACGGGGCCCGCAGGTGACGTCAGCACCAGATCGGCCGCCGGTGTGAACAGATCGCCATGCAGGCCTTTAAAGCGGTCTTTCATTTCAACAATCAGGCGCTCAGCGGTTTTCTTACCGATACCCGGCAGTTTCACCAGCGCACCGAGTTCTTCGCGTTCAACCGCGTTAACGAACTGCTGCGCCGACATGCCGGAGAGGATCGCCAGCGCCAGCTTCGGTCCAACGCCGTTGGTTTTAATCAGCTCTTTAAACAGCGTGCGTTCCTGCTTGTTGTTAAACCCGTACAGCAGTTGCGCATCTTCACGCACCACAAAATGGGTGAAAACAATCGCTTCCTGCCCGGCTTCCGGCAGCTCGTAAAAACAGGTCATCGGCATATGCACTTCATAGCCTACGCCACCCGTTTCCAGAAGAACCAACGGGGGTTGTTTTTCGAGAATGATGCCTCTGAGTCTGCCTATCACGTGACGCTCCTGCGTTAAGGGCTAAAAAGGTAATGCGCTATCATAAAAAAAGGCTGGATAGATATCCAGCCTCATTTGTCATTAACGTAGTCGACCACGCGCTAAATTCAGCCGGGTATCGCTCATTTGCATGGCGTTCTGACTGACGTGGCAGTGGGTAATGGCGATGGCCAGCGCATCCGCGGCATCGGCCTGGGGATTTGCCGGGAGTTTTAGCAATGTGCGCACCATGTGCTGCACCTGACTTTTCTCCGCACTGCCTATCCCGACGACGGTTTGCTTCACCTGACGTGCCGCATATTCAAACACCGGAAGGTCCTGGTTTACGGCAGCAACAATCGCCACGCCGCGCGCCTGCCCCAGCTTAAGCGCCGAATCGGCGTTTTTTGCCATAAATACTTGCTCAATGGCAAAGTAGTCTGGCTGAAACTGGGTAATGATTTCCGACACGCCGGCATAAATTAGCTTCAGGCGCGACGGTAAATCATCCACTTTGGTACGAATACATCCACTGCCCAGGTAGGTCAACTGTCGACCGACCTGGCGGATCACGCCATAGCCGGTGATGCGCGAGCCCGGGTCAATGCCGAGAATAATGGACATCACGCATCTCCTGTTATTTTACCGCTCAACCACGTCATTCTAACGTAGCAGCAACCTCATCGGAGATTTCGCCGTTGTGGTAAACTTCCTGCACGTCATCGCAGTCTTCCAGCATATCGATCAGACGCATCAGCTTCGGTGCTGTTTCTGCATCCATGTCCGCTTTGGTGGACGGGATCATCGTAACTTCAGCGCTGTCCGCTTTCAGACCAGCGGCTTCCAGTGCATCACGCACTTTGCCCATCTCTTCCCATGCGGTGTAGACGTCAATCGCACCGTCATCATAGGTCACAACGTCTTCAGCACCGGCTTCCAGCGCGGCTTCCATGATGGTGTCTTCGTCGCCTTGCTCAAAGGAGATAACACCTTTTTTGCTAAACAGGTACGCAACTGAACCGTCAGTGCCCAGGTTACCACCGGTTTTAGTGAACGCATGGCGCACTTCCGCAACAGTACGGTTACGGTTGTCAGACAGGCATTCAATCATGACCGCTGTCCCGCCAGGACCGTAACCTTCATAAATGATGGTTTCCATGTTTGCGTCTTCGTCACCGCCCACACCGCGCGCGATGGCACGGTTCAGGGTGTCACGCGTCATGTTGTTGGACAGCGCTTTATCGACAGCCGCACGCAGGCGCGGGTTCGCGTCCGGATCGCCACCACCAAGCTTAGCGGCCGTAACCAGCTCGCGAATGATTTTGGTGAAGATCTTGCCGCGCTTGGAATCCTGCGCTGCTTTACGGTGTCTGGTGTTGGCCCATTTACTATGACCTGCCATAAATAATATCTCCAAAAAGCGCGCCTTCTCAGGCGACGTTAATTACAAATTCTTCAATCGCCTGCCGGTTACTCCACGATTTGGTTAACTGTGCAGCTTCCGCCGCATCAACCCAACGATAGGTCAGATGTTCAGTGAACACGATCTCTCGTTCCGAGGGGAGTGCCAGGCAAAACCAGGATTCCGTATTCCGTTCGATTCCCGGTGCGTAGCGATGTCGTAAATGGCTAAAAATCTCGAACTCCACCGTGCGCTGACAGTCAATTAAGGTCAGTTGCTCGCGGGCAACGTCAATGGTGACCTCTTCCTTTACTTCGCGCATGGCGGCTTGCGACGCGGTTTCACCCTCTTCAAGGCTGCCGGTGACCGACTGCCAGAAATCAGGATCGTCGCGTCGCTGTAACATCAGCACTCTTCCGGTGTCCTTTGCATAAATCACGACTAACACCGAGACAGGCTGTTTGTATGTCATATCAGTTATTCTCGGCCTTCTTCACAACCTGAATGCTCAGTTCCGCCAGGGCAGCGTCGTTGGCAAAACTTGGCGCTTCGGTCATCAGGCACGCAGCAGCCGTGGTTTTCGGGAAGGCAATAACGTCACGAATGTTATCGGTACCGGTCAGCAGCATGGTCAGACGATCCAGACCAAACGCCAGGCCCGCGTGCGGTGGAGTACCGTATTTCAGCGCGTCCAGCAGGAAGCCGAACTTCTCACGCTGTTCTTGCTCGTTAATACCCAGAATACCAAACACGGTTTGCTGCATGTCGCCGTTATGGATACGCACGGAACCGCCGCCCACTTCGTAACCGTTGATGACCATATCGTACGCATTGGCAACGGCCTCTTCCGGCGCGGCTTTCAGCTCAGCGGCCGTCATGTCTTTCGGCGCGGTAAACGGATGGTGCATCGCGGTCAGGCCACCTTCACCGTCGTCTTCAAACATTGGGAAGTCGATAACCCACAGCGGCGCCCATTTGGTTTCGTCGGTCAGGCTCAGATCTTTACCCAGTTTCAGACGCAGTGCGCCCATTGAGTCAGCAACCACTTTCTTGTTGTCTGCGCCGAAGAAAATCATGTCGCCATCTTGTGCACCGGTGCGCTCAAGAATCGCGTCAACGATATCGGCATTCAGGAACTTAGCAACTGGGCTGGTTACCCCTTCCAGACCTTTCGCACGTTCGGTGACCTTAATGTAAGCCAGGCCTTTCGCGCCGTAGATCTTGATGAAATTACCGTAATCGTCGATCTGCTTACGGCTTAAGCTTGCTCCACCCGGTACACGCAGCGCAGCCACGCGACCTTTGGCATCGTTAGCCGGGCCGGAGAAGACGGCGAAATCAACGGACTTCAGCAGGTCAGCAACGTCAACCAGCTCCATCGGGTTACGCAGGTCCGGTTTATCAGAGCCGTAGCGACGTTCGGCTTCCGCAAAGGTCATGATCGGGAAATCACCCAGATCCACACCTTTTACTTCCAGCCACAGAGTACGCACTAACGCTTCCATCACTTCGCGCACCTGCGGTGCGGTCATGAAGGAGGTCTCAACATCGATCTGGGTAAATTCAGGCTGACGGTCAGCGCGTAAGTCTTCGTCACGGAAGCATTTTACGATCTGATAGTAACGATCAAAGCCAGACATCATCAGCAGCTGCTTGAACAGCTGCGGAGACTGCGGCAGGGCGTAGAATTTGCCTTTATGGACGCGGGAAGGCACCAGATAGTCACGTGCGCCTTCCGGGGTCGCTTTGGTCAGCATCGGCGTTTCGATGTCGAGGAAGCCATGATCGTCCATAAAACGACGCACCAGGCTGGTGATTTTGGCACGAGTTTTCAGACGCTGCGCCATTTCCGGACGACGCAGGTCCAGATAGCGATACTTCAGACGTGCTTCTTCGGTGTTAACGTGGTTAGAGTCCAGCGGCAGCGAATCTGAACGGTTGATAATGGTCAGATCGGACGCCAGTACTTCAATTTCGCCGGTCGCCATGTCGGCGTTGACGTTTTTCGCGTCACGCGCACGCACGGTGCCCGTAACCTGGATGCAGAACTCATTACGCAGTTCGGAGGCCAGCTTTAACGCGTCCGCACGGTCCGGATCGAAAAATACCTGCACGATACCTTCGCGGTCGCGCATATCGATGAAGATCAGGCTACCAAGATCACGACGACGGTTGACCCAACCACACAGAGTCACCTGCTGCCCCTCGTGGGACAGACGTAGCTGTCCGCAATATTCTGTACGCATGAGATATCCCTTAACTTTGCCGCAGGCGGATTGTCACCTGCCTTGCAGATGACGAAGTCGCAGCTTTAGCTGAATGTCACAACTGAATGAAAAAAGGCGGCTATTATACTGGAAATTCTGCCGCACGATAAGTCCGGTACTGACTGTACGCGTGTTTCCTACGCGGGTATTGCGTAATCTCACAAAAAATAACAAAAATTGTCGCCCCTTTCACACACAATCGCGATTAAGGTGTAACGGAATTCTTTTTTGACTGGAGTCACCATGCTGGAACTGAACGCTAAAACCACCGCCCTTGTCGTGATTGACCTACAGGAAGGGATCCTGCCCTTCGCCGGCGGCCCCCATTCGGCAAGCGACGTGGTAACCCACGCCGCACGCCTTGCGGCACAATTCCGAGCTCACGGTTCACCGGTAGTGATGGTTCGCGTTGGCTGGTCTGACGACTACGCAGAAGCCCTGAAACAGCCGGTAGATGCCCTGACACCCGCAAAAGCGCTCCCTGCAAACTGGTGGGACTATCCGACAGCGCTGGGCAAAAACGCCAGTGACATCGAAGTGATCAAACGCCAGTGGGGTGCCTTTTACGGCACCGACCTCGAACTCCAACTGCGCCGCCGGGGCGTTGACACTATCGTGTTATGCGGGATCTCCACCAACATCGGCGTTGAGTCAACGGCGCGTAACGCCTGGGAACTGGGTTTTAACCTGGTGATTGCCGAAGATGCCTGTAGCGCAGCCAGTGCCGATCAGCATCAGGGCAGCATGACGCATATCTTCCCGCGCATTGCACGCGTGCGCAACGTGGACGAGATCCTGCAAGCGTTATGATCTATATCGGCCTGCCGCAGTGGTCGCATCCGAAGTGGGTGCGCCTGGGGATCACCAGCCTTGAAGAGTATGCCCGCCACTTTAACTGTGTTGAGGGCAATACCACACTCTACGCGCTGCCAAAAGCCGAGATTGTTACGCGCTGGCAGGCGCAGACTACCGATGACTTTCGCTTCTGCTTTAAGTTTCCGGCGACCATTTCGCATCAAGCTGCATTGCGAAACTGTGATGATTTGGTGCAAGAATTTTTCACCCGCATGTCACCGCTGGAAGCGCGAATCGGGCAATATTGGTTGCAGCTACCCGCCACCTTTTCTCCTCGCGATCTCCCTGCTCTGTGGGCGTTTCTCGATGCGTTACCCGCATCGTTTACCTACGGGGTGGAAGTTCGCCATCCTGAATTTTTTACCAAAGGTGAAGACGAGAAATGGTTCAATCGCGGCTTACACGAGCGAGGGGTCAATCGGGTAATTTTAGATAGTCGGCCGGTACACGCCGCGGTTCCTCACAGTGAAGCGATTCGCGATGCGCAGCGCAAAAAACCGAAAGTTCCGGTCCATGCAGTGGTTACCGCGAACAATCCCATGGTGCGCTTTATCGGCAGCGATAATATGGAGCAAAACCGAACGTTATTTAACGTATGGCTGGCCAAACTGTCTCTCTGGAAGCAGACCACCACACCCTATCTGTTTTTACATACGCCGGACATCGCGCAGGCCCCGGAGCTTGTAGATACGCTATGGGCAGATTTACGCAGCGCTCTGCCAGAGATCGGATCAGCACCGTCTATTCCACAGCAATCTTCTCTTTTCTGAAAATGCCACCTATCATAGTCAATGCCAGCAGCCATTTTAAAAGGGAGTTTGTATGGTAAGCGCGCTATATGCCGTACTGGGTGCGTTATTGTTGATTAAGTTCTCCTTTGACGTTGTCCGCCTGCGTATGCAGTATCGCGTGGCTTATGGCGACGGCGGTTTTAGCGAACTACAAAGTGCGATTCGCATTCACGGTAATGCGGTGGAATATATCCCCGTCGCATTAGTGTTGCTGTTATTTATGGAAATGAACGGCGCGGAAACGTGGATGGTGCATATTTGCGGGCTGATGTTAATTGCCGGTCGGCTGATGCATTATTACGGATTCCACCACCGTCTGTTCCGCTGGCGTCGTTCCGGCATGAGCGCCACCTGGTGCTCGCTGGTGCTAATGGTGCTGGCGAATCTCTGGTATATGCCCTGGGAGTTGGTTTTCTCCCTGCATTAGCGCACAATACGCCACTTTATTTTTCCCGGATTTTTACGTTATGTCTCACCGCGACACGCTTTTTTCTGCGCCTATCGCCAGTCTGGGTGACTGGACCTTTGATGAACGGGTAGCTGAAGTCTTCCCGGATATGATCCAGCGCTCCGTTCCCGGCTACTCCAACATCATTTCGATGATTGGTATGCTGGCCGAACGTTTCGTGCAACCCAACACGCAGGTCTACGATCTGGGCTGTTCATTGGGCGCCGCGACGCTCTCGGTGCGTCGCAGTATTCGGCATGACAATTGTAAAATTATTGCCGTCGACAACTCCCCGGCCATGGTTGAACGCTGCCGCCGTCATATTGACGCCTATAAAGCCCCTATTCCGGTCGAGGTTGTCGAAGGGGATATTCGCAACATTACTATTGAAAACGCCTCAATGGTGGTGCTGAATTTTACCCTGCAATTCCTTGAGCCAGCGGAGCGCCAGGCATTGTTGGATAAGATTTATCAGGGGCTGAATCCTGGCGGCGCGCTGGTGCTGTCGGAGAAATTCAGTTTCGAAGATGCAAAAGTGGGTGAGCTGTTGTTCAACATGCACCACGATTTCAAGCGGGCAAATGGCTACAGCGAACTGGAAATCAGCCAAAAGCGCAGCATGCTGGAAAACGTCATGCTGACCGACTCGGTCGAAACCCATAAAGCGCGCCTGCATCAGGCTGGTTTTGAACACAGCGAACTGTGGTTCCAGTGCTTTAACTTTGGTTCTCTGGTGGCACTAAAAGCTGAGGTTGCGGCATGATCGACTTTGGTAACTTTTATCAGCTGATTGCCAAAAATCATCTTTCTCATTGGCTGGAAACGCTCCCGGCGCAAATTGCGAGCTGGCAGCGCGATCAGCATGGCCTGTTTAAGCAGTGGTCGAACGCGGTAGAGTTTTTGCCCGAACTGACACCGCACCGTCTGGACTTGCTGCACAGTGTCACCGCTGAAAGCGAAGAGCCGCTCAGCGACGGTCAGCTTAAACGCATTGATACATTAATGCGCAATTTGATGCCGTGGCGTAAAGGGCCATACTCACTGTATGGCGTCAATATCGACACCGAATGGCGTTCTGACTGGAAATGGGATCGCGTTCTGCCGCATTTATCCGACCTGACCGGACGGACGATCCTGGATGTCGGCTGCGGCAGCGGGTATCACATGTGGCGCATGATCGGTGCAGGCGCGCACCTGGCCGTTGGGATTGATCCGACCCAGTTATTCCTGTGTCAGTTCGAAGCGGTGCGAAAACTGCTGGGCAACGACCAGCGCGCGCATCTGCTGCCGCTGGGTATTGAACAGCTTCCGGCGCTGAACGCGTTTGATACCGTTTTCTCAATGGGCGTGCTCTATCACCGTCGTTCTCCGCTGGAACATCTCTGGCAGTTGAAAGATCAACTGGTACAAGACGGTGAACTGGTACTGGAAACGCTGGCGGTTGAAGGGGACGAAAATACCGTGCTGGTGCCGGGTGACCGCTACGCACAAATGCGCAACGTCTACTTTATTCCGTCTGCACTGGCGTTGAAAAACTGGCTGGAGAAGTGCGGTTTTGTTGATGTCCGCATTGCCGACGTGTGTGTGACCACTACCGAAGAACAGCGCCGCACCGAGTGGATGATTACCGAATCGCTGGCTGATTTCCTCGACCCGAACGACAGCAGTAAAACGGTAGAAGGGTACCCTGCCCCGCTGCGCGCGGTCTTGATTGCGCGTAAGCCGTGATGGATTGCCGGATGACCGTTACGTATAGCACCGTTTCTCCAAAATAGTTCAAGTTGCAGCAAGGCGGCAACACAGCAAATCCCCGGGAGCGTAGATAACTACGTGACCGGGGTGAGCAAGGCGGCCAACGCGGCTGCGGCTTGAAATATGAAGGAGAAAAAAAGGCCCCTGTAATAGCAGGGGCCTGGTACGAGCAAGCATCATATTGGGCGACATGATGCAACGGTAAAAATCAGCTGGCCCGATGGTGCGCAATAATCGCTTTCATTTCAGCAACCGCAGCCCCGTCTACCGCATAGCGGGAATATTCATCCGCTTGCGCATCCGAAGACATCGACAACCCCGCATTGCGATAACGCATGGGAGAAGCCAGCCATACTCCGGCAGAACTGTGGACTTCCTGCACACCGGCGTCGAGGAATAGAGACAAATTCGCAGCGCGAACCCCCGCTCCGGCCATAATGATTGGAGCACCGGGCTGTGCAATAAGTTCCATTATTTTTGTTAAACCTTGCGCAGCATCTGATTTTTGCCCGGAAGTCAGCACTCGGGCGACACCCAAATCAGATAAACTTTTCAGCGCATTTAAGGGGTTGGCACACATATCAAAGGCCCGATGAAACGTGACATTTAGCGTACCGGCTGCCCGCATAATTTTTTCCATGCGCGACATATCGACGTTGCCATCAACATCTAATAACCCGGTTACCAGCCCGGAGAATCCGAGATCTCTGACCATGGCGATATCATCCAGCATGGCGGCGAATTCACCGTCGGTATAGCAAAAATCCCCGCCGCGCGGGCGGATAATCGGATTGACGGGAATATCAATATGCTGACGAACGGTACGTAATACACCCAGTGATGGGGTTAAGCCCCCTTCTTTGGGTGCCGAACACAGTTCAATACGATCCGCGCCATTTTTTTGTGCCGTCAGCGCACACTCCATGCTGTAACAGCAGATTTCCAGCAGTGCCATGGTTACTCCTGTTGCTCGCTTGCCACAATCGTTTCAATTGACCATGGATGAAACTTGATAGTCACGCTGCCGTCGCTGACCGCCAGCGTCGGGTTCGGTAACCGCTCACGCTCGCCTTGTGGTGAACTGGTTTTCACAAAGATACCCGGCTGACTCAATCCTTCATCAGAAAGCAACGCCAGCGCTCGCGCATTCAACGTTTCCGGCTCGCCCGGCAGAACAATCTCAATATGCTCCCAACCCTCATGTGGGTAGCGTTTTTCACCCGGCCACGGCAACTCCACAATAGAAAACTGCCAGTGCGCCACGCACACCGGCTCATCCAGTTTGAACAGGCAAATCGGTCTGCCATTGATGATATTTTCCGACAACAGTCGGCCGCACTGTTCAAACCCGCGACGCCAGCGCTCTGCGGTGGTGTTTTGATGACAGCGCAGAGAGATGTGATCGGCTTCAAGCGGAGCAATATTCAAACCCAGACGGGTGGAAAGTTCAGTTAACGCCTGAGTGAAATGCCCTAAATCTGCGGAAATATCATGCAGTTCTGCAACGGTTTGCCAGTTCGCCATATTGAAAGCTCATATCCATGTTCAAAGCCGCTAATTTACTCTGTTGCGCAGTACCATCCAACCGCTGATTTTTTCAGGGACAAAATGAATGATTATGCGTCATTGCACTGCGTCTATTTTAGGCCGCGCGCGGCACGCACAATGCTGACGGCAACGGGCATTTGCAGTATACTCCCGGCCTAAATTCTTAATCTGGCGCGGTGTATAGTAAAGCGCTTCATAAATGTAAGGTATTCCGGTGAATATTCAGGCTCTTCTCTCAGAAAAAGTCCGTCAGGCCATGATTGCTGCAGGTGCGCCTGCAGATTGCGAACCTCAGGTTCGTCAGTCAGCAAAAGTACAGTTCGGCGACTATCAGGCCAACGGCATGATGGCAGTCGCTAAAAAACTGGGTATGGCGCCGCGACAACTGGCAGAGCAGGTGCTGACTCATCTGGATCTCAACGGGATTGCCAGCAAGGTTGAAATTGCGGGCCCGGGCTTTATCAATATTTTCCTCGATCCAGCATTCCTGGCGCAGCACGTGCAGCAGGCGCTGGCCTCCGATCGTCTGGGCGTTGCACAGCCAGAAAAGCAAACCGTTGTTGTTGACTACTCTGCGCCAAACGTGGCGAAAGAGATGCACGTAGGCCACCTGCGTTCCACCATCATCGGTGATGCGGCTGTCCGTACGCTGGAGTTTCTCGGCCATAAAGTCATCCGTGCAAACCACGTTGGCGACTGGGGAACCCAGTTCGGTATGCTCATCGCGTGGCTGGAAAAGCAGCAGCAGGAAAACGCGGGTGAAATGGCGCTGGCTGACCTTGAAGGTTTCTATCGTGACGCGAAAAAACATTACGACGAAGATGAAGAATTCGCCGAGCGCGCACGTAGCTACGTGGTGAAGTTGCAGGGTGGTGATGCTTACTTCCGCGAAATGTGGCGCAAACTGGTCGACATTACCATGTCCCAGAACCAGTTAACCTACGATCGTCTGAACGTGACGCTGACCCGCGACGACGTGATGGGTGAAAGCCTGTACAACCCGATGCTGCCAGGCATTGTTGCGGATCTCAAAGCCAAAGGCCTGGCCGTTGAAAGCGAAGGCGCGACTGTCGTATTCCTTGATGAGTATAAAAACAAGGAAGGCGAACCGATGGGCGTTATCATCCAGAAGAAAGATGGTGGTTATCTGTACACTACCACTGATATCGCCTGCGCCAAGTACCGTTACGAAACACTGCATGCCGATCGCGTGCTGTATTACATCGACTCCCGCCAGCATCAGCATTTAATGCAGGCATGGACCATCGTGCGTAAAGCCGGTTACGTGCCGGATTCCGTACCGCTGGAACACCACATGTTCGGCATGATGCTCGGCAAAGACGGTAAACCGTTCAAGACCCGCGCGGGTGGCACGGTTAAACTGGCCGATCTGTTAGATGAAGCGCTGGAACGTGCACGTCGTCTGGTGGCAGAGAAGAACCCGGACATGCCTGCCGACGAGCTGGAAAAACTGGCGAATGCGGTCGGTATCGGCGCCGTGAAGTATGCAGATCTGTCGAAAAACCGTACCACGGATTACATCTTCGACTGGGATAATATGCTGGCCTTCGAAGGCAATACCGCACCGTACATGCAGTATGCCTACACCCGCGTACTGTCCGTGTTCCGTAAGGCAGATATCGACGAAAGTGCGCTGGCCAGCGCGAAGGTCATCATCAGTGAAGATCGTGAAGCCCAACTGGCGGCGCGTCTGCTGCAGTTTGAAGAAACGCTCACCGTCGTTGCACGTGAAGGTACACCGCACGTGATGTGCGCCTATCTGTACGATCTTGCCGGTTTGTTCTCTGGTTTCTACGAACATTGCCCAATCCTCAGCGCCGAGAGCGAAGAGATTCGTAATAGCCGCCTGAAGCTGGCACAGTTGACGGCGAAAACGCTGAAGCTGGGTCTGGATACGCTGGGTATCGAAACCGTAGAACGTATGTAATCACCACTAGTGATGTGAAAGCCCGCGCTATGTCGCGGGCTTTTTTATTTTCCCGAATGATCGCCCCCGTAGGTCTGATAAGCGAAGCGGCATCAGGCCTACGAGAAACGGCTACGTTCACTGTAATTTGTTACAACTCACAAGGAATGACACATTTCCGTAGAGGGATGGAACATCTTTTACCTGTTATCCCATTTACACCTCCGTATCATTAGGCGGCGAATTAATCAGGTGTGGGTCCATGACATTCAGAGATTTTGAGGCGGAAGAGAAACTCTTTCAGCGACGGGTAATAGTGGCCTTTGGCCTGGTGGTCATCTGTTTTGGCATCCTGATTTATAACCTCTACAACTTACAAATTCGCGAGCATCAGTATTACACCACCCGCTCAAATGCCAATGACATCAAAATGCTGCCGGTTGCCCCAACGCGCGGCATCATTTACGATCGCAACGGTATCCCGCTGGTGCGCAACGTCACCTGGTACGATATTTCTGTCACTCCTTATAAAATCAACGATATGGATGCCTTGCTAAAGCAGCTAACGCCTATTGTTGACCTGACCCCTGATGAGATTGACCAGTTTCGCCACGATCTGAAATCCAGTAGTCGCTATCGCCCGGTGGTGCTCAAAAATGCGCTGACCGACGTGGAGATCGCCCGTTTCTCGGTTAATCAGTTTCATTTCAGCGGCGTCACCATCAACAGCTATGAAGATCGCCAATATCCGTATGGCGCAGAGTTGGCGCATGTGCTCGGCTATGTCTCTAAAATCAATGACAGCGACCTGAAAGCGTTGGATAAAAAGGGGCTGGCAGAAAACTACGCCGCCGATCACAACATTGGCAAGCAGGGGATCGAACACTATTACGAAAACGATCTACACGGCAAAACGGGTTATCAAGAAGTCGAAGTCGATAACCACGGACGCATCGTACGCCTGATAAAAGATGTACCGCCTGTTGCCGGAAAGGACATCCACCTGACGCTGGATTTACACTTACAGGAATATATAGAGGGCCTGCTGGTCGGTCAGCGCGCCGCCGTGCTGGTTGAAGATCCGCACGATGGCTCGGTGCTGGCGATGGTCTCTAACCCCAGCTATGATCCGAATCCGTTCGTCAAAGGTATCAGCTACCAGGACTACAACACGCTGCTGCAGGATAAAGACCTGCCGTTGATTAACCGCGTCACGCAAGGTTTGTACCCTCCCGCTTCCACGGTCAAGCCGTACATGGCGATGTCAGCATTACTCAATGGCGTTATCACCCCGCAGACCAGCTTCTTTGGCGCGCCAACATGGACATTGCCCGGCACTGAGCGACATTATCGCGACTGGAAAAAAACCGGTCATGGCATGTTGGACGTGACCAAAGCAATTGAAGAGTCCGCTGATACGTTCTTCTATCAGGTGGCGTATATGATGGGCATTGACCGAATCAACAGCATGCTTAGCCAGTTTGGTTACGGTAAACCCACCGGCATTGATCTTGATGAAGAGTACAACGGGCTGTTACCGAGCCGCGACTGGAAACAACGGGTGCATAAAAAAGCCTGGTATCAGGGAGACACCATTTCGGTTGGTATCGGTCAGGGATACTGGATTGCCACGCCAATCCAGATGGTGAAAGCAATGGTGGCACTGATTAACAATGGGAAAGTGATTGCCCCTCACCTGTTGCAGGCTGAAGAGAGTGGTAAATCTGTTACGCCTTATCATGCCGCCACGGTACCGTCACAGATTGCCTCTCCCTCCTCGCCCTATTGGGGACTGGTACGCGAGGCGATGTTTGGCATGGCCAATGCGCCGAACGGGACAGGTTATAAATTTTTCCATACTGCACCTTACGGAATTGCGGCGAAAAGCGGAACCTCACAGGTTTTCAGCCTGAAAGAAAACCAGACTTACAATGCGAAGATGATCCCCATCCGCCTGCGTGACCACGTGTTCTACACCGCATTTGCACCCTACAAAAACCCGAAAGTCGCCGTGGCGTTGATTCTGGAAAACGGCGGCAGCGACGGCATTACCGCCGCGCCGGTTATGCGACAAATTATGGATCATCTGTTTGTGCCGCAGGACAACGCCGCACAAACAGAGGTAACTCAACAAACAGCGCCGACAGCGACAGCGCCGTCGGACACCGATATTAAAAATACTTACGCAAGTATTCGGTGAGACACAGCATCGCCATCGCCTGGCCGTAAGGCATGGAGGTCAGCGGAATGTTGCGATAGAACTCGAGATTGTGCCCCATTCCGGTACCAAATGAGGTTTGCAGCAGCTCCCCTTCTGGTGAGATATGCTGCACAATGCCTTTGATGGCGAGTTCTGCTACCGCCGCATATTCCTGCCCGACATAACGCTTACGCACCGCTTTCAAAATCCCATAAGCAAATCCGGCGGTGGCTGACGCTTCAAGGTAAGAATGCGGATCGTCCAGCAACGTGTGCCACAGACCACTCTCATCCTGACACTTCGCCAGGGCCGCAATTTGCGCATTCAGTACCTGTACCAGATAGCGACGAACGGCATTATTCTCCGGTAAATCGACCAGTTCGAGGAACTCCGGAATAACAATAGTTAGCCAGCTGTTACCGCGCGCCCAGCGGGCGTTGGCAAAGTTATGATTTCCCTCATAGCTCCAGCCGTGGAACCACAGACCGGTTTCTTTATCCATCAGGTTTTGCACATGTAACAGGAACTGATACGTCGCCTCTTCAACGTACTCGGGGCGGTTGAGCAGTTTGCCAATCTTCGCCAGCGGTAACACCGTCATCATCAACGTGTCGTCCCACATCTGCTGATGATTCTCTTCCGCCAGCGTGATGTGCTGCATACCACCAAAATCGGTACGCGGCATGTCGTGCATCGCCCACTCAGCCCAGGAATCAAGCCACGGCAGATACGCCGGATTGCGCGTTTCTTCATAGCGATACGCCAGCGTCAGAAACGGCGCCATGGTATTGACGTTTTTAGTCGTCGCGCCTTCTGCAAAGCGGTCGGCAAACCAGCCATCGATGATATCGCGCATCGTTTCATCACCGGTTTGCTGGTAATACTGGTACATCCCGTACAGGCCGACGCCGTGCGTCCACTCCCATCCAGCCCACCCTTTGGTGTCAATAACGCGTCCGTCGTCCAGTCGCAGCAAGAACTCACCGCTCTCATCATGAATATTGACCAGATTATGCGTCACCTTCTTGATAAGCGTTTTTAACTCATCTCTGGCAATAAAATGTTCAGGCTGACGTAACAACGGGCTGTGTTTAACCGGATAAACAATCATTTACTTAACCTCTGTGCAATGTCGAATTCAATGCTGAGCCATGTTGCAGTGATGGCGCAGCAGGTTTATTACGATTCAGGTAACCAATATTGTTGTTACCCCAAAGTGATTCATACGGCATGCCTGACAGCATCTCTACCGTTGCACGTCCTTCAGGGGTAAGCCCTTCTGGCACGGGGCGCCCGGACTCACGCATTTTTGCAGTCTCTTCACGCAAGGTACTATGTGTTTGCAGATTCAGTTTGAAACGTAGAGACACCAGGAATCCCAACGCCAGTACAATCAACGTACCGCAACTCAGAATGAACAGAATGGTATGGCTGACCGCAGCAGGTTGTTCACTCTGCCCGGAGACAAAACCCGATAACTGCATAACAATGCCGACCAGCATGACGGCCCCCGCCTGCGAGGCTTTGCGCGTTAAAGTCATGATGCCGGCAAAGATCCCTTCCCGACGCTGACCGGTGATCACCTCGTCGACATCGGCGATATAGGTGTAGGTATTCCACGGAACATAATTGATGCCACCACGTCCCAGGCCCGCAACGGCGGAAACCAGCAGCAATAAGGCGTACACATCACTCAGCCCGGCGTAATACAACACCGCATAAGAGAGAGAACTCAGGCCAAACAGCACCACCACCATCCGGTAAGACGGGGCCGGTCCAAAGCGAATGCACAGCGGGATCATGGCGATAACCGCAATAAACTGGAAGATAGCCATGGTGCCCAGCAGGTTCGACGCCATAGAGGCTTCCTGCATCAACACAAACACCACATAGTAGGTAAAGACCGCGTTGAACACGTCCTGCGCGATATAACCACCAAGATACATGCCCAAATGTTGACGGAAAATGCGGATGCGCATCGTCGAACTTAGCTCAGTGAAAAGACGACTCATGCTCTGACGAAAGGTCAGGCTTTTCTTCTCTTCTTCAGCGCGAAGTGCCGCTTCGGTCCATTCTTCACGCGGGCGTTCCCAGGTAAAAAACCACACAAAGGTCAGCATCAGCGCGCACAGCACCGAAAACACCAGGCTGGCATAGAAAAATGAAACAGGATTGTGTTTACCAAACAGCGTCAACAGTACGCCAGGTAAGAACGAGGCCAGTATGGCTGACATCTGGGCCATAGAAATACGCGCGCCAGAAAACTTGGTTTTCTGTTTAAAATCATCGGTCATTTCCGGTACCAGCGTTTCATAGGGCACCAGAATCATGGTGTAAACCACATCAAACACCAGGTAGGTCAGCAGGTAGTACCAGAATCCCATGTCGCCGACCCACATCAGGGAGTAGCTAAAGACACAGGGAATCCCCAGCAGAATAAAAAACTTACGTCGGCCAAAGCGTTTACCAAGCCAGGTCGATCCAAAATTATCCGTTAAAAAGCCCATTAATGGGCTAACCACCGCATCCAGCACCCTGGCCGTTGCAAAAATAAACGTCGCCTCAATAGGCGTCAGGCCACAAAAAGTGGTGTAGAAATAGAGCAACCATGCGGCGGTCAGCGCCGTGGTCCCTGCGCCTAAAAAGTCACCTGCCCCATAGGCAAAATAATTTACCAACCCAATTTTACGTGTTCTCATTGCCGTTACCCCTGCACATTATTGGGAGGCCCCGCAATCCTCACTTCGATGCAGGACGTCCTTACACGGCCACAGTAAAAGTTAACCGCAAGGGAAACCTTTTTATTTCTGCCAGGGATAATCGCGAAATGGCAACAGCACAAAGAGTCCGGCAACGTAAGTCACCTATTTTATAAAACAGCGTTTCTTTTAAATCAAAGTAGCGGGTCAAAAAGTGCGAGACAGCCAGCAGTTTCATCTGCCAGCTGCGATGAAGAAGAGAGAATTAACGGTAGTTGACGATGACCTGATTACTTTGCACCTGTAAGGCCGGGATCAGGCGACCGCCGCCGGGCACCTCCCAGACAAAATGCATCGGCTCCACGGCAGGTACGTTATTAAATCCGTGAGTGGTTCCGCTTTGCCCGTCCAGCTCAACGCAGCGCGACTGCGAACATAAACGTACCCGCAGCCCCGCAGGCGTAGGGCCATTCAGCTCATAACGCCAGGCTACCAGCGTCATCAACCCCGAGACGGGCTGGCCGGGAACCAAAGGCGCAGACGAGGCAGACTGCCCGCGATGATTTAACGTAATGCCCATGCCACTAGCCTGCCAGGCGCCTTCTCCGGCGGCCTGCACTGCCAGAGGAAACAATAACAGCCACAGAAACTTACGCATTATTTACCTCCGATGGTCGCGGTCATGCGGATATGGCGGTTATCGGAAAGCTCCATGTTAGACAACACCACCAGCTGCGGTATGCTGCGGCGTAAAAAACGCGCCAGCAGAGGCCTCAATGCATGATTAACCAACAGCACCGGCGGCGCGCCCAACATTTCCTGGCGCGATAACGCTTCCTGAGTTTGCGCCAACAGTCGGTCTGCCAGCCCCGGTTCCAGGCCGCCGCCCCCTTGTAAGGCCTGCAGCAGCAAGCGCTCAAGTGGCGTATCCAAGCCAATAACCTGAACTTCGTCGTTCCCCGGGAACCATTGCTGGGTAATCGCCCTTCCCAACGCCACGCGGACCACGGCGGTGAGTTCATGCGGATCGTTTTGCAGCGGCGCATGTTCGGCCAGCGTTTCGAGGATGGTGCGCATATCGCGAATCGGCACTTTTTCATCCAATAAATTCTGCAACACTTTATGTAGCGTGGTCAGCGTCACCACGCCAGGCACCAGATCCTCAGTCAGTTTCGGCATTTCCTGCGACACGCGGTCCAGCAATTGTTGCGCCTCCTGACGTCCAAACAGTTCGGCGGCAAACTGGCCAATCAGGTGATTCAGATGCGTGGCGACGACGGTACTGGCTTCCACCACCGTGAAGCCCTGGATTTGCGCCTGTTCTTTTAGCGCACTTTCAATCCAGATAGCGTCCAGACCAAAAGCCGGATCAACCGTTTTCTCACCCGGCAGCGATCCCGCTGCCGTACCAGGGTTGATGGCCAGCCAGCGTCCCGGATAGGCATCCCCGCTGCCAATTTCTACCCCTTTCATCAGGATGCGATAGCGCGCAGGCTGCAGATCCATATTGTCGCGGATGTGCACCACCGGCGGCAGGAAGCCCATATCCTGGGCAAATTTCTTACGAATACTGCGAATTCGTCCCAGCAACTCGCCATCTTGCTGAAAATCCACCATTGGGATCAGGCGATACCCCACTTCCATTCCCAGCGAGTCTTCCAGTTGAACATCGTTCCAGGTCGCTTCCACCACCGCATTATTTTCCGGCATTTTGATCGACTGAGGTTCCGCAGGGGCTTTTGTCTCGCGACCGCGCAACCACCAGGCCAAACCCAATAGCGCTGCGGTAAACATCAGAAATACCAGGTTTGGCATGCCTGGTACCAGGCCCAGTAAACCGAGCACCGCCGCACTGAGCACCATCACGCTGGGGTTACTGAACAGCTGGGTGACCATCTGTTCGCCGACATCCTGATCGGTACTGACGCGCGTCACGATAACGCCCGCCGCGGTGGAGATAACCAGCGCCGGGATTTGGGCGACCAGACCGTCACCGATGGTCAGCAAGGTGTAGCTTTCAGCCGCACTGCCCATACTCATACCGTGTTGTAATACGCCTACCAGCAGGCCGCCGACCACGTTAATCACCATGATCAGAATACCGGCAACGGCGTCCCCGCGAACGAATTTACTCGCACCGTCCATAGAGCCGTAAAAATCAGCTTCCTGGGTCACTTCTGAACGACGTTTTTTGGCTTCATCTTCCCCAATCAGTCCGGCATTGAGATCGGCATCAATCGCCATCTGTTTACCGGGCATACCGTCCAGCACAAAGCGTGCGCCAACTTCGGCAATACGACCGGCACCTTTGGTGATAACCATAAAGTTGATGATGACAAGAATGACGAAAACCACGATACCGATGGCAAAGTTACCGCCCACCAGGAAGTGACCAAACGCTTCAACCACCTTCCCCGCCGCCGCCGAACCGGTATGCCCTTCCATCAAAATAATACGCGTCGAGGCAACGTTCAGCGCCAGGCGTAATAATGTGGTGAACAGCAAAATGGTCGGGAAGGCAGCGAACTCGAGCGTGCGCTGGGTGAACATCGCCACCAGCAACACCATGATCGACAACGCAATATTAAAGGTAAACAGTAAATCAAGGATGAACGCTGGCAGCGGCAGCACCATCATCGACAAGATAAGCAGGATGAGGATCGGCCCGGCAAGAATCTGCCATTGTGTGGATTTCAGGTTGCCGGGCAGGCGCAGCATCGCGACCAGATTAGCCATCAGTATTCTTCTCGTTCATAAAATCCAGTGCTTCAGGCACCGGAAGGTTTCCAGGTTGCGGTGGCGGCTTGCCGCCCGCCAGACGCCAGCGTTTTAATTGCCATACCCACGCCAGCACTTCTGCGACGGCAGCATACAGCTGGCCGGGTATTTGCTGACCAATCTCAGCATGGCGATATAACGCACGTGCCAGCGGTGGTGCTTCTAAGGTTGGGACTCGATGTTCCGCGCCAATTTCGCGAATACGCAACGCGACCAGCCCCGCCCCTTTGGCGACGACGCGTGGCGCACTCATTTTGTTTTCGTCATATTGCAAGGCGACCGAATAGTGTGTGGGGTTAGTCACAATGACGTCGGCTTTCGGCACATCCGCCATCATGCGTCGCTGCGCTACCGCACGCTGCATCTGGCGAATTTTGCCTTTAACGTGCGGGTCACCTTCGCTTTGTTTATATTCATCGCGAATATCCTGGCGTGACATGCGCAGCTTTTTCACATGGCTGTAAATTTGGAAAAAAACGTCAAACCCCACCATCGGGATCACCCCGAGTACCACCAGCAGCGCACACATACCAACTAAATCAAGGGCATTGCCCATTGCGGTAATCGGCGATTCGGCCATCAACCGCATCATCTCCGGCCACTTGTGCCAGAGATAGAATCCAGCCACGCTGCCAACCAGCGTAGATTTCAGGATGGCTTTCAGCAGTTCAGCACCGGTTTGCGCAGAAAACATGCGCTTGATACCCGGCAGCGGATTCAGCTTCGAAAATTTGGGTTGCAGCGATTTACCGCTGAAGATCAAACCGCCCAACATCACCGGCGAGATCAATGCCACCAGCACCACGCCAGTAATCAGCGGTAACAGCGCAATCATGGCATCTTTAATCAGCAGAATGATTTGGCTGAGGATCAGATTAGGGTCGTTGACCATACTGTGGTCAAAACGCAGCCCGGCCGACAGCATACCCGACAATCTGCGGGCCAGCGACTCCCCGCCGATCCAGATAATGCACACGCCCACCAGCAAAATAAGCAGTGAGGTCAGCTCTTTGGAACGGGGGATCTGCCCATCTTCCCGCGCTTTTTCAAGTCGGTGGGGTGTGGGGGCTTCTGTTTTGTCGTCGTCGCTTTCTTCTGCCACGCATCAGACCCTGGATAGAGACACAGGCGAGAATGATGCCAGAACAGCGACACAGCAATGGCGAGAGTAAGCGGTAAAAAAGACGGGGTTTATGACGTTAACCCCTACAGACGGTAGAGAGTATGCAGACCGGAAGAGAAGCGGTTGCCCCTACATCCGGCCTGCACGAGTCAGAACCCGAGACTGTCCAGCAGGTCGTCAACCTGATCCTGACTGGCCACAACGCCGGCTTTCGAGGTGTCAACCTGCGGGCCGTTCAGCAAACTTTCGTTTTCACGTTTTGGACGGGCGCCCTGCTCAGGGATGTTCTCCAGCAGCACCATTAACAGCTGGCGCTCAATTTCCTGAATAACGTCCATCATGCGCTTGATAACCTGGCCGGTAAGGTCCTGGAAATCCTGCGCCATCATAATGTCGAGCAGCTGAGCATTGGTAAAACTGGTGTGTCCAGGGACATCACCGAGGAACTGACGGGTGTCGGTCACCAGTTCACGGGCATCAGACAGTTCAATCGGATTCTCGAACCATTCGTCCCAGCGTTTGCTCAGGGTTTTGGCCCCTTTTTCCATTGCGTCCTGGTGTGGCTGCGAGGCTTCAACGCTGTTCAGCGCACGCTCTGCTGCCTGTGCGGTCATCTGCACAACGTAATCCAGACGATCGCGCGCATCCGGGATCGCTTCCGCCGCTTCAGCAATGGCCTGATCCAGCCCCAGTTCACGCAGGCTGTCGCGCAGCATTCGGGTCAGACTACCGATGCGCGCGATGATATCCCCTGCTGAATGTTCATCAACAGGTTTAATTTGTGGTTGCATCATCATCATCACACCCTCACATGCCCAGTTTCTCAAAGATTTTATTGAGTTTCTCTTCCAACGTCGCCGCCGTGAAAGGCTTCACCACGTAACCACTGGCACCGGCTTGCGCGGCGGCAATAATGTTCTCTTTCTTCGCCTCCGCGGTCACCATCAGCACCGGCAGAGAAGACATACCGCCGTCGGCACGAATGGTTTTCAGCAATTCCAGTCCGTCCATGTTTGGCATGTTCCAGTCAGAAATGACAAAACCAAATCCCCCTGCCTGCAGCTTATTCAGGGCATCCACACCGTCTTCGGCTTCTTCAACATTGTTGAATCCCAGCTCCTTTAACAGGTTGCGCACGATGCGACGCATGGTGGAAAAGTCATCCACAACCAGAAATCTCAGCTCTTTATCCGCCATAAAATACTGCTCCTCATTAAATACGTATTGCCTGTCCGGCACTGATTTTCGCCAGCATCTGCTGGCTTACCTGGCTAAGATCGACCACTTCGCTCACACCACCCATATTGATGGCCTCGCGCGGCATGCCGAACACCACACAACTTGCTTCGTTTTGCGCAATGGTCCAGGCGCCTGCCTGGTGCATCGCTAACATTCCGGCGGCACCATCGTTGCCCATGCCCGTGAGGATCACGCCCACGGCGTTGCGCCCCGCCTGTTTTGCCACCGAATGAAACAGCACATCCACAGAAGGCCGATGCCGGTTAACCGGCGGCCCATCATGAATTTTGATCACATAGTTCGCCCCGCTGCGGGCCAACTCCATATGTTTGTCACCAGGCGCGATATACGCATGTCCCGGCAATACACGTTCGCCGTCTTCCGCCTCTTTCACGCTGATCTGGCACAGTTTGTTCAGGCGCTCGGCAAATGAGCGAGTAAAACCTGGAGGCATATGTTGGGTGATGATGACCGCCGGACTGGAAAGCGGTAGCGGCTGTAGCACATGGCGTATCGCCTCCGTTCCCCCGGTCGACGCGCCAATAGCGATCAGTTTTTCAGAACTGAGCAACGGCACCGCTTTCAGCGTCTTCGGCGCGGCAATTGGTTTATGCGCCGCCAGACGCGCGCGGGATGCCGTACGCACTTTCTCGGCAATCATCTCGCTGTAGGCCAGCATCCCTTCGCGGATCCCCAGTTGCGGTTTGGTGACGAAATCAATCGCCCCCAACTCCAGCGCCCGCAGCGTGACTTCAGAGCCTTTTCCGGTCAGAGAAGAGACCATCACCACCGGCATCGGACGTAATCGCATCAACTTCTCAAGAAAATCGAGGCCGTCCATACGCGGCATTTCCACATCCAGCGTCAGGACATCAGGATTAAATTTTTTGATCAAATCCCGCGCAACCAGCGGATCGGGTGCCGTCGCGACCATCTCCATATCGCTGTGGCTGTTAATAATTTCAGTCATGATTTGACGCATCAATGCGGAATCGTCGACCGACAAAACCCTGATTTTACTCATGATTTATCCTTACCCGGCGCATGCGCATACACCGTTTGTCCGCGCAGGCTAAACTCGCGCACGAGGTTGCTAAAGTTTTCTGAGTGACCGGCAAACAACAGCCCATCCGGCTTCAGGAGTGGAACAAACCGGTGCAAAATGTCCTGCTGCGTCGTTTTATCAAAATAGATCATGACGTTACGACAAAATATGGCGTCGAACGGACCGGGCACGTTGTATTTTTTATCCAGTAAATTCACGCTGGAGAATTCAACATGGCTCGCCAGTTCCTGACGCACACGCACCAGTCCTTCATGCGGTCCGGTACCACGCATGAAATAACGCTGTAACTGTTGTGGCGACAGCGTTTTCAGTTCATCGAGGCGGTAAATGCCGTTTCTGGCTTTTTCCAGCACTTCGGTATCAATATCGCTGGCAAAAACGCGCCAGCGTCCAGGTGCCATACCCAACGTATCTGCCAGCGTGATCGCGATACTGTAGGGTTCTTCACCGGTAGAGGCCGCGGCGCTCCAGACACGGTATTCGCCGCTGCATCGACGCGCGTGGTCAGTCAGCACCGGAAAATGATGTCCTTCGCGGAAAAAAGCGGTCAGGTTGGTGGTCAGGGAGTTAATAAACGCCTGCCACTCAGCGCTGTTCTGGTTGGCTTCCAGCATGCTGAGATAGCGACCAAAGTCGTCCAACTCCAGGGTACGCAAGCGACGCACCAGGCGGTTATACACCATGTCCCGCTTGTGGTCGGCCAGCACGATACCCGCGCGCTGGTAGATTAATTGACATATCCGACGAAAATGCGCGTCAGACAGCGCGAGGCGCTGTGTCATCTGTAACAATAATGACGTTTGCCCGGAGGGCAGAGATGATGTCATAGCGCCTTCTCAATCACATTCAGGATACAACGGGCACAGCCTGCGCTGCGCCAATTCGTGTTGTGTTACGGTTTGCTCTTCATGCTTAAAAACACGATGCAGGCAGAAAGAGTCTCTGCCTGCTCGACTTACTATCCGGTGTTAGCTCCCGGTTAAAATGTTTCCCAATTGCTGTCGGGTTCAGTACTTTGCTGGCGCGGGTATGACGCAGGGGCCGCTGTTGAAGATGGCCGTACATCGCGAGATTTAGCCGACAGTGGGCGTGCAGCCAGGCGGAAAGCCGATACCGACTGGGTCAGACGGCTGGCCTGTTCTTCGAGTGCAGCAGCAGCAGCAGCCGACTCCTGCACCAGCGAGGCGTTCTGCTGCGTCACACGATCCATCTCGGATACGGCGAGCGCAACCTGGTCGATACCACGGCTTTGTTCGTCAGACGCTGAGGCGATTTCTCCCATGATGTCGGTGACACGGGTTACCGCATTGACGATGTCATTCATGGTTTCCCCGGCACTCTCTACCAATACCGAGCCGGTATCGACCCGAGAAACGGAGTCTTCGATCAGGGCTTTGATCTCTTTCGCCGCCTGCGCGCTGCGGCTTGCCAGATTACGCACTTCTCCCGCCACCACGGCGAAACCACGGCCCTGTTCACCGGCGCGTGCGGCCTCAACCGCCGCGTTCAGCGCAAGAATATTGGTCTGGAAGGCAATGCCGTCGATTACGCTGATGATGTCAGCAATTTTCTTCGAGCTATCCGCGATTTCGTGCATGGTGTTTACCACGCCATCGACTACCTTGCCGCCATGCTGTGCGGTATCGGAAGCGCTTTTCGCCAGTTGCGAAGCCTGACGGGCGTTGTCCGCATTTTGCTTCACCGTCGCCGTTAGTTGTTCCATGCTGGCCGCCGTCTCTTCCAACGCAGAAGCCTGCTGCTCGGTGCGCGACGAAAGGTCGGTATTACCGCTGGCAATTTCGCTGGTGCCGGAATAGATCGCATCGGAACCTTCCCGCACCAGGGTCACCGTTTCAATAAGCGATCGCTGCATATGATCAACCGTGCTGGCCAACTCACCAATTTCATTGCGCCCGCTAACGGTTAATGACGTGGTTAAGTTGCCGCTGGCTATTTCGCGGATATGGGCAATAACGCGGGCCAGGGGGTTAAGCAAGGTATGACGGATGCCGTACCACACCACCATCAGGATCAGCACCAGCACTACGGCCAGAACGCCGAGCTGCCATTGGGCAAACTGGTAATCCCGCGCGCTTTCATCAAACGCCTGCAGATAGAGTTTTTCACTGACGCCAGCATATTTCACGAGCGCCTCACCCAGTGCGTTTTGCATACCCTGGGTCGGCTGAGCAAAAAAACCATCCATGTTGCCGGTTTCCAGAAACTGCACCAGCTCCGTTAATGCTGCGTGATACTGCTGATATTTCTCATCAACGTTACCGCTGGCTTCTGCCATCTCTGGTAATGGCGTGATGCTTTTGAATTTTGCGTAATGCGTTTCTGCCTGCGCCAACGTACCTTTCGCATTCTTCAACAGATCGTTCTTCACACTGCTCTGTTGGTTAGAAGCATCCATCATCATGCGCGCAGAGGATCGGCTCAGGTTAATGCGCGTTTGCAGCATTAAGTCCCATGTTGAGGTGAGTTCACTTTGCTGCTGACGTAAATCGTTAGAAATAACAAAACTTTGCTGATTCTGCTGCAATGAGGAAAACAACAGACCACCGGAAACAAGCTGTAGCAGTGCGAAAACCCCCAGCACCATCATCAGCATTGTGACAACGCGGATACGGTTAAACATAAGGCACCTTCCTGAAAACGAGTTATCAACATTATCGGCACCCGCCCGAATAACTTTACGTTTGCAAAAAGGAAATCCTGCAGGAAAAAGAGGCGTGAAAACGCAGATGCTCAAACACCACAACAAAATGGATAAAAAATTAAAAAAAGTTGTACCGATTCCGACTTTGATTTATATGATGAATGCTTTGCTACCACTTAATAAGTACAAAAAATGTGTAGCAGGGGAATAACTATTACATCATCACAGAGGGATTTTTAGTGGCAAATGCAAACAAACTCACGTTGTTCATCGTGGTCTTTATGCTGGCGGGCATCCTGTCAGGCGCAGTGATCCACTCCTGGGCCTCACCGGGCGTAGTAACCGCCTGGGCTGATAATATTACGCTGCTCACCGACATTTTCTTGCGGCTCATTAAAATGGTCATTGCGCCGTTAGTCTTCAGTACGCTAACCGTCGGCATTATGCGACTGGGAGAGACATCCACCATTGGTCGCGTTGGGGGCAAAGCCATGCTCTGGTTTATCAGTTCCTCCGTGCTGTCTATTTTGGTGGGCCTTTTTGTCGTCTCCCTTGAACAACCGGGGAGCGGGCTGAACCTGGCCATTCCACTGGAAGCCACCGATACAGGCCTCGCCGTCAGCGGCATGAGCCTGAAAGGTTTTCTCACTCACACGATCCCGACCAGCATTGCCGAAGCCATGGCCAATAATGAGATCCTGCAAATCGTGGTGTTCTCGATGTTCTTCGGTATTGGCGGGGCCTCACTCGGTGAGAAATTTAACGCGCCGCTGGTTGCCGCACTGGATGTGGTTTCCCACATTATGTTGAAGGTAACCGGGTATGTAATGTACGTGGCTCCGCTGGCAATTTTTGCCGCCATCTCCTCCGTCATCGCCACCCAGGGATTGGGAATTCTGCTCAACTATGCCTCGTTCATCGGCGGCTATTACCTGGCGATTGTGCTGACCTGCCTGGTGCTGCTCGCGGTCGGCTACGTGGTGTTGAAAAAAGAGGTATTTCGTCTGGTCAGCATGCTGAAAGATCCAGTGCTGGTGGCCTTCACCACCAGTAGCTCTGAAGCCGCGTATCCCAAAACGCTCGAGCAACTGACGAAATTTGGCTGCTCACGCAACATCGTGTCATTCGTGCTGCCGATCGGCTACTCGTTTAACCTGGTCGGCTCAATGGTGTACTGCTCCTTTGCATCAATGTTCATTGCGCAGGCCTATAATATTCACCTTTCTTTCGCCGAAATCACCGTGCTGATGCTAACGCTGATGTTAGCCTCAAAAGGGATTGCCGGCGTGCCGCGTTCGGCGCTGGTGGTGCTGGCAGCAACAATTCCCAGTTTTAATATTCCGGTTGCAGGCATTCTGTTACTGATGGGTATCGACCACTTCCTCGATATGGGGCGCTCGGCGATTAACGTGTTAGGCAACGGGATTGCCACCGCAATGCTTGCGCGGAATGAAGGGTTACTGGAAGAAGAACCTGAACTGGTTGAGCAGGAAGCGTAGCGGTTGAGGGAGCCGGATGGCGATATGCATATCCGGCCTACAACGACGATCGTTGTAGGCCGGAGGCGGTTAGGCGACGTGACTTGCAGCAATATCCAGCAATGCCATTTCATCGCTGTTCAGCAACTTCTCGATATTAACCAAAATCAGCATTCGATCGCCCAGTGCGCCCAGCCCTGTCAGGTATTCCGTTGACAGCGTAACCGCAAATTCTGGTGCCGGGCGAATCTGATCGGTCGTCAGCGACAACACATCCGACACACCATCCACCACGATCCCCACCACGCGTTGACCCAGATTCAGCACAATCACCACGGTGTTCTCGTTATAGTCAACGTCGCTCTGGCTGAACTTCACGCGCAGGTCAACGATAGGCACAATCACACCGCGCAGGTTGGTCACCCCTTTAATAAAAGACGGTGTATTAGCGATACGCGTGACCTGATCATAACCACGAATTTCCTGCACTTTCAGAATATCGATACCGTACTCTTCATCCCCTAGCGTAAACACGAGGAATTCCTGACCTGACGGTTCGCCGGCCAGTTTAGTTACATTACTCATACCGGTCATATTATTCCCTTTCTCACTCAATCAATCAGGCGGCGGTGATCGCCACACGTTGTTCGCGGTTTAACCCCTGCAATGCAGAGACATCGACAATCAGCGCGACGCTACCGTCGCCAAGGATCGTTGCGGCAGAAATGCCTGGCACTTTGCGGTAATTGCTTTCCAGGTTTTTCACCACCACCTGGTGTTGGCCAATAAGCTGATCGACCAGCAGCGCATAGCGACGTCCCGCACTTTGTAAAATCACCACGATGCCCTGAGTTGCTTCGGTTTTTGCGCCGTCAACCTCGAAGACTTTCCACAATTCAACCAGCGGCAAATATTCACCACGCACTTCAAGCACGCGTTCTCCCCCGGCCAGCGGGTGCAGATCTTCTTCACGGGGTTGCAGCGATTCCATCACCGCATTCAGTGGCAGAATAAACACCTCATCTGCCACGCGCACGGACATGCCGTCCAGAATCGCCAGCGTCAGCGGCAGCAAAATTCGGATGGTTGTGCCCTGGCCCTGCTTCGATTGGATCTCAACATGCCCGCCCATTTCCTGAATGTTACGCTTCACCACATCCATCCCGACACCGCGACCAGAGACATCCGTCACCTGCTCGGCGGTCGAGAATCCCGGCGCGAAAATCAGCATGCCGACTTCGTCATCGCTCATGTTTTCATGGATCGGCATGCCCTGTGAGATGGCTTTGGCCAGGATGCGCTCACGGTTGAGGCCCGCGCCATCATCGGTGACTTCGATGCAGATGTTCCCGCCCTGGTGTTCAGCAGACAGCGTCAGGTTACCGACTGGATTTTTCCCGGATTCAAGGCGTTTTTCCGGCAATTCGATACCGTGGTCCAGGCTGTTACGCACCAGGTGGGTCAACGGATCGATAATGCGTTCAATCAGGCTCTTATCGAGTTCGGTGGAGCTACCAATTTGCGTCAGCTCAACCTGTTTGCCCAACTTGCCCGCCAGGTCACGAACCAGACGCGGGAAGCGGCTGAAGACATACTCCATTGGCATCATACGAATCGACATCACCGATTCTTGCAAATCACGGGCGTTACGTTGTAACTGACCCATGCTGGTGATGAGATCGCCATGGTTTACCGGATCCAGTTCATTCGAACGCTGGGCCAGCATCGACTGCGTGATCACCAGTTCGCCGACCAGGTTAATCAACTGATCGACCTTCTCAACCGCCACGCGGATGCTGGTAGATTCACTGGCACGCGCGGGTTTTTCACGCTCAACGCGCCCCTGCGGCGGTTCGCTGACGGCGGCTTTAACCACCGGAACAACGGCAACCGGCAGCGGTTCGTCCATCACGGTCACCGACTCAACGGGGGCAGCCACAACGGGAGTAAACTCAATCTGGTCGGCTTCGATAACAAAACAAAGTACCGCGATGATGTCATCTTCCGCGAGGTCACCGTCAATCGTAGCCGACAGCGTATCGCTGCTTTTGACCACATCCGTTAAGGTCGCCAGGTTCCCCAACTCTTCTTCCAGTAAATCCACTTCTCCAGCTTTCAGACGTGACAGAACGATCCGTTTTTTAACCTCTTCAGCAGCAACAGTTTCCTGCGCCATCGTCTCTTCCTGTATCGCCGTGCCGTCAACAACACTCAATTTTGCAGTGTTGACGACCGCGGGTGCGGTTTCACCTTTTGCTTCGAGCGCTAACTGTCGTAGCGCATGACAAATATACTCAAAGCTGGCGGCATCCGGCTCTTCTGAGCTTTTATAGGCGTCGAGCTGTTCTTGCATAATATCTTTTGTTTCCAAAAACAGGTTGATAATGTCGGCATTGAGCTGCATCTCGCCACGCCGCGCTTCATCCAGCAGGTTCTCCATTAAATGGGTCGTTTCCTGCAAAATAGTAAAGCCGAAGGTGCCCGCCCCGCCTTTAATCGAGTGCGCCGCACGAAAAATGGCATTCAGTTGTTCGGAATCCGGAGATTCAGGGACCAAATCAAGCAGGTGCTGCTCCATGTCAGCCAACAGTTCGTCAGCTTCATCAAAAAAGGTCTGATAAAAATCGCTAATATCCATGCTCACGCTATCACCTCGGATTGGCTGGTGGCGATGTGGGAACGCTTGCCGGCGGAACGACCGCTGGCGGTTGTAAGACACTTACCGGCTCATTCTGGCTTTCAGCGTTTTCATGCAAAATGGCCTCTTCCGCCTGCTTATTCAGCACCAGCAGACTTATACGGCGGTTGATGGCGTCCTCAGGACCGCGATCGCTCAGACGCATCGTGGCGGCCATACCTACCACCCGTAATACTTTCCCGGTGTCCAGACCACCACTGACCAGTTCGCGGCGTGAGGCGTTTGCGCGATCAGCAGACAGTTCCCAGTTGCTGTAGCCTTTCTCACCGTTGGCGTATGGAAAATCATCCGTATGACCGGACAAACTAACGCGGTTGGGGATACCATTCAAAACCGGCGCAATCGCCCGCAGGATATCGCGCATGTAAGGTTCAACCTCGGCACTGCCGGTCTTAAACATCGGGCGGTTCTGACTATCGATAATCTGAATACGCAACCCTTCCTGCACCAGGTCAATTTTCAAATGCGGGCGCAGCGCGCGTAGCTTCGGATCGGACTCAATAAGCTGGTCCAGGTCGCCACGTAATTTGCTCAGGCGGCTTTGTTCCATGCGCTTTCTCAGCTCATCAATATTCGGCTGCCGGTTCACTTCCCCTTGCTGTTGGGTGTAATCATCCCCCCCACCAGGTATCGGGCTTTGGCTGTTTGAAATACGATTTCCACCGGTTACCGCGGTGGCCAGAGGCGTACGGAAGTATTCGGCAATCTGGATCAGTTCTTTCGGACTGGAGATGGAAATGAGCCACATCACCAGAAAGAACGCCATCATCGCAGTCATAAAGTCGGCGTAGGCAATTTTCCATGAACCATGCGCCCCACCACCGTGACCTTTATGTTTTCGTCGCTTGACGACGATAATGGGATGGGCCTGATTTTTCATGCTTCCTCAGTCGTTTGCTGTGCCGTTGGATTTCTCACCGCACGAACATGTTCTTCCAGTTCGATAAACGACGGACGTTCGCTGGAATACAATGTCTTACGACCAAATTCGACGGCAATCGGTGGAGCGTAGCCGTTCAGGTTGGACAGCAGCGTGATCTTCACGCACTGCATCATTTTGGTCGTTTCGGCACTTTTCTGACGCAACACGCTGGCGAGCGGTGAAATAAAACCATAGGCCAGTAAAATCCCGAGGAAGGTCCCCACCATAGCATGTGCGATAAGCGCCCCCAGTTCAGCCGCCGGACGGTCGGCCGAGGCCAGCGCATGTACTACCCCCATCACCGCCGCGACGATACCGAAAGCCGGTAATGAGTCGCCGACCATCGCCAGGCTGTTAGCTGGGACTTCCGACTCACTTTCATGCGTTTCAATTTCTTCGTCCATCAACGCTTCAATTTCAAACGTATTCATATTGCCGCTGATAATCAGACGCAAATAATCGACGATAAAATCAAGCATTACGGCATCCGCGATAATGCGCGGGTAGCTGGCAAAAATTTCACTTTCTTTGGGGTTTTCGATGTCGCGCTCAAGCGAGAACATACCCTGCTGGCGCGACTTGGCCATTAGGCGATACAACAGCGCCAGCAGATCCATATACATGGCTTTGGTGTATTTTGAGCGACGAAAGAGCAACGGGATCGCTTTCATCGTCCCCTTAATGGCTTTGCCGTTATTACCGACAATGAATGCCCCGATACCCGCGCCACCAATGATCACCAGCTCAGCCGGTTGATAGAGTGCCCCAAGGTGTCCGCCGGTCATCATATAGCCGCCGAAAACTGTACCAATAACAACCAGGTAACCTATTAAGATCAGCACGATATCATCCTTTCGCAATTGACTATGACAGGATGCGCAGTCGGGCAGTTAACTCAAAGGTCGGGACAAAAAAAAGCAGCGGTAATGGCTTACCGCTGCTGGAGTGTCTATCCACACCGTATCAGTTAAACAGCTTGTTCGATCTGTTCATCCAGCAGTTGTGGAATAATATCGGCAGCATTCTGGGAAAGTTTACGTCTTTTTACGGCACGTGATGGCGGCTGGCATAAACTGCAGGCAAAGCTGCCCACGGGTTGATGCGCGTGAGTAATAAAATTACCGCCGCAGCAGTTGCAGGTAGACAGTTCCAGCAACCCGCTGTCAACAAAACGGACCAGTGTCCATGCGCGGGTTAACGCCAACAACGGCCCTTCAGCTGGCTGTGGGCACTGCTCAAGATACAGGCGATACGCTTTAATGACGGCATCGACACCGCTACACAGGCCCGTTTTGAGCAAAAATTGCCATGCGTTGCAGAACATAGAAGCATGGATATTTTGCTCCCACGTCATAAACCAATCGGTAGAAAAAGGAAGCATCCCTTTCGGCGGAGGGCTACCGCGTAATTCTTTATACAGCTTGATAAGGCGGCCACGGCTGAGTTGCGTTTCGCTTTCCAGCATTTGCAAACGGGCGCCCAGTGTGATTAATTCCATGGCTAACTGGATATCACGTGCTTCCTGAACGATGCTTTTTTCGCTCATCATCACGCCCTTTTCTTACGCGCCGCATCATTGATGTCGCTTAACAGACGCGTTGAAAGCATGATACCTGTGTGAATTTGCTGAAGATCGTCGACACGAGAGTCTTGCGTCAGGCGAGTAACTGTTTGATGATCGTCGAAACGGAAATGGCAGACCAGTTGGTTTGTTTCCGCCAATTTGACCATTTGAGGAAGGGTTAAGGTTCCCAATGTGTCCGCCATCTCTTCGCTGATACCAAGGCGAAACATCGCGGAAGCCTTGTCCTGAACGATTAGACGCTGTGCAAGCAATAAATATGACAAATTTATGTCATAAATGTGTTTGAGCAACTCGGATGTATGCATTATTTGCATCCATAATAACCAACATTATTTTTATGCGGCGTAACCGCACCCCGTGATGTCGCCGGGAAGGCCCGGTAAAAAAAAAGCAAAAGGTCAAATACATAGCAGCGTTACGGCTTACGCGTTGTGTAAACATCCCTTTTTAAGAAGGCCGCGTTCCTTACAAGCTCACATCAATTCTTACAAATGCCTAAGATTTTTCCTAATTCGACGCAACTCTACCCGCCGCCAGTTACACATACAACGGAACCCTGCTGCGAATTTAAAGAATATGTGACGCAGATCACATAAACCAGCTAAACGTTTAACATAAATCCATCAGCACAGCTTTTATTTTGGTTATTTTATAGCCAACAACTCACTCTATCGATTCCATACACCCGAATATTCTTGCAATAAAAGCGAATAGTCTTTTGTTTACGACAGTTAATATCACCGCGCGAAATAACGAGCGAGATCACAGATTTACAATAAACTGCTTCCTCACTTTATATCTTTATAAACAATGAGTTAAATATTTAACCTCATTAACTAATACCGTCAGGTAACGATATGCAAAATGTTAATTTATGTTTGTTTTTTATTAACATATTGTTTTCATTAGCCGAGAATTTCACTTAAATTGATTGAACAGATTTTCAGCTTTTGTGATCTGATTATTCTATTTATAAGAATAATTAATGAATAATCATGATGACATTCACACTATTACAGTATGAAAAATTGCAGTATGAAAGAAGCGAGAGTAACGCTAAAAGTCCTCTCATAATTCTTGTATTTAAGGAGCGAGTTATGAGCTACATGCACATTCTTGTCGCTGTTGCCGCCACCCCCGAAAGTCACCAGTTGTTAGCAAAAGCCGTTTCTATTGCGCGCCCTGTCAATGCGCGCATTAGCCTGGTCACCCTGGTCTCCGATCCCGAACTGTATAACCAGTTTGCGGCCCCCATGCTGGAAGACCTGCGTGAGGTAATGCAAGAAGAGACGCTGAATTTTATCGATAAACTCACCCAGCAGGCGCAGTACCCCATTGAGCATACCTTTATTACCTATGGGGCACTCAACGAACATATACTCGATATCTGCCGCAAACACGCCGTCGATCTCGTCATTTATGGCAACCATAATCACAGCTTCTTTTCGCGAGCATCCTGCTCGGCGAAAAGCGTGGTCAGCGCCAGCCAGGTCGATGTGCTGTTGGTGCCGCTGGCAGGCGATTAATGACCGTATCCTCGTCGTCAGGCCAATTTAGGAAAGTCAGCTACGGTGTCATGCGGTTGGCTTTCAGCATGACGTGGCGTGATCTTTTTTAAATCGCGGATAAAGTGAGCCTGCCAGTTGTCGATATCGTTTTTAACGATAATGTCCAGCATCTCAGCGTGGCGGGAAATACGCTCAGCAAGCGGCATGGTTAGCGCGCGGTTTAATGCACCCGCAACATCATCTCTGTCATAGGGATTAACGATCAACGCCGAGGTCAGTTCATGTGCTGCCCCGGCAAATTGTGAGAGCACCAGCACGCCAGGATTGGCGGGATCTTGCGCTGCCACAAACTCCTTAGCGACCAGATTCATGCCATCGCGCAGTGGCGTCACTAACCCAACATCCGAGTAGCGGAAAATTTTCATCAGCAATTTACGATCAAAATACTGATTCAGATAATAAAGCGGCGTCCAGCCCAGCTGCCCATACTTGCCATTGATGCGCCCGGCTTCAGTCTCCAACTGGTGGCGAATATCCTGATAGGCCTGCACTTCTTCACGCGACGTCGGGGCGATTTGGGTATAGCGAATTTTACCGTGGTGCTGAGGGTAATGCTCCAAAAGGGCCTCGTAGGCCTGAAAACGCTCCGGCAAGCCTTTGGAGTAGTCCAGTCGCTCAACCGAAAAAATATTCTGCACATTTTTTAGCTCGGCCTTGAGCTGCGCCATTTTCGGCGGCAGTGGCCCCGCCGCCTGGCGGGCAATTTCATCGGGTTCAATGCCGATAGGATAAACCTGGGTACGGAACGCCTTTTTCCATGCCTGATGATGATTGTCGCCCCGCGAGGTGACTCGGGTTTGTGCACTCAGCGCATCAAGAAACGCCTGACGGTCGTTTTCGGTCTGGAACCCCAGTAAGTCAAAATCGCACAGTTGCTCAAGCAGCACATCATGCGGGGGCAATGCGTTGAATATCTCCGGCGTCGGGAACGGAATATGCAGGAAAAAACCGATACGATTGTTCACGCCGCGTTTCCGCAGCTCGCTGGCAAACGGTAATAAATGATAATCATGAACCCAGATGATGTCGTCATCATTCAGTAAGGGCCGCAGTTTCTCAGCCAATAATGTATTGACCCGCTGATAGCCTTCCCAAGCCGGGCGCTGAAATTGCACCAGATCCAGGCGATAGTGGAAAGCAGGCCATAAAACGGCATTCGAAAACTGGCAGTAATACTCTTCGTAATCCTGCTCACTCAGATTAAACGATGCCCAGGTGATATTGCCGCGGGTGACTTTTTTTAGTGGTTGGTCTTCATTACCCGTCTCACCGCTCCAGCCAAACCACAGCCCCCCCGCCGTTTTCAATGCCCCCAGCACACCGACCGCCAGGCCGCCAGCACTGCCTTTGTCATCCGGTGAGGCAATTCGATTAGAGACTACGACTAAACGACTCATGGCCATCTCTCCTGTCATTCGTTGCTTTTTGGTCTTGCTGCGGACAGTTGATCTGCTCCAGCCAGCGCCAGACATCTGTTACGCCCGCCAGACGCCACATCGCCTGGGTCGCGCCGCTCCCCACCTTCACGGAAATGCCGTCAGCGCGGTTTACCACAGCGAAACCCGCCTCATCGGTTAAATCATCACCAACAAAAACAGGGGTGCGCCCGGCAAAAGGGGCTTCCTGCATAAATGCAGCAATCGCTTCCCCTTTGTTCGTCCCCTTTGGTTTTATCTCAACCACACATTTTCCGGGCTGCAGGGCGAGCTGGGGCCATCGGCGCGTGATGCGTTCAGCCAGCGCCAGCAGCGCCGCCTCATGCTGTGGGGCCTGTCGATAATGCAAAGCAAACGCCATGCCTTTTGTTTCTAACGTCGTACCGGGCATGTTCGCCAGTGCAGCATGCAATAGCACGCTAATGTCGTGTTCGACGTCCTGAGGAAGACGGACAATGTGGGTGTGACCCTTGATGTCGCGGCGCTCAGCCCCGTGCACGCCGGCAAGCGGAAAACGAATGGGATGAGTGAGTGCGTCAAGCTCAGTCATTGAGCGCCCTGAAATCAATGCCAGTGCTCCCGCATTGTGCGTCGCCAGGCGATGTAGTAATTGCAGGATCGTCTGCGGGACGGTGACCTGATCGGGATGCGGTTTTATCTCAGCTAATGTTCCGTCGAGATCAAAAAAATAAGCACAGTTTGCGGATAGTTCAGGGGGTACGGTTCGCGATACTGTCACCCGGTGCTCCTCCTTATCTTTATGCAGCTTGAGGTATGACGGGTATAAGTATAGACAGTGTGACCAGGCTCGCCATTTGCAAAAACAATCGCCAGCCGGTATAGCGGCTGGCGATTGGGAGAAGCTAAACTAAAAAGTTGGCCGTTAAATCATCAAATAGTACGCTTCGCTTTTTGCTTGTAGCGGTCGAAGATCACCGCCGCCAGCAGGATTAGGCCACGGACAACGTACTGGGCGAACGGCGAAATGTTCAGCAGGTTCATCGCGTTTTCAACCGTCCCGAGGATCAGCACCCCGGCTACCACATATGAGATTTTTCCGATGCCACCTTTCAGCGAAACGCCCCCCAGCACGCACGCTGAAATCACAATCAGTTCATAGCCAATAGACGTCATTGGCTGACCGCTGGTCATACGCGACGCCAGGATAATCCCCGCAACGGCCGATACCAGGCCGGAAAGAATGAAGATAATAATCTTCGTACGGACTACCGGAACACCTGCCAGACGCGCCGCTTCTTCATTACCGCCAATAGCCAGCGTGTTACGCCCAAAGGTGGTTTTATTCAGCAGTAAGCCAAAAATAATGAAGCAGCCAACGGTTAACCAAATAGGCGCAGGCAGACCCAGCCAGTTCGCATAGCCGAGGGCGAAGAAGCGCTCATCTTCGATTCCAACCGCTTTACCGTCAGAGATAATGTAGGCCAGACCGCGCACAATCTGCATGGTCGCTAGCGTGGTAATCAGTGCGTTTATTTTTAAACGGGCAATCACGAAGCCGTTCACCAGGCCGCAAAGAACCCCCAGCAGCAACCCGGCGGCGACGCCTATCCACAGACTTTCGGTCATGTTGATGACCACCGCGGTGGTAACCCCGGCACAGGCAATTACAGACGCAACGGAGAGGTCAAAGTCGCCGGAGGCCAGGCAAAACAGCATCCCACACGCGACCATTCCCGACATGGAAACCGCCAGGCCCAGCCCCTTCATATTAATAAAGGAGGCAAAGTTCGGCACAAAGAGGGCGCACACCAGAAACAGCACGGCGAACACCACCAGCATCCCGTACTGATCCCAAATTCTGCCAAGATTAAGCGCTGATTTGGTTGCGCCAGAACCCGATGTAGAAACGGAAGACATCATACTCTCCTTATTCAGGCTACAGCCTGGCTGACTTTAGGCATAGCAAGGCTCAACGCCTGACGCTCATCCGCCTGTTCGTGGAGCAACACACCGGCAATTTCACCTTCTCTCATCACCACAATACGGTCGGCGACGCCAAGAACTTCCGGCAAGTCACTGGAGGCAAACAGCACGGCAACACCGCGCGCCGCCAGGGCATAAATAACGTTATAAATTTCATGCTTCGCGCCCACATCGATGCCGCGCGTCGGTTCATCGAGCAAAATCACCTTCATATCTTCCGATAACCAGCGGCCGAGAATCGCCTTCTGCTGGTTACCGCCAGAGAGGTTCATGATCAGCTGCTCTGCTCCCGGCGTTTTAATATTGAGTGAGCGGATATGGTGGTCAGCGTTAGTCTCTTCCCAACCGTTGTTAATCAGGCATCCGCCCAGAACATGTTTACGCCGGGCGCTAATATTGATGTTGTTACGAACCGAATGGACCGGAATAATTCCTTCGGCTTTGCGGTCTTCCGGGCACAGCATCATGCCGGCCTCAATCGCGTGGCTGGGTTTACGGATATCAATCGGCTTTTCATCAATAAACACCTGACCTTCGGTGATTCGTGTTCCGCCAAACAGCCCTTTCATCAGTTCGCTACGCCCGGCTCCGACCAGACCAAACAGCCCAACGATTTCACCACTGCGCACCGATAAACTGATCGGCGTACGCACGCCTGGCGCTTTAACCTCATGCAAGCGCAGGCGTTCTGTGCCATACGGTCGAGATTTCCAGCCGTAGATATCGCCGAGGTCACGCCCCACCATGGCCTGCACCAGCGCCTCGTGATCGACCTGCTGCATATCGGTAAATGTCTTAACGTACTGCCCATCTTTAAACACGGTAATCGCATCGCTGAGGGCGAAGATCTCTTCCATACGGTGCGAGACATACAGAATGATGCGCCCTTCGTTGCGCAGTTCGCGAATAACGCGGAACAGATTCTCTATCTCCCTGGCGGAAAGCGAGCTGGTCGGCTCGTCAAATGCGATGATTTTGGCGTTACGCGCCAGCGCTTTGGCAATTTCCACCATTTGCCACTGGCCAATGGAGAGATATTTCAACGGCGTGGCCGGATCGATATCCATCCCCAAATGTTTTAGCTGTAAACCGGCTTCGTAGTTCAGCAGCGAGCGGTTCACAATCCCACCCTTGTGGGGCAGTTGGCCTAAGTAAATATTCTCGGCGACGGTCATTTCCGGCACCAGATGCAGTTCCTGGTAAATAATGGCGACACCGGCGTTCAGCGCGGCGGTGGTGTCCGCAAACGAAACCTCCTCGCCGCGGATCACCAAAGAACCCGTCGTTGGCGCATAGTTACCGCTGAGAATTTTTAATAATGTTGATTTCCCGGCGCCATTTTCACCCATCAGTGCATGCACCTGACCGGCATAGCAGTCAAAGCTAATATCCGTTAGCGCCTTAACGCCAGGGAAGGTTTTGCCAATGCCGCGAAATGAGAGATACGGGGTAGACTGTTGCATAACGTCTCCGTGAATCTAATCTGTTGCCGGATAGCGGCGTTGCCTTATCCGGCCTACTGAGGGCGTAATGTGTTGGCCGGATAAGAGACATTTTGTCTTATCCGGCATGACGTATTACTTGCCGCCTAACCCTTTTTTCGCCAGCTCTTCTTTGAAGTTATCGCGGGTGATCAGCACCACATCTGTCACTTCAGTAAATGCCGGCGGCTCTGCCCCTTTAGTCACCCAGTTGTAAAGCATTTCACTGGATTTATAGCCGTGTACGTCCGGGCTTGGCAGCAGTGAGCCGTAGAAGCCGGTCGCTTCACCTTTAGACAGTTCGCTAATCGCATCGACGCCGTTGATGCCGATACCAATCACGTTTGGTGCTTTAAAGCCCTGCCCTTCGGTCGCACGCACGCCACCCAGCACGGTGTTGTCATTCATGCCGACAATCAACCAGTGTTTAACTTCAGGATGCTGAACCAGCATGGAGTTCGCGGCGTCGAATGCGCCGGGGATATCGTTAGATTTGGTCGGAACCTGATAGATCTGTTTTTCCGGGAAGCCAGCCGCTTTGAGCGCGTCCATTGAACCGGACGTACGACGACGCGCGGTATCAAGTTCGTTGGCGGTTATCGCCATCACGGCAGAAGATTTCACATCCCAGCCGCGTTTTTGCATTTCTTTGTACAATTCCTCGCCCTGACGCTCACCAATTTTAGTGGCCGCCATCATCACCAGCGGCACGGTGTCCATCGGCTTACCTTTGGCGTTGGCAAACTGGTCATCGACGGCGATCACTTTCATGTCATAGCCACGCGCCTTTGCCATGATCGCAGGCCCGAGTTTGGGATCCGGCGTACAAATAACAAAGCCTTTTGCGCCACTTGCCGCAAGACTGTCGATGGCATTCAGGGTTTTCTCACCATCCGGGACGGCAATCTTAATCACTTCAAAACCAAGGTCTTTACCGGCTTTATCCGCAAATTTCCATTCAGTCTGGAACCAGGGTTCTTCCGGCTGCTTGACCAGGAAACCGAGCTTCATGGATTCAGCGATAGCGGATTGTGACATAACGGCAGCCAAACCGATGGCCGCCAGCGCTTTAGTGAATTTGTGCATGGTTAACTCCAGCTTTAACGTTCTTTTATGTAGGGTAAAATCAGACGATTTTTTGTAATTCGGACGTAAAACAAGGCATTACCTTTTATTGATAAGATCAATGCCAGTGCTGAGAGTAGTTGTAGCGGGAAATTGATTCTCCATAAGAGAGCGGCATCACACCACAGAATTACAGTAATTGCGTACATAAATTCAGTGGGAAATGACATAAAAAAACGCGGTTTTTTTGGTGGGGAAAATGAGGCGCAGCAGATTAATCCATAACGTCAGTCAGTGAATCCTTGTTCCCGAATACACACATTCGGGAACGCAATGATTACCAGGGGTAATAAATATGTTCGGCATGGTCGCGAACAGGGGCATCATCTTCCAGCAGACGAGCAGAAACGGCAAAAGCAAAATCAAAAATATGACCTAAGCCTTTGCCGCTGATCAGATTGCCATCTTCGACTACCGGCGCGTCGATGTATTCACCCTCCGTGACGTTTTGCCACAAATCCCCTGAGCACACGTAACGACGGCCCTTCAGCAGGCCGTTGCCTCCCAGAACCCGGGCGGCGGCCGAGCACACCGGACAAATCAGTTTTCCGGCGGCATCATGACGCGCAATAAACTGGACAACCGAATCGCTGGCGGCAAGATTCACGCTGCCCTGCGGCCCACCGGGTAACACGACGGCGTCATACATCGTCTCCAGGCGGGCAGCCAGGGTGCTGTCAGTGACCATCGGAATATCGTGATAGCTCACTACCGCACGGGACTCGGCGCAGGCCAGCGTCTCAACGTCAATATGCAGACGGCGAAGAATATCGATGGTGACAATGGCTTCAGCCTCTTCAAAACCGGGTGCCAGCAGCACCGCGACCTTTTTCATACTTAACTCCTCGATTTATCCACATCAATCAAACCATAAATGTCGAATTATTAATGTCATTTGATTAATGCAATTCAGTAAAATTGATCAGGCGCAAAAAAAACGTCAAATATTGAGAACTCGCACCGAGGATACCTTGTCGGAAAATTTAATTTTGTGATATGAAACGCCATTTCATTATCTTTATTTAACTTTAACAACTTTAAAATCAGTTCGTTACATTCACTCCCGCTATACATCAAAATATTAAGAGCAAGAATATTCTTATAACAATATGTAAAAAAACATAAATACGAAGATTTAAGGATTTTCTTATGCGTGAGCAGGCGCTATGCTTATTTTCGATCGGCATAGAATTGCCTCAGTGATCATATAAAGGACCGGCAGAACGGATTTATTCTGCTAACAGTATTACGTGTACGTAGATGTAAAGTGCAACGGCAGCCCGTTGTACTGACGTGAGTAACGTACATTTTCCTTTCTGGAAATAAGGATATTGATATGGCTGCAGTTGGAATTGTTCACAAACTCAACACCCAAATGAATCTTGAGTTTTATGCTTCAAACCTCTACCTTCACCTTAGTGAATGGTGCTACGAGCACAGTCTGACCGGCACCGCAACGTTTCTGCGTACGCAGGCACAGAGCAACGTCACGCAAATGATGCGCGTGTTTAATTTTATGAAAAGCGCGGGTGCCAACCCCATTGTCAAAGCCATCGACGTGCCAGGCGATGAGTTGACATCTCTTGAAGACTTATTTCAAAAAACGCTGGATGAATATCAACAGCGAGCCAACACACTGTCACGCTTAACAAATGAAGCAGAAGCATTGAACGATGCGCCAACCGTTGATTTTCTTCACGATCTGGAAAAAGAGCAGCAGCAGGATGGTGTGCTGTTGCAAACGATTCTTGATGAGGTTCGTAGCGCCAAACGCGCCGGACTGTGTATGGCGCAAACGGATAAGCATCTGCTAAACGTCGTTAACCACCAGCATCACTGATACTCGGCACTACCCTGTCTGCGCCTCTGTATCCAAGAGGCGCAAAAAAACCTTTCTAAAACCTGAAACAACGGTTTATTTTAGTGAGACTCACTTTGCGGCGTGAACTTCAGTTCGATCAACGCAACGGCTTTTTGAATAGCGCGCATCGTAACCGGATCGCCACCTGCGGGATGACTGGAAAAATCGATGCTTTTCAGCTGGCTGGACATTTTTTCCCGTACTTCGACCGGGGCAATGACATCAATAACATCCAGAATTTGCTTAATAACCAGCTGGCAGGCAACAACGTCCGAGAGCAGTTCCTGATCGGCATTCAGTGTTTGGGACATAATGAGCTCCTTATAGAAAGGTTGTCATAGTACCCATTCAGGGTGCGAAACGATAGCAGTGCGGAGAGTACAGCTGCACTGAAAATAAAAAGATCCCGTGAATTTCATTTGAGATGGCAAGCACAACATGAGTAACGATGTAGCGGTTGAGAATAAACGTGGCCTCTCCCCGGCGGCCTTGCTCGTTGCCGGGGCTTTTTTTATGGAGTTTATCGATGGCACGGTCATCGCCACCGCCCTACCCGATATGGCAAAAAGCTTTGGCGTTGAGGCGGTCGATCTCAACATTGGCATCAGCGCTTATCTGATCACCCTGGCGGTTCTGATCCCTGCCAGCGGCTGGATTGCCGACCGCTTCGGCGCGCGTAAGGTGTTTAGTCTGGCGCTGGCCATCTTTACCCTCGCCTCAGTGCTGTGCGGGTTATCCACCAGCCTCGAAAGCTTTGTAGCGATGCGTATCCTACAGGGAGTGGGCGGTGCACTGATGGTGCCGGTTGGTCGCCTCGCGGTGCTGCGCACCACGCCAAAACACCAGTTAATCACTGCCATTGCCACCCTGACCTGGCCGGCATTAGTCGCCCCTATCATCGGTCCCCCGCTCGGCGGGTTTATCACTAGCTATGCCAACTGGCGCTGGATCTTCTTTATTAATGTCCCGTTGGGATTACTGGCGATAGCCCTGGCGTTACGCTTCATCCCCGATATCCATGATGATGAACGCCGCCCCTTCGACATCCCCGGCTTTATTGCCACCTCGGTTGCCATGGTTAGTCTGGTGTATGCCATGGAGTTATTGGGCGCACAACAGCCTCAAGGCTGGCTAACTGCTGGCCTACTTACGCTTGGGGTCGTCACCTTTTTGTTCGCTTTGCGCCAGTTTCGCCATGCTGCCTGGCCGATGATTCGTCTCGATGCCCTGCAGGTCCCGACGTTTCGCGTCACGATGTACGGCGGGTCGCTGTTTCGTGCGTCTATCAGTGCGGTACCCTTTTTGCTGCCGTTGATGTTTCAGGTCGGCTTTGGCATGAACGCCTTTCATGCCGGCTCATTAGTGCTGGCGGTGTTTGTCGGCAATCTGACGATCAAACCTGCGACCACGCCGTTGATTCGCTGGCTGGGCTTTAAAAAGCTGCTGTTGATTAACGGTGCGCTGAACGTACTGGCGCTACTGGCCTGCGCGTTGATTACCCCGCAAGCGCCAGTGTGGGTGATTTTACTGGTGCTGTATCTGGGCGGCGTGTTCCGCTCGATCCAGTTTACCGGTGTCAGCACGCTGGCCTTCGCTGATGTTCCCGCCTCGCAGATGAGCTACGCCAATACGCTGTTCAGCACGGCCACGCAATTAGCGGTAGGGTTAGGGATTTCGCTGGCGGCAATTGGCATCAGAATGGGTGATGAAGTCAGCAAGTGGCTGGCGCTGAGCCATGTGCCCGGCATTAGCTTCCGTCTGGCCTTTGTGGTAATTGCTATTATTTGCCTGATCGGCATGGTGGATACGTTGCGGCTCACTCGCGACGCAGGCTGTGCGGTGTCAAACAAGAACAGATAAGCCCGGACAGCGTGCGCCGCCGGGCCAACAGCATTTAGCCAATGATTTCACGGACAAACGCTTCAATCGCTTTGTCCTGGCAGTTTTCAAAGAAGCACTGCTGGAAACGCGGGCCGGATACAGCCGTTTTCACCAATTCAGGATCGATAGCGCGCAGAGTATCAAGATAGTTTTCTTTGACGACCGCCGCTTTAACCTGATTCAGAATACCGGCGTTACGCACCTGTGGCTCTTTACGCTCCGGCGGATAACCCTCGCCGTTACGCCCCGTGAAGGCTTTTTCGAACATATAGCGTACGTTCAGCTCTGCGCCCCAGCCGAAACCTTTCGCAAACGCCAGGGAGAGCGCATTACCGTTGTTGATTTGTGCGAACAGGAACGCATCTGCCGGATCGAGGCAATAGCCGCACACGACGCCCGGATGGATATTCAGCGACATCATGGCGCCCTGACCCGTACCGCAACCGGTGACGACAAAATCGACAGCTTTAGAATTGAGCAGAATGCTGGCCATAATGCCAAGATGAATATAGGTCAGATGATGGTCATTTTCATCGCTCATCCCAACGTTAAACACCGGGAAACCTTTCTCATCAGCAACGGCTTTAAGCTCGTTATGAATGATCGCGTTTTTGCTTGCCTGGCTGTTTTCCATCATCAATGCAATTTTCATTGTGTCTTCTCCTGAATACGTCGCGGGGGTTCCGCCATGAGTCATAACATTCAGGCCACATTACTATTTTGCAAACTCACTTTCAAATTTAATGAAATTTAGTTTTAAAAAGTAATGATGTGCTCACATTTTTCCTTTGAAACAACCGATTTGCCTCATGCCGAAGACGCCGTTGTGATTACTTGCAGGTGATCGTTAAGTTATTCAGGCCATTGTCAGGCCGCAGTGTATGCAAGGATAGCCTATCACCGAACTTTCAGAGCGATATCATGAAGACCCTAATCCTAACCCTATTGCCGCTCGTGCTGACGGGATGCACTATCACTAAACAGGCACAGGTCAGCGAAGCCAGCCCTATCACCGGTGTAGTGCGCTTGACTTACAACCAGGCCATGCTGCAGACGGCTCGTACCGACGATTATGTTGCCCAGGGTACGGCGACAAAGGAATGTCAGCGGATGGGATACGCCAGCGCGGTGGCGTTTGGCCAACCGGTTGCCACCTGCAGCGTTTATGCCGGTTCCTTGTGCATGAATACCACCATCACGCTCGCCTGGCAGTGCCACGGCGTCGCCGTCCCACAATCCCCCTCTTTTAATTACTAATATGCAGACCAGCATATTGCTGCTGGTCTTTTATTACGCCGGGTTTATTTTTACGATCTAATATCGTTAATGCGTTTTATTCCCATTCGCATTTTTAATAATTAAATTTATTATTTTACCTTTTGCAAATAAATAAATAACAAATTATAGTGATGCCACATCAATATATAATTACCGTTCGTGGAGCAGAACCATGCTGAAAACAGAAATGATCGACCAACTGAATGAGCAAATGAATCTTGAATTATATTCATCCCTGCTCTACCAACAGATGAGTGCGTGGTGCAGCTATCACAGCTTTGAAGGCGCCGCCGCGTTCCTGCGTCGCCATGCGCAGGAAGAGATGACGCATATGCAGCGTCTGTTTGACTACCTGACCGACACCGGCAGCTTGCCGTGCATTAATACCGTGCCATCACCGTTTGCTGAATACGCGTCACTGGATGAACTGTTCCGCGTTACCTATGAACACGAACAGCTGATCACCCAGAAAATTAATGAACTGGCGCATGCGGCAATGACCCATCAGGATTATCCGACCTTTAATTTCCTGCAATGGTATGTTGCCGAGCAGCACGAAGAAGAGAAATTATTTAAATCGGTTATTGATAAATTAACGCTGGCAGGCAAAAGCGGTGAAGGTCTTTATTTCATCGACAGAGAACTGGCCACGCTTGATACACAGAATTAATTCTGTTGGCTAACGGTGGCGCTATACCACCGTTAGCCAGGAATATTAATGGCGGCAGATCTTACTTTCGTGCGTAGAGAAGCCGTCGTCTCTGGCAATAAACTTCCCCTTCGCTGCTAAGAACGCCACCAGCTCAGCCGCCGTCATGCCCTCAGCAGAACAGGTATGAAAACGTGCCTGCTCGCCAAAATGTGCTGTAATCGCCGCTTCAAGGCTGGCATTTGAATACTGTTCGCCAGACTCAATCATCATGTTGAGTACTTCGTGGCCGTGAATAGATTCCATACATTCTCCTCAATAAAGCCCATAGCCTAATGTGAACGGCTTTATGCTGCTTTGCGCTAACGCAGAAAAATGTCATCTGGAATACATCTTAACCACCCACCAAGTGTAAATATAATTATACATGTATTGTAACGGTCATTTGACGAAAATAGCGTTATGCCTTACTCTGCGCCGCAGATACAACTGTTGACTATCTCTGGGACAGAGGAAAGCGTGAAGAATAGAACTCTGGGTAGTGTTTTTATCGTGGCGGGAACCACGATTGGCGCCGGTATGCTGGCGATGCCATTGGCTGCGGCGGGCGTGGGATTTAGCGTCACGCTGGTGTTGTTAGTTGGGCTATGGGCACTGATGTGCTACACCGCGCTGTTGCTGCTCGAAGTGTATCAGCATGTCCCGGCAGACACCGGACTCGGCACGCTGGCAAAACGCTATCTCGGTCGCTACGGACAGTGGATCACCGGCTTTAGCATGATGTTTTTGATGTATGCGCTCACAGCGGCGTACATCAGCGGTGCGGGTGAACTTTTGGCCTCGAGCATCAGTGATTGGACCGGCACCAGCATATCCCCAACGATGGGCGTATTACTGTTCACCTTTGTTGCCGGGGGGGTGGTATGTGTAGGCACTTCATTGGTTGATCTGTTCAACCGCCTGCTGTTCAGCGCCAAAATTATTTTTCTGGTCGTTATGCTGGCGTTGCTGATGCCGCACGTCCATAAAGTCAATCTCCTCACGCTACCGCTGCAGCAGGGTCTGGCGCTTTCTGCCATTCCGGTTATCTTCACTTCATTCGGTTTTCACGGCAGCGTTCCCAGCATTGTCAGCTATATGAACGGCAATATCCGTAAATTACGCTGGGTGTTTATTACCGGTAGCGCCATCCCGCTGGTCGCCTATATTTTCTGGCAGTTGGCCACACTCGGCAGTATCAACTCATCAACCTTTATGGGGCTGCTCGCCGAGCATGCGGGCTTAAACGGTTTATTACAGGCGTTACGTGAAGTGGTGGCCTCACCGCACGTTGAGCTGGCAGTGCATCTGTTTGCCGACCTCGCACTGGCGACCTCCTTCCTAGGTGTGGCGCTGGGCTTATTTGATTATCTGGCTGACCTCTTCCAGCGCCGTAATACTGCAGCCGGAAGACTGCAGACAGGCATAGTGACATTCCTGCCGCCGTTGGCCTTCGCCCTCTTCTACCCGCGCGGGTTTGTCATGGCACTGGGATACGCAGGCGTGGCCCTCGCGGTGCTGGCGCTGCTGATCCCGTCGATGCTGGTCTGGCAGAGCAGAAAACACAATCCTCAGGCGACGTATCGCGTTGCCGGCGGCGCTCCGGCACTGGCACTGGTGTTTATTTGCGGTATTGTGGTGATAGCGGTGCAGTTTTCAATTGCGGCAGGACTGCTGCCAGAAGTGGGTTAAAAAAAAGGGGGCTTAATGCCCCCATTGTCTTAGTGCAGACAGCACTGCTTATATTTTTTACCGCTGCCGCACGGGCACGGATCGTTACGTCCTACCTTGGCATCGACTTTAACCGGTACCTTCGCCGGGGCTTCCTGCGGGTGCGCCATCCAATACGCGTGTAGATCCAGCGCCGCCAGACGGATAGCCTCAACGCTCTCTTCAAACGCCTCTGGGGTCAGTTTTTCCACCACCTCGAAGTTTTCTTCCGTCCCGTGCAGCGCAATCGCCTCAAGCGCGGGTTTTAACGAATCCGGTAATGTGGACCAGTCAGACAACGCCACACCGCGCATATAGCCAAAGCACCACTCTTCCACAATCGTCAGCTCATGGCCTTCAATTTCGCGCAGGCCAAACAACGGTTCAAACTGCTCCGGGAATTCATCCAGACGATCGGCGGTATCCGCCATGTGCTGAAACGCCAGGTTCATAAAACGCGCCATTTCTTTTTCGGATGACCAGCGAGGGACATACTGCGCGCCGCCCCATATCGCGACCAGCCACTGCTCTGGCTCAATTTCAAAAGGTGAACTGAGCACTGCCGTCAGCAAGCCGTCCAGCTCTGAGACATCCAGAATCGCTTTGTCGGTATTGTACTTGGTCAGTACATCATCCAGCCATTCCAGCTCGCTCTCGTTTAACGGTCCCGTTTTCATAACGCTTTTCCTTAGTCAATAATTCCTGCCTGTGAGTATCTTACATGGCTGGCAGAATAACTGATACCAATAGGCATAAACGGCTTACTGTTGCTCAATACGGTTTAGCGTGGCCGTGTATCCGGTTTTCGCCACTGCGTTCAGCAGCGTATCAGTAGAAAAACCGTGGGGCACGATGGCTTCGGCCTGTCGAGTCTTAAGCGAAGATTTGGCTTTGATCACGCCGGCGGTTTCGCGCAGCGCCTGGTTCACCGAAATAACGCACAGCGAGCAGGTCATATTTTGGATATCCAGCACCACTTTTTGATTGGCGGCCTGTACCCATAACGGCAGTAATAACCATCCCAGCAGCATTACTTTTTTCATTCAAACACCTCATAAAACCAGGCCACCAGCGTGGGGTAGAATAACACCGGCAAAATCAGCGACACGGCGAACCAGTATAGAACGCGCATCTGCGTCAAGGTTAACCGCCCGGTGCACCACAGCCGTTTAGAAAAATAGAGTCGCCAGAAGACGCGTAATAATAACCCTAACGTCAGCACCATCAGGGGGATACGTAAAAATTCAGCCTGGGTGAATACCGCAAAGCCCGCCGCGGAAATACCAAACAGCAGATATAAAAGCGGCCCGACACAGCACAGACCGGCGGTGACAGCCGCTGCAGCGGCCGTCAGCAGGGTTAATCCCGCCCCCTTAGCGTTGTTCTGTTGCAACATAGCGGTAAGAGAACGCTTTAGGGTCATAGAAATTGATCGGATCGCCGTCCACTTCAGCATAAGGGTAACCAAAGTTGTTCATCGCACCCTGCTCGGTTGCCGGATACAGTTCAAAATCGCGTCCGTAGTTGAAACCCACCCAGTTCATTTCCCAGTTACCAAACAGGTAAGCGTTGACGGCCTGGACATCGGCATCCTGATGGGCTTTTTTCTCTGCCAGACGCATTTTGGTCACGTCTGCCGGGTCGCATGGCAACCAGCCGTAACCGGCCAGATAGAACTCAGCACGACAGTGCTGTCCACCACTAACATCGGCAACCCCTGCGCTGTCAGCTTTGCCAAACGCGCTTTTCGAATAGCGTTCCAGCTTAACGGCTTTCCCCAGGCGGATGCCAAACAGTTCTCGCGCAGGAATGCCGCTAGCCCGAGCCAGGGCCACAAAAACGGAACTCATGTCGGTACATTTTCCCTTAAGCTTGCCGCTTTTCAGGATCTCTGCGACATCGCCTGTCCCGCAGCCAATCACGTCATTATCACGCTCCATATAGCGACTCACCCACTCATAAATAAGGCGTGCTTTTTTCAGTGGGTCCTGCTCCGTCCCGGTAATTTTACGCGCGGTTTCCTGAACCAGGCCATCGATGGGCGTATGCGCTGTCGGCAGCAGATACGGTTTGACATCCAGCGGGTAAATAATCTGCGCCGGCGCTTGCCAGGTTTTTAGCGCGTCATGTTTCAGCGGTTCCCAGTCGGTCGTTTCAATCTCAATATCGACCTTTATCAGCAACTCACCCTGCGAATCGGGCCAACTGGCAAACAGCGTTTTGGCGCCGTAGGTGTTATTAGTGGTGACGTACGCCTGCTTATAGTTGCCGGTAAAGACAAGGTTCGTCATCTGCTGAAACGCGGTGTCTACCGGCAGCGGTATCCACAGTTTCACCACGCCACGCGATCCCTGAGGTGGATTGAGCTGATAGGTTTGTGATAACACAAAACGTCGACGCGCCACCGGCGCTGCTAACGGCTCTGCGGCTTGTACTGTCTGGCTAACTATCGAAGGGCCGACGAATCCGGCGGCAGAAAGGAGTACGCTATTTTTAAGAAACTGGCGACGTTGCATTGCTGTCTGTCCATATTATGAGAGTTGAGCCACGGCGAGCGTAGGCGATCATCACAGCAGACAGACGCTGACGTAAAAAGGCGAGTCGATGGGGATTATTCATCAATAACAGACCTGTTAACTGTGAATGAAAAGAGAACCGATTAAGCCACTTTCGACCACAAGAGTACAGGCGCAATAAGAAAAAAGGCAAAGAATGCATAAAATATGCGAGTCCCTTTACCTGGCTCGCCATTAAATTAAAACATATACACAGGAGCGCCTAATTTGCGGGCAAGTCCTCTTGCGCCCTCGCGCATAACCGTATCGTGATTCCAGCGAAATACGGGGGCTGCCAGCGGGGCAAGATAGTTCATCCAGCGAAGCGTGGTGCGAATGTTCCAGTCGTATCTGACGAGTGTCTCCTTACCTAATTCGACAAAAGACCATACTCCACGACCTTCAACCTCACCGCAGGCTTCTCCTTCGAGCAGAGAACACGGCTGAATATTCAGTACATTAATATCAAAGGTTAAACGATACGGCAGCGCCCCTTTCCAGGTATAACGGTGCAACGCGCCGATACCCAGCCCATTACCTTTCTTAATTTCGGTGACTCGCTCCAGACTTACCCACCACTCTGGCCACTGGTCCGGATGCGAGAACACCTCCCAGACCTCCTGCAGTGACGCCTCAACCCGCCAGACGGTAGAAAACTGATATTCGGCCATTACGCTGGCTCCTTCAAGGCGTGAAGAAATTGGCAGGAAAACGGACGTTAACGATCAGTGAGTCCATAAGCACCGTTTCCAGCAGTTTTCCCTCCAGCGTGTAGCTCATCACTTTGGCAGGCAGCCCATAATAGTTATCTAACCAAAGGTCATAGCGATGAACACCATCAACAACCATTGCCTTCGGCCCCACCACCGAGACATAGGTGACCAAGCGCCCGGATAGATTCTCCACACCAAGGGTGGTGGTGGTTCCCTCACGCTGCAGACGGCGAATATTCCCCAGCAAAACGCCGATGTCAGACCGGTCCACACGATGACCGCGCTCATCCTGAATCAGTGAATTAGTGGGCAACAGCGTCAAAACAGGCAACGTTCCTAGCCCAAATGGCCACAACGTCACCTTCCCACTATCGGGGTTATAGGTCAGTACCGCACCAGCATGCGGTTGGGTGAAGTCCATTCGTACATAGCCGGGTTTTTTATAGCTATAGCGAATAATTTTGCTCGCCTCTGTCGTGGACGAGGAACGCATAACAACCTGATAGGATTGTATTTGATCAAACCTTTGTTGATAGCGACTGATGGGGTCTTGCGACGGCACAGACGCCACAGCAACGCTCACTGCTACTGGATACGCTATCGCGCTAAAAACGAGTAACGTTGCAGACATCATCGTCAAAGAGAGTAAGCCTCTCATGATCGTCTCCTGCATCAGTAGGGTCTGCAAACAGGAGCTATCACCTGTTACCTGCTTTCATTATAGGGGGGAATTCAGCGGTGCTGACTGGCTGGATAATCATTATTTTCACAGACACAGCGGTAAAATTAATCATACCTACGTCGGGTACCAACGCTGCCAAACGCTATACTTGAATAGCCACATTTTTATCAGGTATTCATCATGAAACGGTCACGGGTACGTTCATACTTCGCCTTCACCGTACTGTTGATGACGTCATTCTGTGCTATTGCCAGCACCTTACAGGACCAGGCCGCAAGAGAGCGTGAATTAAGTGCGGCGCTGTCTACCGGCAACAGCGTCATCATCATTGGAGGAACGGAGGATTTCGGTTTCACGCTCAGGTCCCGCAATAAAATCCATCGGCCATTTGCGATTCAGGATGGCATTGGCGATCCCATTATGTTTAACCGTTTTCAGAACCAGAGTTACAATCCCGCCCGAGATGGGTTCAGTAGTAACCCGGCCCGCGGAGGATTTATGATGGGTGCACCGATTCGCAGGTAGATGCCTATTGAAACCTTGCCCTTAGAAACGATACCGATGCGGGTCAACAAATTACAGGCACAACAAAACCACCCGTAGGTGGTTTCACGACACGGCTTATTGATTTAATTATTCAATTAGAATGGGACTTGAATCCACACAAGCCGAACACCAAGGCGAGGTTTTACTGATACAAAACGGAGAACGTAAAGCATGTCACAAGCGCTACCTCAACTGGATTGCGGTTGGCCGGATGAGTACGGGCATTTAGCACTTTCTAAAAGTGCCTCATCTTGCGCTAGTAGGGTAATCACGTCTCCAGCAATATCAGCCCTGATTCCAAGAGATTTGTGTGCAACATAGGCAGCAACAGCCAACGGCCTCCATTTAAAGCAAGCTGCAATACGCCTGATCTCTTCAATAACCTTGAATGTGTCACATTCTAAGGCCAAGCTTGCACGCGCTGTGTCAAAAGATATTCGCTGAGCATTGGTCAGCGGGGGAAGCCTTTTAAGCTCTGCTGTGATTATTCGCTGAGCTTCAACACCTATAGAAGATCCGCCTTCGACTATCCCCGTCAATCCAACAAGTTTTCCACCATCACTACGGCTATTATCATCTTTGACCTGGAGCGGAACAGTCTGGGCCATCAGCTCGACATCCTGCTGAAGGAGATCGAGCAATTCGGGCATAATTTCAGGGTTAATTACACCTTTCAAAGCATCTACTCGTTTTGCCAAGGTCACAGGAGAGCAACCCAATCGAGTTGACATAGAAATAAGGCGACTTGCTATCATGAAAATGTCATTCAAGCCAATTAAAGGCTCACACTCGCTGCGGAGTATCATATCTTCACGTTGGGCATAATTTTGCTTAATGGGTTTCCTGACCTTAGGTTTTGCTTTTTGACTCGTATAGCCACGCAAAGCATCCTGCGTGCTTTCTATTAGCATGTTAATACTGTTTGTCAGATCTTCACTTCCTTTCAGACTGGAGGTGATCTGATGCATTTTATGAAGCCTTGCCAGCATTTCAGGCGTTGCGCTCCCTGACGCGATACTCTGGCTTATCTCATTCATATTTTTGATAATTCCAGTGGCAATTTGCGATGGGTCAGACGCAATATCTTTAACTTGGTGGCTATTTTGTATTGTACGCTCCATCAGTTTGAGCACGTCTTTCCAATCGGTTTTTACACCACATTTTAGGGCTTCAAGCCTGGAAATCGTATTACGAAGGCTGTGACATTTCGCCAAAGGGATGGCCTCGCCTACGTTTTTACCCATTCTCAGCCAATTAATAAGGGCAATAAAATCGTTTGCTGCAGAATCATTCAACCCTTCAACGACACGTTTTCTCACATCGGGATCAGAAAAGTTCGTTCTTGGCTTCGGAAGGCGATCATTTTTATGGTCGCTTGGTTTCTTCATACCGTTTACTCAGAATATTTTAATGAATCAAGCGTTGCTCGATGTCAGTAGAATAAGGGGTTAAAACAATACAACTCAATCAAATATAAGGATATTTCACTCATTGAGCAATATTGAAAACGGTCTTTCTCGTACTCTTTCACGGAGCGGTCATCACACATTGCCGTTCTTCAGGTTGGTCAGGTATGGATTCGGGTGAACCCGTCATCGCTCAATCCGGACTTCAGCGACCATTGCACATATCAGTCGCAACTGAAGGGATGCCCACGTTAACGCCCTCTTGAATAGTGGATAAAAACACAGTATAAATACTGTATATTCATCCACCAGAAAGGCAGTGTGCAATGTTTGTGGAACTCGTTTATGACAAAAGAAATTTTGAGGGTTTACCGGGTGCAAAGGAGATTATTTTAGGTGAGTTGAGTAAGAGGGTTCACCGACTCTTCCCGGATGCGGATGTTCGAGTTAAACCGATGATGACACTACCGGGGATCAACACAGATGCCAGTAAGCACGAGAAAGAACAGATAAGCCGAACCGTTCAGGAAATGTTTGAAGAGGCTGAGTTCTGGCTGGTGTCAGATTAAACATCTCTGATTCATCATACTGGGTAAGTACAACCCGCCGCGAGTGGCAGTCATTCAAGACTCACACTTCAAACATTTGCCAGTCACCGCTGCCATATCTTTACATACAGTGTGGTGGCGGCAAATTTCCCGACTTTGATTTGCAATTCACTTTTCTCGTTCTGAAAGCAAAAGAGCATTTTGTTGTTACGTTTGCGGTGAGGCAGTAATGCCCTCTTTTTATGGCGAACCTGAATGACGAAACAATGGTCAAAGCAAATTACAAAAACAAAAAAACCACCCGTAGGTGGTTTCACGACACTGCTTATTGCTTTGATTATTCTTTTCTTTCCCATGGTGCCCGGAGTGGGACTTGAACCCACACAGCCTTACAGCCGAGGGATTTTAAATCCCTTGTGTCTACCGATTTCACCATCCGGGCTCGGGAAGAAATTGGAGGCGCGTTCCGGAGTCGAACCGGACTAGACGGATTTGCAATCCGCTACATAACCGCTTTGCTAACGCGCCGAAATCTTCAGGCTTTTCAGCCAACACCCGCATATTGCCGATGTTTTAAATTTGGAGCGGGAAACGAGACTCGAACTCGCGACCCCGACCTTGGCAAGGTCGTGCTCTACCAACTGAGCTATTCCCGCATCACCAAGTAATTTTGTTAATCACTTGATTTTACTATCGTCTGGCAATCTGTGCTGCCGTTCGATGCGTTGCATTCTACTTACCTGACGCACTGAGTCAACGATATTTTTCACCACTTTCGATCGTTTGCTGAAATTTGCGTCGAAACGATCACTGATCAAGCAAATCTCCACGTGCAGCTCTCAAATACTGGAACATCGACCACAATGTCAGTATCGCAGCAACGAAGAAAAGCGCGATCCCGGCGTATTCAACCCAGATATTTGGCCGCCACAGTAACCACGCCAGAGCCGCCATTTGTGAGGCGGTTTTGACTTTACCGATCCATGACACGGCTACGCTGTTGCGTTTCCCCAGCTCGGCCATCCATTCGCGCAGTGCTGAAATGATAATTTCACGGGCGATCATCGTCGCAGCAGGTAATGTTACCCACCAGCTGTGGTAGTGCTCCGCCACCAGCACCATGGCGATAGCCACCAGCACTTTATCGGCGACCGGATCGAGGAAGGCACCAAAACGCGTACTTTGGTTCCAGCGGCGTGCCAGAAATCCGTCAAACCAGTCGGTAACCGCCGCGATACAGAAGATCAGCGCACTAACAAAGGGAGCCCAGGTAAATGGCAGATAAAACGCCAATACAAAGAATGGGATCAGAATGACGCGAAACAGCGTGAGCAATGTAGGGATATTAAATTGCATATGACGGATAACTATCTGTTGTCAGTGAAATTACCCCTATGTTGCTACAGAGGGCCTAATGTTTCAACGAGTAGAAGATCTTTTCTGCCAGACCTTGCGAAATACCCGGCACTTTTGCAATTTCTTCGACACTTGCGTTACGAAGCCCTTGCAAACCGCCCATGTACTTTAGCAGCATCTGTCGACGTTTTGGTCCAACGCCCTCAATGGTTTCCAGGGTACTGGTGCTTTTCACCTTCGCCCGTTTTTTACGGTGTCCGCTGATAGCGTGATCGTGTGATTCATCGCGAATATGTTGAATCACGTGCAGCGCAGGCGAATCTGGCGGCAAGCTGAACCCCTCACCTTCCGGTTCAAAGAACAACGTTTCCAGGCCAGCTTTACGATCCGCCCCTTTTGCCACGCCAAGCAGGAGCGGATGGCTTTTATCCCAGGGCACATCCAATTCAGCAAATACCGCTTTCGCCTGCCCCAGTTGACCTTTGCCACCGTCGATCAAAATAACGTCCGGGATCTTACTTGCTTCAATCGCCTTGCCATAACGGCGGCGCAGCACCTGATTCATCGCCGCGTAATCATCGCCGGGGGTAATGCCGGTAATATTATAGCGGCGGTATTCAGCACGTAGCGGTCCATTAGCATCGAAAACCACGCAGGAGGCTACCGTCTGCTCGCCCATGGTATGGCTGATGTCGAAGCACTCCATACGTTTAACCGCCGGTAGCTTCAGTACCGATGCCAGCGCCGTCAAACGTTGTGTAATGGTGGACTGCTGAGACAGTTTGGTGGTCAGCGCCGTTGCAGCATTGGTACGAGCCAGCTTCAGGTAGCGCGCGCGATCGCCGCGCGGCTTCGTCTGGACGTTAATCCGCCGCCCGGCGAGCTCAGACAACGAATCGGCCAGCAGCGTTTTATCGCTCAGATTAAAATCGAGCAGGATCTCGCCGGGCAAGGTGCGCATCTGGCTGCCCTGTAAATAAAACTGTCCGACAAAGGTCTCGACCACTTCGCCCAGTTCCGTTCCCCCCGGTACTTTAGGAAAATAGCTGCGGCTACCCAGCACTTTTCCCTGACGGATAAACAAAACATGCACGCAGGCCATCCCGGCATCAAACGCCACGCCGATAACGTCAAGGTCATCCCCGGTGTTGGAAACAAACTGTTTTTCGGTGACACGACGGACGGCCTGAATTTGGTCGCGAATACGCGCGGCCTCTTCAAATTCCAGATTCTGACTGGCCTTTTCCATCCGGGCGATCAATTGCGTTAACACCTGATCATCTTTGCCGGACAAGAACAAGCGGACGTAGTCAACCTGCTGCGCGTACTCGTCTTCGCTCACCAGACCGGCGACGCAGGGACCGAGACAGCGGCCAATCTGATATTGCAGACAAGGGCGCGAGCGGTTGCGGTAGACACTGTTTTCGCACTGACGAATTGGGAAAATTTTCTGCAGCAGTGCCAACGTTTCACGCACGGCATAGCCGTTAGGGAATGGACCGAAGTATTCGCCTTTGGCATGCTTCGCCCCACGATGCATCGCCAGGCGCGGGTGGGTATCACCGCTAAGGAAGATAAAGGGGTAAGACTTATCATCGCGTAACAGCACGTTGTAGCGCGGCTGGTACAGCTTGATGTAGTTATGCTCAAGCAACAACGCTTCGGTTTCAGTATGCGTCACCGTCACATCAATCTGCTGAATAAGCGCCACCAGCGCTTCAGTTTTACGCGACGCGAGGTTGCTGCGGAAGTAGCTGGAAAGCCGCTTTTTCAGATCCTTGGCTTTACCGACATAGATAACCGTCCCGGCGGCATCGTACATACGATAAACGCCGGGCTGGCTGGTGACGGTTTTCAGGAACGCTTTGGCATCAAACTGTTCGGTCACTGGCTTGTTAACGTCTCCGCATTACACAGGCCATGGCGAATTGCCAGGTGAGTCAGTTCTACGTCGCCGTGAATGTTTAATTTACTGAACATTCGATAGCGATAGCTGTTCACCGTTTTCGGACTGAGATTCAGCTGCTCCGAGATCTCATTGACCTTCTGGCCTTTGGTGATCATCAGCATAATCTGCAACTCGCGTTCAGACAAACTGGCAAAGGGTGTTTCCGTTTTCTCCGGCTCAATTTGGCTGAGCGCCATCTGTTGAGCGATATCAGAAGCAATATAGCGCTGTCCGGAATAGACGGAGCGAATGGCGCTAACCACTTCCTGAGGTGCAGCGCCCTTGCTCAGATAACCTGCGGCCCCGGCCTGCATGACTTTTGCGGGCAATGGGTTTTCAGTATGAACGGTCAACATGATCACTTTTATGTCAGCCGTAGAACGCGCAATTTTACGTGTTGCTTCAAGCCCACCAATACCGGGCATATTCATGTCCATCAGCACGACGTCGGCGGAATTTGAGCGACACCATTTCACAGCATCTTCGCCGCAGCACGCTTCGCCGACAACTTTAATGCCTTTTATATCTTCAAGAATGCGTCGTATCCCTGCGCGCACCAGTTCATGGTCATCAACAAGAAAAACGTTGATCAAAGGAATATCTCCAGAATAGGGATAACGCTACCGATAGTTAATCGGTCCTATGTTAACGGGTTTTATCTCAACTTTGAAATGTAAAAAACATCCGTCTTCCGATTTTGCTCTCGTTTTTGGAAATTAGATTGTACGCCGCGTGGAAACATTCACTGCTGACGGCGTTCTGCCGGGGTTATATACGAATCGCTGTTTCAAAATGGTGACAAAAAAATCATATTCTTCAGTTGAATGCTAAATAGGCGGGCAAAGTTGTAACAACAATTAACGAGTAAAAAACTCGAAATATACAAAGAATGGAGAAAATATATGCACTGCAACATCTTGTTTATTTTAATGTCGCGGTTAATGTTTGTGCGAAAAACAGCCACTGATATTTTTAGCCGCGCTTATGGTATACTCCGCCGCCTTAACATTTGCCATCGCACTTTTTCATAGAGACATAACGAGGAAAATAAATGAGTACGCCTGATTTTTCCACTGCTGAGAATAATCAAGAACTGGCTAACGAAGTCACCTGCCTGAAAGCCATGTTAACGCTGATGCTGCAGGCAATGGGACAAGCCGATGCAGGCCGCGTGATTCTTAAGATGGAAAAACAGATCGCGCAGATTGAAGATCAATCCCAGGCTGCGGTATTTTCCAACACTGTTAAACAAATTAAACAGGCCTACCGCCAGTAATAAGAAACCGGCTGATAGCATTGCAATCAGCCGGTTTTGCGTCTGACACTCAGAACGACAACTTATTCAGATAAGCCCGGTCGCTGCAGCATAGCAGGCAATCTGCGTTTTGTTTGGTGCGTTAAACTTCTTCTGCATATTCTTCTGATGGAAGTTCACGGTATTTTCAGAAATCGACAGGATCATCGCTATTTCTGCCGACGTTTTTCCCTCTGCGGTCCATTTCAGTATTTCTTTCTCCCGCTTACTAAACCGCATCTCTGGCGCCATGACCATATCATCTTCCAGTCGCGTCAGAACGGAGAGACTCTCCCTTACCAGCAATTGCATTCTGAGTTCCACTTCATCCTGCGCAAAGCGGCCATTACGCACGCTCGCACACGAGACAGAAAGAAAGCCCTGCGCCCGGTTCGGCAGCATTAAGCATTGCGTCATCCCCTTGCGTAAACCGTGATTACGCGCCGCATCCCAAAGCGGTTGTGCATCGCGAAATAAGGTATCGTCCCAGGGAAGATGGCCCTGTCTGAAGTTTTCTGGTTTTAGCACGGGGTCAATCGCGAGATAATTTTCGGACTGATAATGTGCCACCCACGCTTTGGGGTAGGTTGTATGAAGCGCCGTCTTAGGTCGGGTAAACGGCACGGGGTGACGAACACAGAGAGCGTAAAAATCAAACTCCAGATGCTGTGTCTGATGTTGTAATTCGGTATAGACGTCATCTGCCGTCGCCATTTCCTGAAAGCGTAACAGCATGCTCCGTCGCCAGGTGAAGAAATCGTGATCCTGCATACTAAGTGGTCATGTCCCTGAGATTGATAATCATCACAAATGAGAATGAAACAAACTAACACATAAATGTATTTTATATATGCAGATTATCGGACAAGAATGGATTTACTTGAGTATTACGCATAATCAGAGCAGGTTGATGCGACGCAGCGTTAATAATAAAGCAGTAATAATAAATAGTTATGCGGCTTGTGCTCACCAAAAATCTATTTCGGTGAGCACCGTAGGGTTATTATTGCATTAAGAATTTTTCCAGAAACTGACGCGTTCTCGGTTGTTGGGGCGCGGTAAACAGCGATTTTGCGGGTCCCTGCTCCACAATGCGCCCCTGATCCATAAATATCGCCCGGTCAGCAACGTCGCGCGCAAAGCTCATTTCATGCGTCACAATCACCATGGTGCGTTTTTCCTGCGCCAGTTGACGAATGGTATTCAGCACCTCGCCAACCAGTTCAGGATCGAGTGCTGACGTTGGTTCATCAAACAGGATCACCTCCGGGCGCATGGCCAACGCCCGGGCAATTGCCACGCGCTGCTGCTGTCCACCGGATAACCGACGCGGATAGCTGGTCTCTTTACCCGCCAGGCCCACCTTTGCCAGCAACTCACGTGCGCGCGCCGTTGCTTCGGCTTTCGGCTCTCCCTTCACAATCACCGGACCTTCTATAATGTTTTCCAGCACCGTACGGTGAGGAAACAAATTAAAGTTCTGGAACACAAACCCCACATGCTGGCGCAGCTGACGAATCAACCCTTTCTGCTGATTGAGTGAACGCGCCGTATCAATGGTAATGTCACCGACTTTAATCGTGCCCGCCTCAGGCTGTTCCAGCAGATTAATACTGCGCAACAACGTGGTTTTCCCTGAGCCGCTAGGCCCGATAATCGCCACAACTTCACCGGGTTTTACCTCAAGATCGATACCGTGCAGCACCGTTTGCCCGTGAAATTTTTTCACCAGGTTTCTGACTTCGATCGCACTCATTTCGGCTCTCTCTCCTGGCGGTTCAGTTGTTCTTCAAAATAGTTCTGCAGTGCGGACAACACTGTCGCCATTACCCAGTAAATCAGCGAGGCTGCCAGATACATGGTGAACACTTCCAGCGTGCGTGAGGTGATCAGCTGCGCCTGACGGAACAGTTCCGGTACCTGGATTGTCGCCGCCAGCGAGGTGTCTTTTACCAGGCTGATAAAGCTGTTGCTCAACGGCGGCAAAGCCACGCGCGCCGCCTGCGGTAGGATCGCCCGCCGCATGGTCTGCCAGCGCGTCATACCGATACTGGCGCCCGCCTCCCACTGACCTTTATCAATCGAGGAGATAGCCGCACGCAGCGTTTCAGCCGCATACGCTGCGGTGTTCAGCGACAAACCAATCATCGCCGCCGGGATCGGGTCCAGCTCAATGCCAAACTGCGGCAGACCGTAGTAGATCATAAACAGTTGGGCGATCAGCGGTGTGCCGCGAAAAATAGAAATATAGACGCGCGCCAGCCAGCGCACCGGCAGCAGCGGCGACAGGCGCATCAGAGCGAGGATAAACCCCAGCACCAGACCAAAGAACATCCCACCGATACTCAGCTGCAGCGTAAATACCGCGCCTTTAAGCAGGAAGGGCAGTGAATCAATCACCAGTTGGATACTTTCTTGCATTAGCGTTTTTCTACCTTGCCATTACACGTGAGGATGGTAGGCAAACAGCGCAGGTGCCCCACCGGTATGAATAAACAGGACCGGACCTTCATCCTTAAAGCGCTTCTGGCTGATACCGTCAATCAGGCCCGCCATCGCTTTGCCGGTATACACCGGATCCAGCAAGATGCCTTCCAGACGCGCCAGTAGTTTCACCGCTTCCATGCCCTCTTCATTTGGCGTGCCGTAGCCCGGCGCATAATAGTCATCCCATAACAGAATATCCGCCGAGGTGGTCAGTTCCAGTTCACGAGCCACGTCCTGCTGCAGGGTCACCACTTTTGGCTTTTGATCGGCGACGCTGCGCGAAACGGTCACCCCAATCAGCTCGACGTTGGGCATCAGCTGTTCCAGCCCCACCGCCAGACCCGCATGGGTGCCCGCGCTGCCTGAAGCAACCACCACAGAGGACAGCGCTACCGCGCCCTCGCACTGCTGGGCAATTTCCAGCGCACTTTCAACATAGCCCAACGCACCCAGCACATTCGACCCGCCGACCGGGATCACATACGGTCGGAACCCTTGCGCTTCAATCCGCGTAGCCAGCGCCTGAAGTTGTGCATTCGGGTCGGTCAGCGCGTCGCACATTTCAACCTGGGTATTAAACAGATCTAACAACAGACGGTTACCGTTGCTGAGATAGTTTTCCGCCGTGGTGCCAATCGGGTTTTCCAGCAGCGCCACGCAGTGCAGCCCGAGCTTTGCCGCCACCGCCGCCGTCTGGCGCACGTGGTTCGACTGAATGGCCCCGGCGGTAATCAGCGTGTCGGCCCCTTCGCGCAGCGCATCTGCCGCCAGGAACTCCAGCTTGCGCAGCTTATTGCCGCCCATCGCCATTGGCGTGACATCATCGCGTTTAATAAAAATGTCGCGTCCGAGATAATCAGAGAAGCGCGGGAGATATTCGAGCGGCGTTGGCGCGCCAATAAATTCCAGACGTGGAAAGCGCGTTAAATTATGCAGCGGCATACAGCCTCCGGTATTCGTTGTTGTGATGTTCTTTTTATTATGCACGTTCAGGCGCAATGAAATAAAAAAAGGCGCTGTTAAAGGCGCCTTTTTTATTCGGATGACGATTATTTCGTCACATCCGCCCCAAACCATTTTTCAGACAGGGCTTTCAGGGTACCGTCTTTCTGCATCTCTGCAATGGCGGCATCGACCGCTTTCAGCAGATCGTCATTACCTTTACGCAGCGCCACGCCGGATGCCTGGCGGGAGAAGGCTTCACCGGTCACTGCCAGCGTGTCTTTGGTTTTCTTCACCAGATCCAACGCGGCCAGACGATCAACCAGAATCGCATCGATACGACCGACGCGCAGATCCTGATATTTGGTCGGGTCATCATCATAAGTACGGATATCGACGCCCTGCACGTTCTGGCGCAGCCACTCTTCGTAGTTAGTACCCAGACCGACACCGACTTTTTTACCTTTCAGGTCAGCCGCGGTTTTAATCACGCCTTCGTTGCCTTTTTTCACCAGCGCCTGGATACCAGAGACCGTATACGGGGTAGAGAAATCGTATTTTTTCTGACGTTCGTCAGAGATGGTCACCTGGTTTATTACCACATCAATACGTTTGGAGTCTAAAGAAGCCAGCATGCCATCCCACTTGGTCGGCTTCAGCGTCGCTTTCACCCCGAGATGTTTAGCCAGTTCTTCGGCAAATTCGACTTCAAAACCGGTCAGCTTGCCGTCATCACCCTGAAAACTAAACGGGGGATAGGTCCCTTCGAGACCAACCAACAGCGTACCGCGCTCTTTCACTTTATTTAACAGACCTTCGTCCGCAAAGGTTTTTGCGCTCATACCGGCGACAAGTGCCACAGCCATTACACCCATCAGAGCCTGACGTCCCAGACGTGCTAATTTCATAGTTACCCCGAATATTGTCATTAGTGACTATCATTTATGACAGTAGTGTAGAGCGTTTACCGCTATTTACAAACACGACTCCGTTACACCTTATTCGTTTTTAATATATATCAGAACTGGCTGTCCAGGAGGATTTCTGCATCTGGCCCACAGGTACATGCGCTTTGAACTGCTCATACTTACGCAGCGCAATGCGGTAGTTGTTGGTGCTGGTCTCCGGCAGCCACGGGGCGAGGTTTTCGTCGAGGAAGCCTTCCTGCAGCAGGTCATGAGAAATGTTCTGTTCGGTCAGATGATTACCGAGACGGCGCAGGCGAACCACATATTCGCGCACCGTGCCGTGGCTCATTTCGGTTTGTTCAAACAAAAACTGTTTAAACCCGATAATGTCAAAAAAGTCGCTCTGTTCTTTGCAGTGTAAATCACCGCAAAAACGGCATAACGCCACCCACTCTTTTTTCTCCTGCTCCCAGGCAGCAGCGTCCAGCAACATATCGAGCCGGGCAATAGCGATTTTATTCACAATCTGGCCGCGGCGGACCAGCGTGATCCTGTCGAGCAACTTATAGCAATGGGCGCAATGCGTCTGGCTGTGTTTGAAATCTTTGAGGTAGCGGCTTAGAGGCCGTCTTTTTGATTGCTGCACCGTCATGAGAACTCCTGGTAGTCAATTCGTTATGCGGCATTGTTCAGGGGCAATGATTACCCCCTATAGCTTACCCAGCTTGGTGCGTAGACGTTTGATGGCCTGACTGTGCAACTGGCTAACCCGTGACTCACCGACTTCCAGAACAGCACCAATCTCTTTCAGATTCAGCTCTTCCTGGTAGTACAGCGTCAGCACCAGCTTTTCACGCTCCGGCAATGCGTCAATCGCATCCATCACGCGCTGGCGTAAATTGCCATCAAGCAGCTGCTGTAACGGGTTTTCTTGCTGGTTTTCTTCCGTCACCAGCTCAATACTATCGCCATGCTCTTCCCGCCACTCGTCGTAGGAGAAGAGTTGGCTGTTATTGGTATCAAGCAACATCTGACGATACTCTTGCACAGGAATAGCCAGACGCTCCGCCACTTCAGTTTCCGTCGCGTTACGCCCGAGTTCCTGCTCCAGTTGCCCCATCGCCTGTGCCACTTCGCGGGCATTGCGCCGAACGCTACGCGGCACCCAATCCCGGCTGCGTAGTTCATCCAGCATAGCCCCACGAATACGCTGCACTGCGTAAGTGGTAAATGCCGTTCCTTGCAAAGCGTCATATCGGTCAACTGCATTCAATAACCCGATGCCGCCCGCTTGTAGCAGGTCATCCAGTTCTACGCTCGCCGGCAAGCGCACCTGAAGGCGCAATGCTTCGTGACGCACCAACGGTACATAACGCTGCCACAGCGAGTGTTTATCCATTACACCTTCAGCGGTATACAGTGAATTCACGATAAACAGCCCTGCGTTAAATGAGTTATCGGCATGATTATCCGTTTCTGCAGGGGTTTTAATCGGGTGAATAGTGGGTGAAATGAGGGGTTATTTGGGGGTTACGGGTAAAGCGGAATGTAAAAAACCCCGCCGGAGCGGGGTTTGCGCGATAAGTGTGAATTAACGCAGCAGAGACAGAACGTTCTGCGGAACCTGGTTGGCCTGTGCCAGTACAGAAGTCCCTGCCTGCTGCAGGATCTGTGCTTTGGACATGTTGGACACTTCGGTCGCGTAGTCAGCATCTTCGATACGGCTACGAGCAGAAGTCAGGTTGTTAACGGTGTTACCCAAGTTGGTGATAGTAGAGTCGAAACGGTTCTGTACCGCACCGAGGTCGCCACGTAAGGTATCAACCTGAGCCAGCGCAGTGTCAATCAGCTTCAGCTGGTTACGCGTTGCTTCGCTTGCCTGACTTTGTTTAACTAAGGAAGCATTAGCTGTGCCTGCATTCTTAACGAAAGTAGTTTCACCACCATTGCTGACAACACCGTTACCATCTACTGTGTACGTAACACCACCTACATCTAAAGCCCCACCCGTTTTAGTTGCTTTTGCCGCTACCAAGTCAGATTCTTTCGCTGCCACGTTGGTTGCATGGGTAGTCAGTTTGTCACTACCAGCCACACCCTGTTCATAGATAGTACCACCGGTAATAGAAAGCGTAGCACCTGCACCGACAGGAGATGTTGAACCGCCAATGGTCATCGTAATATCCTGACCATCAACTTTCGCGGTGTAAGTACCGTTACCATTCAAGTTAGTAGTTGTTGGGGTCGTTGCTGTCCACTCAGTACCTTTAAAGCTGAATTTAGCACCAACAGCACCACCTGTTTTGGCGGCCTCAGTCGCAGCCGCTGTAATCGTTGTCGTATCAGTATTATCTACCTTGATGTTTTTATCGTCAGTAAGCAGCGCGTTATCAGCAGCCCCTACATAAACAGCAGCTGCAGCACCATCTTTAATAGCGCCAGTTTTTACATCAGCAGTATAGTTGGTAGCGCCCAATTTGTAGTTCATAGTACCAGTCGCGCCAAAATCTTTAACCAGTTGATCAGCTGTAGCTGCTTTATCGCCAGTCACGCTGAAAGTATTCAGGCCCAGCGTGCTGCTGGTGATTTCTTTCAGGTTAATGGAGATGGTTTCGTTATCGTTCGCACCAACCTGGATTTTCAGGGTGTTGTCACCCGCCAGTACCTTCACGCCGTTGAACTGGGTCTGACCGGATACGCGGTCAATTTCGCTCAGACGTTGGGTGATTTCAGCCTGGATAGAGCTCAGGTCGCTATCAGAGTTAGTACCGTTAGATGCCTGAACAGACAGTTCACGTACACGCTGCAGGTTGTTGTTGATTTCGTTCAGCGCGCCTTCAGTGGTCTGCGCGATGGAGATACCGTCGTTGGCGTTACGAGAAGCCTGAGTCAGACCTTTGATGTTAGAGGTGAAGCGGTTAGCGATCGCCTGACCAGCAGCATCGTCTTTGGCGCTGTTGATACGCAGACCAGAAGACAGACGCTCGATAGCGGAGCTCAGGGTAGACTGAGATTTGTTCAGGTTGTTCTGGGTCAACAGCGACAGGCTGTTTGTATTGATGACTTGTGCCATGATCTTTTCCTTATCAATTACAACTTGATGTTATTGGGCCGTTGCCCACGGTTTCTGACCGTAACCCATGTATCGGCACGTTAATTTCGAACTTTAGAAAATTTTTACTTTCCGCCCTCTTTTTTCTTAGCCCCTGAAATACCCGTAATATGCCCCACTATTCCGCGCATTATTTTCACAAAACTATCATTAAACTTTGCGCGCAGATTGCCGATAACCCGCTTAACTACTGTTTGCAATCAAAAGGAATTAGGCATGGCTTCATTTACATCACTGGGCGTCGGTTCAAACCTGCCACTGGATACATTGCTGACGAATCTAACGACCGCTGAAAAAAAACGTTTAACGCCAATTACCCAGCAGCAGAGCGCCAATACCGCACGGCTCACGGCCTACGGCACGCTAAAAAGCGCGCTGGAAAAATTCCAGACAGCAAATACCACGCTGAACAGCGCCGATCTGTTTAAAAGCACCACCGTCACCAGCAGCACTGAAGATCTGACAGTATCAACCTCTGCTGGTGCAGCGCCAGGCACCTATACCGTCAGCGTCACACAGCTGGCCCAGGCGCAATCACTCAGTACCAAAACAGGTATTAGCTCAACGAAGGAAGCATTGGGTGACACCTCATCCGACAGCCGCACAATTAAAATTGAGCAAAAAGGTCGTAAAGAGCCGCTGGAAATTAAGCTGGCCAAAGACCAAACGTCGCTGGAAGGCATTCGTGATGCCATCAACGATGCCGACAGCGGTATTTCCGCCAGCATCGTTAAAGTAAAAGAAAATGATTATCAGCTGGTATTAACCGCTGACAGCGGCGTCGATAATAAGATGACGATTTCCGTCAGCGGCGACAGTAAGCTCAATGATTTATTGGCCTACGACAGTACTGCCGGCAGTGGCAATATGAAACAACTGGTGGAAGCCAAAAATGCGCAATTAAAGGTCAACGGGATCGATATTGAGCGTCCAAGCAACACCATTACCGATGCCCCGCAGGGCGTAACGCTGAATCTGACCAAAGAAGTGACCGATGCGCGTATTACCGTCACCAAGAGCAATGAAAAATCAACTGAAGCGATTAAAAGCTGGGTCGATGCCTACAACTCGCTGCTGGATACCTTCTCAACGCTGACCAAATACACTGAAGTCGATCCTGGCGCAGAAGTTCAGGACACAAATAACGGCGCGCTGCTCGGCGACAGCGCCGTGCGTACTATCCAGGCAGGTATCCGCGCGCAGTTTTCCAACGGTGCCAGTGACGGTGCGTTCAAAACGTTAGGTGAAATCGGGATTACCACCGACGGCACCACCGGCAAGCTGAAGATTGACGACGCCAAACTGAAAAAAGCGCTGGAAGATAACACCGCTGCGACCCGTCAACTGCTGGTGGGAGATGGTAAAGAAACTGGCATTACGACCAAACTGGCTACTGAAATAAAAGGCTATCTGGCTGATGACGGCATTATCGACAGCGCCCAGGACAATATTAACGCCACGCTGAAAAAACTGACCAAACAATATCTGGCCGTCAGTAATAGCATCGACGATACCGTGGCGCGCTATAAAGCACAGTTTACCCAACTTGACACCATGATGAGCAAACTGAACAGCACCAGTAACTATCTGGGTCAACAATTTACGGCAATGAGCAATTCCTGATAACAGAGGTAAGTATGTATACCGCGAGCGGTACCAAAGCCTATGCACAGGTCGGCATAGAGAGTGGCGTGATGAGCGCCAGTCCGCATCAGCTGATCGAAATGTTGTTTGATGGCGCGCACAGCGCCCTGGTGCGCGCTCGCCTGTTTATGCAGCAGGGTGATATCGTCGCCAAAGGCGAGGCCATAAGCAAGGCCATTAATATCATCGACAACGGCCTTAAAGCGGGTCTGGATCAGGACAATGGCGGCGAAATCGCCACCAATTTGTCGGCGCTGTACGACTATATGGTCCGCCGTCTGCTGCAAGCGAATTTGCGCAATGATAGTCAGGCCATTGAAGAAGTCGAAGGGTTGCTCGGCAACATTGCGGAAGCCTGGAAACAGATCTCACCCAAAGCATCGTCCCAGGAGTCTCGTTAATGACCTCAGCCGTGGAGTTTATCAACCGTTGGCAGCGCATTGCGCTACTCAGCCACTCGCTGCTGGAACTGGCGCAGCGCGGTGAATGGGACCTTTTACTGGAACAGGAAGTTAGCTATCTGCAAAGTATTGAAGTGGTCATGGAAGACGAAACTCCACCGGGCATTACGCGAAGCGTTCAGGACATCGTGGCCGGGTATATTAAACAGACGCTGGATAACGAACAATTACTCAAGGCGTTGCTGCAACAGCGGCTGGATGAGCTCAGCGGGCTGATCGGTCAGTCGACTCGTCAGAAGACGCTGAATAACGCCTATGGTCGTCTTTCCGGCATGCTGCTGGTACCCGACGCCCCCACCACGCCGTAATTTTTTCCCGTCTCGCCTGAATAATCTTCCATACTCCAGAGGTCAGCCAAACGGCGTCTGGAGCACGGAAGATGAAAAATCCCACGTTATTGCAGTACTTCCACTGGTATTACCCTGAGGGCGGTCAGCTGTGGCCCGAACTTGTCGCACGCGCAGGCGGCCTCAACGATATCGGCATCAATATGGTGTGGCTGCCGCCCGCGTATAAAGGCGCGTCCGGCGGCTATTCCGTTGGCTATGACTCCTACGATCTGTTTGACCTCGGCGAGTTCGACCAAAAAGGCACCGTCGCCACCAAATACGGTGATAAAAACCAGCTGCTGGCCGCCATTGATGCGCTAAAACACAACGACATTGCGGTACTGCTGGACGTGGTGGTCAACCACAAAATGGGGGCTGATGAGAAAGAACACATTCGCGTCCAGCGCGTGAACGCCGATGATCGCACACAGATTGACGACGAAATTATCGAATGTGAAGCCTGGACCCGCTACACCTTCCCGGCCCGCGCGGGTCAGTACTCGCAGTTTGTCTGGGACTTCAAATGCTTCAGCGGCATCGACCATATCGAAAACCCCACCGAAGACGGCATTTTCAAAATTGTCAATGATTACACCGGAGAAGGCTGGAACGATCAGGTGGATGACGAACTCGGCAACTTTGATTATCTGATGGGCGAAAATATTGATTTTCGTAACCACGCCGTTACCGAGGAGATCAAATACTGGGCGCGCTGGGTAATGGACCAAACCCAGTGCGACGGCTTTCGCCTCGATGCCGTCAAGCATATTCCGGCCTGGTTTTATAAAGAGTGGATCGAACACGTGCAGGAGGTGGCCCCCAAGCCGCTGTTTATCGTCGCCGAATACTGGTCCCACGAAGTCGACAAACTGCAAAACTACATCAACCAGGTGGAGGGGAAAACCATGTTGTTCGACGCCCCCCTGCAGATGAAGTTTCACGAGGCTTCACGTCAGGGTCGCGATTATGACATGAGCCAGATCTTCACCGATACGCTGGTGGAAGCCGATCCGTTCCATGCGGTGACGCTGGTCGCCAATCACGACACCCAACCGCTACAGGCGCTGGAGGCCCCAGTCGAGCCGTGGTTTAAGCCGCTGGCCTACGCGCTGATCCTGCTGCGCGAAAACGGCGTGCCGTCGGTGTTCTACCCCGATCTGTACGGCGCGCACTATGAAGATACCGGCGGGGATGGACAAACCTATCCCATCGACATGCCGATCATTGAACAGCTTGATGAACTGATTCTGGCCCGCCAGCGTTTCGCCCACGGCGTGCAAACGCTGTATTTTGATCACCCCAATTGCATCGCCTTTAGCCGCAGCGGTACCGACGACGACCCCGGCTGTGTGGTGGTGTTGTCCAACGGCGATGACGGCGAAAAAAGCATTGCGCTTGGCGCGAACTACGGCAATAAAACCTGGCGTGACTATCTGGGGAATCGCGAAGAAAGCGTGGTCACCGATGAACACGGCGAAGCGACGTTTTTCTGCAACGGCGGCAGCGTCAGCGTGTGGGTGATTGAAGAGGTGTTGTAATGGACTTCCCCGGTAGCGGCGGGCTACCGGGGTTTAACGCTTACGGCAGCGGCGTCGCCAACGGCGTTTTCTGTAACACTTCGGCGCATTCCTGCGTTGGGCGATCGACCCGTTGCAGCGTCATCCCGTCATATTCCAGCGTATTACCTTCGCGCTCAATCTCATACAGCTCACGCTTCACCGTCACGTTGGTGAGATCGCCGGAGAGCATCGTCAGTTTCCCCGGTAGCGCAATCACCCGCTGCCACTGGCGACAATCCAGCGTATCGCCCTCTTTGGTCACCACCAGCGAGGCGATAGCTTCCGGACTCACCAGCTTGCGCTGCGGACCTTTCGACTGCCAGTAGCCTTCCAGACCGGCGGGCGCGGGCGTTTTTACCACTTCGTTATAATTTTCAACTTCGGCGCATCCGCTAAGAAGCAGAAATGCACCAACGATTGCTAATTTTTTCATCATTCATCCTGCATGCGAAGAAAAGGGGATTGTGGCATTAAACCCCTGATGTCGCCAGCCTTTCGCGGCGGCGGATAAAGATTGATCCCGTCGGGATTACTTCTTATTACTGATAGGCAAAAATGTGGATCGGTGTAATATCCACACTTCTTGTTACATACCTTCTGAGTTCAGAGGCAAAACGCATGTCATGGCAACACTTCAAACAGGCCTGGTTAATTAAATTTTGGGCCCCTGCCCCCGCGGTCATCGCGGCGGGTATTCTCTCCACTTACTATTTCGGCATTACGGGAACCTTCTGGGCGGTAACCGGCGAATTTACTCGCTGGGGCGGTCAAGTCCTGCAGTTATTTGGCGTTCACGCCGAAGAGTGGGGTTACTACAAACTGATCCACCTCGAAGGCTCCCCGCTGACCCGCATCGACGGCATGATGATCCTCGGCATGTTCGGCGGCTGCTTTGCGGCAGCACTGTGGGCCAACAATGTGAAATTACGTATGCCGCGCAGTCGGGTGCGTATTATGCAGGCCATTATCGGCGGGATGATCGCCGGTTTCGGCGCACGTCTGGCAATGGGCTGTAACCTCGCGGCGTTCTTTACCGGGATCCCACAGTTCTCCCTGCATGCGTGGTTCTTTGCGCTGGCCACCGCAATTGGCTCATGGTTTGGCGCACGCTTCACCCTGCTGCCGATGTTCCGTATTCCGGTCAAAATGCAGAAAGTCTCTGCCGCCTCGCCGCTGACGCAAAAACCAGAGCAGGCGCGTCGGCGTTTTCGCCTCGGCATGCTGGTGTTTATCGGCATGATCGGCTGGGCGCTGCTCACCGCCATGGATAAACCCAAGCTCGGGTTAGCCATGCTGTTCGGCGTGGGATTCGGTCTGTTGATTGAACGGGCGCAAATCTGTTTTACCTCGGCATTTCGCGATCTGTGGATTTCCGGGCGCACCCATATGGCAAAAGCCATTATCTTCGGCATGGCGGTCAGCGCCATCGGCATCTTCAGCTATGTGCAACTGGGCGTGGAGGCGAAGATCATGTGGGCCGGTCCCAACGCGGTGATCGGCGGCTTGCTGTTTGGCTTCGGCATCGTGCTGGCGGGCGGGTGTGAAACCGGCTGGATGTACCGCGCGGTCGAAGGTCAGGTGCATTACTGGTGGGTCGGTCTGGGCAACGTAATCGGCTCGACCATCCTGGCCTACTACTGGGATGACTTCGCCCCGGCGCTTGCCACCAGCTGGGATAAAGTGAACCTGCTCAACACCTTCGGTCCGCTCGGCGGCCTGCTGGTGACCTATCTGCTGTTGTTTGCCGCACTGATGCTCATCATTGGCTGGGAAAAACGTTTCTTCCGCCGTGCAGGGCTAACGCCTGCTAAGGAATCCGCATGAAAAATATCGTCCCTGATTACCGTCTGGACATGGTGGGTGAACCGTGTCCCTACCCGGCTGTCGCCACGCTGGAAGCGATGCCGCAGCTGAAGAAAGGTGAAATTCTGGAAGTGGTGAGTGACTGCCCGCAGTCGATCAATAATATTCCGCTGGATGCGCGTAATCACGGCTATACGGTGCTGGATATTCAGCAGGATGGGCCAACCATTCGTTATTTGATTCAGAAGTAAGTGTTTGCCGGATAGCGTTGCGCTTATCCGGCCTACATTTTCTGCACGTTGTCCCTACACCTGCATCGACATGACTTCCTGATACGCCGACACCAGCTTGTTACGCACCTGAATCCCCATCTGCATAGAGACCGAGGCTTTTTGCATATCGGTCATCACATCATTCAGCGCAATGCCCGCCTCACCCAGGGTAAATTTTTCTGCCTGCACGCGAGATGCGGTTTGCACATCACTGATGCGGTCCAACGCCGCATGCAGCTGACCGGCAAAGCTCACGGTCGGTTGTGGCTGCATATCCTGCATCTTTGCTGACGTCGCCGTGGCCTGTAGCTGGCTGATGACCCCTTCAATCCCCTGTATTGCCGACATTCTGATCCCCTGGATGATTTTTTACGTAGCAGAGATTACCAGCTCGTCAATAAGATAAAGGCGCTAAATAACGATAAAAACCCCCGGTTTTTGGCGCATAGAAAAATTTAAAACCGCAAATAATGTGACGGTCAATTTTTCGAGTTTGCTGACCCGGGAGTGAGTCTTGTTCCACTTTGCAAAAAACGCCGTCCACGATAATCCACGAGGTGCGAGATGAGTGCGACAGCATCGACTGCAACCCCACTGAAACCTCTCGAGTGGTTAAATCGCCTGCGTGCGAATCCCAGAATCCCTCTGATTGTGGCGGGCGCGGCTGCCGTCGCGATCGTCGTGGCGATGGTCCTGTGGGCCAAAGCGCCAGATTACCGCACGCTGTTCAGCAACCTCTCCGATCAGGACGGGGGCGCCATCGTCACCCAACTGACGCAGATGAACGTGCCCTATCGTTTCACCGAGGGAAGCGGCGCCATCGAAGTTCCCGCGGATAAAGTACATGAGCTGCGTTTGCGTCTGGCCCAGCAAGGTCTGCCGAAAGGCGGCGCGGTGGGCTTTGAACTGCTGGACCAGGAAAAGTTTGGTATCAGCCAGTTTAGCGAACAGGTGAATTACCAGCGTGCACTGGAAGGCGAACTGGCCCGCACCATTGAAACGCTCGGACCGGTTAAACGCGCCCGCGTCCATCTGGCCATGCCGAAACCTTCATTATTTGTCCGTGAGCAAAAATCCCCTTCCGCCTCCGTTACCGTAAATCTGGAACCGGGTCGGGCGCTGGATGAAGGTCAAATTAGCGCGGTTACCCATCTGGTCTCCAGCGCCGTGGCCGGTTTACCGCCGGGTAACGTCACGCTGGTCGATCAGGCCGGTCATCTGTTAACCCAGTCGAACACCAGCAGTCGTGACCTGAACGATGCGCAGCTGAAATACGCCAGCGACGTCGAAGGCCGCGTTCAGCGTCGTATCGAATCGATCCTGTCACCGATCGTCGGTAACGGTAACGTCCATGCGCAGGTCACCGCACAGCTGGATTTTGCCAATAAAGAGCAAACCGAAGAACAGTACAGCCCGAATGGTGATGAATCGCAGGCTGTACTGCGTTCGCGCCAGCTCAACGTCAGCGAGCAGATAGGAAGCGGCGCACCGGGCGGCGTACCTGGCGCCCTGTCGAATCAGCCTGCACCGGCGAATACTGCGCCTATCAATACACCACCGGCTAATCAGCAAAATGCGCAAACCACGCAGACAGCCAATAACGCGAATACCGGCCCACGTAGTACTCAGCGCAATGAAACCAGCAACTATGAAGTCGACCGCACCATTCGTCATACCAAAATGAACGTCGGCGACGTGCAGCGTCTCTCCGTGGCGGTGGTGATCAATTATAAAACCTTGCCGGACGGTAAACCGCTGCCGCTGACCGCCGATCAGATGAAGCAAATTGAGGATCTGACCCGCGAAGCCATGGGCTTCTCCGACAAGCGCGGCGATACCCTGAACGTGGTGAACTCACCCTTCACGGCAACCGACGACGCGGGCGGCGAGCTGCCATTCTGGCAACAGCAGTCCTTTATTGAGCAGTTGATGATTGCCGGACGCTGGTTACTGGTACTGCTGGTGGCCTGGATACTGTGGCGTAAAGCCGTTCGTCCGCAACTGGTCCGCCGTAGCGAAGAGGCGAAAGTCGCGCAGGAACAAACGCGCGTTCGTCAGGAAACCGAAGAAGCGGTAGAAGTTCGTCTCAGCAAAGACGAGCAGACCCAGCAGCGTCGTACGAACCAGCGCTTGGGCGCAGAAGTCATGAGCCAGCGTATTCGTGAAATGTCAGATAACGATCCGCGCGTTGTGGCGCTGGTCATCCGCCAGTGGATGAATAACGAACATGAGTAATCTTAGCGGCACCGATAAAAGCGTCATTTTACTGATGACCATTGGCGAAGATCGCGCGGCGGAGGTGTTTAAACATCTTTCCACGCGTGAAGTGCAGGCCCTCAGTACGGCGATGGCCAACGTGCGCCAGATCTCCAACAAGCAACTGACCGAGGTGCTGGCCGAGTTTGAACAAGAAGCCGAGCAGTTTGCGGCGCTGAACATTAACGCCAACGAATATCTGCGTTCGGTACTGGTGAAAGCGCTGGGTGAAGAGCGCGCCTCCAGCCTGCTGGAAGATATTCTGGAAACCCGCGATACCACCAGCGGCATCGAAACGCTCAACTTTATGGAGCCGCAAAGCGCCGCCGACCTTATTCGCGACGAGCACCCGCAGATCATCGCCACCATTCTGGTACACCTCAAACGGGGCCAGGCGGCCGATATTCTGGCGCTGTTCGACGAGCGTTTACGCCACGATGTGATGTTACGTATTGCCACCTTCGGCGGCGTGCAGCCGGCCGCGCTGGCGGAGCTGACCGAAGTGCTGAACGGCCTGCTCGACGGCCAGAACCTGAAGCGCAGCAAAATGGGCGGCGTGAGAACGGCAGCAGAGATTATCAACCTGATGAAAACGCAGCAGGAAGAAGCGGTCATTACCGCCGTGCGCGAATTCGACGGCGAACTGGCACAGAAAATTATCGACGAGATGTTCCTGTTCGAAAACCTGGTGGACGTCGACGACCGCAGTATCCAGCGCCTGCTGCAGGAAGTGGATTCCGAGTCGCTGCTGATCGCCCTGAAAGGTGCCGAACAGCCGCTGCGCGAGAAGTTCCTGCGCAATATGTCGCAACGTGCCGCCGATATTCTGCGCGACGACCTCGCCAACCGTGGTCCGGTACGTCTGTCGCAGGTAGAAAACGAACAGAAAGCGATTCTGCTGATTGTGCGTCGCCTGGCGGAAACCGGCGAGATGGTGATCGGCAGCGGCGAGGATACCTATGTCTAACGACCTGCCGTGGAAAGTCTGGACCCCGGACGACCTCGCGCCACCGATGGCGGCGTTCGTGCTGGCCGATGACAGCAGCCCCTTGCCGACGGACGACACAGAAGAACCACAGCTGTCCGCTGAACAACAGCTTGAACAACAGCTGGCACAACTGCAGTTGCAGGCGCATGAACAAGGCTATAACGCCGGCCTGACTGAAGGTCGGCAAAAAGGCCATGAGCAGGGTTATCAGGATGGGTTAGCGCAGGGGCTGGAGCAAGGTCAGACGCAGGCCCGGGCGCAGCATGCGCCGATTCACGCCCGCATGCAGCAACTGGTGAGCGAGTTTCAAAATACGCTGGATGCGCTGGACAGCGTGATTGCCTCGCGCCTGATGCAAATGGCACTGGAAGCCGCACGTCAGGTGATTGGTCAGACGCCGATCGTCGATAACGCCGCGCTGATTAAACAAATCCAACAGCTGCTGCAGCAGGAACCGCTGTTTAGCGGCAAACCCCAACTGCGTGTGCATCCGGACGATCTCCAACGCGTGGAAGAGATGCTCGGCGCCACCCTCAGCCTGCACGGCTGGCGACTGCGCGGCGACCCAACCCTGCATCATGGCGGGTGTAAAGTCTCGGCCGACGAAGGCGATTTGGATGCCAGCGTCGCTACGCGCTGGCAGGAACTCTGCCGTCTGGCCGCACCGGGAGTCGTGTAATGACCACCCGTCTGACCCGCTGGCTCACCTCGCTGGATAACTTCGAAGAGAAAATGTCGCTGCTGCCGTCGGTACGACGCTACGGGCGTTTGACCCGCGCCACCGGCCTGGTGCTGGAAGCCACGGGCTTACAGCTGCCGCTGGGCGCCACCTGCGTGATTGAGCGTCAAAACGGCAACGACACTCAGGAAGTCGAAAGCGAAGTGGTCGGTTTTAACGGCCAGCGTCTGTTTTTGATGCCGCTCGAAGAAGTCGAAGGCGTTCTGCCTGGCGCACGTGTTTACGCGAAAAACATTGCCGGTGAAGGCCTGCAAAGTGGCAAGCAGTTGCCGCTGGGTCCCGCCCTGCTTGGGCGCGTGCTCGACGGCAGCGGAAAACCCCTCGACGGTCTGCCTGCGCCCGACACCACTGAAACCGGGGCGTTAATTACACCACCGTTTAACCCGCTACAACGTACCGCCATTGAGCACGTGCTGGATACCGGTGTGCGGCCCATCAATGCGTTGCTAACCGTCGGTCGCGGCCAGCGTATGGGCCTGTTCGCCGGTTCCGGTGTGGGTAAAAGCGTCCTGCTCGGCATGATGGCGCGCTATACCCAAGCCGATGTCATTGTCGTTGGGCTGATTGGCGAACGTGGTCGTGAAGTAAAAGATTTTATCGAAAATATTCTCGGTGCCGACGGTCGCGCACGCTCGGTGGTGATTGCCGCCCCTGCGGACGTCTCCCCATTATTACGTATGCAGGGCGCCGCCTATGCCACGCGTATTGCCGAAGATTTTCGCGATCGCGGGCAGCACGTCCTGCTGATTATGGACTCCCTCACCCGCTACGCAATGGCACAGCGTGAAATCGCGCTGGCTATCGGTGAACCGCCCGCCACCAAAGGCTATCCGCCATCGGTGTTCGCCAAATTACCGGCGCTAGTGGAACGTGCCGGGAACGGTATTCACGGCGGCGGTTCGGTTACCGCATTTTATACCGTGCTAACTGAGGGCGATGACCAGCAGGATCCGATTGCCGATTCCGCGCGTGCGATCCTCGACGGACACATCGTGCTGTCCCGTCACCTGGCGGAAGCGGGTCATTATCCGGCCATTGATATCGAAGCCTCAATCAGCCGTGCAATGACCTCGCTAATCAGCGAAAAACACTATGCGCGGGTGCGTAATTTTAAACAGCTGCTGTCCAGTTTCCAGCGTAACCGTGATTTAGTCAGCGTGGGCGCATATGCAAAAGGCAGCGACCCGATGCTGGATAAAGCCATCACCTTATGGCCGCAGCTGGAGGCATTTTTACAGCAAGGGATCTTTGAACGGGCCGACTGGGAAGATTCCCTGCAGGCGCTGGATCTGATTTTCCCTGGGGTGTGATTGAGCAGGAGAGCATAGGTCATGGCACAACATGGTGCACTGGCAACACTAAAAGATCTGGCTGAAAAAGAGGTCGATGACGCCGCTATCTTATTAGGCGAAATGCGGCGCGGCTGTCAGCAGGCAGAAGAACAGTTAAAGATGCTGATCGACTACCAGCACGAGTATCGCACCAATCTTAATAGCGATATGGGTCAGGGGATCACCAGTAACCGCTGGATCAACTACCAGCAATTTATTCAGACGCTGGAAAAAGCAATAGACCAGCATCGCCAACAGCTGAATCAGTGGACGCAGAAAGTTGACCTGGCGCTGAGCAGCTGGCGCGATAAAAAACAACGACTGCAGGCCTGGAAAACTCTACAGGACCGACAGACCACGGCGGCTTTACTGGCTGAAAACCGCCTGGATCAGAAAAAAATGGATGAATTTGCTCAGCGCGCAGCTATGAGGAAACCCGAATGATTACGTTACCCCAACTGATTACTACCGACACCGACGTCACAGCAGGGCTTCAATCAGGAAAGGCGGTTGATTCACCCGAGAATTTTTTAGCCCTACTGGCTGGCGCATTAGGCGCGGGCGACGCACAGGGAAAAGATGCCCCGCTGTCGCTGGCCGATCTTCAGGCTGCGGGTGGCAAACTGCAAAAAGGGTTGCTGCAAGCACAGGGCGATAACGGCCAGGCGGCGAAAATTACGGATCTGCTGGCACAAAAAGGCGGGATCACGGACGCGACACTTGCCGACCTGACCGATGCCCAGCAATTGCTGTCGACACTCACGCCGTCGCTGAAGGTGAATACCCTGACGGCGACAGGCAAAGCCGCGCCACACGATGATAAGACCACCACGCTCAGCGATGAGGATCTGGCGAACCTGAGCGCGCTATTTGCGATGCTGCCGGGCCAGCCCATCACCACGCCCGTCGGTGAAACCGCATCCGCCCCGGCAGACTCCACCCTGGCCACACTGTTGCGCGGCAATTCGTCCGGCGGGACGGCGGATAACCGCGTCGAACTAACTTCGGGTGAGGTGAAAAAAGGTAAAGCGGATGGCGCGATGCACGCCGCTGGCGTTGACCAGACACGTAATCCTACTTTAACCCCACTGACGGCGGCGGCAACCGCCCACGCGGAGATGGAAAGCACTCCGTCCCCGGTAAGCGTTGGCGCGGCAATTACGCCACCGGCTGGGGCGCAAACGCACGCGCAGCCGCTCCCTGCAGCCGCACCGGTGCTGAGCGCCCCGCTGGGTAGCCACGAATGGCAGCAATCGCTAAGTCAGCACGTCACGCTGTTCACCCGTCAGGGCCAACAAAGCGCGGAACTGCGCTTACATCCACAGGACCTGGGCCAGGTGCAAATCTCCCTCAAGCTGGATGACAACCAGGCGCAATTGCAAATGGTGTCACCACATAGCCACGTGCGTGCCGCGCTGGAAGCAGCGTTGCCGATGCTGCGGACTCAGCTGGCTGAAAGTGGGATCCAACTGGGGCAAAGCAGCATCAGCAGCGAAAGCTTCGCTGGCCAGCAGCAGTCTTCTGCTCAGCAGCAACAGGCGGGGCGCACTCAGGGACAAGACATTTTTGCCAGCGAAGATGACGCCGCTCTGGCCGCCCCGGCCTCGCTGCAAGCCGCCGCGCGCGGTGACGGCGCAGTAGACATCTTCGCCTAACGCCAGAGGTAGCATGATTATCCGCGTCTTTTCCACGCTTTGTCGGGGACAGGACACGGGATAATCAGCCCATAAGCTGTACCGAAACAGGAAGCCCGTATCTGATGACTGACTCCGCGATTAACAAAAAGAGTAAACGCGCTATTTGGATCCCTCTGCTGGTGTTAATTACCCTCGCCGCCTGCGCAACTGCGGGATATAGCTACTGGCGTATGCAGCAGCAGCCGTCCGCCAGCGTTAGCGCGGAACCGGCCCCACCGCCAGCCCCGGTGTTTTTTGCGCTGGATACATTTACCGTCAATCTGGGTGATGCGGATCGCGTGCTGTATATCGGGGTCACGCTGCGTATGAAAGACGAAGCGACGCGCGCGCGCCTGAGCGAATATCTGCCGGAAGTTCGCAGCCGCCTGCTGCTGCTGTTTTCGCGTCAGAATGCCGCCACGCTCGCCACCGAGCAAGGTAAACAGCGGTTGATCGCCGCCATCAAAGAGACGCTCGCGACTCCGCTCGTTGTCGGGCAGCCGAAACAGGTTGTCACCGACGTTCTTTATACAGCTTTTATTCTGCGGTAAAGACATGGGCGACAGTATTCTTTCTCAGGCTGAAATTGACGCATTGCTTAACGGCGATAGCGACACCAAAGACGAACCTATTTCCGGTATTGCAAACGAAAGCAATATTCGTCCGTACGATCCCAACACCCAACGCCGCGTTGTTCGCGAGCGTTTGCAGGCGCTGGAGATCATCAACGAACGCTTCGCGCGCCAGTTCCGGATGGGATTATTTAACCTGTTGCGCCGTAGCCCGGATATTACCGTGGGCGCGATCCGCATCCAGCCGTATCACGAGTTTGCGCGTAACTTACCGGTACCAACCAACCTGAACTTGATCCACCTGAAACCGCTCCGCGGTACGGGTCTGGTGGTGTTCTCGCCGAGTCTGGTGTTTATCGCCGTCGATAACCTGTTTGGCGGTGATGGACGCTTTCCGACGAAGGTGGAAGGTCGCGAATTTACGCATACCGAGCAGCGCGTGATCAACCGCATGCTGAAGCTGGCGCTGGAAAGCTACAGCGACGCCTGGAAAGCGATCAATCCGCTGGAAGTGGAGTACGTGCGCTCGGAAATGCAGGTGAAATTTACCAATATCACCACCTCACCAAACGACATTGTGGTGAACACGCCGTTCCACGTTGAAATTGGCAACCTGACCGGTGAATTTAACATCTGTCTGCCCTTCAGCATGATTGAACCGTTGCGCGAGCTGCTGGTTAACCCGCCGCTGGAAAACTCGCGCAATGAGGATCAGAACTGGCGTAATAACCTGGTGCGTCAGGTTCAGCATTCAGAGCTGGAGCTGGTGGCGAACTTTGCCGACATTCCGCTGCGTCTGTCGCAGATTTTAAAGCTCAAACCCGGCGATGTGCTGCCGATTGAAAAACCCGACCGCATTATTGCTCATGTGGACGGCGTGCCTGTGCTGACCAGCCAATATGGCACCGTAAACGGTCAGTATGCGTTACGCGTAGAACATTTGATCAACCCGATTTTGAATTCGCTGAATGAGGAACAGCCCAAATGAGTGACATGAATAATCCGTCCGATGAGAACACTGGTGCATTGGACGATCTGTGGGCTGACGCGTTAAATGAGCAAACAACGACCACGGCTAAAAGTTCGGTAGATGCGGTATTCCAGCAGTTAGGCGGCGGGGACGTCAGCGGTACACTGCAGGACATTGACCTGATCATGGACATTCCGGTCAAGCTGACCGTCGAACTGGGCCGCACTCGCATGACCATCAAAGAGCTGTTGCGCCTGACGCAAGGCTCCGTCGTCGCACTGGACGGTCTGGCGGGCGAGCCGCTGGATATTCTGATCAACGGTTACCTGATTGCTCAGGGCGAAGTGGTTGTCGTCGCAGATAAATACGGCGTGCGTATCACTGACATTATTACGCCGTCTGAACGTATGCGCCGCCTGAGCCGTTAATGATGAACACCCAGGCTACCGTCTCTCAGCCCGCCGCCGTTCCCGGCTCACCGCTGGTGCAGGTCAGCGGCGCGCTGCTGGGCATAATCCTGTTGATCCTCGCCGCGGCCTGGGTCATTAAACGCCTGGGTTTTGCATCCAAAGGGGCCGGTACACACGGACTGAAAGTCACGGCCAGCACCTCATTGGGACCGAGCGAACGGGTGGTAATTGTTGAGGTTGAGGACGCACGTCTGGTGCTGGGTGTGACCGCATCGCAGATTAACGTGCTGCATACCCTGCCCCCTACGTCCGTGGTGCCCGACGAGAACCCGGCCCCCCCGGCGGATTTCCAGTCCATGATGAAGAGTTTGCTTAAGCGTCCTGGGAGATCCTGATGCGCCGTTTGTTATCCCTCACGCTGCTCGGCTTGTGGCTGTTTAGCCCAGTGGCCGCGGCCCAGCTTCCCGGTCTGGTTAGCCAGCCACTGCCCGGCGGCGGACAAAGCTGGACGTTACCGGTACAAACGCTGGTGTTTATCACCTCGCTGACGTTCCTGCCCGCCATTTTGCTGATGATGACCAGCTTCACCCGCATCATCATCGTTTTCGGTCTGTTACGTAACGCGCTGGGAACCCCGTCCGCCCCGCCAAACCAGGTGTTACTTGGACTGGCGCTATTTTTGACTTTTTTCATCATGTCCCCGGTGATCGACAAAATCTACGTTGACGCATATCAGCCGTTCAGCGAAGAGAAGATCTCCATGCAGGAAGCGATAGAGAAAGGCGCACAACCGCTGCGTGAGTTTATGTTGCGCCAGACCCGCGAAGCCGATCTGGCACTGTTTGCGCGTCTGGCAAACAGCGGACCGTTACAGGGACCGGAAGCAGTGCCGATGCGAATTCTGCTGCCAGCCTATGTCACCAGCGAACTGAAAACCGCCTTCCAGATAGGTTTTACGATTTTCATTCCTTTCCTGATAATCGACCTGGTGATCGCCAGCGTATTGATGGCACTCGGGATGATGATGGTACCGCCCGCCACCATCGCGCTGCCGTTTAAGCTTATGCTGTTTGTGCTGGTTGACGGCTGGCAACTGCTTGTCGGTTCGCTGGCGCAAAGTTTTTACAGTTAGAGGCGCGAAATGACACCTGAATCGGTCATGATGATGGGCACCGAGGCGATGAAAGTCGCTCTTGCCCTCGCCGCACCGTTGTTACTGGTTGCACTGGTGACGGGGCTGATTATTAGCATCCTGCAGGCGGCAACCCAAATTAACGAAATGACGCTGTCGTTCATTCCGAAAATTGTCGCGGTCTTTGTCGCTATTATTGTGGCCGGGCCATGGATGCTTAACCTGTTGCTGGACTATGTGCGTACGCTGTTCAGCAATATCCCCTATATCATCGGGTAGACGCCGCCATGCTGCAGGTGACGAGCGATCAATGGCTTTACTGGTTGAACCTGTATTTCTGGCCACTGCTGCGTGTACTGGCACTCATTTCTACGGCACCCATCCTCAGTGAGCGTGCGATACCTAAGCGGGTAAAGCTGGGGTTGGGCCTGATGATAACGGTGGTTATCGCCCCGTCCCTACCTGCCAATGACGTGCCAATTTTCTCCATCGCGGCTTTATGGTTGGCGATGCAGCAAATCCTGATCGGTATTGCGTTAGGCTTCACCATGCAATTTGCATTTGCTGCTGTGCGTACGGCCGGTGAGTTAATTGGCCTGCAAATGGGGCTTTCTTTCGCCACATTCTTTGACCCCGGCAGTCGACTGAACATGCCCGTGCTGGCACGACTGATGGATTTACTTGCCATGCTGCTGTTTTTGACCTTTAACGGTCACCTATGGTTGATCTCACTGCTGGTAGACACGTTTCATACCCTGCCGATCGGCGGTCACCCGGTAAACAGTAATGCCTTCCTCGCCCTCGCGCGCGCGGGCAGCTTAATATTTCTCAACGGGCTGATGCTGGCGCTGCCGGTGATGACGCTGCTGCTCACGCTCAACCTCGCGCTCGGATTGTTAAATCGTATGGCTCCCCAGCTCTCCGTTTTTGTCATTGGCTTTCCGCTGACCCTGACGGTAGGTATTTCTTTAATGGCCGCATTAATGCCATTAATTGCCCCATTCTGCGAACGATTATTCAGCGAAATTTTTAATTTACTTGCCGATATCATCAGTGAAATGCCCACAAATAATAACCCATAGTATTTATCCTGTTTTACTAAGGATTGTCCGAAATTAAAAAATAGACCACATCTACCAGGATAACGCTGCCGCGGCTTATTTGTTTTTGCCTTACTCACAGAACGCAACATTTACTTTACTTTAAGAAGTTTCCTGGCAAATTATACGCAACTTTACGGGATAGTAAATCCGCCTGAAAACAAGCAGTAAAAGCGTCATCTTGGGTTGTTATTATTCCGTTTAGTTGTGCAGAAATAATCAGGTAAGGGGAATTATCGTTACGCATTGAGTGAGGGTATGCCATGTCAACGATTATTATGGATTTATGCAGTTACACCCGGTTAGGGTTGACCGGGTATCTGGTAAGCCGGGGGGTGAAAAAAAAGGAAATCAACGGTATTTCAACCGTTGACGAACTCAGTATCGCCTGTGACGCACATCAACCTGCTGTGGTGTTTATTAATGAAGACTGTTTCATCCACGATCCGGCTAACAGTCAGCAAATAAAGCAGATCATTAATCAGCATCCCAGTACATTATTTATCGTATTTATGGCTATTGCCAACGTCCATTTTGATGAATATCTCCTGGTCAGAAAAAATTTATTAATCAGTTCAAAGTCGATTAAACCGGATTCACTGGACGAATTGCTTGGCGATATTCTTAAAAAGGATGCGGATATTGTTGTCGATGTCAATCTGCCGACACTGTCATTAAGCCGCACCGAATCCAGCATGTTACGCATGTGGATGGAGGGTCAGGGAACCATTCAGATTTCCGATCAAATGAATATCAAAGCAAAAACCGTCTCATCCCATAAGGGGAATATAAAACGAAAGATCAAAACGCATAATAAACAGGTGATCTATCACGTCGTTCGACTCACCGATAACGTCACCAACGGTATCTTTGTGAATATGCGCTAGTATGTGCTGACTGGTGGGAATGTCACCAGTCAGCATCAAGACACAAGCGGTATGATTAGTCTACCTTCTCCACAAAAATACCATCCTGATGACCTGACTCGTTAAAGAACCAGATACCGAGCGGGTAGTCTTCCAGCGAAACCAGGTACATGGTGCCTTCACTAAACTCCTCGATTGCCAGTACCCGGCCAGGCCGACGAGGACCGCCGTCCGTTTTGACTGTAACCCGATCATTCACCTTCATCATTTTCCTCCTGTGGCTTTGTGCCAGTGTAGAACAAATTCTATTTTCTGGCAGCGCCTGGCGCGCGCGATTGCGGGTTTTCTCGACGGTCTATACTTAGAAAGTGTGCGTCAGCGATTTTGCTGCATACACCCGGTATCCGTAACGGTTGAGAGGTAGGTGAATGAAAACCGCGAAAGAGTACAGCGAGACGGCCAAACGTGAGGTCAGCGTTGATGTAGACGCGCTGCTGGAGGCAATCAACGAAATCTGCGAGAGCGAGATTCATCGCAGCCGCGATGACCCGGATCGCGTCAGTGTTGACGGTCGTGATTACCATACATGGCATGAGTTAGCCGAAGCGTTTGAGTTGGATATCCACGATTTTAGCGTGACGGAAATCAATCGCTGACTTCAGGCGAAAAAAATCCCGGCCCTTAGTGGGTCGGGATCAAGCTTGCTTATGCAAGAAGCACTTGAAAATTCGTTACACCAGGAAATCTGATGTGAGGCCAACCTTATCTACAATTTTTTTGCCTGACAAGTAAATAATTCTCACCAAAATGATAAATATAACTAATGGTTGAGAGATCACTCACTTACGCCTGAACGTAATGTTCAGGCATCCTGCCGTTGTTGCCCTTTACCGGACGTCAGTTCATCTTCACGGAATGCTTCCCGTTTGACGCCAAAGCCATCGTACCAGCGACACTCGACCATACCGCTAGCGTATCCGGTGACAATCATGCGTGGGCCACCCTGTTTCACGGTGACTTCCTCACTGACAGAAAAGACCATACCTGCCTCCTGTATCAAGAGAAACCTTTTCACCTTAGACGACAAGCAGCCTTTTTGCATAATCAGGTAAACAAAAATTAGTGTGAAACACCGCGCAGTTTTGCCACCATTTTCACCAGCAGTACCACAATGCCACCAATGATAAAGCCCAATACGAGGTTTAACAGGGTCGGAATCATCATTGAAATGAATGAATTCTGTTGCTGGGCGAACTGCTCGATCGCATGATGCAACGGCGCGATCCCATGGACGACAATGCCGCCCCCTACCAAAAACATCGCCAGAGTTCCTACCACCGACAGCGTTTTCATCAGCCAGGGCGCCACCACCAGCAAGCCTTTACCCAGCGCCTGAGCGACCGCGCTGCGCTTTTCAGCCAGCCAGAAGCCGATGTCGTCCAACTTGACGATAATGCCAACCAGGCCGTATACGCCAACGGTCACCGCTAAAGCGATCCCTGACAGCACCAGAACCTGATTGAGCAACGGCGCATCGGCCACAATTCCCAGCGTAATCGCCACAATCTCCGCAGATAAAATAAAATCGGTACGTACGGCCCCTTTGATTTTATCTTTCTCAAAGGTCAGTGGGTCCTGCGCCGCCAGCTCTGCCAGACGCTGCTGGCGTTCTTCCGGCGTTTCCTGATGTTTGCGCGCCTGCAGCGTATGCAGGACTTTTTCCACGCCTTCAAAACAGAGGAACGCCCCACCAATCATTAATAACGGGGTAATCGCCCAGGGAATAAAGGCACTGATCAGTAACGCCAACGGCACAAGAATAACTTTGTTGACGAAAGATCCTTTTGCCACGCTCCAGACGACCGGAAGTTCACGGTTTGCCCGTACGCCCGATACCTGCTGCGCGTTAAGCGACAGGTCATCTCCCAGAACGCCCGCGGTTTTTTTTGCGGCCAATTTTCCCATCATGGAGACATCGTCAAGCAGCGTGGCGATGTCATCGAGTAAGGTCAGTAAGCTACTTCCTGCCAAAATTTTCACCCTCAATATTATTTTTTTCCGTCATTAGTATGAAGTAAAAAACGTGATGCTGAAACTCACCTTTATGGTCAACAAATTTTTAACAACAACGGGCAATTATAAATCTCGCCAGCACGATAGTTTTGACGTTTACTATGTTGCGCCTTTTTATTTCCACCGTGAGGGATTATGCGTTTCAGGCAATTGTTACCGCTTTTCAGTGCGCTGTTCGCGCTGTACATCATTTGGGGTTCCACCTACTTCGTTATCCGCATTGGCGTTGAGAGCTGGCCGCCGCTCATGATGGCCGGCGTGCGTTTTCTGTCTGCGGGGATTTTGTTAACCGCATTTTTACTTCTGCGCGGCCACAAACTGCCGCCATTACGCCCGCTGCTCAATGCCGCACTGATCGGTATTCTGCTGCTGGCAGTGGGAAATGGGTTGGTCACCGTCGCCGAACACCAGAACGTCCCTTCCGGCATCGCTGCCGTGGTGGTCGCCACCGTCCCACTGTTTACGCTGTGCTTCAGCTATTTCTTTGGCATTAAAACCCGCAAGCTGGAGTGGATGGGCATCGCTATCGGACTGGCCGGGATCATTATGCTTAACAGCGGCGGGAATTTGAGTGGCAACCCCTGGGGTGCAGTGTTGATCCTGATTGGCTCAATGAGCTGGGCATTCGGTTCCGTGTACGGTTCCCGCATTACCTTACCCGTGGGTATGATGGCCGGTGCAATTGAAATGCTCGCCGCCGGTATCGTGCTGATGGGGGCCTCGCTTATCTCCGGGGAAAAGCTGACTACAATGCCATCTTTTTCTGGGTTTATGGCGGTCGCTTACCTGGCGCTGTTCGGGTCCATTATCGCCATCAACGCATATATGTACCTGATCCGTAACGTGAGTCCGGCGCTGGCAACCAGCTATGCCTACGTCAACCCGGTTGTTGCCGTCTTATTAGGTACCGGTCTGGGAGGTGAAAGCCTGGCGTTCATCGAGTGGCTGGCACTCGGAGTGATTGTTTTTGCCGTGGTGCTGGTGACGCTGGGTAAATACCTGTTCCCGGTCAAAGCAGACGCGGTCGCCGCACCGTCGGAAAAGTCGTTACAGTAAATGAATACCCTGGGTGTCGATCTGCGCGGTAGCGCCACCGCTGCAGATCCACTCGACCACGCGCTCGGACAGCGCCTCATCGCTGAGTTTTTTTCGCCCTCGTATGGCGCACTCCCAGATAATGAGTACCCGCCAGCCAAGTGCCTGCAGTCTCTCGCGATCCCGCGCATCGCGTTCGACGTTTTTGCCTATTTTAGCCAGCCAGAATTGCGTGCGCGTCGCGGGGGTCTTAAATAAATAACACTCGTGGTGATGCCAGAAACAACCATGGGTAAAAATAACACACTGATAGTCATCCACCACAAAATCAGGGCGGCCAGGTAACGCCGCATCCTGCACGCGAAACGTTACCCCCTGCTCCGTCAATACGCTGACCAGACGTTTCTCAATCGCCGTATCGCGGGTCGCGATTGCCCGCATATTTTTACTGCGCGTGGCCTTATCGTGAACGTCTGCCATGCAGACTCTCTTTCTCACGCAGCGCGACGGCCTGTTTGATTTTTGGCTCCAGCAGTCGGGCTACCGCCGCAAATGCCGGGACCACCACCGAATTGCCGAACTGGCGATAGGCCTGGGTATCAGACACCGGAATACGGAACTGATAACCCTGAGGCGACTCAAATCCCATCAGGCGCGCGCACTCTCGAGGTGTAAGTCTACGTGGTCGGTGCAACTGGTTGTGCGGATCGTCAAAATCCTGTTCACCCAGCGCCATATCCCAGCCACGGTCGATTAATATTTCTGCCCCGTCCTTGTAATAGCGCGCAGATAACGTGCGCGTTACGCTGTGCGGATTGCCAGGATATACCATGCCGTAGCCAAAGCCGTTCCCCCGCGCCTGATGCTTTTTCGCGTAGCGATATAAATATTTCCACAACACCGGCGTCAGGATGTATTTCACGTCAACGGTCGGTTCAAGCAGCTCGGCCAGCGTAATACGCCGCTGCGGGTAGCGGGTGACAATATCCCGTAGCGTAAAGTCATTTTTCAGATTCAGATCGCGTCGAAAGCCCACGAGGACAATACGTTCGCGATGCTGCGGTAAAAAGTGTTTTCCATCGATAATTTTAGGATCGTCCGGCCCGTTTTCCGCCGCATCCGCCACGTCATACCCTAACTCATCCAGCGTTTGCATAATGATGCGAAACGTTTTCCCCTGGTCATGGCTCTTCAGATTTTTGACGTTTTCCAGCACAAAGATTGCCGGACGGCGGGCATCAATGATTCTGACCACGTCGAAAAATAGCGTACCTTGCGTATCACAGGCAAAACCGTGCGCACGACCTAAGGCATTTTTCTTGGAGACGCCTGCCAGCGAAAACGGCTGACAGGGAAAGCCGGCCAGCAGCACATCATGCTGAGGGACATGCTGGCGGATATGTTCAGCCGCCTCCTCATCGCTCACCCCGGCACGATGGCTTAACGTAATATCGCGAATATCTTCATTAAAATAGTGCTGGTCAGGATCGCAATAGTAATTCGCTTTGTAAGTACGCACCGCATGCTTGTTCCACTCGCTGGTAAACACGCACTGTCCACCGATCGCTTCGAAGCCGCGGCGAATACCGCCAATTCCGGCGAAAAGATCGATAAAACGAAAAGCATACTGCGGATGATGCACCGGCGGTGTCGGTAGCAAGGTCTTCAGGTGGGAATATTCACGATCGCTCAGGCGGTGCCATGTCTCGTTCGCCACCACACGTTTAAAGATGGCCGGGCTCCAGTGATGCTCACCGACGCCATTAAGGTGAGCCACCAGCGTTTTCACGTCGTAAATCTCAAGCAGCTTAGCCAACATCACCTGCACGGCGATCCCGGTATCCTCTGTCATCAGGTTTATGGTGCCTGTTACTGAAAAATTTTCCTGCATACATTTAACCGGCCGAAATGGATTAGCGACAGGTTAACATAAAACAGAGGTGTTTACGTTTCAGCTGTGCAGGCTACCGATGCGCCTTAAAGGGCTGAATCGCGGTGAGATCCAGCTCCTCATACTCCCCTTTTAACTCGGCGCTTAATTTCGCCATATAGGTCAGCAAAAAATCAGCGTTATGCTGCGCTAAATACCGTCCCTGTGCCGTTTGCATCGTCATCGGCAGTTGCAATAATTTGGTCTGGAAATGATCGAGTGCATACTGCTTGTCGTTGAGCTCGCGCCGTTGTGCAAAAGGGTCTTCCGCATCAAACAGGGCCACCCCCAGCGCGCCAGAAACCGCAAATACGCGAGCTAAGCCAATGGCCCCCAACGCCTCAAGTCTGTCAGCATCCTGAACAATTTTGGCCTCGATCGTGGTTGGCGAAATTTTTGCGCTAAAACTGTGTGCTTCAATGGCATGACTTACCGCCGGCAGCCGGTCTTCTGGAAATGTGGGGAAAAACTGCGTCAATACGCGGCAGGTTTCCTGCGCCGCCAGTACCGACGAGCGATGTCGGTCAGGATGGTTTTTCGGCAAGCTGATAAGGTCATGAAAATAGCAGGCTGTCAGCACCACCAGCCAGTCGATGGTTGCATCAGCACCCAACTGTTGTGACGTCATCCACACACGACGAAAATGAAAGATGTCATGGGCTGCATCCTGCCCGAGGTGATTTTCACGTAACCATGCTTCAAATTGCGACTGCCAGTACTGTAAATCCATGCTATTCCTCGCGAGCGCTACGGCCATATATACACCGCATAAATTAACCCACCTATTTTATAACATCAAATGATTAATCATTATGGGCCAGGGTCAGAATCTACAAATTATAAATACAATCAACATAAACATACTAAATTTATATAAAATCAAAATTCAATATAATCAACATCAAACTCATAACCTAATGATAAATAAATCATTTACATGGTAAATGTGAAACACGTAAGCATATTAAATAAATAACAAAAATCCAAACAGAAATATTTTGAAATCTTTTAAATAGATTTGTTACACGTTATATTTTAAAATAAATGAACTTCATAGAATAGTATCAAAACGTAGTCTTTTGGATAGAACTACATATTCACATCAATTATTATCATAAGGGAATACATAATGAAAAGAAAAGCTCTGGCACTTCTTCTCCCGGCATTATTAGCTGCAGGCGCAGCAAATGCGGCAGAAATCTATAATAAAGATGGCAACAAACTGGATCTGTACGGCAAAGTCGATGGCCTGCGTTATTTTTCTGATGATGCTGGCAGCGACGGCGATCAGACCTATGCGCGTCTGGGCTTTAAAGGCGAAACCCAGATTAACGATATGCTCACCGGCTACGGTCAGTGGGAATATCAGGTTATGGCCAACAATGCTGAAGGCGAAGGCGCAAACTCCTGGACTCGTCTGGGCTTTGCCGGCTTAGGCTTTGGTGAAAACGGTACCTTCGACTACGGCCGTAATTACGGCGTGGTCTACGACGTAGAAGCCTGGACCGATATGCTGCCAGAATTTGGTGGCGATACCTACACTCAGACCGACGTATATATGACCGGCCGCACCAACGGCGTGGCAACCTACCGTAACAAAGGTTTCTTTGGTCAGGTAGAAGGTCTGAACTTTGCTCTGCAGTATCAAGGTAACAACGAAAGCGCGGGCTCCGGCGAAGGTACCGGCAATGGTGAGAACCGTAAATTGGCGCGTGAAAATGGCGACGGTTTCGGTATGTCCACCTCTTACGATTTCGACTTCGGTTTAAGCCTGGGTGCTGCATATTCCAGTTCCGATCGTACTGACAACCAGGTTGCACGTGGCCGTGGCGACAGTAGTCATGCCAATAGCTATGCTGGCGGTGAAACCGCTGATGCGTGGACCATCGGTGCAAAATATGACGCTAATAACATTTACCTGGCGGCCATGTATGCTGAAACTCGCAATATGACTGCATATGGTAAAGGAGATGGATTAGAAGGCGGTATTGCCAACAAAACCCAGAACTTTGAAGTAACCGCTCAGTACCAGTTCGACTTTGGTTTGCGTCCTGCGGTTTCCTTCCTGCAATCTAAAGGTGTTGACTTAGGCGGCTGGGATCACAATAGCAATGGCACCCCTCGTTACACCGACAAAGATCTGGTCAAATATGTGGATGTTGGCGTGACTTACTACTTCAACAAAAACATGTCCACCTATGTTGATTACAAAATCAACCTGCTGGACGAAGACGACAACTTCTATGCAAGTAATGGCATCGCAACTGATGACATCGTTGCCCTTGGTTTAGTCTACCAGTTCTAATTCTGCTCAATACGCAGCAAGCCCGCTTCATATGAAGCGGGCTTTTTGTTTATACGAAGCGTATTTTCGCGCCAGGCAGGCAATACAGAGACAAACTTGTGAGGATATTCAAAGAAAAAACATCGGTGAGACCTGCCGTGAGAGGAGTTGAGTTAACCGTTTGAATAATGGCGGCTAGAGGAGGATTCTCTCCCTTGGTGGAGTTGCCCCACTCCGATTTTCGTGACCGCTGATAGGGGCAGAGAAATCCGCGCCAACTCTGCACGTCTAATCCACCAATCTGATTAACGTCAGCGATGGCGATGGCGATGTGGAAGTGATCGTAAAAGCCAACAACAAAATGATAGGCTTTCAGTAAGGGGTATAGCCACAGTGGCAGAAGGACGGGTACTTTAAATGAGTAGGGTGTAATGCCTCTTGTCGCGTGCCAGGTAGCACCCACACTAGTTATATTCTGGAATTTATCAGTCAGCCATTCAGCCACCCAGGCGTTTAAATGGTTAAAATAAATAACATATACCTTGCTGAATTAATTTTAATATGTCTTAATAACGACATCGGTTTGGAAAACAGACCTTATGAAAGCAGTTTTAGTAAAGCAGTCCTCAGTTCAAGAGCTATCTACAGATACCCCTTCTTCATGAGTCTTCTCCTAAGTGCCAAATAAGTAACTCTCTAAATACAGGCCATCGTCGCCGCACTTATGTGGCTCATAAATTAAGGAAATATCTATGTCTAATAAAATGACTGGTTTAGTAAAATGGTTTAACGCAGATAAAGGTTTTGGCTTTATCACCCCTGATGACGGCAGCAAAGATGTATTCGTACATTTCTCGGCTATCCAGAGCGACAATTTTAAAACACTTGATGAAGGTCAGAAAGTCTCCTTCACCATTGAAAATGGCGCTAAAGGCCCTGCAGCTGGAAACGTCACTCCACTGTAATGCCCGCTAGTTATCAGTAGTGCTTACGATAGCGATGAAGGCAATAGTCTGAGTAGTTAATCTCTACTGATAATAAAATGAACCCGCCCAGTGCGGGTTTATTATTAGTGTAATTATAATAACACTGGCACTCTATATTATTGCATGGCTTAATAATTTAAATCTTTAATCCAGATAATGCGGCGAATATATTTCATTCATATATTACCAGCCTCATTACAGACTATACCTGTAGTTTATTTGCCAAAAGAAATTGTATTCCAAATAATTTCAAAATCGTCATGTATCGTTATAATCCCTTGCAGCAGGAAATCCCTATGTCCACTCGTAAAAAAACACAAACTAATCGTAATTACTTAGTCAAATGCACATGCCCAAGTTGTTCAAAAGATTCAGAACATAGTTTTAGTCGTGTCCAAAAAGGTTCTCAACTTGTCTGCCCGTTTTGCAGTACTTTGTTCAAGTCATTAAAATGATACAGATGCCTTCTTGCAGATAGGATGTGCGTTAAATCAATTAAACGCCCTCACATATAACAATGTTTTTAGGCAAATAAAAACTCAAAGCAATGATGCTGCTGTAGACCGTCTGAGCATAAGCGCTCTTTACTGTTTATGCAGCCCATTAACGGTTACTTTTATACTGTGCATACGGGAGGTCTGCGCTTCTGCACACCTGTAAAGATGTAAAAGTTACCAGCCTGATTTTAAAAGGTTTTTCCTCCAGAAAAGCTTACAATTCTACCTTCTCAGACCTAACGCCTTAGCTATATTGCCGATCGCGTATATCTATTTATCACAAAGTATTACTTTAGAAGCAGCGGGACCTTTGTTACCGTTATAAATTGTGTACTCCACCTTCTGTCCTTCAAACAGGGTTTTAAAATGATCGCCCTGAAGCTCCGAAACATGAACTGAGATATCTTTGCTTCCATCAAGCGGAGAGATGAAACCAAAACCTTTGTCTTCCTTAAACCATTTTACCAAGCCTCTGATTCTTGAGGACATAATTACTCCAATTTCACATGATGAAGGGAACAACAAACGTACAGACTAAAAAAAGTATCAGCGATAGTACCTGGTAATGAGGACTGGCCGATAAAATGTTTACGTTTGCTGTATATCGAAATGATGAGTTCATTAAGGCACGGACAGTGATAATAAGCAAAATATTCTTTGCCGTTCGACTCTCCCGGTATTGTAGCAGTCAACTGATCTTTTAGCTGGCTGGAAATATTTTCAGAGTAGCGGGCTGCGATAGAAAAGCCCGGCAGCGACCAAAATCAGCCTACGAGATCAGCAACCAGTACGGTAATCGGTACATGTACAAAGGTTTTAACGAAATGAAAGTATAGACAAGAAACCATGCAGGCCAAGTGTCAGGCATTTTGACCGATTTCACCTTTCATGATCTTAAGGCTAAAGGGATTTCAGATTCCGAGGAGATAGTCGAGATAAACAGCTTTTTTCTGGACACAAGACTTAAGGACAGGTGCTCATCTACGACAGAAAGGTCAAACTTTGACCGACACTGAACGCCCCTTTACCGGAGAATATTCCAAGTAATTCCAAGTGTGATGTGTGTCCTTGAATGATGGGGCTGTAAGTGTTTGAATTGTGGCGGAGAGAGGGGGATTTGAACCCCCGGTAGAGTTGCCCCTACTCCGGTTTTCGAGACCGGTCCATTCAGCCGCTCTGGCATCTCTCCGTTTTGGCGGTTGCCATAATGCCAGGTAATTTGGCATTTTAACAGACCCCGTTCCGTCAATTTCGTTCAAGTGACGAGTTTGCGAGCAAAACGATGATTAAGTGGCCCTGGAAAGAGCAAGAAACAACCCGGAATGATGACTGGCCGTGGGATGACGCCCTGGCAATTCCTCTTCTGGTGAATCTCACTGAGCAAGAACACGCCAGACTTATCGCGCTGGCTGAGCGTTTTTTACAGCAAAAAAGGTTAGTTGCACTGCAGGGACTTGAACTGGATCCGCTAAAAAGTGCGCGCATTGCTCTGCTTTTCTGTTTACCCATTCTGGAATTGGGTATCGAGTGGCTCGATGGTTTTCATGAAGTTCTGATCTACCCTGCCCCGTTTGTCGTGGATGATGAATGGGAGGATGACATTGGATTGGTGCATAACCAACGCGTCGTTCAATCCGGGCAAAGCTGGCAGCAGGGGCCGATTATCCTGAACTGGCTCGATATTCAGGACTCCTTCGATGCCTCCGGTTTTAATCTGATTATCCATGAAGTGGCGCACAAACTGGATATGCGCAATGGCGATCGGGCCAGCGGTATTCCGGCGATCCCGCTGCGGGATATCGCTGGCTGGGAACACGATTTGCATGCAGCAATGAATAATATTCAGGATGAAGTTGACCTGGTGGGTGAAACCGCTTGCAGTATAGACGCCTATGCGGCGACCGATCCTGCCGAATGTTTTGCCGTGTTATCTGAATATTACTTCAGCGCACCCGAGTTATTTGCGCCTCGTTTTCCTGCACTATGGCAGCGTTTTTCCCAGTTTTATCGGCAGAATCCCCTGCAACGACTACGCGATAACCGGGAAGATGAGAATAATCGCTCATCGAATGTGCATTAATACTGCATTTTGAGGATTAATTAACCAATTGAAATGACGTGCTAATTTTACTGTTGACACGTCATGGTGAGGTCAGTAATATGCGCCTCGTTCACACGATTCCTCTGTAGTTCAGTCGGTAGAACGGCGGACTGTTAATCCGTATGTCACTGGTTCGAGTCCAGTCAGAGGAGCCAAATTCTTGTTTTCATGCCTCTTTGCGAATCCTTATGTGATTTAGATTCAATAAGTTAGCGCGAAAAATCTTCCCGATGCATTTTTAGTTTTCCCTCCGCATCGGGAGAATTTGGTGGTCAGATTTGGGGTCATGTTGGTTCGATGACGGAGTGACCCCCAAATGTCTCTTAACGACTCAAAAATTCGCAGCTTAAAACCATCCGCTAAATCCTTCAAAGTTTCCGATTCCCATGGTCTGTACCTGTTGGTTAATCCAGGCGGTTCACGTCTCTGGTATCTCAAATATCGTATCAATAGAAAAGAATCTCGCCTTGGCTTAGGCGCCTACCCTGACGTGTCTTTGGCTGATGCTCGTCAACAGCGTGATGGTATCCGTAAACTGCTGGCGCATAATATCAATCCAGCACAACAGCGCTCTGCTGAAAGAGCTACTTCCTCGCCAGAAAAAACTTTCAAACATGTGGCACTGGAGTGGCATAACAGCAACCGGACATGGTCAGAGAACCACGCAACCCGTCTGCTTGCCAGCATGAACAACCATATCTTCCCGATAATTGGACACCTGCCGGTCACAGAACTGAAAACCCGCCATTTCATCGACCTGCTGAAAGGGATTGAGAAAAAAGGTCTGCTGGAAGTCGCAGCACGTACCAGGCAGCATATGTGCAACATCATGCGTCATGCCGTACATCAGGAGTTGATAGAGCACAATCCGGCAGCAAATCTGGACGGTATCATCGCCCCTCCCATTAAACGCCACTACCCTGCCCTTCCGCTGGAGCGACTGCCGGAACTGTTGATTCGCATTGAGGACTACCAGCAAGGACGAGAGTTAACCCGCCTGGCAGTATCACTCACCCTGCACCTTTTCATCCGCTCCAGCGAACTGCGTTTCGCCCGTTGGTCCGAGATCGATTTCAAAAATAGAATCTGGACCATTCCTGCCACTCGCGACACCATCCCCGGTGTCCGCTACTCCGGGCGAGGTGCAAAAATGCGTACTCCACATATCGTTCCACTCTCCCGTCAGGCCATCACCATCCTGAAACAGATACGGGAAATATCCGGTCATCAGGTGCTGGTATTCCCCGGCGATCACAATCCGTATAAACCGATGTGTGAAAACACTGTCAACAAGGCGCTACGCCTGATGGGCTATGACACAAAAGATGAAATCTGCGGCCACGGGTTTCGGGCAATGGCCTGTAGTGCCCTGATGGAGTCTGGCCTGTGGGCACAGGATGCGGTTGAACGGCAGATGAGTCACCAAGAACGCAATAGCGTTCGAGCGGCTTACATCCATAAAGCAGAATATCTCGATGCACGTAAAGCGATGATGCAGTGGTGGTCGGATTACCTAGACATAAATCGTGAGCGATATATTCCACCATATATTTATTCACAAAATTATGAAGCATCCTGATGTGTCAGGATTGATTGCTATTAAAAGGTCCTTATTGTTTTAGGGACCTCTTTAAACCCTAACATTCAAATAGGTACGAATTTTATTAATTAAATCAATTATTTATCATGAAAAAAATTAGATAAACCTAGTAAATAGTTAGTAAAATAATCATAAAAGGCAACAAATGCGTCATAACAGGCAATCGCCATGCGCTTGTGACATGTAAGCTAAATTAGCTATTAGTAGAATATATCAGGATGCCGAAATACTGTTATATGTATTTACATTGTGGTTACATAAACCTAGCTCTTTTACATACTAATGAATTAGCATACGTACATGAAGCCAATCTTACATACAAATACCCTGATAAACATCATACCTGGGTACTTGCGATAATAAACACAAGCCCAACTGAAATAAATCACCGCAATGACTTATTCTTGACACCCCGCTTTTGCTCAAATTACCTTATTTCTCCCTTCGCCAGAAAAAACACTCACTCTTTCATTCGTCAATCAACATCAATTTAAAAAAAAATCAATAAATTATAATAAATTCAAATCAACCATGAAAAATCTACAAGGAATTAAAAAATTCATTAATAATATAGTTACGGGAAAGGAGAAATTGTATGTCAAAAAATAACCGTCTCATTAATACTAAAAATTGCCCTCCCGAATGGGTAACGATACGAGAAGCAATAGAAATAGCGAATAGAACATCGAACCATAAGATTAAAGATTGTGATATATATCGCCACGCTCTATATGGTACCATTTGCTTATCAATTTACTTTCAATCTTCCATTGCATTACGTAAAGTACAAACATCCAACAAAAAAATAAAGGTTACTCCACTAGAAAAATCCTTTCTAAATAGATTATGCTTTCTTCATAAACAATGCTTTATCAATGACAGGAATTTAATTGTCAGTACTATAGGGGAATTCAAACTCCCAAGAAACAAAATAATTGACACACATTTAGAAGGTTTTGAATATATTCTTTTGCAGCAACTACTTGCATTCTCCCTAGGTATCCCGCAACCTTCACCGGGTATAAATGATATTAATTATGGGATTTCAGTTAGCTTGTCAGGGGAGACCTTTCAACTTTTTGAAAAAATAATATTGAAGGAAAGGATTAAGCAACAAATAATGAAATTACCTAAAGATGTTGCGCCTGACGTTAATCAGACCCTATCGAAATCTTATATAAAAAATTACAATGAGTGCGCATTTTTCCCGATCCATGAATTACCCAAAGATGCTTGTTTTGTCATCAGACATGACGAACTTGAAAAATTAATTAATCTATCAGTAAAGAGGAATGAGATTTCCTCTCCCTCTACACGTATATCCACCCCCTTATCACGTCTGTTGTGGTTATCCTGCAAACACAATGAAGAAATTAGTCCTTTGATCAGGCAGCCATACAAATTACTGTCGATTTTCGAACAATGGGCTATCGCAGATGGTATTACCGATCGGTTAAGCGGTGATACACTTAAAACCGCACTGGAACGCGGATCCCCCATTTACACCCACATTTCAAAATAAATTGGCGCTCCTCTATCCAACCTAAAAACCCGTATTACGGATCATCTAGCTCTTAATACGGGTTCATAAACTTTACCTTCCAGCTCTCCTCATGCTTTTTTGTTACCTCCAGAGTTTATTAATACTGTACTGGAGGAAGTTATGACATCTCATCAGTTATTACGTCTTAAACAGGTTGAAGATAAAACGGGCCTGAAGCGCTCTCAAATCTATCTGTATATGAAGGACGGTACCTTTCCCCGTTCAATAAAAATTGGCCCGGCCAGTGTGGCCTGGCTCGAATCGGAAATTGACGAATGGATCAATATTAAATTAGTCCGCCGCTCAATAGGCTGAAGGGAGAAAATATAATGATTATCCCGTCACTGAATTACGCCGTATTAACCGATGCCCTGCATGCATTGAAGGATGGCAACATCCGTCACTGTGAATCGCTCGGATTCACTTTCGACGAAATGAATGCCCTCAACCAATTGTCACTAGACGAGCTGTTTATCATTAGTCGTGAGTCTGCGCCATTTTTGGCTGTGACGGTTCATCACGACGCATTACGCCTGCTTCTAGCGAAATCCCGTGAGGAGGTTCTGCAGCAACAACGTATCAACCACGCCATCCGGCTGGGTGGGTCGATTGCGCTGCTAACTCACTATTTTGGTCTCACATCCAATGAGGTCAGCCTGCGTCGTAGGTTGCTGGATATCACCATCCCTCATGGCCGGACAATCATCCCGGATGAAGAGACCGATGCCAGGATCTGGGGGCAATGGCAAAAATGCAGGGTAGTTAATTTAGAATCAGCCGAGGCACTGGAGGCGATGATGCAGGTCACTGAAAAATTGTCCGCCCAGCCCGATAACCCCTCGCTCACTGTCGTCTGGAACCGTATCAAGCTTTTCGAACGTGAAGCAACTGACAGGGAGACGTCTCATGCCGGATGAGATCGACCGCGATCAGGAGTTTAATGAACAGCGGCTGGAAGATATGATTGAACAAAGCCGTTTCAAACCCGCTGTAACGCCTTCATTAATTCACTGTCAATTCTGTGGGAAACCTATTCCAGAGAAAAGGCGGCAGACACTGCCCGGGGTGACAACATGCACGGATTGCCAGTCCATTCTTGAACGTCGCAGGCGCTAATCATTATGCCGGTTACGCGCGGTGATTTTCTCTTCCCCGCGCGTTTTTATATTCCCCTATCAGTCAAATATCCGTTAATTTATTTTATTACCCTGGCAACATAAAGAATCCCCCCGCCTGATACATCCATCTTTTTCTTTTATCAACTCTCTTTATTCTGTTTTTAATTTTTTATATCGAAGCCTTTTTTAATATTGCACCCTGTATGCGCCGTTAATTAATGGCTCACCAGATGGACGTTAATTCGTCCGGGACGAATATTGCTCTTTAAAAATAAGGTTCGGGCTGTCACGAAACTACAATTCAGGGTGCCGCTGAATGTTCTCGCTGACCCGTTAAAGCCGGAATGCAGAATTGGGATGTGACATTTATTTAACTCATCGTTGTTTTTAGTAGAGGAGGCCTCATGCGAAAACCCATTTATCACGTATTTGTCACCCAAGAAAGTCAACCCGATGCACAGGGCGAAATAAACACGTATTGGACCAGGGTTGGCGTGGCGTTCGCTCATAACGGTAAGTCTGGCCTGAATATCATGCTGACACCCGGTATTGCTGTCTCCGGCAAGTTGGTGCTGCTTGAACCCAGAGAAGATAGCGGCATTTCGCAGGATACCACCTCTGCTTAATCCGCTTTTGACCTTCCTCCGGCAGGGGCTTGGTATACCCCCCCCGGGCTGACTGTTAAGAGGCCACCATGCTATCCACCACAGCCTTTCTTACGCTGTCGATGCAGTGCGCCGCCAGCGTTCACCCGTCCACGGCGCTTGATGTGGCGCGGGTCGAATCTGGTTTGAATCCGTATGCCATCGCTGAAATCCTGCCCGATGGCAAAGGCGTGACTTCACATTTCCCCACAAGCAAGGATGAGGCCGTCAGCCTCACCGGACGGCTGGCGGTACAGGGCCGACGTTATTCGGTCGGGCTGATGCAAATCACCAGCACCAATTTCCGTCATTACGGCGTGACCGCCCGTGACCTTCTTGCCCCTTGTACCAACCTGTCCATCTTTGAGCGCATCCTCACCGACTGCTACCGGCGCGGGGGTTCCCTGAAGCGTGCGCTCAGCTGCTACTACTCGGGAAATGTCACGACCGGCCAACAGCCGGAATCCGCGTTTAACCAGACCAGCTACATCCAGCGCATCGGCTACGCCGTACCGTCAACGCGGGAAGACCGGCAGCGGCCTCCCACCGAAAAGCTCGTGCCGGCAATCCATTACCCCACCGCCGTCTTGCGTGGTGAGCTTACTGATAACGCCATGCCAGTACTGTCATCCCTGCGCTACCCCAACGCCTTGATACGCGGCGCGTTACCCATCCCCGGCTCCCAGGAGGAACAATGATGAAACGAAGACAGAATGACAGGCCCGTACTCTCTTCCTTGTTAATGACAAGCCCGGCGCTGGCAGCAGACAGCGGGTTTAATAAAGCCAATGAGACGCTGAGCAACACCTCCACCGGCCTGCTCGGGCTGGCCGCCGTTACCATCACGCTCGCCACCATGTGGGTGGGATACAAAGTCTTGTTTGACGGCAAGAGCCTGCATGACATGCGCAACGTCATCATTGGCGCCATCCTTATCGTCGGTGCGTCAGGTTTCGGTGCCTACTGGGCGTCATAAGGGAGGTGACAATGGCTACGCTGAACAAAGCGCTGACGCGGCCTGCCGCCATAGCCGGCATTCCCCTCGTGCCGTTCGTGATGGTCAGCGGGGCCATCGTCCTGCTGGCGGTCTATGTCAGCTATTACCTGATATTACTGCTTATTCCCGCCTGGCTGGAGATGAAGGCAAAGGCCAGAACCGATATTCACTATTTCGGGCTGCTCTGGCTGGCCTTTAAAACCCGTGGCCGGTTTGGCACCAATAAACATTTTGGTGCCAATGCCCTGCTGGCAAACCGCTATGACGCCGTCGACGTCTCGGAGCTTATTGAAAAAATGAAGTTAAACGAGCGCGTTACGCTGGATAAATACATTCCGTATTCCTCCCATATTCACCCGCACGTCATCAGAAACCGCCAGGGTGATTTGGTTGCCAGCTGGGAGCTGGAGGGCACCGTTTTTGAATGCGAGGACGAACATCACCTGACGTTAATGGCGTCGCATCTCAATAACGTTATTCGTGCGTATGAAGGCCTGCCGGTTACTTTTTATCTTCACCGTATCCGGGAAAAGTACCACGATGTCTTTGACGCGAATTCAGGCATTCCCTTTTCTGATGAAGTGACCCGGCTGTATTACCAGCCGATCAGCGAAAAACCGTTCTGGCGGCACCGGCTGTTTTTCACCCTCTGCTACGCGCCCTTCTCTCCACTGGAGAAAAAGGCCATGAAGGCGCAGCCGTCCGGTAAACGCAAAGCGGCGCTGGATGATGCCCTGAAAGTGATGCTGGAATACCGGGAGGCACTGGCATCGGCGCTGTCCCGCTATACGGCGACGCCGCTAGGGATGTATGAAGAAAACCGGCGGGTGTATTCCACCCAGCTTTCCTTGTATCACCGCCTGCTCACCGGCCAGTGGCAAAAGGTGGCGGTCACGCGTGCGCCGTTTTATGAAACATTAAGTACGCCGGATGTCTTTTTTACCACCGACACTGCCGAGTGCCAGACGGTCGGCGGCTCCCGCTTTTTTCGCAGTCTGGAAATCAAAGATTACTCGCCTGAAACCGCGACCGGCCTGCTGGACGCGCTGCTGTATGCCGAAAGTGAGTATGTGCTGACACAGTCCTTCACCTGCATGGCCCGCGATGAGGCGCAGAAGCATATTCGCCTGGCGGAAAAGCGCCTGAGTTCGGCGGATGACGACGCCATTTCGCAGCGTGAAGAGCTGATTGTCCTGCGCGACCTGCTCCAGTCCGGGCATGTCTCCTGCGGGAAATACCACTTTTCCCTGCTGGTATCTTCAGACAGCCCCGAGCAGGTGGTGAAGGATGCCAACGCGCTGGCACAGCCTTTCGCCGACCTCGGCATCATGACGACGCTGTCCACGCTGTCGCTGCCCGCTGCGTACCTGGCGCAACTGCCGGGTAACTATACGCTGCGCCCTCGTCTGGTGGCCGTCAGCAGCCAGAACTTTGCCGACCTGGCGAGCCTGCACAATTTTCATCCTCATAAACGAAACGGCAATCCCTGGGGCGATGCCATCGCCATCCTCAAATCCCCTGGCGGTGGCGGGTATTACCTGAACCTGCACGACAGCCAGAGCGGGCGGGATGGCTTCAACGCAAAAACGCCGGGTAACACGGCGATTATCGGTAAAACCGGCTCAGGGAAAACGATGCTGATGACCATGATGCAGCAACTGATGCAGAAGTACCGCAATCCGGCGACGTTCTCTGAATCAGCCCTCCTTAAGCAGCTGACCACCGTGTATTTCGACAAGGACCGGGCGGCGGAGATGGCGATACGCCAGATGGGCGGACGCTACTTCCGTATCCGTACCGGCACTCCCACCGGGTTTAACCCGTTTAAGCTTGCGCCGACCCGGCGGAATATCAGCTTTATCAAACGACTGGTGCGCATGCTGTGCGGCCGCAACGGCAAGCCGCTCGATCCGCGCGATGAGGAGCGGATCAGTGCCGCCGTAGATACCATCATGCTCGACTACCCGCCGGAATACCGCAAGTTCGGGATCACCCGGCTGCTGGAAGTCCTGCCGGAGCCGCCAACCCCTGACGCCCGTATCAACGGGCTACGTATTCGCCTTAAACAGTGGGCACAGGGCGGCGAGTTCGGCTGGGTATTCGACAATGAGGAGGACACCTTCAACATCAGCAACATTGATAACGTAGGTATCGACGGTACGGAATTTCTCGATGATGAAGATATTCGCGGCCCCATCACGTTTTATCTGCTTTACCGCGTCACCAGCCTGCTGGATGGTCGCCGTCTGGTGATGTTCATGGACGAGTTCTGGAAATGGCTGGCCGATGTCGAATTTTCCCGCTTCTCGCTCAATATGCTGAAAGTGATCCGCAAGCTGAACGGCATCTTCATCCCCGCCACGCAGTCGCCTGACGAAATCGTCAAACATCCAATTGCCCCGGCGATTATTGAGCAGTGCAGCACGCAGATTTTTCTTGCCAACCCGAAGGCCAGCCGGGCGGATTACGTGGAAAAGATGAAAGTGCCGGAAAGCGTGTACGACATCGTCAGAAACCTCGATCCGGATGAGCGCTACATGGTGGTCCTGAAAACGCCGTTACGAGCAGGTGAAAACCGGCCTTTTGTGGCGATGGCGAAAATGGATTTAGCGGGCCTCGGGAAACTTACCAAAATGCTGAGCGGGAGCGAAGACAACCTGAAACTGTTCGACACCCTGTATCAGGAAGGACTGCAGCCTGATGACTGGAAAGCCGCCTTCCTTGAACAAGCCCTGTAATATTCATGACGGAGGTAATGAAAATGCGGTTCAGAGATATCATACTGGCGTTGTCGCTGTTTATTTCCACCCAGGCGATGAGCGCCGGAATACCGGTATTCGACGCCGTACAGAATACCGAATCCATGAATCAGTGGATCCAGAAACTCCAGCAGTGGCAGGAAACCGTCACCCATTACAGAAGTGAACTGGATGCCTACAAGCAGCAATTAGCCACAGCAACGGGCGTGCGGGACGTTCAGGCATTTCTCCGCGAGGCCAAAAGCCTGAAAACCGATATTGATAATCTTCGTCAGCACGGTATTTCACTCGATGACCTGCTGAGCAACCAAAACGGGTCATATTCGTCGGAACTGAATAGCTTGTATAACAAATATAAATCGTTCGATACCTGTAACCCCTCCAGCGCTTCACAACGCTATCTGGACAGCTGCAAACAGATGATCCTGAATCAGGCCGTAGCGATAGAAAATACATCTGAGGTTGAAAACAAGATCACAGGCACGCTCGGTGATATATCAGATTTATCAGACCGTATTGCTAATGCGCAGGATTCCAAAGAGTCGCAGGACCTGGCTAACGCCATCGCGGCCAAAAGCGTACAATTAAATGCGCTGACTAGCCAATGGGAAATGTCAGTCAAACAGGCTGAACAGCGAACAACGCTGCTGGAACAGCAAAAACAGAAAGCCTTTGAGCAACAGCAATTAACTGCGCCCGTTGCCGATCTGAACTCTCTATAGGGAGGTTAACATGTTAAAACCCGTATTAACCTTATGCGTCATGTCAGGCATTCTCGTCTTATCCGGTTGTAAAGAGACGAAATCAGAAGCCTGGTATAAAGGACATCCCGATGAAACCTATAAGGTCTATACGCAATGCCTCAAGGATGGCGAGGCAAGCGACAACTGCGAGTTTGCGCACCGGGCAGCACTCATGTTTGCCCAGACCGGCAAACCCGGCATCAGGAAAAAATTCGAGACGCTGTTTCAGCAGGAAGCCCAAAAAAGAAAATCCGTCACTCAGTAATATTCCCACCAACAAAAACAGGGATCCCTCCCTGTTTTATCCCCTGTCTGTTCCTGACTAATGAGAGGCACCATGTCCGGTGGTATTTTTGTTGGTATGGACAAAAACATCATGGATGGACTTAACGCCGTGTTAGAAGGTCAGTCTTCTACCTACGGCACCCTAATCAGTGCGATTATCGTCAGTTCCTTCACCCTATTTATTACGTATCGCGGTTATCAGACGCTTGGCGGCAAACTCCAGACACCGGTTGAAGATGTTGTCTGGGATGTGGGCCGCATGTTGCTGATCACCACCTTCGTTTTAAACCGCGATGGCTGGCTGGATACCATCATTGCGGCCATTGAAGGGCTTAAGGACGGCATCAGTGGCGATGATAATGTCTGGGCGCTGCTCGACACGGTGTGGGAAAAGGCACAAGCGCTGGGGCAAACGCTGTTTAATCTCGATACCGCCACCTACGTCAAAGTGAATGGCGGCTTTGCCGAGGTGCTGGTCTGGGGCGGTGCAATCGTTCTGTTACTGGCTGCAACCTTTGTCAACCTGCTCGCCGAAATCACCATTCTGTTAATGACCACCACCGCCCCACTCTTTATTTTCTGCCTGCTGTACGGTTTTCTTAAACCCATGTTTGATAACTGGCTGAAAACACTATTTACCGCAATCTTAACGATCATGTTCTCTGCCCTGTCTGTCCGGATCGCCATCAACTACCTGAATACAATACTGGATGCCGCCACAGCAACGTCTGCTGAAAGCAATATGGTGACCCTGGCGGCGCAATGTTTGCTGGCCGGGATTGCCGCAGGCGTCGTGGTGTATTTTTCAGCGAAAATAGCCACTGCGCTGAGCGGTGCCGCCGTTCAGGCCGTGTTACAGGGTGCAGCCATGAGCGGACTGAGCGGGCTGGTGAGCAAATCTGCCGACGCCGCCAGACCCGGCATACAGGCCGGGGGCCGACTGACCTCAAAAGGTGGCATGGCAGCAGCCGCGACAACCGGCAGGTTCATTGCCGCAGGTGCGGGCAAAGCCGTGAACGCCTGGCAGAAACGTGCCACCGCCATCGAAAGCATGAAACGCCAGAATCAGCAGCGTCACCGTTAATCCTCCCGACCGCTAATTTCTTTTCTCCGTCACGCCATGGCCTCTGCCAGCGGTGCGGCTTTCCTGCATTTATCCGATAAGAGGCTTCCATGAAATTCAGCATCTTGCTTCTGGTGCTGTGCGCGCTTACGGGCTGCGCTCAGCATCAGGGCGACCTCCCGCCGGTGTCCGGCGATCCCCAGCCGGTGAATTCCCCCGCCATAATTCAGGAGCTCACTCACCATGTCTGATATTCGGCACATCATTAATGTCTCGCGCTCTTTTGAATCCATCCTGCTGGAAAAGGAAGAGCGTTCCCGCAAAACCGCCTGGCGGGTGGCCGCTGCCGGGCTGATTCTGGCTGCACTGGCAATTACGGCCATTCTTATTCTGCTGCCGCTGAAAACCACTGACATTGAATTGTGGTCGGTGGATAAACAAACCGGTCGTTATGAGTATATGACCCGCATTAAAGAGCGGGATATGGCGTCTGAAAAAGCACTGGCCCATTCACTGGCGGCACACTATGTCAGACTCCGCGAAGGGTATAATTATTTCTCCCTCCAGCGTGATTATGACGACGTACAGTTATTTAACAGCGACAGCGTGAACCGGGATTATCTGGAGGGGTTTAACGGCGACCAGGCTCCGGACGTTATTTTTAATAAAGCCGAATATGTCGTCTATATCGACATTATTTCTAATGTGCATGCGCCTGCTACCGGACCGGATAGTCTGGCAACACTGCGTATTAAGCGCACTCTCCGCCGTATTTCTGATAATTCAGTGAAAACGGACTTCTGGAATATCCGCCTCACTTACCGTTATGTCCCGCATCAGCAACTGACGGACAGCCAGCGTGAAGTGAACCCGCTGGGCTTTATCGTCACCAGCTACCAGCGCGATAAAGAACTGAGGAGCGAATGATGCTGAAAAACATCCTGCTCCTGACGGGCTTAATGGTGTCATGCGCGACATGGAGCGTCGCCACCCCGCGCGGCAGCGGCTATGACAGCCGGATGCAGAACGTATCGTATAACAGCCAGAACGCCACCGTGGTGAACACCCGCCCTGGCTACGTCACCACGCTGCTGTTTGACGACGATGAAGCTGTGATTGATGCGCAAGCCGGTTTTCCAAAAGGCTGGACGGTAACGAAAAGTGATAACCGGGTGGGCGTCAGCCCGAACCCCATCACCCAGCCGGTGACGGACGCCAGCGGCAACAACGTCAGCCAGGTGTTCCTGCCCACGGCAAAGGACTGGAAGACCAACCTGTTTGTGGTGACCTCAAAGCGTGATTACAGCCTGGAGCTGAACGTGCTGGACCACGATTCCCCCGCGCAGGCGTTCGTTATCCGCTACCACTATCCGGCCGAGGTTCTCCAGCAATCCGCCGCCGCCAGCGCCGCGCGTCAGGCGCAGCAGCGGGAAAGACAGGAGAAGCAGCAGATAACGGCGGCATTCGGACAGGCGAGCATGCCACGCAACTGGCGCTACACCAAACGGGTCGCCGCCGGTTCGGCCTCCATCGCACCGGATTTTGCCTGGGACGATGGCCGCTTCACCTGGCTGGGATTTTCCCCCATCAGAGCCCTGCCTTCCGTTTTCCGGGTGGTTAACGGACGGGAGCAGGCAGTCACGCCCCGGACGGTTAAGCAGGGTAACTACATCGTGATGGTGGTGCCGGCAGCGCCACAACTGGTGCTGCGTTACGGCACTTCGGTGGTGGGGATCGAAAACGACGGATTCGGGCGCATCCCGATAACCCGCAGCGACACTGTTTCACCGTCCGTTACGCTGGAGGCTAAATGACCGATAAACCTGTCCCGGACGAACCGGAAAAAACCACCGCAGAGCGGGAAGCGGAAGCCCGCGAACGCGCCCGTGCGGCAATGGCGTATCAGGAGCCGGAGCAAAGAACCCCCCCCGGCCAGCCGGAAGTGACTCGTTTTCGTAAGGTATCCGGTCGCCGCACGCTGATCGTCAGCCTGCTGAGTCTGCCTCTGGTGATCGTCCTGGCATCCGGCGGCGATCGTCTTTTCAGTGCATTGAAAGGGGGTAATGAGAAAGAAGCCGACACCGCGCCGCAGCCCTCTTCAGGGAAGACGCTGCATGAGCGTCAAAATCTGGGCATGGACAGTAACCCGTTTGGCCTGTTCGGGCCACACACACAGGACGGAACAGACCCTGTCAGCCAGACCGTTACTCCCGCACCAACGCAGCCACCGGCCCCACCCGCCTTGAACAAGGCAGCCGCGCTGGCTGACGGGGTGAACAACGCCCGAATAATGCCGGGCGATACTGCACGCAAGTCCCCGAGTGAAACGCGCAGCCACGCAGAAACATCCGACAGTGGGTCATCATCCACGACGTACACATCCTGCCCGTCAGTACTGACCAGGGGAAAGGATGGCAGCCTTCGCTGCACGGATACTGCCGCGCCGGAAACGGCTAACAACGACAATCCGGGCGTCGCCCGTGTCACCGGCGTCAGACGGTTGGGCCTCGATCCTGATCTCTATATCCCGGTGGACCGCTATATCCCGTGTTCGATGATGTGGCGCTTCGTGTCCGATGTCGGGGGGCATATTTCCTGCCTGGTCAGTGAAGATGTTTACAGCGCCAGCAACCATGTGACGCTGATCCCGGCGGGAACGGTCGCCCGTGGCATCTACCGCACCGGGGCGCTGCAACACGGACGCAGCCGGATGTTTGTGCTGTGGACTGAGCTGCGTACGCCTGAGCCCGGCAGCCTGCAAATCCCGCTTACTGATACGCAGGCCAGCGGCCCGCTCGGCGAGGCGGGGATCTCAGGTTGGATCGACGAGCATTTCTGGGAGCGCTTCGGCAATGCCCTGATGCTCAGTACCGTGCAGGACGTGGCTGCTGCGGCGTCGGATGCTGCCCCGGGGAAAGACCGCAATACCGACTACACCGAAAACACCCGCGCCGCCACGGCGGAAATGGCGAAAACGACGCTGGACAGCAGCATCAATATCCCGCCCACCCTGTACCTGAATCAGGGTGATGTCATCGGGATCATGACCGGCACCGACATTGATTTCTCATCCGTCTGGCAGCTACGACTGAAAAAGAGGTGGTATGAACGCTGAAAACCTGTCGCTGGATTTTATGAAAAACCAGCTGTTTGGTGATTTTATTGCGCAGGACGGCCTGACGGAAATTGCCGTTAACCGGCCGGGTGAACTGCATACCAAAATCCGGGGGGAATGGCGAAGACACGAAGCCCCGGTTACGCTGCGTCAGTGTTACGCCTTTGCCAGAGCGCTGGCGTCGTGGCAGGACGATAATATCGACGACACCTCGCCGATCCTTTCCGCCACGCTTGAGACAGGCGAGCGCATTCAGGCCATTATTCCCCCGGCCTGTGAGCGCAATACCGTGTCTATTACGCTGCGCAAACCCTCATTCGGGCAGAAAACACATCAGTCATGGATTGATGCGGGATTTTATAACCGGGTAAGCGGTCAGGAGCGAACGGAAGGCAAAGATGGTGAACTGACCCGCTATTTTCAAGGTGGGGATATTTCCCGCTTTATGGAAAAAGCGGTGGAATACGGCAAGACGATTTTTATCGTCGGTGAAACCGGATCCGGTAAAACAACCTATATGAAAACGCTGCTGCACTCGATTCCCCGGCACCTCAGGCTGACCACCATTGAGGATAATCCCGAAATCCGGTTCTATCACCACACCAATTATGTCCATCTCTTTTATCCGGCGGACGCCGGGGATAATGCCATTGTCACGCCCGGCAGACTGATACGCGCCAATTATCGTATGAACCCTGACCGGATATTACTGGCTGAAATTCGCGGTCGGGAAGCCTGGGATGCACTGAAAATCGTCGGTTCCGGGCATGAGGGATTAATGACTTCCCTGCATGCGGGCAGCCCGGAAGAATGTATTGAAGGGTTAATTGACCGCTGCTATGAAAACCCCGACTGCCGGAACATGCCTTTCAACGTGCTGTTACGCAAGGTGCTTAAGAGCGTTGATGTGATAGTCAGCATTGATATTCACGGTGACATACGCCGCATGAGTGATGTTTATTTTAAACCCCTTCATCTCAAAGACATGAGAGGTGTATTCAGCAAAGGGCTTCAATAAATAACTTATCGAATTACGCAACACACGTTTAAATATGAAGGTGACCGAAATGAAAAAAGCAATATTCTCCGCATTATTACTCTGCATTATGGTGCCATATTCAACTTCCGTCATGGCCGCTGACGCCTGTGAAGTGGTGATATGCATGTACGGTAAAGCCACCGGGAACGGCGGCGGCAATGAATGCCATTCGGCCGAACGTGCATTCTTTAATATCATCAAAAAGAACAAGCACGGTTTTTTGCCGGACCATACTGCCGATGTCAGAAAATCGTTCTTACTTGAGTGTGATTCGGCAGACCCGGTAATTATCAGCCAGATTATCAGTAAATTTGGCCGCGTGCGTGGTTAATTAGCGGAGGTTATCTTTATGACCAAACCGGGTTTTATTCAGCATCCCTGGACACATCAGCGCGGGGATTCCATGAGCGCAGGCTGTGTTATTGAGCACATTGAAAATGAGGCAATGCACGGATGCGGCCTTTATTATGAAATTTATCACTACCGGGTTGTCTGCCGGTTATTGCAATTACTGCAAACGCTGAACGGCACCGACAGAATAACGCTGACAGAAGAAGCTAACCGGCGAGGATTTACGCTTGATGAAACCAGTATTAAAGAAAGTCGTCAGTGTTATTCCGACATCATCAGGGAAATCCGCGAGAGCCACTATTAATCCCTGCATTAATTTTATTCGCAGGTCCCCTATAGCGCCAAAATATTTCAGCCGAATCAGGCTTAAGGCGTGCCGGTTTTCATGTTTTTAAGGCCCCACATTTTTCGCGGATTAAGGAGTGAAGAAATGCGGCCGTAAAAATGAGGCAGCGGACAGAATTATTTTCGCGGGTTAAGGAGCGAAAATAGTTCAGGCGCCGCGCCTCACCGGCAAACAGCCGCGCCCACGCGGATTTTGCCGGCCGGGGGGCGCCGAATAAATTTCGCCGCCCCAGCGAGCGAAAAGCTGTCGACCACGACAGCGGTTTATTTGGGGGGCATCGCCCCGCACACCGTCGCGGCTAAGTCTCCGGCCAAAAGCCGGTAGCGTGGCGCGACCACCCTCTTTAAAGGTCAGCTTCCCTTTTATTCCCGCTGCGAGGAACGAGCAAAGGGAAGAAAAAGGCGAAAGCGACCGTCTTAAAGGGGGTGGTCGCGCGTAGCGGGCGACGGTGTGCCGCCGTTGACGTTGGGGGTTTTGGTGCGGCGTCCAGCCGCGACATTACCCCCATGCGACAGGCAATAAGGGCGTCCAGCCCGCATGTACTGCCGCACGCTGTGTCGTACCGGGAAGCATGCTTCCCGGTACATGGCCGCAATGCGGCCACCTTCTTTACCCCGGACGTTCGCCCCGCCTTTTCGCCCGACACCGTGGGGCGAACTGATGGGGCGATGTCATGGGGCGAACCGCTGACGAAGGAGGCATCGTGATTTTGAATAAGCTGGCCGTTTCACTGTCGCCGATAGTGAATGGCGCGCTGAGCTTCATGGTTTTTATGCAACAGCATCAGCTGATGCTGGCGCTGTTATCGGGGCTGACGATGCCGTTTTTCGCGTCGATGAAAAGCGATGAAAGGCAAAAAGCCCCGTTGTGGCAAAAGCTGATTATCGCTTTTTCCCTACTGTGTTTTCTTTCCGGTACCATGGCCCCGGCACTTATCTGGATTTTCCAGTGGCTTTATAAAGGCCGTGTAGTCGCCAGCATTCCCGTTCGGGCATGGCCTGTGCTGATTGCCTTTACCGTAACGGGTTTTATTTTGCATATTCTGCTGCGCAGGGTATTAACCCCTGAATTAGACAAAATAAAGAAGCGCCTCGTCAGAAAAACCACGCTTGAACGGGAATTACGCACCGATGTCCGCACGGTGAAATCACTGCTGCCGGAAACGCTGCATTATGACCCGCTGGATTATATCGACCTGAACAAAGGGTTATTTATCGGCATTGACCGCGATATTCACCCGATGTATTTGCCGTTAAAAGACTGGCAAAAACAACACGCGGATATTATCGGCACCACCGGCGCCGGTAAGGGCGTTGCCACCGGGATATTACTTTATCAAAGTATTCTGGCCGGTGAAGGGGTATTTGTGATGGACCCCAAGGATGATGAATGGGCACCCCACCTTTACCGCAAAGCTTGTGAGGATGCCGCTAAACCTTTTGCCCTGATTGACCTGCGAAAAACCCAATACCAGTTTAACCTGATTGAAGAGATCACCGCCGATGAACTGGAAGAGCTTTTTGTTGCCGGTTTCAGTCTGGCAGAGAAAGGTCAGGAGTCGGACTTCTATCGCATTGATGACCGGAAGGCGGCCCGGATAGCCGCACAATTTGTCACCCGAAATACTGCCTCAACCATTCGGGATGTGTATAACGGAGACTACGTTCAGGGTATTGCAGATAAGATAAAAGCCTTTTTTGGGAAAATCGAAGAGCTGGCCCTGCTCAATGCCATTAATGCCCCCACCGGATTTTCGCTTAATACGATATTTGAGGAAGGCGGTTGCTGTTATGTGATTGGCTCAATGCGCAACAGCAAAATCATTACCGCGCAGCGCATGCTGCTGGTTCGCCTGTACCAGCTGGCAGAAAGGCGCGAGCGGGTGAAAAAAGTACCCCGCCCCATTGCTATTTATCTTTCCGAACTGAAATACCATTTATCCAGGCCCGCGCTGGAAGGTTTAGGCGCGGCACGCGATAAAGGTGTTCACATTATTATGGATCATCAGTCGATTGCCGATTTAAAAGACTGCCCGGCAGATTTGAAAGGTGACGCCGTTGTCGGCGCGGTCGTTGAAAACGCCAAATTCAAACTGGTATATCGCGTCATGGACCCGGATACCGCAGAATGGGTGGCAAGGATGTCCGGCACCATATTAGTCGATGATGAGGTCCGCAAAGCGAAAACCGGCGCCGTGCTGACAGAAACTATCGACAGTGAACGCACCATCAGGCAGGCCGAGCGTTTCTTTACCGACAGCAATATGATCCTGAATCTACCCGATTTTGTCAGCTTCATCTTCACGACAAAAACACTCCCGTCTGCCTCTCTGATTTCGCCCATCAGGGTGAAAAAACGCGAACTGGAGATCTGTGCCGTGTCGCCCGCGATTGCCGCCACCGCCGCAACGGTAAACATTACCCTGGATTTTAGCGAGGAGGAAACTTACCCCGGACCCGCATCAACACCGGATATCACAGCAACTCAATCCGATCTTTTTTTTGATACGGATGAAAAAAATACGACAACACCGAATACCGATAAAGAAGAAAACCCGTCATTGCTGGATTTTTAAAGGGGGAATGATGCTGATCACCGCATACTGTGAACGCCAGACGCGACACCGCGAAAAAATACAACGACTACTGAATTTTCTAAAAGAGGAAACGTACAGTGACTTTAAAACGCTGATACTGCTGTTCGGCTTCCGGGATCATAAATCGCTGTATTCCCTGCTTTCAAAAGTCGAGGGTATGGGCTTGATACAAAAGCATGTCCTGGTATCGCGCACGATGAAAATTTCATTATGGGGCATTACCAGTGACGGACTGGCCGTAGTGTTAACCCCCGACGATGCACTTTTTCCGGCACGGTTTGAGCCATCAAAAATCACCGGCTGGACGTTGGAGCATCACCTTGATAATCAGGCAGCCCGGATCATCCTTGAGCAAAAAGGTGCATCCGGGTGGATAAATGGCGATCGCACGACCTTCCTCAGTCGTTACCAGGTCAGTCACCGCCCAGACGGACTGATTACCCTCCCCGGCGGCACGGTGATCGCCATTGAGACCGAGCGACGCCTGAAAACCAGAGCCCGTTATCAGTCGATCATCGCCAGCCATTTACTGGCCCGGACCCGTAAAGACTGGATTTACGTTTTTTATATCGTGCCGGATCCGCAGAAAAAGCGCGGTCTTGAACGGCTGTTTGACAGTATCAGACACGTCATCGTTAACCATCAGCATATCCCGCTGGAAACCCGCCACCGAAATGTATTCCGCGTATATACCCTCGTAGAACTGCTACATCTGGATTTAAAGCAATATAAGTAAAGTCCTAGCCAAGTAATGTAGGTTCTCTTAACGTTAACATTTACATCAATGCCAGAATAATAATTAAAAAAATAAATCTTTGATTGATTTAAATACCTTATCCACAACCAAATAGATGGAGATAAATAAACAAATTAAAATGAAAAACACCGTTCTGAAGAATTCATGACAATGAGTGCTAAATCTTTGTTCACATGGTTAACAAATCCGGGATTAAATAGTACCTCAGGGAAAAATTTATCACGCGAGACATTGACCTTGAGATCATTCTGAATGAAATCAACCTACGCTTACACATATCAAAATCTCACTAAATCAATACTGTGAAAAATTAAATATCAACTAAATTCATTACAATTACAAAGGCACATGAAATACTATATTGATAAATTTAAACATTAGCTAACGTATTACCCATTCAATTCTATCTCTGCCACAAGACTTAGCCTAATAAAGGGCAACATCTACGCGTTTGATTAGGTCATCTATTGTTTCCTTTTCTTTTTTGTAACCTACTCCAATACTTACTGTGAAGTGAATATAGTCCATAATCAGTAACTCTCTAGTAGAGATTAATATTTTTTCGGCGATTAACCCTGCATCTTTTATTAATGGGGAGTGCAATATTACTGCGAACTCATCACCGCCAATTCTTGCCGCCATCACATTATCACTATGGAGATCACTTAGTAGTTTTCCGAAGCACTTGAGGACTTCATCTCCAATATCGTGGCCATAATTGTCATTGATGTTTTTAAATAAATCAATATCAATTAATAGCAAACAATAATTTACCTTTTGCAATTCAACTGTAACACTTCTAAAATAGCGTAGATTCGACAACAGGGTCAGCTCGTCACAGAATGAATCAATACTGGCGTTAGCATATTTATCATTGATATATTGCACAAGAGAATAAATGCCAAAGGAGACTCCTAGCATGCCCAACAACTTAGTAAAGTCCTCAATGAACTATCCCACCCACTGAGGCTGAATGATGAATGATGAATGATGAATTCATCCATCAAATCAAATGCCGCCGATATGATCCAGACGATTAGCCCCCAATTAAACCACCACCGAAAATTAGCGTTTAGCGTTAGAGTTTTAAGATGCCAAAATATAAAATCAAGCATTATAAGTTGTACACTATCAAATAACCACCCTAAATTATTCACCCCTGAATTTACAGACTACTTACTTGGGAAAAACACTAAATTCAAAAAAAACACCACTACACATATTATTAATGATGATATCACTGGTATAATCAGGGCTTCTCGCGAATTTTTTTAGTAAATATTCCGATTTTATATTTCATAAATGGCATAATAACTCCTGGCACACATTAAAATAATTATTCCCTTGTAAATTTTAACGCCTAAGCACTTCTTTATTTACATGGTTATACGGTTTTAGTGACATACATCTTTCTTCTGGTTCAGATGAAGGTATTTTTCTAATATTCTCAGCACATTACAAATGGCTCCAAAATTTATCGGACGACGCCTGATGCTAAAAATAGGAGGGTAGTTCTCCGTTGGCACTAATTCTTAAACCTGAACCAATTCAACTTTGCATTGGACTGCAGGCGGTCTATCACCATTCGGTGAATTCATCGAGCAGCTATTGGCTTATGGAGTGACTATGTGGATATAATCCGGTCTAACGTTTTGTTTTGAATTACATCAAAATTTCCTATTTAATAGATATAGTGATGCGGGGCTAAAGATGTAATTACAAAAACTCTGTGCATAGCTTAACAAGCGAAATTAACATCTACTCACCAGCCATTATATTAATTTTACATATCATACACATATTTTATTTAACGACAGTAATTCAATAAAAGTCAACACACCTTACTTAACATTACTATTCAAACCAGAAATGTCATTTTAGGCAATTTTTACATCAAATGAGACAAGAAGTATAGGTAACTCTTAGGTTATATATAAACGAAGACTCTATAAACTGAAACCAGTACTTTTAGCAGGAACCTATTTTTTGGTTAAGCAGTATCTGTGAAAGAGATAACGATTAATTAGATACTCTTTCTCATGCGGTTATAAACCGTAAAGTCCGGTGACGTTCACATTTTGCCTGGTGCAGCCACAAAAATACCGAACGTCTGAAGACCCTGGCACTTAAGGAGCCAAATAATGTCGATGTTATTTAAAGATGTAGTTCGTTTACGCCATTCTTCACGAGCTTTCCTGCCAACACCAGTCAAAGACTCCGTCTTGCATGACATATTAGCCGATGCTCAGCTTGCCCCCTCTAACTGCAATACCCAGCCGTGGCGGGTACACATTGTTTCAGGAAACACGAAAGCTGCCCTCAGCCGGGCAATGCTGGCTGATGCGGATGATGAGCACTACACGCCAGATTTCTCATTTGATACCTCTGCCTTTCATGGCATCTATGGTGAACGTCGCGCGGATCAGGGCAAAGTCTATTATGAAGCGATGGGTATTACTCGCGATGATAAAGAAGGCCGGGATCTTGCTTTCCGAAGAAATCTGAGTTTTTTCAATGCACCACATGTTGCCTTTCTTTTTATGCCAACCGTGGGGGATAACGTGCGTGTGGCAGCTGATATTGGCATGTACGCACAAAATTTCCTTCTCTCACTGACTTCTCAAGGTCTCGCCGGCGTTCCCCAAACAATTTTGGGTTTCTTTTCAGACACCGTACGAAAAAAACTCGACGTGTCTTCGGATTTCCGGCTGCTATTTGGCATCTCATTCGGATATGAAGACCCTGAAGGAGAGAGTCATAAGTATCGGATGGGGCGAGCACCAATTTGTGACAGTGTATTTTTTCATAATTGACATTCCACTGCCTGGGCTTGCAATCAAAAAATAGCACCGTATATATCGATTATATTAATAAAAAAAATATAGCCCAATTACTTTTCTTTTTACGCGACAGATGTTTTTGCTCGCTGCAGTGTAAAAACATTGCAGTAAGTACTGCACTCTACGTCTAAGAGTAACGGCCATTGACGGTATGTTTAGCTGGTCCCCGGCCTAAATTGTTGCAAAGACACCTCTTATTTCGGGTTAACAAACATCCCCATTCTTTTGTTAACTTTTTTAAAATTAGTACAAGCAATGTGAGCAACATCTCTCGGTAAAGAACCCGTGTTGCTTAGTTAATCACCTGCAAAAGGAGCACAAAGATGCCTGGTTCCTATCCTTTACAACTCAAAATTAACGGTAAAGAAATGCACTTCAGAATCGATCCCCGCACAACTCTACTGGATGTCCTGCGGGAGTCCACAGAACTCAGGGGAACGAAAAAAGGATGTGATTTTGGGCAATGCGGTGCCTGTACTGTTCACGTAGAAGGTACCCGCGTGATCAGTTGCTTAACCCTTGCTCTTCAGGCCGGGGGAAAAGCTATTACAACGGTTGAGGGCCTGGCGAAACCCGACGGCACGTTGCATGCAGTGCAGCAAGCATTTCTAAAACATGATGCATTTCAGTGCGGATACTGTACGCCGGGGCAAATCATGTCGGCTGTTGCTTGTATCGAAGAAGGACATGCAAGCTCTGACGATGAAATCCGAGAATACATGAGCGGCAATATCTGTCGATGTGGCGCGTATTCCCACATCGTCGCAGCTGTGCGAGAAGCAGCCAGTAGTATGTCTGAGAAGGAGAATACTGTATGAATGATTTCGACTATATCCGTGCCAACAGCATTGATGCCGCTACTGGTGCCCAGATCAGAAACGGTGCCCGTTTTCTGGCTGGAGGAACAACTCAGATTGACTTGATGAAATGCGGTGTCGAACAACCGGCAGAACTCATCGATATTACTTTCCTGAACGGCCTTTCCGACATAGTGGTAAATTCACAAAGCATACGCATTGGCGCTCTGGCAAAAATGAGCCAGGTTGCCAATAACCCTCAGATAAAAAACAGTGCCCCGGTCCTGTCTGAAAGCCTCTGGCGCGCAGCTTCTGCTCAACTGAGGAATATGGCCACCATCGGAGGCAATTTGATGCAACGTACCCGTTGCAGCTACTTTCGTGATCCCACAGCCTATACATCATGCAATAAGCGAACCCCTGGGTCAGGTTGTTCGGCAATGAACGGTAATAACCGTAATCACGCAATTCTTGGCACCAGTGAACAATGTATTGCCATTTATCCAGGTGATTTTGCCGTCGCGCTGACTGCCTTCGACGCAAACGTCATACTGCAAAACCAGGACGGAGCCACTCGTACAGTGAAAATCAGCGATTTTTTCCTGCTGCCTGTGGAGAGACCAGACCTGGAGCATGATCTGAGAGCAGGAGAGCTCATCGTCGCAGTGGAAATTCCTCTGACGCCCGCAATCCAGCACTCTCATTATCTTAAAGTCCGTGACCGCGCCTCATATGAATTCGCCGCCGCCAGTGCCGCTGTCGGTGTTGAACTGGAGGTTGATGGAAAAACAGTGCGTGATATCCGTATTGCCTTGGGCGGTGTAGCGACTGTACCGTGGCGGGCAACCGTGGTCGAGCAAGCATTGAAAGGACAAATATTTGACGAACAAACCCTGCGTCAGGCAGCAACCCTTATCACTAAAGATGCCACCGCCCGGACAGATAACGGATTTAAAATTACCCTTGCCCCACGAGTTATCTCCCGCGCCCTGCTGACCGCAGGAGGAGTGGCATGAACAGTAAAAACACATTCAACAAATCGCGCCGAACTCTTCTCAAAGCCAGTGCAATTATGAGCGCAGTTGTAGGTACTGGTCTTCGGCTGAGACCGGCAAGCGCTGCGGAAGCTCGCCCTGGGATTCCGACAGCCCCCCTGTCACGTGAAATCAAATATCAGGCACTGGGTATAGGGAGAGAACGTGCGGATGGCCTGCTGAAGATCCAGGGTCAGGCGCGCTATGCAATAGAACATAATCAGGAAAATATGGCCTACGGGGTGATAGTACAATCCACGATTGCCAGCGGTACCATTACCGGAGTAGACACCAAAGCCGCCCGACTTTCTCCCGGCGTGGTGGCCGTCTACTCTCATTTGGACAAGTTGAAACTCAATCCGGCCAAAGTCTTCCTCAAAGGGGGGGCCGCAACCGAGGCATATACTCCATTACAGGATGAGCAGATTAAGTTTAACGGGCAACATGTCGCAATTGTCATCGCCGAAACATTTGAACAAGCCACGTATGCTGCGAGCCTTGTCAAAATCTTTTATCACGCCACACCGGCCATTTTGCAACCTGAAGATCCCAGAACCAAGCCGCAGTTGATTGATGCATTGAATGTAGCGTGGGGCAATGCAGAACAAGCTCTGAGCACTGCGCCAGTGGTTATCAAAGGTGTCTATACCACACCCCGTGAATACAATACTCCCATTGAACCTCATGCCTGCATTGCTTCCTGGAAGAATGGAGAGATTACTGTCTGGGAACCCACTCAGTGGGTTGGCGGCGCGCGACAGGTAATTTCAGAATGGATGGGGCTCGGTATTGAAAAGGTTCGAATCATTTCCCCTTTCACTGGCGGAGGATTTGGATCCAAGGTGTCACCTCATGCCCACGTCGCCCTAGCTTGTCTGGCCTCACGCGAACTTGATCGCCCGATAAAAGTATCACTGACCCGTCAGCAAACGTTCACCGGCTATGGCGGGCGGCCACGGACGCGCCAAGAACTCTCGCTGGGTGCCCATAAAGATGGTCGTTTAGTCTCAATCGTACATAATGGCTGGAATGAGACGTCCATTGATGACGTTCATCTTGAACCGACAAACAACGTTACACCGATTATGTATGCTTGCGACAACGTCTGGGCCCGGCACAGCATTATTCCGGTAAACACAGTCAATCCCGGCTGGATGCGTGCTCCAGGTGAAAATCCCAGCGCATTCGCCCTGGAAATCGCCATGGACGAACTGGCCTATGAACTGAACATGGATCCGCTGGCGTTGCGCTTGCTTAACTGGGCTAATCACGACTATAAATCCAAAACGCCGTGGAGCACACGTCAACTTCGGGAAGCTTATGCAGCCGGCGCAGATGCTTTTGGCTGGAGTAAACGAACTGCAGCACCTCGGTCAATGCGTAGAGGAAGGGAGCTTATCGGTTGGGGAATGGCTGCGGGTACCTACCCGGTCATACGTTCACCTGCCGAGGCTCGTATAATACTTCACGTAAACGGCGAGATTGTAGTGGAAAGCGGTGGTACTGACATCGGCACCGGAACTTATACCATCCTGGCCCAGACGGCCGCGGAGGTTCTGGGAGTTTCCTCGCACCAGATCACTGTTCGTCTTGGCGATACCAGGCTCCCCCGCTCTCCGGTTGCAGGCGGCTCGCAGTTAGCTAACGTGTTGACCGGTGCAGTGCATAAAACGGCCGTTGCGGTTAAGGAAAGGCTGATCACGCTCGCAATTTCACAGCCTGACTCCCCTCTTTATCAAGCACAACGAAGTAATGTGACGATCGGTGACGGACAGATTTCTTTATTGCGACGTCCGGGAAAAGGCATAAGTTTCAGTCAACTGATAGCGCTTACCGGTCATGAATCAATGGACGTAAAGGAAAACACCTACAAGCCCGGCGCTACTGAACAGGAACGCTATGATGCAGCTCATACTTTTACCCAGATCCAGATGCCTGGGGCATTTGACACCTCTTCCCATAGCTGGAGCGCACAATTTGTGGAAGTGGCCGTTGATGAAGATTTTGGGACCGTCCGGGTAAAACGTATGTTGGGTGCTTTTGACTGTGGCCGGGTCTACAACCCTAAATTGGCGGAAAGCCAATGGATAGGTGGAATGGTCATGGGTCTCGGGCAGGCCCTGCTGGAAGAAGGCATGCACGATCCAAGGGACGGACGTATCACAAACGCCAGCCTGGCAGAGTATGTGGTACCCGTTAATGCGGACGTGCCTGATATTCAAGTCATCAGCGTAGGGGTTCCAGATTACCAGGCCAGCGCATTAGGGGGAAAAGCCGTGGGGGAAGTGGGGATCGTTGGCGTGGCAGCAGCCATCAGCAATGCTGTTTTTCACGCCACGGGCAAACGCGTTCGGGATTTGCCCTTGACCATGGATAAGCTACTCTGACACTAGCGTGAAAGGGCGACTCAAGCTCTTTCACGCTTTTCTTTGGCTGTTCTTCACATGAACTACGTCGGCCATTACCGCCAAAGCGATTTCCGCCGGCGTTTTACTCCCAATCTGCATCCCTATGGGAGCGTGGATCCGGCGAATATCCTCCTCGTTGAGCCCGCCAATATTTTTAAGCCGCTCCAGCCTTCTGCTGCTGTTACGTTCCGACCCCATTGCACCAAGATAAAATGCTTCGGTAAAGACAGCTTCCATCAACGTTAAATCATCCATGCGCGGATCGTGAGTCAGTGCCACCACGGCGGTATTAGCATGGCATCCCCCTTTCTCAATAAAGTTGACTGGAAACTCTGCTCTCAACATGACCCCGTCAACCAGACTGTCAGCAAAATTCTGTAGCGCGTCCGGTCGGTTTTCACAAACGATGGTTTCAAAACCAAGTGAAACGGCAAAGTTTGCACAATAAATAGCAACGGCAGACAAACCGGCAATGACTAACCTTGGCGGGGCAGCAACGATCATTACAATACGGTCGTTATCATACTCAACCTGAGTACTGCTCCGATACGCAGTCGGTGCAAGGCTACAACAGGGCTCCGGTAGGTGGATTTCTTTAGAAAGTGAATGGCCTTCTTTCAGAGCCGACCCCAATTGATTGAGATAGGCTGAGCTGTTACCCCCATCGGGTGAAAGATATTCTATCAAAATATCTAATATCCCCCCACAGGGTAAGGCGCGATTAGGGGTTAAGCCACCATCGCCATACCGGACAACCTGGCTGCTTTTCCTGTAATCCCCGCTGGCCAACCTGGCCAGAAAATCTTCCTCAACACAGCCACCGGATAGCGATCCACAATAGTTTCCCCGGGTATCCGCGACCATCATCGCACCTGGTGACCGTGGAGAGGAGCCGTAGGTGCTTAAGACAGTACAGAGCCATATAGGTCCAGTCTTGACCCATTCCCGGGCTTGATCAATAACAGTGAGATCCAGACTCTGCATAATGATATCCTGCCAGGAAATATTGATATATTAATATTCTGAGTGATGGAGCCCAATTCAATTATCATGGCTATAGATGAAGCGGGAAGACGTCAATAATTCAACCGCCCGGGCCTTATTTCTGACGTTCTGGATCTACCTTATCATTACCATTCAGGCTCAGAACGGGGGCCTTTAATTCTTCAACTGATTCAGAACTATTATTTTCACTTGCGAAAGATTTTTTAAAATCCCGAATGCTCGCACCGAGGTCACCTCCCAAACTTCTAAGCCTTTTGGTACCAAAGAGCATAATGACGATACCTGCGATGATAACAAGCTTCCAGATACTGATTCCGGCCATAAAAACCTCTTTTAAACGACCTGATTCAGGTCCTGATTTTTCAAAATAACTGTTAATTATTTATTTTCAACAGACGGCCCATTATCATTTAGTAATGATGACCCAGCCCTCGGTTGAGGCGATTCTAAATTTTTTCGCCTCAGTATACTCGGGTGAATTGTAGAAACGTTCGGCATCCTCAATACTCGGGAACTCTGCTATTGCAAATAATGAATGCGGTCGCCCTTCTTTCGCTTTTACACTCTCATTAAATACAGTCACCTTTCCATCGTACTTTTGTACCAACGGACCTGCCACGTCCATATACTTTTGATATATGGTGTGGTCTTTAATATCATAATTTGCAATCACGTAGGCGTGAGGTGTTACTTCAGCACTCTGTGCTGCGGATGCAAAGATCAATGCGCATACGGTCAGCGTGAGCAAAAGGTTCTTTTTAAACATTTAAATTTCCAACAGTATTGGTAATAGGTTTAAGAAAAGATAAAACCACACCGAAAATGAATGACTCAATTAAACTTGTGAGGTTTTATCTTAAGCACAAAATTTTTTGACTAGCGTTTGAACATATCCTCATCCGTAACACACCATGAGGTAATGCCCTGTCTCACTTACGAGCTATGGTCGACAAAACCCATCTGCATTTTGTTCATACGTCCACCATGTATGGTGAGTTTAGATAAAGCCACATCGATTTCACTCATTTCAGATGGGGTGAAATGGATGTTCAGCGCTCCCAGATTCTCATGAAGATGATCCACGTTGCGTGTACCTGGGATAGGTACAATCCATGGTTTGCGGGCGAGTAACCAAGCCAGCGCAATTTGTGGCGGAGTGGCATTCTTTTTCTTGCCAAGTGCACGTAAATAATCAATCAAAGGTTGGTTTGCCGCCAGGTTACCGGGTGTAAAGCGTTCAAAAGTTGAACGTAAATCAGTTTTCGGATCGAGGTGAGTTTGCGCATTCATTGAGCCCGTAAGATAACCCATGCCGACGGGTCCCCAAGGTACAAACCCGATCCCCAATTCTTCACAAGTTTGCAGCACACCATTATGTTCCGGTTCGCGGCTCATCATTGAATATTCAGTTTGTACAGCAGACACGGGCTGAACAGCATGCGCACGACGAATCGTTGCCGCGCTGGCCTCAGAAAGCCCAAAATGCAATACCTTCCCTTCTTTAATTAAATCTTTAATCGTACCCGCAACATCTTCAATTGGCACATTGGGATCAACACGGTGCTGGTAATAAAGATCTATATGATCTGTTCTAAGGCGTTTTAAGGAACCTTCGATAACTTTGCGTATATGTGCCGGCTGACTGTTAAGACCGCCGGCTTCAATATCAAATCCGAATTTGCTGGCAATAATAACCTTGTCGCGTACTTCATATAATGCTTCGCCGACCAATTCTTCGCTGGTATGCGGACCATAAACCTCGGCAGTATCAAAGAACGTTACCCCTTTGTCATAAGCCTCACGGAGCGTGCGGATCCCTTGATTTTTATCGGCAGCAGGACCATAGTTCGCACTAATGCTCATGCAACCCGCACCGAGTGCTGAAACGGTAAGATTACCAAGCTGGCGTTTTGTCATCTTATCAACGACCTGATTACTGGCGTTGTTTTGAGCCAGGGTAGAAGTTACCGAAGACGATGCCACAGCTCCCCAGGGCAAAGAGCTCACGGCTATACCAGCACTGACAAGTGCGGTATGAGAGAGAAAAGCTCGGCGACTCAACGCCCGCTTTGATTTGTCTTCATTCATAAATTTCTCCAGAAGTTATAATGCAGGTAACGAAATGATAACGTTGAAAACTGCCCCCTAAAGAAGCGCCTCCCTTCCAAGGTTTCGTACATCTCGTTCCTATCCCTGCTCTATCATTTTAACCACCTGATATATAAATAGATTTTCTACAGAAAATCAGGGGGACGGTTTCTATGTATAGCTATATCAAGCTTCATTATTGCCCCCTCGCTTGAAAAAAACATTGCCTGTTTTGATGCTAATTTTGCCTAAAGTGATTATCTCCAGGTTGTTTTTCTTAAGTTGAATTGAAAAAATCATATCAAGTTAATATTCAAAGCTTGATAAGAATAAGATGAGTAAAAAAATAGAAACATACAAACATCCCCATAAGAAATACGGTCGAAATCACTAAAAAGATTATTCACACTCTCCTATCGAAAAATCTTATTTATCTTGCCGTTCGCCTGTGCGTTGCACTTTGAATAATTGCAGCATGAAGACAAAAAAAGCCGGCACAAAAAATATCGCCAGGAAAGTACTGGTCAACATGCCGCCCAGAACGCCGGTTCCAATAGCGTTCTGGCTGGCTGCTCCGGCACCGTTAGCAATCACCAGCGGCACTACGCCCAGAATAAATGCCAATGAGGTCATCAGGATCGGCCTTAACCGTTGCCGGGCGGCATGGATGGCGGCCTCAACAGGGGATGCACCGGATTCAAAAGACGTCTTGGCAAACTCCACGATGAGGATAGCGTTCTTGGCCGCCAGGCCAACAGTGGTCAGCAACCCTACCTGGAAATAGGCATCGTTGGACAGACCCCGCAGCAGCGTGGCCGACAGCGCGCCTATCACCCCAAGGGGGACGACCATCATCACTGCCGTCGGAATGCTCCAACTTTCATACAGGGCCGCCAAACAAAGGAATACTACGATCAGCGAAATAATATACAGCGCAGGAGCCTGAGCGCCGGAAAGCCGCTCCTCAAATGACAGTCCGGTCCATTCAAAACCAATCCCCTCAGGCATAGCGGCTGCGATACGCTCCATTTCTGCCATGGCGTCACCGGAACTGTATCCTGTAGCGGCTCCCCCCTGCAGATTAAATGAAGGCACACCGTTATAGCGGTTCAGCTTTTGCGCACCGAAGCTCCACTGCGCCGAGGCAAAGGCCGAGAACGGCACCATCCCCCCGGCAGCGTTGCGCACATACCATTTATCCAGGTCCTGTGGTTGCATACGCGACGACGCAGCGCCCTGAATATAGACGCGCTTGACGCGATCGCGATCGATAAAATCGTTCACGTAAGACGAACCCCAGGCAACCGACAGGGTACGGTTGGCTTCGGCGATGGATACCCCCAACACCCGCGCTTTTTCACGATCGATCAGCAGTTGGTATTGCGACGCGTCCTCGAGGCCGTTTGACCGAACGTTGGTCAACAGGGGGCTTTGCCGCGCCTCGGCCAGGAAATGATCGCGGGCAGCCAGCAGTTGGGCATGGCCTAGTCCGGCACGATCCATCAACTGGAAATTAAATCCCGAAACATTGCCAAGTTCCCGCACGGCAGGTGGGGATACCACGATAATGCGTGTATCGCGGAAGTCCCGCGCAAAGCGGGCGTTCAGTCGGACAGCTAAGGCCGCAACCTTCTGCTCAGCTTTGGCACGGTCACTCCAGTCATGCAGTCGGATAAACATCAGTGCGGCGTTCTGGCCCCGGCCACCAAAGTTGAAGCCGGAAATGCCGAACACTGACCTGACACTGTCCTGTTCTTCCTCAAGTAGATAGCGAGTAGCACGATCGAGTGTTTCCTGGGTCCGCTGTGCCGTGGCACCGGCCGGAGCAAGGATCTGGGCGAACAGCAAACCTTGGTCCTCCTCCGGCAGAAACGAGGTCGGGATACGGGTATACAGCCAGCCGGCAGCAACCACCAGCGCCAGGTAGATAATAATCAGGCGTCTGGGCCGTCCGAGGCCACGCGTCACGATGCCCACATAGACTCGGCTGGCACGGTCAAAATGGTGATTGAAGCCGCCAAAAAATCCCTGTTTAGCGGCATGCTCACCAAACGCCGCTGGTTTAAGCAACGTTGCGCACAAGGCCGGGGTAAAGACGTTGGCCACCAGCACTGAGAGCACCATCGACGAAACAATGGTAATAGAAAATTGCCTGTAGATAACCCCGGTGGAGCCGCCAAAAAAAGCCATGGGTACAAACACCGCCGATAGCACTAAGACAATGCCGATCAGTGCGCTGGTAATTTGATCCATCGATTTGCGGGTGGCCTGTTTGGGCGACAGTCCCTCCTCGCGCATGATGCGATCGACGTTTTCCACCACAACAATGGCGTCATCAACTAACAGCCCGATTGCCAGAACCATACCAAACATGGTCAACGTATTGATGGAATAACCGAAGGCCGCCAGCACGCCGAAGGTGCCAAGCAGTACCACAGGCACGGCCAGCGTTGGGATAAGCGTGGCGCGAATATTTTGCAGAAACAACCACATTACCAGAAACACCAGAACGATCGCCTCGAACAGGGTTTGCACAACACTTTTGATCGACAGGAGCACAAACGGAGAGGTGTCGTACGGATAGACAACCTCCAGCCCAGGTGGAAAAAATGGCCTGAGCGTGTCAACTGTGGCGCGCACTGCGGCGGCGGTTTCCAGCGCGTTCGCATCGGTGGCCAGACGGATGGCAAGACCGACCGCGGTCTGACCATTATACCAACTATCAATTGCGTAGTTCTGCGCGCCCAGCTCGATAGTTGCAACGTCGGCCAGCAGCACGCGGGAGCCGTTCTGATTGCTCTTGAGCAAAATTCGTCCAAACTCTTCCGGCGTTTGCAGGCGCGATGGCCCTATCACGGTGGCGTTAAGTTCTTGTCCGTTCTCAGCAGGCAAACCGCCGAGTTGTCCGGAGGAAATCTCGACGTTTTGTTCCTCGATCGCCGCCGAAACATCGGTGACGGTCAGGCTATAATTCAACAGTTTGTCCGGGTCAAGCCAAATGCGCATGGCATAAGGCGCGCCGAAGAGCTGAAAATCCCCCACCCCCGGGGTACGGCTTATTGTATCCTGTACGAACGACGCCACGTAATCCGCAATATCGGCCCGGTTCATTGAGCCGTCAGTGGAGATAAACCCCAGTACCATCATGAAATTGGCCGTCGCCTTGGTAACATGTATCCCCTGCTGCTGCACCTCTCTCGGCAGCAGCGGCTGCACCAGCGATAGCTTGTTTTGCACCTGCACCTGCGCCGTGTCGGGGTCAGTTCCTTGTGCAAAGGTCAGGGTGATCGTCATATTGCCATCGGCATTACTCTCGGAAGAGATATACTGCAGTTGGTCCAAGCCATTCATCTGCTGCTCGATAACCTGCACCACCGTATCCTGCAGCGTTTTCGCCGATGCCCCGGGATAGTTGACCTGGATGCCAATGGCAGGAGGGGCAATACTCGGGTACTGGGCCACTGGCAGACTGGCTATCGACAATGCGCCGCACAGCATCATAACAATGGCAATGACCCACGCAAAAACCGGTCGATCGATAAAAAATCTAGCCATGGGGCATTACCTTCTCGTCTATGCTGCGGTCAGCATGGGAGCCATTGGGGCTGCCCCATTCCCTGGCATTAACCCTGACGCCTGGGCGAACCTGCTGTACTCCCTCCACAATCACCTGATCTCCCTCCGCCAAACCGTTGGTGACCAGCCACTGGTCACCAACGGTTCGGTCGGTCTTGAGCACGCGTAGTTCCACCTGATTGTTACCGTTCACCACCAACGCCGTGGGCTCGCCACGCGGGTCGCGGGTAATGCCGCGCTGCGGAACCAATAAGCCGTCACGTGCTACTCCATCCACCAGCCGCGCACGCACGAACATGCCGGGCAGCAGTTTTCGGTCAGGATTGGGGAACACCGCGCGCAGTAGCATGGAGCCTGTCGTTTGATCCACGGTAATATCAGCGAACTGCAGTTTGCCAGTCTGCTCATACCGGCTACCGTCTTCCAGCGTCAGCGTAACCTCTGCGCTGACCTCGCCATCACCGCGCTTGAACACGCCTTCCGCCAGGCTTTTTTGCAAACGCAGCAGTTGTACGCTGGACTGGGTGACGTCGACATACATCGGATCAATCTGCTGAACTGACGCAATAGCCAGCGCCTGCTGCGCAGTGAGCAATGCCCCTTCAGTTACCGAAGAGCGTCCGATAATACCGTCGATGGGCGACAATACTTTGGTATACACCAGGTTGATACGCGCCCCTTCAAGCACCGCCTCAGCTGATTTTACATCGGCATCAGTCTGGTCCATGGTCGCAAGGGCATCATCATAGGCCTGGCGACTGATGACGTTGCGCTCCGCCAGCGGGCGATAACGCTGCACCAGTTGTGACGCAGCGCGCCATTGTGCTTTAGCACGTGCCAGCGCCGCAGTGCTGCGATTATAGTCAACACGGTACAGCGCTGCGTCGACCTGATAGAGCGGCTGACCGGCCCGGACGACGTCGCCCTCGGTGAACAGACGATGCTGCAGGATACCGCTGACCTGCGGTCGCACATCGGCCGAACGAAATGCAGCAGTGCGTCCAGGCAGTTCTGTGGTCAACGTGACAGATCTGGTCTTAAGAGTGACTACCCCGACTTCGGGCATCAGCGGCAAAGTGGCCACGCTCCGGTTATTATTGTTAGCATTACTCAGGAATATCGGTAACCCGATAACACCAACCATCGCGCCGCCGATGAATAAGACGATTTTAAGGTTCATGATGACTTATTCCTCTTCGTGCTGGAGCGGCCACATTGATAGTGGCCCCTTTAAGGGACAGTTACTTATCTCAACATGATGCGCAGATAGTTTTAATCTCAGCTAAGGACTATCATGAGTTTATTACTGCCAGACTTATTGTTTATGAACGCAACGTTCAGTAATGACACTGCACTGATATGATTAATAATATCATTATCCAAAAGAGCATGATCGGTGAAATTAATAGAACCTTAATCCAGGAAAACATTGCGCAAGAATCTGGCATAACATCTCCCTTTACAATATTAAATGTATTACCCCCCCCCACTAAATTCAATGTGAAAGTCATTCTAGCTATATGTACAGGGCCGATTAATATCGCCCTGCACATACTTTACAAGAGCCATCATTTATAAACCAATGCTACTCCATGTAACTTGTTTGCACCTCCGGCAGAAATAATTTTGTAAGACCCCCCACCGGCTTGTACTGCTTTTTCTGACAACTTACTTTCCAGCTCAGAAAGCGTTGTAGCACCGCTAGCGGATACGACTCCAATTCGATTTGATCCTTCAAAATTGTTCACTTTATTGGCAGCAAAACTGTTTGTTGCTACTGTAGAAAGCATTAATACCATCATTGATATCTTAATCATTATCGTTACCCACCTTGTTTAAGTATGCCGGGCAAGAGTAATCCCGGTAATAAACATATTAACTCCCGACACCTGACTTCAGCATGACGTCACGATAACATTTTTGTCAGAATAGATATTAACAGGGCAGATTTGGTTTTTTATTTTCCAGAAAGAGCACTTATCGAGAACAGACTCATAATTCCCTGACACTAATTTACTTTTCCTAACTGGGATTTTTATCAATAATGAAGTCTGACAAGAGAGCATATCCCGGTTTAATCGAGAGTATGCCGCAAGATACGACACTCCCTGGGTGAACTTCAGTTCGACTGACGTTAAGCGTGTCGCTAAGCTATCGAGAATGCTTTACGCAAAGCCGCCAATTTAGCGTTATTAAAAGTTTTTACAATATGCGCTTCGGGTGAACTTAAATCGAAGCCATGAAACCCGCCGGGGACGACCAATAGCTCTGCTGGCACACCGGCGTCTATCAATTTGCCCGCATAACTGATGTTTTCCTCAACAAAAAGATCGACCGAACCTACACATATATAAGCGGGAGGCAGGCGGGTGAAATCATCAGTTCGTGCAGGAACTGCAGCGCGGGGAACTGTCGCAGTGCCCGGTTGAACGCCGAGAAAAGAAGCCCAGCCAAATCTGTTTGCCGCCGGGGTCCAGATGATGCGACCGATGTGAGAGGGTACCTTACCGACACTTCCAGTCCGATCATCCAGCATTGGATAGACGAGTAGCTGAAATGCTAATGGAAACTCTCCACGATCGCGGGCTTTGATGGCGAGCAGCGCAGCATGACCACCGCCCGCACTTTCGCCCATTACGGCCACCTTACGGGTATCGACACCCAACACATCCGCATTATCGAACACCCACTTAAGCGCAGCATAGTTGTCTTCAACAGAACCCACATAGGTAACCTCCGGGGCCAGTCTGTATTCGACTGAAACGATCACACAATCAAGAGCAATCGACATCGCCTGCAATCGATGCACATCTTGTGCAACTGTACCTAGGACAAATCCCCCGCCATGGGTGTGTAATATAGCCGGTCGGCGAGTGCCAGGCTTATCATTGATGACATAAACCACCACTTCGGGCTGATTGCGAATTCCCGGCACAATACGTTTAGTAACCTTTACTGATGGATCCTGAGCTGGCGACAATTTATCCAGAGATGCCCTAATTTGGCCGAGCGTTGACGTCGACATTTTGGATAACGTTTCTGTCAGCGGCATGAGCTCCATCGCTGCGGCTCGCAGTTCTGGATCGACATGACTCATAAAATCTGCCTTACCGATTGCAGAAACCATCTCAGCAGCAAAGCTTCGTGACACTGTAGTTAACAGTATCGTACTCAGAGTACCAAGGACTAATTTACGACGTGTCAGCTCTATCATATTACTCACCTATAATTCGGGACGACCACGTTTACAAGCCGTCAGTTAATTCGATTTCAAAGTTTACTTTCTTATAATCAAATAAATAATCTGATAAGCAGCAATTCCCATATAGTCTATTATAGATAAGCTAGGTACTTTTTTAGGCGCTCCATGTCATTATTCACCTGCGGGGACTGTATTACATCGTAAGACCCAAATATCGGTAGAACATCAACGCCACAGAATTTATAAACAGCCGTTGTTGAATGAAACACGTCGTCAACGGATAAACCTGCATGCAGCTTTTGATTTTTGTCATCAAACGCCTGTTTTGGACTATTCATTGTCAAAGACAGCACGTATTTCTTACCCTGTAATTTTCCGCCCGAACCGTACTGTCGGCTAGAGTCATCGGCGATCCTCCCATCTCCTGATATAAAACTTTTCTGTAGCATCCCGGCAGTAAAAACTTCATCAACATATTTTTTGTAGATCCAAGGCATTCCGAACCAAAAGACCGGAGACTGGGTTATAATGATATCTGCCCAAATATGCTTTTTGACTTCGTCGTTAACATTATAACCTTGCTCGATATTTGTTTCCTGGACCTCATAACCTTTCTTCACCATTTCTTCTTTAATTAAATTAACCAATGAACGATTAAGTCTTCCCTCACTGATGCCCGGATATTTTTGGTGCGCGTTGATAACGAGAATTCTCTTAATGTCAATGTTTGCGGTACCAATTGCTGTACCTGCTGCGCTCCCCGGCGATAAAGCTGCCGCTGTCATAACCAAACCGACTTTGATAAATTCCCGGCGATCCAACCCTGCTACATCATTCGCTTCATTTTGCTCAATGGGTGATTTAGTCATGCGAAATGCTCCAGTAAAGAATTAGTTAAACCCAGTACGCAGGCATGAACCGTCATATCTTGGGTGGATGGATGTATGTCATCCATGTAAACGACACCACCGGCTATATCCTCTTTCTGCAATAACCCAGTGGCCTCAGTGAGAAGAGTGAGACTTTACGCATCAGATCACCATTATGTGCCCCGGCAACCTGGATTTTCCCTTCAAAAGGGTAAAGGAAAAAAAATCCCATTTTTCAAATGACTAATATGTCTCTTTGTATCAAATTATAACTTGCCTGATATGATAAATTTATTGCCTAATTAAACAACTTTAGTTTTAGTAGCAGCAATACCGTATCGTAAGATGGTAGACTTTAAAAAGTGATGACTTAATTTTTCACTTAGAGTCAGTTATATAAATTTAATAGACAACGAGATATCGTTCTCTTTTATTTTAATGCTTAAACCCAGTTAATATACTGACTAGTATTGTTGTAAACAACAACCCCTGAATAACGGAGGTCACCATGAGATTATTGTTGGTTGAGGATGAAGAGAAAACCTCTTCTTACATTAGCCGTGCTCTATGTGAAATGAGCTATACTGTTGACGTGGCACCCAATGGGAAACAAGGCCTCTATCTTGCTGTCGAATATGACTATGATGCTATTATTTTAGATGTGATGCTTCCTGATCTTGATGGATACGGTGTTTTAGAAGGACTTCGTGCCATTAAAAAAACGCCCGTGCTAATGCTGTCAGCGCGCAGCTCTGTAGATGAGCGAGTCAAGGGATTGCGTCGTGGTGCTGATGACTATTTGCCGAAACCTTTTTCCCTGATTGAACTGGTTGCAAGGATTCAAGTTTTAGTACGGCGTCGCGCAAACGAAAATGGTGACACTGCACAGTTTGATATTGACGACCTTCATATAGATCTTTTAGCACGCAGGGTAGTACGTGGCGATGATCGCATCGATCTGACTGCTAAAGAATTTGCGCTTTTAAGCTTACTGGCTCGCCACCATGGAGAAATCCTTTCAAAAATGATGATCGCAGAACAGGTATGGGACATGAATTTTGATAGCGATGCCAACGTGGTAGAAGTTGCCATCAAAAGGCTGAGAACTAAGATTGATACCCCCTATACCATCAAACTTCTTCACACCGTCCGCGGAATGGGATATGTGTTAGAGAAACGGACATATCGCAATTAAGCTCAAGGTTTAAAATCCGATGAAACATTCTATTTCAAGCCGTTTAGCGCTAATGTTTGTTTTACTAATGGTGATAATATTATCTACTCTTGCACTTTTTCAAAGAGCTTCGCTTTCTTCCTCACTTGAAAATCAAATGCATAATGAATTGCTATTTCGAAACTCTCTTGTAGCACCCTATATTGAGACTCAGGGATCGCAGGCGAACTGGCACTTAATTCAAGAAAAACTTAAGACACTCAGCGATAATGAAGGACATAAGGTTAAATATTCGATTATAAGTGACGATAGTCATTACCAAATCGGAGGTTCTTTACTGGCTGATTTAAGAAGTGAACGTTTAAAGGATGGTTTTTCGACCATGCCAGGCGAAGAGAAGCATTGCCCGCTTTATTTATATGTGGAAACATTGAAGTCTCTTGGCAATCGCCCAGAGATTCGTTTTGTCGTCGCAATCGATTCAACACCTTACTTCAGTACACTGAGCGAATTCTCCCACGCACTTATTTTGATCTCATTAGCGGGATTGATTTTGGTGGCAATATTGAGTTATGCCATATCTCGCATCGGCATGAGTCCCGTCCGTGATCTGAGCAGGCAGGCAAACTTTCTGATTCCAGGGAATGTAGGTCAGCGGCTTAATTCATCGGCGCTTCCCTCAGAGTTACAGTCTCTTGCTTATGCTTTTAATGGCGTACTCGAACGTCAGGAAATCGCCTGGCAGCAATTAGAGAGTTTCAATGCCGATGTTGCACATGAGTTACGCACACCTCTCACCAACCTACTTGGCCAGACTCAACTAGCTCTTGCACGTGAACGCAGTGTCCATGAACTGGAGGAACTACTACAATCTAACCTTGAAGAACTGGCTCGCATGACGTCAATTGTAAATGATATGTTGTTCCTATCCCATGCGCAGGCTGGGAAAAGCGCGGCTGAACTGAGTAATACATCTCTTCGGGAAGAAGCCCTGAAAACGGCTGAATATGTAGAACCATCATTCCATGATCGCGAACTTAAGCTGGATATTGTAGGTAACGTGCAAACCATTGTCGACCGCCGCCTTTTTCATCGCGCCTTGGCCAATCTGCTTGAAAATAGTGCGCGTCACGCGATTCCCTCCACCACCGTCACTGTAAGTATAAATGCCCAATATGGTTTTGTTCATGTCGCCGTCATGAATGTCGGGGATACGATTGCCACCAGGCATCTTTCCCGTCTCTTCGAACGTTTCTATCGCGTTGATGCTTCACGCAAAGACAGTGATATGCACCACGGCCTAGGACTTGCTATCGTTAAAGCAATTGCGATTATGCACGGGGGGGAGGTATTCGCAAGAAGTGAAAAGGGCATTAACACCTTTGGTTTCACTCTTAGAGTTTCGCCAAAGGATAATATACCATCATAAAAAACACGCCGGATACAGAACCGCGATACAAAAACCGACAACATTCTGACTTCGAAGAAAAATTTCAATAACGTGTGGAAGGTATTGAGTTCCCAGGCGGCGAAGTCGATGCATCATACCCTACTCCCAGGCATACTTGGCTACATTATGCTGTTCAAGACTATTTTGTCAGCCAGGAGATCTGTATGCACCTCATTACAGTATGAGTCAAATTGAAATTTCTTCAGGAATTGATCTGGAAAGATTATATTTTCGATATGCCGATGGAGGTATATTATATTTCCTCGAAAAAGTTCGGGTAAAAGACTGTTGTGAATCAAATCCATATTTATATGATATATAAGAAATATCATCATTTGTATTACTTAAATCCCATGCAGCTAACTCAAGCTTACGATCCCTGATATAATTAGCAAGCGTTCGCTGAGTTACCCGATGAAAAATTCGTTGGAAATGCCACTTTGAATAACCAGCCTTTTCTGCCACATCATTTATTTTTAAAGGTACGCAGATATTAATATCGATCCATGTCAATATATCCGTAATGATCTCGACGTGAACAACATCATTTTTTTTAGCCATAACTTCCTCGAATCCCCCCTTTTAATTACCATCAGGAAAAGGTTTAAAGATATGGATGGCACAGCATTCCCCAAAATAATAAACCAGGGTAAAAATTGGAGAATGACTGACATTTTCAAATTTTTAAAAAAAGGTAATGCATTACTTATAAATGACCGCCACACCAGACAGCCTATTATTCCCCCCTGCTGCGATAATCTTGTAACACTCGGCTCCTGCCTTCGATGCTTTTTGTGAAAGTACATTTTCGAGTGTGGAAAGAGTCGTTGCCCCCTGCGCGGATACTACGCCGATACGCTGTTTCCCTTCACAGGACTGTTTTAAATCAGCAGCAATAACATTTTGACAACTACCAGCAAGAATTAGAAACGCCACAGCCAATTTACTAATACTCATTTGATACCTCTGTTCATAAATATATTGAATTAACTGAATTAACTATTTCGATTTTTAAATACTAAAACCCATCTTTCAGACTTTTGTCCTTCCTGCATTATGTGTACTCATGGTAGCACCGCCATAAGTACCAGACTCAATTAACAGAGAAACGTTGAACTGAACTTGCGTTAAAAAGCGGGATCCGAGCCTGTCAGACGGCGTCCATATGGCTTGAAAACCAGTCGAGCACGAGTTGAGGATTTCTGCCAAAATAGTTGTAGCCCTCGAAACGTTGATCCGTACCTTCGATCCAAAACATTTTCTTGTCACTGGATGACATCAGATCATAGATTTCCTGCACACTCGATACCTTCGTCGTAAAGTCACGACGAACTTGTGCTACCAGAGTTGGAACTGTGACAGATTTTGCATATTCCATTGGAAAGACTTGCACAAGATGGTAACCGGTTTTTTTGTAAAATGCTGCGTCAAGCCTTTCGTATCCATCTGTAATTTTTAGGTTTTCGACTGCCTTTGCCACGAAAACTGCAGGTAACGAAGGTTGCAAGGCAATCATTGCTTTGATTTGTTTAAACTCCTCGGGGTGTTTGTGCATTCCCACAATTGTTGAGTTAGCTCCGAGGCATCTGCTATAGAGAGCTGTCTTCATGTCCTTGGTATCAGACCGGGATTTAGCGTAGCGAAGCGATCCGATCACATCGCGATATTCAAGCACGCCATGGCCAACAATACCGCCGCTGCCTGTACCACTACGCCCATGGTTACGCATGTCGTAGGTAATAATGTTGTAGCCAGCATCATGTAATATCTTGTATTCAGGTAAAAAGTTTACTTCAAAGCCGCCAAAATTCTTCCACGGATCCATATGCCCAGGGTAACCATATCGGTTGCACGGCATGGGATGATTCATAATAAGCAATTTGTCCGAATTGGCAGGAATGAACCATCCTTCAATCGTTACGCCATCCATAGCAGGGAAGAAAATTTCCTCATATTCCATATTGTATTCATTCGGCCACCTGAGAATCGGCGTACGAGTTGAATGAGCCATGAGGTCTGCCATGCTCTTGATGAATGCCTCAGTTTTCTCGTCGTCCGTACTAAGCACATTTTGGCCCGTTATTTGTTGACTTCCGGCGGCGAGCACACTTGACGACGCCATCGCCAAAAGAGGGAGAGCGGCTAATGATGCACTGGACTTTAAAAGAGAGCGTCGACTGTATGCCGAGCCACCCTCTTTCCTGAGGGTAATATCATTCTGACTACTCATTCCTGGCTCCTGTTACTCATTATTTAGTCTGATTAGACTAAACCCCTTCGATAATGCGCTAATATACATTGACCACTCTAAATTAATCTAATGCCGTCCGTATTTATTACAACGTAATTCTATTATTATACCCCCCCCACCTGTCCTCAACGTGACGCGCAGATAACATTTTTGACAGTTTCGAATTAAATTCAACAATTTTATTTCTCGTGCGAGCCTAAGACATCTAAGTTGATATCCTCAACCAAAAATCAGGTAAAATGCACAAATAAATGATTGCCCATAGAAAATCAAACACTAATGCGTTTAATCGACACTGTTTTCGCCTGAAAAAGTATAAGTTTTTCTTATCCTGAAATATTCAAAAAATGAAAAAAGACCGAATACCAAAATATTCGGCCATATGAAAAGCATATAATTAAAATAAAATACGCCAATGAAAATCCAATAATAATGAAGCAAATCAAACTAACCGATTGCCTCCAAACTTTTATTATCAATATGTGCTATTTGAGTTAACCTGCGATTTATTTATCAATCTGTGCTGACAAATCAAAACATTTATTTACACCCTGCTTTTAAAAGTGATACATCAAATGCGCAGCGTAATCGCTGCCTTGAGAAATAACCAATAAAGGGATCAGTAGTGATAGTAAAGGTCCGAGATTTTATTTTGCCCAAGGCTCAATAAATATGCAGCGGCTATATATCAAAACATTGAGGGTTATTATGATGAAGCATAAATTAATATTTTTAGCGATGTCATCTGCATTGCTTGCTGGTACAGCACACGCAGCGGAAGTTTACAATAAAGACGGCAGCAAACTGAATATCACCGGTTTGATTTCCGGCGAGCATTATTTCTCTCAGGATCCGGGCATGGATGGCGATCAGACATACGTTCGTCTGGGTTTTCGTGGTGAAACACAAATCTCTGACAACCTGACTGGTTATGGTCAGTGGCAGTCCCAGTTTGATGCCAACAACCCAGAAAGCCAGAGTTCCACGCCAAGAACCCGTTACGGATTCGCTGGCCTGAAGTTCGGCGATTACGGCTCATTCGACTACGGTCGTAACCGTGGTGTGCTGTATGATTCCTTGGGCTTTACCGATATGCAGCCTGAGTTTGACGCCATGACCTACGGTTCGGACCAGTTCATGTTCAGCCGTACAAACGGAGTCGCGACTTACCGTGAGAGCGGTTTTTATGGCCTGATCGACGGCCTGGATATTGCAATTCAGTATCAGGGTAAAAATGATGGCGGCGGTGAGCCTGGTGTTCGTAGCGTACTGCGCCAGAATGGTGACGGCTATGGCATGTCTGCCACCTATGATATCGGCGCAGGCGTCAGTGTTGTCGGTGCAATGAGCAGCTCGAACCGTACCATCGAACAAAATAGCCGTACGTCCGGCATTATGGGTAATGGTAAACGCGCTGAAGCCTATTCGGGTGCGGTTAAATATGATGCGAATGGCGTTTATTTAGCGGCGATGTATACCCAGTCTTATAATGCTTCACGCTTCGGTTCAATCTCTGATGACAGTGCGTACGGTTACGCCAACAAATCTCAAATCATAGAATTGTATGCCAGCTACCAGTTTGATTTCGGCCTGCAACCATTTGTTGCTTATAACGTGAACAAAGGTAAAAATCTGGGTCGTTCTGCTTCCGGTCAAAATTACGGCGACCAGGATTTGATCAAGTTTGTCGACTTCGGTGCGACTTATTACTTCAACAAAAACATCAATGTGTTTGTTGACTACATGGTTAACCTGGTTGATGAAAACAGCTTTACCCGTGAAGCCGGTATTAGTACCGATGACGTCACTGCGGTCGGTGTTGTTTACCAGTTCTGATTTGTCTGAGAAGTGTAATGCCGGGCGACTTCGGTCGCCTTTTTCATGTCTGATAAAAATGTGCCCACCCGGTTTAATGAGATGGGGCCCCCCACCCTGCGAGCGTTACGCTAACAGGGTGTTTTTCTTTCTGAAGGGGATCATTATGCAAAAAAGTTACGTTCATCGGTCTCGGCAAGCATTCGTTCCATAGCGCGGTTGCTTATGCGGCTCTACCTACAAAACCTACTTCACCGAACAGAATGTGGAGGTCGAACAGGAACTGAAAACGCATATGGCTGAAAACGATACCGCACAGCGCTTATTGACTGGTGAATTCAGTTTGTCGTCTTGCTGTACAACAATTGTTTGCTCATCCGTTTGTTGGCACGTAAAGCTGATCCTTTCAGTAGCGACTTGTTGTCAGTTACAAGTGTATGAGTGCTAAGTTTGTTTGCCTCAATTTTCATTTAACAGAGCCGATACCCGTTATAGTAATATTATCTGCATGGTTTTTTGAATTAGGATAATCAATGCGTCGTAAAAATGTGAAAGATTATCAGGCATTTATAGCCGTAGCTCGCGAGCAAAGCTTTACTAAGGCCGCAGCAAAGCTCGGCATCTCCCAGTCAGCGCTGAGCTACACCGTACGCACTCTTGAGGCACAACTGGGTCTACGGTTACTTACCCGCACGACCCGGAGTGTTTCCGTGACGGAGGCCGGTGAACATTTACTAAACCGTATCGGCCCGCATTTTGACGAAATTGAGAATGAGATCGCCGCACTCAGCGGGATGCGAGATAAACCCGCTGGCATCGTACGGATTACTGCCGTCGAGCATGCTGCAGAGACCATTCTTTGGCCAAAACTCAAAATGTTACTTCTGGACTATCCGGATATTAATATTGAAATTATCAGTGAGTACGGATTGAAGGATATTGTTGCTGAACGATACGACGCGGGAGTCCGGCTGGGTGAGCAGGTAGATAAAGACATGATCTCGGTTCCGATTGCACCAAACTTTAATTTTGCCGTAGTGGGGTCACCTTCCTATTTCGCAGATAAAGAAATTCCAGTTACCCCACGTGACTTAAGTGACCATAGTTGTATTAAGTTACGACTTCCGACTCATGGAGGCTTCTATACATGGGAATTCTATAAGCAGGGAGTTGAGCTTAAAATCCGTATCGAAGGAAGAGGTACATTCAGCAGCGTAGGTATGATGCGGCAGGCCGCCCTGGATGGACTGGGTCTTGCCTATCTGCCAAAAGATGTTGTGGACACTGCGCTAGAAGAGGGTCAGTTGATACAGGTTCTCGCCGACTGGTCTCCACCGCGCACCGCTTATCATCTTTACTACCCAAACCGCCGCCAGCATTCACCCGCCTTTGCCCTGGTACTGGAAGCACTGCGCTATCGCGCCTGACCTCCCCCTCTTAAACCCAGCGAACTGACGACTCAGTTCACTGGGCATGATTAAGAAAATACCCTTCTAAGCCTATGCAAAATTAAACCTCTAATTTCTTAATGCGAAAGAGATTATGATGAACACTTGAATCTCCCCTTTAAGTGGCCGTAACAGCATCAGGTGAAAGAAGGATCATTAAATGAATAAGCCAGCAGGTGGACTCAGTCGCCGTAACTTCATCCTTACAGGTTCAGTAGCCTCTGCCGGGCTATTGATGGCGGGTAATGCATTAGCCACACTTGATCCTACACCACGTATATCCGGGATAAGCACACAAGTGGATGGAATTACCATCCGGAGTGTGATGTTCAAAAACAATGAAATCATGATGTCAGGCAATGTCTATCTTCCAAAAGCGTTTAGCGAAGACAGAAAATATGCCGCGATCGTTGTGATTCATCCCGGGGGCGGAGTGAAGGAACAGACCGCAGGACTTTATGCACTCAAACTGGCCGCAGAAGGATTCGTAACTCTGGCCTTCGATGCTTCCCATCAGGGTGCAAGCGGCGGTTTACCACGGTTTGTTGATGACCCCATGAAACGCGTCGTCGATTTTTACAGCGCTATCGATTATCTGACCACATTACCTTACGTTGACAGCGATCGCATCGGTGCGTTAGGAGTCTGTGCCGGCAGCGGAATAACAGTGAAAGCCTCCATGTCCGAACGCCGAATCAAGGCGCTGGCAACGGTAAGTGCAGTAGATGTGGGCGCCGCAACCCGAAAAGGCTGGGAAGGCAAAACGGCTGAGTCTGAACTCATCCCTACTCTGGAGGCTGTCGCTAAGCAACGTTCGGCCGAAGCCGCGGGTGGCGCACCAGTCTATGTCAACTACGTACCTAAACTCAGCGACACGACCGCGCCTCGTGATCTTCAGGAAGCCGCTGACTACTATCTTACGGCCCGGGGAAGATACCCAACTTCGACTAATCAGATGCTGATGACAAGCATCAGTACACTCGCGTCATTTACCGGCTTTGAAGGGGCAGATGTCTACATTACTCAGCCACTCCTAATGGTAGCCGGTAGCAAGGCTGGGTCTCTGTGGCACAGCCAAAAACTTAATGCCATCGCCGCATCGACGCAAAAGGAACTGTTTATCATCCCCGGTGCGACACACATGGACCTGTACGATGGAGCGGGTGCAGCGGAAGCAGCTAAAAAACTTGCTCCCTTTTTCAAGAGTCAGCTAGCAAGCAGCTAATCCCGATTTCACTGACCTTTCGGTGTCTTTTTTTGCACTCAAATTTCGGAGCAATATGACTATGAAATATCGCAAACTTGGTAACTCGGGTCTTTCGGTCTCGAATTTGACCCTTGGTACCATGGGATTTGGCACAGAAACACCAGAAGATGAAGCATTCGCTATCCTAGATGCGTTTCTTGATGCGGGCGGCAACATGATTGATACTGCCGATGTCTACGGTGGAGGTACATCAGAAACGCTTCTCGGACGTTGGCGTGCAAATCGCCCGGACAAAACGAGCCGCCTGGTAGTCGCGACAAAGGCCCGATTCGGAACCGGCCAGGATGTCAATGATGCCGGCTCATCTCGTGCCCACCTTAACCGAGCCCTTAACACGTCGCTAAACCGTCTGGGTGTCGAAACGATTGACCTTTATCAGATGCATGGATGGGATCCTCTGACTCCAGTCGAAGAGACCCTCTCTTTTCTCGATGCGGCCGTACGTGCGGGGAAAATTCACTATATCGGGCTTTCCAACTTTACAGGCTGGCAACTTCAGCTCGTGCTTTCAACAGCAAAAGCAATGGGGCTTCAAATGCCTATCACGCTTCAGCAACAATACAGCCTGCTGTGCCGTGAGATTGAATACGAACTCGTTCCTGCTGCTGTATATAACGAGATAGGGTTATTACCCTGGTCGCCTTTAGCAGGAGGTTTTTTGAGCGGTAAATATATTCGCCACGCTGAACCTCAATCAGGTATGAGGTATACCAATGGCAATCCAATGTTCAAGTATATCGGGCAAAAGTTTGCTGAGTCGGAAAGAAATTGGGCCACGCTTGATACAGTGCGACTGATTGCTGACCAAATCGGTGCGACCCCGAGCCAGGTCGCACTGAGCTGGATCAACAGCAGGCCAGCAGTTTCTTCAACAATAATCGGAGCTCGCACAATTGAGCAGCTCTACGATAATCTCGCCGCCGCAGAACTTCAGCTTTCTCCTGAATTGGCCAGTCAGTTGGATGCCGTGAGTGCACCTGCACCGGATGAATATCCCTATGGTCGGTTTGGGTCACTTCAACGCGAACGATATGTCGATTCCAGTGCTCAAGCTCTTCGAGAGTTATAACGCAAATATTTCGTCACTTGAGCCTCTGACAATTCTGAAGGCTCATTTAACGAAACCTGAATCAGTGAATTTACATTGCTAATAATCTGAGTAGAGCCTGGCTTTAATTTCCCTTTTTAACGGAGGGTAAGCTTCTGTGGCTATTAATTATGAAGGTCGATTAAATGAACAAAAAAGTACTTCTTGAACAATATTCTCTCGGTAAAGGTATTACTTTACGAAACCGCATTGTCATGGCTCCTATGACCACCTGGTCTGGAAATGACGACGGCACGGTTTCTGACGAAGAGGAAGCCTATTACCGCTTACGCGTGAAAGATGTAGGACTAGTAATTACCGGTTGCACGCACGTTCAGGAAAATGGCATCGGATTTACCGGTGAGTTTGCTGCCTACGATGACAAATTTATCCCAAGCTTACAGCGTCTTGCCTCTGCAGCGAAAAGTGGTGGTGCACCGGCGATCCTACAGATCTTTCACGCCGGCGTGAAAACCAGTCCCGAACTCGTATCTGATATCGTCGCGGCGAGCCCTGTACCTGGAGATGCTGGTCCATCAGCCCCCTCCGTTACACCGCGTGAACTTGCTGATCATGAAGTCGAGGCGGTTGTAAAAGCCTTTGGTGATGCAACACGCCGTGCTATCGAAGCAGGTTTTGACGGTGTAGAGCTCCACGGTGCTCATGGTTTCTTGCTTCAGAATTTCTTCTCACCTCATTTCAATCAGCGAAACGATCGCTGGGGTGGTTCTCTTGCAAACCGTATGCGCTTTCCCCTCGCCGTCGTAGCGGAAGTTCGTAAGATTATTGCCGAACATGCCATTGCACCTTTCCTGCTAGGATACCGAATAACATTAGATGAATCGCATCTTGAAGATGGTTTGCGTATCGGGGAATCATTAAAACTTGTCGATAACTTAATTATTAGTGGTATCGATTACTTGCATGTGTCACTGGGAAATGCATTAGAAGCGAGGCCGGTGGACGCGCCGAAGGGCCCCAAAATCATCGAAATAATGCGGGACCATCTTGCAGATCGCATCCCACTCATTGCAGCGGGTCAAATCAAGACACCCGATCACGCTGCGGCAGCCATAGAGACAGGACTCTCTCTGGCTGCAGTCGGTCAGGGATTGGTGCTGAATCCTGACTGGGTTCAATTTGTGAGTGATGAAGCTAAAGGCCCGATTGCTCTCGATATATCTGCTTCCGATGTAACGCAGCTCGCAATCCCTCATAAACTTTGGGATGTCATTGATACCACGACGGGATGGTTTAATGTCCGTCAGACTGAGTAACAAATTTAAAATAGACTGAAAATTATAGGAATGCCCAGGTGGGATTATTATCCGGGCATTTAATCCATAAGAGTGATATGACCAAGGTTCTTTAACATTTTGAAAAAATTTGCAAGATGTATGTAAATCTTGAATACCTTAATTATTTAAGATATTTTTTTGATTACTGCATAGTTTCTTTCATGAAAAACATTCAAATCAACGATATGATTTTTTCTTTAATCCCCTGCCTGTAAATAAATAAGCATATTCAATTAACTCAGTGTTTTTTTTAATTGGAATCGCTGTATCCCAAATGATGCACGGAACCGCCTGAAAAATTCGGTTTTACTCACTATGTGATACATCAGTTCGGTGACACCAGAATCCGTTGCCGGGAAATCTAAACAGTAAGCAAAAAAGGTCAATATTGATGGTTAACCCGGGAATAATTTTGCTGGCAGCAGGGTTGAGTCGTCGATACCATAAGGCGACCGGGCGGCATAAACTGTTGGAACTTATTCCTGGCACTACTGAAACCATTTTTCAGCGCAGCCTTACCAACGCCCTGCTTACAGGGCTGAAGGTCACCGTGGTTATCAGGTCTGAATCACAACAGTTAAAGTCTATTTGCCAGAAATTAAACGCCCCATTTGTGATGGTAAATAGCTTATGTATGGGGGACTCCATAGCGGAAGGAATACAGGCAGATAAATCCTGTAATGGTTGGTTAATTTCACTTGCAGACTTGCCCAGTATTGCACAGCAAACCTATAAAATGGTCGCAGGGCTCGTATGTGAAGGGCAAATCGTGCGGCCGTATTACCATGAAAAACCAGGTCATCCGGTTGGATTTCCAGTAGAAATGAAACTGGAACTTCTTAAATTGCAAGGACATGATGGTGCTCGTAAATTGCTAAAATCTCATCCGGTATTACAATTGAATACTCAGGATAGCGGTTGCATATGGGATATTGACCTGCCTGACCAATTGAATGAACGCGTGATTAACGGAGGATTCTGAAATATAATCGATTTTATCAACTGTAATTCTAATGATCTTAGTACACAGCGATAATAAATCTCTGCGTACAAGATTAAGGTACTTACGGTAAATAATGGCGACACCGCGACGATTATTTTTCTACCATATTACTCATCGAGACCAAGAGAGGAGGATAATTCCCTATATGCATCTGCTTGCGCAAGAAGCACTCTGGCTTTAGTTTCTAATGTTTCAACCGCATCAGCACCAGCAGCGAAGCGCGCGGGAGGTGTATCCAGTCCAGCCAAATGTATCAGTGCTTCAGCCAGTTTATGGGGATCACCACCCTGTTTACCATCCATACTGCGCCAGGCTGACTTATTTTCCCGTGTTTGTTCCGCGTAATCATCAACAGTAAGTGCAGCATATGTAGTTGAATCATCAGTAAGAAGTTCGGTTCGGAAGAAGCCTGGTACCACGATCATTGTCTGGATCCCGAATCGTTCTACTTCCATTGCCAATGATTCCATCCATCCTTCGACACCGAATTTGGCCGCTGCATATGCAGAACAGAATGCATATCCTGTGATCCCAGCAGAGGAGGAAATGGTAACTATCAATCCCCTTTTCTCTCGGCGCATTAAAGGAAGTACTGCCCGTGTAACATTCATTGGCCCAAGAAGCAGTGTTTCAATCTGACTTCCAACCTGATCAGCACTTAATTCCTCAAAGAAACCCGCATAAAAATTTCCAGCATTATTTACCAGTACATCAATTGTACCGAATTTAGCTACAGTGGCTGCAACTGCAGCTTCTGCATCTTTACTGTCGGTGATATCAAGTTGCAAAGTCAAAAGTGCATCATTCTTACCAAGTGCACGGGCTACTTTCGCCGGATCACGCCCTGTCGCTACCACATTATGACCTGCAGCCAACGCTGCTTTTGCAATATACAAACCCAGACCACGACCTGCACCGGTAATCAACCATACTTGTTTATCTTTCATCGAATGTCTCTCATATTGTATTGAACAATTTTTACACATACTCAGTCTTACATTGCCTGGACAGTCGGTCTGATCAAAATTTCGCTTAAGCTGGTACGCTTAGGTCTGTTCAATGCAAAAGCAATAACATCAGCAATGTCTTCTGGCGGAATTGCCCAGTCCAGTGACTCAATGGCTGTTTTTTTACTGTCCTCATGAGTAATGTGCGTTGTTAATTCAGTGGCGACAGCTCCAGGCTCGATCACCATTACCCTGACCGAGGGTTGCAACTCTAACCGCAAGGATTCTGACCAGCCATTCATGCCCCATTTTGTCGCCGCGTAACCAGCATATCCTGCACCTGAAACGCGACCGGCAACAGACGAAACATTTATCAGATCACCGCCACCGTTAGCCTTGAGTTGTTCAAGAAACACTTCCGTTACCGTCATTGCTCCAAGAAGATTTGTTTCGATCATTTGACGATATTCATTGCGTTGTGCTGGACCGAAAGGGCCTGTCAGCATGACGCCGGCATTATTAATGAGCACGTCAATATCCCCCCAATGTCTTTTTATTGTTTCAGCTGCAGAAACTATTGAATCACGGTCAGTAACGTCTGCTTTAATTGCAATCGCATCCTCACCCAAGTCTTTAGCTAGCAACTGAATTTTATCAATCCTTCGGGCAAGAAGTGCCACTCTGTATCCTTCCCAAATAAGGGATTTTGCAATTGCTTCACCTATACCAGAAGATGCACCTGTAATAACAACGATGCGTTTTATTTTTTCCGAATTTTTCACAAACACTCCTTAACTCATGATGCCATTATTTTTGCTATTTGATCAAAGAAGTTAATTAAACACACTTATAAGACACAATAGTCATAGTTAACCTGTCAAGAACGACCTTAAACACCATAAATATCATGCCACTATATATACAAATAAGAGTGTACATTTCGACATAATGATTGCCTAAACCGATTTAAATTTGCCAGCAATAGAGAAATATCCAAAACAGTGAATCATTTAAAAATGAATTAACTAATAATAGAATAGAGGTTAAGATGCAAGACAATCCCCGTAATTCCTTTCTTGTCACCCTTTCTGATTCAATAAGTAAACTGGCACAGAAAGAAGGTGATTACGTAACCCTGATACCGGAATTGACAGTCTTTCGGCGTAACCGGCCCACATCCCCTGTTCATTGTATCTATCAAATGGCATTAGGCGTCGTTACACAGGGCGAAAAGGAAGTTATGTTAGCAGGAAAAGTTACTCGTTATCACGCGGGAGAAACACTGCTTTCTACTATCGATTTACCTATTATAACTCATGTGTTGCAAGCCAGCGATGATGCACCGTTTCTGGGGCTATCGTTGACATTAGATCCAGTGCTGATAAGCCAACTTTCAGCGTCTATGAGTCCTTCGCAACCAATGAAAAATGATTTTCCACGCCCCCTCACCGTTGAACAATTGGATGAAGGTCTAGCGGATGCGTTGTTCAAGTTAGTAAACTTAAATTCAGAACCCCATCTCGTCGCTCATATTGCACCGTTAATAAAACAAGAAATTATTATTCGTTTACTGTCAGGCCCCTATGGCAGCCAACTTAGACATCTTGCTACTGCAGGATCGCCCAGCCAACAAATATCTAAAGTAGTAAGATGGCTAAAAGTTAATTTCACTCAGTCATTGAGTATGAATGAATTAGCTGCAAGTGCTTATATGAGCCCCTCTTCGTTTCGGCAACATTTTAAAAGTGTTACAGGAATGAGCCCGCTTCAGTTTCAGAAAAAACTTCGCCTCCAGGCAGCTCGTCAACAGATGATAAGTAACAACCTCGATGCTGTAAGTGCTGCTCTTTATGTTGGTTATGAAAGTGCTTCACAGTTCAGTCGTGAATACAGCCGCGAGTTTGGAGAATCACCTCATCGGGATATAAAGAATCTACGTGCCAGTTAATGTCATATTTTTGTTTGAAATTCAGGCGTCCAATAATTGACATCCCCCGGTTAAAGACGTACATAGTTCATTGCCCTCTGTATTCCGCTTTAGGAACATGACGGTTCAGTGCTCACTGTAGCTGCGCTCCGCAGATAGGGAGGACGCCCCCTGTTTGATCGAGTTTGCCAGACACAATATCTCACTCGAGTGCATTTTCATTTCTGTGGTACAGAGTCATAAAACTGAAACGGGCATAGCGTTTAACGATATATACACCATGCCCGAAAAATGATTTTTCTACTTCAGTTAGCGTTCAGCCCCAGCAATTTTCTGAGATGAGCAGCATCGGTATTCGCGCGAAAACCGGGGCCACCATCTTCAAAGCCTTGTGAACTTTTGAGGTCTCCGGTAATGACAGGCTCACTGCCTGCGTCCCGAACGAGTTGTGCTGCAGTTGCCAGCGCCTGCTCGTCATCGCTTGCGATGCCAACACCTAATTTATCTGCAGTACGATTGGCCGAAGCAGCGATTCTGCCAGCATCTACAGAGTTAAACGCTCTGACCAGACGGGTACCTGGTAAATATTTTAAGGATGTGGCTCCTACGCCGTTACGCTTTGCCTCCTGAGTAAGGGCATTATCGGAATCAGCCGTGGGGTTTGTTGCATCCAGAACTACCTTTCCCTTGATAGCATTTCCAAGATCTTTTCCTAAAGCAGGCAGTGCGTCATAAGGCACGGCAAACAATAAGACTGAACCAAACTCGGCCGCCTGCAGAGGCGTTCCCACTGAAGCTTTAGACCCCAGTTCGGCAACCGTCGACTTTAACTCTTCAGGATGACGTGACGAAAACATCACTTCATGACCTGCGGCCACCCACAGCTTTGCAACTGTTCCGCCCAGCCAGCCTGCTCCGATTACACCTATACGCACAGGAGCAGGTGAAATCTGCTCTGTCGCTGCTGACACACTTGCAGAAGACAAAGCACCCGACAGACACAGACAACCCAAAATTTTAAGAATACTTGTTCGCGTAATTTTCATATTGCACCTCAGGACTGGAAACGGGAATGATCCGTTTTACTGGTTATGGAAATGAGTTGTAGTCTGCTTTGCTGATGACCCAGATAAAGGCTGATGCAAAGCCATATTATTGAAAGAGGAATCGAAAGAAGGGCTATCCCGGTTATACCTAGCCCCAGAGTGCTCAATGCAAGCCAGCTCCAGCTCCCGACCTGATCGCCACCGCGATAAACAACCGTATCGATGAAATTCTTTGATTTGTAACGTTCTTCACGACTGACAACGGTGAAAAGAACTTCTCGTGTTGGCCGCGTGATGCCGAAGTTGATGACGCGTCTTAGTACCTGAATAACAACAAAGGTCGCTATTCCCGGCGAAGCTGCCAGCGCACCAAAACTCAATATGCTTACAGCGGGTAAAATGCTTAGCGTGAGCAACACGCCCAGACGACCGAGAATGCTGGCTGTCAGAAAAATCTGGACAAAAAGGGTAAGGGCATTAACCCAGAAATCAACAGTTGCAAAGAAAGCGATGCGTTCAGCACTGCCGGAGAAACTGACCTCAGCAAGAGAAGCCTGATGAAAGTAAAGAAAGGTTGAGCTCATGCTGTAGAGCAGCATAAAGCCAGCGATACACAATAAATAGGGTGACCGGAGAGTATGCGTCATCCCTGAAAAAATGCCGCCTCCCACGGGCTCATGACACTCTTCACTTTCAGGTTTCGAATGGAAGTCGGAGGACGTACTGGCCAGTTTTCGTGATGCAAAAACAGTGATTTCCAGAAGAACAATGGCCAGACCGAATAAGAGGTTTCTGCCTGATAATTCTACTGCACTGAATGTTATCAGGGACCCCGAAATCCCCCCCAATGTGGCCCCAGTCGAAAGCAGTCCGAACAGCCTTTTACCCTGTTCACCGCTGAACACATCCACAACAAATGACCAGAAAACCGATACAACAAACAGGTTGAAAACTGACAGCCAGATGAAGAAAGCCCGGCCAGCCCAGACCTGCTGTTCCGGAGATGTCAGAGAAAGGACCAACATAAAAGCTAAAAGATGGAGCATGAAAAACCGATATGTTATGCGAATAAAGGTTTCTCGTTGCCATTTTCGTACGGCCCACGAAAACAATGGATTAAAAGCCAGCATGGCAATTAATGTCGCGGAAAAAAGCCATGGTAAATTTTTTATTCCGCTGGCAACACCCAATTCATCTCTTATCGGACGTAAAAGATAGTAAGCCAGGAATAGAGAAAATATGTATAACCAGGACCATAATACAGCGGAGACCTCATTATCTTTTATATGAAAGCAGTTTTTTAATAAAAATGAAAAGTTGTACTTTTTTAAAATAAAAACAGTTACATCATACTTCATATCGGGTCCTGTATGCTGTTAACCAGCAGGCCGAAGCGGTGCTGTGGTTATCATTACTTAATTAAAGTAGATTTTGTTTTTATAGCACCATTCCTTAAGATAAATCTACACCCACCTCTTTTATTTACATAATTTATTTTAGCTTCGTTTTATTTATTGCTTTAGGCAAGAAAATAATTAATTCGGGCAATCCATCTTTGCTTCGCACTTGGCATAATAACAGATCAGTGATTTGATATGGACTGATCTCGACACACAGCTTACATTTATATATAAACAATATATTTCAATAATTAACCTCCGCAAATATTTTATTGCTAAAACTATTTAATAAAATTAATTTTGCAGGTTCATGCTGACTGGCTTGCAGTGTTTTTATCCGTCCATGATAATTTTGAGGAACATCGCTTCCTCAATCACCTGTAAGAAATTTTGAGCATGCAGAGTCTGGATATAACCGTAATTAAACAACCGCAGCCCCCTCACTGCCAAACTTCACGTTCATTTCACGGTTTAGCCGACTTATTGCACCGTTCCAGTGAATCAGCTCATGCAGGCCGGTGACTGGGGGGACATCTTGATTGTTCTTCATCATTTCAGTGTAGAGCCTGCCTACCTCCTGCCCTACGACAATGTTGAGCTGGTTATTAGCCATCACGACGCCCAAGCACACCACGTAGTGCCTTCAGTTCAGCAATGTAGGCTTGCTTATTGTTGTGCAGAGAAAGTCTTAGCCGGGTAATGCAGTGGCTTGCGTCTCTGATGTTTTACTTAGCGCCCATGCGCGTGTAAATTTCTTTACTCAGGGCTTCGTTACTCATCATTCACCTTTACTAGGCAATAAAAAGCCCAAAGTAAAAGTTTCAGTAAAGAAACATTTGCTTTGGGGTTCTGCCTGCCGTACCAATCACATAACCTGTTTATGCGCTGCAATGAATATCATTGTGCGTAATATGTGTCCTTTTCTGTATATAATTACGGTCAAATCTGAGAAGCCGCTCACACAAGGTATTCCTAACGAAACAGCCGGATACAAAACAGGCATCTGAAATACAATCACCGTGTACAGATTACTTTCAAGCTAGTTCCGTAGGTTGAAAACATGCTAATTAGCTGTGGATTACTCAATAACAATTAGTTCGACTTCATGTTCCTGAATAATCCTGAGTATGTTCAATGGCGGTGCGGTACTGGTAATGACATAGTCAATATCAGCCCAAGTGCAAGACTGATACATGAGCTGGGTATTGAATTTTTCACTGGTGGCAATACATACGACCTTGCGGGCATGGTCCGCCATGGCCTTTTTAAGCAAAGCATCATCTTCAGAATCCGTGGTTATGCCTGATTCAGACAGAGCGCTTACGCCAATGAATGCTTTATCTGCCTGATATCTTCTTATTTGCTCAACGGTCATAGAACCAAGAATGGCGTGGGAGAACTCACTAAATGTTCCCCCCAACACCGAAACGGCGACAAGAGGATTGTTTATCAGTTCATTCATCACTTCAGGTGAGTTCGTTATGGCTCTGGATGGATTTTTAATGTGGCGCGCAAGGCTCAGCGAGGTCGTGCCAGCATCAATGAACATGATATCGTTGTCCACGACCGTACTGGCAGCAAAAGCCGCGAGCCTTTCTTTTTCCGGAGTGCGCAGGCTGCGCTGAACGAAGGGAAATTCCGTTTTTTTTTCACCCCGTATAGCCCCCCCTCTGATACGAATAATACCAGACAACTGGGTCAACTTGACAAGGTCCCTTCGGGCAGAATCGTAGGAAATACCGTAGGTCTGGCATATATATTCAAGCGTAACTTTACCCTGATTGTTTACCACACCTTCCAGTTCAATCAGGCGTTCATCCTGAGTCATTGATTTGCTCCCGCGCTTTGTTCCAGCGGGCATCTTAGCGGAAGCCTTATTCTATGTATATGGCTGCCTGACAAGCGGTAAACCGCTTTTTAAGAGAACCCGCCCCAGTAGGAAAGGCATGAAAGCACTCTATAAACGACCACGCCCTCCGCACATTCACTTAAGTGATACAAAGTAATAGTGACCGATAAAAACGACAAATGTGATTGAAATCACATTTAATCACTTAAAATGCAGTATTGAATTCCCTTATCAATGATGAATGCGCTATTAGTATAAGCGTTTACCGGCGCTGACCTGCAGCAGAAGTGAAGAGTCGGACAGGTAAAGTCCGAAGCAGGCATTTAGGCGCTGGTAGAGGTATCGCAATTCTTCTAAATGAGGTAATCAATGAAACTGGGCATACTTGGTGCGGGTAAAATAGTCAGGGATCTGCTGACCATTGTTCACTCACTGGACTTTGAATCCATATCCATACTTGGAACAGATAGAAACCGGAATGAAACGGAGGCGCTGGCAAAGCAGTACAAACTGGCGGCCGTTTATTTTGAATTTGAAGAAATGTTGTTAAGTGACGTGGATACCATTTATGTGGCGCTGCCTAATCACTTGCATTATGCGTACGCCCGACAGTCTATAATTAATGGGAAACACCTTATTATTGAAAAACCGATTACCACAACACTTGAAGAGCTAAAGAAACTTAACTCACTTGCGGAAAAACATGGTGTTATTCTTCTTGAGGCAATAAACATTCATTATCTTCCCGCTTATCGGGCATTAAAAAAAGAAGTCAGTAAGCTTGGGGAAATGAAGATGATAAGCCTGAATTACAGCCAATACTCTTCACGTTATGACGCGTTTAAATCAGGAGAAGTCCACCCAGCATTCGACTTTAACAAGGCGGGAGGGGCATTGATGGACATCAATATTTATAATATCAATTTTATTGTTGGGATTTATGGCCGCCCGCGCTTAGTTCAGTATTATCCTAATATCTCCAACGGCGTAGATACCAGCGGCATTCTCGTACTGGATTACTCAACGTTTAAATGCGTATGTATTGGTGCTAAAGACTGCCATTCATCCAGTATTTCAACATTACAAGGCGATGGAGGTACACTTCAGATTAATAATGCCGTCAATAATATATCAAGCTACGAGTTCAAAAGCATTCATATGGAGTCTGTAACCCATGATTTTGCGGACGGGCAGCACAGGCTTTATCACGCCTTTAAATCTTTTAGTCAGATGATTCAGAACAGGGATTTCTCAAGCGCCACTAAAATGCTTGAAGCAAGCTTTATCACAATGGAAATTATAGAAAATGCAAAAAAAACTGTTACGGAGTCATTTTAAATAGTCACGAAACTCACTATTAGATTTATTGGTAACGGAAAAAACGTAAACCGGTATCACCTCCATTTATAAATTAACGTCCGGAAACGCTTAGGACTAAGACAATCTACTCAACTAACTTTCTCTAACAAAGTGTCCGGAATGATTAGACCATCACAGACAACGAGGGCACTCAAACCTGCTTTAATGTAATCGGAGTCTATTTATAATCATCTCAGTGATTTTGACAGAAGGACAATTCAGGTTTGGCTTAATTATAAACCAGTTATTGCAAAGCAAATCTCAGTCAAAGGATCCATACGTAGAGAAGCCCGCTCAGGAAAAACCTGAGCGGGCTCTTTGCTTTGGTGTGATTAGTGAATATCTAACTGACTCAAATTTTATCCATCAAATAACGATGCGCTTCGGGACAAAGCGCAGTATCAGTACGCAGATCAGCAAGCCAATGGTGCTCACAAAACCGAACACCACGTGCCAGTTAAACACCTGCCATATCCAGGATCCCAGCGGCACGCCCACCAGCGTGGTGATAGTCAGTCCGAGCATTAAAGCGCTCAACGCCCTGCCACGCTTTCTGGCGTTACCAGCGAGGCGGCAACCAGAGAAGCCACACCGAAGAAAGCACCGTGCGGTAATCCTGTCAGGAAACGGGCACCAATCAATTGATAGTAACTGCCCGAAAATACACTGACGGTGTTGCCAATGAAAAACACCGCCATCAAGCAGAGCAAAAGGTTTTTGCGCGCCATGCGGGCCACCAGAATCTCATTTACTGGCGCACCGGCTACCACGCCCAGCGCATAACTGGCGATCGCGTTGCCGGCCTGCGTTTAAGAGATGTTCAGTGACTCTGCAACCCAGGGTAACAGCCCCATGATAATAAACTCACCCGTACCGATGCCAAATCCAACCAATGCCAGGGCCAGAATTGTCCAACACACGGCGCCGGCCCCTTGGAGGTTTTTCGTCTGATTATGCAAAATCATACCTCATCGCATGTGTCTCTCTTCTGATTTCAATACGCAGGGTTGGCGGTAAATCACCCGAATAAAATGAATGCCGTCCCCAATTTGAGATTCATCACATTTTTGCAAAAGTCAGAATGAATTTAAAGTAATCGATTACTTTTTGGCGTAATTTTGTAATCGATTACTTTTAATCATCTGGAGACCTTATGTTTACTCGAATACTGGCCAGTTCATTGCTGTTTGCTTCCGTTGCGCTCACCTCCTGCCCTGTCGCGGCGGCTGAGGCTGATAATGACATTGCTTTGCAAATGTATACCCTGCGCAACGTGGGTTCGGCGGATAAACAGTTCGCCATGGCGCACGAAGCGGGTTTCAAAAATGTCGAAATTGTCGGCACACACGACCTGAGCGCGAAGCAAATGCAGGCGCTGCTGGCAAAAAATCAGTTAAAGGTGACCTCGGCGCACGTTCAGCTGTCCGCCCTGGAAAGCGCCTACGCCCAGACCCTTGCCTTTAATAAAGCGGTGGGTAATAAAACCCTCATCGTGCCGTGGATTGAAGCGGAAGACCGCCCAACCAACAGCCAGGGCTGGATTGATTATGCCAAACGTCTGGATCGGCTCGGCGCAAAATTGCGCAAGGACGGCATGCAGTTGGGTTATCACAACCACAACTTTGAGATGAAAAAATATGATGGCGTGACGGCACTTGAAATTATCATGAATCACACCCAGCCCGAGAACCTGAAGCTGGAAATGGATGCTGCCTGGGTATCGCGTGGTGGCCAGGATCCGGTGCGTTTTCTGAAAGAATATCCCGGCAGGATTTATGCCATCCATGCCAAGGATAACGCCGCAATTGGTATCCGCGATGATGAAATGAACTTTGCGCCTTTAGGCGAAGGGTTACTGGACTGGCAGACCATTCTGCCGGCAGCGAAAGCCAGCGGCGTGAAATGGTTCATAATCGAGCACGACAAACCGAACGATCCCTGGAGCATTATCACCACGTCCCTGCGCAACTTACGGGCGGCACTCAGTCACTGATGACGGACTTATGCGCTGGCGCGTTCCGTTAAGTGCCAGCTCATCATTATCCGCTGCGCGGGTGACTCAGGATGTTCAATTTTCTGCAGTAACAGGCTGAACGCCTGGCGGCCAATGTCCTTCGACGGCTGCACGATGGTGGTCAGCGGCGGTGAAACCATTTCGGCCAGTTCGGTGCCATCGAATCCAGCCACCGCGATATCTTCCGGCACCCGCAACCCCGCCTGCTGAATGGCCGACATCGCCCCTGCTGCCAGCGTGTCCGAAACGGCGAATACCGCATCCGGACGCTCTTCTGCCGCCAGCAATTCTTCCATAGCCAGCTTGCCGGCGCTAAAACTCAGTTCGCTGGCATAGGTTATCGCCTGCCAGGCCTGTTTGCTGGTTTCCAACTGACGTATATAGCCTTTCTGCCGCAGCTGCGCATATTTATAACTGAGATCGTGGTTGATCAGCGCAATGCGCTGACGACCCTTTCCACTGAGATAACGCACCACTGCCTGCGACGCATCAGCATCATCAATGCCAACACAGGAAACCTCGCCCGCATCCGCATACTCGGCGCACTGCACCCATGGGGTCTCGCCAATTAACTGGGTCAGTTCGGGAAGTTTACTGAAGGCGTCCATGGTGATAATGCCATCCACCATTTTGCCCGCCAGCAACTGCAGGCTGGAGCGTGAACGTTCAATACTGGAGCCGGAGTTACACAGCAGAATGCGGTAGCCATTTTTTTCGGCCTGTTCTTCAATGCCTTTCACCACATCGGCGCAGAACGGGTTGGATATGTCTGAGACCAGTACCAGAATCATTGAGCTGCGTGAAGTGCGTAACTGCCGCGCCAGCAGGTTGGGCTGGTAATTGCTTTGTCTGATCGCCTCGAGCACTTTCTCGCGATTTTTGTCTTTAACGCTGTCGCTGTTGTTTAACACCCGCGAGACCGTCGCGACAGAAACGCCCGCTAAACGGGCGATTTTTTGGATGGACATGGTAGCAACTCTTGCTCAGTCAGATGACACGCAGGTTACCATAAATCTGTCTGCACAATAAGTTAGCCCGGCCGGCGTCTGCCGACCGAGCCAGGCTTCAGTCGCTGACGCGCACCCATCGCTGCTGCTGATGGCTTTTCAGGATCGCATCGACAATCGCCATCACCTGCGCGCCGTCGCTGAAGGTGGCAAACGACAATCCTGGCGAGGCCGGTTTGCCCTGCTCCACAGCCTGATAGAACTGCTGCATCATATTACGGAAAGCATCTGGCCATCCCTCAATGTGCCCGCCGGGAAAACGTGCCCGTGCCGCCACCTCCGGGTTCATCAGCGAAGGATCGTCGGACAACAGCTGATTGGCCTTGTGGCGATGCCCAAGCCAAAGCTGCTGCGGTATTTCCTGATCCCAAGCTAATGAACTCAGGCTGCCGTTCACCTCGAGACTAAGACGGTTTTTGCGCCCGGCTGAAACTTGCGAAACGCTAAAGCTGCCTTTGCTGCCATCATCGAAGCGGAACAGCACAAAGCCCATATCTTCCGTGGTCACGTCGCGGGATTCGTACTGCATTTCTTCTTGCTGCGCCCCAAAGGTTGCCGACGTATTCAGGCTGGCTTTACGCGTGGGCCAGACGATCGACAAATCGGCCATCACTTCGACGATTTTCCGGCCGGTGACGAACTGAATGGTGTCGCACCAGTGCGAGCCGATATCCGCCACGGCGCGGGAAGCGCCTCCTTTTCCGGCATCAACGCGCCAGTTGTAATCAGTCTCTTCCAGCATCCAGTCCTGCAGATAGCTACCCTGCGCCGAGAACAACCGGCCCAGTTGCTGGTAACGCATCATGCTGGCGGCCTGCTGTACCATGGCGAACTGGCGATAAACAAAGCTGACGCCATGAACCACCCCCGCTTTTTCGGCAAGTTCGACCAGCTCACGGGCTTCCTCCATCGTCATGCACAGCGGCTTCTCAGAAAAGACATGCTTGCCGGCGCGCAGGATCTGCCGGTTAATTTCTGCGTGCAGATGGTTTGGCGTACAGTTGTGCACTGCATCCAACCCTCCATGTTGTAAAAATGCCGCGACGTCGCTGTATGCGTGAGGCACGTTGAGCTCAGCAGCGCGCGTTTCTGCTGCCGTCTGAGTGGAATCACAAATCGCAACGACCTGAATATTGCCAAGGCGACGCAAGGCTTCAATATGCGCCGGACCAATAAATCCGGTGCCAATAATGCCGACATTGATCATCTAAGCACCCCTGTCCAGACCAAGCTGCGCGCGTACGCTGGCGTGGTCGCCGTCCTGAGCGGCAAAGTCATCAAACGCACGATCGGCCACCGGAATAATGTGACGCTGGATAAATTCGGCCCCTTCGCGCGCGCCTGTTTCGCTGTCTTTTAAGCAGCATTCCCACTCCAGTACTGCCCAGCCGCCGTAATCGTACTGTGCCAGCTTGCTGAAAATACCTTTGAAATCGATCTGACCATCGCCCGGTGACCGGAAACGTCCGGCGCGATCAAGCCAGCGCTGATAACCGCCATACACTCCGCTGCGACCGTTTGGCAGATATTCCGCGTCCTTGACGTGGAAGGCCTTGATTCGTGAGTGGTAGATATCAATAAACTGCAGATAATCAATGTGCTGCAGATGCAGATGGCTGGGATCAAACAGGATATTGCAGCGCGGATGATTATTCACCCGCGCCAGAAAACGTTCAAAAGTCACGCCATCATGCAGGTCTTCGCCCGGATGAATTTCGTAGCAGACATCCACGCCGTGACTATCGAATTCATCCAGCACCGGCTGCCAGCGGCGCGCCAGTTCCTTAAACGCTTCCTCCAGTAGCGCAGGATTATGCGGCGGCCACGGATAGAGATACGGCCAGGCCAGTGAACCTGAGAATGTGGCATGGGCACTGAGCCCCAGCTTCGCCGAAGCCGCGGCGGCCAGCTTTACGGTGTTAATCGCCCAGGCGGTGCGTTTTGCATTGTCACCACGCACCTGTGCCGGGGCAAAGCTGTCAAATGCCAGGTCGTGCGCCGGATGCACCGCGATCAGCTGGCCTTCAAGATGGGTGGACAGTTCACTCACCACCAGACCGTAGCTGGCCAGCACCCCTGTCACCTCATCGCAATAGGTCTGGCTGGTTGCAGCGCGTTCAAGGTCGAAAATCGACGGGTGGTTACAGGGTATCTGCAGCGCCTTATAGCCCAGCGCGGATGCCCATTGTGCCAGCCCGTCCAGCGTATTAAAGGGCGTCTGTTGCCCGATAAACTGCGACAGAAAAATCCCGGGTCCTTTTAACGTTTTCACGTTTACCTCCAGTTAATTAAGCCGCTTCATCCCGATATTTAAAGGTGAAGAGGAAAAGTAAAGCGATCGCCGCCGCCGCAACGGCGGGGATCCACCAGAAAATTGCCCAGTTCTGCGCGGTGCCGTGGCCGGCAACCAGGCTGTTGTAAAGCACACCTGAGATTTGCGAGCCCAGCAGCATGCCAATGCCATAGGTGAACATCACGATCATGCTCTGCGCCTGGCCTTTCACCTTGTCGCCGGCAATGCGATCGGTATAGATAAAGCCCACGACAAAGAAGAAGTCATAGCAGACGCCGTGCAGCAAAATGCCGAGGTAGATCAGCGCGCGGCCTTCGTCACCCATACCCAACGCAAACAGCGCGTAACGGATAAACCAGGCGCACATTCCGGCCAGCAGCATGTATTTGACGCCGAGGCGTCGGAACAGCAGCGGGATCACCAGCATGAAGAAGATTTCGGACATCTGGCCAAACGACATCACGGTGCTGACGTTCTCTACGCCCGCGTCCACCAGCCATGAGGCCGTATAGGCGTAATAAGTGCCAAGCGGAATTGAAATCAGCGTGGCGCACAGCGAGAAGATAAAGAAGTGGCGGATTTTCAGCAGCGCGAAGGCATCGGCGCAGAACAGATCGCGTAGCTGAAATGGCAGACCTTTAGCCGGCGCCGGTGTATGCGGCAGCGTCAGGCTGTAAATAGCCAGCGCCACTGAGCAGACTGCCGCCAGAGAGAAGATGGTGGTGCTGGACGAAATGCCGGTGACGCCAATAAAGATGCCCGCCACTATCCAGCCGATGGTGCCGAACACCCGCACCACCGGGAAACTTTTGTCACTCCTGGCCAGGCTGTGAAACGCGATGTTGTTCGACAGCGCCAGCGTGGGCATAAAGCACAGCGTGTAACCGAACAGCAGTGCAATCAGCAGTGCGCCGTTCTCCGCCACCAGTGCAGCGGGAACAAACCACAGGATCACCGCACCCAGCATGTTCATCACCGCCATCACTTTTTGTGAAGGAAAGAAACGATCGACCAGCATTCCCAGCACGAAAGGAGACAGAATCGACGCGATGGGCCCCGCTGAAAACGCATCACCGATCAGCAGCGACATATTGTGCTGAGTCATCACCAGCCCGAGCGTGACCGACCAACTGCCCCAGATAAAGAACTGCATAAACATCATCAGCGACAGCCGGGGAACCAAAAGCCGATGCTGCGGAATGACGACGTCAAAACGTTGTGAAGTAGGCATAGGTAAACTTTCTCCAAGAAAGTAATCGATTACATTTCATCAAAACAAAATGTAATCGATTACAAAAAAACTAAATTTTAGATGGATCACATTTTTGAAGATCCATTTCAGTGCGGTTTCCGCCAAATCTGTTCAAACGGTGCTTGAAAGAGGGATAAGGATCGACTTCTCACGCCCGGGAACACCTACGGATAACGCTACGGTCGAGTCCTTCAACGGCAGGTTGCGGCAGGAATGCCTGAACGAGAACTGGTTCATGTCTCTGGAGGATGCACGGTGCAAAATCGAGGCCTAGCGCATACACTATAACCAGAGTCGTCCCCATTCTGCACTGGGCTGGATGACGCCGTCCGAATTTGCCAAAAAATCTGCCGGTTGCCAGAATATGCAGCCAGAATATGCAGCCAGAATGAAGCCGGTTATTCCTGATTATGAATGGATCATATACGGGTCAGGATCCGACATTACTAACTGAGCGTTGTATCTAATCCTGGGAGCAGGTCAATTAAATGATGTGAAAATAATTGTGGAATTATAATTAATTTTTGGACTAGCCGTTACCTCACAAACGGAAGAACATAATCAAAATACTCTAATCGAGCAGTCCGAAAAACTTTCCAGTACCTGGCATTAGCAGGTTCATCACGCTTGTTAGTATGAGTTAAAATAAGGCGTTTCTTTGCTCGCGAAACACCGACAAAAAACGCGCAGCGATTTTCTTCTTCTTTACCAAAGAAAGTCTCATTTTCTACAGCCATGATGACAACCGAATCAAACTCTAATCCTTTGCTTTTGTGAATGGTCAAAATGCGTACAGCCTGGTCATCAGTAAATCGTTTGAGTGCTAGCGGTAAATCAGATTCGATTTCCAGTAAATCTTTGATACGTGCTCTGGTATCGCGAATAACCTGTTTTAAACGCTCATGGGACTCATAATCTGACGATAATGCAACAAGCGTCTGGAAACCTACATGCTTTAAGAAAGCGCGGCCAAATTTCCACCATTCAGAAAAGGGAGTGTCCGTTTTTTTTGCATCAGACACCTCATTTCGATGCTTTCTTATCAGTTGATCAAGATCTTTTCGTGCGCTGGTCTGAACTTCTTCATCAGCAAAGGGAACCAGCTGATTCATCAGGCGAATCCATGCTTTAGGTTCACGCTGTCCATATAGACAAGACAGGTAATCAACGATTAGACGAGCCACGGGCTCGACCGTGATATCCTGCATTTGCTGCTCATTGCGGTAGGGAATTCCGCGTTGCTCTAGCTCTCTGAAGAGGTGGTCAGCATACAAATCTGGTTGCTTTGAAACTAGGACTGCAATTTCAGCCGGAGGTAGTTTCTCGGTGTTTATCCAGCCATTAATGAGGTCAGCCAGATAAATAGCTTCTGTTTGACTATCTGCAAATCCCCATGCAAAAACCTCCCCTTCGTCACCCTCAATTTGCTCATCAGGCATTACGGAGTCAGGATCTAACTTACGAATAATTTCGTTCTGAACACGCAGCAATGTTGGTTTTGAGCGAAAATTACGATACATGGTGAGCGGTACCGCATTAAAATCATTAATGAAAGACTTGAAAATACCGTCCAGAGCACCTGCCCAGCCCATAATTTTCTGCTTTGTGTCACCGACTGCAGTCAGCCGAATTTTGGTCCCCCGGAAAGCGAGTTTTACAAGGTCATATTGTATATTTGTGCAGTCCTGAAATTCATCAAGGAAAATATCACTATAAGTTTGCCGGATTGCATTTCGGGCTTTTTTTGAGGTTTGCAATATCTTAATAGCATAAGGAACCATATCGCCGTATTCTATTTCGTGACGAGATGGCTTGTTTTTTTTGTCTACAACGGCGTAACCAGCATCTATGGCATATTTTCCCGTGAGTATCGGTCTGAAGCGATCAATGATCCGCTTAGCAAATCCGTGGAAGGTGTAGCTGTCAAAGCGTGAAGCCAGACCCCGTCCACATCTACGTTCAACGCGCTCTTTGAGGTTTCTGCTGGCATCAACCTTAAATGAGATCGCCAGAATTTTTTTGGGGTATCTGCACGTTCCAGTTCGCAAAAGGAAGTCAGCACGCTGTGCAAGCATTTCCGTCTTACCAGCGCCTGGTCCGGCAGTTAATGCCAGGCAACGTTTGCGCGCTTTTGCTGCTCGTTTCGCATTAGGTTCCAGCGTCAATCCATCCGCGGGTTGCCATTCTTCTACAGTAATCATTCTGGCAGTTCCGTGAGTTTGGCAATACCCGCATCAGCCAGCCTGTCCAGTGAATCCGGCATGCTTTTAAGCAGATCTGAATCACTCAGGTGAGTTAACGCCTCAATATGAGCTGCGGGTTTACTGCCAAGCTTGAAGCGTTTGTGGTAGGTATTAAAAAGCGCTAATTCATCATCCCTGTACTGAGATGGATCGTAATGACTTTTTCCAAGAACAGCTTTTATAATTGCATTGTCGGGCTTCTCTTCCTCAACGTTATAGGCTTTTGGATAAGCAAGTAACATTGAAAAGTCTAAATCCATCGGGTAGGAGAAAAACACGCCGCGCTTTTCAAGCATGCCGAGATAATTTTCGAAGTCCCGAATTTTCTCCTCTTCATCATTCCATCTTGGAATTCCGTAGCGTTCAGGGAGTTTTTTACGCGGTTGATGTATGGACAACTGATCGTTTACGTACTTAATTCGGCCCCACCCTGCCCCATGACGGGCAACATCAAGATCAAGCAGTGTAAAATAGGGGATTTTTAATGCTGAAAGCAGACGCCAGAAATGGTTTACATGCCGCCCTCCCAATGGCGCAATCGTGATAGCGGACTCATCAACGGGTGCCCCCTTGGCCTGAAGCAAGCGTGGCAACACAATCTCTTCGCTATCACCTTCGCCAAGCACGACCAGCCGTGAAAAATAGATCTCCGGAAACGCCTGGACAGCTTCCCTCACAAACTTATGTGCCTCATCAGTTTCATCAGGCAATTTAATACAAGTGACCAGCGTCTCTCGTGACTCATTCAGTCGAAGATAACGTATTAACTCAGGTGCTACCCGGCGCAGCATTGTGGGCGCATGCGTCGCAATGAGAGCTTGCGCATCCAGGTTTTTTGTCATGACATTTAGGGAGCTAACAATGCGGCCCAAGTAATGTGGAGAAAGGCTGTTTTCTGGCTCCTCAAGGGCTACCAGAGTGAAGACTGGTGGACGTAATTTATCGGGATCAAACGATAAATCTTCTTCTGCAAGAACAGCCCTGCCAATAGCCTGAGACGATAAGACAAGAGAAAGGTAAAGCATGGACTTTTGGCCATCGCTCAGCCTTGAAAAATCGACAAATGAGCCGTCGTGACCTGGGGTAAATGAAACAGACAGATGCCTTAACAGCGATTCAATTTCTGATGCGACAAAAGTAATTTTAGGGTCAGCAAAAAATTTACCTTTATGCAGCGTTGCCCATGTTGCCTTTAAACTCTCACTTAAAGCATTCACCGAGGGGTTTGCCGCAAGGCTGTCACTTATTTTATCGGTCAGCCCTTTAATCGTTTCGCGCTCAGCATCCCAGCGAACAGCGCGAAGTAAACGCCCTAGTAATGCATTCGCACCGTAAGTAATATGGTCAGCGGGATCGCGTCTGGCAGGCAGATAGTGTACCTGGATATGATTACGTTCAGCGCGTGGAACCTGAGCGACATTCAGAGGCAAGTCATCTCCATCAACGTCCAGGACATATACCAAAGCGTCTTCAATATCTCCATCCAGCCCTATAGTCGCATTAAGGCGAAAACGCACGCGCGGAACCCCATCCGGCTCGTCCAGTCGCATATGACTAAAGTGAGGAGCTACGGTGCTGTTGTCCTCGTCATCTTCCAATTCGGGAAATAGAAAATTAGCCTCTATCCACAGCTGGCGCTCAAGCGGAACCTCCTCCTCATCAAAGGGAACGTGGAAATCTGAACGCTGGATCCGCCTTAACGCAGGGTCGAATGCAAAAAGTCGACACAAAGCCTGAAGCACTGCGGTTTTACCTGAACCATTAGGGCCAATGATATATGTTATATCTTCAAGGCTCAGTTCGGTTGATTCTTGTCCAAACGACTGAAAACCAGATAAACGAATCGTTTCAAGCTTCATGCGCCTCCCTACACAGATTAATTAAATTTATAAATCAATTATTTAATCTACTTACCCTCTAACAGCAACATTCTGTTAAACTCAGACAGAAATATGATAATTACAGAAATTTCTTATTCCTTATGCTTAATAAATTTTAATACCAGTTTTAATGAAAACATTAAAGTCATTTTTGTTAATCCAGTCATTAGGTAATCTCGCTCCCCGACAGCAGAGCTGACACTCGGGTTAGGGCAGAACGCAAATAGGCCGAAGCCGGGGGAACTGAGTGCTAAAATTAAGCAAAGCGACTCTTGCATAAGGTCGCCCGGGTGACAGATTTCTGCACGGCTTAAGGCCGGGAAACGAAGCAGTATGCAGAGATTTCAACCATGTAAAGCCCCGGATCGCGTCAGTGTTTTGGTTCAGTCCTTAGTAGCCACTTAATTCGCTACCAGGAAGTTAGCTGCATGCGAGTTATTTACCAGCAGACGCAAGCCACTAGCCACTAGCCCCGAAATGTCGGCTCTGGGTGGTCCAGCATCGCTTACCGACTTTACGGTTAGTGGAATCGGACTGACGACTCGAAAGTTCAGGGAATCTAGGGTGGCAGAGAAAAAAGGATGTGTAACCGAGTCCCTTCTACCAAGTTCAGGTGACCTGCTCCCTATGACTCAAGACACCTTGATGTAAGTATGCATTCCGAACTTCCGCTTCTAGCTCGTTGCCGTCTATCAGGTTAAATCGTGTTCTAACAGAGAACACTGCCAGATCAAGTCTGCTCTAATGCTTCTAAAAGGAATGAGCGGGCTCTTTGCCGCCCACCCCGCAGTCTGCGAATTTTCCTGACACTGTATGCCAGGAAAATTCGCAGTGGAATTATACACCCTAACACCACTGCTACTCCTCTCACCGCTATGTAAGGTTAAAGCCACATTTCTTTGCGGCTTCTTGCCCCTGCCCTCAGGCTTTATCCATTAAATAACTATGCGCTTTTGAGGCGGCGCTGACCGCTTTGAAAACATAGCGCTTGTCGTTTTTTAGCGCCTGGAGCCATGAGGCAATATAGTTTTCATGCTGCACCTCTCCGACAATCCCCAAATCCGCCATCAGAAAAGCACTTCCCAGCTCCGCCACTAATTCCTCCTCCGCATAATCTGCACTGCCGAATTTCCCTTTCATTTCACGGTTAAGGCGTTTTTTACCACCGCTCCAGTGAACCAGCTCATGCAGGCCGGTAGCATAGAAATTAGCTGCATCAGAAAACAGATGGCGCTCTGGTAGCCATACTTCATCAGTTGAGGGTTGGAAAAAGGCGTTTTGTCCTTTCTCAATGATGTTTGCGCCGCTTTTTCGGATAAGATTTTCAGCCTCCGGCAACGGGTCAAAGGTTGCATCCGGGCTGATGGTTTCAGTTGTCAGCGGAAGACCATCAATTTGCTGAACGTTAAACACGGTGAAGGTTTTCAGCATTGGTATCTGGACAATTTCGCCGTCTTCGCTTTCCTTCTCTAAGGTTGCATAGAAAATGGCTGTCGTGCCGTGCTCCCCTTTGCGCACTTGCCCGCCTTCCGCTTGCGCCTGTTTATAGGTCATCCAGCGTGAATCGTTGAATCCTTGCTCTGACGCACTGCCCCACAACAACATGATATTCATCCCACTGTAAGCAGTACCTGTCGCGTAATTTGTAGGTAATCCTGACATACCAGGTACGCGCTGCCACGGGCATGACCACGGCTTAACTCCTGCTTCAAGTGCAGAAATGATGTTGTCAGTGACAGTCTGATAAATATCGGTTTTGGTTTTGGAAAACTTCGTTTTTGAGGAGCCTGACTGCTCCAGCGGGGATACGCTGGTCGCCGATGCGGTGCTAGGGGCGCTAGTCTGGGTATGAAGGGAAATAGTCATGGTTTTTCTCCATCAGTGGTGTGATTTTCGTCTTCGTATCGCCTGACGGTTCGCTTTCCCGGCATCGTTCCAGCCAGCAAGGGCGCAGCATGCGTGCCATTTACCCTTGCGGGACGGGTTGTGTTGGGAAACGATTAACCGGAAACAGATACGGGGAACGAAAAGCACGCAGGAGAAAAAATCAGTCCTTCATAAACGGATGTAGCGCCCCCTTGCTTCGCTGAGGTGAAAAGGGTTGAGTGCTGATGTTTAGAACTCGAATTTAGCTGTGTCAGTTCAGACATCAGTTGGCTGTAATCGAGGTAATACACGCCAAGTCTGACATTCTTATTTAGCGGAGGCGGACGTCAGAGATTACTGGCTAGGCATAAAGCTCCCCCAAAGGCTATGCCTCTTGAAGAATAGTGAGATCTGCCCAGAAAACAGATAGGTTTGCCTGTAAGTGCAAAGGTCTTGTTCGATCTGCATCTATTTAGCTAATGGCTTTATGGATAAAATCAAATGGGCTAAATTTGGTCATGTTTTGGTTTTAACCCTCGCAATATAGAAGTATTATTTTAAGATTAATCTACTTCCCCTCCTTTCCCTCGCCATTCTTTCGGCGTATGCGAAAAATCATGTTTAAGGTTATTGCCCATGGAGTTATGGATATTTATAGCGGCGATTTACGTAATTTACTTATTGTTTTTCAAGAAGAAAAAGAATAAATCCGCAGGATCTTATGCCTCCAAAACCGTGAAAGCGCCACCTAAAGAATGGCTTGCTGATATCAAGAAAAAAGAGGCTGTTGTGAGAAACGATGACAGTGAAGATGATGTTCTGGCGAGCTTTACGTTGAGCGGCGATCGGAGTGTCGATTACAGAGCAGCAACGATTCAACGTCGGAGCCCTTCAAAAACGACGGGGACTTTGGCTCGATGGGTGCTACCTGGTGAGGTGACCATTGTAGGTGGTGTGGAGATCACCGGTGGTTACTTCTATTTAGGTCAGCGGATGAAGCCCACCGGGCAGAGCTTAAGCGAGTATTATGATGATGGCACTGAGGCATCATTAATTGACGACACGCTCAACATTTACCCAAAACATTATCTTTACGAAGATACTTCATTGGGATATTGGCCCAGTTATTCCTCGCTTTCACCTGATGCGCGCGGTGCGTATCTCAGTTGGCTGTCCAGCGACAGGCGTGACGCGTCATGCTCAGTAGGTTACGTTTTTATCTATCTGTATGGCCTAGAGAGAAAAGCACTGGTTGACAGCCGGGATGGTAATACACCTGACGCTGAGTTCCGCAATCTGTTTAATGAAGTCTGCCGGTTAAGATCGGTATTCATTGAGAATCGCTCCTTCCGGAATTACTCGTCCCAGTTACTTGAAGCAATGTCTATTCTGCGCCCGGACATTGGTCTGGTCGCAGATCTTGGCCAAGGTTCGAGTTTCAGCAATCTTATGCTGTTTAAGTTAGCTTTAGCAAAGGCTGTGGACGCTGGAGTTCCTGTATCAGCCGATCTGGCGCTGAGGTGGATAATAAATCATACAGAGTATGCGTTGCGAACTCCCGCCCGCCGCTGCGCGAATGAATTTGCTGCGCTTTTCAAACGGCGCTATACCCTCAAATACGGTGAGGGGATGGTTGTCAAACCTAATAAAACACGACTACGATTGGATTACACACCAGCAAGCCCCAGTCTGCGCGGCTTTCGTCTTCCTGTTCCAGACTTGCCTGATCCTAGTGCATTGAAGGGCCCAGTCCAGAAAATCATGACACTTGCAGAGATCTGTACAGATGAACTGGATGCTTACAGCCGCTACCTTGGCAGAAAAGGTACGTCAGAAAATGACACTGCTGCAATTATGTTGCTGCCAGTGGAAATCATTAACGAAAGCGCTGGAAAAGTTTTAAATACATTCAAACGCTGGGCTGATGAAGTGATCGCGAGTCGCAAGGGGTTAACCACCGCTGCTGACTTCTGGGTACACATGGGAGCCAATTGCCCGGCAAAAATTAATAAAAAAGAGGCCGACCTGATGCAAGCCTTTGCCCTGAAAATGGGCTATTGCCTGGCACCGGATCCGTTTTACCACCATGTGAAAGCAGAAGCTGACGGCGCGCTGGTTTTATTTGCCGCTAGTGAGGGTGCGCGCTTCTCACCATCTCCGGCATTTCTCTCAGCGGTAATGACACTAAGACTTGGGTCAATGGTAGCCTTAACCGACAATAGCCTTGATCAGGCCGAGCAGAAAGTGCTGGAAAATGCGATCGACCATAATTCTGGCTTTAACGAAAATGAAAAACGCTCCTTACATGCGTATTTAACGTGGCAGCTTCATACCCCGGCCAATATGACGGGAATGAAAAATAGAATAGCGCCGCTGAGTACGATGGAAAAATTAGCAGTAGGTAAGGTTATCGTCGGAGTAGCCTGCTCTGATGGGAGAATTGAGCCTGCCGAAATTAAACAGTTGGAAAAGATTTATTTGAGCCTGGGACTGGATCCATCAACTATTTCCGGCAACATCCATCAGCATTCGACGACAGAGGTAATCCCGCAATCGTCCGCATCAGCAAGTCTTGGGGCCACTGAATTCACGCTGGACGCCAACGTACTGGCCCACCATGAATCGGCTACAAACGATGTTCGTAAATTACTTAGCGCAATTTTTACCGAGGACGAGCCGGAATTTCGTGAGAGCGCTCCCGTAACCGGGGCGCAAGAGGGTGGCCTTGACAGTGCACATAAACAACTCTACCACAGCCTTCTGGAGAAGAAGCAATGGCCCCGGAAAGAGGCGACAGAACTTTGCGAAAATCTTAATTTGATGCTCAGCGGTGCGCTTGAGGTTATCAATGACTGGTCCTATGCAGTGGTTGATGCACCAGTAATGGACGATGCCGATGATGAGATCTGGGTAGACCTGGAAATTGCCAAAGAACTAGAGGGATAGTTGATGTCTGTGACACGCATAAGAGTTAAAGAACGGGATGCTATTATCCAATCACTGAAGTCTGGTGTAACGCCAAGAATAGGCATTCAGCACATCCAGGTGGGCCGGATGAATGAGATAACGGCCCTCCACAAGGATATTGAGCGGATAGCGGACGGCGGCGCAAGCTTCAGACTTATCATCGGTGAATACGGATCGGGCAAAACGTTCTTTCTGAGCGTGGTACGTTCTATTGCACTTGAAAAAAGGCTGGTAACAGTCAGTGCAGACCTTTCCCCCGACAGGCGCATTCACTCATCGGGAGGTCAGGCGCGCAATCTCTACTCAGAGCTTATGAAAAACATGTCCACCCGCAACAAACCTGATGGTAATGCGTTACTCAGTGTTGTGGAGCGGTTCGTCACGGAGGCGAGGAAGGAGGCTGATGCGGATGGCGCTCCAGTCTCGTCGGTTATTCACCAACGCCTGGCTGCTCTGTCAGACTTGGTGGGGGGATATGACTTTGCTAAAGTCATCGATGCCTTCTGGCGCGGACATGAACAGGATAACGAGACGTTAAAATCCAATGCCATTCGCTGGCTGCGGGGCGAATACACCACAAAAACCGATGCCCGCAACGATCTCGACGTCCGGACGATTATCTCAGATGCCTCGTTCTACGATTCACTGAAGCTGGTAAGCCTGTTTGTCCGTCAGGCAGGCTATGCCGGATTACTGGTCAACCTCGACGAGATGGTAAACCTTTATAAGCTGAACAACACTCAGGCGAGGACGGCGAACTATGAACAGATCCTGCGGATCCTGAATGACTGTCTGCAGGGTTCTGCAGAGAATATTGGTTTTGTTCTTGGAGGCACGCCAGAATTCCTGTTTGATCCGCGTAAAGGGCTTTACAGTTATGAGGCGCTGCAATCACGTCTGGCGGAAAATCGGTTCGCTCAGAAGGCAGGTGTGATTGACTACTCGTCACCCACGCTACATCTTGCCAGTCTCACCCCAGAGGAATTGTATATTTTACTGAAAAATCTTCGCCATGTTTATGCAGGCGGAGAGCCAGAGAAGTATCTGGTATCGGATGATGCACTTACCGGTTTTCTGCATCACTGCAGTAAAACCATAGGGGATGCTTACTTCCGTACCCCCCGAAATACCATCAAAGGTTTCCTGGACATGCTGGCCGTGCTTGAACAAAACAGCTCGATAAACTGGCAGACGCTAATCTCGGGTGTGGCAATTGAAGATGACAGGCCCAGCGATATGGATGACGACATTGCACAGGATGAAGATGATGATGACGGCCTGGCCAACTTCAAATTATGAGCAGCGCTTACGATAGTCTCGATCCCCGCGTTCGTAGGTGGGTTTATAAGCAGGGCTGGTCTGCATTAAGGCCCCTGCAAGAGAGCGCTATCCCGGCAGTTTTAGCCCGTGACCGGGACGTGCTAATTAGTGCAAGCACTGCAGCGGGTAAAACAGAGGCTTTCTTTCTGCCTGCCTGTTCAGCAATTGCAGGTATCACTAACGGGTTTGGTATTGTTTATATCAGCCCACTTAAGGCGCTGATTAACGACCAGTACCGTCGTCTTGAGAGCCTGGGCGAGGCGTTGGATATGCCGGTGACGCCCTGGCACGGTGATGTACCACAAAGCAAAAAGAAGAAAATCCGCACTAACCCGTCTGGCATCTTGCTTATTACACCGGAATCACTTGAGTCTTTGCTCATAAACTCATCTGGCTGGCTCAAACAGGCGTTCTCGCCAGTGGCCTACATTGTTATTGATGAGTTTCACGCTTTTATTGGTTCTGAACGCGGCATGCAACTACTCTCGCTGCTCAACAGAATTGATCATGTGCTGGGACGTCATGCGAATCCGGTTCCCCGCGTTGCATTGAGCGCTACGTTAGGAGAACTGGATAAGGTGCCTGAACTGTTGCGTCCGGATAAGCGATTGTCCTGCGAAACTGTGACAGACAATAATAGCTCGTCCACACTGCAGGTGCAGGTCAAAGGCTATCTCGAGCCAGTGACTAAAAAGGGAGAAGAACCTCAACGCTCAGCAGAAGAACAGGTCTGCGCTGACATCTTCAGACTCTGCCGTGGCGACTCCCATTTAGTCTTTGCAAACAGTCGAAAGCGCACTGAAAGCATTGCGGCGACGCTGAGCGACATGTGTGAGGAAAATGTTGTTCCAAATGAATTCTTTCCCCATCACGGATCCTTGTCCAGGGAATTACGCGAGACGCTTGAAGCCCGTCTACAGCAGGGGAATTTGCCCACAACAGCAATCTGTACTATGACGCTTGAGCTGGGTATTGATATAGGTAAGGTGCAGTCAGTTATACAGGTCACTCCTCCGCATTCCGTCTCCAGCTTGCGTCAGCGTATGGGCCGGTCAGGGCGACGCGATTCTCCATCAGTTCTGAGAATGCTGATCTCTGAACAAGAACTTACCGCAACCAGCAGCATTGTAGATCACTTGCGGCTGCAGCTTGTCCAGTCGATGGCGATGATCAGATTGATGATCTCTAAGCGATGGTTCGAACCGGCAGATACTCGCCAGATGCACTACTCCACACTGCTGCACCAGATTCTTGCGATCACCGCGCAATGGGGCGGAGTTCGAGCCGATCAACTTTGGACGCAATTATGTCAGACCGGTCCGTTCCGAAACATTGACGTAAATGATTTCAAAAATCTGCTTAAGCATATGGGGGCAAACAGCCTCCTCACACAACTTGCTAGTGGAGAAATGGTTATCGGGGCTGAGGGGGAGAAACTGACTAACCATTATACATTTTACGCGGTGTTCAATACTCCAGAAGAGTTCCGCATTGTCACAGGAAACCGCACCCTTGGCACAGTGCCTGTGGACTCCCCTCTTCTACCTGACCAGCATATAATCTTCGGTGGACGACGCTGGAAAGTGATAGAGCTCGAGGTGGAAAAAAAAGTTATCTATGTTGAGGCGACCAAAGGCGGCCAGCCTCCACAGTTTAGTGGTGGGGGTATGTCTGTACATGATGTTGTTCGCCAGGAGATGCTCGCTATCTACAAGGAACATGATTACCGCATAGCCATAGGTAGTAAGAGAGTCGATTATGCAGATGCCACCGCCAAAAGCCTTTTTGCAGAAGGGTGTAACAACTTTAACCGTTACAATCTGCAAAACTCCCATTTTATTTCCGACGGCCAGCGTAGTTACGTTCTCCCCTGGATGGGGGATAAAGTCGTTAATACGATAGCGGCCTTGCTCATGCGTAGCAGCTTCATAGCTAGTTCATTTGCCGGTGTTATAGAGATAGAACATGCAAGTTTATCCTCGATCCAATATGCGCTAAAAGAAATGCAGTTGTCGGGCTTGCCTTCAGCGTCTGAGCTCGCTGCAGATGTTCCAGAAAAATATCTGGATAAATATGACGATTATTTGCCGGAGTCCCTACTTACGAAAGGGTATGGAGCGAAGGCGTATGACATAGAAGGCACGCAGATCTGGCTACAGAACAATATGCTGTAATCTATTTTCATAATAAGGGCATAAAGAAATTATTTACACCCTAAATTATTCGCAGACTTTTTTTATTTGCCTGTGGATTTGCTAGGTTTTAGCTCCGGCGTATTACCGGGAGCACTCAACTGGTAGAAGGTCAAAACCTGTCTTTGGTATGCGTGAACAACATAATTTTGCGTCATTAGCACTTTTTTAAGAAGTGGTATCGCTCTAAGACATTGTTGTGATGGTAATGATAAATAAATTAGCCAATGGCAGGTTGAAAGGTTAATATTACTAATAACGTATCTTTAGGCTAACTACAAACTTAATGACTTTATAGCAGGTGCATAGTTAAATGTAATTTATTTTAAGTTGTTATGTAGAACTGCTATAGCTGATATAAAAGGAGAGTAAAGTTGCTAGAGTTTATCGTCTTAAATAAAAAATTAATCAGCTCAATGAAAAGTAAAAACACTGTTTACTTAACATTTTCTACTTGGAATGATTATTCTTATCGAACTCTATTTAATATGGATTACATGGATTCCAATGGTAAATTGCATGAGATTGGTCAGATTAAAATAGGATTCCGAAAACAAATTGTGGACATTCCAACTTTAGATAAAATGCAGAAAAAATTTGTAAAACTCGAACAAGACTTTTTTAGTCTTGCGGAAAGCCCCGAGTTTTACGAGAAACTTTACTCCATTGATAAAGAATTGTGCAAGGTAATATTAAAAAAATTAAACTGTGTCGTCCTGAGTAAAAAGGCTATGCAGATTGCAAAAAATGAGGATGTATTTAAAACATCCTTACTAAGGGATGTTAATATAAATACCATTCATGGCCAGTTTTTAAGGATTATAAATGGAGAGAGACTGCTTACCGAATTTGATTTTCAATTCGTTAGGAAAAATCATTTATTCTCCGATTTGAATATTGAGTTTAATGTCGAGCCCTATTCCTTGCCACCGAGTAATATACACGCAATTATCGGTAGAAATGGTCTTGGTAAGACTACTCTACTAAATGAGATGGTCGATTCTATTGTAGGAAAGGAAAAACCCAAAAATGCTTATTTCGAAGAGGCTTATGCAGGAAGGATAACAGATGGCTATTTTAGCACTGTTATTTCTGTATCTTTCAGTGCGTTTGATCCCTTTACGCCATTCAGTGAGCAAAGTGACCCCCTCCTTGGTACATGTTATTATTACATTGGCCTAAAAAAAAGTGATAGTTTTAAAGATGAGATTGGCAATCTTGAGGACATACGTAACCTCAGAAAGAAGTGTGCTACATCAGTTTACAACTGCTGTTCTGATGATTCAAAAAGAGATGCGTGGATAACTGCCATAAACAACTTAGAGTCCGATACGAATTTTCGAGATCTAAATTTAAAGGACATAGCCAATTTATCCGGTAATATATTAGTAAATGACTGCATAAATCGGATGGAAAAAATGAGTTCCGGTCATGCTATTGTTTTCATGATAATCAGTAGCCTTGTCGAGAAAGTGCAAGATAAAACATTGGTTTTATTCGATGAACCGGAAAGTCATTTGCACCCGCCACTTCTGTCAGCTTTTATACGCGCATTAAGTAATCTACTATCCAGAAGAAATGGAATCGCAATCATAGCAACTCATTCACCGGTTGTGGTACAAGAAGTTCCCAAAAACTGCTGTTGGGTCTTGACGCGTTTTGGGGATGAAATGATATATGATAGACCTTCAATAGAAACATTTGCTGAAAACGTTGGCACTTTAACTAAAGAGGTATTTAAATTAGAGATGGAGCAATCCGGCTTTCACAAACTTCTCAAAGAGCAAGTTGATGATGGGCTTTCTTTCGAAGATGTTATAATAAAATTCAAAAGAAAGATTGGCTTTGAAGGGCAGGCAATATTGATGAGCATGATTATGCTCAGGGACAAGACAGTCAACATCAAAAGTTCTGATGGAGGCGAAGATGAATAGAATTGCATACCCAAATATAAAATGTGCTGATGTTTTTAGTACATGCTTGCTGTCGGTAAGTAATAATAATCAAGATTATATAAACAGATTGCAAAACATTGCGAACACTGTATCTAGAGAATGGGTACTGTTTGATGCTCGCTGCGCTCCTAAAAACTTTCATTTACTTACGCCTTGTTCTGCCAGAAGACCTGAACAAATAATTGCAGAAAACGTCACAAAAAAAGATCTAAAGGATCTTTATACTCTTCACATGTTGAAGACAGATAGTGCGTCGAGGAAAGTTTACGATAAATTAAGAGCATGTTCGAAGGGACTTTGTCCATTGTGCGGAATACACGGTGTAGACTCACTAGATCATTATTTACCTAAAGCGCGCTATCCACTTTTATCTGTTAATCCAAAAAATCTTATACCTGCTTGTATGCACTGTAATGGGTCTAAGTCAGAAAGTATATGTGAAGTTGCCTCAGACCAAACACTTTACCCTTACAATGATGACCAAAAATTTTATCAAACAGATTGGATCTCTGCTAGTATAACAGCAAATTATGGTATTCTAACTTTCGATTTTCATGCCGATCCTCCTCAAGGATGGATGAAAGTTGAACGTGATCGTGTAACAAATCATTTTATAAAATTTGAACTGCGCCAGAAATACGTACTTAATGCAGCACAGTTTGTGTCAACAATAACTTCAGATATTAGAAGGTTACTGTTAAATGGTAATCATTTGACGGTGCAAGACCACTACGCAGATTTAGCCAGAAAACAAAAAAACAATTCTACCCTAAGAGTTGTTTATAATGCTATTGCTAAAGATGCAAATATTTGCGGCGGAAGATTTTAGTTCTAAAGTGCATTTTTAATTATGAAAACCATCAGCATGATGGCTGGTGGTTTTTCAATTTCAATATGGTGATATTTTTGTCAAACGTTATTAATTCCTCATAGCCATGATATTTAGTGCCATCATTATTTGGCTGTAATACATGAATAATTCTTTCATATTCTAGACCCAATTCGCTTTCAAGACTTTTCTTTATTCTCTTTACCCTGTCATAATCTGGTAAAGCATAACATTATCCTGATATGCTCCCCATAACCAACATGGTACGATGTTAACCACTTCCGCTTCTGGCACCGAGCCGGCTGCTGCAGCTGTGCTGGTAGGCTATGAGCCAAGAACGGACGCTCATAACATCCGTTAATGTTCGCGTTCAGAATAATGGGGGGCCAGTCCAGTAAAAAAGAAAAACTGCCTAGATATATAAGGGAAATTCATAACGAAAATTTAGAAAGTTATTTTCAAAAGAATTGATCTCCCGTTTATGAAATTGCTGGAGATTAGCTGGCACTTGGAATTAGTGCAGAACGCTCGTCAACCTCTGCATACTCGCCCGCAAACCATTCGTAATGTACTTTTGCAATAATTGAAGTTGGAGGTTCTTTGTTTTCAATAATAATAACTTGTATAGTTTCCGGTAATTGGGCCAATGAATTCCAGAATCCAGTTTCGACACCCGCAGATATTGGTTCGTCTGAGCCTGATACTTTTGCTGCCCCTTTCTTCTTATAGCTGGTTAACGGTGAGTCTATTACGACCAACCCGGGGTGCGGCCGTCCATTGTTAACACAGTACTTTAATAATCCAATGATAAAGGCCGAATAGAGAATCGCGCGGACTCCCTTGCCGTGTGACTGACGAGGCTGACCGTCAACGATGATATCGTACTCTTTCTCATCGAAGGCAACTCGAGGTTTAGAGCCCCATTTCCAGTCGGTTAAAACTGCTTCAACTTCAGTGCAAAGGCCAGTTAGTGATAGAGAAGAAAGCCCTTCCCATTCCAATTTTGGTTGGTTGTCTTGGGTAAGCGATTTTTGGATACCTAATTTGAGCTTATGTAATTCGCCCCATCTTTGAAAATCAATAATCTCGGCGTCTCTTTCGGATCGGTACTCAAGCAGTTTTTCGAGGCGCTCTAGTCTGCGAGCAAGCAGAGGTGTTAAGTTACGAGTGAGATCTCTCCGTAGATTCGCAAGCAAGTTCTGAGCATTGTCCTTCTCTTGCTCTAGTTCTTCTTTTCTTTGAACGAGATTAGCAATTGCTTTTTGGAGATCCACCAAGTACGCATGGATCTTTGCAGCTTCCGCTGTTGCAGAACGCCGAATTTTATCGCTATTCAACAGCGTCTGCGTTTTTTCGCTGTGATAATGTTCGAGAGTTATATTTTGCCCACAGAGAGAGCAAGGAACCTCTTGGAGTGATTCAAAGTAATGAGCTCCCTCCGCAAGAAAGTCTAACCGCTTCAGATCGGAGTGGTATCGCTCTCCGAGCAAGCTATATCTTATTTGGATTTCAGCGACACCCAGTAACTGAGATTCAGCTTTTAGACTCAGTGCTGTTGTTTCCTGTATTTCCTCGTGTAAGCGGGAAATATCGGTTGTTGCTTTTTTTACCTCTTCAGATAATGTTGCGATCACATCATCAAGCTCATTATCATATTCATGATCGAGCGGAGGAGTATCCGACCTGGCCCCAAAGCGTTCTTCAAGCGGTTGAATCATCTCTTGCACAATCTCAAACTTTGCTTGCAGCCGCGCTCTTACAATTTCAGTTTTTTCTTCAGCAACAATTCCATCATCATCTATGCCGGTGAGAATATACGAGAACATACGTTTTCGAGCAGTATCATCGTAACCGGAGCGACCAGTTACTGGCGAGAATTCATCGATGATGGATACTTCATCAATCAGAAATAGCGGGGCAAGCGTACGGATGGAGAGGCGTTGCGTTGCGCCACGTGCATTCTTACGCAGCTTAGCCTCCTTAATTCCTGCGAAAGGGAAAAGTATAGATGTAACATCAGGCCCTACGCTCTTGCCTTTGCGAACAGGTGCTATCGACTCTCCTTTTCCATCAATGCTGTGAATTGGAACATAATGAGCAGCTAGCTTTCCGCCATCCAGTGCACGAGTTAGCGTTAGCACCTTATTTTTGGAATTTTCTAACTCAACGAAAAGGTGTGTATAAGCAGCCGCCTCTTTAGGCTTTTTTTTAAGTTTTTCGGCACCAAGAATATAATCTAAACAGCTAATAAGGTAACTCTTTCCGGTATCAGACTCCCCCGCCAGAATGTTCGCGCCCTTATCGAAGTCCACATAAGCATCTTGAATGCCATTTCCACGTAGAAGTATTTTTCTTATCCGGAACATTTTCACAAATCCAATAAGTCTATTGCAGTCAATCGATCGAATTCAGAGCCCCATCGACCTACATTTTGTGTCATAAATGAAGCAAGTTCTTCATTTGAAAAGTGACAAAACTGTTTCGTTACCCACGTGGCACGTTCTGCAAGTTCACTTGCATAAGAAGACTCGAGGAGCTGCACAAATCTTCCAGTCAACTCGGAAGCCTGATATAGAATCCCATCAGGGGAAAAAAACACCTCGATCAATTCCCTCGATAACATGAGATTAAGCCCTGCTTGAATTGAACCACGTTTCACAAGTAGCTCAGCTCCCCTATGAGGAACAGCCGGATGAAGACTCTTCGGCCCATTTTGCACATCGCTGGTATGTACAAGAAGGTAGTCATAAGAAACTATTCTTTGTAGGTCCATAGCCATGTTACCAGCTGCGTTTAATATGAATAACACACGGAACCCATACTCCAGAGGGGAGTTGAAAGGTCTATCTTCGAAGTGTCTCTTTATTTCTAGTGTTTCAATCATGGTTTGCACCAATCAATCACCTTATTGTTGGCTAATTGATGGCACATCCCTTCACGGTCCTTACTTGTGACGTGAGCGGCAAGCGGATGTGCACCAAGCTGTAAAGTTTGAGCTGCCTTTACGGTACTTTTCAAACGGACCGATGGTGTCCCTTCGTTATCTGTGTATGTGTAGTACAACCCATTATTGAACTCATCCAGTAAGGTATTAAAGAATGTTTGATTAGCCATCTGATCTCTAGCAAGTTCCTTCAATCCTTCCGCACAATAAAAGGTAATCCGAGAACGTTCGAAAAGTTTTACGTGACTAATACTCTTTTCAAAATCAGCGAAGGTCCGAACTGGATTTGCTATATCATGGCTAATGACGGCGTACAATTGCTCAATATATGCGGTCTCTATAGGGTCAACTGCTGATGGCGGAGCCTCGGGCGGATCACGTTCAATTAGAGGTGCTCCAAAGACCGTGAGATGAAATGAGGTCTTTCTATGTTCTTCGAGTAATTCATGTGGTTGCTTTGCACGGAAAATGCTGAAATCAAATTTTTTAATATAGCTTTGGAGTTCTATTGTCAGGGGGATTTCATATTTTGATGTAATCGTTTTGGCATAAGACCTCCATCCTGAAAGAATCGCCTGCTTGAGTTTTCCTGGGTCGTCGAGAAGGTCTTGAAATGGCGACGTGACACCTTTGTGTGTAACAAAGTAGTATTCTTCAGGTACTGTGTAGTCACTAATAAAAGTATAATAAATGACTTTTGCAATTTCGACACCAGCCTTTGGAAGGCCTAAATTAGCATCATAATGTTTACATTGGTACAGGTGCCATCGCCGCGGTGAAATATTTGTTGGGTCAAGCCAAACAATTATGTCCCGTCCCTTATCCCCAGCACCACCACGCTGCTGAATTTCATTTACATATTGCTGCCTTGCAAGGTAATCAGATGCCCATTCGAGAGTGAAACGTTCAAATTCAGCGGCACTAAATTGCGACAGACGAACAAGAGGCGCGATAGGTAGTCCTACACCTAATCCAAGCAGCCGAGCATTAGCGCCTGGCCATGGTGTCGGTGCAGACAATCCGCTAAATGTAGTGCGAAGACCCTGTTTTATTTCCTCTGTCACTACACTCTCCATGCCGAAGTGATACATCAAGGTTTTTTTTAGTCAAGTTCATTTCAAAAAATTACCACACTGGTAAATGAATAGTAAGTACCTATCTCCTATTTTAGTAATGTCCGCTTCACGCCCTGAGCAGACAATCAGACTTCTTTGGACACAGTTCTCTTAGGATAGGATCTTGAATGTTCACTCTAGCTACGCTCACCCTTACAGGAAACACAATAGTAACGATCACCACATGTAGCGGAACGCTCAAACCAGCTTTATTTAACCCGCAACTATTGGTGGTCATTTTGGTGGTCTTGACAGCTTCGCAATTCAAGTTTAGCCTATTTATTAGCCATTTACTGGCAAAGGCGATCCCAGTCAGAGGAGCCAAATTCTTGTTTTCGTGCAGCTTCATTAATACCTGTATGGTTTTAATACAACAGCTTAGCGTGAAAACTTCTCCTGATGCATTTTGATTTTATCCTCCGCATCGGGAAAAATTGGTGGTCAAATCTGGGGTCCGGTTCGTTCTATTATGGAGTGACCCCATATGTCTCTTACCGACACCAAAATCCGCAATCTCAAACCATCTGATAAACCCTTTAAGATTTCTGACTCTCACGATCTGTATCTTCTGATTAAACCGGGCCGACTCACGTCACTGGTATCTCAAGTATCGTAGTGACGGCAAAGTGAAAAGAGAAAAAGCAGTGCGAAGAGATCCATGCGGCGATTGTGATCAGTGCTCACAATCGCCGGACCGCTTTTCGGCAGTCTCTCACGAGATTTAACAAGCAGACCCAGCCACCGCCACAGCCAGACAGCTCTATTCGAAAATGAAACGTTACCAGAAACGTTTTCTGAGTGCGGTTTCAATCTCGATATCAACGCAGTAGAACTGCAAAATCACCCACACGGCATCGACCAACGCCTCGGTCAACGCCGGATAATCATCATTAATGATGGTGTTGATTTGCTCGACGGATTCATCAAGATATTCCTGAATAATCTCTTCAAATTCCTCTTTGGTCGCTTGATTGCGAAAAAAGCTGAAGGTATCCAGTTTTTCAATTAACAGATCGAGTTGTTCTTCAATACCGTTTAACTGCGCAGGCGTGACGTCAGGATCACGGGCGATCAGTGTAAAAAAGCTCTGCACTTTGGCTTTAAGTTCGATAATCGTCGGAAGATGAAGTTTATCCGATGCCGCACTGCTGGCCTCAGGTCCGGTTTTTGTTACGAACGGCTGTGGTTCTCCTGCCCCGACGCCAGCTTTAACTTCGGTATGGGGTAAGGCTGGCTCGACTACTTCGCTTTCTTCTTCAGTTGGGAGTGACGTAACCTCTTGCGCCGTTTCGCCGTTGATATGTTGGCGTAGACGACGGTGGAAATAGCTCTCCGGCTCTGCAAAGACAAGCGCGTGTTCACGTTGTGCCTGGCTATACGGCACCATCTGGAGAAGTGCTTCAAATATCTCTTTATGATCCAATTCGATTGCCGCCACGAGTGGACTGTTACCACGGCAATTCTTTACGGCCAGGTCAGCACCATACTGCTGTAATAACTTCAGGATCCGCACAGCCGTGGATTCAAAACGGGGAAATTCATTTGAGACACCGCCGGTGACGGCGCACAGGGCCGGAGTGAAACCCTCACCATTCTTCACATGCGGGTTTGCCCCTTGCTCCAGGAGCAGTTCGACACAGGATTGAGCACCGTAGTAACAGGCGCACATCAATGGTGTAATTCGTTCATCGACTGAAAACTCTTCGAGTTTTGCGCCATGTTGTAACAGCAACTGAACGGTTTGACGCCGTATTGGGCCGGTTATTGCGTCTATAGAGTAGGTAGAAATCGCTTTATGTAATATCGGCGAGTTATCGAAACCACAATGGGTATGAATATCGCCCCCTTGGTTAATCAGCCATTCAAGGAGTTGACTGCGGCAAGAAATAGCAGCGGCTGAGACAAAGTTAGTATCGTAAATATTGGTCAGGTTTAAATCGAGTCCCTTAGGTAGCAAATACTCCATCACCTGAATGATCGTTTCTTGATCTTCTTTCCATGAACCACGCTGGGTGATAGTCAGTAAGGTCGGTTCTTCCACAGCACCAAATTTCTTATTGATATCGAGACCATACTGTAAAAAGAGATCGAGAAACTGGGGTAAAAACGTTCTGTTTTTTACCATGGGGAAGACCAGTAATCGTAAATTTGACCAAATCAACATCTCATAGGATTCACCTGTATTGACAAATTCACTATTGGGGTCAGCGCCATATTTAAGTAACAGCTCAAGAGCCTGATAGATGTAGTCACGTTGATCGGGGTCAGTATATTTGTCATTGTCCAGGTACTGGCTGATCAACGGTGCCTGGTAAGATTCTGGTGGCGTCATCTTATAGATGCGATTGATATCGACGGTCACCTTAAGCAGTTTCTCGACAATTCTCAAATCAAACTTAGATTTCAGTGCCGCATAGACCAGACTTTTGGCGCGTGAATCGGCTTTCAGTTGTGGCAAATTGTCGAGTAAATATTCGCAGAAGTCCTGTGCGTTGGCATAAACGCACAATTCCAACAAATTGGCGTCATCCCAAAAACTGCTATCATTGGCCATAATGTAGCGTTCTTTTTTAAAGTCAGGAAACCGTTTCACCAACGGCGCAAAGGTTTCAAGCCCCCAAAACTCACTCGCAAAAATAATATTTTCGATCAGCGCAGACGCTTCGATATCCAGCGCAATATCTTTATTTATGATATGTATAAAAAGGTCTTTACTTCTTTCAGAATATAATATCTCCAGCGGAAGATTAAATTCACCATTGGTCCAAAAACTCACAGGCTTATTGATATCTAAATGAGCGTCAAGCAGAAGGTCAATCATATCTCTGCGTTGATAATCCTGGTAGGTATACTGTGGCTCGGGGTGATAAAGGTAATTAAGCCAACAATTATTGTAGCGATTTTGATAATAAAGATCGGCACCTAAAGTGAGGTAAAACCTCACCAACGCCGTATTATTAAACTCAATAGCTGAATGAAAGGCGCTAAAACCATTGCACTCAATTTTCGCCCCTTTATCGAATAAGTATTGTACCAGGGAGATATCTGACTCGGGACTGCGTGAGAGAGGAACCAGAACGTTACAAGGGGAAATATCGGGATCAATAAAATTGATATCCCCTCCATTAGCAAGGTACGTTTCAATTTTTTGTATTTTTTTAGAGGTGGATAGTTTGCTGTCTAAGCAAATTTGCCGTAGCGTGAGTTTACTATCCTTAAAAATCCAGTTCAGCATAAAATTCCTTATCAGGGGCTAATAATCGCAGACGTTCACACACTTTAGTCAATCGTAATTCAGGTCAATCTCGTTGAATTTATTGTCGCGATTCTGAATAACGCGCATCAACCAACGCCATTAACAACGGTCCCGCCTTTTCCAGTTCTTTTAATCCATCCTTAATCCAGACCCCTTTCCCACGCCAGGCCAACCGCGCAGCATGATCAAACTGGTCATAGTCCACCGGATACACCAGCGCCGGAATATTCTTTTGCAAGCAATGCCACATTATTCCTGCACCACCATGGTGAATGACCGCATCATAGTGCGTTAGCCAGTCATCGTAGTTCACCCAGGATACACGGTAGACATTGTCCTGCCGCTGCGATTCCGCTGCACAATGATGCCCATCAGTGAAATGAAAAACCCACTCGGGCAACGTACTTGCCAGCGCGATAACGGCTTGCATTACCGCATCTTTATGCCAGTCCAGATGTGTACCGAGCGTCACCAGCACATGGCGTTTATTTACTTCAAAGGGCGGTGCAACGCCTTGCGATGGCGGCGTGTAGAGTAAAACTAACCGCAGCGGGCCAGCGACGCGGGAATTCGAATGTTTCTTCGCTTAGTGCCAGTATACGCAGCGGCGAGTAAGCACTTTCGCTGCCATCCTGCCGGTACAGGCGCGTGATACCGGTCTGGCGAATAACGTCGCGAAATAGCCAGAACACGGCCAGTTTGAACAGTCGCACCTTTTTACGCTGGAGCGCGTGCCACCCATGCTGAATCGCGTTCTGCGCGGGCATTAATCCGCCGCAATACGCAGGAGCGCCATCGGAGGTTTCCAGCACACAGGGTGACGGCAGACTACTCCACCAGGGGATATCCAACCTGCGACAAACTTCGCCGACAATGGGCAGTGTAAAGTCCGCTATCGCCAGATCCGGCGTACCTTCGCGCAGCCACAGATGTTCCAGTTCATCGGCAAAATTTTTCAATAACCCCACCACGTGGCGAAACTGCCGATACAGCCGCAGCGGATGGGAGCCAACCGCATATTTCGGATTCACCACCTCCAACAGCGGCGTATCGTAATCACCATGCAAAGACAGCCCCATCAGCCCCGCCGCCGCAACAGAAGTAGCCACGCCGTGCGTGCTAATAATCCGCACCTGATAGCGTTCAGACAGCGCCCGCCCCATCTCCAGCACCGGATGTAAATGACCGGAAAACGGCGGTGCCAGCAAATCAATGCGGGTGACACCCGTGGGGATCAGATCAAATAAACGCTGCATCTACGCCCCCTGTTTGCCTGTATCAGCAATAAACCGCCGACACAGCGCCGCCAGTTGCGGCTGTTCAAGATAATTCATATGGCTGCAGGCAATGCGTTGGTCTGCCTGGCGAAACCAGCAACGAGAAATCCAGTCCTGATCGCCTTGTACCAGCAAGTGATGGCAGTCCGGTCGGCGGCCCGCCACCGGTCCAAAAGCAAAAACACTGACGCGCGCCAACCACTCTGGCAGTAAGTGCAGTTGGTTAAACAGTTCCAGTCCGCAACTGCCGGAAAGCAACAACGTATGGCTTGCTGACGCCAGCATCTCCAGCGCCTGTTGTCGGTAGCGCAGGGCAAAGCTGACGTGCTGCGCGCCAAGGTATTCCCGCGCATTGTTGACACTGGCGCGCAGCAGGCCGGTTGCCAGCCATGGCACGGACTGTACGGTCCACGGAAAATTCACATCCACGTGCTGATGGTGGCCGACGACCTGCTGTATAAACGTTGCCTGTGCGGGACTGAGCGAGCAGTTATCCGCACGGCTACGGCCAGTAATAAAGGCAATCTGCAAATCCGGCTTTATCATAGCGACGTAAACCAATCATTGCTGAAAATACGATACCGCCGCGAGCGCCAGTAAATAGTGCGATTCACCAGCGCATTCAGCAAATGGAAAGGCTGAAGTAACTCAGAGAGCAACGACAATAATGGATGCGAGGGGATCTCCACCGCGACCGCACGCTGAACGTAACGCAGCGCCAGATGGTGTATTGCTAATACCCCCAGAAGCAGAGCCGTTTGGGTCGCCCCACCAAAGGCCAGAATCACCAGTGCCCACAGCAACAAAGGGTGTAGCCCCTGCAACAGAAAAATAGCCAGATTGATTGCCGCACTTTTTTCATGCATCAGTAGCGTGGCAAATAGGAACCAGCGATGCATTTGGCGGAAATAGCGTTTAGCATCGGCAACGCTGGTCTGCACGCGCACCGCCGCAGCAGACTGCACAATACGCACGCCATGGCGAGTTAACAGTTTCGCCATCGCCAGATCGTCCGTCAGATGACGTAACACCGGCGCAAAACCACCAACACTCGCCAGCGTTTTACCGTGAATGGCGTAACACATACCGTTCAGCGTCAGTGGCGGCGAAAACGGTAACAGCGGCAAATAGGTCAGGGCTGAGTTGTCGTTAACAAACTGCGCCAGCAAACGGGAAGGCAGGTTATCCGCCGCACGATACCAGGGAAGCGCTGTCACCAGCGTGCTCTCCGTCAGAGCATCCAGCATGTTGCACAATGACTCCGCGCTCAATACTGCATCATCGTCCAGCACCAGAATCACATCACGCGTTACCTGCACCCTCGCCTGTTCCAGCTTAAACAGCTTGGGATTAACGCCCTCTGGCGCCTGAGGAAAGGAGAGAACAGTAATATGCTGCTGGGGATAGCGTACTTGCAAACGCTGCGTGACCCGCGCAGCTTCCGCATCGTCATCGCCATCGCCATCGTCAATCAGCCAAAGAAATGCCGCACCACGCAACTGCCCCACCGTCGAGGCCAGTACACTTTCCAGTGCAGGCTCGCCGCTGAGGATGGGCTGCATGACCATGACCGTATGCAGATCGCCGCCACGCGGCAAACGCAACACCCCACCACCGCGCTGCAGTTGCTGCAATATGCGTGGAACGATGGTGTTATCGTGCGGACCAAACAAACCACGAGGGCGCAGTAGCACAAAGGTAGTGGCGGGGAAACGGGTGACGGCACCGCTAATTTCCTGCTCCGCCTGAAATTTGCTGTTGGCGTAATGGCTGGAAAAAGCGCGCGCACGGTAGCTTTCCGGCAGAACGTAATGATGCTGAAAATCAAAGTAGACCGCAGGGGTCGAAATATGGATAAAGCGCGGTATCTGGGCATGTCCGGCGGCCTGCGCCAACACGCGGGTTGCCAGCACATTGGCGAGGAAAAATTCCGCCTGTTTGCCCCAGGGCGAGGATTCGGCGGCGCAGTGCCACACCGCGTGACAGCCAGTCATTAACCGAATACAGTCATTTTGACGGGCTTGCGTCAGATCCAGCGGGATAAAATGCGCACCGACCTGCGCCAGTTGTAGCGCCTGTGCCGCCAGTCCCGCCTGGCTGTCGTGCAAAGAGGCGTGATAACGATGAACAATACCACAACGTTTTTCCACATAACCCACCGCTTTGCCGAATCTGCTATCCAGTTCGGCAGAGGTGACGCACGTTGACGGTAAGGCAATTCCTGTCGCGATAATCTTGCACTTTGTGACAGACGAGTCAGAGTGTGTTTTTTCCATAAAACCAACTGTTGTCTTATTCCATAGAACATTATTACTTAATCAATTCCAAATTACCCGGGCTGATTTTACTGACTCAAGCGCGGAAGAACCGGAGCGTACACGTAGTACGTGAGGATTCTGAGCACTGCCCAGGTTCGAAATGGCAAGCAAAATAGTCCTAATGGAATAGGCTCTAAGCAGGCTTTTTGCTTTATATCTGATAATCAATCATTACTTCATCATCTGGCTCCATCGCTTGTCGCTTGATCTCCTCCACGGATAACCCTGCATTGCATAACTCGATGAATCGCCAAACGTAATTACGTTGTAATTGACCGCGTTTCAAGCCAAGCCAGACAGTGTTGGCATCGAATAAATGCCGGGTATCAAGACGGGTGAGCGTCCCCTCTTCCTGTTCACCGCTGGATTGCTCCGCCACCAGCCCAATGCCCAGTCCCAGCGCCACATAGGTCTTGATCACATCAGAGTCCTGCGCGCTGAGGATAATATCTGGCAGTAATCCTTTGCGGGCAAATGCCTCATCAATACGTGAACGCCCAGTGATGCCCTGGCGGTAAGTAATAAGCGGCCAGCGAGCAATGGCCTCCAGCGTCAGCGGGGACGTCAGGACTAGCGGATGATCGTGAGGTACGAGCAGGCTGTGATGCCAACGAAACCATGGAAAAGCCACCAATAGGGGATCGCTGCTTAACCGCTCGCTGGCAATACCGATATCTGCCCCACCATTTTGCAATAGTGCGTCGATTTCCTGCGGCGTGCCCTGAATTAACTCCAGGCGAACTTCAGGGAAGAGTTCGCGAAACGCTTTAATCACCGCAGGCAGGCTATAACGTGCCTGCGTATGGGTAGTGGCAATCGTCAGCACTCCGGAAGTGTCATTGGTAAACAGATCGGCAAGTCGGCGAACATTGCTGGCTTCATTGAGAATACGTTCAGCGATAACCAGCAGGGCTTTACCCGGTTCGGTCATACCAAGTAGGCGTTTACCACGGCGGATAAATATTTCGATACCCAGTTCATCTTCAAGCTCGCGAATATGGCGGCTTACCCCCGATTGCGAGGTATAAAGGATATTCGCGACCTCCGTCAGGTTGTAATCCTGACGTGCCGCTTCACGGATGATTTTAAGTTGCTGGAAATTCACTCTACACTCCGGATACATCAGACATTACGCTATTGTTAAAGTCTGATGACCGGCATAACAAATAATAAAAACCTGCATCTTATTCCTGCACGGAATAAGGTTTAACTCACTAACTGCAGTTCACGGTTTTCCAGTGCCGGGCTACCGACAAGCGACAACAGGATCTCTTTCACCGCCTGAGCCTGAGGCGATAAACTCCCCCTGGCCGACACGTTCAACGATAACGGCAAACTCATCGATGGGGTGGTAATACGCGCCATCCAGCCATTTGCCGCATTGCAGAGTGAACGAGCAGCGGACTCCGGTAAAACAGTCACCCCCATGCCACTGGCAATCGCTGCGGTTAAGGTGGAAATAGACTCAATTTCCCCAATCACTTTGGCCGTTAAACGGCGTAATGAAAATGCTTCATCTACACGTAAACGCACCGCGCTGTAATCCCGGGGAAGAAACAGATTCATCTGGGCTACAGCGGCTAAATCAACACTTTGCCCTGGACAATCTCGTGTGCCGACAAGGAAAAGATCCTCTTTTAGCAATGGCTGGCTAGTAATACCTGCGATCGGAGAACGTTCGTAGAGTACGGCCATGTCGAGCTGACCACTGAGCAACTTTTCGTTTAGCGCCGCTCCACTGTTCTCATGCAGGTAGATCAACACCTCTGGCAGTTCGGCGCGCACGGTCTGTAATAACGGCATGGTGATAGATGACGCTGCCGTCCCGGGGGCAAGGCCAATAGACACCTGGCCGCTCAAGGTCTGTCCGATATTACTGACGGCAAGCTGCGCCTGCTCGCACTGCCGCAAAATCGTGCGGGCGTGGGTATAAAGCACCTTTCCAGCGTCAGTCGGTGTCACTCCGCGCTTAGTACGAATCAGCAACTGTTGATCCAGTTCGCCTTCCAGCGTAGCAACCTGTTGGCTCAACGCGGGTTGCGCAATATGCAACACTTCCGCTGCCTGGGTCAGGCTACCAATATCGACGATTTTTACGAAATATTTCAGCCGTCTGAAGTTCATTTTGCCTCCTGTCGGAATACCAGAACCCGTGCTGGCAGTCATGTTCATCAGGTTTGCAAAATGCTTGCCAGTTTCGAGTGAGTACGGGCCACAGCGCTCAGTGCCCGTAAAACAAGGCCTGGAGGTCAATGATAAATATTCTTTACCCTGGCAGCCGTCTTTTCCTCTGCCCCACCACATGCTGTGGCGCACCAGAATAGGGCAACAATCTAAAAAGCGGGAAAGATCGCCGCTTTGTTGATTTTGTCAGCAAACAAACTCGCAATTGCATTTACCCCTTTGACAACACCCGCGCCCCTCGCTAATATGCGCCTCGTTCACACGATTCCTCTGTAGTTCAGTCGGTAGAACGGCGGACTGTTAATCCGTATGTCACTGGTTCGAGTCCAGTCAGAGGAGCCAAATTCTTGTTTTCATGCCGCTTTGCGAATCTCTATGTGATTCAGATTCAATAAGTTAGCGTGAAAAGTCTTCCCGATGCATTTTCAGTTTTCCCTCCGCATCGGGAGAATTTGGTGGTCAGATTTGGGGTCAAGTTGGTTCGATGACGGAGTGACCCCCAAATGTCTCTTAACGACTCAAAAATCCGCAACTTAAAACCATCCGCTAAACCCTTCAAAGTTTCCGATTCTCACGGTCTGTACCTGCTGGTTAATCCAGGCGGTTCACGTCTCTGGTATCTCAAATATCGTATCAATAAAAAAGAATCCCGCCTCGGCTTAGGTGCCTATCCTGATGTCTCTCTGGCTGATGCTCGTCAACAGCGTGACGGTATCCGTAAGCTACTGGTGCAGAATATCAACCCAGCACAACAACGCTCCGCTGAAAGAGCCACTGCGTTGCCAGAAGAAACCTTCAAGTCTGTTGCACTGAGCTGGCATAAAAGCAACAGAGCATGGTCTGAGAATCATGCCGTCCGTCTGCTCGCCAGCATGAATAACCATATTTTTCCGATCATTGGGCATCTACCTGTCTCTGAACTAAAACCACGTCATTTTATCGACCTGCTGAAAGGGATTGAGAAAAAAGGTTTGCTGGAAGTGGCGGCACGAACCCGACAGCATATGTGCAACATCATGCGTCATGCCGTGCATCAGGAGTTGGTTGAACACAATCCGGCAGCAAATCTGGACGGCATTATCGCCCCTCCCGTTAAACGTCACTACCCTGCCCTTCCACTCGAACGACTACCGGAACTGTTGATCCGCATTGAGGACTACAAGCAAGGACGAGAATTAACCCGACTGGCAGTATCACTCACCCTGCACCTGTTCATCCGTTCCAGCGAGCTGCGTTTCGCCCGCTGGTCTGAGATCGATTTCAGAAACAAGATATGGACCATTCCAGCCACACGCGAAGCTATCCCCGGTGTCCGCTATTCCGGGCGTGGGGCGAAAATGCACACTCCACATATCGTTCCCCTCTCCCGTCAGTCCATCACTATTCTGAAACAGATACGGGACATATCCGGGCATCAGGAACTGATATTTCCCGGTGATCATGATCCGTATAAGCCGATGTGCGAAAACACCGTCAACAAGGCGCTGCGGCTGATGGGTTACGACACAAAAGATGAAATCTGCGGCCACGGATTCCGGGCAATGGCCTGTAGCGCGCTGATGGAATCTGGCCTGTGGTCACAGGATGCCGTTGAGCGTCAAATGAGCCATCAGGAGCGCAATAGCGTCCGAGCCGCTTACATCCATAGAGCGGAATATCTCGATGCTCGAAAGGCGATGATGCAATGGTGGTCGGATTATCTGGTTGCTTGTCGAGCGATGTATGTGCCGCCATATATTTGGAAAAAACAGGAGAAAAATAAAAAATAGTTAAACTGTTTCCCAATACTTGGTATCCAGAAAACCGAGTGGTATGAATTGCCAGATTCATCAGGATTATTGCCTGAAATGATTATTCATCCTCCAAAGTGGACATACTAGAGAATGACGAATGCTAAACTGCATAAAACTGGTCTACATCAGAGAACAATCGTGATTAATCATGAAGAACTACAGTTTTCAGCGAGTGCACCGTTGAGTACTCTGGCTCAGGTTATTGGGAGGATTGCTCAAACAGACGGCGATCACATCACCGCTATCCCGGCACTCACACTTCATCGCCGCAAGGCACGTACTGAGCCGTTACATTGTATTTACGGGCTGGGAATAGGCGTCGTCGCCCAAGGTAGTAAACAAGTCACATTAGGGGAAGAAGTCGTCGAATACGGCCCTGGAAAATCCATGCTAACGACTATCGACTTACCCGTCGTTGCACACGTTACGCAGGCCAGTCGGCGGGAACCGTTTCTCGGTTTGATGCTCACGATGGATGTTCGCTCAATTATACAGATTGCCTCTGAAATGGAATTGCCGAAACCGGAAAAAGGCCGCATTTGCCAGCCCATTACTATAGAAAAGCTAGACACTACATTGGTTGACACACTAATCCGACTGGTGAAACTGTTGGATGAGCCTGCCTTAGTACATCGATTGGCTCCGCTGATTCAGCAAGAAATTATTATTCGCTTGCTAACTGGCCCGCATAATGCGCAATTACGTCACTTGGTTGCTACTGGCTCCCCTGGTCATCAAATAGCGAGGTCTGTGGCGTGGCTTAAGCAAAACTTCACGCACCCGTTACGTATGGAGGACTTGGCCTCTAATGCCTATATGAGCCCATCCACCTTCCGGCAACATTTCCGTGCCATCACTGGTATGAGTCCGTTGCAGTACCAAAAACAGCTGCGCCTCCAGCAAGCACGCCAATTAATGCTCAACCAAAATTTCGATGCGGCCCGTGCAGGTGCACTTGTTGGATATGAGAGCGCATCACAATTTAATCGCGAGTACAGCCGTCTGTTTGGGGCTCCGCCGCAACGCGACATTAAACGTATGCGAATAAGTTGATTGGATTAACTCTCTCTTTAACTCTTCTGGCAGTTCAACTAATGAACCGCCAGAAGAGTTAAAGAAAAAGCTTTCCTTAGAAAAATCATGCAACGCTAGTTCAATTCAATTGTTATCGAGCACGCAGGATAAAACCAAAACATCCACACGAATCCAGGATGAGTTAAGCAATGTGGCTGCCAAACCAATCCGATATAAGCTGCGAATTACGACCGAAGTCGTTATATTCCTCGAAAAATTGGTCTGTGCCCTCAATCTAGAAGAGCTTTTTGCCCTTGGACGATAAGGTGTCGTAGACTTCCTACTCGTTGGACGGTTTCTTCAGAAAATCACGACGAACTTGAGCAACAACCATCAGAATAGTTACGGATTTTTCGTAATCCATTGGCGATTATGGCAGTAGCATGTTTGGCTGCTCCACCCTGTTGACCATCCATCCCACTACAGACCTTGGCAGATTCATTGGTGAGTTTGGCATAGTTGTTAATCGAGGATGCTGCGTATGTGGTGGAATCTGCGCAGCAATTCAGTACGGAGAAGCCAGGTTCGACCAGCATACTATGATGACCAAAAGGCTCGACTTCGGGAATCAGCGGCTTTGACGCAGTTTGAACATCTTTCAGGCGAGTAATGTCGAGCTTGATAGCCAGCAGATTATAATAGTTGCCAAGGGCCACCATCATTATTACCGCATCGCGGCCAGTGGCGATGCGGCTGACGATATCAACACCGAGCCCACAGCCCCTGCGCCGGTGATAAGCCAGACTTTCTATCTGTCATTTTTTGATCATCACTTAATGAAACGCCGTGGCTAAGACTGGAACGATGCTTTCAACCAACGGAATGATCTATTGCGAGGCCTGGAGCTTGAACCATCCAGGCGTTGCTTCGATCACAGCTAATAGTTTCTCAGGTACCACCATCTGCGAGATTTTTGACGGGTTCAGCGTAGTGACGATTCTCCCTTCAAGATTATTCTGCGCGAGTTCTACCCAATCTGGATTCATCACCAGCGACTGCCCGATAGCCACAAGATGTAGGCCAAGGTCAAGGGCCTCAACAGCCTGAGAAGGGTGCCGGATCTGTCCAGCGGCAATTACAGGCACTCGTCCGTCAACATGGTCGAGGAGCCAGACTGCCGTCGTCTTTTCCCCCGTGCTGTCAACAGGTACAGCTGCAAGTACGCTCGCCAATGAGACGTGAAGATAGTCAATGCTGCTGTCGATAAGTCGATCAATGAGAACGCAACTGTCATCGATACGCAGTCCACCTTCTCCTGACTCGTCGGGCGAAATGCGAAAGCCAAGGAGGAACGGCCTGTTAGCATGAGCTTCGATTACACGCCGTACTTCCTGTACAACCGCCAAGGGGAAGCGCATGCGGTTCTCCAGCGAACCACCCCACTCATCTGTCCGCTGATTGAACTTAGGCGAGAAGAAATTCTGGATCAGAAATCCATGTGCCCCATGCAATTCGATACCATCAAATCCTGCCTCTATCGCGCGACGTGTCGCATCACCAAACGCCCGAATGACATATTGGATTTCATCATGTGAGAGCGCTCGCGGTGTAAGCGCAGGCACACCGAAAGGTCCAGCATCGGTGCTCACCGCGCTGGCGGCGATAACATCACCGCCAGGCACCAACGCCGGTAGCGCTTTGCTCCCAGCATGAAACAATTGCAGCACCGCCGGGGCACCGCCACTTTTCGCCGCCTCCGCTAATCGGCGCAAGCTGGGAATGAATCGATCGTCGTAAGAGGCAAATTCATCGGTAAAACCGATACCGTTTGCCAGGACATGCGTACACCCAGTGATCACGAGACCAACACCGTTTACGCGTCGGCGATAGTAGGCAATCTCATCTTCGGATATCGTACCGTCCGCATTTCCGGCCCAGGTCGTCATAGGAGCCATAACTACGCGATTACGCACGACAATTTTGTTGGCGAAAGCGAGCGGCTCAAACATCTTTCGAAATAATGGGTTCATCTGAATACCTGTTGCTAACTGGTTGATCCAACGGCTGGGATTGATTCTTGACATGCCTACTAATGTGCGGCAAATCAAGTATTCCAAGATTTATAGCTATCTACCCATTTCATGGGTCAATATCTCACGGACGCTAATGTGAATAAGGTTTTTTATGTTTTGAGTATGTATGGATCCACAGGAATTGTATTGCCAGAACTACTGTAATAATTGCCTTATTTGACAACTAATCGTCGATAACGCACAAAGTAATACTGGGGCAATCTAGCCATATCTACGTGTTACAAAAACCACATATTGACGACAGGAGAAACTAGTCGCAACAAAACGGCCGTGTGATATAAAAGACTCACTGCCAACGGCCATAACCACTGAAAAATTCAGGGATCGAGCAATCGAGGATAATTACTCATTTGTACACTGATTTCCTGCAACAGCTCCTCGCGACTCTTTTGCCAATAAATACGACCGCGAAGTAAGAATATATGCCGGATAAAATGCCCACCATGAGCCACGACCCGCTCTTCGAATGCATCGGTTTCAGTTTGCTTGAACCTACTGTTACCCGTAGTGATAAGCACTACTTCTTTACCAGAGAAATCTGTCTGTTCCACATATGACCAAAGTGGCGTCGCCGGGCGGAACATCCATGTCGGTGAAATGAGAAAGATGCGGCGCACTCTGTGTAGGTCAATAGGCTCTACTACAATGCGTGGAAGCACTTTGTTGTTCGCATCCGAAATGGCCTTTTGCTGGCCGACCAAATCAAGGGCGTAGTCTGACTCTATCTTTGCAATAGGGGCATTAAACATGCGAGCCACCTCACGAGCAACGGCCTCAGAATGACCAGACCTTGAATAGTAGACGACAGCAACTTTTTGATTAGGCTCACCCACTGGCTCAAAGACAGGACTAGGAACATAGGTTCGATCCTTCAGTGTCATAACGCTAAAAGCTGCAATCCCAATGACTGCACCGGCAATGACCATGAGTGAGGCCCCAATCAATATGTTTTTTTTCCAGTTCACCTTGCCTACCTTCGATTTCAGCCATACCTCACGATTAACCTGACGGGACACCTAATAGAAAAACGCGTGTGGCAGACCTCTCAGCCAGTTTCGACATTTAGGTACTAGTCCCGAGAACACCGAATCACTACCTTGCCGAAATGCGATCCATTGCCAAGATGGGCAAACGCCGCTTTCGCGTCCTCGAAGTCAAATACGCGGTCGATGACCGGTTTGATGCCCGCCATATCTATAGACCGCACAACCTCTTGTAGCGCCTGGCGGCTTCCGACCGCTATGTGCCGTAACGTCGCACCGCTCATAAAGAGATCGAAAAAATCGATACCAACACCCTCTGGGCTCACGAAGCCAATAAGCGCGATTTCGCCACCCGGCCTAACCGCTTTCAGACTTTGTGCTATTGTGCCAGGCCCGCCAACTTCTACGACTCGATCAACCCCCAGCCCATTGGTCAACGCACGTACTCGCTCCCCCCACTGCGGTTCATCTTTGTAATTCACGACGTCATCCGCGCCGAGCGCTTGCAGCCGTAGCGCCTTTTCCTCACTGGAGGTCGTGGCAATAACGAAGGCACCGACCGCTTTAGCCAGCAAAAGAGCAAAGATGGAAACACCACCGGTCCCCTGAACGAGTACAGTGTCACCAGAACGAATGAGGGTACCCCCGCTAAGCGCACTCCATGCTGTCAATGCTGCGCAAGGCAGAGTGGACGCGTCTTCGTACGAAATACTGTCTGGTATACGGACGAGTGACTCCTGACTGACAACTTTATATTCAACCAGCCAACCATCAATCGCGCTGCCATAGTTGTACTGAAGAAGGTTGCCAGGCATCCCCCCCGCGTACCAACGTGGATGAAAGGTTCCCATGACCCTGTCACCCATCTCAAATTCATCAACTCCTGGTCCTATCGCCACCACTTCACCCGCTCCATCGCTTCCGGGTATTAACCCTTTCAAATGGGGGGCTGGGTACTGGTCGCGTAGCATCGCGATATCCCGAAAGTTCAGAGAAACGGCATAAACACGGATTAAGACCTCACCTTGCTTTGGCCTGGGGACGTCTTCTTCCCGCATATGCAAATCGTCGATACTGGTAAAATCATCAAGGCGATAAACTTTCATAATATTCTTGAGTCCTTATTCTTGAAATTACCCCACCTCAGCGTTCTTCGAGAGGGTGTCATTTGCTTTCGTCAACGACGCGCATCTGCATTTCATTCATCCGACCACCGTGCACATGGAACCTTGACATCGCACTGTCAATTTCCCGCAAGTCTGCTGGCGTCAATTGCACATTGACTGATGCCAGGTTCTCTTCAAGGTGGTTAAGCCTGCGAGTACCCGGAATTGGGACAATCCATGGTTTCTGTGCCAACAACCATGCGAGGGAAATTTGCGCAGGTGTAGCACCTTTCTCTGCTGCGAATTCTTTGAGGAAATTAATAATTGGCGCATTGGCCGCCAGGTTCTCAGCTGTGAAGCGATCGAATCCTGAACGAAGATCGGTTTTGGGGTCGAGCCGGGTATTTGCATTCATGGTGCCGGGAAGATAGCCCATACCCAGTGGCCCCCAACACACGAAGCCAATACCGAGTTGTTCGCATGTATCAAGTACCCCGTTCCGTTCGACGCTTCGTTCCATCAACGAGTATTCAGTTTGGATAGCTGTTACGGGTTGAACGGCGTGCGCTCTACGGATCGTAGTTGGACTTGCTTCCGAGAGGCCAAAGTGTAGAACCTTTCCTTCTTTGATCAAATCCTGGATCGCACCAGCCACATCTTCTATAGGGACTGTGGGATCAACCCGATGTTGGTAATAGAGGTCAATGCGGTCAGTCCGCAGTCTCTTGAGAGAACCTTCAACCACTTTCTTAATGTGTGCTGGTCGACTATTAAGTGCACCACCTGCATCCATGTCGAAGCCAAACTTGGTGGCGATCACGACTTGGTTACGAATAGGAGCAAGAGCCTCACCCACCAACTCTTCGTTGGTATAGGGGCCATAAACCTCAGCCGTATCGAAGAAAGTGACGCCTTTTTCGTGCGCAGTCCGGAGTACCTGAATGCCCTGGTTTCTATCTGCTGGTGGGCCGTAATTGGCACTGATGCTCATGCACCCAGAACCCAACGCCGAGACTTCCAGCTTTCCGAGCATGCGTTTCTGTAAAATCTGCCCTCTGTTTACTGAACCACTCACACCTTGTGTACCATTCGCCGATGAAGCCCATGAACGCGATCCAACAATCAATCCAGCCCCAACAATGGCGGTGTTGATCAACAAGTCGCGACGACTGAAACCTCGGTCCTTTGGAGAGTTTGATTCAACTGTTTTTTTGTGCTTTTCCATATCTAGCCCTTTTGGTAGACGGGTGCCATGGAATCAACGATCGGTAGCTACTGCTCTTTTGCCCAGCCAGATCGGTTTCCGAGAGGTGTAAATTCAACTCAAACAATTAACCCAGTCCAAACTATATGGCGCATATCCATCTTTAGTGTTATCCATTTTGTCGTTTTTATTGCCTATTTCAATTTATTTAAAGCGTACCTACTTTTTACATTAGCCAATAAAAAAAGTAGAAACAGAGGATGTCTGAATGTAATGCGTGTAATTAAAATTCAACAATGGGCTGTAGAGACAAGGTGGTTCATGGTTAGATTCAATGCACTAATCGTCTAAGATTAGCCCCTGGGGGGGGTAATACTGCTTCGCAAGATCAACAAGTTAAATATCTGGCGAAAGAGGCGATGACAATTACTGCCATTCAAAACATGGCTATAGTTAACTCAAAACAATAAATTCACCATCTTACATTATTCCAACACTGCAATATCGTGTCTTTTTATTTTAAATGCTCTCTGTCACTGACACCTGTTCCACAGCAATAAATATATCAATAACAGCATCAAAATCAGCAGAGGACATCATTGTAAAAAAGGAGATGTATCATGTCATATGATTCCACCACTTCATACTCAAAAAATCTAAACCCAGATTGGATAACCATCAAAGAAGCCATTGGGCTTATTAACAGCCTAAGTGGACGAAAACTGAAAGAAGGTGATATTTATCGACTTGCTTTGCAAGGAAAATTACGCCTTTCATTCTATTTTCAATCACCAGTATTTTTAAGAAAAATCAAGGCAACCAACCATAAACTAAAGTTAGTACCATTAGAAAGTGCATTCATTTCAAGATTATGCATGCTTGACAAAAATGCTTTCCTCAGCGGGAACTATCTACGTTTCAGCACAGAGGGAGAATTCATTTACTCTTTACATAGCGTCATTGATACAAATTTGCTGGGATATGAATTTATTCTTATACAACATCTACTTGCCCGATCTCTAAAAATACCACCACCAGTTACGGGGGCAAGTAATAATAATTATGGTATTACTGTTTCATTATTAGGAGAAACGTTTCAAGTTTTTGAAAAAATGACATGGCAGGAAAGAATAAAAAAACAAGTGAAACGACTTCCAGATGAGATATCAGACCATTACGAAAAAATGATTTTACATAACCAGGAAGATCAATACCATAAAGACTACTTCCCTATCTTTGAACTCCCGAGAGATGCCTGCTTTGTCATCAGACAAGCTGAAGTCAATACAATAATTAATATTCCAGTTGAAAGCAAATCCCCCCAACCCTCTTCAACACGGATATCCACACCATTATCCAGACTTTTCTGGTTAGCATGCAAAAATAATGAATCGATTCGTCCTTTGATTGATAAACCGTACAAATTGTTATCTATTTTTGAACAATGGGCATCGGCTGAAGGTATTACTGACAGATTCAGTGGTGAGACACTGAAAACAGCCCTTGAACGAGGTTCCCCCACTCATTCATCTTCGTCAGAATTAAAATGATATTCGACTATTGCACCTGAACCCGTATTAAGAATACTTAAACCCTTAATACGGGCTCATCAACTTTACCCTCTACCTTTCCCCGTGCTTTGCTGTTCTTTCCGGAAATGTTTCATTTTTGTATTGGAGTTAGTTATGACATCACATCAGTTATTACGCCTAAAACAAGTGGAAGTAAAAACCGGACTGAAACGCTCACAAATCTATCTATATATGAAAGACGGCACTTTTCCCCGATCAATAAAAATTGGTCCAGCTAGTGTGGCATGGCTCGAATCTGAGGTTGATGAATGGATTAACCTTAAATTAGCCAACCGTTTGTTGCGTTGAAGGGGAACAAAATAATGATCCCATCATTGAATTACGCCATATTAATAGATGCCCTTCATGCTCTAAAAGAAGGAAATTTCCGACACTGTGAAACACTCGGGTTCACGTTCGATGAAATGAATAATCTTAACCAACTGTCCCTTGACGAGTTGTTTATCATCAGTCGAGAATCAGCACATTTTATGACAATTACTGTCCATCATGACGCATTGAGCCTATTACTGGCGAGATCCCGTGGGGAGGTTCTGCATCAGCAGCAAATAAACCGCGCGATCCAGTTGGGCGGGTCGATTGCACTTATGAACATATATTTTGGTCTCACATCGAATGAAGTCAGCCTGCGCCGCCGTTTGCTTAATATATCCGTCCCTTTTGGCCGAACACCCGACCCGGATGAAGAGACGGATGCCGGGATCTGGCGACAATGGCAAAAATACCGAGTGGATAGGCTTGAATCATCTGATGCGCTGGAAGCGATGATGCTAGTCACCGAAAAATTGTCTGCTCAGCCCAATAGCCCCTCGCTTACTGTCGTCTGGAACCGTATCACACTTCATGAACGTAAAGCATCAGACAAGGAGACGTCGCATGCCAGATGAAATCGATCGCGATCAGGAATTTAATGAGCAACGTCTGGAAGAGATGATTGAACAGAACCGTTTCAAACCGGCTGCCACATCGTCACTGTTCCATTGTCGTTTCTGCGGTAAATCTATTCCTGAAGTACGGCGTCAGACACTACCTGGCGTGACAACCTGTATAGAATGCCAGACCATCCTTGAACGCCTAAGGAGTTAAAAATAATTAGTAGGGCGTGTGGGGAAATAATTATCCCTACACGTCTTTATATTTCTTTGTAAAGAAATTGCTTCCCAGTAAAAACCTTTCTTTATTTTCTCTCTCGGCGTCATTTTTATTTTTCTATTCATATTCCTTTCCTGAAATTGCACCCTGAACACACCAGTATTTGATGGTCCACCTGATGGGCGTTTATTCGTCCAAGGCGAGTAGTGCTCTTTAACAATGTGTTTCGGGCTGTCACGCAACCATAATTCAGGGTGCCGCTGAATGTTCTCGCTCACCCGTTAAAACCGGAATGCAGAATCGGGATGTGACCCGTTTATTTCATTCGTTGTCGTTCTGATGAGAGGATAATTCATGAGAAAACCCATCTACCACGTATTTGTTACCCAGGAAGGTCCGCCCGATCCGCAGGGCGAAAAAAACACCTACTGGACCAGGGTTGGCGTGGCATTTGCCCATAACGGCAAGCCCGGCCTGAATATTGTCCTGACACCCGGTATTGCAGTTTCCGGCAAACTGGTCCTGCTTGAGCCACGGGAGGATAGCAATCTGCCACAGAGTACGGAGCCCGACGAAACGGCGCTTTAACCCTTCTTTATTACTCCTTACTCCGCAGCGTGCCGGGTCAAGTGACTGTGCACGTTGCCTTCAATTCCGAGGCCATCATGCTTTCCACCACTGCCTTTCTGGCGGCGGCCATGCAGTGTGCCGCCAGCATTCATCCGTCCACTGCACTCGACGTGGCACGGGTGGAATCCGATTTTAACCCTTATGCCATCGCCGAAATTATCCCGAAGGCCACTCGCGCCCTCGGAGATAACAATGTTATCTCCCATCAGCCCGCCAGCCGGGACAAAGCTGAGCATATTATTCGCCGCCTTATGGCACAGGGACGCCGTTACTCTGTGGGACTGATGCAAATCACCAGCACCAATTTCCATCATTACGGCGTGACGGCCTCTGACCTGCTTGATCCCTGCACCAATTTGTCTGTTTTTGAACGCATTATCAGCGACTGCTACCAACGTGGCGGTTCTCTTAAAAGAGCGTTGAGCTGCTATTACTCCGGCAATTTCCGCACCGGACAAGAGCCTGAAGCGGCTTTTTCAGGGACCAGCTATCTGCAGCGGGTGGGTTATGTTTCGGCATCCCCCCGTTATGCCGTACCGGGCACCCGCGCGGATAAATCCACAACGCCGACTCCCCTCGAAGCCATCCCTGTTGATAAACCATCCCCTCCCCGTCTGATCTGGCCGGGGACCGTCGTCCGGGGCGTCCCCGCAAAACTCCGTCAGGAGAAAATCACCATCGCACAGACCTCAACGCCATCAGTGCGCCGGAGCCTCTCTCAATCAGCCCGTGAGGAACAAAAATAATGTCACGTTTCCGTAAGCTAAAGGTGGCTGTCAGCCTTCTATCTGCATGCTTGCTGACAGTTTTTTCTGCCCCCCCGGCGTTTGCCGATGGTTTCACTCGTGCAAATACCGTGATGGAAAAAGTCTCCACCGGCCTTCATGGTCTGGCGGCCATCACTATCACTGTGGCCGTGATCTGGGTGGGTTACAAGACGCTCTGGAAAGGCGAAAGCCTGTCCCAGTGTGCCTACATCATTATTGGCGGGATCCTGATTGGTGGAGGCAGTGAGATCGGCGCACTGCTGATGAGCTGAGAGGTCATTTATGGCAAAGCTGCTCAAAGCAATGAAACGCCCGGCGGCACTGTGGGGGGTGCCGATGGTGCCCCTGCTGGGTGTCACCGGTATCACCATCATCGTCGCTGTCTGGACTTCCGTCGCTTTCCTTGCCCTGCTCCCGGTTGAATTTCTGGTGATGAAATCCGTCACCCGGAATGAACCCATGCGGTTCAGCCTGATTGCCGTATGGCTCAGGGCAAGAGGAAAACCGGCAGCAAACCGGCTGTTTGGCGCAACAGTATTTATGCCCGTTGAGCATGATGCTGTTGATATCACGGAGTTTCTCAACGCCATGAAACTGAATCAGTGTGCCACGCTCAGGAAGTACATTCCGTATTCATCGCATATTCATCAGCATGTTGTTCGCTCACCACACAGTGATCTCTACTGCACCTGGGAACTGACGGGGACCCCGTTCGATTGCGAATCAGACGAAACCCTCAGTATTGACCGCAACCAGTTGCACGGACTCATCCGCTCATTCGAGGGGATGCCGGTCACCTTTTATATCCATAACGTGCGGGAGCCATTTACTGATTCGCTGCATAAGGCATCCGGCAACCCTTACGCCGATGAAATCAGCCGTCTGTATTATGCCTCGCTGGCGGCGGACCCATTTCGCCGTAACCGCCTATTCCTGACCGTCTGTTACCGTCCGTTTGTCAGCCTGGAAAAAGCCGGGCGCAGACGCATGAATGACGGCAAGAAACTGAAAGAGCTTGACTCTGCACTGCGGGAAATGCTGGAAATCAAAGGCTCGCTCGATACCGCACTGTCACGCTACGCCTCACGTCCTCTTGGCACTTTCACCGAAGGTCACGCGGTATTCTCCTCCCAGTTATCCTTTTATGAGTACCTGTTGACGCACCAGTGGCGCAGGGTACGCGTCACCCGCGCTCCGGCCTATTCGATGATGGGGTCGGCGGCGCTGTTCTTTTCTGGCGAGTCCGGGCAGATAAACCACGCCAGCGGTACACAATATTTCCGGGGGCTGGAGGTGAAGGAGTTCCCGGAGGAGACCGCGACAGGGATGATGGACTCGCTGCTGTACGCCCCCTGCGATTATATAATCACCCAGTCGTACACCTGCATGTCACGTGAAGAAGCCCGCAAGGCCATCAAACGTACCCGACGCCTGTTAATGAGTTCGGATGATGATGCGGTGTCACAGCGACTGGATCTGGATGTGGCGCTCGACCTGCTGACCTCGGGGAAAATCGCCTATGGAAAACACCATTTATCCATCATGGTGTTTTCCCGCTCGCTGGACAGCCTGGTGGCCGATACCAGTGAAATCAGCAATGCCCTGAACAACCTCGGCATTACACCGGTTCCCGCCGCGCTCTCTCTTTCAGCTGCGTATATGGCACAACTGCCCGGTAATTATCACCTGCGACCCCGCAAGGGCGAGCTGAGCAGCCAGAACTTTGTTGAGCTGGTCGCGCTGCACAATTTCTATCCCGGCAAGCGCGATAACGCGCCCTGGGGGGATGCGATGGCCTTACTGCGCACCCCGTCAGGGGATGGCTACTATCTGAACCTGCATAACACGCTGGCGGACAAGGACGAGTTCAACGAGAAGAACCCGGCCAGTACCTGCATTCTCGGCACCAACGGTTCGGGTAAAACCATGCTGATGACTTTCCTTGAAAACATGCAGCAGAAATACGGCTGTATGGACAGTTTTTCTCCCGATGCGAAAACCAAACGACTGACCACTGTTTATCTGGACAAGGATCGGGGCGCGGAAATGAATATCCGGGCGCTGGGAGGCCGTTACTATCGCATCACGCATGGCGACCCCACGGGTTGGAACCCGTTTTCACTGTTACCCACCAAACGCAATATCAGTTTCATCAGTCAGTTGATGAAACTGCTGTGTACGCGTAACGGCGCGACCATCACGCCCCGTGATGAACGCCGCCTGAATGACGCCGTCCAGGCGGTGATGAGTAATGAGCCACAGTACCGCATCCATGGGATCACCCGTTTACTGGAGAATCTGCCGGAGCCTGCCACCCGGGAGGCACAGGAGAACGGCCTGAGTATTCGCCTGTCGCAGTGGGCACAGGGCGGCGAGTTTGGCTGGGTGTTTGATAACGCATCGGATACCTTCGATATCAGCCACTGCGATAACTTTGGCATTGACGGCACGGAGTTTCTGGATGATGCCAATGTCTGTGCGCCGATCTCCTTTTACCTGCTGTATCGCATCACCACGCTGCTCGACGGACGACGACTGGTTATCTTCATGGATGAGTTCTGGAAATGGCTACGGGATCCGATCTTTAAGGATTTCGCCTATAACCGACTGAAAACCATCCGTAAGCTCAACGGGATGCTGGTTGTGGGCACCCAGTCCCCGGCGGAGATCATCAGGGATGAGATTGCGCCCGCCGTGATTGAGCAGTGCGGCACGCAGATCCTGGCAGCCAACCCCAGTGCCGACCGGGCCCACTATGTTGACGGGATGAAGTTTGAACCGGAAGTGTTCGATGTGGTGAAAAATCTGGATCCGCAGGCCCGCCAGTATGTGGTCGTCAAAAATCAGTTCAGGCGTGGCGACACAAAACGTTTTGCTGCACGCGTGACACTCGACCTCTCCGGTGTCGGCAGATACACCCGAGTGATGAGCGGCAGCGCCGACAACCTCGAAATCTTTGATTCCCTGTACCGTGAAGGGATGGAGCCCCATGACTGGCTGGAACCCTACCTGGCTCAGGCACTCTGATAACCCTAAGGAGATCCATGATGAAAAGGCGTTTTCATGCCCTTATTTTCGCGTGCGTCATTGTCAGCCCGCTGGCGCACGCTGGTATTCCTGTCCTTGTTGATGCTGACCCACTGCGTGAGCTCGAATGGCTAAAAGAAGCGCAGCGCTGGATGCAGACCGCGCAACATTATCAGAGCCAGATCCAGGCGTATAAAAATCAGTTAGCGACGGCCACCGGCGTCCGGGATATTGCAGATTTTGTAGATCAGGCGAAGAGTCTGAAATCAGATCTGGAAAAACTGCGCAAGCCGGGTCAGACACTCAATGATCTGCTACTTTCCGGCGGCACCTCAGGACAGTTCGATGCGCTGTACGCGAAGTACCGGGTTTTTGATACCTGCAATGCCGAACAGTCAGGACGCTATGCTGATACCTGCAAACAGCTGGTCATTAATAAGGCGATCCAGCTTGAGCAGACTGACGAGATCCAGGATCAGGTCAGCCAGACACTGGGCGAGATTAACGGCCTCTCGAACCGTATCGCACTGTCCAAAGACTCAAAGGAGTCTCAGGACCTTGCCAACAGTATTCAGCTAAAATCAGTGATGCTGAACACGCTCACTAGCCAGTGGGAAATGAGCGTGAAGGCAGCAGAAAAGCGCGAAAAAGTCCTGGAGGATGTGCGTATTAAACAGTGGAATCAGCAACAGTTAACTGCGCCAACCCCTGATTTAAACGGCTAAAGGAGTCTCACATGCGTTTATTAACCTTTTCTTTCCTGTCCTTATTACTCATCATCAGTGGTTGCAAAGAAGAAGCCAAAACCACTCAGTGGTACAAAGATCATCCCGATGAGCTAAAAGCAGTGTATGAAAAATGCCAGAAAACCGGCGATGCCTCAGATAACTGTAAAAACGCCAATGAAGCCCATTATCAAATTCAGCAGTTAAATGCCCCCACTCCCGACCTGAACTCATAGTGAGGTTAATATGCCCGGTGGTGTATTTATCGGTGTTGAAAAACACCTGATAGGAGGAGTTACTGACGCCACAAAGGGACTGATGATGTCATACTCCTCCATGATGGTGGGGCTGGCGGCAACGTCAGCCACGCTCTATATCATGTGGCGTGGATACCAGACCCTGGCAGGTAAGTTGTCCACACCAATGGAGGATGTCACGTGGGACATCATGAGAATGGCAATCATCCTGTCCTTTGTGGCAAATGTCAGCGGTTATCTTGATGGGGTCATTGATGCCATTAATGGCCTGAAGGAGGGATTTTCCGGCAGCGATAATATCTGGCAGTTACTGGATAGCTTATGGGGTAAAGCGAAGGTATTGGGTAAAACGTTACACGACATGGATAACTCAACCTATGTAAAAGATGAGGGTATGACGGCTCAATTTTATGTCTGGCTCGGCATATTCGTTTTAATGATTATCACCGCCTTTATTTCAATGATCGCGGAAGTCATGGTTTTACTGCTGAGTATTACAGCTCCCGTATTTATCTTTTGTCTGCTGTATGGCTTTTTACGCCCCATGTTTAACAACTGGCTGCAAAATGTGTTCGCCGCCATCTTAACGGTTCTGTTTTCTGCGTTGTCGCTGCGCATTGTCGTCAATTATTTAAACTCGCGGTTAGAAATTGCAACACAACTGTCTGCACAATCCAACATTGTGGAGCTAGGCGCACAGGTCTGCCTGGCCGGTGTCTGCGCAGCAATACTGGTCTACCTCTCCGCAAAACTGGCCAGCGCGCTGGCCGGGGCCAGTGCAACCGTATCCATGCAGGGGCTGGCAGCGGTGGGTATCGGCGCGGCGGCGTTTGGTGCCGGGAAGCTGGCAGCAGGAGCCGGGAAGCAGACTTCCCGTACCCTTCAGGACAACATCCAGGGCTGGAGGGATGCCAGTACGGGTAAAGCCGGTAGCGGTCCGGGATACAGCGCAGCTCAGGCGCGTAAGAACGCGATTGAACAGATGATCGCCCGCAACGAAGCCCGGAGACTGGCGCGTTCAAGAGAAACGGCCGTTCAGAAATTCCATCGTTAAACCTGTCATCCCTGCTGAAATACTCCCGTTAATCCCTCCGACGAAAACATAACCCTGTTTTCATCTCACTAAGGAAACACCCCATGAAACGCTTGATTGCGCTGGTTTTGCTGTGCGCGCTTTTCGGCTGCACGCAGTCTTCCCATCCCCCAGCTTTTGGTGGTCAGGGCATCCCGGTGAACACCCCTAAGATAATTACGGAGTTAAACAGTCATGAGTGAACAGACCCTGATTGCGGATTCCCGCACCTTTGAACAGCAGATGATTGAGCGGGACAAACGTGCCACAAAAGCCGGGCTTATGGTGGGCGGCGCGGGCCTGCTCATCGCCGTACTAGCGCTTATCGCGGTGGTACTGATGTTGCCGCTGAAACAGACGGTCGTGGAACTGTACACCGTGGATAATCATACCGGACGGGTGGAGCACGTCACCCGTGTGTCGGAAACCAGTCTGACGGCGGAGGCGGCTTATCAGAAGGCGATGACGTCCAGTTACGTCAGGCTGCGTGAACGGTACGTTTACCCTTCCCTGCAGGACGATTACGCCACGGTACAGGTTTATAACAGTCCTCAGGTCAACGATGACTATCTGGCGCTGTATGCCGGAAAAAACGCCCCGGACAAGGTGTACCAGAATGGGACAAATACCGTACGGATAGACATTCTGTCAAACCAGATCACCTCAGGCACGGATCCCGATAAAGTTGCCACCCTCCGTTACAAAAAGACCATTCGCCGCCTCGCAGACAACAGCACCCGCACCGAATACTGGGATGCCCGCCTGACATTTCACTCCGACCCCGGCAGAGAAATGAGCGATACGGAACGGGAGGTTAACCCGTTCGGTTTTATCGTGACCAGCTGGCAGGCAGACCGTGAAATTCGGGGAGGTGAATAATGAAAAGCATCATTCTTATCCCGCTGGCGCTGATGATGTGTGGCACGGCATGGTGCGCAGCCATCCCGCAGGCCAGCCGCTATGATGCCCGCATTCAGCAGGTTGTCTATAACCCGCTGAACGTTACCGTCGTCAATACCCGTCCCGGTTTCATGACCACACTGGTCTTTGACAGCGACGAGGCGGTTATCAGCGCCAGACCCGGTTTTGAGGAAGCGTGGGAAGCCACACCGGACGCTAACCGGGTCAACGTCCGCCCGGTGGCGCTCGTTCAGGGCGCGCCCGGCGCGGACGGTAATACCACGCAGGTGGTTATCCCACCCAGCAGCCGCGACTGGCATACCAACCTGCTGGTCGTCACCACCCGTCGGCTGTACAACGTCGAGCTGAACGTCATCGATGATAAGTCACCGCAGCAGCCCGCTTTCCAGGTGAGTTACCGCTATCCGGGCGATGACAGGGAGAAGGCCAGCCGTGAGACAGCGGTCAGAGCGCTGGAACGGGAGCAAAAACAGCAGCAGACTGACATTCAGCAGGCCCTGAATGCCGCGCAGACGCCACGCAACTGGGACTACCTCAAATATCCGGGGCGCGACAGCACCCGTATCGTGCCGGATTTCGCGTATGACGATGGTCGCTTTACGTTCGTGGGCTTCTCCCCGGCCAAATCTATTCCCTCCGTGACAAAAGCGCTGAACGGCCAGGAGCATGTGGTTAACAGCAGTATCCGCAGAAAAGGCAACTTCACCGTACTGGTTATTCAGGAGGTCACGCCCCGTCTGGTCCTGCGTTCGGGTAACGCCGTGGTCGGCCTGGAAAATCGCGGTTTCGGCAGAGTCCAGACCGCTGATGGTGCCACGGTTTCCCCGCAGGTTGAGCGGGTGGAAAAGCCCGCAACCCACTGACAACTGAGGAGTCATGCAGATGAACGATGAACACCCACATCCGGTGCCTGATGGTGCAGAGCCTTCTCCTTCGCAACAGGATGACGATATTGCCGCTCTGGAGCGCGAAGCCCGTGCAAGGCGGGAAGCGACGCTTCTCACCGCGCAGGACGATGAAGAGAACGACCCGCTACAACCCGCCGTCAATAAACTGAAAAAGCGCAGGCGCGGGAAAGCCACTGCGTTTCTGGCGATCGCCGCCGTTGCGCTGATTGCGCTGGCATGGACGGGCAACTGGGTATATCGCAATCTACTCTGGCAACCCGGTGAAGAGAAGCGGCAGGATGCTACGCCACAGCCTAACCGCAGCGATTACCGACAGCGTACCGATCTGGGTACGCAAGATACCGGAGTCGAATCATCTGAACCGGCTGAAAACACCCCGCGCATGACGAGAGCCCCGGAGCCTGAGATGCCACCTCAACTTGATAAAGCCCATTTTCTGGTTCGGCGTGATGGTTCAGCCGCTGCGGCTCAAAACCCGGTCCGGACTAGGCAGCAGGAGATGACGCTGGCAACCTCTGACGGGCAACCGTCAGAAACGTCATCCACTGCTCGGCAAAACACCATCGCGCCACAACCGGAACTATCTCCTGCAGCGGTCCGGCGAATTCCTTACAACCCGGACCTGTACGTCCCGGAAAATACCGCTATTCCCTGTTCGCTGGATTATCGCTTTGTCTCGGACCGGGCAGGGAAAATCCGCTGCACGATCGCCGAAGATATCTGGAGTGCCAGCGGTAATACCAAACTGATTGAAAAAGGAACCACGGCTTCAGGCGTTTATCAGACTGGTGCAGAGACAGGAATGACGCAAGGACAGGGACGCGCCTTTCTCATCATCACAAAACTGCGTACCCGCCAGCCCCCTTATCTTGATATTCCGCTAATCGACACTCGCGCAGCTGGGGAGCTCGGCGAGGCTGGCGTTGACGGTTGGATCGACACGCATTTCAGGGAGCGATTCGGCGGCGCATTACTGGTCGGTATGATCCCTGATATTGGGGCATGGGCATCCAACAGCGCCGGTCAGAAAGATCGTAATACGGACTATACCGAAAACAGTCGTCAGGCGATGGCAGATATGGCGCGAACCACGCTGGAAAACAGCATCAATATCCCGCCGACCCTCTACAAAAATCAGAGCGAGATCATCAACCTGATCACCGGACAGGATATTGATTTCTCCGGCATCTATACGTTGAGGATGAAGAGTGAATAACCGAAAGTTTCTGTTTGGCGTCACCGCGACAGACGTCATCGTAAGGGACGATTACAACAATGTCGTAGTCAACGACGTAATGTCACACCTTAGCGGAATCAGGAGAATAGTCATGACATGTTATCGTGCCGGGGGCGCATTGACAGAGCTCATCATTGACTTTGGGGAAAGACAAACGTTCTGCCTCACCATCGGTGAAGGTCCTCTGGATATACCGCCTTTTACCTCGGACGATATCCGGTTGACACATAAGCAGATATCGCTGCCTGACGTCACCGATACTATCATTCTTGTGACGACATTAGCCCGCTATGCCGGACTATCACCATCCTTCTCCGTTGATGGAGAATCATCTTCCTTGCTGGAGTTCAGCTCATAGTAAATCGCCAGTTGACGCAGCTTTGATATTTCAAGATTGATAACGGATTTTCCTGCGCTGTTTTCCCGTTCAGAAACAACCGGATTGAGAAGAAATACACGGAAATATCTGACGTTCTCTGTATCCAAAATTTCATCGATATAATGACCAAACCGGCCTTTTGCCATCAGATCTTTACTGACATACAAGCGAACAGGTTTACCCTCATGTTTATCAAAGAAATTAATAAGAAAACCCCGCCCATACCGATGCATCAGGGTCCCACCGCCATAGATGACGCCCGCGTACGGGTTAGCCAATCCCTTCTGGATATGCGTTATATATTCATGAAGATAGACCTGACTGTGATGCATGATCCTGAGTCTCAACGCCCTGAACTCATCCTGAGGCAGCGATTCTTTCGCTTCCTGCCATGTGTCGATAAGACGCTGAAGCTGGTTAGTTCGCGTATAGCGGCTCCAGCGGGGCTCTTCACCTGTACCGGGCTTATCATCATCCCCGTCAGGTTTTTTTACATGTGCAGGAGTAGCAAGCTTTGCGGGATCGGCTGGCTCGCCATCAGGCTCATCAATTGAAGGATCAAAGCAGTTGATATAGTCCGTCAGCTTTTGCTTTGCTTTTCTTTCCGTGAAATCAGCGTCTGATTCGTCCGGACGTCTGTCCTGATCGGCATCTTCGGTGAACGCGACCCATTCACATCCGAACTTGTGAGGATGGGGTGAACGGAAGTGTGCGGCTTTGAATTTTTCACCATCTTCAGCTTTGACGTGATAGTTAACGCCACTGATGGTGACATTACAGTTACGATCGCTACAGGAAAAAGTGAACCGCTTTCTTTCTTCCGGCTTTCTGGAAAAAAATTCCGTTCGCGCTTCATCAATGGACAAGCAGCGCCCCAGTTCATGGCAATAAGCGAACAGTACCTTCGTCTTCGACATGCTCCCTCCACACATTTATCCGATTCAAGGATATCACATGACAAACATCTCTCTCGACCGCTATAAGCAGCGATTTTTTGGCGATTTTCTGGCGCTTACCGGACTGACTGAGATCGCCGTTAATCGTCCGGGTGAGCTTTTCACCAAAATTAACGGCATTTGGGAACAGCACTCCGTTCCGCTGGATTATGAGGGCTGCTACAACTTTGCCAGATGCCTGGCGAAGCATCACGGCGACAATATCGAAGATATCAAGCCGGGGCTGTCAGCCACGCTGGAATCCGGCGAACGTTGTCAGGTTATTGTGCCCCCGGCCTGCGAACGTAACACGGTGTCCATCACCCTGCGTAAACCCTCACAGGTGCAAATTCCGCATCAGGACTATATTGCCGCCGGGTTTTATAACAGAGTGATGGGCACGGAAAAAACGCAGACGCACGATCAGGAATTACTGGCCTTATATGACGCAAAAGACATTCCGCGCTTTATGGAGAAATGTGTGGAATACGGCAAAACCATTGCGGTGGCCGGGGAAACCAGTACCGGTAAAACCACCTATATGAAGATGCTGATTAGTTATATCCCCCACCATCTGCGCATTACGACCATTGAAGACAATCCGGAAATCACCCTATTTATCCATAAAAACTACGTCCACCTTTTTTATCCGTCGGAATCGGCAGATGAAAAGGGGTCAATTGTGACGCCCGCCAGCCTGCTGCGCTGGAATTACCGTATGAATCCCGACCGCATACTATTAACCGAAGTGCGTGGCGGTGAGGCCTGGGATTTTCTCAAGATAACCGGCTCAGGCCATGAAGGCAGTATGACCTCTATCCATGCCGGTTCAGCAATGGAAGCGGTAGACGGGTTTATTACCCGCTGTTATGAAAACCCGCAATGCGCCCGACTCCCTTACACCTTTATGTTACGCAAGGTACTGGACAGTCTGGACGTTATCGTGAGTATCGACCTGGACGGTAATGTGCGCCGGATGAATGATATTTATTTCCGGCCACTCCACCGCAGCGCCTTTTTTGAGGAGATGAAAGCATGATGAAGGTTATCACTATGCTGCTATTTTCGCTGGTACTTTCCGGCTGTTCTTCACCCCCGCCACCGATGCCTGTTGAATGGGATAAACCGGGCCAGTCAGTCAATACCGGTTTACCGCAATGGCGAAACAACCCGGTTATCATTCCTTCTCCGGTGGTTAAAGATAAATGGTTATTATCCATTCACGCACGGAATTTTAATGAGACACGCTGGACGCCCGCCGTATTTTACGCGGTCGCCCACTCTGGGCGTATTTTTGTTGCTGCACCATCAGGCGCAGAATTCTTTACTGCAAAAAACTGGTTGCGTCGGTATGGCGCAAAAGGCGTTATTGAATATCAGCCTGTATATAACTGTCTGACATGCAGAGACACCCGCATTTATTTCTCGCATTTAATCTTCCCCCTCACATCCTGAAATTCACCTCACCGTAAGGACGTCATCATGAAATATTCCGCTATTGCGGCAGCAGTGCTGTGCATTGCTGCCGGGACGCCTGTTTATTCTTTCGCTGCTGACCCGTGCGAAGTGGTGCTTTGTATGTACGGTAAAGCAACCGGAAACAATGGAGGAAGTGAATGTCGTTCAGCGGAACGTGCTTTCTTTAATATCGTCAAAAAGAATAAACACGGTTTTTTACCCAATCACACGCTCAATGCCAGAAAAGCTTTCCTGGGGGAATGCGCCAGTGCTGACCCGAAGGCGGTGAATAAAATCCTGTCCAGGTTTGGCAGCGTCAGAAGCTAATACAACATTGTCATTATCTTAGTATGTTTCCCTGCATGGAGAAAAAAAGATGGATAAAGAAGACCTGTTTATTTCCAACATTCACTCAACGCATCACGACAGAATATCTGTCACATGTATCTATGATACTCTGTCAAAAAGAGCACATCAGGGACACGCGGTATAGCCCAGTTGCCTGGTTACGCTCAGAAATGCCTAAAGATAATCTATTTAATTGTCCTCTCATGACATCAGGAGTACTTTGACCCTGATGAATTTTATGTCTGGTGATTATATCAACCACATCAACCTGAAAATTCAGCCAAATGGGATAGAGGGAAGTGGAGCGTTGCATCACGACGAAATTCATCGAGCAAATATTCAACTGTAACTTTGACTCGAGGGGCTATTAATACCCGGTGTGGATATTGAATGACCATCTCATAGCTGCCAGGATCATGTTGGTCAGACAATACGGTCTTCAACAATCCCGCCTTTAAATAGCTGAGAGCATGATGCACTCCAACCTGCGCAATTCCAAGGTTAAGTAGTGCTGCCTGAACCTGTGCTTCTGGTGCGGAAATAGTTAATACAGCTGATTCAGTCTCCAGTGTGATCAGACTGCCATCAAATGCTTTGAAACCCCATGGTGAGACCCTTCCACCAAGAAAACGTCTGGCAATAAGGCGGTGCCGTTTGAGATCTTCTGGGGTTTTAGGAACACCATTTTCGGCAAGGTAAGCCGGCGAAGCAACCAATACCATACTCAGGCGGCAAACTGGACGAGACACTAATGATGAATCAACTATTCGCCCCCCTCGTATCGCAAGATCGTAACCATCTCTGACAATATCAGCCATTCTGTCGTCAAAATCGGTCTCAACGGTTAAGCCAGGATAGCGCGCTTGCAAACCGGGCAACGCAGGTAAAAGTTGATCGCGTCCGAACGCAGCGCTGGTCGCTATTCGGACATGTCCCTGAATATCTGATTTTTGAGTTACTACGGAATCAGCTGCGCTATCAAGCGTATCAATTGCGATGCGAACCTGTTTCAGAAAAGAAGTCCCTTCCTCTGTAAGGCTTATCTTCCTTGTTGTCCGATTCATTAATCGTATTCCAAGCGCAAGCTCAAGCCCGGCAATGTTCTTACTTATCGCAGCTGCGCTGATACCCATGTTTCGCGCAGCTGCAGCAAAACTTCCGGCATCGGCAGCTTCAATAAACGAAACAATTGCCCTGACACGTTGTGAAAGCTCCATCTTCACCACCATTTAATCTGCGATAGCATGCATTGGTAACATAGGGTTATCAGTTAATCAACCATAGGTGGCATTAAGGTTATCAATAATGTGGTGCATACTGTTTTCCATCCAAAGAACAGTATCGAGGTAAAACATGAATTTATCCGCTCCGGCTTACTTTATTTTCAATGTCATCATTCACGATGAGGTGGCACTCAAACCTTATCTGGAAAACGTTGAAGCCAGTTATAAAGCCTTTGGTGGCAAACGAATTGTTATGGGGGCAAAATGTGAAGCTCTGGAAGGTACTCCTCCAGCGGGCCAAATGGTCATTCTGGCATTTAGTAGCCTCAAGCAGGCTCACGCTTGGTATGATTCACCAGCCTATCAGGCCATTATTCCTTTCCGATTACCGGCCGCCACAACGCAAACATGGCTTGTTGAAGGCGTCCCCCCCTCTCCGAACTTCAGTGAATAAAGAGAATTAAATGAAAACACTCGTCATTGTGTCGCACCCCAACTATGGACTGTCACGTGTGGTAAAAGCGCTACAAGCTACAGCGGAGACACTCTCTGACACTTTGGTAAGGAATCTTGAAACTCTCTATGGTAACAACCCTGAAGCAATTGATGTTGCAGCCGAACAAGCCGCCTGTGAAGGCGTTGATCGCATTGTATTTGTCTATCCCACACACTGGTTCAATCTTACCCCAATGCTCAAGGCTTACCTTAATGTAACCTGGAGCTATGGCTGGGCTTTCGGTCCAGGAGGTAAAGCGCTTAAAAACAAGGAATTAATGGTGGTAACCTCTGCCGGTGCCAGTGAGTTTACCTATTCACATGATGGGTTGATTAAGAGCACGATGGCAGAAGTATTAACACCAGTGAAAGCAAGCGCATTGTACATCGGTATGAAATTTGTAGATCCACTCACGTTTTTCGAAGTGATGGATCTATCTGAACATGATATTTCTGATTTTCAAAAAACATTCGCAAATAAAGTTAAATCCTGATTGATATGGCTGCAGGAATCATAAAATGAATCCATCTGATCTAATTACGTAAAACACTCGCAAAGTTAATTCCACAATTCAAACGTTCATTTAGAGAGGATGTGAAAAATGAATACTATTGCTGAAAAAGTTGTTGTGATTACTGGCGCGTCCAGTGGACTGGGTGAGGCTACTGCTCGTCTTCTTGCTGCTCGCGGAGCTAAACTTATATTAGGGGCTCGTCGTTTAGACAAACTGGAAAAACTGGCCAGTGAAATAACGGCAGCAGGCGGTGAAGCATTGGCTGTAACAACAGATGTCGCTAAACACGATGATGTGGTTAATCTCATACAATCTGCGTTAAAAAAATATGGGAAGGTTGATGTACTGGTCAACAATGCGGGGGTTATGCCTATGGCCGCAATGTCCAAGTTAAAAGTAGATGAATGGGATCTAATGATAGATATCAATATTAAAGGTGTACTCTACGGAATCGCAGCTGTATTGCCTAATATGTTGAATGAAAAAAACGGGCACATTATTAACTTATCATCCGTTGCCGGACTACGTGTTTCCGCAGGTGTAGGTACCGTTTACAGCGCAACAAAGTTTGCAGTAAAAGCCATCAGTGAAGGGCTGCGTGCTGAAGTTGGAAGCTCTGGAATCAGAGTGACGACACTTTATCCTGGGGCCGTTGCCAGTGAACTGGTCAATGGCAGCAGTGATGCAGAAGCCAGTTCTGCAATGAAATCCTTTTATGAGAATTATGAAATATCTGCTGATTCAGTCGCAAAAGCAATTGTTTTTGCAGTAGAACAACCCGATGATGTATCTATTAATGAAATAACGCTTCGCCCCACCTCGCAGGAATTCTGAAGATAGTTGTTAATCCTGATTATTATCCTTATGTCTATCCTGAGTCTTGGTTACAAAGAACATTGACATGAAAACAAATCTTATTGCATGACTTATTTTATTTTTTAATATTTTTTAGAATCCTGTTCATAATTCTGTGTACTGCCATCATATTAAAGGTGATCGCTCAGACGGTCACCGAACTCGATAATAAAGCGACTCATCACCAGCCGCAAGTTCCGGATCGGCATGCTCCGTTTATTTTAAGCATCCTTTATCGCCAGATAAATAATTTTCTGAAAGTAGCACTCCCAATCAAAGCCCTGCCACCAGTAGTGACAGGAAGAGCTTTTTTGTTGGTGGAACTGCATAACCAAAAACTCATCACATCCGATATTGAGTTATTTAACGTCAAACATTTCTTTTCTCGCTAGCATTCCCCAACGACGTATTTCAATCGGGGAAAAATACAGCCCTGCGTACACGCCAAGAGCAATGAATTTAGGCTTTATAATTTCTGCGTTCTGCAGGAATTATAAAGTGGCGTAAGGCGAGTAAATTCAATTTCAAAGAAATTGCTAATTTGCGTCACCGAACCCATCTGCAAACAGACGCGCCTACGCGGATTTTGCAGACCGGGGGGAGCCGAATAAATTTCGCCGCCCCAGCGAGCGAAAAGCTATCGCCCACGATAGCGGTTTATTTGGGGGGCTTGCCCCGCACACCGTCGCAGCTAAGTCTCCGGCCAAAAGCCGGTAGCGTGGCGCGACCAACCCCTTTAAAGGTCAGCTTCCCTTTTATTCACGCTGCGAGGAACGAGCAAAGGGAATAAAAAGGCGAAAGCGACCGTCTTAAAGGGGTTGGTCGCGCGTAGCGTGCGACGGTGTGCCGCAGTTGACCCTGGGGGTTTTGGCGCGGCGTTCAGCCACGACATTACCCTCATGTGACATGTAGGGAGAGCGTCCAGCCCGAGCGTAATGTCACACGCCGTTGCCCGTCATTCGAGCGTTTCAGAGGACTGACGACCATGCGTCGGCTGTTTTCTGAAAGCGCGGATAACGGGCATGAGCGTCGGAGACGTTCAGTGCTTTTCATCCGTTTATGGGCGTCCTCAATAGGCGTCACGTGTGGGCGTGAGGTTTAACGTCCATCGGTGACGCCCATGTGATGCGCCCGTCACACCGAAATCAGACCGGAGATCACTGCAATGGGAACTCATCTGATGCAAAGGCTGAGTGCCTTTTCGGATGCCTTTTCTTATTTTCTGCTGTGGCTGCAATACAACCCGGTAATATTGTCCATATTTGCCGGGATGACGCTGCCATTCATCTTTCATCTGCCACGTGAAGAAAGAAAAAATGCCCCCTTCTGGTTAAAATCGGTGGCGGGTTTATCCACCTTCTTTTTCATATTCGGCACCCTGTCACCGCTGACCATTCAGGGGCTGAGTTTTTTCTTTAAAGTACTCGACAATAAAATACTGCTCAGATTATCACTCTGGATACTGACTATCGGGTTTACGCTTGCAGGTCTGGCTTTTCATATTGCAGCCCGCAGACTGCTGGCCGGAGAAATTGACCGTCTGAAACACCGGATGATTAAAAAAAGCAAACTGGAAAGAAATGTCAGAACAGATGTTCGTGAAGTCAGGGACATGTTACCTGACAGCATTGCGTATAATCCGCTGGATTATATTGACCTGAATAAAGGTATTTTTATCGGGCTGGATAAAGACGACCAGCCGCAATATATCACCGCCGAAGAATTTCAAACTCAGCACGCCGACCTTATCGGTACCACGGGGTCTGGTAAAGGCGTCAGTGCCTGTGTGCTGCTTTATCAGGCAATACTTTCAGGTGAAGGCGTATTTGTCGAAGATCCTAAAAATGATGAGTGGGCACCACATGTACTGCGGGAAGCCTGTCTGAAAGCGGGGAAAAATTTTGTTCTTATTAACCTGAATGACCTCAATTTTCAGCTTGATTTACTGGCTGATATTTCTCATGAACAACTGGAGGAACTGTTTAATGCCGGTTTCAGCCTGGGTAAAAAAGGCGAAGGTGCTGATTTTTACCGTATCGCCGATCGCCGTGCAGCGAGAAACACGGCAGCTATTTATGAAAAGGGCATGACGTTACGCGACTTATTTAACACTGACTTTGTGAAATCTCTCAGTGAAGATGTGCCTGCTTTTTATGGCGAGCTTGAGGAAATCGCATTAGTCAATTCCATTAACGCCCGGAACGGATTTTCCTTAAAGACTATTTTCGATGAAGGCGGATGCTGTTACATCATCGGCTCGATGCGAAACCAGAAAATCATATCGGCTCAGCGAATGATTTTAACCCGTCTGATTCAGATAGCCGAAACACGTGATCGCATACAAGGCAAACCTCGTCCTGTTGCTATTTTCCTTGATGAACTTAAGTATCACCTTTCCCGCCCTGCACTTGAGGGACTTGGCGCAGCGCGGGATAAAGGTGTGCATATCATCATGGCCCACCAGTCGGTAAAAGATTTGTATGACTGCCCGGCAGATCTGGAGGGTGATGCTGTGGCCGGTTCGGTGATTGAGAACTGCAAGTTTATGCTGGTTTATCGCCTTCGCGATCCGGACACTGCCGACTGGGTGGCAAGGATGACTGGCTCTATTCTGGTAGACGATGAAATGAGGAAAGTTAAAACGGATATATCTCTGACTGAAAAGGTAGAAACAGACAGGATGATCCGCCAGGCTGAGAGATATTATATAGACAGCAACATGTTGCTTAACCTCCCCCACTTTGTTGGTTTTGTTTTCACCCAGAATGATCTGGCGAAGGCAACCAAACTATTCCATATACCGGCGAAAAAGCAATATATCGACCTGCTTTCGTTTGAACATAAACAAAGACTGCATACCGAAAAAGAAAGCCAGATCCACAAACCCTCCATTAACCTGTGAGGTTATCAATGCTTATTCATAACGTTGCTGAAAGAAATGAAGCCGCAAAACGGAGAATGCGGACATTGCTGTATTTCCTCAAGGAAGAAACGTTTTCTGATTTCCGCACCTTAAAAAGAGTTGTCGGCTATAAAGGAAAATATAACCATGCGATGTATAACCTGCTGAATAAAGCGGTTGCAATGGGTCTCCTGAATAAACATGAGTATCCGGTATTGACCGGGAAAAAATCATTGTGGGGGATCACCATGCAAGGACTGGCAATGGTGGTTAGCGCTAATGACAAGGTATTTCCCGCCTATTTTGAGCCGGGAAAACTCAGACACTGGACGCTGGAGCACCGCCTGTTAAACCAGCGGGTCAGGATCGCACTAGAGGAAAAAGGCGGTACGGGCTGGCTTAACGGCGATCGGGGAGAGTTTATAGCGCGATATAGAGGTGTCCAACACCGACCGGACGGCATTATTACCTTAAGCAGCGGTGCCATCGTTGCGGTGGAAACAGAGCGAACGATGAAAACACGCGCCCGTTACATCAGCATCATTAACAGTCATCTGGCCGCCAGCGACGCCGGACGCTGGCATTATGCGATGTATGTGATGCCGGATGATAAAACTAAAGAATCGCTGGTCAGGCTGTTTGGCAGCATCAGGACGGTGATAAGGAACAACATTCCCGTCCCGTTTGATGCGAAGAACCGCGAGATGTTTCTGTTCCGCACCCTTGATGAACTGGAATATAGCGTCAGTGATATGCAGGAGGCCCCCTCTTCATCAGTTGGTGGCGATAACGGGAGGGAACACCATGCATGACATTTTGACTCATGGCGACTGCCTTGACGTTCTGCGCAGTATGCCGGACAACTCTGTGGACAGCATCGTGACTGACCCGCCCTATGGTATTAAATTCATGGGTAAGACATGGGACTATGATGTTCCTTCACAAGCCATCTGGGAAGAATGTCTACGCGTACTCAAACCTGGTGGTCATCTGCTGTCCTTCGCGGGCTCACGCACTCAACACCGGATGGCAATGCGTATTGAGGATGCGGGCTTTGAAATACGTGACATGATTGTATTTCTCTACGAGACCAGTAATGCTGCTCAGGCCCTCATTGAAAGTATGTCACCGGACCAGCTCAAATTGCTGGACGCGGCATTTGGGCGTGATGGAATAATGGGCTGGGTATACGGTTCGGGCTTTCCTAAATCTCACCACGCGTTAAAACCGGCACTGGAACCGATTACCCTTGCCCGCAAGCCATGCATGGGATCGACAGCATCCAACGTAGGCGTGTATGGCACTGGCGTTTTAAACATCAGCGAATGCAGGATCCCTCTGGCAGAAGGAGAATCACCCTATGATTATCCAAATGGACCGGGTGGTTCCGATCCCAACCACATGTGGCGAGGAAGAAATAAAGGTGATGGCGGTATCGCAAGGCAAGGAAACCTGGATGGTCGCTGGCCTGCCAATCTTATCCATGATGGCAGTGATACAGTACTTGCCAAGTTCCGGGATACTCCTCAACAGCTAGAAATTAGTAGCGCAAGTAGGTTCTTTTATTGTGCGAAAGCCAGCAAAAAAGACCGTGGTGAGGGTAACAATCATATGTGTGTAAAACCCACCGAACTGATGCGATACCTTTGCCGCTTGGTTACCCCCTATGGCGGCACTGTACTTGATCCCTTTATGGGAAGTGGAAGCACCGGTAAAGCCGCAGCGATGGAAGGCTTCTGTTTTATCGGTATTGAGCGCGAAGCGGATTATGTGAAAATTGCCCGCAGGCGTATTGCGGCAGTACGAAGTACCATAGTTCGTACTGGCGATGCAGGGAGACGCATTGATAAATAAAGTGTCAGTTCCACTGGATTTTAAACAGTAGTAGGGATACCTAGATATTCTTTACACATATTTCAACATTGCCCTACAGCACAAAATTGAAGTTAAGTTAAATGCCGCCAAAGGGGTGAACGGGCTCTTTGCCGCCCGCCCCCGCAGCCTGCGAATTTTCCTGGCATCCAATGCCACGAAGATTCGCAGGGGGAATTATACATCCTGAAACCACCATTACCCTGCCCACTGCACTATAAGGTTAAAGCCACATTCCTTTACCGCTTATTTCTTCTGCCCTCAAGCTTTGCCCATCAAATAACGATACAATTTACATCCCACACAGGCAGCCTTGAAAATATATAGCCTACCTCCTCTGAATCTTATATTCTTGCCGAGAAGAATTGATATTTTTATTGATGGTTCTAAATTCGATCATCATGGTCACCAATGAAGAAGGAATAAATTAACAATACAACTACAGGCCTTATTTTTTACGTTCTGTATCGACCTTATCGTTTTCATTGATGCTCAGAAGCGGGGGCTTCAATTCTTCAACTGATTCGGTATTATTATTTTCACTTGCGAAAGATTTTTTAAAATCCCGAAGACTCTCCCCTAAGTCACCTCCCAAACTTCTAAGCCTTTTGGTACCAAAAAGCATAATTACGATACCTGCGATGATAATCAGCTTCCAGATACTAATTCCGGCCATAAAAACCTCTTTTAAACGATCTGATTCAGGTCCTGATTTTTCAAAATAGCTATTTATTATTTATTTCCCACAGATGTTTAATTACCTTTAGTAATGATCACCCAGCCATCAGTTGAGGCAACTCTAAGCTTTTTCACAGCTGTATACTCGGGTGAGTTATAGAAACGTTCCGCGTACTCAATACTCGGGAACTCTGCTATTGCAAATAATGAATGCGGACGACCTTCTTTCGCTTTTACACTTTCATTAAATACTGTCACCTTCCCATTATACTTTTGTACCAATGGACCTGCCACGTCCTTATATTTTTGATATATCGTGGGATCTTTAATATCATAATTTGCAATCACGTAGGCATGAGATGTTACTTCAACACTATGTGCTGGTGCTGCAGATGTGAAAATCAATGTGCACGCGGTCAGTACGACCAAGAGGTTCTTTTTAAACACTTAAAACTCCAATAGTATTGGTGATGGAATTATCAAAACATAAAATCACGCCGAAAATCAATGACTCAATTAAACTTGTGAGATTTTCTCTTAAGAACATTTTTTTTGACCAACGTTGACCATACCCTTATCCGAGACACACCATGCGGTAATTAACGGTATCACTTACGAGCTATGGTCGACGAAACCCATTTGCATTTTGATAATATACCCACCATATATGGTGAGTTTAAATATTGTCACGTCGATTTCACCCATTTCAGATGGGGTAAAATGGAACCTCAGTGCACCAAGACTCTCATGAAAATAGTCCATATTGCTTAGTTCCGGAATAATTATAATCCATGATTTTCGCGTGAATCATCAAATCAGCTAAATTTTTGTCGTTTTGGCATTTTTTCTTGCTAATCACACGTAAATAATAAAAAGTTGGTTTTCTATCAATTGCCAAGTGTAACGCATTCAAAAGGTGAAAATAAATCAATTTTCGGTTCGAGGTGCATTTAATCCCTTATTGAATCTGTAAGATACTTCATGCCGAATGGGAGTAAATATATGTACAGGGCCGATTAGTATCGCCCCGCACATACTTTACGATGGTCATCATTTATAAACCAATGCAACACCATGCAACTTATTCTTACCTCCAGCAAAAATTATTTTGTAAGAATCCCCGCCAGCTTGCACTGCTTTTTCTGACAACTTGTTTTCCAGTTCGGTGAGCGTTGTAACTCCGCTAACAGATACGACTCCAATTCGATTTAACCCTTCAAAATCGTTCACTTTATTAGCGGCAAAAGCACTTGTTGTTACTGTAGAAAGCATTAATGCCATCATTGATATCTTAATCATTATCGTTACCTGCCTTATTTAAGTAAGCCGGACAGAAGTAATCCCGGTAATAAATATATTACTCCCTGACACCTGACCTCAGCATGACGTCACGATAACATTTTTGTCAGAATAGATACTAACGGGGAAAAAATCATTTCCCTGGGAAAAAATTATAGAGAGTTGGTTCCTACTTCCCTGACACTCATCTACCTTTCCTAACCGGAATTTTTAGCAATAATTAGGTCTGACATAACTGCACATCTTCAGTTCGACTGAAGTTAAGCACATCACTAAGATATAGAGAATGCTTTACGCAAAGCCACTAATTTGGCGTTATTAAAAGTTTTTACAACTTGCGCATCTGGTGAACTCAAATCGAAGCCATGAAACCCTCCGGGTACGACCAATAACTCTGCTGGAACACCGGCGTCTATCAATCTGCCTGCATACCTGATGTTTTCCTCAACAAAAAGATCGACCGAGCCTACACAAATATACGCTGGAGGCAGACGGGTGAAATCATCAGTTCGTGCAGGAACTGCAGCGCGAGGAACTGCCGCAGTACCCGGTTGAACGCCGAGAAAAGAAGCCCAACCAAATCTGTTTGCCGCCGGAGTCCAGATGATACGACCGATGTGAGAGGGTACATTACCGACACTTCCAGTCCGATCATCGAGCATTGGATAGACGAGTAGCTGAAATGCTAATGGATACTCTCCACGATCGCGGGCTTTTATGGCGAGCAGCGCAGCATGACCCCCACCCGCACTTTCGCCCATTACGGCTACTCTACGGGTATCAACACCCAGCACATCTGCATTTTCGAACACCCACTTCAGCGCAGCATAGTTATCTTCAACGGAACCCGCGTAGGTAACCTCCGGTGCCAGTCTGTATTCTACTGAAACTATCACACAATCGAGAGCAATCGACATCGCCTGCAATCGATGCACATCTTGTGCAACTGTACCGAGAACAAATCCCCCCCCATGAGTGTGTAATATCGCCGGTCGGCGAGTACCAGGTTTATCGTTGATGACATAAACCACCACTCCAGGCTGACCGCCAGTTCCCGGCACAATACGTTTAGTGACCTTGACGGATGGATCCTGAGCTGGTGATAATTTATCCAGAGATGCCCTAATTTGCCCCAGCGTTGACGCCGACATTTTTGATAAGGTTTCTGTCAGTGGCATAAGTTCCTTCGCTGCGGCTCTCAGTTCTGGATCGACATGGCTCATAAAATCCGCCTTACCGACTGCAGAAACCATCTCAGCAGCAAAGCCTCGTGAAGCTGCGGTTACCAGTATCGTACTCAGAGTCCCAAGAACTAATTTACGACGTGTCAGCTCTATCATATTACTCACCTTCAGTTCGGAACGGCCTCGTTGGCAAGCCGTCAGTTAATTCGATTTCAAACTTTCACTTTCATATAATCAAAGAAATAATCTGATACGCAGCAATTCCAATACAATCTATTACAGATGAGCCAGGTACTGTTTTAGGCGATCCATATCATTATTCACCTGCGGGGACTGTATTACATCGTAAGACCCAAAAATCGGAAGAACATCAACACCGCAGAATTTATAAACGGCTGTTGTCGAATGAAACACGTCGTCAACGGATAAACCTGAATGCAGCTTTTGATTTTTGTCATCAAACGCCTGTTTTGGACTATTCATTGTCAAAGACAGCATGTATTTCTTGCCCTGTAATTTGCCTCCCGAACCGTACTGTCGGCCAGGGTCACTGGCGTCCCTTCCATCTCCTGATATAAAACTTTGCTGGAGCATCCCGGCAGTAAAAATTTCATCAACATATTTTTTGTAGATCCAGGGCATTCCGAACCAAAAGACCGGCGACTGGGTTATGATGATATCTGCCCAAAGATGTTTTTTGACTTCCTCGTCAACATTATATCCTTGCTCTATGTTTGTTTCCTTGACCTCATAACCTTTATTCAGCATTTCATCTTTAATTAAAGTAGCCAATGAGCGATTAAGTGTTCCCTCGCTTATGCCCGGATATTTTTGGTGCGCATTGATAATGAGAATTCTCTTTGCGTTAACAGGAACGGAACCAATGGCTCCACCTGCTGCGCTCCCAGGCGCTAAAACTGCCGCCGTCATAACCAAACCAACCTTAATAAATTCCCGGCGATCCAACCCTGCAACATCATTAGCTTCATTTTTCTCAATGGGTGATTTAGTCATGCGAAATGCTCCAGTAAAGAATGACTTAAGCGCAGTATGCAGGCATGAAACCTTATCTCCTGAGGGAATAGATGTATGTCATGCCTGACGAACCATGTAAACGACACCACCAGCTGTATCCTCTTTCGTCAATAACCCAACGACCTCAGTGAGGCGAGCGGGACTATATGTATTAGATCACTGCTATTTTCCCGGCTACCTGGATTTTTCCTTCAGGAAGGTAAAGGAAAAAAACCTCACTGTTCAAATGACTAATATGTCTCTTTATATCGAATTATAACTTGCCTGATCTGAGGAATTTATTGCCTGATTAAACAACTTTGATTTTCGTGGCAGCCACACAGTATCGTAAGATGGTAGACTTTAAAAAAGTGATGGCTTAGTTTTTGAATGAGAGTCCGTTATAAAAACTTAATATAAAACGAGATATCATCCTCTTTTATTTAATTACGTAAACCCAGTTAATAGAATGACTGTTTTTATTATGAACAACAGTTCCTGAATAATGGAGGTCATCATGAGATTATTGTTGGTTGAAGATGAAGAGAAAACCTCTTCGTACATTAGCCGTGCTCTCTGTGAAATGAGCTATACTGTTGATGTTGCAGCCGATGGGAAACAAGGCCTCTATCTTGCCGTTGAGTATGACTATGATGCTATTATTTTAGATGTGATGCTTCCTGTTCTTGATGGATACGGTGTTTTAGAAGGACTTCGCGCCATTAAAAAAACCCCAGTACTAATGCTTTCAGCGCGCAGCTCCGTAGATGAGCGAGTCAAAGGGTTGCGTCGTGGTGCTGATGACTATTTGCCGAAACCTTTTTCCCTGATTGAACTGGTTGCCAGGATTCAAGTTTTAGTACGGCGTCGCGTAAACGAAAATGGTGATACTGCCCAGTTTGATATTGACGACCTTCATATAGATCTTTTAGCACGCAGGGTAGTACGTGGCGATGATCGCATTGATCTGACCGCTAAAGAATTTGCGCTTTTAAGTTTATTGGCTCGTCACCATGGAGAAATCCTTTCAAAAATGATGATCGCCGAACAGGTATGGGACATGAATTTTGATAGCGATGCCAATGTGGTTGAAGTTGCCATAAAAAGGCTGAGAACTAAGATTGATACCCCTTATACCGTTAAACTTCTTCACACCGTTCGCGGAATGGGCTATGTGTTAGAGAAACGTACTTATCGCAATTGAGATCAAGGTTTAAAATCCGATGAAACATTCTATTTCGAGCCGTTTAGCGCTAATGTTTGTTTTACTAATGGCGATAATATTATCTACTCTTGCATTTTTTCAAAGAGCTTCACTTTCTTCTTTACTTGAAAATCAAATGCATAATGAATTGCTTTTTCGAAATTCGCTTGTAGCTCCGTATATTGAGACTCAGGGATCACAGGCGAACTGGTATTTAATTCAGGAAAAACTTAAGACACTCAGTGATAATGAAGGGCATAAGGTTAAATACTCGATAATAAGCGAAGATAGTCATTACCTAATTGGAGGTGGATTACTGGCTAGTTTAAGACGTGAACATTTAAAGGACGGTTTTTCAACTATTCCAGGCGATGAGAAACATTGCCCGCTTTATTTATATGTTGAAACATTGAAGTCTCTTGGCGATCGTCCAGAGATTCGTTTTGTCGTCGCAATCGATTCAACACCTTACTTCAGCACACTGAGCGAATTTTCCCGCGCACTTATTTTGATCTCATTAGCGGGATTGATTTTGGTGGCAATTTTGAGTTATGCCATGTCGCGCATCGGCATGAGTCCCGTCCGTGATCTGAGCAGGCAGGCAAACTATCTGATACCCGGGAATGTAGGTCAGCGGCTTAATTCATCGGCGCTTCCCTTAGAGTTGCAGTCTCTTGCTTATGCTTTCAATGGCGTACTAGAACGTCAGGAAATCGCCTGGCAGCAATTAGAGAGTTTCAACGCCGATGTTGCACATGAGTTGCGGACACCACTCACCAACCTGATTGGCCAGACGCAACTTGCTCTTGCACGTGAACGTAGTGTTGATGAATTAGAGGAACTACTGGAATCTAACCTTGAAGAACTTGATCGAATGACGTCAATTGTAAATGATATGTTGTTTCTTTCGCACGCGCAGGCAGGGAAAGGTGCGGCTGAGCTGAGTAATACATCTCTTCGGGAAGAGGCTCTGAAAACGGCTGAGTATGTAGAACCGTCATTCCATGATCGCGAACTTAAGCTGGATATTGTAGGTAACGTGCAAACCATTGTCGATCGCCGGCTTTTTCATCGCGCCCTGGCCAACCTGCTTGAAAATAGTGCTCGTCACGCGACCGCCTCCACGACTGTTACTGTGAGTATTTTTGCCCAGTATGGCTTTGCTCATGTCGCTGTCATGAATGTCGGTGATACGATTGCCACCAGGCATCTTACTCGTCTCTTCGAACGTTTCTATCGGGTTGATGCTTCACGTAAAGACAGTGATATGCACCATGGCCTTGGACTTGCGATTGTTAAAGCAATTGCGATTATGCACGGGGGGGAGGTATTCGCCAGAAGTGAGCAGGGCATTAACACCTTTGGTTTCACTCTTAGAGTTTCGCCAAAGGATAATTTACCATCATTAAAAAATACGCCGGAGATAGAATAATCCGCAATACACAGCCGGAATCATTCTGACTTAGAAGAAAAAATTCGATAACAGATGGAAAGTATTCGGTTCCCGGACAGCAGAGTCAATGGTTCACCCCCTACTTCCGGTCACACTTGGCTAATTTATGCGATATTGTCCATTATTATTTTGTCAGCCAGAATATCTGTATGCATTACATTACAGAATGAGTCAAATCGAAATGTCTTCTGGGCGAGGTTTGGAAGAATGATATTTCCTATACGCCAATGGAGGTATGTTATATTTCCTCGAGAAAATTCGGGTAAAGGACTGTTGTGAATCAAATCCATATTTATATGATATGAAAGAAATATCATCATTTGTATTACTTAAATCCCATGCAGCTAACTCAAGCTTACGGCCCCTGATATAATTAGCAAGAGTACTCTGAGTTACCTGATAAAAAACCCGTTGAAAATGCCACTTTGAATAACCGGACTTTTCTGCCACATCATTTATTTTTAACGGTTCGAAGATATTAATATCGATCCATGTCAATATATCTGCAATAATCTCGGCGTGAATGACTTCATTTCTTTTAGCCATAGCCCTTGACTCCCCAATTTTAATTACCGCCAGAAAAAGGGTTAAATATGTGAGTAACGCAGTATTCCCCAAAATAAAAAACAGAATGTAAATCAGAAAACGCCTGACATTATAAACATCACAATCGAAATTAATTCATTATTTATAAATAACTATCATACAACACAATACATTACCCCGATGCAATAATCTTGTAAAAATCGGCTACTTCCCTTTCTGTCAAAATATATTTCCGAGAGGGGAAAGAGTCATGGCCCCTTTGAGAATACTAAGTCGATACAGAATTTCCCTTCGCAGAAACGTTTCTACTCTACGGCATAAAACTGGCCCTCCCCTACAAATATTAAAGCGCCGAAGCCAATTTAGTAAGGCTCATTAGATACAGCTGTTCATAAATATATTGGGATATTGAAATTACTGAATTAAATATTTCTATTTTTAAATACTGAAACCTATCTATCAGACTTTTGTTCTTTCTACACTATATGTACCCATGGTGTCACCACCATGAGTACCAGACTGAATTAGCAGGAAAACGTTGAATTGAATTTACGTTAGAAGGTGTCGCCAAGTTTGTCAGACAGCATCAATATGGCTTGAAAACCAGTCGAGCACGAGCTGAGGATTTCTGCCAAAATAGTTGTAGCCCTCAAAACGTTGATCAGTACCCTCGATCCAAAACATCTTCTTGTCACTGGATGACATAAGATCATAGATTTCCTGCACACTCGATACCTTTGTCGTAAAATCACGGCGAACTTGTGCTACGAGAGTTGGAACTGTAACAGATTTTGCATATTCCATCGGAAAGACTTGCACAAGATGGTAACCGGTTTGTTTGTAAAACGCAGCGTCAAGCCTTTCGTATCCATCTGTAATATTTAGATTTTCTACCGCCTTTGCCACAAAAACTGCAGGTAATGAAGGTTGCAGGGCAATCATTGCTTTAATGTGTTTAAACTCCTCGGGGTGTTTGTGCATTCCCACAATTGTTGAGTTAGCTCCGAGGCACCTGCTGTAGAGAGCTGTCTTCATGTCCTTGGTATCAGACCGGGACTTAGCGTAGCGAAGCGATCCAATCACATCACGATATTCGAGCACGCCATGGCCAACAATCCCCCCGCTGCCTGAACCGCTACGCCCGTGGTTACGCATATCGTAGGTGATAATGTTGTAGCCAGCGTCATGTAATATCTTGTATTCAGGTAGAAAATTTACTTCAAAGCCGCCAAAGTTTTTCCACGGATCCATGTGCCCAGGGTAACCATATCGGTTGCATGGCATAGGATGATTCATAATAAGCAGTTTGTCCGAATTGGCAGGAATGAACCACCCTTCAATCGTTACTCCATCTATCGCAGGGAAGAAAATTTCCTCATATTCCATACCATATTCATTCGGCCACCTTAGAATCGGCGTACGAGTTGAATGAGCCATGAGATCTGCCATGCTATTGATGAATGCCTCGTTTTTCTCGTCGGCCGTACTAACCGCATTTTTGTCCGTTATTTGTTGACTTCCAGCGGCGATCACACTTGACGATGCAATCGCCAGGAGAGGGAGAGCGGCTAATGATGCACTTGACTTTAAAAGAGAGCGTCGACTGTATGCCGAGCCACCTTCTTTCCTGAGGGTAATATCATTCTTATTACTCATTACAGGCTCCTATTACTCATTATTTGCTAATAGTCTAATTAGACTAAACCCTTAGATAATGCACCAACATACATCGACCACTCTAAATTAATCTAAAGCCGTCTGTTTTATCTCACCACAATTTATTATTGTACTCCCACTACCTGTCCTCAACATTACGCATAGATAACATTTTTGACAGTTTATAATTAAATCTAAAACACTTCTCACGTATGTCAACCCATACACCCAATAGACAATAATCAACTAAAAAAAAAGGTAAAATGTATAGGGAAATGGTTAACCATGAATACTAACAATGAGGTGTAAATTATAAGATGAGTAGGACAACCATATCATATAAGCACCGAAGGAATTCATCTAAAAGACAAAATACTCATTCAACTCATTGAGCGTAACAACTTGACATTGAGAACTCGAATGAAGCGAAGGGTCCTGCAAACAGAATGCTAACTCAAGGTATTATCAATACGTTTTATTTACGCTAATCCTGCCGTGGATTATATGAAGACTTCTTATTATCAAGTATCCATAAAAAATTAACTTCGAGATATTCAACCATATAAAAACAATATACTTAGAAGTATGAAGATAAAAATTCAATAATTATAAGGCGCAGTAGCCCTAACCGATTATATATAGCTTTTATTATCAATGCGTGCGATTTGAGTTAAGTCTAAATTTATTTATCAATCTGTGCTGACAAATAAAGCATACATTTACACCATGCTTTCAAAAGTGATAAACCTAATATGCGATGTAATTATTGCATTGCACAGAAAAAAATAAAAGGACCTGCAGTAAAGGTCACGAACTTTATTTATACAAATCTCAGAAAATAAGCAGTGGCTATATATAAAAACATTGAGGGTTATTATGATTAAGCATAAACTAATGTCTTTAGCGATGTCATCTGTATTTCTTGCTGGCGCTGCACACGCAGCGGAAGTTTACAATAAAGACGGCAGCAAACTGAATATCACCGGTTTGATTTCCGGCGAGCGTTATTTCTCGCAGGATCCGGGCATGGATGGTGACCAGACATACGTTCGTCTGGGTTTTCGTGGTGAAACACAAATCTCTGACAAACTAACTGGTTATGGTCAGTGGCAGTCACAGTTTGATGCCAACAATCCAGAAAGCCAGAGTTCCACACCAAGAACGCGTTATGGATTCGCTGGCCTGAAGTTCGGCGATTACGGCTCACTCGATTACGGTCGTAACCGTGGTGTGCTTTATGATTCCCTGGGTTTTACCGATATGCAGCCTGAGTTTGACGCCATGACCTACGGCTCAGACCAGTTCATGTTCAGCCGCGCAAACGGTGTCGCGACTTACCGTGTAAGCGGTTTCTACGGCCTGATCGATGGTCTGGATATTGCGATTCAGTATCAGGGTAAAAATGACGGCGGCGGTGAACCGGGCGTCCGCAGTGTACTGCGCCAGAATGGTGATGGCTATGGCATGTCTGCCACCTATGAAATCGGCGCCGGCGTCAGTGTTGTGGGTGCAATGAGCAGCGCGAACCGTACCATCGAACAAAATAGCCGTACGTCCGGCATTATGGGTAATGGCAATCGCGCTGAAGCCTATTCGGGTGCGGTTAAGTATGATGCGAACGGCGTTTATTTAGCTGCGATGTATACCCAGTCTTATAATGCTTCACGCTTCGGTTCAATTTCTGATGACAGTGCCTACGGTTACGCCAACAAATCTCAAATAATAGAATTGTATGCCAGTTACCAGTTTGATTTCGGCCTGCAACCGTTTGTTGCTTATAACGTGAACAAAGGTAAAAATCTGGGTCGTTCTGCTTCCGGTCAAAATTACGGAGACCAGGATTTGATCAAGTTTGTCGACTTCGGTGCAACTTATTACTTCAACAAAAACATCAATGTATTTGTTGATTACATGATAAACCTGGTTGATGAAAATAGCTTTACACGTGAAGCCGGTATTAGTACCGATGACGTCACTGCGGTCGGTGTTGTTTACCAGTTCTGATTTTTCTGAGAAGTGTAATTACAGGCGACCTCGGTCGCCTTTTTTACGTCTTATGAAAATGTGCCCTACCGGTTCCCTCCCCCAGTGAGCGGTACGCTGATAAGGTGTTTCTCTTTCTGAATGGGATGACCATGCAAAACGTTACACCCATCGGTATCGACCTCTGCAAAAATTCGTTCTATAACACGGTTGCTTATGCGGCTCTACTAAGATTATGCCTACCTCATTGAGCAGACTGAGGAGGTTGAACTGGAATTGAAAGCAAATATGGCATGAAGACGATACCGCACGGCGGTTACTAACTGGTGAACTTAAATTGTTTGTTCATTCGTTTGTTGGCACGTAAAGATAATCCTTTCAGCAACTACTTGTTGCCAGTCAAAAGTGTATGGATGCTAAGCATGTTGTCTAAATTTTCATTTAACAGAACCGATACTCATTATAGTAATATTATCCGCATGGTTTTTTGAATTAGGGTAATCAATGCGTCGAAAAAATATCAAAGATTATCAGGCATTTATTGCCGTAGCTCGCGAGCAAAGCTTTACTAAAGCCGCAGCTCAGCTTGGCGTATCCCAGTCAGCGCTGAGCTATACCGTGCGCACTCTTGAGGCACAACTGGGTCTACGGTTGCTCACCCGCACAACCCGGAGCGTTTCCGTAACAGAGGCCGGTGAACATTTACTGGGTCGTATCGGCCCGCATTTTGATGAAATTGAGAATGAAATCGCCGCACTCAGTGGGATGCGAGATAAACCCGCTGGAATCGTACGGATTACTGCCGTCGAGCATGCCGCAGAAACCATTCTTTGGCCGAAACTGAAAGTGTTACTTCGAGACTATCCGGATATTGATATTGAAATCATCAGTGAGTACGGCTTGAAGGATATTGTTGCTGAACGATACGACGCGGGAGTTCGGTTGGGTGAGCAGGTTGATAAAGACATGATCTCGGTTCCAATTGCACCAAACTTCAACTTTGCCGTAGTTGGGTCACCTTCCTATTTCGCAGATAATAAAATTCCAGTTATCCCACGTGACTTAAGTGACCATAGTTGTATTAAGTTACGACTTCCGACTCATGGGGGCTTCTATACGTGGGAATTCTATAAGCAGGGAACTGAGCTTAAAATCCGTATCGAAGGAAGAGGGACATTTAGCAGCGTACATATGATGCGGCAGGCCGCACTGGATGGACTGGGTCTTGCCTATCTGCCAAAAGACATGGTGGACACAGCGCTTGAAAAGGGTCAGTTGGTACAGGTTCTCGCCGATTGGTCTCCTCCACGCACAGCTTATCATCTCTACTACCCAAGCCGCCGCCAGCATTCACCCGCATTTGCCCTTGTACTGGAAGCTCTGCGTTATCGCGTCTAACTTCCCCCTCTCAAACCCAGCGAGCTGACACTCAGTTCACTGGGTTTGATTAAGAAAATACCCTTCTAAGCCCAATCAAAATTAAGCCCCTAATTTCTTAATGCAAAAGGAATTAAGATTAAAGCTGAATTTCCCTCTTTAAGTGCCCTTAACATCTTCAAGTGAAGGAAGGATTATTAATGAATAAGCAAGCAGGTGGACTCAGTCGCCGTAACTTCATCCTTACAGCTTCAGTAGCCTCTGCCGGGTTATTGATGGCGGGCAATGCATCAGCCACACTTGATCCTACACCACGGATATCCGGGGCAAGCACGCAGGTGGACGGAATTACCGTCCGGAGTGTCATGTTCAAAAACAATGAAATCATGATGTCAGGCAATCTCTATCTTCCTAAAGCATTTAGCGAAGACAGAAAATTTGCTGCAATCGTTGTGATACATCCTGGGGGGGGAGTTAAGGAACAGACTGCGGGACTTTATGCACTCAAACTGGCTGCTGAAGGGTTCGTAACGTTGGCCTTTGATGCTTCCCATCAAGGTGCCAGCGGTGGTTTACCTCGGTTTGTTGATGATCCAATGAAACGCGTCGTCGATTTTTACAGCGCTATCGATTATCTGACCACGCTACCTTACGTTGACAGCGATCGCATCGGTGCATTGGGAGTTTGTGCCGGCAGCGGAATAACTGTTAAAGCCTCAATGACCGAACGCCGAATCAAGGCGCTTGCAACGGTAAGTGCAGTAGATGTGGGTGCTGCGACCCGTAAAGGCTGGGAGGGAAAAACGGCTGAGTCTGAACTCATCCCTACTCTGGAGGCTGTCGCTAAGCAGCGTTCGTCAGAAGCCGCGGGTGGCGCGCCAGTCTATGTCAACTACGTACCCAAGCTCGGCGATACGACTGCGCCTCGTGATCTTCAGGAAGCAGCTGACTACTATCTTACGGCCCGGGGAAGATACCCAACTTCGACTAATCAGATGCTGATGACAAGTATCAGCACGCTCGCATCCTTTACCGGCTTTGAAGGAGCAGATGTTTACATTACTCAGCCACTCCTGATGATAGCCGGTAGCAAGGCTGGGTCTTTATGGCACAGCGAACAACTTAACGCCCTCGCCGCGTCGACGAAAAAGGAACTGTTTATCATCCCCGGCGCGACTCACATGGACCTGTACGATGGAGCGGGTGCAACGGCAGCAGCCAAAAAACTTGTTCCCTTCTTTAAGAGTCAGCTAGCAAGCAGTTGATCCCGCGTTCACTGACTTGTTGCTGTCTTTTTTTACTCATTTTCGGAGTAATATGACCATGAAATATCGCAAACTTGGTAACTCGGGTCTCTCTGTCTCAAATTTGACCCTTGGAACCATGGGATTTGGCACAGAAACACCTGAAAATGAAGCATTCGCTATCCTTGATGAGTTCGTTGATGTGGGCGGTAACATGATTGATACTGCCGATGTCTACGGTGGCGGTGCATCAGAAACGCTACTTGGACGTTGGCGTGCAAGTCGCCCGGACAAGACGAGCCGTCTGGTGGTCGCAACAAAGGCCCGATTCGGAACAGGCCAGGATGTCAATGATGCAGGCTCATCTCGTGCCCACCTTAACCGAGCTCTGAACACGTCGCTAGATCGTCTAGGTGTCGAAACGATTGATCTTTATCAGATGCATGGATGGGATCCTCTGACTCCCGTCGAAGAAACCCTCTCTTTTCTCGATGCGGCTGTACGTGCGGGAAAAATTCACTATATCGGGCTTTCCAACTTTACCGGCTGGCAACTCCAACTAGTGCTTTCAACAGCAAAAGCAATGGGACTACAAGTACCTATCACACTTCAGCAACAATACAGCCTGTTGTGCCGTGAGATTGAATACGAGCTTGTTCCTGCTGCTGTATATAACGAGATAGGGCTATTGCCTTGGTCACCTTTAGCGGGAGGTTTTTTGAGCGGAAAATATAATCGCCAAACGGAACCTCAATCAGGCATGAGATATACCAATAGCAATCCAATGTTCAAGTATATTGGGCAAAAATTTGCTCAGTCGGAAAGAAATTGGGCCACACTTGATACAGTGCGACTGATTGCTGACCAAATAGGTGCAACACCGAGTCAGGTAGCTCTGAGCTGGGTCAATAGCAGGCCAGCAGTTTCTTCAACAATCATCGGCGCTCGCACAATTGAGCAGCTCCACGATAATCTCACCGCCGCAGAGCTTCAGCTTTCTCCTGAATTAACCAGTCAGTTAGATACCGTGAGTGCGCCTGCACCGGATGATTATCCCTATGGCCGATTTGGATCACTTCAACGCGACCGATATGTCGACTCCAGTGCTCAAGCTCTTCGAGAGTTATAACGCAAGTATACCGTCACTTGGACCTTCGACAGTCATGAAGGCTCATTTAACAAATCCTGAATCAGTGTATTTTTAAATTGCTAATAATCTGAGTAGAGCCTGGCTTTAATTTTTCTTTTAAACGGAGGTTAAGCTTCTGAGGCTCTTAATTATGAAGGTTGATGAAATGAACAAAAAAGTACTTCTTGAACAATATTCTCTCGGTAAAGGTATCACTCTACGAAACCGTATCGTCATGGCTCCGATGACAACCTGGTCTGGCAATGACGACGGTACGGTTTCTGACGAAGAGGAAACCTATTACCGCTTACGCGTGAAAGATATCGGGTTAGTGATTACCGGTTGCACACACGTACAGGAAAATGGCATCGGATTTACAGGTGAATTTGCTGCCTATGATGACAAATTTATCCCAAGCTTACAGCGTCTTGCGTCTGCAGCCAAAAGTGGTGGTGCACCAGCAATCTTACAGATCTTTCATGCTGGTGTTAAAACCAGTCCCGAACTCGTATCTGATATCGTCGCAGCAAGCCCTGTAGCTGGAGATGCTGGTCCATCAGCTCCTTCCGTTATACCGCGTGAACTTGCTGATCATGAAATCGAGGCGATTGTAAAAGCTTTTGGTGATGCAACCCGCCGCGCTATAGAAGCAGGTTTTGACGGTGTAGAGCTCCACGGCGCCCATGGTTTCTTACTTCAGAATTTCTTCTCACCTCATTTCAATCAGCGAAACGATCGCTGGGGGGGTTCTCTTACAAACCGTATGCGATTTCCCCTTGCCGTCATCAAGGAAGTTCGCAAGATTATTGCCGAACATGCCATTGCACCTTTCCTGTTAGGTTACCGAATAACATTAGATGAATCGCATCTTGAAGATGGTTTACGTATCGGAGAATCATTAAAACTTGTTGATAACCTAATTATTGGTGGTATCGATTACTTGCATGTGTCACTGGGAAATGCGTTAGAAGCACGGCCAGTGGACGCCCCGAATGGCCCCACAATCATCGAAATCATGCGAGATCACCTTGCAGACCGCATCCCATTCATTGCAGCGGGTCAAATCAAGACACCAGATCATGCTGCAGCTGCTATAGAGGCAGGACTTTCTCTTGCTGCCGTCGGACAGGGACTAGTGTTGAATCCTGACTGGGTTCAATTTGTGAGTGATGAGGCTAGAGGTTCGATCGCTCTCGATATATCTGCTTCAGATGTAAAGCAGCTCGCAATCCCTCATAAGCTTTGGGATGTTATTGATACCACGACGGGATGGTTTAACGTCCGCCATACTGAGTAATAAACTTAAACAGGAATGCCCAGGAGTGCTTATTATCCGGGCATTTAATCCATATGAGTTATATGACCAAGGCTCTTTAACATTTTGAAATGAAACTGCAAAGTGTAAGTTTTGAATATATTTTTTAAGATATTTATACATATTCACTTGCAGACTTGTCAATATTGCACAGCAAACCAATAAAATGGTCGCCACCTCGAATGTGAAAGGAAAATCGTGTGCCCATATTAGTATAGAAAACCTAGTCACTCGGTTGGTTTTCCAGTAGCGATGAAACAGGCACTTCTAAAATCACAAGGACACGAGGGTGATTGTGTTCTGCTAGAACTTCATCCGACATTACAAGTGAATACCTAGGGTATCGGTTGTATATGGGATATTCACGTACCTGAGCAATTGAATGAACTTAGCATTAATAGATGAGAATGAAATATAATTGACTTTATCCACTGTAATTCTAATTAAATCAGCACACAGCGATAACCAATCGCTGTGTACCGCATTAGTGTAATTACGGTAAATAGTGGCGACACCGCAATGATAATTTTTCCACCATATTACTCATCAAGGCCAAGAGATGATGATAATTCCCTATATGCATCAGCTTGCGCAAGAAGCACTCTGGCTTTAGTTTCTAATGTTTCAACCGCATCAGCACCGGCAGCGAAGCGCACGGGAGGACTGTCCAGTCCCGCCAGATGTATTATAGCTTCAGCCAGTTTATGGGGATCACCACCCTGTGTACCATCCATACTGCGCCAGGCTGACTTATTTTCCCGTGTTTGTTCCGCATAATCATCAACAGTAAGCGCAGCATATGTAGTTGAATCATCAGTAAGAAGTTCAGTTCGGAAGAAGCCTGGCACCACAATCATTGTCTGGATCCCGAATCTTTCTACTTCCATCGCTAATGATTCCATCCATCCTTCGACACCGAATTTGGCAGCTGCATATGCAGAACAGAATGCATATCCCGTGATCCCGGCAGAGGAGGAGATGGTAACTATCAATCCCCTTTTCTCTCGGCGCATTAAAGGCAACACTGCCCGGGTAACATTCATTGGCCCCAGAAGCAGTGTTTCAATTTGACTGCCAACCTGACTAGGACTTAATTCCTCAAAGAAACCCGCATAAAAATTTCCAGCATTATTTACCAGTACATCAATTGTACCGAATTTAGCCACAGCTGCTGCGACAGCAGCTTCTGCATCTTTACTGTCGGTGATATCGAGTTGTAAAGTCAAAAGTGCGTCGTTCTTACCAAGGGCAAGGGCTACTTTCGCCGGATCACGTCCCGTCGCGACCACATTATGACCTGCGGCCAACGCTGCTTTTGCAATATCCAAACCCAGACCACGACCTGCACCGGTAATTAACCATACTTGTTTATCTTTCATCGATTGTTTCTCATATTGTGTTGAACAATTTTTTACATATATTCAGTCTTACATTGCCTGGACAGTCGGTCTGATCAAAATTTCGCTTAGGCTGGTACGCTTAGGTCTGTTCAATGCAAAAGCAATAACATCGGCAATGTCTTCTGGCGGAATTGCCCAGCCCAGTGACTCAATGGCGGTTTTTTTACTCTCCTCATGAGTAATGTGCGTTGTTAACTCAGTGGCGACAGCTCCAGGCTCGATCACCATTACCCTGACCGTGGGTTGCAACTCTAATCGCAAGGATTCTGACCAGCCATTCATACCCCATTTTGTCGCCGCGTAACCAGCATATCCTGCACCTGAGACGCGACCGGCAACCGACGAAATATTTATCAAATCACCGCCACCGTTAGCCTTGAGTTGTTCCAGAAACACTTCAGTTACCGTCATTGCTCCAAGAAGATTTGTTTCGATCATTTGGCGATATTCATTGCGTTGTGCCTGGCCGAAAGGACCTGTCAGCATAACGCCGGCATTATTAATGAGCACGTCAATATCACCCCAATGTCTTTTTATTGTTTCAGCTGCAGAGACTATTGAATCACGATCCGTGACGTCTGCTTTAATTGCAATCGCATCATCACCCAACGCTTTAGCTAGCAACTTAATTTTATCAATTCTTCGGGCAAGGAGTGCCACTCTGTATCCTTCCCAAATAAGGGATTTCGCAATGGCTTCACCTATACCAGAAGATGCACCTGTAATAACAACGATGCGTTTTACTTTTTCCGAAAGATTCATATTCACTCCTTAAATTATGATGCCATTGTTTTCAAGTTTGATTAAAGAAGTCAATTAAAGGCACTTGTAGAACGCAATAGAAAACATTTGACCTTTCACGACAACCTTGAACACCTTAAATATCATGCCACTATGCATATAAATAAGAGCATATATTTCGACATAATGATTGCCTAAAGTGATTTAAATTCACCCGTACTAAAGAAGTACCCACAATGTTGATGAATTTAACAATAAATGACAGAATTAGAGGTTAAGATGCAATACAATTCCAGTAGTTCCTTTCTTGTCACTCTTTCTGATTCAATAGGTAAACTGGCACACACAGAAGGTGATTTCGCAACCCTGATACCGGAATTGACAGTCTTTCGGCGTAACCGCCCCACTTCCCCGGTTCATTGTATCTATCAAATGGCATTAGGGGTCGTTACACAGGGCGAGAAGGAAGTTATGTTAGCAGGGAAAGTAACTCGTTATCACGCGGGAGAAACACTGCTTTCCACTATCGATTTACCTATTGTAACTCATGTGTTGCAAGCCAGCGATGAGCTACCGTTTCTGGGGCTATCGTTAACATTAGATCCAGTGCTGATAAGCCAAATTTCAGCATCTATGAGTCCTTCACAACCTGTGAAAAATGACTTTCCACGCCCCCTCACCGTTGAGCCATTGGATGAGGGTCTGGCGGATGCGTTGTTAAAATTAGTAAACTTAAATTCAGAACCCCATCTCGTCACTCATATTGCACCGTTAATAAAACAAGAAATTATTATTCGTTTACTGTCAGGTCCCTATGGTAGCCAACTTAAAAATTTTGCTAAAGCAGGTTCGCCCAGCCAACAAATATCTAAAGTAGTAAGGTGGATAAAAGTTAATTTCGCTCAATCATTAAGTATGAATGAATTAGCTGCAAGTGCTTATATGAGCCCCTCTTCGTTTCGGCAACATTTTAGAGGCGTTACAGGAATGAGCCCGCTTCAGTTTCAGAAAAAGCTTCGCCTCCAGGAAGCTCGTCACCAGATGTTAAGTAACAACCTCGATGCAGTAAGTGCTGCTCTATTTGTTGGTTATGAAAGTGCTTCACAGTTTAGTCGTGAATACAGCCGCGAGTTTGGAGAATCACCTCATCGGGATATAAAGAATCTACGTGCAAGTTGATGTCATTTTTTGCTTGAAATTCAGGTTTCCAATAATTGACATTCCCCGTTGAGTACATGCGTATTTCAATGCCCCTGTATGCCGCTCTGCTCAGTGCTCGCTATGGCTGCGGGCCGCCTGCTACGCGACATAACGGGAGACGGCGGCAATCTCGCCAAAGGGGGGGCTGTAAGTATCCAGGCAAAATGGACGATCGCCTGTTTGATCGAGTTTGTCAGGCGTAATATCTAACTCGGATGCATTTTCATTTCTGCGGTACAGGCTCATAAAACTGAAACGAGCATGGCGTTTAACGATACATACACCATGCCCGAAAAATGATTTTTTAGCTTCAGTTACCGTTCAACCCCAACAATTTTCTGAGATGAGAAGCATCGGTATTGGCACGAAAACCGGGGCCACCATCTTCAAAACCTTGTGAACTTTTGAGGTCTCCGGTAATGACAGGCTCACTGCCTGCATCCCGAACCAGTTGTGCTGCAGTTGCCAGTGCCTGCTCGTCATCGCTTGCGATACCAACACCTAATTTATCTGCAGTACGACTGGCTGAAGCAGCAATTCTGCCAGCATCTACCGAGTTAAACGCTCTGACCAAGCGAGTACCGGGTAAATATTTTAAGGATGTGGCTCCCACGCCGTTACGCTTTGCCTCCTGGGTAAGGACATTATTTGAATCAGCAGTTGGGTTTGTTGCATCCAGAACTACCTTTCCTCTGATTGCATTTCCGAGATCTTTTCCTAATGCAGGCAGTGCGTCATAAGGCACGGCGAACAATACGACCGTACCAAACTCCGCCGCTTGCAGAGGCGTTCCCACTGAAGCTTTAGGCCCCAGTTCGGCAACCGTCGACTTTAACTCTTCAGGATGACGTGACGAAAACATTACTTCATGACCTGCGGCCACCCACAGCTTTGCAACCGTACCACCCAGCCAGCCGGCCCCGATTACACCTATGCGCATAGGGGCAGGTGAAATCTGCTCTGTAGCTGCTGACACGCTTGCAGAGGACAAAACACCCGACAGACACAGACAACCCAAAATATTAAGAATACTTTTTCGCGTAATTTTCATATTGCACCTCAGGACTGGAAACGGGAATGATCCGTTTTACTGGTTATGGAAATGAGTTGTAGTCTGCTTTGCTGATGACCCAAATATAGGCTGATGCAGAGCCATATTACTGAAAGAGGAATTGAAAGAAGGGCTATCCCGGTTATACCCAGCCCCAGAGAGCTCAACGCAAGCCAACTCCAGCTCCCGATCTGATCGCCACCGCGATAAACAACCGTATCAATGAAATTCTTTGATTTGTAACGTTCTTCACGACTGACCACGGTGAAAAGAACTTCTCGTGTTGGCCGCGTGAGGCCGAAGTTGATGACACGTCGCAGCACCTGAATAACAACAAATGTCGCTATTCCGGGTGAAGCTGCCAGCGCACCAAAACTCAATATGCTTACGGTGGGTAAAATGCTTAACGTGAGCAACACGCCCAGACGCCCGAGAATGCTGGCTGTCAGAAAAATCTGTACAAAAAGCGTAAGAGTATTAACCCAGAAATCAACAGTTGCAAAGAAAGCAATGCGCTCAGCACTGCCAGAGAAACTGGCCTCAGCAAGAGAAGCCTGATGAAAGTAAAGAAAGGTTGAGCTCATGCTGTAAAGCAGCATAAAGCTGGCAATACACAATAAATAGGGTGACCGGAGAGTATGTGTCACCCCTGAAAAAATGCCGCCGCCCACGGGCACATGATACTCTTCACCCTCAGTTTTCGAATGAAAACTTGAAGACGTACTGGCCAGTTTTCGTGATGCAAAAACAGTGATTTCCAGGAGAACAATGGCTAGACCGAATAAGAAGTTTCTGCCTGTCAATTCTACTGCACTAAATGTTATCAAGGACCCAGAAATCCCCCCCAGGGTGGCGCCCGTCGAAAGCAGTCCGAACAGCCTTTTACCCTGTTCGCTGTTGAACACATCCACAACAAATGACCAGAAAACCGATACAACAAACAGGTTGAAAACTGACATCCAGATGAAGAATGCCCGACCAGCCCAGACCTGCTGTTCCGAAGAGGTCAGAGAAAGGACCAACATAAAAATTAAAAGATGGAGCATGAAAAACCGGTATGTTATGCGAATAAAGGTTTCTCGTTGCCATTTTCGTACTGCCCATGAAAACAATGGATTAAAAGCTAGCATGGCAATTAATGTGGCAGAAAAAAGCCAGGGTAAATTCTTTATTCCGCTGGCAACGCCCAATTCATCTCTTACCGGACGTAAAAGATAGTACGCAAGGAAAAGAGAAAATATGTATAACCATGACCATAAAACAGCGGCAACCTCATTACCTTTTACATGAAAGCATTTTTTAAAAATAATAGATAATTTGTTCTTCTTTAAAAGAAGAAGAACTGATTCATACTTCATATCGGGCCCTGTATTGTTAACCGACAAACTGAAATAGTGCTGTAGTTAGCCTAATTTTATTTAGTTAAACTCTGTTTTTTATACCATCACTCTCTAAAGCAAATCCACAGGCATCGCTTTTCTTTACATAATTTTTATTACATGCGTTTTATTTGTTATTTTAGGCAATAAATAAATTAAATTAAGCAACAACCCTAACTTTTCATTTGCTAAAATAAAACGCAGTCTTTTATATGGGACGTTTCTGACATGCAGTTTAAATTCACACATATACACTGGGTGTTTTATCACTAAAGTTCACAAATACGCAGTGGCCAAAATTATTTGATAAAAATTAGTTTTGAAGGTCCATGCTGACCGAATTAAAGAGGAGCCGGTATGGCTGAGGAATTTGATACCAAAGAAAACTGCGGCGACACTCATCGCGCCTGGACTTGGCACGGCAGCCCTGAACCGCAGGCGCTTAAGTGTGAATATACTGATATCCCGGTGCCTGAGTCCGATGAAGTTTTGGTGAGAAACGCCATCATCGGACTGAATCCGGTGGACTGGAAAGTGCTGACTCCCGGACTGACTGACTGGAAAGAGGGACATGTTCCGGGCGTTGACGGTGCCGGAACCGTGATTGCTGTCGGCAACAAGGTTGATGAGCGCTGGCTGGGTTGCCGCGTAGTTTATCATCAGAATCTGGGTAAGCCGGGTAGCTTTGCTGAACATACCCCCGTTGCTGCCCGGGCGCTGATGCGCGTACCTGATGCGATGACATTTGACATTGCTGCCAGCGTCCCCTGTCCGGCTCTTACCGCCTGGCTTGCCATCGAAAAGTTACCGGCCAGTAAGGGAGCCCGTTTGCTAATCAGCGGTGCCGGCGGGGCTGTGGGGCACTATCTTGTTCAGTTCGCTCTGTCCCGAGGATTTATCGTTACCGCTATGTGCAATACGCGCCATTGGCTGCGTCTTGAGTCTCTGGGAGTACAGTTCTGCACTGAAGGGCCCCTACCTGCAGAACAGACGTGGACTCGGGAGCATACCGCTGAATTTTTCGCTGTTATCGACTCGGTGAATAAGGAACATGCCGCCCGTCTGACGCCAGTACTTAAAGCTAATGGGCACATCGTCAGTATTCAAGGGCGAGTGGTCGAATGGCCCTGTCCTCCGTTTGGCAGAACATTATCGATGCATGAAGTGGCGCTGGGTGCGCTTCACTGGTTTGGTGACAACGACGAATGGCGAACGCTCACTGAAGTCGGTGAGAAAATACTCAGAGACCTGACAAACGGACGCCTGGTGGCGGAAAAAACAGTCTCTGCCGGTTTTGAAGAGCTTCCCCGCTTGCTCAATGAGCTTCGCCATCGTCAGTTCAGTGGAAAACCTCTTATCCTTATTAACTGAATCAGTACTTTGCAATTATTATGTCAAAAGCATTTACGCCAATTACCCTAGAAGGTGTCACCCTGCGTAAACCGGAAGGCGCTATCTATCAGCTTCAGTTGTTCTGCGGTATCTTCGCCCAAGTAGCTCAGCGATCCATCGCAGCCCGGACAATATGAATCTGCGGGCAACAACCTTTTATCGTCGCGGGGAAGTAATTCAGAGTGCGAATCTAATGCCGCGGGCGTTGAACCTCCGGGTCGTCCACCCGGTCGGTGAGGACACCACCCTCCATCTGTAGTCGGTCCAGTTCGGTTTCCATCTTTTCGATACGGCGGGATGTTTTTCCGAAACGGCTGCCGAAGATCATCTGGCGGAGCCATCGGATTGAAAGCCAACATGGCAATGTATGCCGAGGAAAAAGCCAGGGTAGGGAATACCGTTTAAGAAAACTTAAACGGTATTTTTTAATGTCGCTTGACCTATCTCAGACTCAGATTTTATCCATCAAATAACGATGCGCCTTGGATGCCGTACTGGCGGCCTTGAAAATATAGCGTTTATCATTTTTCAGTGCTTTCAGCCAGGAAGCAATATAGCTTTCGTGCTGGACCTCTCCGACAATTCCCAGATCCGCCATCAGGAACGCGCTTCCCAGCTCGGCGATCAGCTCCTCAAAAGCATAATCCTCACTGCCAAATTTCCCTTTCATTTCACGGTTAAGTCGTTTTTTACCACCACTCCAGTGAACCAACTCATGCAGGCCGGTAGCGTAGAAATTAGCTGCATCAGAAAACAGATGGCGCTCTGGTAGCCAGACTTCATCAGTTGAGGGGCTGAAAAAGGCGTTTTGTCCTTTCTCAATGATGTTTGCGCCGCTCTTCTGGAACAGATTTTCAGCCTCCGGCAACGGGTCAAAGGTTGCTTCTGGGCTGACTATTTCAGTTGTCAACGTAAGGCCATCAATTTGTTCAACATTGAACACATTGAAGGTTTTCAGCATCGGTATCTGGACGATTTCGCCATCTTCGTTTTCCTTCTCTAAGGCTGTATAGAAAATGGCTGTCGTGCCGTGCTCGCCTTTGCGAACCAATCCACCTACTGCCTGTGCTTGTTTGTAGGTCATCCAGCGTGAATCACCAAAGCCCTGTTTTGACGCGCTGCACCACAACAGCATGATATTCATTCCGCTATACGCGATACCGGTTGCGAAATTGGAAGGCAACCCAGACATGCCCGGCACTCGCCGCCACGGGCAGGACCAGGGCTTAACACCTGCTTCAAGTGCAAAAATGATGTTGTCAGTAACGTTCTGATAAATATCGGTTTTGGTTTTAGAAAATTTCGTTTTTGAGGAGCCTGACTGCTCCAGCGGGGATACGTTGGTCGCCACTGCGGTGTTAGGGGCGCTAGTCTGGGTATGCAGGGGAATCGTCATGGTTTTTTCTCCGTCAGTAGTGTGATTTTCGTCTTCGAATCGCCTGACGGTTCGCTTTCCCGACATCGTTCCGGCCTGCAAGGGCGCAGCATGCGTGTCATTTACCCTTGCGGGACGGGTTGTGTTGGGAAACGATTAGCCGGAAGCTGATACGGGGAACGGAAAACGCGCGGGAGAAAAAACTAACCCTGTATAGTCGGACGTAGCGCCCCTTAGGCCGCAGCGGTGAAACGGTTTTTGGAGTTATAGCGGTTTAATGAATTTAGGAATAATGTAATGTTGTCAGAGCGAACTAAAACTGGTCATAGATTTACAGTTTTCCAGCACAATTTTTCTTTATTGCATCAGACACAATTACAATCGCAGGGATCGTCACTGAATGAATGGCAGCCAAAACCCCATAGCCTCGCGACGGACTTTGCCCATTAACAACTATTTTTAAAGTCTACATGAGAACAACGACAGAATGGCTACCGTATTATTGGCAACAAATGAACTAACTCATCAATTCATTTGATAACTTGTACTAAGGGAGGAGGTAGAATGAAGCTTGAGGCAATTCGATTATCTGGTTTCCAGTCTTTTGGCAAAGTACCAACCGAATTGAGCTTGGAAGATGTTACTTATCTCATTGGTCCTAATGGATCAGGTAAAACAGCAGTACTTCAGGCTTTATGTCGACTTTTTGCGTTTGATCCAACATTGCGTCGTGTCCAACGATCAGATTTCCATGTCCCTTTTGATGAAGGTGAAGCTCCTCCTGAGAGACAGTTGTGGATTGAAGCTGACTTCCTGTTTCACGAGCTTGCTGAGGATGAGGATAACAGTACCGTGGCTCCTCATTTTGGTCATATGCGACTTGATGAGCCAGAAGGTATTCCACGTGTGCGTTTTCGCCTCACTGCAACTATGGGAATGGATTGGGATATTGAAGAAAACTTAGTATATGTTTTGGATGTTAATGCTGATAATTCACCTCAAACCACAGCTCAAGTAACACGAGCAGAGCGTAACAATATCCAAATTCACTATTTGCCAGCCAGACGAGATCCGGCAGACCATATTGCTTACGGTGCGAACGCATTACTCGGACGTTTGCTTCGTGCTGTACGTTGGGATGATGAACGTAATGCGATTAGGGGATTAACCAACCAGATAAGCGAGAGCCTAGAAGCTAACCCCTCCATCAATGCTTTCAGTGAAAGTTTGAAATTAACCTGGGCAACCCTACACAAAGGCAAATTTTTCTCTGATCCTAAAATTACATTTGTGGCTTCGGAGATTGAAGCATTGCTACGACATTTATCGGTTTCATTTACTCCCGGCCATGATGGCTCGCTTGTCGATTTTTCTCGGTTGAGTGATGGTCAAAAATCGATGCTTTACCTTTCTCTTGTTCTGTCATCTCAAGCGATCGGTAGAGCTGTGCTCGCAGAGGAAGATGTTACATTTGATCCCGACAAGTTGCGCCCTCCGATTTTTACGCTGGTCGCAGTAGAAGAACCGGAGAATAGCCTTTCTCCTCATTACTTGGGACGTATTGTCAGTGCCTTGAATACCATGGCAAAGAATATTGATGCGCAAGCCTTAATTGCTACTCATGCACCATCAATGTTGCGAAGAGTTGATCCTATGTTTATACGTTACCTACGACTTACTGAGGAAAGAAAAACACGAATTACGTGTATCAAATTGCCACCTAAAGCTGATGAAGCACATAAATTTGTGAGAGAGGCTGTACAAGCATTCCCTGAGATTTATTTCTCACGCTTGGTTGTACTTGGCGAAGGAGATAGTGAAGAAATCGTACTGCCGCGTTTGCTCCAGGTTAAAGGTACTCCTGTTGATGAATCAGCCATTACGGTAGCACCGTTAGGTGGTAGGCATGTAAATCATTTCTGGCGGTTGCTTTCCGCACTGCAGATTCCCTATCTGACTTTGCTTGATCTGGATGTAGGTCGGTATGGTGCAGGATGGGGGCGAATTAAATACGTTAACGATCAGCTTGCTGCATTTGAGCCGGAGAAAATACTTCCTACAGAATGGAAAATTACAAAATGGAATGATGAAACTACGCCAATAAGAACTCACCATTTTTTTAATAAAGGCACGCAAGACATTTTTGAAGCGCTTGAAAAAAGATCTGTGTTTTTTTCCTTTCCCATGGATTTGGACTTTTCCATGTTACTAGCTTATCCCGAAGCTTATGGAGTTGAAGAAGATGAGCCGGACGAGTCAACAATAAAAGCAGTACTTGGCAAAAGCTATAACAATGTTTCTCAATATAGTGCAGATGAACAGAGCTTGTTCGCTACTTACCATCAACGTTTTAAATTAGGTAGTAAGCCAGCCGCACACATTGATGCTTTAGCGAAACTAAGCGACAAAGAATTAATTGCGAATATGCCAGAGTCGCTGAATAGACTAGTTGATGCCCTTATTGCCAAACTTGGAGAATTACCTGAATGATTCCTATTGAAGCATGGCAACCCGCCGATGGATTAACACTGGAACCAAATGCAAAACGAGCAGCAAAAGCCCGTAAACGTTGTTTAGCTCTTACCGCGGGTCCTGGCGCTGGTAAAACTGAAATGCTTGCACAGCGGGCAGATTTCCTATTACGGACAGGTACATGTCGGTATCCGAAGCGGATTCTCGCTATCTCTTTCAAAGTTGATGCAAGTAGAAATTTAAAAGAGCGTGTCGAACGGCGCTGTGGTGCAGACCTTGCCTCCCGTTTCGACAGCTATACTTTCCATGCATTTGCCAAGCGAATTATCGATCGTTTTAGACCAGTGCTGAAAGGAAGAGATGCATTGGATTCCGGCTATACGATCGTTGAAAAGAAAATCGGTATATCTAGCACCCAAATAGAGTTTAGTGATCTTGTTCCATTGGCTATCAAGATATTGCAAAACTCAAGAATTGCCCGTAATGCAATTCGTCAGGCTTACAGCGATATTTTTCTTGATGAGTTTCAGGATTGTACAAATTTGCAGTATGAATTAGTTAAGCTTGCTTTTCTAGGGACTAAAATCCGCCTCACTGCTGTAGGCGATACTAAGCAAAAAATCATGGGTTGGGCGGGAGCGATGGATGGGATTTTTCAAACATTTACTAATGATTTTAATGCCGTACCACTAAACATGTACCGTAATTTCCGATCAAAACCGCAATTACTAAAAGTTCAGAACGAAATAATTCGGGAGCTTGATCCGACCTCTGCCATGCCAGATGAACAACTGAATGGTGACGAAGGTGAGATTCATGTCGAGAGTTTCGGAAACAGCCAAGAAGAAGCCATTTATTTGGCGAATATTATTAATAACTGGATCAGTAAAGAACAATTACCACCAGCCGAGGTTGCTGTCTTAGTTTCTAAACAGTTAGATCTCTATGCTGACCATCTAATGATGGAGTTGGAATTACGTGGTATCCCATATCGAAATGAACAGCAAATGCAGGATATAACTGTCGAGCCAGCTGCACGTTTAATCGTAGATTATCTTTCATGCCTCTATGGAAAGCGTGAACCCAAGGCTTGGATCCGTTTGATGAATCAGTTGATTCCTTTTGCCGATGAAGAAGTACAGTCCAGTGCGCGAAAGGACCTTGATCGTTTGTTAAAAAAACAGCGCAAAGAAGCAGCTAGTGCTGAACAGCTTGATTCACCTTTTTCTTGTTGGTGGATGTTTGTGAAGGCGTTTTTAAAGCATATTGGCTCAGATACGATCGTAGCCTTATCACCTGATTACGAATCTCACAAACGCCTACAGGAAGTTTTTCGTGATACCAAAGCACGTATTGAAGAATTGCTTAAAATTGAATCTGATTTGCCGCAAGCGCTCGGGCGATTTACGGATGACCAAGCAGTCCGGATTCTGACCATTCACAAAAGCAAAGGACTAGAGTTCGATTCTGTAATTATAATGGCGGTTGAAAACGAGATTTTCTTTGGTAACCAAGATGAGAATCGGTGTGCATTTTTCGTTGGTGTTTCACGTGCGAAAAGACGATTGATATTAACTCATGCAGACGAGCGACAACGTCCTGCTAACGCCAAACGTTGGAATGTCAATCGTACTGCTCAATCCGAATATATTGGTTATGTTACACCGTATAAAAATATTAATTTCTAGTAGAGGCTAATTATTTTTTGAGATGGTATAGTAATACTTAATCGAATAATTTATGCACCTTATAGTAAAGGTCATGAATTATTACTTAGCGCTACCCTAAGAATTCGAGCAGCGTTAAGTCAGTTTAATATGGCACACAGCAAGTCATTTTCAATACAAAATATTGAATATTAAATTTATTTAATCATCTTCACCATGATCTCTCACAGACAATTGAATATTTTTGTATTCAGCCCGTAGAGAATCATATTTCGTGCTATTCAATAACTTATCAGGACTTAACTTAATAACATTAGCATTATTTTTAAATTCATTTAATGCATCATTCTCCATTGCACATAGTATTATCTGATAATCCTGAGGGACACTATGCATTAGTTCTTTGATGACTGTTTCATAACGGTGTCCCGCCTGCTCTTGCTGGTTAGGCGTATCAATGACGAATGGAGGCACTATGCACGTGTTAGCACCATGTATTTGTTGCAGTACAGAGAGTTGATAAGCGAGCAATCCCCTAGCAGCCTCAGCAGCACCACCACCGAGCAACTGTTTGTAATCAATAGGTGATTTCACTTTGCTAAGATTTATTCCTGTTGAACCAAGCGCTTCAATGTTTCCCAACAGTTTTAACATAAAGGAAGAATTCAGTTCTTCCTTGTCTTTGGTTGAAAGAAGTTTCCTCTGGTCTTTTCTTAGCCCCGTAATAGAACTGTTGGCTTTGCTGATTTTTAGATCTTCATTCTCAATTTTAACTTGAATGTTTCTTGAGACATTTTCAGTGGATATAGTATCTATTACTTGCGCAATTAGCCCTTTTTCACTTGCATTGTCATCAGTGATATACTTCTTATTAATTCTTTCTATTTCATAAGTCGCAAACAGAGCATCCTCATTTAATTCAGCTAATGATAATTTAAGCTCTGATATTTTAGATGCTATTGAATTTGCCTCATCAAGAAGCGAATCCTTTTCTGAAAGAAGTAGCGCTCGGTTAGGCAGTGAGTTATCGTGAAGAGTGCCACACAATGGACACTCTAAATTATCCGTAGGTATGGATTCTACTGCAAATTTATAATCTTCTTCGAGCTCGTTTGCAGAACTGGTGGCTAACTCATACTGTCTTTCGAGATCATAGATATTCGAGGTAATCGTTGCCTGAGCATCATAAAGCTTCGTTTGATAATCGATTAACTCGCGAAGTTCAGTGTTTATTTCTTCTTGAATTCTGCTGAAATCTTCATTATCCAAAGCTATGGGGAGATCAACCGAATTATCAACTATGACTTCAACTGCGCTTTGAAATTTCTCTATTTTGACTGCAGATTCCTTTTTGACATCACTGTATTCACAAATGCTTTCTTCAATATCAAAATGCTCTGGCTTCAGATAACCAGTAAAGTATTTGATTAACGGTTTTTTCCAGTTTGAATATTGGCCTAAGTTTTCAAATGAATCCCAAGGTGAACTCCAACTTTTTATCTGATCGATATAGAAAGGTAAAAAATAATATGCGGGCGGAGGAGTCTCTAAGTTTCCATCACTACGATTAGGAAGCTTCATTTTAAAGTTAACAAGATCTGATAAGTCTTTTGAAAAATCACCAGTAATATGTGTATATCTTCTGGTTTCACCACCGATAGCACCCAAAATTATTGAATGACTCCCTCGGCAAGAAAAATACTGTTTGTTGTTTATAGTGAAATATAAGATCGATTTAATGTCATTTGATTTCCATTCTTCATCGATAACAGGATCGCATCCTAGAGACCATAGTAAGCTTTTGGCTAGAGTGGATTTGCCAATACTGTTATCTTCTCCGGTAATTAGATTCAATCTCTTCGGGAACGTAAACTGATTCGCAAGTCTTTTCGAATCTGATATCAGAACCAATCGTTGAAATGTCAAGCTTCTCATTTTTCTTGTTCCTTAAGTTACGAATTAACAATTTGTAATGATCTTTTTTGCTTCTTATATTATTCATGCATCACCTTTAAAAAGCAGTAAATTATCTCGCAAAGTATATCGTCATGTTCAGGAATTTGGCTTTCAATGCCCAGTTCTTTAGCTTTCACAATAACTGACTCAATGTAATCGTTGGTTTCTGTAAAATCTTCTTCTGGTACGCTAATAAGCGCCTGTTGAGCTATCCTCATTATATTCATATCAAAAGCTGAAACGTGACCGACTCGACGTAAGAAAAGTTGTTTGATTTTTTTATTAATCTTTCGATAAGTTAAAGTGTTCCATTTCATATCGTTTCTAGCTAAATACGCGAAGTCTTTCTCAAACTCATCAAATTTTGGGCTTGTAGTGTTAACTGCTATGACATCTTTTACCTTATGAGATGTAAGAGACTTATCCTCTACCATTTTCTCCCACATAGTAAAGTCGTAAGTATTTTGTCCTTTGCGATGAATTTCATCGATGATTGCCCTATAAATATTGACGGCATTACAATGACTATTTGGGAATATTTCATTTACTAATTCAGCAAATCTGCCGATGACAAATTCCTCTTGATTCTCTAGTTTTATTTTTGGGACGATGAATTTTAGGTTTTCTGGAAGAATATCTATCCCAAGCTCGGCCTTTAACTTCCCAATTAATCCCGATAGACAATTTACGCTAAGATCACCTGAAGTTAAAATATCTAGCTTTAACTTATTATCTTTTTGATCAAATGAGAAACCACTTGAGGATACAAGACCTATTTCCGTAATACGTGTTTCATAATTAGTGCCTATGCATGAGTTTAATAGCTTACCTAGAATGGAACTTTTAGGCCCCTTAGCACCTTTTTCTCGTTTGGTTAAGGCGTCAGGAGTGAAAGGATTTCCAGTGTTCTTTACTTGAAATAATTCAAATTTTGCCGAACTTCCATACAATGAGTCTGCTATAACAACATCCTCATGATATTCAATTAATAATGCATAGTCAGAATTAGATTTATGCTTTTCAATTATTCTGCATAGAGCCCAATGATATTGAAAATCATATTTCCCGAATGTGGTTGCCCCTGAAGTGTCTCTTTGAGCATGACCTAAAATATTATTTTCCATTGATAAGTCCATCCTTCTAATGGAGATGAGTCGAATCACTATTAATTTTTATTACTAATTTAATTTAGGAAGGACAATAAGTCTATCAAATCGTGCTCTTAGCCCGCTCCACGGCAGTTCTGTAAGTGAATGACCCAAGCCTAAAATCAGTGCAGTGCTAAAGCAGAGATCTTTGTTTATTAGCCATTATTAACATACTATGGCGTTCTCAAACAACCGCTTCTGTCACCAACCGGATCACGAACATATCAAAACTGTCTTTACCTCATTCGATTATGCTTTGCGATACGTGACATCCCGAGGCACTATCTGCCAGCTTCCGATGTACAAAACTCTTGAAGCCTGCCGGATCTAACGTGAAGCCCCCACAGGCAAGCTAATTCCTAACGATAAGGCCGACTACGATAACATCCCTACTTACGCCAACAAACGTTAGGCCATGATATTGGTGCGGGGTACCTAATATTGACATCACGCAGCGGTATTCGGTCAATCTATGAGATAGCTTTCGTCCATCTCTGGGTCAACTTCAAATCTCTCAGTTTCAAAATATATAAGACCTACTTCTTTTGGAAGGGCATCTAGTTTGTCGAGTACGGCATTAATTCGAGCGCATTGGTCAGCATTGATATAGAAGCGATGGTCGTTTAACCAATTCCGAGAATCATGATAGTTGTCGAGCGTTGCCGCCTCCAGTGTTACGACACATTGTTCTATTCTTGAACGACTGCACAGTCGCTTGATTGGAGGAATGATATCGACCGTTCGATCATCCGACACGACGATCGCAAGCCTTCGAGTGCTGCTCGTTTGTACGTAACGCACGCCGGAATTATATCGAGATCCCCTTGATGGCGTACACTCATCGGTCGCTTCACCGTCGAGAATAATCCCGATAGCATGGCAAAGACCAGCAGGATCAAGCAGTATTGTGCCATCGATACCACTGACACTTCGAAGGAGTGATTCAGTGAGCCTAGTTGGCACGATGCTAGTACCTTGCTTGCAAAGTCGATTCGCCTCGCAGGCCGCATCTTCCGCAACGACAATCATGCTCCCATGCTCCTGACTGGTTTGGGTCATCAGAAGGTTCCACAAGTGCAATCCACTATCTTGTGACGACAACGGAAATAGCCTCGCGTAATTTGCCAGGAATGCAGCCTTGTCAAAAGGCTCCTGTGGAAGTTTGGGCACAGCATATTGACTGAGAAGCAGTGCTTGGTTACCACAGTACAACTGCCAGTGATAATGATCTATAAAATCTACCGTGAACGCATCTTGTTCACTGGGATCGTGCGACTCTTTCAGTCTCCCAAGTCCATAGATGTACTGACTATTTGCGATAATGCCGACACCTGATGCCGCCATCTGCAAGACTTTCCGAACCCATCGTGGCTCACGAAAGGGAACTGGCTCAACAAACTTCGCGAGGAACTCAACTGCCTCGTTATCTGGATCGACGAGAATGAGCTGACCTATGCCTTTCGCCCCCTCGTACATAAGAGAGGAGACAAGGTTCAAAGCATCGAAAAGATCAGTATGAATGTATCTTCGTTCGATCGAGAGGCCTGCGGTGTGCAGAAAGTCTTTTGCAGCAATCCGTATTATTTCCTCGTCATCTCTCATGCTGCCATGGGTAAATCGTCCTGGATCAGGGTTATGCAATTCCTCGGTAGCCTCACGAAGAACCGCATACATCGCTGCATGTATCAGACTGCGAAATCCATGTCCTTGTTGGCTTTCATCAACAAACTTGGAGAGCAAAGGAGGGAATTTCTCGAAAGTGTCGTTTGGAATCTGTATGACTGGGGTGACATAGTAGTCGTCTATTCGCCTAGACTCTCCGCAAAATGACGTTACGTTATGCTCGGTATCAAAAGCTTCAAGTGCCTTACTAACCGATGTTCGCACTGAGTCGCGACGCATCCACTCTGGCTTGTCACGCATGCTTGGCTCATCGCCAAAAATCATGCTCTGTAACCGATGACTCTTGTAAATCGATTCAACTGAATCCAGCAATCCTTCAAATAAAGGTAGATACCACTTACCATCTTCTGGCTCTACGCATACCGGATTCGCCTTTTTACTGCTGGGGCGGCGAGCACCAACAAGCAGCACTTCTGCATCAGCCGGTGCTCCCAATTTTTTCAGTACATTACGTGCCAGAATCTGGATGTGAATTCTGTAGCTGTCCTGATATCCCCACATAAAAAGGTTAATGATGCTACCTGCCACGTCAATTCCTCCTACTTGCTGTTTTCCGTGCCCTAGGACAGCAGTTTTATTGACTCACTTCACCATTCATTCCACATTTTGATTGCTGCGTCGATAAACGCTTCCGCATCTGCTCTCTCCCATGAAGTATGTGTCCCCTCCCAAAGCAAGTAATACTGCTCATTGGCGCATAGCAGTTTGTCCTTATCTGCTTCTGTCTGAATCCAATTCATGGCATTGACAAAGCAATCGGTATAACTGGTATCAAACTTTTCGTTTGGCACGTTATAGAGCAACCCTTCCAGGTAATAGGAGGGTGCAAGTCCTGACTTCAATTTTCCGTCATCAATGAGTTTACTTCGAAGATTCTTCAGTACGCGAACCATGGGCTTTAGCCATTTATTACTGTCCTGATGTTTTAGGGTAAGATTTTCGGAATGCTGCTTGGGGTAATTGGCAATCCGTTCACCAGCGCCATTAAAAAAACAGATACCCTCATCGTATTGTGAGTCGTAATCCCCCTTAAATTTCCAATAACGACGAAACTGCATTGATGTAATAACGTCAGCTTTGCGCCTACCTCCATTTGCCGCTATAACTATGGCCTTATCTCCCACCTTAACATCAGCCCCAAAGCGCTCTGTGAGGGCCTTAAGCACATCTTGCTTGAATTGATTATATGAATAGGTTGCGGGAACAAATGCGCGGTCGTACGCTTCTTTGTCTTCTGGTGAAAGCTGTGTGAGGTCACTGTAGTAGACATCATCAAGACATATGACTACATCAACATCACTTTCAGCATAGATGTTAGTATCGTTTCCATAGGAGCCCTGCAGGAACACTTTGAAATTCTTTCCATGATACTCAGTGTTTGCGCTCTCTAATGCATTCTTTATAGTGTTATAAGTTGAGGCAGATTGTGCAATAGATCCTTGATGGGACCATTTAACGAGCTGTGATTCAGGTATTCCCATATTATTTCGCCTCTCTCATATCAGAAATTCCCTTAATTGCGCCTCACGAACTCCAAAAGACTCTCTACCGCGCTGTCTAAGGATATTCAGTTTATCTAAGTTGTACTCAAGTAAATCTGTCGCCATTTCAGGCCGTTCGAATGTGTCACTGATCCGAATCGTCGGAATGTCTTTGAAAAGAATGTCGCGTAGCTGATCCATCGATTGTGTGTTGATCTCTAGAGTTTTTTGAAGCAACTGGACAGCGAGCCATTTCTTAGCAATCCGCAAAAGAAACCCTGGTTTAGGTTCTGGATAGATACCAACACCGACATTTATAACCCGGATATCCCGGTGATCTTTTTTCAGAGCGACAGTAGCGTCGGCGATCGCAAACAAAGTTGGATTGTTTGCACAGTAGCCTCCATCTATCAACTCAACCTTATCGCCTGCTGCGGTAACTATCACTTTCCTTTCGAAGAACGGATAGGCCGAGCAAGACGCCTGCACCGCGTCAGCGATGCTGACCCCGAATCCTGGACTGAAGGTTCCCTTACGACCATGGGCCTGCACAACGCTACCTTTGAAGATCATTGGTCTTTCGGTCATCCATCGAGTTGCGACGATGCCAATACCCGTCAGAACATCTTCGAATGTCTTATCTTGAAAGACTTCCTTAGCCAAATCCTGGAGCGCCAGTGTTCTTGCCGCAGCCGACCGGCTGGACATAACTCGTGGTACATGTTCGGTGTACAGTGCGTGTATTTGATCTACTTCGTATCCTAGAGCAATGAGCGCAGCAATAATCGCACCGGTGCTAGTACCAAATACAAGATCAAACCTCTTATATAACGGGCACCCAAGCATAGCCTCGATTTCCTTGAGGACACCCAGCGTATAAAAGCCCTTTGCACCGCCACCATCAAGTGCGAGAACACGGCATATATTGTCGTTGCTGTACTCGGTGAGCAGTGATGACGGTGAAACAGAATAAAACATTCTTTTTGCACTCCTTGTTCTCTACGATGATGTCCAACTTGTACCGAACACTTTATAAAAGCTGGTTGACTTCAAGTAGTCCGACACCTGCATAAACCAACAGCATGAGCGGATGAATCTCCATAAAATCGCATAGTAGGCTAACTTGTTCAGAGTAGGGCTTTTAAGGTCGCGTTCCATCGAACGGCTAGAAACGTCAAAAAATGCCGCTTGACTAAGGCCACTGTCTCACTGATCCGTTGCAGAGCATTGGGCTACGATAGTTTAAGCGTCGTCATTCTGTACTTTACCGAACACCCAGAGTTGAGGACCCATTACACAGTAGGACCTAAACCTATAGTATTCATTGATCTATTTTGACGCATTTGCCACTTTAATGAAATCCACAACTGCGGCTTTGCTCAAAAGCGGAGAGTCTGACCAGTATTTACCGCTTTCCGCGCATCAGTTGTTGTGCCCAGACGGTTCTGCGAATAGGTGACTTTCATATCCACCCCATCCAGGGAACACCATAGTAACGATCACCATATCCGAGGTTCACTCAACCCAGCTTTATATAACCCGCAACTATTGGTGGTCATTCTGGTGGTCTTGACAACAAGAACTTTCAGGTTTAGCTTATTTATTAGCCAGTTACTGGCAAAGGCGATCCCAGTCAGAGGAGCCAAATTTAAGAAGCCTGCTTAGGAAACTAAGCAGGCTTTTTGTTTTTCTACTTTCTCTTTCGTCCTATTTGTCATCTTACTCCGTTGTAACAGATAAAATCGTTTTCTCTTCCCGCCTGTCGCGGTAGTCTCATCACAGTCGCTAATATATCGACTGCAATGTGCGTAACCTTATTCCAATACTAATAACAAAAAATCAGTACAGACAGGATAGCTATGGATTCCACCCTCATCTCCGCGAGTCCTCAGGAGGACTCCTCTTTACATCATCGCGATCGCGCTCGACGTGCCGCACTGGGCAGCTTCGCCGGTGCCGTGGTCGATTGGTATGATTTTCTTCTGTATGGCATCACCGCCGCGTTAGTCTTTAACCGCGAGTTTTTCCCGCAAGTCAGCCCGGCGATGGGCACGCTCGCGGCCTTTGCCACCTTTGGTGTCGGATTTTTATTCCGCCCATTAGGCGGAGTTATCTTCGGTCACTTCGGCGATCGTCTTGGCCGCAAACGTATGCTGATGCTTACCGTCTGGGTGATGGGTATTGCCACGGCGTTGATTGGCATCATCCCCTCTTTTGACACTATCGGTTGGTGGGCTCCAGTACTGCTGGTAACACTACGCGCCATTCAGGGTTTTGCCGTCGGCGGCGAATGGGGCGGCGCGGCGTTACTCTCTGTCGAAAGCGCGCCAAAAAATAAAAAAGCCTTCTACAGCAGCGGCGTGCAGGTGGGTTATGGCGTTGGCCTATTGCTCTCGACCGGATTGGTTTCGCTGATCAGTTCGCAAACAACCGATGAGCAGTTCCTGAGTTGGGGCTGGCGCATCCCATTCCTGTTCAGCATCGTGCTGGTACTTGGTGCATTATGGATGCGTAACCGCATGGATGAATCAGCTGAGTTCGAGCAGCAAAAACAGGAACCTCTGCCCGAGAAAAAGCGGCTGCCGGTCGTTGAGGCGTTAATCCGCCATCCGGGCGCATTTTTAAAGATAATCGCCCTGCGCCTGTGTGAGCTGCTGACCATGTATATCGTCACCGCGTTTGCACTCAACTATTCCACGCAAAATCTGGGTCTACCGCGCGAGCTATTTCTGAATATCGGTCTGTTAGTTGGTGGGTTGAGCTGTCTGACCATCCCCTGTTTCGCCTGGCTTGCTGACCGCTTCGGCCGCCGACGGGTCTACATTACCGGCGCTCTGGTCGGCACGCTCTGTGCCTTTCCGTTCTTTATGGCCCTTGAGGCACAGTCTATCTTTTGGATTGTATTCTTCGCCATTATGCTGGCAAACATCGCCCACGACATGGTGGTCTGCGTGCAACAACCAATGTTTACCGGGTTGTTTGGCGCCAGTTACCGTTACAGCGGTGCTGGCGTTGGCTATCAGGTAGCCAGCGTCGTTGGCGGCGGCTTTACCCCGTTTATTGCCGCGGCACTGGTGACCTTCTCGGGCGGAAACTGGCACAGCGTAGCCATATACCTGATGGCGGGGTGTCTTATTTCTGCCGCGACCGCAATTCTGATGAAAGATAAACCGCACGGCTAAGCCGTTCTGCGAGGGCCGTTCGGCCTTCGCAGATTCTTCCTTAACGTCTGACTTTTGTTTCACATTCCTGTGACATACTATCGGGAGAGCAGCACATCTGTGGAACAAGGAGACAGACATGAACAATAAGGGCTCCAGCCTGACCCCGGCTCAGGCACTGGATAAACTGAACGCATTGTATGAGCAATCGGTTAAGGCTCTGCGTAGCGCCATTGGCAAGTACATTGAAACCGGGACGCTTCCTGACATCATCGCCCGAGATAAAGGTCTTTTTGTTTACCCTTCACTTTCTGTGACCTGGGATGGCAGCGCAACGAATCCTCCAAAAACACGCGCCTATGGCCGTTTTACCCATGCTGGCTGCTATACCACGACCATTACTCGCCCGTCTCTGTTCCGACCTTATCTTGAAGAACAGCTCACCCTGCTGTACCAGGATTACGATGCGCATATCTCTGTCGAACCGTCCCAGCACGAGATCCCCTACCCCTACGTGATAGACGGTTCTGAGTTGACGCTCGACCGCTCCATGAGCGCCGGATTAACGCGCCATTTCCCCACTACCGAACTGTCGCAGATTGGCGATGAAACCGCGGATGGAACATTTCACCCGGCAGAATTTTCTCCCCTGTCGCACTTCGACGCCCGACGCGTTGATTTTTCACTTGCACGCCTGCGCCATTACACCGGCACACCGGTAGAACATTTTCAGCCTTTCGTACTGTTCACCAACTACACTCGCTATGTCGATGAGTTTGTGCGCTGGGGCTGTAGCCAGATCCTCGACCCGGACAGTCCGTATATTGCGCTGTCATGCGCAGGTGGAATTTGGATTACCGCAGAAACTGAGGCACCGGAAGAGGCTATTTCCGATCTTGCCTGGAAGAAGCACCAGATGCCCGCCTGGCATTTAATCACCGCCGACGGTCAGGGGATCACACTGGTGAATATCGGCGTTGGCCCGTCAAACGCCAAAACCATTTGCGATCACCTGGCGGTCCTGCGTCCTGACGTCTGGCTAATGATTGGGCACTGTGGCGGCCTGCGTGAGAGCCAGGCCATAGGTGATTACGTTCTCGCCCACGCCTACCTACGCGACGACCACGTGCTGGATGCCGTACTGCCGCCAGATATTCCGATTCCGAGCATCGCCGAAGTCCAGCGCGCGCTGTATGACGCGACCAAAGAGGTCAGCGGCATGCCCGGTGAAGAGGTCAAACAGCGACTGCGTACCGGCACCGTCGTCACCACTGACGACCGTAACTGGGAGCTACGCTATTCTGCCTCTGCGCTGCGTTTTAACCTCAGTCGTGCCGTCGCTATCGATATGGAGAGCGCCACGATTGCCGCGCAGGGTTACCGTTTCCGCGTACCTTACGGCACCCTGCTTTGCGTCTCCGATAAACCGCTGCACGGTGAGATTAAACTGCCAGGCCAGGCCAACCGTTTTTATGAAGGTGCAATTTCCGAGCATCTGCAAATCGGTATTCGGGCAATCGATCGGCTTCGCGCCGAAGGCGATCGCCTGCATTCCCGCAAACTACGTACGTTCAACGAACCGCCGTTCCGTTAAGGCCTGAAGGTAACTATGCATAACTCAACGCCCCTTTCCGCCCTGCGCAATCTCCTGTTAGCACAGGGACTGGATGGTATGATTGTTCCACGCGCCGACGCTCATCAGAGTGAGGATTGCACACCACACGACAATAAACTGGCCTGGCTTACCGGCTTTAGCGGCTCAGCTGGTCTGGCACTGGTGCTTCGCGATCGCGCATTGATGTTTGTCGATGGACGTTACCAGGTCCAGGTCCGTAACGAAGTCTCCCTGGACGATTTCGAGATTCATCATTTACACGACGAGCCGCTAGCCGATTATTTGCAGACGCATGTGCCAGCAGGTACCCGCATTGGCTTTGAGCCTCTGCTGATGGTCAACAGCCAGTTTGAGGCGCTTTCGGCCACTCATTGCGAACTGGTCGCGCTGGAAACCGACCCCTTCGATACAGTTTGGCTCGACCGTCCTGCTGCCCCCTGCGGCATCATCCGCGAAATGCCCATTGAGATCAGCGGCGAAAGCAGTGCGCAGAAACGCGCACGGATCGTCGAGCAACTTGCTCAGCATCAGGCTGACTTTCTGGCAATCACCCTGCCCGATAACATCGCCTGGCTGCTCAATGTGCGCGGTTCAGATCTCAATATGGTTCCGGTGCCTTTTTCGTTTGCCTTGCTGCATCGCAGTGGTGAACTGGAGTGGTTTGTGGATGCCAACAAAACGCAGCAGTTACCCGAAGCGCTACTGAACGCATTAACGATTTCGCCACAAGAGGATTTTCTGTCTCGCTGCCAGCAACTTGCCCACGGGAAACGCTTCCTGGTCGATAAAGACTATGCACCGGTTGCACTGCGATTCGCCATTGAACAGCACGGTGGCGAACTCCTCTGGGCACCCGATCCCATAACGCTTATCAAAGCACATAAAAATGACACAGAACTGGCGGGTTATCGCGAATGTCATGAGCAGGATGGTGCCGCTTGGGTGAACTTCCTCGCCTGGCTGGCGCATGAAGTCCCCTTACGTGAGGCTGCGGGTAATCCGGTAACCGAACTGGAAGCCCAGGAAAAACAGTTGGCGTTTCGCCAGCAGCAGCCTGGGTTTATTGAGCAAAGTTTTGGTACGATCTCAGCATCAGCCAGCAATGCGGCAATGTGTCATTATCATTCCAGCGAAAAAACCAATACCCCCATCACCTCTCAGGCGATGTATTTAAATGATTCTGGTGGTCAGTATCAGAACGGCACTACGGATACAACGCGCACCCTCGCCTTTGGCCCGCAGGATCCACAGCGTCGACTGCATTACACTGCAGTGCTGAAAGGCTTTTTATCGCTGATCACGTTGCAATTCCCGAGCGGTACTCAGGGGCATCAACTGGATGCGTTTAGCCGTCGGGCACTTTGGGCGCTGGGCCTGGATTACGATCATGGCACCGGCCACGGTGTCGGGCATCAGTTGTTGATCCACGAGCAGCCGCACCGCATTGCAAAGAAAGTGAACCCCTGGCCTCTGGTTGCGGGCAACATTATTACCATCGAACCAGGATATTATCTGGCCGGACAATACGGTATCCGTATTGAGAATCAGGTGGAAATTATCGACAGTCGCCCTGGCTTTTGCCGCTTCTCCACGTTGACGCTAGTGCCCATTGATTTGAATCTGGTTGAGTTGCATCTGCTGAGCGAGAGCGAAAAGCAGTGGATTGATGATTACCATCAGCAAGTCAGAGAAACCTTGTCACCGCGCGTAAACAGTGATGCTCGTCCATGGCTATTTGCTGCCACCGCGCCGATTCGTGTTCAGGCCAATTAATGCATTAAAAAAGGCAGCCCGCAGGCTGCCTTAGTTCTCCCCAACATCTTACGGCTTAACTGTTACGGATGTATTCATCCATTTCAGTTTTCAGGTTATCGGACTTGGTGCCGAAAATAGCCTGAACACCAGAACCCGCAACCACCACGCCTGCTGCACCCAGTTTCTTCAGGCCAGCCTGATCCACTTTGGCGACGTCAGCCACGCTGACACGCAGACGCGTAATGCACGCATCGAGGTTAGTGATGTTTTCTTTTCCGCCGAACGCAGCAACCAGGGCCGGAGCCATTTCACCCGTTGCGCCCGCTTTGCTGTCTTCAGTCGCGTCTTCACGACCCGGTGTTTTCAGGTCCAGCGCTTTGATCAGCACACGGAAGATGGTGTAGTAGGCGATAGCATAGCCAGCACCGACAATTGGGAACAGCCACAGTTTGCTGCTGTTACCGGACAGAACGATAAAGTCGATCAGACCATGAGAGAACGACGTACCGTCACGCATACCCAGCAGGATACAGATCGGGAATGCCAGGCCTGCCAGAATCGCGTGGATGATGTACAGGATCGGCGCCACGAACATGAAGGAGAACTCGATCGGCTCGGTAATACCGGTCAGGAACGAGGTCAGCGCCGCGGAGATCATGATACCGCCCACTTTCGCGCGGTTTTCTGGTTTTGCAGAATGCCAGATAGCAATAGCGGCAGCCGGCAGACCGTACATTTTGAACAGGAAGCCACCAGACAGCATGCCCGCAGTCGGGTCACCCGCCATATAGCGAGGGATATCGCCGTGGAACACCTGGCCCGCAGCGTTGGTGTATTCGCCAATCTGCATCTGGAATGGAACGTTCCAGATATGGTGCAGACCAAACGGTACCAGGCAGCGTTCAATGAAGCCGTAGATACCGAACGCCACAACCGGGTTCTGGTATGCAGCCCATTGGGAGAATGTCTGGATAGCAGTACCGATCGGCGGCCAAATAAAGGACAGGACCACACCCGTAAAGATGGCAGCCAGACCAGAAATAATTGGAACGAAGCGCTTACCGGCAAAGAAGCCAAGATACTCAGGCAGTTTGATACGGTAGAAACGGTTGAACATATACGCTGCTATCGCACCGGAGATAATCCCCCCGAGAACACCCGTATCAGCAAGGTGTTTAGCTGCGATCTCTTCAGCAGGTAAATGCAGAACCAGCGGCGCAACCACAGCCATGGTCTTGACCATGATGCCGTAGGCAACCACTGAAGCCAGTGCGGAAACACCGTCATTGTTGGTGAAGCCTAACGCGACACCGATGGCAAAAATCAACGGCATGTTTGCAAAAACAGAACCGCCTGCTTCTGCCATAACGTGCGATACAACGGCTGGCAGCCAGCTGAAGTTAGCGGAACCGACACCCAGCAGGATACCTGCGATCGGGAGTACGGATACCGGCAGCATCAGCGATTTACCGACCTTTTGCAGGTTAGCAAATGCATTCTTAAACATAATTAGGAGTGCTCCTGAGTATTTGTGCTTATACACTTCATCCTTCAAACCGCCTCAGCGTTGGCTGCGCTCGTTCATCCCAGTTACTTACTTAAGTAAGCTCCTGCAATTCACTCACTTGCCGCCTTGATGCTGCTTGAATGATTTTGCGTATTCTACGTTCTCACGCATTGGCGAGGGGGGAGAACCTCGCCGTGAACAGGGCATCTAAGTACCCTTTATTTATTACACAGAGTAAAATAATTCAGCTTATTTTTGTTTGACGGCTATCACAATTCAGCTGTGGATAGCCGTAAAATTCGCACAATCCGATAAAATGAGTATCTGAATGTGTCTAACTGGTTATTCACCGCCCATTTTATGGCGGTGAACTTTACTCGGTTTACTTATTAATTACGAGCTTTAAAAAAACTCAATTAACGGATAGATTGCAGGCGAGAAGCGTTGATGTGAAACAGGCGGGCAAAGTTATCAGTGGTGATTTTCGCCAGTTCTTCAACGGCAACACCTTTCAATACGGCCATATACTCTGCGACATCACGAACCATGGCGGGCTGGTTCTCTTTACCACGATGCGGTACCGGCGCAAGATACGGAGAGTCAGTCTCAACTAACAAGCGATCCAAAGGAACATAGCGTGCGGCGTCGCGTAACTGTTCGGCGTTACGGAACGTGACGATGCCGGAAAAAGAGATATAGAATCCGAGATCCAGCAATTTGCCCGCAGTTTCCCTGTCCTCTGTAAAACAGTGTAGTACGCCGCCACAATCCGTCACGTTTTCTTCTCGCAGAATCGATAGCGTATCGGCTCGCGCATCACGGGTATGGACGATCACTGGTTTTTGCAGTTCGCGGCCAATCTGAATGTGATGAATGAACGACTCCTGCTGACGCACTTTGGTTTCCGGGGTGTAGAAATAGTCCAGCCCGGTTTCCCCCATCGCCACCACGCCGTCTTCCGCGGCAAAGCGACGCAGGTCTTCTACATCATAGGTTTCATCCTGATTTAACGGATGTACACCGCAGGAGAACACCACATTATCGCGCTCGCCAACCAGGTCGCGCATATTGCGGTATCCGGGTAAGGTGGTCGCTACGGCAAGACAAAACTTCACATCACGCGCTGCCGCTTTCGCCAGCACGTCATCCACGTCCTTATGCAGAGATTGATAATCCAGGCCATCAAGATGGCAGTGTGAGTCGACTAAAAACATAATGTCTCTCTCAAAGATGGGGAACAGGCAGTACGGTGCCTGGTTGCAGGTAATGCTCAATACGCAGGATAAGATCGGTTAATACCAGTTCACGATTGACGCCCGTCACGTTGAGCAGTTGCTGACGGCAGTAGCACACATCACCCAGCATCGCCTGAATCTGCGCCACGGAGAACAGTTCAGCAATGGATGAAATCAACGCCAGTGCATCAGGGTTAGTTAAATGGGCAGCACCATACGGACGTTTGAGCGCATCCGTAAAGAGCGTTGCCAGCCAGTGTAAGCGGGCTGCAGCTTGTTCATGGTTGAGCGCCGCCAGCAGCTGATACCAGTCGCCGGAATGCAAGGTGTTCGCCAGTGCCGCGCAAAAATCGCTACGGTGCGCCCAGCTTTCTGCCTGAAGCAACATTAGTGCCGCCCCAGGAGACCCGGCGCTCAGGCGTAGTGCGCTAAGAAGTGCATCCTGCGGGGCAGTCACTTCGCGGGCCAACCAGGAAACCGCATACGATTCCTCCGGGGGAGCAAGGTGATGCAATCGACAACGGCTGCGTAATGTGGCAAGTAAGCGTGCCGGCTCGGTAGTAGCCAGGAAAAACCACGTTTGCGCCGGCGGCTCTTCTAACGTCTTTAGCAGGGCATTGGCTGCCGCATCCGTTAACTGGGCAGCATCGGGGATCCACACCACTTTGGCACCGCCCAGACGCGAATGTTCGTACAGCTTTTCAGTGACTTCACGTACCGCGTCAACACCCAGCGTGTTCTTTCCTTTTTCCGGCAGCAGAGAATAATAGTCAGGATGCGTTCCTGCCTGCATCAACTGGCAACCACGGCAATGTCCACAGCTTTTATGCCCTTCCGGCTGCTGGCACATCAGATAGCGGCTAAGGGCGTAAATCAGCGCGTCGTCACCCATACCGGGTAACGCCTGAATCAGTAACGCATGGTGACCGCGACCCGCCTGGTAACTGGCGACAAGTTTTTCAAAATCGGGTCGTAACCATGGATACCATTTCATGCGCCCTGCTCCTGTACCCAGTGGGTAATGGTGCTACGGATATCATTCATGACAGCTTCAAGCGGCTGCGTGGCATCTATGGTACGGATACTGGGATCTATCGCCGCCAGTTCCAGATAGCGGGCACGGGTGCGATTAAAGAAGTCAAAAGACTCCTGTTCAATGCGGTCCAGCTCACCACGAGCACGGGCACGCTTTAAACCCACTTCAGGCGTCACATCCAGATAGAGCGTCAGGTCCGGGCGAAAATCACCGAGTACCGCATCACGCAGAGTGGCCAACATCGTTTGGTCGATGCCACGGCCACCGCCTTGATAGGCCTGGGTCGACAGATCGTGACGGTCGCCAATCACCCAGGCACCTTTTGCCAACGCAGGCTTAATGACGGTTTCGACCAGCTGAACACGTGCGGCGTAGAACATCAGCACTTCCGCTTTATCGGTAATCACTTCGTCACCGACCGACTTGATGTCCAGCACCAGGCTTCTTAATTTCTCTGCCAGCTGGGTCCCACCTGGCTCGCGGGTAAACACCATGTCGCGGATACCGAGTTGCTCAAGTGTCTCCACCACTACATCCCGCGCGGTAGTTTTTCCGGCGCCTTCCAGGCCCTCGATGACGATATAATTACTGCCCATTTTTTTCCTTAAGCACTTTCAGATAATCCTGCACAGATCGGTTGTGGCTGGCAAGATTGGTATTAAACGTGTGACCACCTTTACCGTCAGCCACGAAATAGAGATACGGTGTTTTTGCCGGATGCGCGGCGGCCTGCAATGAGGCTTCGCCCGGCATAGCAATCGGGCCTGGCGGCAGCCCGGTAATGGTGTAGGTGTTATACGCAGTCGGCGTTTCCAGGTCGGCGCGCGACAATTTACCATTATACCGTGTGCCTATCCCGTAAATCACGGTCGGATCGGTCTGTAAGCGCATGCCAATACGTAAACGGTTTATAAACACCGAGGCCACCTGATCGCGCTCGCTGGCGACAGCGGTTTCTTTTTCAATAATAGAGGCCATGGTCACCAGCTGATTTTTGTCGGTATACGGTAGACCTTCGGCACGCCCTTCCCAGGCAGTATCAACAGCTTTGACCATTTTCTGGTGTGCACGCTTCAGCAGCGCCACATCCGAGGTGTTGGCGGTATACATCCAGGTATCCGGCCAGAACCAGCCTTCCACCCATTCCGGGTTCTCCAGCTTCAGCGCCTCGGCAACGGTAGCGTAGTTGTCGTCGCTCAATGTGTGCTTGATATAGGGCGCATCGCGCAGCTGTTTAAGGTAATCACTCAGGCGCATGCCCTCAACCAGACGTAATGGGAACTGTGCTTCTTTTCCGCTTTCCAGCAGTTGCAACATTTCCCGTACAGTCATATCAGGCGTCAACCGGTAGGTCCCGGCTTTAAAATGCGAAAGGTCGGGTTCAATACGCAGTAACCACTGGAATACGCGTGGACGATTAATCACCTTATCTGCATACAGCTGCTCACCCAGAGCCAGACGACCCGTGCCCGCTTTCAGCGTAAAAATCGTTTCATCTTTAATCAATAATTTACTGTCCGCCAGATGGCGAACTTTCCACATTCCCACACCCGTGGCAATGCCCAGCACAACCAGCAATAAAACAACAACGCGTAACAATTTTTTCATGACTAATTTGGGTGCTCACAAAGTGGGGCTAAAAAATCGAATAACAAACGTGAAGACAACATCCTGTCACCACAGGCACGCACGGGAACCACCGGCATTAATGCATTACAGACAACCATCTCATCCGCCTGCATCACGTCCTCTTCCCGCGCATACACGTCGACAATCTTGAACGGTGATTGTGCCAGCATCCGCATACAGAATTGTCGCATAATGCCGTTCACGCCAGCCTGATCCAGTCGAGGGGTATAAACGACATCGTCTTTACGCCAGAACACATTAGCCGCACAGCATTCCGTAACCCATCCCTCACTGTCAAGAACCAGCGCTTCATCGGCGTCTGTCTGCTCAAGATGAGAACGAATCAGCACCTGCTCCAGTCGGTTCAAGTGTTTAATTCCGGCAAGCATCGGATTGCGCCCCAGACGCACAGGACTTACAGCCAGAACAATCCCATCGTTCTGCCAACGAGCGTAATGTGTGGGAAAGGCAGAAGTAGAGAGAATACGCGTAGGCGAATGACAGTTCGCGCCACTATAGCCCCTGCCCCCGCTACCACGACTGATGATCACTTTCAGTACACCACGTGTATGCCCGACCGCCAGCATTTGCATTTCATCTTGCAGTTCTGACCACTTATCGAAGGGGATCAGCAATTTTTTGCATGCGTCGTCTAAACGCTGGAGATGCGCCGAAAGAAAACACACATTACCATCGACAATTCGCGCAGTGGTAAAACATCCGTCACCAAACTGCGTCGCACGATCGCTTGCAACCAACGTGCCCTGCTCACGGCCATTAATTAAGAACATGGTGGCTCCTTATTCGTGGTCAGCTAGTTTGGCAGGATGCCAAAGCCAGGACAAGGTCGAAAAATCGAATAAAAAAAGGCCCGCAAGCGGACCTTTTTTATGACGCCAGGTAAGTTACCTGCGGGACTTAGATCTTTTTAAAGATCACCGAACCGTTAGTACCACCAAAGCCGAAGGAGTTACAAAGAGCATATTCCATGCCGCTGACCTGACGTGCTTCGTGCGGAACAAAGTCCAGGTCACAACCTTCATCCGGGTTATCCAGGTTGATGGTTGGTGGAACCGCCTGATCGCGCAGCGCCAGAATAGAGAAAATAGACTCTACCGCGCCCGCCGCACCCAACAGGTGTCCGGTCATGGATTTGGTCGAACTGACCATCACGCTACGTGCCGCATCACCAAAGACAGATTTCACTGCCTGAGTTTCCGCTTTATCGCCTGCTGGTGTAGACGTGCCATGTGCGTTGACATAGGCAATCTGACCGGGTTCGATAGCCGCGTCACGTAATGCGTTGACCATCGCCAGTGCAGCACCCGCGCCGTTTTCCGGCGGCGAAGTCATATGGTAAGCATCGCTGCTCATCCCAAAACCGACCACTTCAGCGTAAATTTTTGCACCACGCGCTTTTGCATGCTCGTACTCTTCCAGTACCACCATACCAGCGCCGTCGCCCAGCACAAAACCGTCACGCTCTTTGTCCCACGGACGGCTTGCCGCTTGCGGGTTATCATTACGCGTAGACAGCGCACGTGCTGCGCCAAAACCACCCACACCCAGCGGTGTACTGGCTTTTTCAGCACCACCCGCAACCATCGCGTCTGCGTCGCCGTATGCAATGATACGCGCGGCATGACCGATGTTATGCACGCCTGAAGTGCAGGCGGTAGCGATGGAGATGCTTGGCCCTTGCAGGCCGTACATGATGGTCAAGTGACCGGCCACCATGTTAACAATCGTCGACGGAACGAAGAATGGACTGATCTTACGTGGTCCACCGTTTACCAGCGAGGTATGGTTTTCTTCGATAAGACCGAGACCACCAATACCGGAGCCAATAGCGGCGCCAACACGGTGAGCGTTCTCTTCCGTAATTTCGAGACCAGAATCCTGCATGGCCTGAACGCCAGCGACAATTCCATATTGAATGAAGGCATCCATCTTGCGCTGTTCTTTGCGCGAGATAATGTCATCACAGTTAAAATCCTTTACTAAGCCAGCAAATTTCGTTGCATAGGCGCTAGTATCGAAATGGTCGATCAGGCTGATGCCACTCTGACCGGCAAGGAGAGCTTTCCAGGTAGACTCTACGGTATTGCCGACAGGAGACAACATGCCCAGTCCGGTCACAACTACACGACGCTTAGACACGGTTGTCCTCCAGGGAGGGAAAATAATTCAAGTGGGATAAAAAGATAAAACTCAGGCGGTCGAATGACCGCCTGGAGATGTTCACTTACGCCTGGTGACCGTTGATGTAATCAATGGCAGCCTGAACGGTAGTGATTTTCTCAGCTTCTTCGTCCGGAATCTCAGTATCAAACTCTTCTTCCAGAGCCATTACCAGCTCAACGGTGTCAAGAGAATCTGCGCCCAGGTCTTCAACGAAGGAAGCATTGTTGGTTACTTCTTCCTGCTTAACGCCCAGCTGTTCGCCGATAATTTTCTTAACGCGTTCTTCGATAGTGCTCATACTCTTAAATTTCCTATCAAAACTCGCTTTCGCGATGGTTTTCGTAGTGTATAAAATGTTGAAAAATTTGCAACTAAATCCCGGCAGGTCTTACCACGATTTTGCGTTATTTTGAGGGCATTCACCCTAATAACGCAAATTTTTTTATCTCGTGGTTAAACCATGTACATCCCGCCGTTGACATGCAAAGTCTCACCTGTGATGTAACTTGCTTCGTCAGAAGCTAAAAATGCAACCGCATTGGCGATTTCATTTGGGGAGCCAAGGCGCCCCGCAGGAACTGCCGCCAGCGTACCCGCACGCTGCTCATCAGTCAGCGCACGCGTCATGTCCGTTTCAATAAAGCCCGGAGCAACAACGTTTACAGTAATGCCACGAGACGCAACTTCACGCGCCAGTGATTTACTGAAGCCGATCAAACCCGCTTTCGCCGCAGCGTAGTTGGCCTGACCCGCATTTCCCATGGTACCAACCACAGAACCAATAGTGATAATACGACCATGACGCTTTTTCATCATAGCGCGCATTACCGCTTTTGACAGACGGAAAACAGATGACAGGTTGGTTTCAATGATATCGTTCCACTCGTCATCTTTCATGCGCATTAACAGGTTATCACGAGTAATCCCGGCATTATTAACCAGAATATCGACTTCCCCAAATTCTGCGCGAATATTTCCCAGAACAGATTCGATAGATGCAGGATCGGTCACATTCAACACCAGACCTTTACCATTTGCACCTAAGTAATCGCTAATGGCCTGCGCACCGCTTTCGCTGGTTGCAGTGCCGATCACTTTCGCGCCACGGGCAACGAGTGTTTCAGCAATTGCGCGGCCAATGCCACGGCTTGCACCGGTAACCAGCGCGATTTTTCCTTCAAAACTCATGGTTTTCCTCTTTTATTGCGCAAGCGCCGCAGTCAGCGCCGCCGGCTCATTCAATGCCGAAGCAGTCAGGGTATCAACAATACGTTTTGTCAGACCCGTGAGGACTTTACCCGGCCCCACTTCATACAGATGCTCTACGCCCTGGGACGCCATAAACTCGACGGTTTTGGTCCACTGAACCGGGCTGTACAGTTGGCGAACCAGCGCATCGCGTATCGCGTCTGCGTGGGTTTCGCACTTCACATCGACATTGTTCACAACCGGAACGGTCGGTGCGGTAAAAGTAATCTTCTGCAGTTCAACGGCCAGTTTTTCTGCTGCTGGTTTCATCAACGCGCAGTGAGACGGCACGCTAACCGGCAGCGGCAGAGCACGTTTCGCACCTGCGGCTTTACATGCTGCACCTGCACGCTCTACGGCTTCTTTATGCCCGGCAATCACCACCTGGCCCGGTGAGTTAAAGTTAACCGGTGATACAACCTGACCTTCTGCTGACTCTTCACAGGCTTTCGCGATGGACGCATCGTCCAGGCCGATGATAGCAGACATGCCGCCCGTACCTTCCGGCACCGCTTCCTGCATGAATTTGCCACGCAGTTCAACCAGGCGTACGGCATCAGCAAAGTTGATGACACCCGCGCATACCAACGCGGAGTATTCACCCAGGCTATGCCCGGCCATCAGCGCAGGCGTTGCACCACCCTGCTGCTGCCACACGCGGTACAATGCAACAGAGGCCGTTAACAGCGCTGGCTGCGTTTGCCAGGTTTTATTCAGTTCTTCTGCTGGTCCCTGCTGGGTAAGTGCCCACAGATCATAGCCCAGCGCAGCTGAAGCTTCAGCAAAAGTTTCTTCAACAATGGGGTAGGCTGCAGCCATTTCAGACAACATCCCAACGGTTTGAGATCCCTGACCCGGGAACACAAATGCAAATTGCGTCATGTTAAAATCCTTATACTAGAAACGAACCAGCGCCGAGCCCCAGGTGAATCCACCCCCGAAGGCCTCAAGCAATATCAGCTGACCGGCTTTAATTCGCCCGTCGCGGACGGCTTCGTCCAACGCACATGGAACGGAAGCGGCTGACGTATTGCCATGTCTGTCCAGCGTAACCACGACATTATCCATCGACATGCCCAGCTTTTTCGCCGTCGCGCTGATAATGCGCAAGTTTGCCTGGTGCGGTACCAACCAGTCCAGGGCAGAACGGTCGAGATTATTCGCTGCCAGCGTTTCATCAACGATGTGTGCAAGCTCGGTAACCGCTACTTTAAAGACTTCGTTACCCGCCATGGTCAGATGAATCGGGTTCTCCGGATTCACACGATCGGCATTCGGCAGTGTCAACAGTTCGCCATAGCGACCATCAGCATGCAAATGAGTGGAGAGAATGCCTGGCTCTTCTGAGGCACTCAGTACCACCGCGCCAGCACCATCACCAAAAATAATGATCGTCCCGCGATCGGTCGGATCACAAGTACGCGCCAGCACATCAGACCCGATCACCAGCGCGTGCTTCACTGCGCCGGACTTAACGTACAGGTCAGCCACGCTCAGGGCATAAGTAAAACCGGCGCAGGCAGCCGCGACGTCAAACGCCGGGCAGCCTTTAATTTCCAGCATACTTTGGATCTGGCACGCCGCACTCGGAAAAGCGTGCGTTGATGATGTGGTCGCAACCACAATCAGACCAATTTGATCTTTATCGATGCCAGCCATTTCAAGTGCGCGGTTTGCGGCGGCAAAGCCCATCGTCGCAACGGTTTCATTGGGCGCGGCAATATGGCGTTCACGGATACCTGTACGAGTGACAATCCACTCATCAGATGTCTCGACCATTTTTTCCAAATCGGCGTTAGTACGCACTTGTTCAGGCAGATAGCTGCCAGTACCAATAATCTTCGTATACATGTACGCTCAGTCACTTTTTGGTTATATACCGCTACGAACAAATCACGGGTAGGTAGGCTACGCTCTCGACCGCACTATCATCTGCGCGCCCGCGAGCGTGTCGTTTCGCCACCATCCAGCAGTTCGAATCCAGCTGGGTATACAGATTCCAGGCGAGCGGCAATTCGCTGAGGAACTTGTCGCTGCACCGCCTGCACTGCCTGTTCAATCGCGACTTCAAATGCTCGCTGATTGGCCGCACCATGACTTTTTATCACTGTGCCGCGCAATCCTAACAGACAGGCGCCATTATACTGGTCGGGGTTGAGGTGACTGAATCGCCTCGTTAGGCTTTTTTGTAACCAACGTTTTAATAACAGCAGCCACCACGACCGTTTTTTGCCCTCACCCTGAGATTTCAGCAGTGAAAGGAACATTCTTACAACACCTTCCATAGTCTTTAATGTGACATTGCCTGTAAAGCCGTCACAAACCAACACATCGGTTTTGCCAGTCAACAACTCATTGGCTTCAAGATAGCCGATATAGTTAATGGAAGGGATTGTTTTTAGCACAGCAGAAGCATCCCGAATACTGTCGAGACCCTTAGTTTCTTCTTCACCGATATTAAGCAATGCAACGCGAGGGCTGGCAATCCCAACCACCTCTTCTGCCAGCACGGAACCCATGACGGCAAATTGCACCAACATCGTACTGTCGCAATCAACGTTAGCGCCGAGATCCAGCACCACCGTTTTGCCCTTCTGCTGATGCGGCAACACCGTCACCAACGCAGGTCGCTCAATCCCCTCAAGGGGTTTGAGTAATAACTTCGCCAGTCCCATTAGCGCGCCCGTATTACCGGCGCTCACACAGGCTTCTGCACGACCTTCTTTCACGAGCTCCAGGGCAACACGCATAGAGCTACCACGACTGGCGCGGATAGCCTGCGAGGGCCGGGCATCACTGGCAATAACTGACTGAGCAGGGATAATCTGCAGACGTGAACGTTGTTCGAAGTCAGCTTTGGCAAGTAATGGCGTGATTGTATCGGGATCCCCGACTAAAAGAAGTGTGAGTTGCGAATTAGAATTCAGTGCCTGCAGTGCTGCAGGCACTGTCACGGTAGGGCCAAAATCGCCCCCCATGACATCTAACGCCAGGGTTAGACGTGTCAAGGTATCGTCGCTGCTCGGCTAGGTGTTTCCCCAGTTACCCGGGGAAAGCCTCACTAAGCTTCATCACGCTGGTTCTCTTTGTCTTTCTCACCGAGGTGGGAAATTCATTGAGCCATGCGTGATTACTTAGCGATTACCTTACGGCCGCGGTAGAAACCATCGGCAGTGATGTGGTGACGCAGGTGTTGTTCACCAGAAGTTTTGTCTACAGACAGGCTGGTGACTGCGGTCAGAGCGTCATGAGAACGACGCATGCCACGTTTGGAACGGGTTGGTTTATTCTGTTGTACGGCCATGGACCTTACTCCTCAATTACTTACGCTTTAAGCTGGCTAATACGGCAAATGGATTTGGTTTTTGCGCTTCATCAGGCAATTCACCAAAGACCATGTCCGCCTCGGACACTTCACAGTGTTCAGAATCATGCACCGGAACTACCGGCAAGGAGAGGATAATCTCATCTTCAACCATTGCAAGCAGATCGATTTCACCGAATTCGTTAACCTCAATCGGTTCATACGCTTCCGGCAGTGCTTCAGCCTGCTCGTCAGAACGGACAGGACTAAAACAATATGTTGTGTGGACATGGAGTGGGAACGGTTTCCCGCAACGCTGGCATGCGAGCGTAACCGAGACCTTCGCATCACCGGTAATAACGGCAAGACGTTGGTTATCGATCGCGAACGACATGGAGCATTCCACATCACTGTCCACACTGACTACAAAATCGGTGACGCGCTCTAACAGATCAGAAGTATAGATACCTTCATAATCGAGGCGTTTTTGAGCCGTACGAACCGGATCAAGAGTCAGGGGTAATTTTACCTTTTGCATAGGGCGCGCATATTAACTTTGTAACGTCATAGAGTCAAAGAAAAAGGCAGCCTGAGGTTGCCTTTTGCCAATAATTCGCACACATTGCGGGTCATCGACTTAAAATCACTCAAGTCTGGCCATAGCAGCCAACTTGAAGGTCGAGAGCCCTAGTTTAAAATGGCTCTCATCATTACGCTATATGCGAGGGAAAAAATATGCCTCAACTCATTCTTGCGTCTACCTCTCCCTGGCGTCGCGCCTTGCTTGAAAAACTGGCCATCCCGTTCGAATGTGCAGCACCTGAGGTTGATGAGACACCGCAGCCTGGCGAAACACCTCGGCATTTGGTATTACGTCTGGCCCAGGAAAAAGCGCAATCTCTTGCCCACCGCTACACATCACACCTCATTATTGGATCCGATCAAATCTGTGTACTTGATGGAGAAATAACCGGAAAACCGTTAACAGAAGAAAAGGCCAGACAACAATTAACCAAAGCCAGCGGCAATATTGTGACGTTTTACACCGGACTGGCGCTGTATAATTCTGCAAACGGACATTTACAAACCGAAGTCGAACCGTTCGATGTTCATTTCCGTCATTTAAGCGAGACGGAAATTGACGATTACGTACGCAAAGAACGTCCGTTACATTGTGCCGGCAGTTTTAAAAGCGAAGGATTAGGTATTGCGCTCTTTGAGCGTCTGGAGGGCCGCGATCCTAATACGTTGGTTGGCCTGCCGCTGATTGCGTTGTGTCAGATGCTACGCAGGGAAGAGATGAATCCGCTGAAAGCCTGATTAATCTTCCTGATGGCGACGCGGTGCGTCTTATCAGGCCTACGGCGCATAACGCAATGGTAGGCCTGATAAGCGACGTGCATCAGGCTTTGCTGCGTAATACCTCAAGGCAGCGTTTTAGCTGATTGTCCATCGGGGCTTCAACACGCATGACCTCACCGGTCCCCGGATGGGTAAACTTCAATGCTGCGGCGTGCAGAAACAGTCGGTTCAGCCCCGTACCGGCCAACTGCTTGTCGAACTCACGGTCGCCATAGCGATCGTCAAAAGCAATAGGATGTCCAGCATACTGGGTATGCACGCGAATCTGGTGGGTCCGCCCGGTTACCGGACTACAGCGCACAAGCGTGGAAAACGCATAGCGCTCTTCTACTTTAAATCGCGTCTCCGACGGTTTACCTTCCTGATTTACCCGCACGATTCGCTCACCGCTTTGCAGAATATTCTTTAACAGCGGCGCCTGTACGGTTTTGACATGCGACTGCCACTGACCTCTTACCAGCGCCAAGTAATCTTTTTGCATTCCCTTTTCGCGCAACTGTTCATGCAGCGAACGCAGTGCGGAACGTTTTTTGGCAACCAACAGCACGCCAGACGTGTCACGGTCGAGGCGATGCACCAATTCAAGGAAACGTGCCTCCGGGCGTAACGCTCGCAGACCTTCAATTACCCCAAAGCTTAATCCACTGCCGCCATGCACGGCCGTGCCTGATGGTTTGTTGAGCACCAGAATATGGTCATCTTCATACAGAATAACATCGGCCAGCGCGGCGACCTTCTGCAGATGCGGTGAAATAGCTTCTTCTTCGCGCTCAGCGACACGCACTGGCGGAATACGCACAATATCTCCGTCTTCGAGCTTGTACTCGGGTTTGATGCGTTTTTTATTCACACGCACTTCGCCCTTACGCAAAATGCGATAAATCATACTTTTTGGCACGCCTTTAAGCTGGGTGCGCAGAAAGTTGTCGATGCGTTGCCCTGCTTCGTCGGCAGTAATGGCAACAATTTTTACGGCTGGAGTCTCTGTTTTCATGGGTGCCGATTTTAAATAGCCATCAAGATTCGCGCCACACATTTTTCTATGCTTATATTAACTGCTATACCCTATTACACAGGTTTGACAGTTTCGATTTGGTGGTTATTAAACCAATCACTGTACGGAAGTGTAAAAACTGTGAGTAACCGGGTGGTAAATGGCAAAAGTCATCTTGCTATAACAAGGTTAGCAGTGGAATAATGAGGTCGTCTCCGTGTTGAATCTTGTTAAAACAAGAACTTTTCCGGAATGACCCAATTTTGCCCGACCGATCATCAACGCAGCAATGGCGTAAGACGTATTGATCTTTCAGGCAGTTAGCGGGCTGCGGGTTGCAGTCCTTACCGGTAAGTGCTCTATGAATTTCGCGTTGTAGGAAGACGGCAAGTCTGGGAACCCCCAAGAATTTACTCCGGTGAGTGACTGGGGTGAGTAGATGAAGCCAACGCACCGATAGCGTGAAAGACGACGAGCATAATGGAAGCGTTTCTGGAGAGTAACACCCAGACTGTTCCCCTGATAATTGCGCTGTGTTTCCGTATGAAATACAGGCAACCGACACTCTGCGCCTCTTTGAGCTGACGATAACCGTGAGGTTGGCGACGCGAATAGACACGAGGCCATCGGTTCACACCCGGAAAGGCATTACTCTGCCCGCAGCTTAGTCGTCAATGTAAGAATAATGAGTAAGTTACGATGAAAAGAATGTTAATTAACGCGACTCAGCAGGAAGAGTTGCGTGTCGCCCTTGTAGATGGGCAGCGTCTGTACGATCTGGATATCGAAAGTCCTGGACACGAGCAGAAAAAAGCCAACATCTATAAAGGTAAAATTACCCGTATTGAACCGAGTCTGGAAGCCGCTTTTGTTGATTATGGCGCTGAACGTCACGGTTTCCTCCCGTTAAAAGAAATTGCCCGCGAATACTTCCCCGCTAACTACAACTCCCATGGCCGTCCCAACATTAAAGATGTGTTGCGCGAAGGTCAGGAAGTGATTGTTCAGATTGATAAAGAAGAACGCGGCAACAAAGGTGCTGCACTGACCACCTTTATCAGCCTGGCGGGTAGTTATTTGGTTCTGATGCCTAACAACCCGCGTGCGGGTGGTATCTCTCGTCGCATCGAAGGCGATGACCGGACAGAACTCAAAGAAGCGCTGGCAAGCCTGGAACTGCCTGATGGCATGGGGCTCATCGTACGCACTGCGGGTGTTGGTAAATCCGCAGAAGCGCTGCAGTGGGACCTGAGTTTCCGTCTGAAGCACTGGGAAGCGATTAAAAAGGCCGCTGACAGCCGCCCTGCTCCGTTCCTGATCCATCAGGAAAGTAATGTCATCGTTCGCGCATTCCGCGACTATTTACGTCAGGATATCGGCGAAATCCTCATTGATAACCCAAAAGTCATGGAGATGGCGCGTCAGCACATCGCCGCGTTGGGTCGTCCGGATTTCAGCAGCAAAATTAAGCTCTACACCGGTGAAATCCCGCTGTTCAGCCACTATCAAATCGAGTCTCAGATTGAGTCTGCGTTTCAGCGTGAAGTGCGCCTGCCTTCTGGGGGTTCTATCGTTATCGATAGCACCGAAGCACTGACCGCAATTGATATCAACTCCGCACGCGCCACGCGCGGCGGCGATATCGAAGAGACCGCATTTAATACCAACCTTGAAGCGGCCGATGAAATCGCTCGCCAGCTGCGTCTTCGTGACCTCGGCGGCCTGATTGTTATCGACTTCATCGACATGACGCCGGTTCGTCACCAACGTGCCGTTGAGAACCGTCTGCGTGAAGCCGTTCGTCAGGACCGTGCGCGTATCCAGATTAGCCATATTTCTCGCTTCGGCTTGCTGGAGATGTCCCGTCAGCGTCTGAGCCCGTCATTAGGCGAATCCAGCCATCACGTCTGCCCGCGTTGCTCCGGCACAGGTACCGTGCGTGATAACGAATCGCTGTCGCTGTCTATTCTGCGCCTGATTGAAGAAGAAGCGCTGAAGGAAAACACCCAGGAAGTCCATGCGATTGTCCCGGTGCCGATTGCGTCTTATCTGCTTAACGAAAAACGTACTGCGGTCAATGCCATTGAAACCCGACAGAACGGCGTACGCTGTGTGATCGTGCCCAACGATCAAATGGAAACACCGCACTACTCTGTTCTGCGTGTTCGCAAAGGTGAAGAGACATCGACCCTGAGCTATCTGCTGCCGAAACTGCACGAAGAAGAGATGGCGTTACCGACGGAAGAAGAGTACGTCGAACGTAAACAGCCTGAACAGCCTGCGCTGGCGACCTTCGCCATGCCAGACGTACCGCCAGAACCTGCTCTGCAGGAGCCTGCCGTTACAGCCGTTGCTGCCGCACCAAAAGCAGCCGCAGTCGCAGCAGGATCCGAACAGCCTGGTTTGTTTGGTCGTTTCCTCGGCGCACTGAAGTCCATCTTTGGTGGCAATGAAGAAGCCAAGCCGGTTGAGCAGCCAGCACCGAAAGCGGAAGAGAAATCTTCTGAACGCCAGCAGGATCGTCGTAAGCCTCGTCAGAACAATCGCCGTGACCGCAACGATCGTAACGATCGTAACGATCGTCGTGATAATCGCGATAACCGTGGCGAACGTGATAACCGCGATCGTGACAACCGTAATGAACGTTCTGATAGCAGCGAAAACCGCGATGAAAATCGCCGTAACCGTCGCCAGCCGCAGAATGCCGAAGCGCGCGATACCCGCCAGCAATCCACTGATGTTGCTGATAAAGCGAAGTCAGGTGACGAGCAGCAGGCTCCGCGTCGTGAACGCAACCGCCGTCGTAACGACGACAAGCGTCAGGCACCGCAGGAAGTTAAAGAACTGAACCTGGTTGAACAACCGGCACAGGATACGGATCAAGAAGAGCGCGTTCGCCAGCCTCAGACTCGCCGTAAACAGCGTCAGTTGAACCAGAAGGTTCGTTACACCGATAGCGCAACCGTCGAAACCGAAGCCGTAACCGCTGCCGTGGTTACCGAAACGGTTGTGGCTGAGCCTGTGGTTCAGGCCGCTGTTGCCCAGCGAACTGAACTGGCGAAAGTCGACCTGCCTGCCGTTGTCACTACCGAGCATGAAGATAACAACGATGCGCGTGATAACAACGATGCACGTGATAGCAACGGTATGCCGCGTCGTTCTCGCCGCTCGCCTCGCCATCTGCGCGTAAGCGGACAGCGTCGTCGTCGCTATCGTGACGAACGTTACCCGACACAATCGCCAATGCCGATTACTGTCGCCTGTGCATCTCCAGAATTAGCCTCTGGTAAAGTCTGGATCCGTTACCCTGTTGCCCGTGCACAGGAACTGCAGGTTGAAGAGCAGCATCAGCAGGAAGTGGCCCAGGTGCAGCCGGTTATCGCCGAGCAGCAAAGCATTGCAGCGGTCGTTGCGCCAGCAGTGGAAACCGTAGCGGCATCTGTCGCGGTCACAGAAGCGCCGGTAGTCACCGAAACCGTCGTTGTCGAACCTCAGGTTGTGGCGGTTGAAACCACACATCCGGAGGTTATCGAGACGGCTGTTGAGGAACAACCGCAGTTCATCGTTGACGCTGACGTCCCGGTTGCAGAAGAGGTTGTTGCTGAAGCTGAGCCCGTAGCAAACGTGGTAGAAGCACCGATTACCGAAGAACCTGTCCAGGTTGACGTCGCTGTCGCCCAGCCAGACGTTGCTGAACCGGTTATCGAGGCCGCGCCAATTGCCCCGGTTACGCAGGAAGAAGTCGCACCGGTTGCACCAGTCGTTGTCGCTGAAGCTGTGGTAGAACCTGCGTCTGTTGCCGCTGTACCCGTAACGGTTCACAGCCACGCAACCGCACCGATGACCCGCGCACCTGCGCCGGACTACGAACCAGAAGCGCCGCGTCAGAGCGACTGGCAGCGCCCTGCTTTCGACTTCGAAGGCAAAGGTGCCGCAGGCGGTCACAGCGCCACGCATCAGGCTACTGCCCCAGCCACACGCCCGCAGCCTGTTGAGTAAGCCGTAATCAACATCAAAGCCGACCTTCGGGTCGGCTTTTTTATTTCTTATCGATTTGTTTCATTCCCGTCAGCTGCGGCATCACATCCTTCATCAGCGCCAGAAATTTACGCAGTCGGACCGGATAATAACGCGCCCAGGGATACACCAGATGCACCGGCAGCGATGCCGCAGGCCAGTCTGCGAATAACTCGACTAAACGCCCGTGAACAATATCTTCTTCCACCATCCAGCTTGACACAATGGCTACCCCCAGCCCTGCCAGAGCCGCATTTCTGGCAACATAAATACTGTCCGTGCTTAATCGGGGAGAGATATTTATCGTGATGGGTTCATTTCGCTGTTGATGGCGCAGCGACACACTATGCTGATAAAACGTGTTTACAGCAATCCACGGCAGCGTTGATAACTGTTCGGGATGCGTAGTATCGCCATACTGCGCCAGCAATGCCGGGCTGGCCACAATGCTTCGGGGCACTTCGGCCAGCAGAACGGAGACCGTTGCCGGATCAACTTCCGCACCCACTCGGATCGCGCAATCAATATTGTCGCTAAGGAAATCCACCGTTTTGTCATTGAGCATCCACTCCACCGATAACTGCGGATAACGGGCCAGAAATTGCAGCAGCGGTTCAAGCAGTTGTTGCTGACCAAACGCATGAGGCGCTCGTACCCGCAGCGTACCGACGGGTTCATCCTCCGTGATATTCAGCCCATCTTCCAGCGCTAACCAGGCATCGATAATATGCTTAGCATGCTGATATCCCCGCTCTCCGTCATCGGTCAATTTCATCGCGTGGGTGGTGCGTAAAATCAGTTTCACACCCAGCAGCGTTTCCAGGGATTGCAGTCTCCGACTGACGGTCGCCTGGGTGGTCCCCATCTGTTTTGCCGCCGCAGAGAGCGATCCTGCCTCAACGATGCGCACAAACGTCCGCATCAGCTCCACTCTGTCTATACGCTCATTTTTCAAGATAACCACTTTCATCATACGTCAAACGTATAACTGTTTTACCACCACGCCCGCTACCGTGCCAATGAGCGAAAGATAAAAATAGCCGTACATCCTGTGATTGAGGAATCATTTGTGAACACATCTACCGCACTTTCCCGTTGGGTCATCTTTGTACTGGCACTTGGCGCCGGTTTCAGCGTGGCGGCTATCTACTATGCCCAGCCTCTTCTGCCGCTGATCGGTCAGGACCTGACCTTAAGTCTCACCGGTATGGGGCTGGTGCCGACGCTTACCCAGGCCGGGTACGCGCTGGGGATTTTGTTTCTCTTGCCGCTTGGCGACCGCTATGACCGCCGGACTTTAATCTTGCTGAAAAGCATCTCACTTGCCGTGCTGCTTCTGGCCTGCAGCTTTAGCGGGCAACTGCATTCACTGCTGTTGATTAGCTTGCTGATGGGAATGGCGGCAACCATGGCACAGGACATCGTTCCCGCAGCAGCCATACTCGCCCCCGCGGGGAAACAGGGAAAAACGGTCGGTACGGTGATGACCGGCCTGTTGCTGGGCATTTTGCTCTCCCGCACCGTCAGTGGTCTGGTGGGCGAAGCGTTTGGCTGGCGCGAGATGTATCAACTCGCCGCCATCAGTATTGCCATTATTACTGTGGTGATGTGGAAAATGCTGCCTCACTTTGCGGCCAATTCCACGCTGAGCTATCCGTCGTTAATGCTCTCAATGGCCAAACTCTGGCAACGGTATCCTGTACTGCGCCGGGCGGCGCTGGCACAGGGATTCCTTTCAATTGCCTTCAGTGCCTTCTGGTCAACGCTGGCGGTGATGTTATCCGAGCATTATCACATGGGCAGCGCAGTAGCCGGGGGTTTTGGTATTGCAGGAGCAGCAGGTGCGCTTGCCGCACCGCTAGCTGGACATCTTGCAGACAGAGTTGGCGGCGAAAAGGTCACGCAACTGGGGGCATTATTAGTGACGCTTTCTTTCGCGCTGATGTTTTTACTGCCCGCCCTGCCGGTTGAGGGACAGTGGCTGCTAATAGCCCTTTCTGCGGTCGGCTTTGATCTTGGGCTACAATCCAGCCTGGTGGCTCACCAGAATCTGGTCTATAGCCTTGAGCCTCAGGCGCGGGGCCGCCTGAACGCCCTACTGTTTACCCTGGTGTTCATTGGCATGGCGTTGGGTTCAGTTCTCGGCACCCAAGTTTACGCCCTGGCAAACTGGCAAGGCGTTGTCGGGTTGGCAACCGTCAGCGGTGCGATTGCTCTGATGATCAGACTGACAGGTAACACTGTGGTGAGTCGGACAAAAACGGCCTAAAAAAATGCCCGCGCCGGGGTGTAAGTGGCGCGGGCAGACAAACATATCCAGTTTCATGATATGTTTCAAAAAAAGGCGTTAACGATTTAACTGGAACAACGACATTCCCTGCATATCGGTAAACGCTTTATAGGATGCCTGCAGCGCAGCCTGCTGCATAACATAGGACGAAATCGCTGCGTTCCAGTCGACATCCACCAGGTTACTCATCTGCTGAGTTTGCCCTAATGCGCGATCGGTACCCAGTGAATCCAGCGAGCTCAACTCACTGAGTTGTGTGCCTAATTCAGCACGCACAGACAGGACGTTATTAAGCGAGTTCTTCAGGCCACGGCTGGTTTTATCAATAGCGGCTGCCGCTTTATCTTTTGCCACATCATCCCCAGCAACCGGCGTTTTGAGGGCATCAATAGCGGTATCCAGCATTTTGAACAGGCTCTTTTCCTGGGTTCCACCCGCGGGTTCCGGCACCGCATTACTGGTCAATTCGGCAAATATTTTATCCCCGGTATGGCCAATCACCATGGTACGGGCAGCATCGACCTGCTGGGTCACGTTTTGGGTTCCGCCAGTATAGGTACCATCAGCCTGGGCAAATGGTGCACTTTCTGTTTTATATCCACCGAAAATATAGCGCCCGTTGCCATCGGTGCTGTTCGCCAGGTTCATCAGCTGATCGCGGATCCCCTGTAAATCAGTTGCCAACGATGCACGGTCATCATCACTTAACGTCCCGTTAGCAGCATGGACAATTTTTTCCTGCGCGCTCTGAATAGCCGTCGTTACCTGTCCCAACACGTTTTCTTCCAGTGAGACTTTTTGCGTGGCGAAAGAGCGCGCCAGCGTGTACTGGCTGTTTTGTGCCTGAGCCTGAGACAGCACCACGGCCTGTGAGGCGGCAATCGGATCGTCAGACGGATTAATGACCCGTTTACCCGTCGACATTTGCTCGCCGAATTTCATCCATTCCGCCTGAGAGTTGGTGATGCCACGCATGTTCTGCTGGTACATCATCTGGGTACTGATACGCATTGATTCCCTCTCCCTTAGCGAATATTAATCAGTGCATCAAACAACGCATTAGCGGTTTGCAGCACCTGGGCGTTAGCCAGGTAGTACTGCTGATAGCGCTGCAAATTGCCGTACTCTTCGTCGAGATTCACCCCGGAGATGGACTGCTGCTGATTAGAGAGCTGCGTGACCACGTTGTTTTGCGTGGTGCTGCTGGTTTTCAGCGTCGCGGTTTTGTTACCGACATCGCTTACCAGCGTGGCATAGGCATCGTTGAAGGTTTTATTCCCGACGGTGGCCTTATTTTGTAGATCCAACAGTTTCTGACCGTTACGGTTGTCGCTTGCGCCCGTCTCCGCAGCAGGATCGGTCTTTTTCTCTGACGCCATGGCAATTTTTGACTCGTCGGTCACCATCACTTTCATATTGACGATGGCGTCGCTAACCGGCTTCAGAATAAAACTGTCATTATCGTTAGCTCCGGTTGGTTTATTCGTCACCGTCACTTTCAGGCCATCAATATCCAGTTTACCGCTGGCATCCGGTTTTGCTTCAAACGTCGTATTATCCGCCAGGCGCGTGACTTGCCATTTGCCACCGTTAAACACAACTTTATAGTCAGTCGCCTGCACTTTCGAACTATCATCAACTTCAGCGGTTAACTCCGCTTTGCCGGTGTTTTTAGCATTACTGGTCACCGACGGATCGCCGATAGCAAAGAAATCCTTACCCGCAACACCATCAGTATCAAAACCGGCTTTATGCTGTGTGTTAAAGGCGTCGGCAAAAGCCAGTGCCAATTGGCCCAGCGTATTACGCGTCTGGTCCAGTTCCTGAGAGCGAAACGTCAGCAACCCACCCAGTGAGCCGGTATTGAGCAGTTTTTCTGGAATTTCAATATTACCCGCAACCCCATCGACATAGGCCACGGTGGTGCGGGTGGTATCGGCACTGGACGGTACGGCAGCAAGCTGACGTGCGCTACTGCCCTGCACCAGCGAATAGCCATTCGCCATGGTGACGTTATAGGTGGCGCCGTCTTGAACGCTGACTTCAACGCCGACAATCTTGTTTAATTCGCTCACCAACTGGTCGCGCTGGTCCAGCAGATCGTTCGGTGAAGCGCCCGCGCCGACGCCGGTCAGACGAGAGATTTGATCGTTGAGACTGGCAATTTGCTTCGAGTAGTTATTGATCTGGTCAACACTGGCGGAAATCGCGGTATTAACCTGTTTATCCTGATCGCGCAGATACTGATCGGTGGTTTTAAACTGGTTGACTAAGCCGTCTGCTTTGCCAATCAATGCCTGACGCGCCGCCGGGTCTTCTGCGTTACTGACCAACGTTTGTAAGCTGGTGAAAAAGCCCTGCATCGAGGTAGAAATAGAGCTGGTCTTGCTGGCGAGCAGGTTATCGATTTTCGACATTTGCTCATAACGCGTTGTCAGACCGCTGCTTTGGTTCTGCGCAGCGCGTAACTGATTACTGATAAATGAATCATACTCACGCTGCACGCCAGAAACATAGACGCCATTGCCAACCCAGCCCCCCGCACCCAGCGTGCTGTTTGCTTGCGCCATAATGGTCGTCTGGCGGGTATACCCTGCCACGTTATAGCTGGAGATGTTATTACTGGCTGTGTTCAACGCGGCCTGCGCTGCGCTAAGACCACTCATGGCGTTGTTAATCAAGCTGGACATGGAGGTTCCTTGTAATCCTTCAATACTCGTTATTATCGGCAGCGGATGGGTAGACTTGAGTTATTTAAAACAGATTGTCGAGATTGCTACTGTAAGTTTTACTCACTTTCTCGCTCATCGACTTCAGCTGCTGGATCATGGTGGTTAATTTACGCGCATAGTGCGGATCGGTGGCGTAGCCTGCATTCTGCAAGGCCTGCGCACCCTGTTCGGCAGTCGCCGCACCGGTTACCGCGGCGTAGCGCGGATTACGCGATATCAGCCCGACATAATCCGACAGCGCCTCAAGGTACGAGCTATAGACACGGAATCGGGCTTTCACTTTTTTCGCCTCACCGTTTTCATATTCGGTAGTGGTGATTTCAGTGGTCGGCCCTTTCCAGCTCCCCGAAGCCTTCACGCCGAAAATGTTAAAGCTCGGCTCACCGTTCTCACGGCGGATTTGGCGTTGCCCCCAGCCGGATTCCAGCGCCGCCTGTGCCAGGATCAGATGATGCGGTACCCCGCTTTGTTGACTCGCCAGTTTTGCTGGTAGCGATAGCTGAGCAAGGAAGTCTTTACTGTCGCCCGACAGCGGTTCATCGTTTCCTTCCGTCGCTTTCGGTAGCGCTTTACGCACCATCTGCGTCAGTGCCTGGTTTTGATAGCTGGTCACCGTTTCCAGTGAAAACTTCATCGGTACCTGCGGTGCATCATCCGCAGGCGTCCCCTGGCCTTCGGTCATCTGCTTAACCATCATTTCAGCCAGCCCCAGACCTTTGCCTGCTGTCATCTGCTGGGCTACCTGCTGGTCATACATGCTGGTGTACAAGCGCGTCGAGTCGCTGCTAAAGACGCCATCTTTTGGCAGCGCTTCACGCATGCTTTTCAGCATCATCTGGACAAACATCCCTTCAACCTGGCGGGCGACCGGGCGGATATTTGCCGCCGGATCCTGACCCGCCTTCGCTTTCAGTTCGTTCAGCGATTGCGCATCCCAGGCGGCGCTGGTCAGCAGTTTGCTGTCGCCAATCATCAGATAATTTCCAGTTTGGCGCGTAAACAACCCGCACTTTGCATGGATTGCAGAATTGACATCAAATCCATTGGCGTGGCACCGAGCGCATTGAGGGCGCGAACCACATTGTTCAGATTGGCGCTGGAGCGCACGCTCTGCAATGAGCCGCCGCTTTGACGCATATCGATTTGGGTTTGCGGGGTAACCACGGTTTGCCCACCGCCAAACGGCGTATCGGGCTGACTAACGTTGGCCTGGCGATTCACCGTGATAGACAAGTTGCCCTGCGCAACCGCGCAACTGTCCAACGTAACTTCGCGGTTCATCACTACCGATCCCGTACGGGAGTTGATAATCACCTTCGCATCCTGCGGCGTTACGTTCACTTCTATATTCTGGATATCAGCGAGGAAGCGCACCTGTGAGCTATTGCCGCTCGGCACACGCACCTGAATCGTACGCGCATCCAGCGCCGTGGCGCTGCCAAACCCACGCGAACGGTTAATGGTGTCGGTTATCTGCTGTGCCAGGGTGAAGTCTTCATTATTCAGCTGCAGATTGAGGGTGTTTCCGCCACCAAACTGGCTAGGAAGTTCGCGTTCAATAGTGGCCCCGTTGGTGATCCGCCCACCATTGAGTTGGTTCACCTGAACGCTACTGCCGCCCGCCGCAGCACCGGCGCCGCCGACTAAAATATTGCCCTGCGCCAGCGCATACACCTGGCTATCAACCCCTTTCATCGGGGTCATCAGCAGCGTCCCGCCGCGCAGGCTTTTGGCATTACCCATTGAAGAGACCACAACGTCAATGGTTTGTCCCTGACGTCCAAACGCCGGAAAGGATGCAGTCACCATCACCGCCGCCACGTTTTTCAACTGCATATTGGTGCCGGTCGGCACGGTGATCCCCAGTTGAGAGAGCATGTTATTGAGCGTTTGGGTGGTGAACGGCGTCTGGGTGGTCTGGTCACCCGTGCCGTCCAGCCCCACCACCAGCCCGTAGCCAATCAGCGAGTTTTCACGCACACCCTGAACGCTGGTCAGATCGCGAATACGATCGGCATGGGCCAATGTAGTTGCCAGCATCAGGACCATTGCAACAAGAGTTTTAAACACAGAAAGCCTCGCTTACATCGGTGACAAATTAAGGAAGAAACGCTGCAACCAGCCCATATTCTGCGCTTCGTTGATATAGCCGTTACCGACATACTCAATACGTGCATCCGCCACCTGGGTTGACGGAACAGAGTTGCTGCCGCTGATGGTGCGCGGGTTAACCACCCCGGAGAAGCGGATAAATTCAGTGCCCTGGTTTATGGCGATCTGCTTTTCACCCACAACGTGTAAATTGCCGTTGACCAGAACCTGATCGACGGTCACGGTCAGCGTACCGCTAAAGGTGTTACGGGCATTGGCGCCACCTTTACCGTTAAAGGAGTTCCCACCGGACGCTTCTACGTCAGCACGCTCGTTGCCAAACAGTCCCTGCAGGTAGCGCGGCACCGTGTCGAAACCAAAGTTTGTTTTGCCATCACGGCTGGCGTTAGCAGAAGAGCTTTTGCTCGCACTGACGTTTTCCTGCAATACGATAGTTAGCGTATCGCCAACATTGCGCGGACGGCGGTCTTCAAATAGCGGCTGGTAGCCATAGTTAACTGGCTGCGCAGACTGAAAAATTGATCCATTCGCCACCGGCGTTGGGCCAGGTATCGGCTGGGCAGAGGTCGCCCCCTGAACCAGCGGCGTGGCCGGGATCCAGGCACATCCTGTCAGTGACACCACCAGCAGGGCCGTAATCGGATATGGGTGAAGCGCGTTTTTTCGCATTGCCTTCATCTTCTACATCAGTGTGCCGGTGAGGTTTTCACCCCACCGGACAACACGTTAGAGTTGCGTCAGTTTTTGCAGCATCTGATCGGTAGTCGACACCGCTTTGCTGTTGATTTCGTAAGCACGTTGAACCTGGATCATATTCACCAGCTCTTCCGCCACGTTGACGTTAGAGGTTTCAACATAGCCCTGATACAGCAGACCCGCACCGTTAAGCCCTGGCGTGCTCTCGTTCGGCGCACCTGAAGATTGCGTCTCGGTGTACAGGTTCTCACCAATGCTTTCCAGGCCGGTATCGTTCATAAAGGTGGTCAGGTTGAGCTGGCCTACCTGTACCGGCGCCGCCTGTCCTTGCTGGGTTACGCTGACGATGCCATCACGCCCGATAGTGATGCTGAGCGAGTTCGCTGGAATGGTGATCGCTGGCTGAACCTGAAAACCGCCTGCCGTCACCAGTTGGCCGTTCTGATCCACCTGGAAAGAGCCGTCACGCGTATAAGCAGAAGTACCATCCGGCAACATGACCTGGAAAAAACCCTGGCCTTTAATCGCCACATCTTTGCTGTTATTGGTCTGTGACAGGTTGCCCTGACTGTGTAAACGCTCGGTCGCCACCGGACGCACACCGGTACCGATTTGCAAACCCGAAGGCAGTACGGTCTGTTCAGAAGACTGCGCGCCCGGTTGACGAATCGTCTGGTACAACAGATCTTCAAACACCGCACGCTGACGCTTGAAACCATTGGTGCTGACGTTTGCCAGGTTGTTGGCAATCACATCCATGTTGGTTTGCTGTGCATCCAGGCCGGTTTTGGCGATCCATAATGAACTGATCATAAAATGTCCTGTATTAACTCATCGACAGCAGTTGGTTGGCGCGACCCGCGTTATCATCCACGCTACTGATAATCTTCATCTGCATTTCGAAGCGACGGGCGCTGGCGATCATGTCGCTCATCGCGGCAACCGGTTTGACGTTACTGCCCTCCAGCACGCCCGACATCACGCGGATGCTGGGATCGGCCGGAAGCGTCGGGCCACGGGTCGCCTGTGCCGCCGCGCTCAGACGGAACATACCGTCATCACCACGCTGCACTTCACTTCCCGTCGCCTTCACCAGCTTCAGACGCCCGACAGGCGCCACGGTATTCGCCGGATCGCCTGGGTTCAGCGCAGAAATCGTCCCGTCAGCAGCAATGGTGATTTCTGAACCTTCCGGTACCGCTATTGGCCCGGCTTCGCCAATCACCGGGTGTCCCTGAATGGTCAGTTCACCGGTGGGGCTTACCTGAATTGCGCCATTACGGGTGTACCCTTCACTGCCGTTAGCGGTCTGCACCGCCAGCCAACCGTCCTGTTGCAGCGCAACGTCCAGCGGGCGGGAGGTGTAGTCCATCTGACCTGGCGTCATATCAGCCCCTGGCGTGGAGGCCACCACCAGCGTACGCGTCGGTAAAGAGAGCCCTTCAACCGGCACCGCACGCAGCGCATTAAGCTGCGCGCGGAAACCCGGCGTTGAGGCGTTTGCCAGGTTGCTGGCCGTCACCGCCTGTTGGTTCAGCGTCTGACTGGCCGCGCCCATGGCGGTATAAATTGCGTGATCCATTAAGCCATCCCGTCAAGCGCTTAGCGCAGGTTGACCAGCGTGTTGAGGATCTGATCCTGGGTTTTGATGGTCTGCGCGTTCGACTGATAGTTACGCTGGGCGACGATCATGTTCACCAGTTCTTTACTCAAATCCACGTTCGATGCTTCCAGCGCGCCGTTCGTCAGCTTGCCGAAGTTACCGGTGCCCGCGGTGCCCAGCAGCGCGACGCCAGAAGACTGTGTCGCGGCCCAGACGTTATCGCCCTGAGAAGCCAGACCTTCGTTGTTGGCAAAGTTAGCCAGCACGATCTGTCCCAGAAGTTGCTTCTGTTCGTTGGAGTAGTTACCCACCACCGTGCCGTCATCGTTAATCTGGTAGCTCACCAGATCGCCCGGTTTGTAGCCGTTCTGATTCGTCGCAACGATGTTATTGGCGCCGGTATTCTGCTGCATGGAATTGAGGAAACTCAGAGAGAAACCCGCAGGGACCGCGCCATTGATAGCACCGGTGGTTATCTGAATTTGCGGCTGGGCGTTGGCGGGGCCTTCCACAGGGATTTTTGGCCCTGTAGGATTTAACGGATCAACCGGAACGGTCCCAGGAATATAGTTATTCACCGAGGCCAGCGTGCCATTAGCGCTGAAGTTCATCACCGCATTTTTAGTCGCGGGAGAACCCGCCACGCTGGCATCCTGGGTGTAAACATCCCATTTGTTATCCGTCGTTTTGACATAAAAAACATTCATGTCATGGGCATTACCCTGACTATCAAATACGGTCACGGTGCCTTTTTTGTTGTACGAGTCCGCATCACTTGCGCTAAAAGGTTTATTCGCCGGAATCTTGTCAGTGGAGTTCAGGTTGATCTGCATAGACGCGGTGGTCGTGGATTTCGCCGCCATCAGCGTATTCGGAATCGTGATCGGTGCCGGGTTTGCGCCCTGCTGTACCGTCGGCGGCGTGCCGGTGGCCGGATAACCCGTCAACTGCAGCCCCTGCATGTTGACGATATTACGGTTTTCATCGAGCTTGAACTGACCGTTTCGGCTGAAGAAAACAGACCCATTGCTGTCGACCATACGGAAGAAACCGTTCTGGCTAATGGCAACGTCCAGCCCACGGCCGGTGTTGGTAGTAGTGCCATCGGTAAAGTCCTGGGTAATACCCGCAACTTTAACGCCCAGGCCCACTTTAGAACCGGCAAACATATCCGCAAAGGAAGCGGTACCGGATTTAAACCCGTAGGTCGCGGAGTTGGCGATGTTGTTACCGATGACATCGAGGTTGGTCGCTGCAGCGTTCAGACCGCTGACCGCTTGAGAAAAGGCCATGACTTACTCCTGATAAGTGTGAAGGCTTAGATGATCTGCCGTACTTCGTCGAGGGTGGTGGTTCCATAGGTGCCGAGGTCCAGCGTGTTACCGCCGTTGCTGCGAATAACCCCCTGCACCAACGCAAACTGAAGTGGCTGCGCCACAAGCTGCGTCCCCCCATTGCTGGCGGATATCGCCACGTTGTAGGAACCGCTTGGGGCCGCCGTGCCATCCGTCATGGTGCCGTCCCAGGTGAAGGTGTGAACCCCCGCCTTCAGCTCACCAATATCGATCGTGCGCACGACCTTGCCGTCTTTATCGGTAATGGTGGCAGTGACCTTATCGGCTGGCTGCTGCAGCTCAACGCCAAACGGTGTCGTGGTGGTGGTCGCCCCCTCTTCCGTCCCTTTCCCGGTCAGGATCGTGGTACCTGGAATCATCACGCCATGACCAATCAAGGTACTGGCCTGCAGCGACTGACTGTTGTCTATCTGTCCAGAAATCGACCCCAGCGTAGTATTCAGCTTCTCAATCCCGCTGACGGTACTGATTTGCGCCAGCTGGGTGGTGAGTTCGTTGTTTTGCAAGGGGTTGGTCGGATCCTGGTTTTTCAGCTGCGCGACTAACAGCGTCAGAAAGCTGCTTTGCAGATCGGCGGCATTGCTGCCCGTCAGTGAACTGTTGTTACTGGCTGCATTCACGCCCGTGCTGCTCGGGTCATTCATTTTTACCGAAATTGACATGTGCGGCTCCTTTACTGGCCTAGCGTCAGCGTTTTAAGCATCAAACTTTTTACGGTATTGAGCACTTCGACGTTTGCCTGATAGCTGCGTGAGGCTGACATGGTGTTGACCATCTCTCCGACCACATCCACATTGGGCATTTTGACGTAACCGTTCGCATCGGCCAGCGGATTACCCGGTTCATAAACCAGCTTGTCCGGCGCCTGGCTCTCAATCACATCAGCGACTTTTACGCCACCGGTAGCCGCACCCGGCGCGGCGTTAACCTGAAAAACAACCTGCTTCGCGCGATACGGTTGACCGTCAGGTCCCGTCACGCTGTCCGCATTCGCCATATTGCTCGCCGCCACATTCAGGCGCTGGGATTGCGCGGTCAGCGCCGAACCTGCGATATCAAAAATATTTAACAACGCCACGAATTAGTTCCCTCCTTGCAGCACGGTCATCATGCCCTTGATTTGTCCACCCAATGCGGTGAGCCCCATCTGATACTTCAGACTGTTATCGGCAAACTGCGTACGCTCGCGGTCCATATCCACCGTATTGCCATCCAGCGACGGTTGGTCCGGAATGCGATAAAGCAACTCCGTCGAAGGTGCAGAAAGTGTCTGGGCCGGAATATGTTGTGCAGAGGTCAGCGTCAACGAGACACCGCCGGTTTCTTCCCGTCCACGCACCATGACTTTTTTTAATTCACTGGCGAAATCCAGGTCGCGCGCCTGATACCCCGGCGTGTCGGCGTTGGCAATGTTGGCCGCTAATACTTCCTGGCGTTGGGCGCGCAGATTCAGCGCTTCCTGTTGAAAACGTAAGGCGGCGTCGAGCTTATCGAGCATATCTCCTCCGCAAATGACAAAATTCAGCCGACAGCTTAAATCCCATTACGCGCGCGTTATCGCTGGAATAAGCGCAAAATGCGTCGCTATTTGTTGCGTTGATGGCGGCGTCACACAGGTAAAATCCAGCCACAGCCTGAAAAAGCGAGAGGTATTGATGCAAACGTTCAAACGCGGAATAGCGGTGGTCGCACTGCTGTTCAGCCCCCTGACGCTGGCGCAAGACCTGAATTCGCAGCTTACGGCGTGGTTTTCCGAGCGACTGGCAGGGTTCAGTGACGAGGTGGTCGTTACCCTCCGGACCCCACCCAACCTGCTGCCTGCCTGTGAGCAACCGGCACTCAGCGTGGCCGGTAGCGCGAAGTTATGGGGCAATGTGAATGTGCTGGCGAGATGTGGCAATGAAAAACGTTACCTACAGGTGAACGTGCAGGCCACGGGCGACTACGTGGTTGCCGCTGCCCCCATCGCCCGGGGAAGCGCGCTTAACTCAGCCAGCGTAACACTAAAACGCGGTCGTCTGGACCAACTGCCGCCACGTACCGTGCTGGACATTAACCAGGTGCAGGAAGCGGTGAGTCTGCGTGATGTGGTCGCTGGCCAGCCGATCCAGCTCACCATGCTGCGTCAAGCATGGCGGATAAAAGCGGGTCAGCGCGTGCTGGTTATCGCCAATGGAGACGGTTTTCGCGTGAATGCGGAAGGTAAGGCGCTGAATAATGCGGCGGTTGCCCAGAACGCCAGGGTACGGATGCTTTCAGGCCAGGTCGTCAGCGGCGTCGTCGATTCTGATGGGAATATTCTTATTAACCTATAATAGGTTAAAGATTTTTTTGCGGATGCCGATAGATAATCAACCAATGATTAAAGCGGGCCGCTATAGCGTAACCCCTCGATGAGGATAAAAAAAATGAGTATTGATCGTACCTCACCATTGAAGCCAGTTAGTACTGTCCAGCCGCGCGAAGCCAGCGACACGTTGGTCCAAAAAACGCGTAAGGAAAAAACGTCCACGACCAACAGCACTAGCGTCATGTTGAGCGACGCGCAGGCAAAGCTGATGCAACCCGGCACCAACGACATCAATATGGAGCGCGTCGAAGCACTGAAAACCGCCATCCGTAACGGTGAGTTGAAAATGGATACCGGAAAAATTGCCGACTCGCTGATCCGCGAGGCGCAGAGCTACTTACAGAGTAAATAAAGTATGACGCGTTTGTCAGAAATACTTGATCAGATGACGACTGTCCTGAATGACCTGAAAACGGTGATGGATGCTGAGCAGCAGCAACTTTCCGCAGGCCACATTCACGGTAGCCAGCTACAGCGTATTACAGAAGAAAAAAGTTCTTTGCTGGCAACCCTGGATTACCTGGAGCAGCAGCGACGTCTTGAGCACGACGCGACGCGCAGCGCTAATGATGATATTGCCCAACGCTGGCAGACGATTACCACTAAAACGCAGCATTTACGCGATCTCAACCAGCATAATGGTTGGCTGTTGGAAGGACAAATCGAGCGCAATCAACAGGCGCTCGAGGTGCTTAAACCGCATCAGGAACCCACGCTTTATGGCGCTAACGGCCAAACATCTTCAGCCCATCGCGGCGGAAAGAAGTTCTCAATTTGACGAATGCCTGACGGCTCGTAGCTTTCAGGCCTGCGTGTTTTGCAGGCCGGATAAGGTGCTCCCCTCATCCGGCAGTATGTTCATTATGCCGTTCGGCGCACAAACTCTTTCACTTTAAAGCCCAGCACGGCCAGCGCGGCAAAGTAAGCAGTAATGCCGACCAACACCACCGCCATTAAGCGCAGCAGACGCCACAGCATCGTCCCCTGAGACCACTCCGGCATAATGTACAGCATCCCCACCAGCGCCGCAGACATCACCAGCACAGAGATCACCAGACGCGCCAGGAACCAGGCCCAACCCGGCTGTGGGGTGAATATTTTCTGTTTACGCAACTGCCAGTACAGCAGCGAGGCGTTCAGACAGGCCGCCAGACCGATCGACAGCGACAGCCCGGCATGTTTCAACGGACCGATAAACGCCAGGTTCATCACCTGGGTCATAATCAGCGTCACGATGGCAATTTTCACCGGCGTTTTAATGTCCTGACGGGAATAAAATCCGGGGGCCAATACTTTCACCACGATCAGGCCAATCAGGCCGACCGAATACGCTACCAGCGCGCGCTGGGTCATGGACGCATCAAAAGCGGTAAACTTACCGTACTGGAACAATGAAACCGTCAGCGGCTTTGCCAGGATCCCCAATGCCACCGCACTGGGCAAAGCAAGCAGGAAGCACAGGCGTAAACCCCAGTCCATCAGGCGACAATATTCATCATGGTTACCGCTGGAAAAACTTTTTGACAGCGAGGGCAGCAGAATAGTGCCCAGCGCGACGCCCAGAACACCTGACGGGAACTCCATCAAACGGTCAGCGTAGTACATCCAGGAAACCGAACCTGAAGCCAGAAATGACGCGAAAATCGTGTTGATAATCAGAGAAATCTGGCTGACGGAAACGCCGAGGATCGCCGGCCCCATCTGCTTCACTACGCGCATCGCGCCCGCATCACGAAAATTCACGCGCGGCAGCACCAGCATGCCAATTTTCTTCAAGTGCGGAAGCTGATAAACCAGTTGCAGCACACCACCGACGGTCACGGCCCATGCCAGCGCCAGCACCGGCGGATTAAAATACGGAGCGGCAAACAGCGCAAAACCGATCATGCTGATGTTGAGAAACGTCGGCGCAAACGCCGGAATAGAGAAACGGTTCCAGGTATTCAGAATCGCACCCGCCAACGAGGCGAGCGAAATCAACAGAATATAAGGAAAGGTTATCTGCAACAGCTGGGTAGTCAGCGTAAATTTGTCAGCAGTATCGGCAAAGCCTGGCGCGGTGACCATGATCACCCACGGCGCGGCAAGCATCCCGGCAACCGTCACAACGGCCAACGCCAGCGTCAGCAAGCCAGACACGTAGGAGACAAACACGCGGGTGGCGTCTTCGCCCTGCTTACTTTTGTATTCAGCCAGAATAGGGACAAATGCCTGAGAAAATGCGCCTTCAGCAAAAATTCGACGCAGCAGGTTAGGAAGTTTGAAGGCCACAAAAAAGGCATCGGTCGCCATCCCTGCACCAAAGATTCTGGCGACGATCGCATCACGCGCAAAACCCAGCACGCGTGAGAACATCGTCATTGAGCTGACGGCTGCCAGTGACTTTAATAAATTCATCTATGTTGTATTCCAGACTCTGAGGCAAAACCCCGTATAACCAACATCGCCATCCGGCAATGTCACTGTGCCTGATGGCGACGCCGCAGCGTCTTATCAGGCCTACAAGCCAGCCTATGGTTGAAAAGAGGTGTTATTTTGAGTGGGCATATATACCCGTAATACTTCAAGCTGCATGTGCGTTGGCTGCGCTCGCTCACCCGAATCACTTACCTGAGTAAGCTCAACGGAATTCACTCCCTTGCCGCCTGCCTGCAACTCGAATTATTTTGGGTATAGTACCTGGATTATGCTGAATTACTACCGCCAGATGTTACAGGGGGTTATTCGTCCATCGCATCCCGCCACAGCTTTTCCACCACGCGCTGCGCCAGAATAGCCTGCTCACCCGCTGTCTCAGGAACTGTCTGATTTTGCACGCATTCAATAAAATGGCGCGCACATCCGGTAAAGCCTCGCTGCTCCAGCGTCGTTTGCCAGCCGGGTATCGGTTGCTGAACGACACCGTGTCCGCGCTCCTCACGCCATTCACGCATATCCGTGACATCAATTAACCCACCGTCGATAACCGCCTGCACGCTCTCGCGCTGACTGCCCGCACGGCGATGCATACTGGTCGTTATCTGCAGCCGGTCGACGCAGAAATGGTGTTCTGCATACAGCATTGCTCCGGACTCGTTGGTTAACAGCGTGCCGCTATTTAGCTGTGCCTTTCCCCCTGCCAGCCACAGCGCGGTGTCCACCACATGCAGATAGTCATCCAGCAGCGTAAAACGCAGATCGTGTGGCCCGACGCTATCGCTGCGATGCTTATCCATGCGGATGGAGGCCGGCTGGCTTAACTGCGACTTTAACTCGCGATACAGCGGCGCAAACCGGCGGTTAAATCCGACCATCAACGTCAGTTTTTTTCGCGCCGCCAGCTCCACCAGTTGTTCCGCATCACGCAGGTTTTCTGCCAGCGGTTTATCCACGCAAACGTGGACCCCGGCATGAAGCAATTCGCTGACTACCGCATGGTGCGTCGCAGTACTGGAGTGTACGAAAACCGCATCACAGGTTGCCGCCAGGTTTTGTAATGAATCAACATACGGCATGCGCCAGGCTGCACAAATCCGTTCTGCTTTCTCACGCGAAGGTGACCAGGCCCCCTGTAACGTCCAGTCCGCAGCGGCGCCCAACACGGGTAGCCAGGCCTTTTGCGCGATGCCGCCCAACCCGACGACACCGATACGAAGTTTTTTCACGTTACTCTCCCAGATGCGCCAGCAAGGATTCGAGCCGCTGTTTTAACTCAGCGACTTCGCTTTCCAGCACCTCAACGCGCGCCTGCAAATCGCTGGATGCCGCCTGAGGCTCATCGGCGGTTGTCACCATCGTCAGATCGACGTCGCCACAGAACAGATGCATATAGCGGCTTTCGCGTTTTCCCGGTTCACGCGCCAGACGGACCACGTAAGGACCATCTTCGCGGGTGGCCAGCTGTTCCAGCGTTGACTCCACTTCCGCCACATCGCTGAATTCATACATGCGGGATGCGCGACTACGCAGTTCGCCCGGCGTCTGCGCACCGCGCAGTAACAGCGTGGTGATCAAAGCCACCTCACCGGCGCTGAGCTTAAGGTTACCAAACTCTGAATTGCAGAAGCGCTGTTCGTACTTGGTCACACGATTGCCGAATCCGCTCACCGTACGCAAGAAATGGCGTTTCACCAGATTATCGAGCTGATCCTGCACCTCCGATTCCGACAGGTTCATCACCGGTTCACGATTAGTTTTTTGGTTGCAGGCGGTCACGACACCATTCACGGAGAGCGGATATTGTTCCGGCGTAGTTACCTGTTTTTCCAGCAAACAGCCAATCACGCGTGCTTCGGTAGCGGTTAATTCATATTTCATCGTCTTCTCCATTCATCAGCCAATACAGCTGAAACTTAGCGACCGGGGGTCCATTCTGATGTTGTTAACGCCGTCAGCACATGATCGCGCCACTGCCCATCTATCAGCAGATAGTCTTTGGCATAACCTTCTTTTTCAAATCCAAGCCGCGCCAGCAAATCGCCGCTACGTTTATTGTGTGGCATATAGTTCGCCATAATGCGATGAATATGCTGCGTACGCTGCATATAGCGAATGGCTGCAACCAATGCCTCGTACATCAATCCCTGCCCTTGCCACTTTTGCGCAATGGAATAGCCGAGATAGCAGGCGTGAAACGATCCACGCACAACGTTGGAGAAATTTGCAACACCGATAATCTCTTTCTCTTCCGGGTCGAGCAGCGCAAAGTAATAGGCAGAGCCTTGTTTATGAAACTCGGTGATCATACTCAGACGCGCCTGCCAGCCAGAGGGATAGCAGTGGCTTTCATCGCGAATAGGCTCCCAGGGCTTTAAGAAATGACGATTCTCTGCGTAATAATCTGCCAGACGCCAGGCATCACGCTCATGCACTAAACGCACGACCAGGCGGTCCGTGGTTAAGCGCACTTTTGGCACGTTACTGCGATAGCCAAACATTCTATACCTACTCCTTCCCGCACCGTTTTCAATACGCTATTCGCGATACTATACCTGTACAAATATGCCCGATGAAAAGAGCAAAACACCATTTCTTGAATTATTCACACATTTTGATGAAAACTCTCTATCAAGACCGACTTTTGATAAAAAAATATTGTCCCGCCGAGGGTGGGAAAAGGTCAGACAACCCCGCAGAATAGACAGGCTTACCGTTAAAACTCTAAACAGAGTGACGAGTTTTTCCCTGGAGGGGAAATGTCGCAAGTCTCGCAGGCGAGGAACCTGGGTAAATATTTCCTGCTTATCGATAATATGCTGGTCGTGCTGGGCTTCTTCGTCGTCTTCCCGCTGATCTCGATTCGTTTCGTCGACCAAATGGGTTGGGCCGCCGTGATGGTCGGCATCGCGCTCGGGTTACGTCAATTTATTCAGCAGGGTTTGGGAATTTTTGGCGGGGCCATTGCCGACCGTTTTGGCGCAAAACCGATGATTGTCACCGGCATGCTGATGCGCGCCGCCGGGTTTGCGACGATGGGAATCGCCCATGAACCCTGGCTTCTGTGGTTTTCCTGTTTTCTCTCCGGGCTGGGCGGCACGCTGTTCGATCCCCCCCGTTCGGCGCTGGTGGTCAAACTGATCCGCCCGGAAAAGCGCGGGCGCTTCTTCTCTATCCTGATGATGCAGGACAGCGCCGGGGCGGTCATTGGGGCATTACTGGGAAGCTGGCTGTTACAGTATGACTTCAGGCTGGTCTGCGCCACCGGGGCCATTATCTTCATCCTGTGCGCCGCCTTTAACGCCTGGTTGCTTCCTGCGTGGAAACTATCGACAGTGAAAATTCCGGTGCGTGAAGGGATGAACCACGTGATGCGTGACAAGCGATTTGTCACTTACGTGCTGACGCTGGCAGGTTACTACATGCTGGCAGTCCAGGTGATGCTGATGCTGCCGATTATGGTTAACGACATTGCAGGATCCCCGGCGGCCGTCAAATGGATGTATGCCATCGAGGCGTGCCTCTCGTTAACGTTGCTCTACCCGATTGCCCGCTGGAGCGAAAAACGTTTTCGCCTTGAACACCGCCTGATGGCCGGTCTGTTAATCATGTCAGTCAGCATGATGCCTATTGGGTTGGTCGGAAACCTACAGCAGCTCTTCACCCTGATCTGCACGTTCTATATCGGCTCCATTATTGCTGAGCCAGCACGTGAAACGCTCAGCGCCTCGCTGGCGAGCGCACGGGCCCGGGGGAGCTATATGGGTTTTAGTCGGCTGGGACTCGCCATCGGCGGCGCCATAGGCTACATCGGCGGCGGCTGGCTGTTTGATATGGGTAAGGCACTGTCGCAGCCCGAGTTACCGTGGATGATGCTGGGTGTTATCGGCATTATCACCTTCCTGGCGCTGGGCTGGCAGTTCAGCCACAAACGCACGACGCGTGGCATGCTGGAGCCTGATGCCTGACGCGTAACCCTCAGCCCGGACACCTTTTCAGTTTTTTCTGCTGGTGTCCGGGGCGCTGGTACTGGATGCTGCTTTGTGTCACGATTACGCCATAAGCATCATGTTGAGGAACCCCATGAAAAAGTTTTTTTTTGCTGCTGCACTCATTGTCAGCGGCCTGTTGGTTGGTTGTAATCAACTCACACAATACACGGTAAGCGAGCAAGAAATTAACCAGGCGCTGGCAAAGCATAATAATTTTTCGAAAGATATCGGTTTGCCCGGCGTTGCTGAAGCCCACATCGTGCTGAGCAATCTGACCAGCCAGATCGGTCGTGAAGAACCCAATAAAGTGACCCTTACCGGCGACGCCAACCTGGACATGAACTCACTATTTGGCAGCCAGAAAGCGACAATGAAGCTGAAGTTAAAAGCATTACCGGTGTTCAATAAAGAAAAAGGCGCGATTTATCTGCAAGAGATGGAAGTGGTTGATGCGACCGTCACACCAGAAAAAATGCAGTCGGTTTTGCAAACCCTGATGCCATATTTAAACCAGTCGCTGCGCAATTATTTCAACCAGCAACCGGCATACGTCCTGCGTGAAGACAGCAGTGAAGGCGAAGCGCTGGCGAAAAAGCTGGCAAAAGGAATTGAAGTAAAACCGGGTGAAATCATCATCCCGTTCACCGATTAACACACCAAAGGGCGCATCAGCGCCCTTTTTTTCGTGCAAACGAAAACGTTTCCGCTTATCCTTTGTTTCCGGCAAAAAAGACTATCCTCAGCCGGAGCATATTGATGACTGCACCATCCCAGGTATTAAAGATCCGCCGCCCAGACGACTGGCATCTTCACTTTCGCGATGGCGACATGTTGAAAACTGTCGTGCCCTACACCAGTGAAATTTATGGACGCGCAATTGTCATGCCGAACCTGGCACCGCCCGTCACTACTGTTGACGCAGCCATCGCTTACCGTCAGCGTATACTGGACGCCGTACCTGCCGGAAACGATTTCACCCCGTTAATGACCTGCTATCTGACGGACACGCTGGATCCCAACGAACTGGAGCGCGGGTTCAACGAAGGTGTTTTCACCGCCGCCAAACTCTACCCGGCTAACGCCACCACCAACTCTACTCACGGCGTGACCTCTATTGATGCCATCATGCCGGTTCTGGAACGGATGGAAAAACTCGGCATGCCTTTGCTGGTGCACGGTGAAGTCACGCACGCGGAAATCGATATATTCGATCGCGAAGCACGCTTTATTGACACGGTGATGGAGCCATTGCGGTCGCGTCTGACCGCGCTGAAAGTGGTGTTTGAACATATCACCACTAAAGACGCCGCCGACTACGTGCGTGACGGCAATGATCTGCTGGCAGCGACCATTACCCCGCAGCATTTGATGTTTAACCGTAACCATATGCTGGTCGGGGGCATTCGTCCGCATCTTTATTGCCTGCCTATTCTCAAGCGAAACATCCACCAGCAGGCGCTGCGTGAACTGGTCGCCAGTGGTTTCAGCCGGGCGTTCCTCGGCACTGACTCGGCGCCGCATGCGCGTCATCGTAAAGAATCCAGCTGCGGCTGCGCGGGGTGTTTTAATGCCCCTACCGCACTCGCCAGTTATGCCACCGTCTTCGAAGAGATGAACGCCCTGGCCCATTTCGAGGCCTTCTGCTCGCTTAACGGTCCTCGCTTCTACGGACTGCCGGTTAACGACACCTTTATTGAACTGGTTAAAGAAGAGCAGCAGATACCGGAAAGTATCGCGCTGGAGGGAGACACGCTGGTGCCTTTCCTCGGCGGTGAAACAGTACGCTGGTCAGTGAATCGCTAAAAAAATGTCGCAACCTGTTGTCAACTGGCGAAGTTAACTGTATAAATAACCAGTATATTCAACAGGGGGCTATTATGCGTATTGAAGTCACTATTGCCAAAACTTCACCTTTGCCTGCTGGCGCCATTGACGCGTTGGCAGGTGAACTCTCCCGTCGTATTCACCATCATTTTCCGGATAACGACGGTAACGTCACCGTTCGTTATGCCGGCACAAACAATCTGTCGGTCATTGGCGCGACAAAAGAGGACAAAGAACGCATCAGCGAGATCCTGCAAGAAACATGGGAAAGCGCGGATGACTGGTTCATTAATGAATAAAAAATGATATGCAGTGATGTTTTTTGCCGGGTCGCCCCGGCTTTTTTTATTTTCCCGTATCATAAAGATTTCGAGCAATCTCTCTCAACAAAACAGTTAATGTTTATTTACATGCTGATTATCTTTTAGTCAAAACCACAAAATAACTGCACAACATGCTAAAAAAATATGAATGACATGCCGGTTTATCGTTCAGATAACACTTAAAACAAAAAAATTATGCCCTGTCCTCTTTAAATTTTCAGTGAATACCCTTATTTATTGATATACTGAACTTGCTTCAGAAAAAAACGCATTGAACCTCGAAAACCGTTGTCTAGTAACACGAATTAGGGGGCATGATGGAAAAGAATAATGAAGTCATTCAGACTCATCCGCTTGTAGGATGGGACATCAGCACCGTTGATAGCTATGATGCGCTGATGCTGCGTTTGCACTACCAGACCCCGAATCGTCCAGACCCAAATGGGACTGAAGTTGGTCAAACGCTCTGGTTAACCACTGATGTTGCCAGGCAATTTATTTCAATATTAGAAGCCGGAATCGCCAAAATTGAATCAGGTGATTTCCCCGCTAATGAGTATCAGCGTCATTAAATCTGATGCACCCAACCTTCAAAAGGCACCTTAACGGTGCCTTTCTTATTTGATGGTTGAACATTCCGGGTTGAATATTCCAGGTCAGTTATTTACCCTGCTACTATCGCGATTGCAGAGAGAAGCGGATGAAATACGACTTAATCATTATTGGCAGCGGTTCCGTAGGCGCCGCCGCCGGATACTATGCCACGCGCGCCGGTCTGAATGTACTGATGATCGATGCACATATGCCGCCGCACCAACAGGGTAGCCATCACGGCGATACACGCTTAATTCGTCATGCCTATGGCGAAGGTGAAAAATACGTTCCGTTGGTCCTGCGCGCGCAGACATTGTGGGATGAACTCGCCCAGCATAATGAAGAACCTGTGTTTGTCCGTTCTGGCGTTGTCAACCTCGGCCCGGCAGATTCCACGTTCTTATCTAACGTGGCGCAAAGCGCAAAACAGTGGCAGCTCAACGTTGAACAGTTGGATGCCGCTGCCATCATGGCCCGCTGGCCCGAAATTCGTGTCCCGGAAAACTATATCGGCCTGTTTGAGGCCGATTCAGGTTTTCTGCGCAGTGAGTTGGCCATTAAGACCTGGATTCGCCTGGCTGAGGAAGCAGGCTGCGCTCAGCTGTTTAAATGCCCGGTTACCGCGATTCATCATCATGATGATGGCGTAACGGTTGAGACCGCAGACGGCGACTATCACGCGAAAAAAGCGCTGGTGAGTGCCGGCACCTGGGTACAGGCATTAGTACCGGAATTGCCGATACAGCCAGTGCGCAAAGTGTTCGCGTGGTATCAGGCTGACGGGCGCTACAGCGTTAAAAACAATTTCCCGGCCTTCACCGGCGAATTGCCTAATGGCGATCAGTATTACGGTTTCCCGGCCGAGAACGACGAACTGAAGATTGGTAAACATAACGGCGGGCAGGTTATTCACTCAGCCGAAGAGCGCAAAGCGTTTGCCGCTGTCGCCAGCGATGGTTCAGAGGCTTTCCCGTTCCTGCGTTCTGTTCTGCCCGGCGTGGGATGTTGTCTGCACGGTGCGTCGTGCACCTACGATAACTCTCCGGATGAAGACTTTATTATTGATACGCTACCCGGACATGATAATACGCTTATTATTACCGGGCTAAGCGGTCACGGCTTTAAGTTTGCCTCGGTACTGGGGGAAATTGCGGCTGATTTTGCCCAGGACAAGCCGTCGGCCTTCGACCTGGCACCGTTCAAACTGAGCCGTTTTAAACTATAACCATGATATGGCCTCGCCACTGGGGCCATTTTATTGAAGGAATAATAGTGATGCGCCGCATCGTTGACTATCTGGTGAATAATATACGCGAGCATTTTATGCTCTACATTATTTTATGGTCGCTGCTGGCAATCATGGATGTAATATATATTATGTTTTTCTGATCTTAGCCTGCTGACAATAATTGACAGCAATTGAGATTTCTTTAATTTTTATTGTGATTAATTGAATAATCAGAAACCCTACAAAGTACCGCACATCAGGCTCTACCCGCCCATCTTTCTCTAAACACCTGATGATCAACTCATCATCACATCAAATTTATTGAATTAAGAATAAATATCATCACTATTGTTATTTATTAGTTGCATTAATGTCTTTTACAGGCCATTTTCATTCACTTCTGAAATATCTATCGGTGTATTTATGCAATTCAATAATAGTCCACAGCGCTATGGTGTGGTGTCAGCCGTTTTACACTGGCTGGTCGCGCTTGCCGTGTATGGCATGTTTGCGTTGGGTTTATGGATGGTCACACTCAGCTATTACGATGGCTGGTACCACCAGGCACCTGAACTGCATAAAAGCATCGGCGTATTGCTGATGATGGGGCTTGTGATTCGCGTGGTCTGGCGGCTGTTCTCTCCTCCTCCTGCGGCATTGAAAAGCTATTCTCGCTTAACTCGTCTGGCTGCGGCCCTGGGCCACCTCAGTTTATATCTGCTGCTGTTCTCCATTGTCATCAGTGGGTATTTAATTTCGAGCGCAGACGGCAAACCCATCAGCGTCTTTGGCTGGTTTGAGATCCCCGCCACGCTCGCCAACGCCGGGGCGCAGGCCGATCTCGCCGGGAGTCTGCACCTGTGGCTTGCCTGGAGCGTTGTGGTCCTCTCTCTTTTACATGGGCTGATGGCCCTGAAACACCACTTTATCGACAACGACGATACCCTTAATCGCATGTTGGGAAAATCGTCATCTGACTATGGAGCTTAAAATGAAAAAAAACCTGCTGGGACTGACTCTCGCATCTTTACTGTTTACCACCAGTTCGGCCATCGCGGCAGATTACAAAATCGACAAAGAAGGACAACATGCCTTTGTTAATTTTCGTATTCAGCATCTGGGATACAGCTGGCTGTACGGCACCTTTAAAGACTTCGACGGATCGTTTACCTTCGATGAAAAAAATCCAGCCGCCGATAAAGTGAACGTCACCATTAACACCAACAGCGTTGACACTAATCATGCCGAGCGTGACAAGCATCTGCGCAGCGCAGATTTCCTTAACGTCGCCAAATTCCCGCAGGCGACCTTCACCTCCACCAGCGTGAAGAAAGCGGGTAACGACCTGGATATTACCGGGGATCTGACGCTGAACGGCGTCACCAAACCGGTCACGCTGGACGCGAAGCTTATTGGTCAGGGTGGCGATCCGTGGGGTGGCACCCGTGCAGGCTTTGAAGCACAAGGGAAGATTAAGCTGAAGGACTTTAACATCACCACCGACCTGGGGCCTGCTTCACAGGAAGTAGACTTAATCATCTCGGTAGAAGGTGTTCAGCAGAAATAGTATCTCAATGCTGCCAAAATGGAAGCCGGATGAGGCTGTAGCCCTCATCCGGCATCATTTTATTGCGCAGGGTCTGGAATACCCAGTTTAGTATTCAGACGGCCACGGGACTTATTAAAAATTTTATTGCCATTCTCACGACCTGCGCGACGGCGACGTTGTTCCTCTTCAGGCAACGTACTCTCTTCACAACACAGATCGCTGCAGCACCCTTTGTACTTCTCGGCGCAGGCCGGGCACTGGATAAACAGAAGATGGCAGCCGTCATTTTTGCAGTTGGTATGACTGTCGCACGCCGCACCACACTGATGACAATGCGCAATAACGTCTTCAGAGATCCGCTCCCCCATCCGCTCATCAAAAACAAAGTTTTTACCGATGAAGCGTACCGGTAGTCCCTGTTCTCGAGCTTTACGGGCATATTCAATAATGCCGCCCTCAATGTGCCAGACTTTACTGAACCCGTTGTATTTCATCCAGGCGCTGGCCTTCTCACAGCGAATACCGCCCGTGCAGTACATTACGATTTTTTTATCTTTATGTTCCTGCATCATTTCAACGGCTTTCGGCAACTGATCGCGGAACGTATCTGCCGGGATCTCCATGGCGTTCTCGAAGTGCCCCACCTCATACTCATAGTGGTTGCGCATATCGATAAACACCGCGTCAGGATCGTCAAGCATGGCGTTCACTTCTGCCGCCTTCAGGTAATCACCAACGTTGCTGGCATCAAAAGCAGGATCATCGATGCCATCTGCCACAATACGTTCACGGACTTTCATGCGCAGTACCCAGAACGATTTTCCGTCATCGTCCAGCGCAATGTTAAGTCGCAGCCCGGCAAACGCAGGATCAAACGCGTACAGCTGCTGACGGAATGCCTCAACCTTGCTTTGCGGCACGCTGATTTGTGCGTTAATGCCTTCGTGCGCCAGATATACGCGCCCGAAAACGTTCAGCTCGGTGAACAGTTGGTACAGCGCATCACGCGTATCCTGAGGATTAACGAGGTTGAAATATTTATAAAATGAAATCGTGGTGCGCGGCTCAGATTCCGCCAACATTTTAGCTTTGAGCGCGTCATTCGAAATGCGGTTGTGTAACACTGGCATGGTGTACGTTTCCTGCAGTCAGTAAAAAGATGAAAATCGGCCGGCATCATAAAGCAAACATTGCCAATTTACATCCACACATTTTACGCTACATTTCATACTTCATGATAAAAGCGTCACAACAATTGACGAAAAACCAGCCATTCTCCCGTCACAAATTTTTGATACGCGCGAAAAAATGCGACAATACAGGGCATTGGTCGTTTAATGACAGGATAGACATGACGAATTTACCCAAGTTCTCGGCTGCACTTTTGCATCCACGTTATTGGTTAACCTGGCTAGGTATTGGCATCCTTTGGTTGATCGTGCAGTTACCCTATCCGTTCCTCTATAAGCTGGGCTGTACATTAGGTCGGCTGGCGTTACATGTGATGAGACGCCGGGCAAAGATTGTTTCGCGTAATCTGGAGCTGTGCTTCCCACAGATGAGCGAACAAGAGCGTCAGCAGATGGTGGTAAAAAACTTTGAGTCCGTCGGCATGGGCGTAGTGGAAACTGGCATGGCCTGGTTTTGGTCCGACCGTCGTATTACGCGCTGGACCGAAGTAATCGGCATGGAGCATATTCGTGATGTTCAGGCACAGCAGCGTGGGATCCTGTTAGTGGGTCTGCACTTTCTGACGCTTGAATTAGGCGCGCGTCAGTTTGGTTTACAGGAACCCGGTATCGGGGTGTATCGCCCCAACGACAATCCGCTGCTCGACTGGCTGCAAACCTGGGGGCGTATGCGCTCCAATAAATCAATGCTCGATCGTAAAGATCTAAAAGGGATGGTCAAGGCTCTGAAGAAAGGTGAAGTGGTCTGGTATGCCCCGGATCACGACTACGGCCCACGCTCCAGCGTCTTTGTGCCGCTGTTTGCTGTAGAGCAGGCTGCAACCACCTCTGGGACGTGGATGCTGTCGCGGATGTCCAATGCGTGTCTGGTGCCGTTTGTCCCTCGTCGTAAACCTGACGGCAAAGGGTATCAGTTGATTATGCTGCCGCCGGAATGTTCGCCGCCGCTGGACGATGCTGAAACCACCGCCGCGTGGATGAACAAAATTATTGAGAAATGCATCATGATGGCGCCGGAGCAATATATGTGGCTACATCGCCGGTTCAAAACACGCCCTGAAGGCGCACCTTCCTTGTACTGACCCTTTGTTGCAGCCCGCGGGCTGCAACATCTCCCCCTCCGTTTAGGTTTTACTGCTCTGCGCATTGCAGCGACTATCAACCAGGCGCATAATTAGTCTGCTTACTTATTTTTACACGATAGCGCAAACAGCGCGCCACACTGCGGATCGCTATGTCACCCTCAGATGTCTCCATCAACTGGAAGCGTAATCTCACGGTTGCCTGGCTCGGTTGCTTTTTAACCGGTGCAGCATTTAGCCTGGTAATGCCTTTCTTACCCCTGTATGTCGAAAGCCTCGGCGTGACGGGACACGGTGCCCTGAACATGTGGTCGGGTCTGGTGTTCAGCATTACGTTTCTTTTTTCAGCTATCGCTTCACCTTTCTGGGGCGGCCTTGCAGATCGCAAAGGCAGGAAAATCATGCTCCTGCGCTCAGCGCTGGGGATGGCTGTCGTGATGCTGCTAATGGGGCTGGCGCAAAATATCTGGCAGTTTTTGATCCTGCGTGCGCTGCTGGGACTGCTTGGTGGGTTCATTCCCAATGCGAATGCGCTGATCGCCACCCAGGTGCCGCGCAATAAAAGCGGCTGGGCGCTGGGAACACTTTCAACCGGCGGCGTCAGTGGCGCACTGCTGGGCCCGCTGGCGGGAGGCTTGCTTGCCGACCAATACGGGTTGCGCCCCGTTTTCTTTATTACCGCCAGCGTGCTGCTGCTCTGTTTTATGCTGACGTTATTTTTTATTCGTGAGCATTTTCAACCGGTCAGCAAAAAAGAGATGTTGCACATTCGGGAGGTCGTCGGATCCTTAAAAAATCCAAAGCTGGTACTGAGTCTGTTCGTCACCACACTGATCATTCAGGTCGCAACCGGATCCATCGCACCTATCTTGACGCTGTATGTGCGGGAACTGGCGGGTAACGTCGGCAATATCGCTTTTATCAGCGGCATGATCGCTTCAGTTCCCGGCGTGGCCGCTTTACTCAGCGCGCCAAGGCTGGGCAAATTAGGCGACCGCATAGGCCCGGAGAAGATCCTGATTGTCGCCCTGGTCATTTCCGTATTGCTGCTCATCCCCATGTCATTCGTCCAGACACCCTGGCAGCTCGGCATCCTGCGCTTTTTGCTGGGAGCCGCCGACGGCGCACTGCTCCCTGCCGTACAAACGCTGCTGGTCTATAACTCAACCAACCAAATAGCCGGGCGTATTTTCAGCTACAACCAGTCATTTCGTGATATTGGCAACGTGACGGGGCCACTGATGGGCGCAGCTATTTCAGCCAACTATGGTTTTCGCGCGGTCTTCTGCGTGACCGCGGGAGTGGTCTTATTTAACGCGCTCTACTCCTGGAACAGCCTGCGCCGACGTCGCGAAACCCAGCGCACGCAATGATTTTTGTGCATTCATACTTGCACTAGCGGAGAATCAACTATTATTTCCCTGAATACCTCATTAAATCAAAGGGAGACGCTGATGACCATGTATGCCACGCTGGAAGAAGCCATTGATGCTGCCCGTGAAGAGTTTCTGGCTGATAACCCCGACCTAGATGCGGACGACGCCAGTGTTCAGCAGTTGAACGTACAAAAGTATGTGCTACAGGATGGTGACATCATGTGGCAGGCTGAGTTTTTCGCCGACGAAGATGAGGAAGGCGAATGTCTGCCGATGCTGAGCGGTGAAGCGGCACAAAGCGTCTTTGATGGCGATTATGATGAGATTGAAATTCGCCAGGAGTGGCTGGAGGAAAATACCCTCCACGAGTGGGATGAAGGCGAATTCCAGCTTGAACCACCTCTGGATACCGAGGAAGGTCAGACGGCAGCCGACGAATGGGATGAGCGGTAATTACTCGTAGGGACCATGGTGGATGTCAAGGGGCAACAGCAGCGTATCAAACACCAGTGAAAAAGGCAGATCGATCAGGGTGACATAGCGCCATGCTGAATCCCGGACATCCCACTGCACGCCGGGATAGTATTGATTTCCGTGACCTTGCCCCGGGATCGTGCGGCTAATAATACTGCCGCACCCGCTCAGCAAGATGACCATGATTCCAACCGCAAGTATTCGCACCTGAACCCTCATTAACAACATTGTCATCCGCATAAAAAAATACCGGCACCAGGCCGGTATTTTCACATTTCAGGCGTTCTATTTCTTCCTGAGTGCCAGCGGGTTCAGGGTTATCCCCTGATAATAATTAACCCACGACGAATACTTATCCGGCGAGTTCCAGACGCGATAATGTAAACGCGCCATGGTCACCGGATCGCTCAACAGCACAAGGCGGCGATCGCGATTCAGTTTCTCAGGTGTATCGTTCAGCGCCTGCTCGACATGACGGTCACGGGCAATCTCCAGCACGTTACTGGAGCGGTGACGCGCGGTCGCCATCGCCGTAGCCAGTGCGTTAAATGACGGGTTAAACACCGCGTGCATAAAGCCGTCATCCAGCGAGCGATTGCGATTCATCACCAGGTAGTTATCCGTATCCACCAGCACCTGCGGAGGAGAATACTCCTCCGGGATCAGGAACAGCTTCCAGCGCTTGGTACGTAACCCTATCGTTGAACGGCTGGAAATCACCGACACAAACGGCGACAGGATCAGGGAGAAGACAATCGGTGCCAGCCAGAACAGGAAGCGCAGATCCAGCCAAGCCATACCGACCGCCCAGACCAGACCCAGCAGCAGCTGGGAGCCGTGACGCATAAACGCTTCACCCCACGGAGTGGAATCATCATCACGCTGCGGCGAGTTCCAGACGACTTCCCAACCGAGGAAAGCACTGACCACGAAGACGGTATGGAACAGCATACGCACCGGCGCCAGCAGCACGGAGAACAGCACCTCCAGCAGCAGCGACAGCGTCACGCGGACAAAACCGCCGTACTCTTTCGTCCCTTTGCACCAGATGAGCAAAATACTCAGCAGCTTCGGCAGGAACAGCAGCACCATGGTTGAGGCAAACAGTGCAATCGCCAGTTCAGGACGCCACTGCGGCCACACCGGGAACAGCTGACGCGGCTGCAGGAAGTATTGCGGCTCCGTCAGCGCATGCACCACCTGCAATGCGGTTGAAAGCGCGAGGAACATAAACCACAGCGGGGCAGACAGATAAGACATCACGCCCGTCAGGAACACCGCACGGTGAACCGGATGCATCCCTTTGACCAGGAACAGACGGAAGTTCATCAGGTTGCCGTGACACCAACGACGGTCACGCTTCAGTTCATCAAGCAGGTTTGGCGGCAGCTCTTCATAAGAACCCGGCAGATCGTAGGCAATCCACACCCCCCAGCCTGCACGACGCATTAACGCCGCTTCCACGAAGTCATGGGAGAGGATCGAACCCGCAAACGAGCCTTCACCCGGTAGCGGTGCGAGCGCACAATGCTCAATAAACGGCTTCACGCGAATAATCGCGTTGTGACCCCAGTAGTGCGACTCCCCGAGCTGCCAGAAGTGAAGCCCGGCGGTAAACAGCGGCCCATACACGCGCGTAGCAAACTGCTGGCAGCGTGCATACAGCGTGTCCATACCGGACGCTTTTGGCGACGACTGAATAATACCGGCATTCGGGTTCGCTTCCATCAGACGCACCAGACCGGTCAGGCAATCGCCGCTCATTACCGAGTCAGCGTCCAGGACGACCATGTAGCTGTACTGATTCCCCCAGCGACGGCAGAAGTCATCAATGTTGCCGCTTTTACGCTTCACACGACGACGACGACGGCGGTAGAAAATCTGTCCTTCGCCCTGCACTTCAGCGATCAGCTCCATCCAGGCTTTTTGTTCCGCCACGCAGATATCAGGGTTGTAGCTGTCGCTCAGGATGTAGACATCGAAATGCGCAGCATTACCCGTGGCTTTCACCGATTCCCACGTGGCGCGCAGCCCCGCGAATACGCGGTCAACGTCCTCGTTACAGATAGGCATGATAAGCGCAGTGCGGTGCTCAGGGTTTAATGCTTCATCCCCCACCGTTGACGCGGAAATACTGTACTTATCGCGGCCAATCAGCAGTTGCAAGAACCCCATCAGCGCGGTCCAGAACCCTGCCGATACCCAGCAGAACAATACCGCAAACAGAATCAGGATACCGGTCTGGAGCACATAGGGCAGCAATTGCATAAAGGAGACCCACAGGTCCTGCCCCATCATGTCTGCCGGATTAATGAACGCCCAGCCCTGGTACGGAAGAATGGTCTTCATATACCAGGTCGCAACGACCGTTTGCGCCAGCGTTAAGATAAGCAGCGTATAGCGGCGAATCGTCCCGACGGTACGCCATTTCTGTTCACTTTCTTGTTCTTCTTTCGTCAAACGAGAAAGATAACGCGGCGTAACATCGCGTCCACGCAGACGATCCCAAAAACGGCCTACCGGGTTGGTACGCCAGGGATCGGGAAACATAGATGTACGCGTAGCCTTCGGCATAGCCTGCAGCTGGTCGCGTCCTTCATCGTCTTTAATTAACTGCTCTTTGGCCAGAGAATCCGGCCAGGCTTGCTCAAGGCGAGCTTTAACAGACCCCTGCGGTGAATCGTCTTCGCGCGAGTAAGTACGATGCTCGGCATCCAGCGCCTGATGAACGGCGCGGATGTCAGTTTTCGGCAGTGCCGCTTTCTCGATATCCGAAAGCGGCATTGCGTCAATATACTCAGTTGTCTTATTCATTGGCAGGTAACTGGTAGCTCCAGGTTTCACTCAACGGCTGATCGGCATTGACCAACGCAGCACGCATTTCAGTGGTTTTCTTCGCATCTTTCACTTTCACGCGCAGCATCAGACGCCAACCCTTAGTGACCGGGTTATAACGCACCGTACTCTCAACGATTTCACCGTTATCACCAATGCTGGTTTGCGCGGTGACTGGGGTATCCTGCGGCAGTTTTTTCATATCTGCGCCGGCAAAATCGACGATAAATGCAATCGTGCCGTCAGGCTGACGAATGAGGTTCGATTGTTTGACATCACCGGTAGAACGACGTGTCTGCTGTACCCAGGCATTATCCGGCGCATGAAGTTTGTCTTCATCGCGGGTAAAGGTCAGCGTGTACTTGAAGTTCATCTCTTTGCCTGCTTCAGGCAGTTGGTCCGGCGTCCAGTAAGCGACGATGTTGTCGTTGGTTTCATCGTTGGTTGGGATTTCAACTAACTCAAGTTTCCCCTTGCCCCAGTCACCTTTCGGCGTTACCCAGGCACTCGGACGCAGGTCGTAGCGGTCGTCGATATCTTCAAAACGCGAGAACTGGCGGCCACGTTGCAGCAGACCAAATCCCTGCGGGTTTTCCATCGCAAAACTGCTCACCGCGAGGTGTTTCGGGTTATTCAGCGGACGCCAAATCCACTCGCCGTTGCCAGCATGGATAGACAAACCGTTAGAGTCGTGCAGCTCCGGACGATAGTTGGTCGCCGGAGACGGTTGGTTCGGCCCGAACAGGAACATACTGGTCAGCGGCGCAACGCCCAGTTTGCCTACTTTGTCGCGCAGGTAAACTTTGGACTGAACGTCCACCACCGTGTCACGGCCTGGCATAATCACAAAACGATAGGCCCCGGTGGCGCGTGGGGAGTCCAGCAATGCATAGATGGTTAAACGTTTGTCAGTCGGTTTTGGACGCTCGATCCAAAACTCGCGAAAACGGGGAAATTCTTCACCGGAAGGCAGTGCGGTATCAATAGCGAGGCCGCGTGCAGACAGGCCATAAACCTGACCGGCTCCCAGGACGCGGAAATAGCTGGCACCGAGCATGCTGACGATTTCATCGTTTTTATCTTTGCTGTTGATCGGGTACAGCACCTTGAACCCGGCGAAACCGAGATCTTTTACCGTGTCTTTATCATGCTGAACATCGCCGAAATTAAAATAATCCGGGTTGTATTTGATTCTCTTTACCGCTGTGGCGGTAACTTCGTTGATCTTGACCGGCGTGTCGAAGTACATACCCTGGTGGTAGAACTCGAGCTTAAATGGGGTCTTGAGATTGCTCCAGTAGGCTTTATCGTGATTGAACTGGATCTGCTGATAATCCGCATACTTCATGTCGCGGAAAACGGAGGGCAAGTTACTTTTAGGCGCCTCATAGCCTTTATCGGCTAAGGATTGAGCTTGCTTTGCCACATCATCAATACTGAATGCCCAGCTCGAAGATGTGTACAGCGTTAACATGACTGCTGCACCCAACCAACGCATTTTCATCATTTGTAGTTTATGTTTCATAATTAGTAAGCACTTCCCCCTTTGTGTGCTTATATTGATCCGATCCATTTTAATGGATAATCGGGTATTCCGACAACTGAATCCCTGTATTGTTCGCGCGCTGGCTCATGGTTTAATCAGGTTCATCTGCCTGTTTTCACTTTGCGTGCTTATCCTGGAGACAGGTTGTTGGACTTCGTGTAGGGTTGCCCTCGAATGTAACCATTATTCGTCTTAGGGATAAGACGAAAAGTCTGAGAATACGTAACTGTTTATGAGCTCTGTATCCCCTCCGCGTGAATATTTTCTTGACTCCATCCGCGCCTGGCTGATGTTGTTGGGGATCCCATTCCATATCTCATTGATTTATTCCACACACACCTGGCACGTGAACAGTGCTGAACCGTCGTGGTGGCTAACCTTGTTTAACGACTTCATCCATGCGTTTCGCATGCAGGTGTTTTTTGTTATTTCGGGTTATTTTTCCTACATGTTGTTTTTACGCTATCCATTAAAACGCTGGTGGAAAGTGCGTGTTGAGCGCGTGGGGATCCCGATGTTGACCGCGATTCCCTTGCTCACCCTGCCGCAATTTATCATGCTGCAATATGTAAAAGGGAAAGCAGAGAGTTGGCACACGCTCAGCGGGTACGATAAATATAACGCCCTTGCCTGGGAGCTCATTTCTCATCTGTGGTTTTTGCTGGTCCTTGTGGTGTTAACGACCGTGAGCATGTGGGTATTTACCCAAATTAAGAAGCGTCAGGAAAGCCAGCAGGGAACGCCCCCAGCCCCAGCGTCAATGGTAAAGTTAACGCTAATTTTTGCCTTGCTTGGTGTGGGCTACGCCGTCGTCAGACGAACCATTTTTATTCTCTACCCTTCGATCCTCAGCGACGGCATGTTTAATTTTGTCGTCATGCAAACGCTGTTTTATGTGCCTTTCTTTATGCTCGGTGCGCTGGCATTCATTAATCCCAATCTGAAGGCGCTGTTCACCACCCCCTCGCGTGGTTGCACTCTCGGTGCAGGAGCGGCCTTTGTAGCGTACCTGCTCAACCAACGATACGGCAACGGCGACGCCTGGATGTATGAAACTGAATACGTGGTAACCATGGTTCTGGGGCTGTTGATGGTTAACGTGGTCTTTTCGCTCGGCTATCGTTTATTGAATTTTCAGTCAGCGCGCGTAACCTATTTTGTCAATGCATCGCTGTTTATTTATCTGGTGCATCATCCGTTAACGCTGTTTTTCGGCGCCTATATCACACCGCACATCTCATCCAATCTGCTGGGCTTTCTCTGTGGACTGCTGTTTGTGGTCGGGATCGCGGTGATACTGTACGAAATTCATCTCCGGATCCCGGTACTGAAGTTTTTGTTTTCAGGAAAACCGCCGGTTAAGCAGGACAAAAACAAGGCCGTCACTGGTTAGCTTGGGTTACGTCGTTCAGAGCAACCATTCAATCGGTAATATCGAGGCCAGCTTCACCAATACCCGCTTCCAGAATCCGGTGGCGGGTTCTTTTTTCAGCACCTGCTCATGACCCTGCTGGCGGTCAACCCAGTTAATCCGTCCCCAGCGATCGAGACGCAATTGCCAGGCAACATCATGCTGACTCTGCATAAAACGGTTATGAATTAGTGCGGCCAGGCTTTCACTTTCAATAACAAATCCCATTTCCGTGTTGAGCAATGTGGAGCGCGGATCAAAATTAAGCGAGCCGATAAACACCTTACGCCCGTCAATACTGAAAGTTTTAGCGTGCAAACTCGAGCCCGAATTACCGGTTAATCCGCGATCGTGCACAGCCGTGGCGCGATCGCGTGTCGGTTTAAGCTCATATAATTCCACACCATAGCGCAGCAGTTTTTTTCGCCAGCGCGCGTAGCCGGCATGAACAATTGCCACATCATTCGCCGCCAGCGAATTGGTTAGAATGGCAATTTTGACCCCTTTTCTCACCAAACGCAGCAGTTGGGCAACGCCCGCCCGTGTAGGCACAAAATAGGCGGAAATAATATCAATACGCTCGGTAGGTGAGCCCATAATATCGAACAAGCGCTGAGGTAATAGCGAATGGCGCGGAGCCTTCCCCTCACCTTTTAGCGGGTCGTCGCTGAGCAGGCGTGTTTTGGCCCAAATCAGCGGCAACGCCCCCCGATCGAGACTGGCCATAAACTGGCTGGTTTCCAGCTTATTCAGGTAACGGCGAGTTATATCATCGTTATACCAGGACTCCGGCAGGTCAATACGCTGGGTAGGTTCAGGCTCTGACAGTGAGAGCACTTTTTTGAGTGTTGAAACGGACTGACACTGCCAGTAACGTTCAAAATCATCCGCAACCTCGGTCACCACCGGCCCTACGGCCATTACATCCAAATCAGAAAATAGCGGCTGTTCGCCTGCGCCAAAATAGGCGTCACCGATATTGCGCCCGCCAACCAACGTGACCACCCCGTCGGCGGTATAACTTTTATTATGCATACGACGGTTAAGTCGGGCGAAATCGGTTAAATAGCCCACCGCACGCAAGATGCGAAAAGAGAAAGGATTAAACAGGCGGACTTCGATATTCGGGTGGTTATCCAGTAATTGCAGCGTATCATCCAGACCCGGCGTGTTGTTGTCGTCCAGCAACAAACGGACCTGCACGCCACGTTTCGCTGCGGCCAGCAGTACCGAAAACAATAGCAGCCCGGACATGTCGTTCTCCCAGATGTAATACTGCACATCCAGGGAGCGTTCCGCCATTTCAGTGAGTCGATAGCGAGCGGCAAACGCATCCAGACTGTCATCCAGCGCAAGGATGCCGCATTGTTCAGGATGGCTGGCGCAAAGCGGAGTAATTGCACGCTCGAGCCGCGTCATATCAGGCTGGGTTATCATCGCCTTGCTGGGTGAGTAATCTGTTATAAAGTTGGGCCGTTTCGTCATCAAAACACACGAAGTAAATCTGCTCAGGTAGCGCCCGGCGGGTCGTGAACCTCAACACCGTGTTGACGGCGATTTCCGCTGCTGCTGCGCGCGGATAACCATACACTCCCGTGCTAATCGCCGGAAAAGCAATGGATTGATAGCCATTGGCTAAGGCCAGTTGCAGCGTGTTCAAATAGGCCTCTTCGAGACGTTCAGCTTCATGATGATCGCCCCCCTGCCACACAGGCCCCACGGTATGAATAACCGCTTTCGCAGGAAGATTGCCTGCCAGAGTGATGACCGCATGACCCGTTGGACATTCTCCCTGCTGTTGGATAACCTGTTTACAGGCCTCCAACAATGCCGGTCCGGCAGCGCGATGAATTGCCCCATCCACGCCACCGCCTCCCAATAGGGACGAATTGGCAGCATTGACGATCACATCAACAGCCATCGTCGTAATGTCGCCCTGTACCACATGAACACGCGATTGCATAAACTTCCCCTGACGAAACACCTTCTCTTCAGTGTACAGCAGGGTTTTCCAGGAAATCTCACTTTTTAACGAAACGGCTGCATATCTACGCCAGAACGACTTATTTATATTCAATGTTAAGAATAGCGAGGGTTTTCTGCTCATTGAGGTAGTGCATGTTAGCGCTCGCAATTTGCTTAACATTCTGCGGCACCAGAGTGACCTGTTGCGCATTAAAACGGCTACTTTGCATCTTGCCGTCGCGTATACATGACATTTCTATCTGTTGTTGCTGGGTGCTAACTTCACAAGGCGGTTCCACTATTTCACCGCGAAAATGAATAATCCCACCCGCTGAGATTTGTTGAGCACTTACGGATACTGTAAAAAGAGAAAAAACACCAATGCCAATACTCAGAATTCTGTTCGCTAAAGTACACATAAAGGTTCCTCAATGATTAGTCCTCTTGAGGGATCGGTATGATCCTTCACCGCTGCGATTAACGACCCGATAAAAACATCTTCACGTTTCTATATTCATAGAACAGCAATGCGCTCCCAGCCACACCCGACCTGCAAATACTTCAGTCCCTCAAGAATGACCGGATGAGTCTGTCCATTGTTGTGAGAGATGCAGCGATTGCCCATCCGAAACGGTGACAATAATTTTTACTGAGTCCTCAGCGGAAATATTAAAGCTCAGCTTAGTTAAATCAATCGGCCGATTAGCAGGGACCGAAAGGCTTGTTTTCTGCTGCGTTTGGCTTTGCCCCCCCTTCCCTTCACGTATCGCGAAGACTTGTACCTGACATTCACAGGGTTGCGTTAACGTTACCTGAGGAATAATGGTGTACATTTCGCCTTGCTGGGTTGTATTAAAGGTGATTTGATTTGACAGCGCGGCAATAAGTAATAGCGTATGCATACTATTCTCCCGAAAAAAAACAGGGCTTTCGCCCTGTTTATTCTCAGTCAGCAGACTGAATTAATGTTGGTTAGCCGTGACGTTGTTGCCAAAACCAACCTGACGAACCAGAACGTTGGAGTCAGACGCAGTCTGATTAACCACCGCACCGTTGCGACCACCGTATTGGGTCACGTTAATGTCCGCACGTTTAGCATTCCACTGATTGATGTCAGCGCTGTTGCTGAAGCCTGACTGTTTCAGACTGATGGTACTGTCATCAGCACCTTGCCCGACGGTTGCCCCGTTACCACGCCCATGCTGGGTGATGGTCACATCGGATTTACGTGCATCACTTTGCAGCGCATTCGCAATGTTGCCAGAACCATACTGGTAAATACTCATTGATGATTCTGGACCAAAATTATTACCACCACCATGGTGATTGCCGTTGCCGCCCCATTGCGGAACAACACCAGCCAGAGCACTGCCAGAAACTACGATTGCTGCGAATGCTGCCACTTTTAAAAGTTTCATGGTAAACCCCCATCGGATTGATTTAAAAGTCGTTCATGGATTAGCGTTGAGTCACGCGAATGGCCATTTGCGACTGTCTCTGCACCACAACTGCTGTTTTTTGTGTACCGTACTGGGTAATATTTGCTTTATTACCCGAACCTTTCTGGATAATAACGGCCGTATTACCGTAAGAACCTTGTTTTATACTCGCATCATTGGAACTACCCGCCTGATCTATATATGCAAGATTATATGATCCTGCCTGATCTATTTTCGCTCGGTTACTTGAACCATCCTGCGAAATGACCGACAATAGCTTCGAGCCCGACTGGCGTGTATTGGCACTGTTCCCAGCGCCTACTTGACCAATAATGGCTGCCTGATTAAATGAAGACTTACTTAATTCATTTACCGCAAAGTTATATTCTGCATTAGCCATGTCATAACTTGTTGCGGACACAATTCCAGGCACACCCAGCATTGTAAACATCATAAATAACAACTTGTTTTTCATGTTGTCACCCTGGACCTGGTCGTACATGAAGTTGAATTATTTACCACTCAAGTTTTGTTGTTAACATGACTTAAACTTGTTAATGCCACGTTACGATGAAGAGTATGTCCGTTGAAACATTTTAAATAACTCACCCGCGAGTGGTATTTTTATATTCAGATTCACCCCAAAGTACTAATTAACAGCCAATAACGCTGTTATCTGTATACATTTTATTTTGGCTTTAGCGTGAGATGTGCATTTCTATGCAGAAGCATAAAAAACCAATCTTCAGCGACTTCAGGCCCTCGCAGCGCGAGGTGTTGATTGGCCTTGGCGCAAGTCGTGACAAACATCATTTTTTTCTGTCGAAAATTACTCAACGTAAAGTGAGACAAAAACTTCAGAATTCATTAGAAAGCTAAAACGAAAGAACTATAAATAAACTTCTTATTTATCATACGATTAATATAATTTGTATGATTTTTTAAATCTATGCAATAACAGTAAAGTGTACAACTTTCCTATCAAATCTAAACTCAATAAAAACCTTAAAATCACATTTTAATATATAAATTTACATTATGTAACAAGTTTAACACTTGCTTTAAGATTTGTAATAGCTAGATTGAAATCAGTTGAAGTCCATTTGTTTTAATATTTTCACCCCTTTGGGTCGATATTTTATTTCTACACAGCAGTGCAGCATCTGTCAGTACTTCTGGTGCCTCTATTTTAGTAGAGGCAGCTGTCAGGTGTGCGACTATAAAAGTGGAGTTTCATCATGTTTAATGAAGTCCATAGTATTCATGGTCATACATTATTGTTGATCACTAAACCGTCCCTGCAGGCAACTGCATTATTACAACATTTAAAGCAATCGCTGGCGCTCACCGGAAAACTGCATAATATTCAACGTTCTCTGGACGATATTTCCTCCAGCTGCATTGTTTTACTGGATATGATGGAGGCAGATAAAAAGCTGATCCATTACTGGCAAGATAACTTAAGTAGAAAAAACAACAGTATAAAGACGTTATTGTTGAATACACCCGATGATTATCCGTACCGGGATATTGAAAACTGGCCGCATATCAATGGTGTATTTTACGTAGCAGAAGATGAACAGCGTGTGGTGGCCGGGTTACAAGGCGTTTTACGCGGTGAATGCTACTTCTCGCAAAAGCTCGCCAGCTACCTGATCACACATTCTGGAAACTATCGTTATAACAGTACAGAGTCAGCACTACTCACACATCGTGAAAAAGAGATCCTTAATAAACTGCGTATCGGCGCCTCAAATATTGAAATCGCACGCTCACTGTTTATCAGTGAAAATACGGTAAAAACGCATCTTTATAATCTTTTCAAAAAGATAGCTGTGAAGAACCGTACGCAGGCGGTCTCGTGGGCCAATGATAACCTCAGGCGATAATGCCATGAAACGCTATTTGAACTGGATTGTGGCAGCAAATTTATTCCTTGCTGCCGGGAATCTACACGCCGCTGTAGAAGTGGAGGTTCCCGGACTGTTAACCGACCACACTGTCTCTTCAATCGGCCATGATTTTTATCGTGCGTTTAGCGACAAGTGGGAAAGTGAGTACACAGGAAACTTAACCATCAATGAAAGGCCCAGTGCACGTTGGGGAAGTTGGATCACCATAACGATCAATCAGGACGTTATCTTCCAGACTTTTTTATTCCCGACGAAAAGAGACTTCGACAAAATAGTCGTCTTCGCTCTGGCTGAAACAGAAGATGCATTAAATCGTCGGCAAATAGATCAAACACTATTAAGCACAAGCGATTTAGCGCGTGATGAATTCTAAAACATGATTTTGTCCGGAGGCTTTCATGCGTGTCAAACATGCAGTGGTTTTGCTCATGCTAATTTCACCATTAAGTTGGGCCGGAAACATGACGTTCCAGTTCCGCAATCCAAACTTTGGTGGCAACCCAAATAACGGCGCTTTTTTGCTGAACAGTGCGCAGGCGCAAAACTCGTATAAAGATCCAAGTGGTGACGATTTCGGTTTTGAAACCCCATCGGCCCTGGACAACTTTACCCAGGCCATCCAGTCACAAATTCTCGGCGGTCTGCTTACCAATATTAATACCGGTAAGCCGGGCAGGATGGTAACCAATGATTTTATCATTGATATCGCCAACCGGGATGGGCAGCTGCAACTCAATGTCACAGACAGGAAAACGGGCAAAACATCGACGATAGAAGTGTCGGGTTTACAAACACAGTCAGCCGATTTCTAAGCTATAGCTACGAAAGGAAAAAATCATGCAGCGCTTACTTATTTTGGTTGCAATATTCTTACTCAGCGGATGCTTAACAGCCCCGCCACAAGAAGCCGCTAAACCGACATTAATGCCGCGTGCCCAAAGCTATAAAGACTTGACGCACCTGCCAATGCCTACGGGCAAGATTTTTGTCTCGGTTTACAACATTCAAGATGAAACGGGTCAATTTAAGCCTTACCCGGCAAGTAACTTCTCAACGGCTGTCCCGCAAAGTGCCACGGCGATGCTGGTCACCGCATTGAAGGATTCTCGCTGGTTTGTACCGCTGGAGCGTCAGGGATTACAGAACTTGCTTAACGAACGAAAAATTATTCGTGCTGCGCAAGAAAACGGTACCGTTGCTGTAAATAACCGTATTCCGCTTCAGTCACTGACCGCCGCAAACGTAATGGTGGAAGGGTCTATCATCGGTTATGAAAGCAACGTTAAGTCTGGTGGGGTTGGCGCGCGTTATTTCGGTATTGGCGCAGACACGCAATACCAGCTTGATCAGATTGCGGTCAACCTGCGTGTGGTCAACGTCAGCACGGGTGAAATCCTTTCTTCGGTGAACACCAGCAAAACCATTCTCTCCTATGAAGTCCAGGCTGGGGTATTCCGCTTCATTGATTACCAACGTCTGCTGGAAGGTGAAATCGGTTATACCTCTAACGAACCCGTTATGCTGTGCCTGATGTCAGCCATTGAAACTGGGGTTATTTTCCTGATTAACGACGGGATTGATCGCGGATTATGGGACTTGCAGGATAAGAAACAGGTCGATAACGATATTCTGGTTAAATACCGTCATTTGTCGGTACCGCCGGAATCCTGATACTTAATATGAAAAGACAACGACAAGCGTGAGGGTAACCTCACGCTTTTTATTATTTACTGGTCAACGAAGGTGATTCTCGGTTTTCACGGCGGGACGCCAGCCACAGTCCGCTGTTCTTCATTGCATAGCCAAACACCAGTCCCACTGCTAACGAAGGCAGAACCAGACGCCAGTCCCCCTGCCCTGCAAATGTTGCACATGCACCAATAAACGTACCCGGCACAAATGAAAGCAACCATTGCTTAGCCTGAATGCACATCAAGAAGGCAACAATCCCCGTGATGACATAGCCGATGATGTCCATATGCGGGGCAAGCGCACTACCGTTAATAATCACCAACGCCCACACCACACCGCTTAACAGCGTACACGCTGAGATCCACAGCCCTTTCAGCCCACTCTGCGGACAGGCAAAATAGGCTGTACAACCCAAAAAACCTGCCCAACTGAGTAAACCAAGAGAAACGGCCACCCATCCCCAGATACCGGAGAGAATGCCCGTTGTGATTGCAATAGAAAGAAGTATGTTCATGCCGCGCATCTTAGCAGAAAAACGGCATGATAATGAGATCGTGCACACAATTTATGCAAGCTGATAAATTGCGTTGCAGAATAAAGTGACTTAAATCACATTTACTCTTCGGTATCTTCCTGCAACTCGTCCCACATCGCGCCAATCGCATCGCGCGTCAGCGGCGCCATGGTACGCCAGAATGGGGAACTGGCATGCGCTTCCACTTTGCCAAGGAACGCGTCACACCACGGGAGCAGATAGTCAACGAATAACGTTTCCAGCGCTTCACTTTCATCTTCAGCAGACTGATCTTCAAGCCATGACGCAGCCAGCAGCAATGTGCCGATATGATCAGCAGGAGTATCCGACAACGGCATGCCGCGCGCAGAAAGGAATGCGCGAACATCGGATTCCTTAGCACCTTCGACCCAAGCGCTGCGATAAGGTGGCACCGCACACTCTTCACCGACAAACAGCGCGTTATAATCTGCAGCCACCTGCGGCATATCACAGCTTTTCTGTAAGCGAGCCAGCAGTTCATCTTGCTCCAGTGGCCAACTTGCTGACAGTTTACCCTCACCGATCACGGTAAAAAGAGGAACCAGTAACGGGTCCTGCGGTTGGCGGTAAAACAGCGATCCCAGGACGCGACACAGGATAGAAAACTCGTTCATTGTTGTATTCCAGTTAGTTCACAATTAAAGTTCAGCAAATTCCGCGATAGGCTCCATGCCGCGCGATTCCAGAAACGCCAGCAGGCGTTTTGGCGATACGTTTAAAATTCTGTCCTCCGGGAAGTTCACATCATCCAGGATTTTACGGCATTCACCAAATTCCCCCAGCGTGAAGGCGGTATGGGAATCCGATCCTAACGCCACCCATCCACCGGCATCGCGTACCGCTGCGGCGACTGCGCGACAGTTGTCTTCACTGCCCTTACGTGAATGCAGGAATGAGGAGTTATTGATTTCCAGTGCTACCTGGTATTTCGCTGCCGCCTGTGCGACGGCGGTAAAGTCTAACTCATACTTTGGATTTCCTGGATGACTGATAATGTGCACATTACCACTCGCCATTGTGGCAATCATCGCCTGGGTATGCGTGTCTTTATCAACAGGTGCGAAAACCGGCTCATGGAAGCCTGCAATGATTAAATCCAGGGAAGTAAACATCGGACCGGAGCAGTCGATCTCGCCGTCAATATTTTTAATATTCGCTTCAATACCGCGGAGAATTCCCACCCCGTCCACCAACCTTGGCCAAATGCGCATATTAATAAAATGCCAGTGATGCGGGGCATCTGCCATGTCCGGCCCGTGATCGGTGATCGCAAACAGCTTGATACCTTTGCGTTTGGCTTCGGCGATGTAATCACTCAGGGTGCTGTAGGCGTGGGTGCTGGCGACGGTATGCATATGCAGGTCAACGGGATACATAATTCTCTCCTGTAGTCATTTTTCGTCAAGGATAGCAGGTATCTCCACCATTAATACCCTAAATAATTAGAGCTGTAGGACGGTGTTTAGACGAAACCCGGCGGCTGGCCGGGTTGTTATCAATATCCCCTAACGCGATCGACTTGACCCGTTACGGCTTTCCCACTCTCAAGGTTTAAAATGGTGCGTGAGATATAGTCTACGGCCTCTGCAGGACGCGTCACGGCGGCAATATGCGGCGTCATCGCCACGCGCGGATGTTTCCATAGAGGGTTATTTTCCGGTAGCGGCTCGCTGCTGTAGACGTCCAGCATCGCGCCCTTCAACTTTCCGGTATTCAGCGCAGCCAGCAGATCGTCTTCCTTCAGATGAACCCCGCGTGCCAGGTTAAGCACGTACGCCCCATCCTGCAATTGATTCAGCAGCCCGGTGTTAATAATACCTACCGTTTCTGCCGTATTTGGCAGAAGATTAATCAGCACCCGCGTTTGGCTCAGGAACGCCGCCAGCTCTGCGGTACCGGCAAAGCTTTCCACACCGGGCCAGGATTTACGCGTCCGACTCCAGCAACGCAGCGGGAAGCCCCATGCTTGCAGGCTCTCAGCCACTTTAGCCCCTAATACCCCTGCCCCCATAATCCCGACAGTAAACTCTTCGCGGGTATACTCTTGCAGCGGTTGCCATTTCGCCTGACTTTTTAGCGCCTGATAGTCATCAAAGCGTCGAAACCAGTGCAGCACCTGACTCACCGCATATTCCTGCATTTGCAGACCCATACCGGTATCTTCCAGACGGAAAAGCGGGATTGACGCATCCAGCATTTCAGGGTGGGCTTTTAGCTTGCTGAGGATAGAGTCCACGCCGGCGCCCAACGCGAAAACAGCTTTTAACTTGCGACCTGCCAGCATATCAACCGGTGGATGCCAGACGAGGGCATAGTCAGCATGCGCATTATCACCCCGCTTCCATTCACGGACATTTGCGCCTGGGATTGCCTTAGCCAGTGCCTTCAGCCACCAGGCCGTATCGAATGTCGGGTGATAGAAAAGTATTTCCATATTAACTCCTGAGCAGTGTTATGCGGAACTTTCTCGCACTTATCATCATTTTCCAAGGAATATCAGAATAGCAAATTTTAGGATGCTGGCAAAAAAAGCAATTCTTGCTTATTTACGCCCCATGTTGCTTGAAGTTTGTGTAAATGCACGTTTTTTTTAAAAAGTAGATTGACGTCGGGGCGGTGTTTCCCCTACATTAGCGCCCGTTCCGCTAACGCAGGAACAACAATACGGTGAGGTGTCCGAGTGGCTGAAGGAGCACGCCTGGAAAGTGTGTATACGGCAACGTATCGAGGGTTCGAACCCCTCTCTCACCGCCATATTTGAAGAAGAGCTCGTACGCAAGTACGGGCTTTTTTTTCGTCTGTTGCAATATGGCGGATGCGATACGAGCATCTTATCCGGCCGACAACGCAAATCCCCGTAGGCCGGATAAGCGAAGCGCCATCAGGCATCCTGCAAAGAAGCGTGTCTGTGTTTTTTATATGCATATAAACGATTATCCCTGCTTATAAAAAACAAAGCCCGGTTCCCCGGGCCTTGAAGACGCAGAACCTATCAGCTGTAAGCGTTAAGCGTCCGCTGACAAAGCGCCGAGCGAACGCAATCATCTTTATTGAAACGAACGATTCCAATCATGTCATCTTCTTCGAAGCGGGCCAGCGCATCGTTTAGTCCGGATCGAACATGCGCCGGTAAATCGCACTGGGTAATATCCCCGTTCACAATTACCGTCACATTCTCCCCGAGGCGCGTCAAAAACATCTTCATCTGCGCAGCAGTGACATTCTGAGCCTCGTCGAGAATGACAACGGCATTTTCAAATGTCCGTCCGCGCATATACGCGAACGGCGCGATTTCTACCTTCCCAATCTCAGGTCGCAGGCAATATTGCATAAAGGAGGCACCCAGACGTTTTACCAGCACGTCATACACCGGGCGAAAATAGGGAGCAAACTTCTCGGAAACATCTCCAGGTAAGAAGCCGAGATCTTCATCAGCTTGCAGAACTGGACGGGTGACAATGATCCGGTCCACATCTTTGTGGATCAGAGCCTCTGCTGCTTTTGCCGCGCTGATCCAGGTTTTACCACACCCGGCTTCACCGGTGGCGAAGATCAGCTGTTTACTCTCAATAGCATTCAGGTAGTGCGCCTGAGCCTCATTTCGCGCCGTGATAGGTGTGGCATCGCGACTGTCACGCGCCATACCAATCGCTTCTACGCCGCCCATCTGCACAAGCGAGGTGACCGATTCATCTTCACGTTGTTTATGGCTACGCGAATCCCGTCTCAGCACACGTTTTGCTTCACGACGAGCTTTGATCACTGCTTTTTGTCTTCCCATGGATAGCACCTTGAGTTGTAGGTATACATCACACGCGCCATCTTCGGCACGATTATGCGCACGAACATCTGAGGGTTGGCTTCCTTGTAAGCCATTGCTTGCCTACGAATAAGACACCACACACGGCTACGCGCACCGTATAAGGCGTCAGTAACAAGGATAAGATGTGGAAGAGAGAGAAATTTAGCGGTGACGAGATGGCTACCGGAAGAGAAACGTCCGCGTAAGGTGGTGATAATGTAAGAAACCTGTCCAATGCAGGACGTTACCATTCGCGATCTCCATAGTGAATGACTATCACTGCCGGGAACTACCGCTGTTACATATAAGTACAACAGAATTTATTCTCAATGCAACAATATTTTTACTTGTTGTTAACTAAATTCCATCTTATCGTTGGCAACAGTCTCTTACAGAGAGATGACAGAATTATTTCACTGCAGCACGTATCACGAAAAATTTATTATTTCGTTCATCGCTGAATCAGGTCAACATGTGAGGAATTGCCCCGCACAGGCGCGGGGCACGGGTATCAGGCTTGTAGCAGAGATTGTCCGAGGTAGTGGTCCGGTGTTTTTACGCCCGGTAAAGCAAAGAAGTAACCGCCGCCAATCGGCTTAACGTACTCCTCCAACGCTTCACCATTCAGGCGTTTCTGTACGGCCAAAAAACCTTTCTGCAGATCGTGTTGATAGCATACGAACAGCAGCCCCATATCCAGCTGTCCAGATTGCGTCACACCGAGCGAATAGCTGTAGCCACGACGCATCATCAGGCTGGATTCGGTCTCTTTGGTCCGCGGGTTCGCCAGCCGGATATGGCTGTCGAGCGCAATCACCTCACCTTCAGGATCATTGGCATAGTCCGGTACATCATGCTCATGCTGCATTCCCAGCGGAGCGCCGGTCTGTTTATCGCGACCAAAAATGGTTTGCTGCTCTTTAAGCGGCGTGCGATCCCAGAACTCCACGCGAAACTGAATAAGTCTCACCGCCTGATAGCTGCCCCCTACCGCCCATGCAGGCTCGCCTTGATCGGCCGTGACCCACACCACGTTTTGCATCAGCTTTTCATCAGTACCATCCGGGTTCGCGGTCCCGTCTTTAAAACCGAGTAAATTTACCGGGGTTTCTTTGCCTTTACTGCGTGCAGCATGATCGGAGATAAATCCCTCTCGCTTCCAGCGCACGCTGAGCAAATCCGGCGTGTGCTTGATGATATCGCGCAACGCGTGAATAACGGTGTCCTGCGTGTTGGCGCAAATTTGTAACAGCAGATCCCCGTGGCACAGCGCCGCATCCAGCGAATCATTCGGGAAGCGCGTCATTTTTTGCAGTGTTTTTGGCATTTGTGCTTTCAGGCCATAGCGCTCATCAAACAGTGAATGGCCGACCGACAGCGTCATCGTCAGGTTGTCCGGGGCAATGTAAGCCCCCAGTATGCCGGAGTCCATTGGCGGCAAGCGCGGATTCGGCGTTTCTGGAGCCGGGCCGCCGGTGGTCAGGAACGCAAAGCGATGGGTCAGTAAACGGAACAGACGTTCAAGATCTGCTTTGTCGCTGGCGAGGACATCAAATGCCACCAGCATCATCGAGGCCTGCTGCGGCGTCAGGATCCCCGCCTGATGCGGTCCATAAAAGGGCTGTACATCATCGCGCGCATTGGGTGACAGAGTGCCCGGCGCACTGTGCGGTTTTTGCGCATGCGCAACCGGACAGCCGCCCGCCAGTGCCAGCGCGCCGCCCAATGCTCCCATGCCCTTTAACAGACGTCGGCGTGAAGGTTCACTCACGCCGTTTTCATTATCTTGTTGCATGATGCTTAATCCAGACCCAGTACGCCGCGTAATTGCGACAAATCTTCTGCCAGCGTCGTAATCGGCCCTTTCAGCGCGTTGCGGTCAGCATCGGTCAGTTTGTCGTAAGTTTCAAACCCGTCTTTGGTGCGATACTTGCTCAGGATGCTATCGACTTTTTTGAAGTTCGCATCCACTTTTGCCAGCAGTTCAGCATTGGATTTTTGCAGTTGAGGACGCAGGAGATCGACAATTTTCTGCGCGCCATCGACGTTGGCCTGGAAATCCCACAGGTCGGTGTGGCTGTAGCGATCTTCTTCGCCGCTAATTTTACTGGCGGCCACTTCTTCAATCAGACCCGCCGCTCCGCCAACCACTTTAGACGGTGGGAAGGCCAGTTCACTGATGCGCGTTTGCAGGTCGATAACGTCGGTGTTCAACTGGTCGGCGTATTTATCCATCCCCTTGGTGGTATTGTCGCCAAACAGCGCTTTTTCCAGACGGTGGAAGCCGGTGAATTTAGGATCGGCGGCCTTTTGCTCGTAATCATCTTCACGTGCATCGATGCTGCCATCGAGGTCAGAGAACAGCTCAGCAATCGGTTCAATACGTTCATAATGCTGGCGCGTCGGCGCATACAGGGATTTAGCCTTCTCGATATCCCCGGCTTTAATGGCATCTGTAAATGCTTTGGTCCCCGCCACCAGCTGTGCGGTTTCTGCGGTTACATAGGCTTTGTATTCGGTAATTGCACCGCTCAGGCTCAGCAGGGCGTCACTCTGTGCCGCATCTGCCGTTGCGCTGCCCTTGACGATCAGCTTCCCTTTCGGGTTCGTCAGCAGGCCGCAGGTCATATCATATTCGCCAGGTTGCAGGTTGGCGGTCATTTTCTGGCTAAAGCCCGGCGCAATATTTTCACGCTCTTCCACCACCATCACGCCTTTGAGGATTTCCCACTCCAGCGCTTTCTGACTGTGGTTCTGAATAATGAACTGGGTTTTTCCGGCATTAACCGTGATTGTCATCGGTTCACACTGTTTGTCGTTAACCGTGACATTGACTTTGGGAATATCTGCGGCGTGTGAGGCAAAAGCAGAAGTAAACAGCGCAGCCATACCCAGCTGCAGCGCACTACGGCGAAAGTTAATCGTCATGACCTATCCCTATAAATAAGTATGTTGTAACTAAATGATATTCTGCGTCGCGTTGTTATCAGGGTGCAGTACGAGACGCCGTAGAGCCTGAACGAGGCGGTAATGCAAACATAATCAGTGCCGGGATCAGGTAGATAAACCAGACGGCAACCTCACTGACACTTGGCGCTTCCTGGTAACCAAAAATCCCTTCCATCAGCGTGCCAAACAGCGAGTGCGTCGACAGCACGCTGCTCAGATCAAATGCCACATCCTGGAAATGATTCCATAACCCAGCTTCGTGAAACGCGCGAATGGCTCCGGCGGCAAGACCTGCGGCCACCAGCAAAATGAACAAGCTGGTCCATTTGAAGAAGGCCCCGAGATTGAGGCGAATGCCGCCGAGATATATCAGGTAGCCCAGAACGACGGCCGTTGCCAGTCCCAGCATCGCCCCAACCGGTGGCCAGATACCCACATCCTGCTGAAAGGCCGCCAGCAGAAAGAAAACCGACTCCAGGCCTTCACGAGCGACGGCAAAAAAGACCATCATCACCAGCGCCCATCCGTGATGATTGCCACGCTGTAACGCGTTATCGACCGCCTGCTCCAGTTGAACTTTGACGTTGCGCGAAACTTTACGCATCCAGAAAACCATCCAGGTGAGGATCACCACGGCAATCACTGCCACGATTCCTTCAAACAGCTCCTGCTCTTTTTGCGGAAATTCACCGGTAGTTTCATTGATGAAAATCCCCAGCGCCAGGCATAGCGCCGCCGCCAGTAGAACACCAATCCACATTACGCCAATCCAGCGACCGCGCTGAGTCCGTTTCAGGTAACTGGCTATCAGGCTGACAATCAGCGCGGCCTCTAGGCCTTCGCGCAACATAATCAGAAATGGAACAAACATGCGAAGTACCCTTAAACGTTATTCTCAGTCAACTCGTGAAAAGAAAAGTAAATTACAGTGATAGTGATTATCATTACAGAAAATAAAAACTCAAGAAGAATGTTTTGAGAATGATGACTTAATGTAAACAGTTAGTCTGATAAGGGTTACTTTGATTTTGCGAAGCGGCATAAAAAGCTCGCACGCGGCGCTATATTGTTCAGTTGAGCATGTATGGAGAACATTTTACCCTGAATAAGTTTCCGTTCAGCCATCAACGCCTCATCGATTTTCAGCCGGACCAGGGTGTCGCTTCAGCGCTCTGGCTTTCAGCTATATCCGTTTTGCTGTTCAGAGATATTCAAGTAAAAGCGCAGGTGGTCAGTTGTGGGCTGGTCCGGCTGAAAATTGCCGACGTGTTTCCGTAAGGCCGGGAGAGCCAGCATGGATGCTGGCTCAGGGCGCGTTTTGCAGGGACGCTACCTCGCGCCCGGCCCGATAGCCTGGAGGAATAAGCGGAGGGGATTGCGAAGCAACAATTTTCCTGCCGGGAGCCGGGATTGTAAAGGGCGTGGCGGAGAACGCCCTTTACACGTTCACAGGAATCGGTGCTTCAGAAAAACGATGAGCATGAGGTGAACGGAACCTTTCTCTGAGATAGCATATTCATTGCCTCCGCCAGCACATCTTGATGCCTTCTGAAACTAGTCGTTAACTGAACGGCATTGCCCGCACGCGGCGGGCTGTAGAAGCAATAAGCAGATTACTCAACCTGTAAACGTGACGGCGGTGCAGAATGATAATGCGCATCAGCTTCAGCAAAGCGTTTTTGCATTGCGGCTGAAGGTGCTTTACCCAGCAAGCTGAACACCACGATACCAATACTGCCGAACACAAAGCCCGGGATGATTTCATACAGGCCCAGCCAGGCGAACTGTTTCCAGACGATAACCGTGACCGCACCAATGATCATCCCCGCCAGCGCACCGTTACGGGTCATACGCGACCACAGTACGGAGAACAGCACCACCGGTCCGAATGCCGCACCAAAGCCAGCCCAGGCGTAGCTCACCAGACCGAGAACGCGGTTTTCCGGGTTAGCTGCCAGAGCAATAGAGATCAGCGCGACTACCAGTACCATGACGCGGCCAATCCACACCAGTTCTTTCTGGCTGGCATTTTTACGCAGGAACGCTTTGTACAAATCTTCCGTAATGGCACTGGAACACACCAGCAGCTGGCAGCTCAGCGTCGACATCACCGCCGCAAGGATAGCCGACAGCAGAATACCGGCAATCCACGGGTTGAACAGGATTTGCGCCAGTTCAATAAACACCCGCTCGGCGTTCTGGTTCACCGCACCGGCCAGTGCCGGATTGTTATTGAAGTAGGCGATACCGAAGAAACCAACGGCCACCGCGCCCGCCAGACACAGGATCATCCACGCCATGCTGATGCGACGTGCATGCACGATGCTATGGTGAGAATCTGCCGCCATAAAGCGCGCCAGGATGTGCGGCTGACCGAAGTAACCCAGCCCCCAGCCCATCAGGGAAATAATGGCGACAAAGTTCAGGCCTTTGAGCATGTCCACGTTCTCAATGCTCTTTTGTTTGATCACTTCCAGCGAGTCTTCAAAGCCGCCGACGCCAATAATCACCATCACCGGCGTCAGGATCAGAGCAAAAATCATCAGGCTGGCCTGCACGGTATCGGTCCAGCTGACGGCCAGGAAACCACCAATAAAGGTATAGATAATCGTCGCTGCCGCACCCGCCCACAGCGCTGTTTCATAACTCATGCCGAAGGTGCTTTCGAACAGACGCGCCCCTGCAACAATCCCTGAAGCACAATAGATGGTGAAAAACAGCAGAATAACCAGCGCGGAAATAATACGCAGCACGCGGCTTTTATCTTCAAAACGACCGGTAAAGTAATCCGGTAGCGTCAGAGCATTATTATTGAACTCGGTGTGTACGCGTAAACGTCCAGCCACCAGCTTCCAGTTGATCCATGCGCCTAATGTCAGGCCGATGGCGATCCAGCTTTCTGAAATCCCCGACAAGAAAATCGCCCCCGGCAGCCCCATCAGCAGCCAGCCGCTCATGTCGGATGCCCCGGCGGAAAGCGCGGTGACAAACGGCCCCAGGCTGCGTCCACCCAGAATGTAATCATCAAAGTTTTTGGTTGAACGCCATGCAATAAACCCAATCAACAACATGCCAAAAATATAGACACAGAATGTCACTAACATCGGTGTGCTAATAGCCATCAAAACTCTCCAAAATTATGTATCGACAATGCCGTGGCTTGCCGTTTTATTACCCTGCCGGAACGTGGCAAAGATATCTATGTTGACCTGGGCGACCGTATCCTGCCGGAAGCAAGGATCATTCACAATCGATTTAACACACCATTTACATCAATTTTGATCTCGAGTAGATAGCATTTTTCTGGAGGTTGCACTCTCTCACACTTTTCGCGGTTGCACCTTTAAAAAGTGTTAACTGCCGCAGAGAAAAAGCGCTCGTATTTTTTACAGACATCCCAACAAATACCACATTTATTAACATTTCATTCATTTTCAAGCTTGCAAACCAAGTCACATTTAACACGGTTGCACAAAGTTGCAACATAGTGGATATTTCTCAGTAACTATCAGTCCCGTATTTCAGCACAACAGGAGTAAACGGCATGGGAACCACCACGATGGGGGTTAAGCTGGACGACGCCACACGCGAGCGTATTAAAACAGCCGCAACACGAATCGATCGCACGCCGCATTGGCTGATCAAACAAGCCATCTTTAATTATCTCGAAAGACTGGAAAATGACGATGCCCTGCCTGAGCTGCCTGCCCTACTGGCGGGTGCAGCCAATGAAGGTGATGACGCCTCGGCATACCAGAATGAAACTCACCAGCCTTTCCTCGAGTTTGCCGAGCAGATCCTGCCGCAGTCTGTTTCCCGGGCGGCGATCACCGCCGCGTATCGTCGTGCAGAAACCGACGCCGTACCGATGCTGATGGAACAGGCGCGCCTGCCGCAACCGATCGCTGAACAGGCTCATAAGCTGGCATATCAGTTAGCCGACAAACTACGTAACCAGAAAACCGCCAGCGGTCGCGCCGGCATGGTACAGGGACTCTTGCAAGAGTTCTCGCTGTCCTCTCAGGAAGGTGTTGCGCTGATGTGCCTGGCGGAAGCCCTGCTGCGTATTCCCGACAAAGCCACGCGCGATGCGCTGATCCGCGACAAAATTAGCAACGGTAACTGGCAGTCGCACATTGGACGCAGCCCGTCGTTATTCGTCAACGCGGCAACCTGGGGACTGCTGTTTACCGGACGCCTGGTCTCCACACATAACGAAGCCAGCCTCTCGCGCTCGTTGAACCGCATCATCGGTAAGAGCGGCGAGCCGCTGGTCCGCAAAGGCGTCGATATGGCGATGCGCTTGATGGGGGAGCAGTTCGTCACCGGGGAAACCATCGCCGAAGCACTGGCTAACGCACGGAAGCTGGAAGACAAAGGTTTCCGCTACTCCTACGACATGTTGGGAGAAGCCGCACTGACCGCCGCTGACGCGCAGGCCTATATGGTGTCTTACCAGCAGGCTATCCACGCGATTGGTAAAGCGTCTAATGGACGCGGCATTTATGAAGGGCCGGGGATTTCGATCAAGCTGTCGGCGCTGCACCCACGCTACAGCCGTGCGCAGTACGATCGCGTAATGGACGAGCTTTATCCACGCCTGAAGTCGCTCACCCTGCTGGCGCGTCAGTACGACATTGGCATCAATATTGACGCCGAAGAAGCAGACCGCCTGGAAATCTCCCTCGATCTGCTGGAAAAACTGTGCTTCGAACCTGAGCTGGCGGGTTGGAACGGGATTGGTTTTGTCATCCAGGCCTACCAGAAACGCTGTCCGTACGTGATTGATTATCTGATTGATCTGGCCACGCGCAGCCGCCGTCGCCTGATGATCCGCCTGGTAAAAGGCGCATACTGGGACAGCGAAATTAAACGCGCCCAGATGGACGGTCTGGAAGGGTATCCAGTGTATACCCGTAAGGTCTACACCGACGTTTCCTATCTGGCCTGCGCCAAAAAACTGCTTGCCGTGCCGAATCTGATCTACCCGCAATTTGCCACCCATAACGCCCATACGCTGGCGGCCATTTATCAGTTAGCGGGTCAGAACTATTATCCCGGACAGTACGAGTTCCAGTGCCTGCACGGCATGGGTGAACCCCTGTACGAGCAGGTTACCGGCAAAGTTGCCGATGGCAAACTGAACCGCCCATGCCGTATTTACGCACCGGTAGGGACCCATGAAACGCTGCTGGCGTACCTGGTGCGTCGGCTGCTGGAAAACGGCGCGAATACCTCATTCGTTAACCGTATTGCCGACACCACTCTGCCGCTGGATGAACTGGTCGCCGACCCAGTCGAAGCCGTAGAAAAACTGGCGCAGCAGGAAGGCCTGGCGGGTCTACCGCATCCGAAGATTGCGCTGCCACGCGACCTGTACGGCAAGGGACGCGAAAACTCTGCCGGACTGGATCTGGCGAACGAACATCGCCTGGCCTCGCTGTCCTCTGCCCTGCTCAACAGCGCACTGCAAAAATGGCACGCGAAACCGATGCTGGAGCATCCGGTGACTGACGGACAAATGACGCCGGTAATTAACCCAGCGGAGCCGAAAGATATTGTGGGCTACGTGCGTGAAGCCTCCCCGAATGAAGTGGAGCAAGCGTTACAAAGCGCGGTAAATAATGCGCCGATCTGGTTCGCTACGCCGCCGCAGGAGCGCGCCGCTATTCTGCATCGCGCCGCCGTTCTGATGGAAGGCCAGATGCAGCAACTGATTGGCATTCTGGTTCGCGAAGCAGGTAAAACCTTTAGCAACGCCATTGCCGAAGTGCGTGAAGCGGTCGACTTCCTGCATTATTACGCCGGGCAAGTCCGCGATGATTTTGATAACGAAACCCATCGTCCGCTCGGCCCGGTGGTCTGTATCAGCCCGTGGAACTTCCCGCTGGCCATCTTCAGCGGGCAAATTGCCGCCGCGCTGGCTGCAGGCAATAGCGTGCTGGCAAAACCGGCAGAACAGACACCGCTGATTGCCGCCCAGGGGATCGCCATTTTACTGGAAGCTGGCGTGCCGCCTGGCGTGGTACAACTGTTGCCTGGCCAGGGTGAAACCGTCGGGGCACAGCTGACGTCCGATGAGCGCGTACGCGGCGTGATGTTCACCGGTTCAACGGAAGTCGCCACGCTGTTACAACGTAATATTGCTCGCCGTCTTGACGCGCAAGGCCGTCCGATCCCGCTGATCGCCGAAACCGGTGGAATGAACGCGATGATCGTCGACTCCTCGGCGCTGACGGAGCAAGTGGTCGTTGATGTGCTGGCCTCCGCTTTTGACAGCGCCGGACAGCGCTGCTCGGCACTGCGCGTCCTGTGCCTGCAGGATGACATCGCCGAGCACACACTGAAAATGCTGCGCGGCGCGATGGCCGAATGCCGGATGGGCAATCCGGGCCGCCTGACCACTGACATTGGGCCGGTTATTGACGATGAGGCCAAAACCAATATTGAGCGCCACATTCAGGCCATGCGCGCCAAGGGACGTCCGGTATTCCAGGCTGCACGTGAAAACAGCGAGGATGCGCGGGAATGGCAAACCGGTACCTTTATTGCGCCGACGCTGATTGAGCTGGAGAGCTTCGACGAACTGCAAAAAGAGGTGTTTGGTCCGGTGCTGCACGTCGTACGCTACACCCGCAGCAATCTGGGCAATCTGATTGAGCAAATCAATGCTTCCGGCTACGGCCTGACGCTGGGTGTGCATACCCGTATTGATGAAACCATCGCTCAGGTCACCGGCTCCGCACACGTGGGTAACCTGTACGTCAACCGTAATATGGTTGGCGCGGTGGTCGGCGTGCAGCCCTTCGGCGGCGAAGGCTTGTCAGGCACCGGTCCGAAAGCCGGCGGTCCGCTGTATCTGTACCGTCTGCTGGCTAACCGTCCGGAAAATGCACTAAGCATCACCCTGGCGCGCCAGGATGCCGATTACCCTGTCGATGCACAGCTCAAGGCGGCGCTGATCCAGCCGCTGGACGCCCTCACCGAATGGGCAGCCGATCGCCCGGCGTTGCAGACCCTGTGCCAACAGTTTGCTGAACTGGCGCAGGCCGGAACTCAGCGTTTGTTGCCTGGCCCTACCGGCGAGCGCAACACCTGGACGCTGTTACCTCGCGATCGCGTTCTGTGTATTGCCGATAACGAACAGGACGCACTGGTTCAGGTCGCCGCCGTGGCTTCCGTGGGCAGTCTCATCCTGTGGCCGGATGATGCTTTCCACCGCGATCTGGCAAAACGTCTGCCTGCCGCTCTTTCCGGGCGCATCCAGTTTGCCAAAGCGGATAATCTGACCGTACAACCGTTCGATGCCGTTATCTTCCACGGTGATTCCGATCAACTGCGCGCGTTATGCGAGGCGGTTGCCGCACGGGATGGCGCAATTGTCTCGGTACAAGGCTTTGCCCGTGGTGAGAGCAATATCCTGCTGGAGCGGCTGTATATTGAACGCTCATTGAGCGTCAACACCGCTGCTGCTGGCGGTAACGCCAGCCTGATGACAATCGGCTAAGGGTATGGTTAATTAAGGCTCCGGTAACGGCAATACCATTCAGTTAAGCATGTAGGGTGAACATGTGATTCTTGCTCAGGGTTCCGTTCACCTCAGCGGTATCATTTCTCTGAAGCTCAGGTACCCGTGAACGTGCAAGGGAGGCTCACCGCCGCCTCCCTTGCAACCCAGGCTCCCGGCGGGAAAATCGTCGCTACGCGAGTTATTCGTCTTATTCCGTCTGACTGTCGGGTCGGGGCCGAGCCTGCATCCATGCAGGCCGTCCCCTCTGCCCGCATCCCTGCGGGCAGACCCAGTCAGCCGTCAACGGCTCATCGATTTTCAGCCGGACCAGGGTGTCGCTTCAGCGCTCTGGCTTTCAGCTATATCCGTTTTGCTGTTCAGAGATATTCAAGTAAAAGCACAGGTGGACAGGTGTGGGCTGGTCCGGCTGAAAATTGCCGACGTGTTTCCGTAAGGCCGGGAGAGCCAGCATGGATGCTGGCTCAGGGCGCGTTTTGCAGGGACGCTACCTCGCGCCCGGCCCGATAGCCTGGAGAAATAAGCGGAGGGAACCACGAAGTGGCAATTTTCCTGCCGGGAGCCGGGATTGTAAAGGGCGTGGCGGAAAACGCCCTTTACACGTTCACAGGAATCGGTGCCTCAGAAAAACGATGAACATGAGGTGAACGGAACCTCTCTCTGAGATAGCATGTTCATCACCTCCCCAACACTGGTTGATGCTTTCTGAAACTGAGTCGTTGACTGAACAGTATTACCGGTAACGGGGCCTTTTTTATGGAGTCAGAGAGAAGCATGAAACGAATTGTACTGACATGTGCGGCACTGCTGCTCAGCAGCCCGGCGCTGGCAGAAGACTGCACCAGCGCGAACACCCAAACTGAGATGAACACCTGCGCCGCTGAGCAGTTTAAAACGGCAGATGCAAAGCTCAATGATACCTATCAGAATGCGCTTAAGCGTGCAGCGCCCACTCAACGTGAATTACTGAAAAAGGCGCAAGTCGCGTGGATAACTCTGCGCGATGCTGACTGCGCGTTAATCAGCTCAGGTACGGAAGGCGGCAGCGTGCAATCGATGATCGCGAGCCAGTGTCTGACCGATAAAACCCACGAGCGCGAAGCGTTTCTCGCCTCGCTGCTGCAGTGTGAAGAAGGTGATTTAAGCTGCCCGTTACCGCCCGCCGGTTAACGCACGCGGATCCCTTCGATAATCATCCGCTGGACGTTCTCAACCGTTTGGTTAAAAAAGGCTTCATCGCGTAGTGTCGCACCCGTCACTGCTTCCACCTGTGGAGCAAAGTCGGCGTAGTGCTGGGTTGAAGCCCAAATCATAAAAATCAGATGATGCGGATCGACCGGAGCCAGTTTGCCGCTACTGACCCACCCGGCAATCAGCGCGGATTTCTCATCAATCAGCGTTTTGAGATCTCCCGTCAACTCGGTCATCAGCAGCGGCGCGCCTGCCAGCATCTCCATACAAAACAGCCGTGATGCCTGCGGGTAATCGCGGGAAACTTCCAGTTTGAGGCGGATATATTCTTTGATCGCCACCAGCGGCGCAAAGTCTTCACGAAAGGCCTTCAGCGGCGCCAACCAGATGTCGAGGATCTGGCGTAACACGGCAATATAGAGCACTTCTTTTGACGGGTAATAATAGAGCAGATTGGTTTTTGACACGCCCGCCTGCTCAGCCACCTGTTCAAGACGCGTTCCGTGGATCCCAAACTGGGAGAAGATATTTAGCGCCGCAGTTAAAATGGCCTGGCGTTTCGCGTTGACCGCCTGCGAGCGTTTACCTGTTTTTTTCTCTACGCCTTGAGCCATCCGCCCTCTCCTTGTTCTGAGGGCGTCAGCATAACAAATCATACGGTGAATGGATAAATTAAAGCGGCCACGGGAAGTAGTTACCGTGCATCCTTCAAACAAAAAAACCGCCGGATAATCCGGCGGCGGTGGCTTTGCGACGTCTGTCGTTGAACGCTCAGACGTCACGATATAGTTAACAGACAGCCTGGCAATTACGTTTTGTTATTGCCGTGGCTATTTTTGCCCCCTTTTTTGCCTGCCTCTGAAGCGCGTTGCGGGTCATTCTTGAAATTCCCCCCGCTGTGCTGGCCACCTTTTCGACCTGCTTCTGATGCTCTTTCGCGGTCTTCCGCAAAGTTGCCGGAACCGCCTCGATGGTTTGCCATTACTGACCTCCGTCATTGATTAGACATCATATTGCATAGGTACTGAGGAGTGATACCTCACGCAAGCTGTGGGCAATGCCCTATGTTCGCTGCGTGGGATTAAGCATAGTGAAGACTGGCCTGACAACCGGCTAACGGTAATATTCTGCAACAGGTTTGCCGGTATTTGGCGAATAATCACCGCCGGAAATCAATAACCCTTTCTTATGACTAGCAAATCCAACCTGCTCAAAAATGTATCATTTTGCGACAAAATAGAACTGCCATTAAAATTGTTATAAATCAAAGAAATGATGGTGAAATTTGCACTCCTGGCAGTACGTCATATCTTTAAAGAGAGGTAGCGATTCGCTACACAGACGGTTAACTCGAGGAGTAGTGTAAAATGGCAAAAGTTCTGGTGCTTTATTATTCCATGTACGGACACATTGAAACGATGGCCCATGCAGTCGCAGAAGGTGCAAATAAGGTCGATGGCGCGGAAGTCATTATTAAGCGTGTGCCAGAAACGATGCAGCCTGAGATCTTCCTGAAGGCGGGCGGTAAAACACAAAATGCCCCTGTCGCGACCCCGCAAGAACTGGCTGATTACGACGCCATTATTTTCGGCACCCCTACCCGCTTTGGCAATATGTCCGGTCAGATGCGTACCTTCCTGGATCAGACCGGTGGCCTGTGGGCTTCTGGCGGCCTGTACGGCAAACTCGCCAGCGTATTTAGCTCAACAGGAACCGGCGGCGGTCAGGAACAAACCATTACCTCAACCTGGACAACGCTTGCCCACCACGGGATGGTCATCGTTCCTATTGGATACGCCGCGCAAGAGCTGTTTGACGTCTCGCAAGTTCGCGGCGGGACACCGTACGGCGCGACCACCATTGCCGGGGCCGACGGCTCTCGCCAGCCAAGTCAGGAAGAATTGTCTATCGCCCGCTATCAGGGTGAATATGTCGCCGGTCTGGCAGTAAAACTCAACGGCTAATCTGCAACAGGAGGATTCGTATGCCAACTCAAGAAGCGAAAGCCCATCGCGTCGGTGAATGGGCGCGTCTGCGCAATACATCGCCGGAAATCGCCGAGGCTATTTTTGAAGTCGCCCATTATGACGAGAAACTGGCGGAGAAAATTTGGGAAGAAGGCAGCGACGAGGTGCTGATCAAAGCCTTCGAGAAAACGGACAAAGACTCACTCTTTTGGGGTGAACAGACTATCGAACGTAAAAACGTCTAGCATCATGACTCCCCCGTCTGTACGGGGGAGTTTCTTGTTATTTCACTCTACTTTGCCGCCGCATTCAGCACGCTATCGAATTTATCGATCGGGCAGAAGCCATTCGCATCTATCGGGCAGCCTTTCAGTTCCAGCGTCACGCGCTGCGCGGGTGATTTCAACGTCAACACCTGTGCATCACGCAGCTGCTGCGAGCTTTGATAAACATACTCGATTTTCATCAGATCCCGGTTAGCATTACTGTCATGCCAGCGCTGGAAGACAATCTTCCCGCCAATCGGCGTGCGTTCGTTCTGGTCATGCAGCTGATACGGTTTGAAATCCAGCGCGGTGAGTAATGACGCAATGTTGGAGTCGTGACCGACCAACACGGTAATTTTCGGCGCTTTTGTACGCTCGGTCACCAGTGCATTATCGATATATTTCACCAGCGGCTTGGCCACATTTTGCGCCACGGCCGGCGAGGTAAACAGGCTGTCCTGATAGCCATTCTTCAGCTTTGACAGCACCTTCCACTGTTGATCGGATTTGATCTCACCCCAGGCCACCTCATTTAGCGGGAACCCTTCGTAATATTGCAACGTGAACGCATCCACCAGCGAGTTACCAACCTTTAGCGGTCCTGAAACCCCTGGCTCCTGTTGGTACTTCGCAGTAAACGTGTCTTTGGCGTCGGTCAGTGAGCACTGCTGTTTTTCTTTACAGGATGGTGAGTCTTTGTAGTTTGTCATTTGCTCTAGCAACTGGTAGCTGTCGCTAAGCTGCATTTTGCTGCGCTCTTTTTCCATCGCCTGCACGGCCTGCTGACTAAAGGCGGTGGAATCATCGGTGATTACCGGGTTGAAGGTGGGATCCATGGTGCCCATTTTTTCCTGATGGTGCACGGGAACATCACAGCCCGGGAACGCACCGGTCACAAAGAACTGCGCCGTTGCGACCGTACGCTGCAGGCTATTGGCGTAGGTATACACCGTGTCCGGGGCCGGACATTCACCGGATTTCACCATCCCCTGCTCTGCCAGCCATTCACGCATGTAATGGCCCATATAGATTTCCAACACCCCGCCTTTGGTGGTGAGTTGACCGCCCGGCACATCCCATTGTGGCCACGGCTTCGGCGTCGATTGCTCCAGAACGCTGCCATTATTGGCTAAAGGTGCACGTAAGTTATGTCGGCTCATCATCAATACTTGCTGGAGTTGATAGCCCTCCGGCGCGGTCTGCGCCTGTGCGGCGGATGACAGTAATACGACCCCTGCCACGGCTGCGGCGATTAGTGATTTATTCATCCCTACGACCTCTTGTTGTTATCAATCACCACAGAGTGTGACAGAAACAAGACATTTTTCCGGGAACGCTTTCGCAAAAATGCAGGTGTAGTTAAGGGTTTATCTCAGCTGTAAAAAAATGCCGGGTTTCCCCGGCACGATATTCAGAACGTTTTTGCCCACCACAGCCGCAATTTCATGCCCCAGTAACTGGTCCAGCCGCTGGTTGTGGAGACCACGCGGCCTTGCGACATCACCACCAGTGTCGGCGTGACGCTAACCTCCCAACTGCGGGAGAGCGTGCCATCGGCGTCATTGATGACCGGGAAGTCCACGCCTTTGCGCGACAGCCAGCGAGACACTTCCGCTTCACTGCCGGAGCGTAACGCAATGGTCATCACGTTCTCGCCTTCCCGCTGCAACCGGGCAACATCCGGTGTGGTGAAGCGACAAACGCCACACCAGCTGGCCCAGAAATAGAGCAGCACTGGTTCTTGTTGACTGAGCGCCGCCAAGGTAACGGTTTCACCCTCCAGCGTCTGCAATGGCGTGCTGTCAAAAGCGGTGGGGAGCGTGGGCGCTCGCCATGCATCCATCAGCAACATCGCGCCCGCAATCAGCACCAGTAAGATGAGCCCTTCGCGCAGCCAGCGGCGCAGTTTACTGAGCATTGGCCGCCGCCAGCTTTTCTTTGACCACGGCTTCCAGCGTTTCCCACGGTACGGCGCCTGGGATCAGTTCATCGCCGATGATCGTGGCAGGCGTACCGCGCACACCTACCAGCCGCGCCAGTTGCAGGTTGGTGCTCAGCGTTTCCATACTTTTATCATCCAATGTTACCGGGGTTGCCGCCGATTTTTCCTGTGCCTGTTTAATACTGGCAGCAGTATGGTAGCCTCTTTTCTGCATCAGTTTTTCATGTAACGCTTGGAACTGCTGCGGGTGCTCACGCCAGGTCATCAGTGCGGTGCGCGCCGACAGCACCGAGCTTTCACCTTTAAACGGCAGCGGTTTAATCACTACGGCTACGTCCGGGTACTTTTGCACAATTTTTTCCAGCATCGGATCCAGCTGCTTGCAGTACGGGCAGTTGTAATCGGTAAAGTTAATCAGCGTCAGTTTTGCCTGCTTCGCGCCAATGCGCGGACTGTCAGGATCGTTAAACAGCGCTTCCTGAATTAACGCTTCAATTTGCTTTTCCTGCTCCGGGGTAAACGGCGCGGGCTCTTGCGCCACACTGACGGCAGAAAACAGGGACAACAGCAGAACAATCAACAGTTTCATGGCGTGACTCCTTTAGCATCTACCAGCATGTTTAACACCGCATCGCGGGTTAACAGCGTCGGCAACGCCTGGCCTTCCGGCATGCCGGGGCCATAAATTTGGTTAAACGGCACAGCAACCTGGCCGCGTTTTTTTAGAAATTCGGTAATTGCTTCAGAGGGCAGCGTCCAATCACCGCGCAGTGCCACCACATCGGGCTGCTGCAGGGCGGCCTGCACGTCTTCTTTATTCAAGACGTTGAATTTGTTGACCTTACAGGTAATACACCAGTCGGCGGTCACATCGATGAAAACACGTTTATGCTGAGCCAGCGCGTCGGTAATGGCCTGTTCACTAAGCGGCTGCCAGTTGACGCTCTCTTTGGCAGCACTTTGGCTGGTAAACCCCAGATGCGGGAGCAGCAACGTTGCCAGCCAGATGGCTGAACCGAGCATCATCACCCCGAGCAAACGCCGCAGGATAGTCATCCAGCGTCCCGGACGCGGTAAACGCAGCGCCAGACCCGGGCGCAGAGCCACCAGCAGCCACGGTAAACTCATTCCCAGTCCTAGAGCCAGAAACAGCCCCCACAGCGTGGGTAGTGAAGCCGTTAGCGCCACCGCCACAGCCGTACCCAGGAACGGCGCACTGCACGGCGTGGCAAGCAGCGTCGCAAACGCGCCCTGCCAGAAATGACCGGCCAGGCCATTGCCACCGTGGGTCGCCAGCGTAGTGGTCATCTTTGAAGGTAAACGGAATTCAAACAGCCCGAACAGGCTGGCACTGAACGTCAGCATCACCAGCACCATCACGCCGATAAACCACGGACTCTGGAACTGGATCCCCCAGCCGAGTGCCTGATTGGTCATCCGCAGCACCGTCATCAGCGCGGCCAACGCCATAAAGGAGACCACTATCCCGGCCACCGAAGCCAGAAACTGGCGGCGAACCTGGCGACGGCTTTTCTCCTCGACGAGTAAAATTGAACCCAGCTTCATCCCAAGAACCGGCAGCACGCAGGGCATCAGGTTGAGGATAAGCCCGCCCAGTAGCGCCATCAACACCACCTGCCACAGCGGGAGCGCCACGCTTTCAGCTGCCGGCGCGTCACCAATGACAAGACGACTTTCCTGAGCGACACCGTTATCTGCCAGCACCAGCGTGAGCGATTTACCGCGCAGATCCGGCGCACCCTCACCCCAACTGTCATGCACCGGGATCGTGGCGCGCAGCATTTCACCCTCCACGCGCATTGTCGGCATGCCAAAGTCCGCCTCATCGACAGTATCCAGGTACACCCCCGGTGTAGACCAGCCGCCCTTACGCTGCGCCTCGACGACCAGTTCTCCGGCGCGCGCCCCGGCGTGCAGAGAATCCGTCAGACCACTGGCAAGTGGGATCTGCCCCATGGCCTGTGCATAGTCATGGGCAAAAGTGGCGTCCTGGACAGAAGGCGTCACAGAAAAGGGATAATCTGTCAGCAGACAGACGTTGCTACAGGTCGACAGCGTCAAAACGCCGTTCAGCGTAGCCGGTGACGTACCGCGCACCACCATCGGGAACGTCACCCGATCGTGATAGCCCTGGGTGGTAATGTTGGCGACTTCAAAACGCGCAGGCGTGGGCCAGAACCAGTCCACGGTTGGCATGGCGCCCTTCCAGGCAATAGACGGCGCGACGCCGCCCTCGCCCGGTGAGCGCCAGTAGGTTTTCCAGCCATCCTCCAGTTTGACGTCCAGCAGCAGCCTGGTTTCCCCCTCGGCGGACGTATCGGCACGCAGCCGCACACTGGCATGGTCGTTCTCGGCTGAGCGCAGCCAGCCGATATCAGCCGCCCAGGATACGGGCAGCCATAGCAATAACAGACAGAGCAGCGCCTGCCTGAAAACAGTCATCATATTTTTTCTCCGTGAATAATTATCTAACAGTCAGCAACGGCTGCTCTGTCATTCACGGAAGACGCAAAACCTGAGATGAACCCGCAGAGTGGGCGGCGAGATAGCTCGCGGTGGGAAAAACGGCAGACGAAAAGCCCGCACCGGCGCCAGTAGCGACAGAAGCAGGCAAAGCACCAGAATGGCGCCTTCAAACAGCACCGGCGGCGAAGCCAGCAATGACTTCGCACTCAGTTCGCAAGGGGTCACGGGTGAGGCGTCATCAGCCTCTGTTTGCGCGCTGGCAACAACGGTTGCGGCAGTGGTGTTCATCTGCAACGCGTGCAGACCCGCCATGCGCTGCGCGGTGCATACCATCACCACAACACATGCCAGGCACAGGAACCACCATCCCATCCGTTGACGTTTTGCCATTTTACCCTCACTGATTGACGCGGTTATCTTAGCTACTGGCGAGGTTTTGGCAACCTTTACGCTGTAAAGTTATGTCGGTGCAGGACATTCATTCGCCCTGCTTGTATGTTATGGAAACAAATAATCGCCACCGTAAAATATAACGAGGGAAATATTTCGCTATTTCCGATAACTCCAAAAAATTCACCCAGGCATTTAAATACGTTATTAAAAAGCATCCATGCGTAAATCAAAGTAAGGAGCAGCGCATTATAAAATAAATGCTTTATTATAATGATGGCGTAATGGACATCGCGTTCATTATAAACATCTTTGTTTATAATATGTTATTTAGAGTATATGAAAATGAAAAAATATCTACTCCCGCTGATCGGGTTGCTGTTTACCGTGAGTGCTCAGGCCGCAACATTTACCGATGGAAAAGAATTTATCACGCTGGAAAAAGCCGTACCGTCAGCCCCTGCTGCACTGAAGTTTTTCTCCTTCTACTGCCCCTCTTGCTATCAATACGATGAGGTCCTGGAAGTTACTGATAATGTGAAAAAAGCCTTACCTGAGGATGTTAAACTCACCGAGTACCACGTCGACTTTTTAGGTCCTCTGGGAGCCGATATGACGCACGCCTGGTCTGTCGCCATGCTGTTAAATGTAGAAGATAAGGTTAAACCTTTACTTTTTGATGCCGTACAGAAGAAACAGTCGATTAAAACCGCTGATGATATTCGCAACGTGTTTATCCAGGCAGGCGTGAGCGCCAGCGATTATGATGCCGCATGGAGTAGCTTTGCGGTGAAATCACTGACTGCCAAACAGCAAGAATTGGCCAAAGCCGTCGATTTGAAAGGCGTACCGGCTATCTTCATTAACGGCAAATATATGATTAACCCGAAAGGATTAAATTCCGATAACGTGAATGCCTTTGTGCAGAACTACGCAGAGACGGTCCGTTTTCTTATTACCAAATCCTGATCATTAATATTGCACGACGCACCACCAACAGAAACCATCTGCTACCGTTGGTGGTGCAAAATGTCCGATTCATGCCGTCAGGCGTCACTGTTTTCGTCCCTTTCATAGTTGGCATTCGCACTTTTCAGGATTACCCTAAACTAACGGTGATGCCTTTCCCGAGGGGTATCCTTCTTCATGGGTTGATTCATACGAGATAACACTATGGAATTAAAGGATTATTACGCCATCATGGGCGTGAAACCGACGGACGATCTCAAAACCATCAAGACCGCCTATCGTCGACTCGCCCGCAAATACCATCCTGACGTCAGCAAAGAAACCGACGCCGAAGCGCGTTTTAAAGAGGTTGCTGAAGCCTGGGAAGTCCTAAGCGATGAACAACGTCGTGCCGAATACGATCAGTTGTGGCAGCACCGCAACGATCCGCAGTTCAGCCGTCAGTTCCAGCAAGGTGAAGGTCAGAGCTACAACGCCGAAGATTTTGACGATATTTTCTCCTCCATTTTTGGTCAACACGCTCGCCAGTCGCAACAGCGCCACGCCCGTCGTGGGCACGATATCGAAATCGATGTGGCCGTGTTCCTCGAAGAAACCCTTGCTGAGCATAGCCGCACCATCAGTTACTCCCTGCCGGTCTACAATGCGTTTGGCCTGGTAGAGCGAGAGATCCCCAAAACGCTGAATGTGAAAATTCCAGCAGGTGTAGGCAACGGCCAGCGCATCAGGCTGAAAGGCCAGGGCACGCCCGGTGAGAACGGTGGCCCGAACGGTGATTTGTGGCTGGTGATTCATATCGCGCCGCATCCGCTATTTGATATCGTCAATCAGGACCTGGAAATTGTCGTGCCCCTTGCCCCATGGGAAGCCGCACTGGGCACAAAAGTGACCGTGCCAACACTCACAGAGAGTATCCTGCTGACGATCCCACCTGGCAGCCAGGCCGGACAACGATTACGCATCAAGGGCAAAGGGCTGGTGAGTAAAAAACAGACCGGCGACCTGTACGCGGTGATCAAAATTGTGATGCCACCCAAACCTGACGACAACAGCGCCGCCTTGTGGCAACAGCTGGCGGACGCGCAGAAGACCTTTGATCCACGCAAAGAGTGGGGGAAAGCATAATGGCTAACGTTACCGTCACTTTTACCATTACCGAGTTTTGCCTGCATACCGGCGTTTCCGCCGAGGAGCTGACTGAGATTGTCGGCCTGGGGATGATCGAACCCCGCGAAGATGAAAGCGCCCACTGGCAGTTTGACGATCGCGCGTTAGGCGTCGTACGGCGGGCTTTGCGTTTACGTCAGGAACTGGCGCTTGACTGGCCGGGGATAGCCGTTGCGCTCACGTTACTGGAAGAGAATGCGCAGTTGCGTCAGGAAAATCACCTGCTGCGCCAGCGTTTGTCGCGCTTTGTCACGCATTCATAACGAATTGAGATTAACGCCCGATTGATAACGTGAAATACCACGGGTAAGCGACGAATTCAGCGCTTACCCGTGTAGTCAGGATTTATCCGTCTTGCCGAACAGCAACGCCGTGTAGTGGGTGTTCACTTTGCCACTGCGTTTACCGTCTGGTCCAAAATATCGGTCATCCCGGCACAAACGCTCAGTGGTGTCGCAGAACAGACCGCCCTGGAAGGTAAAGGCCGTCGTGTCAAATTGTCCGGCCGCTGCCAGTTTATCACCCTGCTTCTTTCCGACATACTTCGTGGTCAGCGCCACCGACAAGCCGTGCTCATCCGCACAGATATATTTGTCGCACAGTACGCCCGCGACAGGGCTGTATGGTCCGGTCGTCGCGGCGTACGCGGGCAGTGACAGGATACCAACTGCCAGCAGGCTACCAATTTTTATCATCATACTCTCCCTATATTCTTCGCCTGACATGATTAATATTGTACACCAGAAACCATCTATAACCATGAGCTACAATTATATTACTTTTAGATAATCAGCTGCGCGCTTGATGACAATAATGTGCAAAGGTTTACTATAAACCTGTCTTTTTTAGCAGGGAATTAAAATGAACAAAACAAAAGGCGTAATGATTCTGCCCCTGACATTCGCCCTGTCGGCGTGTGCTTTAAATACGATAGTGCAAGTATAACTCGCCATCACACATTGGGTGAACCTGAATTTAAATAACGCACTCTGTTACCTGTAATTCACTTGCTAAATCATTAGCCAAAAATAGGCTTTATCCTTCTTATGCCTGATCGCCTCATGCTATTTATCGATGACATCCCTCCCCTGCATACAATGCAAAATACTGTGTACGTCAAAATTATTCAGGGATTACTATGAACAGAAAACGCTTACTGCTGATACCATTGTTTTTTAGTGTCGCAATTATCACCGCGTGTGACAATCAATCCTCAGAAAAAAACATCACCAGAGAACCCGAAGTTGGGATTATTACTCTGAAACCCTCTTCCGTTGATATTAAAAGTGAGCTTCCGGGCAGGGCCGTATCGTTCGAAATTGCTGAGATCAGACCGCAGGTCAGCGGTATAATTATTAAGCGGGATTTTATTGAGGGTGATAAAGTCAGCAAAGGTGAATCGCTCTACCACATTGATCCGGCGCCTCTGCAGGCAAAACTCGATGCGGCCAAAGGCGCTCTGGCAAAAGCGCTGTCCACTGCCAATAATCTACGTTTAACATTCCAGCGCCAGTCAGCTTTATTAAAATCCAATTACGTCAGTCGTCAGGATTATGACACCACGCGTTCACAGCTTAATGAAGCTGACGCTAACGTTGCCGTCGCCAGAGCGGACGTCGAGCAGGCCGCCATTAACCTTCATTACGCCAATGTCACCTCGCCTATCGATGGCATTAGCGGCACGTCTTCCGTTACCGTTGGCGCACTGGTCACCGCGAATCAGGAAAGCGCGCTGGTCACCATTCAGCAATTAGACCCAATTTACGTCGATTTAACCCAGTCGGTGCAGGACTTCTTACGCCTGAAAGAAGAAAAATCCAGTGGAAAAATCGCCCAGGAAAAAGGCCAGATCCCGGTTGAATTGATGCTGGAAAATGGCAAACCCTACCGCTATACCGGGGCGCTGCAGTTTTCCGATCCCGCCGTCGATAAAGTCACTGGCTCCGTGACCCTGCGCGCCATCTTCCCGAATCCTGACGGCGAGATTTTACCCGGTATGTACGTTACGGCTTTACTGGATGAAGGTCGCCAGCAGAACGTTCTAATGGTTCCTCAGCAAGGGGTTACCCATAACGAGCTGGGAAAGGCGACTGCCCTGATCCTCGACCAGAAAAACAGGGTGCAACTGCGCGAAATCAACGCAGTAAAAGCTGTCGGTAACCAATGGTTAGTGACCGCAGGATTACGTCCCGGCGACCGGGTTATTGTTTCCGGATTACAACGAATCCGTCCGGGAATGAAAGCCCGGGTTCTCTCTTCGCCATCAAACAGCCCTGACACGGTAACCGAACAGTAATATTTCAGGTATTAAGGATACCTTCTTCATGGCTAACTTTTTTATTGAGCGCCCGGTTTTTGCCTGGGTGCTGGCGATTATTCTGATGTTTACCGGGGGGATCGCTATTATGAACCTGCCGATCGCCCAATATCCGCAAATAGCGCCCCCGACGATTACGATTAACGCCGCCTACCCTGGCGCAGACGCAAAGACCGTAGAAGACTCCGTCACTCAGGTGATTGAACAAAATATGAATGGTCTTGATGGCCTGATGTACATGTCGTCCACCAGCGACGCGGCAGGCAATGCGTCAATTATCCTGACGTTTAAAACCGGCACATCACCCGATATTGCACAGGTTCAGGTGCAGAATAAACTGCAGTTGGCGATGCCCTCCTTGCCGCAGGAGGTTCAGCAACAAGGGGTCAGCGTGGATAAATCCAGTAGCAATATCTTAATGGTTGCCGGCTTTATCTCGGATAACAACAGCCTGAGCCAATATGATATTGCTGACTATGTTGCCTCAAACATTAAAGATCCTCTCAGTCGTACTGCCGGGGTGGGGAGCGTGCAATTATTCGGTTCACAATACGCCATGCGCATTTGGTTGGATCCGAAAAAACTCAACAAATATAGCCTCACACCGCAGGACGTTATTGCGCAAATTAAGATACAGAATAATCAGATATCGGGGGGACAACTGGGGGGGATGCCTCAGTCGGCAGACCAGCAGTTGAATGCGTCGATCGTTGTTCAGACTCGCCTGCAAAGTACCGATGAATTTGGCAAGATCTTTCTGAAAGTCCAGCAAGACGGTTCTCAGGTTCTGTTGCGTGACGTTGCGCGAATTGAGCTGGGGGCGGAAAATTATTCGACGGTCGCACGGTATAACGGCAAACCTGCCGCCGGGATCGCGATTAAGCTTGCCGCCGGCGCAAATGCCCTGGAAACATCCCAGGCGGTCAAAAAAGAGCTGGACAAATTATCGGCCTGGTTCCCGGCCAGCATGAAGACCGTTTACCCCTATGACACCACCCCGTTTATCAAGATTTCAATTCAGGGTGTTTTCCAAACATTGATCGAGGCAATTATCCTGGTCTTCCTCGTCATGTATCTATTTCTGCAAAATTTCCGCGCGACGCTTATCCCCACAATCGCAGTTCCCGTGGTTATTCTCGGCACATTTTCCATCTTGTCTGTCGCCGGTTTTACGATTAATACACTGACGATGTTTGGCATGGTGCTGGCAATAGGACTTTTAGTCGATGATGCCATCGTAGTGGTCGAGAACGTTGAGCGTATTATTTGCGAAGAAAAATTGCCGCCAAAAGCGGCAGCGCATAAAGCGATGAGCCAGTTGCAAAGAGCGCTGGTCGGTATTGCCGTGGTGTTATCTGCCGTATTTATGCCGATGGCCTTTATGAGCGGCGCGACAGGTGAAATCTTCCGTCAGTTTTCCATCACCTTGATCTCCTCTATGACGCTATCGGTATTCGTGGCGATGAGCCTGACACCCGCACTTTGCGCCACGCTGTTGAAACCCGCGCCTGAGGAGGAGAACACAAGAACACATTTTCTGTTCACCCATTTCAATCATTTCATGGAGAAGTGCACCCGGCACTACACGGACAGCACGCGTAAACTCTTGCGTTGCACAGGCCGTTATATGGTTATCTATTTGGTGATCGGGGCAGGCATGATTGGCTTGTTTTTACGCACCCCAACCTCCTTTTTACCTGAAGAAGATCAGGGGGTATTCATGACCACGGCACAATTGCCTTCAGGTTCAACGATGGTCAATACCCGCAAAGTCCTCGACGAAATAACAGATTACTACCTGACGAAAGAACGGAAAAATGTCGCGTCTGTTTTTACCGTTGGTGGATTTGGCTTCAGCGGCCAGGGGCAAAACAACGGGCTGGCCTTTATCAGCCTGAAGCCATGGTCAGAACGTGTTGGTGAAGAAAATGCAGTTACCGCCATAATTCAACGGGCAATGGTGGCTTTAAGCGCCATTAATAATGCCGTGATTTATCCGTTCAATTTACCTGCGGTAGCAGAACTGGGAACCGCTTCAGGGTTTGATATGGAGCTGCTGGATAACGGTAATCTCGGACACGAAAAAATGATGCAGGCACGCAATCAGTTGCTGGAGCTGGCCAGTCAGTCATCCGGAGAGGTCGCCGGGGTGCGTCCTAACGGGCTGGAAGACACACCGATGTTCCATGTTAATGTTGACGCAAAAAAAGCTGAGGCCATGGACGTTTCACTCGCGGATATTAATCAGACCCTCTCCACGGCGTTTGGTAGCCGCTATGTCAATGATTTCCTTAACCAGGGCCGCGTTAAAAAAGTGTATGTCCAGGCTGATACGCCGTTCCGTATGCTACCTGGCAATATAAACCACTGGTACGTGCGCAACGCCTCCGGCTCTATGACCCCGCTTTCCGCCTTCTCAACCACCGAATGGACCTATGGTTCACCCCGTCTTGAACGCTACAACGGGCAGCCTGCGATGGAAATTCTGGGACAGCCGGTTGCCGGGAAAAGCAGCGGTGATGCAATGAACTTTATGGCATCCCTGATTAATAAACTCCCTGCCGGCGTCGGCTACGCGTGGACGGGTCTGTCTTATCAAGAGGCGTTATCCACCAACCAGGCCCCCATGCTATATGCCATTTCGCTCGTGGTAGTCTTTCTTGCGCTGGCAGCACTGTATGAAAGCTGGTCCATTCCTTTTTCCGTGATGCTCGTAGTGCCCATTGGCATCGCCGGTGCGTTGCTGGCTACCGACCTGCGTGGTTTGAGCAATGATGTTTACTTCCAGGTCGGCCTGCTCACCACGATGGGCCTGTCGGCTAAAAACGCCATTCTGATCGTTGAATTTGCCGTCGAGATTATGCAAAAGGAAGGTAAAACACCGCTTGAGGCTGCCGTCGACGCGGCGCAAATGCGTCTGCGCCCTATTCTGATGACCTCACTGGCCTTCATTTTAGGTGTAATTCCACTGGCTATAAGCAACGGCGCGGGTTCTGGTGCACAAAATGCTGTCGGCACCGGCGTAATCGGGGGCATGCTGGCGGCGACCGTACTGGCGATTTATTTTGTCCCGGTCTTCTTTGTGCTCGTTGAAAACACGTTAGCGCGATTTAAAACATCGCGCTGATATAAATAAATATAATATACCTGTATATGATAAAAACTCTGGGGTTACATTATGTAACCCCAGAGTTATTTAAATAATCGATTAACAATAATTTAATGCATATTCTGAACATTCGCCCCAACTTCAGAATGTTTTCAGGCCTGAATGAAGTGCAACAGATCGTTATTAATCACCTCGGCATGGGTAGTATGCATCCCATGCGGATAACCTGGATAAATCTTCAGAACGCTGTTAACGAGCAATTTATCCTGCAACAGCGCTGCATTTTTATAAGGGACGACCTGATCATCATTTCCTTGCATCACCAGAACGGGCAGCGTAATGGCTTTTAAATCATCGGTCTGATCGGTTTCAGAGAACGCCTTAATTCCTTCGTAGTGCGCTTTTGCACTCCCCATCATGCCCTGTCGCCACCAGTTTTGAAGAGTTCCATCGGATACCTCTGCCCCTTCCCGATTGAACCCATAAAAAGGTCCGGTTGCCACGTCAAGATAAAACTGCGCGCGATTGGCGGCAAGCGCCTGGCGGAATCCGTCGAAAACGCTGAGCGGTGTCCCTCCCGGATTATTATCTGTCTTAACCATCAGCGGTGGCACGGCGCTGATCAGTACGGCTTTCGCCACGCGACCTTGCGGTTGTCCGTATTGAGCGACATATCTTGCCACCTGCCCCCCTCCCGTGGAGTGACCAATATGCACGGCATTATGCAGGTCAAGATGCTCCACCACAGCCGACACGTCTGCCGCATAGTGATCCATATCATGACCGTCGCTCACCTGATCTGAACGTCCATGCCCGCGACGATCGATGGCGATAACACGATAACCGTGATTAAGGAAGAATAACATCTGGTTATCCCAGTCATCTGCGCTCAGCGGCCAGCCATGATGGAATACGATAGGTTGCGCATCTTTCGCACCCCAGTCTTTATAAAAAATGTTTACACCATCTTTTGTTTTTACAAATGACATAGTTGTATTTCCCTCGAGAGGATATTCCGCCTAAAGATCGTTGATACCACATTGATCGCGCAACGTCTTACCAGCATGTTACACATCAACGCGAATGAACCTGCGTAAGGCTTAGTGAGTATAGTTGCAAAAAAAGAAACCTTTTAATTTTGGTTTTACTGGATATATAACGTATGCCATCAATAAATCGTTAAAAACAAAGCGTTAATAGCCAACATCCACTTACCTGAAAATTAAACTTCACATTATTAATGAATACCACTCATAGCGCCTATCCTCCTGCTGGCCATTATCTGCAAGCACAAACCCGTTAACATGGTCCTGTCTTTCAATATCCAGATGGTTCAGCATGCTTAACCTACAAGCACAAACGCAGTCAGCGACGGCTAAAAAAACCGGTCTTACCTTTGTCCTTATCCTTAGCGCCTTAATGGCCGTGACCTCCTTATCAACCGATATCTATCTGCCGGCGATGCCCGTGATGGCAAAAGATTTACACGGCGATGCTGAGTTAACCATCACCGGTTTTCTCATGGGTTTTTGCATTGCACAACTGATTTGGGGACCGATTAGCGATCGTTATGGGCGGCGTCTGCCGCTATTCATTGGTTTGAGTTTATTCGTTATAGGTTCAGTCGGCTGCGCGTTATCAACGGATATTGTACATATTGTCTTCTGGCGTGTTTTTCAGGCGCTAGGTGCCTGTACCGGCCCGATGCTGGCGCGCGCAATGATCCGCGACCTGTTTAGCCGTACTCGCGCAGCACAAATGCTGTCGACCCTGATGATCATCATGGCTATCGCGCCGATTGCCGGTCCTCTGATTGGCGGGCAAATGATTAAGGTCACCTCGTGGCACACCATTTTCTGGTTACTGGCGATAATCGGTACATTCATGCTGCTGTCGCTATTCTGGCTACCGGAAACCCTGACGGAAGACAAACGTTCCCAGGCTTCCATCTCCAGCGCCTTTCATCATTATTCCGCATTACTGACCAACGCCAGATATATGCGCTTTACGCTATGCCTGACGTTTTACTACATCGCGGCCTACGCCTTTATCACCGGTTCCCCGTTTGTGTACATCACGTACTTCGGCGTTGATCCGCAGCATTATGGCTGGTTATTTGCCATCAACATTGTGGGACTGATGGCCGTGAGCATGGTCAACAGACGCCTGGTTTATCGCTACCCACTGGAGGTGTTACTTAAGATTGCTGTCTTCATCGCTACCGTTGCCGCCATCGTGCTGGCTGTTACAACGGGTCTGGGCGCGGGAGGGATCACCGTGATTGTCGGAGCCGTATTCGTGTTCTTCTCAATGAATGGTATCATCGCCGCGACGTCTACGGCATGTGCACTGGACGCCGCGCCGAATGTCGCCGGTTCCGCATCGGCGCTAATGGGTGCGTTGCAATACGGTAGCGGCATCATCTCCTCGCTGTTGCTGGCACTCTTTAGCGATGGCACACCTTGGACAATGAGCTGGGTCATTGCGGTATTTACGACAGCCAGCGCCGTTATGGCACTGAGCATTCAGGTAAAAAATCCGCAGTAGCACGAGATACTGCTATTCCCCCAGAGAATGGCAAAACACTTAGATTTACAGTGCTTTAAGAATTGTGGCTTCTATTTTCGCTGGGGTGGTGAACGGTGCAAAACGCTTGAGCGGTTTACCGTCACGTCCAATCAGGAACTTAGTGAAGTTCCACTTGATCCGCCCACCCAGCACGCCTGGCAATTCGTCTTTCAGGTAGCGAAATACCGGATGCGTTGCGCCGCCGTTGACCTCCACTTTCTCAAACATCGGGAAACTCACACCGTAGTTGATGTGGCAGGTCTGAGCGATTTCGTCGGCACCGCCGGGTTCCTGCTTACCAAATTGGTTGCAGGGAAACCCCAGCACCACCAGCCCCTGCGCAGCGTACTTCTTGTAAAGCACCTCAAGACCTGCGTATTGTGGCGTAAAGCCACAATGGCTGGCAGTGTTAACGACCAGAACCAGCTTGCCAGCGTAGTCAGCCATAGAGATGAGCTGACCCTGCAGGCTGGTGGCAGTAAGTTGATGAAAAGTGGTCATGTCGGGATCCTCAGAGCAGACGTCGACATTGCCATGCAGCGGGTTGCTGCTGGGGTAATCGTCGCGGGTCGTGGCGAGGAGATCCGGCTCCCCATTGATTAACACCCTATTATACGAGCAATATCCGTTTCCTCATCATTCATTAGTTACGCCACTGCCATTTTGTTAATCTTCGTTACTGGTAATCAGAATGGATGTCAGGAAATGAGCGAGCAGATAAAGATAGATATTCCGCCACAGGATGGTCGTGGCTTTTGGGTTGCTAAAGGTCAAACGTTTAGTGTTATTGACCCTGAAGGGCAGCAGGTTGCGGACTTGTGGGCAATGTCTATCAGCGCTGGTGAAATTGACTGGCTAAGCACATCTCAGACGCGAGATATAACAGAGCGATTATTCCCCGCACCGGGAGAGTCTTTTTACAGTGAAAAAGCCAACCCCTTACTCACATTAGTGCAGGATAACTCACCATGCCCACATGATATGCTGTTCCCGGCCTGCAACCCTGGACTTTACGAACGAGCAGGCCTGTATGATCACCCGAACTGTCGTGACAACATGCTGAGAGCACTGCAGGCGGCAGACATATCACTCCCCATCGTTCCCGATCCGGTCAATTTTTTCCAACGCTCAGAACCGCAGGCTAACGGTAAGCTTGAGGTATTGGCTTCGAACAATCCCCCCGGAGGAAATGTGCTATTACTCGCGGAAACAGATCTCTATGTGGTGGTTACTGCCTGTTCTGTTGATTTCCACCCGACCAATGGGGGCCACTGTACTGGTATCCAGATTATCGTTGGTTGAAATTCTGATAGATTAGGACTGGGCTATCACCGACTTCCAGGACGAGCACAGCAGGTGCAATAAGCCTTTCGGGGCACTTTTATTTGAGGTTAACGATGGAATTTATTCCTTATTTTTTATTTGCCGGAGCGCTGTTTCTTAATGCCGGCGTTCCAGGGCCCAGTATTGCTGCCCTTGTGTCACGGGTCATTACGAATGGCTGGCGAAATGTCATACCTTTCATCGCTGCAATGTGGATAGGTGAAGTGATCTGGCTCTCCATGGCTATGGCCGGGCTAACTACCCTCGCGCAAACATTCCAGTTCGGTTTTCATATTCTGAAATGGGTAAGCATCGCCTACCTTTGCTGGCTTGCGTTTAAAATGTGGCGCAAGCCTGTGAATGAGAAAACAGACGAACTTCCGCAACGGACATCTTCATGGTCAATGTTTAGCGCGGGTATGGCATTAACGTTGGGTAACCCCAAAATAATGGTGTTCTACCTGGCTCTTCTTCCGTCGTTTATCGATTTGTCAAAAGCCGGTGTAAGTGAATGGGCAGTCCTTGCCAGCATTACGCTGGTGACATTGGCCGCGATCGATCTGAGCTGGACGTTCCTTGCACACAGAGCACGCGTTTTATTACGGACTCCTAAAGCGGTGAGATTTGCCAATCGTTTAGGCGCTGTTGCTATGGGTGGTGCCGCTGCGGCTATCGCTGCACGCAACTAATACCCTAAAAAGTCTGCTGGCCATTTGTCGGCAGATTTATTAAATCTGAGCGTCTGTTTCTGGCTCAGACCGGCCCTTGAGGCTGGCATTATCCGTAAAAAACCTTGTACCATTTTTAATGAAGGAGTTCGCATGCTTAAAGTCATCGCCGAAGATTTTATCAAACCTGAATGCGTCGACAACGTTCTCCCTTTATACCGCGAACTCATCGCGGCAACGAAGAAAGAGCCCCTGTGTATTGCTTATGATTTGTACCGGGATGAAAAGGATCTGGGGCATTTTATTTTCATTGAAGAGTGGCCTGACCGGGCAGCACTCGATGCACACTGTGCCAGCGAGCATTTTACTCGGCTTGTTCCTTTGATTGATCAATACGCACGTAAAGCGGCGCAATATATCCTGATGGATGGTCGGGTGGAGCCGGAGAGATAAAGTCCGTTTCCGGCTCGAAGCCGACCGGCGTTGTTCCATCAGATTAATGAATCCATCTAATAAAGCTTAGTGAATTACTCCATCTAATCAAATAAATCAGTTTGCGTTATGCTGTTACGGGACAACAGTTGAAAGGATAACGTCATGCAAACAGTCACACTGAACAACGGTATTAACATGCCCCTGTTGGGCTTTGGTGTATTCCAGATGACGGATGCCGCCGAGTGCGAGCGGGCGGTGATTGACGCCATCGAAACGGGTTATCGCCTGATTGATACCGCAGCCTCTTACCTGAATGAAACTCAGGTAGGCAACGCGTTAAAACAAAGCGGCGTCGCCCGCGATGAGCTTTTTGTGACCACCAAATTGTGGTTACACGATACAAACTACGAAGGTGCGAAGGCCCAGTTCGAGCGGTCACTGAACCGACTACAGCTCGACTATGTTGACCTGTATTTGATTCACCAGCCTTACGGCGATGTCCACGGCGCATGGCGTGCCATGGAAGAGCTGCAACAGGCAGGTAAAATTCGTGCTATTGGCGTGAGCAACTTCCATCCCGACAGACTGGCCGATCTTATTGCCTTTAATAAGGTCACCCCGGCGGTGAATCAGATTGAAGTGAACCCTTTCAATCAGCAGCTGCATGCCGTGCCGTGGATGCAAAGTCGTGGCATTCAACCTGAAGCGTGGGCCCCGTTTGCCGAAGGGAAAAACGGTCTGTTCCAGCATCCTGAGTTAACAGCGATAGGCCAGAAATACGGCAAAAGCGTCGGTCAGGTTGTCCTGCGGTGGATCTTCCAGCGTGGCATCGTGTCACTGGCAAAATCGGTGCGTAAAGAACGTATGGAAGAGAATATCAACATCCTCGATTTTGAACTGAGCGCGGAAGACATGCTGCACATCACCGCGATCGACACCGCAACCAGCGCATTCTTTTCCCATCGCGACCCGGCCAGAGTGGAATGGTTGGCTGGCCGTAAGCTCGACGTCTAATCCGCGACACAAACAGAGGTTTGCTGTCGCAAACACGTTATCTCGGTCAATCCTGGCTCGACGTGTTGGCGACAGGACTCGGTTTCATGGGGTTAAGCCACGGCTTACATGACTAACACGCTGAATCTGTTTGCCTGACACGTTAAATGCCGCAACCAGAACCGAATAAAACGAAAAAACCCAAGTCGCATAACGACTTGGGTTTTGTATTTGGCGGAAGCGTAGAGATTCGAACTCTAGAACCCTTTCGGGTCGCCGGTTTTCAAGACCGGTGCCTTCAACCGCTCGGCCACGCTTCCAATGAGGCGCACTATAAACATCCCGAACGGACCTGTAAAGCACCAATGTGTTCGTTTGCCTGAAAAACAGTCAAAATGTTGTTAATCGACTGAAATAACAACAGATTGAACGTTTATTCAGCACAAATATGCTCTTCTGCCACTTAGTGTTTTTTGATGAACATATCTTTGGTGTAGTAATAGCCCCGGTTATCCGGCGCAAATCCCCCTACCCACGGCTTCACCAGATGTGCGCGAACATAGTGATAAATCGGAATGGCTGGCACATCCTCAGCCAAAAGCGCTTCCGCCTGCTGATAATACTTGCCACGTTCTTCCACTGAACCTGCTTTCGCCGCATGACTCATCGCCTCATCATAGGCAGGGTTGCTGTACTGGGTCGTGTTCTCACTATCGCCGGTACGGAAAATATTCAGGAAGCTTGAAGCATCATCGTAATCAGCGATCCACGCATAGCGCACCACGTCAAAATTACCGGTGTGCATGGTGTCCAGCATCGTTTTCCACTCCTGGTTTTGCAGCGTCACCTCGACACCCAAATTTTTCTTCCACATCGACGATGCCGCAATCGCAATCCGCTGATGCGTTTCGAACGTGTTGTAGAGCAAATTTAATGAAAGCGGATGTTCAGGGCCAAAACCGGCTTCTGCCAGTAGTTTTTTCGCTTCCGCAATACGTTTATCCCGCGGCCACGACGCGTATTCTGGCGCGGATAACGTCACCCCGCCAATTTCAGGCTGGCTGATAACCCAGGCTTCCCGCTGCCCCTGCCCCATCACCTTTTGGGCAATGATGTCTTTATCCAGCGCCATATTCAGCGCCCGACGCACGCGCGAGTCGTTAAACGGCGCCCGGGTCGTATTAAACTGGTAGTAATAGGTTGATAACAACGGTGAGACGTGAAGCTCATTACCCATTGTTTTTTTCAACTGGGCAAACTGATTCACCGGCACGCTCAAAACAATATCGATTTCACCGGCCTTGTAGCGGTTAACATCTGCCGCTTCTGAGCTAATAGGCAGATAAGTGACTTTATCAATGACCGTGTGCGCGTTATCCCAGTAGTGCGTATTGCGCACCGCGACAATTCGCTCATTCACCACCCACTGCGACAGTTCGTACGGCCCACTGCTGACAAAATGCTCTGGTCGGGTCCACTTATCGCCATAACGGCCAATCAGTACCTTATCCAGCGGCACCAGTGACGGATGCGCCAGCATAGCCAGAAACGCCGCCGTCGGTTGCGTCAGGGTAATTTCCAGCGTGGTATCATTCAGTGCTTTTACACCCAGCGTGGTGGGGTCTTTTTTCCCCTGTGCGATATCGACAGCGTTGGCCACATGCATGTTGCCAAGGTAAGAGGCATACGGTGAAGCTGTTTGCGGTGAAACCAGACGCTGCCAGCTCCAGACAACATCCTGTGCGGTAATGGCAGAGCCATCAGACCAGGTAATACCCGGTCGTAAATGAAAGGTCCAGATGGTGTTATCTTTATTCTCCCAGGATGCCGCCAGTCGAGGCTCAATAGCCCCATCCTGACTGACGGCAACCAGACCGTCGAACATATCGCTGATTAAAGTAAATTCAACGTTGCTTTCAACTTTATGCGGATCCAACGATGCAGGTTCACTCCCGTTATTTCTCACCAGTTCCTGTTTTTCGGCCAATGTTGTTCCTGCAGGAACATTGGCAGCCCATACCGCACCGTTTATCGATATCAAACAAGCGGTCAACAGCGAAAACGTAAATACCTTCGATTTTTGTTGAGTCATTCCCTGCACCTTATTGTTCTGTTTTATGATGACACCGCAGTCACTCTTAAAGGGATGTAGGGGATAACGCAATATTTTTCAGTTACCTATCAGATATCGATCTGACATTTTCAAACATTAAGTGGTAACATCTGATTCAGGCACTTTTGCTGAAATAAAATGCTTAAGTCTGGCGGGTTAAAATGCGTAAAGATGGGTAAAACCGCTGTGTCATTACCCGCGATTTCATTATCCTCCGTCATTAATTACATCTGTCATAAGAGAGTGACTCATGGATCGTATTATTAGTTCATCGCGCGACCGTACATCGCTACTCAGCACGCATAAAGTGCTGCGTAATACCTATTTTCTGCTTAGCCTGACGCTGGCGTTTTCTGCCATCACCGCAACGGCTAGCACCGTGCTGATGCTGCCATCCCCGGGTCTTATCCTGACGCTGGTCGGTATGTATGGCCTGATGTTCCTGACCTATAAAACGGCAGATAAGCCGGTCGGTATTCTGTCAGCTTTCGCCTTCACCGGCTTCCTGGGCTACATTCTGGGACCGATGCTGAATGCCTACTTGTCTGCGGGCATGGGTGATGTCATCGGTATGGCGCTGGGCGGTACCGCGCTGGTCTTCTTCAGCTGTTCTGCCTACGTGCTGACCACCCGTAAAGACATGTCCTTCCTCGGCGGTATGCTGATGGCGGGTATCGTGGTGGTGCTGATTGGTATGGTTGCCAATATTTTCCTCCAGCTGCCGGCTCTGCATCTGGCTATCAGCGCGGTGTTTATTCTGATTTCTTCAGGCGCTATCCTGTTCGAAACCAGCAATATCATCCGTGGCGGTGAAACCAACTACATCCGTGCAACGGTCAGCCTGTATGTGTCGCTGTACAACATTTTCGTCAGCCTGCTGAGCATTCTGGGCTTCGCCAGCCGCGACTAAGTTGTCAACTCGCATTATCCAGCCCCGCTTATGCGGGGCTTTCTTTTTTGCTAAACTGCCGCCAGTTTGACTAACGCAGTGAAGGATTATGTTGATCTTTGAAGGTAGAGAAATCAGTACCGACAGCGAAGGCTATTTAAAAGACACGACCGAGTGGAGTGAGCCGCTGGCCGCTGCCATTGCCGAAAACGAAGGTATTACCCTGACGCCCGAGCATTGGGAAGTGGTACGCTTTGTACGCGAGTTTTATCTGGAGTTTAATACGTCTCCGGCAATCCGCATGCTGGTAAAAGCGATGGCCAACAAGTTTGGCGAAGACAAAGGTAACAGCCGTTATCTTTACCGTCTGTTTCCGAAAGGTCCGGCTAAACAGGCAACCAAAATCGCGGGCCTGCCTAAACCGGTAAAATGTATTTAATAGCGGATACTAAATCCCTTTAAATCATCGCCAGGACGGTGGGGTTCGCTGAGAATTCTGTCTACCCTGGCGCTACGCGGGCCCCCAGCCTTTAACCACCTCATCAGTTGTTCCACCTGGTCGCTTTCGCCGCAGGCGACAATCTCTACGCTACCGTCATCCATGTTCTTTGCGTATCCGGTTAATCCCAACCGTTGTGCTTCATGCTGAGTGGTGTAGCGAAAACCCACGCCCTGTACCCGGCCGTGAACCCAGGCAATGATGCAGACTTTAGACATAGCGGTTCTCCTTATCATCGCGTTGCGCGTTGCAAATCCTCGAAAAACTCAGGACAATGGCGCCCATTTCTTTGAATCGACAGAATAGCAAATTATGAGTGTACGTTTAGTGTTAGCCAAAGGGCGCGAAAAATCATTACTTCGCCGCCATCCGTGGGTATTTTCTGGTGCCGTCGCCCGTATGGAAGGTAAAGCCAGCCTGGGTGAAACCATCGATATTGTTGACCATCAGGGTAAATGGTTAGCACGCGGAGCCTGGTCACCGGCGTCGCAGATCCGTGCACGCGTCTGGACATTCGACAAGTCCGAATCCATTGATATTGACTTCTTCACCCGCCGTTTGCAGCAAGCAAAGACATGGCGCGACTGGCTGGCGAAGAAAGACGGCCTGGACAGCTACCGTCTGATCGCCGGAGAATCCGATGGCCTGCCGGGTATCACCATTGACCGTTTTGGCCGTTTCCTCGTCCTGCAACTGCTCAGCGCCGGGGCTGAATATCAGCGTGCCGCGCTGATTAGCGCCCTGCAAACGGTGTTCCCTGAATGCGCCATTTATGATCGCAGCGATGTTGCAGTGCGCAAAAAAGAAGGTATGGAGCTGACCCAGGGGCCCGTCACGGGCGAACTGCCTCCGGCCCTGCTGCCGATTGAAGAACACGGCATGAAGCTGTTGGTCGATATTCAGCACGGTCATAAGACAGGTTACTACCTGGATCAGCGTGACAGCCGTCTGGCCACGCGTCGTTATGTACAAGACAAACGTGTCCTGAACTGTTTCTCCTATACCGGCGGTTTCGCGGTATCTGCGCTGATGGGTGGATGCAGCCAGGTCGTCAGCGTTGATACCTCGCAGGAAGCGCTCGACATCGCCAGACAAAACGTCGAACTGAATAAGCTGGATCTGAGCAAAGCTGAATTTGTGCGCGATGACGTCTTTAAACTGCTGCGCGCCTATCGCGATCGCGGTGAGAAGTTTGATGTCATCGTGATGGATCCGCCGAAGTTTGTGGAAAACAAAAGCCAGCTAATGGGCGCCTGTCGTGGCTATAAGGACATCAATATGCTGGCTATCCAGCTACTGAATCCTGGCGGTGTACTGCTGACGTTCTCCTGCTCCGGACTGATGACGACCGATTTATTTCAGAAAATCATCGCTGATGCCGCATTAGATACGGGTCGTGATGTACAATTTATAGAGCAGTTCCGTCAGGCCGCCGATCATCCGGTGATCGCTACCTACCCGGAAGGGCTGTATCTGAAAGGGTTTGCCTGTCGCATCATGTAACTTGAAAAGTGGAATATTGCCCTTACATAGAGGGTATCTATTTCCCGGGAGGTGACTATGATTGCCAGCAAATTCGGTATCGGCCAGCAGGTCCGCCATTCCCTGTTAGGTTACCTCGGAGTGGTCGTGGATATCGACCCGGAATATTCGCTTGATGACCCGTCACCTGATGAGTTGGCGGTTAACGACGAACTTCGCGCCGCTCCCTGGTATCACGTGGTGATGGAAGACGATAATGGCCTGCCAGTGCATACGTATCTGGCGGAAGCACAGTTGAGCAGTGAGCTACAGGAAGAACATCCAGAGCAACCATCGATGGATGAACTGGCACGGACCATCCGTAAACAGCTTCAGGCTCCACGCCTGCGCAACTGACTTTAGCCGTTGCCGGATGACGATAAACTCATCCGGCAACGGCTCATTCTTATTTCGCCAGCCCCAGTCTCGGGATCTCGATAGCCGGGCAGCGATCCATCACCACAGCCAGACCCGCATCACGCGCCAGCACCGCCGCCGGCTCATTGATCACGCCCAACTGCATCCATAATGTCTTTGCCCCGATGGCAATCGCCTCCTGCGCAACACCCCAGGCCGCTTCTGAATTACGGAAGACATCCACCATATCCACCTTCTCCGGCACATCCGCCAGCGTCGCATACCCTTGCTGTCCCAGTAACGTTTTCCCGGCAACCTTGGGGGAAACAGGAATAACGTGATAGCCCTGATCGAGCAAATATTTCATCACGCGATAGCTGGGGCGGTCGGGTTTATCGCTTGCCCCTACCAAAGCAATCGTGCGGGTGGATGTCAAAATGCCAGCAATATCGGTCTCTTTCATCATCTTCCTCCAGGCTGTTTTGCAAAGTGTACGACAAACCTGACGTTGCAACCATTCATCCCATACCGGCGCATGAGAGCTAAACTGGAAATTATGTCTATATGTTAGTAAACATGATTGTCGAAAACTTTTGATACATCTTACTCAGGTATTTTCTGGACAGGAGAACCCTATGAGAGCCGGCATTGTGACAGCCTTGATTGCCCTGTGTTTGCCGGTATCCGTTTATGCGACCTCACTGCGTCTGTCAAGCGACATTGACCTGCTGGTACTGGACGGAAAAAAAGTCTCCAGCTCATTGTTACGCGGTGCCGAAAGCATTGAGCTGGAAAATGGTCGGCATCAGCTGGTTTTTCGCGTCGAGAAAACCATTCGCCTGTCCAGCCATGAAGAACGGCTGTATATCTCCCCCCCGTTGGTCATCAGCTTCGATACCCAATTAGTCAGTCAGGTTAATTTTCATCTTCCGCGTTTGGGCAATGAGCGTGACGCGGCACATTTCGATGAAACCCCTCGTGTGGAACTGTTGGATGGTGACGCCATGCCGATTCCGGTCAAGCTGGATGTGATGACCATCACATCCACCGCGAAAACCGTTGATTATGAACTGGAGACCGAACGCTACAACAAAGCGGCTAAGCATGCTTCATTACCACAATTTGCCACCATGATGGCCGATGACAGTTCGTTACTCTCCGGGGTTTCTGAACTGGATCGGGTGCCACCTCAATCGCAAGCGCTCACCGAGCAGAGGTTAAAATATTGGTTTCAGCAGGCCGACGCGCAAACGCGAAGTAACTTCCTGCAATGGGCAGAGAAGCAGCCCCCCTCATGACATTTATGTCCACGTACGCATTTTTTTTGTCTTTCTCTTGCAGCGTCAAGTGCTTCCAGTACTCTGTAGCAAGGTTAACTTGGGAGCGATACTATGGAATTGACGACTCGCACATTGCCAGCGCGCAAGCATATTGCGCTGGTTGCACACGATCACTGTAAAAAGATGTTGATGAACTGGGTTGAACGCCACCAGCCACTGCTGGAACAACACGTTCTCTATGCGACAGGCACAACGGGTAATTTAATCCAGCGCGCGACCGGTATGGACGTTAACGCTATGCTGAGCGGCCCGATGGGCGGCGACCAGCAGGTGGGAGCGCTGATCTCTGAAGGGAAAATTGATGTGCTGATCTTCTTTTGGGATCCGCTCAATGCCGTGCCTCACGACCCTGATGTCAAAGCCCTTCTGCGCCTGGCAACGGTGTGGAATATTCCGGTAGCGACCAACGTGTCGACGGCCGACTTTATTATCCAGTCGCCGAATTTCAGCGACGAGACGGAGATCCTGATCCCCGATTACGCCCGCTACCTGGCTGAGCGCCTCAAATAATAGCCAGCAGGCGGCTGTCGCCGCCTGCTTTCAAGGTTTACGGCTAACTGGCACATCCCGCTGTTTAAGCTCATCGACAAAACACGACGGCGCGTCTTTATTAAACAGCAGCCATACCCGATGCCGTGCACGCGTAAGCGCCACGTAAAGCAAGCGTCTCTCTTCTGCATCAGGAAAATCTTCTACCGCCGGCAGCAGCGCCTCCTCCATAATTGACTCGCGGGCCGGTGCCGGGAAACCATCATTACCGTCATGAAGCCCGACAATAATGACGTAATCCGCCTGCTGCCCTTTACTGGCATGGATAGTCATAAACTCAAGCTGTAGCTTGGGCCAACGGGTCGCCGCCTTCTCCAGGCTGGCAGGTTTCAGATGATGATAGCGCGCCAGTACCAGAATTCGCTCCTCGGCTTTCGCAAAACCAGACAGCTTATCCAGCAGCGCATCCAGCTGGCTTTCATCCAACAGCGTCACCGCTTTTTTGTCACCAACCGTCAGGCTGTTAAGCGGTTTTGCAAGTTGATGCGGGTTTTGCTGAATAAAACCGTTGGCTACCTCTCCAATACGGCTATTGAAGCGGTAAGTGGTATCCAAATCGCAGCGATCGCCCTCGCCAAAGGTGTGATGGAAGGCAGTAGTTAACGAAAGCTGTGCGCCACTAAAGCGATAAATAGCCTGCCAATCGTCTCCTACAGCAAACAAGGTGGTCTGTGAATTTTGCTGTCGCAACGCAGCCAGCAACGCTGCGCGCTGGGGGGAAATGTCCTGAAACTCATCAACCAGAATATGTTTCCACGGGCTGATAAAACGCCCCTTTTGCAGAATGACGATGGCCTGATGAATTAGCCCGGAAAAATCAACGGCGTTTTCTTCTTTCAGGGCGCTCTTCCATGCCTTAAGCAACGGCGCCATGAGCTTGATACGTTTACTGAATAGATCGCGAATGTCCTCCGGCGCATTGGCAATCATTTCCGCTTGCGCCCCCCCGTGCATACGCATCAGGCTAACCCAACGATCCAGTCTCGGGGCCAGGCGACGCTGCAGTTTTTCATCATCCCAAAAATTACCTTCAGGTACTGACCACTGCATCTCTTCTTCTAACCATTGCCGCCAGCCTTTGGCCTGCGCCTTTTTCTCACTACACTGCTGACGCCAGGCGGTAATAAAAAGTTTATGGCGCGCGGGGGTATCGTTTTCAAGCTTGCTTACCGTTGGGACCTTTTTACTGCCCTGCTGAATGATGTGCAGCGCCAGCGAGTGAAACGTCCTGGCGGTGATGTCTTCTGTATGCAGTCGCTCACGAATCCGCTCATCCATTTCCTCGGCCGCTTTGCGACCAAACGCCAGCAGCAGAATTTGTTCGGCCACCGCGTCTCCCTTTGCCAGTAGCCAACCTGCACGTGCCACCAGCACAGATGTTTTGCCACTTCCCGCACCCGCAAGCACGAGTAACGATTGCTCACCGTTAACCACCGCCCGGGCCTGAGCCGGATTCAGCGGCGAAGATTCAATCTGCTGGAAGAACTCGGCGTGATCTGTCAGCATTGCGTCGGTATAGGCTTGATTATGCTGTAACCGGCAGGCTTCAATATCCTGCAACCATGCCTGACACTGGCGTATTGCCTCGCGACAGTTGTCAAACTCCTCCAGCCTTTCAACCGGCAACGGCAGCGCCGCGAAAGCGCGACGGATTTGCTGTTGCAGGCCTGCCGTTTGGTTGCGTGTCAGCCATTTATTTTCATGGGTACGGGCCGCAATCGTCTCGAGCTGCTCCTGCAAAACCGTGGCGGCGACCTCGCTCATTTCCTGGCTCCACTGCTGCCAAAGCATGTTGAGATGGCGATGAAAACGCTGAGTTTCTGCCCATTCCGTCCCATGCAGTCGCACAACCTTATCGCCCGGGAGCACAAATTCGAGTTCCCCCCATACGAGACCCCGTTTGCAATGAATAGCCAGTAATTGATTGAATGGAATAAGATACTCGTGACGATCGCCGGAAACTTTAATCCCGGCATTAAGAATAACGGCCCGATCGTACGGGTGTTGCGCCAGACGTTTTCCAATAGAAGTAGCTTTCAGTTCCATAAGGCTTAAGCGGATCCACACGAAGAGGTTTACTTATCAGTGTAACCGCCAGAGAAAACGTGCTCCAGCCCAAAAAAACGTTACAATTGCCGAATTCACCAAAAACCAGAGTTAACCGAGAGTTTATGCGTACAGTTCTGAATATTTTAAATTTTGTGCTCGGGGGGTTCGCCACCACCTTAGCCTGGTTACTGGCAACGCTGGTCAGTATCGTGCTTATTTTTACCCTGCCATTAACCCGCTCATGCTGGGAGATAACGCGCCTTTCTCTGTTTCCCTATGGCAACGAAGCCATTCATGTTGATGAACTCAACCCGGCAGGTAAAAATGTTCTTCTGAACACCGGCGGAACATTACTGAATATTTTTTGGCTGATTTTCTTCGGCTGGTGGCTGTGCCTGATGCATATTGTCTCCGGTATTGCCCAGTGCATCACGATTATTGGTATTCCGGTGGGGATTGCTAACTTTAAGATCGCCGCAATTGCACTCTGGCCCGTCGGTCGGCGCGTGGTCTCGGTAGAAACTGCCCGCGCAGCACGTGAAGCCAATGCGCGTCGCCGCTTTGAATAACCAGGACTGATGGCCTTTATGTTAAGTCCTCTGCTCAAACGCTATACCTGGAACAGCACCTGGCTGTACTACGTGCGAATTTTTATTGCACTTTGTGGCACCACCGCGCTGCCCTGGTGGCTGGGCGACGTCAAGCTGACTATCCCACTGACGCTGGGCATGGTGGCCGCCGCGTTAACCGACCTCGACGATCGTCTAGCTGGTCGCTTGCGCAATTTGATCATTACGCTGATCTGTTTTTTTATTGCCTCAGCGTCCGTCGAGCTTCTCTTCCCATGGCCGTGGCTGTTTGCCATTGGATTAACGCTTTCAACCAGCGGCTTTATTCTGCTTGGCGGATTAGGCCAGCGCTATGCGACGATTGCCTTCGGCGCATTGCTTATCGCTATTTACACCATGCTGGGCACGTCACTGTACGATCAGTGGTATCAGCAGCCGATACTACTGCTCGCCGGGGCTATCTGGTACAACCTGCTGACATTGACCGGACATCTCCTGTTCCCAATCCGTCCATTGCAGGATAATTTGGCGCGCAGCTATGAGCAGTTAGCGCACTATCTGGAGCTGAAATCCCGTCTGTTTGATCCCGACATTGAAGATGAAAGCCAGGCACCGCTCTACGATTTAGCGCTGGCCAATGGGCAACTGATGGCGACGCTAAACCAAACCAAAGTGTCGTTGCTAACCCGCCTGCGCGGTGACCGTGGGCAACGGGGAACACGTCGCACGTTACACTACTATTTTGTGGCGCAGGATATACACGAACGCGCAAGCTCTTCGCATATTCAATACCAAACGCTACGCGATCACTTCCGTCACAGCGACGTGATGTTTCGCTTCCAGCGCCTGATGTCTATGCAGGGGCAAGCCTGTATGCAGCTGTCACGCTGTATTTTATTGCGCACACCCTACCAACATGACCCACATTTTGAGCGCGTTTTCACCCATATCGATGCCGCACTTGAGCGCATGCGTGTTAATGGTGCGCCTGCAGACTTGCTTAAAACATTGGGATTTTTGCTCGCTAACCTGCGTGCTATCGACGCACAATTGGCAACAATTGAGTCCGAGCAGGCGCAGGTCATTTCGCGCAATGAGTCCGAAAATCAGCTTGCCGATGACAGCCCACATGGGTTCACCGATATCTGGTTGCGTCTGAGCCGTAACTTCACCCCCGAGTCAGCCCTATTTCGCCATGCTATCCGCATGTCGTTGGTGCTCTGTGTCGGATACGCCATCATCCAGATAACCGGTATGAACCATGGATACTGGATCCTGCTAACCAGTCTGTTTGTCTGTCAGCCAAACTACAACGCCACCCGACATCGCCTGGCCCTGAGAATTATTGGTACCTTAGTCGGAATAGCGATTGGTTTACCCATTTTGTGGTTCGTCCCCTCTCTGGAAGGGCAGCTCATCCTGTTGGTGATTACCGGCGTGCTCTTTTTCGCCTTTCGCAACGTACAGTATGCCCATGCGACCATATTTATCACCCTGCTGGTATTATTATGCTTTAACCTGCTGGGAGAAGGGTTCGAGGTCGCACTGCCGCGAGTCATCGATACGCTGATCGGCTGTGCGATTGCCTGGGCTGCCGTCAGTTTTATCTGGCCAGACTGGCGTTTTCGTAATTTACCACGGGTCATCGAACGAGCAACGGATGCTAACTGCCGCTATCTGGACGCTATCCTTGAGCAATATCATCAGGGCCGTGATAACCGTCTGGCATACCGAATTGCCCGCCGTGATGCACATAACCGTGATGCGGAGCTTGCTTCCGTGGTGTCGAACATGTCGAGTGAACCAGATGTTACAGCCCAAACGCGCGAAATGGCATTCCGTTTGCTGTGCCTCAACCATACCTTCACCAGCTATATTTCCGCTCTCGGCGCTCACCGGGAACAGCTGACTAACCCGGAAGTCCTGGCATTACTGGACGACGCGGTCTGCTATGTTGATGATGCGCTTCATCATCAACCCGCTGACGAGCAGCGCGTATACCAGGCTCTGGAAAGTCTTAAACAACGGATTCAACATCTTGAACCGAGCCAGGACACCAAAGAACCGCTGGTCGTACAACAGGTTGGATTATTGATTGCGCTGTTACCAGAAATCAGTCGGTTACAGCAACAAATCGCGGCATTACCCATTAGTAACCCGGTTCAGGCTTAAGTGAACTCACCCACTCAACCAACTCCCGGCGGCGAACCGTCGGGAGTGCAGCTTCATGTATCCCACTGATTGCACCCTCAAGCGCATAAAGAATTTTCACTGTCAGCGATGGGTTAATTTGCAAAAGCTTTAGCCAACACATTTGAGCACCCAGGGTGCGTAATGTACTCTCATCGTTAATCCCGGCTTCACTCAGTAGGGTCTCCAGATGAAAGGAAATGTTCGGCAGTTCCCGTAACCGGTGTTGCGAAACACGCGTCTGCTTTTCTTTTACTGCGGCATCCAGCGAATATCGTGATAAAGACACCAACTGCGGATGGTTTCGCCACAGCGCATCATTAACTTGATAATAGTTGAGTATCACGGGACGTCCCCGCTTCATAAACGTCAACCAGACCGGGGAATGTTTGACACAGTACTGTACGCTTTGCTCACAGGCCCGCAGGTATAACTCACCGTCGGCAACCATTGCAAAGACCGTATCGCCCACCGTCAGGCTATAACTGCCAAATAAAGAGCGGTAGCTAATTGTACCTAAAGAGGCCAAATATTCTTGTGATTTATAGATCCTGGCATAAGAGAGGTTTTTCATAAAAGTCCTTTTAAATCATAAGATAATGGAATGATTTCCAGTAACAGATCCGTTAATGACGACGATAGGCAACTTAGCCCCAAGGGGCAAGATGAATTTTATATTTCCCGCCACGACGGCTAAAAATTGCGAGTCTGTTTCCGAAAATAAGGTTGATCTTTAGTGATAGCAGGGTTACTGTATATCCATACAGTAACTCACAGGGCTGGATTGATTATGTACACTTCAGGCTACGCAAATCGTTCTTCGTCGTTCTCTTCAACATCAAGCAATAGTGCGCGCGTTTCTTCAGAAAATGCGACTGCCGGGCTTATCAGTGAAGTGGTCTATCGCGAGGACCAGCCCATGATGACGCAATTACTGCTATTACCCCTGCTTCAGCAGTTAGGACAGCAATCACGCTGGCAGCTCTGGCTTACGCCACAACAAAAGCTGAGCCGTGAATGGGTGCAATCAGCGGGGCTTCCATTAACGAAAGTTATGCAAATTAGTCAACTCTCTCCCTGCCACACGTTAGAATCGATGGTTCGCGCGCTGCGCACCGGCAATTACAGCGTGGTTATCGGCTGGCTGACTGAAGAATTAACAGAAGATGAACATGCAGAACTGGTGAAAGCTGCAGATGAAGGGAATGCAATGGGATTTATTATGCGTCCTGTTCGCGCTCAGGCACTTGCGGGGAGACAGCATTCCGGGCTAAAAATTCACTCGAATTTGTATCATTAAGTAAAATTAGGATTAATCCTGGAATTTTTTTTCATCCCTCAATCAGCCATTGAGATATAACGCATATTTTGTGTGAACGCCTGTCAGAAGCGGTTGTAGAGAAGTTTTCCGTTCAATTTATCAGCCATAAATGTTAAATATTGTGTATACAAGCCTTTTTTTTTCATATGCCTGACAGAGTTCACACTTGTAAGTTTTCAACTACGTTGTAGACTTTACATCGCCAGGGGTGCTCGGCTTAAGCCGCAGATATCGGTAGAGTAACTATTGAACTGATCCCCGGGTGAAGGATTTAACCGTGTTATCTCTCTGGAGATAGTCATGGCGAATTTTGGATGATAACGAGGCGCAAAAAATGAAAAAGACAGCTATCGCAATTGCAGTGGCACTGGCTGGTTTCGCTACCGTGGCGCAGGCCGCTCCGAAAGATAACACCTGGTACGCTGGTGCTAAAATGGGCTGGTCTCAGTTCCATGACGTAGGCAACAACCAGATCAACAACACCGGCCCGACCCACGAAAGCCAACTGGGTGCTGGTGCGTTCGGTGGTTATCAGGTTAACCCGTACGTTGGTTTTGAAATGGGTTACGACTGGTTAGGTCGTATGCCGTACAAAGGCACTGCCGACGCTACTAATCAAAACGGCGCTTTCAAAGCTCAGGGCGTTCAGCTGACCGCTAAACTGGGTTACCCAATCACTGACGATCTGGACGTTTATACCCGTCTGGGTGGTATGGTTTGGCGTGCAGACGCTAAAAGCAGCAATGGCTTCAAAGACCACGACACTGGCGTATCCCCAGTATTCGCTGGCGGCGTAGAGTATGCAATTACTCCTGAAATCGCTACCCGTCTGGAATACCAGTGGACCAACAACATCGGTGACGCGAACACCGTTGGTGGTCGTCCGGATAACGGCCTGTTGAGCGTTGGTGTTTCTTACCGTTTCGGCCAGCAGGAAGAAGCAGCTCCAGTAGTTGTAGCTCCGGCTCCGGCTCCAGAAGTACAGACCAAGCACTTCACTCTGAAGTCTGACGTTCTGTTCAACTTCAACAAAGCGACTCTGAAACCAGAAGGCCAGCAGGCTCTGGATCAGATGTACAGCCAGCTGAGCAACCTGGATCCGAAAGACGGTTCCGTTGTGGTTCTGGGCTTCACTGACCGTATCGGTTCTGACGCTTACAACCAGAGCCTGTCTGAGAAACGTGCTCAGTCCGTTGTTGATTACCTGATCTCTAAAGGTATTCCTTCTGACAAAATCTCTGCACGTGGCATGGGCGAATCTAACCCAGTTACTGGCAACACCTGTGACAACGTGAAAGCTCGCGCTGCACTGATCGACTGCCTGGCTCCGGATCGTCGTGTTGAGATCGAAGTTAAAGGCATCAAAGACGTTGTAACTCAGCCTCAGGCTTAAGTTCTCGTCTAATAAAAAACCCCGCGATGCGGGGTTTTTTTTCACCTGTGGTTCACCATAAAAACGTGGGTGCTCAGCACACCGAAGCCGACATCAGGCTATTCTTTTCCCAGCAGCGCTTGTAAATCCTGCTTCAATGTGGACATTTTGTTCGCGTACTTCTCTTTATGCTCAGCGTCTTCAATCAGCTGCACGATGGTTTCAGAAAGCGTTTTTCCACGCCGCTGCGCAAGCCCTGCTAAGCGCTGCCAAACCATGAACTCCAGATCGATAGATTTCTTACGCGTATGCTGATGCTCTGCATTAAAGTGCCGCTTACGCCTCGCGCGTATGGTTTGCTTCATACGATTTTGCAGCGCGGCATTCATGTGTTCTTCAATCCAGGTATTCACCCGAACCGGTTCATTTTCGAGGGTTAGCAATAAATCAACGGCTTCTTCGGCAGCGCTGGCTTCCACGTAACGGGTAATCAACTCCCCTTCACGATGCTTTTTCACCAGATACTTCCATTTCCAGCCGCTTTCAAGATTTTCAAGTTGTTGATATTTCATTGCGATCTCAATGTTACCGTGTAACTCTTATCAGAATATCAGCTTTTTGGGCATCTGAAGAAAAGAATATCCAGCCTGTGAACTGTCGCGCGTCATCATCCCCGTTTAGCGGTGCATTCCACGTGTGCAGTGCTGACGGTTACGGTATAATCTCGTTTTTTACAACAGACTAAAAAACATCAACTTTGACCATTACGAAACTTGCATGGCGTGATCTGGTTCCTGATACTGACAGTTATCAGGAAATATTTGCACAGCCGCACGTCACTGACGAAACCGATACCTTACTCAGTGATACTCAACCACGCTTACAATTTGCGCTTGAGCAACTGCTTCAGCAATGGGCGACGTCCTCCTTTATGCTGGTGAAAGCGCCGGAAGAGCTTGAGTATCTCAATCTTATCGCCACGGCTGCGCGCTCATTACATACGGATGCCGGAAGCTTAACCGGAGGTCATTACGACATCTCTGGGCACACTATCCGTTACCGTGCAGCACAGCACGCAGAAGACAATTTTGCGACCTTAACTCAGGTAGTCAATGCTGACTGGGTTGAAGCCGAACAACTGTTTGGCTGTTTGCGTCAGTTCAATGGTGAAATTACGCTGCAACCGGGACTGGTGCATCAGGCAAACGGGGGCGTGCTGGTTATCTCATTACGCACCCTATTGGCTCAACCCCTGCTGTGGATGCGCCTGAAAGCCATTGTCAGCCACGAGCGCTTTGACTGGGTAGCTTTCGACGAATCTCGTCCACTTCCTGTCTCCGTACCGTCTATGCCGCTGAAACTGAAAGTGGTGTTAGTCGGTGAGCGTGAGTCGCTGGCCGATTTCCAGGAAATGGAACCAGAATTAGCTGAACAGGCAATTTACAGCGAGTTTGAAGATAATCTGCAGATAGTGGATGCTGAAACCATGACCCAGTGGTGTCAGTGGGTCACGCATACCGCCATACGCAACAATCTTCCCTATCCCGCCCCTGACGCCTGGCAAACGCTGGTGCGTGAGGCCGTTCGTTATACCGGCGATCAGGCGACATTACCGCTTAATCCGCTGTGGATCATCCGCCAGTTCAAGGAAGTGGCCCCCCTTTGTGAAGGCGAAACCTGCAGCGCAGAACAGCTGGGTCTGATGCTGGCGCAACGCGAATGGCGGGAAGGTTTCCTGGCCGAACGCATGCAGGATGAGATCCTGCAAGAGCAGATCCTTATCGAGACGGAAGGCGAGCAAATTGGACAAATAAACGCGCTGTCGGTGATTGAGTTTCCAGGGCATCCTCGCGCGTTTGGTGAACCTTCTCGTATCAGCTGCGTTGTGCATATTGGCGATGGCGAATTTACCGATGTTGAGCGTAAAGCCGAACTGGGCGGAAATATTCATGCCAAGGGTATGATGATCATGCAGGCGTTCCTGATGTCGGAACTGCAGCTCGAACAGCAAATCCCCTTCTCTGCCTCGCTAACCTTCGAGCAATCCTACAGCGAAGTAGATGGAGACAGCGCATCCATGGCTGAACTGTGCGCATTAATTAGCGCCCTTGCCGATGTTCCTGTCAATCAAAGCATCGCGATTACCGGTTCTGTCGATCAGTTTGGCCGGGCGCAACCTGTCGGTGGCCTGAACGAGAAAATTGAAGGTTTCTTCACTATCTGCCAGCAGCGTGAATTAACCGGTACGCAGGGCGTGATTATCCCTTCAGCCAACGTCAGGCACCTGAGCCTACCGCCAGCCCTGTTACAGGCCGTTGAAGAAGAAAAGTTCACTATTTGGGCGGTGGATGACGTGACCGATGCGTTGCCACTGTTGTTAAATTTGGTGTGGGATGGCGAAGGCCAAACAACGTTGATGCAAACTATCCAGGAGCGTATTGCTGCGGCAACGCAACAGGAAGGTCGTCACCGTTTTCCATGGCCGCTGCGTTGGCTGAACTGGATTATTCCGAACTGATCGGACTTGTTCAGCGTACACGTGTTAGCTATCCTGCGTGCTTCAATAAGATAAGGCTTACAGAGAACATGGTAGATAAACGCGAATCCTATACAAAAGAAGACCTTCTTGCCTCTGGTCGCGGTGAGCTGTTTGGCGCAAAAGGCCCACAACTGCCTGCACCAAGCATGCTGATGATGGACCGTGTCATCAAGATGACCGAAACCGGTGGCAACTTTGACAAAGGTTATGTTGAAGCTGAACTGGATATCAACCCGGACCTGTGGTTCTTCGGTTGCCATTTTATTGGCGATCCGGTGATGCCAGGCTGCCTGGGTCTGGATGCCATGTGGCAGCTGGTTGGATTCTATCTCGGCTGGCTCGGTGGTGAAGGTAAAGGCCGTGCACTGGGCGTGGGTGAAGTGAAATTCACCGGTCAGGTTCTGCCGACCGCGAAGAAAGTCACTTACCGCATTCACTTCAAACGTATCGTTAACCGCCGCCTGATCATGGGCCTGGCAGATGGTGAAGTGCTGGTTGATGGTCGTCTGATCTACACGGCGAACGATCTGAAAGTAGGCCTTTTCCAGGATACGTCTGCGTTCTAATTGCGGACATCTGTTAGCCTGATAAGATGCTACAAAAGGCGAAACCTCCGCAATGCGGAGGTTTCTTTTATCTAAAGAGACAGAATCAGGCCATTAACACCCTATCCCCCATGGCTTCTCGCCAGCCTCCCAGCCAGTATGACCTTTGATTCAGCGTCTGATAGGGACACATTTCTTTTGAGCGTCCGGCGATGCCGGCCTGATATCCACGTTGATGTGCCCGTTCCAGGCGATCTCGTTTTTGTCTCTTCATGCCTCGTTTCCCTCATCTTTGGGTCTGGTGGAAAAGAAAACAGTGATTACTAAGTGTGCAATCACACTAAACGAATACCCCGAAACATCAGACTCGTCAATGCGCAAAATTCACGCCAGTGTCATATTTGTGAGCTACCCGGTAAATCATCTATACAAAAATCATGAGTCAGAACAGTTATATCAGTCGCGAAAAAAATAAAAAAAACCGCCCAGGGCGCTGAGCCGAAGGCGGTGTAATTTACAATTATTTAAGCTTAAGGAATGCGTTTCAGTTCTTGAGCGATAGCCGTCGCCTCCTGACTCCATGCGCTGGCCAGTACCTTCACCATCTCATCATAGCCATCTTGCGTCTGCATGGCTTCGATGTGGAACGGGCGCTTAATCAGTTGTCCCTGGTGATTCAGCAACCATTCACCACTGACGATCACTTTACCATCGTAGCGGCCATGGAAGCCGGTTACCGTCACATTGAGCGTGTCCTGCGTACTGCCCAACGGTTGAGAGGCAACCACCCACCCTGGCAACTGCGTGCTCAGGTTGGCGACGAGAGTGTTACGCAACTGCTGATCTAACGGGCTGGCCCACAGATTACTGTTGGCAATAACGTACTTCACATCACTGGTTTGGTACACCACGCCATTACCTGCCAGGTAATCCGGTACCGCCACCTGCTCAACCCACAACAGGCGGTTACCCTGGTTAGCGCTACTCTGTACGCCCCCTTGGGCGATAGGGAGCTGGTAATAGCTTTTATTCTCTCCGTTGGAGCTGCATGACGTCAGCCAGACCGCCATCATCACCACTAGCCACTTTTTCATTGTTTCGCCCTCTTCGGCTCTGGATCTTTTTTGTCCTTCGCTTCAAACACCAGCGCGTTACTCTTATCGTTCAACGTTTTCAATACCGGCTGCAGCTCACGCAGAACCTGATCAAGACGCTGCATATCTGCCACCATCTTGTTATAGGCCGCAGAACCTGGCTGGAAGCCCTGCATGCTACGATTCAGTTCGCGCAGTGTATTCTGCATATCCGCAGGAAGCTGCTGCATCGACTGGCTACCGGTGATCTTATTCATGTTATCCAGCGTCGTTTGCAGATGTTTCATCGTGCGCTGGCTTTCTGAAAGTGTCGTGGTCGCCTGCACAATCATCGGATTCAGTGGCAGATTATTAATCTTATCCAATGCTTCCATCAAACGTTGCTGGATCTGCGCCAGACCACTGCTCACGGTCGGGATAATTTGGTAACCATTAAATTCGCGCACGCCCGTAATCGGTGGATCCTTCGGATAGAAGTCCAGATCGACATACAGCGCCCCGGTGACCAAATTCCCTGTTTTCAGGGATCCTCTTAATCCACGCTTGAGCAATTCGGCCAGATGGGTACCGACATCAGTATCTTCACCCAACTGCGCCTTAAGGCGTTCTGGTTCAATGCGCACCAGCACCGGAATACGATAATCATCATTGAACACCTGACGCATATTCGGGGCAAAGAAAGGCACCTTGCTAACCGTACCGAGGCGAATACCACGGAACTCCAGCGGCGCACCAGGCTGCAACCCGCGAATCGAGTCTTTAAAGAACATCAGGTAATCAATGTGATCCGTATACAGCGAGTCCTGAATACTTTTTTGATCGTCATACAGGCTAAACGTGGCCTGTTGTGCAACCGGCTGGCCTTGTTCTAACCCCTCCGGCACATCAAAGCTGACTCCACCGCCAAACAGCGTGGTTAGCGATCCCATTTCTACACGCATCCCCGCCGAGGTGAGATCGACGGCAATACCGCTGTCCTTCCAGAAACGTACGTTGCTGGTGACCAGGCGATCGTTTGGCGCATTAATGAAAAGCTGATAGCTGATGGAGCGTTTTTGCGCATCAAAGGTGCTGGTCTCAACTGACCCTACGCGATACCCGCGGAACAACACCGGGTCTCCCGGGCTAAGCTGACCGGCTTTTTTGCTGTCCAAAATCACGCGGATCCCCTTCGCATCTGGCGGTGCCAGCGGTGGAGAGTCCAGCAACTGATAATTGGCGAGCTGGCTGCCTTTGTTACCCGGCTGCAGTTCAATATACGCCCCGGATAACAGCGTGCCTAAGCCACTGATACCTTCACGTCCCACCTGCGGCTTCACTACCCAAAAGACCGAGTCTTTATGCAGCAGCTTTTCCATACCAGAATTGAGACGTGCTTTAATTTCAACATGCGTCAAATCGTCGGTCAACGTGGCACTCTCAACGACGCCGACATCCACGCTGCGGCTCTTGATCGTGGTTTTGCCACCTTCAATACCTTCAGCATTGGTTGTAATCAGCGTGACGACCGGCCCCTGATGACTGTAGTGATAAAACAGGACCCACGCGCCGATGAGTGCGGTGACGATTGGGAATATCCACACGGGCGACCAGTTTTTAACCTTTTGCACTTTGGCTTCCCCACTTTTAGATTCCATGCTGTCAGGACTCCTCATGGCCTGGTTCTGGTTCACGGTCCCACGACAGACGTGGATCAAACGTCATCGCAGAAAACATTGTCATAATGACGACTAAAGCAAACATCAATGCACCCATTGCAGGATAAATGTTCATCAACCCTCCCATACGCACCAGCGCAGAGAGTACCGCAATAACAAAAACATCGATCATTGACCAACGACCGACAAATTCCACAACTTCATAAATGAAATGCATACGTTCACTGTCGCGTTTGCCGTGCCCTTTGGCATCCCAGCACAGCCAGGCAATGGCGATCATTTTTAGCGTCGGCACCAGAATACTGGCAATAAAGATGACCGCTGCCACCGGATAAGAACCTTCGCTCCAGATTAAAACAACGCCTTCAATAATGGTTGATGGCAGTTTTGACCCTAACAAATCGGTAATCATGATCGGCATAATATTGGCGGGCAGATACAGCATGATCGACGTGAACAGGAGTGCCAGCGTCCATTGCAGACTGTTTTTACGTCGCACGTAGCCCGTTGTCTGACAGCGCGGGCAGACCGGCTCGTCAGCGGGAAGAATCGCGGTACAACAGGAGCAGGAACGCAACCCCTGGTGAATACCGGGTACACCGGGTTTTAAGACCTGCTTAACCTCCGGCATTGGCGCGATATCATCCCACAGCCAGCGACGATCGACACACTGAAAGGCACGCAACTGAAGAACGCAAAACAGGCACCACGGGATAAAGCTGCTCCCCACGCCGATATCGCCATAGGCCATCAGCTTAACAAAGCTCACCAACACGCCTGCGAGGAAAATTTCTGCCATTCCCCAGCTTTTTAACTGAAACAGAATCCGCGCCAGCCACGCTTTCAGCCGCCAGGGCATCTCAACCCGGTTCACCAGCAATAAGATGGTGAACAGGCAAAAAGCAGGAACCAACTGCACGAATAATAAAAAGAAGGTGCCAAGACTGGCGTAGTCTTCTGAAAACAGAACACCGGGGATTTCCAGCAACGTGACTTCGCTGCTCACCCCTGCGACATTCATGTTCACAAAGGGAAAAAGGTTCGATAAAAGCAGCATGAACAATGCTGCGATAACATACGCGGTGGGACGCTGTCTTGGCGCGTCCCACGCAACGGTTAATGTCGTGCCACATCTTGGACATGCCGCTTTTTGACCATGCGTCAGGCTCGGTAATGCCACCAGCATGTCACACTGCGAGCACAAAATATGCTTCGCGGCATGGTGATGTTCGCACATATGCGCTCCTTTAATTATGCGCCATTCTTCAAAGACTCAAGATACTCCCAGCGCTCAAAGGCTTGCTCAAGTTCTTGTTCCGCTTCGCTCAGATTAGCTAATACCTGCTGCGTTTGCTCATGTGGCTGACTGAAAAAAGAAGCATCAGCAACCTGGGCCTGCAACGTTTCCAGTTTAGCTTCCAGCTCTTCAAGCTGCGCAGGGAGCTGCTCCAGTTCGCGCTGGTGTTTATAGCTTAGTTTGCTGGTGCCGCGTTTTACAATTTCTGCTTTAGGGGCAGCAACTTCCTCTGTTTTTTTGGCAACAGGCTGTTTAAACGCCACATACTGTGACTGCTGCTCACGTGCGTCATGGTAACCGCCTACATAACGACCAATTTTGCCGCCGCCTTCAAAGATCCAACACTCGGTAACGGTGTTATCGACAAACTGACGATCGTGGCTAACCAGCAACACGGTTCCCTGATAACCGTCAATCAACTCTTCGAGAAGTTCCAGCGTTTCGACGTCGAGATCGTTCGTTGGTTCATCGAGAATCAAAAGATTGCTGGGCTTCAGAAAAAGACGCGCCAGTAACAGACGGTTTCGTTCCCCACCGGAGAGCGCACGCACTGGTGTCATCGCACGCTTAGGGTGGAACAGGAAGTCCTGCAGGTAGCCCAGCACGTGACGTGGTTTACCGTTGACCATCACCTCTTGCTTACCTTCCGACAGGTTATCCATGACGGTTTTATCCGGATCCAGCTCCGCGCGGTGTTGGTCAAAATAAGCCACTTCCAGCTTGGTACCGACATGGATACGACCGCTGTCAGCCTGTAACTGACCCAACATCAGCTTGATTAGCGTTGTTTTACCGCAACCGTTAGGTCCAATTAGCGCAATTTTGTCACTACGCTGTACCTGCGCCGAGAAGTCTTTCACCAGTTGTTTACCGTTAATCTGGTAATCAACATTCTCCATTTCAAAGACGATTTTACCCGAACGGCTCGCCTCTTCGACCTGCATCTTCGCGGTACCCATCACTTCACGACGCTCGCCACGCTCACGACGCATCGCCTTCAGCGCACGCACGCGGCCTTCGTTACGTGTACGGCGCGCTTTAATGCCCTGACGGATCCAGACCTCTTCCTGCGCCAGTTTGCGGTCAAACTCCGCATTCTGAAGCTCTTCTACACGCAGCGCTTCTTCTTTCTCCAGCAGGTACTGATCGTAATTACCCGGATAGGTCACCAGCTTGCCGCGATCGAGATCGACAATACGCGTTGCCATATTGCGAATAAACGAACGGTCGTGAGAAATGAAGATGATCGTTCCATTGAAGGTTTTCAGGAACCCTTCCAGCCAGTCGATGGTTTCGATATCCAGATGGTTGGTCGGTTCATCCAGCAACAATACGCGTGGATTGCTGACTAACGCCCGGCCCAGTGCGGCTTTACGCAGCCAACCGCCGGAAAGCGATGCCAGTTCCATGTCTGGCTCCAGCCCAAGCTGTTCCAGTACTTCATTGATGCGGTTTTCCAGTTGCCACAGATTGTGGTGATCCAGCTGTTCCTGAACCTTCGCCAGTTCCTGCAGGTTTTTATCACTCGGATCGGTGATCACCAGATGCGAAATATCATGGTAACGCTTGAGATACACCGCCTGCTCTGCAATCCCTTCGGCAACGAAATCGTAGACGGTACCCTGCACGTTACGCGGCGGATCCTGCTGCAGACGTGCCACAACCAGATCCTGTTCATAAATAATACGTCCGTCGTCAAGACCCTGTTCACGGTTGAGGATCTTCATCAGCGTCGATTTGCCCGCGCCGTTACGGCCAACCAGACAAACGCGCTCGTTATCTTCGATATGCAGTTCAGCATTATCAAGAAGCGGCGCATCGCTGAACGACAGCCATGCACCATGCATACTGATTAATGACATTTATTTTTCCTTTCAGGCTGCTGTAATCAGCCAGCAATTGTGGATCTGACGGTTACGGGCAAAGTCCTGAGAAAGCGTTTTTTGGGTAATTTCTTGTGCTTTCAATCCCAGTTCAGCCAGTCCGTCGAGATCCATACGGAATCCACGTTTGTTGTTAGAGAACATGATCGTGCCGTCTTTACGCAGCAGACGCTTCAGATCTTTCATTAGCGCCAGATGATCGCGCTGCACGTCAAACGAGTCTTCCATACGTTTTGAGTTAGAGAAGGTCGGTGGATCGATGAAGATCAGATCAAACTGTTCATTGGCTTCGCGCAGCCAGCCCAGGCAGTCGGCCTGAATTAAACGATGCGCGCGGCCGCTCAGCCCGTTAAGTCGCAGGTTACGTTCCGCCCACTCCAGATAAGTACGAGACATATCGACCGTTGTGGTGCTGCGCGCACCGCCAAGCCCGGCGTGTACGCTGGCGCTGCCGGTATACGAGAACAGATTGAGGAAATCTTTACCCTTGCTCATCTGGCCCAGCATGCGGCGCGCTATACGGTGATCCAGGAACAGACCGGTATCAAGATAGTCGGTCAGGTTAACCCACAGGCGCGCGTTGTACTCGCTCACCTCAATGAATTCACCCTTCTCATTCATCTTCTGATACTGGTTTTTCCCTTTCTGCCGTTCACGGGTTTTCAGCACCAGTTTATTCGGCGCAATCTCCAGTACCGACAGCGTGGCGGCAATGATGTCAAACAGACGCTGGCGAGCCTTCTGGGCATCAACCGTCTTCGGCGGCGCGTATTCCTGAACCACAACCCAGTCACCGTAGCGGTCGACTGCGACGTTGTATTCTGGCAGGTCAGCATCGTACAGGCGATAGCATTCAATGCCTTCCTGACGCGCCCATTTTTCCAGCTTTTTGATATTTTTACGCAGACGGTTGGCGTAGTCTTCCGCCACCGTGGCAGGCTTACTATCTGCAGTGGTTTCCGCGACGTGATAGTTTTTCTGTACGCAATCCAGCGGGCCGTTTTTGGCTTTAAACTGCTTGTCAGCGCGTAATTGCAGACTGCTGAGCAAATCCGGTGAGGCGCTGAACAGCGACAGATTCCAGCCGCCAAACTGGTTTTTCATCGTGCGGCCCAGCAGGCTGTGTAGTGCGATCAGCGCCGGTTCGCTATCCAGACGTTCACCGTACGGCGGGTTGCTGATAACGGTACCATACGGACCTTGCGGTAGCGGGTTACTCAGTTTCGCTACGTCTTTGACGTCAAATGTCACCAGATCGGCAATCCCAGCGCGGCGGGCGTTGCTGCGCGCTTTTTCAATCACTCGGGCGTCGCTATCAGAGCCATAGAAGTGCGACGTATAGTCCGCCAGCCCTTTACGCGCGCGAACCTGTGCTTCCGCTTTCACCTCTTGCCAGACCGCTTCATCATGCTGCGCCCAACCGTTAAAGCCCCAGTAGCCACGGTGCAGACCGGGTGCGCGATCGGTTGCCCACATCGCGGCTTCAATCAGCAGCGTACCGGAACCACACATCGGATCGAGCAGCGGCGTACCCGGCTGCCAGCCAGAACGCATCACGATAGCCGCAGCCAGTGTCTCTTTGATCGGCGCCTGACCGGCACGATCGCGATAGCCGCGCTGATGCAGACCATCACCGCTAAGATCGAGGGCAATGCTGGCGGTATCTTTGTTCAGCCAGACGTTAATACGCAGATCCGGGGATTCGCGATCCACATTCGGACGGGCCATATTTTTACGGGTAAAGGAATCGACAATCGCGTCCTTTACTTTTAATGCGCCGTACTGGCTGTTACGAATGGTGTCGTTTAAGCCGCTAAAATGCACGGCAAACGTCGCTCCTGGGTTAAATATCTCTGTCCAGTCGATTGCCTGAACACCGAGGTACAGATCAAGATCGCTGTAGACCTTGCACTCTCCCATCGGCAGGATAATGCGCGAGGCCAGGCGGCTCCACATCAGGCTCTGGTAAACAAGCCGCGTGTCGCCCTTAAAATGGACCCCACCCTGAACCACCTGGCACTCCGCGGCGCCGAGGTTTTCCAGTTCAGTTTTTAACAGCTCTTCCAGCCCACGGGCCGTACTGGCAAACAGAGAATTCATAATGTCACTTTTACTCCAATAAAATTGCTGCGCATTATAGCTAATCTCGCGCCCTTGTCATAAAGTTGAAGGCTTATTTTCGTTCGAGGGGCTGTACAGTGGTAACGTTAACCCGACTTTTTGTTCATCCGGTTAAATCAATGCGCGGTATTGGGCTCACGCACGCCCTGGCAGACGTTAGCGGTCTGGCCTTTGACCGCATCTTTATGGTTACCGAACCCGACGGAACGTTCATCACCGCCCGGCAGTTCCCCCAGATGGTCCGTTTTACCCCTTCCCCTTTACACGATGGGTTGCACTTAACCGCACCCGACGGCAGCAGTGCGTTGGTCCGTTTTGCCGACTTCGCCACCCAGGATGCGCCAACAGAAGTCTGGGGAAACCATTTTACTGCACGTATCGCGCCAACAGCTATCAATCAGTGGCTCAGCGGTTTTTTCTCGCGCGATGTACAGTTACGCTGGGTTGGCCCACAGTTAACCCGCCGGGTCAAACGCCACGACGGCGTACCGCTCTCGTTCGCCGATGGTTTTCCTTACCTTCTGACTAATGAAGCCTCACTACGCGATGTGCAGCAACGCTGCCCGGCCAGTATCAGAATGGAGCAGTTTCGCCCCAACCTGGTGGTCTCAGGGGCTAGCGCCTGGGAGGAAGACACCTGGAAGGTGATTCGCATTGGCGAGGTCATCTTTGATGTGGCAAAACCCTGCAGCCGCTGTATTTTCACCACTATCAGTCCTGAAAAAGGCCAGAAACATCCGTCCGGTGAACCGCTGGCAACGCTGCAAACCTTCCGCAGCGCGGTGGATAACGGCGATGTCGATTTCGGTCAGAATCTCATTGCCCGCAACAGCGGCGTGATCCGCGTTGGCGATGAAGTTGAAATTTTGTCCACCGGGCCCGCCCGAGCTTACGGCGCGGTGGCTTCCGATGACACTATTGCACAGCAGCAGCAGCCTGATGCCAGCGTGCTTATCGACTGGCAGGGGCACACCTTTCGTGGCAACAATCAACAGGTGTTACTGGAACAACTGGAAAACCAGGGGATCCGGGTTCCTTATTCGTGCAGGGCGGGGATCTGCGGATGCTGCCGGATTCGGCTGGTAGAGGGCGAAGTCAGTCCGCTGAAAAAATCAGCGATTGGTGATGACGGGACGATTCTTTGCTGCAGTTGTGTGCCAAAAACAGCGGTCAGGCTGGAGAGTTAAACGGCCTGCTCAAGGCTGAAACTGTCGACAGGGAGTTGCGGTTTCAGTCTGTCATTCATGATTTTAATGGCGTCGCCAAGCTGCATGGTGCGCCCGGCAATAACCACGCCCGGCTGTGCCAACAGACACAGGGCCGCATTTTCCCCCGGCTCAACCACTAACAGATTGACCTGTTCCTCGGTATCGCTTAAATACACGCAGGCAGCGTCACCTATCCTCGGTGACCAACTAACAGTGTGCGCCACAAAGTGCCAGCTTTTTGGCATTTGCGGTTTTAGATAACGAATAGCCACCAGCGCATTGAGTACCAGCTCCGCTTTTTGTTCTTTGGCTAAATCCAGATCACGGCATTTTTCTTCAAAAGAAAAATAAAGCGCGGCATCATCAACACAAAAACCGGACGGAGAGAATGCATCGGGTGTGAGCATTTTGCGCGCAAAACGCGAACGAAATAACATGCCATTGGCTAAATCGAGCATCATACGATCGTGCTCTTCATCATAATACCAGCGCCAGTTATCGTCGGGTTTAATTCGCATCAGTATCTCTCCATTCCTTAATCATCGTCGTTACGACAGTATCCTTTTGCCGCTTCGTTTATTGCCCTAATAATAAAAGCTCAGAATGTTTAAATAAGCAACAGTAAAGGAATATAAAACAACCAGGGCCAGAAATAAAGCCCTGGTTTGTGATTAAGGTAGTATTCAGATATTGGTGATGATTTCTTTAATCAACGGCGGGCCTTTAAAAATAAAGCCTGAATAAATCTGAACCAAGGAAGCCCCTGCGGCTATTTTCTCACGCGCAGCGATGACTGAGTCGATACCGCCAACCCCGATAATCGGCAGTTGCCCTTTTAATTCCCGGGACAACATGCGAATAATTTCGGTGCTTTTTAATTGTAACGGTCGACCACTCAGGCCACCCGTTTGATCGCAATTTTTCATTCCCCGTACCAGGGAGCGATCGAGCGTGGTGTTGGTGGCAATGACGCCATCAATATTATGGCGAACTAAACTGTCAGCTACCTGGATCAGTTCTTCTTCAGAAAGATCTGGGGCGATCTTTACCGCCACCGGAACATATTTATGGTGGATCGCCTGGAGATCGTTTTGCTTATTTTTAATTGCCGTCAGCAAATCATCCAGCGCTTCGCCGTATTGCAGCGTGCGTAACCCTGGCGTATTAGGTGAGGAAATATTAATCGCAATATAGCCAGCATAAGCATAGACTTTTTCCATACAAATCAGATAGTCATCTTTGCCATTCTCTACCGGGGTATCTTTGTTCTTACCAATATTGATCCCCAGAATGCCGTCAAAATGCGATTTCTTAACGTTCTCTACCAGGTTATCAACGCCCAGGTTATTGAAGCCCATGCGGTTGATCAAACCTTCTGCGTCAACCAGACGGAAAAGACGTGGCTTATCATTACCCGATTGAGGACGTGGCGTCACGGTGCCTATCTCAATTGAGCCGAACCCCATTGCACCGAGTGCATCAATGCACTCCCCGTCTTTATCCAGCCCGGCGGCAAGACCGAGCGGATTCTTAAACGTCAGCCCCATGCAGGTCACCGGTTTTGCCGGTACTTTCTGGCGGACAAGCGCTTCGAGCGGCGTGCCCGTAATGCGACGTAATTGCTGGAATGTCAATTCATGAGCGCGCTCTGGATCGAGCTGAAAAAGGGCTTTACGAACGAAGGGGTAGTACATGAACTCTCCTGGATTCCCGGTGTGCAAACCGGGGGCGTATTATGTGCGATCGTGAACAAAAAGGGAATTGACCTGCGGCAATAAAACGCAAACGTTTTCTTTCTTGTCCTCCTTTTATGCAGTTTTCAGCTTTTCTATCCCGCATAAATCATTTCGATAAACAAAATCTCTCTGCCAGACTGCACAAATTGTTATCAATGTTAAATAAAAACGAATATTTGGTTATAAGGAGAGAATATAAATATGCGCGTTATCACTCTGGCGGGTAGCCCACGCTTCCCCTCTCGCTCCAGCGCCCTACTGGAATATGCGCGAGAAAAACTGCATGGACAGGATGTCGAGGTCTATCACTGGAATCTGCACAATTTTGAGCCTGAGGATCTGATCTATGCGCGCTTCGACAGTCCGGCACTGAAGACGTTTATCGAACAGTTGCAGGATGCAGACGGACTGATTGTCGCCACGCCGGTCTACAAAGCGGCCTATTCCGGCGCATTGAAAACCTTGCTCGACCTGCTCCCCGAACGAGCACTGGAAGGCAAAGTAGTGTTGCCACTGGCCACCGGCGGCACCGTAGCACATTTACTGGCCGTCGATTACGCCCTGAAACCGGTACTCAGCGCACTGAAGGCCCAGGAGATCCTGCACGGCGTTTTCGCCGATGATTCGCAGGTTATTGATTATCAACATAAGCCGCAGTTTACGCCGAACCTGCAATTACGCCTGGACAATGCACTCGAGACCTTTTGGCAGGCGTTGCAGCGTCGTGATGTCCAATTTGTGCACGTGAACACGCTGCGGGGTGCCGCCCATGCTTAATTTACTCAAACGCCATACACCGTGGCTGGCGCTGACCGGACTGCTGTCTTTATCCACGCTGGTTCACGCCGCAGAGACCGCGCCAGACGCCCTGCGCATTGGCTATCAGAAAGGCAGCGTCAGCATGGTGCTGGCTAAAAGCCATCAGTTGCTGGAAAAACGCTACCCGCAAACAAAAATCTCCTGGGTAGAGTTCCCAGCCGGCCCGCAAATGCTGGAGGCGCTCAATATCGGCAGCATCGATCTGGGCAGCACTGGTGATATCCCGCCGATTTTTGCTCAGGCCGCCGGGGCCGATCTGGTCTATGTCGGCGTCGAACCGCCAAAACCGCATGCAGAAGTGATTTTGGTACCGAAAGACAGCCCCATCCACACCGTCGAAGAACTTAAAGGACATAAGGTCGCCTTCCAGAAAGGCTCCAGCGCGCACAATCTGCTGTTGAGGGCCCTGCAGCAGGCCGGGTTGAAGTTTACCGATATCCAGGCCACCTATCTGACGCCCGCCGATGCGCGTGCCGCTTTCCAACAGGGGAATGTGGATGCATGGGCAATTTGGGACCCTTACTACTCCGCCGCCTTGCTGCAGGGTGATGTACGCGTACTCAAAGACGGTACCGACCTTAAACAGACCGGATCGTTTTATCTCGCCGCACGCCCTTATGCCGAGAAAAACAGCGCATTTATTCCTGGCGTGCTGGACACCTTCAGCCAAGCCGATGCCTTAACACTCAGCCAACGCCAGCAGAGCATCACCCTGTTGGCGAAAACGATGGGGCTACCTGAGCCGGTCATAGCGTCCTATCTGGACCATCGCCCGCCAACCTCCATTACGCCCGTCAGTGCTTCTGTTGCCGCATTGCAGCAACAAACTGCCGATCTGTTTTATGACAATCGGCTGGTGCCGAAAAAAATCGACATTCGCCAGCGAATCTGGCAACCCACTCAGCAGACAGGAGCAAAATTATGAGTCTGAATATGTTCTGGTTTTTACCCACGCACGGTGACGGCCATTATCTGGGAACAGAAGAAGGTGCACGCCCGGTCGATCATGGTTATCTGCAACAAATCGCGCAAACGGCCGACCGCCTGGGATTTACCGGGGTACTGATCCCGACAGGCCGCTCCTGTGAAGATGCCTGGTTGGTTGCCGCCTCAATGATCCCGGTCACCCAGCGGTTAAAATTTCTGGTCGCGCTGCGCCCCAGCGTGACGTCCCCCACGGTGGCGGCACGCCAGGCGGCGACGCTCGACAGACTGTCCAACGGTCGGGCGCTATTTAATCTGGTAACCGGCAGCGATCCACAAGAGTTAGCAGGTGATGGTGTTTTTCTCGATCACACTGAGCGTTATGAAGCCTCCGCTGAATTTACCCAGGTATGGCGACGCTTGCTACAGGGCGACACCGTGGATTTTAACGGTAAACACGTTCACGTCCGTGGGGCAAAACTCTTTTTCCCGCCCGTGCAACAACCCCATCCGCCACTGTATTTCGGCGGGTCTTCCGACATAGCGCAGGAACTGGCCGCTGAGCAGGTTGATCTCTACCTGACCTGGGGTGAGCCGCCCGACTTGGTGAAAGAGAAGATAGAGCAAGTACGGGCAAAAGCAGCGGCGCTTGGGCGTAAGATCCGCTTTGGTATTCGCCTGCACGTGATTGTGCGCGAAACCACCGCTGAGGCATGGCAGGCAGCGGATCGCCTGATTGCCCATCTGGATGATGACACCATTGCCAAAGCCCAGGCCGCTTTCGCCAGAACCGACTCTGTGGGCCAGCACCGAATGGCAGCGCTGCACAACGGCAAGCGCGACCAACTGGAAATTAGCCCGAACTTGTGGGCGGGCGTTGGACTGGTACGTGGCGGGGCCGGGACCGCACTGGTGGGGGATGGTCCAACAGTGGCGGCACGGATTAATGAGTATGCCGCGCTGGGTATCGACAGCTTTGTGTTGTCCGGGTATCCACATCTGGAAGAGGCGTACAAGGTCGGCGAGCTACTGTTCCCGCATCTGGATGTCTCGATCCCAGAAATACCGCAGCCGCAACGCCTGCATCAACAAGGTGAAGCCGTGGCGAACGAATTTATTCCGCGTAGCGTCGCGCAACGCTAAGGAGCCCGATGATGGCAACGCCGCAAAATAAGTGGTTACTTCGCTTTGCTCCGTGGTTTTTACCGATTGGTCTGGTGGCGCTCTGGCAGCTGGCATCATCCATGGGCTGGCTGTCCACCCGCATCCTGCCCTCTCCAGAAGGTGTAGTAGAAGCTTTCTGGACGCTTTCCGTCAGCGGCGAGCTTTGGCAGCATCTGGCGATCAGCACCTGGCGGGCAGCGATCGGCTTTTCTATTGGCGGATCGATTGGCCTGACGTTGGGGCTGATAAGCGGCCTGTCACGCTGGGGGGAACGGTTGCTGGACACCTCGGTGCAGATGCTGCGTAACATACCGCATCTGGCGCTGATCCCTCTGGTCATTTTGTGGTTCGGTATTGATGAATCCGCCAAGATCTTTCTCGTTGCCCTGGGTACCTTGTTCCCTATTTACATCAATACCTGGCACGGGATCCGCAATATCGATCGCGGGCTGGTGGAAATGGCTCGCAGCTATGGGTTATCCGGTATTTCACTGTTTATCCATGTGATCCTGCCCGGCGCTCTGCCCTCGATCATGGTCGGCGTACGTTTTTCCCTTGGGCTGATGTGGCTGACGCTTATCGTGGCGGAAACCATTTCAGCGAACGCTGGCATCGGCTACCTGGCAATGAATGCCCGCGAATTTCTGCAAACGGATGTGGTCGTGGTGGCCATCATTCTCTACGCCCTGCTCGGCAAGTTGGCCGACATCAGCGCGCAATTACTGGAACGTAGCTGGCTACGCTGGAACCCGGCTTACCATGCGAAGGAGGCCACCGTATGAATACCACCCGTTTAAATCAGGGAATTCCGCTACTGCTTAGCGGCGTAACAAAACGCTACGGCGCCAATACAGTGATCAATCAGCTAGATTTGCCTGTTCCAGCGGGGCAATTTGTTGCCGTGGTGGGCCGCAGCGGCGGCGGGAAAAGTACCCTGCTGCGTCTGCTGGCCGGTCTGGAATCGCCCACCTCAGGGGAATTGTTCGCCGGCACCGCGCCGCTGGCGGATATTCAGCATGATACGCGAATGATGTTTCAGGACGCACGCCTGCTGCCGTGGAAATCGGTCATTGATAACGTAGGACTGGGCCTTAATGGCCACTGGCAAGATGCAGCCCGGGATGCGCTGACGTCTGTTGGGCTGGAAAATCGGGCGCAGGAATGGCCTGCCGCCCTTTCCGGTGGGCAAAAACAGCGCGTGGCGCTGGCACGGGCACTGATTCATCGTCCCGGATTACTGTTGCTGGATGAACCACTGGGCGCGCTGGATGCGTTAACCCGTCTGGAAATGCAAGATTTGATTGTCTCGCTGTGGCAAAAGCAGGGATTTACCGTACTGCTGGTCACCCATGATGTCAGCGAAGCGGTGGCGATGGCCGATCGCGTGTTGCTGATTGAAGATGGAAAAATTGGTCTGGATTTGACGGTAGATATTCCACGTCCACGCCGACCAGGTTCAGTGCGCCTGGCAGAACTGGAAGCAGAAGTATTGAATCGGGTGATGCAGCGTGGCGAGGCAGAACAGTCAATCCGACTGCATGGATAAACATTCAGGACATTGTAGGCCCGGTAAGCGTTTGAGCCACCGGGCATTTTGCCGGATGGCGGCTTTACCGCCTTCTCCGGCCTACAAAACGACAGGTCAACGTCTCAGGCTAACGCTTTGGTTATCTTCTCGAACAGATCGCCGGACAGATTCTCCAGACCTTTCAGTTGCTCAAGCGCCGCACGCATCTTCGCCTGGCGTTTGGCATCATAACGTTTCAAGCGGATCAGCGGCTCAATCAGACGTGAGGCCACCTGCGGGTTACGGCTGTTCAGCTCGGTCAGCATGTCGACCAGGAACTGATAACCGCTACCGTCTTCCGCATGGAACGCCGCCGGGTTGCTGCCCGCGAAAGCGCCAATCAAAGAACGAATACGGTTCGGGTTGCTCATGCTAAAGGAACGATGCTGCAACAGGCCGCGTACCGTTTCCAGCACGTTGTCCGCCGGGCTGGTGGATTGCAGGATAAACCATTTATCCATCACCAGACCGTCATGATGCCACTTGTCGTCATACGCCTGCATCAGCACATCGCGACACGGCAACTGCGCCGCTACCGCCGCAGACAGGGCCGCCAGCGCATCAGTCATGTTATTGGCTTCACGGTACTGCTTGCTCACCAGGGTATCTGCCAGATGCGTTTCGCCGAAAGCCAGGAAACGCAGACAAGCATTACGCAGCGTGCGTTTGCCAATATCGCCATGTTCAACGCGGTATTCTGCAAGATGGTTGGCGTTATACACGGCCAGGAACTCATCTGCCAGTTCGGCAGCCAGCGTACGGGTTAACGCCTCGCGCACGTCGGTAATCGCCACTGGATCGATAATCTCAAACAGCTCAGCAATTTCATTCGCCGAAGGCAGCGTCAGGATTTCTGCCGCCAGCGCCGGATCGATTTTCTCATCCAACAAAATGGCACGGAACGCATCAGCCACGTGCACCGGCAGCGACAGCGGTTGCCCTTGCTGATGGCGAGCAACGTTCAGCTTGATATAGGTGGCCAACAGGCTTTGCGCCGCATCCCAACGAGAGAAATCGTTACGCGCGTGACGCATCAGGAAGGTTAACTGCTGATCGCTCCATTTATATTCCAGTTTTACCGGTGCAGAGAATTCGCACAGCAGCGCCGGAACCGGCTGGAAGTAGACGTTATCAAAGACAAAGGTTTGTTCCGCCTGGGTGACGTTGAGCACAGAATTCACCGGATGCCCGCCTTTTTGCAACGGGATCACTTTGCCTTCGTTGTCGTACAACTCAATGGCAAAAGGAATATGCAGCGGCAGTTTTTCTGCCTGATCCGGTGTAGCCGGCGTACGTTGGCTTATCGTCAGCGTGTACTGTTCGGTGGCCGGGTTATAGTCATCACGTACGGTCACAATCGGCGTACCGGACTGACTGTACCAACGGCGGAAATGCGAGAGATCGACGTTAGACGCATCTTCCATCGCCTGCACGAAATCATCACAGGTCGCTGCGCTGCCATCATGGCGCTCAAAATAGAGCTGTATTCCCTTCTGGAAATTCGCTTCACCCAGCAGGGTGTGGATCATCCGGATCACTTCTGCGCCCTTTTCGTACACGGTCAGGGTATAGAAGTTGTTCATCTCAATGACACTATCCGGGCGGATAGGATGCGCCATCGGGCTGGCGTCTTCGGCAAACTGCAGACCGCGCATGGTACGCACGTTGCTGATCCGATTAACGGCACGAGAGCCAAGGTCGGAGCTAAACTCCTGGTCGCGGAACACGGTTAAGCCTTCTTTCAGGCTCAACTGGAACCAGTCGCGGCAGGTCACACGGTTGCCGGTCCAGTTGTGGAAGTATTCGTGGCCGATCACGCGCTCAATATCGAGGTAATCTTTGTCGGTGGCGGTATCGGTACGCGCCAGCACGTATTTGGAGTTAAAGATGTTCAGACCTTTATTCTCCATCGCGCCCATATTAAAGAAGTCCACCGCGACAATCATGTAGATATCGAGGTCATACTCAAGGCCAAAACGCTCTTCATCCCACTTCATAGAATTTTTCAGCGAGGTCATCGCCCACGGTGCGCGATCCAGATTGCCGCGGTCGACGTACAGCTCTAACGCCACTTCTCGCCCGGAACGGGTGGTAAAGGTGTCACTCAGAACATCGAAATCACCGGCTACCAGGGCAAACAGATAGCATGGTTTCGGGAACGGATCCTGCCACTGTACCCAGTGACGACCGTTGTCCAGCTCGCCCTGAGCAATGCGGTTACCGTTAGACAGCAGGAACGGATAGCGGGTTTTATCGGCGATAATTTTAGTGGTAAACCGTGCCAGCACGTCAGGACGGTCGAGATACCAGGTAATATGGCGGAAACCCTCCGCTTCGCACTGCGTGCACAGCGCTTCGCCGGACTGATACAGGCCTTCCAGTGCGGTATTCGTCGCCGGACTGATTTCATTCACGATACGCAGCGTAAAACGTTCCGGCAGGTGGCTGATGACCAGCGCCCCTTCTTCTTCTTTATACTCTGTCCACGGTTCGTCGTTCACGTGGATTGACACCAGGGTCAGATCCTCGCCATTCAGGCGCAGAGGGGCATCAGACGCACCATGACGGACAGCCTGGCTCACGGCAGTGACCACGGTTTTTTCAGCATCCAGGTCAAAGGTCAAATCAATATCAGTAATCTGGTAATCCGGCGCACGGTAGTCGTGGCGGTATTTGGCTTGTGGCTGTTGTGTCATAAAAAACCTTTAGCATCTATGGTAGAGTCTCGGGTTCAGTCTATTCCTGTTGCGTAAATCGCGCTACGCAGAATGTTCATCTTTTCAGGCACAAACACCCTTTTTGCTACATTTATATAACACGAGGCACGAATTGCCCTCGACCAGAAAGTCAGCTTATGGTGTGATCGGGGTTCAATAAATCGCTAAACAGGGTATACTCCAGCGGTTTTCTTAGTTGTTTATTGTACTAAACGCTCCCGTGAGAGGATGCTACTGCGCACCTATGACACAATTCGCTTCTCCTGTTCTGCACTCGCTGCTGGATACAGATGCTTATAAGTTGCATATGCAGCAAGCCGTTTTTCACCACTACTATGATGTACAAGTAGCGGCTGAATTTCGTTGCCGTGGCGATGACCTGCTCGGTATTTATGCCGATTCTATTCGCGAGCAGGTGAATGCTATGCAGCACCTGCAACTGCAGGAGGACGAGTACCAGTGGCTCTCCGGCCTGCCTTTCTTTAAAGCTGATTACCTCAGCTGGCTTCGCGATTTCCGCTATAACCCGCAGCAGGTATGCATCACCAACGATAACGGTAAGCTGAATATTCGTTTAACCGGCCCGTGGCGTGAAGTCATCATGTGGGAAGTCCCGCTGCTGGCAGTGATTAGCGAGCTGGTGCACCGCTACCGTTCGCCAGAAGTTGGGGTGCCGCAGGCGCTGGATGAACTGGAAGGCAAACTAGTCGAATTCTCTGCTTTAACGAAAGATGTCGATATGTCCCGCTTCCATCTGATGGATTTTGGTACGCGCCGTCGTTTTTCGCGTGACGTGCAGCAGGCGATTGTTAAACGTCTCCAGCAAGAGCCATGGTTTGTGGGCACCAGTAACTACGATCTCGCCCGCCGCCTGTCATTAACTCCAATGGGGACTCAGGCACACGAATGGTTCCAGGCTCATCAACAAATTAGCCCTGAACTTGCCACCAGTCAGCGCGTCGCACTTGCCGCCTGGTTGCACGAGTACCCTAATCAACTCGGCATTGCGCTGACCGATTGCATCACCATGGACGCCTTTTTACGCGATTTCGGCGTTGAGTTTGCGACCCGCTATCAGGGTCTGCGCCATGACTCTGGCGATCCGCTGGAATGGGGTGAAAAAGCCATCGCGCATTACGAGAAATTGGGTATCGATCCACTGAGCAAAACGCTGGTGTTCTCCGATAATCTCGATTTGAAGAAAGCAATCGAACTGTATTGCCACTTCTCTTCTCGCGTGCAGCTGAGTTTTGGGATTGGCACGCGCTTAACCTGCAATATTCCTCAGGTCAAGCCGCTGAATATCGTTATCAAGCTGGTCGAATGCAACGGCAAACCGGTGGCGAAGTTGTCCGACAGCCCGGGTAAAACCATTTGCCATGATAAAGCGTTTGTCCGCGCGCTGCGCAAAGCCTTCGATCTTCCGCATATCAAAAAAGCCAGTTAATCTCTCCAGGGAGTCGTTTCGACTCCCTTTTCGCGTTTATTTCCGAAATCTTTCACTCCAGCTACGAATTCTGCTTGTCTGATTGCAGATGCCAGGTAACATAGGTATCCCCCCCATTTACGGGTGGACATGTGTTTATATATCCGACTATTAACAGAGAGACTATTATGAGCGTAGTGCCTGTAGCCGACGTACTCCAGGGCCGCGTAGCCGTTGACAGCGAAGTCACCGTGCGCGGATGGGTGCGTACCCGCCGAGATTCAAAAGCTGGCATCTCCTTCCTCGCCGTTTATGACGGTTCCTGCTTTGATCCTGTACAGGCCGTCATCAATAATTCTCTGCCCAATTACAATCAAGACGTATTACGTCTGACGACGGGCTGCTCGGTTATCGTAACGGGTAAAGTCGTTGCGTCTCCAGGACAGGGACAGAGCTTTGAAATCCAGGCAACCGAAGTTGAAGTGACCGGCTGGGTTGACGATCCTGATACCTACCCAATGGCCGCTAAACGTCACAGCATTGAGTACCTGCGTGAAGTGGCGCATATGCGTCCGCGCACCAACATGATTGGTGCAGTCGCGCGCGTTCGTCATACGCTGGCGCAAGCGCTGCATCGCTTCTTCCACGAGCAGGGTTTCTTCTGGGTATCCACTCCGCTGATCACCGCCTCCGATACCGAAGGCGCCGGTGAAATGTTCCGCGTTTCAACGCTGGATCTGGAAAACCTGCCGCGTAACGATCAGGGTAAAGTCGATTTCGATAAAGACTTCTTTGGTAAAGAAGCGTTCCTGACCGTTTCAGGTCAGCTGAACGGCGAAACCTACGCCTGTGCCCTGTCCAAAATCTATACCTTTGGACCGACCTTCCGTGCAGAAAACTCCAATACCAGCCGCCACCTGGCTGAGTTCTGGATGCTGGAGCCGGAAGTTGCGTTTGCCGATCTGAACGATGTTGCGGGTCTGGCTGAAGCCATGCTGAAGTACGCGTTCAAAGCCGTACTGAATGAGCGTGCAGATGACATGAAATTCTTCGCTGAACGTGTCGACAAAGACGCGATTTCACGCCTGGAGCGTTTCATTGAGGCTGACTTCGCGCAGGTGGATTACACCGACGCGGTAAGCATTCTGGAAAACTGCGGTAAAAAGTTCGAGAACCCGGTTTACTGGGGCGTGGACCTGTCTTCCGAGCATGAACGTTACCTCGCGGAAGAGCACTTTAAAGCGCCGGTGGTGGTTAAAAACTACCCGAAAGACATTAAAGCGTTTTATATGCGCCTTAACGAAGACGGTAAAACCGTCGCGGCAATGGACGTACTTGCTCCAGGAATCGGTGAGATCATCGGTGGTTCCCAGCGTGAAGAACGTCTGGACGTGCTGGATGCCCGTATGCTGGAGATGGGGTTGAACAAAGAAGATTACTGGTGGTATCGCGATCTGCGCCGCTACGGCACCGTTCCGCATTCCGGTTTCGGTCTGGGCTTTGAACGTCTGATAGCCTACGTTACTGGCGTACAAAACGTGCGTGATGTTATTCCGTTCCCGCGTACACCGCGTAACGCCAGCTTCTGATCCTGAATGATTCTGCCAAAGGCCAGCATTGCTGGCCTTTTTTATATCCATCACCCATACACCGTTTTTTCACTTAAGACAGACTCGCCATTCTTCCTGAATACAACCTCTTACTCCATTTGTCCTGTTACGTAATGTTTCTCTGCAATACATATGCACAAAAAATAATCAGTTCTTTTATTGTGGATTAGCATTTTCTGATTAAATAGACCATTTTTTAATCACTCACATGGCATTCTGGATGGCCAAAAATAGTCAACTGTAAAAATCGAACTTTCCATTATTCGCACAGAAAAACGCCGTTATGATAATTAAATATAAGAAAATCATATAAATAGAAATGAAAGTGCTGTTTTTTAGCGCGGAGACAACTGAAGTTTGAAGTTGTTCACAAAGTTGCATAAAAATAATATTTGGTTACACATTTTTTCTTTTTGAAACCAAATCTTTATCTTTGTAGCACTTTGACGGTAGCGAAACGGTTGTTTGAATGGAAAGATGCCTGTCAGACACATAAAGACACCAAACTCTCATCAATAGTTCCGTAAATTTTGATTGACGGAATTTATTGGCGGCAGTGGCAGGTGTCATATAAAAACCGATGAGGGTAATAAATAATGATGAAGCGCAATATTCTGGCAGTGGTTATCCCTGCTCTGCTGGTAGCCGGGGCAGCTAACGCTGCAGAAGTTTATAACAAAGATGGCAACAAGCTGGATCTGTACGGTAAAACCGTGGGTCTGCACTATTTTACTGACAACGCTGGTGACGATGGCGATCAGACTTATGCTCGTCTTGGTTTCAAAGGGGAAACTCAGATTAATGCCGATCTGACTGGTTACGGTCAGTGGGAATACAACTTTGCCGGTAACAATTCTGAAGGCGGTAGTGACGCTCAGAACGGCAACAAAACCCGTCTGGCCTTTGCGGGTCTGAAATATGGCGACGCAGGTTCTTTCGATTACGGTCGTAACTACGGTATCGTTTACGATGCACTGGGCTACACCGATATGCTGCCAGAATTTGGTGGTGATACTGCATACAGCGACAACTTCTTCGTAGGTCGTGTGGGTGGCGTTGCAACCTACCGTAACTCCAACTTCTTCGGTCTGGTTGACGGCCTGAACTTTGGTGTTCAGTATCTGGGCAAAAACGAGCGTGACGGTAACACCAGCCGCTCTAACGGCGACGGTGTGGGCGGTTCTGTAAGCTACGAAATGGATGGCTTCGGTATCGTCGGTGCTTACGGCGCAGCTGACCGCACCAACGCGCAGGAAAACTCTGCCTACGCTAACGGCGGTAAAAAAGCTGAGCAGTGGGCGACCGGTCTGAAATATGACGCCAACAACATCTATCTGGCAGCAAACTACGGTGAAACCCGTAACGCTACCCGTTTCACCAACGGCATCAACAACGTGAGCGGTTTTGCTAACAAAACTCAAGACTTCTTTGTTGTCGCTCAGTACCAGTTCGATTTCGGCCTGCGTCCGTCCATCTCCTACAACAAATCTAAAGCGAAAGACGTAGAAGGTATCGGCAACGAAGATCTGGTGGACTACATCGAAGTAGGCGCAACCTACTACTTCAACAAAAACATGTCCACCTATGTTGACTACAAGATCAACCAGATCGATTCTGACAACAAACTGGGCGTGAACTCTGACGACATCGTGGCACTCGGTATCGTTTACCAGTTCTAATAGCAGACCTCTTTGCTAAATGCCTAAAAAACAGGACTTCGGTCCTGTTTTTTTATGTCCATCAGCGGATTCTTGCGTCTTCAAAAAACACTCTATCTTTTCGTCACTAACGGTTGGCATTTTGTAAATCTACCGTTAACCTGATAGCGGACTTCCCTTCTGTAACCACAATGGAACCTCGTCATGTTTGAGAACATTACCGCCGCTCCCGCCGACCCAATTTTGGGCCTGGCTGATTTGTTTCGTGTCGATGACCGCCCAGGGAAAATCAACCTCGGGATCGGTGTATATAAAGATGAGACAGGCAAAACGCCGGTGCTGACCAGCGTGAAAAAAGCCGAGCAATATATACTGGAAAATGAAACCACCAAAAACTACCTTGGCATTGACGGTATTCCGGAATTTGGTCGCTGCACTCAGGAATTACTGTTTGGTAAAGGTCACGCACTGATTAACGACAAACGCGCACGTACCGCGCAAACCCCTGGTGGTACCGGTGCATTGCGTGTGGCGGCAGATTTCCTGGCAAAAAACACCTCAACGCAGCGCGTATGGGTAAGTAACCCAAGCTGGCCGAACCATAAAAGCGTCTTTAACTCCGCCGGTCTGGAAGTTCGTGAGTACAATTATTACGACGCGGCCAGCCATTCATTAGACTTTGATGCGCTACTGGCAAGCCTCAGTGAAGCACAGGCAGGTGACGTGGTACTGTTCCACGGTTGCTGCCATAACCCTACCGGTATTGACCCTACGCTGGAGCAGTGGCAAACGCTGGCACAGCTGTCGGTAGAAAAAGGCTGGTTACCACTGTTCGACTTCGCTTATCAGGGCTTTGCTCGTGGTCTGGAAGAAGATGCCGAAGGCCTGCGTGCATTCGCCGCGCTGCACAAAGAGCTTATTGTCGCCAGCTCTTACTCCAAGAACTTTGGCCTGTACAATGAGCGCGTGGGTGCCTGTACGCTGATTGCTGCCGATGCCGACACCGTTGACCGTGCGTTCAGCCAGATGAAGTCCGTCATTCGTGCCAACTATTCCAACCCACCGGCCCACGGTGCATCGGTTGTCGCCACCATTCTGAGCAATGATGCCCTGCGTGCAATCTGGGAGCAGGAACTGACCGACATGCGTCAGCGCATTCAGCGTATGCGTCTGCTGTTTGTGAATACATTGCAGGAGAAAGGGGCAAACCGTGACTTCAGCTTTATCATCAAACAGAACGGCATGTTCTCCTTCAGCGGTCTGACGAAAGAACAGGTTCTGCGTCTGCGTGAGGAATTTGGCGTTTACGCTGTCGCTTCCGGGCGCGTGAACGTCGCGGGTATGACGCCTGACAACATGGCGCCGCTGTGCGAAGCGATTGTCGCCGTGCTGTAAGCTCACCTGAAAAGAGAAAGCCCGCATATTCGTGCGGGCTTTTTTTTGCCGGATGGCGGCTAGCGCCTTATCCGGCCTACGGACTGGATTTACCAGACCGGCATTTCATCCTGCAGGAACGGATTGTGCTGGCGTTCATTCCCCAGCGTTGAAAGCGGACCGTGACCAGGAATAAACGTCACATCATCGCCCAAGGGTAATAACTTGCGTTTAATCGAGTCGATCAGCTGGCTGTGATCCCCGCGCGGGAAGTCGCTGCGTCCGACTCCACCTTTGAAAATCACATCGCCTGAAATCAGCAGCTTTGACTGTTCATCAAAGAAGACCACGTGCCCCGGCGTGTGGCCCGGACAATGCAACACCTGTAACGTCACGTTGCCAACGCTGATGCGATCGCCTTCGTTTAGCCAGCGATCGGGCGTTAACGGCTCGCAGTCACCCAAGCCAAACATGCGGCTCTGCGAAGGCAGTCCCTGTAGCCAGAACTCATCTTCTTTTTCCGGACCGATAACCGGTACACCATAATGTTGCGCCAGTTCAGACGCCGCGCCCACGTGGTCAAGATGACCATGTGTGAGCAGAATCTGCATAAGCGTCAGACCGCTGGCATCCACTTCCTGTTTGATTTTCTCGGCATCGCCGCCGGGATCGACCAACGCGGCAATACGCGTTTGTTCACACCAGATCAGCGAGCAGTTCTGAGCGAATGCAGTGACCGGAATAATACGATAGTTCATACAGCTCCTGTTTCATTAAGCGACGGCTCACCAGTGCCGTGCAGGCCCGGTGTCAATATGCACAAAGTTACTGCGTGGGTAGTATCCTACACCACCTGCACGCATAGATAACGCAGCTTTGCGAATATTACTTAATGCAACGCCTTCAATGTGGAAATCCATGGCCTGCCCTTTGGTGTGGTAACTTTTCTTTGCCACGCCGCGGCTGCGCGCGCGTAATTCGTTGTTGGTATCGACAGAACGATAGCCGGAGATCAGCTGTACGGGTTTACGCGTGCCGAGGAGGCCTTGCAGACGGAAGAGTTGATCGAACAATCCCGGATCGATGGACTTGACTTTATTCGCGCGAAAATCACGGAAAAAGTGGTTAAGTTTTGCTAATTCGTCCTGAATATAGCCCCTGCCATCAAAAAACTCAGCTTTAATTGACTCACCGGTATGCAGGTTATTCAGAGTCAATATACGCGGACGTGGGGTGGAGAGTGTAGCAAACGCAGGCGTGGGCAGGATGGCGGCGCCGAGGGCAGCGCCACCAAGCGCCAGCAGTTTGCGGCGATTAGCGTCAAATTTGTCCATGGTATTAAGGTCTACAAGGTCAATGTTATCGTATGTATGCTCTAGCGCACGCGGGAAACCTTACCGGGCTAACTAGTCTGCGTCAAGGCTCCCAACCCCAGGAAATACGGGGCCTGTAGCCATTTCACCCCGTTTCCAACATAACTTACGACAATCATTTTCCTCGAACTGCTTCATTTATCTGATTAATTGTTCCACTTTTGACACAATTTGTGCACTGGATCGCGCAGTAAGATCGTAATTGTAAATATCTGTACGATATTGCGTACGCCCATCGGGTCCAACAAATGCGGTCAGATAGTAAAGATTAACCGGAATATTTTGGCGAATATTCACGTAGCGCGTATCCCCTTGTTTCAGGGCATCCGAGATCCGCGAATCATTCCAGCCCGCATCCTGTAGCAGCATATTCGCCAGTTCCGAGGCCTTATTCACGCGCACACAACCGGAGCTAAGCGCCCGCGTATCTTTCTGGAACAAATTATGATTCGGCGTATCGTGCAGATAAATAGCGTCTGAACTCGGCATATTGAATTTATAACGTCCCAACGAGTTGCGCGCACCCGGCGCTTGCTGGAAGCGGAACGGCAGATTTGACGGCGTAATCGTCGCCCAGTCCACCTGCCACGGATCGATAGTTTCTTTACTGTTCCAGCCACGCATCACGGTATACCCGTGACGTTCGAGATAGCCTGGATCGTTCCATACCTTAGGCAAAATGTCTTTGCGCGCCAGCGTCGGCGGAACGTTCCACGGTGGGTTAACGACGACGTTATTCAGCGCGCTGCTCATCATCGGCGTTTTACGGTCAGGACGTCCCACAATAACCCGTGAATCCAGCACCTGATTACCGTTTTGATAATAGACCAGCGAGTAAGCCGGAATATTAACCATAATCCCGGTAGACATCTCACCCGGCAGCAGGCGTAAACGCTGGATATTCAGTGCCAGCACACCCGCGCGCTGCGCGGGCGTCACGTTCAGCCAGTCACGCGTTGCCGGACCAATTGCACCATCGGCCCCCAATCCCTGCCATGTCTGAAAACGCTTTACCGCCGCAACCAGTTCACTGTCGTAAGCACTACGCCCTTCTCGGGCAGATGTACTGACTGTCGCATCCAGCATGCCGGTGCGCTGCAAAATTTCGCGCAGGGCCGGAATATCATTACTCCATTCACCTGGGCGCAGCGTGGCTGTGCTGGTTAACTGTGGCCACGGACGTGAATCGCCCACCAGCTTCAGCAGCGATTCATGCATCGCCGCGTACTGCGGGTGCTGCGGCGTCAGACTGGCTATAAAGGGGGTTAACTGGCCGTTATCCAATGCCACCTGCCATTGATTAATCACTGAAATGGGCGGCGTAGTCAGCGCGTAAGGCTTGTCGCTGTAGAGCCAGCGATTACCTTTGACCGGGATATTGGCAATAAAGTGAAGGTAGCCCATCATCGCGTCAGAAAGAACGGCATCCCGCGCCAGGCCCGTTACGCCTGGGTCGGTCAATAAAGCCACCCAATTAGTGAACTGCGGCTGAAAACCGGCAATCGCCACCTCGGTGAGCTGTTGCTGAAAGGCTTTGACCGCATCGCGATTTTCCCACATCGGTTTCATATCGCGGGCGGCGTACAGCAACTCCAGTTGGCTCATGTAAACCGGCGTATAACCTACTGGAAGTTGAGAACGTAATTCTGCGCGGGCATTATCCACAGACGCGCCATCCGGCAGCGCCTGAATACCCGCCATCACGGCTGTGGCTAAAGATTGTCCCTGCGGCTGCGATAACGCGGTTGGCTGCTCGCTGACGGTCGCTGAGCTGTCGCCAGGGATCATTTCAGGCTCATCGGCCTGCGCATTGAACAGCGGAGCGAATGTTACGGCCAGGCACAAACTGATTGCCGACAGCCGACGACCACACATTTTATTAAGCAACATCCCTTGCCCCCTGTTTTCTTTATCATACTTAAATAGCCAGGCCGTCTGTATTCTCCCGATTATCTCGGGGCGGGCCTGTAAAACGCCAATACGCTCTGAAGTATGACGAGCAAGCCCGGTGACGCGTCGGGCTTATCTTCAGTATATAAACATCAAATCGTTTTTGCCTAACCTAATGTAAAGAAATATAAAGAAATTACACCAGGCATTGAGTCCTTTTCAGAAAAGAAGAAGGCGGCCCTTTAGCCGCCTTCCTGACTTAACTTGCCTGCGATGAGGCATCTTCCGTTCCGGACAGCGGTTCAGGAAGCTGCGGTGCAAACCCGCGCAGACCCACTACATGAACGTGCTCAGTATTCTGGAAGACCTTACGCACCAGTTTATAGGTGGTGCCTTTCTCCGGGCTGATGTTCTCCGGCGCGGCGATAATAAGCTGCATCTGCAAACGCTCGCACAGTTCAAACAGGGTCGCGATAGAGCGTGCATCCAGTCGTGCGGCCTCATCAAGGAACAGCAGACGACACGGGGAAATATCTTTCCCACGCAGTCTACGTCCTTCATCTTCCCAGCTTTGTACCACCATCACCAGAATCGACATCCCGGTACCGATCGCTTCACCCGTTGACAGCGCACCGGACTCAGCACGCAGCCAGCCGTCTGAACCGCGGTTAACTTCAACTTCCATTTCCAGATAGTTGCGGTAGTCCAGTAGCTCTTCACCAATGGTTTGCGGCGTGCGCTGCCCCATGTCAATCTGCGGATTCAGACGCTGATACAGCTTCGCCAGCGCTTCCGAGAAGGTCAGGCGGTTACTGTTAAACAGATCCTGGTGCTGCTCGTGCTGCTCGGACAGGACATCCAGCAACGTGGCGTGGGTTTCACGCACGTTAACGTTCAGACGAACGCTGTTAACCTGACCGAAGGAGACGTTTTGCAGACCCTGGTTCAGCATACGAATACGGTTTTGCTCGCGCTGGATAGTCTTACGGATGATGTTCGCCACGCTGCGGGAGCTGATCGCCAGCTTCTGTTCACGCGAGGTTAACTCTTCCGTCAGGCGGCTAAGCTCAATTTCCATTTGCTCGATGGCTTCCACCGGATCGTCGGTGCGGATAATATCCTGACGAATACGTTCGCGCAGATGCTGGTAGACCGCCACGAAGAACTGGATTTTGCGTTCCGGACGCTTCGGATCTTCGGACATGCGCAGTACGTCACGCAGGTGTTCGTTATCCGCCACCGCCAGACGTAGCGCACCTAACGCCTTATCCGACATTGAACGTAATTCATCCCCGGAAAGATAAGCCAGCTCGCGACGGTGCAGACGACGTTCAACGCCATTGTCTTTCACCATGCGCATCACGGCGCACCATCCGGCTTTCGCCATGACCACCTGCTCACGCATTTCAAAATAATCACGTTCCAGCTTACGCAGCCTGCGGGTCAGGTTATCCATTTCCGCTTCGCAGAAAGTCAGTGCTTTTTCCAGTTGGTTACGGCGCGCACGGTTGTTGCTGAGCTGCGCGTGCAGCTCATCACGACGGATACGCGCTCGTTCTTCCGCTCCGCTGTCGGCACGAACGCCAATATCCTGCAGCTCGCGCTGTAAATCGTTTAGCAGCTCTTTTTTGGTGTCATACGAGCTTTTCAGCGACGCCATTACCTGGCTGTACTGACTTAGCTGTGCAGCATGACTGCGCAAGGCTTCACGAGCACGGGTACGTTCAGCTTCTGCGTGCTCCAGACGTTCACGCAGCTTCTCGTTCAGATCGCTGTTACCGCTGAGCATATCTGCCGAGTCGGAATAGCTAAAGTGCGCGCGGCGCTGGACAACTTCGGTCAGCGCAAACGCCTGCTGACGCGCGTCACGCTGCATTTGCTGCGAGTATGCGTAGTCTTCTTTTAACTGTTCAAACTGCTCGGGGTCATTTTGCAGAACCGAAACCATCGGCTCCAGTTTGGCAAGCTGATTACCATGCTGCTGAACGAAACGCGCGGCCTCCTGGGCTTCATCCAGACGTTCGCGGATTTCGTCTACGCGGTCAGCTAAGGTGTCATCGGCCAGTAGATTCAAACGCGGCAACAGGCGGTTAAGGGCTGAGACGCCCTCTTTCGCCTGTTCAAACTGCATGCGTTGCTGCTGGTTATCATTTTCATGATTGGTCAGCGCACGCTCCAGCTCAACGCGGCGGCTGTTCAGCTGGCGAATTTCCGCCTCGGGATCGGATTCAAACGCCACCGACAGATGGCTGCCGATGAAGCGGCTAAACGCCTGGTGCAGACGTTGCGTTTTCTGGACGTCAAACGAGAGCGTAGCGAAGCGTTCGGACAGCCCTTCACGTTCGGCATGCAGAGTTTCTATGCGGCTTTCCCGCGCGGCGCGACCAAAAATCGGTACCGTCGGGAAGCGAGAATAACGCCACTGACGCTCGGCGGTTTTCACCACCACCGCGCCTTCCAGTTCATCCACGCTGAAGACGCTGTCATCAAACGACTGCGGGTCCCCTTCGATGAAATAGAGATCTTCCGGGCAATCCGTCAGTCCAGACAGCTGTTCGGTGACCAGTGACAGATCCGGGACCACGATGGCATGGCGCGACGGGCCATACAGCGCGGAGAAGTACGGAGCATCTTCAAGGCTGACGTCATCGTAGATTTCTGACAGCAGCACGCCACCAAAACGTTCGGCCAGTGCGTTGAGGCGCTGATCTTCTGCGCCCCCCGGCTGACTTAAGCGTTCTATCTCTTCATCTACCGCGTTTTTACGTGCGCCGACTTCATCACGCTCAACAATGGCTTCGCGTTCGCGCTCCAGCAGTTGTTGCAGATATTCGGTGACCTCCTGGCTGGAGGTAAACTCTTCACCGCACTGCTCGCTGAGCTGGTTGAGGCTATTTTGCGCCGCCAGCCAGACAGGGGCTCGTTGCATTAAATGCTGAATACGGGATTGCAGTTGTTCCTGCTCCTGACGCAGGGTCATACGCTGTTCGCTGGCAGACGACACGCTATCAGACAAGGACGCGATGCGGGCTTCCAGCTCCTGGTGCAGGGCTTCGAGCTCGTCGATGTCGAAGTGTTTACCCTGACGCTTACAGAATTCAGCCAGCAAACGCTCGGCCTCCTGCTGTTCGCGCAGACGCTGTTCCAGCTCGCTCAGCCGCATGCGCAGCGGCTGAACCTGCTCCGCCAGATGCCGTTGCTCAACGCCTTCACGCAGCAGCTCACGCGCCACGCTCCAGGCTTCGCCGCGCGCCAGCGGGCCGTTAATCGCCGCCACCAGCTGATAGGCTTGTTCGAACTGGCTGTGCGCGGTTTGCGCCACGCTCATTTTTTGTTCGAGCGTCAGTAGTTTTTCCGTGGCTTCCTGCTCTTTCGCCTGGAAGGTTTCCAGCCACTCCGCTGCGGAGTCTGGCGTCAGATCCGGTAAATGACAGATCTCTTTGGCCCGGCTCAGTGCCTGAATCGCCTGAGTATACTGAATCGCACGCGTTTGCTGGACGTCAAGCGCCTGCTGATAATCGGCAAGCTGGTTTTTCAGCTCATCCACTTCCAGCTCGGCGGCTTCCGCCCGCGCTTCGTTGTCTTCCTGGCGATCGGCAGCTTCCGCCACCACTTCATTTTGTTCTTCGAGACGGATCTGTAACTCTTCGAGATCCGCTTCATAACGTTCAATTTTTTCCTGCTGACGCAGCGCGGTTTGCACCAGATTCAGGTGATCGCTGGCCGCCTGATAATCGGCTTCAAGGTCGCCTTCGGCGCCATTATGCTCGCCCAGCTCACGCGCCATATCCACGTGCTTATACTGCTCTGCCGCCAGTTGTTTACGTGACGTGTGCAGCTCACGACGATATTCCAGCGCTTTATCCAGGTGAATACGACGTTCGTTGGCATGGCGCATATAATCCGCCGCCACGTAGTTGGTCGCTTCGCTGATCAGGTGCTTAAACAGGTCGCGGTCAGACTGGGTCACGCGTATGGCTTCCAGCGTCATGCGGTTTTCACGCAGCGCGGCTTCCATATCCTGGAACGCTTTACGCACCCCGCCGTTTTCCGGCAGCAGGTAGTCACGAAGCGAACGGGTGATGGCGCTGGAAATCCCGCCATAAAGCGAGGCTTCAATCAGACGATAGAATTTGCTTCGATCGGAAGCGGAACGCAGACGACGAGCGATGATGCCCAAATCGAACATCAGCGAGTGATAATCCGTTATCGAGTTGAATTGCTTAAACTGGACGCCTTCCATCTCCTCAAGCTTATCTTTCAGCTCTGCAAGAGACAGGACGCGCGCCTGACGCTCGTTCAACGTTTCTGTGACCAGTTCGGTTGGCTGTACCGACATCGGCAGCCCCTGAATGGCGAACGGTTTGATATCCACTTTACGATCGCGCCCGGCGACCTGTTGCAAGCGCACGCCAACCACTACGCGTTGATGACGCGAATTCAGGACGTCGAGCATCGAGTAACAGACACCCGCTTTGAGCTTACCGTGCAGGCCTTTATCGCGCGATCCGCTGGTCGCACCGGCTTCGGTGGTATTACGGAAATGCAGTAAGGTTAAGTCCGGAATCAGTGCCGTAACAAATGCCGCCATAGTGGTGGATTTACCGGCACCGTTTCCGCCGGACAACGTGGTAACCAGTTCATCCAGGTCAAACGTGCGGGCAAAAAAACCATTCCAGTTGATCAGCGTTAGTGAGCGAAATTTACCGCGTTCAATCATTATTCTTCCTCTCCACTGTCCGGCTGATTCTCTTCTGGCTCATCGTTGAGTTGCAGATTATTCTCGACCGACATCGCCTCACCATCACGAATTAAACGACGCTGCGCTTCGCGTGGATCGTCACCGCTGCGCACATCCGCGCCAAAGCGGAACACCGATTCCGTAATGCGGAATTTGCTACTGTCATGGCCCATAAACCACACCATGCCTAAGCGGCGCAGGCGGTTTAATGAAGAACGTACTTTTTCCTGCAGCTTCTGACGGTCAACGTCCGAGCCGGTGGAGCGGTTATTCACCAGCCTGAGCAATTTAGCTTCGTCCGCCAACGTCAGCAGTTCGTCGTACAGTTCTTGCTGGGTAAAAATCCCTTCATTGGCCAGACGTTCCGGGCTGAGATAGAGATAGCAAAGAATTTTACCAACCATCATGTCCAGTTCAGACAATACTGAGCGCGGAATAAGCGTGGTGGAGCGCGGACGAAGGTAGAAAAAACCCTCCGGGGCGCGAATGAGCTCCACGTTATAGCGGCTGTAAAATTCTTCAAAATATTCCTGAAAGTCCATCAGGAAGGCATGATTATCCAGCTCATCCAGCCCGATATGTCGGCCCGAACGTAATGCGCTGTCCAGCGCCGGAAATAACGGATTCGCCAGCGCCTGCGCCAGCTTAACCGGCATCACTTTTTCAATATTTGTCAATGACATGCGCCTGTACCTTGGCTCCGTAATCATTAATCGGCTGCCATTTGGCTGGCAGTCCGGTGAAATCTGCTTGCGCTACGCCAAGGCGTACCGCCTGATCGATAACAATACGCGCAACGTCGAAGTGACGCGCGCGCGGATATTGCGCCAGATACTCGCGCACTACCAAACCGAGATCCAGTGGCGTTTGTCTGGATTTATAGATAGCCAACTGTTCTTCGATGATCGCTGCCAGCTGTTCACGGATCTCGTTAAATTCTTCATACTCAAGGTCCGGCGGCAGTTCCCCAGTGACCTCTTCATCACGCAACACCATCTCTTCGTCACGCATGTCCAGCAGACGATCGGCATTGGCATAGGTCAACGCCCACGGATCGTCAAAGTAAGTCTGGACAGACTGGCGCAAACGCTGAGCAAAGACGCGGTTTTTATCCATATCAATCGCGGTACGGATGAATTTATGCACGTGGCGATCGTAGCCGATCCACAGATCGATGGATTGCTGACCCCAGCTTATAATACGGTCAAGCTTGCTCTGTAAGTCGAACACCAGACGGTCAACGAAATGCAGATCGTCATGGGTCATGGTGGAGTCCTGAATACGCAGCAGGTTAGCCTGTAGCTTATCCCCCGCTGCTTCCAGCGTGTCCTGCAGTTCACGCAGCGTGCCGGAGGTTTCAGACAGCAGCATTTCGCAGCTGGAAATCGCCGCCCGCCAGTCTTTATTCAGCAATTGGGCAATGTCGTCTTTCACCTGCTGCTGCTGCTCATCCATAATGCGCTGCGTCAGGTCGATGCTGTCGAAGATTTCCGCCACCGAATATTTCAGCGGTGCGTACACATTGCGGTGCCAGTGGAACTCATCGCCGCCTTCTTCGGCCGCATCTGCCGCGCGCTTCAGTTCCCCAGCCACAATTGAGAGCTGCATGGAAAGGCGCAGCGTCGAGAACTCACGCTGGCGGATGTAATAATCGGTGATGCCAATCCCCAATGGCGTCAGACGATAAATGGCGTTTCCTTCCGCCTGCTCGCTGGTAAAGCGGTTCAGCAGACGTTGACGCACCATATCGTTGATCGCGTTGTTGGCGCGCACGCCGATGGTTTCGCTGGTTTGCTCAAACGCATCACTGACATGGCGGAATGCATCCACCAGTTCGCCTTCACTCATCTCACCGTCAAGCCGCTCACCGTTCAGCGTAGCCACAGCCAGCAGAAAAGAAAGTCTGTCTACCGGCAGAGAGATGGAAAAGTCATTTTTTCTGGCCCAGGCAACCAGTTCGGGGACTGTCTGGGAAAATTCACTCATAGGTTATCCTTGCATCTGCGGTTTACGCGCGGTGACATGAATATAACGCCCAAGGCTGATAAACGGCTCCTGGCGACAATAGCGCGTTTCTATTTCTGTTAAAGCGTCAAAACAGTCATGCTGTTTTTGTTTATCACGCAGATAATCATGAAACACCCTCACGCCCGTTTTACCGGTTATCTCCCAGCCGATCTCCTCCAGCCAGCCATAGACTTGCTGAGGGTCGCGCGGGAAATCGGGAGACAACGTGCGCCGTTTCTTTTTATACATTCCCTGCTGTACATAGCCGAAATTACCGACCAACACATTACGCATCAACAGACCGTTTGCATTGTAGAACATCAGCGATAAAGCACCGCCCGGGCGTAACATCGACCACAGTGTTTTTAAGACCGCTTGCGGGTCAGCCACCCATTCCAGCACAGCATGAAACAATATCAGATCAACCTGAGAATCCAAATGCTGCGGAATGTCCTGAGCGGCACAATGTATAAAATGCATGTTGTCGCTCACACCTTGCTCTTCTGCCGCCCGTTGCGCTCGCGCCACCATTTCAGCAGAAAGATCGCACAAGGTGACGTGATGGCCCCGCTGCGCCATCAGAATGGCTGTCTGCCCTTCTCCGCCACCCGCATCAAGCACACGCAACGTTTGGCCCGCGTAGTCGGCAAGCAGCGTGTCCAGATCCTGCCAGAGGATCGTCTGACGAAGCTGACCTTTGGTGGTACCGTAAATGTTACGGGAAAACTTCTCGGCAATATCATCAAAATTGCGATCCCGCATCGCGCGCTCCACATGCTGGCTTAAGGGTGACTAAGTAAAACCGCTATTTTGTCACACCCACGCCGAGAATGAACCTTTCTGGTGTAATATCCCTGCTGATCTTCTGCTGTATGGTTAAAAAAGGAACCAAAAAGGATGCTTTTTACACTGAAGAAAGTGATTGGCGGTATGATGCTGCCGCTTCCGTTGATGCTGCTGGTGATGGGGATAGGGCTGGCGCTAGTGTGGTTTAGTCGCTTTCAGAAAACAGGGAAAGTGTGTATTAGCCTTAGCTGGCTGGCACTTTTGCTGCTCAGCTTGCAGCCCGTCGCCGATAGTCTGCTAAAACCGATTGAGGATACCTATCCCACCTGGCAGGATACGCAGAAAGTCGAGTTTGTTGTGGTACTGGGCGGAGGTTATACGTGGAACCCGCAATGGGCGCCGAGTTCAAATCTTATCAATAATAGCCTTCCGCGCCTCAATGAAGGTCTGCGCCTGTGGCGAGCCAATCCGGGATCGAAACTTATCTTTACTGGTGCTGCAGCTAAGACCAATCCCGTCAGCACTGCTGAAGTTGGTGCCCGAGTGGCGCAATCACTGGGGGTTCCCCGCAGTGAGATAATTACCCTGGATGAACCTAAAGATACCGAAGAAGAAGCCGCCGCAGTGAAAAAAACAATCGGTGACGCGCCATTCCTGCTGGTGACCTCCGCATCACATTTACCGCGCGCGATGATCTTCTTCCAGCAGGCCGGACTGCATCCGCTACCAGCACCCGCTAATCAACTGGCGATAGACTCTCCGCTGAACCCGTGGGAGCGCGCCATTCCGTCTCCCGTCTGGCTGATGCACAGCGACCGCGTCGGCTACGAAACGCTGGGAAGGATCTGGCAGTGGTTGAAGGGCTCATCAGGCGAGCCAGGGCAACAGTGATTTGGTTGCCAGATCAAAGTTAGACCGACTGAAACGCCCGGTATTGACCAACTGGGCGACTTCATCCCACAACACATACAACCAGCGTCGCCAGATGAACGACTCCGCCACGGGCGCGCGTTGCAGATATTGCCACAACAGACTTTCCGCCAGCGCATTATCCATCAGCCGGAACAGCTCAAACTCTCTTGGTGCCCAGAGCATTAATCCCGGCCCGACCATTGCCAGGAGCTGATCGCTACGAGCATCTTTGAGCATACTGCGCAAACTGAAATTGCCGTGGATCAGAACGCAGTTATCGTTAAAACCTTCGAACAGGCTGGGCAGGCACTCTCGGGTACGAAACAAAATCCGTTTGTCCTGCATCGTTAACCCGGTATTGCTGAACTGGTTGAGGGTGCTCCACAACACCTCCACACGTTGACGATACCAGGATGGCCAGAAATTTTCCTGGGTATTATCCACCTCACCAACACATCCGCGACTGTCCTGGCGATGCCATGACAGCATGCCTTCTACAATCTGATCTTTTAAATGTTCCCAACGCTCGGGCGTTCTGGCAGGTGCTTCCACCGGCACGCCGCGTAAGCGCTCAAGTAGCAGCACGTCCGGGCCAGGATGTTCCTCGTGCGTCAGGACACCATAAATGACCGGCATACGTACCGTACCACTGCGCGCCAGCATGGACGTTTTCCATGCCAGTTGCTGTGCCATACCCGGCGTAGTGAAACTTCTCGCCATCAGCGGCATCGGGTTTCCCTGGCTGTCATACAATGCCCACAGCGCTGTATCCGCTTTTTCATTCACGCATTCTATACGACTGAGTTTTTCACCCAGTAAATGACTGAGTTCGGCACGCAACTGTTCCATTTCAGATGGCCCTCATAAATGCGACTGCTTTCATAATGAGCGTCGTGCAGACGGATGTCACCCGGATGAGATCAATTGATGAACAGAAAAGTGGAAGAAAAGAATCAAGATACGACACTCCTCCCACTAATACTCGTCAGATATCAATCTGTAGTGAGGGGAGTGTGATTAGAAAAACTAACGCATTTCGGCGCGAACGCGCTCGAGATCTTCGGCGGTATCAACGCCTGTGCCGGGTACTTCTTTCGCCACAGCAACGTGAATTTTTTCGCCGTACCACAGCACGCGGAGCTGCTCCAGCATTTCAATATGCTCAAGCGGGCTCGGCTGCCAATTAACATAGCGACGGATAAAACCGGCGCGATAGCCATAAATCCCCAGGTGACGCAGGAAAGTATCACCGACGGTTTCAAGACTTTTGGCAAAACGATCGCGATCCCAGGGAATAGTTGCCCGTGAGAAATAGAGCGCATAACCTTCCGAATCCAGTACCACTTTTACCGCATTAGGATTAAAGGCTTCTTCCGTGGTGTGGATCGGCGCGGCAAGCGTTGCCATACCGACCTGCCGCTGCGCCAGGTTCTCTGCTACCTGCCGAATAATGACCGCCGGGATCATCGGCTCATCACCCTGCACGTTCACAATAACGGTATCGTCGCTAAAACCACATTTCTCGACGACTTCCGCCAGGCGCTCCGTTCCGGACTGGTGATCGGCGCGCGTCATGCACACTTCCCCACCCACCGCTTCGACTGCGCGAGCAACATCTTCATGATCGGTAGCAACAATAATGCGATCGGCACCGGACTCGCGCGCACGCTCCAGAACATGCACGATCATCGGTTTGCCGTTGATATCCAGCAGGGGCTTACCGGGCAGGCGCGTAGACGCATAGCGCGCGGGAATAATGACCACAAAACTCATGATTTACTCTCATCCGCCGTCAGGGCGCGAGCTTCCGTTTCCAGCAACACGGGAATACCGTCTCGCAGTGGGAACGCCAGGTTATCCGGCTTACAAATAAGTTCCTGTTTTTCCTGGTTGTACCAGAGTTTTCCATTGCATACCGGGCAGGCAATAATTTCAAGCAGACGATGATCCATAGTTCCTCCAGATGGACCGGATTGTGAATCCGTAAATATTAACATATTCGTTTAGCGGGCTGGGCTATTTCCCAGCCATCACGGCAGTCGACAAATAAACTGTCAGGATAGCGTCCCAGCGTAACGCGTGTCGCCTGTTGCCAGCGCGCAAAATCATCGATGGCCTGGAACACGCCCCTTTGCAGGGTAATTCCCGGTTTGACGCCATCCTGCAACCATAGTGAGATAATCTCTAGCACGCCCGTTTTACGGTGCATTTTAGCATCCATACGACCCACCAGTTGCCCGCGATGCAGCAAAGGCAAAACAAAATAGCCGTACTGCCGTTTCGGCGCTGGCGTATAGCACTCCAGCCGATAGTTAAAATCAAACAACTGCTCCGCGCGTTTACGATCCCAGATCACCGGGTCAAAGGGAGATAACACAGCACTGTGGGTGGCTGTTAATTTGCCCGCCTTTGCCTGTTCAAGCAATGGTAGAAGATCGCTATGGAGCCACATAGGCCCCAACCTTTCGACATCGACAGGGATGATTTTCCGTTGCTCTGCGCGCACATCACGCCAGTTTTTGAGTTCTGGACGCTTCAATCGATAGTAGTCCGCCAGCCACGGTTCGCGGAAAATACCGAGGCTGCGCGCACTGTTGTCCAGCATGGTCGTTTCCGCTTGCGTCTGCGAAAGCAAGTCTCGTTCATCATCCCAGTGCGGCATAACCCGATGCGTTACATCATAGACCCGCTGGAAATTACGCCGCTCCACCACCATCACCCTACCGGCGGTGAACAGTCCTTCAAGATGACGTTTCTGCGGCTTCCATTCCCACCACCCGCTGGTTCCCTTGCGCGGATGCTCAAAATCGGCTGAACGCACCGGTCCATTTTGCTGAATGTGATGAAGCAATTGTTCAATCTCATGGACATGCTCTTGCATCCAGGCGGCTTTGTACTTCCAGCCCATATTCTCTGGGGCAAGCATACGATGGCGAATCAGCATAAAGTCGCTGCGCGGTAAGAAGCACGCCTCATGCGCCCAATATTCCATCAACTCACCGCAATGTAGCGAGTCATCCAGCCACTGCGGGGAATAGTCGCCCAGGCGACTGAACAGCACCAGATAAGGGCTACGCGCGACAATATTAATGGTGTCTATTTGCAGTAAAGACATGCGCGTAATGGTCGCAAGAATATCTGCCGGGGTCGCCCGACGACGTGTTTTTTTCAACAGGCCCTGTGCTGCCAGGTGAAGATGACGGGCATCCGTCAGAGAAAGGTGCGGCAACGACATGGATAACCTCATCAATCAGTCGCTGCCGCAGCGTGAAACCGTTAACGAGCCAGCGAGGTTAATCTATCAAGTAATACGTCAGGCTGGTCGCCCGACAGATGCGCATCAACAGGGAGGTACCACCAGTTATCCTCGGCAAAGGCACGACATTTCACCGCGTCTTTTTCCGTCATCACCAGCGTTTGTCCAGCAACTAATAATGCACTGACGTCACTGTAGGTCAGAGACTGATGGTCTGCCAATGGGACACATTTCTGTGGGTTAGCCCCGCATGCCGCCAGGGTGGCAAAGAAACGCGGGGGATGGCCAATCCCAGCCATAGCAACAATATTGGGTAACAGCGCAACGTCGCGGCGCTCGCCGGTGCGTAAATTAACCGCCAGCCCCGGCTCAAGGCGCATCGGAATCTCTCCCGCCTGCGGGATACCGCCGTTGACGATAGCCGCATCCACAGATTTAAGCCGATCCGCTCGCTCCCGCATAGGCCCCGCGGGAAGCCACCAGCCGTTGCCAAACCGACGTTCGCCATCAATCACCACGATTTCAACATCGCGCGCCAAGGCATAATGCTGCAGACCATCGTCCGTGACGATAATCTGCACGTCATGATGAGCAAGAATGGCTTTTACCGCATCGGCTCTTACCGGAGAAACAGCAACCGGTACGCCGGTACGCTGGAAGATCAGTACCGGTTCATCGCCCGCTTCTGCCGTCGTGGTGTCCGCCGTCAGCAACAGCGGGTACGCCTGCGCTTTTCCGCCATAGCCGCGAGAAACTACGCCCACACGAATGCCGCGTTGCTGCAGGTGTTCAACCAACCAAATAACGACTGGCGTTTTACCATTGCCGCCGGCTGTAAGGTTTCCAACTACTACAACCGGCACCGGTGCGCGCCATGCACGTTTAAGCCCATGCGTATAGCATAAGCGGATCACCCCGCTCACCAGACCATATAGCCAGGAGAGCGGAAGTAACAACCGCCACAGCGGCGATTCACCGGACCAGATGCGCGCGATCATTGACCAAATTGCATTTTGTGTAATTGCGCATACACACCGCGCTGTTCGAGCAGTTCACTATGGGTGCCGCGCTCAACAATCAGCCCATCTTCCACAACGACAATCTCGTCCGCCTGTTCGATGGTCGAAAGACGGTGCGCAATGACCAGCGAGGTGCGGTTCTTCTGCAGTTCATCAAGAGCCGCCTGGATAGCGCGTTCGGATTCGGTATCCAGAGCCGACGTCGCTTCATCCAGGATCAAAATCGGGCTGTCGCGTAGCAAGGCACGGGCGATAGCAATACGCTGGCGCTGACCGCCGGAAAGCAGCACGCCGTTCTCGCCGATGACCGTATCCAGACCATCATCCATCTTGTTGATGAAGTCCATGGCGTAGGCCATACGCGCCGCTTCTTCAATCTGTTCGCGGCTGTAGATATCCGTACGTGCGTAAGCGATGTTATTGGCAACCGTGTCGTTAAACAGGTGCACGTTCTGCGAGACCAGCGCAACCTGATCGCGCAAGGACGCCAGGGTATATTCACGCAGATCGTGTCCGTCCATCAGAATTTGCCCTTCATCAATGTCATAGAAGCGCGTAATCAGACTGGCGATGGTAGATTTACCTGAACCTGAACGCCCAACCAGCGCAACGGTTTTTCCTGCCGGAATATGCAGGTTGATGTTACGCAGTGCAGGCACTTCACGACCCGGATAGGTAAAGGTGACGTTACGGAACTCTAAATCGCCGGTCGCACGTTCGATAACGCGTTTACCTTCGTCTTTTTCCTGTTCGCTATCCAGAATAGTGAACAAGGTCTGGCACGCCGCCATACCACGTTGGAACTGGGCGTTGACGTTAGTCAGAGACTTCAGCGGACGCATCAGAGCGATCATTGAGGAGAAGACCACCGTGATGGTCCCTGCCGTCAGGTTTTCCATGACGCTGGGGAAACTGGCTGCATACAATACGAAAGCCAGCGCCAGCGACGCAATCAACTGAATGATTGGATCGGAGATAGAAGACGCGGAAACCATCTTCATGCCCTGTAAACGCATCTTGTTGCTGACTTTATCAAAACGTTTGGTTTCGACTTCCTGACCACCAAAAATCAAGACTTCTTTGTGGCCTTTCAGCATCTGCTCCGCACTGGTCGTCACTTGCCCCATAGTGTTTTGCATATTCTTACTGATGCTACGGAAACGCTTGGAAACCACACGGATCGCAATCGACACAATAGGTGCCAGCACAATCAGAATTAATGACAGCTGCCAGCTGTAATAAAACATCATGATAAACAGGCCAATAATCGAGGCCCCTTCACGCACTACTGTGATCAGTGCGCCAGAAGACGATGACGCAACTTGCTCTGAATCATAGGTAATACGAGACAGTAACGTACCGGTTGATTGTTTATCAAAAAAAGCGACAGGCATGCCCATCATATGACCAAACAGGCGGCGGCGCATGGTCATCACCACTTTGCCTGACACCCAGGAAATACAGTAGCTGGAGACATAGCTGGTTAAGCCACGTACTACCATCAGTCCAATGACCACCAGTGGCATCCACATCAGCACCGAGCGATCTGTTTTACCAAAACCATCATCCAGTAATGGTTTAAGGAGCGATAGCATGAAGGTATCGCTGGCCGCGTTCAGGACTAACGCTATACCCGCCACGATCAGACCCGATTTAAAAGGCGCTATGGTCGGCCATAGTCGGCGAAACGTCTGCCACGTAGAGAGATCTTTATCGTTATGCATTCAAAAAACCAGCATTTGTTAGAATAGCCGCATATTCTACCCGTTATCCTCCGGCACGCCAAACCACTGATGATACCAACGAGGTAAAATCTGATCCCGCAAACTGCGTATCCGCCAATTTCCCGGGAAAAAGTCTAGTGTAACCTGCCCCTGATGAGGCGTGTCCAACCATTGGTAACTCTGCTGCTGATAGCGTTGCTTCACTTTCCAGGAAGGCAGACGCCAGGCGTTATAGCGTGAAGCTGAGGCTACCGCCACCTGCCCAGCAACCCGCTGAACAAACGCTAATGACGATGAAGTATTGCTGCCATGATGCGGTACCTGAATAAAAGTGGACTGCAGATGCTGCCAGTAATGACTTAGCATTTTTTGTTCTGCAGGAGATTCAATATCACCGGTCAGCAGAAAACTGCGCTTGCCGTCGTCAACTCTCACCACACAGGAATGGTTATTCCCCCGATCGTTAGTCCCACGGAGCGGCCAGTGAGCGCTGAACGTTAATCCCTGCCATTGCCAGCTCTCGCCGCGAAAACAGGGTAAATGGCCTTTCCATCCTAGTGGGCTTCTCACCCACAATGCTGGCCAGGTTTTCAGTAACGAGTCCATTCCCCCCCGATGGTCCAGATGTTCATGGCTCAACACGATCCCTTCAGGTGTCAGGTTGTGCCAGCGTAACCAGGGGATGATCAACTGCTGTGCGCTATCACCCCCAGGCCATGCCAGCCCGGTATCGTAGAGGATCGCTTTACCATTACGGGCGATGACCATTGCCAGTCCTTGCCCAACATCCAGCATATACACCTGCCACACTTGCGTTCGCGCAGGTCGCCAGAATGGCAAGCTCAACAAAAGCACTGCCGAAATGCAGACCACCGGTAAGGTACGCCATGCATTCAGTCGCCATGCAACGAGCATCGCCCAGGGCGATAACGAAAGCCATTGCCAGCGTTGGTCAATGTTGATCCAACCTTCTGGCAGACTATTGAGCGCCCAGAATAAGAGTGCCAGCGATCGATCGGCCAGATACCAGCACCCGGTCTCGACAACCAGCGGCCCGGTTAAGTGCACAATCATACCCGCGAGAATCAGCGGGACAGAAACAAACGTGACCAACGGTACGGCAAACAAATTGGCCAGAAATGAGGTCAGGCTGATGCCGTGAAACAGGGCGATTTGCACTGGCAGAAGCAGGAGCGTGATACCTAACTGGAGATGCGCCAGCTCGAGAAATACGCGTCCCGCACGGTAGAGTGACCATTCGGGCAGTGGAAACCATTGATACCAGAATATCAGTGCCGCAACGGCAAACGCGGACAACCACAGGCTTTGTGAGAGAACAGCAACGGGATCAACCATCACAATTGCAGCCAGACAGCATGTCCAGACAGCCCACCCACTCCACTGCCGCCCGCTCAGTTTAAGCGCACCCCAGACAATCAGTGCAACCACGGTGCGTAATGCCGGAGGCTGTAGCCCTGTTAACCATGCATAAAACGTCGCACAGGCGATTCCGCCCACCAGCGGAACCTGCCAGGCGATCCAGCGGGTTGGCATAAAAAATTGCCCACCGCGAATTAGCCCGGCGGCTAAAAGCGCGGCAAAGGCAATATGTAGCCCGGAAATAGCCATCAAATGCGCCGTTCCGGTGTCGCGCATAATGGTTTTCACCTCTTGCGAAACAGAGAGTCGCTCCCCCATTCCCAGGCCCAGTATCACCTGCTGCCAGGGATAAGCGGATAACGTTGTATTCAACGAAGAGAGATAACGGGCACGCAGGCTACACTGTGGCGAAATGACACTTGCCTGCAGGAAGCGTCCCGTCAGCGGTTGATGCTGTGCTAACGCATAGCGCTGGCTATCAAATCCCCCTTCATTTAATTGGCCGTGTACCGCGCGAACCTTAAGCGTCATCGCCCATTTCTGACCCGCACAAACCTCACCTGGTAAGTATTGTCCATACAGTACGATCCCCTGCGCCGGAAATATTCGTCTCCCCTGCAGGTGGGTAATCTGTCCATAGTGCGTGGTCATATGGTCAGTGCCGGTTATTTGTACTATGGCCTGCTGAGTGTTAGCGGGGAGCGTATTGCCCGCCCAAGTAGCGTCTTTCGCCGCCAGTATTCCCCAGAGAAAGAACAACAGCGTTAACCCGGCATAATGCAGATACTTGTGCGGAATAAGACAGAGCACACACGCCAGGCAAAATAGGCCGCTGACGTACAGCATTTCGGGCAGTGAGGGTAATACCGTAAGAGGGAGAATACCGCACAATGCACACGAACTGACCGTTATTATTTTCACAAAACACCTCCCTGTTACAGGAAGTGTGCAGGACAACGCAGCGGTTGTCTGGCAGCAATTTTTCGTTTTCCGGCGTGTGTTCTGCTGTTATTACACGAAGGATGTAATGTGCAATTTAACTGAGAGGCGGGTTCCAATATGGGCAAGCAGAAATGAAAAAAGCACCCCTACAGGTGCTTTTCTCGACGTTAAGTTTTGTGAAAAACTTAGCCGTAAATATTGGCGCGATCGCGCAGCTCTTTACCCGGTTTAAAGTGCGGAACATATTTTCCTTCCAGATCCACTTTATCGCCAGTCTTCGGATTACGTCCGGTACGTGGTGCGCGGTAATGCAGAGAAAAACTACCGAAACCGCGGATTTCAATACGCTCGCCCTGCGCCAGAGTCGAGGCCATATGTTCCAGCATCTCTTTTACCGCGTCTTCAACCGCTTTCGCGGGAATGTGAGGCTGCTGGGTTGCAAGTCTTTCGATCAATTCTGACTTGGTCATGATTCCTCCGGTTCCTTAAAGGCAAAATTAGCTGCTGCATTGATTAAGGGCGGCCGTAGCCGCCCTTTGTCATTGATTACAGGACGAATCCTGTAATCTGTCAAGCTACTCGTTACCCTTTGTGCTGTTAATAGCACAAAGGATTTGGAGCACTCGATATTACTCGCCTTTAGCTGCTTTGAAAGCTTCAGCCATTGCGTTGTTAGAGAAGTTTGCATCTTCCTGTTTGTTAACAGTTGCGATTGCATCTTTCTCATCAGCTTCGTCTTTAGCACGAACAGACAGGCTGATTGCACGGTTCTTACGATCAACGCCGGTGAATTTAGCTTCAACGTCGTCGCCTACGCTCAGAACCAGAGTTGCATCTTCAACGCGGTCACGTGAAGCTTCAGAAGCGCGCAGGTAACCTTCAACACCGTCAGCCAGTTCTACGGTTGCGCCTTTAGCGTCAACTGCAGTCACTTTACCGTTTACGATTGCGCCTTTCTTGTTCAGTGCAACCCAGTTGTTGAACGGATCTTCTGCGAGCTGTTTAACGCCCAGAGAGATACGCTCACGTTCTGCGTCAACCTGCAGAACAACTGCTGCGATTTCGTCGCCTTTTTTGTATTCACGAACTGCTTCTTCGCCTGCAACGTTCCAGGAGATGTCAGACAGGTGAACCAGGCCGTCGATGCCGCCGTCCAGGCCGATGAAGATACCGAAGTCAGTGATAGACTTGATTTTACCTTCAACACGGTCACCCTTGTTGTGGGTTTCCGCGAACTGCTGCCATGGGTTGTTTTTGCACTGCTTCAGACCCAGGGAGATACGACGACGTTCTTCGTCGATATCCAGAACCATAACTTCCACTACGTCGCCAACGTTAACAACTTTGGACGGGTGGATGTTTTTGTTGGTCCAATCCATTTCGGAAACGTGAACCAGGCCTTCAACGCCTTCTTCGATTTCAACGAAGCAGCCGTAGTCGGTCAGGTTGGTCACGCGACCTGTCAGTTTGGTACCTTCCGGATAACGCTTAGCGATAGCTACCCATGGATCTTCGCCCAGCTGTTTCAGGCCCAGAGATACACGAGTACGCTCGCGGTCGAACTTCAGCACTTTAACAGTGATTTCGTCGCCAACGTTTACGATTTCGCTCGGATGCTTAACGCGTTTCCATGCCATGTCGGTGATGTGCAGCAGGCCGTCAACGCCACCCAGATCAACGAATGCACCGTAGTCAGTGAGGTTCTTAACGATACCTTTAACTTCCATGCCTTCCTGCAGGTTTTCCAGCAGCTGATCGCGTTCTGCGCTGTTTTCGGATTCGATAACGGCACGACGGGAAACAACGACGTTGTTACGTTTCTGATCCAGCTTGATTACTTTGAATTCAAGCTCTTTGCCTTCCAGGTGCAGCGTGTCGCGGACCGGACGAACGTCTACCAGGGAACCCGGCAGGAACGCGCGAATACCATTCAGCTCAACAGTGAAGCCACCCTTGACTTTGCCATTGATAACACCAGTAACGGTCGCAGCTTCTTCGTAAGCTTTTTCCAGCGTGATCCAAGCTTCGTGACGTTTAGCTTTTTCACGGGACAGCAGAGTTTCACCGAAGCCGTCTTCTACTGCATCCAGAGCAACGTCAACTTCGTCACCAACCTGGATTTCCAGCTCGCCCTGGGCGTTTTTGAACTGCTCTGCCGGAATGGCAGACTCAGATTTCAGACCGGCGTCAACCAGTACGATATCTTTGTCGATAGCAACAACAACACCACGGACGATGGAACCCGGACGGGTTTCAATTGTTTTTAAGGATTCTTCAAATAGTTGAGCAAAAGATTCTGTCATGTTTAATCTTCAGGTTTCATATTTAACGTCCACCTGGCTCCATGCCGGATGGGGTTGTTTAACATACCCGCTAACACTCCATTGCTACGGGGGTACTGCAAATTCGGTCGCACTTAAGCGAGTGCCAGTTTTTGGCGCGCGTATTGTAACGCTTTTTCAATCACTTGCTCAATGCTTAATCGGGTTGAATCCAAAACTAAGGCATCAGCAGCAGGAACTAACGGCGCTACCGCACGGTTTCGATCGCGGTCGTCGCGTTCTTCGATCTCGGCCAAAAGGCGTTCAAAGTTAACACTAAAGCCCTTCTCCTGCAACTGTAGCATACGTCGATGCGCACGTTCTTGCGAGGAAGCGTCCAGAAAAATTTTCACCGGCGCGTCAGGGAATACCACGGTCCCCATATCGCGTCCGTCAGCGATTAATCCCGGCGCTTCACGGAAGGCGCGTTGACGACGCAACAGCGCTTCACGCACACGGGGAAACGCAGCAACCTGAGAGGCGGCGTTTGCCACTTCCTGAGTGCGGATTTCACCGCTAACATCTTCACCTTCCAGGATAACTTCCAGATTGCCGTCTGTTGAGATAAAACGCACATCCAGATGTGACGCCAGCGGGACCAGCGCATCTTCAGAGGCGACATCAACATGGTGATGTAACGCCGCAAGCGCCAGTACACGATAAATCGCGCCAGAATCTAACAGATGCCACTGCAATGCTTCCGCCATTGCTTTGCACAAGGTGCCTTTACCTGCACCGCTTGGGCCATCAATGGTAATAACCGGGGCAATTGCCGTCATCTTTTTCTCCTTAAACAGGCATACGTTAACGTAAACGCCGCGCATTATACGCGCCAACGTCAACGATCGTTATCTTTGTGTGAAAAATACAGAATCATTGAAGCTGAGTGTAGAATAAATGGGCAATCGAGGATGTCAGAATGTGCCGCACGTGGTAGTGCGGCCATCAAATCAGGCAGGTGTACTAATACGTGCCAACTGTTCGAAATAATCCGGGAAGGTTTTGGCCGTGCATTTAGGGTCAAGAATAGTGACTGGCGTGTCAGACAGCGCCACCAGCGAGAAACACATCGCCATGCGGTGATCGTTATAGGTCGCAATATCAGCAAATGTTAACGTAGCAGGTGGCGTGATACGGATAAAATCATGCCCCTCTTCCACTTCAGCGCCCACTTTACGCAGCTCCGTTGCCATCGCAAATAAACGGTCTGTCTCCTTGACTCGCCAGTTGTAGATGTTGCGAAGAGTCGTGGTGCCTTTCGCAAACAGCGCCGCGGTAGCAATCGTCATCGCCGCATCCGGAATGTGGTTCATATCCATATCAATGGCGTGTAATTCCCCGTGCGTACAGGCAATGAAATCATCTCCCCACATCACGGTCGCGCCCATTTTTTCCAGCACATCGGCAAAGCGAATATCGCCCTGCATGCTGTTGCGGCCAATCCCGGTGACTTTCACCGTACCGCCTTTAATCGCTCCGGCGGCAAGGAAATACGAGGCCGATGACCCATCCCCTTCCACCAGGTATGCGCCAGGGGACTGGTACTGCTGTCCACCTTTGACAACAAAATGTTGGTAGTCCTGGTTCTCAATCTCAACGCCAAAGGTTTTCATCAGGTTTAGCGTAATATCGATGTAAGGTTTTGATACCAGCTCGCCTTTAATTGCGATCGTCGTATCCTGCGGCGCCAGCGGCGTGGTCATCAGCAACGCGGTAAGGAACTGGCTGGACACGCTGCCGTCCACGTCAACCTGGCCACCGATAAAACCACCGCGCAGTCGTAAAGGCGGATAGTTTTCCTGCTCCAGGTAATCTATGTTTGCGCCCCCCTGGCGTAGCGCATCGACCAGATGGCCAATCGGGCGCTCTTTCATACGCGGTTCACCCGTCAGCACAATATCGTTGTGCCCCAGACACAGCGCAGCCGCCAGCGGACGCATCGCGGTGCCGGCGTTGCCAAGAAACAGTTCGACTGCACCTTCGGCCTGTAACGCGCCGCCGTTACCGATGATTTCGCAGCGGGTACGATCGGCAGAAAGGGTATAACTAATCCCTAACGCATTCAGCGCGTTAAGCATATGGCGGACATCATCACTGTCCAGCAGGTTGGTCAGGACAGTGGTGCCATTTGCTAATGCAGCCAGCAGCAAAGCGCGGTTAGAAACACTTTTAGAACCAGGCAGATTGATGGTGCCATCTACCCGCGCAATGGGTTGTAACGTCAGGGATTCCATGAAACTTAACTCTCAAAAACAGATATAAAAACCCCACAGGCTGGCTGTGGGGATGAAAAATAACAGCAGATTAGCCGCGGCGACGCTCGAAATCGATCATGAAATCGGTCAACGCTTTCACGCCTTCAAGCGGCATTGCATTGTAGATAGACGCGCGCATCCCACCGACCACACGATGCCCTTTCAGCGCATGCAGACCAGCAGCAAAAGACTCTTCCAGGAACAGTTTATCCAGTGAGCTGTCAGCCAACTGGAAAGGAACGTTCATGCGCGAGCGGTTAGACTTCGCAACGTCGTTACGATAGAAGTCACTGTTATCAATGACGCCGTACAACAGTTCCGCTTTTTGCTGGTTAATTTTGTCCATTGCGCTGACGCCGCCTTGCGCTTTCAGCCACTTAAAGACCAGACCAGAGAGGTACCAGGCAAATGTCGGCGGCGTGTTAAACATCGAGTCATTGTCGTTCAGGACGGTGTAATCGAGGATCGACGGGCAGGACACGTGCGCTTTGCCGAGTAAATCTTCACGTACGATGACGATCGTCAGACCCGCTGGGCCGATGTTTTTCTGCGCGCCGGCGTAGATTACGCCATAGCGGCTAACATCAAGCGGCCCAGACAAGATGGTGGAAGACAGGTCAGCGGTCACCACAACGTTACTGGCAAAATTCGGCGTCTCATCGATTGCAATACCATCAATGGTTTCGTTCGGGCAATAGTGCAGATAAGCCGCATTGTCAGAAAGCTGCCATTCACTCATTGGCGTGACCGCCCGCAGGCCGTCAACGGTAACTTTGGCATCAATCACGTTTGGTGTGCAGTATTTCTTCGCTTCTTTAATGGCGCTGGCTGCCCAATAACCGGCATCGACGTAATCTGCCGTGGTCTTATCGCCTAAAATATTGAGCGGGATCCCGGCGAACTGACCGCGACCACCGCCATGGCAGAACAACACTTTGTAGTTGGAGGGAATGCTGAGGAGATCGCGAAAATCCTGCTCTGCTTCCTCTGCGACCTGGATAAACTCTTTACCACGGTGGCTAATTTCCATCACCGACGTGCCAAGACCATTCCAGTCGCGGAGATCCTGTTGAGCCAGTTTAAGTACGTCCGCCGGTAGCATTGCCGGACCTGAACTAAAATTGAAGACCTGAGTCATTTCCCCTCACCACGTTGTGTTGTTATCCGGTCAACATCCTGTCGTTGGCAATAATTCCTGTGACAGACATTGGGTATATGTTTTTCCTGTGGATATCGGTTTTATCATTCAGCGACACGCGCCGCAATGGGTAATACGGGTCAGGGGAAAAATGTGTCATTCGTCACACAAAAGAATCTATCGGATTGACGGCTCAAAACCGATATTTTCGCTGTCAGGTGACCCGTTTTGCCCGACTGGCCTTCGTCCATTCTGGATTTGCACAGCGCGGACATAATTGATGATCCCCAGCGCGCATGTGAATAACTTCACTACAGCGTACGCAGGCATAATCCCCTGCCGCCGGTACCACCTTAAAGCGTTGCGTACAGTGTTTAGGCAGAATGCTGAGACCGGGTTTGACGTCTTCATCGGCAAAGAAATAGACGCTGATTTGCCCGTTTGTCTCCAGAATAGCGAGCTTCACCTGCCCTAATTGCTCCACACCGTTCAGCCGCAATTCCATAAAAAACTCGAATTCCGTCATATTGGCGTTATTGAGCTTCGACCATGACAGTTCGCCGTCTTCGATGATCACCAGCGGTTTACCCTCCAGCAGATCCTCCAGCTTTTCACTGTGTGCCATCAGCCACATCACTAAGCGATACAGCAGCGCCAGGGTAATGAATACCACCAGCACCGGTAGCAGCGGAACATCGTCATAAAACGCCACATCCCCCGCTGCCGACCCCAGCGTCAGGATAATCAACACTTCAAAAAGCGACATCTGGCGTACACCACGCCGCCCCGTGAGCTTTAAAAACAGAAAAACCAATATAAAGGTATACAAGCTGCGCAGCGCCACCTCACCCAGAAACTCCATGGGCACTTTATCAAGCGCCATACGGTGTAAATCGAATGCTTTCATTTTGTACTCTTAACGTGGGTTATCGTGTGAAAGCATAGTCAACGCTTTTATTTGCGTCACCGCAGTGGCGGCGATAGCGCCATTCATATAAAACCCGTATCATTGCGCGCTTTCCGTACGACAAAAGTGATTTTCATGACGCAAACATTTATTCCCGGCAAAGATGCCGCGCTGGAAGATTCCATCGCCCGCTTCCAGCAAAAATTACTCGACCTTGGTTTCCAGATTGAAGAAGCCTCATGGTTAAACCCCGTTCCTAACGTTTGGTCTGTGCATATTCGCGATAAAGAGTGCGCACTGTGTTTCACCAACGGTAAAGGCGCGACGAAAAAAGCGGCGCTGGCTTCCGCGCTGGGCGAATATTTTGAGCGTCTGTCCACCAACTACTTTTTTGCCGATTTCTGGCTGGGTGAAACTGTCGCTAACGGTCCATTCGTGCATTATCCGAACGAAAAATGGTTCCCGTTAACCGAAGAGGATGACGTTCCAGAAGGTCTGTTGGATGCCCGTCTGCGCGCGTTCTACGATCCGGAAAATGAACTGACCGGCAGCATGCTGATCGACCTGCAGTCAGGCAATGAAGAACGCGGCGTTTGCGGTCTGCCGTTTACCCGCCAGTCTGATAACCAAACCGTGTACATTCCGATGAATATCATTGGCAACCTGTACGTTTCCAACGGAATGTCTGCCGGTAACACCCCAAATGAAGCACGCGTTCAGGGGCTTTCTGAAGTCTTTGAACGTTATGTGAAGAACCGCATTATCGCAGAAAGCATCAGTCTGCCGGAAATCCCAGCCGACGTGCTGGCGCGTTACCCGGCTGTGGTCGAGTCCATCGCCAAACTGGAAGCCGAAGGGTTCCCAATTTTCGCCTATGACGGCTCGCTGGGCGGCAAATACCCGGTTATCTGCGTAGTACTGTTTAACCCAGCTAACGGGACCTGCTTTGCGTCATTTGGCGCCCACCCGGACTTCGGCGTGGCACTGGAGCGAACCGTCACTGAACTGTTGCAGGGCCGCGGTCTGAAAGATCTTGATGTCTTTATGCCCCCGACCTTTGATGATGAAGAAGTGGCTGAGCATACCAACCTCGAAACCCACTTCATCGATTCCAGCGGCCTGATCTCTTGGGATTTGTTCAAGCAAGATGCCGATTATCCGTTCGTTGACTGGAATTTCTCCGGCACTACGGAAGAAGAGTTCGCCACCCTGATGGCTATCTTCAAAACCGAAGATAAAGAAGTGTATATCGCTGATTACGAGCATCTGGGCGTGTACGCCTGCCGCATCATCGTTCCGGGGATGTCTGATATCTATCCGGCTGAAGATCTGTGGTTAGCGAACAACGGTATGGGCACACATCTGCGTGAAACCATTCTTTCTCTGCCGGGCAGCGAGTGGGATAAAGAAGACTATCTCAGCCTGCTCGAACAACTGGATGAAGAAGGTTTTGACGACTTTACCCGCGTACGTGAGCTGCTGGGTCTGGCAACAGGTTCAGACAACGGCTGGTCTACGCTGCGTATTGGTGAGCTGAAAGTGATGCTGGCACTGGCCGGCGGTGACCTGGAGCAGGCACTGATTTGGACCGAATGGACAATGGAGTTTAACGCATCGGTCTTTAGCGCCGAACGCGCCAACTACTACCGTTGCCTGCAAACGCTGCTGCTGTTGTCGCAGGAAGACGATCGCCAGCCGCTGCAGTATCTGAACGCTTTTGTCCGTATGTACGGTGCCGATGCGGTTGAAGCGGCGAGTGCGGCATTAAGCGGAGAAGCGCCGTTTTATGGCCTCCAGTCCGTCGACAGCGATCTGCAGGCTTTCCCGGCGCATCAGTCTCTGCTGAAAGCCTATGAAAAACTGCAGCGCGCAAAAGCAGCATACTGGTCAAAATAATGGCAATTAGCCTGCTCTGAGTAGGCTTCAACAATTGACTACGCTATATTACGGGGCGCATTTTGTGCCCCGTTTTTTTTATTTTTGCTTAATCAAAAATAAATGTAAAAACAAGGTTAAAAATTAGTAGTTGATATTAAAAAAAATAGCTTGATAGTGTTGCATTTTATCTCAATTACTCCATTTTAATTAACCGCTCAACGGGAGACGAAAGGAAAAAATTCAACTCACTTTATAATTTTTAAAATTTATTTTTACTATAATAATCAAAAAGTTACTCCGTAATCGCATAAAAACCATGCGTCTTGCGGGCCTATAAGCCAGGCGAGATATGATCTATATCAAATTCTCATCTATAATGCTTTGTTAGTATCTCGTCGCCGACTTAATAAAGAGAGAGTTAGTGTGAAAGCTGACAACCCTTTTGATCTTATACTTCCTGCTGCTATGGCCAAAGTTGCCGAAGAAGCAGGCGTCTATAAAGCAACGAAACATCCGCTTAAGACGTTCTATCTGGCAATTACTGCCGGTGTGTTCATTTCAATTGCCTTTGTTTTCTATATCACCGCCACGACCGGTACTGGAACAATGCCTTTCGGTATGGCCAAGTTGATCGGTGGTATCTGCTTTTCCCTGGGACTGATTCTTTGTGTTGTCTGCGGCGCTGACCTCTTTACTTCAACCGTACTGATTGTCGTCGCTAAGGCCAGTGGACGTATTACCTGGGGCCAACTGGCAAAAAACTGGCTCAACGTTTATGTTGGCAACCTGGTGGGTTGCTTGCTCTTTGTGCTACTGATGTGGCTTTCCGGCGAATATATGACCGCTAACGGCGCATGGGGGCTAAATGTCCTGCAAACCGCCGATCACAAAGTGCATCACACCTTTGTTGAAGCCGTCAGCCTCGGTATTCTGGCAAACCTGATGGTGTGCCTGGCCGTATGGATGAGCTACTCAGGCCGTAGCCTGATGGACAAAGCGTTTATCATGGTATTGCCGGTCGCAATGTTTGTTGCCAGCGGTTTTGAGCACAGTATCGCAAACATGTTTATGATCCCTATGGGTATCGTAATACGCGATTTCGCCACACCGGAATTCTGGACCGCTGTCGGTTCTTCTCCGGAGAATTTTTCACACCTGACCGTGATGAATTTCATCACCGATAACCTGATTCCGGTTACGATCGGTAACATTATCGGCGGCGGTTTGTTAGTCGGGTTGACATACTGGGTCATTTACCTACGTGGTAACGATCATCACTAATTTGTTGATGCCCATTACACGTAGTAAATAAAAAATCCACTTAAGAAGGTAGGTGTTACATGTCCGAGCTTAATGAAAAGTTAGCCACAGCCTGGGAAGGTTTTACCAAAGGTGATTGGCAGAATGAAGTAAACGTCCGTGACTTCATTCAGAAAAACTACACTCCGTATGAGGGTGACGAGTCCTTCCTGGCTGGCGCAACTGACGCGACCACCAAGCTGTGGGACAGCGTGATGGAAGGCGTTAAACAGGAAAACCGTACTCACGCGCCTGTTGACTTTGACACCTCCGTTGCTTCTACCATCACTTCTCACGATGCTGGCTACATCAACAAGCAGCTTGAGAAAATCGTTGGTCTGCAGACTGAAGCTCCACTGAAACGTGCGATCATTCCGTTTGGCGGCATCAAAATGGTTGAAGGTTCCTGCAAAGCGTACAATCGCGAACTGGACCCGATGCTGAAAAAAATCTTCACCGAATACCGCAAAACCCACAACCAGGGCGTATTCGATGTTTATACCAAAGACATTCTGAACTGCCGTAAATCCGGTATTCTGACTGGTCTGCCAGATGCGTATGGCCGTGGCCGTATCATCGGTGACTACCGTCGCATTGCGCTGTACGGTATCGACTACCTGATGAAAGATAAGTACGCTCAGTTCGTCTCTCTGCAGTCCGATCTGGAAAATGGCGTAAACCTGGAAGCAACTATCCGTCTGCGTGAAGAAATTGCTGAACAGCACCGCGCACTGGGTCAGATCAAAGAAATGGCGGCTAAATATGGCTGCGATATCTCTGGTCCGGCTACCAACGCTCAGGAAGCTATCCAGTGGACCTACTTCGGCTACCTGGCCGCTGTTAAGTCTCAGAACGGTGCAGCAATGTCCTTCGGTCGTGTATCCACCTTCCTGGATGCATACATCGAACGTGATATCAAAGCAGGCAAAATCACCGAACAAGACGCTCAGGAAATGATTGACCACCTGGTCATGAAACTGCGTATGGTTCGTTTCCTGCGTACGCCTGAATATGATGAACTGTTCTCCGGTGACCCGATTTGGGCAACTGAATCAATCGGCGGTATGGGCGTTGACGGCCGTACTCTGGTTACCAAAAACAGCTTCCGCTTCCTGAACACCCTGTACACCATGGGTCCTTCTCCGGAGCCGAACATCACCGTTCTGTGGTCTGAAAAACTGCCTCTGAACTTCAAGAAATTCGCCGCTAAAGTGTCTATCGATACCTCTTCTCTGCAGTATGAGAACGATGACCTGATGCGTCCGGACTTCAACAACGACGATTACGCTATCGCTTGCTGCGTAAGCCCGATGGTTGTTGGTAAACAAATGCAGTTCTTCGGTGCGCGTGCAAACCTGGCGAAAACCATGCTGTACGCAATCAACGGCGGCGTTGATGAAAAACTGAAAATCCAGGTTGGTCCGAAATCTGAACCAATCAAAAGTGACGTTCTGAACTTCGACGAAGTGATGGAACGTATGGATCACTTTATGGATTGGCTGGCTAAACAGTACGTCACCGCACTGAACGTCATCCACTACATGCACGACAAGTACAGCTACGAAGCCGCTCTGATGGCGCTGCACGACCGTGACGTTGTTCGCACCATGGCGTGTGGTATCGCAGGTCTGTCCGTTGCTGCTGACTCCCTGTCTGCAATCAAATATGCGAAAGTTAAACCGATTCGTGACGAAGACGGTCTGGCTATCGACTTCGAAATCGAAGGCGAATACCCGCAGTTTGGTAACAACGACTCTCGCGTTGATGACATGGCGGTTGACCTGGTAGAACGTTTCATGAAGAAAATTCAGAAACTGACTACTTACCGTAACGCTATCCCGACTCAGTCTGTTCTGACCATCACCTCTAACGTTGTGTATGGTAAGAAAACCGGTAACACCCCAGATGGTCGTCGTGCTGGCGCACCGTTCGGACCGGGTGCTAACCCAATGCACGGCCGTGACCAGAAAGGTGCTGTTGCCTCTCTGACCTCCGTTGCTAAACTGCCGTTTGCTTACGCTAAAGATGGTATCTCTTATACCTTCTCTATCGTTCCGAACGCACTGGGTAAAGACGACGAAGTTCGTAAGACCAACCTGGCAGGCCTGATGGACGGTTATTTCCATCACGAAGCGTCCATCGAAGGTGGGCAGCACCTGAACGTGAACGTCATGAACCGTGAAATGCTGCTGGACGCGATGGAACATCCTGAGAAATATCCTCAGTTGACCATCCGTGTATCAGGTTATGCAGTACGTTTTAACTCCCTGACTAAAGAACAGCAGCAGGATGTTATTACCCGTACTTTCACTCAGACCATGTAATTGGTTTTGACTGAAATCACGCGTTAAATGTCGTACAATAAAGGCTCCACGTAAGTGGGGCCTTTTTAGCAACTAAGTCTCTTTCGTCAGCTATCTATACTTATGGATGACTGCCAAAACAGACTCGACACAGTTAATAACTGTGCACTCACTCTGGCCCCGGATGGGCCACATCTGGAGATACACCGCAATGTCAGTTATTGGTCGCATTCACTCCTTTGAATCCTGTGGCACCGTAGACGGCCCGGGCATCCGCTTTATTACCTTCTTCCAGGGCTGCCTGATGCGCTGCCTGTATTGCCATAACCGTGATACGTGGGACACGCACGGTGGTAAAGAAGTCACCGTCGAAGAATTGATGAAAGAAGTGGTGACCTATCGCCACTTTATGAACGCCTCCGGTGGCGGCGTAACGGCATCCGGTGGTGAGGCTATTCTGCAGGCCGAATTCGTTCGTGACTGGTTCCGCGCCTGTAGAAAAGAAGGTATTCATACCTGTCTCGACACCAACGGTTTTGTCCGCCGCTACGATCCGGTGATTGATGAACTGCTGGAAGTCACCGATCTGGTGATGCTCGACCTCAAACAGATGAACGACGAAATTCACCAGAACCTGGTCGGTGTGTCTAACCATCGTACACTGGAGTTCGCACGCTATCTGTCTAACAAAGACATCAAGGTGTGGATCCGCTACGTCGTCGTACCAGGCTGGTCTGACGATGACGACTCAGCACACCGTCTGGGCGAGTTTACCCGTGATATGGGCAACGTCGAAAAAATCGAATTACTGCCTTACCATGAGTTGGGTAAACACAAATGGGTGGCGATGGGCGAAGAATATAAGCTGGATGGCGTTAAGCCACCGAAGAAAGAAACCATGGATCGCGTGAAAGGTATCCTGGAACAGTATGGTCATAAAGTGATGTATTGAGTTTACATCCTTGTAAAACGGCTGCCTAACATGGTGGCCGTTTTGTTATCTGCACTTACCTCTTCGGCAAACGGGTCACAACACAGGAAAGGACGTCATGCGGTTATTCATCTCAGGAGTGTTACTGTTGTCTGCCCAGGCCGCGAATGCCGCCAGCAACTGCGATATTAATGCCATCATCCAGCACGCCTGGCCGGATGCCAGGACAACGTCGCAAGGCACCATCACTCAAGATAACCGGGTCATTACCACCCACAGTGATTCACCCAAAAGCGCGATTTGCCGCATCTGGCCAGCGCACCCTGAGCTGACGCTGGCCGCTGTACCATTAATGACACAGCAGTATAGCGATTACGATAACGTCGGCGATATGGAGCTTCTGGTGCTCGATTCCACCACACTCGACGTAAAACAACGATTACGCCTGCCAGAGAGAATGAGCGACGATGCCATTCGCATCACCGGCCTGGCACTTGATACCGCTCGCTGGAAGGTTACGCCTGAACAGACCGCATTCGGCTTGCGTATCTCCCGCACCGGCAGTTCTCGGGTCAATCCATTTAGTGAAACGGCACTTTCGCTGTATGTCATCGACAATAATCAGCTCCGGCCAATACTAAACGGTATCGTGCTGGAAAATAGCAGCGGAGAATGGGATGGCAACTGCGAGGGAACCTTCAGCGACAGTAAACGCAGCCTGGCGCTGGATACCGGTTCGCAGAATGGGTATGTTGATATTCGGGTAACCGAGAAAAGCGTGGCATCCACGAGCTATGTTGATGCCAATGAGCAATGCGCAGCGAAAGATAAACCGGGTAAAGCCAACTGGTTACTGCGCTATGACGGTCACCAATATACCATTCCCGACGAACTTGCCCCGCTGTCCTGAGCCGCCAGAAGGAGATAGCCTGGCTATCTCCTTCTTATTATCGCTCGTTTAACTCTTTCTTCTCGCCAGCAGCGGGAAAATTAAGCCCAATCCGACCAGTACAAACGGTGTCACAATGTTCAGCGTCAGCTGGAAAGTCCACTCCGGGGTAAAGGCTTCCATTTTTGGAAAAATCCCGGTAACGCAAGCAAATGCAGTGAAGGCAAAACACCATCCTCCGACGGTTAATGCCAGCGTTTTGTTGCGAATAAAGACATATTCTGACTTATATTTCTGCGCCAGCCGAATAACGGCAATAAATGCCACGAACACCCATAAATAACGCAATGGCATAACAACTGAGTTGAGATTCAGCAACCATTTATACAAATTATTCATGTCACCAATACCCAGCGTCGGCAACATAATCAGAATCGCGACTAATACTAACGTCAATATATAACCGTTCACCGGTGTGCCGGACGCATTCGTACGGCACAAACGCGCAGGAATATATCGACTGTCCGCATCACCCAGCAGGACTTTAAGCGGCGCATCGATAGAAAACACCAACGCAGCAATCTGCCCCAGCGTGTTGGCAACCGCATAAATGACCATCAGCGTGTTACCCATCCCGTAATACTCGCCCAGTTTCTGGAAAGCATAATATTGACCATTGGTCATTAAATCATCGGGAATATGCCGGGAGTCAAACATCATCCCCATTGCCAGCGAGCCGAGAATTGCACATACCGCCACCATAATCGCCAGAATCAACATCCCTTTCGGGAATTCTTTGCCTGGATTGCGAGTCTGGTTAACGTAAGGTGAAATTTTTTCCGCGCCACCCACCGCGAAGACCAGCATCGAAATCGTCGTGATATAGGTAAAATCAATATGCGGAATGAACGATTCCCAAGTGATGTTGGTGGTAGCAATCTCAACATCCGTAATTGCCGGCGCGGTTACCGCCATCACGACATACAGAATCGACATCACAAACATCGCAATTCCCGCCACGGAACCCACAATTTTCAGTGACTTCATCCCACGGGATGCAACCCACATGAAGAAGACAAACAGCGCCAGCGTCAGCCCCTGTAACGCCACGACGGTGTATTCTTTAATGAGTGACCCATCCCCCTTCAGCGCCCAGCCCAGGGCAATCAGGATAGCCTGCGGTTTCTGCGCCAGGTAAGGAATATGCACTACCCAGTAAGTCCATGCGGCAAGGTAAGCCAGCCCCGGCCCCATGGTGTGTTTAATCCAGGTACTGACGCCACCTTTCCCCTCTTTAAACGTGGAGCCAAGCTGCCCGACGATCAGTGCGTAAGGGATAAAATAGAGCGCAAAAATAAAAATCCAGGAGGAGACAACGACTAATCCCTGATTAGCATAGTTGTTTACAACGTTGCCAAACCCCCAAACGGTAATAAACGACATCAAGGCGATGTTGTACCATCGCAACTGTTTTTCCTGTGCACCGGCCATACGCGATCCTTCGTGGGGTTATTTTAAATATCAATAAATGAGGCGAGGGATTATGCGCGGTAAAATGAACGGGCGGAAATGGCAGAATGTAAAACTATAACCTTCTGCACAGTTTATTTTTCAGCAAAGATGAGGGGGAATTAAATACGGTGGATTCTCACCAAACATACATAATTTGTATGAATGGAAACCCACCGTAATCGTTAAATAGCTTCAGATATGTGCCACGGAATTGGGCTTGTGTCCTGTTTTACGCAGCAGCATCAGTAAATAAATAAACGACACGCTGGCGATCATGATAAACAACAGGCTATCTGAGAAGTTCTGCATCAGCATCGCGGTAAATGACGGCCCCAGCAGGCTCCCCACGGTATAGCTTAATAACAATGCCTGGTTCATGGCAACCAGTTGATGATGTTCCACTTTTTCGCAGGCCCAGGCCATTGCCACTGGATAGAGCGTAAAACCGGCCGCACCTAACATGAACAACGCAGGGGCCATTGCCGCCTGATTCAGCATCGCAATGCTACCGAGGATCACCACAAAGACCTGAACGCGTAAAACCAGCAGGCGACCTAATTTATCCGCCAGACGACCAATCGGCCATTGTCCCAGAATACCAGCGCTGACCATCACCGCCATCCAGAAACCAATGCTGGCGTTACTGGCCCCCTGATGATTAAGGTACAGCGGCATCAAGCCATACAACGAGCCCAGCACAATACCGGAGATAATGCAGCCATTCACGCCCAGTCGCGCCTGACGAAGTCTCAACATCGATGCTATCGGCGTCGAATGTTGTTCCTCGCTTTGCTGATTCATAATGCGGGTAAAGAGCAGTGGTAATACGCCTGCCAGAATCGTGCCAGTAACCCACGGCAAAACGCTCATGAGATCTGTCGAGACTTTACTGACTAACAGCTGCCCTAAAAACGTTCCCACGTAATAGACCATCATATAGGCAGCCAGTAAGCGTCCGCGGTTACGAGAGGTCCCGCTGCACATCAGCGCGCTTTCCACCACCACCCAAATCATGGCACAGCCGACACCGGCGATAAAACGCCAGGTCATCCAGCTCCAGAATCCCACCATCACACCCAGCCCAATACACCCCACGGCGAAGATAAACGAGGCAATGTAATAGCTGCGGTTGAAGCCAAGATGTCTGATTAAATACCCGGTCAGCAACGTCCCCACCAGATTACCGGTGAAATAAGACGAACTGACCACACCCACCTGCCAGGTCGGGAGATTGTCATGGGCGAGCCAAAGCGGGACGAGCGTGTTTAACACGGCGATCGCCAGGGTCAGCAGCAGTAGCCCGCACAGCAATAGCATAACGGGTCGGGTATAGGTAGACATGAATAAAAACCGTGAGGAAGTTCAAATTTCATGCGCATCATGCCACTGCCAAAAACATTGTCAATCGGCGCAATCAGGGGTCTGAGGCGCTTTCATGACGATCGATTCGTATTACTGATTCTTAATATGAATGGATAAAAAAGAGGAAAACACATCTGTTTGTTTTAATTGATCTAAAACAAAATTATCGCGTTTCGTTCAGTCGAAATATTTCATGGATGTATCGCATTTTTTATTTGCCGAATGGCGCCGTTAGCTGCGCCATTCGGCATTCTTTAGATCAGCTGGCAACCGCCATGCCCACGGTCATATGCAGACCGTAGAACACACCGCGCCCGATCAGTTCACCGACAAGCAGCAAAATAAACGCCACTGACAGTAACGGTACGGCCGGTTGGTAGCCTTTAACCTGCGGCACAACCCAGCAGCACAGCGCCAAAGCCAGTGCCGCAATACGCCACGCCATCAGCGAGCCGTAGTCCGGTACCAATGCAGATGCCTGCTGAACAGAACTGTGAATAGTCGCCAGTTCAGTGCCCTGCATTACCGCCATGATAGCACTCACCACCAGCGCAAATATGGAAATCGCCGGCAGCAGGCGCATTGCCCAGCCGTCTACTCCAGCCACACGCAGCAGCAGATAACCTAACAGCGGCCCCCCCAAAAACAGCGTCAGGAAGAAGCCCAGCGGCGTCCAGAGGCTGTACCAGGTAGGGATCGTATCAATGGTGTTATACACCCGCACCATCATCCAAACGAAAACCACGCCCAGTACCATAGTGACGATTAGCCACAGAGTACGTAACGCAGACGGCATTTTTTTCAATGTCGCCATCAGCCAGCCGATACCGCCCACCGCGAAGAACAGCGAACCGCTGGCAATTTCGTTACTCAGTGCAGAGGCTCCGATACGGTTAAAGGAGTTAAAAGCACGCATCGGCGATCCCAGGTGCAGCATGGAGGCAATAAAGCCGATGCCCATTAACACCCACAGGCCCAACATACAGGCAACGACGCGCTGCTGTGCGTCGGGACGTAAGCCCCCTTTCATCAATGCCAGCGCCAGAACAATAAAACCGCCAACCACGCACTGCCCGAAGACCGTGAAGATCATCAGCGGCCACTCATGCCATCCACTTCCCATCTTACACCTCCTTCGGATTAGCCAGATAACCCGTGGTATCCCCGGTCGGGCGGCTATTGGCATTAGGTTTGATTACAATGCTAGGTTTGGTGAAATGTGCGCCCGGTAGTGGCGCAACCGCCGCCAGCTCACCGTGTTTTTTGCGCAGTTCATCAATCGGACCAAAATCCAGCGCGCGCAATGGACAAGATTCGACGCAAATCGGCTTTTTGCCCTCGGCCACACGGTCGTGGCAGCCATCACACTTGGTCATATGCCCTTTGGCCGCATTGTACTGTGGCGCGCCGTAAGGACAGGCCATATGGCAATAACGACAGCCAATGCACACATCCTCATCGACGACCACAAAACCGTCTTCACGCTTGTGCATCGCGCCACTCGGACATACCTTGGTACACGCCGGGTCTTCACAATGGTTACACGCAATAGACAGGTAATAGGCAAAGACGTTCTGGTGCCAAACGCCGTTGTCTTCTTGCCAGTCGCCACCGGCATATTCGTAAATACGGCGGAAGCTGACATCCGGGGTTAAATCTTTGTAGTCTTTGCAGGCCAGTTCGCAGGTTTTGCAACCGGTGCAACGGCTGGAATCAATAAAAAATCCATACTGGGTTGTCATCGGTTACTCCTTACACCTTTTCAACCTGAACAAGGTTCGTATGTGACGGGTTCCCCTTCGCGAGCGGAGAAGGACGCTGGGTCGTCAGCACGTTGATGCAGCCGCCCTGATCCACACGTTTCATATCCGGGTCATACCAAGCTCCCTCACCTAGCGCTACCACGCCCGGCATCATACGCGGCGTCACTTTCGCCTCGATATGCACCTCGCCACGCTCGTTAAAGATGCGTACCTTGTCGCCGTTGCTAATACCGCGTCGTTGCGCGTCCAACGGGTTGATCCACATTTCCTGGCGGCAGGACGCTTTCAGTACATCCACGTTGCCATAGGTCGAGTGAACGCGAGATTTGTAGTGGAAGCCCGTCAACTGCAGCGGGAATTTATCCGCCAGCGGATCGCTTAAACTTTCAAAGCCCGGGGCGTAAACTGGCAATGGATCGATCACATCGTCTTCAGGCAATTCCCAGGTAGCAGCAATGTCTGCCAGCGCCTGAGAATAAATTTCAATTTTGCCCGATGGCGTTGTGAGCGGGTTGGCTTGAGGATCCTCACGGAACGCTTTGTACGCCACATGATGTCCTTCTGGATCGCGCTGTTTAAAGATCCCCTGCTTGCGGAACTCTTCAAACGTAGGCAGTTCAGGTATCGCTTTGCGCGACTGTTCATACAAATGACGCATCCACTCTTCCTGAGTACGGCCTTCCGTAAACTGCTGCTCAACGCCAAGGCGTTTCGCCAGTTCGCTGGTCATTTGGTAGATGGTCTTGCATTCAAAGCGAGGTTTGATGGCCTGATCGGTGAAAATCACATACGACATATTCCCGCAGGAGGCATCCAGCGCGAAGTCCATTTGTTCAGACGCTGTGCAGTCCGGCAGCAAAATATCCGCGTATTTCGCCGAGGACGTCATGTGGCAATCAATGACGACAATCATCTCGCACTTCTTATCATCCTGCAGGATTTCATGCGTGCGGTTGATATCAGAGTGCTGGTTAATCAGACAGTTACCAGCATAGTTCCAGATCATCTTAATGGGCACATCAAGCTTATCTTTACCGCGAACACCGTCACGCAGTGCCGTCATTTCCGGGCCGCGCTCAATGGCGTCCGTCCACATAAACATCGAGATACTGGTTTCAACCGGGTTTTCCAGCGTCGGCATACGTTCAAACGGCAGATCGTAAGAGCCTTCACGCGCACCGCTGTTGCCACCATTAATACCGACGTTACCGGTCAGGATAGCCAGCATAGAAATAGCACGGGTGGCAATTTCACCATTGGCGTGACGCTGTGGTCCCCAACCCTGACTGATGTAGGCAGGTTTGGCGCTGCCAATTTCACGTGCCAGCTTAACGATGCGTTCCGCAGGAATACCGGTTATCTGCGCGGCCCATTCCGGGGTCTTCGCGATACCGTCTTTACCCTGACCTAAAATGTAAGCCTTATAATGGCCATTCTTTGGTGCGCTCGCAGGGAGAGTTTTCTCGTCATACCCCACGCAGTATTTATCGAGGAACGGTTGATCAACCATATTTTCGGTAATCAACACGTACGCCAGGCCATTGACCAGTGCCGCATCGGTGCCCGGACGAATCGGGATCCATTCATCTTCACGACCCGCACCGGTGTCCGTGTAGCGCGGATCGATAATAATCATTCGCGCATTGGATTTCTGCCGTGCCTGTTCAAGGTAATACGTCACCCCGCCACCGCTCATGCGGGTTTCACCAGGGTTATTACCAAACAGAACAACCAGTTTACTGTTTTCGATATCAGACGGACTGTTACCGTCCGCCCAGCCGCCGTAGGTATAGTTCAAACCAGCCGCGATTTGTGCAGAAGAGTAATCCCCGTAGTGGTTCAGATAACCACCACAGCAGTTCATCAGACGAGCGACCAGCGTTTTACCCGGTGGCCATGAGCGTGTCATGGTTCCGCCCAGCGTACCGGTGCCGTAGTTCAGGTAGATAGACTCGTTGCCGTAGTCTTTGATCAGGCGCTGCATGTTGGTGGCGATGATGTCATAGGCCTCATCCCAACTGATGCGCTCAAACTTACCTTCACCGCGCTTACCCACGCGCTTCATTGGGTATTTCAGCCGATCCGGATTATAGACACGACGGCGCATAGAGCGGCCGCGCAGGCAGGCTCTAACCTGGTGCAGGCCGTCATAATTGTCATCGCCGGTGTTGTCGGTTTCAACATATTTGATTTCACCGTCCACCACGTGCATACGCAGCGGACAGCGGCTACCGCAGTTCACCGTACAGGCGCTCCAGATCACTTTCTCATTGATCTGCGCCGGATTAATGGCTTCTGCAGCATTGGCAATACGGGTAAATGGCAGGGTAAACGCGCTGCTGGCCATCGCCAGCCCGCCTATCGCCGTCGTTTTGACCAAACCGCGACGACTCACCTCAGCTGCCAGCACGGCATCGGGGATCTTAGTTTTCATAGTGGCTCACTCTGCTGCTCACAATAAATAAACAAACGCTGTATAGATACTTATATATCGATATTATCGTTATACAGACTGATAAATAGTGAATTTGCGTAAAGACAGAGATAAATACTGACTTTCATTCGAAGGTAGTATTACCACTAATGGGGTAAGGGTTATTGTTCGACGTCAAGCAGGCATAAAAAAAGCGCCCGCAGGCGCTTTTTTAGCAGGGAAAGCTAACTTATCCGATGTATTCCAGGCCATTCATATACGGACGGAGTACTTCCGGAACCTGAATGCGGCCATCGGCCTGCTGGTAGTTTTCCATTACGGCAACCAGCGTACGACCAACCGCCAGACCAGAGCCGTTCAGCGTATGCACCAAACGGGTCTTCTTGTCGGACTTGCTGCGGCAACGTGCCTGCATGCGACGCGCCTGGAAATCCCACACGTTGGAGCAGGAAGAGATTTCACGGTAGGTATTTTGCGCCGGGATCCACACTTCCAGATCGTAGGTTTTGCATGCGCCGAAGCCCATATCACCAGTACACAGAATGATCTTACGGTACGGCAGACCCAGCAACTGAAGGACTTTCTCGGCATGACCGGTCATTTCTTCCAACGCGTCCATCGAATCTTCAGGACGAACGATCTGCACCATCTCAACTTTATCGAACTGGTGCATACGGATCAGACCACGGGTGTCACGACCATAAGATCCCGCTTCTGAACGGAAGCATGGGGTATGCGCAGTCATTTTGATTGGCAGCGCATCTTCGTCAATGATCTCATCGCGCACCAGGTTGGTCAGCGGAACTTCTGCCGTTGGGATCAGCGCATAGTTGCTGCTGTCGGCTTCTTCGTCCAGCGGACGGGTATGGAACAGATCGCCGGCAAATTTCGGCAACTGACCCGTACCGTACAGCGTGTCATGGTTAACCAGATACGGAACGTAGTTTTCACTGTAGCCATGCTGTTCAGTATGCAGATCCAGCATGAACTGGGACAGCGCACGGTGCATACGCGCAATCTGCCCTTTCATGACCACGAAACGCGAGCCGGTCAGCTTAACAGCGGCGGCAAAATCGAGCCCCGCGTGCATTTCGCCCAGCGTAACGTGATCGCGAACGTCAAAATCAAACTCACGCGGCGTGCCCCAGCGGCTGACTTCGATGTTGTCATTTTCATCTTTACCGACCGGGACTTCGTCTGCTGGCAGGTTAGGAATGGTCAGCGCAATATCGCGAATCTCAGCCTGCAAGGTATCAAGTTCAGCTTTCGCGGCATCCAGCTCTTCGCCCAGTTTGTTCACTTCCAGACGTAAAGACTCGATATCTTCCCCGCGCGCTTTTGCCTGGCCAATGGATTTCGATCGAGAGTTACGCTCTGCCTGCAGATTTTCAGTTTGTACCTGCAGAACTTTACGACGCTCTTCAAGAGCGCGCAGCTTATCTACGTCCAGCTTAAAGCCCCGGCTTGCCAGTTTTTCAGCGACTGCGTCTGGCTCATTACGCAGCAGATTGGGATCGAGCATGCTTATCCTGTGCTTATCGAATTAAAATGGGAGAAAGTGACCACAGCCTGCAGTCACAGGGATACATTGCCAACATTACCGCAACGATCGCTCTAACGGTAGCGTTTTATAGGGCTATTTTGATCCTGTCCGGCAAGCCAGGCGAGCTTTTCGCCAATCTTACCCTCAAGACCTCTGTTTGTCGGGCGATAATAGCGTGTTTGTGCCAGTTCCTGCGGGAAGTACTCTTCGCCGGCAGCATACGCATTCGGCTCGTCGTGCGCGTAGCGATATTCCTGGCCGTAGCCCATTTCTTTCATTAACTTCGTCGGCGCATTACGCAGATGCACGGGTACGTCGTAATCCGGACGATCGCGTGCATCTGCCAACGCCGCTTTATAGGCGGTATACACCGCGTTACTCTTCGGTGCGCAGGCCAAATAAACGATCGCCTGGGCAATCGCCCGCTCACCTTCCGCAGGTCCAACGCGGGTGAAACAATCCCATGCCGAAATCGCCACCTGCATGGCTCGGGGATCGGCATTGCCCACGTCTTCAGAAGCGATCGCCAGACAGCGGCGTGCAACATACAGCGGATCGCCCCCTGCAGTAATGATGCGTGCGTACCAGTAGAGGGCCGCATCCGGCGCGCTTCCGCGTACTGATTTATGTAATGCCGAGATAAGATCGTAAAAACGATCGCCTTTATTATCAAAGCGTGCGCTACGCTCTCCGGCAATCTCTGTCAGCAATGTGGGTTGTAAAACGCGTTTTCCGCTGGCGTCGACTTCCGCCATATCGGCCATCATTTCCAGCGTATTTAGTGCCCGACGCGCATCGCCATTCACCAGCTCGGCAATGGCCCGACGGGTTTCATTCGGCAGAACAATATCCTGGCCGCCGTAGCCTCGCGCTTTGTCCGCCATCGCCTGATCCAGTACCTGCTCGATATCGTCGGTAGTGAGCGATTTAAGCAGATAGACGCGCGCACGCGACAGTAATGCCGAGTTCAGTTCAAACGAGGGGTTTTCAGTCGTGGCGCCTATAAACGTAATGGTGCCATCTTCAATATGCGGGAGAAAGGCGTCCTGCTGACTTTTATTAAAGCGGTGGACTTCATCCACAAACAATATAGTGCGCCGGCCGGCGTTACGATTCTGACGCGCACGTTCAATCGCTTCACGAATTTCTTTCACACCCGAGGTGACGGCCGAAATGCGTTCAACGTCTGCGTTCGCGTAGCGGGCGATCACTTCAGCAAGAGTCGTTTTACCCGTGCCTGGAGGGCCCCATAAGATCATGGAGTGCAGGTGCCCGGCCTCGATGGCGCGTGGCAAGGGCTTACCTGCAGCCAGCAAATGCTGCTGGCCGATATACTGCGCTAAATTTTCTGGCCGCATACGCGCGGCCAGCGGCTGAAAGGTATTATCAGAAAAATCGAGCGACAGATTACCCACTCACACGCCTCTACTTACGTTGATCGTCTACCGTGACACCCTGCGGAGGGGTAAAGGTGAATTTGGATGGTTCGATTGCGCCATTCTGCTGAGATTTCAGCTGATAGCTACTGCGCTGATCGTCCTGCTCGACGGCGCTAAACTGATGGATAGTGCCGTCGCGTCCCACATTGATGGTGAACTGCTTCAGATTGCCGCTGCTGGTTTTCGGAGTCAACACGAAGTCATCACCATTTTGCTTGATGTTGTACTGCTGCCAGTCGCTGGACTGGTTGCGCGCAATCAGCATAAACGGCGTATTACCCGTGGCATCTTTCAGCCAGGTTGCCGTGGCCTGTTCGACAAACGGATTAAAGAACCACAGCGTTTTACCGTCGGAGACCAGAATGCTTTCATCAGGCTGTGTCATATGCCAGTTAAACAGGTTCGGACGTTTAACCCACAGGTCACCCTGACCTTCCTGTACCGCTGCGCCGCTACCATCAGTCACCTTCTGAGTAAAGCTGGCATGGAAGCTACTGACTTTATCCAGACGGCTTTTCAGGTCACTGGCGGCGTCAGCCCAGACGCTGCTCACCACAAAGCTCGACAGTAATGCACAGGTGATTGCGATCTTTTTCATCGTTATTCCTCAAAATTCGTCACTCCCGACGGGGAGATCCCTCTGCTATCCATTCCAGGCCAAAAATCAGCATGAGGAAAGTAGAAAATACTGAATTACTTAACTTTGCAATCAATCGAAGGGCGGCGGCGCCAGCACTTCACGATTACCATTATGCCCTTGCTCACTGACAATCCCCTGCGCTTCCATCTGCTCGATGATACGTGCCGCGCGGTTGTAACCGATGCGGAACTGACGCTGGACGCCGGAGATGGAGGCTTTGCGTTTTTGGGTAACAAAATTCACCGCCTGATCAAACAGCGGATCCAGTTCTTCCCCATTGTCAAAACCACCGCCGCCGCCTTCGCTTTCGCTATCAGAAGTGATTCCCTCAACGTATTGCGGACGGCCGCGCGCTTTCCAGTCTTGAACAACGGCATGAACTTCTTCATCACGCACAAAGGCACCGTGAACACGCACCGGAATTGTCGAGTTTGGTGCGGAATAAAGCATATCCCCCATCCCTAACAGGGATTCAGCACCTGACTGATCAAGGATGGTACGCGAATCAATTTTACTCGACACGGTAAAGGCAATACGGGTCGGGATGTTGGCTTTGATAAGCCCGGTAATCACATCAACCGACGGACGCTGGGTCGCCAGCACCAGGTGGATCCCCGCCGCACGCGCTTTTTGCGCCAAACGAGCGATCAGTTCTTCCACTTTTTTACCGACGGTCATCATCAGGTCAGCAAATTCATCGACCAGGACAACGATATAAGGCTCTTTTTTCAGCACCGGATGGGTAACATCCATGCTATCGCCCGGTTTCCAGTACGGGTCCGGGATCGGACGCCCCATACGATCCGCTTCTGCGATCTTCTCGTTGTAACCCGCCAGATTACGCACGCCCAGCGCTGACATCAGTTTGTAGCGGCGTTCCATTTCATTGACGCTCCAGCGCAACGCGTTGGCAGCATCCTTCATATCTGTAACCACTTCCGTCAACAGATGCGGAATGCCCTCATAAACCGACAACTCGAGCATTTTTGGGTCGATCATAATGAATCGCACATCTTCCGGCTGTGCCTTATACAGCATGCTGAGGATCATAGCATTGACCCCAACAGACTTACCGGAACCCGTGGTACCCGCCACCAGCAGATGCGGCATCTTCGCCAAATCAGCCGTAACCGGTTCGCCGGCAATATCTTTACCGAGCACTACGGTCAGCGGAGAAGGATTATCACGGAATTTCGCGTTATCCAGCACTTCGCGCAGGTAGACGGTCTGACGTTTTTTGTTCGGTAATTCCAACCCAACATACGGTTTACCTGGAATAACCTCCACCACACGAACCGCAGCGGTCGACAGTGAACGCGCCAGGTCTCGGGAGAGGTTAGAAATCCGTGCAGCCTTAACACCCGGAGCCAAATTCAGTTCAAAACGGGTTATCACCGGGCCCGGTGAATAGTTCACCACATCAGCCTTAATACGGAAATCTGCTAAGCGCGCTTCCACCAGTCGCGCCATTTGCTCCAGCGCGAAGGTGTCCACCGGTTCAACTTCACTCGGTGGCGGGGTGAGCAGATCCAGCGATGGCAGCAGCGTGGTTGGACGCTGAACAGGACGACTGTCGCCATTGCGCATCAATAATGGATGGATCAGGCTATCCTGCGGCTGCGGTGTAACAGGCTGTGACGGTTGCTGATAATGCTGCTGCGGCGCAACAGGTTGTGGCGCCTGCTGATAATGCTGCTGCGGTGCAACAGGCTGTGGCGGCTGCTGATAATGCTGCTGCGGCACAGGCTGTGGCGCCTGCTGATAATGCTGCTGCGGCACAGGCTGTGGCGCCTGCTGATAATGCTGCTGCGGTGCAACAGGTTGTGGCGGCTGCTGATAATGCTGCTGCGGCACAGGCTCCGGTTCAGGCATAACGCTTGGGGTAAACAGCGGCTCATGCGGGCCATCATCCACCAGTGCTTTCATCGGCGAGAAAGCAAAGTCATCTAACGAGAACGGATTAGCGCCCGCAGGCTGTTCGCCGGAATAGCGCTGCTGCTGGGAAGAGGCAAACTGACGGGCCAACTCCGCTTCTGCTGCAGACTCTTCGTCCTCAATCTGATGCGTATTGTCCTGATACTCTTCACCATAACGATGCTGCTGCGACTGGGCGAACTGACGCGCCAGCTCATCCTGTTGCATCGCTTCAATTTCATCGTCGGTATAATCCGTATCAAGCTGCTCTTCTCGCGCTTTCTCTTCGGCCATACGTTGCGACGGTAGTTTGATACCATATGAAGCCAGCTCACGACGCGTTGGCACACGGACGCGATTTGGACGCGGCAACTGCGGACCAATGCCTTCTTTCACCTGTGGACGCGGCGCACCGCTACCCGCCAGACTAAACACAGGTGCAGCAACAGCAGCGGCCCCAGCGCCCATTGCGGCGTTTTTCACTCCGGCAGCCAGCGGCGCGACGGCCGCGACGGATTCAACCGGCGGTATAGATGCGGCAGTTGGCATTGATGGCATTGACGGTTTAATTCGCTCAGGTTCCTGCAGTGGTTCAGGAATGGGCTGATACCAGGCCGCGAGCTGTTCACGCTCACGCGCGCGCTTTTCTTCCACCTCTTCAAAGTAATAGAGTGGCGGACGCGCCGGTTTCGTCTCTTCCACAACCGGTTCAGGCTCGACAACCGGCGGTTGCTCAACAACAGGCTCCTGCACGAAAGCAGGCGGCTGCTGAGACGCAGGCTGATGGAATGTGGATTCCTGCTGGTAAGCCGGCTGCGGGTGATAAACAGGATCCGGTGAAGGAACCGGCTGCTGTACCGGCTGTTGCTGCCAGCTTTGTTCTGGAACAGGCGACTGCCACTGCGGCTGCATTTGCGGCTGCGGAGCTACCGGCTGTTGGTATTGAGGTTCGACAACGGGCGGCACAGCATATTGCGGCTGAGGCTCAACCGGTGCGGGCTGCTGCCACGGCTCATAAGGCTGTGCCGTCGGTTGAGTATATTGTGCAGGCTGCGGATAACCTTCGTAGGCAGGAGTCACAACCGGCTCAGCCACCTGTGGCGCTGGCGCAGGTTGCCATGCAGCAGTCGGTGCAGGCTGAACAGGAACACCACCGGAAACCAGCGGAGCTTGCATTAAAGGATCGGCTGGCGCACTCCAGGCCTGCGCGGTCGCCGTGGCTGCTGCTGCGGCTGTCACAGGCTCAGTCACCGAGTGACCACTTAGCAGCGGGTCGAACTCATCATATTCAGGCAGCGTCGCGCGATTACCCGAGAACAGAACATCATTCGGATCGGCGGCAACACCACGGGCGCTGTATTCAATTTCATCTTCGTCGTCCATCCGTTTACCGGAGAACAGCGCAGCATCGGTATGACGACCACGCGGATTGGTAAACTTCTCGGCCAGCCGCTTACGACGTGCTAATGCCCCACGAAGAATACGCGCCCGGCGTGATTCATGCGGTTTTCCTTCGGCGATGTCGACGGACTCTTCATCGTCTTCATATTCTTCGTCATCGACCCATGTATCGTCACGACGAGTGCGGTTACTGGCAAAGGTCAGGATATTGAGTAACCAGCCGCCCAGTTTTTCCGCAATGCTCACCCATGACCAACCGGTAAACAACGTCAGACCTGCCGCCCAGATGCACAATAGTGTGAGTGTTCCCCCGCTGCTATGCAGCAGAGGTTGTAGCGTGGTACTGAGCAGACTGCCAATCACGCCGCCAGACGCGAAATACCAGATATCATCGGCATTGATTGCCGCCAGTCCACAAGAGGTGAGAATGAGCGCCAGAACGCCAATGATGCGCAGCGATACGGCGAAATAGTCAACGTACTCGTCACTGGCCTGATGTCGCCAGGTAAACCAACAGCCCCCAACAATGATCACAGGTAGGGTGTAGGCCATGATGCCAAAAATAAAGAACAGCGTGTCCGCCAACCATGCTCCGGGTATTCCCCCAAGATTGTGGATAGGCTCGTGCCACGCGGTTTGCGACCAGCTGGGATCCGAAGGGTTAAAGCTGAGTAAGGCAGCCATCAACCAGACGGCAAAAAGGGCAATAAGGATCAGTAGCGCTTCCAGAAGTCGGCGCCCGCTGCTTAACTTCGTCAATGTGACGTCTTTGTCTTCAGTGTATTCCTGGCTCAAAAACGGCTCTCCAGGTTTCAGGCTTTTCCTGCCCGATGCTAAAACGGACAACAGCACCGGGTTGCCCCGGCACTGTTGCTGTATGGATTAACAGGAGTGTAATCAAACTACGTCGATTTTGCACCTGTTCCGTGTTAGCGCGTCTTAATTACCAGACGATTGCTCTGTTTAACTTCTTCCATTACCACGTAAGTACGTGTGTCATTCACGCCAGGCAGACGCAGCAGGGTTTCCCCCAATAGCTTGCGGTATGCTGACATATCCGGTACGCGTGTTTTCAGCAGGTAGTCGAAATCACCGGAAACCAAATGACACTCTTGAATTTCTTCAAGTTTTTGCACTGCAGTGTTGAACTGCTCAAAGACATCCGGTGCGCCACGATTCAGAGTAATCTCAACAAAAACCAGAAGTGATGCATCCAGATAATGCGGGTTTAACAGCGCCGTATAGCCCTGAATAAATCCCTGTCTTTCTAACCGACGCACACGCTCAAGGCAGGGCGTTGGTGAAAGTCCCACTCGTTTAGAAAGCTCGACGTTAGAAATACGCCCATCCTTTTGCAGCTCATTAAGAATGTTACGATCGATACGGTCGAGATCTTTGCCAGGGCGCTTCTTACTATCTACCATTATTATTGTCTCTCTGTATTCCTTCCCTACTCCTGCCTGACCCTTCTAACATCACTGTTCAGAGTCGCTACCCATCACAATACCCGAAACCCAGAGGGATTTACGGTGTGAAATGTCTGGGTTTATGGTGAGAAGACCGTTGCCTGTCGGCGGCTATCGACATCACGAATGGCATCTGTCCACACCATGCGTAGATTTCGCTAACTCGGTAAACATGGTATCTGGATGCATGATTATGCAGCACACACACGACACAGTTTTTTTCTTCCTTGAATGTTTTCGCAAAACAGCAGGGGATTGTCAAAGCAAAACATCGATTTTTAGTACAACATGCCAGTTATTCATTGGGAGTGATGGAAAATCGTCATTTTATCGCCTTATAACTGGCCGATTTTAAGTAGAAATCGTTATGTCCCGTCATACTTCATGTTACCTGTGCGTTGGTTGACGTCCGTGCCGCCTGTCTGGCCGATCATCGGCTCCCGCTATTGCACAAATTGTTAACAAAATTTCCATACTCTTTTTTTACGCCTGCAAATTCCCTACAATCCAGTTCATTGCCTGCCAACAACTATGGGGATCTCATGGGCACGACCAAACACAGTAAACTTCTTATTCTGGGTTCAGGCCCTGCCGGGTATACCGCTGCGGTCTATGCTGCACGCGCAAACCTGCAACCGGTACTGATTACCGGTATGGAAAAAGGGGGTCAGTTGACCACGACGACGGAAGTCGAAAACTGGCCTGGCGACCCGCACGATCTTACGGGCCCACTGCTGATGGAACGTATGCATGAGCATGCGACAAAATTTGAGACGGAAATCATTTTTGATCACATCAGCAAGGTTGATCTGCAGAACCGTCCGTTCCGTCTGACCGGCGACAGCGGCGAGTACACCTGCGATGCGTTGATTATCGCCACCGGCGCTTCCGCTCGCTACCTTGGCTTACCGTCTGAAGAAGCGTTTAAAGGTCGCGGTGTTTCTGCCTGTGCGACCTGTGACGGATTCTTCTATCGCAACCAGAAGGTGGCGGTTATCGGCGGTGGCAACACGGCTGTAGAAGAAGCGTTGTATCTGGCGAATATTGCCTCTGAAGTGCATTTGATTCACCGTCGCGACAGCTTCCGTGCAGAAAAAATCCTTATCAAGCGCCTGATGGATAAAGTCGAAAACGGCAACATCGTTCTGCACACGCACCGCACGCTGGAAGAAGTGACCGGCGATCAAATGGGCGTCACCGGACTGCGTCTGCGTGATACCCAAAACACCGATAACGTCGAGTCTCTGGACGTTGCAGGACTGTTTGTCGCCATTGGTCACAGCCCGAACACCGCGATTTTTGAAGGCCAGCTTGAGCTGGAAAACGGCTACATCAAAGTTCAGTCCGGCATTCACGGTAATGCGACGCAAACCAGCATTCCAGGCGTGTTCGCGGCCGGTGACGTGATGGACCATATTTATCGCCAGGCGATTACCTCTGCAGGTACGGGTTGTATGGCAGCCCTTGATGCAGAGCGTTATCTCGACGGTCTGGCTGACGCCTGCAAATAAGTTTTACAAATCAGTAACAAAAGTAAAAAAGGCGACTATCAGTCGCCTTTATTTTTGCCCCGTTGTAACATTGTCCTGCCTAAAAATTCCTATAACTCACCTGCTAAGCGAGCAATGAATAAAACCCGTCAAAAAGAGCTAACACGCTGGTTAAAACAGCAAAGTGTCATTTCCCAGCGTTGGCTGAATATTTCACGCCTGTTAGGCTTCGTCAGCGGCCTGTTAATTGTCGCTCAGGCCTGGCTCCTGGCACGCATTCTTGATCACATGATCATGGATAATATTCCCCGCGAAGCCCTTCTGCTCCCTTTCATCGTATTAGTGCTGATTTTCATCCTGCGTGCATGGGTGGTCTGGCTACGTGAGCGGGTCGGTTTTCACGCGGGACAGCACATTCGTTTTGAAATTCGCCGTCAGGTTCTGGACCGTCTGCAACAGGCAGGCCCCGCGTGGATCCAGGGTAAACCAGCCGGAAGTTGGGCCACGTTGGTGCTCGAGCAGATTGACGATATGCATGATTACTACGCGCGTTATCTGCCGCAAATGGCGCTTGCCGTCTGCGTCCCCATTTTGATTGTCGCGGCCATTTTCCCGTCTAACTGGATAGCTGCCCTTATCCTGCTTGGCACTGCACCGCTAATCCCCATGTTTATGGCAATGGTCGGTATGGGCGCTGCTGATGCTAACCGACGTAACTTTCAGGCGCTAGCCCGACTCAGCGGTCATTTCCTCGACCGCTTGCGTGGTATGGAAACGTTAAGAATATTTGGTCGCGGCGAAGCGGAAACAGAAAGCATTCGTGCGGCATCACAAGATTTTCGCCAGCGCACCATGGAAGTTCTGCGCCTCGCGTTCCTCTCCTCCGGCGTACTGGAATTTTTCACCTCGCTGTCCATCGCGCTGGTGGCGGTTTACTTTGGCTTCTCGTACCTCGGCGAACTCAACTTCGGCCACTATGGCGTTGGTGTTACCTTAGCCTCTGGATTCCTGGCACTGATTCTTGCGCCTGAGTTTTTCCAGCCCTTACGCGATCTGGGCACGTTTTATCATGCCAAAGCCCAGGCCGTCGGTGCCGCAGACAGCCTGAAAACGTTCATGGAAACGCCGCTGGCGCATCCTGAACGTGGCGACATTGAGCTGGCCGTAAAAGAGCCGGTTTCGATTACCGCAGAAGATCTGGTTATCACCTCCCCGGAAGGTAAAGTGCTTGCTGGTCCACTTAACTTCTCGCTGCCAGCCGGTCAGCGCGCGGTACTGGTGGGACGTAGCGGCTCCGGTAAGAGCTCGCTGCTGAATGCCCTTTCTGGTTTTCTCTCGTATCAGGGTTCGCTGAGAATTAATGGTTTTGAGCTTCGCTCCCTGGCCCCTGACTCCTGGCGAAAACAGCTGTCGTGGGTAGGACAGAACCCACAGCTTCCTGCCCCAACGTTGCGCGATAATGTGCTGCTGGCACGTCCAGATGCCAGCGAGCAACAGCTTCAGGCCGCGCTCGACAACGCCTGGGTAAGTGAGTTTTTACCCCTGCTGCCTCAGGGCGTGGATACCCCGGTCGGCGATCAGGCCGCCCGGCTTTCCGTCGGGCAAGCGCAGCGCGTTGCCGTCGCACGCGCCTTGCTCAATCCGTGTCAGCTAATGCTACTGGACGAACCCGCCGCTAGCCTCGATGCGCACAGCGAGCAGCGCGTCATGCAGGCGCTGAATGCAGCATCACGCCGCCAGACCACGCTGATGGTCACGCACCAGCTTGAAGACCTTACCGAGTGGGATGCCATTTGGGTCATGCAGGACGGACAGATCGTCGAGCAAGGCACTTATGCTCAACTGAGCGCAGCCAACGGGGCTTTTGCAACACTGCTGGCTCACCGTCAGGAGGACATCTAAATGCGCGCTTTGCTACCTTATCTGACGCTGTATAAACGTCATAAATGGATGTTAACGCTGGGAATTATTCTGGCGATCATCACGCTATTAGCCAGTATCGGCTTGCTGACACTTTCCGGTTGGTTCCTCTCCGCTTCCGCGGTGGTTGGCGTCACCGGGATTTACAGTTTTAACTATATGCTCCCCGCTGCCGGCGTGCGCGGTGCGGCGATCACCCGTACCGCAGGTCGTTATTTCGAGCGACTGGTCAGTCACGACGCGACATTCCGCGTGTTGCAGCACCTGCGTATTTATACATTTAGTAAGCTGCTGCCACTCTCTCCGGCGGGTCTGGCCCGTTATGGCCAGGGTGAACTGCTTAACCGCATCGTTGCGGATGTCGATACGCTTGATCATCTTTATCTGCGCGTCATCTCTCCGCTGGTTGGGGCATTTGTCGTGATTATGGTGGTGACGCTGGGTCTGAGCGTGCTCGATCTCACGCTGGCCATCACCCTCGGTGGCATCATGCTGCTGACCTTGTTTATTTTGCCTCCGCTGTTTTATCAGGCCGGAAAACGCACCGGGCAAAACCTGACGCACCTGCGCGGGCAATATCGCCAACAGCTGACCTCCTGGCTGCAGGGCCAGGCCGAGCTGACCATTTTTGGCGCAAGTGTTCGCTATCGAGCACAAATGGAAGCCACAGAGTTACAGTGGCACGAAGCTCAGCGTCGCCAGTCCGAATTAACGGCGCTGTCTCAGGCCCTAATGCTGCTGATTGGCGCACTGGCCGTCATCGTGATGCTCTGGATGGCCTCGGGCGGCGTGGGAGGCAATACCCAGCCAGGTGCGCTGATTGCGCTGTTTGTGTTCTGCGCACTGGCCGCATTTGAAGCCCTGGCCCCGGTAACGGGTGCATTTCAGCACCTCGGTCAGGTGATCGCCTCTGCCCTGCGCATTACAGAACTGACGGAACAAAAACCGGAAGTCACTTTCCCCGACGCAGGATCGACAGTTTCTGAGCCGATTACCCTCACGCTGCGCGACGTTTGTTTCAGCTACCCGGGCCAGGCGCAAAATGCGCTGGATACCCTCTCCCTGCAAGCAAAACCCGGCGAGCATGTTGCGATTCTCGGCCGCACCGGCTGTGGAAAGTCCACCCTGCTACAACTGCTGACCCGCGCCTGGAACCCGCAACACGGTGAAATTTTGTTTAACGACCGCCCGATTTCAACTCTGAGTGAGTCAACGCTGCGTCAAAGCATCAGCATCGTGCCGCAACGTGTGCACCTTTTTAGCGCCACATTACGCGACAACCTGCTGCTGGCCGCGCCGCAGGCCAGTGATGACGCATTATCCGAAATACTGTGCCGCGTTGGTCTGGAAAAACTGCTGGAAGATGATGGCCTCAACGCCTGGTTAGGTGAAGGGGGTCGTCAGCTTTCCGGCGGCGAACTCCGCCGTCTGGCAATCGCTCGCGCGGTACTCCACGATGCCCCGCTGATGCTGCTGGATGAACCTACCGAAGGACTGGACGCTACCACCGAAAGCCAAATGCTTGAATTGATTAGTGATGTCATGCGAGATAAAACGGTATTGATGGTGACGCATCGCCTGCGCGGGCTGTCGCGTTTTAATCAAATAATAGTGATGGACAACGGACACATTATTGAGCAAGGTAATCACGCAGATCTGTTAGCCAGGCAGGGGCGTTATTACCAGTTTAAGCAACGTCTGTAAGCTATTATTGAACGATCGACTCGCGTAGTGGAGTTTCGCTGTCATGCGCCTGGTGCAACTGTCCCGCAATTCTATCGCCTTCCCGTCACCGGAAGGCGCGTTACGCGAACCTAACGGTTTGTTAGCGCTGGGTGGCGATCTCAGCCCTGCCCGTCTGCTTATGGCGTACCAGCGCGGTATTTTTCCGTGGTTTTCTCCTGGCGACCCAATCCTTTGGTGGTCGCCCGATCCGCGCGCCATTTTGTGGCCTGAGACATTTCATCTTAGCCGTAGCATGAAGCGTTTTCATAAACACTCACCTTATCGTGTCACGTTAAATTACGCCTTTGGTCAGGTGATTGAAGGTTGTGCCAATGACCGCGAAGAAGGGACCTGGATAACGCGTGATATTGTTGACGCTTACCACCGCCTGCATGAATTGGGGCACGCGCATTCCATTGAAGTGTGGCGGCACAATGAATTAGTCGGTGGTATGTACGGCGTTTCGCAAGGCACGCTCTTCTGCGGTGAATCAATGTTCAGTCGTCAGGAAAATGCCTCAAAAACCGCGTTGCTTGTTTTTTGCGCTGAATTTAGCCAGCAGGGTGGGAAGTTAATTGACTGTCAGGTGTTAAATGGACATACAGCGTCGCTGGGCGCCGTCGAAACGCCGCGTCGGGAGTACCTTGAACACTTGAGCAGACTGCGCCAGCAGCGGTTACCCAGCCATTTTTGGGTACCCCGGACGTTATTTTTACCTCAGGAGTGAATGTTTTCGGCACATTTTTTGTCGGGGTGTTATAATTGCGTCGCAGAGTTGGTTTAGCCCATTACCCCGCCGCCGTTAAGGAACAGTTCGCGTCAGGCAACGCCTATCGTTTATCTCATCGTTCCCTTACACGTTGCGCTTTAAGTGCGGCTTTGCCGTGTGTGGATAGAGTAATGCGCCAAACTTGATTTGCTGTATTTTAATCGCGCAAATCTTTACTTATTAAAAGAACTTCGGCATTATCTTGCCGGTTCAAATTACGGTAGTGATACCCCAGAGGATTAGATGGCCAAAGAAGACAATATTGAAATGCAGGGTACCGTTCTCGATACGTTACCTAATACCATGTTCCGCGTAGAGTTAGAAAACGGTCACGTGGTTACTGCACACATCTCCGGTAAAATGCGTAAAAACTATATCCGCATCCTGACGGGAGACAAAGTGACTGTTGAACTGACCCCGTACGACCTGAGCAAAGGCCGCATTGTCTTCCGTAGTCGCTGATTTTTTTCACGCCAGACTGGCGTCCAGATAATAAAAGGTCGGTATATCCGGCCTTTTTTGTGGGCCAAATTTGAGGCTTTAGTCCTCAATCATGCGTGCATATTCTTCCGTCAGGAAATCCACTAATGCGCGCACCGAGGGCAATAACCCCCTACGCGATGGAAAGACCGCGTGAATAATCTCCCGCCTCGGTTCCCAGCCATCCAGCAATGCCACCAGCTCCCCTGCGGCTAATTGATCCTTGACCATTAACTGCGGGAGTTGCACCACGCCTACCCCGGCAACCGCGGCCTCGCGCAGCGCCAGCATATCTGTGGTGATCATACGCGGCATAAAATGTACTTCCGCGCGGGCACCCTGTGGGCCAAACAACTCCCAACGATGAACATGTTTCCCCGCCGCCAGACTCAGCCCGGGCCAACGGGTCAGCTCTGCTGGGGCGTGTAATGTCCCCATCTGCTCAACCAATCGCGGACTGGCATACAGCCGGTGCCCCCTGTCAGCAAGCACCCGCATGACCAAATCACTGTCTTCAAGAGGACGAGGTCGGACGCGAATCGCCACATCCAGACCTTCTCCGACGACGTCGACGCGGCGATTCGTGGCTTCAAGCTGTACTGCAACATCCGGATAACGCGCCATGAACCGGGCCAGCATGGGGCCGATATGGACATGCAACAGCGTCACCGGGCACGTCAGTTTAACAATGCCACGTGGCTCAACCTGCAACGCCGCAATGGCATCCTGTGCCGCCTGCGCCTCCACCAACATCGCCTTACAGTGTTCGTAAAAGGTCTGCCCGACCTCCGTGACATTAAACTGCCGGGTTGTTCGCTGAATCAAACGCACCCCCAGTCTCTCCTCCAGTTGCGCAATACGCCGACTGAGTTTGGATTTGGGCTCATCAAGCGCACGGCCTGCCGCTGCGAATCCTCCCTCTTCGACAACATGCACAAACCATGCGAAATCATTGAGATCCAGCTTCGTCATCTTATTGTCCTATGAATGAGACGGTGAGGACTATTTTAGCCACTACTCAGCTCGCTGTCATGGATATAAGCTTATTCACATCAAGATAACGTCACTGAGGAGATACATATGAAACACGTAACAGGCGTCTATACCGCACCTCGCCCACACTGGGTTGGCGATGGATTTCCAGTTCGCTCGATGTTCTCTTACCAGTCTCATGCTGAGCAGCTCAGTCCGTTCCTGCTGCTGGATTACGCGGGTCCGCATACCTTTACACCGGGTAATGAAAAGCGCGGCGTCGGTGAGCACCCGCACCGTGGTTTTGAAACAGTGACCATTGTTTACAGCGGTGAAGTTGAACATCGCGACTCAACCGGGCGCGGCGGCATTATCGGTCCAGGCGATGTGCAGTGGATGACAGCAGGGGCCGGGATTTTACACGAAGAATTTCATTCGCCGGAATTTACCCGTAAGGGCGGCGAGCTGGAAATGGTCCAGCTGTGGGTCAACCTGCCAGCCAAAGACAAAATGACCGTGCCGGGTTATCAGGGCATCAGCAGCGACGTTATTCCCACCGTCGACCTGCCAGATGACGCAGGTACCGTGCGCGTGATTGCGGGCAGCTATCAGGATACGAAAGGCCCCGCGCATACCTTCTCACCGTTAAATGTGTGGGACATGCGCCTGCAAAGTAATCGCCCGGTCACGCTGTCCCAGCCGGAAGGATGGAGCACTGCGCTGGTGGTGCTGAAAGGCACGATCACCATCAACGGTGCCACCTCCGCAAGTGAGGCGCAGCTGGTGGTATTAAGCCAGCAGGGTAAAACCCTACATATCGAGGCCAGTAGCGACGCAAGCGTGCTGCTGCTGTCAGGCGAACCGTTAAATGAACCCATTGTCGGTTACGGTCCGTTTGTGATGAACACAAAACAAGAGATCGCCGAAGCCGTACGCGATTTCAACTCCGGCCGTTTTGGCCAAATCTAAAGCGAAGGAGAATACGATGTCCAGTCCTGCAAATTTTAATGGTTCACGCCCGGTTATCGACGTAGATGATGCCGTGATGCTGCTTATCGATCACCAGAGCGGTCTTTTTCAGACCGTCGGTGATATGCCAATGCCCGAACTGCGTGCCCGTGCCGCTGCGCTGGCAAAAATAGCCACCCTGGCGAAGATGCCGGTGATCACCACCGCCTCCGTTCCACAGGGACCCAACGGCCCGTTGATTCCGGAAATCCACGCCAATGCGCCCCATGCTCAGTACGTGGCGCGCAAAGGCGAGATCAACGCCTGGGATAACGAAGACTTTGTTAAAGCCGTCAAAGCAACGGGTCGTAAAACGCTGATTATCGCCGGTACCATTACCAGCGTTTGCATGGCTTTCCCGGCCATCAGCGCGGTAGCGGAAGGGTATAAAGTGTTTGCCGTCATTGACGCTTCCGGCACTTACAGCAAGATGGCGCAGGAAATCACGTTGGCGCGAGTGGTACAGGCAGGCGTGGTGCCAATGGATACCGCAGCCGTTGCGTCTGAAATACAGCGGACCTGGAACCGGGAAGATGCCGCTGAATGGGCGGAAGTGTATACCAAAATCTTCCCAGCCTATCAGCTGCTGATCGAAAGCTACAGCAAGGCTCAGGAAGTCGTCACCAACGGTGAAAAACTGGACTCTCAGCGCTAATCATGTTCTCTGCGCCTGTCCGGGCGCAGAATATGTCTATTGCGTAACCAAACGAGAGTGAAGACGTAAATTCTGCTTGACCGTTTTAGCGCAACTCCCTATAGTAGCGCCCCGTTGCCCCCCAAGCGGTCAGGCAGCAATACAATACGGTGAGGTGTCCGAGTGGCTGAAGGAGCACGCCTGGAAAGTGTGTATACGGCAACGTATCGAGGGTTCGAACCCCTCTCTCACCGCCACATTTGAGAAAGAGCTCGTACGCAAGTACGGGCTTTTTTTTCGTCTATTGCATTTACCGAATGCGGCCAACAACCCGCATCCATCCATAGACCTGACAAGCGAAGCGTCATCAGGCATTCCCTGCGAAGAAAAGAAACTATTGTCGGCTGAGCAGCGTCAATACTTCATAGTGCGCGGTGTGTGGGAACATATCGAAAAGTTGAACCCGTTCTATGCGATAGCCTGGCAGCCCGCCAATATCCTTCGCCATGCTTTGCGCATTACAGCTGGAGTAGATGATAAACGGCGGTGCCATGTGGGAAAGATAATCACACAGGGGTTTACCAATGCCCCGACGCGGCGGGTTCACCAGCACCAGATCCGGAACGTCTTCCTGTGCCGTCGCGAATTGGGTCGAATCGAGCGCTTGAAAGTGCAGATTCTGTAACCCCAACGTCTGCGCAGATTGTTTCGCACAGGCGATCGCCTCTGGTGCGATCTCGATACCCGTCAGTTTCATCTGCGGCGTAGCGCAATGCAGGCCAAAACCGCCAACACCACAAAACAGATCCCACATATGGTTGACCGAAAGCTGACGCACCCAATCGCGAGCCGTGGCATACAAACGCTCAGCCACTACCGGGTTGGTTTGAAAGAAACTCTGCGGGCGGATCCACAGCGGTACATCATTAAAACGTTCAGCCAGCGCCTGCTGCTCCGTCAGGAAGATTTCTGTCTCCCCTTCCATAATCGCCATATGCACCGGCTGGATATTGACCGTTATCACCTTTAACTGCGGTAACTGCGCCTGCAGCCACGGCAACGCCGCGCGCAGTTGGCTCAGCTTGGCCTCTGAGCGTAAGACAAAACGCAGCATCATACCGCCGTCAAACTGGCTTTCCGTTAACAGCACATATTTCAGTTCGCCCCGCTTACGCGCTACGTTGTAAGGCGTCAACCCGGCACGGGCGATAAAGGGTTTTAGTGCGGCAAATACCGGCGCAAATGAGGCAGGATAAAGCGGACAGTCGCACAAATCTTCAGGTGTACCGTCACGATGCAGCATGCCCAACAGCGGTTTTTCCACGCTACCGCTCACCACCATTTTGGCTTTATTACGAAAAGCGCTCTCCGGGCCAACGACGGGCGCGCACCACTCCCCGACCGAATAGTCGGCAAGAAGAGTCTGGAGATCGGCCATTTTTGCACGGAGTTGATCGCCAACGGGCTGTGTTATCCACTGACAGGAACGACAGCGATCGGCGTCATAAAGAGCGCACTGCATAAGAAAACCTTCAAATTAACCGGGGCGAAGATTATACACATTATTGCAGACGGAAGAACCGTCGACTGGATGCCGGAACAAACAGCAACAACAGCACCAGCATATCCGGTAATTTCTGCATCACCAGCGTGCGAAAAATTTCACGCTTCGATTCACCCGCAATACTGAACAGCTCGGGGTAACCATAACCTAACGATGCCGCCCACAAATAACCGGAGGCCACCACCTGGGTAAACAGATAAATCCAGCGCGCCCAGTTACGTCCTTTGACCAATGAAAAGGCACAGTAAATTTCGATAAACACCAGTATCAGACTGCTTAAAAACACCAGCGTTAAATTCCAGGTCTGCACGCTACGCTGGATAAATGCCATTGTCCCGCTCACACCCAACGTATTGAAAATCATCAACAGATCGAGGCCGCGGATCATAATAATAGCGAGCGCCGCCACCTGCACTAAAGCAGGAACGTTTAAGCGAGCATGTGATGTGGATGATTTCTTAAAAAATCCCAACGCGTCGTCTTCCGTGAAAACGGTGCAGCGCCACATGCTGCACCGAGTAGAGGTTGGCAGATTTTAGTTTTTTCAGCCGCGTCTTGCACGCTGGATATCGCGCAACCGCTGCTTTTCTGTCCGGGCCATCAGGTACCACGCGATAAATCCGATAATTCCTACCACGCCAAGAATCAGCGTCGCCAGCGCGTTAATTTCTGGATTAACCCCCATACGTACGCTGGAGAACACCAGCATCGGCAACGTCGTCGCCCCAGGACCGGAAACAAAGCTGGCGATCACCAGATCGTCAAGCGACAGGGTGAAAGCCAACAGCCAGCCGGAAATCACCGCCGGCATAATCATCGGCAGCGTGATGACAAAGAAGACCTTCAGCGGCGTGGCGCCAAGATCCATCGCCGCTTCTTCGATGGAGTGATCCAGTTCGCGCAAACGCGAGGAGATAACAACCGCCACATACGCCGTACAGAAAGTGACGTGCGCCAGCCAGATGGTTAACATCCCGCGATCTGCCGGCCAGCCAATAGCATGCGCCATGGCGACAAACAGCAACAACAGCGACAGGCCGGTGATGACATCCGGCATAACCAGCGGCGCTGTTATCATAAAGGCAAAGCCATTCGAACCCCGGAAACGACCAAAGCGCACCAGCACCACCGCAGCAATCGTGCCGAGGATCGACGCCATCGTCGCCGCACAGGCAGCAATGGTCAAACTCATCCCAACAGCGCTTATCATGGCAGTATCGTGGAGCAATTCACCGTACCAGCGCGTCGACCACCCTGCCCAGACCGTCACCAGTTTGGAGCTGTTAAACGAATAGATAACCAGCATCAGCATCGGCGCGTACAGGAAAGTGAACCCTATGACCAGGATAAAAATACGCCACGGTGAGCGAACGACGGGTAAATTATTCATCCGTGTTCCCCCACACTTTTTTGCTGATATTTATGGAACCACATGATCGGCACAATCAATAACAGCAGCATAATAATGGCCACAGCCGACGCCACCGGCCAGTCACGGTTATTGAAAAACTCCTGCCACAACACACGGCCAATCATAATGCTGTCCGGCCCGCCCAGCAGTTCAGGGATCACAAACTCCCCGACCGCCGGGATAAACACCAGCATTGAGCCTGCGATGATCCCGCCTTTGGTCAACGGCACGATCACGCTAAAGAACGTTTTCAGCGGTCGGGCCCCAAGATCCAGCGCCGCTTCCACCAGCGAATAGTCGATACGTGTCAACGCGGTGTAGATCGGCAGTACCATAAACGGCAAATATGCATAAACAATCCCGATATAGACCGCCAGATTGGTGTGCAGGATCGTCAGCGGCTGATCGATAACTCCCAGCCACATCAGAAAATTATTCAGGATCCCGTTATTTTTCAGGATCCCCATCCAGGCATACACGCGAATCAAAAACGAGGTCCAGGAAGGCAGGATCACCAGCAACAGCAGAATATTCCGCGTTGACGGTTTGCTGTGTGCCACAGCCCATGCCAGTGGATATCCCAGTAGCAAACAGCAGATCGTCGAAATCCCCGCCACCTGCAACGACTGCAGGTAAGCATCAACATACAGCGGGTCAGCCGTCAGTTGCAGGAAGTTGCCAACATTAAGCGTGATGGAGAGCTGGTCGTCTGCCCATGAGATGAGGTCAGAATACGGGGGTATCGCCCGCGCCATCTCAGAAAAAGAGATCTTAAAAACGATTAAAAATGGCAGCAAAAACAGCAGAATCAGCCAGATATACGGCAGCGCAATCACCACCTTGCGCCCATGCTTCATCTGCATCCGCGACATAAACAGCGTGAAACGGCTCGCGTTGTCCACGCGCGCCGGAGGTTCAAGTGTACGCATTTTCACTCCTTAAACCGTCAACACTACGCAACTGTCCGCATCCCAACACAAACGCACCTCATCGCCCCAGGTCGGTAGCCCCTTACGGTAGCGATGTTCGTTTTGTAGCTGAGCACTCAACATCTGGCCGCTTTTTAAACGTACGTGGTACACCGACAAATCACCGAGATAGGCAATGTGAACCACTTCCCCCACCGCAAAGTTATAGCCATCCGCCGGTGGAGTCTCACAGAGCATAATTTTTTCCGGACGCAGCGCGACGTACACCGGGACGTTATCAACGATGGAGGCATCAGCATCGACTTTCAGCGGATGGACCAGCCCCGGAGAGTCAATGATCAGGCCGTCTTCCTGACGCGCTTTCAGTAGCCCCTCGAACACGTTTACCGAGCCAATAAATTCCGCGCTATAGCGGGTGGTCGGGTGCTCGTAAATCTCTTCAGGTTCGCCGATTTGCACGAACTTGCCGCGATTCATGATCGCAATACGCCCCGCCATCGTCATGGCTTCTTCCTGATCGTGCGTTACCATCACACAGGTCGCACCCACACGTTCGAGGATATCGACCACTTCCAGTTGCATGCGGTCACGTAGCTTTTTATCCAGCGCCCCCATCGGTTCGTCCAGCAGCAGCAGTTTAGGACGTTTTGCCAGGCTGCGCGCCAGTGCCACACGCTGTCGCTGACCGCCGGAAAGCTGATGCGGTTTGCGTTTGGCAAATTCCTGCATATGCACCAGGCCCAGCATCTCGTTGACCCGGCTGGTAATTTCAGCTTTCGGCAACTTGTCCTGCTTCAGGCCAAAGGCAATGTTCTGCTCCACCGTCATATGTGGGAACAGCGCGTAGGACTGAAACATCATATTAATCGGGCGCAGATACGGCGGGACGTGTGCTAAATCGACACCATCGAGCATAATTTGCCCGGTGGTCGGCAGTTCAAAGCCCGCCAGCATGCGCAGCAGAGTTGATTTGCCGCAGCCGGAGGCCCCTAGCAGGGCAAATATTTCGCCTTTGTAGATAGTCAGGCTGACGTCATCGACGGCGTGCTGGCCATCGAAAGACTTGGTCAGATTACGAATTTCAAGCAGCGGGGTTAGCGCTTTGCGGGTCTTCGCCTGTGGGCGGGGGGTCGCATCATTCACGTGAGTGCTCTCCGGCATAAAACAAAGAAACAGTGCAAATAACGCACCAGCATGGTGCGTATTGCCGGGTTATGAGTGTTCAGGGTTCGGGTGTCCCGGCGGACTTACGCGCCGCCGGGTCATCTCCCTGACGCGGGTTATTTCCCGCTTTTCACCTTGGTCCAGGCACGAGTACGGACACGATCGATCTTCGGATCCTGTACTTTCAGAGTGAACAACTTAGCTCGCACATCGGCCGGCGGGTAAATCCCCGGATTGTCACGAACTTCAGGGCTGACCAACGCCGTCGCCTCTTTGTTCGCGTTGGCGTAGAACACGTGGTCGGAAATATGGGCAATCACATCCGGACGCAGCAGATAGTTGAGGAACTGATACGCTTCGTCTTTATTTTTAGCATCCGCAGGCATGGCGAAAACATCGAAGAACGCCATCGCCCCTTCTTTTGGAATTGAGAAGGAAATATTGACGCCATTTTTCGCTTCTTTCGCGCGATTAGCGGCCTGCCATACGTCCCCTGCCCAACCAATTGCCACGCAGCTATCACCGTTTGCCAGATCGTTAATGTATTGAGAAGAGTGGAAATAACGAATATTCGGACGCAGCTTCAACAGCAGATCGGTTGCCGGTCCGGTGTAATCGTCCGCTTTGGTACTGTTGGGGTCTTTACCCAAGTAATTCAGCACGGTGGCAAACACTTCTTCGGGGGCATCAAGGAACGAGACGCCGCAGCTTTTGAGTTTTTCCAAATTTTCCGGCTTCAGGATCAGATCCCAACTGTCGACCGGCGCATCCGCGCCCAGCACCGCCTTCACTTTATCCACGTTGTAGCCAATACCGGTGGTTGCCCACATATACGGCATCGCAAACTTGTTGTCTGGATCGTGTTTCGCCACCAGCTTCAGCAATTCGGGATCGAGGTTTTTCCAGTCTGGCAGTTTACTTTTGTCCAGCGGTTGGAAAACACCCGCAGTAAGCTGACGCTCAAGGAAGCTGGCGGAAGGAACGACAAGGTCAAAGCCAGTGCTACCCGCCATGAGCTTACCTTCCAGTACTTCATTGGAGTCGAACACATCATAAACCACTTTAATGCCGGTCTCTTTTTCAAAATTAGCCACCGTGTCGGGGGCGATATAATCAGACCAGTTATAAATATGCAGCGTTTTTTGTTCAGCAGCGAGCGTGCCGGCAGAGAGGGATATCAGAGCACCCGCAACCAGGCCTGATAACCATTTTTTATTTAAGGCGGTCATAATCTCTTTCCTTCTGAAAGTTCGTTAACAAACGAACAAAAAATTCACACTCTATGATATGCAAGAAACGTGCATATTCTTTCATTCAGCACAAATAAGAAAAGAGGCTTCCCCTGTGCCGCTATGGCTCGCTAATAATCGCGGAATCATTCAACATGCATTGCGGTCGCATGCAGCCCATAAAGGGTTCATTGAAGGATGACGTTTATAAGCCTCGCCAGAATAACTTTAGCCAGGATTCGAGGATATAGCCCAGTTAAAAAAACGTCTTTTATCAATTTTTTATGCAGGATTTATCTATGACATAAGGCAGAAGGCGTGGAAGTTAGGTGAATAATTCTTTAATAAAAGGTTAAATGCAGAATAAAAATAGGGTAATACGCAACCGCTCTGGCAGCGGCTGCGCTTTTGGCATCATTGCTCAGGAAATATTAATGGAGGAAATGGGTCTCAGTACCGCTGTTTTGCACATCTTCTTCAGCGTTAAATAACAGTTGATGCGCCCCGGCTTCAAGGATCACCATGGATATCTGCTCTTCGCTCTGGCGAACAAAACATTCGAACTGCTCAAACGTGACGCCCGGCACAACGTATAAAGACTGGCAAACCACCAGCTTTGGCAGATTATCATCCTGCATGTCCAGAAAGGCTTTCACCGTCAGCGAACTGGCATTAATGGATGACAGATCGGCGGCCAACGGCAGCAACGCCGATGGCCTGACTTCCGCCATCGCAGAGAACAGAATGACGTTATCCACCAAATCAATTTTCGCATCAAAGATGCCGTCAAAGTTTTGCATATGAGGTAAATGCAGCGCCTGACAGGTATCGCATTCAAAAAAACTCATGCCCAGGTCGTCGAGCCATTGACGCAACGTATCCAGAGTGGGAACGACCAGTGATGTCATAATAATGTGCGACCTCTTTCGATGAAAAAATTACCGGCACAGCTTACGCAAAAAGACCGCGTCATACCACGATCGCCATCGATATTGCGTTCAGCCGCCGATTTTAAGACAAAATTCCGGAGTTGCATGACGTTCGATCCACTTGATCATCCGTCCGGCAATATCAACCCCCGTGGTTTTCTCCACGCCTTCAAGCCCCGGAGAAGCGTTAACTTCCATGACCAGCGGCCCGCGGTCTGCGCGCAAAATATCAACGCCAGCCACATCCAGGCCCATGGTTCGGGCAGCTTTTATCGCGATGTCCCTTTCACGCGTCGTAATATTGGCAATACTGGCCACGCCACCGCGATGGAGATTAGAACGAAAATCGCCCTCTTTAGCCCGACGCTCAATAGCGGCCACCACCTCGTCCCCTACGACAAAACAGCGAATATCCCGCCCTTTGGCCTCTTTAATATATTCCTGCACCAGAATATGTGCGTTCAGTCCTCGAAATGCATCCACGACGCTCTCCGCGGCCTGACGCGTTTCGGCCAGCACCACACCGATACCCTGCGTGCCTTCTACCAGCTTCACCACCAACGGTGCGCCGCCGACCATATCAATCATGTCGCTGGTATCGTCCGGTGAGTGCGCGATTCCGGTAATCGGGAGATCGATTCCCTGACGTGCCAGCAGTTGCAATGAGCGCAGCTTATCGCGCGCACGGGTGATCGCCACCGACTCATTCAACGGATAACTCCCTAACATCTCGAACTGGCGCAACGCCGCCGTACCGTAAAAGGTAATCGCCGAGCCGATTCGTGGGATGACCGCATCAAAATGAGGGAGCTGGCGGCCCTTGTAATGAATCGAAGACGCCGCCGGACTAATGTTCATATAACAGGAAAGGGGATCGATAATTTCAACCAGGTGACCGCGCTGCATCGCCGCTTCACGCAGGCGCTTACAAGAATAGAGCGTTCCGTCCCGGGACAAAATGGCAATTTTCACCCTGCACCTCTCTGAAAGACCTGCTAAAAGCCGGCGTATCATACACCGGGTTAAAATCTTTAGCGCGTAGCCCATCCCTGTTTGTGCAAATATTCCAGAATAAAGGGGCGATTTTCTTTGATGATGGTGCGGCGAATATGATCGCTCCAGGTATCACGACGCGTGTTGCTGCCACGGGTCAGATAATACTGCGCAAGCTGTTCATCATAGTGAGCCAGGGCGTCCTTATCGAGCGGCTGGTATTGATTTTCATGCACCACAATGGCCGCAGGCAGCCGTGGCTTGATATCGGGATTATCTGCAGGCCAACCGAGACACAGACCAAACAGCGGCAGAACATGCTGCGGCAGTTTCAGTAACTCAGTTACCGATGCGATATTGTTGCGCAATCCGCCAATATATACACCGCCAAGCCCCAGCGATTCTGCAGCCGTCAGCGCATTTTGCGCCATCATCGCCGTATCAACCACGCCAAGCAGCAGTTGTTCTGCCAGTCCCAGCTGTGCGTCAGGGCAAATCTGTAAATGACGGTTAAAATCGGCGCAGAACACCCAGAATTCGGCAGCCTTCGCCACGTGCGGCTGCCCACCCGACAACGTCACCAGCGACTCTCGCAGGGCCTTATCCGTCACCCGAATAATCGTGCTGCACTGTAAAAAACTGGAGCTCGAGGTGCCTTGCGCGGCAGCTATAATCGCCTCGCGCTGCGCATCCGAAATCGACGCCTCGGTAAAATGACGAATAGAACGGTGGCTGCGAAGTAAATCAATGGTTGGAGTCATCTCTTTTTTCTCTGGCTGAACGGGAAGATACGCTGGATGTTCGCGACATCAGCTGCGGCGCCAACAGTTGCGCAATGCGCCACATTAAAAACACAGCGGCGGGAAGCATCAACAAAACCCCCAGAAAAATCATCACCACACAGGCCAATGGACTGTTAAGCGGCGCGGGTAAGGTGAGATAATCGTTAAGCGACAATAGCGCCAGCGCTAACGACACCATACCGATCGTTTCCAGAATCAATATGCTTTTAGGTAACACACCCACAGTGCGCATACGTGGCCTCCCGGCGAAGTGGCTCGTAGTATAAAACGTTCCGAGTTCTCATGTTTAACAGATATAGCGTAGATGTATCAAAGCAACAGGCCGAACCTACTTTCCATCCGACATAAATCGCGGCATCATACAGTCATTCGCCATCTGGCCTGATAAGTTCGAGGAGAGTGAGATGTTTGCTGTTATTTTTGGTCGCCCAGGGTGCCCGTATTGCGTGCGCGCAAAAGAATTGGCAGAAAAATTAAGCAATGAGCATGAAGATTTTAACTTCCGCTACATTGATATTCATGCTGAAGGGATCTCAAAAGCCGATCTGGAAAAGACGGTTGGTAAGCCGGTAGAGACCGTACCGCAGATTTTTGTCGATCAGAAACACATCGGCGGCTGCACGGATTTCGAAGCATGGGCAAAAGAGAATGTGAATCTGTTCGCCTGATTGCCGTCTCTACGCCCTCCACTGGAGGGCGTAATCAGTGTTTTTTCCGCTGCTGATGCTGATTAAATAGGCTACTGATAAACAGAAAACACAATGCGCCAAGCGCGCACCAAAACACCGCACTAAACAACCATGCAAGCTCTTGCCACAGCGAACGCGTAGGCATAAACACAAATCGCATCAATAACAAACAACACGGTGCCGCCAGCATTGCACCGAGAAGAGGTCTAAGCACCTCACGACGATGGGAAAAAAAGCTGGCCGCTGCTCCTGGCAATATAAAAAACAACAACCCAACCTCAGGATGCCCAGCCGCCTTAAATGCTCCTTTCACGTTCAGCGTCAATGAAAGACACACCACAATAAAAAGCACAAAGCAGCAGATCGCACCCGCCCAACCTTGCCTATGTTTCAATCGTTCCTCCTGACACTCTCTATCGAACACTCTTTTCGCCCAAAGGCGTCCAGTCAGATAAAGTCGTTCGGCATTCCATGCCAAAAACGCACTCACACGATTCTTATAGCCGTTGAAACGTAATGAGATTAAACTAGCCGCATATATCGTCATGCTGCTTTATTTGGGGCTGTGTACGATGCTGTCGCCCCTTAATTTCTGGCAAAAACATTAGCGTAAATTGCCATTTCTTTCAATAGCTTACTAGTAAACAAGAAGTTAGTCTCCGTGAATATAAACGTCGCAGATTTGTTAAATGGGAATTACATCCTGTTATTATTTGTGGTCCTGGCGCTGGGGCTGTGTCTGGGGAAATTACGCCTGGGTACAGTCCAACTCGGTAATTCCATTGGCGTTTTAGTAGTCTCCCTATTATTAGGCCAGCAGCACTTTAGTATTAACACTGATGCTTTAAATCTCGGCTTTATGCTGTTTATTTTTTGCGTCGGCGTCGAAGCTGGTCCCAACTTTTTTTCGATTTTTTTTCGCGATGGGAAAAATTACCTAATGCTTGCTCTGGTCATGGTCGGCAGCGCAATGCTGATCGCCCTGGGACTGGGTAGGCTATTTGGCTGGGACATCGGCCTGACAGCTGGCATGCTGGCAGGTTCAATGACCTCCACGCCGGTGCTGGTCGGCGCGGGTGACACATTGCGCCATTCAGGGATGACAGGAACACAGCTGTCAACGGCTCTTGATAACCTGAGCCTCGGTTACGCACTGACTTATCTGATCGGACTGGTCAGCCTGATTGTCGGCGCACGCTACCTGCCAAAACTGCAGCATCAGGATTTGCAAACCAGCGCCCAACAAATCGCCCGTGAACGTGGCCTCGACACCGACGCCAACCGTAAGGTCTATCTGCCTGTGATCCGCGCCTATCGTGTCGGTCCGGAATTGGTTGCCTGGGCTGATGGTAAAAATCTGCGTGAGCTGGGTATCTATCGCCAGACCGGTTGTTATATCGAGCGTATCCGTCGCAACGGCATTCTGGCTAACCCGGACGGCGACGCTGTATTGCAGATGGGCGATGAAATTGCCTTAGTGGGCTACCCGGATGCACATGCCCGCCTCGACCCCAGTTTCCGTAACGGCAAAGAAGTGTTCGATCGCGACCTGCTCGATATGCGCATCGTCACCGAAGAGATTGTGGTGAAAAACCACAATGCCGTCGGTCGTCGTCTGGCGCAGTTAAAACTGACCGATCACGGCTGCTTCCTTAACCGCGTGATCCGTAGCCAGATTGAAATGCCGATTGATGACAACGTCGTGCTCAATAAAGGTGATGTGTTGCAGGTCAGCGGCGATGCCCGCCGCGTAAAGACCATTGCAGACCGTATCGGCTTTATTTCAATACACAGCCAGGTCACCGACCTGCTGGCCTTCTGCGCTTTCTTTATCATCGGCCTGATGATTGGGATGATCACCTTCCAGTTCAGTAATTTCAGCTTTGGCATCGGAAACGCAGCTGGCCTGCTGTTTGCCGGTATTATGCTTGGCTTCCTGCGCGCCAACCACCCGACGTTTGGCTACATCCCACAGGGTGCGCTGAACATGGTGAAAGAGTTTGGCCTGATGGTCTTTATGGCGGGCGTCGGCTTAAGCGCAGGCAGCGGTATTGGCAACGGCCTCGGTGCAGTCGGCGGACAAATGCTGGTTGCGGGCCTGATTGTCAGCCTGGTGCCGGTGGTTATCTGTTTCCTGTTCGGCGCTTACGTATTGCGCATGAACCGCGCCCTGCTGTTTGGCGCCATGATGGGCGCACGAACCTGTGCACCGGCGATGGAAATCATCAGCGACACCGCGCGCAGCAACATCCCTGCTTTAGGTTATGCAGGCACCTATGCTATTGCCAACGTCTTGCTGACGCTGGCGGGGACACTGATCGTCATCGTCTGGCCTGGCCTCGGTTAAAATTTACCCTTTTATGAAATTTTTTTGCAGATAAGCAGAACTTTTCTTCAAGGTGTCAGTCATAACTATTGCCACTGCTTTTCTTTGATGTCCCCAATTTGTGGAGCCCATCAACCCCGCCGTTTTGGTTCAAGGTTGATGGGGTATTTGTTGCCTGAAATTTCCATCCCTTCCTATCCCTTCGACCAATTTGCATCATGCCGGTTATGGCACATACTTTTACACGGTGCTTTTGGTGATGGGGTGCGCAATGTTACTTGCAGGCAAAGTCGCGGTGATTTTCGGGGGCAGCGGTGCAATAGGGTGTGCGGTTGCGCAGGTGATGGCACGCGAAGGGGCACATGTGTTCCTGGGTGCACGTAGCCAGCAAAATCTCGATCAGGCAGCGAGCCACATTCGCGCGTCGGGTGGCTCGGCCGACACCTTTATCATCGATGTGCTCGACGAGCAGTCGACAGCTGAGCAGGTTATGCACCTTGTTCAGAACACCGGGGGGATTGACGTGGTGGTCAACGCCACCGGCTTTATGCACGATCAGGGTAAACAAATTGACGCATTATCCCTGGCGGAGTTTATGCGCGGCATCATCCCTTTTCTCACCGCACAATTCACGATCTCTAAAGCTGTCTCGCCACATATGGGCGGTGAGCGAGCAGGAACAATTATCACCGTTGTTGCCCCGGCGGCGTCCATGACGATACAGGGACATCTGGGGCACATCGTTGGCTGCGCGGGAATCGAGGCATTTATTAAAGCGCTCGCTAGTGAGCTTGGCCCACAGAATATTCGCGTCCTTGGCGTGCGATCGCATGCCATTGTTGATGCAGTGCAAGCAGGGTCTTATACCGGAGAAATATTCGCCGCAAAAGCGCAGTCAATGGGGTTAACCGTCGAGCAATGGCTTGGTGGAGCCGCACAAAGTACGATGCTTAAGCGTCTGCCAACGCTGGCACAAATCGCCGAGGTCACAACGTTTCTGGCATCAAACCACGCCAGGGCGATGACCGCGACGGTAGTAAATGTCACCGGGGGCGCAACCGTCAGTTGATAAGCTGTGTCAGTACTACGACAGCCCGGCGATGCGCTCAACCATCACCAGGATATCGTCTCGCTGCAGCGGTTTTTTATCGGTCACAAAATGCAGCGTCATGCCTTCAATAAAGGCATCCAGCGCACGGGCCGTGGCGGGGTCAAACCACTGCTCTAAGGTTTGTTGACTGCGTTGCATCCAGTTTTGCATCACCGTTTTCAACGCCGGTTTACGGCTGGCGAACGCGTACAACTGGTACATAATCTCCATGTTATCCGGTGTGGTGACCTGCGAACTGTAAATCATCTCGGTAATGGCATGACAGGCCTGTGGCGCATCCATCACGTCCATAAAAAATGCCTGATATTGCCGCGACATAGTTTCGGTAAAATGACCGAATGCCTCCATCAGAAGCTCATCGATTCCCGAAAAATAATAGGTCATTGAACCCAACGGCACCTGCGCAATCGTTGCAATCTTACGATGCGTAACTGCATGACTACCATAAGTTATTACTGCGTCCAGCGTAGCCTGAACTATTTTTTCCCGCCGTTGTGGATCGTTCGCGCGTCGCACCGCATTTCCTCTTCTTGCATTTGTGTACAAATGTACACAACCTTGCTAATGTTGTCTCCTTTCCTCATTTCTTTGGCTCGAATTCATGACTGGCATCTCATCACGCAAAGCCTTAAGACGCCGAACCTGGGCGCTGTTTATGTTTTTCTTTTTACCAGGATTATTAATGGCTTCCTGGGCAACGCGTACCCCAGCCATCAGAGATATCCTCTCCGTTTCTACCGCTGAAATGGGGGCAGTATTATTTGGACTCTCTATTGGTTCGATGAGTGGCATTCTTTGTTCGGCCTGGCTAGTGAAACGATTTGGCACGCGGAAGGTGATCCGCACCACCATGTCATGTGCGGTTGTTGGTATGGCGATCCTTAGCGTGGCGCTATGGCTACATTCCGCCTGGCTATTTGCGTTTGGGCTGGGGGTTTTTGGTGCCAGCTTTGGTGCCGCAGAGGTTGCCATTAACGTCGAAGGTGCGGCGGTTGAGCGTGAGATGAACAAAACCGTGCTGCCGATGATGCATGGTTTTTATAGCCTCGGCACCCTGGCAGGCGCAGGCGTCGGGATGGTGCTCACCGCCTTTAGCGTTCCCGCCAATGCGCATATTCTGCTGGCGGCACTGGTGGCTATTGCGCCAATATTTATCGCCATCAAAGCGATTCCTGACGGCACCGGTAAAAATGCCGCTGACGGTTCTCACTCAGCCGAAAAAGGGCTGCCCTTTTACCGCGATATCCAGCTGCTGCTCATCGGCGTCGTGGTACTGGCGATGGCATTTGCCGAGGGTTCCGCCAATGACTGGCTTCCGCTCCTGATGGTAGACGGACACGGATTTAGCCCGACCTCAGGCTCCTTGATTTATGCCGGGTTTACGCTGGGCATGACCGTCGGACGGTTTACCGGCGGCTGGTTTATCGATCGCTACAGCCGCGTCGCGGTCGTACGTGCCAGTGCGTTAATGGGCGCGCTGGGTATTAGCCTGATTATCTTTGTCGACAGTTCGTGGGTCGCAGGTGTGTCCGTTATCCTGTGGGGACTCGGCGCGTCGCTGGGCTTCCCGTTGACCATTTCAGCCGCCAGCGATACCGGCCCCGATGCACCAACCCGCGTGAGCGTTGTAGCAACCACCGGCTATCTGGCCTTCCTGGTCGGGCCGCCGCTGCTGGGTTATCTGGGTGAACACTATGGCCTGCGCAGCGCCATGCTGGTGGTGCTGGCGCTGGTGCTGGTTGCGGCCATCGTCGCGAAGGCTGTCGCCAAACCAGACGTTAAAAATACCCCTGTGACGGAGAACAGCTAATGGCTATTAAGTTAATTGCAGTCGACATGGACGGCACCTTTTTAAGTGACCAAAAGACCTACAACCGTGAACGGTTTATGGCGCAGTACCGTCAGATGCAAGCTCAGGGGATCCGCTTTGTGGTCGCCAGCGGTAACCAGTACTACCAACTGATCTCTTTTTTCCCCGAGCTGGCCGAGGAAATCTCCTTTGTGGCGGAAAACGGCGGTTGGGTCGTTAGCGAAGGGGAAGATGTGTTTAACGGCGAGCTGGCTAAAGACGATTTTCAGACCATCGTGGATCATCTGCTAACGCGCACCGACATTGACATTATTGCCTGCGGAAAAAACAGCGCCTACACCCTGAAGCACTACAGCGACGAGCTAAAATCCGTCGCCGCCATGTACTACCACCGCCTCGAATTTGTTGATAATTTCAACAACATCAACGATGTATTTTTCAAATTCGGGCTGAATATCTCTGAAAAACAGATCCCACAGGTTCAGTCTGCACTGCATGACGCGATTGGCGACATTATGGTTCCAGTGCATACCGGCTACGGCAGCATCGATTTAATTATCCCTGGCGTACATAAAGCAAACGGTCTGCGTCTGCTGCAACAGCGCTGGAATATTCGCGATGAGGAAGTCCTGGCGTTTGGTGATGGCGGTAATGATATTGAGATGCTGCGTCAGGCGGGATTCAGTTTTGCGATGGCTAATGCCAACGATACCGTGGCCCGTGCGGCAAAATATCGTGCGGGGTCGAATAACGAAGAAGGCGTACTGGATATTATCGACCGGGTGCTAAAAAACGACGCACCGTTTACGCAATAACATCTCAGCACAGACGGCAACAAAAGAATGGCATGATCTCTTCATAATCCGCGTCACATTAACCCGCTGGATAAATATCTCCAGTGAATATTTTCAGGTGATCTGATGATGAAGAAAAGTGTACTAATAGCGGCAATATTGCTGGGGTTTGCGGGAACTGCACTGGCGCAAAGCGTCACCGTTGATGTACCAAGCGGTTATAAAGTTGTCGTGGTTCCTTCTTCCGTGAGCGTTCCCCAGGCGGTCAGCATGACCACCGCGCCACAAACGGTTTATGTTGCTCCGGCTCCTGCGCCGGCACCCGTTTATCGTGTACATCCTTATGCACGGCATGTCGCCAGCGTAGGCGAAGGGATGGTTATTGAGCATCAGATTGACGATCACCACTAAGTTCGCGTAAAGCCCGGGCAGCCGTCAACGCCTCATCGATTTTCAGCCGGACCAGGGTGTCGCTTCAGCTCTCTGGCTTTCAGCTATATCCGTTTTGCTGTTCAGAGATATTCAAGTAAAAGCGCAGGTAGTCAGGTGTGGGCTGGTCCGGCTGAAAATTGCCGACGTGTTTCCGCAAGGCCGGGAGAACCCGCAGGGATGCGGGTTCAGGGCGCGTTTTGCAGGGACGCTACCTCGCGCCCGGCCCGATAGCCTCGAGGAATAAGCGGAGGGGATTGCGAAGCAACAATTTTCCTGCCGGGAGCCGGGATTGTAAAGGGCGTGGCGAAGAACGCCCTTTACACGTTCACAGGAATCAGTGCCTCAGAGAAACGATGAACATGAGGTGAACGGAACCCTTTCTCTGAGAGAGCATATTCATCCCCCCCGCCGCCAACACATGTTGATGCTTTCTGATACCGAGACGTTAACTGAACGGTATTACGGATAGCCGGGCTTTATCCTTCCCGTGAATCCCCTACCCGCTTATCTTTCAGGAAAATAAACATCAGCGCCAGCCACAGTATCCCGCTGGCCAGATTAAACAGGCTAAACAGGCCGTTACCGCCGAGTAAATAAGCATGTTTGCTCAGCTCAATACCAACGGTAAAAATCAGCATCTGCAGCATGCCCATCGCGGCGGAAACCGTCCCTTTGCTCATGTCGCTGGCAAACAGCGTCAGGCGTACCAGCCCGGCATTCGCCACGCCAATCCCAAACGCATAAACACTCAGCCCTGCCGTCATCCACAAATAGGCATGGGAAGAAACCACCGTGGCCGCCGCGGCAATAATCAGCCCCACGGCGATTGGCCAGCCGCCCATAATAATCAGCGACCGTACCGTGCGTCGTGCGGTCAGGCGCGCCAGCACGAGGTTACCGGCGATCAGCGCACCAAAAATCGGCACCTGTAGCAGACCATATTCATAGCTGCTCAGCTGTTCACCGCTAATAATGATAATCGGGGATTGAGCGATCCACGCCAGCAACGGCAGACTGACAAAGCCCAACGCCAGGGCACCGGCGACAAAACGCACGTTCTTCAGCACCAGCTTGTAGTCTTTGCCCAGCTCTTTAATCGACAGCGTTTCACCGAGTCGGGTCGCGGTTTCAGGCATCGCGCGCTGCAGGCCAACAAAGGCGATGGCGGCCAGTACCGCAAACAGCACAAACATCCCTTCCCACGGCAGCACGTGCACCCAGGCCGCGCCGACCAGCGGGCCCAGCAACGGGGCAATCAGCGCCACGTTCGCCATCAGGGCGGTAATTTTAATGCATACCGCCTCTTCAAAGGATTCCTGAATCGCGGCATAGCCCACCGCGCCAATAAAGCACAGGCTAATGCCCTGCAAAAAGCGCAGGAAAGTGAATTGTTCAATGTTCTGCGCAAACAGCGTCGCAAGGCAGGTAACAATGAACCACACCACACCGGTTAACATCACCGGCCGACGACCAATACGATCCGACAGCGGTCCTAATAACCACTGCAAAAACATGCCGCCTGCCAGGTAAGCGGTCATGGAGGTGGGAACCCAGTCTAATCCGGCCTGATATTGCTCCACCACCGCCAGCATACCGGGCTGGATCATATCGTTGCCGATATACGTAGAGAATTCGTAAAGCACCAGACAGAGTGGGAAAAGTAATGCCTGACGCCCCAGTCGGGCGCCTGAAGATAAACGGTTGTGCATGCAGTCTCTTAACCAATGAAAAAACGCGCAAAGTGTAATAAATGCGCCGGACTGGTGATAGTGAATTATGTGATTTGGCCGCAAAATGCGCACATTTTTACACTCAGTTTCACAATGCTCTTTTGCTTTAAGGTTAATTTAAGTTGAACCCGTTATCATGCTCTATAGACGTCATTAATTATCTTAAAAATAGTCATTTAGCTGACAAATAAGACAACACCGCTTTTTATCCCGCTAAAGCGAACTTATGCTCTGCCTGATGGGACTCTTTTAACTACTGTCGTGAATCTGGATGTTATGCTGGAAAATCTGAACAACTCGCTATTTTACCTGATCAACGCCACGCCGGACTCTGCGCAATGGGCGATCGCGTTTGCCATCTTTATTGCTAAAGATCTGATCAGCATCGTGCCGTTGTTAGCTGTAATCCTGTGGCTTTGGGGCCCGCGCGACCACGTGACGACTCAGCGCAAACTGGTGATCAAAATGGCGCTGGCAATAATTGTCAGCCTGGTCATTTCATGGCTGATAGGACATCTGTTCCCACACGATCGCCCGTTTGTTAACCACATCGGCTACAACTTCCTGCACCATGCACCTGATGACTCTTTCCCAAGCGATCACGGCACCGTTATTTTCACCTTTGCACTGGCCTTTATATTCTGGCATCGCCTGTGGTCTGGCGCCCTGTTTATGGCGATTGCCGTGGCGATCGCCTGGTCACGGGTGTACCTCGGCGTACACTGGCCGCTGGATATGCTGGGTGGGTTCCTGGCAGCGTTAATCGGCTGCCTGAGCGCCCAGATGATCTGGCAACGGTTCGGCACCTCGCTGTATTCCGCGTTGCAGGCCTGCTATCGCACCTGCTTCGCCCTGCCGATCCGTAAAGGCTGGGTGCGTGACTAATCCACGGTAAAAAGAGTAGTATTAAGCGCGCGATATGAAACGCTTATTCTACTCACCAGGGGAACTATGGAAACACGACGCGACGAGCGTATTGGTCAATTGCTGCAGGCGCTGAAACGCAGCGATAAATTACACCTTAAAGAAGCCGCGACGCTACTTGGCGTATCTGAGATGACCATCCGTCGCGACCTGAATAATAACGATGCCCCGGTCGTGTTGCTGGGGGGATATATTGTTCTGGAACCCCGTAGCGCCAGCCACTACTTAATCAGCGACCAAAAGTCCCGGCTGGTGGATGAGAAACGTCGCGCGGCCCAACAAGCTGCGAGCCTCGTTCAAGCTCATCAGACGATCTTTTTTGACTGCGGCACCACCACGCCGTGGATCATTGAAGCTATTGATAACGATCTGCCTTTCACCGCGATTTGCTACTCGCTGAATACCTTTCTGGTACTCCAGGAAAAACCGCTGTGTCGAGTCATCCTATGTGGCGGTGAATTCCACGCCAGCAACGCTATTTTCAAACCTCTCGATTTCCAGGAAACGCTGAATAACTTGTGCCCGGATATCGCGTTTTATTCTGCGGCTGGCGTACACATTGACAAAGGTGCAACCTGTTTTAACCTGGAAGAACTACCGGTGAAGCATTGGGCGATGTCGATGGCGCAGTATCATGTACTGGTGGTGGATCACAGCAAGTTTGGTAAGGTGCGTCCCGCGCGGATGGGTAATCTGAAACGCTTTGATAGCATCATTAGCGATACCCGTCCTGACGATGAGTTTGTTGATTACGCAAAAGCGCAGCACATTAAACTGGTGTACTGAAATGACATTGCCGGACGCACAAACGCTGTCCGGCAATAACAGTGATTAAGAGAACCAGCCACCAAACCACTGGTGGAATTTCATCATCACAAAGTCCCACATCCGGCTAAAGAAACCGCCCTCTTCAACGGCCTCCATCACCATCAGCGGACGCTGTTCAATGGATTTCCCGTTCAGCTGGAAGTCGATCGTCCCGACAACCTGGCCTTTCTTCAGTGGCGCGGTTAATTGCGGTTCGGTCAGTGTAAAGCTGGCTTTCAGATTTTTAAGCTGACCGCGCGGAATAGTCACCGAACCGGCTTCGCCTGCGCCCAGGTTAACTTCACTCTTATCGCCGAACCAGACGCGCTGGGTCACAAAGGTGGCATCCGGTTTAATCGGCGTGACCGTTTCAAAGAAGCGGAAGCCCCACGTCAGCAGCTTCTCTGACTCATTGAATCGAATACGGTCGGTTTTCGCTCCCAGCACTACCGAGATCAGGCGCATATCGCCCTGGGTGGCGGAAGCCACCAGGTTATAACCCGCGCCCGTAGTGGTGCCCGTTTTCATCCCGTCCACGTTCAGGTTGGTGCTCCACAGCAGGCGGTTGCGGTTCGGTTGGCGAATTTTATTAAAGGTAAACTCTTTTTCTTTATGAATGGCGTACTCTTCCGGCACATCGTGGATGAGTGCTTTACCGAGCAAGGCCATGTCGCGCGCGGTACTGAACTGCCCCGGCGCATCCAAACCATGCACCGTCTGGAAGGTGGTATTCGTCAGCCCCAGCTTTTGCGCATAGCCGTTCATCAAACCAATAAAGGATTCCTGGCTGCCAGCCACGTAATCTGCCAGTGCGATACATGCATCATTACCCGACTGAATAATAATGCCTTTGTTCAGATCGGAGACCGCTACCTGATCGCCGGGTTTCAGGAACATCACTGAAGACCCACGCAGAGCCGGGTTGCCCGTCGCCCAGGCATCTTTTCCTACGGTAACCATGTCGTTCAGGTTAATTTTCCCGGCCTTCAGCGCCTGGCCAACCACATAGCTGGTCATGATCTTGGTCAGACTGGCTGGATCCAATTTCTCATCAGCATTGCCCTCCGCCAGCACCTTGCCGCTGGCGTAATCCATTAAGATCCACGCGCGCGCATCCACGCTCGGCGGCGCGGTGGGTTGCTCTACCGCCTGTGCGGTCGGTGCCAAAAGGAATAACAGCGCTGAACCTGCGGCGAAACTGCGAAGGGAAGAGAAGTATTGCGTCATAAATGCCACCCGAGTATCCATTCCAAAAAACCACGTCATAACACACCATGTTTACACAAACTGCATCGGCCAAACCCGCGCAGAAGCGGCCTGATGGATGACGTGTAAAATAAGTGCGGTGAGTAATAACGCACTAACGAGCTTAAAGAAACCGTAAGTTGGTAAAGTTTTTAAAGTTTATGCAATAACACTGCGCTGCGCCGCTTTCATCACGATTTTTTTACGTGTTGTTGCGTAAATATTAGGTTTACCCCACCATGTAACGGGTTTAATACCGAATGCAGCCATCAAGCTGCTCAATGATTACGCGGGGTTACTATGATTACACTGTGGGGTCGCAATAACTCGACCAACGTGAAAAAAGTGTTGTGGACGCTCGAAGAACTGGAACTGCCGTATAACCAAATACTGGCGGGCGGGCAGCACGGTATCAACCGAGATGCTGACTACCTGGCGATGAATCCAAACGGTCTGGTCCCCCTGCTACGCGATGATGAAACCGACGTTTTACTGTGGGAATCCAATACCATCGTCCGCTATCTGGCCGCCCAATACGGGCAAAAACGGCTGTGGATCGATGCCCCGGCAAAACGTGCAGAAGGCGAAAAATGGATGGACTGGGCTAACCAGACGCTAAGCCCTGCTCATCGGGTCATCTTATTTGGTCTGGTCAGAACACCGGCAGAACAACGCGACCAGGCGGCCATTGACGCAGGCGCGAAGGTTTGCGACAACCTGTTTGCCATGCTCGACAACGCGCTGGCCGACCAACAGTGGTTCTCCGGGGACGAGTTTGGTACCGGCGATATCGCCATCGCCCCGTTTATCTACAACCTGTTTAACGTTGGCCTGAGCTGGACCGAACGTCCTCACCTTGAGCGTTGGTACCAGCAGCTTACCGAACGTCCAGCGTTCCAAAAAGCGGTGATGATCCCGGTCAGCTGATGCTGCAGCGCTGCGGCTACCGGGGGCTCACCTTCAGTAGTTGCCCGTCGGACTCGTCGGTTAACACATACAAATAACCGTCTGGTCCGACACGCACATCGCGGATCCGCTGTCCTCTTTCGCGTAAAATACGCTCGTCCTCAGTAACCTGATTCCCGTTAACGCTTAAAACGATCACATCCTGGTCTTTTAACGCGCCAATAAACACCTTCTGCCGCCACTGCGCAAAGGTATCGCTATTGTAAAAAGCCATCCCGCTGACCGCCGGCGACTTTTCCCAGTAGAAAACAGGCTGTTCCGTACCCTCAACAATTCCACCTTTAGCCTCAGGTATTTTTAAACCGCTGTAGTTCATCCCCCAGGTCGCTAACGGCCAGCCGTAGTTTTTGCCTTTCTCGGGGATATTAATTTCGTCGCCACCGCGCGGGCCATGTTCGTTGAGCCACAGCGTGTCACTCCAGGGATTCATCGCCATCCCCTGTGGATTACGGATGCCATAGGACCAAATCTCAGGTCGAGCACCGGCCTGGTTCACAAATGGATTATCCGGCGGAATGCTGCCCTCATCGGTCAGTCGCACCACCTTACCCTGCAGCTTGTCCAGATCCTGAGCGGTAGCGCGCTGGTTATTTTCACCCAGACCAATAAACAGGTGGCCTTTACCGTCAAACACCATGCGGCCACCAAAATGGTTACCGGTTGAAAGTTTTGGCATCTGGCGAAAAACCGTCTGGAACGCCTGCAGATGTTTGAGATCGTCGCTCAGTCGTCCATAACCGACTGCCGTACCGGCCTTACCCTCATGGTCGGCTTCAGCAAAGCTGAGCCAAACCCGCCGGGAACGTTCAAAATCCGGGGCGAGCACCACATCGAGTAACCCCCCCTGACCGTGCGCCCAAACCTTTGGTACCCCGGTTAGCGGATCGGAAAGTCCTTCCCCCGCCTGCCATAGTCGCAACTGCCCACCCCGCAGCGTGAGTAATATGCCGCGGTTGTCAGGTAAAAAGGCCAAGGACCAGGGGTGATCAAGTTTGGTTTGCAGCACCTCAACCTTCAGCGCAGACGGTTCAGCACTGGCGTGAGGGGCAAACAGTAACAGTGGGGCCGCACAGAGAAAGAGTCGCCGCATAACACCTCCTTAATGGCTCTGCATAAAGCGTAGCCAGCAAGGGGCAATTTCCCGCAACTTTTACACAATCTTAACGAAAAGGGGGAGCGCCCTCCCCCGGATTCAGACATGTTCCAGCGTTGAGTACATTTGCAAACACTGGATACTCAGCGTCAGCGTTGTCAGGCAGTTTTCCAGTTTCTCTGCGTTAACGGCGATAAAGGTCGGACAATCGTGATGTCCGCTCATCAGACAAACAGCCGCGGCGGCTAACGCGCCTTCAGCACGGCGCAGGGCATTCCACTCTTCCTGGTCAAGATGCATACCGTGGAGCTGTGATTGGTCATCATGCAGTTCGCGATTCAGTGCAAAAAAATTATCACGCAGACGATCGCTCTCACTCACTGACATATAGCCTTTCGCTTTCCTCAACAACAGATAAGCGGCGAGATCGATACGGGCGTTTATCAACTTGTTGAGAAGATCGGTTCTCAGTCTGTCAACGACCATACTTTGTTCCTCCTCTTTCCAACCATGGTGCAACTTAATAGTATGGTCGTTTTTTGAACAAATTGATGCTCCACGTCAATAAACCCTAATTGATTAACATTATTTACAATGTTACAACGCACAGAGAAACCGTCTGTTTCTGACGTAGCGATAATTTTTTGCTATACCTGATGGGGTTACTGTCGCGACACGGATGATGAGGGGTCTATGTCAAAAGCAAATGATGCCGAGAAGATACGCACGCTATCAAAGATAGACCTGAATCTGCTCACCATTTTCTGTTTAATTTATAGCGTAGGGAGCATTACCCGCGTCGCCGATATGCTGAATATTTCTCCCTCGGCTGTCAGTCAGTCGTTAAAAAAACTGCGCGAACTGATGGGAGATAATCTTTTTGTCCGCAGCGGCAATGCGTTATTACCAACCGTCTATTCCGACGAGCTTTACGACAATGCAATCCCGATTATTGATAAACTGTCGCTGCTAATGCCACATACTTCCCCGGCATCCAGAAAAAGGCTCACGCTGTATACGGAATCGTTTATTTCACCGATCGTTATTCCCGACGTCACGGAAAAAATAATCAGCAATAACGCGGATATCAGTCTCCTGCATCTTACCGCTGATTTAAATGAGCAGAGTATTATCGAACTGCTCACGATGCGGCAGGCTGATGTTGTTTTTTCTACCTTTTCCGTGGAATCAGGCAGTATTTCCTGTCAAAAAATATGTGATATGCGGCTGGTACTGGCAGCGTCACAAAATAATACGTTGTATGGTCATTCGATCAGTGAGGAAATGTTTAGAAGTGCCAATCTGGTGGGTTACAACACTAAAAACGAGAAAATAATTTATCACCGCAGCATCGTGGATAAAAAATTCAGAACCGGGGATCGCTGCCTGCTAACCTCTTCTTTTACCGCGATCCTCACGATTGTCGCGAATACCCAATGTTTAGGGGTGATCCCGGAAAAAGTCTTCGCCACGCATGCGCCACTTTATGGCCTGAAAAAAATCAATACGCCGTTCCCGTTACCGCAATTCAGTATTTTTGCCTCATCGCGCAAAGAAACCAATACCCATAAGCTCCTGGCGCCAATTCTCGCCGATTTACAAGCATCCTCCCTGTTCTGAAAACCAGGGAGAACACCCGTTGTGATTAAGGGTTAGACATGGATCCGGGTAATACGCCAAATATTATTGGCGTATTCCTGTACCGTTCTGTCCGACGAGAAGTACCCCATATTGGCAATATTATGCAGCGTTTTCGTCGTCCACTCACGGGGAGTACGATACAACTCATCCACAGAGTCCTGGCAATCAACATAGCGGCGATAATCCGCTAACACCTGATAATGGTCACCAAAGTTGATCAATGAATCGAGGATGTTGCGATACCGCCCAGGCTCCTGTGGACTAAACAGGCCGGTGCCAATTTGCGTCAGTGCCTGATGCAGTTCGGCATCATTCTCAAAAATCGTTCTTGGGTTATAGCCGTCACGTCGTAAGGCGTCGACTTCCTGCGCCGTATTACCAAAGATAAAGATGTTATCTTCGCCGACATATTCCTGCATTTCAATATTCGCCCCGTCCAGCGTGCCAATGGTCAACGCACCATTTAAGCCAAACTTCATATTGCTGGTACCGGAAGCCTCGGTCCCTGCCAGTGAAATTTGCTCGGAAAGGTCCGCCGCCGGAATAATTAGCTGCGCCAGGCTGACGCTGTAATCCGGGATAAACACCACCTTCAGCTTGCCGCCGATTTGTGGATCGTTATTCACCCGCTGTGCCACGTCATTTATTAAGCGAATAATCTGTTTCGCCATGTGGTACGACGAAGCAGCCTTACCGGCAAAGATATTCACACGAGGAACCCAGTTTTCATTCGGTGCAGCTTTAATACGGTTGTAGCGTGTAATCACGTGGAGTACGTTCAATAATTGACGCTTGTACTCGTGGATACGCTTCACCTGTACATCAAACAGGGCCGCAGGATCCACCACCACCCCGTACTGGGTGGCAATATGGTGCGCCAGCCGCTGTTTATTTTTGTGCTTCGCGCGATGCACCGCGTCGTTCACGCTTGGATAATCAATATACTGTTTCAGATCAGCAAGCTGCATCAGGTTAGTGCGCCAGTTCTGACCGATATTCTCATCCAGTACGTTTGCCAGCGGCGGGTTCGCCAATGCCAGCCAGCGACGGGCCGTCACGCCATTCGTGACATTAGTAAACCGCATCGGGAAGATACGCGCAAAATCAGCAAACAGTGATTCCGTCATCAATTTTGAATGTAATGCCGACACGCCGTTCACTTTATGACTGACCACGACGGCCAGCCAGGCCATCCGCACCACCCGGCCATGCGATTCATCAATTAACGAGACCCGTTTAAGCAGCTCACTGTCATCATGATATTTATCCGCCACGGATTTCAGGAAGCGATCGTTAATTTCAAAAATAATTTGCAAATGGCGCGGCAGGATCCGGCTCAGCATCTCTACCGGCCATGTTTCCAGCGCTTCACTCATCAAGGTGTGGTTGGTATAGGAGAAAATCTGACAAGTCACGTCAAACGCATCATCCCATGCAAATTGATGATTGTAGATTAACAGACGCATCAATTCCGGGATCGCCAGAACCGGGTGGGTATCATTAAGGTGAATCGCGATTTTATCAGCCAGATTATGATAAGTTTTGTGCAGTTGATAATGCCGGCTCAATATGTCCTGAATGGTCGCTGAGGCCAAAAAATAAGCCTGGCGTAGGCGCAGCTCGCGCCCGGCGTCGGTGGAGTCATCCGGGTACAGCACCCGCGAGATCTTTTCAAAATGGTATTTGTTTTCCACTTCAACGGTAAAATCATCATTCAGATTTACTTTGCCTGAATTGACTTCACTATTAACCTGCACATTCCACAAGCGCAATGTATTGGTGCTGTCGGTGTTATAACCTGGGACAATCTGGTCATGCGCTACGGCCAGAATATCCTCGGTCTCAATCCAGCGGACTTTGCTGCCTTCCTGCTGAACACGACCGCCAAAGCGCACTTTATAGTGGGTATTATGACGCTTAAATTCCCACGGATTTCCGTATTCTAGCCAATAGTCCAGCGACTCCTTCTGCACCCCATTAACGATATTTTGTTTGAACATACCGTAGTTGTAACGGATACCGTAACCGCATCCCGGTAAACCCAACGTGGCCAGCGAGTCAAGGAAACAGGCCGCCAGACGTCCGAGACCACCATTGCCAAGCCCTGGATCGTTTTCTTCGTCAATCAGCTCTTCCAGATCCAGCCCCATGGCCTCGAGCGCGCTGTTCACTTCGTCATAAATCCCCAGAGACAGCAGCGCATTCGACAATGTACGCCCAATCAGAAACTCCATCGACAGGTAATAAACCTGACGGGCATCCTGAGAGAATTGCGCCCGGTTTGAACGATGCCAGCGTTCAACCATGCGATCGCGCACGGCATATAGCGTAGCGTTTAACCATTCACGTTTAGTGGCAATGGCCGGATCTTTACCAATGGTAAATAAGAGTTTATTGGCAATATCATCCCTGAGTTTATCAACATCAATTTCGGCGGCTGTAGGAAGTGGGGAAATATACATATCAGCGTGACCTCGCAGAATCGGACAGGGGCAGAAAAATAAAATAAAAATAAAACACAAATAAATTTATGAGCGTTGATTCTTTTGCGGACTCACTTCATGACGAGTAATAGAATGAAGTTCATTCATTAATAAGCGCCAGCTTAAACCAGTGGCGAGCGAAATATAATACAAGCTCACGCCATTAGCATAAAGGGTTCTCGCCATTTTAAGTTTTGACTGCAAAGAAATATCTTTCAAATTTAACCTCATGAATAACGCTCGACATATTAAATTTAGAAGACTTCTTCTCTATAGCCAAGAAGTGACACTTAAAGCCGGAATTAGACTCTCTAAATACCTTGCTCCTGCCGATAAGCCAATTACCGGCACTCCCCATTTAGAGCGTCCGACTTATGAACATCAGAGATAGATGTCACGCGATGGCATCTGTATAATCTCCCGATTACGAGCAATGTACAGTATAAGAAAATGGCAAAAATTGGTTTTATTTCACTAGGTTGTCCGAAAAACCTCGTTGATTCTGAGCGCATCCTGACTGAACTTCGTACCGAAGGTTATGACGTGGTGCCGAATTACGACGACGCGGATATGGTTATCGTTAACACCTGCGGCTTTATCGACAGCGCGGTACAAGAATCACTGGAAGTGATTGGCGAAGCGCTGAACGAGAACGGCAAGGTGATTGTCACCGGCTGTCTGGGCGCGAAAGTCGATCAGATCCGTGAAGTTCACCCGAAGGTGCTGGAAATCACCGGACCGCACAGTTACGAGCAGGTTCTGGAACACGTTCACCATTACGTGCCAAAACCAAAACATAACCCGTTCCAGAGCCTGGTTCCTGAGCAGGGCGTCAAGCTGACGCCGCGTCATTACGCCTATCTGAAGATCTCTGAAGGGTGCAATCACCGCTGCACGTTCTGCATCATTCCGTCCATGCGCGGCGATTTGGTCAGCCGTCCCATCGGCGAGGTACTCAGCGAAGCCAAGCGCCTGGTTGATGCGGGCGTCAAAGAGATTCTGGTTATCTCCCAGGATACCTCCGCTTACGGCGTGGATGTGAAGCACCGCACCGGCTTCCATAACGGTGAGCCAGTGAAAACCAGCATGGTTGATCTGTGCGAGCAGCTGTCGAAACTGGGTATCTGGACTCGTCTGCATTACGTCTATCCGTACCCGCACGTCGATGATGTCATCCCGCTGATGGCGGAAGGCAAAATCCTGCCGTATCTGGACATCCCGCTGCAACATGCCAGCCCGCGTATTCTTAAGCTGATGAAGCGCCCAGGTTCGGTAGACCGCCAGTTAGCGCGTATTAAGCAGTGGCGTGAAATCTGCCCTGAACTGACCCTGCGTTCAACTTTTATCGTCGGCTTCCCGGGTGAAACCGAAGAAGACTTCCAGATGCTGCTCGATTTCCTGAAAGAAGCGCGTCTGGATCGCGTCGGCTGCTTTAAATACAGCCCGGTAGAAGGTGCGGGGGCCAATGCGCTGCCGGATCAAATCCCGGAAGAGGTGAAAGAAGAACGCTGGAACCGCTTTATGCAATTGCAGCAGCAGATCTCTGCTGAACGCTTGCAGGAGAAAGTCGGCCGAGAAATTCTGGTCATCGTCGATGAAGTTGATGAAGAAGGCGCGATTGGTCGCAGCATGGCAGACGCCCCGGAAATCGACGGCGCGGTGTATATGAATGGCGAAACCAACGTGAAGCCTGGCGATATCATCCGCGTGAAAGTCGAAAACGCAGACGAATACGATCTGTGGGGCAGCCGCGTTTAACTCATCGTCACCCAACAGTAGGCCGGATAAGGCATTTACGCCGTCCTCCGGCCTACTGTTTATCCTTTAATCTTCGGGTCCAGCGCGTCGCGCAGGCCATCACCCAGTAAGTTAAACGCCAGCACCGTCAGGAATATTGCCACCGCCGGGAATATCGCCACGTGTGGAGCAATCACCATATCCGCCCGCGCTTCGTTGAGCATCGCGCCCCACTCCGGCGTCGGTGGCTGAGCACCCAATCCCAGGAACGACAAACTCGCGGCGGAGATGATCGACGTCCCGATGCGCATGGTAAAAAAGACCACGATCGACGAGACCGTCCCCGGCAAAATATGGTTGAAGATAATGGTCGTATCGCTGGCGCCAATGCTGCGCGCCGACTCAATAAACGTCTGCTGTTTGAGCACCAACGTATTCCCACGCACCAGTCGCGCAAAGGCTGGAATGGAGAAGATAGCGACGGCAATTATCACGTTAGCAATGCCGCTGCCGAGCACCGCCACCACCGCTATCGCCAGCAGAATACCCGGAAAAGCGAATAGCACATCGCAGATACGCATAATCAACCGATCCCACCAGCCTTCGTAATAACCTGCCAGCAGACCCAACACCGTACCTATGGCCGCGCCAATAAATACGGCAAACACCCCTGCCGCCAGCGAAATTTGCGCGCCAACCAGCACGCGGCTAAAAATATCCCGCCCCAGCGAATCGACGCCAAACCAGTGCAACATCGACGGCCCATCATTGAGGCGGTCATAGTCGAAGTAATTCTCGGCATCAAACGGCGTCAACCAACGGGCAAATATCGCCACCAGGATCAAGGCCAGCACGAATAACCCGGCGATCATCGCCACACGCTGGCGACGAAAACGCCGCCAGAACTCGTGCCACGGCGTGCGGATCTGTTCAGGCTTAACGAGCGGCATTGCATTTAAAATCGCCTGTCGGCGCCAGTTAAAAAATCGCATCCTTACTTGTACCTGATAGCCGGATTAATGGCGGCATAGAGCACATCCACCACTAAGTTAATAAGAATAAACTCCAGAGAAAATAGCAGCACCTCGGCCTGAATCACCGGGTAGTCTCGCATTTCAACCGAGTCCACCAACAATCGTCCGAGCCCTGGCCAGTTAAAGACTTTCTCAACCACAATGGAGCCACCAAGCAAAAAGCCAAACTGCAGCCCCATCATCGTGACGACCGGGATCATCGCGTTACGCAAACCGTGTTTTAACACCACCCAGGTTTCACTCACCCCTTTTGCCCGCGCGGTGCGCATGTAATCTTCGCTGAGCACATCGACAAACGAGGCGCGGGTAAAACGCGCCAATACCGCTGCCACCGCCGCGCCCAGCGTGATAGAGGGCAGGATATAATGCTGCCAGGAATCCGCGCCCACGGTGGGTAACCAGCCGAGCTCCACGGAAAAAATCTGCATTAACAGCATGCCGAGGGCAAACGCCGGGAAGGAGATCCCGGTGACCGCCAGGGTCATACTCAACCTGTCCGGCCAGCGATTTCGCCATACGGCGGCGATGATCCCTGCCGTCATGCCAAACAAGACCGCCCACGTCATGCTGGCAATCGTCAACCAGAATGAGGGCATAAAGCGGCTGGCAATCTCTTCAGCAACCGGACGACGCGACACCATCGAGGTGCCAAAGTCACCTTGCAACACGTTCGTCATGTAATGCCAGAACTGAATATGCAGCGGCTGGTCCAGACCCAACTGCTGGCGCACCAGCTCAATCACCTCAGCGTCGGCCTCCGGTCCGGCAATCAACCGGGCCGGATCGCCTGGCAACAAATGAACAAATAAAAACACCAGCACCGCGACGATAAGTAGCGTTGGAATCAACCCCAGCAGGCGCTTGAAAACATAATTAAGCATCAGACTCCCTTCGGCGGCCCCCGCTGTTCAGGGGCCGAATGAATAGCTTATTGCAAATCCGCATCATCAAAACTAAATCCGGTGTCCGGCATAATCCAGAATCCGGTCAACTTGGTACTGTGCGCAGAGATCAGTTTCTCCACCACCAGCGGGATCCACGGCGACTCTTTCCAGATGATATCCTGTGCATCTTTGTACAATCGCGCTTTTTCGCTCGGATCGTTCGTTTGCAGCGCCGCGGCTAAATCGCTGTCCACCTGCTTGTTACTGTAAAACGCCGTATTAAACAACGTTGGTGGCCAGTTTTGCGAAGCAAATAGCGGTGATAATGCCCAGTCAGCTTCGCCCGTCGACGCCGACCAGCCGGTGTAGAACATCCGTACCCCGCTCTCTTTCTGCGCCTTACCTTCAACTTCTGCCGCCCGCTGTCCGGCATCCATCGCCGTCACCTGCGCCTTCACGCCGACCTGCGCTAACTGCTGCTGGGTAAATTGCAGCACTTTCTGCGCGGTGCTGTGATTATGCGATGACCACAGCGTGGTGGTAAAGCCGTTGGGATAACCCGCCTCTTTCAGCAACTCACGGGCTTTCGCCGGATCGTAAGGCCACGGCGTATAGCTTTGCGCGTAGGCTATCGCGGGCGGCAGCACGCCGGTCGCCGGTGTGGCGTAACCGGCAAATGCCACTTTTACCAACGCCTGGCGGTTAATGGCATAGTTCAGCGCCTCACGCACCTTCGGATTATCAAACGGTTTTTGCGTCACGTTCATGCTGATATAACGCTGCATGATCGACGGACTGGCAACCAGTTCCAGGTTTTTGTTCTTCGCCAGTAATGCGGCCTGCTCGTAAGGGATCGGGAAGGCAAATTGTGCCTCGCCGGTCTGCAACATCGCCGCACGGGTGTTATTGTCGGTCACCGGACGCCAGGTAATCGTATCAAGCTTCGGCAGGCCCTGCTGCCAGTAACCAGCGAACTTTTTCACCTTCACAAAATCGGTCTGATTCCAGGTTTCAAGCTGATAAGGCCCGGTACCCACCGGATGGAAGCCGATATCTTTACCGTATTTCTTCAGCGCCGCCGGCGATATCATTGCCGTTGCCGGGTGCGCCAGGATATTAATAAACGCCGAGAACGGCTGTTTCAGCGTGATCTTCACCGTCGTCGCATCAACGGCCTCGGTGTTAGCGATATTTTTATACAGGTTATAGCGTTTAAGATGATTTTCCGGATTGCTGGCTCGCTCAAGGTTAGCTTTCACCGCCTCTGCATTGAAATCGGTGCCATCCTGAAACTTCACCCCCTGCCGCAGTTTGACGGTATAGGTTAAGCCGTCATCGGAAACGGTAAAGCTTTCTGCCAGCACATTTTTCAGCTTCATCTCTTTATCAAGACCGAAAAGCCCCTGATAAAACGACTTCGCCACCGCCTGCGACAGCGTGTCATTCGCGTCATAGGGGTCGAGCGTAGTAAAATTAGACCCTACCGCCACCACCACGTCTTTAGCCGACCAGGCAGGGGACGCAGCCAGTGCAGAGGCAACCCCCAGCGCAACCAGCCATTTACGAGCAACAATTTGTCTCATGTTATTCTCCTGAACCCTGCCTGTTATAGACGCGAAAGCGCATTTTCCACCTGCGGACGCGCAACATAATGCCCCGGCCCCACTAACTGGAGTGAAACCGGGGAAATCTCTTCTCCGCGTTTGCGGATATTGCTGGGGATATCATCCGACAGCAGCACCCGCTGCGGCCGCTGATGAGAGGGATCGGCAACCGGAACCGCCGCCATTAATTTGCGGGTATACGGATGCTGCGGATTTTCAAACACCGCCCGACGGGGACCAATCTCGACAATCTGCCCCAGGTACATCACCGCCACACGGTGGCTGATACGTTCGACCACCGCCATATCGTGAGAAATAAACAGGTAGGCGATGCCCATTTCCCGCTGGAGATCGAGCAACAAATTAATAATCTGCCCACGAATCGAGACATCCAGCGCCGAAACTGATTCATCGGCAATGATCACTTTTGGATTGAGCGCCAGCGCCCGGGCAATACAGATACGCTGACGTTGGCCACCGGAAAACTCGTGCGGATAGCGCCAGGCGTGTTCAGGGAGTAGCCCCACCCGCTCCAGCAGCCAGGCGACCCGTTTTGCCGCGGCGTCCCCTTGCAGTAGCCCGTGCACCCGCAGCGGCTCGAGAATGGAATAACCTACCGTCTGACGCGGGTCGAGCGACGCATAGGGATCCTGGAAAATAAACTGAATATCCCGACGGAGCGGCTGAAGCTTGCTGCTGGCCAGCGTGTCTATCCGCTGACCGTTAAAGGTGATCTCCCCGTGCTGAGACTCCACGAGTCGCAACAACGCCCGTCCGGTAGTAGATTTACCACAGCCGGACTCCCCGACCAGCGAGAGCGTTTCGCCTGGCCACAGATCAAAACTGACGTTTTCCACCGCATGCACCTCGCGGGTCACGCGATTGAGAATGCCGCTGCGCAGCGGGAAACGCGTCACCAGATTACGCACCTGCAGGATCGGCTCGCCCGCCACCACCGTGTCCTGTTCAGTCTGCGGTTCACGGTGGTCGGGGTCCTGCAGCGAAATCAACGGAAAACGGCGCGGCAGTTCATGTCCGCTCATTGCCCCGAGCTGCGGCACGGCAGCCAGCAGCGCTTTAGTATAGGGATGTTGCGGGGCGTGAAAAATCTGTTCCACGCTGCCCATTTCTACAGCTTCACCCTGATACATCACCAGGACGCGGTCGGCAATATCGGCAACCACGCCCATATCGTGGGTGATAAAAATCACCCCCATAGCCATGTCCTGCTGTAATACTTTAATCAGCTGCAGGATCTGCGCCTGAATGGTGACATCCAGCGCGGTGGTCGGCTCATCGGCAATCAATACCGCCGGACGGCACGACAGCGCCATCGCAATCATGACCCGCTGGCGCATACCGCCAGAAAGCTGATGCGGAAAGCGCGATAAAATGGCCCTTGACTCCGGTATCCGCACCTGGTCGAGCATCCGTTTGGCCTCTTCCATCGCCGCCTCACGGCTAGCCCCCTGATGCAAACGAATCGACTCGGCTATTTGCTCGCCGACGGTGAACACCGGATTGAGCGACGTCATCGGCTCCTGGAAGATCATCGCGATATCCGCCCCGCGCACATGGCGCATCTGCGACGCGCTCTGTTCGCCCAGTTCAATCACCTGCCGGTTGCGTCGCCGAAGCAACATCTCATCGCAGTTCACCTCACCGCCCGCCTGTTCAATCAGGCGCATCAGTGACAGCGCGGTGACCGACTTTCCTGAACCGGACTCGCCAACAATCGCCAGCGTTTCCCCACGCTTGAGGCGAAATGACAAATTGCGTACCGCACTGACCCGCTTCTGCTCCTGCGCAAACGCAATGTTCAGATTGCTAACCGCCAGTACATCGTTGGCGTCAAGCTCATCACTGTGTGGCAACGGTATCTCCTTTTTCCCGGTAAATACCGGTGGTTGGCGTATCGCCAGCGTATCCCCAGGCACGGTACATGCCTTCACTGTTAAACGGTAAGGCCACGTTACCTTCATGATCGACGGCAATAAGCCCGCCGCTACCGCCGAGCGCCGGTAATTTTTCCATAACTACGCGTTCGCAGGCCTCTGACAAGCTCAGCCCGCCATAATCCATCAGCGCGGCAATGTCATATGCTGCCAGCGCGCGTATAAACACTTCCCCGGTTCCGGTACACGAGACCGCCACGCTGGCATTATTGGCATAACAACCGGCACCCACTAACGGGCTATCCCCGACGCGCCCCGGCAGTTTGTTGGTCATGCCACCGGTCGAGGTCGCCGCCGCCAAATTACCGTACTTATCCAGCGCCACCGCGCCAACGGTGCCCATTTTGCTGCCCTCATCCAGCGGCGTACCGCCGTGATCGAGCACCGTTTCCCCCGCTGTACGTGCGGCCAGTAGCTGAGCATACCGCTCTGGCGTCGAGAAAATATCCACACTCACGCGATCCATGCCCTGCGCATGGGCAAAATTCTCTGCCCCTTCGCCTATCATCATAACGTGCGGGCTTTTTTCCAGCACCAGACGGGCCGCGAGGATCGGGTTACGCAGGTGGCTGACGCCAGCGACGGCGCCCGCCTGCAGCGTATTTCCGTCCATCACGCAGGCATCCAGCTCATGGGTTTCATCACGGGTAAATACGGCGCCGATTCCGGCATTAAACAGAGGACACTCTTCCAGTAAGCGTACGGCTTCAGTCACCACATCCAGCGCGGTTTGGCCCGCCTCCAGCATTCGTTGCCCTACTTCAACGATATCTGACAATGCCTGTATATAACGCAATTCCTGTTCCTGACTCAGCTGCGCGCGGGTGATTGCGCCAGCGCCGCCGTGAATTGCAATGACTGCTTTGCCCATTTTTATCGTCCATTTAGGTGGCAGGAAACGTGGTTATAAATAGCAGAATTTCGGTGAGTTATTGATTCGATTTTCGAATATAGAAAGATGCAGACGTCATGTAAAGATAAAGGCCTGCACCTAAGACTGAGGTGGCATACTGTCTGCGTCTGTTTTCTGACATAATGATCGGATTCGATTTTGCCTCGCAGGAGTCTTCTCATGGAATTTACCGCCGGACTGATGCCGCTCGAAACGGCACTTTCACAAATGCTGTCGTCGATTACCCCACTCACCGCCGTTGAAACACTGCCGCTGGTGGAATGCTTTGGTCGCGTGCTGGCAACCGACGTCGTCTCACCGATTGATGTGCCGGGATTCGATAACTCGGCAATGGACGGTTACGCGGTGCGTTTAGCGGATTTGCAATCCGGTCTGCCGCTTGCTGTCGCAGGTAAAGCCTTTGCCGGTCAGCCTTTTCATGGGGAATGGCCTGCGGGAACCTGCATCCGCATTATGACCGGCGCACCGGTGCCCGCCGGCTGCGAAGCCGTGGTGATGCAGGAACAAACAGAACAAACTGATGACGGTATTCGTTTTACCGCAGAAGTTCGCGCCGGACAAAATATTCGTCTGTGCGGTGAAGATATTGCTCACGGCGCGGTGGTGTTTGCCGCAGGGACGCGTCTGACAACCGCTGAGCTCCCGGTGCTGGCCTCGCTCGGTATTGCCGATGTGCAGGTTGTGCGTAAAGTGCGCGTGGCGCTATTTTCTACCGGTGATGAGCTACAGCTGCCAGGCCAACCGCTGGGTGACGGCCAGATTTATGACACCAACCGCCTGGCCGTACACCTGATGCTGCAACAGCTGGGCTGTGAGGTCATCAACTTAGGTATTATCCGCGACGATCCTCACGCCCTGCGCGCGGCGTTTATCGAAGCCGACAGTCAGGCCGATGTGGTGATAAGCTCCGGCGGTGTATCGGTCGGGGAAGCGGACTACACCAAAACCATTCTCGAAGAACTCGGCGAAATTGCCTTCTGGAAACTGGCGATTAAGCCGGGTAAACCGTTCGCGTTCGGTAAACTGAGCAACAGCTGGTTTTGTGGCCTGCCAGGTAATCCAGTCTCTGCAGCCCTCACCTTCTATCAGCTGGTGCAACCGCTGCTGGCAAAACTGAGCGGAAATACCGCCAGCGGATTACCCCCACGCCAGCGCGTACGGACCGCATCACGCCTGAAGAAAACGCCTGGCCGTCTGGATTTCCAGCGCGGCGTATTGCAGCGTACGGCTGACGGCGAACTGGAGGTCACCACCACGGGTCATCAGGGCTCGCATATTTTTAGCTCCTTTAGCCTTGGCAACTGCTTTATCGTTCTGGAATGCGATCGCGGCAACGTTGAAGCCGGAGAGTGGGTAGACGTCGAGCCATTTAACGCGCTGTTTGGAGGCCTGTAATGGCAGAACTCAGCGACCAGGAGATGCTGCGTTATAACCGGCAAATCATCCTGCGCGGCTTCGACTTTGACGGTCAGGAAGCGTTAAAAGAAGCGCGGGTGCTGGTCGTAGGACTCGGAGGTCTTGGCTGCGCCGCAACCCAGTATCTGGCGGGCGCAGGCATCGGGCATTTAACCCTGCTCGACTTTGATACCGTGTCGGTTTCCAATCTTCAGCGCCAGACGTTGCATAGCGACGCGACTGTCGGGCAGCCAAAAGTGGAATCGGCACGCGATGCGCTGGCGCGGATTAATCCACATATCACCCTCACACCGGTGAATGCGCTGCTTGACGATGCTGCGATGCATGCGTTGGTTGTAGAGCATGACCTGGTGCTGGATTGCACCGATAACGTCGCCGTGCGCAATCAGCTGAATGCCGCCTGCTTTACGGCAAAAGTGCCACTGGTGTCCGGTGCGGCCATTCGTATGGAAGGACAAATCACCGTCTTTACGTATCAGGAGGGTGAAGCCTGCTACCGCTGTTTGAGCCGCCTGTTCGGTGAAAACGCCTTAACCTGCGTGGAGGCCGGCGTGATGTCACCGCTGATTGGCGTGATCGGGTCGCTGCAAGCGATGGAAGCCATCAAGTTACTGGCAAACTTCGGTAAACCGGCAAGCGGTAAAATCGTGATGTACGATGCGATGACCTGCCAGTTCCGGGAGATGAAGCTGATGCGAAACCCGGGGTGTGAGGTTTGTAGTCGGTAAAAAAGTCGGGTGGCAGCTTCGCCTTACCCGACCTACAACGGCTCGAACGTAGGCCGGGTAAGCGTTAGCGCCACCCGGCAACAGCATCAGATCGACGTACGTCCAAATGCGCTCTGCCAGTCGTGCGCAAATTTCGCCATGGCGGCATCCACGGCCGGGGAGCTAATTAGCTGCTGCGCCACATCCAGCGGTAGCGTAATGGCTTCACAGCCAGCTAACAGGCAGTCCAGCGCCTGACGCGGGGTTTTAAAACTGGCAGCCAGTACTTTGGCGTGCGGCGCGTGCATTTTCAGTAAGTTCTGTAAATCAACCACCGTCTGAATACCATCCCCGCCCTGCGCATCCACGCGGTTAACATACGGCGCTATGTATTCGGCCCCTGCCAGCGCAGCTAACAGCCCCTGTGCTGCACTGTAAACCGCGGTGCCCAGCGTTGGGATCCCCTCTTTCTTCAGCAGCTTAATCGCCGCCAGCCCTTCTGCGGTCACCGGTACCTTCACCACGATATCGGGAATCATTGCCCGCAGTTTATGCGCGTCGCTGACCATGCCCTCAGCGGTCGTTGCCATCACCTGAGCAAACAAACGCCCCTGCCCGCCAATCGCGTCATGCAGTTCCGGGAGTAACACCTCCAGCGCCTTTCTACCTGCCGCCACAATACTCGGGTTTGTGGTGACACCTGCCAGCGGAAAAATACGCGCCAGGGTTTTCACCGCATCCACATCAGACGTATCTAAATAGAGTTCCATAACCGTTCCTCAAACTGATCGTTAGCATGAATCAACGGTAGCACGACGAAACCGCGCGGTTAGTTGACTCACGTCAATATAACTTTCATTCGAAAGTAATTTAATCTTTATACGAAAGAAGAGAGGCCGCTTATGATTTTCAATATCCAGCGCTATTCCACCCACGATGGTCCCGGTATCCGCACGGTAGTCTTCCTTAAGGGATGCTCTCTGGGTTGTCGCTGGTGCCAGAACCCGGAGAGTCGTGCCCGTACGCAGGATCTGCTGTATGACGCGCGTCTGTGTCTGGAGGGCTGTGACCTGTGTGTTCAGGCTGCGCCTGACGTCATTCAGCGCGCCCTGAACAGCCTGCTTATTCATCGTGAAAAATTGACCGATAAGTCGCTCACCGCACTGACCCACTGCTGCCCGACCCAGGCGCTTACCGTCTGTGGTGAAGTAAAAAGCGTAGAGGAGATAATGTCCACCGTGCTGCGCGATAAACCCTTCTACGATCGCAGCGGTGGTGGGTTAACGCTATCCGGCGGTGAGCCATTTATGCAGCCGGAGCTGGCTGCGGCGTTGTTCAAAGCCAGCCATGAGGCGGGTATTCATACTGCAGTCGAAACCTGCCTGCACGTACCGTGGAAGTACATTGAACCTTCATTAGCGTACATCGATCTGTTTCTTGCCGATTTAAAACACATCGCCGATGCGCCGTTTAAGCAGTGGACTGACGGCAACGCCGCTCGCGTGCTGGATAATCTGAAAAAACTGGCCACTGCCGGAAAAAAAATGATTATTCGCGTGCCGCTGATTCAGGGCTTCAATGCCAACGAAGAAGCCATTAAAGCCATTACCGATTTTGCCGCCGATGAACTTCACGTCGGTGAGATTCATTTTTTGCCCTACCACACCTTGGGCATCAACAAATACCACTTACTCAGCCAACCCTACAACGCCCCGGACAAACCGCTGGATGCGCCTGCACTGCTCGAATTTGCCCAGCAGTATGCCAGCCATAAAGGTTTAACCGCGACCCTACGAGGATAACCGCCATGACCACACTGAAACTGGATACACTCAGCGACCGCATCAACGCACACAAAACAGCCCTGATCCACATTGTGAAGCCGCCGGTGTGTACCGAGCGCGCCCAGCACTATACCGAGATGTATCAGCAGCATCTGGACAAACCGATCCCGGTACGCCGTGCGCTGGCGCTGGCGCATCATCTGGCGGAACGGACTATCTGGATCAAACATGACGAGTTGATTATCGGTAATCAGGCAAGCGAAGTCCGCGCCGCACCAATCTTCCCGGAATACACCGTATCGTGGATTGAAAAAGAGATCGACGATTTGGCCGACCGGCCAGGAGCCGGCTTTGCGGTCAGCGAAGAGAACAAGCACGTACTGCATGAAATCTGCCCATGGTGGCGCGGTCAGACCGTACAGGATCGCTGCTACGGCATGTTTACCGACGAACAAAAAGGCCTGCTGGAAACCGGCATCATCAAAGCCGAAGGCAACATGACTTCCGGCGATGCGCACCTGGCAGTGAACTTTCCGCTGCTGCTGGAAAAAGGCCTTGATGGTCTGCGTCATAAAGTCGACGAGCGTCGTTCGCGCATTAACCTGACCTGCCTGGACGATCTCCATGGCGATCAGTTCCTGAAAGCCATTGATATCGTACTGGATGCCGTCAGCCTGCATATCGAACGTTTCGCCAGCCTGGCACGTAAAATGGCAGCAACTGAAACCCGTGAAAGCCGTCGCGATGAGCTGCTGGCAATGGCAGAAAACTGCGATGTCATCGCCCACGAACCGCCAAAAACCTTCTGGCAGGCACTGCAACTGTGCTATTTCATCCAGCTTATCCTGCAAATCGAATCGAACGGTCACTCGGTGTCGTTTGGCCGCATGGACCAGTATCTCTACCCGTTCTATCGTCGCGACGTGGAGCTGAACCAGACGCTGGACCGCGAGCACGCCATTGAGCTGCTGCACAGCTGCTGGTTGAAGCTGCTGGAAGTGAACAAAATCCGCTCCGGCTCCCACTCGAAAGCATCCGCGGGCAGCCCGCTGTATCAAAACGTCACTATCGGTGGTCAGAATCTGGTCAACGGCCAGCCAATGGACGCGGTCAATCCGCTCTCCTATGCCATTCTGGAGTCCTGCGGTCGTCTGCGTTCAACCCAGCCGAATCTCAGCGTGCGTTATCACGCCGGGATGAGTAACGATTTCCTTGATGCCTGCGTGCAGGTCATTCGCTGCGGCTTTGGCATGCCGGCGTTTAACAACGATGAAATTGTTATCCCGGAATTCATTAAGCTGGGTATTGAGCCGCAGGATGCCTACGACTACGCAGCCATTGGCTGCATCGAAACCGCCGTGGGCGGGAAATGGGGTTACCGCTGCACCGGCATGAGCTTTATTAACTTTGCCCGTGTGATGCTGGCCGCGCTGGAAGGTGGTCGCGATGCCACCAGCGGTAAGGTGTTCCTGCCGCAGGAAAAGGCGCTCTCTGCGGGTAACTTCCACAACTTCGACGAGGTGATGACCGCCTGGGATACTCAGATCCGCTACTACACGCGTAAATCCATCGAGATTGAGTATGTGGTTGATACCATGCTGGAAGAAAACGTCCACGACATCCTGTGCTCTGCGCTGGTGGATGATTGCATTGAGCGGGCGAAGAGCATTAAACAGGGCGGCGCAAAATATGACTGGGTATCCGGTTTGCAGGTCGGGATTGCTAACCTTGGCAACGGTCTGGCTGCCGTGAAAAAGCTGGTCTTCGATCAGGGTGTTATCGGTCAGCAGCAGCTGGCGGCAGCCCTGGCAGATGACTTTGCAGGCCTCACGCATGAACAATTACGCCAGCGTCTGATCAACGGCGCACCGAAGTACGGTAACGATGATGACAGCGTCGACACCCTGCTGGCCCGCGCTTACCAGACCTATATCGACGAACTGAAGCAATATCATAATCCGCGTTACGGTCGCGGTCCGATCGGTGGTAACTATTACGCCGGAACTTCCTCCATCTCGGCAAACGTACCGTTTGGCGCGGCAACAATGGCAACGCCGGATGGCCGTAAAGCGCATACCCCACTGGCAGAAGGCGCCAGCCCGGCCTCCGGTACCGACCATCTCGGTCCAACGGCGGTGATTGGCTCAGTGGGCAAGTTGCCGACCGGCGCGATCCTCGGCGGGGTGCTGTTAAACCAGAAGCTGAATCCGGCTACACTGGAAAATGAATCCGATAAGCAAAAGTTAATGATCCTGCTGCGTACCTTCTTTGAAGAGCACAAAGGCTGGCATATTCAGTACAACATCGTCTCTCGTGAAACGCTGCTGGAAGCGAAAAAACACCCAGATCAGTACCGTGACCTGGTGGTGCGTGTAGCTGGCTACTCCGCCTTCTTCACTGCCCTGTCTCCGGATGCGCAGGACGATATCATCGCCCGAACAGAGCATATGCTGTAATTTCCCGTAGGCCGGATAAGATGTTTTTGCGTCGCTATCCGGCAGCGATACCGCCTCAATGCCGGATGGCGCTGACGCTTATCCGGCCTACAACTGTGCTGTAATAGGCGACGGGGAAACTTTCATTCGAAATTAAATTTGTGCCACAGGTCACATTGTTATTAGAATGTTTCTGGTTGCAGTGAAAGCCAGGAGCATATATGACCATCAACGTTATCGTCACCGACATGGACGGTACTTTTCTCGACGATGCCAAGCAGTACGATCGCCAGCGATTTATGGCGCAGTATCAGCAATTGAAAAAACGAGATATTGAATTTGTCGTGGCCAGCGGCAACCAGTATTACCAGTTGATCTCCTTTTTCCCTGAACTCAAAGACGAAATCTCTTTTGTCGCAGAGAACGGCGCGCTGGTGTATGAACACGGCAAACAACTTTTTCATGGTGAACTTACCCGCCACGAATCCCGTATTGTCATCGGCGAGTTATTGAAGGATAAGCAGCTGAATTTTGTCGCCTGCGGACTGCAAAGCGCCTACATCAGCGAAAATGCCCCGGAGGCATTTGTGGCGCTGATGTCAAAACACTACCATCGCCTGAAACCGGTTAAGGACTTTCAGGACATCGATGATGTGCTGTTCAAGTTCTCACTGAATTTACCTGATGGGCAAATCCCGTTGGTTATTGACCATTTGCATACAGCCCTCGACGGTATCATGAAGCCGGTGACCAGCGGGTTTGGCTTTATCGATCTGATAATCCCAGGTTTACATAAAGCCAACGGTATCAGCCGCCTGCTTAAACGCTGGAACCTGTCACCGCAGAATGTAGTTGCCATTGGTGATAGCGGCAACGATGCGGAAATGCTGAAAATGGCACACTATTCCTTTGCCATGGCTAATGCCGCCGACAGCATTAAAGCAATTGCCCGCTACCAGACCGATGACAACAATCATCAGGGCGCACTGAACGTGATTCAGGCCGTACTCGACAACACCTCACCGTTTAACGGCTGACATAAACCCGGAGTCCGTACTCCGGGTTTTACATCCCCATCAGAAATCCTCCAGCTCAGCGCGAGCGTGGGCAGAAACAATGTATTGCCCGATAAGCGTCAGCAGCGCTTGCGCATCCAGCTTAACCTTTCCATTTTCCTGCTGGCGTAACACATCGCCGGCCACCACGATTGCAACCGCATGTTTTCGCGGGTTAAAGCGAATAACCTGCATAAACCGTTTGGTGGTGAGATTCGGTTGATAATCATCGTCCATGAAGAATTCAATCGTCATCGAACTGGAAATAATCGTCAGGTTATAGTCGGCAATATTTTTTAGCGGTAGCGGCTGAGGCAACCACGGGCTGGCGATCGCGTCCTGCATCAGCACCAGCAGCGGCTGTCGCGTTCGTCGTAAGGTGATAATGCCCAACAGCCCAAAGGCAATTCCGCCGAAGGGGATCAACCAGCACCAGACGCTAACCGTCTTGAACACCACCAGAGCCACGCCCCCCAGCAGCAGAAAAAGACCTGCAGCCATCATGTACCACGCCGGTTTCGCACTCATCCATAGCGCGACCGAATCCGTTGCCTGTTGAGCTTCAGCTTCAAGAGCCTGACGATAATTCTCCCGTTGTGAGGTAACGTTTGCCGACATCATGCGTGAAAGCGATGTACACAGGGCATCTGCGTCGGGGAATAACCGGCGAAAAAAAGGGTTGTCACCCTCGACAACCGGGCGCGCTGCCCGCGCCAGAAGCTCGTCATCCAGTGCCACCCCCAGCGATGCAATGCGATCGCGCGTCGTCGGATGACTGTCCATCGGATGCGCAATTTCATTATTGATACTATTATGCAGCGCAAACTGCCCGCCCCCCTGCAGTTCAGCAACCAGGTAGGCAAGCCAGTTCGCGCTGGCTTCACGCCCACGAAAAATCGCGGCAAAAAATTGAGATACCGGTACTTCCAGCGCCGATATACGCAGTAACGCCGACGCGAACGCCGCAGGAGAAGACACCTTTGCACCTGTCTCATCGGCCGCATACTCCCGGAGCCGACTCCAGTCACTGACCGTTTCATGGAAGGTCTGCAAAAACCATAACCCCATATCCAGCGACGGGCGCAGTACGATGCGATCAAGCCACGAAAATCCCTGCGAGCTGTTCGCCATCTGCTCAAGACTGTTTTGCATCCCGGCATACAGAGGAACAAAACGCAGGCTGTACTGCGTATCCTCGCCGGTAAAATGTCCCAGCTCATGGCCAATCACCGCAGCCGCTTCCGCTTCATCCAGCAATGCCATATACGTTAACGGCAAGTAGAGCGTATTACCCGTTAGCCGCTTGCCCTCTTCAATTTGAACGGCATTGGCGGTGGCAAAGAAGCCGTCAAAAAATCCAACCACGATATTATCGGGCACCGTCAGTTCCGCGCGCCGGGTGATATCACCTATCCATTGCCAGAGCGCCGGGTTATTCGCGGCGGTGACATTCACCCCGCAAATCTCCGTATCGTCGGGTTGGAAGAGAGCGAAACATCGTCTGATCGAGGACAACCTTTTGAATAACATCCAGACAATAGCGCCGATGGTCATCAGGATAATCACCGCGAGTTTGAAACCACCCTCCCCACCGATATGAGATGCAATCCAGATAATCTCTGACAACGCCAGAGCAATAACCGCCAGACCACAAGCGACAATCTCCGCGGCCATCATAAAGGGCAACAGCCGACGGCAACGCGTAAATGTGCGAATAAGGCTGCTCTGGGAATGGCGCGAAGCGCGGGCGCTGGTTGTACATAGCCCTACAGCCGCCCCCACAATAAGTAAAGCCGCACCGGCAAGCGTTATCGCCAGTAGGGCCAGCATCAGCCGCAGCACCGCCTCTGCGTTGCCATCATTAAAATAGCCGGCTCGCCAGCACTGCCATAGCGCATAAATCAGGATGCCAGTCGGAACGGCAAAGAGATGAAGTGTTCCTTTTCTTTCCATTGAACAAAGTCCTTGTATTCGACCTGGAGCACCCACGTGGTTCTGGTCTTTGAATTGGCGGGATACCGTTGAGGAGAGAAGTATAGATAGCCCAACTTATTACAGGTAAACGTTTTTATCCGCCCCAGCCAAATTCAGAATTTTTCAGGCAAAACGATCGCAGCCCTTCGTCGCAACACCTCACAAACTTTAAACTTGCATTAACTAATTTTTAACTTATATTATCATTTGCAATCAAATTTAGTTTCGAATGAAAGTTCATGCGAGGTGGTTATGGCTCTTACTTTTACCAGCGACACGTTGCCTGCCGATCACAAAGCAGCAATCCGTCAGATGAAGCAGGAACTGCGGGCGCAGCTTGGCGACGTCCAGCAGATCTTCAGCCAGCTTAGCGAGACCATCGCCACCCGTGTGGCGGAGATCAACGCGCTTAAAGCACAGAGTGACGCTGTCTGGCCGGTACTGTCATACTCCGATATTCAGGCGGGCACCGTCACCGCAGAGCAGCGCGAAATGATTAAACGTCGTGGGTGTGCGGTCATTAAAGGTCATTTCCCTCGTGAACGGGCCCTGGGCTGGGATAGCTCAATGCTCGACTATCTCGACCGCAACCGCTTTGACGAAGTCTACAAAGGGCCGGGAGACAACTTCTTTGGCACCCTGAGCGCATCACGTCCTGAAATCTACCCGATTTACTGGTCGCAGGCACAAATGCAGGCCCGCCAGAGTGAAGAGATGGCTAGCGTACAGTCGTTTCTCAATCGTCTGTGGACCTTTGAAAGCGAAGGTAAACAGTGGTTTAACCCGGATGTTAGCGTCATCTATCCTGATCGTATTCGCCGCCGTCCGCCGGGAACCACCTCTAAAGGGCTGGGCGCACATACGGATTCCGGCGCGCTGGAGCGCTGGCTGCTCCCGGCGTATCAGCGCGTTTTTGCCTCAGTCTTTAACGGTAATGTAGCTGAGTACGATCCGTGGCAGGCGGCGCATCGCACTGACGTCGAAGAGTATACGGTCGATAACACCACCAAATGTTCGGTGTTTCGCACCTTCCAGGGCTGGACGGCGCTTTCCGATATGTTACCGGGCCAGGGGTTGCTACATGTGGTTCCCATTCCTGAAGCGATGGCTTATGTGCTGTTACGCCCACTGCTGGATGATGTTCCGGAAGATGAACTGTGCGGCGTCGCGCCAGGAAGAGTGCTGCCGGTTTCAGCGCAATGGCATCCCTTACTCATCGAGGCGTTAACCAGCATTCCGCAACTGGAAGCCGGCGATTCCGTATGGTGGCATTGTGATGTGATCCACGCCGTTGCGCCGGTGGAGAACCAACAAGGCTGGGGCAACGTGATGTATATTCCCGCCGCACCAATGTGCGAAAAAAATCTCGCCTATGCCCACAAGGTGAAGGCCGCGCTGGAGAAAGGTGCCTCACCGGGGGATTTCCCGCGTGAAGACTATGAAACAAACTGGGAAGGACGCTTTACCCTGGGGGATTTGAATATCCACGGTAAGCGCGCGCTGGGGATGGAATAATCCTTCCCCTTTCAACGCCTTTAAAACAGTCCGGTTTTCTTCATTACGTGATAAAAACCGGATATTTTTTTATTCTACTGATACTGCAACCAGTTTCCATTTATCATTTTCTTTGAGCATAGTAACGTTAATCTCGCCGGATTCTCCATTTTTAAAAACAACGCTTCCAGACAAAGAACCAACATCATTTTCTACGTTGAAACTATCAAAACTGTATTCACTAATATCATCAAAATGAATAGACTCGGTTACAAGCTTAAAATCCTCACTGTCCATTTGTCTTTGCAGAGAAGAAGAGCTTGCTTGATAAGCCTGAACATATTGTCCATCACGGAGCAAGTCTATCTCTGATCGCGCAGCATCCTTCAATTCACCCATCGAAGAAAAGAGGAAAGTACCCAAGCCAATAAAAATAATCAGTGCGGCAATCACCGCTCCCGCAATAACAAATTTTCTTTTTTTCTTGTCTGCTAACAGACCACGAACCTGCCATCCCGCATCACGAGCCATATCAAAAATAGGGTCCGTAATTTCCGTTGATGCAAATTTATAGCTGTCAATTTTACCGAAGCTACCGTCTTCTTTTTTACCCCAGGATGCCCCAGCAGAAAACTCAAGACGTTTCCCGATTTGGACAGATTTGCTCAATCTGAACCCACCCAAATCTGCATCCCACTCAACATCGGTAGTTTTTTCCCGATAGCTAATCTGATTTTTACTTTCATTGAAAAACAGTCTTAGCTCATATTGTTTTTGCAATCCGTATTGACTGAAATAATCTTTCCACTCAGCATCTACGATATTCCAGGATGCAACGATATCATCGCCATCTTCACATAAAATGAAAGGATGCTCGTTGTTGTTGTTTAAACTCAGTAATTTTAATTTAAGATTGGCTAAAGAAAGCGGTTCCATCTGACTCATTTCCTTACCTTGTGTAGGTAGTTATGGAAAGTATCTTAGCCACAATTGTGGCTAAGATTAATCAGCAGAACTTTTTTTCAGAAAAGTGCGGGGATGGAATTATAAGTAAGTGACCGGGGTGAACAGGTGCAGCCAACACACCTGTAACACGAAAGACGACGGAATAATTATTCGACGCCTTTGCTACGCAGATAGTCTTCGTAGTTACCGGTGAAGTCGATTACGCGTTCCGGCGTAATCTCAATCACGCGGGTGGCCAGCGAGCTGACGAATTCGCGGTCGTGAGAAACAAAGATCAGCGTGCCCTGATACATTTCCAGCGCCATGTTCAGCGATTCGATAGATTCCATATCCAGGTGGTTGGTAGGTTCATCCATCACCAGAATATTCGGTTTCTGCATCATCAGCTTACCGAACAGCATGCGCCCTTTTTCACCACCGGACAGCACTTTAGCAGGCTTTTTGATATCGTCCTGGCTGAACAGCAGACGACCAAGGAAGCTGCGAACAACCTGCTCGTCATCGCCTTCTTGTTTCCACTGGCTCATCCATTCGAAAACGGTCATATCGTTTTCGAACTCATATTCGTGATCCTGCGCGTAGTAGCCGATTTGCGCATTCTCAGACCACTTAACGGTGCCATTATCCGGCTCCATGTCGCCGACCAGCACTTTCAGCATGGTCGATTTACCCACGCCGTTAGCCCCGATGATGGCAACCTTTTCGCCCACTTCCAACAGCAGATTGAAGTTTTTAAACAGCGGGCCGTTATCAAAACCTTTGGTCAGTGCTTCGACTTCCAGCGCGTTACGGAACAGTTTCTTATCCTGTTCGAAACGGATAAACGGGTTCTGACGGCTGGATGCTTTCACTTCGTCGAGCTTGATTTTATCAATCTGACGCGCACGAGAAGTCGCCTGACGAGATTTCGAAGCGTTGGCGCTAAAGCGGCTGACGAAGGATTGCAGATCGGCAATTTGCGCTTTTTTCTTGGCGTTATCGGCCAACAGACGCTCACGTGCCTGGGTTGCTGCCGTCATGTATTCATCATAGTTACCCGGATAAACACGCAGCTCGCCGTAGTCCAGATCCGCCATATGCGTACAGACCATGTTCAGGAAGTGACGGTCGTGCGAAATGATGATCATGGTGCTGTCACGCTCGTTCAGCGTCTGCTCCAGCCAACGAATGGTATCAATGTCCAGGTTGTTGGTCGGTTCATCGAGCAGCAGGATGTCCGGGTTAGAGAACAGCGCCTGCGCCAGCAGCACACGCAGCTTCCAGCCTGGTGCCACTTCGCTCATCGGGCCGTAATGCTGTTCTACCGGAATACCGACGCCCAGCAGCAGTTCACCGGCGCGAGACTCCGCCGAATAGCCGTCCATCTCGCCGTATTTAACTTCAAGATCGGCAACTTTGTAGCCGTCTTCTTCGCTCATTTCCGGCAGCGCATAGATACGGTCACGTTCCTGTTTCACTTCCCACAGTTCAGCGTGACCCATAATAACGGTGTCCAGAACGGTGAACTCTTCAAAAGCGAACTGATCCTGACGCAGCTTACCAATGCGTTCGTTCGGATCGAGGGAAACGTTACCCAGCGTCGGTTCGAGGTCGCCGCCGAGAATTTTCATAAAAGTGGATTTACCGCTACCGTTGGCGCCAATCAGGCCGTAACGGTTGCCGCCGCCAAATTTGACGGAAATATTTTCAAACAGCGGCTTACTGCCGAACTGCATGGTGACGTTGCTGGAAACTAACACTGGCGTATCCTGAAAGAAGAAATATGTGACGAACCGCTTATTATGCCATAAGTCTGGAATAAGATCGCGCCTCTCGTGCGTGAGGGTTAAAGTGAAAGCAAAGGGAAAAAAATGTGATTTAGTACACATCCGAATTCCTTGTTGCTCCGAATGCACATATAATGCGTGCCCAACACTACATAAATCTCAACCCACTAGCCTGCTTGGCTTCAGAATCTCGCAAAAATGAATATGAAATTGACAACGCTTTTCGCGGCGGCGCTCGCAGTAGTTGGTTTTTGTAACACTGCCTCAGCCGTCACGTACCCGCTGCCTACCGATGGTAGCCGTTTGATTGGCCAGAACCAGGTCATCACCATTCCTGAAGGCAACACCCAACCGCTGGAGTACTATGCGGCTGAATACCAGATGGGTCTGTCCAACATGCTGGAAGCCAACCCGGGCGTGGATACCTTCCTGCCGAAGGGCGGCACCGTGCTGAACATTCCTCAGCAGCTGATCCTGCCGGATACCGTGCATGAAGGTATTGTTATCAACAGCGCTGAAATGCGTCTGTACTACTACCCGAAAGGCACCAACACCGTGATCGTTTTACCGATTGGTATCGGCCAGTTAGGTAAAGACACGCCGGTTAACTGGACCACCAAAGTTGAACGTAAGAAAGCCGGTCCGACCTGGACGCCAACCGCCAAGATGCACGCAGAATACCGCGCTGCGGGCGAACCGCTGCCAGCCGTTGTTCCGGCCGGTCCGGATAACCCGATGGGTCTGTACGCACTGTATATCGGTCGCCTGTATGCCATCCACGGGACCAACGCGAACTTCGGTGTTGGCTTACGCGTCAGCCACGGCTGCGTGCGTCTGCGTAATGAAGATATCAAGTTCCTGTTTGAAAACGTTCCAGTCGGCACGCGCGTCCAGTTTATCGATGAACCGGTAAAAGCGACGACCGAGCCAGACGGCAGTCGCTATATTGAGGTGCATAACCCACTGTCTACTACCGAAGAACAGTTCGAAGGCGGGGAAATCGTACCGATTACGCTGACCAAGAGCATTAAGAGCATCACCGCTCAGCCGGATGTCGACCAGGCCGTCGTTGAGCAGGCAGTCCAGAACCGTTCTGGTATGCCGGTTCGTCTGAACTAAGCATCAAAAAATGCCGGATGGCGGCTGTCGCCTTATCCGGCCTACAGATTAAGTAGGCCCGATAAGCGCTAGCGCCATCGGGCATAATCCTCACATCATCTGCAGCAAACCATATCCCACCAGCGCCGCCCAGATCAGCATCGGCACCGAATACCAATGAAAACGCCACCAGATCCGTCGATCGTTTGCCATGCGTAAGGCAATAAGGTTCGCCAGCGATCCCGGTAACAGTCCAAAACCACCAATATTGACCGCCCAAGCCAGCAATACCGTTGGCGGGACGTAGTTCAGCAGCAAAATAGTGCTGGGCACATTACTGATAAATTGCGACAGGCCGATTGCCGTCAACCATAGACCGGGTTGCGAAAGCGTACCAACGTGGCCCGAAATGCCCCCGAGTACAGGTAACTGTGTCAACAGATGCACATCGATAAACATCGCCATAAACACCAGCAGCAGCGTCCAGTCCACACTTAAGATCACACGGCGAGCCAGCACCATAAAGCCCGCAGCGACAATCCCTAGCCCCCAAAGCTCAAGCTTGAGTTCCAGCGCCGTTAAAAAGACCAGATACAATGCCAGGCAACTCCACACCAGTCGGGGTTGCCAGTCAGGTGCAGACGTGCCGGTATGATAGTGCAACGCTTTACGCGGAAAACTAAACCAGCACAGCGCCACCAGCGTTAGCATCATCGCACCGGCGAGCGGCGCCATTTGCCAGGTAAACGCGGTAAATGACAGCCCGGATCGCCCCCACATCAGGATGTTCTGCGGATTACCGATCGGCGTCAGCAGCGATCCAGCGTTGACCGCCAGTGCCTCAAAAATAATCAGACGATTCACCGGGATCGCGCACAGTTTTTTCAGGGTGATGGTGAGCGGAACCACAATAAACAGGGCAACATCGTTGGTCAGAAACGTCGACAGTAACGCCGCCGCCAGCACCATAAATATCGCCAGCTGACGTTCTGTTTTAAAGCGGCGGGTCATCTTGCGGCCTAGCACATCAAAATAACCGCTTAGCTCCACACCTTTGGTCAAAAGCATCAGCCCTGCGAGCGTAATAATCGTGTGCCAGTCAATGGCCCCCGGCCAGTTCCGGGGCGCAAACGGCGCGAACAGACTCAGTACACACCCGGTAATAATGAGTAGCTGGAAAAAACGATCGCGCTGCAATGCGCGTAATAAAGGAAAACTCATTCAGAGTCGGTGCCTTGCTGTTGGGTAAACCGGCTAAACGCCTCCAGCGTTTCCTTGCTCACGTGGTGTTCCATCCCTTCCGCATCGCGGCGGGCAATTTCCGGGCTGATGCCTAACATTAGCAAGAAATTTTCGACGATCTGATGACGTTCGCGACTCTCCTGCGCCAACTTCTCGCCTTCTGCGGTTAAGAACACCCCGCGCCATGGGATCATTTCAATCAACCCCACAGAAGCAAGACGCTTGAGCATCTTAGCAACGGTGGGCTGGGAAACGCCAAGCCGGGCGGCCATATCCACCTGACGCGCTTCTCCCACCTCAATAATGAGATCGGAAATCAGCTCCACGTAATCATCGATCAGTTCACGTCGGTGTGCCTCCCTGACCTGACGAAACCCTTCAACATGTTCCTCAACATTCACCAATTGCGTCACTTTTTTTGTTGTTGGCATACCTGCGCGACGACTCATTCTGCTTCCTCGTTCCTGTGACGCGTTAACAGCATCTGATTAGAGAACGGCCATTGTAAACCAGAGTTGCTTGGGCACAAAAATTTAACGTTTTAGCAATAGCTATATAATATAGCCTGTGCTATATCTGTATATAATAAAGACATCCCTCAAGGACTGATGGGAATGTGAAGTCAGGAGGTTCATATGAATGAATTCAAGAGGTGTATGCGCGTGTTTAGTCACTCTCCCTTTAAAGTACGGTTAATGCTGATCGCGATGCTGTGCGACATGATCAACGGCAAACCGGAGCAGGATAAACCTTCCGGAAAATAATGCGGCGTCGCGGTACGCCGCTTCTTTTTCCTGCCGTCTCCTCGATACGGTGGTCAGTTTGTCTCCCAATAACCCTTCTTTTTGTCCGTTTTGCCATCCCCTTCGCAAAACATTTTCTTTGTAGTAGTTGACCTTCTCCCGTACACACTCTATCTTTTCGCAGCCCTGCGTATATTGCGGCTCGCAGATGCGGACCTCATCCCTCTTCTCGCTCTCTCAGGCAGGCAATGACCCTTTGCGCCAGGGTAAGCACATGGCGTTTTTGCAACAGTGGCATATGAATTTAACCCTCAAAGATTCGCTTATTGCTCGTAGCCGGGTGCTAAGCCCGTGGACTGGCTTTTATTTCTTACAGTCTCTGCTGATCAACCTCGCACTGGGCTACCCGCTTAGCCTGCTTTATAGCGTCGCCTTTACCTGCATACTGCTGCTGTTGTGGCAATATGCACCGCGCACGCAAAAAACGCTGATCGGCATTTGTTCACTGATTGCAGCAATGTATTTTCCATTTGGTCAGGCTTACGGCTCGCCCAACTTCAATACCCTGCTGGCGCTGCACTCGACCAACATGGAAGAGTCCACCGAAATCCTGACCATCTTCCCCTGGTACAACTACCTGGTTGGCGTGTTTATCTTTGCCCTCGGCGTGCTCGCTGTACGGCGTAAAAAAGTCGCGACGCAACGCCGCTGGAACAAATTCGACAGTCTGTGTTTGCTGGTCAGCATCGTGGCGTTTTTTGTGACGCCGGTGCAAAACCTCGCCTGGGGCGGCGTCTTCAAATTAAAAGATACCGGCTATCCGGTGTTTCGCTTTGCCAAGGACGTTATCGTCAATAATTACGAGGTTCTTGATGAACAAGACCGCATGGCAAAGCTGGCGAGCGTTAAAGACACCTGGACTGTGACGGCGGTGAAACCTAAGTACCACACCTATGTCGTGGTGATTGGTGAAAGCGCCCGTCGCGATGCGCTAGGCGCGTTCGGCGGCCACTGGGACAACACACCGTTTGCCAGCAGCGTTAACGGCTATATTTTTGCAGATTACATCGCGGCCAGCGGATCAACGCAGAAATCACTTGGCTTAACGCTGAATCGGGTGGTCGATGATAAGCCGCAGTTCCAGGATAACTTTGTCACCCTCGCCAACCGCGCCGGATTCCAGACATGGTGGTTCTCTAACCAGGGACAGATCGGTGAATACGATACGGCAATCGCCAGTATCGCCAAACGCGCTGACGAAGTTCATTTCCTGAAAAACGGTGACTTCGAAGCCGATAAGAACACCCGCGATGAAGCGCTGTTGAAGATGACTGCTCAGGTGTTAGAAACGGAGCGAACTCAACCCCAGCTCATCGTGCTGCACTTGATGGGTTCGCATCCGCAGGCCTGCGATCGTACCCAGGGAAAATACGAGACCTTCGTTCAGTCGAGAGAGACATCGTGTTATCTGTACACCATGAAGCAGACCGACGACCTGCTGCGCCAGCTCTACGATCAGCTGCATAACAGCGGCGACAGCTTCTCGATGGTTTACTTCTCCGATCATGGGCTCGCCTTTAAAGAACGCGGTAAAGAAGTGCAGTATTTGGCACACGACGATCAGTTCCAGCAGAATTTCCAGGTGCCGTTTATGGTGATATCCAGCGACGATAAAGCACACCGAGTGATTAAAGCCCGTCGTTCCGCGAATGACTTCCTGAGCTTTTTCTCACAGTGGACTGGGATCAGCGCGAAAGAAATTACCAACCGCTACCGCTTTATCTCGGAGAAAAAGGCCGGACCGGTGTATATCACCAACTTTAAATTACAGAAGGTGGACTACAACCATCTTGGTACCGATATCTTCGAGACCAAATCACGCTAACCGTGCAAATCACAGACAAAAAAAATCCGCCCCTAGAGGCGGATTTTTCATATCACCGAAGTGATTAGAAGCGGTAACCCACGCCAGCAATCCAGGTGCCAACGTCAACGCTACGAATACGGCTCTGCTCGTAAGAGAAGTCCAGAGCAACGTTTTCGATCGGGTTGAACTGCAGGCCCGCACCGTAAGAGAAACCGTAGTCGCTGGTGCTGTGGTTGTCAGCAGGAGATGCTGCGTTCTGGAATTTACCGTAGCCAACACCAACAACGCCGTAGATGCTTGCCCAGTCGTTCAGACGGTAAGCAGGACCTGCAGTGATGCCGTAGTATTGGGTTTTGTTGTAGTCGCCAGAAGCATCGGTACGATCTTTTTCAGTGTAAGTGAAAGAACCGATTACGCCCAGCGGGTTGTTGTCCTGCTCGTAGCGATACTTCAGGTTAAAACCGTTCATTTTGTTCGCAGCGCCCTGAGCATCGCTCTGAGCATAACCACCGGTCACGGTAGAAGTAGACGCAACAGCGGAACCTGCGGAGAAAGCCAGAACAGCGGCCAGTGCTGAAAGACATGCAATTTTTTTCATAACCACCTCAAATGTGCTTCAAGTAAATCTTAAGTTTTAAATATACCAAAAATTGATGGGAAACTCTTTGCGATTAGCGATGTCTAACGGGGGTTTTCATGTAACAGAACATTTCAAACACCCGCTATCTCTTTCAATTAACATCACTTTTATAACGAATAATGCCATTATTGCGCGCACAATACGGCACATTCATCCGGAAAATTCCTAATCACGCAGATTATTAATCCATCACTTTCAGGCCATTGTACGGATCTGTGCAGTTTTTTTTTCAACGAATACTCAACCACCTGCGTGTATTTCCAGTACACTCGCTCTTTTACTTAAATTGACAGGAGAAAGGATGCTGGGGTCGTCACGTAAAACGCCAGTCTGGTTACCTATTTTGGTTCTGCTGATTGCAATGTCCTCTATACAAAGCGGGGCATCACTGGCGAAGTCGCTATTCCCTGTTGTCGGCGCACCAGGCGTTACCGCGCTACGTCTGGCACTGGGAACGCTAATCCTCATCGCATTCTTTAAACCCTGGCGGTTACGCTTTGCCAAAGAGCAGCGTCTTCCTCTGCTGTTTTATGGTCTGTCGCTGGGTGGGATGAACTATCTCTTCTACCTGTCGATTCAGACCGTCCCGCTCGGTATTGCCGTGGCGCTGGAGTTCACCGGACCGCTGGCAGTCGCGCTGTTCTCTTCCCGACGCCCTGTGGATTTCATTTGGGTCGCACTGGCCGTACTCGGGCTCTGGTTCCTGCTGCCGTTGGGTCAGGACGTGTCGCACGTCGACTTAACCGGTGCCGCGTTGGCGCTGGGCGCAGGTGCCTGCTGGGCAGTCTATATTCTTACCGGCCAGCGTGCTGGTGAAGAGCATGGCCCGGCAACCGTGGCGGTAGGGTCGCTGATTGCAGCGATCATTTTCGTGCCGCTGGGCGCGATTCAGGCCGGAGATGCGCTGTGGCACTGGTCGATTCTGCCATTGGGCTTAGCGGTCGCCGTCCTCTCTACGGCGCTGCCCTATTCGCTGGAAATGATCGCCTTAACGCGCCTGCCTACGCGCACTTTTGGCACGCTGATGAGCATGGAGCCTGCGCTGGCGGCTGTTTCCGGCATGATCTTCCTCGGAGAAACGCTGACGATGGTACAAATGCTGGCGCTGGGAGCCATTATTGCCGCGTCAATGGGCTCTACGCTCACCATCCGTAAAGAGCCGCAAATTAAGCAACTTGACGTGAATTAACCTGCCGTTATTCTGCATGGTTTGCATAATCATGCAGAATAGCCTTTTGTTTATCTCAGTGATTATTATTCTTATAGCGCCATTGTTTCTCAATTCCTATTTCCTACGAATATAAACATCCAGAAAAAATAGCTGACAACAGATTACAATTGCACTTATGCATATGATCCAATTGAATATTTATATTTCGCATCCTGTTCACTATTAAAGTGATAGGTAAGGCCAGAAAATTAAAACTAATTTTAGGTCTATACTTACTCTCGTTGAATGACCTGGAACATAGATATCAAGAGGATATGAGATTATGAGTACCGCAAAACTGGTAAAAGCAAAAGCATCCCCCCTTCTTTATACCCGTAACGATGTATCCGACAGTGATAAGAAAGCGACCGTGGAGCTGTTGAATCAGCAGGTGATCCAGTTCATCGACCTGTCACTCATCACCAAACAAGCGCACTGGAACATGCGCGGCGCTAATTTTATTGCCGTACATGAAATGCTGGATGGCTTTCGTACCGCGTTAACCGACCACCTCGACACCATGGCCGAGCGCGCCGTGCAGTTAGGTGGCGTAGCGCTGGGGACAACGCAGGTTATTAACAGCAAAACGTCGCTGAAAAGTTACCCGCTGGATATTCACAGCGTGCAGGATCACTTAAAAGAGCTGGCTGAACGCTATGCCGTGGTCGCTAACAGCGTGCGTAAAGCTATTAGTGAAGCCAAAGATGAAGATACCGCCGATATTTTCACCGCTGCGTCGCGCGATCTCGACAAATTCTTGTGGTTTATCGAAGCCAACATCGAATAACGGTCATGATAAGAAATTCCTATATAACCCTCGCCCCGGCGGGGGTTTTGCACTTTTTTAGTGCATAACATTGATCGATTATCACTGTAAAGTAAAATATTTGTAATAATCACCTCACACAATCGTTAACGAAAGATTGTTTTATCAACAATTTTTACGCTAAATAGTCATACCGTTTGTGCCGCCCCCTTCACGCACCAAATGAGTGCCCCGAAACGGTGCAGGCTGCCCACTTTGCCCTACTTATTGTGCAGCAAAACGTAACACCTTCTTGTTAAAACAATAAGTTGCAAAATTGGCACGATTATTTCATTAAGACATATGTTCTCGCAGGGGATCGCCCCGTGGATATAAAAGGAAATCCTATGAAGTCTGTATTAAAAGTTTCACTGGCTGCACTTACCCTGGCTTTTGCGGTGTCTTCTCATGCCGCGGATAAGAAACTCGTTGTCGCAACTGACACCGCTTTTGTTCCGTTTGAATTCAAGCAGGGTGACAAATACGTCGGTTTTGATGTGGATCTGTGGGCTGCCGTGGCCAAAGAGCTGAAGCTGGATTATGAACTGAAACCGATGGATTTCAGCGGCATCATCCCTGCGCTACAAACCAAAAATATCGATTTGGCGCTGGCAGGTATCACCATCACCGAAGAACGTAAAAAAGCGATCGACTTCTCTGACGGCTACTACAAAAGCGGCCTGTTAGTGATGGTTAAAGCTAACAATAACGACGTGAAAAGCGTGAAAGATCTGGATGGCAAAGTGGTTGCGGTTAAAGGCGGAACCGGTTCTGTCGATTACGCGAAAGCAAACATCAAAACCAAAGATCTGCGTCAGTTCCCGAACATCGATAACGCGTATATGGAACTGGGCACTAACCGCGCAGATGCCGTCCTGCACGACACACCAAACATTCTTTACTTCATCAAAACTGCGGGCAACGGCCAGTTCAAAGCCGTAGGCGATTCTCTGGAAGCCCAACAGTACGGTATTGCCTTCCCGAAAGGCAGCGACGAACTGCGTGAGAAAGTGAACGGCGCGCTGAAAACGCTGAAAGAGAACGGCACATACAACGAAATCTACAAAAAATGGTTCGGTACTGAACCTAAATAATAACTCGCGATGTTGCCCGGTAGCGCGAAGCTTACCGGGCCTACACCAGCAGATTTGAGACCTGTAGGCCGGATAAGCCTGGCGCATCCGGCAAAACAGGCATTTGAATATTTACACCACGGTAACAGGAACGACATATGCAGTTTGACTGGAGTGCCATTTGGCCCGCCATTCCGCTCTTGATTGAAGGCGCCAAAATGACCCTGTGGATTTCGGTCCTCGGTCTGGCTGGCGGCCTGGTAATCGGGCTGGCAGCAGGTTTTGCACGTACCTTCGGCGGTTGGATAGCCAACCACGTTGCGCTGGTATTTATCGAAGTCATCCGCGGCACCCCCATTGTTGTGCAGGTGATGTTTATTTACTTCGCCCTGCCGATGGCGTTTAACGACTTACGCATTGATCCTTTCAGCGCCGCCGTCGTCACCATCATGATTAACTCCGGTGCCTACATCGCGGAAATCACCCGTGGCGCAGTGCTCTCAATTCATAAAGGTTTCAGCGAAGCCGGGCTGGCGCTGGGTCTCTCACGCACAGAGACTATTCGTCACGTCATTTTACCGCTCGCGCTGCGTCGTATGCTGCCACCGCTGGGTAACCAGTGGATCATCAGCATTAAAGATACCTCACTGTTTATTGTCATTGGCGTCGCTGAACTGACCCGTCAGGGTCAGGAAATCATTGCCGGTAACTTCCGCGCACTGGAAATCTGGAGCGCCGTTGCGGTGTTCTATCTGATTATTACGCTGGTGCTGAGCTTCGTTCTGCGTCGTCTGGAAAGAAGGATGAAAATCCTGTGATTGAATTTAAAAACGTCTCTAAGCATTTTGGTCCTACCCAGGTGCTGCATAACATCGATCTGAATATTGGTCAGGGCGAAGTCGTGGTGATTATCGGGCCTTCCGGCTCCGGTAAGTCGACCCTGCTGCGCTGCATTAACAAGCTGGAAGAGATAACCTCCGGCGAACTGATTGTCGATGGTCTGAAGGTCAACGATCCGAAGGTCGACGAGCGGTTAATTCGCCAGGAAGCCGGGATGGTATTCCAGCAGTTCTATCTGTTCCCACACCTGACAGCACTGGAAAATGTCATGTTTGGGCCGCTGCGCGTGCGCGGGGCGAAGAAAGATCAGGCTGAGAAACAGGCCAAAGAGTTACTGGCTAAAGTGGGCCTCGCCGAGCGTGCGCATCACTACCCTTCTGAGCTTTCAGGCGGCCAGCAACAGCGTGTGGCGATCGCCCGTGCGCTGGCGGTGAAGCCAAAAATGATGCTGTTTGATGAGCCGACCTCAGCCCTTGACCCGGAACTGCGTCACGAAGTGCTGAAAGTCATGCAGGATCTGGCGGAAGAAGGTATGACGATGGTGATTGTGACCCACGAAATCGGCTTTGCCGAAAAAGTGGCCTCACGCCTGATCTTCATTGATAAGGGCCGTATTGCCGAAGACGGTAATCCGCAAACCTTGATTGAAAATCCGCCCAGCCAGCGTCTGCAGGAATTTTTACAGCACGTTTCCTGATGCTGACACCTCCCTTCTCCCCGAAGGGAGGTTCTCCCCCAGAATGTTCTGATTTCATGACCCTCCCGTCCGGGCATCTATACTTATCCTTTTGTGTTTGTTTCTCATGGGAGGAGTCATGCGGTGGATCTTATTCATCTGTTTTTTTCTACTGAGCGTCCCCGTTCAGGCGGTCACGATACCCGGCGTAACGTCCACCGCCTCCGCCAGCCCGCCAGCGGAGCCCGCTGCTGAACCTGACGTTGAGCAAAAAAAAGCCGCCTACGGTGCCCTGGCAGACGTGCTGGAGAATAATGCCTCACGCCAGGAGTTGATAGGTCAACTGCGTAAAGTAGCGGCAACGCCGCCTCCTGAACCGGTCCCCACTATCGTCCCTCCCACGCTGACGGAAGAAAAAACGGTACTCGAGAACGTGACCGATGTCAGTCGCCACTACGGGGAAGCTCTCTCCAGCCGATTCGCCCAGCTTTATCGCAATATCACCGACGCTCCGCACAAAACTTTTAATCCGCAATCGTTCACCAATGCCCTGACTCACTTTTTTATGCTGGCGGTATCCGTGTTCGGATTTTACTGGTTGGTACGCTTATGTGCGTTGCCGCTGTATCGCAAAATGGGGCAATGGGCGCGGCAAAAAAATCGTGACCGCAGCAACTGGCTACAGCTTCCCGCCATGATTATTGGCGCGTTCATCATCGATTTATTGCTGCTGGCCCTGACGCTGTTTGTTGGGCAGATCTTAAGCGATCGCATGAACGCCGGCAGCCGCACTATCGCTTTCCAGCAAAGTTTGTTTCTTAATGCCTTCGCGTTGATTGAGTTCTTTAAGGCCATTTTACGCCTGATATTTTGCCCGACAGTAGCCGAGTTGCGTCCGTTCAACATTCAGACTGCAAGCGCACGCTACTGGAATCGTCGCCTGAGCTCACTCAGCAGCCTGATTGGCTACGGGCTGATCGTGGTGGTGCCCATCGTCTCGAATCAGGTCAATGTACAGGTTGGCGCCATGGCTAACGTCATCATCATGCTGTGCATTACGCTGTGGGCGCTGTATCTGATCTTCAGGAACAAGAAAGAGATCACCGAGCATTTGCAGAGTCTGGCAGAAAGGTCGCTGGCTTTTTTCAGCCTGTTTATCCGCGCCTTTGCGCTGGTTTGGCACTGGCTGGCCAGCGCCTATTTCATCGTGCTGTTTTTCTTCTCGCTGTTTGATCCGGGCAACAGCCTGAAGTTTATGATGGGAGCAACGCTGCGCAGCCTGGTGATTATCGGCATCGCCGCCTTTATTTCTGGTATGTTTTCCCGCTGGATCGCCAAAACCATTACGCTTTCACCACACACCCAGCGCAGTTATCCGGAATTGCAAAAACGCCTGAATGGTTGGCTGTCGACGGCGTTAAGCATCGCGCGGATCCTGACGGTCTGTGTCGCCATCATGTTGCTGCTCAACGCCTGGGGGCTGTTCGACTTCTGGAACTGGCTGCATTACGGCGCGGGAGAAAAAACGGTGGATATTCTGATCCGTATCGCGCTGATTTTATTCTTCTCCGCTATCGGCTGGACCCTGCTCGCCAGCCTGATTGAAAACCGCCTGACCTCGGATATCCACGGCCGGCCCCTGCCCAGCGCACGTACCCGTACACTGTTGACACTGTTTCGCAACGCGCTGGCGGTGATTATCAGCACCATCACTATCATGATCGTGTTGTCGGAAATTGGGGTCAATATTGCCCCGTTACTGGCAGGCGCGGGCGCGTTGGGGCTGGCTATCTCCTTCGGCTCGCAGACGCTGGTAAAAGATATTATTACCGGGATCTTTATCCAGTTTGAAAATGGCATGAACACCGGTGATTTGGTCACCATCGGTCCGCTAACCGGCACGGTTGAACGCATGTCGATTCGCTCAGTCGGTGTGCGCCAGGACACCGGGGCGTACCATATTATCCCGTGGTCATCGATAACCACCTTCGCCAACTTTGTACGGGGTATTGGATCGGTGGTCGCCAATTACGACGTAGACCGCCATGAGGATGCCGATAAAGCCAATCAGGCGTTGAAGGATGCCGTTACGGCGGTGATGGAGCGTGAAGATATTCGCGGATTCATTATTGGCGAGCCGTCATTCGCGGGCATTGTCGGGTTAACCAATACGGCGTTTACGCTGCGGGTGTCGTTCACCACCTTACCGCTGAAGCAGTGGGCGGTACGCTTTGCGCTCGACAGTCAGGTGAAAAAATACTTTGATTTGGCCAACGTGCGCGCGCCGGTACAGACCTACCAGGTTTTGCCCGCACCGGTGAATGGCCCCACGGCAGCAGCCGATCCGCTGCCGCCGACAGAACCGACGATTTAGCGCTGACGCGCCATAAAACGGCGACGCTGATCGTTATCCATAAAGGTCCAGGCAATAAAGCGGCTGTGCTTTTGCCCCTGGGCCATTTCTTTTTTGACCACTTTCACCGCACCCACATCCGTCAGGGCGTGGTACAGCGGTGGCAGATTTTCACCGCGTGAAACCAGCGTGGTGAACCACATCACCTGGCGACCAAAGGCCTGGCTTTCGGCGATCATTTTTTTGATAAACGCCACTTCGCCACCTTCACACCAGAGCTCCTCCTGTTTCCCACCAAAGTTCAGCGCATCGTCTTTGTCCTGTCCCAGGTTACGACGTTTACGCTCACTTCCGGCGCGGGCAGAAGCCGCTGAATCATGGAACGGCGGATTGCACAGTGTCGCTTCGAACTGTTCATTCTTATGAATAATTCCGTTGAAGATAGACGACAAATCTTTCTGACGGCGCAGGCGAATAGCACGGGTTAACCCCGGATTGCCGTTAACGATCGCCAGTGCGCTACTCAATGCTTCCTGGCTGGTCTCACTGCCGGTAAACCGCCAGCCATATTCGTGCACGCCAATCAGCGGATAAATACAGTTTGCCCCAACGCCGACGTCCAGCACGCTCGCATTCGCCGGGATAGTTCCCGTCGTTTCGCCCAACAGATCGGCCAGATGATGAATGTAATCCGCCCGACCCGGTACCGGTGGGCACAGGTAACCTTGCGGAATATCCCAATTAGCCACCGCATAGTAATGCGCCAGCAGGGCTTTATTCAGCGCCTTCACAGCCAATGGGTTAGCAAAATCAACGCTCTGCTCGCCGCCTGGCGTAATAGTGAGGAATTGCGTCAATTCGGGCGTAACCTGGCATAACGTGGCAAGATCGTAACGGCCATTGTGGCGGTTGCGTGGGTGTAATCCCGGTTTCTGGGGGGGCATAACATTCTCCTATTAACAGCGGCGTAAGATACCCGCATAACGCCACGCGGTAAACACGCATGGCACGGAAAATCGATAATTTGTGCTGGATTTCCACAAAACAAATCGTTCAAAAAACACTCAGTTGTCCATCAATTTTTTGCGGTAAACGTCCGGCCATGACGTCCTAAACTTATCAGGCACTACCCGTTGTTTCTCAGAGGATATCATTATGAAGAAATGCCTCACACTCCTTGCCGCTACCGTACTCACCGGCATGACATTTGCGTCTTTTGCTGCACCGCCTAACACCAGTCCTGCCACCGGCCCGCTACAGGCTTCCGGAACCGTGTCGGCTACCGGCGCGTCAAGCCTGACCGATCTTGAAGACAAGCTGGCGGAAAAAGCGAAAGAGCAAGGCGCAAAAGGCTTTGTGGTTAATGCTGCTGGCGGTAAAAATCAGATGTACGGTACCGCAACTATCTACAAGTAATCTCCCTCAGCCTAACTGCATTCGTCCTGAATGCAGTTTTCTTTTTTGCTCTCCGTACTCCCTGCACAATTTGTAACCATCATGTTGGAATTTTGAATCCAATGTAAATAAATGTATTTATTTTTGAATTAATGAATGCTAAAAAGTCGCACTGATTAATAATGCTTATCAAAATCATTATCAATTACGCATTTCATTACGGCGAGACCTGCAGGCGTAACATCCAAAGAGATGTCCCTTCGCACGAGTGAAACCTTCTACTCAAAAAATAATAAGCTACTCATTAACATGGATAAAAATCGCAACCTGCCGTCCAGTAGTTTCCATTCACTCACCTTTTTTGCCGGTCTGTGCATCGGCCTGTCTCCGGTCGCTCAGGCAGTCGCTGCAGGCGATCAGGATAAGAAACAAGAAGATACGCTGGTCGTAGAAGCCGCCAAACCGTCGCTGTACGCCCCCACCCACTCTGCCGATCCGAAATTCTCCCGTCCTGTTGCTGATACGACGCGCACCATGACGGTGATTTCTGAGCAGGTCATTAAGGATCAAGGGGCAACAAATCTGACCGATGCCCTAAAGAACGTGCCGGGCGTAGGCGCATTTTTCGCCGGTGAAAACGGCAACTCCACCACCGGTGACGCGATTTATATGCGTGGGGCCGATACGTCGAACAGCATTTACATCGACGGCGTTCGCGATATTGGCAGCGTGACGCGCGATACCTTCAATACCGAACAAGTTGAAGTGATTAAAGGTCCTTCCGGTACCGATTATGGCCGCAGCGCGCCGACCGGCTCAATCAACATGATCAGCAAGCAACCGCGCACTGACTCGGGCATTGATGCCTCTGCCAGCGTCGGCAGCGCCTGGTTCCGCCGCGGTACGCTGGACATCAATCAAGTCATTGGCGAGACCACCGCCGCACGGTTAAACCTGATGGGCGAAAAGACGCACGATGCCGGACGCGATAACGTTAAAAATGAACGTTACGGCGTGGCCCCGTCGGTCGCCTTTGGTTTAGGCACCGAAAATCGTTTGTATCTGAACTATTTTCACGTCACCCAGCACAACACGCCGGACGGAGGTGTTCCCACCATCGGTCTGCCGGGCTACTCTGCGCCTTCTGCGGGAACGTCTGCCCTGAATCATTCCGGGAAAGTGGATACGCATAATTTCTATGGCACCGATTCGGATTACGACGACTCGACGACCGATACCGCGACGATGCGCTTTGAGCATGATCTGAGCGACAGCACCACCGTGCGCAATACCACGCGCTGGTCACGAGTCAAACAAGATTACCTGATGACGGCGGTGATGGGCGGCGCGTCAAATATCACGCAGCCAACCAGCAGCGTAGACACCTGGACCTGGTCGCGTCTGGCCAATACCAAAGATGTCAGCAACAAAATCCTCACCAACCAGACCAACCTGACCTCAAAATTTTATACCGGCGCCATTGGCCATGACATCAGCACCGGCGTAGAGTTTACGCGTGAAACGCAGACCAACTACGGCGTAGTGCCGATCACGCCACCGCCGGTGAATATTTACCATCCCAACAGCAACGTCAGCGTGGGTGGATTAAACCGTAACGGTGCCAACGCCAACGGCCAGACCGACACCTTCGGCATTTATGCATTCGACACCTTGCAAATTACCCGTGAGTTTGAGCTGAACGGCGGCATTCGTCTCGATAACTACCGCACCGAGTATGACAGCGCCACTGCATGCGGTGCGTCCGGGCGCGGTGCTGTCGCTTGCCCGGCAGGCGTAGCCAAAGGATCGCCGGTCACCACCGTCGATACCGCTAAGTCTGGTAATCTGGTGAACTGGAAAGCGGGTGCGCTTTATCATCTGACAGATAACGGCAACATTTACATTAACTATGCGGTCTCTCAGCAACCGCCGGGTGGCAGCAATTTTGCCCTCGCCCAGAGCGGTACCGGCAACAGCGCCAACCGTACCGATTTTAAACCGCAAAAAGCAAAGACCAGCGAAATTGGCACCAAATGGGAAGTACTGGACAAGCGCCTGCTGTTAACCGCCGCGATTTTCCGCACCGACATTGAGAACGAGGTCGAGCAGAACGACGACGGTACCTATTCCCAGTATGGGGAGAAACGCGTTGAAGGGTACGAACTGTCGGTTGCCGGCAACATCACCCCGGCATGGCAGGTGATTGGCGGCTATACCCAACAGCGTGCCACGGTCCATAACGGCAAAGATGTCACCCAGGATGGTTCATCCTCTCTGCCGTATACCCCGGAACATGCATTCACCCTGTGGAGTCAGTATCAGGCCACGGATGATATCTCCGTTGGCGCAGGCGCACGCTACGTGGGCAGTATGCATCGCGGCGCGGACGGCGCGGTGGGCACGCCATCCTTTACCGAGAGCTACTGGGTCGCGGATGCCAAACTGGGATATCGCGTAAACCGCAACCTCGATTTCCAGCTTAACGTCTATAACCTGTTTGACACCGATTATGTCTCCTCGATCAACAAGAGTGGATACCGTTACCATCCGGGTGAGCCGAGAACCTTCCTGCTCACCGCCAATATGCATTTCTGATGTATCACGTGGGGCGCAAGCCCCACTTTCAGGAGAAACACTGATGATGTACCACATTCCAGGCGTCTTATCGCCGCAGGACGTTGCCTGGTTTCGCGAACAGTTGGATTCAGCCGAGTGGATAGATGGCCGCGCCACCACCGGCGCTCAGGGCGCGCAGGTCAAAAATAACCAGCAGATTGATACGCAGAGCGAGCGCTATGTTGCGTTACATAAAGAGGTGCTGGCCGCCGTGAACAGCAGCGCGCTGTTCTTTGCTGCAGCATTGCCAAAAACAATCTCCGCGCCGTTGTTCAATCGTTATCAGAACGCAGAGACCTACGGCTTTCACGTTGATGGCGCGGTGCGTAGCCACCCGGAAAGCGGCTGGATGCGTACCGACCTTTCCGCCACATTATTCTTAAGTGACCCCGACAGCTATGAGGGGGGAGAGTTGCGGGTCAATGACACTTACGGTCAGCATGCGGTCAAACTCCCGGCTGGCGACCTGGTGCTCTACCCTTCCAGCAGTCTGCATTGCGTTACACCGGTGACGCGCGGCGTTCGTATAGCGTCGTTTATGTGGATCCAGTCGATGATCCGTGACGATAAAAAACGCGCCATGCTCTTTGAATTGGATAAGAACATCCAGTCCCTGAAGGCACGCCACGGTGAAAGCGCCGAGATCCCATCGCTGCTCAATCTCTACCATAATCTGCTGCGCGAATGGTCTGAAATCTGACGGTGCGCTTGTGCGTTCGTTTTTCATCCATATCATTCACTATAATTATTATACAAACTGAATGTACGGAGGGGCTATGGCATCCGGATGGGCAAATGACGACGCAGTGAACGAACAGATCAACAATACTATTGAAGATGCTGTCGCCCGCGCCCGTGGTGAGTTACCCACGGGTGAAAGCCTGTATGAATGCGAAGAATGTGGCAATCCTATCCCTCAGGCCCGGCGCGAGGCGGTACCTGGGGTACATTTATGCATCGCCTGCCAGCAGGATAAAGATTCACATAACACCTCATACTCAGGATATAATCGTAGAGGATCGAAAGACAGCCAGCTACGTTGACCCTTCTTTACCAAAAGTTTCAGCGCATACGATTTCCTTTACGAGCACGGTTTTTCGCGATGAGTGTAGCAAAATGTGCCGTTGTCGCTGGCTCTGTAAATCGCAATGACAAGAACTGTAAATCCGCCTTCCGAATTTATTAATATTCAATAAGTTATTTGTCATTCAATTTTTTTGATTGATGTCGTCAATTCTATTCGATTTTCTCTCACCTAAAAAAACGTGATACTTCTCACATCGACAAAACAACGTCTACCGAACAAAACACTGACTAACAGAATAACCTGCGAGAGATTAATCATGAAAAATATCAAATATGCTGTTGCTGCCATCGCCCTGTCTACCCTGTCATTTGGCGCTTTCGCTGCCGAGCCTGTTACTTCCACTCAGGCACAGAGCATGAATAAAGTGGGCGTGGTATCTGCTGATGGCGCCAGCACGCTGGACGGCCTGGAAGCCAAACTGGCTGAAAAAGCTGCCGCTGCAGGTGCAAGTGGCTACAGCATTACGTCCGCTGTCGGCAAAGACAAAATGAGCGGCACTGCGGTTATCTACAAATAACCGACGAATTACCTGCAAGACCCAATGCTCCAACCCTCATTGACCCTGTTTGTTACCCTTTGTTTGCCCGTCCACTGGACGGGCTTTTTTTTGCTTACTGTTCCAACCGATGACGGAATTCTTGCAACACCGTCTCCGGCATCCCCACGTACTGCGCGGCCTCACAAATTGCCTGCCAGCTTCCTAAATCCAGCGGGATGCCCTGCGCCAGTCGCGCCTCACGCGTATTCACTTCCCACTCACCCGGTAGCAGAACCGGGGCGTCCTCGCCATGCGGCGACGCTTTGACCCATTTCGCAAATGCGGCGACCTGATGGTCACAATCCGGCGCGCCAAATAATTCCGGGTTTAGAATGATCGTCGTCATGCAGTTAATGATGGCGTCAGCGCTGTCCTGCAAACTGTCTTCGTGCGTAGTTTTCCCCCCGGAAAGCGCACCGCCCAGAATTTCGCACATTGCCGCCAGCGCATAGCCTTTATGCTGAGCGAAGGTAAGCAGCGAGCCCAGCGGAGACATCTGCATCACGGCAGGATCGGTAGTCGGAACGCCGTCAGCATCAATCAGACATCCTGGCGCCACTGGCTCACACTTATGCCACGCAACGCGCGTTTTGCCAAAAGCAATGGCGCTGGTCGCATAGTCCAGCAGCAGGGGGAAATCATTCTTACGCGGAAACACGGCGCAGAAAGGGTTAGTGCCAAACCGGCTGTCACGCCCCTGAAAAGGCGCAACCATCGGGATGCCGACCACATTCACAAAGTGAACGGAAACAAAGCCTGCGGCTGCACATTGCTCTGCCCAATAGCCAATGCGTCCGATGTGATGGGAATTGTGTAGCGCCACCGCGGCAATACCGAACTGACGGGCTTTCTCGATTCCCAGCGTGATAGCTTCATGTGCCGCAACCTGACCAAACGCACTGTCGCCGTCAAGCGTTACCACCGCCCCTGCGTCTTTCACCACTTTCGCGTGGCGGTTTAGCTGCAAATGTCCCTGCGAAAAGGAACGAACATAGCTTGGGATCATGCCAATGCCGTGAGAATCGTGCCCGGCAAGGTTCGCGGCGATCAGATGATCGGCAACTAAGCGCGCTTCCTGCTCTTCGCTGCCCATCTGACGAAAAACGGCCTGAATAAAGCCGTGCAGCGTAGGCGCATGAAAGCGGTGTCCACTGTTCATGGTTATCTCCTGTTATGTTGCGTGTTTGTTGTGTTTCTTATTTTTCAACAAACTATGCTGCGCCACGACGCTCAGGAGGTCAATAAACGTGCAGAAATTTCACATTGCAGAAATAGCAGGAATAGCAGGAATAGCAGAAAAGGCGGGAACGGGCGGACCTGTAGAACAGGCCCGCCGGGTGATGAGCACATCAGAAGCACTGGTCGACGCGGGTAAATCCTTCAGCCAGCGTAGCGACTTCGCCGGTTGCCACCAGGCAGCAGGCCATCTGAATCCTCAACGAGGCCGGTACCGGCTCACTACCGGCCAGACAACGCTCTATCCAGCGCGCGGTGGTTTCCGGATCTTTTGCCACCGGCAGCGGCACTGGCTCGTCAGGCATCTCGCTCTGGCGGTCCTGCAGCACTCGTACACCAGAATGGTCTATCAGGCTGATCTGCGGGCAACGCTGTGGGTTGGCGTACACCTCCCCTTCCGTGCCGTGCATTAGCAGGCCGCGCCCGCCGATATCACCAAAGAATTTCGCTACCCGCGACACGTACTCCGGGTGCGAAACGCTGGCAAGACGCAGTGCGGCATCTTCAGCAAACGGCGTGGCTAATTTCGCGAGCGTATGCGCACTGTTGCGTACGCCCATCCGCCAGCGCATCGCCAGCTGTTTCTCCAGCGGCGGGCACAGCGCGCTCACTGGGATAAACACCGGCTCATGTCCCTCAAGTTTCGCCTGTGCCTGTCCGGCATGCAGGGTAGGTGCAATCCCCATCAGGTCAAAAATGGTTTCCGTCAGCACGCGGGTTGGATCTTCGCTCACCCCGTGCACCACGACCGGGAAACCCAGCTTATGCAGCAAAATAGCCAGCAACGGCGTCAGGTTAGCCTGCTTGCGCGCACCGTTGTAGCTGGGAATGACGATAGGCATCGGTTTGGCAACGGGCGGCGTCAGGCGAAGGGTATGGTTTTGCATCGCCTCATAAAAGCCCAGCATTTCTGCCTCACCTTCCCCTTTAATACGCAGCGCAATCAGTACGCCGCCCATCTCAAGGTCAGGCACGTCGCCGTTTAACATGTGGGTATACAGTCCACGAGCGGTATCCTGGTCCAGGTCACGCGCGTGATTTTTACCTCGCCCAATCTCTTTGATGATTTTGCGGTAATCCATCGATAACTCCTTGCCTGTTGCTCACATCGTTAACGCCGACGGCGGCGTGTGGGTTTCGCTTGTTCTTTTGGTTTTACTATAACGTCTGGCACACCAGGTTGCTCTATCGGAAATATGGGTAACGCATTCAGTAAACGCTGACCATAGTTTTTGGTCAATAAACGCTTATCGTAAATCACCACTTCGCCCCAGCAACCGTGACTACGAATGAGTCGCCCAACCTGCTGAATCAAATTGAACGATGCCGCAGGTAAACTCTGCACCTCAAAGGGATAGCGATTCAGGCTTTTCAGCCATTCGCCCTCAGTCACCACCACCGGGCTGTCGATGGGCGGAAACGCAATTTTGTGAATATGAACCTGGGTCAACAGGTCGCCTTTCAAATCGAGGCCTTCGGCAAAAGACTGCAGCCCAACCAGCACGCTACGCTCACCGTTTTGCACCCGCTTGCGGTGCAGTTCCACCAGTCGGTAGCGCGGCTGATCGCCCTGCACCAGCAACAGCAGACGCAGATCGGTTACGTGCTCAAGAAAACGCTGCATTGCCCGACCGCTGGCAAAGAGCACCAGCATGCCCTGATGTTTTTTACTTTCCACCTGTTCGCGGAAATAAGCCGCCATTTCGGCAATATGCTGCTCTTCGTTCTCCATCAACGGTTCGTAACGCATCTGCGGAATGACAATTTTGCCTTGCTCGACATGATTAAACGGCGAGTCCAGCGCAACAAAACGGTCCCCTGCTTTTTCTTTCAGGCCGCTCATCTCCTGCAGGCGCGAGAAACTGTTGAGCGAGCGTAAGGTGGCAGAGGTGACGATAATATGCGGCACGCTGCGCCACAGCAGGCGTTCAAGCTGATCGCTGACGCGGATCCCCACGCAGTGAAACCAGACATGCATCTGTCCGTCACGCACGTCACGCGTCACCCATTTGGTCACCGGCGCGCCTGATGACTGCGCCAGCGAAGCCAGCCGCCACAGTTTACTTTGCGCTTCAAACATACCCAGCGCCCGGTTCATCTGCAAAATAACCCGATGCAGACGAACGATATCGTGGCTGCCGGTTTTTTCGCTGAGATCGTTGAGGAACAGTTCCGCCAGACCGCGTAGCATCTCGGTGAGCTTCGCCAGACGCTGACAAATCTCCATCACTTCCGCAGGCAGCTCGCCCATTGCAAAGCGGTGTTCGGCTTCCTGCGTGGCGGGCAGGTACAGATTGAGGATATTGTTTAGTGAGGCGATCAGCTCATACAACTCTTCACAGTGGGCGTTCAGGCGCTCTGGATTAGCCAGCGGCGGCGTGGTTTTCGGGCGAAACTGCTCCAGGCAGGTCGCCACGAGTTTGCTGAATAAATCCAGCTGCAGCCGATACCAGGGCGCGGTAATCTCGGCACTCATTTCCAGCGCATCGCGCGCGACGTCCGGCAGATGGTGGCCTTCATCAAGCACCAGCAGCAAATTTTTCGGTTCCGGTAACACCGCTTCGCTCTCCATGGCCGCCATCACTAACGCGTGGTTTGCCACCACCACTTCGGCTTCCTGGATCTCACGGCGGGCAACAAAAAATGGGCATTCACGGTAGTAATGACAGTTACGATTCAGGCAGCTGGCTTTATCGGTGCTCAGGCGCTGCCAGAGCCCGTCATCAATGGCGATATCGGTGTGATCACGCAACCCATCCCATTTGTAAGTGTCGAGGTCGCCTTTGAGCCTGGCGCAACGTTTTTGTTCTTCCTGGTTGTTGGGCGTCAGATCATCGTCGAGAAACGCCAGCAAATCCTGCTGATTGGGTTCGGTACTGGCCAAGGCCGCTAAATTACGCGGGCAGACATAGCGCCCTCGCCCAAACGCGGCGGTAAATCGCAGATCAGGGATAATTTTGCGCAGCAGCGGCAGGTCTTTACTGTAGATCTGATCCTGCAACGCGACGTTGGCGGTACTGACCACCAGCGTCTTTTGTTCTTCACGGGCAATGGCAATCCCCGGAATTAAATAGGACAGCGTTTTCCCGACGCCGGTCGGCGCTTCGATAGCCAGATGTCGCCCATCTTCCCCAGCCAGCGTTTTCGCGACATCAGCAATCATCTGCCGCTGCGGTGCACGGGGGATAAAGTCGGGGATCTGTTCCTGAAGCGCCTTATACCAGGCGGCAATTTGCGCTTTCAACGCTGCGGTTAATGCCATGAGAAAACCTGAAATACTGTATAAACAGCCACTATTGTGGCACTTTCTGATACGCGTCGCAAAAAAAAAGCCCGGCTATTCGGCCGGGCTCGCAATTACTGTGCAGAAGACGGTCTGCGAGGACGACGCGGTGGACGCGGTTTGTCGCCTGCCGGTTTGCCTTCACTGTTACGCGGTTTCGCTTTTGGCGCACCACCGTCCTGGCGACGCGGCTGCTGACCACGGCCTGCTCCACCTTGCCCACGACCACCGCCGCCGCCACGCTGCTGGCGTCCGTTCTGGATTGGCTCGGCTTTAATCGACGGGTCCGGCGCATAGCCATCAACCGCAATACGCGGGATCTCTTTTTTCAGCAGTTTTTCGATGTCATGCAGCAGCTTGTGCTCATCAACACACACCAGAGACAGCGCTTCACCGGTAGCCGCAGCACGACCGGTACGTCCGATGCGGTGAACATAGTCTTCCGGGACGTTTGGCAGCTCATAGTTCACCACGTGCGGCAGCTCTTCAATGTCGAGCCCGCGAGCCGCGATGTCGGTCGCCACCAGCACGCGAATATCGCCGGATTTAAAATCGGCCAGCGCACGCGTACGCGCACCCTGCGATTTATTACCGTGGATCGCCGCGCTGCGAATACCGTCTTTATTCAGCTGTTCTGCCAGGTGGTTGGCACCATGTTTGGTACGGGTAAAGACCAGCACCTGCTGCCAGTTACCCTGGCCAATCATCTGTGACAGCAATTCACGTTTACGTTTTTTATCCACAAAGTGAACGAGCTGGCTGACCTGCTCAGACGCGGTATTACGACGCGCAACTTCAATTTCCAGCGGGTTATGCAGCAGTTTTTCTGCCAGCGACTTAATGTCGTCAGAAAACGTTGCGGAGAACAGCAGGTTTTGACGTTTAGCGGGCAGTTTAGCCAGTACGCGACGAATATCATGGATAAAGCCCATATCCAGCATACGGTCCGCTTCATCCAGTACCAGGATCTCAACCTGATCCAGTTTCACCGCGTTTTGATGTTCCAGATCGAGCAAACGGCCCGGCGTTGCCACCAGCACATCTACGCCACTGCGCAGTTTCATCATCTGCGGGTTAATGCTTACGCCGCCGAAAACCACCAGCGAGCGAACGTTCAGATACTTGCTGTAATCGCGGACGTTTTCACCAATTTGTGCCGCCAGCTCGCGGGTTGGCGTCAGGATCAGCGCACGCACCGGACGACGGCTTTTGCCATGCGGCTGATGGGTAATGAGGTGTTGTAACAGCGGCAGGGTAAAACCTGCCGTTTTCCCCGTGCCGGTCTGGGCGCTGGCCATCAGATCACGGCCTTCCAGCACGGCGGGGATTGCCTGCTGCTGAATAGGGGTAGGTTCACGGTAACCCTGCTCGGCAACGGCGCGCAAGATTTCAGGATCTAAACCAAGGGAATCAAAAGACATAACTACTCCGAACCGCCCTGACCGTTACCGGTGTCGTTTTCAGGACGATACTCGCAAAAGAGATGACAAAAACCACAATGTCATGAAGGGGCGGAGTGTAGCAGTTTTTGTGATGTACCGCATAAATTATCCCGCCAGCCGCGAAAAACAAAATAAACCACCAGACTAGACAAGTGCAGAAATCAGTCATAATCTTAATCAATCGATTGATTAATAATTTAGGCATGCCATGAATACATCCACCATGACAACTAAAGGTGAACAGGCAAAGAACCAGCTGATTGCCGCCGCGCTCGCACAATTTGGTGAGTACGGACTGCATGCCACTACGCGCGATATTGCCGCTCAGGCCGGACAAAACATCGCCGCAATTACCTACTATTTTGGTTCAAAAGAGGATTTATATCTCGCCTGCGCCCAGTGGATCGCGGATTTTATAGGTTCACAGTTTCGCCCTCATGCTGAAGAAGCCGAGCGTCTGTTTACCCAACCCGAGCCGGATCGGGCCGCCATGCGCGAACTGATCCTGCGTGCCTGCAAAAACATGATCATGCTGTTAACCCAGGATGACACGGTTAACCTGAGCAAATTTATTTCGCGCGAACAGCTCTCCCCCACTGCAGCCTATCAGTTGGTGCATGACCAGGTGATCAACCCGCTGCATAGCCACCTGACCCGCTTAATTGCCGCTTATACGGGTCGCGATGCCAATGACACCCAAATGATCCTGCATACCCACGCCATATTGGGTGAAGTGCTGGCCTTCCGTTTGGGTAAAGAAACTATTCTGTTGCGCACGGGTTGGTCACAATTTGATGCGGATAAAACCGCGCTAATTGAACACACGATCACCTGTCACATCGATCTTATTCTGCAAGGTTTAACGCAAAGGAGTCTGGAGTCATGAAAAAACCTGTCGTTCTCGGGCTGGTTATCGCGGCCCTCGTTGCCGTGATTGCTGGTGGAACGTGGTGGTATCAAAGCCAACAAGATAACGGCCTGACCCTGTACGGCAACGTCGATATCCGCAGCGTCAATTTAAGTTTTCGCGTGGGCGGCAGGCTGGCCTCGCTGGCGGTTGACGAAGGTGATGCGATTACTGCCGGTCAGGTACTGGGCGAACTGGACCACGCCCCCTACGAAAACGCGCTGATGCAGGCGAAGGCTAACGTTGCCGCCGCGCAGGCGCAGTACGACCTGATGCTGGCCGGGTATCGTGAAGAAGAAATCGCACAAACCGCGGCGGCCGTGAAGCAGGCCCAGGCAGCGTATGACTACGCGCAGAACTTTTATAATCGCCAGCTCGGATTATGGAAAAGCCGCACTATCTCAGCCAACGATCTGGAAAACGCCCGTTCTTCACGCGACCAGGCGCTGGCAACGCTGAAATCCGCGCAGGACAAACTCAGTCAATACCGCAGCGGTAATCGACCGCAGGATATAGCCCAGGCGAAAGCGACGCTCGAACAGGCTCAGGCGCAGCTGGCGCAGGCTGAACTCGATTTGCATGACACCACGCTGACCTCCCCGTCTGACGGCACACTGCTTACCCGTGCGGTCGAGCCCGGCAGTATGCTGAACGCGGGCGGCACGGTGCTGACGCTGTCGCTTACCCGGCCGGTGTGGGTCCGCGCCTATGTGGACGAACGCAATCTGAGCCAGGCGCAGCCAGGACGTGAAATTCTGCTTTATACCGATGGCCGCCCGGACAAACCGTACCACGGCAAAATCGGCTTTGTGTCGCCAACAGCAGAGTTTACACCGAAAACGGTAGAGACCCCGGACCTGCGTACCGACCTGGTCTACCGCCTGCGTATTGTCGTGACCGATGCCGACGACGCGCTGCGTCAGGGAATGCCGGTGACGGTGAAGTTCGGTGACGAGGCGCGGCATGAATGACGCAGTCATTACCCTCAACGGGCTGGTTAAGCGTTTTGCCGGGATGGAAAAACCGGCGGTCGCCCCGCTCGACTGCACGATTCACGCAGGCTATGTCACCGGTCTGGTAGGTCCCGACGGCGCAGGGAAAACCACGCTGATGCGGATGCTGGCGGGCCTGTTGAAGCCGGACGGCGGCAGCGCGACGGTGATTGGCTTTGACCCCATTATCAACGACAGCGCCCTACATGCGGTGCTGGGCTATATGCCACAGAAATTCGGCCTGTATGAAGATTTGACCGTCATGGAGAACCTCAATCTCTATGCCGATTTACGCAGCGTTACCGGTGAAGCGCGGGAGAAAACCTTTGCCCGTCTGCTGGAGTTTACCTCGCTGGGGCCGTTTACCGGACGTCTGGCGGGGAAACTCTCCGGCGGCATGAAGCAGAAACTGGGTCTTGCCTGTACGCTGGTCGGCGAACCCAAAGTGCTGCTGCTGGATGAGCCCGGCGTGGGCGTAGACCCAATATCCCGCCGCGAATTGTGGCAAATGGTGCATGAACTGGCCGGGGATGGCATGTTGATCCTCTGGAGCACCTCGTATCTGGACGAGGCCGAGCAGTGCCGCGATGTGCTGCTGATGAACGAAGGTGAATTGCTCTATCAAGGCGATCCGACTCAGCTGACGCAAACCATGGCCGGGCGCAGTTTTTTAATGAGCAGCCCGCAGGAAAATAACCGCAAACTGCTACAACGCGCGCTCAAGTTACCGCAGGTCAGCGACGGCATGATTCAGGGGAAATCCGTGCGCCTGATTCTGAAAAAAGCGGCCACGGCGGACGATATTCGCAAAGCTGAAGGCATGCCGGAAATCACCATCACCAGTACAGCGCCGCGCTTTGAAGATGCGTTTATCGATTTACTCGGCGGCGCGGGAACCTCTGAATCGCCGCTGGGCGCTATCCTGCACACCGTAGAAGGTACCGCCGGTGAAACGGTGATTGAAGCCAAAGCGCTGACCAAAAAATTCGGTGATTTTGCCGCCACCGACCATGTGGATTTTGCCGTCCAACGCGGTGAGATTTTTGGCCTGTTAGGCCCCAACGGGGCGGGTAAATCGACCACGTTTAAAATGATGTGCGGCCTGCTGGTTCCCACCTCAGGTAAAGCGCTGGTGCTGGACATGGACCTGAAGGTCAGTTCCGGAAAAGCACGCCAGCATCTGGGTTATATGGCGCAGAAATTCTCCCTGTACGGTAACCTGACGGTGGAGCAGAATCTGCGCTTTTTCTCCGGCGTCTACGGCCTGCGCGGACGCGCACAGAAAGAAAAAATCGATCGTATGAGCGAGGCGTTCGGCCTGAAGAGCATAGCCTCTCATGCCACCGACGAACTGCCGCTAGGCTTTAAGCAGCGTCTGGCGCTGGCCTGTTCGCTGATGCATGAACCCGACATCCTGTTCCTCGATGAACCGACCTCCGGGGTTGATCCCCTCACCCGTCGCGAGTTCTGGCTGCATATCAACAGCATGGTAGAAAAAGGTGTGACGGTGATGGTCACTACCCACTTTATGGACGAGGCGGAATATTGCGACCGTATCGGGCTGGTGTACCGCGGTAAGCTAATCGCCAGCGGCACGCCGGACGACCTGAAAGCGCAGGCGGCCGATAACGACACGCCGGACCCGACTATGGAGCAGGCGTTTATCACGCTTATCAATGACTGGGATAAGGAGCACGCACATGAGTAATCACGCGCTTTCATGGCGACGCGTGCGCGCGCTGTGCATTAAAGAAACGCGGCAGATCGTGCGCGATCCCAGTAGCTGGCTGATTGCCGTGGTGATCCCATTACTGTTGCTGTTTATCTTCGGCTACGGGATTAACCTCGATTCCAGCAAGCTGCGGGTGGGGATTTTGCTCGAGCAACAGAGCGAAGAGGCGCTGGATTTTACCCATACCATGACCGGCTCGCCGTATATTGACGCCACCATCAGCGACAACCGCCAGGAGTTAGTTGAGAAAATGCAGGCCGGGCGTATTCGCGGACTGGTGGTGATCCCGGTGGATTTTGCCCAGCAGATGGCGCGGCCAAACGATATTGCGCCCATTCAGGTGATCACCGATGGCAGCGAACCGAACACGGCCAACTTTGTGCAAGGCTATGTAGAAGGCATCTGGCAGATTTGGCAAAAGCAGCGGGCAGAAGACCGCGGCGATTCGTTTGAACCGCTGATCGACGTACAGACCCGCTACTGGTTCAACCCGGCGGCGATCAGCCAGCATTTTATTATTCCAGGAGCGGTGACCATTATTATGACGGTCATCGGCGCGATCCTGACCTCATTAGTGGTCGCACGTGAATGGGAGCGCGGTACCATGGAAGCGCTGCTGTCGACCGAAGTCACCCGCGTCGAATTGCTGCTGTGTAAACTGATCCCCTATTATTTTCTCGGCATGCTGGCGATGCTGCTGTGTATGCTGGTGTCGGTGTTTATTCTTGGCGTGCCCTATCGCGGTTCTCTGCTGATCCTGTTTTTTATCACCAGCCTGTTTCTGCTCAGTACGCTTGGCATGGGATTACTGATCTCCACCATCACCCGCAACCAGTTTAATGCCGCGCAGGTGGCGCTCAACGCCGCTTTCCTGCCATCTATTATGCTGTCGGGCTTTATCTTCCAGATAGACAGCATGCCCGCCATTATTCGCGCGGTGACGTATATCATTCCCGCACGTTATTTCGTCAGCACCCTGCAAAGCCTGTTTCTGGCGGGAAATATTCCGGTAGTGTTGATCATCAACGTGCTGTTTTTAATCGCTTCGGCGGTGATGTTTATTGGTCTGACGTGGCTTAAAACCAAACGTCGGCTGGATTGAGGGGACGGCCATGTTTCATCGTTTATGGACATTAATTCGCAAAGAGCTGCAGTCGCTGTTACGCGAGCCGCAGACGCGGGCGATCCTGATTTTACCGGTGCTGATTCAGGTGATCCTGTTTCCGTTTGCAGCCACGTTAGAAGTGACCAACGCCACTATCGCCATCTATAACGAAGACAACGGCAAGCATTCAGTGGAATTAACACAGCGCTTTGCCCGCGCCAGCGCCTTTACCCATATCCTGCTGCTGAAAAGCCCGCAGGAGATCCAACCGACCATCGACACACAAAAAGCCCTGTTGCTGGTGCGCTTCCCGGCCGACTTTTCGCGTAATCTGGATACCTTCCAACAAGCACCTATGCAGCTGATCCTTGACGGGCGCAACTCAAACAGCGCGCAGATCGCAGCGAATTATCTGCAACAGATCGTTAAGGAATACCAGCAAGAGTTGATGGACGGCAAAGCGAAGCCGAACAACAGCGAACTGGTGGTGCGTAACTGGTATAACCCGAATCTGGATTACAAATGGTTCGTCGTTCCGTCGCTGATCGCCATGATCACCACCATCGGAGTGATGATCGTCACCTCGCTGTCGGTAGCCCGCGAACGTGAGCAGGGCACACTGGATCAGCTGCTGGTCTCTCCGCTCACCACCTGGCAAATTTTCATTGGCAAAGCGGTGCCTGCGCTGATCGTGGCTACCTTTCAGGCTACTATCGTGCTGGCTATTGGCATCTGGGCCTATCACATTCCGTTTGCCGGTTCGCTGGGCTTGTTTTACTTCACGATGGTGATTTACGGGTTGTCGTTGGTGGGCTTTGGTCTGCTGATTTCATCGCTGTGTTCAACCCAGCAGCAGGCGTTTATCGGCGTGTTCGTCTTTATGATGCCGGCAATTTTACTGTCAGGGTACGTTTCTCCGGTCGAAAACATGCCGGTCTGGCTGCAGAATCTGACGTGGATAAACCCAATCCGTCACTTTACGGACATCACGAAACAGATTTACCTGAAGGATGCGAGCCTGAAGATTGTCTGGGGAAGTTTGTGGCCACTGTTGGTGATAGCGGCCACGACCGGATCAGCGGCGTATGCGATGTTTAGACGCAAAGTGATGTAGTTTTTTGTCTTTCGCCAGCAGCGAAATCACTGCGGGTCCGGCAAGGATCGCCAGTCCCGCTAACGCCAGTAAGACGTTGTTTTGCAGCACGCGGGACAGCAGCCACAGCACGATCATCGCCGCACCGAAATACCACGTGGTGGTCAGCTCTTCCAGTACGTCGGCGACATCACGCCAGCGCTGTTCATGATGACGCTGTAGCGCCAGCATTAATAAAACCGTGACGCCATAAACGACGCATAATCCCAGGCCGACGCGCACCAGCGTGCCGCTCATCCAGCCCATTACCAGCAATGCCACTACCAGTAAATGCAACACAATCTGCCAGCAACTAAGACCTGTTGCGACACGAACACGTTGTTGCCACCTCATGGCTTTTCTCCTGAAGGATCTTTAACTAATTGTTCAGAGTACCGGACTTTACGGAAAATTCCGTAACACCGCATCCTTTTGTGACGCCGACTACACTATTTAAAGGAAAAATGACGCCGACAGGAGAATCATGAGCGGACAAACAGTTCGATTTTCATTCAATGTGCTCACAATTAATACTCACAAAGGTTTTACCGCCTTTAATAAGCGATTTATTTTGCCTGAGCTACGCGATGCCGTCAGAACGGTCGGTGCGGACATTGTGTGCCTGCAGGAAGTGATGGGTGCGCACGAGGTTCACCCTCTGCACGTGGAGAACTGGCCAGATACCACGCACTATGAATTTCTCGCAGATACCATGTGGAGCGACTTCGCCTACGGACGCAATGCCGTGTATCCGCAGGGGCATCACGGTAACGCGGTGCTGTCGCGCTATCCCATTGAACATTATGAGAATCGTGATGTATCCGTCGGCAGCAGTGAAAAGCGCGGTGTGCTTTACTGCCGCATCGTGCCGCCGATGCTCCCTCACCCCATCCATGTGATGTGTGTACATCTTGGTTTGCGTGAAGCCCACCGCCAGGCGCAGTTGACCATGCTGGCGGATTGGGTCAATGCCCTGCCTGAAACGGAACCCGTGGTGGTAGCCGGGGATTTCAACGACTGGCGGCAAAAGGCCAATCATCCTTTGAAAACGCAGGCCGGTCTTGACGAGATTTTTACCCGCGCCCACGGACGCCCGGCGCGTACCTTTCCGGTACGTTTGCCGCTGCTGCGCCTCGACAGGATCTATGTGAAAAACGCCAATGCCAGTATTCCGACGGCGCTGGCGCTACGTCACTGGCGACATTTGTCCGACCACGCCCCCCTGAGCGCGGAGATTCATTTATGAAATATGGCTGGCGTGATGGCAATCAAATTCAGCTGCTGGAAAACGGCGACCAGTACTACCCCGCCGTGTTTAAGGCCATTGAACAGGCGCAGCAAAAAATCATCCTTGAGACTTTTATCTGGTTTGAAGATGCGGTCGGGAAACAATTGCATGCGGCACTGCTCAGTGCGGCACAGCGTGGTGTTAAAGCCGAAGTGTTGCTCGACGGCTACGGGTCACCGGATCTCAGCGAGGAGTTTGTCAGCGAACTCACCACCGCGGGCGTGGTTTTCCGCTATTACGACCCACGCCCGCGGTTGTTCGGCATGCGGACCAACCTTTTTCGCCGCATGCACCGCAAAATTGTGGTGATTGACGACCGTGTCGCTTTTATCGGCGGGATTAACTATTCCGCCGAGCATATGTCCGATTACGGCCCAGAGGCCAAGCAGGACTACGCCGTGCGTATTGAAGGTCCCATCGTGGCAGACATCCTGACCTTCGTGCTGGAAAACCTGCCGGGGCAAAGCGCCGTGCGCCGCTGGTGGCGACGTCATCATCGGGCAATCGAAAATCGCCAGCCCGGCGAGGCGCAGGCGCTGTTTGTCTGGCGCGATAACGAAGAACATCGTGATGATATTGAACGCCATTATTTGAAAATGCTCACCCAGGCCAAACGCGAAGTGATCATTGCCAACGCCTATTTCTTTCCCGGCTATCGCCTGTTGCATGCGCTGCGCAAAGCGGCGCGACGCGGCGTGCGGGTCAAACTGATAGTGCAGGGTGAACCGGATATGCCGATTGTGAAAGTCGGCGCTCGCCTGCTGTACAACTATCTGGTGAAAGGCGGCGTCCAGGTGTATGAATACCGTCGCAGACCCCTGCACGGCAAAGTCGCGCTAATGGACGATCACTGGGCGACGGTAGGCTCCAGCAACCTCGACCCGCTCAGCCTGTCGCTGAATCTGGAGGCCAACATCATTATCCATGATCGCGCATTTAACCAGGTCCTGCGGGACAATCTGCATCCCATTATTACCGAGGATTGCCAGCAGGTAGATGAATCGATGTTGCCCAGACGCACCTGGTGGAACCTGACCAAGAGCGTGCTGGCGTTCCACTTTTTACGCCACTTTCCGGCGCTGGTCGGCTGGCTACCGGCGCACACGCCGCACCTTACCGAAGTCGCGCCTCCCGCGCAGCCGACTCTGGAAACGCAAGACCGCATTCAGGCTGAAGATGCAGGAGGGAAACCCTGATGGCGAAAGCATCTCCCCGCTGGCGGTTAGCAAAAAAGATCCTCACCTGGCTGTTTTTTATCGCGGTGATCGTACTGCTGGTGGTGTATGCCAGCAAGGTCAACTGGGAAGAGGTCTGGTCGGTTATCCGGGATTACAACCGCCTCGCCCTGCTCAGCGCCATTGGTCTGGTCATCGTCAGCTATCTGCTGTACGGCTGTTATGACCTGCTCGGACGCTATTATTGCGGACACAAGCTGGCAAAACGTCAGGTGATGCTGGTGTCGTTTATCTGCTACGCCTTCAACCTGACGTTAAGCACCTGGGTGGGCGGCATTGGCATGCGCTATCGACTCTATTCCCGCCTCGGATTACCGGGCAGCACGATCACGCGCATTTTCTCACTCAGCATTACCACCAACTGGCTGGGCTATATTCTGCTCGGCGGGTTTATTTTTACCTTCGGCGTCGTTCAACTGCCCGCACACTGGTATATCGACGAGGCCACACTGCGCATTCTGGGTATCGTACTGCTGCTGATTATTGTCATTTATCTGTGGTGTTGCGCCTTCGCTAAACATCGGCATATCACGATTAAAGGGCAAAAACTGGTGCTGCCATCGTGGAAATTCGCGCTGGCGCAGATGGCCATATCCGGAGCAAACTGGATGGTGATGGGAGCGATTATCTGGCTGTTATTAGGCCAGGATATCCATTATTTCTTCGTGCTGGGCGTGCTGCTGGTCAGCAGTATCGCCGGGGTTATCGTACATATTCCGGCGGGTATCGGCGTGCTGGAAGCGGTATTCATGGCACTGTTGGCGGGCGAAAATACCTCGCAAGGCACGATCATCGCCGCCCTGCTCGCGTATCGCGTACTGTATTATTTTATCCCGCTGCTGCTGGCGTTGATGTGCTATTTGTTGCTGGAGAGTCGGGCGAAAAAACTGCGGGCAAAAAACGAGAAGGCGATGGCGAAATAACCGTGAAGGTTATTGCCGGATGCGGCGTAACGCCTTATCCGGCCTACTTTCGACGCAACACGGTAGGCCGGATTAGCGCAGCGCCATCCGGCAGCAAAAATTAACGACGATTGCCGAAAATACGCAGCAGCATCAGGAACAGGTTGATAAAGTCCAGATACAGCGTTAACGCCCCAAGGATCGCGTATTTACGCAGGTTAGAACTGTCGCGCAGATCGATTTGCTCGCCGATGTTTTTCAGCTTCTGCGTGTCATAAGCGGTCAGGCCGACAAACACAATCACCCCAATGTAGGTCACCGCCCACATCAGCGCTTCGCTCTTCAGCCAGAAGTTAACCAGCGAAGCCAGCACGATGCCGATCAACGCCATAAACAGCATGTTGCCAAAACCACTGAGATCGCGCTTGGTGGTGTACCCGTACAGGCTCATGATACCGAACATCCCGCCAGTGACCACAAACGTGCTGGCGATAGACGAGTAGGTATAGACGATAAAGATGCTCGACAGCGTCAGCCCGGTTAATGCCGAATAGAGCATAAACAGCGTGGTGGCCATACCGGCGCTGAGCCTCTGCACCATGCCGGAAAGGACAAACACCAGCGCCAGTTGGGCGATGATCAGCCCAAAGAAAGTGATTTTGCTGGAAAAGACAAACGTCATCACCGCCGGCGTGTTCGCCGCATACCAGGCAATAAACGCCGTCAGTAACAACCCGCAGGTCATCCAGCCGTAGACTTGCGCCATATAGGTTTGCAGACCGGAACGGGCCTGCACAATAGAATCGGTTCGTGGGAATCGGTCCATGACAATCTCCTGAATTAGTATGTACCTAAACCAATTGTACTCTACCAGCGTTTTGCTACTTGCTTATCGCTGTCGCGGGCATCAACCCAACGGTCGCCTTCCGGCGTGGCCTCGCGTTTCCAGAACGGCGCGCGGGTCTTAAGATAATCCATAATAAACTGTCCGGCGTCAAAGGCACTGCTGCGATGCGCGCTGGTCACGCCAACGAAGACTATCTCATCTCCCGGCCACAGCTCACCAATACGGTGGATAACCGTCACGCGGCCCAGCGGCCAGCGTTCACGCGCCTCATCGACGATTTCCGCCAGCGCTTTTTCGGTCATGCCCGGGTAATGTTCCAGCGTCAATGCCTGCACGCTGTCCCCGAGATTGTGATTACGCACTTTACCGGTAAACGTGACCACCGCGCCGTCTTCATCGCGCTCTGCCAGCCAGGGATATTCTTCCCCAACGCTAAACGGCGCAGGCCCAACAACAATTCGCGTTTCAGCCATCTCAGCCTCCGGTTACCGGTGGGAAGAAGGCCACTTCATCACCTGCGTTGAGGGGATGGTCGAAGCTCACCAGCGTTTGGTTGACGGCCGCCAGCAGCTTGCCATCTTCTAAAGCCAGCGCCCAACGATCGCTTTGCGCAGCCAGATGCTGGCGCAAGGCTTCCACCGTGGGAAAATCTGCCGCGACCTCTAACGTATCTGCGTTCACCAGTTCTCGCACCTGGGCAAAGAAAAGCACCTTAATCATCTGCATCCACCTTAAAATCACCCGACTTGCCGCCGCTTTTCGCCAGCAGACGTACCGGACCAATCACCATATCCTTTTGAACCGCTTTGCACATGTCGTAGATGGTCAGCGCCGCCACCGATGCTGCGGTTAACGCTTCCATTTCGACGCCGGTTTTCCCGGTCAGTCGGCACAGCGATTCAATGCGCACACGGTTGTGTTCCGGCTCGGCGCGCAGATTAACTTCAACCTTGCTGAGCATCAGCGGGTGACATAGCGGGATAAGATCCCAGGTACGCTTGGCGGCCTGGATACCGGCAATACGTGCGGTCGCGAAAACATCGCCTTTATGGTGGCTGCCGTCGATAATCATCGCCAGGGTTTCGCTACGCATAGTGACGAAGGCTTCGGCGCGCGCTTCACGTACGGTTTCGGCTTTGGCGGAAACATCCACCATGTGCGCTTCGCCAGCGGCGTTAATATGAGTCAGTTGCGACATACTTATTTCTTCAAATGGGGGTGGAAGTTACACGGACGCGTACGGGCATCGAGCTGCGGCGCAATGATATTTTCCCAGGCAGTGCGACACGCTTTGGTCGACCCCGGCATGGCAAAAATCAGCGTTTTATTGGCCACACCGGCAATCGCGCGTGATTGCAACGTCGCGGTGCCAATCTCTTCAAAGGAGAGCATGCGGAACACTTCGCCAAACCCTTCGACTTCACGGTCGAACAGCGGCAGCAGCGCTTCTGGTGCCTGGTCGCCTTCGGTCAAACCGGTACCGCCAGTAATCAGCACCACTTGCACATCGTCACTGGCAATCCAGGCGGAAACCTGGGCGCGGATGGCATAGCGGTTCTCTTTAACAATCGCCTTGTCTACAATCTGATGACCCGCCTCCAGCGCACTGTCGCGCAGATAATGGCCGGAGGTATCGTCCTCTTCGCCACGACGGCTGGAAACAGTAAGAATAGCAATGCGTGTCGGGATAAATTCAGCGCTTACCTGACTCATGAAAAACTCCTTTTAGCGATCAGCCGCCAATGTAAGATAAGTTTTGCGTAATACCGGTATTGTTCTGATGCAGGAAGTGGGTCTGCTTTTTCTCCAGCAACGCGCTTGAGATACGTTCTTCCAGCGCAGACTGCTGAGCGTCATCTTCCAGCAAATCACGCAGGCTGACCCCGCCTTCACCGAATAAGCACAGATGCAGTTTGCCGACAGAAGAGACGCGCAGACGGTTGCAGGTGGCGCAGAAGTCTTTCTCATACGGCATGATCAGACCGATTTCACCCGCATAATCGGGATGACAGAAAACCTGCGCCGGACCGTCGCTGCGCTGGCGTAGCTGATGGATCCAGCCGCGACGCAGCAGTTCATCGCGCAGTACCTGGCCGGAGATATGGTGTTTACGGAAGAGAGAACTGCCTTCGCCGGTTTCCATCAGCTCAATAAAGCGTAATTGAATCGGACGTGGCTGGATCCAGGCGAGAAAGGTGTCCAGTTGATGGTGGTTTACATCGCGCATCAGCACGGTGTTCACTTTGACTTTCTCAAAACCGGCATCAAAGGCGGCATCAATGCCCGCCATCACCTGTTGAAATTTATCCTGCCCGGTAATGGCATGAAACTGACGGGCGTCAAGGCTGTCGACGCTGACGTTCAGCGCCGTGAGCCCCGCCTCACGCCAGGTGGCGGCATCCCGTGCCAAACGATAACCGTTGGTGGTCACCGCTATCTGGCGGATGGCGTCATTTTCTCGCACGGCGGCGATGATGTCGGTAAAGTCGCGACGCAATGACGGTTCGCCCCCGGTCAGACGCACTTTTTCCGTTCCCAGATTGGCGAACGCACGCGTGACACGACGAATTTCATCAACGGTCAAAAAACCGTTATTGGTGACCCCACCGGGCTTGTAGCCATCCGGCAGGCAGTAGGTGCAACGAAAGTTACACACATCGGTAATCGACAAACGTAAGTAGTAAAACTTACGTGCGAAAGCATCGGTAAGTTGAGAGCCCATGTACACCTTTCCAAATACGGGAGGCGGAGTCATTTCTTCCTGCGCCCTGGTGACAATCTGATGTAAGCCTTGTCACGGCCAAAGCACCGTATCATTTGACCCAGGTGCAGAGGCTAGAGTGTTTATACTCGTCATACGTCGAGTACATGTTGGTTATGCCGATACTAGCGTGTAAATAACAGTTTTGCCATGTACACTTTCGCTATATAATCCTATGCATAGCGACATGATCGTGCAATTTCGCTACAGAATAAGCAAAAATCACAGTTTTGCATTGATATACATCATCTTGCTATCAGGTGGATGTCGTCAAAAAGAGGTAGATCGCCTAAATTTATTTTCACACAACACCGCCAGATAATTGCTGAAAACCCGTAATTTACGCTACTGTAACGGCGATCAATTGATATCAGGAATAACTATGCGCACTCGCACGTTGGCGGATCTGGATCGCGTTGTCGCTCTCGGCGGAGGGCATGGATTGGGACGCGTCCTCTCTTCACTTTCTCCTTTAGGTTCACGCCTGACGGGCATTGTCACCACCACCGATAACGGCGGCTCTACCGGTCGAATTCGCCGCTCCGAGGGAGGTATTGCCTGGGGAGATATGCGTAACTGTCTGAACCAGTTAATTACCCAGCCCAGCGTCGCATCCGCGATGTTTGAGTATCGTTTTGGCGGTAATGGCGAACTTTCCGGGCATAACCTCGGAAATCTGATGTTAAAGGCATTAGATCACCTCAGCGTACGGCCTCTGGAAGCGATCAATTTAATTCGCAGTCTGTTGAAAGTTGACGCGCATTTAATTCCGATGTCCGAGCTGCCGGTCGATTTAATGGCTATCGACGATCAGGGACATGAGATTTATGGCGAGGTGAATATCGATCAGCTCACTATCCCACCTCAGGAACTGATGCTGTCGCCAAAGGTGCCGACCACGCGCGAAGCGGTAGAGGCTATCGCTGAAGCCGATTTGATTCTGATTGGGCCGGGCAGTTTTTACACCAGCCTGATGCCTATCCTGCTGCTCGACGAACTGGCGCAGGCCTTACGTCGCACACCGGCTCCAATGGTATACATCGGCAATCTGGGGCGTGAATTAAGCCTGCCTGCCGCCAGTCTGACGCTTAACGATAAGCTGGCGATCATCGAACAATACGTCGGGAAAAAAGTGATTGATGCGGTGGTTGTCGGGCCAAAAGTCGATGCTTCAGCCGTGAGTGACCGCATCGTGATTCAGGACGTGCTGGAAGCCAGCGATATTCCGTATCGCCACGACCGTCAGCTGTTGCACGACGCGCTGGAAAAAGCGGTGCAAGCGTTAGGCTAGGTGGAATTGCCTGATGGCGCTACGCTTATCAGGCCTACCGAAGCGTTCTGTTCCGCCATCCGGCACCAAACACTGCCTGATGTGCTGCGCTTATCAGGCCTACCAACGCGCTCTATCCCGTAGGCCGGATAAGGGATTTATCCCGCATCCGGCACCCACTTACGATGCCGCGATAAACAGCTCGCGCAGCTGGTGCAGCTGATCGCGGATTTGAGCAGCTTCTTCAAACTCCAGGTTCTGCGCGTGCTTCATCATCTGCCCTTCCAGTTCATGGATTTTCTGCTGCAGCGCCTTCGGCGTCATATCCAATTCAACCACCTCGGACTTCGCGCCGGAACGCGACTTGCCTCGGCCCTTGGCTTTGGTCTTGGCAATATTTTGCCCCAGCGCCAGAATGTCGACCACCTTCTTGTTCAGCCCCTGCGGCGTAATACCATGCTCTTCGTTGTACTGATGCTGCTTCTCACGACGCCGTTCGGTTTCGCCGATCGCCTTTGCCATTGAGGCCGTAATTTTATCGCCGTAGAGGATCGCTTTACCGTTGATGTTACGTGCCGCACGGCCGATAGTCTGGATCAGCGATCGCTCAGAACGCAGGAACCCTTCTTTGTCGGCGTCCAGAATCGCCACCAGAGAGACCTCAGGCATGTCCAGACCTTCTCGTAACAGGTTTATACCCACCAGTACGTCAAACTCGCCCAGACGCAGGTCACGAATGATTTCCATACGCTCCACGGTGTCGATGTCCGAGTGCAGATAACGCACCCGCTCGCCGTGCTCTTCGAGGTATTCCGTGAGGTCTTCCGCCATCCGCTTGGTTAGCGTCGTCACCAGTACACGTTCGTTGATCGCCGCGCGGATACGAATTTCAGACAGCAGGTCATCGACCTGTGTTGCCACCGGGCGCACTTCAATCACTGGATCCAGCAGGCCGGTCGGTCGTACTACCTGATCAACGACGTCATCGCCGGATTTCTCCAGCTCATAGTTGCCCGGCGTGGCGGAGACATAGATGGTTTGCGGGGCCAGCGCCTCAAACTCTTCAAACTTCAACGGGCGGTTATCCAGTGCTGACGGCAGACGAAAACCGTACTCGACCAGCGTCTCTTTTCGCGCCCGGTCGCCGCGATACATACCGCCGATTTGCGGAATAGTCACGTGGGATTCATCGACCACCAGCAGGCCATCGGCTGGCAGGTAGTCAAACAGCGTCGGCGGCGGCTCGCCAGGCCCGCGCCCGGAGAGATAGCGGGAATAGTTTTCAATGCCCGAACAGTAGCCCAGTTCGTTCATCATCTCCAGATCGAACTGCGTACGCTGGCTTAAGCGCTGTTCTTCCAGCAACTTGTTGTTCGCCAGCAGGTTTTTACGCCGCTCGGCAAGCTCGACCTTAATGTCTTCCATCGCCTGCACAATGCGTTCGCGTGGCGTAACGTAGTGCGTTTTAGGGTAGACGGTAAAGCGTGGAATGCTGGATTCAACCTGCCCGGTCAGCGGGTCAAACAGCGACAGGCGCTCCACTTCTTCATCAAACAGCTCCACGCGCAGCGCAATGTCGTCAGATTCTGCCGGGAAGATGTCTATCACTTCACCGCGCACACGGAACGTCCCGCGCTGAAATGCCTGATCGTTGCGGGTATATTGCAGCTCCGCCAGCCGCCGCAAAATGGCGCGCTGGTCGATGATCATGCCGACCGTCAGGTGCAGCATCATTTTCAAATACAGGTCCGGGTCGCCCAGACCATAGATCGCGGAAACCGAGGCCACCACAATGACATCCCGACGCTCCAGCAGCGCCTTGGTCGCCGACAGTCGCATTTGCTCGATGTGTTCGTTGACCGACGCATCTTTCTCGATGAATGTATCAGAACTCGGTACGTACGCTTCCGGCTGGTAATAGTCGTAGTAGGAGACAAAATACTCTACCGCGTTATCCGGGAAGAATTCTTTCATCTCGCCATAAAGCTGGGCCGCCAGCGTCTTGTTGGGTGCCAGCACCATGGTTGGCCGCTGGAGGTCCGCAATGACGTTGGCGATGGTGAACGTTTTCCCCGAACCCGTTACGCCCAGCAGCGTCTGATGCGCCAGACCATCCTCCAGCCCTTCTTCCAGGCGACGAATCGCCTCAGGCTGATCGCCAGAGGGTTTAAAAGCGGAATTCAGTTTGAACGGTTTACTCATGAGCAGCTACCTGAAGCAATGGGCGGGCAGGTGTCTAATTTTACTCGCAGCAGTAGATTTTGCCAGTAAAATATACTGGATGAAAAAACAGTAACACACCACAATATTTCTGTTACGCCCCCTTAACCCCCATCACGGCGGGCTAAAATTTCACCGCAGGCAAGATAAAACACCAGCAAAAATGTGTTATCCCCAGACCTATGACTTTTTTAACATTTGTCAAGCCAGGAGATGAAAGTTTTATGGCAACAGATGACACTTCCGCGACAGCCATTGCTTTTATCTAACAATCTGTATTTGAATAACTATTTCCTCAAGCCGTCTTTCGCAGCAATTTAGTCGCAGGCCGCGTCTTCTCTCGCTTACATAGTGTTTTCTAACTCTAATGCACAAGGTTATCCACAGGAATAGTGGATAACTGTCTCCAGCCCGTGCTGACTGCCGCCTGGCAGAAACGTATCGATGTCCTTTTTTGGTCGAATAAAAAAAAATTATCGCTAAATTTTGATATTTATCAGCTAACGAAGCGGGCTGGAGCAGTCGAGATCCTGCTCGCATTTTCATCATTTTTTTGCCTGCCCAGGGCGTTAACACGGGCAGGCCACAGCAGCCTATCCGCACCAGAATGGCGCCTAAGGCAGCGTGCTCAGATCGATATAGCGTCCGGTCTCTGCCCGCTCCGGCGTCGCTGACAGCCACGGGATCTCGCCCAGCAGCGGTGCCGCAAGTGTGCGCCTCAGCGTCGCCATGTATTCAGCGTGACGCTTCCCTGGCGGGGTTACGTCATTGGCAACCCAGCCGACCAGCGTCAGCCCGGCCTGGCGTATCGCCTGCGCGGTCAGGAGGGCATGATTGATACAGCCGAGCTTCACGCCCACCACCAGAATCACCGGCAATTGTTCCGTTTGCACCCAGTCGGCAAAGCTCAGCGTCGGCGAAAGCGGGGTCAACCATCCCCCGGCCCCTTCTACCAGCACCCAATCGGCCTGTTTCTCCAGGACGCGTAAACCGGCAGACATCACCGGGGCCTGAATCGGTCGCCCTTCATCGGCGCTGATAATATGCGGTGACGTGGGTTCGGCGAAGGTATACGGATTGATGGCCGCATAGTCCACTGCCAACGTACTGTTCCGCTGCAACGCCAGGGCATCGCTGTTACGCAGGCCGTCTGCCGTCATTTCACTGCCCGAGGCGACCGGCTTGTAGCCCACGGTCCGGTAGCCCAACTGTCCTGCCGCCTGTAACAATGCACAGCTGGCGATGGTTTTACCGACCTCGGTGTCCGTCCCGGTGACAAAATACGTTTTAGTCACGTTGAATCACTCCCCAAAAAAGATGGTACGTCAGCGGGTATTTCCCCTGCTGCTGGGGCCAGGCTAACTGTAACTGTTGCAGCTGTGAGCGGGTCAGCACGCGCTGTTCGCGACCTTCATGCAAATGCGTCGCGCCAATGCCTTTGAGCGAACGCATGGCGCTCAGCGCATCGTCAAACCACAGCGTGACGGCCTGCATCTGATACTCAACCTCCCAGCCGTGCAGCGCGTTTTCCAGCTGTTCGACGGGTAAAAAACGGTTGGCGTGCGCCCGGTTATCCACCGCCTGCCACGCCTGACGCAGTTCCGGCATCGAGCCATGCGCCAGGGTGCTGAAGGCCACCGTCCCGCCGGGGCGCACGACCCGGTAGAGTTCGCCTAATGCGTGGCGTAAATCGCCGCACCATTGCACGGCCAGATTGCTCCAGGCCAGGTCAAACGTCGCGGTATCTTGCGGAATGGCCTCAATATCAGCCAGCAGATAATGGTGCGCCGCATCGTGCCGCAGGGCTTGCGCTAGCATAGGCGCAGACAAATCCAGGGCGCTGACCTCGCTCCCCTGCTCTCGCCAGTAGCGACTCATACGACCTGGCCCGCAGCCGGCATCCAGCACGCGGGCATACTGCCGCCCCGCCAGCCGCGCCAGTAACGCATCGGCGCTTTGGCGCTGTAATTCAGCGTGTTGTTCGTAGTGGGAGGCAGCGCGTCCGAACGCGGCGGCAATGGCCTGCTTATCAACCTGCGTCATGCAGCACCTCCAGCAAGCGGTCGATATCCTGAGCTTCATGCGCCTGAGTCAGCGTCAGTCGCAGTCTGGCAGTACCAACCGGCACGGTAGGTGGCCGGATTGCCGTCACCCAGCAACCCCGATCGCGTAACGTCTGCGCCAGCTGCAACGCTTTTTGGTTATCGCCGACGATCAGTGGCTGAATGGCGCTGTCTGACTGTGCCAGCAGCAAATCAGGGTTCGTCATACCGGCACGAAAACGCTGGATAAGCATCGCCAGCTTTTCCCGGCGCTCGTCGCCTTCAGGGCTGCGGATCACCGCCAGCGCGGCGCGCAACGCCTGAGCCTGCGCCGGGGGCATACTGGTGCTGTAAATCAGATGGCGAGCAAACTGCAGCAGATAATCGGCCACGCTGTCAGAGCAGAGAATGGCCGCCCCGCTGACGCCAAAGCCTTTGCCGAAGGTCACCACCAGCAGCTCGGGCTTGACCTGCTGCTGCCAGCACGAGCCGCGTCCTTCCTCACCGGTGACGCCAATACCGTGGGCATCATCCACCAGCAGCCACGCCTCCTGGCGCTGCGCCTCGGCGTGGATTTGCGCCAGCGGCGCGCTGTCGCCGTCCATGCTGAATACACCTTCGGTGACCACCAGCTGTTGCCCCGGACAGGGAGCCGCCAGCAGACGAGCTAAATGCTGAGTGTCGTTATGGGTAAAGCGGCGCAGCATGGCCGGGCTCAGACTGGCGGCCTCCAGCAGCGAAGCGTGGCTGAGTCGGTCTGCAACAATGCGATCCTGTTTACCCATCAGCGCGGCAATCACCGCCTGATTGGCGGCAAACCCGGAGGTAAACAGCAGCGCGCGTGAATAGCCCAGCCATTGTGCCAGTTCGTCTTCCAGCGCCTGATGCGCTATGGAATAACCGCTGACATGCCCTGAGCCGCCGCTGCCGACGCCAAATCGGTCGGCCCCTTGCTGCCACGCACAGACGATCTGCGGATGGTGGCTTAGCCCAAGGTAATCGTTACTGGAAAAATTCAGATATTGACGACCATCTGCCTGCAACCAACGCCCGGCGCCCTGCATCACCGCATGACGACGGCGCAGAGCATCGGCAGAACGACGCGCCGCCAGCGCATCGTCAATTTTTTGCTGCCAGGTCATACAGTTGCCGCGTTGTAGTAATCGTCAGTGTCTGGAGTGCGCAGGGCCTGTTCCAGACGCTGCTGCTGTTCGTTATCGCCCGCCAGCACCGCCGTTTGCTGGGGATTCAGGCCCAGCTTGCGGAACAGCAGCAGGTCTTTATCTTCGTTCGGGTTCGGCGTGGTCAGCAGTTTACAGCCGTAGAAAATCGAGTTAGCCCCGGCCATAAAGCACATGGCCTGGGTCTGTTCGTTCATTTGTTCGCGTCCTGCAGACAGACGGACATACGAGGTCGGCATCATGATGCGCGCCACGGCGATGGTGCGGATAAAATCAAACGCATCCACATCGTCATTATCCGCCAGCGGCGTGCCCTTCACCTTCACCAGCATATTGATGGGGACGCTTTCCGGCGGAGTGGGCAGGTTTGCCAGCTGCAGCAGCAACCCGGCGCGGTCAGTGACCGTTTCGCCTAAGCCGACAATGCCGCCAGAGCAGACTTTAATCCCGGCTTCACGCACTTTATCCAGCGTATCCAGGCGTTCCTGATACGAACGGGTAGTGATGATATTGCCGTAAAACTCCGGCGAGGTGTCGAGGTTGTGGTTGTAGTAGTCGAGACCCGCGCTGGCCAGACGCTGCGCCTGCGTTTCGTCCAGCGTACCCAACGTCATACAGGCTTCCAGCCCCAGTTCTTTCACGCCCTGCACCATTTGTTCCAGGTAAGGCATATCGCGCTCGTGTGGATTCTTCCACGCCGCGCCCATGCAGAAACGCGTTGAACCGGCTTGTTTGGCCTTACGCGCAGAGTCCAGTACCTGCTCAACTTCCATTAAACGCTCGGTTTCCAGACCGGTTTTATAGCGGGAACTTTGTGGGCAATATTTGCAGTCTTCCGGACAAGCGCCGGTTTTTATCGACAACAACGTACTGACCTGTACCTGCTGCGGGTCAAAGTGCTGACGGTGGATCTGTTGCGCTTCAAACAGCAGATCCAGCAGTGGTTTTTCAAATAATTCGGTAACTTGCGACATTGTCCAGCGAGAAGAATGAGCCATATTGGTGTTCGTTTCATTTTGAGTTTCGTGTAGACTCGTAAACCTAAATCTTTTTAATTTGGTTTACAAGTCGATTATGACAACGGACGATCTTGCCTTTGACCAACGCCATATCTGGCACCCTTACACCTCGATGACCTCCCCACTGCCGGTGTATCCGGTAGCGCGCGCTGAAGGTTGTGAACTGATTTTAGCCAGCGGCGAGAGACTGATTGACGGGATGTCGTCCTGGTGGGCGGCGATCCACGGTTACAATCACCCGCAGCTGAACGCCGCGATGAAAACGCAAATCGACGCCATGTCACACGTGATGTTTGGCGGCATTACCCATGCCCCGGCCATTGCACTGTGCCGCCAGCTGGTTGCCATGACGCCAGAACCACTGGAATGCGTTTTCCTCGCGGACTCAGGCTCCGTTGCCGTGGAAGTAGCGATGAAAATGGCGCTGCAGTACTGGCAGGCAAAAGGCGAATCTCGCCAGCGTTTCCTGACGTTCCGTAACGGGTACCACGGTGACACCTTCGGGGCGATGTCGGTCTGCGATCCTGACAACTCAATGCACAGTCTGTGGAAAGGGTATCTGCCGGAAAACCTGTTCGCCCCAGCCCCGCAAAGCCGGATGGGCGGCGAGTGGGATGAGCTGGATATGGTGCCCTTTGCCCGTCTGATGGCGGCCCATCGCCACGAGATTGCGGCAGTGATCCTGGAGCCTGTCGTTCAGGGTGCAGGCGGCATGCGCATGTACCATCCCGAGTGGTTAAAGCGCATCCGTAAGATGTGCGATCGCGAAGGTATTCTGCTGATTGCCGACGAAATCGCCACCGGCTTTGGCCGCACCGGTAAGCTATTTGCCTGTGAACACGCCGACATTACACCGGATATTTTATGTCTCGGCAAAGCGTTAACCGGCGGGACAATGACCCTTTCTGCCACCCTGACCACTCGCCAGGTGGCGGAAACCATCAGTAACGGCGAAGCGGGCTGCTTTATGCACGGTCCGACGTTTATGGGCAATCCGCTGGCCTGCGCCGTCGCCTCCGCCAGTTTGTCTCTGCTGGAGTCGGGCGAGTGGCGCTCACAGGTGGCTGCAATCGAAGCGCAACTGCGCCGTGAACTGGCACCGGCGGCGGATTCGGCGTATGTCGCCGACGTGCGCGTTCTCGGTGCCATCGGCGTGATAGAAACCACCCACCCGGTGAAGATGGCGGCGTTGCAGAAGTTCTTTGTCGATCAGGGCGTATGGGTCAGACCGTTTGGCAAGCTTATCTACCTGATGCCACCGTATATTATCCAGCCCGAGCAACTGCGTCGTCTGACCCAGGCGGTGAACGACGCCGTGCACAATGCAACATTTTTTAGCGATTAATCGGCGGTAAACTGTGCGTTTTCTGGCTACACTTTTTGGCTAACGAGAGGAGTCGGCATGAAACTTATCAGTAACGATCTGCGCGACGGGGACAAACTCCCGCATCGCCACGTTTTAAACGGCATGGGGTATGACGGGGACAATATTTCCCCGCATCTGGCGTGGGACGATGTGCCCGCCGGGACCAAAAGTTTTGTCGTGACCTGTTACGATCCTGATGCACCAACCGGCTCCGGCTGGTGGCACTGGGTGGTGGTTAACCTGCCTGCAGATACCCGGGTTCTGCCGCAAGGGTACGGCTCCGGATTGGTTGCGTTGCCGGAAGGCGTGCTGCAAACGCGCACGGACTTTGGTAAAGCTGGCTACGGCGGCGCGGCACCGCCAAAAGGGGAAACGCATCGCTATATCTTTACGGTTCACGCGCTGGATGTGGAGCGTCTTGATGTCGATGAGGGCGCCAGCGGCGCGATGGTCGGATTTAACGTCCATTTCCATTCGCTCGCCAGCGCGTCAATTACCGCGATGTTCAGTTAAGCGTAGTGCCGGATGTCGGCTTCGCCTCATCCGGCCTACCAGGCAGACCGTAGGCCTGATAAGACGCATCAGCGTCGCCATCAGGCAATTTGCTACAGAAATTCAGGCAACAATTTCAACAGCGTTCCTTGCGCTAACAGCTCGGTCGCACACTCGATATCCGGAGCGAAAAAACGGTCCTGGGTATAATGTGAAACCTGTTCGCGCAAGGCCTGACGCGCCTGTTCCAGCAGCGGGCTTGAGGTCAGTCCTTCACGTAAATCGATCCCCTGACAGGCCGCCAGCCACTCCACGGCTATCACACCGCGCGTATTTGCCGCCATCTCCCACAGTCGGCGACCAGCCGCAGGTGCCATGGAAACATGATCTTCCTGGTTGGCCGACGTGGGCAGGCTGTCTACGCTGTGCGGGTGTGCCAGCGCTTTGTTTTCACTGGCCAGCGCGGCGGCAGTGACCTGCGCAATCATAAAGCCAGAGTTAACCCCACCATTTTTGACCAGGAATGGCGGCAACTGCGACATGTGTTTATCCATCATCAGCGCAATACGCCGCTCTGATAGCGCACCAATTTCCGCGATCGCCAGCGCCAGATTATCCGCCGCCATCGCCACCGGCTCGGCATGGAAGTTACCGCCGGAAATCACATCCCCTTCTTCGGCAAACACCAGCGGGTTGTCCGACACAGCGTTGGCTTCAACTAACAGTACGTCCATCACCTGGCGCATTTGCGTCAGGCACGCGCCCATCACCTGCGGCTGACAGCGCAGGGAATACGGATCCTGCACTTTTTCACAGTTATGATGGGATTGCGACAGCGCACTGGCGTCGGTCAGCACATGACGATACAACATAGCGGCGTCAATCTGCCCACGCTGTCCACGCGCGGCATGAATGCGAGGGTCAAACGGACGACGTGAGCCCAGCACCGCTTCGGTCGTCAGCGCGCCGCACACCGTCGCGGAGGCAAACAGCTCCTGGGCTTCAATCAACCCACGCAGGGCAAAGGCGGTGGACGCCTGAGTCCCGTTCAGCAGCGCCAGCCCCTCTTTTGCCTCCAGCGTAATCGGCTCCAGTCCGGCTTTTTTCAGTGCCTGCGTCGCCGGGAGCCATTCCCCCTGCCAGCGTGCTTTCCCCTCACCTAGCAAAGTCAGCGACATGTGCGCCAGCGGGGCCAGATCGCCCGATGCGCCGACAGAACCTTTCGCTGGGATCAGCGGGTAAACTTCGGCGTTCACCAGCGCAATTAACGCTTCAATCACGCTCAGGCGAATACCGGAGAAACCGCGCGCCAGGCTGTTGATTTTCAGCACCATGATCAGACGCACCATGGCATCATCCAGCGCGTTGCCAACGCCAGCAGCATGTGAAAGCACCAGTGAGCGCTGAAGATTTTGCAGATCTTCCGTGGCGATACGGGTCTGGGCCAGCAGGCCAAATCCCGTATTGATGCCGTAGGCCGTTCGCCCTTCGGCAACAATATTATTCACGCAGGCCACGCTGGCGTTGACGGCATCAACCGCGCTGGGGTCCAGACTCAATTGTACCGGCTGCTGCCAGATCTCCCGTAGCTGCGTAAAACTCAGATGACCTGGTGTTAACGTAAGCTTAGTCATTTCAGTCTTTCCCCTGCGTCCCGGCAATCATCGGTAAATTCAATCCTTGTTCAACGGCACATTCCACCGCGATGTCATACCCGGCGTCTGCGTGACGCATGACGCCCGTGGCCGGATCGTTATGCAGAACCCGGGCAATACGCGCGGCGGCTTCATCGGTGCCGTCACACACAATTACCATCCCCGCATGTTGCGAGAAGCCCATGCCGACCCCGCCGCCGTGGTGCAGCGACACCCAGGTTGCCCCGCTGGCGGTATTGAGCAGCGCGTTAAGCAAAGGCCAGTCGGACACGGCGTCAGAACCGTCGCGCATGGCTTCGGTTTCACGGTTTGGGCTGGCAACAGAGCCAGAGTCCAGATGGTCACGTCCAATGACGATAGGCGCGGAGACTTCACCGCTGCGCACCATTTCGTTAAACGCTAGCCCCAGTTTTTGCCGCCACTCCAGACCCACCCAGCAGATACGAGCTGGCAAGCCCTGGAAGTTAATCCGCTCACGTGCCATATCCAGCCAGTGGTGCAGGTGTTTATCGTCGGCAACAATTTCTTTTACTTTGGCATCGGTCTTATAAATATCCTGCGGATCGCCGGAAAGCGCCACCCAGCGGAAGGGACCAATGCCGCGACAGAACAGTGGACGAATATAGGCGGGTACAAAGCCAGGGAAATCAAAGGCATTTTCCACGCCCATCTCTTTGGCCATCTGGCGAATGTTATTACCGTAATCAAACGTCGGCACACCCATTTTGCTAAAGTCCAGCATTGCCTGTACGTGTGTGGCCATGGAACGTTTCGCCGCCTGCACCGTACCCTGCGGATCGGATACCGCTTTTGCCTGGTACTCTTCCCAGCTCCAGCCGGACGGCAGATAACCGTGTAGCGGGTCATGAGCGCTGGTCTGATCGGTGACCATATCCGGACGCACACCACGCTTCACCAGTTCCGGAACAACGTCGGCCGCGTTCGCGCACAGCGCAATAGAAACGGCTTTACCCTCACGGGTGTATTTGTCGATACGCGCCAGCGCGTCATCCAGCGTTGTGGCCTGCTCATCCACATAGCGGGTACGCAGACGGAAATCGATACGGCTTTGCTGACATTCAATGTTCAGCGAACACGCCCCCGCCAGCGTCGCGGCTAACGGCTGCGCCCCGCCCATACCGCCAAGACCAGCGGTCAGTACCCAGCGTCCACTCAGGCTACCCTGATAATGTTGACGTCCGGCTTCAACGAAGGTTTCATACGTCCCCTGCACAATGCCCTGACTGCCGATGTAAATCCAGCTCCCGGCGGTCATCTGGCCATACATCGCCAGTCCTTTCGCATCCAGTTCGTTGAAGTGTTCCCAGGTCGCCCAGTGCGGGACCAAGTTGGAGTTGGCAATCAGCACGCGCGGCGCATTGTCGTGGGTTTTGAAGACGCCGACCGGTTTACCCGACTGGACCAGCAGCGTTTCATCGGCCTCCAGTTTGGTCAGCGCCTTGACGATGGCGTCATAGCATTCCCAGTCACGCGCGGCGCGACCGATCCCGCCGTACACCACCAGCTCATGGGGATTTTCCGCCACATCAGGATCGAGATTGTTCATTAACATGCGCAGCGGCGCTTCGGTCAGCCAGCTTTTGGCCGTTAAGGTGGTGCCGCGTGGGGCACGAATATCCTGCTGACGATACTTGCTGTGAGACATGACGGAAACTCCTCAGACTGAATGTAGGCCGGATCAGGCGTATACGCCGCCATCCGGCACAGCGCCTGATGGCGACGCTAACGCGTCTAATCAGGCCTACGATGAACGGTCACATTAGTTAAAAGTATATACTTGTCTATACAATCAAACGCAAGATTATAGTTAACAAGTAATCTACATTTTCGTCATACTGCGGCAGCAATCACGATTTTCAGGACATGAAGCGCCCTTGCAGACGATAGCGGGAACCCGGAAAAAGCAAACGAGCATGAGAGACAATGGATGACGCGGACCAGGTCTTGCGACGGATCAGCAGGCAGGGATCATGTTCTTTAATGTTCAGCAGCGCGCACTCTTCCGCGCTGGCGCGAACCGCTTCGACAATATGCTCGCCTTCGGTCAACGGGGCGATCAGCGACAGATAGGCGTGCGGCGTGGTCTGACTGTAATCCTGTGTCAGGTACTCCGGCACAATCTCCGCATTGACGCAGCGATCTTCAATTTGTACAGGTAGGGAGTTTTCAAAGTGCACCATGATCGAGTGATAAATAAAGGTACCTTCTTTAACGTTCAGCGCCGTGGCCTGCTGCGCGTTCGCGCGTGTGCTTTCCAGCTTCAGCACCTCGCACCGATGCTGATGCTGGCGGGCGATAATTTCATCGGCAATGCTGCGAATTTCAAACAACGCGGACTGACCTTTCGGCTCGGCGACAAACGTACCGACGCCCTGCAAACGCACCAGCAGCCCCTCGTCAGTAAGCTCACGCAGCGCCCGATTAATAGTCATACGGCTAAAACCATACTGCGCGACCAACTCCGCTTCCGACGGGATGCGATCGTGAGGTTGCCAGATACCGCTGGCAATCTTTTCACTGATCTCCTGTTTTACCTTTTCGTAAAAAGGTGCCGGGGCAGAACGGGAGTGGGATGGGAGCATGCGTTAGCCTTCCTTACGCTGAAAAATGAGAGTGGAAAAATGGCGGCGTAACGCTATTCGACACGTCAGTGCCACCAGTGTGCGATTTGCCAGCCAAGACGCGCCGCAACGCGCGCCGCGTTGCCATCATCGTCAAAACGGGGATTAAATTCAACCATGTCTACCGCCTGCAGCTTACCGCAGCGGCACAGGGGCTCAATCAGCCTCAGCAGCGTCGACAACGGCACGCCCAGCGCGGCGGGTGCGGACACAGCGGGCATTTCCCAGACCGGTAGAACGTCGAGGTCGATGGTCAGATAGATGACGTCTACGCTGGAGATAAACTGCGCCATCTGTGCCTGCGCGTTTTGACAGTGCAGATCCTCCACCACTGTAACCCCAAGCCGCTGCGCTTCATCCCACAGCGCCTGGGTGTTAGCCGCCCGGTTAACACCAAAGCAGGCGTAATGAAATTCACGCTGCTGCACGTCGCAAAGCTGCGCCAACTGGCGAAACGGCGTTCCGGAGGTGGCCCGATCGGCATGGCGTAAGTCGAGGTGGGCATCGAGATTGACGATGCCCACGGTTAAGCGTGGGAACGCATCCAGCACACCTGCACCGTGGGCAAAGGCGGTTTCGTGCCCGCCCCCCAGCACGAAAGTGCGCATCTCAGCCTGCTGACAACGCTGTACCGCATGGCGTAACGCCTGCTGCGCCCCTTCGAGATCGGGGGCTTGCGCCACAATGTTGCCCAGATCCACCAGCCGGTCATGGCCTTGGTGGCTGGCTAAATTCGCCAGCGCTTTACGCAGTGCATCAGGTGCGCCAGCCGCCCCCGTGCGTCCCTGATTACGCTTTACGCCTTCATCGCAGGCGAATCCCAGCAGCGCTATCTGTTCACGATAGTTTTCCGGGCTAAACGCTGCACTGAGCGTGATGGTCTGAAACAGGCGCAGCGCGTTGGGTGACTCAGCGCGATCATCACGACCTTGCCAAAGCGCGGGAGATGCGGGATGCCAGTGACTCATGATGGTTGTCCTCGGAATACGCGTTGATACAGCGGGTTGCGGCCAGGTTCATACAGGATCTCAACCGGAAGGTGGGCGTCCCACACCACAAAGTCCGCCACGAACCCGGCCTTCAATTGCCCATGGGTCGCCTGACGACCAAGGGCTTGCGCCGCATGACGCGTGACGCCCGCCCACGCTTCTTCCGGCGTTAAGCCAAACTGCACGCAGGCCATGTTCATCGCCCAGTGCAAACTGATAAACGGACTGGTACCAGGGTTGAAATCCGTCGCCACCGCCATTGGCACGTTATATTGACGTAGCCACTCCACCGGCGGGCGCTGTTTCTCTTTAAGAAAATAAAAGGCACCGGGTAGCAGGACCCCTACCGTGCCGCTGTGGCTCATCGCCGCCACGCCCGCTTCATCAAGATATTCAATATGATCGGCCGATAATCCGTGATAGCGACTTACCAACTGCGCACCACCGAGCAACGACAGCTGTTCAACGTGGCCCTTAACCGGAATGCCCAACGCCTGAGCGGCCTGAAATACCCGTTCACTTTGCGCCAGGCTAAACCCAACGCTTTCACAAAACAGGTCGACAGTCTCAAACAGTCCCTGTTCCCACAGCTGCGGCAAAATGGTCTCGCACACCAGCGTAATATAGCCGTCAGGATCGTCACGGTATTCCGCCGGTGTCGCGTGCGCGGCCAGCAGCGTGGGGCTAATTTCAAGGGTATTTTCCGCCGCCAGCGCAGAGACCACGCGCAAAATTTTCTCTTCTGTCGCCAAATCCAGACCATAGCCTGATTTCACTTCCAGCAACGTGACGCCTTCTTTTATCAGCCGTTCCATGCGCGCGCGCGCCACGGCAAGGAGCTGATCGTCAGATGCGCGGCGGGTCGCCGACACGGTGGCGTTTATGCCCCCCCCCTGGGCGCTGATTTGCTGGTAAGACACACCATTCAGCCGCTGCTCCCACTCGCCTGCACGATTTCCGCCAAAAACCAGATGCGTGTGGCAATCAATCAAACCTGGCGTAACCAGCCGACCCTGCATATCAAAGGTATTGTCATGTGTGCGGTATAACGAGGATTCAGGCACGATAGCGCGAATCTTGCCCTGTCGAATAATCAGCGCGTGACCGTCCACCAGCCCATACGGGGTATTACGTTCAGGATCCATGGTCGCCAGGCGGACATTACGCCAGATGGCATCATCAGGGAAAAATTGCTGCATTCCACTCACCACTTGTCATAGGTTGTATAGACATTTATTGAGATCCTGCGGATGTTGTCAACCTGAAGGGCGATAATTGTTATTTAATTGTGACATCAGGACGTTCTGCATCCGACATTGCTGCTATAAAAAACAACTTTTTACCTTTTCGCCTTTCCGTTTCGCTCAACTTAGTATAAAAAAGCAGGCTTCAATGGATAAATTTCAAAGCCCGGAGCAACCTGTGAACATTTCATCAGTTTCCCGTCTGGCGCTGGTAATGGCTTTTGGCGTGACGCTGACCGCCTGTAGCGCAACCTCGCCCGATCAAATTCCTTCCGACCAGACCGCGCCAGGCACCTCCTCGCGCCCGATTCTGTCGGCAAATGAAGCCAGCAATTTTGTCGCGGCTCATTATTTTTCTGCACTGACGCCAAACACCGCGCCGTGGTCCCCTTCTGCGATTTCTCTGCCCGCACAGCCTGATTTTGTTGTCGGCCCGGCAGGGACTCAGGGCGTCACCCACACCACCATTCAGGCGGCGGTGGATGCAGCAATCATTAAACGCACCAACAAGCGTCAATATATTGCGATCATGCCGGGTGAATATCAGGGCACGGTTTATATCCCGGCAGCAACGGGCAGCCTTACGCTGTACGGCATGGGCGAAAAACCGCTTGATGTGAAAATTGGCCAGGCAATTGACGGAGAGATGAGCACCGCTGACTGGCGTCGTACGGTCAACCCAGGCGGCAAATATATGCCGGGTAAACCTGCGTGGTATATGTTTGATAATTGCCAGAGCAAGCGCGGTACCAACATTGGCGTACTGTGTTCTGCGGTCGTCTGGTCACAAAACAACGGTCTGCAGTTACAGAACCTGACCATCGAAAACAACCTCGGCGACAGCGTGGATGCAGGTAACCATCCGGCCGTTGCTCTGCGTACCGATGGCGATAAAGTACAGATCAACAACGTCAACATTCTGGGTCGTCAGAACACCTTCTTCGTAACCAACAGCGGTGTACAAAACCGTCTGGAAAACGATCGTCAACCGCGTACGCTGGTGACAAACAGCTACATTGAAGGCGATGTGGATATTGTTTCTGGTCGCGGCGCGGTGGTATTCGAAAACACCGATTTCCGCGTCGTCAATTCTCGCACCCAGCAGGAAGCCTACGTGTTCGCACCTGCCACGCTGTCGAATATTTATTACGGTTTCCTTGCCGTCAACAGCCGCTTTACGGCTGCCGGTGATGGCGTGGCGCAGTTAGGCCGCTCACTGGATGTCGATGCTAACACCAACGGTCAGGTGGTGATCCGCGACAGCGTGATCAACGAAGGCTTTAACATGGCGAAGCCATGGGGTGACAGCGTAATCGGTAAGCATCCGTTTACCGGCAACACCGGTGCGGAAGACGACAAAGGTGAAATCCAGCGTAACCTGAACGACACCAACTTTAACCGCATGTGGGAATACAACAACCGCGGTGTGGGTAGCAAAGTGGTTGCCGAGCCGAAGCAGTAAACGTCATTCTCTTATGTAGGCCCGGTAAGCGCATGCGCCACCGGGCAATGTGCCGGATGGCGACGAAAACCGCCATCCGGCCTACAGTAAGCCTTACATCAAACGCGCTTTATTCGCGTTAATCAAACTTCCTGCCTTGATGATTTCACGCTCTTCCGCCGTCAGACTTTCCATATACAGGCTAATTTCACTGACCGACCCATTCTCATACAGTACGTATGCGGTAATCTCGCGACTGCATGCGTCCAGCGCGCGGCGAATACCGGGAATGTAAATATAATCACCCACCTCGAAAGACGGCTTCCCGCTCATTTGCAGCGGCAGCATCCCCCAGTTGATGACGTTGGAACGGTAACGCTTGGTGGCATATTCCTCGGTGATATTCGCCAGCCCACCAATCACGCGCTGGCAGCTTGCCGCCTGCTCACGCGCGGAACCATCTCCCGGTTTGACGGCATAAATCATGCTGCCAATCCCCGTTTCCAGTGGCACAACATCTTCCTGACCGGCAATCTGACGAATACGGTCGAAGATGGGTGACAATGCGCTGTTCACACCACCAGCCCGTCGCTGTTTTTCCAGCTCAGCAGTAGCTTTACTCCTCCCCACATAACCGGGATCCCGCCGTGAAAGCGTAAATTCCGCCAATCCTAAAGGATTTGAGCGATAGGACGACGTCTCCCCGGATGGGATCAGCTCGTCGGTCGTCGTCACTTCATCAAGAATTTTCGAGGCGACCTTCAACAAAATATTGTCAGTCAGTGCGCCAAGCTCCGGCCAGTCTTTAATGTTGGGACCATAGATTAACGCCTGCTGCGTGGCACCTTTCACAAAGCCCTGATACACACGACTTTTATAAGGCGCAGGGTCAAATGCATAGGCCGGAATTTCGTCCCAACAGTCCAGGTCGGTTGCCGGGGTCAGGAATCCGCCGTTTGCCGCTGTTGCGGCGATGGAACGCGCGTCCATCAGCGCCACGGCTGACATTTGCCCGTTGCCCGGCTTCGAGCCTTCGCGGTTAGGGAAATTACGTGTGGTATGGCGAATGCTCAGCCCGTTATTGACTGGTGTGTCACCCGCGCCGAAGCAAGGGCCACAGAACGCAGTTCGGATAATGGCACCCGCGCCCATCAAATCCGCCACCACGCCTTTCTTCGCTAAGTCCATAAACACCGGCTGTGATGAGGGGTAGACCGCCAGCGAGAAGGTGTCGCTACCGCAGGATTGACCGCGTAGCGCACTGGCGGCGGCAATCACGTTTTCGTAGTTGCCGCCCGAGCACCCGGCAATGATCCCCTGCTGTACTTTTAAACGCCCATTCTCAACTTTGTCGAGCAGTGAGAGGCTGGCTTTCCCTTGCGCGATACGCGCAGATTCAATTTCGATCCCGCGAAGAATATCGGTGAGATTCTCATTGAGGGTGTCAATTTCATAGACGTTGCTGGGGTGGAAAGGCAGCGCGATCATTGGCTTGATGGCGCTCAGATCAACATAAATACAGCCATCGTAATACGCCATCGGCTGCGGGTTCAGCAGGCGATAGTCTTGCTCACGGCCATGTAGCGCCAGCCAACTGCGGGTTTCGTCATCCGTTTGCCAGACGGAGCTCAGACAGGTGGTTTCTGTCGTCATCACATCAACGCTGTTGCGAAAATCTGTGGAGAAAGACTTAATACCCGGACCGACAAACTCCATCACTTTATTTTTGACGTAGCCGTTTTTAAACACCGCGCCGATAATAGCTAGCGCGACATCCTGCGGCCCCACGCCAGGTGCCGGTTTTCCGGTCAGATAGACCGCAACAACGTCAGGATAATCAACATCCCAGGTATCGTTTAACAGTTGCTTGACCAGCTCGCCGCCACCTTCACCGACTGCCATTGTGCCCAGTGCGCCATAGCGCGTATGGCTGTCTGAGCCGAGGATCATTTTTCCGCCGCCGGCCATCATCTCACGCATATATTGATGGATCACCGCAATATGTGGAGGCACAAAAATGCCCCCATAGCGTTGCGCCGCGGACAGCCCGAACAGATGATCGTCACCGTTAATGGTCCCGCCTACCGCACATAATGCGTTATGGCAGTTGGTCAACACGTAAGGCAACGGGAAACGCTCCATGCCTGAAGCTTTCGCTGTCTGAATAATGCCGACAAAGGTAATATCGTGTGACGCTAATGAGTCAAACTTAATTTTAAGCTTGTTCATATCTCCCGACGTATTGTGTGCCGACAGAATCGACCAGGCGATAGTCCCTTTTTTCGCGTGATCTTTTTCGATATGCCCGGAACAATGTTCCTCGGTTAACAGTTCATTGTTTTCGGAGAGAAAGACGCCTTTCTCATATAATTTAATCATCACATACTCCATGGTACAACGCCCGCACAAATACCGTGCACAAAGGCATTGTTAATCAATAAATTTAATAGACTGAAGATTGACGTATTATTTACAACATATTCCAGTCAATCAACATGCTCCACCACCATACGCCCAGGGTGATATGCACAATAAAAGTTAAGAATGTCAGCATGCCGCCAACCAGCCACCACGATTTAATGTCGTTATAGCCCACACCGAAAATAACCGGACCCGCCGCGCCGCCATAATGGGTTACCATTCCGCCATATGAGTTAGAGAACAGTAATGCCAGAGCCGTTAACATCAGTGGTGCACCAGAGACATTCGCTAACATGGCAAAGACGGGCATCATCGCCACAATATAAGCGCTACCGGAAGCGAAGAAATAGCGGACAATAATACTCAGGAACAAAATAACGAAGAAGGCTACATTGCTATGATTGTCAAAAGAGAGGTTATTTTTGAACAGTTCAGCTAACCAGTCAAAAAACTTCACTTTCGATAATAAAGAACTCAGGCCAATAATTCCGCCGTACCAAATTAAGGTATTCCAGCCCCCTTTATTTTTTACCACATCATCCCAGGTCACTACGCCCAAGAGGAGCATCGCGCCCATCACTACAATGGCCACCGTTGATTCATCAACGCCGAGGCTTTTACTGAAGATCCACCCTAATAGTGCAAGAACAAAAATGCCCAACAGCATTTTTTCTCGCCCTTTCATCGGCCCCAGTTCCTGGAGCCCGGCTTTGGCGATGGTTTTGTTATCCACTTTGGTAATTTCAGGCGGATACATAAAGTAGATAACTAACGGAGTCAGGAGCAACATCACAATACCAGGTAAACTCGCCGCCAGCGCCCATCCGCCCCAACTTAACTGCAGGTGACAGATATCGTTAATCATTTTCAATGCCAGGATGTTGCCTGCCATGGCGGTAAAAAACATATAGCTGGTGGTTTTGGTGACCATATAGACCGTCATCATCAGGTAGTGGCCAACACGGCGTGGGCTTCTGTCTGGTTCAGACCCCAATGCCACCGCCACGCTATTGATGATTGGCAGCACAATCCCTCCCGCTCGCGCGGTGTTAGATGGTGTTGCTGGCGCCAAAACCAGGTCCAGAAAAACAGTGACGTAGCCTAGCCCCAGTGTGGTATTCCCGATTTTGCCGATCAAAATATAGGCAATGCGCTTGCCCAGACCGGTAGTCACAAACGCGGCACTTAGCGTAAATGCAGAGAAAACCAGCCACGTGGTGCCTGACGCATAACCGCTGAGAACGCTGCTGGTTTTTAGTACGCCGTGACCTAAATTACCGACCACGACCATTGATGCCGCGACGGCAATCAACAACACTACCGGCTCAGGAAAAGGTTTGATCACCAACCCGACAATAGCGGCAAGATAAATACCGAAAAGAACCCAGGCCAGTTCCGTTAATCCTGCTGGCGCAGGAATAATGCCAATAATACAGGGGATCGCCAATATAACGATTAGCTTCCATAATGATTTCACATTCATGTGGTATTCCTGATTTATACGTACAGGCAATCTCGCGAAATAAATCCAGTATCCGCGATGCATAACCGTTTTAATTAACGTTATGCGGGAAGGTAAACCTCACCAGAAAATATTTTCCGGGCGGTGCGAATCACCGAGGCACGAATAGCCGTAGCATCATCACTTTCATTACTCAAATAAATATCCAGTGAGCCACCGGGGTGTTCAATGCTGATATTTCCATACCCTACCCCCGGTGCTACCTGCTGAGTTACCGTCCCAGCAATCACGCAACTGCTGGCAATGGCAATAGCGCCAGTGATCGCCAGCGCTTTATGGCAAGCGTGAGGCATAAAATAGCGCACAGTAATTGCACCACTCTGCTGCGGCGCTGAAATAAGGATAGGTTTAGGAATGACCATATTGGAAACATCCCCTAACCCCATAGCCAGCCCTGCCTGACAGCGAATAGATTCCATGCGTGCTAATAATTCTGAGTCAGCATCCAGTTCTTCCGGTGATTCATAACCGGCTTTGCCCAGATATTCAGCGGGAATAATCACCACCGGTGTCGCCATATCCATACAGGTCACCGGAACGGCATCAAAACAATCACGATGGTTTCCCGTTGGGAAAATACGTCCTGTTTTAGACCCTGCGGCATTCAGGAACGTGAGTGCTACAGGCGCTGACGTACCCGGTACGCCGTCTATTTTGACCGGGCCTTCATACTCAACAACACCTTGCGGCGTCTGCACATCGGCTTCAATAAATGTATTGGTGTTTATATTGCGAATCCGTACGCGCGTCGTCGGCGCTGTGGCGGTAATCAGCCCATTTTCGATGGCGAATCCCCCGACGGCGGAAAGCATATTGCCGCAGTTTGGCGTGGTATCGACACGTTGTTCATGCACCAAAACCTGAGCAAATAAATAATCAATATCTGCCTGTGGGTCGGTTGAACGGCTGATAATCGCCACTTTACTGGTTAGCGGATTACCCCCACCAATACCGTCGATTTCCAGCGCATTCCCGGAACCCATAATTTTAATCAATACATCATCACGCTGCGTTTTCTCTTGTGGTAGATGTTCTGCTAATAAAAATGCGCCTCTGGAGGTTCCTCCACGCATCATAACGCAAGGTATTTTTTTCACGCCAATGTCCTCAACTATATTATTCATATTAAAGACAGGATTACATGCGTGAAATACGCTGGCTAATGACTTTGTTGTCGTGATTAGTGACTTTTTTTTATTAATTCAAGATTAACAATGGCAGGTAAACTGGTCGCTCTATCAGGACAGAACGTCCCTTAACCTTGTCTGGAGTCGGAATGAAACATGAATTATCGAGCATGAAAGCATTTGTCACGCTGGCAGAGTCCAATTCTTTTAACAATGCGGCTAAGTTACTTAATATTACGCAACCTGCATTAACACGTAGAATAAAGAAAATGGAAGAGTATTTACACACTCAACTATTTGAGAGAACAACCCGCAAAGTCACATTAACAAAAGCAGGCCAGTTGTTATTACCAGAGGCCCGTGAATTAATTAGAACCCTAGATGAAACAATCTTTAATATCAGCAAAATGAATACACACTATCACGGGATGGTGACGTTATCCTGTATCCCTACCGCCGTTTTCTATTTTTTACCGTTGGCGATCGGCAAATTTAATGAGCTATATCCCAATATTAAGGTGCGAATTATTGAACAAGGTACGAATAATTGTATGGAATCCGTACTTTGCAACGAGGCTGATTTTGGCATAAACATGAACAACATCACAAATTCTTCCATTGAATTCACCCCGCTGGTTAACGAACCCTTTGTTCTGGCATGTCGGCGCGATCATCCACTCGCCCATAAACAGCTGGTCGAATGGCAAGAACTGGTGAATTGCAAATTAATAGGCGTGCGTTCGTCGAGCGGTAACCGATTGCTGATTGAGCAACACCTGGCAGATAAACCGTGGAAGCTGGATTGGTTTTACGAGGTTCGCCATTTATCCACCTCGCTTGGCCTGGTGGAGGCTGGGCTGGGGGTTTCCGCGTTGCCAGGGTTGGCCATGCCGCACACGTCGCATCCAACGCTGATCGGCATCCCGCTGGTTGAGCCGGTGATTAGGCGCACGTTAGGCGTTATTCGGCGTAAAGATGCGGTGCTCTCTCCTCCCGCTGAACGCTTTTTTTCTCTGCTGTTAAATCTGTGGGCCGAAGAGAAGGACAACTTGTGGCGACCAATTTCCGATCTCCAGGGGAAACAGAGTGCCTGATGGCGGCTAATGCCTTATCAGGCCTACGAAGCGTGTGCTTATCGTAGGCCATTTGGCATAAAGTCTTAGTATGCGTTGATCACGACCCACATCGGGCCTTGTCCAACCGCATAGCGACCTTTCTCGGTCAGCAGTCCCTGCTCACCCGCAATGTCATACACCGCAATGTGGTGCGATTTCTGCCCGGCGGCAATCAGGTATTTTCCGCGGCTGTCGATATTAAAACCACGCGGCTGGGTTTCGGTAGGCTGGAAGCCCTCTTTGGTCAGCACACTGCCATCTTCTGACACGCTAAACACCGTAATCAGGCTGGCGGTACGGTCACAGGCATACAGATGACGACCATCAGGCGTGATATGAATATCTGCCGCCCAGCGGGTGTCGGAGAAATCAGCTGGCATCATATCCAGCGTTTGTACGCACTCAATTTTGCCGTGCGGATCGTTCAGTTCCCAGACATCAACCGAACTGTTCAGCTCATTGACGCAATAGGCGTACTGATGATTCGGATGGAACGCCATATGACGCGGTCCCGCGCCCTCTACGGTCGTCACCTCCGCCGGATCCTGTGCGATCAGCTTGCCATCATCACTGAGGCCAAATAGACAGATACGATCCTGCTTCAGTGCGGGAACCCACAGCGTGCGGTTATCCGGAGAGATATTGGCCGAGTGGCACCCGTCCATACCTTCTACTACGTCCACCAGCTCAACCGGTAGGCCATCCTCCAGACGCGTCACGCTCACGCTGCCTGCGTTGTACGATCCGACAAACACAAAACGACCTTGATGATCGGTCGAAATATGCGTCGGGCTGCCCGGCAGCGCAGATTCTGCGGCAAAGGTCAGCGCACCGTCATCCGGCGCAATACGGTAGGCCAGCACGCGAAACTCAGGACGCACGCCAACATACAGATAGCGCTTATCCGGGCTGACGACCATCGGCTGCACCTGACCCGGTACATCAACCACCTGCGTCAGCGTCAGTGAACCGTCGTGGTTCAGGCTCCAGACGTGGATCTGCTGACTTTCAGGGCTGGCGGTATAAACGGTTTGCTTCATGAATGCTCCTTTTACTTTTTGGCAAGTGGCTGCAATTGCCTGACACACGCCTAAGGTAGACGCTTTTAACGGTGAATGCTTAATTAAGACTCAGAATTTTGTCCGGTTGCCGACTCGGTGTACCATGCCCAAAGACACAATTCTCAACCTTAATCTGGAATAACTGATGACCACTCGCGTGATTGCCCTGGATTTAGACGGTACGTTGCTGACCCCGAAAAAAACCTTACTGCCCTCTTCTCTCGAAGCGCTCTCGCGCGCCAGGGAAGCCGGCTACCAACTTATTATTGTCACAGGTCGCCATCACGTTGCTATTCATCCTTTTTATCAGGCACTGGCGCTGGATACACCTGCAATTTGCTGTAATGGCACTTACTTGTATGATTATCAGGCAAAAAAGGTTCTGCAATCCGATCCCCTTCCCGTTGATCAGGCGCTGCAACTGATCGATCTGCTGGAGGCACATCAGATCCACGGTCTGATGTATGTAGACGACGCCATGCTGTATGAGCGCCCGACCGGGCATGTGGTACGTACCGCAAACTGGGCGCAAACCCTGCCGCCGGAGCAGCGTCCCACCTTTACCCAGGTCCCCTCACTGGCGCAGGCCGCACAGGACGTTAACGCTGTCTGGAAATTTGCCCTGACCGACGAAGATATTCCTAAGCTGCAGCATTTTGGCAAGCACGTTGAGCAACAACTGGGGCTGGAGTGCGAATGGTCATGGCACGATCAGGTCGACGTGGCCCGCAAAGGCAACAGCAAAGGAAAACGCCTGACCCAGTGGATTGAAGCACAGGGGGGGTCAATGGAGAATGTCATCGCCTTTGGCGACAACTTTAACGATATCAGTATGCTGGAAGCCGCAGGCACCGGCGTGGCGATGGGTAATGCAGATGACGCGGTCAAGGCCCGCGCCAATATCGTGATTGGTGACAACACCACCGACAGCATCGCCAAATTTATTTATTCTCACCTGCTGTAATCAGGCGGTTATCGACACGCTCTTAATTTGCGCGTACAGCCACAGGCCAGGTTTGATGCCCAGTTCATCCCTGGCCCACGGGCTGATCCTCGCCCACAGCGTTTTACCGCCGACCTCAAGCTGCACTTCCACCTGCCCGTTGTCGTCATAGCACTGCGCGACCTTGGCGCGCAACACGTTGCGAATACTGGTCTGCTGCGGCGGTTGTAATACCAGTGATACATCCGAGGCCTGAATACGAATACGCAGCGCGGTTTGCAGCGGCTGCTCCAGTTTATTAACCCACAGATGCTGGTCGCCCAGCGCCAGCGCGGTCATTGAATAATGCGGATGATGTTCCAGCACGCTGACTTTGAGGATGCTGCTTTGCTGTTCTTTCGGTAGCCAGGGGTGCATCACGCTGCTGCCCCAGACATCCTCCAGCGAGCCAAACGCTTTTACCTGGCCGTTCTCCAGCACCATCACTTTATCGGCCAAATGTAAAATCTCATCCAGCGAATGGCTGACATACAGCATCGGGATGTTGATTTCGCGCGCCAGGCGTTGCAGGTAGGGTAGCAGTTCACGCTTACGCGGAATATCCAGTGACGCCAGCGGCTCGTCAAGCAGCAGCAACTCAGGCGCGGTCAGCAGCGCCCGACCAATGGCCACGCGCTGTTTTTCACCGCCGGAAAGGCTACCAGGCAGGCGCTCAAGTAGCGGTTCAATCCCTAACAACGTCACCAGCTTATCAAACTGCCCGGCCATGCTTTTCGCCATGCCGTAGCGCAGGTTACCGCGCACTTTATAATGCGGGAACAGGCGCGCATCCTGAAAAACGTAGCCGACCCGGCGTTTTTCAGGGGTTAAACAGATGCCATTTTCTACATCGTTCAACACCCGACCATTGAGCACAATGCGCCCGGACTGCGGCTTCGTCAGGCCGCTAATGGCGTTAATCAGCGAGGTTTTTCCCGCCCCGGACACGCCAAAAATCGCGGTAATGCCAGTGGCGGGTAACGTTTCGTTGAGCGTCAGACAGTGCGTGCCTAACGTCTGGGTGAAATTCAGTTCCAGCATGATTATCGCCCCGTCCGTTCGCGGCTGATGCGTGCCAGCCACTCAGAAATCAGTAGCGAAATTAACGCCAGCACAATAGAAATCATGCAAAGTCTCGCCGCCGCGCTTTCACCGCCAGGAGTCTGGATCAGGGTGTACATCGCCGAAGGGATAGTGCGGGTTTCGCCAGGAATATTGGAAACAAAGGTGATCGTCGCGCCGAACTCGCCGAGCGAGCGGGCAAATGCCAGCACCGTGCCGACAATAATGCCCGGTAGCATCAGCGGCAAGGTGATGGTCAGGAATACGCGCCAGCGACCGGCCCCCAGCGTACGGGCGGCCTGTTCCAGCTTGACGTCCACGCCTTCAAGCGCCAGACGGATGGCCCGCACCATCAGCGGGAAAGACATCACCGCCGCCGCCAGCACCGCGCCGCGCCAGCTGAAGGCAAACGTAATACCAAACCAGTCGTACAGCCGCTCGCCGATAAATCCGCGTCGCCCCATGGCCACTAACAGCAGATAACCGACCACCACCGGTGGCAGTACCAGTGGCAAGTGCAGCACGCTGTCGAGCAGAGCTTTACCTGGAAACGTGCAGCGCACCAGCAGCCAGGCAAAGAAGATCCCAAACGGCAGGCTGAACAGCACGGCCAGGGAAGAAACTTTCAGGCTCAGTATAACGGCCTGCCATTCAGGATCGCTGAGTATCATTACTTGGTCGTAAATCCATAACGTTTAAAGATATCAGCAGCCTGCGGTCCTTTCAGGTAATCATAGAACGCGCTGACCGTGGCGTTAGAATGCCCATCAACAATCGCGATAGGGTATTCGACTTTTTTGTGTGAATCTTCCGGGAACGTGGCGACTACTTTGACGCCTTTGCTGGCGACGGCATCGGAACCGTAAACAATCCCCAGCGGCGCTTCGTTACGTTCGACCAGCGCCAGTGCGCCGCGTACGTCTTCAGCTGGGGCCAGTTTCGGCGCCAGAGTATCCCATGCGCCCAGTTTTTGCAGCGCTTCTTTGGCATAAATGCCCGCCGGAACATGTTCCGGGTCACCGACCGCCAGACGCCCGCCGTTCAACAGGTTGGTCCAATTGGTTTTACTGTCGATGGTAAACGCTTTCTGCTCGCTCGCTTTTGGCGCCACGACCACCAGGCTGTTACCGAGCAGCGTTTTACGTGATGCGGTGTCGATAGACTTTTTGTCTACCGCATAATCCATCCATTTCTGGTCGGCAGAAATAAACAGATCGGCGGGAGCACCGGCTTCAATTTGGCGCGCCAGCGTAGAAGACGAGGCAAAAGAGGAGACGACGTCCACGTTCTTCTCTTTTTTATACTGGGCTGCAATGTCCTGCATCGCATTTGTCAGCGACGCCGCGGCGAACACCGTAATTTTGCCTTCATCCGCCAATGCATGCCCGGCAACAGAAAGAGAGAGTGTTGCCCCTGCAAACAAGCGTAACCATGTACGTGCCATCTGTAACTCCTTTGCGTTTCGTTATGTACGCAGCAATATAACGATTAATTCAGGATTTTCCCAGTGGTTATTCGTACCCATCAAAGGTTATATAAAGAAATTATCGGCAGGAAAAGCAGGATCTTGAGAAACTACAGGCACCGAAAACGAGCTGGAAGGCGAAAAAGATAAACGCCCGACTGAGCGGGCGTTTGGGGAATCAATGGTTCTGTTTGGACTGATCTTTCTGACCGATACCGGAGAAAATGTTGAACACTTCACCCAGTCCGTAAATCAGCCCCAGAATGATGGCCATCACCACAGGAACCATGATTACGGCGAATACCAGACTTTTCAATAACTCTAACATGATCAACTCCAGATATAGTCCTTAGCTGTATTTTAACCCCATAACGCAGAATTGCACTCCCCTTTTGTGCGGTCGACTTTGCGCGCGCCCGGTTTTCCGTCACAATATCCCTTTTGCCAGGAGCTTGATATGCAGGCCGAAATCCTTCTTACCCTGAAACTTCAGCAAAAGCTGTTTGCCGATCCCCGCCGCATTTCGCTGCTTAAGCACATTGCGCTTTCCGGCTCTATTAGTCAGGGCGCGAAGGATGCGGGCATCAGTTATAAAAGCGCCTGGGATGCCATCAATGAGATGAACCAGCTCAGTGAGCAAACGCTGGTAGAGCGCGCCACCGGCGGCAAAGGCGGCGGCGGCGCGGTATTAACCCGCTATGGCCAGCGCCTAATCCAACTTTACGATTTGCTGGCACAAATTCAGCAGAAAGCGTTTGATGTCCTGAGCGACGACGACGCCCTGCCGCTGAACAGTTTGCTGGCAGCCATCTCCCGTTTTTCACTACAAACCAGCGCCCGTAACCAGTGGTTTGGCACCATTACCGCACGCGACCACTCTCAGGTTCAGCAGCATGTTGATGTCCTGCTGGCCGATGGCGAAACGCGGCTGAAAGTCGCGTTGACGGCGCAAAGTGGCGAACGTTTAGGGCTGGATGAGGGTAAAGAAGTGCTGGTCCTGCTGAAGGCGCCGTGGGTGGGGATCACCCAGGACGACGCTATCGCCCAGGCGGCTGATAACCAACTACAGGGGACCATCAGCCATATTGAGCGCGGCGCCGAACAGTGCGAAGTGTTAATGGCGCTGCCCGATGGCCAGACGCTGTGCGCCACGGTTCCGTCGGAAGACGCCGCGACGCTGCAAGAAGGCGCTAACGTCACCGCGTATTTCAACGCCGACAGAGTGATTATCGCCACGTTGTGTTGAGTCGATTGACATCGGCTCGCAGAACACGTATCCCTGTTGTTCATTGCTGCAAAACATGGGATATAAAATGTCATCGTTGCAAATTTCGCAAGGCACGTTTCGTCTGAGCGACACAAAAACGCTCCAGTTGAATACGTTGACGTTGAACGCGGGGGATAGCTGGGCGTTTGTCGGTTCTAACGGCAGTGGGAAATCCGCGTTAGCGCGTGCGCTGGCGGGGGAATTGCCGCCGTTAAAAGGCGAGCGCCGCTGTCAGTTCACGCGTATCACCCGACTCTCCTTTGAGCAGTTGCAACAACTGGTCAGCGACGAATGGCAGCGTAATAACACCGATCTCCTCAGCCCCGGCGAAGACGACACCGGACGCACGACGGCAGAAATCATTCTCGATGAAATCAAAAATCCAGCGCGATGCAAAGCGCTGGCGCAGCAGTTTGGCATTACGCATCTGCTCGACAGGCGTTTCAAATACCTCTCTACCGGCGAAACACGTAAAACCCTGCTTTGTCAGGCGCTGATGTCGGAACCGGAATTGCTGATCCTGGATGAACCGTTTGACGGACTGGACGTTGCGTCACGTCATCAGTTAGCGGATTTGCTCGCCACGTTGCATCAGGCAGGTATTACGCTGGTGCTGGTCCTCAACCGCTTTGATGAGATTCCAGAATTCGTGCAGTTTGCTGGCGTCCTCGCGGATTGCACCCTGACTGAAACCGGCGAGAAAGCCGGTTTACTGCAACAGGCATTGATAGCCCAGCTTGCGCATAGCGAACAACTGGCCGGGATTACATTACCCGAACCCGATGAACCCTCTGTTCGCCGTACGTTGGCCGATCACGAGCCGCGTATTGCGCTCAACGATGGCGTGGTCTCGTATAACGATCGCCCTATTCTGCATCACTTGAGCTGGCAGGTGAATCCAGGCGAACACTGGCAAATTGTCGGCCCAAATGGCGCGGGGAAATCCACCCTGCTCAGCTTAATCACCGGCGATCACCCACAGGGTTACAGCAACGCACTGACGCTGTTTGGTCGTCGTCGCGGCAGCGGTGAAACCATCTGGGATATTAAAAAACACATTGGCTATGTCAGCAGCAGCCTGCACCTCGAGTACCGCGTCAGTACCACGGTACGCAACGTGATCCTCTCCGGTTATTTTGATTCGATCGGTATCTACCAGGCGGTTTCTGACCGGCAGCGTAAGCTGGTACAGCAGTGGTTAGACATTCTGGGCATCGATAAGCGTACTGCCGACGCGCCGTTTCACAGCCTTTCCTGGGGTCAGCAGCGACTGGCGCTGATTGTTCGCGCGCTGGTTAAGCACCCTACTCTGTTAATCCTCGATGAACCCTTGCAGGGGCTGGATCCGCTGAATCGCCAGTTGATCCGCCGTTTTGTTGATGTGCTGATCGGCGAAGGTGATACCCAGTTGCTGTTCGTTTCTCACCACGCCGAGGATGCACCAGCCTGTATTACGCATCGACTGGAGTTTGTGCCTGACGGCGAGATCTATGGCTATCGACAAACGTCCCTGGAATAATAAACATGTTATTTCAGGCAAGCTGTTCCGTTCACCTCATGTATATAGCTTCTCCGATGCCACACTACCCGTGAACGGGTAAAGGGCGTTCTCCGCCACGCCCTTTACAATCCCGGCTCCCGGCGGGAAAATTGCCACTTAGTGGTCCCCTCCGCTAATTCCTCCAGGCTACCGGGCCGGGCGCGAGGAAGCGTCCATGCAAAACGCGCCCTGAACCCGCATCCCTGCGGGTTCTCCCGGCCTTACGGAAACTCGTCGGCAATTTTCAGCCGGACCAGCCCACACCTAACCACCGGTGTTGTTATTTGAACTTACCTGAACAGAGAAATTAATTTGACTGAAAGTCAGAGCGCTGAAGCGACATCCTGCTCCGGGCTAATACATTTTCCATACATGTCTAACTGACGTGCTGTACGCATTGGACGCCCATTTTTTTACCTGCTTTTTCGGATAAATGGCGCAGTCGTGAACAAACCCTATGATTTACAATTAAAAAAATGGTGGTAAACGGTGAAAACACTGAAGTGTAAACGATTCCACTAATTTATTCCATGTCACACTTTTCGCATCTTTGTTATGCTAGGATCATTCCATACCATAGGCTTAACGGAGCGAATTATGAGAGTATTGGTTACAGGTGGTAGCGGTTACATCGGAAGCCACACGTGCGTGCAGTTACTGAAAAACGGTCACGACGTAGTGATCCTTGATAACCTCTGCAACAGTAAGCGCAGCGTACTGCCCGTTATCGAGCGTTTAGGCACGAAGCATCCGACCTTCATTGAAGGGGATATCCGCAACGAAGCGCTGATCACCGAAATTCTCCACGATCACGCCATTGATACGGTCATTCACTTTGCCGGTCTGAAGGCCGTAGGTGAGTCTGTTGCCAAACCGCTGGAATACTACGACAACAACGTCAACGGTACCCTGCGTCTGGTAAACGCGATGCGCGCCGCCAACGTCAAGAACTTCATCTTCAGCTCCTCAGCCACAGTCTATGGCGATCAGCCGCAAATTCCTTACGTTGAATGCTTCCCAACCGGAACCCCGCAAAGCCCGTACGGCAAAAGCAAACTGATGGTCGAGCAGATCCTGACCGATCTGCAAAAAGCCCAGCCAGAGTGGAGCATCGCGCTGCTGCGCTACTTCAACCCGGTTGGCGCACATCCGTCAGGCGACATGGGCGAAGATCCGCAGGGCATTCCCAACAACCTGATGCCTTACATTGCTCAAGTTGCCGTTGGCCGCCGCGAGTCGCTTGCGGTATTTGGCAACGACTACCCTACCGAAGATGGTACCGGCGTTCGCGATTACATCCACGTGATGGATCTCGCCGACGGGCACGTTGTCGCTATGGAAAAACTGGCGGGTAAACAAGGTGTGCATATTTATAACCTCGGCGCGGGCGTCGGCAGCAGCGTACTGGACGTGGTCAACGCCTTCAGTAAAGCCTGTGGTAAACCGATTAACTACCATTTTGCACCGCGTCGTGACGGCGATCTTCCCGCCTACTGGGCAGATGCCAGCAAAGCCGATCGCGAATTAAACTGGCGCGTAACCCGCACGCTGGACGAAATGGCACAAGACACCTGGCACTGGCAGTCACGCCATCCGCAAGGATATTCGGATTAAGGACACGTCATGACGCAATTCAATCCTGTCGATCATCCACACCGCCGCTTTAACCCGCTTACCGGGCAGTGGATCCTCGTCTCACCACATCGCGCCAAACGCCCCTGGCAAGGGGCGCAGGAGACACCGTCTAAGCAGGTTCTCCCTGCACATGACCCGGACTGCTTCCTGTGTGCAGGTAACACGCGCGTAACCGGTGATAAAAACCCGGATTACACCGGCACCTACGTCTTTACCAATGATTTTGCCGCGCTGATGTCCGACACCCCGGACGCACCGGACAGTCACGATCCGTTGATGCGCTGTCAGAGTGCACGTGGAACCAGCCGTGTCATTTGCTTCTCACCCGATCACAGCAAAACGCTGCCGGAACTCAGCGTGCCTGCGCTGACGGAGATTGTGAAAACGTGGCAGATGCAAACGGCCGATCTGGGGAAAACCTATCCCTGGGTACAAGTGTTTGAAAATAAAGGCGCAGCGATGGGGTGCTCGAACCCACATCCGCACGGTCAGATTTGGGCCAACAGCTTCCTGCCCAATGAAGCAGAGCGTGAAGACCGCCTGCAAAAAGAGTATTTCGCTGAGCAAGGCAAACCGATGCTGGTCGATTACGTCCAGCGTGAACAGGCAGACGGCAGCCGCACGGTGGTGGAAACCGAGCACTGGCTGGCGGTCGTGCCTTACTGGGCGGCATGGCCGTTTGAAACGCTGCTACTGCCTAAAGCACATGTGCTGCGTATTACCGATTTGACCGACGCGCAGCGTGCCGACCTGGCGCTGGCGCTGAAGAAACTGACCAGCCGTTACGACAATCTGTTCCAGTGTTCTTTCCCTTATTCCATGGGCTGGCACGGCGCACCGTTTAATGGCGAAGAGAATCAACACTGGCAGCTGCACGCACATTTTTATCCGCCTCTGCTGCGTTCCGCAACCGTGCGTAAATTTATGGTCGGTTATGAAATGCTGGCGGAAACCCAGCGCGACCTGACGGCAGAACAAGCCGCCGAGCGTTTGCGTGCGGTCAGTGACATCCATTTTCGCGAATCCGGAGTTTAAAAAATGAGTCTGAAAGAAAAAACACAATCTCTGTTTGCTGAAACATTTGGCTACCCTGCCACCCATACGATTCAGGCGCCCGGTCGCGTCAACCTGATTGGCGAACATACCGACTATAACGACGGCTTCGTTCTGCCTTGCGCCATCGACTACCAAACCGTGATCAGCTGTGCGACGCGTGACGATCGCATCGTGCGCGTGATTGCCGCTGACTACGAGAATCAGGTTGATGAGTTTTCTCTCGACGCGCCGATTATCGCCCATGACAGCCAGCAGTGGTCGAACTATGTCCGCGGCGTGGTAAAACACCTGCAAAAGCGTAATAGCGCCTTTGGCGGTGCCGATCTGGTGATCAGCGGCAATGTACCGCAGGGCGCTGGCTTAAGCTCCTCAGCGTCGCTGGAAGTGGCGGTCGGCACCGTGTTCCAGCAGCTTTATCACCTGCCGCTCGACGGCGCGCAGATTGCCCTGAACGGTCAGGAAGCCGAAAACCAGTTCGTCGGTTGCAACTGCGGCATCATGGATCAGCTGATTTCCGCGCTGGGCAAGAAAGATCATGCGCTACTGATCGACTGCCGTACGCTGGGTACCAAAGCGGTCTCCATGCCTGAAGGTGTCGCCGTGGTGATCATTAACAGTAACTTTAAGCGTACGCTGGTCGGCAGTGAGTACAACACCCGTCGCGAGCAGTGCGAAACCGGCGCGCGCTTCTTCCAGCAGCCCGCGCTGCGTGATGTCAGCCTTGAGGCATTCAACGCCGTCGCCCATGAGTTGGACCCGATCGTCGCCAAACGCGTCCGCCACGTGATCACCGAAAATGCCCGTACCGTGGAAGCCGCTGATGCCCTGGCAAAAGGTGACCTGCTGCGCATGGGCCAGTTGATGGCGGAATCTCACGCCTCCATGCGCGATGACTTTGAAATTACCGTGCCGCAAATTGATACCCTGGTGGAGATCGTCAAAGCGACCATCGGCTCCCAGGGCGGCGTGCGCATGACCGGCGGCGGCTTCGGCGGCTGCATTGTGGCGCTGATCCCTGAAGCGTTGGTTCCTGCGGTACAGCAGGCTGTCGCTGCGCAGTACGAAGCGAAAACCGGTATCAAAGAAACCTTCTATGTGTGTAAACCTTCACAAGGAGCCGGACAGTGCTAAACGAAATTCCCGTCATGGCCCCCGATGGCCAGCCGTTTCGTCTGCTGACCCTGCGTAATGACGCAGGGATGGTGGTCAACCTGATGGACTGGGGCGCAACGCTGTTGTCGGCCCGCATTCCTCTGAGCGATGGTAGCGTGCGTGAAGCATTGCTCGGCTGCGCCAGCCCGGAGCAATATCCTGATCAAGCTGCGTTTCTGGGGGCATCGATTGGCCGCTACGCGAACCGTATCGCCAACAGCCGTTACACCTTCGCTGGTGAAACCATTGAATTACTGCCAAGCCAGGGTGAAAACCAGCTGCACGGCGGGCCGGACGGTTTCGATAAACGTCGCTGGCAGATAGTGAATCAGAATGATCGTCAGGTGCTGTTCGCACTGACCTCTGACGATGGCGACCAGGGTTTCCCTGGCCACCTTTGCGCGACAGCGCAGTATCGCCTGACCGACGACAATCGCATTTCAATCACCTATCGCGCGACGGTCGATAAGCCCTGCCCGGTGAATCTGACCAACCACGTTTATTTCAACCTCGACGGTGATAAAACCGATGTCCGCCAGCATAAGCTGCAGATCCTCGCCGACACGTATCTGCCGGTTGATGCGATGGGTATCCCACACGAGGGTCTAAAGCCAGTGGCGGGCACTTCTTTTGACTTCCGTACGCCAAAAGTTATCGCCAGCGAATTTCTGACCGATGACGATCAGCGCCACGTAAAAGGTTACGATCACGCCTTCCTGCTACAGGCACAAGGTGATGCCCGTAAGCCGGTCGCGCTGCTGTGGTCGCAGGATGAAAAATTGCAGATGGAGGTCTACACCTCGGCCCCGGCTTTGCAATTCTACTCCGGGAATTTCCTCGGCGGCACGCCGTCCCGTGGTCCAGAGGCGTACGCCGACTGGCAAGGTCTGGCGCTGGAAAGCGAGTTTCTGCCGGACAGCCCGAACCATCCGGAATGGCCGCAACCGGACTGCTTCCTGCGCCCGGGCGAAGAGTACGCCAGCGTGACGGAATACCGGTTTATTCCGGCCTGACGACTAACCATGACGAGTCCAGTATCGGGCTCGTCGTTTATTGCCCCCCCAACCTGCTCAAAGCCTCACCACCAAAAGTCAAAATCGCAACCTTGAATTCACAAGAACCTTACACTGTGCAGCTATTTTCGCTATGGTTATGCGTAAGCATTGCCGCTGACGCATTACGGCAATATAATGAGAACTATTATCATTCAATATGGTTTATAGGAGTGAGTGTATGGCTGTAACTAAGCTGGTTCTGGTACGTCACGGTGAAAGTCAGTGGAACAACGAAAACCGCTTTACCGGTTGGTACGATGTTGATCTGTCCGAGAAAGGCGTAGGCGAAGCAAAAGCGGCGGGCAAACTGCTGCGAGAGGAAGGCTACAGCTTCGATTTTGCTTACACTTCTGTGCTAAAACGTGCCATCCACACCCTGTGGAACGTACTGGATGAACTGGATCAAGCGTGGCTACCGGTTGAAAAATCCTGGAAGCTGAACGAACGTCATTACGGCGCTCTGCAGGGTCTGAACAAAGCCGAAACCGCTGAAAAATACGGTGACGAGCAGGTTAAACAATGGCGTCGTGGCTTCGCGGTAACACCGCCGGAACTGACCAAAGATGACGAACGCTATCCGGGGCACGATCCGCGTTATGCTCAACTCACTGACAAAGAGCTGCCGGTTACCGAAAGCCTGGCGCTGACCATCGAGCGTGTTATCCCTTACTGGAACGAAACCATTCTGCCGCGCATGAAAAGCGGTGAGCGCGTGATTATCGCTGCTCACGGTAACTCCCTGCGTGCGCTGGTGAAATACCTGGATAACATGGGCGAAGATGAAATTCTGGAACTGAACATTCCGACCGGCGTACCGCTGGTGTATGAGTTCGACGAAAACTTCAAGCCGATCAAACGTTACTATCTGGGTAATGCTGACGAGATCGCGGCAAAAGCGGCCGCCGTTGCCAACCAGGGTAAAGCGAAGTAATTTCTTCGCTGAATATAAAAAAGCGCGGATTATCCGCGCTTTTTTTATTTCGCCGCTACCAGGCAGTCTGCGCAGAAAAGCCTGATGGCGCTACGCTTATCAGGCCTACGAGACTCGGTTAGCCGCGACGCGTTTTGACCGCGTTTGCCAACTGGCGTAACACCGCATCAGTATCTTCCCAGCCAATGCAGGCATCGGTAATGCTCTTACCGTAGGTCAGCGGCTCGCCGCTATCCGGATTCTGATTACCTTCAACCAGATGACTTTCAATCATCACGCCAATAATCGCTTTCTCACCGCCAGCAACCTGTCCGCAAACGTCTTTCGCGACATCCATCTGCTTTTTAAACTGCTTGCTGGAGTTTGCATGGCTAAAGTCAATCATCACCTGCGGGGACAGACCTGCTTTAACCAGCCCTTCCTTCACGTCTGCAACGTGCTGAGCACTGTAGTTTGGCTCTTTACCACCGCGCAGAATGATATGGCAGTCGCCATTACCACTGGTATTCACAATGGCTGAATGACCCCATTTGGTCACCGACAGGAAACAGTGCGGCGCGCCAGCGGCGTTGATGGCATCAATGGCCACTTTGATCGTACCGTCGGTCCCGTTTTTAAAGCCAACCGGGCAGGAAAGACCGGATGCCAGCTCACGGTGAACCTGTGACTCAGTCGTGCGTGCGCCAATAGCCCCCCAGCTCATCAGATCGGCCAGGTACTGTGGGGTGATCATATCAAGGAATTCACCCGCTGCTGGCAAGCCGCTGTCGTTAATATCCAGCAGCAACTTACGCGCAATGCGCAGGCCATCGTTGATCTGGAAGCTGTTATCCATATGCGGATCGTTGATCAGCCCCTTCCAGCCTACGGTGGTACGCGGCTTTTCAAAATAGACGCGCATGACGATTTCAAGCTCGTCTTTAAGCTCATCACGCAGCGCCAGCAGGCGAGCGGCATAGTCTTTGGCGGCTGCCGGATCATGAATCGAGCACGGCCCGATCACAACCAGTAAGCGATCGTCGCTGCCTTTCAGAATTTTATGAATCGCTTTGCGGGCGTGAGCAACCGTATTTGCGGCATTTTCAGTAGCAGGGAATTTTTCCAGCAGTGCGACCGGGGGGAGTAACTCGTTGATCTCTTTAATGCGTAAATCGTCGTTCTGATAATTCATGATTATTCCAGCGTTGCCATACTTATATAAATGAATGCAATCCCTCCAATCTATATCTTCAGTTCTAAAGTGTAAACGGGGTTTTACACTTTGGACGGATTAATCCTGGAATAAGCCAAAAAAACGCAATAAAGTAGCGATAAAAGAGATCCAAACTACAATTTATAACTGCAACAGCTTATTTTTTTATTAATTTCAATATTCTATGCTGGTTTTAATTTTCATACTGAAATAGTTAACTACCTTCTGAGGATTTAACTGGCACATGCACTGTTGGAAGAGGTTATCCGACATATCGACCATAACAGGAGCATATTATGCAAATGACAAAGCTGGCCTCACTCTTTCTTACTGCCACTCTTAGCCTCGCCAGCGGCGCGGCGTTGGCTGCAGACGCAAACACGCAGTCAAATAACGGTCAGGCGAATTCTTCGGCGGATGCCGGGCAAACCGCACCAGACGCACGCGAGAACGTGGCACCGAATAATGTCGACAACAACAACGTTAATTCGGGCGGCACCATGCTCCATCCGAACGGTTCATCAATGAATCATGAAGGGATGACCAAAGACGAGATGCACAAAAACTCAATGTGCAAAGACGGTCGTTGTCCGGATATCAACAAGAAGGTAGAGACCGGAAACGGTATCAACAATGACGTAGACACCAAAACCGACGGCACCACCCAGTAAAGCTAAAAATATGGCTAATAATGGGAGAGCAAAAGCTCTCCTTTTTAATTTTGTCAGCCCAAACCCGGTATGATGTCATACAGTAATGATGAGAATAACAAAGGGATGACATTATGGCGCACTCACATACCCCCACTTCCCCTGACCTGCCCAAAGATAATAACGCCCGTCGACTGCTGTTCGCCTTCTGCATTACGGCGGGATTTATGTTCGTGGAGGTGGTCGGCGGGATCCTGTCAGGCTCGCTGGCGCTGCTGGCGGACGCCGGCCATATGCTGACAGATGCAGCCGCTCTGCTTTTTGCACTGCTGGCTGTCAGGTTTGCTCGCCGACCGCCGACCATCCGACACACGTTCGGCTGGCTGAGGCTCACGACGCTGGCCGCGTTTGTGAACGCTATCGCGCTAGTGGTGATCACCATTTTAATCGTCTGGGAGGCGATAGAGCGCTTCTATACCCCACGACCGGTAGCTGGCGGCATGATGATGGTGATTGCCGTGGCAGGTTTACTGGCTAACGTTCTTGCCTTTTGGGTGCTGCATCGCGGGAGCGAGGAGAAGAACCTCAATGTTCGCGCCGCGGCCTTGCACGTAATGGGCGATTTACTGGGGTCGGTTGGCGCGATCATCGCGGCGTTGATCATCATCTGGACTGGCTGGACGCCAGCGGATCCGATCCTGTCGATTCTGGTTTCCGTGCTGGTACTGCGTAGCGCCTGGCGGTTATTGAAAGATAGCGTGAACGAATTACTCGAAGGCGCACCGCTGTCACTGGATATTCCCGCGCTACAGCGCCACCTCAGCCGGAATATTCCTGAAGTTCGCAACGTGCACCATGTGCACGTCTGGATGGTGGGTGAGAAACCGGTGATGACGCTACATGTGCAGGTGGTTCCCCCGCACGATCACGACGCATTGCTGGAACGCATTCAACATTTCCTGACGCATCATTATCAGATTGAACACGCAACGATCCAGATGGAATATCAGCCATGCAACGGACCGGACTGCCACCTGTATCAGGGACTGTCCGGCCATTCACATCACCATCACTAATGGGAGAGCGCGCGTGAGCCACGTTCGCGCGCGCTGTTCATCCACATCCTGCTGCCGTTAAGCGCAATAACGGTGAGGATCATGTATTCCAGCGACATCGCATACACGCCTTGTAGGGCGAAGATCACCACGCTGATGACGTTAATGATCACCCACAGCAGCCAGTTTTCGACGTATTTCCGCGTCATCAGGATCATCGCCGCAATCGACAGCACCATCATGCAGGAATCCCAGAACGGGAATGCATCGGGTTGCAACTCAGGTGCGGCAACCTGTAATCCCAGCCCTTGCATAATGTTCACGGCCATACGGGTCAGAAACGCGAAGACCGGATCGATAAATACCGTCATCAGACCAATCGCCACCACGCAAGCCGCCAGCCAACCTAGCGCTTTCGGCAGCGGCAGCCAGCGAATTTTCAGCTCAGCCTCATGTTGGCTGGTTTGCCGGGACCAGGCATACCAGCCGTAGATATTGGCGGCAAAAAAGAACACCTGTAATAACAGGCTGGCGTAGAGTTGGATCTGAAAGAAGATGATCGCAAACAGCGTGACGTTTATCAGACCAAAGACGTAGTTGCTGATTTTCTCAAGGCTTGCCAAACCAATGCACAGTAAACCGGCAACGGTCCCCACTGCTTCAATCCATGACAGGTCGTATCCCCCCGCGCCAATCGGGATATGAACCAAAATATTCTGCGTGCTAAAAAAATCCATCTTTTCCCCCAGAGCAATAATTTATTTAAGCTCGTAGTGTAGCCGCAAATTCCAGCATGCGGTTTAACGGCAATAGTGCCCCTTCTCGCAGCGCGTCATCAACCTGTATCTCATGGGCTGCCCCACCTTGCTCAAGGCCCTCTGCAATCGCTTTGAGGCCGTTCATCGCCATCCACGGGCAATGCGCACAGCTGCGACAGGTTGCCCCTTCGCCGGCAGTCGGGGCTTCAAGCAACTCTTTGTCCGGCACAGCCTGCTGCATTTTGTAAAAAATACCCCGGTCAGTCGCCACGATAAGCTGCTTATGCGGTAACGTTTTTGCCGCGTTGATGAGCTGACTCGTCGACCCCACGGCATCGGCCATATCGACTATTGATTGAGGCGATTCAGGGTGTACCAGCACGGCTGCGTCGGGATATAACCCTTTCATGCGCGTTAATGCCTGTGTTTTGAATTCGTCATGGACGATACAGGCCCCTTGCCAACAAAGAACATCGGCTCCGGTCTGTTTTTGCACGTAGTTGCCCAAATGCTTGTCCGGAGCCCAGATGATTTTTTCACCTAAACTATCCAGGTGCTCAATAAGTTCAACCGCAATGCTGGATGTCACCACCCAGTCCGCACGCGCTTTCACTGCCGCCGACGTGTTGGCATACACCACGACGGTACGGTCAGGATGCGAATCGCAAAATGCACTGAATGCGTCGATTGGACAGCCCAGGTCTAAGGAACATTCCGCCTGCAGCGTTGGCATCAAAATGGTCTTTTCCGGGCTGAGGATTTTAGCCGTTTCGCCCATAAATCGGACCCCAGCCACCAGCAGCGTCGAGGCCGAATGCTTTGAGCCAAACCGCGCCATCTCCAGCGAGTCAGAAATGCATCCACCGGTTTCCTCAGCCAGCTGTTGGATCTCTGGGTCGGTATAATAGTGCGCCACCATCACAGCATCGCGCTCTTTTAGCAGGCGTTTGATTTTCTCGCGATAAAATTGTTTTTCATCTTCGCTCAGCGGCAGCGGCTTAGGCGGAAACGGATAAATTGCGGCTTCAGGGTCAAACATCACGCTCATCATGCTTTCTCGTTTTACTGGCTTAACGAAATAACCGAGTAAAAGCGTGACGTACGCCATAATCGGTTAGATTTGTTTTATATGCTAAACAAGATAGCGGATTGGCGTAAAAAAGTCACAATAATTGCGTTGGACAATGCCGGATGGCGACTGGCGTCTTATCCGGCCTACAGGTACGGTGTCGATTTGTAGCTTCGTAGATCTGATAAGCGCGGCACCATCAGGAAAGTAGGTTCGAATCTTATAAATCGCAGATAGCAAAAAGGCGCCTTTAGGGCGCCTTTTTACACTGGTGGGGCGTGCAGGATGACTCGCTTCGCTCGCCCTCCGGGCCGTCGCCGTAAACGGCTCCGTTGTCTCACTGCGTTCGACCCGAACCTGCTGCAGGTTCGAATCTTTGAATTCCGTACATAGCAAAAAGGCGCCTTTAGGGCGCCTTTTTACACTGGTGGGGCGTGCAGGATTCGAACCTGCGACCAATTGATTAAAAGTCAACTGCTCTACCAACTGAGCTAACGCCCCCATATGGGGTTTACTGCTTTACTCTTTTCAGGAACCCACCGCAATATTGGTGGGGCGTGCAGGATTCGAACCTGCGACCAATTGATTAAAAGTCAACTGCTCTACCAACTGAGCTAACGCCCCATACGGGTGTTGCCTGAAATATTTTTTACTCGGAACCACCAAAAATAATTGGTGGGGCGTGCAGGATTCGAACCTGCGACCAATTGATTAAAAGTCAACTGCTCTACCAACTGAGCTAACGCCCCGAGTGGTGGGTGATGACGGGATCGAACCGCCGACCCCCTCCTTGTAAGGGAGGTGCTCTCCCAGCTGAGCTAATCACCCGATACTACGCTGGATACTGCTTACTGCTAAGTTAGTGGTGGGGCGTGCAGGATTCGAACCTGCGACCAATTGATTAAAAGTCAACTGCTCTACCAACTGAGCTAACGCCCCACTTTTTTTGCCGCTTTCGGGCTGTTTGATATCCCTTGGCAACGGCGGCATATATTACTGATTTCAGATTTTAGCGCAACAAAAATTTCGATGTAAATAACTCAACTGCTTAGGAATCACACGACGCGACCAGAAATAACACGATTTCTGGTCGCATGGTGCGCATTACATCGCGCCGAGGCGTTTTTGCGCTTGTTTCGCGCCATCAGTACCAGGGTATTTAGTGATAACCTGTTGATAAACCGCTTTGGCTTTTTCTTTATCACCTTTGTCCTGCATGATGACGCCAACTTTGTACATCGCGTCTGCAGCCTTCGGTGATTTCGGGAAGTTTTTAACTACCGATGCAAAATAGAACGCCGCATCATCTTTTTTACCCTTGTTGTAATTCAACTGTCCCAGCCAGTAATTCGCATTCGGCAGGTAGGTGGAATCAGGGTAATTTTTGATGAAGTTCTGAAATGCTTCAATCGCGTCATCCTGGCGGGATTTATCCTGCACCAGCGCAATTGCCGCATTGTAATCGGTATTCGCATCGCCAGAGCTTGCTGGAACGCCTGACGTCGCTGCTGCGCCTGCACCCGACGCAGAGGCCGCAGCCCCGCTCTGGTCGCCCGCTGCTGGCTGCGCCGCTGGCGTACCACCGCTGCTAAGACTGTCCATCTGCGTCAAAATCTGCTTCTGGCGCTCAACAACCTGATTCAGTTGATACTGACTTTCCTGAATTTGACCACGCAGGGAATCAATATCGGACTGGTTATCGGAGAGTTGTTGCTGGAGTTGGGTTAAAAGCTGACTGTGAGCGTTAGAAATACGCTCGAGTTGAGTGACACGGTCTTCGACCGAGCCTGAGCCGACACTACTGATTGGCGCCTGTGCAAAAGCGGCCCAAGGGGCCGCTATGCCAACCAGTAACGACAGACTCAACAGGTGATGTCTGAAGTTACTGCTCATGCAATTCTCTTAGTAAACCAGTACGGCACGACGGTTTTTGGAGTAAGCCGCTTCGTCATGACCCAGTACTGCAGGTTTTTCTTTACCGTAAGAAACGATGGAGATCTGGTCAGCAGAAACGCCTTTACCCTGCAGGTACATCTTAACGGCGTTCGCACGACGCTCACCCAGGGAAATGTTGTACTCAGGAGTACCACGTTCGTCCGCATGACCTTCTACGGTGACTTTGTAAGACGGGTTGCTACGCAGGAAGTTAGCGTGCGCATCCAGCATTGCAGCGAAGTCAGAACGGATATCGTACTTGTCCAGATCAAAGTAAACGATGTTGTTCTGCTGCAGCTGTTGCATCTGCAGACGCGCTTGCTCTTCGGAGGACATGTTGCCGCTGCCGTTTGCATCCATACCAGTGCCGGCACCCAGCATGCCTTCGCTGCCGTCATTGCTGGCGTTCTTGTTAGAAGAACATGCCGCAATAGCCATAACAGGCAGAGCAATCATCAGCCCTTTCAGCACTTTGTTCAGTTGCATTTCAATGATTCCTTTATTAATCAATTATTTATTATCACAGATACGGCGACCAGGCAGGGAATTTAACCTGACCATCGGTTGCCGGAAGACGCGCCTTGAAACGCCCATCTGTAGAAACCAAATTCAGCACGGATCCCATCCCCTGAGAAGAGCTGTAGATTACCATAGTGCCGTTAGGTGCCAGACTTGGCGTTTCATCCAGGAACGTTGACGACAGAACTTGTACGCCACCCGCTACCAGATCTTGTTTGGCAATGTGTTGCTGCCCACTGTTTGAGCTTACCATTACCATAAATTTACCGTCGCTGCTGACATCCGCATCCTGGTTTTGCGAACCTTCCCAGGTTATGCGCTGCGGAGCACCGCCGTTGACGTTAACTTTGTATACCTGCGGACGACCGGCCTGGTCAGACGTGAAGGCCAGGTTTTGGCTGTCCGGGAACCAGGTTGGTTCCGTGTTGTTGCTGCGACCATCAGTGACCTGACGGATTTGGCCAGAGCCAATGTCCATCACATACAGATTCAGGCTACCGGTTTTAGACAGGGCAAATGCCAGTTTGCTGCCATCCGGAGAGAATGCTGGCGCACCGTTGTGACGCGGGAATGACGCAACCTGACGCACAGCGCCGTTAGACAGCGTCTGGATAACCAGCGCAGAACGACCGCTTTCAAAGGTTACGTAGGCCAGTTTAGACCCGTCCGGAGACCATGCCGGAGACATCAACGGCTGCGGAGAGCGGTGAACCACAAACTGGTTGTAGCCATCGTAGTCAGACACGCGTAATTCATACGGGAACTGGCCACCGTTAGTCTGAACAACGTACGCGATACGGGTACGGAATGCGCCCTTAATACCGGTCAGTTTTTCAAACACTTCGTCACTGGCAGTATGGCCCGCGTAACGCAGCCACTGCTTGTTCACTTTGTAGGTGTTCTGTGCCAGTACGGTACCCGGCGCACCGCCGGTATCCACCAGCTGATAAGCCACGCTGTAGGAACCGTCCGGATTCGGCGTAACCTTACCGACTACTACGGCATCAATACCCAGCGCAGACCATGCCGCAGGCTGAACTTCAGCCGCAGTGCCCGGCTGCTGAGGCAGACGAGACCGGTCTAATGGGTTGAATTTACCGCTGTTACGCAGGTCAGCGCCCACGATACCACCGATATCTTCAGGTGCAGCACCCGGCCCTGCCCACTGGAACGGGACAACACCAATCGGGCGCGCCGAGTCCACCCCTTGGGTGATCTCGATACGTACTTCTGCATGCAGCACCGCTGCCCACAGCATCAGAAAACCAAATGCTACTCGTAATGCCTGCTTCATCATATCTCCCTTATCTGGACCAAAAGCCCACGATAATTTAGCAGAATGTTAACAAACTCAAATACACAAAACTACCAGAACTCTGTCTCAACCTTAGACTGTTTTCGTCCGAAAATACGGAAAAACGGTTACAGTTTAAAATCCAGTTTGGCGTCTTTTATCTTTTCGTAAACAGCCTGGTTAGGCGGTTTAGGAATACTTGCCGATCTCGCCGCCGCTAACGCGGCCTGGCATAGTGCAGGATCTCCACCTTCAGATGTCACACTCTTTAATCGTCCATCTGGTGCCAGGTTAATGTGCAGTACGCATTGTTTACCCTGGTAGAGGCCCGCATCAAACAGACGGCTCTGAATCGCGACCTGAATTTGCTTCGCGTAAGCGCTGATATCAGCACCTGTTGCGCCACCATTCGCACCACTTGTACCACTGTCTTTCGACGGTTGTCCGCTACCTTTCGCGCCACCACCTGATTTCGGTGCATTCTTACCGGAGCTTAAATCACCTAACAGATCGTCAACGCCAGAGGCGGCAGCAGCTTTCTCCGCCGCGGCTTTTTTAGCTGCTGCAGCTTTATCAGCAGCCGCTTTCTTGTCTGCGGCGGCCTTTTCTGCAGCGGCGGCTTTCTTGTCTGCTGCCGCTTTTTCGGCTGCTGCTTTCTTATCAGCAGCGGCCTTTTCAGCGGCGGCAGCTTTCGCGGCTGCAGCTTTCTCTGCAGCTGCAGCGGCTTTCTCTGCTGCGGCCTTCTCGGCAGCAGCTTGCTTAGCGGCTTCTGCTTGTGCTTTTTTCGCTGCATCTGCAGCAGCCTTGGCGGCTTGCGCCTCGGCAACTTTCTTCGCATCAGCGGCGGCTTTTGCTGCGGCGTCAGCCTCTGCTTTTTTCGCCGCGTCAGCGGCGGCTTTCTTCGCAGAATCTGCAGCTTGTTTCGCCTGAGCGTCCGCCTTGGCTTTGGCGTCTGCAGCAGCTTTCGCCGCCGCTTCTTCAGCCTGCTTCTGTTGCTCCTGCGCTTTCGCGGCCGCAGCTTCAGCCTGTTTTTGCTGTTCCGTCTGTTCGCGCACTTTTTCCTGCGCGGCTAAACGTTCTTTCTCTAGCTGCTTCAGTCGTTCCTGCTCGGCCGCCTGCTTCTCACGAAGTTCCTCGGCCTGCTGCTGCGCCTGCTTTTCACGCTGTTCTTCTGCGCGTTTCGCACTTGCCTGCTGCTGCTGTTGCCTGTCGTACTGTTGAACAACGGCACCAGGGTCGACCATGACGGCGTCAATAGACGAACCGCCACCGCCGCCTGAAGCATCAATGTGCTCATCGAACGAACTCCAGATCAGTACCGCAAATAAAATGACATGCAGCACCGCTGAAATAATTATCGCCCGTTTGAGCTTGTCGTTTTGTTCGGTTGCCTTTGACACTCTGGGTTCCCAAAAAACTGTTCGCCTGTTACGCGCTATCTTTCAAGCCAGGAATACGCAGACATCAAATTGGCTGCGTCATCAAGCCAACCGATTTCACGCCTGCGCTGTGTAACAGGTTCAGCGCTTTAATTATTTCATCATAAGGCACGTCTTTCGCACCACCGATTAAGAAGACCGTTTTCGGATTGGTCTGCAGGCGGCTTTTCGCTTCCGCGATAACCTGCTCCGGCGGCAGTTGATCCATTCTGTCTTTCTCAACCACCACGCTGTACTGCCCAACACCGGAAACTTCAATAATGACCGGTGGTTCGTCGTTACTGCTGACGGCCTGCGATTCGGTCGCATCCGGCAGATCGACTTCCACGCTCTGGGTAATGATCGGCGCCGTTGCCATAAAGATCAGCAGCAGCACCAGCAGTACATCGAGCAGCGGTACAATATTGATTTCGGACTTAAGTTCGCGACGACCTCGTCCACGCGTTCTGGCCATGGTTTACCCCTTGTTGCTCTCGCTAACGGTAAACGCCTGGCGGTGCAGAATCGCGGTGAACTCTTCCATGAAGTTGTCGTAATTCAGTTCCAGCTTATTCACACGCTGATTCAGTCGGTTGTACGCCATTACCGCCGGGATTGCCGCAAACAGACCGATTGCGGTGGCAATCAGTGCTTCTGCGATACCCGGAGCAACCATTTGCAGGGTTGCCTGTTTTACCGCACCGAGGGCGATAAACGCATGCATGATCCCCCAAACGGTACCGAACAGACCGATATACGGACTGATGGAACCGACGGTGCCGAGGAACGGAATATGCGTTTCCAGTGTTTCCAGCTCACGGTTCATGGAGATACGCATCGCACGGGATGCCCCCTCAACCACCGCTTCCGGTGCATGGCTATTAGCCCGATGCAATCGCGCAAATTCTTTGAATCCGCTGTAGAAAATTTGTTCAGAACCCGTCAGGTTATCACGACGCCCCTGACTTTCCTGATACAGGCGCGATAATTCGATGCCGGACCAAAACTTGTCTTCAAACGCTTCTGCTTCACGTGAAGCCGCATTCAGTATACGGGTCCGCTGGATAATAATGGCCCAGGATGCGATTGAGAAACCAATCAAAATCAACATGATAAGTTTAACCAGAAGGCTTGCCTTCAGGAACAAATCAAGGATATTCATGTCAGTCACTGCTTAAACTCCGCGACAATAGACTTGGGAAGCGCACGAGGCTTCATCTTGAGTGGATCAACGCAAACAATCAGAACTTCGGCTTCATTCAGCACGGTGTTCTCTGCGTTGACAATGCGTTGCGTGAAAACCAATGAGGTGCCACGCATTGACGTAATTTCGGTTTGGACTTCGAGCATGTCGTCGAGCCTGGCTGGCGCAAAATATTCCAGGGTCATCTTGCGCACCACAAAGGCTACACGTTCGGCCAGCAGCACTTGCTGACTAAAGTGATGATGACGCAGCATCTCTGTGCGTGCTCGTTCATAAAAAGCGACGTAACTGGCGTGGTAAACCACCCCACCGGCGTCGGTGTCTTCATAATAGACACGAACCGGCCATCGAAAAATATACTTATTCATTCTTACTGCCTCTTTGTTGGCTTCGCCCACTCACACCGGTTACTTACTTTTGTAAGCGCCAGGTGACTCGCGTTCTTGCCGCCGCGATGCTTCAAGAATGTCGTTTGTATATCGCGTTGTATTCACTTTACATCCCGGTAATGCAACAAAAGTTAGAGCTTTTAACCGGTGCTACTATACGCGCGGGAATGATGCTTTGGAATGGGGGAAAGTAAACGGAGAGTAAAAAATTATGGGCTTATGCAAGCCCATAAATATTTAAGGATGTTTCTTATTCAAAAGAAGAAGAAAATCAGACCAACCACCAGCACGATGTCGGCTATCAGCGGGCAGAAGATGCCCTGCCAGTGCACCGCGCGAGGACGAAACCCGACGCCATGGATAATGCCGGCGCAGACCGCCCACATCAGCAGAAGGCCATGCCAGATTTCAAGCTCGCTGGTTTTTGCTGCGAAGCGTGAGGGATCCCAAAAAATACATCCTGCCAACACTAACGCCATGACTAAAGAAAGCGCCCGCAAGGGGCGCTTATCCATCGCGTTATATAACATCGCGATAACGTTGGTCATTAGCTTTCTTCTGGCCCTGCTTTGCCTGCTTCGACATGCTCAAGCGCCAGCGCTGTGATTATCCCAAATGCACAGGCAAGAAGCGTTCCCAAAATCCATGCGAAATACCACATTTTAAGCTCCTTACTTAGTACAGAGAGTGGGTGTTGTTTTCAATATCTTCTTTGGTGATACGACCGAACATTTTCCAGTAACACCAGCTGGTGTAGAGCAGAATGATCGGTACAAACACCGCCGCAACCCAGGTCATCAGGTTCAATGTTCTCTGGCTGGAGGTAGCATCCCACATGGTCAGGCTGGCATTCATCATGGTGCTGGATGGCATCACAAATGGGAACATTGCGATACCCGCAGTCAGGATGATGCAGGCCAACGTCAGTGAAGAGAAGACGAACGCCCAGGCCCCTTTCTCCATACGAGACGTCAGGATGGTCAGCAGCGGCAGGGCTACACCCAGAGCCGGAACCAGCCACAGGATAGGTGCATTGTTAAAGTTCACCATCCATGCGCCCGCAACTCGCGCGACTTCTTTGGTCATCGGGTTAGAGGCAGCATGGTGATCCAGTGCAGAGGTCACAACATAACCGTCAATACCGTACATCACCCAGACACCGGCCAGCGCGAAGCACACCAGAGTAACCAGCGCGGCGACCTGTGAAGTAGCACGTGCACGCAGGTGCAGTTCACCTACAGTACGCATCTGCAGATAGGTCGCGCCCTGAGTGATGATCATGCCCACGCTTACCACACCGGCCAGCAGACCAAACGGATTCAGTAACTGGAAGAAGTTACCAGTGTAGTACAAACGCATGTACTCATCCATATGGAACGGAACCCCTTGCAGCAGGTTACCGAACGCCACACCAATGACCAGCGGCGGTACGAAGCTACCAATGAAGATGCCCCAGTCCCACATGTTGCGCCAGCGCATGTCTTCAATCTTAGAGCGGTAATCAAAACCGACCGGACGGAAGAACAAGGACGCCAGTACCAGAATCATCGCCACATAGAAGCCGGAGAACGCAGCGGCATACACCATCGGCCAGGCCGCAAATAATGCGCCGCCCGCGGTGATGAGCCAAACCTGGTTACCATCCCAGTGTGGGGCGATGGAGTTAATCATAATTCGACGCTCGGTATCATTACGACCGAGGAAACGGGTGAGCATGCCCACCCCCATGTCGAAACCATCAGTGACTGCAAAACCAATCAGCAGAATGCCAACCAGCAGCCACCAGATAAAACGCAATACTTCATAATCGATCATTTGACGACTCCTGTCTTAGCGTGCCGGCTGAGAAGTCACAGTGGACTGCTCGTAGTGATAACGACCGGTTTTCAGGCTGCTCGGGCCAAGGCGTGCGAACTTGAACATCAGGTACAGTTCAGCCACCAGGAACAGGGTATACAGGCCGCAAATCAACAGCATCGAGAAGATCAGGTCGCCCGCAGTCAGTGACGAGTTCGCCACGGCTGTCGGTAGCACTTCACCTATCGCCCACGGCTGACGCCCGTACTCTGCAACAAACCAACCGGACTCAATCGCAATCCATGGCAGCGGAAGCGCATACAGCGCCGTGCGCAGCAGCCATTTTTTCTCACCGATACGGTTACGAATGACGGTCCAGAAGGAAACCGCGATGATAGCCAGCATCAGAATGCCGCACGCCACCATGATACGGAACGCAAAGTACAGCGGAGCGACACGAGGAATAGAATCTTTCGTTGCCTGCTGAATTTGTGCTTCGGTCGCGTCGGTCACTTTGTCGGTATAGCGTTTCAGCAGCAGACCATATCCCAGGTCTTTCTTCATGCTGTTGAACTGGTCACGAACGGCCTGATCGGTGGAACCCGCACGCAGTTCTTCCAGCAGCTGATACGCTTTCATCCCGTTACGGATACGCTCTTCGTGCTGCACCATCAGGTCTTTCAGACCAATGACCGGCGTATCAACAGAGCGGGTGGCAATGATGCCCAGCGCGTAAGGGATTTGAATCGCAAAATGGTTTTCCTGCGCATCCTGGTCCGGAATACCGAACAGCGTAAAGGATGCCGGTGCAGGCTGGGTTTCCCACTCTGCTTCAATCGCGGCAAGTTTGGTTTTCTGCACGTCGCCCATTTCGTAACCGGACTCATCACCCAGAACGATAACAGACAGAATGGCAGCCATACCGAAGCTGGCAGCGATGGCAAAAGAACGCTTAGCAAATGCGAAGTCACGACCGCGCAGCATATAGTAAGAGCTGATACCCAGAACGAACATCGCGCCGCAGACATAACCAGACGCTACAGTGTGAACAAATTTCACCTGTGCAACCGGGTTAAGCACCAGTTCAGAGAAGCTCAGCATCTCCATGCGCATGGTTTCGAAGTTGAAATCCGCTGCAATTGGGTTTTGCATCCAGCCGTTCGCCACGAGGATCCACAGCGCAGACAGGTTAGAACCCAATGCCACCAACCAGGTGACGCACATATGCTGGACTTTACTCAGACGGTCCCAGCCAAAGAAGAACAGACCTACAAAGGTGGATTCGAGGAAGAAGGCCATCAAACCTTCGATCGCCAGCGGCGCACCGAAAATATCCCCGACATAGTGGGAATAGTAAGACCAGTTAGTCCCGAACTGGAACTCCATGGTCAGACCGGTAGCCACACCCAGAGCGAAGTTGATACCAAACAACTTGCCCCAGAACTTGGTCATATCTTTATAAATCTGTTTGCCGGAAAGGACGTAGACCGTTTCCATGATGGCCAACAAAAACGCCATACCCAGCGTTAGTGGCACAAAAAGGAAGTGGTACATCGCGGTCAAGGCAAACTGTAAGCGCGACAGTTCGACTATATCTAACATCATGACTCCTTGCTCATCGCATGAAGACTCCGAGAGTGAACCCCGTTAGAAAGGGTCACACGCATGCCCCAATACAAATTTATTTGCGTCCTTCCACCGTCGCTCTTTCTTCTCATTTGAAGAAAGGACAATGATGAAAAGTTACAAACATGTTAATAAAACACTCAAATTGATCCCGCAATTATATTACGCCGTAAAATCCTTACAATAAACAGGTTTTTATCGAGACAAATTTGCATTTTTCGATAGTGATCAATTTATAGCTAATTTACCACTTTCAGACCAATTTGATCTGCAGCAATTTAACCTCATTTGGTGGTGTTTACCAAGTTTTAAACATTGATTTAAATCAATTTACAGATTTAATGTTAATGATGTTTACCGATAACATGACTAGTGAATTTCATGTTAATTTCTTGTTTTACAATAAGTAATCATAGTTACCATAAATGATAGATTATTAATTAAAATCCACACGATCTTTTAAGCCATCAAGATGGCAACGGTCAGGAGATAGATAAAGAGTCACTCTTGCTGGGTAGCTCACAGTTTTTTTTAGCAAGCCATAACATTGTTATGTTATACAAATAATTCATTTTATTTTTACTTATAATTAACACCGAGATGTAACTATCTCAATCAGAAGTGAAATGCGGCTGCATTCAGTGACTCTACGAAGCGGGATCACCGCTGCGCGCCGAAACCCAAACATCATCGCCCGAATCATCATTATAAGTTATAGGTCATTCCTTCTCTATGCTTATGCGGCAAAGATTAAATATGTTCCGAACAATCTATTATCATTTTTATCTTAAATTTAACAAAAAATATTTCTGCCATATAAGATATATAAATAAAAAAACGTTATGTCGTTCACAAGTTATTTAGTGAGCCTACCTTTTTATATTATTAAAAATCGCACATTAAAACCTCGCATAACAAAATAAGATTTTGATCACAAAGATGGCAAGTCATTTATTAGTGAATTTACTAACAAAATGACAATGCGACAAAAACAACAACACAACTCATTGAATCATCACAGTTTTACCAAAATGCAATTATAACAATCATTTTAATCAGGATATTTTGAAAATAGATCAATTGCTTCCTTTTCAGCTTCCACAGAAACTCCGACTCTATTAAGAGGTTGTCACAATCCATGTTCTAAATATTAAAAAATAATTTTTACTTATTGACCATCAGCCCTACAGAGGATTCCCCATGAAGAAATCTACACTTGTTATTGGCGTTATCGGTGCTGACTGCCATGCAGTAGGCAATAAAGTTCTGGATCGCGTTTTTACCTCCCACGATTTTCACGTAATCAACCTCGGGGTGATGGTGAGTCAGGATGAATATATTGATGCCGCGATTGAAACAGGCGCGGATGCCATCGTGGTGTCATCTATCTATGGCCACGGTGATATCGACTGCCTCGGCTTGCGTGAGCGCTGCATCGAACGTGGCCTCGGCGATATTCTGCTCTATGTCGGCGGCAACCTGGTTGTGGGTAAACATGACTTTGCAGACGTCGAAGTGAAGTTTAAAGAAATGGGCTTTAACCGCGTCTTTGCACCAAGCCACGACCTGGAAGATGTTTGTGCGCTTATCACCAATGACATTCACCAACACAATGGCCTCGAGCAGCGTTGCCTGGAAGAGGCTATCTGATGCAAACAGTTTCTGTCGATATCGGCTCGACATGGACCAAGGCAGCCCTCTTCGCACATGAAGGTGAAGAATTAACGCTGGTAAACCATGTCCTGACCCCAACCACCACACATCATCTGGCAGACGGTTTTTTTGCCAGCCTGAATCAGGTGCTAAATGTTGCCGATGCTCGCCCGTTACTGAAAAGCGGTGAAGTGCAGTTGAAATACTCCTCGTCAGCCAAAGGTGGACTCGCCGTTGCAGCAATGGGGCTGGTGCCTTCCATTACGCTGGAATCGGCCAAAGTAACCGCCCATTCGGCTGGCGCAAAAATCGCGCAATATTATTCGTACAAACTTAACCGCCATGACATTCAGGAGCTGGAATCATCACCACCAGACATCCTGTTGTTTACCGGCGGCACGGATGGCGGTGAAGAAAGCTACGGTCTGGCTAATGCGCGTGCGCTGGCCGAGTCAAAGCTTGATTGCGCCATTATCTACGCTGGTAACCGCGACATTCAGGACGATGTGCAAACTCTCCTGGGACATAAAGATCTGACTACGGTAGATAACATCCTGCCCAATCTCGACCACCCTAATCCGTTTGCTGCTCGTCAGGCCATTTGCGATGTGTTTTTGTCCCGTATCGTCAAAGGCAAAGGACTGGACGTTATTGTCGGTGAAACCGGCGAAGAGCCGATGCCCACGCCGTGGACGGTGTATGAACTGGTAAAAGCGATTAGCGACTACGACAGCGCATGGAAGGAATTCATGCTGATCGACATGGGCGGCGCCACCACGGATGTCTATTCAGCCAGCGCGAATACCCTCTCCCCTGACACCGTTCTGCACGGCGTCCCAGAACCCTTCGTCAAACGTACTGTTGAAGGCGATCTGGGGATGCGAGTTTCCGCCGTTGTCGTCGGAGAAAGCACGCAGGAAATGGTGAAAGTTATCTTTGCCCAACAGCCACAGCGCGAAGAGGCGTTTTACCGCTATCTGCGCCATCTGGTTGGGCAACCGGATTACCTGCCACTCAGCGAGGAAGAGAAATATTTCGACACCCTGCTGGCAGGTTTGTGCGTGGGCTATGCCACTGAGCGCCACGCGGGCACTAAAAAGCAGGTTTGCACCTGCGTAGGTAACGTGGATTTACAGATGGGTCGCGATCTCACCACCGTACGCAAAGTTGTCGGTTCAGGGGGATGGCTCTCGCGCGCCAGCCAGTTTGATATTCATAACTGGCTCAAATATCGGGAGTTGGACGACCAGGGTAAAAGAATTCTGTTACCGAATCAGTTTGAGTATTACCGCGATTCACATGGCCTGCTCCCTCTACTGGCAAACGTCGCCAGGCTGTACCCGCAAGCCGCTGCTCGCACCAGCATTCAGTGTTTAACCCTATAAAACTTAAGGCAGCTACGAATGGAACTTCGAAATAAAAAACTGACCCATGACGAATTTATGACCGAAAGGCTGCAGGTGTTACAAACCTGGGAAACCGGCAAAGACGTTGAGAACTTCGAAGATGGCGTGAAGTACCAACAAACAATTCCAGACCAGAAGCGCTTCTCCCTCGCGCTGTTGAAGGCCGATCAGGAAGGTAAAACCCTGAGCCAGCCGCGTGCAGGCGTTGCATTAATGGATGAGCACATTGCGCTGCTCAAAACATTGCAGCAAGAGTGCGACCTGCTGCCCAGCACCATCGATGCTTATACCCGTCTGAACCGTTATGAAGAAGCCGCCGTCGGGATCCAGAAATCTATCGAAGCGGGTACGTCCAAGCTGAATGGTTTACCGGTCGTCAACCACGGGGTTGCTGCCTGCCGCCGGATGACGGAATCCCTGGAGAAACCTATCCAGGTTCGCCACGGTACGCCAGATGCGCGCTTGCTGGCAGAAATTGCCATGGCCAGTGGTTTTACCAGCTACGAAGGTGGCGGTATCTCTTACAACATCCCTTACGCCAAGCGCGTCACCCTGGAAAAATCCATCCGTGACTGGCAGTACTGCGACCGTCTGATGGGACTGTACGAAGAAAACGGGATTCGCATTAACCGTGAACCCTTTGGTCCGCTGACCGGCACCCTGATTCCGCCATTCATGTCTCACTCCGTCGCGATCATCGAAGGTCTGCTGGCGCTGGAGCAAGGCGTGAAGTCCATTACCGTGGGCTACGGCCAGGTCGGTAGCCTGACGCAGGACATTGCTGCGATTCAAGCGCTGCGTGAACTGTCACACGAATACTTCCATAACTACGGCTTCGACGACTATGAGCTGAGCACCGTATTCCACCAGTGGATGGGCGGATTCCCGGAAGACGAAGCGAAAGCTTTCTCCGTTATCGCCTGGGGTGCGGCAGTGGCTGGCATGTCTGGCGCAACGAAAGTGATCACCAAGAGCCCGCATGAAGCATTTGGTATCCCGACTGCGGCAGCAAACGCCCAAGGCCTCAAAGCGTCACGTCAGATGCTGAACATGGTTAGCGACCAGAAATTCCCGCAGTGCGCAGCCGTGGAGCAGGAAGTAGAACTGATTAAGAGCGAAGTCCACGCAGTGCTGAAGAAAGTCTTCGAACTGGGTAATGGCGACATTGCACGCGGTACCGTGCTGGCCTTTGAAGCAGGCGTACTGGACGTGCCTTTCGCACCTGCAGCCTGTAATGCTGGCAAAATCCTGCCGGTTCGCGATAACTCAGGCGCAATCCGTATTCTTGAAGCCGGCTCCGTACCGTTGCCGAAAGATATTCTCGCCCTGCACCACGACTACGTCGCAGAGCGCGCCCACTTTGAAGGCCGCAAGCCTTCTTTCCAGATGGTCATTGATGACATCAACGCCGTATCCCACAGTAAATTAATAGGAAGACCATAATGAAAATTAAACAGGCCCTTTTCACAGCTGGCTACTCCTCATTTTATTTTGACGACCAGCAGGCCATTAAAGACGGCGCAGGTCACGATGGGTTCATCTATACCGGCACGCCGGTAACGCCTGGATTTACTTCTGTTCGCCAGGCGGGTGAATGCGTTTCGGTTCAGCTGATTCTGGAAAACGGCGCGGTAGCGGTCGGTGATTGTGCAGCCGTACAGTATTCCGGTGCGGGCGGTCGTGACCCGCTGTTCCTGGCAGAGAACTTCATTCCGTTCCTCAACGATCACATCAAACCGCTGCTGGAAGGTCGCGATGTCGATGCGTTCCTGCCAAACGCCCGTTTCTTCGACGAACTGAGCATTGACGGTCGTCTGCTGCATACCGCCGTTCGCTACGGCCTGTCTCAGGCGCTGCTGGATGCCGCTGCGCTGGCGACCGGTCGTCTGAAAGCAGAAGTCGTTTGTGACGAATGGCAGTTGCCATGTGTTCCGGAAGCGATACCTTTATTCGGCCAGAGCGGCGACGACCGTTATATCGCCGTCGACAAAATGATCCTCAAAGGTGTGGACGTTCTGCCGCACGCGTTGATCAACAACGTCGAGCAGAAGCTGGGCTTTAAAGGTGAAAAACTGCGTGAGTATGTGCGCTGGTTATCCAACCGCATCTTAACCCTGCGCACCAACGAAGCGTATCAGCCTACGCTGCACATTGATGTGTACGGCACCATCGGTCTGATTTTCGATATGGATCCGGTTCGTTGCGCCGAATACATCGCCAGCCTGGAAGTTGAAGCACAGGGCCTGCCGCTGTACATCGAAGGTCCGGTTGATGCCGGTAACAAACCGGATCAGATCCGCATGCTGACTGAGATCACCAACGAGCTGGCTCGTCTGGGTTCCGGCGTGAAAATCGTGGCCGATGAATGGTGTAACACCTATCAGGATATCGTCGACTTCACCGATGCGGGCAGTTGCCACATGGTGCAAATCAAGACCCCGGATCTGGGTGGTGTTCACAACATCGTTGATGCAGTGCTGTATTGCAACAAACACGGAATGGAAGCCTATCAGGGCGGCACCTGTAACGAAACCGAGATCAGTGCACGTACCTGCGTACACGTCGCGCTGGCCGCGCGTCCAATGCGCATGCTGATCAAACCGGGTATGGGTTTCGATGAAGGTCTCAACATCGTGTTTAACGAAATGAACCGCACCATCGCGCTGTTGCAGACTAAGGATTAAGAGATGGCACGCACATTTAAGATCTTATCGCCTACGGCTATCCTGGGTTATGGCTTCCCGGAAGAAAGTTTTCGTAAAGCCATGGAAGAGTCACCGGATCTTATTGCTGTTGACGCAGGTTCCTCCGATCCTGGCCCCCACTACCTCGGGGCAGGTAAACCGTTTACCGACAGGGCCGGCGTAAAACGCGATCTGCGCTATATGATCGTAGCAGGCGTTAAGAACAACATCCCGGTGGTCATCGGCACAGCCGGTGGTTCAGGTGCTGCTCCGCATCTGGAGTGGTGTCGCCAGATTATCCATGAGATTGCGCAGGAAGAAAAACTGTCCTTCTCTATGGCGCTGATCCCGTCTGATGTTGACAAAGAGGTCGTTCATCAGGCGCTGGATAACGGCAAAATCACCGCTCTGGATTTTGTCCCTGAACTGACTCACGAGGCGATTGAAGAGAGCACCTACATCGTCGCACAGATGGGCGTCGAGCCTTTCCAGCGTGCGCTGGAAGCCGGTGCGCAGGTGGTACTGGGCGGACGAGCCTACGATCCGGCCTGCTTCGCCGCACTGCCGATTATGCAGGGCTTTGATGAAGGTCTGGCGCTTCACTGCGGTAAGATCCTTGAGTGTGCTGCTATTGCCGCCACCCCGGGCTCCGGCTCAGATTGTGCGATGGGGATCATTGACGACAACGGCTTTACGCTGAAAGCGTTCAATCCAAAGCGTAAGTTCACTGAAACTTCCGCCGCAGCGCACACTCTGTATGAGAAGTCCGATCCGTACTTCCTGCCGGGACCGGGCGGCGTGCTGAACCTGAAGGCGTGTACCTTCACGCAGGTAAACGACGGCGAAGTGTATGTCAGCGGCTCACGTCATGAAGAGACGCCGTATGCGCTGAAACTGGAAGGTGCACGTCAGGTTGGCTTCCGCTGCCTGACCATCGCCGGGACACGCGACCCGATTATGATTGCCGGAATTGACACCATTCTTGAAGAGGTACAGGCAAGCGTAGCACGTAACCTTTCACTGAATGATGACAGTATCCGCATGACGTTCCACCTGTACGGGAAGAACGGTGTGATGGGCAATCATGAGCCGATTAAAACCGCCGGTCACGAACTGGGGATTTTACTGGACGTGGTCGCACCGACGCAGGATATCGCCAACAGCGTCTGCTCGCTGGTGCGCTCTACCCTGCTGCACTACGGCTATGAAAATCGCATTGCGACTGCGGGCAACCTCGCTTTCCCGTTCTCGCCATCTGATATTCAGAGTGGTCCGGTGTATGAGTTCTCAATCTATCACCTGATTGAAGCAAGCGATGCACTGCGTTTTGATTTCCACATTGAACAGGTCACGCCAGAAGGAGTTCAGGCATGAAACACTCAATTTGTTCACTGGCGCAGGTCATCCGTTCCAAAAATGCCGGACCGTACGAACTGGTTTTAGATATTTTATTCAAAACCAAGGAAGACTATCAACGAGTAAAAGCGTCCGAGCAATTAACACCGCAACTGATTGCTGGATTATATAATGTCGAGCCTGACTTTATTCATAACATTGTCTGGTTTGACCCGGCAAATGCGGTAAAGATCGTCATGCCTCGCGATATTATTTCCGGCAACGTCGGCGACAATGATGTTTATGGCGCGCAGCAACATGCTCCATTATTAAGTATTGAGTTCGATTTGTAATAAAAAACAAAATAACAACCATTGGAGCACAGAATTCAGCAGTATCACAGTGCTTCGAAGTATTCATGCGGTTGGTCACAACAGGCGTGCGCCTGAGCTACTGTTCCAGCTCAGGTGCCCGCCACCCTACACAATTTTCATTACCAGCCTTTATCCGATGGAGTACACATGAAGAAAATTAGTTTAACGAAGATGATCATATTAGGCCTGATACTCGGCATGATTGCCGGGGTGGCCATAAATAATATGGCCGCGGCTGAAACAGCAAAATCTTATGCAGCGGATATTTCTATTTTCACCACTATATTCTTACGTATGGTGAAAATGATTATCGCGCCATTGGTTATCTCCACACTGGTTGTTGGTATTGCCAAAATGGGCGATGCCAAAACGCTGGGACGTATATTTTCTAAAACCTTTTTCCTGTTTATTTGCGCCTCTCTGGTGTCAATTGCGCTGGGTCTGGTTATCGTTAACATCTTCCAGCCAGGTGCGGGCATCAACTTTGTTCCACATGACGTCGGTGCTGTCGCAGCCGTTAAGTCAGAGCCGTTCACGCTGAAAGTATTTATCTCGCACGCGGTACCGACCAGTATCGTTGACGCGATGGCACGTAACGAAATCCTGCAGATCGTGGTGTTCTCAATTTTCCTCGGTTGCAGCCTGGCCGCCATTGGCGAAAAAGCCGATCCTATCGTGAAGGTACTGGACTCGCTGGTACACGTGATGCTGAAGCTGACTGGCTACGTCATGCTGTTCGCACCGCTGACCGTTTTTGCTGCGATTTCCGGTCTGATTGCCGAACGTGGTCTGGGTGTGATGGTGAGCGCCGGGATCTTCATGGGTGAGTTCTACCTGACGCTGGGTATGCTGTGGGCCATCCTGATTGGTCTGTCAACAATACTGATTGGTCCTTGCATCAGCCGTCTGACCAAATCCATTCTCGAACCGGCTCTGCTGGCCTTTACCACCTCCAGTTCTGAAGCGGCCTTCCCAGGCACGCTGGATAAACTGGAGAAGTTTGGCGTCTCTTCCAAAATTGCCAGCTTCGTACTGCCTATCGGTTACTCGTTTAACCTGGTCGGCTCCATGGCCTACTGCTCCTTTGCCACCGTCTTTATTGCCCAGGCGTGCAACATCGAACTGAGCATGGGTGAGCAAATCACCATGCTGTTGATCCTGATGCTGACCTCTAAAGGGATGGCGGGTGTACCGCGTGCGTCCATGGTAGTTATCGCCGCTACGCTGAACCAATTCAACATTCCGGAAGCCGGTCTGATCCTGCTGATGGGCGTCGATCCGTTCCTCGATATGGGTCGTTCTGCCACTAACGTAATGAGTAATGCCATGGGTGCTGCCATCGTGGGTCGTTGGGAAGGTGAACACTTCGGCCAGGGTTGTCGCGGAACTGCACCAGTGAAAACCCCGGAACAGGATCGTCCGGTTACTGAAACGGAAGTTGCTTTGTCTTAATCATTTGATAACTGCGATCTGTAGACCGGGTAAGGCGTTTACGCCGCTATCCGACAAGAGAGCCACACCTGATGGCGACGCGAAGCGTCTTACCAGGTCGATAAGGTTTTTCCGGTCTACGGATCTTTTTTCACAACACCACCAGGAAAACACAATGAATAAAACACTTCTCGGCGTAAGTCTCTTTTCTTTCAGCGTCTTGTTTAGCGCAACAACGTTCGCGCAAACCACGCCGGATTACGCCAAACTGATCGAACAGGCACACCAGAAATTTAAAAGTAACAATGACGGAAAAGTCGCCGACTATATCCCTGCTCTGGCGACCTATAGCCCGAAAAATTTTGCCATCACCATTGCCACCGTTGACGGCAAAATCTACCAGGTTGGCGATGTCAACAAACCCTTCCCGATGGAATCCCTGAGCAAAGTCTTCACCATGGCATTGGCTATGGAGCAGCATGGCCCACAGGTGGTTCTGGATAAACTCGGCGCCAATGCCACCGGCATGCCATTCAACTCAGGCTTAGCCGTTGAACTGACTAAAGGCGCACCGGAAAACCCGCTGGTTAACGCCGGCGCAATGAGCACCGTTAGCCTGATTGAAGCCAAAGACAAAACCGATCGTTGGAACAAAATCCTCGATAACCTGAACGTCTGGGCAGATGCCAAACTGACCGTGAACGAACCGGTGTTCAAATCTGAAATGGATACCAACCAGCACAACCAGGCGCTGGCGAAGCTGATGGAATCCTACAACAGCTTCTATGGCGACACCGACGAAGCCGTTGAAATTTATACCCGTCAATGCTCAGTCGATATCACCGTTGAGCAACTGGCCAAAATGGGTGCTGTCCTCGCCAACAAAGGAAAGTCTCCGTTTAACGGCAAGCAGTTGTTGAACGAAAAATATGTGCCGCAAGTATTGGCTGAAATGGCGATTGCCGGGTTGTACGACGGCAGTGGCAAGTGGCTGTATACCGTCGGCCTGCCGGCGAAAAGCGGCGTTGGCGGCGGAATGGTTGCTGTCGTCCCGGGTGAATATGCGATAGCTGTTTATTCTCCGCCGCTGGATGAAGCCGGTAACAGCGTTCGTGCCCAGAAAACTATCGAATATGTCGCCGAAGCGACAAAAGCCAACATCTTTTTAGCGAAATAAGCCCGTGCCGGATAGCGCTAACGCGTATCCGGCCTCCTCGCTAAAACTTCTCCGGCCAGCAAAGTTTACTTTTTTGTTGGCCGGAACCGACGTTACCTAAAAACCTAAAGGTGAGAAGTAAAAATGTCTAAACCATTTGTCTGGCAGGAACTCTTTGTTCAGAGTAAAGATAATACAGAATATGAATTACTCACTAACCAATACGTTACGGTAACTGAGTTAGACGGAGAGGAAGTGATCAAGGTGGCGCCTGAGGCGTTAACCTTGTTGGCACAGCAGGCATTTTATGAAGCGTCCTTTTTCCTGCGCGCCGGACATTTGAAGCAGGTAGCCAGCATTTTGCACGACCCGCAGGCCAGCAGTAACGATAAATATGTCGCACTCCAACTGCTGCGCAATGCGGAAGTTTCCGCCAAAGGCGTACTGCCCAACTGCCAGGATACCGGCACCGCAACGATTGTTGCCAGCAAAGGACAGCAGGTCTGGACCGGCGGCGATGACGCGGAAGCATTAAGCAAAGGCGTGTATACCACCTTCACGGAAAATAACCTGCGCTATTCGCAAAATGCCCCGTTGGATATGTACACCGAGGTCAACACCCAAACGAACCTGCCTGCGCAAATCGACATCAGTGCAACTCCGGGTAACGAATACCGCTTCCTGTTCGTCAATAAAGGCGGCGGCTCGGCCAACAAAGCGGCGCTGTATCAAGAAACCAAGTCCATTCTGCAGCCAGAAAAACTCACCGCCTTCCTGATCGAGAAAATGAAATCACTGGGCACCGCTGCCTGTCCGCCGTATCACATTGCGTTCGTCGTGGGCGGGCTCTCTGCCGATCAATCGCTGAAAGTGGCGAAGCTGGCTTCAACAAAATATTACGATAACCTGCCAACCAGCGGCAACGAACTGGGTCAGGCGTTCCGCGATACCGCACTGGAGACGGCGTTGCTCAATGCCAGCCGCGAGTTTGGTATTGGCGCACAGTTTGGCGGTAAATACTTCGCGCACGACATTCGCGTCATTCGCCTGCCACGCCACGGTGGCTCCTGCCCTATCGCTATGGCCCTCTCCTGCTCTGCAGACCGCAATATTAAAGCCAAAATTAATAAGCACGGTATCTGGCTGGAGAAACTTGAACATAATCCGGGAAAATTTATTCCCGATTCTCAGCGCGTAGAAAACAGCGGTCAGACCGTACAACTGAATCTGGATCGTCCGCTGCGCGAGATCATGCAGGATCTGTCCGCACTGCCGATTGGCACCCGACTGTCACTCAGCGGCCCAATTGTCGTTGCCCGCGATATCGCCCATGCCAAGATCAAAGAACGTCTGGATAACGGCGAACCGATGCCGGAATACATGAAAAATCACATTGTGTATTACGCCGGTCCCGCCAAAACGCCTAACAATCTGGCCTGCGGTTCAATGGGCCCCACTACCGGCGGGCGCATGGACGGTTATGTCGATGCTTTCCAGGCAGCAGGCGGCAGTTTGATCATGTTGTCAAAAGGCAATCGCAGCAAGCAGGTGACCGATGCTTGTCAGAAGCATGGTGGATTTAACCTTGGCAGCATCGGCGGCGCAGCGGCCCTGCTGGCCCAGCAGTATGTGAAGAGCCTGCATTGTCTTGAATATCCTGAACTGGGTATGGAAGCGGTGTGGATGATGGAAGTGAAAAATATGCCCGCCTTTGTATTAGTGGATGACAAAGGCAACAACTTCTTTAGTCAGTTTGAGCAGCAGCATCGCTGCACAACCTGCCCTGCAGGACATTAAGGAGCAACAATGGAAGCGCGAGCCAATGACGACAGGCACCGCCAGCGTCAGCAGAAACTGAAAGATCAGGTTGATACCCGCGTGGCGGCGGCAACGGAAAAGAAAGGGATTTTGATTGTCTTCACCGGCAACGGTAAAGGGAAATCCACAGCCGCCTTTGGTACCGCGACGCGCGCGGTCGGCCATGGAAAAACCGTTGGCGTCGCGCAGTTTATTAAAGGCCAGTGGGATAATGGCGAATACAACACGTTACAACCGCTCGGCGTTGAATTCCATATTATGGGCACCGGCTTCACCTGGGAAACCCAGAACAAGGAAGCGGACATTGCGGCAGCAACGGTGGTCTGGCAGGAAAGTAAGCGCATGCTCGCCGATGCGCACTACGACCTGGTCGTACTGGATGAACTGACGTATATGTTGGCGTATCACTATCTGGATACTCAGGAAGTGATCGCTGCCATCGAGAATCGTCCAGCCGAACAGAGCGTAATTGTCACAGGCCGCGGATGCCACACGCTTTTACTGGAACTTGCCGATACGGTCAGTGAGATGCGTCCGGTCAAGCACGCGTTTGATAGCGGTATTCAGGCACAAGTTGGGATTGACTGGTAGGAAAAACACGCTGGCCTACAACATTGTAGGCCGGCGTTGTCATCACGTCACTGACACCACAGATTTACCGAGTAACCAGTTACGGAAAGTCTGTAAATGCGGAGATTCCGCCTTCTCTTCACGCCACGTCATAATGAACCGGTTGCCGGTACGCATCGGGACATCGCAGGGAATCACCATATCACCGCAGTCCAGATCGTGCTGAATAGCAAATCGGGGTAACAACGCGACGCCCAAATTCGAGCGTACCGCCGCGATCAGCATCGAGAGCAAATCAAAGCGCGGACCTTTATTGACTAACGGACTGCTGACATCAGACAACGCAAACCATTCCTGCCAGCCTTTGATACGCGTACTTTGGTGCAACAGAGGAAACTCATTCAGCAGATCGGTTACCGCCAGCTTGCGATCGGCTTCGTTCAGCAGGCATCTGCTGCATACAGGTAAAATTTCCTCTTCGAAAAGGTACTCCACCCCAGACCATGGCGAGTAAAAATCTTCCCGCATGATTGCCGCGTCGTATTCACGATTGAGAAAATCGCCGATATTCGCCAAAGAGTGAATATTAACGATAATATCAGGGTTAAGTTTATTGAACTCACGTAAGTTAGGAATCAGCCAGTGCGTACTAAACGTAGGATTAACCGCCAACTCAATAACCTGCACGGTCGGTTGCCAGGTCATTATGGTGGTGGTGTCACGTTCCAGTTTGTTAAGCGTTTCCTTGACGATAGTTAAATAATGCTTCCCTGCCGCATTTAAGAAAATTCGCTTTTTGGCATGATTAAATAGCGCTGTATTTAGAAAGTCCTCCAGCGCATTCACCTGGCGAAAAACAGCACTTTGTGTCAACGCAAGCTCTTCTGCTGCCCGGGTATAACTTTCGTGACGCGCAACCACTTCAAAAGTTACCAGCAACTCCGTCTTCGGTATTTTTCCTCTCATAACCTCTTCCATATGCAGCGTACAAAATAAGTTTAATTTATAAAATAAATTTCATTACACCCAGACAAGCATCGAAAGTTATATTTTATTTTGTCCATTGATGTCATTGATCCAATCCATGATTTACTCACACTGAGGCGGATAAATATTAACCAATAATACGCAAGCCGGGCAGTAAACACAATTTAAATAAGGTTAAATATGGGCAAATAGTGCTTATAAGTTCTTAATAATTTTTCAAATGATCTTGTTTATTGCAGAAAAAACTATGCGAGTTTAATCAATATTATTGCTGCGATATTTTAGGATAATTTAGTGTTATAACCACCCGGCAAACGACTGCTTTTAATCATTCCTTGATGTAGTTTCTGCCATTCTAATGTTAGACGTGATAAAGGACACAATGTGAAAACTTTCGGAAAGGTCTGGCTCGTTGGCGCCGGTCCCGGTGATATATCGTTACTCACCCTCAAAGCAATGATGTGCATTAAGCAAGCCGATGTCATTATTTACGACAGGCTGGTCAATCCTAAAATTTTGGAATGGGCGGCACCTGATTGCCAGCTCATCAATGTCGGCAAAAATCCGGGCTTTCATTGTGTGCCACAGGATGAAATCAACGCGTTGCTGGTCCAGTATGCTGAAACCCATCACCACATCGTGCGCTTAAAAGGCGGCGATCCTTACGTGTTTGGCCGGGGGGCTGAAGAAGTTGAGGATCTCGTGGAAATCGGCATACCTTTTGAAGTCGTACCCGGCATCAGTTCCACTATTGGCGGCCTGACCTGCGCCGGTATTCCGGTCACGCATCGCGATTATGCTTCAGGATTTCACGTGGTCACCGGTCATACGCGTGAAGGAAATCAGCAGCAGGACTGGCGTCAACTGGCCAAACTCAACGGTACGCTGGTTATCGTGATGGGGATCGCCAATCTGGCGTTTATTTGTGAAGAGTTGCTCATGGGGGGAAAATCTGCCGACACCCCCGCCGCTATTATCATGTCCGCTACGCGGGAGAATCAGCGCCGACTGACTTGTACGTTGGGGTCATTACTGAACAAAGCGCAGGAAGCGAACATCGTGCCACCCGCGCTGATCGTTATCGGTGAGGTTGTAACCCTAAGCGACAGACTGTCTTTTATTCCTGAAGCCCTCGCGCTACCGGAAAGCTTCTACTGCGAAAGTCTCGCGTGACGAAAAGACTGGGGTGACGTTTGATGCGCCGCCCGGAAAACACGGCAAAAGTAACTGGTTTGCGCGTACTGAAGTTTCCGGGCAATGCTGTCTATTGAATGCACAGGATCATGCAATAATTCGCCCGCTTTTTGCATTTTCTTCTGATTCACCCATGTTTTAAAATTCACTCCCTGACGTTTCTTAAAGAAGCGGCTAAAATAGTTAGCACTCAAACATACATGCGCTGCCACGGATTCAAGAGATAGCTCACTATATAAATTCTCATCAATATAACGTAGCGCTTCCATGAGTTTCTTTTCATGCCGGGAAAGCTCAGTAAAATAAATCTGCGGGGTACTTGTTTTAGGGATATTAACCATTTCATCTACCGTATCTTTTCGTTCATAATTATTAACAATAAAGTTCAGTAAGTTTACCGACGCGGTCAATATATTATTATCCACAACAATCACGCGTTCCCATGCAGCCTTTATTTCAGGATCGCTCATCCATTGTGATTGTTCATCTATAACTATCGTTTTATATTCCTGATATTTGGCTCGTACTTGGCCACAAATAATAAAACCGCAAAGATTCCCTTCATTAATGAGTGGCATTGAGAAGAGGCTTAATCCTGCATAACAGCAGAGTATTCTTGGTTTTAGCTGTTTTAACCCTTCAAAAGCGCAATACTTATCACACTTTTGACAACTCGCTCGGTACTGTTCATTGGTACGCATGAGTGTACAGAATGCGTTAAAATTATGGCAATCCGATATCACCTTGCCTGTAACATCAATCACTACCGTCGCTAATCCTGTCGCTCTGGCAAAAACATCGGCGATGGAGAAAAAACACTGTAAGTCGTCATCCTTAATTTTCAGCGGCACGCCATCCTCCGGCAATGTTGATATTAAAGCCGGTAATATGCAGAATTTAGTCTAAAGAAAGAATGATGCTGACCGCAAAAAATAATCTCATTTGTGAAGATGATTGTGATCAAATTTCAAGATAGTGGATTGCAGAAAATAAAAAAGGCCATCATCAGATGGCCAACCATGTCGAAACGGGAACAGCCCTTGACCATATTGATAGTCAGGGCTGTTTTTTTACTTATTACTTAATCACGGTCTTCAGCGCTTCGCCGATATCAGCCAGGCTGCGTACGGTTTTCACACCAGCGGCTTCCAGTGCAGCGAACTTCTCATCCGCTGTCCCTTTACCACCAGAGATAATCGCGCCCGCATGGCCCATACGTTTGCCTTTCGGCGCGGTCACGCCAGCGATGTAGCCGACAACCGGTTTGGTCACATGATCTTTAATGTAGGCTGCGGCTTCTTCTTCCGCGCTGCCGCCGATCTCACCGATCATGACAATCGCTTCGGTTTGCGGATCTTCCTGGAACAGCTTCAGAATGTCGATAAAGTTAGAACCAGGGATTGGATCCCCACCGATGCCCACACAGGTGGACTGGCCGAAACCGTAGTCAGTGGTCTGCTTAACCGCTTCATAGGTCAGCGTACCGGAACGGGAAACGATGCCCACTTTGCCCGGTTTGTGAATGTGACCCGGCATGATACCGATTTTGCATTCGCCCGGGGTGATAACGCCTGGGCAGTTCGGGCCAATCATACGCACGCCTGCTTCATCCAGCGCTACTTTCACGGTCAGCATATCCAGCGTCGGAATACCTTCGGTGATGGTGATGATCAGTTTGATGCCCGCGTTGACAGCTTCCAGAATGGAGTCTTTGCAGAACGGTGCCGGTACGTAGATAACTGACGCAGTCGCGCCGGTCGCTTCTACCGCTTCACGTACGGTGTTGAACACCGGCAGACCCAGATGGGTGGTGCCGCCTTTGCCCGGCGTAACGCCGCCGACCATTTGTGTACCGTAAGCAATCGCTTGTTCTGAGTGGAATGTCCCCTGGCTGCCGGTGAAGCCCTGGCAGATTACCTTGGTATCTTTATTAATTAAAACGGACATTATTTCCCCTCCACTGCGGCAACAACCTGCTGAGCTGCATCCGTCAGACTTTTCGCTGCAATAATATTCAGGCCGCTGTCAGCCAATTTTTTCGCGCCGAGTTCGGCATTGTTGCCTTCCAGACGGACAACAACAGGTACGTTAACGCCCACTTCCGCTACCGCGCCGATGATACCGTCAGCGATCAGGTCGCAACGTACGATACCGCCGAAGATGTTAACCAGAACGGCTTTAACATTGTCGTCAGAAAGGATGATTTTGAACGCTTCGGTCACGCGTTCTTTGGTCGCGCCGCCGCCAACGTCGAGGAAGTTAGCCGGTTCGCCGCCGTGCAGCTTAACGATGTCCATGGTGCCCATCGCCAGACCCGCGCCGTTAACCATGCAACCGATGTTGCCATCCAGCGCAACGTAGTTCAGCTCCCACTGTGCTGCCTGCGCTTCACGCGGATCTTCCTGAGACTGGTCGCGCATTTCGCGCAGGTCAGCCTGGCGGAACAGTGCGTTGCCGTCAGCGCCCAGTTTGCCGTCGAGGCAAATCAGGTCGCCTTGCTTGGTGACAACCAACGGGTTGATTTCGATCAGCGCCAGGTCACGCTCAAGGAAGATGGTCGCCAGACCCATAAAGATTTTGGTGAACTGCTGAACCTGTTTACCTTCCAGACCCAGTTTGAATGCCAGCTCACGTCCCTGATACGGCATTGGGCCCGCCAGCGGATCCAGTGCGACTTTGTGGATCAGGTGCGGGGTTTCTTCCGCGACTTTTTCGATTTCCACGCCGCCTTCGGTAGAGGCCATAAAGACCACGCGACGGGAGCTACGGTCAACCACAGCGCCGAGGTAAAGTTCTTTACCAATATCGGTCGCAGCTTCAACCAGAATCTGATTTACCGGTTGGCCATTGGCGTCCGTCTGGTAAGTGACCAGACGTTTACCCAGCCAGTGTTCAGCAAAAGCGCGAATGTCTTCTTTGCTGTTAACGACCTTCACACCGCCCGCTTTACCGCGGCCACCAGCGTGAACCTGACATTTTACTACCCATGGACCTGCGCCGATTTTAGAGGCAGCTTCTTCGGCTTCACGCGGAGTAGTACAGGCATAACCCACCGGTGCCGGTAAGCCATAGCGGGCAAAAAGTTGTTTTGCCTGATATTCATGTAAGTTCATGTGTTCTGTCCATCCTTCAGGTAATCGTTATCTTATAACCCGTAGGCCTGATAAGGCCGCAGACCTACGGGGCAGGTGATACTCTTTATAGTTACACGTCTAACAGCAGACGCGTTGGATCTTCCAGCAACTCTTTAATGGTCACCAGGAAGCCCACTGACTCACGACCATCGATCAGACGGTGGTCATAAGACAGCGCCAGATACATCATCGGCAGGATTTCAACCTTGCCGTCTACCGCCATCGGCCTGTCTTTGATGGCATGCATACCCAGGATGGCGCTCTGCGGCGGGTTGATGATCGGCGTAGACATCAAGGAACCGAACACACCACCGTTAGTGATAGTGAAGTTCCCGCCCGTCAGATCCTCGACCGTCAACTTGCCGTCGCGACCTTTCACTGCCAGTTCTTTGATATTTTTCTCGATGTCAGCCATACCCAGCAGGTCAACATTGCGCAGAACCGGAGTCACCAGGCCGCGCGGCGTAGAGACCGCCATGCTGACATCAAAGTAGTTGTGATACACCACGTCATCGCCATCGATAGAGGCGTTGACTTCCGGGAAGCGTTTCAGCGCTTCAACCACGGCTTTCACGTAGAACGACATAAAGCCCAGACGGATACCGTGACGTTTTTCAAACGCATCACCGTACTGCTTACGCAGATCCATGATTGGCTTCATGTTGACTTCGTTGAAGGTCGTCAGCATCGCGGTGGAGTTTTTCGCTTCCAGCAGACGCTCGGCCACGCGTTTACGCAGACGGGTCATCGGAACACGTTTCTCACCACGCGCACCCAGTGCAGGTTGAGCGGCAGGTGCGGCTGCCGGTGCTTTGGCTTCCGCTTTCGCTGCCGGAGCTTTAGCCAGATGTTTTTCAACATCTTCACGAGTGATGCGGCCGCCGACGCCGGTACCATTAATGGCGCTGGCTTCGAGGTTATGCTCACCCAGCAGGCGACGAATCGCCGGGCTCAGGGCATCGTTATTCTGCTCGGAGAGCGAGGCCTGCTGGCGCTGCGCCGGAGTAGAATCTTTTTCTTCAGACTTGGCGCTGGTCTCTTTCCCGGCGCTGTTACCTTCACGCAGGCGACCGAGGATCTGGCGAGACGTGACGGTTGTCCCTTCATCTTCCAGAACCGCATCAAGAATACCGTCCGCTGATGCCGGTACTTCCAGTACCACTTTGTCAGTTTCGATTTCTACCAGCACTTCATCGCGCTTAACGCTATCGCCCGGTTTTTTATGCCAGGTCGCTACGGTTGCGTCAGCCACAGATTCAGGCAGGTCGGGAACAAGAATATCTACGCTACTCATTATTTATCCTTTATTTAATCGACGTTCAGCGCGTCATTTACCAGATCTTGTTGCTGCTTCTGGTGAACGGACATATATCCTACTGCCGGTGAGGCAGAGGCCGGGCGACCTGCGTAACGCAGAGCAGACCCAAATGGAATCACTTCACGGAAATGATGCTGGCTGCAGTACCATGCGCCCTGGTTGAGCGGCTCTTCCTGGCACCAGACAAAATCATGTACGTGAGCGTACTGTTTCAACACGTCCTGCATCGCTTTATGCGGGAACGGATAAAGCTGTTCGATGCGCACAATGGCAACATCTTTCTGACCATTCTTGCGGCGTTGCTCCAGCAGGTCGTAATAAACCTTACCAGAACACATTACAACGCGCTTCACGCCTTTCGGATCCAGTTCATCAATCTCGCCAATGGCTGGCAGGAACGCACCGTTAGCCAGTTCGTCCAGCGTGGACACCGCCAGCGGATGACGCAGCAATGACTTCGGTGACATCACCACCAGTGGACGGCGCATACCGCGCAGCGCCTGACGACGCAGCATGTGGTACACCTGAGCCGGGGTAGACGGGACGCAAACCTGCATGTTCTGCTCGGCGCAGAGTTGCAGATAACGTTCCAGACGCGCGGAAGAGTGCTCCGGACCCTGACCTTCATAGCCGTGCGGCAGCAGCATCACCAGACCACACATGCGGCCCCATTTCTGCTCGCCAGAGGAGATGAACTGGTCGATAACCACCTGTGCGCCGTTGGCGAAGTCGCCAAACTGTGCTTCCCAGATGGTCAGCGTGCGCGGCTCAGCCGTGGCGTAGCCGTATTCAAATGCCAGCACCGCTTCTTCAGACAGAACGGAGTCCCATACGCGGAACGTGCCCTGACCGTTATGCACGTGCTGCAATGGGGTGTAGGTTGAACCGTTCGCCTGGTTGTGGATCACCGCGTGGCGGTGGAAGAAGGTCCCGCGACCGGAGTCTTCACCCGACAGACGAACCGGAATGCCTTCGTCTACCAGCGTGGCGTAGGCCAGATTCTCAGCGCCACCCCAGTCGAACAGCTTCTCGCCGGCAGCCATTGACTGACGGTCACCGTAAATCTTGGCGACGCGCGACTGCATTTCAACCGCTTCAGGTACGGTACTGATGCGTTTTGCCAGTTCCTGCAAACGCTTCATTTCAACCTTGCTCGGGTAGTTCTCATCCCAATCGTGGTTGAGGTACGGTGACCAGGTGAAGGAGTGCATGTTCATTGGACGCCACTCTTTCACCACGCATTCACCCGCATCTAACGCATCACGATACAGGTTGACCATTTCGGTCGCGTCTTCCAGCGTAACAACTTTATCGGTTTCCAGTTTGTCAGCGTAGATTTTGCGCGGCGTCGGGTGTTTTTTGATTTTCTGATACATCAGCGGCTGGGTTGCGCTCGGCTCGTCGGCTTCGTTATGGCCGTGACGGCGGTAGCACACCAGATCAATGAACACATCGCGTTTAAAGGTATTACGGAAATCCAGCGCCAGACGCGTCACGAAAGCGACCGCTTCCGGGTCATCCGCATTGACGTGGAAAATCGGCGCCATCACCATCTTACCAATGTCGGTGCAATACGGCGTGGAACGCGCATCCAGTGGGTTAGAGGTGGTGAATCCGACCTGGTTGTTGATAACGATACGAACGGTGCCGCCGACTTCGTAGCCGCGCGCTTTCGACATGTTCAGGGTTTCCTGAACCACGCCCTGCCCGGTTACCGCTGCGTCACCGTGAATGGTGATCGGCAGAACTTTATTGCTGCTCGGCTCATCCAGTCTGTCCAGACGCGCACGAACGGAACCGATAACCACCGGGCTGACGATTTCCAGGTGCGACGGGTTAAACGCCAGCGCCAGGTGAACCAGACCGCCTTCGGTTTCGATATCCGATGAGAAGCCCATGTGGTACTTCACGTCACCGGTACCGAGGTGTTCTTTATGTTTGCCCGCAAATTCGTCGAACAGTTCTTGTGGACGTTTACCCAGCACGTTCACCAGCACGTTCAAACGACCACGGTGCGCCATGCCCAGAACCACTTCACGCGTGCCGCTGTTGCCGGCATGGCGAATCATCTCTTTGAGCATCGGAATTAACGCATCACCACCTTCCAGCGAGAAGCGTTTAGCACCCGGGAACTTGGCCCCCAGGTAGCGCTCCAGACCTTCTGCTGCGGTCAGTTCACTGAGGAACCGTTTTTTCTCTTCGCCACTGAACGCCGCGCGACCGGATTCGATACGCTGTTGAAGCCAGCGTTTCTCTTCGGTGCTGGTGATGTGCATGTACTCGGCGCCAATCGGGCCGCAGTAAGTTTGCTTCAGTGCTTCCAGTAACTCGCCCAGCTTCATCGTATCTTTGCCACCGGCAAAAGAACCGACGTTAAAGCTTTCCTGAAGATCGGCTTCGGTCAGATCGTGGAAAGACGGATCCAGATCGGCCACGTTTTCTTGCTGCCACAGTCCCAGCGGATCGAGATTCGCATGCTGATGGCCGCGGAAACGGTATGCGTTGATGAGCTGCAGGACTTTAACCTGCTTCACATTGGCATCAGGGTCGGAAATAGAAGAAGAGTAACGTGGGGTAGCCAACGCCTGACGACGGAAATAATCACGCGTTTTTGAATGGAGTTGATCCGGTTTGACTCCGGTACCAGGTAACTGCTGGAACGTCGAACGCCAGTTAGCATCTACCGAGTCAGGGTCGGTTAAGAAGTCTTCATAGAGCTGTTCTATCCAACTCTGGTTCGAACCAGAGAGGTAAGAAGAGTCCAACCAGGCTTTCAAAGCGCTGTTCTGCATCGTGATCCCTTAAGCATCTTTTCTGCTTATTTAATACTCTAAATAGTTCACGTTTCAGGAAGGCGGCAAGCTTGCGAATCCCTGGGAGCTTACAGCCAGTAAGTGACCGGGGTGAGCAAGTGCAGCCAACGCACATGCAACCTGAACTATGACGAGTATTTCGCCGTGGATACTACCACGCATACGCGTATGCGTGCCGGGGTTCACTTGCGAGCTCTTTTTGTTTGGCTCGCGAAGGAACCTTTAAAAACTGTCAGAGATAAGAGGCAGTTTTTAGAGGTTTCCTGCATTAACGATTTGCCTGATGGCGCTTCACTTATCAGGCCTACAGGTACAATCCCGTAGGCCGGATAAGACGTTTACGTCGCCATCCGGCAACAACAACTTATGCACTACGCTTCAGCAGCATCGACTTAATATGGCCGATAGCGCGCGTCGGGTTCAGCCCCTTAGGACATACACTGACGCAGTTCATGATGCTATGGCAGCGGAATACGCTGAAAGCGTCACTTAAACCTTCCAGCCGACTGTCGGTCTCGGTATCGCGACTGTCAATCAGGAAGCGATACGCAGCCAGCAGACCCGCCGGGCCAACAAACTTGTCCGGATTCCACCAGAATGACGGGCAGGACGTTGAGCAGCATGCACATAAAATACATTCATACAGCCCATCGAGCTTCTCACGCTGCTCAGGCATTTGTAAATGCTCACGAGCCGGTGGATTTTTCCAATTATTCAACAAGTAAGGTTTAATCTTCTCATACTGTGCGTAGAATTGCCCCATGTCTACCACCAAATCGCGCACCACCGGTAAACCCGGCAACGGGCGGATGACAATTTTTTTGCCCGGCTGATTCAGCGCAGAAATAGGTGTGATACAGGCCAGACCATTTTTGCCGTTCATGTTCAGGCCGTCGGAGCCACAAACGCCTTCACGGCAAGAGCGACGGAACGACAGTGACGGGTCTTTTTCCTTCAGCTGCATCAACGCATCCAGCAGCATCATGTCGCGACCTTCTTCCGCTTCCAGGGTGTAATCCTGCATATGCGGAGCATCGTCTACGTCCGGGTTATAACGATAAACTGAAAACTCGAGTTTCATTGTCCTGTCTCCGCATTAATAAGTACGAATCTTCGGCGGGAATGCCGGGCGCAGTTTCGGTTCCATGTTGACCTGACGTCGTGTCATGGATTCCGATTCTGGCAGGTACAGGGAATGGCACAGCCAGTTTTCATCGTCACGTTCCGGGAAGTCGAAGCGGCTATGCGCGCCACGGCTTTCGGTACGGAAGTTTGCAGACACCGCCGTGGCGTAAGCAGTTTCCATCAGATTATCCAACTCCAGACACTCAACGCGCTGGGTGTTGAACTCGCTGGAGGTATCATCCAGACGGGCATTTTTCAGGCGCTCGCGAATCACCTTCAACTCTTCAAGGCCCTTCGCCATCGCATCACCTTCACGGAATACCGAGAAGTTATGCTGCATACATTCCTGCAGCGCTTTACGGATGAGCACAGGATCTTCGCCGTCACGGTTGCCGTTCCAGCGGTTCAGTCGTTCCAGAGAAGCATCAATCTCGTCTTCTGTTGCATCGCGAAGGTCACCCTGCTCGGCGATAGATTCCTGCAGATGCAGACCCACCGCACGACCGAACACCACCAGATCCAGCAGCGAGTTGCCGCCCAGACGGTTGGCGCCGTGAACCGATACGCAGGCGATTTCGCCCACCGCAAACAGCCCAGGAATCACCACGTCTTCGCCCTGCTCGTTCACGGTCAGCGCCTGGCCGGTCACTTTGGTCGGCACGCCGCCCATCATGTAGTGGCAGGTTGGGATAACCGGAATAGGTTCTTTCACCGGGTCAACGTGAGCAAAGGTACGGGAGAGTTCAAGGATGCCCGGCAGACGGGACTCAAGAACCTCTTTACCCAGATGGTCGAGTTTCAGCTTGGCGTGTGGGCCCCATGGACCGTCACAGCCACGACCTTCACGGATTTCGATCATGATAGAACGCGCCACCACGTCACGACCCGCCAGGTCTTTCGCATTCGGGGCATAACGCTCCATAAAGCGCTCGCCGTGTTTGTTCAGCAGGTAACCGCCTTCACCACGGCAACCTTCAGTGACCAGAACCCCTGCCCCGGCGATACCGGTTGGGTGGAACTGCCACATTTCCATATCCTGCACCGGTACACCGGCACGGATTGCCATGCCAACGCCGTCACCGGTATTGATATGCGCGTTGGTGGTGGACTGGTAAATACGGCCTGCGCCGCCGGTCGCCAGCACGGTGGCGCGGGCTTTGAAGTAAACCACTTCACCGGTTTCGATACACAGCGCGGTACAACCGACCACTGCGCCATCGGCATTTTTCACCAGATCCAGCGCGTACCACTCAGAGAAAATGGTGGTATGGTTTTTCAGGTTCTGCTGATACAGCGTGTGCAACAGCGCATGACCGGTACGGTCAGCTGCTGCTGCAGTACGTGCCGCCTGCTCGCCGCCGAAGTTTTTCGACTGGCCACCAAACGGACGTTGATAGATAGTGCCATCGTCAAGACGCGAGAACGGCAGGCCCATATGGTCCAGTTCCAGAATCGCTTCCGGGCCGGTCTTACACATATATTCAATCGCGTCCTGATCACCAATGTAATCCGACCCTTTAACGGTGTCGTACATGTGCCATTCCCAGTTATCTTCATGGGTATTACCGAGCGCAACGGTGATGCCACCCTGCGCGGAAACGGTATGGGAACGGGTTGGGAACACTTTGGAGAGCAGCGCACAGGTCTGGCCGCTCTGGGAAATTTGCAGCGCCGCGCGCATACCTGCGCCACCGGCACCAATCACAACAGCATCAAATTCTCTGACTGGCAGTTTCATTACACACCCCACACCACAACGAATCCATAAATGACGTAAACCACCAGTGCAACGACAATCGCCAGTTGCAGAATCAGGCGCACGGCCAGTGGTTTAACGTAGTCGGTCAACACCTGCCACATGCCAATCCAGGCATGAATCAAGATAGAAAACAGTGCCAGCAGGGTGAAGACTTTGGTGAATGCCGATGAGAAGAAACCGGTCCAGATTTCCCAGGTCAGCGTGCCACTGGTGGCGAAGAAGCCGACCATATAGATGATGTATAACGTCAGAACGATAGCGGTAGCACGGACCAGAATGAAGTCATGTACGCCGTTGCGTCCTAATGCGGAGGCGTTGCTTACCATACGAGGACTCCTGCGAGAAGTGAAAGCACGACAATGATAACAAAAGAAATTTTGGCAGAACGCGTCCCTGCTTCGAGGGTTTCTTCGATGTAGCCAAAATCCATCAACAGATGGCGAATGCCCATGACGGCGTGGTAGGCCAGCGCTATCAGAATTCCCCACAGAATTAACTCCACAAAGAAGTTATTCATAATGGAAGACGCTGCGAGGAAACCTTCAGGGGAGGAAAGGCTGGTACCCAATAACCACAACAGTATCCCGACCGCCACGAAGGTGATCACTCCAGATACGCGATGGAGAATGGACGCTATCGCCGTGATTGGGAACCGAATCGTTTGCAGATCCAGATTGACAGGTCTTTGTTTTTTCACATTTCTTATCATGAATAACGCCCACATGCTGTTCTTATTATTCCCTTTAGACTTCGGGTACAGAAGATGAAGACTCCTGTTGCCTGAAAGACGACGGGATTTCCTTCCTCCGGTCTGCGTGCGGGTCAGACAGCGTCCTTACTATAACTACGCGTCATATAAAACACTGCTTCCAGTTGCTAAAACGACACGTTACAACGCTGGTTGGCTCGGGATTGCAGGGTATTCCGGAGACCTGGCGGCAGTATAGGACGTTCACAAAATCATTACAATTAACCTACATATAGTTTGTCGGGTTTTATCCCGAACAGTGACATAGGTCACGATAACAACATTATTTTAATTTTTAATCATCTGATTTGACAATCATTAAACAAACTTGTTACAAACGACACCAGAAAAAGCATATAATGCGTAAAAGTTATGGGGTCACTCTTTCACCGATGAGTAAGTTATGTAACAGTGTGGAAAGGTTGACCAATGAATTCAGGACAGTTATTAGTGTAGACAGGTTTAATAATTCGGATTGCTAAGTTGTTGATTTGTTGCTAATTCACCATGAGTTAACTGATTTACCTGCAAGCGCCCATTGCTCTGTACCCTGGTTTTCTCCTCTTCGCAGAGCGGCGAGCCGAATAACAAAGTGGTAACGGTTAATTGATGAGTTGAAACAGATCTCACCTGAGTAGTCTTAAGCAATAAGGCGCTAAGGAGACCGTAAATGGCTGATACTAAAGCAAAACTCACTCTAAACGGTGATACTGCTATCGAACTGGATGTGCTAAAAGGCACGCTCGGTCAGGACGTTATTGATATTCGTAGCCTTGGCTCAAAAGGCATGTTTACTTTTGACCCAGGTTTCACCTCTACCGCATCCTGCGAATCCAAAATTACGTTCATCGACGGTGACGAAGGTATTTTGCTGCATCGCGGCTTCCCGATTGACCAGTTGGCAACCGAATCTAACTATCTGGAAGTGTGTTATATCCTGCTGTACGGTGAAAAACCGACGCAGGAAGAGTACGACGAGTTCAAAACCACGGTCACTCGCCATACCATGATCCACGAGCAGATCACCCGTCTGTTCCACGGTTTCCGCCGCGACTCCCACCCGATGGCCGTGATGTGCGGTGTCACCGGGGCGCTGGCTGCGTTCTATCACGATTCGCTGGACGTGAATAATCCGCGCCATCGTGAAATTGCCGCCTTCCGTCTGCTGTCCAAAATGCCGACCATGGCCGCAATGTGCTACAAATACTCCATCGGCCAGCCGTTTGTTTACCCGCGCAATGACCTGTCTTACGCCGGTAACTTCCTGAACATGATGTTCTCCACGCCGTGCGAAAAATATGAAGTGAATCCGATCCTGGAACGCGCAATGGACCGTATTCTGATCCTGCACGCCGACCACGAACAGAACGCCTCAACCTCTACCGTACGTACCGCGGGCTCTTCTGGCGCTAACCCGTTTGCCTGTATCGCTGCCGGTATTGCTTCCCTGTGGGGACCGGCACACGGCGGCGCAAACGAAGCCGCACTGAAGATGCTGGAAGAAATTAGCTCGGTTAAACACATTCCAGAATTTGTTCGCCGTGCGAAAGACAAAAATGACTCTTTCCGCCTGATGGGCTTTGGTCACCGTGTTTACAAAAACTATGACCCACGCGCCACCGTGATGCGTGAAACCTGCCATGAAGTGCTGAAAGAACTGGGCACTAAAGATGATCTGCTGGAAGTGGCGATGGAGCTTGAGCACATCGCGCTGAACGACCCGTACTTCATCGAGAAGAAACTGTACCCGAACGTCGACTTCTACTCCGGTATCATTCTGAAAGCGATGGGCATTCCGTCTTCCATGTTCACCGTAATCTTTGCCATGGCGCGTACCGTTGGCTGGATTGCTCACTGGAACGAAATGCACACCGACGGCATGAAAATCGCCCGTCCTCGTCAGCTGTACACCGGCTACGACAAGCGTGATTTTAAGGCTGATATTAAGCGCTAATTCTCTGCCGGATGGCGCTATCGCTTATCCGGCCTACGTTTTTATTTCCGTAGGCCGGATAATCCGCATCTTGCTATGCCCGGCACATTCTTTCTTTTTCTTGACTCCCGTTGTTTTCATCCAGCTTTCTCTATGATTTACTGAGTGTTACTTAATTATACTCAGGAGCATGGGATGCCTGTTTTGCAGTGGGCCGCATTGTTTGTGCTGTCATTACTTCTTTCCCTGCTCTTTCTGTTTATCCATCTCCCGGGACCGCTACTGCTCGGTTCAATGATCGTTGGCATATTGTTCAGTTTGCGTGGCATTGCCCTGCACCCGCCTCGCTGTACCTTTCTTGCTGCACAGGCCATTCTCGGCTGCATGATTGCGCAAAACCTCACCGGCTCCATTTTTACAACGCTGGCGGCACACTGGCCGGTGGTGATTGCCATCCTGCTGGCGACCCTTATCTCCAGCACCGCAATAGGCTGGCTGTTGGTTCGCTACAGTAAGCTGCCGGGCAATACCGGCGCGTGGGGATCTTCACCCGGCGGTGCGGCGGCAATGGTTGCGATGGCCCAGGAATATGGCGCCGATATCCGTCTGGTGGCGTTTATGCAGTATCTGCGCGTGCTATTGGTGGTTGGCGCTGCGGCACTGGTCACCCGACTGGTAATGGGCGATCGGGCGCAAGCGGTCAGCGAGCAAATGGTCTGGTTTCCGCCGCTGAGCAGCAATTTGTTCAGCACCCTGTTGCTGGCCGTGGTGGCTGGTACTGCCGGACGCTTACTGCGTATACCTTCAGGCGTGATGCTGCTGCCGATGCTGGCTGGCGCGCTGCTGAACGCAGGCGGCGTGATGGTGATTGAACTGCCGGAATGGCTGCTGGCGGTAGCCTATATGGCCATCGGTTGGCAAATTGGTCTCGGTTTTGACAAGCAGATCTTTTTTATGGCGCTGCGCCCGTTGCCACAGATCCTGTTGTCCATTTTTTCACTGATGGCGATTTGCGCCGCTATGGCCTGGGGACTGGCGCATTACATGCAGATAGATTTTCTCACTGCCTATCTGGCGACCAGCCCAGGCGGAGTGGACTCCGTCGCGGTAATTGCCGCAGGGAGCCACGCCGATATGGCGCTGATCATGGCGATGCAAACCCTGCGGCTGTTCAGCATTTTGCTCACCGGGCCGGCCATCGCCCGCTTTATCTCGGCACATGCGCCGCGAAAACCGCCGTCTTAACGCGGGGCGTTAATCCGGGTGCCCAATCTCCGTCACGGTCGTTCCGGATTTATCCACGGTAAATATAAACTCGGTCGTACCACCCGGAAAATTCTGCGTAATATGCAGATTGTTTTTGCCTTTCCAGACATATTCCACGAGATCCGTATCCCCAATATTTTCTATTTTACGATCCTTACCTGGGGTCAACGTGGGTGTCAGGTTTTGACGGTCCGACCGTGCTTTTCTCAGTGCCTGATACGTTTCTTCCAGCGTCATGGCAGGATAAAAACAACGAGTCTGGGCTCCGTGTTCATAAATATATTCCATATCCCGCGGCCCGGACTCACATTGAGGGGCTACCGATTCAGCAGCACTGGCCGACGCGGCAAAGAAACCGGCCGTTGCGATAAGTAAGGCGGTACAAAAAAAACGATTAACATCCATATTCCACTCCTGCTCATCACCTTGAGAGATTCAGGTGACCTTATTCGACATATCCCTCTGCATCACCGGGACCGCGTCATGTTATGTTATTTCTGACAACCCGGACACCAGTAAAATGGTCTTGACGACAGCATCGTTTTTTCAATAATCCCGCCGCATCGCTCGCAGGCTTCACCGTCGCGGTGAAAGACTTTAAAGCGAAACAGCGCCCCGTGATGCTTATTCTCATCAGCCAGTCCACGAGTGTTATAGGATAAACGCGGAATATCGAGCAGCGCCTGCGCCAGCGCGTCCAACTGTTGTTCGCTCAGCTGCGACGCTTTATGTTGCCCCGTCAGCCCAACCTGCCAGAGGATCTCTACCCGCAGGTAGTTACCCAATCCCGCGAGAAACGACTGATCCAGCAGCAGGCCGGAAAACTGCCGATTGCGAAAACGCGGTGACAGCAGACGCGTTTTGACTTCAGCGGATGTTAAGTGCAGATCCAGCACGTCCGGCCCTACCCGCTGCAGGAAAGGGTGGGTAGTGAGCTGTTCTGGCGTCAGTATTTCGATATCCGACGCGCTATAGAGCAGGATAGTTTTATCGGCGGTTTGCAACCTGACGCGCAACACGCGGGTAGTCTCCGGGATATTCCCCGTGTCCACTACCCGCCAGACGCCGTACAATTGATTATGGCTATATAACGTCAGACCATTGGAAAAATGGGTGAGTAAGGCTTTACCCCGCGTTTCGAGCTGGGTAATACGCTGCCCAATCAGTTGAGATTGATACGGTTTTAACTGCTCAAAGGCAAACCAGACATCCGTCAACGGTTTGCCTTTGACTGCCGCCTCCAGGGTATCCGCCGCGCGGCGGATCTCCGGGCCTTCAGGCATAATACTGTCCTTTGTTAATGTGTTGCACCGCCCGTCACGGCGATATCGCGCTCCACCTGTAACGCCGTGACGATGGCAATTTCCAGCGCGCGACGCACCGTATCACTCGCCATACTTGGCGCACCGGGATGGGCTGCGGCCTGCTGTGGAAGATAAGGGATATGAATGAATCCCCCCTTCACCGTCGGCGTATCTCGCAGTTTGTGCAGCAGCCCATACATCACGTGGTTACAGACGAAGGTACCTGCGGTTTGCGAAACCGATGCCGGAATACCAGCGCTGCGCATGGCCGCCACCATGGCTTTGATCGGCAGTGTGCTGAACCACGCCGCCGGGCCATCGGCCACAATCGGTTCATCTACCGGTTGCTGGCCACGGTTATCCGCAATACGCGCATCGTCCACGTTGATGGCAACGCGTTCAACGGTGATGTCTGTACGACCTCCGGCCTGACCGACCGCCAGCACCAGCGACGGTGACAGCGTATCAATCGCACTATTGAGCACTGCCAGAGATTCGCCAAATACGCACGGCAGTTGGCGCGCCACGACGCGGCATCCAGCGATGATAGCATTGTCGAGCCCCGAGACCACTTCCCAGGAAGGGTTAACTGACTCGCCGCCAAAGGGTTCAAATCCGGTGATTAATACCGTTTTCATCCTTCCTCCTTACAGGAACATCAGGAAATACATCAGGAACACGTTCACCAGCAACAGCAGGATGCCGGTCGGCACCTGCGCTTTAATCACCGCGTTTTTATCCGGCAGCTCCAGCAGCGCCGCTGGCACGATGTTAAAGTTTGCCGCCATCGGCGTCATCAGCGTTCCGCAATACCCGGAGAACATACCAATTGCCGCCATCACCGCCGGATTGCCGCCGTGCTGCAAGACGAGAATTGGAATCCCAATCCCGGCGGTCACAATCGGGAAGGCGGCGAAAGCGTTACCCATAATCATGGTCAGCAACGCCATACCGATGGTATATACCGCTACCGCAATAAAGCGGCTGTCCACCGCCAGATATTCCTGCGTCAGATACGAAATGCCGCTGCCGACGCCCGCCGCCGTAAACAGCAGTCCGAGCGTGGCAAGAATTTGCGGCAGAATGAACGCCCAGCCGATGGAGTCCAGCAGACGACGCGCTTCCTGAATCGGCTGATGTGCCCGCTCATGGGTCATTTTAACCGCCATTGCCAGACCAATCAGCGAACCGGCGGTCATTGAAAACAGCGTCACCAGCGTGGCGTGATTCCCCGGCCCAAACAGCGCATTCTGTAAACCCGGAATATGATTGAACATCAGCACGCCGACAACAGTGACCACCGGGATCGCCAGCGCCGGGAAAAACAGCCGGTTGCCCAGTCGACTGGCGCTTTCTTCACGCTGTTGTTGCGTACGTTGATGGTAGCTGCCGAGCTTCACGCCGCCAAAACCGGCGATCAGCGCCAGTACGACCACCGCGATACCCACCGCGATATGCACCGTACGTTTATCGCCAAACAGTGAATAGGTCCAGTCACCCAGCAAAAACAGTAGACCATACACGCCCCAGAACAGACCGGTGGTTAAACGCCGGGGGTTCGCTTTGTCCTGCCAGGACATCACGGCCACAATCAACAAGACCGCACCCGCCAGCCAGTAGAGATAGCTTTGCTGAAAATTCATTTCGCTTCTCCTTTCGCTGCGGCATTCGCTTTCGCGACTTCTCGTTGCAGATAGCTATCCAGCCGCCACAAGCGCGCACCGTGGATCAGGAAGGCACAAATCGCCGTTGGGATCCCCCACAGGGCAATGTGCAACGGCTCGGTCTGGATCCCGCCGGACTCCAGCATAAAGTTGTGCATGAAGATGATTGCCCCAAAGGCAACAAAGATATCTTCGCCGAAAAACAGCCCAACGTTATCGGTCGCCGCTGACATCGCACGCAGGCGATAGCGTACAGAGCCTGGCAGTTCACCGTGATTTTTCTCAGCGGCCCCTTCTGCCATCGGCGCCAGCAGCGGACGCACCATTTGCGGATGCCCCCCCAGACTGGTTAGTCCCAGCGCGGCGGTCGCTTCACGAATAAACAGATAGACAATCAGCAAACGGCCGCTGGTGGCGCTACGGATTTTCGCGATCCACGCCTGGGCGCGTTCTTTCAGGCCATGGCGCTCCAGCAGGCCGATGACCGCCAGTGGAATCAATAAGATAAACGGCAGGTTGCGGGTGTTGAGAAAACCTTCACCCAGTTTTTCGAGGATAGTGGCGATCGGCATATGCGCCGCCAACCCGGTGACGATCCCGGCAATGATAACCACCAATACCGGGTTAAAACGTAAAAGAAATCCGACCACGATGACGGCGATCCCCGTCAATGGCCAAAGAGAAATTACCTCTTCCATAATTCATTCCTGTTAAAACTCGTCATACTTCAAGCTGCAGGTGCGTTGACTGCCTTCGTTCACCCCAGTCACTTACTTCTGTAAGCGCCTGGGAACTCACTCACTGGTCATCTTCCTGCAACTCGAATTACTTAGAGTTTATGTTGTTGTGTAATATATTATTGTTTTGTATGGTAAATCTTATGCGCTAATTTCAATATTGCATGCATTAAACGCGCTGCGCAAACGGCGGGCAAAAGCGAGTGCGTGCTCACCATCACCATGAATACAGACCGTCTGTGCCGTGACGTTGGCCCATTCTCCGGTTTGGCTTTTTACTCTCCCGGACCGCACCATTTGTAAGGTTTGCGCCAACGCCTGCTCTTCGTCTTCAATCAGCGCCCCCGGCTGACTACGCGGAACCAGACTGCCATCCGCCTGATAGCCGCGATCGGCAAACACCTCCTGACGCGTCTGCAGACCATAATGCTCGCCGGCCCGAATCAGTTCGCTACCCGCCAGCCCCACCAGCACCAGCGACGGATCGCAGGCATGCACCGCCCTGGCGATGGCATCGGCTAACTGTGGATCCCTGGCGGCCTGGTTGTACAACATGCCGTGCGGTTTGACGTGGCGCATCACGCCACCTTCCGCCCGGGTTATCGCCGCCAGCGCACCGATTTGATACAGCGTCTGGGCGTAAACCGTATCGACGGGCAGGGTCATGGCGCTACGGCCGAAGTTTTCCCGATCCGGAAAACTGGGATGCGCCCCCACTGCTACGTCATTTTTTAACGCTTCACGCACGCTTGCCAGCATGGTTTGCGCATCGCCGGCGTGAAATCCGCAGGCAATGTTGGCAGAAGACACCAGTTGCAGCAGCGCGGCATCATTTGCGCAGCCTTCACCGAGGTCTGCATTCAGATCAATTTTCATCGTTAAGTCGCCATGTTAATTGTTCCAGATAACGCTGCTGGTCGTGACGCGCCTTTAGCGCTTCCTCCAGCGAGCACTGAACAAAATGAATTGGCTGGCCGAGGGGAATTTGCGCCAGATGGTACATATCCGCCTCAATGATACAGGCGATGCGTGGATAGCCCCCCGTGGTCTGGGCGTCGTTCATCAGCACAATAGGCTGGCCGTTATGCGGCACCTGCACCACGCCGGGAAGCAGACCATGCGACAACAGTTCTCGATCGGTAGTGCGCGTTAGCGGTTGTCCCTGCAGGCGATACCCCATGCGGTTACTCTGCGGGCTGAGTTGCCATGGCGAACGCCAGAATGACGCCTGCGAAGCTTCATCAAACTCATGATACTCAGGTCCGGGTAACGCACGAATGCGGTTCCCCCACATGAGCTGTTTTACCCCCTGCGGTCCGCTGAACCGTCGCGTGGAAACGCCCACCGCCAGCCTGTCGCCATCGCGTAACAGACGCCCTTCCAGACCACCGATGCCGACTTTCAGGTCGGTGCTGCACGAACCCATGACCTCGGGAACATCAATGCCACCCGCTATTGCCAAATAACTGCGCATGCCATGTTGCGGACGTTTTAGCGTCAGGCGTTGCCCAGCCTTCACCGGAAGTCGCCATCCGCTCCACACCGGGTTACCGTCTAAATGTGCATCACACCCCGCGCCGGTCAAGGCAAACCAGCTATCTGCGTCAAACTCCACAACCAACTGGCCGAGCGTTATCTCCAGCGCGGCGGCATTTGCATCGTTGCCCACCAGCAGGTTGGCAACGTTCAATGCGGGCTTATCCAGCGCCCCACAGTGGCTGATTCCTGACTGGCGAAAACCGTGACGACCGCCGTCCTGGACGGAGGTGTACATACCGGCACGAATGATAGTTAACATACTCCCTCCTTCTGCGGTACAAAGCGCACGGTATCTCCTGGTCGTAACAGGATGGGTTCATCCCGGCGGGGATCAAACAACTTAATGGCGGTATGCCCTATCAGCTGCCATCCCCCCGGTGTGGCGAGCGGATAGATACCGGTTTGTGAGCCGCCGATACCGACCGAACCTGCTGGAACAATCAGACGCGGTTCCGCACGTCGTGGAGTATGCAGTTGTTCCGGTAAGCTCCCGAGATAGGGGAACCCTGGCTGAAAGCCTAAAAACCAGACCACATAGTCAACAGAAGCATGCAATTCAACGACCTGCTTTTCGCCTAATCCACTGTGTTGTGCGACATCGGCCAGATCCGGTCCCTGCTTTCCGCCGTAGGTCACCGGAATTTCAATAAAGCGCGAATCTGGCTCCAGTGCTTCACTCTCCTCCCACCAGCGTTGCAGACGTTCAATGGCATCCAGCGCCAGGGTTTGCGGATTACGCAGCGTCACCGTGATATTGTTCATACCCGGGATCACTTCAAGCACATTCGGGGCATCAACCAGGCGCTGAGCCAAACCCCAAATACGTTTCTGGGTCGCCAGCGTAATGGGGGGTTCCAGTTCCAGAACCACCGCAGTTTCACCTAACAGATAACAACGCGCTCGCTGCACTTTCGTCCCTCTTTTTACAACCTGATTCATTAGGCGGGGTTAGGAATATCGATAAACGATACATCCAGCTCGGTATTTTCATTCAGCCATTCACTTAACGCCCGGATACCGCCGCGTTCGGTGGCATGGTGTCCGGCGGCATAGAAATGCAGCCCCTGCTCACGGGCTGAGTGAATAGTTTGTTCTGAGACTTCGCCGGTAATAAATGCATCAACACCAAAACGGGCCGCGCTATCAATGAAGCTCTGCCCTCCCCCGGTGCACCAGGCAACACGCTGAATTTTTTCCGGCCCGCTATCGCCACACCACAATGGTTTACGCCCTAAACGCGCCTCAATCCACGAGGCAAATTCCAGCCCCGGCACCGGCATGGCAAGTTCACCCCACGGTACCAACGGCTCGATTTCACCCATCACGGTAATGCCCAACAGCGCCGCCAGCTGTGCGTTGTTACCCAGCTCCGGGTGAGCATCCAACGGCAGGTGCCAACCATACAGGTTGATGTCATTTTCCAGCAGCGTTTTCAGACGATGGCGCTTCATGCCACGAATTACCGGAGATTCGCCTTTCCAGAAGTAACCGTGATGAACGATGACCGCATCAGCGCCCAGGCGCACAGCCTCATCCAGCAAGGCCTGGCTTGCTGTCACGCCGGTCACGATTTTATGCACCGTCTCTTTGCCCTCAACCTGCAAACCATTCGGCGCATAGTCGCTAATCGCGGCGCTGTTCAGTTTGTCGTTGATCAGTTGTTCCAGCTCGGTGTTTTTCATCATCGCCCTCGTTGTCATAATTTCTGCCTGTCCAATCAGCAATACTGCTTATGTAAAATAGCGTCCCCGCCTCCATTCGTCGATAACCATTTCACTGACACATCAAGAAACACTCACTCTCCGTTTGAACGTAAATTGCTTACCACTACGTGATTTTATTCATGTATATTTATGCAATCAGACAGCATATTGCAAAAATAATCAGATCTGTATCAAAGTTATAACTTCAAGGAAACACGCTCACGCAGTACGTTCATCCTGGCGTGAGGCATTTACTTCGAGAATAGAATGAATAAACACGCATCTCAGCCACGCGCAATTTATTACGTCGTCGCGCTGCAAATTTGGGAATACTTCAGTTTTTACGGCATGCGCGCCCTGCTGATCCTGTATCTCACCAACCAACTCAAGTACAACGATACTCATGCGTATGCGTTGTTCAGCGCTTACTGTTCGCTGGTGTATGTCACGCCTATTCTTGGCGGATACCTGGCGGATAAGGTCCTTGGTAACCGTATGGCGGTGATGATTGGCGCATTGTTAATGGCGGTTGGACACCTGGTACTGGGTGCCAGTGAAATGGCGCCAGCGTTCCTATATTTATCTTTGGCGATCATTGTCTGTGGCTACGGTCTGTTTAAATCCAACATTAGCTGCCTGCTGGGTGAGCTGTATCACAACGACGATCCGCGCCGCGACGGCGGGTTCTCACTGCTCTACGCCGCCGGAAATATCGGTTCGATTATCGCCCCCATTGCCTGTGGCTATGTGCAGGAAGAATACAGCTGGGCGATGGGCTTCGCGCTGGCCGCAATTGGTATGCTGGCAGGACTGGTGATTTTCTTGTGCGGCAACCGGCATTTCGCCCATACAACCGGCGTCAACAAAACGGTCCTGTGTGCCAGAACGTTTGTTCTGCCAAACTGGGCCTGGCTGTTAGTGCTGCTGGTCGCCGCACCGCTGCTAATTACCGTTCTGTTCTGGAAAGAGTGGTCCGTATATGCGCTAATCGTCGCCACCGTCATTGGTCTGGTCGTTCTGGCTAAAATTTACCGTCAGGCACAAACGCAAAAGCAGCGCAAAGAACTGGGGCTTATCGTCACGTTAACATTCTTCAGTCTGTTATTCTGGGCCTTTGCACAGCAAGGCGGCAGCTCCATCAGCCTGTATATCGACCGCTTTGTGAATCGCGATATTCTGGGATATTCCATTCCTACCGCCATGTTCCAGTCGGTTAACGCCTTTGCCGTGATGCTGTGCGGCATCGTGCTGGCCTGGGTAGTCAAAGAAAGCGTCAGTGGTAATCGTACCGTGCGCATCTGGGGAAAATTTGCCCTCGGCCTGGGGTTGATGAGCGCCGGATTCTGTATTCTGACCTTAAGCGCCCGCTGGTCCGCCGCTTACGGCCACTCCTCGATGCCGCTGATGGTGTTGGGGCTGGCGGTAATGGGATTTGCCGAACTGTTTATCGACCCGGTCGCCATGTCGCAGATTACGCGCATTGAGATCCCTGGCGTCACCGGCGTGTTAACCGGAATCTATATGCTGCTGTCCGGCGCTATTGCCAACTATCTGGCGGGGGTGATTGCCGACCAGACGTCACAAGGCGCGTTTAATGCCTCCGGGGCCATCAACTATTCCATCAACGCGTATATTGACGTCTTTAGCGAAATTACCTGGGGCGCGCTGGCCTGCGTGGCGCTGGTGCTGCTAATTTGGCTGTACCAGTCACTTAAATTTAAAAAACGCGCGCTGGCGCTAGAGTCCTGAGTTAACAGGCCCGATGATGTCATATGAGTCGGGCCTGTTTTTTATCAGACGGTTACGCATTATTCGCTGCCAAATCCTCTTCAGCCAAACCGGTAATCAGTAATACCATTTCGCGATCTATTCCTTGTGCCAGCATGGTTAGCGCAATACGCAACGCGGCTTCTTGCTTACCTTGCTGTAGTCCTTGTTGCAGCCCTTGTTGCAGTCCTTCCTGTACTCCATCTAACCGTAACCGCTCCGCAATAGTCATCAGCCTCTCCTTGTGTTGGGGGATCCGTTGCGTCATCTCTTGCATAAATTCAGTGAAACGAGATTCATCGCCGGATTGCAGAATGTAATTAAACATCGCCTGTAGCTGCGTGTCATTAGTGCAACCTGTTAGTAGCAGTGTGCTCAGTTGCTCTACCAGCCCCATCAAATCCCGCTGACGGATATGCTTTTGCATCAGTTCCAGCAACGCCATTCGCCTGTGAGCCATGATGTCGTCATCTGGCACAACCGTTATATCCACCAGCGGAAATGCGCTGGCATAAAGTTGCTTTGCCGCCACGGGATCGGCGAACGCATCCAACCAGCACAGTGAATACGGGTACGGGCTTCGACAGCCATGATAAAACAGCATCGGAATAACCAGCGGTAATTCCTTGTGCCCGGCGTCCAGATGGCGCTGCATAGCTGCCATCGCATAACGCAGCAGACGAAAGGCCATATGCGGATCGGCTGAACTCTGATGCTCTATAACAACATAAACATAACCATCGCCTTCGCGTGTGTGTAAAGACCAGAGCACATCGGAGTAGCGGGAACGTAAATCAGCGTCGATAAAGCTCTCTGACTCCAGTTTCAGCGTGGATAAATCGCAAAGCGTCCGCAGAGAAGCCGGAAGGTGAATGTCGAGGAAATCGCGCGCTGTTTCGGGATGGCGTAAAAATGTTTTGAATACCGCATCATGCGGTGTGGACGTCGCTGGCGTTGTCATCGTATTCCGTCACCTGAAAGAAGATGACGGGACTTTACTGCCCGAGCGTGACGCGTGCATCCAGGCATTCACAGCCTTGCGTACACGCTCCAATTCTAAATACGCCCGGCAGCAACGCATTCATGCTACCGGATGGTAGTACGCAGAAATAAACCGTACGCTCACCCCTTGCGTGCCGCCTCGTAGGCCGCCAGCGTCGCTAGCCTGGCCTGTTTATGATCTACAATCGGACGGGGATAATCGAGGGTAACCTGCGCTTTTTCTGCCCACGTCCACGGGTCGTGGATTGCTTTACCAGGTACCTCGTGCAACTCGGGAACCCACCGGCGGATAAACTCACCGTCGCGGTCGAATTTCTCCCCCTGAATTGTAGGGTTAAAAATGCGGAAATACGGTGCAGCATCGGTTCCGGTAGACGCAGCCCACTGCCAGCCACCGTTATTGGCCGCCAGGTCGCCGTCGATCAGTTGCGACATGAAGTACTGCTCCCCTTTACGCCAGTCAATCAGCAGATCTTTTACCAGGAAGCTGGCGGTGATCATGCGTAAACGGTTATGCATCCAGCCGGTAGCGTTAAGCTGGCGCATCGCGGCATCAACAATGGGGTATCCCGTATTTCCCGTCTGCCACGCCTGAAGATGCGCCGCGTTGTTCTGCCATTGCACGCGGTCAGTCCAGCGAATAAACGGTTGATACCGACACAGCGCCGGATACCAGGTCATTAAATGTCGGTAAAATTCACGCCAGATAAGTTCATTTAGCCATACGCTCCCGGCACCGCCCTCTAGCGCCTTCGGCTGTTCGGCTAACAGACGGTTCAGGCATTGACGCGGCGACAACCCGCCCGTGGCCAGACTCGCAGACAAGCGACTGGTGCCTTCAATGGCCGGGTAATCACGCTGTTGTTCATAGTCACTCGCGGCCTGCTGACAAAACTGGCGTAACTGCGCGATAGCCCGTTTTTCTTGCGCCGGGAAAAGTGCTGCATCAAAATCCTGCTGCGGATAATTCAGCGTGAGTGGCGTTAACGGCGCGGTGAGCGCCCCACTATCCCGCACCATTGGCGCGCTAACACATTCCGGAATGCCGTCTTTAATTCGCTTCAGCCAGGCATTTTTAAACGGCGTAAAGACTTTATACATTTCATGATTGCCGGTCATAACCGCGCCCGGGGGTAAGATCACACTGTCGTCAAAGCCTTCGCACACGACGTCAGGCAACTGCTTCTCGACCCTTGCATCACGCTGCCGTTCATTGATTTCATACTGATAGTTATAAAACAGTCGGCTGACGTCATGCTGCGCGCAAACACGTTTTACTGTCTCCACGCTGGCAGCAAAATCGGCAACTTCATGAAACAGCAGCGGGATCCCTTTTTCTGCCAACGCCGCATGTAGCGCATTCAACTGCACGCTGATAAACGCCGCCTGACGCGCAGACATATCATGCGCCGCCCATTGTTCTGGGGTGGCGATATATAGCGCCAGCACCCGGGCTGAACGATCCCGACACGCCGCCGCAAGAGCAAGATTGTCATGCAGGCGCAAATCACGCCGAAACCAGACCAGATGCGTGGTCATAAAACTCCCGCAGATAAATTAATTTTTGCCGCGCAAATCCAGAATTGCCGGCCAGAGTTCAAAATAACGTTGCCCGGACAGCCAGGTGTTCGGATGCTCGGCCATATAGTGTTTGATGAGCATTAACGGTGCAAGCAGTGGCTGCGCTTCACGTCGATAGCTATCGATTATCGAGGTCAGTTCCTGACGTTGATGCAGATCGAGTTGATTGCGGAAATAACCCTGAACGTGCATCAGGACATTGGTGTGATTACGTCGGGTTGCATTATTGAACAGCAAATGCGTCAGTCGTAAGCGGTACTCATTAAAAAACGCCTCAAGACTTTGCCATTCGTGGATGGCCGCAACGAAGGGGCCAAGTTCACGATACTCTGGCTGGGAATGCGCCAGCAGGATCAGTTTGTAGCGGGTGTGATAGTCAATCAACGCTCCGCGCGTTAGCCCCCGCTGGTGAAGCTTATACAGTTCATGCAACGCATAAATACGCACCAGAGTACTGTCGTCAAACGGGCAGACTTCTCTGGCAGAACAACCAACCGCAGGTGCCGTAACACAGGTGTGGATACCCACAGGAATTCTCTTGCTCATCACGACTCCTTATCCGTTATTCGGGTAAGTGTAGACCTCCGTGCATAAAAAAACCGCCACATTGCTGTTGGCGGTTTTTTTAGCAATTACGATGACTTAATAGAAATCGCAGGTCGCTTTTTCAGCCTGATCCATCCACACAGGTTTATCACTGGTTTTCGACCAGACGCGGTGCAGGTAGCTGTAAAAACGGGCACGGTCTTTCCAGAACAGCATGACCGGCAGCGCCAGCACGCCCGCCACGACGGCGAAAGTACGGCGTAATAAGACAATGTGCGCTGGATATTCTTTATACAAGTCCATAATCCTCTCCCCTATATCTGTTCGGTGAATAGCACCGGAAAATAAATTTGGTTAACTGATGAAAATAATACCGCCTTGTGTGTAATTTTGCTACTCATCCGACCACTTATTTTTATCTATTGATGCTCCGTTTAGCCTGAAACTGTAATTAGGTTACATAAAAGTTAAATTAATACTAATCATTAGTTAAATAACGGTCTTTGCCATTTTTATACTTTTTTTACACCCCACCCGCCAATTTTTGCGAAATCTTTGCAACCAAAAACCTACGCTCTGGTTATCACATTGATGTCACAGGAGGTGCACCGTGAGTGCAGGCGTGATAACTGGCATTGTGCTGGTTTTTTTATTACTCGGTTATCTGGTGTATGCCCTGATTAAGGCGGAGGCGTTCTGATGGCGGCACAAGGATTTTTACTCATCGCCAGTTTCTTACTGGTGTTATTTGTCATCGCCAGACCGCTGGGTGCCGTGCTGGCACGACTCATCACCAACATCCCCCTTCCGGGCGTAACCGGTGTTGAGCGTATTCTCTGGCGCGGGTTAGGCGTTTCACAACATGAGATGAACTGGAAACAGTACCTGCTGGCGATCCTGATGCTCAATATCCTGGGTCTGCTGGTGCTGTTTTCCCTGCTGATGGCGCAAAACTTGTTACCACTGAATCCTCAGCAGCTACCGGGGCTGTCATGGCATCTTGCGCTGAATACCGCCGTGAGTTTTGTCACCAATACCAACTGGCAGTCTTACAGTGGCGAAACCACCTTAAGCTACTTTAGTCAGATGGCTGGCTTAACCGTGCAGAACTTCCTGTCTGCGGCGACCGGTATTGCGGTGATTTTTGCCCTAATCCGCGCCTTTACGCGCCAGAGTATGAATACCCTGGGCAATGCGTGGGTGGATCTGGTGCGCATTACGCTGTGGATGCTGCTCCCTCTTTCTCTGCTTATTGCCCTGTTCTTTATTCAGCAAGGCGCACTGCAAAACCTGCTGCCCTATCAGTCATTCACCACCCTTGAAGGCGTCAAGCAGCTGTTACCAATGGGACCGGTTGCCTCGCAGGAGGCCATTAAAATGCTCGGTACCAACGGCGGCGGCTTCTTTAATGCTAACTCATCGCATCCGTTTGAAAACCCAACCGCCTTGACCAATATGGTGCAGATGTTGGCTGTCTTTTGCATTCCTGCCGCCCTGTGCTTTGCCTTTGGCGATGTCGTGGGCGATCGCCGTCAGGGACGCACCTTACTGTGGGCCATGTCGCTGATTTTTGTCATCTGCGTGGCGATTGTGATGTGGGCGGAAGTTCAAGGAAACCCACATCTGCTGGCATTTGGCGCAGACAGCAGTCTCAATATGGAAGGGAAAGAGAGCCGCTTTGGCGTACTGGTCAGCAGTCTGTTCGCGGTCGTCACAACGGCGGCCTCCTGTGGGGCGGTCATCGCGATGCACGACTCCTTCACCGCACTGGGCGGGATGGTACCGATGTGGTTGATGCAGATTGGCGAAGTGGTGTTCGGCGGCGTGGGCTCCGGTTTGTACGGCATGCTGCTGTTCGTCCTGCTGGCGGTGTTTATTGCCGGACTGATGATCGGGCGCACGCCGGAATATCTGGGTAAGAAAATCGACGTGCGGGAAATGAAAATGACCGCGCTGGCGATTCTGGTGACGCCTGCGCTGGTGCTGCTCGGTACAGCGATAGCCATGATGAGCGACGCCGGACGCAGCGCCATGCTCAACCCCGGCCCGCATGGTTTCAGCGAAGTACTGTACGCCGTGTCATCTGCCGCCAACAACAACGGCAGCGCCTTTGCCGGGTTAAGCGCTAACAGCCCCTTCTGGAACTGCCTGCTGGCGTTGTGCATGTTCTTCGGCCGCTTCGGGGTCATTATTCCGGTGATGGCAATTGCCGGTTCGCTGGTGGGTAAAAAGAGCCAACCGGCAAGCCAGGGGACGCTCCCCACTCACGGCCCACTGTTTGTCGGGTTGTTGATCGGTACGGTGTTACTGGTTGGCGCCCTCACCTTTATTCCTGCACTGGCGCTTGGCCCGGTCGCAGAATACCTCTCTTTACGTTGAGCGATGCGGAGCACATTGTTATGAGTCGCAAACAACTGGCACTGTTCGAACCGTCTCTGGTCGCACACGCGCTGATGGACGCAGTCAAAAAGTTAAGCCCACATACTCAGTGGCGCAACCCGGTGATGTTTATCGTCTGGCTGGGCAGCCTGCTGACAACCTTGTTAACCGTTGCAATGGCAACCGGGCACATGACAGGCAATCCCCTGTTTACCGGTGCGATAAGCCTCTGGCTGTGGGTCACCGTCCTTTTTGCCAATTTTGCCGAAGCGCTGGCGGAAGGACGCAGTAAAGCTCAGGCCAACAGCCTGAAAGGCGTTAAGAAGACAGCGTTTGCCCGTAAATTGCGTGAACCGAAATACGGTGCAGAAATGGATCATGTTCCCGCAGAGGAACTACGCAAAGGCGATATCGTACTGGTGGAAGCAGGCGATATTATTCCCTGCGACGGCGAGGTGATTGAAGGCGGCGCATCGGTGGACGAAAGCGCCATTACCGGGGAATCTGCGCCGGTTATCCGTGAGTCCGGCGGTGATTTTGCTTCCGTAACCGGCGGGACCCGCATTCTTTCCGACTGGCTGGTTATCGAATGCAGCGTGAACCCCGGTGAAACCTTCCTCGACCGGATGATCGCCATGGTTGAAGGCGCCCAGCGGCGTAAGACGCCCAACGAAATCGCGCTGACAATCCTGCTGATAGCCCTGACCATCGTCTTTTTACTGGCAACCGCCACCCTGTGGCCGTTCTCCGCCTGGGGCGGCACTGCAGTTAGCGTCACGGTGCTGGTTGCCCTGCTGGTGTGCCTGATCCCGACAACTATTGGTGGGCTACTCTCGGCGATTGGCGTGGCCGGTATGAGCCGAATGCTCGGCGCGAACGTGATCGCCACCAGCGGGCGGGCGGTCGAAGCAGCAGGTGACGTCGACGTACTGTTGCTGGATAAAACCGGCACCATTACGCTGGGTAACCGTCAGGCATCAGATTTTATTCCCGCCCACGGTGTCGACGAAAAAACGCTGGCCGACGCGGCGCAGCTTTCATCACTGGCGGATGAAACGCCGGAAGGTCGCAGCATCGTGATTCTGGCAAAACAGCGCTTTAATCTGCGCATACGCGATGTGCAATCGCTGCACGCCACGTTTGTGCCGTTCACCGCGCAAAGCCGGATGAGCGGCATTAACATCGACAACCGCATGATCCGTAAAGGCTCGGTCGACGCCATTCGTCGTCACGTTGAGGCCAACGGCGGACACTTCCCTGCAGATGTCGAACAGAAAGTGGAAAACGTTGCCCGTCTTGGCGCGACGCCGCTGGTGGTTGTCGAAGGTTCGCGCGTTCTGGGCGTCATTGCCCTGAAAGATATCGTCAAAGGCGGGATCAAAGAACGGTTTGCCCAGCTACGCAAAATGGGTATCAAAACGGTGATGATTACCGGCGATAACCGTCTGACTGCCGCCGCGATTGCAGCGGAGGCCGGGGTTGACGACTTTTTAGCCGAAGCCACACCGGAAGCTAAGCTGGCGCTGATTCGTCAGTACCAGGCGGAAGGCCGTCTGGTGGCAATGACCGGTGACGGCACGAACGACGCCCCCGCACTGGCGCAGGCAGACGTTGCGGTCGCCATGAACTCCGGGACCCAGGCGGCTAAAGAAGCGGGCAACATGGTGGACCTTGATTCTAACCCCACCAAGCTTATCGAAGTGGTCCACATTGGCAAACAGATGCTGATGACGCGCGGTTCACTGACCACCTTCAGTATTGCCAACGACGTCGCCAAATATTTTGCCATTATTCCGGCGGCGTTTGCCGCCACCTATCCGCAGCTCAACGCGCTTAACGTGATGCGTCTGCATTCGCCGGATTCGGCAATCCTCAGCGCGGTTATCTTCAATGCGCTGGTGATTGTCTTTCTGATCCCACTGGCACTGAAAGGGGTGAGCTACAAACCGTTGTCCGCCTCCGCCATGTTACGCCGCAATCTGTGGATTTACGGCCTCGGCGGCCTGGTCGTGCCATTTATCGGCATTAAAGTGATTGATTTACTGCTGACCCTGCTGGGTCTGGTGTGAGGTTTCAGATGAGTGGATTACGTCCTGCATTATCAACATTATTTTTCCTGATGCTTATTACCGGCGGGGTCTACCCGCTGTTGACCACCGCACTGGGGCAGTGGTGGTTTCCCCATCAGGCCAACGGGTCGCTCATCCGCGAAGGTCAGACGATCCGCGGTTCTGAACGCATCGGGCAACACTTTACCGCCGCCGGATATTTTCAGGGACGCCCGTCAGCAACGGCGGAAATACCCTATAATCCAATGGGTTCGGGTGGAAGTAATCTGGCCGCCAGCAACCCGGAGCTGGATAAGCAACTACAAAGCCGGATCGCCGCGCTGCGTGCCGCCAACCCGCAGGCCAGCCCTGTCGTTCCTGTGGAGTTAGTAACCGCATCCGCCAGCGGGCTGGATAATAACCTGACGCCAGAGGCCGTTGCCTGGCAGATTCCACGCGTGGCACATGCGCGCAACCTCAGCGTTGAAGAGGTTACGCAGTTGGTTGCACAATACACGCAAAAGCCGCTGGTCAGTTTTATCGGTCAACCGGTGGTGAACCTGGTGGAACTTAATTTAGCGCTGGATAAGCACTGAGACAAAGGACATGCATAGCGAACCCTTACGCCCCGATCCGGACCGTTTACTGGAACAAACGACCGCCCCGCATCGTGGAAAACTGAAAATTTTCTTCGGTGCCTGTGCCGGCGTGGGTAAAACCTGGGCCATGCTGGCAGAGGCCCAGCGGCTGCGGGCGCAAGGCCTGGATGTGTTGATCGGTGTGGTGGAAACCCACGGACGCAAAGAGACCGCCGCGCTGCTGGACGGTCTCGCCGTACTGCCGTTAAAACGTCAGACTCACCGCGGGCGACGCATCAGCGAGTTCGATCTTGATGCGGCCCTCGCCCGCCGCCCGGCGCTGATATTAATGGACGAACTGGCGCACAGTAATGCGCCAGGCTCGCGCCATCCCCGCCGCTGGCAGGACATTGAAGAGCTGCTGGAAGCGGGCATTGATGTCTTTACTACCGTTAACGTGCAGCATCTGGAAAGCCTGAACGACGTGGTCAGCGGCGTGACCGGTATTCAGGTGCGTGAAACCGTCCCCGATCCCTTTTTCGATGCTGCCGATGATGTGGTGCTGGTCGATCTGCCGCCTGACGACTTACGCCAGCGCCTCAACGAAGGCAAGGTCTACATCGCCGGTCAGGCGGAACGGGCAATCGAACATTTCTTTCGCAAAGGTAATTTAATCGCCCTGCGCGAACTGGCCCTACGCCGTACCGCCGATCGAGTAGACGATCAAATGCGCGCCTGGCGAGGACGACCGGGAGAGGAAAAAGTCTGGCACACCCGCGACGCTATTTTGCTGTGTATTGGACACAATACCGGCAGTGAAAAGCTGGTACGCGCCGCCGCACGTCTGGCTGCTCGCCTTGGCAGCGTGTGGCACGCGGTGTATGTCGAAACCCCGGCGCTGCATCAGCTCCCGGAAAAACAGCGCCGTGCGATCTTAAGCGCGCTACGGCTGGCACAGGAACTGGGTGCGGAAACCGCCACCCTTTCCGATCCCGCCGAAGACAAGGCGGTGATTCGCTACGCCCGGGAGCATAACCTGGGAAAAATTGTGCTGGGACGGCCAACCACGCGCCGCTGGTGGCGCAGCGATTCCTTTGCCGACAAGCTGGCTCATCGTGCCCCGGATCTCGATCTGATGATTGTCGCGTTGGACGAGCCTCCACCACGCGCAGCAGCCCAAACCATGGATACTCGCACTTTTAAGGATAAATGGCGGGTACAAATTCAGGGCTGTGTGGTGGCCGCCGCGCTGTGCGCCATCACCACGCTGATTGCCATGCAATGGCTGGTTACTTTTGATGCCGCCAATCTGGTGATGCTCTATCTGTTAGGCGTGGTGGTTATCGCCCTGTTTTATGGTCGTTGGCCCTCGGTAGTGGCGACCATGATCAACGTCGCCAGCTTCGATCTGTTCTTTATTGCGCCACGCGGGACGCTTGCCGTCTCAGACGTCCAGTATCTGCTCACTTTTGCGGTCATGTTAACGGTTGGTCTGGTTATTGGGAATCTGACCGCAGGCGTGCGCTATCAGGCGCGGGTCGCGCGTTATCGGGAGCAGCGAACGCGTCATCTGTATGAGATGTCCAAAGCGCTGGCCGTGGGACGTAGCCAGAAAGATATCGCCACCACCAGCGAACAGTTTATCGCCTCCACCTTTCAGGCCCGCAGCCAGGTGTTATTGCCGGATGAGCACGGAAAGCTGGCACCGCTGACAGAGCAGCAGGGCATGACGCCGTGGGATGACGCCATTGCCCAATGGAGTTTTGATAAAGGACAACCGGCAGGTGCCGGCACCGATACCCTCCCCGGCGTGCCGTATCAAATCTTGCCGCTGAAAAGCGCTGACAAAACGCACGGGCTGCTGGTAGTGGAGCCGGGAAACCTGCGTCAGTTGATGATCCCGGAACAGCAGCGTCTGCTGGAAACCTTTACCCTGCTGGTTGCCAGTGCGCTCGAACGCCTGACGCTGACCGCCAGCGAAGAACTGGCGCGATTGGCCAGCGAACGAGAGAGCATCCGCAACGCTCTGCTGGCGGCCCTCTCCCATGATTTACGCACGCCACTCACGGTGCTGTTCGGTCAGGCGGAGATTTTAACGCTGGATCTCGCCAGCGAAGGTTCTCCCCATGCCCGCCAGGCCAGCGAAATTCGCCAGCACGTGCTCAATACCACCCGGCTGGTCAATAATTTGCTGGATATGGCGCGGATCCAGTCTGGCGGCTTTAATCTTAAGAAGGAGTGGTTAACGCTGGAAGAAGTAGTAGGTAGCGCCCTGCAAATGCTGGAACCTGGCTTAGCCGCGCCGATTAATTTGTCGCTTCCGGCGCCGTTGACGCTGATTCACGTTGACGGTCCACTGTTTGAACGGGTGCTGATTAACCTGCTGGAAAACGCCATTAAGTACGCAGGTCCACAGGCGCAAATCGGCATTGATGCGCAGGTAGAAGGTGAGCATCTGTTTCTGGATGTATGGGATAATGGCCCCGGCATTCCAGCGGGCCAAGAGCACGCTATTTTCGACAAGTTCTCCCGGGGAAACAAAGAATCCTCAGTACCGGGCGTAGGGCTGGGACTGGCTATTTGTCAGGCGATTGTGAACGTACACGGCGGGACGATTACCGCCCACAATCGACCGCAGGGTGGCGCATGCTTCCGTGTTACACTCCCGCAGGAAACGCCCCCTGAACTTGAAGATTTTCATGAGGATATGTGACAAACGTACTGATTGTTGAAGATGAACAGGCCATTCGCCGCTTTCTGCGCACCGCGCTGGAAGCCGATGGCCTGCGCGTTTACGAAGCAGAAACGCTGCAACGTGGCCTGCTGGAAGCGGCCACGCGAAAACCCGATCTCATCATTCTCGATCTCGGCCTGCCGGACGGTGACGGCATCGATTTTATTCGCGACCTGCGACAATGGAGTGCCATCCCGGTGATTGTGCTTTCTGCCCGCAGTGAGGAGAGCGACAAAATCGCCGCGCTGGACGCCGGTGCCGATGATTATCTCAGCAAACCGTTTGGTATTGGCGAGCTGCAGGCGCGTTTACGCGTGGCCTTACGCCGCCACGCAACCGGGCAAACGCCCGAACCGGTGGTTCAATTCTCAAACATTAAAGTGGATATTGCCGCGCGGCTGGTACACCGTGGTGAAGAGGAAATACATCTGACGCCGATTGAGTTTCGCCTGCTTGCGGTCCTGCTGAACAACGCGGGTAAAGTACTCACCCAACGCCAGTTGTTAAACCAGGTATGGGGACCCAATGCCGTCGAGCACAGCCACTACCTGCGAATCTATATGGGGCACTTGCGCCAGAAGCTCGAGCTGGATCCGGCCCGTCCACGTCACTTTATTACCGAAACCGGGATCGGCTATCGGTTTATGCCGTGAACAGATGCTGAATAAAAAAGCCGGATCAGCATATAAGCTATCCGGCTTTTATAATTCATGCCGGATGGCGACGCGAGCATCGTCATCCGGTCTACGCCTTATGCGTTTTTCAGCACTTCGCTGACAATCTCAACCGCTTCTTTCTCAATCTGCTGGCGATGCTCAGCGCCGAGGAAGCTTTCACAGTAAATCTTGTAGGCGTCCTCGGTGCCGGACGGGCGTGCGGCAAACCAGCCGTTGTCGGTCATCACCTTCAGACCGCCAATGGAGGCACCGTTACCTGGTGCAGCGGTCAGACGTGCAGTGATCGGGTCACCGGCAAGCGTACTGGCGCTAACCATTTCCGGAGACAGTTTAGACAGCGCAGCTTTCTGCGCAGACGTCGCGGGAGCCTGTAAACGGTTGTAGCTTGGCGCACCAAAGCGCGCGGCCAGCTCATTATAGTGCTCCTGCGGGTTCTTACCGGTAACCGCGGTAATTTCCGCTGCCAGCAGGCACATGATGATCCCGTCTTTGTCCGTCGACCATGGCGTACCGTCGAAACGCAGGAATGACGCGCCCGCGCTCTCTTCACCGCCAAAGCCAAAGCTGCCGTCAAACAGACCGTCAACGAACCATTTAAAGCCAACCGGCACTTCCACCAGCTTGCGACCCAGGTCATTCACCACGCGGTCAATCATCGCGGAGGACACCAGCGTTTTACCGACAGCAACCTCTTTGCCCCACTGCGGACGATGCTGGAACAGGTAGTTGATTGCCACCGCCAGATAATGGTTCGGGTTCATTAACCCAGCCGGGGTAACAATGCCGTGACGGTCGTAGTCCGGATCGTTGGCAAACGCCAGATCGAACTTATCACGCAGCGCCAACAGACCCGCCATGGCACACTCAGAAGAGCAGTCCATACGGATGGCGCCATCTTTGTCGAGATGCATAAAGCGGAAGGTCTGATCAACCTGATCGTTAACGATGGTCAGATTCAGTTTGTAGTGCTCAGCAATACGCTTCCAGTATTCGATACCGGAGCCACCCAGCGGATCAACACCCAGCGTCAGGCCCGCTTTCTGGATCGCGGCCATATCGACGATGTCTGCCAATCCTTCAACGAACGGTTGCACCAGATCCTGTTCTTTCACGTGACCCGACGCCAGCGCCGCATCCAGTGAAATACGTTTCACGCCGTTAAGGCCATCGGCCAGTAGTGCATTGGCCCTGTCTTCCACCACTTTAGTGACGTTAGTATCTGCCGGACCACCGTTTGGCGGGTTGTATTTAATCCCGCCATCCTCCGGCGGGTTATGGGACGGTGTGATCACAATACCGTCAGCCAACGGGCCGCCTTTTTTGTTGTGGACCAGGATAGCGTTAGACACGGCGGGCGTTGGCGTATAGCCGTTATTTTCCTGCACGATGACATCAACACCGTTTGCCGCCAGCACTTCCAGTACAGAGATAAATGCCGGTTCAGACAGCGCGTGAGTGTCCTTGCCCACATAACAAGGGCCAGTAATTCCGTTTTTCGCACGTTCTTCAGCAATCGCTTGAGCGATAGCCAGAATGTGCGGTTCGTTAAAACTGTGACGACCTGCACTGCCGCGATGCCCGGACGTACCGAACTTAACGGCGTGCTCTGCATTCCCTGCTTCTGGTTTCAGTACATAGTACTGTGCCGTCAGTTGGGCGACGTTAATCAGATCACTCTGTTGTGCAGGTTGACCTGCACGATTGTGGATTGCCATTGCCTGGTCCTTCTAATGCAAGGATTAAATTGTTCCGCAAACCTTTTCAATCAATTCCGCAGGGAATTGCATTGACTGCATGATGTGTTCAACCATGCTGCATTTACGGCCGGTATTCGTGTTGGTGATCACCCAATACGGCGTGCCTGGCACGTGTTTCGGCTTGGTTTGATTACCATTTTTCAGCAGCGTCTGTTCATCCGCTGCAAAATAGACGCGCGTGCGACCATGCAACGATTCTGTTGCCTCGGCAAACGCGTGTTGATCCAGTGAATAGAGTGTAGACAGCACCAGCATAAAGCGATTCACTGCTTTTTTCTGTTCCGCATATTCATCGGAAAGCAGCAGTTCACGCATGGCGCGCACTTTGTCTTTTACAGGGTTAACCGGCTTGGCTTCCACGACAGGTTGCACGGCGCGGACGTCTTTCACCACCGGCGTGGCAGGCTGTGATGCGGCGGAAAACTTCAACATACGCCGTAAAATGTCGGATGCGCTCTCGCCGATATGCTTGGTATGGCTGGCAATATAGCTATAGAGTTCATCATCAACTTCAATCGTTTTCATCTTAATCCAGTGCGGTGTTTAGCTGAATACAAGTTGTTGGGACTGTACACGCGTAGTGTAAAGGCAAATCCCAACAGCGGATAGCGTCAAGCCCGATGGCCGGAAAAACTCGGAGTAACCGTAGTTGTTGCAGCCGTGTGGCAGAATGGTCAACATGATACCCTAACCCGCTAGCGTGAAAAAAAGAACTTTGCCATGAAATTGAATATCCGAGCGCAATCTGCACAAAACCTGCACAATAATTCTCCCATCGTCCTGGTGCACGGGCTGTTTGGCAGCCTGGACAATCTGGGCATACTGGCCCGCTCTCTGGTTGTCGATCACAATATCATCCAGGTTGATATGCGAAATCATGGCCTCTCACCCCGTTCTCCGGAGATGAACTACCCGGCGATGGCGCAAGATCTGCTGGATACGTTGGATGCCCAACAGATAGAAAAAGCCACCTTTATTGGCCATTCAATGGGGGGCAAAGCCGTGATGGCGCTAACCGCCCTGGCACCGGAACGTATCGATAAGCTGGTGGCTATCGATATTGCCCCGGTTGATTACCAGGTCCGCCGTCACGATGAGATATTTGCGGCGATTAATGCGGTGACGGATACAGAAGCCGCGTCGCGCCAGCAGGCGGCTAGCGTGATGCGCCAACATCTTAAAGAAGAAGGCGTGATCCAGTTTCTGCTGAAATCATTTATAGACGGTGAATGGCGCTTTAACGTCCCGGTATTGTGGGATCAGTATCCGCATATTGTCGGCTGGGAAACCATTCCGGCCTGGGATCACCCGGCGCTGTTCATCCCTGGGGGGAACTCACCGTACGTTACTGAAGCGTATCGAGCCCCATTGCTGGCGCAATTTCCCCAGGCACGGGCACATGTCATTGCCGGCGCGGGCCATTGGGTGCATGCAGAAAAACCCGAAGCCGTGCTGCGCGCCATCCGTCGTTATCTGACAGAACAGGCTAACTGATTAAAAACTCAGCGTCCGCGCGCGATTACGTGCGTGGGCGTTGGCGCGCCTCCCCTGCTGATGTATGATGGCGCGCTATCCATCCGGGCAGACGCCTGGCTGATTGTTTCCCCGAAGTCACCAAGATCATGGCCAAAGAACAAACGGACCGTACGACATTAGATCTGTTCGCGCAGGAGCGTCGCCCGGGACGACCCAAAACCAATCCGCTTTCGCGTGATGAACAGTTACGTATTAACAAACGTAATCAGCTTAAACGCGACAAAGTTCGTGGGCTTAAGCGTGTCGAACTGAAACTGAACGCCGACGCCGTTGACGCGCTGAATGAGCTGGCTGATGCGCGTAATATGAGCCGCAGTGAACTCATTGAAGAAATGCTGATGATCCAACTCGCCACATTGCGTGGTCAGGCATAGTCTGAAATTCTGCTCTATACCCTAAATAATTCGAGTTGCATCAAGGCGGCGACGCAGCGAATCTCCAGGAGTGTACATAAGTACGTGACTGGGGTGAGCGAGGAAAGCCAACGCACATGCAGCTTGAAGTATGACGGGTATAAATCATAAATCGTGTAGCACAGAGTGCAGTCCAGCGTGTTTGCTGTTTCCGCATGCCTGACTGTTCTGCTATGATTGCCCTTATCCGTGGGCAATGCGCCACCACCATTTCAATAAGTTTCAAGAGGTTATTTTACTCATGGCAATCACTGGCATCTTTTTCGGCAGCGACACCGGTAATACCGAAAACATCGCAAAAATGATTCAAAAACAGCTTGGTAAAGACGTTGCCGATGTACATGACATTGCAAAAAGCAGCAAAGAAGACCTGGAAGGGTATGACATTCTGCTGCTCGGCATCCCGACCTGGTACTACGGCGAAGCGCAGTGTGACTGGGACGACTTCTTCCCGACCCTCGAAGACATTGATTTTAACGGTAAACTGGTTGCTTTGTTTGGCTGTGGCGATCAGGAAGATTACGCAGAATATTTCTGCGATGCGTTAGGCACGATTCGCGACATCATCGAACCGCGCGGCGCAACCATCGTCGGTCACTGGCCAACGGCGGGTTACCACTTTGAAGCATCCAAAGGTTTGGCTGACGACGACCACTTTGTCGGCCTGGCTATCGATGAAGATCGCCAGCCTGAACTGACCGCAGAACGCGTTGAAAAATGGGTTAAGCAGATTTCAGCAGAACTGCATCTCGACGAGATTATTAACGCCTAATTTCGTGCGGCGCAGATCTTCATCTGTGCCGCATCAATAGATAAAACCAATCAAAATAATTGCTACAAATTTGTAACTTTCTCGCCTGACCCTGTACAATGGCTGGATGCCAATCGGGTATTGCACAGTGTGTTTGTTGGCGATACCACGTTTTGATTAACAATATTTGCCAGAGGCTTGCAGTTTTCATTTAGGCGTGGCAGTTCTATAATGATACGCATTATCTCAAGTGCATTTTCTGTCACTTCTTTTAATGAAGTGAACCGTTTAGCTACAGGACAGATTCCGCATGACTGACAACAATACCGCATTAAAGAAGGCTGGCCTGAAAGTAACGCTTCCTCGTTTAAAAATTCTGGAAGTTCTTCAGGGACCGGATAACCATCACGTCAGTGCGGAAGACTTATATAAACGCCTGATCGATATGGGTGAAGAGATTGGTCTGGCGACCGTGTATCGCGTACTGAACCAGTTTGATGATGCCGGTATCGTGACCCGCCATAATTTCGAAGGGGGCAAATCCGTCTTCGAACTGACTCAACAGCATCATCACGATCACCTGATTTGCCTCGACTGTGGCAAAGTGGTCGAATTCAGCGATGACTCTATCGAAGCGCGCCAGCGTGAGATTGCCACTAAACATGGTATTCGTTTAACGAACCATAGCCTCTATCTTTACGGCCACTGCGCTGAAGGCGATTGCCGCGAAGATGAGCATGCGCACGACGGTGTTGCAAAATAAGTTTTGAATCACGTCAGTCCCCCGCTCAACGTTGAGCCGGGGATTAACGTATCAGTAAAATTTAAGTACGAAATAGTCACAATCACCGCCAACCATCCGCCGACTATCCGCAAAATGTGATAACCTCCCCCGCGGCTAAATCAAAATAACACGCGTAGAAAACGTGATGACTCAAAAACTCCAAATGAGCCATGATGTCCCACAACATTTTATTTTTGTTACTTTTATATGCGCACCAGACGTTAGAACCCGCATGGAACAGTTAAGAGGCTCACGGTGTTAAAAGAAGAGATCTTTGCATTTTTGGCAGAAGAGACCCGTCATTTTTCTTTTGACTCGCTGGACGACTTTCATACGGCCCAAACGATGGCAGAACACTTCAATGTGAAGCGTAATACCATCAGCCACTATCTGAATCAGCTCATTGACGATAATCTGGTCATAAAACTGAATACCCGGCCCGTCTATTTTCTGCACAAAGCCGTTTTTGAAGAACAGTTTTTTCGTGTCAGTCAATCCGTCTTCTCAGGCGCCGCTGAGCTAAAAAAGCATCAATATAAACAACAAGACACGTTTGCCGGATTGATCGGTTCCCAGGGAAGTTTAGTCCCCGTTATAGAAAAATTGAATACCGCGATCTGTTATCCCCCTCACGGTCTGTCAGTAATGCTGTATGGCCCGACCGGCAGCGGTAAGAGCATGCTGGCACAATTATCCTGGCAGCGAGCTGTGGAGAAGAAAATCCTGCCCCCCACCGCGCCATTTATTGCGTTCAATTGTGCTCAATATGCCAACAACCCTGAATTACTTTCGAGTCACCTCTTTGGCTATATCAAAGGTGCATTTACAGGGGCAGATAAAACCAGCGAAGGACTTCTGCAAAAAGCCGATGGAGGGGTGCTATTTCTGGATGAGATCCACCGCTTACATCCGGAGGGTCAGGAAAAGTTATTCACCTTTATGGATACCGGGCGTTTTCGTCGCATGGGGGAAAGCGAAAAAGAAATCAGCGCTCAGGTCAGACTGGTTTTCGCCACAACCGTCTCGCCCAAAGAGTATTTTCTGGAAACGTTTATACGTCGTATCCCGCTGAATATTGCCATTCCTTCGTTGGAACAGCGCGGTGAAGCGGAAAAAATCCAGTTTATTTATGCCTTTTTCCTGCATGAGTCGAAACTGCTCAAGCGCAATATCAAACTGTCCCCACAGGTGCTGAACGTCTTAAAACGACACATCTACAGCGGAAATATCGGTGAATTAAAAAATACCATCACCTGCCTGAGTGCCACGCGTTTTGCAAAGTCTCAAGCAGATCAGTGCCTCTCTTTACACTTAGACGATCTACCAGACAGCTTTATGCCGCATGGTGTGCAAATTAATCACCAGGTTGTAGGAACCGCTGTCGTATTTACCCCTTCGATGACGCTACAGCAATTGGTTCTCCCTGTAGTACCGTTGAACCATTTTATTAGTGAATTCTGGGATAAGATCTTCAGCCTGTTTCAGCAAAATAGCGAAAATGTACTGCTCCCAGAAGTCTCTCGTGAAATCGATACGCTGTTCGATAAGATCATATTTAACCCAACGGCACAAAACGATCACCCGACCATTTATTCACATCTCAATACTATCCAGGATATTGTTCAGCAGATAGAAAGCAAACATTCGGTCCAATTTAACGGTAATCGACTGTACGGCTTAGCATGGTATTTATTCACTAAAAATAAGCAGGGTAATGACGGCATCCTGGCGCATAAAAAAACGCTCAAAAATTTACATCAGTATATTAGCCAATATTTGGCAGAAGAGAACCTGATTGCGAGTATGTTATCAACACAGATCGCCCAGCGATTTGATCTCAAGATTACCCAGGAAGATGACGTTTTCTTCACGCTATATTTGAAAAGTATGAAGATGGTGACCGTTGCACCACGAACCAAAGCGGTCATTCTGGCACATGGCTATGCAACGGCCAGCAGTATTGCCAATGTCGTGAACCGCATGTTGGGTGAAACCCTTTTTGCCTCCTTCGATATGCCTATCGACACGGCCATCAAAGATATCGCCAGTAATATACTGCAGTACATTAATGATAATGATATGTCCAATGGGCTGGTCATTCTGGTAGATATGGGGTCGTTAACGGATATTTACTCTGAGTTCAATAAAAGCATCCATTTCCCTGTCGCCATTATTAATAATGTCTCCACGGCAATGGCGCTACACGTCGGTGAGTTATTATTAGATAACGCTCCGCTGGAAAGCATTGTTGAGAACGTCACCTCTTACCAAAAGAATGACAGTAAAATCATCTATTCAGAGCAGGTCAAACGCCCAGTAATCATTACCAGCTGCTATACCGGAATGGGTACGGCGCAGCGAATACAGACATTGCTGGAAGACAGTATTCCGAAAGAAGCAGGGGTGGATGTTATCGCCTATGACCACCAGCTACTGCTTTCAGAGTCCTCCCGCCAGTCACTGTCTCAGTTCTATGACATTATTGCTGTTGTCGGAACAGCTAATCCGGATATCCCCTTTATTCCCTATATTTCATTGGATGACCTGATCAGCGGCCGGGGTGATGTTCGCCTGGAAACGGTTTTCCAGGGCATTGCTGATACCGATATGATTCAGACCATCAACGACAGATTGGTACATAACTTTTCGCTCAAGCGGGTCATCGCTCAGTTGACGATTCTGGATACCGGAAAAATCCTTGAGCACCTTGATATCTGTATCAGTACTCTCGAAAGATTACTCAAAAAACGCTTAGCCAATGAGACGAAGATTAACCTGTATGTCCATGCCAGCTGCATGCTGGAACGTTTGATTCGTCAGATTCCTCTTGAGAACTACCCGGCACAGCAGACGCTTAGTCAAAGTGATAAAGAAACACTGTGCATGATTCAGGATGCCTTTAGTGTCATAGAAGATACCTATAGTGTCACCATTCCGTTCAGCGAAATCGGCTATATTTACGATATTATAAAATCAAATTAATCCTTTAAAATCATACTAATGGATTAACCCTCCCCTCTCACCTCCTTCCGTTTTGACATTAGCTGGCATGATTCCTGCTATCTCAATTCAGTCTCATCATTTATGGCGACGCCTGTAGTGTCGTCACTCATTGTGGAGCATGGAGCGGTATGCGTAAGTTTTTGTTCGCCAGTCATGGCAGATTTGCTGATGGAATCAGGGATTCACTGGAAATGGTCGTGGGTAAAAATGAAGATATTTCCACGCTGTGTGCCTACACCGAGGATGTGCCTGATATCAAACTCAGCGTACAAAAATTCATGAGCACGTTGGGCAGCCAAGATGAAGCCATTGTGATCACCGATATCTCTAAGGGAAGCGTGACTAACGAGTTTATTACTCATCTTGACGATCCGCGCCTGCATTTAATCACCGGACTCAATTTACCGTTACTGATTGCATTGATTCTGGAAAACCCCGATACCGACGACACCCAAGCGCTAATTAGAACCGCCGTTCTGGAATCCAAAGAAACCATCCAGTACTGCAATGATGTGTTATTCAACAGCACCCCAAAATCAGATGATTTTTAATGCCAGGAGCGAACATGAAAAATAAAGTTGAAACGTTATTTGGTGACAATAAATTCATTCTTGCCATGCTGCATTTGAAAGGTGAAAACGACCGTGATGTCCTCGAAAATGCAAAAAAAGAGATCGCTATCTATCAACAAAATGGCGTAGATGCGGTGATTGTTGAAAACTATTTTGGCACCCCTGCACAAGTTGAAAGCGTGCTGCATTACCTCGACAGCACTCAACCGGGTATTACCTACGGCGTCAATCTGTTAGACGATGATAAGAAAGGGTTTGAGTTAGCCAAAAAATATCACGCCAGCTTTATCCAGTTAGATTCTGTTGCCGGACATTTGCCTGTCGATGAAGACCTCTCATTTGCCCAATTTATTGAGGAAAATCGTCGCAATGCTTCTTTTGCCGTATTCGGTGGTGTACGTTTCAAGTATCAACCCTACAAATCTGGACGCAGCTTGCAGGAAGACCTGACGCTAGGGATGCAACGCTGTGACGCCATTGTCGTCACCGGTGATGCCACCGGACAGGAAACAGATGAAGATAAAATCCGCGAATTCAGGGCCATCATTGGTGACTTTCCATTAATTATTGGTGCCGGGATCACCCTCGACAATTGTCAGCATCAGTTGACCATGGGTTCAGGTGCAGTGGTAGGAAGTTATTTCAAAGATACCTATAAAGACACCGGCGATGTCTGTGCCGAACACGTTTCACAGCTAATGCAAAAGGTTAAACAAAATGATTAAATTATTACGTGTAGACCATCGCTTATTACATGGCCAGGTAGCTTTTGCCTGGACTGCGGCGCTGCAGGCCGATTGCATTCTTATTGCCAATGATGACATCATCAATGATGAGTTAAAAATGACGGCCATGCGCCTGGCGCGACCGAATAACGTTAAATTGGTTATTAAAAATATTGCAGATTCGATCAAAGCCTTACAAAGCGGCGCGACAGAAAAATATAACCTCTTTATTGTTGTTGCATCGATTAATGATGCACACGCGTTGGCAATGGAATACGAAAAAATTGTCAGTATCAATCTGGGTGGGATTAAATCTGCACCGGGCACGCGTCAAATATCAAAAGCCATATTTATTACCGACCACGACGTTACACAATTAAAAGAACTGGATAACAAAGGTGTCGAACTTGAGATCAGGCAAGTACCGAACGATACCCGACTGAAAGCTATCGCCTTACTGGGATGAGGTAGTGGATATGAGCTTACTAATGCAATCCTTTTTATTGGGTGGTTTATCCTGTGTCGGTTACCTGGACTCCATCTTCGGTACCGCCATGCTCCGACGTCCGATCGTAATGGGGCCGTTGGTGGGGCTAATTATGGGCGATCTCACCAATGGCATCATTATTGGTTCGGCCATTGAACTTGTGCTGTTAGGCGCATTCCAGATTGGCGCATCTAATCCCCCTGATGTGACGTCTGGCGGTATTTTAGGCACCGCCTTTGCCATTGCCTCTGGGCAAAACGTGGCCACTGCCGTAGCTCTTGCGGTACCTATTGCTACGTTGGTATTGGTATTACAAAACGCCGTGTATATCTTTGTCTTGCCGATATTTTGCCGTCGCGCAGACAAACATGCGTTAAATGCCAATATCAGCGGCGTGGTCCGCATGCATATTTACTCTACCCTCGCCTGTTCCGTGCCGTTTGCGATTCTGGTTGGTTTTGCTTTTTATGTTGGGACGCCGGTGGTTAATGCCATTCTCGAATCGATCCCCAAAGATATTATGACGGGAATGACTATCGCCACGGGCATCTTACCGGCGCTCGGTTTTGCCATGCTGGCGAGAATGATCATCAACAAAAAAGTATTCCCCTATTTCTTCTTTGGTTTTCTACTAGCGGCATATTTAAAACTACCGCTGGTCGGGATCGCCCTGTTTGGCCTGTTCCTCGCAATCGTACTCGTTAATAACGAAGCAAAAAAACAAGAGGTCATCGATGACAACGAATTCTGATGTCAAAATTACCAAACGCGATCTCTGGAGCGTCTATTTCCGCTCATTGACCATGGAATCGTCGTGGAACTATGAGCGTATGATGCATATGGGTTATACCTTTTCGATGGTGCCCATTATCCGTAAAACGTGTAAAACCGACCAGGAAATCTCCGACGCGCTGGTCCGGCATTTGGAGTTTTTTAATACCACGCCTCACTTGTCGACGCTGCCGCTGGGGATTACGTCAGCCATGGAAGAGCGCCGGATGCTCGACGATGACTTCGACGCCAGCTCAATCAACGCCGTGAAGGCATCGCTGATGGGTCCATTAGCGGGTATTGGTGATTCATTCTTCTGGGGAACGCTGCGTATTATCGCCGCGGGGTTGGGGATTTCATTAGCATCATCCGGCAATATTCTGGGACCGCTACTGTTCCTGCTGGTGTTTAACATTCCCCACTACTTTATCCGCTACTTCTGTTTGATGGGCGGTTACCGACTGGGTGCTGATTTCTTCAAAAAAATGGAGGAGTCGGGAATGATGCAGAAAATCACCTACGGTGCGGCAATATTGGGGCTGATGGTCATAGGAGGAATGACCGCCACCATGGTCTCATTGAACGTTCCCTTTGTGATTGGCGAAGGTGCTTATGCCGTGCCGTTACAAAAGATTTTAAACGATATTATGCCGTGTCTGTTACCGATGGGGGCATTTGGCGTAATGTATTATCTGTTAGGGAAGAACATCCAAATTTCCCGCATTCTTATTGGCATCGTTGTCGTATCAATACTGGGTGCCTATTTGAATATTCTGGGTTAACAAAAACAGCAACGGGCGGAGACTATCCGCCCGTTTTTTACCTGTCATTTTACTGCGCTGTGTTCTTGCTGCGGATTTCCTGCCATACCTTGTCGCAATCGGCCGAAACGGCCTGATCGTTGCCCGTACGCGTCGCCTGGATACACTGCTGATAATCCAGTACGCGAACACTTTCTTCATTGGCAAACTGCTGGTGCTGCTTTTCTTTCTTCAGCACGTTTAACACGCTTTGGCAGGCCTCGATTTTCTCTGGCGATCCCTGTGCGGTGTTGATGCAGGCGCTGTAGGCTTCTTTCAAACGGCTGTCTTCTTTTGGCGCCGGAGATTGTGCGCAGGCCACCAGCCCAGATGCCATGACGGCGATGAGTATCAGTTTTTTCATAGAACAGTCCTCAACGTTGCGGCAGGCACCTGGCCTGCCGCGGTTGGCATTAGAAGATGGTGAATGGTGCAATCACGATGAACTTCACGTCGCGCTCATCCTGGAAGATGTTGCCGTAACCACCACTCCAGCTCGGGATGTCTGAATGGTTGTCGTATTGGGTGAAGTGCAGTTTAAACATGGTGCCTTTCGCACGACCGTCCTGCAGGGTGTAGACCGCATCCAGGCTGTAAGACGATTCTTCGATGGTACGATTTTTGTCGTAGTATGCATCCGGGTTAGTCTGCCAGGTCGATGGCTTCGCGTCCCAGGCGTAAACATAGGAGGCACCCACAGCCCAACCCGGCAGGTTCCAGTTATTCAGGTCATACATTGCGCCAAAGAAAACCGCTTTTTCGCCGTTGGCGTTGAAGTCAGAGCGGTTATCCCACCACACGTCCAGACGACCGTTTGAGGAGGCATAGGTTGGCGTCATACGCTGCAGGAAATAGCCCTGCTGTCCGTCCGCTTTCACCCAGGTACCTTCCAGACGCAGATCAACCACTTCTGCCACTTTGTAGCCAAAGGTCAGCGCCTGCAGCCAGGCGGTACCGTCATAAATATTGTTAACGGTACGGTCATCAACCTTATCGCGTGCGCCGTAGAACTGATAGCTGGTGGTGAATGGATTGCCGCCTAAATCAAATTTGTAACTGGCTTTCGCGAAGTATTGATCGACATAGCCTTCGGACTGACCAAATGCCGCTTCCAGCAACAGGTTGTTTTTGAAGTCATATTTCGCGCCGACCGAATGAAGGTAATCTACCTTGGTTTTTTTATCGGCCTGATAGAATTTATCGACTTCGATGTGCCACGGTGCTTTATATTCGTTAGCCCACATGTAGGAGAAGCTCAGCGCACCGGCATCACCATAGTCAAAGTTAGCACCGGCTTCAGCACCCTGATAAGTTCCCGGCATAAAGCTCCAGTGCGGAGCCAGCAACGTCTGCCCGGTGGGTTGAATATAACCAGCGCGCGCCCAGGTTGGGCCGTATTTGAATTTAGCTGCTGCTTTATAAAGGCTAATCCCGCTCTTATCGCCGGAGTAATCTTCGTCATAGCCTTTATTTTTGGAAGAGAATGCGATTTCGTTTGGATGACCGCTTTCGCTACTTTCGTTCATTTCAATAGCGGTAAATGCAGCGATATCAATACCAAACATATCAGCCGCGTAACCGGACTGGAAGTCGAGGTTGGCGTTCCAGGTGGAGTGCGAAAGGTTGGTTTTGTATTTGTCATGATCGGTCACATCTTTACGGTCACGCTCACGCTGCCAGTAATAGATGCCGCCGGTTAAGGTTGAGTCATCAATAAATCCTTCGGCATGTACCTGGGGAGCGACAACAAAACCCGACATTGCTGTGATACCGGCGATAGCCAGCGCCAGCGTACTACGTTTGCCACTAAACGTACGCATATGTTAATCCTCTTTGACGTATAACCCTTCGTCTTTCAAGCCGCATCTGCGTTGGCGTTCCTCGCTCATCCCAGTCACGTACTGATGTACGCTCTTGGGAATTCGCTGCGTCGCCGCCTTGATGCAACTCGAAATCCATTGGGTATAAAATGCTGCCGATAAAAGCGGTCAGCGAAAAAACAAAAAGTAAAAAAAGTAGCGCTGAGAAAACCTCATTGACTACAATGAATAGACTATTTTTCGCGACGCGAATTATCAATCTCTTTTTGTAACCAGTATGTAAGAATATGAGCAACCGCACATATTTGATTGCTTTCTGTTACATTTTCATGTGCAGATATAAAAACGTTGAAAAATGAAAAAAATGCTTGTTTTCCATATGGATGAAAGCGGTTACAGTCAGAGTCATCCTCGGGCATAAGGTTTTGATGGGTAATTAATTAATTCTCCGGACACGACGGAATAATAATTAATTCGCTCTGCAAACAGAGCCAGTAATGCAGGATGTCGAGATAAAAAAAACGCCGCAGAGCGCGGCGTTTGACAGGGAGTGTTGCAGCTTACTCGCCCACTTTAGCCCACGTATCACGCAGACCCACAGTACGGTTAAACACCAGTTTATCCGCCGTTGTATAGCGGCTATCGAGGCAGAAGTACCCTTCACGTTCAAACTGGAAGGCTTTACCCGCAACGGCAGCCTGCAGCGATGGTTCGCCATAGCCCTGTTTGATAACCAGTGAATCCGGGTTAATAACGGACAGGAAGTCATCCGCCGCCCCTGGGTTCGGCACGCTGAACAGACGATCGTACAGACGGATTTCAATTGGCAGTGCATGTGCCGCACTGACCCAATGAATAACGCCTTTGACTTTACGCCCATCGGCCGGATCTTTGCTCAGCGTGTCAGCGTCATAGGTGCAGAAAATAGTGGTGATATTGCCTTCTGCGTCTTTCTCAACACGCTCGGCTTTAACAACATACGCATTGCGCAGACGCACTTCTTTGCCCATCACCAGACGCTTGTACTGCTTGTTGGCTTCTTCGCGGAAATCTGCGCGATCGATCCAAATCTCACCGCTGAACGGCACTTCACGGCTGCCCATTTCGGGTTTATTCGGATGGTTCGGCATAGTAACCAGTTCGCTTTCACCCTGCGGATAGTTTTCGATAACCAGTTTCACTGGATCGATAACCGCCATCGCGCGCGGTGCGTTTTCGTTGAGATCTTCACGAATACAGGATTCCAGAGAGGCGATCTCAATGGTGTTATCCTGCTTGGTCACGCCAATACGTTTACAGAACTCACGGATAGCGGCAGCAGTATAACCACGGCGACGCAGGCCAGAGATAGTCGGCATACGCGGATCGTCCCAGCCTTCAACGTGCTTGTCGGTGACCAGCAGGTTCAGCTTACGCTTGGACATCACGGTATATTCCAGATTCAGGCGCGAGAATTCGTACTGGCGCGGGTGAACCGGAATGGTGATGTTGTCCAGTACCCAATCGTACAGACGACGGTTGTCCTGGAACTCCAGCGTACACAGGGAATGCGTGATGCCTTCCAGCGCATCGCTGATGCAGTGGGTAAAGTCGTACATCGGGTAGATGCACCACTTATTACCGGTCTGGTGGTGCTCGGCAAATTTAATGCGGTACAGCACCGGGTCGCGCATGACGATAAACGGCGAGGCCATATCGATTTTCGCGCGCAGGCAGGCTTTCCCTTCTTCAAAACCACCGGTACGCATTTTTTCGAACAGCGCGAGGTTCTCTTCAACGCTACGATCGCGGTACGGGCTGTTTTTACCAGGCTGCGTCAAGGTGCCACGGTATTCACGGATCTCGTCAGCTGACAGTTCGTCGACGTACGCCAGGCCTTTGTTGATAAGCTCTACCGCATAGGCATGCAGCTGGTCGAAGTAATCCGACGAGTAGCGAATATCGCCAGTCCAGTGGAAACCTAACCATTCAACGTCATTTTTGATGGATTCAACGTACTCGATGTCTTCTTTAACCGGGTTCGTATCATCAAAACGCAGGTTGCACTGGCCCTGGTAATCTTGCGCAATACCAAAGTTCAGACAAATGGATTTCGCGTGGCCAATGTGCAGATAGCCATTTGGCTCCGGCGGAAAACGGGTATGGATAGTGGTGTGCTTACCACTGGCCAGATCTTCATCGATGATCTGACGAATAAAGTTACTCGGGCGGGCTTCAGCCTCACTCATCGTGGATTCCTCAAAGCGTAAACAACGTATAACGGCGTATGATCTTATAAGCAGGACTGACTGACAACCTTTAGTTACGCAAAATACGTATCAGACAGTCATTATGCGGGCATTTGCTGCAAAAAAAAGCGGCGGAGATTGCTCCCCGCCGCTGGTGACGCATTTCATGTTGCCGGATGGCAGCGCTTACGCCTTCTCCGGCCTACGCGCGATTACTTACTTTTAATCTCGTACAGTGGCGTTTGACCGGCAACCACATGGCCTTCGGCTTTAATCACCAGGCCACCGAAGTCATCGCTGTTGCTGCAGACAACCGGGCTAATCATTGAACGAGCATTGGCGTTCAGGTATTCCAGATCCATTTCCAGGATTGGCTGACCTGCTTTGACTTCCGCACCTTCTTCCACCAGACGCGTAAAGCCTTTACCTTCCAGCGCCACGGTATCGATACCCATGTGGACCACGATCTCCGCGCCTTTCAGCGTTTCCAGGCAGAACGCATGGTTGGTATTGAAGATTTTCACAATGGTACCCGCTGCCGGAGAAACCACGATTTTGTCGGTTGGTTTCACCGCCACGCCGTCGCCGACCGCTTTGCTGGCGAAGGCTTCATCAGGCACCTGCTCCAGCGCAACCACGTCACCGGTAATCGGAGAAACCAGCGCTTCAACGGTGACAGCATTCGCCACAGCCTGCGGTTTTGCAGCCGGGGCTGCTGCAGGCGCGCTGTCAGCAGACGCTGCGGCAACTGGACCACGTGCGACAACTTTCTTCATTTCGTCGCCAATAGATTCCGCTTTCGCGCCGACGATGACCTGAATAGTCTGCTTGTTCAGCTTAACCACACCGGAAGCACCCAGGCGTTTACACATTGCATCGCTCACTTTCGCGGAGTCGACAACGGTCAGACGCAGGCGAGTGATACAGGCATCAATGGCTTTCAGGTTATCGGTACCGCCAACCGCAGCAATGTAGCTGGTGGCCAGTTGTGCTAAACCTTCTTCGGTGTTGCTGTTGGCTTCGTCAGTAACAATTTCATCGTCTTTATCTTCGCGGCCCGGCGTTTTCAGGTTAAACATACGAATAACCGCGCTGAACAACACAAAGTAGATGACGAAGAACACCAGCCCCATCGCGACCAGCATCCAGACGTTCTTACTTGCAGCCGGCAAGTTGTACATCAACACGTAGTCGATAGCACCTGCTGAGAAGGAGAAGCCCGCGTGGATCCCCAGTAATGTCGCAACGAACAGGCTGATACCCGTTAACAATGCGTGCAGGAGATACAGCAATGGTGCCAGGAACATGAACAGGAATTCCAGCGGCTCGGTCACACCGGTCAGGAACGCGGTGATGGCCACGGACAACAGCATACCGCCAACCATCGGACGACGCGCTTTCGGAGCGGCAAAGTACATTGCCAGTGCCGCACCCGGCAGACCAAACATCATGATCGGGAAGAAGCCGGACATGAACATACCTGCAGTGCCGTCACCCGCGTAGAAGCGGTTGATGTCACCGTGGAAGACCGCACCTGCCGCGTTGGTGAATTCACCAATCTGGAACCAGGCGATGGTGTTCAGAACCTGATGCAGACCGGTTGGGATCAGCAGACGGTTGATGAAACCAAAAATACCGGAACCCAGCGCGCCAGCGCCCACGATCCACTCACCACCCGCATGGATGGCATTTTGTACCGGCGGCCATACGTAGCCGAAGATAGCCGCCAGAACCAAACAGAAGAAACCGGTGGCGATTGGCACAAAGCGTTTACCGCCGAAGAAGCTCAGGAAGTCAGGCAGTTTGATGCCAGACCAGCGGTTATACACGGCACCGCCGACCAGACCGGTAATGATACCTGCCAGCACACCCATATTGATCGCCGGGTTAATGGTAACCATTGCTTTGGTCAATATGAAATAACCAACGGCACCTGCCAACGCTGCCGCACCCGCACTGTCTTTAGACCAGCTGGATGCCACACCGATGGCAAATATTAACGCGAGGTTATCAAAAATGGCCCCACCCGCTTGCGCGATGAAGGCGACGTTAAGCAAATCTGGTTGGCCAAATCGCAGCAACAGTGCCGCGACAGGCAGCACAGCGATGGGGAGCTGTAACGCCCTACCCAGCCGCTGGAAAAAACCTAAAATATTCATTTTATTCCCCCTACGAGACCCCGATTAGGCTCCTTTGAAGCCATATTTTTATTGTGCGACCAATTCTGACAGCAAGATATTCTGGAACAACGATATTAACCATTCATCTACATTCAGAGTGTGTGGAAAATTAATTCGTATCGCAAATTAAAAGCGTGTTTTTTGTGATTACAGTCACCAAATATCGTTATTAACCCTCCCTTCCACTGGCTAACTACGAAAACTTATTTTATCATTCAAAAAATCGAAACGGATTGATCCTTACCGATGCAAAACCAGGTTACGCTTAATACTGCACAGCGACTCAATCCGCCAACTGCTTACATTGACTACTGAGGTGAAGAATGAGACTGATCCCCCTGAATACCGCTGAACAAGTCGGCAAATGGGCTGCTCGCCATATCGTTAACCGTATCAACGCGTTCAAACCAACGGCAGATCGTCCGTTCGTTCTGGGCCTGCCGACTGGCGGCACCCCACTGACAGCCTATAAAGCATTAGTCGAAATGCACAAAGCGGGCCAGGTTAGCTTCAAACATGTTGTCACATTTAATATGGACGAGTATGTTGGCCTGCCGAAAGAGCATCCAGAAAGCTACCACAGCTTCATGCATCGCAACTTCTTTGATCATGTTGATATTCCAGCAGAAAACATCAACCTCCTCAATGGTAACGCACCAGATATCGATGCAGAATGCCGTCAGTATGAAGAAAAAATCCGTTCCTACGGTAAAATCCACCTGTTTATGGGGGGTGTAGGCAACGACGGGCACATCGCATTTAACGAACCGGCGTCGTCTTTAGCCTCTCGTACGCGTATCAAAACGCTGACCCACGACACACGCGTGGCGAACTCTCGTTTCTTTGACGGTGACGTAAGCCAGGTGCCGAAATATGCGCTGACCGTTGGCGTGGGCACACTGCTTGATGCCGAAGAAGTGATGATTCTGGTGCTGGGCCACCAAAAAGCGCAGGCTCTGCAGGCTGCCGTTGAAGGTAACGTCAACCATATGTGGACCATCAGCTGCCTGCAACTGCATCCAAAAGCCGTTGTGGTTTGCGATGAACCTTCCACAATGGAACTGAAAGTGAAGACGCTGAAATACTTTAACGAGTTAGAAGCCGAAAATATTAAAGGTCTGTAATGCTGTTTCCGCCCAGCCGAAAGCGTTGCAGGGCGGCATTTTTTTGAAATCGGGGGTCGGAATGTATGCTTTAACCCAGGGCCGGATCTTTACCGGTCACGAAATTCTTGATGACCATGCGATTGTCGTCGCTGATGGCCTGATAGCCAGCGTTTGCCCACTGGCTGAATTACCGCCGGAGATTGAACAACGCTCATTGAATGGGGCCATTCTTTCCCCCGGTTTTATTGATGTGCAGTTAAACGGCTGCGGCGGCGTGCAGTTCAACGATACGGCAGAAGCTGTGACCGTTGAAACACTGGAAATCATGCAGAAAGCCAACGAGAAATCGGGCTGCACTAACTACCTGCCTACGCTTATCACCACCAGCGATGAGTTGATGAAACAAGGCGTTCGCGTGATGCGTGAATACCTGGCAAAACACCCGAATCAGGCATTAGGACTTCACCTTGAAGGCCCATGGCTGAATCTGGTGAAAAAAGGTACCCATAACCCAAGTTTTGTTCGTCAGCCTGACGCTGCGCTGGTCGACTTCCTGTGCGATAATGCCGATGTGATCACCAAAGTCACGCTGGCACCAGAAATGGTTCCTGCTGACGTGATCATCCGACTGGTCAATGCCGGTATTGTCGTTTCAGCGGGTCACTCAAACGCGACGGTAAAAGAAGCCAAAATCGGTTTCCGTGCGGGCATTACCTTTGCAACACACCTGTTCAACGCCATGCCTTACATTACTGGCCGCGAACCGGGTCTGGCTGGTGCCATCCTTGATGAAGCCGATATTTATTGCGGTATCATCGCCGATGGTCTGCACGTCGATTACGTTAACATCCGTAACGCTAAACGCCTGAAAGGTGACAAGCTGTGCCTGGTGACCGACGCCACCGCGCCGGCGGGTGCAAATATTGAACAGTTCATTTTCGCTGGTAAAACAATATACTACCGCAATGGACTGTGTGTGGATGAGAATGGCACCCTGAGCGGCTCGTCATTAACCATGATTGAAGGTGTACGTAATCTGGTTGAACATTGCGGCATTGCGCTGGATGAAGTGCTGCGTATGGCAACACTTTACCCCGCTCGCGCCATCGGCGTGGACAAGCAACTCGGCAGTATCGCCCCAGGCAAAGTCGCCAACCTGACCGCGTTCACACACGACTTTAAAATCATCAAGACCATCGTTAATGGCAACGAGGTCATTACAGAGTAAGAGAAAGAATGACACCAGGCGGACAAGCTCAAATAGGTAATGTTGATCTCGTAAAACAGCTTAACAGCGCGGCAGTTTATCGCCTGATTGACCAGCATGGGCCAATCTCGCGCATCCAGATTGCCGAACAGAGCCAGCTTGCTCCCGCCAGCGTAACTAAAATTACGCGCCAGCTTATTGAACGCGGGCTGATCAAAGAAGTGGATCAGCAGGCCTCCACCGGGGGCCGCCGCGCTATCTCTATCGTCACTGAAACACGCAATTTCCACGCCATTGGCGTGCGTCTTGGCCGTCATGACACTACGCTAACGCTGTACGATATGAGCAGCAAAGCCGTCGCTGAGGAGCACTACCCCTTACCCGAGCGCACCCAGGAAACGCTGGAACATGCGCTACTCAATACCATTGCCACCTTTATGGACAGCTGCCAACGGAAAGTCCGTGAGCTAATTGCCATCTCCGTTATTCTGCCAGGCCTGGTTGACCCGGAAAGTGGCGTCATTCGCTATATGCCGCATATTCAGGTTGAAAACTGGGGGCTGGTCGAGGCGCTGGAAAAACGGTTCCAGGTGACCTGCTTTGTTGGTCACGATATCCGTAGTCTGGCACTTGCCGAGCACTATTTCGGGGCAAGTCAGGACTGCGAAGACTCCATTCTGGTGCGAGTGCATCGCGGAACCGGTGCCGGGATCATCTCCAATGGACGCATTTTTATTGGCCGTAACGGCAACGTTGGCGAGATTGGCCATATTCAGGTAGAGCCGTTGGGCGAGCGCTGCCACTGCGGTAACTTTGGTTGTCTGGAAACTATCGCGGCCAACGCGTCCATCGAGCATCGCGTGCAAAACTTACTCAAGCAAGGTTATCCAAGTCGGCTAACGCTTGATGATTGCAGTATCAAATCGATCTGTAAGGCTGCCAACAAAGGCGATAACCTGGCATCGGAAGTGATTGAGCACGTGGGCCGCCACCTGGGTAAAACTATCGCTATAGCCATCAACCTGTTTAACCCACAAAAAATCGTTATTGCTGGTGAGATTACAGAGGCAGATAAGGTCCTGCTGCCAGCGATCGAAAGCTGCATTAATGCCCAAGCGTTGAAGGCATTTCGCCACAATTTACCCGTGGTTCGCTCCACGCTGGACCACCGTTCCGCCATTGGCGCATTTGCGCTGGTGAAACGCGCCATGCTCAACGGAACGTTGCTACAACGTTTGCTGGAAAGCTAATACACCTCACTCTTCAAGCTGCCTCTGTATCGCTGAGGCAACTCGAATAATTGAGTGTATTTTATGTATAGTAACGCCTTCTTATTTTGATGTCGGATTGTCCATGGCCATTAAGAATGTAATTTGTGATATCGACGGCGTGCTGATGCACGACAATGTTGCCGTACCGGGTGCGGCAGAATTTTTGACCGGCGTGATGGAGAAAGGCTTGCCGTTAGTCCTGTTGACTAACTACCCTTCGCAGACCGGACAGGATCTGGCAAACCGCTTTGCCACCGCAGGTGTCAATGTTCCTGACAGCGTGTTTTATACCTCCGCCATGGCTACCGCCGATTTCCTGCGTCGCCAGGAAGGAAAAAAAGCCTATGTTGTCGGTGAAGGCGCACTGATCCACGAACTGTACAAAGCGGGCTTCACCATTACCGACGTTAACCCCGATTTTGTGATCGTCGGCGAGACGCGTTCCTACAACTGGGACATGATGCATAAAGCGGCATACTTTGTGGCCAATGGCGCACGTTTCATTGCCACCAACCCGGATACGCACGGTCGCGGTTTTTATCCTGCCTGTGGTGCGCTGTGCGCTGGTATTGAGAAGATTTCAGGCCGTGAGCCCTTCTACGTAGGTAAACCCAGCCCGTGGATTATCCGCGCGGCACTCAACAAAATGCAGGCGCACTCGGAAGAGACCGTCATTGTTGGCGACAACCTGCGTACCGATATTCTGGCTGGCTTCCAGGCCGGTCTTGAAACTATCTTGGTGCTGTCTGGAATTTCCACCCTTGATGATATCGACAGCATGCCGTTCCGACCAAGCTGGATCTACCCGTCCGTTGCCGAGATAGATGTTATTTAAGCAACGCTGTGCCGGATAACCCTAAGAACACGTTAACCGGCACACTAAATAACCCCATCTAATAAAACCGCCATTTTTCTGGCGATTCATCAATAAATACGCTCATTACATACTCTTTTTTCACTATTCAACAATCATCATTGAGTTTTTTCTTTTCTCCTCACCAAACTCCTTGCGCCCTCTGCGGCTTTACGGCATTTTCTTTATTAAGCAAACATAAAAAGCATCACGCAACGGGTTAACGGAGAAGGTTATGTGTTCTATTTTTGGCGTATTTGATATTAAAACCGACGCAGTTGAGCTGCGTAAAAAAGCCCTCGAGCTGTCTCGTCTGATGCGCCACCGCGGCCCGGACTGGTCGGGTATTTACGCCAGTGATAACGCGATCCTGGCACATGAACGTCTGTCCATTGTCGACGTTAACGCCGGTGCTCAACCGTTATACAACGTGAAAAAGACGCATATCCTGGCGGTAAACGGCGAGATTTATAACCATCAGGCGTTACGTGCTGAATACGGCGATCGCTATCAGTTCCAGACCGGTTCCGACTGCGAAGTTATCCTTGCGCTGTACCAGGAAAAAGGGCCTGAATTCCTTGACGACCTGCAGGGCATGTTCGCCTTCGCACTGTACGACAGCGAGCAGGATGCGTATCTGATCGGCCGCGATCACATTGGGATTATCCCTTTGTACATGGGTCATGATGAACACGGCAACTTGTACGTGGCGTCTGAGATGAAAGCGCTGGTTCCTGTTTGCCGCACCATTAAAGAATTCCCGGCCGGTAGCTACCTGTGGAGCAAAGACGGAGAAATCCGTCAGTACTATCAGCGCGACTGGTTCGAATACGATGCCGTAAAAGACAATGTGACGGATAAAGACGAACTGCGTCAGGCGCTGGAAGATGCGGTTAAAAGCCATCTGATGTCAGATGTGCCTTATGGTGTGCTGCTGTCTGGTGGCCTGGATTCGTCCGTGATTTCCGCTATCACCAAAAAATATGCAGCGCGCCGTGTTGAAGATCAAGAGCGCAGTGAAGCCTGGTGGCCGCAACTGCACTCCTTCGCCGTGGGCCTGAAAGGCGCACCGGATCTGAAAGCCGCTCAGGAAGTCGCCAACCACCTGGGAACCGTACACCACGAGATCCATTTCACCGTACAGGAAGGCCTGGATGCCATCCGCGATGTGATTTATCACATTGAAACCTATGACGTCACCACCATTCGCGCCTCAACACCGATGTACTTAATGTCAAGAAAAATCAAAGCGATGGGCATTAAAATGGTGCTGTCAGGCGAAGGTTCTGATGAAGTATTTGGCGGCTATCTTTATTTTCACAAAGCGCCGGACGCAAAAGAACTGCACGAAGAAACAGTACGTAAACTGCAGGCACTGCATATGTTCGACTGCGCCCGAGCCAACAAAGCCATGTCGGCCTGGGGCGTTGAAGCCCGCGTACCGTTCCTCGACAAGAAATTCCTCGATGTCGCGATGCGCATCAACCCACAGGATAAAATGTGCGGTAACGGAAAGATGGAAAAACATGTCCTGCGTGAATGTTTTGAATCCTACCTGCCAGCCAGCATTGCATGGCGTCAGAAGGAGCAGTTCTCTGACGGCGTCGGTTATAGCTGGATTGACACGCTGAAAGAAGTGGCGGCAGAGCATGTTTCCGATCAACAACTGGAAACCGCCAGCTTCCGCTTCCCGTACAACACACCATCGTCTAAAGAAGCGTATTTGTACCGTGAGATTTTTGAAGAGCTGTTCCCGGTAGCCAGCGCCGCCGAGTGTGTGCCGGGTGGCCCGTCCGTCGCCTGTTCTTCTGCCAAAGCCATCGAATGGGACGAAGCGTTCAAAACCATGAACGATCCATCAGGCCGTGCGGTTGGCGTGCACCAGTCGGCTTATAAGTAAGCCCATCATCCACTAAGAGCCCTGAGGGGCTCTTTTTTTATGTCGGTTTTACGTGCGGAAAAACAATTAATAACGAATAATTGCCGAATATTGCGTCACGCTGTTCGCAACCTAACCAAACAGTCACATTCCAGCTATTTTCAATGAAAAAGGGGTTGACGCTTCAAGGCTCAATACGCATAATGCGCCCCGCAACGCCGATAAGGTAACGCGAAAAAAAGATGGCTACGTAGCTCAGCTGGTTAGAGCACATCACTCATAATGATGGGGTCACAGGTTCGAATCCCGTCGTAGCCACCATCTTTTTTGCGGGAGTGGCGAAATTGGTAGACGCACCAGATTTAGGTTCTGGCGCCGCAAGGTGTGCGAGTTCAAGTCTCGCCTCCCGCACCATTCACCCGTAAGCGTTGCACGGATGGGGTATCGCCAAGCGGTAAGGCACCGGTTTTTGATACCGGCATTCCCTGGTTCGAATCCAGGTACCCCAGCCACTTTTCTTCGATATAGCGGTTCACCGCAACGGTCATTGGGGTATCGCCAAGCGGTAAGGCACCGGTTTTTGATACCGGCATTCCCTGGTTCGAATCCAGGTACCCCAGCCATCGAAGAATATGATAGTATTTGGCTACGTAGCTCAGCTGGTTAGAGCACATCACTCATAATGATGGGGTCACAGGTTCGAATCCCGTCGTAGCCACCATATTAAGGGCGTATCGATTTAATTCGGTAAATCCAAAAAATTGTTGGGGTATCGCCAAGCGGTAAGGCTCTGGTTTCTGATACCAGCATTCCGAGGTTCGAATCCTCGTACCCCAGCCACTTTCAAAAAGTCGTCCACTTTGTGGGTGCACCCGTTGGGGTATCGCCAAGCGGTAAGGCTCTGGTTTCTGATACCAGCATTCCGAGGTTCGAATCCTCGTACCCCAGCCATTTTAGAAAAGCTCGCTTCGGCGAGCTTTTTGCTTTTCTAACGCCGGGTGACGGCAAGCCTTACCCGGCCTACATGACGCGTAGGCCTGATAAGCGCAGCGCCATCAGGCACCACTTGAGCTACAACCCTAATGCATACTTCAGCGCCTGACGTTTTAAAACGCCTGCACGCTCGGCGGCCATTAGACCAAGATTGCGCATAATACGCAGCGGCTGCAGGTTGTTGCTGAATCCGGCGTAAAACAGATCCATACCACTTTGCATGATGAAGTTATCGGTCATACGACGCGTTTGGTAGCGCTTCAGTACCCGCTGACTGGCCCACTGCTCACCATAGCTACGGGCGTTCACCAGCACATCAATTAACGCATCGACATCACGGTACCCCAGATTCACCCCCTGCCCGGCAAGCGGATGAATGGTGTGCGCAGCATCGCCCACCAGCGCCAGTCCTGGCTGTACATACTGCAACGCGTGGCGACGAGTAAGTGGAAACGCCCCTGCGGCAACAGGCGTAACGTCACCCAGACGTGAAGGGAAATATTTTGCGATTTCCGCCTGGAGCTGAGCCATATCGAGACTCTGCAACTGGCGGATGCGGGCCGGAGAGTCATACCACACCAGCGAAGCCCAGTTATCGAACAGCGGTAAAAACGCCCGCGGTCCGTCAGGGGTAAACTGCTGCCAGGTACTGTCTCCCGGTGAATTCTCGCATTGCACGGTAATCAGCATGCAGGATTGCGCGTACTGCCAGGCATGGATGCCAATCCCGGCCATTTGACGTACCTGAGAATTCGCGCCATCGGCACCAATCACCAGTTTTGCCGTTATCTTTTCACCGCCAGTCAGTTCAAGTTCATGCCGATCGTTATGTTGATGCAGAGAAATCAGTGATGCCGGCACGCGCAGGGTCACGTTGGGATGCGCCTCCATCGCCTGCCACAACGCCTGTTGCAGGACGTTGTTTTCGACCATATAGCCCAGCAATGGGAGTTTTAGCTCTGCCGCATCAAACACCACATGGGCATTCTCCCACTCCCAGGTTTCCAGACGACGATATGGATGAGTGCGCATGCCCTGCACCGCATCCCAGACACCCAACCCTTTCAGCAACGATGCAGACGCGGAGCTAATGGCTGAAATACGGATATCGGGCTGACTGTCAGCCACAAACGGCACGGGCGCGGCGTGCTCTATTACCGTCACCCTGAATCCATGCTGCGCCAGTCCCAGCGCCAGCGCGCCGCCGACCATCCCCCCGCCGACAATGGCAATTTCCGTTGGTTGATTTGTCATGGTCAATCATCCTGTTACATGTATTGTGTAAGTTTACAGGATTTTTTACCCCTTGAGGCTGACATCCGTCATACTGGTCACAACCGCGCCAACGCAGTACACTATGCGCCCTGCATTTCAGCCACAATTTCGCAAGAGCAAGTCGATGACTAAAAAACTCCATATTAAAACCTGGGGCTGTCAGATGAACGAATACGATTCATCGAAGATGGCCGATCTGCTGGATGCCACTCACGGGTATCAACTGACCGACGTGGCGGAAGAAGCGGATGTGCTGCTGCTGAATACCTGCTCAATTCGCGAGAAGGCTCAGGAAAAAGTTTTCCATCAGTTAGGTCGCTGGAAACTCTTAAAAGAGAAAAACCCGAATCTGATTATCGGCGTGGGTGGCTGTGTCGCCTCCCAGGAAGGCGACCATATTCGTCAACGTGCACACTACGTCGACATTATTTTTGGGCCACAAACCCTGCACCGCCTGCCGGAAATGATCAACAAAGTGCGCGGTAGCACCAGCCGTAGTCCAGTGGTGGATATCAGCTTCCCGGAAATCGAAAAGTTCGACCGCCTGCCGGAACCGCGTGCTGAAGGTCCAAGCGCGTTTGTGTCCATCATGGAAGGCTGTAACAAATACTGCACTTACTGCGTGGTGCCCTACACCCGTGGTGAAGAAGTCAGCCGTCCGGCGGACGATATCCTGCTTGAAATTGCCCAACTTGCGGCGCAGGGCGTACGTGAAGTCAACCTGCTGGGGCAAAACGTTAACGCCTGGCGCGGTGAGAACTACGACGGCACGACCGGCTCATTCGCAGATTTACTGCGTCTGGTAGCGGCGATCGACGGCATTGACCGTATCCGTTTCACTACCAGTCATCCAATTGAGTTCACCGACGATATCGTTGAAGTCTATCGCGACACCCCGGAGCTGGTAAGCTTCCTGCACCTGCCAGTACAGAGTGGCTCAGATCGCGTACTAAACCTGATGGGACGTACCCATACCGCGCTGGAATACAAGGCGATCATCCGCAAACTGCGCGCTGCACGCCCGGATATTCAGATTAGCTCCGACTTCATCGTGGGCTTCCCTGGCGAAACCACACAAGATTTCGAGCAGACCATGAAGCTGATTGCCGACGTTAACTTCGACATGAGCTACAGCTTTATCTTCTCAGCTCGTCCTGGCACGCCTGCCGCCGATATGGTTGACGACGTCCCGGAAGAAGAGAAAAAGCAACGTCTGTATATCCTGCAGGATCGCATCAACCAGCAGGCCATGGCCTGGAGCCGCCGTATGCTCGGCACCACCCAGCGTATTCTGGTCGAAGGCACGTCGCGTAAAAGCGTAATGGAGCTGTCGGGTCGTACTGAAAATAACCGTGTGGTGAATTTTGAAGGCACCCCGGATATGGTCGGTAAGTTTGTGGATGTTGAAATTACCGACGTCTGGACTAACTCCCTGCGCGGTAAAGTCGTGCGTACCGAGGACGAAATGGGCCTGCGCATCGCAGAAAGTCCGGAGTCGGTCATTGCGCGTACCCGCAAAGAGAACGATCTGGGTGTTGGCATTTATCAGCCGTAATTACCATAACCCCTCCTCTATCCCCTAAAGCGACAAACGAGCAAATCCCCAGGAGCATAGATAACTATGTGACTGGGGTGCGCGAGTGCAGGCAACGCCTCTGCGGCTTGAAGTATGACAGGGAGGGTCTTGTATTTCCTCTCTACGCCCCCATCTTCATTGCAATGCTTGCGCCTTTTCCCTGTGGCGTGAATAATTTCCCTACATGCCGGTAAATGTTCGACGTCCGGCGATATCTGCATAAGAGGAACGGTTTGAACATAGACACTCGCGAAATTACCCTTGAGCCCGCAGACAATGCCCGTCTGTTGAGCCTGTGCGGTCCTTTTGATGACAACATCAAACAGCTGGAACGTCGCCTTGGTATCGAAATTAACCGCCGCGACAACCACTTTAAGCTGACCGGTCGCCCGATTTGCGTTACCGCTGCGGCAGATATTTTACACAGCCTGTACGTCGATACCGCGCCAATGCGCGGCAAGACGCAGGACATCGAGCCGGAACAAATTCACCTGGCAATCAAAGAAGCGCGTGTCCTTGAGCAGAGCGCAGACAGCGTGCCAGAGTTTGGCAAAGCGGTGAATATCAAAACCAAGCGTGGCGTGATCAAACCGCGTACGCCGAATCAGGCGCAGTACATCGCCAATATTCTCGACCACGACATCACCTTCGGCGTCGGTCCTGCAGGGACGGGTAAAACCTACCTGGCGGTAGCCGCCGCGGTCGATGCGCTCGAGCGTCAGGAAATTCGCCGTATTCTGCTGACCCGTCCGGCGGTTGAAGCCGGTGAAAAACTGGGCTTCCTGCCGGGCGATCTCAGCCAGAAAGTCGATCCTTATTTACGTCCGCTGTATGATGCGCTGTTCGAAATGCTCGGCTTTGAGAAGGTGGAGAAGCTTATCGAGCGTAACGTCATTGAAGTCGCCCCGCTGGCTTATATGCGCGGTCGTACGCTGAACGATGCGTTCATTATCCTTGATGAGAGCCAGAACACGACTATCGAACAGATGAAAATGTTCCTGACCCGTATTGGCTTCAACTCCAAAGCGGTGATCACCGGCGACATTACCCAAATTGACCTGCCGCGCAGCACCAAATCCGGTCTGCGTCATGCCATCGAAGTGTTGGCTGAGGTCGATGAGATTAGCTTTAATTTCTTCCATAGCGAAGACGTGGTACGCCACCCGGTGGTTGCCCGTATCGTGACGGCGTATGAAGCCTGGGAAGAAGCAGAACAAAAACGTAAAGCCGAACAGGCAGCGGAACGCAAGCGTGAAGCCCAGGAACAGGAACAAAAATGAGTCAGGTTATTCTCGATTTACAGCTGGCATGTGAAGATAACGCCGGTTTACCGGATGAGCGCCTGTTTCAGGCATGGCTGGATGCGGTGATCCCGCAGTTTCAGGAAGAGTCAGAGGTTACCATTCGCCTGGTCGATGACGCTGAAAGCCACGAACTGAACCTGACCTATCGCGGGAAAGACAAGTCAACCAACGTGCTGTCCTTCCCGTTTGAGGCCCCACCGGGCATCGAACTGCCGCTGCTGGGCGATTTGATCATCTGTCGTCAAGTGGTCGAAAAAGAAGCGCAGGAGCAAGGTAAGCCTCTTGAAGCCCACTGGGCACACATGGTTATACACGGTAGCCTGCATCTCTTAGGCTACGACCATATCGAAGACGACGAAGCGGAAGAAATGGAATCCCTCGAAACAGAGATTATGCTTGCTCTGGGCTATGAGGATCCGTACATTGCCGAGAAGGAATAACCTGCTGCCGGTCAAGCCGGTGACAGGTCACCACGCCGGGCACTGAGTTTACGTGCCTTGAGCAATCTATTAACTAACATGAGAACCCATACGACGCCATGAGCGACGACAATTCACACAGTAGTGACACCTTACACAGCAAAAAGGGATTCTTTTCCCTGTTACTGAGCCAACTTTTCCACGGTGAACCAAAAAACCGCGACGAACTGTTGGAGCTGATCCGTGATTCCGGGCAAAACGACCTTATCGATGAAGATACGCGCGATATGCTCGAAGGGGTGATGGACATTGCGGACCAACGTGTTCGCGACATCATGATCCCCCGGTCCCAGATGATCACACTGAAACGCAACCAGACTCTGGATGAGTGTCTTGATGTCATCATCGAGTCCGCCCACTCGCGTTTCCCGGTGATCAGCGAAGACAAAGATCACATTGAAGGGATTCTGATGGCGAAAGACTTGCTGCCGTTTATGCGCAGTGATGCCGAAGCTTTCAGCATGGAAAAAGTGTTACGCCCGGCGGTTGTCGTACCTGAGAGCAAGCGTGTTGACCGCATGCTGAAAGAGTTCCGCTCTCAGCGGTACCATATGGCTATCGTTATCGACGAGTTCGGCGGTGTCTCGGGTCTGGTGACCATTGAGGACATTCTTGAACTGATCGTCGGTGAAATCGAAGATGAATACGACGAAGAAGACGATATCGATTTCCGTCAGCTTAGTCGCCACACCTGGACCATTCGTGCGCTGGCCCCGATCGAAGACTTCAACGAAGCCTTCGGCACCCACTTTAGCGACGAAGAAGTCGATACTATTGGCGGTTTGGTGATGCAGGCCTTTGGTCATCTGCCCGCACGTGGAGAGACTATCGACATTGATGGCTACCAGTTCAAAGTTGCCATGGCCGACAGCCGTCGTATTATTCAGGTTCATGTCAGAATTCCGGACGACTCACCCCAGCCAAAACTGGACGAATAAACCCGAAACTGGATCAAAGACTACATGGCATTTGCCCACTTAATTGAACGCCAGCGCATTCGCCTGCTGCTGGCGTTATTATTCGGTGCCTGCGGGACGCTGGCGTTCTCTCCGTATGACATCTGGCCTGCGGCGATTATTTCGCTGATGGGTCTGCAGGCCTTAACTCTCAACCGTCGCCCACTCCAGTCTGCCGCTATCGGCTATGTTTGGGGAATGGGTCTTTTTGGCTCCGGCATCAACTGGGTCTATGTCAGCATTGCGCAATTTGGCGGTATGCCAGGCCCGGTTAACGTATTCCTTGTGGTATTGCTTGCGGCATACCTCTCGCTGTACACAGGTTTGTTTGCGGGCGTTCTGTCGCGCCTGTGGCCAAAAACCAGCTGGCTGCGGGTGGCGATTGCTGCCCCGGTAGTCTGGCAGATAACCGAATTCCTGCGCGGCTGGGTGCTGACCGGCTTCCCATGGCTACAGTTTGGCTACAGCCAGATTGACGGCCCGCTGAAAGGCCTGGCGCCGGTAATGGGCGTCGAGGCGATTAACTTCCTGCTGATGATGGTCAGCGGCCTGCTGGCGCTGGCGTTAGTCACACGTAACTGGCGTCCTCTGGTTGCTGCCGTGGTATTGTTCGCTCTGCCCTTCCCGCTGCGCTACATCCAGTGGTATACACTGGAGCCAGAAAAAACCACCCAAGTTTCGATGGTGCAAGGTGACATTCCGCAGTCGCTGAAGTGGGATGAAGGTCAGCTCATCAACACGTTGAAGATTTACCTTGATGCCACGCAGCCTGAAATGGGCAAATCACAGCTGATCATCTGGCCAGAGTCCGCTATTCCTGATCTGGAGATCAATCAGCAGCGGTTCCTCGGCATGATGGATGACCTGCTAAAATCTAAAAACAGCACGCTAATCACCGGTATTGTTGACGCGCGCCTTAACAAGCAAAACCGCTACGATACCTACAACACCATCATCACGCTGGGTAAAGACAGTCCGTACAGCTATGACTCCAGCAATCGTTACAACAAAAATCACCTTGTCCCGTTTGGTGAGTTTGTGCCGCTGGAATCGATTCTACGCCCGCTGGCGCCGTTCTTTGACTTACCCATGTCATCCTTCAGCCGAGGGCCGTATGTGCAGCCACAGCTGCAGGCGCACGGCTTTAAGCTGACGGCGGCAATCTGCTACGAAATTATTCTTGGCGAACAGGTACGGGATAACTTCCGCCCGGATACGGACTACTTGCTGACCATCTCCAATGATGCCTGGTTTGGTAAATCCATCGGTCCATGGCAGCACTTCCAAATGGCGCGCATGCGGTCACTGGAGCTGGCGCGTCCGCTGTTGCGTAGCACTAATAATGGCATCACGGCGGTGATTGGCCCGCAAGGTGAAGTGCAGGCCATGATCCCGCAATTTACCCGACAGGTACTGACCACCAGCGTTACCCCGACAACGGGTCTCACGCCGTATGCGCGTACCGGAAACTGGCCGTTATGGCTGATTACCGCGTTGTTAGGCTTTGGCGCGATCATCATGAGTCTGCGCCAGCGTCGTAAATAATCTCTGCTCTCGTCATATTGCCGGATGTTGGCGCTCACGCGCCTTGTCCGGCTAACACATCCCCTCTCCTCTCCCATTCTGGCACGCCTATTGCTTTGTTATACAAGGCAAACGCTGTTTTGGTTGAATGTGCAACCTGGTCGCACCAAATTTGAGCACAGGTAGCACCTGAAATGTGCAACAAGATATTTTTGCCCTCAAACGGTGCGGCGCACCTCGCAAAAATAAACAATAACACAGCAAATTCTTTACATTCATCCAAACTAAATGTTAACAAACACATACAAGACTGCACTTTTAAGTAGCAAACAATAACAACATCACAATGGGTATCAATGCGTCCCTGACGCAGACGATAAAGGAGTTGGATATGCAATTACGTAAGCTCGCCACTGCCATGCTGGTCGTGGGAATGTCTGCCGGTCTGGCGCACGCGGAAGATGCCGCCCCTGCGGCAAGCAGCACCCTGGACAAGATCGCTAAAAATGGCGTCATCGTCGTCGGACACCGTGAATCCTCGGTCCCGTTTTCCTACTACGATAATCAGCAGAAAGTGGTCGGTTATTCACAGGATTACTCCAACGCAATTGTTGAGGCCGTGAAGAAAAAGCTGAACAAACCTGACCTGCAGGTGAAGCTGATTCCGATTACCTCCCAGAACCGCATTCCGCTGCTGCAAAACGGCACCTTCGACTTTGAATGTGGTTCAACCACCAACAACGTTGAACGCCAGAAACAAGCGGCATTTTCTGACACCATTTTCGTTGTCGGCACCCGCCTGCTGGCGAAAAAAGGCGGCGACATCAAAGATTTCGCTGACTTGAAAGGCAAAGCGGTGGTTGTGACTTCCGGTACCACCTCGGAAGTGCTGCTGCATAAGCTGAACGAAGAACAAAAAATGGATATGCGCATCATCAGTGCGAAAGACCACGGTGACTCTTTCCGTACCCTCGAAAGCGGTCGCGCCGTCGCCTTTATGATGGATGACGCCCTGCTGGCTGGTGAACGCGCGAAGGCGAAGAAACCGGACAACTGGGAGATCGTCGGCAAGCCACAATCTCAGGAAGCGTACGGCTGTATGCTGCGTAAAGACGACGTCACGTTCAAAAAGCTGATGGATGACACCATTGCACAGGCACAAACTTCAGGTGAAGCTGAGAAGTGGTTTGATAAATGGTTTAAAAACCCTATTCCGCCAAAGAACCTGAATATGAATTTCGAACTGTCGAGCGAGATGAAGGCCCTGTTCAAAGAACCAAATGATAAAGCACTCAACTAACTAAAATAAATGGGGCGAGTTCACCTGGCCCTCACGATTGTCGGGAAGCATGGACAGACTATACGCTGAGTGGCCGTTCCCCACTCAGCGCGAAAAATGAGCTTCTCAACAATCTTCGAGGGTAGCGCTGCTACCCTTTTTTTTTCTGGAGTAGATTTATGTCTATAGACTGGAACTGGGGGATTTTTTTACAAGAAGCCCCGTTCGGCAACACCACCTATCTCGGCTGGCTCTGGAGTGGTTTCCAGGTCACCGTCGCGCTTTCAATCACCGCCTGGATTATTGCTTTCCTGATAGGTTCCCTATTCGGCATCTTACGCACCGTTCCCAACCGTTTCCTTTCCGGGATAGGCACGTTGTATGTTGAACTGTTTCGTAACGTTCCGCTGATCGTACAATTTTTTACCTGGTATCTGGTGATCCCGGAACTGCTCCCAGAAAACATTGGCATGTGGTTCAAGGCTGAGTTGGATCCCAACATCCAGTTTTTCCTCTCCTCAATGCTCTGCCTGGGGCTGTTTACCGCCGCCCGCGTTTGTGAGCAGGTGCGCGCCGCGATTCAGTCTTTGCCTCGCGGACAAAAAAACGCCGCGCTGGCGATGGGGCTGACGCTACCGCAGGCCTATCGCTATGTTCTGCTGCCCAACGCCTACCGCGTGATCGTACCGCCGATGACATCAGAAATGATGAACCTGGTGAAAAACTCCGCCATCGCCTCAACCATCGGTCTGGTCGATATGGCAGCACAGGCAGGTAAGCTGCTGGATTACTCTGCCCACGCCTGGGAGTCGTTTACGGCTATCACCCTTGCCTATGTCTTGATAAACGCCTTTATTATGCTGGTGATGAATCTGGTTGAACGTAAAACTCGCCTGCCTGGCAATTTGGGAGGCAAATAATGTACGAATTTGACTGGAGTTCCATTGTCCCCTCCCTGCCGTATCTGCTGGATGGGCTGATGATCACGCTGAAAATTACCGTTACGGCGGTCATTATTGGCATCGTTTGGGGAACTATCCTTGCGGTAATGCGTCTGTCCAGCTTCGCGCCCATTGCCTGGTTTGCGAAGATCTACGTGAACGTATTCCGCTCTATTCCGCTGGTCATGGTGCTGCTGTGGTTCTATCTGATTGTACCAGGGTTCTTACAGAACGTATTAGGCCTGTCACCGAAAACCGATATTCGTCTGATCTCAGCGATGGTGGCGTTTTCGATGTTTGAAGCGGCGTACTACTCAGAGATTATCCGTGCCGGGATCCAGAGTATTTCTCGTGGACAGTCCAGCGCCGCGCTGGCGTTAGGGATGACCCACTGGCAGTCGATGAAGCTCATTATTCTGCCGCAGGCATTTCGCGCGATGGTGCCGTTGCTGCTGACCCAGGGCATCGTTCTATTCCAGGACACCTCGCTGGTCTACGTATTAAGTCTTGCAGATTTCTTCCGTACCGCCTCCACCATTGGCGAGCGTGACGGCACACAGGTCGAGATGATCCTGTTCGCTGGCGCCGTCTATTTTGTATTCAGTCTGAGCGCATCGTTGTTGGTCAGCTATTTGAAGAAAAGGACAGTTTAATGATTACCCTGAAAAATGTTTCTAAATGGTATGGTCACTTTCAGGTTCTGACCGACTGCTCCACGGAAGTTAAAAAAGGTGAAGTGGTGGTAGTTTGCGGTCCGTCAGGCTCCGGTAAATCGACGCTGATCAAAACGGTAAACGGCCTGGAGCCAGTGCAGCAGGGTGTGATCACCGTTGACGGTACCGTCGTGAATGACAAAAAAACCGATCTGGCCAAACTGCGTTCTCGCGTGGGCATGGTCTTCCAGCACTTTGAACTGTTCCCACATTTGTCGATCATCGAAAACTTGACCCTGGCCCAGGTAAAAGTACTTAAACGCGATAAAAAGCCTGCTCGCGACAAAGCACAAAAACTGCTTGAGCGCGTAGGACTGTCGGCCCATGCCGATAAGTTTCCGGCCCAGCTTTCTGGTGGACAGCAGCAGCGCGTGGCCATTGCCCGGGCGCTGTGTATGGATCCTATCGCCATGTTGTTTGATGAACCCACCTCAGCGCTCGATCCAGAAATGATCAACGAGGTGCTGGACGTCATGGTCGAGCTGGCTCATGAAGGGATGACCATGATGGTGGTCACCCACGAAATGGGCTTCGCTCGGAAAGTGGCGAACCGGGTAATCTTTATGGATGAGGGTAAGATTGTGGAAGACTCGCCGAAAGAAGAGTTCTTTGCCAATCCAAAATCAGATCGCGCCAAAGACTTCCTCGCCAAAATATTGCATTAATCTTTCCGGCGCGCACATCAAAGTGCGCGCCAAATCACGCTTTCTTTCTTCGCATCTCGAATCACATACAGCCCGGCGTTAACCTTGTCACGAAGTCCCACCCACAAGGAGTCACAATGGCACTTCCGATCCTTTTTGATTGCGATCCAGGTCATGACGACGCTATCGCAATGGTTCTCGCCCTCGCCTCACCGGAACTTGATGTTAAAGCCATAACATCCTCAGCGGGCAACCAGACGCCTGATAAAACCCTGCGTAATGTGTTGCGTATGTTAACGCTGCTCAACCGATCGGATATTCCCGTTGCCGGAGGCGCGTTGAAGCCCCTGATGCGCGAGTTGATAATTGCCGATAACGTTCACGGAGAAAGTGGCCTGGACGGCCCCGTACTGCCGGAGCCGGCATTTGCCCCGCAAAGTTGTACAGCCGTGGAGTTAATGGCGAAAACCCTGCGCGAAAGTCCGGAACCGGTCACGATTGTATCAACTGGCCCCCAAACTAACGTAGCACTGCTGCTGAATAGCCACCCCGAGTTGCATAAGAAAATCGCCCGTATTGTGATTATGGGCGGCGCGATGGGACTCGGAAATTGGACACCGGCTGCTGAGTTCAATATTTATGTTGATCCCGAAGCGGCAGAGATGGTGTTTCAATCAGGTATTCCGGTAGTGATGGCCGGGCTGGACGTCACACATAAAGCACAAATTCATCGTGAAGACACCGAGCGATTGCGCGCGATTGGCAATCCTGTGGCGAGCATTGTCGCTGAGTTACTGGATTTCTTCTTCGAATATCACAAAGACGAGAAATGGGGATTCAAAGGCGCACCGCTACACGATCCATGCACCATTGCCTGGTTACTGAAGCCCGAACTGTTTACCACCGTTGAACGCTGGGTCGGCGTAGAGACGCAGGGAAAATACACGCAGGGAATGACCGTAGTGGATTACTATTTCCTGAGCGGAAATAAACCCAACGCCACGGTTATGGTTGACGTTGACCGGCAAGGTTTTGTCGATCTGCTGGCCGAACGGCTCAGGTTTTACGCCTGACATTTATCATTAAGTGCGTAGGCCGGATAAGACGCGTCGCGTCGCATCCGGCACAAAAAATCACGGCTCAAATGGTCTGCGCTGGAACTGATCGTGACCACATTTCGGGCATAGCGGCAGCACGTCTGGCGTGTAAACGGCTAAATGGAAGTGGCATTTCTCACAGACCAGATTCCCCAACCCGACCACCTCACCACTGTGATAAACCCCGTGATGACTCAGGTCCTGGAATACTTCGCGCCATTCAAGCTGGGTTTTATCGGTAATATCCGCCAGTTCTTGCCAGATACTCTCTTTGATGACCCGCATAAAAACGCTGTCAGTCTCCTCATCAAGACTCTCTTCATAACTGATCGCGAACTCTTCAAGGTCGCGTCTGACGGCCCTGGTGAGTTCTTCTACCTCGGTTCGCGTTAACTCCCCGGTCTGCATAACTCGCTGACGAGCCTGGTCCACCAGCGCATCGATATCGCGTTCACCATTGCGTAGACGTTCGCTAAGTGACGTCACCAGTTCACGGTAATATTGAGCAACCTTGTTCATCGCTTCGCCTCCTGGGTCGTTAACTGTCTATAATAATAGACGTTATTTACACTACGCTTTGCAAGACTGTCCACAGAGTATGTAAATTCGTGCAATATTTATCCTTGCGGGAATTCAATGCTGAATGCGCGAAAGGCTGTTTTGACGCGGACGTTTGGGCTATGCTATGCGGATCTGAAACACCACATCTAAAGCTACGTTTGTAGCTGTATTGAAAACAGGACCACTGGCTGCCATGCAAGAGCAATACCGCCCGGAAGAGATAGAATCCAAAGTACAGCTTCACTGGGATGAGAAGCGCACATTTGAAGTTACCGAAGACGAGAGCAAAGAGAAGTATTACTGCCTGTCTATGCTTCCCTATCCTTCTGGTCGACTACACATGGGCCACGTACGTAACTACACTATCGGTGATGTGATCGCCCGCTATCAGCGTATGCTGGGTAAAAACGTTCTGCAGCCGATTGGCTGGGATGCATTCGGCCTGCCAGCTGAAGGCGCGGCGGTGAAAAACAATACCGCGCCTGCTCCGTGGACGTACGACAACATCGCTTACATGAAGAACCAGCTCAAAATGCTGGGCTTCGGCTATGACTGGAGCCGTGAGTTGGCGACCTGCACCCCGGAATATTACCGTTGGGAGCAAAAGTTCTTCACTGAACTGTACAAAAAAGGTCTGGTGTACAAGAAAACCTCTGCGGTTAACTGGTGCCCTAATGACCAGACAGTACTGGCGAACGAACAGGTTATTGACGGCTGCTGCTGGCGTTGTGATACCAAAGTTGAGCGGAAAGAGATCCCGCAGTGGTTCATCAAAATCACCGCATACGCTGACGAACTGCTGCGCGACCTGGACCGTCTGGATCACTGGCCTGACACCGTAAAAACGATGCAGCGCAACTGGATTGGCCGCTCTGAAGGCGTGGAGATCACCTTTGATGTCAACGGTTATGACAACACGCTGACCGTTTACACCACCCGCCCGGACACCTTTATGGGTGCCACTTATCTGGCCGTTGCCGCAGGTCACCCGTTGGCGCAGAAAGCCGCGGCGAATAACCCGGAACTGGCGGCGTTTGTTGACGAATGCCGCAACACCAAGGTTGCCGAGGCTGAAATGGCGACCATGGAGAAGAAAGGCGTCGACACTGGCTTTAAAGCGATTCATCCGCTGACCGGTGAAGAGATCCCGGTTTGGGCTGCAAACTTCGTGCTGATGGAATACGGTACAGGTGCCGTGATGGCCGTGCCGGGTCACGATCAGCGCGACTACGAGTTCGCAACCAAATATGGTCTGAGCATCAAGCCAGTTATCCTGGCGGCGGACGGTTCAGAACCGGATCTGTCTGAGAAGGCACTGACCGAGAAAGGCGTGCTGTTTAACTCTGGTGAGTTTAACGGTCTCGATTTCGAAGCGGCTTTCAACGCCATTGCCGACAAGCTTGTCGAAAAAGGTGTGGGTGAGCGTAAAGTTAACTACCGTCTGCGTGACTGGGGCGTTTCCCGTCAGCGTTACTGGGGCGCTCCAATCCCAATGGTCACGCTGGAAGATGGCACCGTGTTGCCAACCCCAGAAGATCAGCTGCCGGTTATTCTGCCGGAAGATGTGGTGATGGACGGTATCACCAGCCCGATTAAAGCCGACCCAGAGTGGGCAAAAACCACCGTTAACGGTATGCCGGCTCTGCGTGAAACCGACACCTTTGATACCTTTATGGAATCATCCTGGTACTATGCGCGCTACACTTGCCCGCAGTATCAGGAAGGCATGCTGGACTCTAAGGCTGCCAACTACTGGCTGCCGGTTGATATCTACATTGGCGGTATCGAACACGCCATCATGCACCTGCTCTATTTCCGTTTCTTCCACAAGCTGATGCGTGACGCGGGCATGGTGAACTCTGACGAACCGGCTAAACAGCTGCTGTGTCAGGGCATGGTACTGGCGGATGCCTTCTACTACGTCGGTGCCAACGGCGAGCGTAACTGGGTTTCTCCGGTTGATGCTATCGTTGAGCGCGATGAAAAAGGCCGTATCGTGAAGGCGCAGGACGCCGAAGGTCATGAACTGGTCTATACCGGCATGAGCAAGATGTCCAAGTCAAAAAACAACGGTATCGACCCGCAGGTGATGGTTGAGCGTTACGGCGCAGACACCGTGCGTCTGTTCATGATGTTCGCCTCTCCGGCTGATATGACGCTTGAATGGCAGGAATCCGGTGTTGAAGGAGCTAACCGCTTCCTGAAACGTGTCTGGAAACTGGTTTACGAACACACCAGCAAAGGTGATGTTGCGGCCCTGAACGTTGACGCATTGAGCGACGATCAGAAAGCGCTACGTCGCGATGTTCACAAAACTATTGCGAAAGTGACCGATGATATCGGCCGTCGTCAGACCTTTAACACCGCGATTGCGGCGGTTATGGAACTGATGAACAAGCTGGCAAAAGCACCGCAGGAAGACGAGCAGGACAGAGCCCTGATGCAGGAAGCGTTGCTGGCCGTTGTGCGTATGCTCAACCCGTTCACCCCGCACGTATGCTTCACCTTGTGGCATGCGCTGAAGGGCGAAGGCGATATCGACAACGCACCGTGGCCGGTTGCTGACGACAGCGCAATGGTCGAAGACTCAACGCTGGTTGTGGTGCAGGTGAACGGTAAAGTACGTGGCAAAATCACCGTTCCAGTCAACGCCACCGAAGAGCAAGTTCGTGAGCGTGCTGGCCAGGAGCATCTGGTAGCAAAATATCTTGATGGCGTTACCGTACGAAAAGTGATTTATGTACCGGGTAAACTCCTCAATCTGGTCGTTGGCTAAGCGCGGGAGGAAGCGTGCGACATCTGACAACTCTGTTGTTATCCCTGGTGGTGCTGGTCACCGCTGGGTGTGGTTGGCATCTGCGTAGTACTACGCAGGTACCGCCCACAATGAAAACTATGATCCTGGACTCTGGCGATCCGAACGGCCCGTTAAGCCGCGCGGTACGCAACCAGTTACGTCTGAACGACATCGAACTGCTCGAAAGCGGTTCTATGCGTAAAGACGTGCCGTCCCTGCGTCTGGGCGGCGTGAGTATCTCGAAAGACACGGCATCGGTATTCCAAAACGGTCAAACCGCCGAATACCAGATGGTGATGACTGTCAAAGCTTCCGTTCTGATTCCGGGTCACGACATTTATCCGATTAGTGCCAAGGTCTATCGTTCGTTCTTTGATAACTCACAGGCTGCACTGGCGAAGGATAACGAGCAGGATATGATCATCAAAGAAATGTATGACAAAGCGGCCGAACAGTTGATTCGTAAGCTGCCAAGCATACATATTGCTGATACTCAGTCATCCAGTGATGACGTACAGCCTGCTGAGAATGAAACAGCCGCGCCAACGTCTTCTCAGGCGCGTGTTTCCACCACGCTGGGTAACTGATGCTCAAGTTGTACCCTGAACAACTCCGCGCACAGCTCAAAGAAGGGCTGCGCGCGGCGTACTTATTACTGGGCAACGATCCCCTCTTGTTGCAGGAAAGCCAGGATGCCGTCCGTCTGGCCGCCACTGTGCAAGGATTCGAAGAACACCACACGTTCACCCTCGATACCAGCACTGACTGGGGGGCTATTTTTTCCCTCTGCCAGGCCATGAGCCTATTTGCCAGCCGGCAGACATTACTTCTACAACTGCCTGAAAACGGCCCTAATGCCGCCATTAACGAACAACTCGCCACGCTGGTTACCCTGCTGCATGACGATCTACTGCTGATTGTTCGCGGCAACAAGCTGACCAAAGCACAGGAAAATGCCGCGTGGTATACCAGTCTGGCGAGCCATGCTGTTCAGGTGAGCTGCCAGACGCCAGAGCAGGCGCAGCTCCCTCGCTGGGTTGCCGCCAGAGCGAAACAAAGCAACCTGCAACTGGACGAAGCCGCCAATCAGCTATTATGTTATTGCTATGAAGGTAACCTATTAGCCCTGGCGCAGGCGCTGGAGCGGTTATCATTGCTGTGGCCTGATGGAAAACTCACGTTGCCTCGTGTGGAGCAAGCGGTTAACGATGCGGCGCACTTTACCCCCTTCCATTGGGTCGATGCGCTGTTGATGGGAAAAAGTAAACGCGCGCTACATATCCTGCAGCAACTGCGCCTTGAAGGCAGTGAGCCGGTTATTCTGCTGCGCACGATACAGCGTGAATTACTGTTACTGGTCAACCTGAAAAGGCAATCAGTCCACACACCATTACGCGCCTTGTTTGATAAGCATCGGGTATGGCAAAACCGCCGCGGCATGATGGGTGATGCACTAAACCGGCTGTCATCTGAGCAATTACGCCAGGCGGTACAGTTGTTAACGCGCACGGAAATTACGCTTAAACAAGATTATGGTCAGTCAGTATGGGCCGAGCTTGAGGGACTTTCTCTTCTGCTCTGCCATAAATCACTGGCAGATGTTTTTATTGATGGTTGATATGAAATCATTACAGGCTTTGTTCGGTGGCACCTTTGATCCGGTGCATTATGGTCATCTTAAACCCGTGGAAATTCTGGCTAATCTGATTGGCCTATCACGGGTGATTATCATGCCTAATAATGTGCCGCCGCATCGTGCGCAACCCGAAGCCTCCAGCGCACAGCGTAAACAGATGCTTGAGCTGGCAATTGCTGACAAGCCTTTGTTTATCCTGGATGAACGTGAGCTAAAACGAGATACGGCCTCTTACACCGCCCAAACTCTCAAGGAGTGGCGCGAGGAACAAGGGCCACTCGCGCCGCTGGCGTTTATTATTGGTCAGGACTCACTGCTCACCTTTCCTTCCTGGCACAATTCCGACACCATTCTGGACAATACCCATCTCATCGTCTGCCGACGACCGGGGTATCCGCTGGAGATGGCGCAGGCGCAGCACCAGCAGTGGCTCGAACGTCATCTGACTCATTCGCCAGATGACCTGCACCAGCTTCCTGCCGGGAAAATTTACCTGGCAGAAACCCCCTGGTTCAATATCTCCGCTACCCTTATCCGCGAACGACTGGAACACGGTGAGCCGTGTGACGATTTAATGCCAGACTCCGTGCTGGACTATATCAATCAGCAAGGGTTGTACCGCTAAGCGTGTAGCGTAATGCCGCCAGCAGGCGGTTGTTCTCTTCAGCGCCACGGACAGCCACCCGGTAGTAACGCGCATCCAGCCCCGGATAGTTAGCGCAACTGCGGATCAACACATGCTGTTCCAGCAATGATTTTTGCAAATCTAAACCCGGTCGATCGCAGCGTAACAAGCGATAATTTGCCCGTCCGGGATACACCGTCAGGCCAGGCAGATTTTGCAGTTGTTGATCGAATCGGCTCCCCTCATGCGCCAGCCATTCCCATGTCGCCTGCTGATAGACACTATCGTGGAGAATCATTTCGCCCGCCAGTGCGGCAAAGGCATTGATTGACCAGGGCATTTGCCGGCTGCGCAGGTGTGCTACCGCCTGCTCGTTGCTGTTAACCAGATATCCCAGGCGCAGGCCGGGTATCGCATAAAATTTGGTGAGTGAGCGCAAAACCCAGATGTGCGGATTCTCTTGCAACAGCGGAATAAACCCCTGTTCCCCGGCGATAAAATCGATAAACGCTTCATCGAGGATCAATGCGATCCCGAGCTGTTTACAACGCCGTGCTATCTCCTGCAACAGGTGATGTTCGGGCAACAGCCCGGTGGGATTGTTAGGTGTACACAGGAACAGGCAATCCAGCTCCGAGGTAAGTGCATCGAGAATCTCTCCGGTCAACTGCCAACCGTCCTCTTCGCGCAGCGCAAACTCGTGTATTGCGCATTCGCCCCATTGCAGTGCCCGGCGATATTCCGCAAATCCGGGAATGACGATCATCGCATGACGCGGCTTAAGACCATCAACCAACGTAAAGATCGACTCCGTCTCCCCGTTACCGGCGAGGATCCACGACATAGGAACATGATGGTGCTCCGCCAGAGTGGCATGCAAATGGGCGTAATCCACATCCGGATAGCGCTCAGCACGGTCCAAATTGTCGATTAGTGCGCGTTTTAAGCTTGCCGGCATACCCAGCGGGTTAATATTCGCGCTAAAATCCAGCAATTGCCCAGGCGAGATGCCCAATAATGCGGCGGCTTCCCGGGTGTTACCGCCATGCGCGCTCTTTAATAAAGACATCGTGCCGCTCCAGTTTTAAAAGGGTATTTTATTGAAAAGTCACTGCGCAATCAGGGCAAATATCATGTTTTGTGCGAATAGCCTCACGAGGGAAAAATGAGACTCTGGTTAGTACGTCATGGAGAAACCGACGCCAACGTTGCCGGGTTATACAGCGGTCATGCCCCTACATCGCTCACTCAGCGGGGAATAACCCAAGCTGAAACACTGGCCGCACTATTACACAACGTTCCTTTCGACCACGTCCTCTGCAGCGAGCTTGAACGCGCGCGCCATACCACGCAGTTGCTCTTAGCAGGGCGCGACGTTCCACTGCGGATCATGCCCGAGCTTAATGAAATGTTCTTTGGTGACTGGGAAATGCGCCACCATCGCGATCTGGCGCGTGAGGACGCAGAAAACTATGCGCTGTGGTGTAACGACTGGCAGAATGCGACCCCCACCAACGGCGAAGGTTTTCAGGCATTTTCACAGCGAGTTGAGCGCTTCATTGCCCAACTTGCTGATTATAAAAATTCGCAGAACCTTCTGGTGGTCAGCCATCAGGGCGTACTCAGCGTGCTGATCGCCCGGCTCATGTCAATGCCCGCGGCATCAATGTGGCATTTCCGCGTTGAACAGGGGTGCTGGAGCGCAATTGATTTCTGCGACGATTTTGCGGTGCTGAAAGTGTTAAACAGCCGAGCCATCTGGCGCGAGGGGGAGTGAATACACGGTTTTTTCTGTCGAAGGGGCTCGCGCCCATTGACACCCCATGACAGGCTGCTATTCTCCGCAGCCTGACTTTTCCCGCCTTTCAGAGCTTTGCAGAAATTGTTTTACAAAAATGGCGATGCATTCTGTTGCGTGGGGTGGGATGATAGCGCACCTCAAAAGCGCTTTCGGAGACATTTGTCCCGATATCGCCTCTGGTTCAGGTATACTAACAAGCCTTTTTAACTCTTTTCACCCAGGGGGAACACTTGCAGGGTAAAGCACTTCAGGATTTTGTAATCGACAAAATTGATGACCTTAAAGGTCAAGACATCATCGCCTTAGACGTTCAGGGCAAATCCAGCATCACTGACTGCATGATTATCTGCACCGGCACATCCAGCCGCCATGTCATGTCTATCGCTGACCACGTTGTTCAGGAATCTCGCGCCGCTGGCCTGCTGCCGCTTGGCGTTGAAGGTGAGAACGTGGCCGACTGGATCGTCGTTGATCTCGGCGAGGTGATTGTCCACGTTTTACAGGAAGAAAGCCGTCGCCTGTATGAACTGGAAAAACTCTGGAGTTAATGCGTGAAGCTGCAACTTGTCGCTGTGGGTACGAAAATGCCTGACTGGGTGCAAACCGGTTTTACGGAGTATCTCCGTCGGTTTCCAAAAGACATGCCTTTTGAGCTTATCGAGATCCCGGCAGGAAAACGCGGCAAGAACGCGGATATTAAACGCATACTCGATAAAGAGGGTGAACAGATGCTGGCTGCCGCTGGCAAAAATCGCATCGTCACCCTTGATATCCCAGGAAAACCCTGGGACACGCCACAACTGGCAACCGAGCTGGAACGCTGGAAACTGGATGGTCGTGACGTCAGTCTGCTGATTGGCGGACCGGAAGGATTGTCTCCAGCCTGTAAGGCTGCCGCGGAGCAAAGCTGGTCACTCTCTGCATTAACCCTTCCCCACCCTCTTGTTCGGGTTCTGGTGGCAGAGAGTCTGTACAGAGCGTGGAGCATTACCACCAACCACCCTTATCACCGTGAGTGATCATTGAGTCTTGAGTAGATTAAGCAGCGGATGAAACTACAGAATTCTTTTCGCGACTATACGGCTGAGTCCGCGCTGTTTGTGCGTCGGGCGCTGGTTGCTTTTTTGGGGATTTTGCTGCTCACTGGCGTGCTGATCGCCAACCTGTATAACCTGCAAATCGTTCGTTTCACCGATTATCAGACCCGTTCAAACGAAAACCGCATCAAACTGGTGCCGATCGCCCCCAGTCGCGGCATCATTTATGACCGTAACGGCATCCCCCTGGCCCTCAACCGCACCATTTACCAGATAGAAATGATGCCTGAGAAGGTCGATAACGTTCAGCAAACGCTGGATGCGCTGCGGGAAGTGGTTGATCTCAATGACGACGATATTGCCGCCTTTAAAAAAGAACGAGCACGTTCCCACCGCTTTACGTCCATTCCGGTGAAAACCAATCTGACGGAAGTGCAGGTAGCACGCTTTGCCGTCAATCAATATCGTTTTCCCGGTGTGGAAGTCAAAGGCTATAAGCGCCGTTACTATCCCTACGGCTCTGCGCTAACTCACGTCATTGGTTACGTCTCAAAAATTAACGATAAAGACGTTGAACGCCTGGACAAAGACGGCAAGCTCGCCAACTACGCCGCTACCCACGATATCGGCAAGCTGGGTATTGAACGTTATTACGAAGACGTTCTGCATGGTCAGACCGGTTACGAAGAAGTTGAAGTCAACAACCGTGGTCGCGTGATTCGCCAATTGAAAGAAGTGGCGCCTCAGGCCGGGCACGATATCTATTTAACGCTGGATTTAAAGCTCCAGCAGTATATTGAAACCCTGCTGGCCGGCAGTCGTGCCGCCGTGGTGGTCACAGACCCGCGTACCGGCGGCGTGCTGGCGCTGGTTTCTATGCCCAGCTACGATCCCAACCTGTTTGTAGACGGTATCTCCAGCAAAGATTATGCAGGGTTGCTCAATGACCCCAATACCCCACTGGTTAACCGCGCGACGCAAGGTGTTTACCCCCCTGCCTCAACCGTTAAGCCTTACGTGGCGGTATCCGCACTAAGCGCGGGCGTGATTACCCGTAATACCGGGCTGTTCGATCCAGGCTGGTGGCAGTTGCCCGGTTCTGAAAAACGTTATCGCGACTGGAAAAAGTGGGGGCATGGTCATCTGAACATAACCCGCTCACTGGAGGAATCTGCGGATACGTTTTTCTACCAAATCGCCTATGATATGGGGATAGACCGTCTTTCAGAGTGGATGAGTAAATTCGGCTATGGCCATTATACGGGGATCGATCTGGCCGAAGAGCGAGCCGGTAATATGCCAACGCGTGAATGGAAGCAAAAACGGTTTAAAAAGCCATGGTACCAGGGTGATACTATTCCGGTGGGCATCGGTCAGGGGTACTGGACAGCAACCCCTATTCAGATGAGCAAATCGCTGATGATTCTTATCAACGACGGCGTGGTAAAAGTCCCGCATCTGCTGATGAGCACCACGGAAAACGGCAAGCAGGTGCCATGGGTTCAGCCGCATGAGCCGCCGGTGGGTGACATTCATTCCGGTTACTGGGAAATTGCCAAAGACGGTATGTACGGTGTTGCAAACCGTCCTAACGGTACCGCGCATAAATATTTTGCCGGTGCACCGTATAAAATTGCGGCAAAATCCGGTACCGCTCAGGTCTTCGGTCTGAAAGCCAATGAAACCTATAATGCGCATAAAATTGCCGAACGTTTACGCGATCATAAGCTGATGATCGCATTTGCGCCCTACGATAAACCCGAGGTCTCTGTCGCGATTATCCTCGAAAACGGCGGAGCCGGTGCGCCTGTAGGTACCATCATGCGCCAGATCCTTGACCATATTATGTTGGGCGACAACAACACCAATCTGCCTGCGGAAAACCCGGTGACTACCGCAGCTGAGGACCAATAATCGTGACGGATAATCCGAACAAAAAAACGTTCTGGGATAAAATTCACATCGATCCCACGATGTTGCTTATTTTGCTGGCACTGCTGGTTTACAGCTCGCTGGTTATCTGGAGCGCCAGCGGCCAGGATATTGGCATGATGGAGCGTAAGGTCGGCCAAATAGCCATGGGTCTGGTCATCATGGTGGTGATGGCGCAGATCCCTCCCAGGGTCTACGAAGGCTGGGCCCCCTATCTCTATATTGTCTGTATTATTCTGCTGGTAGCGGTAGATGCCTTTGGGGCCATTTCTAAAGGCGCACAGCGCTGGCTGGACCTCGGCATTGTGCGTTTTCAGCCGTCTGAAATTGCTAAAATTGCAGTCCCGCTGATGGTAGCACGCTTTATCAACCGTGATGTTTGTCCGCCGTCGCTGAAGAATACCGCTATCGCGCTGGTGTTGATTTTCATGCCGACGCTGCTGGTCGCCGCGCAACCTGACCTCGGGACCTCTATCCTTGTTGCCCTTTCCGGCCTGTTTGTGCTGTTCCTGTCGGGCTTAAGCTGGCGCTTAATCGGCGTGGCTGTGGTTCTGGTCGCCGCATTTATCCCGATACTGTGGTTCTTCTTGATGCATGATTACCAGCGTCAGCGCGTGATGATGCTTCTCGACCCTGAAACCGACCCACTGGGCGCGGGATATCACATTATTCAGTCTAAAATTGCTATTGGTTCCGGCGGTTTGAGCGGCAAAGGCTGGCTGCACGGTACGCAGTCACAGCTTGAATTTTTACCCGAACGCCACACCGACTTTATCTTTGCGGTGTTAGCCGAAGAGCTTGGGCTAGTAGGGATCTTAATTCTGCTGGCGCTGTACATTTTGCTGATTATGCGTGGGCTATGGATTGCCGCCCGAGCGCAAACCACTTTTGGTCGCGTCATGGCCGGTGGTTTAATGTTGATATTATTCGTTTATGTCTTCGTAAATATTGGTATGGTGAGCGGTATTCTGCCCGTAGTAGGGGTTCCACTCCCGCTGGTCAGTTACGGAGGCTCTGCACTGATTGTGCTGATGGCCGGGTTCGGGATTGTGATGTCGATCCACACCCATAGAAAAATGTTGTCGAAAAGCGTGTAAGGGGTACGCAATGCGTAAGCAGTGGCTTGGAATCTGCATCGCAGCAGGAATGCTCGCGGCGTGTTCGAATGATGATGGTCAGCAACAGGGTGCTGTCGCGCCGCAACCAGCGGTGTGTAATGGTCCGATTGTTGAAATCAGCGGAGCCGATCCGCGTTTTGAACCCCTGAACCCAACGGCTAATCAGGATTACCAGCGTGATGGTAAAAGCTATAAAATTGTTCAGGATCCCTCTCGCTTTAGCCAGGCCGGATTGGCCGCAATCTATGATGCGGAACCCGGCAGCAATTTAACCGCATCCGGTGAGGCATTTGATCCCATGCAGCTCACCGCTGCGCATCCGACATTACCGGTTCCCAGCTACGCCCGAATTACCAACCTGGCAAACGGCAGGATGATCGTCGTACGGATTAACGATCGTGGTCCTTATGGCAACGATCGCGTGATTTCACTTTCACGCGCTGCGGCCGATCGTCTGAACACCTCGAACAATACGAAAGTGCGTATTGATCCGATAATCGTCGCGCAAGACGGTTCGTTGTCAGGCCCCGGTATGGCGTGTACGACGGTCGCAAAACAGACTTACGCCCTGCCGTCTCGTCCTGATTTAAGCGGGGGTAACACTATGCCTTCTGCACCGGACGCAGGCCAGCCGCAAGGCGATATTCGTCCTATCAGTAATTCAACGCTGAAAAGCGATGACGCTACCGGTGCGCCAGTTAACAGCAATGGTTTCCTTGGTGCGCCAACCACGCTCGCCGCAGGCGTGCTCGAAGGCAACGAACCCACACCGGCTCCACAGCCCGTAACAACAGCGCCTGCAACAGTGTCAGCACCGGTATCTGCTCCGGCCGCTGCTACACCCGTTGCTGCAACCAATGGCCGTTATGTCGTTCAGGTGGGTGCCGTCAGCGAGCAGGCCCGTGCGCAGCAGTACCAAAAACGACTGAGCCAGCAGTTTGGCGTGCCGGGCCGCGTGGTACAAAACGGTGCCGTATGGCGTATCCAGATGGGGCCGTTCGCCAGCAAAGCGGAAGCCAGTACATTGCAGCAGCGCCTGCAATCCGAAGCGCAATTACAGTCCTTCATCACCGGCGTGTAGTAACGTAAAGCAGGCACCCGATCTGTCAATTTCTGTCAATGACATTAACAAAGTCATGTGGAAAGTCGGATGCCTGTAAGTTACGCATTTGCTATAGTAGGGCACTTTTTTTACTTTCATCACGGACGTCGTAGTTCAGACCATGAAGACCACTTTTTCCGCTCGTTTCGTGCAGCGCATCGCGCTCACCGCGGCTCTCTGCGCAGCCTCTCTCTCTGCTGCCCATGCCGATGACCTGAATATTAAAACCATGATCCCGGGCGTTCCGCAGATCGACGCGGAGTCCTATATCCTGATTGATTACAATTCAGGAAAGGTTCTGGCCGAACAGAATGCGGACACTCGCCGCGACCCCGCCAGCCTGACCAAAATGATGACCAGCTATGTCATCGGTCAGGCCATGAAAGCCGGGAAATTCAAAGAAACCGATTTGGTCACCGTGGGCAATGACGCGTGGGCTACCGGTAACCCGGTGTTTAAAGGTTCATCGCTGATGTTCCTGAAACCGGGAATGCAGGTTCCCGTTTCACAATTGATCCGTGGTATTAACCTGCAATCCGGCAACGACGCTTGCGTGGCAATGGCTGACTTTGCTGCCGGTAGTCAGGATGCTTTCGTCGGCCTGATGAACAGCTATGTGAATGCGCTGGGACTGAAAAACACCCACTTCCAGACCGTCCACGGTCTGGATGCTGAAGGTCAGTACAGCTCAGCACGTGACATGGCGTTGATTGGTCAGGCGCTGATTCGCGACGTGCCTAACGAATACTCTATCTACCGAGAAAAAGAGTTCACTTTCAACGGCATTCGTCAGTTAAACCGTAACGGCCTGCTGTGGGATAACAGCCTGAATGTTGACGGGATTAAAACCGGTCACACCGATAAAGCGGGCTATAACCTGGTGGCATCCGCAACCGAAGGTCAGATGCGTCTGATCTCTGCCGTCATGGGCGGTCGTACCTATAAAGGTCGTGAAACCGAAAGCAAAAAGCTGCTGACCTGGGGCTTCCGTTTCTTTGAAACCGTGAACCCACTGAAGGTCGGCAAAGAATTTGCCTCTGAACCGGCCTGGTTTGGTAATACCGATCGTGCCTCGTTAGGTGTTGATAAAGATGTCTACCTGACCATTCCGCGCGGCCGTATGAAAGATCTGAAAGCGAGCTATGTGCTGAACACCACTGAACTGCACGCGCCGCTGCAGAAAAACCAGGTTGTCGGCACCATCAATTTCCAGCTCGATGGCAAAACCATTGAACAGCGCCCGCTGGTGGTCCTGCAGGAAATCCCTGAAGGCAACTTCTTTGGTAAAATCATTGATTACATTAAATTAATGTTTCATCACTGGTTTGGCTAAAAATTGAGCACTTGAAAGTGTGATTTACGTCCCCATATACTAGGTATCCAGATAACTCCCACTCAGCGTGGGAGTTATTATTTTTTGATGTAACGCCGGAGCTGACATGAAAACCAAACTTAACGAACTGCTTGAATTCCCTACTCCATTTACTTACAAAGTAATGGGGCAGGCGTTGCCGGAGTTGGTTGATCAGGTGGTTGAAGTGGTACAGCGCCATGCGCCAGGTGATTACTCTCCAACAGTAAAACCGAGCAGCAAAGGCAACTACCACTCGGTCTCTATCACCATCACTGCTACGCACATTGAGCAGGTTGAAACCCTGTACGAAGAATTAGGCAACATCGACATCGTACGTATGGTGCTGTAACAGCCTGTCGGTTACCCGTTGCATTCTGCTCGGGTAACCTCTCTCTCCTTCCCCTGTGATATACTTTCCCCTCTTTATATTCTCTACTCGATGTGAGTATCTACGGAGATACCGTTTTGTATCAGGATAAAATTCTTGTCCGCCAGCTCGGTCTTCAGCCTTACGAGCCCGTCTCTCAGGCCATGCACGAATTCACCGATACCCGCGATGAAAACAGTCATGATGAAATCTGGCTGGTAGAGCATTATCCGGTCTTCACTCAGGGGCAGGCAGGCAAAGCAGAACACGTTCTGGTGCCGGGTGATATCCCCGTTATTCAGAGCGATCGTGGCGGTCAGGTAACGTACCACGGCCCAGGGCAACAGGTGATGTATGTCCTGTTGAACCTCAAACGCCGAAAACTGGGCGTTCGCGAACTGGTCACGTTGCTGGAACTAACCGTGGTAAACACGCTTGCAGAAATGGGTATCGATGCACACCCACGAGCCGATGCGCCAGGCGTTTACGTCGGTGAAAAGAAAATCTGTTCGTTAGGGTTACGGATTCGTAGAGGATGTTCATTCCATGGCTTAGCGCTTAACGTGGATATGGATTTGTCGCCTTTCCTGCGCATCAACCCTTGCGGCTACGCCGGAATGGAGATGGCGAAAGTTTCACAGTGGGACAGTCATGCCACCACCGAAAGCGTTCGTCCTCGTTTGCTGGCAAACATATTAGCGCTACTCGGTAACCCACCACACGAGTACGTCGCAGACTAAAAACGGGGCAGACATTGCCGCAGCATATGTTGTGGCAAATGGCACAAAACAACAACTATTTTACATTTTGCCAGCCTGTCAGGCTGCTTTCTGGCCCGTTTCAATGATATACTGCGTATCACTAATTCAAAAATAGTTGATAAATACAACATTCCCTTGAATTGAAACGCTTTCCTTCGTTATTCGCAACTGGAACACGCAAGCTATGAGTAAACCCATTGTGATGGAACGCGGTGTTAAATACCGCGATGCCGATAAGATGGCTCTTATCCCGGTAAAAAATGTGGCAACAGAGCGTGAAGCCCTGCTGCGTAAACCGGAATGGATGAAAATAAAACTGCCAGCGGACTCCACTCGCATCCAGGGCATCAAAGCGGCAATGCGCAAAAATGGCCTGCACTCTGTCTGCGAAGAAGCGTCCTGCCCTAACCTGGCTGAATGTTTCAATCACGGCACCGCAACCTTTATGATCCTCGGCGCGATTTGTACCCGCCGCTGCCCATTCTGTGACGTTGCCCATGGTCGTCCGGTTGCCCCGGATGTCAACGAACCGTTAAAACTGGCTCAAACTATTGCGGACATGGCGCTGCGCTATGTCGTCATCACCTCCGTTGATCGCGACGATCTGCGCGATGGCGGTGCTCAACACTTTGCGGACTGCATCACAGCTATCCGTGAGAAAAGCCCGTCGATTAAAATCGAAACGCTGGTACCTGACTTCCGTGGTCGAATGGACCGCGCGCTGGATATCCTCACCGCAACGCCGCCAGACGTGTTTAACCACAACCTTGAAAACGTACCGCGTATTTACCGCAATGTACGTCCGGGTGCAGATTACAACTGGTCACTGAAGCTTCTGGAGCGTTTCAAAGAAGCCCATCCGGAGATCCCAACCAAATCAGGTCTGATGGTGGGTCTGGGTGAAACCAACGCGGAAATCATTGAGGTCATGCGTGACCTGCGTCGTCATGGCGTTACCATGCTAACGCTGGGGCAGTATTTACAGCCAAGCCGTCACCATCTGCCGGTTCAGCGCTATGTTAGCCCGGATGAGTTCGATGAAATGAAAGCGGAAGCCATGGCGATGGGCTTTACCCATGCAGCTTGCGGTCCATTTGTACGTTCTTCATATCATGCAGACATGCAGGCAAAAGGGCTGGAAGTGAAGTGATCGCGTAATACTCACTTACATTTCAACAATAAAAAAACCGGCAAATTGCCGGTTTTTTTCATGCAGAGTTTGCAGTACGAGCATCATGCTCCTGACATCACTCTTTATGAGAAAGCTTCTCAGCCTGAACGCTACCATCTGCATCTTTCTTCGCATCGGCATTTTCATCGTTCATCGCTTTCTTGAAGCCTTTAATTGCCGTTCCCAGGTCTCCACCCAGAGTACGCAACTTCTTGGTACCAAACAGCAGAACGACCAGTGCGGCAACCACCAGCAGTTTGGTAATACTAATCTCACCCATAGATACCTTCTTCACTTAAACCAGGCTGCATAAAGCGCCATATTAACCTGAGAATTTTAACGGCCTTTCGACGCGGGCACACAATAGCAATCTGTAACAAGGTGAATCAAGTCTTGTTTAAAAAAACGTCATAATAATTGCGGTGGCGCAAAGCGTCGGTTGCGTAACACCGGAAGTTGCGCCCTGACCTGTCGCACTCGCTCGGCAGAAACCTCAGTAACAATCAGCGCGGGTGTTTCTGCGGCAGCGGCAATCGTCACGCCAAACGGATCGATTATCCGGCTTTGACCAATATTCTTATTGCCACACTCACCGGCAGCAATCAGATAGCAGGTCGCATCCAACGCTCTGGCCGCCAGCAGCGTAGCCCAGTGATGTTCTTTTAGTGCACCGCGTACCCAGGCCGCAGGGAGTACCAGAATATCTGCCCCCTGCAAAGCATGTGCTAATGCCAGCTCAGGGAAACGTAAATCGTAACAGGTCATCAAACCGACTTTAAGACCTTCCACGTCCAACAGCGGCGGTACGACATCGCCTGCATCAACATTACGCGACTCCTGAATCGAAAAAGCATCATAGAGATGTAATTTGGCGTAATGAGCCACAACCTGACCTCTTCGTAGCGCCACCAGCATGTTAAACGCCCGTCCCGGCAGCGAGGGAACATGAATCGTCAGGATCGTTGTCATCTCATTCTGCACGCTTTCTCGCAGTAATCGCGTCAGAAATCCCCCTTCCAGCCATTGAGCAGATTTCACTGACAGGTCAGGGTCAAGATCGTCACGGGCCAGCAACGCTTCGGGTAAGACCAACAATGAGACGCCCTCGCCCGCGGCCTGGGACATCAATGATACGCACGTTTCGGCATTTTTCTCCCATGAGGGACCCACGGCGAATTGCCCTGCAGCAACGAACATACTCCCTCCTGAAAAAACGGTTAGGCTCGCCAATAATGATTATTCAGCGTTACACTCACACTATATACAATCAAATAGCAGGATTATGCAGTGTCACAACTCCTTTTAGCGGTTTTTATTGGCGGTGGTACAGGTAGCGTAGCCAGATGGCTGTTGAGTATGCGATTTAACCCCCTTCATCAAGCGATTCCCTTCGGCACGCTGGCTGCAAACTTAATTGGGGCGTTTATCATTGGTATGGGGCTGGCGTGGTTCAATCGCATGACCCACATTGACCCAATGTGGAAGGTATTGATTACGACAGGCTTTTGCGGCGGGCTGACCACCTTCTCAACATTCTCCGCAGAGGTAGTGTTTTTACTGCAAGACGGACGTTTTGGCTGGGCAATGGTGAACGTACTGATCAATCTGTTGGGGTCTTTTGCGATGACCGCCCTGGCGTTCTGGCTGGTTTCCGCTTCTTCGGCACACTGAAGATAAAAAAACCCGCAATTAAGCGGGTTTTGAATTCTTGCTGTCGTATGCTTACAGAGCGGTTACGTTTGCAGCAGAAGGGCCTTTGGCACCGTTAGTGATTTCGAACTCTACACGCTGACCTTCAGCCAGAGTTTTAAAACCATTGGTCTGGATTGCAGAGAAGTGTACGAACACATCTTTGCTGCCATCTTCCGGAGTAATGAAACCGAATCCTTTGGACTCATTAAACCACTTAACGTTACCTTTAATCTTAGACATCAAAATTACCTTTACATGAAAAATAGACACAAATGCTGTGTCGGGTATCAGTACAACAATTGTGGTGGACTTTGTCCAGTCGAACTTTGCCAAAAAGTGATAAATGTCGCGTTATTTTTGCAGTAACGTTCGTAACCAATTGTTTTTTAATTGTTTATACTTAGCTGTATAACAATACACATCGTTCATCAAAACTGGAAACGCATCCAGGCAAAATAGACATTCCCGTTATTATACGTACCGGGTATGTAGGTCATCTGAAACGTTGCCGGACCATAACCTATCGATGCCAGTGGCAGTATCACCGGCACAGGAATGTAGTTCCAGTTATCACGCGCGGTGAAACCGGCGGTAAAGCCCAGACCAGTATGGAAGTTATCATCGGCCAGCGGGCGCCAGGTTTTTTCCCAGCCATATCCTCCGATGGGTTCCCACTTATTGTAGGAATCCTTAAAGGCCATAATATACAGCCCGTGCCAGTTGCCTTTATCATCCCAACGGGACTGACCAAATCCCGCTCCCCAGGGGCGTTCATTGTAACGATCTGTTTTATCTTTATCGTAGGCAAATCGCGCATGCCAGGTAATGGCGGGCACGTACAGGTCATAATGCTCCGGCTGCTGCCAGGTTTCACTGACATTATCTGTGAAGGTATCAAACCAACCTTTATCTTCAGCTGTGGCCTGTGGAATAACAGCCAACTGAATAAAAACAAATGAAATAAACAGGAAATAGCGCTTCGCGACAATCACAACGTAATTACCATTCTGGGGTTCTGCATTAATTGTAGCAAAGCCATCCTTAATGTTAACTTAACGAAAATGCTTAGGGTTAAAAATCAGAATATTCCCTTCGTATGCGCGTAGTTTATTTCCCTTATATTTCCCGAGCCTTATCTGAAACGGTCATTACTCTATTAATATCAATAAATTGTTCATTTTACATGCAAAAGTTAAATAAATTAACAATTAGAAAACAAAATAAGATCAATTCAATGTCAAATCCCACACAACCACAGACGACTTCACACTTTTTGATTGCAGCATTCCCGGTTCATCCGCTATGTTGAAAAAATGGCTCAGCCATTGGTTTAATCCGTATTTTTATTGATTTCAATCAGCGAGGGTTATCCGTTTATTAGGCACATTCTCTCACCGTTTTATGCTTTTTTTAGTTTTTTTACTTTCTGGGCGTCAATATGACAGGGGAAATAATGTTGACATTTATAGAACTCCTTATCGGAGTTATGGTTATTGTGGGTGTAGCGCGCTACATCATTAAAGGTTATTCAGCGACCGGCGTACTGTTTGTCGGTGGCCTTGTTTTACTGATTATCAGCGCCCTGATGGGTCATAAAGTTTTGCCTGGTAGTGCCGAAAGCACGGGCTACACAGCAACAGACATCGTTGAATACATTAAAATTTTGCTGATGAGCCGCGGTGGCGATCTCGGCATGATGATCATGATGCTGTGTGGTTTTGCCGCCTACATGACGCATATTGGTGCAAACGATATGGTGGTTAAACTGGCTTCCAAACCACTGCAATATATCAACTCACCCTATGTGTTAATGATTGCCGCCTACTTTGTCGCCTGCCTGATGTCACTGGCGGTTTCTTCAGCGACGGGGCTGGGCGTACTGCTGATGGCAACCCTCTTTCCGGTCATGGTTAACGTGGGTATCAGCCGTGGTGCTGCGGCGGCCATTTGCGCCTCCCCTGCCGCCATCATTCTATCCCCCACTTCTGGTGATGTGGTTCTCGCCGCCAAAGCCGCAGAAATGCCGTTGATCGACTTCGCATTTAAAACCACGCTGCCGATTTCCATTGCCGCCATTATCGGCATGGCGATTGCCCACTTTTTCTGGCAGCGCTATCTGGACAAAAAAGAGAACGTTTCTCACGAAATGTTAGACGTGGCCGAAATCACCACCACCGCGCCATCGTTTTACGCCATCCTGCCGTTTACTCCGATTGTCGGGGTTCTCATTTTTGATGGTAAGTGGGGACCGCAACTGCACATCATTACCATTCTGGTGCTGTGCATGCTTATTGCCGCAGTGTTGGAGTTTGTCCGCGGGTTCAATACCCAGAAGGTTTTCTCAGGTCTGGAAGTGGCCTACCGCGGCATGGCTGATGCCTTTGCTAACGTGGTAATGCTGTTAGTTGCCGCCGGAGTTTTCGCCCAGGGTCTGAGCACTATCGGCTTTATTCAGAGCCTGATCTCGATCGCCACCTCGTTTGGCTCCGCAAGCATTATTCTGATGCTGGTGCTGGTTATTCTGACCATGCTGGCAGCAATGACCACCGGCTCCGGTAATGCCCCGTTCTATGCCTTCGTTGAGATGATCCCAAAACTGGCGCACTCTTCAGGCATTAACCCCGCTTACCTCTCCATCCCGATGCTGCAAGCGTCGAACCTGGGGCGTACGATCTCCCCGGTCTCTGGTGTGGTCGTTGCCGTTGCGGGTATGGCGAAGATTTCACCGTTTGAAGTGGTCAAGCGCACGTCTGTGCCGGTGATGGTCGGGCTACTGATTGTCATTATCGCCACGGAAGTGATGGTGCCCGCTACAACCGCCGTGATTGGAGGTTGATAACGAACAAAATGTAGGCCGGATCAGGCGGTTACGCCGCCATCCGGCATTGCAACCGCACGTTGCCGGATGGCGATGCTAAAGCATCTTATCCGGCCTACGTCAGAAATCCGCATTTAGCCGCCGTGGTAAATACGCTGCGGCCGCCCAACTTTCCCGTGAATAATCTCCGCAATAATCAAATGCCGGCTGGCACAGTACTCCAGATAACGCCTGGAGGTTGTGCGGCTGATGGTCAACGCCTGTGCAATGGTCTCCGCAGTATGGTGTACCGTCGGATCAGCGAATAATTTCAGCACCGCATTCAGCGTTAGCGCATCAATACCCGTAGGCAAATCCCCTTTTGGTTCACCCCGCGCATAAGCGTTAAACATTTCATCAATCTGCTTTTGACTGGCACTGTCGTTACCCGCCAGCATGCGTCTGCGCTGCTGATAGCGCGTTAGCGTCTGCCCCAGTCGCTCGTAGGCAATCGGTTTGACCAGATAATCAAACGCCCCGCCGCGCACCGCCTCTGACACCGTATCCATGTCACTGGCAGCCGTAGTAAACACCACGCCGCCAGGGTAGCGTGCCTGAGTCAACTCATGTAGAAGGGTAATGCCCTTACCGTCCGGTAAATAGTTATCGAGAAGAATCAGACCGGGCTTAAAACGCGCGATCATCATCCGCGCCTGCTCCAGGTTCCCCGCCAACCAGATCTGGCTGAAACCGGGTATATGGCGGATATATTCAGCATGCATCTCCGCCAGCAGCGTTTCATCCTCAACGATCAATAGCGTTAATGGTTCCGTCATCGTTTTTTTTCACTTTCGGAAGAAATAGAGAAAATAAAGTGCCGCAGGGGGTGTTATCTTCAAGCGTAATAACCCCATCACAGCGCCTCACATAACTTGCAATCAGATACAAACCGATGCCATGTTCACCTGGTTCATCGGTACGGGTGCTCACACCCTGTTCAAATATTTTTTCACGTAACGCTTCCGGTACGCCGCACCCTTGGTCGGCAACTTCAATGATGACCTCATCCCCTTCATCACTCAGAAACAGTTCAACAACATTATTCCCTTGCTGGGTACGTAAACTGGCCTCAAATGCATTATCAAGCAGATTGCCAACAATTGCTGCAAACTCTGTGCTATCCAGCCCTTCGGGAAGTTGATGAAGTTGACTTCCGGGAACAATCGTCATTTTGAGCCCCAATTCCCGCGCACGCTGGACTTTACCAAACAGCAGACCGGCAACCTGGCGATCGGCAAAGGCACCGCGCAGGTCATCAATCAGCTGCTGCTGGGCTTGGGATTCCCCCTGCACCATCTCAAGCACGCGATCGTATTCTTTCATTTGCAGCAGGCCATTAATGGTCGACATCCAGTTCAGATGTTCATGACGCAGTGTTCTCAGGCTCTCAACATATTGTTTGATTTGTGTCAGCTGGGCATTGAGGGTGGCTATTTCATCTTTGCTACGAAAACTGATAATCGCCCCGAGTAATTCATCGCCGGAACGAATAGCCTCACGGTTGGCGATAACGCTTAGCCCGTTAAAATTCACCATCGCATCCTGACGTTGCTCCGCAATCTGCTGCGTAAAAAAGTCCGACGGATTAACAACCTCATCAATGGGTTTCCCCAACCACTGCCGCCCTGGCGACGGAAGCCCCAGCATTTTTCGCGCACTGCGATTGATAGCAGTTATGCACCCGTCCAGGTCAACGGCAATCAAGCCTTCGTATACCGAGCTAAATAACGCGTCCTGTTGGCGCACCACACGGGCAATTTGTTTGGGCTCCATTCCCAGCATCTGGCGGCGAATATGGGCGGCAAAAAACCAGGAGAGCAGCATCAGTAACAACAGCAGCAGAAGAAACACACCCGCCATCGGCAGTAAAAAATCCGATCGCCAACTGTCGATTTTACTGATCAAATAACCTATCGAAACCACGCCAATAATCTTGCCATCATCATCAAAAATGGGCGTTTTAGCGCGCATTGCCAACCCAATAGATCCCGTCCCGGTAATAAAGTAGCTTTCCCCATTTGCCAACGCACCGGGCTTGGTGAACTGCATTGGGTAGCCAATTTTTTGCGGATTCGGATGGTAGAGACGAATAGAGTTCTCATCACCGATCACCACATAATCGAAATCAGTCCCGCTCTGAAGCTTGTCTGCAATGGTCGCCAGACGCGTGTAATCGCGATGCTTCACCGCAGTGATGATACTGTCGTTAGAGGCGATGATTTTCGCCTGGTTCATTGCCATATCACGGACGTGCGTTGTCAGGTAGTCTTCAAAACTGGCGGTGAAGTATTTCGCCAGCGCGGCGATGATAAAAATGGAAACGACCAGGATCAGCAGGAAAATACGCAATGGAAACGCCAGTCTGCGGAAAAAAGAAAACCGTGTTTTATTTTTATGTTGTGACATAATTTTTCCTCAACGACGTTAACCGCAACTTATTTTTTTGTATTTGTAATGAAAATGTTTTATTTACAAGTCACGGCATAAAATAGGATCGTTACAGATTCCCCACCTTAAATCAATTAAACAAATTAAAACCACGCGCTATTTCAGGGTTAAATTAATTAAAAAACTTAAAACCATAAAACACATAAAAACCTTCTAACGTATTGTGAAATAAATCAAAATTTACCTCTAAAATACCCCTTACGATGTATGCAGTAGGGAAAAAAAGAAATACTCCGTAATAAAAAAACCTTCCCTTCATTTGCAAACAAAACGTTATCAGGTTGCTAAGCCTGGCAACAAAACCTAAAAGCCAGTAACAAATATACCATCAGGACACTTTTTACTATGTTCGGTAATAATATATTCTCGCACGTGAAGCGCTCAGAAAATAAAAAGATGGCGGCTATCGCTCAATTTCTGAAAGAGAATGATTTGAGCGTGGATACGACCGTTGAAATATTTATCACCGTCACCCGTGATGACCGCCTGATTGCCTGCGGCGGTATTGCCGGAAATATCATTAAATGCGTGGCTATCAGCGAAACCGTGCGCGGCGAAGGCTTAGCCCTGACGCTCGCCACTGAGCTGATCAATCTCGCGTATGAGCGTCACTGTACGCATCTCTTCATTTATACCAAAACCGAATACGAAGCGCTGTTTAAGCAGTGTGGCTTCTCTACGCTGACCAGCGTACCAGGCATTATGGTGCTGATGGAAAACAGCACCACGCGTCTGAAGCGTTACGCCGAATCGCTGACAAAACAGCGTCGCGAAGGAAAAAAAATTGGCTGTATCGTCATGAACGCCAACCCTTTTACCAACGGTCATCGTTTTCTGATCCAACAGGCAGCGGCACAGTGCGACTGGCTACATCTGTTTCTGGTAAAAGAAGACACCTCACGCTTCCCGTATGAAGACCGTCTGGATCTGGTACTTAAGGGAACAAAAGATATTCCGCATTTAACTGTGCATCGCGGATCGGAATACATCATTTCTCGCGCCACGTTCCCGTGCTACTTCATTAAAGAGCAGAGCGTCATTAACCACTGCTACACCGAAATAGACTTGAAAATCTTCCGCCAGTATCTGGCCCCGGCACTTGGCGTCACGCACCGCTTCGTCGGTACCGAACCGTATTGCACCGTCACCTCCCAGTACAACAACGACATGCGCTACTGGCTGGAGACCCCAACGCTCCCCGCCCCACCGATTGAACTGGTGGAAATTGAGCGGCTGTGCTTCCAGGAGATGCCGATTTCCGCCTCCTGGGTACGCAAGCTGCTGGTTAAAAAAGCTCTCACGGCTATCGCCCCTCTGGTTCCTGAAGCCACGTTGCACTACCTGCAAAACATGCTTGAGAGAACCTCGCCAGGCGCGGTAGTCCGCCAAAATACCCCCGCATTAGCAACAGGTGAAAAATGAAAATAAAGCAGGCAGCCGTCGCAGGCACTCTCGAGTCCGGTGATGTGATGATTCGCATTGCCCCGCTCGATACGCAGGATATCGACCTGCAGGTTAACAGTAGCGTTGAAAAACAATTTGGTGATGCCATTCGCACCACCATCCTCGACGTTCTGTCCCGCTACAACGTACGCGGCGTGCAATTAAATGTTGATGATAAAGGCGCACTGGACTGCATTTTACGCGCGCGACTGGAAGCATTACTGGCCCGCGCCAGCGGCATTCCGGCACTGCCATGGGAGGATTGCCAGTGATTTCTGAATCTTTGCAACAACGTAAATCCCGCACACGCCGTAGCATGCTGTTCGTACCGGGCGCCAATGCCGCAATGATCAGCAACTCGTTTATCTACCCGGCAGATGCGCTGATGTTCGACCTGGAAGACTCCGTCGCACTGCGCGAGAAAGATACCGCGCGTCGTCTGGTGTACCACGCGCTGCAGCACCCGCTGTATCACGACGTTGAAACCATTGTTCGCGTAAATGCCCTCGATTCTGAATGGGGTATCAATGACCTCGAAGCGGTCGTTCGCGGTGGCGCTGACATCGTGCGTTTACCTAAAACGGATACTGCGCAGGATGTTATCGACATCGAAAGCGAAATTCTGCGTATCGAAAACGCCTGCGGTCGCGAACCTGGCAGCACCGGTCTGCTCGCTGCTATTGAATCACCGCTGGGCATCACCCGCGCCGTTGAAATCGCTCACGCCTCTGAACGTCTGATCGGTATTGCCTTGGGTGCAGAAGATTACGTGCGTAACCTGCGCACCGAGCGTTCGCCGGAAGGCACCGAACTGCTGTTTGCCCGCTGCTCTATTTTGCAGGCGGCACGCTCTGCGGGCATTCAGGCATTTGACACCGTTTATTCCGATGCCAATAACGAAGCCGGTTTCCTGCATGAAGCCGCACACATCAAGCAGTTGGGTTTTGACGGTAAATCGCTCATCAACCCGCGTCAGATCGACCTCCTGCACAACCTGTATGCGCCAACGCGCAAAGAACTGGCGCACGCCCGTCTGGTTGTAGAAGCCGCTGAAGCCGCCGCTCGCGAAGGCCGTGGCGTTGTCTCCCTGAACGGCAAGATGGTCGACAGCCCGGTTATCGAGCGCGCCCTTCTGGTTATCTCCCGTGCAGAACTTTCCGGCATTCGCGAAGAATAAGGCAAAAAAATGACGCAGAAAATCGAACAGTCTCAACGACAGGATCGCGTGGCGACCTGGAGCCGTCATGCTGAAAGCGACCTTTCCGCTTTCCACAGCAGCGCAAAAGTCGCTTTACAGGCGCAAAAACCCCGCGACAAAAAACTGTGCGCTAACCTGGAAGACGCTATTCGCCGTTCAGGTTTACAGGATGGAATGACTATCTCTTTCCACCACGCTTTCCGCGGTGGCGACCTGACCATTAACCTGGTGATGGATACCATTGCCGTCATGGGCTTTAAAAACCTGACGCTGGCGTCCAGCTCCCTGAGCGACTGTCACGCTCCGCTGGTGGAACACATTCGTCAGGGCGTCGTCAGCCGCATTTATACTTCCGGTCTGCGTGGTCCGCTGGCGGAAGAGATCTCCCGCGGTTTACTGGCTGAACCTGTGCAGGTCCACTCTCACGGCGGTCGCGTACACCTGGTGCAAAGCGGTGAGTTAAGCATTGACGTAGCCTTCCTCGGCGTACCGTCCTGCGACCAATTTGGTAATGCTAACGGCTACACCGGTAAAGCTTGCTGTGGCTCACTCGGCTACGCCCGTGTCGATGCCGATAACGCTAAACAGGTGGTCCTGCTGACCGAACAACTGCTGGGCTACCCGCATAATCCGGCCAGTATCACCCAGGATCAGGTGGATCTGATCGTGCAGATCGAGCAGGTCGGTGATGCGGACAAAATTGGCGCCGATGCAACCCGCATGACGACCAACCCGCGTGAGCTGCTGATCGCTCGCAGCGCGGCAGAGGTGATTGCCAACTCCGGCTACTTCAATGAGGGCTTCTCTTTGCAGACCGGTACCGGTGGCGCCTCGCTGGCCGTAACCCGCTTCCTGGAAGACAAAATGCGCAGCCGCGACATCCGCGCCGACTTCGCACTGGGCGGCATCACTGCCACCATCGTTGACCTGCATGAAAAAGGGTTAATCCGCAAACTGCTGGATGTACAGAGCTTCGACAGTGCCGCCGCAAAATCCCTGGCCCGCAATCCAAACCATATTGAGATCAGCGCTAACCAGTACGCTAACTGGGGTTCGAAAGGCGCATCGGTTGACCGTCTGGATGTCGTAGTGCTGAGCGCACTGGAAGTGGATACGAACTTCAACGTCAACGTGCTGACCGGCTCCGACGGTGTGCTGCGCGGCGCATCCGGTGGCCACTGCGATACCGCTGTCGGTGCTGCGCTGTCGATTATCGTCGCCCCATTGGTTCGCGGTCGCATCCCGACGCTGGTTGATAACGTGCTGACCTGCGTCACCCCTGGCTCCAGCATTGACATCCTGGTCACTGACCACGGTATCGCCGTCAACCCTGCACGTCCTGAACTGGCTGAACGTTTGCAGGAAGCGGGGATGAAAGTGGTCTCCATCGACTGGCTGCGCGAGCGTGCACAGCAGCTTACCGGTCAGCCACGCGCCATCGAATTCACCGACCGGGTGATTGCCGTTGTGCGTTACCGCGACGGTTCAGTGATTGATGTTGTGCATCAGGTGAAGGAATAAGCCATGCACCTGCTCCCTGAACATGCCACCTGCCACGCGGTTTCTATTCCCGAGCTGCTCGCCAGCCGCGATGAGAGACAAGCACGGCAGCATGCCTGGCTCACCCGCCACTGCGCGCCACTGGTCTCTTTTACCGTGGTCGCACCGGGTCCGATTAAAGACAGCGAACTCACTCGTCGCATTTTTAATCACGGTATCACTGCCCTGCTCACGCTGGCGGAACAATCGGGCTGGGTTGTCAGGGAGCAAAATGCGCGGGTTTCTGCCAGCGGGCCGGAAGGTCTGTTGTCTATAGAGGCCCCGGCACACGACCTCAAGCTCGCCACCATAGAGCTTGAGCATTCACACCCGCTGGGACGGTTATGGGACCTCGATGTCCTGACTCCGGAAGGAGAAATCCTGTCTCGCCGTCATTTCACGCTCCCTGCACGCCGCTGCCTGCTGTGCGAGCAAAGCGCAGCCGACTGCGCGCGGGGTAAAACCCACACGCTTTCCGAGTTACTTATTCGCATGGAGGAACTGCTGCATGATGCCGATTCCCGCAACATCGACTAAATCCGCCGTTCTTCCTCAGGATTTACCAGAAGCGTACGCGACGCTCGCGTGGCGTGCCATGCTGACGGAAGTCAACCTGTCTCCCAAACCCGGTCTGGTGGATCGTATTAACAACGGCGCGCACAAAGACATGGCGCTGGATGACTTTCACCGCAGCGCCGAGGCGATTCACGCCTGGCTGCCGCGTTTCGTCGAATACGGGGCCTTCAGCGCGCAACTGGTACCTGAAGATGTGCTGAAAGGACTGCGTCCGGTGGGGATGGCCTGCGAGGCCGAGATGTTTCGCGCCACTGCCGGGGTGAACACCCATAAAGGCAGTATCTTTTCGCTGGGATTGCTGTGCGCCGCCATTGGTCGCCTGCACCAGCTCAGCCAGACCGTCACACCTGAAACCATTTGCTCTACAGCAGCAGCCTTTTGCCGCGGCCTGACCGAGCGCGAACTGCGCCAGAACAATCAACAACTCACGGCTGGCCAACGTCTGTATCAACAACTGGGATTAACCGGGGCTCGCGGTGAAGCCGAAGCGGGCTATCCATTAGTGATCCACCACGCGTTACCGCACTACCGCGCGTTGCTGGCTCAGGGTCGCGATCCTGAACTGGCATTGCTCGATACCTTACTGCTGCTTATGGCAATCAACGGCGATACCAACGTAGCTTCCCGCGGTGGCGCTGAAGGTCTGCGCTGGTTACAGCAGCAATCTGCCACATTATTGCAGCAAGGGGGAATTCGCACCCCCGCCGATCTCAATTACCTGCACCAGTTCGACCAACAGTGTATTGAACGCAACCTCAGTCCCGGGGGCTGTGCCGATCTGCTGATTGTCACCTGGTTCTTAGCTCAGATTTCACAAGTTCATCATTATCACCATTAAAGATCCTTTCCGGAGAATCATTCATGTCTTTATCAAAAGATAGTATATGGAAGTTACTGGCCCCGCTGGTCGTCATGGGTGTCATGTTTCTTATCCCCGTCCCTGATGGAATGCCCCCGCAGGCCTGGCACTACTTTGCCGTGTTTGTGGCCATGATTGTCGGTATGATCCTCGAGCCTATCCCGGCAACAGCGATCAGCTTTATCGCCGTGACAATTTGCGTTATCGGCAGCAACTACCTGCTGTTTGATGCCACAGAACTGGCAGACCCCACCTTTCACGCCGGCAAACAGGCGCTGAAGTGGGGTCTGGCTGGCTTCTCCAGCACCACCGTCTGGCTGGTGTTTGGTGCGTTCATCTTCGCACTGGGTTATGAAGTCACCGGTCTGGGTCGTCGTATCGCGCTGTTCCTGGTGAAGTTCATGGGGAAACGTACCCTGACACTGGGCTATGCGATTGTTATTATCGACATCCTGCTGGCACCATTTACACCGTCGAACACCGCGCGTACCGGTGGTACCGTTTTCCCGGTTATCAAGAACCTGCCGCCGCTGTTTAAATCATTCCCGAACGATCCGTCAGCTCGCCGTATCGGCGGTTATCTGATGTGGATGATGGTGATCAGTACCAGCCTGAGCTCCTCTATGTTCGTTACCGGCGCTGCGCCAAACGTACTGGGTCTGGAATTCGTTAACAAAATTGCCGGTATTCAGATCAGCTGGCTGCAATGGTTCCTCAGCTTCCTGCCAGTCGGTATTATTTTGCTGATCGTTGCGCCGTGGTTATCCTACGTTCTGTACAAACCCGAAGTCACTCACAGTGCAGAAGTTGCCGCATGGGCCGGTGACGAACTGAAAACCATGGGTAAACTGACCCGTAAAGAGATGACCCTGATCGGTCTGGTGCTGCTGAGCCTGGGTCTGTGGGTATTCGGCGGCAAGCTGATTGATGCCACCGCCGTGGGTCTGCTGGCGGTTTCTCTGATGTTGGCTCTGCACGTGGTACCGTGGAAAGACATCACCCGCTATAACAGCGCATGGAACACGCTGGTCAACCTTGCCACCCTGGTGGTAATGGCCAACGGCTTAACCCGTTCCGGTTTTATCGACTGGTTCGCTAACACCATGAGCTCACACCTGGAAGGCTTCTCGCCTAACGCGACCGTGATCGTGCTGGTGCTGGTGTTCTACTTTGCTCACTACCTGTTTGCCAGCCTGTCTGCGCATACCGCGACCATGCTGCCAGTAATTCTGGCGGTCGGTAAAGGGATCCCGGGCGTACCAATGGAGCATCTGTGTATTCTGCTGGTACTGTCCATCGGTATCATGGGTTGTCTGACACCGTATGCCACCGGCCCTGGCGTGATCATCTACGGCTGTGGTTATGTGAAGTCCAAAGACTACTGGCGTCTGGGCGCCATCTTCGGCGTTATCTATATCGCCATGCTTCTGCTGGTCGGCTGGCCGATTCTGGCAATGTGGAGCTAATCGTACTTCTTAGTCCTTAGCAAAAACGCGTAACGAAAATGATGCCGCTCAGCTAAACCTGAGCGGCTTTTTTTATGATTTAATAGATGACATTCAGAAATTATATAAGTATCCGAATTCATCATGACATCGACATGGCGTTATTGCTCTTTGCTGGCGGCACTTCTGCTGCCGGTTTCTGCGGCCCAGGCCGAACAACTTCAGGCAAAACAGTACGGTGACTTTGATCACTATGTGCTGGCGCTCTCCTGGCAAACCGGTTTTTGTCAGAGCCAACACGAACGTAATCGTCAGGAACCCGACGAATGCCGCCTGCAAAAAGAAACTGCAAATAAAGCAGATTTCCTGACCGTCCACGGTCTGTGGCCTGGCCTGCCAAAATCGATTGCTGCCCGCGGTGTAGATAATCGTCGGTGGATGCGCTTTGGCTGCGCCACGCGCCCTATACCAAACCTGCCGGAGGCTCGTGCCAGTCGCAAATGCGCCGCGCCAGAAACGGGGCTTTCGCTGGAAAGCGCCGCAAAACTGAGCGCTGTGATGCCCGGCGCTGGCGGAACATCGTGTCTCGAACGTTACGAATATGCCAAGCACGGCGCCTGTTTTGGTTTCGATCCTGACGCGTACTTTGGCACTATGGTGCGAATGAATAGTGAGATAAAAAATACCGAACTCGGCAAATTTATTGCCGACAATTACGGAAAAACCGTCAGCCGCAACGCATTTGACGACGCCGTCGCGAAAACCTGGGGTACAAAAAGCGTGAAGGCAGTGAAGTTAAGCTGTCACGGTAATCCGGCCTACCTGACTGAAATCCAGTTTACGCTCAAGGCAGCCACCATTAATGCCCCGCTTTCCGCAGCATCGTTCCTGCCGCAAGCGCATCCTGGAAACTGCGGCAAGCAGTTTATCCTCGACAAAGTCGGTTATTGATCGCCTGAATGTGAACTAAATCACTTCAAACCTGGGGTAAGTCTCAGTATCATCATAAAAGCTAAACCCTTGCCGCCTGACGGTGAGGGTTTTCTTTTGGGATTATTTACCTGCGCACCCGCAGTATCGACGACATGGAGTAATAAATGTCCAGACCAACTATCATCATTAACGACCTCGATGCTGAGCGCATTGACCGCCTGTTGGAGCAACCTGCGTTTGCGGGTTTACCGATTGCTGACGCCTTAAACGCCGAGCTGGATCGCGCCCAAATGTGTTCTCCAGAAACCATGCCGCACGATGTCGTCACCATGAACAGCCGCGTGAAATTCCGCAATCTGAGCGATGGTGAAGTCCGAGTGCGTACCCTGGTGTATCCGGCCACGATGACCGACAGCAGTACTCAACTGTCGGTGATGGCCCCGGTAGGTGCTGCCCTTCTGGGTCTGCGCGTTGGCGACACGATCCACTGGGAACTACCAGGTGGTACATCAACCCATCTCGAAGTCATCGAACTTGAGTACCAGCCTGAAGCTGCGGGCGACTACCTGCGCTAACTCTGTTATAGCAAAGCTACTCGCTTTATCTTACAGGGGATGCTTACGCATCCTCTTTCCGATGATATCCCCGCCCCTCATTGACATTATTGCTGCTTTCCCTTTCCTGCTCGCAAAACATAAATCTGTGTCGTGACTGACAGAATCATTTTTAATACTATGCTGTTATGTGTTCATGTAATGACAAGGAGAATGTTTATGTACAACACAATCATAATGCCTGTTGATGTATTCGAAATGGAACTAAGCGACAAGGCTGTTCGCCATGCAGAATTTCTGGCACAGGAAAATGGGATTATCCATCTTCTGCATGTGCTTCCTGGCTCCGCCAGCCTGAGCCTGCATCGTTTTGCTGCTGACGTTCGCCGTTTTGAGGAACATCTGCAGCACGAAGCGGAAACCCGCCTGCAAACGATGGTCGGTCACTTCAGTATTGATCCTTCTCGCATCAAACAGCACGTTCGCTTTGGTAGCGTACGTGATGTAGTCAACGAGTTGGGCGAAGAGCTGAACGCCGATGTGGTGGTCATTGGATCGCGCAACCCATCAATCAGCACCCATCTGCTGGGTTCTAACGCCTCCAGCGTAGTCCGCCACGCCACCCTGCCGGTGCTGGTCGTTCGTTAAAAAAAGGGGCTACCTTTCGGTAGCCCCTTTTTATTCCGCATCGATGTTATTTCACCGAATCGGTAAGCCTGAAACGCGTTTGCGACCTCAGGCATTTTCCTTCTTTTGCAGGTGAGTCTTACTTTCTTTCTTATTGTACGGTGGAGCGAATCAGGTAATCAAAGGCGCTCAGTGAGGCTTTTGCACCTTCGCCGGTAGCTATGATTATCTGTTTGTACGGCACGGTGGTGCAGTCACCCGCAGCGAAAACCCCTTTCACGCTGGTTTCACATTTGGCATCAATAATAATTTCGCCCATGCGATTACGCTCAACGGCACCTTCCAGCCAGTTGGTGTTTGGCAACAGGCCAATCTGCACAAAAATACCCGCCAGTTCCACATTGTGGACGTCGCCGCTGACGCGATCGCGGTATTCCAGACCGGTCACTTTGCTACCGTCGCCCTTCACTTCAGTAGTTTGCGCATTCAGAATAATATCGACGTTTTTCAGGCTACGCACTTTATTTTGCAGAACCTGATCAGCCTTCATTTCCGGCGCAAACTCAAGCAGTGTCACATGTTCAACTATACCGGCCAGATCGATAGCCGCTTCAACGCCCGAGTTACCGCCGCCAATCACCGCCACGCGTTTGCCTTTAAACAGTGGGCCATCACAGTGCGGGCAATAGGTTACGCCTTTGGTCCGATACTTATCTTCGCCCGGTACGTTCATGTTGCGCCATTTGGCACCGGTGGCAATAATAATGCTGCGTGCTTTTAGCACCGCACCGGAGGCCGTTTCAATCTGGTGCAAGCCTCCTTCCTGCGCAGCAGGAACCAACTTGCTGGCGCTCTGGCTATCAATCACATCAACATCATAGTCATCAACGTGTGCTTTCAGCGCGCCTGCCAGTTTTTGACCTTCGGTTTTCGGCACCGAGATATAGTTTTCGATATCAACGGTATCCAGCACCTGACCGCCAAAGCGTTCACCCATCAAGCCGGTACGAATACCTTTACGGGCGGAATACACTGCTGCCGCCGCCCCTGCAGGACCCGAACCGACGATCAGCACATCATAGGCATCACGTTTATTCAGCTCTTCTGCCGCGCGCTTCTCAGCACCGGTATCGACTTTGGCGACGATTTCCGTCAGCGTCATACGCCCCTGACCAAACTCTTTGCCGTTCATATACACGGCCGGAACACCCATCACGTTGCGATCGGTAATCTCATTCTGGAAAGTACCGCCATCAATCGCCGTATGCTTGATACGCGGGTTCAGCACCGACATCAGGTTCAGCGCCTGCACCACGTCAGGACAGTTGTGGCAGGACAGTGAATAATAGGTTTCAAACTCAAAATCGCCATCGAGATCGCGGATCTGCTCCAGCAGAGACTGCGCTTCTTTTGACGGATGACCACCGGTCCACAGCAGCGCCAAAACCAGAGACGTAAACTCGTGGCCCAGTGGAGAACCGGCAAAACGCGGTCCCTGGTGAGAACCTGGATTAGTAATCAGAAACGATGGCTTACGTACTGCCAGCGTGTTGTCTTCTTTAAAGGTTACTTTCTCTGACAGTTCAGCAATTTCAGTTAGCAGTTCCTTGATTTCTGCCGATTTAGCGCTGTCATCCAGCGTAGCAATCAGCTCAACAGGTTTGGTCAGTTTCTCAAGGTAAGCCCTGAGCTGGGTTTTCATATTTGTGTCGAGCATTGTTCTTCCCTCTCTGAAAACATCATCATGCAAGCCGATTTCACGGGACTGCATCAATGCAACTTGCATCATGATGCTGGAATAAAATGGGCGCGCCTGCGCCCATGACTGACGTAATTTCCTAAGTATTTCGCGTCAGAGCAAGGCGGCTAGCCTGGTAATCCCCGGGAGCTTACAGAAGTAAGTGACCGGGGTGAGCAGGCGACGCCAACACGGCGATGACGTGAAAGACGACGGAAATTTAGATTTTACCGACCAGGTCCAGGGACGGCGCTAATGTAGCTTCACCCTCTTTCCACTTCGCCGGGCACACTTCGCCAGGGTGAGAAGCGACATACTGCGCGGCTTTAATTTTACGCAGCAGGTCAGACGCATCGCGGCCGATACCTTCAGCGGTAACTTCGATCGCCTGGATGATACCCTGCGGGTCAACAACGAACGTTGCGCGGTCAGCCAGACCTTCATCTTCACGCATGTTGTCGAAGTTACGGGTCAGGGCGCCAGTCGGGTCACCGATCATCGCGTATTTGATTTTGGCGATGGTGTCAGAGCTGCTGTGCCAGGCTTTATGCGTAAAGTGGGTATCGGTAGATACAGAGTAAACGTCTACGCCCAGCTTCTGCAGTTCTTCGTAATGGTCTGCCACGTCGCCCAGTTCAGTCGGGCATACGAACGTAAAATCAGCCGGGTAGAAGAAGAAAACACTCCAACGACCTTCGATATCTTTCTCGGTAACTTCGATGAACTCACCGTTTTTGAACGCCTGGTTTTTGAAAGGTTTAATTTTGGTATTAATCAAAGACATCTGTACTTCCTCCGTGTTTTCGTTGAGGGATAAGTTAACGAAAATCTTTCATCAGGGCTAATGCGTTTCCTTTATCAAATCAATAAGCGTTAACTAACAACCGACTCAACAAAATGTTGTGAAACCGTAGCAAAAAGTAAAAAGGCCCCCTTTGCAGGGAGCCCATTACCCGAGTTACCCGCAGATAACTTCAGTGCCAGCGGACTGGCTAAGTGTTGCGCTCTACATTACCTTAACAAAGGTTGTAACAGCGATTGGGATTACATCACCCCACTCAAGAAAGGGCAATCGACAGACCGTCGGTCTTACCTATGGCTGTGATAGGTTTTGCAATTCAGCCCCCTTTCCTTTTGATTTTATAAGGAAAATCAATGTTTAAACGTACATTACTCTTCGCTTTGCTCCCTGCCGTCGTGCACGCCGAAGAACTCCCTGCCCCGGTAAAAGCCATCGAAAAACAGGGCATTACCATCCTCAAGCCGTTTGACGCGCCAGGTGGAATGAAAGGTTACCTGGGAAAATACCAGGATATGGGAGTGACTATCTATGTCACGCCTGACGGGAAACACGCCATTTCCGGCTACATGTATAATGAAAAAGGCGAAAACCTCAGTAATACATTGATAGAAAAAGAAATCTATGCACCTGCAGGCCGTGAAATGTGGCAGCGCATGGAAAAAGCGTCGTGGATTCTGGACGGGAAAAAAGACGCGCCGGTTATTGTCTATGTTTTCGCCGATCCCTTCTGCCCATATTGCAAACAATTTTGGCAACAGGCACGTCCATGGGTTGATTCAGGAAAAGTACAACTCCGGACATTGTTGGTCGGCGTAATCAAGCCCGAGAGTCCGGCAACCGCCGCAGCAATTCTGGCCAGCAAAGATCCGGCTAAAACATGGCATGACTATGAGGCCTCTGGCGGTAAACTCACGCTGAAAATGCCAGAGACGCCCCCTTCCGAGCAGCTGAAGGTATTGAATATCAACCAAAAATTGATGGATGATTTGGGCGCTAACGTCACGCCGGCAATCTACTACATGAGCAAAGACAACACATTACAACAGGCCGTCGGGCTGCCGGATAAAGAAAAACTGGACATTATAATGGGTAATAACTAAAACTAATATTATGAGTGATTGTTATCATTCTCATTTCAATCACTCATGATGCATTTTCTACTCGTCAAATTAATACTGACTGTGATACTTTAGTTTAAGTTAACTATTCATTAAGCGTATAAAAGATTCTTAAAAGAAATAACTTGCAATTCAAATATATAAAAATGAAATATTTCCACATAAAATAACAATGAGAATATACATATGGCTAACCTCTATGACCTTAAAAAATTCGATCTCAACCTATTGGTTATTTTTGAGTGTATTTATCAACATTTGAGTATCAGTAAGGCCGCCGAAACGCTGTATATCACGCCATCCGCCGTAAGTCAGTCGTTGCAAAGACTACGCACACAGTTTAATGACCCTCTATTTATTCGGTCTGGTAAAGGGATCACGCCTACGGTGACAGGCATCAACCTGCACCATCATCTTGAGCAAAATCTTAACAATCTGGAGCAAACGATAAATATCATGCATAGCTCCAGCCTGAAAAAGAAGTTTGTCATTTACTGCCCACAACTTGTTACCGGTTTTAATATAAGAGAGTTAATTCATTATCTGAGAGAGGATGCCGATGTCGAAATTGAACATCATGATATATTAATGTCAGCAGAAACGGCTGAAAACATATTGGCTTATCGCAAAGCAGATCTGGTCGCTACTATTGTACCCGTGCGCAATCGTTCCATAATCTGCGCCCCGTTCAAAACCATCGAAGGTGTATTGGTTTGCAGTAGCAACCACCCCAGAATAAATGCTTCAAGCACACTTAAACAAGTACTGGAAGAACAGTTTACCTCTCTTCTCTCTGAAGAACTGGGTATGAAAGAGTACCAGTCAAAAACTAACGAATTTATGGCCAATCGTAATATAGGGTTTAGCAGCGACTCTCTTATTTCAATTACCAACGTCATTTCCAGCACTGATATCATCGGTATTATTCCCAGAGTCATTTTCGAGCACTACGCACCTATTTTCAATCTAAAAGAAATAGATATTGGTATAAAGATACCGTCAGCCGAACTTTTTCTGATGTATAATCGCGCCTCACTTAACAACAGCGGTTTTGCTGAATATATAAAAAGAATTATACCCGAGAGCGAATGAGCCAACATCGTTTATTTTTTAATTCAATGCATGCGCGATATGAATCAATGGAACCCATACACCAAGTAAATATATTTAAAAAAGTTGCGTGACCCGTAAATTAGCATATCTTATTGCAACCATTTATTATGTATAAAAATAATAAAGTTACGACCTGAGCTTGATATGTCTGTTTATAAAATACCGCTAAGTAAAAATGTACTTGAAGCCGCTCAGGAGCGCATTACGTGGACGCTGGAAACGCTGCCGCGCATTTGTGTTTCATTATCAGGTGGCAAAGATTCAGGGGTGATGTTGCATCTGACGGCCACACTGGCCCGTCAGATGCATAAAAAAATTCACGTATTATTTATCGACTGGGAGGCCCAGTTTTCCTGCACTATCGACTATGTGCAGGCATTGCGCGAACATTACTCCGACGTTATTGAACGGTTTTATTGGGTCGCCTTGCCGTTAACCACGCAAAATTCACTCTCGCAATTTCAGCCGGAATGGCAGTGCTGGGAGCCGAATACGCAATGGGTTCGCCAACCGCCAGCAGATGCCATTACCGATCCCGAGTTCTTCCATTTCTATCAGACCGGAATGACCTTTGAACAATTCGTTCGCGAGTTCGCTGACTGGTTTTCAGAAAAGCGGCCGGCCGCAATGCTGGTCGGGATCCGTGCCGACGAGTCATATAATCGCTTTGTCGCGATTGCCAATTCACATAAGCAGCGGTTTGCCGATGATAAACCCTGGACGACCGCTGCTCCCGGGGGGCACACCTGGTACATTTATCCCATCTATGATTGGAAAACGGCCGATATCTGGACCTGGTTTGCTAAAACCAATATGACATGCAACCCCTTGTATAACCTGATGTACCAGGCCGGTGTCCCGACGCGATACATGCGCATTTGCGAACCCTTTGGCCCGGAACAACGCCAGGGCCTTTGGCTCTATCACGTTATTGAACCGCAGCGATGGGCAGCCATGTGCGCCCGCGTGAGCGGCGTTAAAAGTGGGGGTATTTATGCCGGTCATGACAACCATTTTTACGGACACCGGAAAATATTAAAACCGGATCATTTAAGCTGGCAAGAGTACGCCATGCTGCTACTAAACAGCATGCCAGAACAGACAGCTGAGCACTATCGCAACAAAATCGCCGTCTATATTCAGTGGTATAAGAAAAAAGGTATGACCGATATCCCGCAAAATCAAGACGGTGATATTGGGTCCAAAGATATCCCCTCATGGCGACGAATCTGCAAAGTCCTGCTGAATAATGATTACTGGTGTCGGGCGCTTTCTTTTAGTCCAACAAAGTCAAAAAGCTACCAACGCTATAACGAACGCATGAAAACAAAACGTCAGGAATGGGGGATTTTATGCAACAACGATTAACACAGGAGCTCCTCGGTTTTCTTTCTGAACTCCCCGAAAAAGAGCGAATTGAGGCCATAAATGAATTCAGAATAGCCATCCACAGCGTCAGTCCTTTTCGCGAAGAGCCGGTAGATTGTGTGTTATGGGTCGAAGGAAATCATATTACGCCTAACGACTACAACCCTAATAACGTGGCGCCGCCGGAGAAAAGACTGCTGCTGAAATCCATCGAGGCAGATGGATTTACCCAACCCATCGTTGTGGTTCACTCAACGGAAGAAGAATATGAAATCATTGATGGTTTTCATCGACATGAATTAGGCAAAAGCAAACCCTCGCTGAGATCCCGACTAAAAGGTTATTTACCCATCACCTGCTTGCAGCGTGAACGCCATGAACGCATGGCGGCAACGATTCGTCACAACCGTGCTCGCGGACGGCATCAAATCCACGCCATGTCTGAAATTGTCCGTGAATTATCACTCCTCGGCTGGAGTGAAGAAAAAATCGGTAAAGACCTCGGGATGGACCGTGATGAGGTATTACGTCTCAAGCAAATCAACGGTCTGCAAGAATTGTTCGCCGACCGCCGATTCTCCAAAGCCTGGACGGTGAAGTAACTACAGCGCGGCCAGGCGTTCTGCTGCCGCCAACAGCGTCGATTCCTGCTTGGCAAAACACAGGCGAATCAACTTGTGTGGGAAAGGATCGGCGCAAAAAACTGACAGAGGGATCGCTGCTACCCCCACCTCTTTGGTCAGCCACTGGCAAAACGCCACATCATCGAGATCCGAGACGGCACTGTAATCGATCAGCAAAAAATACGTCCCTTCGCAGGGCAAAATGTCCAAACGACTGTCACGGAGTGCGTTCACCAGCACATCACGTTTTCGCTGATAAAACGCGGGCAGGTCGCGGTAATGCGTTGGGTCGGCCCGCAGCATATCCGCCAGTGCCAACTGCGCTGGCGTATTTACCGAGAAGGTCAAATACTGGTGTACCTTACGTAATTCGACACTGATGTTTTTTGGCGCCACACAGTACCCAACCTTCCATCCGGTCATATGGTAGGTTTTGCCGAATGATGAGACCGCAACCGCACGCTCGCGCAGTTGCGGATGTGCCAGCACGCTGGCATGCCCTTGCGCGGCAAAGCAGATGTGTTCATAGACTTCATCGCTTACCACAAAAATATCGCGTGCTTTAATGGCCTGCCACAGCGCATCAAAGTCTGCTTTTTGCCAGACGGTGGCAGAGGGGTTATGCGGTGTGTTGAGGATCACCAGTCGGGTCCTGTCGCTCAACAACGCGGTAAATGCCTGCCAGTCCACGCGAAAAGATGGCGGCTGCAGCGCGATACGTTTAACCACGCCGCCAGATAGCGCCACCGCGGGCGCATAGCTGTCATAGCTCGGGTCAAAACAAATCACCTCATCGCCGGGTCGCACTAAGGCCGTAATCGCCGAGTACAGTGCTTCCGTCGCTCCCGCCGTCACCGTAACCTCACTGTCAGCATCCGGTTTATAGCCGTATAACTCGGCGGTTTTGTCGGCGATTGCTTCACGCAGCGGCTGCACACCTGTCATGGGAGCATATTGGTTCGCCCCTTGCGCTACATGGTACGCCAGGCGTTCTTGCAGATAGTGTGGGCCGTCAAAATCCGGGAATCCCTGCGACAGGTTAATCGCCTGATGTTCCTGCGCCAGGGCGCTCATTTGCGAGAATATGGTAGTGCCTAAATTGGGGAGTTTGCTTTGCACAATCAGCGAGTTATTACTCATTATTGTTATCCTGACGTGTGATGTTGTGGTTGAAGCCACTATAACACGATGTTAGTATTTGGCAATCAAGACGTTTAGACGTCTATATAAAAATAACCTGCGTGGACAGGACAGCCAAAAGGACAACACAACATGAGTCAGAGCGAAATTCGCGTCGTCGTCGGCCCGGCCAATTACTTTTCCCATACCGGCAGCCTGTCCAGACTGCATGATTTCTTCACCGCCGACATACTGTCGCGCGCCGTCTGGGTGTATGGCGAGCGTGCTATCGCCGCTGCCCGTCCCTATCTGCCTGGCGCATTTAATTGTGACGGAGCAAAGCACCTGCTGTTTACCGGTCATTGCAGCGAAACAGACGTTCAGCAACTGGCAGAAGATGCCGGTGATCACCGCAGCGTGCTGATTGGCGTGGGCGGCGGCACATTACTCGACACCGCCAAAGCGCTGGCCCGTCGTCTCGGTTTGCCTTTCGTGGCGATCCCAACCATTGCCGCGACCTGCGCGGCCTGGACGCCGCTCTCCGTGTGGTACAACGATGCCGGTCAGGCGCTGCACTTCGACATTTTCGATGACGCCAACTTTCTGGTGCTGGTGGAGCCGCAGATAATCCTCAATGCACCAGAGGAATACTTACTGGCGGGCATCGGCGACACGCTGGCGAAGTGGTACGAAGCAGTCGTGCTGGCACCGCAGCCTGAAACGTTGCCGCTGACCGTGCGTCTGGGGATCAACGGCGCGCTGGCTATTCGCGACGTGCTGCTGGAATACAGCGAACAGGCGCTGGCTGATAAAAAGCAGGGGAAACTGAGTCAGGCGTTTTGTGATGTGGTGGATGCAATCATTGCCGGCGGCGGCATGGTGGGCGGTCTGGGCGAGCGTTACACCCGCGTGGCGGCGGCACATTCGGTGCATAACGGTCTGACGGTGCTCCCGCAGACGGAGGCGTTTTTACACGGTACCAAAGTGGCCTACGGCATCCTGGTACAGAGTGCGCTGCTGGGGCAAGACGATGTACTGGCTCAACTCACTTCAGCCTACCAGCGTTTCAATTTACCCACCCGGTTGGCCCAGTTAGACGTGGATATAAATAACCGTGCTGAGATCGATAAGGTGATTGCGCACACATTGCGCCCGGTGGAATCCATTCACGCACTGCCGGTCACGTTAACACCAGAAACCCTGCGCGCGGCGTTTGAGAAGGTGGAATCGTTTACGGTGTGAGTGCGATGTGGGTTACCTGATGGTGGGTTGCCTGATGGCGGCTTCGCCTTATCAGGCCTACGCAATGCGGTGTTGTAGGCCGGATAAGCGTCAGCGCCATCCGGCAAAAAATCAACAGCACTTCGCGCCGCCTTTGCCCCCATAGCGCGCATCCTGACGCTCACGGAAGAATTCTTCGTAGGTCATCGGCGCCTGCTCCGGATGCGTGACGCGCATATGCTCAACATAGTTGTCATAATCCGGCACGCCAATCATCAGGCGGGCGGTTTGACCTAAATATTTCCCGGCTTTTGCGAGTGTTTCAAACATAGTCATTCCCTGTCATGCAAACGCCCTCCCCGCTGCGGAGAGGGCTTGTGGGTTATGAGAATATTAGTGCGCGCCTTTCGCCTGCGCCACGATCTCTTCGACATTCTCTGGCATCGGTTCGTACGGCGTTTCTTTTGACGTCGGTTTGTCCTCTTTCAGCGCAGCCCTCGCCGTTTTAATGGCGAACAGACCCAGAACCACCACCACCACCATGAAGAAGATGGTCAGTCCAGCATCCAGACGGTTGTTAAACACCAATTGTGAAAGCTGCGACTGGGTGTATTGCGCCGGAATGTTACCGCTGTCGATCATCGCCTGGAACTTGTTGGCGATCGCCAGGAAGCCAATTTTGGTATCCGGGCTAAACGCTTTCTGCCAGCCGGCGGTCAGAGTACAAATCAGCAGCCAGGCGGTTGGCACCAGCGCCACCCATGCGTAGCGCTGACGTTTCATCTTGAACAGTACCACCGCACACAGCATCAGCGCCATGCCAGCCAGCATCTGGTTGGCGATACCAAACAGCGGCCACAGGGTGTTGATACCGCCTAATGGATCCACCACGCCCTGGTGCAGGAAGTAACCCCAGGCCAGCACGCACAGCGCCGTTGCCAACAGGTTCGCAGGCAGTGAATCAGTACGCTTCAGGCCTGGTGACACCACGCCCAACAGGTCCTGCAACATAAAGCGTGCAGCACGCGTACCGGCATCGACCGCGGTCAGAATAAACAGGGCTTCGAACAGAATAGCGAAGTGATACCAGAACGACACATCCATCATGCCACCCAGCGCACCGTGCAGAATGTACGCCATCCCTACCGCCAACGTAGGCGCACCGCCCGCACGAGAAATAATGGATTGCTCGCCCACTTCGTTAGCGATTTGATGCAGGGTATCCGGGGTAATGGCAAAGCCCCAGCTACTGACCACCTGCGCCGCAGAAGCGACCACATCCACCGTGCCTGCAGGTGCCAGCACCGCCATCGGGCTGTTCATAGCAAAGTACACGCCCGGATCGATGATACACGCAGAGACCAGCGCCATGATGGCGACAAAGGACTCCATCAGCATCCCGCCGTAGCCGATAAAACAAGCCTGCCCTTCATTTGCCAGCATCTTCGGCGTGGTGCCGGACGCAATGAGCGCATGGAAGCCAGAAACCGCCCCGCAGGCAATGGTAATAAACAGGAATGGGAACAGGTTGCCCGTCCACACCGGACCGGTGCCGTCAACGAATTTGGTCAGCGCAGGCATGGTCAGCGTTGGACGCATGATCAGAATGCCCACCGCCAGGCCGACAATGGTACCAATTTTCAGGAAGGTAGACAGGTAGTCACGCGGTGCCAGCAGCAGCCACACCGGCAGTACGGCGGCCACGAAGCCGTAACCCACCAGCATCCAGGTCAGCTGTACACCGGTAAAGTCAAAGTACGGTGCCCAGGTTGGGCTTTCAGCCACCCAGCCGCCGGAAATAATGGCAAACACCAGGAATACCAGGCCGATAATCGACACCTCACCAATGCGACCCGGACGCAGATAGCGCAGGTAAATGCCCATAAAGATCGCCAGCGGGATGGTAAACGCTACGGTGTAGGTTCCCCACGGGCTGTGGGTCAGCGCTTTCACGACGATCATCGCCAACACCGCGAGGATAATCACCATGATCATAAAACAGGCCACCAGCGCAATCACACCCGCCGTTGGGCCCATCTCTTCTTTCACCAGTTCGCCCAGGGAACGGCCATCGCGACGGGTGGAGACAAACAGCACCATAAAGTCCTGCACCGCGCCCGCCAGTACCACCCCGGCCAGTAGCCAGATCATGCCCGGCAGGTAGCCCATTTGCGCTGCCAGCACCGGTCCGACTAACGGACCCGCTCCGGCAATCGCCGCAAAGTGGTGACCAAACAATACTTTTTTATCGGTAGGAACGTAATCCAGACCGTCGTTATGCCGCACGGCTGGCGTCATACGCGTCGGGTCCAGTGCCAGCACATTTTTCGCAATGTACAGGCCATAAAAACGGTAGGCAATAAGATAGACACAGACCGACGCCACCACAATCCACAGCGCGTTGATCTGTTCACCACGGTTTAACGCAATATATCCCAGGGCAAATGCTCCGATAACGGAGAGCAATGTCCAGAGAAGGTATTTCCCTGATTTATTCATGGTTGTTGTCCGTTTGCGTGATCCAGAAAGATGTTACATTTTGTTTCTATAACACCTTTCCTGAATTTAACAACCTGACAACTACATAAACCCGAGACTCTACTGACTATTTACATTGCATTGTTAACTAGATCACTTCATTTACCTGTTAAGCCTGCAATTTCATTTTACGATGTCGGCAATGTCACCCCATCACCGCCGTGCCTAAGCGACAGGTACAGCAGCGCCGCCCTTGCTCATCAAAAATCACGATCTCCCAGCTTTGGTTCTGCCGCCCGAGATGCAGCGGCTGACAAACGCCGCGCACTTTTCCCTGCGATACCGCACGATGGTGGGTAGCATTGAGTTCCGTACCGACCACACATTGTCCATCGCGGGTCATCATGTAGCCCGCCATCGATCCCAGCGTTTCCGCCAGTGCCGCCGACGCGCCACCGTGTAGCAGACCAAACGGCTGATGGGTACGATGGTCCACCGGCATTTCAGCTTCCAACACGTCATCGCCCAGCCGGGTATAGACCACGCCTAAATGCGCCACCAACGTGTTCTGGCTGGTGGCATTGAGTTCATCGAGCGTGAGGTGTCGTTTCCAGATCATCATTACGCTCCCAGCGTCGAGCCGCCGTCCACCACGATATCCTGCAAGGTGATATGGCTGGCCAGATCGGAGGCGAGGAATAAGACAGTGTTGGCGATTTCCTGCGGACGAGCAATCTTACCCAACGGAATGCCAAGCTTAAACTGCTCGCCAAACCCGCGAATACGCTGCTGTTCGGCGTCGTCACTGACCCACAGCGTACGTTGCATATCGGTGTCGGTCGACCCCGGCGAAACTACATTACAGCGCACGCCACTCGTAGCCAGTTCCAGACCGACGGTCAATGCCAGGCTTTTCAGCGCGGCTTTTGACGCGCCGTAAGCGCTCATACCGATACGTGGCGTATGTGCCGCATCCGATGCAACGGTGACTATCGCCCCGCCCTGCTGGCGGCGAAACTGCGCCATGGTGTGCTGAAACAGATTGAACGCGCCGCCCACATTGACGGCGAAGGTCTGCTGCCAGTCCTCAGCGCTCAGCGCGTCGGTTGGCCCCATACGTAAAATCCCGGCGGCGTTGACCAGCACGTCCAGCCGCTCGGTGTTCGCCAGCAAGCGCTCGCACACCTGCGCCACCTGCGGTGCATCCGCCACATTCATTACCTCGGTGGCAAACGGATAAGCTTCACCGTCAAACGCCAGATCGAAGCCGGTCACCCGCGCACCCGCGTCAACAAACGCCAGAGCCGTGGTGTAACCAATGCCTTTTCCTGCGCCGGTGACCCAGACGGTTTTGCCTGTGAAATCAAACCCAACCATTACTTCACCTCGCGGGAAAGCAGTTTCCACCAGGCGTCAATGGTCGGATTTTTCGCCAGCATCACGAAGTCGATATCGCCATGCACTTTACGCCAGCGGGCGGCCAGCGCCATCATCCGTACCGAATCCAGACCGTAGTCGATCAGATTTTCGTCATCCAGCGGCTCATCGGATTCATCCAGCAATGGCAAAATTACGCTGCGTAGCACCTCTTTACTGGCAGGCACCGGCGTTGGCAAGAGTTCCTGCGTCATCACCACCCGACCAGAGCGTCCGGCAACATATTTCAGCGACATCAGGTGTTCGTCTCGGCTAAAGTCAGCCAACGCATCGGCCACCATAAACGGCTTAATGTCGCGCATGAACGCGTCGGTTGCGGTGGTCATACAGCCAATATGCGCGTAGACGCCGGTAATAATCAGCTGATTACGCCCAGTTTCTTTCAGCATCTGTTCCAGCGGGGAGCGATGAAACGCGCTGTAGCGCCATTTCACCAGGATTGTATCCGCTTCGTCCGGGGCCAGCGCGTCGACAATCTTCTGCTGTTCCGGCGAGCGCGTCAGCCCCGGTCCCCACATATCGTTCAACAGGGCACGGTCTTCATCGCTTTGATCTTTCGGCTGGGCAGTGTAATAGACCGGAATGTTATGCGCTTTGCAGTACTGGCGCAGCGCGGCAATATTGGCCACTACCTGCTCCATCATCGGGCAGTTATCGCCCCAAAAACCGATAAAATAGTCCTGCATGTCGTGGATCAGCAGCGCAGCACGCTCGGGTTCAAACGCCCAGTCAACTTTATTGGCGGGAACATCAAGCGCGGTGGGCAGCGCATAAGCCTGCAGTTTAGGAATTGCCATATCTTTTCTCCTTCAGGCCAGTGAACGTGATGCCAGCCACTGACGTAATTGTTTTTTATCCACTTTCCCGACCGGGGTTAGCGGCAGCGACGCCACGCACTCGACGCGGTCCGGTAATTTGAACTCCGCCACGCCCTGCTCACGCAGGAAACGACGCACCTGAACTGCGCGCAGCGGTTCTTTCACCACCAGACAGGCACAGCTTTTCTCGCCCATCAGCTCATCATCCACGCTGACCAGCGCCGCATGAACCACCGCCGGGTGGCGCAGTAACAGGTTTTCTATCTCTTCGGCGGCGATCTTCTCCCCGCCCCGGTTGATCTGATCCTTCTCGCGCCCTTGTACGGTGATGTAACCATCATGATCGATGGCGATCAGGTCGCCTGAGCAGTAGAACCCGTTGGCATCAAAGGCGCTGGCGTTGTGTTCAGGGCTGTTGAAATAGCCGCGGAAGGTATACGGCCCGCGCGTCATCAGGCGTCCGGTCTCACCCTGCGGCAAAGGATTACCGTCGACATCGGCCACCCAGACCTCGTCATCCGGGCACATCGGGCGTCCCTGGGTATTGATGATTCGCTCAGGACTGTCGTCCAGACGGGTGTAGTTCACCAGCCCTTCCGCCATGCCGAAGACCTGCTGTAACTGACAGCCGATCTCTGCCGGAATACGGGCGGCAAGCGAAGCAGAAAGCCTCGCCCCACCGACCTGCAACAGTTTCAGCGATGCCAGTTGCGCATGACTGCCCCATTCTGCAATCGCCTGCAGCCACAGGCTTACCGCCGGGGGAACCAGCGCCGTGACGTTAACCTGATGCTTCTCAATCAGCGGGAAGCACAGCGTGGCGCTCGGGTCCGTCGCCAGCACCACGGTTCCACCGGCGAGGAACACGCCCAGCGCGCCCGGTGAGCTCATGGCGTAGTTATGCGCGGCCGGGATCGCACACAGATAGCGCGTTTCTTCGGTAAAATGGCAAATTTCGTTGCTGCGCCGCACGCTGTAGTAATAATCGTTATGGGTACGCGGGATCAGCTTCGGCGTCCCGGTGGTGCCACCGGAAAGTTGGAAATACGCCACTTCATCGGCAGGCGATGGCGTGGCGGTAAAATTGTGAGCAGGCTGGCTTATCGCATTTTGCAGGTTGTGTTCACCCTCGTCATTGAGCAGCAGCACCACGCGTAGCGAGCTGTGATCACTCACAAATGCGTTCAGGAAATCATCCGCAGCAAACAGCGCATGTGCGCGGTCAGCAATCAGCAGCACCGGTTTGATTTGCGTCGCGTAGGCGTTGAGCTCAGTGCGTTGATGGCTGTACAACCCAAAAACCGGAGCCACGCCCAGCTTGAGCAGCGCAAAGAAGGTGATATACAGCTCCGCCACATTGCCCAACTGCACCAGCGCGGTTTCACCGGGTTTAATGCCCTGACGACGCAGGCTGCTGGCAAGATTGTCCGCTGCCTGGTTAAGCTGGCGGTAGCTCAGATGCCGCGCTCCATCAATCACCGCCGTATGGTCACTGTCGGCATGACGGGTCAGAATGTCGGTCAGCGGCAGATCCTGCCAGTAGCCTTTTTCACGGTAACGGCGGGCAAACTCTTCCGGCCAACGGGTGAAAGGAATACTCATTATCGCTCCTTAGAGGCCTGGTCAATAAGGCTCTTAATGCAGTCCAAAAACATTCAACATGGTCGAAAGCTTGGCACCCGTTTCACGCCATTCGGCAACCGGGGAAGAGGCAGGCACAATGCCGGCACCGGCGAAGAAACGCACCTGATTACGCAACAACTTCGCGCAGCGGATCGTCACCACCCACTCGCCATTGCCCTGCGCATCACACCAGCCGACAATGCCGCCAAACAGTTCGCGCTCGAACGGCTCCAGCTCGGCAATCAGTTTCTGCGCAACGTGATGTGGAAAACCGCTCAGCGCTGGCGTCGGATGCAGCAGGCAGGCCAGCGTCAGGGCGTTTTCCTCGGGATTAGCTTGACCCTCAAATGGCGTACCGAGATGCCAGAGCGTGGGTGTGGTGACCAGTTGAGGAGAAGACGGCAGTTGCAGTTCACGACTGCGATCGCGCAGTACCGTTTTCATAGCCTGCGTCACGAGATCGTGTTCATGGCGGTCTTTCTCAGAGGCCAGCAGGCGGATCCCGGCTTCTCTGTCCAATACGTCATCCGGCTGACGCCGCGCCGAACCCGCCAGTGGCAATGAACTGAAATGGTCACCGTCTTTACGTAACAGCAACTCCGGACTGGCGCCGATCAATACGCCGCCATCTTCGATCGGCACATGGAAGTTGTAACTTGCCGGATTTTGCGCCACCAGACGCTCCAGCAGCGCACCGCTGTCAATGTTGGCGTCGGCGGTGATATCGATCAGCCGCGACAGCACCACTTTGTCCACTTCCGGGGTGGCGGTCCGGGCCGCCGCCTGGGCGACCATGTGTTCAAATACGTCCTGCTCGGGAATCGCTTTACGTTCCACGACGCTCAGCGACTGATGCGCGGTAAAGTAGCGCGACGATTGTTGCTTCGCCGTGCGGGAGAAGCTCTGCCAGGACCGGGGGATAAACAGCGACGATGGCTGGCGGGTATCAAAGGGGATGGCCCCAACCATGATGGGATTAGCGATACCCTGCGATTTGGCATCGGCAAACAAGGCGTGCATTTTTTGCTGGAACGGGCTGTCCGGTGAATCCCCATCAACTGCCGGTTCCGCATAGCGGGCAAAGCATCCTGACGTCGTAAAGCTACGGTACGGCGACATAAAGAAAAAACTGTCGGGAGCAAGTGTTGCCATAGTCTGCGGTATTTCCTCGGCCAGTGACGTATCCATATCATCCTCCAAAAATGATAAATGTTTTAATAATGATTATCATTTATATTTTCGGTCGCTAACCTAAAAGCAAAGTGCCGGTATGTCAACTCTTGCCGTCACACAATGTGCGACTTAGGCTTGCATCCCTGCCCGCTAACAATGAAAATGAGAAGCATTAACTATATTGATAACAGGAAACTTATTCGTGCAACTCCCCGCGTTTTACCGAACGGCGCTCTTATTGGTTGGGCTGTCTCTTTCAGGAATTTCTTTAAGCCATGCTGCTGACTGGCCGCGTCAGGTCACCGACAGCCGTGGGACTCATACGCTGGAACAGAAGCCACAGCGCATTGTCTCCACCAGCGTGACGCTGACCGGGTCGCTGCTGGCCATTGATGCGCCAATTATCGCCAGCGGGGCCACCACGCCGAATAACCGCATCGGCGATGCACAGGGTTTTTTACGCCAGTGGAGCGAGGTGGCAAAAGCCCGCAAGCTGAGCCGTCTGTATATTGGCGAACCGAGCGCCGAGGCCGTTGCCGCACAAATGCCGGACCTGATTCTGATCAGCGCCACCGGCGGTGATTCTGCCCTCGCCCTGTACGATCAGCTGTCCACCATTGCCCCCACGCTTATTATTAATTACGACGACAAAAGCTGGCAGTCGCTGCTGACGCAGTTAGGTGAGATCACCGGGCATGAACAACAGGCGGCGGCACGCATTGCCGAGTTTGATAAGCAGTTGCAGGCGGTTAAGCAGCGCATTACCCTGCCGCCACAGCCGGTCAGCGCGCTGGTGTACACCGCCGCCGCGCACAGCGCCAACCTGTGGACGCCAGAGTCTGCGCAGGGCCAACTGATGGAGCAGCTCGGTTTCACGCTGGCACCGCTGCCTGCCGGACTGCATACCAGCCAGAGTCAGGGCAAACGTCACGACATTGTGCAGCTTGGCGGTGAGAATCTGGCAACCGGACTGAACGGCGAGGCGCTGTTCCTGTTTGCGGGCGACAGCAAAGATGCCGACGCCATTTACGCTAACCCGCTGTTGGCACACCTGCCTGCCGTGCAGAATAAACGCGTCTACGCACTGGGCACTGAAACCTTCCGTCTGGATTACTACAGCGCCACGCTGCTGCTGCAACGCCTCTCCGCACTGTTTTAATCTTTAGTGCCGGATGAGGTTTACGCCTTATCCGGCATTCACCGGCATCTGCCGAAAACGACGGACCTCACTCAACAGCAACAGCAGCAACAGACCAACGATAGCCAGGCCGAATCCACTGACGCTTGCCGACGCGACCGGCGTCATCATCGCACCCAAACCGCCTAACAGCGCTGCGCCGATGGCATCACCGGTGACGTTCTGTGCGGTCCACAAACCGTTAATGCGCCCGAGCATCGCTTCCGGCGTCTGCGTCTGTAACAGGGTGTACTGCAACAGAGAACTCACCGCGCTCAGCCAGCCAAACAGCGCCAGGCAGACCACGCCCAATTGCCAGACCGGCATCAGTCCAAACAGACCAATTGCGAGGAAGGACGCCACGGTCGACGTCAGCATAATCAAACCAGGACGCACGCTGTGCGCCAGTTGCCCACTGGTCAATGCGCCGATGGCGGCACCCAGCGGGATCGCCGCATACAGCAGACCAATCTGGGCGCTCGACATCTGCCAGCTCATCGCCAGCGCCGGGTAAAGTACGCGCACAGCGCTGGCCATGGTCAGCAGGCCGCCCAACAGCGCAATGCCGCCAATCAGCGGACTGGCAAGCAGGAAACGAAATGCTGCCAGCAGGGATTTCAATGGGTGTTCACGTGGCTGGGGCGGCGGCGGTAATGCAGGAAGGCTCAACAACGGCAGTAAGGTAATAAAAGTACCTGCCGCCGCCAGACCATAGTTCCAGGCCACGCCGCCGGTGGCGAGCAGTACCCCACCTACCATCGGCGATATCACCGATCCCAGGCGCACCGTCAGCATGGTGATGGCCCCCGCCTGCATCAGGTTTTCACGCCCAACCAGCGCCGGCGTTGCCGCCAGCAGCGCCGTAACGCCCAATGAAGCAAAAAAGCCGTCCCATAAACCGAGGATATAAATTGCCAGCAGCGACGGTTCCGGGAGCAGCGCATTCAGACACAGACCAATAAAGCCAATGCCGCAGGTGCCACGCGCCAGCAGGATCACTTTTTTACGCTCATAGCGGTCGGCCAGCACGCCGCCGATCATCAAGCCAATAAACATCGCGCTGCCGGTGAGCGTTACCGACAAACCAACCTGCCAGGTCGACTGTGTCATCATCTGGATCTGTACCGGCACCGCCACGCCGAGTAGTCCCAGAGAGACGATGGAAATAAAACGGGCAAGGAAAACGGCGCGAAATGCAGGGTGGGTCTTTAGCAGGCTGAGATTGAGCAGCCAGGATTGTCGATTCATTACAGAGCCTTACCAGGTACTTTTTCAATATCCATTCAATGGCTGCACATGCTAACATACCTAAATAAGATCGATAACGATAATTACTATCATTATCAAGGATAGTTGATATGTCATGCTCTGTTTCCGCGACACGCGCCTTTGCCGTGCCCGGACTGTTGTTATTACTTGTTGTCACCACGGTATTAAGTCTGGTTATTGGCGCCAGGTCGCTCCCTGCCTCCGTGGTGCTGGATGCGCTCACCGGCAGTTGTCATAGCGCTGATTGCACCATTGTGCTGGACGCTCGACTCCCGCGTACGCTGGCAGGATTGCTCGCAGGCGGCGCGCTGGGACTGGCGGGTGCCTTGATGCAAACGCTGACCCGGAATCCGCTGGCCGACCCCGGTATTCTTGGCGTCAATTCTGGTGCCAGCTTCGCCATTGTGCTGGGGGCCTCGCTGTTCGGTTTCTCCTCCCCGCAAGAGCAACTGCTGATGGCCTTTTCCGGGGCGCTAGCCGCGTCGCTGATTGTCGCCTTTACCGGCAGCCAGGGGGGTGGACAGCTCAGCCCGGTTCGCCTGACGTTGGCTGGCGTGGCGCTGGGGGCAGTACTGGAGGGATTATCCAGCGGCATCGCCCTGCTCAACCCTGACGTCTACGATCAACTGCGTTTCTGGCAGGCCGGTTCGCTGGACATTCGCAGTCTGCAAACCCTGAAAGTGGTCCTGATCCCGGTACTGATCGCCGGAGCCGTAGCCCTGTTCCTCAGCCGTGGCCTGAACAGTCTGAGCCTGGGCACGGATACCGCCACTGCGCTGGGCAGTAAAGTCGCCCGTACGCAGTTTATCGGTCTGCTGGTAATCACCGTCCTGTGCGGAAGCGCGACCGCGATTGTCGGCCCTATCGCTTTTATCGGTCTGATGATGCCGCATATGGCGCGCTGGCTGGTGGGAGCCGATCACCGCTGGTCGCTGCCCGTCACCTTACTGGCAACGCCTTCCCTGCTGTTAATTGCCGATATTATCGGTCGCCTGATTGTGCCCGGTGAGCTGCGCGTATCGGTGGTCAGTGCGTTTATCGGCGCGCCGGTGCTTATTTTTCTGGTACGCCGTAAGCAGCGTGGAGGTGGCGCATGATGCACCTTTCTCGTCGACTGATGATCAGTTGCCTGCTGCTGGTTGTGGGCTGTATCGCCGTCGGATTATGGAGCCTGCGTAGCGGCGTTGTAACGCTGGAAACGCAGCAGATCATTGCCGCCCTGCTGGGCGATGCACCGCGCAACATTACGCTGGTGGTGACGGAATGGCGTTTACCGCGCGTGCTGATGGCACTACTGATTGGCGCGGCGCTGGGCGTCAGTGGCGCAATATTCCAGTCACTGATGCGTAACCCGCTGGGCAGCCCGGACGTGATGGGCTTCAATACCGGCGCCTGGAGCGGCGTGCTGGTGGCGATGGTGCTGTTTGGCCAGCATCTTACCGCCATTGCGCTGGCGGCCATGCTCGGCGGGGTCCTGACCTCGCTGGTCGTCTGGGCGCTGGCCTGGCGCAACGGTATAGAAACGTTCCGCCTGATTATCATCGGCATCGGCATTCGCGCCATGCTGGTGGCGTTTAACACCTGGCTGCTACTGAAAGCCTCCTTAGAAACCGCGCTGACGGCCGGACTGTGGAACGCCGGATCGCTCAATGGTCTGACTTGGGCGAAAACCTGGCCATCCGCGCCGCTGATTATTCTGATGCTGGTGTGCGCCACGCTGCTGGTGCGCCGCCTGCGCTTGCTGGAAATGGGTGATGACAGCGCCTGTGCGCTGGGCGTCAGCGTCGAACGATCGCGTTTAATGATGATGCTGGTGGCGGTAGTACTGACCGCCGCCGCCACTGCGCTGGCGGGGCCTATCTCGTTTATTGCCCTTGTCGCACCGCATATAGCCCGTCGCCTTAGCGGCACTGCACGCTGGGGATTAACCCAGTCAGCGCTGTGCGGCGCACTGTTACTGCTGATGGCCGATTTATGCGCCCAGCAGCTATTTTTGCCTTATCAGCTTCCGGTCGGCGTTGTCACCGTAAGCCTCGGCGGTATTTATCTTATCGTCTTGTTAATTCAGGAGTCCCGCAAAAAATGACCGAATCAGTAGCCCGTTTGCGTGGCGACCAATTAACGCTAGGGTATGGCAAGTTTACCGTGGCAGAAAACCTCGACGTGTCGATCCCCGACGGCCACTTCACTGCCATTATTGGCCCCAACGGCTGCGGGAAATCAACGCTGCTGCGCACATTGAGCCGTCTGATGACGCCGGCGCACGGCAAGGTGTGGCTGGATGGTGAACATATTCAACATTACGCCAGTAAAGAGGTGGCGCGCCGCATTGGCCTGCTGGCGCAAAACGCCACTACGCCGGGCGATATTACCGTTCAGGAGCTTGTTGCCAGAGGCCGTTATCCGCATCAGCCGCTGTTCACCCGCTGGCGTAAAGAAGATGAAGACGCGGTGATGAACGCCATGAAAGCTACCGGGATCACCCACCTGGCAGCACAAAGCGTAGATACGCTTTCCGGCGGACAGCGCCAGCGAGCGTGGATCGCCATGGTGCTGGCGCAGGAAACGTCGATCATGCTGCTTGACGAGCCGACCACCTGGCTGGATATCAGTCATCAAATAGATCTGCTGGAACTGCTCAGCGAGTTAAACCGTGAGAAGGGCTATACGCTGGCCGCCGTGCTGCACGATCTCAACCAGGCCTGCCGTTATGCCACGCATTTAATCGCGCTTCGTGAAGGGAAGATTATTGCCGAGGGTGCGCCGAAGGAAATTGTTACGCCGCAGCTTATCGAAAAGATCTACGGACTGCACTGCATGATTATTGACGACCCGGTGGCCGGAACGCCGCTGGTGGTACCTCTCGGGCGTCAGAAATAACGATATTTATTGTATGGCGACGTGTTCGTCGCCATACAATAATAAATCACACCAGTTGCTGCCCAAGGATCGCAATATCACGTTTACGCGATAGCATGGCATAATTCAGCAGCGTCCCACCGCACGCCGCCATTCCCCCCAACAGCGCCGCCAGAATAACGATCATGGATTTCGCGGGGCCGTCTTTTTTCACTGGCAGAGACGAGGCAAGTTGATATTTAAACGGTGAGAATTTGACGTCACTGACATTCATCGCCAAGAGCTGTTCAACGTGATACTGGCGGTTACGCAATTCACCGTTGATCTCTGCTACATCGGTTACTGATTTTTCGATTTCTAATTTACGCGCAATGCCATCCGCACCCAGCGAAATAGAGAAATCAGGATCGTCCTTCACGGCTTGTCCATTACTGTAAACCGGTTTTTTGATCCCAGCCGCATTCGCAATTTCGAGTGAGTAATTCAATCTCTGAATGTTTGCATCCAATTGATTCTTCAGTCTGATTCGGTCCATCGCCAGTCGTTCTTTCTCAAAGCTGGTTTTGATGGCCAGTTTATTGCGAATATTCTCCAGCGTTTCTTTCACAACACGGTCAGAAATAAACTGGATATACCCTGCCAGCACGGCCTGCGCTTCTTCAGCCAGCGGTGCGGTAAAGCTTAGCGTCCACGCGGTATACAGCGAGGTTTCATTCTTCTTACCCTGATTTGCATCAACCGCTTTCATTTTTTCACTGAGGCGTGCTATCGCCCGATGCAAATTCATTTCGTCTATATCAGCGCCTTTCAGTTGATCCATCACATAAGGTGAAGAGCGCAGGTACTCTTCCAGCAGCGATGGCGACTGAAATTTCTTGATAAACAGGTTAAATACATCACCACGGTTAACGCTAATATCCATGTCCAGCACACGCAACTTGGTCAACGCATTCTCAAGTCCCTGCCACTGCACGGGTTCAGCTGGGGTAACAATTGCCTCACTGGTCCATTTTTGCGGAAGCAGAAAAGACACCAGAATCCCCACACAGGCAAACGCGAAGACGGTAGCAATAATCTTGTTCCTGGCGCGCCACAAAATCTCGAGCAGGTTGAATAAATCAATTTCATTACCGCTTAGCGTAGTCTGCGGATAAGCAGCTAATTCTGAATCATTATCTTTCTTTATTTTTAATGATGACATGTTGTGTAACCTGAATTTCTGGCCAAAAGAAACTTCTTCCCGTAGACAAAGTCTACCAGCTAATAAGAATTATCCGAAACACTCTTTGCCCCTAATAACCTGCCAGATATTATATTCAGAATTTATTAAGCCTTATGGTCTCACAGATCAGCATAAACAAAACAACCCCATAACATTTTATTTACATTATGAGGTTATTCAAATAAGCCAATAGTGAGTATTCCCGGCTACGCAGGCGGAGCGATCAACCTGTTTATTATCGGCCCAATACTCTCAAACGCTGTCGGGGAAATAATATCAACGTGCGCGCAGTCCTGACGGTAGATATCCAGACTGGCTATCCACGGCGACCAGCTGTGTTCAGGGCTGACGCCCTGCGGTAGCGTACGTTCGGCCACAAACAACGTAGCATGACCGTCAAAAGCCACGCTGTGCGCGGTGGTTAACAGACGCACCGCATCGGCATAGTTACCTTCAATGGTGCTAAACAGCGTGTCGGACGCATTGCCCTGCTGGGCCGCCAGAAACGCCTCGCGTTCGCGTTCGATTTCCGCCAATACGGCAGGATCCAACCCATTGGCCTCTTTTTCCTGCCAGTTTTGCGTTTCCGGCGGCCAGGTATCCAGCAACCCCAGGAATGCAACCTTCTCTCCCCTGGCCTGCAAGCGTGCCGCAATACCCTGCGCCAGCGTGCCGCCCAGCGAATACCCCAGTAAATAGTAGGGGCCGTGAGGCTGCTGCTCCAGCAACGTTTTAAGATGGTATTCACAGACCTCATCGAGATTTGCTGCCGTCTGCATCGGCCCACTAGGCCGTGGCGACTGAATGCCAGTAATTGACCACTCAGGGTTCAAATAGCGCGATAACACGCTAAACTGCCAGGCAAAGCCGGACGCTGGATGGAAACAGAACAGCGTTGGGCCGTGGCTGGTGCGCAGCGGTAGCAGCGCTTCAAACCCCAGTTGCTGTGACTGTGCGTCATCGTTGCTGTCCAACAGCGTACTGAGTTGTTCAACGGTGGAAGCAACCATCACCTGCCCTGGCGTCACCTGACGTTCAAATACGCGGCTCAACTGCGCCGCCAGCTTCATCGCCAGTAACGAATGACCGCCGAGCGCGAAGAAGTCTGCTGCTACATCATTAACTTCACAGCCCAGCAGCGCGGAAAAGGCCTCGGCAATGGTGGTCTCCGTGCCCGGGTATGGCGCGCGTCCTGCCGTGCGCGGCGTCAACTGCGGCATCGGTAAGGCTTTACGATCCAGCTTACCGTTGGCGCTGAGCGGTAACTCCGCCAGCTGCAATAACACGGTCGGCACCATATGCGCAGGCAGCGTTTCACGCAGTCTCGCCTGTAGTGCGGGAATATCCAGCGGTAACCCCGAATGCGACACCAGATACCCGACCAGTTGGCGCGCATCGCCGCCGGTAGCTACCGCCTGATTGAATACGCAGGCATGGGCCACGGCATGCTCGACATCCGGTAGCGTCTGCATTACCCGATCAATCTCACCCAGTTCAATGCGCTGCCCGCGAATTTTTAGCTGGTCATCGCTGCGCCCGAGGTATTCCACCGCACCATTATCCAGCCAGCGCGCCACGTCCCCGGTACGGTACATGCGTTCACCGGACGCAAACGGATCGGCAATAAAACGGCTTGCCGTCAGGTCCGGGCGCCCCAGATACCCCTGCGCCAGTTGGATCCCTGTCAGGTACAGATCGCCCGCCACACCGACGGGCACCGGGCGCATCATGGCATCAAGGATCCGCAGGCCAGTATTCCAGACCGGATAGCCAATCGGCACGCTGTTACCGGTCACGGCGGCAAGCGCATCTCCGCATGCCGGATACCAGCTGACATCCACCGCCGCTTCGGTCGGGCCGTACAAATTGTGCAGCGGTGCGTGGGTCAACTGTTCCCACTCGCGGCACAGTTCTGCTGGCAGGGCTTCACCGCTGCAGAACACCTGCTTCAGCGTGGCGCAGCTTTCCCGCGCCGTCTCCGGCGTCAGCGAGGCAACAAACGCCGCCAGCATCGACGGTACAAAGTGCGTGGTGGTCACGCCATATTGTGCAAAGAACTGCTGCATCGCCAGCGGGTCACGATGCGCCTCAGGCTCCGCCATCACCAGCTTTGCGCCCGCAATAAACGGCCAGAAAAACTCCCACACCGAGACATCAAAACTGCATGGCGTTTTTTGCGCCACCACATCATCGGCGGTCAGCGGATAGTGATTTTGCATCCACAACAGGCGGTTAACGATGGCGGTTTGCCCCACCATCACCCCCTTTGGTCTGCCGGTCGAACCCGAGGTAAAGATGATGTAAGCGGTATGCTCTGGACGCGATAACGCCAGCGGGACGCTATTTTCCGTTGGCAGCGGCGCGTTATAGCACACACTGTCCAGCCCAGGAATATCGCGAAAGCGGGACAGCTGTTCTTCGGTAGTGATCAACAACGTAGGACGTGCATCTTCCAGCATCATCCGCAGACGATCGTCCGGATAGCCGGTATCCAGCGGCAGCCAGGCGGCACCCGCTTCCACAATGCCGTGTAATGCGAGCGTCAGGAACACAGAGCGCGGTAAGGCCACAGCAACACTGTCGCCTGGTCGCACGCCGCGTTCACGCAGCACCTGCGCCAGTGCAACAACCTGCTCACGCATTTCGCGGTAGCTGAACTGATAGCGAGCGTCGGCCAGCGCCGGCGCATCCGGTGTTTTCGCGGCCTGTTCCGCCACCAGCGCGCTGAGCGTGGTGAACGGAATATCAATCGCCGTCTCGTTTATTTGCGCCAGCTGTTCTTGCTCTGACGGCAACAACATATCGGCATCGCCGCAGCGCAGCGCCGGGTTGTCGGCAAACTGGCCCATCAGCGCGGTTAAACGCGACGCATGTTGCGCCAGCGTCGCCTCATCATAACGCTGTTTATTGGCGAGAATTTCAATGCTCAGACCGCCGTTTTCATCCGGGAACAGCGCCAGTTCCAGATCGTTAACCGGCCCGGTCGCCAGCGTATGTGTTTGTGCCTGGATGCCGGGAAGATCCAGCTGGTAGTCAAAGATTTTCACGTTCAGTACCGGACCAAACAGCGCCTCTTCACCGGCCGCTCGGCCGCCGTCGCGCACAATTTGCTCCGCATCATAACGCTGATGACGACGCATCTTCTTGAGCTGCCCGGCCAGTCGTTTCGCCAGTTCAGGTAGGCTTTCCGCGGCATCAAGATGCACACCGAATGGCAGCACATTCAACACCGGCCCGGTTGCCGTTAGCGCCGCCGACCCCATGCGGCGCATGAAAATAAACCCGGCGGCATAATCCATCCGGCTGCATAAACGCCCCAACCATAGTGCCACCAGCGCCAGCGCTAAATCCGCACGCTGAATGTCAGGCATGCGCGCGGCAAGCTGGCGGAATACGCCGTCGGGGGCGGTCAACTGCATGCGAATAATATCCGCGCTGGTCGCCCGGCCCGGCAGGGGTTTGCCCGACAGCGAAGCCGGTGGCGGCAACTGCTCTCGCTGCCCGGCCCAGAATGCGCCGTCACGTTGATACGCCTCGCTGTGGCGATACTGCTGATACTCTTCCACCACCTCGGCAAAGGGGGTAAAAGGTGATTCCGGCGTCGGTTCGCCGCGCTGCCATGCGCGGTAAATGGCGGCTATCTGGCGGGTGATGGCAGGAAAACTGAAGCCATCCACCAGCAAATGATGATAGCGCTGATACCAGTACCAACGGTTATCTGCCACTTGAATAAGTTGATGGCAGACCAGGGGTTTTGCGCCATCGGCACGAATGTCTTGCTGCAAGTCAGCCTGCATCAACGCCCGAGCGGCGTCGTGCGGACTGGCCATGTCACGGACATCGATAATCTCGGGTTGCGTAAAAGTGAACGTTGGATCAACCCACTGCCAAACCTCGCCGTTGTCTTCGCAAAACCGCATACGCAGGGTATCAGCATGCCCCAGACCGACGACAACCGCTTTCGCCAGCAGCGGTGCGTTCAGTTCCCCGGTTAATTCCACGTAGTGCGCGACGCTCCATGCTGAAGGCAACGTGGAGAGTTTTTCCGCCATCCAGATCCCCGGCTGGGCCGCGACTAACGGTAAGCGCTGAGTCATTCTGCCTCCTGTACATCGGCATAATTTGCAGGTGTTAGCGTGGTCCAGTTTTCCGCGAGCCATTGCTGGCAGGCTTCCTGGGATTGCGGTTCGCATGCGATGGCCCAGCCAGCAGGAAGCGAGCACTGCTGCGGCCAAAGGCTAAACTGACGTTGGGGATTTTGCAGAATGTAAAACTGACCCTGCGGGTTATCGAAAGGGTTACTGAATTCCATACTCAACTCCTGTCGTGGAACATCGTCCGGTTAAATCGTATCGGTGAGCGGCTGCCAGAGCGTCATCAGCCCGTGCATTAAGCCGCCGCGCCAGCAAAGCGCGTCGTGTCCACCTTCAACCTGACGCCAGAAAATAGACCGTGGTGCATGCGGTAACTGTGCGAAGAGCGCCTGATTAGCGCGAAAAATAATCGGTTCACGAATTCCGGCTTCCAGAACAATACGCAGCCCCTGCGCGCTCAACGTTCCTGCCCTCAGTTGTTCAATCACGATCCCATCCTGATGCCCTGCGCGATGCGGCCACCAGTAAGATCCGGACTGACTGAGCACGCAGCCAAAACGTTCCGGCCAGTTCAGACCGGCATACAGCGAGGACAATCCCCCAAAGCTTTGCCCGGCGACGACCGTGCGCTGCGGATCGTCACTGAACGCGGCAGTCGCGTTCACCAGCGGCAATAACTCCTGCTGTACCGCCAGCCAGAAATCGGCATTGCACGGCAGCTCGCGACTGCGATGAGGCGTATCGATGGCATCAATCAGGAGATAAACGGCAGGAGGGAGCTGATGTCGCTGGGTCAGTGAGGTCAGCGCGGGCCAGACCGGCATGCTGTGCGCCCAAAACTGTCCGTCCAGCAGGACTGCCAGCGGACGTTCCCCGGGATTTGCCTCGCCGGTGGTAAATACCCACACGCGGCGCGTATTACCTAACCTTTCGCTGTGCCATTGCAAGCAAAGCGCTGGTGAATCCGGAGGTTGGGGACTGTCCCAGCCAGGCTGAACGGGGGCGTCGGGCATTTCCAGCGCTGAGACCGCATGCCCGCGCCCGCCTTGCCAGCTTTGAGGATTGAGGGGATCGGCGATGGCCTGCGGCAGCAGCTGTCGCCAGCCTTCGCGTAGTAACGTTCTGTCCGGAGTGTCGCCTGCGTTCAACGTGGCAAAAATGTCGTCTCGTGCAGAAGGGATGAAACAGTAACTGCCGCGCCAGTGGGCGTTCAGGGTAATGCTCCAGCACCAAACATCTGTACCGTCAATACGTTGCATCGACTGGGGAACGGCATTTTGATGGTGGTCGGTCACGCCGGTAATGTAGACCCACACGCGACGAATTGTTGAGTGTTTTTCCGTTCCCTGCGGGTCACGCCACCAAAACGTCACGCGGTAATCGCCGCTGTCCTCACGCACCCATTCCGGGCCATTTTTTGACTGCCACCACGCCTCGCTTCCCATCATTAACGCCGTCACCGTCATAACCCCATGTTTATTGTGCAATTTTAAATCTAATCGTGAAATATATTGATAATATTATTGATAACTATTTGCATTTGCAATAGCGTATTGTCGCGCTGTGGGAAGCGCGTACAGTTTTTCACCACTCATAAACCGACCTGACGCTGCGAACTTTTTCTGGAACGGATGGTTTTCGCAGGAGCGGGCGACATCAGGCCAAATGCCCCACAACGGCACATTGGTTCACGTGGCTAAAAGAAAGCAGGACATACAATGAACAACAAGATTCATTCACTGGCCTTATTGGTCAATTTAGGGATTTACGGGATAGCGCTGCCAGCCATGGCAGAAGATAAAACCGATAGCACCGCCGTCTCGCATGAAGATACCATCGTCGTTACCGCCGCCCAGCAGAACCTGCAGGCGCCAGGTGTTTCCACCATCACCGCTGATGAAATCCGTAAGAATCCTCCCGCGCGCGATGTGGCGGAAATCATCCGTACCATGCCTGGCGTTAACCTGACCGGTAACTCAACCAGCGGCCAGCGCGGCAACAACCGTCAGATTGATATTCGCGGCATGGGGCCAGAAAACACCCTGATTCTGATCGACGGCAAGCCGGTCACCAGCCGCAACTCCGTACGTCAGGGCTGGCGCGGCGAGCGTGATACCCGTGGCGATACCGCCTGGGTGCCGCCGGAAATGATCGAACGTATTGAGGTGCTGCGTGGTCCTGCCGCGGCGCGTTACGGTAACGGTGCTGCGGGTGGTGTGGTGAATATCATCACCAAAAAAGGCAGCAACGAGTGGCATGGTTCCTGGGATACCTATTTCAACGCCCCGGAACACAAAGAAGAAGGCTCCACCAAACGCACCAACTTCAGCCTGAATGGCCCACTGGGCGGGGATTTCAGCTTCCGTCTGTACGGTAATCTTGATAAAACGCAGGCTGACGCCTGGGACATCAACCAGGGTCACCAGTCAGAACGTACCGGGACCTATGCCAACACCTTACCGGCGGGTCGTGAAGGGGTCATCAACAAAGACATTAACGGCGTAGTGCGATGGGACTTTGCCCCACTCCAGTCTCTCGAACTGGAAGCCGGTTACAGCCGTCAGGGCAACCTGTACGCGGGTGACACCCAAAACACCAACACCAACCAGTTGGTGAAAGATAACTACGGTAAAGAGACCAACCGTCTTTATCGCCAGAACTACTCCCTGACCTGGAACGGCGGCTGGGATAACGGCGTCACCACCAGCAACTGGGTACAGTACGAACACACGCGTAACTCCCGCACCCCGGAAGGATTAGCTGGCGGTACGGAAGGGATCTTCGATCCGAAAGCGTCGCAAAAATATGTCGACGCCGACCTGAGTGACGTCATGCTGCACAGTGAGGTCAGCATTCCGCTGGATCTGCTGGTCAACCAAAATCTGACGCTCGGTACCGAGTGGAACCAGCAGCGTATGAAAGACATGCTGTCCAACTCGCAAACCTTTATGGGCGGTAATATTCCTGGTTTTAGCAGCACCAACCGCAGCCCGTACTCGGATGCCGAGATCTTCTCTCTGTTCGCCGAAAACAACATGGAACTGACCGACAGCACCATGCTGACGCCGGGCCTGCGCTTCGATCACCACAGCATCGTGGGCAATAACTGGAGTCCGTCTCTGAACCTGTCTCAGGGACTGGGCGACGACTTTACCCTGAAAATGGGCATCGCGCGGGCCTATAAAGCGCCGAGCCTGTACCAGCTCAACCCGAACTATATTTTGTACAGTAAAGGCCAGGGCTGCTACGCCACCGGTTCCGCCAGCGGCATCGGCTGCTACATGATGGGCAACGACGACCTGAAAGCGGAAACCAGCATCAACAAAGAAATTGGCCTGGAGTTCAAACGCGACGGCTGGCTGGCTGGAGTCACCTGGTTCCGCAACGATTACCGCGATAAAATCGAAGCCGGTACCGTACCGTTGAACCGTATTAACAACGGTAAAACAGATATCTACCAGTGGGAAAACATTCCTAAAGCGGTAGTAGAAGGCCTGGAAGGTACGTTGAACGTCCCGGTTAGCCAAACCGTTAACTGGACCAACAACATCACCTACATGCTGCAAAGTAAGAATAAAGAGACCGGTGAACGTCTGTCGATTATTCCGCAGTACACGCTGAACTCCACGCTGAGCTGGCAGGCGCGCGACGATCTGTCCTTGCAGTCCACCCTCACCTGGTATGGCAAACAGCAGCCGAAGAAATACGATTACCAGGGCAAACCAGTGACCGGCAGCTCGGCTGATGAAGTCAGCCCGTACAGCATTGTCGGCCTGAGCGCGACCTGGGATGTCACCAAAAACGTCAGCCTGACCGGTGGCGTGGATAACGTCTTTGACAAACGCCTATGGCGCGAAGGGAATGCCCAGACCACGGGTGATATTGTGACCGGAAATTATATGGCGGGCGCAGGCGCATACACCTATAACGAACCGGGCCGCACCTGGTTCATGAGCGTTAACACGCACTTCTGATAACGTTTTTCCCTCTCCTCCATCGAGGAGAGGGAATTCGTGAGCCATCATGCACACAACCCACATTCCACTGTCCTTCGCCAGCCATACGCTGCATCTCGTTGAATTTGCCCCCGACAGCCTGCATGAACACGATCTGCTGTGGCTTCCTCATTACGCCCAGCTCGCAGCCTGCGGGCGTAAACGACAAGCGGAGCATTTAGCGGGGCGTATTGCCGCCGTCCATGCGCTGCGTGAATATAGCAGTAAAGCCGTGCCCGCCATCGGCGAGCGCCGCCAACCGCTGTGGCCACCAGGTCTGTTTGGCAGCATCAGCCATAGCGCCTCGACCGCGTTAGCAGTTGTCTCGCCGCGCCCCATAGGGCTAGACATTGACGCTATTTTTACACCCGACACCGCTGCCGAACTGGCTGACAGCATTATCGACCACCATGAACAACAGGTTTTGCAAGGTTGCCCGGTCCCCTTTCCGCTCGCCTTAACCCTGGCGTTCTCCGCCAAAGAGAGCGTATATAAAGCGTTCAGTGCGCAAACTCGCGGACTGCCGGGCTTTGCCAGCGCCAAAATCATCGCCCTCACCGCCACGCACTTAACGGTGCAAATCATGCCGTCATTTTCGGCAAACCTCGGCGGATTGAACGTCAACGTGCGCTGGACCTCACGCGATAACAGCGTCATTACCCTGTGTGACGCTACTTTTTAACAAACTCACCAATCGCCTGATACGTGGCCTGCGCTTCCTGCGGGACTTTATCTTCCAGCATCAAATAGGCATGAGTCATCCCCGGAAAGTGAACGTGCTGTACGGGAATGCCCTCAGCTTGCAGTTTGGCAACAAAGGCAAAGTCCTCATCGCGCAACGGATCCAGCCCGCCGCTAAAGAGTAATGTGGCCGGAAAATCTTTACGCAATGGAAAATAGAGCGGTGATGCCAGTTTACGATCTTCATCATTCTGGAAATACTGCTGGAAGTACCAGCGTATTTTGCTTTCATCGAGCAGTTTCCCTGTGCCGTTTTCCTTCACGGACGGCCAGCCTGCCGTGTAATCCAGACTCGGGTAGATCAGCACCAGCCGATTAATCAGCCCCGGCTGATTACGGGAAAGCGACGCGGCGAGCGTTGCGCTGAAAGCACCGCCACCGCTGTCACCGACCAGGGTCAGTTGACGCTGATAGGGTATGTGCTGACGCTCGAGCACTGAATAGACACTTTCAACCGCGGCTTTGGCATCGGAGAGACCCGCCGGATACGGGTTTTCCGGTGACCGCCGATAGTCGACCGACACCACCGTATTGCCGGTTGCCGTCGCCAGATGCCGGGCTACGGGATCGTAGACCTCCACTGATCCACTCAGGTGTCCGCCGCCGTGAATAAACACCAGCACCGCAGGCGAACCGGCTAATGACGGACGATAAATACGTACCGGGATGCGACGTTCCCCGGTATCCACTTCATCATTGATGACCGCTGCCATGGGGTCAGAAGTGGTGACGTTGGCTTTGGTCAGCGCCGCTAATCCTGCTCGCGAACTGAGCGTGTCGTAAACCGGTTTATCCGTCGTGGGTTGGGCGGCGAGAAATGCCGCCAGAGGTGCTGGCGGGGCTTGCGTCAGCGGGCCATGTTCCTGTTGCCAGCGTTGCTGATAGCGCTGTTGCTGCTCCTGCAACGCGTCGGCGCTGACAGCCGCGCTGAAAAGACTCGCCGCCATGGCGACTGCGGCGGGTTGAACTAAGCCCTTGCCGGATAACCCTAATCGGCTACCTGATTTCATGGTACGTTCTCCGTTGAACCGTTTCGCGAAAGAGTATAGCCGTTGCTAATAATCTGTCTGAACGGTTATGGCGGATGACGGCGTTATCCCTGCCGACACGCAGCCAGCGACTGACGCTGCTGACCCTGCGCATCAAAGTTTTCCGCGGCCAGCCAGCGTTGTAAAACGGCATCACGTTGTGGCCATTCACCGTCAATCATCGATAGCCAGTCGCTGTCGCGGTTACGGCCCTTGCGCACAATTTTCTGGCGGAAACGCCCTTCAAAGACAAAACCTAAGCGTTCTGCCGCCCGTCGCGACGCATCGTTCAGCGAGTCACATTTCCACTCCACACGACGATACCCGAGGGCAAATGCCTGACGCAGCAGCAACCAGACGGTTTCCGTCCCCAGCACCGTATTTTTCATCCGCGGCGACCAGGTTACATGACCAATTTCGACCGAACCGTTCTCGCGGTCCATCGCCATAAAACATACCAGCCCGACGGCGCGCCCCGAGCGCAAATCGATAACCGCGTAGGGAACCAACCCGGCGTCAGTAGATTTTCCTTTTACCCAGTGGGCCGCTACCGCAACGCTCGTCGGCCGCTCGCTGGCAAGCCAGGTCCAGTCACGTTCGTCCGGCGCTTGCGCATAGGCGTCAAATAAATCGGCGGCATGGCTGTCTGCATCCAGCACCTCAAGACGGCAATATCGCCCTTCCAGCACAACCCGAGGCAGCACTGACGCCCCATTCCAGTCCGGCAGGGCATCGCCTACCGTCTGTCCATACAGATTAATTTCCGGCACTGCTCACCCCCGTTGTGAAAGCAAAAAACAGTTATAGCACCTGTCATTTTGCGTTCAAAGCGCAGGATGTGGATTTCCCTTATCGTACGGAAAACCGCCAGTCCTTCTATACTCTAAGGATTTCGAGTTGCAGGAAGGCGACAAGACTGCAAATTCCTGGGAGCTTACTAAAGTAAGTGACCAGGATGAGCAAGCGCTGTCAACACACCTGCGGCTCGAAAGACGACGAGTAAATACTGATTAAAAATCAACGCTCGAGGGAACGCTATGTCACTACCCGACTTTCATGTCTCCGAACCGTTTACATTGGGCATTGAGCTGGAAATGCAGGTGGTTAATCCGCCAGGCTATGACCTGAGCCAGGACTCTTCCCGACTGATTGACACCGTAAAACCGCAGCTCACCGCCGGAGAAGTGAAGCACGATATCACCGAAAGTATGCTGGAGATGGCAACCGGCGTCTGTCGTAATATTGATCAAGCGGCAGCAGAGTTTTCCGCCATGCAGCAGATAATCCTGCAGACCGCGGCGGAGTATCACCTCGACATCTGCGGCGGCGGCACTCACCCGTTTCAGACATGGCGGCGTCAGGAGGTGTGCGATGACGAGCGCTACCGGCGCAACCTGGAGAACTTTGGTTATCTCATCCAGCAGGCAACGGTGTTTGGCCAGCATGTTCACATAGGTTGTACCCACGGCGACGACGCCATTTACCTGCTGCACGGCCTGTCACGCTTTGTGCCGCATTTTATTGCGCTCTCTGCCGCCTCACCGTATATGCAAGAAGCCGATACGCGATTTGCCTGTGCTCGACTCAATATCTTCTCAGGATTTCCCGATAACGGTCCGATGCCGTGGGTTAACAACTGGCAGGAGTTTGAGGGATTATTTCGTCGACTGGCCTACACCAGCCTCGTTGACAGCATTAAGGATTTGCACTGGGACATCCGCCCCAGTCCGCACTTTGGCACGGTAGAAGTTCGCGTAATGGACACCCCGCTCACCCTCGAGCATGCGATCAACATGGCCGGGCTCATTCAGGCTACGGCCCACTGGTTGTTGAAAGAGCGTCCCTTCAAACATCAGGAGCGTGATTACCTGCTGTATAAATTTAACCGTTTTCAGGCCTGCCGCTTTGGTCTGGAGGGGATCGTTACCGACGTGCATACCGGCACTCATCACCGACTGGCGGATGACACACTTCGATTGCTGGAGCTTGTCGCCCCCTCGGCGGATAAAGTGGGTGCCGCCAGTGCCATTGACGCCTTACACCAGCAGGTAAAAAATGGGCACAACGAAGCGCAGCGCATGCGTGATTTTGTGGCCGATGGCGGATCGCTAAGCGGACTGGTGAAAAAACATTGTGAGATCTGGGCGGGGCGTTAAGCGAGGGGTTTGCGTTAGCACGGGAGATCCCGGACAATGGTCTTTTAACTCAAGTTTAACAATGTTATGAAACACCCGCTTGAATCACTGATGACCGCCGCCGGGATCCTGCTGTTGGCCTTTCTGTCCTGCCTGCTGCTGCCCGCGCCTTCGCTTGGCCTGGTGCTGGCGCAAAAACTCGTCGCCACTTTACATTTGATGGATCTTAACCAGTTTTATACGTTGCTATTTTGCTTGTGGTTTTTACTGCTTGGGGTGATTGAGTATTTTATTCTGCGTTTTATCTGGCGACGCTGGTTCTCGCTGGCGGATTAGCCCCGCGAGAACCTTTCGTCGTTAATGCGTACGGCTGTGGTTTTCTTTGCGGTACGCCCCAGGTGGCTGGCTGAACGTACGGGTGAAGATACGCGTAAAGGTTTGTTGCGAATCGAAGCCGTACTTCAGGCAGATATCGTACACTTTCTGGTCGGTATCACGCAAATCACGCGCCGCCAGCAGCAGCTTACGCTCGCGAATGTAGCGCCCAAGGCTCTCGCCTTTATACTGCATAAACAGACGCTGCAGATGCCATTTTGAATATCCCGCGTGGCGGGCAATATCATCAATGCGCAATGGTTGATTCAAATTATCATCAATCCATTCGACAATCGTCTCGATAACTTGTGCAGAAATCGTCATCGTTATCTCCCTTTTTTCATTGAGCCGCTGGCTGCCACCAGGCCGTGAACGGTTGGTCCGGTTCGGACAGTACTACCGGCTCACCCAGCATCGGCGTCAGCAGACGGTAATCTTTGAGACGGCTGGCCAGCGCCAGACGCTTGTAGGGATCGTCCCAGCTATGTTTCGCCAGTACAAAACGACCGGCATGACCGGGCACAACGGCTTTGGCATGGAGATCGGCGGATGCCTGCGCGGTCTCTTCCGGCATCATATGAATGAACTTCCAGTCCTGGTCATATTGACCGTTCTCCATAATCGCCACATCGACCGTGCCGAACTGTTCGCCAATCGCTTTAAAATGCGGCCCGTAGCCGGAGTCTCCACTGTAATAAATATTTTGCTCTGGCGTTTCCAACATAAAGCTGGCCCACAGGGTCTGGTTACGCTTGATGCCGCGCCCTGAAAAATGCCGTGCCGGCAGGACATGCACAATCAGTGAGTCCGTCACTCTGACGGACTGATTCCAGTCCCGCTCTTCAATTATCTCGCTGTTCATTCCCCAGTACCGCAGATGCGACCCGACGCCAAGCGGCGTAATCACCCGCTTAATCTTCGGCATCAACGCCTTTATGGTGGCAAGATCCAGATGGTCATAGTGGTCGTGCGAGATGATGAGCAGATCGATTTCGGGCATGTTTTGAGCCGTCCACGGATACTCCCCGGCAAAGGCTTTATTCAGAAATGAAAACGGCGCAGCGTAGTTGCTCAATACCGGGTCGATCAGAATGCGTTGACCCGCCAGTTGCAAATACCACGAGGAATGACCCAGCCAGACGAGAGTATCCTGCTGCGGTGACAGACGCGCGAGTTCGGTTGCCACCAGCGGCAATGGTTGCGCAGGGCGGGCATTTTCGCGCTTCGCGACCAGAAATTCCCACCAGGCTGCCAGCATGCTTTTGTTGCCGGTGTAACCCAGCGTGGGCACCTGATTATGAAACTGTCCGTCACGGTAGTGTGGTGACTGTTCAACCTCACTCAGTTGTGCCCCTTGCGGCGCCTGACCGAATCCGGCATTGAGTACAAACGGTAAACTTGCAGCTGCAGCAATGAGCATAATAACAACCACACAAACGGTGAGACGCCTCATATCCTGACCTTAAACGCGCCCCTTTCCGCTGGTTTGCGCGACTGACTCTTGATTATGAGTGAGTAAGCACTCATTATAGAAATCGCAAGTTCGCCGTCAAGATGATTTTCAATCTTTGACATTCACCGTTGCGGTGCTGCGAAGGCCGTGATTCAATCGTGTTTTTAACAGGCTTAAGGGTAAAGTGTAGTGGCTCGTCCGAAGAGTGAAGATAAAAAATTGGCATTACTGGAAGCAGCAACCATAGCATTTGCGCAGTCCGGCATTGCGGCCTCTACCGCCGTCATTGCCCGCAATGCAGGCGTTGCTGAGGGAACTTTGTTTCGCTATTTCGCGACAAAAGATGACCTCATCAACGAACTTTACCTCCATTTAAAGCACGATATGTGCCAGTCAATGATGGCTAACCTGGACCGTTCAGTGACCGATGCCAAAACCATGATTCACTTCATCTGGAATAGCTACATTAGCTGAGGCCTGCATCACACCGCCGGGCATCGCGCCATCCGTCAGCTTGCCGTCAGCGAGAAAATCACCAAAGAAACCGAGCAACGGGCTGAGGATATGTTCCCCGAACTGCGTGATTTTTGTCATCGCTCGGTGCGCCCGGAGTTTATGTCCGACGAGTATCGCGCCTTTGGCGACGCGTTTTTTCTGTCACTGGCTGAAACCACAATGGAATTTGCTACCCGCACCCCTGCCCGCGCCGATGAATACATTGCCATGGGATTTGAAACCATGTGGCGCGCCCTCACCCGCGAGGAAAAATAATGGACGGCCAGACATTACATGCGTGCGCAAAACGCCTTGCGCTTGAACTGCCGTTTACCGAACACTGCTGGCCGTTTGGCCCGGAATACGACGTCTTTAAGGTCGGCGGCAAGATTTTTATGCTGGTCTCAGAGCATCACGGACGCCCGCTGGTCAACCTGAAGTCAGACCCGCAAAAGTCGCTACTCAATCAGCAGATCTACCCCAGTATTGAACCCGGTTATCACATGAATAAAAAGCACTGGATTTCAGTTTATCCCGGTGACGATATTACCGAGTCCTTACTGGCAGACCTGGTGAATGACTCGTGGCATCGGGTGGTGGACGGCCTGCCTAAGCGGGATCAAAAACGCCTGCGTCCCGTCTGATTTATCGCTAACCCCGATAAGTGTTTATGCCTTTTTCTGTCTTATCTTTTTGCCGCTTTCCCTGTACCCTGCTGAAACAAAACGCACCCGCAGGGTAAGAAAAACGACCAGGAGTTTTTATGGATATTGTTTCTGTCGCCTTAAAACGCTACTCCACCAAGGCATTCGATCCGACCAAAAAACTGACCGCTGAGCAGGCAGAAAAATTAAAAACGCTGCTGCAGTTCAGTCCGTCCAGCACCAACTCGCAGCCGTGGCATTTTATCGTGGCCAGCACTGACGAAGGCAAAGCGCGCGTAGCCAAAGCCGCCGCCGGCGGTTTTGTGTTCAACGAACGTAAAATCCTCGACGCGTCCCACGTCGTAGTGTTCTGCGCCAAAACAGCGATGGACGATGCTTGGCTGGAACGTGTAGTGGATCAAGAAGAAGTCGATGGTCGTTTCGCCACGCCGGAAGCCAAAGCCGCCAACCACAAAGGCCGAACCTTCTTTGCCGATCTGCACCGCAAAGAGCTCAAAGATGATGCGCACTGGATGGCAAAACAGGTGTACCTGAACGTCGGTAACTTCCTGTTAGGCGTGGCGGCAATGGATCTCGATGCGGTACCCATCGAAGGCTTTGATGCCGCGGTTCTCGATGCAGAATTTGGTCTGCAAGATAAAGGATTCACCAGCGTGGTTATCGTCCCGGTGGGCCACCACAGCGTAGAAGACTTCAACGCCGCGCTGCCAAAATCACGTCTGCCGCAGGAAACTACCCTGACGGAAGTCTGATCCTCACATTTGCATAACCTCCACACAGCGGTCATCATAGACCGCTGTTTATTAAGGAGACGTTATGCAGGAATTGATATCTCAGGTAGAAGACCTCGGCATTGAAATGAATCACACCACTTCGCTGGTGATGATTTTTGGCATTATTTTTATCACCGCCATTATTGTTCACGTTATTTTGCACTGGGTGGTACTACGCGCATTTGAAAAACGCGCCAACGCCAGCTCCCGCCTGTGGCTGCAAATCATCACGCAGAACAAGCTATTTCACCGCCTGGCGTTTACGCTGCAAGGTATCATCGTCAATATACAGGCCGCGCTCTGGCTACAAAAAGGCAGCGAAGCCGCAGAGATATTAGTCACCTGCGCCCAGCTGTGGATCATGATGTACGCCCTGCTGTCGGTCTTTTCTCTGCTCGACGTTATTCTTAATCTGTCGCAAAAACTCCCCGCCGCCTCGCAGTTGCCGCTGAAAGGCATCTTTCAGGGCATCAAGTTAATCGGCGCGATTCTCGTCGGCATTCTGATGATTTCGCTGCTGATTGGTCAATCACCCGCCATCCTGATAAGCGGTCTGGGTGCCATGGCGGCAGTCTTAATGCTGGTGTTTAAAGACCCGATCCTCGGTCTGGTAGCCGGAATACAGCTTTCGGCCAACGATATGCTCAAACTGGGCGACTGGCTGGAAATGCCGAAATACGGCGCAGATGGTGCGGTGATCGATATTGGTTTAACCACCGTCAAAGTACGCAACTGGGATAATACCATCACCACCATTCCCACCTGGTCGCTGGTCTCTGACTCGTTTAAAAACTGGAGCGGCATGTCAGCGTCCGGCGGTCGGCGAATTAAGCGCAGTATCAGCATCGATGCCACCAGCATTCGTTTTCTCGATGAAGATGAGCGCCAGCGATTGCATAAAGCACATCTGCTGAAACCGTATTTGACCACGCGCCTTCAGGAAATTAACGAGTGGAACCAGCAATTAGATGCACCTGAATCCGTCTTGAATCATCGCCGGATGACCAATATCGGGACGTTTCGCGCCTACCTGAACGAATATTTACGTCACCATCCGCGCATTCGCAAAGATATGACGTTAATGGTGCGCCAGTTAGCTCCGGACGACCACGGGTTGCCGATTGAGATTTATGCTTTTACTAATACAGTGGTGTGGCTGGAATATGAAAGTATTCAGGCTGACATCTTCGACCATATTTTTGCTGTGGTCGAAGAGTTCGGATTACGTATTCATCAGTCGCCGACCGGGAATGATATTCGCGCCCTGTCAGGGGCGTTTCAGCGTTAATCTTTAGCTACTGGCGCGCGCAATATAGCGCCAGTCCATCATCACCCTTTCTGTTGGGGCATCGGGGTTATCGATTTTATTCAGTAATAACCCCACCGCCTTGCGGCCAATATCACGCGAAGGTTGCTCAATAGTTGAAAGCTGTGGGGAGACCATTTCAGCCAATTCCGTACCGTCAAAGCCCACCACGGCGATATCCTGCGGGATCTGTAACCCGGCGTTGCTAATAGCACGCATCGCACCGGCTGCCAGCGTGTCCGATACCGCAAACACCGCGTCGGGTTTCACCCCCGCCGCCAGCAGGTTTTCCATCGCCGCGATCCCGGCGCTGGAACTTAACTCACGGGCGTACTCCACTGCCTGATACTCCAGCGATAACGCATGCAGCGCCGCCTTGTAGCCGCGTTCACGCAAACGGGCGTATTTATAGCTCAGGTCATGGTTGATCAGCGCAATACGCCGATAGCCCTTGTCTACCAGATGCGATATCACCGACTGCGCGGCGTCTACATCGTTAATGCCCACACAGGAAACCGCGCCTTTATCGGCATATTCCGCACACTGCACCCACGGAGCATCGCCAATCAGGGTGGTCAGTTCCGGTAATTTTGAGAAGGCATCCATGGTGATGATGCCATCAACAATTTTACCTGACAGCAGCTTCAGCGCTGACTTCGAACGCGCTGTATCGGAACCGGAATTACACAGCAGAATGCGATAGCCATTTTTCTCCGCCTCCTCCTCAATACCTTTCACCACCTCGGCACAAAACGGGTTGGCAATGTTGGAGACCATCACGAGGATCATTGAGCTTCGCGCCGTGCGCAGTTGACGAGCCAGAAGGTTGGGCTGGTAATTACTTTCCTTAATAGCCTGCAGCACACGTTCGCGGTTTTTGGCCTTGACGGACTCACTGTTATTCAGCACACGTGATACCGTCGCTACCGACACACCGGCAAGCTGGGCGATTTTTTGAATAGACATAACGACGACACATCCTGCGTTTTACGCTTTGTGCTGAGGCTACCATAAAATCACCGCCCGGCGAACCGGACCGGTTTAACGCTGTACCGACACCCAGCGCTGCTGTTGATGGCTTTTTATAATCGCATCAATGATGTACATCACGTCTGCGCCATCCTTGAACGAGGCAAAACGTCGGGCCTGTGGCGCGGGCATTTGGCCTGTCTGTACGGCCTGATAGAACTGCAGCATCATATTTTTAAACGCATCCGGCCAGCCCTCAATATGCCCACCGGGGAAATGCGCGCTGGCGGCGACATCGGCATTCATTAGCCCCGGATCGTCCGTCAGGATCTGGTTCGCCTGCTGGCGGTGGCCCACCCACAGTTGCTGCGGCGTTTCCTGATCCCAACTCAACGCGCACTGGCTGCCGCTAATCTCAAAGCTCAGATGGTTTTTGCGCCCGGCGCTAACCTGCGAGACGCTAAAGCAGCCTTTGCTGCCGTCGTCAAACCGCACCAGCACCGACCCGCGGTCTTCGGTGGTCACCGGTTTATCCTCCAACTGCCGACCAACCGTCTGCGAATTAAACGTCGCACCACCGGCCACGTCCGCTTTCCGCGTGGGCCAGACGATCGCGAGATCGGCCATCACCTCAACAATGCGTTTACCGGTGACAAACTGCACCGTGTCGCACCAGTGCGAGCCAATATCGGCCACCGCCCGCGAGCCGCCGCCCAACGCCGCTTCAACCCGCCAGTTGTAGTCGGTCTCCAGCAGCATCCAGTCCTGTAAATAGCTGCCCTGCACGGCAAACAGACGTCCAACGCTGCCATTGCGTACCATGCTGGCCGCCTGTTGCACCATCGCAAACTGGCGATAGACAAAACTCACGCCGTGCACGACCCCCGCCTGCTCCGCCAGCGTCACCAGTTCATGGGCCTCTTCGGGGGTTATGCACAGCGGTTTTTCAGAAAATACGTGCAGCCCGGCACGCAGTATCTGCCGGTTGATGTCGGCATGCAGATGATTCGGCGTACAGTTGTGGACCACCTGTAGCCCCGGGTGCGCCAACAGCGCTTCCACACTGCCATATGCATGAGGCACCTGTAGCACACTGGCCCGCGCCTGAGCCACCGTCAGCGAACTGTCGCAGAGTGCCACCACCTGCACATTCCCCAGTCGACGCAGCGCCTCAATATGCGCAGGCCCAATAAACCCGCTGCCAATAATGCCAACCTGGATCATTTGCGTACCTCATCGCCTGCGGCGAAATCATCAAATGCGTGGGATGAAACCGGAATAATATGCCGCTGAATAAACTCACGGCCTTCGCGGGCGCCGGTTTCTGCGTCTTTCAGGCAGCATTCCCACTCCAGTACCGCCCAGCCGGGATAATCATATTGTGTGAGCTTGCTGAAAATCGTTTTGAAATCAACCTGCCCGTCGCCTAATGAGCGGAAGCGTCCAGCACGGTCGATCCACGGCTGGTAACCGCCGTAGACGCCGCTGCGGCTGCTGGCTCGATACTCCGCATCCTTGACATGAAACGCTTTTATGCGCGAGTGATAGGCGTCGATGAATCCGAGATAGTCCATCTGCTGCAACAGCAGATGGCTGGGATCGTAGAGCATATTGCAGCGCGGATGATTATCCACCAGCGCAAGAAAACGCTCGAACGTGATGCCATCGTGCAGATCTTCGCCGGGATGAATTTCAAAACAGACATCAACCCCCTGCTCATCAAAACCGTCGAGAATCGGCCGCCAACGGTCAGCCAGTTCCTGAAATGCCTCGGCAAAACGCTGCGCATTATGCGGCGGCCAGGGGTAAAAATAGGGCCACGCCAGCGATCCGGAAAACGTGGCGTGCGCCGTCAACCCCAGTTTTTGCGAGGCTGCCGCGGCCTGGTGTAACGTCCGCGTCGCCCACGCCTGTCGGGCCTGAGGATTACCGCGTACCGCCTGCGGCGCAAAACCATCAAAAGCGTCATCGTAGGTGGGATGAACGGCAACCAGTTGGCCTTCGAGATGGGTGGATAATTCGCTGATCGTCAGTCCGTGCTGCGCCAGCATTCCACGAATATCATCGCAGTAAGTCTGGCTAACAGCGGCCTGTTCAACATCAAACAGCGACGCATGATTACACGGCATCTGTATAGCTTTGTAGCCCAGACCCGCTGCCCACTGCGCCAGCCCGTCCAGGGTATTGAACGGGGATTGTCCGCCGATAAACTGCGCCAGAAAAATCCCCGGTCCCTTAATGGTTCTCATAACCCCTCCTGAATATTACGCCTGCTCTTTCTCGTCATACTTGAAAGAGAAAAGGAAAATCACGGCAATCACCGCCGCTGCAACCGCCGGGATCCACCAGAACGGGATCCATGACTCAGGTACTGCCTGCCCCGCCACCAGATGGTTATACAGCGCACCGGAAATTTGCGAACCCAGCAGCATGCCGATCCCGTAGGTAAACATTACGATCATGCTTTGCGCCTGGCCTTTCACCTTTTCCCCGGCAATACGGTCGGTGTAGATAAAGCCGACCACAAAGAAGAAGTCGTAACACACTCCGTGCAGCAAAATACCAAGATACAGCAGGATGCGCCCTTCTTCGCTGATGCCCAGCGCAAAGAAGGCGTAACGCACAAACCAGGCACACATGCCGATCAGTAACATGTATTTCACGCCCAACCGTCTGAACAGGAATGGGATCACCAGCATGAAGAAGATTTCGGACATCTGACCGAACGACATCGCGGTACTGACATCCCCAACGCCCGCATCCGCCAGAAACGATGCGGTGTACGCGTAGTAGGTCCCCAGTGGTACCGAGATTAACGTAGCGCAGAGTGAGAAGACGAAGAAGTGACGGGTTTTGAGTAAAGCGAAAGCATCGGCGCAAAACAGATCGCGGACTTTTACCGGCAACCCTTTCGCGGGCGCAGGCGTGTTTGGCAGCGTCAGGCTGTAGAGCGCCAGAATCACAGAGATAACCGCCGCCAGCGTAAAGATGCCGGTGGTATCCGAAATGCCTGTCACGCCGATAAAGATCCCCGCAACAATCCAGCCTATGGTGCCAAACACCCGTACTACCGGGAAGGTTTTGTCTTTATCCGACAGGCTGTGAAACGCAATATTATTGGTCAGCGCCAGCGTCGGCATGTAGCACAGCGTGTAGCCAAACAGCAGGCCAATCAGCAGCGCACCGTTTTGCGCTACCAGCGCCTGCGGCACAAACCACAGGATCGCCGCCCCGGCGAGGTGCATCACCGCCATCACTTTTTGCGAGGCAAAAAAGCGATCCACCAGCATACCTAAGACAAACGGCGACAAGATTGAGGCTATCGGTCCGGCGGAAAACGCATCGCCAATCAGCAGCGACATGTTGTGCTGGCTCATCACCAGCCCCAGCGTGACGGACCAACTTCCCCAGATAAAGAACTGTAAGAACATCATCAGCGACAGCCGCGGCACCAGCAGCCGGTACTGTACGCTCTGTTTTCCACTACTCTCGGTTGTCGACACCATTTTTTGCCCCACCCTTAAAAAAGTAATCGATTACAAATAGGTTCAAATGAAAAGTAATCGATTACAAAATAAAGATCCTGTCAGTAAGAACAGAACTGGGAGATCAATCACGATAAAGTTCAGGGAGTGACCGATCTCATCGAAAAGGATGAGATCGGTAAGGGATTAGCGGGCTTTACGGCGCAGCAGTTTGAAGGCCACAAACAGGAACAGGATCCATGCCGGTAGCAGCATCGCCGACAGGCGCATCTCATCCATGGTGCACATCAGCACCAGAATCATGCCGAGGAACGCAATACACAGGTAGTTCCCGGCCGGGTACAGCAGCGCTTTAAACTGAGTGTCACGCCCTTTGCGACGCATTGCCGCGCGAAAGCGCAGGTGCGCCAGGCAAATCATGATCCAGTTCAACAGCAGCGTCGCCACGACCAGCGCCATCAGCAGGCTGAAGGCCTTTTGCGGCAGCGCGTAGTTGATTAGCACCACCAGCGAGGTGATCGCCCCGGAAAGCACCAGAGAGTTAACCGGTACGCCGCGACGGCTGACGCGGGTCAAGAACTTCGGCGCATTGCCCTGCACGGAGAGGCCAAACAGCATGCGGCTGTTGGAGTACACGCCGCTGTTATACACCGACAGAGAAGCCACCAGAATAACGAAGTTCAGCGCGGAAGCCACCACGTTGCTGTCAAGATTATGGAAAATCATCACAAACGGGCTGCTGTTTGATTTCACTTCAACCCATGGGTATAGCGCCAGCAGCACCACCAGTGAACCGATGTAAAACAGCAGAATACGATACACCACCTGGTTTACCGCTTTCGGAATACTTTTTTGCGGATCCTGCGCTTCTGCCGCAGTAATACCGATCAGTTCCAGCCCACCAAAGGAGAACATGATCACCGCCAGCGAGAGGATCAGCCCGTTCCAGCCGGTGGCAAAAAAGCCGTTATAGCGCCAGAGGTTATCGATACTTGCCTGTTCGCCACCGTGACCAGAAAACAACATCCAGACGCCGAAGCCAATCATGCCAATAATCGCCAGCACTTTGATCAGTGCAAACCAGAACTCGGTTTCGCCATACAGTCGCACGTTGACCAGGTTGATGGCATTGATGATAACGAAGAATACGGCGGCCCAAATCCAGGTAGGCACATCGGGAAGCCAGTATTGCATGTAGATCCCAGCCGCCGTCAGTTCAGCCATGCCGACCAATACAAACATCACCCAGTAGTTCCAGCCAGACAGAAAACCGGCAAACGGTCCCCAGTATTTATAGGCAAAGTGGGCAAACGATCCGGAAACGGGTTCTTCAACCACCATTTCGCCCAGTTGGCGCATGATCAGAAACGCGATGATCCCGGCTACGCCATAGCCCAACAGCACCGCCGGTCCTGCCATTTGAATCGCCGGGCCAATGCCCAGAAACAGACCCGTACCAATTGCGCCGCCCAGCGCAATTAACTGAATATGGCGGTTTTGCAACCCCCGCTGAAGCGTCGGCTCACTCGTTGACGCGGCATCGGACACGCTGGTGTCGGATGCAGATGACGCGTTTTTCACGCCCTACCCCTGTGTCGTTTATATTGAAGGGGCTTCTTTTAACATTTCAACCTGGTTGTCGCAAGGCGCAATCGTTTGGATACGCCGGGCATCCTTGCCCAACGCACCGAGGCGCAGGAAAAAAGTCACCAATCAACGGGCGTTAGCGGAAGCCAACGCGTTGTTGTTATTTATTCAGATCAATACGCACCACGTTATCGGGTGCATCCGTGGAGTGGTCCTTATTAAATTTCTGCTTCACAGTGACAAACAGCGTTTGCCCATCCGCAGAGAGCAGCAGGCTATTCGGGTTCGGCGGCAGATCCCAGCTTTTCTTCACGCTGTAGTCGTTTGCATTCAGGCTAAGTAGTTTCCCGGCATCGCGCTGGGTAATATAGATTTCGTTGCGCTTTGCATTGAATTTCACCGCTAACGAATCGCCAACATCGAGTTGCTTGAGCAATTTACCGGTGTGGATATCCAGCACCAGAGTCGTTTTCGCTTGCGAGTTATCGGTGACAAACAAACGGCCCGTTTGCGCGTCTTCTGCCATATTCAGCAACAGCGCAGGTTTCTCACCCAGCGGCTTCCAGCGTTTCTCTATACGCTGATTACGCGGGTTGATCACCAGGATTTCGCCACCGCCATTGGCGGCATAAATACGCTGAGTGACGTCAGAGTAATGCAGACCGGTCATCCATTTACCGGTGTTTTTGATACGGGTTTTCAGCTTCAGGGTTTCGGCATCCACCACCCAAATTACCGCCGGGTCAGCCACCGCGCCAATATAGAGCAGGCCATTATGCAGCAGCACCTGGCGCGCACCGTACGGGAAACCTTCGGCATTACGTTCCGGGAACAGTACACGATTTTTCACTTTACCATCGGCGGTATTCAGGGCGCTCAAGCCGCCGTCCAGTGAGTTAGTAACGTACACCGTTTTACCGTCTGGCGAGAGCGCCATACCAAAGTTTTTCATATCGGTATGGCTTAGACCGAGCGTCTTGAGCGTTTTCGGATCCAGTTTGTAAACCACCCCGCCCTGGACATCTTTAAATCCTTCCGCACTGGCAACATACAGCGCATCGCCCGCCGGACTCAGCGCCATTTCATACAGACCATCAGCCAACGCACGCTGCTGGACATCAGTAGCAGCTGGCGTCACCGCTTTTTCCTGTACCGCCGTACGACTGGCTGGCGTTGAATGTGCGGCACAGCCACTTAGCGCTGCGGCAATCAGCAATGCCAGAGCGGATGTTGTTTTTTTCATTGCGGGGATCCTTACCAGAGTGTACGGAAATGGTTAATAACAAAAGAGAATGAGAACTATACGCATTATCTTTATTGAATCAAGAATAATTAGCTCGTGAATAAAAAAGATGAAACGGAGGTTTGAAGAGTGCGACTGACGCGCGCTACCTCCGCTTTCTTATAATTACCGTGAATTATTCTGGACGAAAAGGCACCGCAGGCCACAAAATGCACCTTACTGTTTTTTCAACATTTTTAAACGCGTTCCCCAGGTCAGGTTCCTGTCACGCGCTTTAAGCCACGCCGGGCAGCGACCGTCATGAATAAGATCATTAAACGTCTTGAAATCATCAAAAGTGCCATCGAACTGGAAGATGACGAGATCATTTTCCAGCAACTGGTGCATTTGAAAAATGATGCGTTGACGGACGTACCCAAAACGATCGTTCAGGCACTTGAAGCACGACGCTTCAGCGATGCCCTGCATGAAATCACCGGCTGGCTGCAATCACAGCGAGCGGTATCAACGTGGCAAGATCCCGGCATAGCTGCCAGCAAACTTGAGCTAAAAGCACTTGAAACACAGTTGCGCGACTTAATTGATAAACGCAATGCACGCATTCAAATCCTTGATGACTTCAACGACTTGTATCATCAGCACCTTGGACCACTGATGAGTCGTATTCTCGAGTTGCGTAAACATCTGGCCGCCAGTGCGCAACGTAAGCAGGACGCTGAGCGCAAACGCCGGGAAAAAGATTATCAGTCCTGTCAGCACTTTATTTCTCAGGCGGTCGATCAACTGGCGCAGCTCAAACAGCAGTGGATGAGCCAACGTTCAGACTCGCGCGAATCAGTGGAAACCCGGCAGCGCATTCAGCAGCAAACAGAGCTTATCACCGCCCTGCTGGCGGAAATTCGCGAACTGGAAAACGACTTTTCCCGCCAGGATGACAGCGCCACCCGCCAGGCGCAGGAAGAAGCCCGTCACGAATATGATGAATATCAGGAGCAACAGCAGGACGCGCAGCATCGTTATAACCGCGAACGGACACTTTCTCATGATGAGCGCAATGAACTAAAACGCCTGTGGCGGCAGGCCAGTCGCCTGTGCCACCCGGACGTGGTTGCGGATGACCTGAAAGATAAAGCGCACCAGATGATGGTACAGTTGAATCAGGCGCGACAAAATGCCGATCTGGCCGCCGTTCGTACGCTGCTTACCCAGTTGCAAAACGGTCTCGAACCGATGATGGCAAGCGACCGCCTTAACGATCTGCAACATTTACGCCGCAAGATACAGCAGCTCAGAGAGCAAATTAGCAGCTTGCTCAACGAAATTAGCGAACTGGAAGCTGAGAACGCCTGGCGTCTCGCCGCCTCTGTGACAGATAAGGAAGCCTACTTTGCCGACCAACAACGGGCGTTAACCGAGATCCGCAATACGCTGGAAGATCAGGTACGCCAGGTCGAGCAAGAACTGCTGGCCGGATAAGCCGGAAACGTACAAAAAACAAGCGAACCGCTATTCTTTCGTGTGATTTTCAAATTAAGCACAAAAAGACAATTTTAGAATTAAATTCTTGAAATTTATAAAATCAAAGCACATAGCACCATAAAACAAAATGAAGACGTAAATAAATTTGAATATGGCAATATTTTCATCCCTCCCCTATACACCCTCCGCGCCAGCCTGGTTTAAGTTAAGAATTATCTTACAGCGTTCTCATTGTGCTAAAAATGAGCCCTATCCAACTGAATTACGCTCTTTTTTGGCGACCTTCTTAGCCACACCTATCAGAATCCCCTGTGTCTTTAGGGTTATCCAGTCCGCAATTTTCTCGATTCATAAGCGAAATCTATCAATCAACTGCCCAGAGGTGATTTAAACGATTTATCTTAAATTTTAACAAAGTGTAATATCAATATTAAGAATAGTTAAAGATTTTAATAAATACAGAAAGTATCTGTTGAAACCGAAATTAATAAGGATACGTTCAAAACACAGAACGGGATATTCGTTTTAATTAACATTTCACGCATCGCGAGGAACTCTTTTTAATAAAAAAAGAGGCGATTGCTTGCATCAAAATTTCAAGGAGATCGTTATGTCTAAAGCTGTATTTTTGGGTGACTCACTTTACCCGTGGCTTGGCATGCGAGAAATTTTACGTGGTTCAGCATTATTTACGGATATCACGTACCACTCCTCTCAGACGCTTTCTGCCGTCAACATACATTCTCATAAATTGGATTGCATCATTATTAATCCTGGCAATTCTGATTTTTTAAAATATGCCAGAATTATCCGCAACATGGCCTTACGCCCTGCGACGATGATTATCGTTCTGGCCGATGAAGCCACTTTTTCACTTTTTCAAACCGTTTGCGGGATGAACATGCATTTTCTCGATCAAGACGACTCTCTTGATCAACTTTTGCACGCGTTCACCTCTATCACTCAAATAAAAAAATCACGCACTATCAAAGCAGTACATAACAAAATAACCGCAAACGAATTTAACGTCATGATGATGTTGGCCCGCGGTTGGACGCTGACTCAAATCGCCGGCGCATCGCAAAAAAGTGAAAAAACCATTGGGGCGTACAAAAGCAACATTGCCAGAAAGCTTGGCAAAACCAATACCCGGCTCAAGTACACCATCTCACACTATAGCCAGCCGTAACTGACTTATTTAAGGACGACCATAACGATTATTTTTTAAAAGGGACTCACTTTCAGTTCGTCTTTTATTCCGCGAAACCCGGAAGGTATCCCCATTTTTAAAAATCGACCTGCCAGGTAGCACTCCCGCGTGCCAACCATAGCCAACAACTCAACGTAATAACGCATGCAATATAAAATGCAGATAAGGGTTATATATGAATAAAGTTTACAGCATTATTTGGAACGCGGTACTCGGTATCTGGGTTGTCGTTTCCGAATTAACCAAAGGCAAGAAAAAAAGCAGTTCGCGTAAAACTGTCGCGGTACTGGCGGCCAGTGCATTAAGCGGTGCATCGATGCTGGCATCTGCGGCACCGATTATCGATACAGGTGAGCACAATATTTATACTGACTATCAGAGAGGTATTTCAGCTGAGGTAAATGAAGGAATTCATAATTATGGCTTCTTATATGAAGATAACTCTACTGGTCAGGCGCTCAACATCAGCGGCGCAATCCCAACGATTGCCCCAGGTCAAAGCGGCGTTGTGGAGTCAACCACCATCAGAGAGCTGCTGCAAGACGGAAAAATCACCCTAAAAGCCACCAGCCCCGATCAGAATGTCAAAACGATCTCCACCGTGGAGCAACTGGCAGAATACCTGACTCATACTCAATCGGCGAAACCTTCGCAGAGCACAGATTTTGATGTTTTTGATCCGGCGCTTCCGGGAGAACCCGAGCCCATTAAAGTCTTCGATACCAGCGCATTAGCCGGTTTTATCACCGAATCACAAATCGGTGATGCGGTGTTGAACACTTATGATCCACAGCAAACGCAAATCTATAAGCAATTTGGTATTGCTCTGGCGACAAACGGAGGCATCGCCAATCTGAATATTGGCAACGACACGCTTAACGTACGTGACAAGGCCAATACCATCGAATTGCTGGCCAAGGACTCCTCACTGCTGCAAGCGCAGGGTGCCAACAGCCAGGTGAACTGGAAGTCCGATAACTACATAAAATTCAACGCTGCCCCGGTTGTACCAACGGAAACATTTAACGGTTCACAAACCACCTCCGTATTTGGCACTGATGTAACGCTACTGGCTTACGGTTATAACGACACCGGTGAGGTTATCGAAACAGGTACCAAAACGTTCTCGATTACAACGGCCGCGGAGCTGGCTGAGTTCAATAGCTGGCTATTAGGCGAAAGTGATGACGCCGCACAAAAACCGGATGGACAAAAAGTCAGCCAGATCCAGCTGTGGCTGGATGCCGAAAATAGCCAAATAACGACGGTATCCGCTGCGCAAGCGAAGTATGCCGAGTTGATTGAAAACGTGCTTAGTTCCGGTAAAAAATCTGACGTTATCACCTGGGATTATGACGTCTGGACCGACGACCTGTCGCATACGAATAACACTACCGCCGGGCGTGGTGAACTGCACGCCATCTATGCCAACGGCGCTGGGACTACCGGCACCCTGAACCAAGGTGCGATGATCGCCGTTGACGGCAGCATTAATGGCGTAATGAAAGCCATTGACGGTGGGGTTATCACTAACCTCGGCGAACTGAACGCATTGCGTTCCTCCGGCGGGCAAAGTCTGGCCATCGGTATGCTGGCGAAAAACGCCACTGCTACCAACCACGGCACCATCAACTCCGGGTTGTTTATTGATAAAGACGGTAATCAAAAGGTCAACAGCTATGGCGCATTTGGTATGCAGGGACAAGGCGCCAGCACCATTACCAACAACGGCACCATCAACCAGGCCATCACCACCGATAACTTCGGTACCGCCTCTGCCGCCGATCCCTGGAGTAAAGATGATCCTGATACCTCGCTGACGTTGGCCATTGGCATGCAACTGTCCAACACTGCACAGGGCGTGAATAACGGCGTTATCAATATCGTCGACGGGAGCAAAAACAGCGCATCCTTTGGTAAAGGCACCGCCTTTGGCGTAGAAGTCGCCGACAACGCGACCTTTACCAACGCGCAGAATGCCTCTATTTATCTTGGCCGCGACGCCAATGACCTGTCCCTGGATGCCACCCTGCCAGGCGGCTCCAGCCCAAGCGCCGGGATCATGACCAAAAGCGCCAGCGAGGTTATCAATAATGGTCTCATCACGCTGGGCGTCGGCGTACGCAACGCTGCGGGGATCTTGATCGGCAACGCGACAGGCAACGTGCTGAATACCGGCAATATCGTGGTCAATGGCGATGGTCGTGGAGGGAATATCAAGAACTACGGCATCACTGTTCGTGACAGTGGCGCTGAAAATGGTCAGATCATTCGCAATGACGGCAAGATCAACGTCAATGGCACCAACAACGTCGGCATTCACGTCAGCGCGACGAAAAAAAATGCCCTGGTGACCACCAGCGACTCAGGCTCTATTGTGGTAGACGGTACCGGCGGTGTGGGTAACCGTAACTACGCTATCTGGGCTGAGGGTGGCGTTAATGGTCAGGCGACGGTCAACGTCGATTCCGCTATCACACTTAACAAAGCCGGGAACATCGGCGTGCACGTGCGTGATAACGCCATCGCGAATGTCGACACCCTGAGCAGTCCACTATTCAACAGCACCAACCAGATTGGTTATTACCTGTATGGCAAAGGGGCTACCGCCAACATTGGTCAGGCGGTGATGAATGACAACGGTCAGGCTAACACCACTATTTTTCGTATCGCTAATGGTGCAAAACTTGCAGGTAATACGACCAACCCGAAAGATAATTCGAGTTCCAATCTCGACCTGACCTTAAGCGGCAAAAACTCCGTCGGCGTCCTCGCCACCGGCGCAGGTAGTAGTGTAGACACCGGCGAAGCCACGTTTAGCGTGAAAGGCTCCGATTCCGCAGCCCTGCTGATTGAAGGCGGCGCAACAGGTAACATCAGCGATAAAACCACCATCAATTTAACCGGTGAAAGAACCATTGCCGGGATTGTTGACGGTCAGGCGCATCAGTTGAATGGCGACGACGAGCAAGGTAACCCGACTGAAACTACCCTCACCTCAAACGCGAAGATCACCTCTGAAACTGGCGGTAACGAGGTTATTGCCTATGTGGCAAGAAACCAAGGCAATCTGACCCTTGGTGCCAACGCCATTATCGATCTAGCCAGCACCGACAGCATCGGTGTTGATGTACAGCAAGGCGGGCGTTTCACCAACAATTCCGACAAAGCCCTGCATGTCAGTGACGGTATCGGTGTTCAGGCTTCGGGAGCCAGTGCGCAGATTAATAAACTGGGCCAAATCCTGGTCGATGATGGTACTGCCGGTGTTCTACTGACTGAAGGTGCCAGTTTACTGATTAATGGCATTTCCGGTGACAGTATTACTACCAACGGCTCCGCTGACGGTATTCGACTCGCCGATAAAGCCGGCGCGCTGTCCGCGCAAAGCGTGATGATCCGCGCCGATGGAACTGGCGCAGGCATTCAAAACGATGCCAACAACAACAATATCCTGCTGCGCAACGTGACCATTGACTCCAACGATGGCGCGGGGATCCGCACCAGCGTGGCACTCACCATGACCGATAAAGACAGCGCCGGAAATATCCTCAACGTCAACGGGAGCGGCACTGGCTTCGCTTTTGAACAACGCAATGGCGACGCAACGACGGGAGACCTGAGCATAGGTCAGGGCTATACCATTGAGGTCCTTAAGGCTGAAGGCAGCGGTATTCGCGCGAATACCGATGGCGCGCTCACCACCAATGCCGATATCAATGTACGTGACGGCGCAGGCGGCTCGGCGATCATCGCGAAGAACGTCCGCGCCGTCAGCAATAGCGGCAAAATTATCTCTGCCAGCACCAGCGCACCGGTGATTGATGCCAGCGGTGACAGCAATAAAAAAATCACCAACACCGGCACCTTGCAGGCCATCAACGACACGGCCGTAGCCATTCAGTCTGGTAAAGGCGATGACACCATTGATATCAGCAAAGGTATCACCAGCGGCGTGATCAACACCGGTGAAGGCACGGACACCTTTAACTGGCAAAGCGGCACCTTTGCGGGCGAGGTGAATTTCGCCGGCACCGGCAGCAACAATAAAGCCAGCATCGGCAATGTGACGCTGGACAAAACACGCCACATCATTACCGCAGCGGGTACGGGCAATGCCCTCACCTTCACCAACACCCACGGCGACAGTGCGAAAATTGGCAGCCTGAACAGCGATAACCAGACTACCGGCACCAACATTGGCACCGGCTGGAACTCGCTGACCATTACCGGCTCAAACGCGGATGTCCGCGTCGTTGAAAATCTGAGTCTGGCGAGCAAAACCATTGCCTTAAACGATGGTGCAACGCTGCGTACCGGCGACCACGTCGAGTCCACCAGCACCGCCGCGACCATTGGCAATTATGACGTGAAAACCCAGGGCACCAGCAGCAGGGTTATCTTTGATACCCAGGGTGATACGTCAGCCGCGCAAATTTACAACGGCGTCATCAGCGGTGACGGGAAATTTGAACGTGCGGCAGGTGGGACTACGATCTTCACCGCCAACAACACCTACACCGGTTCCACCTCCATTGATCAAACTGGGACGCTGCAGTTAGGTTCCGGCGGCGATACCGGCGAAGTCAGCGCCGTATCAAACATCCTCGACAACGGCGTACTGGCGATTAATCGCGCCAATAATGTGCTGCTCGGTGGCGTGATTTCGGGTATCGGCGCGCTGCAGCAAATCGGCGGTGGCATTACGCGCCTGGCGGGCAATAACACCTATACCGGTGACACCACCGTCACCCACGGTACTCTGCTGGTAAACGGTAATCAGAGTGCGGCTACGGGCGCAACCACCGTCAGCGGCATGTCCACGCTTGGCGGTAACGGCACTATCGGCGGCAACGTGCTGATGAACGACGCCTCGACCCTCAGCGCGGGTGACGGCGGTGCGGGAACATTAACCATTAACGGCGGCCTGCAACTGGGCAGCAAAACCACCTCCGCCTTCGAGCTGGGTCAGGCGTATACGCCGGGTGGCGCGCTGAATGACCTGATTACAGTCACCGGCAACCTGCAACTGGACGGGACGCTGGACGTCACCACGTCTCAGGGCGGTAATTTTGGACCGGGTGTGTACCGTATTTATAACTACGGCGGCACGCTGGATAACCGGACGCTGGAGCTGGGCGCGGTGCCAGACAGTCAGGATAAGAACAACATTTTTGTCCAGACCTCTATCGACAAACAGGTTAACCTGGTCAACGCCAACGGCGTCACGCTGCAATTCTGGGACGGCGCAACCGTCAACCAAAGTCACGGTAAATCGGGCATTGAAGGCGACAGCAAGATTGACGGCGGCGATGGCAAATGGATGGCGATTGGCGATCAGGGCGACAACAACTGGACAACGGCCACCGGCGAGGGCAACGCGCCGTGGGCGCAGAAATCCTTCGCCGTGTTTACCACCAAAGGCGGTACCGTCACCGTGGATGACGCCAAAGGTGACGTCAATTTCTCCGGAGCACAGTTTGACGCCGACGGCTATGTCGTGAAAGGCGATGCGCTCAACGCTTATGCCACCACCGAAACGGCCACACATGCGGGTCAAACGCCGGGCACCGGTGAACTGCTGCTGCGCGTCGGGGCCGGTGGCGCGGGACAAAACTATACCGCGACCATTGAATCTATCCTTCGCGAGGCCAGCGCCCGCGATCGGCTGACGCTGGTGAAAACCGACCTCGGCCGTCTAATCCTCAGCGGTGATAACGAATATCGCGGCGGCACGCGTATTGACGGCGGCACCTTGCAAATCTCCGCCGACAGCAACCTCGGTCAGAGTGGCACGGATTTGGTCATCAATAACGCCTCCACGCTGCAACTGGGCGCTGATTTGACCAGCAACCGTACCATCGAGCTGGGCGCCAATGCTAACGCGGCGGTATTTGATCTCAATTCGCACCATTTCACCCCAACCGGCGATATTACCGGTGATGGCAAGCTGAAAGTGACCAGTAGCTCAAGCGATGCGGGCAGTACCTTAACGCTTGACCGCGCCAACAGCTACCAAGGGGAAACCGAAATTGCCGGGACCGGAAATAGCCATAATGTGACGGTTAACGTCAGCAAAACCGGAGCGTTCGGCAGCAATGAAAGCAGCACTGTTAACGTCAATAACGGCGCAACGCTGAACATCAATGGTGCAGACACCAGCCTGACATCGCTGACCATGAACATCGCCGACAGTCTGTTAACGCTGGCCGATACCGTCACTGCCGCCAGCGCCAACCTGAATCTGACAGGTAAAGCGAAAGCAGTATTACGCGATAAAGCCACCGCCGCTAACGCGACGGTCAACGTAGCGAAAGACAGCACCCTGGCACTGGAAGACAACGCCAGCGGCGGCAATGCCACGGTAAACAACAGCGGCCTGATGACCGCGGCTGATAACGCGATGGCGGAAAATACGGTGGTCAAAAACCTGGCGGACGGCCTGGTGGATGTCAGCGCAGTCAACAGCGCCACCTCCATCGGTTCACTGTCCGGTGCGGGTAATGTCGAGCTGGGTAACAAGCAACTGTCGCTGGGTAATCTAAATCTGGCTGACACTATCAGCGGCGTTATCAGCGGCAACGACGGCAGCCTGGTGAAAATCGGCGACGGTACGCTGACCCTGACCGGCGACAACACCTGGACCGGCATCACGGATGTTGACCAGGGCGTGCTGCTGGTCAACGGTAATCAGTCTGCCGCAACCGGCCAGGTCACGGTGAAAACCGGCGCTACGCTCGGCGGTAACGGCATTATCGGCGGCGCGGTGGATGTGCAGGATAACGGTCACATTACCGCCGGTGCGGCCATCAACAGCGTCGGTAAACTGACCACCGGTTCGCTGACGCTAAGCGATAACGCACAGCTGGATTATCAGTTTGGTCAGGCCTATACCCCAGGCGGAGCTTTCAACGATCTGATTGATGTCAACGGCGATCTGACGCTTGACGGCAAGCTCAACATCGAGACCTCACCGAACGGCAGTTTTGACGTTGGGGTTTATCGCGTGATCAACTATACCGGCACGTTGACCAATAACGTGATGGATATTGCTAACGCACCGGAAGCCGCGGACAGCCTGTATGTACAAACCTCGGTTAAAAATCAGGTAAACCTGGTCAACCATGCCGGGCTAACGCTGCGCTTCTGGGACGGCACCGGCGGTGAGAACGGCAACCTGAAAAACAACGGCGTGATTAACGGTGGCGACGGGATCTGGCAATCCAGCCAGGGGAATGACAACTGGACCACCGATGAATCCACGCCAGAAGGCGCGCTGAACGCGCCATTTACCGATGCCGCGTTTGCCGTCTTCCAGGGCGAGGCGGGCAATGTGACGGTCGATAACAGCAAAGGCGACGTCATCATCAGCGGTGCACAGTTCGCCACCGACGGCTATCGCGTCGGCGGAGAGGCTATCACCACCGATACCGCCAATACGCTGATCCGCGTTGGCGATGGTACGGTAGACGGCGTTAACTACACCGCCACCATTGACAGCGTGATCCGCGGCACCGGCGGTCTGAATAAAGGCGATCTTGGTACGCTGATCCTCACGGGCGACAATACCTACAGCGGTGGCACCACTATCACTTCAGGTACGCTTCAGGTAGCCGGTGATACCAACCTCGGCGCAGCAGATACTGGCATCACCTTTAATGGTGGTACGCTGAAATATGGCGACGCGTTCGATACCGCACGTCAGGTAACGCTGGAATCCGGTGGCGGGACGTTCGACACCAACGGGCACGATGTATCCCTGCTGACCGAAGTCGAAGGTCATGGTCAGTTGATTAAAACCGGCAAAGGTTCACTGACCCTGACGCTGGATAACACCTACACCGGCGGTACCACCATCAACCAGGGCGTATTACAACTCGGCACCGGCGGCGATATCGGCAGCATTCAGGGTGATATCGTTGATAATGGCGTGCTCAGCGTCAATCGCGCTGATACCCTGGCATTAACCGGTGATATCAGCGGCAAAGGTCAACTGCACCAGACCGGCAACGGCACCACCGAGCTGCAGGGTAAAAACAGCTACAGCGGCGCAACGCTGATTACCCACGGCGTGCTGCAAGCGGGTGATACCAACACCCTGAGCGCGGCGTCGCACCACTATGTGGTTGCGGACACTACGCTTAACACCCAAGGCTACAACCAGACGGTAGCCGGGCTGAGTAACGGCGGCGATGTGTCGCTTATCGGTCAGCAAATTGGTACAACCTTAACCGTCAAAGGAGACTACACCGGCGAGAAAGGCACTATCAACATGGCAGCCACGCAGAATGGTCGCGGCGCGGGTATCGCCGATCGCCTGATTATCGACGGCGGTAAAGCCAGCGGGAAAACGTTGCTTGATGTTGACGGCTCCGGCCTCGGCGCGCCTACCGTGGGTGACGGCATCGAAGTGGTCACCGCGCTGAATGGCGCCACCACCACCGCGCAGACCTCGCGAGACGCCTTCCATCTTGCCGCTGAACGCATGGCTGCGGGTGCATTTGAGTACCAACTGCACGCCGGTAACGCGCAAGGTCAGGGTGAAAACTGGTATCTGAGAAGCGAATACCGTCCGGAAACCATGCTGTACTCCGGCCTCGCCAGCGTCGTTCGCCAGGGTGACATCAGCCTGCTGGGTAACATGCACCAGCGTATGGGTGACGAGGTGAAACCGGGTATTGATGAAGATAACCGCGCGTGGGCCAGAATGATTGGTTACTCCGGCAAAACCAAGCTGGATGATGCGACAGGGACACAAACCAATTCACATACCATGGGCATCCAGGTCGGCGTCGATATGTACGCCAATGAAAGCTGGAAAGCCGGGATGTATGCCAGCGTGCTCGACATCGACAGCAGTGTTAAAGGCACCAAAACCGGCAGCGATGGCAAAGGCGGTAATATCGATGACAACGCGTTTTATGTTGGCGGTTATGCCACCTGGTTCTCGGATGACGGAATGTATGTCGACAACGTCCTGCAGTACGGTAACCATAAATCCCGTCTGTCGGCATCCGGAAATAACGGCTCGCACACGGTGAAAGGCAATACGCTGACGGCCTCAACGGAAGTGGGCAAGTCATTCCGTTTAGGCGCCAGCGCCTGGAGTCTGGAGCCTCAGGCGCAGTTGATCTATCAGTACAGCAACTTCGATAACAGTACGTTGGATGGCGTCACCCAAACGAAGGTCAAGATGGATACCGCCGATTCGTTTACCGCGCGTCTGGGTGTGCGTCTGGTCGCAGACTATGATACCAACCACGGCAAATTCCAGCCTTACGGCCGGGTGAACGTCTGGCAGGGTCTGGGTTCAAAAGACAAGACGCAGTTTAGCAATGCGGTTGCCACCACTACGCTGGAATCGTCACAGCAGTACTCCAGCACCGAAGTCGCCGCCGGTCTGAGCTGGTCTATTGACCGGAATGTGCAGGTCTACGGTGAATTGGGTACGCAATTCAGCAACGGCAGCAGTAAGTCGCAGATTGAAGCCCCGGTGAATGCATCTATTGGCTTTAAGAAATCGTTTTAATCTAACGTAAACGTAGCCAGCCCTCTGTTATTACAGAGGGCTTTTTTATGCGCGAGGGAATCAACATCGGTTGTCCGGCGGTTGTCCGGATAACGCGCGTGCGCCGCCATCAGGAAAAAGGCGTTATAGCCCAGGGAGAGAGTGATTAACGGCTAAATTGGGTTAACAGTGCGGGAATGTCTTCGGCCATCACCGGAGGGGAGATGAAAAAACCCTGAATTTTATCGCAGCCAATCAGCGTCAAACGTTCTAACTGGGCATGGGTTTCTACCCCTTCAGCCAGCACTTCAATGCCAAAATTGTGCGCTAATGAAATAATACCCTCAACGATCTTTGCCGATCGGGTATCGGGCTCGATGCCTGCAACAAATTCTTTATCAATCTTTAAGGTATCAAACGGATACTTCAGCAGATAATTAAGGTTAGCGTGCCCGGTACCAAAATCATCAAGCGCCAGCTTCACCCCAATCGCCTTCAGTTCTGTCATGTTTTTAGCGGCTATCTGGCTGTCGCACAACGGCGACGTTTCCGTGATCTCTATTTGGCATCGATGAGCAGGCAGTCCACTGGCGGCGAGATTTTGTCTGACTCGTTGTGGGAGCAGTGGATCGCAGAATTCAAGGGCAGAAATATTAACAGAGAGAGAAAGAGGGTCTGGCCAGGAGGCGGCAATGTCCCATGGAGGGTTGCTTACCATCTCCTCTATGGAAAATATATTGCCGCTATTTTCCAGCACCGTAATAAAAACATCAGGGGAGATCATGCCCATCTGTGGGCTATTCCAACGCATTAACGCTTCAAACCCACTAATAGTGTGGGTTTGTAAGTTAAAAATAGGTTGATAAACCATATAAAGCTGACTGGTATTGAATGCTTTTTCAAGCGCCGTTAGCACATCACTGGAATCTAACACACCCCTTCCCCCCCATCACCACAACAAAAACCAGTCGAAATCACTCCCAAATTGTATCTACTTTTACGTATTTCACATCAGAAAAGAATATTCAGATCAGGGTAAAAAAGACAAGCTATGGGTAAACCTAATAATTAATTTATTTAAATCAGAGGTATTGGCCAGTCCCAGTTTCGTAACGACCCGCATCTTGTGCGCTTGAATCGTTTTATAATTCAAACTGACTAATTCAGAAATTTCTCTGGCAGTATAACCACTTACCAACAGATTGAGGATCTGCTGTTCTCTTTCCGTGAGCCTTTTCTGCGACCGATACAGTCGGGGATTCCATTTCCCAACCGCCAGCGTAGCCAGTTGTCCAAAATCACGCAGTGATGATTTTTCCGTCAGGACAATGGTCTTTTCCACATATAATAACTCAACACATAATTTCGCCACCAAACTGTCAGCGACAATGACAATAACGTTATTATAAAATTTAAATCGGTTTTTATTCAAAAACTGCACAATTGCAGAACACGGTTGTTCATTGTTAATGATATTAAAAACCATTGTTTGATGTTGGCACAATGATGATTGCTGCAACATATCCTCAAACGGGAATGTTTTGATAGGGATATGTTTACTTGTCAGATAGGCGAACATACCGCTGCCCACAAAATTATCAGTGCCGCACATCAACATCCTGTTCACCGTTCCTTATAAACTTCGAATCTTATTACTCATTAAAAATTTGATGATTATTTTCTCGACTTCCGCCTCTTCACGACGGTTCTTATAGTCAAACTCGCACGATATCTGGTAGCAGGAGTACAACTGATTATCATCATCAAACTCATTGATCATGACGACATCAATCACTTTGAGATCAAGCAGTAAACTGCCAAACACATCAAAATCCAGGGCGGCACCTTTAATAACCGCATCTTTATAAAGGAATCGTGCATTCACATCCTTAACGATTAATGCGCAGCCCCCCTGAGAAATATTTTTAACCTTCAGTGAGTAATTTTCGCCGTTTTTGTAACGACCAGAACAGAAAAAATCATAGCCCTTGAGGAAGGAGAAACGCTGATTTTGTCGCTGTTGCGCAAAGAAAATCATATCCGGGATAAGGTACGACAACCCTGCTTGCGCATCACCTGCGGACGCCTGTTCGTATCTGGCGCTAAATTTAACAATCCCGCTATCACTGTGCAGGATGAAGTATTGGACCTTTTCAGGAACGATGTCTTTGTGCGGAGAAAGCACAAAGCGCTCGAAATCAATCTTTTCTAACTGTGTGATAACGCTGTTGTTTTCACATAAGACTTCCAGTTTAGTCTTCTTGTGCAACTCTTCGCGCAGGATCGCTATGATTTCAAACTTGTTGTCCTTTGCTAATCCAAAGCTCATTCTCAAACCCTTATTTCCATATTTAAGAAATGTTCCGGTCTTGTTCGCAGACAAAAACACGAAATCAGCATCCACTCCTGGCGCTTAATTACCTTAGTGGATTCCATGTCAAACTGTTGATAAAAATTTAAGTTTTTAACTATCTTTAATGTTTTATTGATATGTAAAAACGTTTGATACGGGTTAATTCTAGCTGAAGTGAAGTCTAAAACCACGCGAAGTTGCGCAACAAGCATAACAAAAAAGAATAACAAGGCGTTTTCAGCAGGGGTTTGGGGATAACGAATTTAGCTTATGGCAAAAAAAAGCCAGCATCATGCTGGCTCCGGTAATTACCGTATTAAACTCTAGTGGCATACTATCTTACAGAGGGTACAACGTGAGAAAATCAGTACTGCTGCTTAACGAGGGTCCGAGCTGAATCCGCAATAATCATTACTGCACCCGCCAGCATTAATGTATCTTTTAACACTAGCCGCCCGGCCCCCGATAAATACGGGAAACCGTGGTGCAGATCGCCTAGCGGCATAACCCATGCTTCCGGCGTGGTGATTAAAAAAGACAGGGTGACAATCGGTGTGGCGAATGCCAGAATCCCGCCGATTAATCCCAACCTGCGGCTGAGCGGATTTGCCAGCACCAACAAGGCAATAATTATCTCAACCACGCCCAGTCCATTAGAGAAGCTGTAGGTATTATTCGCTGCTTGCCATTCCCGCTCCTGCGGTTTAAATTCCCCTTCATGCGTCAAATGCTGCTGATACTCTTGTGGATGTTCATAAAAAAATGACATTAGCGGACTGTTGGCCACGAATGGCGTAATACTGTCGGCTTCGTATGGAACGAATTTTAATAATCCAATCCAGATAAACACAATGGCGATGCTCAGGCGAATCAGGGTTAATCCGATGCGATCGGCCTTGCCCAGTAAGCGAAGATATTTTTCCATACCAACCGCCCTTACTTGTACAAAATCGCCGTAGCGTAAGTGCTGCTGTCAATACGCATTGAGGTGATTTTCCACGATGATGCCTGTTTCTCCTGCGCCAGCTTTGCAATGGCCTCCTCAATCACAGAAGGCGCGGCTGAGATGGCTGACACGCTAACGTGGGCAATTTCGGTTGGCGACTGCGCCAGCGCGGAAAACGTGACAGGTGCAGTCAGTAAAGTGGTCATCAGTAAAGTTGCTTTCAACATATTCATTTCTATTTCCATTAACCAGTCAATTCAGTGTTAATATAATAAACTCACACATTCTATTTATTGCCATCCGTAACGCCAGAATAACTGTTCATACGTATTATTTAGGTACTGTGCTACACGCATAAAAAAAGCCCCACACGGGTGGGGCAAAAAGGCAGACACAGCGTTTTATTATTTAACTAATGCGAATAGATCGTTTAATGATTCGCTCATGCTCGGGTGGGTAAATATTTGGTCACGTAAAACGGTATAGGGTAATCCGGCATCCATAACGGTTTTAACGATATTAATCATTTCATGTGAATCTACACACAATAGCGAGACACCTAATATCCGTTGGGTATTCACATCAACCACGGCTTTGAGCATACCGCGAGTATCATCCATCACCCGAGCCCGCGGGATCGCCGTAACGGGTAACGTCACGATCTGAACCTCCGCCCCGCTGGCTCTGGCCTGCGCTTCACTCATCCCCACGCGAGAAAGCGGCGGTGTCATAAACACGGAATACGGCACATTCTGGCGGTCGCCGGTGTTGCGCAACCCATCGCCCAATAAACTGTCGCGCACAATGCGGAAATCATCCAGCGAGATATAGGTAAATTGCAATCCGCCAGTCACGTCGCCCATGGCCCAGATATTATCTGCCGAGGTGCGCAGATATCTATTCACGATAATTCCGCCCCGATCGTTGACGTCCACGCCAGCATTTTTCAGTTGCAGTGCTTCCGTTGCCGGTTTACGCCCCGAGGCGATCAGTAGCGCGTCCACCGAATGCGTCTCTTCTGGCATCTGTATCTGTACCGCACCGTCCTGGGACGATACAGAGTGTACATTGGTGTTCAGAATCAGCTCGACACCTTTGTCGCGCAAAATGTGGGCAATGGCATCAGCGACATCCCGGTCTTCACGCGGTAAAAATAGCGGCGCGGCTTCAAAGATAGTGACCTTGCTTCCAAAATTGGCAAACATGGACGCGAATTCCACGCCAATGTACCCGCCGCCCAAAATCCCCAACCGCTGAGGACGCTGCGCCAGATTCAGCAATCCAGTGCTGTCGAATACGCCAGGTGTGCTGGATAATCCTTTAATATCAGGCATCGTCGACTGCGCACCGGTATTAATGAAAATCTTCTCGCCGCGAAGTTCACGCGTGCGGGTCGCCTGGATGACCCGCACAGTATGGTTGTCAACAAACTCAGCGCGCCCTTCAATCACATCGACATTGTCCAGACCGGCAAGGTTATGGAAGTTTTTATCACGCAGAAAGCGAACAACGTCTGTTTTGCGTTGCATTGCGGCGGCAAAGTCATGCTGCATTTCGGCATCATGCACCAGTGTTTTAGTGGGTATACAGCCGATATTGATACATGTCCCGCCATACATGGTGTTGGACTGCTCAATAATCGCCACCTTCCAGTCTGCTTTTGCCAGCGTCGCCGCCAGCGTTTTACCTGCTTTGCCAAAACCAATAATGATCGCCTGATACTGATTCATACTGCCTCTTTGCAAAATCACTGTTCATTTGTTAACCCGAAGTATAAGGACTGACGAACATGAACAGCGTATCCATAACGCGCTTATTTATGTCAAATCGTCTAAAGTGAACCATGCAAATTTTTGAAAGCACAAACCATATTTCCAACTAACCATTTGATGGTATTAATTTAATATAAAATTATAGCGATAATGGCGATATCTCCCTAAGGGTATAAAATTGTTCAGGAGTCTTGATGGACGCGCTTAGCCGATTATTAACGCTTAATGACCCGCAGGGGTCTATTGATAAAAACTGCTTGTTGAGCAGAGACTGGCAGTTGCCACATGCGGCGGGAGAGCTGTCGGTTATTCGCTGGCATACGGTAACTCAGGGTGCGGCTCAGCTTGATCTCCCGGACGGCTCGTCCTACACGCTGCATCCTGGCGCAGTGGTTATGCTGGCACAAAACTCCGCCCACAGGCTGTGCCAGTCAGGCGAGGAACAAACGCATCTCGTCTGCGGAAGCCTACGGTTGCAGGCATCTTCACGCTATTTTTTAACCGCACTGCCGGAATTGCTCATTCTGGCCCCCGAGGAAAATAGCCCTGTTGGTCAGTGGCTGAGAGCCATGATTGAACTGCTGCAACTGGAATCAATGAGCACGCTGCCAGGTTCTGAGGTGGTATGCAGCCAGCAATGCGCCACGTTGTTTACCCTTGCTGTACGCGAGTGGCTGACACGGGCCGCGCCGGGCAAAAACATGTTGAATCTGCTGCTGCATCCCAAACTGGGGGTTATCGCTAACCTGATGCTGGAGTTGCCCGCTCATCCGTGGACTGTCGAAGAGCTGGCGCAGCGCGCGCATATGTCGCGGGCCAGCTTCGCGCAACTGTTTCGTGAAGTCTCAAACTCCACGCCGCTCGCGGTCTTAACCACATTGCGTCTGCAATTCGCCGCCCAGATGTTAGCGCGTGATTCACGGCCGTTGATCGTGATTGCTGAGGCGGTGGGCTATGCCAGCGAATCATCGTTTCACAAAGTCTTTCTGCGTGAATACGGCTGCACGCCGGGTGAGTACAGAAAGCGGGTCAAGGCGCTGGAAAAATAGCGTTGCGCCGTATTACGTTCTCCGGCGCAACGCTATTCAGGCGTTATTTCTGCGAACGATGGCGGTGCAGCCACATCAGCTTATACGCAGCCGGAATGATAAACAGCGACAGCAGCGGCGCGGTGATCATACCGCCAATCATCGGGGCGGCGATCCGACTCATCACCTCCGACCCGGCCCCGGTGCCCCATAAAATCGGCAGCAGGCCGGCAATAATCACCGCCACGGTCATCGCTTTGGGGCGCACGCGAAGCACCGCCCCGTGATACAGCGCCTCATCCAGCTTAGCCACCGTAAAGGTCTGCGGATTTTCCAGCGCGGGCTCCGCCTCAATGGCGTGACGCAAATACATCAACATCACCACGCCAAACTCGGCGGCAACACCTGCCAGCGCAATGAATCCGGTGCCGGTCGCCACCGACATATGGAACCCCATCCAGTAGAGGAACCAGATCCCACCCACCAGTGCGAACGGCACGCTGGTGATAATCAGCAACGCTTCACCAAAACGACGGAACGCCAGATACAGCAGCACGAAGATGATCATCAGCGTCATCGGCACCATCAGTTTGAGCTTATGGCTGGCGCGTTCAAGCAGCTCAAACTGGCCCGAAAACGCCACGCTGGTCCCCGGTTTTAGCTGGACATTTTCGGCAATCGCTTTTTTCAGATCGTTTACCACCGAGACCATGTCACGATCGCGGGCATCGATGTAGATCCAGCTGGTCGGGCGTGCGTTCTCGGTTTTCAACATCGACGGACCTGAAACAACCTTCACATCCGCCACATCCGCCAGCGTGATTTGTTGCTTCATGGGCGTCAGGACCGGCAATTGTCGTAACGCTTCCGGACTGTCGCGATAGCTTTGCGGGTAGCGAAGATTGATCGGATAGCGGGCAATCCCTTCCACCGTTTCGCCCACCATCGCGCCGCCGACTGCCGAGGTAATGAACAGCTGTACATCACCTACGGTCATGCCATAACGCGCGGCCTTTTCACGTTGAATATCGACGCTGAGATAGCGCCCGCCTTCCAGACGTTCCGCCAGCGCGGACGCGACGCCCGGCACGGTCCTCGCCACCTCTTCGATTTGCTCTGCCGTGGCGTCAATGTCTGCCAGCACGGTACCCGAGACCTTAATCCCGATTGGACTTTTGATCCCGGTAGACAGCATGTCGATGCGGTTACGAATCGGCGGTACCCACAGGTTCGCCAGGCCCGGCAGCCGGACTGTTTTATCCAGTTCCTCGATGATTTTGTCCATCGTCATCCCCGGACGCCACTGATCCTGCGGTTTCAACTGGATGGTGGTTTCAACCATTTCCAGCGGCGCGGAATCGGTAGCGGTTTCAGCCTTACCGGTTTTACCAAATACCCGCGCCACTTCCGGCACGGTCATGATCAGCTTGTCGGTTTTTTGCAGCATATCCGCCGCCTGCGCCGCCGAGATCCCCGGCAGGGTCGACGGCATATACAGCAGGTCACCTTCGTTGATCTGCGGTAAGAACTCGCCGCCGACTTTATTGAGCGGGAAAATAACCGTCAGGATCGACAACACCGCCACCAGCAGGGTGGTCTTCGGCCAGTGCAGCACCTTCAGCAACAGCGGATGATAAATGCGGATCAGAAAACGGTTAAGCGGGTTACTGCTTTCCGCCGGGATCGTGCCGCGGATCCAGAATCCCATCAGGATTGGGATCACCACAATCGCCAGCAATGCGGCCCCAGCCATGGCATAGGTTTTGGTGAACGCCAGCGGGCCAAACAGTCGCCCTTCTTGCCCCTCAAGGGTGAAAATAGGGATAAACGACAGGGTAATAATCAGCAAACTGATGAATAGCGCCGGTCCCACTTCCACCGAGGCGTTTGTGATCACCTGCCAGCGCGTGGCGTTATCCAGCTTTTCTCCCGGATGCTGATGCGCCCACTCTTCCAGCCGCTTATGCGCGTTCTCAATCATCACAATCGCGGCATCAACCATCGCCCCTACAGCAATGGCGATGCCGCCAAGCGACATAATGTTGGCGTTCAGTCCCTGGAAATGCATCACAATAAACGCAATACACAGCCCCAGCGGCAGGGAAATAATGGCGACCAGCGCCGAGCGGATATGCCACAGGAACAGCGCACACACCAGCGCCACAACGATAAACTCTTCCAGCAACTTGTAGCTCAGGTTATCAATCGCGCGGTCGATAAGCTGACTGCGATCGTATGTTGTAACTACCTCAACGCCTTCCGGCAGGCTGCTTTTCAGCGTCTCAAGTTTGGCTTTGACGGCGGAGATTACGTCACGTGCATTTTTACCCGAGCGCAGGATCACCACGCCGCCCGCCACTTCGCCTTCACCATTCAGTTCGGCGATGCCACGGCGCATTTCCGGTCCAATTTGCACGCGGGCAACATCGCGCAGGTAAACCGGCACACCGTCAGCCCCGGATTTCAGCACAATAGTATTGAAGTCATCGAGGGTTTGCAGATACCCGCTGGCACGCACCATGTATTCCGCTTCCGCCATCTCCACGGATGAGCCACCCGCCTCCTGGTTAGACGCATCCAGCGCCGATTTCACCTCAGCCAGGCTGATACCGTATTGCGTCAGCTTCATCGGGTCGATAACCACCTGGTACTCTTTGACCACGCCGCCTACCGACGCCACTTCTGCGACATTGGGAATCGTTTTCAGCTCATACTTTAAAAACCAGTCCTGCAGAGAACGCAGTTCGGCCAAATCGTGTTTGCCGCTGCGGTCCACCAGCGCATATTCAAAGATCCAGCCGACGCCGGTGGCATCTGGCCCCATTTCCGCGCTGACGCCTGCGGGCAGTTTTCCCTGCACCTGGTTGAGATATTCCAGTACACGGGAGCGTGCCCAGTAAGGGTCAGTGCCGTCTTCAAAAATGACATACACGTAAGAGTCACCAAACTGCGAGAAACCGCGCACCGTTTTCGCACCAGGCACCGACAGCATGGTGGTGGTCAGAGGATAAGTGACCTGATTCTCAACGATTTGTGGCGCTTGTCCCGGATAGCTGGTTTTAATAATCACCTGCACATCAGAGAGATCCGGCAGTGCATCTACTGGGGTGTTGATAATGGTCCATGTTCCCCAAATACTGAGGAACAACGCCCCCATCATCACCAGAAAACGGTTAGCCACTGAGCGGCGAATAATCCATTCAATCATGTGTTATATCCTCAGTGTGAATGGGTCGCCGGGGTCGGCATTGCGGGCATAGCCGCGGCGTCTGGCGTCCCACTCTTCCGGGCGCGCATGCGGTCCAACGCCCCGGCGATATTCGCCTCGGAATCAATCAGGAACAGGCCGCTGGAGACCACCTTCTCACCTTCCGTCAGACCGGAGCGGATAGCCGTTAGCCCCTGAGATTCATGGAATACGGCAACCTGCTTCGGCACAAAGCGTCCGTCGTTATCCACGGTGATCACCCGCTGCTCGCTGCCCGTATCAATCAGCGCTTTGGACGGGATCAGCAGCATCGGCTCACTTTGTGTTTTCAGCTTGAGGTAAGCATTCATCCCCGGCTTGAGTGCCTCGTCAGGGTTTTCGACCTGCAAACGTAACTGGAGGGTACGCGTCGTGGCATCCACGCTCGGCAAAATACTCCACTTGCTGATGGTGAATGTTTTATCCGGCCAGGCGGGTACGGTAATCGCAAACTGCGAGGCGTCTTTAATCAGCCAGGCGATAGACTCCGGGACCGATGCGCTGACCCACACCGGATCCATGCCCTGAATTTTTGCTACCACGTTATCTTTCGAAATGTTCATGCCGGTGCGCAAATCAAAGGCGGTGATCACCCCATCGATGGGCGCGCGCAGGGTGAAGCGGGTTTGAATTTTCCGCGTCGATTTTAAGCGCTGGATGTCCTGTTCGGGCATCCCGGCCAGACGCAATCTTTCGAGAATACCGTCGACTTGAGTGGCGGTACCGCCGGTCTCGCGCAGCAGCAGATATTCGCTCTGCGCTTCAACCCAGTCGGGGATGGTCAGATCAATCAGCGGCGCGCCTTGCTTAATTTTATCGCCGACAGTCAGCGGATACACTTTTTCGATAAATCCCGCTGAGCGGGCTTGCACAATCACAAACTGATATTCGTTATAGCTAACGTTGGCCGGGAACGTTTGTGCATACTGCAGCGGTCCACGACGTACGGCCTCGGTTTTTAGCCCCAGATTTTGGGTTTGCGTCGGATCGATTCGCACCCCTGCGGCGGCGTCGCTCGCGGTCTCTTCATCGGCATATTTCGGGATCAGATCCATATCCATAAACGGCGATTTACCCGGCTTATCAAAACGGGTATTCGGATACATCGGGTCATACCAGAACAGGACTTTACGCGCTTCTTTTTGCGCATCGGGGCCACTGTCAGTCGGGACGTTTGCTGATGACAAATAAGGATAGATACCGACGGCAATAACCCCACCGACAATCATGCTGGCAAGAATAAGCGCGGTATTTTTAATATTTAAAGACGCCATAGTGATTTCCATTGCGCGAGTGTCTCACCCGCGTTCAGAGAAAACGGGTGAGAATAAAAGAGACCTGCGACTGCGTTATTGACTGACGTGAATATCACGTAATACAGAGAGATTTCCCTGTTGAACAAAGGTAAAGGCGACCTTATCGCCGGGCTTAATATCATCAGCCTTCGTTTCCGGGACCAGCGTAAATCGCATGGTCATCGCAGGCCAGTTCACCGCCGGAATAGGTTCGTGCTTGATGGTGATTTTTTTGCTCGCCATATCAATAGATTCAATCACGCCCGTGGCGCTGATGACTTGCTCCTGCTGGGTAGCGGGCTGCATATTCATCATCTCGCCATGCTGATGCTCATTGGCCTGAGCGTTAAACATGACCACAGACAACACAGTAAACAAAGCGGCTTTAGCGGTACTTTTCATGTCATATACTCCTGAGAATTTATAATTAAATATCATTCAACCCAGCCGCCGCCTAAGGCAGCAAACAGCTTAATTTCATTAACCTGCTGGGCGTAATTAAGATCGAGCAGTAATTGCCGGGTAGCGAATAAAGAACGCTCTGCATCCAGTACTTCGATATAACTCACCGCACCATGTTGATAGAGCGCTCTGGCGCGTTGCAGCGTGATTTGCAAAGAGTCCAGATAGCGCTGCTGAGCGGTAATTTGATCTGCCAGGCTTTGGCGCAACACCAGCGCATCCGCCACTCCTTTAAACGCGTTCTGGATTTTTTGTTCGTAATTCACCACCGACTGCTGCTGACGAATTTCGGCCAAATCGAGGTTTGACTGATTACGTCCGGCGTTAAAAATCGGAATATCGATTTTGGGTACGAAATTCCACATGCCGCTGGCGGCATTAAATAAGCTGGAGAGGTCACTGCTGCTACCCGATAGCGAACTGGTGAGGGTAATGGACGGGAAAAAGGCCGCCCGTGCAGCACCGATGTTGGCATTTGCCGCCATTAATGCATGCTCGGCTTCTAAAATATCCGGTCGCTGAAGCAGTATTTGCGATGGCAGCGACGGCGGCAGCGCCACCGCGTTGATATCACCGTGGCTGCGTGCCCGGTCATCCGGTAATTTCCCGTAGGTGCCAAGCAACAGTTGCAGCGCATTATTCGCCTGCGCCAGTTCGCCTTTACGTTTGGCGATATCGGCGCGCGTGCTTTCAATTACGCCCCGCGCCTGTTCCAACGCCAGCACGTTGGTGCTACCGGTTAACAGTTGTTTCTCAACAAAAGCGTATGAACGCTGATAGTTTTGCAGCGTCTCTTCGGCAATTTTCAGCTGCGCGTAAGCCAGTCGTTGGTTGAAATAACTTTGCGACACATTGGAAATTAATAAGATATGCACCGCCCGACGCGCTTCTTCACTGGCAAAGAAATTCTGTCGTTCGGCTTCACTCATATTTTTCAGGCGACCGAAGAAATCCAAATCGAAACTGAGATTCAGCCCGGCCTCAAATTCTTTCTGCGTGCTGGTTTCGCCTTTAAATTTGCCGCTATAGGTACCGCTGGAGCCAGCATTAAGCTGCGGATAGCGGTCTGCGTCTGTCACCCCATATTGTGCTCGCGCTTCCTGAACCTTGAGGGTGGCCATGCGCAGATCACGGTTATTCAGCAATGCCTCGCCAATCAGCGTTTTCACCTGATCATCAACGAAAAAGGTGCGCCAGCCCGTATCCTGGTATCCCTGTGGTGCCGGTACCAGCGCATTCTGGCTCAACGAAAATTGCTGCGGTATCGGCATTGCCGGACGCTGATACTCCGGCGCCAGCGAACAACCGGCCAGAATAAAAACAACGCTGAGAGTAAGAAGCTTAAATTTGCACATAGTTCTTTTCGTCCAAACCGGACTGGAATGTGAATTTATTACCGTGCACCTTACCGAATCGACTCTGTTTAAGCGGTGACAGGAAAATGACAAAGCTGTCATTTTCCCAATAACTCATTGCTATCCGATCCCGCTTCTCTAGAATTGAAACCCGCACAGCCAGTGGGTGAAGGAGAATGTGATGAAGATTTTGGTCGTCGAAGATGAGAAAAAAACCGGCGAATACCTGACGAAGGGCCTGACGGAAGCCGGTTTTGTTGTCGATTTGGCGGATAACGGCCTGAACGGGTATCACCTGGCCATGACCGGCGATTATGACCTGATCATCCTCGACATCATGCTGCCTGACGTGAACGGTTGGGATATCGTGCGTATGTTGCGCAGCGCTAACAAAGGCATGCCGATTCTTCTCCTCACCGCGCTGGGCACGATTGAACACCGGGTCAAAGGCCTGGAACTGGGGGCGGATGATTATCTGGTGAAACCCTTCGCCTTTGCCGAACTGCTGGCTCGGGTCAGAACGCTGCTGCGCCGTGGCGCGGCAGTGATTGTCGAAAGTCAGTTTCAGGTTGCGGATTTAATGGTTGATCTGGTCAGCCGAAAAGTCACCCGCAGTGGCACCCGCATTACCCTTACCAGCAAAGAATTTACGCTGCTCGAGTTTTTCCTGCGCCATCAAGGGGAAGTATTACCCCGCTCGCTGATTGCCTCACAGGTCTGGGACATGAATTTTGACAGCGACACCAATGCGATTGACGTCGCCGTAAAGCGCCTGCGTGCCAAAATTGATAATGACTTTGAACCGAAGCTGATTCAGACCGTACGCGGTGTGGGATATATGCTTGAGGTACCGGATGGCTATTAAACGCCTGCAGCGCCCTTTTTCGCTGGCCACGCGACTGACCTTTTTTATCAGCCTGGCAACCATCGCTTCGTTTTTCGCCTTCGCCTGGATAATGATCCACTCGGTGAAAGTCCATTTTGCCGAGCAGGATATCAACGATTTAAGAGAGATCAGCACCACGCTGGAACGGATCCTTAATCAACCCAACGAACCGGAATCCCGGCGGCTGGAAATCTTAAAAAACGTGGTTTCCGGTTACTCTAACGTTATTATTTCACTGGAAGATGCTAACCAAAAAGCCATTTTCCATTCACCTGGTGCGCCGGATCTGCGTCAGTTTATTACCCATGCGAAACCGGATAAAAACGCCGGTAATAATAATGTCTTTTTAATCTCCGGCCCCATGCTACGCACGCAAAATCACGATCACGGAGAAAACACGCCCTCCAACTGGCGCATGATTCGTTTGCCGGTAGGCCAGTTAGCGGACGGCAAACCGGCCTGGACGCTGTATATGGCGTTATCGATAGACTTTCATCTGCACTATATTAACGATCTGAAAAACAAGCTAATTATGACGGCGTCGCTGATCAGCATGATGATTATTTTCATCGTATTGTTCGCCGTCTATAAAGGTCATGAACCGATCCGTAACGTCAGTCGCCGTATCCAGAACATTACCTCCAAGAATCTCGATGTCCGCCTCGATCCCCAGGCCGTACCGATAGAGCTGGAGCAGCTGGTCGGGTCGTTTAACCATATGATCGAACGCATCGAGGATGTGTTTAAACGCCAGTCTAATTTCTCAGCGGATATTGCCCATGAGATCCGCACCCCCATCACCAATCTGGTCACCCAAACGGAAATCGCACTTAGCCAGCCCCGTAGCCAGAAAGAGCTGGAAGATGTGCTCTATTCTAATCTCGAAGAGTTTGGCCGAATGTCGAAGATGGTGAGCGACATGCTGTTCCTAGCACAGGCGGACAATAATCAATTGATCCCGGAAAAGACGGCACTCAACCTGGCGGATGAGGTCGGTAAGGTGTTTGACTTTTTCGAGGCGTGGGCAGAAGAGCGCGAGGTGAGTTTACGCTTTGAGGGCCGCGCATGCTGGGTGTCTGGCGATCCGTTAATGCTGCGCAGAGCCCTGAGCAATTTGCTGTCGAACGCCATGCGTTACACTCCCAAGGGCCAGTCGGTGACCGTACGGGTAAAAGAGGCGGACGAACAGGTGCACATCATTGTCGAGAATCCCGGCACGCCCATCGCCGCGGAGCATCTGCCGCGACTGTTCGACCGTTTCTATCGCGTAGACCCATCACGACAGCGTAAAGGTGAAGGGAGCGGCATTGGCCTGGCGATTGTGAAATCAATTGTCGCGGCCCATCAGGGAAAGGTGGCGGTCACCTCTGACACCCGCGCTACCCGCTTTATTCTGACACTGCCAAAACACGCAAATTAGCCCTGCAGGGTGGCACGAATGTGCCATCCGCTGACCTGCTGGCATTTTTATTGATTCTCTGACGTAACCGTCATAATTCTGTCACCTCGCTGAGCGCGCCTGCTTATTATCATTTCTTCCGTAAACCCATACTGGAGAAATATGATGAACAAGATGTCTTCTTTTTTTGCTATTGCATTTTTTATCTCAGCTGGCGTGAATGCCGCAGAAAGTGTTGATACCCATCAACAGGCGGCGATGGCCCATGAAATGATGAATAATAGCGATGCCCCTGCCCATCAGAAAATGGTGCAGGCACATCAGACGCAAGCACGTAATAGTCAGTCCACTAAGGCCGTTGCGCCGTCATTTTCACAAATGGATGAGCATGAAAAAGCAATGGTTGTACATGAGTCAATGAATAACGGTCATGCGTTTTCACATCAGCAACAGGCAGAAAAACATCGCCAACAGATCCCCGCACAGGGATAACTAATGTACTATTCTGGATGAATAACACCACTCTCTCATTACGGATGGAAATTCCATGAATAAGCTATTCAGCGCCTTTGATTTTCAGCAAACACGTCAGCGCCTGCTGGCCAACATAAAATCACATGGCCTTGTTTTATTTGGCGAGTTTGATCATGCCAAAGCTGCTGCCGAGGTGGAATTAATACTTCCACCCACTACGGTACTTATTTTTGGTAACCCCAAAGGGGGTACAGCGCTAATGTTGCAGCATCCAGAATTAGCGCTCGACTTACCCTTCAGAGTATTAATTAGCCAGCAACCGGACGGGCTGGTTTGGGTCGGTTTTCATCCGGTCGAAACGCTGGAGAAATACGGGCTGGATACGCATGCTATTCAGGCACTAAAAAAACTGGAAAATCTTGTAGAACAAAGCATTGCCAGCATTGACTGAGTCACACACGCAGGCTTATTGTTCAATAAGTCTGCATTTCTCATTACCTCCTTCATTCTTTCTCTCCACGATTAATGTCAATATTAATATTCCATTAAATCGCACATCAAAAATTAAACAACCTCCATAATAATAAATGAATTGTATACAATACGTAAAATACCTACGTATTATGTTGTATACCACCATAATTTAACGCCCTCAGAAAATATAAATTAGGAATCCCCCTGGTATTCACCGTTAATATTTAATGGGAAACTTTCTTCGTCATAAACATGACAGCAATAAAATCAATATTCCTATAAATAAATTTAATGATGATAGTGAGTAACAGAATGAATAAACGTCTGCTGGCCATCTTTGTTCTGGGTCTGACAACCGCGACAACTGCATGCGCCATTACCCCGGCGATGCAGAAAAAATATGAACGCTCAGGCTGTACGCAAATGAGTGAACTCAACGGTTGCGATGTGAATAAATCCTATGAGTGGAACCGCGATCACGGGTTTATCGACAATGCGGAAAACCATCATCAGCGCCATCATCGTCATGATGAAGACCGCCAGAACAGCGGTAATCAGGATAATCATGACCAGGCCGGTATCGACGGTAAGTTCACCGGTAATTACGTGGCTAAATTTGAAAACGGTCAACGCAGCGTTGATATTCACGTAGAAGATTCCGGCGTTTACATCAACGGCAATGAAGTACGCGATGTGAATACCTATAAAGATACGATGACATTCCGCGTGGGGTATGCCACTTACACCCTGAAAGCGAACGGCCGCGGTAGCTGGAACGATAGCGACGCCGGTAACGCTGGCAAGATTGTGCGTGAATAACGGATGACACCACAATGAAAAAACTGATATCTGCACTGGTAATCATGGCCAGCCTGGCAGGCTGTGCTGAGCATCCGTACCTGTCTGCCGCAGCCGCAGGTGTAGGCGCTGCAGCGGTTGCCACGGCGATTGCTAACCACAAGAATCGTGAATCCAAACGCGATAAAGAGCATAAACGCCAGGAGCAGGAAGACAGAGAAAACCAGCACGCCTGGCGACATCACCACCGCCATGACGACGACAACGACCAGTACTATCGCCGCTGAGTAGCCCCGAAGAGCGCTGAGATCACAGCGCTCTTACTTTCCGTGCGTTACAGTATGACGCTTTAACGCCGGAGTCTGGTATGGCTTTAACCCTTACGGTATTGCTTGAAAACACACGCGCTGCCGGTGCTGACAAATCATTGCAGGCAGCCCCTGGGTTAAGCCTGCTCGTCCAGGATGAAACAACCTCTGTTTTGTTTGATACCGGGCCGGATGACAGCTTTAAGCTGAATGCCGCGAGAATGGGCGTTGACCTGTCTCAACTTACCGCCGTGGTACTCTCGCACGGGCATTACGATCACTGTGGCGGCGTGCCGTGGCTGGCGGATAATACGCACGTCATCTGCCATCCGCACATTGCCTGCGAGCGTTATTCTGCAATCACCGTTGCCGGATATAGCCAAAAAATCAAAAAATTATCACGCGAGAATGATTACTCTCGCCTGCATATGACCTATACCCGCGAGCCATTCCCGATTAGTGAGCACTTTCTGTGGTCCGGAGAAATAAACGTGCCGACGCCACAGGCTTACGGCGTTATTCAGGAGCAAACACCCCAACCGGATTACATCACCGACGAAGGCGTATTGATTTATCAGTCTGAGCGTGGACTGATCATTATTACCGGCTGCGGGCATCGAGGAATAGAGAACATCGTCCGCCATTGTCAAAACATTACGGGCACCACCAAGATCTACGCCCTGATCGGCGGCTTTCATTTACGCGCGGCGTCGCCGCAAAAATTGTGGAAAACGCGTCGGTTTCTCCGTCAACAAAAGCCCGAAAAGTTGCTCGGCTGTCATTGCACCGGTTCGTGGGGACGTTTTTGGCTGCCCGGAACAGACGCGCCAGCAACGGGAGATGTGATTGTTCTGGCTGAGTGAGCACAGCGAATATGAACATAAAGATCGTCAAAATGATATTGAACATTCATCACATTATTCACATCAATATTGATTGATACACACAACCTTGATCTGGTCACTTATCATACAGAAATAGCCTTCACTACACTCAGATTAGCGGTATAACAAACAAGAGGTGGTGAATATGTATCGTTCTATTCTGGTGCCGATTGATATCTCTGAAACCGATGTAACGCGTCAGGTGATCCCACAGGTCGAGGCGCACGCAAAAACCGCAAAGGTCCATTTTTTAGCCGTTATCCCTACAGTCCCATTCTACGCATCACTGGGACTGGCCTACTCCAATGAATTCCCGGACAGAAGTGGCATTCAAGCTAAGGCCACCGAAAAGCTGCAAGAGATTGTTAAACAATTCAACATTCCTGCCGGCAGGACGGAACTGCACGTCGTTTACGGCCCGCCTAAAGATCAGATCTTAAAGTTAGCGGAAGCGGTAGATGCAGAACTCGTCATCATCGGTTCGCATAAGCCGGGTTTTAGCACTTATCTGCTGGGTTCAACGGCCTCCGCCGTGGTGCGCCACGCAAAATGCCCGGTGCTTGTAGTGCGGTGACATGCCGACAAAAGACCATACATACGGGAGCAAATCAGCTCCCGTTCTTATTCGTTTCGGATTTCCTGAGTCTCGCAGAAAAAGTCAAATACGGAGCGAAAGGTGGTTTGTTGCAATGCGAATACGACAGGGATGATTAGAGAGGAATGCTGTAAAATGGTACGCCCTGTAGGATTCGAACCTACGACCTACGGCTTAGAAGGCCGTTGCTCTATCCAACTGAGCTAAGGGCGCATTGCGAAGTGAAAACTTCATGCGGATGAAACGCGTGAATTATACGGTCAGCGCCTGCTGAGTCAATGCCTTTTGTTCTGGTTGCTTGCGAAGTGTACGAATGGTGGTTTTTTCTGCTCGTCCACGGGTATCCAGGAAATCACCTGGTAACAACTGAGGCGCCGTAAAGCCCGGTTTAAGGTTAAATGTATTTAGAAAATTAATGATTTTGCTTAACATTCTCCTACACCCTTCCCTGCGGTTTAGGATCCCTTCAATGTTAAGTATCGCCATCAAAGACGAAAATAGTCACTTCGAACATGGTCTGAAAATCATCATTACTCGTCTGACGAATCAGTGGCGTCAGGAGATTTGCTTCTTGCCTGTCGACGATATCGATCGTGCAGACATCGCCTTTTTATCGCTGGATGAAGAGTGGCTCAGCGCGGGCTGTTACGAAATTCCCCACCACACCCGTCACCAGCATCGGGTCATTATTTGCAGCAAATGCGATAAAGATAAGCTGATGTTCAGGCCCTGCCTGTACATGCTACCGCTGATTTATCGCGAAGATGATGTCGAAGAGATCGGCAAAAAAATGGTACTCATTTTGCAAAAACGCGCACTCCGTTCCAGCGTCCCTGCCACCATATGTCACTACTGCACCACCCGCAACTTTTCCATTGCAGAGCGTCAGTTTTTAATGTTCCTCGCCAGCGGATATACCTCCGCCGAAACCGCACAGCTTCTTGCACTCAGTGAGGTAGAAGCGAAGGTAACGCGTCGGAGTATTATGAGAAAACTGCAGGTGAAAAATGAACAACAATTCTTAAGATACATCAGGGTTAACCTGAGTTTTCTACAAAATTGAACCGTTTCTTATGCGCTGGAAACTTTATGAGAAATGTCTCATGTGCAATTAAGTATATGCGCCTACTGCCCCCATTTCTATGCTGCCACAATAATGCCTATGTGTTATTTCCGGGGTATAAATAAAACACTCTCGGTAATATTTGCTCCGCGTGGGAGAATATCATGATGCCGAGCCTGTTATTGTGCAACGATAAATATGAGTACGCACATCCTTCAATAAAAAATGATGCTAACGTTCTACTTTCAACACTGAAATTAGAACCCATTGTCGAGTTATCGACTTCGCACCGATACGGCTTTGAAGTCCTGACCCACCTCCCGCGAAAAATGAATAGCGAGAACTATTTTCGCCAGCTTTCTTTCGCACAACAACAAAGCCTGTTTTATCGCCAAATAGCCAACATCGTACATTATCAGCCCGGCTACGTTTATTCACTGAACCTGCCGATGAAGGCCTTTCTGAACTGGACGTCATTTCATTGGCGTGATGTTACGTATCCACCTAACCTTGTCATCGAAATACAGGACCCTGCTACATTCCTTTTGCTCAATGTTGCTCAACGCCATGTGGCGTATAACGCTATGCAGCATGTTGAAGCGTCAGGCACCCCTATCTGGATGGATGACGTCAATGAAGAATTACTCATCGCATTCATTGAGGCTAATTGGCACCTGTCAGGCATTAAACTGGATAAAAATACCTTTTGGACACTGAGTAAAAAACCCAGCAGGCTCCAGCAGATCATTAAGAAAGGACAAGCAATCGCAAATCAGGTGATTGTCGAAGGGATTGAAACCCAAACGCACAAGGAAATTGCCCAGCGAGCCGGCGCAAAATTGGGGCAGGGGTATTTATGGCCCGCCATTTATCCAGGGCAGGAGAAATAAAACGGAAAGGAAAACAGGAAGGATGCGCAGCGTACTACGTCGGGAACGACATCGCCGTTTACAAAACACTCACTGTACCCATCAATATCATCACTGTGCGCCGCAGGTATTTGACCGGCTTGAGTATCTGGCACAAAAAATCAATTATACATTACCGGGAGACACTGTATCTCAGGCAATTATCACCACTGATTACTATCTCGCATTTACACTGAACCGCTATTTATTTTCAGGTACCCGTACGGCTGTTTTCCAGAATTTTGAGTCGGCGCTCGACAGTCTGCAATCACCTGAATCCAGTCAGTTAGTGATTGATATGGAAGGATTGCCATTCTCGTATTTCGAGACGCTCCAACAGTTACGCCTGCTGGTTAAACAGCGTAATGACATACAGATTTTTTTATTACTCAACGATAATGACGAAAGTCTGGGTAAATTTATTGCCATGACCGGTCCTTTTTATGTTCTCCCCCGCCGTCAGCGCCTTGCAGACATACGTCACGCTTTATTATCACCAAATCTAAATAATATTCATTCTTCGCGTTTAAACCTAGCTGACTGGGAGATGGTTTCATTACTATTGCAAGGTGAATCCTTAAAAAAGATTGCCTGCATACAAAACCGGCCTTACCACCGGGTTATCTATCGTCTGAATCAACTGATTACGTACCTCGGATTGCCACACCGCCAACGTTTTTTGCATCTGATACACCGTCTTAACGCTACCTCTCATCATTTAATTTAACACCATAAACCTTTGTGAAATAAGATTTTTTAGGAAATTACTTATTTATCACTGAGACGCCCCATGTAATTTTTACATAAATTTAATATTTACAACTAATCCTGGTATTATGCCTGCGGCGTGCAAAGCACTTAACCCTACGAACTCTGTGCATTACGTCGTAATGGCCATCTAAGACCTCCTTAACAAAACCTAAACAATCAGCCTGTTGTGTTGTTTTTAGTATTTTAAAAAAACTTTCAATCTGCCATAATTAAAACAGAAGGAAAATAATACTAACAATCGTAAGCATATTGGGTTCTTTCAGGATATCGTAACAGCCATTAAGAAGTTACTTACCGCAAGACTTTTCCGAATGAGTAGAGTAGGTATAATCCCTACTGTTTAATGATTAATTGTAAATTTTTCCTGGTGTGAAATGGATATTCCACACACTCATTGTTCTTACCAAGAACGGCTGAATAAACAAGGATGAAGTCTTATTTATTCGGTTCTTCTCGCAGAACAACCCTTGGCTATTTGACAATATTAATAACGCCTGATGTTTTATCAAAATCGCAAGATACACGAACAGTTTGAGGCATACAACAATGAAACCAGCATCCGTTATCATTATGGACGAACACCCTATTGTCAGAATGTCGATAGAAGTGCTGCTCGAAAAAAATAGTAATATCGAAGTGGTACTGAAAACTGACGACAGTCGTACAGCAATTGATCACCTACGCACCTATCCTGTCGATCTCGTCATTCTGGACATTGAACTGCCTGGTGCCGATGGATTTACCCTACTCAAGAGAATTAAATCACTGCAGGAAAAGACGCGGGTTCTGTTTCTGTCCTCAAAATCTGAATCTTTTTACGCCGGACGCGCTATCCGGGCAGGTGCAAATGGTTTTGTCAGTAAACGCAAGGACCTGAATGATATCTACAATGCGGTGAAAATGATCTTATCCGGTTATTCTTTTTTCCCGTCAGATACGCTTAACTTTATTAATAACATTAATATACGTAAAGGAGAGCTGAATGACATGCCGCTTTCCAATCGCGAGGTCACGGTGCTACGTTATCTGGCAAATGGGTTATCCAATAAAGAAATTGCAGAGCAGCTATTACTCAGCAATAAAACGATCAGTGCGCACAAAGCCAATATCTACTCCAAACTTGGTTTGCATACCATTGTCGAGCTGATCGATTATGCGAAAATGCATGAATTAATGTAACACCACTCCCGACGAGATGACGTTCGGGAGTGAGTGGTCAGTTATAGTTGATCATAAACGTCGCATCAGCCCTGGCAAGTCCGGGCTGGACCCCATCCGCTAAGGCAATATAGTTGGCGAAAAAGGTCAGTGTGGCATTGCCATTTTCGTCAATACTCACCGTCTGGCTCGCCTGTTCGAGCGGCAACCGTGTACGATCGCTGTCATGCAGTTCAATCGCCACCTTTTGCGCCATCGCCGTATTATCCAGCGCCAGTAGCGTGGTACCCGCTGCCGGCGTACCGGAAAAGGTGATTGACGCCGACCCAGGCGGGCAGCCTTCCAGCTTTAGCGAAAAAGGAACCGGTTGGGTGGTATCACCACTGGTTTTTAACTGCTTTGTCGGCCAGGTACCGAGGTCCACGTATTTATTGCTGTCGCTGGCAATCACGGCACAGGTAAAGTCCACTACATTACCGCGCAACTCAATATTGATCTCGCCCAACGACGTATCCGCCCGACTTAGCGAGGTAAACGACAGCAAGGCAGCAACCACCAACAGTATGCGAATGACCATTGCGCGCCTCTTAGTCATAATCTACTCGCAGATATCCACGGGCAGTAAATGGCCCTTCCGCCGGTTTATTGCCCGTCACGCTAACCGGCCACGCCCGGATACTGACGCTCGCCGCGGCGTTATCATCCAGGCGAAACGGAATGGTGCTGGACAGGTTGTTAGGTGTTAGCGGTACGCCGCTGCTGTCGGCAACAATAAAGCCTAAATCGGCGTTGTCCGACACCATCATTTGCCCCGAAGATCTTTCAGCCTCCACGCGCATGGTCAGGTAGGCCTGCGCGGCAACATTGGTACATTTTATGGCCATCGTTTTAGTCTGCGGGTTAACGCCTTCTGGCCGATTTCCAGCCCCAGCTTTGCTAAACAACGACGCGCCGATATCACCAAAATCAAACTCGACAACCTGTCCGGCATTCACTTCGCAGTTTTGCGGCACCTCGACCTTGCCGCTGTAGCTGATGGTGTATACCGGCACACTCAGGGCATCGCCGATGCTGGTCGTGACATAGACCCTAAACATCGTTTGGCGGGGGATTGGTACCATGTTAATAAATGAGCGGATCACTTTTAATTTGAATACCAGCTTTGAATCCATGACGCCAAAGGGTTTCTGCTTAGGTACGTTTGGGTGAGTTCCCATACGAATATCGTTACGTGGAGGATAAAACAGCCCGGCATAGCTGTCGGTGATACTCATAGCCCCCAACAGGTAATCATTCAGCTTCAAATACTGAAAGCCCCCTTCCGTACTTTGCACCGGGAGTTCCGTCACGTAGCTGCGGTAGGTGTAATTTACCGTCGTCCCCGCAGGACAGGTCGCATTAACCCCAACCCAGCCGGACTTTTCCGGCAACGTCACGACCTGACCGGGGCGGTTATTACTGCTGTTAAAGACGTTCGACAGATCGTAAAACACATCCGTCGGCGTGCCATTCGAATTCTGGCAGACCGTGGCCCATGACGAATTTGCCAGCAGCAGTAAAGCGCTCCCGAGTAACCAACCAGTTTGTCGTTTCATCGTATTATTCCTTTCATGCCGACGGGCGTTCGCAGGTCACATTGGTGAGCGTTACCGCCTGTTTCAGGCTCTCCTCAGGCAAGGCATAGTGCGCCGTACAGCGCGCGTTCGCGCCTTCGCCCCACTGGATCAGCAACTCACCTTTTAGCGGCAAACCGCTCAGGTAGATTTGTCCATCGTCTCCCACCATGCTGGTTACGCCGCTGGCGGTTTCACGCACAATGGAGCCAAACGGTACCGGTTTACCCGCCTGTTGCGCCGTAATTAACGCGCGCACGCCGATACGTGTATCAAACGCCGCTCTTACCAGCGCCCCCTGTGTCGGTACTACGCTGCTGACGTTATTTTCCACATCGGTATGGTTGTTCATTGAATTGGTATCCAGCGCCACACGGTTATAGCGATAGACGGTGGCGTACGGCATGACCGCGTAACCACGCCAGTCGGTCTGCACCCCGGTCTGGTTCTCTATCCTTACGCCCTGGGCGCCTGGTGCTTTGATCAGCACATTGGTATCGCCCAGCGGCTGGCTCAGGGTGATTCCGTCCGCATGCCCAATCACGCCGCCGGAGAGCTGCCAGTTATAGTCATGCTGGTCGCGGTCGTAGTTGTATCCCATACCCAGCGTGCCATAGGTCGCCTGCCAGTTTGCGCTGGCGCTACCGCTGTAACCGTTGGTGCTGCTGTGCCCCTGGTTTACGCTGTAGCTCAGGTTGCGCCCGTCAAGCAACGTCCCGCCAATCCCGCTCTGCCAGCTGTTTTGTCCGTTGCTATTGCGGTTAGCGTTGAAGGTGGCATAGGTGCGATCAAGCGCGTTATCGCGCGTGTAGCGTCGCCCGGTCAACAGGCTAAACGGCACCGACATATTGAAGGCCAGAATCCTGTCGGTGTCGGCAATCCCTACCGATTCGTTCCACGACCAGGAGAGCGAATAGCTAATCCCCTGCCAGCCGCTGGCGTAGCCGAGCTGATACCAGGTATTGGTATCGGACGTATTCCAGTAAGTTTGCTGACTGCCTGAGACATACAGCGATCCGTAATCTCCGAGATTCTGCGAGATGTTGATCTGAAAACGGCCTTTTTTGCTGTAGCTCAGATTGTGATAGCTCTGGACCACCGGCACTTTATGGCGATTGCCTTCGCTGTCGTATTCGTATTCGTAACCTTCCATATTGCGATACGCCACGTCGTCGAGGGTATAAAACCCCCGGGTCGAATAGCGATATCCCAGTAACTGGAAGTTGGTGCCGACATTATTCAGTGATTTTGCGTACAGAAAACGCAGCGATTGCCCCTGGTGGGTGCTGTCATCCGCCAGTTGGCTGCGCGCATGGGTTAAATCGACGGAGACCGCGCCCCAGTCGCCGAGGTTGCGCCCGGTACCGAACACCAGCGCGCGGTAACGAGAGGCCAACTGCGTGCCGCCATAGGCCGTATAGCCTTCAGGTAGCCCGGCGATTAACGTGCCCTGGACAAAAAACGGTGATGACTGCTGGCTGTTACCGCTGCGGAAATCCCCGGCCACCAGGTCGTATTTCAGTCGCCCTTCGCGCTGTAACAGTGGAACCGTGGAGTACGGGACGGTATAGCGCTGCTGGCTGCCATCTTTTTCATCTACCGTCACCTCCAGGTCACCGCTGGACGACGTCGGGTTGAGATCGGTAATCGAGAACGCCCCAGGCGACACATAGCTTTGGTATATAACATAACCGTTCTGGCGAATGGTCAGTTTCGCCGCCGTACGGGCAATGCCGCGAACCGTTGGCGCGTACCCCTGCAAGCTATCCGGATACATGCTGTCTGACGAGTAGAGCCGCGCCCCGCGAAACCCGACGCTGTCAAAGACGTCGTTACTGGTGTTGCTGTCGCCCATCACCAGCTCACCTTTCAGCGGGATAATGGCGCGCTGAAGCCAGGTACCGATGTTTTTCCAGCTCTGCGAGTGATATCCGTCGCCTTTGGAATAGCTCCAGGCGCCGTTGTTTCTCAGCCGCCAGGGGCCATAGTTCAGGCCGCTCAACATGCTTAAGAAATAGCTGTCAGAATCGCTGCCACGACTGCCGGTAAAGCTGTAGTTCACCAGCGCAGCCGGGATCCCTTCATCCCATTCCTCAGGCGGAATATATCCCCGCGCGCTATTCAGCATACTGGCCTGCGGCAAGCTGATGTTCAGGCGCAGCGTAGAGAAATCGAAGGCGATTTCGCTGCCGGGGATAGCCTCGGGCAAATTAATACAGGTACTGTTCGGGTCCTGACTGAGCGCCGGAAACGCCGCCGTGTTGACCCCCAGGCGCTTAACCCAATCGAGACCAAAACATGGCGTCAGCCCACCAGATTTCTCGCCGGTACCCGCCTTACTGGTGGCGAAATGAACATCCTGGGTGGCAATAAATTCATCATTGCGCCAGATATCCACGCGGTAGACGCCCTCAGGCTGGTGATTCCCTTTTTCAAAACGCGACAAATCCGCCACGGACGCCGTATCCGCAGATAAAAATGCCGGGTTAAAATAGCTTTCCCCGTGGCCTGACAGCGGAAATAAGGCAGCCAGCGTGGACAACGCCACGCCCGCCAGCGGTGGCGTAATCCCCGGTAACCGGCCAGGTAAGTACGTTGTCTTATTCATCGTTTATCAACGCACGCTAACCGTTTTGGCAGGTGTCACTGCGCCGTAGTCATTAACCGTCTGGAACGTCACGCTGCCCTGAACGCCCGCAGGCAGCGGGATCTGCGCCGCGTTCTTCGGTGCCACCATGACGTTATCAACCTTCGTTTTTCCCACATTGAGGTTAACCAGCGTGACGTAATACGCTGACGGATTCGTAATTTTCAGCTGTGTGCCGGAACGGGAAAATTGCAACATGCCGGGCGCGTCTTCCGGTACCTGTGGCAGGTTATTTGGGCGGACAAAGAGTTTAATACGCGACAAAATCGCCAGTTGCAGAACGTTTTTACCCTCAAGGCTGTCTTTATTGACTGACGGGATCGCCTTCACGTTCATCCAGAACAGCGATTCGCGGTCTGTAGGCAGTGGCTGACCGGCATAGATAATGCGCAGCGTATTTTCACTTTTGGGCTCGCTGACAAACAGTGGAGGCGTCACCACAAAGGCTTTTTCTTTAACGCCTGCGCTATTCTCAATCCATGAATTAACCAGGAAACGTTCTTTAGTATCGCTATTGCTAATAGCCAGCGATGTTTGTTTAGCCTCGGCGGGATAAATAACGCGGGTAGCACCTAATGCAATTCCCCCAGCAGCCTGAGCACTGCAGGAAACAAATAAGGTGAGGAAAATAATAAAACCTGATTTAAGATAATTAAACATGGCTACAAATACCTTTGGTGTGATTATCGTTGGTAAATAAATCAGGGATAGACCAACGTAAACCACACGTCTGAACGAAGCGTTCCTGGCGTTATCTTTTCCGAGACAGCCCGATAGCGCGCGGTGAAGTGAAACGTCATTTCCTGCGTTAAAATTGGGGCGTAATGACGCGGCAGCGCATTCGGAATAATTTGTCGTTGCCCCTCATCAAATAATGCCAGGCCAATACCCGAGGCCGCAGACGCCTCACCGCTGGCCAGAAAGACCTGCGGATCTTCTGCAGGCGTGACGCCGGCAAACGCAATCCCAACATGGTCATAAACGTCGGCACTGCAGGACGTTAAGCGCAGTGAAAACGGTACGCTGGTCGAGGCAAAGCTTCCCGGTTCGCCAAATGCGTTGGTGCGATACTGCCCCATCTGTACCCGCAAGTTCTGGCTATCGGTGGCCACCGTACAGGCCCCATTGACCAGTTGCCCACGCAGGTGAAGGCGACCGCTTTCCAGTATTACCGTGTGTGCAAGCGCAGGCATTACGCACAGCATTCCCGCCAGCGTCATGCCTTTGAAAATCAGTTGCCACATCCTTCGTCATCCCCGGATATTGCCTCATCCATTGAGGCTGTCGTCTTCCTTGCGCCAATCAGAACGGCTTATTCGTACTTCATGATGAAGGTGGCGTCGGCGTTTGCCTGCCCTGGCGTGGCGCTTGCAGCGGTCGCTTTATAACGTGCGGAGAAACGCAGGGTGTTGGTGCCTTCTACCAGCGCCTGGGCAGTAGAGAAGGTGGCACCATCTGGCTTCAGCGCGGTAGACGCGTTGTCCAGAATTTCGATGCCTACACCGCCAGCGGTGGTGGTGTTATTCCCTGAAGATACCGCCAGCAGAGCTGAGTTGGAGGCATCCGCCTGACCCGAAAACGCCACAGCTGCCGTCGCGGCAACCGCAGGATCGCAGTCATTCAGCACGATGGAGAACGGAATCTGTGCCGTGGTATCGCCGATGGCTGCAAAGCTGGCAGTACGATATTGCCCTAATGTCACCACCTGATCGGCTGACTGTGTGCTTACCGCACAAGCTGCATTGACCAGTTCACCTTCAAAATGAACGGTACCGCCGCTCACGCTGACCGGATCGGCTGCGACTGCGGCCCCTGCAACTAACATCAGGCTGGCAATAACAGAAGTATTTATTAATTTACGTTTCATGGATTTCCCTTGAATTACACACATCCGGTTCCGGTATCCTGCCGGCTCCGTTTGAATCATTATCGACATAAAATGTCAGGCAAATTATCTCTGCATCCTGTAAAGATATATATCGAAAGAGAATTAATGATGCTTGACCCCAACTCTCCTGAGCGCGAGATTCACTAATTAATCTTTACGAATATGACAATTCGTCACAGGGATAAATTAAACATTTCAATTAATGAAAAATACCTGCAAATCCTTGTAATGGCCCTGGCTAATTCTTATTGGGATCTAAGAAATGTCTGGGTAAATATTACTTAAACACCACCACAATGGTACGTAACAGACTGGTTTATGACGCATTACCCATGAAAACAGAAGGGTGATGAGTTGTTTCACTAACGTTAAAATTAATTAGCGTACTCAGTAATTATTCCTGTCTTTACGATATTGACACCTCACCCGTTCGCACAGCGAGACGTTCCTAATCTCACCTAAAAATGCAAACGAAAACTGACAGCACGCCGCGCTTCTGACAAAATAGTGACATCCCCTTCGATTTAACGTAACAGACGGAATCCTCTCTCTGATGGCAGCAAAGATTATTGACGGTAAAACGATTGCGCAGCAGGTACGCTCTGAGGTGGCTCAAAAAGTTCAGGCGCGTTTAGCGGCTGGATTACGCGCCCCAGGCCTGGCTGTTGTGCTGGTAGGTAGCAACCCGGCTTCGCAAATTTACGTAGCAAGTAAACGCAAAGCCTGCGACGAAGTGGGGTTCGTCTCCCGCTCCTATGACCTGCCTGAAACCACCAGCGAGGCGGAACTTCTTGAGCTCATTGATACGCTCAATGCGGATGCCGCCATCGACGGTATTCTGGTCCAGCTGCCGTTACCGGCGGGGATCGACAACGTTAAGGTGCTGGAACGCATTGCACCGGATAAAGACGTCGACGGCTTCCACCCGTATAACGTCGGTCGCCTGTGCCAGCGTGCACCGCGCCTGCGTCCGTGTACGCCTCGCGGCATCGTGACCCTGCTTGAGCGTTACAACATCGATACCTACGGCCTGAATGCCGTGGTGATTGGCGCCTCAAACATTGTCGGTCGTCCGATGAGCATGGAGTTGCTGCTGGCGGGCTGTACCACCACGGTAACCCACCGCTTTACCAAAGATCTGCGTCGCCATGTAGAGCATGCTGACCTGCTGATTGTCGCCGTCGGCAAACCGGGTTTTATTCCCGGTGAATGGATCAAAGAAGGTGCGATTGTGATTGATGTCGGCATCAACCGTCTGGAGAATGGCAAGGTTGTTGGCGATGTGGTCTTTGAAGATGCCGCTGCGCGCGCCGGGTATATTACACCGGTGCCGGGTGGCGTTGGCCCGATGACGGTCGCCACACTTATCGAAAACACGCTTCAGGCGTGCGTTGAATACCATGATGTAAAGGACGTTTAAGATGGCCACATTTTCACTGGGTAAACACCCACACGTTGAACTCTGCGATCTGCTAAAGCTGGAAGGCTGGAGCGAAAGCGGCGCCCAGGCAAAAATTGCCATTGGCGAAGGGTTAGTGAAGGTCGATGGAGTAGTAGAAACACGTAAACGCTGCAAAATCGTTGCCGGACAGACCGTGAGCTTTGAAGGTCAAAGCATTAACGTCGTGGCATGATCCCAGGGCCGGATGGCGGTTCACACCACATCCGGTCCGTTCCCCCCTGATTTTCAGATAATTAACTTCACCTTCACTTCACGCCAGGCTGTTAGCCTATCGTTTTCTTATACTTATACGAAGCGACTATCATGCCAACCATCGTTACCCACGCAGCTGTACCTCTTTGTTTAGGATTGGGTCTGGGCCTCAAAGTCATTCCCCCACGCTTGTTGTTTGCCGGGGTTGTACTGGCAATGCTGCCTGACGCCGACGTCCTGTCGTTTAAGTTCGGTATTGCCTACGGCAACGTATTCGGTCACCGCGGATTTACCCACTCGCTACTGTTCGCCTTCGCGGTGCCGTTACTGTGCATCATGATAGGTCGACGATGGTTTAAAGCCGGGCTGGTTCGCTGCTGGTTATTTTTGACGGTGTCGTTGCTGTCACACAGCCTGCTGGATTCGGTGACCACCGGAGGTAAAGGCGTTGGCTGGCTGTGGCCATGGTCAGATGAGCGCTTCTTTGCGCCGTGGCAAGTGATTAAGGTTGCGCCGTTCGCGCTGTCACGCTACGCCACGCCGTATGGGCATCAGGTGATTATCTCGGAATTAATGTGGGTGTGGCTGCCGGGAGCCGTCATGATGGGTGTGCTGTGGTGGTACAGACGTCACTAATAGTGCCTGATGGCGCTACGCTTATCAGGCCTACCGATCATTCCATCGTAGGCCGGATAAGGCGTTAGCCGCCATCCGGCAATTGAGAGAATTACTTACGACGCCAGGTGGTGCCTTGTGGACCATCTTCCAGCACAATACCCATCTCGTTCAGACGGTCACGTGCCGCGTCGGCCGCCGCCCAGTCTTTCGCTTTACGGGCATCTAAACGCTGTTGGATAAGCGCTTCAATCTCAGCGACCTCACCGTCATCCGCCTGCGCACCGCTTTGCAGGAACGCTTCCGGATCCTGCTCCAGCAGGCCCAGCACGCCGGACAGCTTGCGCAGATGCGCGGCCATGGCGTTAGCCGCCGCCATATCTTCACCCTTCAGACGGTTGACCTCACGCGCCATATCAAACAGCACCGAGTAGGCTTCCGGCGTATTGAAATCATCGTTCATTGCTTCAATGAAACGCGCTTCAAAGGCATCACCACCGGCTGGCGCCACGGATTTGTCAGTACCGCGCAGCGCGGTGTACAGACGCTCCAGTGCAGAACGTGCCTGCTTCAGGTTCTCTTCGCTGTAGTTCAGCTGGCTACGATAGTGGCCGGACATCAGGAAGTAGCGAATGGTTTCGGCGTCGTAGTATTTCAGCACGTCGCGCACGGTAAAGAAGTTGCCCAGTGATTTGGACATTTTCTCACGATCAACCATCACCATCCCGGAGTGCATCCAGTAGTTGACGTATTCGCCGTCGTGCGCACAGGTGGACTGGGCAATTTCGTTTTCATGATGCGGGAACATCAGGTCAGAGCCGCCGCCGTGAATATCGAAATGGTTGCCCAGCTGTTTGCAGTTCATCGCAGAACATTCGATGTGCCAGCCCGGACGGCCTGCTCCCCACGGGGACGGCCAGCTCGGCTCGCCCTCTTTGGACATCTTCCACAGCACGAAGTCCATCGGGTTACGTTTCACATCCACCACATCCACGCGGGCACCCGCCTGCAGCTGATCCAGATCCTGGCGCGACAGCTGGCCGTAGTGCGGATCGGTCGGCACGTCGAACATCACGTCGCCGTTATCAGCCACGTAAGCGTGACCTTTGGCGATCAGCTGTTCGGTGATTTCAATAATTTCCGCAATATGATGCGTCGCACGTGGTTCGAGATCCGGGCGCAGGATATTCAGCGCGTCGAAGTCGTTGTGCATTTCCGCGATCATCCTGTCGACCAACGCCACAAAGCTTTCGCCATTTTCATTAGCGCGTTTAATGATTTTGTCGTCGATATCGGTAATGTTACGCACGTACTTCAGCTTATAGCCGAGGAAGCGCAGATAGCGCGCAACCACGTCAAAAGAGACGAAGGTACGTCCGTGACCAATATGACAGAGATCATAAACAGTGATACCACACACGTACATGCCGACTTCCCCGGCATGAATAGGTTTGAATTCCTCTTTTTGGCGCGTCAGTGTATTAAAGATTTTTAACATCGAAGATTCCGTGTAGACGTGTGTGGATAACAAAGCCCTATAATACCTATAAATTGGCCCCGAAGCAGCACACTTTGCAAGGTGATCGAATCTTGCGGTTATGCTATAACACACCCCTAACTCTGACCCTGACCAGGGTCGAAGCACCACTCTATCGGAACAGGATGCACAAATGGTTACTTTCCACACTAATCACGGCGATATCGTAATCAAAACATTTGATGATAAAGCGCCTGAAACAGTTAAAAACTTCCTGGACTACTGCCGCGAAGGTTTCTATAACAACACCATTTTCCACCGTGTGATTAATGGTTTCATGATTCAGGGCGGCGGTTTTGAGCCTGGCATGAAGCAAAAAGAAACCAAAGAGGCTATCAAAAACGAAGCCAACAACGGTCTGAAAAACACCCGTGGTACGCTGGCGATGGCCCGTACTCAGGCTCCGCACTCCGCAACGGCGCAGTTCTTCATTAACGTTGCCGACAACGACTTCCTGAACTTCTCCGGCGAAAGCATGCAGGGCTGGGGTTACTGTGTATTTGCTGAAGTGGTTGAAGGTATGGACGTGGTTGATAAAATCAAAAACGTTTCTACCGGTCGCAGCGGCATGCACCAGGACGTACCGAAAGAAGACGTTATTATCGAAAACGTGACCGTCAGCGAGTAATCGTGGCGACACTGTTTATTGCAGATCTTCACCTCTGCACGGAAGAACCGGCGATTACCGCCGGTTTTCTGCGTTTTTTAGCCGGTGAAGCACGAAAAGCCGATGCGCTGTATATTCTTGGCGATCTGTTCGAAGCCTGGATAGGCGACGATGACCCCACTCCGCTGCACCATGAAATCGCCGTCGCAATAAAATCGCTGGCTGATTCCGGCGTCCCCTGCTTCTTCATTCACGGCAACCGTGATTTTCTGCTCGGCAAGCGTTTTGCCCGCGAGAGCGGCATGACCTTGTTACCCGACGAAAAAGTGCTCGACCTGTATGGCCGCAAGGTGCTGATCATGCATGGCGACACGCTGTGTACCGATGATGCCGGTTATCAGGCATTTCGCGCTAAAGTGCATCAGCCCTGGCTACAAACACTGTTTCTTGCTCTGCCGTTGTTTGTTCGCCAACGCATTGCCGCAAAGATGCGCGCCAACAGCAAAGCCGCCAACAGCAGCAAATCGCTGGAAATTATGGATGTGAATCCGCAGGCCGTGGTTACCGAGATGGAAAAACACCAGGTCCAGTGGTTAATTCACGGGCATACCCATCGCCCGGCGGTGCATGAACTGGCTGCCAATAGACAACCTGCGTTCCGCGTAGTATTAGGTGCGTGGCACAGCGAAGGTTCGATGGTTAAGGTCACGCCCGACGACGTTGAGCTGATCACGTTTGCATTTTAAATACATCACACAATCTGGCTCCGGTTAGCAAAATGTTCGCTCACTGTCGCAACAACTCAGTACCTCATCCTCATCCTCATCTCGCCACCGTTTTACCACGAAGACGCTAATTGTCAGACTTTAGCCGTTTGGCCAAACAGAACTGACTACACCTCCCCACATAACGTAGGGAGGTGTGATGGTTACGTCGTCAGTTCCCTGTATATTTAGAAATCCTCAATGCACAGGAAACGTGATTTAGCAGATATTCCTGCCCCCCCGGAATAGACTCCGTTAATAAGATAACGTACCCACAGATAGGGGGCTGCATTATTAGTCGTTTTTATCCAAAAACGTACGCTATCGAGATAAATATGAGACGGAATTACAGATTGCTCATATTTAGACTTAGTACCCCAGAAATCACTAAAACCATCTCTCGCATCTGCCGGGAGTCTCATGTTCAGTGAAGCACATGCTTCCAGGGCATCGGGATAGAATACCTCATTGTCATAAACCGAAATCCATCTATCAAGTTTGAAGGTATGGCGAATAATGCCAAACGTTTTCCCATTCTTAGGTGTGGCCGTCACAGTGACCTCCCTGGCCTGATGGCTTGCTATCGTCGTTTTTAGCATCACCACGCCGCTCCCATCAACCGTTGCCCAATCCGCATTGGTACGCCAGTTATAATCCGTGCGATCGCCGCCCCCCTGTAAGTCCAGGACAAACTGAGCACCGTAGAAACCCTCTTTGGGGTGATTCAAGCCCATATTTGTATCTCTGCTATGGAGTCCCCTCACATTACGAAAAACTGGCATAACATCATAATTTGTTGTAACAATATCTGACGCCCAGCCATTGAGTCTAAATGATGCCTGTAGATCTTCACCTTTAACGCTCGCCGTTATCGTGAATGAGTAAGAACCATTACTATTCATCTCCAGTTTATTTATTACGGTATCTGAACCAGGCGTTTTGAATGTTGCATCACTTAAAACGCTCTCAGGGTCCATCCTGACCACATTTCGATTTCCATCTCGTAGAATTAGGGTGAATATCATCTCTTGATTCACCAAATAACCATTAGCGTTGCGGGTTAATGTTGACGTTGAGGCAACAGGTTCTCCGGCAACAATGCTATAAGGCAGCGACGTCACGCCAGTGTCCCAGTCGCTAAGCTGAAGCTTTGCGGTAGCACTACTCGTCACCTTCACGGCGGTGAACGTCGCGATATATTTCCCACGCCCTTCGTCCTGCCAGCTACTTCCCTCTTTTATGGTTGCATTGTTTACGTCAACGGTACTCGAACTCAGCTTATCCACTTGATTAATAACAGCATTTCCATGCTCATCATTAAGTGTTACGGTCACAACAACATCATCACCAGAGGTATAGGTATCCTTATCCACAGCCACTTCTGACCTCGAGAACGCCGCCTCTCCAACAACAAATGCCGTCTCCTTGCTGGCGGCATTATTGCCTACCGTTGCCGTCACGATAATTTTCCCGGCCACGGTGCTGGTCAGCGTGGTGCTGGCCCTGCCGTCATCGCCCGTGGTCACCACCGCAGGCGCAAACGAGGCCCCTGTATTATCGGCCGTGAACGTCACCTCTGCCTTTGCCACCGGATTGCCCTGCGCATCCGTCACCAGCGCCACTACGGCGTTGCCCTCCAGACCGTCTGCCTTCGCTCCGGAAGCGACAGTCAGGTTGCTGTCGGTGATGTTGGCGGTGTCCCGGTCGGCGATAAATGCTGTCTCCTTGCTGGCGGCATTATTGCCTACCGTTGCCGTCACGATAATTTTTCCGGCCACGGTGCTGGTCAGCGTGGTGCTGGCCCTGCCGTCATCGCCCGTGGTCACCACCGCAGGCGCAAACGAGGCCCCTGTATTATCGGCCGTGAACGTCACCTCTGCCTTTGCCACCGGATTGCCCTGCGCATCCGTCACCAGCGCCACTACGGCGTTGCCCTCCAGACCGTCTGCCTTCGCTCCGGAAGCGACAGTCAGGTTGCTGTCGGTGATGTTGGCGGTGTCCCGGTCGGCGATAAATGCTGTCTCCTTGCTGGCGGCATTATTGCCTACCGTTGCCGTCACGATAATTTTTCCGGCCACGGTGCTGGTCAGCGTGGTGCTGGCCCTGCCGTCATCGCCCGTGGTCACCACCGCAGGCGCAAACGTGGCTCCTGTATTATCGGCCGTGAACGTCACCTCTGCCTTTGCCACCGGATTGCCCTGCGCATCCGTCACCAGCGCCACAACGGCGTTGCCTGCCTGCCCGTCCGCCTTCGCTCCGGAGGTGACGCTCAGGTTGCTGTCGGTGATGTTGGCGGTGTCCCGGTCGGCGATAAATGCCGTCTCCTTGCTGGCGGCATTATTGCCTACCGTTGCCGTCACGATAATTTTCCCGGCCACGGTGCTGGTCAGCGTGGTGCTGGCCCTGCCGTCATCGCCCGTGGTCACCACCGCAGGCGCAAACGAGGCCCCTGTATTATCGGCCGTGAACGTCACGTCGGCCTTTGCCACCGGATTGCCCTGCGCATCCGTCACCAGCGCCACTACGGTGTTGCCTGCCTGCCCGTCCGCCTTCGCTCCGGAAGCGACAGTCAGATTGCTGTCGGTGATATTGGCGGAGTCCTGGTCGGCGATAAAGTGCGTTGTCGTGTCGGTTGAACTTCCGGATTCACGTATAGATGCGTTGACCTTATACTCTCCGGCAGTCTGAGTTCTGATAATCGCATTCACCAGACCCTCATCATTACTTGCAAACGTGTCTGCCGTAACCGTCGCTTCCGCCGTTTCGCCAACGGCGCTAATATCCACGATCACCCCCCCGGCAATATTTCCCCGGGTATCCGTCACCTTTATCGTTACCGCATTGCTGTCCATTCCGTTGGCTTTGGCACCCGCCGTAACCCTCAGATCACCTTCAGCAATATGCGCGGCTGATTTGTCTACGACAAAGTGCACCGTAGTCGACAACGCAGCTCGCGTTGCCGATCCTGAGCGAACGGCAACATTCGTTTCTCCGGCACGCTCATTGGTGATCTTCAGCGTCGTTTTACCCTTTGCATCGGTTAACAATGATGTATCGACCACACCATCATTATCTGCATCCGCTTCAACGGTAAAATTCGCCAGCGGATTACCCTGCGCATCCAGAACAACAGCTTCAATTTCGTTCGAACTTAAACCATCCGCATGAGCATGATTTTTGGTCACGTTCAGACCACTGATCATTGCAGTATTAGCATCAGCGGCAAATAATACCTGTGCTTCCCTGGTACTCCCGTCATCCGTTGTGACCGTCACAGAACCCTTTTTTGCTACCTTACTGCGTAGCATAACCGTTCCCTTTCCATCCGCATCCGTGGTAACAGAGAGTACTTTGCTGTTCGATTGCGTATCGGTATAAAGCGTGGCCGAGGGGTTGTTATTCTCATCCGTCAGGCCCGATACGCTGAAAGTCAGCTGTTGCCCAGGCACGCCTAAACCAGACTCATCGTTTACGGCGGCCGTCAGTGAAACAAACTTGCTGTTATCTGCGACAACGGGGCTCTTCGGCGTGACGACAAGTTCCCCCATCTCGTGGTGAGAGGGGCTAACACGGATAATTGTGCTGGCTGTATTCGAACGATTACCTTTATTATCAAAGCTTACCGCAGTCAGCGTGTATTCCTGCGCAGCCCCACTACGTGTCCCTTGGGTATAAGCAGGGATACGAACGTCAATTTCTCTTTCTGAACGTTTCTGCAGGGTCCCTCCCTGCTCTACGAATCCTGGCGATGACGTCCATTGCGTCTCTTTCAGCCCATATTTATCCTTGTGCAAGGTAACAGGAATACGGATCAGCTCTGAAGAGCGCGCCTCTGTAACATCCGGCAAACTGATACGCAGCACTTCCTGCTGACGATACTCAAGAACAATATTGTTGTTACGATCAACCAGATCGTATCGGCTGCCAGCCAGACTACGCATTGCCGCCACTGATGACGGATCGATCTGCTGATTCCACGGCATACCCAGTTGATAATTAAAACCGATCCCCATACGGGTATCATTTTTGCCCGACTGCCCCTGACGCTGCTCAGCGTTTAAACTCAGTAACGGGATCGGCGTGTATTCAAGGCCGGCCGTGACCGCAAACGGGTTACGTTGGCGATTATTCTTTCCAAATAGTGCAACGTCTTTGCCATAGTACTGCTCCCAGGTCAGCTTCCCCCCCAGTTGCGGGGCAAACGGTAACCAGCCTTGTGTCCGAACATCCCAGCCATTCGCCGGGCGTTCATCATAATCTCTGACATCCGGGGAATCCTTCCAGCCGGTGAGTCTGAAATAACCATTCGCACTTAATTTAACAAAGTCACGCCAATATTCCGCACCAATACCGGCGCGGGCATGTTCGCGGGAGAGGTCATAGTCGCCAAACGTATTAACGCCCAGCATATAATCAGAGATGAAGTGACGAATCCCCACCCCCAGATTCGACTGGTTGCGGTCATCCGTACGATGGAGACTTCCCTGGGTAAACACCACCCTATCCCCCCGATCGTAAAGTGGAACCAGCAGGTCAAGCTGAGAATTTTTCAGCGACAGTTTTTTGTCAGTCTCCAGCTGCACGCGGGCGGTTCCGAAGCGGTTCAGGAGCTCCTGCACCTCACTACTGGCCGCGGTGGTTGCCATGCTGTTGCCCAGGGTAACGGCCGCATCCGTATCAGGGTTGTTAGCCAAAAAGCTCCCGGCGCGGGACGCAATTCCGGCAATATTTTTCTCGCGTTCATTGTCAACTGAAGGGAGCGGGTCGTTTTCACCCCAGGCTATCTCAGGAAACGGGGTTAACGGCACATCCAGTTCATCACCCGCCTGCAATGCATTAAAACCGCGCGAAAAGGTACGTAATTGATTGAGTCTTTTCAGCGCATCCGTACTCATGTTGAATTTCGCCGCAACGGAATCCACACTTTCGCCAGGCTGGAGAATATACACCTGGGTTGGAATATCTACTGTAGAATTTGCCGATGGTGTATTAAGAAATCGCCGTTCGCTTCCCGTACCAGCAATCGCTGGCGTGAACGCAACCGTCACGGGGAATAAGAACTGGGTTATTATATTAATCCAAACAAAACGTCGAAAAAAATTTCGCATACATTAAAATACCTGTATAAAAGGAATGCACCATCCCCTCCTTGACAGAAAGGATATAATTACGTCGTTTATATAAAAGTTGGCCAGCATGGCCGTGATACCATCAACCATTATTTACACATTATAAATTAAGCTATTTCAATTCTGATAAATTGCCTGACTTCAGTAACATGTTGTAGATTGAGTTTGCGGGCGATCACACCCACTCGCGAATAAACCGTCTTGTTATTCGCATTAAGAAATGTTGCCACTGCAGATATATTCGAATGCTGCGCAACTGCAATAGCAATCTTCTTCTCTTTTTCAGTCATCATGGAAAGTTCCTGCACCCTGGCTATATAATCTTCAATATCTGCCCAGGTCATCGAGCGGCCATTCTTGATACAACACAATATTTCACTCAAACCATCATCTCGATCAAAAGCTGTAATAGGTGCCAGAACCTTAGAATGAACGCTAATACCTTTCATCAGAAAGACATTCTGTTCAATATCCATATACTCAATAACATCCAATAACTCACCAAACGAATAAAACGAGTCGATATCAACAATGCATATTTTGTAGTTAAAATCACACTTTTTAAGCACATATCTAAATGCTAATTTTATATATGTGTTTTTCGACAGAATTTTATACCTCATAACAACAATACAACTCATTAACAATGAAAGCAGATAAAAACCTTTGTCTGAAAGACTTAAAGAGACCATCAAAAACCTGAGTTGTTCTCCCGAGTGGTCTGGTGATTGTCATTGTGTTGCTCCTTATACGCACTAACTCAGGCGTGGCGAGAAGTGTGAACGTTAGAGACACGCCCTCAGCTAAAACCGTTCAGTCCTTACTCATTTACTTATACGACTAATCCTAACAACTCAATGCCGCAATAAGATACTTGTATCGAAAATTTAAGCATTTACAGACACATAAACTTAAATACAGTTAAAGTACAAACAATTTAACTACGAAAATGTGAGGGCTATCTAAATGTGCTATCATGCCAACATCAATGCTGATAAGAAAACAGCACGAGGAATGCAGGTGGTTTAAGCCATTATGTCACCATGAGGCACGGAGAGGCGGGAATGGTTTATTTGATTGATAAACGGATAAAATATCGTACTGAGGATGGCTCAATATGGCCGTTGGGCGATGAGGAATCAACTGTCATTTTGACCCTCACCATGAACCGACTCCTGGCATGTCTTCTTAATCGCCATGGACAAGTCCTGACCCGTAATGAACTGCTTGATGATGTTTGGGATGCCCATGGTCTGCGTTCATCAAATCATACACTGAATAAATACATATCCGAACTCAGAAAATGTTTTTCCCGTTTAGGTATTTCTGCCGAATGTATTACGACCGTACCCCGGGTTGGTTTTATGTTCAGCCGTAATATTGACGTCCAGATTATCGATAATGATATTCCTGAAAGCCTCTCTCAGTCTGAAACGGTATTGCAACAGGAAAACACCCTACAGATAAGCAAACAAGCAGAAGAAAGCCGTAGCGATCTGGTAGAAAAAAAACAAACACCCTATCAGCGATTCAGATACACAATATTATCGTTAATTATTGTAATAATGAGCATTATCATGTTAACAGAGAAATACTGGTATCCCGAGAACCGAACCGCAGACATAAAAGATACCCCGAGATATTTTTTATTTAACTATGAAACGTGTCCAGTCTACACCATTCAGAAAAATTCAATTTCACTTACAGAGAAGAAAAAAAGATTGTTTCTGGAGCTCGTTAGACGAGAAAATATATCATGTCTTACCGGTGCTTCTTTTACTTACCATGCTTCTGAATCTTATTTGTATGGTAAAGAAGGGCGTGTATTTATTAGTCGCTGCACCTCTAAAGATAGAAACTATATATCTTGCCTGAACTATTACTGGAGCGGTCATGAAAGTAATATATAAACAAAAATGGCTGTTCCCCTTTATGCTGTTATTGCTATTAGCATTCTCATTTTACAGATTTGTATTCAATCGGTACCAGACTCCCGGTTTAGATATTAACTGTGCAACAATTATACATTACGATCATCTAGATCCCATCTTTATCTCTACTATTGAAATGAACTTTCGTCTGGGTAAGGATCACAATGGTAAAGTAATATTATCAGGAAATATCAAAACGGGTAGCAATGTACAAACCATCTCGCGAATGGCCGTGTTTGATTATGAAATAACCTCCCCAAACGAGATTTCAATCTATAATGTGGAATATATGAAGAACGCGCGCGATACCGCAAACGATGAGTTATTTAGAAATAGCTTCTTTTATGCTCAGAAAGGAACAAGTAGACAAATGCACCTGAGTCCGTCAGGTAATGCGTGGTTAATCGGAAACCTGCAGTCACCCTTTGCGTTATGTGTAAATAAAGAGGGATAACTACGCGTTCCCTCCTCCTGCGCAATCGTTTTCCTTGACGTTAAAACATGCTATTCTCTGTGGCCTCAAAAGTCGAGTGTTGTGCACCACAGGAGTTTTCAGACGCATGTCTTCCCGCAATAATCCGGCGCGAGTCGCCATCGTGATGGGGTCCAAAAGCGACTGGGCTACCATGCAGTTCGCCGCCGAAATCTTCGAAATCCTGAATGTCCCGCACCACGTTGAAGTGGTCTCTGCCCACCGCACCCCCGACAGACTGTTTAGCTTCGCCGAAAGTGCTGAAGAGAACGGCTATCAGGTGATTATTGCAGGCGCAGGCGGTGCAGCACATCTGCCCGGTATGATTGCCGCCAAAACGCTGGTACCGGTATTAGGTGTTCCGGTGCAAAGCGCAGCGCTGAGCGGCGTAGACAGCCTGTACTCCATCGTGCAGATGCCGCGCGGTATTCCGGTGGGCACACTGGCGATAGGTAAAGCGGGCGCGGCGAATGCGGCCCTGCTGGCGGCACAAATTCTGGCGACACACGATAAAGAACTGCATCAGCGTCTGCATGACTGGCGTAAAGCACAGACCGACGAAGTACTGGAGAACCCGGACCCGCGAGGTGCGGCATGAAGCAGGTTTGCGTACTCGGCAACGGTCAGCTAGGACGCATGTTGCGCCAGGCCGGTGAGCCGCTGGGGATTGCGGTCTGGCCCGTCGGGCTGGATGCCGAACCCGCTGCCGTTCCCTTTCAGCAAAGCGTGATTACCGCCGAGATTGAACGCTGGCCGGAAACTGCACTAACCCGCGAACTGGCGCGCCATCCGGCGTTCGTCAACCGTGATATTTTCCCGATTATTGCCGACCGTCTGACGCAAAAGCAGCTATTTGACAAACTGAAGCTGGCTACCGCGCCGTGGCAGCTGTTGGCAGACAAAAGCGAATGGTCTGCGGTATTTGAAACGCTGGGAGAGCTGGCGATCGTCAAATGCCGCGTCGGCGGCTACGACGGTCGCGGGCAGTGGCGTTTACGCGCCCACGAAACAGAACAACTGCCGGATGACTGCTACGGCGAGTGTATCGTCGAGCAGGGTATTAACTTCTCCGGCGAAGTATCGCTGGTTGGCGCCCGCGCCCACGACGGCAGCACCGTCTTCTATCCACTGACTCATAACCTGCATCAGGACGGCATTCTGCGCACCAGCGTCGCGTTCCCGCAGGCCAATGCCAAACAGCAGGATCAGGCCGAGGCGATGCTGTCTGCCATCATGCACGAGCTGGGCTATGTTGGCGTAATGGCGATGGAGTGTTTTATCACCCCGGAAGGCTTGCTGATCAACGAACTGGCCCCGCGCGTACACAACAGCGGACACTGGACACAGAACGGCGCCAGCATCAGCCAATTTGAACTTCACCTGCGCGCCATTACCGACCTGCCGTTACCTGTGCCGGTGGTGAACAGTCCGTCAGTGATGGTGAATTTAATTGGCAGCGACCTGAATTATGACTGGCTGAAACTGCCACTGGTGCATCTGCACTGGTATGACAAAGAGGTGCGCGCAGGTCGTAAGGTCGGTCACCTGAACCTGACCGATGGCGATACCGCTCGCCTGAGCGCCACGCTGGAAGCGCTGATTCCCCTGCTACCGCCGGAATATGCCAGCGGCATTATCTGGGCACAGTCCAAACTGAAATAAGCCATTAATGCCGGGGAATGGAATTTGTCCTTCCCCGGCCCCTCCTCTGGCGCGTAAAATCCCCTCCATTGCTGTTTTGTATTTTCAGGATTGAACATGAACGATGGAACGGACTATCGCGCGATTCTGCTCGCCGGTACGCCCTTAATCGATGTACGCGCCCCCGTTGAGTTTCAACAAGGCGCGATGCCGGGTGCAATCAACCTTCCCCTGATGAACGATGACGAACGTGCCGCGGTCGGGACCTGTTACAAACGTCAGGGACCGGACGCTGCGCTGGCACTGGGACATCAGCTTGTGAGCGGCGACACCCGCCAGCAGCGAATGAATGCCTGGCAAGCGGCCTGTCGCCAACACCCTGAGGGAATTTTATGCTGCGCACGCGGCGGTCAGCGTTCACACATTGTGCAGCAATGGCTGCGTGAATCCGGCATTGACTACCCACTGGTCAGCGGCGGTTATAAAGCCCTGCGTCAGGCCGCGATACAAATAACCGAAGAGTTGGTGCAAAAACCAATAGTCTTAATTGGTGGCTGTACCGGCAGCGGTAAAACGCAGTTGGTGCAATTGCAGCCAAACGGCGTGGATCTCGAAGGTCTGGCGCACCATCGCGGCTCTTCTTTTGGTCGCACGGTTGAGCCCCAACTGAGCCAGGCCAGTTTTGAAAACCTGCTGGCGGTCGAGATGCTGAAAACCGACAGCCGTCAGGACCTGCATCGCTGGGTGCTGGAAGATGAAGGCCGCATGATTGGCGCCAATCATTTGCCCGAGTGCTTGCGCGAGCGCATGAGCCAGGCCTCTATTGCGGTGGTTGACGATCCCTTTGAACTGCGCCTTGAGCGGCTGCGTGAAGAGTATTTTGTCCGCATGCACCACGATTTCACCCAAGCGTACGGGGAAACCCAGGGCTGGCAGGAATACAGCGAATACCTGCACCACGGTCTGTTCGCCATCCGCCGTCGTTTAGGGTTACAACGTTTTGCGGAACTGACCGAGCTGCTCGACGTCGCGTTGAACGAGCAACAGGCCAGCGGCAGCACCGACGGTCACATGGGCTGGCTGGTGCCGTTACTCAACGAATATTACGATCCGATGTATCGTTACCAGTTAGAGAAGAAAGCCGCGAAAATTGTCTTTCGCGGCACATGGCAGGAGGTGAATGACTGGGTTCAGACGCATTAATGCCGGTCGCGCTTATCCGCGCGTTTCGCCAGCCAGTCGCCCAGCACCTGAACAACCTGTACCAGAATAATCAGCGCCACCACGGTGACGATCATGACCTGGGTTTCGTAGCGGTAATAACCGAAGCGAATCGCCAGGTCACCAACGCCGCCGCCACCAACAATCCCGGCCATCGCGGAATAGCCGATCAGGCTGACCAGCGTTATCGTCAACCCACGCAGCAGGCCGGCACTGGCTTCCGGTAACAGCACCGTACAAATGATGCGCATCGGGCTGGCGCCAAAGGCCTCCGCCGCTTCAATAATGCCTTTATCGACCTCGCGCAGGGCGCTGTCCACCAGTCGGGCATAAAATGCAATCGCCGCTACCGACAGCGGTACCGACGCCGCAATCGGCCCGATGGTATTGCCGAGCAGAAACTGAGTTAACGGCAGCAGCAGCACCAGCAGGATCACAAACGGCACCGAACGGATGATATTCACCAGCACGGAGCTGAGCAGATACACAAAACGGTTCTGCCAGAATAAATGACGGTCGGTTACGAAGATTAAAAAACCCAGCGGCAGGCCGCCAACAATTGCCAGCACCGTTGAGATGCTCAGCATCTGGAAGGTTTCATTGAACGCCAGCGTCAAATCCGGCAATAAATCATCCACGAATCACCTCCACCTGTGCGGTACGTTGACGAATGTGCTCCACGGCGACATCGACCGCCGCAGGATTATGCGGCGCGGTCAGTTGCACCACCAATATCCCCAGCGCCCGCTCGCCAATATATTCAATTTTGCCGTGCAGGATATTCACCGCCACGCCAAATTTCACCGCCACCTCGGACAGCACCGGCTGTTCTGCCGAATCGCCAATAAACAGAATTTTTAACAGCTGCCCCGGCAAATGTTGCCGCAGGCGATCCGGTAGCGTCAGGTTGAGCGTGTGTGATACCAGCTGTTGGGTAAACGCGTGCTGCGGATGGGCAAAAACATCAAACACCTCGCCGGACTCCACCACCTTGCCACCGGACATCACCGCCACGCGATCGCAGATAGATTTGATCACGTTCATCTCGTGGGTGATCAGGACGATCGTGATCCCCAGTTGGGCGTTGATCTGCTTGAGCAGTGCCAGAATGGTAGCGGAGGTTTCCAGATCCAGCGCCGAAGTCGGTTCATCGCAGAGCAGCACATCCGGGTGGTTGGCAATCGCACGGGCAATACCCACACGCTGCTTTTGCCCGCCGCTGAGCTGCACCGGATAACGGTTGGCCTTATCAGACAGTCCCACCAGGGCCAGGATCTCCGTCACGCGTGGGGCAATTTTACTGCCCTCCCAGCCTGCAGCCTTCAGGCTGAAGGCCACATTTTGCGCCACGGTGCGGGTATGCATCAGGTTAAAGTGCTGGAAGATCATGCCGATACGCTGACGCGCCTTGCGTAATTGACGTCCCTCAAGCGCGGAGATTTCCACGCCATTCACTTTTACGCTTCCCTCGCTCGGGCGCGTTAAGGCGTTCAGGGTACGCAGCAGGGTACTTTTTCCCGCGCCGCTGGTCCCAACAATACCGAATATCTCGCCTGCGCCGATCCGCAGGCTGACGTCATCCACCGCGCGGGTTGACGGCCCACGGCCTGCGGTAAAGTCCACGCAAACCTTCTCTATCTCAATCATAGCCACCTCAGAAATGCGAAAAGGGCAGTCATCGCTGCCCTGTTAACCCATTGGCGCAGCGATTACTGGGCTGCCGACATCCATTCCGGTTTCTGGAAGGCGCTGTAAATATTTTTCGGATCGTCAATCACCGCGCGATAAGCCGGTGATTTCACCGCCTCAACAATGTCTTTAGCGAACGGTTTATCCGCATCTTCACTGCGTACCGCGATGATGTTTTTCAGGTTTTCATCCAGATTCTCTTGCTTCAACGCACTTGCGAGATCCAGTTTTGCGGCAACGGCGAAGTTACCGTTGACCAACGCGCCGGTCACACCGTCGAGCGTACGCGGCAACTGCGCAGCTTCCAGCGGTTTGAAAATCAGCCCTTTCGGGTTGCTGGCGATATCACGCTCGGAAGCTTTAGTGGGATCGATATTATCTTTAATGGTGATCAAATCGATGGATTGCAGGAAGCGCAGCCCGCGAGCCAGGTTGGTAGGGTCGTTGGAAAGCGTAATCACGTCCCCTTTCTTCAGCTCATCTAGGCTTTTGATTTTATGTGAGTAGAACCCCATTCCGGCCGTCGGGACCACAATCAATTTGCTCAGCTTCAGGCCTTTGTCGGCAGTGAATTTGTCAAAGTACAGCGAGTGCTGGAACAGGTTGGCGTCAATGCTACCGTTGGAAAGCGCCATATTGGGCTGGACGTAGTCGCTGAATTCGCGCACCACCACCTTGTAGCCCTTTTCTTTCAGCGTCGGGGCAATAGCCTGTTTTACCATGTCACCATACGGACCCGGCGCGACGCCGAAAACGATAGTCTGTGGATCGCTATTGGCGTGAGCAAACTGTAAGCCGCAGGCCAGTAATAATGCTCCGGTCGCGATGCGTAAATTGTGGCGCAATCCCATAATCTCTCCATTTTAACGTTGTGATGTGGTATCTCACGCCGTTCATGCGGCGTTGTTGTTGTTGACCTGCCTAACAGGCTGATTGTTAACATGACACAGATCACAACCTGCTGTCCTTGAAATTATTTCATGATATTGCAGAGTGTGTAATTGAAGGGGAAGGCATGAAAAAAGCCGGATGGCGGCACAAGCACCTTATCCGGCCTACAAATAACTCGATTACGCTGCTCTCGTAGGCCCGATAGCACACGTGCATCGGGCATTCCGTTTGGCAGGTGTTCGATTAGAAATCGTAACGCAGACGCACCAGGTTCATGTCGCCCAGGTTGTCGGTGCTGGAGGTAAAGACATGTTCGTAATCTACACGGAAGCCGTAGTCCAGCTGGAAGCTGATCCCCACGCCGTTGTCGGTGCGCAGGTAGTTACGGCCATTCACGTATTCAATACGATCGCCCATAAAGTAAGGCTGAACGGATTTCAGTGCATACTGGCCAACCGGGAAAGTGTAACCGGCAAAATATTCCAGACCCCACGCGTCACCGGCAAAATAGTCGTTAACCGACACTTTCTTGGTGGTCATGAAGTTTTGATACCAGCCGCCCCCCAGGGAGAAGGTCCAGTTGTCCGGTTTCCAGCTCAGCGCAGTACCCACGATGTTCTGATCGTACGTTTTGCTGCCATTGCCGCGCATTTCCGCACGGGTGTAGTTCCACGCCGTACCCCAGGTTAAGTCGTCGGTAATGTGGTAATCGGCCCCCAGCGAGCCGCCGCCTTTACGTTTGTAGCGCAGACCGTTGTTCGGGTTGTAATCATCGCTGAAAAGATAAGAGGCATAGAGATCTACATCGCCCACGGTTTTCTTATACTTCAGTGATTTACGCGTACGATATGAACCATCGTAGTCGCCATTAATCCCGTTACCTGGTGCCTGACCGATCATGTCGTAGTCCCAGATATCTGTTTTCGCACCGACCACATCATAGTAAATGCTGTTCTGTTGACCGAAGGTCAGCGTACCCCAAGTCGCGCTCTTCAGCCCGGTGTACAACATACGACGCGTGGTGTCGTTGGCGCCGTCTGCATGGTGATTATCCCAGTCGAACATCGCCGGGAAGTTAACGCCCAGTTCGTAGTAGCTCACCCAACTGATGTCATCAAACAGATAGTAGTCTGCGGCAAAGCGGAAACGGGTACCGCCATCGAAACCGTTACGCTTGTAGCCATTCTTGCCATCGTCGCCCGCCATGTTCTGGAACTGGGGACGGATACTGCCACCGACGGTGAAGTTAAGACGGCTCAGCGGATTACCCGCCTGCGGATCTTGTTTCAGGACGGTGATTTCCGCCTGGGCGGCGAACGTCGTTAATGCCACTGCTGCGCCGATCGATACCGCCAGCGCTGTTTTTTTTATAGTCATGGATTGTTTTACCTTGATAGATAGCCTGCCAATTATTCAGCACGCAAATATTAACGTTTATTAATACTCGCGTGTTGGCGGGTTTTTATTGTTCCGTGCGGTTAAATATCAAGGAGTTATCAATTTGTGCGGGATAACCGAAAAATACGCACCGGTGTAAAAACCGGTGCGTAATCATCACTAAAATGAATTAATTGTTAAACTGACGAAACAGGGCCTTGCCTTTTAGCAGACGTGCGCCGAGCCACCCACCGCATAATGAGAGCAGCAACGCCCCGCAAACCGGTAAGATGACCCACAGCCGCCAGTCAGGCTCCCACGGGAAATCAAACACGCGGGTTTGCAGAACCGCCAGCGCGGTTTCTGCGCCAATGGCCGCAACCAGCCCGGAGACCATCCCCAGCATGGCGAACTCGCACCAAAGCGTGGTGCGCAGCAATTTCTTGCCCGCCCCCAGCGTCCGCCAGACCACCAGTTCCTGATGCCGCTGACGCATGCCGACCTGCACCTGAGCCAGCAGCAGCAGCATGCCACAAGCGGTAACCAGCACCACCATCACCTCCAGCGCCCGGCTGACCTGTTCAAGCACCTGGCCAACCTGTTTGAGGATCGCGCCAATATCCAGCAGGCTGATGGTCGGAAACTCGCGGTTAAGCTGCGTCAGCATGCCGTTGCCATTTTCCCAACGGAAGCTGGTCAGCCAACTTTGCGGCTGCCCGTCCAACGCGCCCTGCGGGAAGATAAAGAAGAAGTTAGGCCGCAGGCTTTCCCAGTCCACCTTACGCAGGCTACTGACCGTAGCGCTGAAATCCTGGGTGTCACCCATAAAGGTCACGCGATCGCCAAGTTTGACGTTCAGTCGCTTCGCCAGCCCTTCTTCCATCGACACTTCACCTGCTTTTGGCGGCCAACTTCCGGCGGTTAACGGGTTATGATCCGGACGGGTATCCTGCCAGGTCAGGTTCAGTTCGCGGTTGAGCGACTCATCCTGATTACCTTCGGTTGCCTTGTCATTGATGGCGGTCAGACGCGCCCGCACAATCGGGTAGAACGACTCAGGGATCACCTGATGCTCGGACAGGAACGCCTTCAGCGGCCCCACTTGTTCAGTGGCAATATTGATGAGGAAGTAGTTCGGGCTTTCCGGCGGCATTTGCTGCTGCCAGCGGTCGAGCAGATCGCCCCGTAACACCAGCAACAGCGCCAGTAGCATAAAAGAGAGCGAAAAGGCCGACAGCTGACTCAGCGTTGACCACGGCTGGCGCAGTAAACGACTGACCGCCAGACGCAGCGGCAGCGAGGTGAGCGTCAGGCCGCGCAGCAGGTTGAGCAGCATCCAGCCCAGCACGCCGCACAACAGCGCCAGCACCACCGCACCGGCCAGCACCGCCCACAGTAGCATGCTTCCGCCCATCAGCCCGGCCAGCAGCGCAACCACCACGATCGTCGCCACGGGCAAATAGATCTTCAGCGGCCAGACGTTGGCCACCACGTCGCGGCGCAGCACCCGCAGCGGCTGCGTGGCCAGCAGCAGACGATAGGGACGCAGCCCGACCAGCAGTGAAATGACGGTCATGGTGCCGAACGCCCACAGCCACGGCCACAGGCTGGCAGGCGGCAATTCACCCGGTAAAACGGGCCTGAGCAGCAGCACCAGTATGCGTTCAAACAGCAGACCACACGCCCCGCCGGTGATACCGGACAACGCCAACACCATCAGCCACTGGCCGACAATCAGCTTGCGTAGCTGCGCCCTGCCCGCGCCGAGCGTTTTTAGTATCGCCACCAGATCGTAGCGGCTGCGGCAGTAATGATTCATCGCCACGGCAACGGCGGCAACCGCCAGCAGCAACGTTAACAGTGCCGACAGCAGCAGGAACTGTTGCGAGCGTTCGAGAGATTTCCCCAACGCGCCTTCATCTTGTTCCAGCCCGTACCAACGCTGCTCCGGTTTTAACTGCGGCAACAGCCACTTTTCATAATCTTCCAACTGCTGCGGCGTGCCGCCAAATTTATAACGCCAGGTCACACGGCTTCCAGGCTGGACGGCCCCGGTTTTTTCGACATCGGCAAGATTCATCATCAGACGCGGTGCTATCTGAAACGGGTTAAACCCGGAATCCGGCTCCTGTACCACCTCGCCAGCAATACGCAGCGTGGCGTCCCCGACATCAATGGCATCACCGATTTTCAAATTGAGCAGCGCCATCAGACGCGGGGCCAGCAGCACCGAACCGGGCTGCGGTTTCAGCCCTGGCGGGTTGGTTTGCAGCGCGCCATACAGGGGGTACACGTCATCCACCGCTTTGACGTTCGCCAGTTGCGGAGTATCGGCGGCAAAGGTCATGGTGGCGAAGGTCAGCTGTTCGCCCACCTTCAGGCCGCGCTGTCGCGCCTCGTCAATCCAGGCTTTCGGCACGTCCCGCGAGCTTTGCAGCGCCCGGTCGCCCGCCATAAATTCGCGGCTTTGCTGACTCAGCCCTTTTTCCATGCGGTCGCTGATATTCCCCAGCGCCAGCACGCAGGCCACCGCCAGGCTGAGCGCCAGCCAGACAATTAATAATGAGGGCGAGCGCCATTCGCGCCAGAACCAGCGTGCAATCATGCCTCCTCCTGTAGCAGCCCGTTGACCAGACGTAAACGCCGGTCGCAGCGCGCCGCCAGCTGCGGGTCATGCGTGACCAGAATCAGGGTGGTGCCGTGTTCACGGTTGAGAGAGAACAGCAGATCGGCAATTTTGTTTCCAGTTTGCCGGTCGAGGTTGCCCGTCGGCTCATCGGCAAACAGCACGTCCGGGCGTCCGTTAAACGCCCGCGCCAGCGCCACACGCTGCTGCTCCCCGCCGGACAGCTGGGCCGGAAGGTGGTCAAGGCGTTTGCCTAACCCCAATTGCTCCAGCAAAGCTTTGGCTCCAGCCTGACTGCTGCCACTGTTTTCCCCGCGCAATAACGCGGGTAGTTCGACGTTCTCGAGTGCGTTGAGGGTCGGAATGAGCATGAAGGACTGAAAGACAAAGCCGACATGCTGCGCGCGCAGCTGCGCCCGGGCTTCTTCGTCCATACTGTGCAACGGTTGCCCGACCAGGCTGACTTCGCCGCTTGTGCCATCGTCCAGCCCGGCGAGGATCGCCAGCAGCGTGGATTTCCCCGAACCCGACTCACCAATCAGCGCAATGGTCTCGGCGCGTTTGACAACCAGTTCAACTCCGGTAAGGATGGATAGCTCCTGATCACCCTGACCGACGGATTTCTTAAGATGATGAACTTCAACAATGTTTTCCGCTGGCATTTGCCCTTCCTGTTCCTGGTTCTGTTAACTTTCCGCGCCGCCGCGGCGGACACGTTATTAATTCTGGGTGACAGCCTGAGTGCCGGATACCGAATGTCGGCCAGCGCAGCGTGGCCAGCGCTGCTGCATGATAAATGGCAAAACAAAACATCGGTGGTGAATGCCAGCATTAGTGGCGACACCTCACAACAGGGCCTGGCGCGTCTGCCCGCATTACTGCAACAACACCAGCCACGCTGGGTGCTGGTAGAACTGGGCGGCAATGACGGCTTGCGCGGGTTTTCACCTGCGCAAACTGAACAAACCTTGCGTAAAATTTTACACGACGTCAAAGCGGCAAAGGCCGAACCGCTGCTGATGCAAATTCGTCTGCCAGCCAACTACGGTCGCCGTTATAATGAAACCTTTAGCGCAGTTTATCCAAAGCTCGCCAGCGAGTTTGATATTCCTCTGCTGCCCTTTTTTATGGAAGAGGTCTATCTGAAACCCCAATGGATGCAGGATGATGGTATCCACCCTAATCGTGACGCCCAGCCGTTTATCGCCGACTGGATGGTGAAACAACTCACACCTTTTCTATCCTAAATAATTCGAGTTGTATGAAGGCGGCAAGTGAGAGAGTTCCCAGGAGCATAGATAACTATGTGACTGGGGTGAGCGAGCGTAGCCAACGCACAGACAACTTGAAGTATGACGGATATAGTAAATCACGACTCGTAAAACAACGGAGATCCTGACAGGTAAAGTTATGCAAAAATCGGTCTTAATAACAGGATGTTCCAGTGGAATCGGCCTGGAAAGCGCGCTTGAGCTAAAGCGCCAGGGTTTTCAAATTCTGGCAGGCTGCCGCAAACCCGACGATGTCGCACGCATGAACGGTATGGGATTCACCGGCATCTTGCTGGATCTGGACTCTACAGAAAGCGTGGATCGCGCAGCCGATGAGGTGATCGCCCTGACCGATAATCGTTTGTATGGGATCTTTAATAACGCCGGATTCGGCGTGTATGGCCCGCTGCCGACCATCAGCCGTGAGCAGATGGAACAGCAGTTTTCCGCCAACTTCTTTGGTGCGCATCAGTTGACCATGCGCCTGCTGCCCGCCATGTTGCCCCACGGCGAAGGGCGTATTGTGATGACGTCATCGGTGATGGGCCTGATCTCCACGCCGGGACGTGGGGCCTATGCCGCCAGCAAATACGCGCTGGAAGCCTGGTCCGATGCGCTGCGTATGGAGTTACGCCACAGCGGCATCAAAGTCAGCTTGATTGAACCCGGCCCTATCCGCACCCGTTTCACTGAGAACGTTAACCAGACACAGAGCGATTCCCCGGTAGAAAACCCCGGTATTGCCGCACGGTTTACGTTAGGACCTGAGGCTGTGGTCGCCAAAGTGCGTCATGCTTTTGAGAGCGATAAACCGAAACTGCGCTACCCCGTCACCCTGGTGACCTGGGCAGTCATGCTGTTGAAGCGCCTGTTGCCAGGTCGCGTAATGGACAAAATTTTACAGGGCTGAGTTGAAGCCAGCGCGTCTGCCCCCATGTAAAAACAAATCGACGAATAGAGAGTGACTCCATGTCCGTACAAAATATTGTCAATATTAACGAATCTAACCTGCAGCAGACCCTTGAACTGTCGATGACCACGCCGGTCCTGTTCTATTTCTGGTCTGAACGCAGCCAGCACTGTCAGCAATTGACGCCGGTGCTGGAAAGCCTGGTCGCGCAGTACAACGGTCAGTTTATTCTCGCCAAGCTGGACTGCGACGCCGAGCAGATGATCGCCTCGCAGTTTGGCCTGCGCGCCATCCCAACGGTGTATCTGTTCCAGAACGGTCAGCCGGTGGACGGTTTCCAGGGTCCGCAGCCGGAAGAGGTGATCCGTGCGCTGCTCGAGAAAGTCCTGCCAAGTGAAGAAGAGCTGAAAGCACGCCAGGCCATCGAATTCATTGAAGCTGGCAACCACGCTGACGCACTGCCGCTGCTGAAAGAAGCCTGGCAGATGTCCAACCAGAGCAGCGAAATTGGCCTGCTGCTGGCAGAAACGCAAATCGCCCTGAACCGCTCCGACGATGCCGAAGCGGTGCTGAAAACCATTCCGTTACAGGATCAGGACACCCGCTATCAGGGTCTGGTCGCCCAAATTGAACTGCTGAAGCAGGCAGCGGACACGCCGGAAATCCAACTGTTGCAGCAGCAGGTAGCAGACAACCCGCAGGATGCCGCACTGGCCACCCAACTGGCGATCCAACTGCATCAGGTCGGACGTAACGAAGAAGCGCTGGAGCTGCTGTTCAGCCACCTGAGAAAAGATCTTGCTGCCGCTGACGGCCAGGCGCGTAAGACCTTCCAGGAGATCCTCGCCGCATTGGGCACCGGCGATGCGCTGGCGTCGAAGTATCGTCGTCAGCTGTACGCGTTGTTGTACTAATCCGCGTGATGTTGCCCGATGGCGCTTGCGCCTATCGGGCCTACAAATTCTACAAATACCGATCCCGTAGGCCGGATAAGGCGGTAGCCGCCATCCGGCTTCACATTACGTCTTCTTCAGATGCGTTACGACTAATTGGTGACGCGAATTATAGAACTTCCGATAGGTTAAATAGCAGGCGATAATGGTCGACAGGCTGGCGGTAGAAAGCAGCATGAAGGTCACCATAATCTGATATTTGATCGCTTTTACCGGATCGATACCGGCAAAGATTAACCCAGACATCATCCCCGGCAAGCTCACCAGACCGACGGTTTTCGCGGAATCAATGGTTGGGATCAACGACGCACGAATACTGTCGCGAATTAACGGCGCGGAGGCAATCTTCGGCGTGGCGCCGAGACTCAACTTTTCCTGAATTTGCTGCTGTTCGCTGTTAAATCGCTGGCCCAGATTGTTATAACACAGCCCGACCGCCACCATCGCGTTGCCCGCAATCATGCCGGAAATCGGGATCACCTGCATCGGCGTGAACGCAATGGAGCCTGACAGCACCAGTACCGCCAGCGTCAGTCCGGCCCCTGCCGTTATTGCAATAAACGACGAGATAAAGGCGTTGCCGATATATTTACTGCGTTTTTGCGCGTTATAGGCGGCGTTAAGACAGATAAACAGCACCATCAATAAGGTCAGAATACTGTGATTCACGCCAAAGATATATTTCAGCACGTAGCCGACGATAATAAGCTGGATAACCGCCCGACATACGCTCCAGAGAATATCTTTTTCCAGCGCCAGTTTTTCTTTATGGCTAATCAGAATAGCCACCACCACCAGCATCATCGCTAATGCCAGCGACTCATTGGTAATATTATGCTCGTTCATTGCGTGTTTCCTGCATTTTTCCGGCATGCGGTTGGAGGGTTATGACATTATCCGCATGATTAATTTCATCTTTGTCGTGCGTCACCCACAACACCGCCATATTTTTCTCGCGAACGTAGCGATGTATAAGCTCATTTACATTCCGCTTATTGGTTTCATCCAGCGCGCTGGTGATTTCATCGAGCAGCAGAATTTTGGGCAAAAACTGCAAATTACGAATGAGCGAGACACGTTGCTTTTCACCGCCGGACAGTTCATTGATGCCCTTTTTGAGGATCGTCTCGGGCAGCTCAAAGCGCGCCAGATCGGCGAGAAACGCCTCTTCTTGTGGGTGTTTATGCCGAATTTGCCACGGAAAAATGAGATTGTCGTAAACGGTGTCGCCAAACAATGCGGGGGTTTGCGCACAATACGAGACCTGCTGTCGATACGCTTCGGGTTTGAGCGTGGATATCTCCTTTCCCTCAAAGAGGATCTCACCGTTGCTTGGGCTAATTAACGAGGCCACAATCTTCAGCAATGTGCTTTTACCGCAGCCGGATGGGCCTGTTATGAGCTTAAATTCCCCGGCGTGGAGATTAAAACAGATATTATTGAGAATCTTCGTGTTACCCGCCTGCCAGCCGACATCGTTGAGCTGGAGCAAAATACTGCTTTCTTCCATTATCATTCCCTTTTCACCGCTTTCGTGCAGACAGTCTATCCCTGTAATTTATTATTGGGGAGCCACCTTGATAAATCGGGTATAATTTGACTTATCAGGCAGTAAAGGACAGCGTAACAGGAGGTTTTATCGATGCTCATTTTCATCCCCATTCTCATTTTTGTCGCGCTGGTGATTGTTGGCGCAGGCGTCAAAATCGTCCCTCAGGGATACCAGTGGACGGTGGAACGCTTTGGTCGTTACACCAAAACCCTGCAGCCAGGCTTAAGCCTCGTGGTACCGTTCATGGACCGGATTGGTCGTAAGATCAATATGATGGAGCAGGTTCTCGATATTCCGTCGCAGGAAGTTATCTCCAAAGATAACGCCAACGTATCCATCGATGCGGTGTGCTTTATTCAGGTGATCGATGCGCCAAAAGCGGCGTATGAAGTCAGCAATCTGGAACTGGCGATCATCAACCTGACGATGACCAACATCCGTACCGTTCTCGGCTCGATGGAGCTGGACGAAATGCTTTCCCAGCGCGACAACATCAATACGCGTTTGCTGCATATCGTTGATGAAGCCACCAACCCGTGGGGCATCAAAATTACCCGTATTGAAATCCGCGATGTGCGCCCACCGGCCGAGCTTATCGACGCCATGAACGCCCAGATGAAAGCCGAACGAACCAAGCGCGCCTATATTCTTGAGGCCGAAGGGATCCGCCAGGCCGAAATCGTCAAGGCCGAAGGTGAGAAGCAGTCGAAAATCCTGAAAGCGGAAGGTGAACGCCAGTCCGCGTTCTTGCAGGCCGAAGCGCGCGAACGTTCCGCCGAAGCTGAAGCCCGTGCAACGCAGATGGTGTCTGAGGCCATTGCCGCCGGGGATATTCAAGCCGTGAACTACTTCGTGGCACAGAGATACACCGAAGCGCTGCAACAAATCGGTTCGTCCAATAACAGCAAAGTGGTGATGATGCCGCTGGATGCCAGCAGCCTGATGGGCTCCATTGCCGGTATTAGCGAACTGATTAAGGACAGCGCCAGCGAGCGGAACAAATCATGATTGCGATGATTCTGGTTCATCCACACCTCTTCTGGCTCAGCCTCGGCGGTCTGTTACTGGCCGCTGAGATGTTGGGCGGCAACGGCTATCTGCTGTGGAGCGGTGTGGCGGCAGTCATCACCGGTCTGGTCGTCTGGCTATTGCCGCTCGACTGGGCGTGGCAGGGCGCGATGTTCGCCGTCTTAACGCTGCTGGCAGCCTGGCTGTGGTGGAAGTGGTTGGCAAAGCGTGTGCAGGAACAAAAACCGGCAGACAGCCATCTCAACCAGCGCGGACAGCAACTGGTCGGCCGCCGGTTTGTGCTGGAAACGGCGCTGGTGAACGGGCGCGGACATATGCGCGTGGGCGACAGCTCCTGGCCGGTCAGCGCGCGTGACGATTTGAGTGCAGGAACACAGGTTGAGGTGATTGCCGTTGAAGGCATTACCCTGATTATCAGAGCCTTATAACCCACATAATGACAGGAATAAAGATTATGGTCAGGAAGACATCCCTCGCCTTTGCCGTGTGTACCTTGCTGGCGGGTGCCCCACAGGCATTCGCCTCTTTTGATATGGAAGATTGCAAATGGAGCGATGCGAGCTGTCTGCTGAAAGGCATCCCGGTACTCAGCCCGGAAAACGACTCCCGTGATAACCTGCTGCGTCTGTTGAGCCAGGAAAAATCATTCACCCTGCCAGTGCAGTCACTGCCTGCGGATGTTACCCGCTCCCGCGATTACTATTTTGCATATCATCCACAGTGGGATGAAATATCTCCGCCGCCAGCCGACGCCCCAGTGCAAAGCAAAGATGATACGCTTGCCCGCCAGATGGCCGAACTGCAGATTACCGTCGAAGAGACAAACGCCGACGACGCAGAGCATGAGAACCGCCATGTGTCGAATACGACAGCCAGCGTCAGCCAATTCTTTGCCGCACTGCTGGCGGATACTACGTTAACAGCTGAACAACGCCAGGCGTTAGCCCGGGCACGCCTGGGACTACTGTCCGGCGCGAGCGCTGAGCAAATTACATCCTCGCTTGCCACCATCCCTGCCGACGCCTCTGCGCAACAATACAAAACCTATCTGATCGCCGCCGCCCGTTTCTACGAAGGCGACTACGTCACTGCCGAACAGGATTTCACGCAGCTAGCCACCAGCAGTAGTCCGTGGCTGGCAGAAACCGCGCAATATATGCTGATGCGCACCGCGCTGAACAGAAGCAGCCAGAACAGCGTCGGTGAATACGGCGATTTTGATAGTGCAAAAATCAACCGCCAGGATGCCAGCCAGGCGCAAACTCAGGCCCAGGCTTATCTGCAACGCTTCCCGCATGGGCTGTACGCCGACTCCGCACGCGGCATGCTGCGCCGGATTAACTGGTATTTGCAGGCATGGCCGCCGCTGGCTGGGCTGTATGAACAAGCCTTCCAGCAGACAACCGACGCACAGCAGCTGCGCGAAACGGTCATCGAATACGATAATGTTTTCGGTATGCAATTCTTTGAAGGCCCCGTGGTGGAGGCCTTCCCCGACGCGCCGCTGGTCAGCTATATCGAGTTGCTGCGCGCGCTGCGTCTGAACAACGACAACAAACCGACGCTGACGCAGGCCCAGCTTGATGCCAGCAAACCGGTGTTTGAAAAGGGGGGCAAACTCGCCCTGTGGCAGGATCTACAGCTGAATCTGTGGATGGCAACGGGCAATTACGCGGCCATTGTGCAGGCGGTGACCCCGGCGCAAAAACTCCCCGCACACGACATTCTCGCCTTCAGTGAGCAGGTGATGTACGGAGAAGCGCTGATGGGGCAACAGCAGTGGCCCGCCGCCCGCGCGTTCTGGCAGCAGCTACTGAAAATCAGTCAGGACCCCGAACAGCAGCAGTATGTACAGGCCAAGCTGGCGGCAACGCTGGTTTACAGCGGCGACATTGCGTCTATTTTCGCCCCGGACAGCGTGGTGACGAACCTGCGTTTTCGTTCGCAGGTGCTAAAAGCACAGGCAACACCAGAGCTGCTGCGCCAGCAGGCCACTCGCGGCCCCAACAACGAAGAACGCACCATCGCCCTGCATACATTGTTGGTACGCGATCTCACCGAGAATCGTTTTAGCGACTGGTTGAATGACAAAAAGCTGGCTGGCGCGATTACGCCACCGGTGATTGGCGAGTCGTTTGCTGATGTAAATCTGAGTACCTTTGACTGGAACGGCGACGCCGCCCAGGCCGGTTATACCTGCCGTAGCCTCGATGAAACGGTCACTGTGCTAAGCAAAAAAGCGGATGATGCCCACGCGCTGAACTGCCTGGGGGAATTCTTCCGTACTTCGCAAACCCATGTGGATCTGCAGGCAGACAGTGCCGGTAACGACGTGCTGGGCACGGCCATCTCACGCAAAGAGCCGTTCGGGCAGTTTGACCGCCAGCGTTATTATCAGCAGGTGATCGCCTCCCCCAACGCAGAAGTCGAAGACAAGAGTTTTGCGCTGTACCGGGCCATCATGTGCTATGCGCCATCAGGTTATAACGAATGCGGCGGTGAAGAGGTGGACAAGTCGCAGCGTAAAGACTGGTACACACAGTTGAAGACGCAGTATCCAGGAAGCCCGTGGGCGCAAAAACTCAAATACTACTGGTAATTGCGCTGCTGAGCGGACAGGCTCAGGCCGCAGAAACGGTAGCTGCCCGTGAACATCAGGCCTTTTGGTTATGGTCCGGGGTAAAAGCCAGCCACGAGCTGCGGGACGCGCAAACGGTGTATCTGCACCAGGGGGAAGTGCTGACCCGCTCGGGCCAGGTGGTTTTTCAGCGTCTGGGTCTGCCGGTCAGCCGCCTGACCTTTCCGTCAATTTGGCTGACCGTGCGTTTTACTACCCTCGACGTGCCGGATGCGATCCCGGCACGTATCGTGCGGCTGTTGCAGCGCTGGCAGGCCGCAGGCAACCACGTGGTCGGTCTACAGGTTGATTTTGACGCGGCAACCCATCAGCTCGCTGATTACGCCCGATTTCTGCAACAGCTGCGCCAACAGCTGCCGCCGGAGTTCGCTCTTGGGGTAACCGGACTGCTGGACTGGGCCAAGACCGGCGATGTCGCCACGCTGAATGCGCTACCGGTTGATGAACTGGTGGTGCAGAGCTATCAGGGACGTCACACGGTAGCCAATTATCAGGCGTATCTGCCCGCATTCACCCGGTTACGCATTCCGTTTAAGCTCGGGCTGGTACAACACGGTAGTCGGAATGTGCAGGCGGAAGCGCAGTTGGAGACATCACCGTGGTATCGCGGCACGGTGGTCTTTATGCTGCAACCGCCTCGCCTTTAGGCCTTCGCTTTGTGGTGGCAGCAGCCGGAGAGATTATCGATGATCGGGCATTCGGCGCTGTCATCGCCGGGACAGCTGTCCGCCAGCGCCAGCAAATGCGTGCGCATCGCCTGGAGTTCGTTAATGTGCCGCTCAATGTCCGCCACTTTTTCCAGGGTGCGCTTTTTCACATCCGCGCTGTGGCGTGCCGGATCGTTAAACAGGTTTACCAGCTCACCGCACTCTTCAAGGTTAAAGCCAACCTGCCGCGCCTGACGCAGCAACGTCAGTTCGTTCAGATGTTGTTGCGTATAGGTGCGGTATCCGTTTTCGCTGCGCAGCGGCGGCGTCACCAGCCCTTTCTCTTCATAAAAGCGGATAGCTTTACTGGTTAAACCGGTTTTTTTAGCAACATCGGATATATTCACATCTTCCCCCTTGACCTTCCCCTTGATGGAAGGTTTAACCTTTATAACAGTTAGTCAAAACGATTGCCAAGGTCAATAAACCACCGACCAATCATAGAGGATTATTGTTATGTCTCAAACCATCGACCTGACCCTGGACGGATTGTCCTGTGGTCACTGCGTTAAACGCGTCAAAGAAAGTCTCGAACAACGTCCGGACGTTGAGCAAGCGGATGTCACTGTTACCGAAGCACACGTTACCGGTAGCGCCAGCGCTGAAGCGTTAATTGAAACCATCAAACAAGCCGGCTATGGCGCAGAGTTAAGCCACCCAAAGGCTAAACCGCTGGCGGAGTCATCAATCCCGTCGGAAGCGCTGACAGCGGTCTCTTCTGAGCTTCCGGTAGCGACGGCTGAAGATGACAGCCAACAGTTGTTGTTGAGCGGCATGAGCTGCGCCAGCTGTGTTTCCCGGGTACAAAATGCGTTGCAAAACGTACCGGGCGTCACGCAGGCACGGGTAAATCTGGCGGAGCGTACTGCGCTGGTAATGGGCAGCGCTTCCGCCGAAGAATTAGTCCAGGCCGTAGAGAAGGCCGGCTACGGCGCTGAAGCCATCGAAGACGATGTTAAACGTCGTGAACGCCAGCAGGAAACGGCCGTTGCCACCATGAAACGCTTTCGCTGGCAGGCAGCCGTTGCGCTGCTGCTGGGCGTACCTGTGATGGTGTGGGGCATGATGGGCGATAACATGATGGTCACCGCCGATAACCGTAGCCTGTGGCTGGTCATCGGTCTGGCGACGCTCGCCGTGATGGTCTTCGCAGGCGGTCACTTTTACCGCAGCGCATGGAAAAGCCTGATGAACGGCACCGCCACCATGGATACCCTGGTGGCGCTCGGAACCGGGGTGGCCTGGCTCTATTCAATGAGCGTTAACCTCTGGCCGCAGTGGTTCCCGATGGAAGCACGCCACCTCTATTATGAAGCCAGTGCGATGATTATCGGTCTGATTAACCTCGGACATATGCTGGAGGCGCGCGCCCGTCAACGCTCCTCCAAAGCACTGGAAAAACTGCTCGACCTCACGCCACCGACCGCGCGCGTGGTAACAGAAGAAGGCGAAAAAAACGTCCCACTGGCTGATGTTCAGGCAGGCATGTTACTGCGCCTGACCACCGGTGACCGCGTCCCGGTGGACGGTGAAATCACCCAAGGCGAAGCCTGGCTGGATGAAGCCATGCTCACCGGCGAGCCAATCCCACAACAAAAAGGCGAAGGCGACAGCGTCCACGCCGGTACGGTGGTTCAGGATGGCAGCGTGCTGTTCCGCGCCAGCGCTGTCGGCAGCCATACCACCCTGTCGCGCATTATTCGCATGGTCCGTCAGGCGCAAAGCAGCAAGCCAGAGATTGGCAAGCTGGCTGACCGCATCTCCTCGGTGTTCGTTCCGGTGGTGGTAGTGATTGCGCTGGTCAGCGCCGCAATCTGGTATTTCTTTGGCCCGGCACCGCAGATTGTCTATACGCTGGTGATTGCCACCACCGTACTGATTATCGCCTGCCCGTGTGCGCTGGGTCTGGCAACACCGATGTCGATTATTTCCGGGGTCGGTCGTGCCGCAGAGTTTGGTGTTCTGGTCCGCGACGCCGATGCGCTGCAGCGTGCCAGTACGCTTGATACCGTGGTGTTTGATAAAACCGGGACGCTGACCGAAGGGAAACCGCAGGTTGTCGCCATCAAAACTTTCGGTGATATCGATGAAGCGCAGGCCATCCGTCTGGCCGCAGCCCTTGAACAGGGTTCCAGCCACCCGCTGGCCCGCGCGATTCTGGATAAAGCCGGCGATGCGGCCCTGCCGCAGGTCAATGGGTTCCGTACGCTGCGCGGCTTAGGCGTTAGCGGTGAAGCGGAAGGTCATAGGCTGCTGCTGGGCAACCAGACGCTGCTCCATGAACAGCAGGTGGTCACCACAGAGATGGAAGCTGAAATCACCGCGCAGGCCACTCAGGGGTCGACTCCGGTGCTGCTGGCGATTGACGGCAAAGCGGCCGCACTGCTCGCGGTACGTGACCCGCTGCGCAGCGACAGCGTGGCGGCACTGCAGCGTTTGCACCGCGCCGGGTATCGTCTGGTGATGCTCACCGGTGACAACCCAACCACCGCTAACGCTATTGCCAAAGAAGCAGGCATCGACGAGGTGATCGCGGGCGTTCTGCCGGACGGAAAAGCAGAGGCGATTAAACGCCTGCAAAGCCAGGGACATCAGGTGGCGATGGTCGGTGATGGGATCAACGATGCGCCAGCACTTGCCCAGGCTGATGTAGGGATTGCCATGGGCGGTGGCAGCGATGTCGCCATTGAAACCGCGGCGATTACGCTGATGCGCCATAGCCTGATGGGCGTAGCGGATGCGCTGTCTATCTCGCGGGCCACCCTGCGGAACATGAAGCAAAATCTGCTCGGCGCATTTATCTATAACAGCATTGGTATTCCCGTTGCCGCCGGGATCCTGTGGCCGTTTACCGGTACCCTGCTTAACCCAGTGGTGGCCGGGGCGGCGATGGCGCTCTCTTCCATCACCGTGGTAAGCAACGCGAACCGACTGCTGCGCTTTAAACCCAAAGAGTAACCGTGTGCCGGATGACGCTAACGCTTATCCGGCCTACAAAATGCAGGTGATATCGTAGGCCGGATAAGACGCTTTCGCGTCGCCATCCGGCGATTCACGCATTGCACCTTCCCGGACCACGCGCTAGCATGGGATTTTTCAACGGGAGGTCGTATGGATCTGTTATACCGGGTAAAAGCATTATGGTCTGCACTACGCGGTCACCATTATACCTGGCCTGCTATCGACATCTCGTTGCCCGGTAATCGCCATTTTCATCTGATTGGCAGTATTCATATGGGCAGCCGTGAAATGGCCCCTCTGCCCGCCAAACTCCTGAAAAAGCTCTACCGCGCCGACGCGCTGATCGTCGAAGCCGATGTCTCCGGTGACGATGCGCCGTTTGCTAACCTGCCCACGTTTACCGCTCTGGAAGACCGCATCAGCGACGAGCAGCTCCGCCACGTGCAAAAAGTCAGCGCTGAGTTGGGCATTTCACCTTCCCTGTTTTCCACCCAACCTTTGTGGCAAATCGCCATGATATTGCAGGCTACCCAGGCGCAGCAGTTGGGGTTACGTGCGGAATACGGAATTGATTACCAACTGCTGAAACAGGCGAAGCAGGCGCAAAAGCCGGTTATCGAGCTGGAAGGTGCTGCCAGCCAAATCGATCTTTTATGTCAGCTACCGGATAACGGTCTGGCGTTGCTGGACGATACCCTGACACACTGGCATACCAATGCCCGTCTGCTGCAACAGATGATGGGTTGGTGGTTAAAAACACCGCCGCAGAATAACGATCTCACGTTACCCAATACGTTCAGTCAGTCGTTATATGACGTCCTGATGCACCAGCGAAATGAGGCATGGCGGGACAAGCTTAACGCGTTGCCCGCAGGCCATTATGTGGTGGCAGTAGGCGCACTGCATCTTTATGGAGAAGGGAATTTGCCGGAGATGTTGCGATAAAAAAATGGCCAATATTTCTATTGGCCCGTCAAAGAGGAATTTCATCATTATTATTATGCCGACGCTTAAAGCATCGGTGTAGGTCGATTGTCGCTCAAAGTCAGCATCCTGCCAATACTATTGCGCAAGATGGTACTATTTTTTCGACCGCCATCAGGCGTATGCTTTGGTCGTATTTTGTCTGAGCCAGGAAAAATTGCTATGACACCCGCCGTTAAATTACTCGAAAAAAACAACATTTCGTTCCAGATCCACACCTATGACCACGATCCGTCCGAGACTAATTTTGGTGATGAAGTGGTACGTAAACTGGGTCTGAATGCAGATCAGGTCTATAAAACGCTGCTGGTTGCCGTGAATGGCGATATGAAACATCTGGCCGTCGCCGTCACGCCGGTAGCCGGACAGTTGGATCTGAAAAAGGTCGCCAAGGCGCTGGGCGCGAAAAAGGTCGACATGGCCGACCCGATGGTGGCGCAGCGTACCACCGGCTATCTGGTGGGCGGCATCAGCCCATTAGGGCAGAAAAAAAGATTGCCGACGCTTATCGACGCCCCCGCCCAGACATTTGACACCATTTATGTTTCCGGCGGCAAACGCGGGCTGGATATTGAACTGGCGGCGGACGATTTGGCCAAAATTCTGGATGCGAAATTCGCCGATATCGCACGCCGCGATTAACCTGTTTTGGAATGATTGCCTGATGGCGCGCAGCTTTAAGGCCTACAACTGAATACTCTACAGGGCGTTATTGGTGAAGGCAGTTTGGACTCGGCCAGCGCGTAGGAACCGGAGCGTACATGTAGTACGTGAGGATTATTCGCTACGCTCCCCCTCCGGGCCGCCCTGATGGGCGTTCAAAACTCTGTGAGTTTTGTCCGAGCACTGCCCGCGTTCAAAATGGCGAACAAAATAGCCCTGTTATTGCCAGCTAACTTCACCCTTCGGCTCAAACGCACTGACATCCAACGGTGAATTCTTCTGCACATACTCTTTCAATACTTCCGCATCGATAAACCCGGTATTCACATAACCCGGTTTGTTATCAATTCGCGGATAGCCATCACCGCCGGTGGCGTTGAAACTCAGCGTCGCCATGCGATAGGTTTTGGCCGGGTCGACGGGCTCACCGTTGATTTTCAAATCGTTAAGCTTGCCGTCTTTCGCCACAAAGCTAACGTTGGCAAATTGCGGATAGGCCCCCGAGTCCGGCTTCATTTGCGCGACGGCGGTCAGATAGTCAACCACCTCTTTACCACTCATATCGGCATAGACCACTATGTTGCCAAACGGCTGAACCTTGAGCACGCTTTTATAGGTAATATCGCCGCCTTCAATGGAGTCACGGACGCCACCACCGCTCATCACGCCAAAATCAGCACCGGTGCGCGCCATTTGCGCCGCCAGTAGCAGACGCCCCATGTTGGTCTGAACAAAACGGACTTTGCTGCGGTCTCCTTCCAGACGCCCATTAACGCTACCAATTTTGACCTCCAGCTGCGCTTTGCCTTTATTCTGGAACGGTGTTAGCAGGGAAAGCATTTGCGGGTTTTCAGCGATTTCCGGGGTGTAAAGTACGCGCTCACTTTTGCCGTTATCCCAGGTCACTTTCTTCTTCAGGTTTACCGGAATGAGCTGGTAGTTGACCATTTTCATTTCGCCATTGCGGAATTCAAAGTCCGCGCGGCCTACGTATTTTCCCCACTCGTGCGCTTGGACGATCCAGATACCATTTTGTTTATCTGGCGCACACGGGGTACCTGGTATGTAATCCACCTGCTTTTTGTTTTCCGATGCCATGCACACCGGATCCTGTGAGTGACCACCCACAATCATCGCCAGCGCGCCTGCGGGCAGGCTACGCGCCATTTCCACATCGCCTGGAGCGTTGGAGCCGTGGTTGCCGTTGTCGTAATGCCCCATGTGCGTGGTGGCAATAATGACATCGGGCTTTTCACCCATATTGAGTTCCTGAATCACCAGCTTGGCTTCATCCGCAGGTTTACGGAACTCGATATCGGTGAAGAACTCCGGGTTGCCAATTTTCGCCGTGTCGTCGGTGGTTAAACCGATAACGGCAATTTTTAAATCCTGACGCTTAAAGATGGCCCAGGGTTTGAATAAACGCTCACCGGTGCTTTTCTGGTAGATGTTGGCGGAGAGGAGCGGGAATTTGGCCCATTTTTCCTGCTGTCGCAACACGGTCAGCGGATTATCAAATTCGTGGTTACCCACCGCCATCGCGTCATAGCCAATCAGGTTCATGCCGCGAAAATCCGGTTCAGCATCCTGAAGATCGGACTCCGGTACACCGGTATTAATGTCGCCGCCGGAAAGTAACAGGACGCTTCCGCCCTCGGCTGCCACCTCATGACGAATACCGTCCACCAGCGTTTTTTGCGCCGCCAGTCCGTATTCGCCGTATTCGCTGCGCCAGAAGTGGCCGTGATGATCGTTGGTATGCAGAATGGTTATTTTATAGGTTTTATCTTTTTCGTAAGCCTGAGCAGGCTGGCCTGCCAGCGCAAAGGCGGCAAATAATGCTAGCGCCACGCCCCGTTTCAAAAATTTCATGCTTCTCTCCCTGACCCAATATCAACCGCTGAAATTACAATGATATGAAATAATAGCCGAAAATGTTTTCAGAAATGAGACTTCCTTCAAACACCTTCCGCAGGTATGTTAGTCGGATAATAATTACACCTGTTCCTGTCTCATCATTACTGAAGTGGACCTATGGCTACCAATCAAACCGCTCAACCGCTCCCCGGCTCTGCTGCGCCGTCGCAAAAAGCACGCACCTCGTTTGGCATTTTAGGGGCGATCAGCCTTTCTCACCTGCTCAACGATATGATCCAGTCGCTGATCCTGGCGATTTATCCGCTGTTGCAGTCAGAGTTCTCGCTGAGCTTTATGCAGATCGGGATGATTACCCTGACTTTCCAGCTCACCTCCTCGTTGCTTCAACCGGTGGTAGGTTACTGGACAGACAAATATCCGATGCCATGGTCACTGCCTATTGGCATGTGCTTCACGCTGAGTGGACTGGTATTGCTGGCAATGGCCGGTAATTTCCATATGGTGCTGCTCGCCGCTGCGCTGGTCGGCACAGGTTCATCGGTGTTTCACCCGGAATCGTCCCGCGTGGCACGGATGGCTTCCGGCGGTCGCCATGGTCTGGCCCAGTCTATTTTCCAGGTGGGCGGTAACTTCGGCAGTTCTCTGGGGCCATTGCTGGCGGCTGTCATCATCGCGCCATACGGTAAGGGTAATGTAGCGTGGTTCGTGCTGGCCGCGTTGTTAGCGATTGTGGTACTGGCGCAAATCAGCCGTTGGTATTCGACCCAACATCGGATGAGTAAAGGTAAGCCGAAAGTCGCCATCGTTAACCCGCTACCGCGCAACAAGGTGGTGCTGGCGATTAGCATCCTGCTGGTGCTGATTTTCTCCAAATACTTCTATATGGCGAGCATCAGCAGCTATTACACCTTTTATCTGATGCAAAAATTCGGATTATCGGTACAAAATGCGCAGTTCCACCTGTTTGCGTTCCTGTTTGCCGTTGCGGCAGGGACGGTTATTGGCGGACCGCTAGGTGATAAAATCGGTAGAAAATATGTCATTTGGGGCTCTATCCTCGGCGTAGCGCCGTTTACCCTCGTTTTACCCTATGCAACGCTGGAATGGACCGGGATTTTAACCGTGATCATTGGTTTTATCCTGGCATCGGCCTTTTCTGCCATTCTGGTATACGCTCAGGAGCTGCTTCCGGGGCGTATCGGCATGGTTTCTGGGCTGTTTTTTGGTTTTGCCTTTGGCATGGGCGGCTTAGGGGCCGCGGTGTTAGGGCTGGTTGCCGACCATACCAGTATTGATTTGGTCTATAAAATATGTGCTTTCCTGCCTCTCCTGGGGATACTGACCATATTCTTACCTGATAACCGACATAAAGCCTGATTTTATGGCGGCCAAAAGTAAACTTTGGCTGCCATCACTTACAGTGACCATCAGCGTTTGCTCTATGCTCCCCCCCGCAGTTATCCGATCCGTGCTTTTTTACGACTAAATTCCTGTTTTCATCAAATTTCAATAATTATTCATAAACATAAACATTAAAATTGTCATAAACTATTACTCGTAATTAGGGTTTTCAGGATCACCACAGCAATCAAAGGAGACGGAATGCATCACGCCACCCCGCTTATCACCACCATTGTTGGCGGCCTTGTGCTCGCTTTTATATTTGGCATGCTTGCCAATAAACTGCGTATTTCTCCTCTGGTGGGATATCTGTTAGCGGGCGTTCTGGCCGGTCCATTTACACCTGGTTTTGTTGCGGATACCAAGCTTGCGCCGGAACTGGCAGAACTTGGCGTGATCCTGCTGATGTTCGGCGTGGGGCTACACTTTTCGTTGAAGGATTTAATGGCGGTAAAGTCCATCGCCATTCCCGGTGCGATAGCCCAGATAGCCGTGGCGACGCTGCTGGGTATGGCGCTTTCAGCTGTGCTGGGCTGGTCGCTGATGGTCGGTATCGTCTTTGGATTATGTCTGTCTACCGCCAGTACCGTGGTGCTACTGCGCGCGCTTGAAGAACGACAGTTGATTGACAGCCAGCGCGGGCAGATCGCCATTGGCTGGCTGATTGTTGAAGACCTGATGATGGTGCTAACGCTGGTTCTCCTGCCAGCCATCGCCGGTATGCTGGAAAAAGACAACGTTGGCTTTGCGTCACTGGCCGTTGATATGGGCATCACCATCGGTAAAGTAATCGCGTTTATCGCCATTATGATGCTGGTCGGTCGTCGCCTGGTGCCGTGGATTATGGCCCGTAGCGCCGCCACGGGCTCGCGTGAACTGTTTACCCTGTCGGTACTGGCACTCGCATTAGGTATCGCGTTTGGTGCCGTAGAAGTATTCGATGTTTCCTTCGCACTGGGCGCGTTCTTCGCCGGTATGGTGCTGAACGAATCTGAACTGAGCCACCGTGCGGCGCATGACACCCTGCCGCTGCGTGATGCATTTGCGGTGCTGTTCTTTGTTTCCGTCGGCATGCTGTTCGACCCATTGGTCCTGATCCAGCAACCGCTGGCTGTGCTGGGCACGCTGGCAATTATCATCTTTGGTAAATCCCTCGCCGCCTATTTCCTGGTGCGCCTGTTCGGTCACTCTCAGCGCACAGCGCTCACCATTGCCACCAGCCTGGCGCAGATTGGCGAATTTGCTTTTATCCTCGCCGGCCTTGGCATGGCGCTTAACCTGTTACCACAGGCGGGACAAAACCTGGTGCTGGCCGGGGCCATCCTGTCCATCATGCTGAATCCAGTGCTGTTCGCCGTGCTGGAAAAATACCTCGCAAAAACCGAAACGCTGGAAGAGCAGACGCTGGAAGAAGCTATCGAAGAAGAGAAGCAAATCCCGGTCGATATCTGTAATCATGCCCTGCTGGTCGGTTTTGGCCGCGTCGGTAGCTTGTTAGGTGAAAAACTGATGGCTGCGGGTATCCCGCTGGTGGTTATCGAAACGTCGCGGACTCGCGTGGACGAGCTACGTGAACGTGGGATCCGCGCGGTACTGGGCAATGCAGCCAACGAAGAGATCATGAACCTGGCACATCTGGACTGTGCGCGCTGGCTGCTGCTGACCATCCCGAATGGTTATGAAGCCGGTGAGATTGTGGCTTCCGCGCGTGAGAAGTGCCCGACGATTGAGATTATCGCCCGCGCGCATTATGACGATGAAGTGGAATACATTACCGAGCGTGGTGCTAATCAGGTGGTGATGGGTGAACGTGAAATCGCGCGCACCATGCTGGAACTTATTGAAACGCCACCAGCGGGTAACGTTGCTACCGCCAGTTAATGTTGTGTGCCGGATGGTGCTAGCGCTTATCCGGCCTGCGGGTACACCGCATTATGCAGGCCCGGTAAGCAATAACGCCACCGGGCAATGTCGCGCAATACCGCTTAACGCTCCCAGTAAGCCTCTTCGAGGCTGTCTTCCTTCTCCGGCAATCCGCGCGTCAGGCGCGGTGAATGCTGGTTCAGCACCTGATAACTCACGCGATTGGCATATTTACACACCTGCGCTAACGAGGAATAGGTCAGCCAGGTGTACTTGTGCTTGCTGGAGTTCGGCACATTGCCGCGATGGTAGCTGTTTGCCGTAATATCATGCAGCAGGGCCGCCAACGCACCGTCACCCGCGCCGTTGGTGTTCATGATTTTCTCCGGGCCGCCCATGTACGGGGCAATGTGCGAATAAATGCGCAACGGGTTGATACAGTCTTTATGGCGCATCGCGCGGCTGAACTCGTACTGGTTGAATTCGGCAATGGCGCCCGGCAGCAGCGGATGCTGCGTTTTGCGTTTGACCTCATCTTCCGTAAACCCAGCCATATACAGGCCCACCGGACCGGCGGTACACAGCACCAAATCCACCCAATCCAGCGCTTTGTCAGATGCCAGCAGCGGGTCATTCAGGCCGGTCAGCGCTTCGGCTTCTTCTTCGTTCATCGCCAGAATGGAGACATTCTCTTTCAAGAATTCCTGCCACCACTGCGGGTTATCCGCAATAACGAATTTGGTTCCTAAGGTCAGCACCACCGGGACATTGTGCTTTTTGGCGAACTCAATGGCCTTCATGGTCGCTTCCGGCATCGGCTCGCCCGGTTCGCAGCGCACCAGATATGAGGTCAGCACCAGCGCAGAGGCACCGGCAATCACCGACTCGGGAATGCTGTCCGCCCGCAGTTTGTTCATGTGACCGGGGCTGATGGCGAAGGTACGCTCGCCGGATTCGCCAATCAGCGTGAAGCAGCGACCAATCGGCCCGTCAACGCCCTGCAGGTAGTTCAGATCGGTACGGCTGGAGGTATTGCATAAATAGCGATACGCGTAGCTACCAATCTCAATGTTGCTACACATGACGCCCAGCAATACAGAGCGGTCATCCGCCAGTACCGAATAGTTGTGCATGGTGTTACCGATGGTTCCGCCCGCAAACTGATGGGTGATTAAATTTTCACGTACCAGTTCCTGATAGAGCGCCTCAGCAACATCATCAGCAATCACCAGAGAATGCCCGGCGCTTAATCCATAACGCTTCACAAAGTCGTCATCCACTTTGGCTTCTATATCCACCAGAGTCTGGTCGATACCGACGACCCAGGCGGCGCTGGTCTCGTTTTCAGGCTGAATTTGTTGCAGCAACGGATCGCGCGCGCTGACGGGAAAATAGTGTTTGGATTTGCGTTTGCCGGGAAATTTCATGGTCGATTTTACGGGTGGTTAACTGAGCGATGCATGGTAGCACATTCCCTCCTGCGCGCGCGATGCGGTGCTAATTTTCAATATCGGGCGGTGAGATCGCAGTTTATCTGCCGTTAATTTCTACAATACATCACCTTTTACAAGGAGCGTTTTATGCAGCCGGAAAACAAGATCCCCGTCCTCGACCTTATTTCAGACGAAATGAAAAGCGTGGTGAACTTTCATCGCGATGACCTGCCGCCGTGGCCCGCCGCGGATGATTTCGTTGCCCAACGCCAACACTACGTGCACGAGCGTCAGTTCTGGAATGCCGATGCTCCGCAGATGAGTACCCGGGAGTGCGTCATTTCTACCGCGTGCGGCCCGGTGGCGACGCGGATTTACTCCCCCCAACCCCATAGCCAGGCCACGCTGTACTATTTGCACGGCGGCGGTTTTATTCTCGGTAATCTGGATACGCACGATCGCATTATGCGCTTGCTGGCGAGTTACACGCGCTTCACGGTAATTGGCATCGACTATTCACTTTCGCCGGAAGCGCGCTTTCCACAGGCCATCGAAGAAATTGTCGCGACCTGCCAGTACTTTCATCACCATGCCGCTGACTATGCGCTGAACGTAGAGAATATCGGTTTTGCCGGTGATTCCGCAGGCGCCATGCTGGCGCTTGCCAGCGCACTGTGGCTACGCGATAAGCAAATTGCCTGCGGTAAGGTCGCGGGCGTGCTGTTGTGGTACGGGCTGTACGGTTTACGGGATTCGCTCAGCCGACGACTGATGGGCGGAGAATGGGATGGCTTAACGCGAGACGATCTGCAGATGTACGAAGACGCCTATCTGCGCAGCGTCGATGACCGCGAGTCGCCGTACTATTGTTTATTTAACAACGATCTCACCCGCGATGTGCCGCCGTGTTTTATCGCCAGTGCAGAGTTTGACCCGCTGATTGACGACAGCCGCTTACTGTTCCAGACGCTCCAGGCGCATCGGCAGCCCTGTCAGTACAAAATGTACCTCGGCACGCTGCACGCCTTCCTGCATTACTCGCGGATGATGAAAACCGCCGACGATGCCTTGCGGGATGGCGCGCGTTTCTTCAGAGCGCAGCTTTAGCGATAGGCAGCGGTCAGTTTCAGCATCATTTCGATGTGTTCCGGTGCGTCATTCAGCGCCGGAATATATTCGTATTTCTGCCCGCCCGCTTCGAGGAAAATTTCTCGGTTTTGCTCGGCGATTTCCTCCAGCGTTTCAAGGCAATCAGCAGCAAATCCCGGACACATGACCTGGATATGCCGGGTTCCTTTTTCCGCCAGCATTTTGAGCGTTTCGTCGGTATATGGCGTCAGCCATGGTTCCCGACCGAAGCGTGACTGGAAGGTCATCATCACCTTTTCCGGCGGCAGCCCTAACGCCGACACCAGCTCCCGCGTGGTGTCGCGACAGCGTTGCGGGTAATCATCGCCTTCATCAGCGTAGCGCTGTGGAATACCGTGGTAAGAAAGCAGCAGTAAATCGGGTTCGCCGTGCCGGGCAAACGCATCACGGGCGCTTTTGGCCAGCGCATCAATATACGCGCTGTCGTCTGCGTAATCGCGAATAAAGGAGACGCCGGGGATCGCACGCTTGCGCGCTAAAATGCGCGCCAGTTCATCCCACACCGCGGCCACCGTTGAGCAGGAGTATTGCGGATACAGCGTTAACACCACAATGTGCTCAACGCCGCTCGCTAGCAATTCATCGACCGCGCTTTCCAGCGAGGGGGAACCGTAGCTCATCCCCAGTGCAACCGGCGTATCCGGCAGGCATTTTGCCAGCGCCTGTTGCTGACGGCGGCTGTAGACCATCAGCGGCGAGCCTTCATCCATCCAGACTGACTGGTATAGCTTCGCAACGCGCGGCGCGCGCAGCGGCAGGATCACTCCGCGCAGCAGCGGCCACCACAGCAGACGGGGAGTGTCGACCACGCGTGTGTCGCTTAAAAACTGGCGCAGATAACGTTTAACTGCTTCGGGTGTGGGGGCATCGGGGGTGCCGAGATTTGCCAGCAGGATACCGGTTTTCGTCTGACGCATTACCGCCTCGTATTGATTCAAATTGTTGATAATTGTAGCGGAAAAGCGAGGAAGAAGAACTAATTGCTGCGAGAGGTAAGAATATGCCTGATGGCGCTAACGATACCGGTAGGCCGGATAAGGCGTTTACGCCGCTATCCGGCACCGATTGCCTGATGGCGCTGCGCTTATCAGGCCTACGAGATAATGGCAGGCCTGATAAAGGGTTCACAACGCTAAAACTTAACCGAGGATTTTTTCCAGGTCAGCGCGAACAGCGGCAACAGCCTGCGTACCGTCAACTTTCGCGTATTTGGTTTGACCCGCTTCAGCTTCTTTCTGGTAGTAACCAATCAGCGGGGCAGTCATCTGATGGTATTCAACCAGACGCTTACGCACGGTCTCTTCCTGGTCATCTTTACGGGTAGTCAGTTCATCGCCGGTCACATCGTCTTTGCCTTCAACTTTAGGTGGGTTGAATTTGATGTGATAAACACGGCCAGATGCCGCGTGAACGCGACGACCAACAATACGGTCAACGATCAGTTCGTCCGGTACCGCGAATTCCAGAACGTAATCCACCACGATACCCGCTTCTTTCATGGCGTCAGCCTGCGGAATAGTACGTGGGAAGCCGTCCAGCAGGAAACCGTTACGGCAGTCTTCCTGTGTAATACGCTCTTTGACCAGCGCGATCACCAGCTCATCGGTCACCAGTTTACCGGCGTCCATGATGTCTTTCGCTTGTTTGCCCAGCTCGGAGCCAGATTTCACGGCAGCACGCAGCATATCACCGGTGGAGATTTGCGGAATACCATATTTCTCCATGATGAACTGAGCCTGAGTCCCTTTACCCGCGCCCGGAGCGCCAAGCAGAATGATACGCATTACGAAAATCCCCTTAAAGGTTGTCGATATTTTAAAAAAGCGCTAAACGATACCACCATCACGCAATTGGCTCAAGAAAGGCGCTTGACGCTGAAACGTTTAACAGCAGGATATCGTGAAATATCATTAATTGCGTACGCTATATTCTACCCAAACACCCCGCGCTTACCCCCGACGCACGGTCTTTCCTCCGTTCTGATTCAATTTTTCCAGTGCCTGTGCCACCGTTGCCTCATCCGGTACGCTAATCGTGCATACCGGGATCTGTCCAAGCTCACGATGTTTCGCCATGCCGAGATTATGGTAGGGCAATATTTCACTGTGCAGGATAGCCGCATAGCGTTCGGTTATCGTGCGGATCGCCGCCAGATGCGCATCATTGAGGTTATATCCCGGAATCAGCGGGCAGCGCAGGATCACCTGTGCGCCAATCTCATTAAGCGTGTCCAGCGTGCTCTCCACCACGTGTTTCGCAATACCGGTATGGGCTTTATGTGCACGCGCGTCGGTCACTTTGTAATCGAGAAGAAACAGATCCACCCACGGGGCGATTTCGCGATACCGCTCGGGACGAGAGGCGCCGTTCGTTTCAAGACAGACGTGCAAACCGGCGGTTTTCGCCGCTTTTGCCAGCGCCAGCGCAAAGGGAAACTGGAACATCGCCTCCCCGCCGGACAAGGTTATGCCGCCCCCGGTTTTGTCAAAGTAGGGTTTATCCTTGATGACCTCTTCAAGGATCTCAGTCACCTTCCGGGTCTGCCCATAGATTTTAAGCGCCTGCGCCGGGCATGCCTCAACGCAGCGTCCGCACGCCTGACAGGCGGCATAATCTATCTCATGCCGCCCTTGGGCAAACTGGTGGCATCCGTGCGGACAGACCTCTGCGCAACGCTGACATTGCAGGCACTTATGTTCCAGAAACGCCAGCTGCTTTTCGGCTCTCAGCGACTCCGGATTGTGGCACCAGACGCAGCGCATCTGGCATCCTTTCAGAAAGACGGTGGTGCGGATCCCCGGCCCATCGTGCAGTGAAAATTTCTGAATATCAAAAACCGTGCCCGCTTCGCTCATCATCCACCTCAGTCGTTCAGCGTACGGTTCAGGATTTCCTGCTGTACATCTCGGTCCAGATTGACAAAACGCGCGCTAAAACCACCGACGCGAACAATCAAATTAGGGTAGTTTTCCGGGTGTTGGTACGCCGCCTCCAACTCCCCCTTACCCACCACGCTGACCATCAACTGCGGCCCGCCGCGCTCAAAATAAGAGTGCATCAACGCCTCCACCAGCGGGCGACGGGTGTTGAATAACCCTTTGCTGAATTTGATGTTTTGTACCGAACCGGCGTGATATTTTGCCTCCAGTTTCAGCAGTGAGTTCAGCATCGCCGTCGGACCATTTTTATCCGCCCCACTCTGCGGGTTGTTGGCGTTGCTCATATAAATACCTTTATGCCGCCCATCGGCTGAAGCGCTGGTTGCACGCCCCCATTCGGTATTCACCTGATTGTTGATGATCACCACCAGATAGCTGTCCAGCCCTACCCGCTTCGCCGCATCGCGTACGCCGGTACAAACATAGCGATGCATCATCACCGCCAGGTCATCCGCCGCATTGTCATCATTACCAAACTTGGTCGCCGCGATCAGTGCCCGCTTGAGGTCGTCATAGCCCACGAAATCCGCTTTCAGTGCCGCAATCAACGTTGTGTAGTCATAACGCTGCTCGGTAAAAATAACCTGTTTGATTGCCGCCAGTGAATCTGCCGCATTGGTATTGCCGTAGGTTTCGTTAGTACCGCCGAGGTAGCGCACGCCGCCGTCAAGCAGCGCCTTATCGCGCGCCACGCAGTCTGCCGTCAGGATCGAGGTAAACAAGAAGCCGACCTGTTCATTCATCACCCGATACGACAACGCCTGAGCGTGCGCCGTGATATCAATGTAGTAATCCAGCAACCGCTGGTAGTTATTCAGCACGTCATCAAAGCACGATATCTGTTCTGGCGGGGTTAACGCCACACCGCCACTTTTTTGTTTATCATCCCAAAAATCGATGCCGCCGCTGAGCGAGATATTGAGAATTTTAAGCAGGTTAATACAGGTATTCGGCGTGCCTACACTTCGCCCGGCCAGCACAAACTCGCCGCAGCCAAAAGGAACATACTGCTCGGCCTCCGTTTCCCCCACCTGCATCGCGTCCATCACCGCCGGAATATTGACGTCATCGTTATACAGAATGGGATAGGTCAGGCCGGTGCCAATCACCGTCAATGCCTGTTGCCAGATTGCGTTGTCCATTCCCTGATAAATACGTAAAGTAAATTGCGGTTCCGTATCACCATTTTCCTCAACGGCCTGGATCGCCAGTCGACAATAGACATCCGCATTTTTCGGGTTACGCCGCCCTTTCCCGCCAACCACCACGCGACCATTCACCGTGGTTTTCCGCGCTTCAATCAGGCGGTAGTGGGAACGGATACACGCAATGGCCTGGCGTTCGCTTAGACGTCCGGCGTCAAGATCGGCCACCAATAAATCACCCAGGTAGTCATCCATACGGCCATAATTCACCACGCCAGCACACAGGCTGTAGAGCCAGCTCAGTTCAATCCCCTGGATGAAAGTTGCAGGTTTGTCATGACGAATAGCGCCCAACTCGCGCATTAACAGCAGCAGATGCTTACAGCGCTCCACATCCGTGCATTCCACCATCTCATCGGCAGCTATTTCAATGTGACGGTCAATCACCTGCTGCAAAATGCCCAGTACGTCCTTGAAAGATTGCTGTAACTGCACCGCGGCCTCATCCCCGGCGCGTTCAGCCTGCAGTTGCTGCTGTTCGATGCGTTGCAGCAACCCACCGATCCCAAGCGTCATCAACTGCGGATAATCCAGATACATGCCGCTTAAACGCGCCGTCGCAATCGCCGGAAAGTTAACGTCAACGAATTTGCCGAGCGTGTCATCGGTCAGCGCCTGGCGAAAATAGACAGAACGGGTGTCATGCTCGCGCCAGAAGCGCTCAAGCACATCGATACGGTATTGTTGGTCGGGGAACTCCAGCATTTTCCGCAGTTCGTCCAGCCGGGCAAAATTGCAGTAATGACCCACACCGCCAACGGAGGTGACGCAGCCAAAACCAATCGGCAGCGCATCGACGCGTCCCAGGATCAGATCGTCAGCACAGGGACGGCGGAACAGCGTGGGGTAAAGCGCCTGCAGACAGCGGACCTCGCGCTGAAAACGCTCCGGGGTTGACTGAAACGCCTCGGTGTAGGCCTCCATAATCGCGAGTTGTTCTTCCGGGCTTTTTTCGCACGGGATCTTTTTATTCACATCAACTTGTTCGGCGATAATCGCTTGTTTGCTCACGGCCCTGCCTCCAAAAGAAACGTCCCCCTATTAACTTGTAATTACAAATTACGATCCTTGACCTAAATCAAAAATCAATAAACGAACAAATCATCATCAATCACATTGTGTGAAACAGCCTGCATAACCGAAATAACAGTCAAATACGCATCTAAAGAGATGATCAATATCAAGATCATTTCGCAGGTAAACTTTTAGCCTCTGCGAAAGTTGTAAATACAAATAATCATAGAGAGTCTACTGTGAAGATAAACGACCTTGTTCAACCGGCGTTGATTTGTCTGGATCTCAAATCAAACCAAAAAGACGCGGCACTTGCTGAACTCGCCGACCTGTTATTGCGCGCGAATAAAATTCGCGACACCGACGCGTTTCTCCAGGAGGTATGGGCACGAGAAGAGACCGGGAATACTGGATTTGAAGGCGGCGTTGCGCTGCCGCACGCACGTTGCGACAGCGTTTTATCACCGGCGGTGGCGATAGGTATCAGCCGTCAGGGCATTGATTATGGCGCGGAAGATGGCCAGCCGACACATCTGATCCTGATGATCGCCTCAGCAAAACAGGCCAGCACTGCGCATATCGATGTGTTGGCACAGATCTCTTCACGTCTGGTCGAAGAGGACAGCGTCAGGCAGATCCTGGCCTGTCAGGACGTTCAGGCGGTCGTGGACTATTTCTGCCAACAAGAGGCGTGTCACGAAAAGGTTAGTGCTGAGTCCTCTCGTGGGCTGATTATCGGCGTAACCGGCTGCCCGGTGGGTATCGCGCACACTTACCTGGCCGCTGAGATGCTGGAAAAAGCCGCTGCGGAAATGGGTTATGAAGCCATTGTTGAAACCAACGGCTCTATTGGCGTCAAAAATGCACCCAGCGACGCTGATATCTCCCGGGCTGAGGCCATTGTCGTCGCCTGCGATAAGCAGGTCGATTTGGACCGTTTTAATGGCAAAAAGGTGGTGATTACTGGGGTCAAAGCGGCCATCAAAGATGCACAGGGATTGATTCACCAGGCCCTGGCGGCACAGCCTTACCAGGCGAGAGCCACAACGAAGACCCAGACGTCGAGCACCACGGTACGCAGCCAGTTGTACAAGTCTCTGATGAATGGGGTCTCCTATATGATCCCGTTTGTGGTCACCGGCGGGTTAATGATTGCCCTCGCGCTGGCACTGGGTGGCGTGCCGACACCGTCCGGACTGGCTATCCCGGAAGGAAGCCTGTGGAATCAAGTACTGAATGTCGGCGTCGTTGGCTTCACGCTGATGATTCCAGTCCTCGCCGGGTATATTGCATTCGCCATTGGCGAGCGGCCCGCCCTGGCTCCAGGGCTTATCGGCGGCTGGATTGCCAATACCGGTTCGTTTTACGGAGCCAGCGCCGGCTGCGGGTTTATCGGTGCAATTATTGCCGGACTGCTGGTGGGCTATTTCATCCGCTGGCTGACCCACCTTTCATGGCACAAAATGCTGCTGCCGCTGGTGCCTATCATGATCGCGCCGATTGCGGGCACCGCCTTCATCGCCGCATTATTTATCTTTGTTATTGGTGCACCAGTTGCTGATCTGATGGCCTTCCTGAATCATCTGCTGACCAACCTTTCCACGGGTAATATTATTTTAATCGGTCTGGTGATGGGGCTAATGCAGGGCTTTGATATGGGGGGACCGTTTGGCAAAGTGGTCTTCATGTTCAGCGTGGGTCTTATCGCCCAGGGGCAAACTCAGTTTATGGGCGCGCAGGCAGCGGCCATTCCGGTTGCGCCACTGGGTATGGCGCTGGCGGCCTTTATTGGCAGACGCTTTACGTTATTTGATGACGAGGAGTTCGAAAACGGTAAGGCGGCAGCGGCGATGGGACTGGTCGGAATTTCTGAGGGCGCGATTCCCTTTGCCGCCCGCGATCCGCTGTCTGTTATTCCAGCCAACATGATTGGCTCTGCGGTGGCATGCATCCTCGGTTTTGTTTTCGGATTACATTGCAATGTCGCACATGGTGGGCCAATTATCGTGCTGCTCGGCGGTTTCGATCAGCCACTGATGGCGTTGATCGCAATGAGCGGCGGCATTATCACCACAGCCGCAATTGCTATTGTGCTCAAACGACTTAGAATGGCGAAAAAGCAGCAATTACTCGTTCAATCGCAAGCCTAACCAAGGGCGCGTCGTCAGACGCGCCAGAACGGACGCCATGAAGTATCTTGATATCTACCTGTTGTTAAGAGAGAAAATCCTCAAAGGGGAATACGCTGCCGGTGAACCGGTCGAAGGTGAACATGCGCTGGCAGAACGCTATGGCGTCAGTCGACCGACTATTCAGAAAGCCGTTGCGCGGCTGAAAAGAGAGTCATTTGTCCATACCCGGCAGGGTTCAGGGATCTTCGTGAACCCGCCGGAGTTTTATCAGGACAACAATGTCATTACCTTGTCAGAGCGTATACACCGCGATCAGACGCTGGACAACGTGGTACTCAGTTACGACGCACTTTCGAGCGATCCCGAGATCGCCGCGCTTTTCGACTTACCATCAGATACACCGCTGATCCACTATCGTCGCATGCGCATCATTAACCAGCAGCCGACTATCATTGAAGAAACCTGGATGCCGCGGGCGTTGTTCCCGGCGTTCACTGAGGAAAACTGTCGCCAGTCGGTGCTGCACTATATTGAGCAAACCTGCGGCTACGCCATCAGTCACGATGTAAAAATCTGGTCGGGGAAAATACTCAATGCAGATGAGGCGTGGCTGTTACGTTTACCGGAAGGACAAGTCAGCCTGTGTATTAAGCACAAAGTCTATTTGCAAAGCGGCGAGCTGGCACAGTACACCCAGGAAACGCTGGCAACCAATAGCGTAACCACTGTGTCGATGCGTTAAGCATAAAAAAGGGCAACCTGCGTTGCCCTTTTACGGTAATGCTCAATCTGTGGTGAAATTACGACACCAGCAGCTGGTTCATGCGACGGATAAACTGGTTAGGATCTTCCAGCGTGCCGCGTTCTGCGAACAACGCCTGATCCAGCAGCAGTTCAACCCACTCTTTAAACTGCTCATCATCCTGGGTATCCGCCGTGCGTTTAACCAGCACGTGGTCCGGGTTGAGTTCAAAGATGTATTTCACTTCCGGCACGGCCTGGCCCGCAGCGGCAAACAGCTTCGCCATTTGCGTGCTCATTTCGTCCGCATCGGTGGTTACGATAGCCGGTGTGTCGGTCAGACGGTGCGTCAGGCGCACTTCTTTCACGCGATCGCCCAGCAGGTTTTTCACGCGCTCAACGAACGGGGTCAGCGCTTTTTCAGCTTCTTTTGCCGATTCGTCGACTTCATCCGCCAGTTTGTCGATAGACTCATCAGCTTTAGCAACGGACTGGAACGGCTTGCCATCGAACTCGGTCAGGTAGTTCATCATCCACTCGTCGATGCGATCGGACAGCAACAGAACTTCGATGCCTTTCTTACGCAGCAGTTCCAGGTGCGGGCTGCTCTTCGCCGCCGCATAGCTGTCAGCGGTGATGTAGTAAATCTTCTCCTGTCCTTCTTTCATCCGCGACACGTAGTCTTCCAGCGACACGGTCTGTGCAGAAGAGTCGGTGTGCGTAGAAGCAAAACGCATCAGCTTGGCGATGGTTTCCTGGTTGGCGTGGTCTTCCGCCGGACCTTCTTTCAGGACCAGGCCAAACTGTTTCCAGAAGGTCTGGTATTTTTCTGCATCGTCTTTCGCCAGTTTTTCCAGCATCTGCAGTACGCGTTTGGTCAGCGCGCTGCGCAGGTTACGGGTGACGGTGCTGTCCTGCAGGATCTCACGGGACACGTTCAGCGGCAGATCGTTGGAATCTATCAGACCGCGCACAAAACGCAGGTAGTTCGGCATGAACTGCTCGGCGTCGTCCATGATGAACACGCGCTGGACGTACAGCTTCAGACCGTGCTTGTGATCGCGGTTCCACATATCCCACGGGGCCTGCGAAGGGATGTACAGCAGGCTGGTGTACTCCTGCTTACCTTCCACACGGTTGTGGCTCCAGGTCAGCGGGTCGGTGAAGTCATGAGCGATGTGCTTGTAGAATTCGTTGTACTCGTCGTCTTTGATTTCCGACTTGTTACGCGTCCACAGCGCCTGCGCCTTGTTGATTTTCTCCCAGGAAACCACGGTTTCACCGTCTTTCTCTTCCTGTTTTTCAATCTCTACCGGCAGGGCGATATGGTCAGAATATTTGCTGATGATGGAGCGTACGCGCCAGTCATCGAGGAACTCATCTTCCCCTTCACGCAGGTGCAGGGTGATTTCGGTGCCGCGATCGTCTTTGGTAATGTCGGCCACGGTGTATTCACCTTCGCCCGCAGACTCCCAGAACACGCCGTTCTCCGGCTTGTCGCCCGCTGCACGGGTGCGCACGGTGACTTTGTCAGCCACGATAAATGCAGAATAGAAACCCACCCCGAACTGGCCGATCAACTGGCTGTCTTTCGCCTGATCGGAACCCATAGATTCGAGGAAAGATTTGGTACCGGATTTAGCAATGGTCCCCAGATGATCGATAACGTCATCGCGGTTCATCCCCACGCCGTTGTCGGCGATGGTCAACGTACGCTTATCTTTATCGAAGGAGACACGCACGCGCAGTTCACCGTCACCTTCATACAGGTCCGGGTTAGACAGCGCACGGAAACGCAGCTTGTCTGCCGCATCGGAGGCGTTAGAGATAAGCTCACGCAGGAAGATTTCTTTATTGGAATACAGAGAATGGATCATCAGGTGCAGAAGCTGTTTTACTTCTGACTGAAAACCACGAGTTTCTTGTCCTTTCATGTAGATCTACCTCAACAATGCCATTTTTAATGGTAAAAACACGTTGAGAGTGAAATGGGGACAGGGAATGATAATTTCAAGCGGAAACCGCCGTCGCGGCTTCCGTTTGTTCAGAATTTAATCTTATGACGCCCGGCAAGAGAGTGCGACAGCGTGGTGCCATCGACCATTTCCAGCTCACCGCCAACCGGTACGCCGTGGGCGATACGGCTGGCTTCAACGTCATATTGCATGCACAGCTCGGCAATGTAGTTGGCGGTAGCCTCGCCTTCGACCGTCGGGTTGGTCGCCAGGATCACTTCATTGATGTGCTCAGACGCCAGTCGCTGCTCCAGACGATCAAGCCCGATATCATCAGGCCCGATGCCATCCAGCGGCGACAGGTGTCCCATCAGCACGAAATAACGGCCGGAAAACTGCCCCGTTTGCTCAATGGCGTAGATGTCCGCAGGACTCTCTACCACGCAAATTTGGCCGTTTTCCCGGCGACGCGGATTCGCACAGATGTTGCATACTTCTTGTTCTGTGAAGGTGCGGCAATCAGCACAGTGGCCGATTTCCGACATCGCCTTCGTTAACGACTGCGCCAGACGCATCCCGCCGCTGCGATCGCGCTGAAGTAGCGCGAACGCCATGCGCTGCGCTGACTTCGGGCCAACGCCCGGTAGGCAGCGCAGTGCTTCCATAAGCTGAGTTAACAGCGGGCTGGTTTGCATCAGAACGGCATCTTAAAGCCAGGCGGCAGCTGCATACCAGAGGAAACGGAGGCCATTTTCTCTTTCTGGGTCTCTTCAATGCGACGAGCCGCATCGTTGAATGCCGCAGCAACCAGATCTTCCAGCATGTCCTTGTCGTCTTCCAACAGGCTTGGGTCGATTTCCACACGACGGCAGTTATGCGCGCCGTTGATGGTCACTTTCACCAGACCCGCACCCGATTCGCCGGTCACTTCCAGCTTGGCCACTTCTTCCTGCATCTGCTGCATTTTTTCTTGCATCTGCTGGGCCTGTTTCATCAGGTTACCCAGACCGCCTTTACCAAACATAGGCTTCTCTCTCAATCACGTTAAGGGATGACAACCATAAAACCATGGAAAATGGCTTACGATCAAATGGGGCGAATACTCTCTTCGTCCAGCTCCGCATCGAAGAAACGACGCAGCGTCTGAATGTTATTATCCGCAATAATTGACTCACGCGCCTGCGCAAGTTTTTCTTCATAAATGGCCTGACGCCACTCCAGCGGCGTGCGCACCGCAGGATTATCATCTTCAACGATGGTCAATTCAACCGCTGAGCCCGTTAAGCTGCTCAATGCTTCAGCAAGTCGTTGCTGCGCACCGCTGGAATTGAGGTGCCGCTGCGTGGAACGCAGGTGCAGGCGAACCTCGTTGCCATTCTCTTCTTTCCAGGCATTGAGCGCCACCTGCTCCACCAGCTTAGGCAATGAAAGCTGACTGACCTGCGCGGCCCACGGGTCGCGTTCAATGGCTTCCGCCGCCAGTTTTGCCGCCAGTTCCGGTGTTTTTTCATGTTCCAGCGCTTTTTTCAGCGCCTTTGGCGTGGCAACAACTTCTTTGACTTCTGCAACCGGATTGGTCGTCTTCCAGCGATAGGCTTCTTTTTTCGCCGGTGCCTTCTCCAGCGTAGAGGCCGCCGGGCGCGCCTGAACGCGTTCCGTCACCGACGCCAGTCTTTCCAGCGCAGCATTATTCACCGGCCGCGCGCGGGATGCGGCTGCCGGTTCACTCTTTTTTGCTTTGGTCGCTCCCTGAGCACGCTGCAGCTGACTACGCGCAGCCAGCACCTGGCTGGTTGCCTCAGACAACGGTACGTCCTGATGCGCAGGCGCAGGTTGTTGCTCCGGGGCCTGTGTCGGTGCCATGATCGCGGTAGGAGCCGCGGGTGCAAACGACTGGCGAGGGACTTCGGGTTCCGGTAGCGGGACGCGCGGGTGAAAAGCCAGCGCCCGCAGCAACGTCATTTCTACGCCCATACGCCTGTCCGGCGCATACGGCAGCTCTTTACGTCCAATTAACAGAGTCTGGTAATACAGCTGAATATCGGTCGGCGGCACGGTCCGCGCCAGTTCGCGCATACGTTGTTCAATGGCGGCCATATCGCTACCGAGCGCGGAAGGCGTGAGCTGAACCATCGCAATCCGGTGCAGCAACGCCAGCATCTCAACCAGCAGCGCTTCCCATTCAATACCACGCGCGGCAGCGTCATTAACCAGCGTCATGGCTCGTTCGCCATTCCCGGAAACCACCGCCTCAACCAGAGACAGCGCTTGATCGTCGTCAAGCGTACCGAGCATGGTACTCACCGCCTGAGTTGAGACCTGGCCGTCGCCGCTGGCAATCGCCTGATCGGTCAGGCTTAGCGCATCGCGCAGGCTCCCGTCCGCCGCGCGCGACAGCAGCTGCAGTGCACGCGGTTCGTGGGCGATGTGTTCCTCATTGAGGATATGCTCAAGCTGATGGCGGATCTGCTCAACGTCCAGCGCTTTAAGATGAAATTGCAGGCAGCGCGACAGGATAGTGACCGGCAGCTTCTGCGGATCGGTAGTCGCCAGCAGGAACTTAACGTGCGCTGGCGGCTCTTCGAGCGTTTTCAGTAAGGCGTTAAAACTGTGGCGCGACAGCATGTGCACTTCGTCGATCAGATAGACCTTGAAGCGTCCACGTGCGGGCGCGTACTGGACGTTATCCAGCAGATCACGGGTATCTTCAACCTTGGTGCGCGACGCGGCGTCAATTTCAATCAGATCGACAAAACGTCCCTGCTCGATTTCACGGCAGTTGTCACACACCCCGCAGGGAGTGGCGGTAATGCCGGTTTCACAGTTGAGTCCCTTCGCCAGCAGACGGGCGATAGAGGTTTTACCGACACCACGGGTGCCGGAAAAAAGATAAGCATGATGAATACGCCCTAACGACAAGCCGTTAGCCAGTGCCGTCAGCACATGTTCCTGGCCGACGACGTCAGCAAAGGTTTGTGGGCGCCATTTTCGGGCTAAGACCTGATAACTCATTGGCAGGCTCTGAAAGGCTGGAGGGTGGATTCACAGGGGAGTAATGCTAACACAACCTCGCAGCGACGGCGAGGTTGACACGTTATATTCGGGCGTTATCGTTGCAGTCAGTTTGGTTTCGGGCAGCGCACAGAAACCGGAGCGTACACGTAGTACGTGAGGATTTTGAGCACTGACCGGGGCCAAAATGGCAAAAAAGATAGTCCGACTTAGTGGCCCGGGAAAGGGACCAGGCTGTAGCAGGTCAGCCCTTGTTTTTCCAGGCGCTGTTCGCCACCCAGATCGAACAAATTGATGATGAACGCCGCATCGGTCACTTCACCACCCAGACGGCGGATCAGCTTCACGGTCGCTTCGATGGTTCCGCCGGTCGCCAGCAGATCGTCTACAACCAGAACTTTGTCGCCCGGTTTGATAGCATCAACATGGATTTCCAGCTGATCGGTGCCGTATTCCAGCTCATAGCTTTCAGCAATTACTTCGCGTGGCAGTTTATGGGGTTTACGCACCGGAACAAACCCGACGCCCAACCCCAGGGCGACTGGTGCGCCAAACAGGAAGCCGCGCGCTTCGGTGCCGACAACTTTCGTGATACCCGTATTTTTGTAACGCTCAACCAGCAGTTCAATGCTGAGTGCGTAAGCTTTCGGGTCTTCCAGCAAGCTGGTGACATCGCGGAAAAGAATGCCCGGTTTTGGGTAGTCGTTGATGCTTTTGATGCTATCTTTGAGAAACTCAAGCTGCTGTGCAGTTGCGGTCATAAGTTTGTGCCTGATTGATACGGTATTACTTCACGGCGCACTATATACTCCATCCTCGACGCGTCTTGAATGATTTTTTGTATATATAAAGAGCAAAGGTTACATCTGTTTAACCTTTGACCGCCTGCGCCTGTGCTCGAAAACGGTCAAATTTACTGGCTGCGGGAGACAATTGCAACAGCGATTATTATGCTTCAGTGCTTTTGTTGCTCTTCATCAATCACCGGGATCCGCCACATAAAAATCAACAAGCAGGCGAGAATAACCAACAGCAGTCCGCGTACCCACATCATCTCAACCAGCCACAGCGAAACGCCAAACGTCAGCAAAATAAACACAATGGCGCGCGGCTTTGCCCCTGACGGCATCGCACGGTGTTTCTGCCAGTGGCGCAGATAACCGCCGAACCATGAACGGTACAGCAGCCAATCGTGAAAACGCGGCGATGAGCGGGCAAAGCACCAGGCGGCCAGCAGCATAAACGGTGTTGTGGGCAACAGGGGCAAAACCACACCCAGTGTGCCTAATACTACCGCTATCCAGCCAATGATGATTAGAATAATGCGTCGCATAATATCAATACTTAACACAGAGAATCGCTACTTTAGCATAACGGTTCTCATTTTCATCGGAGTGTTATCGTGAAAACCGCCCTGCTGCTTCAGACGCTCGAAAGCCAGCTCAACAGCCTGCGGCAGCGTTGCGCCCCTCTTGCGCATCACGCAACGCTTAGCGCCCGTTTCGATCGCCAGCTTTTTCGCACCCGCAGCACACGGTTACAGGCCTGCCTGGATGAAGCCGATGCTAACCTGAGCGCGTTATGCCATGCCGTTGAACACCAGCAGCGTCCCCAGGTAGCCTGGCTGGCTGAACATTTAGCGTCTCAACTGGAAGCCATTTCCCGTGAGACCGCCACCTGGTCGCTCAGAGAATGGGACAGCGCGTCGCCAGGGCTTGCCCGCTGGCAGCGCAAACGCGTTCAACATCAGGAATATGAGCGCCGACTGGTCGAGATGACACGCGAACGTAAGGCTCAACTGGCTCGGGCAACTAATTTTGAGGAGCAGCAGCGCCTGCTACGAGAAGTGGAAGCCTTCGAGGCGCGTCTGGCACGCTGTCGCCATGCGCTGGAAAGAATAGAAAACGTGCTCGCACGTATCACCCGTTAATCGTCGGAGAATGTATGTCACTTGAAAGCGCCCCGGACGAAGTCAAACTGGCCGTCGATTTGATTGTCTTACTTGAAGAGAATCAGGTTGCGCCTGAAACCGTGCTGAAAGCACTAGAGATCGTTAAGCGGGATTATGAAACGAAACAGCTCGCATCATCCAAAAAAGAACGGTAGCAGGATTGCCTGATGGCGCTGCGCCATCAGGCAATCACATTTCCTATTAGCCTACTGAAGGCGTCGGATCATCACCGTTGATGATGTCGCGCTTAACTTCAGTCACAGTATCCCCTTTGGCGTTGTGCAAGTGCACTTCGAGTTGGTTAAAGGCGATATCAATGTTGTTTTCACGGCACAAGCGGTCAACCGCGCGGTTAAGTTCATCAACCGTGTGGCTGCGGTCGCGCAGTTCACGGACATACAGACGCAGTTCGTGATCCAGCGTGCTGGCACCGAAGGCGGTGAAGAACACGGCTGGCTCAGGATCGTGCATCACTTTCGGGTGTTCCATTGCCGCCTGCAGCAGCACTTTCTTCACTTTATCGAGATCTGAACCGTAAGCGACCCCAATGCGGATCACCAGACGCGTGGTGGTATCTGAAAGCGACCAGTTGATCAGTCGCTCGGTCACAAACGCTTTGTTCGGGATGATCACTTCTTTGCGATCAAAGTCGGTAATGGTGGTCGCACGAATACGAATCTTACTGACTGTTCCGGAATAAGTGCCAATCGTGACGGTATCGCCGATACGCACCGGGCGTTCGAACAGAATGATCAGACCCGAGACAAAGTTACCAAAGATTTCCTGTAAGCCAAAACCGAGACCGACCGACAGAGCAGCGGCCAGCCACTGCAATTTATCCCACGATACGCCGAGCGACCCGAAGACCGTCATCGCACCGATGGCAATGATCGCGTAGTTGAGGATTGTGGTGATCGCATACGATGCGCCCTGGCGCATTTTCAGGCGCGACAGCACCAACACTTCCAGCAGACCCGGTAAGTTGCGGATCAGCGCCCAGGCCACCATTGAGGCAATAATCGCAAACAGCAGGCTGCCCATAGTGACATCTTTCACCACCGCGGCACCGGCTTCTGTGCCGTTGTAATGCCAGAGCGTGATACTGTCGAGATAGCTGAACACGGTGATCAGATCGGACCATATAGCCCAGAACAGCACGCCAAACAGGGCCACCATCAGCAGCATGGTAATACGCAGCGTTTGCTGGTTGACCTGCTCCAGCGCAATGGTAGGTTCTTCCTGCGGCTCGGCGCCTTCGGCCCCTTCTTTCACCAGGTTCTCACGACGGGCAAGTGCACGACGCCAGGCAATTCGGCGCGCCGCAACGCTCAATCCGCGCAGCACCGTCTGGTACAGCAGGTTCCAGATGATCACCAGATATACGGTCTCAATCCAGCGACCGGATAAACGCAACGTGGTATAGAAATAACCGGTCGCCGTCAGCACCATTAGCGCGATCGGAATAATCGACAATACGGTTATCGTCACCAGGCGCAGACCGTGAGATTCCTTATCACGCCAGCTCTCACGACACATTGGCCATACCAGGAAGGCAATAAGTAGCAAGTTAAAGAAAATAACAATCTGCCCAAGCACATCATCCATCAGATTGAGAGGCGAAAGCTCAGCGACCACCGACCAGAAATTCAGCGGCAGCAGTGCCAGGCTAATACGCACAATCTGGCGACGCCAGTGGCTGGTCTGTTTCGCGGGCATGCCGAAGTGGCGGATCGCCACGCCGTCTTTTTCCAGCACCTTCCAGCACAGGCCAAACACCAGCCAGAAGACGGCCATTTTCTTGCTAAATGCCCATAGCAGATCGCTGACGTTCAGTTGCATAGTCAGCAGAATCAAGCCCACGGCAAGGATAATCAGGCATGCCGGCAAGGCGCGAATCAGATCGATCAGTATCGCTTTAGGTGTGTTGAGCTGGCTGTCATTGCGCAAGTTACCCACCGCGGCGGCGAGTTTCGCCTGGTACGCTTTCAGCCACTTCAGGCGCCAGCGGATAAGCCCGGCTACCAACAGCAGCGGCAAACCGGCCAGGAATGCGATAAACACCGCCGGCCAGGCTTTTTCCCAGTTCACGGTGATTTTCATCGATTTAAACTGGTCTTTGAGCGTTTGCGGGAAGGATTTCACCCAATCCCAGTCCATTGGGCGGTTGCTGTTAACCCAGAAAATTTGCTGAGTGAGGATGCTCTTGAGGTTCTTCGACACGCTCATTAACTGCTGCTGGTTGATCTGCAGGTTAATCGCCATCATCAGCTGATTTCCCAACTGCTTATTCAGCTGGTCCAGCAGTTCACGGCGCATATCCACAACCTGCAGCAGCGCATCATGAACTTCGCCGTTCACTTCATTGCTGTGCCCTTCTTCCAGTTTGGCAACGAAGGCATCATTCTGGAACAGCGCATCACGCTGCTGGTTGACTTCAAATTGCTCCAGACGCAGATCGGCAATGCGGTTAGTCATATCAGCAAGCTCGTCTGCCGACGGCAGCGTTTGCTGCTGCTGATACAGAATGCGCGACAGCAGCAGACTGCCCTTCAGCACAGCGATTTGTTCTTTAATATTGCGTTCCGATTGCAGCGCACGATCAAGCCAGTTTTTGACTTTAATGTTTTGCTGCATCAGTGAGTTGCCGTTTTCCGTGGCGGAAATCAGGCGCTGGCTAAGCTGATGGTTAATATCCAGTTCCTGTTTTACCAACGGATTGGTCTGGATACGATCCGCTTCATCTGGCGTCACTGCTTCCTGCGCGGTTTTTTCGGTTAACGTCAGACGTTTGCTGTTCACCGCTTCCTGCAGCAACTGGAGCTGATGTTCGAGCCTGTTGGTGTTGGACGTCACGTAATCCCGTTGTTTTTGCAGGGTATCCTGCAAAACCGTGTTGCCCTCCAGGCTTTTACGCTGCTGGTCGATTTGCGCATTCAGCAACGCCTGCTGCGCCTGAAGCAGCACCTGCTGGCTGGGGCGTAATGCCGCCTCGCCAACGCTGGTTCCATCCAGGCGATTGCGGATTTGCTGCATTTGCTGCGAGGCGGTGTACATCGCGTTTTGCACGCGCTCAGGCTGCGTCTGCAACGAGACCAGTTGGCTGTTATAAGCGGCCAGATCGTTTTGCGCGCTTTGCAGGTCATCCAGCACCTGGGCGACGCGCGACTCGAGTTGTCGCAGAGAGAGCGCGCTCAGTGTTTTTCGCGTTTCATCGTCATTATCGACATCGCTGAGCGAATTTAACGCCGCCGTCGCCTCGCGCATTTTTTCCGGCGCCTGGGCCACTTTCTGGCGTAGTTGAACGGTCTCGTCCTTCACGCGCTCAATTTTATCGAGCGTGGCGAGGGTATCGATAAGATCCTGCTGAACCAATTTTTCCTGCGCAGAAAGGTCTTTTTGTTTATTCAGCGTGTCTAGCTGGCTCTGAATATCCGCTTTCGTCGGCAGTTCGCCATTCTGTTGTGCTCGCGCAAATGCTGATGACTGGCAAGACAGCAATAGAATGAAGAAAATAATGGTAATAGCAATGAGATGCTGTGAACGTTTATAAAGCTGCAACATAGTCATGAGGATGAATGTTTCTAACCAGAAAAGTGACCGAAAATAGTCAAGCAGCTAGAATATCACGGCTGTGATGGACAAAATAGCGGGGGTGAAAATGTCCAGGAAAATTCCTGGAGTGAAACTCTCTGGTCAGCAGGTCTCAGGCACGCGAAGCGTAGGGCACAGCAGACACATTTCCAGCAGCACAGCGACATATTCACGCGCGTCTTTTTTCAGATCAAAAGACTCTGGTGCAAATAACCAGTTTTCTAAAATGCCGGAAAGATAGCTGCGCAGTAACACCGCCACACGACGCGTGTTCAGATTCTCCGGCAACATTTTTGCGTTCATACAGTTGCGAAGGGTTTGCTCGATGCGATCATAGTTTTCAAGACACAGGCTACGTTGTGCCAACTGAACAGAGGCTATTTCCCCGACAAACTCGCATTTGTGGAATATAATCTCCATCAGCAAACGCCGGCGTTCTTCTGTCACGGTAGCTTCAAGAACGTAAACTAAAATTTCTCTTAATACTGATAGTGGATCGTCAGGGAATTTTGCCTGATACTCAGACTCTAGTTCATCAATATTGGGTTTTGCCAGCTCCCAGATTTCACTGAATAAATCCGACTTGTTTTTGAAATGCCAATAGATTGCACCACGCGTGACGCCAGCGGCTTTTGCGATCTCTGCAAGCGAGGTGGAAGAGACCCCTTGTTGCGAGAACAAACGCAGAGCAACATCGAGAATGTGTTGACGCGTTTCCTGCGCTTGTTGTTTGGTTTTTCGTGCCATATGTTAGTGAATTTACAGGCGTTAGATTTACATACATTTGTGAATGTATGTACCATAGCACGACGATAATATAAACGCAGCAATGGGTTTATAGGCTTTAAGCCATTGATCAATTTGAAATCGGACACTCGAGGTTTACATATGAACAAAAACAGAGGGTTAACGCCTCTGGCAGTCGTTCTGATGCTCTCAGGCAGCTTAGCGCTAACAGGATGTGACGACAAACAGGCCCAACAAGGGGGCCAGCAGATGCCAGAGGTTGGAGTTGTGACGCTCAAAGCTGAACCTCTACAGATAACAACTGAACTCCCGGGTCGCACCAGTGCTTTCCGCATTGCAGAAGTTCGCCCTCAGGTTAGCGGCATCATCCTGAAGCGTAATTTCACAGAAGGCGGTGACATTGAAGCGGGTGTGTCTCTCTATCAGATTGATCCTGCTACTTACCAGGCCGCATATGAAAGTGCAAAAGGCGATCTGGCTAAAGCGCAGGCGGCAGCTAATATCGCTCAGTTGACGGTGAATCGTTATCAGAAACTGTTGGGTACCAAGTACATCAGTCAACAGGAATACGATACCGCCAAGGCCGATGCGCAACAGGCAAATGCTGCCGTTATTGCCGCGAAAGCCGCAGTAGAAACGGCGCGTATTAACCTGGCGTATACCAAAGTCACGTCGCCAATTAGCGGCCGTATTGGTAAGTCTGCCGTTACGGAAGGTGCCCTGGTGCAAAACGGTCAGGCGACCGCGCTGGCAACCGTACAGCAGTTGGATCCGATCTATGTCGACGTCACACAATCAAGCAACGATTTCCTGCGACTGAAACAAGAACTGGCGAACGGCAAACTGAAGCAAGAGAACGGTAAAGCGAAAGTGGAACTGGTGACCAGCGACGGCATTAAATTCCCGCAATCCGGTACGCTGGAGTTTTCTGACGTGACGGTTGATCAGACCACCGGTTCTATCACGCTGCGCGCCATCTTCCCTAACCCGGATCACACCTTACTGCCGGGTATGTTCGTCCGTGCTCGTCTGGAAGAAGGGATCAACCCAACGGCAATACTGGTTCCGCAGCAAGGCGTGACCCGTACACCGCGCGGTGAAGCCAGCGCGTTAGTTATCGGTGCAGATGACAAAGTGGAAACCCGCCAGATTGTGGCAGCACAAGCAATTGGCGATAAATGGTTGGTCACAGAAGGACTTAAGCCAGGCGACCGCGTGATTGTCACGGGGCTGCAAAAAGTACGTCCAGGCGCGCAGGTAAAAGCGCAGGAAGTCACCGCGGATAACAACCAGCAAGCCGCAAGCGGTAGCCAGCCTGAACAGTCCAAGTCTTAACTTAAACAGGAGCCGTTAAGACATGCCTAATTTCTTTATCGATCGCCCCATATTTGCGTGGGTGATCGCCATTATCATCATGTTGGCAGGGGGGCTCGCGATCCTCAAATTGCCGGTAGCGCAATATCCAACTATTGCACCGCCTGCAGTGACGATCTCCGCGACCTACCCTGGCGCTGATGCGAAAACAGTACAGGATACTGTTACGCAGGTTATCGAACAGAATATGAACGGTATCGATAACCTGATGTACATGTCCTCCAACAGTGACTCCACGGGTACCGTGCAGATCACCCTTACCTTCCAGTCAGGTACGGATGCGGATATCGCACAGGTGCAGGTACAGAACAAACTGCAGCTGGCGATGCCGTTACTGCCTCAGGAAGTTCAACAACAAGGGGTTAGCGTAGAGAAGTCTTCAAGTAGCTTCCTGATGGTTGTCGGTGTTATCAACACCAACGGCACCATGACCCAGGAAGATATTTCAGACTACGTGGGCGCTAACATGAAGGACGCCATCAGCCGTACTTCAGGTGTGGGTGACGTTCAGCTGTTCGGTTCCCAGTACGCAATGCGTATCTGGATGGATCCGAACAAACTGAACAACTTCCAGCTGACGCCGGTTGATGTGATCAACGCCATTAAAGCGCAGAACGCCCAGGTTGCAGCCGGTCAGTTAGGTGGTACGCCACCGGTGAAAGGCCAGCAGCTTAACGCGTCAATCATCGCGCAAACCCGTCTGACCTCTGCCGATGAATTCAGCAAAATTCTGCTGAAAGTGAATCAGGACGGTTCTCAGGTTCGTCTGCGTGACGTGGCGAAAGTGGAGTTGGGTGGCGAAAACTACGACATCATTGCGAAGTTTAACGGCAAACCGGCTTCCGGTCTGGGTATCAAACTGGCGACAGGTGCTAACGCCCTGGATACCGCTAGCGCCATCCGCGCTGAACTGGCGAAGATGGAGCCGTTCTTCCCATCAGGCCTGAAAATTGTTTACCCGTATGACACCACGCCGTTCGTGAAAATCTCAATTCACGAAGTGGTGAAAACGCTGGTGGAAGCAATCATCCTCGTGTTCCTGGTTATGTATCTGTTCCTGCAGAACTTCCGCGCGACGTTGATTCCGACCATTGCCGTACCGGTGGTCTTGCTGGGTACCTTTGCAGTGCTGGCCATTTTCGGCTTCTCGATAAACACCCTGACGATGTTCGGGATGGTGCTCGCCATCGGCCTGTTGGTGGATGACGCCATCGTGGTGGTCGAGAACGTTGAGCGCGTTATGGCGGAGGAAGGACTGCCGCCGAAAGAAGCGACGCGTAAATCAATGGGCCAGATTCAGGGCGCACTGGTGGGCATCGCGATGGTGCTGTCAGCGGTATTTATCCCGATGGCATTCTTTGGCGGATCTACCGGTGCAATCTACCGTCAGTTCTCCATCACCATTGTTTCTGCAATGGCGTTGTCAGTACTGGTGGCGTTGATTCTGACGCCGGCTCTTTGTGCCACCATGCTCAAACCGATCGCTAAGGGCGATCACGGAGAAGGCAAAAAAGGCTTCTTCGGCTGGTTTAACCGCATGTTCGATAAGAGCACCAACCACTATACCGACAGCGTTGGCGGCATTCTGCGCAGTACGGGTCGTTATTTGGCGCTGTATCTGATCATTGTCGTCGGCATGGCTTATCTGTTCGTTCGCCTGCCAAGCTCCTTCTTGCCGGATGAAGACCAGGGGGTATTCCTGTCCATGGCTCAGCTACCTGCAGGTGCTACGCAAGAGCGTACCCAGAAGGTGCTGGACGAAATGACGGATTACTATCTGACCAAAGAAAAAAATAACGTTGAATCAGTATTTGCCGTTAACGGCTTCGGTTTTGCGGGACGCGGTCAGAACACCGGTATTGCCTTCGTGTCGTTAAAAGACTGGAGCGAACGTCCGGGTGATGAGAACAAGGTCGAGGCAATCACCGCTCGCGCGATGGGGGCGTTCTCGAAGATTAAAGATGCGATGGTCTTCGCCTTTAACCTGCCCGCAATTGTCGAACTGGGTACCGCAACTGGTTTTGACTTCCAGTTGATTGACCAGGGTGGTTTGGGCCATGACAAACTAACACAGGCGCGTAACCAGCTGTTTGGTGAAGTGGCTAAGCATCCGGATCTGTTGGTCGGTGTTCGTCCTAATGGCCTGGAAGATACGCCGCAGTTCAAGATCGATATCGATCAGGAAAAAGCGCAGGCGCTGGGCGTTTCCATTAGTGATATTAATACAACGCTGGGTGCAGCATGGGGCGGAAGCTACGTGAACGACTTCATCGACCGCGGTCGTGTGAAGAAAGTTTACGTCATGTCTGAAGCGGAATACCGTATGTTGCCGGAAGATATTGGAAACTGGTACGTTCGCGGTAGCGATGGACAAATGGTACCGTTCTCCGCCTTCTCTACCTCACGTTGGGAATATGGTTCACCGCGACTGGAACGCTATAACGGTCTGCCTTCCATGGAAATCTTAGGCCAGGCTGCACCGGGTAAAAGTACCGGTGAAGCCATGGCAATGATGGAGCAACTGGCAAGCAAACTGCCGTCCGGTATCGGCTATGACTGGACCGGGATGTCCTATCAGGAACGACTGTCTGGCAACCAGGCTCCGGCCCTGTATGCCATTTCACTGATCGTCGTCTTCCTGTGTCTGGCAGCACTGTACGAGAGCTGGTCAATTCCGTTCTCCGTTATGCTGGTGGTTCCGCTGGGGGTTATCGGTGCGTTGCTGGCCGCGACGTTCCGCGGATTAACTAACGACGTTTACTTCCAGGTAGGCCTGCTCACAACCATTGGGTTGTCGGCGAAGAACGCGATATTGATCGTCGAATTCGCCAAAGACTTGATGGATAAAGAGGGTAAAGGGTTGATCGAGGCGACGCTGGATGCAGTTCGTATGCGTTTACGTCCGATCCTGATGACCTCGCTGGCCTTTATTCTTGGCGTTATGCCGTTGGTTATCAGCTCCGGCGCAGGGAGTGGCGCGCAGAACGCCGTTGGTACTGGCGTAATGGGCGGGATGGTTACAGCAACCGTACTGGCTATCTTCTTCGTTCCAGTGTTCTTTGTGGTGGTTCGCCGCCGCTTTAGCCGCAAGAATGAAGATGTTGAACACAGCCACCCGGTTGATCACCATTGATTCATCGCTAATGAAAAGGCCGCGCAAGCGGCCTTTTTTCTGGAAAAATCATAAAAATCACTTATTGTGATTACGTTTATTTTCTGCCGAGTGAATAAGCGATATAATCCCTGTAGGCTTAAAGGCTATTCTTAAGAATTCTTGAGGTTTCTTATTTTACCTGAATAATTATTAAGATTAATCCTAGCAGCTAATCTGCATTGTTAGAGGTTGCCTTTGATTGCTAAAGCTAACTCCGTTAACCTGATGATTGCCCGAACAATAAAGAAGTTGTTCCATTTCGAATACCTTCATTTTTAAGGTAAAATGTAAAAAGGGTGCCACATCATAATTTTACGCAATTGTAATTTTTCATGATATGACGATGAAATCTTTTTTAGAGTAGATTATAGTTAAATCATCAGGCGTCACGGGCAAGTTTCAGGTAGTTTGTTGTATCCACCCCGAAGGTGTTCGGTTAGTTTAAACCACTAAGAAGGGGATGCGCTATGGACGAGTACTCACCCAAACGGCATGATATCGCGCAGCTTAAATTTCTCTGCGAAACCTTGTATCATGACTGTCTTGCAAACCTTGAACAAAGCAACCATGGCTGGGTTAATGACCCGACTTCAGCAACCAGCCTGCAGCTCAACGAACTGATAGAGCATATTGCAACTTTCGCACTTAATTATAAAATTAAGTACAATGAGGACAATAAGCTGATTGCGCAGATTGATGAATACCTGGATGACACTTTTATGTTGTTCAGCAATTATGGTATTAATACGCAGGATTTGCAGAAATGGCGAAAGTCCGGAAATCGACTGTTTCGCTGTTTTGTCAATGCCACCAGGGCTAATCCTGTTAGTTTGTCTTGTTAAAAAATATTACAATCATAGGTAAGAGTTATGTCTGATAAACCATTAACTAAAACAGATTATTTGATGCGTCTTCGACGCTGCCAGACAATTGACACGCTCGAGCGCGTTATTGAGAAAAATAAATATGAATTGTCCGACAATGAACTGGCTGTATTTTACTCAGCAGCAGATCATCGCCTTGCTGAATTGACGATGAATAAGCTGTACGACAAGATTCCAACTTCCGTTTGGAAATTTATTCGCTAATTGTTCACGAGGTTAAGTCAGGTATCGCGTTAGATTTGTTTGTCTGGCTGACCACCTCCTCATATTTACAATAGTTATTTAATTCAAATCAGGTGACTTCGATCACAATAAGGTAATGGGAACGCTCCCCTGTGCGCATTGCGTTTTATTGTTTTGCCATAATGAACGTTCGGCAAACAGAAGATGCAGACTGTCCTGCATAACCTGTTGGGTCAAAAACACCGTTGTAGGCGGCAATCCTGCGCGCCTCATCAAAACGCTATACGTTCAAATGTAACTGTTATGCTAAATTGTGGTTAATCTGTTACTTTTTTCAGGCACTATCCCCTCTTAAAATGGGTCGATCCCACCTGAATATTGAAGACATCACGAAGGCAAGAGATGACAGAAATACAGCGCCTGCTCACCGAAACAATTGACGACTTAAATGTGCGCGAAAAGCGCGATAACAGACCGCGCTTTAGCATCAGCTTCATTCGCAAGTATCCGGGACTGTTTATTGGCATGTATGTCGCCTGGTTCGCCACGCTGGCGGTTATGCTGCAATCAGAAACGCTGGTCGATTCAGTGTGGCTGCTGGTGGTATTGTTTGTCATCCTCAATGGTTTTTTCTTTTTTGACGTCGCGCCGCGTTACCGTTTCGAAGACATCGACGTGCTGGACTTCAGAGTCTGCTATAACGGCGAATGGTATAACACCCGTTTTGTTCCGCCAGCGCTTATCGAGACCATTCTGCATTCACCGCGGGTGGATGGCGAACGTAAAGCCCAATTGCAAAAAATGATGGCGCGGAAAGGCGAACTCTCTTTCTACGACGTCTTCACGCTAACTCGCGCAGAAGCTGCCGCTCAGTAGCTTGCCTACCAGCCAATAAAAAAGTGCGTACCCGCTGGCACGCACTGGTTTCCCTGAAATGTTGGCAAAATGTCTAACGTCTTTTCTTCCTGCCCTGCACCGCTTTAAATCGCGGATTCGTTTTGCAGATAACATACAAACGCCCTTTGCGTTTGACTATCTGACAGTCAGGGTGGCGCTGTTTGGCACTTCGAAGTGAATTAAGAACCTGCATATTAACCTCGCTTAGTGCCAATAAAATGGCCAAAACGTTTCTGGAAGCGCGCCGCACTGCCCTCGTTGTCGAACGTCTTCTGCTTCCCGGTGTAGTACGGGTGTGATTTAGACGAAATATCAAGGGTCACGTAGGGATACGTTTGTCCCTCAAATTCAATCTCACGTTCCGTTTTGATGGTCGAACCGACCTTAAAGTACTCATTGGCACTGGTGTCGTGGAATACCACAGTACGATAAAAAGGATGGATATCCGGTTTCATAGCAACCTCTAATTGTTACATTATAACATAACAATAAAGTACACTACTCTCGTCCCTGGCTCAACCTCATTTACACAGTGGGTAATTAATCTGGAAATACCCCTCTTAAATCTATTAGGTCATTCGAATAGATTTTTCACTTTCGGATATACTTTCCCTACGCTGTGTAAATAAGGATATCACTGTGACAACACGACATTTGATCGGCCTGGTGACCGGAATACTGATTCTGTCCATCCTTGCGCCAGTGGGTTTGAGTCTGTGGCTGGCGTATCGTCAGGTTGAAACTAAATTTATGGACGAGCTTGATTCTTACACCAGCCGGGTTGCTTTGCGCACAGAAAGGGTCGGCGAGCAGGCGAAAAAAGCATTACGCCAGATTGAGACCTTCAAGGGAGAACCTTGCGGAACGAAACATTTACTGGAAATGCGTCGTTTGTCATACAGCTATCGTTACATTCAGGAAGTGGTGTACCTCAAGGACAACGTCCCGCAATGCTCTTCCCTCGAGAATAAAAGCCGTGCTGTCGCCTTCCCTGCGGCGATGAAAGTCACCGAGGATGGCTACCGTGCCTGGTTAACCACGGATAACGACTTAGGTATCCAGCGTTTTATGGCTGCATTAGGCAGCGAAAACTATGTGGTGATGGTCGATCCCGCCACGTTCATTGACGTTGTTCCGTTTGGTTCGTGGCCGATTGATGTCGCCATTATTGGCGCCGATAAAAGCAGGATTGTCACCAGTAGCGGAACGCTACCAGAAGATATTTTGCAAAATTTTCAACAAGATAATGCCACTACGCATTTGCAAAAAGAGGGCGTTATTTACAACGCCCGCCCCTTCCCTGCATTAGGTATTACCGTCGTCAGCTGGGCATCTACGCTGCCGCTGAAAAAAATATGGCACCGACAGGCGCTTATCTGGCTCCCGGCGGGAATTCTTATCGGTCTGCTGACCGCCGCCTTTGTTCTGCGTATTTTACGTCGTTTGCAGTCTCCCCATCATCAGTTGCAGGAGGCTATCCAGCGCCGTGAAATTAAGGTGTACTATCAGCCGATCATTTCTCTTCGTACCGGGAAAGTGGTAGGTGCCGAAGCGCTGGCCCGTTGGCCGCAGCCCGATGGCAGTTTTCTCTCACCAGAGATTTTCGTCGCGCTGGCACAGCAGACCGGCCTGACAACCCCTCTCACTCGCCTGATTATCGAAAGCGTGTTTGACGATCTGGGCAAATGGCTTCATCACCATCCGGAGCAGCATATCTCCATCAATCTTGAAGCCGATAATCTGACATCAGAAACGCTGCCAGGTCTGCTCAGCCGGAAGGTGAATCACTATCAGATAAACCCGTCGCAAATTGCACTCGAACTCACAGAACGCGCCTTTGCCGATCCGAAAACCAGCGCTCCGTTCATCGCCAAGTACCGCCAGGCAGGCCATTCGATTTACATTGATGATTTTGGCACCGGTTATTCCAGTCTCAGTTACTTGCAGGATCTGGATGTCGATATTTTGAAGATCGATAAATCGTTCGTGGATGCGTTGGGATACAACAACGTGACGCCGCATATTATCGAGATCGCAAAAACGCTGAAGCTGGAAATGGTGGCAGAAGGTATCGAGACGAAAAATCAGGAAGAGTGGCTACGACAGCATGGCGTGCAGTACGGCCAGGGCTGGCTATACAGTAAGGCATTGCCAAAGGCAGAGTTTATCCTGTGGGCGGAGACACGACTGTAGCCGACATGCGAAAAGATTGAGATGGCTGGCGGCACGCCGCACAGCCAGTCACGTCAGTCATCCATAATGGGCGAGAATCCACCGTAGATCATGCGCTTGCCATCAAAGGGCATCGATTCGCCAAATTCCTTCATTCGGGGATCGGACATCATCTTCTGATTCGCCGCGTCACGGACTTCTTTTGAAGGATACTCAATCCAGCTGAATACCACTTCTTCATGATCCTGCGCTTTTACCGCCATGCGAAAATCGGTCAATTTGCCGTCAGGGACATCGTCTGCCCAGCATTCCACCACGCGCAATGCACCGAACTCCTTGAAAAGCGGAGCCGCTTTTGCCGCCATCGCGATATACGCCTCCTTGTTTTCAGCGGGTACGGCAACCACAAAACCATCAACATACTTCATGAGAAAAGCCTCCGAAGTTTACTGCGCGGCAAGCCAATTCTGGCCGCGTCAGTCGAGATTAAGTTTAGTCGTCAGCCCGCGATCATGCCGTAGGTTCATTCCGAACCCGAATGCGTGACTGCGGCTGATACCGAAACCACGGCAGGCAAAGCTGAATGAGCGGACCAATCGCCAGTGCATACAGCAACGTACCAACGCCCAGGGTTCCCCCGAGTAGCCAACCGATAAGCAACACCGACACTTCGATGGCCGTTCGAATTCGCCTCACCGGCCAACCGGTACGCGCGTGAATGCCGGTCATCAGACCATCTCGTGGGCCAGCACCGAACCCCGCACCGATATACAGACTGGTCGCTAAGGCGTTCAGTATCACCGCAGATACCAACAGACCGCTGCGGGCAAACAGGGATTCAAATCCCGGGATCACCATCAGCGCCACATCAGCCGCCAGCCCAATCATAATGACATTACTCAATGTGCCAAACCCCGGACGCTGGCGTAGTGGGATCCATGCCAACAGGACCAATACGCCCACGACAATAATCACCAAGCCGATGTTCATCGACAACAGATTTGCCACACCCAGATGAAAAACGTTCCAGGGATCAGCGCCTAAATCCGCACGCACAAACATCGCCGTCGACACGCCGTAAAGCATCAGCCCGATAAACAATTGCAGTAAACGACGCAGCATGCTTTTCTCCTCTCCCTGCGCAGACAGTCTTCATCTTCAACGCAATTGGCACTATGATTAATGACCAGTTTCCAAAAAGTGGACTGCAATGTCATCTCGCCGTTATGGAAGTCAGTCTCTCCAGCGCCTGCTCGGGCACTGGCAGGAGAGTCCCTCACGTACCCCAATCTGGCGACAGCTGGCCGAAGCCTTGCGTCTGCTGATACTGGATGGCCGGCTGGCGCTGGATAGCCGGCTTCCCGGCGAGCGCGAACTTGCTACGGTGCTGGAAGTCAGCCGAACAACTATCGCCAGCGCAATGGCACAGCTGCGGGAAGAAGGATATCTGGAAAGCCGCCAGGGTAGCGGCTCACGGGTGATCCTGCCGGAACATATTCGCCATGTACCGACTCGCACCGTCACCGGTACCGCACTCGATCTGTCCACCGCCGCGCTCAGCGCAGGTCCCGAAATTCATCAGGCTTACCAGCAGGCGCTGTTTGCCATACCGCAGCATCTATTAAGTTCCGGGTATCTGCCCCAGGGGCTACCGTCTTTGCGCGAATCCATTGCCCGGCATTACTGCGAACGCGGATTACCCACGCAGCCGGATGAGGTTATGGTGGTCAATGGTGCAGTCAGCGGGCTGGCGCTGATCCTGCGGTTGCTTACCGGTCCAGGCGATCGCGTAGTGGTTGATCATCCTACTTACCCGCTCGCTATTGCGGCGATTCAGGGGGCCTCCTGCCGACCCGTGGGGGTGTCGCTGCCTGAACAGGGATGGGATACTGCGGGTCTTGTCGCCACCATCGCACAAACCGCCCCACGCATGGCCTACCTGATGCCGGATTTTCACAATCCTACCGGACGTTGCATGGACGCCGCCACACGCCAAGTGGTGGCCGATATCGCCGCCAAAACGCACACCACGCTGGTGGTGGACGAAACCATGGTCAATCTGTGGTATGACGCCCCGCCACCACCGCCGCTCGCCGCCTTCAATCGCGATGCACCCATCATTATGTTGGGGTCTGCCGGTAAAAGTTTCTGGGGAGGATTACGTCTTGGCTGGGTGCGGGCGTCATCACGGACTATTGCCGCACTGGTGCAAACCCGCGACACGTTCGATTTAGGCTCACCGGTGCTGGAACAGCTCGCTACCGGCTGGCTGCTGGATAACGCCGCGCAGTTTCTCCCGGACAGAAGACAACTGCTCACCGCCAGACGCGACCAGTGCCATACTCTGATGCGATCGCATTTCCCGGAATGGCAATTTACCCAACCGCAGGGCGGGTTATCTTTCTGGGTAGAATTGCCCGATACGCTGGCGACGCTGTTTGCCACTCGCGCCGACAGCGCCGGTATTCAGTTAGGTACCGGAACGCGCTTTGGGTTAGCGGGTTCATTCGATCGTTTCTTACGCATGCCCTTCGCGCTGCCGGATGACACGATGCGCGCCGCCTTCAACACATTGCAGCCGATCTGGGACACTCTGCGTTCACAGGCAAGTCATGGGAAAATACGTAAAATAATCTAAGTGACGAGGAAAGGTGAAAAAGATTGCCGAACGGCAGAATTGGGTGGGGGCCCTGCCAGCTACATCCCGGCACACACGTCATCTGCCTTGGCTGCTTCCTTCCGGACCTGACCTGGTAAACAGAGTAGTGTTGCGGGAGAACCAACAGAGCCCCCATTGAGAGCGTTGTTAACCAACGCGCAGGCGCATTATCACTGCTGCACCGTGTAATTGCAACCCATCCAGCACCAGATGCTGTTTTCTTGTGCAATGCGGCTTCACTCACCCGCCATTCCAGATTATGCTGGGGAATTAGCGCAGGAATAACTGATGGATATACAAGACTCTTTCCCCCAACGCGTCTGGCAAATTGTCGCCGCAATCCCCGAAGGATTCGTCACTACCTATGGTGATGTCGCCAGACTTGCCGGATCTCCGCGCGCAGCGCGTCAGGTCGGCGGCGTCCTCAAACGGCTTCCCGAAGGCAGCACCCTGCCGTGGTATCGAGTCGTCAATCGCCATGGTGCTATATCGCTGACCGGGCCGGATCTACAGCGCCAGCGTCAGGCATTGCTGGCTGAAGGGGTGGTGGTTTCGGGAAGTGGGCACATCGATTTACAACGTTATCGCTGGGTGTATTAACCCTCCCCTGGCGGAGAGGGTTATGCCAGTCTTAGTACTGCGTAGGTGCAGGGACGGCTGAAGACGGATTCACCTGCGTGGGAGACGTTGACGGCACCGTAGTTGCCGCACCACCGCTGGCCTGAACCGGAACTTCCGTCTGCTGAACAGGAACCAGCGTCAGATCGGCCTTGGTACCGCCCTGGTTGATAACCGGCTGCACGGTGTCCGTAATAAACACCAGTTTGTCGTTCACCATAATGGCTGCACTCAACAAAATACGGGCGTTCGGCTGAATATCTGCCGGGTTAAACGGCAGCACAAAGCTAAATGGCGCCTGCTTCCCTTCAGTACGCACCGCTTTTTGCGACAGAACTTTTGACGGGGCATCCGCCAGCGAAGCGTCCGACAGTGTGACGGTCAGTACGGCATCCGGTGGCAGCGCAACTTTCTGGCGGATCCACACCGTACCAGAAACATTCGGCTGTTGAATTTTTGACTGTGTGTCAGCAATTGACGTAGTAGGGCTTGGCGCAGGTGTCTGAATATCTGCACTTTTATCAGCACAGGCCGCCAGCGCGACCGCAACGGCTAAACCACTTACCATGTGCACGAGTTTCATTAAATTCTCCTTATCGTCAATGCACCAGCGAGAACTTTCCTCGCCAGAAGAGTGGTTAACAAAAACATAACGTGACTAAGTGTGGCACAAAGTAGCTATTTTTGCCTGCAATCGACCGGTAATTCAGACAATTGCACCCATCGGACCACTTTCAAAATTGCGTTATACTCTGCCTACTTCGCTGCGACATCGACATGACCTGGAGAGCACCTATGAGTCTGGCACTAAAAAGTTTGCTGACATTGTTGAATTTGGAAAAAATTGAAGAAGGACTCTTTCGCGGCCAAAGTGAAGACTTAGGATTACGCCAGGTTTTTGGCGGGCAGGTCGTCGGACAGGCGCTGTATGCCGCTAAAGAAACCGTGCCGGAAGAGCGGCTGGTGCACTCCTTTCACAGCTACTTTTTACGTCCGGGCGATAGCCAAAAACCGATAATTTACGATGTCGAAGTGCTGCGCGATGGTAACAGTTTCAGCGCTCGCCGCATTGCCGCCATCCAGAACGGAAAGCCCATTTTCTACATGACCGCCTCTTTTCAGGCGCCGGAAGATGGCTTTGAACATCAAAAAACCATGCCGCACGCACCCGGGCCCGACGCGCTGAAATCCGAAACCGAAATTGCCCGTTCAGTGGCGCATCTGCTACCGCCGCTGTTGAAAGAGAAATTTATCAATGACCGCCCACTGGAAGTGCGTCCGGTGGAGTTTCATAACCCGCTCAAAGGCCATGTCGCCGAACCGGCACGCCAGGTGTGGATCCGCGCCAACGGTACGGTGCAGGACGACCTACGCGTGCATCAGTATCTGCTGGGTTACGCCTCCGACCTGAACTTCCTGCCTGTGGCGCTACAGCCGTACGGAATTGGTTTTTTGGAGAAAGGGATTCAGATAGCCACTATCGACCATTCGATGTGGTTCCATCGTCCTTTCAATATCAATGAGTGGTTGCTGTATAACGTCGAGAGCACCTCTGCCTCCGGTGCACGGGGCTTTGTGCGCGGGGAATTTTATACACAGGACGGTGTGCTGGTTGCCTCTACCGTACAGGAAGGGGTGATGCGCAATCGCAACTGATGTCTTATCCGGCCTACAGACTACATCTGTCGTAGGCCGGATAAGCGTTTAGCGCCATCCGGCAGAGTGAAATATCAAGCGTTGTAGGCGTTTTCACCGTGGCTGTTCACATCCAGCCCTTCGCGCTCCTGCTCTTCCGGTACGCGCAGCCCTACCGTCATGTCCGCCAGCTTATAGCCGATGAAGGCCACCACGCCGGACCAGACAATGGTAATCGCCACGCTTTCGAGCTGCACCAGCACCTGATGCCCCATGGTCACGCCCTCAGCAAAGCCTACGCCACCCAGCGAACTGGCGGCGAACACCCCCGTCAGAAGACAGCCGACAATGCCGCAAACGCCGTGCACACCGAACACATCGCACGGGTCATCAACGCGCAGAAAACGCTTCAGCATCGTCACGCCCCACAGTCCCGCCAGACCGGCAATTGCCCCGATGATCAACGCACCGCCGACGCCAATGTAACCACAAGCAGGGGTCACGCCAACCAGGCCCGCAATGGCACCAGAACACGCCCCCAGCAGCGACGGTTTACCGCGCAGCGCCCACTCACCGAAGATCCAGCCGAGAATGGCAGCAGCGGTCGCCACCACGGTATTCACAAAGGCCAGTGCAGCGATTTCATTTGCCGTCCCAGCAGAACCTGCGTTAAAACCAAACCAGCCGATGTAGAGAATTGCGGTCCCGGTAAAGACCATCGGCAGGTTATGCGGTTTGAAAGCCTCTTTGCCAAAACCCACACGCTTGCCAATCAGATAAGCACCCACCAGCCCGGCGATCGCGGCGTTGATATGCACCACCGTCCCGCCCGCAAAATCCAGCGCGCCATGGGAGGCCAACAGACCACCACCCCAGACCATATGCGCAATCGGAATGTAGGACAGCGTCAGCCATACCACCACAAAAATCAGTACCGCAGAGAAGCGAATGCGTTCAGCCAGCGCCCCAACGATAAGTCCAACGGTGATGCAAGCAAATGAGCCCTGGAACGCAACGTGAATGTACTGGTAGAAACTCCCCGTTACCGCCGTCAGGGCAATGTTTTTCAGCATCACCCAGTTGAAGTTGCCGAAGAAACTATTCCCCTCGCCAAAGGCCAGCGAGTAGCCATACACCACCCATAAAATGCAGACCAGTGCAAACGTCACCGTCACCTGCGTCAGCATCGACAGAACGTTCTTGCCACGAATCAAACCGCCGTAAAACAGCGCGATGCCCGGAATGGTCATAAACAACACCAGCGCGGTACATATCATCATAAAGGCGTTATCAGCTTTGTCCGCGACGGCTGGCGCTGCCATCGCCAGTCCCGGCAGCAGTGCCAGTGAAGCGATACCCGTTTTCATCGTTGCTATCTTCATTTTTTGGTTTCCTATCACTGTGTGCCAGAAGTTACAGTGCGGCTTCGTCGGCTTCGCCGGTACGAATACGAATCACACGTTGCAGCTCGGCGACAAAAATTTTGCCGTCGCCAATTTTTCCGGTATAGGCCGACTTGCTGATGACGTCGATCACCTCATCAAGCTGATCGTCGGCAATCGCCACATCAATCTTCACCTTCGGTAAAAAATTGACGCTGTATTCGGCTCCCCGATACAACTCGGCATGGCCTTTCTGTCGACCAAAGCCCTTCACTTCGGTGACGGTCAGCCCCTGAATACCAATAGAAGACAGTGCTTCACGGACGTCTTCCAGTTTGAACGGTTTGATTACCACGGTAACCAGCTTCATAGATCCCCTCCAGTCAGAATTCAGTAGTGGCTGCAGATACACAGGATGAATATTGCAAGGGGTGTGCCAGAAATGAAAAACGCGGGGTGATTCAGGCTCGCAGGGCGCGGCCGGGGTAGAAAAAGAAAAAACGCACTATAACGGTGCATAGTGCGTTACATTTTTGCACCAGATTGTTGATGCCTCTTGAACCAATTTAGCCGTAGGCCTGAAACGCACTGCGCCATCAGGCAATAATGGAATCCTCATGCGCACTGGCCGCCAGCTCTTCACCGGCCAGTTGCAGCTGATACATTTGCCAGTAGCGGCCTTGCGCCGCCAGCAATTGCTGATGTGTGCCGCGCTCGACGGCCTGCCCCCGGTGCAGCACCAGAATGGTGTCTGCTTCCACGATCGTGGAGAGTCGATGGGCAATCACCACCAGCGTAGTGTGTTCGCGCACAGCAGCCAGCGCCTGCTGAATGGCCTGCTCCGTGCCGGAGTCAATACTGGCAGTGGCTTCATCCAGAATCAGTACCTGCGGCGTTTCAACCAGAACCCGCGCCAATGCCAGCAGCTGTTTCTGCCCCACGGACAAATTATTGCCCTGTTCGCCCAATCGGGTGTGAATACCGTCACTCAGACCGCGTGCCAGCTCAGCCAGCTGTACGGTCTCCAGCGCCTGCCACACTCGATCTTCAGAAATATCGCGGCCCAGCGTGACGTTTGCCAGGAAGGTGTCCGCCATCACAACCGGATCCTGCTGCACCATCGCGACGCCCTGACGTAAGACGCCGTGACTCAACGAGGAGAGGGGGCGCCCGTCCAGACGGATCTCCCCTTGCGTCAGCGGATAGTAGCCCATCATCAGGCTGGCGAGCGTACTCTTGCCACTACCGGTATGCCCAACCAACGCCACAAAACTGCGTGAAGGCACAGACAGGCTAATATTTTTCAGCACCAGATTGTCATCGCGATAAGCAAATGACACGTTATCAACCTCAATGTTGCCACTCTTCAGCGGCTGATCATCATCGCCATAATGCTGACGCGGTCTGTCCATCAGTTCGAAGACGCGCTCACCGGCGACAACCGCTTGCTGCAGCATAGATTGTTGGGTCGTCAGCTCAATCAGCGGCTCGTTCAGACGCCCGAGATAGCTGATAAACGCATACAGCACGCCAACCTCGATGGACGTGCCAGAGGTCACGCTGAACAACATCAGTAAACCGCAGAGGATCAGGGCGGAAAACAGGCTCAGCAACGGACGCAGTAAAAAACCGTCCAGCCGCAAGGTCTGCATGCGTGCCATATAGTGCGAACGGCTGGCCTCGCCCATGCGCTCCCCAAAGCGCGCCTGCTGACGAAACTGTTGGATCACGCTCATACCGTTAATGACTTCATTGAAGCCATCATTGATATCGGCCAGATAGGCACGAACGCGGCGCACAATCGGCGTACTGTAGCGCTGATAAATCACCATCACCACCATCACCGCCGGGAATATAGCCATCGCCACCAGCGCCATACGCCATTCGAGGCTAAACATCGCCACCAGCATGGCACCAATCAGAGCCGCACTGCGCAGTACCGTCGCCACGACCGTCACGTACAGGTCGCGGATCACTTCGGTATCGTTGGTTACACGAGAGATAAGCTGTCCGACGGGCTGGATGTCAAATTCACTCAACGGTTGGCGCAGCGCAGCATCCATTACATCCGTGCGTAGCTGTTGCACCACACCGACGGCAGCCTGGTTAAACAACAGTGACTGCGCATAGTGCAGTCCCGCCGCCAGCAGTTGCAGACCGACATAAGCCGCAACCAGACCAGCCACCATCGCCAACGGCAAATTGTTTTTCGCCACCATGTTATCAATAAAGTAGCTTATCAGCAGCGGACCGCTGACTTCTGCCGCCGCCGCCACCCACAGCATCACCACCGCAATGCCCAGTGGTTTTCGCCACGGTGAACCATAGCGCAGCAGCCGTTTCAGCGTCGGCCATAATTGCCCAAAACTACGCATTCGCCGCCTCCTCATTTAACGCAGGGGCATCAGACAGCGCCGCTTCCAGCTGCTGATAGCGATACATATCGCGGTACCAACCGGGTTGCTGGACCAGCGTGTCATGGTCGCCACGCTGGGCAATATGTCCGTGCTGCATCACGATAATCTCGCTGGCTTCCGTCAGCGCCGACAAGCGGTGGGCGCTGATAATAACCGTTCTTCCCTCGCCCCACTGGCGCAGGTTATGCAGGATCTGATGTTCGGTACGGCCGTCTACCGCCGACAGCGCATCGTCAAGAATCAGAATTTCCGCATTAAGCAGCAGCGCGCGGGCAATAGAAATTCGCTGTTTTTGCCCGCCCGAGAGCATCACGCCCCGCTCGCCCACTTCGGTGTCATATCCCTGCGGCAAACGTAAAATATCCTCATGCACGCTGGCGAGGCGCGCCACATGTTCGATTTCGACCTGCGTCGCCTGCGGGCGTCCAAGTGCAATGTTGTTGCCGACGGTGTCCGAAAACAGAAACGGCGTCTGGCTAACAACCGCCAGCCGACTGCGCCAGCTATCAAGCTGTAAGCGCGTCAGCGGAATGTCATGAAAGCGCACGTCGCCCTGGGTAATATCAAAGTGGCGCTGGATCAGCGACAGAATGGTACTTTTTCCCGCACCGGTCGGCCCACAAATACCCAGCATCTGTCCAGGTTTAAGCTGGAAATTAACGTTTTCCAACGTCGGGCGCGCCATCAGCGGGTAGCTGAATTCACGAATCGCAACCGCCAGTTCCCCGCGCCCTTCCGGCACGGGTTCCGTGCCATCATTAACCACGGGAGCTTCCGCCAACATGGCGCGAATACGGCTGTAGGCAGCGCTACCGCGCTCGACGATATTAAACATCCACGCCAACGCCAGCATCGGCCAAATCATCAGACCGAGATACATCATAAAGCTGGTCAGCTGACCGAGCGTCAGCGAACCGTGAACCACCATCCAGCTTCCACCGCCAATCGCCAGCAGGTTCGCCATACCAATAGCGATATAAATGGTGGGATCGAAGCGGGCGTCGATGCGCGCGACGCGCATATTTTTCTTACCGGTATCCTGCGCATCTGCGGCAAATAAGGCCGACTGCCGGTCCTCCAGACCAAAGGCTTTAATCATGCGAATGCTGGTCAGGCTCTCCTGAGTACGATCGTTGAGACTGGAGAATGCCGCCTGCGCCTGCTTAAAGCGATTATGAAGCCGATCGCCGTAACGCTTAATCATCAGCGCCATCACCGGCATCGGTAGCAAGGCAAATAGCGTCAACTCCCAGCTTATTTGCGTAGACATGACGATAAGCACCGCACAGCCCATCACCAGCGAGTCGACCAACGTCAGCACACCTTCTCCGGCGGCGAACACCACCCGGTCAACATCGTTGGTGGCGCGCGCCATCAGATCGCCCGTGCGATGGCGCAGATAAAATTCAGGATGTTGACGGCTCAACTGACGGTAATAATCTTCGCGCAGTTCTACTGCCAGCTGGTAGGATGCCCCAAACAGCAGCACGCGCCAGACGTAGCGCAGCAAATAGACCACCACCGCAATCAGCGCAATTGTGCCAACCCACATAAGCAGGCGTTCGGTCGTGAAGCGTTGAGCCGTCACGCCATCAACAATAATTCCGACCACTTTAGGCGGAATAAGTTGAAGGATAGCGATGATGATAAGCAGGGCCACTGCCCCGAGGTAGCGACGCCACTCCCGGCGAAAGTACCAGCTTAATTGAGCAAATAATCGCACGCGTTATGTCCTGACATGATTTCCGACAATGAGCGCCGGGAGAATTATTCAATAGGTAGAGCAGTTGTGTATTTAATCTGTTCCATCGCAAAGCTTGAGGTAACGTCCGACAACCCCGGCACGCTGTTCACCAGCCGTTTGTAGAAGTCATCATAGCGTTTCATGTCGGCGACCTGCACTCGCATCAGGTAGTCATACTCCCCGGCCATGCGCCAGAATCCCAGTACCTCTGGCATCCCGGTCACTTCGGTCACAAAGCGACAGTACCATTCACTGCTGTGATGCTGCGTTTTGATCAGCACAAAGGCCGTTAACCCAAGTCCCAGCTTTTCGGGATCCAGCAGCGCGACTTTGCCAAGCAGAACACCATCATCCTCAAGTCGCTTGAGTCGTTTCCAGCAGGGGGTGGTTGTCAGATTAACGGCATCTGCGAGTGCCTGCAAAGAAAGGGTGCAATCCTGTTGCAGCAAGCTGAGCAGCTTGCGGTCAATTTTGTCTAACATATCCACTCCACAGAGAAGAATTTTCTCCCTACATTCTATTTTAAAGGCTAAATGGCAACAATTTTTTCCGTGCTTTTCGTTACTCTAGGCACAAAATGACAAATGGATATTAATGATGAATAGCTCCTGGGTTAAAAACGCCATCAATGAAATCAATGCGGATTATCAACGCTCCGCAGATACTCATCTTATCCGCCTGTCACTTCCGGCGTTCCCGGGAATTCAGCTGTACCTGAAAGATGAAAGTACCCATCCGACCGGTAGCCTGAAACATCGACTGGCGCGTTCACTGTTCCTGTACGGACTGTGCAATGGTTGGATCAAAGAAGGCACCACCATTATTGAGTCGTCTTCCGGCTCCACGGCGGTTTCTGAAGCCTATTTCGCCCGCCTGCTGGGGCTACCGTTTATCGCCGTCATGCCGTCCTGCACGGCAAAACGCAAAGTTGAGCAGATTGAGTTTTACGGCGGTCGCTGCCATTTCGTGGAAAGCGCCTGCGAAATTTATGCCGCGTCTGAACAGCTGGCCCGTGAACTCAACGGCCATTATATGGATCAGTTCACCTACGCCGAGCGCGCTACCGACTGGCGCGGCAATAACAATATTGCCGACAGTATCTTCCGCCAGATGTCATGCGAGCCACATCCCGTTCCCCGCCACATTGTGATGAGCGCCGGAACCGGCGGCACGTCAGCAACCATTGGGCGCTACATTCGCTGCCAGGGTTACGACACCAGGCTGATGGTGGTCGATCCGGAAAACTCTGTTTTTCTGCCATACTGGCAGGCGCGTGACGCCACATTACGCAGCCCGGTGGGCAGTAAAATCGAAGGTATCGGTCGCCCGCGCGTCGAGCCCTCTTTCATTCCGGACGTGGTTGATGAAATGCTGCGCGTGCCGGATGCCGCCAGCGTCGCTACCGCGCACTGGCTGGAAACGCAGTTGGGCCGCAAAGTCGGTGCTTCAACCGGGACCAATATGTGGGGTACGCTGCAACTTGCCGCCCGCATGCGTGAAGCTGGAGAGACAGGTTCACTGGTAACGCTACTGTGCGACAGCGGCGAACGTTATCTTGAGACCTACTACAACCCAGAGTGGGTTAATGCGCATATTGGCGATTTGACACCATGGAAAGCGGAAATCGCCCAACTGCTGAATACCCAGTAAACCGGCAAAAAAAAGCCAGACCTAATGGTCTGGCTTGCTGGAAGGGATCTCTCATTCGGGGGAATAAGGTAGATGCGGATTATCCAGCCAATGTGTTAAAAAGTGCGATACCGCCTGATTGCGACAATGTCCAATCACCGGTAAATCAGGAAGCTCAGCAATTAATTGCGGCATGGCGTTGCCCATAATCAAACCTCGCCCCACGCTGCCCAGCATCTCGCGATCGTTCATCGCGTCACCAAATGCCATGCACTCAGCCATAGAAAAACCTAAATGGTCGCTCAGTACCGCCAGCGCGGAGCCTTTGTTACAGCCCAGCGGCAACACTTCAAGACAGTCTACGGCGGAAAAACAGAGATTTGCCTGCTCACCCAGCGCCTCATTCAATTGAATGCGCAGGCGTATCAGGTCGTCATGATCGCCGCAGAAGCAGATCTTCGTCACCTGATGCGCGGGGATACGCTTCACATCCACGACCTGATAACGGAATCCGCTGTACACATGCGCCTTGAGGATCGACGGGATCTCCTGCCCGGTGAACCATCCATTGTCATTGAAGACATGCATGCTGGCCTGGGTATCCCACTTCTGATGCAGGACGATATCTGCTGCCTCGGGTGCCAGATCCTGACGATGCAGTACGTCCCCTTCCAGCGAATGAATACGCGTCCCGTTACCCGTTATCAAAAATGCGTCCAGCGAGAGGGTCCCTAAGATATGACGCATCTCCAGCACATGGCGGCCAGTGGCAAACGTCAGGGTGATGTCGCGTTCACGCAGGCGCGCCAGCGTCGAGAGTGTTTCGTCACCTAAATGGTGATTCGGCATCAGCAGGGTGCCATCCATATCAAATGCAGTCAGACGAGCCATTTCTTTCTCCACACTGTGACGCGGTTAACTTGTGGTTCAGTATCACCTGAGATATACGGAAGTAATAGTGAATAGATAAAACGAATTGTTCCGGGTTTATGTTGCCCGAAGGATGAAGTGCAAATGCGACTTTTGAATCGATTGAATCAGTACCAACGCCTCTGGCTGCCCTCAAACGGAGAGCCGCAGTCGGTCACCGTCGGCGAACTGGCTGAACGCTGTTTTTGCAGCGAGCGCCATGTCCGTACGCTGCTACGCCAGGCACAGGAGGCGGGCTGGCTGGTATGGGAAGCACGCTCAGGACGCGGAAAACGGGGACAATTGCGCTTTTTGGTCACGCCCGACTCGCTGCGCAATACGATGATGGAGCAGGCGTTGCAAAAGGGAGAACAGCGTAGCGTGCTGGAGCTGGCGCAGCTGGCTCCCGGAGAATTAAGAACGCTGCTGCAGCCGTTTATGGGCGGCCAGTGGCATAACGATACGCCAACCCTGCGTATTCCCTACTATCGCCCACTTGATCCCCTCCGCCCCGGCTTTCTCCCCGGCCGTGCCGAACAACATCTTGCCGGGCAAGTCTTCTCCGGACTGACCCGTTTTGACAGTACGACCCAGCGTCCCTGCGGTGATTTGGCCCACCACTGGGATATCTCCGCCGACGGCCTGCGCTGGGATTTCTATATTCGCTCCACGCTGCACTGGCATAACGGTGACGTGCTCAGCACCTCGCAGCTACATCAACGCCTGCAACAGCTGCTGGAGCTGCCCGCGCTCAATAAATTATTTATCAGCGTGAAGCGTATTGAGGTGACTCACCCTCAATGCCTGACGTTTATTTTACATCGCCCCGACTTCTGGCTGGCACACCGTCTGGCCAGCTACAGCAGTCATCTGGCGCACCCGGAACAGCCGCTCGTCGGCACCGGTCCGTTTAGGCTGACGCTGTTTACACCGGAACTGGTCCGTATCGAGAGCCATGACCACTATCACCTCAGCCACCCGTTGCTGAAAGCCATTGAATTTTGGATAACACCGCAGCTTTTCGACCAGGATCTGGGTACCAGCTGCCGCCATCCGGTGCAAATTGCCATTGGCAAGCCTGAGGAACTGCCGATGCTTAGCCAGGTCAGTAGCGGGATCAGCCTCGGATTTTGTTATTTAACCCTCAGGAAAAGCGCACGACTGAACGTGCTTCAGGCGCGTCGGCTGGTCAATATCATCCACCGCTCTTCCCTGTTGCAGACGCTTGAGGTGGAAGAGAATCTGATTACCCCAAGCAATGCGCTGCTGCCAGGGTGGACCATTCCGCAATGGGATCAGTTGGATGAAGTGGCCCTGCCGGAAAAACTGACGCTGGTATATCACCTGCCAGTAGAGTTGCACGCCATGGCCGAACAGCTTCGCCAGGTACTGGCAACGCTGGGCTGCGAGTTAACGCTGATTTTTCACAATGCCAAGAACTGGGACGGTGACCATCCTCTGGCCCAGGCCGACCTGATGATGGGCGACCGTCTGATTGGCGAAGCACCAGAATATACACTTGAACAGTGGCTACGCTGCGATCAGCTCTGGCCGCATGTTCTGGATGCCCCGGCATTCTCTCATCTACAGGCCACGCTGGATGCGCTGCAAACCCAGGCTAATGAGGATCATCGTCACGCGGCGTTACAGCAGGTTTTCACTAACCTGATGAATGACGCCACGCTAACGCCGCTGTTTAATTACCATTACCGCATTAGCGCCCCACCGGGCGTCAACGGCGTGCGGCTCAACCCCAGAGGCTGGTTTGAATTCACCGAGGCCTGGCTGCCGCCGCCTTCATCGTGAAGAAGCTGGTCGACGCCGCGCCCAGGCGCTACCATAGGGTTTTCGTTATTTGTCAGGAAAAACCATGAAACGTGCCGTTGTCGTATTTAGTGGAGGTCAGGACTCCACCACCTGTCTGGCGCAGGCGCTGCATCAATATGATGAAGTGCACTGTGTGACCTTTGATTATGGTCAGCGCCATCGCGCTGAGATTGATGTCGCACGTGACCTGGCCTTAAAACTCGGCGCACGCGCACACAAAGTTCTCGACGTCACGCTGCTTAGCGAACTGGCGGTCAGTAGCTTGACCCGCGATAACATTCCGGTACCGGATTACGAACCGGAAGCCAACGGTATTCCCAACACCTTTGTGCCCGGACGTAATATTTTGTTCTTAACGCTGACGGCGATTTATGCATATCAGGTGCAAGCGGAAGCGGTCATTACTGGCGTTTGCGAGACCGATTTCTCCGGCTATCCTGATTGTCGCGATGAGTTTGTCAAAGCGCTGAATCATGCCGTAAGTCTGGGCATGGCAAAAGATATCCGCTTTGAAACCCCGTTGATGTGGCTTGATAAAGCCGAAACCTGGGCACTGGCCGACTACTGGGGCAAGCTGGATCTGGTGCGTGAAGAGACGCTGACTTGCTATAACGGCGTTAAGGGCGACGGTTGCGGCCAGTGTGCCGCCTGTAACCTGCGTGCCAACGGCCTGAAACATTATCTGGCGGATAAACCGGCAGTGATGGCGGCCATGAAGCAGAAAACCGGGTTAAAGTAATTTATTGCGATGATAATGCCGGATGGCGACGCTAATGCGTCTTATCCGGCCTACAAATCGGTATCATTTGCAGGCCCGGCAATCTTCCCTTACTTCACCATCTGCTCCAGCTTTTCGCGCAACTCCCCTTCCAGCGGCAGCGCTTTCTGCGTTTTTAAATCGATACAGACGAAGGTAATCAACGCATCGGCCACTACCTGCCCTTCCGGCTCTAACGTGATGGTCTGGTTTAACACACCGCTTTTGCCATTTAACTGTTGTACCTGACTGGTGACGGTCAGCAGATCACTCAGCACGGCGGGGCGCCGGTAGTTGATATTAATGTTAACCACCACAAAAGCGATGTTGTGCGCGGTCATCCAGTGGAAGCTATCACTGTTTTCCAGACCGTCCCAGCGGGCTTCTTCCAGAAACTCAAGGTAGCGGGCATTGTTAACATGTTGATAGACATCGAGATGAAAACCACGAACTTTGATTTGTGTTTGCATAGCGCAGGAACCCTAATTTGTTTTTATAGGAATAGACTTGAGGATAAGGAGGCCATAACTGGTATGACCTCTACAGTCTGGCAAATTTTCAGCGCTCTGCAAGTTATTAAAGTGTTAAAACAGCCAGGTTACGCTCCACCAGTGAACTGCCCATTCCCGGCACCTGTTTTAAGTCATCAACCGTTTTAAACGGCCCGTACTCCTCCCGATAGCTGACAATCGCCTGCGCTTTCTTTAGCCCGACACCATTCATGACCCGCGCTAAATCCTCCGCCGACGCGGTATTGATGCTTACCCTGGTGCCTTCATCATCGCTGGCTTTCGTCGGTACCGTTGCTTTGCTATGCGCCGCACCCGCCCCCTCTGCTTTGGTCTGGACTGCCTGGCTTTTAGCGACCGGTTCCGCGGCCAGAATACTTTGGCTCACGCCAGCACAGGTTAATGAAAGGGTGATAAGCAGTGCTTTGATTCCATGTTTCATACTGTTTTCTCCTTGTTTGTTAACAGTGGAATCACGATAGCGAGGTGGAGAACGGCAGACAAATGGCAAAATTCAGAAATGGAAAAGGCCGCGAAAGCGGCCTTTGGTGTATACAACTTTTTGCAATTTTTTGCGAAGCGTCTCGATTATTGCTGCTGTTCCAGCGCGTCACCGACTTTAATTTTTGCCGCTTTACGCAGGTTACTCATCAGCGCTTCGAAGACAATCTGCGCGTTGTTCTGAGTAATCCCCTGAACCATTGCTTTCTTCTGCTCTTCTGGCATTGAACCCGCTTTCACCGCGTCGAGCGCCAGCAGAACAACGTTGCCCTGCATATCGTTCGCTACGCCGTAGCTCGGCTTGTCATTCGCCGGCAGCGCCAGACCAAACGCCGCCTGGCTCAGCGGATCCTGACCTGTACGGCTCAGGGTTTTCGCTTCACCAAAACTCAGACCTGCCGCTTTCATTGCTTCATCGCCTTTACCGGCTTTCAGCGCAGCCAGCAGTTTGTCGGCATCCAGCTTCGCTTGCTGCTCTGCTTTGTTATGCTTAACAAGCGCGGTTACCTGATCTTTCACTTCAGCCAGCGGCTTAACAGCTTCCGCTTTGTGCTCAGCAATACGCAGCACAAACGCGCGATCGCCATCCACGGTGATGATGTCAGAGTTGCTGCCCGGAGTGCCATTCTCACCAACCAGGCCACCATTGAAAATGATGTCTGAAACCGGTTTGAAATTCAGCTCTTCAGGCAGGCTGTCACGGCTAAACCAGCCTGTTTCAACGGCTTTCATACCCGCTGCCTGCTCAGCCCCCGCGAGGGATTCGTTATCGTTGCTTGCCGCATCGCTGACTTTCTGCTGCAGCGCATAGTAGGCATCCAGCGCTTTTTCCTGCTTCACTTTCGCCGCAATCTCGTCACGTGCTTCGCTCAGCGGTTTAACCTGCGCTGGCTGGACATCATCAAGACGAGCAACCAGGAAACCCACAGAAGACTTGATCACGCCTGACAGTTGGCCTTTTTCTTTCAGACCCGCATTCTTCAGCTCTTCTGGCGTGGTGGATTCTTCCAGCCATCCCATATCACCGCCGTTACGGGCAGAGATAATGTCGGCGGATTTTTCCTTCGCCAGGGCGGCAAAATCACCACCTTTGTTCAGCGCATCCAGTACCGCTTTGGCTTCATCTTCCGTTTTGGTCTGGATGATGCTGTAGCGATTACGCTGCGGTTGAGTGAACTGATCCTGATGCTGGTCATAATAAGACTGAATATCCGCATCGCTGGCTGTTTCCTGCATAGCTGCAGCATCCAGCTTGATGTAGCTCACACGGAACTGCTCCGGCATCATAAAGTGGTTTTTATTCTGCTCGTAGTAGCTGGCAACTTCCTGCTCAGTCACCGACTGTTTCGCTGCAAGTGCGTTGACGTCAATAGTCGCTTCACGCACGATACGCTGCTGTGCAACCAGCGCCGCCAGTTCGTCCGTTTCACCCTTCAGCATGAACTCTGTCCCGGCTACGCCGTTGATCAACTGCTGGGTGGTGAGCTGGTTACGCAGCGCCTGAGCATACTGGTCTGCGGTCATCCCCATCTGATTTACAATTGCGTTATAGCGGTTGTTATCAAATTTACCGTCAACCTGGAAAGCAGGCGTTGAGAGGATAGCCTGTTTAACCTGCTCATCGCTGATGCTGAGCTTCAGTTCGCGAGAGTATTGGTCCAGCAGCGCTTCGTCTACCAGACGATTCAGCACCTGCTGACGCAGCGTTTTCATGTAGCCTTCATTCGCCGCCAGCTCAGAGAACTGATCGCCCAGCTGCTGCTGCATGCGATTACGTTCACTGTTAAACGCATTCTCAAACTGCCCGCGGCTAATTTCCTGGCCATTCACTTTTGCGGCGTAGTTGTTGCTTCCGCCAATCAGGTAACCACTCACGCCGGTCAAAATGAACGACACGATAATGATACCGAAAATAATCTTGAGCACGAGACTGTTAGCAGCCGTGCGTAAGCTGTCCATCATGGTGTAACCACACTCCGCTGTAGGTGACTGTATACCTCACGCAGCATAGCGTTTTCTGAACGCTGCGTGGAAAGGTCTATTGTGACAAGAAACAGGGGCGATTGTCAGCCCACAACACGTAGAAAGTCCCGGAATCACAAATAAAAAAGGCACATCTGTTGATGCGCCCTTGTACTTAGTCACATCCCCAAAGGGGGAATCACTTAGTTTACCGCGTCTTTCAGTGCTTTACCTGCACGGAAACCCGGTACTTTAGCCGCGGCGATAGTGATCTCTTTACCAGTTTGCGGGTTGCGACCAGTACGGGCAGCACGCTCTTTAACGGCAAAAGTACCAAAACCTACCAGCGCTACGTCATCACCTTCTTTCAGGGATTCGGTAACAGAAGCAATAATTGCATCTAACGCACGTCCAGCCGCAGCTTTAGAGATATCAGCCCCTGCAGCAATTTTGTCGATCAGTTGAGATTTATTCACTCTTCTCTTCCTCTTTATAATTTATATCGCACCTGAATCCTTCAAAGTGCGAACGCGCAGCAGTTATATCAGGCCTGCCATGCCCTTACAACACCCGTTAATGATGGCAAGCCTAATCCGTCATCTAAATTAGCTATACAAAAAAAGGCTGGCAAGCCCGAAATGGCCTGCCAGCCCTGTTTTTATTGACGCTCTTTGCGCGAGGTCACTATTTTGCCGTCACAACCTGCATACCTGAAGGTTCGTTTTGCAGTGCCAGAGTCAGAACTTCCTCAATGCGCTTCACCGGATGGATGTCCAGATCGGCGAGAACGTTGTCCGGAATCTCTTCCAGGTCACGTTTGTTTTCATCAGGAATTAAGACCGTTTTGATACCACCACGGTGTGCTGCCAGCAGTTTTTCTTTCAAACCACCGATCGGCAAAACCTGACCACGCAGGGTGATCTCGCCGGTCATGGCAACATCCGCACGAACCGGGTTACCGGTCAGGCACGATACCAGTGCGGTACACATAGCAATACCTGCGCTTGGACCATCTTTCGGCGTTGCCCCTTCAGGGACGTGAACGTGAATATCACGTTTTTCGTAGAAGTCCGGGTTAATACCCAGTTTCTCCGCACGTGCGCGTACCACGGTCAGCGCTGCCTGAATGGATTCCTGCATCACTTCGCCCAGAGAACCGGTGTAGGTCAGCTTGCCTTTACCCGGCACACAGGCGGTTTCGATGGTCAGCAGATCGCCACCCACTTCAGTCCACGCCAGACCAGTGACCTGACCTACGCGGTTTTCGTTGTCCGCACGGCCGTAGTCAAAGCGCTGCACACCCAAGTAGTCGTGCAGGTTATCGCCATTGATCTCGATATGTTTCAGTGACTTATCAAGCAATAGTTGTTTCACCGCTTTGCGGCACAGTTTGGAGATTTCACGCTCCAGACTACGCACGCCCGCTTCACGGGTGTAGTAACGAATAATGCCCACAATGGCGCTATCGTCGACCGTCAGTTCACCTTTTTTCAGCGCGTTACGCTCAATCTGCTTCGGCAGCAGGTGGCGTTTAGCAATATTCAGCTTCTCGTCTTCGGTATAACCGGACAGACGGATCACTTCCATACGATCCAGCAGCGGTGCCGGAATGTTCATGGAGTTAGAGGTCGCAACAAACATCACGTCGCTGAGATCGTAGTCCACTTCCAGGTAGTGATCGCTGAACGCCACGTTCTGTTCGGGATCCAGCACTTCAAGCAGTGCGGACGCCGGATCGCCACGCATGTCGGAAGACATTTTGTCGATCTCATCGAGCAGGAACAGCGGGTTTTTAACGCCCACCTTGGCCATTTTCTGGATCAGTTTGCCCGGCATTGAACCGATATAGGTCCGGCGGTGACCGCGGATTTCCGCTTCGTCACGCACGCCACCCAGCGCCATACGGATGTATTTACGCCCGGTCGCTTTAGCAATGGACTGCCCCAGAGAGGTTTTACCCACCCCCGGCGGCCCTACCAGGCACAGGATCGGCCCCTTGATTTTGTTGACTCGGCTTTGAACCGCAAGATACTCAAGGATGCGGTCTTTCACGCGCTCCAGACCATAATGATCGGTATCGAGGATCTCCTGCGCCTGACGCAGGTCTTTTTTGACCTTGCTACGCGCGTTCCACGGTACCTGCACCATCCAGTCGATGTAGCCGCGAACCACGGTCGCTTCTGCCGACATCGGAGACATCATTTTCAGCTTCTGCAGTTCTGCTTCCGCTTTCTCTTTTGCCTCTTTCGGCATTTTCGCCGCGTCGATTTTACGTTTCAGCGCTTCGTTTTCATCCGGCGCGTCGTCCATCTCGCCGAGTTCTTTCTGAATGGCTTTCATTTGCTCGTTCAGATAGTACTCACGCTGGGACTTCTCCATCTGCTTTTTCACGCGGTTGCGAATACGCTTCTCAACCTGCAGCAGATCGATTTCAGATTCCATCATTGCCATCAGATATTCCAGACGTTCGTTAACGTCTGACATCTCCAGCACGGACTGCTTATCCGCCAGTTTTAGTGGCATGTGCGCAGCGATGGTGTCCGCCAGGCGTGCAGGATCGTCAATGCTATTAAGCGACGTCAGCACTTCTGGTGGGATTTTCTTGTTCAGCTTGATATAGCCTTCGAACTGGCTGATTGCGGTACGCACCAGCACTTCCTGTTCGCGCTCATCAATGGCCGGCGAATCAAGGTACTCCGCTTTCGCAGAGAAATGCTCACCGTTATCAGACAGCGCAGAAATACGCGCGCGCTGTAACCCCTCGACCAGCACCTTTACGGTGCCGTCAGGCAGTTTCAGCATCTGCAAAATAGAGGCCACGGTCCCGACGGTGAAAAGATCGTTTACACCCGGCTCATCCGTTGATGCTTCTTTCTGTGCGACCAGCATGATTTTTTTATCATGGTCCATGGCCGCTTCCAGACAACGGATAGATTTTTCCCGCCCTACAAATAAGGGTATGACCATGTGCGGATAAACCACCACATCGCGCAACGGCAATACGGGGATTTCAATGCGTTCAGAACGCTCAGGATTCATAGAGCTCTCTCTTAGTTTAGTGTCCGCCAGGTAATCAGGTGGCATTGCTGTGCTTCTTATTACCACCTTTAACATGTATGTCAGTATATGGGGATGTTTCCCACACATTCAACGCCATGTTTACGGAAAAATAAAAGGGGAGATAAAATCCCCCCTTTTTGATTAACCGATTGTATAAAATGGTTAATTATTCGCCAGATGCCTGCTGCGCTTCCGGCTTACCGTAAATCAGTAATGGCTTGCTCTGACCACCGATAACGGACTCGTCGATAACCACTTTTTCGACGTCTTCCATAGAAGGCAGATCGTACATGGTGTCGAGCAGTGCAGCTTCAACGATAGAACGCAGACCACGAGCACCGGTTTTACGCGCCATCGCTTTCTTGGCGATAGCATCTAGCGCTTCGTCACGGAATTCCAGATCCACGCCTTCAAGATTGAACAACGCCTGATACTGCTTGGTCAGGGCGTTTTTCGGCTCTTTCAGGATTTGGATCAGCGCATCTTCACTCAGCTCGGTCAACGTTGCCACCACCGGCAGACGTCCGATGAACTCAGGGATCAGACCAAATTTGATCAGATCTTCCGGCTCAACCTGCGACAGCAGTTCACCTTCGCTGGCTTTATCAGACTGGGCTTTTACCGTCGCGCCAAAACCAATGCCGGAGCCGGTTTCAACACGGTTAGCAATCACCTTATCCAGACCGGCAAATGCACCGCCACAGATAAACAGGATCTTAGAGGTATCAACCTGCAAGAACTCCTGCTGCGGATGTTTACGTCCGCCCTGCGGAGGCACAGCAGCAACCGTACCTTCGATCAGTTTCAACAGCGCTTGCTGTACGCCTTCGCCGGAAACATCACGCGTGATGGACGGGTTGTCTGATTTACGCGAAATCTTGTCGATCTCATCAATATAGACAATACCGCGCTGCGCTTTCTGTACGTCGTAATCGCACTTCTGCAACAATTTCTGAATGATATTTTCAACGTCCTCACCCACATAACCTGCTTCGGTCAGGGTGGTGGCGTCGGCCATAGTGAACGGAACGTCCAGCAGGCGCGCCAGCGTTTCAGCCAGCAGCGTTTTACCGGAACCCGTCGGGCCGATCAGCAGGATGTTACTTTTGCCCAACTCGACGCCATTGCTGGTGTCGCCGTTGCGCAGACGTTTGTAATGGTTGTATACCGCGACCGCCAGCACTTTCTTCGCCTGCTCCTGACCGATAACGTAATCGTCCAGGTGGTTGCGAATTTCATGCGGCGTCGGCAGCGCACTGCGTTCACGATGCGGTGCGACTTCCTTAATCTCTTCGCGAATGATGTCATTACATAAATCAACACATTCGTCGCAGATATACACGGATGGTCCGGCAATCAGCTTGCGCACTTCATGCTGGCTTTTGCCGCAAAAAGAGCAGTACAACAATTTGCCCGAGCCATCTTTGCGTTTATCTGTCATGGGTCAAAACCTCTTCTTTGTTCTTTGTGCCGCACACGACGACGCAAATGCCATTCTCAGGCGCAAGCCGCTTGTCAGCGTTGTGCCGCCCTTCATTAGTATATACACAAAATCATTCGAGCTACATCGAGGCGGCAACTAAGCGACTCCCCAGGCGCTTACATAAGTAAGTAACTGGGGGGAGCGCTGGCAGCCAACAAAGAGGTAGCGTGAAGGATGAAGTGTATAGCGACACACTTGCGTCCTGGGCATCAATTACGATGGGTCAAAATCGAGTCGACCAGACCGTACTCTACTGCTTCAGAAGCAGAGAGGAAGCGATCGCGCTCGGTGTCACGTTCAATCTGCTCAAGCGATTGACCCGTATGATGCGCCATAAGTTCATTCATGCGCCCTTTCACTTTAAGGATTTCACGGGCATGAATTTCAATATCCGTTGCCTGGCCCTGGTAACCGCCCAGAGGCTGGTGGATCATGACGCGAGAGTTAGGCAGGCAGAAGCGTTTATCTTTTGCCCCTGCAGTCAACAGGAACGCGCCCATTGAGCACGCCTGGCCCATACAAATGGTGCTAACGTCCGGCTTAATAAACTGCATGGTGTCATAGATAGACATCCCTGCGGTAATTACCCCACCCGGGGAGTTGATGTACAGGTAGATATCTTTTTCTGGGTTTTCCGCTTCCAGGAACAGCATCTGCGCCACGATCAGGTTAGCCATATGGTCTTCGACCTGGCCGGTCAGAAAAATGACGCGTTCCTTAAGTAGACGAGAATAGATATCAAAAGAGCGCTCGCCACGTGAGGTCTGTTCAATGACCATCGGCACCAGCGCCATATGGGGTGCAAAGTTATCTCGTTCGCCGCTGTATGACATTTCCGTCTCCTGGATAAAATTTGAAAAAACCTGCTGTGCTGATTGTAACCTTATGGACGGATTATCAGCTAGTCCCTCAGTAATGGGTACGACATCGCCATAATTCAAGCATAACAATCTTTTGTTGTAACGCTAACACTGAAACGCTGTTTTCGCACCCTTCCCATGCAAAATGCGTGACAAAAAAAAACCCGCCACCGGAAGGTGACGGGCTTATGTGCGAATTTCGTGCTAAAAACGCGACGAATTACGCCTGCTGGTTCATCAGTTCGTTGAAGGTAGTGGCTTTTTCAGTCACTTTTGCCTTCGCCAGAACCGCTTCAACAGCCTGCTCTTCCAGAGCGACGTTACGCATGTTTTCCATCAGCTCTTTGTTCTTGCTGTAGAATTCAACCACTTCTTTCGGATCTTCGTAAGCAGAAGCCATCTCTTCGATCAGGCCTTTTACGCGTTCTTCGTCAGCTTTCAGCTCGTTGGTACGAATAACTTCGCCCAGCAGCAGGCCAACAACAACGCGACGCTTAGCCTGTTCTTCGAACAGTTCACGCGGCAGTTCCAGAGCTTGTTTCTCGTTGCCACCGAAACGCTGTGCAGCCTGACGACGCAGAACGTCGATTTCGTTGTCAATCATGGCAACAGGAACGTCGATGTCATTCGCTTTTACCAGACCTTCGATCGCCTGAGACTTAACGCGGTTACGCACGGCGCCTTTCAGCTCGCGTTCCATGTTTTTACGCACTTCAGCACGCAGACCGGCAACAGAACCATCTTCCACGCCGAAACGCTTGATGAATTCTTCAGTCAGTTCTGGCAGTTCACGTTCTTCAACTTTCTTCAGGTTGATAACGAATTTAGCCGCTTTACCTTTCAGGTTTTCAGCGTGGTAGTCTTCCGGGAAGGTCACTTCGATAGTGAACTCTTCGCCAGCTTTGTGACCTTTAACGCCTTCTTCGAAGCCTGGGATCATACGACCCTGACCCATTGCCAGTACGAAGTCAGACGCTTTGCCGCCTTCGAACTCTTCGCCGTCTACAGAACCGGTGAAGTCGATGGTGACACGGTCTTCTGCATCAGCAGCGCCGTCTTTGTCTTTCCAGGTCGCCTGCTGCTTACGCAGGGTGTCCAGCATGACGTCAACGTCAGCGTCGGTGACTTCAACAACCGGTTTTTCAACTTCGATTGCGTCCAGACCCTTCAGCTCAACTTCCGGGTAAACTTCAAACTCTACCGCGTAAGTAAAATCTTCACCCAGTTTGTATTCGCCCGGAACGTAGTTCGGAGAGCCAGCCGGATTAATTTTTTCTTTGATGATTGCATCAACGAAGTGACGGCTCATCAGGTCGCCCAGAACGTCCTGGCGAACAGAAGCGCCATAACGCTGAGCAACAACATTCATCGGTACTTTTCCCTTGCGAAAGCCGTCAATACGCACTTTCTTCGCTACGTTGACCAGCTCGCTTTTCACAGCGTTTTCGATGCTGTCAGCAGCGATAGTAATCGTTACACGGCGGCCAAGGCCTTGAGTGGTTTCAACTGAAACTTGCATCTTGTTACCTCAAAAAATCACAGTGCTCGGTCAACTCTTCTCCGCAAGCACAGGTTGTTGGCTTCGCGGAACCGGGATGTTCTCAAAATCAATCACATTCCCTGTCGTCAGAATCATCCCGAAGACATTCCGAAAAATAAGACGCGCATTATAGCGGCATCACTTTTATGAGTCGAGAACGGTTATCGCGCGTTGCTGCGGCTTTTTTCACAATTCCCGGCTAATTTTTGTCTGAATACTGTACGACTGACTCAGAATTCAGACAAAATAAAACGGCCCGTAGGCCGTTTTCACATAATCTGTAGCAACATACTGGAAAAGCGCCGGTTGTTGCAAATCCGTTTTTCTACGCGATGCTTCCCGCTCCACGACAGGGAGGCGATGCAAAAATCGTGTCCTGCAACGCTTCCCACTCCTTGGTGGTGTAGGTATGCAGGGCTAACGCATGTACGGTTGTGGAGAGTTCCGCCGTTAACGTACTGTAAATCATCCGATGACGATTAAGAAAACGTTCACCTGTAAAGCGATCGCTGACCAGCACAACCTTAAAGTGGCTTTCAGAACCTGCCGGAACATTGTGACGATAGCTTTCATCCACAACTTCGAGGAACACGGGTTGGAACGCTGCCCTTAATTTTTCTTCTATTTGCTCACGAATCATCATGAAATTTTTCCTCCGACAACGCTGAGATGTCACCCATCCCTTTAAATACTAGCCGCTTTTACCGTTTCCATTACACCTTAGCAACAAAAAATTAGCGTTTATCTGATTTTCTCAGCCAAACGAATGAAGTTCACTGATTCAACTGTCCGGTTTATTGCAAAAAGTCCATTTATGGTCTCATCAAAGTAGATAAACGGACAACGCAATGAATTTACATGCGTTACCCACTTCCCCTCGTCTCTGGCAATGTTATGATGGCGGGAATTTTCTCTAACCATAAAATGTAGATCCACTGAGAACCCCTGGCATGTTTAAAAAAATCCTCTTTCCGTTAGTCGCGCTGTTTATGTTAGCTGGATGCGCAACGCCACCGACCACCATTGACGTTTCGCCAAAAATTACCCTGCCGCAGCAGGACCCTAGCCTGATGGGTGTGACCCTCAGCATTAATGGGGCCGATCAGCGTCAGGATCAGGCTCTGGCCAAAGTCACCCGCGACAATCAACTGGTAACGCTGACTGCATCCCGCGATCTGCGTTTCCTGCTGCAAGAAGTGCTGGAAAAACAGATGACCGCACGCGGTTATATGATTGGTCCAAACGGTGCTGTTAACCTGCAAATCATCGTGAGCCAGCTGTACGCCGACGTGTCTCAGGGTAGCGTGCGTTACAACATCGCCACCAAGGCAGACATCGCCATTATTGCTACCGCAGCCAACGGCAACAAGATGACCAAAAACTACCGCGCAAGCTATTCTGTTGAAGGCGCGCTGCAGGCCTCTAACAAAAATATTGCTGATGCCGTTAACAGCGTCCTGACCGATACCATCGCTGATATGTCTCAGGACACCAGCGTTCACGATTTCATCAAGCAGAACGCACGTTAATTTCTGCCCTTATGGCCCGGCGCACGTCGGGCCTAAAGACGCCATGTCCAGTCACTACTTACGTATTTTTCAGCAACCTAAGTCAGCAATTCTGCTGATGCTGGGTTTTGCTTCCGGTTTACCGCTCGCGCTGACCTCCGGTACGCTTCAGGCGTGGATGACGGTCGAGAACATCGATCTTAAAACTATCGGCTTCTTTTCTCTGGTCGGTCAGGCCTACGTCTTTAAGTTCCTCTGGTCCCCTGTGATGGACCGCTACACACCGCCGTTTTTGGGTCGACGTCGAGGCTGGCTGCTGACCACACAGATTTTGCTGCTGGTTTCTATTGCTGCAATGGGTTTTCTGGAGCCAGGCACGCAGTTGCGATGGATGGCAGCACTTGCGGTAGTAATCGCCTTTTGCTCAGCGTCGCAGGATATCGTCTTTGATGCCTGGAAAACGGATGTTTTACCCGCCGAAGAACGCGGCACCGGCGCTGCCATCAGCGTGCTCGGCTACCGCTTAGGGATGCTGGTTTCCGGTGGCCTGGCGCTGTGGATGGCCGATCGCTGGCTTGGCTGGCAGGGCATGTACTGGCTGATGGCGGCCCTGCTGATACCGTGTATTATCGCCACCCTGTTAGCCCCCGAACCCACAGATGCGATTCCGGTCCCTAAAACGCTGGAACAAGCAGTTGCCGCGCCGCTGCGCGATTTCTTTGGCCGTAACAACGCCTGGTTAATCCTACTGCTGATTGTGCTGTATAAGCTTGGCGATGCCTTCGCCATGAGCCTGACCACCACCTTTTTAATCCGCGGCGTCGGATTTGACGCCGGTGAAGTTGGGGTGGTCAATAAAACGCTGGGGCTGCTGGCGACAATTGTTGGCGCACTGTACGGCGGGATCCTGATGCAACGCCTGTCGCTGTTTCGCGCATTGCTGATTTTTGGCATTTTGCAGGGCGCATCGAACGCGGGTTACTGGTTGCTCTCCATTACCGACAAACATATGTTTAGCATGGGTGCGGCAGTATTCTTCGAAAACCTGTGCGGTGGGATGGGGACAGCAGCATTTGTCGCTCTGCTGATGACGCTGTGCAATAAATCCTTCTCCGCAACGCAGTTTGCCCTGCTCTCCGCGCTTTCCGCTGTGGGGCGCGTTTATGTCGGCCCGGTCGCGGGCTGGTTTGTCGAAGCACACGGTTGGCCCACGTTTTATCTGTTCTCCGTCTTTGCCGCGATCCCAGGCCTTATTCTGTTGCTGGTCTGTCGCCAGACGCTGGAACATAGCTGGAAAAACGAAAGTTTTATCCCGCGCACGGCGTTTCGTAGCGCGTACAACCTGGCATTGATGACGCTGGTGGCGGGCTGTTGTTTGCTGGTGGTCTGGCTGTTACTGCTGACAATGAACGCCCTGGATTACACTAACTTCTCCTTCCTGCCGGAACTGCTTGAAGTTGCGGTCGTGGTCGCAGTCTGCGGTGTGGTATTCGGTGGATTGCTGGATTATCTGGCGCTGCGCAAAACGCGTCTGGCGTGATGTTGCACATTTATGCTCTAAATAATTCGAGTTACGGGACAAAAGGCGTGAGCGTTTTGAACAGCGCTTGCGCTGGCCCCGTAGGGGAGAGGCCGAAAGGCCGAATCACGCGGCGACGCAGCAAATCCCCAGGAGCTTACATAAGTAAGTGACAGGGGTGAGCGAGGACAAATTCGTCGGGAACGAATTTGAACGCTGTTCACAGCGCACGTAAGGGTGAGGCCCAGGATGGGCCGAGTTATTGCCAACACACCCGTAGCTTGAAGTATGACGAGCATATTTGGCCGTTGTAATAACTCTGCGTAATTATAACGGCTAAATAAACAACACTTAATGAAAATATTATTTGTTGTTTTGTGCGCCATAGATTTTGGAAATTATTGACGCCTTTTATAAATTCTATTTTCCTTACTCGATTCAGCCAACGCCATTCTATTTTTTGTTCTCTAATTGTCCTTTTAATGATAATCAATTGTTAATTAATTGTTTTATTTTAGCATTGGTTATACCAATTGCCCTTCGCACTGCCCCCGCATGCCCGCTTTCGTTATAACGTGATGTTGCAACAGGTTCTTAAAGTCAACGCGGTATATATTGCAACATATGTGACATGCACGGCAGAACCCGGTAACACAGATCCAATGATGTTTACAGTAATGTAACCTTCCCGTAAAATGCCCTCACACTTTAAACGCCACCCGGTCCCGTGGAATTGAGGTCGTTAAATGAGACTCAGGAAATACAATAAAAGTTTGGGATGGTTGTCATTAATTGCAGGCACTGCATTACTCAGTGGCTGTAATTCTGCGCTGCTTGACCCTAAAGGACAGATTGGTCTGGAACAACGTTCATTGATACTGACGGCATTTGGCCTGATGTTGATCGTCGTTATTCCTGCCATCTTGATGGCTGTTGGTTTTGCCTGGAAGTACCGTGCAAGCAATAAAGATGCGAAGTACAGCCCGAACTGGTCACACTCCAATAAAGTGGAAGCTGTGGTCTGGACGGTGCCTATCTTAATCATCATTTTCCTTGCCGTACTGACCTGGAAAACCACGCACGCGCTTGAGCCAAGCAAACCGCTGGCGCATGACGAGAAGCCCATTACCATCGAAGTGGTTTCCATGGACTGGAAATGGTTCTTCATCTATCCGGAACAGGGTATCGCTACCGTGAATGAAATCGCCTTCCCGGCGAACACTCCGGTTGAATTCAAAGTGACATCCAACTCCGTGATGAACTCCTTCTTTATCCCGCGTCTGGGTAGCCAGATTTATGCCATGGCCGGTATGCAGACTCGACTGCATCTGATCGCCAACGAAGCCGGTACTTATGATGGTATCTCCGCAAGCTACAGCGGACCAGGCTTCTCCGGTATGAAGTTCAAGGCTATCGCAACAAAGGACCGCGCCGAATTCGACCAATGGGTTGCTAAAGCTAAACAGTCCACGAACACCATGAGTGACATGGCAGCGTTCGAGAAAGTGGCTGTACCAAGCGAATACAACCAGGTGGAATATTTCTCCAACGTGAAACCGGATTTGTTTAAAGACGTTATTAACAAATTTATGGCTCACGGTAAGAGCATGGACATGGCCAAACCAGAAGGTGAGCACAGCGCACACGAAGGAATGGAAGGCATGGACATGAGCCACGCGGAATCCGCTCACTAAGGGGCCGAGGAAGAATACGATGTTCGGAAAATTGACACTGGATGCAGTCCCGTTCCATGAACCAATCGTCATGGTTACGATCGCTGCCATTATCATCGGTGGGGCGGCCTTACTGGGCCTCATTACTTACTTCGGTAAGTGGACCTACCTGTGGAAAGAGTGGCTGACTTCGGTTGACCACAAACGTCTTGGCATCATGTATGTCATCGTCGCCATCGTCATGTTGATTCGTGGCTTTGCTGACGCCATCATGATGCGTAGTCAGCAGGCGCTGGCGTCTGCAGGTGAAGCGGGCTTCCTGCCACCTCACCACTACGACCAGATCTTCACGGCTCACGGCGTGATCATGATCTTCTTCGTCGCCATGCCATTTGTTATCGGTCTGATGAACCTGGTGGTTCCGCTGCAGATCGGCGCACGTGACGTTGCCTTCCCCTTCCTGAACAACCTGAGCTTCTGGTTCACCGTTGTCGGCGTTATCCTGGTTAACCTGTCTCTGGGCGTAGGTGAATTCGCACAGACCGGCTGGCTGGCCTATCCGCCGCTCTCGGGAATAGAGTACAGTCCAAGCGTCGGGGTTGATTATTGGATATGGGCGGTGCAGTTGTCCGGTATCGGTACAACCTTAACCGGTATCAACTTCTTTGTGACCATCATCAAGATGCGTGCACCGGGTATGACGATGTTCAAGATGCCGGTATTTACCTGGGCATCTCTGTGCGCCAACATCCTGATTATCGCCTCCTTCCCAATCTTGACGGTTACCGTCGCGTTGCTAACCCTGGATCGCTATCTGGGCACCCATTTCTTTACCAACGATATGGGCGGCAACATGATGATGTACATCAACCTGATTTGGGCCTGGGGCCATCCGGAAGTGTACATTCTGATTCTGCCGGTCTTCGGGGTGTTCTCCGAAATCGCAGCGACCTTCTCGCGTAAACGCCTGTTTGGCTACACCTCGCTGGTGTGGGCAACCGTGTGTATCACCGTTCTGTCGTTCGTTGTTTGGCTGCACCACTTCTTCACCATGGGTGCAGGCGCTAACGTTAACGCCTTCTTCGGTATTACCACCATGATTATCGCCATCCCTACCGGGGTGAAGATCTTCAACTGGCTGTTCACCATGTATCAGGGCCGTATCGTATTCCACTCAGCGATGCTGTGGACGATCGGCTTCATCGTGACCTTCTCAGTCGGCGGTATGACCGGCGTACTGCTGGCGGTTCCGGGTGCGGACTTCGTACTGCACAACAGCCTGTTCCTGATTGCGCACTTCCACAACGTTATCATCGGCGGCGTGGTATTTGGTTGCTTCGCCGGTATGACCTACTGGTGGCCAAAAGCGTTTGGCTACACGCTGAACGAAACCTGGGGCAAACGCGCATTCTGGTTGTGGATCATCGGCTTCTTCGTGGCATTTATGCCGCTGTATGTGCTGGGCTTTATGGGTATGACCCGTCGTCTCAGCCAGCAGATTGACCCGCAGTTCCATCCGATGCTGGTCGTTGCCGCCTGCGGTGCCGCGCTGATTGCACTGGGTATCCTGTGCCAGCTGATTCAGATCTACGTGTCTATTCGCGACCGCGAGCAGAACCGTGACCTGACCGGTGACCCGTGGGGTGGTCGTACGCTGGAGTGGGCAACCTCTTCCCCGCCTCCGTTCTACAACTTTGCCGTTGTGCCACACGTTCACGAGCGTGATGCCTTCTGGGAAATGAAAGAAAAAGGCGAAGCGTATAAGCAACCTACGCACTATGAAGAGATTCATATGCCGAAGAACAGCGGCGCCGGTATCGTCATTACCGCCTTCGCAACACTGTTTGGTTTCGCCATGATCTGGCATATCTGGTGGCTGGCAATTGCAAGCTTCGCAGGCATGATTATCAGCTGGATCGTGAAGAGCTTTGATGAAGACGTGGATTACTACGTGCCGGTCCCGGAAGTCGAAAAACTGGAAAATCAGCATTTCGATGAGATTACTAAGGCAGGGCTGAAAAATGGCAACTGATACTTTAGCGCACGCGAATGCCCACGCGCACGAACACGGGCACCACGATGCAGGTCAGAACAAAATCTTCGGATTTTGGGTCTACCTGATGAGCGACTGCATTCTGTTCTCTATTCTGTTTGCAACCTATGCCGTTCTGGTGAACGGCACCGCAGGTGGCCCAACAGGTAAGGACATTTTTGAGCTGCCGTTCGTCCTGGTAGAGACCTTCCTGCTGTTATTCAGCTCCATTACTTACGGCATGGCGGCGATTGCCATGTACAAGAACAACAAGAGCCAGGTCATTTCCTGGCTGGCGTTGACCTTCTTGTTCGGTGCCGGATTCATCGGGATGGAAATCTATGAATTCCACCACCTGATTGTTAACGATATGGGCCCGGATCGTAGCGGTTTCCTGTCGGCGTTCTTCGCGCTGGTTGGTACGCACGGTCTGCACGTCACTTCCGGTCTTATCTGGATGGCGGTGCTGATGGTGCAAGTTGCCCGTCGCGGCCTGACCAGCACTAACCGTACCCGCATCATGTGCCTGAGCCTGTTCTGGCACTTCCTGGATGTGGTGTGGATCTGCGTGTTCACTGTTGTTTATCTGATGGGGGCGATGTAATGAGTCATTCAAACGTGAGCGGCGGCGCATCCCATGGCAGCGTAAAAACCTACATGACAGGTTTTATCCTGTCTATAATCCTGACGGTCATTCCGTTCTGGATGGTGATGACAGGTTCTGCCTCTCCTGCCGTTATTCTGGGGACTATCCTCATTATGGCAGTGGTACAGATACTGGTTCACCTGGTGTGCTTCCTGCACATGAATAGCAAATCTGATGAAGGTTGGAACATGACGGCCTTTGTCTTTACTGTGCTAATCATCGCCATTCTGGTTGTGGGCTCCATCTGGATTATGTGGAACCTGAACTACAACATGATGATGCACTAAGAGCGGCGATTATGATGTTTAAGCAATACCTGCAAGTAACGAAACCAGGCATCATCTTTGGCAACCTGATCTCGGTGATTGGTGGATTCCTGCTGGCCTCTAAAGGCAGCATTGATTATCCCCTGTTTATCTACACGTTGGTTGGGGTGTCACTGGTTGTGGCGTCGGGTTGTGTATTTAACAACTACATCGACAGGGATATCGACAGGAAGATGGAGAGGACCAAAAACCGTGTGCTGGTTAAAGGTCTGATTTCTCCTGCGGTCTCGCTGGTATACGCCACCTTGCTGGGTATTGCTGGCTTTATGCTGCTGTGGTTTGGCGCGAACCCTCTGGCCTGCTGGCTGGGGGTGATGGGCTTCGTGGTCTATGTTGGCGTGTACAGCCTGTACATGAAACGCCACTCGGTCTACGGTACGCTGATTGGCTCACTCTCCGGCGCTGCGCCGCCGGTGATTGGCTACTGCGCCGTGACGGGGAGCTTTGACAGCGGTGCGCTGATTCTGCTGGCGATTTTCAGCCTGTGGCAGATGCCGCACTCTTACGCCATCGCGATTTTCCGCTTTAAGGATTATCAGGCTGCCAACATTCCGGTACTGCCGGTGGTGAAAGGCATTTCGGTGGCGAAGAACCATATCACGCTGTATATCATCGCCTTTGCTATCGCCACGCTGATGCTGTCTCTGGGCGGTTACGCCGGCTACAAATATCTGGTTGTGGCGGCTGCGGTCAGCGTCTGGTGGTTAGGCATGGCGCTGCGTGGGTACAAAGTGGAAGATGACAGAGTCTGGGCGCGCAAGCTGTTCGGTTTCTCCATCATTGCCATCACCGCGCTTTCCGTGATGATGTCCGTCGACTTTATGGTGCCAAACTCGCAGAACCTGCTGACTTACGTCTGGTAAGTTAATCGTCACATCTTCTATGCCGGATGGCGGCTAACGCCTTATCCGGCCTACAAAAAGCACATTGCTTGTAGGCCGGATAAACGTAACCCCATCAGGCATCTTCCAGTTTATTATTCGTCCAGATTTCAAACAGCCATTTCCCCGCTTCAGCCGACTCAGCAAACATCCTTACAGTTAACGGTAAACGTGTTGCTTCCACTTCTTCCCGTTTAGCTTTGAACCATCTCGTGAATAGTGGCAGATTGTGCCATGGATAATAAGGTTTCCAGTTCACACATGATAAATCGACTTTGAACTCTTTCTCATATCTATCCAGAGCACTGTAGAGATCATCACCGGGGGCATCAAACAGATCTGAGTCGAGTTCTAAAGGAACCTCTTTCCAGTTTTCATCTAAATACCCCGGTATTTCTTCCCTGAACATCAAAAGCACATCATTAGTAATAGTCATTAGTATGATGAAAACCCTTAAATTCAATACTGTTTTCTCGTCCCTTCACGTCGCACCCGCCTTTGATCAGCGCGCCGCCATCGTCATACATCCACATATTGCCCGGAATCGCCATTTTCCCTGTTCCTTATTCCGTAAAAAAAGACCACAAAAAATGTACACTTGAAATTATTGCATGTAAATTAGTTGCCATCGTAACAACAGTTTTTACACCTCTTCACGGCTCCACATATTGTAGTGGTTTACCCCATCCTCTCCCCGCTTTACACTAGGCGCGAAATTAAAACAGAGGTGGGAATGAACGATTATAAAATGACGCCCGGTGAGTTGCGCGCCACCTGGGGTTTAGGGACCGTATTCTCGTTGCGCATGCTTGGCATGTTTATGGTCCTGCCGGTTCTGACCACCTATGGCATGGCGCTGCAGGGCGCCAGCGAAGCGCTGATCGGGCTTGCCATCGGCATTTATGGTCTGGCACAAGCGGTCTTCCAGATCCCCTTCGGCTTGCTTTCCGACCGCATCGGTCGTAAACCGCTTATCGTCGGTGGGCTGGCGATATTCGTTTTCGGTAGCGTGATTGCCGCGCTCTCAGACTCTATCTGGGGAATTATACTCGGACGTGCACTGCAGGGTTCCGGGGCGATTGCCGCCGCAGTGATGGCGCTGCTGTCTGACTTAACCCGCGAACAAAACCGCACAAAAGCGATGGCGTTTATTGGCGTCAGCTTTGGTATCACCTTCGCCATTGCAATGGTGCTTGGGCCGATCGTTACCCACGCGCTGGGATTACATGCGCTGTTCTGGATGATTGCCGCACTGGCAACCACCGGTATCGTACTGACCATTTGGGTGGTTCCCAATAGCACCACCCACGTGCTGAACCGCGAATCGGGCATGGTCAAAGGCAGCTTCAGTAAAGTCCTGGCGGAGCCTAAACTGCTGAAGCTCAATTTTGGCATCATGTGCCTGCATATTTTACTGATGTCCACTTTCGTCGCCCTGCCAGGCCAGCTGGCAAAAGCGGGCTTTCCCGCCGCCGAACACTGGAAGATTTATCTGGTGACGATGCTGCTGTCCTTTGTTTCCGTGGTGCCGTTCATCATCTATGCCGAAGTAAAACGCCGGATGAAGCGGGTATTTGTGTCGTGTGTGGTGCTGATCCTGGCTGCTGAGATTGTCCTGTGGAGCGCTAACATTCGTTTCTGGGGGCTGATTGCAGGTGTTCAGCTCTTCTTCCTCGCCTTTAACCTGATGGAAGCACTTCTCCCCTCGCTCATCAGCAAAGAATCACCGGCGGGTTATAAAGGAACGGCGATGGGCGTTTACTCCACCAGCCAGTTCCTCGGTGTCGCCATCGGGGGTTCACTGGGCGGTTGGGTGGTCGAAATGTTTGATGGTCAGGCGGTATTTTTGGCAGGCGCATTACTGGCTGCAATCTGGTTACTGGTGGCCAGCACGATGAAAGAGCCGCCGTATGTCAGCAGCCTGCGCGTGGAGATCCCCCCTGAGATCGCCGCAGATGACACACTAAAACAGCGACTGCAGGCAAAAGAAGGCGTGAGTGAGGTGTTAATTGTGGCAAAAGAGCATTCTGCCTATGTGAAAATCGACAGCAAAGTGACCAATCGATTTGAAATTGAGCAGGCGATAAGCCAGGCGTGAGGATTGCCGGATGGCGACTATCGCCTTATCCGGCCTACAAATAGCGTGTGCGATCGGTAGGCCTGATAAGCGTAGCGCCATCAGGCAGAACGGCTTAGTCGCGGAAGTTCTTGAACTGGAACGGCTGGCCGAGGTCGCCGCCACGCACCAACGCCATGACGGATTGCAGATCGTCACGCGCTTTGCCGGTCACACGAATTTCTTCGCCCTGAATCTGCGCCTGCACCTTCAGTTTGCTGTCTTTAATCAGCTTGACGATTTTCTTCTGTACCGCGCTTTCAATGCCCTGCTTCAGCTTCGCTTCCACAAACCAGGTTTTTCCGCTGTGCGTAAAGGTTTCCGGTACGTCCAGTGACGTCCCTTCAATCCCGCGCTTCAGCAGCTTGGCGCGCAAAATATCCAGCAACTGATTAACCTGGAAATCAGACTCGCTCAGCACCTTAATGGTCTTATTGGCTTCGTTCAGCTCAAAAGTGGCTTCAACGCCACGAAAATCGAAGCGTGACTCCACTTCGCGGCTCGCGTTATCGACCGCGTTACGCGCTTCCTGAAGATCAACTTCAGAGACAATATCGAAAGATGGCATCTTTTCCTCTCCCTTCGTTTTTGATGCGAAGCATAATACCTGCAAAGTTACTCAACAGACAGCGCTATACTAGGCTGTATCCCCTAATTGTACGTGCCAATGGTAGCGGCGAACAATAATGGGATGCAGACGATATGGATTAGCACCTGGTGCTGTTGCAGGTGAGGAGGATGAATGAGAATTACCGTACTGGGATGCGGAGCCTTAGGGCAGCTTTGGCTTACCGCGCTATGCAAACATGGACATGAGGTTCAAGGGTGGCTACGCGTGCCACAACCTTATTGCAGCGTGAATTTGATTGACACGGATGGGTCAGTTTTTAATGAATCCCTGACGGCAAACGATCCCGACTTTTTGGCAAAAAGCGATCTGTTACTGGTGACGCTGAAAGCCTGGCAGGTTTCTGATGCGGTAAAAAGCCTGGCAACTATTCTGCCAAAGACCACCCCAATTCTGTTGATTCACAACGGAATGGGCACCATTGATGAGCTGCAAAGCATTACGCAACCACTGTTGATAGGCACCACCACGCAGGCCGCTCGCCGTGATGGCAACATCATAATCCATGTGGCGAAAGGAACAACGCGCATCGGCCCGGCGCGTGAACAGGATGGCGATTTCAGTTATCTGGCTGAGATCCTGCAAGAGGTGCTGCCTGACGTTGCCTGGCACGACAACATCCGCGCGGAACTGTGGCGCAAGCTGGCAGTCAATTGCGTTATTAACCCACTCACCGCACTGTGGAACTGCCAAAACGGCGAGTTACGCCAGCATCCTGAAAAAATAGCGCAGATATGCGAGGAAGTGGCGGCGGTTATCGAACGCGAAGGCCACCATACATCCGTGGATGATTTACGCTATTATGTTGAGCAAGTAATTGACAGTACGGCAGAAAATATCTCATCCATGCTGCAGGACATTCGTGCTCTGCGCCATACGGAGATTGACTACATTACCGGTTATTTGTTGAAACGCGCGCGTGCGCACGGCATCGCCGTCCCGGAAAATGCCCACCTGTTTGAAATGGTAAAGCGAAAGGAAAGTGAATATGAGCGCTCAAGCACTGGTATGTCTCGCCCCTGGTAGTGAAGAGACCGAAGCGGTCACCACTATCGACCTGCTGGTTCGAGGCGGGATCCAGGTAACAACCGCCAGCGTAGCCAGCGATGGCGACCTGACGATTGTCTGCTCGCGCGGCGTCAAGTTGCTGGCGGATGCACCGCTGGTTGAAGTCGCCGACGGCGATTACGACATTATCGTGCTGCCCGGCGGTATTAAAGGCGCAGAATGTTTTCGCGACAGCCCGCTGCTGATTGAAACCGTTAAACAGTTTCATCGCTCCGGGCGTATTGTGGCAGCTATATGTGCCACAGCCGCCACCGTGCTGGTTCCGCATGACATTTTCCCCATCGGCAATATGACCGGATTCCCGGCGCTGAAAGACAAAATCCCCGCTGAACAATGGCAGGACAAACGCGTCGTCTGGGATCCGCGCGTCAACCTGCTGACCAGCCAGGGGCCAGGAACATCGATTGATTTTGGCTTAAAAATCATTGATCTGCTGGTCAGTCGCGAAAAGGCTCATGAAGTGGCGTCACAACTGGTGATGCCCGCAGGCATTTATAACTACTACGAGTAACACTTAGGCCACTCCCTCTAAAAGGAACCGTTATGAAAGGATATCTGAGCGGAGTGGTTTTACTGCTCCTTTCCAGCACCACCGCCGCAACCCAGCTTGAAATTAAGAGCCTTGAGTACCGTTATCCCAATAGCACTGAAATGCAGTATCGCGTGCCATGGTTTTCCTCAACGGATAACCCGCAGGTTGCAAAACGCATTAACGATTATATTTTCGCAAGCTTCATCAATCGGTTACCAGGGAATAACCCGCAGGCGACAGTGAATCAGTTTGCGAAATCAGAGATGAATGCCACCGCCAACCTTGACTACACGGTCGAGTATCGCGACGCCAACGTGCTGACCCTGAATATGTTTGCCGAAGGCTGCGGGGCCTATTGCGAGTCGTATAACGTGCCGATGAGCTTCGATTTAGCCAATGGCGCGGCAATTACCCTTAACGATCTCTTTTCTCGCGCCACGATGGCCGAATTAAACACCCGCATCAGAAAAGATATCCGCAGCCAAATTGATACCTTTGTTGCCGCACAGAAATCACAAAAGTCGGAGCCAATAAAAGAGGAAGACGGTGAAGATTTGGGCTATGACGACTTCTACGCCTCATGCGCCACCTACACCGACGGGTTGTACTACATCGACAAATTCTCCCTGCAAAAAGATCATCTGGCTTTCCTGAACGGACGCTGTAGCAACCACGCCAACCGCGCGGGTGATGAACTGGGCGATTTCACAACAAAAATCCCGACCGCAGATCTGCATAATCAGTTCACGCCATACGGCCAGTATCTGACAGGCGCCAAGGGTACAACACCGGTTGAGCCCGCGCCCGGCATCGACGGCAAGGTGATGTACGGCACGCTGGGAAAAAGCCTGCGTATTGTGTTGAAGGTAGACTGCAAATACGGTGATTATTTTGAAGGGGCTTACTTCTACCAGAAATTTGGCGCACCGATTGAATTAACCGGCAAGTGCGACACCGCCAACAATCAACATTATGAACTGAAGACCTCTGACGCAGAACAGGCGCAAGAGAAGATGACGCTGGAATTGAAAGACGGTGTCTATCAAGGCGTCTGGGAGTCGAACGGGAAGACGCTTCCCGTGCGTTTTGAATAATATCGTGATATTGCCGGATGGCGGTGTAAACACCTTATCAGGCCTACAAAGACGTACAGTTTGTAGGACTGATAAGCGCAGCGCCATCAGGCAGAAGTCACTACGGGCGATACACCTTCACGTTTGCAAAACCCTGCTCGCGCAGATACAGCGCCTGCAGGCGGCTCATCACACCGCGTTCACACCACAGCAGCCAGGTTTTATTCTGGTCCAAATCGCCAAAGTGGGTGCTCAGCTTGTAGAACGGCAGCGAAACCACGTCCACGCCTTCCACTTTCAGCGGCTTATCATCCTGTTCATCCACAGAGCGGATGTCCAGAATCACGTCGTTGGGGCCAAAACCGCTCACGGTTTCAACTTCCACCACGGCCTGCTCGGTCTGCTGAGCGATATCGCGGATATCGATATTATTGGCTTCTTCCACCACTTTATCGAGGATGGCAAAATCGAAGTTTTGTTCTTCGGCTTCAATCCTCGCTTTAATGGCTTTTACCGTCGGGCTTTTTGAGATCACACCGCAGTACTCCGGCATGGTTCGAGCAAAGTCTTCGGTACCAATTTCACGCGCCAGATTAATGATGTGTTCTTTATCGTGCGAGATCAGCGGACGCAGGATCAGCGTGTCGGAGACGTTGTCGATCAAACGCAGGTTAGTCAGCGTCTGGCTGGATACCTGCCCAAGCGCCTCACCGGTCACCAGCGCCTGGACGCCGTAGCGCTCGGCCACTTTAGACGCCGCGCGAACCATCATACGCTTGAGGACCACGCCCATCTGGCCATCGTCAACTTTCTCGAGGATCTCACCCACCACCGGTTCAAAATTGATGGCGACAAAACGTACGCGATGCGAACTCCCGAAGCGGTTCCACAGGTAATGCGCCACCTGACGAACGCCGATTTCGTGCGCCGCACCACCGAGGTTAAAGAAGCAGTAGTGCACGCGACAGCCGCGACGCATCAACATATAGCTGGAAACGCCAGAGTCAAAACCGCCGGAAATCAGCGACAGTACGTCTTCCTGGGTGCCAATCGGATAGCCGCCAATACCTTCGTAGCGACCTTTCACCAGCAGCAGTCGGTCGTTTTCGATTTCAAGATTGACGGTCACATCAGGTTTGGTCAGCTTCACGCGCGCGGATTCAATATGTTGATTCAGCCCACCGCCAACATAACGTTCCACTTCAATGGAGCTAAACTCATGCTTACCACGGCGCTTCACGCGCACGCAGAAGGTTTTGCCTTCCAGTTGATCGCGGTACTGCACCAGCGCTTTCTCGAAGATATCGTGCATATCGGTAAACGGCACGTCTTCCACTTCGAGAATATGGTGGATACCCGGAATGCGGGTCAGCGCGTCACGAATATCCAGACGCTGGGTTTCATCTTTGGCGCGAACCTCAACATGGTCCCAGTGGCGGACGACAGCAAGGTCTTCATCATAGTGTTTTAAAACGTTACGGATGTTCCCTGTCAGAATTTTTATAAAGCGCAAACGCACAGATTGGCTTTTGATGGTGATTTCTGGGAACAATTTAATGATAAACTTCATGGCGGCAATGGTTCTTTGGCAAGCATCAAAGGCTTGTATTGGGGAATAATACAGCAGCCCATACCTGCGGCTGCATCCAAGCGCGGAAGTATACCACTACGCGAGCTTCCTGTGCACATTGCGCATTATTTGATAATTGCCCGAAGTCCGTTACCATGGCTTGGGCTGAAAATATTGAGAGTCAGACATTCATTATGCCGAAGAAAAATGAAGCGCCCGCCAGCTTTGAAACAGCGCTGAGCGAGCTGGAACAGATTGTTACCCGTCTGGAAAGCGGCGACCTGCCGCTGGAAGAGGCGCTGAACGAATTCGAACGTGGCGTACAGCTGGCGCGTCAGGGACAGGTTAAGTTGCAACAGGCTGAACAGCGCGTGCAAATCCTGCTGTCTGAGACGGAAGATGCCGCCCTCACGCCTTTTACACCGGATAATGAGTAAATGGATTTTACGCAGCAGCTACAGGCTTGCGTTGAGCAGGCCAACCAGGCACTGAGCCGTTTTATCGCGCCATTGCCCTTTCAGAACACTCCCGTGGTCGAGACCATGCAGTATGGCGCATTATTAGGCGGTAAACGTCTGCGCCCATTCCTGGTATACGCAACCGGTCAGATGTTTGGCGTCAGCCTGAGTACGCTCGACGCTCCCGCCGCGGCGGTTGAGTGCATCCATGCTTATTCGCTGATGCACGATGATTTACCCGCGATGGACGACGACGATCTGCGACGCGGCCTGCCGACCTGCCACGTTAAGTTTGGCGAGGCGAATGCGATTTTAGCGGGTGATGCGCTGCAAACGCTGGCGTTTTCCATTATCAGTGACGCCCCCATGCCGGAGGTCGCCGACCGTGACCGCATCGCCATGATCTCTGAACTGGCTCAGGCCAGCGGTATTGCCGGCATGTGCGGCGGTCAGGCGCTGGATCTGGCGGCTGAAGGCCTCCAGGTTGAGCTGGAGGCGCTGGAGAAAATCCATCGCCATAAAACCGGGGCCTTGATTCGCGCCGCCGTGCGTCTGGGGGCATTAAGTGCCGGAGACCAAGGCCGAAACGTCCTGCCGATACTCGACAAGTACGCCGAAAGCATCGGTCTGGCGTTCCAGGTTCAGGATGACATACTGGATGTGGTAGGCGATACTGCAACATTGGGTAAACGTCAGGGTGCCGACCAGCAGCTTGGCAAAAGTACCTATCCTGCACTTCTGGGTCTTGAGCAAGCCCGGAATAAAGCCCGGGATTTAATCGAGGATGCCCGCCAGTCGCTCAGTCTGCTGGCCGCACAGTCACTCGATACCTCGGCACTGGAAGCGCTAGCGGACTACATAATCCAGCGTGATAAATAAACCAACATATCCGATGAGCTTGCGATGAGTTTTGATATAGCCAAATACCCGACCCTGGCGCTGGTCGACTCCACCCAGGAGTTACGCCTGCTGCCAAAAGAGAGCCTGCCCAAGCTTTGCGACGAACTGCGCCGCTATTTGCTCGACAGCGTGAGCCGTTCCAGCGGGCATTTTGCCTCCGGTCTGGGCACGGTGGAGCTGACCGTCGCGCTGCACTACGTCTACAACACCCCGTTTGACCAGTTAATCTGGGATGTGGGACATCAGGCGTACCCGCACAAAATTCTGACGGGGCGCCGCGATAAAATCGGCACCATCCGCCAAAAAGGTGGCCTGCATCCGTTCCCCTGGCGTGGCGAGAGCGAGTATGACGTTTTAAGCGTCGGACACTCCTCCACCTCCATCAGCGCCGGTATTGGCATTGCGGTTGCCGCCGAGAAAGAAGGCAAAGAACGCCGTACCGTTTGCGTGATTGGCGACGGTGCCATCACTGCCGGCATGGCGTTTGAAGCCATGAACCACGCGGGCGATATTAAGCCCGACATGCTGGTTATCCTGAACGACAACGAAATGTCGATTTCAGAAAACGTCGGCGCGCTGAACAACCACCTGGCACAACTGCTCTCCGGCAAACTGTATTCCTCATTGCGTGAAGGCGGGAAGAAAGTCTTCTCCGGCGTGCCGCCGATAAAAGAGCTGCTTAAACGTACCGAAGAACACATTAAAGGCATGGTGGTGCCGGGTACGCTGTTTGAAGAATTGGGCTTTAACTACATCGGCCCGGTAGACGGTCACGACGTGCTGGGACTGATCACCACGCTGAAGAACATGCGCGACCTGAAAGGCCCGCAATTCCTGCACATCATGACCAAAAAGGGTCGTGGCTATGAGCCTGCAGAAAAAGACCCAATCACGTTCCATGCGGTACCCAAATTCGATCCGTCCAGCGGATGTCTGCCGAAAAGCAGCGGCGGCCTGCCGAGCTACTCCAAAATCTTCGGCGACTGGCTGTGCGAAACGGCGGCCAAAGACAACAAGCTGATGGCGATCACCCCGGCCATGCGTGAAGGTTCCGGTATGGTGGAGTTTTCGCGTAAATTCCCGGACCGCTACTTCGACGTGGCGATTGCCGAGCAGCATGCGGTGACCTTTGCTGCCGGACTGGCAATTGGCGGCTATAAGCCGGTGGTCGCGATTTACTCCACCTTCCTGCAACGCGCTTACGATCAGGTGCTGCATGATGTCGCCATTCAGAAACTGCCGGTCCTGTTCGCCGTGGATCGCGCGGGGATCGTGGGCGCAGATGGACAAACCCACCAGGGCGCGTTCGATCTTTCTTTCCTGCGCTGCATCCCGGAGATGGTCATTATGACCCCGAGCGATGAAAACGAATGCCGCCAGATGCTGTTTACCGGTTATCACTACACTAACGGCCCGGCCGTGGTGCGCTACCCGCGCGGTAATGCGGTTGGTGTTGAGCTGACACCGCTGGAAAAATTACCTATTGGTAAAGGCATCGTGAAGCGTCACGGGACAAAAGTGGCAATCCTTAACTTCGGCACCCTGATGCCAGAAGCCGCTCAGGTTGCGGAATCGCTGAACGCCACGTTGGTCGATATGCGCTTTGTCAAACCACTGGACGAAACGTTGATTCTGGAGATGGCGGCCCGTCACGAGGTGCTGGTTACGCTGGAAGAAAACGCCATTATGGGCGGCGCGGGCAGCGGTGTAAACGAAGTGCTGATGGCGCATCGTAAGCCGGTTCCGGTGCTTAACATTGGTCTGCCTGACTTCTTCATCCCACAGGGGACACAGGACGAAGCGCGCGCCGATCTCGGTCTTGATGCCGCCGGCATTGAGGCCAAAATCAAGGCCTGGCTGGCATAATCCCCTCCCCGCTCCTGCTATGCTTAATGATTAACACGCTAAGCAGGAGCGGAATATGCAATACAACCCCTTAGGAAAAACTGACCTTCGGGTTTCTCGCCTTTGTCTGGGCTGCATGACGTTTGGCGAGCCCAATCGCGGCAATCACGCCTGGACGCTGCCGGAAGAAAGCAGTCGCCCAATTATCAAACATGCTCTTGAAGGCGGTATTAACTTTTTTGATACTGCCAATAGCTACTCCGCTGGCAGCAGTGAAGAAATTGTCGGTCGCGCCCTGCGTGACTTCGCCCGCCGCGACGAGGTGGTGGTCGCCACAAAAGTATTTCACCAGGTAGATGATTTAGCGGAAGGGTTATCCCGGGCGCAAATCCTGCGTTCTATCGACGACAGCCTGACTCGCCTTGGCATGGACTATGTCGATATCCTGCAAATTCACCGCTGGGATTACAACACGCCTATCGAAGAAACCCTGGAAGCGCTCAACGACGTGGTGAAATCCGGCAAAGCACGCTATATCGGCGCCTCTTCGATGCACGCCTCCCAGTTTGCGCAGGCTCTGGCCTTGCAGAAACAACACGGCTGGGCACAGTTTGTCAGCATGCAGGATCACTACAACCTTATCTACCGTGAAGAAGAACGCGACATGCTGCCGCTGTGCTACCAGGAAGGCGTGGCGGTGATCCCGTGGAGCCCACTGGCGCGGGGACGTCTGACGCGCCCCTGGGGTGAAACGACCGCGCGCGTTGTGTCGGATGAAGTCGGCAAAAATCTGTACCGCGAGAGTGATGAAAACGACGCGAGAATAGCGGAACGGTTAACCGGGGTGAGTGAGGAAATCGGCGCTTCGCGCGCGCAGGTAGCGCTGGCGTGGCTGCTGAGCAAACCGGGCGTCGCTGCGCCCATAATTGGCGCCTCGCGCGAAGAACAGCTGGATGAGTTGCTCAACGCGGTCGATTTAACGCTAAAACCGGAACAGATTGCCGAACTGGAAATGCCGTACAAACAGCATCCGGTGGTGGGATTTAAATAATCTGGTATTGCCCGATGGCGCTGCGCTTATCGGGCCTACAACATAACCCAGGGAAGGATTAAATAATGCCAAGCGGCCAGTGATGCCCGATAAAATAGAGGATCCCTGCGGAAAGTATCCCCGCCACAATATCGTCGATCATAATCCCCGTACCGCCATGCACGTTACGATCGAACCAGCGGATCGGCCAGGGCTTCCACATATCCAGAATGCGGAAAATCACAAATCCGGCGGCGACCCACTGCCAGTCGAGTGTCGGCAGAGCCATCAGGGTTATCCACATCCCGACAAACTCATCCCAGACGATACTGCCGTGATCGTGTACACCCATATCTTTCGCCGTTTGATGGCACAGATAGACACCGATACAAATAGCCAGCATGACGACCAGTGAATACAGCTGCCACGGCAGAAACGTCATCAAATACCAAAATGGGATCGCCGCCAGCGATCCCATGGTACCGGGTATAATTGGACTTAATCCGCTGCCGAATCCGGTGGCCAACAGGTGCCACGGATTACGCATACTCAAACGGCTTTTTGCGACATCTTTTTTAAGGCGCAGCAAAATGGTCATATCCTTTCCAGTCAAACGTGACAGGCTTACCGTCACGCGTAAAGTGCATCCCTTCCACGTCCGCACTCATCTGCCCAATGCAGGTAAATGATACGCCAAGATGCCCCAGCGCGACGTCCAGTGCACCACGGTTTATTTCCGGTACGGTAAAGCATAACTCATAATCTTCACCACCTGAGAGCGCCCAGCGCAGCGCCTGCTCCGGCTCAACGTGCTGGGAAAATGCCGTGGAATACGGTAACGCATCGACATTAACGCGTGCGCCGCAGCCGCTGGCATTAACGATATGTCCGAGATCGGAAATCAGACCGTCGGAAAGATCGATAGCCGCACTGGCCAGGTCGCGCAGGGCCTGCCCCTGTAAAATTCTCGGCGTGGGGCGCAGGTGACGTTTAAGCAGGTACTCCGCGTCCTTGGCATCTGTTACCTGCAATCGGTTTTGCAGAATAGCCAAACCGGCAGCGCTGTCGCCCGGCGTACCGGTAACGTAAATCCAGTCACCTGGCTTCGCACCCGAGCGTTTTAAGGCTCGCCCGACCGGGACGTAGCCATGGATACCCAACGTCATCGACAGTGGCCCACGCGTGGTATCACCGCCAATCAGCTGCATATCATAGTAATTAAGGAGTTCAAACAGGCTGTCACTGAAGGCTTCGAGCCAGGATTCATCAACGTCAGGTAACGTGAGCGCCAGCGTCAGCCATGCCGGGTCAGCTCCCATCGCCGCCAGATCGCTTAAATTAACCGCCAGCGCTTTCCAGGCCAGGTCCGTTGGATCAATATCGGGAAGGAAGTGATTGCCTGCCACTAGCGTGTCGGTGCTGATCGCCAGCGTTTGTTTTTCAGGGATGTTCAGGAGTGCACAATCGTCACCAATGCCGGTTTCGACGTCAAGACGAGAGCTTCTAACACGGTCAAAATAACGGGCAATCAGGGAGAATTCGCCACATGCCATACGTTATGCCTCAGCAGGAAAAAAGAAAAGGCCGGCGACAGCGGAAATAGATTCCACCATCCTGCCGGCCTGGCGATCACTTTTTGTTGGGGCGAATCGCAGGTGCTGCTTTATCCAGTACGCCGTTGACGAACTTGTGGCTATCTTCGGCACCGAAGGTTTTCGCCAGTTCAATCGCTTCGTTGATGGCCACTTTATACGGCACATCACTACGTTTAGACAGTTCAAACAGTGCAATACGCAGTACGGCTTTCTCTACCTGACCCAGCTCTTCCAGCAGACGAGACAGGTAAGGCTTCATCAGACCATCCAGGTACGCGCTGTTAGTCGCCACCCCGGACAGCAGTTCACGAAAATACAGGACGTCGACATCTTTCACGTCCTGTTCCGCCAGGAACTGGTATTCAACATCAGAGATGTCGTTCTGGGACAACTGCCAGGAGTAGAGCGCCTGGACGGCACACTCACGGGCGCGGCGACGAGCAGCAGGTTTCACGGATTTCCCCTTACAAAAATCAGGCCTTAATGGCTTTCAATACATTAATCATTTCAAGCGCGGTCAGTGCAGCTTCTGCGCCTTTATTACCGGCTTTCGTGCCAGCACGTTCGATGGCTTGTTCAATACTTTCGGTGGTCAGAACACCGAAGGCTACCGGAATACCGCTGTCCTGAGCGACGTGCGCCAGGCCATTGCTTGCACCGCCAGCCACATATTCGAAGTGTGCGGTACCGCCACGGATAACTGTACCCAGCGCAATCACCGCGTCATATTTACCGGTTTTCGCCAGTGCATCAGCTGCCAGCGGCAGCTCATACGCGCCTGGAACCCAAACGACGGTAATGTTTTCATCTTTAACCTGGCCAATACGCTTCAGGGCGTCGATAGCACCTTCCAGCAGGCTGTCATTGATAAAGTTGTTGAAACGCGCAATGGTGATGGCGACGCGAGCGTCCGGAGTAGCAACGTTAGCTTCAATAATGTTCATATTCTTCCTTCGGATTCACTAGACCCCGCAGGGGGGCGGATTTTATCATAATAATCTGTGCGCTGCTTCCCTTTCGAACCGGGAGATCATGCGCTCACTAAATGCAGGCAAACGTCCGGACCTACATGGCGTATCTCGTTGAATTTGAAATGGGGGGCATCGGCCAGTTTCTCAAGGCCTGGCAGCACACATAATCCTCGCGCGTCACTGCCTAACAGTTTAGGCGCAACATAGACGATTAGCTCATCCACCACCCCAGCCTGCAATAATGCGCCTGCAAGCGTTGGGCCAGCCTCAACCCAAATACTGTTAATTTGCTGCTTGCCCAGTTGCATCATCAACACCACCAGATCCAGATTGCCGTTATGCTCCGGCACATTCAGCGTGCGAACACTCTCCGGCCAGATACGCGAATCGTCGCTGCTACGCGCAATCCAGGTTTCTCCCGGCTGCTGCACAATACGATGTTCAGGTGTGACCTGGTTTTGACGATCGAGAACAATGCGGATTGGCTGACGCAGGTTTTCCTGCGGATACAGCGCCTGGGTCGATTCATCAAGATCCGACCAACGGACGGTAAGCTGGGGGTCGTCAGCCAGCACCGTGGCGCTGCTGGTTAAAATAGCATGGCTTTGCGCACGCAGGCGCTGAACGTCGCGACGTGCCTGTGGTGAGGTTATCCACTGGCTTTCGCCGCTGGCCATCGCCGTACGGCCGTCAAGCGATGCGCCGAGCTTAAGCTGAACATACGGAAATCCGGTGCGCATCCGCTTGAGAAAACCTTTATTCAGCTGTTCGACGTCGTTCATCATCATGCCGTGGCTGACATCAATACCGGCCTGCTGCAAGCGGTAAAGTCCACGCCCCGCCACCTGCGGGTTAGGATCCTGCATCGCAGCAACAACACGCGTCACGCCCGCAGCAATCAGCGCATCGCAGCACGGCGGCGTACGCCCGTGATGACTGCACGGTTCGAGCGTGACGTAGGCGGTTGCCCCCTGCGCTTTAACACCGGCCATACGCAGCGCATGGACCTCGGCATGGGGTTCGCCCGCGCGGTGATGGTATCCTTCACCGACGATTTCCCCGTCTTTAACAATGACACAGCCCACGTTGGGATTAGGGTGGGTCGTGAAACGTCCACGCGCGGCCAGCTTCAGCGCTCGCGCCATGTACAACTCATCCTGCATGGCTTAATCCTGTAGGCGAGCAATCTCTTCGCCAAATTCTTTGATATCTTCAAAGCTCCGGTAAACCGAAGCAAAACGGATGTAGGCCACTTTATCGAGCTTTTTCAGTTGCTCCATCACCAGATTACCGATCATTTTACTCGGCACCTCGCGCTCGCCCGTCCCACGCAGCTGTGATTTTATATGGTTTAACGCCATTTCGACGTCATCTGCGCTGACCGGCCGTTTCTCAAGCGCTCTCAGCATGCCGCTGCGCAGCTTCTCTTCATTAAAAGGCTCGCGCACGTCGTTGCTTTTTACAACGCGTGGCATAACCAGTTCTGCCACTTCAAAAGTGGTAAAACGTTCGTTACAGACCAGACACTGCCGACGGCGGCGTACTGAAGAGCCCTCGCCGACAAGACGAGAGTCAATTACCTTTGTGTCTACGGCGAAACAGAATGGGCAATGCATACGGCGTCCTGTACCTCAGTGGTTCATAGAGATCTATTTTACCCTGAACTGGCGCGACAACAAAGGCAGAGCGCTTTTGAGACAAAGGATCGATGCCTTCGTGCTCTGAGCACACTACCATTATGCTATCGCGACAATGTAGGAAGTAATCATAATGACAAGACGTTACCTAAGAATTCTCCTGGTGGGAAGCCTCTTTAGTCTTAATGCCTGCGCACAGCAAGCTGAAGTACGACAGATGCATCAAAGCGTAAGTACCTTGAGCAAAGAGATGACCCAGCTCAATCAGGAAACGGTAAAAATAACGCAACAAAATATGTTGAATGCGAAATCCACCCGCGGCGTCTATTTATTACCGGGTTCGAAAACCCCCGCCCGCCTGAACAGCCAGATTGGTACGCTCCGCATGTCACTGGTCAATATTGCACCGAATGCGGACGGTACGCGCCTGACGCTGCGCATTCAGGGAGAATCCAACACACCGTTACCGGCATTTAGCGCCACCGTAGAGTACGGGCAAATCCAGGGCACCACGGACAACTATCAGGAAGTGAACGTTAAGAATGAATTGATCAACGCTCCGGCAAGCCTTCTTGCCCCCAGTGACGTAGACATTCCGCTGCAGCTCAATGGCCTGTCACTTGACCAACTCGGCTTTGTACGCATCCATGACATCCAGCCTGTGACCCAATAAACTTTTTTGCGGAGCGTTTTGTGCGTTCCGCAACACCCATCCCCGTCATTTTGTTACTCCGCTGACATCACCGATATTTTTAGTAAAACTTGGCAACATTCATGGGAGTCAGTACAATTCGCCGCCTAAAGTACGCAAACGAGAACGCAATCGATTACGTAAATGATAGAACTGTGAAACAAGACATATTTTTGTGAACAATGATTTTTATAATAGGCTCCGAAGAATTACGAAATATTTAGAAACGCAAATTGCGCCTTTTTCACTCCCGAAAGGGATTTCAAACAGTGGCATACATATGAAAAAAACATTACTTGCAGCCGGTGCAGTGCTGGCGCTCTCCTCGTCTTTCACTGCTAATGCAGCAGAAAACAACAAACCGGAATACCTGTCCGACTGGTGGCACCAGAGCGTTAACGTTGTCGGCAGCTACCACACCCGTTTCGGACCGCAGATCCGTAACGATACCTACCTGGAATATGAAGCTTTCGCTAAAAAAGACTGGTTTGACTTCTATGGTTACATGGATGCGCCGGTATTCTTCGGTGGTAACACCGATGCGAAGGGTATCTGGAACCACGGCTCCCCGCTGTTTATGGAAATCGAACCACGTTTCTCCATCGACAAATTGACCGGTGCCGATCTGAGCTTTGGTCCGTTCAAAGAGTGGTATTTCGCGAACAACTATATCTACGATATGGGTCGTAACAAAGATGGTCGCCAGAGCACCTGGTATATGGGTCTGGGTACTGATATCGACACCGGCCTGCCGATGAGCCTGTCCATGAACGTGTACGCCAAGTACCAGTGGCAGAACTACGGTGCCGCGAACGAAAACGAATGGGATGGCTACCGTTTCAAAGTGAAATACTTTGTCCCGATTACCGAACTGTGGGGCGGTAACCTGAGCTATATCGGCTTCACCAACTTTGACTGGGGCTCCGATCTCGGTGACAAAGACTTCACCGATGTAAATGGCAAGAAAGCACGTACCAACGATTCGATCGCCTCCAGCCACATTCTGGCGCTGAACTACGATCATTGGCACTATTCTGTTGTTGCCCGTTACTGGCACAACGGCGGCCAGTGGAAAGATAACGCGGACGTGGTCTTTATGAACGAAAACGTTCGTTCTACCGGTTGGGGTGGTTACTTTGTTGTAGGTTACAACTTCTAAATTGAGGTTGGTTGTCGCCGGATGGCGCTATGCTTATCCGGCCCAGGTATACAAAAGCCAGCTTAATTGCTGGTTTTTTTGTCTAAAGAAAACCCATAGACAATTTGTAGGCTTTCTTCAGGCAAAAAAATCCCGACCTTGCGATCGGGATTCCAGTGTAACGCCCTGCGTCGGTTAAGGCAGAATAGACGGCTGATCCGCCCCTTCTTTCTCAACTTTCTGCTGCAGCATGTGCTCACGCTTCATACCCAGCTTCAGCGCCAGTGCCGATGCCACGTAGATAGACGACGCGGTACCGATGGACACACCGATAAGCATAGTCAGCGAGAAGCCTTCCAGTACCGGACCACCAAAGAGGTACAGCATCAGAATAACCACTAACGTTGTACCGGAGGTAATCAACGTACGGTGCAGCGTTTGGGTCAACGACACGTTAAAGATTTCATAAGGCGTCCCGCGACGGATTTTGCGGAAGTTCTCACGAATACGGTCAGAAACCACGATGCTGTCGTTTAGCGAGTAACCGATAACCGACATCAACGATGCGACGATAGTCAGGTCAATCTCGATATGGAACAACGACAGGATCCCAAGCGTGATGATCACGTCGTGCGCCAGCGAGATAACCACGCCCGCCGCCAGTCGCCACTCAAAGCGGAAACCGACGTACACGAGGATGGAGATCAGCGCCACGATCAGCGCCATCGCACCGTTTTGTGCCAGATCGGCACCGACGCTAGGCCCGACGAATTCGATACGCTTCACCGCTGCATGCTGGTTGGTGGCTTCGTTAATGACGCTCAGCACCTTGCTACCCAGCACTTGCCCACCGTTTTCACCTTCGGTTGGCGGCATACGTACCATAATGTCGTGGCTGCTACCGAAGTTCTGCAGCAGCGGCTCGACGAAGCCCGCTTTCTCCAGCGCATCGCGCATCACGTCCATTTCCGCCGGTTTTTCCAGCGTGATTTCAATTACCGTACCACCGGTGAAATCGAGCCCCCAGTTAAAGCCACGTACGCCCATCACCACGATGGCCGCAATCAGCAGGAAACCAGAGATGCCGAAAGCCCAGTAGTCCCAGCGCATAAAGTCGATGACTTTACGGCCGTGATTCAATTGTTCAACAGTATATTCCTGTGCCACTTCGCACTCCTCAGATTGACAGCTTTTTGACGCGCTTGCCGCCATACAACAGGTTTACGATGGCACGTGTCCCGACGATCGCGGTAAACATCGACGTCGCCACACCAATACCGGTAGTAATCGCGAACCCTTTAATTGCCCCGGTACCGACTGCATACAGGATCAGAACTTTAATCAGCGTCGTGATGTTCGCATCGAAGATGGAACTGAATGCGCCCGCATAACCTTCGTTGATCGCCTGCTGAATCGAACGTCCGTTACTCAACTCTTCTTTGATACGTTCGTTGATCAGTACGTTCGCATCGACCGCTACGGCAAGGGTTAAGACGATCCCCGCGATACCCGGCATACTTAGCGTAGCGCCCGGCAGCAGCGACATGATACCGACAATCAGTACCAGGTTCGCAATCAGTGCGCTGGTCGCAATCAAACCAAACTTCTTGTAGAAGAAGATCATAAACAGAATAGAAACAGCCAGACCAGCCAGACACGCTTCCAGACCCTGCTTGATGTTCTGCATACCCAGAGTCGGGCCGATGGTGCGTTCTTCAACAATCTGAATCGGCGCAATCAACGCACCGGCACGTAGCAGCAGTGAAAGCTGACGCGCTTCATTCGGGTTGTTGATACCGGTGATACGGAAGCTGTTGCCCAAGCGAGACTGGATGTTGGCGATGTTAATCACCTCTTCCTGTTTCACCAGCACTGAACGGCCATTCGCATCTTTTTTACCGCTGTCTTTGTACTCCACGAACAGGGTCGCCATCGGCTTACCGATGTTATCCTTGGTGAAGTTAGACATGATGTTACCACCCGCGCTATCCAGCGAGATGTTAACCTGCGGCTGATTGTATTCGTCCTGGCTGGAAGTGGAATCGGTGATATGGTCACCGGTCAGGATCACGCGTTTATACAGCACAACCGGCTGTCCTTCACGAGACTGTTTCACTTCCGAGTCACCCGGTACGCGCCCGGATGCCGCCGCAGACTGGTCCACGTTGGTGTTTACCAGACGGAACTCCAGCGTCGCCGTTGCGCCCAGAATCTCTTTCGCACGCGCGGTGTCCTGAATACCCGGCAGTTCGACCACGATGCGGTCGGCGCCCTGGCGTTGAACAACCGGCTCAGCGACACCCAGCTGGTTAACACGATTACGCAGAATATTGATGTTCTGCTGTACCGCGTACTCACGGGCTTCACTCAGACGTGCATCGGTCATCACTGCACGCAGCGCATTGCTGCCCTGGCTGGAAATAACCAGATCCTGATGACGCTTGCTCAGATAAGAGATCGCGTCGTCACGCGCCTTGCCATCACGGAAGGTGATGCTCAGACCGTAGTTATCTTCTTTACGAACGGTAGTATAAGGAATGCCTTTTTCACGCAGATCGCTGCGCAGGCTATCGATATTTTGTTCCTGCAGTTTACCCAGCGCGGTGTCCATATCCACTTCCATCAGGAAGTGAACGCCACCACGCAGATCAAGACCGAGTTTCATCGGTTCCGCGTGAATAGCAGCCAGCCAGCGAGGGGTTGCCGGAGCAAGGTTAAGCGCCACGACGTATTGATCACCCAGCACGCCCAGCAGCACTTCACGTGCGCGCAATTGGGTATCGGTGGAGTCGAAGCGCGCAAGAATAGCGCCCTCTTCCAGAGCCACAGACTTAGGTGTGATTTTTTCTTCTTGTAACGTTTTCTGGACCTGGATCAGCGTTTGCTCACTGGCGGCGGCACCGCGCACGCCAGTGATTTGAACAGCCGGATCCTCACCATACAGGTTGGGAAGTGCGTAAAGCAGGCCGACGATAATCACGACGACCAGCATGATGTACTTCCACAAAGGATAACGGTTTAACACGGCAGTTCCCTTTGGGAAAACGGAATATTACAGCGCCTTCATGGTGCCTTTCGGCAGAACGGCAGCTACGAAGTCACGTTTGATAACCACTTCAGTGGTGTCGTTCAGTGCGATAGAGATGTAGCCAGTTTCCGCTACTTTGGTCACACGACCGACCAGGCCACCGTTCGTCAGGACTTCATCACCTTTGGCAATGGAGCTCATCAGATTTTTATGCTCTTTGGTACGCTTTTGCTGTGGACGCAGGATCATGAAGTAGAAAATCAGACCAAACACCACCAGCATCAGAATCAGAGACATCGGGCTGCCCTGCGCCGGAGCACCTGTTGCCGCTACCGCATCAGAAATAAAAAAGCTCATTCAAATTCCCTCATTATTAAAATTAATAAACGTTCACAGGTGGAACAGGTCGACCCTGACGTTGGTAAAAATCGGTTACGAAGCTCTCTAATTTACCCTCTTCAATAGCCTTGCGTAAACCCGCCATCAAGCGCTGGTAGTAGCGAAGGTTATGAATGGTATTGAGTCGCGCGCCCAATATTTCGTTGCAACGGTCAAGATGATGCAAGTAAGCGCGTGAATAATTGCGACAGGTGTAACAATCGCACTCAGCGTCGAGTGGACTGGTGTCGCTTTTATGTTTCGCGTTACGAATTTTTACCACGCCGTCAGTCACAAACAAATGGCCATTACGGGCATTTCGCGTTGGCATCACACAGTCAAACATATCGATACCACGACGCACGCCTTCAACCAGATCTTCTGGTTTGCCGACGCCCATCAGGTAACGAGGTTTATCTGCCGGAATTTGTGGGCAAACATGTTCCAGAATACGGTGCATGTCTTCTTTCGGTTCACCCACAGCCAAACCGCCGACAGCGTAGCCATCAAAGCCTATATCTACCAGACCTTTAACAGAGATATCACGTAAATCTTCGTAAACGCTGCCCTGAATGATGCCAAAAAGCGCATTTTTGTTGCCGAGGCTATCAAAACGGTCACGGCTACGCTGTGCCCAACGCAATGACATCTCCATCGAGCGTTTAGCATAGTCCCAGTCAGCCGGGTACGGTGTACATTCGTCGAAAATCATCACGATATCGGAACCGAGATCGTATTGAATCTCCATCGATTTCTCAGGATCGAGGAAAATCGGATCGCCGTTGATCGGGTTGCGGAAATGTACACCCTGCTCGGTAATCTTACGGATATCGCCCAGGCTGAATACCTGGAAACCGCCAGAATCGGTGAGGATCGGTCCTTTCCACTGCATGAAGTCATGCAAATCGCCATGCAGCTTCATGATTTCCTGCCCAGGGCGCAGCCACAGGTGGAACGTGTTGCCGAGAATAATTTGTGCGCCGGTCGCTTCAACTTCTTCCGGCGTCATACCTTTCACCGTACCGTAGGTACCGACAGGCATAAAAGCAGGCGTTTCCACTACGCCACGATCAAAAACAAGGCGTCCGCGGCGAGCGCGACCGTCTGTGGTATCCAGTTCAAATTTCATCTTAACTCCTGCGTCAGAAAAACAGTCCGACGTAAAATACTCATGCCGGGAACTTACTCCCCGACACGCTCAGAAATAGCCTGCGGATTGTACGTGATAAACATCGCATCACCGTAACTAAAAAAGCGATATTCCGCTTTAACCGCTTCATGATAGGCGTTCATGGTGTTTTTATAACCTGCAAACGCCGAAACCAACATAATCAATGTCGATTCAGGGAGATGGAAGTTGGTTACCAGCGCATCGATGACGTTGTACTGATAGCCCGGGTAGATAAAGATTTGCGTATCCCCGAAGAACGGTTCAATCAGATCATTTTTCGCCGCCTGAGCCGCGCTTTCCAGCGAACGAACTGAGGTCGTCCCTACCGCGATCACGCGATTACCGCGCGCTTTCGCCGCCAGTACCGCGTCGACCACGTCCTGCGGAACTTCCGCATATTCGGAATGCATGATGTGATCTTCAATGGTGTCTACGCGCACCGGCTGGAACGTCCCCGCCCCAACGTGCAGCGTCACAAACGCCATCTCAATGCCCTTTTCACGCAGTTTTGCCAGTAACGGATCGTCAAAGTGCAGACCCGCTGTCGGTGCCGCCACGGCGCCAGGTTTTTCGCTGTATACGGTCTGGTACAGTTCACGGTCGGCGTCTTCATCCGGGCGGTCGATATACGGCGGCAGCGGCATATGGCCGATGGCGTTGAGGATATCCAGTACGCTGCGTTCGTCGTCAAACGCCACTTCAAACAGCGCATCATGGCGCGCAACCATCGTCGCTTTAATGCTTTCATCATCGCCCAGCAACAGCTCAGCACCCGGCTTCGGCGCTTTGGATGCGCGAATATGAGCCAGAATACGTTTGTCATCGAGCATGCGCTCAACCAGCACTTCAATCTTGCCGCCGCTGGCTTTACGCCCAAACAGGCGGGCCGGGATCACGCGGGTATTGTTAAAGACCAGAAGATCTCCGGGGTTGAGCTTGTCGAGCAAATCGGTGAAAGTACCGTGCGTCAGCGCGCCCGTTGGCCCATCCAGTGACAGCAAGCGGCAGCTACTGCGCTCTGCTTGCGGATAGTGGGCAATCAGGGATTCAGGAAGTTCAAAGGTGAAATCGGTAACGCGCATGACACTGACTCAGACTAAAATAAGAGGCGGGTAGTCTAGTGCCGGGGCGCTTTCCCTGCAACCTTTACCCCGCTTTTGGACAGATAATCGATAATGAATTTTCTTGCACATTTACATCTGGCGCATTTAGCCGACAGTTCACTCTCCGGCAACCTGCTGGCGGATTTTGTTCGCGGAAACCCGGCATCCAGTTTTGCGCCTGAGGTGGTGGACGGCATTTTCATGCATCGTCGAATCGACGTCATGACCGACAACCTGCCGGAAGTCCGTGAAGCTAAAGAGTGGTTTCGCAGCGAAACGCGCCGCGTCGCGCCGATTACGCTCGACGTGATGTGGGATCACTTTTTATCGCGCCACTGGGCAGAAATCTCGCCCGACTTCCCATTAGCAGCCTTTGTCCGCTACGCCCATACTCAGGTTGCCACAATCTTGCCTGAATCGCCGCCGCGCTTTGTCAATCTGAACAATTACATGTGGTCAGAGAAATGGCTGGAGCGCTATCAGGATATGGATTTTATCCAGGATGTGCTCAATGGCATGGCCAGCCGCCGCCCGCGTCTCGATGCCCTGCGCGACTCGTGGTATGACCTGGACAGACATTACGACGCGCTGGAAGAACGCTTCTGGCGTTTTTATCCGCAGATGATGGAACAGGCCCGCCGTAAAGCACTTTGATCGCCCGACAGCACTGGGCCGAATAAGGTGACGCCACCATCCGGCAAAACATTGATAGCCAAAACCTGTCTCATTGATTGTCAGCGCCTCTTTGTCTTATTCCCGAACACTCTCTATACTGGCCCGCGTTGCGTTCCAAAAAACCCTTAACTTTGCAGGAGAATTATATGGTACTGGTAACTCGTCAGGCTCCGGATTTCACAGCAGCTGCGGTACTGGGTAGCGGTGAGATTGTTGATAACTTCAACTTCAAACAGCATACCAACGGTAAAACCACCGTTCTGTTCTTCTGGCCGATGGACTTCACCTTCGTTTGCCCGTCTGAACTGATCGCGTTCGACAAACGTTACGAAGAATTCCAGAAGCGCGGCGTTGAAGTGGTTGGCGTTTCTTTTGACTCTGAATTTGTCCATAACGCATGGCGTAACACCCCTGTCGACAAAGGCGGCATCGGTGCAGTGAAATACGCAATGGTTGCTGACATCAAGCGCGAAATCCAGAAAGCTTACGGTATCGAGCACCCGGAAGCGGGCGTTGCTCTGCGCGGTTCTTTCCTGATCGACGCGAACGGCGTTGTTCGCCACCAGGTGGTTAACGATCTGCCGCTGGGTCGTAACATCGACGAAATGCTGCGTATGGTTGACGCGCTGCAGTTCCACGAAGAGCACGGTGACGTTTGCCCTGCACAGTGGGAAAAAGGTAAAGAAGGTATGAACGCGTCTCCGGACGGCGTGGCAAAATACCTGACCGAAAACGTCTCCAGCCTGTAATTGGCATGAATTGAACAAGGCCCGCAAATGCGGGCCTTTTTTTATCTCAATGACCCGACCACACCGACGCTGAGATTGCAGGCAACGTCAGTACATCGCCCATAGTCTGGCCTTTGCCCTCTTCGTGCCGCCACTGCGCGACATTGAGCAACGGCGACGACGGCAGCACCACTTCACAGGCGTGTCCCCGGTTAATCGCCACCAGTACGCGCTGCTGGTTAAGTACCCGGACAAATACCACCACGTTATCTTCGGCGTAAATTACCTGACAGCCGCCGTGGCGTAGCGCCTTGCTACGATGACGTAATTTCGCCAACCGCTGGTACAGCGCCAACAGTTCGCCGTCCTGTTGATCCTTCTGCCACGGGAACGGTTTACGACAGAACGGATCGTTATTTCCATCCAGCCCCACTTCATCACCGTAGTAAATACACGGCACGCCAGGCCACGTAAACAGCCACACCACCGCCAGTGGCAGGCGCGCAACATCTTTGCCCAGTAAAGATTTAAAACGAGCGGTATCGTGGCTGTCGAGCTGGTTGAACATACGCAACTGCTGCTGATGCGATAATCCCGCACGGTAGTTATCCATCCACGCCATGCACGTTTGAGCATCAATAGACTGCGGATCGTAAGAGATGTCGGTGTTGGCGAGAAATCCCCAGAGCGGGAAGGTAAAACCACGGTAGTTCATGGCGGCATCTTCGGCATCGGCCTGCAGCCACTGGCGCGCATCGCCAAAGTGTTCACCGACCACATAGGCTTCTGGCTGCGTTTCTTTCGCCGCCTGGGTGATCCCGGCCACATGCTGCAGGTTATTGCGCGCTCCACCGGCTTCTCCCAACATGTGCACAACATCAAGCCGCCAGCCGTCCATGTTCCACGGCGCTTTTAACCAGTGACGGACAATGCTGTCCTCGCCGCGATAAATTTCGTTCACCAGGCTTTCCGAGGCAAAATCCAGCTTCGGCAGGCTGGCGTAACCCAGCCAGTCCAATGCGACGCCGTCGTCAGAGAAATGGTACCAGTCGCGCCAGGGCGAGTCCGGGTTATGGCACGCCCCGTCTGTTCCCTGATGATGCCTGTCGAACCAGGCGTGCGAATCGCCACTGTGATTGAATACGCCGTCCAACACCAGGCGCATTCCCTGTTGCTGCGTGTTATGCCGCAGGCGTAATAGCGCCCTGTCGCCACCAAACTGGGGGTCAACATGGCGATAATCTTCGGTATCGTATTTATGCACGCTCGGTGCGGTAAACACCGGGTTCAGATACAGTGCTGTTACCCCTAAGCTTTTCAGGTACGGCAGCTTCTCGCTGATCCCGTCCAAATCACCACCATAGAACGTCGAGCCTCCGGCCTGTGCGTTCAGCGGTTCATCCCAGTCACGCTGCACAATATCGTGCCCGGCCGCGTGGTGGTAATAGACGTTATCCTGTTCTGTATCGCGCGACTGACCGCGGGCAAAGCGGTCCGGGAAAATCTGATAGAAAACCTGGTCGGCCACCCATTGCGGACCATTGTCTGGCACATCCACAGCAAACTGTTCCAGCCGCGCGGGCGGAAATCGGCTGAACCCTTGCGGGGTAAACCACAGCTGGCGATCGAGCCACAGCAGCTTAAAGCTATAGCGTCGACGAGGCTGGCCGCAGGAGAGATCGATTGCCGCGCGCCACGCGGTCACGCCAGGCTGCGGCTGGCTGCGCTGCTTATGCATGCCGAGCGAGATCTCTTCGTTATCATTTTCTGCGCGTAACGTGACCCGCTGGGGTGGATTGTCCCCTGCCAGCCAGAGCGTAATCGTCAGTTTATCGTTGTTTTGCTTAACAAATGGGGCAACCGGAAGGTGCCAGGCGTTCAACATCACGTATCCCCTTTGATGAAAATGAAGTCACCTTGCCATAGGAAAGTTAAGGATCACTCATCATCTTAACGTTTATTGGGGGAGGAGTTCGGGGGAGGAGAAAATGCCGGGAGGCGCAAGCCTTACCCGGCAAAAAAATTACTGTGCTTCAGCCGGTTGACGCTCACGGCGGCGTTTGAACACCCACCCCACCAGCAGCAGGGCAATCCACGCAAAACCAACGTACAGTGAAATACGGGTATCCGGATGGTAGCCAATAAGCCCGATAATAAAGACCAGGAAAATCAGGCCAATCACCGTCGTAACCACACCGCCCGGTACTTTAAACGTCAGTGCTTTGACCTCTTCCGGCGGCAGACGACGGCGGAAGGCAATCTGCGACAGCAGGATCATGATCCATACCCACACCGTGGCAAACGTCGCCAACGAGGCGATCACCAGGAAGATGTTCTCCGGCATGATGTAGTTGAGATACACCGCAAACAGCAGGGCAATGGTCATCACCATCACCGTCACCCACGGCACGCCGCGACGCGAGGTTTTGGCGAACATTTTCGGTGCACTTCCCTGCTCCGCCATACCGTGCAGCATACGGCCCACGCCAAAGACATCAGAGTTGATCGCCGACAGCGAGGCGGTCAGCACCACAAAGTTAAGGATACCTGCCGCAAAGGTAATGCCCATATGCTGGAACGTCAGAACAAAAGGACTCCCGTCGGTGCCCACCTGATTCCATGGGTAAATAGACATAATGACGAACAGCGTGCCCACGTAAAACACGAGGATTCGCATCGGCACGGAGTTAATTGCACGCGGGATCGACTCCTGCGGGTTCTTCGCTTCACCGGCAGTAATGCCGATGATTTCAATGCCACCATAGGCAAACATCACCATTTGCAGCGACATAATCATGCCCAACCAGCCGTTACTGAAGAACCCACCGTTGCTCCACAGGTTATGGATGCCGGTTGGTTGCCCACCGTTGCCGATCCCCCAAATGATGATGCCAAAACCGGCGACAATCATAATGATGATGGTGGCGACCTTAAAGAATGAGAACCAGAACTCCAGTTCGCCAAACACCTTCACACTCATCAGGTTGATGGCGCAGATAATCAGCACTACGCTCAGAACCCAAATCCAGTGCGGCACCGCCGGGAACCAGACGCCCATATAAATACCGAAGGCGGTCACGTCGGCAATAGCGACAATCAGGATTTCAAAACAGTAGGTCCAGCCGGTAATGTAGCCTGCCAACGGTCCGAGGTTTTCCTGCGCATAGCGCGAAAACGAGCTGGCTGCTGGGTTATGAACGGACATTTCGCCCAGCGCGCGCATGATAATGTACGCCGCCGCGCCGCCGATAATATAGGCCAACAACACGCTCGGCCCTGCCATTTTGATGGCATCGGCTGAGCCATAGAACAGCCCGGTACCAATTGCCGAACCTAATGCCATAAAGCGGATGTGCCGGGTGCTCAGCCCACGCTTTAGCTTGTTATTACTTTCCATCGATTCCTAACCTGTTAACACAATAAAAAAACCACGGGGCCATATTAATAGCCCCGTGGTTAAAACTTATTGTCAGTGATATTAGTGTGCGCTGGAGGTCACTTGTCGACCTGCTGCGCGGTCCCAAATTACGGCCAGGACCACCATCACGACTGTTGGCATCAACCACGCCAGACCTTGCTCTGCCAGCGGTAAACGCTGGGTCCAGGCTGGTAACACGTCGCCAATTGCAGAAGCTTTAATGCCATCAAGGATACCAAAAATCAGGCTGATAAACATCGCAGGTGCAATGACGCGGGAAGAATTATGCCACCATGAGCGGGTAAAGCTTAATACAACCAGTGCGATACAGGGCGGATAGATAGCCGTCAGGACCGGAATCGAGATCTGAATCAGGTGGCTCAGGCCGAGGTTTGACACCACCATCGAGAAGCCGCCAAGGATAAACACCAGCGTACGGTAAGACAGTGGAATGTACTGCGCAAAGAACTCAGCACACGCACAGGTCAGGCCAACCGCCGTCACCAGGCAAGCGATGAAAATCAACGCGGCCAGCAGCAGGCTACCTGCACCGCCGAAGGTGTGCTGAACATACGCATGCAGAATTGCCGCGCCGTTAGCAGACTGATCGACCAGAATCGCGCTGTCTGAACCCAGACGGAACAAGGCGAGGTACAGCAGCGTTAAGCCGACACCAGCCATCAAACCTGCCCAGACGGTATAACGTGTCAGTAGACGTGCTTCAGTAACGCCACGCGAACGCGCGGCGTTCACGATAACAATACCAAAGACCATCGCCCCCAGCGTATCCATCGTCAGATAGCCGTTCACGAAGCCGTTGGAAAACGCCGCAGTTTGATAGGCTTCCATGGCATTGCTGATCGGACCGGCAGGCCAGATAATCGCAGCAACAGACAGCACAACCAGCGCCAGAATTTTCAGCGGCGCGAGGAAATTCCCCACGGTATCCAGCAGTTTGCCCGGATAGAGCGACACCAGGATGACAATCGCGAAATAGACCACGCTGTAGATAAACAGCGGCAGCGCGGAGTCACCTGTCAGCGGGGCAATCCCCACTTCAAAGGAGACCGTTGCGGTACGCGGCGTTGCAAATAACGGCCCAACGGCCAGATAACAGACGGTAGCCAGTACTAAACCGGCCACTTTGCCGATCGGAGTGCTGAGGCTGTCTACACCACCGCCGACTTTCGCCAGCGCCACAACGGTGAGCACCGGCAGGCCAACAGCGGTAATCAGAAAGCCAAAAGCCGCAGTCCAGACGTGTTCGCCGGCCTGCAAACCAACCATTGGGGGGAAAATAATGTTACCTGCACCTACAAACAGTGCAAATGTCATAAATCCCAGTGCGATGATATCGCGCGATTTTAACTGATGGGTCATAAAGTCTTACAGCCTGTGGATGTGAATGTGGTGTTGTAAAGGTTAAATTTTTGCCCTTCCCTTTTGGGACGATACAGCGGCATTTTTAATCAATTCCAGCGGGAAATTCTCCCAGCCGGGCGCGGCGAAGAATAGTTTTTCGATTTACCGCGTAAATGCAGTCGGTATGACAGCACATGGTGCGCAATTTAAACGCTTATAACGTTTTAAAGCAAGGTGGGATCTAAAAACCAGAACAATATAGCGATATGAAAAATCCAGTTAGAACAAAACACCATTTCCGGGAAAAAGGTATGGGTAATAATGCGAACAAAAAACAATCAGACGTCGTAAAATTCAGGATGACTGTATTGACCCGCGTAAAAAAGCCAGCTTTCGCTGGCTTTTGGAAAGATAATCTTACGGATACGCCTCAATCGTTACTTTTGGCAAGTAAACGTTCCGCTAGCACAAAGCTAAACCGCGTCCCTTTGCCCGGCGTACTCTCGATATTCAATCGGCTGTCGTGATGATTTAAAGCATGCTTCACAATAGCCAGCCCCAGCCCGCTACCGCCCGTTTGCCGCGATCGCGCTTTATCCACGCGGTAGAAACGCTCGGTCAAACGAGGAATGTGCTCAGGCGCAATCCCTGGCCCATTATCTTCGACGCTGAACTCGGCTCCCGCCGTCGCCCGCTGCCAGCGCACGGTGATGTGCGTTCCCGCCGGCGTATGGTTCACCGCGTTATAGATAAGATTCGAGATTGCGCTACGCAGTTGCTCCTCGTTACCCATCACGCTCAGGCGATTATCCACGTCGAAGGTAAACGTGTGTTTATTCTGGCTCAGCGTTTGTGCTTCGTGCTCAGCCACGCGCAGTATCATCGGCACATCCACTTTTTCATTCTGCGGCAGTGTCGGTGCGGCTTCTATTTTCGATAGCGTCAGCAGCTGTTTCACCAGCCCTTCCATACGCTGCGTTTGCTCACGCATGGTATCCAGCGCTTTCTCTCGCGTTGCCCCTTCCAGGGGATGCTCCTGCATCATCTCCAGATAACCTTGCAGCACCGTCAGCGGCGTACGCAACTCGTGGCTGGCGTTGGCAAAGAAATTACGCCGCGCGCCTTCCAGTTGGTGCATCTGCGTGACATCGCGCGCCACCATCAGCAACTGCTTGTCGGTATACGGCATCACCCTAATTTCCAGATGCCGCCCGGTATTAAGTACCAAATTAATTGGCCGACTAAAGTCGCGCGTTTTCAGGTATGAGGTAAATTCCGGGTAGCGAAGCAGGTTAAGAATATTTTGCCCACTATCGTCCGGCCAACGCAGTCCCAGAACCTGCTGTGCCAGGCCGTTACACCAGAAAATCCCACCCTCTTCGGTGGTCAGTACCACCGCATCAGGCAGCGATTCAGCCCCGCTGCGAAAACGCTTAATCAGATTACCCAGTTCGCGGCGGCGTTTTTTGTTACGCAGTTGCATTTGATGCAGGCCGTAAAGCAGCGGTTCCCAACTGCCCCGCCCCGGCGGAGGCGTCATACTCCTGTCGACCCACAGCCACCAGGACAAACGCAGTAAATTCCAGAAATGCCAGATAAGCAGACCCGTTACCGATGCCAGTAAAAACCACGGCAGATAACCGAAAAAAGCACTAAGGATAAAAGCCGGAATGCAGCAAAGTATCAGCTCCAGTACCAGCCTTTTCCATGACAATCGTTCCAGCAAACGTCGCACTCCCTATACAACTTGATCTAATGGGCTATTTTCCGTGCCGGTCAGAAGCGGGTTGAAAAACGGTATCCCGTTCCGCGTACCGTCTGCACCATGCGATCGTGGCCGCTGTGCTCCAGCGCCTTACGCAAGCGGCGGATATGCACGTCAACCGTCCGGTCTTCTACGTACACGTTGGTGCCCCAGACATGATTAAGTAGTTGTTCGCGGCTGTAGACGCGCTCAGGATGAGTCATAAAGAAATGCAGCAGTTTGAACTCAGTTGGCCCCATATCCAGCGGTTCTTCGCCGGTCATTACACGATGCGAGGTGGGATCAAGGCTCAGCCCCTGCATCTCAATAACTTCTTCAACCGCCATTGGTGAAATACGACGCAGTACGGCTTTAATGCGCGCCACCAGCTCCTTCGGCGAAAACGGCTTGGTGATATAGTCATCCGCACCGGTTTCCAGCCCACGTACGCGATCTTCTTCATCACCTCTTGCCGTCAGCATCATCACCGGGATGTCCCGCGTCATCGCTTCACGTTTGAGGTGTTTAATGAACTGTAACCCCGAGCCACCGGGAAGCATCCAGTCAAGCAGGATAAGATCCGGCCAGGGTTCATTGAGTTGATTCACCGCACTGTCATAGTCTTCGGCTTCTACAGGTTGGAACCCGTTTTGCTCGAGCACGAAGCAGACCATTTCACGAATTGGAGCTTCATCTTCTACGACCAGAATACGTCTCGCCATGATTTGCCCTGTTTTAATTTAATCGTTCATACCCTCTATACGCCGCCATTATGCGTCAGATTTATGACAGATTTATGAAAAAGATAGTCCAGGCTTAACCAATGTTGTTGAATTATGACAGCCCGGAAACAAGATATTCACGCCATTGCAAGGGTATAATCCCCCTCATTGCTTTTTCGTCATGGAACTCGTATGCGCATCCTTCATACCTCAGACTGGCATCTGGGCCAAAACTTCTACAGCAAGAGCCGCGCCGCCGAGCATCAGGCCTTTCTTGACTGGCTGCTGGAGACCGCACAATCCCATCAGGTGGATGCCATTATTGTGGCAGGCGATATTTTTGATACCGGCTCACCGCCGAGCTATGCCCGCGAGATTTACAACCGCTTTGTCGTCAATTTGCAGCAAACAGGCTGCCACCTGGTGGTGCTGGCAGGCAACCATGACTCGGTCGCCACGCTTAATGAATCACGCGATATTTTGGCGTTTCTGAACACCACGGTGGTCGCCAGCGCAGGCCATGGACCGCAAATACTGAAACGCCGCGACGGCACGCCAGGCGCCGTGCTGTGCCCGATTCCCTTTTTACGCCCACGCGACATCATCACCAGCCAGGCGGGACTCACCGGCAGCGAAAAACAACAGCATTTGCTGGGGGCAATTACCGACTATTACCAGCAGCAGTACCTGGACGCCTGTGAACTGCGCGGTGAACGCAACCTGCCGATCATTGCAACCGGGCACCTGACGACCGTCGGTGCCAGCAAAAGTGACGCGGTACGTGACATTTATATTGGCACACTGGATGCCTTTCCGGCGCAGAATTTCCCGCCAGCAGATTACATCGCGTTGGGACATATTCACCGGGCGCAGGTCATCGGCGGAACAGAACATATTCGCTACTGTGGCTCGCCGATTGCCCTCAGTTTTGACGAATGTGGCAAAAGCAAAGGCGTGCATCTGGTGAGCTTCGAAGACGGCAAGCTACATACCGTCGACAATCTCACCGTACCGGTCACGCAGCCGCTGGCAGTATTGAAAGGCGATTTAGCCGCCATTACCGCCCAGCTTGAGCAATGGCGCGATGTAGAGCTGCAAACGCCCGTCTGGTTAGATATTGAAATCACCACCGACGATTACCTGCACGACATGCAGCGCAAAATTCAGGCGTTGACGGAAGACCTGCCGGTAGAGGTTCTGCTGGTGCGCCGCAGTCGGGAGCAGCGCGAGCGTATTATGGCCAATGAGCGGCGTGAAACGCTGAGCGAACTGAGCGTGACGGAAGTCTTTGACCGCCGTCTGGCGCTGGAGGAACTGGAAGCGCCGAGGCGGGAACGTCTTAATCAGCTGTTTAATGACACGTTACAGACGCTTGCCGGGGAGGCTGACGCATGAAAATTCTTAGCCTGCGCCTGAAAAACCTCAACTCCCTGAAAGGGGAATGGAAAGTCGATTTTACGGCAGAGCCTTTTGCCAGCAACGGTCTGTTTGCCATCACCGGGCCTACAGGGGCCGGAAAAACCACCCTGCTTGATGCGATTTGTCTCGCGCTGTACCACGAGACACCGCGCCTGAATACCGTATCACAGTCGCAAAACGACCTGATGACCCGCGACACCGCCGAGTGTCTGGCAGAGGTCGAGTTCGAAGTTAAAGGCGAAGCCTACCGCGCGTTCTGGAGCCAGAATCGGGCGCGTAATCAGCCTGACGGCAATCTGCAGGTCCCGCGCGTGGAACTTGCCCGCTGCGCCGACGGAAAAATCCTCGCCGATAAAATCAAAGATAAACTGGACATGACCGCCACGCTCACCGGGCTGGATTACGGACGGTTTACGCGTTCGATGCTGCTGTCGCAGGGGCAATTTGCCGCCTTCCTTAACGCCAAACCCAAGGAGCGCGCTGAGCTGCTGGAAGAGCTGACCGGCACCGAAATCTACGGACAAATTTCGGCAATGGTGTTTGAAAAACACAAAGCGGCGCGCAATACGCTCGAAATATGCGAAGCGCAGGCGGCGGGTGTCGTACTGTTAAGCGAAGAGCAGCAACAGCAGTTGCAGCAAAGTTTGCAGGTACTTACTGACGAAGAAAAAATTTTGCTGGCGCAGCAGCAACATCAGCAGAAAGATTTTCAATGGGTTACGCGCAGCGAAGAACTGGTTCGTGAACAGCAGCGCGTGGCTAGCTTAGCGCAGCAGGCCCAACAGGCGCTTGCGGACGCCGCGCCTGAGCTGGCAAGACTCCAGCTCGCTCAGCCTGCCAACCAGCTTCGTCCACTGTGGGATCGCCAGCAGGAGCAGACTGCACGCCTGGCGCAAACAAAGCAGCGGATCATTGAAGTAAATACTCGCTTACACGCTAAAACCTCGCTGCGCGCGCGCATCCGCAACGGTGCACTGCGCAGCCACGAGCAACTTCAGACCGAACTTACCGCACTGGCGCAGTGGTTGGCGGAGCATGATCGATTCCGCTTATGGGGCCAGGAGATTGCGGGCTGGCGCGCACTTTTTTCTCAGCGTAGTCGCGATAAGCATCAGCTTACGGCGCTCGCTGCCCGTATCGCTGAGTTACGCCAGAAACTGGCGGCGTTGCCGGAAAATGCCCTGACGCTCACCGCGGATGAGGTTGCGGTCGCGATGGAACAGCAAGCGCAATCACGGGCTTTCCGTCAGCGTCTGACCTCACTTCATGCTCGCTATCAGCCGTTGCAAAAACGTCTGCGTCAGAACGGTGAAAGCGTGCAAAAAGCGCAGGCGCAGCAGGCCGCGCTCAATGAAACGCTCGCGCTACGCCGACAGCAATATAAAGAAAAAAATCAGCACTACCTGGACGTTGAAACGCTCTGCAAACAGGAAGAAAAAATCAAAAGTCTGGAGGCAGAGCGCGCGCTTTTGCAGGCCGGACAGCCCTGCCCGTTATGCGGCTCTACTGCACATCCTGCGGTCTCGGAGTATCAGGCGCTGGAACTGAGTGCAAACCAGCAACGTCGCGACCAGTTAGCCAAAGAAGTCGCAGCACTGAAAGAGGAAGGTCTGCTGGTTCTGGGGCAGGTCAATGCCCTGACACAGCAAATCCAGCGTGAGACAGAAGAGATACAGACGCTCTCTCAGGAAGAGCAAGCACTCACTAAAGAGTGGCAGGACGTTTGCACCGCTCTGAATATTACGCTGAATATTCAGGAGGATATTACCGGCTGGATGGGCGAACAGGAGCACTACGAGCGCCAGCTTTATCTGCTCAGCCAGCGCCTGACGCTGGAAAACCAGTTACACGATCAGCAACAACAGGAACGCCAGTATCAACAACAGCTGGCGACGACGCATCAGGGGCTGGAAAGCGCCTTGTCCGCGCTGTCACTGACTGCACCGGAAGACGGCACAGAGGCAGCCTGGTTAAGCGCCCGCGAAACCGAATTCGCGCAGTGGCAGGAGAAACAGACGCAGCATGGCGTGATTCAGGAACGCATTCACGCCCTGAAGCCGCTGCTCGACACGCTTCCGGCAACGGACACCGCAGAAGCCGAAACGGTTATCCCTGAAAACTGGCGCGAAATTCACGACGACTGCGTGTCGCTGCAAAGCCAGCTTGCCGCACAGCAACAGCAGGAAACGCTGGAAAGCGAACGCTTGCAACAGTCGCAGGCGCAATTTACCGCCGCCCTGGCGGCCAGTTGCTTTGCCGATCAAGAGGCGTTCCTTGCCGCGCTGCTGGACGACGACACCGTCCGCCGCCTTGAGCAGTTAAAACAGACGCTGGAAAATCAATCGCAGCAGGCAACGGCGCTGTCCGGGCAAGCCAGCCAACAACTGCAGACGCATCAGGCGCTGCGCCCGGAGGGGCTGGACGCCGACGCACAAACCCTGCAAGCCCGGCTGCAACAACTGGCGCAACAACTGCGAGAGAACACCACCCAACAGGGGGAGTTACGCCAGCAGCTTAAGCAGGACAGCGATAACCGCCAGCGTCAGCAGGCATTAATGCAGCAGATTAAAGAGGCGGCCAGCCAGGTCGAAGACTGGGGCTATCTGAATGCGCTAATTGGCTCGAAAGAAGGGGATAAATTCCGCAAGTTTGCCCAAGGCCTGACGCTGGATAACCTGGTGTGGTTGGCTAACAATCAACTGACCCGCCTGCACGGTCGCTATCTGCTACAGCGAAAAGCCAGCGAAGCGCTGGAGCTGGAAGTGGTTGATACCTGGCAAGCCGACGCCGTTCGCGATACCCGCACGCTGTCCGGCGGTGAAAGCTTCCTGGTAAGTCTGGCCCTGGCCCTGGCACTGTCCGATCTGGTCAGCCACAAAACGCGCATTGACTCCCTGTTCCTTGATGAAGGTTTTGGCACGCTGGACAGCGAAACGCTGGATACCGCGTTGGACGCGCTGGATGCGCTAAATGCCACCGGCAAAACCATTGGCGTTATAAGCCACGTCGAGGCCATGAAAGAACGCATTCCGGTGCAAATCAAGGTGAAGAAAATCAACGGGCTGGGTTATAGCAAACTCGACAAGATGTTTGCGGTGGAGTAGTCGACAGACGGGTGCAGCTTCACAGGCCGGATAAGCGTTAGCGCCATCCGGCACAATATGTAGCATAATATTGCATACTCAGAGACGGATATGAAATGGCATTTCATTTCACTTATCCGCAAGCTATGCTCTTATTGGCGGCGAACGTTCGCCGCTGTGGCGCACATCTGCGCTGATATTGCTGGCAGGTCGTATGAAAAAAGTGATTTTCTCTTTAGCCCTCGGGACGTTTGGGCTGGGCATGGCCGAGTTTGGCATCATGGGTGTGTTAACCGAGCTGGCGCGAGATGTAGGAATTTCCATTCCTGCGGCGGGCCACATGATTTCGTTTTACGCCTTCGGCGTGGTGCTGGGCGCGCCGATTATTGCGATCTTTTCCAACCGCTTTTCGCTGAAACATATTCTGCTGTTTCTGGTCACGTTGTGTGTAATAGGTAACGCCATCTTCACCCTCTCCTCATCCTATTTTATGCTGGCGGTCGGCAGGCTGGTTTCCGGTTTTCCGCACGGTGCATTCTTTGGCGTCGGGGCCATTATTCTGACTAAACTCGCACGCCCGGGGAAAGTCACCGCCGCCGTCGCTGGCATGGTCAGTGGGATGACCGTCGCCAACCTGATTGGCATTCCCGTCGGTACCTGGCTGAGTCAGGCATTTAGCTGGCGCTACACCTTTTTGCTGATCGCCGTGTTTAACATTGCAGTCATTGCGTCGATTGCCTTCTGGGTGCCCAACATCAGTGACGAAGCAAAAGGCAAACTGCGAGAGCAATTTCACTTTCTGAAAAGCCCGGCACCGTGGCTTATTTTCTCCGCTACGATGTTTGGCAACGCCGGCGTGTTCGCCTGGTTTAGCTATGTGAAGCCATACATGATGTATATCTCCGGTTTTTCTGAAGCGCTGATGACCTTCATCATGATGCTGGCTGGATTAGGCATGGTGCTGGGCAATCTGCTGAGTGGGCGGATTTCGGGCCGCTATACGCCGCTGCGCATTGCGGTGGTGACCGACTTCGTGATTGTTCTGGCCCTGGTGATACTGTTTTTCGTCGGCGATATGAAAGCCGCGTCGCTGACCTTCGCCTTTATTTGCTGCGCGGGTCTGTTTGCGCTGTCGGCCCCGCTACAAATTTTGCTGCTGCAAAATGCGAAAGGCGGCGAACTGCTGGGTGCCGCCGGTGGGCAAATGGCCTTTAACCTCGGTAGCGCGGTTGGCGCATACTGCGGCGGCATGATGCTGACGCTGGGTTTTGCCTACAACTACGTAACCCTCCCAGCGGCCCTGCTGTCGTTTTCCGCCATGTCATCGCTGCTGCTGTATGGGCGTCTGAACCGCCCTACAGGCGTAAATTGTATGCCGGATAAGCGCCATCCGGCATAGCAAAATTACCCCTGCGGCCACAGCCAGGCCGCACCGCGAACCCCGCTGGAATCACCGTGCAACGCCTTGCGTAAAGGCGTTTCACACTCACTGCCAAAGACGAACTGTTTAATCAATGACGGAACGGTCTGATACAACCTGTCGACATTACTCATCCCGCCCCCCAGCACGATGACGTCCGGGTCAAGGATGTTCACCACATGAGCCAACGATTTTGCCAGGCGCAATTCATAGCGGCGTAACGCCTGTTCCGCCAGCACATCACCTTCGCTCACCAGCCGAATAATATCGCTACCTTTCAGTTTATTACCGCTCAGGCGATGATAATCCGTGGCGAACCCGGTCCCGGAGATGAAGGTTTCAATACAACCTTGCTTCCCGCAGTAACACGGTACTTCCTGCCGATAGCGCAATTCATCTTCGTCCATCCACGGCAGCGGATTATGCCCCCACTCACCCGCAGTACCGTTGCCGCCGATATGCGCCCGACCATTAAACGCCACCCCGGAGCCGCAGCCGGTACCGATAATCACCGCGAACACCGTTTGCGCGCCCGCCGCAGCGCCGTCTACCGCTTCAGAGACCGCCAGGCAGTTAGCATCGTTAGCCAGACGGACCTCCCGGTTCAGACGCACGCTTAAGTCTTTGTCAAAAGGCTGCCCATTGAGCCAGGTTGAGTTGGCATTCTTCACCACCCCCGTGTAAGGGGAAATCGATCCGGGGATCCCCATACCAACGGTTCCGGTCTGTCCGGTGGCTTTTTCCGCCATATCCACCAGTGCGGCAATAGTTTCTATGGTTTGCCGGTAGTCATCACGCGGCGTGGGCAGGCGATGGCGGAAAAGTTGCTCCCCCGCATCACTCAGCGCGATAACTTCTGTTTTGGTACCACCTAAATCGATTCCTATACGCACACGCTGGTCCTCATTTTTTGGGAATATCAACAGAGTAGAGGCGAGCATGGTGTTAGGCAATGCACGCCCGCCGACAATTCGTTATTATGCCCGCTGAATTTAACGACAAGGCCGTGGAAATTATCATGCTGTGGTTCAAAAATTTAATGGTTTACCGTCTTAGCCGCGATGTTTCTTTGCGCGCCGAAGAGATGGAAAAACAGCTTGCCTCAATGACGTTTACCCCTTGTGGTAGCCAGGATATGGCAAAAATGGGCTGGGTTCCGCCGATGGGATCGCACAGCGACGCATTGACGCATTCTAACAATGGCCAAATTATTATCTGCGCCCGCAAAGAAGAAAAAATTCTGCCGTCGCCGGTGATCAAGCAGGCGCTGGAAGCCAAAATCTTCAAGCTGGAAGCTGAGCAGGGTCGCAAACTCAAGAAGACCGAGAAAGACTCGCTGAAAGATGAAGTGTTGCACTCCTTGCTGCCGCGTGCCTTTAGCCGCTTTAGCCAGACAATGATGTGGATAGACACCGTTAATGATTTGATCATCGTCGACTGTGCGAGCGCCAAGAAAGCGGAAGATACGCTGGCACTGCTGCGTAAAAGCCTGGGCTCACTGCCGGTAGTCCCGCTGACCCTGGAAAACCCGATAGAGCTCACGCTCACTGAATGGGTCCGTTCCGGGACGACTGCGCAGGGATTCCAGTTGCTGGATGAAGCCGAACTGAAAGCTATGCTGGAAGACGGTGGTGTGATCCGGGCGAAGAAACAGGACCTGGTGAGTGATGAGATCGCCGTGCACATTGAAGCCGGAAAAGTCGTCACCAAGCTGGCTCTCGACTGGCAGCAGCGCATTCAGTTTTTGATGTGTGACGATGGCTCGATTAAGCGTCTGAAGTTCTGCGATGAGCTGCGCGACCAGAACGAAGATATCGACAGAGAAGATTACGGTCAGCGTTTTGATGCCGATTTCATCCTGATGACCGGTGAACTGGCAGCGTTGATTAAAAGCCTGGTGGAAGGATTAGGCGGCGAAGCGCAGCGCTAAGCGCACCCGTCTTGCCGGATAACGCCACAAGCGGCTTATCCGGCATATTACGCTTACAGGTAACGGCAAAGATAGGACGTCGGCTCTGCGACCTGCAGATGAAATTCACTGTGCCCAGGCACGTTAAACGTCTCCCCGGCAGCATACACTTTCCACTCAGTTTCGCCCGGCAGCAATACATTCAATGCCCCGCTCACCACCGTCATCTCTTCAGGTGCCGCCGTGCCAAAGGTGTACTCGCCTTCCACCATCACACCCACGCTCGCGCGGCCAGTACTGCTGCTGGTAAAACCAATCGATTTTACTTTGCCGGAAAAGTATTCATTACTTTGAAGCATACCACTGGCCCTATCTCGTTATTAAGTTAACAACCAATATAGGGGCCTGACGTTCCCTCTGTCACGCAAAATTACGCCAGAAGTTCCGAAGCCAGACGGGCTATCAGCACATTCGACAACAGCACCGGAACGTCGAGTGATTTTTGCAGTACATCACGATGACGCTGATTAAACCCCAGGCAGTCGAGCATAATCACGTCGGCACCTTGCTCAAGAAGTTGCTTTCCAGCATCAATCAGTTGTTGTTCAGTGCCATCAATGGGATTGGCCACGGCATAGACTGGCGGCGTTTGTAGCACCTGCCATTTCTGCGTCTGGGCGGCGAGTAATTCAGTGACGGGTACAATCACACCAACCTGATGCCCGTCGACAATCGACGCCACCAGAGGGGGAATAATACGTAAGGGCTCCAGCAGGATGCCGTTTCGGATCGTCAGACGAGTAATGACTGCAGTGCTCATCAATAAAATAACGTCAAAGCCCTGATTATCCAGCACCTCAACGATACCTTGCAGCGCGCGTTCCACTTTCTGGCGCGAAACGTGCGCCAACTGTTGGTCACTGAGCAGCGTTAATAACACATCGTCGCCCGGCGAGATGGCGTACTCGGCCATCACCTCTTCCCGCCGCATCTGCCCTAGCAAACTATGGTGGGTAATGTGTTGCTCATCGATATATTCCGTCAGGAGCGGTAATACCTCACACATCGGCACAACGCCAATCGTGAGGATAGCCAACGACGTACTCATGTGTTGCTCCACCGTCTTCTTACTTTGCTGTGAATTCCCGGATAAATACCGGGCACTGACCTGCGCTACAAATGTTCAAAAGCGTAGCAGCGGATAAGCAATACATTGTGTAAAGATTCCAAATCATTCTAATAATTTATTGTTATCGTTTACTTTTCATTTTTCGCACTCTCCAGAGACGTGCGAAAAATGTGACACAGACAGCGTCCGACCTCAGGTTTTCTGCGGATCCTCATAGCGTTTTTTGGCATCCATTGCTTCCTGCGCGGACGGATGTTCGCTAATCAACGAATTCGGCTTCGGGTGGTCAGCGCGGAGTTGATACCAGGTGACCGTCTGGCCTGGCGTACCTTTTTCAACAGTAACAATCGTCGCTTTACGTGGATAAGGGGGGTTTGTCGGCATAGCGCTTCCTTTTGAATGGATAAGCGTTAAGTATAGACCCCACCCTGCAACCGCGGCGCAGCCTGGGACATCATCGCCAGGATATCAGCCACAACCTGAGAGGGTTCGTGCGTTGCATCAACAATAAAGTGCGCCGCTTGACGATACAGCTCGTCGCGTTGCTCAAGCACTTCCTGCACCTCTTCGGTCAGCGGTTTACCGGTTAAGGTTGGGCGCAATCCTTCTTCAGGCGCGGCTTCCAGGCGACTCACCAGTACCGAGACCGGCGCGCTTAAATAAATGACCATGCCGTTATTTCGCATGTAGTGACGGTTATATTCGGTAAGAATAATGCCGCCACCGGTCGCAATAACCGTTGAGGGGCCGGTCACGGCCTGCAAAGCGGTCGTCTCCTGAGCGCGAAATCCTTCCCACCCCTCTCTTTCAACGATTTCGGCAACGGTCATTTGCACATGTGATTGCAACCAGCGATCGGTATCAACAAACTGGAAGTCGATAGCTTTCGCCAGCGCCATACCGGTTGTCGTCTTACCACAGCCCCGCGGGCCAACAAGAAAAAGAGGTTGCGTCATCGAAGAAATTCCCCAGAGAGCCGCCCACAAGCGGGATCTGATGCTGTTAAAGTTATAATCATACCATCAAACTAGTACATCACAAAAACGTAAAGAATAAGTTCCACTACAGACTAAAAAGCCCATTAATTCTCACTATAACAAGATTTCACAATGATGAAAGTGTAAAAAATAAATTACAGTCGTTATTTTCTACGCTGAACTTCCAGCCACCACTTATCCAGTTCAGCAGCAAAATGCTGTCGGTCGCGCGGTGAAAGCGTGTCCGGGCCTCCGGTCTGGATCCCACTGGCACGGAGTGTATCCATAAAATCACGCATCATCAGACGTTCACGGATGGTGGCTTCGGTATAGCGTTCGCCACGAGGATTCAGCGCCGCGGCCCCTTTTTCAATCACTTCAGAAGCCAGCGGTATATCCGCCGTTACCACCAAATCGCCTGCGCTACACTGGCGCACAATCTCGTTATCGGCAACATCAAACCCGGCAGGAACACGTAATGTACGGATAAAACGCGAAGGCGGCACGCGCAAACTCTGGTTGGCGACCAAAATCAGCGGCATCTGCATACGCTCTGAAGCCCGGTACAAAATATCTTTAATCACATTCGGACACGCATCCGCATCCACCCATATTGTCATAACACCTCCTGGTTCCTGTGCAATCTCACATTGTCTCGTGCTTTTACTTTCCGGCAAAGTGCTGTTTCTCCTTCTGAACATATCCATTCCGCGCTAAGCTTAACTTTCCCAGGTATACCCTAAGTAATTCAAAAGTATGACGGGTATAAAACAATGAATATCACGCATAGGGAGTGACAAGATGGACAAGAAAATTGGTTTTATCGGCTGCGGCAATATGGGCAAAGCCATTCTTGGAGGCATGATCGCCAGCGGTCAGGTTCTCCCCGGACAAATCTGGGTCTATACCCCCTCTCCTGATAAAGTCGCCGCATTACACGACCAGTACGGCATCAACGCCGCGCAGTCGGCACAGGAAGTCGCCCAAATTGCCGATATTGTCTTTGGTGCTGTGAAGCCCGGCATCATGGTTAAAGTGCTGAGCGAAATCACCTCCAGCCTGAACAAAGATTCACTGGTCGTCTCTATTGCCGCTGGCGTCACGCTCGATCAGCTTGCCCGCGCGCTGGGTCATGACCGTAAAATTATCCGCGCGATGCCCAACACACCGTCGCTGGTTAATGCGGGCATGACCTCCGTAACGCCAAACGCGCTGGTGACGCCGGAAGATACGGCTGACGTATTAAATATTTTCCGCTGCTTTGGCGAAGCTGAAGTGATTGCGGAATCGATGATTCACCCGGTCGTCGGCGTCAGCGGTTCTGCGCCGGCCTACGTGTTTATGTTTATTGAAGCGATGGCTGATGCGGCCGTCCAGGGCGGCATGCCCCGCGCGCAGGCGTATAAATTCGCCGCACAGGCGGTGATGGGGTCAGCAAAAATGGTTCTCGAAACAGGAAAACATCCTGGAGAACTGAAGGATATGGTGTGCTCACCAGGTGGAACAACCATTGAGGCCGTGCGCGTTCTGGAGGCCCGTGGTTTCCGTTCTTCAGTCATTGAAGCGATGGTTAAGTGCATGGAACAGTCGGAAAAACTAAGCAAATCCTGAGTGGGCAACCGGACGTCAGGCCGCCGCTTCAGTGCGGTTACGTCCGGAATTCTTTGCTTTATAAAGCGCCATATCCGCCGATTTCAGCCATTCTCGATAGTGTTCCGTTTCTGAAGTCAGCGGTGCGACGCCGACGCTGATACGCAGAGCAACCTGCGGAGCACAGGACAATCGCAATAGGCTGAGTCGTTCGTGGACACGAGACATGGCGGCGATGGCGCTGCTCGCCGGGGTACCGCACATAATCACAGCAAATTCATCGCCACCAAAACGCCCTATGACATCGCTGCCGCGCAGCGTCATCTGCAACTGACGCGTTAGCGCGACAATAGCCTCATCACCAACGTCATGGCCCCAGGTATCGTTAATACTTTTGAAGTGGTCGATATCGATAATCAGTAACGTGGCGTCGCGCTGATAACGGCGGCAGTTATCAAATTCATTGCGCAGCAAAAGCTCCCAATGACGTCGGTTATACACACCGGTCATACCATCTCGCGTGCTCATCACCTGCAACCGACGTTTGTGCTCAGCCAGTTTGATGACCGTCTTATAGCTCACCCACGCAAACAGCAGCGGATACAACACCAACACCGGCAGCGACAGCATCACACTCAGTTGCGTACTGCTAAACACCACGGGGATGTCCGTCAGTTGCAGGGTGACCAGACATGAGACAATCGTCAACACCAGACCGGCGATGAATAACCGTATTCCCCCTGCGCCCATCAGGTTAATACAGATAATCATCAGTAGGGCCGTCGACGGTAGCAGGTTTACCCCCATCAGCCCTATCCACATTCCGGTCAGAATCGCATCGGCTTTTAAGTTGGTGAATTCGCTATGCATCGGGTCATCTGCTTTGCCCGCCAACTGCCATGCCAGATGCGGCCAGACAAAAGCCCATCCTACCAATAAAAGCCACCAGCCTCCGGTGATCGGCTGAGACACCAGGACCGACGCGATAGGGAAAAACATCCCGCCCAATCCCACCGCGCGCGGCAGCCTGATCCGTCGGGCAAATCGCAGTCCGGAGCGCTGATGGTCATTTTGATGAAGCGATAAAACCGCTTCATTTGGGACGACCTTTTTTTGATAGAAACTTTCATCATTCATCGTATTTAGGAACATTCTGAAACAAATTTCCCAAATTATAGAAAGGAGGACGTGCGCGGGAGTATGATATTTCGGGTGAGCGAATTTCGCTGCTCACCCTTATGTACTACGCAATTACGCTGCTTTTTTCAGGCAGGCACTCATAAAATTATTGCGATCATCACCTTTCAGCGACTGTTCCGTTGCCTGAACATTACATTCACGCATCTTCTGTTGCTGTGGCGTCAGGCTTTTTTCCTCGGGGGCCGATTTACTGTTTTTCAGGCAATCACTCATATAGCTCTTACGCGCATCCCCTTTTAAGGTCTGCGCAGTGGCCTGCTGGTTACAGGTGGTCATTCGTTGTTGTTGCGGGGTTAGCGTTTTCTCGGCGGCGCCAACAGTCGCTAAAAAAAGCAGACCAAAAAGCAACGTCATGACTAATGATATTTTCATAGCACCTTCCTTTTCTGAACGACGAGACACAGATAAGTCTGGCTGCTAACGATAAAAAAACCACCCGACAGCAAAAGTAATGCCGCCGGGCGTGTACTTATTTCAGCCCTAAAGCCGATTTCATGGTGTAGAACAAATCGGTCTGGTCGGTCAGGCCAACCACATTCGCCGCATGCGGCCCATAGGCAGCAATACGCAGTTGGCTGCCCGTATGCTCCTGAGATTCTTCTTCAGAGTTGCCGTAGCTGATGACCATCACCGCGCCATCTTTGGTGTTCAGCGCCTGAGTCAGGCCCGGCGCTTTGGTATCTGGCGCCACTATCTGGCTGGCATGCGCGTGATCGGCGGTTACCACCACCAGCGTATTACCGTCTTTCTTTGCAAAGGCCAGCGCACGCTGTACGGCTTCGTCCAGATCAACCGTTTCGCCAATCTGCCCGCACGGGTTAGCAGCATGATCCTGTTTATCGATTGACGCGCCTTCCACCTGCAGGAAGAAGCCTTTTTCATTTTTGCTTAACAGCTCAATCGCTTTATCCGTCATCTGTGCCAGCGTCGGCACCGTGTCGTTGCGTTTGGCATTTGGCGTACAGGTCACAACCGGCTTATCAATGTTGCCATGATACGAGGCTTTCGGTCCTTCCCAACGCACCGGCATATTACCTTCAGAGAACAACCCCAGCAGCGGTTTATCCTGACTGGCGTCAGTGATTGCCGCAAGCGAGGTCGCGTCGCTCACCAACTGATAGCCACGCATCTGCGCCTGCTCACGCAGCGTCTTTCCCTGCCATTCACCCGCAGCAGCGGTTTCAGCAAACGTTTTTGCCCCGCCCCCCAGCGTGACGTCGGCACGGGCATTCAACAATTGTTCAGTGATTGACCCTTTACCGCCGTTTTCCAGCGCATTAGTCGGGCATTTTTCACGGGTCACGCTCGGACCGTAGCATTTACGTGACGTCACATGCGCAACCAGCGCAGCCGGAGTGGCATCCTGTAATTCAGCTGTAGAAACGTTGCCGGTAGCCAGACCTGCGGCTTTTGCCATTTCCAGAATCGTGGCGTGATCTTTTTCATGGATATCAACGCCCAGCGCACCATTATAGGATTTAACCCCGGTGGTCCACGCCGTTGCCGAAGCCGCTGAATCTGTCACGTAATCGGGTTTACCCGTTTTCTTATCCAGCGAATAGTGGGTGTATTGTCCAGTCAGGGGTAGCGCATCAATCCCTTTAAAAAAGCCGCCCGCGCCTTCGGCATAATTTCGCGCTGCAGTAATTTCTGAGTCACCCATACCATCGCCAATCAGCAAAATAATATTTTTAGCCGGTTTATTAATCAGTGAATCACGCAGAGCGGTCGTTTGATCGCCGGCTAATCGGCGAGCGCCACCCGGCGTGGTGATATCCCCCTGAGCGGCGCGATTATCCATAACCGGCACAGCAGATGATTCTGCATAAATAACCGGGGTAAACAGCAAAGGTAACAGGGCAATAGCGAGTGCGCTTTGTTTCACTTTATTTTCTCCATGTATAAATACGGTAAAATTAAAACAAAGCGACTATAAGTATTTGATGTGACACTTTTATGATGATTCAACGTCGTGAGGCGCTACGCAAACCTCAATATGCTTTGGGTACCCTCTCGCCGACGTCATGCAAGGTTGTTAAACAGGCTGGCATGCGGCTTACGCCTGCCAGCGCGCCCTCAATATGACGAATCAGTGTTTGCTGCTCATGCGTCGCCATCGTATGCAGCATTTCCATGATAACGCGCTCTAAGGTTTCTACCTGCGCGGCGAGGTCCTGTGACTCTTCTTCTTTTTGGGCGAGCTTAAGTAACAACTCAGTGACGAGATTTTTCATTTGTGTATTCCCTTAACAAAATATGGGTCACGGTAGCATTATGGCTCCCAACTGCCTAGGGGATGAAAGTTGTATTTTTAGCAGAAATAAAACGTTTTGCGAAAACAATCACACCGCAAAATAAGATGAATTGGGAATTACGACAGAATTATTCAATATAAAAGGGTGAGAAGCTTAATAATCACCCAATAATATAATACAAACTTATGGATAAACCCCGCTGACAGCCAACGGGGTTTATTCGCCATTCAGCGCGTGCGACGCCGACGTCGTAACGCGACAGCCAGTTGCCAAATGTTGATCAGCACAATGCTCGCGGTCGCGATAAACACCCAGCGAAAACCCGCCATGGCCGACACGGTGGCTCCCATTAACGGTCCGGCGACGTTGCCCAGATACATAAACGACTGGTTATAGCCAAAAATACGCCCAGTTACCTGGTCGCTGGAGTATTTCACCAGTAGCGTTTGCACGGCAGGAAGCATTGCGCCATCGGCAAAGCCTAGCAGGAAACGCAATACCCCCAACTGCAACGGCGTTGTGACCCAGGACATGGCGAAAAACAGCACCACGGCAAAGATAAGCGTCGCCATGAGGATCCGTTCAGTTCCCACCCGATCGCCTAATTTGCCCAGCCGGGGGGCTGAAATCAGCGCCGATATACCAGGCACCGAGGCAATCAGCCCGCTGAGAAAGGCAATATTGCCGCTGTCTGGCACCATCGATTTAATAAACAGTGCCAGAATGGGACCGATTGATCCGTTGCACAACTGGATAACCAGGGTAGTAAAAAACAGGCTGATCACCAGCGCCGGATAAGGCAACGAGGCGAACACAGCCTTGCCGCTTAAGCGTTCACTTTTTTTAATCGTTGGGCGCACACCCTCTTTAATGAAGAATAACGTGACCATGAAACTGACCACCAGCAGCCCGGCGGTAATACAAAATACCGCGCGCAAGCCCACGTGGTCGGCAATAAAACCGCCCATCAGCGGCCCACCAATCACCCCGCTAATCTGTGCCGTAGAGAGCGTACTTAGCGCCCAACCGCTGCGTTCACGCGGAACCTGCGACGCCACTAACGCCATCGCATTAGGGATGTATCCCGACGTTAATCCCATCACACCACGCAGCAGGAAAAGCTGCCAGACATTAGTGGCAAAGGCCTGCAATAAAATCGCAATCGCCATCCCCAACGAGGCGCGCAGCAGCATCAGCTTACGCCCTTTACGATCGGCTAAACTGCCCCACATCGGCGAAACAATGGCGGAAATCAGAAAGGTGACGCTAAACGTTAACCCGGACCACATCGACAGCGCTTCATGCGAGGTCACCCCAAGCTGGGAAACATAGAGCGGTAAAAAAGGCAGGATTTGGCTGATCGCCAGTCCGGTAAAAAAGCACCCGAACCAAACGGAAATAAGGTTAACTCTCCAGGATTCCATAGGGACTCATAACGATAAGTAGCTGAAAACTGAGAGCAGCTTAACAAATTACGTGTCCGGACAAGGGCCCAGAGGTGCGATACCTCACAGTTTAGTATTTTATCTCCCCGCTCATCATATTTGTGATATCCATCACACATAACCCCTATTTATTGCAGGGGAATATGCTTTGAGGCTCCAGCGCAGATTTGTGAGTTTCCTTTCCCTGGCGACGCACGAAAACATTCTGCCAGAAGCCGAGGAATCCTGCGTTTTGTCGTGGTAATGTATGTGCTTTGCATTCATGGAATGGGTTTTTAAGATGGCAAAGTTGCGGGTAGGAATCGTATTTGGTGGTAAATCAGCAGAACATGAAGTGTCATTGCAATCGGCAAAAAATATTGTCGATGCCATCGACAAGACTCGCTTTGATGTTGTGCTGTTAGGTATTGATAAAGAAGGGCAATGGCACGTCAGCGATGCCAGCAACTATCTACTTAATGCCAACGACCCGGCGCGTATTGCGCTGCGTCCTTCGGCAACCAGCCTGGCGCAGGTACCGGGAAAGCAAGAACACCAGTTGATTGATGCGCACAATGGTCAGCCGCTGCAGACCGTCGATGTTATTTTCCCGATTGTGCACGGTACGTTGGGCGAAGATGGTTCCCTGCAAGGTATGCTGCGCGTGGCAAATCTCCCATTCGTCGGTTCCGACGTGCTGGGCTCAGCGGCATGCATGGATAAAGACGTGACTAAACGTCTGCTGCGCGACGCCGGATTAAACATTGCCCCCTTTATTACGCTCACCCGCGCTAATCGTAATAGCATCAGCTTCGCAGAGGTTGAATCGCGCCTGGGCCTGCCGCTGTTCGTCAAGCCGGCTAATCAGGGCTCGTCCGTTGGGGTCAGCAAAGTCACCAACGAAGCTCAATATAACCAGGCCGTGGCGCTGGCATTTGAGTTCGACCATAAAGTGGTGGTGGAACAAGGGGTCGTTGGTCGTGAGATCGAATGCGCGGTGCTGGGGAACGATCATCCGCAGGCCAGCACCTGTGGCGAGATCGTTCTGAACAGCGATTTTTACGCCTATGACACCAAGTACATTGACGATAACGGTGCCAAAGTTGTGGTCCCGGCGGCCATTGCGCCGGAGATTAACGACAAGATCCGCGAGATAGCGATCCAGGCTTACCAGACGCTGGGTTGCGCTGGCATGGCACGCGTAGATGTGTTCTTAACCGCGGAAAATGACGTGGTGATCAACGAGATCAACACGCTACCGGGCTTCACCAATATCAGTATGTATCCAAAACTGTGGCAGGCGAGCGGCTTAGGTTATACCGATTTGATCACCCGTCTGATCGAACTGGCGCTGGAGCGTCACGCGGCAAACAGCGCGCTGAAAACCAGTATGTAACCCCCCGCCAGGGTGCCCGATAGCTATTGGGCATCCTGCGTTTCGTCATCTTCCGCGCGGCGGCGGATAATCAATCCGGCAAGCCAAAAGCTAATCACCCAGGTAACCAGCCCCACCGCATAGGTTTGCCACCCCTTCGCTTCAAATCCCAGTAATCCCACCACCCCGTTGAGAATAAAGATAAGCCCAATAGCAAACGCGTAGTAGTGCCAGTCGCGGCGAAGTTTTACAGGCAGGTTCATAACAGCTCCGGGGATCACAACGTTATAAAGACGCATCCTCGCACATTTCTCTCTGGCGGTCTGTGGCGTAGGCAGAATTTCTTAGATGTAATCTAATTTCACTTAAGGTTACATATTTGTGACGACAGGCAAAAAAACGAAATCCAGGAATAATCCCTGGCTGAAATTACCATCATTCTGATATTGACAATCCCGATCACCTGTCAGACTCACTGTCAGTTACTGGCATTACGTCAAGAAAAGCAGGTTGTTGCTGGAGGTCTTTATGGCTGATTTTACGCTCTCAAAATTCCCGTTTAAGGGCAAGCATCGGGATCCCTCCTCGCTGACCGGCAACATTGTCTATGCCGTCTTTGTGCTGTTTTGCTTTTGGGTCGGGGCGCAGGTATTAACCCTACTGGCTCACGCACCCGGTATTTATGAACAGCTAATGCAACTGCAAATGCAGGAGAGCGGACGCCCGCACATCGAGATCGGGTTGGGCGTAGGAACAATTTTTGGTTTGATTCCCTTCCTGGTCGGCGGTCTGATTCTTGGCACCATCGCAGCCGTGTTGCACTGGCGCCAACGCCATCACAAAGATGACTGACCCATACATTTTGCCCGTCGCTCATCCACCCGTTTCGCAAACCACGCGGTGGTCAGATTACGGGTAATCTTTGGACTTTCGAGCTGAATACCCGGCAGCATTTCGCGGGGTAAGGTTTTGCCCGTTTTCGCTTCCGCTAGCTTATACACGTTCTTGTACAACGCGGTCTCTTCAAACGCGAGGCTGTCACCTTTTTGCAACTGCCGATGGATATCACTCTCGCTCATGTCCAGCTTCCCGGCCAGCTTACGTACCGCCAGCTCTGTTTTGCCCGGATCGTTGCTGTCGTAGCGAATCAAATCACCGTCCAACGCCAGTTTCACGCCGCTGGCCTTAGTCACCGCGTTCTGGAAAGCCGCATTACGACTGGCGTACCAGCCCGCATTAAAATCAGCGAAACGGAAGATAGGCGCGCTATAGTTCGCCGGGTAATTCAGCAAATGATAGGTCCCGAACCACAGCCCACCACGACGGGTGAAGACTTCCTGACGTACCGTCCCCGCCATTTTCCACGGATAGCCTGAAGCGTGTTGTTCAGCAAACGCGATGCTGACCTGCATCGGACCGCCTGTATGCACCGGATTAAGCGAACCGAATAGCGTCTGCCCCATCGGCACCATATTGATAAAATCATCAAAAATAGCGCTAAGCTGCTTTTCCGTTTTTACCGAATCCAGACGCTCGCTGTAGGTTTTGCCGGTCGGCGAGTTAATCTTCAGCGCGGTGTGCACCACAAACAGCGGAATATGCATGCGCTCAGCGCGGCGGTCGATCTCTTTCCAGGCTATTTTATTTAAGCCCGGTACCTCCGGGTCCGCCTGATAGTTAGACTCCTGCTGCGCTACCGCCAGCACCGAACAGACATTCTCAACCGTCGGTGCCAGCTTCTGGCTTTCAAACGTCCTGGCCAGATCCTGCGCCCAGGCGTCTCTGTCCTTCACGCTGGCCGGCATCTTCTGACGGACCACGCTCGCCACATCGACGGCTTTCTCCCCTTTTTTTAACGGCTGCGAAGACTGGCTACTGCATCCCACCAGCACCAACGCCGCCAGACAAGACCAGGGGTAAAGACGGGAAACCGTCGACATAACATCTCCTTTTGTTAGCTAAGCGTATGGGTTACGGCCTGAATATCCTGACCATCCAGCTCACGTTCGAAGCTGCGCAGACGCTTATAGATAGACATTAATTCCACTAACGTCGTCCAGGAGTTAATCAGATACTGGAACGATCCGCGTACCTGACCAAACACGTTGGTGATTTGCGTCATCAGACCGAGCGTAATCGTACCGGCAACAATTGACGGAAACAGCAGGAACAAACCGAAAACGTTATCCACCTGCAGGTAAAGAATACGGGCGATATTAAAGTACATATAGTGAAAATAGAGGCGGAAATAGTTCTGACGCACCGCGTGAAACAGCTCGCGCACGGTCGGCGGCGTTGCGCGATTAGCATCATCTTCGCCGTAGACCAGTTCTTTACGGTAAGCAGCTTCCACGCGCTGGTTTTTAAACTCCAGACCCGGGAGTTTGATCCCCACCACCGCCAGCAAGCCGGTGCCCATCAACGACCAGACAATGGCAGCAATCACCAGACCATAGGGAACATGGCCAACAATCGGCAGATCAGGGACATGCGCAGACAGCGTGACCAGCACCGGTAAGAAGGCAATCAGCGTCATAATCGCATTGATAAAACTGACGCCCATATCTTCCAGCGTAGAGGCGAAGCGCATGGTATCTTCCTGCACACGCTGCGCGGCGCCTTCGATATGACGCAGATGCTGCCAGTGCGCCATATAATGTTCGTTCATCGCGGTACGCCAGCGGAACACGTAATGGCTGACGAAGAAATTGTTCATCACCCCAATTACCACGGCAATCAGCGCGATGCCAAGGAAGATCCCCACTTCATGATAGAACTGTTCAATCTTCACCTTATGAGGAGCGCTCAGTGCGGTTTGAATCAGGTCATAGAACGGCGCATACCAGGCGTTGACGGCAACCCCGACTTCAACCAGAAACCAGGTCACAAAGATAATCAGCGACGTGCCCAATATGGACCAATACTGCCAACGGTGTGGACAGTAGATAAACCAGAACGCGGCGAACAGGCCGACGCAGAGAAGGTAATATGCATAAAAAATCAGATAATCCAGCGACCAGAACCGGGCGGCGCTTATAGGCACATCACCCGATGCGCCGGTGATATGTGCAACCCAGGCTCCCCCACCTGCCTGCCAGAATACAACGGCGACCAGCGCCCAAATAAATGCCGAAATAAAGAACGGTCCCGGCTTTGGGAAAAAAGACGTAAACATAGTGCTCTCCTGCTAACTTCTTATCGTTATGACGACTGCTGTGCATTTGCCAGCGTGCAAACGATGGCAAGACGGCTAACGCCCAATAAACACATGCTGAAACCGACAATTGTGACCAGAACCGACGCGCTTAGTTCGCTACCGGCCCTGAAGAATTGTTTCTATGGTTTTCATACCTGACAGCGTTCCGGCATATTCAGATTATCGCAGCGTGAGATCACAAAAGCGAACATCCACTCCGGGGGAAAACGTAACGTTTACTCATCGTTACGTTTTTCACACTATGATTGGCGTAATAGCACTTTGCAATATGCCGATGAGTAGTATAAATACGCATACGCACGTCATCCTTTTTTACTACCCCTAACCCATGGACACCACCGTTGAAACGTAGTCTGCTTTTTTCTGCCGCGCTGTGTGCGGCGTCATTGACATCTGTCCAGGCGGCACAGCCTATCACCGATCCGGTCTTCGCCTCTGATATCGTCGATCGTTACGCCGATCATATCTTCTACGGCAGCGGGGCGACGGGAATGGCACTCGTGGTCATTGACGGTAATCAGCGCGTATTTCGCAGTTTTGGCGAAACACGCCCTGGCAATAATGTTCATCCGCAGCTGGATTCGGTGATCCGCATCGCCTCAATTACCAAATTGATGACCAGTGAAATGCTGGTCAAATTACTCGATCAGGGCACGGTAAAACTGAACGATCCATTGAGTAAATATGCACCGCCCGGTGCACGAGTCCCGACCTGGCAGGGAACGCCGATCACGCTGGTGAATCTGGCGACTCATACCAGCGCCCTACCCCGCGAGCAGCCAGGCGGTGCGGCAAAACGCCCGGTATTTGTCTGGCCAACGCGCGAACAGCGCTGGAGTTACCTCTCTACCGCCACGCTGAAAGCTGCTCCCGGATCGCAGGCCTCCTACTCGAATCTGGCGTTCGATCTACTGGCCGATGCGCTGGCAGCCGCGTCCGGTAAGCCTTATCAACAGCTGTTTGAAGAGAAAATTACCCGACCGCTCGGGATGAAAGACACCACGTTTACGCCTTCACCCGATCAGTGCAAGCGCCTGATGGTCGCCGAAAAAGGGGCCAGCCCGTGTAACAATACGCTGGCGGCTATGGGCAGCGGCGGCGTCTATTCGACGCCTGGCGATATGATGCGCTGGATGCAGCAGTATCTCTCTTCAGACTTTTATCAGCGCAGCCAGCAGGCTGACCGGATGCAGACGCTGATTTATCAGCGTACACAGTTAACCAAAGTAATTGGCATGGACGTGCCAGGCAAAGCCGATGCGCTGGGCCTGGGCTGGGTCTATATGGCACCGAAAAATGGCCGCCCGGGGATTATTCAAAAAACCGGTGGGGGTGGTGGATTCATTACCTATATGGCGATGATCCCGCAGAAAAACGTAGGGGCCTTTATTGTGGTCACCCGTTCTCCGCTGACCCGATTTACCAATATGAGCGATGGTATCAACGATCTGGTGAGTGAGTTGAGCGGAAACAAACCCCAGGTTATCCCCGCATCCTGATTTAGTACTCAAAAGGCAAACGGTTAATATTCACCAGTTTGCCTTTATTCATTTCAATGTAGCCGCCTTTACGCAGTGCTGCGAGAACTTCTGCGACGACAGAGCGTGAAATACGTGTACGTTGGTGGATATAGTTCATAACACCAACGCGAGAGCGCAGTAACTCATCCCATTTCATCATGGATATCAGCGTGGCGCGGATTTGATCGTAGGAGTTATTGCCAATTAATTGCAGGTCGCGTAATTCAAGCATGCAGTGCTGCCATGCTAACCAGCTAAAGGCTTCGCGCCATAGCTGGCATTGTTCAATGATATTAATCGTTTGGGACGCGGGCAGATAATACCCCGTACAGTAACCTTCTGTTATTAATCTATATTGAATATCTGTTTTCATCACACCATCAGCAAGTCCCATAATAAACGGTGCCTGTGTAATGCCAACCAGTATGGTTTCTCCTCGCCTCAGCGAGACAACCCCCTTTAAAACAACAAAAGTGTCGTTTTTATTTACATCACTGGAATATATTATTTGTTTTTCATTTTCATATTCAAAACGCTCGCCATATTTCGACAAACATTTATCCAGCTTACCAAATTCCAGAAAAGGCTTATCTACAGATAACATTTACGCATTCCTTGCATAAAAGCCCGTCAAATCCTTGACGGGCTTATTGGGATTAAAATACCGAGTCCTCTAATAGGAATTCTTACCAGGTATATTTAACGCCTGCATTCGCAGACCAGTCTTGATCTACGTCACCACCGCCGAGGTAGCTGGCATCGGTATATGCGCTGAAGTTTTTGGTAAAGCTGAACTGAGTACCCAGTCCAACACGTACCGCAGAACCTTCTGTACCATTGTCGATGGAATCACCGTTGACGTTAGCATCGTTACCCGCATCGTCATAAACGTACGCCAGTTTGAAGTACGGAGTCAGCGCCTGGTCATCGCTGTAAGCGAAGGTATAACCGGCATCAACACCCAGTTCATAACGCATGCTGTCATAAGACTGACCGTCAACTTTCATGTCGTTGCTCAGCTTATAGTCATCACCAGACTGGAACAGACCGGATACGCTACCGTAAGGCGTCACGTAACCTGCGTCACCCAGTTTCAGGTCATAACCCAGTTTCAGACCGAAGCCCCAGGCATCAGAAGCACTGCTACCGTCAACGTACTGACCGTTGCTCATGTTAGCAGACAGATCGTTGTTGAAATGAGAGTAGTTCAAAGAACCATCAATAAAGAGGTTGTTTGCGAAGCGAGCAGAAGAGTAGATATAGGCAGTCTGGCTATCCTGATCCACCTGTCCGCTGTTATCGCTTACGTCACCTTTCGCAAAGCCCGCTGCGGCACCGACAATCCACTGTGCATTGTTACCGTCAACTTTGGTATCAAGGCCGACCATGATGCCGTTAACGTCCTGATCGTAGTTAATGGTGCCGTTGTCGCCGTTGAAGCTGCCGCCGAAGTAGCTCACCCACGCGCCACCGTTATCCGCCAGACCGTGACGTGCATTGGTCAGACGCGTACCGACAGTATCCTGCTGCAGGTTCCAGATATTGGTGTTAGCAGACGGGATGCTCAACGCCATGTTCGCGTAGTCTGTCAGTTCCATCTGCTGCAGAACAACGGTGTTACCCTGCAGCTGCGCCTGATAAGTGTAAGCACCTAGGTCAGCTTTGTTAGCCGCAGAGAAGGTCGCGTTGCTGTTCGTGTCGTTAACGTAGATCAGCTCGTTACCTTTGTAATCAGCAACAGAGCCTGCACCAGTGGCGTTATCGATGCGAACTTTATAGTTACCGGTTGCCGCTGCGACGTGGTCACCGTCGTTATCAACTTCAGACTGATCGCCTGAAGTGTCAGAATCGCCATTACCGTTGATAGTCAGATGACCATCAGAGTTCATCGCGATCACGCCGTAACCGTAGTTAGACTGGGTCGTATCGTTGGTGCGATCGTTGGTCAGATCAGCATTCAGCACATAGTTGGTGCTGTTGATATCGAAAACACCGGCATTGACATTGTTGTAAGCGTCGGTGTAACTGGTCAGGTTCAGTGTATCAACTTGCAGTGCATCGCCCGTGCTGTTGCCGACATCCAGAACACCGTTGTTGGTAACGTTAATGGTATTGGCATACAGCGCAGCACTACCTACACTCCAGCCAGCAGCAACATCATCAGCAATCGTTACAGTACTGTTGTCGATAGACAACGTATCCGTCGCAACATGACCATCTTCATTGATGTTCAGTGCAGAAGCACCGGTCAGGGAGATGGTGTCGGAAATCAGAGTTGAATCGCCAACATTAACCACGGAACCGCTGTTGATACTTAAGGTATCAATCAGAGACGTTTTAGTGGTATCCCACTGTGAGGCACCGTTCAGCGTCACATTGAACAGACCGCTCTGATAAACAGAATTGCCCACCACATGACCATCTTCACCATAAGCACTGTTATCACTGTCAATACCATAGGTCGAATCAGGCCACAGGCTATTAGCAGCGATGTCGATCAGCGTTGCAGTGGCTTCAGTGCCAGCAGCATAGCTGTCGTAAACGCCGTCCGGAGATGTTGCATCCAGAATGCCGTCACCGTTTGTATCTACAGTATTTTCGAAAACACCATCGTTATTAGCATCTGTACCAATATCAACCTGATGTACAGACATTGCCGCACCAACCCACTTACTGCCGTTGTTCAGGGTCAGATCCAGACGATCTGTACCATCCCAACCATTGGTATCCAGGTCGGCATCAGTATCGCGGTAGGTATCAGCACCGTTCGGGAAGAAGTTCTCATCGAAGTTGCTGGAGAAAAGCACATCCCCCATGAGCGTGGAATTATTAAACGTTGCGGTGGTCTGCATCGCGTTATCTGCATCTGGATGGGCAATAACGGCCAGTGCAATATCATCAGCAGTATAAGAACCGCTGTAATCGCTGGCATTGCTAGTATTACCAAACCAGCCAGTGGTACCTTCATCAGACCATGAACCTGAGGTTACAGTAGAATCAGTCACAGTGATCGTATTGTTAAACACTTCGCTGCTGTTTACGCCAGTGCTGACGGTGTTATCGTCAGTATCTTCCCACTCATAACCCTGAGTCAGAGTAATACCTGCGACATGAGAGTTATTGGAGATAGACAGATCAACTTCTTGATCCAGGGTGATAGCCGTACCCAGGTTGTAAACATCTACAACGTGTGAATCAACTGCGTCATTATAGCTACCGTTGTAGGTATAATGTTCGTAATTGTCATCGATAGTTGTGTTGATAACGCTCATCGCCAGACGATCGTAGTAATAGTCGGTACCACTACGGTTAGTACAATCCGTCGTCTTTATACATTCGGACGTTACCATACCGTGAATAGTGCTGTTTTTAATCGTCAGACTATTGGTATTACTGTTAGTCGAAAGACCATCATCCAGATAGTAAGTCGAAATGACACCATTAACGGTGGAGTTATTAATTACTGGGTAAATATCACCGTTATAAATACTATCCGTGTCGTAGTTATTCCAGCCAACATATCCATCATAGTAAACACCATCGCTGTAGGAGGCATCATTGTAATGATTGAACGTGGTATAGGTAGTTCCAGAGATATCAGTTGAAGCATTCGCCTGAGAAGTGATTGCCAATGTGCAGGCTAATGCTAATTGTGAGACTACGAGTTTCTTTTTCCAAGTGTGCATTTGTCATCCCTCCTCAGGGACGTAATATAGTTGATCCATCAATTATTAATGCATAGTAAACATATTATGTTTCGCCGAAAGATTATGCGGCGTCATAGATAAAAGGTTCAATTATTCTTTACTTTAAGTCCGAATGCGGACAATAAACGAAATACAAACAAAAAAAGCATAAACCTTTTACTTTCAGTAAATTATGGGAAAATTAATAAAATAAACCATACAATACAATGATAATTAAAAACAAAACCACAAGGACAGCAAATAAACAAACGCACAATGAAAGGTATTCAATCAACTATTAAACAAAATCAAACCCACAGCAAAACCTATTGATATTAGAAATGATAAATTCAATAAAGTATAAATAGCGCATATTAAATTTTTAAAAATACGGTACGCGGGTTTCACTCGCATAAGGCCAACTTTCGTAAAACACCCACACACAGGTTGAGGTATACTACGGCCTTCGATTCCACAAACATCAGGCATACCATGACAGACCTAATCCAACGCCCTCGCCGCCTGCGCAAATCCCCTGCGCTGCGCGCCATGTTTGAAGAGACAACACTCAGCTTAAATGACCTGGTGTTGCCGATCTTTGTTGAAGAAGAACTCGACGATTACAAAGCCATCGAGGCCATGCCCGGCGTGATGCGCATTCCAGAGAAACATCTGGCACGCGAAATCGAACGCATTGCCAACGCCGGTATCCGCTCGGTGATGACCTTTGGTATTTCCCACCATACCGATGACACCGGCAGCGATGCCTGGAAAGAAGACGGACTGGTGGCGCGCATGTCACGCATTTGCAAGCAAACCGTGCCGGAGATGATCGTCATGTCCGACACCTGCTTCTGCGAATATACTTCGCACGGTCACTGCGGCGTATTGTGTGACCACGGCGTAGATAACGATTTAACCCTCGCGAACCTCGGTAAACAGGCAGTGGTTGCCGCCGCGGCGGGTGCCGACTTTATCGCACCGTCCGCCGCCATGGACGGTCAGGTGCAGGCTATTCGCCAGGCGCTGGACGCCGCGGGCTTCACTGATACCGCGATCATGTCCTACTCCACCAAGTTCGCCTCCTCCTTCTACGGCCCATTCCGCGAAGCCGCGGGCACCGCGCTGAAAGGCGATCGTAAAACCTACCAAATGAACCCGATGAACCGTCGTGAAGCCATTCGCGAATCACTGCTGGACGAAGCCCAGGGTGCAGACTGCCTGATGGTGAAACCGGCCGGTGCATACCTGGATATTCTGCGTGATATTCGCGAACGCACCGAACTGCCGATTGGCGCCTACCAGGTCAGCGGCGAATACGCGATGATCAAATTCGCTGCCCTGGCAGGGGCAATAGATGAAGAGAAAGTCGTGCTGGAAAGTTTAGGCTCGATCAAACGCGCAGGCGCGGATCTGATCTTCAGTTACTTTGCCCTGGATCTGGCTGAGAAAAAAATTCTGCGTTAATGACGCAGTGTTGCCGGATGGCGGCTTCGCCCTGTCCGGCCTGCACGCCGGGGCCCGGTGGGCAAAGCGCCATCGGGCACGTTAGCTCGCACGATAGTAAGGCTTGTCTCCGAGAATCGTCGCCCGGTGCATAATGCGCCGCTGCGGCAGGTAGTCTGCATTGGCATAATGCTGCGTCACGCGGTTATCCCAAATCGCCACATCGTCAGGCTGCCAGCGCCAGCGTACCTGAAACTCCGGTTTGGTGATGTGGGCAAACAGAAATCCGAGCAGCGCCTCACTCTCTTTTTCCGTCACATCGACAATTCGTGTCGTGAACCCTTCATTCACAAACAGCGCCTGTTTGCCGCTCACCGGATGCGTTCGCACTACCGGATGCAGCAACGGTGGGTGCTTTGCCACCGCCTCCAGCCAACGCTGATGCTCTTCTTCGGTATTACGGTATTTGAACTCCTGAAACGATTTACGGAAATCATGTTCGGCCCGCAGGCCGCTCAGCAATTGGCGAAAAGGTTCTGAAAGCGCTTCAAAAGCGGCAATGCCGCTGGTCCACAGCGTATCGCCACCTGTTGATGGCAGCTCTTTTGCCGCCAGAATCGCCCCGGCAGGTGGCGTCTCAATAAAGGTTACATCGGTGTGCCAGTTGTCGTTATCCGGCGGATTGTCGTTGTGGGTATCGAGGACGATGATCTCCTCAACGCCCTGCGCATGCGGGTAAACCGGATGGATATGCAAGTCGCCAAAACGCAACGCCAGCGCCCGCTGCTGCTGTGGTGTGATCGCCTGCTCGCGCAGGAACACCACCTGATGACGAAGTACCGCGTGGTACAACTGTTCAAACTGGTTATCGCTCAGCGGTCGCGTCAAATCCGCCCCGGTGACCTGCGCACCTATATAGGGCCCCAGCGGGAAAATGCTCAGACGTTCACTCATTGTACTTCTCCATGCCAGGGCGTCAGACGGCGCTGAAGCGCACGCAAACCCAATTCTAAAATAAAGGCGATCACGGCAATCACCATAATTCCCGCCAGCACCACATCCGTTGCCAAAAACTCACCGGCTGACTGCACCATAAACCCCAGACCTCGCGTCGCGGCAATCAGCTCCGCCGCCACTAATGTCGACCACCCCACACCCAGTCCAATCCGCAGCCCAGTAAGAATTTCCGGCAAAGCACCCGGTAAAATTACAAACCACAATACCTGTGCGCGGCTGGCCCCCAGCGACTGAGCGGCCCGCACCCGCACCTGCTGCACACTTTTGACGCCCGCCAGCGCAGACATCGCCACAGGGGCAAAAATCGCCAGATAGATCAGCAGGATCTTCGAGGTTTCGCCGATGCCAAACCAAATAACCATCAGTGGCAAATAGGCCAGCGGCGGTACCGGACGATACAGTTCAATGATCGGATCGACGATCCCGCGTACCGTCGGACTCAGCCCCATCGCGATCCCCACCGGCACGCCGAGCAGCACCGCGGCCAGCAGAGCAATGACGATACGCGTCAGGCTGGCGGCCAGATGCTGCCACAGCGTGGCATCCATAAAGCCCTGCGGTCCGGCAATGACGATAAGTTTTTGCAGTACCTGCCCCGGCGGCGGTAAAAACAGCGGGCTGATGAATTGCAGTGCCGCCACTGCCCACCACACCACCAGAAACACGCCCAATGTGCCAACACTTAACGTCATCTGACGTGAAAGCGGCCAGCGCCAGCGCAACGCACGCGGACGGGGTTTGTCGTTAATCACCACGCTCATGAGAACGCCTCCCGTTGCGCGAAAACGCGGCCTAGCACGTATTCACGCATGGCAATAAACTGGGGATCGGATTTAATGCTGCGACTCGGCTCCCCGGCCACAAAGCGGCGGGCGAAATTTAGCGGTAAGCGTTCCAGCACCCGGCCCGGTCCCGGAGACAACAGCACCAGTTCGGTCGCCATAAACACCGCCTCTTCGATATCGTGGGTAATCAGCAGCACCTGTTTGCCGGTCTCCTGCCACAGCGTCAACAGCAGGGTTTGCATCTGCTCGCGGGTAAAAGCATCCAGCGCGCCAAAGGGTTCATCCAACAGCAACAGTTGCGGATTTGCCGCCAGCGCCCGGGCAATGCCGACGCGCTGACGCTGACCACCGGAAAGCTGCCAGATAAAGCGCTTTTCCGCGCCTTCCAGCCCAACCTTCTTCAGCATGTCCTGCGCAATGCGTTGACGCTGTAACTTCTCTACACCGGCCAGTTGCAGGCCAAATCCGACGTTATCCTGCACGTTACGCCACGGCAGCAAGCCTTCGTTCTGGAATACCACGCCGCGCTCGGCCCCCGGGCCTGTCACTTTTTTACCCGCCAGCACGATGCTGCCGTGCTGATACGGCACAAACCCGGCAATCAGATTCAGCAGCGTGGTTTTGCCGCAGCCGGAAGGCCCGAGCACCACCAGCAGTTCACCGCCGTCGAGCGTCAGGTTGATGTCGTCCAGCACCGGCTTTCCGTCATAGCGGGCGGCAAGATGAGAGATTTGCAGCATCAGCGCCCCCTTATTGCACGAAGCGATCGGTAACGTACTGGCTGTAATCCGTCGCCACAGCAGGCACTTTGCCCTGCTCTTTGAGGAACTGCGCAGTGTCGATAATCGCTTTATTCACCGGTCCTGTCAGCTCGGCGGTTTGCTGCTGCGGTGTCAGGTAGGTGTTACCTTTTACCAGTCCCGGAATATCCGCTTCCGGCACGCCGCTTAAGCGCGACAGCTTGCTGATGTTGTCCGGCTGCTTTAGCCATTCATCGGGATCAGTAATATAGGGCTGTTGGGCATCAATCGCGCTTTTGGCAAAGGCCTTCACCACCTCAGGATGCTGCTCGGCAAAATCTTTGCGCACGACCCACACGTCCAGCGTCGGCGCGCCCCACTCACCTACTTTTTCCGAGTCGGTTAACACCTTGCCGTCTTTTTCCAGCGCGTTCACCGCCGGTGCCCAGACGTAGGCGCCGTCAATATCCCCGCGCTGCCAGGCGGCAATAATCGCTGGCGGCTGCAGGTTCACAATCTCCACCTGACCGGGCTTGATGCCCCAGTGTTTTAACGCGGCCAGCAGGCTGTAATGGGTGGTGGAGATAAACGGCACGGCAATACGTTTACCGATCAAATCCTCAGGTTTGTTGATGCTTTTCTTCACCACCAGCGCCTCGGAGTTACCGAGTTTGGACGCCAGCAGGAACACCTCAATCGGTACCTGTTGGCTGGCCGCAACCGCCAACGGGCTGGAGCCAAGATTGCCAATCTGTACGTCGCCAGACGCCAGCGCCCGGACGATGCTCGCCCCGCTGTCGAACTTACGCCAGTCAACGGTGGCCCCGCTCTCTTTAGCAAATGTGTTGTCCGCCTGCGCCACTTTGGCCGGTTCAGCGGAGGTCTGATACGCGACGGTGACGTTCACCGCCTGCGCCTGAAATGCAACCACTGCCAGTACGGCAAGGAGTGTATTACGCGATGATATAGCCATGATTGTCTGCTCCCCTGTCTTGTTATGTGGGGCAGTATTTCGTTACGGCACACTTTGATAAAGGAATTAAAAATTCTGGCTAAGAACAAAGCGTTTTTAGAAAAAAAGCGGCAATAGTTAGCTATTTCGCTCATGACAGATGGAATTCGTAGGCCTGATAAGCGCAGCGCCATCAGGCACTGTTGCCGGATGGCGGCGCAAGCGCCTTATCCGGCCTACAACACCTGCAAATTATTGCGATTTTGTTACATTCGTTACATAACAGCATCCCGGTGATTGCCAGCGTAATGCGGGCAGGCATCATAGACGCCATTGTCAGACAAGAGAGCAAGAAAATGATCCATGTTGTGCTGGTGGATGACCATGTGGTGGTGCGTTCCGGCTTTGCGCAATTACTCAGTCTTGAAGATGACCTTAACGTCATCGGTCAATACAGCAGCGCGGCAGATGCCTGGCCTGCGTTACTGCGCGATGACGTCAGCGTGGCGGTGATGGACATCGCTATGCCGGATGAAAATGGTCTGAGCCTGTTAAAACGGCTGCGGGCGCAGAAACCCAACTTTCGCGCCATAATTCTCAGCATTTATGACGCGCCGACGTTTGTGCAAAGCGCGCTGGATGCCGGTGCCAGCGGCTATCTGACCAAACGCTGCGGGCCTGAGGAACTGGTACAGGCGGTACGTTCAGTGGGCATGGGTGGGCATTACCTGTGCGCTGACGCATTGCGGGCGCTACGCGGCGGCGAACAACCCGCCCAGGTGCTGGAAGTCCTCACCCCACGCGAGCGCGAAGTGTTTGATCTGCTGGTCAAAGGCGACAGCGTGAAAGAGATCGCCTTCAAGCTCGACCTCAGCCACAAAACGGTCCACGTCCACCGCGCCAACGTGCTGGGTAAACTGCAATGCCACAGCACTATTGACCTGGTGCATTTTGCGCTCGACCATCAGCTACTGACGGGGCACTGATGTCGCGCTCGGCTCGCCATTGGGTGATCTCCCTGTTTATCCTGCTGGCCTGGGGTTCGGGCTGGCTGATGCTGTGGACGCTGGGATTTTACCTGACCCAAAACGGTCAGCAGGCAGCGCTATTTCTGCCACACGGCGTCTATCTCGCACTCTTGATCCTACTGTCACGCCGCTACTGGCCCGCGCTGGTACTACCACCGGTGCTAATGCTGTTCTGGCTACACAGCGAACAATTATTAAATGGTTATATTCTGCTGGCCGCACCGTTAATTAGCCTGATCCCGGCCAGTATCGGCCAGTCTTACTGGCACCGCTTCCCACTCTACTGGCAGCGCTTAACGCTGCTACTGGCCGCCGTCACCGTCACCGCATTGCTCAATACCGCCCTCCTGTCGCCCTTTATCGAAAGCCCGGCGATGTTAATTGGCCTGGCGTCGTTTACCGGCGGCGTGCTGTTGACGCCATTTGTTTATTTGATTTACGAATTTCTGCGCCAGCAGCACCGCTATCATTTGCTCGGCCTGGACACCCGTAATCCGCCGCTGCGCACCTCGCTTATCATTTGGTGCAGTCTGTTTTTTATTATCGGCATCGGCACTCAGATGGTGCTGTCACCAGACATTGAGCGCCTGCTGCTGATCGTAGTGTTTCTGCCCAACGTGGTGATGGCATGGAAGTTTGGCTGGCAGGGCGGCGTATTATCCGGGTTGCTTGGCAGCATGATGATCACCATCGCCCGGCAAATCGGTGTGGGGTTCAGCAATTTACTGGAACTGGAAATTTTTCTCGCTACCCAGGCGTTGTTGGGTATTGGCCTGGGTATCGCTATCAGCCGCCAGCAGCATCTGGCGCAGAACCTGCACCACTATCGCCAGCGTCTGGAAGCCGAGCTGACGGCACGACGGGCGTTAACTGAGCAACTGATCCGCAGCGAAGAAAATACGCGCAAGAGTCTGGCGCGGGAGCTGCACGACGAAATTGGGCAAAACATTACCGCCATTCAAATCCACTCTCAGCTGGTCAAGCGAGCACAGGATCCACAGCAAACGCTGGACGCAGCGAATCAGATCAATGACCTTGCCCGGCGCATTCATCACTCCACCCGCCAGTTGCTGCGCCAGCTGCGTCCTCCCGCGCTCGATGAACTGTCCTTTCAAGACGCGCTCCATCATCTGGTGAATGAGTTTGCCTTTGCCGAACGGGGCATCCGCTGCCGGTTTGACTATCGGCTGGAAAATACGCCAGACAATGAAACGGTCCGCTTTACGCTGTACCGACTGTTGCAGGAGTTACTCAATAACGTTTGTAAACATGCCGACGCCAGCGAGGTGTCGATTACGCTCCGCCAGCAGGAGCACAGCCTGGTTCTGCACGTTGAGGACAACGGCGTGGGCATTCTGCCAGAAAAAATCCCCGGTTTCGGTATTCAGGGAATGCGTGAACGGGTAAGCGCACTGGGTGGCGAGCTAACGCTTGAGTCGCACAACGGTACGCGGGTAATTGTTAACCTGCCCACAAATTTGCAACAAACCCATCATTAACCAGGAAAAAGTCTTAGTCACTCTGGACTTTCTCTCATCCCCTTTTGCTTTCACTTTCCTATAGTCAGCACAAATGGAGACCGCCATGCACGCACGCGCATCACGCGAAACAGATCAACGCTACCGGGCGCTACGTCCCCGGCTACTGATGTGCATGGTCATTGGCTACGCCGCGTTCTACCTGACGCGCAAAAGCGTCAACTACGTGCTCCCAGCGCTGCAAACGGATCTGGGGCTGGATAAAAGTGATATTGGCCTGCTGGGTTCGCTGTTTTATCTGACCTACGGCCTGTCAAAGTTCACCGCCGGATTATGGCATGACAGCCACGGGCAGCGGGCGTTTATGGGCATCGGCCTGTTTGCCACCGGCGTCTTAAACGTGGTGTTCGCCTTTGGCGAATCACTGACGCTGCTGCTGGTGGTGTGGACGCTCAACGGGTTTTTCCAGGGCTGGGGCTGGCCCCCCTGCGCCCGCCTGCTGACTCACTGGTATTCGCGTAACGAACGCGGTTTCTGGTGGGGCTGCTGGAATATGTCTATCAACATCGGCGGAGCCATCATTCCGCTGATTAGCGCCTTCGCCGCCCACTGGTGGGGCTGGCAGGCAGCGATGCTGACACCGGGGATAATCAGCATGGCATTAGGGATCTGGCTCACCCTGCAACTGAAAGGCACGCCCCAGGAAGAGGGATTACCGACGGTTGGAGAATGGCGGCAGGACCCGCTGGAACTGCGCCAACAGCAGCAAAGCCCGCCGATGGGGCTGTGGCAAATGTTACGCACCACCATGCTGAAGAATCCGATGATCTGGCTGCTGGGCGTGTCATATGTGCTGGTCTATGTGATCCGCATCGCGCTTAACGACTGGGGCAACATCTGGCTGACCGAAAGCCACGGCGTGAATCTGCTCAGCGCCAACGCCACGGTGATGCTGTTTGAAGTCGGCGGCTTGCTCGGCGCGCTGTTTGCCGGATGGGGATCAGATGTGCTGTTCAGCGGTCAGCGCGCGCCGATGATCTTGCTGTTCACGCTCGGGCTAATGGTCTCTGTCGCCGCCCTATGGCTGGCACCGGTTCACCACTATGCGCTGCTGGCGGCCTGTTTCTTTAGCGTGGGCTTCTTTGTTTTTGGCCCACAGATGTTGATTGGTCTGGCCGCCGTCGAATGCGGACACAAAGCAGCCGCAGGTTCGATCACCGGTTTTCTCGGGCTGTTTGCCTATCTCGGGGCCGCGCTGGCGGGTTGGCCGCTGTCGCTGGTCATTGAACGTTATGGCTGGTCGGGAATGTTCAGTTTGCTCTCGGTTGCCGCTGTCGTTATGGGTTTATTGCTGATGCCGCTGCTTATTGCAGGCATTACCCCTTCTCTCAGTCAAAGGATAAAACAATGAAATTGACGCTTACCTCTACCCTGATTGCTTCCACCCTCGCGCTGGCGGCGTTAAGCAGCGTTGCCCAGGCTGAAGGTCGTCTGGTGGTCTACTGCAGCGCCACCAACGAAATGTGCGAAACCGAATCCAAAGCCTTCGGTGAAAAATATGATGTGAAGACCTCATTTATTCGCAACGGCTCCGGCAGTACGCTGGCGAAAGTGGATGCCGAGAAGAAAAACCCGCAGGCGGATGTCTGGTACGGCGGAACGTTGGATCCGCAGTCTCAGGCCGGAGAGATGGGTCTGCTGCAGCCGTATAAATCACCGAAACTTGACGAGATCATGGAGAAATTCCGCGATCCGGCGAAAGTGAAAGGTAACCTCTCCTCCGCCGTTTACGTCGGTATTCTGGGCTTTGGCGTCAATACCCAGCGCCTGAAAGAGAAAAACCTACCAGTGCCAAAATGCTGGAAAGATCTGACTAAACCGGAATACAAAGGCGAAATCCAGATTGCCGACCCACAAAGCTCCGGCACCGCCTACACCGCGCTGGCAACCTTCGCCCAACTGTGGGGGGAAGATCAGGCCTTTGATTACCTGAAGCAACTCAATGCCAACGTTTCTCAGTACACCAAGTCTGGTATTGCCCCGGCGCGTAACGCTGCCCGTGGCGAAACGGCGATCGGCATTGGCTTCCTGCACGACTACTCGCTGGAAAAAGAACAAGGCGCCCCGCTGGAGCTGATTTCGCCGTGCGAAGGCACCGGCTATGAAATTGGCGGCGTCAGCATCCTGAAAGGCGCGCGTAACCTCGACAACGCCAAACTGTTCGTTGACTGGGTACTGTCAAAAGATGCCCAGGAACTGGCATGGAAGAAAGGCAAATCCTATCAGATCCTGACCAACACCACCGCCGAGACGTCACCGAACTCCCTGAAGCTCGACGACCTGAAGCTTATCAATTACGACATGGATAAATATGGTTCTACCGATGTTCGTAAAGCGTTGATCAATAAGTGGGTTAGCGAAGTGAAGATGGGCAAATAAAACATGATGACCTTCTTCGGATAAGGTTACGTAGGCCGGATAAGGCAACGCCGCATCCGGCAATGATCGTCACCCTGAATGCCGGATGGCGCACAAGCTTATCCGGCCTACATCAGGATTGAACACCGGAACCGCTATGTCACAGACACTTGCACTCCATCCCGTGAAAAAACGGGATGCGATATTCCTTTGGGTTTTACTCGGCTGGCTGGCGTTTGCCCTGCTGCCAAGCTGGAGCCTGGACTATGGACTGCTGGAGTCCACGCGCGAGGAAATACTCGCCGCCTACAGCTGGTCACATTTCAATATTAGCTGGTTGTGGTATCTGCTACCGAGCCTGCTGCTGGTACGTCCGTTCCAGGAAGCCAAACGCGAGCAGCGCAGCCGCCACACTCTCGACGCGAGCTGGTCGCTGTTCTGTATGGCCTTTATTGTCGCCAGCGCCACCCTTGAAGGACGCGGCCTAGGCTATGCCACCATCGTGCTGTTTGTCGCGCTGGGCGCGATTATGACGCTGGCGCTCACCCGCCTCGAATGGCTGGGTGGCGACCGTTTCGTTATCGGATCGCTCACCGCCATTGTCGCGCTGATCGGGATTTTTATCGTCTGGCCGAGCATCGCGATTTTCATTCCCATGTTCACCAACGACGCCGGAGAGTTTGCCCCGCTGGCGTTTATGAATGTGCTGTCGCAGGCGCATATCATTCAGGTGATCCTCAACTCCATTATGCTGTCGATCGCCGTCGGCGTCGGCTGTACCTTCTTCGGTCTGGTGCTGGCGATTTACACCACTCGTATTGCCAGACGCAGCGCCATTATTGGCCGCATTTTCTCGATCCTGCCGATCGTGACGCCGCCGTTTGTCGTTGGCCTTGGCGTCACCTTAATGATGGGCCGTTCCGGCTACATTACCGAATTAATGGTGGACTGGTTTGGCTTAACCAACACCAACTGGCTGTACGGGTTTACCGGCATCTGGTTGGCGCAGGTGCTGGCCTTCACCCCGATGGCGTTTATGATCCTCGACGGGGCGATCAAAACCATTCATCCGTCGCTGGAAGAAGCGTCGTACACCCTGCGCGCCAGCCGCTGGCAGACCTTTAACGGCGTGTTTGTCCCGCTGCTAAAACCGGCGCTGGCAAACGCCTTTTTGATTGTCATTGTGCAGTCGCTGGCTGACTTCAGTAACCCGCTGGTGCTCGGCGGTAACTTTGACGTGCTGGCGACACAAATCTACTTCTACATCACCGGTTCACAGCTCGATTACCAGGCCGCCAGCACGCTCGGTGCGTTCCTGCTGCTGTTCTCCCTGCTGGTGTTCTGCGTGCAGTACATGTGGATCGGCAAACGCTCGTACGTCACCGTTTCCGGTAAATCATACCGTGGCGACGTGCAACCGCTGCCGGTAACGCTGGTGTGGAGCGTAGTCGCGCTGCTGGCGGTATGGATCGCCTTTAACGCCCTGCTGTATGGCAGCATTTTCTACGGCAGCTTCACCGTTAACTGGGGCGTGGACTACACCCTGACGCTGGCGAACTTTACCAAGTTGTTTGGTCAGGGGATGAGCGACGGCGCGTGGCCTTCGCTACTCGACACCCTGCTGTACGCCGGGATCGCCGCGCCGATCACCGCCATCTTCGGGCTGCTGATCGCCTGGATTGTGGTGCGCCAGCAGTTTAAAGGCAAAAAAACTATCGAGTTCACCACCATGCTGTGCTTTGCCGTTCCCGGCACCGTGGCGGGTGTCTCGTATATTCTGGCCTTTAACAGCGCCCCGGTGTACCTCACCGGGACGGCGGCCATCGTCATTATCTCAATGGTGATGCGTAACGTGCCGGTCGGCATTCGTGCAGGCATTGCGGGCTTAGGGCAAATCGATAAATCTCTGGATGAAGCCTCGCTCAGCCTGCGTGCCGGTTCGCTACGGACCATCACGCACATCCTGCTGCCGCTGCTACGCCCGGCTATCCTCTCCGCACTGATCTACAGCTTTGTGCGCGCCATTACTACCGTCAGCGCCATTGTGTTCCTCGTCACGCCAGATACCCGCGTCGCAACGGCCTACATTCTGAACCGCGTGGAAGACGGTGAATACGGCGTGGCCATTGCCTACGGTTCGATCCTGATCGTGGTGATGCTGGCGATTATTTTCATCTTTGACTGGCTGATCGGTGAATCACGTACCTCCCGTTCAAAAGCCAAAAACCCGGCGTAATGGAGCGCACTATGACTCAGAAAAATTTCGTTGAACTGCGCAACGTCACCAAACGTTTTGGCAGCAACACGGTTATCGACAACATCAATCTCACCATCCCGCAAGGGCAAATGGTGACGCTGCTTGGCCCTTCCGGCTGCGGCAAAACCACCATTTTGCGCCTGGTTGCCGGACTGGAAAAACCGAGCGAAGGACAGATTTATATTGATGGCGAAGACGTTACCCATCGTTCCATCCAGCAGCGCGATATCTGCATGGTGTTTCAGTCTTACGCCTTGTTCCCACATATGTCGTTGGGTGAAAACGTCGGCTACGGCCTGAAGATGCTCGGCGTATCGCGCAGCGAACTGAAAGCGCGGGTGAAAGAGGCGCTGGCGATGGTGGATCTGGAAGGATTCGAAGACCGCTATGTCGATCAGATCTCCGGCGGGCAACAGCAGCGCGTGGCGCTGGCCCGGGCGCTGATCCTCAAACCGAAGGTGCTGTTATTTGATGAACCGCTGAGTAACCTCGACGCCAACCTGCGACGCAGCATGCGTGACAAGATCCGCGAACTGCAAAAGCAGTTTGATATTACCTCGCTGTACGTGACCCACGATCAGAGCGAAGCCTTCGCGGTGTCCGACACCGTACTGGTGATGAACAAGGGACATATCATGCAGATCGGCTCACCGCAGGATCTGTACCGCCAGCCCGCCTCGCGCTTTATGGCGAGCTTTATGGGCGATGCCAACCTGTTCCCGGCCGCGTTCAGCGAGGCGTTTGTCGATATTTACGGTTATCGCCTGCCAAGGCCGCTGCATTTCGCCACCCAGGGAGAAGGTACGGTTGGCGTGCGTCCGGAGGCAATTACGCTCAGCGATCGCGGCGAGGAGAGCCAGCGCTGTGTGATCCAGCACGTCGCCTATATGGGGCCGCAGTATGAGGTCACGGTAGAGTGGCACGGGCAGGAAATTCTATTGCAGGTCAACGCCACGCGCTTACAGCCAAACGCTGGCGAGCAGTATTACCTCGAAATCCACCCGTACGGCATGTTTGTGTTAGCAGATACCGTGTGATTGATGCCGGGTGGCACACGTTGTAGGCCGGGTAAGGCATCAGCCGCCACCCGGCACAAATTCAGCGCTGGACGTTCAATTCAGCAATATCCGCAGGCGTGGTGCGACAGCACCCGCCAATCAACCGGGCGCCCGCCGCACGCCACTGGGGTAAATAATCCGCCAGCGTTTTACACGCTTCACCGTGAGTGTGCCAGGTTTTGCTCTGCGCATCGTAATGCTCGCCGGAGTTGGGATAGACCACCAGCGGCAGTTCCGTTAAGCCGTGTAAATGCTGCAACGCCTCGGTAGTGTTTTCCAGCGCAATGCAGTTGATACCAATAGCCAGCACCTGCGGGTAGTTTGCCAGTAACGCCACCACTTCGCGCAGCGGCGTGCCGTCGCTCAGGTGTTCGCTGTCACGCAGGGTAAACGAGAACCACGCCCGCGCACGCGGGTATCCCGCCAGCAGTTCAGCCAGCGCCTTAATCTCAGTAAAATTCGGCAGCGTTTCGCAGGCTAACAGGTCAGCTCCGGCGTCCAGCAGCGCTTCAACGCGCGGTCGGTGAAACCCCTGAAACTCGTCTTTGCTGCGCACGTAATCGCCACGGTATTCCGAGCCATCCGCCAGATACGCGCCATACGGTCCCACAGACCCGGCCACCAGCAATGTACCCGCCTGCGGGTTTTCCGCCAGATACGCCTCGCGCGCTTTACGCGCCAGCTCTACGCTTTTGCCAATCAGTGCCTTCGACTGCGCCTCATCCAGACCTCGGGCGGCAAAACCTGCCGGCGTGGCCTGATAGCTGGCGGTGATCGCACATTGAGCACCCGCCCGGTAGTAATCTAGATGGACTTCGCGGATAAGCTGCGGGTTTTCTACCAGCACTTTCGCTGACCACAGGCTATCGGCCAGGTTACAGCCGCGCGCCTCCAGTTCCGTCGCCATCGCACCATCCAGCAACAGGAAATCCTGTTTCTCAAGAAGGGTACGTAACGGATTATTCTGCGACATGGTGTGGCTCCTGTTTTACTTTACGGGGTTGAGTAAGGAAATAAGCACCATAGCACAACGCCACAAACGGTAACCCGCACCACAACGCAATTCTCTGCGCGGGATCGAAGGCCAGGCCGACACAGGCCACCAGGCACAGCACAAACCCCAATACGGGAACCAGCGGATACCACGGCGCACGATAATGCAATTCACTCACAGCCTTTCCTTGCTGTAAGTGACGGCGGCGAAAAACAAAATGCGAAGCGCAGATGCTCAGCCACACCGCCACCACCGCAAACCCGGAGATCGCCGACAGCGCCACAAATACCGTATCCGGGGCGATCACGCTGGAAAACAGCGCCAGCACGCCGCCGAGCATGCTGACCGATATGGCTGTCAGCGGCACGCCGTTTTTGGTTACCCGCGCAAAACAGGCGGGCAGCGTACGTTCATTCGACAGCGACCACAGCATGCGCCCGGAAGCATACAGTCCTGAATTCGCAGCCGAAAGAATGGCCGTCAGGATCACGACGTTAAAAATATCCGCCGCATATGGAATCCCCACCTTCTCAAACACCAGCACAAACGGGCTTTTCTCCACTCCCGCCTGCTGCATCGGGATCAATGCCGCCAGCACAAACACGGTGCCAATAAAGAAAATAATCAGTCGTGCGATAGTGGTACGAATCGCCACCGGAATCACCTTGCGTGGGTTTTCCGTTTCGCCCGCCGCGATGCCGATAAGCTCGGTTCCCGAGAAAGCAAAGTTCACCGCCACCATGGTCATCAGGATCGGCAGGCCGCCATGTGGAAACCAGCCTTCTGCGGTGAGATTGCTCAGCCCCGGCGCGGGTGAACCATCCTGCATCGGGATAAAGCCAAAAATGGCCGCCCCGCCGAGGATAATAAAGGCGATGATGGTGATGACTTTTACCAGCGAGAACCAGAATTCCCCTTCGGCAAAAAAGCGCGTAGAAATGACGTTCAGGCCAAAGATAACAACGCAGAAAACCACGCACCAGATCCACACCGGCACCTGTGGGAACCAATACTGCATGCAGAAACCGGCGGCGGTAAAGCTGGAGCCAAGCGCCACGGTCCAGGTCAGCCAGTAGAGCCAGGCTACGGTGTAACCCGTCGCCGGGCCGAGATAGCGCGCGGCATAAACGTGAAACGCGCCGGTTTCCGGCATCGCCACCGACAGTTCACCCAGACATTGCATCACCAGCCAGACCACCAGCGCGCCAATCAAATAGGCCAGCAGCGTCCCCGCCGCCCCGGTGGTGGAGATGATGTACCCGGTATTAAAGAATAACCCTGTGCCAATCACGCCACCTAAAGAGAGCATAATCAGGTGACGTGTTTTCATTGTGCGCTTCAGTGGCGCATTTTGTTGTGTTGTTTGCATATGACCTTCTAAACGTATGGACATCTAAACATCCAAAGAAGGTTTGTTATACCGCGTTTGTAAACACAATGCAAAGTTAGCCCTGCACCAGACGCAGATGCCCGCGCCGGGCGCTCAACACAGGACGAGGATTAACAATAAGATACAAAAAAGGTCGCCAGGCCATAACGCCTCCGCTATCAGGGTTTATTCAACTCTGGCAACGGAGACGTCCAATGACGTTCCCCCGAAAGTAGGAACCGCGCGTCACACCTCATACGTCCGGATGAGCGCACGGTCAGGAGTCGCTGGCTTGAACCTGTATCTGTGATTTACGGCTCATCAGCACAAACACCGCCAGCCCGGCCAGCAAAATACCCGGTGCGGAGGCCGCCATCACGCCTACCGTTCCAGTGCCCAGCGCCAGCATTTTCCCCGCCAACAGTGGACCACTCATCGCCCCGAGGCGCCCAACGGCCACCGCGGTGCCTACGCCGGTGGCGCGGATGGGGGTGCTGTAAAACAGCGGAGCCAGCGCATACAGCACGCTTTGGCCGCCGGTGGCAAACATCCCTGCGACAAATCCGGCCACCAGCATACCGCTCAATGACGACACCGTACCGAGCGCCAGCAGTGAAGCCAGCATCCCGGTGTAAATCAGTAGCGACATCACCACCGGGCGCAGTTTATCCATCAATGCACCGAGGATTAACGTCCCGCTGGCCGCGCCGATTTGCAGGGCAAACATCACGCCCGCCGCCTGTGAGGGACGAAAGCCCTGTTCAACCAGTAGCATCGGCAGCCAGTTGATCAGCATATACACCACCAACAGGGTGAAGAAATAACACAGCCACAGCAGCAACGTGGCGGTCGCGGTGGCAGGGGCAAACAGCGCACGCAACGGTGCGGCGGCGGCCTGCGTTTGCTGGGCATACACGTGTGATTCCGGTAGCCAACGCATCAGCAACGGCACCAGCAGCAGCGGGATCACCCCACCAACCCAGAACACAGTTTGCCAGGCGGAGGCCACACCGCTAAAACCCAGCGCCGCCGCCAGCGCTGCGCCAATCGGCACCCCGCAGTACATCAGGCTCACCGCGGTGCCGCGAAAGCGCGGGCCTGCGGCTTCGGAGGTCAGCGCGATCAGGTTCGGCAACGCCGCCCCCAACCCGACACCGGTCATCAGACGGGCAAACACCAGCGACGAGAAATCCCAGGATATCGCCGTCGCCAGCGAAAACAGGCCAAACAGCGCCACGGAGCCAATAAGGATCCGCTTGCGCCCATAGCGGTCAGCCAGCATACCGCCCACCAGCGCGCCGGGCAGTAATCCCAGAATACCGGCGCTGAAGATCCAGCCCATCTGCATTTTATCTAACGCAAAAGCCTGGGCGATGCCGACGGCAGCGATACCGGCGGCCTGTAAATCCAGCCCTTCCATCAGGGCGACTAAAAAACACAGCCCGACGGTCAGCGTCAGACGGGAGGAGGATGCGGGGGTACGGGTTGTCATGAGGTGTACCTCTGAGGTCACGATGCAGGTGAAGCGCGGCTGATACGTTGCCAGCCGCGTCATTATTTTTATTTGCTGTTGCGCAGATCCAGCGCCACGTCGACGATCATATCTTCCTGGCCGCCCACCATTCGGCGTTTGCCCAGTTCAACCAGAATATCCACCGCGCTCAGACCATAGCGCGCCGCCGCCACTTCGCAATGACGCAGGAAGCTGGAATAGACCCCGGCATAACCCAGCGCCAGCGTTTCGCGATCCACCCGCACCGGGCGGTCCTGCAGCGGACGGACTAAATCGTCGGCGGCATCCATCAGCGCGTAAAGGTCGGTGCCGTGCTGCCAGCCGAGCTTATCTACAGCGGCGATAAACACCTCCAGCGGCGCGTTGCCCGCCCCTGCGCCCATGCCAGCCAGGCTGGCATCAATACGGTCACAACCCTCTTCTACTGCCGCCAGGGAGTTCGCCACACCGAGGCTCAGGTTGTGGTGAGCATGCATCCCGGTTTCCGTTTCCGGCTTCAGCACCGCTTTCAGGGCGCGGAAGCGATCGCGAATGTCCGTCATGTTCATTGCCCCGCCGGAATCGACCACATAGATACAGGTTGCACCGTAGTTTTCCATCAGCTTCGCCTGCTGCGCCAGTTTCTCCGGCGTGGTCATGTGGCTCATCATCAGAAAGCCGACGGTGTCCATGCCCAGCTCGCGCGCATACTGAATATGCTGGGCCGACACGTCCGCTTCGGTGCAGTGGGTCGCCACGCGCACCACCCGCGCACCGGCCTGGTATGCGTTTTTCAGGTCATGAATCGTGCCGATACCCGGCAGCAACAGCGTGGCGATTTTGGCGTGCTCCACCACGTCCGCCGCCGCTTCAATCCATTCCAGATCGCTGTGCGCGCCAAAGCCGTAGTTAAAGCTGGAGCCCTGTAACCCGTCGCCGTGCGCCACCTCAATGGAATCGACACGCGCATCGTCCAGTGCTTTAGCTATTTGGCGGACATTTTCCAGCGAATATTGATGACGAATAGCGTGCATGCCGTCACGCAAGGTCACGTCAGAGATATAGAGTTTTTTACCGTTCATGCTGCTTCTCCTGCCTGACGCGCGAGTGACTGTGCCATCTTTTCAGCGGTCGCCAGCGCGCTGGAGGTCATAATATCGAGATTGCCCGCGTAGGCTGGCAGGTAGTGCGCCGCACCTTCCACTTCCAGATACACCGCAGTTTTCAGGCCGGAGAACTGGCCAATACCCGGCAGATTCACCGGTTTATCCTGTGGGATGACCTCAAACTGCACGCGCTGTTTCAGGCGGTAGCCCGGCACGTACGCGTGTACCGCCGCTGCCATTTGGTTAATCGACGCCTCAATTTCTGCCTGAGAAGCCTCTTCGCTCAGCACATACACCGTGTCGCGCATCATCAGCGGCGGCTCCGCTGGGTTGAGCACAATAATCGCTTTGCCTTTCTCGGCACCGCCCACCACTTCAATCGCCTTCGAGGTGGTTTCGGTAAATTCATCAATATTGGCGCGCGTGCCCGGCCCCGCGGACTTACTGGCAATAGAGGCGATAATCTCGGCGTAATACACCCGCGCCACGCGGGACACCGCCGCCACCATCGGGATGGTCGCCTGGCCGCCACAGGTCACCATATTGACGTTCAGCCGATCCACGTTGGCCTCGAGATTCACTACCGGCACGCAGTACGGGCCAATCGCCGCCGGCGTCAGGTCGATCAGGCGGATCCCCGGCTTAACCGCGCGTAAGGCGGCGTCATTTTTCACGTGCGCACCCGCGCTGGTGGCGTCAAACACGATGTCGATATCGGCAAATTCCGGCATTGCCATCAGCCCCGTTACCCCTTCATGGGTGGTGGCGACGCCCATGCGTCTGGCGCGCGCCAGACCGTCGGATCCCGGGTCGATACCGACCATCACCGCCATCTCAAGCTGCTTGCCGTGACGCAGAATTTTAATCATCAAATCGGTGCCGATGTTACCGGAGCCGATAATGGCAACTTTACGCTTACTCATGACTGACTTCCTTTTGTAACCGCCGCAGAGAACGTGGCGGCGACTGAACCAATACCCTCGATATGGGCCTCAAAACGATCGCCCGCATTTACCGCGACCATCGGGCCTAACGCCCCAGTGAGAATGATGTCTCCGGCACGTAGCGGCTCGCCGAGGCTGGCCATTTTGCGCGCCAGCCAAACGGCGGCGTTGATCGGATGCCCCAGACATTCGCTACCGCGCCCGCTGGAAACCTCCTCGTTATTACGCGTCATTTTCATCGTGCAGTTTTTCAGATCTAACCCCGCCGGGCGCTGCGCCGGGCCGCCAACCACGTACACGCCGCAGGAGGCGTTATCCGCCACGGTATCAACAAATTGAATCGACCAGTCGCGAATACGGCTGCCGACCACTTCCAGTGCAGGCAGCACCCACTCGATGGCGTTAACCAGCTCATCAAACGTGGTGTCGGTCGCAGGCAGGTCGCGGTTCAGCACCAGCGCAATCTCCGCTTCAATCCGCGGTTGCAGCACGCGCTCAAACGGGATGGTGTCGTTATCGCCGTAACACATGTCGGCAAACAGCGTGCCGAAGTCGGGCTGACTGACCCCCAGTTGCTGCTGGACTTTCGGGTGCGTCAGCCCCACCTTGCGCCCAACCACGCGACGCCCCTGCGCCACGTCGTGCTGCACGTTGATGTGCTGAATGGCGTAGGCCGCCTCGGCGTTGTCCACACCAATCAATTCGCGCAGCGGGGCAATCGCGACACCCTGCTCCTGTGCCTGGCGTAAATCAGCGGCTAACTGTTCAAGATTACGATTCGTCATTTCCGTTCCTTAAGGTCGCGCGAGGAAGTTCAGCACCAGCTGATTAAAGGCGTCCGCATGTTCCCACTGCGCCCAGTGCCCGCAGTCGCGGTAAATGTGCAGCTCTGAACCCGCAATTCCGGCGAGCAGGCGCAGCCCGGCGTCCATCGGCACGAAGCGATCGTTGCGTCCCCAGACAATCAGAGTCTGGGCTTTGATCTCCGCCAGACGCGGACTAAAGTCCGGGAACTGTTTTGGATTGGCTTCCAGGCTCTGGACAAAGTTTTCCAGGTGATCGCGACGCGACAGCATGTTATTGAGTCGTGCCTCAAACAGCGCGTCGGTCAGGTCGCTGGTGTCGAACACAAAGATGTCCATCATCAACTTCAGATTCTCGATGGTCGGCTCGCGATACAGCTGGTTCAGGCGCTTGATGCCTTCAGTTGGCATCGGCGTAAACAGGCTCATACCGCCCGTCCCACCGCCCATCAGCACCAGCTTGCCCACGCGCTCCGGCCAGCTCAGGGTGAACGCCACGGCGCTGTGGCCGCCCATCGAGTTGCCCAGTAAGTGGACTTGCTGAAGATCCAGCTGATCGACCACACTTTTCAGGATGCGGGCGTTCAGATCTGATCGCGACCCGCGGTTAACGATCCCATCGCTTTTCCCCCAGCCCGGGCAATCCAACAGGATCACCCGGTAACCGGCCTCAACCAGCGGATCGATATTGCGGCTGAAGTTGGCCCAGCCCGTGGCGCCCGGGCCGGATCCGTGCAGCAGCACAACGGTCTCTTCGCCCTGCCCACAGTCATTGACATGTACGCGTAGGGTTTCGCCAGCTTCCTGCACCTCAAGAAAACGGCTGCTGGCGGCTTCGGTTTGCGGTTGGTAAGTCATGATGTTCTCCTGCATGTTCAGTTCTGTTTCAGTTCTATTTCAGTTCTGTGTGGCGGCGCTCAACGAGCCAAATCCGGCGATCCACTCCGGGATCGGACGGTAGTAACGGCCTTCGCTGCGCCAGTGACCAAAAGCAGAAATAGCGGCGAAGGCGGCAACCCAGGTTTTCACTTCGTGCGTCGATTTGCCCGCCATTGCGGACAGCTCTTCGTTGCTGACGCCGTCCAGTTCCGCCAGACGCCCCTGCTCAAGCAGAGTCATAAAACGGTTATCCCAGACGGGGTTGAGCGGGTGCAGCGTGTTCTGATCTTCAACAAACTTTTCGGCGGCGCTGATCACCCGCTGCTGACGTAGCTGGCGTTCGTTTTCTGGCAACTGCTTACCGCTGCCAAGCAGACGGTCGCGCATGTGGGCGTCGGCCTTCGCCAGCTCGGGCACCGGCGGCTGGTGCGACAGCCCACCGGAGCCTATAAACAGCACGCGTTTATTCAGCGAGCTGGTGAACCGACCAATCGCCTCGCCGAGCAGGCGAGTGCGCTGGAAGCCCGGCAGCGGCGTAGCGACGCCGTTAATAAACACCGGCAATACCGGGACCTTATCCAGTCCGCCGAGCAAAAACTCCAGCGGCTGAGCAAAGCCGTGATCGACCTGCATGTTGTACGACACGGCAAGATCGATGCCGCTTTTCATCACCGCGTGGGCGCAGGCTTCCGCGAGATCCGCCGGCACCGGCAGTTCTCCCGCCGCGCTGCCAAAATCACCGATCGCCGTGGCGCCAATGCCTAAGCAAAACGGCGGCATCACATCGTAGAAAAAACCGTTGTAGTGATCGGGGGCAAACAGCACCACCAGTTCGGGATCGAACGCCGCAATGCGCGCACGGGCGCTGGCGATCACCCCGTTGACCTCGTCGAGCACGGCCTGTGCCGGGTCGACATAGCCCACCAGCGGCGAGTGGGAAAGACAGTGAAGATAAGCGTGCATATCAGGCGACCTTTTCGACAGGAACCGCGACATGAGTGCGGGTGAGCGTCATCACCGACGCCAGTTTATTCAAGGTGCTGCCCAGGGTTTGCGGAATGGCAACCGCAGCAACGAAGCGATCCGGACGCATCACCACCAGCGCGGCGTTATGTTGGGCAAACCACGCGCGCAGGCGATTTTGCGTATCACCAATACGGATAACCCCGTCGTGGTTATCCTGTGAGGTATTGATCTGCGTGTCCGGCACCACCTGGATAAACCGCGTGCCGAGCGCGCGCCACAGCTGGATTTGCTCGTCACTCATACCCCACAGCGGATTACAGCCCCAGCCAATCACCGCAAAATTCGGCCCGATGACGTTGTCGAGCAGCGTCACGTCACCCGTTTCCAGCGTCACCTTTGGCTGAATAAACATCTTGCCGACCGTGGAGGCTTTCGCGTCGCCTTCACGCACCAGCGCCCCGACGTGATATTGCGGCATCGGCTTGAAGCGCATTTCGAGGAAGTAGCGTTTGACCGGCGGAATGTAGTTCAGCAGCCAGGAAATGCCGTCACGCACCGCGCCATGCCAGCGTTTCGGCGGTGCCAGCACATTGCCCGCAGTCACCGACAAATCAATCATGGCTTTGGCGTGATCGCGGCGTTCCTGCTGGTAGGTGTCCAGCAGCGCATCACCGGCTTTGCCCTCAATGACCAGCGCCAGTTTCCACGCCAGGTTGAAGGCATCGCGCATGCCGCTGTTGTACCCCTGCCCCTGCCAGACCGGCATAATGTGCGCGGCATCGCCCGCCAGCAGCACGCGGTCAATACGAAAACGTTCGGCCAGACGGGCGTTATGGGTATACACGCGCTGGCGGATCAGCTCAACGTTGTCCGGGTTCGGCAGCACTTTGCTCAGCAACTGGCGCATATTCTGCGGCTCGCTAAGCTGCGCTTCGGTTTCCCCCGGCATCACCATAAATTCAAAGCGGCGCACCGCGTGCGGCAGTGCGGCGGAGACATACGGACGCACCGGATCGCAGCACAGATACACGTGTGGGGTGCTGAGCGGATCGTTGGCGATATCCACCACAATCCACTGATTTGGCGCGGTTTTACCTTCGAATGGCACATTCAGCGAGCGCCTGACGACGCTGCCGCCGCCGTCGCAGGCCACCAGCCACTGGGCCTGCACCGTTTCACGCTGACCGTCCGGTGCCTTCAGGTTCAGCGTCACTTCGCCATCCTTCTGACTGAACGCCTCCAGCTCGCGAGAGAACAGGCAACGCACGTTGGGAAACCGCGACAGCCCTTCCAGCATCACCGCGTCTACCTGCGGCTGAATAAACGCATTACGGCGCGACCAGCCAAACTCGTCGGTCATCGGCTGGATATCAGCAAAGCAGCGGCCCTTGGGGGTAAGAAAGCGCATCGCATGCCATGGCGTGGTGTGCGGCAGCACGTTATCGACCAGACCGACGGACTGCAGGGTGCGCAGCGCTTCATCGTCAATGCCGATGGCGCGCGGATAGTCGATCAGCGCATCGAGCTTCTCCACCACCAGCACCTCAATGCCCATCTGGCCGAGATAGTTCGCCATCATCAGCCCCACCGGACCGGCTCCGGCAATCGCCACCTGCACGGTGTGTTGCACAGCGGGTTGGATATCCGGGTTTATCGTTGTCATTTCAGAACCTCACTACGCGGACAAAACGTCATGGCAGCCTCTGGAGAGACGCACCTTGCTTTGTTAAAAATATGTGAATAATTTTTTATTGTGCGGTCAGTATAGGAGGGTGTTTTTGCGCTACAATCAAAACATACCTGGATGTGCACTTAGTGCACTACGTTGTTTTATCTGTAGATTTGTCAACGAATATGAAAAGTGACGAGAGTACCGAATACAAAACCGTGCGCGGATTAACCCGCGGGTTAATGTTATTAAATATGTTAAACCGGCTCGACGGTGGGGCCAGCGTTGGTCTGCTGGCAGAGCTGAGCGGCCTGCACCGCACCACGGTCAGACGACTGCTGGAAACGTTGCAGGATGAGGGTTACGTCCGGCGCAGCCTATCCGATGACAGCTTTCGCTTAACCATCAAAGTTCGTCAGCTCAGCGAGGGATTTCGTGACGAGCAGTGGATTTCCGCGCTGGCCGCGCCGCTGCTGGGGGATTTACTGCGCGAGGTCATCTGGCCGACCGACGTTTCCACGCTCGACGTCGATGCCATGGTGGTGCGTGAAACCACCCACCGCTTCAGCCGCCTGTCATTTCACCGGGCGATGGTCGGGCGTCGTCTACCGTTGCTGAAAACCGCCTCCGGCCTGACCTGGCTGGCGTTTTGTCCGGAGAATGAACGTCAGGAGCTGATCGAAATACTGGCATCGCGACCGGGAGAAGAATTCCAGCTGGCGCGCGAACCGCTGAAGCTGGACGCCATCCTGACTCGCGCGCGCAAAGACGGTTTTGGACAGAACTATCGCGGCTGGGATCAGGAGGAGAAAATCGCCTCTATCGCCGTGCCAATCCGCAGCGAACAGCGGGTGATCGGCTGCCTGAACCTGGTGTATATGGCCAGTGCGATGACCATCGAACAGGCCGCGGAAAAACACCTTCCGGCCTTACAAAAAGTGGCGAAGCAGATCGAAGACGGCGTGGCGTCACAGGAGATTTTGGTTGCCGGGAGGTGAGATGGATCACATTTCCCCTCCCCCTCTGATTAAGAGCCACGTTCACTGCGCAATGTGTCGTCGTTATCTGTCAGCAGAGACGTTCGCGATTTACCGTTTCTGATTTTTCCATCAATACCAGGTTGAGGTTTACCAAACAGATAGCCTTGTGCGAAATCGCAGCCCAGAGCCTGAAGACTTTCCAGTTGCTCCTGCGTTTCAACCCCTTCTGCAACCGCCTTCATATTGAGAGATTTCGCCATACCGGTGATAAGTTTGATGATGTTAAGGGCGTCTTCCTGTGTAGATATCGAATGCACAAAGGACTTGTCTATTTTGATTTTGTCGAAAGCAAGCCTGCTCAGCCGCGAAAGCGAAGAGTATCCCGTACCAAAATCATCAATGGAGATTTTCACGCCCAGGGCTCTGAGCCTGTTAAGCGTATTCATCGGCGTACTGCTGTCAGTAAAAAGAGAGGATTCCGTCACTTCCAGTTCAAGACGATCAGCCGGAAGTCCTGTTTCTTTCAGAATAGACAACACTATTCCGGCAAAGGCTTTGCTGCTTAGCTGGACAGGCGAGACATTGACTGAAATTTTAGCTGGAACCGCCCAAGAAGCCGCTTCCCTGCAGGCCATTTCAAGCACCGATTTCCCCATTTCATTAATCATTCCTGTCTTTTCAGCAACAGGAATAAAGCTATCCGGCGACAGCAGGCCTTTAAGAGGATGTATCCAGCGGATAAGGGCTTCATAGCTGTAAATTTCCCTGCTGAAAGAATCTACAATCGGCTGGTAATAAACCACGAATTCTTTATTCGCTATTGCCATCGCCATATCATGCTCAAGGGTTCTGCTTTCTTGCAACTTATCTAACATTCGTTGCCGGAAGACTTTTATCTTACCAGAACCTTCTTTTTTGGCTTCATATAGGGCGAGATCGGCAAATTTATATAGATAGTCGGAGCGGCGTTCAGTTTCGGAAATAACAATGCCAACGCAGGTGGTAATGTTGATAATCGTGTTATAAATCGTGTAGGGCTGGTTGATAAATTCACATATTTTTTGCGCGCGAGAAACAGCATGACTCTCAGTCAGACCCATCGAGAGAAACGCAAACTCATCCCCACCTAAGCGATAAAGCGTATCTGAAGTCAGGCTCATCGAAACCAGGCGATGGGATATCTGACGTAACAATGAATCGCCGACATCATGACCATACGTATCATTGACCTCTTTGAATCGGTCTAAATCAAACAACATCACTGTCACAGAACTATTATTCTTTTCTGCCGTCTCGATGGTTTTATTTAAATCTTCCCAAAAAAGCTGGCGGTTATTCATCTCGGTAAGAGAATCATGGTAGACGTCATATTCCAGTTTTGTATTCTGGATTTGCAGTTTTTCTTTAGATTTCTGCAATTCTTCAGCAAGACGCTTAACCTGAAGATGCGCCTGCAAAATATTTCTGTTCTGATAGAATATCAGCACGCCCAGTATCGCACTCAGTATGATCAGCAGTACTGAGATCGCTGAATAAATATAGTACAGCGCTTGAATTTTGAGGTTTGTACTATTAATCGAGTTAACATCTTTATTTAGCGCACCGGATGAAAGACGGCCTAGCGGCGCATCCAGCGCATGCATTTTTTTCAAGTATGTCTGGAGCTCTGGACGATTCATTTTCTCAAGATGAACATCCAGATAGTTAAGTGTGTTTTCCAGTTGTAAAGCCAGTTCACCATTCGCTTCATTATTTTGTATATAATGCCCCAACTCACCTTCTTTCATTAAATCATTCTGGCTGAGCATGATGTCGAGGCGCAGACGTACATCATCGAGGTTCATAGAATCATCGATAGTGTAAAGACCAAGCCATGACTCAAAACGGTAGTATTCTGATACCAGTTGTGCAGCGGACCATGAATCGGTGTAGTGAGTCAGTTTCTGTAACTCTTGTTGCCGTTCATGCACGAGGTAAGAGATATACCCGGTAGATATAAAAAGAGAAAATATGATGCCCGCCAGTATTCTGTTCATGATGTTCTTCTGAACTCCTACTCAATATTCATTCTGCTGACCTGCCATGCTGAGCGTGCATAAAAAACCTGATTATTCAGTTCAGGCATGCTGTCATAGGGGTACACAATGAATAAGGGACCTTTATCACGGACGCGAATGTATTTTTCGTTGATTTTTACAGCCAGGATAACATTATATTTTTTGAAATCACTGAGTGGGATAACCGTGGTGTAGTCATTGAGCGCGGTGACCTTAACCACAGAACCTTTCGCGCCAACATAATCCATGAGCTTTTGCAGTGGAATACCCGTAAAGGTAGTGCGCCCATTATACCAGGGCGAGGTGGTCTGGAAACTGACCATGCCCAGCTTCTCAAGGCTGGCAATATCAAAAACGGCTTTCCCGTCTTCATTTGTATTTTCTATATTACCGGACAGCGTTAAAAGGGCTTTACCGGCAGGTTTAGAAAGTTCACCCGCCCAGAGCTGTGTGGAGACGACAAAGCTTAACAACATAACAATTAATCGCATTTTAACCTCGCCTGCCGACCGGATGTAAACGAATTATAATTTAGTTATAATGCTATTTACATATGCTGCCTGGATATTATTGGTGCAATAAACCCATTCATATTTTAAATCATCAAAATCAACAGGTTAGCCATCACTCCATTTTTATACTAATTAATAGCTCAGACAATGTCCGCCTGCCACCATGCAGGCCAAAAAAAACCGAAACCTCGCTCATAAAATGAGCAGAATTTCGGCACACGTTCAGCCTGGAGCGCTTTAGACTTTAAGCAGCTTTACCGTTTCTTCGATGTCTATCTCATCTTCCGAGAAGATCAGCGTCGTACCCTGGAAAGTAGTGATGGCCAGCTTTTTCAGCGAACGCATTTCGCCAGGCTTGACGTCTGACTTCGGCTTAATGCTGTTCATCAGCGCGCCCACGGACAGCACCGCATTTTCTTTATCAATGCGGGTTTCAACCGGCACTTCTTCGCTATACACCACCCAGGACTTGATCGCCGTGAGTTTCAGGCGCTCACCCGCGATATAGATGTATTTGCTGTCGGGCACCACTTTCACCGCATAGGCTGACAGGCCTTTGTTGTTAGTGGTCGGCTCGAAGGTCACCGCCGCGTCTTTCTTGATCAGCTCAGGATTAGCAACCTTAATCACATGAAAATAGCGGTTATCGCCGTTTTCATCTTTGATAAATCCAAAGCCTTTATCTTTAAACCACGTTGTGATTGTTCCGTTCATTGCTGTTTCCGCCTGATTAAAACGTCATACTCGTAAAATTTGCGCGCAGTGTAAAACATCGGCCACGTCTTTGGCTACTCGTTGCCCCAGCGGTTGAGGAACTCGGCGATATCATCGATACGCTGTGCGTCAATCCCGGCCACGGTTGCCATCTCTTGCTGCGCGTCTTCGCCGATCTCTTCGTTGTTCATCAAACGGACGATCAACTGTTGGAAGTAGTGCGCCAGCGCGTCGCGTTCCGCGTCGCTAACCGGCTTTGCGGCCTCGGTCGCGTACTCGTCGGCGATATCATAATATTTTAGCGGAATGTCGTTGTTCATCAGGTGCTCCGGGGTGAATGCGTGTGCCAGCAGTTGTCTGCCGCGTCTGGAGTGAATGATAGCATTCTTATTTCACCGTTAGCGATCTGTTTTATTGACTGCAATATGTTTCATATATCCGCAATATTTTCTGGAGCCACTTCGAATTTAATAAATCTCATTACATTTAAATGACCCCATTTTTATTCAGCACGGTATAATAGCCGCAGGTTAAATAAAGCAGCAACGAAGGAAATATAAGATCATTTTAAATCTAATCGCCTGAATAATTCGAGTTGCAGGACGGCGGCAAGGGAGTAAATTCCCAGCAGCATAGATAACTATGTGACTGGGGTGAACGAGCATAGCCAACGCACCTGCAATTCGAATTATGACGGGGATTCGCGGCATGAAGGTGCAGCAACACCCTCACACCGCTAACCACAAAACAACTAAGTAGAGGAGTTGATTATGGCTGACGCGAATTTTATGCCAGAACCCGCCGTAGCCCAAGCAGATTCTGAGGTTTTGCCGGATGAGTCGCAAAACCCCGAGCTGCTACGCAAAAACCACCGCAACCGTCTGCACGGCAAGCGCACCGTGGAGGCCAGCATTCATCCACGAGCGGAATCGGCGCAGGACAGTTCCGCCTGCTGCGAACTGTATTCGCGGATGGATAATAATTATCTGCCACTCAGCGGAGAATGGCTGCCCAATGCCGGATTTGTTAATGGTATGCCGGTAAAAATACGGGTGATGAAAGATTGCATCGTTATTACGCCACAGCATACGAGAGAGTTATGGGGCTGTATAGAAGGAATGAGTGTGGTGAATATTAATAAGCAGAAAGTGTCCCAGTGGTTAAAAACCTTTCCCGGCGCGTTGCATGATTTGGGCGATATACCGATGATTAAACGCAGCAAATAAAGCTTCGTCCCGTAGGCCTGATAAGCGCAGCGCATCAGGCCTGTTACGCACCACCATCCCCTGCCGGCTGGCGGGCAAGCGCGAGTCTATTCCTTCATTTCTAACGTTGACCATCTGGCTCCCGCATGTCTGACCGTAAAGTCCGCTTCGTTATGAATGCCCCTGAAACCCAGCGTCCCGGCTGTTTTTATCCGCCGTCGCCCGCAAACAGCCCCGTCTGCTCCTGCACTAAGGCGTAATTTCTCAATCAGCATTGTCTTGGCACTGAGTCATTTCCTGAGCACGGGATTTATTTTGAGCAACACTCAGCGCATTATTCTCCACGATTAAAATCCTTTAATCTTAAAAAGACGACATAAAACGATCCCAATGCCAATAATAAATCCACCGCCACCACCTACTTTTAGATTATGCAGGACTTCAGGCAAAGAAAAATCGAAGCTACCCCGTATAAAATAATCAGTAATAAGTAAGAATAAATAAGCCAGTTCAGCCATGATAATTCCCGCTACTAAAGAGAAGATAAAAAATAGAACATTAATCATTTATCTCCCTCTCCCACAGAGCCCGTAGGTTTTTCTATACCTTTGCCTGTTATTTCAGAGAAGAATGAGCCACCAAAATCACCAAAAGCACCAGGAACACGGCTAGGGGATATTTCCTTCGAAATCCCAAAATCACCTTTTACTTCAGTATACTTCTGAAGTGTCGGGTTAAATTTCGGATCCCAGCCACCTTTCCACCAGTTTGCCCCGGCATTAACACCCCATGAAAGTCCTTTACCAATGCCATAACCGATACCAGAACCAGCACCATTGATAATCGCCCCAGATAGCGGATCTTTGTTGTCAATCCAGTTACTAAACGCACCACCTGTGGTATTCCAGCCTACCGTTCCCACCACACAATTTCTCATACTGAACACATTCACCCAGCCAGCCACTACCGCACTGGAAGGGTCAACCGAACCATCCGCCAGGTAGCCAATTCCTGCATTTGCCCCCGCGCCCAGTCCCCACATCGCCTGAGCACTGCCAGGAAGCAGAGCCACTGTACCTGTTGCCAGCGCCAGCCCTACCGCATCACGCTCATTTTTCGCTTTATGACAGGCGGCTCCACCAGGATTATCCGAACAACTCGCCATATCTATCCCATGCTGACGTATCCATGCTGCCTGAGCATCCTCACTCCCGCCCATCAGGTTATTCTCCGCAACAACCCAGTGACTAAATAGGGTATTGTTATCTGTCCCTACGTATTCACTGTCGTTTCATTGTTCTGGTGTAATAATACACACCACCAATTCCGCACACACCGCCTGTAATGCAGGCTATTTTTAAATAGTTAATAAATTCTTTCATAGAAAAGTTGAAAGGTATTTTGTAAAACAGCCAAAAGAAAACATCAATGGCTGTGCCTATTAGCATTAATGCCAAGGCTACGGTCATAAATGTAGCAAGAAAATAATATAGAAAAACGGGAATAAACTTCATTTATTATTGCCTCCATTATTACTCTTCACTTCATCTATCTTGTCATTTACCTTATTGGAAATGTATTCACCACCTGAAGTTCCACTCGTAGCTCCAGCAACTGAAGGCCATAAGCTTGGTTGAACGGGCTTAGATATTCCCATCCCTATGTCGTCCCATCCTAAATTTTTCCAAACAGGATTGAAAACTTCATCCATAGCAGGTCCAACAACTTTATTTCCTACTCCATAGGCCACTCCGCCTGTGAGACCGCTAACCAGTCCACCTACCCATGGATTTTTGCCGTCAAGATAACTTGTTGTAGCTCCTCCAGCAGCATTTATGGCCATTGTCGCTTCCAAGCCAATACTTCTGGTCAGCACTCCAACCCAATATGCTGCGATGACATTCTTAGGATCAACGGAACCATTCATCGCATAATCAATACCACCAACAGCCCCTGCACTGATAGCACCAGAAATCACCATTGCTTCAGGAAGAAGACCGCCGGACATCACGGTACCCATAGCCGCTACCGCCATCTGACATGACACAGGCGTATCACCACTGCACGCCTCTCTAATCGCAGCCTGCTGCTCTTCCTGCCATTTCTCTGCAGTCCCTGCTTTGTTCGCTTCCGCTGCTGCCAGTACATGCGCCAGCGAGTTATTCTCAACCGCATTCTTCCCGGCCTGCGCGCCCGCTGCCGCAGACGACGTACTGTCTCCCGCCAGAGCGCCCGCCATTCCCGCGGACAGACTCGCCAGCATGCTGATGGTCTGCTTTTCCGCTTCGCTCAGCTCACTGACCTGCTTATCCGGGTACATCGCCTCCATTATCGCTTTCGCCGCCAGCTCACCCGTGACAGCCCCTGCCGCCCCCGCCGCCGCGCTGTTTCCCTGCATCGCCGCTGCCGCGCCACCCAGTATCGCATGCGCTATCAGCGCCGCATCATCGCTTAATCCTGAATCATGACCAATAATATTCGCCAGGTACGGGGCCGATGCCCCCGCCAGCGCCGCGCCGGCATCTCCGCCCCCCAGCCCCTGAAGCGCTGCCGTCGCCGCCTGAATACCACGCTGAAAATCACTCCCTGTACCATATTCTGCCTGTGCATCACGCCAGGTCTGCGTCTCTTTCAGCTCTTCCGCCGTTTTATCCGGGTAAACCTTCTGCGCTTCCTCCAGCGCATTCAGCTCCCCCTGCGTCCGTGCGATATCTGCCGCCTGGCTGCCGATATCCCCGATGTGGCTCACTTCCTGCAGCCGCTTCTGATCTTTCTCTTTGTCAAAAATCGGGCTGATGCTGTCGTTCGCCTGTGCCGTATCACGGCTCAGACCCGCCACATCCTGCTGCTGATTCGCCGTGTCGCGAACCGTCACCGTTCCTGCCGCAACCACCGCCTGCGTACAAACTGGGAGAAACCGGATTCAGCACCGACTCGCCGATCTCTGTCAGCGTGGAACATGGGAGACTGGTGATCGAGCCGGTTAAGGGCTGACGACTAAAAAGAAGATCCCGGCGCTGTGGGCTGGGCTCTTCTTTTTATTTAATAACTTTGTTTTTGCATACTCGTTTATAATTAGCTTTCTTTTCTTTGAAAAACACTATAACCCTGACTAAGAATGATTGGCTCCGGGCTGTCAATTCTTTTTATGATGGTTTCTATATCAAAGTCATCCTCAAAGTCCGCTATGACCTCAGTTTCAATTATAGAGATGTTCTCTTTATCATCATCCCGAACTTCTCCATCAATAAAAAAACACAGCAAAATTTTATTTCCACAGATATCTACAGTTATGTTTCTCATATTTTCAGAAACAGCACCAAGAAGAGCTGATTGCATTGATAACTTCAATCTTTTTATATATTCATAATTGCTTTTCATCATAACCTCCCGATCATGGACGAGCAGGCACTATATGAGCGCCATCCTTACCATAATGAACAATTCCTTTTGTCGTAGGCACAGTTAGGCCAGTATCTTTATCGACAAAGTTTCCAATAGGCTTACCAAAATCTATTCGCTCTTTAGAACCTGCTAAACCAACGTCTACCTTACCAACCTGCTGCCCAGTGCCTAATTTAGGCAGTAAAGATTGCGGATCAACAGTTAAGACACTCCGTTGACTTCCTGATGAAGCAGCTGCAGTTTTATACTCATTAGTACCTTCAATATGTTTGTTTTGCTGTCCTTTATTAATAGAAAACTTAGCGCCCCCACCACCTTTCAGTGGTTCGCCATTCTCATCAAGAACTTTGGCAGTGTTATTAAATAAAGGGTTAATGTCAATAATGTTGGCAGGTCGCAGGCCCAGTCGCTTCTCATCATCCTTGCTCAGCGAGTTATTCTCAGCCGCATTCTTCCCGGACTGCGCACCCGCTGCCGCAGACGACGTACTGTCTCCCGCCAGAGCGCCCGCCATTCCCGCGGACAGACTCGCCAGCATGCTGATGGTCTGCTTTTCCGCTTCGCTCAGCTCACTGACCTGCTTATCCGGGTACATCGCCTCCATTATCGCTTTCGCCGCCAGCTCCCCCGTGACAGCCCCTGCCGCTCCCGCCGCCGCGCTGTTTCCCTGCATCGCCGCTGCCGCGCCACCCAGTATCGCATGCGCTATCAGCGCCGCATCATCGCTTAATCCTGAATCATGACCAATAATATTCGCCAGGTACGGGGCCGATGCCCCCGCCAGCGCCGCGCCGGCATCTCCGCCCGCCAGCCCCTGAAGCGCTGCCGTCGCCGCCTGAATACCACGCTGAAAATCACTCCCTGTACCATATTCTGCCTGTGCATCACGCCAGGTCTGCGTCTCTTTCAGCTCTTCCGCCGTTTTATCCGGGTAAACCTTCCGCGCTTCCTCCAGCGCATTCAGCTCCCCCTGCGTCCGTGCGATATCTGCCGCCTGGCTGCCCATCTCCCCGATGAGGCTCACTTCCTGCAGCCGCTTCTGCTCTTTCTCTTTGTCAAAAATCGGGCTGATGCTGTCGTTCGCCTGTGCCGTATCACGGCTCAGACCCGCCACATCCTGCTGCTGATTCGCCGTGTCGCGAACCGTCACCGTTCCTGCCGCAACCGCCGCCTGCGTCGTCCCGTCCGCATGACCGCTGTTGCCCCCGACCGTAACCATCCCGACCGGCATGTTGCCTTTGAACCCGCCGCCCGTGTCTCCACCGCCAGCGCTCACGCTGGCTCCCGCATGGCTGACCGTAAAGTCCGCTTCGTTATGAATATCCCTGAAACCCAGCGTCCCTGTGTCCAGACTGTTTTTATCCGCCGTCGCCGTCGAAGCGATTACCGCGCCGTCCAGCTGCGTGTGCCCGCCCACCGTCACGTCAAATCCGCCGTCGCCGGCAAACAGCCCCGTCTGCTCCTGCACCGAGGCGTAGTCGCTCTTCATCTGGTCCTGGCTGGCGCTGATATAGCCTGAGCCGGACATGCTGCCGTAGGTAAAGCTGCCCCCGGCCGCCGCGCTGCTCTGCTTCGACCGGTAGTCATTGCTGTCCTGGGCACTGCTCATCCACAGGTCGCCACCGATGTCAGCCACCACGCGGTCACCGCTGACCTGCGCCCCGTTCAGGATGGCGTCACGCCCGCTGACCAGCGAAACCGTACCGCCGCTGTCCAGCGTGGTCTCCGTCCACGCCGTGCCGTTGCCCTTTTCACTGCCTTTTGCGCCGTTGACGTTGGCGAAGACGCTGATGCCGTAACTGTCTGCGTTGACGCCGATACCGACGCCCACCCCGCCCCCGCTGCTGCTGTTTGTGCCCGTCGTCTGCTGGGTGTTTGCCGCACCGCTCAGCACAATATCGTTCGCCGCCACCAGCGTGGTGTCCCCGCCCGCCTTTATCTGGCTGCCGCCGATCAGGATGTCGCCGCTGTTGCCGCTTTGGCCGCTGCCCGTCGCGGCGATAATCAGGTTATTCCCGGCATTCAGGGTGCTGCCCGTCACGGTATCCGTCTGAGTATGCTGTTCAGATTTGGCGCTCTGCGACGTCAGCGAGACGCTGATACCCAGCCCGCTGTCCGCTTTGTCGCTGGCCCGGGCAACCGCTGCCGCCTGCACCGCCTGCGCGCCAGAAAGCACCGCTTTGGTGGCCTGCAGCGCCGCCAGACGGTCATCGCTCTCCCCCTTCGCATCCTGTGAGGTTTGCACCGCGCTGTTTACTGCGCTACCTGCTGCACCTGACAGCGCCACCGTCAAGCCGCTGCTCTTCTGCTCAAACGTCTCATCGCGGGTACGTTTGTCATGGCCGGGCTCAATCACCACGCTGTCGCCGAGCACGGCAATATCTTTCTGTGCGATGATATCCGCGCCGCCGATGTGCACCTGCTGACCGGCGGTAATGCTGACGTTGCCGCCGGTTGACCCGACCGTGCTGAAGCTCTCGCTCTGGGTGGTGCCCTGCTCGCGCAAATCATGCGTGGTTTTACTGCTGCCGATGGAAAAACCGATGCCGCCTGTTCCCATCACGCCGCTTTTTTTCGTTTCTTTAAATCGCCATGCGGTGTCGGTATTGGTTGCGGCAATAATATCGACGTTGTTTCCGGCACCGAGCGCCACATCGCCATCACCGACGACGGCTGAGCCCTGTACCAGAATGTTGTTCCCGGCAGCTACAGTCACATTGTCACCGCTCAGCAACGCGCCTTTTTCACGCGTGGCGCTGTCCTCCTCAATCGTGTGAGTGGTCTTTTTATTGAGGAATCCTTTTTTGGTTTTGGTGGTTTCTTCGTAGTGGTAGTCACTTTCCGTCGCCGTAATGAGATTCACATCCCGGCCCGCCGCTACGCCGATATCCCCCTGAGCAATCACATCGGTTGCCTGCGCATTCACATCGCGCCCGGCGATAATGACCGTGTCGCCACCGCTGGCAACTTCCGTTCCCTGCTGGCGCACGGACTCATTGATGATGGTTTTTTTCTTCGCGCGGTAACTGTCGCCTTCGGCCGTGGCCTCGGCCAGCAAATTGACATCGCGTCCGGCCTGCAGACCCACATCATTTTCCGCCGCCAGGCCCGCCGCGTGGGCGTTAATATCCTGACCCGCGATCAGGACCAGGTTATCGCCCGCAGAAATAGTGGTGCGATCCAGCCCGGAACGGTGCGATTCACTGCCCCCGTCGCGGCTGTTCTCAAGCGTGGTGGCCGCATTCAGGTTGAGATCGTTACCCGCAGTCAGCACCGCACTACCGCCAGCGTTCACGTCGCTTGCCGTCAGGTTGAGATTATTCCCGGCATTGATGCCAAGGTCCCCTCCTGCGCTGATGCTGCTTCCCTGCCAGCCCTGTGATGAACGACTGGTCTCGTCAGTCCAGCGTCCGGCATGGCTCTGCGCATCGTTAATGTGATTCGCATTCACCGCAATATCTCCCGCGGCATTCATCTGCAGTGAATCGCCCGCCGAAAGCGTTGCGCCCGTGACGGTGATATTCTTGCCTGCCGAGAGCGACAGCCCATCCTGTGCGGTAATCGACGCCGTCGTGCCCAGCAGCGTGTCTTTAAAACTCACATTGCCGTATTTATCCCACGCATTGATGTCAATCTGCTCCACCTGCGTCAGGTTATTAATGCTGCCGTCGAGACTTGCCAGTTGAACCGTTTTTCCGCTAATAGCGGCGCTGATGTTATTGATATCACCAATAGCGCTCAGGTCGAGGTTGCCCCCGGCCTGCATCAGGCCATTGTTGAGATTGTTAATGCTATTCTGGCTATCGAGGGTCAGGGTGTTATTCGCCCGCAGCGTACTGCCGGTGTTAGTGATAGTGCCGCCTGCCAGTTGGACATTATTTCCAGAGATGACACTCCCGTTATTGACGGTGATATCCTTCGGCGACAGATAGAGCTTCGGTATCATCACCGTTTCGCCGTTGACGGTCGCCGCTTCCCACCACAGCATGCTCTGCTCAAGAGAGGAAATTTGCTCCGCCGTCAGGGCCACGCCAAATTTCAGCCCCAGCGACTGCTGTGCGCTGGCGGCGCTATCCATCAGATAACGCATTTGATCCAGATCGGAACCTATACCGTTGATATAACGGCTTCCTGTCTGATTCAGCATCGCATTACTGACGTAACGGGTATCGAACGCCGCGTCACCGAGAAAACGGTAATCGTATTCCGGATTCAGGTTGAGACGGTCCAGCATATACGCCGATCCGAGGAACTGATTTTGATCGGTATAGGCGCGGTTGGTTTCACGTGGGGCATCGCCAGGCGTAATCCCCAGCAGTACGTTCAACTCGGCAAACAGAGCCGGATCCAACTGCCCCAGGCCGTTAAGCTTAGGATTAATGTTGATCAGGTACGGGCTTTGCGGATCGTCAGAGACAACAAAGTAGCCGTTTTGACCAAAAGGCAATGGATACGCGCTGGTATCCACCGCTTCCCCCTGATTAATCTGGCTGTTCTTATCGGTAGAGACGGTGTCCAGCGTTGCATCCGCGACATTCCCGGCATCCAGCGTGCCACCGTTAATCTGCTGCAGGGCATCTTGCAGTTGATCGTTCCACTGCGGCGAATTAACGCTAACCGCTTCACTATCTGCCAGTGTCTGCTTTTGCACCCCGGCGTCGATGGTCTGGTTGCTGAGAGTATTCAGGGTTGGGGTAACGAGGGTATTTATCGCCCCACCCGCACTCGGGGTGGTTGTGGTATTGCTGATATCCTGCGAAAAATTAGCCAGAATTGTTCCGCCAGACTGAATAACAGCGCGGTATGCCGTTCCTCCAGAGGTTTCCTCCCGGTCATTACCCTGAGCGATATAGTGAATCGGGCCGCTATTATATCTATCCGCGTCTACCGAAGCGGCAGGGGTCTCCCAGGTAAAACCTGATTGCTCAGCAACATACGTCCGATAACGGGTGATTGTACCGTCAGTCCAGGACTGATTTTGCAGGATTGAACCGGAAAGGGACATATCCCCACCCGCAAGCAGCGTGCTGGCATTATTTTCCAGATGATCTGCCTGGATTACCATCCCGCGCGCGGCGCTGATGCGCCCGGCACCGCCGTTTGCGGAGACTGAAAGGGTAGAACGTGAAATAGCGATCTCTTTCGCAGGGCTGTTTTTCATCGCCAGGGGTATTGCGACATCGCTACAGTTTGGGCCTGCGCCGTGCCCTGGGCTACCGCCTCCGCTGCAGGATCGACTAACAACATAGCCGTAGTCAGTTCCCAGAATAAGTTCTGACAGAGGAATGTCGGCATATCCCTCATTCAGCCATGCATACTGTTGTGTCAGATCTTCAGTGTTACCATTACTTACCACCAGCCCGTCCCTCTGGTTCAGAAGATGTCCGGTTTTAATCGTGATATCGCCGCTCTGCGTCTCGATGGTGCCGGAGGTGTTGATGACCTCGCGGTTGGCATTTCCCGCCGCATCTTTCTGCATCCACAGGCTGTTGCCCGCAAGAATATCGCCGCGCTGATTGGTGATAGAGTCGGCATACAGCGCCATGTTATTTGCCGCATACAGCAGCGCCGTGTTGATGATCGCCCCCGGTGTATTGAGCGTGAGCGTTCCGCGCGTGCCGGTAAAACCGTCTACGGTAATAGTGTCGCGACTGGTGACCATGATGTCACCCCCACCCTGTACCGTTCCGGCGGCATTAAGCGCCACGTTGCTGCCGCTGAGGCTGCTCGTACCGCTGCCGGTGGTAATTTGCCCATTGTTGCTCAACTGCCCGCCTGCGGTCAGGTTTACCACCTGCCCCTGCATGACATTGCGGTTGTCGATGGCACCCTCGCTGTTAACAGTGAGCGTGTTGCCCGCAGCAAGCGTACTGTTGGCGGTGAACGCATTCACCAGTTTCAGCGTCAGATTACCCAGCGCAACCACCTGCCCGAAGGCGTCCAGAGATTGGCTATTGAGAGTCAAATCGCCACCGCTGAACAGTTTGCCAGCCGTATTCTGGCTCACCCGATCGGCATTAACGGTCAGTTGGGACGTTCCTAACACCGTACCGTTATTGGTCAACTGCTGGTAATTGAGCGTCAGTTGTCCCGCCTGCGTCGTCCCCTGGTTAGTGAACTGACTGCCCGTCAGCGTTGTGCTGTCAGCAAGCCAGTTCCCGTTGTTGGTGGCCGTTGCCGCATTCAGAATGAGATTTGTCGCCTGTAGCCAGCCCGCGCCGGAATACTGCGGCGTGTTGAGTCTCAACTCGGCGCCGGAAAGCAGTTGCCCCTCATTCAGCGCTCGGGTTGTGGCGTTAAGACGCGTGTTGCCGCCGCCCTGAATCACGCCGTAGTTAAACAGTATGGGCGTGGCAATCGTCAGTCCCTGACGGCTGACAATTTCACCACCCGCCAGGTTCGTCAGGTCACCGCTCAGCGCCAGCGTGGCGTCATTATCCCCCTGCAGGCGTCCGCCATTGGTTAACGCGCCGGACGTTATATTTAGCGTCGTCCCCTGAATGCTGCCCGCGTTAGCCACCGATGCCGCATTGAGATCCAATGCGCCGCCGGTGAGCATGCTGCCCGACGCCTGTTGGCTAACCGCGCCATTCATGGCTAACGTCAGGCCATTGACCCCGCTGATTGCCCCGGCGTTATCCAACGTTGTTCCGTTTAACGTCAAATGACTCGCCGCCCATTGCCCGTTATTCGTCAGGGATAGCGCCTGTAGCGTGGCATTGCCGAGGGCGGTGACTTTGCTGCCCTCGGCAGAAGTGAGATTTTTGACGAGCATAAGCTGTAGCGCGTCTGCGCTTTGGATTGCTCCGCTATTAATCAGCGACTGCGCATTGAGCAGAATCGACTGCCCCTGCCACGTTCCTGCGTTGGTCACATCCCCGGACGTCACTTTCAGCATTCCCTGAGTTAGCAGCGACCCGCCCGCCGCATTCATCAGTTCCTGCTGCGGGGCTGCCACCGTCAGGCTTTGCAGACCAATCAATACGCCCTGGTTATGAATACGATCCTGGCTTAGCGTCAGGGTATTTCCCTGTACCACCCCAGTGTTTGTAAGCTGCTGACCATCAAGCGTAATGTCACTTTCACTGAGGATGTTTCCGGCATTATTCAACTGCTGTGCAGCTAACGACATGGCTCCCTGACTCATCAATTCGCCCGGCAGGGCAAATCTGTTACTGATGTCAGCCGTCAGCGCACCAAGGCTGACCAACGAACCCGCGTGCTGCCAGTTATCAGACGTCACCGCGACCTGTTGTCCCTGTAACGTACCTTGCGTAATCATCGTACCGACATCAACGGTCAGCGCGCCGCCGCTCAGCGTCAGAGACGTCGTGCCCGTGCTAAGCGTATCGCCGCGTAAAGCCAGTCCGTTCGCGCCCTGCCACAAGCCATTGTTGCGCAGCGTCGTTGCCGCAAGCATGAGCGAATCCCCCACGATACGCCCGGCGCTGATCAGGTCGTTTGCGGCGAGCGAGAGTCCGCCGCCGCTTTGAATTTGTCCGACGTTGGTCAGTTGCCCGGTCAGTATCCCTTCCAGGCCACCTAACCCGTTGAGCACACCGCTGTTATTCAGCGCATCGGCTGCCAATGTAAGGGTATTCCCCTGCATCACCCCGGCGTGCTCTACCGTACCCGCGTTCACCGTCAGCGCATTACCGGTTAGCCATTGCCCCGTCGTCTCCGTCGTCAGAGCACCCGCAGAAATCAATGCGCTGTCATTCCCCTGAACCAGACCACCGTTCTGAACAGTGTTTCCGTCGAGAGTGATAGTATTCGCCACCAGCATGCCGCTATTTTCCAGCGTTTGCGCCGTGAGTTGCGCACTCTGGTGCGCGAGCAGACGCCCAGAATTATTTACCGCGTCGCGCAGTTGCAGCTCAAGCGTGTCGGCCTGAATGTCGCCAGCGTTAATCAACTGAAGACCACCAAGGCGCAGATCGCCATCGGTAGCAATAATCCCGTCGTTAGTCAGGTACGGAATATCCAGCGCCAGAGCGGTAAGGCTGTAGATCGTACCGCCGCTCAGGTTTTGCAGATTATCAGTATGCAAAGCCAACGCCGCGTTACCCTGCAGCAGGCCGCTGTTAGCAATATGCTGGCTGTCGAGACTGAGGTTGTCTGCCAACAGCGTGCCGTTTTGAGTGATTGTTTGCGCCACGTTCAGGTTCATCTGCGTGGCACTCGATTTTCCGTCATGGGTGAGGGTGTTTGCCATCACGGTCAGGTCATTTTTCGCCGCGTGGGTGCCGTTCAGATTTACCGTCTCGGCTTGCAGGGCGATATTCTTCCCACTTTGCACCTGAGCATCCGTGGCTGTAGAGATACGCTGGCCTTTAATCGTCAGCGTATCTGCCGCATTGAGCTGACCACTAAGATCAACATCACGCGTGGCGGCAATATCCAGCGATTTCCCCTGCATCACACCGCTGTTGGTCACGCTGCCGCCCTGAATACGGGAAGCATCCCCCGCACTCCATTGGCCGCTGTTACTCAGCGAATCCGCCTTCACACTCAGCTGTTTTCCGGCAGTGACCGTTCCCTGCGTGGCAACATGATTGCGCCCGGTCAGCGAAACATTTCCAGCGGCATCTATTTGCGCCGCACGCTGCTGGGCTATATCGCCGGCCGTCAGCACAATATCCTGACCCGCAGTAAGCGCACCGCCATTCTGCACCAGCGTTCCTTGCGCAGTAAGCTGCAGGTTTTTATCACTGACCAGGGCGCTACCAGTCAGGGCGATAGCACCCTGACTGGTGATGGATAAATTATCCCCCGCTTTATGATCGCCAGAAAGCGCAACCTCTTGCCCTTTCATGGAAACAGCCCCACTGGCCAGGCTGGACTTAACGGTTAATTTTCCATTTGCATCAAGCGTGATATCACCCTGACGGGCGTTCAGATTCCCGAGGTTGACCCCCAAACCTTTCTCGCTGGAAACCAGACGGATCCGGTTGGCATACATTCCGCCTAGCGCACCGGTATCTACCGCGATTTTCGGTACATCCCCTTCGCCTTGCAGTTGACTCACCTGCCCCTTCGCCGTTATGCGGTTAGCTCCGGCTATCACACTGAGATTTTTTGCATGCAGTGCCGCGTTAATTTCCGTGGCGCGGGCAATAATCGACACCGCATCGCTCTGGCTACCATCCAGCCCTTTGCCTTCGATGGTAATGCTGCCTTTGCTTACATCCAGCGACTGCAGATTACCGTTAGCATCTAACACCGGTTTACCGGTAGTCAGGGTGGCGTTAGGCGTGTTGATAAATCCGCACCCGTTACAGGTAATGCCATAAGGGTTGGCGACCATGACGTTGGCGGCTTTCCCCGCTACTTCGGTATAGCCCTGGAGCTGTGAACGGCTATTCCCGGTAACTTCGTTGATGATCCCTGTCGCTTCTTTTCCTGAACGCAGGTTCGGGTTGTTCTGGATAATGCCGCCAAGCTGGGTCTGATTTAATTGCCCGGTGGCGTTGTTAAGAATCAGCCCCTCTTTTCCCACGTTGTAGTCGTTATATTTGTTGTGTGAAATCCCGGACGCGTTCGGCGTAGCGATGTTCACTACCGGAACACCGTTGGCCGCCTTATCCATTTGCGTATTGCCGACAGGGGTGATGGTGGCGGCAATGGCCGGAAACAGCGGCTGCGTGGCCAACAGGGCGCTCAATACCCCACTAAGTACACGCTGAGAGAAACGAATCTGATCCTTTGTCATTATCCTGCTTCCTTAAAATGCCACGGCCACGCGGTAATAAATATTGAGATGATCCGGTGCCAGCCAGTCCGGGTACTTCACCGGCGTTCCAACGGTAAACTGACTGGAGAACCAGCGCCCTGAACTGGTTAATCCCAGCGCAGCGCCCCACAACGTGCCGGAGGCATAGCTATCAACGCCATCCTGTTTCAGCCAGCCGCCGTCGAATGCCGCCATCGCGCCAATCTGCCCAAATACCGGCAGCGTAAAGAGCGAATAATTCACTTCGTTGCGCCAGTAACCGCCGTTGTCCCCGGAAATGTATTGTTCTTTAAAGCCACGTACTGACGTTTCACCGCCCAGCGTCAGGCGCTCGCTGCCATAAAGGCGGTCCGGTGACCACTGAAAATAGACGCTGCTCAGCCACCACAGATTCTCTGTCAATGGGCGTTGAAAGCTGCCGCTAGCGCTCCATTTGCGAAATTCGGCCTTCGGGACATCACCCTGTTTATTATTGTCATTCTCTGCGCCAAACCACGGCACACCCTGGGTAAACGTGGGGTTAAGCGTGGCAACGCCGGAGGCGATTTTTTGCGTATGGTTGATACCCAGCGAAATACTGGAAAGCTTGCGGCTACTGGTTTCCAGCAGGACATCATTCAATTTGTTACGGTTAATTCGATGCGTCAGGCCCAGCGCTGCCGCGGTTTTGATATCACCATTGCGAAACAGCCCCCAGGTGCCGGTCAGACGATGGGTTTCGCTGTCGCCAGTTGAACGCCAGGCATAGCCATTGTTATCAATGGTGCTGAGGTAATTACTCCAGCTGTAGTTGTAATCAAATAGCCCGTAGCCGTAAGGAATGCTCACGCCCGCGGCAACGTTCTGCGCATCTTTACTGCTGGAAAAATCGCTGCTGCGCCCACCGCTGATAAACCATTTATCCGCCAGGCCGAACGGGTTATTGGCAAATAACGCCCCGCTCAGTTGCCCCGTTCCGGTACTCTTTTGCCCGCTGTTATCAAAACTGACTGAGCCAGTAAGCGGCGATTCAGGCGCAGCCGTCAGGTTTACTATCGAGAAGCCTTGTTGGCTGCCAGGTAAAATTTCTATTTCAACCGGCGTCTGGCGAACCCGGTTCAATTGCTCCATACCCTGTTCAATATCGCGCAGATTGAGAATCTTTCCTTCCAGCCCAGGAAAGGTCATTTTCAGCGTGCGTGACGGGACACCTTCGAGACGAATCTCCTGCAATTTTCCCTCAAGTACCGTAATGCGCAGCACACCGGAGGAGAGATCCTGCTCGGTTAAAAAAGCACGGCTGGTGATAAAACCGCGGCTGATGTACCAGTCAGAAATCGCGTTCGTCAGCGCCGTCAGGCGAGCGATGTCCAGACACTGATTTACCCACGGTGCGGTTAGTTTTCTGGCGGCTTTGGGTGATAACTGGCTTGCGCCCTCAATATCGATACGAGAGGTCGTAAAACAGGCCCCAGAGGGCGTGGCAGGAAGCGTTGCTTTTTCCGATTGAGGGAGGACAACGCTACGGCCTAACTCTTCGCGCTGACGCTGGTTCTCATCAAGTAATTGCTGCTGCTGTTGCTGAACTGAACTGCGATCGGCAGGTGATAAAGGCGCAGCGTGCCCCGTCATGGTCAATGACAGAGCCCACCCTGACAGTAAAAAAGTAATCCCGACGTCCCTGATCTTCACCCGCAGCCCCACTTTCCATAACCCATCATGGCTGTTAAAAAATGAGCAAACTAGGTTAAAAGGCACAAAATGTAAATAAATGACACAGTGATATTAAGTTTGTAACCGTTTTCCTATTGCTTTTTAGGAAAAGTGCCCGGCTTAAATATCAAGTTTTCACCTGGAGGGCTTTATTTTCCCAGCGATTGGCCCAATCCCATCGCTAGTCGCCCATTTGCCCACATTCATCTTCTGGACAACACTCCAGGATGACACCACTGACCCAACACGTGGAGCAAACACCATGAACATCACGCAAATCCGTAATGCCACACTGCACATCACCTTTGGCGGCAAGACCTTCCTCGTTGATCCAATGCTGGCCCCGAAAGGTGCGTATCCGGGTTTTGCCGGAACGGCGCGCGCAGAGATCCGCAATCCGACCGTGGAGCTGCCCGTTGACATCGACACCCTGCTTAACGTCGATGCGCTGATCGTCACCCATCTGCATGAAGATCACTGGGACGAGGTTGCCGCGCGCGTTGTGCCGAAAGACAAGCCGATCTACGTACAAAATGATCAGGATGCGCAGGTGCTGCGAGGACAGGGGTTCACCCAACTGAGCGTATTGACAGAAAATACCGCGCTGGGGGACATCACCCTGCGTAAAACCGGCGGCCAGCACGGGTCGGATCGCGCCTACGCCGTGCCGCAAATGGCAGAACGCCTGGGTGACGCCTGCGGAGTTATCTTCCAGCATACAGCAGAAAAAACGCTGTATCTGGTTGGCGATACTATCTGGCGCGATGAGGTAGAGGCCAATATGCAGACCTTCCAGCCTGATGTCGTGGTACTGAACGCCGGTTTTGCCCACGTCATCGGCTTTGGGCCGATCATTATGGGCGCGGAAGATGTGCTAAAAACCCACTTTGTGCTGCCTGAAGCGCAGATTGTGGCGACCCATATGGAAGCCATTAACCACTGCCTGCTGACGCGCGCTGCGCTAAAAGAATATGCGTTCGACAACCAGATTGCGCAATTCGTCAACGTGCCGGAAGATGGGGAAACCCTGACCTTTTAATGCCAATAGAGGAATCGTATGTGCCCGCTTACCGTCGCCATTGTCGCCGTGGAAGATTTCAGCCCGTTTCATTTTTCGGTGCCGTGCATAATTTTCAGTGACAAAATGGCGGCGAAAAAGCGCTTTGAGGTGCAGATATGCGCCGAAAATCCCGGCATCGTCTCTTCGCAGGATGGCTTCTCCGTCACCGCCTCTCACGGTTATGAGGCGGTGACGGCAGCCGATATTGTGGTGGTCCCCTACTGGGGCACTACCGGGCATCGCCCGCCGCAGGGTCTGCTCAATGCCCTCAATTGCGCGCGGCAAAACGGCGCACAGATTGTCGGGCTGTGTCTGGGCGCGTTTGTCCTCGGCTACGCGGGCCTGTTAGACGGAAAGCGGGCCGCGACGCACTGGGAATTTGAGCAAGATTTTCAGACGCGCTTCCCGGCGGCGCGTCTGGATATCAACGCCCTGTACGTTGATGACGACGGTATTATTACCTCGGCAGGTACCGCCGCCGCACTGGATTGCTGCTTGTACGTCATTCGCCAGCACTTTGGCAGCACGGTAGCGAACCAGATTGCCCGACGGATGATTGTGCCACCGCACCGCGAAGGGGGACAGGCGCAGTTTATTGAGCAGCCGGTGGCGAAAAATACCCAGGATCAGCGCATTAACACCCTGCTCGATTATTTACGCCAGCACCTCCATGAGCAGCATAACCTCGACACGCTGGCGCAGCGGGTGATGATGAGCCGTCGCACCCTAACCCGCCATTTTATGAAGGCCACCGGGTCAAGCGTGGCCGAATGGCTTATTACCGAGCGCCTGCGACGCAGCCAGGAGCTGCTGGAGTCCAGTTCGTTACCCGTCGAACGTATTGCTGAACAGGTCGGTTTTCTCTCTCCGGTCACCTGGCGCCAGCATTTTAAAGCCCACTTCGGCGTCAGCCCGGCTGAATGGCGCAAGACCTTCCGCGGCGCAGCGTAAACAGGCTCAGCCTCTTTTTTGCGCCAGCCACACCGTATGCCCGGTGCACTGTGGGTCTTCCATGATCACGTCAATGACCTCAAAGCCGTGCGCGGACAACAATGCACGGTACTCATCGGGCGCCAGGCTTGCATGAAACAGCGGCTCACCTTCAAATTGCCCCATTGCGATGCCGTTTCCGGTACCGCTGGTGAACATCAGCGCGCTGCCGGGATGACTGAGCTGGTCAAAGATCGGAAACATCCTGTGTTGGTCCTGCTGGGGTAAATGGAAAAAGCTGTCCCACGCAATCAGGCCATCAAAGGTGCCATCAAGCGCGAGCTCACGCATATCCTGCTCCAGCCAGCACTGGTCGGGAAAAGATTGCCGGGCGCGCGCCAGCATCGCCGCGGAACCATCCACTCCAGTTAGGTGAAAGCCTTGCCGGATAAAATACCCGGCAATCGGCTGACCGTTCCCACAGCCGATATCCACAATACTGCCCTTCCCGCCCATTACCGCGATGAACTTATCCAGCCACGGTTTTTCAAACAGCGTGCGTGAACGCTGGCTGGCAAAGGCATCAGCATGGCGTCGGTAGATAGACAGAATGTTCTGGGCCGCAGAGTCGCTCACGATTTCCTCACTGTTTTACTCGTTCTGCCATCATGTTAAGCATAAAGACGCCATGCCCGCTATCACGCGTCACTGGCCCTGGAATGCGCCTCGCAGAACCCAACCACAAATACGCCAAAACCCTACGTGCTGTGGCATGATAGCGCGTGGATAACGTAATGAAGGGTGAAGAATGTGAAACCGGTAACGCTATACGATGTGGCAGACCATGCAGGTGTCTCTTACCAGACCGTCTCGCGCGTCGTGAATCAGGCCAGCCACGTTTCCGCCAAAACCCGTCAGAAAGTTGAGGCCGCGATGGCGGAGCTCAATTACATCCCCAACCGCGTTGCCCAGCAGTTGGCCGGTAAACAAACGCCATTGATTGGCGTGGCGACGGCGAACCTTGCCCTGCACGCGCCCTCGCAAATCGTTGCGGCTATAAAATCCCGTGCCGACCAGTCCGGGGCCAGCGTGGTGATCGCCATGGTCGAGCGTAGCGGCGTAGACGCCTGCAAAGCAGCGGTGCATAACCTGCTCTCCCAGCGGGTGACTGGGCTTATCATCAACTATCCGCTGGATGAAGACGACGCAATTGCCGTCGCCGCCGCCTGCGGTACGGTACCGGTGCTGTTTCTGGACGTCTCTGACCAGTCGCCGGTTAACAGCGTGATTTTCTCCCATGATGACGGCGCACGCCTCGGCGTTGAGCACCTGGTCCAGCACGGGCATCAGCGTATCGCCCTGCTGGCCGGACCGCACAGCTCAGTCTCGGCGCGGTTACGGCATGCGGGCTGGCATAAGTATCTGGCGCACTATCAGCAGCAACCCGTCGCGGAACTGGAAGGCGACTGGAGCGCAATATCCGGCTTTACACAAACCATGCAGATGCTGAACGACGGCATCATCCCAACCGCCATGCTGGTTGCCAACGATCAAATGGCGCTGGGCGCGATGCGGGCCATCAGCGAGTCCGGCCTGCGGGTGGCGACCGATATCTCGGTGATTGGCTACGACGATACTGAAGACAGCTCCTGTTATATCCCGCCACTCACGACCATCAAGCAGGATTTTCCGACGCTCGGGCAAACCAGCGTCGATAAACTGCTGCAGCTTTCACAGGGGGGTGAGAGCCTCGGCAATCAACTCCTGCCGGTGACGCTGGTCGAGCGTAAAACGGTGCTGCCCCCGAACAGACAACAGGCAACGCCGCAGGCGCTGGCGGAGTCGCTGATGCAGCTGGCACGTCAGGTTTCTCGGCTGTAACGTTTCCACAGCGAGCGCTCACATCTGCTGTTACTGAGCTGAATTACTGTGAGTCAGCTCACTGATTACCCACCCCATCCTTTACAGGATAATCTCAATCCTCGTATGTTCAGTTAAATTGTGAGCGGATAACAAATTTACACAGGATACTGCCATGACCCTGAACACGGATTCACTCGCCGCCGTACTGGCACGTCGCGACTGGGAAAACCCCGGCGTCACTCAGCTTAATCGTCTTGAAGCGCACCCGCCGTTTTGCAGCTGGCGCTCTGCGCAGGACGCCCGTAACAACCACCATTCGGCACAGTTACAGTCGCTGAACGGTGAGTGGAAGTTTGCCTGGTTTGCCTCACCTGAAGCGGTGCCGGAAAGCTGGCTTGCGGGCGATTTGCCGCAGGCCGATAGCGTAACCGTACCGTCTAACTGGCAAATGGACGGTTACGACGCGCCGATCTACTCCAACATTACCTACCCGTTCCCGGTCAATCCGCCGCACGTTCCAACGGAGAATCCGACAGGATGTTACTCGCTCACATTCAAAGTGGATGCCGCGTGGCGACAGACGGGACAGACGCGCATTATTTTTGATGGCGTGAACTCAGCGTTTCATCTGTGGTGCAATGGCCGCTGGGTCGGCTACGGGCAGGACAGCCGCCTGCCGTCCGAGTTTGATCTCAGTGATTTCCTGAGCGACGGCGAAAACCGTCTGACGGTGATGGTGCTGCGCTGGAGCGACGGCAGCTATCTGGAAGATCAGGACATGTGGCGCATGAGCGGTATCTTCCGCGACGTCTCGCTGCTGCATAAGCCGGATACGCAGATCCGCGACCTGCGTATCCACACCCGTTTTAACGATGATTTCAGCCGCGCGGTGCTGGAAGCCGACGTCAGAATGGCGGGCAAGCTGCGCGATGATTTACGCGTGACGCTGCAACTGTGGCAAGGCGATACGCTGACCGGTGAAGCCACTTCGCCTTTTGGTAGTGAGATTATTGATGAGCGCGGCGCGTATGCCGATCGCACCACTCTGCGCCTGAACGTTGAACGTCCGGCGCTGTGGAGCGCTGAAACCCCGAATCTGTACCGCGCGGTAGTGCTGCTACATACCGCCGACGGCACGTTGATTGAAGCCGAAGCCTGCGACGTTGGCTTCCGCCAGGTCAGCATTGAAAACGGTCTGCTGTTGCTCAATGGGCAGCCGCTGCTGATCCGCGGCGCCAACCGTCATGAACATCACCCACAAAACGGTCAGGTGATGGATGAAGAAACGATGGTGCAGGACATCGTCCTGATGAAGCAAAACAACTTTAACGCCGTGCGCTGCTCGCATTATCCAAACCATCCGTTGTGGTACACCCTGTGCGACCGCTACGGCCTGTACGTGGTGGATGAAGCCAATATCGAAACCCACGGCATGGTGCCGATGAACCGTCTGAGCGATGACCCCACCTGGCTACCGGCGATGAGCCAGCGCGTGACGCGCATGGTGCAGCGCGACCGCAACCATCCGAGCATTATTATCTGGTCACTGGGCAACGAATCCGGGCACGGCGCAAATCACGACGCTCTCTACCGCTGGCTGAAATCCGAAGACCCGTCCCGCCCGGTGCAGTACGAAGGCGGCGGGGCGGATACCGCTGCGACCGACATTATTTGCCCAATGTATGCCCGCGTTGACCAGGACCAACCCTTCCCGGCGGTACCGAAATGGTCTATCAAAAAATGGCTGTCGATGCCCGGCGAGCAGCGCCCGCTGATCCTCTGCGAATACGCCCACGCGATGGGGAACAGTCTCGGGGGTTACGCCAAATACTGGCAGGCATTCCGTCAGTATCCGCGTCTGCAGGGTGGGTTTGTCTGGGATTGGGTCGATCAGTCGCTGACAAAATATGACGACAACGGCAACCCGTGGTCAGCCTACGGCGGCGATTTTGGCGACACGCCGAATGACCGTCAGTTCTGCATGGACGGGCTGGTATTTGCCGATCGCACGCCGCATCCGTCGCTGTATGAAGCCAAACACGCGCAGCAGTTTTTCCAGTTTACGCTGTTGCCGGGCGACGAACGCCAGATTGAAGTGCGCAGCGAATACCTGTTCCGCCGCAGCGATAACGAAATCCTGCACTGGTCTGTCGCCCAGGACGGCAATCTGCTGGCCACCGGCGAGGTCTCGCTGGATATCGCCCCGCAGGGTTGTCAGCGGGTTACCCTGCCGGACCTCCCCATGCCGGACACCGCCGGTCAGCTGTGGCTGACCGTGCGCGTGGAACAACCTCAGGCCACCGCGTGGTCAGACGCCGGGCATATCAGCGCCTGGCAGCAATGGAAGCTGGAAGAGAAACTCAGCCTGACGCTCCCCCCACGCGCCAGCGCCGTGCCACAGCTCACCGTCAGTGACGATACATTCGCGGTGACCGTCAGCGATAAACGTTGGGAATTCTGCCGTCAATCAGGATTGCTGACGCAATACTGGCTGGGCGGCGACGCGCAACTGTTAAGCCCGCTCATTGACCAGTTCACCCGCGCGCCGCTGGATAACGACATTGGCGTCAGCGAAGTGACGCGCATCGACCCTAACGCCTGGGTCGAACGCTGGAAAGCCGCCGGCCATTATCGCGCAGAACCTCAGCGGGTGTTGTGCGAAGCCGAATCCCTGTCGGAAAGCGTGCTGATTACCACCGCGCACGCCTGGCTGTATCAGGGCGAAACGCTGTTTATCAGCCGCAAGTCCTACCGTATCGACGGCCATGGCAAGATGCATATCACGGTGGATGTCGATGTCGCCAACGGAACGCCGCACCCGGCACGTATCGGCCTCAGCTGCCAACTGGCGCAGGTTGCCGAACGCGTAAACTGGTTAGGTCTCGGCCCGCATGAGAACTACCCGGATCGCCTGAGCGCGGCCTGTTTTGACCGTTGGGATCTGTCGCTGGATGAGATGTACACCCCTTACGTCTTCCCGAGCGAAAACGGCCTGCGCTGCGGTACGCGCGAGCTGCGCTACGGGGCACATCAGTGGTGTGGTGACTTCCAGTTCAACATCAGCCGCTACAGCCAAAAACAGTTAATGGAAACCAGCCATCGCCATCTGCTGTCGCCGGAGGCGGGAACCTGGCTCAATATTGACGGCTTCCATATGGGCGTCGGCGGGGATGATTCGTGGAGCCCTTCCGTTTCCCCGGAGTTTCTGCTGAGCGCAGGGCGTTATCACTACCAGGTTATCTGGGGCTAAACATAATAATAATGGGCAGGTTACGACCTGCCCTTATTTTGCCTGAGGAAGTCTATTATGTATTATTTAAAAAACACTAACTTCTGGATGTTCGGTTTCTTCTTCTTCTTTTACTTTTTTATTATGGGTGCTTATTTCCCTTTCTTCCCGATTTGGTTACACGATATCAACCATATCAGTAAAGGCGATACTGGCATTATCTTCGCCTGTATATCGCTGTTTTCGTTGCTGTTCCAACCGGTATTTGGTCTGCTATCTGATAAACTCGGCCTGCGTAAGCATCTGCTGTGGATAATCACTGGCATGCTGGTAATGTTTGCCCCGTTCTTTATTTACGTGTTTGGGCCATTATTACAATTCAATATTTTAGTAGGCTCGATTGTCGGTGGCATCTACCTGGGATTTATTTATAATGCCGGGGCGCCTGCGATTGAAGCTTATATTGAGAAAGTCAGTCGCCGCAGCAATTTTGAATTTGGCCGGGCGCGAATGTTTGGCTGCGTTGGCTGGGCATTGTGCGCATCCATTGTCGGCATTATGTTTACCATCAACAATGAATTTGTCTTCTGGCTGGGTTCTGGCTGTGCGGTAGTCCTCGCCCTGCTGCTGTTCTTCTCGCGCACCGATACCTCGTCATCAGCAGAGGTCGCCAATGCCGTCGGCGCAAACCACTCTGCCTTTAGCCTGAAGCTGGCGCTGGAATTATTTAAGCAGCCAAAGCTGTGGTTCCTGTCGCTGTACGTGGTTGGCGTGTCCTGCACCTACGATGTGTTTGACCAGCAGTTTGCCAATTTCTTCACCTCGTTCTTTGCAACCGGTGAACAAGGCACGCGGGTATTTGGCTATGTCACCACCATGGGGGAATTACTCAACGCCTCGATCATGTTCTTTGCGCCGTTGATCGTAAACCGTATTGGTGGGAAGAACGCTCTACTGCTGGCCGGGGCGATTATGTCGGTACGTATTATCGGCTCATCATTCGCCACCTCGGCGCTGGAGGTCATCATCCTCAAAACGCTGCATATGTTTGAAATCCCGTTCCTGATCGTCGGCTGTTTCAAATACATTACCAGCCAGTTTGAGGTACGGTTTTCTGCCACCATTTACCTCGTGTGCTTCTGTTTCTTCAAACAGCTGGCGATGATTTTCATGTCGGTGCTGGCGGGCAATATGTACGAAAGCATTGGCTTCCATGGCGCGTATCTGGTGCTGGGTATTATTGCGCTGACTTTTACGCTGATTTCGGTGTTCACACTGAGCGGGCCGGGGCCGTTGTCTCTGCTGCGTCGCCGGGAAAGCCCGGCGCTATAACGCGGGGTTTGCCAGAGGGTGTAATAACAAGCCCGGTAAGCATCGCGCTACCGGGCCGTTTAACGGGGATTATTCTTCGATTGCCTGGCGAATTTGCTGCAACGACGCGGGATCGTCGATGGTGGTCAGATCGCCGGGATCGCGGCCTTCACAGATCGCCTGGATCGTACGCCTTAGCATCTTGCCCGATCGCGTCTTCGGCAGTTGTGACACAAACCAGACATGTGCCGGACGGCCAAAGTTACCAATCTGGCTGTCCACCAGCGCCATAATCGCCTTCTCTTCTGAATGCGCAATGTCGCGGTCTTCCAGACTGTCACTCTGTTTAGGGATAACAAACGCCACCGCCACCTGCCCTTTCAGCGCATCTTTCACGCCGACCACCGCCACTTCCGCGACGTTCGGATAGCTGGAAATACTCTCCTCTATCTCACGGGTGCCCAGCCGGTGTCCGGCCACGTTTATCACATCATCGGTGCGGCCTAAGATGAAGTAATAGCCGTCTGCGTCGCGGATCCCCCAGTCGAAGGTGGCGTAAACCTGGCGGGAGAACAGCGACCAGTAGGTGTTCACAAACCGTTCGTCATCGCCCCAGATGGTCTGAATACAGCCCGGTGGCAGCGGCCCTTCAATCACCAGCATACCCTTTTCGTTCGCTTCGCAGGGTTCACCGGTCACTTCGTTGAGCAACTGCACGTTGTAGCCATACATCGGCACACCGGGGCTGCCCAGACGCGACGGCCTGTCGTCCACGCCACGGGCAATTGCCATAATCGGCCAACCGGATTCAGTCTGCCAGTAGTTGTCGATCACCGGCACGCCCAGTGTTTGGGTTACCCAACTCGCAGTGGGTTCATCCAGCGGCTCGCCCGCCAGATACAGCACCTCCAGCGAGGAGAGATCGTGATTGCGGATCTGCGCGGTCGGGAACTTCTTCAGCACGCGAATGGCGGTCGGCGCTGAGAACATTCTGCTGACCTGATATTTTTCGACAATCTTCCACCACACACCGCAGTCCGGGTACGTCGGCAGCCCTTCGTACACCACCGTCGCCATCCCCGCCAGCAGCGGGGCATAAACGATGTAGGAGTGTCCGACCACCCAGCCGATATCCGAGGCACAGAAGAACACGCCGCCCGCTTTGCCGCCAAAGATGGTCTCCATCGACGTCGCCAGCGCCACCGCATAGCCGCCAACGTCACGCTGCACGCCCTTCGGCTTGCCGGTCGTGCCGGAAGTGTAAAGTATGCAGGAGGTTTCGTTCGACTCCAGCCACACCACCGGCACGCGCGCCCCGAGATGCTGCTGACGCAGCGCGGCAAAATCGAGATCGCGCCCCTCGACCCGCGCCATTTTCGCCAGCCCACGATCGACCAGTACCACGTGGTGCGGCTGATGCTGCGCCTGGCCAATAGCCTCATCGAGCAGCTTTTTATACGGCAGGATCTTGCCCCCGCGCGCCCCGGCATCCGCCGACACGATGACCTTCGGTCGGGCATCGTCGATTCGCGCCGCCACGCTGTGCGAGGCGAAGCCACCGAACACCACCGAGTGGATCGCGCCAATGCGTGCACAGGCCAGCAGTGTAATGTGTGCCTCGGCGATCATCGGCATGTACACCAATACCCGATCGCCGCGCTGCACGCCCAGCGACAGCAGAATAGCGGCCGTCACGTTGACTTCGTCATACAGCTGACGAAAGGTAAACGTGCGCTCTTCTTCGGTTTCCGAGGAAACGGCAATCAGCGCAAGCGCATCGGGCTGCTTCTCCAGCCAACGGTCAATGGCGTTATGGCACAGATTGGTCGTCCCACCGCAAAACCAGCGCGCAAACGGCGGATGGCTATGGTCCAGCACCTGAGTGAACGGCTGCTGCCAGTCAATACGCTGGGCCTGCTCGGCCCAGAATGACTCAGGTTGAGTGATAGATCGTTGATAAAACTCGCTAAAAGACATAATGCTCTCCTGTTGAACTTACGCCTAATGAGTCAGGTTTTAGATAATGAACAAATCCATGTACTCATTAACCGGCATCTGTTCCAGGCGAGTTCTGTCCAGGGAAACATCCAGAATGCGCTGTTGTTGGCGGGTCGGGAACTGGCGCGCCAGGTTGATTTTGAATTTCTCAACCAGCTTCGGCATGCCGTCAGTCCGACGACGCGCGTGGCCGATCGGGTATTCCACCACCTCTTCGTCAAAACGGGAGCCGTCGGTAAACTCCAGGGTGATAGCGTTGGCGATGGCGCGTTTTTCCGGGTTGTGATAATCGGCGGTAAAGGCCGGATCTTCGAAGCAGTTAATCTTCTCTCGCAGCGCGTCGATGCGTTTATCCTGCGCCACACCGTCTTCATAATCAGCCGCCGTCAGGCGTCCGAACAGCAGCGGGACCGCCACCATGTACTGGATGCAGTGGTCGCGATCCGCCGGGTTATCCAGCGGGCCTTTTTTGTCGATGATGCGAATGCAGGCTTCGTGTGTACGAATCGTCACTTTTTCGATATCGGCGGCCGTCTTACCAGCAGCCAGCAGTTTTTCATGCAGCGTCATGGCGGCTTCTACCGCGGTCTGGGAGTGGAACTCAGCCGGGAAGGAGATTTTAAACAGCACGTTTTCCATCACGTAAGAGCCGTACGGACGCTGGAAGCGGAACGCTTCTCCTTTGAAGGAGACATCATAGAAGCCCCAGGTTTTCGCCGTCAGCGCAGACGGATACCCCATCTCGCCGGTTTTGGCCATCAGCGCCAGACGTACCGCCCGGGATGTGGCATCCCCCGCCGCCCAGGATTTACGCGTACCGGTATTCGGCGCATGACGATAGGTTCGCAGCGACTGTCCGTCGACCCACGCCAGCGAAACCGCGTTGAGGATCTCATCGCGGGTCAGTCCCAGCATCTCGGCGACTACGGCGGTCGAGGCCACTTTCACCAGCAGAACGTGGTCCAGGCCGACGCGGTTAAAGGAGTTTTCCAGCGCGATACAGCCCTGAATTTCATGGGCCTTGATCATACCGGTCAGCACGGTTTTCATAGTCAGCGGCGCTTTACCCGCTGCTACCGCATTGCGCGACAGCCAGTCAGCGGTGGCCAGAATCCCGCCAAGGTTATCGGAAGGATGGCCCCATTCCGCGGCAAGCCAGGTGTCGTTGAAGTCCAGCCAGCGGATCATCGCGCCAATGTTAAACGCCGCCTGCACCGGGTCGAGCTGAAACTGGGTGCCCGGCACGCGAACACCGTTCGGCACCACCGTCCCCGGGACAATCGGCCCCAGCAGTTTTTTACAGGCCGGATATTCCAGCGCTTCCAGCCCGCAGCCGAGGGTGTCGAGCAGACAATAATGCGCGGTGTCATACGCCACCGTCGAGGTGATGGCGTAATTCATCACGTAATCAACGATATCAACGATTTCACGGTCAAATTCAGGGCGAACATTCGAAATATGAGCGGACATAGGGTACGTTTCCTGTTTTTTATCTTTAGAGGTTTTGCATTAGCAACGCTTTTCAATAGCGACAAATACGCGATCTTCCGGGCCGGTGTAGTTGGCGGAAGGCCGGATGATTTTATTATCCTGGCGCTGTTCAATGATGTGCGCCGCCCAGCCGGTGACGCGGGCGATGACAAACAGCGGGGTGAACATTTCGGTCGGGACGCCCATCATGTTGTAGGAAACCGCCGAGAACCAGTCGAGGTTCGGGAACATCTTTTTGGTATCCCACATTACCTCTTCCAGACGGTCGGCGATGTTGTACATTTTCAGCGAACCGCCTTCCTGGGAAAGCTGCTTCGCCACGCGCTTGATCACCTGATGCCGCGGGTCAGCAAGGGTGTAGACCGGGTGACCAAAGCCAATCACCACCTCTTTGTTTTCTACACGTTTACGGATATCAGCTTCGGCTTCATCCGGCGTTTCGTAGCGCTGCTGAATTTCCAGCGACACTTCGTTGGCCCCGCCGTGTTTCGGACCTCGCAGCGCGCCAATGGCGCCGATAATCGCGGAATACATATCCGAGCCGGTTCCCGCAATCACCCGTCCGGTAAAGGTCGAGGCATTGAATTCGTGTTCGGCATACAGCACCAGCGAGATGTGCATCGCTTTTTCCCAACTGGCCGACGGTTTTTCGCCGTGCAGCAGGTGTAGGAAATGACCGCCAATGGAATCGTCATCGGTTTCCGGCTGGATACGCTCACCGTTGTGGCTGTAGTGATACCAGTACAGCAGGATCGAGCTGAGCGAGGCCAACAGCTTATCGGCAATGTCGCGCGCGCCGGAGACGGTATGCCCCTCTTTTTCCGGCAGCGTGCAGCCCAGCGCAGAAACGCCGGTACGCATCACGTCCATCGGGTGTGAAGCGGCAGGCAACGCTTCCAGAACGGTACGCACGTTTGCCGGGAGGCCACGCAGCGCTTTTAATTTAACCTTGTAGGCGTTGAGTTCATCGCGGGTGGGTAATTTTCCGTGGATCAGCAGGTGCGCCACTTCTTCAAATTCGCACTGTTGCGCGAGGTCGAGAATATCGTAGCCACGATAGTGTAAATCGTTACCGCTTTTACCAACGGTGCACAGGGCGGTATTGCCGGCGGTCACACCGGACAGCGCGACCGATTTTTTCGGCTTAATAACATTCGTACTATTTTGCAGGATCGTTGTGTCGCTCATGTTGTCCTCGTTATTTTTATATATAGGGTATTGAGGGTATGCATCGCGTCGTACGTTGTAGGCCGGATAAACGTAGTGCCATCCGGCATTGCCTGATGGCGGCTGCGCCTTATCAGGCCTACGGCTTCGTGGCGTACAACGCGTCGAGTTTCTCTTCGAACTGGTAGTAGTTGATGCTTTCGTACAGCTCGTTGCGCGTCTGCATGATGTCGATAACGTTCTTCTGCGTGCCTTCCTGGCGCAGCACGTTGTACACCTGCTCGGCGGCGCGGTTCATGGCGCGAAATGCCGACAGCGGATACAGCGCCATTGCCACGTTCGCACTGCGCAACTCATCGGTGGTGAACAGCGGCGTTGCGCCAAATTCAGTAATGTTGGCAAGGATCGGTACCTGCACGGCATCGGCAAATTGGCGGTACATTGCCAGCTCCGTAATGGCTTCCGGGAATAGCATGTCAGCGCCCGCTTCGACATACGCCTGCGCACGATCGATAGCGGCGTCTAACCCTTCCACCGCCAGCGCATCGGTACGCGCCATGACAACAAAGTTCGGATCGGTACGCGCATCCACCGCCGCACGGATCCTGTCGACCATCTCTTCTTTCGATACGATCGCCTTGTTCGGACGATGCCCACAGCGCTTGGCGCCGATCTGATCTTCAATGTGCAGCGCAGCGGCCCCGGCTTTGATCATCGATTTCACAGTGCGTGCCACGTTAAACGCGGATGATCCGAACCCAATATCGGCATCCACCAGCAGCGGCAGCGGGCAGACATCGGTGATACGGCGGATATCGGTCAGTACATCATCGAGGGTAGAGATACCGAGATCCGGTAACCCTAACGACCCGGCAGCCACGCCGCCGCCAGAGAGATAAATCGCCTGATACCCAGCGCGCTGGGCCAGCAGAGCGTGGTTTGCATTGATGGTGCCAACAATTTGTAATGGATTTTCTTTAGTGAGCGCGGCGCGAAACGCCAGCCCTGGAGAGTGCAGAGACATATCCCATCCTCTTGTTATCAACTTGTTATCGTTCGTTGATTAACCTAAAGCAAGGGGTATGCCAACGCCTTTATTGAGTGCGTTATTTTTACTTACCTCTTTTAAAACAATTAATTACAATTTTACTCTGCGTTTTTGTCGCACAAAAGCGTGTCAGCACGCGTTTCATGAAACCGGCCTGAACGTTTCATTGCAACATTTATGAAACACAACTAAACCCAATATTCGGTTCTTTAATTTTGGGGTTAGCGATGGCTGAGACACATCTTCCACCACGCATGAATGACGACAAACCGGTTATCTGGACGGTCTCCGTCACGCGCCTGTTCGACCTGTTTCGCGACATCAGCCTGGAGTTTGATCACCTCGCAACCATTACCCCAATTCAGTTGGGTTTTGAAAAAGCGGTGGCCTATATCCGCAAGAAGCTCGCCAGCGAACGTTGCGATGCCATCATCGCCGCGGGTTCCAACGGCGCGTATCTGAAAAGCCGCCTGTCGATTCCGGTGATCCTGATAAAACCCAGCGGATTCGACGTGCTACAGGCGCTGGCGAAAGCCGGTAAGCTAACCCCGTCGATTGGCGTCGTCACCTATCAGGAAACACTGCCCGCATTAACCGCCTTTCAAAAGACGTTCAATTTGCGCCTGGAGCAGCGCAGCTATATCACCGAAGAGGATGCGCGCGGGCAGATCAACGAGCTGAAAGCCGGCGGAACGCAAGCGGTGGTTGGCGCGGGCTTGATTACCGATCTGGCGGAAGAAGCGGGGATGACCGGGATCTTTATCTATTCGGCGGCCACCGTACGTCAGGCCTTTAGCGATGCGCTGGATATGACCCGCCTGACGCTCCGACGCAACGGGCAATACGCCAGCGGCGATACGCTACGCACCCGCTATACGCTGGGTGATATGCGCGGTCATTCGCCGCAGATGGAGCAGGTTCGCCACACCATCATGCTGTACGCCCGCTCGCGCGCACCGGTGCTGATTCAGGGTGAAACCGGGACGGGGAAAGAGCTGGCGGCGCAGGCGATTCATCGAGAATATTTCACTCGTCAGGACTCTCGACGTGGCAAGCCCTCAGCGCCATTTGTCGCCGTTAACTGCGGGGCTATTACCGAATCATTGTTGGAAGCGGAGCTGTTTGGCTATGAAGATGGCGCGTTTACCGGCTCTCGTCGGGGCGGTCGCGCGGGCCTGTTTGAAATTGCCCACGGCGGGACGCTGTTTCTCGACGAGATCGGTGAAATGCCGCTGCCGTTACAAACCCGACTGCTGCGCGTGCTGGAAGAAAAAGAGGTCACTCGGGTGGGCGGGCATCAGCCGATCCCGGTCGATGTGCGGGTGATCAGCGCCACCCACTGTCATCTCGAGCAGGAGATGAAACAGGGCCAGTTTCGAACCGATCTGTTTTATCGCCTGAGCATTCTGCGCCTCACACTGCCGCCACTGCGCGAGCGCCTGCCCGATATCCTGCCGCTGGCAGAGGGATTTTTAAAACAGTCGCTGGCGGAACTCGACGCGCCGTTTTCTGATACGGTGCGTAAGGGACTCGGGCTGAGCCAGCAGACGCTGCTCAATTATGGCTGGCCGGGGAATATTCGCGAGCTGCGTAATATGATGGAGCGTCTGGCGCTGTTTTTGAGCGTGGAACCGCAACCTGAACTGAACATCCATTTTTTGCAGCAGTTGTTACCGGAGTTAGCCGTTACCTCCGAAGCTCCTCAGGTTTCATCATCACTGACACCGCAGCAGGTGCTGGCGCAATGTAATGGCGATAAAACCGCAGCCGCGCGGTATTTAGGTATCAGTAGAACCACATTCTGGCGGCGATTAAAACAATAACCCGCCGGTCCGATGACCAGCGGGTTGTTTGTCTTTCAGTTCAGCGCGTTATTTTTTCTTGTAAATATTAGCCGTGCCATGGATTTTATTGTCCGTTTGACCGGAGGTTAATACCAGGACGTCTGCGCCTTTCTCATCGGCTTTCTTAATCAGGTCTGCTTTAGCATCTGCGGCAGACATTTCATTGCTGGTAGAAATCGTGCCAATCTTGGTGTACTGAGACTCAACCTTATCAAAATCGACCTTCATCATCAGTTCCGCGGCATAGGCGTTGGAAACGACAAAAGCTAACGCACCAATTAATACCTTATATCCAGTTTTCATATAAAAGCTCCAATTTTTATGTTTTTACGCCATCATCGACCCCTGAACATCGATAGTGCGAGTCAAGGATGATTAATAAGTAGTTCAGCTTGTTCAAAAAATCCAGAGCTAACGGAAATATAAAGAGATTTTGCGAAACGGAGATAACCGACGATCCTACGCCGTTGCGTTCCCCGCCGCACCTGGCCGCGAATAATCGCCTGACATACCCGCTTGCAACAGCACTATTGTTTCATAATACAGTGTGAGTAAATCCTCAGAAAAATGTACGTTGAAAACGTAGAGTAGCTGACGACGCAGAATAGTCTTAATCCAGACTGCGCATCACATACCCCTCTATTCTCACTGATGGAATCGTTGTTTATGGAACCTCTACACGCCGTCGTACTGACCGTCAGTTTGTTCGTGTTAACCTTTTTTAATCCCGGTGCAAATTTGTTCGTGGTGGTTCAAACCAGTCTGGCATCGGGACGCCGGGCGGGCGTGATGACCGGTCTGGGGGTGGCGCTAGGCGATGCGTTCTATTCTGGCCTCGGGTTGTTTGGCATGGCGACACTTATCACCCAGTGTGAAGGCGTATTCTCACTGATTAAAATTGTCGGCGGCGCGTATTTACTGTGGTTCGCGTGGAACAGCATTCGACATCAGGCGACACCACAAATACCAACGTTACAGCAGCCGATTTCCGCGCCCTGGTACGTCTTCTTCCGGCGCGGGCTGTTAACGGATTTATCCAATCCACAAACCGTGCTGTTTTTTATTAGTATTTTCTCGGTCACGCTGAGTGCAGACACGCCGACATGGGCAAGGATGATGGCGTGGGCGGGGATTGTATTGTCTTCCGTTATCTGGCGTATTTTTCTCAGTCAGGCGTTTTCTTTACCTGCAGTTCGCCGCGCATATGGGCGGATCCACCGGATTGCCAGTCGGGTGATTGGTGCCATTATCGGAGCCTTCGCCCTGAGGCTGATTTACGAAGGCATCACCCATCGTTAACGCACCTGAAACACAGTTTCGCTTGACCATCGTGACGTAATTGTCCGTAATACCGCCTGGATTTTTAAACGTATTTTTGAGTGGCTGTGAGATGGAACAGGTTGCCCCCGCAAACGACACATTACTACTGACTGAATGGCAGGCGCTGCTGCGCCAGACGTCTCCTGACGTCCATACGATCCTGACTTCGTTAAGCGATGAGGAGATCCACCATTTAGTGACCGTGTTTTATGACTACATGCTCTCCCATGCCGAGAGCGCATTGTTCCTGAATACCGAACAAGTCAGTACGCGGCTTAGCGGCAGCATGTTTAACTGGCTGCGCAGCGTGCTGGGTAGCGCGCAGGAAGACCTCTCACAGTTGCTGCTCAAACAACGCGAAATCGGCGTGGTCCATGCGCGTATCGGCCTGCCCATCGATCTGGTCAATCGCGGCGCGCGCAAGCTGAAAGATGAGTTGTATCGGGTGCTGAAAAAGAAAGCAGACTACCCGCCTCACCTGTTGAGTGACGCTATCTGCTTTAGCAGCCTGGCAATGGATACCGCACTGGAGGCGATGACCGTCTCCTATTCGCCAAGCTATCAAAACTCCCTGAACACGCAAGAACAGTATCGCCTGCAAACGATTTATGACGACGTCAACGTCGAGCGCGAGCGGCAAATCCGCTCGTTTACCGACTGGGAAAATCAGTTTATCTACAACATTGCCACCGGATTACCCGTTGGGGAACTGGTCTTTCTGGCGAACTCCGATTTTGGTATGTGGTTCTCCCATAAGGGAAAACATATATTCGGTAACAGCAATCTGCTTGCCGAAATGGAATCTGTGATTGCAGAAATTGATAACCGTCTGACCCAGACACTGTTGAATCTACAGCAACCTGCAGAAGCCGTACGGATGAGTTTATTGCAGGATGTCCGCCAGCTGTCGGCAAAAATCCATTACCTTCTGGCCTCGATGTTTGAAGCGCTGGTCAAACAGGAAAACGGTAAAGACTCGCTGACCCAGCTGCTTAACCGCCGCTTTATTCCGACCATTATGCGGCGCGAAATTTCGCTGGCATTACATGCGCGCAAGCCGTTCACCCTGGCCATGTTAGACATTGATTACTTCAAACAAATCAACGACAGCTATGGGCATAACACCGGCGACATGGCGCTGAAAAGCGTGGCGGCGGTGATTTATGAGCATATCCGCAGCAGCGACTACGTTTTCCGCTACGGCGGTGAAGAGTTTATGATCCTGCTGGTCGAGTCAGAGGTTTCACAGGCCAGTATTATTCTGGAAACCCTGCGTAAAAAGATTGCCGACCTGCGCATGGCGGCCTCGGCGACGGAATCCTTCTCGATTACCGTCAGTATCGGTATCGCCGAATATGACTACCATCCGGACTACAAACAGTTGGTGGATAAAGCCGACCGCGCACTGTATCTGGCAAAAAGCCGTGGCCGTAACCGCGTCGAAACCTATCAGGAATAACTTTTCCCTTTCCGCAGAAATAAATACCCCCTTCAGGGTATTTATCTGACCCGTGTTAATACTCGTGCTGTTATTTTTAATAGGGCTTTTGCCTGGCGCAAAATAACAGCCGCTGAATAAGATGCAAATCAAATACATGATATCTTTATCGCGTTAGCATATCCCGGTGATGCGTCCTCCTGAATGCGGGAAGGAAACGATGAGGGATAATAAAATCATGAACGGGAATAAGAGAACACGCTGGCAGCGCCGTCCAGGCACCACCGGAGGAAAACTGCCATGGAATGACTGGCGGAATGCCAGCACCTGGCGAAGAGCCACCCAGTTTCTTCTGCTGGCGATTAATATCTATATTGGTGTGACCTTTTATTACTGGGTCCGCTATTTTGAGACCGGCGGCACCAGCGTGTATATTCCCAGACCGGGTGGGATTGAAGGGTGGCTGCCTATCGCCGGGCTGATGAACATCAGGTATACGCTGGAAACCGGATACCTTCCGCCGATCCACGCCGCCTCCATGCTGCTGCTCGTCGCGTTTATACTGATAAGCCTGCTGTTAAAAAAATCATTCTGCTCGTGGCTCTGTCCGGTGGGGACGCTGTCAGAGTTGATTGGCAATCTGGGTAAAAAACTCGTTGGCCGCCATTTCACACTGCCGCGCTGGCTGGATCTGCCGCTGCTGAGCCTGAAATATCTGCTGCTGAGCTTCTTTCTGTATATTGCCCTGTCGATGCCCGCGCAGGGGATCCAGTACTTTTTGATGTCGGCCTACGGCATGATTATCGACGTCAAGATGCTCGATTTCTTCCGCCACATTGGCACGGCAACGCTGGTTTTCGTGGTGATTATCAGCATCATGAGCCTGTTTATTCGTAACGCCTGGTGTCGCTATTTATGCCCGTATGGTGCCCTGCTCGGCCTCTTCTCCCTGCTCTCTCCATTTAAAATCCGGCGTAATGCAGACAGCTGCATCGACTGCGGAAAATGCGCGAAGAACTGCCCGTCAAACATTCCGGTGGACAAGCTTATTCGGGTTCGCACCGTTGAATGTACCGGCTGCATGACCTGCGTTGAATCATGCCCGGTCGCCTCAACGCTGACGTTTTCACTGCAGAGACCGACCGGCAACGCCGCACCCAAACCGTGGTGGCAACGCGTCGCTTTACCTGGATGGGGAATGACGCTACTGCTGCTCGGTATTCTATTTGCCGTCATTGGCTATGCGATGTATGCCAACGTCTGGCAGACGCCGGTACCGGAGCATATGTATTTCCAACTGATACCGAAAGCCAGAATGATCGGGCATTAACGTTTACCGCCTTGCAGACCATCAAACACCCTGCCAATTCTGGCAGGGTTTCCGCCTTTTTCGACCATTTTAAGATTAATGAACTTGTGCCATCGGCGTCCCGTTTATACAACCTTAAATAGCCTCTGGAATAATTCTATTTTTATTTCATGTTCGGCAATAAGGGACCTCAATAATGCGCGGGAATAAAACCATGACTAAAATGAAACTGGCACTGTTATTACCTCTTTTTCTGGCTGGCTGTTCAATGAGCGACGGGGAGTTAAGAAACGCCTACGCTCAGCATTATCAGCAGCCGACGGCTTATGTTGAGGTCTATAAGCAAAAAATAGCCAGTATGGACATTAATGCACTGGCGCAATATGCCGCCACAGAAGATAAGAAGAAAATGCGCGGACAGCCGCGGCTGAAAATAGACAACTTCATTACCATTGAGAACGTACAGGCGAAGGGAAATCGGGTGGTATACGATTACTCGTTGTCAGAAAGCTGGCAGGCGTTACCCGCCGATAAGCAGCGCGAGAAGCAGACTAATATGAACAGGGATTTGATTTATCGTACCTGCTCGCTGGAAACAGTGCGTCTGGCACAGGCGAAAGGGCTGGAAGAGGAGCATAACTACTACAGCCAGTACCCGGACAAGCTCGCCTTTACCCTGAGAACCAGCGCCCAGATTTGTATCCAGAACGGCTTTACGCAATAACCGGTCTGGTCATCAACGGGCCATCAATGCCTGATGGCGCTTCGCTTATCAGGCCTATATGAGTGTGCACCCCGTAGGCCGGATAAGGCGCCAGCGCCGCCATCCGGCTAAAAACCGATGGTTAACATCAGAATTTCCACGACACGCTGCCAACGATACTGCGCTCCGCACCGAAGTAGCAATACGAGAGCGAGTTACAGGCCGCCACGTAGCGTTTATCGGTCAGGTTGTTGACGTTCAGTTGCGCACTCAAACCCTTAATCCCAATATTCGTTAAGTCGTAGCCTACCGCCATATCCACCAACGTGTACGACGGCAGAGTATGGGTATTCAGGCGATCGCTGGTGATCCCGTTGACGTAGCGCACGCCAGATCCCAGCGTCAGGCCGTCCAGCGGACCACTTTTCACATCGTAGCTCAACCAGGTGCTGGCCTGATTACGCGGGGCGTACACCGCACGCTTACCCTGCTCCTCCGGACTGCTCTTCTTGTAGCGAATGTCGGTATAGGTGTATGCCGCCTGCAGGCGGAAGCTCTCCGTCAGTTGGCTGATCGCCTCCAGCTCGACCCCTTGCGATTCAATTTCGCCAATTGAGCGGTACGGGTCGGTCGGTTCTTCTTTGGTGGCGATATTGGTCTGATTGATACGGAATACCGATGCGCTAAACTGGCTGTTCAGCCCCTCCGGCTCATACTTCAACCCGGCTTCCCACTGCTTGCCTTTCATTGGCTCCAACAGGTTGCCGTTTTCGTCGGCAAAGCTGGTCGGTGTGAACGCGGTGGAGTAACTGATGTACGGCGCAAAACCGTTATCGAACAGATAGAGCAGCGCGGCACGAGTGCTGAAGTTGTTTTTATCCAGATCGCTGCGGGTATCGTTTATCTTATCAATGTTCGACACGCTGACCTGATCGTAACGGCCACCGAGCGTAATGCGCCAGCGATCCCATGACATCTGATCCTGCAAATAGTAGCCCGTCTGGCGCAGCTTGTGTTTTTCACGCGCGTACATGTTGATGTAATCCGGCTTCGCGCCGTACACCGGGTTAAAGGCGTCAATCGGCGGGAAAGCACCGTAATAGCCGGTGGTGTTGTTGCTGCGACTCTGATAGTCAATGCCCACCAGCAGGCGGTGGTTCACCTGCCAGGTATCCACGCTGCCGTCGAGTTGGTTATCCAGCGTAATGGCCGACATATTCTCATCGGAGCCGGAATAGCCGCGGTTGAGTTCAGTGTCATTCAGCCAGCCAGCCGCATACACCTGATTAAGTTCAACATCGGTATGCAGATAGCGCAGCTTTTGTCGTACCGACCAACCGTTGTCGAACATGTGCTCGATGTTGTAGCCCACCATGTTCTCGCGACGATCGTATTTGTCGTAGTCATCCTCACCTTCAAAGAAGGTATTGGAAATCTTTTGCCCGTCGTGCGGCACCACGGTGCCATCATATGGCAGACCCGAGTGGCTGCCACCTTCCGGATCGCGGTGCAGGTAGGCCATCAGGTCGAGACGCGTCTGGTCGGTGATACGCCAGGTCAGGCTGGGCATCAGCGCGTAGCGTTCTTCCTTCAGCGGACCAAACTGCGAGTCCGCATAGCGCGTCATCCCGCTCAGACGCGCCGCCACGCGATCGTTATCATCCAGTGCGCCGGTGACGTCAAAGGCGGCGCCACGCTGGTTGTTATTGCCGGCAAACAGCTTCACTTCACCACCCGCATCAAACGACGGTTTACGTGAGGTCAGCGCCACAATGCCACCCGGTGAAGAACGACCATACAGCACCGAAGCCGGACCGCGCACCACTTCAATATTGTCGAGGAACCACGGATCGACCACCAGTGAGCTGTGCGAGTTGGTATCACCCATCATCTTCAGGCCATCGAGATAGACGTTATCGAGGCTACCGTCGGAGAAACCGCGCAGCACAATATAGTCAAAGCGGTTAGAGGCACCAATCTGATTGCTGTACACCCCTGGCGTGTAGCTGACGGCCTGGCGCACGCTGGTGGCTCCCTGCTCTTCAAACTGTTCACGAGTAATGATGGACACCGACTGCGGGGTTTCAATATCCGGCGTGGCAAGCTTGGTGGCGCCGCTCTGCATTTGCGAGGTGACCACCACCGTATCGTTTTTTGTTGTTTCCTGCGCCAGCAGAGGAAAAGCCACGCTGCCGGTCACCCATCCCACCAGCAGCGCCAACCGAGTCTTCGCGAACATGAACATCTCCCAAGGCATTTCTAATTGTAAATGAGAATTATTGCGCTTTTTATGCCAGAGATAGCTATGCCGGATGCCAGGTTACGTATGCGCAGCGCCAAAATGCGATTCAGACGCGCGCATAAAACGGAGAAATGGATTAGCAAGGTTTGAGGATATCGCCAGGCGAGAAACCGTAGCGGCGACGAAAGGCGGTCGAAAAGTTGGTGGCGTGCTGGTAGCCCGACATCCATGCCGCCTGCTGTACGCTGTACCCTTCTAATAAATACCCCCGCGCCCGTTCCAGACGGCAGTCGCGCAGGTAGTCAAATACGGAGCAGCCATACGCCGCACGAAACTTGCTGCGCAGGCTGCTGGGGCTCATCGCCGCACGCTGGGCCAGTTCGCTGAGGGTGTAGTCATTTTCCGGCGTCTGTTCCAGCAAACGACGCACAATCTCGAGGCGTTGCTGTTCGCCGCTGGCAGCCTGGCGTCTGCTGCTCTCCACCTGACAGACGCTGAGACCGTGGCCGAACAGTTGCAAAATAAGCCCTTCCAGCATCAGCTGGCGGGATACATTACTGAGCGTGCTCTGCTGGGCGTACTGTAATCCACTGAGCAAAAAGCCCGGCACTTGCCAGATAAGCGTTGGCGTCTGGCATCTTTCCCATTCAACCATTAACGACTCCAGCAACCCCGTGCGCCACGCGCCGTCCGGATACAGTCCCAACGATAACGTTCGCAGCTTGCAGTCCGCAGGGTGACGGGCGCTCATGGTCTGATGTTCGCTGAGGCGAGAACTAAACGCCATGCCGGAACGCACCACATGCTGCTGCCCATTGAGAGTCAATGTCACACAACCTTCGAGCACCACCAGCATATACAGGGGAGTGCTGTGGCGGGAGGTAGTTTCGTAGGGTTGCAGCACCTGCACATCGGAGTGGGTAACACACATCCCGCAGGGCAGCGTCATTTCTTCGACTTTGCCCTGTAGCACGGGGCTGGCATGGGGGAAATCCAGCTGTTGCGAAAGCTGCGGAAAGCGGTAATCAATGCCGTAACGCTCACCAAAATCCATAAACTCACTGACGGAGAAGGTTCGTGCCAGCCGTGCGGCTGTATTTTGGCCGGTGGTGTTGTTCATGCGGTTTTCTGCACTGGGAATGGGGTTCGCTATTTCGGGTTGGTGGCAACATTACCATTACCTACAGAATGCAACAATAATAATGAGAATTATTATCAATAATAATCTTAAAGATAAGGCTGAGAGATACCGCTAAGGTTGACCGCCCTACCGTCGGTATAGCCGAAGCGGTTATACCGACGTGCAGATTTACCAGTCAGTTACTTCATTAATACATCAACAAATTTGGCCAGCCATTCAGGATGTGCAGGCCATGCCGGTGCGGTGACCAGATTGCCGTCAACGTGAGCCTGGTCAATGCCGATATCCGCGTAATGCCCGCCACTCAGGCGAATTTCAGGCGCGCAGGCTGGATAGGCGCTACAGGTGCGGTTTTCTAACACGCCGGCCGCGGCTAACAGCTGTGGACCATGACAGACGGCGGCGATCGGTTTGCCCGCCGAGTTGAAGTCCTGAACCAGTTGAATAACATCCGGGTTCAGTCGGAGATACTCCGGGGCGCGTCCACCGGGGATCAGCAGCGCGTCATAATCGGCCGCCCGCGCGTCAGCAAAATTCGCATTCAGGGTAAAACGATGTCCGGGTTTTTCGCTGTAGGTCTGCGCCCCGTCAAAATCATGAATGGCGGTCTGAACATAGTCCCCTTCACGTTTATCCGGGCAGACGGCGTCCACGCGGTGACCTAACATTTTCAGCGCCTGAAAAGGCACCATCGTTTCATAATCTTCGACATAATCTCCGACCAGCATCAGTATTTTTTTCATCAATGTCCCCGCCCATAGCGATTAAGTGCAGAAATAACGGCCCTTTTTACTATAGTTCACGCGCTATACGTTTTCGGGATATCTTACGCGTCACGACGAACTCAGCCAGCTGATGCACGGCAAACTTACCCCTAAATATTTAACCATGACGCTATTTTCCATTCTGGTTAACACCAACGAATAGCTGGGGAATAATCATAAAAAAGCGCAGTTAAAGTATACTTTCATTATTCGAAAGAGATACTAACGAAAAATGAAAGCTGACAATATTTGGCGAAAAAAATGATAATTAAAAGCTACTCAGAGCAGAACCACGAATAAATCCATAATTAATATGAGTTAAGTAAAGATAATCGTTAAGTTCAGACTAACGACCATAGCTTAAAAGGTGAAAAAAAAACCTGCGGATGCAGTTATAGCAACTACCAATCTTAAGGGCTATTTTGTTATTGACTAAAATCAATCTTCGTGATCAATAACTTAGTGCCATCTACCCCCGTCACATCGCGTTAAGTTGAATTCACATCACGAATAAATAAGGTATAATCGAGCCACGCATTTTATGCTTCGTAAGCAGAAATCGTGTTCTGTCGACCTTACCGCTGGGCATTTTATGACGATTTATGCCGTATGTGTCGTCAACAAAACACGTTACAAGCACATAGCAAAATGATATAAAAAACGAATAACTCGCATTATAAGAAAAAAATAATTCACATACGTAACCGTTACTTCCCCGCTAATAGTAACAGCGCGGAATTAATCCATTACTTATTATTTTGCAGACCAGCCAGGTAACTGTTATTCACTTTATAAAAATGCAGAAATCCACTCTGCCCATATAAAAACATTTCTTATACGAAATTTATTTACCACACAGCCTTTTATCGTTGCTTAATTCTTGTTTTAAGGAAAAAAATAGTGAACGCATTTAACCGAAATACTGCATGCCTTCTGGTCTCCGCAACCTTGCTGCTCAGCGGCTGCGCCAATACGGGAAGCTCTTTGTTGTCAGGGACAAAACCGGATCCCCGCCTGACAACCACTGAACAATCCAAGTTCTTTAGCGCATCCGGTGCACAGGGTTGTGGTGTTGGTGCAGTATCCGGTGCTGCTCTCGGTGCCCTGGTGGGTGCCCTCGCAGGTGATACTAAGCAAGCGCTTGCAGGCGCTGCGATCGGGGGCGCTGCAGGATGTGCAGCCGGTATGACTGCAAACTACTATCTTGATGGTCTGAAAAAAGATTATGCCTCAACCTCCGATCGTCTGCAGGCCATGGATACGGACATCAGCAAAGACACTGCGGCAGTAGAAAAATCGACTCTCGCCATGAAACAAGTTATCAGCGAAAACCAGGCGACCTTAACCAAAATTAGCATTCAAAAAGATAAAGCAGGGTTTGATAAAGCGGGTGCTAAAACCCAGCTCGCGCAAATCGATGCCAACATCAGCAAGATGAAAGACACGATGAAAGGCATGAAGGAAAAAGACGCTGCCTACAAAGTTGCTCTGCAGGGACAAACAACCACAACCCCTGCCGATAAAAATAAACTGGCGACGTTGAATAAAGAATATTCTGGTTTAAACAGCAAGATCAATGACCTGGAAAAAGAAACAAACGAGCTGTACGAACAGCGTCAGGCTATTTCTCTGGGCTAACAACTTTAGGCCGATAACCTTATCGGCCTTTTTTAAGACGGCTTTACTGTGTAAGCCGTCGTTACTTGACTCTATTTATGGACTCTTCGATGAGAAAATACCTACTTCTCGCCTCTCTCGTCCTAACCGGTTGTGCCACATCACCGCAGGACTGCGACTTACATGCACAGGATCCGAGTTTTATAACCAAACTGAGCTGCGCCACCTCTGGTGGTTATCGCCAGCAGGTTGATCAGAAAGAACAGCAAGTTCGGCTCAGCCAATATGAAAATGAATCGGCGAAGCAGCAGCAGGCTTATACCCAAAACAGACAGCAAAACGTCAATAAAACGTTAGCAGATGAACAAGCAAGGTTGGACGCTGTTCGTTCAGACCTGTCGCAGACCCTCGCACAACTGAAATCAAGCAAACTGAAGAGCAGTGAAAGCCAGAAAGAAATACGACAACTTCAGGATCTACAGCGACAATCTCAGCACGCCAGCAGCGCCAGCGAAATTGCAGAAATTGAAAAGAAAGTCGCAGAAGCCAAGCAGAAAATCAAAATCCTTGAGGAAGCAAACACGCTTCGCTAAAGGTGCGATAAAAGTGGCACCTGTTACGTGGCCACTTTTTCTGCCCGCTGACGATAACAGCCCTGGCGTGCTGATATGCGATTGTTCGCATAACACGCAAATAATCCACAATAACAATGATTTTGGTTATGCAACGATTAACAACTGCTGCGCCTATTGATGAAGCGACTCTGAAAATTTATGAGGAGACGGTTGCTATCATACACCGTCACCTGCCTCCGTCTTTGGCACTACTCTATGCCACCGCTCGCCGTAGCTCAGATGGCTACCTCGAATGGTGGACTGAGCGCCAGGGGCTGGCAAAACCTTTTTCAGCACTGAGTGAGACGGAACAACTCTCCGTTCAGGGTAAACGTCAACAGTACCAGGATATCCTGAAGAGTTTAATCGACCAACTGGTTACCCGCGGTGAAGAACACTCAGCGCAGGCGTTGCAAACGCTGTTAACGCATTCACACGACCTCGACTGTTACAGCGTGGGCGGTGAACCCGTGTTAATCAACTGGGCCATTGTCAATAATGTGGCTCCGGTTCCCATCGTGGTTGTTCCCTGGTGGCGACGCTTTCTTCCGTGGCTTTTACTTTTGCTGGTACTGTTGCTGATTGCCTTAGCCTGGTGGTGGTCTAAAAAGATCCCTGCCGAGCCACCTCTCCCCGCCCACCACGAGGCCGCCGTTGCCACGCCAGTCAGTACGGAATTAACCCAGGCTAACCCCAGTATTAACCTGGAAAAACGTCAAGATTTCGGGCGTATCAAAATTAACCTGACCTGGCAACAAGGTAATCACAAAGAGCCAATCGATCTCGATATCGCCGCCTTTATCCGTTTTAAAAACGGCAAGATAAGTGGTGCCGAAGCCCTGAGTAAATTCCTCGGGGATTATGACAAACCCCCTTATCTGTTACTGCAAAAAGATCTGCGCGAAGGTAACGACCAGGATGGTGAGTGGCTCTTCATTAACGGTAGCCACTGGCAGGAGATTGATGAAGTCCTGGTTTATAGCTTCATTTATGGCGGTGCTGATAACTGGCAAGGAACGAATGCCACTATCACTATCTATGTCCCCAATCAGCCACCGATTAAATCCACGCTAACGGATAGCAATCAGATCAATAACGTTGCGGCAATCGCCAGACTTAAAAACGTCGATGGCAATATCAAAGTTGAACGGCTTGACCGTTTCTATCCCGACCGGAAGTCGCTGGATAAGCACTATGGCTGGGGTTTTGAATGGACGCCTGGCGCAAGCAAAAATTAGCCTGCATCACAGTGGCTCTTGTTAAATCACAGCCTTAAAAGGTTTAGATAATGCGAAATTCGATTCAGGGACCACTGCTGCGTTCCGGGCATAACTCCTCATTTAAGGCGCTGGGTGAAACCGGCTACCCGGTTTTCAAGATGGCCTTCCAGTTACGCGAAGCTATCTATCGCCTTGATGCCGGACGCGATCTGGCCCGACATTTGGCGATTCCACAAAACGATCAGGGTGGAGACCGAACCGACTGGTACAGCAGCTTCCCTGGCGATGTTATTCCATGGAGCGGTGCAAGCGAGGCAGAGCGAGAATCAGCACGCCAACAGTTTACTGCGTTTCAGATGGCGGTGCAGTCACTCAGCGAACAGTTGCTTAACGCAGAGCAAAGTGGAACCGGCGGCGACCGCCGCGTCTTTGCCCAACTTCTGAAATCCGTGGTGAATTTCCCCGATTACGATTTTGTTTATCTCGTTAATGGGATCCTCGTGATCACCTTTTGGGGATTTGTTCACTCTGAAGGTGAACAGCGCAATCCGATGCATTGGCTGAGCCCGTCATCAGTACCTGCAACATCCCTCGCGGCCACAACGCCACTGGCGCAAGCTGACACTATCGTGACTCCGGCGATCGCGCCTGTTGTCGAAACCGTAGGTCGAACCCGACGCTGGAGTTGGCGTTGGCTACTATGGTTGCTGCTGGCGTTACTGTTGTTAGCGCTGTTATTAGGGTTGCTGCGCGGATGCGTACCTTCTCTTTCGCTCCCCGGCCTCCCCACTTTTTCCTCGGATAAAACTGCCGTCGTGACGGATCCTGTTGCCGAACGGCCATCGGTAAATACCTCAGGCGTAGTCACTCAGGTTTCCCGGGCAACGACAGATACCGTCGTCGGAACGCGTGCCGTCCCCGGCGTCACGGAAAGGGCTGCTGTAGGTGAGCATCAAACTCTGGAATCAACTCCATCAACCCGCCCGTCAGACATACCAACTACAGAGGTAGGCAGTGACGCCAAGCTCCCGCAGCCTGTCGCCAACGACACAGCCGTTGGCCAGCCATCAGCTCAGGTTCCTCCTGCCGTACCCGACGCGGTAGATGCCCAAACGCTGCCTGCTGTTGAACCCGTCACCACACCACCGGCTATTCCAGCACAGGGTGAACCGTTGACGCTCCCTGCCACCCTCCCCAATGGTCCGGCACAGTTTCTCAACGGTGAATGGCGCGTGAACGGTGGTATTCAGGACAAACTTTCCGGGCGTCCTCTGCAGTTGCAATACAACTTTGCCCAAGGCAATGGCACTGTCAGCGTCCGCCAATCTAACGGAGTAACCTGCAGCGGCCCGGCCAGCGGCAATGTGCAACAGGGCGCCCTTAGCATTACCAATCCAGAGCAAATGAAATGTAGCGACGGTTCAAACTTTATTGTGCCGACAATCGAGTGCAAATCCCCGGCAGCTGGCCACGCCGATTGTCTTGGCAGCAATAATGGGGAAAAAACGTTCCCTATTCGCATGCTTCAACCTAATTCCTGAACAGGGACGAGATAACTATGTTACCTGAGATTGTATCTTTCGATCGTCAAATTACCCTGGTGGGCGACTCCGGGATCCAGTTTATGGATTTTGGTTTATCCCTTGGTCGCTTACCTGCTGGCGAGTTTGTCAAACTCGCGAACGGTGTCCTGACCCGTTTAATCTATAACGAACAGCGCGACTATTATTTCTATCAGCCGACCCCCGAGAATATTGAAAAGGCGAAAAGCCAGTATGATATTCCCGTGGAGCAAAGCCTTAAGTTGTTTGACGGTGTCTGGCTACCGCTTCCCCTGCTTCGTTTTAGCCCGCCCAATGTGTACCAGGAAGGGCCTCTGAACTGGGCGCGTTTTCGTCTAGTCAAACTGGCTGAGCCGGATATGGATGGGCATAGTCATCGCATGACATTGGCTATCGACACGCGCGTAATGGCTAAACAGCAAGCTGCCGCCGATCTTAGCCCAAACCAGGAAGATGTGAATGCAGGGGCGACCTTTGCCGTCGCAACGGCCACCTATGCCCTCAACTGGTACCTCACACAGGAGTGGATAGCAGATTGGCTCAAGGAAGTGTTTAAAGAGGCAAGCAAAGGCCGGGACATTGATGAGCGTGAACAAGAGCTTGCGCAACAATATCCCTTGGCGCATTACCTCAACCTTCTTTCTTTGATGGCTATTCCGGTAGAAGGTCTGCAAAGCCAGACCGCTCCAGTCATTGAATTGCCGCAGTTCAGGGTGATTGCCAATCGGGAAACCAACGCCATCAAGCCTATTGCGGTCGATCTGATTCTGGACGTCGGCAATTCACGTACCTGCGGTATTCTTATTGAGGACCATGGCCAATCTGGTTCAGGCATGAGGCAAAACTATGTCCTCAAACTCCGCGATCTCAGCGCGCCGGAGCATGTATATATTGATCCCTTTGAAAGTAGGGTCGAATTTTCACAAGCCTTCTTTGGCAAAGATCACTGCTCAGTGCGCAGTGGTCGCCACGACGCATTTCAATGGCCGACTATTGCCCGTATTGGCGGCGAAGCCAGTCGCTTAGCTGCGCGTCGGAAAGGTAGCGAAGGATCAACCGGATTATCCAGCCCTAAACGTTATCTTTGGGATGAGAAATTTTATGGTCAGGGCTGGCGTTTTAATGGCAGCTACGTGCAGGACAGCAACCCCTTAGCGACTGCTGCGCCATTTGCCAACCTCATCGATGAAAGAGGCGAGGCGCTGCACACTATTGAAGATGAGATGGATCGCATCCCTGTCTTTACGCCGCGCTACTCACGTAGCTCGCTGATGACCTTCATGCTCGCCGAAGTATTAACCCAGGCTATCAGCCAGATCAACAGCCCAGAGCAGCGGATCCGTCAGGGGCATGCGGGGATCCCACGCCAGCTACGTCATATTATTCTCACTGTGCCACCCGGTATGCCAATGGCTGAACGCTGTGTGCTTGATGAGCGGATGCGTCAGGCGGTTGGCCTGGTCTGGAAATCACTGCGCTGGCACAACGGAGAGAACGATCCGTATGAGGACGAGCAAGAGGAACACAGTCAGAGCAATATCAAGATCCCTCTGCCCAAAATCAGGGTTGAATGGGATGAAGCTTCCTGCGCTCAACTGGTGTATCTCTATACCGAGATTAATCAGAATTTTGCCGGTCATCCGGAAGAATTTTTCGATGCCATTGGCCGGCCTGACCGCACCGATCGTGAAAGCATAACCATTGCCTCTATCGATATTGGCGGCGGTACCACAGACCTGGTAATCACCGATTACCATCTCGATCGTAATGGCCTTTCCGGTGGCGGCGCCAACGCGCATATCATCCCCCACCAACGTTTCCGCGACAGCTTTAAGATCGCCGGCGATGACATTCTGCTGGATGTGATTCAGTCTTATGTCCTCCCTGCGTTTGAACAGACGCTACGGGAAGCGGGTGTGATGTCCGTTGAAACACTGATGTCTCAACTGTGTGGTTCCCAGAATATTAGCGCTGCTGAAGCTGTTCTTCGCCAGCAACTCAGCTTGCAACTGTTCGTCCCACTCGCGCTGCATATCCTGGGTGAATACGAGCAATACGATCCGCTGGATGAACAAACACACACCCTGATTAATCAGCGTGTCGGCGAGCTGCTACCGGCTGGCTGTATTCGAGATGAAGTTGAGGGGTTTGTCCGCCGTGAAGTCCAAAAAGCCGGGGGGCCAACCGATTTCAAATTGGCGGATATTTTGCTTAATCTTCCGCTGACCAAACTGCACAGCGATCTCTGCTCCGGTAAATTCAACATCGATAAAGTGCTTACCGCATTATGTGAAGTACTGTCTTGTTATCATTGCGATCTACTGCTGCTGACCGGTCGCCCTTCTCAGCTACCGGGGATTCAGGCGATAATTCGCCGCAATCTTCCGCTCCCCCCAGGACGTATTTTACCGTTACATGGTTATCAGACCGGAACCTGGTATCCGTTCCATAAAAACGGTCATATTGACGATCCAAAAAGTACAGCTTCCGTCGGTGCTATGCTGACGCAGTTGTGCGCAAACCACAGTATCCCGAACTTCCATTTCCGAACCTCGGCGCTGAAACCCTACTCCACCATTCGTCATATCGGCACAATTGATATGGACAACCTGATCCGTGACGCCGATATCGTTTACCGCCACATAGAATCGGAGAATGGGCAGATCAAACTCCCGGCAATCACCGATGAAAACGGCGAGAAAACCACGCAAAGTATCATTATGCGCGGCGATCTGCGTCTGGGTTATCGCCAACTGGATGCCGAACGCTGGGCGGCGGCACCACTCTACACCCTCCGTTTTAGCGAAGAGGGGCGTAAGAAATTCTCCGCGGCAACCTCTACGGACAGCGGCTCTCCGTACCTTAAAGTCAGATTGACTATCGACAAGGGAAACCGGGCGCGCCAGCTCGGTTTGATTAGCGATCGCCTGACGATCGCCGATGTCAGCAGCAACACCGATAAGTCCTTTAGCAAACGTGATTTAGACCTGGAACTCAATACCATGCCGGATACCGGGCTTATTGATAGCCGACACTGGCTCGATAGCGGGAGTGTTAAAAAATAATGAATAGCGAGCAAAAATCTCTCACCCAGGGTTGGGCAGCTATCGCTCAAGGTTGTCTTGACGCGCTCGGTTGGGTCGATAACGTACGCCCCGGCTCACGTCGTCTGGACAACGAAGCCGACAAACTCAGTCTGGCTTTACTGCGCACACGTAATCTGGCAAATAGTCTGACTCAAGTTGCCAGAACGCCGATGACCGTTGGTTTTTTCGGTATTTCTCAAGCCGGAAAATCGTATCTCATTTCAGCGTTGGCTGCGGGCAGTAACGGTTCGCTGGAAGCAATGTACGGCGAGCAGCGCGTCGATTTTATCAAAGAGGTTAACCCGGTAGGCGGCGGTAAGGAGGCCACCGGGTTAGTCACTCGCTTTACCCGTCAGGCTCCGGCCGCCCCCGCCGGTTACCCGGTGCCGCTGCGCTTGTTCAGTGAAATTGACCTGGCTAAGATTCTGGCAAATGCCTGGTTCAACGATTTTAACCATGAACAATTGAGCTATCAGCTCGATCAAAGTCGGATTGAAGAGCGCCTGCGCCCTTTCCTTCAGCGTACCGTACAAAACCAAGGGTATAACGGCGTTAGCCAGGAAGATGTCGTTGCCCTGTGGGACTACCTTAACGCCTCGTTTAAAAAGTCGGTTGAGAAACTTGAACACGCTTATTGGCCGCAGGTACTGAAAATCGCCCCAGCATTAAGCCCAACTGAACGTGCGGAGCTTTTTTCCCTGCTGTGGGGAGAGCAACCAGCCCTCACTGAAACCTATCGTTCATTAGCCAACGTGCTGGCAAAGCTAAATCATGCCCGGATGGTGTTTGCCCCTCTGGAAACGCTTACCGACCACAGCAGTGGCAGCATCATGAATGTAGACAGCCTTAACCGGCTGGGTTCCAGTCAGGATCGTAACGTCGAGATCCGTTACTGGAAAGAAGATCAACAAATCGGCAGTGCCAGCTTATCTCAGGCTGAGCTGGCGGCATTAACCACCGAGCTTATTTTTCCCTTAGCGGAAGTCGAGGACAACAGCGTCGTGGAACAAGTCGATCTGCTCGACTTTCCTGGCTATCGCGGTCGTCTCAAGATTACTGCCCTCGAACAAGCCGGTAGAGACGGACTTAACGCGATTTCACAGCTACTGCTTCGCGGAAAAGTGGCCTACTTATTTGAGCGTTACACCGATAACCAAGAGATGAATGCCCTTGTGGTATGCGCCAGCTCAGCCAAACAGAGTGACGTTGCCGATGTTGGGCCAGTATTGAACCGATGGGTAGAAAAAACACAGGGTAAGAGCGCCGAAGAACGCGGGCTCAGCAAACCAGGACTCTTCTGGGCAATCACCATGTGCGATATGCGTATCAACAACAGTCTGCAACATACGGAAAATCAGTTAAAAGAAGGCTGGGAAGGCATGCTGCATATGACCCTGCTGGAGCGTTTTTCGCAATACGAATGGCTTCAACAGTGGGCGCCGAATCAGCCATTCAATAACTGCTTTCTGGTACGCAAACCTGGACTCGATAACCCCTTCCTGAAACTGGAAGGTGAAGCTGGTCAGGAACGGCTCAACGAAGTGGAAATTGCCGATCGCTATCGTAGCGTGCTTGATACCATGGGCAATACTTTCGTCTGCGGTAAAAACGTGAATACCCACGTTGCTGAGCCAAGAACAGCCTGGCAAGCCATGCTCGAACTCAACGATGGCGGAATGTCGCGTTTGACGAAGGCGCTGCGAGGGGTCGCTCATCTTGACTTCAAACTAAAGCGTTTACAGCAACAACTTCTGCAGTGCCGTCTGGAAACCGGCGATCGGCACCTCGGCCGCTGGTACGAAAAAGATGGTGACGGGCAGATCGTGAAAAAACAGGCTATTGCTAAAGAATTATGGCAAGGGCTGTCTGCATGTTCCCACAGCATGGGGGAGATGATCGATCGATTGGATCTGCCCACCCGCGAACTCAATAACATATACCTGAGTATTCGTGAGCACGATCAGGAGCCACTAACAGACGGCGAAAACCAGGCTTCAAACGCCTTCGCTGCGAATCCATTTGGCGGTAACCCGTTTGCCGATAATCCTTTTGCCAGCGATCCTTTCGCGACCACCCCGGTTGAAGCGACAGCTGTCGAAGCCCCTTCCTCCTCATCGCCAGAACGAGTCGGTCAGGATGATGATTTCGCTCATCAGATCTTTAAAGCCTGGGTTGCACACCTGAGAGAACTGTCTCAACAGACATCACCGTGGCGTCAACTCGGCATGAGCACTGAACTGATTAATCAACTCAGTGAAGAACTGATCACCGCCGCCACGCGTTTGGATCTTGAAGGCTCATTGAAGCGTGCCCTTGCAGGACAAGAGCAGGCGGGGACTCGTCGTGAACATCTGATGGCACGCCAGGTTTTACGCGCCCATCTGACAATACGGGATTTTATCGCCTGGTTTGGCTATCTCACTTTACCGCCAGAAAAAGTTCCCAACAGCTATGTTGGTGAGAAAAACAAAGTGTTTTTACGCCAGGCACCGCTCGCTAACGATGAGTTGCCTCAGCTCTCCGCCGTCGCGCCACAGCCAGGCGTCTCCTATCTGGGAGACTGGCTTTCCGCATTAATGAGCGTCGTGCTGGACAACGCAGGTCATAGCGCCACGCGGGATATTTCCTTCGAACATAATCGACAACTTGGCCAGATTATCAGCCAATTGAAACAAGAGAACATGCCATGCTAGCCAAAATCATCGCCTGCCAACCCGCAGAGCCAGGCGCTGCACAATTGATGGTCCGCCTGCGCGGCGATAATGCACTACTCGCTAATTTGACCTTTATTCTTTGCAATAATGAGCAGAACTATCTGCAGCCCGATGGCAGCTGGAGTCCGGCACAGCATTGGTTTACCGTAAACGGCGGTTACCCACTGGCTAACGGCAGCGGTTTTCGTATTGGCTCAACCTTGCTTGACCCGCTGCTGGCAACCGCAAGCCAGGTGCAAATTCAGATCAAACTGGCATCTGGGGAAACACGTAACACTACGCTGCAGTTGGTGCGTGATGAACTCCTCTCCTCAGAAGCACGAGGTGAGACGGGGAGCTACAGCGGCAGCAGCTTGCTGGCTACCCCAGAAGCGCCCGCCGCGCCGGTCGCGGTGGCAGAAACCGTGGCTGAATCAGTACCGGAACCCGTTGCGCCGATAATGCATGCCGAGGAGAGGCCGCAGCAGAAATCGACCTCATCACGCCTTCCCTTAATTGGCGCAGCAGCGCTGGCCCTGGTGGTCATTGCTGGCGCACTTTGGTGGTTCTTAGGGCGGGATAAAGCGCCGGACGTTGTTCCTGCTGTTCAGGCGCAGCAAGAAACGCCTGCCGCCGCACCGCAGACGCCTGCACATAACGGTTGCTCAGAGGAAAGCTTAAACACCCTTAACGAGCTTGATTTTGTTCAAAGCTGCGTACAGGAAAAACTCGACAGCGACAAACTACTGGCCATTATTCAGACGGCAAAAGAGGCGAAGAAATGTGGGGTTGCGCAACGCCTGTACGCGAACCGTGCACAAGGGGGAGACACCAAAATCGCACTCGCCTATGCCAGTGAATACGATCCTAAAGGCCACCAACCAAGTGAATGCTTCAAAGAAGCGGATAAAGATACCGCGGCCTATTGGTACGAAACCGTATTGCAAACAGAACCTAACAACCAAACGGCCAAGCAACGCCTTGAGGAGTTAGGAAAATGACCTGGAATACCCTTAGCCGTCTGGCCCTGCCTTTATGTGGTCTGGTACTCAGCGGGCATGTTTTTGCCGCTGATGCCGAGAAACCGCTGCTTCAGGAAGGGAAAAAAACGTTGTATCAGCGTGTTCTCACCACACCAGGCTGTAAACTCGCGAAAACTGCAGGTGATGATAAAGGACAGATACAACCCGCCTTTAGCAGCCTGTACGTTTATAAAAAGGAAGATGCGAAGGGTCAAAGTTGGCTCAAAGTCGGACCTGACAGCTACGGTAAAACCATCGGCTGGTTACCAACGTCATGCACCGTCGACTGGAAAATGCAGCTAACGCTGGCATTCACCAACCCAGCGAACCGCGATCGTTTACTCTTTTTCAAAGAGAAAAAAAGTCTCGATGATATTCTCTCGGCCCCCGACCCGGTCTCATTGGTCGCCCCACTGCGTGCCAAATTGAAACGGGACGGCCATGCTGACGGCATTCAGGCGCAAGAACCTGAATATTTTGTCGATCTGCAAAAGCAGTTCTATCTGCTGCCTATCCTGAGCGGTGAAGAGGTCATGACCGAAGATGGCTTCTACACACGTCTGCTTAACGTCGCCTCTGTTAGCAAAGTCGACGCAGAACCAAAACAAGAAGATAGCGTCAACCAACTGAAAGGCTTTAACGCCTCGGTGGTCTTCGTCATTGACTCAACCATTTCAATGGGGCCTTACATCGAACGCACCAAAGAAGCGGTTAATAAGATCTATGACAAGATCAAACAAGAACACCTTGATGGTCAGGTCAAGTTTGGTCTGGTCTCATATCGTTCGAACACCAAAGCCGTACCGGGACTTGAGTACCGTACAAAAATTTACGCTGATCCTAACCATGTCAAAGATGGCGCAGATTTCCTGAAAAAGGTAGCCGATCTTAAAGAGGCAAAGGTTTCCAGTTCCTTGTACGACGAGGATGCCTATTCCGGCGTACTGTCAGCCATTGATGATATTGACTGGAGCCCATTCGGCGCACGTTACATGGTTCTGATTACCGATGCAGGTGCCATTGACGGCAGCAATAAGCTTTCAGGTTCTGGCCTTGATGCCAGCCAGCTTCGTCTTGAGGCCGGTAACCGCGGTATCGCTATTTACACCTTGCACCTGAAAACATCGGGCGGTAAAGATAACCATGCCAAAGCGGAGAGCCAATATCGCGATCTCTCCAACTTTGATAGCACCCATTCCAATCTTTACCAGGCCGTCAATGCCGGTGATATCAAGACATTCGGTCAACAAGTTGACGCCCTTGCTTCCGCCATTACTGAGCAGGTTAAGTCGGCTTATATGGGGGATGCTGCAATTGGTAGCGCCCTGTATGCGAAGGAAGATGGAAAGAAACTGACGCCGGAACAAAAGCTACTTCAGGACACCGCGTTGATTGGGCATGCCATGCAATTAGCCTATCTCGGTAAACGCAACAGCACCCAAGCACCGTTAGTTTTCCAGGCCTGGATCAGCGATCGCGATCTGATTAAACAAAATATTCCCACCACCGATGTGCGTGTTCTTCTGACCAAGGGGCAGCTTAGCGATTTAAGCGATGCTGTCGGCCAGATCCTAAAAGCGGCAAATGAGGGGATGATCTCGCCGACCAAGATGTTTGAACAACTGCGTACCGTTGCTGCAACGATGGGTACAGATCCAAATCAACTGAAGCAGCAGGATAATGCCCGCATTGGCGATCTTGGCGTACTCGGAGAATACCTGACCGACCTTCCTTACAAGAGCGATGTCCTGAATCTCGACGAAGAGACATGGAAAAGCTGGGATGGACTGTCGCAGGAGAAGTTTATCCGCACACTGTCGTCCAAACTACGCCATTACCAAAAATACAATGCCGACGTTGATCGCTGGGTCGAACTGGCGAAAGGAAGCGATCCGCGCGATCGTGTTTATCCTATCCCGTTGGAAATGATGCCCTGATGCTGCACATTGAAGAGCTGTGCGTTATTCGAGGTCAGGGAAGCCAGGCACATCGGGTTTATCTGCCGCAGCTCACGCTGCAGCCAGGTCAGGTGGTCGCGGTAACCGGGGAAAGTGGATGTGGAAAAAGTACCTTACTGGAATCCATTGGGTTACTGTTGCAGCCCAGCCATATTGGCCGCTTCGAGCTTACCGACAACGCGCAGAAATGTGATATTGCAACGCTACTGAACGGCGAACGACATAGCGAGCTAGCGGACATTCGTGCCCGCCAGCTCGGTTTTGTACTGCAAAATGGCGGTCTTCTTCCCTATCTGAGCGTTAAAGATAACATTCTCCTGCCCTGCCAGTTATTGGATATCACACCTGATAAATCCATGCTGAACAGGGTGCTTGACGCACTAAAACTCTCGCCGTTGTTAGCTAAATATCCAACCCAACTCTCATTTGGTGAAAGACAGAGAACGGCATTTGCTCGCGCCATATTACACCGCCCTGGACTGGTACTTGCCGATGAACCAACTGCGGCACTCGACCCTCACAATGCACAGAATCTGTTTAGTCTGTTTATTGAATTAGTCCGCCAGGAAAGCATGATGGCGCTGGTTGTTTGCCATGACTGGCCGCTGGTGCAACATTTCGATTTACCCTGTTTAACCGCCCAGTCAGAACCTTTAACAGCATCGTCGACACATGAGCAGGGAGGAACCTACTTTGTCTTTTAACCGAGCCAGACTAGTAGGCCGCCTGGCCATGCAAGATCTGTGGCACGATCGCATCATCTCATTTTGCATCGTTTCTTCTCTTGTCGCCGTCATTGCGCCTTTACTCCTCCTTTTTGGCCTACGTTTTGGGATTGTGGACCAGTTACAAGAAGATCTCACCCGTGACCCTCGCAACCTTGAGATTCGTATGCTGAGTAGCGGTAGCTATGATCAGAACTGGATTACACAGCTGCAACAACGTCCCGATGTAGGCTTCGCTATCGGACAAACACGATCGCTGAACACACTCGCCGATTTGCAAACTGATATATCTCACTTTATTGAAAATGCTGAAGTTATTCCCACATCCGTAGGTGATCCTTTACTGGGTAAGTTGGAGATTCATCAGGAAAATGACGTGATCGTTACCCAGGAAGCCGCGCGAAAGTTGGCAGCGAGGGTGGGCGATACCATCAATATACGGGTGAGTCGGTTGCTTGACGAACGCCGGGAATGGGGTCGTAAAAGCGTCACTATCGTGGGCATTTTACCTGCGACCTATTTCAACCGCGCCGCCATCTTTACTCAGCCTTCATTATTGCTAGCTATTGAACATTTCCGCGATGGTTATGCGGTAACTGAACTCGGAAGCACAAGTGGTGCTCAACTCAATAGCAAACCGCCGCGCTATGCCCGCGCCAGATTGTATGCCCATGATATTGACCAGGTGGCTAGCCTGGAACGCGATCTCAGGGCACAGCGTATCGAGACAACCAGTCGCTTGGCGGATATTGAAAATGTCAAAAGCATCAACCGGGTATTGGGCATTATTTTTAATACCATCGCCGCTACTGCACTGGTTGGCTGTATAACCTCGCTTGTCGGCTCATTTATCGCGAATGTCGATCGTAAGCGTAAGCATATTGCCGTACTCCGTCTGCTTGGTTTCACTCGCCCGGCAGTGGGTGGCTATGTCATTGTCCAGGGCTGTCTACTCAGCCTGATGGCTTATGTCGGCGGCTTTGGCCTTTATCTGTTAGCCAGCCAGGTATTTAACCAGGCGTTAGCAGGGGGACAAGCAACAGATCAGATGCTTTGCAAGATCACACCATTACACGGCCTCGTGGCCCTGTTACTGACTCTTGTTGTAGCCATACTGGTCGCCAGCATCGGCGCTTATCGCGCCATCAATATTGAGCCTGCGCAAAGCCTGCGCGAGGTATAACCCTATTTATCATTTGCGGAGATCGTTCATGGCCCTTACCCCTTCCACATTATCTCGCTGGCTGGCGCTTGCCCTGCTTGTGAAGATGTCACCCGTGCTGGCAGAGCCGTGGGCGGATAAAACCTATAATCCTAAACCCGACAGCGAAGACATTATTTTACCAATGCCCTGCGAAGGTTCGATGGTATTCCGCCGGGTCGAGATCCCGGTATCAGGCCCTCTTGATGATATTCCTGTTACTTTAGGGGAAGATGGCGGGGAATGGGGCTTTGTCGAACACAGTTATCCAACCTTTATTGCCGGTAGCTTTACTGAATCAAAAAAAAGTAAGGGTCGTTACTATTTGATGGCCAAATATGAATTGACGGCGTTGCAATATCAAGCATTAACCAGCAGTAACTGCCCGACCCCATCACGCAAGCTGAGCATCGCGCAAACCAATATCAGTTGGTTTGATGCAGTAAACCTCGCCGATAAATATAACCAATGGCTACGCAGTAATGCTCTCGACAAGCTGCCGAAGGAAGAGAGTAATCCAGGATTTTTGCGTCTGCCCACAGAAGTCGAATGGGAATTTGCGGCACGTGGCGGCCTGAAAGTGAATAGTGCAGAGTTCCGCGACTCTCACTATCCGATGGATGATATGAAAAATTACGAGTGGTATTCCGGCTCACAGTCCTCGAATAGCAAAGTACAGCTGGTTGGCCTGTTAAACCCTAACCCCCTCGGCCTGTATGATATGTTGGGTAACGTTTCTGAGATGATGTTTACTCCATTTTATCTCAATAAGATCAACCGGCTGCACGGCCAGGCGGGTGGTTTTGTCGTGCGTGGAGGCAGCGTGATGTCAAATGAGTCTGATATCCGTAGCGCCACCCGTAAAGAAATTAACTACTACGATGATGCCCATCCTTTCACCAGCAAAACGACTGGCCTGCGACTGGTCATGGTGTCCCCGGTCGTTACATCGACAGACCGCGTGAAGTTGCTGGAGAAAAACTGGGCCGCACTCGGTGAAGAAAAGCCGGGAGTAAATAAGAAAAATGACGAATCAAAAGACACCGCGAAAGCACTGGGAAGCCTGGCATCCGGCGTTGAAGATACTGAGCTCAAAAAGAAACTTAAGGATCTGGAAAACCAGCTTCGCGCCAGCAATCAACAGCAGCAAGAAGAGCGTGCACAATCAATTCGTGCCAGCCTTAATTTAGGCTCCTTCCTGTGCACAAAGTTGCAGGATGATGGCCGCTTCCTGGACTTCCTGAACCATAACTATGAATTGCTGTGCAAGGACAAAGACAGTAGTGACAAAAACTGTGCAATCCGAAAAACCAAACTCGGTGAACAAACTGACCGCTTACAGCAATTAACCAGTTACTACGCTAGCAGTCTGGTTGACTCCGCCACGCTTTATGGCCAAGAGGGTCTAAAACAGGAAGTGACCGTTTTCGATCAAATGCTCACCCTGAATAAACGCCTCTCTGGGCTTAAGCCCTTCCTCGCCGCACATTGGCAGAATCAGCAAAAATACCTGGCAAACGGAAAAATTGATACCGCGGGTTGGCTGGAAACCTGCAAACAAATTAAAAGTGGTAACTAATTCACACCGGTGATTAAACACACATGTTTATTAAGGAATGAAGAACGTGAAATTAAGCTTAAAAATAGCGGCAATTACCTTATGCTATCTTGCCACCGCCCAGAATGTTTCTGCAGAATCTTATACTGCAGAAGATCAGGAACAATTAACACTTGAATGCTTATTAACCAATAATAAATTCGCCAGCGCTTTTATTGCCCAGGATGCTGCAGGATACGCGTTGGGAACCAACGCATCCCCTACGGCGGAACTCAATCTTGTGACTAATCAGCCTGGGGTCACAGCCTATTACAGCGCAGGAATGATCGCCGGAGGTTCTTTATACTGGATTCGAATCGTAAAAGGAGCATACGAATATATTGTCTATAACAAGGAACAACACGGTGACATGTCTGGCGTTGTCGTCACAAAAAATGGCAAAAAAGTATTCCACAAAGACTGTAAAGAACCGATTAAGGTAGGCACGCAAAGTGATAGCAGTATTTTCAGTCGGGTGTCACAAGAAGATACCGATGGCGATCGCATTATCGACTTAATCAACAAGTAACACGACCAATCCTACCTGCCAGGTGTTCTGTCCGACAACAGAAATGCAGCAACAGGGGCGCATCTTCACGACGCGCCCCTGTTATAACAAGTGCATGTTACAACGCTGTCCGTTGGTCCCCATCAGAGGGAACATCACTCCCAGGCACGTTCGGTTTTCGCGGCGTCGAACTGCGGCGGCGGCTTACGAAAGCGCCGGGTCAAGTACGCGAGATACACCAGCCCTAACCCTGCCCACACCAGCCCCAACGTCAGCGACGTCGCCTCCAGGTTTATCCACAGCACGGCAACCGTCGCGGCGCCAACCATGGGCAATACCAAATAATGCAGTTTTTCCTGCCAGGTGTGCTTACGCCCTTCACGCCGCCAAAAGTGGTTGTACACCGACAGATTGACGAAGGTAAATGCCACCAGCGCACCAAAGTTAATCAGCGCCGTGGCGGTCACCAGGTCAAAAAACAACGCCGACAGCGCCACAATCCCGACCATAATGACGTTCAGCGCAGGCGTGCGCCATTTCGGATGCACGTAGCCGAAATATTTCTCCGGGAAGACGTTATCGCGCCCCATCACATACAGCAGACGAGAGACGCTGGCGTGCGACGCCAGGCCTGACGCCAGCGTATTCACAAAGGTCGTACACAGAAAAATAGACTGGAACAGCTTACCGCCGACGTACAGCGCAATCTCCGGCAGCGCCGCGTCAGGGTCTTTAAAACGGCTAATATCCGGGAAGAACAGCTGCATAAAGAACGAGGCCGAAATAAAGATCAGCCCACCGTACAGGGCGGTGAGGAAAATGGCTTTCGGGATGGTACGTGCAGCATCCGGTGTCTCTTCAGACAGCGTGGTCACCGCATCAAACCCGAGAAACGAGAAACAGACAATGGTCGCCCCGGTGATAATCGGGATCAGATGCGCATTCTGGCTGATAAACGGTTGCAGCGACCAGACGGTCCCTACCCCTTCGCCTTTATGTAGCCCCTGTACCACCAGGAAAATAAACACCGCAATAATCGCCACCTGCACCAGCACGAACAGCGCGTTGAAGTTCGCCACCAGGTTAACGCTTTTTAAGTTGGCCGCGGTGAGGATAACAACGAACATCACCACCCAAATCCAGGGGGCGACCTCCGGAAACAAGGCGGACAGGTAAATTTTGGCCAGCAGGACGTTAATCATCGGCAGGAAAAGGTAGTCAAGTAGCGACGACCAGCCGACCATAAACCCGACATGCGGGTTAATCGCCTTTTGCGCGTAAGTATAGGCCGAACCGGCCTGCGGAAACTGGCGCACCAGCTTGCCGTAACTGATCGCGGTAAACAATACCCCCGCCAGCGCCAGCAGATAAGAGGCTGGAACATGGCCATCGCTGATGCCCGACACAATACCAAAGGTATCAAACACCGTCATTGGCGTGAGATAGGCCAGCCCCATCACCACAACTTGCCACAGCTTGAGGGATTTACGCAGCTGTGTTTTGCCCGTCTGAGCAGAAAGATTCTCGGCGGAATTAGTCGTCATGACGATCCTCCCCGACACGGGCCCAGGTCTGCGTTCGGAACGTCGGTACAGCAAACCTGGGGCGCGTCGGGGTGGATCCCATCAAGAAAGGTGTCAATACGGCGGCACGGCACAACTGCGGTCCGTACTGACTGCGGGAGCCTTGGATGCTCGCGCCGGGCTGATGTGTAAACATTGGCATCATCTCATTTCCTCGTCACAAACTCTGTCGGTTATCTGAAGACCCGTTGTCGCAATCCGCTCCATTACGCGACAGCCGGGAAATGGCAGTATTCCTGCAATATGTACGGGCTGGCTCCGCGCAGACCGCATGATGCGACATCTATTTTTTAATCACGCACGATTGCTGCAGGCCCGGACAACATAGTCCCCCGGGCAGTAGCAACATCATCAGGCGTTTTTCAACATCCACTCAATTTCGGTGTCAGTGATCAGACGTTCAAACTGGATAAGCTCATCGTTTTTACAGGCGTGATAAACATGGCTAAAACGCTCACCGAGTAATTCACGCAAAGGGTCGTTTTGCATAAACTCCCACAGGGCATCGCTTTGGCGGATCGGGAACGGCACGCCGTCCTGCTCCAGCCCGTTGCCTTCCACTTCTTCCTGTAACGGCAGCTCGTTATCCAGACCGTGGAGGATCCCGGCAAGAATGGTCGACATAACCAGATACGGATTGGCGTCCGCCCCGGCCACACGATACTCAACCCGGTGGCTGTCACGATCGCCACACGGAATGCGCAACGCCACCGTACGATTGTTATGCCCCCAGGAGGCTTGGGTCGGCACATACATGCCCGGCTGGAAACGGCGATACGAGTTCATATTCGGTGCCAGTAACGCCATCGACGCGGGCATCAGATCGATCATCCCGGCCAGCACACGCTTTAATAACGCGGAATCTTCGCCGTCCGCCTCGGCCAGCACGTTCTCGCCTTTATTATTCAGGATACTGATGTGGATATGCATCCCGCTGCCGGCATGCTCTTCATAAGGTTTGGCCATAAAGGTGGCGTGCATCTTATGCTTCTCTGCTACCAGTCGCACCAGGCGTTTTAGCGCCAGCGCATCGTCGCAGGCGTCAAGAACGTTATCAGTGTGGTAGAGGTTGATTTCAAACTGTCCAGGAGAGGCCTCGGCCACCGCGCCGTCGGCCGGGATCAGCTGCAGTTTGGCGAGTTCATCAATATCATTCAGTACATCGGCAAAGTGGTTGAGGTTATCTACGGAGTAAACCTGGCTTTGGGTGTTGCGATCGCCAGTGCCCGGCGCACAGGGCGGCTGAAGATAGCCTTCGGAATCACGCTGACGATCGAGTAAATAGAACTCCAGCTCTACCGCTACGACGGGGAACAGGCCGCGCTGGCGAAGTTTCTGCCAGAGTCGGTTCAGCACGTTCCGCGGCTCAACGTCAAAGGGAGCGCCATCTTCATCCAGCATCGTCAGCATCATCTGCCCGATATATTCCGGATCGGCAGCCGATGGGGTTAACGTACCGGGCACCGGCACACACGTGCGATCCGGCTCCCCCAGTTCCTGCCCTAATCCTGCTTCTTCTACTACATTGCCCAGAATATCCATCGCAAACACGGATGCCGGGAAATAACAGCCCTTCTCCAGCTTATGCAAGCCCGATACCGGGATACGTTTACCGCGAAAGCTGCCGTTCAGGTCAGTTAACAGCACATCGACAAATTGCGTGTTGGGATAACGCTCCAGATACTGCTTCACTTCACGCGCAAACGCGCTACTTCGTCTCTCTTCAGAATGCTGCACAAAATTCTCAACTTCTACGATATTGGTTTCCATGATTCACCGCCGTTGCTATGGATGCTGATCTGCGTTTTGACTGTTAAATATAATGTCCACTCTTCGACTCTGGATGCAAAGGATTTGTTTGTCAAATGTTAAATTAAGTTTGCTAGAAGGTTATTCCGCTGCTAGATTGAGAAAATATTGAACGAAATTGCACAACAAGGAACCGTTTGGCAATAATTTATTCCAAAACGTGAGGTCGATCATGGGCAATATATTTGACAAGCCAGTTATTGGTGTCGTGATGTGTAGGAACAGGCTTAAGGGTCATGAGACCCAGACTCTGCAAGAAAAGTACCTGAATGCGGTATTGAATGCCGGTGGATTACCGATTGCCCTGCCGCATGCACTGGCGGAGCCAGAGTTACTGAATGCTTTATTACCGAAACTGGACGGTATTTTTCTGCCAGGGAGCCCGAGCAATATGCAGCCGCACCTGTATGGTGAAAATGGCGATGAGCCTGACGCCGATCCTGGGCGTGATCTTCTGAGCATGGCGCTAATTACCGCCGGACTCGAAAGGCGCATTCCCATTTTCGCCATCTGCCGGGGCTTACAGGAATTAGTTGTCGCCACCGGCGGGACTCTGTATCGTCGCCTGTGCGATCACGCACAGTTCCTGGAGCATCGTGAAGACGCGGAACTCCCGGTGGAGCAGCAATATGCGCCATCTCATGAAGTCCAGGTTCAGCAGGGAGGATTGCTGTCTCAGTTAATACCAGGTTGCAACACGTTTTGGGTTAACTCCTTACATGGCCAGGGCGCAAAAACCCTTGGTCCGCAGCTACGTATAGAAGCACGATCGCAGGATGGACTGGTCGAAGCCGTTAGCGCTCACGACCATCCTTTCGCGCTCGGCGTGCAGTGGCACCCGGAATGGAACAGTAGCGAATACGCCCTGTCGCGTTTGTTGCTTGAAGGTTTTATCACCGCATGTCAGAACCATCTCGCTGAAAAACAGCGTCTCTGACCACTACTGTTAAGGAAATGCAATTATGAGCGATGACGGCCTGGCGCCGGGTAAACGTCTGTCAGAGATCCGCCAGCAATTGGGTCTTTCGCAGCGTCGTGCCGCCGAACTGTCTGGATTAACGCATAGCGCCATCAGCACCATAGAGCAGGATAAAGTCAGTCCTGCTATCAGTACGCTGCAAAAGCTATTGAAAGTCTATGGGCTGTCGCTCTCCGAGTTCTTCGCGGACCCGGAAAAACCTGACGAACCGCAGGTGGTTATCAATCAGGATGATCTGATTGAGATCGGCAGTCAGGGGGTATCCATGAAACTGATTCACAACGGCAATCCTAATCGTACGCTGGCGATGATTTTTGAAACCTATCAGCCAGGCACGACGACCGGGGAGAGAATTAAACACCAGGGTGAAGAGATTGGGACAATACTGGAAGGTGAAGTGATACTGACCATCAACGGTCAAACGTATCATCTTGTTGAAGGACAAAGTTATGCCATTAACACCGGCATACCCCACAGCTTCAGCAACACCTCGGCGGGGATCTGCCGCATTATCAGTGCCCACACGCCCACCACGTTCTAAAAGAGTTACGGCCTGAGTTTCTCAGGCCTTCTTAAATAACGCGTATTAACAGGGTTAATCCCTGGGGCATCGTGCAGCCTGATTTTGCCTGAAAAAGATCAGCAACGAACTTTATCTTATTGAAATAAAAGGAGTAGCTATGAACTTTCAGAATTTAAAATATTGGCGTGAGAAAGCCAGCCATTATTCACCGGAAACCCGTTTATTTATTAACGGTGAATATTGCGCTGCTGCCGATAACGAAACCTTTATTACGCTTGATCCGGCAGGACAGCGCCCGCTTGCCAAAGTCGCCCGCGGTAAACACGCGGATGTGGAGCGCGCCGTCACCGCCGCTCGCACGGTATTTGAACGCGGCGACTGGTCACAGGCATCGCCTGCTCAGCGCAAAGCGGTACTGAACACGCTCGCGGATTTAATGGAGCAGCATCACGAGGAGCTGGCGCTACTGGAAACACTTGATACCGGTAAGCCTATTCGCCATAGCCTGCGTGATGATATTCCCGGTGCGGCACGCGCCATCCGCTGGTACGCCGAAGCTATTGATAAAGTGTATGGCGAAGTGGCCGCCACCTCGGTGAACGATCTGGCGCTGATCGTGCGCGAGCCGGTAGGAGTGATTGCCGCCATCGTGCCATGGAATTTCCCCCTGCTGCTGGCCTGCTGGAAACTCGGCCCGGCGCTGGCAGCGGGGAACAGCGTGATTCTGAAACCTTCGGAGAAATCACCGCTGACTGCTATTCGCCTTGCCGCGCTGGCAAAAAAAGCGGGCTTACCCGATGGCGTCCTCAACGTCATTAGCGGGTACGGCCATGAAGCAGGCCAGGCGCTGTCGCAACATCCGGATGTCGATGTACTTACGTTTACCGGTTCCACCCGCACCGGCAAGCAACTACTTAAAGACGCTGGCGACAGCAACATGAAACGCGTCTGGCTGGAAGCCGGCGGCAAAAGCGCCAACATCGTATTTGCTGACTGCCCGGATCTGGCGAAAGCCGCCGCCACCACGGCAGCAGGTATCTTCTATAACCAGGGCCAGGTGTGTATCGCCGGTACGCGTCTGCTGCTGGAGGAAAGTATTGCCGACGCGTTCATTGCACTGCTAAAAGAGCAGGCAAAAAACTGGCAGCCAGGCAACCCGCTTGATCCCGATACCACGATGGGAACGCTTATCGACAATGCACATGCCGATACCGTGCACAATTTTATTCGTGACGGTGAAACGCAGGGAACGCTTGCACTGGATGGCCGCAGTCACGTTCATCCTGCGGCTATTGGCCCAACCATTTTTATCGACACCCCAGCACAGGCCCATGTCAGCCGCGATGAGATCTTCGGTCCGGTGCTGGTCATCACCCGTTTCAAGACCGAAGCCGAAGCTCTGGCGCTGGCCAACGATAGCGACTACGGCCTTGGCGCGGCGGTCTGGACCCGGGATCTGTCGCGCGCGCACCGCATGAGTCGTCGCCTGAAAGCCGGCTCCGTATTCGTCAACAACTACAACGACGGTGATATGACCGTGCCGTTTGGTGGCTACAAGCAAAGCGGCAACGGGCGCGATAAATCCCTGCATGCACTGGAAAAATTTAGCGAACTGAAAACTATTTGGATCTCCCTGGAGCCTTAATCATGACTGAACATACTCGCAGTTATTACGCCGCAAGCGCCAATCAATACGAACCATTTCCTACCCTCACCGAGTCGGTCAGCTGTGATGTTTGTGTCGTGGGAGGCGGTTATACCGGGCTCTCTTCTGCCCTACATTTAGCCGAGATGGGCTATGACGTGGTGCTGCTGGAGTCCGCGCGGATTGGTTTCGGTGCCAGCGGGCGCAACGGCGGCCAATTGGTGAACTCCTACAGTCGCGATATCGACGTCATCGAACGTACCTACGGCCCGGACACCGCCAAAATGCTCGGCAGCATGATGTTTGAAGGCGGTAACATCATTCGCGAACGGATCAAACGCTATCAGATCGACTGCGACTACCGTCCCGGTGGGCTGTTTGTAGCGCTAAACCACAAGCAGATGGAGACGCTGGAGGAGCAGAAGTCTAACTGGGAGCGCTACGGCAATACGCAACTCGAGTTGCTGGACAGCAGCGAAATTCGTCGTGAGGTTAACAGCGATTGTTATGTCGGCGCGCTGCTCGACCACAGCGGCGGCCACATTCATCCGCTGAACCTGGCGATTGGTGAAGCCGACGCCATCCGCTTAAACGGTGGACGCGTCTTCGAGCTGTCACCGGTTACCCGTATTCAGCACACCAGCCCGGCGGTGGTCAGCACAGAGCAAGGTCAGGTCACGGCACGCTATGTAATTGTTGCCGGCAACGCCTATCTGGGTGACAAACTGGAACCGACGCTTGCCAAAAGCAGTATGCCGTGCGGCACGCAGGTATTAACCACCGAACCGCTGTCCGCCGAGATGGCGCGCTCGCTGATCCCGAAAAACTACTGCGTGGAAGACTGTAACTACCTGCTGGATTACTACCGTCTGACCGGCGATAACCGCCTGCTGTACGGCGGCGGCGTGGTCTACGGCGCACGCGATCCGGACGATATTGAACGCCTGCTAATGCCGAAGCTGCTGAAGACCTTCCCGCAATTGAAAGGGGTGAAAATTGATTATCGCTGGACCGGGAATTTCTTGTTGACGCTATCGCGCATGCCGCAGTTCGGCCGCCTCGATAACAATATTTATTATATGCAGGGCTACAGCGGTCACGGCGTGACCTGTACCCATCTGGCAGGACGCCTGATTTCCGAACTGCTGCGCGGCGATGCCGAGCGTTTTGACGCATTCGCCAGACTGCCCCACTACCCGTTCCCGGGCGGACGCAGCCTGCGTATTCCGTTTACCGCCATGGGGGCGGCGTATTACAGCTTACGCGATCGCCTTGGGGTTTAAGTTCTTGGGCTGTAAACCCGACGCACAGGGCGATCCCCCTGTGCGTTTTTTTATTTCTGGAACACGGTGATGGGCAACGTTCGTGAAGTACTACAAAAATAAACGGCAGGTCATTTTTTGGCATCAATAATCAATAAAAGCATGCCCTGTACTGTTCCGGCATGCCGGAATCTCCCTTCACACACGCACAGGACGGGATCATGAAAATGCAATTCGCTCCAAAATATCTGCCGCTGATTTGTCTGGTCTCAAGCGGGCTGCTCTATTCAGCTTCGGTAAACGCCATGGGAAATGACGATACCACGACGCCAACCTGCCCGAAGGGCCAGGTTTACGACAACAAAACCAAAAACTGTTTGCCCGAAAAAAGCAGTATGATCGACGATCAGGATAAAACACAGTATGCGTATCACCTGGCGAAAACCGGTCACTATCAGGACGCTATCAATTTACTCGATACCTTACAGCAACCCAATACGCGTGAGGCCTGGAACTATCGGGGTTATGCCACCCGCAAACTGGGTCGTACGGATGAAGGGATTGGCTATTATCAACGCTCGATTGCCCTTGATCCGCATTATGCCAAAGTACGCGAATACCTCGGTGAGGCATGGATGGTTAAGGGTCGCCCCGATCTGGCAAAAGCGGAACTGGCCACCATTAAAACCCTCTGCGGCACTCAATGCGAAGAATATCGCGACCTTAAAGCCGCGATCGACGGGCACCCTGAGTCATAGGCCAGAGAGGAACGAGAAATAGCGGCAATGGCGTGCGTTTAGCTTCATTGGGGGCATCTTTCTGAACCGAACACAGAATGCCCCCATTGATGCCACCAACAGGAACGTGATGTCGGCTGAGGCCGATTAACGCTGGAGTTTTAGAAACATGTCAGAAGCGGAAAAACACGGGCTTTAAGTTGATTTCGGTAGACCTGGGAAGAGTTTGAAATGGTGCCGATAATAGGAGTCGAACCTACGACCTTCGCATTACGAATGCGCTGCTCTACCAACTGAGCTATATCGGCACTGATAAAGACATGCCCACGATTGTGAACACGGGGTAGAAGGTTAAAACTAACCGGGCGACGCGTCAATGGCCTTGCGAATCAAACGCCTATTTTTGCATCACCCGGTTTCAATTACGCACGAATCGTGTCGTCACCGAAGCCGATCCACTTGTATGTGGTCAGTGCTTCCAGCCCCATCGGTCCGCGTGCGTGTAATTTCTGCGTACTGACTGCCACTTCCGCACCCAGTCCAAACTGGCCGCCGTCAGTAAAACGGGTGGAGGCGTTAACGTACACCGCAGACGAATCCACCTCGTTAACGAAGCGGTTGGCGTTGTGCATATCGCGCGTCAGGATCGCGTCGGAATGCTGGGTGCCATGTTCGCGAATATGGCCGATGGCCTCATCCAGGTCGCTGACAATTTTTACGTTCAGATCCAGCGACAGAAACTCATCGTCGTACTCTTGTGCTTTTACCGCCACCACGTTGGCCGGACCGGCCTGCAATTGAGTCAGCGCGGCCTCATCAGCATGCAGCGTGACGCCGCTTTGCGCCATCTGCTGGCTCAGCACGGGCAGGAAGCGTCCGGCGATATTCTGGTGCACCAGCAGCGTCTCGACGGTATTACAGGTGCTCGGGCGTTGGGTTTTGGCGTTAACGATAATCCGGAGTGCGGCGATGATATCTGCGCTTTCATCCACATAGATATGACAAACGCCAATACCGCCGGTGATCACCGGAATAGTCGACTGTTCGCGACACAGTTTGTGCAGGCCAGCGCCGCCGCGCGGGATCAGCATATCGATGTACTTATCCATGCGCAGCATTTCGCTGACCAGCGCGCGGTCCGGATTATCAATCGACTGCACGGCGGCCGCCGGTAAACCACAGGCCTCCAGCGCCTGCTGAATCACTGCCACGGTTGCCGCATTTGTCCGGTACGTCTCTTTGCCCCCGCGCAGGATCGCCGCATTGCCGGTTTTCAGGCACAGGGAGGCGACATCAACGGTGACGTTAGGACGCGCTTCATAAATCACGCCAATCACGCCCAGCGGGACGCGACGACGCTCCAGACGCAGGCCGCTATCCAGCAGACCGCCGTCAATCACCTGCCCGACCGGGTCGGCGAGGTTGCACACCTGACGTACGTCGTCGGCGATGGCTTTCAAACGTGCCGGGGTCAGCGCCAGACGGTCAAGCATTGCTTCACTCAGACCGTTTTCCCGTGCCTGCTCAACGTCTTGTGCGTTAGCGCTGAGGATGCTTTCGGTTTGTGCTTCCAGTTCATCGGCAATCTTTTCCAGCACGCGGTTTTTTTCGCGGCTGGAGAGTAGCGCCAGCTTATACGACGCTGCTTTGGCAGCAATGCCCATTTGTTCCAGCATATGCCTGCTCCTTAACGGGTGATCATGTCATCGCGATGGACGGCAACCGGGCCATATTCATAGCCGAGGATCGCGTCAATCTGTTGAGAGTGGTGTCCGGCAATACGGCGCAGCGCGTCGCTGTTATAGCGAGTGACGCCGTGGGCAATATCGCGCCCTTCAAGATTGCAGATACGAATCACTTCACCACGAGAGAAGTTGCCTGTCACGCTTTTAATGCCTTTGGGCAATAACGAACTGCCGCGTTCCAGAATGGCGGAGGTCGCCCCTTCATCGACGGTGATTTCCCCGGCGGGCGGTGCGCCGAAGATCCAACGTTTGCGGTTCTCCAACGGAGAAGCCTGAGCATGAAAACGCGTCCCCACGGACACGCCTTCCATTACATCGCCAATCACGCCAGGCTTGCTGCCTGCGGCAATAATGGTGTCGATACCGGCGCGGCAGGCCACGTCTGCCGCCTGCAGTTTGGTGCCCATACCACCGGTGCCGAGGCCAGAGACGCTGTCTCCGGCGATAGACCGCAGTGCGTCATCAATCCCGTAGACATCTTTAATCAGCTCAGCCTGCGGATTGGTACGCGGGTCAGCGGTGAACAGGCCCTGCTGATCGGTGAGCAGCAGCAGCTTATCGGCCCCGGCCAGAATCGCCGCCAGCGCCGACAGGTTATCGTTATCACCGACTTTGATTTCGGCGGTTGCCACCGCGTCGTTCTCATTGATGACAGGAACGATGTTGTTATCCAGCAGCGCACGTAACGTGTCGCGAGCGTTAAGGAAACGTTCTCTGTCTTCCATATCCGCACGCGTCAGCAGCATCTGCCCGACATGAATGCCATAAATGGAGAACAGTTGTTCCCAGAGTTGAATCAATCGGCTCTGCCCTACTGCCGCCAGCAGCTGTTTAGAGGCGATCGTTGCCGGGAGTTCAGGGTAACCAAGATGCTCACGCCCGGCGGCAATCGCGCCCGAGGTAACAATAACAATGCGATGCCCTGCGGCATGGAGCTGCGCGCACTGGCGGACCAGTTCTACGATGTGGGCACGGTTCAGGCGGCGCGATCCGCCCGTTAGCACACTGGTGCCAAGTTTTACCACCAGCGTCTGGCTGTCACTCATGATTCTCTGCCATTCAAGATTGGGGAAATGATATCAAACGAACGTTTTAGCAGGACTGGCCCCGGTTGCCAACAGCCAGCGCACAAAGCATGAAATTTTATTGCGCAGGATCAGCAAGCGTAGCGGCAAGTTTTGACGTTTTTATGACAGAAACAAATAAACATTCTTTTTTAAAAATATTCTTACTTTGTCATAAAACGTTCATTGCCAGACGTTAAAAACCCTCCTGTCTTTGAACGGGGAACACACCCAGTAAATATTCGCGCGTACTTTAAATCAGGAATGAAAATGAAAAAGAGCACTCTGGCATTAGTGGTGATGGGTATTATGGCATCGGCATCCGTACAGGCAGCGGAAGTGTATAATAAGAACGGAAATAAACTGGATGTGTACGGCAAAGTTAAAGCCATGCACTACATGACCGATAATGACAGCAAAGACGGCGACCAAAGCTATATCCGTTTTGGTTTTAAAGGCGAAACTCAAATTAATGATCAGCTGACCGGTTATGGTCGTTGGGAAGCAGAGTTCGCAGGCAATAAAGCCGAAAGCGATTCTAACCAGCAAAAAACACGTCTGGCCTTCGCGGGTCTGAAATTGAAAAACCTCGGTTCCTTCGACTATGGTCGTAACCTGGGTGCGCTATACGACGTTGAAGCGTGGACCGATATGTTCCCGGAGTTCGGCGGGGACTCTTCCGCGCAGACCGATAACTTCATGACCAAACGCGCCAGCGGTCTGGCGACGTACCGTAACACCGACTTCTTCGGCGTCGTTGATGGCCTGGATCTCACCTTGCAATACCAGGGTAAAAACGAAGACCGCGATGTGAAAAAACAGAATGGCGACGGTTTTGGTACGTCGGTGACCTATGACTTTGGCGGCAGCGATTTCGCCATCAGCGGCGCCTATACCAATTCCGATCGTACCAATCAGCAGAATCTGCAAAACCGTGGCGCGGGCGATAAAGCCGAAGCCTGGGCAACCGGTTTAAAATACGATGCCAACGATATTTATATTGCCACGATGTACTCTGAAACGCGCAAAATGACGCCTATATCCGGTGGCTTCGCCAATAAAACACAGAACGTCGAAGCAGTGGTTCAGTACCAGTTTGATTTTGGTCTGCGTCCGTCCCTGGGATATGTGCTGTCGAAAGGCAAAGATATTGAAGGTATCGGTAATGAAGATCTGGTGAATTATATCGACGTTGGCGCGACCTATTATTTCAACAAGAATATGTCAGCATTTGTTGATTATAAAATCAACCAGCTGGATAGCGATAATAAGTTGGCCATCAACAATGATGATATCGTCGCAGTGGGGATGACCTACCAGTTCTGATCTAACATAAAAAATGCCGGATGGGGTTGCGCCGCCATCCGGCATTTTGCTGTTCACTATGCCGTTAATTTAACCGGCTGATCTTTAAAGTCGTCCGCAGGTTCCAGCGCCAGATTCAGCGACGTTAGCAACCCACGTAATTTTTCATGGAACTCACGTAAGGTGTACTCCAGTCGATCTACCACTTCAGTCTCTTTGATGGACACGGCGGTCCAGTTGCCGTCTTGATCAAACAAACCAAACTGGTAGCTGTACGTGAAGCGTTTTTCCTGTGCTTCTAACTCCATCCACCAGCCCCAGAATTCACGCTTCTCCGGCGCGGGTTTCACGTTGACGCAAACAGCCAGACAATCGAAAAAAAATCGATTATCTTCGCACTGCCCTTCCCGGATGTAAGGGCCAAGCGCGGTGAATTTCTTGATCAATCTGCTTTTCGGGTGTCCACTCGGTAACGTCATTGCGATCTCCTTAGGTGAAGCAACTGTTTTACCAAATCAATAAAATTTAGCAATCTATTAACACAATCTCTGATTGATCCATCCGGTTATTTCTTGCAGCGCTTTATCAAAATTGCGATACACCGGGTTGAACGGGATCTCCATCAGCTTACCGTCAGAAGATGACGATGTGATTAAGCGAGACTCCTCTTCCGGACTAAACGGATCGTTTTTCCAGAAGCCCGACAGCATCGGCGTTGGACAACGTCGGCCCAGCAGGCCTTGTACCTTTAATGAATAGCGATTGAGCTCGACACGCAGCGCGTCATCGGAGGCGTCGTGCATACCCAGACGGCTGGCCAGTACATCAAGATACATTTCCGGGACGCTTGCCTGCCGCTGCGGGTCGCTGAGCAGCGCATGCACTACCGGCCCCAGACACGCCACCGCTTTCAGGCGCGAAGATTCGAGATACGCCAACCGTACCGCCACGTTGGCGCCAAAGCGAAAACCAAATGCCGCCACGCGGGTGTGATCGACCCAGGGAATGTTGGGCAGTGCTTTTAATACGTGCTGATGCAGCAGGCTGGAATCCTGGGTCAGTTTCCATTTCGACGAAAACCCGACCGAGGGCATGTCCAGCGTCAGCATGGCAATACCACGCGGGGCAAAATAGCGTTCATACAGGGTGTAGTAATCCGTTTGCATGGAATCCAGCCCCCCGCACATCAGCACCGTCGGGAACGGGCCGTCACCTTTTGGCATATGCAAAAAACCGGTGATCGGCGCACCGCCGGGAACCGTGAATTCCAGTTCGCGCAGCTTACCGGGCAAGCGCTGAGCCGCCTCTTCATACGCGCGATTCGCCAGGGCCTGCGCCTGTTCAGCCAGCTCGTCGCCTTTCAGATGCGGATACGCCGCAATGTTGTACAGCGTAGAGGCGTGCAGCCAGTGGCGTCCGCTAATTTGTGGGTCCTGTTCTGCCATGGCCTTCTGTTGCCAGTCCATCGCCTGCTTCGCCCACTCGTAGATCCAGTTCCCGCCACGATAGCCAATGACCGTGTCATAGAGCTCTTTATCCGTGCGCTCTGCTTCGCTCATGACGATACGCGCCTGCACCTCAAGGATTTCGCGCGGATCGACGCCGCGCCAGATCCACATCAGGCGATTCACCATGCGGTACCAGTGCGGGATGGTTGTGCCATCCAGGGCAGATTGCACAGACGGCTGCGCGCCGTGATTAAATCGACGAACCAGCGTTGACGTTTCAGGGTGTTTGAAGCGGGGTTTAAACAGGACTTCGCTGAGGTTAGCCTGTGACATAATTACGGCCTCCATGAGTACTCACTAAGGCATAGTGTAACCTGACACGGCACAAAAAGAACAACGCCCGGCATAGCCAGGCGTTGAAAACGATTTAGATTAGCGGCCTGAAATCGGCGGGACGAACACGACGCCCATATCCCACGGCTGCTCGATCCAGGTATCCTGAGGGATATCAACAACATAATCATTCACCAGCGGACGGCCTGCCGGTTTAGCGAAGATGGTGACGAAATGCGCTTTAGGGTACATTTCGCGAATCGCAACCGCGGTACCACCGGTGTCAACCAGGTCATCGATTACGATGAAACCTTCACCGTCACCTTCGGCACGTTTCAGAACGGTCAGTTCGCGCTGATTGTCGTGATCGTAGCTGGAGATGCATACGGTATCGACATGACGAATACCCAATTCACGCGCCAGCAGCGCGCCTGGCACCAGACCACCACGGCTAACGGCAATGATGCCTTTCCATTGTTCAGAAGGCATCAAGCGGCTTGCCAGTTTACGTGCATGGATCTGCAACATGTCCCAGGTGACGACGTATTTTTCGCTCATGTGAAGTTGTCCCAGCCTGTTTATCTACGGCTTAAAAAGTGTTCGAGGGGGAAATAGGTTGCGCGAGATTATAGAGATCTGACGCGCTAAAAACCAGTGTTAAGCGGAATCCAGGCCTCTTTTTGCATGCTTTTTGCTAGCCGTGAGCAGAGAAAGTGGTATTCTCAATTGCATCGCGCAAGCCTGACTTGTGGTGTTTTTAATTCTGCTAACCCCGTGGCCTGTAAGTCAATTTTGCAGGGCATCGCCAAGGAGACTCAACGTGTCTGAACTGTCTCAATTATCCCCGCAGCCGCTGTGGGATATTTTTGCCAAAATCTGTTCTATTCCTCATCCGTCCTACCATGAAGAGCAACTCGCTGAACATATTCTGAGTTGGGCCCAAGAGAAAGGTTTCCACGTCGAGCGCGATCAGGTGGGTAATATCCTGATTCGCAAACCCGCTACCGCAGGAATGGAAAACCGCAAGCCGGTTGTTCTGCAGGCGCACCTGGATATGGTGCCGCAAAAAAACAACGATACCGTTCACGACTTCACCAAAGATCCGATCCAGCCTTATATTGACGGCGAATGGGTGAAAGCCCGTGGCACCACGCTGGGTGCGGATAACGGTATCGGTATGGCCTCTGCGCTGGCCGTTCTGGCGGATGACAGCGTGGTTCACGGCCCGCTGGAAGTTCTGCTGACCATGACCGAAGAAGCGGGCATGGACGGTGCGTTTGGTCTGCAGGCTAACTGGCTGCAGGCAGATATTCTGATCAACACCGACTCCGAAGAAGAAGGTGAGATCTACATGGGTTGCGCGGGGGGGATCGACTTCACCGCCAATCTGCCGCTGTCTCGTGAAGCCATTCCTGCAGGTTTCCAGACCTTTAAGCTGACGCTGAAAGGCCTGAAAGGCGGTCACTCCGGCGGCGAAATCCATGTTGGCCTCGGTAATGCCAACAAGCTGCTGGTACGCTTCCTGGCTGGCCACGCTGAAGAACTGGATCTGCGTCTGGTTGATTTCAACGGTGGTACGCTGCGTAACGCGATCCCACGTGAAGCCTTTGCTACCCTTGCTGTTGCCGCAGATAAAGTCGATGCGTTAAAAGCGCTGGTCAGCACTTATCAGGAAATCCTGAAAAACGAGCTGGCAGCAAAAGAGAAAAATCTGGCACTGCTGCTGGATACCGTCTCTAACGACAAAGCCGCACTGACCGCTCAGTCCCGCGATACCTTTGTTCGTCTGCTGAACGCGACACCAAACGGCGTGATCCGCAATTCAGACGTGGCAAAAGGCGTGGTGGAAACCTCCCTGAACGTCGGTGTTGTCACCATGACTGACGACAACGTGCAGATTCACTGCCTGGTTCGCTCGCTGATCGACAGCGGTAAAGACTATGTGGTGAGCATGCTGGATTCTCTGGGCAAGCTGGCAGGCGCTAAAACCGAAGCCAAAGGCGCGTATCCGGGCTGGCAGCCGGACGCGAACTCGCCGGTCATGCACCTGGTGCGCGAAACCTATCAGCGTTTGTTCAACAAGACGCCAAACATCCAGATTATCCACGCGGGTCTGGAATGCGGTCTGTTTAAGAAGCCGTATCCGGAAATGGACATGGTTTCCATCGGGCCAACCATCACGGGTCCGCACTCCCCGGATGAGCAGGTTCATATCGAAAGCGTTGGCCATTACTGGACGCTGCTGACTGAACTGCTGAAGTCTATTCCGGCGAAGTAAGTCCCAGCAATAAATGCCGGATGGCGCTGCTGCTTATCCGGCCTACGATCGCGTAGGTAAGCCGGATAAGGTATTTATGCCGCTATCCGGCAATACATCCAACTCAAAGCCCCAGTACCAACTGCCTTTCCAGCTGTGGATCCAGCAGCGTGACGTGCAATCCTACCAGCCTGACCCCACGACCTCCCCGACGCTCATCCCAGGTTTTTCGCGCCGTGGTAATCAAATCGTCTTTACTTAAGCGCGGCCAGACGTGCTCCTGAGTGGTCTGCTGAAAGTCATTAAACTTTAATTTAATGCCCTGGCGAGCAATACATAAATCCGGTTTTACCTTTGCCAGACGCCGCTCCAGCTCCGGATAAAGCCGCTCGATAATCGCCTCACATTCTGACCACTCATGAATATCCTCTGCCAGCGTGCGTTCAACACCGACGGATTTGCGCATTCTGTCGTTATTCACATCCCGCTCGTCAATACCCTGGCTGCGCTCCCACAGCACGCGACCAAATTTACCAAAACGCTTAAGCAATATCGCCAGGTCGCACTGTTGTACATCTTCACAGGTACGTAATCCCATGGATTCCAGCTTAGCGGCGGAAACTTTGCCGACGCCGGGAATTTTCCCCAGTGGGAGCGTTCTGATAAATTCCGGCACATCATCCGGTGTGATCACATATTGCCCGTTGGGCTTATTGAGATCGGAGGCGATCTTGGCCAGAAACTTGGCCGGTGCAATCCCCGCGGAGGCGGTGAGCTGTAGCTCGTCAAAAATCGTCTGGCGAATTTGCTGGGCAATCAGTGTGGCCGATCCGTGACAGTGCGTGCTGTCGGTGACGTCCAGATAGGCTTCATCCAGCGAAAGGGGTTCGATAAGCGAGGTGTAGCGTGCGAAGATCGCCTGAATCTGGCGAGACGCTTCTTTATACGCCTCATAACGACCGGGTAATAAGGTGAGATGCGGGCACAGTTTTAGCGCCATCCCCGTGGGCATCGCGCTGCGTACGCCAAATTTCCGCGCCGGGTAATTGGCGGTGCTGATCACCCCCCGGCGTTCACGGCTGCCACCGATAGCGATCGGGATATCACGCAGCGCGGGGTTATCACGCATTTCCACCGCCGCGAAAAAGCAGTCCATATCGACATGTATAATTTTACGCATCGCCCCTCCCACAACACTGTTTAAGTATACAGTATCTTTATGTAATGAGAAGTCTGAACACGTATTACGGTACTGCGGGTCCATTCATAACGAAACGGGCATCACACAGATAACGCACAACCTCTTTTGACGCATGCTCTGCAGGGTTACCCGCCGTACTGACAAACAGCTTATTCACTTTTCGCACATTCGCCTTAAGCAGATTTTCAATGGTCATCCGGCGAAAGGCATCATTTTCAACGCAGAAAAGTTCATAGTCTCCCAAACGCTCGCCGCAAATTTCACAATGGTTCATCCAGTAGCGTAGTCCGGTGGTTTTACTCTTATCCAGGTAGTAATTGCTGGCCTTGATGTTCTTCATTATTTCTTCTGGCAGCGCATTAATATGGAACAGAAACGTATTCCGCCTGACGGACAGCCAGCCTTCACCATCCTGTATTTTTTTAATATAACGGGTAAACATAACCCCATGGATTCGGGTGATTTGATGGCAGTTCCAGCAGTGCATCTTTGAGGTAATGACCAGATAGTAGGGCGCGATGATGTTGTAACTATCCATAGTGTAGGCATAGTCCAAAAGCCCCTCCTTTAGCCCATCAGGCTCGGTGTACCAGATCCCTGATACATTATCGAAATGCGCGCCCTGACAGGCCACATCTGTAACATTATCTGATTGAATATTCAGTGGAATAATTTGAGTTACAGCTATCACATTACCTTCCTTAGCAATAATATGCCCCCACGTTGCGTGGGGGACGAGAGAACAGAATTAATGAGGCACAACAACGGGGGGTTGACGTAAGGAAGTCACCTGCTTTTGTTTATCCAGCTTATCCACCAACGGCTGCACGACCTTCTCGCCGTGCTGGCCAAAGTATTGATACAGCGTGTCGGACGCACTTTGCGTCAACACCATAATCTCAATGCGGCGGTTACCCGCGCTCTCTGGATTTTTCGCATCCAGCAGCATCTGGTCCGCCATGGCGCTGACCTGCATGACTTTATCCTGCGGCATCCCCGCTTCTTCCAGCACACGTCGGGCGGAGAGCGCCCTGTCACCAGACAGATTCCAGTTGTTATAAATATTATTTTTATAGCCCATCGCATCCGTGTGACCGGTGATGATGATCTTATTGTCCAGCGAGTCAAAAACCGGTGCCAGTTCAACCAGTAACGATCGGAAGAATGGCATGATCCGCGCGCTACCGCGTTCAAACATATTGCGGTTCTGGTCATCTTTAATCAGCACGCGTAACCCCTGAGGGACGATCTCCATCTCCAGGTTAGTTTCCATATGCGCATTGCGGGCGATGGTGTTGATGTTAGTCGCCAGCTCTCCCAGTTCAGTCGCGGACTTTTTCTTCAGCAACGCCGTCTTCTCATTCACATCCATGACTTTTTTGGCCGTTTCTTCCGTCACTTTAGCCGTTTCCTGCGGTAGCGCTTGTTTATCTGACTTGCTGCGAGTGACATTTTTACTGCTGGCCCCCGGTGCAATCGGCTGTTTGCCAATTTTATTTAACGGTGCGAGCCCTCCCCCGTTGAAGATGGACTGGCCGTGCAGCGCCGCAACGATATTTTCGCGATCGGATTTACTGACGCTGTTGACAATCCACAGCGTCATAAACAGCGCCATCATCGCCAGCGTAAAGTCGGCAAATGCCACCTTCCACGCACCGCCATGATGACCTGCATGATTCTTTTTAATTTGTCGCCGAATAATGGTGGTCTTCGCACCACGGTCGCGACGATTTGGCGCCTTCCTCATGCTTATTCCTGCTCCAGCATCGCATTCACCCACGCGTCCAGATTGGCAAACGTTGGTTTAGATGCCAGATGCAGAAGTTTACGTCCTGCATCCACCGCCAGCAGCGTTGGCTTACCGCCAGCATGCGCCACCAGCACAGTACGCACACATTCCAGCAGAGAATGTTCCGCACGCGCCTGTTGCTCCATCGAGTTCGCCAGCGGATCCATCAGGCAGTAGCAGATAAATACCCCCAGGAAGGTCCCTACCAGCGCCGCTGCTACTTTCAGGCCGATCAGTGCAATGGAGCCATCAATAGATTGCATGGTAATAATGATGCCAAGTACCGCGGCGCAAATACCGAATCCCGGCATAGCTTCAGCCGTACGCTGTAATGAACGAGACGGTGTCAACAGCTCTTCTTCTACGGTATCCAGTTCCTGATCGAGGATCCCTTCCAGTTCGTGGGCGTCAATTTTGCCCATTGCCATCAGGCGGAAGTTATCAGCGATAAAGGTCACCAGTCGCTCTTGAGTCAGCACCAGCGGGTACTTTTGGAAAATGGTACTTTCAGCCGGTTTTTCAATGTGCTGATCCAACATGCGTAAGCCGCCGTTTTGTACCAGCTCCAGCAGTTCAAACAGGCACATTAATAGTTGGCGCTGAAACTCTGGCCCCAGCTGTTTCTTGCTGAGGACACCTTTCAACTGATGGCCGATCTCTTTCAGCACGTGCTTCGGGTTGCCGATAATCATGGCACCAAATCCGGCGCCGAGAATAATAACAATTTCAGCAGGCTGCCAGATGGCAATTAATTGTCCACCCGCTTCAAAATAGCCGCCAAAAACACAGCCAATAACCACCAACAAACCTAAAATCTTTTGCATTCACTTCTCCGCATTTCAATTCGAAATTGTTAATCTTGATATAAACAATCACGAATTTTGTGCGTGATTTTTTTATTCATTTGACAAATTCTGGCTTCAGTTACGCCTAACACCAGCGCAATCTCTTTTAAATTCATATCGTGTTGGTAATACATGGAGAGCACGAGGCCCTCTTTTTCACTGAGTTGACCGAGGGCATAGCTCAGCATCTCTTGCGTCACAAATTGTTCTTCCAGCCCCCGCCCTTCAAGCGGTGCAATTGGCAGGTCGCCATTCAGTAACTCATCCAGGCTGGCCAGCGTTTCGGCCCCTTCCAGCTGTTGAAATTCCAGGTAATCCTCAGACGATAGCCCCCATTGCGAAAGCTCCTCCCTGGTGGGTTCGTGTCCGAGTTTTGTGCGCGCTTCACGAATCACATCCTTAATTTGATGATATTTCTGCCGTAACTGGCGCGGCCGCCAGTCAAGACTGCGCAATTCATCCAGAATAGCCCCGCGAATGCGGTGTACGGCGTACCCCGCAAAGCCTTCATCGGGCTGGCCGTAGCGGCGAATCGCATTCAGCAATCCCATCAGCGCCGTTTGCTCCATGTCCTGCCGGTCCATCACGCAGGTACATTGCGGCGCGAGTTGGCGCACGACTTTGCGCACCAACGGAAGATAAGCCTGTAAATAATGACTCTCTTGCTGTGGGGTGAGCACCGGTGTCGCGCTGAATTCCTCTGACTCGTAAGCGTCTTGCATCATTTAAATTCCTGACTCATCGCTTACTGGAACACGACTTTTTTCACCAATATATCTTTATACGGTGCGGCTATTTTTCGATTCTTTAATTCTTCCTTCAACGATTCAGCGATTAACGCCCTTATTTGCGATATTTTCATCGCGCGAACTTCTTCATATTTCATTTCAGACAGTCGCTCAACGGCAATGCTCTGATACAGCGGCTCTTGCTGTTTTATTTTCTCCGATTCTTTTTCAGTGGCGACAACCAGCACTAATTCCGCTGACATATAGTGATCGGCACCTTCATTATCGTGCAGGGTGACAATCGTCTCCTGCAACGAAACAAACAGGCTGTTACTTTCATCCATTGATTCCACGGCATCAGTATGCGCGGCTGCCGCAGGTTTTCCATTTCCGACGAAATGGTACATCCCCCATCCAGCCCCGCCACCCACGACGAGGGCCAGGACAGAGCTAATTACACTCGCTATCACGATTTTCTTCATTTGGCTTTTACACTTTGATCAGAACGGATTCATTCCGTTGAAATTGAGGCTCGTCATTAAGCATTAATGCCGATGTCACCTCGTCCTGTTGATGACCAGACTGCTGTTGTTGTTGCTGCTGCGATTGCCCCTCGGAGGAGACCTGAACATTGACCTCCATGAAGTTCTGCGCCGTCAGATGCTGGCGTAAGTTCTCGCTAAATTGCTGCAGCGAACGGCAAACATCGCTTTGGTTTGCGCCGATGTGCACCATGAGTTTTCCCGCATCCAGCTGTACGGCAATTTCCAGTTTGCCAAGCGAAGGTGGGTCAAGACGGATGGTAGACACTTGCTGCTGCTGGCCGAGCTGGAATTGGATCCGGTCTTTCAGTAGCGCCGTCAGTTTTTCACCGAGTTCATCAGGCGACATCTCCACCGGCTGCGCGGTGTGCGTGGTGATTGCGCTCGTATCCGCTATCGCACTAACCGACTGATTACCTTGTACCGCCACGTTGACCAGGTTTTGTGCTACTGCCGGCTGGGTCACGTTAAGGGCGGCGTTCTTTTTCACCACCTGCGGGCGCGGGGCAACGTGACTTTCAGTCTCTTTCACTCGCGCGGTAATTTGCTGAGAAGTCGACAGCGTCGGCTGCTGGGGTGCAATGGCGCGTAAATCCTGCGCCGAAAAGGTCGCCAGTTTCGCCTGTTGCTCAGGTGTGGCCGGTTGCCCTGCCGTCGCCTGCTGCGTCAATGCCGTCAGCGCACTCTGTAATTTTGCCGGTAGCGACGACAAGTCTGCCGCATCCAACTGGGCTGGCGTCGTGCCATTGGCCTTCTGTTCTACCGCGCTCGACAACTGACGCAGGGCCGGTGACCCTGGGTTTGCGGACCGTGCCGCGATCAGCGCTTTCAACGCATCACCATCCGGTTGTTTTTGCAAACCAGCAGACACCGCTGACTGCACCGGTTGGGCCAGAAAAAGCGCCATCAACGCCTGCATCGCCGCCGGATCGTTATCGTGCTTTTGTGCCGCTGATGATTGCTGCTGGTTGGTTTTCGCACTATGGATACGTTCAGCCACCGCGTTTAGCGCCATTTGTGGCAAGGTAAACGCCCCACCGCTTTCGGCTGCCACCGGTGCTGAAATCGTGGCGTTTTCCGGCGTGGCATCGGTCAACGCACTGGCCGTGGCCAGCAATACAGGGTTCATGCCTTCTCCGAAATAATATTAACCATTGAATACGCCAGCACGCCTTCCTGATTTCGCTGATGCGTATCCATACGCGCTTTCAAGATTTCTGCACGCCGGGTCCGCCGTTCAATGAGGGCGGCAAACCCGGTGCGCAATGTCGCTTTTACCTTCCGCAACTCTTCTGCTGACGTCTCTGCGACTTCATATTCATGAAATAAACGCATCAACTGCTGATGCTGCGCGGGCAATCGTCGCCAGCGCTGCTGATCCAGAGATTCGTTCATCGCGTCGATCAGGGCGAAAAGCTGTTGCTGCTGGCCGTGTCTGTCCATTGACTTACCCGAGCTTGGCTGACAGGCCATCCCAGCCTTCACGCAAATTCGTCAGAATGACAATCACCTCATCGATCTTCTCAATCGATAATTCCCCGCTGGCTTCATACAGGCGGTAGACACAGTGGTCGTAAAGACGTGACAGATTCACCACCAGCTCGCCGCCGGTTTCAAACTCCAGCGAGCTGGTTAAGGCATTGAGAATATCGATGCATTTGTTGATGCTTTGCGCCTTCTTCTCAAAGCGCTTGTTTTCGATATGGCTTTTGGCGCGTTCCAGCTCGTCCATCAGGCCAGAAAACAGCACCAGCACCAGTTCAAGAGGCGAGGCCGCCGCCGTGCGGGCGGCGAGATCGATCTCTTTATATTGCGAATAGCCATCCTGTGTTTCGTACATATTTACAGTAAATCCTTGAGTGAACTCGGTCGGTTACGAGAATGCAGCCATGCTCATTTTCATGGTGTACACCTCAATAATGGTGTTGGTGTACTCCGTCACATAGCGGTCGTAGTTGGTGTTGTAGGTCTCGGTCAGCTGGTCACTTCTGTCATCAATGCGGGTCTGATCGTCATCCAGACCTTGTTGACGTTGGGCGATGATGCCGTTGCTGGAATCGAGATAGCTGTCCATCAGGTTATCGAGTTGGGCGACCATGCTGTCATCACCCACAAAGATTGAGGTCAGACCGTCCGGATTTTCTTCCATGGCGTCATCGAAGGTGTCAGCGTCGATCTGCAAATGGCCGTCGCTGTCCAGCGTGATGCCGTAATCCACAATCGAGGAGCCGTCGTAGTAAGAGTGAACAATGTCATCCATCTGACTGGTGAGCGATTTGAGACCAGCATCACCAGCGAATACACCTGCCGAGGTATCGTCGTCCCCGTAGGTGGTCAGCGAGTCAATGGTATCGACCAGCGAGTTATAGGCGTCGACAAAGGTCTGGACCTTGGCTTCAGAGGCAGAAGAATCTTCAGCAACCGTAAAGGTGGTGAGATCCGTCGGATCATCCAGATCGCTGACTTCACTGAACGTCATCGTGACGCCCGGGATGACATCATCAAATGTATTTGTGCTGTTAGTAATCGTCGGCCCCGTTGAACTTCCCAGATGAATAATCGCATCCTGCGATTCGGTCAGGGTGTCCAGCGTGGGTACCGTCGTACTGGTGTCATTGGTCGGATCGTGATCGATAACCGACACCGAAAAAGCGCTCTGCTCGCCGGTAGTGTCAGAGGTAAGCATGATGGTCGTCGTACCGTCCGTTTTCACCAGCGCGGCCGACACGCCGGGGTTATCGTCGGAATCATTAATCGCGCTGACCAACTCGCTGGCATCGATAAACCCATCACCATCGCCATTGGCATCTGCTGACGCCAGGTCGATGTCCATGGTGCTGTCACCCATCGTCAGTTCAAACGTCCCCGTCGCGGAATAGGTGTCATCAGTCATATCAAAAGTCGACTGCTGCGCTTGCGCTAACTGCTCAACGAAAAAAGAATAGGTTCCCGGCTGGGCCTCTGAGTTGGCAGAAACGGTTGCCGAGTCATTATTGCTCGTTGCAGAAAACACCACCGGCCCGTCGGTGTCGCTATTGAGCGCATCCACCGCAGACTGAAAATTCGTCAGCGCCGTGCTGAGCGAATCAAGCCCATTGCTTTCCGCAGTCAGATCGCTCTGCTGCTCTTGCAGGCTCGCGACCTGATTCGAGATGTCGGCATATGCCATTTTCTGCGCCATTGCTTGAACAGCACTTGTGTAACCCATGATGATTGACTCCGTGCAACGTTATTGAGGTAACAGCAAAACTCATGCCAACATTTTATATATTTATAAATCAGTTAGTTATAAATGTGATGGAAGCTAAACTTCCGTTTATCAGGAAGGTTTGCCAAAAAATATCGCGCCGCTGAAAGCACAACACCGCCAGCAGGCGGTGTTGTGTATACGTGGCTTCACCACTAAACAGAGATTACTGCAGCAGGCTGGAAACCATGCTGGACATGCTGTTGGACTGCTTAAGCATGGTGATGCCGGTCTGCGACAGAACCTGCTGTTTAGTCATGTTGGACGCTTCCGTCGCGTAGTCGGTATCCATAATGTTACCGATAGCCACTTCCGTGTTGTCCTGCATGCTGGTCAGGTTGTTGGCGGTGTCGTTCAGACGGTTGATAGACGCACCCAGCTTGGACTGGATCTTCGACACGTCGTCCATCGCAGTAGAAATGCTGTCAATCATGGTGTTCGCGGAGCCAGAAGCGGTCAGCTCAGTACCGCCAGAAACACCTGCGGTGCCGGTGGTATCAGCCTGGTCAGCAGAGAAAGAGGCACTGATGCCTTTCAGATCGGCGGTCAGATTACCCAACTGGCTGGAGATATCGACGGTCATGGTATCAGAAGATTCTGCGCCGACCTGGAAGGTGACAGAGCCCTGGAACAGGCCATCTTCACCGGTGTTGCTGGTGCCGGAGGTACCAAACAGGTTGGTGCCGCCGTAGGTGGTGTTTTGCAGCATGTCAGACATCTGCTGACCCAGTTCGTCGTATTCGTCCTGCATCGCCTGCAGGTCGTCGTCGTTGTAGGTTCCGTTCGCTGCCTGCGTGGCCAGGTCGCTCATGCGGCCCAGTACGTCGGTCATTTCATCAAAGGTGCTGTCAGCAGTTTGCAGCATGGCGGTCGCATCATCGATGTTGCTCAGCGCAACGCCCATACCGCTGGACTGTGCAGTCAGACGGTTAGCAATCTGTTTGCCCGCAGCATCGTCAGAAGAAGAGTTGATGCGGTTACCTGTCGCCAGACGTTCCATTGAGGTGGACAGAGAATCCATGCTGGTGTTGATGGCGTTAACGGCGGCCATTGAGGCGCTACTGGTATTAATAGATAACATGATACTGCTCCTTGGGATTAATCGTCTTTGTTTCGATACTCTGTAAAAACGACCATCCGTTTGGAAAACTTAACGCACCCTAAAAAATTTTTTTACTCCTCCCCCTCTCTTTATTGCCTCCATATAAAATCACTTACCCGCATTAATTTAGCTTTGCGTGCTCATCTCCTTCATTAACCCACCACTACAGTAAGATCTCAATCAAGTTTTAATTAAAAGATTATTAGAAATATCTAATAATGCTTTAACAACCCGCCCCACAAAGGGTTTAAGATTATGAATCAAATGAGATTATCCTTAATCCGACACATTCTAAATTCATCATTTAATCCGTTATTTTACATTTGGTTGCAAATGCCATCGGCCTTGTATGTTGTGAGTTTCAGGCTCTTTCGCTACATTTTAAATCCGATTTCGGACTGCAAAAAAAACAATACTGATTATGCTGTCACTTCCTCATCCGAACAGCCAGAAAGACATCGCAGTTCATTTATGATTCTAATACGTTGATTTTTAACAGCGTGACGCAAAGGATCTAAAAAACCTTGCATGGGCAAATAACACTATGAGTATTGTTGTCAACCACTGGCGGATGGATTCTTCGCTTAATGCATTAATCCATTGTGAGACAGGTGAAACCCGTCGTCTCGGCGAGTACCATTTTATTCTGTTAGAAACATTAGCTAAAAATGCCGATACCGTTTTAGCGCGTTCGTTTTTAATGACCGAAGTTTGGAAAAACCGCATCGTCGGGGGAAATAGTCTTCCCACTGCTATTCATGCTTTGCGGGTCGCTATCGATGATGATGGTAAACAACAGGAAATCATTAAAACCATTCCCAAGAAAGGCTATTTATTTAATAAAAATTACCTCACTGAAACTGTTAACAACAATAAGTGCAATGTTAATAATGACAACATTGAAGCGGTGGCAGAGCACGCAGCACTCCCCGAGAGCACAACAGAGGATAAGCAGCAAAATGGCAATCAGGTGCTGATGTCCCCGGCATTAGACACCGCTACAGACACACTAAAAACGCCACGCACTGCGGTTAAAAAACGCCCTTATCAGGCAGCTATGATGGTAGGTTCGGTTATCGCCATTGCCTTATTTTTGTTCACATTTATGTATTACTTTAACGCACAGCCAAAAATGACAACCGCTGAAACACCACAATTAATAAAAGAAAACCTGAATAACGCTAAACGTATTACCGTTTACCACCTTTACGATCCTGATACCCAACCGGCCGCCGTTACGCCATTTTCGCAGCATATGTCACCGGGTATTCAAGGGATTAATCAGTTGCTGGACACGCATAATGCGTCAATGGAACTGTATTACCGGGTATCGCTGAATAAATTTGTTTTGGATATAGTGCTGAGTAACCAATGCAATGACAGTTGGCAGTTAGCGTTGAGCTTTGAACGCTGGCAAAACAAAGATAATGAAATGAATAATGTTATGTATAAAGAAGTGGAGAAAGTGTTGAATGAAATGCCAAAATGCAAATAATTACTTTTTCTATGCCCTTCCTGTTATTGCAGCATTCACCATCTTTACCGCAAGTGCGCGTATTGAGAATACGATTATTGCGAACTATGACCTCGAGGAGGGAACCAGCGCACATTATGAAATGATGGTCAGCCCACCGGGCAAAAACACCACCGTGACCTTGATTCCTCTCGATACCAATAAAAAAACGCCGTCCATTTTTAAAATCTCGGCCTGCGTTAACCGCTACTCTGGAGCTGTTAAACAGGGGGAGTTTCGTTTCAGTGGTGCTGAAACCGACCAGAATGATTTGCGTTTATCAAATTTAGGTTCATTCGTTAATGAACACAATCTGCGAACGTGGTGGATTCATTTAAATAAACAACAAAATTTACTGTTTAATCAAGATGTCGGTGGCCTGATTGTTTCAGACCCTTCCTCATTTTCCTTCACCGCAAAAGCCTGCCAGCCTGACTAACGTAATAAACTACGGACGGTTTGGCTGGACAGTCGAGCCTGGCCGTTAACTGCTTGCGCTAACACCTGATAATTATGATTGGCGTGATCCAACACCCCGCCAAGTGTTTCTGACGCTTTGACCGCGCTTTCGGCCTGCGGGAAACGCGCCATCCCGTCAATCAGCTGCCGGGCCTTCTCCTGCTGCGCCGCCATTTGTGAGCGCTGTTCACCAATGGTGTCCAGCGCCTGCTGAATCCCCTCCAGGCTACGGGAACTCCCCTGCTGCAAGGTTTGCAACAGCGCATCCGTACGTGAAGGATCGGCGAAAGTTTTCAGCGGGGTAAAGGTGGAGGGTTTATCACCCTCTTCATGCACGCTCAGCGTCTGTGCCAACTGCGCCCATTGTGTTTCGGTGGTGGAGAAGGTGATAGCCCCCTGATTCTCATGCGTTTGCACACCAACACGGCGTAGCGCGTTGCCGATCATCATTTTATATTGCCCAGAATCAGCATCCTCCCCAACAACCACGGCAGAGAGCTGCGTCTGACGACCGTCTGACACACTGAACATTTTCGCCCCGGTTGAACGCTGCTGGAACATTTTCTCCAGTTCGGGCGACTGGAACGTCACCCGCGCATCTCCCTGCAATACCGATTTCAGTTGCCGATCGACGGCGCCTCCTGACAAGGTTGAACGCTTATCCAGCCACTGCACCACATCGGCCCTTTTCTGCTGCTGCGCCTGGCCGCCGCGTCGTGAGGCATGACGGTAATCCAGCAACTGCTGCTCAAGCTGCCCCAGATAGTGGTCAGCCTGTTGCAGCGTGGTGAGCTGATCGTTTAGCTGAACGCTGTAACGCTGTGGGCGTGTAGTGATCAGCGGCGAAGCCGGATAATCACTCGCCGTTGCGGGTAACTTTTGACGAACCGGGGCGTTCTGCGCAACAGCATGCTGCTGCACCGAAGGATTGAGCGCTCCGCTACCGGAGAGGGATGTTGTATTTAAACCGACCTGCATAGTATTCCTGAACTGCTGTTGACTATTGTTGCCGGATGACGGCGCACACGCCTTATCCGGCCTACAAACTCATCGGGTATTTAAGAGACTTAAAGCTGACTAAAGAGGTTTAACTCACTCACCTGCGAGTACGTTTTTAAGGTGGCTTCCATTGCCATCTCCAGACCGGTAAAGGTAATGGATGCCGGACCGTAATCGAGATCGCTCAGCGAGCTCATTAACTGCTCGTTAGAGGTGGAAATATCCGTCTGCGCGTCACTCATCATCGTCATCGTGTTCTGCGACTCGCCCAGTGATGCGATAGAAGCGTTCAGTGAATCCGACGCGTCGTCAACCACGTCAATGGCACTGGAGATGTCGCTTTGCACCTGCGGATCAGCCGGGTCGACTGACGGATCCTGCAACTCCTGCGACAACGAGGTCAGCGTGTTAAGCACATCCAGATTGTTGCCAAAGAAATCGCTCACTGCCACGTTGGTATCCACCTCAACACCATTCGACACGGTGGTCTCGCGATGATCGCTGTTGCCCTGATAGCTGTAGCTGTCGGTGACGCCGTCGCCATCATCGTCCACCGCCACAATAGGCGGCTGGTCATTTACCGTCCCACCGAAGACATAGTGGCCGTCTTCATCCTGGTAATTTAACGCCGCGACCATCGATTCTGTCAGGGATTGAATATCCTGACCGAGGCTGGACAGCGAGTCAGCGGTATTGGTGCCGTTAGCCGCCTGCAGCAGATCGTCACGCACAGCCAGCAAACTGTCATTGACGCCATCGAGGATCGACTCCTGCTGGCTCATCCCCGCCGAGGCGGAATCGATATTCGTCTGATACTGTTCAATCGCTGACTGCTGGCGATCCAGCTGCGTCATGCGGGTATAAGCAATCGGATCGTCCGAGGGCAGCAGAATGCTTTTTCCCGTCGCCATCTGGGTGACAACGTGCGCCAGGTCGGTGGAAAGCTTATCAAAACTCTGATTCATGGATGTATAAGATTGTTGCGCAGTCACTCGCATGATAACTCTCCAGGTTAGCTACACATTTCCAGTACGGAATCGAAAATATCCGCACCGGCGGAAATCACTTTCAGGTTGGCCTCATAAATTTGCTGATAGGTAATGAGGTTCACCGCTTCTTCGTCCATGCTAACGCCGCTGACGCTGCTTTGCTGATTCTGCGCTTCGGAATAGACGTTGGCTGCCGCTTCCGCCTCGGTCTGGTTTTGCTGGCTATAGATACCGATATTGCTGATGATCGACGAACACGCTTCCCCTACCGTCACGCTTCCCAGTCCGTCAATCTCCAGCGGTTCGGTGGAGATGTTGATCAACGCCTGCAGGTTATCGCTGTTGCCGCTTTCGTCCGGTGAGCTGGAAAATGCCAGTTCATCGGCGGTGATATCCGGGTTGACCTCCAGCGGGCCATCGGCTGAATTTTCATCATAAATAAACAGCGGCTCCCCGGGATTACCGTTCAGATCGTAACCCTGGGCCAGTTGGGTGTTGACGGCATCGGCAAACTGCGACGCCATGCTGTTGATGGTATCCGTCAGCGGAGTCAGCACGTCATTTTGATAATCAAACAGCGCCCCCATTGATCCACCGGTATCGGTATTCATGGTAGAGGTGGTGCCGGCGAAGGTCAGCGACATCGTTTGTGAGCCGTCGGCATTGGTTTCGAGCGCAATGGTCGAGCTCTCCTGCCCGCTAACTAACGGCTGACCGTTTTTCAGCGTTACGTCGTAGTTACCCTGATCGTCAGTGTTGACCTGTACGTCCATGATGCCGCTGAGCTGTTCGACCATCTGATCACGGGCGTCATACAGCGCGGAAGCGTTATCGCCGTTGGCTTCTGCCTCAGCGATTTGCTGGTTGTAGCTGGCAATCCCACTGGTCAGGGTGTTGACCTGCGCCACCATCGCTTGCTCCTGGCTGACGATTTCACTGCTTTGCGAGTCAATATAATCCAGCGTGTTATTGACACGCAGCGCCAGCGCGCCGGATTCGCTGATCACCTGCTCGCGCAGGGCGGAGTCATCGGGGCTGGAGGTCGCGGCATTGAGCGCGGCAAAAAAATCATCAAAACCGCCGCTCAGGCTGGTGTTGTCGTCGCTGAGCACCGTTTCCAGCTGGGTTAAATATTCCTGCTGGGTGCTGTAGTAGCCGTTATCGCTGGCGGCGTACCATACCTGGCTGACCTGATACTGGTTGGACACACGGCGAATGCTGTCGACCTGCACCCCGTTACCCGCGCTGTTTGACGAACCCGAGCTGGCGCCAATGCTGCTGATCATCGCCACCTGGCGGGTATAGCCATCCGTCATCGCGTTAGCGGTGTTTTGCGCCGTTACGTTCAGCTCTACCTGCGCCGTACTGGCGCCGCTGTAGCCGATACTAATCATATCCATCAAAAAATCCTCGCCGGCCTGCTGCCCGGTGTCTCGTTAACAACCTTGCTGATAAAGAGCGGCGAAAACCTGACGGTTCTTAAGTCGCCGCCGGGCTTTACCCTTTGTGATGGGGCGACAGCTGCTTCACAATCATCGCCGCAATCCCGATACCGTGCTGCTGCGACAGCGAGTTACACAGTTGGTCATCATAAAAACCCTGCATCATGCGTACCGAGTCACTGTTGAGCGGGTTATCTTTTGAATCAAAGATTTCGTTGGTTTTACGCATCTCTTTCAACATATTGCGTAAGAAAATCGCCTCAAACTGCTGTGCGGCTTTCTGCAAATCGTTGCTTTTGATTTTGGGACCCATTAAGGCATCGCTGCCATCCGTGCCGCCGCTGCGATTCACTTTGATATCTGTCATTAAATAACCTCCAGATCGGCATCCAGCGCACCCGCTTCATGCAACGCCTGCAAAATAGACATAATGTCGTCCGGCGTGGCCCCGAGGCTATTTAGCGCATTAACCAACGTTTTCAGGCTGCTGGATTCGGGCAGAGAGATGATGCCAGGGCGCGCGTGGTTAACCGAAATGTTGCTTTGCGGCGTGACGGCAGTACGTCCTCCCGCCAGTGCGTTCGGCTGACTGACGTTGCTGGATTCATTGATCGATACCGTCAGGCTGCCGTGAGATACCGCCGCCGCATGCAGCGCGATCCCCTCACCCATCACCACGGTGCCGGTACGCGAATTGAACACCACACGAGCGCGGACTTTCTCAGCCTGCACCTGCACATCATCCAGCTGCGACATAAACGCCACGCGCGCACCGGGACTGGTCGGGGCGGTGACGACGACGTTGGTCGAGCTTTGCGCGGTAGCAATGCCGCCAAACGCCGCATTGATCGCCCCGGCAATATTATTGGCGTCTTTAAAAGAAGGGCGTTTCAGGTTTAGGGTGATAGTGTTGCCCAACTGGAAGTCGCTGGGAATTTCACGTTCCACCGACGCCCCATTGGGGATAAGTCCGGCGGTAGGCGTATTCACCGTCACGCTGGAGCCACTGGCGCCGGTCGCATTCATCCCGCCAACCACCACACTTCCCTGCGCTAGCGCATAAACTTCACCATCTGCACCATGCAGTTGGGTTAACAATAAGGTGCCGCCACGCAGGCTTTTAGCATCACCAATAGACGAGACGGTGACATCAATGGTCTGCCCGCGTGAGTACATCGGCGGCAGCACGGCGCTCACCGCCACCGCCGCGACGTTTTTCACCTTCGGATCGATCTTGCTCGGCAACTGCACGCCAAATTGACGCAGCATGTTGGTAATGGTCTGGTTAGTGAACTTCACCTGGTTTTTATCACCGGTTCCGTCCAGCCCGACCACCAGGCTGTAACCCACCAGTTGGTTGGTCCTGACGCCCTGCACATTGACCAGCGATTCAAGAGATTGCGCCTGCGACGTGCCCGGTACCACCAGACACAGAGCGATCACGACGGCGTTTAACGCTTTCATCCAGCGCCCGCGTAAGTGTTGCATAGTAAAATCCTGCATTAGATCGGGAACAGTGGATGGTTAAACAGACGCGTCAGCCACCCCGCCGCGTTGGCATCGCTTAATGCCCCGCGTCCGGCGTAGGAGATGCGCGCATCCGCAATCCGTTGTGATGACACCGAGTTGTCGTTCTGAATATCGTCAGCGCGTACCAGGCCACTCAGTCGAATGTATTCATCCCCCTGGTTAAGGGTGAGCCACTTCTCGCCGCGAATTTCCAGAATGCCGTTCGGCTGCACAGAATGGACTGACACCGTAATCTCGCCGCGTAAGCTGTTCTGTTGCTGCGAGGTGGCGCTGCCGTCAAAGTCACGGTTGGCATCTATCGAGCCGGACAGCTTGTCTTTGGTATGCCCAAAGATGGTCGGCGCGCCGATGTCGACGGTATTGCTCTTACCGAAGTTGGTTTTCGCCTGCTTGCTGGACTGGGTAGATTCCTCCAGGATGACGGTCAGGATATCGCCCACCCGATAGGCGCGTCGGTCCGCCGTCAACGACCAGTTATAGCCCGTTTCAAACACACCGCCCGCACGACCATCCGCCGGAGCCGGGGCCTCTGTTTTGGGGGGCGCAAAGAATTCGTCATTTTTTTTGACCAGGATAGCCTGCGATTCACACCCACTGAGCAGGGGAAGCAGCACCATCAGCCAGAGATAATTTTTCACGTTCTGCCTATTTCGTTTAAACCTTGCCGGATGGCGCTGTGCCATCCGGCATTTCACGTTGTTGCGTTACAGCGTCTGACTAATAAACTGCAGCATGTCATCTGCCGCAGAGACCATTTTGGCGTTCATCTCATAAGCACGTTGCACCGTGATCATCGCCACCATTTCGTTGACGATATCCACATTGGAGCCTTCCAGTGCCCCTGACTGCAGCGTGCCGAGCCCATCTTCACCAGGTACCCCTTCCGTTGGCTGGCCGCTGGCGGCAGTCTCCAGATACAGGTTGTCCCCTTCGGCAGAAAGCCCGGCAGGGTTAGCGAAGTTCACCAGCGTCAGCTGGCCCAGTTCAGTGGTGTCAGTATCGCCAGGTAAGATGGCCGTCACCGTGCCATCCTCACCAATTGACACGCTGGTCGCGCCGGACGGCACGTCGATTTCCGGCTGCAACGGCAAGCCCTGGGAGTTGGTCATTACCCCATCAGCATTGACCTGTAGGTCGCCGTCGCGGGTGTAGGCAATATCGCCGTTGGCCTTCTGCACCTGCAAAAAACCCTGTCCCATAATGGCAACATCCATCGAGTTCTCGGTCGTTTCCACATTGCCTTCACTGAAGGTTTTCTGGGTTCCGACAATTCGCACACCGCTGCCGAACTGCATGCCGGTCGGCATGATATTGTTTTGATCGAGCATCGAGCCCGGCGCTTCCTGAGTCTGATAGAACAGATCCTGGAACATCACGCGGTCACGCTTAAAGCCTGTGGTGTTGACGTTGGCGATGTTGTTGGCAATCGCACTCATCTCAGCATCCTGTGCCGACAGGCCGGTCTTACTGATCCATAACGCTGCATTCATAATGCTTTATTCCTGATGGGTCACGGCGGCTCAGGAGCCGGTTAACAAACGGTTGCCCGAATCACTGATCTCTTCGGCGGTTTTCATCATCTTGATTTGCGCTTCAAACTGGCGGTTCATCGCAATGGAGGACATCATTTCACTCACCGCCGACACGTTGCTGCTCTCAAGAAAGCCCCCGCTCACTTTGATGTTTTCATCGCGCTGGGCTGGAACGCCATCGGCGGTGATCAGCATGCCCTGCGCGTTTTTCGCCAGATTGTTCACTGGTATATTCACCAGCTTCAGGCGGTCAATGTCCATGGTAGCGGTGACATCACCGTCGTCTGGCGTCACCGAGAGCGTGCCGTCGCTGCCAAAAGACGCAATGGCATTCGGCGGCAGGATGATTGGGCCGTTATCGCCTAACACCACGTTACCGTTGATGGTGAGCTGCCCCTGATCGTCCTGCTGGATATTGCCGTTGCGGGTATAGACTTCGTTACCGTCTTTATCCTCAACCGCGATATAGCCAGTGCCCTGCAAGGCCACGTCGAGTGGACGCTCCGTTTTCTCCGCGATGCCGGTGCTGTCGTTCACCCCGCTTGGACTCTCCTTCGCCATATAGCGCGTATCGAATCCGCCGCCTTTCACTTTGTCATTACTCGCCATCGCCATATCCGCGCGAAACCCCGTGGTGTTGACGTTAGCGAGGTTGTTGGCGCTGATTTGCTGCTCTTGCAGCGTCTGGGTGGCCCCGCTCAGGGCGGTATATATCAAGCGATCCATTTATCCGCGCCTTACATTGCCTGGAACAGCGCATCATCAAGCTGCGTACTGGTGGAGATCACTTTTGTGTTCGCCTGGTAGTTACGCTGGGCCGTCATCAGGTCAACCAGTTCAGTGGTGATATCAACGTTGGAGCTTTCGAGCATGCCGGAGGAGAGCGTGCCGCAAGAACCGGAACCCGGTGTACCAATCAGCGGCGTGCCGGATTCCCCCGTTTGCACCCAGGCGGTGCCGCTCACCGCTTCCAGCCCATTTTCGTCGGGGAAGGTCGCCAGCACGACCTGACCTTGCAGCATGCGTTCGCCGTTGCTGTAGGTGGCGTAAACTTTTCCGTCGTCATCAACCTGCACGCCGTTTTGGGTTGCAGACGCATAACCATTGGCGGAGTTGGTGGTGACGGAGAAATCGGAACCGTACTGGGTGCAACTGGAGTAATCGACGGTCAACTCAATCGGCGCGGCCGCATCGGTAGTGAATTCAACGGTCTGCGGCGTGGTCGGTGAGGTCAACTTGCCGGTGTTCGGATCGAACGTTAAGGTGGTTGGTGCTGCGCCGTCCTGAGCAGCACCATCAAAGGTATAATCAACTTCCCAAGTGTTATCCGAGGTTTTAGTAAAGTACTGGCAAACCGAGTGCTCGTTACCCAGTGAGTCATAAACTGTGGTGGTATAGCTGTCGGAATAAGACGCGCTGTTGGTGGGATCAAACGCGACCGTGGAACGATCAATGGTGGCATCACTGGCGTCAAAGTTAGCCGTAAAGGACAAGCTGTCTGACGCTTCTGCCGGAATGTTACCGGTCTGAATTTGGATATCGGACACCGTCCCGGTTTGCAGCGTACCGCTGTCATCAACCGGATAGCCCTGCAGGTAATCGCCGGACGCATTGACGATATAGCCATTTTTGTCCGTTACGAAGGAACCGGCGCGGGTATAGGAGATGTTCCCGGCGCTGTCGCACATCACGAAAAAGCCATCGTCGTTAATGGCCAGATCCAGCGCATTGCCCGTTGAGACCATAGAACCACCGGTGGAGATACTTTGCGCTGAACCCGCCACGCTCACGCCCATGGCCTGCGTCCCGGCATACATCGCAGAGAATTGGGTGGTCATCGATTTGTAACCCACCGTACCGGAGTTAGCGATGTTGTTACTGATCCCATCCAGTTGTTCGTTAACGGCGTTTAACCCCGTCGCTGCAATTTCATAACTCATTATTTATTCCTGTAATGTAAAATCAGATAACGTTATCGCTGTCAGAATTATCACTGCCACCGTCGGTATCAGGTGGCGTGGTGTCATCGGAACCGCCGCTGCCATCAGTGCTATCCGGCACGCCGAACTGGGTGATCATGGTGAAAGGCACTTCCCCGACGCCGTCCACGTTAAGAACCGGTGTGCTGCCATCGAGCGGAATACGCACATCCTCAACCTCACCGGTAACTTCAATAGGTACTTCCGCTTCCCCGGTGTTGGTCACCACCGACACGTTGTAATCACCCGCCGGAATACCGTAATCAGCGGGATTAATATCGAAATCCACCTGTCCAGGTCCGACGGAGGTTTCCCCTTCCGGGATCAGCGATACGGTGTAGTCATCACCGGCGGCGTCAGTGAAATGCAGATCCACATCGGTACAGCTGTCGTCCAGCGTGACGCGCCCCTGAATCTCTTTGGTGTTGTCGGCAATATCCAGCGTGGTGGTTTGCACCATAATGTCGTCACCCACCAGATTCCCTAACGCCATGACCTGAATGTTGCTCATCAGCACGGCGTTGGTATTGGCCTGAACGCTCATCTCTTCCATCATCGCCACCTGCGCCATTGAGGCGAGCTGGTCGATATAGTCTGTCGGGTCCGCTGGATCGGTGGGATCCTGATTCTCAATCTCCGCCACAAACAACGTCAGGAACGTGTCCACGCCAGAGGAATCCGTGGAGGTGGTTGTGGTTGTCGTAGTGGATGACGTGTCGCTGGTATCCGTGGTGGACGACGTGCTGCTGCTATCACCCAGGTTACTCGTGGAACCGACATTGTTCTCCGCCACCGCTGTCGGCTCTTGGGAAGAAGCCAGCGACTGCGATTGGGCATACAGAGCCAGGGCGTTCATTATGCTTCTCCTAATTTGAGTAAACTTTGCTGCATACTTTTGACGTTATTCAGCACATCAACATCCGTTTCAAAGTCACGGGACGCAGACATCATGTCAGCCATTTGCTCAACCACGTTGACGTCCGGGTACCAGACAAAACCATCCCGGTCTGCCATGGGATGGTGAGGCTCATAACGCTTCACCGCCCCGCCGCTTTGCATGACGTCCTGCACCTGAACGCTGGCGCCATCAATCGCGTGGCGGTTATGCGCACCAATCAGGCTATTGTGGTAAACGGCGGCAAAGACTGGACTACGCGCTTTGTAAGCCTGCGCCTCGCTGCTGGCGGGCGCTTCGGCGTTCGCCATGTTACTGGCGACGGTATTCAGGCGAATGGTTTGCGCCGTCATCGCCGAACCTGAAATCTGATAAATATCAGTAAACGACATGGTTATTTCCCTTCAATGGCCTCGTTGATACCGCTAAGTTGCAGGTTCAAGAAGGTCAGACTGCTTTGATAATCCATACTGTTTTGTGAGAACCGAGCCTGCTCGGTATTCAGCTCTACGGTATTGCCGTCCTCTGAGGGCTGCATCGGCACGCGGTACTTCACATCAACCTCTGGCATTACATTTGTTCGACTTGCCCGTTGCATCTCAGCGGCAAAATCAATATCTTTAGCTTTGAAATTTGGCGTATCGACGTTTGCCAGATTCGCAGTCAGTAACTCGGTCCTCTCAAGACGTAATTTCACTGCCTGCGGATGTACTCCCAACGCTTGCTGAAAACTGATTCCCATTTCTCGCATCACTCCTGCATCAATATCGCTGTTATAAGCAATATGCATGCCAACTTTTAAGTGATTGATGAGAAATGATTTTATGAAACTATCGCCCCGCATCAGGAAGCCTTCCTTCCCCTTTGTCGCAATAACCCTGCTGGCATTAAGCATTGCCTTACCACTGCATGCCGCCGTCCATCCCGTTCAGCACAGCGCCCGGGAGCAGATCAACGCGCAGGTCCTCACTGCAGCAAGTCAGCAGATCGACGCCCTGGCACAAAAACAGCAGTGGCATGACTACCGCTATACCTTCAATGTCTACATCCCTTCGATGGTTGCGACCGCCCCACTCTGTCCTTCTGAGCCGCACATTAGCGCGTCATCTCCCGCCGAAACGGCCTTAAGCCGGATGAATTTTGAAGTGAGCTGTCCAGGCCACACAGGCTGGAAGGTCAGCGTGGCGGTGCGCCCGGATGTGTTTGTGCCAGTAGTGATGCCGAAATCGTTGATTGAGCGCGACACCGTGCTGACGGTGGATGATTTACAGTTGAAGAAATATCACATCAGCGGGCAGAGAAATGAGCTGTTGATGCAACTGGACGATGCCGTCGGGCTCACCAGCAAACGCACCCTGCAGCCAGGTAAACCGCTGACTCGCGCTGAATTAGTACAACCCATTCTGGTTAAGCGCGACCAACCGGTAACTATCGTGTCGCATATGGCGGGGATCACCGCATCAATGCCCGGCGTAGCGTTGAAAAACGGCCGTAAAGGAGAAGTGATTAAAATCCGTAACACCAGCAGTCAGCGGGTGATTAGCGGCGTGGTGGATGATACGGGCATCGTCAGCACGCTAACGGCAACGCAGTAACGGGATTTTTTGTGATGGAATTAAAGTTTTCTCCTTCACGGTCGCTTTTAGCAAGTAACAGAAGAATACGCACGAGGTTGCTATGAAAATAACCCCAACGCTGTCCGGTAACCGCCCTACTCCAACGACGTCCGGGAGCAGTGCTGCCGACAAAAGCACAACGAAATCCAGCACCGTCAGCACCACGTCACTAACGGCTGATGATGTGACTCAGGCCGGGCTGCAGTCCGCTCAGCAGACGTTGAATGAAGACACGCAGGGCGATGTTGATTACGACAAAGTCGCACAAATGCAGGCTGCGCTGGCCAATGGCGATCTGCAGGTTGATACCGATCGGCTGGCAGGTGACATGCTCAGTTTTTTCCAGAAATAAGAGGTCAGAACCGTGAGTACTAAGCTGCAACAGGTGAAATTGTTGCTTCAGGGCATTCGGGAAGACGAAACGCTGTATGACACACTGCGAACTCAGTTGGAACAGCAGCGTTTGTGTATGATTCGTCGAGCCAGTGACGAGCTGTTGAGCGTCAATGAAGTCATCCAACAGCATTATGAACAGTTAAATAGCAGTAGCCTGCAGCGCCGCGCGATCCTGCAACAGCTGGGCGTGAGCGTCAATCGTCGCGGTCTGGAACAGGTATTTAGCTGGTTGCCCGGCCCACAAAAAAACGCCGCGCAAAGCTGGTGGCAGCGTCTGGAACAAAAAGCGGAACGCTGCAAATCCTATAACGAAAAGAATGGCGATCTGCTGATTCGCCAGTGCGAGTTCATTCAGTCGTTTTTGGGCACCGAGCCTGATTTTATTTACCAGCCTTAATCCTGCTACCTTCCGTTTTTAACGGAAGGCGCCTTTCCCCTGCAAATCTAACCCATTGATATATTAATTAAAAAAACAGGCACGCAAATTGCAATACAGTGCCCAGATTTGAATATTGGAATTTCTGAGAACACGTTATGAGTACGATTAATTGCTACGAGCCTGACTTTGTCCGTGCATTTTTAGCCCACAACCCGGACTCTCCCTTGCATGTCCAGATGACGTGGCAACATGAAATCCGCCAGAGCCTGGCGTTAACAGACATCGCCAGTTGCACAGCCGCCCTTGGCGATGCCAATGCTTTTGTATTGCATGTCACCCAGAGTGATTGCAACTCACAGAGCGCCCTGTTATCACCACGCGATCGGGCGCTGAATCAGGCCGCACTCAATGCCGTAACGATTGCCGGTTTAACGCCAGACCTGCGTCTGTACGCGCTGGGCATTATGCTTTCGTGGTCCGAAAAGCTGCCGGGCGACGACGCCGACACGCTGGCAAAAATTGCCTCACAGCCCAACGTCCTTGCTGACTATGCCGCAACGGGAAAATTGCAGAATCAATTTTCACGTCTACCGGCCCTGCCACAATTGCAATGCCATTTGCTGTCTCTGATGGGCGGCTTGACCTTCGACTGGGAGATCCTGCCCGAAAGCCCGCGCAAAATGACGCTGCCGCTGCAGTTGAGTTTGCTCATGATGCAGGATGCCAACAGCGAAGCTTTGCTGCTCCAGCAATTACAGAAACAGTGGCATAAAGCCCATCAGCAGTACTTTGCCGAGGAAGCCTGGATTTTCAGTAACTATCTGATCTATCGCCTCTACCATGACACCTTCCCGCAGCATGAGAGCGCCAGCATCACCCAACGTCTGTTTGAGCTGGTCACCGATTTTTACCTGATCCGTACCCTACTGAGCCTGTGGACGCTGGACGGCTCGCCGCTGAGCCAGGCTGACATTTTCGCGCTGTTTACATTGCTTGAGCGCTGGCGCCACAGCGAGGAATCAGCCTCAGTGCGCCAGCAGGTGCAGGCCATACTGCCAGCGGATTATCTGCTGTCTGCTTTTTCACTGCTTATTTGTTAGCGCCCCTTGGCCGGGAATCTACCGGCCCTTTTTTCCGTGAAGTCATCATGTCCAAATCCGCTAAAACTCGCACTATTTTGCCTGGCGTCGTTAAGACTCTGGATACCGGTCGTGAAAAACCGTTTGTCAGCGTCGTTACGCCGACCTGGAACCGTGCCGCTTTCTTGCCCTGGCTACTGTATATGTTCCGCTATCAGGATTATCCGGCGGATCGCAGAGAGCTGGTGATCCTCGATGATTCACCGCAAAGCCACCTGCCGCTTATTGAGCAACTGACGCAAGGCAAACCTGGCGCATTTAATATCCGTTATATCCACCATCCGGAAAGGCTGGCGCTGGGTAAAAAACGCAATATGCTCAATGAACTGGCGCAGGGTGAATATATTCTGTGTATGGACGATGATGACTTTTATCCGGCGGATAAAATCACCTATACCCTTGCGATGATGCAGCGCCATCGGGCGCTGATTTCCGGTTCAGACCAGATCCCTATCTGGTACAGCCACATCAATCGCATTTTTAAAACCCACCGTTTTGGCCCACAAAATATTCTCAACGGGACCTTCTGCTATCACCGTAACTATCTGAAAAAACACCGTTATGATGATGAGTGCAACCTAAGTGAAGAGGCGGGGTTCACCCATAATTTCACCGTTAACCCGCTGCAACTCCCTGGAGAACGCACCATTCTGTGTATCTCACACAGCCAGAATACGTTTGATAAAGATTTTGTACTGGGAGCCAGTGAACCGTTGCAGACCAGCCTCGAGCAGGCAATCCCCGATCCGATGCTGAAAAACTGGTATCAGAGCCTGCATAACGCCACCCACCATCAGCCGATCCACTGGGATGCCATCGATCAGGTGGTGATCGTCAACCTTGATGCGCGCGCGGATCGTCTGGGACAGATCCAACAGGAACTTGCCCGGCTGCGTGTCCCGGCGGAAAAAATCACCCGCCTGGCCGCCTGCGAAGACGTAAATGGTCAGTTGGGCCGTCGCCAGTCTCATTTGCAGGCCTTGCATCTGGCACAACAGCAGGGCTGGAAAAACTACCTGTTACTGGAAGACGATACCGTTATTCTGAAGCAAGAGAAGCACATCAGCGTGCTGAATGCGCTGCTCAGCGCCCTGCCGAAATTACCCTGGGAAGTGATCCTGCTCGGCGGTGAAATCAAACAGGGCACGGTTTTGAAAAGCCTCAACGGGATGATCCATGCCCGCGATTGCCGGAAAGTGTGCGCCTACCTGGTTAACGACCATTATTACGCCTCGCTTGCAAGGCAGATGGCGCAGGATCCGTCCGAGTCGCTGGAAGCACAATGGCAGCCCCTGCTGCGCGACGGAAAATGGCTGGCCTGCTATCCGAGCATTGCCTACCAACGCGCGGGCTATAGCGACATCGAAAAGCAGGAAACAGATAATATTCGCTTTTATTTCAATAAAATAAATAAAGCCCCCGCTAACTTTCAACCGGTAACTAGCGCACCATCTCAGCCCGTTAACGCGGTAGATAATACGATCGCCTTCTTTATGGAGACCTCGTTTCATTATGCCGTCTATCAGCCAATCATTGCCGCACTGCAAGCAATGGGGCATCCATGCTCGTTGCTGGTAAACGATCGCATTCACAAGCCTTTCCTTGATGAAATGGCGGCAACCATTAACGCTATCAACGACCCAACATTGGGTGGCGCACGTATTTCTGAAGTTATTCAGCAACGTAAACGCTTCAAATGTCTGGTCAGCCCCTACTACACTCCGGCTCTGAAAGATTTGGCCGATATTCACGTTCGCGCCATGTACGGGCTGGCAAAAGAAGAGTGGAATCATGCCTGGTGGAATACGTTCTACCACCGTATTTTGTGTTACAGCCATTACAGCAAACAAGCGCTGGATATTAACGGCAGCGCGAAGGTGGTCGGAAATCCCCGCTTTGATCGCTGGCATCAAGGACACGTTGAGACATCTCTCCCGGCATCGCTGAAATTTGATGCCAAAAAACCGACGCTACTGTATGCCCCAACCTACGGCGCATTAAGCTCACTACCGCACTGGGCGGAAAAGCTGAGCCATTTAAGCCATGACTTCAATATCATCTGCAAATTGCACCACGGTACCTGCTCTCGACCGGAAGAGGCCGCTTCGCTGACGTTGGCGCGCAAGTGTTTTAAAAACCGAACAGATGCACCGGATCACGTCCTTCCGCTGCTCGCGAAGGCCGATTACGTCCTCACCGATAACAGCGGATTTATCTTCGATGCCCTTCATGCCAACAAGCGCGTCATCCTCCTCGACTGGCCGGGTATGCAGGCGTTACTGGATGGGCAGAAAAGTTACTCCAGCCCCCGCAGTGCCGACCAGCAGATCCGAGCGATTTTGCCGGTCGCCAGCGATATGGTGGAACTCAGAAACCTGCTGTCCAGCTCAAACGACTGGAACGCGTTACAGGCGCCATTGGACGAGATCCGCCAACATTATTGCGACGCGTTTATGGATGGTAAGGCGGGGAAGAGAGCGGCCAGTGAGATTGCAGAGGTGCTGGAAAACAGCTCTCTGGTGTCAATGAATACGCTACTGCTCAGTCTGCAGAAAAAATTATTCCCATGATGCTTCCAGACTTCACAGGATAGAGATAAATGACCAGCCCATTAGTGAGTATTATCGTCACCAGTTATAACCACGCTCAATATCTTGAAGAGGCACTGGAAAGTGTTTACAAACAAACATGGAAAAATATTGAGGTTATTATTGTTGATGATGCCTCTACCGACAACTCTCAAAAAATCATCAAGAAATACCAAAAAAAACACCAGTGTAAAACGATTCTGAGAGAAGAAAATTATTACTCCCAACACATTAAAAAAGGTGAAAAACCAATAATACAAGCAATGAATCTTGCACAAGGAAAGTACATTGCTGTCGTCGACTCAGATGATCTAATCATGCCCACAAAAATCTCGCATCAGGTAAACATGATGGAGAAAAACACCAACTGTTCAATGTGTTACAGTGCTGTGCAAGTTATCATGCCCGATGGCTCGATCTTTCCATACAATAATATATTCCTCAATGGCGATGTGTTCGAACATATGCTCATCACGGGTAATTTAAGCCTCTATATTGGCTCACTTATCCGCCGGGATGCTTATTTAAGAATTGAACGTTCCCCTCCTGATTTAGTACAGGAGGACTGGGACATGTTTTTAAAGCTTGCGAAACAAGGGGAGTTTATATCTTCTGAGCGAGTCGTGGCCAAGTATCGTCGCCATAATAATAACACATGGTTCAGAAGAGATAATAGCAAGTTAATGTACCGTAACAGAATGATGATCCTCAACCAATGGAAGCATGAACCTGCATGGGTAAAAGCAATAGATGGCCGTTGGAAACAATATGCGCATCCAGATCATACATTGTTAAATAAAGACATTGATGACTTACTTATTGACGATCCGACTGATGCTCTTTTACATTACCAAGGGTATTTAGTTGCCTTAAATCATAATAACGTTAACAAAATAACATATCACATCGTACAGGCAATTATCCATTGCGATTCACGCTTACAGATCTTGCCAGAACTTTATCGCATAGCGCTTCGTCATATTGATGACCAGAAAATCAGAGAACTCATTATTTTAAGTATCAAGTCGAGATTACCTGACTCTTATCAAACAATAATCAATAACTTATCTCAGGAACATTAATAATGAAATCTTTGCAGCAGAATCCCATTACGGTTACAAAACCCTTTATGCCTCCGCTTGAAGAGTTTTTACCTTATTTAGAGGATATTTGGTCATCACGACAATTAACTAACAATGGCAGCATGCATCAGCGACTTGAGGAGCAATTAGCCGCTTATTTGAACGTCCCATATATTTCATTATTTTGTAACGCCACAATCGCACTCATTGTGGCGATGCAAGCACTAAGAATTAAAGGTGAAGTCATTACCACCCCTTACTCATTTGTTGCAACTACCCATAGTATACTCTGGAATCAATTAACACCGGTATTTGTTGATATTGATCCTGAGACTCTTAACATTAATTCCAGGCTCATTGAATCCGCAATCACCAAAAACACCGGATTAATAATGCCTGTTCATGTTTATGGGCAGAGCTGCAAAACTGAAGAAATAGAAGAAATATCAAGCAATTATGGCATTCCTACCCTCTACGATGCTGCGCATGCTTTTGCGATCGAAGATGTTGGTGGCAGCATCCTGCGTCATGGCGATCTTTCAGTACTCAGTTTTCATGCAACAAAAGTGTTCAACACGTTTGAAGGCGGCGCAATCGTTAGTTACGATAAAAAGACAAAGACACGAATTGATTACCTTAAAAACTTTGGTATCGCCGACGAAGTCACTATTGTGGCTCCCGGTATCAATGGAAAAATGAATGAGATACAGGCTGCATTCGGTTTATTACAATTGAATTATGTAGATGATGCTATCGCTAAACGTAAAAAAATCGATCAGCTATATCGTCAAAACCTGGTCGGTATCAAAGGAATAAGAATACTGAATAATACCAATTATAAAAGCAACTACAGCTACTTTCCGGTATTCATCGAATCAGACTATAAAATATCCAGAGACGAACTTTACACACGCTTAAAGAACAATAATATCCTGACCCGACGATATTTTTATCCACTACTGTCTAATTTGATGATGTATCAAAAAATGCCCGGAGCACAAAAAGAAAATCTACCGGTAGCAAACTATGCTTCGGAACACATCCTGTGTCTACCAATCTACCCGGATATGACATCTGAGGAGATTAATACAATTATCGAGTTTATTGCAGCATGACTAATATACTTATATTTCCGGCAGGGACAGAAATTGGTAAGGAAATCTATTACGCCTTACGCCATGATAAGCACATCAATATTACACTGGCCGGGTCTGATTACGACAGCCACGCCCGTCACTGTGCTTGCGCATATCATGTCATTCCAGACATAGCGCAACCGAATTGGCTGGATGCCTTGCAGCAACTACTCCAGTTAGAAAAGATCGATTATATTTTTCCGGCACATGACGATGCTCTACTTGCACTCTCTGAAAAAAGAGATGCTCTTTCAGCAACGGTGTTGTGTCCCCCCCATGAAACCTGCCACACCACCCGTTATAAAAGCAAAACATATCAGTCTCTTAGAAAAATATTACCTGTTCCTGCGGTGTATACTGACAGTAACAAAATTACGCAGTGGCCGGTTTTTGTGAAACCCGATCGTGGACAGGGAGCGCAAGGCGCCAGCTGTATTGAAACGCCAGAAGCCTTAGCGTCGCTTCTTGCCCAACAAAGTGATCTGATCGTTTGCGAATACCTTAGCGGGGATGAATATACCGTTGATTGCTTTTCCGACCGCGACCGGGGATTGCTGTTTTGCCAGCCGCGCACCCGCTCACGGATTCGTGCTGGAATTGCGATGACGTCGAGGCTGGTCACGCTTGAACACGTCGAGGAATATGCTCGTGCTATTTCAGATCGATTTCACATGCGTGGAGCCTGGTTTTTTCAGCTAAAACGCGCCGCGACAGGTGAGTTGACATTATTGGAAGTCGCTCCACGTATTGCCGGTACAATGGCGCTAAATCGCGTGAATGGCATCAATTTTCCTCTACTTACTGTCTATGAAGCAATGCGGAAAAAGATTGCTTTGCTCCCCGTCTGTAAAGAACTGCAGATTACCCGTAGTCTGTCTAATCAATACAAGCACAGCATACAATTTCAGCATGTTTATATCGATTATGATGATACCGTTATTATTAATGACAAACTCTGCCTGCTTGTCATTACCTTTTTATATCAATGTATTAATCACGGAATATCAATCCACTTAATCACTCGTCATGCTGGAGATATCCATCTAGAACTTAACACACGTCGTATTAACATGCTTTTTGATTCAATAATACATTTAGATAAAGATGCAAAGAAAAGTGACTGGATTAAACAGCAAAACTCTATTTTTATCGATGATAGTTTTTCAGAACGGATGGAAGTCTTTAACGCTAAAGAAATTCCAACCTTTGATATAAACATGCTTGAACTCTTAATTCGTGATTAAAAAATGAATAAAAACATCATATTTCTACATCTTGAAAGTCTCAATCAGACGATTTTTAGCCACAGGGAATGGTTTCCATTCCTTAGCAAAATAAATTCGCAATCCATTAGGTTTAACAACTTCATATCCAGCGCGACATCTTCACTTATGGCCTTTAGCGACCTGTTACATGGCGAAGACAATACGCTTGAGCATAATACTCACCTCGAGACAAATATTACCCTTAAGCGTCGCTGCCCACCACTTTTTGATACCCTGAAACAACATGGTTATCGTACCGCAGGAATGGGATATCCTAAAAACTGGGCCAATGTTGATTCAATATGGAGCGAAACAGACTCATTCAACTGGTACGACACATCGGCGACCATGCTCGCTGAAATGCGCCAGGTCGTGTCACAGACTGAGCCTTTTGCTTTATATTTATGGAACTTAAGCAGCCATCTTTGTTACCACGATGAGATAAAAAAAGGCGGTAAAAATAGTCTCGACAGATGGCAACGCGGATACCAAAGTATGGATATAATGATTGGCCAAACGATTAAAATACTACTCGATGCAGGAAAACTGGACAATACTATTATTGTCGGGTTCGGCGACCATGGTGATGATTTCTGGGGGCATGGATTTAATGGTGGATACGCCCATGGAATAGAGCCATACACTTCATTAGTGCACACCCCCGCGTTTATTTTCTGTCCGGGAATGAAATCTTGCGATATAAATCACATGGTTAGCATGGTTGATCTGCATAACACTGCTTTAAATTTACTGACGATTCCTACAACACCTTGTGAAGATAATCAATTTTTCGCCTTAACGCCCAAACGTAAGGTCTGTTTTAGTCGTAATCTCTTTTCCCAACAAAAAAGTCTGCACAATGGTAGCCCATTAAAGAAGGGGTATGCTGCCACTAATGAGTATTTCCATTTATTGAAGGTGGATAAAAAATATCAGATGTTTTTATGGAAAACTGACCCAACAAACCAGCTTGATATTTTAAGCTTATTAAAATATAACAAATCTGCAATCCCTTTTATCGATCTTGAAAAAGCAAACCGACAGCGAGTGGGAGGAGCACACCCACATATCACACATTTTTTCTCTCCCGATATGGCACAGGTTATCGCTGATAACTTTCATGATTTGCAGCAACAACTTGAATTATGGATTGGTGGAAAGAAAGTCCTGCGATAACAAATATCAATCATTAACCTATTTTTTATTAAGAAAATAATGAAATTACATACTACTTCATCACCACATTGCAAAATTTGCGATACTGAAGCTGATATTTATGGCGTAACTGACTTTAATGTTTCTTGCTATGGAAACAACGTTCACCGATATAACTATCCGCTAAGCGGCCATGCCGTCTATTATTATAAATGCAAGAACTGTGGATTGATATACAGCCACGCCTTTGATAAATGGTCTGATGCAGATTACTCCAGATACATTTACAATGACGAATATATAAAACATGATCCTAATTTTATTTGCAAAAGATCTCTTCACAACTTCAACTTACTTCGCAATGCATTCAAAAATCTACAAAATTTCCGTATGCTAGATTTTGGTTGCGGTGACGGACAGTTGGTACAGTTATTACAAGAATATGGCACAGATGTGGTTGGTTGGGACCCCTTCAATAATTCAGCACCCATACCAAATGAAAAGTATGAGTTTATAACGTCATTTGAAGTCATGGAGCATACACCAACGCCAGTAAAAACTATGGAGATGATAGACTCTCTTTTAGACCAAAATAATGGTAAATATTTCTTTTCAACACTGACTAACGATTTTCACCTAAATAAGCTGATGAATTTTTGGTATATAGCGCCACGTAATGGACATATCACCATCTACTCTAACAAATCCCTCGATATACTTTTTTCCAAATTCGGAATGAAAGTAAAGCATATTTCAGAGCTTTATCACTTGGCTTACAAGCATAGTGAATAAATAGAAAATCATTGTATTCCATAGCAGAACAATGCCTTGGCACATATGTCCTACTTATATGTCTTGACCACCTCAATAATCGTGGTGGTCGAAATGGCCGGTGTCCGAGGGAAATAAACGACGTCACAAAGATACGAGAAGCTATCAAAGCGGCCGGCCCAGTCATCCCCCATAACTAACATGTCGGCATTGAACTGGCGGATATAATCGGCTTTTAGTTCCAGCGACTCTTCGAGAAACACGCGATCCACGCATTTTAACCCCGCCACAATTCCCATCCGGTCAGACTGGCTGTACACCGGTGTCCGGCCTTTCTTAGCGATATTGAGCGCATCAGAGGAGACCCCTACCACCAGTTGCCCGCCTAACTGCTTCGCCCGTTGCAGGATATTGAGATGACCAACGTGAAATACATCAAAGGTGCCAAACGTGATGATTGTTTTCATTCTTGCCGAAAGACCTTATTACGTAACCAACACTGCGTGGCAATCTCATCCACGATCTTCTGTTCCTTGATAGCGACTTCGTCCTGCAGATCTTGCCGTTTTTCATCCAGCGTCATGGCAACGATTTTTTCCTGGCAGGCTGCTGCGATCAGGTTTTTCTGGATACGCACTTCTTTAATTTTCGCCAGCGTCTTTTCCTGCTCTTGCCAGGCAATCACCTTGCGCAGCGTGCTTTTATAGCCGGACACATTTTTGAGAGATTCAATGCCTGGAGCATCAACGCCGGGACCGGTTTTTTGCACCAGGTAGCCTAGCGCTTTGATGTTGTTTTCATAGCCAGAGCACAACTGTTGTTGTTTCGCCAACTGCACCGTGATGTCTTTTACTGATTTATCCCGCAGGCGCTGGAGTTGCGCCAGGGTATCAAGAATCTGTCGCACGGTTATTTACCTTCTGCTTTCGATTTGGCAACCGGGAAAAGGGCTTGCAGACGATTTTGTACCAGCTCCAAAGAGGCGGGTTCGCTCACCTCCTGACGCAGAAAACGCTCAATCGCCGGGAAAATTTTGACCGCTTTGTCAACGCCGGGGTCAGCGCCTGCGACATAGCCACCGAGCGGAATCAACGGTTTGATTTCCATGTAGGCGGCGTAGTTCTGTTTTAGCGCCCGGGCGGCCTGCTGGTGCTCCGGGCGGGTGACCTGGGTCATGCAGCGACTGATCGACTGGGCAATATCGATAGCGGGGTAATGCCCGCCTTCCGCCAGCTTGCGGGTCAATACGATGTGCCCATCCAGCACCGCGCGCGCGCAGTCAACGATCGGATCCTGCTGATCGTCCCCTTCCGCCAGCACCGTATAAATAGCGGTCATCGATCCTGTGCTTTCGCTGTTGCCCGCGCTTTCAACCAGCTTTGGGATCATGCCAAATGCCGACGGCGGATAGCCTTTGGTCGCCGGGGGTTCCCCCAGAGAAAGCGCTATTTCACGCTGCGCCATGGCGTAACGGGTGAGCGAATCCACCAGCAGTAAAACGTGGTGGCCGCGGTCACGAAACCACGCGGCTATAGAGTGGCACAGCTCGGTGGCTTTTAAGCGCATGAGGGGGGATTCATCCGCCGGGGCGGCGACGATAATCGATTTTGCCAGTCCTTCTGCCCCCAGCGAGTGATCGATAAATTCTTTTACTTCACGGCCGCGCTCGCCGATAAGCCCAACCACCACGATATCAGCCTTGGTCTGCCGGGTGATCATCCCCAGCAGCACGCTTTTGCCGACGCCACTCCCCGCCATTAGCCCAACTCGCTGGCCCTTACCGATGGTTAGTAATCCATTGATGGCCTTCACACCGACATCCAGCGGTTGATTGACCGACTGGCGGGTAAGCGGGTTGATTGACGGGGCTTGAGATGGCAGTACGTCATTGCCGGTCAGACGCCCTTTGGCATCCAGCGGTTCGCCGAGGCCGTTGACCACCCGACCCAGCCAGCTTTCGCTAATCAAAATTTCCTGGGCTTTTTCTTCGGGGAACACCCGTGCACCTGCCATCAGCCCGACTGGATGTTTGAAGGGCATCAGGTAGGTAATGTCACGGTTAAACCCCACTGCCTGCGCATCAATTAACGTGTGGTTGGCACTTTCAACGCGGCACAGTTGGCCGGTCATCAGCGGGCATCCCACGCTCTCGAGCAAAATACCGTTCACCCGCACCAGTCGGCCGGCAACCCGGGCAAGCGGAATCGACTCAATAGCGCGCAACGCGTTGTCAAAGAATGAAGGGTCACTCACCCTGCGGCTCCGGCAGCAACGTCTCTTTCAGTGCCGACATGCATTGATCGAGCCGGTGTTCGCAGCCGATATCCAGCTCGGACTTATCGGTAATGACCCGGCATTCGCCCGCCTGCAAATCGGCTGAAGGCGTCAGCCCCCATTCATTCACCTTTTCCGGCGCAGCATCTTTGATGCGATTAAACTCGTCGTTACTCAGCAGCACCTGTAACGACTCGGGCAGGGTCGGAAAGGCCGAGATCGCCTCTTCGACCAGTGAGAGGAGTTGCGTCGGTTGCAGCGCCAGTTCACAGCGAATCACCTGACGGGTCACCTTTTCAACCAGTTGCAGCAGGTCTTCTCGTTGTTTACGCTGAATGTGCGCCAGATAGTCATTCACCCGGCCAGAAATACCGTCCAGCGGTTGTGCCGCGAGGGCAAATTGTTTGCGCCCTTCCTGCTGCCCGGCGAGGCTGCCTTCGGTATACCCCTGACGAGAGCCCTCTTCCTGGCCCTTTTGATGCCCTTCCTGAAAGCCCTGTTCATGACCTTCAGTCATTCCCTGTTCAAAGCCTTTTTGCAGCCCTTCCTGGAAACCGTCCATTAACTGGCGTTGATAATCCGCCGGGGTAATCCCCGGCGTGAGCTGCTCTGTTTGCAAATGGCGCTGACGCGGAGGAAAGCGGTGCAGTCGGTAACGACCACGAATGGTTTCAATCGCCATGGTTTACTCCGCCGTCTGTTCAGCAAACAGCTGTAGCTGAATTTCACCCGCTTCTTCAAGTTCACGGGCAATCCCCATGATTTCACGGCGGATTTGTTCAATGCGACTCACCGGCACCGGGCCAAGACGCGAGGTGATCGCTTCCAGTTGCTGCGCCTGACGCTTCGGCATAACCGCATAAATAGAACGACGTAGCAGCGTCTCGGTGCCTTTCAGCGCCACCGCCCAGTCTTCCATCGGCACTTCGTCGAGCAAGCGACGACGTACCTCATCAGTTTGACGGCTCAGAATAAAGAAGTCGTACATCTCATCCTGTAGCTGTTCCAGCACATCTTCATCGCGTTCACGCAGCTGGTCGAGGATCACCTGCTGGTTGCCCTGGAAGCGGTTGACGATGTCGGCCGCCTGTTTGATACCTTTCACTTTCGAGCCATGTTCGGACAGCACCGATAAACCACGTTCAATCAGACGATCCAACTCATCGACGACGTCCCGATTCACGTCATTCAGTTTCGCCACCCGATAGAGGATCTCATTCTGCACCGACTCGTTCATATACGAGAGCACCGTGGCCGAAATTTCCGGTGTCAAAAAAGCGAGAAATACCGCCTGCAATTGCAGGTGTTCTTCCGAGATCAAGATCGCCAACTGACGCGGCTCGACCCACTGCAAACGCGCCATACGTGAGCGGATCTCATCGCCATAGATCCCATTGATTACGCTACTGGCGATTTCAGTGCCCAGCGCTTTATTTAAAATACCTTGCAGCATCGAGCGCGATGCACCATTGATGCCACTCTGCTCGCGGAACTCATCAAAGAAATTATTGATGACCTTTCTCGCCATGCTGGTTTTCACCCCGGACAGACGCGCCATATTTTCACTCAGGCGAACCACCTCTTCACGGCTGAGCTTTTGCATCACCGTCGCTGCCGCTTCCTCTCCCAGACACAACAATAGAATTGCGGCCTGTTCCAGGTAGCTGTTGGTACTGCCGTTACTTGTTGTCAATTCGCTCATTGCTGGTAATCCATTGTCTGAGAACTTCAGCTACGCGATCGGTGTCGCTCATCGCCAGTTTTTGCAGGAACTCCAGCTTCACTTCCAGACCGGAACTCTGCGAAGGCAGGCTGTCGTCGCCAGGGAAAGAAGGCAGTTCAATATTTTTGCGTTCATCATCCGCAGCGGTAAGTTGCGCTGCCGGGACAGGCAGTACATCCACGTCCATCACAGGCTCATGAGGACGCGGTTTTTGCCGTATCGCCGTCAGACGCTTCATCACCGGGCGCACCACGAACAACAGGAGCAGCAGCGCTAGCAGACCGCAGCCGATCATGCGTACCCAGGCCAGAATGCTGTCATCCTTCCAGAACGGGATAACCGGTTCTACCGGGACCGCCTGCGGCACAAAGTTAAGCAGGGACAGAGACAGATTATCGCCGCGCTGGGCGTCGATACCCGCCGCATTGTTCAGCAACGCGGTCAACTGCGCGGTTTGCTCAGGCTTCCAGCCTTTCAGCGCCGGTGCGCTCTGATTAAGCACTACCGCCACATTCAAGCGGTTAACTGTAAATCCAGGACGCTGGATGTGCTGCACGCTGCGGTCATAGGAGTAATCGCGCTTGCTTTCGCTGTGTTTTGACAGCGCGGCAGGATCGCGTGAGTCGGCAGTGGTATCAGTCGCTCCAGTCGCAACCTGATTGGGGGCCAGCGGCGGACGATTGCTGAGTGAACCCGGGATCCCCATCGCGATTTGGTTGGTATCGCTATCCAGAACATTCTCTTCGCGGTTGAGTTTCGGATCGTTGCCGTAATGCTCTTTTGTTTCGTCAATATTGCTCAGATCGAGATCGGGCATCACGCTCACCCGGTAATTACCTGCCCCCACCAGCGAATCGAGCACGTTCGCCAGGCTGGCACGCGTTTTATCCTGAATGTCTTTGAGGATCTGATCGTGTTTGCGGGTCGCGGCTGAAACGGCCTCGCCCGAGGCGATCCCGTCAGTCAGCAGATTACCGGCCTGATCGACGACGCTAACTTTCGACGCATTCAGACCCGGAATACTCCCGGAAACCAGATGCACAATGGCATTGACCTGATCCATATTCAGCTTCGCGCCATAGTGCAGTCGCACCACCACCGAGGCGCTGTTTTGCGGCTCATCGCTGACGACAAACGAACTTTCTTCATTCAGTGCCAGATGCACGCGCGCGCTTTCGACAGAATCCAGCGTCATGACGCTTTGCGCCAGTTCACCTTCAAGGCTGCGCTTATAGCGGATGTTCTGCACAAATTGGCTGCTGCCCAGCACTTCGTCTTTGTCCATCAGCTCGTAGCCGCTGGGCAACATCGCCTGCACACCTTTGGCGGCAAGGGTCATTCGCGTTTTGGACAGCGCATCGTCAGGAACCAGAATCTGCCCACTTTGCGGATCGATACGGTATTCCAGCTTTTCGCCATCCAGTACGGTGACTATCTGGGATACCGGCAGGTTTTCCTGTCGACCGTACAGCGAAACGTAGCCGTGATTCCCATTCCACAGCACGCTGACAATTATCGCCGTAGCCGCAATGGCCGCTGCTGCCAGTAACGCCCAGCGCTTATTGCCGTCCAGTTTGAACGACACGGCCGGGAAGGATTGCGTTATTTTTTTTATTAATTCATTCATAGCGTTAGACTGACATGCTCATCAGGTCATTGAATCCAGAAGCAACTTTATTTCTGACCTGAACCAGCGCGGAGAACGACAGCGATGCCTGTTGGCTGGCGATCATTGCCCCCGCCAGATCATCGCTTTTGCCCATCTCAACGGCCGTTTGTTGTTGCTCGGCGACCTGCTGATATTGATCAACATGATTCAGCGCCCCTTGCATAATCTGGCCAAAGGAGACCTGAGATGATGCCGACTGCGCACCAACACGGTTAATCTGCATCGGCGAGAGGATGGGCGACTGCGCGACCTCCTTCATCTGCTGCATGTCCTGCATCATTTGCGTCTGCATCGTACTGGCTGGGGCTAGGATATTTATGCTCATGACCTACTCTTAAAATGAAAAAAGTGCTCGCTGCACGACCAACGGATTCAGGAGAAGATTTCGATTCCCTGTTTTCTCATTGACGCCAGACGATAACGAAGCGCACGTGGGGTAATGCCTAGTAAATCCGCAATTTTGGTTTTATTGCCCTGATATTTGCGCATCAAGTCAGCGATATACTGATATTGCGCGCTGCGGCCATGCTGGCCCAAATTATCGCCTTCGCTTATTTGCGGACTGGGCTTAGGTTGCCATTCAGGCTCGCTCCAGGAATCGGATCCCACAGACGGAAGCCCCAAGGTATCGGGATAAATTACGCCATCTCGATTCAAAATCATGCCACGTTGAATGGCATTTTCGAGCTGGCGTACATTGCCCGGCCAGGCGTAGCTGAGTAATGCTCGCCGCGATGATTCCGAGAGCTTGATATTCTTCGCCAGTACCGTGGAGTATTTTTTGATAAAGGATTCAGCCAGAGGAATAATGTCTTCCATCCGCTCGCGCAGCGGCGGCATCGTCACCGGGATAACCGACATGCGATAATAGAGATCTTCTCTGAAACGTCCTGCGGCAACTTCGGCTTCAAGATTTTTATTGGTGCAGGCAATAAGGCGGAAGTTAAGTTTAATTAAACGATTACTGCCCAGGCGTTCAACCTGTTGTTCCTGCAAAACACGCAAAATCTTCGCCTGTAGTGCTAACGGCATGTCGCCGATTTCGTCGAGCAGCAAAGTGCCATTATTGGCTAATTCCATTTTTCCCGGTACGGTCGCGACGGCCCCGGTAAATGCACCTTTGTCATAACCAAATAACGTAGCTTCGAGCATATTTTCAGGAATAGCAGCACAGTTAACGCCGATATAAGGCGCCTGAGAGTCCTGTGCAAATGCAATAGAATGTATAAATTTCGCAACACATTCTTTACCTGTCCCCGTTTCACCATGAACAAGGACAGGAACATTAAAAGCAGCAATACGCTTAGCTAGTGCAAATGCATTGATGCTGGAGGTTGCTTCGGCAATAAGTTCAAACATGATTATTTTACACTTAGAAGTAAAGTTAACATCCATAACGAGAAATATACAAATTATTCCAAAGCGAGCACATTATCGAATAATAGATATCGCCCGTGCCATGTTTTTCATTCAGTCCCTGTTCATGTTTTACTGCCCTTCCACATGGCAGCCCCTTCGAAGACTATTTTCAAATAGGTTTTTTCCTAAAAAAAGATTACCACTGGTGCTGTTAACAATCTTAAATTAAAAGATAATAAAAATATTATTCATTTAAAAACAATGAGTTACAATGATTTGCGTGTAGAAATTAAGCATGAGAAAGGCATTTATAGCGCTGCCGCTAACTGGTGAGAATGTCACAGTTATATGATTAATAATTTTTTAATTATAGAACCACATCATTAATAACTTGCAGAAGAGAGGGGCAGAATATTTAATATCCAGCCCGAGATTATCGATGTTCCCATGCACCTCATTTTATAGGTCATGGTCCCCAACAAAAGAGAATAGCGTCAAGGATGCTCAAAAAATTAAATGGATTTGTATTTTCTTTGATAACGTCGGGATGTGATATTTATTCATCCACCAACAAAATTACGGCTGAGAACGTGTACCATGCTGAAATATAGTCAAACACCCGGAATCTTTAAGCTTGAAGGAAACCGGCTTGGGCGTCCATATCATCGTCTGCCGACTATGTTTACGGGTAATTTTGATACAATTGAATCACATCTCGGAAACTATTTCCTGAAGAAACACCGCACAAATATAACACTCAAGAAGATACACTGCGAGATGGATGTTATTAACAAGAGTGCTGAGTTATTAATTTCGCAAGTTGGCCATTTGGCATTTGATATTGACCGCACATTATTGCTAATGCTGCTAGGTAACTTCTATGGTCTGACGTCATCAATGATTGACGAAAAGTCATCAGAAGATTTACCTACCAAAACCGAAACCCGGTTGAAAAGTCGGCTGGCACTTGATACCTGTAATATCATTTTTAATAAAAACATATCCGGTATCCCACTCACGCTTAAGCCCGACAGCAGCACAGTCCAGACCCACTGGGCTTATCAACTGATATTTATACTAGGCGATGATGAGAACGCCAGTTTCAGGATCTTACTCGATGATTCACATACTGATTATATTTTGAATTTGATTCGTCGTAGTGAACACGGTGATAAAAAAAAGCTGGTTGATAAACCCCACGCCCAAGCGCGTAAAAAAACGCTGATCAAAGAGATTATTAATACGCTGCCGCTGACCATGAACGTGAAGATAGCCGAGATCCCGCTCAATGTTGCCGACCTGACGACCATTAAGCCGGGAGATATTTTACCCATTGCGATGCCAGATACGTTCCCGGTTTATATCGGGAAGTCCGAATTATTTAACGCCCTGATCGTCGAAGATAAAGACAAACTGTTTTTGTCCGAGTTAACGAGTAAGACTGAGAAATCCTATGAGTAAGCAACAAGATATTTTAGAGCAAGGCTTCGAGTTAACCCCGGAAGCCACCACAGCGTCTGCGGTGTCGGTCACCGAAACACTGGTGACGCGGTTAGAAGATCGTTTTTCCGAATCCATGACCCTACTCAAGCGTATTCCGGTAACGTTAACGCTGGAAGTCTCCTCGGTAGAGATCATGCTGTCTGACCTGCTGAACATTGATGATGACACCGTCATTGAGATGGACAAACTCGCAGGGGAGCCGCTGGATATTAAAGTGAATAATATCCTGCTGGGTAAGGCCGAAGTGGTGGTAGTGAATGAAAAATATGGCCTGCGGGTCCTTGAATTCAACACGCATGAAATCAACGATCTGGCCCCATGAAACGCGCACCTACCTTCACTCTGGTACTGGGTATCTCGTTGCTCATCCTTTCTCCCTTTGCCTGTGCGCAAGGGGGAGATATCCCGTTGCTGAATGTGATTTCACACGGTAATAGCCAGGAATACAGCGTCAAGATTCAGGTTCTGCTACTGATGACGCTGGTGGGCATTCTGCCTACGCTGGTGCTGATGATGACCTGTTTTACCCGTTTTATTATTGTCCTCTCGTTGCTACGTCAGGCGCTGGGGCTGCAGCAAACGCCGCCCAACCGCATCCTGATTGGCATCGCACTGTCGTTAACCATGCTGGTAATGCGGCCCATCTGGATCAACATCTACGATCATGCCGTGGTGCCTTTTGAAAACGACCAGATTACGCTTTCTGACGCGCTAAGCACCGCCGCCTCACCGCTAAAACGCTTTATGTTGGCGCAGACCAACAAAAAAGCCATTGCGCAGATCATGACCATCGCCAATGCGCACGGTAACGCGGCAGATCAGGATCTCTCCATTGTGGTTCCCGCCTATGTCCTGAGCGAGCTGAAAACGGCCTTTCAGATAGGCTTCATGATTTACATTCCGTTCCTGGTGATCGACCTGATCGTCGCCAGCGTGTTGATGGCAATGGGCATGATGATGTTGTCACCGTTGATCGTTTCACTCCCCTTTAAGCTGATGCTCTTCGTGCTGATCGATGGCTGGGCGCTGACCGTTGGGACGCTCACCTCCAGTATTCGCGGCCTGGGGCTGGGATAATTATGTTAACGATTGATGTAGCAGCCGATATTGTCGCCAGCGGCATAAAAGTCGTGATTATCCTGGTCTGCGTGCTGGTCGTGCCCAGCCTGTTGGTCGGCCTGTTGGTCAGCATTTTCCAGGCGGTGACGCAGATTAACGAACAGACCCTCAGCTTTTTACCCAGGCTGATTGTCACGCTGGCAGTATTGGGGATTGCCGGGAAATGGATGATCGTCCAGTTGAGCGATCTCTGCGTGCATCTGTTCACTCAGGCCGCCATTCTGGTGCACTGACATGCGCGAAACCGATATCACACAGCTAAGCAGCCTGATCCTGGGCATGTGGTTTCCCTTCGTGCGCATTATGGCGTTTATACACTATGCGCCGGTGCTGGATAACGCCGCGCTGACGGTCCGCATACGTATCGTGCTGTCACTGGCGCTGGCATTCATCATTACGCCGTTGATCCCCCACCCCGTCCCCAGCAGCCTGCTGTCAATAAACAGCATCATCCTGACCGCAGAACAGTTTCTGTGGGGTATGTTGTTTGGCCTGATGCTGCAGTTTCTGTTTTTAGCACTCCAGTTAGCCGGGCAGATCCTCTCGTTTAACATGGGGATGAGTATGGCGGTGATGAACGATCCCAGCAGCGGCGCATCGACGACGGTGCTGGCGGAAATGATCAACATTTACGCGGTAATTCTGTTCTTCGCGATGGATGGGCATCTGCTGCTGGTGAGTATTTTATTCAAAAGCTTTACCTACTGGCCGATTGGCAATGCGCTGCATCCGCAATCTCTGCGCACTATTTCCCTGGCGCTGGGCTGGGTATTTGCAGCCGCCACGCTGCTGGCGCTACCAACCACGTTTATCATGCTGGTTGTTCAGGGCTGCTTTGGTCTGCTGAACCGTATTGCGCCCCCACTCAACCTTTATTCCCTGGGCTTTCCTATCAATATGCTGGCGGGTCTGGTCTGTTTCGCCACCCTGTTGTACAACCTGCCCGACCACTATCTGCACCTGGCGAATTTCGTCCTGCAGCAGCTCGACGCGCTAAAGGGACACTATGGCGGATAGCAGCAGCGAAGAAAAAACAGAAAAACCCTCGGCGCAAAAACTTCGCAAAGCCAGAGAGGATGGGCAGATCCCGCGTTCAAAAGACATGGGGCTTGCCGCCAGCTTGTTTGCCGCGTTTATGGTGATCTACAGCAGCTTCCCCTGGTATGAAGATTTCGTGCGCGAAAGCTTCATCAGCGTGCATCAGTACGCACAGAATATTAATGACCCGGACATCATCGGACAGTTCCTCGAACATCATCTGCTGATTCTGGCGAAATTTATTCTGACGCTGTTGCCGATGCCCGTAGCCGCCCTGTTTGCCTCGCTGGTGCCGGGTGGATGGCTGTTCCTGCCGAAGAAAATTTTACCGGACTTCAGCAAGTTAAGTCCGATTAAGGGCATAGGGCGTCTGTTCTCCACAGAGCATCTGGTGGAAACCGGAAAAATGACGCTGAAGGCTATCGTGCTTTTAATCATGCTGTGGATAACCCTGCGCAATAACTTTGCCTCGTTTCTCGGGTTACAAGAGCTGTTTTTTAAACAGGCGATTAGCGATGGTCTATCACTCTACAGCAGCGTGATGCGCAACTTTGTCATCTTGTTTATCTTTTTTGCTCTCGTGGACGTTCCTCTGGCGAAAAAAATGTTCACCAAAGGGCTGAAGATGACCAAGCAGGAAATAAAAGAAGAATATAAAAACCAGGAAGGTAAACCAGAGGTTAAAGCGAGGATCCGGCGTTTGCAACGGCAAATGGCGATGGGCCAAATTCGCAAAGTGGTACCGAAGGCCAACGTAGTGATCGTCAACCCAACGCACTACGCCGTCGCCTTACAGTATGACCATGCTCGCGCCGCCGCGCCGTTCGTTGTCGCCAAAGGCACGGATGAAATTGCACTGTATATCCGCCAGGTCGCTGCAGAGAACAACATTGAAGTCGTTGAGTTTCCCAAGCTGGCACGCTCTGTTTATTACACCACCCAGGTGAATCAGCAAATTCCGTTTCAACTTTATCGGGCGATTGCCCACGTCCTGACCTACGTCCTGCAAATGAAACACTGGCGTGACGGAGCACAAGCACGCCCTTCACTGAACAGACATATTTCCATTCCAAAAGAGGTTCTTAAACTGGATGCCGAAAATAACTAAACAATTCATGGCGCTGCTGCGTAACGGCAATATCGGCGTGCCGCTGGTGATCCTGTGTATTCTGGCGATGGTGATCCTGCCGTTACCACCTGCACTTTTGGATATTCTGTTCACCTTTAACATCGTGCTGGCGGTGATGGTGCTATTGGTGGCCGTTTCCGCAAAACGACCGCTCGAATTCAGCCTGTTCCCGACCATTTTGCTGATTACCACCCTGATGCGACTGACGCTAAACGTGGCGTCAACGCGCGTGGTGTTACTGCATGGCCATATGGGTGCCGGTGCCGCCGGTAAAGTGATCGAGTCCTTCGGTCAGGTGGTGATCGGCGGTAACTTCGTGGTCGGCTTTGTGGTGTTTATCATCCTGATGATCATCAACTTTATCGTGGTCACTAAAGGTGCTGAACGTATCTCCGAGGTGTCCGCCCGCTTTACGCTGGACGCGATGCCCGGTAAACAGATGGCGATTGATGCCGATCTGAATGCCGGGTTGATCAACCAGGCGCAGGCGCAAACACGACGCAAAGACGTGGCGGGTGAGGCAGATTTCTACGGTGCGATGGATGGTGCTTCAAAGTTCGTGCGTGGGGACGCCATCGCCGGGATGATGATCCTGGCCATCAACCTGATCGGCGGCGTCTGTATTGGGATCTTTAAATACGATTTAAGCGCTGAGGCCGCGTTCCAGCAATACGTGCTGATGACCATCGGTGACGGCCTGGTCGCACAAATCCCGTCTTTGCTGCTGTCGACGGCGGCGGCGATTATCGTCACGCGCGTCAGCGACAGCGGCGATATTGCCACCGACGTACGTAGCCAGCTGCTGGCCAGCCCTTCTGTGCTCTATACCGCCACCAGCATTATGTTCGTGCTGGCCGTTGTGCCGGGCATGCCACATTTCCCGTTCCTGGCTTTTACGGCGCTGTTAGGGTTCACCGCCTGGCGCATGAGCAAGCGTCCGAAAGTCGCCGAGACTGAAGAGAAAAATCTCGAAACGCTGACCAAAACCATCACCGAAACCACCGAGCAGCAGGTCAGTTGGGAAACCATTCCGTTAATTGAGCCCATTAGCCTGAGTCTGGGCTATAAGCTGGTGGCGCTGGTCGATAAATCGAAAGGTAATCCGCTGACCCAGCGTATTCGTGGCGTGCGGCAGGTGATTTCTGACGGCAACGGCGTGTTGCTGCCTGAAATTCGTATCCGCGAAAACTTCAGACTGAAACCCACGCAGTACGCCATTTTCATCAATGGGATTAAAGCGGATGAGGCGGATATCCCCTCAGATAAGCTGATGGCGCTACCCTCCAGCGAAACTTACGGCGAAATAGATGGCGTGTTAGGGAACGACCCGGCCTACGGGATGCCCGTTACCTGGATTGTGCCGGCGCAAAAAGCCAAGGCATTAAATATGGGGTATCAGGTTATTGACAGCGCCAGCGTCATTGCCACGCACGTGAATAAGATTATTCGTCGCTATATTCCCGATCTGTTTAATTACGATGATATTACGCAGTTACATAACCGCCTGTCGTCCATGGCACCGCGTCTGGCGGAAGATCTCAGTGCAGCGCTGAATTACAGCCAGTTATTGAAGGTTTACCGGACGCTGCTTATCGAAGGCGTTTCATTACGCGATATCGTTACCATTGCCACCGTGCTGGTTGCCAGCAGCGCGACCACCAAAGATCCCATTCTGCTGACGGCAGATGTCCGTCTTGCGCTGCGTCGCAGTATTACTCACCCGTTTGTACGCAAAGATGAGCTGGCGGTCTACACGCTCAATAGTGAACTGGAGAATTTACTGGCAAACGTGGTCAATCAGGCACAGCAAAGTGGCAAAGTGATGCTCGACAGCGTACCGGTCGATCCGAATATGCTTAATCAGTTCCAGACCAATATGCCGCAGATAAAAGAACAAATGAAAGCCGCGGGGAAAGAACCGATATTGTTGGTCGCTCCACAGTTACGTCCGCTGCTCGCTCGCTATGCTCGTCTGTTCGCGCCGGGGCTACAGGTGCTGTCTTATAATGAAGTGCCGGATGAGCTGGAATTAAAAATTATGGGCGCGTTGAGCTAACGCGTGATGAGGCGGTGCTGAAAGTACCGCCTGACTATTACAGAATTGTATTTTCCGTCAGAATTCGTCGGGCACCGAGATAATGATCCTGCCAGAAAGGTTCGGACAAGGTGCTGACCCGGATCGTTTCGCCGGTACGTGGCGACTCAATAAATTGCCCCTGCCCCAAATAGACCCCCATATGATCGGCAATATCCCGGCTGTGAATATGGAAAAACAGTAAATCACCACGACGTAAATCGCGATTAGAGACAATTGTCGCCCGCCGATAGTGATACATTTCATTGGCAGTACGGGGCAGTTTCGCCGCCAGAATTTTATTGTAGGCATAGAAAACGAGCCCGCTGCAGTCAAAGCCTTCATCCGGACGGGTTCCCCCCCACAGATACGGTTTACCTAACTGTTGCTCAAGGCGATGAATCGCCACTTCGGTGATGTTGTGCAGGTGATCGCTACTGAGAAAATGAGGATTTTCGGCGAGTTCCTGCCAGCGATGATCGCTGGCTTTAAGCGGACCTGGGAACCACTCCGGGTGCTGTTTAATCTGCACGCGATTCTGCTGGCGCAATGCCTTTTTACTTTCCGCATTACCTTCTACCACGTAGCTGGCCTGCTTTTTTACCTGCACATGATACTGCTTTAGTAACCGGGCACGATTACGCATACGCAACTGCGCCGCATAGTTTAAGGGGGTATTTGATAAGACAGGCTGAACTTTGGCGATACACGGTAATGACAACACGACACACAAAGACAGCAGTCCCGGCAAAAGGCGTCGGGGTGCAGTGGCAAAAGACATGAAAAAAGAATACCTGGTCAAACACGTTCGGCGCAGTGTACTGCTATTGGCGGGATATCTTTTTTAATATTTGATTATTAATAGATTAATTTTTTAAATTCAATAGATTAGAAAGTCAGTATTAATCTTATGCAATGGACGGATAGCAGCGACAAATTACGCCGCTGTCTGACTGCCTTTAAGTCCAATTTTGCGTATAAAGAGAAACTAAAGTGTAAACGCAGCACGAGAGACTTGCGAAAAACTTTCTTGGTGCTAATGTGAGCGCTCCAAATCCAGATTTATCCGATTTGGCGACTCTATTTGCCGTCCTGGCGTGTGTAACCGTTTTATCAAGGAATAAGCAGTATGCGTAAAATCGCATTTTTTCTTGCGATGCTTTTATTACCGTGCGTTTCATTTGCCGGTTTGCTGAGCAGTAGCAGTCCAACTGCACCTGTCAGCAAAGAATATAAGCAGCAATTGATGGGATCTCCTGTCTATATTCAGATCTTTAAAGAAGAACGCACGCTGGATCTGTACGTCAAGATGGGCGAACAGTATCAATTGCTCGACAGCTACAAGATCTGTAACTATTCCGGCGGGTTAGGACCCAAGCAACGTCAGGGCGATTTTAAAAGCCCGGAAGGGTTTTACAGCGTACAACGCGGTCAGCTCAAACCGGATAGCCGCTTCTATAAAGCGATTAATATTGGCTTTCCCAACGCCTATGACCGCGCGCACGGGTACGAAGGTAAATACCTGATGATCCACGGCGCCTGCGTTTCTGTCGGCTGCTATGCCATGACCGACAACGGCATTGATGAGATTTTCCAGTTTGTCACTGGGGCGTTAGTATTTGGCCAGTCCAGCGTGCAGGTCAGCATTTACCCGTTCCGCATGACCGATGCCAACATGAAGCGCCACCAGAACTCGTATTACAAAGAGTTCTGGTCACAGCTAAAACCGGGATACGACTATTTTGAACAGACGCGTAAGCCACCGACTGTTTCCGTGGTCGATGGTCGTTACGTCGTTAGCAAACCGTTGAGCCATGAAGTGATTCAGCCACAGCTGGCGTCAAACTACACGCTCCCCGAGACAAAATAGCGCCCATTCACCTGGCATAATCTTTTGCCAGGTTTCATTGCCCGTCAGCGGCTGCGTAGCGATCACGGTGACCACATCATTGGGTGTGGTCTCGGAGCTAAAGTCGATTTCTACATCCTGATCCAATAACGTCGCCACGCCGAAAGGTGCGCGGCGGGTGATCCAGAACAGATTGGTCGAACAGAACGCCATCACGTAGCGCCCGTCGGACAACAACATGTTGAAGACGCCCTTCTCACGCAGTTCCCCGGCCAGGACGGCAATATATTTAAACACCGCAGTCATGTTGCCCGGCGTACGCGGATAACGTTCAACCAGCTTATGTAGCAGCCAGCAGAACGCTTTTTCGCTGTCGGTTTCTCCGACCGGACGAAAATTACCGGTTTCCAGCGATTTATAACCGCTTAGCTGTCCGTTATGGGCATAGGTCCAGTTGCGCCCCCACAGTTCACGCGTGAACGGATGGGTATTTTCCAGCGCCACTTCTCCCCGATTCGCCTGACGAATATGAGCAATCACGGAACAGGATTTGATGGGATAGTCTTGTACCAGTTTGGCGATAGGCGAATTAAAGCTGGGTTGCGGATCTTTAAATGTACGGCAACCCTTACCTTCATAAAACGTAATCCCCCAGCCGTCTTTGTGCGGCCCGGTACCTCCCCCGCGCTGAACCAGCCCGGTGAAGCTAAAGCAAATATCGGTTGGCACATTGGCGCTCATCCCGAGCAGTTCGCACATATATCACCTACCTTAAAACGCTGAACTGCCTGATGGCGTTACACTTATCAGGCCTACGCAAAACGCAAGTAGGCCGGATAAGGCTTCAGCCGCCATCCGGCAATAGCCTTCTTACTTAACCATCTCTTTTTCGATCAACTGAATCAGAATATGAATCACTTTAATGTGAATTTCCTGAATACGGTCAGCATAGCCAAAGTGCGGGACGCGAATTTCAATGTCGGCGCTGCCGGCCATTTTGCCGCCATCTTTCCCGGTCAGGGTGATGACTTTCATTCCTTTCTCACGCGCAGCGGCAATGGCTTTAATCACGTTTGCCGAGTTACCGGAGGTCGAAATGCCTAACAGGACATCCCCTTCACGCCCTACCGCTTCAACATAGCGAGAGAAAATATAATCGTAACCGAAATCATTGCTGACGCAGGAGATATGGCTGACATCAGAGATAGCGATCGCCGGATAGCCCGGACGGTTTTCACGGTAGCGCCCGGTCAGCTCTTCAGCAAAGTGCATTGCGTCGCAATGGGAGCCGCCGTTACCGCAGGAAAGTACCTTGCCACCCGCTTTAAAACTGTCTGCCAGCAGGACCGCCGCGCGCTGAATAGCGTGAATATTGGCGTCATCTTTTAAAAAATTAGCCAGCGTTTCCGCCGCTTCGCTCAGTTCGTTACGAATAAGATCCTGGTACATGAGGATATCCTTCAGCATGAATGTAAATGACAAGATGCAGTGTACCGGATAGCACTACAGGCGAGAAGCATAAGCCACAGGAATGGCTGTGGCTTTTGATTTTTTGTGCCGGTGAAAACAACAACAATGTGAGCTTTGTTGTAATTATTTTGTAAACACATTGCTAAAAGAATTTACATCCACTACAACCATATCATCACAAGTGGTCAGACCTCCTACAAGCAAGGGAGCTTTTCGATATGATGATTTTGAGTATTCTCGCAACGATTGTTCTGCTCGGCGTATTGTTTTATCACCGCGTGAGCTTGTTTCTCAGCAGCGTAATTTTGCTCGCATGGACGGCTGCGCTCGGCGTAGCTGGCCTGTGGTCGGTCTGGCTGCTGGTTCCTCTGGCCATTATTCTGGTGCCGTTTAACTTTACGCCGATGCGTAAATCCATGATCTCTGCGCCAGTGTTCCGCGGCTTCCGTAAGGTTATGCCGCCGATGTCGCGCACCGAGAAAGAAGCGATTGATGCCGGTACCACCTGGTGGGAAGGCGATCTGTTCCAGGGCAAACCGGACTGGAAGAAATTGCACAGCTATCCGCAGCCACGCCTGACGGCAGAAGAGCAGGCCTTTATTGACGGTCCGGTCGAAGAAGCGTGCCGCATGGCAAATGACTTCCAGATCACCCATGAATTAGCGGATCTGCCGCCAGAACTGTGGGCGTATCTGAAAGAGCACCGCTTCTTTGCGATGATCATCAAGAAAGAGTACGGCGGTCTGGAATTCTCTGCTTATGCACAGGCTCGCGTACTGCAAAAACTCTCCGGCGTCTCCGGGATCCTGGCGATCACCGTTGGCGTACCTAACTCATTAGGCCCGGGTGAACTGCTGCAACATTACGGCACCGAAGAACAGAAAAACCATTATTTGCCGCGTCTGGCGCGTGGTCAGGAAATCCCTTGCTTTGCGCTGACCAGCCCGGAAGCGGGCTCCGATGCAGGGGCGATTCCGGATACCGGCGTAGTTTGCATGGGTGAATGGCAGGGTCAGCAGGTGCTGGGTATGCGCCTGACCTGGAACAAACGCTATATCACGCTGGCCCCTATCGCCACCGTGCTGGGCCTGGCGTTTAAACTCTCCGACCCGGAAAAACTGCTGGGCGGCGAGGAAGATCTGGGCATTACCTGCGCGCTGATCCCCACCTCAACACCGGGCGTAGAAATTGGTCGTCGCCACTTCCCGCTGAACGTCCCGTTCCAGAACGGTCCGACGCTGGGTAAAGATGTTTTTGTACCGATTGATTACATTATCGGTGGCCCGAAGATGGCCGGTCAGGGCTGGCGTATGCTGGTGGAATGTCTGTCTGTGGGGCGCGGCATTACGCTGCCATCTAACTCGACAGGTGGCGTGAAATCGGTTGCCATGGCAACAGGTGCCTATGCGCATATTCGTCGCCAGTTCAAAATCTCTATCGGCAAGATGGAAGGTATTGAAGAACCGCTGGCGCGTATTGCCGGTAACGCCTACGTGATGGACGCCGCGGCGTCGCTGATTACCTACGGTATTATGCTCGGCGAAAAACCAGCGGTACTTTCCGCCATCGTGAAATATCACTGTACCCACCGCGGGCAGCAGTCAATCATCGATGCGATGGATATCACTGGCGGTAAAGGCATTATGCTGGGCGAAAGCAACTTCCTGGCGCGTGCTTACCAGGGCGCCCCGATCGCCATCACCGTTGAAGGTGCCAATATTCTGACCCGTAGCATGATGATCTTCGGCCAGGGGGCAATTCGTTGCCATCCGTACGTGTTGGAAGAGATGGCGGCGGCGCAGAACAACGATGTGAATGCGTTCGATAAGCTGCTGTTTAAGCACATTGGTCACGTCGGCAGCAATAAGGTACGCAGTTTCTGGCTCGGTCTGACGCGCGGGCTTACCAGCAGCACGCCAACCGGTGATGCCACCAAACGTTACTACCAGCACCTGAACCGTCTGAGCGCCAACCTGGCATTACTCTCAGATGTCTCCATGGCCGTGCTGGGCGGTAGTCTGAAGCGTCGCGAGCGTATCTCCGCGCGTCTGGGCGATGTGTTAAGTCAGCTGTATCTGGCCTCCGCCGTTCTGAAGCGTTATGACGACGAAGGCCGCCATGAAGCCGACCTGCCGCTGGTTCACTGGGGCGTACAGGATGCGTTGTATAAAGCGGAACAGGCGATGGACGATCTGCTGCAAAACTTCCCGAACCGTTTCGTTGCCGGGCTGCTGAATGTGGTTATCTTCCCGACCGGTCGCCACTACCATGCGCCTTCTGACAAACTGGATCATAAAGTTGCCAAGATTTTGCAGGTGCCGAGCGCAACCCGTTCACGCATCGGTCGCGGTCAGTATCTGACGCCAAGCCAATACAATCCGGTCGGCTTGTTGGAAGAAGCGTTGCTGGACGTGATTGCCGCCGACCCTATCCACCAGCGTATCTGCAAAGAGCTGGGTAAAAACCTGCCGTTTACCCGCCTGGATGAACTGGCGCGTAACGCGCTGGCAAAAGGGTTGATTGATAAAGACGAAGCCGCGATTCTGGTGAAAGCGGAAGAGAGCCGTCTGCGCAGCATCAACGTGGATGATTTTGACCCTGAGGAGCTGGCGACCCAACCGGTAAAGTTGCCAGAGAAAGTGCGTAAAGTCGAAGCGGCATAGCGATCGCGCACGACTTCCAGCCCCGCTTAACGCGGGGCTTTTTATTGCCACATTTTCGGTAATGCTCATGCTACAGTGTCAAAATGCTGTTCAACGAGGAGCCTCGATTGTGCCTGGTTTGAAAATTACCCTACTGCAACAACCACTGATCTGGATGGATGGCCCGGCTAACCTGCGCCATTTCGACCGACAGCTTGAAACCATCACCGGACGAGACGTCATTGTATTGCCCGAGATGTTTACCAGCGGCTTTGCGATGGAAGCGGCCAGCACGTCGCTTACGCAGGAAGAGGTTGTTCGCTGGATGCACGCCAAAGCGCAGCAGACAAATGCGCTAATCGCCGGCAGCGCCGCGTTACAGTCAGAACGTGGCCCGGTAAATCGTTTTTTACTGGTAGAACCCGAAGGATGCGTTCATTTTTATGATAAACGCCACCTGTTCCGCATGGCGAACGAGCACCAGTATTATCAGGCTGGAGAAGAACGCGTCATTGTTCAATGGCGCGGCTGGCGTATTTTACCGCTGGTCTGTTATGACCTGCGGTTTCCGGTATGGTCACGCAATCGCGAGGATTATGACCTGGCATTATATGTCGCAAACTGGCCTGCACCACGCTCACTGCACTGGCAGGCACTGCTGGTCGCCCGGGCAATTGAGAACCAGGCTTATGTAGCAGGATGTAACCGGGTTGGTAGCGATGGCAATGGCCATCATTATCGCGGGGACAGCCGGGTAATTAACCCGCAAGGGGAAATTATTGCCACCGCCGAGGCGCACCAGGCCACGCGGATTGATGCTGAGCTGTCGCTTACAGCATTGCGGGAGTATCGCGAGAAGTTTCCAGCCTGGCAGGATGCCGACCCGTTTACGCTATAGAGATATATCTTCTCTCCCGTTACGGAACGGTTTCCCCGTGGCGGGATTGTTTCACTCCGTAACTAACCGCAAAACAAATTCGCGTGGCGACATGCCTCAGGCAACGTATTCTGAAAATGATAATCACACGTAAATTCCCTTATCAGGATATCAAAATGAAGAAATTTGTACGCATGACTTTGCTGGCTGCTACCCTGGCGGGTGCCTCCTTTAGCACACTTGCAGCAAACGTATCCAACGTTCCGGCCCCGGCCCAGGATCCAGTGGTACAGCACCTGAAACTGAGCAATGACCAGGTGGCGCAGATTAAAAAGCTGCACCAACAGCTGGAAACCAATGTCAGCCAGATTTCGGTGAACGACGTTAAAGACGGCGTGCTGATTGACGTGATCAAGTCCGGAAAATGGGATGATGCCGCTGTTAAGAAACAGCTTGCCGCGTTCAGCAACATCGAACAGCAGGCACGTTACTACCGCGTGAAATACTACTTTGACCTGAGCAAAGTCCTCACACCAGAGCAGCGTAAGCTGGTGCAAAAAGATATTGCACAGACGCTGGGCGAGTAATGGCATAAGCCTGAACCAGCAATGGTTCAGGCTGTCAGCTCAGGCATTATTTCTTGCGCAAACAGAAATCCCTGCACGGCATCGGCACCGCTTACGCGACAGATGGCATAATCCTCCGGCGTTTCCACCCCCTCGATCACCACCCGCTCGCCCAGCCCGCGAAACTGGTTAATGAGAACTCTCAGCTGCCACTCCGATTCTCTGAACTGATGAAACATTCCGCTTTCAATTTTGATGGCATCGAACCGAACCCCAGACAGTCGCCAGACAAAAAATAGCTCGGGCGATACATCATCCAGCCAGACGCGGAACCCGTGGCGCACCAGGGATCTTATCGCAATACACACCGCCTGCTGTTCTGACTTTTCCAGACGCATCATGGTGCCTGGGTCCTGAATTTCGATCACAATACGCCCTTGATGCGCCCGTTTAATCAATCGTGTCACCCACGACATGCAGGTCAGCATCCGGACAGACACATTCAGGGAGTAGCTTCCCGGCAGCGCCAGTACCCGCTGCATTTGCCAAAGAAAGAGTTGCTGCTTCGCGGTTGTGGAAAGGTGCTTGAAAAAAAGATCCAGCGGTAACGACGTCCGAACCTGACTCAACACCTCACGGACATCCAGCGAGGCGTCATCAAAAAAATGAATGCGCTGTAAACGGATCCCGGTTATCCGCAGCAGCTCGGCATTGCGGGGACGTGCGGGTAGATATTGAGCCTGTTCGTTTGGTCTGTTCATGTCATTCCATTTTTTGATTAAAAGGGCGTCGGGCATCCTGCAGCCAGGGGATACGGCGATCGTTCGGATATTCACGATAAAAGCGTGCCGCCAGACGACGTGCTGCGGGCATGTCGCGCTGCTTGAGCGCCAGCAAGATTTGGATGTAGGAGACGTTCGGGTCAGGATGAACACGTACATAGTCAGGCGCCCAGCGTTGAACGTGCGCCAGCCAGCGGGTATCCCGGGTTCGCTGATAACGTTGCACATCGCCCATTGCAACATCAAACCGGTAGCGACTGACCAGCAACCAGCCCCCTACCGGGATCGATTTGGCCAGTCGCCACTGCTCTGCCCGCCGCTCCACCATCGTCAACTGCTGCTGCGTTTGTAGCGTGAGGAGCAATACCGGTGTTAAAAGCAAAAATGTAATAAACGCGGTCACGCACATCCCTTTCGTCACCGACAGCGCCAGCCGATACGCGTTTTCCGTGCGATCCGCACAACGTAGCAGCAAGATCAGCAGCAGCCAGTGAGGCGTCGACTGCCTGACGGGATATTCAGTCAGCATATGAATCGCCACCGGCAGCGCCGCCACCATGCAGGCGCGGTGCCAGCGATCGCCACGCCGCCAGAGCCAGAACCCTCCGGCAATAAAACAGAGCGTGCCCGCCAGTCCGACTATGCCGCCTTCGACCATCCATAGCACCAGCTCGTTGTGCGGGTGCGACATGCTGCTCAGTCCCAGATGGCCCGCGCGGTCAAGAAACAGAGCGGGAAAGCTGCCGATGCCCCAGCCCGTCCACGGTCGCGCCATAAACAGGGCCAGCGACGTTTTCAATACCGTCCAGCGCACCTGCGATGACGTCAAGTGCTCGACCGTCGCAACGGACATAACATGGCGCGCGGCCGCTCCTGCTAGCATTCCGACCACCAGCGGCAGCACAAGAAGCAGTAACGTCCGCCGCCGGGCGGGGAAAATCACCAGCAGCAGCGCTTCACCGACGACCAGTGACAAATACCCGGTTTGCGACTGTGATTCATGCAGCACAAACCCCATCACACCAAGGGCAAACACCATGGCGATTATCTTTCTGCCGCGTAGTCGCAGGGCCAACACTACCGACAGCAGGGTGCCGCAGGCGGTGAAGCTGGCCATCAGGTTAACCTGCTGAAAAATGCCGTAGGGCCGCGTACTGCGCCACCAGGCAAACTCCCAGTAGCCCACGCCCGGTAGATGCCAATACTGATAGACGAAGACGAGGCACTCGATAAGGCTGGCTCCCCATAACAGCGCCAGTAATGTCGTCAGGGTGTTCGCCGCCAGCGGAATTTGCAGCACCACCAGATAAACCAGCACACCGCCCAACAGCGCCCCAGCCACCAACAGTGACTCAGGTTGCCAGACTGCGGGCGTCATCAGACAGAGCAACGTCAGAATGAGTGAGCCTGCGATAAACCCGACGGCAGGCAAGGTGATGCGCCAGACCTGGCGAGGGGGTCGTACGGATACGCAGCCGGCTAATACAACTGCGTAGATCCAGGCCAAAATATTGAGCGGTAACGACAGGCCGCTGCCACCATTATTCGGCCAGTAAAGGTGCATTGCCCCGCACCAGTAAAACAGGCTGAGCCCGAGAAATACTCTCTGCGCAGGCAGCGGGGCAAGGCGATTCAGTGTATTTTTCATACTATTGATAGTTCAGCGTCCAGGTCCCACTGGCGCTAAAAGGACCGTACTCAAGGGACTGATTTTTCAACGCTGTCGGCTGGGCCTCGACCCACGCCAGAAAATTCAGCGTCATCGATCCTTTGGTAATGTCTGTCACTGACGTACTCTCATCAAGCCGGATTGCCGCGCCGTCTTCTTCGCTCATCCCTATGCCGATCCCTGATGCGCCCCCCTGCTCGTGACTATCCAGTGCCAGATGATCGGGCAGTTCCGCATCTTCAGTGCCGCCGAAGGTCACGGAGATCCCACGAAAGACATCAGGATCGCAATCACGGAGCTGAATACTGAATTTTTCCGGCTTACCGCGCCCGGCAAGATAAAGATCCTGGGTCGCGATTTGCCCGAAATCGACCTCGATTTTGTCGCCACCCGGCGCAATACTACAGGCCAGCGCCCTGATGGTGCCGTGGAAGTGCATATCGCCGCCGACCAGTTTGGTGTCGGCCTGCACCGTACCGCCGATCAGCAGCGCGCTGAGCGTGATTAACGTCCTGAATATCATGGCATTACCTTACTGAAACTGCGCAACAACGGTGGCCGAAGCTTCAAACTCCCCCACCTTAACGCTACCCACGCCTGGCTTCGCTACCGGCGCGGCGGTGAGGTTCCAGTCGCCCTGATTCTGGTAAAAGCCCTTGACGTTATAGAACTGATTCGGCACCACAATGCTTCCACTCTCATCCTTCAGGACAATACCGAGGTCGTCGCGTTTTTCTCCGCTGCTGAGGGTGCCGAGGAAATGATCGTTAAACCCCGCCGTGCCTGAAGCCGTGGTGGTTTGTACGCCCAAATTGATGTTCAGCGCCCCTTGATCAAAACTGCCGCCTTCGCAGGACACATGAATCGGGATCGACTTGCTGAAATTGGAACCATTGAGCCGGGCGGCAGAACCGGGCAAATCGCCAAATTCGATACTGATTTTATCGCCCCGGTTAAAGGTGCATTTATCCGGCACGGTAATCAGCCCGGATTTAATCACCACGCGGGAAATCGCCGTTGTGGGTGTGGGTCCACCGCTTCCCATGCGCCCGGCGACCTCCAGCAACGACTGAGAAGTGATACTGATACCGTTAATAATGGGTTTGGTGACAATAAACGTCACTTTCCCTTTCGAACCACTTTCAACATTACTGGCGCGCACGTAGCCCTTTCGCTTTTTGCAGGTGTTGCTGTTGTTGCGGTTTGAAACATTGGTAAAGGGAGCCTGGACATATTTCTTATAGCCCCCGGCGACCCATACCTGAACATCGACATCCAGATACTCATTGAGTCGGAAACGGTTCGCCCCCTGACTTGAAGGTGGCATCGTGGTGGTGGTGGTGTAGTAAATAGGTTCTCGTGAGATATCGGCCTGCTGGCAATAAAAATTCACTACATACCAGCTCCCCAGATTCCATGGAAACGGCTCCGTTCGACCACCAACGTGGTTTTTGCTGACATCCAGCGAACTCAGTTCAATATCGTACTGATGCGGTGCCCCGCCCTCTGGTTCACCCTCTCCCTGGCTAAATGCGTGCGCCGTCAGCGGACAGCAAGCCAGCGCTGTCCAGAACAACGTTTTATGCCAAACGCTCATAGATACTCCAGCTTAAGTCTCACCAGACCGCGAAATTCACCAGCGCTGACCTCGCGCCCGATAGACTCCAGCGCGGCAAGAAAGTGAATAGCGTTATCTCCAGGTTTGAGGATCCACATGCGCTGCGGTTGGCTTAGATGGATCGGTTGCTGACGTTCGGTCATCAGCCGAATGCCTGCTCCTCGCACATTGCCATGGATCCGGGCCAGATCGCTGTTTCCCGGAGAACTGTCGGCCATCAGCGTCAGCGAGACGCCACGCTCCACCGTGCTGTGCGCCAGCTTAGGCATTTCGCTGGCCTGCCCGGGAAAATCCTGCAGGGCATGACCTGAGCCCTTTAAGCAGTCGTTCAGATACAGCGTGACCAACACCGAATCGCTACGATCGCCTCCCTGGTGAAACCGGCGGGCAGAAATATCGCCAAGGTTGATGGTTTGATCGCGCGATGCCATATCCAGCACGCACGGTGAGACATAAACACGACCGTGAAAGCGAACGTTGCCATACTCGCCGGACACATGGCTCATATCCTGACGGCCGCTTTTGGCCTGAACCATCCCGGCCACTCCCAGCATCAGCAGGGCGCAAAGCATTTTTTTCATTTACCGAGTCCTGTTACCGGGGCTGTTGCTCCATCGGCAATGCCTGACACACATTGTCTGTACAGCGGTATTTCAGTTCGGGATGGCCGCCAAAATCGTTCACGTACATCATGCTGAACTGGCTGACATCGCCCTCTTTCACGCTGAAATCGAGAGACGACTTAGGCGAGATCATTATTCCGGGGAAGTCAGTCAGCCTGCCACCGCCCTGCGCTTCCGGCTTGCGGCTCAAGCCAATTAAGGTCACGAAGTAAGGCGTCGGGTTATTCACGGTCCAGCGGGCGCCCTGCTTGTGGAACACCAGCTGGTTTTGCCATACCGCTCCGGGTGTTTCAGGCACAATTGCCGACGGACGGTAAAACAGTTTGATGCGTGACTGCATCGCCAGTTGCAGCACGTTTGGCTTATCTGGCTTAGGTGGAATCTCACGAACATTCAGATAGAACAGGCTTTCGCGATCCTGCGGCAATGCGTTAATGCCGCCGGTTTTTGTTACCCGGGCAATGCCCTTTTGCCCGCCATTAATGCGCTGCAACGGCGGCAAAACCATCAGCGGCGAGGTGATTTTTGTCCCGCTCGCGTCCTCCACCCATGACTGCGCGAGGAATGGAATGCTCGGGCTCGTATTGCTTAAGTTCGCACTAACAGAGCGCGCATCACCGGTGATGATCAGCCGGGTACGGTCAAGCGCAATGCCCGCCCACGCGGAATGGATGTCCGCGGCAAACAGCAAACCGCAGGCGACCGGCTTCAGCCAGCGCTGCACGGAGTAAATAGCTTGGTTATTCATGGTTCGCTTCATTCAGGTAGTTAATATTATTCACAAGGCAACAGGACGTTACCTTCCGGGTTAGGTTGCAAAGGCACCGCCAGATAGCACTGCGCGCGCCCTCCCCAGGCAACGGAAAGGCGTTCGGCAGGTTTCACACCAGCAATCCAGGCCTCACCGTTTTCCATCACCATGGCGACACTCACGCCGTTGGCGTTAAACACCTCGGCGCCAAACGGTGGTACCGAGCCATCTTTCATACGCAGTTGGGCCATCATTTTTAGCCCCTGTGCGACGGCAAAGCGCTGATAGCCAATCGCTCCTTCGGTCAGGGTGTTGGTGACGATGGCTTTGGCTGCGGAAATATCCTCATCCATTGTGTCCACGTCGATACGGGTATCAAAGCTGTGGTAACTCACGACATCCGGTACCACGGCAATGCCAAAGCGGTTCGAGTGTGCCTGTTCGCCGTTCAGCGGCACGTTAGCGACGCCGTCGGTGTCAACCATTACGCGGGCGGTATTCATCGATGCCTGGCTATTGTGGAGCGCCGCGCCGTGACGGGTTGCAGTAAAACCACCACGCAAGGTGCCGCCCACGGAGAAGTAGCGTGACTGCTGCCAGCTGACATTAGATTCCAGCTCGGCCATCATGCTCCGGTGCTGGTAGTAGCCGTCAAAGGCGGTATGGCCTTCGCCGGAGAGTCCGGCGCGCAGGCGCCACGGATTATTTCGGTCACGGTTATCGGAATACGAAACCATCTGGCTGGTTTGGTTGCCGTTGTTCTGCAGCTCATAGTCCATTGAGCGGCTATCGCTCCACGGAATAGACAGCGAGAGCGAGAGGCTGTCATCCCGTTTTCCCTGGTACTCGGAGCGATATGCGGCAAGGTTGGTGCTGATCCCCTGAATGCCTGCAAATGAAAAGCTATGACCCACCGACAGCCCATAGCGATCCTGCGAACGGCGATCCCAGTAGTTCTGGTGGGTATAGGTCAGATACAGCGTCGTGGAGAGGCGCGGATCGTCTGCAAAGAAGGTCTTATTACCGGTGATGGTGTACATCTCTTTCTCGTTCCCGGCGCTGTTATTATTTTTATATTGCTCATCGAGAAACTGCGAGAAAGAACGGAAGCTACGCTGTGAAAAACGATAACCGGCAAAAGTGATGGCGCTGTTGTATTCATCGAAGGTTTTGGCATAGCTCAGCTTAAAGGACATGCCTTTTTGTTCGTCCTGATGCTTCACCCGGCTGACGGATTGCGTCGCATCAGCCGACAACGCACCCAGCCAGCTCAGATCCCGCCCGATGCCCATCGACCAAGCGTTGTAGCGTTCACCTGTTAGCAGTGCCCCGCCGTACAGGGACCAGGCATTACTCACTCCCCATGAAAAATCACCGCTGTAAAATGCCGGCCCCTGGACATCATGGTTATAGAGTGAAGGCTTACCGACGGCGGTGTTGTAGCGAACATAGCCCGGACGTGTCAGGTAAGGAATATCAGCGGTATTGACCTGAAAAGTTTGCACGCTGCCATCTTGCTCTTCTACCCGCACATCCAGCGTGCCGCGTACCGAAGCATGCAGATCCTGAATATTAAACGGCCCCGCAGGAACGGTCGTTTGGTAGATCACGCGCTTCTGCTGGCTGACGGTCACTTTGGCGTTACTGCGGGCAATGCCGTGAACTTCAGGCGCGTAGCCTTGCAAATTTGGCGGTAGCATACGCTCGTCGCTGGCGAGGTTAACCCCGGTAAAGCGAACAGAATCAAAGACCTGAGAATTCAGATAGATTTCACCCACCGTCAGCTTCGCAGCCTGCATGGGCAATGGACGATAGGCGTAGATCTGATCCCAGTTAATCTGCCCGTGCTGATTATCAGAAGAGTAATCGGCCTGATACTGCCCGCGAAAACGCCAGCCACCAAGGTTGAACCCCGTTTGCCCATAGCCCGACAGCGAGCGGTAATGACCTCCGCCTTGTTCGTAGTGGGTGGCCTGACCCGACACGCTGTAATCAAAAATCAGCCCCGCGACGCCATTATCCCAACGTTCCGGCGGCGTCCAGTCAGGATCGGTATATTTCATCCATGCCTGCGGCACGGTAATGTCCAGAAGTCCGGCACTGTTATTCAACACCACGCCCGGCAGGCGGGATATGTCATGACAGGTCGCGGTAATCGGATGAATATACGCCAATGCGTCTTCTTTGAGCGCAAGTAATTCGAGCTGTAGTGGTGACAGGCACGCCAGAGATTTATGTTTATTGTCAGGATCGGTGATATAGCGAATCGACTGCTGTGGGATCTCCTGCCCGTTAATACGAACATCCAGCAAATATTCCCCGGGGGTGACAAAATTGCCTTCAGAAAAGCGCTGCAAATCTACGTTTTGCCTGTCGCTGGCATCCAGGACGTCGGTATTAAATTCAATAGCCTCATCAGCCTCAGCCCATGAAGCGCTGCAGACCAGAGCAATAATAAGCGCCAGACGTTTTTTATCTGTTTTCAGCGTAATCATTTTCGTTCGCAAACCTTCAGATACCCAAATTGCCGGAGCAGCTCAGAGATAATTCACAACAAAATGCGTAACCGCAGTAAATTCGCCGGATGTCATTCGTCCGTCGCGGGAGATTAAATAAGCTGTAAAATTGAGCGTATTTTTTCCAGGGTTTAGGACATAATCCGGAGAAGGCTCCCCCAGATGAATTTGCTGTCCGGTGCTATCAAATATTTCTATCGCTAAATCTTCAGTCGTCGACTGCACGCTCAGATAATCAGGGTTGTCGCGATCGGGCATGCCGGAAAAAGTGATATTTGCGCGCTGAAACACATTCTCTGAATGTCGAGAATCCCCTAATGAACATCCCAGCAAATGAATACTGAAACCATGCGCAGAGACTTTTTCTGGTCTCCCGGATATATCCCGAGCGGAGATATCATTAAATTCAACCAACAACGAACGATCGCGCGGATCGACATAGCAAGCAGCCTCAATAATATGTCCCCGCATGCGCATTTTGCCGGGCGTGCTGGCGACAGGCGCAGTGCCAGCCATGACCCACGCAGGCGAGATAAAGATAAAAAGCAGTAACGTTCGCCATTCAGGCATAACCGCATTTCCTTTCATTTATTCGCGGGAAGGCGTAAGCAGGCGCATTAATGCGCCTGCTGCAGACCATTACTGGTAGTCAATCTGGAAATTAACGGTAGATTCAAAATCACCCGGTGTGACCGCTGCGGAGGCATTATTTGCCTGCAGGTAAGCCACAAAATCGATGTCACTTTCACCATCGGTAATATTAACCTGAGAGGCAGCTTCACCCCATTTTACATCCTGGTTGCCGCTATCAATCATACCGATGCCCGCACCCTGTGCAGTACCTGAAGTAAATGCAGCCAGCGCGCTATTGTCCTGGTCAATTGTTGCTGGGGTATATGTTACGGTTGCGGTTTTGGCGACAGTGGTATCACAGCCCTGCAGAACGATTTTGGCGTGTTTAACACCAGCACGCTGGTTGTCTTTTAACTGAGACGTTGGGATTTCACCAAAGTTTACCTGTACCGGGCTGGATTCCGGTGCCAGGCCACATGCTGAATTCACCAGTGAACCGGTGAAATGAATTTTACCGTTGGTCGGCTCTACACTTTTTGCAGCGAAAGCAGAAGAGGCAGTAAAAGTCATTCCTGCCATCAGTGCACAGACGACGGCCACATTTTTCATTTTCATATTACTTCTAAACCTTATTTCTGTTCTGGTTATTTTGACGTGCTATTTCCACAGGCTACTTTTCCTGGGAAATATGGGTCTTCAGGTGGTAGACGCGCATTACCTTGCAAACATTCCTTCTCGAACCACCCTTGATTTTGAACGTTACTGGCATTTCATCCGAAATACCCTCCGCAGCCGTTCACGCTGTTTCGGGGCTTATATTAAATCGGCAATAAAATGAGACAACGAAAAATCGTGCTTTCAATCAAACTCAGGGAATCATGTTGCCTCCCCGCTATCACACCGATCTATCGCGCAATAACCGCCTAAAATCGCAAGAAAACCAGTGTTAATACCTATCATTTATATCTTTTATAGTGTTTTTATCTATTGGATATTTTTTTATTTAGCTTAAAAAGGAGGAGCAATGTATTTATGAAAGTTTTGTAAAAATGCCAATGGATATCAAAAACGAGGAATGACAATAAGATAGGAGAAATGGGAAAGGATAATAGCGCACGTTCAGATAAACATTGAAATATTGTTATAAAAACATTAATAAAACGTTCAATAACACAGTCATTTTTCATAAATAAATTATGTTATGCTATTGCTTCAACCACTCGACTGTGAGATTCCATGCTTTGTTGCATCAAAGGAGATATCCGTGATTTCTCATATACCAATAAATAAGATTAAATCCGTAATTATTGGTGATGGATTAGTATTTAAACCACATAAAAATACGCTAAAAGATATCTCATCTGGTGAGATAGCCACATTGAATAATGTAGCAGTACAATTACTGATGTATTTGTTGCAAAATGGTAAAGATATCTCCACGCGCGACGAGATTCTACTCAATGTATTCCAGCATAATGGCGCTAGAGCGACAGATGCTAATCTCAATCAGCACATTTCATTTCTGCGCAAAGCAATAACGTCGACGGGGCACCCGGCAGAATACATCGTAACGATTCCGCGTACGGGATTTCGAATGGGTGACGTCAATATCAATATTCAGCAGCAAGAAGAAAAAAAGCCCCTCACCAGTACCGCTTCTTTTACATCGGTACGAAAGACAAAAAAACAAAACCGATGGCCTATAGCAATCACCGCATTAATTACCGGCATCGCCGTACTGGCAACAGCCTGGTTAACGTGGATACCAAATGAAATTGCCATGACCGATGCCTCTATTTTGCGTACCATCGATTACGAGCAATGCCGGGTACATATATTAGGGAATGCCCTCACAGACACCATTACTGAAAAGAAGGCGCTGGATATTTTTAAATCCGTCGGCATTAACCCGAACTGTTCAACCCCAAAAGAGCTGTATCTCAATACCTGGTCGAGCAACCATAATCTGGTTGACTGGTCGTTTGCGGCAGAATGCGGACTCAACCTCGGCTACTACCATTGCATCAGCCAGTATCGCCATCATGAGGAATAATATGAAACAGGAAAGCGATCGCTCTCCATTATTGTGGTCCGTCATGATTGCCATTTGCGGACTGGCGGCTATCGCTTTTCTCGTCGTCGCCGGAGATGCTAAGAAAAAGGAAATCAGTTTTTCCTGTTCCTCGGAATTCACGTCGATACTCGACATTCATAATACAAAAAAGGAGCTAAATGGGATCCTGCTGATAACCAGCTACAATTCCGGGCATCTCTCATTGTCCGTACAAGGGAAATTAAAAAGTGATGAAGGCGAGTTCAGCGTTAACCGCAAACTGTTCTTCCGTTACGCACGGCCGCTCGGCCATACCGCGGGGGTCTTCATGCTAACGCCCGAGGGACGTGAGAAATCGCCTGATGATAACGCAACGGATGCTGTGGATTATCTCTTCTTCGATGCCTACGAACGTACTGACAAACTGTATATGTTGAAGCACCTGAATAAAGAGACGGTTCTGATTGGCGATAATTTTTCACCCCGCTTTGCCTGCGTAATGAATCGCTTCTCCAGTTAAGCACACTGCGCTATTCATCAGGTTAAGGATGACCTGATGTGCTGCCGGGATCGACAGGACAGGGAGATTGATAGCCAGCCAGGGGGGGATGGGTATTTTGGGCGGATTAAAACGACGAAAGCCTGAATCATTGCTGATTCAGGCTTTCTGAATAGTGGCGGAATGGACGGGACTCGAACCCGCGACCCCCTGCGTGACAGGCAGGTATTCTAACCAACTGAACTACCACTCCGCGTTGTGTTCCGCTTGGGAACGAAGCGAATATTACGGATTGCCTCGCCCCTCGTCAACGCTTTTTCTCACGTTTTTAATCGTTTGCTGCAAAAATCACCCGAATAGCCATTTCTGCACGGTAAACGCGCAAACTATGCCCGCCAGAGGCAACTTCCGCCCTTCTTCTGAACCAGGTCAAGGCGCGACTCATGGGCCGCTAACTCTTCATCAGTGGCGAAAACAACACGTAACTTGCCGGACTGACGCATAATCCGTTGGATCCCGGTATCATTCTGCTGCTGGCTGTCACCTTCCATGGAAAATGCCATCGTGGTCTGCCCACCGGTCATCATCAGATAAACGTCGGCCAGAATCTGGGCATCGAGCAATGCGCCGTGCAAGGTACGCTTGCTGTTGTCTATCTCATAACGCGAGCATAGTGCATCAAGGCTGTTACGCTTGCCAGGAAACATCTTCCTCGCCAGCGCCAGGCTATCGGTCACTTTACAGAAGGTGTTCGTTTTCGGGATATCGCGATGGAGCTTTGCAAACTCATAATCCATAAAGCCGATATCAAACGATGCGTTATGGATGACCAGCTCCGCACCGCGGATGTAGTCAAGAAACTCATCAGCAACATCAGCAAAAGTGGGCTTATCGAGCAGGAATTCATCCGCGATGCCGTGTACGCCAAACGCTTCCGGGTCCACCAGTCGATCGGGCTTCAGGTAAACGTGAAAGTTATTGCCGGTCAGGCGTCGGTTCACCACTTCAACCGCACCGATCTCAATAATCTTGTGGCCTTCGTAGTGGGCACCGATCTGGTTCATACCGGTGGTTTCGGTATCGAGGACGATCTGCCGTGTAATTCCAGTGCTCATAGCGGTCATTTATGTCAGACTTATCGTTTATATCGATCTCTAAAACAGGAAGTCTACCAGAGATGCTTAAACAGGTAGAAATTTTCACCGACGGTTCTTGCCTGGGAAATCCAGGGCCAGGCGGCTACGGGGCAATTTTACGCTTTCGCGGGCGAGAAAAAACCTTTAGCGAAGGATACAACCTCACCACCAATAATCGCATGGAGCTAATGGCGGCCATCGTCGCGCTGGAAGCACTTAAAGAACAATGTGAAGTGGTGCTCAGTACCGACAGCCAGTATGTGCGCCAGGGTATTACCCAGTGGATCCACAACTGGAAAAAACGCGGCTGGAAAACCGCAGACAAAAAACCGGTCAAGAATGTCGATCTCTGGAAACGCCTGGATGCGGCGCTGGGTCAGCACCAAATCAAGTGGGAATGGGTCAAAGGCCACGCGGGCCACCCGGAAAACGAACGCTGCGACGAGCTTGCCCGCGCCGCGGCGATGAGTCCTACACAGGATGATGTTGGGTATCAACCCGAAGCTTAAGCGTCCGGTTTACGGTATTGCCGGGTTGCACCAACGGCCTGGCGGATACGCGCTTTGCTTTTGTTTTGTTTCATTGGGTTAAGCGTAAGCGGGATAGTTCGCTTGCGCGCGACCACCAGTTGCATACATCCCAACGCCGGAATATGCGCACTTAACATTTTTCCCCCGTGCTTCTTCCAGGGCAAAACGTGAAAACGGCTGACGTGCAGCACTTCGAAATTCAGCAACGAAAGCCAGTCCAGCTGGCGCATCAGCGTAAACATCCGGCTGTTGTAAGGTGATGTTTTACGTAATACCGGTACCAGCTTGCGCAGGCCCATCAGGCTGACCGGGTTGAATCCGCTCAGTATTAACCAGCCGTCATCGATAAGCACACGATCGGCCTCACGCAGTAAGCGATGCGGGTCGGAGCACCACGGCAGCGTATGCGCCAGCAGGCACACATCAACAGATTTATCGGCAAAGGGAAGATGCAGAGGATCCGCCAGCACCTGCATCGGCGAGCCTTGCGAAGAAACATTGACCTGATGAGAAACCGCGCACGCTTCGGAATTGATTTCTGCGCTTAAATTACCAATCTTAAGCAGATGAAAACCGTACATTTTCGCAAACCACGGGTTAAGCTGATACTCCAGCGCCTCACGATAGTGTTCGCCCCAGGGTAAATCATCCCAGCTCACGGGCGCTACGACAGTTTGAGGGAGCCTTGCCGGTTTCATCACAACCTTCCGTTTCGCATTGAGAGGTAATTTATGAATCTTAACAGTATTCCCGCCTTTGATGACAATTACATCTGGGTCCTGACCAATAATGAGAATCATTGCCTGATTGTCGATCCTGGCGAGGCGGCTCCGGTGCTACAAGCCATTGCTGAGCACAACTGGGTGCCAGAGGCTATTTTACTTACCCACCACCATCATGATCACGTTGGCGGCGTGAAAGAACTTGTGCAGCGCTTTCCACAAATAGTGGTCTATGGACCTGCTGAAACACAAGATAAGGGAACCACACGTGTAGTCGAAGAGGGTGATATCGCACTCGTTTTAGGGCATGAATTTAGCGTATTTGCCACGCCGGGTCACACTTTAGGACATATCTGTTACTTCAGCCACCCTTATCTGTTTTGCGGCGACACGCTGTTTTCCGGCGGCTGCGGCCGGCTTTTTGAAGGCACAGCATTACAAATGTATCAATCACTTAAAAAAATAAGTGCCCTTCCGGATGATACGTTAATTTGTTGCGCACATGAGTACACTTTAGCAAATATGAAGTTTGCCTTAAGCATCCTCCCGCACGATCCGTCTATAAATGATTATTATCGTAAAGTTAATGAGTTACGCGTAAAAAACCAAATGACACTACCCGTAATTCTGAAAAATGAGCGCAGAAATAATATTTTTTTAAGAACGGAAGATATTGATTTAATTAATGAAATCAACAAAGAAACAATATTGCAACAACCTGAAGCGCGTTTTGCGTGGTTAAGGTCAAAGAAAGATACGTTCTGACAATTCCGGGTTGCCTTTTGAAAACTTCGCCGTTATGATCGGTCGTCTTTTAAGCAACTATTGACACACACATGAAGGCAAAAGCGATATTACTCGCCTCTGTCCTGCTTGTTGGGTGCCAGAATACTGGTAACGTCCAACAACACGCACAGAGCCTTTCTGCAGCTGGTCAAGGGGAAGCAGGAAAGTTTACAAGCCAGGCGCGCTGGATGGACGATGGGACATCTATCGCCGCCGATCAGGATTTGTGGGCTTTCATTGGTGACGAGCTAAAGATGGGAATTCCGGAAAACAACCGGATTCGCGAACAGAAACAGAAGTATTTACGCAATAAGAGCTATCTCCACGATGTAACGTTACGGGCAGAGCCGTATATGTACTGGATAGCCGGGCAAGTTAAGAAACGTAACATGCCGATGGAGCTGGTACTCCTACCCATAGTGGAGAGCGCTTTTGATCCTCACGCAACGTCTGGCGCCAATGCCGCAGGCATTTGGCAGATCATTCCGAGCACGGGGCGCAATTATGGTTTAAAGCAGACCCGCAATTATGATGCACGTCGCGACATTGTGGCTTCCACCACTGCCGCGTTGGACATGATGCAGCGTCTGAACAAGATGTTTGATGGCGACTGGCTGCTGACCGTTGCTGCTTATAATAGCGGTGAAGGTCGCGTGATGAAGGCAATGAAAGCGAACAAATCTCGTGGCAAGCCCACCGATTTTTGGTCACTCCCTCTGCCTCAGGAAACGAAGCAGTATGTACCCAAAATGCTGGCATTGAGTGATATACTCAAGAACAGCAAGCGTTATGGCGTGCGTCTGCCAACCACAGACGAAAGCCGCGCGTTGGCACGTGTTCGCTTGAACAGTCCGGTTGAGATGGCTCAGGTTGCCGATATGGCGGGTATTTCCGTCAGCAAGCTGAAGACCTTCAATGCTGGCGTGAAAGGCTCCACGTTGGGTGTCAGCGGCCCGCAATATGTGATGGTGCCAAAGAAGCACGCGGAGAAACTGCGTGAGTCCCTGGCGTCAGGCGAAATTGCAGCCGTACAGTCAACGCTGGTCGCGGATAACACGCCGCTGAACAGCCGTAGCTACAAGGTTCGCTCAGGCGATACGCTTTCCGGCATCGCTTCACGTCTTGGCGTGAATGCGAATGAGCTAAAGCAGTGGAATAATCTGCGTAGTTCGACTCTGAAAGTGGGCCAAAGCTTGACCGTAGGTGCAGGCACCAGCGCGCAGCGACTGGCTAAAAACAGCGATAGCATTACCTATCGTGTACGTAAGGGCGATTCGCTTTCGAGCATTGCTAAACGTCACGGGGTCAACATCAAGGATGTGATGCGCTGGAATAACGATACCGACAATCTGCAGCCGGGCGATCAGCTGACGTTGTTTGTGAAAAACAACGGTATGCCGGACTCCTGATAGCAGTATAAACATTAAGGCACTGGTTTCCCCCCAGTGCCTTTTTTATTTATGCCGCTTTATGCGCCTCAACCATAATCGTGTCACTGGTGAACGACCCGTCCTGCTGTAACGCGAAGTAGGCCTGCACTTCGGCAGACGCACTCTGCTGGTATAAACGAACCGCGTCAATCAACACCTGCGGGGTACGCATCCGCGCGACCCATGAGCTAAACGCCAGCGGCAGGCGGTCCGTCAACACCGTATCGGCAATCAGATTGGCATCATTCATCAATGACAGCCACTCACCGCTGGAATAGTTGCGCACATGTGAGGTATCGCGTAACGCTTCAACGGTTTGCAGCCAGATGTCCCGCACCGGGTGCCCAGGTGACATGACATCCATCACAATCACCACACCGCCAGGTTTCAATACACGATTCACTTCTCGCAGCGCGCGTCCGACATCATGCCAGTGATGAGCAGAATAGCGGCTAATCACCACATCAAAAGAGCCATCCTCAAACGGCAGGCTTTCGGCATATCCTTGCCGGGTAGCGATATTGTCTAATCCCTTCTCTTTTGCCGCCTGCGCGACCACGTCGAGCATCTGCGCCGATAAATCATACGCCACGACCTGTTTTACCTGATGTGCCGCCGCAAAGCTGGCGTGTCCCGCACCGCATCCCATGTCGAGAACGCTGGCCTGTGGAAATGCCGACAGCCTTTCCGCCAGCCGTTGTAAATCACGGCCAGAGGCGTGTACCGTGCTGGTTAAATAGGCATTCGCTTGCGAGCCAAACTGCTTTTCGACGTTGTCATGATGAGAGCGTGTAGTCATTGTGTTGTCCTTCGGTTGTGGTGAAAGATAAAGGACAGCACCCTAACAGGCCTGCCCCACGGCAGACCTGACACACCTTTATTGTTCAGGCTTGCCGGGACTAAATTCAACGAGTAGTGGATTGTGATCGGATGCGCGCGTCACCAGCACAGAGGCTTCACTGACGTTCAAACCACGATAGAACACAAAATCGAGCGGGCGACCAAACGCGCGTCGGCGCTGATCGTCGGTAAAGCGCACCTGGCGTAGCGACATTTCACGGGCGAAACGGTACAACGCATTCATCCGTCGACGGCTCCAGGCGTTGAAATCACCGGCCATAATCACCGGGCCGCTGTGATGAGCAATCTGATCGCCAATGGGAAGTAACTGCTTACTATAGACATCCACCCCGAGGCTGAAGTTAACCGCGTGGATGTTCACCACCATCAATAAACGTGAGTCTGGCAGGGGATATACCGTCACCAGCGCCGACTTTGCCAGCCGTAAAATAGGCTCACGTTCGCGTAGAGGGCAGCAGTAAACAGGATGTGCCGCCGACAGCGTCATGACGCCAGAGGGGTGCTGAGGCAGCACAAAGGCGGGAACCTGATCGGCAGCAAGATAGTTAGCGGTCGCAAACTGCACCAGTTCCGGCGTGGTTTGGGCTTCCTGCAATAACACCAGATGCGCGTCTTTGCCAAAGTTCTTCAGCACCGACAACCATTCTGCCCGCTGCTGTTTAAAAATATTCCACACCAGCACGCGAATACGGTCTTCACTGCTTAAGGGAACGCCGGCGGGTAATGCCTGACCAATATGCGCAAACGACCGTGGCGGTAAGATCCGCTCAACGGGTTGTCCGGCAACATAGCGCATAGCATAGGTGTTTTTTCGCACTGTAGACTTTCAAACCTCTGTAACGTCAACCAGTCCGCAGCCGGACTGGTTCTTCAGTTATAGGGACTTTAAGGCTTACTTTCAACGAGCAATTGCAGTTTGTTTTGTAAGTGGGTACTTACATCAATGAGTTATCCCAGCGTGATCCGCGCAGGTTTATCAAGACGACCGCTGATGCCCATCAGTAAGAAAGCAGCCAGTACGATAAGCGCGCCAATCCACGGCGTCTGCGCTAAGCCATAATGCTCTACCGTTTGCCCGCCAATCACCGAACCCAGTGCAATACCGACGTTAAACGCTGCAATGTTCAGTCCGGAGGCGACATCAACTGCATTGGGGGTAAATTGTTCCGCTTTCTGCACAACATAAACCTGTAATCCCGGTACGTTACCGAAGGCAAAGATCCCCATCACTAATATCGTTGCCAGCGCCGCGTACTGCGTGGATGCCGTTAACTGGAATAGCATCAGCAGAACAAACAGTGCAGCAAAAATGAACTTCAATGCAGGGACTGCACCATGTTTATCCGCCAGTTTACCGCCCCAGATATTACCGATAGCCACAGAGACGCCGTATCCCAATAAGATCCAACTTACCGCTGTCGGGGAGAATCCGGCCAGATCCTGCATCATCGGTGCAAGGAAGGTAAACGCCGTAAAGACGCCACCATAGCCCAGCGCCGTAACCGCATAAATCAACAGCAGACGAGGATGGGTTAAGACTTTCACCTGATCGCGGATGCTGGCGGCAGCCCGACCTGGAATATTCGCCGGGATCAGCAACTGGCTGCTAATTAGCGCAATGACGCCAAGCATTGAGACTGCGAGGAAGGTTTCACGCCAACCAAAATGCTGACCGATAAATGTGCCCAGCGGGACGCCCGTCACCAGGGCCACCGTTAAACCGCCAAACATAATGGCGATGGCCGAAGCCGCTTTCTCTTTAGGCACCAGACTTGTTGCAATGGTTGAACCAATCGAGAAGAACACGCCGTGTGCAAGACCGGTCAACAGACGGGCGACAATTAAGGTCATATAGCCCGGAGCCTGCCAAGCCAGCAAATTACCGGCAGTAAACAGCACCATCAGCGCAACCAGCAGCTGTTTACGCGGCAGGCTCCCTGTCAGAGCGGTCAGCACTGGTGCGCCAATCGCCACCCCCAGCGCATAAATTGAAACCAGCATCCCCGCAGAAGGCAAAGAGATGGCCAGTTGTTCAGCAATAGTCGGTACCAGGCCGACAATCACAAATTCGGTCGTGCCAATGGCGAAGGCACTTATAGTCAGTGCGAATAAAGCGAGTGGCATAAATAAACTCCATATCATCAGTAATCAGATGACATGCAGTATGCCGGGATGCTTTAATAACAAAAATATTCAAAATCTCAATATAATTTTGCTTCAGGTGCAAAAATGAAAGCAACCTCAGAAGAACTGGCGATTTTTGTGGCTGTTGTGGAAAGCGGTAGCTTTAGCCGCGCCGCAGAGCAGTTGGGACAGGCCAATTCTGCCGTCAGTCGGGCCGTAAAAAAACTGGAGATGAAACTGGGCGTCAGCTTGCTCAATCGGACCACCCGGCAGCTAAGCCTGACCGAGGAAGGTGAACGTTACTTCAGGCGCGTACAGCTAATCTTGCAGGAAATGGCCGCCGCAGAGACGGAAATTATGGAGTCTCGCAATACGCCGCGTGGCTTGCTGCGCATTGACGCCGCTACGCCGGTTATGCTGCATTTCCTGATTCCGCTCATCAAGCCCTTCCGCGAACGCTATCCTGAGATGACGCTGTCGCTGGTCTCTTCAGAAACGTTCATCAATCTTATTGAACGAAAAGTGGATGTAGCTATACGTGCAGGCACGCTGACTGACTCGAGCCTACGCGCACGTCCATTGTTTACCAGCTATCGTAAGATTATTGCTTCGCCTGACTATATTGCGAAATTTGGTGTTCCAGAGAGCGTCGAAGCGCTTAAGCAGCACCTGTGTCTCGGCTTTTCTGAACCGGTTTCACTCAATACCTGGCCGATTGCCTGCAGCGATGGGCAGCTTCATGAGGCTGAATGCGGACTATCTTCTAACAGCGGCGAAACGCTAAAACAACTTTGTCTGAGCGGAAACGGTATTGCCTGTCTTTCAGATTATATGATTGATAAGGAGATCGCACGAGGTGAACTGGTCGAATTGTTGGCGGATAAACGCCTGCCAGTAGAGATGCCGTTCAGCGCTGTTTACTACAGCGATCGGGCAGTAAGCACTCGCATTCGGGCATTTATCGACTTTTTGAGTGAACATATAAGAACAGCTCCCGCAGGAGCTGTGAAAGAGGGTTAAAGGGCACAGAGGGTCGCTGGGTCAGGTTATTAGTCCCACTCGGGTGCCAGACCTTCCGGGCTAACCAGACGATCGTTGCAGTCCAGCGCCGCGATCGCCGCGTTGTCTTCAGCATCCAGACGCAGATCCAGCGCCAGCAGGTTACTGGCCAGGTTTTCTCGCTTGGTCGAAGAAGGGATCACCGAGTATCCCTCACCCATCGCCCATGCCAGAATCACCTGAGCCGGTGTCGCATTATGTTTCGCGGCAATACCGGCAATGACTTCATCTTTCAGTGCCTTACCGTATGCCAGCGTCATGTAAGACGTGATGTGAATACCGTGCGCTTTGGCCCAGTCAACCACCTGACGGCTTTGCAGATACGGGGACAGCTCAATCTGGTTGGTCACGATGTTCTCTACGCCCACTGCAGCAATGGCTCTTTCCATTAGCGGAATGGTAAAGTTAGAGATACCAATTTCGCGAGTCAGGCCCTGTGCTTTAGCTTCCAGTAATGCCTGCATAAATTCTTCAACAGAAACCGCATCGTTTGGTGAAGGCCAATGGATCAGCGTCAGATCAACGTAATTGGTACGCAGTTTCTTCAAACTCTCTTTCAGGCTCGGGATCAGTTTTTCTTCGCTGAGATTCTCAATCCAAATCTTGGTGGTGATATACAACTCACTGCGCGGCACACCACTTTCAGCAATCGCCTGACCAACCGCGGCTTCGTTATCATAGATTTGTGCGGTATCGACGGCACGATAGCCCAGTTCCAGAGCTGTTTTAACAGAAGCGATAACGACGTCGTCTTTCAGGCGAAAAGTACCTAAACCGAATGCAGGGATAGTCATAAATTTCCTCTTTTTAATCACAGTCTTCGTTAGTCGGAGGAGTATGGCCTTCTAACGTGTAGATAAAAAGAGCGTATAACGCAGAGGATTTTTGCAGATTTAGCAATAATTGAATGACAGCAAAAGAAAAAGCCCTGAGCGTTAACTCAGGGCTTTCAATAAGTGGCGGAACGGACGGGACTCGAACCCGCGACCCCCTGCGTGACAGGCAGGTATTCTAACCAACTGAACTACCGCTCCACCGAATTTCTTTGTCACTACCCGGATTTTTCATCCCGGTTTACTGCAATTTGATGCCTGGCAGTTCCCTACTCTCGCATGGGGAGACCCCACACTACCATCGGCGCTACGGCGTTTCACTTCTGAGTTCGGCATGGGGTCAGGTGGGACCACCGCGCTACAGCCGCCAGGCAAATTCTGTTTATCAGACCGCTTCTGCGTTCTGATTTTATCTGTATCAAGCTGAATTTGATGTCTTTCTTTCGCCAAAACATCTTTGGCGTTGTAAGGTTAAGCCTCACGGTTCATTAGTATCGGTTAGCTCAATGTATCGCTACACTTACACACCCGACCTATCAACGTCGTAGTCTTCAACGTTCCTTCAGGACTCTCAAGGAGTCAGGGAGAACTCATCTCGGGGCAAGTTTCGTGCTTAGATGCTTTCAGCACTTATCTCTTCCGCATTTAGCTACCGGGCAATGCCATTGGCATGACAACCCGAACACCAGTGATGCGTCCACTCCGGTCCTCTCGTACTAGGAGCAGCCCCCCTCAATTCTCCAGCGCCCACGGCAGATAGGGACCGAACTGTCTCACGACGTTCTAAACCCAGCTCGCGTACCACTTTAAATGGCGAACAGCCATACCCTTGGGACCTACTTCAGCCCCAGGATGTGATGAGCCGACATCGAGGTGCCAAACACCGCCGTCGATATGAACTCTTGGGCGGTATCAGCCTGTTATCCCCGGAGTACCTTTTATCCGTTGAGCGATGGCCCTTCCATTCAGAACCACCGGATCACTAAGACCTGCTTTCGCACCTGCTCGAGCCGTCACTCTCGCAGTCAAGCTAGCTTATGCCTTTGCACTAACCTCCTGATGTCCGACCAGGATTAGCTAACCTTCGTGCTCCTCCGTTACTCTTTAGGAGGAGACCGCCCCAGTCAAACTACCCACCAGACACTGTCCGCAACCCGGATCACGGGTCTACGTTAGAACACCAGCCATTAAAGGGTGGTATTTCAAGGTTGGCTCCATGCAGACTGGCGTCCACACTTCAAAGCCTCCCACCTATCCTACACATCAAGGACCAGTGTTCAGTGTCAAGCTATAGTAAAGGTTCACGGGGTCTTTCCGTCTTGCCGCGGGTACACTGCATCTTCACAGCGAGTTCAATTTCACTGAGTCTCGGGTGGAGACAGCCTGGCCATCATTACGCCATTCGTGCAGGTCGGAACTTACCCGACAAGGAATTTCGCTACCTTAGGACCGTTATAGTTACGGCCGCCGTTTACCGGGGCTTCGATCAAGAGCTTCTCCTTACGGATAACCCCATCAATTAACCTTCCGGCACCGGGCAGGCGTCACACCGTATACGTCCACTTTCGTGTTTGCACAGTGCTGTGTTTTTAATAAACAGTTGCAGCCAGCTGGTATCTTCGACTGATTTCAGCTCCACGAGCAAGTCGCTTCACCTACCATCAGCGTGCCTTCTCCCGAAGTTACGGCACCATTTTGCCTAGTTCCTTCACCCGAGTTCTCTCAAGCGCCTTGGTATTCTCTACCTGACCACCTGTGTCGGTTTGGGGTACGATTTCGTGTTACCTGATGCTTAGAGGCTTTTCCTGGAAGCAGGGCATTTGTTACTTCAGCACCGTAGTGCCTCGTCATCACACCTCAGCGTTATACAGAAGTCCGGATTTACCTAAACTTCCCGCCTACATGCTTAAACCGGGACAACCGTCGCCCGGCTAACATAGCCTTCTCCGTCCCCCCTTCGCAGTAACACCAAGTACAGGAATATTAACCTGTTTCCCATCGACTACGCCTTTCGGCCTCGCCTTAGGGGTCGACTCACCCTGCCCCGATTAACGTTGGACAGGAACCCTTGGTCTTCCGGCGTGCGGGTTTTTCACCCGCATTATCGTTACTTATGTCAGCATTCGCACTTCTGATACCTCCAGCACCCCTCACAGGACACCTTCAACGGCTTACAGAACGCTCCCCTACCCAACAACACATAGTGTCGCTGCCGCAGCTTCGGTGCACAGTTTAGCCCCGTTACATCTTCCGCGCAGGCCGACTCGACCAGTGAGCTATTACGCTTTCTTTAAATGATGGCTGCTTCTAAGCCAACATCCTGGCTGTCTGTGCCTTCCCACATCGTTTCCCACTTAACTGTGACTTTGGGACCTTAGCTGGCGGTCTGGGTTGTTTCCCTCTTCACGACGGACGTTAGCACCCGCCGTGTGTCTCCCGTGATAACATTCTTCGGTATTCGTAGTTTGCATCGGGTTGGTAAGTCGGGATGACCCCCTAGCCGAAACAGTGCTCTACCCCCGAAGATGAGTTCACGAGGCGCTACCTAAATAGCTTTCGGGGAGAACCAGCTATCTCCCGGTTTGATTGGCCTTTCACCCCCAGCCACAAGTCATCCGCTAATTTTTCAACATTAGTCGGTTCGGTCCTCCAGTTAGTGTTACCCAACCTTCAACCTGCCCATGGCTAGATCACCGGGTTTCGGGTCTATACCCTGCAACTTAACGCCCAGTTAAGACTCGGTTTCCCTTCGGCTCCCCTATACGGTTAACCTTGCTACAGAATATAAGTCGCTGACCCATTATACAAAAGGTACGCAGTCACCCTGATAAATCAAGGCTCCCACTGCTTGTACGTACACGGTTTCAGGTTCTTTTTCACTCCCCTCGCCGGGGTTCTTTTCGCCTTTCCCTCACGGTACTGGTTCACTATCGGTCAGTCAGGAGTATTTAGCCTTGGAGGATGGTCCCCCCATATTCAGACAGGATACCACGTGTCCCGCCCTACTCTTCGAGTTCACAACACATGCGATTTTGTGTACGGGACTATCACCCTGTACCGTCGGACTTTCCAGACCGTTCCACTACCACACATGCTGATTCAGACTCTGGGCTGCTCCCCGTTCGCTCGCCGCTACTGGGGGAATCTCGGTTGATTTCTTTTCCTCGGGGTACTTAGATGTTTCAGTTCCCCCGGTTCGCTTCATTACGCTATGTATTCACGTAATGATAGTGTGTCGAAACACACTGGGTTTCCCCATTCGGAAATCGCCGGCTATAACGGTTCATATCACCTTACCGACGCTTATCGCAGATTAGCACGTCCTTCATCGCCTCTGACTGCCAGGGCATCCACCGTGTACGCTTAGTCGCTTAACCTCACAACCCGAAGATGTTTCGTAAAACACATCGTGTTGCGAAAATTTGAGAGACTCGAACACACCGCTTATCTGTTCTTATTACGGAGAACAGACACAGTGTGTCGTTTCAATTTTCAGCTTGATCCAGATTTTTAAAGAGCAAATATCTCAAACGTAACTCACTGAGTTAGTTTTGAGATATCGATGGGTTGTGCCTTTCACTCACGACCAGCAAGTGGCGTCCCCTAGGGGATTCGAACCCCTGTTGCCGCCGTGAAAGGGCGGAGTCCTAACCGCTAGACGAAGGGGACACGGAGTGTCACGACTTCGCAGCCGTCTTGCTTCTTTACTTTTCATCAGACAATCTGTGTGAGCACTACAAAGAACGTTTCTTTAAGGTAAGGAGGTGATCCAACCGCAGGTTCCCCTACGGTTACCTTGTTACGACTTCACCCCAGTCATGAATCACAAAGTGGTAAGCGCCCTCCCGAAGGTTAAGCTACCTACTTCTTTTGCAACCCACTCCCATGGTGTGACGGGCGGTGTGTACAAGGCCCGGGAACGTATTCACCGTAGCATTCTGATCTACGATTACTAGCGATTCCGACTTCATGGAGTCGAGTTGCAGACTCCAATCCGGACTACGACATACTTTATGAGGTCCGCTTGCTCTCGCGAGGTCGCTTCTCTTTGTATATGCCATTGTAGCACGTGTGTAGCCCTACTCGTAAGGGCCATGATGACTTGACGTCATCCCCACCTTCCTCCAGTTTATCACTGGCAGTCTCCTTTGAGTTCCCGGCCGAACCGCTGGCAACAAAGGATAAGGGTTGCGCTCGTTGCGGGACTTAACCCAACATTTCACAACACGAGCTGACGACAGCCATGCAGCACCTGTCTCAGAGTTCCCGAAGGCACCAAAGCATCTCTGCTAAGTTCTCTGGATGTCAAGAGTAGGTAAGGTTCTTCGCGTTGCATCGAATTAAACCACATGCTCCACCGCTTGTGCGGGCCCCCGTCAATTCATTTGAGTTTTAACCTTGCGGCCGTACTCCCCAGGCGGTCGACTTAACGCGTTAGCTCCGGAAGCCACTCCTCAAGGGAACAACCTCCAAGTCGACATCGTTTACGGCGTGGACTACCAGGGTATCTAATCCTGTTTGCTCCCCACGCTTTCGCACCTGAGCGTCAGTCTTTGTCCAGGGGGCCGCCTTCGCCACCGGTATTCCTCCAGATCTCTACGCATTTCACCGCTACACCTGGAATTCTACCCCCCTCTACAAGACTCTAGCCTGCCAGTTTCGGATGCAGTTCCCAGGTTGAGCCCGGGGATTTCACATCCGACTTGACAGACCGCCTGCGTGCGCTTTACGCCCAGTAATTCCGATTAACGCTTGCACCCTCCGTATTACCGCGGCTGCTGGCACGGAGTTAGCCGGTGCTTCTTCTGCGAGTAACGTCAATGAATGCGGTTATTAACCACATCCCCTTCCTCCTCGCTGAAAGTACTTTACAACCCGAAGGCCTTCTTCATACACGCGGCATGGCTGCATCAGGCTTGCGCCCATTGTGCAATATTCCCCACTGCTGCCTCCCGTAGGAGTCTGGACCGTGTCTCAGTTCCAGTGTGGCTGGTCATCCTCTCAGACCAGCTAGGGATCGTCGCCTAGGTGAGCCGTTACCCCACCTACTAGCTAATCCCATCTGGGCACATCCGATGGCAAGAGGCCCGAAGGTCCCCCTCTTTGGTCTTGCGACATTATGCGGTATTAGCTACCGTTTCCAGTAGTTATCCCCCTCCATCGGGCAGTTTCCCAGACATTACTCACCCGTCCGCCACTCGTCACCCAAGGAGCAAGCTCCTCTGTGCTACCGTTCGACTTGCATGTGTTAGGCCTGCCGCCAGCGTTCAATCTGAGCCATGATCAAACTCTTCAATTTAAGTTTGATGCTCGTGAATTAAACTTCGTAATGAATTACGTATGTTCACTCAGAGACTTGGTATTCATTTTTCGTCTTGCGACGTTAAGAATCCGTATCTTCGAGTGCCCACACAGATTGTCTGATAAATTGTTAAAGAGCAGTGCAACACGGCTTTCGCTCACTGTTGCGAGGTGGCGTATATTACGCTTTCCTCTTTCAGAGTCAACCGTTTATTTTCAGGTTTTCTCTTCAACCGAACCGGCTGTTTGTGTGAAGTGATTCACATCCGCCGTGTCGATGGAGGCGCATTATAGGGAGTCGACTCAGGAAGACAAGCGGAAAAATGCATTTTTGTTTCAACCGCTCACCTTTTATCCATAACGCTTACTTTTGCTGCTTTTTTATCGCCAATGGCAGGTCAGCCAGGCTATTTATCACTAAATCAGCCGCATTTTCTGCTTCTGGCGTGACAGGCTTACCCGTGCGCACCAATACTTTGGTCCCAACGTTAGCGGCTGCTGCTGCCTGCATATCTTCTATTTTGTCGCCCACCATATAGGAAGCCGCCATATCTATGTGCAGGAACTCTTGCGCAGAGAGAAGCATTCCTGGATGCGGTTTACGACAGTCGCAAACCTGGCGGTACTCTTCTACCGTTCCCTGCGGGTGGTGAGGACAATAGTAGATGCCATCCAGATCAACATCACGATCGGCCAGCGACCAGTCCATCCACTCCGTCAGCGTTTCAAACTGCGCTTCAGTAAATTTACCGCGGGCAATACCCGACTGGTTAGTCACGACGATAAGTGCATAGCCCATCTGTTTAAGTTCACGCATGGCATCAATAACGCCGTCGATAAACTCGAACTCGTCGATCTCATGTACGTAACCGTGGTCCACATTAATGGTGCCGTCACGGTCGAGAAAAATTGCAGGTACAGACTTTGCCACCTTTTATAGCTCCTGAATAAGGCATGTTGCTCTAGTATCGCATGTTTCGGCAGGCAAGAAAGTGCTCATCGTGCAAAGCCAGATTGATTTAGACGTCTGGATGCCTTAACATCCATCTTATTAACGACGTCGACCGTACCAGACAGACGAAAATGCCACGGCTAACTTAATTACGATAATAAATAACCCATGATTAAACTTTCGAATATCACCAAAGTGTTCCAGCAGGGGACGCGCACCATTCAGGCACTGAACAATGTCAGCCTGCATGTTCCTGCCGGACAGATTTATGGCGTTATTGGCGCCTCAGGTGCCGGTAAAAGTACGCTCATCCGCTGCGTTAACTTACTTGAACGCCCAACGGAGGGCAGTGTACAGGTCGGCGGTCAGGAGCTCACTACGCTTTCTGAATCCGAGCTGACCAAAGCTCGCCGTCAAATCGGCATGATTTTCCAGCACTTTAACCTGCTGTCTTCCCGCACGGTATTTGGTAACGTCGCGCTTCCACTGGAGCTGGACAACACCCCAAAAGAAGAGATCAAACGTCGCGTTACCGAGCTACTGGATTTAGTGGGCCTTGGCGATAAGCACGACAGCTATGCCGCCAACCTTTCAGGCGGCCAGAAACAGCGTGTCGCCATTGCCCGTGCTCTGGCAAGCCAACCGAAGGTATTGCTGTGCGATGAGGCCACCAGCGCACTCGATCCGGCAACGACCCGTTCGATTCTGGAATTACTGAAAGACATTAACCGCCGTCTTGGGTTAACCATCCTGCTGATTACCCATGAGATGGACGTCGTAAAACGTATTTGTGACTGCGTGGCGGTTATCAGTAACGGTGAACTGATCGAGCAGGACACGGTGAGTGAAGTGTTTTCACATCCGAAAACGCCGCTGGCGCAGAAATTCATTCAATCCACGCTGCATCTGGATATTCCAGAAGATTATCAGGAACGCTTAAAAGCAGAACCAGAAGCCGATAGCGTCCCGATGCTGCGTATGGAGTTTACCGGCCACTCTGTCGATGCCCCACTGCTTTCCGAAATTGCTCGCCGCTTTAATGTGAACAACAACATTATCAGTGCGCAGATGGATTACGCCGGTGGCGTCAAGTTCGGCATCATGCTGACTGAAATGCACGGCGCACAAGAAGATACACAAGCGGCCATCAACTGGCTGCAGGAACACCATGTAAAAGTAGAGGTACTGGGTTATGTCTGAGCCAATGATGTGGCTGCTAGTTCGCGGCGTATGGGAAACGCTGGCAATGACCTTTGTGTCCGGTTTTTTTGGCTTTGTGATTGGCCTGCCCGTCGGCGTACTGCTGTACGTCACGCGTCCGGGGCAAATCATCGAGAACGCGAAGCTCTATCGTACGCTGTCAGCGCTGGTCAATATTTTCCGCTCCATCCCATTCATTATACTGCTGGTATGGATGATTCCATTTACCCGCATGATTGTCGGCACCTCGATCGGTTTACAGGCCGCTATCGTCCCGCTGACCGTGGGTGCCGCACCGTTTATTGCCCGAATGGTAGAAAATGCGCTGCTGGAAATCCCGACCGGGCTGATTGAAGCCTCAAGAGCGATGGGCGCTACGCCGTTACAGATCGTGCGTAAAGTGTTACTACCAGAAGCGTTGCCAGGCCTGGTGAATGCGGCAACGATCACGCTGATTACCTTGGTCGGTTACTCAGCAATGGGCGGGGCCGTCGGTGCGGGCGGTCTTGGGCAGATTGGCTATCAATACGGTTACATTGGATACAACGCTACCGTGATGAATACAGTACTGGTATTACTTGTCGTTCTGGTTTATTTAATTCAGTTATCCGGCGATCGCATCGTCCGGGCGGTCACGCACAAGTAACGTTACACACAACACAGAAAAACTCATTAAGAAAAGGAAATAAGCATGGCGTTCAAATTCAAAACCTTTGCGGCAGTTGGAGCCCTGATCGGTTCTCTGGCACTTGTGGGTTGCGGTCAGGATGAAAAAGATCCAAACCACATCAAAGTGGGCGTTATTGTTGGCGCAGAGCAGCAGGTTGCCGAAGTCGCACAGAAAGTGGCGAAAGAAAAATACGGTCTGGACGTTGAACTGGTCACGTTCAACGATTACGTCCTGCCTAACGAAGCGCTGAGCAAAGGCGATATCGATGCCAATGCCTTCCAGCACAAACCATACCTAGATCAGCAGATCAAAGATCGCGGTTACAAACTGGTTGCTGCAGGCAATACGTTCGTCTACCCAATTGCTGGCTATTCCAAAAAAATCAAATCACTGGATGAACTGCAGGACGGTTCTCAGGTAGCGATTCCAAACGACCCGACTAACCTCGGTCGTTCCCTGCTGCTGCTGCAGAAAGTGGGCCTGATCAAACTGAAAGACGGCGTTGGCCTGCTGCCAACCGCGCTGGATGTGGTTGAAAACCCGAAAAACCTGAAGCTGGTAGAGCTGGAAGCACCACAGCTGCCGCGTTCACTGGACGACGCACAGATCGCGCTGGCGGTTATCAATACCACCTACGCCAGCCAGATCGGCCTGACCCCGGCAAAAGACGGTATCTTTGTTGAAGATAAAGACTCCCCGTACGTAAACCTGATCGTAACTCGCGAAGACAATAAAGATGCTGAGAACGTGAAGAAATTCGTTGAGGCGTATCAGTCTGACGAAGTTTACGAAGCGGCAAACAAAGTCTTCAATGGCGGCGCTGTTAAGGGCTGGTAATTTTAGGCTGTTTCCAAAATCTGTAATATCATCAGGACGGGCGCTTGCCCGTCTTGTCATTTATGCAAGCACCTGATTCAATATCTGACGTTTAGATCATTCATTGAGGAAATATTATGCGTGCTTTACCGATCTGTTTAGTAGCACTCATGTTGAGCGGCTGTTCTATGTTAAGCAGATCCCCTGTTGAACCCGTTCAAAGCACTACGACCCCGCCGAAAGTGGAGCCAGAAAAACCAAAAGCACCGCGTGCCACACCGGTAAGAATTATCACCAACGCTGAAGATCTGGTCGGTAAACCATTCCGCGATCTGGGTGAAGTCAGCGGTGAATCCTGCCAGGCATCAAACCAGGATTCTCCTCCAAGCATTCCAACCGCACGCAAACGCATGCAGATAAATGCCTCTAAAATGAAAGCGAATGCGGTATTGCTGCACAGCTGCGAAGTGACCAGCGGAACACCGGGTTGCTACCGTCAGGCGGTTTGCATTGGTTCTGCACTGAATATTTCGACGAAATGAGCCACTTTCAGTTCGAGCAAATAGGCGTTATCCGCTCTCCCTATAAAGAAAAATTCGCCGTTCCACGCCAGCCAGGTCTGGTGAAAAGTGCTAACGGCGAACTGCATTTGCTCGCACCGTATAACCAGGCCGATGCCGTTCGCGGCCTGGAAGCGTTCAGCCATTTGTGGGTGATTTTTGTTTTTCACCAGACAATGGAAGGTGGATGGCGGCCAACCGTACGCCCGCCCCGACTTGGCGGCAACGCCAGAATGGGCGTCTTTGCCACACGTTCGACCTTTCGCCCTAACCCTGTCGGCATGTCGCTGGTCGAACTAAAAGGTATTGTCTGCCAGAAAGATAACGTTGTCCTACAACTGGGCAGTCTGGATCTGGTCGACGGAACTCCGGTGGTCGATATCAAGCCCTACCTGCCGTTTGCTGAAGCACTACCCGATGCCACCGCCAGCTATGCACAGCATGCGCCAGTCGCGGAAATGGCGGTCGGTTTCACCCCTGAGGTTGAGCAACAACTTCTGATGCTGGAAAAACGTTATCCGCTGCTAAAAACATTTATTGGTGAAGTGCTGGCACAGGACCCGCGTCCTGCGTATCGTAAGGGTGAAGAGACAGGCAAAACGTACGCCGTCTGGCTACACGATTTCAACGTGCGCTGGCGCGTGACGGCAGAGGGTTTCGAAGTCTTTGCGCTCGAACCCCGGTAATTTCGCGCCCTTCTCTTTTGACATCCCTTTCTCGCTGGTAAACTAAACCACTTTTTTTGTGTCAGGCTCGCGTTGAGCCTGTTCGATCGTTCAACTGGAACCGTAACAACATGCGTACTAGCCAATATCTGCTCTCCACTCTGAAGGAGACACCTGCCGACGCCGAGGTTATCAGCCACCAGCTGATGCTGCGCGCCGGGATGATTCGCAAGCTGGCCTCCGGGTTATATACCTGGCTGCCGACCGGCGTGCGCGTCCTGAAAAAAGTCGAAAACATCGTGCGTGAAGAGATGAACAACGCCGGTGCTATCGAGGTGTTAATGCCGGTAGTTCAGCCTTCTGAACTGTGGGAAGAGAGCGGCCGTTGGGAACAGTACGGCCCGGAACTGCTGCGTATTGCTGACCGCGGCGATCGTCCATTCGTACTCGGCCCAACGCATGAAGAAGTGATCACCGACCTGATCCGTAACGAGCTTAGCTCCTACAAACAGCTGCCGCTGAACTTCTACCAGATCCAGACTAAATTCCGTGACGAAGTGCGTCCGCGTTTCGGCGTCATGCGCTCCCGTGAATTCCTGATGAAAGATGCGTACTCTTTCCATACGACTCAGGAATCTTTGCAAGAAACCTACGACGCAATGTATGCCGCGTACAGCAAGATCTTCAGCCGTATGGGTCTGGATTTCCGTGCGGTACAGGCTGACACCGGTTCTATCGGCGGTAGCGCTTCTCACGAATTCCAGGTTCTGGCGCAGAGCGGCGAAGATGACGTGGTGTTCTCTGACAGCTCCGACTTTGCTGCCAACATCGAATTTGCAGAAGCCGTAGCGCCAAAAGAACCGCGCGGTGCCGCCACGCAGGAAATGACGCTGGTCGATACGCCAAACGCGAAAACCATCGCTGAGCTGGTTGAGCAGTTCAATCTGCCGATCGAAAAAACCGTTAAAACTCTGCTGGTGAAAGCGGTCGAAGGCAGCAGCTACCCGCTGGTTGCGCTGCTGGTTCGTGGCGATCACGAACTGAACGAAGTCAAAGCAGAAAAACTGCCGCAGGTTGCCAGCCCACTGACCTTCGCCACCGAAGAAGAAATTCGTGCCGTAGTCAAAGCAGGTCCTGGCTCGCTCGGTCCAGTGAACATGCCGATCCCGGTAGTTATCGATCGTACCGTTGCGGTCATGAGCGACTTCGCAGCAGGTGCTAACATCGACGGTAAACACTATTTCGGTATTAACTGGGATCGTGATGTCGCCACGCCAGAAGTGGCTGACATCCGTAACGCCGTTGCCGGCGACCCGAGCCCGGACGGCAAAGGCACACTACTGATTAAACGCGGTATCGAAGTCGGTCACATCTTCCAGCTGGGTACCAAGTACTCTGAAGCAATGAAAGCTTCCGTTCAGGGCGAAGATGGTCGTAACCAGATTCTGACCATGGGCTGCTACGGTATCGGGGTGACTCGCGTTGTTGCTGCCGCTATTGAACAGAACTTTGACGATCGCGGCATTGTATGGCCAGATGCTATCGCGCCGTTCCAGGTGGCGATTCTGCCGATGAACATGCACAAATCCTACCGCGTGCAGGAACTGGCTGAGAAGCTTTACGCAGAGCTGCGTGCGCAGGGTATCGAAGTGCTGATGGACGATCGTAAAGAACGTCCAGGCGTGATGTTTGCCGATATGGAACTGATCGGTATTCCGCACACCATCGTGCTGGGCGACCGTAACCTCGATAACGATGATATCGAATACAAATACCGTCGTCACGGCGAGAAACAGCTGATTAAAACCGGCGACATCGTCGACTATCTGATTAAAGCCATTAAAGGCTAATACAGCAAAAGGCCCTGATCATCAGGGCCTTTTTTTCAGAGATTAATTACACCCTTTACCGGGTATAAACTTCGCGTCTTTATCCGCCATCAGCGTTTTCACCTTCTCGCCCGTATCCGGGTTCGCCTCCTGCGTGAAATGCCCTTCAAGGGTCAACAAGACCGATTGGCCAGTTTCCGTGCGAGCAGCTAAATAGCCGCGTTCAAGCTGGGCATTATTTGCTACCGGCATACGCTTGCCCGTCGCACAGTCGGTAAAGACAGCCGCATCCGCCATGTAGAAATACATCCCACGCATCGGCATTGGCGTGACGGGCAAACTGGCTGACACCGGCTCAAGGGTATAGTTGAACTGCGATTCGATCGGATTACCTTCACGATCGAGCATTTCCAGCGCCTCGCCTTTTGCCTGGTAGTAAGACTTCTCACCTTTGCTGTCGGTCAACACCAGCTTATCCGCCGTGCGTGCCCAGGTGCCATAGGAGGCAAAGGAAGACGGTTCATCCCGTACGCCCTGATACCGTTCGTTCATCACCCAGGTCCCGTCTTTTTCCAGGAACAGCGAGGTTTCAATCCCTTCGCAGTCGGCGCAGGGCAAGATGCCACGCCAACTTTGCTGCATCGGTTTTAATTCTGCCGCCCGCGTCGACTGCAATGCTTCGACGTCAGTACGATTATTACAGCCGATCAAGGAAAAGAGTGTGCATACAGCGACCACTGACAATATTGCTGTTTTCACTATAAAATCCTTATGATTTTTTTATTCCTGTTCGTCAGTCCTGCGAACGACGAACTTTCCCGCGCAGCGCCTTCACGGTGGATTTTTGCGCCTTCGATGACAACCGGCGCTCTTTCGAAGCGCGCGTAGGACGCGTTGCCTGGCGGCTTTTTTGCACTGCGGTTAATTCTTTAATCAACGCCACCAGCCTGGCCAGAGCCGCTTCCCGGTTGAGTTCCTGACTGCGATATTCCTGCGCCTTAATGATGATGACGCCATCGGCAGTGATCAGATGATGACTGGCCGCCAGCAAGCGTTCCTTGTAATACTCTGGCAGGCCAGAGGCCCGAATGTCAAAGCGCAAATGGATGGCGGTCGAGGTCTTATTAACGTGCTGCCCACCCGCACCCTGTGCCCGGATAGCCGTGATTTCCAGCTCATTATCAGGGATAGAGACGTTTCGGGAGAGAACGATCATCAACGCTGCTGCCACGCGGTCAGATGAACTTCCAGATTGTTCTGAGAGTCTGACAACCAGATAGCCCCATCTTGGATGGTCGCCTGCAACGTCATAGTACGCCCGGCAAAGTCGCTCAGCTGCGCCAGCTGTTCGTCATCCAGATACCAGACAGTCAAATTTTTAAACTGTGCGCACTTATTCTGGTTTTGCTGCCACCAGATTTGCGCCGCCCGACTGTTATAGGTAAACAGAGCAACTTCCCCAGACTGAGTACAGGCCTTCTTAATCCGACGCTCATCCGGCAGGCCGAGTTCAATCCATAAATCAATGCCCAGATGATCGTTACGCAGCCATGCTTCTGGCTCATCTTCTGCGCTCAAGCCCCGCGTAAACTGTAACCGCTCATTGGCATATTTAATCCATGCCAACAGGCGCAGCATCATGCGTTCCTGGGTTTCAGAAGGGTGACGCGCCAGCGTCAATGCCGCGTCAAGAAACTGGTTGCGGTCAAGATCCGCCACGTTGACAACGGCTTTATAAATTGTCGCTTTAAGCGCCATGAGAGAACTCCTTTCGAATCAGGCGCACATTGTAGCGAAAACTACGCCAAAAGGCTGCTAGCAGCTCTTCTATCAAGGCGCTGATATTGCTTGAATGAGTATGGTATAGTCACCTTGCTAAACAGAGTTTATCTTCGTAGGCTTAGACTTGCATCCACGGTTAAGTCAGAGTACTGACAGGAGGGCATGTGGAAAAATATTGTGAGTTAATACGCAAGCGGTACGCGGAAATCGCCAGCGGAGACTTAGGGTATGTCCCGGATGCGCTGGGTTGCGTATTGAAAGTGCTGAATGAAGTGGCGGAAGACAGCGCCCTTTCAGAGTCGGTCAGAGAAAAAGCGGCCTATGCTGCCGCGAACTTACTGGTGAGCGATTATGTCAATGAATGAAACGTATCAACCCATTAACTGTGATGATTACGACAATCTTGAGCTCGCCTGCCAGCACCATTTATTACTGACGCTGGCGCTGAAAGATGGCGAAGTGCTGCAGGCGAAAGCCAATGACCTGGTTTCACGCAAAAATGTGGAATATCTGGTTGCAGACGTCTCTGGAGAATCACGTGAGCTTCGTCTCGACAAGATTGCCAGCTTCAGCCACCCGGAAATCGGTACCGTGGTGGTTAGCGAATCCTGATTATTTTGTTGCCGGATGGCGGTGCAAGCACCTTATCCGGCCTACTTTCCATGCGATACGTAGGCCTGATAAGCGCAGCGCCATCAGGCATGCCATACCAGATTCACGCCTTCTTCCCCTTCCGCCAGTCCTTCCCGCGTAACAAAGACACCGGCTGCCGCAATCAGCATTTCGCCGTAAAACAGTAACGGCGTGGTATCGCGTCGCCAGGGCGGAATTCCCTGCTCCTGCCATATTTTTTTGAGCTTACGCCCACCGTTACGCCCGACAATGTGTAATAACCCGGGCGCTTTAAAGCGAATACTGACCGGTTCACCCACGTGCGGCATACGTAATTTTCCCGTTGGGAGTAACTGTACGTCTCCCAGCCCGGCAGGCAGCGTCAGCGGTGTTTGCCAGCATGACCACGGGATGACAGTTTCACTTTGCCCGGTAACGGATTTCACCCACCACAGCTGTGACTGATAGCGGCGGATTTCATATTCGCCTACGCACAAGCACGGCGCAGCATCTTCCCGCGCCAGCACCACTTCCTGCCAGATTCGCGCCAGCGCATCCCGGGATGGCATCGGTGCATTCAGCCCTGCCAGCCAGCGACGAAGCAGCGCTGCACGTCGTACATCGCTCATCGTCATTAATGGCTCAACTAAAAGGGTGTCCTGCTCGGTGACACACTCCGCTAAATCATTGGCAAGTAACTCATCCAACAAACGTTCCTGCTCGGCACACAGCACCGCACTGCGGGCCGCCGCTTCAGCAAAGTGCGGCCAGCGCTGTTGCAGTTGCGGGATTATACGTAGCCGCAGAAAATTGCGATCGTAGGCATCATCCTGATTACTTTCATCTTCAATCCAGCGTAGTCCATGCTCCAACGCCCAGCGTTCAAGCGCGTCACGCGTTTGCGCCAATAGCGGGCGAATAAGCTGGGTCCCAGCAAACGGTGAACTTTCCCCCATTGCAGAAAGTCCGGCCGGGCCGCTGCCGCGTTTGAGCGCCAGCAAAAAGGTTTCACACTGGTCATCAAGATGCTGGGCGGTCATCAGCACTTCACCCGGCAGCAGCGTCCGGGCAAAAGCCTGATAGCGCGCCCGCCGGGCCTGCGCCTCTATCCCCAGCCCGTCATCCTGAAGATGCACCCGTTCAACCACCAGCGGCACCTGCCATTGTGCACAAACCGATTCGCAGTGCGTCACCCATTCGTCTGCGTGCGGACTCAATCCATGGTGGATATGGATAGCGCGTAGTACGACGTCGGGGTGTTGTTTTCGCCACAGCACCAGTTGGTGCAACAGCACGGTCGAGTCGAGGCCACCGCTAAAGGCCACCAGGATATGGGGAGATGTCAGAAGTGAAGTGTTTAGTGTGAGTGTCGTCATGATGAGTACTTACTAGGGTATTGCCCGGCACGTTACCGGGCTACCGTTACAATGACAAGCCTTACTGCTCGTATAATTCAAGCGGTAATCCATCCGGATCGTTGAAAAAAGTAAAACGTTTGCCGGTAAAGGGGTCGACACGTACTGCCTCACATTTCACATTATGATTTTCCAGATGGGCTATCGCCTTTTCCACATCATCCACGCTGAACGCCAGATGGCGTAACCCGCAGGCTTCCGGTCGACTGGGACGGCAAGGTGGAAATGGAAAAGAAAAAAGCTCAATCACGTACTGCCCGTTCAGCGCCAGATCGCCTTTCCAGGAGTCGCGCTCTTCCCGGTAGACCTCGCTCATCAGCGTAAAGCCCAGCACGTCGCAGTAAAATGCCTTACTCACCGCGTAGTCCGTCGCAATAATGGCAATATGGTGAACCTGTTTTAATCCCAGCATAGCGTCTTAGCCTCTTTAGTTTTCTTTTCGCACGTTACTCGTCCGCGGTCGGTTCAGGCAAGCTGCGATGCCATTTTTAGGACTCTCACACGGTACACGCCGTCCTCACCCAGTTTAGCGCCATGAATATCCGTGTCGAATCCGGGATAATGATGGCCGACAGAACACAGCATCAACAGGAAATCGAGCACCGCCCGGCTGTCTTCGGTGATCATTTCCCCCGGCATCAGCAACGGTACGCCGGGAGGATAAGGCAGGATCATATTTGCAGAAATGCGCCCCACCAGTTGGTCAAGCGTCACCGTCTCCACCTCGCCTTTGATCTGCCGCTGCCAGGCCTGATGTGGCGTCATTTTCATTTCCGGTAGGGTGTCAAATGCCCGTAGCATTAGCCCGGAGAGATCGTGTTGGCGGATCAGATTGTGGATCCCCTGTGCCAGATCCTGAATACGCATATTGCGATAGAAATCCGGATCTTCAGCATACAAATCTGGCAGCATATTCTTCACACGCAAATTCAGATCGTACGAACGTTTGAACTCTGTCAGCCCACGCAGCAACCCCATCGCCCGGGTTTTATCAATGCCAATGCTGAACAAAAATAACAGATTATACGGGCCCGTTTTCTCCACCACGACACCGCGTTCGTCGAGGAATTTCGCCACCAGCGCCGCCGGGATCCCTTCGTCACTCATGTTTCCCTGTTCATCCATCCCCGGTGTCAGAATAGTCACTTTCACCGGGTCGAGGAACATGTGGTCGGCGTCGGCATCGGTAAACCCATGCCAGTCTTCACCCGGCGCTACGGGCCAGCATTCCGCTTCATCCACCTTTTCCGGCTGCCAGATATCAAAGAACCAGCCGTCCGATTCTTCCCGCAGTCGCTGTACTTCTTTGCGAAAATGCAGCGCACGCTCAACGGAGCGATTGATTAAGCGCTTGCCTGAGTTGCCGCGCAGCATTGCCGCCGCCGTTTCTATTGACGCGACAATCGGGTAGCTCGGCGACGTCGAGGTATGCATCATAAAGGCTTCATTAAAGGTCTCTTCATCGTAGTCACCTTTAATGTGGATCAGAGAGGCCTGCGACAGCGCCGCCAGCATCTTGTGGGTCGACTGGGTTTCAAAGATAACCTTACCAGGTACTCGTTCGCCGCTCATGCCGCTTTTCCCCTGATAGATCGGGTGAAAATGAGTGTATGGCACCCTGGCCGAGTCAAAATGAATAGACGGCACGTCCAACGTCTGTTTGATCCAGTTGGTGTTATACAGCAGACCGTCGTAGGTAGAGTTGGTGATCACCGCATGTACTGGCCACTGGGCCTGGACGGTCTCTCCGACTTTGCGCTCAATACTCTCACGGGTAAATTCACGTTTAGGTATGCCGCCAAGAATACCCAGCGCATTACGCGTGGGCTTCAGCCAGATGGGTACCACGTCGCTCATCATCAGCAAATGCGCCAGTGATTTATGACAGTTACGATCGATCAGTAACGTACTTCCGGTCGGGGCTGCATACATACCGACAATTTTATTCGACGTCGAGGTGCCATTCGTCACCATATAGCTCTGCTCTGCCCCAAAGGTGCGGGCGATATATTCTTCGGCCTCCAGGTGCGGGCCAGTATGGTCCAGCAGCGACCCCAGTTCGGTCACGGAAATGGAGACGTCGGCCTTGAGCGTATTGCCGCCAAAAAAGTCATAGAACAGGCAGCCCACTGGACTCTTTTGGTATGCCGTCCCCGCCATGTGCCCCGGCGTACAGAAGGTATACTTCCCTTCTTTCACGTAGGTGAACAACGCCTTGGTAAACGGCGGAGTGATGTTATCGAGGTATTCATTGGTGTACTGGCGAATACGGGTGGCAATATCGTCAGACTGGCCTAGAGCATACTCGAAAAACCACAGCGCCATGCGCAGGTCGTGTGCGCTGACATCCATCGTCGAATGGGTATTGATAAAGGCGTAAAGCGGCAGATATTCGTTAAGCTGGTTGATATCGCTACACAGCTCCAGGCTGTACTCATCCCAGTCAAAAATGACGCCGCAAATTCGCGGGTTGTGCTCAATAAATTTCAGCAGGTCGACGCTATTCTGCGGCCAGATAATCTGGAATCCCTGCTGCAGTAGTGCACGTTCAAGTTCCTTGATGGGCTCATCTTTATAAAAGACGCCATGCGGTCCCATGATGGCAATGATATTCATGCGTTCCTCCTGGAAAAACCTTAGTTAATCATAGCCTGGTCAAACCGCAGGTAAAAAAAAGGGCCACAGCGTTGTGGCCCTTTTCAGAATATATGTAGTTTACGCGTAACCGTAGCTCATCAGACGCTGGTAACGGCGATTTTTCAGCTCTTCCGTACTTAACACATCGAGATCGGCCAGATCGGCCAGCAGCTGTGCTTTCAGCGACGCAGCCATGACTTCTGGATTACGATGCGCCCCGCCCAGCGGTTCCGGTACGATAGAATCGATCAGCTTCAGCTCTTTCAGACGCGGGGCAATAATGCCCATCGCTTCTGCCGCCAACGGCGCTTTGTCTGCGCTTTTCCACAGAATGGATGCACAGCCTTCCGGGGAGATAACAGAATAGGTGCTGTATTGCAGCATATTCACTTTATCGCCCACGCCGATCGCCAACGCGCCACCGGAGCCACCTTCGCCGATAACGGTGCAGATAACCGGTACGCTCAGACGTGACATTTCACGCAGGTTACGCGCAATCGCTTCAGACTGACCGCGTTCTTCCGCGCCCACGCCCGGATAAGCCCCAGGGGTGTCAATGAAGGTAATGATCGGCATCTTGAAACGTTCGGCCATTTCCATCAGGCGCAGCGCTTTGCGATAGCCTTCCGGTGCTGGCATGCCGAAGTTACGACGAATTTTTTCTTTAGTCTCGCGGCCTTTCTGATGACCAATGATCATCACTGGACGACCATCAAGACGCGCGATGCCGCCGACGATAGCTTTATCATCCGCATAGGCACGATCGCCCGCCAGCTCATCAAATTCATCAAACGCCAGGCGGACGTAATCCAGGGTGTACGGACGCTGTGGATGGCGAGCCAGCTGGGCTACCTGCCATGCGCCAAGATCGGCAAAGATTTTGCGCGTCAGTTCTACGCTTTTTTCACGCAGGCGATGCACTTCTTCATCGATGTTAATATCCAGTTTCTCATCCTGACGGCTCACCGCAGTCAGAGAATCGATTTTTGCTTCCAGCTCTGCAATCGGCTGTTCAAAATCAAGGAAATTCAGACTCATAGTATTCCTGTATTAGTCAAACTCCAGTTCCACCTGCTCCGAACCAATAAGGCCACGGAGATCGTTCAGTAAACGATCGCTCGGAGAGACACGCCACGTTGCGCCAAAACGCAACCGCGCACGTGCATCCGCCCTCTGATAGTAGAGATGTACTGGAATTGTCCCCGAGCGGTGGGGTTCCAGAGACTGACGGAGTCGGTTTAAAAGCTGGTCATCAATTTGCCTGTCCGTCAGCGAGATAGCAAGCCCGCGAGCGTATTTTTCCCGGGCTTCGTCAATATCCATGACTTCACGGGCCATCATTTTAAGCCCACCGCTGAAGTCATCAAAGCTGACCTGTCCGCTGACGATAAGTATGCGGTCTTTTTCCAGCAAATGCTGGTATTTATCCAGGGCATCGGTAAATAACATCACTTCCAGACGCCCAGAACGGTCATCCAGCGTGCAGATGCCGATACGATTGCCGCGCTTGGTGACCATTACCCGCGCAGCAATGACGAGCCCCGCAGCCGTGGTAACTTTACCACGTTCTGTCGGATGCATGTCTTTCAGCCTGTGGCCTCCGACATAGCGCTCAATTTCTTTTAAATACTGGTTGATGGGGTGTCCCGTCAGGTAAAGCCCTAACGTTTCACGCTCACCATCTAATACCACCTGCTCCGGCCACGGCGTGCAGTTGGCATAGGATTGTTCAATTTGTTCCGGCTCTTCGGCCAGAACGCCAAACATATCGGCCTGACCGATGGCTTCGGCTTTTGCGTGCTGATCGGCGGCTTTAAGCGCGTCGTTCAGCGAATTCATCAGTGCGGCGCGATGCGGGCCAAGGCGGTCAAACGCCCCGGACATGATCAGTTTTTCCAGCACCCGGCGGTTTAGCTTTTTGATATCCGTACGGGCACAGAGATCGAACAGCTCGCGGAAATAGCCACCTTTGTTACGCGCTTCAATAATAGCTTCAATGGGGCCTTCACCCACGCCTTTTATCGCGCCGATGCCATACACAATCTCGCCATCATCATTTACGTGGAAATGATACAGCCCGGAGTTGATATCCGGCGGCAGGATTTTCAGTCCCATACGCCAGCATTCATCCACCAGCCCGACCACTTTCTCAGTGTTATCCATATCAGCGGTCATTACCGCGGCCATAAACTCGGCGGGGTAATGCGTTTTCAACCATAGCGTCTGGTAAGACACCAGCGCATAGGCTGCGGAGTGCGATTTGTTAAACCCGTACCCGGCGAATTTCTCCACCAGGTCAAAGATTTTGATCGCCAGCTCACCGTCTACGCCGCGCTTTCTCGCCCCTTCTTCAAAGGTGCCGCGCTGCTTGGCCATTTCTTCCGGCTTTTTCTTACCCATCGCACGGCGCAGCATATCCGCGCCGCCAAGAGTATAACCAGACAGCTCCTGGGCAATCTGCATGACCTGTTCCTGATACAGGATAATGCCGTACGTCGGCTCCAGAACAGGTTTCAGGCACTCATGCTGCCATTGTACATCCGGGTAGGATATTTCTTCTCGCCCGTGCTTACGGTCGATAAAGTTATCTACCATTCCCGACTGCAGTGGGCCTGGGCGGAACAACGCCACCAGGGCTATCATATCTTCGAAGCAGTCAGGCTGCAGGCGTTTGATCAGATCCTTCATGCCGCGAGATTCAAGCTGGAAGACGGCGGTTGTCTCCGAGCGCTGCAGCATATCAAAACATTTTTTATCGTCGAGCGGGATGGCGGCGATGTCAATCGGCTCCAGTCCCTGCTTTGCCCGACGCGGGTTGATCATTTTCAGCGCCCAGTCAATGATCGTCAGCGTACGCAGACCCAGGAAGTCAAACTTAACCAACCCGGCGTATTCCACGTCGTTTTTATCAAACTGAGTGACCGGATGAAGACCTTCTTCATCACAATAGAGCGGTGCAAAGTCGGTAATTTTAGTGGGCGCAATAACCACGCCGCCCGCATGCTTACCGGCATTACGCGTGACGCCTTCCAGCTTACGCGCCATGTCGATCAGCGCCCTGACCTCTTCGTCCGCTTCGTAGATCTCTGGCAGCTGCGGCTCTGCCTCAAAGGCTTTTGCCAGCGTCATCCCCGGATCGGGTGGCACCAGTTTAGAAATCCTGTCGACAAACCCGTACGGATGCCCCAGTACGCGGCCCACGTCGCGGATAACCGCTTTTGCGGCCATCGTACCAAAGGTAATAATCTGTGATACCGCGTCACGACCATACATTTCCGCCACATGTTCAATCACCTGGTCGCGTTTCTCCATACAGAAGTCAACGTCGAAGTCAGGCATCGAGACACGTTCCGGGTTAAGGAAACGTTCGAACAGCAGGTCAAATTCCAGCGGATCGAGATCGGTAATTTTTAGCGCATAGGCCACCAGTGAGCCGGCACCGGAACCACGGCCAGGTCCGACCGGCACGCCGTTGTCTTTCGACCACTGGATAAACTCCATGACGATCAGGAAGTAGCCCGGGAACCCCATCTGGTTGATAACCTGAAGTTCAATGTCCAGGCGTTCGTCGTAAGGTGGGCGCTTCTCTTTGCGTTCGGCTTCATCCGGGAACAAAAACGCCAGACGCTCTTCCAGACCTTCTTTCGATTTTTTAACCAGATAGTCTTCGGTGGTCATATCTCCGGTCGGGAACTGCGGCAGGAAGTATTCACCCAGACGCACCGTCACGTTACAGCGCTTGGCTATCTCGACGGTATTTTGCAGCGCTTCCGGAATGTCGGAAAACAGCTCGCACATCTCTTCTTCGCTGCGCATATACTGCTGCGGCGAATAGTTGCGCGGACGTTTCGGATCATCGAGTGTGAAACCATCATGGATCGCCACGCGGATCTCATGCGCGTCAAAATCTCCGGTTTCAAGGAAGCGAACATCGTTGGTCGCCACCACCGGCAGACCCCGCGTTTCGGCCAGCGCCACTGCGGCATGCAAATAATTCTCTTCGTCCTGCCTGCCGGTACGGATCAGTTCCAGAAAATAACAATCGGGGAAATGTTCTTCATAAAACGTGACGCACTCATCAACCAGCGCGCTGTTACCGCGTAGCAAGCTCCGTCCGACGTCGCCCATGCGACCACCGGAAAGTAAAATTAAGCCTTCTTTTAAATCAAGCAACCAGTCTCTGTCGATGACCGGTCCTTCGGATCCATAGCCACGTTGATAGGCTTTTGATATCAACAACGTCAAATTCTGGTAGCCCGTATTATTGGCCGCCAGCACCGTTAGTTGCGTCAACTCGTCGCCAAACTGCTCGCTACGGACATGAAAATCAGCACCAACAATCGGTTTAATGCCAGCACCGTGACCCGCCCCGTAAAACTTCACCAGACCACACAGGTTGGTAAAATCGGTGATCGCCAGTGCAGGCATGCCCAACGCGGCCGCCTTTTTCACCAGCGGCCCCGTTTTTGCCAACCCATCAATCATGGAGTAGTCGCTGTGCACCCGCAGGTGGACGAAACGTGGTTCAGACATCTTCAGATTCCGGTTTACTTATTCTTGCCACAAGAATCAGGACGTGAGTCCCAGTGCGCGTTTAACAGGGCCAAAGCTGCGACGGTGGTGTTCTGTCGCGCCATGCTCTATAAGCGCCGCCAGATGAAAAGCTGTTGGGTAGCCTTTGTGCTGCGCAAAGCCGTACTGCGGGAAAACCGTATCCAGCGTCGCCATCTCCGCATCGCGGGTGACTTTCGCCAAAATAGACGCTGCGCTGATTTCCGCCACGCGGCTGTCCCCTTTCACCACCGCCATCGACGGCATCGGCAATACCGGGCAACGATTACCGTCAATCAGCACGTATTCAGGCGTAATGTGCAAACCGGCCACCGCGCGCTGCATGGCCAGCATGGTGGCATGCAGAATATTCAGCTCGTCGATTTCATGCGGTTCCGCCCGTCCCAGGCTCCAGCTTAACGCTTTTTCTTTGATTTCATCGTAAAGCGCCAGACGACGCTTTTCAGAGAGTTTTTTGGAGTCGTTCAGACCGACTATCGGACGCGCTGGATCAAGAATAACAGCAGCTGTCACCACAGCCCCGACCAAAGGGCCTCGTCCTACTTCATCCACACCCGCCACTAAATGCGTATGTGGATAAACAAATTCAATCATTGTGCTAACTCCAGGACTGCATCCGCCGCCTGCTCATCAGCATTACAACGGATCTGCTGGTGCAGGTCGCGGAACGTATCGTGCATCGCATGGCTGGTTTTGCCATTCGCCAGCAACGGCTGCAGCGCTTTCGCCAACGCCTGCGGTTCGCATTCATCCTGCAACAGCTCTTTGACTAATTCTCTTCCCGCCAGCAGGTTCGGCAACGAAACATAATCGGTTTTCACCAGACGTTTCGCCAGCCAGAACGTGAAGGGTTTCATACGGTAGCCGACAACCATCGGGCACTTCGCCAGCATACACTCCAGCGCTGCCGTGCCTGAAGCCAGCAGCGCTGCATCGCTGGCAACCATCGCTTCGCGTCCCATCCCATCAAGCAGATGTACGGAAAGTTCCGGTGCTACCTCAGCTTTAATGCGCTCAAACTGTTCTCGTCGTTTGGCATTCACCAGCGGCACGACCACTTCGAGATCGGGATACTGCTGGCGTAGCAACTGTGCTGTTTTCAGAAAATCAGCGCTAAGCATCTCCACTTCAGCGCCCCGGCTTCCTGGCAATAGTGCCAGGCAGTGCGCATCATGGGGAATACCCAGCACGTCGCGAGCCGCGTTTTTATCCGGATCCAACGGCATGGCGTCCGCCATGGTGTGGCCGATAAAGCGGCACGGGACATTAAATTTGTCATAAAACGCTTTTTCGAAAGGCAGAAAGGCCAGCACCATATTGGTGGATCTGCCTATTTTGAAAACGCGTTTCTGTCGCCATGCCCACACGGAAGGGCTGACGTAATGAATGGTTTTAATGCCCTGTTTTTTCAAGTTCCCTTCAAGGGTAATATTAAAATCAGGTGCATCAATGCCAACGAAAACGTCCGGCTTGAGATCGGTAAAACGACGAGTCAGATCGGCGCGAATATGCAGTAAACGGCGCAGGCGTCCGAGCACTTCAACAATGCCCATTACCGCCAACTCTTCCATTTCGTACCAGGCTTCACAGCCTTCGGCCTGCATCAGCGGACCTGCCACGCCAACAAAACGGGCATTGGGTACACGCGCCTTGAGTGCGCGAATTAATCCGGCACCAAGAATATCGCCGGAGGTTTCTCCGGCGACGAGGGCAATCGTTAATGGACGCTGCTCAGTCATTAACGAATCAGGCCACGCGTTGAGCGTTCAAAGAAATCACTGAAAGCCTGAACATCCGGGTACTGCTTCGCCAGCTCGGCGATTTCCGGCTTCACTTCTTCCAGAGTTTTACCACTGCGATACAACGCTTTATAGGCGTTACGGATCGCGGTAATCGCTTCACGGGTGAACCCGCGACGCTTCAGACCTTCGATGTTGACGCCAAATGGCGTGGCATGATTACCTTGGGCGATAACGTACGGCGGAACGTCCTGAGCAACACCAGAACAACCACCAACCATCACATGTGCGCCGATGATGCAGAACTGATGCACCGCCGTCATCCCGCCGATGATAACGAAATCATCCAACGAAACGTGTCCGGCAAGCGTGGCGTTATTCGCCAGAATACAGCGATTACCAATCGTACAATCATGCGCAACGTGCGCGTTGATCATCAGTAAGTTATCGCTGCCCACCTTCGTCAACCCACCGCCTTGCACTGTGCCACGATGAATGGTGACGCTTTCGCGGATGCGGTTGCGATCGCCAATTTCCACGCGGGTCGGTTCGCCAGCATACTTCAGATCCTGGTTTACTTCGCCGATGGAGGCAAACTGATAGATCTCGTTATCGCGACCAATTTTAGTATGGCCATTCACGACAACGTGAGACTTCAGTACGGTACCCTCACCAATTTCAACGTGGGGTCCAACAATACAAAAAGGTCCAATGTGGGCATTGGCACCAATACTGGCGCCCTCTTCCACAATGGCGGTCGGGTGAATAAAGGCGGATTTATCAATCACGTATTAGGCCTCCCGGCTACGGGCACACATCATCGTTGCTTCGCACACAACTTTACCGTCAACCAGTGCAACCCCTTTAAAACGGGTCAGGCCACGGCGCGTTTTCTCGAAAGTGACTTCCATGATCATCTGATCGCCAGGTACGACAGGACGCTTGAAGCGTGCTTCATCGATACCAGCGAAATAATACAGCTCGCCTGGCTCCAGTTTTCCTACGCTTTTAAACGCCAGAATACCCGTTGCCTGGGCCATTGCTTCCAGAATCAGCACGCCAGGGAAAATCGGTTTACCCGGGAAGTGGCCCTGGAAGAAAGGCTCGTTAACGGATACATTTTTCACTGCGCGCAGAAAACGACCTTCTTCAAAATCCAGCACACGATCAACCAGCAAAAACGGAAAACGGTGCGGCAGAAGTTCTAAAATCTCTTCAATTTGCAGAGTATGAGTGTTAGTAGTCAAAATACTCTTCCTGTCAAAATATACTAAAAGGCAATAATAACACGGCCTGTCGCAATCGTATGAATGGGACAGGCCGAAAAGTCAGACGTGCAAAAAAGGTGCTTTAGTCTTGTTGATTAACCTTGCGCTCAATCGCTTTGAGGCGCTTGCTCATATCATCAATATTCATCACCAGTGCAGCTGTTTTACGCCATACCTTGTTGGGCTGTAGCGGAATGCCTGAGGAATAGACGCCTGGTTCGGTGATAGGACGCATCACCATACCCATACCAGTGACCGTGACTTTGTCGCATATTTCCATATGCCCATTGATCACACTGGCGCCGCCAATCATGCAGTAACGGCCAATCTTCAGGCTGCCCGCCATAATGACGCCACCGGCTACCGCCGTATTGTCGCCAATCACAACGTTATGCGCAATCTGGCACTGGTTATCAATGATAACACCATTGCCGATCACGGTATCGTCCAGAGCGCCACGATCGATGGTCGTGCAAGCGCCGATCTCGACACGATCGCCAATAATTACGCGACCAAGCTGTGGGATCTTCACCCAATTACCACGATCGTTCGCATAGCCAAAGCCGTCAGATCCGACAACGGTGCTGGACTGGATCAGGCAATGTTCACCGATCTGGATATCGTGATAAATCGTCACATTCGCCCACAAGCGTGAACCTGCGCCGATTTTTGTGTTTTTTCCGACGAAACAGCCTGCACCGATAACCACGTTATCGCCCAGTTCTACGCCAGACTCGATGACCGCATTTGCGCCAACAGAGACATTGCTACCCAGCTTTGCCGTCGCATCAATCACTGCACTGGGTGCAATGTTCTGTGCCGGCTGAGGCGTGGTATCTAAAATTTGCGCCATTCGTGCATAGGTCAGGTAGGGGTTCTTCACTACCAGCGCAGCACTCTTAGCAAAAGGAAGATCGTCCTGCGTCATCACAACGGCAGAAGCCTGGCACAGGCTTAAATGCTCACGGTACTTAGGATTCACCATGAACGTAATATTGCCAGTTTGCGCAGATTGCATGGACGCTACGCCGGTGATGACGATATCGCCATCACCGTGTAATTCTGCATCCAACTGCTCTGCTAAATCAGCCAGTCGAATTGAAGGCATTACTTATTTAACCTGTTTCAGTACGTCAGCGGTGATGTCTTTAACATCGCTGCTGTTGTAAGCAACGGTGTTTGCGTCAACGACCAGATCGATGCTCTGGCTGCTAGCGACAGATTTCACGGCTGTCTGGATACGCGTAACCAGTTTGCCACGTTCTTCGTTGGAACGACGTGCACGATCCTGCTCAAAAGCTTGCGCTTTCTGAGAGAAAGTCTGGCGCTGAGCCATAACGTCTTTTTCCAGCTTAGTACGATCGCTACCTGCTTTCATGGATTGCAGACGCTGCATTTTAGATTGCAGATCGGATTCCATGCGCTGCAGTTCGCTGGCGCGGCCTTTGAACTCGTTTTCCAGCGTATTAGAAACACCAGTCTTCTGTGCAACCTGTTGGAACAGGCTACCCATATTGACGATTGCAATTTTGTCAGCAGCCTGTGCGGACGTTGCCATCGCTAAACCGAGACCTGCAGCTAATAACCACTTTTTCACAATAAACTCCTTACCATCCCATTTGCACCCGAAGGTACAGTTCTTTGCGTGGCCAGGCGACCCCATTCAGGATCGCCTAAAGTCATCGCTACACTACCACTACATTCCTTTGCGCAGAACAATTACCAGGTTTTACCAATGTTAAACTGGAACTGTTCTGATTTGTCTCCATCGTACTTTTTGAACGGCTGGGCGTAGGAGAAGACCAACGGCCCTAATGGGGACATCCATTGTAACGCGATACCCGCAGACATACGGATATTGTTCGGATCGCTGTAGTCTGGATAGCCAGAATACTTCGCAGAATCCCAGTTGGTATCCCAGACGGTACCCATATCCCAGAAGAAGGAGGTACGGACCGAGTTAGCATACTTGTCGCTAATAAACGGCGTTGGGGTAATAAACTCCAGGCTGGCGACAGCCATGGCGTTACCGCCCACTGCATCGTCTGATTCACACGGTGACTTATTGGTGGTGTCACATTCGTTGTCATAATCGTCATCATCATTATAACGATTTGCCGGTAAATAGACGGCTTTTGGACCAATGGTGTTGGACTGGAAGCCACGCACGGTGCTGGAACCACCGGCATAGAAGTTCTCATAGAACGGCATTTCTTTGCCGCTTAATCCATCACCATAACCCCACTTGGTACGACCCAGAACAACCCATTTATGGTCGTCATCAATCGGTACGTAGGTCGCGGTATCCAACGTCGCTTTGTAGTATTCGTTATCAGAACCCGGAACGGTGACTTTACCGTTCAGGTTAATACGCGTACCTTCCGTTGGGAAATAGCCACGGTCCAGCTTGTTATACGTCCAACCGTAGTTGAAGGTGAAATCGTCTGATTTGAAGCTATCCGCATCAGGATCTTCACCCATGGAAACCAGATAACGTTGCATTGCAACCTGTGGATCCATGTTAGACAAGGAGTTATGCACGTAACCCAGGCCCGCACGCAACGTGTTGTATTCGTTGATCGGGAAGCCCAGCGTGACGTCTGTACCATAACTTTTGTTGGTGTAGTCAGACAGGTCTGCATCATCCGCTTCAAAGTCGTTATAGAAGACGCGGCCACCAAGGCTCACACCATCCACGGTGAAGTACGGGTTGGTCACAGACAATTCAGTATAGGTCTGGTAATCGTTTTTGGTGCCGTTAATGCCGACAGAATACCCGGTACCTAACCAGTTATCCTGCTGAACGCCCGCCTGGAAGCTCACGCCGCTTTCGGTACCGTACCCGACGCCGAAGTTAAAGCTACCGGTGTTACGTTCTTTCACCTTGTAGACCACATCAACCTGATCCGGACTGCCCGGAATACGCTGAGTATCGGTGTCGACTGTTTCGAAATAGCCCAGACGATTCAGACGCTCTTTACCTTGATCGACCAGATCGCTACCCAGCCAGGCACCTTCCATCTGGCGCATTTCACGACGCAGGACGGAATCTTTAGAGGTATCGTTACCTTCAAAGCGGATCTTACGCACATAGAAACGGTTACCCGCATCCACGTTTACGCGCAATTTAACCGTCTTATCGGCATCGTTGATTTCAGGCTGCGACTGTACGCGCGGGTAGGCATAACCGTAGCGACCCAGAAGCTTCTTGATATCATCTTCCATTTTGGTCACTTTGGTGCCGTTATAGAGTTCACCCGGTTCGATTTTCGTCAGGCTCTCAATTTCGGCAGAGTGTCCAGCCAGGTTACCGCTCACCTGTACCCCAGAAAGCTTGTACTGCTCGCCTTCTGTAATGTTGACGGTGATGTAGATACCTTTCTTATCCGGCGTCAGGCTGACCTGCGTGGAGTCGATATTGAAGCGAGCATAGCCGCGATCCAGATAGTAACTACGCAGGGTTTCAAGGTCGCCCGCCAGTTTCTGTTTCTGGTATTTACGATCGCCCACCACGTTCCACCACGGCACTTCATCGCGTAGTTGGAAGTGAGAGATCAATTCGTCGGTTGTAAAGGCATGGTTACCGACGATATTGATCTGTTGGATCTTCGCCGAGACACCTTCCTGGAACACCAGTTTGAGGTCAACGCGGTTACGCGGCAACGGCGTCACCACCGCTTTCACACTGGCGCTGTACTTACCGACGCTATAGTAAAAATCTTCCAGGCCTTTTTCGATATCGGCAAGCGTGGTGCGATCGAGAGACTCGCCAACACGCACGCCAGACGCCTCGAGGTTTTGCTTCAGCATGTCATCTTTAACCGATTTGTTACCGGAGAAAGTGATGCTGGCAATCGTCGGGCGTTCTTTTACCTGAACCAGAAGGGTATCACCATCGCGCAGGACGCGGACATCCTCAAAGTTACCGGTGGCGAACAGAGCACGAATGGTATTACTGATATCTTCATCATTAACCGTGTCGCCTGTGCGCACCGGCATACTGAGGAGAGCCGCACCAACGGCGACTCGCTGTAGGCCTTCGAAATGAATGTCCTTCACGACGAACCCTTCAGCACCGTATACGGTGGCGCTGCTAAACAGCAGCGACGCTATGAGCAACTTTTTCATCGCCATCGTTATTATGCGTTCTTCCTAACACTCTCTTACAACCGAGAGAAATCATTGAAAAGTGCAAGCCCCATTAACAACACCAGCAAAATCGAGCCAATGCGATAACTAAAGTCTTGAACCCGCTCGGATACCGGACCGCCCTTCAGCTTTTCAATCGCCAGGAACAGCAGATGCCCCCCGTCAAGAACGGGCAACGGAAACAGGTTAATTATCCCTAAGTTCACGCTGATAAGCGCAAGGAACATCAGGTAATAAATCCCCCCGAACTCCGCTGACATCCCAGCCCCCTGGGCGATAGAAATCGGCCCACTGAGGTTGTTCAGTTTCACATCACCGGTAATCAATTTTCCCAGCATACTGACCGTCAACTTCATCAACTGCCACGTTTTATCCGAGGCTTCGAGGATGGCGCCGAATGGTCCATACTGGCGTACAGTCTTATACTCATCAGGCAGAGGAATAATTTTAGGCACGACACCCGCAAATCCCTCTTCCTGACCGTTACCCGGTTTTGAGTCCGGAGTTAACGTCAAAGACAAGGAACTCCCCTGCCTTTCAATTTCTAGCGCTAACGGCTTATTCGGATTATCACGCACCAGCGTCACGAACGTCATCCATTGCGTGAGCGGCTGACCATTGACTTTAACGATCCTGTCGCCAGCTTGCAAACCCGCCTTACTTGCTGCGGAGTTAACCTGTACTTCTGACAGCACCGGTTCAATCTGCGGACCGCGTGGACGAATCCCTAAACTCGTAACGGGATCCTGTTTGTCTGGCTCAAATGCCCATTGGCGCAAATCCAGCGTTTTGTCCTGTCGCTGGTTGCTGCCAAACGGCGCCACGCTAAGAATGGTCTGCTCATCGCCAATTTTAGCGACCAGCTGCAATCTCACGGTATCCCAATCAGGGGTTTCGATACCATCAACCGCTTTTAGTTCCGTACCTGGCTGAATTTGCGCCTGTGCGGCAATCGAGTTGGGTGTTATTTCACCCACAACCGGACGAACACCAGGGACGCCGATGATAAACACCAGCCAGTAAGCAAAAATAGCGAAAAGGAAGTTTGCAATCGGACCTGCGGCAATAATGGCTGCACGCTGCCCAACCGTTTTGTTGTTGAACGCGTGGTGGCGCAGTTCCGGCACCACCGGTTCTGCACGCTCATCCAGCATTTTGACGTAGCCGCCGAGAGGGATCAGGGCGATGACGTATTCGGTACCCAATCTATCAGTGCGCCGCCACAGCGCCTTTCCAAAACCAATGGAAAAACGCTCAACGCGAACACCACAGCGCCGGGCAACCCAGAAATGACCAAATTCATGCACGGTGATAAGCACACCGAGTGCGACGATGAATGCAGCCAGATTCCAGAGAATACTCAGCATAAGACCATCCGTTAAAGCGTCCTGAAAACCAGTAACAGCAAGCAAGCAAAGACCGGTACCGCAGCCGTCAGACTATCAATACGATCCAGAATGCCGCCGTGCCCTGGGATTAAGTGACCACTGTCCTTAATACCTGCTTCACGCTTAAACATACTCTCAGTCAAGTCACCCAGCACCGAAGCCAGGACCGCAACAATAGAGCAAATGAGCAAGGTGACAGGCGCGACATCAAGATTCGCCCACATACCATAACCCCATGAGATCACAGCCGCAGTGGCGAGTCCGCCAATAAAACCTTGCCAGGTTTTACCCGGAGAAACCTTCGGCGCCAGTTTATGTTTACCAAATAACTTGCCAAACATATACGCACCGGAATCCGCTCCCCAGACGAGGATCATGACATACAGCAGCCATACTGCGCCACTATAATGATTCTCATCATAATGCCAGGCACGTAGCGCCAGCATTCCCCAAAAGAAAGGGATAATGGTTAAGATGCCGAAAATGATGCGTAATATCTTTGAGTTACGCCAGACAGTCGCCGAACCTGGGTAAAATAACACCAGCAATAGTGCAACGCCCCACCAGCCCAACGACGCCCAAAGCGACACTTCGACCAACGGCTGATGAATATTATGATGATATTCAGGCAGTAAAAACAGCATCAGTGCCAGCAAAAGCCCGCACAGAACCGCCAGCCAGACTCGCTGTGTGCGAGTGGTGAAACCGCTTAACTGTCCCCACTCCCACGCGGCCAACATACATACGACCAGCGTAACAATGGCGAACCCCACCGGCGGCAATAAAAACAGCGCCGCGATGACAACGGGTATTAAAACAAAAGCAGAAATCAGGCGATACTTCAGCAAAAGCGACCCCCATCAGGCTTTTTCATCACCGGGTTCGGTCCCGCCGAAACGACGCTCTCGATTAGCAAAGGCATGCAGCGCACCTTCAAAGTCTTGTTCATCGAAATCGGGCCAGAGAACATCCGTAAAGTAAAGTTCAGCATAGGCAATTTGCCACAGCAAAAAATTACTGATGCGATGCTCTCCCCCAGTCCTTATCACTAAATCCACAGGAGCCAGTTCATTCATACAAACTTGCTGACCAAGCATTTCTTCGTCAATTTGCTCAGGGCGCAGCAGACCATCTTGCACCTGTTGCGCCAGTTGCCTGACTCCCTGGACAATGTCCCAACGTCCGCCGTAATTCGCAGCAATATTCAGCGTTAACCCCGTATTCTGGGCTGTAAGCGCTTCCGACTTGCGAATCCGTTCTTGCAAACGTGAGTTAAATCGACTGATATCCCCGATAATACGCAGACGAACGTTATGGCGATGCAGGTTTTTCACTTCACTATCAAGCGCCCACACGAATAATTCCATTAACGCGCTCACTTCCTGCGCAGGTCGGTTCCAGTTCTCACTGCTAAAGGCATACAGCGTTAACGCATCAATACCGTTATTGGCAGCAAAAGAGACAGCCCGGCGGACGGATTTTGCTCCGGCCTTATGCCCAAAGGCGCGAATCTTCCCTTGCTTTTTCGCCCAGCGGCCATTGCCATCCATAATAATGGCTACATGGCGACAGCCATGTGCTGGCAAATTTTCGCTTAATGGTTGAGTTGCAGACAACATAACGCGTTTTTAGTCCCTGAAAGGATTTAACGGTACTCAGGAATACTGAAGCCTCTACACAAAAAAGCCGTGTCAAACCACGGCTTACCCGACCGAAAAAATGCCAATACCTGCGATCGGGTGGCGCAGACTATATCACTGAAGCCCAACGCTAACAAATAGCACGAATCTCTGTAGAGGGATTATCATCAGCTTGAGAGTCGCATCACTTGTTTTCTGGCGACGTCCCGCGCAACGGCATCAACCCTCAACACGTCATCAACGTTCTGGGGTTCCTGCAAATCCATCTTATCCAGTACGGATAAATTGAGCTCGGCAATATCGGTAAATCGAATTTGTTGCGCCAGAAATGCGGCAACGGTAATTTCATTCGCAGCGTTCAGCGCGGTAGTCGCCGCTTGCCCTTGCTCAAACGCATCCATCGCCAGTTTCAGGCACGGATAGCGTTGGTAATCCGGCGCGGAAAACGTCAACGCGCTCAGTTTGCAAAAGTCGACAGGCTTCACACCAGATGTGACGCGTTCCGGCCATGCCATAGTATGGGCAATAGGCGTGCGCATATCAGGCTCACCCAGTTGTGCCAGAACGCTACCATCCTGATACCGAACCATCGAATGAATCACCGACTGTGGATGAATCAGCACTTCCATCTGGCTTGCACTGGCATTAAACAACCAGCGCGCTTCAATGTATTCCAGACCTTTATTCATCATAGTGGCAGAGTCGACGGAGATTTTTCGTCCCATCGACCAGTTCGGGTGACGGCATGCTTGATCGGGGGTCATTGACACCAGATCGTGCAATGGCGTTTCACGGAAAGGGCCACCAGACCCGGTAAGCAGAATGGACATGACGCCATTTTGCTCAAGGTCAGCGTATCCCAGATTGTGCTGAATAGGTTGGGGTAAACTCTGAAAAATCGCGTTATGTTCGCTATCTACCGGCAAAAGCTGCGCTTTGTGGCGCTTCACGTCATCCATAAACAAACGACCGCAGGTCACCAGCGACTCTTTATTCGCCAGTAAAATGCTTTTGCCTGCACGGATTGCCGCCAGCGTAGGCAGCAGCCCCGCCGCGCCGACAATCGCGGCCATCACCTGATCGACATCATCCAGCGCAGCCATATCACAGGCCGCCTGTTGTCCGCTCATCACCTCGGTACGACTTCCCTGCTCCAGCAGAGCCGCTTTCACCTGCGCAGCGCTTGTTTCATCATCCATTACTGCATAGCGGGGAGAGAACTCCAGGCACTGCTCGACCATACGGGCAACATTTTTACCCGCGACCAGCGCAGTAACACGAAACGTTTCCGGGTTATGGCGTACGACATCCAGCGTACTGCAACCAATAGAGCCGGTTGAGCCGAGAATGGTTAATTGCTTCATCAGACATCCAGAAGAATTTTACCCTTTAGGGAATAGACAGAAAAAAGCAAAACGCCGCCATCCAGCCTTTGCAGACCTTCTGAGCGGCGTTTTAAGCGTACAGGCGAATCAGAACTGCATCAGTTCCGCTTCTTTCTCTGCCAGCGCCGCATCCACTTTCTTGATAGCGGCGTCAGTCATTTTCTGCACGTCGTCCTGAGAACGGCGATCGTCATCTTCGCTGATCTCTTTATCTTTCAACAGCGCTTTCACTTTGTCGTTAGCATCACGACGAACGTTACGCACGGCAACACGCGCGCCTTCTGCTTCGCCACGCACGATCTTGGTCAGATCTTTACGACGTTCTTCGGTCAGCGGCGGCAGCGGAACGCGGATGTCAGAACCCGCAGAGCTTGGGTTCAAACCGAGGTCAGAAGCCATAATCGCTTTCTCAACGGCCGGGCCCATAGAACGGTCAAACACGTTGATTTTCAGAGTACGGGAATCTTCAACCGTTACGCTTGCCAGCTGACGCAGCGGAGTTGGCGTGCCGTAATATTCCACGATAATGCCATCCAGCAGGCTGGGAGAAGCACGACCCGTGCGAATTTTGCTGATTTGATTTTTGAATGCTTCGACGCATTTGTCCATACGTACTTCAGCATCTTTTCTGATTTCGTTGATCACGTTACGAATCCTTGAAAGCTTGTTTCAGTCAGACCATATCCACCACGCAAGATGCGACAAGTATAGTCTTGATTAATTTTGAGGGACGTATCCCGCGACATTAAAGCAGAATATTACCTGCATTTAGCCGCAACGGGAATTATTCCGTGATTAACGTCCCTTCTTTTTCACCCATCACCACACGGCGCAGCGCACCCGGTTTGTTCATGTTGAAGACACGAATAGGCAATTTGTGGTCACGAGCCAGCGTGAACGCCGCCAGATCCATCACTTTCAGTTCTTTATCCAGAACTTCAGTATAGGTCAGTTGTTCGTACATGGTCGCGGTTGGATCTTGCGCCGGATCTGCGGTAAATACGCCGTCAACTTTGGTGGCTTTCAGCACTACATCAGCTTCAATTTCAATACCGCGCAGGCAGGCTGCAGAGTCTGTCGTGAAGAACGGGTTGCCGGTACCGGCCGCCAGGATAACAACACGGTTGTTGCGCAGCAGGCTGATAGCCTCCGCCCAGCTGTAGTTATCGCACACACCGTTCAAAGGAATTGCGGACATCAGGCGAGCGTTCACATAGGCGCGGTGAAGCGCATCGCGCATTGCCAGACCGTTCATTACGGTGGCCAACATGCCCATGTGGTCGCCCACAACGCGGTTCATTCCCGCTTTCGCCAGACCAGCACCACGGAACAGGTTACCGCCACCAATCACTACGCCAACCTGAATACCCAGCTCAACCAGTTCTTTGATTTCCTGAGCCATACGGTCAAGTATGCTTGCATCAATACCGAAGCCTTCTGAACCTTGCAGCGCTTCGCCACTTAACTTAAGCAGAATACGTTTGTAGACGGGTTTTGCATTGGTAGCCATGTTTCTTTCCTGAGACTGTCAACGAATGAGATGAGTTAATACCAGCGACATTGTATGTCGCTTTTCAACGTAGCCACTATAGCGGTTCGCTGAATTTACAAGCCAGACACAAAAAGAAGCCGCCCTCAGGCGGCTCCTTTAAAAAATTAAGACTGCTTGGACATCGCAGCAACTTCTGCTGCAAAGTCAGTCTCAACTTTCTCGATGCCTTCACCCACTTCAAAGCGGATGAAGCCTGTTACGTCAGCGTTGTGCTCTTTCAGCAGCTGAGCAACAGATTTGCTCGGATCCATAACGAAAGGCTGACCCGTCAGAGAAACTTCGCCGGTGAATTTCTTCATGCGGCCTTCAACCATTTTCTCTGCGATTTCTTTCGGCTTACCAGACTGCATCGCGATATCCAGCTGAACCTGGTATTCTTTCTCTACCACTTCAGCAGATACGTCTTCTGGCTTAACGAATTCAGGCTTGCTTGCAGCAATGTGCATTGCCAGCTGTTTAACCAGCTCTTCGTCTGCGCCTTTAGCCGCAACCAGAACACCGATACGCGCACCGTGCTGGTATGAACCCAGTACGTCGCCTTCGATGGAAGCAACACGACGGATGTTGATGTTCTCACCGATTTTAGCAACCAGCGCAACACGTTCTTCTTCGAACTGTGCTTTCAGAACGTCAACGTCAGTGATTTTGCCCGCGATTGCAGCATCCAGAACTTTGTCTGCAAATGCCTGGAAACCACCATCTTTAGCAACGAAGTCAGTCTGGCAGTTAACTTCCAGAATGATGCCGTAGTTGCCGTCGATTTTGGTTTTGATCACGCCGTCAGCAGCAACGTTGCCTGCTTTTTTCGCCGCTTTGATCGCACCAGATTTACGCATGTTTTCGATTGCCAGCTCGATGTCGCCATTAGCTTCAGTCAGTGCTTTTTTGCAATCCATCATGCCTGCGCCGGTACGCTCACGCAGCTCTTTTACCAGGGATGCGGTAATTTCAGCCATTCTAAAATCCTCGGAAGATTTGATCTGCCCGGCGTCAAACCGCACAGATTTAAAAGTGAAAAAGGGGCCTAAAGGGCCCCTAACCAAACGTGATACAACCTGGTTTATAAGGGGGCTCTAACGAGCGTGCCTTATTATTCAGCTTCTACGAAGCTTTCTTCCGCCTGGGAAGCCAGATCCTGAGAACGGCCTTCACGAACGGTAGTAGCTACAGCGCCCAGGTACAGGGTCACAGCACGGATTGCGTCGTCGTTACCCGGGATAACGAAGTCAACACCGTCCGGATCAGAGTTGGTATCAACGATTGCAAATACCGGGATACCCAGGTTGTTTGCTTCTTTGATAGCAATGTGCTCGTGGTCAGCATCGATTACGAACAGAGCGTCCGGCAGACCGCCCATGTCTTTGATACCGCCCAGGCTGTTTTCCAGTTTCTCAAGCTCACGGGTGCGCATCAGCGCTTCTTTCTTGGTCAGCTTTTCGAAAGTACCGTCCTGAGACTGAGTTTCCAGATCTTTCAGACGTTTGATGGACTGACGAACGGTTTTCCAGTTAGTCAGCATGCCGCCCAACCAGCGATGGTTCACGAAGAACTGGTCGCAGTTGTTAGCAGCTTCTTTCACCGCTTCGCTTGCAGCGCGTTTAGTACCAACGAAAAGGATTTTACCTTTACGAGCAGAGATCTTGTTCAGTTCAGCCAGAGCTTCGTTGAACATCGGTACAGTTTTCTCAAGGTTGATGATGTGAACTTTGTTACGCGCACCGAAGATGAAAGGCTTCATTTTCGGGTTCCAGTAACGGGTCTGGTGACCGAAGTGAACACCAGCCTTGAGCATGTCGCGCATGGAAACAGTTGCCATGATTAAAACCTCTATATATAAAAGTTGGGGTTAAGCCTCCACGTATCCCATATTACCGACCCAAAAGGGCACCCCGGAATATGTGTCGATACGTGTGTGTTGTTACACAAAGTGAGATTTGTCGCTCCCGTCCATCGTGTGTAGTCTTCGAATGGATCGGAAGTCCGGCGCGCTTTATACCACAAATACGCCATAGACACCAATAATAGTTGGCGGTCTGTGCTGTTAATGATTCTCAATTTGGCAGGGTACACCCCTGACTGATACCATTGGCAGCACTTACACAATTATTGTCGAAATCATCGACACTGATGGACAGAATTTATGGCTATCTCAATCAAGACCCCTGAAGAAATCGAAAAAATGCGCGTCGCTGGTCGTCTGGCCGCCGAAGTGCTGGAAATGATCGAACCGTTTATCAAACCGGGCGTCAGCACCGGCGAACTGGATCGTATCTGCAATGACTACATCGTGAACGAGCAGCAGGCGATCTCCGCGTGCCTGGGTTATCACGGTTATCCGAAATCCGTCTGCATCTCCATTAATGAAGTGGTATGCCACGGGATCCCGGACGACGCCAAGCACCTGAAAGACGGCGATATCGTCAACATCGACGTTACCGTGATTAAAGACGAGTTCCACGGTGACACCTCCAAAATGTTTATCGTCGGCAAGCCGACGATTCTGGGCGAGCGTCTGTGCCGCGTCACGCAGGAAAGCCTGTATCTGGCGCTGCGGATGATAAAACCGGGTATTCGTCTGCGCACACTAGGCGCAGCCATTCAGAAATACGCGGAAGGCGAAGGCTTCTCTGTGGTACGCGAATACTGCGGCCACGGCATCGGTCGCGGCTTCCATGAAGAACCTCAGGTTCTGCACTACGATGCAGACGATGGCGGCGTAGTGCTGCAACCGGGCATGACCTTCACCGTTGAACCGATGCTCAACGCCGGTGATTATCGTATCCGCACCATGAAAGACGGCTGGACGGTAAAAACCAAAGACCGTAGCTTGTCTGCACAGTACGAGCATACTATTGTGGTGACGGAAAACGGTTGTGAAATTCTGACGTTACGCAAGGATGACACTATCCCGGCGGTCATCACACACGGCGAATAATGTTTTGCCTGATGGCGCTGTCGCTTATCAGGCCTACAAATGGCACTCTCCCGTAGGCCGGATAAGCGTAAGCTTCATCCGGCTTTTTTATGGGTGGCGCACAATGAATACTCTTCCTGAACAACACGCAAATACTGCCCTCCCCACCCTGCCGGGCCAACCGCAAAACCCGGGAACCTGGCCTCAGCACGATCTCAACTGTAGCGGCATTAAAACGCATATCGATTCGTTTCAGAACTGGTTAGGTGAAGCCTTTGACAGTGGTATTTCCGCAGAGCAGTTGATCGAAGCGCGCACCGAGTTTATTGACCAACTGCTGCAACGCCTGTGGATTGAAGCCGGTTTCGGGCAAATTGCCGATCTGGCGCTGGTCGCCGTCGGCGGCTATGGGCGTGGCGAACTGCACCCGCTTTCCGATATCGACCTGCTGATTCTGAGTCGTAAAAAACTGCCTGATGCGCAGGCCGAGAAGGTCGGCGAACTGCTAACGCTGTTGTGGGATGTGAGACTGGAGGTGGGGCACAGCGTGCGTACGCTGGAAGAGTGTCTGCTGGAAGGCCTGTCCGATTTAACCGTCGCCACTAACCTGATTGAAACACGCCTGCTGATTGGCGACGTGGCGCTGTTTCTTGAGCTACAAAAACATATTTTTAGCGAAGGCTTCTGGCCCTCCGATAAATTTTACGCCGCCAAAGTGGAAGAGCAGAACCTGCGCCACCAGCGCTATCACGGCACCAGCTACAATCTGGAACCGGATATCAAAAGTAGCCCCGGCGGCCTGCGCGATATCCACACCCTCCAGTGGGTAGCCCGCCGCCACTTTGGCGCCACGTCGCTGGATGAGATGGTTGGATTCGGCTTCTTGACGCTGGCGGAACGTGCTGAACTGAATGAGTGTCTGCACATCCTCTGGCGCATTCGCTTCGCACTGCATCTGGAAGTCACGCGTTACGATAACCGTCTACTGTTTGACCGTCAGCTTAGCGTCGCGCAACGGCTACACTACGGCGGTGAAGGCAACGAGCCTATCGAACGGATGATGAAAGACTATTTTCGCGTTACGCGCAGGGTCAGTGAGCTGAACCACATGCTGCTACAGCTGTTTGATGAGGCCATCCTCGCTCTATCCGCAGATGAAAAGCCGCGCCCGATCGATGACGACTTTCAGCTACGCGGCACGTTAATTGATTTGCGTAACGACGATCTGTTTATCCGCGAACCGGAAGCCATTCTGCGGATGTTTTACACCATGGTGCGCAATAGCGCGATCACCGGGATTTACTCCACTACGCTGCGCCATTTGCGCCATGCCCGCCGCCATCTGACACAACCGCTGTGCTACATCCCGGAGGCGCGTTCGCTGTTTCTCAGCATGTTACGCCATCCGGGGGCGGTGAGCCGTGGCCTGCTGCCGATGCATCGTCACAGTGTGCTGTGGGCCTATATGCCGCAGTGGTCGCACATTGTCGGCCAAATGCAGTTTGACCTGTTTCATGCCTATACGGTAGATGAACACACGATTCGCGTGATGCTAAAGCTGGAAAGCTTTGCCAAAGAAGAGACCCGTCAGCGTCACCCGCTGTGTGTCGATCTCTGGCCACGTCTGCGCCAGCCGGAGCTGATTCTGATTGCCGCGCTGTTCCACGATATCGCCAAAGGTCGCGGCGGCGACCACTCGGTTCTCGGTGCTCAGGATGTCCTCAAGTTTGCCGAACTGCACGGGCTGAATTCCCGCGAAACACAGCTGGTCGCCTGGCTGGTCCGCCAGCATCTGCTGATGTCGGTTACCGCCCAGCGCCGCGATATTCAGGACCCCGAAGTCATCAAGCAGTTCGCCGAAGAAGTGCAAACGGAACACCGCCTGCGCTTCCTGGTGTGCCTGACGGTGGCGGACATTTGCGCCACCAACGAAACGCTGTGGAACAGCTGGAAACAAAGCCTGTTGCGCGAGCTGTACTTCGCTACCGAAAAACAGCTACGTCGCGGCATGCAAAACACACCGGATATGCGCGAACGCGTTCGTCATCACCAGCTGCAGGCGCTGGCGCTACTGCGCATGGACAACATTGATGAAGAAGCGCTACACCATATCTGGTCGCGCTGCCGCGCCAACTATTTCGTGCGCCACAGCCCAAACCAGCTGGCCTGGCATGCGCGCCATCTACTGCAGCACGACATGAGCAAGCCGCTAATCTTACTCAGCCCACAGGCCACGCGCGGCGGAACGGAGATTTTCATCTGGAGTCCGGACCGTCCCTATCTGTTTGCCGCGGTTTGTGCTGAACTGGATCGGCGAAACCTTAGCGTCCACGATGCGCAGATTTTTACCACCCGCGACAACATGGCGATGGATACATTTATCGTGCTGGAGCCGGACGGCAGTCCGCTGTCGTCAGACCGCCACGACGCCATCCGTTCAGGGCTGGAGCAGGCGATCACCCAACGCAGTTGGCAGCCACCACAACCGCGCCGCCAACCAGCAAAACTACGTCACTTTACCGTCGAGACCGAGGTGACTTTTCTACCGACCCATACAGACCGAAAATCATTCCTCGAGCTTATCGCGCTCGACCAGCCCGGCCTACTGGCGCGGGTCGGACAGATTTTTGCCGATCTGGGAATTTCGCTGCATGGCGCCCGAATTACAACCATTGGCGAGCGAGTAGAAGATTTATTCATAATCGCAACGGCCGACCGGCGCGCCCTTAATAATGCGCTGCAGCAGGAAGTACATCAACGGTTGACAGAGGCCCTCAATCCAAACGATAAAGGGTGATGTGTTTATTTATTATGGAAAGAGTTTAACAATGCAGCAGTTACAGAACGTTATTGAGTCCGCTTTCGAGCGCCGCGCCGAAATTACTCCGGCAAATGTAGATACCGTAACCCGTGAAGCGGTAAATCAGGTTATTTCTCTGCTGGATTCCGGTGCGCTGCGTGTTGCAGAAAAGATTGAGGGTCAGTGGGTCACACATCAGTGGCTGAAGAAAGCGGTACTGCTCTCTTTTCGTATTAACGACAACCAGGTTATCGATGGCGCAGAAAGCCGCTATTTCGATAAAGTCCCGATGAAATTCGCCAACTACGACGAAGCGCGCTTCCAGAAAGAAGGCTTCCGCGTAGTTCCCCCTGCTGCCGTGCGCCAGGGTGCCTATATCGCACGTAACACCGTCCTGATGCCGTCTTACGTCAACATCGGTGCTTACGTTGATGAAGGCTCCATGGTGGATACCTGGGCAACCGTCGGCTCATGTGCGCAAATCGGTAAAAACGTTCACCTGTCCGGTGGCGTTGGCATCGGTGGCGTGCTGGAACCGTTACAGGCGAACCCAACCATCATCGAAGACAACTGCTTCATTGGTGCGCGTTCTGAAGTGGTAGAAGGCGTGATCGTCGAAGAAGGCTCCGTTATCTCCATGGGCGTATACCTGGGCCAGAGCACCAAAATCTACGACCGCGAAACCGGCGAAGTTTTCTATGGCCGCGTTCCGGCGGGTTCGGTTGTGGTATCGGGAAATCTGCCGTCGAAAGACGGTAAGTACAGCCTGTACTGCGCGGTAATCGTCAAGAAAGTCGACGCCAAAACGCGTGGCAAAGTCGGAATTAACGAGCTATTGCGTACCATCGACTAACGGCAATTTGAAAAAGCGGGCTTAGCCCGCTTTTTTTACATCTGCGAGTGGCATAAACAAGGCTTTTCGTTAATTATTCAATGGTTATAGTGAGCTTAAGGGTACCGCTATGTATGACAATCTGAAAAGTCTGGGCATTACCAATCCTGAAGAGATCGATCGTTACAGCCTGCGGCAAGAAGCCAACAACGATATCCTGAAAATCTATTTCCAGAAGGATAAAGGCGAGTTTTTTGCCAAGAGCGTTAAGTTTAAGTATCCCCGTCAGCGTAAAACCGTGGTTGCCGATGGTATCGGCCAGGGTTACAAAGAGGTGCAGGAGATCAGCCCGAACCTGCGCTATGTGATTGATGAACTAGATCAGATCTGCCAGCGCGATCGCAGTGAAGTCGATCTCAAACGCAAGATCCTCGATGACTTACGACATCTGGAAAGCGTCGTCACCAACAAGATCAGCGAAATTGAATCCGATCTGGAAAAACTGACGCGTAAATAACCGTGGGTGGATGTATTCGTAGGCCGGGTAAGGCGAAGCCGCCACCCGGCATTATGCCTGATAAGCGTAGCGCCATCAGGCAATCAATCAATGCTGTACATCCAGCTGTAACGCCACATACAGCAATAACCTGTCGTCGAAATTTCCCAAATCCAACCCGGTAAGCTCAGAGATACGATTCAGACGATATTCCAGCGTATTGCGGTGGATAAACAACGCTTTTGACGTCGCCAGCGGCTGCACGTTATGGCGAAACCATGCCGCTAACGTCCGACGTAGTAACCCATTGTTATCCATTGCTTTTAGCCGTACCAGCGGACGCGCCAGCTCGTTGGCCTGCCAGCCGCCGCGCAGGCTGTCCAGTAACACCGGCAGCATCAAATCCTGATAGAAATAGCTGCGGTTTTCCGGCATACGCTGCTTACCGACCATCATCGTCGTCCGCGCCGTGCGGTAAGAACGGGCAATGCTGCCTGGTCCAGTAAAGAAGTTACCCAGCGACACGCGAAAACGCAGCTGTCCGTTCTCTTTCATGCGAGCGATAAGCTGCTCTACGCGCTTGCGGTGATCTTCCGCGTCCCAACGGCCAAACTGATTAAGAGCGGGTTTCAGCACCACCATCTCGGTCAGTGACACAATCGCAATCAGGTTGTTACGCTCTGGCGTGGTCAATGCATTCTGTAGCTGCTGCAGTTCTGCCATCGCGCTGTCAACGCCCAGTTGGCCGCTATCGACTTCCAGCACCGCTACCACGCGCGGCTGATTCAAATCAATGCCTAAACGCTGTGCCCATTCCATCAGCGCGGGCGTATTTTCCTCCGCCTGAATCAGGTTCATGACCAGCTCTTCACGCAGACGGCTGTCCTGCGCCAGCAGGTGCATCAGACGCGACTGCTCCAGCATCATTTCGGCGGTCATACACACCAGCTCGCCGTATTTGCGCAGATGCTCCGGCTCGCCGGTTAAGCCAATGACGCCAACAATTTCACCTTCGAGTCGTAGCGGCAGGTTTATCCCCTGTCGTACACCGTGCAAATGCTTCGCGACTGCATCGTCAATGTCTACCACCCGGCCCTGTGAAAGCACCAGCAGTGCACCTTCGTGCAATTCACCAATACGCTCGCGATCGCCGCTACCAATGATCCGCCCACGGGCATCCATTACGTTGATATTGGTATCGATGATGCGCATCGTGCGCGCCACAATATCCTGCGCCATTTTGGTATCAAGATGCCAGCCAGCCATAAACCCCTCCTGTGAGCAATGCTCAGCATAAGGAAGATAATAATCGGCAGCATTGTGCAGATGCACAAACTGAAGGAGAGAAGTATGGAGTTGTGGGAGGGTTCACAAAAAGAAACCCCTCCCCGCTGCCGGGAAGGGGTTTAGAGAGGCTTACTGCATCAACAGATAGATGGAGCTGTCACCACGCTGAATATTCAGCGCCAGAACAGCCGGTTTGCTGTCGAGGATTTTGCGCAGTTCGGCAATGTTTTTCACCGGCTGCTGGTTAGCTCCGATAATTACATCCCCTTTCTTCAGGCCAATCATCGCTGCCGGCGTTTTTGGTTTTACATCGCTGACCACGACACCTTTGTCCTGGCCTTTGTTGCTCATATCCGCCCCTTCAATACCTTTGAAGATGGAGCTGGAATCAACCTGAGTCTGGCTGCTCTGCTGCAGTTCCAGATTCACCGTCACAGGTTTACCGTCACGCAGCAGGCCAAGGCTGATTTTGCTGCCTACCGGCATCGTACCCACCTGCGCACGCAGCGCGGCGAAGCTGCTGATCGGCTTACCGTTCAGCGAGGTAATCACGTCACCGGCTTTAATACCCGCCTTCGCTGCGGAAGAGTTCGGCATCACCTGGCTGACGAATGCCCCACGCTGGGCATCCACTTTCATCGCTTTCGCCAGCTCAGAGCTCAGCTCTGTCCCCATAATTCCCAGCTCACCGCGTTTCACCTGACCGAACTCAACCATCTGCGAGGTCAGGTTTTTCACCATGTTGCTTGGGATAGCAAAACCGATACCGATATTGCCACCGTCCGGCGCGAGGATCGCGGTGTTAATACCGATCAGTTCACCGTTCAGGTTGACCAGTGCGCCACCGGAGTTACCACGGTTGATCGCCGCATCGGTCTGGATAAAGTTTTCATAGTTTTCTGCGTTCAGGCCGCTACGACCCAGTGCAGAAACAATACCGGAGGTCACCGTTTCACCGAGTCCAAACGGGTTACCAATCGCCACGGTATAATCACCCACGCGCAGCGCATCGGAGTCTGCCAACTTGATTGCAGTCAGGTTCTTCGGATCCTGAATCTGAATCAGCGCAATGTCAGAACGCGGGTCTTTGCCGACCATCTTCGCGTCAAATTTACGTCCGTCGCTCAGTTGGACTTTAATCACTGTGGCGTTATCCACCACGTGGTTGTTAGTCACAACATAACCTTTTGCAGCATCGATAATCACGCCGGAACCCAGCGCCATAAATTTCTGCTGCTGACCGCCGCCATTACCCGCGCCCGGTGCGCCTTCCTGACAGAATGGGGAACTCTGGAACGGAGAACCGTCCTGGCAGAACGGGGAGTTATCCCCAAAGAACTGCTGGAAATTACGCGGCATACGCGGCGTATTCACCGTCGTGCTCCCCTCGACATTAATACTCACCACCGATGGCATCACTTTTTCGAGCATCGGGGCCAGACTTGGCATCTGTTGAGCCGTGGTTGCTGAAGACGCAGTCTCAGCCGCCGTTGCAGACAGAGGGGACAACGCCAAACCTAAACTCAGAGCCAGTGCACTCATTGCTAATGTGGTTTTTTTCATGTGTTTCATTCTCGATTAACTGATAACGCAAAATTGCTGTATACGTCAGAGTCGTTTTATCGCGCTAAGTTCCAGAATAAACTTTAAGGAAAAAGTAAAATTTTATTGTCCGTCTTTACAAATGGATGTTTATTGTTCTACCGCCATCAACCGTCGATATTCATCCCAGGCATACAAATCGGTCATCCCGCTGATATAATCCTGGATCAGGCGGCAGCGATAATAATATTCCAGTACCGGGTACTCGGCAGACGTCGGAGATATTTTACTGACCACTTCGACATAAGCAAGTCGATGGCGCGTAGAGAGCTTTTGAAATAATCGTGACTCAATGGGGAACTGTTTTAATCTTTCGTTTTGAACAAGTGTAGAAAAATCGGCAAGCGCCATCTTTAATAACGGCTGATAAATCTCCAGCAGGCCACTGATCACCCGATACCCCTGTAATTCCAGTTGCTCGACATCAGGATGGCTAAATACATGTTTCATCGCCACATTTTTATAGACTCCCAGCAATTGGCTGAAGCTGCTGGCGTCTTCTAACAGGGCGTGATTAAAGCTACCCTCAAAAATCTGCGGCAAATTATCAATAAAACGCTGCGCGGCGTAGGGCACAAGTTTATTTAGCGTGTTGACCCGCAAATACATAAAGAACTGATCTTCTGTACTACGACTTAATGTATTTGAGCGCGATTTTTCCCACGCGTTCTCCACGACCTGACTAAACAGGGAGCCTTTTTCATGTTGTCCCCAGGCCTCATACAGATGATGATACAGTTGCTCGACACTGAAGATTCTTTTCTCCACGGCATCTTCAAGATCGGCCACGCAATAAGAGATATCGTCAGCGGCTTCCATAATCCAGGTTAATGGAAAACGACTGTAAGGTGCTAATGATAACTCTTTACGTAACCGCTCAATATACGGTTCCTCGGAAAGGTAATAGCCCGGTTTCTTCATTAAATAGTTATGCGTTGCTGGCGTCTCTCCACGCCACCACGCCGGACGAGTATATTTTAAAATACCGCCGACCTGCGCCCACGTCAGATTCATTCGCATCAAAGTGTGCACAAGACGAATACCCTGCGCATTTCCTTCAAAATGGCACAGATCCTGACGCACCTTGCGGCGAATGTCATTGAGCGACTCTTCACCTTCACGCAAACGTAGCGCCGCGATCAGGCAGCGATCGTCGCTGAGAGGCTGGCTTTCCGCATCCGCGGGGAAAAGGCGCTGGCGAAACCAGTCGTTAATCGCCGCTTCACCAAAGTGACCAAACGGTGGATTGCCGATGTCATGCATCAGGCAGGACATTTCGACCACGCTTTCAAAAGGACCGGTTAATTCATCCAGGCCGTACTGCTCTAACAGTTTTAGCTCTTTCAGTCGGCTGAGGATCTCTTTGGCGATGTAGCGCCCTACCTGCTGAACTTCCATCGAGTGCGTCAGACGTGTCCGCACTGCGGCGTTGCGCTCCAGCGGAAAGACCTGGGTTTTTTGCTGCAGTCGGCGGATAGCCGGAGAATTGATAATACGTCCACGATCGCTTTCGAAAATTCGCAGGATCTCATGCTCAGATTTTGCGCCCTGCGGCGAACGGTAACGACGATGCCAGTTTATTTTTTTTCGAAAATCGATCTGTGCCATGTCCTCTCCCGCCTGAGAAATGCGCTACCCCTTAAGCGCATGATAGACTATGCCCTCAAATCTGGCTTATCGCGAGTAAATCTATGAAAATCGGCATCATTGGTGCAATGGAAGAAGAAGTTACGCTGCTGCGTGACAAAATCGAAAACCGTCAGACTATCACCCTTGGCGGTTGTGAAATTTACACCGGCCAACTGAACGGGACTGAGGTTGCGCTACTGAAATCGGGCATCGGTAAAGTGGCTGCGGCACTGGGCGCCACGCTGCTGCTGGAACGCTGCAAACCGGATGCCATCATTAATACGGGCTCTGCGGGCGGCCTGGCTTCTACGCTGAAAGTCGGCGATATCGTAGTCTCTGACGAAGCGCGTTATCACGACGCCGACGTCACTGCATTTGGCTATGAATTCGGTCAGTTACCGGGCTGCCCGGCAGGTTTTAAAGCCGACCCTGCGCTTATCGCCGCGGCGGAATCCTGCATTGCAGAACTGAACCTTAACGCCGTTCGTGGTCTTATCGTTAGCGGCGACGCCTTCATTAACGGCTCTGTTGGCCTGGCAAAAATTCAGCATAACTTCCCGCAGGCGATTGCCGTAGAAATGGAAGCCACCGCGATTGCACATGTTTGCCATAACTTTAACGTTCCGTTCGTGGTGGTTCGTGCCATCTCCGACGTTGCCGATCAGCAGTCCCACCTGAGCTTTGACGAATTCCTGGTGGTTGCCGCGAAGCAGTCAAGCCTGATGGTCGAAGCGCTGGTACAGAAACTGGCGCATGGCTAAATTCATCTCCAGGGCGCTGGTCGCCCTGCTTTTTACGCTTCCGGCGTGGCTTTATGCCGCTCCGCGTGTGGTTTCCCTCTCCCCTGCTAACACCGAACTTGCCTTTGCCGCCGGCATTACGCCCGTTGGCGTCAGCAGCTACTCAAATTATCCGCCCGAGGCCGAAAATATTGAAGAGGTCTCCACCTGGCAAGGCATGAATCTGGAACGCATCGTGGCGCTCAAACCGGATCTGGTCATCGCCTGGCGCGGAGGCAATGCCGAGCGGCAGGTGAATCAGCTAACCGCATTGGGGATTAAGGTTATCTGGGTGGATGCCGTCACCATCGAGCAAGTTGCCGACGCACTGCGCCAGTTGGCACCGTGGAGCCCCAAGCCTGAGCAAGCAAAACAGGCCGCGCAAACATTGCTTGATGAGTATGCTTTACTAAAATCTCAGTATGCCAATAAACCGAAAAAACGGGTGTTTCTCCAGTTTGGTGCAAATCCTCTGTTTACCAGTGGAAAAGGCTCCCTTCAACACCAGGTTCTTGAGGTATGCGGGGGAGAAAACATCTTTGCTGGCAGCCGGGTTCCCTGGCCACAGGTCAGCCGTGAACAAGTACTGGCAAGAGCCCCCCAGGCAATCGTCGCCACCGGTGGTTCGGGCGAAAATCTTAAAATTGAGCAATACTGGGGAGAACAGTTAAAAATCCCGGTTATTATCCTTAATAGTGACTGGTTTGAACGCGCGAGCCCGCGTATTATCCTCGCCGCAAAACAACTCTGTAATGCGCTTTCACAGATAAATTAGCGTCGGCCCCCCACCAGGTGTGTTGTGAGGATTTAAGCATGCTCGTCTATTGGCTGGATATTGTCGGTACCGCGGTATTTGCTATCTCTGGCGTATTACTGGCCGGGAAATTACGTATGGATCCGTTCGGCGTTCTGGTCCTCGGGGTGGTTACCGCAGTCGGTGGCGGCACGATCCGCGATATGGCCCTGGATCATGGGCCGGTATTCTGGGTTAAAGATCCTACCGATCTGGTGGTTGCCATGATCACCAGTATGCTAACGATCGTATTGGTACGCCAGCCCAGACGTTTGCCTAAATGGATCCTTCCGGTGCTGGACGCCGTGGGTCTGGCGGTGTTCGTCGGCATTGGCGTCAATAAGGCGTTTCTCGCCGAAACCGGTCCGCTAGTGGCGATTTGTATGGGGGTCATTACCGGCGTCGGCGGTGGGATCATACGCGACGTGTTGGCCCGTGAAGTGCCGATGATATTACGTACAGAAATTTATGCCACGGCCTGCATTATCGGCGGCATTGTTCACGCAACCGCGTTTTATACTTTCGCAATACCGCTGGAAAACGCCAGTATGATGGGGATGGTTGTCACGCTGGTTATTCGACTGGCCGCTATTCGCTGGCACTTAAAGCTACCGACATTTGCGCTGGATGATAACGGACGTTGATGTAACGATGCAGAACATGTAGGCCGGATAAGGCGTTTACGCCGCCATCCGGCACATTGCCCGGTAGCGCTACGCTTACCGGGCCTACACCATCAGACCATCGGTATTGCAGACAGCAATCAGATGCTGAAAGAAGAACCACACCCGCAGGTGCTTTTGGCGTTAGGGTTAGTCACCACGAAGCGGGAACCTTCCAGACCTTCGGTATAGTCAACCGCGCCGCCCACCAGATACTGCAGGCTCATCGGGTCAACCACCAGGCCAACGCCCTGTTTCTCAATAGTCATATCGCCATCATTCACCTGATCATCAAAGGTGAAACCATACTGGAAACCGCTGCAACCACCGCCGGTGATATATACGCGCAATTTCAGATTCGGGTTATCTTCGTCAGCGATCAGGCTTTTTACTTTATTGGCTGCTGCTTCAGTAAATTGCAGTGGCAGCGCTACATCATCACTCATATTTTGCTCCAAACGACATTGGCAATTGGGCAAATTATAACCCAATAGTTAAGGCCATTATCTAATACCCTGGTATTTCGTTCAAGTATTCTCGCCAGCGGCTGTACTCTGGCTTTTCGCCGCCTGCTCCGCTTCCTGTTTTGCCAGCGTACGGGCAAGGATAGTCGAGTATAGCGGCTTTCCGCCCATAAATTGGGCTAATAGTGTTGCGCCAAGACAGGTAATAATCATTGGCAAAATGAGCTGATAGTTATCGGTCATCTCCAGCACCAGCACGATGCCGGTGAGTGGCGCACGTACCGACGCCGCCAACAACGCCCCCATTCCGGCAATGGCAAACGTCCCAGCCTCCAGATGATACTGCGGAAATGAGGCCGCGGCCGCCATGCCGAACGCGGTACCGAGCAGTGTCCCCAGCGCCAGCATCGGGGCAAAAATCCCGCCCGGCGCACCGGATGAGAAGCACAGCAGCGTGGTGATAACCCGGGCAATAAAAATAAACAGCAGGATACCGACGCTGAAATTGCCCGCGGCGGCGATTGGGATCAGGTTGAACCCACCGCCTGCGGCTTCCGGTTTAATTAAGCCCAGGATCCCACACAGGCCGCCGATCGCCCCGCCCATCAGCACCCATTTTTTAATGTCACCACCGTGGAACCGCTGAAACATATCCTGAGTGCGTAACACCAGGGTATTGAACAACGGTCCGACACAGCCAAAAATAATCCCAAGGATCAGATACAGCCACAGGGTATTCACCGGCGCATTGGAGAGCTTTCCAACTTCAATAATCGGGGCCTCGCCGTTGAAAATACGAAACACAATGCTCGACATGATAACGCCGGTAAACACGGCTTTGATCGACACAAGGTTATAGCGAAACTGCGGACGCATCTCTTCCAGAATGAACAGGATGCCGGCCAGCGGCGCATTAAACGCCGCCGAAAGACCGGCAGCCGCACCGGTTGCCAGCAGGGTATGCCGCGCTTCAGCGCTGCGCATACGAAAGACATCCAGCACCATGCGCCCGATGTTACCGCCAATTTGCACCGTCGGCCCTTCACGACCGAGCACCATACCGGCCCCCAACGTCCCCATGCCGCCGACAAATTTTACCGGCAATACACGCCACCAGCGCACCGGGCGCAGCTCTTCCAGTGCGCCTTCAATTTCAGGGATCCCCGAACCACCGGCCTCGGGTGCAAATTTACGCACCAGAAAATAGCCCACCATGGCCAGCAGCGCCGAGAGAATAAAGGCCAGCGGCCATACCAGAATGGCATGATCGGCAACCTGTACCAGTGCGCCAATGCGCAGGTTCTGTACCCAGGTGACAGATTTCTCAAACGCCACGCCCACCAGCCCGGTCACGGTGCCAACCACGGCCGCCATAAAGAGGATCGCGAGCGGTGTCTTGTCCCGATCAAGGAGTCGACGGATCTGATCCCTGCGCCGTAAACGCACAATTTGCTGTGCTTCAAAAGAGGGAGAGTCTGTTTTCATCGGATGATCATTAATTGGTAATACAAATACGGAGTCGGCATTCTACTCGCTCATTTTGTGAAAATCCCCTGCAAATCGTATTGTTTCCAATGCACAAAACTTTCATAACCTTCACTGAATAACTAGAATAGCCCGCATTCACTTTTTCTACGAACCAGGACCCCATCCATGAGTAAGTCTGAGAACCTCTACAGCGCAGCACGCGAACTGATCCCCGGCGGCGTTAACTCCCCTGTTCGCGCCTTTACCGGCGTGGGTGGTACTCCGCTGTTTATCGAAAAAGCAGACGGCGCGTATCTGTATGACGTCGATGGTAAAGCCTACATCGATTACGTCGGATCCTGGGGCCCGATGGTGCTGGGTCATAACCACCCGGCGATCCGCAATGCAGTGATCGAAGCCGCCGAGCGCGGTCTGAGCTTTGGTGCACCGACTGAGATGGAAGTCAAAATGGCGGCGCTGGTTACCGAGCTTGTGCCCACCATGGACATGGTGCGTATGGTCAACTCCGGTACCGAAGCAACGATGAGCGCCATCCGTCTGGCGCGTGGCTTCACCGGGCGCGATAAAATCATCAAATTTGAAGGCTGCTATCACGGTCATGCTGACTGCTTGCTGGTAAAAGCAGGTTCCGGTGCGCTGACGCTGGGCCAGCCGAACTCACCGGGCGTTCCGGCAGATTTTGCCAAGCACACCCTGACCTGTACCTATAACGATCTGTCCTCGGTGCGGGCGGCATTCGAGCAGTATCCGCAGGACATTGCCTGTATTATCGTTGAACCGGTCGCGGGCAACATGAACTGCATCCCACCGCTGCCGGAATTCCTGCCTGGCCTGCGCGCTCTGTGCGACGAGTTCGGTGCGCTGTTTATCATCGACGAAGTGATGACCGGTTTCCGCGTCGCGCTGGCTGGCGCGCAGGATTACTACGGCGTAGTGCCTGACCTGACCTGTCTGGGCAAAATCATCGGTGGTGGCATGCCTGTTGGTGCATTCGGCGGGCGTCGTGATGTGATGGACGCACTGGCGCCAACCGGCCCGGTTTACCAGGCGGGAACGCTGTCCGGTAACCCGATAGCCATGGCAGCAGGATTCGCCTGTCTGAACGAAGTTGCTCAGCCGGGAATTCATGAGACCTTAGATGACCTCACCACGCGTCTGGCAGAAGGTCTGCTGGAAGCCGCTCAGGAAGCCAATATTCCGCTGGTGGTGAACCATGTGGGCGGGATGTTCGGGATTTTCTTCACCGATGCCGAAACCGTGACCTGCTATCAGGACGTGATGGCATGTGACGTTGAGCGCTTCAAGCGCTTCTTCCACATGATGCTGGATGAAGGTGTTTATCTGGCACCGTCCGCGTTTGAAGCGGGCTTTATGTCCGTGGCGCACAGCATGGAAGATATCAATAACACTGTCGACGCCGCGCGCCGGGTGTTTGCGAAGCTGTAAAAGAGAACGTCCAGAAACAACGTAGGCCGGGTAAGGCGAAGCCGCCACCCGGCTTTTTTATTGCCGGATGGCGACGCAAAGCGTCTTATCCGGCCTACATGAAAGGGGTCCGTCCATAGGCCGCCATCCGGCAAACTCAGCGACTCTGCTTTCTCAACAAATAGATAAAGTACGGCGCACCAATAAACGTCGACAGTAATCCCGCCGGGATCTGATACGGAAACAGCACCATTCGCCCGCACCAGTCGGCAAACACCAGCAACACGCCTCCCGCCAGCGCCGAGATGACCATATGCGGCATCGTGCGCCGGAAACCTAACATCCGCGCAATATGCGGCGCCATAAGCCCAACAAAGCTCAGCGGCCCGATGGTCATGGTGGCTGTCGCCGTCAGACCCGCAGCCAACATCAGTAACGCCACGCGCGACGGCGTCAATGCGATACCCACCGCCCGCGCAGTTTCTCCGCCCAGCGGTAAAATCGTTAACCAGCGACGGCACAGCGGCGTAACCGCCAGCAGAATCACCATCACGATCCCGGTCCGTAGCACCTGTTCGCCAGTGGCGTTGTAGGTCGAGCCGGAGATCCAGGTCAGCACGCTTGCCATCCGCGGATCGCCGCTGGCCTGCAACATCATCAGCAGCATCGTGAACGCGGTGCTGAGCGCCATCCCCGCCAGCAGCATGCGTTGCGGCGAGAAGCCGCCGCGCCCGGCGGCAATCATAATAATCAGCAGCGTTACCGCCGCCCCGAGACTTCCGGCGGGCAGCAGCCAGCCAAACGCATCACCCGGTACGAGGAACAGCATCAACACCACGCCAAACGCGGCACCGGAGCTAATCCCAAGGACTTCCGGACTGGCCATCGGGTTACCGGTCAGGCGCTGAATAATACAGCCCGCCACCGCCAGCATCACCCCGGCAATCATCGCCGCCAGAATACGCGGCCAGCGCCAAGGCATCAGTTCATCCAGCATTGCGCCGCTGGCCCAGGTCCAACCGTGGGCATCACGACCAAACGAGAGCGCCACGACGGCAGTCAGTAGCAATATCGCCCCACCCGCCAGCGCGAACATCAGCACGTTCTGACGTTCTGCTGCCACATGGTTATTGGCATTCATATCCGGCGCGCTCATGCTGCGCAGGCGCGGCAGCAGCCACAGCAGCAGCGGCGCACCAATCAACGCGGTCACCGAACCGGTGGAGACTTCCATCCACACGCGGGTCAACCACAGAATAATTTGATCGGAAAGCCAGAGGATCAGGGCCCCAATCAGCGGGGCCAGCATCAGGCGCGCCAGCAAACGCCGTGCGCCGAGCATTTTCGCCAGCAGCGGGGCAAACAGGCCGATAAAGCCGATAATCCCCACCGCGTTAACCAGCAAGGCACTGAGCACAATCGCCAGCGTTAACGCCGCCAAACGCGCCAGCGACAGCGCCAGCCCGAGATTACGCGCTACCCCGTCATCCAGTCCCATCAGCGTCATTGGACGCAGTAACAGCAGGGTCAGCATCACGCCACCCAGCAGCTGTGGCCACAGACGCTGCACGCCGTTCCAGTCGGTTTGGGTGAGCGTCCCGCTGCTCCACATAAACATGCTTTGCAGCTGATCGTGATGGAAGAGGACCATCAGCTGGTTAATCGCACCGCAGTACAGGCTGACCACCAGACCAGCAAGGATCAGCGTCACAGGTGACAAACGCTTGCCCCAGGCAACGCCAAACACCAGCGCCCCGACGATACACGCTCCGGCCAGCGCCGCGAATTGCGTGGTCAACGCGCCGGGAATGGCCCACAGCGTGGTGACCGTAATGCCCAGTTGCGCACCGGTTGCCACACCCAGCGTGGTCGGCTCCGCCAGCGGGTTACGTAACACCTGCTGAAACAGCACGCCAACCAGGCCCAATCCGGCACCGACCAGTAACGCAATCGCCAGTCGTGGCAGCAGGCTGTAATGGAAAACCATCTGTTCGATGGCGTCGATATTCGGTGACCAGATAGCCTGCTGCCACTGGTCACGCGGCAGGGCAATGGAGAAATTAATCCAGGTCAGCCAGATCGCAACAATAAACAGCGCCACCAGCAGCAACGCCGGATGGCGGCTTCGTCTTATCCAGCCAACAACGCGCCCGAACCGTAGGCCGGATAAGGCGCTTTTAGCGTCGCCATCCGGCATTTCAAGTTTCCTGCTCACGCTTTGCCTCCCAGCGCAGTGTCTAGAATGCGGGCAAAATGCATCGCCGACAGCGTGGCGCCATAAAACCAGACCGCGGGTACCCGCTGAAAGCGACCGGCGCGAACAAACGGCATCGCCTGCCACAGCGGCGTGGACATCAGCGCGTCCATTTCTTTATCGTTACCATGATCGAAGCACAGCACATCAACATCTTTATACGCGGCAAGCCGGTCAATCCCCACGGCAGTGCTGCCCCAGAAGTTGGTTTCTCCCTGCCAGGCGTTAGGGATCCCGTATTCGTCCAGCACGTCCTGGAACAAACTGTTCGGGCCAAATACCAGCATATGCCGCGAATCAAGCAGGGATGCCAGGAGCACGGGACGCGCGCCGCGGTGAATAAAGCGCGGTTTCAGGCTGGCAATCACGGTATCGTATTGCGCCAGATGACGTTCAGCAGCCGTTTGCAGATTCAGCAGTTGCGCCATCTCCTGCAACGACTGGCGAGCGACCGCCAGCGGTTTTTTGCCGTCGCTGAAGCTAAATCCGCGACCCGGCGCAATGCGCGCCAGTTTTTCTGGCGCGGGGCCATAGCCTGCCGACCAGACCATAAACGAGGGTTTCATTTCGGTCAGCAGTTCGAGATTGGGTTCTGTGCGTAACCCGACGTCAATCACCGAGTCCGGCAACGGGGGTTGATTGACCCACAGCCTGTAGTTAGGAACATCGGCTACGCCATAGGGAGTGATTCCCAGCGCCAGCAACAGTTCTACCGGCAACCATTCCAGTGCCACAATACGTTTTGGATCAACCGCCGCCGCATGCGCCGAATTCATCTGCCAGAGCAGCGGTGACAACGCCATCGCCGTTAATAAACGTCGACGGGTGATATGATGTAATCCTACCATTAATAGACAAAACTCACGGGTGCGGCACCGCCCGGATGCGGCAAAATGCCCATCGGGATGCCATAAATCAGTTCCAGGGTTTCACTGCGCATCAGCTCCGCGGGCGTTCCCTGAGCAATCATTTCGCCACCGCGTAGCGCCACCAGATAATCGCAGTAACGGGCCGCCATATTGATATCATGCAGTACGGCGATCACCGTCAGTCCGCGCTGCTGGCTTAAGCGGTGCACCAGCGCCAGTACATCAACCTGATGCGCGATATCCAGCGCCGAAGTCGGTTCGTCAAGCAGCAGGCAGCGACTGTCCTGCGCCACCAGCATGGCGATCCACGCGCGCTGACGCTCGCCGCCTGACAGGCTATCAACCAGTCGATGCGCCAGCGGCTTTAACCCCACAAGCGTGATCGCCTCTTCCACTTTTTCTCTGTCAGCCACGCCAAAGCGTCCCAACGCGCCGTGCCACGGATAGCGACCAATCGCCACCAGTTCACGCACCGTCATCCCTTCCGCCTGCGGCAACTGTTGCGGTAAATAGGCGACCTTACGGGCAAATGCTTTACTGTTCCAGCTCTCCAGCGGTTGCTCGTCGAGCAGAATTTCGCCGTCTGAAGGCGGCTGATGACGTCCGAGCATTTTCAATAAGGTTGATTTACCGGAGCCGTTATGACCGATAAGACCGGTCACTTTTCCCACGGGAAACGTTAACGAGAGGGGATGTAAAAGCGTGCGGCCAGGCACACGAAAGGAGACGTTACTTAACGCAAAAGTGGTGTCGGGATGGGATCTGTTTTCCTGCATAGCGGCCAACTTGTAAAACGGGCACGCAAAGCGTGCCCAAAGAGAAATTAGAAACGGAAGGTTGCAGTTGCAACGACCTGACGTTCCGCGCCCCAGTAGCACGCGTATTCGCTATAGCAACTGGAAACGTATTCACGATTAAACAGGTTATTGACGTTAACCGCAACGCTGGACCCCGCCATGCCGAAACGGGCCAGATCGTATTTGACCATGGCATCAGCAACGGTATAACCACCGACGTTAAACGCGTCATTTTTCTTCGCTGCGTCGTTTTTATAGTAGCTCACCGTTGAACCGGTGTAACGCACACCTGCGCCAACGGTCAGACCGCTCAGGGCAGTGTCATAGAACGTGTAGTCGGTCCACAACGATGCCTGATTACGCGGAACTTCTGCCGGGCGTTTACCTTTGAAGATAGTGTCCTCAGTATATTCCGCATCCGTGTAGCTATATGCCGCCGTGACGTTGATATTGGCATTGACTGCTGCTTTGGCTTCCAGCTCAATACCGCGTGAGCGAATTTCACCACTCTGAACGCTATACAACCCGGTTGGATCGTTCGGATCTGATGTCAGGTTTTTATTTTTCGTCAGTTGATACACCGCTGCCGTCAGCACGACCGGCATATCCTTCGGTACATACTTCACACCGGCTTCGTACTGCTTACCGCGTGAAGGATCGAACGGTTTCCCTTCTTTCGTTGCACCGGAGGTCGGCTCGAAAGATTCGCTGTAACTGAAATACGGTGAAATACCGTTGTCAAACAGGTAGTTAATGCCACCACGCCAAGTAAACTGCTGATCGTTCACTTCTGCCAGAGAATTACTGGAGCGGGTCAACGTAGAGGTTTTCGCAAAATCGTAGCGACCACCGAGCGTCAGCACCCACTTATCCCATTCCATCTGGTCCTGGGCATAAAGTCCGGTCTGCTCCATGCGGTTGAGCACAGCGTATTTCGCATACGGCCCACTCACATCGATATTCGGATTGCCATACTGTGGATCCTGCATATCCAGCGGATCGGCAGAACCATACAGAGCATTCACATCGTTACGCATACGTGAGTAATCAACGCCTGTCAGCAGGGTATGATCAACATCACCGGTCGCAAAAGCAGACTGCAATTGGGTATCAACGGTGAACGCGTTGAGATCTTCGTCAGAACGCACGTATTGGCGGTTAATCTTGCCCGGTGCACTGTAACCGTAGCCATAAACAGAACGATAAAGCGTTTTCACCTGGTCATAACGCAGATTCTGGCGCACGGTGAAGGTATCGTTGAACGCATGCGAGAAGTTATAGCCCACCATCTGCTGGCGGCGCGCCATCTTGTTATCTTCTTCACCTTCGTTGAAATCGGTCGGCAGTTTGTGCGGATTGCCATTCGCGTCGTAATACGGAACGAGTGTACCTTCACGCGGCAGCCAGCCATAGTATCCTGCGTACGGATCGTTCTGGAAGTTGCTCAGGAAAGTGAAATCGGTTTTGTCATCAGGACGCCAGCTAAACGCAGGTGCAATCGCGTAACGCGTTGATTTTGACATCTCTTGCTGAGAGTCCTGACTATTCCCTAACCCCGTCAGGCGGTATGACCACACGCCGTCATCATCGATAGCATCGCTAAAGTCGAACCCGGTTTGCCAGAGGTTGTTAGTCCCCATCTTAAACTGAACTTCTTTCAGTGGCTCTGTGGTCGGACGCTTGCTCACCATGCTGACAATACCGCCAGGGTTGCTATTACCGTACAGCACTGATGTTGGCCCGCGCATCACTTCTACGCGTTCCAGGAAATATGGGTCCATCGACACTTCAGAATAGTTATTGCCCTGAAGTTTCATACCATCCAGATATTGGTTGGTATTGACGGTGGTAGGCGCGGTGAAACCACGAATCGTCACCACATCATAGGTGGTGGAACTACCACGCGTAGCAAAAACGCCGGGGGTGTAAGCAATCGCTTGTTTCACGGAAGCCGGCTGTTTGGTATCCATCTCTTCACGCGTCACGACCGAAACAGACTGTGGGGTCTTTTCGATAGGCGTATCAGTCTTGGTTGCCGTGGCGGAACGCTTGGCAGCGATGGTTGGAGCAGGTCCCCATGCGCTTTCTTGTGCGGCGGGTGCTGCGGTGACAGTGATGGTTTCTTCTTTTGGTTCAACCGCCGCCTGTGCATAGACAGACATGCCGCTAACCGCTGTGGCTACCAGCACTGCCATTTTACGCAGCGAGGAATTTGGCTGAGCAGTTTTATAACGCGCCATTGGTATATCTCTGATGAAAGTGAATGATAACGTAAACGAGAATTATTATTATAACGGCAGCATAATATTCGAAACGCTGGCGAGATAGCAAGCGATACACATCCCTACTAAAACTGAGGGGTCAAGAAATAACCAGATGAAAAGAAAGGGTTAATGAATTACGCTGAAATGTTGTTTGGTCGGGGTCTGAGATGAGAAAAGAAAAACCCGCCGAAGCGGGTTTTGGGAGAGATTAGTTACTGCCAAACATATCTTTGATCCAGCCTGCGACACCGTCGCCGTCTTTCTTCTCTTGCTGCGGCGGTTGTTGCTGTTGCTGCTGTTGAGGCTGCTGCGGCGGCGTTGACTGATCAAACGGATTGCCAGACTGTTGCAGCATCTCACCTTGCTGACACAGCGAATCCGGATCGCTGGTCCACACCGGGAGCGTACGCATCCCGCCGCTGCACACGAAGTTGCCGTCGTAATCCACGCCCATGTCGACAATATCTTCCGGCGGCGTCAGCGTTAACGGCGTTGGCGTCTGGTTTGCCAGATAGCGCTGGTAAATCGACATCGCCCCGCTCGCACCGTACAACTTGGTAGGCTGGTTGTTATCGCGACCCACCCAGGTAATGGTCACCTGACTGCCGTCAATACCGGCGAACCAGGTATCAACGTTGTTGTTGGTGGTCCCGGTTTTCCCCGCCAGATGCAGCCCCGGATACTTCGCGCCAAGCTGACGGCCGGTACCGCGTTGCACCACCTGCTGCATGGTCCACAGCGTCATGTACGCGGCCTGTGCTGGCACAGCGCGTTCGGCCTGCGGGAAGCTTTGATACAACACCGTACCGTCTTCGGCAATTACCGAGCGCAACGCTGATAACGGCGCGCGGTTACCGCCGCTGGCGATGGTCTGGAACGCCTGCGCCACTTCAATTGGCGTCAGGTTCAATGCCCCCAGCAGCATAGCTGGCACCGGGTGCAGCTGATCTTTCGGCGCGCCCAGTTTTTCCCAGGTCTCGGTGACCGCTGGCAGCCCCAGCGCCATGCCCAGATTGACGGTCGGCACGTTCATGGAACGGGTTAACGCATCCACCAGCATCACTTTACCGCTTTCGCTGTAGCGACGGTCATCGTTCTGCGGGGACCACACCTGACCGTTTGGCTGACGCAGCGCAATCGGCGCATCGGCAATCCAGGTATTGAGGCGGTACAGCTTCGGCTGGCTCAGGGCGGTCAGATAGGTCGCGGGCTTCGCCAGAGAACCAATTGAACGACGCGCCTGCATAGCACGGTTGTAGCCTGCGAACTGCGGCTCCGACCCACCGACCATGGCGCGAACCTCACCACTAAAGCGGTCCACTACCACAATCGCCGTTTCCAGATCGCTTAGCTTACGCTGTTTCTTCAGCACCGGAATGCCTTCCACCGCCGCTTTTTCTGCGGCGTCCTGCGCCACGGAATCAAAGGTGGTGAAAATCTTCACGCCGGAAAGATCTTTAACTTTGTCGCCCAGCTTCGCCTGTAGCTCCTGACGCACCATCTGCATAAACGCGGGCTGTGGAGAGATCACCCCACCGCGCGGCTGCACGCCTAGCGGACGCGCGCTCAGCATTTCATACAGTTCCTGGTCGATAATCTGCTGCTGTTGCAGAAGACGCAGCACCAGGTTACGTCGCTCCAGCGCCAGTTTCGGGTTACGCCACGGGTTGTAGATCGACGCCCCTTTCACCATCCCCACCAACAGCGCCTGCTGATCGAGGCTCAACTCTTCAACCGGACGGCCAAAGTAATACAGGCTCGCCAGCGGGAAGCCGCGGATCTCGTTGTCGCCGCTCTGGCCGAGATAGACTTCGTTCATGTACAGCTCAAGGATCCTGTCCTTACTGTAACGGGCATCCATCAACACGGCCATGTACGCTTCGTTGGCTTTACGCCAGTAAGAACGTTCGCTGGAGAGGAACAGGTTTTTCACCAGCTGCTGGGTCAGCGTACTGGCGCCCTGCACCGTGCGACCTGCCGTCAGGTTCGCCAGCACCGCACGACCAATGGAATACAGGCTAATGCCGTCATGCTCGTAGAAATGACGATCTTCGGTTGCCAGCAGCGTGTCCACCAGCAGATCCGGGAAACCGCTACGCGCCACGAACAGACGCTGCTCGCCATTTGCCGAAGAGAGCATGGTGATCAGGCGTGGATCGAGACGGAAGAAACCGAACTGACGGTTGTTATCCAGATTCTCGATGGTGTCCAGATGATCGCCGTCAAAGGTCAGACGCGCACGCACCTGCCCTTCTTTACTGTCCGGGAAGTCAAACGGACGACGGATCATCTCAATGCTGTTCGCCTGCACGGTAAACTCACCGGGCCGCGTCATCTTCGAGACCTGACGATACTGCGTAGCCTCCAGCAGCTTCACCATCTCTTTTTTGCCGATGGGCATTTCTGGCTCGAGGTTAACCATCCGGCCATACACGGCCGCAGGCAGCTGCCAGACTTTGCCATCAATACGGCTACGGATTTTTTGATCCAGATAGACGCCGTAAATGGCAATCAGCACCAAAAAGACAATCGACAGTTTTACCAGCAGCCAGAACCAGCCGCGTTTACCACGAGGCTTACGCCCTTTGCCTTTACCTTTACGCGGCATCGGTTCTTCATCCTCATAGTCATCATCATAATCGTCGTCATACTCATCATCTCTGAGCTGACGACGGCTCACCTTTTGTTTCGCCGGACGCGTCGGTTTCCCTTTACGTCCAATTGGCTCGCGGTCATTCCCCGCCATGCTTTTTCTCCGCAACATTCAGGCGCAAAGACCTGATTCTCTGTTCTTCCGTCAAGCGACAGAAGAAGAAATCTCTCAATTTTTTTGCCTGATGGCGCTTCGCTTATCAGGCCTACCACTACAACTCATGAATACTTTTTGGTGCGCCGCGTCGGCGCGGTATTCGCCGGGTCGTCTGGCCAGACATGTTTGGGATAACGCCCTTTCATCTCTTTTTGCACCTCACGGTACGCCCCCTGCCAGAACGCGCTCAAATCACGGGTGATTTGCAGCGGTCGCTGCGCCGGGGAGAGCAGTTCCAGCACCAGCGGGACGCGCCCCTGTGCGAGGGTCGGCGTATTGGCCTCGCCAAACATTTCCTGCATCCTGACCGCCAGCGCCGGTGGGTTATCCTCGTGATAGCGAATGGCTATCCGGCTTCCCGTCGGCACAGTGTAATGTGTGGGCAATTCACTATCCAGACGTTGCAGCATTGACCAGTCCAGTAATCCGCGCAATGCCTGGCCCACATTTACTGCTTTAAGCGCGCGTAAAGCGTGCACTCCGCTCATATGCGGCAGCAGCCAACTCTCCAGCGTCGCCAGCAACGACGCGTCGTCCATGGCAGGCCAGTCGTATTCCGGTAGCCATTTTGCCGCACATTGCAGACGCAGTCGGAACTGCTCTGCTTCCGGCGTCCAGTTGAGCACACTTAGCCCTTTATCGCGAATACCATTCAGCATCGCCTGATGCAGTTCCTCTTCCGAGGGTTTGGCCAGCGGCTGCACTTTTAGCGTCAACTGACCTACCTGCGTGCGGCGCAATGCCTTTAGTGTCCCCTGATTTTCATCCCATTCGATAGTGTCGGACTGCTGCAGCAACTCAGGAGATGATTGTATCAGCGCATCGATATCCAGCGGCAGGGCCAGCAAAATACGCGCATCCGGCGAGGCGCTGCCTTGCAGCAATAAAGGCGCAATAATCCATTCATGACGCCCTGATGCGTCGTCGGCATCCAGCATCGCCCCCATCCCGTTAGCCAGCTGATACCGCCCCTCCTGACCACGACGTCGGGCAATGCGATCGGCGAAAGCCGAAGCCAGTAACGGGGCGATCAGCGCGCTATCAGACTGCCCACCTCGAATGTTCAGGCGCTTCAGCAATTGCTGGCTACGCTGCTGCCAATTCGGCTGATTGTGTGAAAACGCCACCGTCAGATCGGTACTGCCACCGCGCGGGGGCTCTTCGAGAATCGCCGCCAGTTTTGCTGCCGTTGCCGCTTCGTTGTCATCTGTGGCACGGACCAGCATCGCCGCCAGACGCGGATCGTTGCCGAGCGCCGCCATTTTCTGCCCCGCCGCACTGAGCCTGTCGCCCTCAAGTGCGCCCAGCATGTGCAGCAGCCGTTTTGCCGCCTGCAAATTGACCGTCGGCGGCCTATCCAGCCAGCTTAACTGCGCTGGGTCAGTGCATCCCCATTGCAGCAACTCCATTAGCAAGCCGGACAAGTCGCTTTGCAGCATCTCCGGCTCGCCCTGCGCCGCCGCTCTTTCGGCCTGCTCTTTCGCCAGCAGATGCAGGCAAATACCGGGTTCCAGACGGCCTGCTCGCCCGGCTCGCTGGGTCATCGACGCCTGGCTAATACGCTGGGTAATCAGGCGCGTCAAACCGGTGCGCGGGTCGTAACGCGCCACGCGCTCCTGCGCACAGTCCACCACCAGCCGGATACCTTCGATAGTTAAACTGGTCTCGGCAATATTGGTGGACAGCACCACTTTGCGCGAGCCTGGCGGCGCGGGCAAAATCGCCTGACGCTGTTCGGTAAGCGATAACGCACCGTATAGCGGGCAAAGCAGAACATCATTACCTACGCGCGAGGTCAGCTGTTCCTGCACTCGCTGAATCTCCCCCACGCCCGGTAAAAAAAGCAGCAACGAGCCGCTTTCCTGGCGTAATAGCTCCGCCGTTGCCACCGCCACGGCTTCATCAAAGCGCTGATGCGCCGCCAGCGGCTGATAGCGTCGTTCTACGGGAAAGGCGCGGCCTTCAGAGACAATCGTCGGCGCATCGGGCAACAGCTGCTGCAAACGCCCGTTATCCAACGTTGCCGACATGATCAGCAGTTTTAAATCATCCCGCAGCCCTTGCTGTACATCCAGCAATAGCGCCAGCGCCAGGTCAGCCTGCAAGCTGCGCTCATGAAATTCGTCGAGGATCACAAGGCTAACGCCGTTTAGCTCGGGATCGCGTTGGATCATGCGCGTGAGCACACCTTCTGTTACCACTTCGAGCCGGGTATGCGGTCCAACGCAGTGTTGAGCACGCATGCGGTAGCCCACGGTCTCACCGGGTTTTTCGTTCAGCAACTCGGCCAGACGCTGCGCCACGTTGCGGGCCGCCAGACGACGCGGCTCCAGCAGAATAATCCGCCCCTGAATGCCATTGTGCGCAAGAAGCTGCAACGGCAGCCAGGTCGATTTCCCGGCGCCGGTCGGTGCGGTCAGCAGAACCTGCGGTGAGGTATCAAGGGCGGTAAGCAGTTCAGGCACTACGGCGGCAACGGGCAACGTCGTCACAAATGGCTCCAGAGGGTTAACATTCTTCGCGCTGCATTGTAGCATCGCGTTAATTCATAACCGAGTATCCATCATGTCTGAGCCAAAAAGGCTGTTCTTTGCCATTGAATTGCCAGCCGAGGTTCGGGAGCAGCTTATCCACTGGCGAGCCGCACAGTTCCCGCCTGAAGCGGGTCGCCCCGTCGCGACTGACAATCTGCACCTGACACTGGCCTTTTTAGGCGAGGTCAGCGCTGAGAAGCAGCAGGCGCTGTCACAACTTGCCGGGCGTATTCGCCAGCCGGGTTTTACGCTAACACTGGATGACGCCGGACAATGGCTGCGCTCACGCGTGGTCTGGCTAGGAATGCGCCAGCCACCACGCGGGCTGTTGCAATTGGCGAGTATTCTGCGGGCGCAGGCCGCGCGCAGCGGGTGTTACCAAAGCCCACAGCCGTTTCATCCGCATATCACACTGTTGCGCGATGCCGGCCATGCGGTCACGATCCCGCCGCCGGGTTTTTGCTGGTCATTTCCGGTCACCGAGTTTGCGCTTTACGCCTCTTCATTTGCACGCGGTCGCACACGCTACACGCCACTACAGCGCTGGACGCTTGGCGAAAAATAAAAGGACATTTCCATGGAATTTTCTCCGCCACTTCAGCGCGCGACTTTAATTCAGCGCTACAAGCGTTTTTTAGCGGATGTGATCACACCCGACGGTACAACCTTAACGCTACACTGCCCGAATACCGGCGCGATGACCGGATGCGCTACACCGGGTGACACCGTCTGGTATTCAACATCAGAAAATACTAAACGGAAATACCCGCATACCTGGGAATTAACGCAAACCCAATCCGGTGCGTTTATTTGTGTTAACACCCTGTGGGCTAACAGATTAACGAAAGAAGCTATTCAGAATGCGTTAATTTCAGAACTTTCGAACTACAGCATATTGAAAAGTGAAGTAAAATACGGCGCCGAAGGCAGCCGCATTGATTTTTTGTTACAGGCGGATTCCCGCCCTGACTGCTATATTGAAGTGAAATCAGTCACGTTGGCGGAAAAAAATCAGGGTTATTTTCCCGATGCCATCACTGAACGAGGTCAGAAACATCTTCGGGAATTGATGAGCGTAGCGGCCGAAGGCAAGCGAGCGGTGATATTTTTCGCAGTGCTGCATTCAGCCATTACACATTTTTCACCCGCGCGCCATATCGATGCAAAATATGCGCAATTATTAGTCGAAGCACGGCTTAAGGGGGTAGAAATTCTGGTATATAAAGCGGAACTTTCTGCCCACGGAATGACTCTTAAAGAGCCATTAGCCATTACGTTGTAATGGCATATACAAACGGGTTAATTAGTATTCTGGCCGCGTGCGCAAATACGCTTTTCCTCACAGGGTTGTCAAGTGTAACGTTTAGATAATTGCTATCCGGAAAAGCATCTGCTATTTATAGCGACCTGATTTTTCCCCCGAACATGGGGATCGATAGTGCGTGTTAAGGAGAAGCAACATGCAAGAAGGGCAAAACCGTAAAACATCGTCCCTGAGTATTCTCGCCATCGCTGGGGTGGAGCCGTACCAGGAGAAACCGGGCGAAGAGTATATGAACGAAGCCCAGCTGTCGCACTTCAGGCGTATTCTTGAAGCATGGCGTAATCAACTCAGGGATGAAGTCGATCGCACTGTGACTCATATGCAGGATGAAGCAGCTAACTTCCCCGATCCGGTTGACCGTGCCGCACAGGAAGAAGAGTTCAGCCTTGAGCTGCGTAACCGTGACCGTGAGCGCAAACTGATCAAAAAGATCGAGAAGACGCTGAAGAAAGTAGAAGACGAAGATTTCGGCTACTGCGAATCATGCGGCGTAGAAATTGGTATTCGCCGTCTGGAAGCGCGTCCGACAGCCGATCTGTGCATCGACTGCAAAACGCTGGCTGAGATTCGCGAAAAACAGATGGCAGGTTAATCCTGTCATTTGTACCACGTTGACTACAGGCGGGAGTTTCTCCCGCCTTCTTCTTTTATGCTATCCACCGACATGACTGACAAACGCTATATTGGCCGTTTCGCCCCATCCCCTTCCGGCGAACTGCATTTTGGTTCATTGATTGCCGCTCTCGGCAGCTACCTACAGGCTCGCGCACAGCACGGGATCTGGTGGGTGCGCATTGAAGATATCGATCCCCCTCGTGAAGTTCCCGGTGCTGCAGATACGATTCTGCGTCAGCTGGAACATTACGGACTGCACTGGGATGGCGAGGTACTGTGGCAATCTCAGCGCCATGACGCGTACCGTGAAGCGCTGGCCTGGTTACAAGAGCAGGATCTGAGCTATTACTGCACCTGCACCCGTGCCCGTATTCAGAGTATTGGCGGCATTTACGACGGTCACTGTCGCACATTACGCCACGGACCGGACCACGCGGCGGTGCGTATCAAGCAACGCCACCCGGTCATGCAGTTTAACGACCGACTGCGCGGCGAGATTCAGGCCAACCCTCAGCTTGCTCGGGAAGATTTTGTCATCCACCGACGCGATGGGCTGTTTGCCTATAACCTGGCGGTGGTGGTTGATGACCATTTTCAGGGCGTGACGGAAATCGTGCGTGGCGCGGATCTTATCGAGCCCACAGTGCGCCAAATTTCGCTGTATCAGCAGTTTGGCTGGCCGGTACCGGACTATATTCATCTCCCGCTGGCGCTCAATGAACACGGGGCTAAACTTTCTAAGCAGAATCATGCGCCTGCCCTGCCGCAAGGCGATCCGCGCCCTGTTCTCATCGACGCGTTGCGCTTCCTCGGACAAGACATAGCAATACCGTGGCAAGCGCTAAGCGTGGAAGAATTACTGCAAACTGCGGTGCAAAATTGGGTGCTTACGACGGTGCCGGGTTCAGTGAATGTAAATCCGGCATTCTCAAATGCCTCTTGCTGAGCTATGATTAGCCGCTATTTTTACACAGCAACACTTGTTCTGACTGAAGTTTGACACTACCGAGGTGTACTATTTTTACCCGAGTCGCTAATTTTTGCCGCAAGGTGCTAAGCCGCGAGGAGCGCGAGGCCGAGCTTGCCGTCGCCCGTCCACATATGACGGTAATCCCGCGTGAGCAGCACTCTATCTCCCGCAAAGATATCAGTGAAAATGCCCTGAAGGTAATGTACAGGCTTAATAAGGCTGGATACGAGGCATGGCTGGTCGGCGGGGGCGTACGCGATCTTTTGCTGGGCAAAAAGCCGAAAGACTTTGATGTCACGACCAACGCGACCCCCGATCAGGTTCGGAAACTGTTCCGTAACTGCCGTCTGGTAGGACGTCGTTTCCGTCTGGCCCATGTGATGTTTGGCCCGGAAATTATCGAAGTGGCAACCTTTCGAGGACACCATGAAGGCAGCGAAGCCGACCGTGCAACCTCACAGCGCGGTCAAAATGGTATGCTGCTGCGTGACAACATCTTCGGTTCCATCGAAGAAGATGCGCAACGCCGCGATTTCACCATTAACAGCCTTTACTATAGCGTAGCGGATTTTACCGTTCGCGATTACGTCGGCGGGATGCAGGATCTGGAAGACGGCGTCATTCGCCTGATCGGTAATCCTGAAACTCGCTATCGTGAAGATCCCGTGCGTATGCTACGCGCCGTCCGCTTTGCAGCAAAACTCGACATGCGTATCAGCCCGGAAACCGCCGAGCCGATCCCGCGTCTGGCAACCTTGCTGAACGATATTCCGCCGGCACGCCTGTTTGAAGAAGCTCTCAAACTGTTACAGGCGGGCTACGGCTACGAAACTTATAAGAAACTGCGTGAGTACAGCCTGTTCCAGCCGCTGTTCCCGACCATTACCCGCTATTTCACCGAAGAAGGTGACAGCGCAATGGAACGCATTATTGCCCAGGTACTGAAGAACACCGATACCCGTATCCACAACGATATGCGTGTCAATCCGGCGTTCCTGTTTGCCGCCATGTTCTGGTACCCGCTGCTGGAAGCCGCGCAGAAAATTGCTCAGGAAAGCGGTCTGGCCTACTACGATGCTTTCGCTCTGGCGATGAACGACGTGCTGGACGAAGCGTGCCGCTCGCTGGCGATTCCTAAACGCCTGACATCGCTCACCCGCGATATCTGGCAGCTTCAGTTACGCATGTCCCGTCGTCAGGGAAAACGCGCCTGGAAGCTGATGGAGCATCCGAAATTCCGCGCAGCCTACGATTTACTGGCGCTGCGTGCCGAAGTGGAAAACAACGCCGAACTGCAGCGTCTGGCGCAGTGGTGGGGCGAATTCCAGGTTTCCGCGCCACCAGAGCAAAAAGGCATGCTGAACGAGCTGGATGAAGAGCCAGACGCACGCCGTCGCCATCGTCGTCCGCGTAAACGTGCGCCGCGCCGCGAGGGAAGTGCGTGACCCATCGCGTATACCCAACGGATTTCGGGTTGCATCAAGACGGTGACACAGCGAATGCCCAGGAGCGTACATCAGTACGTGACAGGGATGAGCGAGGAAAGCCAACACAGATGCAGCCAGAAAGACGACGGGTGTATATCGCACTCGGCAGCAATTTAGCCTCTCCGCTGGAACAGGTTAATGCTGCCGTACAGGCACTGGGAGAAATCCCGGACAGCCGGATCGTCGCCGTATCCTCCTTCTACCGCACGCCACCATTGGGTCCTCAGGATCAACCTGATTACCTGAACGCTGCCGTTGCGCTGGAAACCACGCTCGCGCCTGAAGAGTTGCTCAACCACACGCAGCGTATCGAGTTGCAGCAAGGGCGAGTACGGAAAGCCGAACGCTGGGGTCCGCGCACGTTGGATCTCGACATCATGTTGTTTGGCAACGACGTGATTAATACCGACCGTCTGACCGTTCCGCATTACGATATGAAAAACCGGGGCTTTATGCTGTGGCCGCTGTTTGAAATCGAGCCGGAACTGACTTTCCCGGACGGTACCCGTCTGCATCAGCACCTCACCCTCCTTGGCGCAGAAAAACCTGCCCACTGGTAAATTTTCCCCTCCCCTTTAGCGTTTACTGCTTTCGCGCCAAACGGTTGCTTAAAACCATTGCCCCCCTGAATGTGACTGCTAGAATGCCGGTAAATATGACTTTCACACTTAGGAAATGTTATGAAACCGACGACCATTTCCTTGCTGCAAAAATGCAAGCAAGAGAAAAAGCGCTTCGCGACGATTACGGCCTACGACTACAGCTTCGCTAAACTCTTTGCCGACGAAGGCATCAATGTGATGCTGGTCGGCGACTCACTGGGAATGACAATACAAGGGCACGATTCCACCCTACCGGTCACCGTTGAAGACATCGCCTATCATACCCGGGCAGTACGTCACGGTGCGCCAAACTGCCTGCTGCTTGCCGATCTACCGTTCATGGCCTACGCCACGCCGGAGCAAGCCTTTGCTAACGCGGCGGTGGTGATGCGCGCTGGCGCAAACATGGTCAAGATTGAAGGCGGCGCGTGGCTGGTTGATACGGTGAAAATGCTGACCGAACGTGCGGTCCCGGTGTGCGGTCATCTGGGCTTAACACCCCAGTCGGTGAATATCTTTGGCGGTTATAAAGTGCAGGGCCGTGGCGATGCTGGCCAAACGCTGCTCGACGATGCCCTGGCATTAGAAGCCGCAGGTGCGCAGTTGCTGGTGCTGGAGTGTGTTCCGGTTGAGCTGGCAAAACGCGTGACCGAAGCGCTGTCCATCCCGGTCATCGGCATCGGCGCAGGCAATGTCACCGACGGTCAGATCCTGGTGATGCATGATGCGTTTGGTATTACCGGCGGTCATATTCCGAAATTTGCCAAAAATTTCCTCAATGAAGCGGGCGACATGCGCGCCGCGGTGCGGCAGTATATTACCGAGGTTGAATCCGGCGTTTACCCGGGTGAAGAACACAGTTTCCATTAAGGAGTCAAGGTGTGCTAATTATTGAAACCCTACCGCTGCTGCGCCAGCACGTTCGTCGTCTGCGTCAGGAAGGTAAGCGCGTCGCGTTAGTTCCCACCATGGGCAACCTGCACGATGGTCATATGAAGCTGGTCGATGAAGCCCGGGCTCGAGCGGATGTAGTGATCGCCAGTATTTTCGTTAACCCGATGCAGTTTGACCGCCCGGACGATCTGGTGCGCTACCCGCGTACGCTGCAAGAAGATTGCGAAAAGCTGAACAAACGTAAAGTCGATTACGTCTTTGCTCCAGCCGTAGAAGAAATCTACCCTCAGGGTCTGGAAGGCCACACTTTCGTTGATGTTCCCGGCCTCTCCACCATGCTGGAAGGTGCAAGTCGTCCAGGTCACTTCCGCGGTGTTGCCACCATCGTTAGCAAGCTGTTCAACCTGATCCAGCCTGATATCGCCTGCTTTGGCGAGAAAGACTTTCAGCAGCTGGCGCTAATTCGCAAAATGGTGGCCGATCTGGGTTACGACATTGAAATCGTCGGTGTGCCGATTATTCGCGCCAAAGACGGTTTGGCCCTCAGCTCACGCAACGGCTACCTGACGGCTGAGCAGCGTAAAATCGCCCCAGGCTTGTACAAAGTGATGAGCCGCATTGGGGAAAAATTACAGGCCGGTGAGCGCGATCAGGAAGAGATCATTGCCATTGCCGAGCAGGAGCTGAACGAAAAAGGCTTCCGTGCCGATGACATTCAGATTCGCGATGCCGATACTTTGCTGGCGCTAAGCGAAACCAGTAAGCGAGCAGTAATTCTGGTCGCTGCATGGCTGGGCCAGGCGCGTCTCATCGACAATCAAAGCGTTACATTAGCCCAGTAGACAGGGGCTAAAAATCGGGCAATACTGCCTGAAAATTTCTCAAAGCAGGTCGTTTGTGCCTGCTTTGCCAAGGTAAACGACAGGGTATAGACGTTATGATTCGCACCATGCTGCAAGGCAAGCTTCACCGCGTGAAGGTCACGCAGGCGGACCTGCATTACGAAGGCTCCTGCGCTATTGACCAGGACTTCCTCGATGCTTCCGGTATTCTGGAAAACGAAGCGATTGATATCTGGAACGTGACCAACGGTAAACGTTTCTCTACGTATGCCATTGCGGCTGAACGCGGCTCGAAGATCATCTCCGTGAACGGTGCTGCGGCGCATTGCGCTGAAGTTGGCGACATCGTGATTATCGCCAGCTTCGTGACGATGTCTGATGAAGAAGCGCGAACCTGGCGCCCGAAAGTTGCCTACTTCGAAGGCGATAACGAAATGAAACGTACTGCGAAAGCGATTCCGGTACAGGTTGCCTGATAATATAATAGCCTTGAAATATTTTTCAGGGCTATTATTCATAAAACATATAAAAAGCGCAGAATAATAAATATCACAAAATATATTATATTTTATTAATTAATCCTGTAAAACTTATTTTCGATTTTAACATATTCACCTAAGCCATTCAAACGCTCAATTCTACATTCATTATCAACAATTCTTAATTCCCCCTACCGTCCTTTCAAGAATAAAATGCCCAAACCTAAAATTCTTTAGGCTCCCTCCATTTATTGCCGGGAATATTTAATTTTATATGGATGTTAACAAATGAATAAGTTGAGCATTGCTGCGGCAGCAATTGTTTGCGCACTGGGTTCAGCATCTGCATTCGCAGATGATGTAGGTCTGATCACTTTTGATGGTGCCGTTACTGACACCACCTGCACTATCACCACTAACAACGGTGTTGACGCCAACAACGTCACCATCACCATGCCAGTGGTAAAAGTCAGCGAAGTTGAAGGGGCGACCACTGACACTGGCGGCGTTGGTTCCAAAGAATTCGAACTGCATCTGAGCGGTTGCCCGACAACGCTGACCAAAGCGTCAGCCACCTTCACCTCTCAGCAGTTCGCTGAACTGTCTAACGGTACCCTGAAAACCGATCCGAGCGTTGCTGGACATGCCGATAACGTAAGCCTGGCGCTGTATAACAACGGTTCCAGCAACACTGACCGCATCGAGGTTGGCCTGCCGGCGAACAACACTCAGACAGCAACGCTGGACGAAGGTGTTGGCGTACTGGCTTACCGCGTGGCTTACGTTCCAAGCGCAGACTGGGTGAAAGGGACGACTGATATCACCGCCGGTAAAGTCAGCAGCAACGCTACCTTTACTATGTCCTACGAGTAATCACGCCGTAGTTGGATTATGCGCCTGCCTTTTCCGCAGGCGCATCGCAGGGAGCATATATGCATCGTTACACCCAATTTACCCTCGCTGCTCTGGTATGCGCCAGCGCTGCGTTAAGCACATTTAGCGCCAGTGCGGACATCGTTATCTCCGGCACTCGCGTTGTGTATCCACAGTCATCCAAAGACGTTACCGTCAAGATGGAAAACCGTGGCAACAAACCGCTGCTGGTGCAGTCCTGGCTGGACGACGGTCGTGATACGGTTAATCCACAAGAGCTGAAATTACCGTTTATCGTCACGCCACCGGTCTCGCGCGTTGATCCGTCAAAAGGCCAGACCGTCCGTATTACGTGGACCGGGCAGGCCCTGCCTCAGGATCGGGAATCTCTGTTCTGGTTTAACGTGCTGGAAGTTCCACCAAAGGCAAAAGACGCCAATGCCCAAAACGTCCTGCAGCTCGCGTTCCGCACTCGTATTAAGATGTTTTTTCGCCCGGACGGTTTACAGGGCGATCCGGCCACCGCGGCGGGAAATCTGAAATGGTCACAGCAGGGCGGAACACTGGTTGCCAATAATAGCAGTCCTTATTACGTATCGATGGCAAGCGCCACTATTACGGCAAGCGGTAAGAAAATAAATGTCGATTCCCATACGATCTCACCGCTATCAAGTGAAGTTATTCCGCTAAAAAACACGCCTAATATATCAGGTGGAAAAATAGAATATGCCGCAATTAATGATTTCGGTGGGATAGAGAAGCACCAGGCCAGCATTAATTAATTACCGCGCTGAAGGATATCAGCATCCAGAAGAGATAAGGGAACTATGCTTTTTCGTCGATCATTATTGTGTACAGCTATTTATATTGCACTCCAGTCTCCAGTAATGGCAGAAGAAGCATCTCCAGTTTTAGCGGATGATGTTGAATTTAACGATCAATTTCTCTTCAATACTGGCTCAAACATCGACGTAAGTCGTTATTCAAAAGGCAACCCAGTCCCACCGGGTACCTATAAAACGCAGATCCTGCTGAATGGTCAGCGTAAATTGCTGGGCGATTTTACCTTCAACGATAATGGCACGCCACGCGCTACGCCCTGCTTCACTAGCAAGTTATTGACGCAAATTGGCGTCAAAACAGCAGGGATGGATCTCGAGTCTGCTGAATGTGTCGATCTTGCCAAACAGTTCCCGCAGTCCTCATGGAATTATGATATCGGCACTCAGGAACTGTCACTCTCCATGCCGCAGATTTACGTCCTCAAAAACCCTAACGGATACGTCGATCCTTCGTTATGGCAGGATGGTATTCCGGTGGCAATGTTTTCTTATGATCTCAACAGCTGGCATTCGGAAAACAGCGGTAGCAGCTCTGACTCGGCCTATGCCGGATTAAAATACGGTGCCAATTTTGGCGCATGGCATCTGCGTGCCAGAGGTAACGCGAACTGGGACAAAGACAACGGCAGCGAATACTCTAGCCAGGATATTTATCTACAGCGTGATATCACGGCATTGCGCTCGCAGTTTCTGGTTGGCGACTCCTTTACCCGCGGTGATGCCTTTGATTCCTTCAGCCTGCGCGGCGTTCGCTTTTATAACGATGACCGAATGCTCCCCGGCGGGGCGTCAACCTTCGCCCCGGAAATTCGCGGCGTGGCAAAAAGCAACGCCAAGGTCACGATTAAGCAAAGCGGCAGTAAAATTTATGAAACCACGGTGCCGCCCGGCCCCTTCGCTATCAACGATCTCAGTACCACCGGCTATGGCAGCAATCTGGATGTTTCTATTGAAGAAGCCGACGGCAGCGTGCGCACCTTCTCGGTGCCCTACTCCTCCGTCACACAGATGCTGCGTCCTGGCTATGGTCGCTGGGACGTTGGCGCAGGCGAACTGCACGACAATGGCTTAAAAGAGAAGCCTCGACTGGGCTACGCCAGCGGCTACTACGGCCTGAATAATACCTTCACCGTTTACACCGGTGCTCAGTACATGGACGTCGGCTATTACGCTGGCTTGCTGGGTATCGCCACCAATACGCCAGTGGGTGCCTTCGCTTTTGACGTTACGCACTCAAATACATCGGTCGACGATCTGGACACCCTCACCGGGCAGAGCTATCGCATCACCTGGAGTAAGCTGATTGAAGATTCGCAAACGTCTTTCAACATTGCCGCCTACCGTTTCTCGACTGAAAACTACATGTCGCTGCGCGATGCCGCCACGCTAAACGATAACGTGAAGCACAACGGATCGGATGCAAACAATGAGTTCAGCAATTTCCAGCGCATGAAAAACCAGTTCCAAATCAATATCAGCCAGCCGGTCTCTCTGTGGGATTCCAGCAGCGGGAACCTGTATGTGAACGGGAGTTGGGAGGACTACTGGAACAAGTCGTCATCGACCTCGCAATACAGCATCGGCTACAGCGATTCCTTCTCGTGGGCCAGCTACAGCCTTTCCGTTCAGCGCACCTATAACGAATACGGTGATAAAGACGACAGCGTTTACTTAAGTCTAAGTATTCCGCTGGAAAACCTGTTCGGTCGTAACAAAAGGCCGCTCGGTTTTTCCACCGTCAACATGAGCGTCAACAGTGATCTGAAGTCGAACAATAACTTCGCCACCAGCGCCAACGGTAACACTGACGACTATCGCTTTAACTATAGCGTTAACACCAGCGCCAGCCGTAGTGACAGCGGCTCAATTAACCAGGTTGGCGGCTACGGTAGCTACAACAGTTCACTGGGGCCACTCAGCGTGTCGGCTTCCGCATCCGACGATAACAGCCGTCAATATTCATTAAGTTACAGCGGCGGCATGTTGCTGCACTCCGGCGGCCTGACGCTGGCGCCGAACAGCATCGGCGATACCGACACGCTGGCACTGGTTCACGCTTCGGGTGCCAAAGGCGCACGCTTAACCAATGGCGACGGCGAAATTAACCGCTTTGGCTATGCCATCCAGCCTTATCTGTCCGCTTACCGGGAAAATAATGTAGGCATCAATATCGACAAAATGGAACACGACGTCGAGGTGAAAAACACCAGCTCCGTGGTAATTCCGCGCAGCGGCGCCGTGGTACGGGTGGATTTCGAAACCGATGAAGGACGTTCACTGCTGCTGGAGTTGCAACGTACCGATAACGGCTTTATCCCGCTCGGCGCGGACGTGCAAAACGAGAAGGGTGAATCTATCGGGACCGTCGGGCAGGCCGGTATGGCGTACGTTCGCGGTGTCGTTGATAGCGGCAAACTGCTTGTCATCTGGGGCAGCGGCAGCGACGGACGCTGCACCGTCAACTATCAGCTCGATAGCGAGAAAGCTGAACAGAAAGTTGGCCTTACCCGTCTACTGAGTAACCAACGTTGCCAGATGTAATGGCATTATTTTTACAGGGATTATGAAGATAATGAGACTGAAAAAACTCTACCTACTGGGCTGTAGCGGACTGCTGTTCGCAACCGCATACCCAACCCAGGCGACATCGCTGGATGTCACCTTTACCGCAACGCTACGCGAAACCACCTGTGATATGGCTATCGAAGGCGGCAGTGGTAATGGTCAAAATAACACCATTCCCATTGGCTCGGGCGGAACCGTCAGCCTCGATAAGATTGCCAACGGCGACAGTTCGGCCCAGGCGACTTTTAAGCTGAAAATCACCGAATGCCCGGACAGCTTACAAGGGCTAAAAACCACCATCACGGGTACGCCGTCTAGCTATGCTAACTACATTATTGTCAACGGTTCGGGGGAGGCGGATGCCGCAAGCTTCCTCGGTCTCACTATCGCCAGGGTTTCTGCAACCGATGCGCCTTTCACCATTAACGCCACTGCCGATACAGGCCGGATCATATGGAGCAGCGCGGAAATCAGTGCGAAAGAGGTGCCGTTAGTCGCCACATTAGCGGAAACCCGCACGGGTCAAGGTACCACCGGTGACTTTAGCGCCGTGGCGACCTTCAACTTCACCTACGAATAATCATCAGAAAAGGGATCTCTTGATGAAAAAATTATCATTTCTGGGCGGCGTTGCCGGTGCAATGCTTTTCTCCGCTCACTCTTTTGCCGCAATAACCGGTACCAGCAGCGTTTCGGCAACCTTTACCACGACCATCTCAGCAGGTACCTGTACGGCACAAATTCAGAACACCGGCGGCCAGGCTATCAGTAAGCTGGATTTCGGCGAGGTCTTTAAGTCAGATCTGGTCGCACAAAGCCGCAGCGAGCCGTTCAAAGTGGCCTTTACCGACTGCGCGGGCGTCAAAACCGCCAGCTATCAGGTCGTCTCCGGTACCGGGGGCGGGTGTTCAGGGCCAAGCACTAATGGAGACTCATTCTCTGCTGGTAACGCCACCGGTTTTGAAGTCTGGCAAGGCATAGCCGGAACAGGAACGCTGCTAAGCTGCAATACCAAACCCGCGCAAAAGCTCACCATAAGCGGCAGTACGCTCGATGTTGCTTTCGCCTCCCGTATTGTTATCGCCAAGGATAGAACGATTTCTAACGTCACGACAGGCAGCGTCAGCGCGCCGGTCACGTTTGTTGTCACCTATCAGTAAACCTAGAGGAGTAGAGCCGTCATGCCATTAAACATCCAAATACTCTCTCCACTAGGGAGAGCACTACTGATAATGGGAGTGACTGGCGGACTCTACACTGCCCCCTGCTTTGCGGATGAGGACGCGGGAGGTCTGGACGTCACCCTCACGGCTAACGTCGTGGAGAACACTTGCCAGATCTCCCTCTCCGATAACGGATTGGTACATTTACCTATCGTTTCAAGGAGTTGGTTTTACAACGGCGACGGCACAACACGCCTGCAGCCGGGCGATGCCGACAGCGGCACGCAGTTTAGCGTCAACGTCGAAAGCTGCGCTGATGATACGACAACGGTTAACGCAATGGTGTTCCGCTTTCAGCCGCAAAACGGCACCTGGCCTGCCGAGAGCCAGCAGGTATTTATCAACGACACCCCCGCGGCCACTGGCGGAGCGGAAAACGTCGGTATCGTGATTTTCTCCAGCAGCGATAACCGTAACGTCGTCAATAGCGACGGCAGTTCATCCGTCGCCATTGACGTTTCAACATCAGCCAACTATCTGACCCGTTACGACTTTTACGCCCGCTACCAGAATACCGGCATCGTGAGCGCCGGAAAGATCACCAGCCATGTGCTGGTTGATGCTATTTATCAATAATCAAGGAAGATGACATGATTAAATATCTACTACTCCCGGTAACGCTATTGGCCCTGAATTTTAATGCCAGCGCAAGCACAGAATGCCGCCTCTCACAGAGTGGCAAAAGTGGCACTATGGCGCTGAATGGCGGAGGGACAAACCCAATTTCATTTCACTATGTGAGCGACGACATCTCAGGCTCCATCTATGAACTCACCTATTTTGATCCCTCGCTTGACCGTGATCTCTGGACCTATTGCAATAACGGAAAGGACGGCGTGGCATTTTATATGAATACCACCGAAGCCTCGAGGGTCAATATGACCGATGGCAGAGCGCTTTATCCTACCAATGTCGACGGTATTTACTATGCGGTAAAAATGTATAGCACCGGCGGAGGCGGCGGTTATTTTCCGTCGTCTAGTGGAGGCTCGTGGGTCATGGTCGACAGCGGCAGCATAAGCTACTGGGACAGCAAGCAAATGAAAGCTACCGTAACGCTATATCAGGGTAGCGGGTTTGCTGGAAATGTTAACAACGTCAGCGCGATTACACCAAAAGATTCACGCACGCTGGGGCAAATTCGCATCGGCACCGCAGATTCTGATGATAACAACCCGTGGACCATCAACGTTACGCCGACCAGCTTTAGCGTGCCGGTTTACGCAGCAACCTGCACCGCGGTATCGGCTAATAACGGCACCAACAACGTTGATTTTGGCGAGATCATGATGTCATCACTCAGAGATCTCTACTGGCCTTCTCAGAACTTTACGTTACAGATGAAGTACTGTACCAACACCGTGTGGATGCGTTTTAAACTGACTTCAACGGCCAGTACCACCACTGATATGGGCTATATGCTCCTCAAAAATACGCTGAGTGGCAGCACTGCGGCGAAAGGGATTGGCGTTTACGTGCAAACCAATGCACTAACTCGCGACGGTGAAAATACCTTTAAACCTGGCGCTGAAATCTGGAGCCCAATGACGAGCGTCGCGAATAACGCCTCCTACAACCTGCCCTTTTACGCTAGTATTTACCCACTCAATGACGGTAGCACAATAACCACTGGCGAATTTAAAGCCATCGGCACCTTCACCATCGACTACTTTTGATTACCCCTGCGGCTGGTTACTGATCAGCCGCGACATCGTCTCTAGCGAATCCGTTCTTAAAATATAAAGCCTTTTCAATAAGAACGGATTATCCCCCGGTTTCACCTTCCCTTTCACCGTCGTCACCGCTAAGTGAAACCCCGCCTCTCCTGCCGCTGTCACCGCCGTAGCGTTATAACTGCCAAAGGGGTATGAGAGGTACAGCACATGCGGATTAAACTGCGCCAGCGCGCGCCGCGAACGGGCAAAATCAAACAGGATATTATGGTGGCTACGACTCAGCAGGATCGGCCGACGGTAACCATCTACCCGATGTAAAAAATGGGTATGTGACTGAAAGTCAAACACATCCCTGATGCCATTCAATTCAGAGACGCTCATAAACTGCAGCGATTTTGGATCCCACTTTTGCGGATGCCGCTTAATACGCGACGAGATAATAAACGCCGTTGCTTTCATGCCGTATTGTTTCAACACCGGATACGCATAGCGGCTGACCGACTTCAGGCCATCGTCAAAGGTTACCACCACCGCGCGCGCGGGCAGATTACCGCGGTTACGCACGTAGTCTTCTAACTGGTACATCGTCAGCGTGGTGTAGCCCATATCACGCAGCCAGGTCATCTGGTTACTGAAAGCACGTACGGAAGTGGTCGTCGAGGTATGGCGAAAACGGGTGTTCTCTTCATCACGCAGAATGTGATGGTAAGTCAGCACCGGGATCCCATTATCGGTCTGAGCATCTAAGGCGCTGATATAAGCCAGCCGGTCGCCAATACGGATTTGAAACCACGTCTGGTTCAGCCTGTCTTTCAGCTTGTTTATTATGGGATAGCGCAGATTGTCCGCCAGCACGCCAAACGGCGCACTCCCGGCGTCGGGGGCGTTATAAACCGGCGTATCTTTCCAGGTGATCAGGTTCTGATTACTCAGGGGCTTATTGAGATCGCCCAGTCCATCTTCGACCTTCTGTCGCCCCTGAACGCGCTCCAGATGGCCTTTATCGATAAATCCCTTACCGAAGCCAAAGGTAAACGCGTAATAGTCTTCGCCACCGGGAATGACCGAAAGGATCTGGCCCGCACGAATATTCCCTACCGTCACCATTTTATTGCCAACCTGTGCCCAGACAGCAGCATCTTCAGTGGTTTGCATATAGCGCGCAGGCAACGCCGCAACCGCAAAACCAGAAAACAGGAACATCAGAATAAGCAGAGCACGCATAACCATATGGGATAACCGAGGCGAAAAACCTCGGTTATTGTAGCAAAAGCATTATCAATACCAATGCTTAATACTCATACAAATCATGCTTCAACACAAAGGGGGGATTTTTCTGTTGCTGATGCCACAGGCTGGTGACATCAGGACCGCCGAGGGAAACAATTTGATTGCGAAACGCCGCGCTGCTCATCGATTCTCGCGACAAAAGCATTCGCTCAAGCAATGGATACGTCACGCCTGAGATCACTTCACACTGGGAATGTTTATGGCTCATCAATGCCGCCGCGCGATAAGGCGCAGCACCTGGAATATCCGTCAGGAATATCACACCCTCGCCGGAATCGGTGTCATGCAGGGCATCGCACATCATCCGACTTAACATATTTGAACTCAGTCCACGCCAAAACCCTACCGCCCGACATTGCGCCTGCGGGCCGAACTTTTTTTCCAGACGATGCAGCATATCCTGTGCCGTATCGTCATGACAGGTAATCACCCAACCTAACATTGCCTACCTCCTTAGCAGACAAGTAGTTTATCAGGGTGATAAATACATAACGGTGATAAACATCAAAAGTCTTCCTCTCCCGGTCTGGGAGAGGAAGAAAGAATCAGCTACGTAACCCACGTCCGCGTTGAATCAGATACCAGCAGAGTAAATAAAAGGCGGCAATAAACACCACCAGCACGCCAAAGGTCGTGACCAGCGGTACATCATGAATGCCGAGGAAACCGTAGCGGAAACCACTGATCATGTAGACAATCGGGTTCAGGTGCGACAGTCCCTGCCAGAACGGCGGCAGCAGCGTTAGCGAGTAGAACACGCCGCCCAGATAGGTCAGCGGTGTCAGCACAAAGGTCGGGATCAGGCTGATATCGTCAAAGGTTTTGGCAAAAACCGCATTCAGCAATCCGGCCAGCGAGAACAGGACCGCCGTCAGCACCAGCGTAAGCGCCACAAAGACCCACGAATGTACCTGAAACGGCACAAAGAACAGGGAGATAGCGGTCACCAGAATACCTACGCACAGCCCGCGCGCCACGCCACCACCGACAAAACCGGTAATAATGACGTGCGTCGGTACCGGCGCGACCAGCAGTTCTTCAATGTTGCGTTGAAACTTGGCGCTGAAAAATGACGACGCGACGTTGGCGTACGAATTGGTAATGACCGCCATCATAATCAGCCCCGGTACGATGAACTGCATATAGCTAAAGCCGTGCATTTCGCCGATGCGTGAGCCAATCAAATTACCGAAGATAATAAAATACAGCGTCATGGTAATGACCGGTGGGACCAGCGTCTGGATCCAGATCCGCATAAAACGGTGGATCTCTTTCGCCCAGATGCTTTTCAGTGCGACCCAGTAAAGCTGCATCATGTGCGATCTCCTTGTTTGTCATGCACCAGAGAAACAAACAGCTCCTCCAGTCGGTTCGCCTTGTTACGCATACTCAATACCTGAACGCCCTGGGCGCTCAGCTGGGAAAACACGCTGTTTACCCCCTGCTCTCTCAGCACTTCGACTTCCAGCGTGGAAGTATCAACCAGACGGTATTGATAGCCCTCCAGTTTGGGCAACGGGCTTTTCGCTGCTAAATCGAGAATAAAGGTCTCGGATTTCAGTTTGGAAAGCAGGTTTTTCATCGACGTATTCTCCACCAGCTCACCATGCTGAATAATACCGATATTACGGCACAGCATTTCCGCCTCTTCGAGGTAGTGGGTGGTCAGAATAATCGTCGTGCCTTTGTCGTTTAAATCTTTTAAAAATCCCCACATTGAACGACGCAGTTCGATATCAACGCCCGCCGTCGGTTCATCGAGGATCAGCAGCTTCGGCTCATGCATCAAGGCACGGGCGATCATCAAACGTCGCTTCATACCGCCGGACAGCATACGCGCCCGTTCGTTACGCTTTTCCCACAGATCGAGCTGTTTTAGATAAATTTCGCTGCGTTTTACCGCCTCTTTATACTCAACGCCGTAATAGCCCGCCTGGTTCACCACGATCTGCTGCACGGTTTCAAACGGGTTAAAGTTAAACTCCTGCGGCACGAGCCCAAGCTGGCGTTTAGCGTTAACCGTATCTTTTTCAAGATCGTAGCCAAAGACGCTCACCCGCCCTGAGGATTTGTTCACCAGCGAGCTGATAATCCCGATGGTGGTGGACTTTCCTGCGCCGTTAGGACCTAAAAGCGCATAAAAATCACCCGCTTCGACTTGCAAATCTATGCCGCGTAGCGCCTGAACGCCACCGGGATAAGTCTTTTTAAGTTGTTGAAGTTCCAGAGCAATGGTCATGGTTTTTTACTTACCTTACATTCTAATACTTGATATTTGGTTTTAATAAATCAGGAGTTACCCTATATTAGCGCAACGCAATTTACTGGGTTACAGCCTCCATGAAAGACATAGATACACTTATCAGCAACAATGCACTATGGTCAAAGATGCTGATAGAAGAGGACCCCGGATTTTTTGAAACGCTGACGCATGCGCAGAATCCGCGCTTTCTATGGATTGGATGCTCCGATAGCCGCGTTCCCGCGGAACGTTTAACCGGTCTTGAACCGGGCGAATTATTTGTTCACCGTAATGTCGCCAATCTGGTAATTCATACCGATCTGAACTGCCTCTCAGTGGTTCAGTATGCGGTTGATGTGCTGGAAGTGGAACACATTATTATTTGTGGGCACTACGGTTGCGGTGGCGTACAGGCCGCCATTGAAAATACAGAATTGGGACTGATTGATAACTGGTTGCTGCATATCCGCGATATCTGGTTTAAACACAGCTCACTGCTCGGGGAAATGCCGCCGGAGCGTCGTATTGATACACTGTGCGAGCTGAATGTCATGGAGCAGGTCTACAACCTGGGCCACTCCACCATCATGCGTTCAGCCTGGAAGCGTGGTCAGAAGGTCACTATTCACGGATGGGCCTACGGTATTCATGATGGCCTACTTCGCGATCTGGACGTGACCGCCACCAGCCGTGAATCCCTGGAACAGCGCTACCGACAGGGGCTGTCAAACCTCAGCCAAAAGCACAGTAACCATAAGTAACGCAACATTGCCGGGGGGCGGCTACGCCTTACCCGGCCTACAAAACGCTCACCATCAGGCACGTTCGCAGTTTTACTCGTCCAGCAGTACCACTTTGCCAACATACGGCAGATGGCGATAACGCTGGGCGTAGTCAATGCCATAACCGACAACAAACTCATCCGGAATGGAAAAGCCGATAAATTCGACTGGAACATTCACTTCACGACGGGAGGGTTTGTCCAGCAGCGTACAAATAGCCAGAGATTTCGGCTCGCGCAGGCTGAGGATTTCACGCACTTTTGACAGCGTGTTACCGGAGTCGATGATATCTTCGACAATCAGTACATCTTTACCACGAATGTCTTCATCCAGGTCTTTGAGGATTTTAACATCACGGGTAGTCGACATGCCGCTGCCGTAGCTTGAGGCAGTCATGAAGTCGACTTCGTGGGAGACATGCACTTCACGGCACAGGTCTGCCATAAACATAAATGAGCCGCGTAACAGACCAACCAGCACCATGTCACTGCCGCTGTCCTTGTAACGTTCGTTAATCTGACGCCCGAGTTCAGCAATGCGCGCTTTGATCTCCGCTTCCGGGATCATGACTTCTACAGTATGTTTCATATCTCTAACCATATGATTTAAAAACAAATCACTCAATGCTCACTCTTAATAAGACAGCATCTAAGCGCAAGGTACGAAGTATACCAGTAAAAGCCTTTATTCGCGGCATCTGTTGTCCTATGACGGTATCTTTACCCCACATCAGAACAGAGAACATGGGTCTTCCCTGGCCGCCCTGGGCAAGACTCAATAAAAATACCCGCTATTTACTGCGGGTATTTTATTGCTCTCAGATTTTTGACAACAATCACTTATCAAATTTAAGAGACATTAACGATGCTTTCGCCACATCCTGATATTGTTCAACCAAATCTTTGGTCATATTAAAAGCGACCTGCACGGCTTTATCTTTTTCCGACGTTACCAGCATCATATTCAGGATTTCGGTATCCGGCGCCTGGGAGCGGAAGGTAATCAGCCAGGCTTTATGCCCATCCACGGTCACGGCTTCCGCCTGCGGTTTGAAGTTAGTCAGCATTTTTAGCATCGCATCTTTCGCTTGATCCAACTGTGATGCGGGCAACGCGCTGCGCCCGGCGGTCATCCCTAAAGAGGCCTTGCCACGCTCGTCGCCATAAATAACCTGCGGACGATTTTCCGAAGGGTATTTAATTTTCGCCATTTCGTCGGACATTGGCGTCAGCGTTTGCGGAATTTCGATACTCAAATTGAGCTGCGGGATATTCTGGCGTTGCATTTTCATTTCGGCATGCGCTGAAATTGCCACCATCATGACAAAAGATGCGGTGAGTACCTTGCGGAAAAGATCCATTCTAACCTCATGATTTATTATTAATCATATCAGTATATCCGCCGCGCTAATGAATGAAACGGTAAATGCCCATTTTAAGAACATCCTGTTTTACCGGATGGCAAAAATACCATCCGGCCATTTTGTTACACGGTAAAGCCGAGCATCATGCCGGTATCTTCATGTTCTAACAGATGGCAGTGCGCCATATAGGCATGCTCTTTCGGTGCGTCGTGATCAAACTTCACTAACACTTCGCTGACGCCGCCTTCAACACGAACAGTATCCTTCCAGCCCGCACGGTGCGCGGCCGGTGCTTTACCGTTCTCAGACAGAATGCGGAATTGGGTGCCGTGAATATGGAACGGATGCAGCATCATGTCGCCCTGCCCGGAAATCACCCAGCGTTCGTGCTGACCTTTCGTCGCGGCAAACATCGGTTTATTCATATCAAATGCCTGGCCATTAATGCGGTTGGCATTATGGAAATCGAACGTCCCGCCGTGGTCCATGCTGCCCATATTGCCGTGATTCATATTACCGTGATTCATGTTGCCATGATTCATTTTACCGTGGCCCATCTCGCCATTATTCATATGCCCCATCATCTGCCCATGCCCCATGCCTGCCATGGCCTGGTCGCCATATTTCTGCATCAGCATTTGCATGCCCATCATGTCGAGCATCGGGTCCATAGACAGCTGCAGCCTGCGCACCGTCAGTCCTTCCAGTGAAGGCAAGGCTGGCAGGGTGGTCAACGTGTCCGGCAGCGTACCGGAAGCGGTGATACGCAATGGCTGGATGCGCATCACCGGATGCGGCTTATCAAAGGGCGCAATCGCCATCCCCATCTGACTCACCGGCAGCGTGACCAGATCAAAAGCTTTGCCATCGCTGATATCCACCAGCACTTCAAACCGTTCGCCCATCAGCATGGGCAGCTCGGAGACTTTCACCGGCTCTGCCAACAGTCCGCCGTCGCTGGCAATGACGTACAGTGGACGGTTGTCGCTGGCCGCCACGTTTAGTGAGCGGGCGTTACAGCCATTCAGCAAACGCAGACGCAGCCAACCGCGCGGCGCGGCATGCTGCGGATACATCGCCCCGTTAGTCAGCAGCGTATCGCCAAACCACCCGACGGCGGCGGTCATCATATCCAGCTGATAGTTAATTTGTCCGTCTGCGGAGAACTGTTTGTCCTGAATAATCACCGGAACATCATCAATGCCCCACTGTTTCGGCAACAGCAGTTTGTGGATGTCCTCATCTTCAATCAGCACCAGTCCGGCCAGCCCCATCGCCACCTGACGACCGGTTTTGCCGTGCTGATGTGGGTGGAACCAGCAGGTCGCTGCCCGTTGTTCGGGCGTGAAGGTCACAGAACGTTTCCCGCCCGCCTGAATAACCCCTTGCGGTCCGCCATCGACGTCGCCGGGAATTTCCAGGCCGTGCCAGTGCAGCGTCGTCTCTTCGGCCAGCTGATTATGGATATCAACGGTGACCGCTTTACCTTTCTGCAGTTTCAGCGCCGGTCCCAGTAAATTACCGTTATATCCCCAGGTGGTCGCGGTTTTACCTGCAAAGGTCGACTGCCCGGCTTGAACGATCAACTGTATACGATCGGCAGCATCTGTCGTTAACAGATCAGGGATAGGTAAAGCAGGACGCTCAGCAGCGAAAACCGAACGGCTCCAGAGAGGTAACGCTGACGCGACGCCCAGCGCCACGGAGTACTTTAAAAAGTCACGACGTTGCATAATCACTTCCTTATATTCAGCAGCTTAAGCAGGCTATCTTTTAAGCATAAGCCTTCCCCTTACGGGAAGGTCAAGTGAACCGCTGATAATAAAGGTCGTCGCTTCGCTCGCAGTGTGCTAACGTTTAAATTCCGTGATGCAGTGGTAGAAGCAATGAAGACGTTTTTCAGAACAATTTTGTTCGGCAGCCTGATGGCCGTATGCGCAAATAGCTACGCGCTCAGCGAGTCCGAAGCCGAAGATATGGCCGATTTAACGGCAGTGTTTGTCTTTCTGAAAAATGACTGTGGATACCAGAATTTGCCCAATGGGCAGATCCGTCGCGCACTGGTCTTTTTTGCCCAGCAGAACCAGTGGGACCTCAGTAATTACGACACCTTCGACATGAAATCACTCGGTGAAGACAGCTATCGCGATTTAAGCGGTATCGGGATCCCGGTTGCCAAAAAGTGCAAAGCGCTAGCGCGTGACTCCCTGAGCCTGTTGGCCTACGTTAAATAATGTGATGCCGGATGGCGCTTGCGCTTATCCGGCCTACAAAATACATCCGACGGCAATCATTATTTCTGCTGAACAAACTCGCGGTATGCCGCCACTACCTGAAGGAAATCTTCGACGCCGCACAGAGACAAACTCTCTTCGTCGTAGTAGTTCATCCCTTCTTCCATTTCGTCGCCCGTAAACTCCAGTTGATTGGCACGCACCATCACTTCTTCGCCATCCAGCCAGAGCGTGTACTCATGCCCTGCCCGCTGCCAGGAACGCTCACTGCCTTTTACCGCACGCGCTGCCTGTTCCACTTCATCCAGTAAGGCCAGGTTCTCTTTCACTTCTTCATTAAACCAGTGCCCTACCACTTCGTGGCCCATGGACATTCGCACTTTTACCACTCCGGTAATATCGCGCAGAAATTCGTAATCCATAATGTGTTCCTCTGCTCCCGGCAGTGCGCCAATACCGCACTGCACCTTGCTGTAATTATCGCAGCAGCGCGGCAGAAAAAAAGCGTAACGGGTATAAGGAATAGAAATAAAAATGCCCGAAGAAGGTGACCTCTCCGGGCATTGATGCGTTTTTGTGCAAAATCCGCTAGCGAATTATACCGCCGTCTGGAAAATCACGCTGTCCGCTTTCTCGGTGTACTGAGAGAGCTGGTCAAAGTTCAGATAACGGTAGGTATCCACGGCGGTTTTATCCACCTGGGCAACATAGGTCTGATACTCTTCCGCCGTTGGCAGCTTACCAATCAGCGCCGCCACGGCCGCCAGTTCCGCAGACGCCAGATAAACGTTCGCGCCGGTACCTAAACGGTTCGGGAAGTTACGCGTTGACGTTGACACCACGGTCGCACCGTCGGCCACACGCGCCTGGTTACCCATGCACAGTGAACAGCCCGGGATCTCAATACGCGCCCCGCTCTTACCAAAGACGCTGTAATAGCCCTCTTCGGTCAGCTGTGCGGCATCCATACGGGTTGGCGGTGCCACCCACAGACGGGTCGGCAGCTGGCCTTTATGCGCATCCAGCAGCTTACCTGCGGCACGGAAGTGACCAATGTTGGTCATGCAGGAACCGATGAACACTTCGTCGATCTTCTCACCCTGCACGTCAGACAGCAGACGCGCGTCGTCAGGATCGTTCGGCGCACACAGGATTGGCTCTTTGATATCCGCCAGATCGATGTCGATCACTGCCGCATAATCTGCGTCAGCGTCGGCTTCGAGCAGCTGTGGATCCGCCAGCCATTTTTCCATGCCCTGGATACGACGTTCCAGCGTACGACGGTCACCGTAACCTTCTGCGATCATCCACTTCAGCAGGACGATGTTAGATGTCAGGTACTCAACGATCGGCTCTTTGTTCAGCTTAATGGTACAGCCAGCAGCAGAACGCTCAGCGGACGCATCGGTCAGTTCAAATGCCTGCTCGACTTTCAGATCCGGCAGGCCTTCGATTTCCAGGATGCGGCCGGAGAAGATGTTTTTCTTACCTTTCTTCTCAACGGTCAGCAGGCCCTGCTTGATCGCGTACAGCGGGATCGCATGGACCAGATCGCGCAGGGTGATACCCGGCTGCATTTTGCCTTTGAAGCGCACCAGCACTGACTCCGGCATATCCAGCGGCATCACGCCGGTTGCAGCGGCAAACGCTACCAGACCAGAACCCGCCGGGAAGGAAATACCGATCGGGAAACGGGTATGCGAGTCACCACCGGTACCGACGGTATCCGGCAGCAGCATGCGGTTCAGCCACGAGTGAATAACACCATCGCCCGGACGCAGCGAGACGCCGCCACGGTTCATGATGAAGTCAGGCAGTGTGTGGTGCGTGGTCACGTCAACCGGCTTCGGATAGGCGGCGGTATGACAGAACGACTGCATCACCAGGTCTGCGGAGAAGCCCAGGCACGCCAGGTCTTTCAGTTCATCACGGGTCATTGGACCGGTGGTGTCCTGAGAACCTACAGAGGTCATTTTCGGTTCGCAGTAAGCACCCGGACGAATACCGGTAACACCGCAGGCACGCCCGACCATTTTCTGTGCCAGCGAGTAGCCGCGGTTGCTTTCCGCCACGTCTTTCGCCTGACGGAATACGTCGCTGTGCGGCAGACCCAGCGCTTCACGCGCTTTGGTGGTCAGGCCGCGACCGATGATCAGCGGAATACGGCCACCGGCGCGTACCTCGTCAATCAGCACATCGGTTTTCAGCTCAAAGGTCGCCAGCAGTTCATTGGTTTCATGGTTACGCACTTCACCTTTGAGTGGGTAAACGTCAATCACGTCGCCCATGTTCAGGTTGTTTACGTCCACTTCAATCGGCAGCGCGCCTGCATCTTCCATGGTGTTGAAGAAGATTGGCGCAATTTTACCACCGAGGCACAGACCACCGCCGCGCTTGTTCGGCACGTTCGGGATGTCATCGCCCATGAACCACAGTACGGAGTTGGTCGCAGATTTACGTGAAGAACCGGTGCCGACAACGTCGCCAACGTAGGCCAGTGGGTAGCCTTTCTTCTGCAGTTCTTCAATCTGTTTGATCGGACCAACGGCACCCGGTTGATCTGGCTCAATGCCTTCGCGGGCGTTTTTCAACATCGCCAGCGCGTGCAGCGGGATATCCGGACGCGACCATGCATCCGGAGCCGGAGACAGGTCGTCGGTATTGGTTTCGCCGGTCACTTTGAACACGGTAACGGTCATTTTCTCAGCGAGTGCTGGACGGTTCAGGAACCATTCGGCATCGGCCCAGGACTGCATTACCTGCTTCGCGTAGGCGTTGCCCGCTTTGGCTTTTTCTTCTACGTCATAGAAGTTATCGAACATCAGCAGCGTATGGGACAGTGCTTTAGCGGCAATCGGCGCCAGTTTCGCATCGTCCAGCGCGTCAATCAGCGGATGAATGTTGTATCCGCCTTGCATGGTGCCCAGCAGTTCAATGGCTTTCTCTGGTGTCACCAGCGGGGACATAGTGTCGCCTTTCGCGACGGCAGCAAGAAAACCCGCTTTAACATAAGCGGCTTCATCTACGCCAGGAGGAACGCGGTTGATCAACAGGTCTAACAGGAATTCTTCTTCGCCCACAGGCGGGGTCTTCAGCAGCTCGACAAGTGCGGCCATTTGGGTTGCGTCTAACGGTTTTGGCACAATCCCTAAGGCGGCACGCTCAGCTACGTGCTTACGGTATTCTTCTAGCACGACGGTATCTCCTCGCTCTCATTGTCATATGCGGTAGGCGATTCTCTTCACGCTCCTGTGAGACAGCAGTTTGTAGGGTAAATGCCCGGTACCGCATAAGGCACAATAACAGGATTTTCACTAAGTGTTAATCCGTTTACAAAAAAGCAACATAAAAAATTGGCTGAATCGTTAAGAATGGTATAGCAAGGAGGCGAGGCAAATTTGTGTCCCCTCCCACTCTCTTAAAGCGATTGATTTAAAACGGTGGCATCAGAATATTTCTACGCGTTTTCAGGCATCAGATATAATTGTGTAATAAATGTTCACACTCTTTTTCCGGACATACCGGGCGGTTACCCAATAAAAGTCAAAACTGTAAAACACGGGTGAATAATACTCGCGGCAACAGAAACGCCTTACGGCACAGCGCTTGTCTCGTTGGAGTCATTTTATGAAGTTGCCCTTTAAGCCACATCTGCTCGTCCTTCTGTGCAGTGCCGGGCTGTTTGCCGCCTCTGGCGTGATGTTCGTCAAAAGCCGCACAACGGAACCCGTTGCACCGGCCCCTGTCGCACAACAACCTTCAGCACCTGCTCCAGCGCCCGTAGCTGCACCTGCCGTGCAATCCGCGCCCGCTGTCGCACCAACATACACTGCCGCACAAATCGATCAGTGGGTTGCGCCAGTCGCGCTGTACCCGGATGCATTGCTGTCGCAAATTTTGATGGCGGCGACCTATCCGGCCAACGTTATCCAGGCCGCGCAGTGGTCTAAAGACAATCCTAAAATGCAGGGTGACGCCGCTATTCAGGCCGTTGCCGGGCAGCCCTGGGACCCTAGCGTAAAATCACTGGTCGCGTTTCCTCAGTTGATGTCACTGTTAGGTGAAAATCCGCCGTGGGTACAAAGCCTGGGTGATGCTTTCCTCGCGCAGCCACAGGACGTGATGGACTCCGTTCAACGCCTGCGCGCACTGGCGCAGCAAACCGGGGCATTACAATCAACGCCTCAGCAGACGGTTACCACCGTAACAAAGCCTGCACCGACGAAAACCGACACCAGTCAGTCGACAACCCATACCACGACCACCACCACAACAAGTCCAACGGTTATTAAAATTGAATCTGCCGATCCACAGGTGGTTTACGTTCCGACCTATAACCCGAATACGGTGTACGGCACCTGGCCAAATACCGCCTATCCTCCCACCTATCTGCCGCCATCGCCCGGTGAGCAATTTGGCAGCAGCTTCGTTAACGGTTTAGGCTTCAGTCTGGGGGTAGCGACAACCTATGCCATCTTCAGCAACATCGACTGGGATGACGACGACGACTGGGACCACCACCATAATAATGATGACTGGGATAATCATGGCGGTTATAACCGCAACGGCGATAACAACATCAATATCAACGTTGATAACTTCAATAAAATCAGTGGTCAACGGCTGACTGACGCCAACCGTACCTGGCAGCATAACCCGGCCTATCGTGAGGGTGTACCCTATGCGAATAACCAGCTCAATAACCGCTTCCACGCCACAAACACGGCAACCGGGCTCAGTGCGACCCAGCAAAACCCGCAAAGAGCAGTCAACCGCGATAGCCAGCGTCAGGCAGCCATGAGTCAGATGGAGAAATCGACGGGTAAAACGCTTTCTCAGACCGCGCGTCCGGGAACGAAAGATGCTCAGCGCCAGGCATCAAATCAACAGTTGAAGCAGATTTCTCAGCGCAACAACTACCGTGGCTATGACACAAAACCACAAACCGCGAAGCGGACAAGCACGCAACAACGAGAGACTCGCCAGACGACCGCGCAGAGACAGGAGAAACGGGTTTCGCAACCTGCACAGCAACGCAACGTGCAACAGCGGAATACTCAACAGCGCGCCAGTCAGCCGCGCGCCAATGCGCTGAGCGGTAACGATAGTCGCTCAGGCAGCTGGCAAGCACAGCAGCAGCGAGGCGCTCAGAGCAGGGAAATATCCCGCAACCAACCATCGCGCCAGGCATCCGGCGGGCGCGCTGAACACCGTGAACTCCGTCATCGTTAAGGGAACCGACATGAAAATGAAATTACTCAGTGGAATGGTGTTGTTCATGGTTTCGGCCACCGCGATGGCACAGCAATCTTTCAGTACACCAGACCAGGCAACCGACGCACTGGCCAGCGCGATAGGTGAACAAAATGAAAGTGCGATGAACAACCTGCTTGGAGAAGACTGGCGCGATTTTCTGCCGCCAGAAGGTGTCGATCCTGATGCCGTTGATCGCTTCCTGCGTGACTGGAAGGTCCATCATAATACCGTCGTCGAGGGCAATACCGCGCACCTTGTTGTCGGGGACAGCGGCTGGCAGTTGCCAATCCCGGTGATCAAAACCACATCCGGCTGGCAATTTGATATGCAGCAAGCCGCCGAAGAGATCCAGACTCGCGAAATTGGCCGCAACGAACTCGCCGCCATCGAGGCATTACACGCCTATGTGGATGCTCAGCAGAGCTATTTTGCGATGAACCAGAAGTATGCGCAGAAGGTTGTCAGCACGGAAGGGAAAAAGGATGGCCTGTACTGGCCCGTTGCACCAGGCGAAGCGCCAAGCCCTCTGGGACCGGCCTTCAGCCCGCAGGAGCCTGGCACGGGTTATCACGGTTATCGTTTCCGCATCCTTCCCGACAAAACCAGCGGCTTTGCGATGGTGGCCTGGCCCGTCAGCTACGGTCATACGGGCGTGATGAGCTTTATGATTAACGGCGATGACACCGTCTACCAGGCAGATCTTGGTGAAGCATCACAAGAAAAAGCGCAGGCGTTGACCACCTACGCCCCGGATAAAAGCTGGCATCCCGTCGCGCAGTAAAACGGGGGAAAACCGAAGGCCGGGTCAGCGCGAGTGCTACCCGGCAGGTTATCTGAGATTACAGGTCGTTACAGGCAAAAAAAACGCCTCCGAAGAGGCGTTTCTTACAAAGTCAGAAGATTACTTCTTCTTCGCTTTCGGGTTCGGCAGGTCGGTAATGCTACCTTCAAAGATTTCTGCCGCCAGGCCCACGGACTCGTGCAGAGTCGGGTGTGCGTGGATGGTCAGCGCGATGTCTTCCGCATCACAACCCATTTCGATCGCCAGACCGATTTCGCCCAGCAGCTCGCCGCCGTTGGTACCGACAATCGCACCACCGATAACACGGTGAGATTCTTTGTCGAAAATCAGTTTAGTCATACCGTCTGCACAGTCAGAAGCGATAGCACGGCCAGAAGCAGCCCACGGGAAGGTGGCGGTTTCGTAGCTGATGCCTTTTTCTTTCGCTTCTTTCTCGGTCAGACCGACCCAGGCAACTTCTGGTTCAGTGTAGGCAATGGACGGAATCACTTTCGGATCGAAGTAGTGTTTCTTACCAGCGATAACTTCAGCGGCAACGTGGCCTTCATGAACACCTTTGTGCGCCAGCATCGGCTGACCGACGATATCGCCGATAGCAAAGATGTGCGGTACGTTGGTACGCAGCTGTTTGTCAACGCGGATAAAGCCACGGTCATCAACTTCAACGCCCGCTTTTCCTGCATCGAGGTTTTTACCGTTCGGTACACGACCAATAGCAACCAGTACGGCGTCGTAACGCTGTGCTTCAGCAGGTGCTTTTTTGCCTTCCATGGAAACGTAAATACCGTCTTCTTTCGCTTCAACGGCAGTCACTTTGGTTTCCAGCATCAGGTTGAATTTCTTGCTGATACGTTTGGTGAAGACTTTTACCACGTCTTTATCGGCAGCAGGGATAACCTGGTCGAACATTTCAACCACGTCAATCTCTGAACCCAGCGCATGGTAAACGGTCCCCATTTCCAGACCGATGATACCGCCACCCATAACCAGCAGGCGTTTTGGTACGGTTTTCAGTTCCAGTGCGTCGGTGGAGTCCCACACACGCGGGTCTTCGTGCGGAATAAATGGCAGTTCAATCGGACGGGAACCCGCCGCGATGATAGCGTTGTCGAAGTTGATCACGGTTTTACCGTTTTCGCCTTCAACTTCCAGGGTGTTAGCCCCAGTAAATTTACCCAGACCGTTTACCACTTTCACTTTACGGCCTTTAGCCATACCAGCCAGACCGCCGGTCAGTTGAGTGATAACTTTTTCTTTCCAGGTACGAATCTTGTCGATATCGGTTTTCGGCTCACCGAAGACGATACCGTGATCGGCCAGTGCTTTCGCTTCTTCGATAACTTTTGCTACGTGCAACAGCGCTTTAGAAGGGATACAGCCGACGTTCAGACAAACACCACCAAGGGTGCTGTAACGTTCTACGATGACGGTCTCCAGACCTAAATCTGCGCAACGGAAGGCAGCAGAGTAACCTGCCGGGCCTGCCCCAAGTACCACGACTTGAGTTTTGATTTCAGTGCTCATCATGACCTCTTAATTTATACCCGTCGTCCACCGGGTCGTTCTATCCGCCGGTATTTTACAAAATTGTTAACAATTTTGAAACAACAAACGGCAACCGATTTGTCTTTCGCACAATAACCTCACTGACTTCATGAGATTACCAGAAAAAAGCCGGCCGTCGGGCCGGCTTTTTCGCTTACATCACCAGACGGCGAATGTCAGACAGCGTGTTGTTGATGATGGTAATGAAACGAGCACCATCAGCACCGTCAATCACGCGGTGGTCAAAGGAGAGAGAAATCGGCATCATCAGACGCGGAGTAAACTCTTTACCATTCCACACCGGTTCAATAGCCGACTTGGACACGCCAAGGATAGCCACTTCAGGCGCGTTCACAATCGGTGCGAAGTGGGTAGTCCCCAGGCCGCCGATGCTGGAGATAGTGAAGCAACCGCCCTGCATTTCGCCAGCCGTCAGCTTACCATCACGCGCTTTCTTAGAGATCACCGTCAGTTCACGAGACAGCTCGGTAATGCTCTTCTTGTTCACATCTTTAAAGACCGGAACAACCAGACCATTTGGCGTATCGACCGCAACACCGATGTTGATGTATTTCTTCAGCGTCAGCTTCTGACCATCTTCGGACAGGGAGCTGTTGAAGCGTGGCATCTGCTCAAGAGCCGCTGCGACCGCTTTCATGATGAAGACTACTGGGGTGAATTTCACATCCAGTTTACGCTTCTCAGCTTCGGCGTTCTGCTGTTTACGGAACGCTTCCAGATCGGTGATATCGGTTTTATCGAAGTGGGTAACGTGCGGGATCATCACCCAGTTACGGCTCAGGTTAGCGCCAGAGATTTTCTGGATGCGACCCAGTTCCACTTCTTCGATTTCACCAAACTTGCTGAAGTCCACTTTCGGCCAAGGCAGCATGCCCGGGATACCGCCGCCAGCCGCAGCTGCCGGTGCAGATTCAGCGCGTTTAACCGCGTCTTTCACGTAAGCCTGAACGTCTTCGCGCAGGATACGACCTTTACGGCCAGACCCTTTCACTTTCGCCAGGTTCACACCGAACTCGCGCGCCAGGCGACGAATCAGCGGCGTTGCATGGACGTAAGCGTCGTTTTCTGCGAAGTCAGATTTGCCTTCAGCTTTTGCTGCCGGAGCCGGAGCTGCGGCAGGTGCAGGTGCTGCGGCCTGAGCCGGAGCAGCCGCTTGCGCAGGGGCCGCAGCCGGTGCCGCGCCTTCAACTTCGAAGACCATAATCAGAGAACCGGTTTTCACTTTATCGCCGGTGCTGATTTTGATTTCTTTCACGGTACCCGCGAACGGTGCCGGCACTTCCATCGACGCTTTGTCACCTTCAACGGTGATCAGTGACTGCTCAGCGGCAATTTTATCGCCCACTTTGACCATCACTTCAGTGACTTCAACTTCGTCACCACCGATGTCCGGTACGTTAACTTCTTTAGAGCCAGACGCTGCCGGAGCCGCTGCGGCTGCCGGTGCAGCAGCCTGAGCTGGTGCCGCGGCTGGCGCGCTACCAGCGACTTCGAAGACCATAATCAGGGAGCCAGTAGACACTTTGTCGCCGGTGTTGATTTTGATCTCTTTCACGGTACCCGCGAACGGTGCCGGGACTTCCATAGAGGCTTTGTCGCCTTCTACGGTGATCAGCGACTGCTCAGCCGCAACGGTGTCGCCGACTTTGACCATAATCTCGGTGACTTCAACTTCGTCGCCGCCGATGTCCGGTACGTGTACGTCTTTCGCTGCTGCCGCAGCAGGTGCAGCTGCCGGAGCGGCTGCTTGCTTCTCTTCTGCCGGAGCAGGTGCAGCAGCTGCTGCACCGTCGGCGGAATCGAAAATCATGATCAGTTTGCCGGTCTCAGTTTTGTCGCCAACAGAGACTTTGATATCTTTAACGATACCCGCCTGAGGGGACGGAACTTCCATAGAGGCTTTATCGCCTTCTACGGTGATCAGCGACTGTTCAGCTTCAACTTTGTCGCCTACTTTGACCAGGATCTCGGTGATTTCAACTTCATCAGCCCCGATGTCCGGTACATTGATTTCGATAGCCATGTTTCTTTTACCTCTTACGCCAGACGCGGGTTAACTTTATCTGCATCGATATTGAATTTGGTGATAGCGTCAGCAACCACTTTCTTATCGATTTCGCCACGTTTAGCCAGTTCGCCCAGTGCCGCTACAACCACATAGGAAGCATCAACTTCGAAGTGGTGACGCAGGTTTTCACGGCTGTCAGAGCGACCGAAGCCGTCAGTACCCAGTACGCGATAATCATCAGCCGGTACATAAGTACGAACCTGTTCGGCAAACAGTTTCATATAGTCAGTAGATGCTACAGCCGGTGCGTCGTTCATCACCTGAGCGATGTACGGAACGCGCGGAGTTTCCAGCGGATGCAGCATGTTCCAGCGCTCACAATCCTGGCCATCACGCGCCAGTTCAGTGAAGGACGTGACGCTATACACGTCAGAACCTACGCCGTAGTCGTTCGCCAGGATCTGCGCTGCTTCACGGACGTGACGCAGGATAGAACCAGAGCCCAACAGCTGAACTTTACCTTTCTTACCTTCGAGGGTTTCGAGTTTGTAGATACCTTTACGGATACCTTCCTCAGCACCTTCCGGCATTGCCGGCATGTGGTAGTTTTCGTTCAGCGTGGTGATGTAGTAGTAAACGTTCTCTTGTTTCTCACCGTACATACGCTCCAGACCATCGTGCATGATGACCGCAACTTCGTACGCGTAAGACGGATCGTAAGAGATACAGTTCGGAATAGTCAGAGACTGAATATGGCTGTGACCATCTTCGTGCTGCAGACCCTCACCGTTCAGCGTCGTACGACCAGAAGTCCCGCCGATCAGGAAGCCGCGCGCCTGCTGGTCACCCGCCTGCCAGCACAGGTCACCGATACGCTGGAACCCGAACATGGAGTAGTAGATGTAGAACGGGATCATCGGCAGATCGTTGGTGCTGTAAGAGGTCGCAGCCGCCAGCCAGGATGCACCAGCACCCAGTTCGTTGATACCTTCCTGCAGGATCTGACCTTTTTCGTCTTCTTTGTAGTAAGCAACCTGCTCACGGTCCTGCGGGGTGTACTGCTGGCCGTTCGGGCTGTAGATACCAATCTGACGGAACAGACCTTCCATACCGAAAGTACGTGCTTCATCGGCGATGATCGGCACCAGACGATCTTTGATCGACTTGTTCTTCAGCATCACGTTCAGGGCACGAACGAAAGCGATAGTGGTGGAGATTTCTTTGTTCTGCTCTTCCAGCAGTGCACCGAAGTCTTCCAGCGCCGGCAGCTCCAGCTTCTCAGTGAAGTTAGGCTGACGAGCCGGCAGGTAGCCGTGCAGTTTCTGACGCTGAGCGTGCAGATAGGTATGCTCTTCAGAACCTTCCGGGAAGGTAATGTAAGACAGGTTTTCAACCTGCTCATCGGTAACTGGAACGTTGAAACGGTCGCGGATGTAACGCACGCCGTCCATGTTCATTTTTTTAACCTGGTGAGCGATGTTTTTACCTTCGGCGGTGTCACCCATGCCGTAACCTTTGATGGTATGGGCGAGGATTACAGTTGCTTTGCCTTTGGTTTCCTGCGCTTTTTTCAGTGCAGCGTAAACTTTCTTCGGATCGTGACCGCCACGGTTCAGCGCCCAAATCTGCTCGTCAGTCCAGTCAGCAACCAGTGCTGCGGTTTCCGGGTATTTACCGAAGAAGTGCTCACGAACATACGCGCCGTCTTTGGATTTGAAGGTCTGGTAGTCGCCGTCAACGGTTTCGTTCATCAGCTGGATCAGTTTACCGCTTGTGTCTTTACGCAGCAGCTCATCCCAACGACCGCCCCACATGACTTTGATAACGTTCCAGCCAGCACCTGCGAAGATGCCTTCCAGTTCGTTAACAATCTTGCCGTTACCGGTGACCGGGCCGTCAAGACGCTGCAGGTTACAGTTGATAACAAAGACCAGGTTGTCCAGTTTTTCACGGGTCGCGATGGTGATAGCGCCTTTAGATTCTGGCTCATCCATCTCGCCATCGCCCAGGAAGGCATAAACGGTCTGCTTAGAGGTATCTTTCAGGCCACGGTGTTCCAGATACTTCAGGAATTTAGCCTGGTAGATAGCACCGATTGGACCCAGACCCATGGATACGGTCGGGAACTGCCAGAATTCCGGCATCAGTTTCGGGTGCGGATAGGAAGACAGGCCTTTGCCATGAACTTCCTGACGGAAGTTGTTCATCTGCTCTTCAGTCAGACGACCTTCCAGGAATGCACGTGCATAGATGCCCGGAGAGATGTGGCCCTGGAAGTAAATCAGGTCGCCGCCATCCTGCTCGTTACGTGCACGGAAGAAATGGTTGAAGCACACATCATATACCGTTGCGGAGGACTGGAAGGATGCCATGTGGCCACCCAGCTCGAGGTCCTTTTTAGACGCACGCAGTACGGTCATGATGGCGTTCCAGCGGATAGCAGAACGAATACGACGTTCCAGCTCCAGATTGCCCGGGTATTCCGGCTCATCTTCAACGGCAATAGTGTTTACATAATTGCTGGCCCCTGTACCTGCCGCTACTTTCACGCCGCCTTTGCGGGCTTCTGAAAGCAGTTGGTCGATCAGATACTGAGCACGCTCAACACCTTCTTCACGGATGACCGATTCGATCGCCTGTAGCCAGTCGCGAGTTTCGATCGGATCCACGTCATTTGGGAAACGTTCTGACATGGGGGTATTCCTTATCTATCTAATACGTTGAGTTATCTGGAACCTGTCCCATTACGTTCTCGCCAGAGAGCGTAATAAGACAGGTTCTGCGTTTAGTTGCCGCGCACTTTAAATGGCGCTTGATTTACAACATCTTCTGGTTAACTTGCTGCCAGAAAAATCACTAATTCTTTCGTTGCTCCAGGCGGCGTAAGGCGCGTTCACGACGGCTTTCCTCACGGCTTCTGTCCAGGAGAATTTCTTCGATAAACGCCAGGTGACGGTGGGACGCTTCACGCGCCTCTTCCGGCTTCCCGGCGATAATCGCTTCAAAAATACGCGTACGGTGACTGCTTACTAACGGCAGCATATCCCGACGCGAATACAGCAATTCAAAGTTTTGACGAACGTTCTGGGCCAGCATCGGCTCCATACAACGGAGCAAATGGAGCAGTACCACATTGTGCGCCGCTTCGGTGACAGCAATTTGATACTGGAGAACGGCATCAGATTCGCCGTCAAGATCGCCGGACTGTTGAGCAAGCTCGATCGCATGGTGGAGTTCACGGATACGCGTTTTATCTTCATCCGTGCTGCGTAGTGCGGCGTAATAAGCAGCAATACCTTCCAGCGCATGGCGCGTCTCAAGCAGGTCAAACTGGGATTCAGGATGGTCGGAGAGCAACTCTACCAGTGGGTCGCTAAAGCTCTGCCACAGGCTGCTCTGAACAAAAGTGCCACCGCCCTGACGACGAAGCAGCAAACCCTTCGCTTCGAGACGTTGGATCGCCTCGCGCAAGGAGGGACGGGAGACGTCGAACTGTTTTGCCAGTTCACGTTCCGGTGGGAGTTTTTCTCCGGGGCGTAGTGTCCCCTCAAGAATTAAAAACTCCAGCTGCTGCTCAATCACATCGGAGAGTTTTGGTTGGCGGATTTTGCTGTAGGCCATGATTTCCTGTCTTAAGCCATTTGCCCGGAGTCAATTGGTCTTACCAATTTCATGTTCTTGACGCTAAAGTAACAAAGTATTCACCTTCTGTCCATACAGGTTTTGATTGAAATCAGTAAAGGAGGCATATTTTAACAACATTACAGAAATAACGTTTCAAACATGTAACTATGCACAAATGTTAAATTTACCCACCACGAGGTAGTTTTAACGTAATTGAAACGAAAAATTATCCCATCTGAACCGATTCACCTGCTTAAATATCGATTTAAAAAGCAAAATTAACGAATAAAAATTCAAAATGGAAATTTTGTGGTAGATAAACTCGCGCTTACAAATGGTTTCTTTTTATTCAACTCGTCATCCTCCCTTCATAAAGCAGGTGCATTCGCGCTCGCATAACATTATTCTGATCAAGACAAAAGTATTTAGGCAACATTTTACTAAGCATCACCGTAAACAAATTAATACAACAAACGGAATTGCAAACTTACACACGCGTCACTGCGTGGTTCAAAATATAAGTACTCAAAAGATGAAGAGTAAAACCACACACGAGGTTTCATGATGGAAAGTCAACAGCATGGCGATCAGCTAAAGCGCGGTCTTAAAAACCGCCATATACAGCTTATCGCGCTGGGTGGCGCGATAGGCACCGGGTTATTCCTCGGTAGCGCGTCCGTTATCCAGTCTGCAGGGCCAGGGATTATCCTGGGTTACGCTATCGCCGGTTTTATCGCCTTTTTAATTATGCGCCAGCTAGGTGAAATGGTGGTTGAAGAGCCGGTAGCCGGTTCCTTCAGCCACTTTGCCTATAAGTACTGGGGCGGTTTCGCTGGATTCTCCTCCGGCTGGAACTACTGGGTGCTGTACGTTCTGGTTGCCATGGCTGAGCTGACTGCCGTCGGAAAATACATCCAGTTCTGGTACCCGGAGATCCCTACCTGGGCCTCTGCCGCCGTCTTTTTCGTGGCCATCAACGCTATCAACCTGACCAACGTAAAAGTATTCGGTGAGATGGAGTTCTGGTTTGCCATTATTAAGGTTATTGCGGTCGTGGCGATGATCCTGTTCGGTGGCTGGCTGCTATTTAGCGGCAACGGTGGCCCACAGGCCAGCGTCAGCAACCTGTGGGATCAAGGTGGCTTCCTGCCACATGGCTTCACCGGTCTGGTGATGATGATGGCCATTATCATGTTCTCCTTCGGCGGGCTGGAGCTGGTCGGAATCACTGCGGCAGAAGCGGATAACCCGGAGCAAAGCATTCCGAAAGCGACCAACCAGGTTATTTACCGTATCCTGATTTTCTATGTAGGTTCACTGGCCGTCCTGCTCTCCCTGATGCCGTGGACGCGCGTAACGGCAGATACCAGCCCATTTGTCCTTATCTTCCACGAACTGGGCGACACGTTTGTGGCTAACGCACTGAACGTCGTGGTGCTGACCGCCGCCCTGTCTGTCTATAACAGCTGTGTGTATTGCAACAGTCGTATGCTGTTCGGTCTGGCTCAACAGGGCAACGCGCCAAAAGCGCTGATGAACGTGGATAAACGTGGCGTTCCGGTGAATACCATCCTCGTCTCCGCGCTGGTCACCGCCCTGTGCGTCCTGATCAACTACCTGGCACCGGAATCTGCCTTTGGCTTACTGATGGCACTGGTGGTCTCTGCGCTGGTGATCAACTGGGCGATGATCAGCCTTGCACACATCAAGTTCCGCAAAGCGAAACAACAGCAGGGCGTCGCCAGTCGTTTTCCGGCGCTATTCTATCCGCTGGGTAACTGGGTTTGCCTGATTTTCATGGCGGCAGTGCTGGTGATTATGCTGATGACGCCGGGCATGGCAATCTCCGTTTACCTGATCCCGGTGTGGATTGCTATTCTTGGCGTCGGTTATCTGTGTAAGCAGAAAACAGCCAGAGCGGTTAAAGCACATTAATTTTCACCCCCTGCCTGCAAAGGCAGGGGGTGTTACCTGCCTCACACTTTCCCACAGACGACTATTTCATCCATATCAGCGGCGCTATCCTGCAACGCAAAAACACGTTCACCAGACAATAATTCTCTCCATATCTTATTTATGGAGCGCAGTTGATGGAAACCAGTAAACTGTCGGTGAAAGAAAAAATCGGCTATGGTATGGGCGATGCCGGATGCAACATCATATTTGGCGCTATCATGCTGTTTGTTAACTATTTTTACACTGACATATTTGGCCTCGCCCCTGCATTGGTCGGCGTTTTATTACTCTCAGTTCGCGTTATTGATGCCGTAACTGACCCTATAATGGGCGCAATGGCCGATCGCACACGCAGTAAATATGGTCGGTTTCGTCCATGGCTTTTATGGATGGCTTTCCCCTACGCATTATTCAGCGTACTGATGTTTACCACCCCAGAGTGGACGTACAACAGCAAAGTTATCTATGCGTTTGTCACTTACTTCCTGCTGTCTATCACCTACACGGCGATCAATATTCCCTACTGCTCACTCGGCAGCGTCATCACCAACGACCCGAAAGAGCGTGTCGCCTGCCAATCTTATCGCTTTGTGCTGGTGGGCATTGCCACTCTGCTACTTTCTCTCACTTTGCTGCCGATGGCTGACTGGTTCGGTGGAGAAGACAAAGCGAAGGGCTATCAGATGGCGATGGCCGTGCTGGCCTTTATTGGCATGTGCATGTTCCTGTTTTGCTTTGCGACAGTACGCGAGCGCGTGCGTCCTGCCGTCCAGACCAACGACGATTTAAAAGCCGATCTGAAAGATGTCTGGAAGAACGATCAGTGGGTAAAAATCCTGTTGTTAACCCTGTGCAACGTCTGCCCGGGCTTTATTCGCATGGCTGCCACCATGTACTACGTCACCTGGGTTATGCAACAAAGCACGCACTTTGCCACCTTGTTTATTAGCCTCGGCGTTGTCGGCATGATGATCGGCAGTATCCTGGCGAAGGTGTTAACCGACCGCTGGTGCAAACTGAAAGTGTTCTTCTGGACCAATATCGTACTGGCGATTTTCTCTGGCGCGTTTTACTTCTTCGATCCAAAAGCTACCGTGATGATTATGGTGCTCTACTTCCTGCTCAACATCCTTCATCAGATCCCTTCTCCGCTGCACTGGTCGTTGATGGCCGATGTCGATGACTACGGCGAGTGGAAGACCGGAAAACGCATCACCGGTATCAGCTTCTCCGGCAACCTGTTCTTCCTGAAACTGGGTCTGGCGATTGCCGGGGCGATGGTCGGATTCCTGCTCTCCTGGTACGGTTACGACGCAGGTGCTAAAGCACAAAGCGAGTCCGCCATTAACGGTATCATGCTGCTGTTCACCCTTATTCCGGGCGTGGGCTATCTGATTACTGCTGGCGTAGTTCGTCTGCTGAAAGTTGACCGCGAGTTTATGCAGCAAATCCAGTCAGATCTGGAAAAGCGTCGCACCAACTACCGTGAATTGAATGAGTATTACGACATTAAATCTCCTGAAAATGCAAGGAAAGCCTGATGAATCAGTGGCCTAACCCCTTTATCGAACAGCGTGCCGATCCGTTTATTCTCCGTGACGGCAGCCACTATTATTTCATTGCTTCGGTACCGGAATACGATCGTCTGGAGATCCGGCGGGCTGACTCCCTGGAAGGGCTACGCACCGCCGCTGCGGTGGTTGTCTGGCGCAAACCAGACAGCGGCCCGATGAGCGAACTGATCTGGGCACCGGAGATCCATCATATTGCTGGCAAGTGGTACATCTATTTTGCCGCTACGCACACTCAGGCACTCGACAAGCTGGGAATGTTCCAGCACCGCATGTTCGCCCTCGAGTGTGCTGATGCCGACCCGCTAACCGGCACCTGGACAGAGAAAGGCCAGATTAAAACGCAGTTTGATACCTTCGCCCTGGACGCCACCACTTTTAACCACCAGGGAAAGCAGTGGTATCTGTGGGCGCAAAAATCCCCCGATATTGCCGGGAATTCCAATATTTATCTCGCAGAGCTGGAAAATCCGTGGACGATTAAAGGCGAGCCGGTAATGCTCAGTCATCCAGAGTACGACTGGGAGTGCCGTGGCTTTTGGGTCAACGAAGGCCCTGCCGTGATGGTGCACGGCGACAAACTGTTCATCAGCTATTCCGCCAGCGCCACCGACGAAAACTACTGCATGGGGTTACTGTGGATTGATCTCAGTGCCGATCCACTGAACCCGGATAACTGGCACAAATCTCCGCGTCCTGTCTTTACCACCAGCTACGAGAATCGTCAGTTCGGACCGGGACATAATAGCTTTACGCAAACGCCGGAAGGGGAAGATGTGCTGGTGTACCATGCGAGGAACTACACCGAGATTGAGGGCGACCCGCTATACGATCCCAACCGCCATACACGTTTGAAACTCGTACGCTGGGACGAAAACGGCATGCCGGATTTTGGCATCCCGCCTGCTGATACATTCTAAAACCATTGCCCGGTGGCGCTGCGCTTACCGGGCCTACATATGGTGTAGGCCGGATAAGCGTTAGCGCCATCCGGCATAACGCTATACTAATGTCCCATAAATGGTCAGTAACGCAATAATCACCACCACCACAAACGATGTCTTTTTCGCCAGCGCCACGGCGGCTTTTGGCGTTTCGACTTTATCGGTGTGCGGTTCGCGCGCCAACGAGAACTGCGCCAGACGTGTTAACACCTGATACTGCGAAGTATGCAAATCCGCCAGAGAAGCAAACCACGCAGGCAGCGCCTTCTCACCATGCCCCAACAGCGCATAAACCACACCCGCCAACCGCACGGGGATCCAGTCCAGCACATGCAGGATCGCATCAATTCCCGACTGCAAACGCTGATGCGGGGTCTGATAGCGTGCCAGCCAGGACTGCCATGCACGTAAAAAGGCATAACCGACCAGCGTCACCGGTCCCCACGCACCGCCGACAATCAGCCAGAATAGCGGTGCCAGATAAAAGCGAAAGTTATTCCACAACAGTGCATTTTGCAGCTCGCGTAAATACTCACGCTCATTGCACTCCGGCGGGACGCCATGGATCAGCGTTAACTCACTGGCCATCGCCTCACGAGCGTGGGCATCATTGCGCAACGCCGCATTCAGGTACGCATGATAATGCAGACGCACCTTACCCGCGCCGATGCACAGCACGCCAATTAAGATCCACACCACCAGCAGCGGAACGTTAAACAGCAGCCCGTACAGCGCACGCAGCAGCAGGAATGTCACCCCCATCGCTATCATTGTCATGCCAAGGGTTCGGGCCATAGAAAAATGCTTAATCCGGCGAAAAAAGGCTTCCGTTCGGTGATCGAGCTGCCAGTGTTCACCCAGCTTAAACAAGCGCTCAACGATCAGCACCAGTAATGTTGTAAACAGCGTCATGTCATCTCCTTGTGTGACGAGGGGGTGACCAGAGCGCGAAACCTTTCCCAGTCAAAAGACGCGCCAGGATCGGTCTTACGCTCGGGCGCAATATTGCAATGCCCGGTTATGTTATTGGCAATCGCCGGATAACGCTGAATCAGGACATGCGTTACAGCCGCCAACTGCTGGTACTGCGCATCGGTATAGGCCAGCGTATCCGTCCCTTCCAGCTCAATACCGATCGAAAAATCATTACAACGCTCACGTCCCTGATAGTTCGACACGCCCGCATGCCAGGCACGTTTATCAAAAGGGACATACTGGACGATTTCACCATCGCGGCGAATCAGACAATGGGCCGAAACGCGCAAATGGGCGATTTCAGCAAAAAAAGGATGGGCGTTAGGATCAATTGTTCCCGTGAATAACGCGTCGATCCACGGACCACCAAATTCACCCGGCGGCAGGCTGATATTATGCACTACCAGCAAAGAAGGGTTTTCGTCATCCGGGCGGCAATCATAATGAGGAGAAGGAACGCGTCGCGCCTCCGCCAGCCAACCCTTATCTAACAACATGCAGAATCTCCTTATTGGTGGTGCTCATATCGGGTTCAGGGTAGCATGTTTCTCTCTTATGATTCGTTAGCTATTTGGAGTTTTATCATGCCGCCTCGCCGCTATAACCCTGACTCCCGACGTGACGCGCTGTTGGAACGCATCAACCTGGATATCCCTGCCGCTGTCGCTCAGGCGCTGCGTGAAGATTTAGGCGGCGACGTTGATGCCAGGAACGATATCACTGCACAACTTTTGCCAGAGGATATGCGCTCCCACGCCACCGTGATTACCCGCGAAGAGGGCGTTTTTTGTGGAAAACGTTGGGTGGAAGAGGTCTTTATTCAACTTGCTGGCGATGATGTAAAAATCAGCTGGCACGTTGAAGATGGCGACAGCATTAAAGCGAATCAGCCATTGTTTGAACTGGACGGTCCCTCCCGCGTATTGCTGACCGGCGAACGCACCGCCCTTAACTTTGTGCAGACGTTGTCCGGCGTCGCCAGTGAAGTACGCCGCTACGTCGACCTGCTGACAGGGACAAAGACGCAGCTGCTGGATACGCGTAAAACTCTGCCGGGGCTACGTACCGCGCTAAAATATGCCGTGCTGTGCGGCGGTGGCGCGAATCACCGTCTGGGACTTTCTGACGCTTTCCTGATTAAAGAAAATCACATTATTGCCTCTGGCTCGGTGCGTCAGGCCGTAGAGAAAGCCTTCTGGCTGCATCCGGACGTTCCTGTTGAAGTGGAAGTGGAAAGTCTGGATGAACTGGACGACGCGCTGAAAGCCGGGGCGGACATCATCATGCTCGACAATTTCGAGACCGACCAAATGCGCGAAGCGGTAAAACGGACCAACGGCCAGGCGCGTCTGGAGGTTTCAGGAAACGTCACCTATGAAACGCTGCGTGAATTTGCCGAAACCGGCGTGGATTTCATCTCCGTCGGTGCTCTGACCAAGCATGTGCGCGCGCTCGATCTCTCCATGCGTTTTCGTTAATTGCTCATGGTAATGCCCGATGGCGCTTCGCTTATCGGGCCTACAACCCCAGCCGGATAAAGCATTTACGCTGCCATCCGGCAGTTTCTTCGCATTCCCTCGCAAATACGTTGTCTGCTTGTGTAATTTCGTAAAAACCCTCTGAACCTGCCTTCCCATTCTATTTTTTGCCCCTCGCCTAAGTACCTTCCGGTTTGCCACAGTAGCGTCAGCTAACTCAAGGAGTGAACTATGGACAAGCAACGAGGCTTCACGCTTATCGAACTGATGGTGGTCATTGGCATCATTGCCATTCTCAGCGCCATCGGTATTCCGGCTTATCAGAACTATCTACGCAAGGCGGCACTGACCGACATGCTGCAAACCTTTGTCCCCTATCGCACTGCTGTCGAGCTCTGCGCGCTGGAGCATGGTGGTACGGATACCTGTGATGCCGGGGCCAATGGTATTCCCTCTCCTGCCACCACGCGCTATGTCTCCGGCATGAGCGTCGAAAAAGGCGTCGTCAGCCTCACCGGGCAGGAAAGCCTCAACGGTCTGAGCGTCACCCTGACGCCCAACTGGGACAATGCCAACGGTATTACCGGCTGGAGCCGTAATTGCAACATCCAAAATGACGGTGCTTTGCAGCAGGCCTGTGAAGACGTTTTCCGTTTTGATGCCAACTAAGGAACAACGATGAATACCACGCAACTGACGGCACTATGCCAACGCTATCAAGGAATATTACTGGATGCAGACAATGACGTGGTTCACATCGCCGTCGTGGATGCGCCTTCCCACGAACTGCTGGATGCACTGCATTTTGCCACGACCAGACGCATCGACATCGTGTGCTGGACGCGCCAGCAAATGGAAGGTCATGCGCACAAACCGCGGCAAATGCTGCCAGCGGTCATCCCTGAAAGCAGCGCGACAGCAGCAGAATTACTCACACAGACGCTACAATCCGCGCTGGTAAAACGGGCATCTGATATTCACATTGAGCCCGCACAACATCACTATCGGATACGGCTACGCGTAGATGGCGTGCTGCACACGTTACCGGAGGTGTTGACGGAGAGGGGTATTGCGCTTACCGCAAGGTTAAAAGTGCTGGCCAGTCTGGACATTGCCGAGCACCGACTACCGCAGGATGGGCAATTTACCGTTGAGATTTCAGGTGCCCCCATCTCATTTCGCATTGCGACACTCCCCTGTCGCTACGGAGAAAAAGTGGTGTTACGCCTGCTGCATCAGGTTGAGCAGGCGTTGGAAATTAACGCGCTGGGTATGCAGGACGCGCAGATGGTCGCCTTTGCGCAAGCCTTACAGCAGCCTCAAGGGTTGATTCTGGTCACCGGTCCGACCGGAAGTGGCAAAACGGTCACGCTTTACAGCGCGCTACAAACCCGAAATACCCCGGAGGTGAATCTGTGTAGTGTAGAAGATCCGGTAGAGATCCCGATTGACGGGGTAACTCAGACGCAAATTCACCCGCGCGCAGGCCTGACGTTTCAGGGTGTATTACGTGCACTGCTGCGCCAGGATCCCGACATTATTATGGTGGGTGAAATCCGCGACGGTGAAACAGCAGAGATCGCCCTTAAAGCCGCGCAAACCGGTCATCTGGTTCTTTCAACGCTGCATACTAACTCCACCAGTGAAACACTGGTACGCCTGCAGCAAATGGGCGTCGCCCGATGGATGATCGCCTCCGCGCTGACGCTGGTTATCGCCCAGCGATTAGTCAGAAAGCTGTGCCCCCATTGTCGGCAGCGCCTTGATGTCCCGGTCACGCTGCCAGCATCGCTCTGGCCCACGCCGCTTCCGCGCTGGCAGGCTCCAGGCTGCGAACACTGCTATCAGGGATTTTATGGCCGCACGGCGCTGTTTGAAGTTCTGCCCATCACACCCACAGTACGCCAGCTCATCGCTAACGGTACCACTGCTGACATAGTGGAATCCGGCGCCCATCAGGCGGGAATGAACTCACTTTTCGAGAACGGATGTCAGGCGGTTGAAAGAGGGTTAACGACGTTTGAAGAGCTCATCCGTGTACTGGGCATGCCCCATGCCCGTTAAGCAACTCTGGCGATGGCAAGGCATAAACGCTCAGGGTCAGCCAGCAGAAGGTGCGCTATGGGCGGACGATCGCCCCTCGCTGGTCTATGCGCTGCAACAACTGCACATTACGCCAATTCGTATTAAGAGTATGCATGTTAAAACCTCGCACTGGCGTAGAGAACAAAGCACGGAAGTCATACACCAACTGGCTACATTGCTGAAAGCAGGGTTGACGCTTTGCGACGGATTAACACTGCTTGCCGACCAGCATCCCAGCAATCAGTGGCAGGCACTACTGCGCTCGCTGGCTTACGACATGGAACAAGGTATGTCACTGTCCGCCTCGCTGTCGCGTTGGCAACACGTTTTTCCGCCACTTTACCAGGCGATGATTCGCACCGGAGAGCTTACCGGCAAACTGGACGTCTGCTGTTTTGAACTGGCCCGCCAGCAGACACAACAGCAGCAACTGACCGATAAAGTTAAAAAAGCACTGCGTTACCCAGTCATCATTCTCACCATGGCGGTAATGGTCGTCATCGCGATGCTGCACTTTGTACTACCTGAATTTGCCGCCATCTATCGTACGTTCAACACCCCGCTACCGGCGTTAACGCAGGGGATTATGACCCTTGCCCATTACAGCAGTCGATGGGGATGGATGATCGGATTACTCGGTCTGGTGCTGGGGGTGACATATAGCCTGATACAGCAAAAACCGTCCTGGCTTATTCTGCGTCAGCGTTTTTTGCTGCGCTGTCCGGTTATGGGACCGCTGGTCAGGGGCCAAAAACTCACGCAGATCTTCACCGTTCTGGCATTGACGCAAAACGCGGGAATTCCCTTTCTACAAGGTCTGGAGAGCGTAGTGGAAACCCTCGCCTGCCCTTTCTGGTCACAACGATTAGCGCAGGTACACCGAGACATCAGTGCCGGAAAACCGGTCTGGCAAGGGCTGAAAAATGCAGGAGAATTTAGTCCACTGTGTTTACAGCTGGTGAGAACCGGTGAAGCTTCCGGCTCGCTGGATGCGATGCTGCATAATTTGGCCCGGCATCATAGCGAAAACACAATGTCTCAGGCCGAGAATCTGGCTGCGCTGCTTGAGCCTGCATTGCTTGTGATTACAGGATTAATTATCGGCACGCTGGTGGTGGCGATGTATTTACCGATTTTTCATCTGGGAGATGCGATGAGCGGAATGGGGTAAATTCAGATGCCGGATGGCGGCGTAAACGCCTTATCCGGCCTACGAAAATCATGAACGTAGGCCTGATAAGCTGAGCGCCATCAGGCATTTTACAGCGTGCTATTTGTTCTTACAGGCTATTGAAAATACGGTTTTCTTGTTCCTGCACACGAATAAAGGTTGTACGTTTGGTCAACTCTTTCAGACGAGACGCACCGACGTAAGTGCAGGCAGAACGCAGACCGCCGAGGATATCACGGGCGGTATTCTCAACCGGACCGCGCAGTGGCAGCTTAACGGTTTTACCTTCTGCTGCACGGTACTGGGCAACACCACCCACGTGACGCGTCATGGCGGACTCAGAGCTCATACCGTAGAACAGCATAAATTTCTCACCGTTCTCTTCCACCACTTTACCGCCACTTTCTTCGTGACCGGCCAGCATACCGCCCAGCATGACGAAGTCTGCACCGCCGCCAAACGCTTTTGCCACGTCACCCGGCATCGTGCAACCGCCATCGCTGACAATCATACCGCCCAGACCGTGTGCAGCATCCGCACATTCGATAACCGCTGACAGCTGAGGATAGCCCACGCCGGTTTTTACTCGTGTGGTACAAACAGAACCTGGACCAATGCCGACTTTGACGATATCCGCGCCAGAAAGCACCAGCTCTTCACACATTTCACCGGTCACCACATTACCGGCACAGATTGTTTTCGTCGGCCATGCTTCGCGTGCTTTCGACACAAACTGAACGAAATGCTCTGAGTAGCCATTTGCCACATCAATGCAAATGAAGTTCAGCGCAGGATTCTGCGCCAGAATTTGTTTGGTTTTTTCGAAATCGGTGTCAGATGTCCCGGTCGAAACCATCACGTGTTTGATGACATCAGCAGATGCATTCGCAACGAAAGCAGACCAGTCTTCTACGGAATAGTGTTTATGTACAGCAGTCAGAATGTCGAAAGAGGCAAGCGCGGTTGCCATGGCAAACGTTCCGACAGTGTCCATATTTGCGGCGATGATTGGCACGCCGGACCATTTCTGACCTGAATGTTTAAAGGTAAATTGACGTTCCAGCTCAACATCGGAACGGCTTTTGAGAGTAGAACGCTTAGGGCGGATAAGAACGTCTTTGAAACCTAACTTCAGATCTTCTTCGATACGCATGTGCGGATTCCTGGGGTTAATGGCGAAAAATCGAAACTCACAACTCCAGTGACGCTATCATACGCACTAATCAATACCGCGCAAGACTGCGAAATTCTCTTTTTTTACGCTACAATCCCATAAATTTACCTGGCGCAGAGTAGGTCAATCCTGCAGCAGCCTCGCCTTCGCATGCTTAACTTTTAACTGTTTGATAATCAAACTTAAACTCCAGGATCCGGATCTATGAGGTATACGGTAGCCTTAACTGGCGGTATTGGCAGTGGTAAAAGTACCGTTGCCAATGCGTTCGCTGACCTCGGAATAAACGTGATTGACGCCGATATTATTGCGCGTCAAGTTGTTGAGCCTGGTACGCCTGCCCTTAACGCGATTGCTGAACATTTTGGCAGTGAACTCATCGCCGCAGATGGCACGTTGCAACGGCGAATTTTACGCGAACGTATTTTTTCCGATCCTGATGAAAAATCCTGGCTGAACACCCTGCTCCATCCACTGATTCAACAGGAAACTCTGCGCCAGTTTCAGCAAGCGACATCTCCTTATCTGTTATGGGTTGTCCCCCTGCTGGTTGAAAACTCACTGTACAAAAAGGCCAATCGCGTACTCGTGGTGGATGTTACTCCCGAGACCCAGCTCAGACGAACCATGCAGCGTGATGATGTGACACGCGAACATGTTGAACAAATTTTGGCAGCCCAGGCAACACGTGAAGCTCGTCTTGCCGTGGCTGACGATGTTATTGATAATAATGGCGCACCGGATGCCATCACCTCGGATGTCGCCCGCCTGCACGCGCGCTATTTGCACTGCGCGTCGCAGTTTGTCTCACAGGAAAAACCGTAATGCACACCCAGGTCCTTTTTGAACACCCTCTCAATGAGAAGATGCGTACATGGCTGCGCATTGAGTTTCTGACCCAGCAACTCTCCGTTAACTTACCCATTGCCGATTATGCAGGCGCACTGCATTTTTTTAGAAATATTGGGGATTTACTGGATGTATTTGAACGCGGCGAAGTCCGTACCGAACTCCTCAAGGAACTGGAACGACAACAGCGTAAACTTCAGGCCTGGGTTGAAGTTCCCGGCGTCGATCAAAGCAGAATAGATGCCCTGCGCCAGCAGTTAAAAAGCGCAGGCAGCGTTTTGATTTCAGCACCGCGTATTGGACAAACGCTACGTGAAGATCGCCTGATTGGTCTTGTACGCCAGCGTTTAAGTATTCCTGGTGGATGCTGCAGTTTTGATTTGCCAACTCTGCATATCTGGCTGCATCTGCCTCAGTCACAGCGAGATGCGCAGGTTGAAAACTGGCTTGCCAGCCTGAATCCACTGACTCAGGCGCTGACGCTGGTTCTGGATCTAATCCGTAATTCGGCACCGTTCCGTAAGCAAACTAGCCTGAACGGTTTTTACCAGGATAACGGTGACGATGCGGATTTGCTACGTTTGCATCTGCCGCTTGATTCACAGCTCTACCCGCAGATATCCGGTCATAAGAGCCGTTTTGCCATTCGTTTTATGCCGCTGGATAGCGAAAATGGCCAGGTACCAGAACGCCTCGATTTTGACCTGGCGTGCTGTTAAGGAGTAAACATGTCTGAACAAACCATCGTCAACTGCCCAACCTGTGGTAAACCCGTCGTCTGGGGGGACGTGAGTCCGTTTCGCCCATTTTGCTGTAAACGCTGTCAGTTAATCGATTTGGGCGAATGGGCCGCAGAAGAGAAGCGTATTCCCAGCTCCGGCGACTTATCAGAAAGCGATGACTGGAGTGAAGAGCAGAACTAATTCTGCTAAAGCGTAGGCCGGATAAGGCAACGCCGCATCCGGCATTTTTATGCCATTCTGCCGGATGACGCTGCGCTTATCAGGCCTACGAATACCGTTCATTATCCCGCAATCAGCTTGGTAATCACCGGTTCATTGGCCGGCGGAAAATCCTCTGCATTCAGTGCAGACTGCGCAACCCACTGCGCCGGTTGCCCCTCTTTACCCCATGGCTCACCTTCCCAGCTGTCGACCAGCCAGAACCACAGCGTGATGTGTCGGTCCGGGAACGCGTACTCCAGCTTTTCGAACAGCGTACTATGAACGGGTGTAATCCCGACTTCTTCCTGTAGCTCTCGAATCAGCGCCTGCTCAGGGGTTTCGCCTGCTTCAATTTTGCCACCGGGGAATTCCAGCTTATTCGCCATGTGGGCATCCGCAGCACGCTGAGTAATAAAAATCTCTTTTTGCTGATTACGAATAATCCCAACGGCAATTTGCAGTATTTTCATTTTGTTTATCCATAAAAAAGGCGCAGAATTCTGCGCCTTTTCAGTGAGTTATTTGCTTAGCTCAATCGACCATGGCACTGCTTGAATTTTTTACCGGAACCGCAAGGGCACGGATCGTTACGACCGACTTTACGATCGCCGGTCTGCGCAGCAAGTTCTTCTGCTACAGCAGATTCATCATCTTTGTGGCTCAGTTGCTGCATCTGCGCTAAACGCTCAGCATCTTCGCGACGCTGCTGCTCCATTGCTTCGACTTCTTCAGGCATACGCACCTGAACTTTGCTCAGAGTACTGATCACTTCATATTTCAGCGACTCCAGCATCGATGCAAACATAGAGAAGGATTCACGCTTGTATTCCTGCTTCGGATCTTTCTGCGCATAACCACGCAGGTGAATACCCTGACGCAGGTAGTCCATTGCTGCCAGGTGCTCTTTCCACAGGGAATCGAGGGTTTGCAGCATCACGCCTTTTTCGAAGTGGCGCATCATTTCTGCGCCCACAACCTCTTCTTTACGCTGATACACTTCAATGGCGTTAGCCAGAATACGTTCACGCAGCGTCTCTTCATGCAGCTCAGGTTCTTTATCCAGCCACTCTGAAATCGGCATCTCGAGGTCGAAATCGTTTTTCAAACGTTCCTGCAGGCCCGGAATATCCCACATTTCTTCCAGCGACTGAGGCGGAATATAAGCATCAATAGTAGCTTTGAAGACGTCTTCACGGATGCTGTTGATAGTTTCGCTAACGTCAGTCACATCCAGCAGTTCGTTACGCTGGGTGTAGATGGCGCGACGCTGATCGTTGGCAACATCATCGTATTCCAGCAGCTGTTTACGAATATCGAAGTTGCGGCTTTCTACTTTACGCTGCGCGTTGGCGATGGCTTTGGTTACCCACGGGTGCTCGATCGCTTCGCCCGGTTTCATACCCAGTTTACGCATCATTCCTGACACACGGTCAGAGGCAAAAATACGCATCAACGCATCTTCCATCGACAGGTAGAAACGAGAAGAACCCGCATCCCCCTGACGGCCAGAACGACCACGCAGCTGGTTATCGATACGACGAGATTCGTGACGTTCGGTACCAATGATGTGTAAACCACCGGAGGCTAATACCGCGTCGTGACGCACCTGCCAGTCGGCTTTAATCTGCGCGATTTGCTCTTCGGTCGGGTTCTCCAGCTCGGCAACTTCTGCCTGCCAGCTCCCGCCCAGCACGATATCCGTACCACGACCCGCCATGTTGGTGGCGATGGTCACGGCTGACGGATAACCCGCCTGTGCAACGATCGCCGCTTCGTTGGCGTGGAACTTGGCATTCAGCACGTTGTGCTTAATACCGGCTTTGGTTAGCTCGTTAGAAACCACTTCAGATTTTTCGATGGAGATAGTCCCCACCAGCACCGGCTGACCGTTAGCGGTACGCTCTTTAATATCTTCAATAATAGCCTGAATTTTTTCCGCTTCAGTCATGTACACCAGATCCGGTAAATCCTTACGGATCATCGGACGGTTGGTCGGCACGACAACGGTATCCAGTTTGTAGATAGAGCTGAACTCAAACGCTTCGGTATCCGCTGTACCGGTCATACCGGCCAGTTTTTCGTACAAACGGAAGTAGTTCTGGAAGGTGATGGATGCCAGCGTCTGGTTTTCATTCTGGATATCCACGCCTTCTTTCGCTTCAACGGCCTGGTGCAGACCATCGGACCAGCGACGGCCCTGCATGGTACGTCCGGTGTGTTCGTCGACAATGATAACTTCGCCGTCTTTCACAATGTAATCAACATCGCGAGTAAACAGGACGTGCGCGCGCAGCGCAGCGGTTACGTGATGCATCAGCATAATGTTGCCCGGAGAGTACAGTGACTCGCCTTCATCCATGATGCCTTCATTCACCAGCAGTTCTTCGATCAGTACCAGACCTCGTTCGGTCAGGTTCACCTGACGCGCCTTCTCATCGACAGAGAAGTGGCCTTCGCCCTGGAAGGTGTCAGAATCGTCTTTCTCCTGACGCACCAGATGCGGGATGATTTTGTTCACTTTTTTATACATTTCCGAGCTGTCTTCAGCCGGGCCGGAAATGATCAGCGGCGTACGCGCTTCATCGATCAGGATGGAGTCAACTTCATCCACCAGCGCATAGTGCAGTTTACGTTGAACGCGCTCTTCCGGGCTAAACGCCATGTTGTCGCGCAGGTAGTCAAAACCGTATTCGTTGTTGGTACCGTAGGTGATATCGGCGGCATAGGCTTCACGCTTAGCAGGCGCGGGCAGGCCAGACATGTTGATCCCTACGGTCATACCGAGGAATTCGAACAGTGGGCGGTTATTCTCGGCATCACGCTGTGCCAGATAGTCGTTGACGGTCACCACGTGTACGCCTTTACCGCTTAACGCGTTCAGGTATGCCGGCAGCGTCGCGGTCAGCGTTTTACCTTCACCGGTACGCATCTCAGCGATGCAGCGCTCGTTGAGTACCATGCCGCCCAGCAGCTGCACGTCGAAGTGGCGCATACCAAATACGCGTTTACTCGCTTCACGTACCACCGCGAATGCTTCAGGGATCAGGCTCTCAACGGTCGCGCCTTTTTCCAGACGCGCGCGGAACTCAGCGGTCTTCGCTTTCAGTTCATCATCGGAGAGTTTTTCCATCTCCGGTTCCATGGCATTGATGACGTTGACCACTTTGCGCATACGACGCAGTGTACGTTCGTTACGACTACCGAATACTTTCGTTAATAATTTGATTAGCATAATAAAATCTCAAACGCCCCGCAGCGCGGAGTCAAAAATTATAGTTGGAAGGTTCTTTTTTTAGCTGAGGCGTTGAGGACCGGCACGGATCCCCTGCAGCTGGCTTATCCAGACAGGAACGCTAAACGCGGCTTGAGAAGTAAAATGGGCATACGTCACGCGACTTACGGTCGCCGGCGGGTTGCCTTCCTGCGTCAGCATCGCGCTGAGCGTATTCAGTAAAGCAAGATGATGTGCCTGATTCGGCAATGGATCTTCGGCAACGGGTAACGCCTGAGGAGCCATGGCAAAAGAAAGGTGGCGGATAACCGTACGAATAGCATGCTGATGCCAGTAATCGACGGTAAAATTCGGGCGACGATTGCTCGCCTCCAGCAACGCCAATTGGCTAAAGTTGACCTTAGCTGATTGATCGTGATTACGGGTGGTCGCCTTGGCGGGGGTATTCGGTTCAGCGGCATTACCGATCGCGGGCAGGCCAAAACTCGCCGCGACCATCCCCAATAAGAGATGCGGCCAGAAGTACCGTCTGCCTAACTGTCGCCAGCGCGTCAGTATTCCACTCACGTTTTTGCCACCTGATATACCCTGCATTTGGGGTTATAAATTCAAAACGATTTTTGCGCACGGATCTTATCATTAAAGCGACCGCTCCACAGCAGTAATGACAACCCGCCATGGGAAAATATGCTCAACAAAGCAGCGATCGCACACTATTTTAACGTTACGGCAGGGAAAAGTTTGCGTTGAGAAAGGCTGCGTTAGTGAGTATATAAAAAAAACGACTGGCTTACCTGGCCGGAGAGAGTACCAGATTTACCAGTCGAATTTTGCGACAACGGGTGTCGTTACGCCAGTACGGTCGAAGGTGCTTTGAACGCCAGCGGCAGTTCTGCATCGTCCTGGAAGGTCACAAATTCCCAAGCTTCCTGTTTTGCCAGGACAGCCTGCAACAATTTATTATTCAATGCATGACCGGATTTATACGCGGTGAATGCACCAATAATGTTGTGACCACACATGAACAAGTCACCAATCGCGTCGAGCATTTTGTGACGAACGAATTCATCTTCAAAACGCAGGCCGTCTTCGTTCAATACGCGATAATCGTCAACAACGATGGCACAATCGAAGCTACCGCCCAGGCACAGGCCACGGGACTGCAGATATTCGATATCACGCATGAAGCCGAAAGTACGCGCACGGCTAATCTGGCGCATAAACGCATCCGCAGAGAAGTTCATCGCATAGCGCTGGGTGCTGGAATCAATCGCCGGATGGTTAAAGTCGATGGTAAAGTCCAACGAGAAACCATTGTACGGTTTGAATTCAGCCCACTTGTCGCCATCTTCGACACGAACGGTCTCTTTGATGCGTACAAATTTTTTGGCGCAGTTCAGTTCTTCAATACCTGCGTCAAGCAGCAGGTAAACGAACGGAGCAGCACTGCCATCCATGATCGGGATTTCCGGGGCATTAACCTCAATAACGATGTTATCGATGCCTAAGCCCGCCAGAGCAGCGTTGAGGTGCTCAACGGTTGAAATCCGTACATCATGCTCATTGACCAGACACGTACAGAGCATGGTATCACGCACAGATTTGGCATCGGCCGGGAAATCTACCGGAGGATTCAAGTCGGTGCGACGATAGATGACCCCGGTGTTGGCCGGCGCAGGGCGTAATGTCAGGGTGACTTTTTTGCCGGTATGCAAACCGACGCCAGTCGCCTGAACGATACGTTTAAGAGTCCTTTGTTTGATCATCGTATAATCTCGCCAAATTACCTATCCAACCGAAGTGTACTATACATTCGGTGGGCCAGTTTAGCACAAAGAGGCACAATTCCCAAATTCCAGCTAATTCTTAATCAGCTTGCTTACGCAGGAATGCGGGGATATCCAGATAATCCGGCTCTTTGGTGGTCTGCGGCGTATTGTCGTTGACCACTTTTGCTACCGGTTTCTGCTCTTGCGTCAACGGCGCCATACCGTGCTGCTGGTAACGATCCATTACCGGCTGCTGTACCTGCTTGTTGGTCACCAGAGTGATTTCCGGACGCTTGTCCATACCAATTCCAGTGGCCACCACGGTGACGCGCAGTTCGTCGTTCATATCCGGGTCCAGAGAGGTACCGATAACCACGGTCGCGTTATCCGAAGCAAATGCACGGATGGTGTTGCCGACGGTTTCGAACTCATCCAGACGCAGGTCGAAGCCCGCAGTGATGTTGACCAGCACGCCGCGTGCGCCAGACAGATCGATGTCTTCCAGCAGCGGAGAAGAGATCGCCATTTCAGCGGCTTCTTCTGCACGGTCTTCACCGCTCGCCACGCCAGATCCCATCATCGCGTAGCCCATTTCGGACATCACGGTGCGTACGTCTGCAAAGTCAACGTTCATCAGACCCGGACGGGTGATCAGCTCAGCGATACCCTGAACCGCGCCTTTCAGCACGTCGTTCGCTGCGCCAAACGCGTCCAGCAGTGAAATACCGCGACCCAATACTTTCAGCAGTTTGTCGTTCGGGATAGTGATCAGAGAGTCCACATGTTTGGACAGCTCGGTGATACCCTGCTCCGCGAATGCCATACGCTTCTTGCCTTCAAAGTTGAAAGGCTTAGTCACGACAGCAACGGTCAGAATACCTAAATCTTTTGCTACTTCAGCAACCACTGGCGCTGCACCGGTACCGGTACCGCCACCCATGCCTGCTGCGATGAACACCATGTCTGCGCCGTCAAGCGCTGCACGCAGAGCTTCACGATCTTCATCAGCCGCATTGCGACCGACTTCCGGGTTTGCACCCGCGCCCAGACCTTTGGTAATACCGCTACCAATCTGAATGGTCTGTCCAACCGCAGTCTTACGCAACGCCTGAGCGTCGGTATTCACCGCGAAGAATTCAACACCTTCGATGCGCTCGCGCACCATGTGTTCAACGGCATTACCGCCGCCGCCACCGACGCCGATGACTTTAATCACCGCGTCGTTGGTTAGTTCCATAGGTTCAAACATAGTTTCTCTCTCCGTTTTACACTTCATCCTTCAAGCCGCCTCTTTGTTGGCTGCCTTCACTCACTCCCGTCACATAGTAAACTATGCTCCAGGTGATTCGCTCAGTTGCCGCCGCGATGCAACTTGAATGATGTTGTGTATGTGCCTGTCGCCTGAGACCGTAATTGTTGCCGGTCTCATAAAAATTAAAACTCTTTTCGCAGCCAACTGTTGAGTCGTTTGATCCACGATCCAACCGATGCTGTTACACGTTTTTCAACTTCAGCCTCACCACTCAAATGGGATTCTTTCCCGTAGTGAAGCAACCCCACTGCCGTTGAATAATACGGCTCTTGGGCATAATCTGTCAGACCGGTAATGTTCAGCGGTGCACCAATTCGCACCTGCGTGTGGAACACGCGTTGAGCGCAGGCCGCAAGGCCTTCAATTTGTGCCGCACCACCGGTTAATACAATCCCCGCCGCCAGATGATGTTTCACACCCTGCTGGCGAAGCTGTTCCTGTAATTGCAAAATCTCTTCGTTGACCAGGTTGAGCAGCTCGGTATAACGCGGCTCAATCACCTCTGCCAGGGTCTGACGCTGCAGACTGCGCGGCGGACGACCGCCCACGCTTGGCACCTCAACGCTTTCATCTTTACCGACGATAGATCCCAGCGCGCAGCCATGGCGCACTTTGATGGCTTCGGCATCGCTCGGCGGCGTACCAAAGGCATACGCGATATCGCTGGTTACCACATTCCCTGCGTAAGGGATCACTTTGGTGTGGCGCAACGCGCCGCCAGTATAAACGGCGATATCCATTGTACCACCACCAATATCGACTACGCAGACACCCAGCTCACGTTCGTCTTCCGTCAAGACAGAATAACTGGCTGCCAACCCGGCAAATATGAGTTGGTCAACTTTCAGGCCACAACGTTCAACAGCTTTAACAATATTCTTCGCCATGTCGTTGTGGCAGGTAATCAGATGCACTTTAGCCTGCATGCGTACGCCGGAAAGCCCTACCGGATTTTTAATGCCTTCCTGGTAGTCAATGGCGTATTCCTGCGGAATGACATGCAGAACACGATGCTCATCGCGTACGCGTACGGATTTCGCCGTATGCACCACGTTCTCTACGTCTTCCTGTGTCACTTCCTCTTCGGAAATGGGCACCATACCAATTTCATTCTGACAGCTAATATGTTTACCAGAAAGCGCCAGATACACCGAGGAAATCTGGCAATCCGCCATCAGTTCAGCCTGGTCAATGGCGCGCTGTACGCATTTCACCACTGACTCAAGGTCATTCACCCCGCCTTTATCCATACCTCGCGATGGGCAACTGCCCACGCCAATGATATTGACCATACCGTCGGGCAGAACTTCCCCTACTAAAGCGGCTACCTTCGCGGTGCCTATCTCCAGTCCAACTACCAGTTTTCTGTCCGTCGCCTTGATCATTGTTGTTCTGCCTGTGCCTGATTCTGTTGCTGATTAGATTCCTCAGGAGGCAAGGGAACCCAGCCTACTGCCGCTCCTGAGTCATAACGCAAATCAACGTAGCTAATCCTTTTGCCATCGGTTTGCGCCTGCTGCTGTAAAACCGGGTAGAGTTCCACAAAGCGAGCCAAACGTTTTATCGTATCGCCCCTGCCCAGATTCAGCTTAATATCGTTATTCAGCGTCAACTGCCAGGAACGACGCGCGGTCATTGCCGCTTCCTTCAGGGTGAATCTGTCCTTAGCCAGCACCTGCCCCATATCGCGGAACCCTTGCAGCACTTCACTTGCGCTACCTTCCGGGCCATACAACATCGGTAATACCTGCTTGTTGGAGCGACCCGTCGGTATGCTGAACGTATTTCCGTCTGCATCGACCATATGCTGATCATTCCAACGCGCTATTGGCACATATTCAACCAGATGAATCTTCAATTCATCAGGCCATTGCTTCCTGACGCTCGCCTGTTTAATCCATGGCAGGCGTTCAATCTGACTCTGGATGATGTTGACATCCTGAGTCATAAAGGTTCCTGGTGCGCCCAGCGCCAGGATGGACTGACGAATATCATCGTTGCGCGTGTAGTGACGCTCGCCGGTCAAAACCAGTTTTGACAACGGCAAACGCTGCGCATCTTCCATCCATCCCAACACTACCCAGCCGCTGACAAACACGGTGCACAGCACTGTCAGCAGGAAAATAATTCCTGCAAGACGCGTTCCATTGTTGCGGCGTGAGGAGAGAGCTTCTTCTTCATCATCACCGTTTCGCGTGTTCAGCGCAGCCTGCGACATATCAGTCCGCCAACTCCAAAATTCGTACCACCAACTGCGAGAAGCTCAGGCCCGCCTGACGTGCCGCCATCGGCACCAGGCTGTGGCTGGTCATACCCGGAGAGGTATTCGCTTCCAGCAGATAAAACTGGTCATCACTGTCCAGCATGACGTCAATGCGACCCCACCCCTTACAGCCCAGCGCGGTCCATGCTTTCAGGACTAATGCCTGTAAAGCAGCCTCTTGTTCAACTTCCAGACCAGCAGGGCAGAAATATTGTGTCTCATCAGACAGATACTTCGCCTCATAATCATAGAAGGTTCCGGCCGGTTGGATACGTATTGACGGTAAAATTTCTTCGCCAAGTATTGCAACGGTAAATTCCGGGCCACTCAGCCATTTTTCAATCAGTACTTCTTCATCATGCTGAAAAGCCAATGCTAATGCAGCCTGCAAAGCATTTTCTTCTTCAACTTTTGACATCCCAACGCTGGAGCCTTCGCGGCTTGGCTTCACAATCAGCGGCAAGCCTAACGCAGAAATCTGCGTAACCACTTCATCGCTAAGCCCTTTTTCAAACTCAGCGCGGGTCAACGCCACCCATGGTGCAACAGGTAGCCCTGCCCCCTGCCACAGCAGCTTGCTGCGCAGTTTATCCATTGAGATAGCGGAAGCCATCACACCACTCCCGGTATAGGGCAAGCCTATCAACTCCAGCATGCCCTGCAAGGTACCATCTTCCCCACCACGGCCGTGCAGTGCAATAAACACCTTCTGAAAACCCATTGATTTCAGAAGCGTGACATCGACCTCTTTTGGGTCAACCGGGTGCGCATCCACGCCGCCTTCGCGTAAACCGGCTAGCACCGCTGCGCCTGAATTCAACGACACTTCTCGTTCTGCGGAGGTTCCGCCCAACAGGACCGCGATTTTATCAGCCATGTTGCTCTTCCTCCGGGTTTTGCGGCTTCAGTTTGATTTCAGCTAAGGAACGCGCGATTTTGCCGATATTTCCAGCGCCCTGCACCAAAATCAGATCGTTACCCGTTAACACCGATGCCAGCATTTCAGCCACCTGTGCCGGATCGGACACCAGGATCGGGTCAACCTTGCCACGGCCACGAATGGTACGGCACAGCGAACGGCTGTCAGCCCCCGGGATCGGCGTTTCACCTGCGGCATACACGTCCAGCATCAACAGCGCGTCAACCTGTGTCAGGACGTTAGCAAAGTCATCGTACAGATCGCGGGTACGCGTATAGCGGTGCGGCTGGAACAGCATCACCAGATTTTTGTCCGGCCAGCCCGCACGTGCGGCTTTGATCGTGGCATCCACTTCCGTCGGGTGATGCCCGTAGTCATCCACCAACATTGCGCTACCGGCTTTACCGTTGACGGGCTCCAGCGGGAATTCACCAAGGAAGTCAAAACGACGCCCAGTACCCTGGAAACTTTCCAGCGCGCGCAGAATAGCGTCGTCCTCAATACCCTCTTCGGTCGCTACCGCAACCGCGGCTGCCGCGTTCAGCGCATTGTGACGGCCTGGCGCATTTAACGTAACGCGCAGATCGGCCATCCCCTGACGCAACAGCGTAAAGTGACCCTGCGGGCCAATCTGCTGGTAATCTTCTATGCGTACGTCAGCATCATCGCTGAAACCATAGGTTGTAGTCTGACGACCGACGCGCGGTAACAATTCACGGATCACCGGATCGTCAACGCACATCACTGCACGACCATAAAACGGCAGGTTATGCAGGAAATTAATAAACGTCTGCTTTAAATTTTCGAAGTCGCCCTGGTAGGTATCCATGTGGTCAGCTTCGATATTGGTGACAATCGCCACCATCGGCTGCAAATGCAGGAACGACGCATCGCTCTCATCCGCTTCCGCAATTAAATAACGGCTATGGCCTAAGCGCGCATGTACGCCCGCCGCCTTCACCAGCCCACCGTTGACAAACGTCGGATCCAGCCCTGCTTCTGCGTAAATGCTGGAGACCATCGCGGTGGTCGTGGTTTTACCGTGCGTCCCGGCAATGGCGATACCATGACGAAAACGCATTAACTCAGCCAGCATCTCTGCGCGACGAATCACCGGAATACGCGCTTCATGCGCCGCCACAATTTCCGGGTTATCCGCAGAAATGGCGCTGGACACCACCACCACGCTCGCATCACGCACGTTTTCCGGGCGATGGTTGAAGAAAATCGTCGCGCCCAGATTACTCAGCTGTTGCGTGACCGGATTCGGCGCTAAGTCAGAACCGCTGATCTGATACCCTTCATTGGCCAAAACTTCGGCAATACCACCCATACCAGCACCACCGATGCCGACAAAGTGAATGTGCCGAACGCGACGCATTTCGGGCACGATGGAACGCAGTTTTGCCAATTGTTGTGTATTCATTCTTTAGCCATTAACTTCTCAGTTCATGCGATGCAAAAGGCATCGCCACAATTACGCCCGGGCAGCCCGGCTCACTGCATTTGCAACCCATTCGGTGGAATTCGGTATGGATGCATTACGAGCACGTTCTGCCATGGTTAATAAGGTTTCTCGCGACCACCCTTCAAGGGTGCTGGCGACGGCATCCACAGTAAACTGCGGCTGCTCTAAAATTTTGGCGGCGCCCGCTTTTTCCAGCGGCAACGCATTCCAGTACTGCTGTCGGTCTTTATGCTGGAACGGCACAAAAATCGCTGGCAGGCCCGCTGCTGCGATCTCGCTCACCGTTAGCGCGCCGGAGCGACAAACCACCACATCTGCCCACGCATAGGCTGCGGCCATATCATCAATAAATTCGGTGACCTTATGCTGCGGCTGTCCGGCATCAACATAGGCCTGTTCCACGGTCTGCTGTGCGCCTTTACCGCTCTGATGCCAGATAGTCACCGCGTCGCCAAGCTTTGCAGCAACCTGCGGCAGCGTTTGGTTCAGCACGCGCGCGCCCTGAGACCCCCCGACCACCAGCACGCGAACCGGACCTTCACGTCCAGCCAGGCGTTCTTCAGGTAATGGCAGCGCCAGCACATCGGTACGTACCGGGTTGCCCACCACTTCCGCATCCGGGAAGGCGCCGGGAAATGCCTGCATCACCGTCGTGGCAATCTTTGACAGCCATTTATTGGTTAAGCCTGCGATGCCGTTCTGCTCGTGCAGCACGACCGGAATGCCTAACGACCAGGCCGCCAGACCACCGGGGCCCGAGACATAACCGCCCATCCCCAGCACCACGTCAGGCTTAAACTGCTTCATGATGGCGCGAGCCTGGCGCCAGGCGTTAAAAATACGCACGGGTGCGGCCAGCAGTGCGTTGAGGCCCTTGCCACGCAAACCGGAGATACGAATAAAATCAATGTCAATGCCATGCTTCGGCACTAAGTCCGCTTCCATACGATCGGCGGTGCCCAGCCAACGAACCTGCCAGCCCTGGGCCATTAAATGGTGCGCAACCGCCAGTCCCGGGAACACATGCCCACCGGTACCGCCTGCCATCACCATTAACCGCTTCGGTTGACCACTCATCGTGCACCTCGTGTAAACGCCTGTGCTTTTTCCAGACGCGTTTCATAATCAATACGTAACAAAAACATGATGGCCGTCGACATGATCAACAGACTTGAACCACCATAACTAATCAGCGGCAGCGTCAGACCTTTCGTGGGCAGCATACCTGCCGCAGCCCCAACGTTAACCAGCGCCTGAAAACTAAACCAAACCCCAATCGAGCAGGCTAAAAAGCCAGAAAAACGGTGGTCAATTTCCAGCGCTTTACGGCCAATCGACATCGCGCGAAAAGCGACGAAGAATACCATTAAAAGTGCCAGTACCACACCGATATAACCCAGTTCTTCCCCAATAATGGCGAAGATAAAGTCAGTGTGCGCTTCCGGCAAATACTCCAGTTTTTGTACCGAATTCCCCAGCCCCTGCCCCCAAATCTCACCACGACCAAAGGCCATCAGGGATTGCGTCAGCTGGTAGCCGCTACCAAACGGATCCTCCCAGGGGTTCCAGAAAGAGGTTACGCGACGGATACGATACGGTTCGGCGAGGATCAGCAGCACCACCGCCGAGATCCCCATGCCGATGATGGCGATGAACTGCCACAATTTTGCACCGGCCAGAAACAGCATCGCCAGCGTGGTAACAAACAGCACCACCACAGTACCGAGGTCAGGCTGCGCCAGCAGTAGCACCGCCAGCACCAGGATCACGCCCATCGGTTTTAAGAAGCCGCGCAGGTTGTTACGCACCTCATCCACCTTACGTACCAGGTAGTTGGCGAGATAACAGAACAGCGACAGCTTGGTAAATTCCGCCGGCTGAATACGCAGCGGGCCCAGTGCAATCCAACGCGATGCCCCGTTAACCGAGCTGCCTACCACCAGTACGATCAGCAACATGATGATCGAGGCGATCAACATGGTGGTGCTGTACTTTTGCCAGAATTCCATCGGCAGACGTAGCGTGACCATCGCCAGACAGAACGCCAGGAAGATATACAGCGCATCACGTTTGGCGAACAGGAAAGGATCGCCCGCCAGACGTTGCCCAACGGGCATTGACGCCGATGTCACCATCACAAAACCAATCGCTGCCAGACCAAACGTCAGCCACAGCAACATGCGGTCATACATGATCAGGCTGTCCGCGTCTTTATCACGCGACGCCATCACCCAGCCTTTAAGCGCCGCGAAGATCCACGCCAGGACACCCAATCCCGGTATGCGCGGCATTCTCAGACGAGGGAGAGATAAACGCATCAACCCAACTCCTTCGCCAGGCGGGTAAAGACATCGCCACGCTGCTCAAAGTTTTTAAACTGGTCGAGGCTGGCGCAGGCCGGCGACAGCAACACCATATCGCCCGGTTTAACGCGCGGCGCGAGCAGACGCATCGCCTGCTCCATGGTTTCAGTTTGCTCGGCAACGTCTGGTCGCAGAGCGGCAAGCTGCGCCCCATCGCGACCAAAACAGTAAAGACGAATACGATCGCCAACCAGATAACGACTGAGCGGAGAAAAATCAGCGGATTTCCCGTCCCCGCCCAGCAGCAGATGCAGCGTGCCGTCAACGTGCAGGCCATTCAGCGCCGCTTCAGTACTGCCGACGTTGGTGGCTTTAGAATCGTTAATCCAGCGTACGCCGTTATGTTCCAGCACAACCTGAAAACGATGCGCCAGTCCGGTAAAGGTGGTTAGCGCTTTCAGGCTGGATGCCCGCGGCAGGCCCGCAGCATCCGCCAGCGCCAGCGCTGCCAGAGCGTTGGTATAGTTATGCTGACCGGAAAGCGTCATCTCTTTCACGTTCAGCACTTTTTCGCCCTTCACGCGCAGCCAGGTTTCGCCCTGCTGACGATTCAGGTGATAGTCACCCATATTGATGCCAAAGCTCACGCAGCGTTCATCAGCTCCGCGAACCGGCATCGTCAGCGCATCGTCGGCGTTAACCACACACACTTTCGCGTTCTCATAGACGCGCAGTTTCGCTGCACGGTACTGCTGCAACCCAAACGGGTAGCGATCCATATGATCTTCAGTCACGTTCAGAATAGTGGCCGCCACAGCCTGCAGGCTGGAGGTGGTTTCCAGTTGGAAGCTGGATAGCTCCAGAACGTACAGCTCGCGTTCAGCATCCAGCAGCATCAACGCAGGCAAACCAATATTACCGCCGACGCCGACATTCACCCCGGCCGCTTTCGCCATTTCACCGACCAGCGTGGTGACGGTGCTTTTACCGTTAGAACCGGTAATCGCCACGATCGGTGCCTGCGCTTCGCGACAGAACAGCTCAATGTCACCCACAATTTCAATACCAGCATCAGCGGCCGCGCTCAGCGCTGGATGCGCCAGGGCAATACCTGGGCTGGCGACGATGAGATCGGCGGCCAGCAGCCAGTCATCATTCAGGCTGCCAACATGGCGCTCAACCGCTTCCGGTAATTTATCCAGCCCCGGTGGCGTCGTGCGGGTATCCATCACCCGCGGCGTAACGCCACGCGCGAGGAAAAAATCCACGCAGGACAGCCCAGTCAGCCCCAGACCGATAATGACGATTTTTTTACCCTGGTAATCAGCCATGATTAACGTACCTTCAGCGTTGCCAGGCCAATCAGCACCAGCATCAGCGAAATAATCCAGAAGCGCACGATCACGCGCGGCTCCGGCCAGCCTTTCAATTCATAGTGGTGGTGGATCGGCGCCATACGGAAGATGCGCTGTCCGCGCAGCTTGAAGGAGCCAACCTGCAGAATCACCGACAGGGTTTCCACCACAAACACACCGCCCATAATCACCAGCAGGAATTCCTGGCGCAACAGCACGGCAATAATGCCCAGTGCGCCACCCAGTGCCAGCGAACCGACGTCGCCCATAAAGACCTGCGCCGGATAAGTGTTAAACCACAGGAAGCCTAATCCTGCCCCGACAATCGCCGTGCAGACGATCACCAACTCCCCCGCATGGCGTAAATACGGAATATGCAGATAGTTGGCAAAGTTCATGTTCCCGGTCGCCCACGCCACCAGCGCAAAGCCAGCAGCAACAAACACGGTCGGCATAATAGCCAGGCCATCAAGGCCGTCGGTCAGGTTGACCGCATTGCCGGTACCGACAATCACGAAGTAGGCCAGCAGAACGTAGAACAGGCCCAACTGCGGCATGACGTCTTTAAAGAACGGCACGACCAGCTGCGTGGCGGGCGTATCTTTGCCCACCAGATACAGCGCGAAGGCCACGCCTAATGCAATCACCGACATCCAGAAGTACTTCCAGCGGGCGATCAGGCCTTTGGTGTCTTTACGCACCACTTTGCGGTAGTCATCGACAAAACCGATAATGCCGTAACCCACCAGCACCACCAGTACGCACCAGACGTAAGGGTTAGACGGGTAGGCCCACAGCAGAACGGAGATAACAATCGCGGTGAGGATCATAATGCCGCCCATGGTCGGCGTACCGCGCTTGCTGAAATGCGATTCTGGGCCGTCGTTACGCACAACCTGACCAAAAGACATTTTTTGCAGGCGGGCGATCATGCGCGGGCCCATCCACAACGAGATGAACAGCGCGGTCAGCAGGCTGACGATGGCGCGAAACGTCAGATAAGAGAAGACGTTAAAGCCGGAATAATATTTGACCAAATGTTCGGCCAGCCAAACTAACATGTTGCATTCTCCTGTAATGCGCGTACTACCTCTTCCATAGCGGCACTACGTGAACCTTTCACTAAAATCGTCATCACCTGATGCTCGGCAATCAATGTCTTAAGATGCGCGGCCAGCGCGGGTTTATCCGCAAAATGTTCGCCAACACCGCTGGCATCGCTGATTGCCTGACTCAGTTTCCCTGTACTCAATACGCGGTCGATACCCGCCGCCTTCGCAGCCTCTCCTACCTGTATGTGACAGGCTTCGCTTTCCGCGCCAAGTTCTGCCATATCGCCCACCACCAGCACGCGATAGCCCGGCATTTCAGACAACACCTGTACCGCGGCGGTCATCGAACCGACGTTGGCGTTATAGGAGTCATCCAGCAGCAACTGATTCTCGGCAAGCGGGATAGGGAACAGGCGTCCCGGCACTGCGTGTAAATCTTTCAGGCCGGTTTTAATCGCCTCATGCGTCGCGCCAACCGCCATGGAGAGCGCGGTGGCAGCCAGGGCATTGGCAATGTTGTGACGCCCCGGTAACGGCAGCAAAACATCAATGCTGCCCGTCGGCGTGTGCAGCGTAAACTCAGTGCCGTGTGACGTAACATGAATGTTGGTAGCAGAAAAGTCGCTGTTGGCCGCATTCGGCGAGAAGCGCCAGACGGTGCGATCGCCAATAATGCTCTGCCAGTTCAGCCAGTCGTTGTTATCGGCATTCATAATGGCGATACCGTTTTCCGCCAGGCCGGTAAAGATTTCGCCTTTTGCTTTGGCGACACCCGCCAGAGAACCAAACCCTTCCAGGTGAGCCGCCGCCAGGTTATTCACCAGCGCCGCTTCCGGTCGAGTTAATCCGACGGTCCAGGCAATCTCGCCCTGGTGGTTGGCACCAAGCTCAATCACCGCATAGTCATAATCGTTGTTCAGTCGCAGCAGCGTCATTGGTACGCCGATGTCGTTGTTCAGATTGCCCGCAGTGTATAACGTGTTCCCACACTGGCTGAGAATCGCGGCTGTCATCTCTTTGACAGAGGTTTTACCGGATGAACCGGTCAGTGCCACCACGCGGGCCGGAACCTGAGCGCGCACCCACGCCGCCAGCTCACCAAACGCCAGGCGTGTGTCCTTCACAATCACCTGCGGCAGAGAAACATCCAGCGGGCGACTGACCAGCAGCGCTCCCGCCCCGTTCTCCTTCGCCGTTTCGGCAAAATCATGGGCATCGAAGCGTTCGCCTTTCAGCGCTACAAACAGGCAACCCGACGTGACTTTACGCGTATCGGTGGTCACCGCATCAAGGGTCAGATCGCCCCCTTTCAGTTCGCCACCGAGGATCTCCGCCAACTGGCTGAGCGTTACGCTAATCATGCGATCACCCCCAGCAAACGAGCGGCCGTCACGCGGTCAGAATAGTCGAGGCGATGCGCGCCGACGATCTGGTAATCTTCGTGGCCTTTACCGGCCACCAGCACAACGTCGTTTTCTTTCGCCTGCATAATGGCGTTGGTGACCGCTTCAGCACGACCTTCCATCACCTTCGCGTGCCCGGCATCCAGCATACCTGCCAGAATGTCGTTAATGATGGCGCGCGGCTCTTCAGTGCGCGGGTTGTCATCAGTGACCACCACAATATCCGCGAACTCTTCCGCGATGGCGCCCATCAGCGGACGCTTGCCTTTGTCACGATCGCCGCCGCAGCCAAAGACGCACCACAGCTTACCGGTGCAGTGCAGACGTGCCGCCTGCAGCGCTTTTTCCAGCGCATCCGGCGTGTGGGCATAATCCACCACCACCGTTGTTTTGCCCGGCGCACTGAACACTTCCATACGCCCGCAAACTGGCTGCAGACGTGCCGCCGTTTTCAGTAAATCCGCTAACGGGTACCCTAATGCCAGCAGCGTTGCCAGTGCCAGCAGCAGATTACTGACGTTGAAGGCGCCCATCAGGCGGCTTTCAATTTCACCGTCACCCCAGGACGAGGTAAAGCGGATCGTCGCGCCGCTGTCGTGATAATTCACCTCAACCGCTTTCAGCCAACGACCGTGGCAGTTCGGGTTAATATGGTCTTCCATCGAAACGGCGACCGCATCCGGCAATTTTGCCAGCCAGCGACGGCCGACTTCATCATCTGCATTGACGATGGCCTGACCGCAATGGTGCGTGGAGTACAGCAGCCACTTCGCGGCTTCGTAATGTTCCATATCGCCGTGATAGTCGAGATGGTCACGGCTTAAGTTGGTAAATACCGACGCGGCAAACTTCAACGCTGCCACGCGATGCTGAACCAGACCGTGGGATGACACTTCCATCGCGCCTAACGTGGCCCCCTGCTCAACCAGCCCCGCCAGCACATGCTGGACGTCAACGGCTGAACCGGTGGTATTTTCGGTCGGGATCACTTTGCCCAGCAGGCCATTGCCAACGGTCCCCATTACGGCGCTGGTTTCGCCCAACAGCTGGCTCCACTGCGCCAGCAGTTGGGTGGTCGTGGTTTTCCCGTTGGTGCCGGTGACCCCCACCAGACGCATAGTGTCAGAAGGCTCGTGGTAAAAGCGGCCCGCCAGTGCTGATAAACGTTCGTTAAGCTGGCTCAGATAGATAACCGGTACGCCGTGCATTTCACGGATTTCACCGTCGGTTGCCTCATCTTTTGCCTCTGCAATAATGGCAGCCACACCTTGCGCTATCGCCTGCGGGATATATCGACGCCCGTCCGCCTGATGACCTACCACTGCCACAAAGAGATCGCCCGATGCAGCCACACGGCTGTCGAGCGTCATCTCCCGCAGTGCTCGCTCCGGTGCACCCGGCACCCATGGAGCAAGAAGGTCGCGCAAATTACGATCTGCCACCTGTCGCCTCGCCTTGATTATTCACAAAATCACTTTTATCGCTCGTTGTCAGCGCATCCGGCTCGATGTTCATGGTGCGCAGTACGCCGCCCATGATGGCACCGAAGACCGGCGCGGAAACGGCGCCACCGTAGTATTTACCCGCCTGCGGATCGTTGATAACAACCACCAGCGCGAAGCGCGGCTGACTCGCAGGCGCAACGCCTGCGGTATAAGCAATGTATTTGTTGATGTAGCGACCATCCGGCCCTACTTTTTTCGCCGTACCGGTTTTAATGGCGATGCGATAGCCTTTAATCGCCGCCTTCACGCCGCCGCCGCCGGGCAGCGCCACGCTTTCCATCATATGAACGACGGTACGTACGGTAGATTCCGGGAAGATACGCTCGCCCGGAACAGGAGGATCAACTTTGGTAATCGACAGCGGGCGATAAACGCCATAGCTGCCGATCGTTGCGTAGACTCGCGCTAACTGTAACGGGGTTACCATTAGCCCATAGCCGAAAGAGAAGGTGGCCCTCTCTATGTCAGACCACCGTTGTTTTTGAGGATATAAGCCACTGCGTTCTCCGACCAACCCCAAATTGGTCGCTTTTCCCAGCCCAAAACGTGAGTAAGTATCTACTAACGCTGAGGACGGCATCGCTAACGCCAGTTTGGAAACACCGACGTTACTCGACTTCTGTAGTACCCCGGTCAGGGTCAATTCGCTATAACGCGCCACGTCTTTGATTTCGTGGCCATTAATTCGATAGGGAATGGTGTTCAGCACGGTGTTTTCACGCACTACGCCGCGCTGCAGTGCCGTCATCACCACCATCGGTTTAACCGTTGAGCCCGGTTCAAATACGTCAGTGATGGTACGGTTACGCATGACATCTTTTTGCGTACCGGAGAGATTGTTTGGGTTGTAGGATGGGCTATTCGCCATCGCCAGCACTTCGCCGGTGTTGACGTCTACCAACACGGCGCTACCTGATTCCGCTTTGTTAAACGCGACGGCGTTGTTCAGTTCGCGATAGACCAGTGCCTGCAAGCGCTCATCAATACTCAGCGCCAGGTTATGTGCCGCCTGACTGTCTGTTGAAGAAATATCTTCAATCACGCGGCCATAGCGGTCTTTACGCACCACGCGCTCGCCCGGCTGACCGGTGAGCCATTTATCAAAACTCTTCTCAACGCCTTCAATGCCCTGGCTGTCGACGTTGGTAAAACCGATGAGGTGAGCGGTCACTTCCCCGGAAGGATAGTAACGGCGGGATTCTTCGCGCAGATGAATCCCCGGCAGCTTGAGTTTTTTGATGTAGTCGGCCATGTCAGGGTTGACCTGGCGTGCGAGGTAGATAAAACGCCCTTTCGGGTTGGCATTGATGCGAGAAGCCAGTTGGTCGAGCGGGATGTTCAGCGCAGTCGACAGCGCTCGCCAGCGTTCGCCAACGCTTACGCCACCCGCATCATGCACTTCTTTCGGATCGGCCCAGATGGCCTTCACCGGCACGCTCACCGCCAGCGGACGGCCGGAACGGTCGGTAATCATGCCACGTGACGTGGAGACTTCCTGGACGCGCAAGGAGCGCATGTCGCCCTGACGCACCAGCATGTCAGGCGCAATAATTTGCAGCCACGCAACGCGTCCCAGCAGGAAGCACAGCGCCAGCAAAATACAGCCGCACAGTAACGCAAAACGCCAACTGATAAAGTTGGCTTGTTCTTCCTGGCGTTTTGGTTTGAGCGTCTTTGCCGCTGCTTTCATGCGTCGCGTTTATCCTTATTTTTGTACAACGATATTTTCTTGTGAGGGATCGACATGCTGCAACTGCAGCTTTTCCGTTGCGATCCGTTCAACACGGCTATGGTCACCGAGAGCGTTCTCTTCGAGGATCAGGTTACGCCATTCGATATCCAGTGCATCGCGTTCCAGAACTAACTGTTCACGCTGCGCGGTCAGTAACCGCGTATGGTGCGCGGTCGTCACGACGGTGACCGCCGTCAAAATAATGCAAATGAACAGGCAGAGTGGCAGCTTCCCGAACCGCAAAAGATCGTCACCGATCACGCCAGGCAAAGCATGGCGCTCGTTACTTCCTATCGATCCTTTAACTTTGCTGAGGGCTTCTGTCACTCTGCTGATCATGCGTTCGTCCTCTCTGCAATGCGCAGAACTGAACTACGGGCACGAGGATTTTCTGCGACCTCTTCTTCACCCGGCATCAACTTGCCTAATGCTCTCAACTCACGGCCGCCCAGCTTTTGGATCTGCGCTTCGGTCATCGGGATCCCCGCCGGAACCTGAGGACCGCGACTTTGTTCGCGCATAAAGCGCTTCACAATACGGTCTTCAAGCGAGTGGAAACTGATGACAGAAAGGCGACCACCTGGAGCCAGCACGCTGAGCGAGCTTTTTAGCGCCTGCTCTATCTCCTCCAGTTCACTGTTCACCCAAATGCGCACCGCCTGGAAGGTACGGGTCGCGGGATGTTTGAATTTGTCTTTTACCGGCATGGCCGCCGCAATGACTTCCGCCAGTTGTTTGGTGCGGGTCATCGGTTCAACGCGGTTACGCTCGACAATGGCGCGAGCAATGCGTTTGCCAAAGCGTTCTTCGCCAAAGGTTTTAATCACCCAGGCAATATCCGCTTCATCTGCCGTTTGCAGCCACTCGGCGGCTGACTGGCCGCGCGTTGGGTCCATACGCATGTCCAACGGACCGTCACGCATAAACGAAAAGCCGCGCTCCGCATCGTCTAATTGCGGAGAAGAGACGCCAAGATCGAGAAGGATGCCATCGATCTTACCGGTTAGCCCGCGCTCACTCACGTACTCAGCCAGCGCGGAGAAAGGTCCATGAATGATGGAGAAGCGGGGATCGTTAATGGTCTGAGCCACCGCAATAGCCTGCGGATCGCGATCGATAGCCAGCAAACGCCCCTCTTCGCCAAGCTGCGAGAGGATCAGTCGTGAGTGACCGCCGCGACCAAATGTCCCGTCAATGTAGATGCCGTCCGGACGAATATTCAGACCGTTTACGGCCTCATCCAGCAACACCGTTGTATGTTTAAAATTTTCCATCATCTTATAGAGACAAATCCTGCAATCGTTCCGACAGCGCGCCGGTAACAGATTGCTCAGCGTCGATATCTTCCTTGACCTGTTGATACCAGGTCGTTTCATCCCACAGCTCAAATTTGTTGAACTGCCCAACCAGCATCACTTCTTTTGTTAACCCTGCATGTTGCCGCAAAATGGGTGCTATCAGTAATCGACCGGCGCTATCCATCTGACATTCACTGGCATGCCCCAACAGCAGGCGCTGTACGCGGCGCTCGACCGGATTCATGCTGGACAGACGAGATAGCTTCTGCTCGATAATTTCCCATTCAGGCAGGGGGTAAAGCAGCAGGCACGGGTGATGGATGTCAATGGTGCAAACCATTTGACCGGTAGCACTCTCGAGCAGTTGATCCCGATACCGGGTAGGCACTGATAAGCGCCCTTTACTGTCGAGATTAACTAACGTCGCTCCCCGGAACATGCCCGTCTCACCCCCGATTACCACTTTGTCCCACAAAATCCCACTTATAAGGAGTTTACGGAGCGGAGGAAAACCTTGTCAAGCAAGTCACGGCGCTTAGCGGAGCAAAAAACCCAATGTTTACGGCTAATATCAGCGTTGAACAAATTCCGTACAGCGAACGAAGCAAATTAACGTCATGAATATTTGTAAGAAAAAAATCCAACAACTCATCATTGTTTAAAACAACTCAATATCATCTCGAGAAAATATAAAGTGTCAGTTTGCGACGCGAGCGGCATTTTAGGACAATATGCAGCGAGATAACAGTACCAGTTAATCGGTCTGTACGCCTTGTACGACCAAGGCAGGTGAGAAAAATCTGCAATACAGAAGCAAAGTGTTTGTTAATTCGGCAATTCCCTACAACGATGTAACAAATTAATACAATCGTAACGCGTCGTTACGTATCAATAACGTAAAAATGGTGGTTTGCGTTTTTAATCACGATATATAGAAATTGAATTTCAGACAATTCTAAAGAATATTCTTAAATATAATGAGGTTATTTCTGATAATTGAATAAATGACCGCGCCAGAAGGTTATCGCCTTCCAGCGCGTCCAGCAGAACACCTTAACTCCGACTGAGAATACCGCGGCGATACAGGTTACGCTTGATGCGCGTTAAGCCTGGTTTTGGCTTACGCGGCTCATCCAGACTGGCCAACACGATTTCCAGTACGCGCTCTGCAACGTCGCGATGACGTTGCGCCACCGCCAGTACCGGGCACTGTAGGAAGTCGAGCAATTCATGATCGCCAAAGGTAGCAATCGCTAAATCAGACGGTAGCTGCCCGTCACGACGTAATGTCACATCCATCACGCCCTGTAAAAGCGCAAAGGAAGTGGTAAACAACGCCTGTGGCATCGGGTGCGTTTCCAGCCATTTATCAAACAGCTGCGCGGCGGCTTCCCGCTCATAGCTATTGGCATACAGGAAATTCACTTCACGCGGATCGTCCTTCCACGCGGTACGAAAACCCTGCTCACGCAGGAAACTCACAGATAATTCCGGCAGCGCACCGAGATAAAGGACGGTATCAGCCGGGAACTTACGCAATTCTTCCGCCAGCATTTCTGCATCGTCCTGATCGGCCCCGACAACGCTGGTGAAATGTTCACGATCCAGCGCGCGGTCTAACGCCACAATCGGGAATGCGCTGTTAGCCCAGCGCTGGTAAAACGGATGCTCCGGCGGCAAAGAGGTCGACACAATAATGGCATCAACCTGGCGTTGTAATAGATGTTCAATACAGCGCATTTCGTTATCTGGCTGATCTTCAGAGCAGGCAATCAGCAGCTGATAGCCACGCTGACGCGCCTGGCGCTCCAGATAGTTGGCTATCCGGGTATAACTTGTATTCTCCAGATCCGGGATCACCAGCCCGATAGAACGTGTGCGTCCAGCACGTAGCCCGGCTGCCACAGCATTTGGGTGGTAATTATGCTCGCGCACCACCGCCATGACTTTTTCAACCGTTTTGTCGCTTACGCGATATTGCTTTGCTTTGCCATTAATAACGTAGCTTGCAGTCGTTCGCGAAACGCCGGCCAGCCGAGCGATTTCATCCAGTTTCACAATTGCCCCTTGCGTAAAATGTACCAACCATAACCTTTGAGATGGCATGGGTTAAACTACTAACATCTAAGCGCAGAATAATGACCGCGGCAACCGCTTTTGTCTCTGGTTACCGCTGATTTCTCAAAAAAAAGCCCAACCGGTAGCATTGGGCTCACGAATTAATAACTGGGCCATGATTAGCGCATGATTTTATCACCGCGAGAAAGCCCCACCACGCCGGAGCGCGCAACCTCGACGATTTTCGCCACTTCACGCAATGTAGCCAGGAAAGCATCGAGCTTATCGCTGGTACCTGCCAGTTGTACGGTGTAGATGGACGGCGTGACGTCAATGATTTGCCCGCGGAATATTTCCGTATTGCGCACCACTTCTTCACGACCGTAACCGCTGGCCTGAATTTTCACCAGCATGATCTCTCGTTCAACATGAGCCCCCTGTCCCAACTCGCTTACGCGCAGGACATCCACCAGTTTGTGCAGCTGCTTTTCGATCTGCTCAAGGACCTTTTCATCACCCACCGTCTGGATCGTCATTCGCGATAACGTCGGATCGTCCGTCGGTGCGACGGTCAGGCTTTCAATGTTGTAACCGCGCTGAGCGAAGAGACCAATCACTCGTGACAATGCACCCGACTCGTTTTCCAGTAATACTGATAATATCCGGCGCATAATCAGGTCCTCTCCGTTTTGCTTAACCACATTTCATCCATACCGCCTCCGCGAATCTGCATCGGGTAGACATGTTCACTGCCATCAACGGTGACATCGACAAACACCAGACGATGGTTACGCACGTGCTCCAGCGCCTCACCCAATTTGCTCTCGAGTTCATCCGGATGGTTTATCTGGATACCAATATGACCATATGCCTCGGCAAGACGTACAAAGTCGGGCAGCGACTGCATGTAAGACTGCGAGTGACGCCCGGAGTAAATCATGTCTTGCCACTGTTTAACCATGCCGAGGTAACGGTTGTTAAGATTGAGTACCAGCACCGGCAGCTCATATTGCAACGCCGTCGACAGCTCCTGGATATTCATCTGAATACTGCCATCGCCGGTGACGCACACCACCGTTTCATTCGGTAGCGCCATCTTTACGCCTAATGCTGCAGGTAAACCGAATCCCATGGTGCCGAGGCCACCGGAGTTAATCCAACGACGCGGCTTATCAAACGGGTAGTACAGCGCGGCAAACATCTGGTGCTGACCAACGTCCGAGGTTACATACGCATCCCCTTTCGTCAGACGCCAGAGGGTTTCAATGACAGCCTGCGGCTTAATGCTCTCACTTTGCGTGTCATATTTCAGACACTGGCGCGCACGCCACTGTTCTATCTGCTGCCACCAGTCGCGGTTATCATCAAGCGGTTGCTGCGATTTCTCCTGCGGTAACAGTTCCAGCATCTGATCCAGCACCAGTCGGGCGTCGCCGACAATCGGAATATCCGCAGTGACGGTTTTCGAAATAGAGGTCGGATCGATGTCGATATGCAGTACGGTCGCATTTGGGCAATATTTTGCCAGGTTATTGGTTGTGCGATCGTCAAAGCGAACACCAACGGCAAAGATCACATCGGAATGATGCATGGTCATATTGGCTTCGTAGGTGCCATGCATCCCCAGCATGCCCAGCGCCTGACGATGCGTGGCCGGAAACGCGCCCAATCCCATCAACGAAGAAACAACCGGCAGGTTAAGCGCTTGTGCAATCTGGCCAAGTTGTTCATGACAGGCCGCATTGACCGCACCGCCGCCAACATATACCACCGGTTTTTTAGCCGCGACCAGCGTTTGTAGCGCGCGCTTTATTTGCCCCTTATGTCCGGTTGTCGTCGGATTATACGAGCGCATACTGACCGACTCCGGCCAGCTATACGGCAGTTTCTTTGCCGGATTCAGAATATCCTTTGGCAAATCCACGACCACAGGGCCTGGGCGACCGCTTGCCGCCAGCCAGAAGGCCTTTTTCAGGACCTGAGGAATATCTTCCGTTTGCTTAACGAGGAAGCTGTGCTTCACCACCGGACGAGAGATACCGACCATGTCGCACTCCTGAAAGGCATCGTAGCCAATCAGCGACGTCGCCACCTGCCCGGAGAGGATCACCAGCGGAATGGAATCCATATACGCCGTAGCAATACCGGTAATCGCATTGGTTGCGCCCGGCCCGGAGGTCACCAGAACTACGCCGACGTCACCCGTGGCACGCGCCAGACCATCGGCCATATGTACGGCGGCTTGTTCATGACGGACCAACACATGATCGATTCCCCCGACCGTATGCAGCGCATCATAAATATCGAGGACCGCGCCCCCAGGATAACCAAATACCTGCTTCACACCCTGATCGATGAGCGATCGCACGACCATCTCGGCTCCAGACAACATCTCCATGGCTTGCCTCCACTCTTATAATGAATAACGGTTTAACAACACATTAACCGCTGAGGATGACGCATGGCAATTGACACCTAAGAGGGGGAATTCGCATGAATAAGAATAAAAAGGAGGTAAGCGCAGAATAAATGGAGATTTAAACCAGCATCCGCTAATGAAATGAGAAATAATCGCTTAAAAATGGAGACTTACAGCGATTAGTCTATTTTTTTACACTTTTGGACAGATGCAGAAAGACAAGTTCAGCACAAAATCTTAGATAAAAAGCCAAAAGCAGAATAAACCAGACGTCTTGCCCGATTTATTCTGCCGAATACTACTGCTTACAGACGGAGACTAACAACTCTTCCATCCATTGGTGGCCTTTATCCCTGCCCGCAGCTTCATGCCAGGAAAGATAGCATGTACGGCTATTCAATTTTAACGGTAAAGGCAATATCTGCAGATCTAACTGCTCAGAGAATTCTTCCGCTAACCAACGTGGTGCAATAGACACCAGATGCGTTTGCGAAACAATATTCAACACGCTGATTAACGCCATACCTTGATAAGCAACACAAGATTGTTTATCCGCAGTGTCATACCAGGGTTGGCTAAATGATGCAAAGCGATCGAGAGATACCACCGCATGCTGTTCATTATAAACATCGTTTTCCAATAATGGGCCACTAATACGGGGGTGTTTTCTGCTCGCGACTAACACCATCTCATCATTGAACAAGGGAATACTGGTGAATTCAGGGCGACGGAACTCTTCATAACTAATAACGAACTCCGTTTCCTGATAGCGTAATTGATGTTCGGTATTTTGATTGAGTGAAGATTTAAATACGACATTAATGTTTGGCGCAACTTGCTCAACCCGATTATAAATCAAGGAAGTCAGAATATTATCCAATGGGCTGCATACGCAGAGGTTGAATACGCGCTCGCTACTGGCAGGCTCAAACCCCGAACCCGGCAGTTCATTCTGTACCAGTTGCAATGCCTGACGGACGGAGCCAAAAAGTTGGAAGGCCCGCGCTGTCGGCTGGATCCCACGGCCATAACGAACAAAAAGTTCATCATTGAACATAATTTTCAAACGCGCCACAGCATTACTGACTGCAGGTTGCGACATCCCCAGAGTATGCGCAGCGCGGGTAATATTTTGTTCCTGCATTACCGCGTCAAAGACGGTTAATAAATTAAGATCAACCATGCGAAGCTGCGGCTTTCCCATTGTTATAGGATTTGGTTTATCTATTATTTTCACTTCTGGCATATTTAACTCCACTGTCACTCTAAACTCCCTTTTCCCAGACGGAGTGAAGAAATAACCTCCGTTAATATGATTTACCATGCATATAAAATAAGAAAAAGGAAAAACATTAAAATTAGGAAAACATAAAGGTACGAACCTAAATGAACAGAAACCCAATGCGAGCGCAGTGTGGCAGATGTCACTGCACGATGATTCATATGTTTAAATTTCACGAACAATATAACCATAAGCACGACGAATACACAATCATACGCACGGTGAATATATATTTAAGATTTGATTAAATGTTTATATTATTAATACATTAAAAGTTAACATTAATTTATCAATCATTGAGAAGCGTGCCCCCTGTATTCATTCATGGACACTATAAAAACTGATAAATCATAAAGATAAAAAGTGTATCTACACCCCATCTCATCAGCATGCTGTCACAATAGTTGCAAACAAATATGCTCAAATATGTCAAAGCATGAAAAGTATGTACGAACGCACACTAATTTATTTTATGCTTCTCTAAAAATTCAGCACAATTCGCTTAGATTGCAGAGGTGTTTTTCTTCTGAATACGGACGTTTACCGGGAGCGGGGTTGACATCAGCTTTCATATCCAGTACCACTAAAAGCATATCGCATTCGCCTGGAGCCTGATTGATGACTTACATTGTTCGTTTTAACGGTCTACTACTACTAAACGCATCTTCGTTGCGCGGTAGACTGGTGAACGACATTTAGCATTACGTCAGCTCCAGTTAAGACAAAAACCCGCGCCGCTGCGCGGGTTTTTTTATGCTCGAAGCAAGGCGCCAAAAAAGACAAAGGACCTAAACCATGAGCCAGCAAGTCATTATTTTCGATACCACCTTACGCGATGGTGAACAGGCGTTACAGGCAAGCCTGAGTGTGAAAGAAAAACTGCAGATTGCTCTGGCTCTCGAGCGTATGGGCGTTGACGTGATGGAAGTCGGTTTCCCTGTGTCTTCGCCAGGTGATTTTGAGTCGGTACAGACCATTGCCCGACAGGTTAAAAACAGCCGCGTCTGCGCCTTAGCCCGCTGTGTGGAAAAAGATATCGATGTCGCCGCTGAATCCCTGAAGGTGGCTGAGGCTTTCCGCATTCATACGTTTATCGCCACCTCGCCGATGCATATCGCCACCAAATTACGTAGTACGCTGGATGAAGTTATCGAGCGGGCTGTCTATATGGTTAAGCGTGCGCGTAATTACACGGATGACGTGGAATTCTCATGCGAAGACGCCGGCCGTACCCCTATTGCCGATCTGGCTCGCGTGGTAGAAGCGGCGATTAATGCCGGTGCCAAAACCATTAATATCCCCGATACCGTCGGGTACACCATGCCCTTCGAATTTGGCGCAATCATTTCCGGCCTGTATGAACGAGTGCCGAATATCGACAAAGCGATCATTTCCGTGCACACCCACGACGATTTAGGTCTGGGCGTCGGTAACGCGCTGGCCGCTGTTCATGCCGGTGCGCGTCAGGTCGAAGGGGCGATGAACGGGATCGGTGAACGCGCCGGTAACTGCTCGCTGGAAGAAGTGATCATGGCGATCAAAGTCCGCAAAGATATTCTGAACGTACAGACCCGCATTAATCATCAGGAAATCTGGCGTACCAGCCAGTTAGTCAGCCAAATCTGCAATATGCCGATTCCGGCCAACAAAGCGATTGTCGGTAGCGGCGCCTTTGCCCACTCTTCCGGTATTCATCAGGACGGCGTACTGAAAAACCGTGAAAACTACGAAATCATGACCCCGGAGTCCATCGGTCTGAACCAGGTGCAACTGAACCTGACGTCCCGTTCCGGACGTGCTGCGGTCAAACACCGTATGGATGAGATGGGCTATAAAGAGAGTGAATACAGTCTGGACAACCTGTACGACGCCTTCCTGAAGCTGGCGGATAAAAAAGGTCAGGTATTTGATTACGACCTGGAAGCGCTGGCCTTTATTAACAAACAGCAAGAAGAACCCGAACATTTCCGCCTGGATTACTTCAGCGTGCAGTCTGGCTCCAATGATATTGCCACCGCCTCCGTCAAACTGGCCTGTGGCGAGAATGTGAAAGCCGAAGCCGCCAACGGTAACGGCCCGGTCGATGCTATTTATCAGGCCATCAACCGTATTACCGACTACGACATCGAACTGGTGAAATACAGCCTGACCGCAAAAGGCCACGGTAAAGATGCGCTGGGTCAGGTGGATATCGTCGCCAACTTTAACGGCCGTCGCTTCCACGGCGTAGGCCTGGCAACGGATATTGTCGAGTCCTCCGCGAAAGCCATGGTGCATGTACTGAATAACATCTGGCGCGCCGAAGAAGTCGAAAAAGAATTGCAACGCAAAGCTCAAAACAACGAGAACAACAAGGAAACCGTGTGATGTCGAAGAATTATCATATTGCTGTTTTGCCGGGTGACGGTATTGGCCCGGAAGTGATGGCGCAGGCTCTGAAAGTACTGGACGCGATTCGCACCCGTTTCGCTATGCGCATTACCACCAGCCACTATGACGTGGGCGGCGTTGCCATCGACAACCACGGTCAGCCGCTGCCACCTGCAACAGTTGACGGCTGTGAGCAGGCCGATGCCATTCTGTTTGGCTCCGTGGGCGGCCCGAAATGGGAAAACCTGCAGCCAAACCAGCAGCCGGAGCGTGGTGCCCTGTTGCCGTTGCGTAAACACTTCAAATTATTCAGCAACCTGCGCCCGGCTAAGCTGTACCAGGGGCTGGAAGATTTTTGCCCGCTGCGCGCCGATATTGCCGCCAACGGTTTCGACATCCTGTGCGTACGCGAACTGACGGGCGGGATCTACTTCGGTCAGCCAAAAGGTCGTGAAGGTAGCGGTCAACATGAAAAAGCCTTTGATACCGAGGTCTATCACCGTTTCGAGATCGAACGTATTGCGCGCATTGCATTTGAATCTGCCCGCAAGCGTCGCTGTAAAGTAACGTCGATTGATAAAGCCAACGTGCTGCAAACCTCGATTCTGTGGCGTGAAGTGGTCAATGAAATAGCCAATGAATACCCGGACGTTATCCTGACGCATATGTATATCGACAACGCCACCATGCAGTTGATTAAAGATCCGTCTCAGTTTGACGTGCTGCTGTGCTCCAACCTGTTTGGTGACATCCTGTCCGATGAATGCGCGATGATCACCGGCTCCATGGGCATGCTGCCGTCTGCCAGCCTGAATGAGCAGGACTTTGGCCTGTACGAGCCCGCCGGCGGCTCAGCACCGGATATCGCCGGTAAAAACATTGCCAACCCGATTGCCCAGATTTTGTCACTGGCGCTGTTGCTGCGCTACAGCCTGGACGCCAATGATGCAGCAGCAGCCATTGAAAGCGCCGTTAACCGCGCATTAGCAGAAGGTATTCGCACCGGTGATTTAGCCCGTGGCACAGCCGCAGTCAGTACCGATGAGATGGGCGATATCATTGCTCGCTACGTCGCAGAAGGGGTGTAATCATGGCTAAAACGTTGTATGAAAAGTTGTTCGATGCGCACGTCGTGTATGAAGCGCAGGACGAAACGCCGCTGCTGTATATCGACCGCCATCTGGTGCACGAAGTGACCTCACCGCAGGCATTCGACGGCCTGCGGGCGCATAACCGTCCGGTTCGCCAGCCGGGTAAAACCTTCGCCACCATGGATCATAACGTCTCGACGCAAACCAAAGACATTAACGCCTCCGGTGAAATGGCGCGCATCCAGATGCAGGAGCTGATCAAAAACTGCAATGAGTTCGGCGTCGAACTGTACGATCTGAACCACCCTTTTCAGGGCATCGTCCACGTGATGGGACCCGAGCAAGGTGTGACCTTACCGGGTATGACCATCGTCTGCGGTGACTCCCACACCGCCACACACGGTGCGTTCGGCGCGCTGGCGTTTGGTATCGGGACCTCAGAAGTCGAACACGTGCTGGCCACGCAAACCCTGAAGCAAGGGCGCGCCAAAACCATGAAGATCGAAGTTAATGGCACGGCAGCACCAGGAATTACTGCCAAAGATATCGTGCTGGCGATTATCGGTAAAACCGGTAGCGCAGGCGGTACCGGGCACGTGGTTGAGTTTTGCGGCGATGCCATCCGCGCCCTGAGCATGGAAGGTCGTATGACCCTGTGTAACATGGCAATCGAAATGGGGGCCAAAGCGGGTCTGGTCGCACCGGATGAAACCACCTTCAACTATGTACAGGGACGTTTGCATGCCCCTAAAGGTCAGGATTTTACCGATGCCGTCGCCTGGTGGAAAACGCTGAAAACCGACGACGGGGCGACGTTTGATACCACCGTCACCCTGCAGGCAGAAGAGATTGCTCCGCAGGTCACCTGGGGCACTAACCCAGGCCAGGTAATCTCCGTAAACGATAACATTCCCGACCCCGCGTCGTTTAGCGATCCGGTTGAACGCGCATCAGCGGAAAAAGCGCTGGCCTATATGGGGCTGAAGCCGGGCATTCCATTGACGGAAGTGGCTATTGATAAAGTGTTTATCGGCTCCTGCACCAACTCGCGTATTGAAGATTTACGTGCCGCAGCTGAAATCGCCAAAGGCCGCAAGGTCGCGCCGGGCGTGCAGGCACTGGTGGTACCGGGTTCAGGTCCGGTTAAAGCCCAGGCTGAAGCAGAAGGTCTGGATAAGATTTTCATTGAAGCCGGTTTTGAATGGCGCTTACCGGGTTGCTCAATGTGCCTGGCGATGAACAACGATCGTCTGAATCCGGGCGAACGCTGTGCTTCCACCAGCAACCGTAACTTTGAAGGTCGTCAGGGCCGCGGAGGGCGTACGCACTTAGTCAGCCCGGCCATGGCCGCCGCGGCCGCCGTTACCGGTCATTTTGCCGACATTCGCCGCATCAAATAAGGAAACTACCATGGCAGAGAAATTTACCCAGCATACCGGCCTGGTTGTCCCCCTGGATGCCGCCAACGTCGATACGGATGCAATCATTCCCAAACAGTTTTTGCAGAAGGTGACGCGTACCGGTTTTGGTGCGCACCTGTTTAACGACTGGCGCTTTCTCGATGAGAATGGTCAGCAGCCTAATCCGGAATTCGTACTGAACTTCCCGGAATATCAAGGCGCGTCGATTCTGCTCGCGCGCGAAAACTTTGGCTGCGGATCCTCGCGCGAACATGCGCCGTGGGCGCTGACCGATTACGGTTTCAAAGTGGTGATCGCCCCAAGCTTCGCCGACATTTTCTACGGCAACAGCTTTAATAACCAACTGCTGCCGGTGAAATTAAGCGACGACGAAGTGGATGAACTGTTCACGTTGGTACAGGCCAATCCGGGGATCCGTTTTGAGGTGGATCTGCAGGCACAGGTGGTGAAGGCTGGCGATAAAGCGTATCCGTTTGAAATCGACACCTTCCGCCGCCACTGCATGCTGAACGGTCTCGACAGTATTGGGCTGACGTTGCAGCACGAAGACGCGATCTCGACTTACGAGAACAAACAGCCCGCGTTTATGCGCTAGTGCTTGTTGTTGCCGGATAAGCATGCCGGATGACGACGCAAAAGCGTCTTATCCGGCCTACGGAAAGATTTGTAGGCCGGATAAGCGCAGCGTATCCGGCACACCCACTACACATCCTTCACTCGTCCGGTCATCACCAGCGTAACCACCGAAATTCCCGCAATCACCCAGTAGACGGCATAATGCCCATAACTTTGCGCCACCGCCCCCTGAATGACCCCCGCCAGAATCACCCCCGTGGAGATACTGTTGGTAAATAAGGTGGTAGCTGAACCCGCCCTGCCCGGCATCAGATCCTGAAACCACAGCATGCCTATTCCGGCAACAATCCCGATGAATACCGCATTAAACAGCTGCAGGACCAGTAGCGCCGTATGGCTATGGAAGAAGATAAGCCCAAGGTAAAACAGCACGCCTGCCGCCACGGCGGTTATCATCATCCGCCGCTTACCAAAACGCTTCACGTAGTAACCCGCCAGAATCATTGCCGGAATTTCCAACCCGGCGGCGGTGCCCATCAGGATCCCTGCCAGTTTGTCCGGTAGTCCCAGTTCAAGGCTAATCCACAGCGGCATATCGATAATGTACATGGTGTTGCAGGTCCACATCAGCGTGGAGGCAATAAACAACATGCGCACATTTTTGTCCTGCCAGCTGCCGGTCTGCTCAAGCGGGACATCGACAGGCTGCTCGACCCGCGCCACCGACGGCAGTATCAGCGCGATCAGCACCAGGCTAACGGCAAATATCCCGGCAGCAATCGAAAACATCATCGTGAAGCCGTAATTTAACGCCAGCATAAACGCCAGCGGCGGCCCAATCACCCACGCCAGCGAAAGCTGCGCACGCATCACCGAGCTGAACATCACCACTTCTCGCGCCGAGTTATCGGCATACTCCCGCGCCAGCGCAAACAGCTGCGGCATGGCGGTATTTGCCAGCGAAGCCAGCAGCACCCCGCAGGTGATCAGCGTTAAATAGTGGCGGTTAAAGGCGAACAGCAACGCATTGCCAATCGCCATCAGACAGCAGAACATGATCAGCTTACGCCGATCGCCCCGACTGTCGGATCGTTTCGCCAGACCAAGGCTGACCGCGATCCCGGCGATCGCATTGACGGTGTAAAACAGCCCAACCCAAAATGGCTGTGCCCCCACCTCGCGACTCAGAAACAGGCTCAGCGTGGGTGCCTGTAACGCGCCCGCTACGCCCATCATAAAGGCAACCAGCATAAACGCCGCATACACGCCGTTAAGGCGCCGTCCCATGGTCATAATCCAGAGCATATCTTTCCTTTTAAGCGCAGCGGAAACGAAAAAAGCCAGCAGATAATACCTGCTGGCGCGGCGATTAACACCAATACTCAGTCACACATGATGTCTGCAATTCCCAATTCAGAGGTCAGTCTTGCAACTCCCACTGCATCAGTTCATCAAGCATCTTTAAGCGCTGCGGCGCACTCAGGCAAGCCAACCAGGACAAACGCGCTGTCGAGGTAAAGTACTTTAAATAGAACTGACGCATAGATGACCCCTTCGTTGTCTCATCGCTTCATCGGAATTCATTATTGGCTTAATATGGGGATAATAAAATTGCTGAGTTTTCCGTGGGAGTTCCCCTTTTATGTCTTCTGGTCGTTTGCAACAACAGTTTATCCGCCTGTGGCAATGCTGCGACGGCAAAACGCAAGACACCACGCTGAACGAGTTGGCAGAGTTACTCAGTTGCTCGCGCCGCCATATGCGCACCCTGCTCAACACCATGCAGGAACGCGGCTGGCTAACGTGGGAAGCCGAGGTCGGTCGCGGCAAACGTTCACGCCTGACCTTTCTCTACACCGGGCTGGCGCTCCAGCAGCAGCGGGCGGAAGACCTGCTGGAACAGGATCGCATTGATCAACTGGTGCAACTGGTCGGCGATAAAACAGCCGTGCGACAAATGCTGGTTTCCCATCTGGGCCGCAGCTTTCGCCAGGGGCGGCACATCATGCGCGTCCTTTACTATCGCCCGATGCGCAATCTGCTCCCCGGTACGGCGCTACGCCGTTCCGAAACCCATATCGCCAGGCAAATCTTCAGCGCCTTAACCCGCGTAAATGAGGAAAATGGGGAACTGGAAGCCGACATTGCCCACCACTGGCAACAAATTTCGCCGCTGCACTGGCGGTTCTTCCTGCGTCCTGGGATCCATTTTCATCATGGTCGCGAGCTGGAAATGGAGGATGTGATCGCCTCACTGAGGCGGATCAACAGCCTGCCGCTGTACTCGCACATTACGCAAATTGCCTCCCCCACGGCCTGGACGCTGGATATCCATCTGGCGCAACCTGATCGCTGGCTGCCGTGGCTACTGGGACAGGTCCCCGCCATGATCCTGCCGCGCGAATGGGAAACGCTGAATAACTTTTCCAGCCACCCGATTGGCACCGGTCCCTATGCGGTCGTCCGCAATACGAGTAACCAGCTAAAAATTCACGCTTTTGATGATTACTTTGGTTACCGGGCGCTGATTGACGAAGTGAACGTGTGGGTGTTACCGGACATCGCCGAAGAGCCTGGCGGCGGACTCACGCTCAAAGGCCCGACGGAAGATGAAAAGGCTATCGAAAGCCGGCTGGAGGAAGGGTGTTATTACATACTGTTTGATTCCCGCGCCCATCGCGGAGCCAATCAGGAGGTGCGCGAATGGGTAAGCCGCATACTCTCGCCGACGAATTTAATTTTTCAGGCTGACGAGCAGTATCAGCGACACTGGTTTCCCGCGTACGGATTACTACCTCGCTGGCATCACGCCAGGCCAGGACTCGGTGAAAAACCGGCGGGACTGGAAACGCTGACGCTCACCTACTATCGCGATCATATCGAGCATCGGGTGATTGCGCAGATCATGAAAACGTTACTGGCGGAGCATCAGGTACAGCTGAATATTCAGGAGATCGACTACGATCAATGGCACGCAGGTGAGACCGTCAGCGATATCTGGCTCAACAGCGCCAACTTTACCTTACCGCTGGACTTCTCGCTGTTCGCCCATTTGTGCGAAGTCCCGCTGCTGCAAAACTGTCTTTCTCTGGACTGGGAAAGCGACGCCGCCCGCTGGCGCACTGGCGAGATGAGCCTCGCAGCATGGTGTCAGCAACTGCTTGCCAGTAAAGCCATTGTACCGCTGATCCATCACTGGCTGATCATTCAGGGGCAGCGCAGTATGCGTGGGTTACGCATGAATACGCTTGGCTGGTTTGATTTTAAATCAGCATGGTTTGCACCACCGGATCCTTAACGCCTTGTTCAGTAGGCGTAATCGGTGAAGACAGTTTGAACACGGACAGCGCGGAAAAACCGGAGCGTACACGTAGTACGTGAGGATTTTGAGCACTGCCCAGGTTCAAACTGGCAAACAAGATAGCCTAATGGACAAGGCTCTTGATTGCCGCATAGCAACAAAATCATTACACTAACGCCGTTCTCAACGGGGTGCCAATAAAAAACATACACAAAATCATTCATGATGCATCAAGGCGGCAAGCAAACGCAGCCAACGCAGCCAACGCAGCCAACGCAGAGGCAGCGTGAAGGATGAAGTGTATGAGGCTGAGAGATACCCGTCGAACCTGATCCGGATAATGCCGGCGAAGGGATTTGAGGCTGTAGCTCAAGTCCTTTGCCACCTAACTCGTCATACTTCAAGCTGCAGATGCGTTGGCTTTCCTCGCTCACCCCAGTCACGTACTACCTGTACGCTCCCGGGGATGCGCTACGTCGCCGCCTTCCTGCAACTCGAATTATTAAGAGTTTTACTTTATGAGGTGCAAAGTGTTTAAAAAATGTCTTCCGCTTTTACTGCTGTGCGCAGCGCCTGCCTTCGCCAAACCCGTTCTGACCGTCTATACCTACGACTCGTTCGCCGCCGACTGGGGCCCCGGTCCAACCATCAAAAAAGCCTTTGAAGCCGACTGCAACTGCGAACTAAAGCTGGTGGCGCTGGAAGATGGCGTCTCGCTGCTTAACCGCCTGCGTATGGAAGGAAAAAACAGTAAAGCCGACGTCGTGCTCGGACTGGATAACAACCTGCTCGACGCGGCAATGCAGACCAAACTGTTTGCCAAAAGCGGCGTGGCGAGCGATGCCATCAACGTCCCTGGCGGCTGGAAAAACGACACCTTTGTACCGTTTGATTACGGTTATTTCGCCTTTGTGTATGACAAAAACAAGCTGAAAAACCCACCGAAGAGCCTGAAAGAACTGGTCGAAAGCGACCAGAAATGGCGCGTAATTTATCAGGACCCACGCACCAGCACGCCGGGTCTGGGACTGCTGCTGTGGATGCAGAAAGTGTACGGCGATAAAGCGCCGGAAGCCTGGCAGAAACTGGCGGCTAAAACCGTCACCGTCACCAAGGGCTGGAGTGAAGCCTACGGTTTGTTCCTGAAAGGTGAAAGCGATCTGGTGCTGAGCTATACCACCTCTCCGGCGTATCACATCATCGAAGAGAAGAAAGATAACTACGCCGCCGCCAATTTTAGCGAGGGACACTATTTGCAGGTGGAGGTCGCCGCACGTACCGCCGCCAGCAAACAGCCCGAACTGGCGGAAAAATTCCTGACATTTATGGTTTCTCCGGCGTTCCAGAACGCGATCCCCACTGGCAACTGGATGTATCCGGTAACCCAGGTCACGCTTCCTCCTGGCATTGCACAACTGGAAAAACCGTCCACCGCGCTGGAATTCACCCCACAACAGGTAGCAACTCAACGTCAGACATGGATTAACGCATGGCAACGCGCCGTCAGCCGTTAATTCCCGGCTGGCTGCTCCCAGGGCTTTCGGCCGCTACGTTGATAGTGGCCGTCGCCCTGGCGGCGTTTCTGGCGCTGTGGCTGAACGCCCCTCAGGGAGACTGGTTCACGCTGTGGCAGGACAGCTACCTGTGGCACGTGGTGCGTTTTTCCTTCTGGCAGGCATTTTTATCCGCTGCGCTGTCGGTGATCCCGGCAATCTTCCTCGCCCGGGCGCTTTATCGTCGCCGTTTCCCTGGGCGTATAGCGCTGCTGCGCCTGTGCGCAATGACGCTGATCCTGCCGGTGCTGGTCGCCGTCTTTGGCATCCTTAGCGTCTACGGTCGTCAGGGCTGGCTGGCCTCACTTTGGCAGGCTCTCGGCCTGGAGTGGACGTTTTCACCGTACGGTCTGCAGGGCATTCTGCTGGCACACGTCTTTTTCAACCTGCCGATGGCCAGCCGTTTACTGCTGCAGTCGCTGGAGAATATTCCCGGCGAACAGCGGCAGCTCGCCGCGCAGCTAGGTATGCGCGGCTGGCATTTCTTCCGCTTCGTTGAATGGCCGTGGCTGCGCCGCCAGATCCCTCCGGTAGCGGCGCTCATCTTTATGCTGTGCTTCGCCAGTTTTGCTACCGTGCTGTCGCTCGGCGGCGGGCCACAGGCGACCACCATCGAGCTGGCTATCTATCAGGCGCTGAGCTTCGACTACGATCCCGTGCGCGCCGCCATGCTGGCACTGATCCAGATGATTTGCTGCTTAGGACTGGTGCTGCTCAGCCAGCGCATGAGTCGAGCGATAGCCCCCGGCACCACGCTGGTACAAGGCTGGCGCGATCCCGACGACCGCCTGCACAGCCGAGTGACCGACACCCTGCTGATTATTCTGGCGCTGCTGCTGTTACTCCCGCCGCTGCTGGCGGTGATTGTCGATGGTGTTAACCGTCATATTCTGGACGTTCTCGCGCAGCCTGTATTGTGGCAAGCCCTGTGGACTTCGCTGCGTATTGCGCTGGCGGCAGGCCTGCTGTGCGTCATTCTCACCATGATGCTGTTGTGGAGCAGCCGCGAGCTGCGGGCACGGCAGCAAGTTTTAGCCGGTCAGGCGCTGGAACTGAGCGGCATGCTGATCCTCGCAATGCCGGGCATCGTGCTGGCAACCGGGTTCTTCCTGCTGCTCAATAACAGTATTGGACTGCCGGACTCTGCCGACGGCATTGTGATTTTTACCAATGCACTAATGGCTATCCCTTATGCGCTGAAAGTGCTGGAAAACCCGATGCGTGACGTGACGGCGCGCTACAGCATGTTGTGCCAGTCTTTAGGCATTGAAGGATGGTCGCGGTTGAAAGTGATTGAGCTGCGTGCGTTGAAACGCCCGCTGGCGCAAGCCATGGCCTTCGCCTGCGTCCTGTCGATTGGCGATTTTGGCGTGGTAGCCCTGTTTGGCAACGAGGACTTCCGCACGCTACCGTTTTACCTCTATCAGCAGATTGGCTCCTATCGCAGTCAGGATGGTGCAGTCACCGCATTATTGCTGCTGATCCTGTGCTTTACGCTGTTTACTGTTATTGAGAAATTACCGGGTCGACATGTTAAAACTGATTGATATCACATGGCTGTATCACCATTTACCCATGCGCTTTACGCTGTCGGTCGCGCGCGGTGAACAGATCGCCGTGCTGGGACCCAGCGGCGCCGGGAAAAGTACGCTATTAAACCTGATTGCCGGTTTTCTGGCACCAGCCAGCGGCACAATGATGATTGGTGGTGAGGATCACACCCGCACGCCGCCTTCTCGCCGCCCTGTCTCCATGCTGTTTCAGGAAAACAATCTGTTCAGCCACCTGAGTGTGCAACAGAATATCGCCCTCGGCCTTAACCCTGGGTTGAAACTGAACGCGCAGCAGCAGGAGAAAATGCGCCACATTGCTCAACAAATGGGACTCGACATGTTGCTGGAAAGGCTTCCTGGCGAGCTTTCTGGCGGGCAACGCCAGCGTGTAGCCCTGGCGCGCTGCCTGGTGCGGGAGCAGCCCGTGTTGCTGCTTGATGAACCGTTCTCCGCACTCGACCCCGCCCTGCGTCAGGAAATGCTCACACTGGTGGCCGACGTGTGTCGTGAGAAGCAGCTGACGATGCTGATGGTATCCCACAGCGTAGAAGACGCCGCGCGCATTGCGCCACGTTCAATCGTAGTCGCCGACGGGCGCATTGCGTGGCAAGGTAAAACAGATGAGCTGTTGAGCGGTCACGCCAGCGCCTCGGCGCTGTTGGGTATTAAAGCATAGTGGCGCAATTTGCGGCCCGTAGGCCGGATTAGCGCCAGCGCCATCCGGCAAAATCAGCCCTAATAGCCCACCACTTTGCGCAGGATATCGATATACACCGGCATCAGCGGATGGCGGATCAGTGCGACCAGCGCCACCACGCCGATCCCGAGAACAAGCGGCGCCAGATACAGCAGTCGACCTCGCGGCAAATAAACGGTTAAGCGATCAACAGCCGCTTTGCCGCTACGCCATAGCCGCCAGCACAGCCATCCCCCGACCCACAGCAATAGTGCGGTCGCCAGCAATAGCCATTTGAAATCGCCGCTCTGTACATCTGAGGGAATATCAATTGCCGCGCCCGCCAGGATACCCGGCAGAAAATAAAACGGCGGCCACAGTACACAGCCAATGATATTAGGCACAATAAATTTGGCGACAGGCAGATCAAGCATCCCCGCCACCATTGGCACCAGCGGACGCGTCGGACCAACAAAACGACCTACCAGAATAGTAAACATGCTGTGCTGATGAAGCGCATGTTCAGTTTTATCCAGTAACGCCTTGTTCTTTTTCATAAAAGACCAGCGATGCAGCGGCTTTTTAAAACGCCAGCCCAGCCAGAAGGAGATCCAGTCACCCATCAGGCAGCCGACAATGCCCGCAAGCCAGGCATGCCAGAAGTTCAGTTCACCGCTACCAATCAGCGCACCCAGTCCGGCCATCAGCACGGTACCGGGTAAAATTAAGCCCACCAGCGCCAGCGACTCCAGAAAAGCCACCAGCAGTACGGCTATCAAAGAGTATACGGCGGACTGGAGAATAAAATGTTCCAGCAATGCTTGCATAATGTGTCCGTCAGATTTACGAAGCAAGGATTCTGATAACCCTTCTCAACTTCGTCAAGCCATCATTCGTATGAATAGTTTGCGAGATATGACAACTTTTCGGACACATCATTCACTTTTTATTCACAGCCAGCGCGAAACTCGCTCGGGCTGGCGCCGGTACATTTTTTGAAAACGCGGGAGAAATAGAGCTGATCGTCAAACCCGACGTTGCGCCCGACGGTGGCGATCGGCATGCGCGTGGTGCTCAACAGGAGCTTCGCCTGGCTGATTCGCTGATCCTCACGCCAGCTGAGTACGCTGATGCCGAGCTGCTGGCGGAACAGGTGCGACAAACGAGACGGCGACAGGCAGACATGCTGCGCGACGCTGGCAATATCAAAATTGCTGTCCGCCAGGTGATCGCTGATGTACTGACAGGCATCACGCACGCGGTTATCCATGGGGGGATGCAGAGATTCATTAATTGCTTCCATACGTCTGAGCAGCAGTTGTTCCAGCAAATTGATCGCCAACAGCTCAGAGTAACGACCCTCCCGCTGCCCGGCGCTGATTATCTGGCCGAACAGTTCGTTGAAGTGTGGCTGATGCGCTTCATCCGGGCGGAAAAAACCAGTCTGTGCAAAAATCGCCGGCCAGGTAAGCCACTCCTGCCAGTAGGCGCGAGGTCGAAAGTAGACCCACTGGTGGTACCATTCACTGGCATCGGGATGGCGGCCGTAATGGTGAACTTCACCCGGCGGAAACAGCAAAATATCGCCCGGTCGGCAAACAAACTGCTTACCTTGATTGTTGATGACCCCTTCCCCGCGAATGGTCAGGTTCAGGATATAGCCCTTCATTCCCAGCGGTCTGTCAATAAAAAAATCCAGGTACCCGTTCGCCTCAATAGGGGTTAATCCCGCCACTAAATGCGCGTTAAACGAGTAGCCCGGCAACAGGGGATCGTTTTGCGGTTCAGCCATAATTTCAATACTCCCGGTGTTCTGATAAGAAACAAATCGTCCATATTATGCAAGATATCGTCACCGTCGCCCCTCTAGACCGTTATGGTTTCAGTGATGGACCATCAACCCCGCATGCGAAAAGCATTTTGTAAAAAACATGTCCTGCGCCAACGATAAAAACGGCTAACAAAAGTGTCTATAACTACGGCAGAAATGTCCACATTGAATATTTGCACGGCGTCACACTTTGTGATGCCACAGCATTTTAGTCCATAAGATTAGCGGATCCTGCCTGACGGTTTTTACCCCTATTATCTACTGTTTATCCATACCCGTATTTTTGGATGGAGTAAGACGATGGCGATTGCAATTGGCCTCGATTTTGGAAGTGATTCAGTACGCGCTTTGGCGGTGGAATGTGCCACCGGCGAGGAGATTGCCACCAGCGTAGAGTGGTACCCACGTTGGCAGGAAGGGCAATATTGCGATGGCCCAAACAACCAGTTTCGCCATCACCCGCGTGACTACATTGAATCCATGGAAGCCGCACTGAAAACGGTCCTCGGCGAACTGAGCGCAGAACAGCGTGCGGCAGTGGTCGGGATTGGCGTTGACAGCACCGGTTCAACCCCTGCGCCTATTGATGCCAACGGCAACGTCCTCGCACTCAGAGAAGAGTTCGCCGAGAACCCGAACGCGATGTTCGTCCTGTGGAAAGACCACACGTCAGTCGAAGAAGCCGAAGAAATCACCCGCCTGTGTCATACGCCGGGCAAGGTCGATTATTCCCGCTATATCGGCGGCATTTATTCCAGTGAATGGTTCTGGGCGAAAATCCTGCACGTTACCCGCCAGGACAACGCAGTCGCGCAGGCTGCCGTGTCCTGGATTGAGCTGTGCGACTGGATCCCCGCCCTGCTCTCTGACACCACGCGCCCACAGGATATTCGTCGCGGACGCTGCAGCGCCGGTCACAAATCCCTGTGGCATGAAAGCTGGGGTGGCCTGCCGCCAGCCAGTTTCTTTGATGAACTCGACCCCCTCATCAACCAACATCTGCAATACCCGATGTTTACCGATACTTTCACCGCAGACCTGCCAGTGGGCACGCTCTGTGCGGAATGGGCGCAGCGCCTGGGTCTGCCGGAAAGCGTGGTCATTTCCGGCGGTGCATTCGACTGCCATATGGGCGCAGTCGGCGCGGGCGCACAGCCAAACACGTTGGTGAAAGTCATTGGCACCTCGACCTGCGACATTCTGATTGCCGACAAAGCCAGCGTCGGCGAGCGCGCAGTGAAAGGCATATGCGGCCAGGTTGATGGCAGCGTGGTGCCGCACTTTATTGGCCTGGAAGCCGGTCAATCCGCCTTCGGCGATATCTATGCCTGGTTTAGCCGCGTGCTGAGCTGGCCGCTGGAGCAGCTTGCTGCGCAGCACCCGGAACTCAAAACACAGATTAAAGCCAGCCAAAAACAGCTGCTGCCTGCGCTAACCGAAGCATGGGCAAAAAATCCGTCGCTGGATCATCTGCCGGTAGTACTCGACTGGTTCAACGGGCGTCGTACACCCAATGCCAACCAACGTCTGAAAGGGGTCATTACCGACCTTAACCTCGCGACCGACGCACCAGCGCTGTTTGGTGGATTGATTGCCGCAACGGCGTTTGGTGCACGCGCCATTATGGAATGCTTTACCGAACAAGGCATCGCAGTGAATAACGTGATGGCGCTCGGCGGCATCGCACGTAAAAACCCGGTCATCATGCAGGCCTGTTGTGACGTCCTTAATCGTCCGCTGCAGATTGTCGCCTCAGACCAGTGCTGCGCGCTTGGTGCGGCAATTTTTGCCGCCGTTGCCGCAAACGTGCATGCCGATATCCCCGCCGCCCAGCAAAAAATGGCGAGTGCCGTGGAAAACACACTGCACCCTCGTCCTGAGCAGGCTCAACGTTTTGAACAACTGTATCGCCGCTACCAGCAGTGGGCGGTAAGCGCCGAACAACAATACCTTCCGACTGCCGCACCGGCGCACAAAGCCCCGGTAGATCTGGCAACCCTGACACATTAAGGACACGACAATGACGATTTTTGATAACTATGAAGTGTGGTTTGTGATTGGTAGCCAGCACCTGTATGGCCCAGAAACCCTGCGTCAGGTAACCCAGCACGCCGAGCACGTTGTTAACGCACTGAATACTGAAGCTAAACTGCCCTGCAAACTGGTGTTAAAACCGCTGGGAACATCGCCTGACGAAATCACGTCTATTTGCCGCGATGCCAACTATGACGATCGTTGTGCGGGCCTGGTGGTCTGGCTGCATACCTTCTCACCGGCCAAAATGTGGATCAACGGCCTGACCATTCTCAACAAACCGCTGATGCAGTTCCATACCCAGTTCAACGCCGCCCTACCGTGGGACAGCATTGATATGGACTTTATGAACCTGAACCAAACTGCACACGGCGGCCGTGAGTTTGGCTTCATCGGCGCGCGTATGCGCCAGCAGCATGCCGTGGTCACCGGTCACTGGCAGGATAAGCAAGCGCACGAGCGTATCGGTTCCTGGATGCGCCAGGCCGTGTCCAAACAGGATACCCGCCATCTGAAAGTATGCCGTTTTGGCGACAACATGCGTGAAGTTGCAGTCACTGACGGCGATAAAGTGGCTGCACAGATCAAATTTGGTTTCTCAGTGAACACCTGGGCCGTGGGCGATCTGGTACAGGTAGTGAACGGGATTAGCGATGGTGAGATCAACGCGCTGATCGACGAATATGAAAGCACCTACACCATGACGGCAGCAACGCAAATCCACGGTGACAAGCGTCAGAACGTGCTGGAAGCCGCCCGTATTGAACTGGGCATGAAGCGTTTCCTCGAACAGGGTGGATTCAATGCCTTTACCACCACGTTTGAAGATTTGCACGGCCTGAAACAACTTCCGGGTCTGGCCGTACAGCGTCTGATGCAGCAGGGCTACGGCTTTGCAGGCGAAGGTGACTGGAAAACTGCCGCTCTGCTTCGCATCATGAAGGTGATGTCAACCGGTCTGCAAGGCGGCACTTCATTTATGGAGGATTACACCTACCACTTCGAGAAGGGCAACGATCTGGTGCTCGGCTCGCACATGCTGGAAGTGTGCCCGTCGATTGCCGTAGAAGAAAAACCGATCCTCGACGTGCAGCACCTGGGCATTGGCGGTAAAGACGACCCTGCTCGTCTGATCTTCAACACCAAAACCGGCCCGGCCGTGGTTGCCAGCCTGATCGATCTCGGCGATCGCTATCGTCTGCTGGTCAACTGCATTGATACAGTACAAACCCCGCACGACCTGCCGAAACTGCCGGTGGCGAACGCGCTGTGGAAAGCCCAGCCGGATCTGCCTACCGCGTCTGAAGCCTGGATCCTGGCCGGTGGCGCACACCACACCGTCTTCAGCCATGCGCTGGATCTGAATGACATGCGTCAGTTCGCTGAAATGCACGATATCGAGATCGCGGTGATCGACAACGATACCCGCCTGCCGGCCTTTAAGGACGCGCTGCGCTGGAACGAAGTGTACTACGGGTTCAAACGTTAATTATCGAAACGGATTGCCCGGTGGCATTTCATTTACCGGCCTACAAATCACCGTAGGCCGGATAAGCGTAACGCCATCCGGCATTCAGGAGTTAACATGCTAGAAGATCTTAAACGTCAGGTCCTGGAAGCGAATCTGGCGCTGCCAAAGCACAACCTGGTGACCCTCACCTGGGGGAATGTCAGCGCCGTCGACCGTGTACATGGCGTGTTCGTGATCAAACCTTCCGGTGTTGATTACAGCGTAATGACCGCGGACGATATGGTAGTGGTCAGTATTGCCACCGGTGAAGTGGTGGAGGGGCAGAAAAAACCGTCTTCCGATACGCCCACTCACCGTCTGCTGTATCAGGCTTTCCCGAGCATTGGCGGTATTGTCCACACCCATTCACGTCACGCGACGATCTGGGCACAGGCGGGTCAGTCGATTCCAGCCACAGGAACGACCCACGCAGACTATTTCTACGGCGCTATTCCCTGCACGCGAAAAATGACCGATGCAGAAATTAACGGTGAATACGAGTGGGAAACCGGGAATGTGATCGTTGAATCCTTTGAAAAACAAGGTATTGATGCGGCACAAATGCCAGGCGTACTGGTACATTCTCACGGCCCGTTTGCATGGGGTAAAAACGCCGAAGATGCCGTTCATAACGCGATTGTGCTGGAAGAGGTTGCCTATATGGGGATCTTCTGCCGCCAGCTCGCACCGCAGCTACCGGATATGCAGCAAACGCTGCTGGACAAGCATTATCTGCGTAAGCACGGTGCTAAAGCCTACTACGGACAATAATCTTCTTTATAAGCGCGTAGATAAACTACGCGCTCCAGTATCATTATTCGCTGAAGTATTCAGCAAAGGAAGCTTGATATACGCAATCATTTGAGCAGAGATAGTCAATTACAGTATCACAATGCCCATTATCTTGATCGCCCTCCACACAATGGAAAAAGACATAATCTGAAATTGTAGTCTGCCACTTCTGACCATTCACCACGTAATTAATAACCGTATCACGATGACCGTTACTTTTATCACTACCCTGCCAATGGAAAAAAGCATTGCCATCATCAATAACTTCAGCATTCCACAGTTGACCGTTCCATGTTTTATATAAAATAAATTTACTCACGGTCTTTACAGCAGGGTTAGCCAGCAATGTATTAACAAACATATAGTTACTGTACTTGACGCTAAGTTGCTGTTTAGAGAAAATATTCATAAAGACTCCATTCTCATATTAATTACATGAAATATAATAAACATTTGAAGTATCCCAGTTAGCGCTAGAAATAAAATTATATTAAAATAAAAATCAAATAACACAGAGAGATAACCCGACGAAATCGAACTGAAATCCGTTTTTATTCAACAATAGAATCCCAGTTAAATATATTATATTTAACCTACTAGCCCGAACACTTCGAATAAAATTCTTACACCAACCTGTAATAAACACAAATAGAAAAAACATAATTTTCCATTTCCGAGAAATTAGTTGCATAATTAAATAAGCACAATTCCTAAAAATCGACAAAAATCCGGAAATGGACTTGAATTCAACTCGCAATATATAAATCAGATAAGTAATAAAAAATTAAAAAAGTAAGCCTACGAATAAAATAATTCATCCACCCAAATCTTCATCCTCGTATTCATGAATCAAATTCGTCATAAGCTGTATAAAAAAACAGTACAACCAGATAAACCAGGCTATAATCATGCCGGGTTTTTTGATGGGTACGCAGCGTGGCGCAGGCAGGTTTTATTTTAACCCGGCACTGGCGGGATACCCCACAGGGGACAGAGGTTTCATTCTGGCTGGCAACGGACGACGGGCCATTGCTGGTCACGCTTGCGCCGCAGGAGTCAGTTGCCTTCATCCCAACCAGCCAGGTTTCCCGCGTTACTTCACTATTACGCGCAGAAAACGGCTTTCGGCTGGCTCCGCTTAACCTGCAAGATTTTCATCGCCAGCCCGTTTCGGGGCTGTACTGCCGATCCCATCGCCAGTTGATGCGTCTTGAGAAGCTGCTACGCGAAAATAGCGTCACGGTCTATGAGGCCGACGTGCGTCCGCCGGAACGTTATCTGATGGAGCGCTTTATCACCTCCCCCGTTTGGGTGGATGGCGATCGGTATAACGATACGCTGATCAACGCGCGGCTGAAGCCAAACCCGGACTATCGCCCCCCCTTAAAATGGCTATCGCTGGATATCGAAACCACGCGGCACGGCGAGCTTTACTGCATTGGTCTCGAAGGCTGCGGACAGCGTATTGTCTATATGCTCGGCCCGGCCAACGGTGATGCCTCACAACTTGATTTTGAACTTGAATATGTGGCGAGCCGTCCGCAGTTGCTGGAAAAGCTCAACGCGTGGATAGCCCACCACGATCCTGATGTCATCATCGGCTGGAACGTCGTGCAGTTCGATTTACGTGTCCTGCAAAATCATGCTGAGCGTTACCGAATTCCCCTGCGTTTTGGCCGTGACAACAGCGAACTGGAATGGCGCGAGCACGGTTTCAAAAACGGCGTTTTTTTCGCCCAGGCCAAAGGCCGCCTGATCATTGACGGCATTGAGGCCCTCAAATCCGCGTTCTGGAACTTTTCCTCGTTTTCGCTGGAAACGGTGTCGCAGGAGCTACTGGGTGAAGGGAAATCAATTGATAATCCCTGGGACCGCATGGACGAAATTGACTGCCGATTCGCTCAGGATAAGCCCGCGCTTGCCACTTATAATCTCAAAGACTGTGAACTGGTCACACGCATCTTTCATAAAACCGAGATCATGCCGTTTCTGTTGGAGCGCTCAACGGTCAACGGTCTGCCGGTCGACAGGCACGGTGGCTCGGTTGCGGCATTTGGTCATCTCTATCTTCCGCGCATGCACCGTGCCGGTTACGTTGCGCCAAATCTCGGGGAAGTCCCCCCCCATGCCAGCCCCGGCGGCTATGTGATGGACTCGCGTCCTGGTTTCTACGACTCGGTGCTGGTTCTGGATTACAAAAGCCTGTACCCGTCTATCATCCGCACCTTTCTGATCGATCCGGTGGGACTTATCGAAGGTATGGCGCAGCCGGATCCTGAACACAGCACTGAAGGATTCCTTGGTGCCTGGTTTTCGCGCGAAAAACACTGCCTACCGGAAATAGTGACCCAGATCTGGCACGGGCGTGACGAAGCAAAACGCCAGGGAAATAAGCCGCTCTCGCAGGCGCTCAAAATCATTATGAACGCCTTTTACGGCGTGCTAGGCACCACGGCATGTCGATTTTTCGATCCCAGACTGGCCTCGTCGATCACCATGCGCGGGCATGCGATCATGCGCCAGACCAAAGCGCTGATTGAAGCGCAGGGTTATGACGTTATCTATGGCGATACCGACTCAACGTTTGTCTGGCTCAAAGGCGCACACGCGGAAGAGGATGCGGCAAGGATTGGTCGGGAGTTGGTCCATCATGTCAACACCTGGTGGGCGCAGTCGCTGCAACAACAAAACCTGACCAGCGCGCTCGAACTGGAGTTTGAAACCCATTTTTGCCGCTTTTTGATGCCGACCATTCGCGGCGCGGATACGGGCAGTAAGAAGCGCTACGCCGGGCTCATTCAGGACGGGGACCAGCAGCGCATGGTCTTCAAAGGATTGGAAACCGTACGCACTGACTGGACACCGCTGGCACAACGGTTCCAGCAGGAACTCTATTTGCGGGTCTTTCGCCAGGAGCCGTATCAGGATTTTGTCAGGGAAACCATCGACAGCCTGATGGCCGGTGAACTGGACGATCAGCTGGTTTACCGTAAGCGCCTGCGCCGCCCGTTAAGCGAATATCAGCGTAATGTCCCGCCCCACGTTCGCGCCGCGCGGCTTGCCGATGAACAGAACGTCAAGCGAGGCCGTCCGCCGCAGTATCAAAACCGTGGCACCATAAAATATGTCTGGACGATAAACGGCCCGGAACCTGTGGATTATCAGCTCTCTGCGCTGGATTATGAGCATTATCTTACGCGCCAGATACAGCCGGTTGCCGAGGGAATTCTTCCCTTTGTTGATGATAACTTTGCTACACTACTCACAGGGCAACTGGGGTTATTTTGACGCGTGACGAAACCGTCGCCATCCAGTACCATAGCGCCCTTTCCATTCCTGGACCCATTTAACACCACTACCACTGATTCACTAGCCTGGTAGCGGGGTCGTATGCTCTGAAAACTCGGGTTACCCGATACATGACGAGTATTGCCTGCAATTAAAGATATAGAGCCGAACACATATGCCTTTTACACTTGGTCAACGCTGGATCAGCGATACAGAAAGCGAATTGGGACTTGGTACCGTTGTCGCCATGGATGCGCGAACCGTCACCTTACTTTTCTCATCGACGGGTGAAAACCGTCTGTATGCGCGCAGTGACTGCCCTGTGACCCGCGTGATGTTCAATCCTGGTGATACGATCACTAGCCATGAAGGCTGGCAATTGCATGTCGATGAAGTAAAAGAAGAAAACGGACTGCTTGCCTATATCGGAACCCGCCTTGATACCGAAGAAACCGGCGTCGTGCTGCGCGAAGTCCTGCTCGACAGCAAGCTGGTGTTCAGCAAACCTCAGGATCGTCTGTTTGCTGGCCAAATCGACCGTATGGACCGCTTTGCGCTGCGCTATCGTGCGCGTAAATTTCAGAGCGAACAGTATCGTATGCCGTGGAGTGGTCTGCGCGGTCAACGTACCAGCCTGATCCCCCACCAGCTTAATATTGCCCATGATGTCGGTCGTCGCCATGCCCCTCGCGTTTTGCTGGCAGATGAAGTGGGCCTGGGAAAAACCATTGAAGCCGGGATGATCCTGCATCAGCAACTGCTGTCCGGTGCCGCCGAACGCGTGCTGATCATCGTCCCTGAGACGTTACAGCACCAATGGCTGGTCGAAATGCTGCGCCGTTTCAACCTGCGCTTTGCGCTGTTTGATGATGAGCGCTATGCCGAAGCGCAGCACGATGCCTACAACCCGTTTGAAACCGAGCAGCTTGTCATCTGCTCTCTGGATTTTGCGCGTCGTAGCAAGCAGCGTCTGGAGCATTTGTGTGAAGCAGAATGGGACCTGTTGGTGGTCGATGAAGCTCATCACCTGGTGTGGAGCGAAGATGCGCCAAGCCGCGAGTATATGGCGATCGAACAACTGGCCGAGCGCGTACCGGGCATCTTGCTGCTGACCGCAACGCCGGAACAGCTGGGTATGGAAAGTCACTTTGCGCGTTTACGCCTGCTGGACCCAAGCCGTTTCCACGATTTCGAGCAGTTTGTTGAAGAGCAAAAAAATTACCGTCCGGTAGCCGATGCCGTCGCCATGCTGCTGGCAGGCAATAAACTGAGCAACAATGAGCTGAACATGCTCGGCGATCTGATTGGCGAGCAGGACATCGAGCCGCTGCTGCAAGCTGCTAACAGCGATCGTGAAGATGCCCAGAGCGCGCGCCAGGAACTGGTTTCCATGCTAATGGACCGCCATGGCACCAGCCGCGTACTGTTCCGTAACACCCGTAATGGGGTGAAAGGTTTCCCGAAACGCGAACTGCATACTATTAAGCTGCCGCTGCCGACCCAATACCAGACAGCAATCAAAGTCTCCGGCATTATGGGCGCACGTAAAAGCGCAGAAGAGCGCGCCCGCGACATGCTCTATCCAGAGCAGATTTATCAGGAGTTCGAAGGCGATACCGGCACCTGGTGGAACTTCGACCCACGCGTTGAATGGTTGATGGGCTACCTGACCAGTCATCGTTCGCAGAAAGTACTGGTTATCTGTGCGAAAGCGACCACCGCGTTGCAGCTGGAGCAGGTGCTGCGCGAGCGTGAAGGCATTCGCGCTGCCGTATTCCATGAGGGTATGTCGATCATCGAACGTGACCGTGCTGCCGCCTGGTTTAGCGAAGAGGACAGCGGTGCGCAGGTAATGCTGTGCTCGGAGATCGGTTCTGAAGGCCGTAACTTCCAGTTCGCCAGCAACCTGGTGATGTTTGACCTGCCGTTTAACCCGGATCTGCTGGAACAACGTATTGGACGTCTGGACCGTATTGGTCAAGCGCACGATATTCAGATCCACGTCCCGTACCTGGAAAAAACCGCCCAGTCCGTGCTGGTGCGCTGGTACCACGAAGGTCTGGATGCGTTTGAGCATACCTGTCCGACCGGGCGTACGATTTATGATACGGTCTATAACAACCTGATTGGTTATCTGGCGGAGCCGGAAAACAATGAAGGATTTGATGATCTGATCAAAGCCTGCCGTGAACAGCATGACGCACTGAAAGCGCAACTGGAACAAGGGCGCGACCGTCTACTCGAGATTCACTCCAACGGCGGCGAAAAAGCGCTGGCGCTGGCTGAGAGCATTGAGGAGCAGGATGACGACACCAGCCTGATCGCCTTCGCCATGAACCTGTTTGATATCGTCGGTATTAACCAGGACGATCGCGGGGACAACTTAATTGTGCTGACGCCGTCCGATCATATGCTGGTCCCGGATTTTCCGGGGTTGCCTGAAGACGGCTGCACCATTACCTTTGAGCGAGATATTGCACTGTCGCGTGAAGACGCCCAGTTTATCACCTGGGAGCATCCGCTGATCCGTAACGGTCTGGATCTTATCCTGTCTGGTGATACCGGCAGCAGCACCATATCTCTGTTGAAAAACAAAGCATTGCCGGTTGGTACCCTGCTGGTTGAACTGGTGTACGTGGTCGAAGCGCAGGCACCGAAGCAACTGCAGCTCAACCGCTTCCTGCCTCCGACGCCGGTGCGCATGTTGCTGGATAAAAACGGTAACAACCTCGCCGCTCAGGTGGAGTTTGAAACCTTTAACCGCCAGCTCAGTGCCGTTAATCGCCATACCGGTAGCAAGCTGGTCAACGCCGTGCAGCAAGATGTCCATGCGATTCTGCAGTTGGGTGAAGCGCAGGTTGAGCAATCTGCCCGCGCGCTGATCGACGCCGCACGTAAAGAAGCGGATGAGAAGCTGTCTGCAGAACTGTCGCGTCTGGAAGCGCTGCGCGCCGTTAACCCGAACATCCGTGATGACGAACTTGCCGCGATTGAAAGCAACCGTCAGCAGGTGATGGAAAGCCTGGATCAGGCCGGCTGGCGTCTGGATGCCTTACGCCTGATCGTCGTGACGCATCAGTAACGGAGCCATACATGGGGATGGAAAACTACAATCCGCCGCAGGAACCCTGGCTGGTTATCCTGTATCAGGATGAACACATTATGGTGGTCAACAAGCCGAGCGGCTTGTTGTCCGTGCCGGGTCGCCTTGAAGAGCACAAAGACAGTGTGATGACGCGTATTCAACGCGACTATCCACTGGCAGAATCAGTGCATCGCCTGGACATGGCCACCAGCGGCGTGATTGTAGTGGCGCTGACCAAAGCGGCAGAGCGCGAGCTAAAGCGTCAATTTCGCGAGCGCGAACCGAAGAAGCAGTATGTCGCACGCGTGTGGGGGCATCCCTCACCCGCCGAGGGACTGGTGGATTTACCGCTGATTTGCGACTGGCCGAACCGACCAAAACAGAAAGTCTGTTATGAGACGGGCAAAGCCGCGCAGACTGAGTATGAAGTCGTGGAATTCGCGGCGGATAATACCGCGCGGGTGGTGCTGAAACCCATTACCGGGCGTTCTCATCAGCTACGCGTGCATATGCTGGCGTTAGGGCATCCGATTCTGGGTGACCGCTTCTATGCCCCGCCGGAAGCCCTGGCGTTAGCGCCACGCCTGCTGCTGCATGCCGAGATGCTCACCATTACTCATCCCGAGTATGGCAATAGTATGACCTTTAAAGTCCCGGCAGATTTTTAAATTTTGTGCTGCTCTGTGCCGGGGGCGCTACGCTTGCCCGGCCTACATTCTTCAACGTAGGCCGGATAAGGCGCTAGCCGCCATCCGGCAACTTATTCTGCCGCTTACTTGAAGCCTTTCTGTTCTTTAATTAACTCATAGGCCTTTTGAATTTCCTGCGCTTTCTGCTTGGCCATTTCCATCATCTCCGGCGGTAGTCCTTTCGCGACCAGCTTGTCGGGATGGTGCTCGCTCATCAGTTTACGATAAGCGCGCTTAATAGTAGTGGCATCGTCGGTCGCTTTAACACCCAGCACATTACACGCATCTTCCAGCGTCGGGCCACGCTGTGCCTGCTGCCAGCCACCGCCAGACTGTTGCTGATATCCACCACCAAACTGCGCACCACCCTGCATCATGCGCAGATACTGATCAAATTGCGCGCGCGAGATCCCCAGCTCTTCAGCAATCACATATAGCACTTCACGTTCGTTAGGATGCAGCGACCCGTCCGCAAACGCCGCCTGGATCTGGATCTCCAGAAACATACGGATCAGGTCGAAGCGGCCAAAACAGACGCTGCGAAACTGGCGCATTTTTTCACGTAATGGGTAATTGTCTGATTTTCCCACCCGGAAGGCATGCTGCGCAGCGGTTCGTGAGTCACCGTGTAAATTCATCCGGTCCATCAGCTGGCTGGCGATATGAATATCGGCTTCCGTGACACGTCCTTTTGATTTGGTCAGGTGTCCCATCACCTCAAAGGTGGTGGCAAAAAACAGCGCCTGACGTTCACGTTGATTGGCAAACCACGCCATTTTGCGCATGCGGGCTTTGTCGAACATATGACCCACAAGCAGGCCTAAAACCACGCCCCAGAAGCCGCCGCCCATCATTAAGGCCACGGCGACACCAATAATCTTTCCCCAATACTGCATAGACTCCCCAAATCTTTACGCTGCCAGCCGGGCTATGTACCACAATATAAGGTGCTTTTACCGTTTTACGGCAGCGGTCAATTGTGGGACATCGCCTATAATTTGCATTATCATACCTGTCATTCAATGCCGTGCCTAACACCACGGATGCCTAAATGGGCAGGATTAACACTAGCGCAGTGAAGATGAGATAAGTTAGGCTGTGACCGTTTGTCACGCGCGACGCTACTGATGATGGAACAATAAATACAACGTATGAAAAAACGTATTCCCACTCTTCTGGCCACCATGATTGCCAGCGCCCTTTATAGTCAACAGGGTCTGGCAGCCGATCTCGCCTCACAGTGCATGTTGGGCGTGCCAAGCTATAACCGTCCTCTGGTGCAGGGCGAGACCAATGAATTACCTGTTACCATCAATGCCGATCACGCGAAAGGGAATTACCCGGATGACGCCGTGTTTACTGGCAACGTGGATATCGCACAGGGTAACAGCCGCCTGCAGGCTGACGAAGTGCAGTTGCACCAGAAGCAGGCCGAGGGTCTGCCGGAGCCGGTACGTACCGTCGATGCGCTGGGTAACGTCCACTATGATGACAATCAGGTCATTCTGAAGGGGCCGAAGGGTTGGTCAAATCTGAATACCAAAGATACCAACATCTGGGAAGGTGACTATCAGATGGTCGGTCGTCAGGGACGCGGTAAAGCCGACCTGATGAAACAGCGTGGTGAAAACCGCTACACCATTCTGGAAAACGGGAGCTTCACTTCCTGTCTACCAGGTTCCAATACCTGGAGCGTTGTCGGTAGCGAAGTGATCCACGATCGCGAAGAACAGGTTGCGGAAATCTGGAACGCCCGCTTTAAACTGGGTCCGGTTCCGGTCTTTTACAGCCCGTATATGCAACTGCCCGTCGGCGATAAACGCCGCTCCGGTTTCTTGATCCCGAACGCAAAATACACTAGCAATAACTATTTTGAGTTCTACCTGCCGTATTACTGGAACATCGCGCCCAATATGGACGCCACCATCACCCCGCATTACATGCACCGTCGTGGCGGCGTGATGTGGGAGAACGAATTCCGTTACCTCAGCCAGGCGGGTGCCGGTTTGATGGAATTCGACTATTTGAACTCCGATAAAGTCTACGAGGATGAAAACTCGAAGGATGACAACTCACGCCGCTGGTTGTTCTACTGGCAACACGCTGGCGTGATGGACCAGGTGTGGCGCTTCAATGTCGACTACACCAAGGTCAGCGACTCTAGTTATTTCAATGACTTTGATAACAAGTACGGTTCCAGTACCGACGGCTACGCCACGCAGAAATTCAGCGTCGGCTACGCGGTACAGAACTTTGATGCGACAGTTTCTACCAAACAGTTCCAGGTCTTTGGCGATCAGAACAAGAGTAGCTATTCCGCCGAGCCACAGCTAGACGTTAACTTCTATCAGAACGATGTTGGTCCGTTTGATACCCGCGTTTATGCACAGGCAGTGCATTTCGTCAACACGACCGACAACATGCCGGAAGCAACGCGTTTACACCTCGAACCGACCATCAATCTGCCGTTGTCCAATCAGTGGGGAAGTATCAACACTGAAGCCAAAATGCTGGCTACGCACTATCAGCAGAGTAATCTTGACGATTACCCTCAGTATGACGAGACCGTAAACCGTGTGATGCCGCAGTTTAAAGTCGACGGTAAGATGATCTTTGAACGCGATATGGCAATGCTGGCACCGGGTTATACCCAGACGCTGGAGCCGCGCGCGCAGTATTTATATGTGCCATACCGCGATCAAAGCAACATTAATAACTACGACTCTTCCCTGCTGCAAGCTGACTACAGCGGCCTGTTCCGTGACCGCACCTATGGCGGTTTGGACCGTATTGCCTCGGCCAACCAGGTAACGACCGGGGTCACATCTCGCGTATATGATGACGCCGCCGTTGAACGTTTTAACATTTCTGTGGGTCAAATCTACTATTTCACCGAGTCTCGCACCGGTGATGACAACATAGAATGGGAGAATGATGACAAAACCGGTTCACTGGTGTGGGCAGGCGATACCTACTGGCGTATCTCCGAACGCTGGGGTTTACGCAGCGGGATCCAGTACGATACCCGTCTGGACAGCATCGCGACCAGCAACAGCAGTATCGAATACCGTCGTGACGAAAACAGTTTGCTGCAGTTGAACTACCGTTACGCCAGCCCGGAATACATCCAGGCCACACTGCCGAATAACAGTGCTGATAAAAATAAATGGAATCAGGCACAGTATGAAAACGGGATTTCTCAAGTGGGCGCCGTGGCCAGCTTGCCGATTGCTGACCGCTGGTCAATTGTCGGGGCTTATTACTTCGATACGAACGTCAATAAACCTGCTGACCAGATGCTGGGCGTGCAGTACAACTCCTGCTGTTATGCCATTCGCTTTGGCTACGAGCGTAAGCTGAACGGTTGGGATGATACGCAAAAACACGCGATTTATGACAACACGATCGGCTTTAACATCGAACTCCGCGGTCTGAGCTCTAACTATGGTCTCGGCACCAACCAAATGTTGCGTTCGAACATTTTGCCGTATCAAAGCGCTTTATGATCTGATTGATTTAAAACGTAATCCGCATTGCGGTTAATTAATAATGGAAAAAGTATGAAGAACTGGAAAACGCTGCTTCTCGGTATCGCCATGGTCGCGAATACCAGTTTCGCTGCCCCACAGGTAGTCGATAAAGTCGCAGCCGTCGTCAATAACGGTGTCGTTCTGGAAAGCGACGTTGATGGCTTAATGCAGTCAGTAAAACTTAATGCGGGTCAGGCGGGTCAGCAATTACCCGACGACGCAACGCTGCGCCATCAGATCCTCGAACGTTTGATCATGGATCAAATCGTTCTGCAGATGGGTCAGAAGATGGGGGTGAAAATCACTGATGAGCAGTTGGATCAGGCCATCGCCAACATCGCTAAGCAGAACAATATGACACTGGACCAGATGCGCAGTCGTCTGGCCCACGATGGTCTGAGCTATTCGACCTATCGTAACCAGATCCGTAAAGAGATGACCATCTCTGAAGTGCGTAACAATGAAGTTCGCCGTCGCGTCACCATTCTGCCGCAGGAAGTGGATGCTCTGGCTCAGCAGGTTGGCAACCAAAATGATGCCAGCACTGAGCTGAACCTGAGCCACATTCTGATTCCGTTACCGGAAAACCCATCCTCCGACCAGGTTAATGAAGCAGAAAGCCAGGCGCGTGCTGTCGTCGAAGAAGCACGTAACGGTAGCGATTTCGGTAAACTGGCGATCACCTATTCCGCAGACCAGCAGGCGCTGAAAGGCGGCCAGATGGGATGGGGACGTATTCAGGAACTGCCAGGCATCTTTGCACAGGCACTAAGCACTGCGAAAAAAGGCGATATCATCGGCCCGATTCGTTCAGGTGTCGGCTTCCACATTCTGAAAGTCAACGATATGCGTGGCCAGAGCCAGAGCATCTCCGTAACGGAAGTTCATGCCCGCCATATCCTGCTGAAACCGTCTCCGATCATGACCGATCAGCAGGCGCGTCTGAAACTGGAGCAAATCGCGGCTGATATTAAGAGCGGTAAAACGACCTTTGCCGCCGCGGCTAAAGAGTTCTCTCAGGATCCTGGCTCTGCAAACCAGGGCGGCGATCTGGGTTGGGCGGCAGCGGATATTTTCGATCCAGCCTTCCGCGATGCGCTGACCCGACTGAACAAAGGTCAGATGAGCGCTCCGGTGCACTCCTCTTTTGGCTGGCACCTGATCGAACTGCTGGACACGCGTAACGTTGATAAAACTGACGCCGCGCAGAAAGACAGAGCCTACCGCATGCTGATGAACCGTAAGTTCTCAGAAGAAGCGGCGACCTGGATGCAAGAACAGCGTGCCAGCGCGTACGTTAAAATTCTGAGCAACTAATGGTCCGTACTCAACGCGTTGTCATCACTCCCGGCGAACCCGCCGGGATTGGTCCGGACCTGGTGGTCCAGCTTGCGCAGCGTGAGTGGCCGGTTGAACTCGTCGTCTGCGCCAATGCCGCGTTACTTTCGAACCGAGCAGCTACGCTCGGTTTACCGCTTTCGCTCCTCCCCTACTCTCCTGATATCCCAGCCAAACCACAAGCAGCGGGCACATTGACGCTGTTACCGATTGCGCTGCGGGCCCCTGTCATTGCGGGGCAACTGGCGGTAGAGAATGGACCGTATGTGGTTGATACGCTGGCTCGCGCATGCGACGGTTGCTTACACGGTGAATTCGCCGCGCTGATTACTGGCCCGGTTCACAAGGGCGTGATCAACGATGCCGGCGTGCCGTTTACCGGACACACTGAGTACTTTGAAGAACGCTCGCAGGCGAAAAAAGTCGTGATGATGCTGGCGACCGAGGAGCTGCGCGTTGCCCTGGCAACCACGCACCTGCCGCTCAGAGACGTTGCCGATGCCATTACGCCCACACTACTGCGGGAAGTGATCGGCATTCTGCACCATGATTTACGTACCAAGTTTGGCCTGAACGATCCGCAGATTCTGGTCTGCGGCCTGAACCCACATGCGGGGGAAGGCGGTCATATGGGGACGGAAGAGATCGATACGCTCATTCCAGTACTGGATGAAATGCGTGGTCAGGGAATGAAATTACGCGGTCCACTGCCCGCAGATACTCTGTTTCAACCTAAATATCTCGATAGCGCGGATGCCGTGCTGGCAATGTACCACGATCAGGGTCTCCCCGTGCTAAAATACCAGGGATTTGGTCGCGGTGTGAATATCACACTGGGCCTGCCCTTTATTCGCACATCCGTTGATCACGGCACCGCACTCGAACTTGCGGGTCGTGGGCAAGCAGATGTCGGCAGTTTTATTACGGCGCTTAACCTCGCCATCAAAATGATTGTTAATACTAATGAATAATCGAGTCCATCAGGGCCATTTAGCCCGTAAACGTTTCGGGCAAAACTTCCTCAACGATCAGTTTGTGATCGAAAGTATTGTCTCTGCGATCAACCCGCAAAAGGGTCAGGCCATGGTCGAAATCGGCCCGGGCCTTGCGGCATTAACCGAGCCGGTAGGTGAACGTCTAGACAAGCTCACGGTCATTGAACTGGACCGCGATCTGGCCGCACGCCTGCAAACGCACCCGTTTTTAGGGCCGAAGCTGACTATCTATCAGCAAGATGCTATGACCATGGACTTCGGCGAGTTGTCGCAAACCCTGGGTCAGCCGCTGCGCGTATTTGGTAACCTGCCATACAACATCTCCACACCGCTGATGTTCCATCTTTTTACCTATACTGATGCCATTGCCGACATGCATTTCATGTTGCAAAAAGAAGTGGTCAACCGTCTGGTTGCAGGGCCAAACAGTAAAGCGTATGGTCGACTAACCGTTATGGCACAATATTACTGCCAGGTGATCCCGGTACTTGAAGTACCGCCATCCGCGTTCACGCCTGCGCCTAAAGTTGATTCCGCCGTTGTACGCCTGGTCCCTCACGCGACAATGCCGTACCCGGTCAAAGACGTTCGCGTCCTGAGCCGCATTACGACCGAAGCGTTTAACCAGCGCCGTAAAACGGTACGTAACAGCCTCGGTAATCTGTTCAGCGTTGAAGTGCTGACGGAACTGGGTGTTGATCCGGCGCTGCGAGCGGAAAATATCTCTGTCGCCCAATACTGCCGGATGGCTAACTATCTGTCAGAAAAAGCGTCATCGAAGGAGAGTTAAGCATGATCAATTCGCCCCGAGTGTGTATTCAGGTACAAAGCGTCTATATTGAGGCGCAATCCTCACCTGATGATGAACGTTACGTTTTTGCCTATACCGTAACCATCCGCAATTTGGGGCGAGCGCCGGTGCAACTGTTGGGACGTTACTGGTTGATTACCAATGGTCATGGCCGTGAAACCGAAGTTCAGGGTGAAGGTGTGGTTGGCGTTCAGCCCCACATTGATCCCGGTGAAGAGTACCAATATACCAGCGGCGCGGTGATTGAAACCCCGCTGGGCACCATGCAGGGTCATTACGAAATGATCGATGAGAAAGGCGTTGCCTTTACCATCGATATTCCCGTATTCAGGCTCGCCGTTCCAACGCTCATCCACTAAAACAATAGCTATGGCAACATACCTCATTGGCGACGTTCACGGTTGTTACGACGAACTGATCGCATTGCTGCATCAAGTCAATTTTGCCCCTGGGAAAGATACCTTATGGCTCACAGGCGACCTGGTCGCGCGTGGCCCCGGCTCGCTTGACGTACTGCGTTATGTCAAATCGCTCGGCGACAGCGTAAGGTTAGTCTTAGGTAATCACGATTTGCACCTGCTGGCCGTATTTGCAGGCATCAGCCGGAATAAACCCAAAGACCGGCTCACGCCGCTACTCGATGCCCCGGATGCGGATTCTCTGCTGAACTGGCTACGTCGCCAACCGCTGTTACAGGTTGATGAAGAGAAGAAGCTGGTGATGGCGCATGCCGGGATTACACCACAGTGGGATCTCCAAACCGCGAAAGACTGCGCCCGCGATGTCGAAGCCGTGCTGTCGAGCGACTCGTACCCGTTCTTTCTTGATGCCATGTATGGCGACATGCCAAATAACTGGACGCCGGAACTGACCGGATTGGCACGCCTACGTTTTATTACTAACGCCTTTACCCGCATGCGTTACTGTTTCCCGAATGGCCAGCTGGATATGTACAGCAAAGAGTCGCCGGAAGACGCGCCCGCTCCACTGAAACCGTGGTTTGCCATCCCAGGCCCGGTCAGTGACGCCTATAGCATTGCCTTTGGGCACTGGGCCTCGCTGGAGGGTAAAGGGACGCCGGAAGGGGTTTACGCGCTGGATACAGGCTGCTGTTGGGGCGGGGATCTCACCTGTCTGCGCTGGGAAGACAAACAGTACTTTACTCAGCCGTCAAATCGCCATCTGAAGCTGGATCCCGGCGAGGCGGTAAACGCCTGAAATGTTTATGCCTGATGGCGCTACGCTTATCAGGCCTACTCCAGTGCCGGATGTAGGCCTGATAAGGCGTTTCGCCGCCATCCGGCAATTACATGATTAACGACGTTCCAGAACTTCGAAGCAATAGCTGTGTGAGTTTTGCGCGTCGGCATCGTGGAATTCGCTAAAAACGGATTCCCAGTCATCCGGCTCGTAGTCCGGAAAATGCGTATCCCCTTCGACTTCTGCATCGATATGCGTCAGATACAGCTTCTGTGCTTTAGGCAGGAACTGCTCATACACGCGCCCACCGCCAATCACCATAATCTCGGGTTCATCGCCACAGGCAGCAATCGCCTCATCAACAGACTTCACCCACTGCACGCGATCGTCGGTGCCCGGCTTGCTGCTGATGACGATATTTTTACGCCCTGGCAACGGTCGGCCGATGGATTCCCAGGTATGGCGCCCCATAATAACCGGCTTATTTAAGGTGTTACGTTTAAACCAGGCGAGATCGGCAGGGAGGTTCCACGGCATGGCGTTTTCCATACCGATGACGCGATCTACCGCTAACGCCGCAATCAGACTGATCATTGAATAATTCCCGGATACAAAAAAATTGTCGCCACTATACGGAAAGCGCATTCTTTCGTCGACTAGCCAAAGGAAGATGTGCAGGAAAATTTTCTGTTCTGCTGGCGAGTCCGTGACTTCTTAGTGGGCTGCCAGCATTACAGTAGTTCAAAAACAGTCAATTAGCAGTAAAGTTTGCAGAACATCACATTTTTTACCCTATGTTGACGGTTTCACTTCCGGCTCATCTGCGACGTCTCCCGTATGTTTACCTTCATCCGTGCCTTGCCAGCCATGGCGTTGAATCAGAGACAAATGCTGACGATCCTCGGTAATAATTTCACTCAACATGGCGCTGGTGCGCTTATATACCGCCGCGCGTGAAATCGCGTCGTTTTCACCTTTCACCATTTCCTCAACCATCAGCGTATTGAAACGACGGAATAAATCGGCCCGCTCACGTGCTTCATAGCGCCCAAGCCCCAGCCCCTCCAGCGCCAGGCGCCCGGTTTTCAACGCGCCTTCAAAGGTTTCACGCTCAGGCATCTCAACCCCCGCCTGACGCAAGCGAATGTAATGATCAACATCGCGCGCCCGGGCAATAATTTGCAAGTGCGGGAAATGTGCTTTCACCATTTCGGTCAGTTGCAGACTGGTTTGCGGATCGTCAATGGCATTAATGATCACCTCCGCTTTTGCGGCCCCCGCAGACTCCAGTAGATCCATCCGTGTTGCATCGCCATAAAAAACCTTCATTCCAAATTTGCGCAGCGTTTCGATATGGTCCGGGTCATGATCAAGTACCACCATCTTCACCCCGCTCGACAGCAGCAAGCGACCGGTTATCTGGCCGAATCGACCAAACCCGGCGATAATCACCCGGGGTTGCTCCTCATCGATTTCATCCGCCTCACGCGCTTCACCGGTGGACGATTTTTCCAGCCGCGTCAGGACAACCAGCAAAATGGGCGTGGCCGCCATCGACAGTGCCACCGCCAGCGTCAGCGCTTTTGCCCATTCAGGATCAAGCACATTGGCCATTTGCGCCGCACCAAACACCACGAAGGCAAACTCACTCCCTTGTCCTAATAATACGGCAAACCAGCGACGTTGCTTGTTCGGCACCTGCAACGGCTTAGCAATCACCCACAGCATGATGGTTTTGATTGCCAGGAAACCCGCCAGCAGAATAATAATACGTAGCGGATTATCAATTAGCGTGCCGAAGTCGATAGACATCCCGACGCCGATGAAAAACAGCCCCAGCAACAACCCTTTAAACGGTTCGATATCACTTTCCAGCGCATGACGATACTCCGAGCTTGCCAGCAAAACGCCCGCCAGGAATGCGCCCATCGCCATCGACAGGCCCACCTCTTCCAGCAATAAACCGAATCCAAAAACCAGGAACAGGGCGACAGCGCTGAACACTTCCCGCAGTCCGGAGCGCGCGACAAAACGCAGGGCCGGTCGTGTGACATAACGACCCAGAACCACCACCAACGCCAGTGCACCGGCCACTTTCAGCGCCGACAGCGCAAACGCTCCGAGCGTGGTTGACGCCCCGCTCGCCGCCAGCAGCGGGATCATGGCAACCAGCGGAATGGCGGCAATATCCTGGAACAACAGTACGGCAAACGCACTGCGGCCCATTTGCGACACCATCAGGTTGCGTTCATTCATCGCCTGCATGGCGATAGCCGTCGAGGAGAGAGCCAGCGTCATGCCAATCAGTACAGCCACCTGCCAGCGCAGGCCGAGGAACATACAGAACAAACCAATTAATCCGCCGCAGACCACCATTTGCAGCGCACCGCCGCCAAACACCGAGGCCCGCAGCTTCCACAAACGTTGTGGGTCGAGTTCCAGACCGATGACAAACAGCATCAGCACCACACCGATTTCCGCAAAGTGCAGGATTGATTCGGCGTCCGTCACCAGCCTTAAGCCCCACGGGCCGATGATGCACCCTGCAATGAGATACCCCAGTACCGACCCTAACCCCAGCCGGACCGCAATCGGCACAATCAACGCCGCTGAACCAAGATATATCAGCGCCTGTATCAGCGTGTGGCTATCCATGATGTGCCTCCTGCCACTCCATTAAGCGCTGCTTGTAATGCCGCGCCTGAGCCTGTAGCGTTTCGTCGTCACAGATGAACGTACAGTGCATCGCAAACGGCGGTAACCACTTCAGGCCGCAATATAACGCCGTGGCCTGCAACGGTTGAGAAAGCACGTCAAAACCTGGGTGTGAGCCGATATCAAAATGATTTTCACCGCCGCCGGTGGTGACCGCCCACAACAAATGTTTACCGCGCAGCGCAGTGCCACCATGACCATACGCCCAGCCGTGGGCGAGGACTTTGTCCATCCACAGTTTGAGGAGAGGCGGTGTGCTGTACCACTGCATGGGATGCTGCCAGACGATGAGGCTCGCGCGTGAAAGCGCGTCCTGCTCCGCGGCGATGTCGATATTGAAGTCGGGATAAAGCTGGTAGAGCGAACGAACCTCTACGCCCTCCAGCGTCCTTGCCTGCTCAAGCATCCGCTTATTCGCATGCGAGTGCTGCGGATAGGGATGTGCATAAATGATGAGAATCATGATTAGCCTGCTATCACTGCATTATTGTAATACCAGTGAGTTTAGTCAGTTAATCAGCAGGCTAAAAGTCAATATTATTGAGTAGCTGAATGGAGAAAACTGAATTAGTTGTCGAGTTCGCTCATATCTTTCACTTGATCGCGGTTAATTTGTTCCGTTTTACCGGTTTCCGCATTTTCATACGACACCAGGCCTGTATCATCATCCACCTGCGGCTTGCCGTTGGTGACAATGGTTTTACCGTCGGTTGTTTTAACCGCCTGGTTGGAGGAACAACCGACGACGGTGAACAGCGCTGCTGCGGTAAAAATGGAGGTGATCAGAATATGTTTTTGCATGGTGTTCTCCCTGCTTTTCAGTCATTTTCAGTGATATACCGTTTAAGTTTAGGCTAACTGACTGAGTAACAGGGAAAATACAGAACACTCCTAATGGCTGACTCTCGACGCTGGCTTACTGCGGATCGTCATTTGGCTGGTCTGAGCCAGCGTCAGCCCCCGCGTTTCTGGCGCAAAGGCAATGGAAACCAGCAGGCCAATCAGCGAAATCCCGGCCCCCATCAGCATCACATGGCTGATCCCGTATTTGGTGATGAATACTGGCAGCGCCCAAGTAGACACAATGGTTCCTACCCGGCTTAGCGACATGATCACCCCGACGGCGGACGCGCGAATATCGGTGGGGAACAGCTCGTTGGGGTACAACCACTGAAGGTTCCCCGGTCCTCCCGAGAAAAACGCATATACGGCAAACGCCAGCACCACCAGCCAGACACCCATATCAGGAATCAGCCCTAACACGGCCAGCGCCAGCGTCATCATAATAAAGCTGCCGATTAACAGCGGCCTACGACCAGCACTGTTGAGCCAGAACATCGGTGGAATACAGCCCAGCATAAAGCACAGGCTAATCACCACGTTGCCCAGTGCGGCGCTTTTCCCAACGCCGAGGCCGAGCAATCCGACAATCTGTGGACCAAAGGTATAAATAGCGAACATCGGGATCACCTGGCAGGTCCAGATGGCGGCGACGAATAAGACAAACGGGAAATGGCGGCGATTAAACAACTGAAGAAAGCGTGTTTCCTGCGGTGCTTCTTCGTCGAACACCACCGGCTCGCCGAACAGCTTGATCATCATCGCGTCACACTCTTTTACCCTCCCTTTACGCAGTAGCCATCGCGGTGACTCGGGAAGATCGAAACGACCAATGAGGATCAATATACAGGGGATCACCGCACTCCCCAACATCCAGCGCCATCCCCCCTCGACATCATACAGCCAGTAGCCGACCAGATCGGCGCAGGTCGCACCGACATACCACATGGCAGCGATAAAACCGATGGAAAAGGCGCGCTGTCGGGTATTGGAGAACTCGGTGATCATGGAAGTGGCTATCGGATAATCTGCGCCGATGACCACCCCGATCAACACCCGCATCACCAGCAGCTCTACGGGAGAAGAAACAAACATCGTCGCCGCCGATATCACGCCAATGGCGATGATATCGATGATGAACATTTTGCGCCGCCCGACTTTATCGGAGATGTAGCCAAACAGCGACGTGCCGACAAACAGCCCGGCCAGCGTCCCGGCACCTAACAGACCAATCCACTCCGCATCCAGCTTCAATGCCGGCGTGAGCTGCTCCAGTGCAACGCCAATCATCACCAGCACATAGCCATCCAGAAACGGTCCACCGCTTCCCCACAGCATTATTCGCCGGTGAATGGAGGTGAATTTGATGTCATCAAAGTTCCTGGGCTGCTGCATGGTGATGTCCTGTTTTATTTAACTTAATGCCTGATGGCGCTGCGCTTATCAGGCCTACGTACTGTGCCTGTAGGCCGGATAAGGCGAAGCCGCCATCCGGCACCAGGTTTAGCCGTAGCGGAACTCCACACCAAAGGTGCCGCGTGGGTATTCCCATTTCTCCAGCGCCGTATCGAGTCCGAGAATTCGACAAGTGCCGCATTCCAGGCAACCGGCGTAATCAAAGCGCACGCTGCCGTCATCCTGTTTTTTGTACAAGCCGGCCGGGCAGGCTTTGATCAGCACCTCCAGCACCTGTTTATCGGGCTGAGTTTTCAGAATGATGTGCGGGCTTTCTTCATCGACATTGAATTTATTGACGCCCAGTTTGACGTCTACATTGACGGGAGAAGTCATAATACGGTCACTCCTTTAAGGCCATCCTTCATCAGGTTGATGAAGCCCACTTTCTTCGCATGACGCAGCAATGTTTTACGCATCGGGACCGGCGCTGAACCATCCACGGTAAACAGGTCGCGGGCGATATTCACTACCATTTCTGGATAGGCGGTAAACATGCGGGGATTATCGAGGAACGCAGGCAGCTTCTGATACATGCGCATATCGCGCATCGGGCCGTCGTCCAAATGCTGGTGATATTCGGCAAGCGCTTGCTTGCTAAAGTCGTCACGCTTCATGGCTGAAAGTACCGTTTTAGCGGCCGCTTCGCCTGCCGAGATAGCCAAATCCATACCGCGAATGGTGAAGCCAAGGTTCATACACATTCCGGCAGCATCACCAGCAATCAGTACACCGTCGCCCACCAGTTCCGGCTGCATATTCATCCCGGCTTCCGGCACTACGTGAGCGGCATATTCCACCAGCTTGCCACCAGCAATCAGTGGGGCAACGGCCGGGTGCTGTTTGAAATCTTCCAGCATTTGCGGGACCGATTTTTTCGCGTCCTTCAGGTGATGAAGGCCGCATACCAGCCCTAAAGAAACAGTGGTTTCATTAGTATAGAGGAAGCCACCGCCCATCAGGCCGTCAGTTGGCGACCCAGCAAACAGACAGGCTGCGCCTTCGTTACCCTGCAGATGAAAGCGGTCTTCAATCACCGATTTCGGCAATTCAATAAGCTCCTTCACACCAACGGCCACATGTGCCGCGTCAACGCGCTTGGCCATACCCAACTTTTCTGCCAGAAGAGAATTCACGCCGTCAGCGAGGATCACCACTTTTGCTTCAAGAATATCGCCATCGGCCTCCACACCCACGACCTTACCATCACGCTGGACGACATTATCCACGCGGATACCGGTAATCAGCTGGGCGCCCGCCTCTTCAGCCTGCTCCATCAGCCAGGCGTCAAATTTACTGCGCAATACGGAATAAGAAACCTGCGACGCTGCCGCCTCTTCTCCGTTGCAATAATCCATCGTCATCGCCCCTTTTTCAGTCATAAAGGCGAGTTTTTCGTGGGTGATCATGCGTTCAATGGGAGCATGCTCAGCAAAGCCGGGGATGATACGCTCCATGCTGTGCGCATACATGCGCCCACCGGTGACATTCTTCGCGCCAGCAGAATTGCCGCGCTCGATAACCAGCACCTGTGCACCTTCACGAGCGAGCACCAGCGCCGCAACCGAGCCGGCCAGCCCTGCACCCACGATGATGGCATCAAAGATATCTTCGGACATATACAACTCCTCTCAGCGGCAGAGTACTTTCGTACTCTGCCCGGAATGGTTTAGCGCGCTAATGCGGCCGTCAGCGCAGGCAGGATCTTCAGCGCATCGCCAACGATGCCAAAGTCGGCGTACTGGAAAATCGGGGCATTCTTATCTTTATTGATGGCAAAAATCGTCTGTGCGCCGTTCGCGCCAACCATGTGCTGGATCTGCCCGGAGATCCCCACCGCCAGATACAGGTCGGGCTTGAGCATCAAGTTGGAGATCCCAACGTAGCGTTCGTGCTCCATCCACTTCTCGTTTTCAGCCACCGGACGGGAGCAAGCCAGCTCAGCGCCCATGGCCTGGCACAGCGCTTCCGCCAGCGAGATATTCTCTTTGCTGCCAATACCGCGTCCCACGCTGACCACCAGTCGCGCTTTGTCGAGATCGACGCTGTTGCTCTTGCGCGCTTGCGTGGCGGTACGGGTGACCGCGACGGCCGGAGCCTGCCACTGCACCTCATGCTTCTCACCGATGCGGGATGCCTCTGGCTGCATCGCGTCAAACGTTCCGCTGCTGAGCGTGATCACCGCAAATGGCGAGGCGATGGTTTCCGCCCCCATTGCCAGACCGCCATACACCATATGTTTGACCGCCACATTGCCGTCCTGCAACGTCACCGAGCTGGCATCGTTAGACACCGCAGCCGACAAACGAAAGCCCAGCTTTGCTGCCAGCAGTTTGCCGCGACGAGTATTCGGCAGCAGTACCGCGCCACCTTCACTGTGCTGACGAATGGTCTGGGCCATCACATCCGCATAATCTTCGATCATACGGTCATCGGGTTTACCGCTGAGCAGCCAGACATGGTTGGCGCCCAGCTGGATTGCTGCCGCACTGTCAGCCTCGCTCAGTACGAACGTGTTGATTGACTCACCTAAAGCCTGCGCACCCTTCATCAGCTCCGGCAGACGAGAAGGGGTATCACTGAATACCCAGACACTGGAAAACTTGTTCATAACATCCCCTGATAATTAAATGATTTTGCGCAGGTTCTCGACAAACGCGGCGATCTGTTCTTCACCGTCACCTTCAATCACAACGCGCTGACGCTCGCGTTGCTTCGGTGCAGCAACCTGTTGGGCGGAATACACATCCACACTATTTAGCGCCATATCCGCTGGCGACCAGACCTGAACCGGTTTTTTCGCCGCGCCAAGAATGGCTTTCATGGAAGGGATTTGTGGGGTGTTGATGTCGGTAGAGACCGCAATCACCGCTGGCAGCGGGATGCTCAGAGTTTCAATTTCATCTTCCAGCTCGCGTTCTACCGTGAGGGTGTTATCCGCCAGTGAGAGGATCTTGCTCACACCGTTAATCGCCGGGATATTCAATGCTTCGCCCACCAGCAGACCGACCTGCTGGGCATAAAGATCGGAAGATCCATCACCACAGATAATCAGATCAAAACCGGATTTTTGTGCCGCGGCAGCCAGTGCTGTCGCCGTCTGCTGAGGCAGCGCCTGTTCGAATTGATCGTCAATCACCACGATCAACTCATCCGGACCGCGAGAAAGCACATCTTTGCGCCCTTTAGCATTGGTCAACGCTTTGCCACCCACGCTCAGTGCAACAACCTGAACCTCTCCCAGCTGCTGTTTTAACTGGCAAGCAGCCTCAATCGCATTCAGGTCGTACTGACTGATTTTGGCATCAGCCTTGCTGAGATCCAGCGAACCATCAGCATTATTAATCGCAATATCCTGTTCGTCAGGCACGCATTTGTAGCAAGTAATTATCTTCATTGCATCTCCAGAAATCATGAAGGAAACGTTATTCATATCGGCTGTGTTAAATACAGATATCACGCTCTTTAATTCGGAAATAAAACATTAATCACCAATATTGAAAATGTCACACATTCATATTCGTAACTTTCAATAGTGTTATGCATCTCAACAATATTGAAAATCACCTGTCAAATATGAAAGTTTTCAATATTGCTTGCTGGTTCAACAATATTGAAAGACAACGACTTATAAAACTTAAAAAACCAACACCAAAATACTGATTTAAAACAACAAACAACAAAAAATCCAACAAAATAGCCAGCATAAAAAAGTGTGACACACATAACAGAACCACCGCTAACGAATACCCATTATGAGTTACTCACAGAGGCGCCCCAGAGGTTAAATAGTTATCAACAAATTATTAATAATAAATATACAAAACAGCACAATCGGGAACGCTAAATAAATTTCGTTTTCACACTGGAATTCACTTATGAAAAATGAAAAGAAGAAATCGGGAATAGAACCAAAGGTTTTTTTCCCGCCATTAATAATTGTCGGAATACTTTGTTGGCTAACAGTAAGAGATCTTGATGCCGCGAATGTGGTTATTAATGCGGTATTCAGTTACGTCACCAATGTCTGGGGCTGGGCATTTGAATGGTACATGGTGATCATGCTGTTCGGCTGGTTCTGGTTGGTCTTTGGCCCGTATGCCAAAAAGAAATTAGGTGATGAAAAACCGGAGTTTAGCACCACCAGCTGGATATTTATGATGTTCGCCTCCTGTACATCGGCTGCCGTGCTGTTCTGGGGTTCAATAGAGATTTACTACTATATCTCCACCCCACCCTTTGCTCTCGCGCCTAACTCCACCGGCGCGAAAGAACTCGGTCTGGCGTACAGCCTGTTCCACTGGGGGCCGCTGCCGTGGGCAACCTATAGCTTCCTTTCTGTGGCCTTCGCCTACTTCTTCTTTGTGCGCAAGATGGACGTCATCCGTCCCAGCTCCACACTGGTACCGTTAGTTGGCGAGAAACACGCTAAAGGGTTATTCGGCACCATCGTCGATAACTTCTATCTGGTCGCGCTGATCTTCGCGATGGGGACCAGCCTCGGTCTGGCTACACCGCTGGTGACCGAGTGTATCCAGTATCTGTTCGGCATTCCGCATACCCTGCAATTAGACGCCATCATCATTACCTGCTGGATCATTCTGAACGCCATTTGCGTGGCCTGTGGTCTGCAAAAAGGGGTGAAGATCGCCAGCGACATTCGTAGCTACCTGAGTTTCCTGATGCTGGGCTGGGTGTTTATCGTCAGCGGTGCCAGCTTCATCATGAACTACTTCACCGACTCCGTCGGCATGCTGATGATGTATTTACCGCGCATGCTGTTCTATACCGACGCTATCGGTAAAGGCGGCTTCCCGCAGGGCTGGACTGTCTTCTACTGGGCATGGTGGGTGATTTACGCCATCCAGATGAGCATCTTCCTCGCCCGTATTTCTCGCGGCCGTACCGTACGTGAACTGTGCTTCGGCATGGTACTGGGTCTGACTGCTTCCACCTGGATCCTGTGGACGGTCCTTGGCAGCAACACGCTGCTGTTGATGGATAAAAATATTGTCAACATCCCACAACTGATTGAGCAACACGGCGTGGCGCGCGCCATCATCGAAACCTGGGCCGCATTGCCGTTCAGCACCGCCACCATGTGGGGATTCTTTATCCTCTGCTTTATTGCCACCGTCACGCTGATTAACGCCTGCTCTTACACCCTGGCGATGTCCACCTGCCGCGAAGTTCGCGACGGTGAAGAACCGCCGCTGTTAATCCGTATCGGCTGGTCGGTACTGGTCGGCGTCATCGGTATTGTTCTGCTGGCGCTGGGCGGACTGAAGCCCATCCAGACGGCGATTATTGCCGGAGGATGCCCGCTGTTCTTCGTCAACATTATGGTCACGCTGTCCTTTATTAAAGACGCCAAAGTGCACTGGAAAGACAAGTAAGTTTAATTAACCCATTACTGAAGAGGCTTGAAGATGGATTTCAATTTGAATGACGAGCAGGAACTGTTTGTCGCAGGTATTCGTGAACTGATGGCCAGTGAGAACTGGGAAGCTTACTTTGCCGAGTGCGATCGTGACAGCGTCTACCCAGAACGTTTTGTAAAAGCGCTGGCGGATATGGGCATCGACAGCCTGCTGATCCCGGAAGAACACGGCGGTCTGGAAGCCGGTTTCGTCACCGTTGCCGCGGTGTGGATGGAATTAGGTCGCCTTGGCGCACCGACTTACGTGCTGTATCAATTGCCGGGAGGTTTTAACACTTTCCTGCGTGAAGGCACCCAGGAACAAATTGATAAAATCATGGCGTTCCAGGGCACCGGTAAGCAGATGTGGAACTCCGCTATCACAGAACCGGGAGCTGGATCGGATGTTGGCAGTCTGAAAACCACTTATACACGCAAAGATGGTAAGGTTTATCTTAATGGCAGTAAGTGCTTTATCACCAGTAGCGCCTATACCCCGTATATCGTGGTGATGGCTCGTGATGGTGCATCGCCGGATAAACCGATTTACACCGAGTGGTTTGTTGACATGACGAAAGCCGGTATCAAAGTCAATAAGCTGGAGAAACTCGGCCTGCGCATGGACAGTTGCTGTGAAATTACCTTTGATGACGTCGAACTGGATGAAAAAGACATGTTCGGTCGGGAAGGTAATGGCTTTAACCGCGTGAAAGAAGAGTTTGACCACGAACGTTTCCTCGTCGCCCTGACCAACTACGGTACAGCAATGTGCGCCTTTGAAGATGCGGCGCGCTACGCCAATCAACGCGTCCAGTTTGGCGAAGCAATCGGTCGTTTCCAGCTCATTCAGGAGAAGTTTGCGCATATGGCGATCAAACTGAACTCCATGAAAAACATGCTGCTGGAAGCCGCGTGGAAAGCAGATAACGGCACCATTACCTCGGGTGATGCAGCAATGTGCAAATACTTCTGCGCTAACGCCGCGTTTGAGGTCGTGGACAGCTCCATGCAGGTACTCGGCGGTGTGGGTATTGCGGGCAATCATCGCATCACGCGCTTCTGGCGTGACCTGCGTGTTGACCGTGTTTCCGGTGGCTCTGATGAAATGCAGATCCTGACGTTGGGTCGTGCGGTACTCAAGCAATACCGCTAAGTGGGATGCCGGATGGCGCTTCGCCTATCCGGCCTACAACTAACTGCCAGGAGTTACATTATGGACCATTTACCAATGCCTGCATTTGGGCCGCTTGCCGGCGTACGCGTTGTCTTTTCAGGGATCGAAATCGCCGGGCCGTTCGCCGGACAGATGTTTGCCGAATGGGGCGCTGAGGTTATCTGGATTGAAAACGTCGCCTGGGCCGATACCATCCGCGTGCAACCCAACTACCCGCAGCTGTCACGCCGCAACCTGCACGCCCTGTCACTCAATATTTTCAAAGATGAAGGCCGGGAAGCGTTTCTGAAGCTCATGGAAACCACCGACATTTTCATTGAAGCCAGTAAAGGTCCGGCCTTTGCCCGCCGCGGTATTACCGATGAGGTTTTATGGGAGCATAACCCGAAGCTGGTTATCGCTCACCTCTCCGGCTTCGGCCAGTATGGCACCGATGAGTACACCAACCTCCCGGCGTACAATACCATCGCCCAGGCGTTCAGCGGTTATCTGATTCAAAACGGCGACGTTGACCAGCCGATGCCAGCCTTCCCGTACACCGCCGATTACTTCTCCGGCATGACAGCCACCACGGCAGCCCTGGCTGCTCTGTATAAAGTGCGCGAAACGGGTAAAGGCGAAAGTATTGATATTGCCATGTACGAAGTCATGCTGCGTATGGGCCAGTACTTCATGATGGATTACTTCAACGGCGGTGAAGTTTGCCCGCGTATGACCAAAGGTAAAGACCCCTACTACGCCGGTTGCGGCCTGTATAAATGCGCCGACGGCTACATCGTGATGGAGCTGGTTGGCATTACGCAAATCAACGAATGCTTTAAGGATATTGGTCTGGCGCACATTCTCGGAACGCCAGAAGTTCCGGAAGGCACGCAGCTCATCCATCGTGTTGAGTGTCCGTACGGCCCGTTAGTCGAAGAGAAACTGGATGCCTGGCTGGCAGAACATACTATTGCAGACGTTCAGGCGCGATTTGCCGAACTGAATATCGCCTGCGCGAAAGTACTGACGATCCCGGAACTGGAAGACAACCCGCAGTACGTAGCCCGTGAATCTATTACCCAGTGGCAAACGATGGACGGTCGCACCTGTAAAGGCCCCAACATCATGCCGAAATTCAAAAATAACCCAGGGAAAATCTGGCGTGGCATGCCGTCACACGGCATGGATACCGCCGCCATTCTGAAAAATATCGGTTACAGCGAAGCAGACATTAATGAGCTGGTCGGCAAAGGCCTGGCCAGGGTTGAGGATTAAACGCGATGCGCTGACCGGCTTTGCGGGTTAGCGCTCACGCCTGATTTCAGTGGATAAGGTAAAATGGATATCGTTGGCAGACAAAACTTACGTCAGATGTGGGACGACCTGGCCGGGGTGTACGGAGATAAAGCAGCACTTATTTTCGAATCCTGCGAAGGAAACGTTCGGCAGTTTAGCTATGCCTCACTTAATGAAGAGATTAACCGTACGGCGAACCTTTTTCATTCATTGGGCATACGCAAAGGCGATAAGGTCGCATTACATCTGGATAACTGCCCGGAGTTCATTTTTTGCTGGTTTGGGCTGGCAAAAATTGGCGCCGTGATGGTACCGATTAACGCCCGCTTGCTGGGGGAAGAAAGCGCCTGGATCCTGCAAAACAGCCAGGTCAGCCTGCTGGTCACCAGCGCTCAGTTTTATCCAATGTACCGCCAGATAAAACGGGAAAATACCACCCCGCTTAATCACATTTGTCTTATCGGAGAGCAGGTTCCGGCTGACGATGGCGTGAGCCATTTTTCTCAGCTCAAGGACCAGCAGCCGACAACGCTGTGCTATACACCACCGTTATCCACTGATGACACGGCAGAAATTCTGTTTACCTCAGGCACCACCTCGCGTCCCAAAGGGGTGGTGATTACCCACTATAACCTGCGTTTTGCCGGTTACTACTCCGCCTGGCAGTGCGCCCTGCGCGATGACGACGTCTACCTGACGGTCATGCCCGCTTTCCATATTGACTGCCAGTGTACGGCAGCCATGGCGGCTTTTTCCGCAGGCAGTACCTTTGTGCTGATAGAGAAATACAGCGCCCGGGCCTTCTGGGACCAGGTACGCAAATATCAGGCGACGGTGACGGAATGCATTCCGATGATGATCCGCACCCTGATGGTACAGCCCGCAAGCCCGACTGACAGGCAGCACAAGCTGCGCGAAGTGATGTTCTACCTCAATTTGTCGGTGCAGGAAAAAGATGATTTTATCGCGCGCTTTGGCGTCAGGCTGCTGACCTCCTACGGCATGACGGAAACCATCGTCGGTATTATTGGTGACCGCCCCGGTGACCAACGGCGCTGGCCTTCCATTGGCCGCGTGGGCTTTAGCTATGAAGCCGAAATCCGCGACGATCATAATCAGCCGTTACCTGCCGGAGAGATTGGCGAAATCTGCATTAAAGGCGTGCCGGGTAAAACGATATTTAAAGAGTACTACGCACAGCCACAGGCCACGGCCAACGCGCTGGAGCCGGACGGCTGGTTGCATACCGGTGATTCCGGCTACCGGGATGAAGACGGCTTTTTCTATTTCGTTGACCGGCGCTGCAACATGATTAAACGCGGTGGGGAAAATGTTTCCTGCGTCGAGCTGGAAAATATAATCGCTGCTCACCCTAAAATTCAGGACATTGTCATTGTCGGTATTAAAGACGCTATCCGCGATGAGGCGATTAAAGCCTTTATCGTATTGAATGAGGGGGAAACATTAAGCGAAGCGGAATTTTTCAGTTTCTGCGAAGGCAATATGGCGAAGTTTAAGGTTCCCTCGTTTTTGGAGATAAGAACCGACCTGCCGCGTAATTGTTCCGGAAAAATAATCAAAAAAAATCTGAAATAAATCCTCCGCCAGGAATGCCTCCTGTCGGCAAATCTATTTTTTGGAGATGAGCTATGAGTGAATCATTACATCTGACCCGTAACGGCCCGATTCTGGAAATTACATTAGACAGGCCCAAAGCGAATGCCATTGACGCCAAAACCAGTTTTGCCATGGGTGAGGCTTTTCTTCATTTCCGCGATGACCCGGAATTGCGCGTGGCGATTATCACCGGCGGCGGCGAGAAATTCTTTTCTGCGGGCTGGGACCTAAAAGCGGCAGCAGAAGGTGAAGCGCCGGATGCCGATTTTGGTCCCGGCGGTTTTGCCGGTTTAACGGAAATATTTGATCTCGACAAGCCGGTCATCGCCGCAGTAAACGGCTATGCCTTCGGCGGCGGATTCGAGCTAGCGCTGGCGGCAGATTTTATCATCTGTGCGGAAAACGCCAGCTTTGCGCTACCGGAAGCCAAGCTTGGTATCGTGCCAGACAGCGGCGGCGTGCTGCGTCTGCCGAAGCTGCTGCCGCCTGCTATCGTCAACGAAATGGTGATGACCGGCAGACGAATGAGCGCCGAAGAAGCACTGCGCTGGGGGATTGTGAACCGCGTCGTCAGCCAGGTTGAACTGATGGACAGCGCCCGCGAACTGGCGCAGCAGCTGGTGAATAGCGCCCCGTTGGCCATCGCCGCGCTGAAAGAGATTTACCGCGCGACCAGCGAAATGCCGGTAGAAGAAGGCTACCGCTACATCCGCAGCGGCGTGCTGAAGTATTACCCATCCGTACTGCACTCTGAGGATGCGCTCGAAGGACCGCAGGCATTTGCTGAAAAACGCGATCCGGTGTGGAAAGGTCGTTAATGTGCTGAGGCCGGATGGCGCTTTGCTTATCCGGCCTACAAAAAATGCACACTCGTAGGCCGCGTTATCCGGCAAAAACAACTGAGGAATATCGTGAGTTATTATGCGTTTGAAGGCCTGATCCCGGTGGTACACCCACAGGCGTATGTCCATCCTAGCGCAGTGCTGATTGGCGATGTGATCGTCGGTGCTGGCGTATATATCGGTCCTCTTGCCTCGCTGCGCGGCGACTATGGCCGCCTGATCCTTGAAGCAGGCTCGAATCTTCAGGATGGTTGCATCATGCACGGCTACTGTGACACCGACACCATCGTGCATGAGAATGGACACATCGGACATGGTGCAATCCTGCACGGCTGCGTCATTGGCCGGGACGCGCTGGTTGGCATGAACAGCGTCATAATGGACGGCGCAACAATTGGCGAAGAGAGCATTGTCGCCGCCATGAGCTTTGTTAAAGCCGGATTTACCGGCGAGGCAAGGCAAATGCTGGTCGGTTCACCTGCCCGCGTGCTGCGAGAGGTGACAGACCAGGAGCTGCACTGGAAGCGGCTGAACACCAAAGAGTATCAGGATCTCGCGGTTCGCTGTCGGGTAGGGTTACGCGAAACACAGCCGTTAACGCAGATTGATAAAAACCGCCCGCGTCTGAAAGGCACAACGGATGTGAAGCCCAAATCAGCACAGTAATTGATGCCGGATGCGCTCACGCTTATCCGGCCTACGAGTCAATTACCGTTTATGCCGCCATCAGGCAAACTTACAATTAGCGACGCATACTTTTTGACAGCATCATCTGCCATTTCTGCTCGCGATTAAGCTCTGTTGGCGGTACAGCCGACATACGCGGCATTTTCCCTACGCTCACTTTTTTATCCTGCAAATTGTGATTCAATCTGCTGTAGAGATGAGAATCAATACTCACGACTTTCACCAGACGCTGGCACTGACAGCCCCGGCCTGCAATCTGGTTAGGGATCATCTTAACTTCACAAACAATTTCTCCCACTTCAGACAGAATATAGGAGAGCGTATTAATTGCTTTGCAGTGTTCAATATTAAAATGGAGGGAGATTTCTTTTGCCGTGACCCAACGATCTTCAGCCCTGATCCAATCGGCAATTAACAAATAAAGCGGTCTTTCAACATATTCTTCACACATAAGCACACCATTTCACAAATTAAAAATCTGGCTACGGCCTGTCTGGATAAATAAAAACAAAGCCCTATTAAAATTGTGTATATGAGAGATAGTATGCGACTTGAATGTTGATTAGTGTGAGCAACATCTTGCTTATTACATTGAAAATGTGGTTATCACAGCGCTATTTGCCCGTAATGACCTTAATAGATAAAAAAAACGGTTTCTTTACAGAAACCGTTTCTTATTAAATTGCAGACCCGACCCGCTCAGAAGCGGGTGGGTCATTGTCGATTACTTCGCGATCTGTGCGTGCATTTCCTGAACGGAGGTCACCTTCTCGGTAGCATCCGCATTCAGCGCCATCGCCGTGGCGAAACCGCCGTTCAGCGTGGTGTCATAATGAACTTTGTACTGCAGCGCGCTGCGGCGAATCAGCTTGGAGTCTTCAATCGCCTGACGACCTTCAGTGGTGTTGATGATATAGGTATATTCGCCATTCTTGATACGGTCCTGAATATGCGGACGACCTTCATGCACCTTGTTTACCAGACGCGGGTTGATACCGGCTTCCCCCAGTACAATTGCCGTACCGTGGGTTGCGTCCAGCTCGAAACCAAACTTCAGCAGCTTCGCCGCCAGGTCAACGACGCGCTCTTTATCGCCTTCACGCACGGAGAGCAATGCGCGGCCCTGTTTCTTCATGGTGGAGCTGCTGCCCAGCTGCGCCTTGGCGAATGCTTCCGCAAAGGTGCGGCCTACGCCCATCACTTCGCCGGTAGAGCGCATTTCTGGCCCTAACAGGGGGTCAACGCCCGGGAACTTGTTGAACGGCAGCACCACTTCCTTCACCGAGTAGTACGGCGGGATAATTTCCTTGGTGACGCCCTGCTGTGCCAGTGTTTGACCGACCATCACGCGCGCCGCCACTTTTGCAAGCGCAACACCGGTGGCTTTGGAGACAAACGGTACGGTACGCGCCGCACGCGGGTTGACTTCAATCAGGTAAACTTCGTTGTTCTTCACCGCAAACTGGACGTTCATCAAACCACGAACCTGCAGTTCGAAGGCCAGTTTCTGCACCTGCTGGCGCATCACGTCCTGAATTTCCTGGCTCAGCGTGTAGGCTGGCAGGGAACACGCGGAGTCACCGGAGTGAACGCCCGCCTGCTCAATGTGCTCCATGATGCCGCCAATCAGCACCCTTTCGCCGTCGCAGATAGCGTCTACGTCCACTTCTACTGCGTCATCCAGGAAGCGGTCCAGCAGCACCGGCGCGTCGTTGGAGACGCTGACCGCGGTCTGGAAGTAGCGACGCAGGTCGGCTTCGTCGTACACAATTTCCATTGCCCGACCGCCAAGCACGTAGGACGGGCGCACCACCAGCGGGTAGCCAATCTCTTTTGCCTTCTCGACCGCCATTTCAATGGCGGTAACGGTGGCGTTGGCCGGTTGTTTTAGCTTCAGACGGTCAACCGCCTGCTGGAAACGCTCACGGTCTTCAGCGCGGTCAATCGCGTCCGGGCTGGTGCCGATAACTGGCACACCTGCGGCTTCCAGCGCACGCGCCAGCTTCAGCGGAGTCTGCCCGCCGTACTGCACGATAACGCCTTTCGGCTTCTCGATACGCACGATTTCCAGCACGTCTTCGAACGTTACCGGTTCAAAGTACAGACGGTCGGAGGTGTCGTAGTCGGTAGAAACCGTTTCCGGGTTACAGTTGACCATAATGGTCTCGTAACCGTCTTCGCGCAGCGCCAGCGACGCATGTACGCAGCAGTAATCGAATTCGATACCCTGACCGATACGGTTCGGACCACCGCCCAGCACCATAATTTTGTCGCGATCCTGAGTCGGGTTCGCTTCGCACTCTTCTTCATAGGTGGAGTACATGTAGGCAGTGTCGGTGGAGAATTCTGCGGCGCAGGTATCCACACGCTTATAAACCGGGTGCAGCTTATACTGTTCGCGCAGTTTGCGGATTTCCGCTTCGCGCACGCCAGCCAGTTTTGCCAGACGCGCATCGGCAAAGCCTTTACGCTTGAGCTGGCGCAGGAAATCAGCGTCGAGGCCGTTAATCCCCAGCTCTGCAACTTTTTCTTCCAGACGCACCAGTTCTTCAATCTGTACCAGGAACCAGCGGTCAATGTTGGTCAGGTTGAAGACGCCATCAACGGACAGACCAGCACGGAACGCATCGGCGATGTACCAGATACGCTCAGCGCCTGCATCTTTCAGCTCGCGACGAATTTTGGTCAGCGCTTCCGGGTCATCCAGGCTCACTTTCGGGTCGAAACCGGTGGCGCCCACTTCCAGACCGCGCAGCGCTTTTTGCAGCGATTCCTGCTGTGTGCGGCCAATCGCCATCACTTCGCCGACGGACTTCATCTGCGTCGTCAGACGGTCGTTAGCACCGGCAAACTTCTCGAAGTTAAAGCGCGGGATCTTAGTCACAACGTAGTCGATAGACGGTTCGAACGACGCCGGAGTACGTCCGCCGGTGATGTCGTTCATCAGCTCATCGAGGGTATAACCGACCGCCAGTTTCGCCGCCACTTTGGCAATCGGGAAACCGGTCGCTTTCGAGGCCAGCGCCGAGGAGCGGGAAACGCGTGGGTTCATTTCAATAACAATCAGGCGGCCGTTTTTCGGGTTCACCGCAAACTGCACGTTAGACCCGCCGGTTTCTACGCCGATTTCACGCAGTACCGCCATCGAGGCGTTACGCATGATTTGATATTCTTTGTCGGTCAGCGTCTGGGCAGGTGCCACGGTGATGGAGTCACCGGTATGAATGCCCATGGCGTCGAAGTTTTCGATGGAGCAGACAATAATGCAGTTATCATTTTTGTCACGTACCACTTCCATCTCGTACTCTTTCCAGCCAATCAGCGATTCATCAATCAGCAGCTCTTTCGTTGGGGAAAGATCCAGACCGCGTTCGCAAATCTCTTCAAACTCTTCGCGGTTATAGGCAATACCGCCGCCGGTACCGCCCATGGTGAAGGACGGGCGGATGATGCACGGGAAGCCGACGTCAGCGGCAACCGCCAGCGCTTCTTCCATGGTGTGCGCGATACCAGAACGCGCGGTGTCGAGACCGATTTTCTTCATTGCGATGTCGAAGCGACGGCGATCTTCTGCTTTATCAATCGCATCGGCGGTGGCACCAATCATGGTCACACCGAACTCTTCAAGTACGCCCTGACGCTCAAGCTCCAGCGCGCAGTTCAGCGCCGTCTGGCCGCCCATGGTCGGCAGTACCGCATCCGGGCGCTCTTTTTCGATAATTTTGCGTACCACTTCCCAGTGAATTGGCTCGATGTAGGTGGCATCGGCCATTTCCGGGTCGGTCATGATGGTCGCCGGGTTGGAGTTGACCAGAATAACGCGGTAACCCTCTTCACGCAGGGCTTTACACGCCTGCGCGCCGGAATAGTCAAACTCACACGCCTGGCCGATAACAATCGGACCCGCGCCCAGAATCAGGATACTTTTTATGTCTGTACGTTTTGGCATGGCTCTTTTAACTCCTGATTATTTCGCGGACTGACGGTATTGCTCAATTAACTCGATAAAGTGGTCGAACAGCGGCGCAGCATCGTGCGGCCCCGGGCTCGCTTCAGGGTGGCCCTGGAAGCTAAACGCCGGTTTGTCGGTGCGATGGATACCCTGCAGGGTGCCATCGAACAGTGATTTGTGTGTGACGCGCAAGGTAGCAGGCATCGAGGCTTCATCCACCGCAAAACCGTGGTTCTGCGCGGTAATCATCACGGTGTTGTTATCGATATCTTTCACCGGATGGTTGCCGCCGTGGTGGCCAAACTTCATCTTGATGGTCTTCGCACCGCTCGCCAGCGCCAGCAGCTGATGGCCGAGACAGATGCCAAACACCGGAATATCGGTTTCGAGGAATTTCTGAATCGCGGCAATCGCGTAGTCACACGGTGCCGGGTCGCCAGGACCGTTGGACAGGAAGATACCGTCCGGACTCATCTTTAATACGTCTTCTGCGGAGGTCTGCGCAGGCACAACCGTCAGGCGGCAGCCGCGATCCACCAGCATACGCAGAATGTTGCGTTTCGCGCCGAAATCGTAGGCAACCACGTGGAACGGGAGTTCTTCAGCGGATTTTGCTTCCGGCAGGTCGCCTTCCAGCGTCCAGCTTCCCTGGGTCCAGCCATACGGTTCTGCCGTAGTGACTTCTTTCGCCAGATCCATGCCGTTCAGGCCCGGGAAGGCTTTCGCTTTTTCCAGCGCCAGCTGTGCATCCAGGTTATCCCCTGCGATGATGCAGCCGTTCTGAGCGCCTTTCTCGCGCAGCAGACGGGTCAGCTTACGGGTATCAATATCGGCAATCGCCACGATGTTATGGCGCTTCAGGTAAGAAGAGAGGTCTTCGGTATTGCGGTAATTGCTGGCAATCAGCGGCAGGTCGCGGATGACCAGACCTTGCGCATGTACCTGAGAAGATTCTGCATCGGCTTCATTGGTGCCGACATTGCCGATATGAGGATAAGTAAGGGTGACGATTTGGCGGGAATAGGAAGGATCAGTGAGGATTTCTTGATAACCGGTCATTGAAGTATTGAAAACGACTTCCCCAACCGCCGAACCTGTTGCCCCTATGGCCCGACCGTGAAACTGGGTTCCGTCTTCCAGAACCAATAGCGCTGACTTAATCAAAACACCCTCCAGAGAATATTCACTCACTTTATTTGCATATTAATTCATTAACACAGTATGAATCAATGCAAATTTGCTTACCTATGGATTTCTGGCAAACGGCGGCATTCTAGAGACAGCCCGGGGAAAAGTCTACCCAAAAGGGGATTTTTTATTATTATTTTACGCCACTGGGACAAATCATGTGATTTAACAGGCAAAAAGATCAGCTAAGTAACGGTAGAAAACGCTTGCGGGAGGTCAAGAATGTAAAAATGAATCATGACAGACAAAAAAGTGGACCATTTGGTCAAAATTTACATTGAGGCAACAAAAACACATTACAAAACATCTTAAAATAAGTATTTTAATTGAAAATTATAAAAACAATGGAAAAATAAAAGGGCAATAAAATATTGCCCTATGTAATCAATAAATTATGATTACCATAACCACATCACGAAGGGTAATAAAACCTTATAAACTGCCTAAATCAAGCACATCTTTCATATCAAAAAGACCGTTTGATTTACCTTTCAACCACATCGCCGATCTTACCGCACCGTTGGCAAACGTCATACGGCTGGACGCTTTGTGCGTAATCTCGATACGTTCGCCAATATCGGCGAACATCGCCGTATGTTCCCCGACGATGTCACCAGCACGCACCGTGGCAAAACCGATAGTGCCAGGCACACGTTCACCGGTGTAACCTTCACGCGAGTAGACAGCACAGTCCTTTAAATCTTTGTCCAGCGCCCCGGCAATCGCCTCCCCCATCGCCAGCGCCGTCCCTGACGGTGCGTCGACTTTATGACGGTGGTGCGCTTCAATAATTTCGATGTCGGTGTAGTCGCCCATCACCTTCGCCGCTTTCTCCAGCAGTTTAAGCATCACGTTCACGCCGACGCTAAAGTTGGCGGCAAACACAATGGCAATATCCTGCGAGGCATCGCGAATGGTCTGCTTACCGGCATCATCAAACCCGGTCGTGCCAATCACCATGCCTTTTGCATGCTGCCGACAAAATGCCAGATGCGTCAGCGTGCCTTCCGGGCGGGTAAAATCGATAAAGACATCGAAATCGTCTTTTACCGCTTCGAGGCTGCTCTGAACGGTTACGCCAGATTTTCCAACGCCCGCCAGCTCACCAGCATCGCTGCCCAGTAAAGAGGAGCCGTCACGCTCGAGTGCCGCCCCCAGTTGTACTCCTTCCATCGCCATCGTGGCCTGAATTAACTGCCGTCCCATGCGGCCACCGGCGCCTGCAATGGCGACGCGGATTTGTGCATCATGCATAGCTATTCTCTTTTGTTAAAATTGCGTAAATCGTTTTCAGAGTAACCAGCCCGCGACAGGGTCGCCAGCCGAAAACGTCCATAATTAGAAATTAATGATAAACAGAGAGGAATATCAGTAAAAGACATGATTCACCCCGCAGGATGAATCATTGCCGCAGTCGGGGAAAGAAGTCAAACTCGCTCAGAATGGCGACAGACGATAAGAAAAGCACTTTAAAACCCAACGGTAGGTAGCCAATTCGCGTGACCGTTTCTGCCAGCCCATTTTCAGGCCGCTAGAGTATAGCTCACCACCATCTGCCCTTTTTTCAGCTTCACCTGTGTAATGATCACCTCACCCAACTCGGATAAACGGGCCACGTGCGTACCGCCACAAGGATATCCCGGTAGGTCACCAAAACCGACCTGGCGTAAGCCGCCGTCAAAGGTAATTCGGCGCGCAAGATTGTCGGTCTGCCATTGGCCAATTTTCGCCATCAGTTGTGCCGCTTCCGGCAAAGTGCTGCCCTCACCTATCGCAAAAGTAATGCGCCCTTCATTCGGCCAATGGTGCGCTTTAACCGGTCGCCAACCAAATATTTCACCGGCCTGACCAATCATGTGCCCGGCTGAGTGCAGACGGGCGTGAAGATGGCGGACAGCAGCATCAATATGCAGCGTCGTTTCGCCAGGCGGCAGCGGTTGCGCCACAATATGCACCACCTCTTCACCGCGCGTCATCACGCCTTCAACCGGGACGCCACCGATCGCGCCACTGTCCGAGGGTTGTCCGCCGCCCTGTGGATGAAACAGCGTGCTATCGAGCGTAATCGCATAGCGCCCATCGGGTTCTGCCGTGCAGTGTGTGATCGTCGCATGGCCTCGGGTGTCATCGCTGGTGTAATAAAGACGTTCAGTCATGGTTGTTCTCCTCTTGATGAGCAGAGTATATTCACTTTACCAGCACCGATAATCCCATCAACAATCAATGCATCTTTGCCCGGTACGCACAAATGAATCCCAACCTGCTTCCTGACCTTGCCACCTTTGTGTTGATTGTCGACCAGGGGAGTTTCTCTGCCGCCGCCAGAATATCCGGCGCAACGCCTTCCGCTATCAGCCGCAGCGTCTCGCGGCTTGAGCAGGCATTAGGCAGCAAACTGCTGCACCGCACCACCCGTAAGCTGGCGCTAAGCGAGACCGGGAAGATGGTTTATGAACACGCGCAAGAGATGCTAAACGCCGCGCAAATGGCGGTAGACTCCGGCAGCAGCCGCCAGACCATTGCCCAGGGGAAGCTAACGGTCAGCGTGCCAAAGGCGGTCGGGCGTTTTGTTATTCACCCTTTAATGGCGGAGTTTTTCACCCGCTTCCCGGACGTGGATGTCTGTCTGAGGCTGGAAGACCGCTATATGGACTTGATTGATGATGGCGTGGATCTGGCACTGCGCATCAGTCAGTCGCCGTCGCCGGGTTTGTACGGCAAGCCGCTGATGCCGGTCAGTCACGTTATCTGCGCCACACCGGAATATTTGCGCCAGCACGGTACGCCCGATACCCCACAAGCCCTGCGCGATCATAGCTGTATTAGCCTTGGCGAAACGCCCGCCGATTCGCGCTGGAAGTTTCGCCGTGGGGATAAAATTGAAACTCTGCAAACTCATGGGCGTTATGCTGCCAACCATACCGGCGTGCGGCTGGACGCGGTAAAGCATCATCTGGGGATTGGCAGCCTGCCGCTGTTTACCGCCCGTGAAACGCTTGCCAGCGGCGAGATTGTCCAGGTATTACCGGAGTGGGAGTTTATCAGCGATTACAGCGGCGATCTGTGGCTCTTATGGACACGCAACCGACATATGCCCGCCAGAATGCGGGCCATGATTGATTACCTTAGCGAGAAATTGCCTCAATCTGGCCGTTGATTATGGCGCGCGTGACAGCACCTCAGCGACCCACTGGCGGAAGCCGTCAACATCCAGCGCCAGCGCGACCTGCGCGTTGGCGGGCTGCCCAAGGCGACCCTCGATATCCACTACCGTCGTTCCCGAGGTGTATTCCCCCTGGGTTTCCACCGCCACAAAGCAGGGCTGGAGCGTGAACAGATCCGGGCGGACCAGCCAGGCAATGGCGCAGAGATCGTGCATACGCAGACCGGTATTCATGCTGCCGCTACGATAATGACTGAACAGCGCGTGCAGCATTTTCCCCGTCTGATTAAGTGCGGGTAATGTTGCCAGGTACTCTGGTGCCAGCATGGCCTGGTTGGTGACATCCAGCCCGCACATGACTATCTCCAGCCCACTGCGAAAGACCTTCGCCGCCGCTTCGGGATCGACAGCAATATTAAACTCCGCATTGGGCGTAAAGTTACCGCGCCCGGCTGAACCGCCCATCATCACCAGGCGGCGAATATTGAATACGCATTCAGGATAGTGGGTAAGCAACAGAGCAATATTGGTCAACGGGCCAATTGCCACCAGCGTAACGGGCTGCGGGGCATGCATCAGCGCATCTCGAATTGCCTGGAAGGCGGGTTTCGCCAGCGGCTGCCGATTGTGTTCGACAAAATCATACCCTGCCATACCGGACTCACCGTGCACTGAAGCCGCATCACGCAGCGGCCGCACCAGCGGCATAGCTGCCCCCTGCGCCAACGGAATATCCGCATTCCAAAAGTGCAGCAACTGCAACGCATTACGGGTCGTTTTTTCCACCGACACGTTGCCTGCCACCGTCGTCATCAGTTGCAGATCCAGCTCGGGGGAAAACAGTACAGCGGCAATCGCCGCCGCATCATCAATGCCGGGATCAGTATCAAGAATGATCGGTAAGCGCATGGTTTCTCCAAAAAAAATGCCAGACGTTAAGTCTGGCATCTTCTCATAATCATGACGCGAAAGAGTTACTCTACTTCACGAACATCCACACGCAGCTCTTTCGGCACTTCGAAAACGATGTTCTCTTCACGGCCTTCCAGTGGGATAGCATCCCCACCACCGAGCTCCTGCAGACGGACAATCACGTTCTGTACCAGAATATCCGGCGCAGAAGCACCGGCCGTCACGCCGACGCACGCCGCATCTTTCACCCAGGCTTCCTGGATATCGGTCGCATCGTCAATCAGATACGCGGCCTTGCCCATACGCTGGGCCAGTTCTGCCAGGCGGTTGGAGTTAGACGAGTTTTTCGAGCCGACAACCAGTACCACATCCGCTTGCTCCGCCAACGCACGAACCGCTTCCTGACGGTTGGTGGTGGCATAGCAGATATCGTCTTTGCGCGGCCCAACAATTTTCGGGAAGCGTTGACGCAGGGCATCAATCACATCAGAGGTGTCATCAACCGAGAGCGTAGTCTGGGTCATGAAGGAGAGCTTACCTTCATTTTTGACATTCAACGTCAGAACGTCTTCCGGCGATTCCACCAGGTACATCCCCCCCTGCGGGTTGCTGTACTGGCCCATCGTACCCTCAACCTCCGGGTGTCCGGCGTGACCAATCAGAATCGACTCTTCGCCACGGCGGCTGGCGCGCGCGACTTCCATATGCACTTTGGTCACCAGCGGGCAGGTGGCATCAAAGACCGTCAGATCGCGGCCTTTGGCTTCGTTACGCACGGCCTGAGACACGCCGTGGGCGGAGAAAATCAGGATCGCACCGTCCGGTACTTCACTGATTTGCTCAATAAAAATAGCGCCGCGCTCGCGCAGGCTATCCACCACATAGCGGTTATGCACCACTTCATGACGGACATAAATCGGCGCGCCGTAGATAGCCAGCGCGTTTTCCACAATGCTGATAGCGCGGTCTACGCCAGCGCAAAATCCGCGCGGGTTAGCCAACAGGATCTGCATTTTACGCCTCCAGTGCCGGTTCGACTTCCAGCACTTCAATATCAAAATGAACGGTATGCCCAGCCAGCGGATGGTTGAAGTCAACCGTGATGGAATCACCGTTGATTTCGCGGATAACGCCTGGCATCTCACTGCCGTCCATTGCGGTAAAGAGCATGATAGCGCCAATTTCTGGCTCACCCGCGTCCATAAACTCCCGACGCGAGAAATACTGAATGAGGTCCGGGCTTGATACGCCAAAAGCAGCATCAGGCTCCAGAGCAAAAGTGGTTTTATCGCCCTCTTTTAACCCCAGCAGGTGTTGTTCCAGTCCTTCAGACAGAGAACCGTCGCCCAGGCGAAACAGCGCAGGCTTGCCGTTGCTGCGGGTTGACTCTGCGGTGGAGCCATCGTCGAGCTTTAAGGTGAAGTGCACCAGCACCGCACTGTTACTCTGTACTGATTTAGACATGCAGGTTGCTCTTTAAAAGTGCTGCCGCCTGTTTGCCCGGTGGCACTACGCTTACCGGGCCTACAAGATTCGCAGTAGAGTGTAGGCCGGATAAGCATAGCGCCATCCGGCATATTTTTATGCGGCTTTTTTCTCTTTCGCCGGTAAGAAGCCTTCCAGCACAATCAACGCCGCACCGATACAAATCGCCGTATCGGCAAGGTTGAAGGTGGCGAAATGCCAGTCACCGACGTAAAAGTCAATCATATCCACGACGAAGCCGTGCCACAGGCGGTCAAACAGGTTGCCTAGTGCACCGCCAATGATTAACGCATACGCGATGTTATTCAGCTTCTGCGTCGCCTTCGAGCGATACATCATCACCATTAGAATGACGCAAATACCGATCGCGATACCGGCAAAGAACCACCGCTGCCAGCCACCGCTGTCAGCCAGGAAGCTAAACGCCGCGCCATAGTTACGCGCATAGTGCAGATTCAGTGACGGGAACAGCGACACCGTATCCCCCAGAGCAAAATTCTGGAGGATCAGGTACTTGCTGCCCAAATCAATAATCAGCACGACTACCACCAGCCACAGCCAGCGGAGTCCTGTTGAACAAAGAGGCTGACTCATCAGGCAAACTTACGTTGTTCGCCATCACCGGCGATGTTGCTGACACAGCGTCCGCAGATTTCTGCATGTTCCGCCACCTGACCCACGTCGGTCGTGTAATGCCAGCAGCGCGGGCATTTCTCGCCTTCGGCTTTGCTCAGAGCAATTTTCAAGCCTTTGAGCAGTTCGCTCTGCTGAGCATCGGCCGGTGCTGCAGCATAGTCCGCAACAGTCGCACCCGAGGTCAACAGAACAAAGCGTAACTCTTCGCCCAGCGCTGTCAGCTTGGCAGCCAGTTCAGGTTCAGCGTACAGGGTCACTGCCGCTTCCAGAGAACCGCCCACTTTCTTGTCTGCACGTGCCTGCTCGATGACCTTGTTCACTTCGCCACGCACTTTCAGCAGCTCGTCCCAGAACGTATCGTTCATCGCTTCGGTATCGGCCAGGCCAAACAGCCCCTGATACCACTCACCGGTGAAGACGTATTTTTCACGATCGCCCGGCAGGTAGCCCCAGATTTCATCTGCGGTGAAGGACATGATCGGCGCCATCCAACGCACCAGCGCTTCAGCAATATGGAACAGCGCGGTCTGGCAGCTACGACGCGCCACGCTGTCCGCTTTCGCGGTGTATTGACGGTCTTTGATGATGTCAAGGTAGAACGAACCCATTTCGACGGAGCAGAAACGCATCAGGCGCTGTACCACTTCGTGGAAGTCATAGGCTTCGTAGGCTTTGAGGATCTCGTCCTGCGCCGCTTGCGCACAGCCCACAGCCCACCGGTCCAGAACAACCATCTCTTCCGGTTTCACCATGTCTTTCACCGGATCAAACCCGTTCAGGTTTGCCAGCAGGAAGCGCGCGGTGTTACGGATACGGCGATAGCTGTCAGCAGCACGTTTCAGGATTTCGTCAGAAACAGCCATTTCACCGGTATAGTCGGTAGACGCCACCCACAGGCGCAGAATATCCGCACCCAGCTTGTTCATCACGTCCTGCGGAGAAACGGTGTTACCGATGGACTTGGACATCTTGCGGCCCTGACCATCAACGGTAAAACCGTGGGTCAGTACCTGACGGTACGGCGCTTTGCCCTTCATCGCAGTGGAGATCATCAGCGAAGACATGAACCAGCCACGATGCTGGTCAGAGCCTTCCAGATACATATCTGCCGCATGCCCCGAAAACTCAGGACGCACGTCGACGACGGATGAGTGGGTAGAACCAGAGTCGAACCATACGTCCAGGGTATCCGGTACTTTGACGTACTGATCGGCTTCATCACCGAGGATATCTTTGGGATCGAGATCCCACCACGCCTGGATACCGTCAACTTCAACGCGTTTAGCCACTTCTTCCATCAGTTCGATGGCGCGCGGATGCAGCTCTTCAGTGTCTTTGTGGACAAACAGAGACATCGGCACACCCCACGTACGCTGACGGGAGATACACCAGTCAGGGCGGTTGGCGACCATCGATTCAATACGCGCCTGGCCCCAATCGGGGATCCACTGCACGCCTTTGATCTCTTTCAGCGACTGCGCACGCAGGCCTTTCTGATCCATGCTGACAAACCACTGCGGGGTGGCACGGAAGATGATCGGTGACTTGTGACGCCAGCAGCACGGATAGCTGTGCTGCATCTTCTCAACGTGCAGCAGTGCACTTTTTTCAGTCAGCAGCGCCACGACAACATCGTTCGCTTTGAAGACGTTAACCCCATCCAGGGTCGGGTACGTACCCGGCAGATAGGTACCATCTGGCCCTACCGGGTTTGCGACTTCCAGGCCGTATTTCTGACCAATCACATAGTCATCCGGACCGTGGCCAGGCGCGGTGTGTACCGCACCGGTACCGGCATCCAGCGTCACGTGATCGCCCAGGATCGCCGGAACATCAAAGCCCATGAACGGATGGGTAAAGCGCAGCAGTTCCAGCTCAGCGCCTTTTACCGTGCCCAGAATGGTGTAATCCGCCGCGCCGAGGCGCTGCATCACACTTTCGACCAGGTCTTTTGCCAGAATCACGGCCTGACCGTCAATCTGCACCAGTGCATAGTCAAAATCAGGGGCCAAAGAAATCGCACGGTTAGCCGGCAGGGTCCACGGGGTGGTGGTCCAGATAACCAGAGAGATCGGGCCATTCACGTCAGAAACGCCAAATTTCGCTTTCACCGCATCCTGATCGGCGGCGTGGAACGCAACGTCGATAGACGGGGAGGTTTTGTCGTAATACTCAACTTCCGCTTCCGCCAGCGCGGAACGGCAGTCTACACACCAGTGCACCGGCTTCGCGCCTTTATGCAGGTGGCCGTTGCCGATGATTTTGCCCAGCGCGCGAATGATGTTGGCTTCGGTTTTGAAGTCCATCGTCAGGTACGGCTTCTGCCAGTCACCCAGCACGCCCAGACGGATAAAGTCTTTACGCTGACCGTCAACCTGCGTTGCGGCGTATTCGCGGCACTTGGCGCGGAACTCTGCGGCAGTGAACTTTTCACCCGGCTTGCCGAACTCCTGCTCTACTTTCAGTTCGATAGGCAGGCCGTGGCAGTCCCAGCCAGGGATATAAGGGGAGTCGTAACCGGAAAGCCCTTTGGACTTCACGATAATGTCTTTCAGAATCTTGTTAACGGAGTGACCAATATGAATGCTGCCATTCGCATAAGGAGGGCCATCATGCAGAATAAAGGTTTTTTTGCCTTTTTTAGCCGCACGAATGATGCCGTACAGGTCATCATCGGTCCAACGCGCCAGCATTCCCGGTTCACGCTTGGCGAGATCGCCGCGCATCGGGAACCCTGTTTCCGGCAAATTCAGGGTTGATTTAAAGTCACTCATCAGATTCTCGGTTCCGTATTTAAAACTCGTATAGGCGTTAAGCCGGTTTTGATAGCCCAAAAAATTCGCGGGCAGTTAACTCATCACGCGCAATCTGCGCTTTTAGTTCATCCAGCGAGGCAAATCGCTGCTCGTTGCGTATTTTTTTACGCAGCACGACATCTATATGGCGACCGTAGAGGTCCATTACAACGTCCAGTAGATGCACTTCTAACTGCTGGCGTACACCGGCCACCGTTGGACGGGTTCCGATATTCGCGACACCGGGTAAAGGCGTTTCGCCCAAACCCATCACCTCAACCGCGTACACCCCTTTAACTGGAGAAACCTGGCGACGAAGCGGTAAATTCGCCGTGGGGAACCCGATGGTCCGCCCTAACTCGTCGCCGTGTACCACCCGTCCTGATATGGTAAACGGATGGCCCAGTAAGCTTTCGGCTAACAGCAGATTATCTTCTGCTAGCGCCTGGCGCACAGCAGTGCTGCTGATTCGCACCCCGCCCTCACAGAAGGTCTGGGTGCTGGTGATATCAAAGCCATACTCCGCGCCCGCTTCCTGTAATAACAAGAAATCGCCCGCGCGGCTAGCGCCAAAGCGGAAATCATCACCTACGGCAAGAAATTGTACGCCAAGGCGCTTCACCAACAGGTCGCTGATAAAGTTCTGCGCCGTTAATGCGGCAAAACGCCGGTCAAAACGCACGCACAGCACGTAATCAACACCACATTCCGCCAGATAACGCAGCTTTTCCCGCAGGCGGGTCAGTCGCGCAGGTGACTTTTCAGTCGCAAACAGCTCCAGCGGCTGCGGCTCGAAAATCATCACCATGACCGGTAAATTTCGTTTGCGCCCTTCTTCCTGTAAGCCCTGCAACAACGCGCGATGACCACGGTGCACGCCGTCGAAATTACCAATAGTCAGCACACACCCATGCGGGGCCTGACTGAGATTATGTATGCCTCGTATCAGCTTCATGTCTGGCTCAAAACAGTGAAAATCGTGAAAGTATACCCTGTACCGCGGTCAAGGTTAACCGGCGATTGGTTCTGCGAAACAGAAAGAAGATTGTTTTCATTGTTATGAAACAAAATGCGGTCCTCCGCTGACCAATCAATTCAACTTTTCTCGTGGAAAAGCTGTATTCACAGCACGCAAGCTGGTAGAATCCTGCGCCATCACTACGCAACGAGTGCTGCAATTTAAACGGCGCTTATTTGCACAAATCCATTGACAAAAGAAGGCTAAAAGGGCATATTCCTCGGCCTTTGAATTGTCCATATAGAACACATTTGGGAGTTGGACCTTGGCTAATATCAAATCAGCTAAGAAGCGTGCCGTTCAGTCTGAAAAGGCCCGCAAGCACAACGCTAGCCGTCGCTCTATGATGCGTACTTTCATCAAGAAAGTATACGCAGCTATTGAAGCTGGCGACAAAGCTACTGCACTGAAAGCATTTAACGAAATGCAACCAATCGTGGATCGTCAGGCTGCTAAAGGTCTGATCCACAAAAACAAAGCTGCACGTCATAAAGCAAACCTGACTGCACAGATCAACAAACTGGCTTAATCGCCTGCTTGCTGTCGCTTTGTGAAAAAACCCGCGTAAGCGGGTTTTTTTATGTCTGTTTACTTACTCCCCGGCGCAAACAATGCCGAGTAGTTAGCATTGCAAATACGCTGCACCGCCGGATGCTGGATCATCCTCTCCGCAAAAATGGCATGGTACTCCTCCATCACATTCTCCACGCGTCCAATCTCAATGATGGAATCATCAGCGTAGAAATTGTTCGAATAGAGCGTAGGGGCGACGAAAATAGCATTGTGCGTAGCGCCAAAGGCTTTCATCAAGGCGGCATCGTCAAACTCCCCGAGGATCTCAACGTTCAGTCCCTGCGAGTTAATCCAGTTCAGCAGCTTGCGCCCGAGCATTGAGCGACGTCCTGGTATCAGCAGGCGACGCTCCTCAAGGCAGGCTGGAAACGGCTTCTCCGGCAGCGGATTGGTGCACCAGAAACTCACGCAACACTCGCCGATTTTTACCGAGAACAGCCCTTCCTGCTGCGTTGAGTCGATTGGGCAGTCGGAGATAATCATATCCAGCTTGTGCTGGCTGAGCTGCTCCAGCAGCATCTCATGCGTGGATTCAAAGCAGCGTAGATGGATTTGTTCATCGTCAACGACGGCAGCGTCGAGCACGCTACTGACCAGCTGTTTAGATAACGCATCCGCCACGCCCACATCGAACAGCAAGTTAGACTCTTTGCGGTAGTTCACGATATCCAGCATCTCCTGGCTTAAAGTGAACATTTTGTCCGCATAACGAAAAACTAATTCGCCTAGCTCACTAGGCTCCAGCCCTCGCCCCTTACGCTTAAACAACTTCCCCTGTAAGCGTTCCTCCAGCGCTTTGATCTGCCCGGTAATGGTTTGCGGTGTCAGATAAAGCGCTTCTGCGGCCCCCACCACCGAACCTTCTTTATACACATGCCAGAAGTAATACAGGTGGTTGTAATTTATATGAGACATACTCTCTCCCTGAAAATTGTCACCAAAGGGTTATCGGCTCAGGCTGACGCGTTTAACCGGGTACGCAGCCAGCTATAACCGATCACCGCCGATAGCAGAGAACCAATCAGGATCCCCAGTTTCGCCCAGTTAATCAGCTCCGGATCAACGTTACCAAACGCCAGGCTGGCGATGAAAATAGACATCGTAAAGCCAATCCCGCACAGAATACCCACCGCCATGATTTGCTGGAAGTTCGTGCCTTCAGGCAGCTGCGCCACCTTGAGGCGTAACGCCAGCCAGCAGAACAGGCTAATCCCCAGCGGTTTACCGATAAGCAGGCCGGCGATAATCCCCAGCGGCAGGATGGAGGTCAATCCGTCCATCGTCACACCCTGCAGTGGAACCCCCGCATTGGCGAAGGCAAACAACGGCAGAATCAAATAGGCCACCCACGGATGTAGCACATGCTCCAGACGTTTCGCCGGAGAACGGCCATGCTTTTCCTTCAACGGGATGAAGAAACCGACAATCACACCCGCCAGCGTCGCATGCACCCCTGACTTCAGCACTGCGGTCCATAGCACGACGCCCACCAAGATATAAATACCGGTACGTCTGACACCACACAGGTTCAACGCCGCCAGAATAAGAATCGCTAATGCGGCAACCCCCAACGACAGCAGAGAGAGATCGCTGGTATAGAACAGTGCGATGATCACAATCGCGCCAAGATCGTCAATAATCGCCAACGCCATGAGAAAGATTTTCAGCGCCAGCGGAACACGGCTACCCAGCAGCGCCAGTACGCCGAGCGCAAAAGCGATATCCGTTGCCGCCGGGATCGCCCATCCTTCACGTGTGATGGGGTCGGCATAGTTGAATGCCAGATACAACAGCGCCGGGACAATCATCCCGCCAATCGCGGCAATCACCGGAAACGCAGCCTGGCGTAAACTGGCCAGCGATCCCTGCATCAGCTCACGCTTAACTTCCAGACCAATCAGCAGGAAAAACACCGCCATTAAGGCGTCGTTGATCCACAGCAGCATATTTTTATTGATCTCAAGCGCGCCGACCCGCAGTTGAACCGGGGTCTCCAGAAAGTCGTGGTACCATCCACTGGTTACGCCGATATTGGCCATCAACATTGCTACTACCGCAGCGATGATCAAAATAATGCCTCCCGAGGCATCGCTACTAAAAAAACGATGTAGATGTTTCACTTTTATTCTCTCTATTGGGTGAATACTTCGTAATTACTATCTTACTCCGCATGACTCATCGTTAATATTAGATTATTCATGATAAATAGATCGGTTTTTACGATCTAACAATCTGGGGATTGTTTCGTTCCTGTTCAGGACGGATCCGAAAAAATAAAAAAGCCTGAGACTCTTCAGTCCCAGGCTTTTTATCAAATTTATGGCGGTAAATTAACGCGTCAGGTCGTCAAAGAATTTCTTCACGCCGTCGAAGAAGCTTTTAGAACGCGGGCTGTTTTGTTCCCCCGTCGGGCCACCAAAACTGTCCTGCAGATCTTTCAGCAACTGTTTCTGCTTGTCGTTCAAACCAACCGGGGTTTCAACCACCACGCGACACAGCAGATCGCCCTGAGCACCACCGCGTACCGACTTAACGCCTTTACCACGCATACGGAAAAGTTTACCGGTTTGCGTTTCGCCAGGGACTTTTAACTTCACCCGGCCATCCAGCGTCGGGACTTCAATCTCGCCGCCCAGCGCAGCCATCGCAAAGTTGATCGGCACTTCACAGTACAGGTTATTTCCTTCACGTTCGAAAATCGGGTGCTGTTTCACCTGCACCTGAACGTACAAATCGCCTGACGGTGCGCCATGCTCACCCGCTTCGCCTTCACCAGATAAACGAATACGGTCACCGGTATCAACCCCTGCCGGGATTTTAACGGACAGTGTTTTGCTCTTCTCTACGCGGCCATGCCCGTGACATTTGTTGCACGGATCTTTAATCAGCGTACCGCGGCCCTGACAGTGTGGACAGGTCTGCTGTACGGCAAAGAAACCCTGACGCATCTGCACCTGACCGGAACCGTGACAGGTCGGACAGGTCTGCGGCTGAGTCCCGGATTTCGCGCCGCTGCCGTGGCAAACGTCACACTCTTCCAGCGTAGGAATACGGATCTCTTTGGTGACGCCACGCACGGCTTCTTCCAGAGTGAGATCCATGTTGTAACGTAAATCCGCACCACGTGAGGCGCGCTGACGGCCACGACCACCGCCAAAGATATCGCCAAACACGTCACCAAAGATATCGCTGAAGTCAGCACCGCCGCCGAAACCGCCACCGCCGCCCATACCGCCTTGCTCAAACGCAGCATGACCGTACTGATCGTAAGCCGCGCGTTTTTGCGCGTCGGTCAGGATCTCGTAGGCTTCTTTGATCTCTTTGAATTTGGCTTCGGCCTCTTTATCACCCTGGTTACGGTCCGGGTGAAATTTCATGGCCAGGCGCTTATAGGCCTTTTTGATTTCACGCTCTTCCGCTGTTTTGGAAACGCCCAAAATCTCGTAATAGTCTTGCTTAGCCATCTCTTTTTATCTGCCCCTAACATGCGTGCACGGGCGGAGAGGAAACCTCTTCGCCCGTGCCAGTGTTTTACCCGTTCAAAGGGCGATTATTTTTTGTCTTTCACTTCTTCAAACTCAGCGTCGACAACATCGTCATCTTTCGCGTTGTTCGCGGAAGCATCAGCTGAACCCGCCTGCTGCTGTGCATGCTGCTGCTGAGCGATTTCCATCAGTTTCTGGGAAACCTGTGCCAGCGCCTGCATTTTCGCTTCGATATCTGCTTTGTCTTCGCCTTTCAAAGACGTTTCCAGCGCAGTCAGAGCGGACTCGATAGCAGTTTTGTCGTCAGCCGGCAGTTTATCGCCTGCTTCTTCAACCTGCTTGCGAGTGCTGTGCAGCAGATGGTCACCCTGGTTACGGGTCTGGACCAGCTCTTCAAACTTACGGTCAGATTCTGCGTTCGCTTCTGCTTCGCGAACCATTTTCTGAATTTCTTCTTCGTTCAGACCAGAAGACGCCTTGATGGTGATCTTCTGCTCTTTACCGCTGTTTTTATCTTTCGCAGAAACGTGCAGGATACCGTCAGCATCGATATCGAAGGTCACTTCGATCTGCGGCATACCGCGCGGTGCCGGGCTGATACCATCCAGGTTAAACTGACCCAGATCTTTGTTATCAGCAGCACGTTTACGTTCACCCTGCAGCACATGGATGGTTACCGCAGACTGGTTGTCTTCAGCGGTAGAGAACACCTGGCTGTGCTTGGTCGGGATAGTGGTGTTTTTCGCGATCAGCGGAGTCATCACGCCGCCCATGGTTTCGATACCCAGAGACAGCGGGGTAACGTCCAGCAGCAGTACGTCTTTAACATCACCGGTCAATACACCACCCTGAACAGCAGCACCGATTGCTACAGCTTCGTCCGGGTTAACGTCTTTACGCGGTTCTTTACCGAAGAACTCAGCAACTTTCTTCTGTACCATCGGCATACGAGTCTGACCACCGACCAGGATAACATCCTGAACGTCAGAAACAGACAGACCAGCATCCTGCAGAGCAACTTTCAGCGGCTCGATAGAACGGTTAACCAGGTCTTCTACCAGGCTTTCCAGTTTCGCACGAGTCACTTTGATGTTCATGTGTTTCGGACCAGACGCATCTGCAGTGATGTACGGCAGGTTAACGTCGGTCTGCTGCGCAGAAGACAGCTCAATTTTCGCTTTCTCTGCGGCTTCTTTCAGGCGCTGCATTGCCAGCGGGTCGTTACGCAGGTCAATGCCCTGATCTTTCTTAAATTCATCAACGAGATAGTTGATCATGCGGCTATCGAAGTCTTCACCACCGAGGTGGGTATCACCGTTGGTTGCCAGAACTTCGAAGGTTTTTTCACCGTCAACTTCGTCGATTTCGATAATAGAGATATCGAAAGTACCACCACCGAGGTCGTAGACCGCGATAGTACGGTTGCCGACTTCTTTGTCCAGACCGTAAGCCAGTGCAGCAGCGGTCGGTTCGTTGATGATACGTTTGACTTCCAGACCTGCGATACGGCCGGCGTCTTTCGTTGCCTGACGCTGAGCATCGTTGAAGTATGCAGGTACGGTGATAACCGCTTCAGTTACCGGTTCGCCCAGGTAATCTTCAGCCGTTTTCTTCATTTTTTTCAGCACTTCAGCAGAGATCTGCGGCGGTGCCAGTTTCTGACCTTTTACGTCAATCCATGCATCACCGTTGTCAGCACCGATGATTTTGTACGGCATGATGGCTTCATCACGCTGTACTTCTTCGTCCTGGAAGCGGCGGCCAATCAGGCGTTTAATCGCAAACAGGGTGTTTTGCGGGTTTGTCACTGCCTGACGTTTAGCCGGCTGACCAACCAGAGTTTCACCATCCTGGGTATAAGCAATGATAGAAGGCGTGGTGCGATCGCCCTCGGCGTTCTCCAGCACACGTGCAGTAGTGCCATCCATAATCGCTACACAAGAGTTGGTAGTACCCAGGTCGATACCAATAATTTTACCCATCTAAACGTCTCCACTAAAAATTCTGTCATCAGGTGGTTGTGAATCTGTAATAAGGGCGAAACGTGCGGTTTCAACTACCCTGAATCGTTTTTTTTCAGACTCACCACTGCGGTTGTCTACAAGATGGGGTCGTAACCCACGTCATCAAGGGGGGCATGCAAATTTTTTTTAGCCCGATCGCAATAAAATGAGAGATAACGGGCAGAAAAATAGGAAAATAAATAGTCACCACCCCAAAATAATTCATAAAACCAATATTAAAAATACCAGTCATTCACCTGAAAATTGTAATAAAAAGAAAAGATTACCTGCATGAAGCGTTTTTCCAACGGCGGTATTATGGTCACTGGTCACTCACTTTTGAACCCGTCAAAGAGAAATTTCATGAAATCCCTGTTTACCCTTCCCGCCAGCCTGTTGATAGGTCTGCTGCTGAGCAGCACTGCACAGGCTAACGATCATAAAGTTCTGGGAATGATTGCCATGCCCAGAAATGCAACCAACGATCTCACGCTAAGAATCCCTGTTTGTCGTGTCGTGAAGCGTATTCAACTGACGGCAGACCGTGGTGATATCACACTAAATGGCGCTTCCGTTTATTTTAAAGCCGCGCGCATGTCCAGCCAGAGCCTGAATGTTCCTTCCTCCATCAAAGAGGGGAAAACCACCAACTGGATTAACATCAATAGCGACAACGACAACAAACGCTGTGTGTCTAAAATCACCTTCTCTGGCCAGTCAGTAAACTCCTCCGATATGGCGACCTTAAAAGTCATTGGTGATGACTAACCCCCTGACTTCTCGGCCATGATATTCAGTACTGGGGAAAAAAATTCATTTTCCCCTCATCAGATCATAGACAGCCCCCTCTCCCCTGATTATCATGCCGCGCCCCGAAGTCCGTGATCGTTTTTCGGGGAAATTATTTCACCATTCAATCAATGATGATTTTGAGGAATTATGGGCAACACTAAGTTGGCTAATCCGGCACCGCTGGGCCTGATGGGCTTCGGCATGACCACCATTTTGCTTAACCTGCATAATGCGGGTTTCTTCGCCCTTGACGGTATTATCCTGGCGATGGGACTGTTCTACGGCGGTATCGCGCAAATTTTTGCCGGTCTGCTGGAGTACAAAAAAGGCAATACCTTCGGCTTAACCGCCTTCACCTCTTACGGCTCGTTCTGGCTGACGCTGGTCGCGATCCTGTTAATGCCGAAAATGGGCCTGACAGAAGCACCGAACGTGCAGTTCCTCGGCGTGTATTTGGGTCTGTGGGGCGTGTTCACCCTGTTCATGTTCTTCGGCACACTGAAAGCAAACCGCGCGCTGCAGTTTGTCTTCCTGAGCCTGACCGTGCTGTTCGCCCTGCTGGCTGTGGGCAATATTGCAGGTAACGAAGCGATTATTCATGTTGCTGGCTGGATTGGCTTAGTGTGTGGCGCAAGCGCCATTTACCTGGCGATGGGTGAAGTGCTAAACGAACAGTTTGGCCGTACCATCCTGCCAATTGGTGAAATGCACTAATTCTGTCTGTATCCCCCCGCAAGGGGGGATAATCCTTACAGACGCTGTAATTCTCCCTCAGCATCCGTATCACGATGATAAATATCCTGTCGTAGCCAAATCCCCAGCCCTAAACCCACCAGCGAAAGCGCCAGCACATACCAGGCCGGAGCCATCGGCGACACACTCATCAACATCGTGACCGCGATTGGCGTCAAACCACCGAAAATGGCATACGAGACGTTATAGGAAAAAGAGATACCGGTAAAACGGACTTCCGCCGGGAACGCCCGTACCATCACGTAAGGCACCGCGCCAACCACGCCAACGCACAGCCCAACCAGACCGTACAACAGGAACAGATGCTCAGGATGACTGCCGGTCAGGTGATAGAAAAACCAGCTGGAACAGGCCAGCAGCAGGCTACCGACAATAAAGGTTTTGCTGGCACCCACTCTGTCGACCACGAATCCCGCCAGCAAGCACCCGATGCACAGCATAATGGTGGCCACGCTGTTGGCCTGTAACGTCAGCGCAGGTGCAAAACCATACTGTTTCTGCAGCCAGACGGGCGACATCAGGATCACCACCACAATCCCAGCCGAGAGCAGCCAGGTCAGTAGCATCGACACCGCCACCGCTTTTTTATGTTTGCTGACGACCGACTTCACCGGCAGTTCCTGCGCCAACGCTTTGCGCTGCTGCATCTCGAGAAAGATCGGCGTCTCCTGCAGCCAGCGGCGCAGATACATTGCCACCAGCCCAAACGCACCTCCCAGCAAGAAAGGTATACGCCAGCCGTACTCATGTACCGCCTGCTGCGTCAGGCTGGTATTCACCAACGTGGCCACCACCGAGCCCAGAAGGATCCCCACCGTTAACCCGGCGGTCAGCGTTCCACAGGCAATGCCGATACGGCGCTCCGGCACGTGTTCGGCAACAAACACCCAGGCCCCCGGCACTTCTCCTCCAATGGCGGCGCCTTGCAGAATACGCATCAGCAACAGCAACAGCGGGGCCAGGATCCCCATCGAGGAATACGTCGGCAGCAGACCTATCGCCAGCGTCGGTATCGCCATCAGTAAAATGCTCAGAGTGAACATTTTTTTGCGCCCGACCAGATCGCCAAAATGCGCCATGATGATGCCGCCTAACGGGCGCGCCAGATAGCCCGCGGCAAAAATACCGAAGGTTTGCACCTGACGTAGCCATTCGGGAATGTCCGCGGGGAAGAACAGCTCACCCACAACGGCGGCAAAGAAGACAAAGATAATAAAATCATAAAACTCGAGCGCCCCACCGAGAGCAGCGAGCGAAAGGGTTTTATAATCCTGGCGATTCAGCGGTCGAGAATGTTGTGACATAGCAAACCATGCGTCAGTGGAGTGATTGAAGGTGTTTAGCGATACGTGTAAATCAAAAATTACTATATCGTAAACAATTCAATACTCCACCGGCATTGCGCTTTATGTCACGAAAAGGCTACTTTCAGGCATTTGTATCGCGTATCGCGCTTTTAGGCCGAAAAGATGCTACCACTTCCGGGGCGGTTTCCACATACGGCCCATCCAGCAGCTGTATACAATATGGTACACTTGCAAAAATACCCGCCACAATAACGTTACCGTCGGCGTCTTTCACCCCTTCCAGCGTTTCTTTGATCGATTTCGGCTGGCCAGGCAGGTTGAGGATCAGTGCCTGCTTGCGAATAACCCCAACCTGACGGGAGAGGATCGCCGTCGGCACAAAGTGCAGGCTAATCTGGCGCATTTGTTCACCAAAGCCGGGCATCTGCCTGTCGGCTACCGCCATCGTAGCATCTGGGGTTACATCACGACGCGCCGGGCCGGTGCCGCCGGTGGTCAGCACCAGGTGACAGCCCATTTCATCAACCAGTTCACACAATGTTTGTTCAATGATCGCCTGCTCATCCGGGATCAACCGGGTTTGCAGTTCAAAAGGCGTTGTCAGGGCGGACGCTAGCCACTCTTCAAGTGCGGGAATACCCTTATCCTGATAAACACCGCTGGAGGCACGGTCAGAAATAGAAACTAAGCCAATGCGTAAAGTATTCATGATTATTCCGTTTAAACAGTCTCGTTAAACAGAATGATACACTGCGAAGGGAAGGACAGACAGATTTCAGAAGAGGTAGCGTGACCCCCGTCAGGGCCACGCACAAATGATTACAGCAGATCGCCGATCATTTTTTCCAGTTTGCCCTGGTCTACAGCAAACTTACGGATACCGTCCGCCAGTTTGTCTACAGCCATCGGGTCCTGGTTGTGCTGCCACAGGAACTCAGCTTCAGTGATACGTGCAGGACGCGCTTTCACTTCGCCAGAGAAGGACAGTTTACGTTCGAGCGCGCCTTCGCTTTCAGCCAGCTCTTTCAGCAGTGCCGGGGCAATAGTCAGACGATCGCAGCCCGCCAGCTCAATGATTTCGCCAATGTTACGGAAGCTCGCGCCCATCACCACGGTTTCGTAACCGTGCTGTTTGTAGTACTCATAGATTTCCGTGACGGAAACCACACCCGGATCTTCTGCCGGTGCGTACTCTTTCTTATCGGTGTTGGCTTTGTACCAGTCCAGAATACGGCCAACGAACGGAGAAATCAGGTAAACGCCTGCTTCTGCACATGCACGCGCCTGCGCGAAGGAGAACAGCAGAGTCAGGTTACAGTTGATGCCTTCTTTTTCCAGCTGCTCCGCGGCACGGATACCCTGCCAGGTAGAAGCCAGTTTGATCAGAATGCGATCGTTGCTGATGCCAGCATCGTTGTACATTTTGATCAGACGTTTCGCTTTCGCGATAGACGCTTCGGTGTCGTAGGACAGGCGCGCGTCAACTTCAGTAGAGATACGACCCGGGACCAGTTTCAGGATCTCCAGGCCGATGTTTACCGCCAGTTTGTCCGTCGCGTCGACGACCTGCTGCGCGCGGTCGTTGCTCTGCTGCTTAGCCCAGGCCACAGCGTCATCAATCAGCTTGCGGTATTCCGGGATCTGCGCTGCGTTAAGAATGAGAGAAGGGTTAGTTGTGGCATCCTGAGGCTGATACAGCTTCATTGCCGCGATGTCTCCGGTGTCGGCCACTACAGTGGTGAACTGACGAAGGGAGGTCAATTTGTCCGTCATGATAGCGTTTCTCTTTAAACAGCGTGTTAGGGGGATGTAACCGATCTTTCCTGATGATAGCACGACGCACTCTCAGCGCAACCGCCGGGAGTGCCTCACCTGCCGTTCAGCCCTGATTACGCATCTCAGAGCCTATAGTGCGCAATTAAAGAGTCGACCTGATGTTATGGTAAACTCCCGCTATCAATCTCATTACAAGGTTTATACTGTTCGATAATTGGTAGCGCTTACATCAGGATATTAGCGCGTGCCGGCATCAACAAGAGGGATGTTAATGCCTGATTTTTTCGCATTTATTAATGAAATACTGTGGGGCTCGGTGATGATCTATCTCCTGCTGGGCGCAGGATTTTGGTTCACTTACCGTACCGGTTTCGTCCAGTTCCGCTACGTTCGCCAGTTTGGCAAAAGTCTTAAAAATAGCATCAACCCACAACCTGGGGGTTTAACCTCATTTCAGGCTCTGTGTACCAGCCTCGCCGCCCGTATCGGCAGCGGAAACCTGGCAGGCGTTGCCCTGGCTATCGCGGCTGGGGGGGCGGGTGCCGTCTTCTGGATGTGGGTCTCGGCGGTGATCGGCATGGCAACTTCATTTGCCGAATGCTCACTCGCCCAACTGTATAAAGAACGCGACAGTAAAGGCCAGTTTCGCGGCGGACCCGCGTGGTATATGGCGCGCGGGCTGGGCATGCGCTGGATGGGTGTTCTGTTCGCCATCTTTTTACTCATTGCCTATGGCTTAGTTTTTAACAGCGTCCAGGCGAACTCGGTCTCGCGTGCGCTGGAGTTTGCTTTCGACATCCCGCCCCTCGTATCCGGGATCTCGCTGGCAGTGCTGTCTTTGCTCGTCATCGTCGGCGGTATTAAAGGCGTTGCCCGCCTGATGCAATGGATCGTGCCCTTAATGGCCCTGCTGTGGGTCGGCTGCAGCATCGTCATCTGCCTGTGGCATATCGGACAGATCCCTGAGGTCATCGTCACTATTGTGAAAAGCGCGTTTGGCTGGCAGGAAGCCGCCGCCGGCGCCGCCGGGTATACGCTAAGCCAGGCCATTGCCAGCGGCTTTCAACGCGGTATGTTTTCTAATGAAGCGGGCCTGGGTTCAACGCCTAACGCCGCGGCCGCGGCCGCGTCATGGCCTCCGCATCCCGCCGCACAAGGCATTGTGCAGATGATTGGCGTGCTGGGCGATACGTTGGTTATCTGTACGGCCAGCGCAATGATTATTCTACTGGCAGGCAATGGCACCACGTACGTTCCAATGGAAGGTATTCAACTGGTCCAGAAGGCCATGGTAACGCTCACGGGGGAATGGGGTGCCGGGTTCGTTGCGCTGATTGTGGTTCTGTTCGCCTTCAGCTCTATTGTCGCTAACTACATTTATGCAGAAAATAATCTGATCTTTCTGAAACTAGACACCATTCGCATCATCTGGATTTTGCGTATTACCACCGTCTGCACCGTGATCGGCGGAACACTACTCCACTTTCCGCTGGTGTGGCAGCTCGCCGACATTATTATGGCCTGCATGGCCATCACGAATCTGACGGCGATTTTGCTGCTTTCCCCGGTTGTTCATACTCTTGCCAGCGACTACCTGCGCCAGCGAAAACTCGGCGTGCGACCGGAATTTGATCCGCAGCGTTATCCTGATATCAGACAACAGCTTGCACCTGATACCTGGGATGAGCCGCCGCGCAGCTAGCGCGGCAATCGCAACCATCGATCAATTCTGTCGTTTTTTTTGCTACAGTCGCAGTAAATCTCCCGCAAGGACTGGATATGCTGATTCTGATTTCACCTGCAAAAACGCTCGACTACCAAAGTCCACTGGCCACCACGCGCCATACGCTGCCCGAGCTGCTGGACCATTCCCAGCAGCTTATCCACGAAGCGCGTCAGCTGTCTGCACCGCAAATAGGTAAGCTGATGGGGATAAGCGACAAGCTGGCGGACCTGAACGCCACCCGTTTCCACGACTGGCAGCCTGACTTCACGCCCGATAATGCGCGTCAGGCCATCCTGGCGTTTAAAGGCGACGTCTACACTGGGCTGCAGGCAGACACCTTCAGCGAGGCCGATTTTGATTTCGCCCAACGGCATTTACGCATGTTGTCCGGGTTGTACGGCGTGCTGCGCCCGCTGGATCTGATGCAGCCTTACCGCCTCGAGATGGGCATTCGCCTTGCCAACACCAAAGGCAAAGATCTCTACCAGTTCTGGGGGGACATCATCACTGACAAGCTGAACGAAGCGCTGGAAGCACAAGGCGACAACGTGGTGATTAACCTCGCCTCGGATGAGTATTTTAAGTCCGTGAAACCGAAAAAACTGAACGCGGAGCTGATCAAACCGGTCTTCCTCGACGAGAAAAATGGCAAATTCAAAGTGATCAGTTTCTATGCTAAAAAAGCGCGCGGTCTGATGAGCCGCTATATCATTGAAAACCGCTTAACCCAGCCAGAACAGCTGACCGCCTTTAACAGCGAGGGCTATTTCTTTGATGAAGAAGCTTCCGGTAAAGGCGAGTTGGTGTTTAAACGTCACGAGCACTAGTGTACATGCCGGATGGCGGCTAACGCCTTATCCGGCCTACGACACAAAACGAATGCCCGTAGGCCGGATAAGACGCGCTAGCGTCACCATCCGGCACAACAATTATCCGCGGGTCATCATCAGTTGACGCAGCGCGGCAAAATCAGCCGGTAGATGATGCGACAGCAGCGGCAAGTCCGCACGCTCCGCCAGCTCTTTTGGTAGATCCAGCGTCACATCAAGGATCTGTTCAACGCTTTCTTTAAACTTCGCCGGGTGCGCGGTCCCAAGGAACAGGCCATATTCGCCTGGGTTCAGTTGATCACGCAGCGCGCGGTACGCCACCGCCGCGTGCGGCTCTGAGGTGTAGCCAATCGCCTGCAGCTCACGCATCGTTTCCTCAGTGGTCGCATCGTCAACGGCCGCATAGCCCAGTTCGTTCAGACGCCAGATTTTACGACGGAACAGCTCTTCCACGCGCGGCCAGTTGTTCGGCTGGCTGACATCCATGGCATTCGATAAGGTCGCCTGGGTGGCTTTCGGCGCCCACTCGCCTTCTTCAAGGAAACGCGGAACCGTATCGTTGACATTGGTTGCCGCGATAAAACGCTTCACCGGCAAACCGAGCGATTTTGCCAGCAGTCCAGCGGTCAGATCGCCAAAGTTGCCGCTCGGTACAGAAACCACCAGCTGATTGCGCGCCTCCTGCGGCAGTTGCGCCACGGCCTCAAAGTAGTAGCAGATTTGCGCCAGCAACCGGCTGATGTTGATCGAGTTAGCCGAATTTAATCCCAGCGCCACCTTCAGTTCTTCGTCATCAAACGCCTGTTTCACCAGCGCCTGGCAGGCATCAAAATCACCGTCAATGGCGACAGTTTCAATGTTTCCACCCAGCGTACAGAACAGTTTTTCCTGTAACGGGCTGATCTTACCGTTAGGATAGAGGATCACCACACGCACATTTTTCAGGCCATAAAAGGCATGCGCGACCGCCGCCCCGGTATCGCCGGACGTGGCCGTCAGGATGGTTACCGGCTTATCGCCGCTGATGTGCGTCAGCATCTGCGCCATAAAGCGCCCACCAAAGTCTTTAAAGGCCAGCGTCGGGCCGTGGAACAGCTCCAGACAACCGACATCCCCCGTCACCTGAGCAACCGGCGCAGGGAATGCAAACGCCGCGCGCACGCGATCTGCGAGGACGTCATTCGCTATTTCATCACCAATAAAGGCGGACAGGATCTTTGCGCTACGGCTGACAAAATCCAACTTCAGCATTTCATCGATTTCGGTCAGGCTAAATTCCGGCAGATCGTGCGGAAAAAATAACCCCTGTTTTCTACCCAACCCTTGGGTGACGGCCTGCGCGAAACTGACCTGCTCGTTATGATCTTTTAGATTGTAGAGTTTCATTTATTTTCCCAGTACCCGTGCGCCCGCCGTGTCCAGCCGGCAAATATGAACAAAGCCTTCCTGATTTTGCAGGTAATTTTTACCCAGCCAGTCTGCAACCCGCTGCGCCGTCTCCGGTTTATCGCACAGAGCAAACAGCGTCGGTCCAGAACCGGAAATACCACTGGCCACCGCGCCGATTTCCGCCACCGCCTGACGCGCCTGGCTGAAGCCGGGCAGCAAGCGGGTGCGATATGGCTCGGCAATTACATCTTTCATCAGCTTTGCCGCTAACCCTGGCTGACGGGAATAGCAGGCATGAATGAAGCCCGCCAGATGTCGCCCGTGGGCGATGCAGTCCTGGCGACGGTATTGCGCCGGTAAAATCGCCCGCGCTTCAGCCGTTGAAACCTTAATTCCCGGATAAGCCAGCACCCACAACCACTCATCAAAGCCTGGCACCTGTTGGCTGATAATGCCGTTTTCCTCAATCATCAACTGCATACCGCCCAAAAAGCACGGTGCCACATTATCGTAGTGAACACTGCCGGAGATACGCCCTTCCAGCTCACCCATGATCGCCAGCAGGCGGGTGTCGTTGAGCGGTTTACCGCAGTGCTCATTCATTGCCACCAGCGCGGCCACAACAGAACAGGCGCTGGAGCCTAAGCCGGAGCCAATCGGCATATTCTTTTCCAGTGTCATCGTCACCGGAACGGCTTTCCCCAGCTCCTGACAAAATCGCTCCCAGCACTGGTAGACGATATTTTCCCGCGGCTCTGACGGCAGTTTGCTCGCAAAGCGCCCCAGATTGTTGAGGCTAAAACTGTCAGCGGCTTCCACAGAGACAACATCACCTAACAAAGAACCATCAACGGGCGTAACCGCCGCCCCGAGCACATCAAACCCGACGCTCATATTGGCACTGGAAGCCGGGGCATAAACTCTCACCATGTTAAACTCCTAACTTCCATGAAAGGGTACGAAGCAGATCGGCAAAGACGCCCGCCGCCGTGACATCATTACCTGCACCGTAACCACGCAGTACCAGCGGTAATGGCTGGTAGTAGTGACTGTAGAACGCCAGCGCGTTTTCGCCATTTTTCACTTTATACAGCGGATCGTTGCCATCCACTTCGGCGATTTTCACCCGACACACGCCGTCTTCTTCGATATTGCCAACATAGCGCATGACTTTCCCCTCATCACGGGCTTTCGCCACGCGCGCGGCAAACGCATCATCAAGCTGCGACAGCTTAGCCATAAACGCAGAGACATCGCCAGAATCATCAAAATCTTGCGGTAACACCGGCTCAATAACGATATCGCTAAGCTCCAGCTCGCGACCGGTTTCGCGGGCGAGGATCAGCAGTTTGCGCGCCACATCCGTCCCGGAAAGGTCATCGCGTGGATCGGGCTCGGTATAGCCCATTTCGCGTGCCAGCGTGGTGGCTTGCGAGAAGCTCATGCCTTCATCCAGCTTGCCAAAAATAAACGACAGCGAACCGGACAGAATCCCCGAGAAGCGTTGCAGTTCATCACCTGCACTGAGCAGGTTTTGCAGGTTTTCGATAACCGGTAATCCCGCGCCAACGTTGGTGTCATAGAGGAATTTACGTCGGGACTTCGCGGCGGCAAAACGTAGCTGATGGTAGTAATCCATCGACGAGGTATTCGCCTTTTTATTCGGCGTCACGACGTGGAAGCCTTCGCGCAGGAAGTCCGCATACTGATCTGCCACGGCCTGACTTGACGTACAGTCCACAATCACCGGGTTAAGCAGATGGTATTCTTTCACCAGGCGAATTAAGCGACCGAGGTTGAAAGGTTCCTTGGCTTCCGCCAGCTCCGCCTGCCAGTTTTCCAGATTCAGACCGTGAACATGGGTCAGCAGGGCCTTCGAATTCGCCACCCCGCAAACGCGTAAATCAATATGCTTGCTCTTCAGCCAGGTTTGTTGCCGCTTAAGCTGTTCAAGCAGCGCAGACCCGACGCCACCGACGCCTATGACAAAGACTTCTATCACCTGATCGGTATTGAACAGCATCTGATGCGTCACGCGCACGCCGGTGGTGGCATCATCATTGTTCACCACCACCGAAATAGAGCGCTCAGACGAGCCCTGGGCGATAGCCACGATATTGATGTTGGCACGCGCCAGCGCGGCAAAGAATTTCGCGGAGATACCGCGCAGCGTACGCATACCGTCGCCAACTACTGAGATGATCGCCAGGCGCTCAGTGACCGCCAGCGGCTCCAGCAGCCCTTCTTTCAACTCGAGGTAGAATTCATCCTGCATCGCACGCTGTGCACGCGCACAGTCGCCCTGCGGGACGCAGAAGCTGATGCTGTATTCAGAAGACGACTGGGTGATCAGTACCACCGAAATCCCTGCGCGAGACATCGCGGCAAACACGCGGGCCGCCATGCCGACCATCCCTTTCATTCCAGGGCCCGACACGCTGAACATCGCCATATTGTTGAGATTCGAAATGCCTTTTACCGGCAGATCATCTTCATCGCGGCTGGCGCCAATCAGCGTACCCGGCGCTTGTGGGTTACCGGTATTTTTAATCAGGCAAGGGATCTGGAACTGGGCAATCGGGGTAATGGTGCGCGGGTGAAGCACTTTGGCGCCGAAATAAGACAGCTCCATCGCTTCCTGATAAGACATTGACTTCAGCAGTCTGGCATCGGGGACCTGACGCGGGTCGCAGGTATACACGCCGTCAACGTCCGTCCAGATCTCACAGCAGTCTGCACGCAAACAGGCAGCCAGCACGGCGGCGGAGTAATCAGAGCCGTTACGACCCAGCACCACCAGCTCACCTTTTTCATTCCCGGCGGTAAAGCCTGCCATCAACACCATATGGTCTGCCGGAATACGGCTGGCGGCAATTCGACGCGTAGATTCGGTAATATCAACGGTCGATTCGAGGTAATGACCCACCGCTAACAGTTTCTCAACCGGATCAATAACCGTCACTTTGTGGCCACGTGCTTCCAGCAGCCCGGCCATAATTGCGATCGACATTTTTTCACCACGGCAGATAAGCGCGGCGTTGATGCTGTCCGGGCACTGTCCCAGCAGGCTGATGCCGTGCAGAACATGCTTAATTTGGGCAAATTCTTGTTCAACAAAGGCTTTGAGTTGCGCCAGCGGGAAACCGGGCTGAACCGCGGCAAGACCGACCAAAAGCTCAGAGAAAATACGTTCGGCGTCGCTGATATTGGCTAAAGCATCCTGGCCACCGATGGTCTTCTCAATCATCGCCACCAGATGGTTAGTGATTTTTGCCGGGGCAGAGAGGACGGTCGCAACCTGCCCCTGCCTGGCATTGCTTTCCAGAATATCGGCAACCCGCATAAAGCGCTCTGCATTTGCCACTGATGTACCGCCAAACTTCAACACTCGCATGGTTTACCTCGTTGCCTCTGGTCGAAAAAAAAGCCCGCACTGTTTAGGTGCGGGCTTTTTTCTGTGTTTCCTGTACGCGTCAGCCCGCACCGTTACCTGTGGTAATGGTGATGGTTGTAGTAATGGTGGTGCCGATGCGTTTCATGATGTTGTGTGCTCTGTAATTATTATCTGTCTGTGCTCTATTCTTTTAGGGTTAAAGTATCTCGTGACCTAAGTCAATAAATTTCTAAATTGATCACGTTCCGAAACTTGTTCACGAGTCACTGCTTACCGTTTTACTTTCAACCAATACGGCGCGTCAGGCACGCTTGAAGTTAGAATAAAAAACCCACAAAGAATAGATTGGCAATATTTTATTTTGTGATATTTTTTTCAATATCATGTAAAAAACGGTGCAACATTGCCGTGTCTCGCTGTCCTAACAGGCCCATTCGTTGTTGCAACCAGTCCGTGAGTTTGATGTCATCGGCAACATCCAGCGTGGTCAATAAACGTAAAACACGCGTCCGTAATGCCTGGAGCTGAAGCTCATCCGTCACCTCAGCGGTTTTAGCGGGCTGTTGTATTAAACCGGCTAATTGATAGCAATACACCATCACCGCCTGCCCCAAATTCAGTGAAGGATAGTCAGCCACCATCGGTACGCCGGTCAACACGTCTGCCAGCGCCAGTTCTTCATTCGTCAGGCCAGAATCCTCACGGCCAAAAACCAGCGCAGCGTGATCCATCCACGCCGATTTCTCCTCCAGCAACGGAACCAATTCGACCGGAGTCGCGTAATAATGAAACTTTGCGCGACTGCGCGCCGTGGTAGCAACGGTAAAATCCACGTCGTGCAGCGCCTCGGCTAACGTTGTAAAAACGTTAATATTATCAATAATGTCACCCGAACCGTGGGCCACCCAGCGCGTGGCCGGTTCCAGGTGTGCCTGACTGTCAACGATCCGCAACTCGGTGAATCCCATGGTTTTCATCGCACGGGCTGCCGCACCAATATTTTCCGCTCTGGCAGGGGCCACCAGAATAATTGTTAAACGCATTTTGCTACTCTTTTTGGTCAGTTTGCCGATAATAATGTGATGCACATCAACATATTACGCAGCGCGAATTTACATATTTTTAACAGAGATCACTGAAAAAGCATTTTACATTAAGTAAAAAATGCTAAACTGTTTCGTACCTGTACTATTGCTTTTTATGTTAACAGAAGTTGCATATCCTTCTGTTTATTCATGATAATTTAATTTAAAATGGATCTCATTCGTAGGATTCATTACATTTATTAGTTAGCACGTGCAACTAGTTGTATTATTGCAATTTTGTGATGAAAGCTAACATTTGGATACGATGATTTCATCAAACTGTTAACGTGCTACAATTGAACTTGATATATGTCAACGAAGCGTAGTTTTATTGGGTGTCCGGTACGTCTTAGCCTGTTATGTTGCTGTTAAAATGGTTAGGATGACAGCCGTTTTTGACACTGTCGGGTCCAGAGGGAAAGTGCCCACGACCAAGCTAATGATGTTGTTGACGTTGATGGAAAGTGCATCAAGAACGCAATTACGTACTTTAGTCATGTTACGCCGATCATGTTAATTTACGACATGCATCAGGCAGGTCAGGGACTTTTGTACTTCCTGTTTCGATTTAGTTGGCAATTTAGGTAGCAAACATGCAGACCCCGCACATTCTTATCGTTGAAGACGAGTTAGTAACACGTAACACGTTGAAAAGCATTTTCGAAGCGGAAGGCTATGATGTATTCGAGGCGACAGATGGCGCGGAAATGCATCAGATCCTCTCTGAATATGACATCAACCTTGTGATTATGGATATCAATCTGCCAGGTAAAAACGGTCTTCTGTTAGCGCGCGAACTCCGCGAACAAGCTAACGTTGCGCTGATGTTCCTGACGGGCCGCGATAACGAAGTCGATAAAATTCTCGGCCTCGAAATCGGCGCGGATGATTACATCACCAAACCGTTTAACCCGCGTGAACTGACTATCCGTGCTCGTAACTTGCTGTCCCGTACCATGAACCTGGGCACGGTCAGCGAAGAACGTCGTAGCGTCGAAAGCTACAAGTTCAATGGTTGGGAACTGGACATCAACAGCCGTTCTCTGATCGGTCCTGACGGCGAGCAGTATAAACTGCCACGCAGCGAATTCCGTGCCATGCTTCACTTCTGTGAGAATCCGGGCAAGATCCAGTCTCGCGCAGAACTGCTGAAAAAAATGACCGGTCGCGAACTGAAGCCGCATGACCGTACCGTTGACGTGACTATCCGTCGTATTCGTAAGCATTTCGAATCTACGCCGGATACGCCAGAAATCATCGCCACCATTCACGGTGAAGGCTATCGTTTCTGCGGCGACCTGCAGGATTAATCTCATCCTTGCGGGAACAAAAACGGCGCGTAAAGCGCCGTTTTTCATTTTATCTCCACCCTACTTCCACAAACGAAATTCATCGTTTTCCACGGGTTGCGTCTCTTTTGCTTTGGGCCGAGCCAGTGCGTGCCAGTCAAGATGACGCGTCAGGAACATAATCCCGCACAGTGCCAATAACAGCACGCCGGTTCCCAGTAGCAAAGAACTGTCCTGCGAACGCAGTAACACCCACATCACCCCGTCCAGTGCCAACAGCGCCAGGGTGAACAGAATACTGTTACGCCACCCTTGTAATACCGCCTGTAAATACACGCCGTTCATCAGGGCACCAATCAGGCTGGCAATAATCCACGCCGCGGTAAAACCAATATGTTCTGACAGTGCCAGCAACAGCAGATAAAACATCACCAGCGATAACCCTACCAACAGATACTGCATGGGGTGCAGGCGAAGACTGGTCATACTCTCAAGCACAAAGAAAGACATAAAAGTCAGTACGATCAGTAAGATGGCATACTTCGTTGCTCTGTCGGTCAGCTGATATTGATCGGCCGGTGTAGCTACCGCCACGCTAAACGCTGGCATTCCCTGCCAGCCAATTTTTTCCCCATCAAAACGATCACCGAGGTTATTGGCAAACCAGCTGCTTTGCCATTGGGCCGTAAACCCTGATGCACTAACTTCACGCTTCGTGGGCAAAAAATCCCCCAGAAAATTGGGATGCGGCCAGTTACTGGTTAGGGTCATTTCGCTGTTACGTCCAATGGGGACAACGGAAAAATCCCCGGTACCGTTCAGATTAAGCGACAGCGCCAGACTAAGGTTTTGCTTCGTCCATTCCGCATCCGGCAGCGGAATGTGGATCCCCTGCGCACGCCCATCAAGCCCCGTTCCCGGCTCAACGGCCAGCGACGTCCCGTTAATCTGCGGCACTTTCACCACGCCAATCCCGCGTGCGTCGCCGACGCCAACCACAATAAACGGTTTCCCTAACGTTATATTAGGGTGATGCAATTCACTCAGCCGTTCCGCATTGAACTCCGCGTTCAACGACACATCGTTATGCCAGACCTGGCCCTCATAAATGCCGACTTTACGTCCTTCAACATTTTGATTGCCCTCAACCATCAACGACTCCGGCAGCCAGAAATGGATATAGCTGCGCTTTTGCGAGACTTCTTTACCGTCTTCCAGCGAGGTATAAAGTTCGGTCACGGGGATAGCAATTAGCGGCCCAACTAACTTCTGCGGCCCACTGGTACTCTGCCGGATAGCATCTTCGACCTCATTACGGTAATCCGATCGCTCAACGATTATCTGCCTGACCATCGTCAGAGGAATTAACAGCAACAGCATGGCGCCACCTAAGGTGACGATTTTCCAGAACAGGGGGGATTTCAACATAGCGTTCTCCTTTGCAATGACGACAAGGTAGAACGGCTATGTGCGCAGAATTTGAAGTTATGTGAAGTGACGGTGAAGTGTGAACGACGCCTGTACTCCGCCTTCGGGGCGATTACTCAGTGTCACATCGCCGTCAAACAGACGGGCAACTTCGCTGACAAACGCCAGCCCCAGACCGCTGCTCTTGTGACCATTCTTGCGGGGCAGTGAATAAAATCGTTCAAAAATGCGCGGTAACGCAAAATCAGGGATCCCGCTGCCGCAGTCCGTCACCTGCAATGAGACCTTTTCTCCTTGCTGCTGCGCACTCAGGACAATGGTCCCCTGTTCAGGGGTAAAGTCGATGGCGTTATCCAGCAGATTACCCATGGCCTGCTCCAGCAGCGCAGGTTCAGCCGCAACCACCCATGATGAGGGCACAATGTTGAGCGTGATATGTTTAGCAGCCAACTGGACGCTACGCGACTCGCGCAACTGAGCAAACAGTACATCAACCGCAACGGGCGTAAACGCAACATCCTGCCGGTTTTCCAGCCGCGCCTGGCGCAACAGGGTTTCGACCAGTGCCTGCATACGCGCATTTTGCGTCAGAATATTTTCGGTAAAACGTGCCACCACGTCAGGTGGCGGCCCTTCACGTAAAATCTCCGCCGCGCCACGAATAGCCGCCAGCGGGCTTTTCAGTTCATGGGTTAAGGCATACACATACTGCTCAATGTAATTCTTACCCTCCAGCTTCAGGCGCATACTTTCCAGCGCCTGCGCCAGTTTTCGCAATTCACTGCTGCCTAAATCCGGTAACGCGACGGGCCGATTCTCCGTCACCGAGTCAGCATAGCGCGCCAGCCGGGCAATAGAGCGGTTGATCCACCATACCATTCCCACGCCAATCACTAATGCGATCCCCAGCAACACCGCGCTCGCCCACAGCATCCGCCGCTCGCTGCGTTTAATTACCGGTGCCATTGCCGCATTGGGCTTCCCGACGCTAAGCACCCCAATAATGCGCTCACCGTCGATAATCGGTGCCGCAACGTACATCACCGAGCTTTCCGGGTCAGCCGGATTTTGCAGCGTACTGCGCGCACCATATTGCCCGCGCAGCGTTAACCACACGTCGTTCCAGCGGGAATAATCTTCCCCTACTGCTTTATTGGCGGAATCAAACAACACCTTGCCCTGAGCATCTGTCATGTAGACGTGATACTCATTGCGCACTTTGTTAATGCCGCTGATGTTGGCACGAAAAGGGCGGTTATGCAGTTGCGAGAAGGCCTGCGCCAACTTGCCGTTGGCAGCAGAGCCAGAGAGTACGTCGTCGCGTGCCAGCGCCGCTAACAGCGTGGCGGTGTCAATCAGCGTGCCTTCGGTGGCCCGGCGTACGCCAGGTTTAATCTCCTGCACAAAAATAGACAGAACAAACCAGGCGGCAACGGCGACAATCAAAAAGTAGCCCAGCAGCAGTCGCATGCCAATGCGCATCAGGCGTTCCTCAGGCTGTATCCCATCCCGCGATGCGTGTTAATCGGCGAGAGATCCGGATTAATAGCTCGCAGTTTGGCGCGCAGTGTTTTGATATGCGTGTCCACCGTTCTGTCGTAGGTATCCTGCGCATCGGCCCAAACTAAATCCATCAGTTGCTGGCGCGAGTAGATACGCCCCGGCGACATCAGCAAGGTTTTCAGCAACAGGAACTCATAGCGCGTCAGGTTTAACGGACAGCCAAACCACGCAATCTGCGCGGCGGGTTCATTGAGTTCAAAATTGCCAAAACGCGCTGCCGATGGCGGTGCTGCAAATTTCCTCACCCGCCGCAGCAGCGTGCGCACTCGGGCGCACACCTCGCGCGGCGAGAAGGGTTTGGCGACGTAATCATCCGCGCCGATCTCCAGACCTAACAGGCGGTCCACTTCATCGCTGCGGGCGGTCAGAAAAAGAACCGGCAGCGCCGGGTGGCGCTCCAGCAGACGTCGGCACAGTTCAAAACCGCTGATATCAGGCAGTCCGACGTCGAGGATTATCGCATCCGGGCATCGCTGACGCGCGCTTTCCAGCACCGGCAGTCCACGCTCAAACGCCTCCACGCTAAAACCTTCCTGTTGCAGCATGTAGATAAGCGTATCCGCGATACCCTGCTCATCCTCAACCAACCAGATCAACGCCTGTTGCATTTTGCTTCCTTGTTACTGCCGCCACGGCATGATGGGCACCGCGCTGATGGCATTTTTCGGCGAACCGTCGACAACCTTGTCGGAATAGGCCAGATACGCCAGCGTGTTGCGTTTTTCATCATAAAAACGCACCACCTGTAATGATTTAAACACCAGCGACGTCCGTTTCTTAAAGACGACTTCGCCCTGCGCTTTACCGTTCTTGATTCTGTCGCTTAGCTCAACCGGCCCCACTTGCTGGCAGGAAATGGCGGCATCGGAGGTATCTTCAGCCAGCCCTAACCCGCCCTTAATGCCGCCGGTTTTTGCGCGGCTAACATAGCAGGTCACGTTGGTTACATCGGGATCGTCAAACGCTTCGACGACGATTTTATGATCCGGTCCAAACATTTTAAATACCGTATCGACAGAACCAATCTGCTCCGCATGGGCCACCTGCGCCAACAACAGCAAAATTGAGGAAATGACTAAGCTCTTATATTTCATATTGTTACCATTTTTAAAAGTTGCCCTGAGCAATTATTCAACATTCTAAAATAAAATGTATACAGATCACAGGATTACAATAATCACGCTTTCGTATGTCCGAAAACAGCATTTATGAGCAAAAAAAACACTGAATGCTAAAACAGCAAAAAATGCTATTATCCTCTTACCTGACGTCAGGTACTCGCTGTTGAAAGGATGAGGATATTTTATGGATCAGGCTGGCATTATTCGCGACCTATTAATCTGGCTGGAAGGTCATCTGGATCAGCCTCTGTCGCTTGACAATGTGGCGGCAAAAGCAGGCTATTCCAAGTGGCATCTGCAGAGAATGTTTAAGGACGTGACGGGCCACGCTATTGGTGCCTACATCCGCGCCCGTCGTTTATCGAAGTCCGCTGTGGCGCTACGCCTGACTGCGCGTCCGATTCTGGATATTGCCCTGCAATACCGTTTTGACTCTCAACAGACGTTTACCCGTGCGTTCAAAAAACAATTCGCTCAGACGCCTGCACTGTACCGCCGCTCGCCGGAATGGAGCGCTTTTGGTATTCGCCCACCGATGCGACTCGGGGAATTTGCGATGCCAGCGCATCAGTTCGTGACGCTGGAAGACACGCAGTTGCTCGGCACCACGCAAAGCTACTCTTGCTCGCTGGAACAGATTTCCGACTTCCGTCATGAAATGCGTATTCAGTTCTGGCGCGACTTCCTGAGCCAGGCTCCTGCCATTCCGCCGGTGCTGTACGGACTCAACGAAACGCGTCCGAGTTTTGAAAAAGATGACGAGCAGGAAGTCTTCTATACCACCGCACTCACGCCGGAACAGGCCAGCGGCTATGTACCGTCCGCGCAGCCAATCCTGTTGCAGGGCGGCGAATATGTCATGTTTACCTATGAAGGCCTGGGAACGGGCGTGCAGGAATTTATTCTGACAGTGTATGGCACCTGTATGCCAATGCTGAACCTGACCCGTCGTAAAGGTCAGGATATAGAGCGATACTACCCGGCAGAAGATGCCAAAGCAGGCGATCGCCCTATTAACCTACGCTGCGAATTCCTGATTCCTATTCGCCGTTAACGCTGTAGCTCATCCAACGCAGGGGCGTCCAGATGCGAGATGTCCCCTGCCGTTTCGACCACCCAACCCGGCGCAAGCCATAAACTTTCCTGATAATCGACGCGGGAAATCGAGCAGTTGCGCAGACGCAGCCGACGCTCAGCCCAGGCGGGCAGTCCCAGAATCGTACTCACCAGGCAACCCAGCGCAATACCGTGGCTTACCAGCAATGGGCGGCTCCCTTGCGGCAGTTCCAGACAAGATGCCAGCGCGGCGTTAACACGATCGGCCAGTTCCTGCATGGATTCCCCATCCGGAATACGACCATCAACCGTGCCGTTGACTAACTGGCGACGCCAGCCCTCTTCCTCTGGCGTCAGAGAGTCGATGTGGCGCTTTTCCAGCACCCCCATATTCAGCTCGCGCAGGCGGGCGTCGAAGGTGATATCACAGCCACACGCCTGGGCGATGATTTCTGCGGTGCGTCGTGTACGACCTAAATCGCTACTGATGACGTGAGTAATGCCAAGCGAGCGGGCGCGTTCGCCAACCTGCATAGCTTGCTGTTCACCTTTAGCGGTCAGCGGGCTGTCTGACTGGCCTTGAATACGTCGCTCGGCGTTCCACTGCGTTTCACCGTGGCGAACAAGGTATACCTGTAACATGCGTTTTTTCCGTTATACTGCGATGCGATGAATTTTCAAACTGAGCTTAATTATGCACAAGGTTATCTCTGCGACCACCAATCCTGCCAAAATTCAGGCAATTCTTCGGGCATTTGAAGAGATTTTCGGTGAAGGATCCTGCCATATTGAACCCGTCGCCGTCGAGAGCGGTGTGCCGGAACAACCTTTTGGAAGTCAGGAAACGCGCACTGGCGCACGAAATCGCATAGATAACGCACGCCGCCTGCATCCGCAGGCCGATTTCTGGGTGGCCATTGAAGCCGGCATTGACGATGACGCGACCTTCAGCTGGGTGGTGATTGATAATGGCGTTCAGCGCGGTGAAGCGCGTTCCGCTACGCTGCCGCTGCCGGCGGTGATTCTCGACAGAGTCCGTCAGGGAGAAGCGCTCGGTCCGGTGATGTCACAGTACACTGGCATTGACGAGATAGGCCGTAAAGAAGGGGCGATTGGCGTGTTTACCGCCGGGAAGTTAACCCGTGCTAGCGTCTATCACCAGGCGGTGATCCTGGCGCTCAGCCCGTTCCATAACGCGGTGTATCGGTAATTATTTGCGCTACGTTGTAGGCCTGATAAGCACAGCGCCATCAGGCAATTCAATCTTTTCCGAGCAGCACCTGTTCCAGCCACTGACGCAGCTCGACCGGCGCAGTTTTGAGGCTATTGGACCCACGCGTTATGGTCGCAATACCGGCCCCAAGCTCGTTTTTCAACTCGCGTTGGCTCATCTCGCCGCGCAGCAGTTCTTCAATAATGCGCACGCGAGTCCCCAGCGCTTCGCGCTCATCAGGCGTTAACATCAAATTGAGCAATGGCTGGTGTAAATCTTGCTCATAAGCGTGTTTAAGCAGGTCGACAAAACGTAACCACTCCTGGTGACGCTGTTCTGCCATCTCTGCTGAATAGGGTGATTGCTGAGTCATAAGATATCGCCATCGTTGCGGGGGAGGCGCGATTGCCTCCCCCTTTGTACTCTTTAACGAGTACGATAGCATAACACACTCACCACGATCAGTAACGGCGTTGCCATTCTGCGTCGTTCATCAATTCCGGCTTATCACCGAGGAAGTAACGATAGTAGGCATCGTAAGCCAGCACGTTTTTCACGTACCCACGGGTCTCGGAGAACGGGATGCTTTCTACAAAGGCCACCGCGTCAATGCGCCCTGCACTGTTGCCAAGCCAGGTACGAACGCGGCCCGGTCCGGCGTTATAGGCTGCTGAAGCAAAGATGCGGTTATTGCCAAACTGTTGATACACATACTGTAAATAGCTGGTGCCGATGTTGATATTGGTCTCAGGATCCAACAGCTGATTAGGACTGCTGTAACCCGGAATCGAGAACATCTTCACTGTATGCGTCGCCGTACCCGGCATAATTTGCATCAACCCGCTGGCACCCACCGGCGATTTTACCTTCGGGTTCCAGGCACTTTCCTGACGGGCAATGGCCATCGCGTAGCTTGGCTGAATGTCTTTCCCGCTGGTGTAACGGGTAAACAGATCTTTGTAGGCCAGCGGGAAACGCTCTTCCAGATGATCCCAGAGTTTGCCAGCGATCGTGGCCTGCACGCTCAGATCCCACCAATGGTTGTTAAACGCATAACGCGCCAGCTGCGCCTGCTCAGACTTGGTGCGGCTGGTGACCAGATTCGCCCACTCGCTGCGCGCGGTGTTGTCCATGTTCCAGTACATCAACTCACGTACGCGCGCCATCTCCGGTCCCTGCGTCAGGGCAGCGTCAACATCCGCAGGCGCTTTGTCGATTTTCAGCGTGTATTCTTCACCAAGGCGCTGTGCTGCCACCATCGGATAGAAGCCACGCTGCTGCATCAGCGCATGCAGGATCTCTTTCGCTTCGGCGTCACGTCCGCGCTCCAGCAGCAGATCCGCCTGCCAGTAACGCCATTCATCTTTTTCCTTCGCGTCCATCGGCAGACGCGCCAGCCAGGTATTCAGCCCTCGACGATCGCCAGTTCCCAGCGCCATCCGCACGCGGCGCTCCACAAGCGTGGTGGATTGTGAGCGCATAATCGCGTCATCGCGCCATTTGGCCTGCTCGTCAGTAACGTCGTTGCCCATCAGACGCCAGGCGACGATATCGCGCAGCTCCTGAGTTTGATCGTCATTTAACTGCTGCGCCTGCGCCAATGAAGGGATCATCAAACGTGCATTTTCCGCGTCCTGACGCGCTACGCTGGCAAACGCCACCGCCGCCATCTGACGGGTAAAATCCGTAGCGCCGGTGGTGCGCGCAAACGTCATCACCGAATTAGGGTTATTTGCCAGTGCAATAATCGCTGAAGCAATGGTCTGATAATCCGCTGGCATTTGTCCGGCCAGCGCGGTAACCAGTCCGGTATTACCCGCCTTCATCGCCAGGCGAATACGTTCAAGATACGCTAACGGATCCTGAGTCCCCGATGCCCGCCATACGCCGAATAATTTGTCACAGGCGTTAGGCTGACTCTTCCCGGTCAGCCAAAGATCTTTTGCACCTTGCCAGGCTTCTTCGGCCTGCCCGGTACTCCATTTCGCATAGTAGTAATTACATTGCGCTTCGGTGGTGCCGGGCTTATCCGGGCTGAATGCTAACAACCCTCGCCAGTCTTCCCGACGTGCCAATTCGTTCACGAAGCGCGATTGCAACGTGCGTGCAGGCGGCAGCGTTGGATTAGCGCGCACAAAATTGGTGACGGTAACGGTGGGCTGATTCATCAGATCGTCAGTAATCTGGCGATATTCAAGGTAGGGATACAGAGGGTAGCTTTTCAGGCCCGGCATCATCTGCTCGACGATGTCCATCTGCCGGTTATCCCAGGCCTGCTTAATTTGTGCATAGCGATTGCGCTGTTCATCCAGAGAATCCGCTCGCGCCACTTGACTGATCGTCAGCAGACATACGCTGGCTGCCAGCAGGCGCCAGGCTACGTGTTTGGCTTTGTCCACAAGCTCTTCCTCTTATCGTGTTACGACTGTGCAGCATCATGCCGCTTAATAGATTCATGCTAATCAGACATTGCAGAAAGTGCCACGTTCCGGACACTTTTTTACTTTTGTTGCGAGTGAGATCTGCTGGCTGGGATTGAGCAATGAAAAAGGCTACACTTCGCCTTTGATAACTATTCATCACCCTACTCAAAATCATTCTGGCTGCATCAAGGCGGCAAGAGAGAAAATCCCTGCAAGCATAGATAGCTATGTGACCAGGGTTTTCGAATGCAGCCAACACAGAGGCAGCCTGAAGGATGAAGAGTATATAAAAGAGGCGAAGTCCAACGTGGCTCAATTCGTTTATACCATGCATCGTGTCGGCAAAGTCGTTCCGCCGAAACGTCATATTCTTAAAAACATCTCTCTGAGCTTCTTCCCGGGTGCCAAAATCGGTGTACTCGGTCTGAACGGCGCGGGTAAATCCACCCTGCTGCGCATCATGGCCGGTATTGATACCGACATCGAGGGCGAAGCTCGTCCACAGCCGGGCCTCAAGATCGGTTACCTGCCTCAGGAGCCGAAGCTGAATCCGGAACATACCGTGCGTGAGTCCGTTGAAGAAGCGGTCGCCGACGTGGTTAACGCCCTGAAAGGCCTGGATGAAGTGTACGCGAAGTACGCCGAGCCGGATGCCGACTTCGATAAGCTTGCCGCACAGCAGGGTAAATTCGAAGAAATCATTCAGGCACACGACGGCCACAACCTGAACGTACAGCTGGAGCGCGCCGCTGACGCACTCCGTCTGCCGGACTGGGATGCCAAAATTGAGAAGCTGTCCGGGGGTGAACGCCGCCGCGTCGCGCTGTGCCGCCTGCTGCTGGAAAAACCAGACATGCTGCTGCTCGACGAACCGACCAACCACCTGGATGCTGAATCCGTGGCATGGCTGGAACGCTTCCTGCACGACTTCGAAGGGACCGTGGTGGCAATTACCCACGACCGTTACTTCCTCGATAACGTGGCTGGCTGGATCCTGGAGCTTGACCGCGGTGAAGGTATTCCGTGGGAAGGTAACTACTCTTCCTGGCTGGAGCAGAAAGATCAGCGTCTGGCGCAGGAAGCCTCTCAGGAAGCTGCTCGCCGTAAATCCATTGAGAAAGAGCTGGAGTGGGTACGCCAGGGTGCAAAAGGCCGTCAGTCGAAGGGTAAAGCCCGTCTGGCACGCTTTGAAGAGCTCAACAATACCGAATACCAGAAGCGTAACGAAACCAACGAACTGTTTATCCCACCAGGACCTCGTCTGGGCGATAAAGTCGTTGAGGTTACTAACCTGCGTAAATCCTACGGCGACCGCGTCCTGATCGACGACCTGAGCTTCTCGGTACCGAAAGGCGCTATCGTCGGGATCATCGGTCCGAACGGCGCAGGTAAATCCACCCTGTTCCGCATGCTCTCCGGTGAAGAACAGCCAGATAGCGGCACCATTGAACTGGGTGAAACCGTGAAACTGGCCTCCGTTGACCAGTTCCGTGACGCAATGGATAACAGCAAAACCGTGTGGGAAGAAGTATCCGGCGGGCTGGATATCATGAAGATCGGTAACACCGAAATGCCAAGCCGCGCTTACGTAGGCCGCTTCAACTTCAAAGGTGTTGATCAGGGTAAACGCGTCGGCGAACTGTCCGGTGGTGAGCGTGGTCGTCTGCACCTGGCGAAGCTGCTGCAGGTTGGCGGCAACATGCTGCTGCTCGATGAACCGACCAACGACCTGGATATCGAAACCCTGCGCGCGCTGGAAAACGCCCTGCTGGAGTTCCCGGGCTGCGCAATGGTTATCTCGCACGACCGTTGGTTCCTCGACCGTATCGCCACCCACATTCTGGATTACCAGGATGAAGGCAAAGTCGAGTTCTTCGAAGGTAACTTTACCGAATACGAAGAGTACAAGAAACGCACGCTGGGCGCAGATGCGCTGGAACCGAAGCGTATCAAGTACAAGCGTATTTCTAAGTAATTGCCGTTAAGTGCCGGATGGCGCTGTGCGTGTCCGGCCTACGAGGTGAGTGCAACTTGTAGGCCGGACAACGCGTTTACGCCGCCATCCGGCATTAAAATCTATCCCTGCTCACCCATCAATTCTTTCACCAGCTCCACGCAGCGCAGGAAGCGGCCGTCATAGTCAGGCTCCTCGACGTGGACAAAATCGATGTTATTTTCCTGCAGCATTTCCACCAGCAGCGACTGAAACGCCTTCCGGTCAACCGAACTGCCCAGACTGCGTAGTCCATCTGCCACCCACGGCGTGTTATTTTCCAGCAGAATCACCAGGTCAAAGCGGTACTCGTCGATCAGCGCCTGCACAAACGGGTGCTCACGCCCTTCGTACTTTTTACAGAACGCCTGCGTCGTGACAAAGTCGGTGTCGATAAATGCCACTTTATTAGCATATTTAACTGCAAAATCAATGTATTGCGCTTGTCCAAGCGCGATTTTATCGTAATCGGAATACTGCAGAGCCATCTCATCGCCGCCCAAATGGGAGAAGACGTAATCACGGCCATATTCCCACGCACTGGTGGTGTTGAAGATATTGGCGAGTTTGTTCACCAGCGTCGATTTCCCGCTCGACTCACCGCCAAGGATCGCCACGGTGCGCACGAAAAACGGCTTCACCTCGGTGGGGATATACTCCCAGTAGCGAAACGGGTTTTCACGGATTTGCCCACCGCTGATGCTCATGAATGTGCGCCTGGGATCGACCAGCACCGTTTCGATTCCCAGATGTTCCAGATACTGCGGCGCATCGGCTTCTTCAGAGGTGTAGATCCAGTTTGGTTGGATCCCTTTCTCCTGCATAAACGTTTTTATGCCGTTACTCCAGACATCCCAGCCGTGCGGATAGGGCTCCATGCCTTCTTCATTAAAGGCATGAATACGGATATTTTTCTGATATTTGAAGGTTTGCAGCAGCCAGCGAAGACGGTCAGAAACTGTGGGCTGCTGTGACATGGCGCTGTCTTCAAACAGGCTACGGTCGCGCGTTTCATCATAGCCCATGATGATATGCAGCTCGTCAACCTGGCTACAGGCGCGCTGGATCAGATAAATATGCCCGGTATGCAGCGGATAAAACTTACCGAATACCACACCGATATTTTTCTGCTGACGGGGAAACTCAAGCCCGAGAAAACGGTGCAGCGCCTCCAGCTTTTGCGCGCTGGGGCTTTTGATTTTGGCATTCAGCAGTTGGCTTAAATATCCCTTGGTCATACCACTGGCATCCGCCACCTGTTGCAAGGTACAGCCCTTTTGCTTAATGGCGGTTTTGAGATAGTCGAACGATGACACAAGAGCCTCCTGCTGGAAAAATCGCGTAACACTGCCTGATGGCGCTTCGCTTATCAGGCCTACAGGGTGAAACAAATAATTACCCTATGGATTTCTGGTGGCAGCCAACACACCTGCCGACAGAAAGACGACGGGTAATGAATTATAAGTCGTCAAACACGTTTAACGCATCCGCGAGCTTTTTAACGCCAAAAACCTGCATTCCTTCCGGCACCTTTTTCGGCACATTGGCGGCAGGGACAATCGCCCGACGGAAACCGTGCTTCGCCGCTTCAGAAATTCGCTCCTGGCCGCTGGGAACCGGGCGAATCTCCCCCGCCAACCCCACTTCGCCAAAGACCACGAGATCGTGCGGTAGCGGCCTGTCGCGCAGGCTGGAAACCATCGCCAGCAGTAACGCAAGATCGGCACTGGTTTCGGTGACTTTGACGCCGCCAACCACGTTAACGAACACGTCCTGGTCAGACATTTGCAGGCCGCCGTGACGGTGCAACACTGCCAGCAAGATCGCCAAACGGTTTTGTTCCAATCCGACTGCTACGCGCCGAGGATTCGCCATCATCGAGTGATCGACCAGCGCCTGAATCTCCACCAGCAGTGGACGCGTCCCTTCCCAGACCACCATCACCGAGCTGCCGGAGGTCACTTCATCGCCACGGCTTAAGAAAATAGCGGAAGGGTTACTGACTTCGCGCAGGCCCTGTTCGGTCATGGCGAAGACGCCAAGCTCATTCACCGCACCAAAGCGGTTTTTATGGCTACGCAGGGTACGGAAACGAGAATCCGCATCGCCGTCAAGCAGCACCGAGCAGTCAATGCAGTGCTCCAGTACTTTTGGCCCAGCCAGAGAGCCATCTTTGGTGACGTGACCGACCATGACAATCGCCACGCCGCGCGTTTTAGCAAAGCGCGTCAGGTATGCGGCGGTTTCACGCACCTGCGCCACGCTGCCCGGCGAAGACTGAATATCCGCCATGTGCATCACCTGAATGGAGTCGATGACCATCAGCTTTGGCTGCTCTTCCTCTGCAATCAGGCAAATCTGCTCAATGCTGGTTTCTGACAGCATATTCAGATTTGCCGTCGGCAGACCGAGTCGATGGGCACGCATCGCCACCTGTTGCAGCGATTCTTCCCCGGTGACGTACAGGGTCTTCATCTGCTCGGCAAGCTTGCACAGCGTTTGCAGCAGCAGGGTGGATTTCCCGGCGCCTGGATTACCGCCGATCAGAATGGCACTGCCGGGCACCACACCGCCGCCCAACACGCGGTCAAACTCTTTAAAACCGGTAGAAAAACGCGGCAGCTCTTCCAGACTGATATCCGCCAGCTTTTGCACCTTAGCGATGCCTGCATTACCGGCATAGCCGCTGAGGCGCTCGTTACGCGCCACCGTCGGTGACGCCGCAAGACGCACCTCGGTGATGCTGTTCCAGGCCTGACAGGCGCTACATTGCCCCTGCCAGCGCGGATAATCGGCCCCGCATTCATTACATACAAAGGCGCGTTTAGGAGCTTTTGCCACGTTTTACCTCGTTATTTCTGGTTCATGCTGCCGGAGAGAATGCAGAACACCCCCATCAGGTCAGCGTGACGGATAGTAATCTCCGTCTTTTCATTCACTTTCGGCTTAGCATGGTAGGCGATCCCCAGCCCTGCCGTTTTGATCATCGGCAGATCGTTAGCGCCGTCGCCAATCGCCACCGTTTGCGTCATTGGGATTTCATATTCCTGCGCCAGTCGGGTCAGGGTGGTGGCCTTGTACTGAGCATCGACGATATCGCCAATCACGTTGCCGGTAAATTTCCCGTCCATGATCTCCAGCTCGTTCGCCACAACCGCCGTCAGGCGCAGCTTTTCGCGAAGATATTCAGCAAAGAAGGTAAAGCCACCGGAGGCTATCGCGACTTTCCAGCCCAGCGTTTCCAGCTTCAGCACCAGTTGCGTTAAGCCGGGCATCAGCGGGAGATTTTCACGTACCTGCATCAAAATATTGGCATCCGCACCCTTCAGCGTGGCGACGCGGCTGCGCAAGCTAGCGGTAAAATCCAGCTCCCCGCGCATCGCGCGTTCCGTCACTTCTGCGACCATCTCGCCGGTTCCGGCCAGTTTAGCGATTTCGTCAATGCACTCGATCTGGATCGCCGTCGAATCCATGTCCATCACCAGCAGGCCTGGCGTGCGCAAATGCGGGATTTTCCCCAGCGGGGCAACATCCAGTTTGGCATCATGCGCCAGTTTTGTTGCCCGCGGCGTTAACGATCCCGCGAGGCGAATCACCTGATAATCCTCGACGCACCAGGCCGCCACAATCACCATCGCCGCCCCCAGTTTGCTCTGGTATTGCGTTAAGCGTTGTTTATCCAGCCCATGACCATACAGCAGCCAGCCGCTACGGCCCGCGTGGTAATCCAGTGGCATCACTTCATCACCACTTAAAGAGAGGGGCAGACCTGGCCACAGAGAGACATCTTCAGGTAGATCGCACCAGGTAATGTTAGGCATTAAAGCTCCTGTAAAATCGTTCGGGTCGGAATCATCAGGGGAAAATAACGCATGAGGCTACCCTGTAACCAGCGCTTCTGGCAACATTAAGTCTCAAATTTTCAGCAGGTGGAATATGGCTCGCGCAAAACTGAAATTCCGACTTCATCGTGCAGTGATTGTATTGTCCTGCCTCGCGCTGCTCGTCGCCCTGATGCAGGGCGCGTCGTGGTTTAGTCAAAACCATCAACAGCAGCGAAATCCGCAGCTGGAAGAGCTGGCCCGCACGCTGGCCCGCCAGGTTGCGTTAAACGTCGCGCCGCTGATGCGTACCGAAACGCCGGATGAAAAACGCATCGCTGTCGTGCTGCGCCAACTCACCGACGAGAGCCGTATTCTCGATGCCGGTGTCTATGATGAACAGGGCGATCTCATTACGCATGCCGGTGAGAGCGTGAATGTTCGCGACCGGCTGGCGCTGGACGGTAAAAAAGCCGGGGGCTATTTTAATCAGCAAATTGTCGAACCCATTCAGGGCAAAAATGGTCCGCTGGGCTACCTGCGCCTGACGCTGGATACCCACACCCTTGCCACCGAGGCCAAACAGGTGGATAACACCACCAACATTCTACGCCTGATGCTGCTCCTGTCACTGGCGATTGGCGTGGTATTAACCCGGACATTACTGCAAGGTAAGCGCACCCGCTGGCAACAATCGCCGTTCCTGCTGACCGCCAACAAACCGGTGCAGGAAGAAGACAGCGAGAAAAAAGAGTAATTCACCAGGAAGGAAATCAACCATGACCACATTACGCCTGCTTATCTCCGACTCTTACGATCCGTGGTTTAATCTGGCGGTTGAAGAGTGCATTTTTCGTCAAATGCCCGCCACGCAGCGCGTGCTGTTTTTATGGCGCAACGCCGATACGGTGGTCATTGGCCGGGCGCAAAACCCGTGGAAAGAGTGCAATACCCGACGCATGGAAGAGGATAACGTCCGGCTGGCTCGCCGTAGCAGCGGCGGCGGCGCGGTGTTTCACGATCTCGGTAATACCTGCTTTACCTTTATGGCAGGCAAACCGGAATACGACAAAACCATCTCCACCACTATCGTACTCAATTCCCTGAACGCGCTGGGCGTCAACGCTGACGCCTCCGGGCGTAACGATCTGGTGGTCAAAACGGCCGAAGGCGATCGCAAAGTTTCAGGTTCGGCGTATCGAGAAACTAAAGATCGCGGGTTCCACCACGGTACGCTGTTGCTGAATGCCGACCTCAGTCGTCTCGCGAATTACCTCAACCCTGATCAGAAAAAGCTTCAGGCGAAGGGGATCACCTCCGTGCGTGGTCGGGTCGCGAATCTGGTTGAACTGCTGCCTGAGATCACTCATGAAAAAATCTGTGAAGCCGTGACCGACGCCTTTTTCCAACACTACGGCGAACGCGTAGCGGCTGAAATTATTTCCCCGGATAACACGCCGGATCTGCCCAACTTCGCCGAAACGTTTGCCCGCCAGAGCAGTTGGGAGTGGAACTTTGGTCAGGCCCCTGCCTTCTCTCATCTGCTGGATGAGCGTTTTACCTGGGGTGGCGTCGAGTTACATTTCGACGTGGAGAAAGGCCATATCACCCGCGCGCAGGTCTTTACCGACAGCCTCAATCCCGCGCCATTAGAAGCGCTGGCGGGCAGCTTGCAAGGGTGTCTGTATCGGGCGGACAGGCTGCAACAGGAGTGCGAGGCGTTGATTGGCGATTTCCCGCAACAGGAAAAAGAGCTACGAGAACTGTCGGCGTGGATAGCGAGCGCGGTACGCTAATAAAAAAGCCCGCTGGCGCTGTGCTTAGCGGGCCTACAAAACCGTAGGCCGGGTCAGGCGAAGCCGCCTCCCGGCACTAAAGATATTACTCTTTATCGCCCAGCAGCACGGATTCCAGCGCGATTTTGATCATGTCGTTGAAGGTCGTCTGACGTTCAGCAGCCGTGGTCTGCTCGTGAGTACGGATATGATCGGACACGGTGCAAATGGTCAGCGCTTTCGCACCAAACTCAGCCGCAACACCGTAGATACCCGCCGCTTCCATTTCCACGCCCAGCACGCCGTATTTTTCCATCACGTCGAACATTTCGCCGTCCGGCGAGTAGAACAGGTCAGCGGAGAACAGGTTGCCCACGCGCGCGTCTACGCCCAGCGCTTTGGCCGCATCAACAGCATTACGCACCATGTCGAAGTCAGCAATAGCGGCAAAGTCATGATCTTTAAAGCGGATACGGTTAACTTTGGAGTCGGTGCAAGCACCCATTCCAATCACCACGTCACGCAGTTTGACGTCCATACGCACAGCACCACAGGAGCCTACGCGGATGATTTTCTTCACGCCGAAATCGGTGATCAGTTCTTTGGTGTAGATGGAGCAGGATGGGATACCCATACCATGACCCATGACGGAGATCTTACGGCCTTTGTAAGTCCCGGTGAAACCTAACATGCCGCGAACGTTGTTCACTTCACGGACATCTTCGAGGAAAGTTTCAGCAATGTGCTTCGCACGCAGCGGGTCGCCAGGCATCAATACGACGTCAGCGAAATCACCCATTTCTGCATTAATATGTGGAGTTGCCATCTTTTATCCTTATTTCGTTGTTATTGCCTGATGGCGGCTACGCCTTATCAGACCTACAAAACCGTAGGCCCGGTAAGCTTGCGCCACCGGGCAATTGCATTACAGCATGTTTTTACCGTAGTCCATCGGCGACGTACCAAAGTAGCTCGCCAGCGTCTGACCGATATCCGCGAAGGTTTCGCGGTGACCCAGTGAACCCGGTTTAACTTTCGGGCCATAGATCAGCACCGGAATGTGCTCACGCGTGTGGTCAGTGCCCGGCCAGCTTGGGTCACAGCCGTGGTCAGCGGTCAGGATCAGAATGTCATCTTCACCCACCAGCTCCATCAGCTCAGGCAGGCGGCGGTCGAACAGCTCCAGGCCTGCGGCATAACCGGCGATATCGCGACGATGGCCCCATGAGGAGTCGAAATCGACGAAGTTGGTGAAAACGATAGTCTCGTCACCGGCTTCTTTCATCTCTTTGATGGTGGCGTCAAACAGCGCGTCCAGACCGGTCGCTTTCACTTTTTTAGTGATACCGCAGTTCGCGTAAATGTCGGCAATTTTACCCACAGAAACAACGTGGCCATTTTTCTCGTCGACCAGCTTCTGCAGAACGGTCGCCGCTGGCGGTTCTACAGCCAGATCGTGACGGTTACCGGTACGCTGGAAGTTACCCGCTTTATCGCCAACAAACGGACGGGCGATCACGCGACCAATGTTATAGCCGCCTTCGGTCAGTTCTTCACGGGCGATTTCGCACAGCTCGTAGAGTTTATCCAGACCATAGGTCTCTTCGTGACAGGCAATCTGGAACACGGAGTCAGCGGAGGTATAGAAAATCGGCTTGCCGGTTTTCATATGCTCTTCGCCCAGTTGGTCCAGAATCACCGTACCGGAAGAGTGGCAGTTGCCGAGGTAGCCCGGCAGGTTGGCACGCTTAACCAGCTTGTCCAGCAGCTCCTGCGGGAAGCTGTTTTCATGATCGGAGAAGTAACCCCAGTCAAACAGAACTGGCACACCGGCGATTTCCCAGTGACCAGACGGCGTGTCTTTGCCGGAAGAGAGTTCATGCGCCCATGCGTAGGCACCGATCACTTCTGCATTACCGTCCATTCCGGCGGCAATTTTACCTGTAGAACCTTCGTGAGCTTTCACCAGGCCCAGACGGGTCAGGTTAGGCAAATTCAGCGGACCTTTGCGACCATTGTCAGCTTCGCCTTTCGCACAGGCTTCTGCAATATGCCCCATAGTATCGGCGCCAACATCGCCAAAGCGGTCAGCGTCTTCAGTCGCACCTATACCAAAGGAGTCCAGCACCATAATAAATGCACGTTTCATCTTGTTCTCCATACATCTGCGCCGCAAAAAAGCGATCAGATCAGTATACAGTTATTCGGTTATACGACGATAGACTGTCGGTGTAATTTCTGGCGCTTTGTCGTCAAGACTGATTGCCGCTTTGACCGCTTTCGCCGCTTCCTGCCAGCTGGCTTCATCTTTGGCATGGATCACCGCCAGCGGACGCTGCCCGTCTACGCTGTCGCCCAGACGCGCCATGTCGCTAAAGCCGACGCTGTAATCAATGGTGTCCGATGCCTGACGACGACCGCCGCCCATGGAAACTACCGCCATCCCCAGCGCACGGGTATCCATTGCGCTAACAAAACCTTCGGTATCAGCATATACCGCTTTGCTGAGCATTGCCGTCGGCAGATACTTCGCATAATTTTCCACGAAGTCGGTCGGACCTTTTTGCGCCGCGACCATGCGACCAAAAATTTCCGCCGCTTTACCGTTATCCAATACCGCCTGCAGCTTGGCGCGGGCTTCGGCATCGTCTTTCGCCAGTTTGCCGGAGATCAGCATTTCCACACTCAGCGCCATGGTGACGTCTAACAAACGTGGATTGCGGTATTCACCGGTCAGGAACTGCACGGCTTCGCGGACTTCTACTGCGTTACCGGCGCTGGAAGCCAGCACCTGGTTCATATCGGTTAACAGTGCGGTGGTACGCACGCCTGCCCCGTTCGCCACGCCGACAATTGCTTCAGCAAGGGCTTCTGAAAGTTCGTAGGTTGGCATAAAGGCGCCGCTACCAACTTTCACGTCCATGACCAGCGCATCCAGCCCTTCCGCCAGCTTTTTCGCCAGGATCGAACCGGTGATCAGCGGAATGGAATCCACCGTCGCGGTAATGTCGCGGGTGGCATAAAAACGTTTATCCGCCGGTGCGAGCGAGCTGGTTTGCCCAATAATCGCCACACCCACGTCTTTAATAATTTCACGGAAACGCGCGTCATCCGGGAAGATGTCAAATCCCGGGATCGCTTCCAGTTTATCCAGCGTACCGCCGGTATGACCCAGACCCCGCCCGGAAATCATCGGAATATAGCCGCCGCATGCTGCGACCATTGGACCTAACATCAGTGACGTTACGTCACCCACACCGCCGGTAGAGTGCTTATCCACAATCGGGCCGTTCAGCTGCAGACTCTTCCAGTCCAGCACGGTTCCTGAATCACGCATTGCCATGGTCAGCGAAACACGCTCAGGCATTGTCATATCGTGGAAGAAAATGGTCATCGCCAGGGCGGCGATTTGCCCTTCAGAGATGGTGTTGTCGCGAATACCGTTAATAAAGAAACGAATTTCTTCATCACTCAGCGCATGACCATCACGTTTTTTACGAATAATTTCTTGTGCGAGAAACAAGGGAACCTCCCGATTATGGGCCGGGTAAGCAATGCGCCACCCGGCAAGTCGTATTCATGCCGGATGGCGGCTTGCACCTTATCCGGCCTACGATGGGCAATAAAAACTTAGTAGCTGCTTGCGCTCTTACCGTCGCCGTGACCCAGCGCCTTCAGCAAGCTTGCCAGCAGGCTGGATGCGCCAAAGCGATAGTGACGGGAATCCGCCCAGTCTGCGCCAAACAGTTCATCGGCAATGGCGAGGAATTGCTGCGCGTCTTCCGCAGTACGCACGCCGCCAGCCGGTTTGAAACCAACGGTTTTCGAAACGCCCATATCGCGGATCACTTCCATCATGATGCGTGCGCTTTCCGGCGTCGCATTAACCGGGACTTTACCGGTAGAGGTCTTGATGAAATCAGCCCCTGCTTTGATGGAGATTTCAGATGCTTTGCGAATCAACGCTTCTTCTTTCAGTTCACCGGTTTCGATGATCACTTTCAGCAGCACGTTTGCCGCTGCACATGCTTCTTTACAGGCTTTCACCAGGTCAAAACCGACCTGCTCATTACCGGCGATCAGCGCACGATACGGGAATACCACATCAACTTCGTCTGCGCCGTAGGCAATCGCTGCACGGGTTTCTGCCAGCGCAATATCGATGTCATCGTTGCCGTGCGGGAAGTTGGTTACCGTTGCAATACGGATATCCGGCGTGCCCTGCTCGTTCAGCGTTTTACGCGCAATAGGGATGAAACGCGGATAGATACAGATTGCCGCCGTGTTACCCACTGGGGTTTTTGCCTGATGACACAGCGCGATCACTTTTTCGTTGGTGTCGTCATCATTCAGGGTGGTCAGGTCCATCAGTTTCAGGGCACGCAGGCTGCTTGCTGTTAAATCGGTCATAACATTCTCCAACGGCATCGCCGTATAAAATTTCACCTTGCGAGTTTGTTAGTATTCTAACATCCGCTCGCTATTACACTTCGATATACATCACAGTTAATGAAAACCACATACAGATTTGCATTACTCTAATGAGATCTACTTCAAATAATCGAGCTTTACTGGCGAGAAGCGATGGCATCAGGCGCATCCGGATCAAAGGTTAAGGATCGGTTGCTTCCTACAATGTTGCTTAACCTTCGGCACATAAAGGAATCGACGATGCCCACTTCAAGCGAACTCGCGCTGCAACAGCGCTGCCAACAAATCGTGACCAGTCCGGTGCTCAGCCCTGAGCAGAAACGCCACTTTCTGGCGCTGGAGGCAGAAAACGCACTGCCTTATCCGCAGTTGCCTGCTGAAGCACGCCAGGCGTTGGATGACGGAGTTATCTGCGATATGTACGAAGGTCATGCCCCGTTCAAACCACGTTATGTTTTGCCCAATTATGCGCATTTTCTGGCCAACGGTTCAGCCTGGCTGGAGCTGGAAGGTGCACAGGATCTTGATGACGCCTTATCCTTGCTCACCATTCTGTACCACCATGTTCCGTCAGTGACGTCGATGCCGGTGTACCTTGGTCAGCTCGATGCCCTGCTGCAACCGTATGTTAGAATTCTAACACAAGAAGAGATCGATATTCGAATAAAACGTTTCTGGCGGTATCTCGACAGAACCCTGCCAGACGCCTTTATGCATGCCAATATTGGCCCGGCCGATACGCCGATCACCCGCGCCATTTTACGTGCAGATGCAGAGCTAAAGCAGGTTTCGCCTAATCTTACCTTTATTTATGATCCACAAATCACACCTGACGACCTGCTGTTAAACGTGGCGCAAAATATTTGCGAATGCAGTAAACCGCATATTTCCAACGGCCCTGAAAATGATAAAATTTTCACAAAAGGCCATTATGGCGTCGTCAGTTGTTACAACTCGCTGCCGCTGGCGGGCGGCGGAAGTACACTGGTTAGGCTGAATCTGAAAGCCATCGCAGAGCGCAGCACGTCTGTCGATGACTTCTTTACGCACACCCTACCGCACTATTGCCAGCAGCAAATTGCCATCATTGATTCACGGTGTGAATTCCTCTATGAGAAATCACATTTCTTTGAGAATAGCTTCCTGGTGCAGGAAGGGTTGATTGATCCCGAACGTTTTGTGCCGATGTTTGGTATGTACGGCCTGGCGGAGGCGGTAAACCTGCTGTGTGAGAAGGCCGGGCTGCACGCACGCTACGGCAAAGATGAGAGCGCTAATGAGATGGGCTATCGGATCAGCGCCCAGCTTGCCGACTTTGTGGCCAACACTCCGGTGAAATACGGCTGGCAGCAGCGGGCGATGCTGCATGCGCAGTCGGGGATCAGTTCAGACATTGGCACCACGCCGGGCGCGCGTCTGCCGTATGGCGACGAGCCGGATCCTATTACTCATCTGCAAACCGTGGCCCCGCATCACGCGTATTATCACGCCGGGATCAGCGACATCCTCACGCTGGATGAAACCATCAAGCGTAACCCACAGGCGCTGGTACAGCTTTGCCTGGGCGCGTTTAAAGCCGGAATGCGTGAATTTACCGCCAACGTCAGCGGTAACGATCTGGTCCGCGTCACCGGTTATATGGTGCGCCTGTCGGATCTGGAAAAATACCGTGCCGAAGGCTCACGCACCAACACCACCTGGCTGGGCGAAGAGGCCGCTCGCAATACTCGTATTCTGGAACGTCAACCTCGCGTGATGAGTCATGAACAGCAGATGCGCTTCAGTAAGTAGGCTGATCCCTTTCTCCTGCGTCGACGGGCCGGGCAGTCGCCTGGCCCTGTTCCTGCAAGGGTGCAATCTGCGCTGTAAAAATTGCCACAATCCGTGGACGATGGGGCGATGCAACGATTGCGGGGAGTGCGTACTGCATTGTCCACATGACGCCTTAAGTCTGAGTGCGGGAAAAGTGTGGTGGCAGTCCGATGTTTGCCAGCAGTGCGACACCTGCCTACAAATGTGCCCGCAGCAGGCCACGCCAATGACGCAGACGATGAGCGTCGATGAGGTGCTGCATCACATTCGTAAGGCATCGTTGTTTATTGAAGGGATAACCGTGAGCGGCGGTGAGGCGACAACGCAGCTTCCTTTCGTGATTGCGCTGTTCTCAGCGATCAAAGCCGATCCGCACCTGCAACACCTGACCTGCATGGTGGACAGCAACGGCATGCTGCGTGAAACCGGCTGGGAGAAGCTGCTGCCGGTTTGCGATGGTGTCATGCTGGATTTAAAAGCCTGGGACAGCGCATGTCATTTGCAGCTCACCGGGCGCGATAACGCGGCAATCAAGCGCAGTATTCTCTTTCTGGCCGAGCGGGGAAAACTGGCGGAGCTTCGCCTGCTGGTCATTCCCGGACACGTTGATTACCTGCAGCACGTTGATGCGCTGGCCGCGTTTATTCACCGCCTGGGCAACATTCTCGTGCGGCTTAACGCGTTTCATGCGCATGGCGTGTATGGTGAAGCCAAAGCCTGGCCGAGCGCGACGCCAGAGGACGTGGAAGAATTGGCAAAGGAATTACGGGCACGCGAGGTTGATAACCTAATTTTCCCGGCGTTATATCTGTGACTTGCCGGATGCGACGCCAAAGCGTCTTATCCGGCCTACAAGCGGCGTCGCCCGCAGTCAAACATTAAACAACGTCGTCGTATTGCGATACAACGCCTCGGCGATGACCTCTGCGGGCTCCGGGCGCAGCTCACATAATACTTCAAACACCCTGGTGACCTGCTCCGGGCGATTGGGCTGACCCTGAAAGCCGTTGAGCGGCATATCCGGCGCATCGGTTTCCAGCAGCAAAGATCCCAGCGGCAGCCGCGCCATCACCTCGCGCGTTTTGCTGGCACGGGGATAGGTAATGGTTCCGCCCACGCCAATTTTATATCCCAGCTGCACAAAGCGTTCCGCCTGCTGCAAGCTCCCGGCAAAGCCATGCACTACGCCGGTACGCGGTAGCGCATGGCGCTTAAGGTGCATCGCCAGTTTGTCATGAGTACGTCGTGAATGCAGGATCACCGGCAGTTCGTAGCGCTTCGCCAGTTGAAGCTGCGCGTCCAGCATCCTTTCCTGCTTGTCGAACTGCGGATCATCACGATACAAATCCAGTCCTATCTCCCCTACCGCCACCACCTTCTGTACACGCTTTTCCAGCGCCTGTTGCAACTGGTCTAGGGCATCATCGTCATGATGTTCAATCACAATCGGATGTAAACCCAGAGCTGCAAATAGCGGGGGGTAGGTTTGCGCCAACGCCAGCACGCGGGAAAAGTTCGCCGCCTCGGTCGCCGGCACAATAATGCGGCTCACACCGGCTTCAATTGCCCGCTGAATGCTTGCAGGTTCGTCGCCGGTGAACGGCGGAAAATCAAAATGACAATGCGTATCGATAAACCGATAGCTCACGCCAGATCCTCATGGCTAAACGTCGTGTCGTTGGCCTGAGGTGCATCGGCCACCACCGGTATAAGGGCATCGTTGGCAACCGGTGCCGGAGGGACCACCACCGGTCCAGGCACCATAATCTTCGGCGTCTGGCGGGGCAACGGTGTGTTTTTCGCCAACAGTTTACCGACGGTCGCCAAAAAGTAACGTCCGCACAGGCGTCCGGTTTTATAGTCTTCCCGCAGGGCCGGAATTCGGCTTCCCAGCGCCATACTGTGGAGCGGCTTGGGCGGATAGATCTCAAAGATACGCAGCTTACCCGGCGGTTTTTCAATAAAACTCTGAATGGCGCGGTAGCTGGCCTCATGATGCTGCACCAGATTGACCAGCGGTTGCAGGCTGCTTTCCCCCAGCCAACGTTCCATGCGTTTGAACCACTGCGGGGTGTAGTACATTTGCGAGGGCACGGTGCGGATCACCACCAGCGTTTTCGCCCCCTGCTTTACCGCCTGCTGAACGGGGATGGCGTCACTGACCCCACCATCCAGATAGTTCACGCCGTCCAGCGCTACCCCGCTACGATAAAATCCAGGAATGGCGCTGGACGCACGCAGAAGGTCGAGCCAGTTTTGTCGGTTCGGCAAAAAATAACCCGGCGTGTAGTCATCTCCGCGACAGGCGCACATGTAAAACGCTTTTCCCGCGGCAAATAACTGTTCGGCATGGTCTATCGCCAGCGGCATCTGCGCGGCGGTGGCCTCTACCAGCCAGTCGAGATCGATGAGATTTCCCCCGCGCACAAACCGCACCGGGTCAAAGAATTCACGTCGGGTGGTGTAGCGCATAATCACTTTGCGCCCGTAACCTGGCTGGTTACAGAGATAGGCCGACAGGTTTTGCGCACCAGCGGACGTCCCGTAGAAGAGATCAAAAGGATTAAACTGCGCGCGCATAAACTCGTCCAGCACGCCCGCGGTAAAAATGCCTCTTTGCCCTCCGCCCTCGCACACCAGCGCCATGCTGCCGGGTTGAAACGGACGTAACGATAACGGCGCAATATTACCGAGCGTGACGGGTATTCTCTGCCCCACCTCTGCCTTCCTGTTTTTTTTATGATAGAGCGACAAAGTAACGCAAATTACGTATCACTAAAACCGTAAAAGCCAGTCCGCTGGACTGGCTGAGTAGCAATTTTTCTTTACGGTTTACCAACTAGGGTCGTTTACGCCCGGTAAACAGGCTGACCAGGAACAAGATAATCCCCACCACGAAGACAATTTTCGCTGCACCTGCAGCGGTACCCGCCAGTCCACCAAAGCCCAGAGCGGCGGCAATTAACGCGATAACCAGAAATATGATGCCCCAACGAAACATACGCTTCTCCTTTACCATAGTTAATGTCAACCGCTTGATATGGGCGCTCAGGCCGCCCATTGCGATATTTTAGTGTGGTGCACAACGCGCCTTCCGACAAATATCAGGTTGGCGAATTAAGTCGAATTACTGAGTTTTGAGGTCGTTTTTAACGCTTTTCACGCCATCAACGGCTTTGGCGATACTCTCAGCGCGCTCGATTTGCGCCTGTGAGTCAACGGTGCCTGAAAGCTGAACCACGCCATCGGTGGTCTCCACTTTCACTTTGCGAGAAGGAACGATGTCATCAGCCAGCAATTTGGCTTTGACTTCACTGGTGGTTGCCGTATCGCCCGCATAGCCTTTTACAGAAGTGCTTTTGCTGTCACGCACGTGCAGTTTGTCGCTCACGGAGGTAACTCCCTCAACGCCTTTCGCCACTTTTACCGCTTCTTCTGCCTGCGCCTGGCTTTCAACAAATCCGCTTAACGTGACCACTTTCTGGTCTGTTTTAACCGAGATATCGGTGCTCTTAATGCTTTCGTGATCGACCAGCGCGGCTTTCACTTTTGCGGTAATGGAGCTGTCATCCATGAAATCGCCGACTTTATTCATCGAGCTATCGACTTTCTGCCCTGCGCTTTCAAGACCGGATTGCCCTTTATCGGTGGTCGCGTTTTCTGCAAATGCAGACCCCGTGGCAACAGCAGACGTCAGCATCACAGCCAGCAGCGTTTTTGAGATCTTCAGTTTTGTCATTGTCATCGATTTAATCCTTTTTTTGCTCATATCGATGCTCTGCCGCTTATCGGGCTGAGCCAGCAACTAATCTCGTAATCAAAATAAATATCAGCTAAAACAACTAAGATGAGAAAGTAACGTAGAATTTAAAGCCGATATTTATGTCATCACATTGTTAAATATAGATCACAATTTTGATGCCGCAGACAAATATGGTCAAAAAATAGGCAAAATGAGGAAAAAGTGCGGGATTTAAGAACATTCCGTAAGGGATTAATAAGGCTGGGAAAGTCGCAGGGCACGGCATAAGCCGCACCCTGGAAGGTCGATTAGTGTTCGCGAGTTTTACGGAACGTCACGTCCGGATAACGTTCCTGGGTGAGGTTCAGGTTAACCATGGTCGGGGCGATATAGGTCAGGTTATCGCCGCCATCCAGCGCCAGCTGAATTTCGTTTTTACGCTTAAACTCTTCGAATTTCTTCACGTCTGAGCATTCTACCCAGCGCGCGGTCGCCACGTTGACCGATTCGTAGATCGCTTCAACGTTGTATTCGCTTTTCAGGCGGGAAACGACGACGTCAAACTGCAGCACACCAACGGCACCGACGATCAGGTCGTTGTTGGCAATTGGACGGAAGACCTGCACCGCACCTTCTTCAGACAGCTGTACCAGCCCTTTCAGCAGCTGTTTTTGCTTCAACGGATCTTTCAGGCGAATACGACGGAACAGTTCTGGCGCGAAGTTCGGAATACCGGTGAACTTCATCATCTCACCCTGGGTAAAGGTGTCGCCAATCTGAATGGTGCCGTGGTTGTGCAGACCGAGGATATCGCCCGGGTAGGCTTCTTCCACGTGAGAGCGGTCACCCGCCATAAAGGTCAGCGCATCAGAGATCACTACGTCTTTACCAATGCGCACCTGACGCATTTTCATGCCTTTCTCGTACTTGCCGGAAACCACACGCATGAACGCCACGCGGTCGCGGTGTTTCGGGTCCATATTGGCCTGAATTTTAAACACAAAACCGGTGAATTTCTCTTCAGATGCCTCAACGATGCGGGTGTCGGTTTTGCGCGGCATAGGCGCAGGCGCCCACTCCACCAAACCGTCAAGCATATGGTCAACGCCGAAGTTACCTAACGCGGTTCCGAAGAACACCGGAGTGATTTCACCGGCGAGGAACAATTCCTGGTCGAACTCGTTAGACGCGCCCTGCACCAGTTCCAGCTCGTCGCGCAGCTGCTGCGCCAGGTCTTCACCGACGGCGGCATCCAGCTCCGGATTATTCAGGCCTTTAACAATACGGACTTCCTGAATAGTGTGACCTTTACCGGTCTGGTACAGATAAGTTTCGTCTTTATACAGGTGGTAAACACCTTTGAACAATTTACCGCAGCCAATCGGCCAGGTAATTGGCGCGCAGCCAATTTTCAGTTCGTTTTCGACTTCATCCAGCAGCTCCATCGGATCGCGGATATCACGGTCGAGTTTGTTCATGAACGTCAGGATCGGCGTATCGCGCAGACGCGTTACTTCCATCAGCTTACGGGTACGGTCTTCTACACCTTTCGCGGCGTCGATAACCATCAGGCAGCAGTCCACCGCCGTCAGCGTACGGTAGGTATCTTCCGAGAAGTCTTCGTGCCCTGGGGTATCCAGCAGGTTTACCAGGCAGTCATGATACGGAAATTGCATCACAGAGGTGGTAATAGAGATACCACGCTGCTTTTCCATCTCCATCCAGTCTGATTTCGCGTGCTGGTTAGAGCCGCGGCCTTTAACGGTACCGGCGGTCTGGATTGCCTGTCCGAATAACAGCACCTTTTCGGTGATCGTCGTTTTACCGGCATCCGGGTGAGAAATAATGGCAAAGGTGCGGCGTTTGGCCACCTCTTGCAAATAAGGAGACAACGTCATAGTTCAATCTTCTTGAGTAAGCGCGGCTCTACGTCACGCATGTTGAATACGAAAAATTGCGGCTATTTTACCCATCAATGGGGGGGAGGCAATCAGTGTTTACACAGGAGTTGTTCCAGTTCGCTTAATGAAGCCACGGTCCAGGTCGGTTGAATGCCCGCCGGCTGTTCGCGTTGGTGCGCATTTAGCCAGCAGGTTGATAGCCCGGAATTGATGCCACCCAGAATATCGGACTCCGCCGTGTCACCCACCATCAGCACGCGGGAGCGTTCGGGATTGCCCGCCTGCTCCAGCGCATAATCAAAAATACGCGGGTCGGGTTTTGCTACACCAACCTGCTCAGAAATAACCATCAGGTCAAAGTAATCGCGCAGACCGGTGCGCTCAAGACGGATTTGCTGCAACGCGGTAAACCCGTTGGTAATAATACCGATTTTCGTTTTGCCACGAATCGTATTCAGCAGCGACACCGCACCTGGCAACGGAGAGCAGATTTCTGCCATCGCATTAATAAACGCATCATTGAGCGACCCAGGCGGCACGTTCAGACGCTCAGCCCAGCTCAGGAAACGGGCATGCTGCAGTTGTAATGAGGTGATCGCACCGTTTTGATAATCCACCCACAGCGGTTTATTCACGGCCTGGTAGTCCTGAAAATCCTCAGCGGTAAAGGTAATGCTGTAGTCAAGAAACATCCGCTGTAGGCCGGTAAACGCGTCAAATGTGAACAGCGTTTCGTCGGCATCAAAGAAAATCCAGTCCCACTTCTTCATCATTACACCTTGTCTTACATACTGATTGGCAATGCCATAATAATGGCGTCTTCGTGGCCGTCGGCTGTCGGGTAGTAATTGCGGCGGATCGTCGCCTCGTTAAAGCCCAGGCTTTCGTACAGCGCAATCGCCGCAGCGTTCGAGGCGCGAACTTCTAACCACAGCGTCAGAATGCCGCGTTTTTCCAGCTCGTCGATCAGGTACTCCAGTAGCTCACGTCCCAGTCCCCGTCGCTGAAAATCAGGATCGACGGCAATGTTGAACAGCGTGGCTTCATCCAGCACGACCTGCGTTATCGCAAAGGCGGCCATCGTTCCATCAACGGTTAACTGATAGTTGAGATAGCGATCGCCCTGGTTGCTGGCAAATGTTTTTTCGCTCCATGGAAAAGCATGGGCGCGTTTTTCAATCTGAAATGCTGCGGGTAAATCAGTCGGATTGAGGGAAGAAATCGTGTTCATATGCGCAGATTTGTTGCCATAAGGCGGCGCGTGCCGCTGGGTTTTCCCGTAATTCATTAAACGCAGGACTGGTGACCTGAGCGCCATCCAGTTGCAGAGGCTCTTCGGTTCCCAGCCGCCAGCTATTACAGCGACTGCCTTGCGGCAGCATGGCGACACGGTCTGGCGTCAGTTGTAAAACCTGATCCGCACTGACGGTCAATGCGCGTAAAATATCGTTCATCAACGGTTCGGTTAACGCGGGTGGCTCCGCCGCGACCATCACCAGACGGACGTGCGCAGGAATGGAAATCGCGATCTCCCCTTGCAGTGCGCCAGGACGGCGCAGCGACCACTGCGTAATGCCCAGTTGCTGTAACTGCCAGTCTCGTCGGGATGTCATAGCGAAACACTCCTGTCTATCAGGGGCGCAAATATAGCAAATCTGTCGAATCTACGCCAACAAACAACGATACACGACATCCCGCAGGACGCCTTGATTCAGCTTGACTGATTTTGTGTATATAATCGCAACCTGTATAAATTGAGGAGCATTCCATGTCTGCTTTTACCCCGGCAAGTGAAGTCTTGCTGCGCCACAGTGATGATTTCGAACAAAGCCGTATTCTGTTTGCCGGTGATTTGCAGGATGACCTGCCTGCCCACTTCGAAAGTGCCGCCAACCGTGCACATACCCAACAACTCCACCACTGGCAGGTGTTAAACCGCCAGATGGGCGATAACGTACGCTTTAGCCTCGTAGCCCAGGCCGAAGACGTTGCGGACAGCGATACGCTGATCTATTACTGGCCGAAGAATAAGCCGGAAGCCCAGTTCCAACTGATGAACATTCTGTCGCTGCTGCCGGTCGGCACCGATATTTTTGTCGTTGGCGAGAACCGCAGCGGTGTACGCAGCGCGGAGCAGATGCTGGCCGAATTCGCGCCACTGAATAAAATCGACAGCGCACGCCGCTGTGGTCTCTATCACGGTCGCCTGGAAAAACAGCCGGTCTTTGATGCCGAAAAATACTGGGACGAGTACAGCGTCGACAACCTGACCATCAAAACGCTGCCGGGCGTGTTCAGCCGTGACGGCCTGGATGTCGGCAGCCAACTGCTGCTCTCAACCCTGACGCCGCACACCAAAGGTAAAGTGCTGGATGTCGGTTGCGGGGCGGGTGTTCTCTCCGTAGCCTTAGCCAGTCATTCACCGAAAGTGCGACTGACCCTGTGTGATGTCAGTGCATCCGCGGTTGAAGCCAGCCGAGCTACGCTTGCGGCAAACGGAATTGAAGGCGATGTCTTCGCCAGCAACGTTTTTTCTGACGTGACCGGTCGCTTTGACATGATCATCTCCAACCCGCCGTTCCACGACGGGATGCAAACCAGCCTCGATGCCGCACAAACTCTGATTCGCGGCGCGGTGCGTCATCTGAACAGCGGCGGTGAACTGCGTATTGTGGCCAACGCCTTCCTGCCGTACCCGAAAATTCTGGATGAGATGTTTGGCTTCCATGAAGTCATCGCCCAGACCGGTCGTTTTAAGGTGTATCGCACGGTAATGACCCGCCAGGCAAAGAAAGCCTAACGGAAATCACTCACGGCCATGTACGTGGCCGTTTTTGCGCCAATCAACCCAGACCGCGTAATTAGCTATTGACGAAAAGTTGAAAACCACTAGAATGCGCCTCCGTGGTAACGATACTTTTTGAGTGTCGATGGTATGCGAAGGTGGCGGAATTGGTAGACGCGCTAGCTTCAGGTGTTAGTGTCCTTTCGGACGTGGGGGTTCAAGTCCCCCCCCTCGCACCATAATCCACGTTTGATATTGCTCGCACTGGGCGAAGGTGGCGGAATTGGTAGACGCGCTAGCTTCAGGTGTTAGTGTCCTTAGGATGTGGGGGTTCGAGTCCCCCCCCTCGCACCAACGAGGCGATATCAAAAAAAAGTAAGATGACTGTGCGAAGGTGGCGGAATTGGTAGACGCGCTAGCTTCAGGTGTTAGTGTCCTTAGGATGTGGGGGTTCGAGTCCCCCCCCTCGCACCAATTATCTTATTTTCCTCTCGATTATCTTCCTTGCTTTGTTCATCCCTGATTCCAGTTCATCATCATCAGAACCACACCGGCGATCACTGCTGCGCATGAAGGCAGTAAAACATAATGCCGTAAACGCTTGTGGTACAGCATCAGTGAAGTTAACAGTAATCCTAATACAATCATCGCTTTCCATGCGTGAACTGACAGGTCAGTAAAAGCCAGACCCGCAATGAATATCCCCGGCAGCAGCACACCCCATCCACTGCCCAGCGCACGTTGCAACATGGTTTCACCTATGACATTGATAATGATAACCAATATCATATGATATATTTTCTCATTTGTCAGCGGGGAAGTACTATCAATTATATGAGTTTTACTTAACGATTGATGACATGAATAATTTAAGGTGATAAATTGCTCGCCGGTTAGCTTTTCAACTAAAAACAATAAAGACCCCGGCTAATGATACCTCGTTCGTTATTTGTTTTATTTACCAACACACCTTCGTATATAGCAGATAAATAACAACATTTACCTATGACAGTACAATCCTGGCGAACGCTACGCACCAAAAAATATCAACTCTCTTTACGACTGTTTCTGCTGCTCAACGCAGTCTCCGCACTGTTTACACTCTTTTTTCCACTTTTTGCCGTTAAAGCGTTATCAGAACCGGCGTTGACGATACTCGTGATGAGTACACTGTTGCTGGCATGGCATGGGAAATATGCGGATAAACGAATTAATCTTCCTTTTATTTCACTCGCTTTTGGCTTGTTGTGGGCATTACATATTTCCTTGAAATATAACGCACTAGGTCATAATGATTATTCTTTTCTATTGATAGCGCTGCTCAGCGTACTGTTTATTGGATCAATTGCTTTTGCCAATAATATCATCGCCTTTACCTTCCATTCACTCCCCTCCGTTGCCGTCTGCTTGTGGCTGAACGGCAGCGAACATGGACTGCGCGTGATCTATTTTATGGCGCTGCCGATGGCCGGGATCGCCATTCAGCACGTGATACAAAAGCGCTATGACGGTTTTGCTCAGCAACTGATGTACAAGCTACTGGAAGAACGGGAAACGCTAAACGGTCTCAGTATGCTCGACCCGTTAACCGGGCTGTATAATCGCCGGGGACTGCAACACCGACTCGATACGCTGCTGGCCCTGAGCAACGCGAAGCATTACGTGCTGCTGCTGGATATCGACCATTTCAAAGCCTATAACGACCATTACGGGCATATGATGGGTGACCAGGCGCTGATCCGTGTTTCCGCCGCCATTCGGGATTCCGTACGCTCACGGGATGTGGTGGCACGCTTTGGCGGCGAGGAATTTATGGTTTTACTGACAGCAGTCGATCCGCAGCAGGCACAGGCCGCCGCCGAGCGTATTCGCCAGAAAGTCTACGATCTTAAAATTCCCCACATGTTTAACGAAAACGTGGCCACCAACGTGACCGTCAGCATCGGCATTGCGCCGTTGGTGGATCAGGATATTGATGCCGCAATAAGCAAAGCGGATAAAGCCCTTTACGAAGCCAAAAATCAGGGACGCAATAACACGCTAGTCAGCGATGAACTGCGGATAAACTAACCCCTGCCTACGCTATCCGTGCGCTGCCTCCCGACACCACGACAAAGATCTTGCCATAGCCAGCCCTCGCCTATAGGATTAGCAATCATTATCATTTAGATTAACATCCTTATATAGCTATGGCTTATCGTTCCACACCGATCGTTGAAATCGTTGAAGATGTCATCTGGCGCAGCCACCTCCCTACGGAGATGCCGTCGCTGGCCGATTCAGTGCGTGCAACCATTGCTCAAACCCGTGAGCACCTACTGGACTTCATTCGTCTTGATGAAACACCGCCACAAGGTGCCATGACGCTGCATGAATGGGCCCAACCCGCCACGCTGCGTTCACTCCTGGCAGTTTATTCCGATCATATCTATCGCAATCAGCCCACGTTAACTCGTGAAAACAAACCGCTGATTTCACTCTGGGCACAGTGGTATATCGGCCTGATGATGCCCCCGCTGATGGTGGCGCTGCTGACGCAAAAAGACGCCATTGATGTTGCACCCGAACATATGCACGTCGAGTTTCACGAAACGGGTCGTGCAGCCTGCTTCTGGATAGACGTTCACCCCGACAGGCAGACCAGCGCCCGCTCACCACAGCAGCGGATGGAAACACTGATTCTTTCTGCACTGACGCCGGTTGTCCGGGCGCTGGAAGCAACGGGAGAGATTAACGGCAAGCTTATCTGGAGCAATACCGGATACTTAATTCACTGGTATTTGACAGAGATGAAGCCGCTGCTGGGTGATGAACTACTGGCAGCGTTGCGCCAGGCCTGCTTCTTTGAGAAACAACTCACCTGTGGCGAGGATAATCCACTCTGGCGCACCGTGGTGCCACGTGACGGGCTGTTAGTCCGCAGAACCTGCTGCCAGCGCTACCGTCTGCCAGACGTCCAGCAATGCGGCGACTGTACGCTGAAATAAGCGAGAATCCTCCCCCTCGCCGCTCGTCTTAAACGTCCTGCTGATGTTGCTTTGTTGTAACAATAAAATATTTACAGCCACGCTTCCCCTGTGACAAATTACGCCATGCGGTTTTCTGCCGTGCAGAACTGCGCGTACGCTATCGGGAGAGAAGAATGAGTTTGCAATCAGTACGGCAATTTTTGGCGGAACATGCCCCGGATATTGAAATCATTGAACTGGACCAGAGCACGGCCACCGTCGATCTGGCAGCGAAAGCCCACAATGTTGAACCCGGACAGATCGCTAAAACGCTTTCTCTAAAAGTAAAAAATGACATTATCCTGGTCGTCGCCAAAGGCGATGCCCGTCTGGATAATAAGAAGCTAAAAGGTACGTTTGGCGCGAAAGCCCGCATGCTGAGTAGTGATGAAGTGGTCAACGCAACGGGACATCCGGTTGGTGGCGTCTGCCCTTTTGGACTGGAGACCCCCATTTCAGTCTACTGTGATATCTCCCTGAAGCATTACGCTGAAGTCCTTCCCGCAGCTGGAGCCACGCACAGCGCAGTGCGTATCACGCCAGACAGAATGGCTGAACTGACTTCTGCTACCTGGGTTGATGTCTGTCAGTAACGAATACCCACCCTGGTGCCGGAGAGTGAATCCGGCACACGCGTAATCGCCCCGTTACGAAACCGCATGGAGAAAAGGCGCTGGCTCCCCGGCACGCAGGTACAGCAGAATATCAGCGGCATCCAGGAGTCCGGCGTCAGAATTCACACCCAGTTTAGACATCACGTTAAATTTATGCGCCCGAATGGTTTTAATGTTCCGTTCAAGCTGAATGGCGATCTGCGGCATCGAGTATCCATTCGACATAAAACGCAGTATTTCGCGCTCAGTAGGGCTTAACATACGGTTTTGGTTAACAAACCAGTGATTTTTTGTCCCTTCGATTCCCCGTTTGGCGCAATTCAAGGCCGCGAGTAGCCCTTCCTGTAATACATCCAATGATGATGCTTTGCTGATGACCCCATCCAGCGGCAGCGGGGAAAGCGAGCTAATTAATCGCACTTCCGCATCATCATCAGCGATCACCACGCGCCGGATACGCGGGTAATTGACCGCCAGTTCCGTCAGGTAGACCAGCCCTGCGCGGCGATCCGCTCTTAACGCTGAAAGTGAAAAAATGACCGCAGAAAAAGACGTTTTTAACATTTCCTGGCTAAAGGTCGGCTGATTAGAAAACTGATAAAGATGGTATGGGCTATCTGGCATGGTATTAAATAAACTCTTAATACCTACACGACTCATTGCGCACTTTTCTACCAGTGCGACATTGCTTTTGTTATTTCTGCTTTCCATTCCGTGGTCTCTCCATAAACTGAAGGTAAGTTCAGCTCTCGTGCTCCTTGAGAACTGTTTATCCATGCATACATTTCTGCATTGCTATGGATTGATAAACGACGCATCGCGCTATTTTTTTGCGCGCTAATTGTTTTATTACTTTTCTTTAGTAACATCGCAATCTGGTTAATTCCCCAACCTTTTCCGAGTAGCCGTAACACTTTTCTTTCAGAAAGGGTGAGCACAATTGACCGAGCGCTGTGATCCTGTAATTCAGGGATAATTGGCGGAGAGAGCAGCACCTTACTGATTCTCTCGGCCCGGGTATTTCCCGAATGAATAACATTCACCAGACTCTCAATGGGTTCCGCATCAGATAAGAGTGAGCTGACAGGACACATGAGCAACTCAACAGCCAGAGGATAAAACAGGCGTGAAACGAGAAAAACCCAGTGGATATCGCGATATTGAGACAGTAAAGAATAGTATTGATCGCAGATTGCACGCGGATTACTACAGTCCCTGGTTAAGTCGGCTATCACCAGGTCAGAGCAGCGCAACTGCAGCAAAGTTAGTTCTTCTACGGAGCGACAATACGTCAGTTCATAATCAGAGAACTGCCCTTGCATCACCCCTTTAAGCCCAGTTTGTATGATTGGTAATTTACTAATGATAATTGCGTTCTTGCAGCGTCCTGGCAACATAAATCCTCCATATTCACCTGTCCGCAATCTTGTTCACCTGAAATTCTTTCATAAATAAAAAAACAATAAGACAGCAGGTAAAAAAGATAGACAGTATGAATTGTTTATCCTTGGTTTTTATTTTAAATATATGAAAAAGTGATGACACTACAATCCTAATAGCATCACACTATAAAACCATCCTGACATAATCACTTAGAGGAACATTAATTGTACAATTAAAATATCTACATTAATTTATTAGCGCTACTTACGTAATTGCTGCACACAGGAATAACCGCACCAGGGAAGTTAACCCTATAGCATAGAAAAGAGAGCCGCACATCGGCAAAACTCACCGCTCTGCCTCTTTTTTCAACACAAAGATTGATCTTAGCCAGAGCCAGCGGGATCATGCTTCATGATAAAAAGAAGACAATCGTTATCCAGAGTGCATCTTTTCAGTCAGAGCGAGCCATGCAAACAGAGCAGTCGTCACAGCGAACGGTTACACGGTTATGTATACAATGCGGACTATTTTTATTGCAACACGGAGCGGAAAGCGCGCTGGTTGACGAACTCTCTACCCGCCTCGGCCTGGCGCTTGGTATGGATAGCGTAGAAAGCGCCATCTCCTCTAATGCTATCGTCCTGACCACCATTAAAGACGGACAATGCCTGACATCGACCCGAAAAAATCAGGATCGCGGCATCAATATGCACGTCGTAACCGAAGTTCAGCACATCGTCATTTTGGCCGAGCATAAGCTGCTGGACGGCAAAGGCGTGGAGAAACGCTTTAGTCAGATTAAACCGCTGCGCTACCCTCGATGGCTGGTTTCATTGATGGTCGGCCTGTCCTGCGCCTGCTTTTGTAAGCTGAATAATGGCGGATGGGATGGGGCGGTTATTACCTTTTTTGCCAGCATGATTGCCATGTATATCCGCCAGATTCTGGCCTCCCGGCATTTGCATCCGCAAATTAACTTTTGCGTCACCGCTTTTGTCGCCACCACCATTTCCGGTCTGCTGCTGACGTTGCCGACGTTTAATCACACGCCGACGGTTGCCATGGCGGCCAGCGTGCTGCTGCTGGTTCCAGGTTTCCCATTGATTAACGCGGTCGCAGATATGTTTAAAGGGCACATAAATACCGGGCTGGCGCGCTGGGCCATTGCCAGCCTGCTCACGCTAGCAACCTGCGTTGGCGTAGTGATGTCGATGACTCTGTGGGGGTTACGCGGATGGGTGTAATTGATTTCATTTTTGCCCTGCTGCAGGACATGATCCTGTCTGCAATTCCGGCTGTCGGATTCGCCATGGTCTTTAACGTACCGCATCGGGCGCTCCCCTGGTGTGCCCTGCTCGGCGCGCTTGGCCACGGTTCACGCATGGTGATGATGACCGCGGGGCTCAATATCGAATGGTCAACCTTTATGGCATCATTACTGATTGGCTGCATCGGGATCCAATGGTCACGCTGGTATCTGGCGCACCCGAAAGTCTTTACCGTCGCGGCAGTAATCCCCATGTTTCCGGGGATCTCCGCATACACGGCGATGATCTCTGCGGTAAAAATCGGTCATTTCGGTTACAGCGAAGAGCTGATGATTACCCTGCTGACTAACTTCCTGAAAGCCTCGTCCATCGTGGGGGCTTTGTCCATCGGGCTTTCCGTACCTGGATTATGGCTGTATCGCAAACGCCCGCGCGTGTGACGGTGCACCTGCTTAATACCATAGCGGATGGGGAATCACCCTCATCCTGCTTCTCTCCTTCTTCTCTGTGTTACTATAAAAGCAGTCCCCTTCTCGGTTGTTGTTCAGTATTGAGAAACATTATGCCCTGTAAAATTTTGACTCCGGACGTCGTCGGTATTGACGCCTTATTACACGATCACCAGGCCGTGCTGGCAAAGTCAGCAGGTGGCGCAGTGGCCGTTTTCGCCAATAATGCGCCCGCGTTTTATGCCGTAACCCCTGCGCGTCTGGCCGAACTACTGGCGCTCGAAGAGAAGCTGTCACGTCCGGGAAGCGATATCACGTTGGATGCGCAATTTTACGAAGAACCGCAAGCGGCACCTGTTGCCGTACCGATGGGGAAATTTCCGATGTACGCTGACTGGCAGCCCGATGCTGACTTTCAGCGACAGGCCGCGCTATGGGGCATCGCGCTCAGAGAACCGGTCACCGCCGAAGAGCTGGCCGCGTTTGTGGCCTACTGGCAGGCAGAAGGCAAGATCTTTCACCATGTTCAGTGGCAGCAAAAACTCGCGCGTAGCGTACAAATTGGCCGGGCCAGCAATGGCGGAATGCCCAAACGTGATGTTAACAGTGTCAGCGAACCTGACAGTCATATTCCACCGGGTTTTAGAGGATAACGATGAAAAACGTTGGCGACCTGATGAAACGTCTGCAAAAAATGATGCCGCCCAATGTCGAGCCCGCATTCAAAACGGGCGAGGAACTGCTGGCGTGGCAAAAAGAACAAGGTGAAATTCATGCCGCGGCGCTGGCGCGCGAGAACCGGGCCATGAAAATGCAGCGCACGTTTAACCGCTCCGGTATCCGTCCGCTGCACCAGAACTGCTCGTTTGAGAACTATCGGGTCGAGTGCGAAGGACAAATGAATGCCCTGAGCAAAGCCCGTCAGTACGTCGAAGAGTTTGATGGCAATATCGCCAGCTTTATCTTCTCCGGCAAACCTGGCACCGGAAAAAACCATTTGGCTGCCGCCATCTGCAACGAACTGCTGCTGCGCGGCAAGTCAGTGCTGATCATTACCGTGGCAGACATTATGTCGGCAATGAAAGAGACGTTCAGCAATCGTGAAACCAGCGAAGAACAACTGCTCAACGATCTCAGCAACGTAGATCTGCTGGTGATCGACGAGATCGGCATGCAGACCGAATCGCGCTATGAAAAAGTGATCATCAACCAGATCGTCGATCGCCGCTCTTCCTCCAAGCGACCGACCGGCATGCTGACAAACAGCAATATAGATGAAATGAACAAACTGCTGGGTGAGCGCGTGATGGATCGTATGCGGCTCGGCAATAGCCTGTGGGTGATTTTTAACTGGGAAAGTTATCGCAGCCGAGTGACAGGCAAAGAGTATTGAGACCATTCCTAACATCAGCAGCGCTATACTGCGCTGAAAAGGCATAACACGAGTTACCTATAATGATAATGATGAAAGCAACAAAACGATTTCTGTGCTGTGCGGTTGCCGCCAGCACGCTGATCTCCACCAGCGTTTTCGCCGCCTCCTGGCAGGATTCACTCTCCAGCGCGGCTGGCGAACTGAGTAAGCAAACCTCTGGCTCTCAGAGCAGCAGCTCACTTTCTTCCCTGACCAGCCTGCTCGGCAGTAATCAGTCGCTCACGTCCAGCAGTATGAACAACGCAGCCGGGATTCTGGAATATTGTGCGAAACAGAAACTGGCTTCGGTCACCGATACCGAAAACGTCAAAAATCAGGTGCTGGATAAACTAGGCCTGGGCGCAACGGAGCAGAAAAAAGACACCAACTATCTGGACGGCATTCAGGGCATGCTCAATGCCAAAGATGGTCAACAGCTTAATCTGGATACGATTGGTAACAGCTCGCTGGCAAAGCAAGTCAAAACCAAGGCCTGCGATCTGGTGTTAAAACAGGGTATGAACTTCATTTCCTGATGTACAAATGCCGCGCACGGTTTTTCACAGCCTGCGCGGTATCAATTTATGTCCCGCAAACATTCCTCAAAATAATCAGTAATCCCCTTAAACACCCTGCATATCTAAACCAATTCTGAATAACAACGTAATTAAATGTCACTACAATTGCAGCAATGTAACAACGCTATTACATTGTACTTTCCAGAAATGATTAGCCTGCCAGGTATTTACCCGGCTTACTGAGGATCGTCCGTTGTCTGAATTATTCTCCATCACTCTGTTTCTCGCGTCGGTGTTGATTTACGCCTGGAAAGCGGGTCGCAACACCTGGTGGTTTGCCGCCACGTTAACGGTGCTGGGGATTTTTATTGTCCTGAATATCACGCTGTATGCCAGCGACTATTTCACCGGCGACGGCATCAACGATGCAGTTCTGTACACGTTGACCAACAGTCTGACCGGCGCGGGCATTGGCAAATATGTTCTGCCCGGCATTGGGATTGCACTGGCGCTGGCCACCGTGTTTGGCGCGCTGGGTTGGGTGCTTCGCCGTCGTCGCCACCATCCTCATCACGTGGGTTACAGCCTGCTGGCTCTGCTGCTGGCGCTGGCGTCTGTGGATGCCAGCCCGGCGTTTCATCAGATAACCGAACTGGTGAAATCCCAGTCGCGCGATGGCGACCCGGATTTTGCGGCGTATTACAAAGAGCCGTCAAAAACCATTCCCAACCCGAAGCTGAACCTGGTATATATCTACGGAGAAAGCCTGGAGCGCACCTATTTTAACAATGATGCATTCCCGGATCTGACCCCGGAGCTCGGGGCATTAAAAAACGAAGGGATGGATTTCAGCAATACTATGCAGCTGCCGGGAACGGATTACACCATCGCCGGCATGGTCGCTTCACAGTGCGGCATTCCGCTGTTTGCCCCATTTGAAGGTAACGCCTCGGCATCAGTTTCCAGCTTCTTCCCAAACAATATTTGCCTGGGCGACATCCTGAAGAACTCCGGCTATCAAAACGTCTTTGTACAGGGCGCAAATCTGCGCTTTGCCGGGAAAGACGTGTTCCTGAAATCCCATGGTTTTGATCATCTGTACGGCGCTGAAGAGTTAAAAGGCGTAGTCGCGGACCCGGCCTATCGTAATGACTGGGGCTTTTACGACGATACCGTCCTTGATGAAGCGTGGAAAAAATTCGAAGAGCTTTCACAGTCTGGTCAACGTTTTTCACTGTTTACCCTGACGGTCGATACTCATCACCCGGATGGATTTATTTCGCGCACCTGCAACCGCAAACGCTATGACATCGATGGCAAAGCCAATCAGTCATTTAGCGCAGTCAGCTGTAGTCAGGAAAACATTGCCGCGTTTATTAAGAAGATCAAAGCGTCACCGTGGTTTAAAGATACCGTTATTGTAGTGTCCTCCGATCATCTGGCGATGAACAACACCGCCTGGAAATACCTGAACAAGCAGGATCGCAACAACCTGTTCTTCGTGCTACGCGGCGACAAGCCGCAGCAGGATACGCTGGCGGTGAAACGCAACACGATGGATAACGGCGCGACCGTCCTGGATATTCTCGGCGGCGATAACTTTATCGGTCTAGGACGCAGTAGCTTGTCGAGCGAGTCCGTGTCAGAAGTATTCCTGAACATCAAAGAGAAAATGCTGGCCTGGAAGCCCGATATTATTCGCCTGTGGAATTTCCCCAAAGAGATGAAAGCATTCACCGTCGACACGGACAAAAGCATGATCGCGTTCTCCGGCAGTCACTTCCGCCTGCCGCTGCTGCTGCGCGTGTCGGAGCAACGCGTTGAGCCACTGCCGGAAAGTGAATACTCTGCCCCGCTGCGCTTCCAGCTGGCGGATTTCGCCCCGCGCGATAATTTTGTCTGGATAGACCGCTGCTACAAAATGGCCCAGCTGTGGGCACCGGAACTGGCGCTTTCCTCCGACTGGTGTGTATCACAAGGGCAACTGGGCGGGCAGCAAATTGTACAACACGTCGATAAAGCCAAATGGCAAGGTAAAACCGCGTTTAAAGACACGGTGATCGACATGGAGCACTACAAAGGTAACGTCGATACGCTGAAAATTGTTGATAACGATATTCGCTACAAGGCCGACAGCTTCGTCTTTAACGTGGCCGGCGCGCCAGAAGAGGTGAAACAATTTAGCGGGATTTCGCGCCCCGAATCCTGGGGGCGCTGGTCCAACGCGCAGCTGAGTGACGAGGTAAAGATCGAATACAACGCCCCGTTACCGAAGAAATTCGATCTGGTGATCACTGCCAAAGCGTTCGGTGACAACGCCAATCGTCCCATCCCGGTACGCATCGGCAACGAGGAACAAACGCTGGTGTTAAGCCATGACGTCAGCACCACCACGCTGCATTTTGATAACCCAGCAGACGCCGACACGCTGGTCATTATCCCACCCGATCCCGTCGCTACCAACGAGGGCAACATTCTGGGCCACTCTCCGCGTAAGCTGGGGATCGGAATGGTTGAAATCAAAATCGTGGACCTGCAAGGATAAAAAAAACAGCGCCCAACACACCTCCGGGCGCTGCATGGCAACCTTATCAGAAGGTGATCACGCCCTTAATCAGTTCACGGTTGTTGATCACATCCCGCTCGTAGATCTCTGCAAGCGTGGCAAACGCGTAACGGTGAGTCAGCATCATGTCCGCCGTCAGCTTACCTTCCGACATCAGGCGACCGACTTTGGCAAAGTCTTCCGGCGTGGCGTTGCGACTGCCCATCATGGTGGTTTCTTTCTTGTGGAATTCTGGGTCAGAAAACTGCAAATCACCTTTGAACAGCCCAACAAACACAATGCTGCCGCCGTGACGAATCAAATTCACCGTGTTGTTCATTGCATGCTGATTCCCCGTCGCATCAATCACTTTTTGCGCCAGAGAACCGTCAAACTGCGCGCGTAGCTGCGCGTCAAAATCCTCAGCAGAGGGATCGATAACCGGTAATCCTAAGCGGGAGACTACATGCTCCCGCCTGGCAGGGCTGGTATCCGCCACCACCACCTGCGCACCATCGGCTTTGGCAATCGCCGCTGCGCCAAGACCAATCGGCCCCGCCCCCACCACCAGCACCTGCTCGCCAGGCACCACGGCAGCCCGACGCACAGCATGCGCACTGATGGCATACGGTTCGATCAGCGCCGCCGCCTGCGGATCAATGCCCTGCGCATCCAGCAAGTTGGTCTCCAGCACGGACAGGTATTCGCTGAAGCCCCCATCCTGGTGCACGCCAATCACCGAAATCTTCTCGCAGCAGTTAGTGCGCCCGCTCTGGCACGCCGGGCACTGTTGGCACGCAACGTAAGGAATAACCGCAACCTGCTGGCCTATTTCCAGATTTTGTATATTCCGCCCCAGACTGACAACTTCCCCACATATTTCATGGCCTAATACGCGTGGATAGCTGAAAAAAGGTTGATTGCCACCCCAGGCATGAATATCGGTCCCACAAATTCCGACAGACTTTATTTTTATTAATGCTTCGCCATTACCCGGAATAGGTATATCACGTTCTTTCCAGACTAATTTTTTGGGTTCCTGGCAAATCAGTGTATTCATCGTAGACATGATTCTGCTCTCCTGTTTTTTTGTTGCCTCAGATATCGATGAAAATAAAAATGCTGGCGCAAGCAGAAACATAATCTGTGAAACCCAACGCATAAAAATGTTTTAAATCGGGTTTTAATAGGTAAAAAGGAGACGCCATGAGCCGTTCACAGAATCTACGCCACAATGTGATTAACCAGATAATTGATGATATGGCGCGGGGTCATATTCCTTCCCCACTTCCTTCGCAAAGCGCGCTGGCAGAGATGTACAACATCAGCCGCACCACCGTGCGCCATATGCTGGGCCATTTAGCTGAATGCGGTGTGCTGACGCAGGTGGGTAGCCACTACGTAATCGTACGCAAACCGGATCATGACGACGGTTTTGATTGCACTACGGCCTCCATGGCTGAGCAAAATCGTATTTTTGAACAGGCCTTTTTCACTATGATTAACCAGCGCCAGTTGCGCGCAGGCGAAACGTTCTCCGAGCTGCAGCTTGCCAGAGCAGCGGGTGTCAGCCCGGTCGTTGTGCGGGAATACCTTTTAAAATTCGAACGTTACAACCTGATTAAAAACGAAAAACGCGGTCAGTGGAGCATGAAGCAGTTCGACCAGGCCTATGCCGAACAACTGTTCGAACTGCGCGAAATGCTGGAAACGCATTCTTTGCAACATTTCCTGAATCTGCCCGACAACGACCCGCGCTGGCTACAGGCCAAAACGCTGCTTGAGCGCCACCGGATGCTACGCGACAGCATTGGCAGTAGCTTTCGTATGTTCTCGCAGTTAGACCGCGAGTTCCACGCCCTGCTGCTTTCCGCTGCTGATAATATCTTTTTCAATCAGTCACTTGAGATAATCTCTGTGATTTTCCACTTCCACTATCAGTGGGACGAAAGCGACCTCAAGCAGCGCAACATCATTGCCATCGATGAGCATATGACCATTCTCAGCGCGCTGATCTGCCGCAGCGACCTGGATGCCACCCTGGCACTCTGTAACCATTTGAATTCAGCCAAACAATCGATGATTCGCTCTATCAATCAAACCAGTGACAGCACCCATTAAGAACGGATAAAAAACAGCAAACCACTACCGGGAGCACGATTTTATAAAAATAAAAACGCCAGAAAAAACCTCTTGCCTATGCTCACGCTAAGTCGACTGCATTAAAAAAATTTCGTGAGCGGTGATGAATAACGTGATTTATCACTGGTATTTTTCAATACAGCACGGTCTGGCACCGTGTAAAAATAAATTATTGAGGTTCAGGAGTCCGGCGTGGAAAAAAATAATATTACCCTCGACCCGAGTTCTTCGTTTGGCACCTCGTCATCTGCGGATATTAATGTCCCGCCAGACGGCATGGTGCAACGCAGCAGTCGAATAAAACGTATTCAGACCACAGCAATGATTTTATTATTTTTTGCGGCGGTCATTAATTATCTCGACCGCAGTTCACTGTCAGTAGCTAACCTGACAATTCGTGAAGAACTGGGACTCAGCGCAACTGAAATCGGCATCCTGCTGTCCGTGTTCTCTCTCGCTTACGGTATTGCGCAACTGCCCTGCGGTCCGCTGCTGGATCGCAAAGGCCCGCGCATTATGCTGGGGCTAGGCATGTTCTTCTGGTCGCTGTTTCAGGCGATGTCCGGCATGGTACATACCTTCACTCAGTTTGTGCTGGTACGTATCGGGATGGGGATTGGTGAAGCGCCAATGAACCCGTGCGGCGTGAAGGTGATCAACGACTGGTTTAACATTAAAGAGCGCGGCCGCCCAATGGGATTATTCAACGCTGCCTCAACGATTGGTGTCGCCATTAGCCCACCGATTCTGGCCGCGATGATGCTGGTGATGGGCTGGCGCTGGATGTTTATCACTATCGGCGTACTGGGTATTTTCCTCGCCATCGGCTGGTACATGCTGTATCGCAACCGCGAGCAGATTGAACTGAGCGCCACCGAACAAGCGTACCTGAACGCCGGTAGCGTCAATGCCCGCCGCGATCCGCTGAGCTTTGCCGAATGGCGCAGCCTGTTCCGTAACCGTACCATGTGGGGCATGATGCTGGGCTTTAGCGGCATCAACTACACGGCATGGTTGTATCTGGCCTGGCTGCCGGGTTACCTGCAAACGTCCTATAACCTGGATTTAAAAAGTACCGGGCTCATGGCCGCGATCCCGTTCCTGTTTGGCGCAGCTGGCATGCTGATTAACGGTTTTGTCACCGACTGGCTGGTGAAAGGCGGCATGGCGCCGATTAAGAGTCGTAAGATTTGTATCATTGCCGGGATGTTCTGCTCTGCTGCATTCACCTTCGTGGTACCGCAGGCGACAACCTCAATGGCCGCAGTGTTACTGATTGGGATGGCGCTGTTCTGCATCCACTTCGCCGGCACGTCCTGCTGGGGTTTGATCCACGTCGCAGTGGCTTCCCGTATGACCGCATCCGTGGGCAGTATTCAGAACTTTGCCAGCTTTATCTGTGCGTCGTTCGCACCGATTGTCACCGGATTTATCGTGGATACCACCAATTCTTTCCGTCTGGCGCTGATTATCTGCGGTTGCGTGACGATGGTAGGGGCGTTCGCTTATATCTTCCTGGTTCGCCAGCCGATTAGCGACCCGCGTCAGGAGTAATGACGTGTAGCCCGATAGAATCGGGCTACACATACCTTCCCGGTAAGCCGGATGAGCAATAGCGCCATCCGGCATCACAGGCTTAGAACGTTTCCCAGTTCTCACCCGCATCCTTCGCCACGGCTTTACGCGGCTGGGTGGTTGTCGATGCCGGTTTTACGGCAGCAACATCACGCGGACGCTTTTGATCGTGCTGAATACGGAACACGGCAACGGCCTGGGTCAAACGGCTGGCTTGTTCTTCCAGCGCCGCGGCGGCAGCAGCGGACTCTTCCACCAGCGAGGCGTTCTGTTGGGTTACACGATCCATCTCGGCAACGGCCAGACCGACCTGATCGATACCGCGGCTCTGCTCGTCAGATGCTGAGGCGATTTCCCCCATGATATCGGTCACGCGGGTCACCGCATTGACGATCTCATCCATGGTTTCACCGGCGCTTTCAACCAACGTTGAACCGACATCCACGCGGCTGACCGAGTCTTCAATCAGGCTCTTGATCTCGCGCGCGGCCTGCGCACTGCGCTGGGCCAGGTTACGGACTTCACCGGCGACCACCGCAAATCCACGGCCCTGCTCACCTGCGCGTGCCGCTTCTACTGCGGCGTTCAACGCCAAAATGTTAGTCTGGAAGGCAATGCCGTCGATCACGCTAATAATGTCGGCAATTTTCTGCGAACTGGAGGCGATGTCACGCATAGTCTGCACCACGTTATCCACCACCTTGCCACCTTTCTGCGCCGTTTCAGAGGCACTCAGCGCCAGATGGCTGGCCTGACGGGCGTTTTCGGCGTTCTGCTTCACGGTTGCCGTCAACTCTTCCATGCTGGCCGCGGTTTCTTCCAGCGAAGCCGCCTGCTGCTCAGTACGTGACGAGAGATCATTATTGCCCATCGCAATCTCGCTGGCACCGCTGTAAATGGCGTTAGCACCGTTACGCACATCACCCACGGTGCTCATCAACTCACTCTGCATGTGGCGCAGGCTCTCGGCCAGTTGCCCAATCTCGTTGGAGCCTTCCACGTCGATGCGCTTCACCAGGTCACCGCTGGCAATATGACGAATGCTGTCAATCAGGCGGTTCATCGGGGCGATCAGCGAGAACTTAATGCCAAACCAGACGGCGATAATGGCCGCCAGCACGGTAATCAGCACGCAAGCCAGCACCCACATCGCCTGGCTGTAAGAGCTGTTGTTATCTTCAACCGCAATGTCATACAGACGATCGTTCTGCTGCATGTAGTTCATATACTGCTTCTCAAAGCCATCCTGATAGCTTTGTGTCGGCTGATCAAAGAACGCATTGATCTTGCCGTCGCCCAGCAACTGGATCAGCTCTGCCAGCGCACCGTGGTAGATGTCATAGGTACGATTGATCTCCTGGAACGCGGCTTCGCTTTGACGCGGATCGCGCGGCAGCGATTCATAGGTTGCCCAGTTTTTCTCAGTCATTTTCAGCGCAGTGCTCGCCACCTGCATCAGCTCCGCCACGGTGGCGCCGCTGCCGATATTGCTCTGATCCATCATGTAGCGGATCCCTGCCCTGTTCAGGGTATTTCGTGTTTGCAGCAGTTCAACCCAGGTCGCATTCAGCGCAGACTGCTGCTGGCGAATGGTTTGCAGAACGGTAAAGTTCTCCTTGTCATTCTTCAGTGAATTAAAGAACAACCCGCCCGAGGCCAGTTGTAAAAGGCCAAACAGCGCCAATACCAGCAGTAAGCTGGTAACAATCTTCATTCGTTTTAACATGTTTTCTCTTTCCGCTAGACAGATGTCAGAATTTTCGGCCTGAAAAGAGAAAACTTTACGGAATTCGTGCTTCCTGAATCGATCGCAGCATCGACGAATCGTCGATACCGCCTTCCGTAAGGGCTCTAAAGGAGTTTTTTAGTGATCTCAATCACATAATCATCCCCGTTTACCGCTCCCCGGAACCGCTCGCTGACACTTGGGACCGCTTAAGCTGACATATAACCACTCACATATTTACCTTACTTTACGCGCGTAATTCTCTGGCAAGATCCTCCCAACATAGCAGTCAACTTATCTCCTCAAACACACACTCAAACCCACGCGGCTTCGGCCAATTATTAATTAGATACCAGGTTTTACTATGGATACGAAAAAGATATTCAAGCACATACCCTGGGTGATTCTCGGAATCATCGGTGCATTTTGCCTCTCGGTAGTGGCATTACGTCGGGGTGAACACATCAGCGCCCTGTGGATCGTGGTCGCCTCTGTCTCTGTTTATCTGGTGGCCTATCGTTACTACAGTCTGTACATCGCCCAGAAAGTGATGAAACTTGACCCCACGCGTGCCACGCCGGCGGTCATCAACAACGACGGTCTGAACTACGTCCCAACCAACCGTAACGTCCTGTTCGGTCACCACTTTGCTGCTATCGCCGGGGCAGGTCCGCTGGTTGGACCGGTACTGGCCGCACAAATGGGCTACCTGCCTGGTACGCTGTGGCTGCTGGCGGGCGTAGTGCTGGCCGGTGCAGTGCAGGACTTCATGGTGCTGTTTATCTCTTCTCGTCGTAACGGCGCGTCTCTCGGTGAGATGATCAAAGAAGAGATGGGCCCGGTACCGGGAACCATCGCGCTGTTCGGCTGCTTCTTAATCATGATCATCATCCTGGCGGTGCTGGCGCTGATCGTGGTGAAAGCGCTGGCGGAAAGCCCGTGGGGTGTGTTCACCGTCTGCTCAACCGTACCGATCGCGCTGTTCATGGGGATCTACATGCGCTTCCTGCGCCCGGGACGTGTGGGCGAAGTGTCGGTGATTGGTATTGTTCTATTGGTTGCCTCCATTTACTTCGGCGGCGTGATTGCCCACGACCCGTACTGGGGCCCGGCACTGACCTTTAAAGACACCACCATTACCTTTACGCTTATCGGCTACGCGTTTATCTCTGCGCTGCTGCCGGTATGGCTGATCCTCGCCCCGCGCGACTATCTGGCCACCTTCCTGAAAATCGGCGTTATCGTTGGTCTGGCTGTCGGTATCGTTATCCTTAACCCAGAGCTGAAAATGCCGGCGATGACCCAGTACGTTGACGGTACCGGTCCGCTGTGGAAAGGTGCGCTGTTCCCGTTCCTGTTCATCACCATCGCCTGTGGTGCGGTATCTGGCTTCCACGCGCTGATCGCCTCCGGTACCACACCGAAGCTGCTGGCCTGTGAAACCGACGCGCGTTTCATTGGTTATGGCGCGATGCTGATGGAATCCTTCGTCGCAATTATGGCGCTGGTTGCTGCTTCCATCATCGAACCAGGTCTGTACTTCGCGATGAACACCCCGCCTGCGGGCCTTGGCATCACCATGCCAAACCTGCATGAAATGGGTGGCGAGAACGCGCCGCTGATTATGGCGCAGCTGAAAGACGTGACCGCACACGCCGCGGCAACAGTCAGTTCCTGGGGCTTCGTGATTTCGCCTGAGCAGATCCTGCAAACCGCGAAAGACATTGGTGAACCGTCCGTTCTGAACCGCGCCGGTGGCGCACCGACGCTGGCTGTCGGTATCGCGCACGTGTTCCACAAAGTGCTGCCGATGGCTGACATGGGCTTCTGGTACCACTTCGGTATTCTGTTTGAAGCGCTGTTCATCCTGACTGCACTGGATGCCGGTACCCGTTCTGGCCGCTTTATGCTGCAAGATTTGCTGGGTAACTTCGTCCCGTTCCTGAAGAAAACCGACTCCCTGGTTGCCGGTGTTGTGGGTACTGCGGGCTGTGTAGGCCTGTGGGGCTACCTGCTGTATCAAGGCGTGGTTGACCCGCTGGGCGGCGTGAAGAGCCTGTGGCCGCTGTTCGGTATCTCTAACCAGATGCTGGCCGCCGTGGCGCTGGTTCTCGGCACCGTGGTACTGGTTAAAATGCAGCGCACCAAATACATCTGGGTCACCGTGGTTCCGGCCGTATGGCTGCTGATCTGCACCACCTGGGCGCTGGGTCTGAAACTGTTCAGCACCAACCCGCAGATGGAAGGCTTCTTCTTCATGGCAAGTCAGTACAAAGAGAAGATTGCTAACGGCGGTGAACTGACCGCACAGCAGATTGCCAACATGAACCATATCGTCATCAACAACTACACCAACGCAGGCCTGAGTATTCTGTTCCTGGTGGTGGTGTACAGCATCATTTTCTACGGGTTCCGTACCTGGCAGAAAGCCCGCGCCATCAACGGCCGCTCTGATAAAGAGACGCCGTATGTACCGGTGCCGGAAGGCGGCGTGAAGACCTCTTCACACCACTAACCTGATGCCGGGAGGCGCGCAGCGATCCCGGCCTACAGAATGCAGTTAACGTAGGCCGGATAAGGCGCAAGCCGCCATCCGGCTTTATTCATTAACAGGACGGCAGAATGTTTGGTACTTTAGGTCAGGCAAAAAAGTATCTCGGTCAGGCGGCAAAAATGCTGATTGGTATTCCGGACTACGACAACTACGTCGAGCATATGAAGACCAACCATCCCGATAAGCCGTACATGACCTACGAAGAATTCTTCCGCGAGCGCCAGGAAGCCCGCTACGGTAGCGGCGGAAGCAGTTGCTGTTAGAAGGAGAAATGAATGACCCCGATTGCAGTCACCCTACTCACCGGTTTTCTCGGCGCGGGTAAAACCACCCTGCTGCGCCATATTCTCAACGAGCAGCACGGTTACAAAATTGCCGTTATCGAAAACGAATTCGGCGAAGTCTCGGTGGACGATCAGCTGATTGGCGACCGCGCCACGCAGATCAAAACCCTGACTAACGGCTGCATCTGCTGCACCCGTTCCAGTGAACTGGAAGACGCCTTGTTAGACCTGCTCGACAACCTTGATAAGGGGGCGATCGATTTTGACCGTCTGGTGATTGAGTGCACCGGCATGGCCGATCCCGGCCCGATTATTCAGACCTTTTTCTCCCATGAAGTGATTTGCGAACGCTACCTGCTGGACGGCGTGATCGCGCTGGTTGACGCAGTGCACGCCGACGAACAGATGAACCAGTTCACCATCGCCCAGTCGCAGGTTGGCTACGCCGACCGCATCCTGCTGACCAAAACCGACGTAGCAGGTGAAAGCGAGAAACTGCGTGAGCGCCTGGCACGCATCAACGCCCGCGCGCCGGTGTATACCGTCACTCATGGCGACATCGACCTCGCGCAGCTGTTCGACACCAACGGTTTTATGCTGGAAGAGAACGTGGTCAGCGCCAAACCGCGTTTCCACTTTATCGCCGACAAACAAAACGATATCTCCTCGATCGTCGTCGAACTGGATTACCCGGTGAATATCAGCGACGTGTCCAGGGTGATGGAAAACCTGCTGCTGGAATCTGCCGAGAAACTATTGCGTTACAAAGGCATGTTGTGGATCGAAGGCGAACCCAACCGCCTGCTGTTCCAGGGCGTCCAGCGCCTGTACAGCGCCGACTGGGACCGCCCGTGGGGCGACGAACAGCCGCACAGCCAGCTGGTGTTTATCGGTATTAACCTGCCGGAAGACGAAATTCGGGCGGCATTTGCGGGCTTGAAGAAGTAATCCCCTGCTGAATTGCCCGGTGGCGCTACGCTTACCGGGCCTACAAAGCCTTCTCCCGTAGACCGAATAAGGCGCAGCCGCCATCCGGCACTCACAACCTCGGTATAGGGCTATTTCTTGTTTTGCTCTCTCAGCATAGCCTCGCGCAAAATAGCATTTAGCCGCGTCTGGTAACCCTTCCCGGGGCGCTTTAACCACTCCATCACATCGGCATCAATGCGCACCGATGCCTGAGTTTTCAACGGACGGAAAAACGTACCGCGATTAGCCTCTGACCACTGCTCATCTTCAGTCACCGGAATGTCGCTATAATCAATATCATCATCCGGTTTATTCGCCAGCGCCTTCAGTTCCGCCTCATGCTGAGCACTCAGCGCGGATGCGCTGCCACGTTTATGTTTAATCATGCTCATAACGATTCCTCTCTTTACGATCTGCCTTTCTGGCACTGATGATACGAATGACTTCAAAGCCACTTTCAAACCTAACGCTATGGGCAACCAGAATAACCACAATGCCATGAACAAGACCGATGGTCTGCCACCGGTACTCACCGTTCTCATAACGATCCTGTCTGGACAAATGCCGGGGGTCGTCGAAAACGAGTACCGCGTCCTCAAAGCGAACACCATGTTTACGGTGGTTACTTTGTGCCTTGTTTGCATCCCACTCAAACTCCATTGGCATGTATTTTATCCCTAATTGTATATACAAAAATGTATCTACAATTATCTTACGATTATACCTGGATTGTTGGAAATAGCTTCACAACTTGACGATCAGGGATTAAATTTTGTAGGCCGGATAAGGCGGTTACGCCGCCATCCGGCACTGACAGCCTCTGTCGATGAAAGAACAATTACTCCACCTGATCGCGTCGCAGCCCGACATCCTTTAGCCGCTCATCGCTCATCTGTTGCAATACGCGCCGCGTTTGCGCCCGCAGATGCCAGCGTTTAATCGCCCTCCAGACCTGCACCAAACCAATAAATGGCTGCTTTGCTCTGTTCTCATGAAATTCCATACCCGCCTCCCCGTCTTATCTGAGACGTTATCTTCGCGGATCCAGGGGGATACAATACAGATTCACAAAGTACTTTTATTTAACATACAGATTGGTTAAAAAGGATCCTGAATCACCTTTTTCACGCCAGTCTGTACGGGTTTTTTGATCTGTATGGTACCCATGAGGGATACAGCATGACGCGTTACCAATATCTGGCCAGTCTGCTGGCCGAACGCATTGAGCAGGGGTTGTATCGCCATGGCGAAAAGCTGCCGTCGGTGCGCAGCCTGAGTCAGGAACATGGGGTCAGCATCAGCACCGTACAGCAGGCATATCAGATGCTGGAACAGCGACAGCTGATCACCCCGCAGCCGCGCTCCGGCTATTTTGTCGCCCCGCGTAAAGCACAGCCGCCGGTGCCGCCAATGTCGCGTCCGGTACAGCGTCCGGTGAAGATAACCCAGTGGGATCAGGTGCTGGACATGCTGGCAGGTCACGCAGACACATCAATCGTCCCTTTCAGCAGCGGCGTTCCCGATATTAATCAACCCAGCCTGAAACCGCTGTGGCGCGAGTTAAGCCGCGTGGCGCAGCATAATCTGCGCGCGGTGCTGGGTTACGACGAGCTGCCCGGCTGTCGGGAACTGCGCCAACAGATAGCCCGGCTGATGCTGGACGGCGGTTCGGTGGTCAGTGCGGACGATATCGTAGTCACCAGCGGCAGCCAGAGTGGAATGTCACTGGCGCTGCTGACGGTCTGCCAGCGCGGCGATATCGTCGCCGTGGAATCCCCCGCCTATTACGGCACCATGCAGCTGCTACGCGGTCTTGGCATCAAAGTGATTGAGATCCCGACCGATCCGGATACCGGGATCAGTATTGAAGCCCTGGAGCTGGCGCTGGATCAGTGGCCGATTAAAGGGGTGCTGCTGGTCCCCAACTGCAATAATCCCCTCGGATTTATTATGCCGGATGCGCGCAAGCGGGCGGTACTCACCCTCGCCCAGCGTCACGACATTGTGATTTTTGAAGATGATGTGTATGGCGAGCTGGCGACGGAGTATCCGCGTCCACGCACAATTCATTCCTGGGATAGCGACGGTCGGGTGCTACTGTGCAGCTCATTTACCAAATCTGTGGCACCGGGTCTGCGCGTGGGTTGGGTGGTTCCGGGTCGCTATCATGACAAACTGCTGCACATGAAATACGCCGTCATCGGCACCAGCGTTCCCGCCACGCAGCTGGCGGCGGCAACCTTTGTGCGCGAGGGTCATTATCATCGCCATGTCCGGCGCATGCGCCAGATCTACCAGCGCAATATGGAAATCTACACCTGCTGGGTACGGGAATACTTCCCCTGTGGGATCTGCGTCACCCGACCAAAAGGCGGCTTTATGCTGTGGGTCGAATTGCCACCACTGGTCGACATGGTCTGCGTCGCCAAACAGCTCTGCCGCCTGAAAATCCAGGTCGCGCCAGGTTCGCTGTTCTCGGCGTCAGGAAAGTATCGCAACTGCGTACGCATCAACTGCGCACTGCCACCAGACGAAAAGCACCGGGAAGTGATGCAGAAACTCGGAGAGGCGGTGATGGTGGCGATAGAGTAAATCGGCACACCCGGCTTCGCCTCTATCTAATGGCTTAAACCCTGGATATCCTCAGCGGACAGTCGGGTAATTTTTTGTATCGTGTTGATATCGATACCGTCGGTCAACATGGTGCGGGCAATACGCAATGCTTCATCACGCCGCCCCTCCATCAGCCCTTCCTGTTTACCTTCCTGTTTGCCTTCCTGTTTGCCTTCCTGCCATCCTTTTTTAAATCCCGCCTCATGCAATCTGTCCGCGATCGTCATCAAATGCTCCTTATGCTGCGGTGAACGTTCGGCAATCGCACTGATAAACGTATTGAAGCGAGGTGCATCACCGGTTCGCAAAATATAATTAAACAGCGTCTTGAGCTGGCTGTCATTAGTGGACCCGGTAACTAACAGAGAAACAATGTTCTCGACCAATCCCATAAGATCGCGCTGACGGATATGTTTTTGTATTAATTCCAGCAGCGCCATACGGCGATGCTGCACAATCTCATCGTCCGGAATAACTGTAATATCGACCAGCGGAAACGCTGCGGCATAAAGCCGACGAGCCAATGTTGGATTGGCAAATTCATCCAGCCAGCACAGTGACCAGGGATACGGACTTTTAGCGCCGTGATAAAACAGCATCGGCACCACCAGCGGTAATTGCGGGTGTCCGGCATCTAAATGTTTTTGCATGGCCGCTATCGCATAGCGCATCAACCTGAACGCCATATGCGCATCCGGTGTACTCTGATGTTCAATCACTACGTAAATATATCCATCCCCTTCCGTCGTTTTCAGCGACCACAGCACATCGGAGTAATACGCGCGTAAATCCCCCTCAATAAAACTGTCAGACTCGAGCTTTAGTGTCTGCAGGTCACATATTTCGCGTAACGCATCAGGGAGATGAATCTGTAGAAAATCCCGGGCAGTCTCCGGATGACGTAAAAATGTTTTAAAGACCGCATCATGCGGGGTTGAGGTCGGTGTTTTTTTCATGGAGATCCATCGTCCGAGGAAAAAGATGGCGCGACTATAACGGCTAAATTTATGACTCTCATTCAACACGTTTTATGTCTGCGAGGCACTATCCACAGTAAATACCGCCCTCTGCAAGGCAGACATTTTCTCAGAACACTCCCCGCAAAAACGCGTTTGCTTACGCGCCCATTCGCATTACACTGCGGATGTCTATTTTCCATTCAACTGACGCTACCCGAGGTGCGATCTCGCTATTCCCGTTGAGGGTTTTCTCCCGACAAGGAGCTGTTTTATGCAACGGATTTTCGCGTTTTTCTCGCAACGCGCCACGACGCTGTTTTTCCCCATCGCGCTGATTCTGTACGACTTCGCCGCCTACCTGTCAACGGACCTGATCCAACCCGGCATCATTAATGTCGTGCGGGATTTCAACGCCGATGTCAGCCTGGCACCGGCTGCGGTTAGCCTGTATCTGGCGGGTGGGATGGCGTTACAGTGGTTATTAGGGCCGCTTTCCGATCGAATTGGTCGCCGACCGGTGCTGATTACCGGCGCGCTCATCTTCACCCTTGCCTGCGCGGCAACACTGTTCACCACCTCAATGACGCAGTTTCTGATTGCACGCGTTGTGCAGGGCACCAGCATCTGCTTTATCGCCACCGTCGGCTACGTCACGGTGCAGGAGGCATTTGGCCAGACAAAGGCCATCAAGCTGATGGCCATCATCACCTCCATTGTGCTGGTGGCACCGGTAATTGGCCCGCTCTCCGGGGCAGCGCTGATGCACTTTGTCCACTGGAAGGTTCTGTTTGCCATCATTGCCGCGATGGGCCTGGTCGCCTTTATTGGCCTGCTGTTGGCGATGCCAGAAACGGTGCAGCGCGGCTCGGTGCCGTTCAGCGCACGCGGCGTACTACGGGATTTTCGCGATGTATTTCGCAACCGGGTGTTCCTGTTTGGGGCCGCCACGCTATCACTGAGCTACATCCCGATGATGAGCTGGGTGGCGGTATCGCCGGTGATCCTGATCGACGCGGGCGGCATGACCACCTCGCAGTTTGCCTGGGCGCAGGCTCCAGTATTTGGGGCGGTTATCGTCGCTAATATGGTGGTGGTGCGATTTGTGAAGGACCCGACAAGGCCGCGCTTTATCTGGCGGGCGGCACCTGTCCAATTGAGCGGGCTGGCGATACTGATTGGTGGCAATTTACTCTGGCCGCACGTCTGGCTGTGGTCGGTGCTGGGCACCAGTCTGTATGCATTTGGTATCGGGATGATTTTCCCGACGCTGTTCCGTTTTACGCTGTTTTCCAACAACCTGCCGAAGGGCACGGTCTCCGCATCGCTGAATATGGTGATCCTGACGGTAATGGCGGTTTCTGTCGAAATTGGGCGCTGGCTGTGGTTTAACGGCGGCAGGATTTCGTTTCACCTGTTGGCGGTTGTCGCAGGTATTGTCGTGGTATTCACGCTCGCCGGATTGTTGAAGCGGGTACGTCAGCACGAGACCACGACGTTAGCCACGGAAAACTAACCTGCCATGCTTATCCGGCCTACGACATCGTGGTAGGCCGGATAAGGTGCTGGCACCGCAGCCGGCATTTATCACATCACATTACGCGATACGCGCGAACCCGGCGTCCAGATCGGCAATCAAATCACCGACATCTTCCAGGCCAATATGCACCCTGACCAGCGTGCCGCTGAAGTCGACATCCCCGGCCGGGCGAATGCTGTTCAGCTCCTCCGGCTGGTTAGCCAGAATCAGTGACTCGAATCCGCCCCACGAATAGGCCATATGGAACAGCGAGAAGTTATCGAGGAAATTCGCCATCTGTTCATCAGTCAGGCGCTTTTTCAGGATAAACGAGAACAGGCCCGAGCTACCGGCAAAGTCGCGCTGAAAATACTCATGGCCCGGACACTCCGGTAACGCCGGATGGTTCACCCGCGCCACCTCCGGTCTTGCCGACAGCCAGCGGGCAATATGGATACTGCTTTCCTGATGCTGTTTCAGACGTACCGCCAGCGTGCGCAGTCCGCGGCTGCCGTTATACGCCGTGTCGGCATCCAGCGTTTGCCCCATCAGATACGAGTTCTCACGCAGACGATCCCAGCAGCGGGCGTTGGACACCGCCGTGCCCAGCATGCCGTCCGAGTGACCAATGGTGTATTTCGTCCCTGCCTGAATGGAAATATCCACGCCGAAATCCAGCGCCTTGAACAGTACGCCTGCCGCCCAGGTGTTGTCGATCATGATGACGATGTCCGGGTTCACTGCGCGGATCGCCTTCACCATTCCCGGCACGTCCTGGACTTCCATGGTGATTGAACTGGGCGATTCCAGAAACACCACTTTCGTCTCAGGGCGCAGAAAATCGACGATACCTGCGCCAATCAGCGGATCGTAATAGGTGGTTTCCACGTTGAATTTACTCAGGATTTTATTACAGAAATCCTGGGTTGGCTCATAGGCCGCGCCGGTCATCAGGATATGATCGCCGCTTTGTACAAACGCCAGAATCGCATTAGTAACCGCCGCGGCCCCGCACGGGTACAACGCACAGCCCGCACCGCCTTCCAGCTCGCTCATCGCCTTCTGAAAAGCGAAGTGGGTATACGTACCGCGACGACCATAAAACAGTTCCCCGTTAGCGCGATTGGCGGTAGCGAATTTTTTATCCTTCACGGTATCAAACACCAGCGAAGAAGCGCGTTGGATAACCGGATTCACCGCCCCCTGGGTGTAACGTTTGTCACGTCCGGCGACGACCAGTTGGGTTTCAATCTTCATTGCGTCTTTCATAACATCTCCTGTTTCTTAATCCGTGTGCAAACCTATACCGCAGCGGCGGTCGCGTTGATTTCAGCGTCGTTCTGCTTTTTTCCAGCAAACCGCTCAACAATTTGTGCCGCGTTCAAATCATGGATCACGTTGATAAGCGTGGCGGGCGCATCGGTAATCGTACCCAGCACCACCAGCATCGGGATCGCTTCCATCGGCAACCCGAGCGTGGTGACAATAAAGATCTCACCCAGAAACGCGCCGCCCGGTACGCCGCCGACGATAATGGCGGAGAGCACGGCAATCAGCATGGTCAGGAAGAAGGTCTCGGTGGTGAACGGCATGCCGAGCACGGAATAGATAAAGACAATTTTCAGCGCGGCAATCATCGCCACGCCGCCTTTGTTCAGGTTAACCAATAGCGGAATAGAGACATCGACGATTTCCGGGTTAATCCCCATCGCCTTTCCGGCGCGCAGCGTGACAGGTAACGTGCCCAGTGAAGAACAGGTTCCCAGCGCGGTGGCGGAAGGTTCAATCGCATTACGCCAGAAGGCTCTGACCGCCGGAACACCGCCACCAATATACGAATAGAGAATTGAGCCGAAAACAAAGTAGACCAGCGTGGCGACCATAAACAGACCAATGGCGCGGGCAAAGGTTAACAGCAGCGCGGAATCCTGACTGGCCATGGTCGCAGCGAAATAGCAACCAAGACCAATCGGCGCCACTTTCATAATGATAGAGACGATCTTCATGATCACGGTATTGGCATCTTCCAGCAGTGACGCAATGCGTTTCCCCGCCTGATCTGATTGCCCAATCGCCACACCGGCAATGATCGCCATGACGATCAGCGCCAGAATATTGGACTTCGAAAACAGTCCGATAAAATCATTGGTGGTGATCATGCTGACAAAATCCATCTTGCCACTGCCCGCCTGCACGGACTGCGAGAGATCGATAGTGACGCCCTGCGCCGGGTTGTACCATAGCGCCAGCGCCACAATCCCGGCAGCCGGAATAAAGGCCATCGCGATCGAAACAATAAAGATAATCGCCATAATGCGTCCCAGCCTTTTCAGGTCGGTCATACTGGCGATAGAAGACATGACGCTGATCCCCACCAGCGGCACGATGATCATAAATAACAGGTTTAAGAATATCTGACCGACTGGCTGGAGTGTGCTGGCAAACGTCGGGGCATAAATACCTAATAAGCCGCCAATAACCAGAGCAAATAATAAAATAATCGACGATCTGTAGGGTTCGAGTCGTGACCACATAATGGGTACCTTTTAAATTATATAATTTTTAATGAGACTACATTCACAACTTGATGCGTTTCAGGCCTGCCTCCTTATATTTTGTGATGCAACTCACTTAACCTGTTATTTTTTCATTTTGCCAGCGAGTTGTTTCCTGTGATTCAATAGTTGCATGTTTAAAATGCGAATGTAACGGCCTATTCGTACCGTTTTTGCAAATCACTTGTGAATTAAAGGAAATTATGGGTACGCCGATTTCACTCAAGCATTTGGAATTTTTCGTCAAAATCGTTGACTGCGGAGGGTTATCGGAGGCTGCCGCGCAGCTCAACGTCTCGCCTTCCGCGGTGAGCAAAAGCCTGACGGCGATGGAAGACACGCTGGGGACAACGTTAATTAAACGCACCACCCGCAGTATTACCCTGACCGATGCCGGGCAATATTTATTTAACCGCGCCAATAAGCTACTGACAGAGTTTGATGAAACGCTGAATACTACCTCCGGTTATTACCACAGCCCGCAGGGCGAATTACGCATCACCTGTTCCATTGCCTTTGGTTATTCGCGACTGGTAAACCTGGTGGATAAATATCGTACCCAATTCCCGGATGTGAATCTGTACATCGATCTCAACGATAACTTCGTCAATCTGAACGAAACCGATTTCGACATCGCCCTGCGCATTTCCACCGCGCCGCCGCAGAATTACGCCATGCGTAAACTGGTCCCTATCCGCTGGGCGTACTGCGCGTCGCCGGGATACCTCGCAAAAAAAGGGATGCCCCAGCGTCGCAGCGACTTGGTGAATCATGATTGCCTGGTTTACCCCGGCCTCACGCCAGTGCTTAAAGTGGCAGACGAGCAGGATCGTTTGCATCAATTGAAGCTGCATATGCCGATCCAGGCCAACAGCAGCCTGGTGTTATTGAAGTCGGTGTTAGAAGATCAGGGCGTGGCGTATTTACCCACCTATCTGATTGGCGATCATATTCAAAAAGAAGAGGTCACGCCGCTGATGCTCGACGGCACCATCACCTGTGAAACCCACGCCCTGTATGCGCTGTATTTTCCCAGCAAGTACAGTAATCCGAAGGTACGATCGTTTATCGATTTTCTGGTGGCGGAACTCGGTCCGTTACCCGCGTGGGACAACTGGATCCCAGGATAAGATCGTTCAGTCTAAAAATGGGAGGCGTGCCACAATTTTTGCACGTTCCCCCCGTCTGGCTCTATCCTTAAGTCTATGAATAAAATTGCTGAACTCAAACGCGCCAAGCGACTGGCGCTCTCTCTGCTGCTGATTGCTGCCGCGACCTTCGTCATCACGTTGTTTCTGCCACCCAACTTCTGGGTGCTCGGGATCAAAGCGATTGCCGAAGCGGCGATGGTAGGCGCGCTGGCGGACTGGTTCGCCGTGGTCGCGCTTTTTCGCCGGGTACCGATCCCGTTTATCTCGCGCCATACGGCGATTATCCCGCGTAATAAAGACCGCATCGGCGAAAACCTGGGTCAGTTCGTGCAGGAAAAATTCCTCGACACCCAGTCACTGGTGGCGCTGATTCGCCGCCATGAACCGGCGCTGCTCATTGGCAACTGGTTCAGCCAACCGGAAAATGCCCGGCGCATCGGCCAGCATCTGCTGCAGATCATGAGCGGATTTCTCGAACTGACCGACGACGCCCGCATCCAGCGGCTGATCAAACGCGCGGTGCATAAGGCTATCGACAAGGTCGATCTCTCCGGCACTAGCGCATTAATGCTGGAAAGCATGACCAAAAACAACCGCCACCAGGTGCTGCTCGACACGCTGATTACGCAGCTGATCGCCCTGCTACAGCGCGACAGTTCGCGGGCGTTTATCGCCCAGCAGATTGTGCGCTGGCTGGAGACCGAACATCCGCTCAAAGCGAAGATCCTGCCAACCGAATGGCTCGGTGAACACAGCGCCGAGCTGGTCTCTGATGCGGTCAACTCCCTGCTGGATGACATCAGTCACGATCGGGCGCATCAGATCCGCCACGCCTTCGATCGCGCCACGTTGAACCTGATCGATAAGCTCAAACACGATCCTGACATGGCCGCACGTGCAGAAAGCCTCAAAAGCTACCTGAAAGAGGACGAAGCCTTTAACCGCTATCTCGGCGAGTTGTGGGCGGATCTGCGTCAGTGGGTGAAAACCGACATTAACGCCGATGATTCTCGCGTGAAACAACGCATTGCCAGCGCCGGACAGTGGTTTGGCGAAACGCTGGTTGCCGATGGTGCCCTGCGTGCGTCGCTGAATGAACACCTGGAGCAGGCTGCGAAAAAAGTCGCACCGGAGTTCGCTACCTTCCTGACGCGCCACATCAGCGACACGGTCAAAAGCTGGGATGCACGGGAGATGTCGCAACAAATTGAGCTCAACATCGGCAAAGATTTGCAGTTTATTCGCGTCAACGGCACGCTCGTTGGCGGTTCTATCGGGCTGGTGTTATATCTGTTGTCGCAACTACCGTCTCTGCTCACGCTGCCGAATTTTTAAGGAGAAAAAATGGCTGAAATCACCCTGTCATCCGCGGAGCGCGATCGCCTGCGCAACGAACTGGAAACGTATTGCAGCGACCACTTCGATCTCGACCTTGAGCAGTTCGATGCCGAGTTCTTTATTGATTTTATTATCGAAAAACTGGGACCTGCGTTTTACAACGCCGGTATTGAAGAGGCGATCCGCACCCATATCGCCTACAGCGAACGGATCCAGGAAGAAATGGACCTGAAGAAAATCCTCTGACGGTAAAACCCGCATCATTTAACTTTAAATTATCATTTGCATATGTAATATAACAAATATCCACATAACAGCGTGAAGTGAGCGTCTGCATGCCGCAGGGAAGTCCTGGTTCAAATCATCATTCCATCCGCATCGCGCTGTTTGGCCTGCTGGTCTTGACGCTGGGCATGGGGATTGGCCGCTTTCTGTATACGCCAATGCTGCCGGTGCTGCTGACTGAAGGTCAGTTTACCTTTAGCCAACTCTCGTGGATTGCCAGCGCCAACTACGCCGGGTATCTGGCAGGCAGCCTGCTGTTTTCCTTCGCCTTGTTCCACCAGCCCTCACGCCTGCGTCCGATGCTATTAGCCTCTGCGCTCGCGACCACCGGACTTATCCTGGCGATGGCGTTTTTTACTCAGCCCGCACTGATGATGGCGATCCGCTTTCTGGCAGGTGTCGCCAGTGCAGGCATGATGATCTTTGGTTCGATGGTGGTTCTGCAGCATACCCGTCATCCGTTTGTGATTGCGGCCCTGTTCTCCGGCGTCGGGACCGGCATTTTTCTCGGTAATGAGTATGTCATCGCTGGTTTACGCTTTGCGCTGTCATCGCATACGCTGTGGCTGGGTGCCGGAGTCCTTTCTGGCTTACTCCTTCTGCTGCTGGTCATGCTGCTCCCCTCTCGTGACCGCGTGCTGCCCGCCGTACCACTGGCAAAATCCGCGCATCAACCGATGTCATGGTGGCTGCTGGCGTTGCTTTACGGGCTGGCCGGTTTTGGCTACATCATTGTCGCCACTTACCTGCCGCTGATGGCGAAAAATGCCGGTTCGCCACTGCTGACCGTACACCTGTGGTCGCTGGTTGGCATCGCAATCATTCCGGGGTGTTTCGGCTGGCTATGGGCGGCGAAACGTTGGGGAGTCCTGCAATGCCTGACAGCCAATCTGCTGACCCAAAGCGCCTGTGTGGTGTTAACACTTGCCAGCGACTCGTTGTTCCTGCTGGTTCTCAGCAGTATCGGTTTTGGCGCAACCTTTATGGGAACCACCTCACTGGTGATGCCGCTCGCCCGCCAACTCAGCGTGCCGCGAAACATTAACCTATTGGGACTGGTGACGCTGACGTACGGCATTGGGCAAATTCTCGGGCCGCTATTAACCAGCCTGCTGGGAAGCGGTGCTGTCGCCATTATCAACGCTACGCTGTGTGGTGCAGCGGCGCTATTTTTTGCTGCACTGATTAGTACAGTACAATGCTATAAACAGCGCTCTCTTACACCTAAAGAAGTATAAGTACCCCCCTCTATAAAATCTTAAATTCGGATTACTCCGCAATTAAATGTCAACATTTCATAATCCACAAATAACCAATAATTCATTTTCCAGACACTTTATAATCCGTCTTAACTCATTTGTAGAATAAACATAAAATGAGTAAAAATGGACATATCCATACAACATCAACAGCATATTCAGGAACAGTACATGTCGTGGTTTAAAAAAATCATACTTGGGTTAATTATTATCATCAGCTTATTTAGCACCATGAAGGATTATAAAGACTTCGGCTTTTTCGGGGCCGCAGGGCTGTTTATTATATTTGTACTCACCACGATTTTTCTCTGGCAGTGGGCTGCCGGAAAGTGGCCAGAGATAGGCACCGTCAAAGCGATTCTTATTTTGCTGGCCAGTACCATTGCCTCTATATTCGTCATTAATATGGCCATCGCCGGAAATTTACATGTAGATCTGATGGAAGTGATGCGCGTTTCGATTACGCATAAACCCCTTTTTTATCTCATTTTCTGCGTGGTGGCATGGGTAAAAGTGGGGATCTGGAAGTGGTTATTTAGCGAAGTGCGTGGCAACCCACAGCAGCCAGTCTGACAGGAAAAGCAATGTAAAAAAGGCGTCTGACTAGAGACGCCTTTTTCATAACATAACAAAAACTTAGAACTGGTAGGTCAGGCCAGCAACAACTTCGTTGTCACCGTCCTGGCCATTGAGCAGGTTAAACTTGTAACCCACATCGGCCACGATGTTTTTGTTGAAGTAGTAATCGGTACCCAGCGCCACGTACTCGGTTAGGTCAGTGTTGTCAGTGTCACGTGAGTGGACGTAAGCCACGTTCGGACGCAGACCAAAATCAAACACATAGGCCGCCATCGCTTCAAAGTGCTGCGCTTTGTTGGCATTCTGGATCAGGTTGTGGGATTCACCGTACATCGTCGCCACATAGACAGCATTGGCATCATACTTCAGGCCCGCACCCCAGAATTCAGCGTTATCACCTTCCCAGCCCTGCTGTTTCTGCTCAGCAGTTACCGCGCTGGTAGAGTAAGCCGCGATGGCAGACACGCCAGAGTCCGCGATGTTGTCATAACCCAGAGAGAAGCCGTAGCCATTGCCGTGCTGTTTAGCCGGGTCTGCATCGGTATCATCCTGACCCTGGTATTGCGCCGCCAGGTTTACACCATCAACGGCACCAAACAGATTTTTGGTACGGAGTGTTGCAACGCCAGAAGTGCGTGTAGTAAGGAAGCGGTCAGTATTTTCATAGGAATCACCGCCGAACTCTGAAAGAACGTCAGTGTAAGATCCCACGTCATAAGCGACACCGTAGTTACGACCGTAGTCAAAGCTAACGTCGTGACCGTAATCCAGGCCAGCAAACGCGAGACGTGTTTTAATACCATCCTGAGAACCTTCTGCTCCAGCGGCATCAAACTGACTTTCAAAGTGGCCATAACCGGTCAGCTGATCGTTAATTTGTGTCTCACCACGAAAACCCAGACGCGCATAAGTACCGTCGGCGTCGGTGCCGTCGGTCCAGGTATGTACTGCTTTAACTTTGCCGTACAAATCCAGTTTATTGCCATCTTTGTTATAAATTTCCGCTGCATGAACGGACGTTACCCCTAATGCCATCACGGCTAATGCCACTGCTGTCTTTTTCATTTTTTTACTCACTTTTAATTGTGAATTTTGCTATCAACTTTGTTATGCGGGCGGCGCGCCAACATAAAAAAGCCCCCTATTGAACAAGGGGAAAACAAATAACACACCAGTAAAATTATTAAGGACGTAGCAAGGCATATATCATTATTGGGAATATAAATAAAACCCAGACAGAGCGTGACAGCATGTATTACTGAGAGTCACTCTCATTAATAGAGCGATGTAGCATTAATGCTTCAGCAATAATATCTTGTTTGCTTTTTCGTGTTTCAAATGCCAGCGTGCGAACGTATTCCCACAAAGAGGTATCGACACGCGCACTTAAAAGAACCATATCTTTCGAGCGGGTACCTCTGGCTTTTCGACTATCGGGATAATCTCGAGAAGGCATTGTCATCTCCTGAACGCAATAATACGCTTATGGCGATGAAATATGCATCCAGTGTAAAAACATGTCAACGGCAAAAAAAATGCACAATAGTAATGAAACTGTTAATAAATCACTTAAAAGTGGAACGCTATTTCAAATGAAAGATAACTTGATTGTAGAATAATGTGTAATTTTTACTTTACGCACATTCATTGTGACTCATTAGATTAAAAAAAAGACGTCTACCGCGTGGCTAACAATGTGCCATCAAAACATCATTCCAGCCAATAGGTTACATAACGTGTTTAATGTCTACTTTTACCTAAAACCCCTGTTTTTATATGCCTTTTTGCGTTGATTTTCGGTGCTATCCGCTGCGTAAATCGCGTTGATTCTCACTGCGTTGTCGCCTGCGTTGTCGAAAAATAAGCACGGAAAGGTAAAATTTTAGTAAACATTGCATTCTTTCGCTTTTAAAAATAAGTCGATTTAAATTGATTTAGATCAATTTTACCAGCCACGTAACGGCGTAAAAATCGCCACTTGCGGTGACTGGAAACAATGTTGTACGCCGATTTTATCAGCAGAAAAAACAGGTGCAGGAACGTTAAACCGCAGAGGAAAGCGCGGACCAGGACGCCATTTTCAGGCGATCCCTTGCGAAAGGAGAGTCCGCAGAGTGCGGAATGTCATCCCGCTCTGGGCTACAACGCCAGAGCGGTCTTATTCACGAATCTCAACAATCTTCAATAATCAGATACACCGCCTTCACCGGACCATGCACCCCGACCACTTTGATAAGCTCAATATCCGCCGTTGAGCTGGGCCCGCTGATGATGTTAATGCACGACGGCATACGCTCACCGGCCTGCGCTTTCTGATGCAGAACCTGCGCCAGTTGCGCCACACGCGGCAGGATGCTGCTTTTACGCAGCACGAAAATAGAGGACTCGGGCAACAGGCTGATTGAACGCCCGCGCTCCGGAGCGGAAAACAGCACCACGCCCCCGGACTCCGTCAGGCCATACTCGGCATACACCACGCCAACTTTCGCCTGCTCGGCCTGAACAATATTCTCGGCTCCACGCACCGGATCCCAGACCACAGCATTACACTCTCGCTGCAAACGCTCGGTTATCCCCAGTTCTGCCAGCCGACTGTCGCCGCTAACCACCACCGGCTGCTGCCCCAGCTGTTGGCACAAACGTAACGCCGCCTCAGGGGCCTGCGCCTCATGGGTCAGTTCGCACTGCGCCAGCATCACCTCGCTGGCAAACTGCACAAACGCGTCGCAGCGCTGCTGCGGGCTGAGTTCGGTCAGCCGCTCGTTCGCATAGTTGTTCACCGGCGCGGCTTCGGCCTGCGGTTCCCGCCGCAGCGGACGGCCCAGTGCCTGGGCAACGGTGTTTAAAAACGCGGTACGGTTATCCATTCTTTTTCTCCTGCGCCTGATGTTTCTTAAACCAGCTACGGAAACTCTCTCCGTCAGCATCAGGAAGATCGCGCGCTTCCATCCAGTCGCCAATCGCGCCAACCTTGAGCGGCGTTTTACCGCCATTGATAAACCAGCTCGCCGCGTGGGCACCGGCCATCATGCCGACCTTCCACAACCCTGGATGGCTGTTGGCATAAGCGAACATTTTGATCGCGCGACGTTCCGCTTTCGGGGTAATCCCTTCCTCGGCCATTACCCGGCGATGGCGCAGGATCAGTTTTGACAGCGGGATCTGTACCGGACAAACGCTGTCGCAGGCCGTGCACAGTGAACAGGCGTAAGGCAGGTCTTTAAAATCTTTATAGCCGCCGAGCAGCGGAGAGATCACCGCCCCGATAGGCCCTGGATAAATAGAGCCGTAGCCGTGCCCGCCAATATGGCGATACGCCGGGCAGGTGTTCATACAGGCTCCACAGCGGATGCAGCGCAGCACATCGCGAAACTCAGAACCCAGCACCTGCGAGCGACCGTTATCCACAATCACCAGGTGAAACTCTTCCGGCCCGTCGACGTTATCCGCCTCGCGCGGCCCGGTAAGCCAGGTGTTATAGCCCGTCAGACGAGCGCCCACCGCACTGCGTGCCAGCATAGTGATCAGCACGTCCACGTCGGCAAACGTCGGCGCGATACGCTCCATGCCCATCACCGCAATGTGTGTTTTCGGTAACGTGGTACACATCCGCGCGTTACCTTCGTTGGTGACCAGACAAACCGAGCCGGTCTCCGCCACCGCGAAGTTACAGCCGGTAATGCCAATTTCAGCGCTGAGGAAATCCTCGCGGATCTTCTGGCGGATGAACAAGGTCATCGCTTCCGGCGTTTCCGGACCGTCATAGCCCATCTGCTCATGCAGCACGCGACGGATCTGATAGCGATCTTTGTGGATAGCCGGGACCACCACATGCGAAGGCGGATCCTGATCCAACTGGAGAATATATTCGCCCAGATCGGTTTCGATCACCTGAATACCGGCATCCTGCAGCACGTGGTTAACGCCGATCTCTTCGGTCACCATCGACTTGGACTTCACCACCTTCTTCGCATTTTTCGCTTTCGCGACCTGCAAAATATAGCGGGTAGCCTCTTCCTTGGTCTGCGCGAAAAACACCTGACCGCCGTTTTCCGTCACTTTCTCGGAGAGTTGATACAGGTAGGCGTCGAGGTTACTCAGAACGTGGTCGCGGATCTGGCTGGCACGGTCGCGCCATTCTTCCCAGTGCCCTAACTCATCGACCATTTTTTGCCGGTTCGCGCCGATGCGCCCCTGCGCGTTCGCCACGGCTTTGCGCATAATCGGATCGTCAATTTGCTGGCGAATGCGCGTTTTAAACTCTACATCGCTGGTTTTTATCGACATCTCTTTCCCCTCAGCGGCTCATCAGCACTTCAGCAATATGCATTACTTTGACCGGCTGGCCTTCACGCTGCAGTCGGCCGCCAATGTTCAGCAGGCAGCTGACGTCGGCACCAATCAAATACTCCGGTTTCGCATCCATGAGATGCAGGACTTTCTCTTTCACCATCTCGCCGGATATTTCGGCCATTTTGACCGAGAAAGTGCCGCCGAATCCGCAGCAGGTGTCCTGATCGGCAAAGGTTAACAGCTCCAGACCGCGTACGTTTTTCAACAGCGTGAGCGGCTCTTCTCTCACGCCCAGCTTGCGAGTCAGGCTGCACGAAGGGTGATAAACCGCTCTGCCCTGCAGGCTGGCACCGACGTCCACGACGCCCAGTTTGTTGACAATAAAAGAGGTGAGATCCTGCATACGCGCGGCAACCTTTTCGGCGCGCAATGCCCATGCAGGTTCATCGGCCAGATACGTCGGGTAGCTTTTGACCGCATAGGTGCACGAACCTGCCGGAGAGATAATCGGATCGTCATTATCCTCCAGCGCAGCGATCATGTTTTTCATCCCCGGGATGGCTTCTTTGATATAGCCACTGTTAATGGCGGGCTGACCGCAGCACCCCTGCTTCTCGGGGAAATTAACGCGGCAGCCGAGCTTTTCCAGCAACAATACGGAATCGCGTGCCATCCGTGATTTCAGCGCGTCACCAATACAGGTGACAAAGAAATTTACATTCACAATAAATACCCCATTGCTTCATTGCCTTTTAAAACCGGCGGCACATCGCCGCCCGGTAATAATTCAATAATAAAAACTGGCCATTAATAAAACGGTGATACCTGACCTTTACTGTTTTATTGTCTTTTCGTCAGGCCCAGTTTTTACGTTTACTGGTTTTACCAATGCCCGGGTTCATGCTGTTGGTCGGGTCATTTTCCTGATAAAACCGCGCCAGATTTTCAGGCGCTTTATAAAGGTGGCCAACATTATGTTCTGCCGGATATTGCGCCCCGCGTTGGCGCAACAGTTCTAGCATCTGTTCTTTTAACGCGTGCGCATCAACGCCTTTTTTAACGATATAATCCTGATGGAACACATGGCACATAAAGTGGCCATAATAAAGTTTATGCACCAGCTGACTGTCAATTTCAGCCGGCAGATGTTCATACCACTCGGTATCATTGCGGCGTAGCGCAATATCCAGCGCGAGAATATCCTCAACCTCATCAGAATGAACGGCCTGATAGCGAATGGCGGCTCCCGCTGCAGCAAAGCGGTGCAGAAACGCCTTGCTGCCCTCTTCCGGGGTACAGGCAAAGAAATCTCCGTCTGCCGTTTTAAAGTACTCGGTTAACCACGCCTGCGCTTCGCCGATGCCATCCCCTGCCATTTTCAGCATCAGATGATGCTCGTAGTTGTCACGCCAGGTTTTCATGCGTGGCGGGAGATGGCTCGGGAAAAAATGACTGAATGTCTGCATTGCGCGGTCGGTAAAGTGCGGGCGGAATATCTTCACCTTCTCCAGCATGGCCTCGGTGCGCCCCTTCAGATTAAAGAAAAACGGCATTTTGTCGGTGCCGAGTTTGTCGATCATCAGGAAGGTGTCTTTGCTGTATTTCTCTGCAACATCATAGATATCACGATGCATATACTCACCGGCGACCGGTAAGTGTGTAAACGTCGCCAGCATATGGCGGCGTATGTCCGTCAACACCGAGGTCTGATTGGTACCAATGTAGAACACCTGCTGATTCTTCTCAGCTTCAAAGGTGTCCAGACGCACGGCAAACACCGCCAGTTTCCCCGCGCAGCCTGAGGATTCGAACAGGCGGTCCGGGTCGGCGTTGTAGCGCGCCGGGGTGTCGGCATCAACGTCTCTGACGCGGGTCACGTAGTCGTGGTCGTGCGCGTGACGCCCGTCATGACTGACGTCAGCACGCGCAATCGCGTTGTTATCCAGGCGGGCGAGGATCTGTTCCGGCGTCTCGCCCAGTTCGATGCCCAGATGATTAACCAGTTGTAGCTGTCCCTGTTCATCCACGCGGGCAAACAGTGACATCTCGGTGTACGCCGGGCCACGCTGAACCAATGCACCACCAGAGTTATTACAGATACCGCCAATCACCGACGCACCAATGCAGGAGGAGCCAATCACCGAATGCGGCTCGCGGCCAAACGGCTTCAGCGCCTTCTCCAGCGAATACAGCGTGGTGCCCGGATACGCCAACACCTGCTTGCCCTCATCCAGCACATGCAGACTGTCGAGGCGCAGTGTGCTGATGATAACGATGTCGCGATCGTAGCCCTTGCCGTTCGGTGTGGAGCCTTCCGTCAGGCCGGTATTTGAGGCCTGCATCAGAATGATTTTATCGGCCTCCACGCAGGCCTTGAGCACCTGCCACAGTTCAAGCAGAGAGCCGGGGATCACCACCGCCAGCGCTTCGCCCTGACCCGAGCGGAAGCCCTTGCGATAACGCGCCGTTTTGGACGGATCGGTAAGGACGTAGGCGGGGCCAACCCGTTGGGTAAGTGCAGTCAAAAAGGATTTATTATCAGTGTTTTTCATGGAGGGCGGCTCTCCGCTCCTTATATCAGGGCAATCGAAAATGGCGATACATTCATTTGTATGACAAAACAAAATAATCCCCCAATCATTACTTACATGCAATACCCTGGTTTATTTCTTTCGGCCTCGCTCACATTTTTATATTGAAAAACCCAATTATCAGAAATCAAAAAACCGTTTAAAACGACTTACCCGCCCGTCCCTATCATTATTACACAGACCATTATATAACTATTTATAGGTACCCATTTTGCGCCCAAAGATATTTACAGAGCATTATTTCTCAATTAAAAGCTTACAATAGTTACAAAACCATTAATCATAATTACTTTATCAACTGAAGCGATTCAGTTTGCATATTTTATTTACCCAGCCATGTAAGTTTCCCGCCATAAATACAAATAAGGTTTAATAAACCCATCAGGAATAGTAATGAACGAATATATTATGTTTGTTTTAGCCCTCTCTCCTTTGCTGCTTATGGTATTTTTAATACTAAAATTAAAAATGCCGATTCATTATTCAGTCTTGATAACGCTGGCCTTTACCATCGCGCTGTCGGCGATATTCTGGGATATGCCGTTACAGAATTTGAAAGCCTCCGTGGGCTATGGTGCCCTCAAAGGGTTATGGCCGATTGTGATTGTGATCCTCGGTGCGATATTCAGTTATAACGTGATGCAGGCCACCAAAGCGCTGGATATTCTGCGCGATATTCTCGCCAGTATTAGTGAAGATAAACGCATCCAGGTACTGCTTATTTCGTGGTGTTTTGGCGGATTTCTTGAGGCCGCCGCTGGCTACGGCACCGCGGTTGCCATTCCTATCGGCATCCTGATCGCACTGGGATTCAATCCGCTCAAAGCGGCCATCGCCTCACTCGTCGCCAATACCGTGCCGACGGCATTCGGCGCGGTGGGTATTCCGGTTTCAATTCTCGCTGAACAGGTTAACCTGCCGGTTTTCACCCTCGGCGGAACCATTATTATGCAGTTGGCGCTGTTTAATATTCTGCTGCCGTTTGTGATTATTTGTATTATCGGCGGTGGCCTGAAGGCGATTCGCGGCGTGTTCTTCATCACACTAATTTGCGGTATTACCACGCTGGTGCCGCAGTATTTTGTCGCTATCCACCTTGGCGCAGAACTCCCTGCATTTGCCGGCAGCCTGGTCAGCCTGTTTGCCGTCGCCATTCTTGGTCGCCTGCGCAACGGCAAAACCGCCCCCGAATGGCGCATTGAAACCAGCCATACCCGGGAAACCACACCGCGCTCGGCGAAGGTGCTGTTCCGGGTCGGCTCCATCTACCTGTTTATTTTTATCTTTATTCTGCTGTGCTCGCCGCTGTTCCCGGCGGTAAAAGCGGCAGCATCGCAGCTGGCTTCGGTGCTGCATTTCACCCTCGCCGACGGTAAAACGCTGGCGCTGAAAATCGAGTGGGTCACCACGCCGGGGATGCTGATCATCTTTGCGACCCTAATCGGCGGTTTTATCCAGGGGGCTTCGGCGCGCGGGATGCTGGAAGTGTTTGTCAAAACCATTTTCCAGTTGAAGAACTCGATCGTCGCCATTATGGCGATTGTTGCGCTGGCCACGGTGATGGATCTCAGCGGTATTATCGCCACGCTGGCTCAGTCGATTGTTGACCTGACCGGCGGCTCGTATGTCTTTCTCGCCCCGGTTATTGGCGCGCTGGGTACGTTTGTCACCGGCAGCGACACCAACTCGAATATTCTGTTTGGTAAACTGCAAACCATTGCTGCCAGCAAGTTGAATATTGACCCTAACTGGCTGGCGGCGGCCAACACCTCCGGCGCGACGGGCGGGAAAATGATCTCCCCGCAGAGCATCGCCATTGCGGTTTCCGCCACCAAAATGGAAGGCCAGGCGAACCAGATTATGTCTGGCACCATGAAATACTGCTGCGCCTACATCGTGATCCTCGGCTTAAAGGTCGGCCTCTTCTACTACTGGTTTATGGCGTAACGCATTGTCAACCCCAGCCATATTCTGGCAAGCGTGTTTGACAAGACAGTGAACAAAAAGGTTTACAGCCACCCGGTCAGGAGAACGCTGCGGCTGGCTTTACGATTTGTCGGCGCTGACTAAAATAGCGCCGATATTTCAAAGAGAGGATTGTTGTTATGTTGTTCTGGAAAAAGATGGTGAAGAAGTTCGACGCCTTTTCTGCGTTGATCCCACCACGCTACTTCCGCGTGTAATGCCTGGCACTTATGCCTGATGGCGCTTCGCTTATCAGGCCTACGTTTCACGCACATTTGTAGGCCGGATAAGGCGCAAGCGCCGCATCCGGCTGCTACAGCAGAGTAAAACACTCACCCCTTTCTCTTACGCATTCCGCACGTTCTTAACACCACCACCCGTAAACGCAGCCACGCAAAGCGATAAATCAGCGGATGCTGAAACCGTAGCAATGTCAAAAACATAGCGCCTCCCGTTACCGGAACGTAGGCAGCAGGCCAAACACGTCCAGCACCACCGTCAGATAGACAACCGCCCCGCAGACGATCACCAGGTTAAGCACCGTGTTATTGCAGGGTGCAGTGTAGCTGGCCGTAGGGAAACGCTTACGCGCCGCTTTTACCAGGAACGGTGGCAGGATCACGCTCCAGATGGTGAAGGCCAGACCGGCATAGCCAATCGCGTGGACAAAACCATTCGGGAAGAAAAAGCACACAGCAGCCGGTGGGAAGTAGGTTACCAGCGCAGTTTTCAGACGACCGACGCCATTATCCGGGAAGTGAAACAGGTCAGCGATATAGTCAAACAGGCCGAGGGTTGCCGCCAGCAGGGAACTGGCTACCGCAAAGTTGCCGAAGAAGGTCAGGATCAGATCCATATAGCGGCTGGTAAACAGCCCGCTGATGGCCTCGACAAACACATCGATATTGCCGCCTTTAGCGATAATCGGCGGGAATTCCGAACGGCTGATGTTGCCCATCGTCACGCCCAGCCAGAAGACATACAGCAGCAGAGCAAACAGCGTGCCGATGATTATCGAACGCGTAATATGCGGGATCCCACTCTTACCGTACAGTTTGACCAGGCTCGGCACGTTGCCATGAAAACCAAATGAGATAATACAGAACGGCAGCGTCATCAGGATATACGGCAGGTACTGCGACCCTGGGATCGCCACCGCGACACTGTCGACCAGTTTCGCCACTTCAATATGGCCGACCAGCCCGGAGAATGTGGCAAAGAACGCGATAAACTTACCGATGATCAAAATAGTGGTGATGCGTCCGACCAGCAGCGAACTGTACCAGGCAATCGCCCCGACCAGCATACTGACAATCACCACCGAGACATTCGCCGGAAAACGCACGCCGCTGTATTTGAACACAGTTTGCGCCATCACCGCCGATGACCCGGAGATATAGGCGTAGGTCAGAATATACAACACAAAGCCAAACGCGATACCGACCACGATATTCCACTTCTGGCCTAATAAATCCTGAGTAAAGGTATTAAAACTGGCACCTGCGCCGTAATGCAGGTTAACTTCAACCAGCATCAGGCCGGTTAATAACATCATGATGGCAACAAAAAGCAGAATGACAGAGGCGCCGGGAAACCATACGCCGGCCATCGCAATCGGCAGGGAAAACATTCCACCGCCCACGACGGTTGCGATAACCAACATGGTTCCGCTAATCAGTCCGGGGGTACTACTCTGTCGCTCAATGGCATTAATATCCATGATAAATGTTCCTGTAGACTATTCGTTATAATTACAGCTGTCATTTGTACATCATGCGGATAATAAAAATGTCGGAGTCAGGGTTTGCATTTTTTTCGTTATATTGCGGTAACGGGCACCGCAAAGGCTTCCTGTTCATGGAAAAGGAATACAAAAAAGCCCCATCACAAGATGGGGCCTGAATAACATTTAAATATAGTCAAAGCGTGCGGTAAAGAAGCGCAACTGCTTCGGCTCGTAAATAAACTTCAACCCGCGAATATCTTCTTTATGCTGGTAAAGTTTAATGATGCCGTCTGCCACCACATCCATATGCGCATAGGTATACACGCGGCGTGGAATAGTCAGGCGTACTGTTTCCAGTTTTGGTCTGTGGTGCTCACCGGTGGCATTATTACGGCCCGCAGAGATAATTCCACGCTCCATACTGCGCACGCCGGTCTCGACATAAATGCTGGCTGCCAGACTCTGCGCCGGGAACTCGTCCTGGGTCAGATGCTCGCAGAAGCGACGCGCATCGAGGAATACCGCGTGTCCGCCCACTGGCTCAACAATCGGCACACCGGCAGCTTTCAGCTTGTCGCCGAGGTAGCGAACTTGCTTCACGCGGTGCTCGATGTACTCATACTGCATGGCTTCGCGCAGGCCAATCGCCATCGCTTCCATGTCGCGTCCGGCCAGACCGCCGTAGGATGGCATGCCTTCATAGACCACCACTAACTCTTTGGCAGAAGAGAACATTTCGTCGTCGTTCATGCACAGGAAGCCGCCGATGTTCACCAGACAGTCTTTTTTACCACTCATGGTACAACCGTCGGCATAGCTGAACATTTCATGGACGATCGCGGCGATGCTCTTGTCCTCAAAGCCCTGCTCTTGCTCTTTGATAAAGTAGGCGTTTTCTACGCAGCGGGTGGCATCGTAGAACACTTTAATGCCGTGAGCTTCCGTCAGCTCGCGCACCGCACGCATGTTAGCCATCGAGACCGGCTGCCCGCCCGCGAGGTTAACCGTCACCGCCAGGCAGATATACGCAATATTCTCTGCGCCTTTTTCATCAATCAGCTTTTGTAATTTTTTAAGATCAATATCACCTTTAAAAGCAATATTCAGACCGGCATCGTGTGCTTCGTCACGCACGATATCCACGAAGATGGCACCGTTTTTTTCCTGGTGATAACGCGTGGTGGTGAAATACATATTCCCGGCAACATATTGCCCCGGCTTAATGGCCAGCTGCGATAACAGGTTTTCTGCACCGCGTCCCTGGTGAGTCGGAACAATATGTTTAAAGCCAAACAGTTCCTGCACGGTTCTTTCCAGATGATAGAAGTTTTCGCTGCCCGCGTACGCTTCATCACCCATCATCATTCCGGCCCACTGCTTGTCGCTCATCGCGTTAGTGCCGCTGTCTGTCAGCAGGTCAATATAAATATCTTTCGAATTTAACAGGAAAGTATTGTAACCCGCTTCTTGCATTTTTATCAGGCGTTCATTACGCGGGATCATAGATACAGTTTCAACGCTTTTAATACGGAAGGGTTCTGCCGGATAATTCATGTTGTTTCTCCAGTAACAGTGGTCGTGTACGTATTAATGTGAAGTAAATCATATCGAGTTCATCAACAGAGGCTGATGAAATATTACTATTCTCCGCCTGATACAGGGGGTGAAATAATGTGGAAGCACTATGCAAGATTTGATTGATTATGGAAATAGCCCAATCAACATTAATCACTGCCAATAATTTAAAAAGCTGTAAATGTGAGTGATGCAAATCACACGTCTTTTTTTTACCCGTTCATATTCAACAAGTTTTTTTCTGCGTATTGATTTGCTGTTTGCCGTTGTGTGTCTGTGGAAAGTGGAAATACTGAAAACTTAACTTTCCACGCTGTTCTCACAATCTACGGGTGAATAAGTACACGCCATTTTGTGAGAGTCGGATCACTTCACGGGGTTATATTTGTGATTCATATCACTAAAAGTGTAAACCAAAGTGTACAAACCAGTGTAGTTTCAGAGTTTGCTATTTGCTTCAGTGATTTAGATCGCATTTTTAGCCCGACTCAGGGCCATGATATTTTCTGGAAATAATCGGTCTTTGACGGATGGAATGAGAATGAATTTATACGCTGAATAATACTGGTTTTGTTGGTGCAGGGAGATGTTCTGTTTATTCCGAATAGCACGCTAATCGCGCTTATTTCATTATATTTACATCTGGACTTCCCCCATTCTACTGGCGTAATTTACAGGGGTTTTATTAGCGCGACACGAAGGTGCTACCAACACCCTCGCATCGCTAATCGCAGTAACTATTATCGGAGAATAGCCACCATGACTGATACGCATTGTATTGCAGTTTCGTTTGATCCAGAAGTCCACGCCGCCGATAACCGCCATTTGAAGGTGGGATATGCGAGTCGTTATCCCGATTACAGCCGTATTCCGGTGAAGTACGTTCGCTTTCCGTCCATCGTGATGAAGGGGATGTGGTTAAAAGCCGCCGGATTCGACACCGGCACCGACGTAAAAGTACGGGTGATGGAAGGCTGCATCGTGCTCACCGCCCAAACGCCCCAACCCGAAGAGTCAGCGCTGATGAAATCGCTGCGCAAAGTGGAAAAACTGTCGGCACGTAAACAAAAGCAGGTGCTGGAGTTTATCGCGGTAATTGCGGGGAAAGCGTCGAAGGGGTAACGGTCTTGCTAAAGGCGCCTGCGGGCGCCTTTTTAGAGTGGGCTGCGCCATCATTCCATTATGCCGTGGCGCGTTCGTTCCAGGAATCATGCGCTAAAAGATTACCGTCTTTATAGAGATGAGTGATCTTCTCGTAATTCATTGCAACTTCTTCCATATGACCCGTACCCGGACAACCTCTCGTGTCATGCATAACCGGACTGACTGAAATGACCTTTACGTTTTCCAGCGTGATCCGATAATACTCCACCTCCTGCCCTGCATCATTGATATGGTAGAAACGAAAGTCAGCAGTTTTAAACGTCTGGCCCGTTGCTGTCGCCTTGAAAAGATAGGGAGACGAACTATCAAGTTCTTTGGTGAATTGGAATGGCGAATGCTGACGGGTGCCAGTAACCTTGCCGGTCATTGGATCTGTCGGGATGTTTAAATTATGGTACAAACCCCGTAGTTCAATGCTTCCCTCACGAGCAGCAACATCAGAAGAACCGCGGATAACTGCACCGCCATCATCAGTCAAAAATAAGTGTACTGGTACAGCCATTTTTTGCACTCCTTACCACTTAGTCGTATAACCATTTCCCGGCTTTTGCCGATGCAATCAACATCCCGATAGTGAAGTCAGGCACAGGAACAGGTCGTAACTTCTTGAAGGGATTCCATGAGAAAGGCTCAACAGGATAGTAAGTTTCAATCTTAAAATTCCCTCTGGCGACCTGAAATTCTTCAAAGAACTCATCCATTAGCTCTTCTGCTTCACTAACATCAAACTGCATGTCAGTGTCAAAATCACTGTCCATCGTTAGCAAGCTTTGCTTCTTTTCATTATTGAATAAATAAACACCGTTGTAGCGTCTTACCAGTGCAAAAACACGTTGCTCAATATCATCTACCATAACTTATCATTACCCCGAGCTATACGATTGTAATCGCGTATTGAGCAGTAAGTGATTATCGAAACATCAGCGAATAAAATCACCTCACCTATTAGGGGAATCGTCCGACCTACGAATGTACTTATTTTCGTAACCATTCGTCGTTTTGCCGTCCAGGGAGTATAGCCGCCAACCCAGGTTGGTAATTTTATGCCAAAAGGAAATTTGGCAGTTTTAAAATACCTCCGCATTGCTTTAGAAATCCGTGACGTACCTTCCTTTGCCCCTTTAGGCTTGGCTCTCGTTTTCTGATTGTTAACGCCGCTGTAAAGTGCAACCATTGCTAACACATCAACCCCAAAGTGATCTGCTGTGGTTTCGCAGAAAATCATGAAAAACAATTCAGACGCGGTAAGGTTAGAGCGACCGGCATAAAAGTATGTTCCGTTGAGTTCCTCTACTGTGTCCATCAGCCCCCCTTCTCCCCTCAATAATTTGCTTGCTTATCGTACTCCTGAGGAATCACGAAGAATAAGGTTGACTACCATAAAAGTTCTATTTTCAGATAAAATAAAATTCATGTCGCTGGTAGTAAGATAACAGACGACAGTAATATAGTAATTGACTGTAATATCTGGCAAGGAAGACATTCATAACAGTAATATAAATAAAAATACTGAGACAGTGTAATATTAGCAAGCTTACCATTTCGATAATAAATATAATTCTTAGCAGCTATTTGGCAATTGTATATTTAATTTACTTATTCGACTTTCCATTATTATCACCGCCAGGAGTGATTATATTCCCGCCTTTATAGTCAACAGGTTATTATCCTCGAAGATACGCCTGTTGGGTGGAGTACTTGATATATTATCCGTCACCATACCCGATTTCCCTCTCTGCATAGATCCTGGCAAGGAGACATTACGCGCAAAACACAGTATGAAAAAAAACACGTGACAAAAAACCTATAACAGGAGGGACATTATCCCGCCTGTTATAGCGATAATTATTTCACTAACGCAGATATATCCTTGAAAAGTGAATGGGCGATTTCCACACCGTCTCGAATTGTACGCGTACGGGAATGGTAGCGACGCTCACCCGGCAAACGCGCCCCTTGCCGCTGCATCCCGGCAAAGAGCATCTCGGCACGCGCCAGATGCCGCGGGGCATCCAATCCCAGGAAGCGGACCGGATCCAGGGCCAGGATCAGCTCACCACCATAGGGCAACCCGCCAGCGCCGTTATCCCACGCCAGTGATTCCGCACTGGTCATATCACCGATGAGCGGTCCGGCAAGCAGTTCCACCATCGCCGCCAGAGCTGACCCTTTATGCCCGCCAAACGTCAGCATCGCACCGTCGAGGATCGCCTGCGCGTCGGTGGTGGCCTGACCGTCACCATCGATACCCCACCCTTCCGGCACCGCTTTTCCTGCCCGTTGATGGAGCTGGATCTCACCCCGTGCCGCTGCACTGGTCGCCATATCAAAGATAAACGGTGGTTTTTCTTCACGCGGCCAGCCAAACGCTATCGGGTTAGTGCCAAAAAGTGGCTGCGTCCCGCCAGCAGGGGCAACCCACGCATGGCTGGGCGTCGTCGCCAGCGCCACCAGCCCAGCCTCCGTGAGCGGCTCAACATCGGCAAACAGCGCCGAAAAGTGGACGCAGCGGTTAATCACCAGTGCTGCAATACCACTGTGGCGCGCCTTTTCCATCAACAGCGGAAGCGCGCGCTCGAACGCCAGCAGGGAAAATGCCCCACCGGCGTCCACCTTCACAATGGCCGGCGCGGTATCGGTGATAACTGGCTCGGCGTCGGGTGACACCTTCCCTTTACGTAGGGTCGCCACAATCCCCAGCAACCGCCACAGACCATGCGAGGCACAGCCATCACGCTCGCCGTGGGAAACGTTTTTCGCTACCACAGCGGCATGCGCTTCACTGAATCCGTTCCCGCGCAGCACCTTATATGCCAGCGCATAAGCCTCTGTTAACGAGAGGTTTACCATCTCCATGACCGACTCCTTTACTCTTCTTCATCACCGGTAAAGTTAGCCTGCGGCAGACAGGTTCGCTCGCCCCAGTAGTAAATCCCCAGCGACATCACCGCCACCACGACCGTATCCCACGGATGAGCAATGACCCCTGTGCCGCCAAAACTGCCCAGCCAGGAGAAGAGCATAATCAGCGCGTAGAAGGCGATAAGCCACAGAGACGATTTCACCTGCTGTGCCAGACTCACGGTGTGCACCGGCACTTTTGACTTGCACAGCACATAGACGACAAACATCACAATCTGCAGCCCCAGCAGCCATGACAGCGTGCCCCAGCCGGACCAAAATACAATCAGCGCCGAAATCACAAACGACACCGGGCCGATGATCCCGAAGGCACGCACGCGGAATGGGCGCGGCAAATCCGGCGCATTACGACGCAGCCCCGCCGCCGTGACCGGAGCAATGGCGTAGCTCAGCACCAACGCCGCCGACACCACGCTAATCAACTGTTCCCATGACGGGAACGGCAATGTCCAGAAGATAGACAATGCGAAGGTCAGCCACAGCGCCGGACGCGGAATGCCAGACTCTTTATCAATGTGGGTAAACGCCTTAAAGAAGGTGCCCGCTTTGGCCCAGCCATAAATCACACGCGGCGTGGCGTTCATGTAGATATTGCCGGTACCACTTGGAGAGACAATCGCGTCGCACACCACCATAAACGCCAGCCAGCCCATACCGAGCGTAATGGCGATATCTCGGTACGGCAGCGAGAATTGCTTGCTGATTTCCGCCCAGCCCCCTCCCAGCATATCGGTCGGAATACTGCCAAGAAACGCCACCTGCAGCAGCACGTAAATAATCGTCGACAGCACCACAGATAAAATCAGCGCCACCGGAATGGTACGCTGCGGATTCTTTACTTCACTCGCCACCGAAATAATTGGCGTCAGCCCCAGGTAGGCAAAGATGATCCCACCGGCGCTAATCGCGGCCTCAACGCCCGACATGCCAAAAGGGGCAATGCCCTGAATGTGCAAGTTCTCCGGTTTGAAAAAGGTAAAGAGCGTCACAACCACCGCCAGCGGTACCAAAAACTTCAGAATACTGATGATGTTATTGGAGCGGGCAAACGTTTTTACACTGTAGTAATTCAGCGCGAAGAATAAACACAGCAGCAAAAACTGCACCACCCATCCCAGCAGCGTTGGGTCGCTCGAGCCAGGTTGAGTCAACATAGGGAACCAGGCTGCCGCATACTGCCGCGCGGCAACAATCTCAATGGAGATGAGGCTTGAGAACGCAATCAGCGTAATAAATCCAAGCAGGTATCCCATCAATTCACCGTGGGAAAAGACCGGATAACGGATAATCCCCCCGGCGCGAGGCAGCGCAGCGCCCAGTTCACAATAGACAATCCCCAACAGCAGAACGGCAATCCCGCCGATGACCCACGAGGCAATACCCGCAGGTCCGGCAATGGATGCGACATGGCTTGCGGCAAACAGCCAGCCGGAACCGAAGATAGCCCCAAGCCCAATAAACGTCAGGTCGGTTAGCGTAAGCTGCTTTTTAAATTTACCCACCTCGGCAACGCGGGCCTGTGTTTGGTGCGTAGAGTGAATCGTCATGGTCATGCCCTTCAGTCAACAGAGGGGGAAATGGCTTCCCGGGTCCACTGCCCGTTAATCAGGCGCAGCAGGTTCAGAGGGTTGTCATCCTGGACAGCAGGCGGAAGCAGCGCGGCAGGCACATTTTGCAGGCATACCGGGCGTAAAAAACGATCGATGGATTGCGTCCCTACCGAGGTGCCGCGAGCGTCGGTGGTGGCTGGCCATGGGCCGCCGTGCACCATGGCATCACAGACCTCGACACCGGTCGGATAACCGTTAAACAAAACGCGTCCCGCTTTTTCACTGAGGGCGGGCAGCAGACGTTGCGCCAGCGGCCCATCATCAGATTCAGCGTGAACCGTTGCCGTTAGTTGGCCTGGAATGGCACGCAGAATGGACTGCAATTCCCCCTCATCTGCCACCTCGACCAACACCGCCAGCGGGCCAAACACCTCATGCTGCAGAAGTGGATCCTGTGCCAGCAGCAGCGAAGCCGGTGCCTGATACAGCCGGGCCTGCGCGCGACCGATAACCCTTTCGTCCGATCCTGCCAGACGCTGAATATTCGGATGCGCCTCAAACGCGCTGACCCCTTCTTCGTAATGGGCAAGCGTCGGGGCATTCAGCATGACTTGTGCCGGCACCTGGCCCACCGCGTCTTTCAGTGCCTGCGTGAAGCGGGACATGCCCTCGCCGCACAAGGCAAGGATCAGCCCCGGCTTGGTACAAAACTGGCCACATCCCAGGGTGAAAGAGGACACCAGCTCATGTGCCAGCGTTTCTGCCCGGGCAGCGACGGCCTGCGGCAGAATAATCAGCGGGTTAATGGCAGACATTTCCGCAAAGACGGGGATCGGCTGTGGACGCTGCTGCGCCAGTTGCCAGAGCGCCTTGCCACCGCGCAGCGAACCGGTAAACCCCACCGCCTGAATCGCCGGATGGCGAACCAGCTCCGCGCCAATATCGGTGCCGAAAATCATGTTAAAAACACCCGCAGGCAGGCCAGAGGCCGCGACCGCACGCACTATCGCCTGGGCAGTCAACTCCGCCGTCGCCATATGCCCAGGATGGGCTTTCACCACCACCGGGCAACCGGCCGCCAGCGCGGAGGCGGTATCGCCCCCCGCCGTAGAGAAGGCCAGCGGGAAATTGCTGGCACCAAACACCGCCACCGGGCCAAGCGCGGTCAGATACTGACGCAGATCCGGGCGCGACAGAGGCTGACGCTCAGGGAGTGCGGTATCAATGCGTACGCCAAATGCATCGCCCCGACGCAGCACCCCGGCAAACAGACGCAGCTGATTGCTGGTACGCGAGCGCTCTCCCTGTAACCGTGGCAGCGGCAACGCCGTCTCCTGATGGGCAATCGCGAAAAAGTCCTCACCGAGCAGATCCAGCTCGTTGGCAAGCGTGTCGAGAAAGTGGGCACGCACATCGGGCGATGTCTGTGAATAGACCGGGAACGCCTGCTCAGCCGCCAACGCCGCCGCCGCCGCCTCCTCGCGGGAGGCCGGGTAAAAATGGTATCCGGTCAGTTCGCCATCAGCGGCGCGCAGGCTCGGCAGTGTCGCCTCACCGCTTGCCACGCGGCGACCGGCAATAAACTGCTGCCCCGATACAGAGAGAGGTAATGTCATCATCGCTCCTTTACTTAAAGGCCGACATCCGGCAGCTGTGGTCGGGTCGCCAGCGCCTTCTCAACAATCGCCACCACTTGCGCACGGGTATCCCCTTCCAGCGCCAGACGCGGTGGGCGGGTAATGGCGCTGCCGCGCCCCAGCAATTCTTCACAGAGCTTGATGCACTGCACCAGATCCGGACGCGCATCCAGATGTAGCAGCGGCATAAACCAGCGGTAGAGCACCATCGCTTCCTCATAACGCTGCTGTTTTGCCAGGCGGAACAATGTCTCTCCTTCACGCGGGAAGGCGTTTGACATCCCGGAGATCCAACCTTCTGCCCCAACGGCGATACTCTCTACCACCACATCATCCAGCCCGGCGAACAGCACAAAGCGGTCGCCAACGGAATTACGCAGGTCGATAAAACGGCGGGTATCACCGGAGGAGTCTTTGAAGCAGACGATGTTGTCGCAGTCGGCGAGCGTGGCCAGAATGTCCGGCGTCACGTCGTTTTTGTAAATCGGCGGGTTGTTGTACACCATGATCGGCAGGTCGGTAGCCATAGCCACACTGCGGAAGTGGGCCGCCGTTTCATGTGGTTTTGAGGAATACACCAGCGCAGGCATCACCATAATGCCGTCAACGCCTACGTGCTCAGCCTCTTTCGCCATCTTCTGTGCAAACGCGGTGGTGAATTCGGCCACCCCCGCAATGACCGGGATCTGACCGCCCGCAGCGTCTTTCGCCACTTCGATGATCTGCAGCTTTTCCTGCGTGGTCAGAGAGGTGTTCTCCCCCACGCTGCCGCACACCACCAGGCCAGAAACACCATCCTTGACCAGGTTTTTCATCACCGTGTGGGTGGCATCCAAATCCAGGGAATAATCGCTGCGAAACTGGGTGCTGACTGCCGGGAATACACCGCTCCAGTGAATGGCTTTCTTGCTCATGTTCGGTTCCTTGTCGTCAATTTGTTAATTTAAAGTGAATGAATGGTGAATATTCACTGACAGATTGACGTTTCAGGCGACCGACTGCTTGGTGGTTTTCTTCCTCTTTGATGACGAAATTAGCACAGTGAGCGTGTTTTACCCGGCGAGCGTGAGGCGGAAATCACGCGGTGTAGAGCCCGTCATCGCCTTAAACTGGCGGCTAAACGCGCTGTGATCGGTATAACCACACTGCAACGCAATATCAGTAATCGGCGTATCGCCCGCCAGCAGTTCGGTGGCTTTTTCCAGTCGAACTTTGTGGATCATCTGGCGCGGTGTGAGATGAAAAATACGCTTGCAGTAGCGTTCAATTTGCGCGACCGACATGCCACTCAGGGCGGTTAGCTCTTCCATCGCAATGGGCCGGTGGTAATGGTTGCGGATATGATCATCGACGATCGCCAGCCGCTGCCACGCCGGGTGACGCGCCTGCGCTTCCTGCAGATCGTGTGAAATTCCCGCCATACCGATGACCTGGCCCTGCGTATCCCGCAACGCCAGTTTCTGGGTCAAACACCAGCCACGTTCACGACCGTTGTAGAGATGCATTTCCAGCTGATCGCGCAGCGTTACCCCTTCGCGCAGCACCCGCATATCCTGCTCGGTATAGCCCAGCCCAAGCGCCGAAGGGAAAACATCGGCAGAGGTTTTGCCCAGCAGAGAGACCACTGTCTTAAACCCGCAGCGACGTGCCAGGGTCATATTGACCATCAAATAGCGGGCCTGCACATCTTTGATAAAAAAAACCACATTCGGAATGGCATTAAGCAGTGGCGCAATCAATGCCATCGCATGGAGCAACGTCTGGATATTGTCCGGACGCTGGCGCGCCAGCCCTTCACATATCTGGCTAAGTTCAGCCACTTCCAGCACCGGCGACAGAGCCCGCACATCATCAATCACACAGGACATCATGCTTCCTCCCGATTAGTGACCTGAATATTTATTAACTTTTTGTTAACTGAGCAAGTGTCCTTACCGCGTTTTGCGATCCTGCCGTAGGTTTATAATTTCCCCTTTTCCAACCACTGGCGCGGTTGCCTTTTTTGGTTTACCACACTACTAACCAAATGATTAATAAAAAATAAATATGACAAAGCCCTAACAATGATGCCGGCCATTATGCTGATTTCGTCATTTGGCGTGACGAAAGCGATCAAGCAAGAACGCAAGGCTTGCGTCAGCATTTAGCAACAAAATATTAACCTTCCGGAGATCCTATGACAGCGCAGTACAGTGAACTGAGAGTGATTGATTCCCACACCGGCGGTGAACCTACTCGCCTGGTCATCGACGGTTTTCCGGATCTGGGTACGGGGAACATGGCCGAGCGTCGGGCGCGTTTTTCCCGCGACTACGACGACTGGCGTAAAGCCATTATTCTTGAGCCACGCGGTAACGACGTCCTGGTCGGCGCATTACTCTGTGAACCTGTTTCGCCACAAGCCACGGCGGGGGTCATCTTCTTTAACAACTGCGGCTTTCTGAATATGTGCGGCCACGGCACCATCGGGCTTATTGCCTCGCTGGCATGGCTTGGCCGCATTCAACCCGGTAAACATCTGATTGAAACGCCGGTGGGCGATGTGACCGCCACGCTGCACGAAGATGGCAGTGTCTCGGTCGAAAACGTTCCGGCATACCGCTGGCGTAAGCAGGTACAAATTGAAACCGTTCACGGTACGGTAACGGGTGACATCGCCTGGGGCGGCAACTGGTTCTTCCTCGCCAACGATCATCCGTTCGCGGTCACGCCGGACAAGATCCCTGAATTGACGGCGTACGCATGGGCAATCCGTGAAGGGTTAGATCGTGCAGGCATCCGTGGCGAACATGAGGGCATTATCGATCATATCGAACTGTTTGCGGAGGATGATCACGCGGACAGCCGCAACTTTGTACTCTGTCCAGGTAAAGCATGGGATCGCTCCCCCTGCGGCACCGGCACCAGCGCCAAGCTGGCCTGCCTGGCAGAGGACGGTAAACTCAAATTCGGAGAGTCCTGGCGGCAGGCAAGCATCATCGGCAGTGAATTTACGGCGCATTTCGTGCCGCATGGCGACAAGATCGTCCCGACGATCCGCGGAGAAGCATGGGTCTGCGGTGATAACCGGCTGATCCTCAATCCTGACGATCCGTTCTGCTGGGGGATCGTGCTGTGACCGAAAGTGACGTTATTGTCATCGGTGCCGGGATTATCGGTGCCGCCTGCGCCTGGCAGTTGGCCGCCCGCGGGCAGCGCGTCACGCTGGTCGATGACGGCAACCCGGGCGCGACGGCGGCAGGCATGGGCCACCTGGTGTGCATGGATGACGATCCTGCGGAGCTCGCCCTCTCCGCCAGGTCTCTGGCGAGCTGGCGCAAACTGACGCCCCGGATGCCGGAAAGCTGCGCCTGGCACGGATGCGGCACGCTGTGGCTGGCAGAAACGCCGCAAGAGCTTGCGCTGGCAGAAGAAAAGAAACAACGGATGGCACAATACCAGGTTGTCAGCGAAATGCAGACCCGCGATCAGCTTGCCGCACGTGAACCGCTGCTCACCGCCGGGCTCACCGGCGGGCTGTGGGTCCCCGACGACGGGATAGTTTACGCCCCAAACGTCGCCCGCTGGTTCATTGACGATGCCGATTTAACCCATCTTCGTGATAGCGCCCTCTCTGTTGATGCCCCCTACGTCACCCTACGCAGCGGCAAACGACTGCGCGCACGCGCCATCGTCATCGCCAATGGTCTGGGGGCCAACACGCTGTTGGATGAACACTGGCTCAGGGCAAAAAAAGGCCAGTTGGCGATCACCGACCGTTACGGCCCCTTGCTCAGCCACCAACTGGTAGAGTTGGGATACGGTGCCAGCGCCCATGCAGGCGGCACCTCTGTGGCATTTAACATTCAGCCGCGCCCCACCGGACAGCTGCTGATTGGCTCCTCCCGCCAGTTCGATAACACCGACCGCGAGGTTGATCTCCCCTTGCTGGCACAGATGCTGGCGCGAGCACGCCATTTTTTACCTTCTCTGGAGACGCTTAATATCATCCGCTGCTGGAGCGGTTTTCGGGCAGCATCCGCTGACGGCAACCCGCTGATTGGCCCACACCCCACGCGTCCGGGTATATGGCTGGCGCTGGGGCATGAAGGTCTGGGCGTCACGACCTCACCGGCAACCGCCGAGTTACTCTGCGCCCAGATCCTGGGTGAACGCCCGGCGATATCTCCGGATGCCTGGCTCCCCGCACGCCTGCACAAGCAGGAGGCCATCGCATGACAACTCTGAACGTGATAATCGACGGCCAGACCTGTGAGGTTCCCGTCGGAATAAGTATTGCGGCAGCACTGGCGCTGGCAGGCAACAGTGTAACCCGCCGTTCCGTTAGCGGCAAACTGCGCGCGCCCTTCTGCGGAATGGGTGTGTGTCAGGAGTGCCGCATCACGGTGAACGGGCGCCGGGTGCTGGCCTGTCAGACGGAATGCCAGCCCGAAATGGTGATTGAAAGGAGCCATCATGCAAAACGTTGACTGTGAGATCCTGATCCTTGGCGCAGGGCCTGCCGGATTGTCGGCGGCACTGGCTGCTGCACGTTGTGGAAAATCGGTGGTGATCCTCGATGACAACCCGCGCCCCGGCGGGCAAATCTGGCGCGACGGGCCGCAGGTCTCGCTCCCCCGGCACGCCCGGCAGCTTCGTCAGGCGGTGGCGGAACACCCCCACATTACGCTGCTGAACGGTGCCCGGCTCATTGCCCGTCCCGCCCCACATTCCGTTGTATTCGAAACCGCAGACGACTGCGGCGAAATTCGCTGGCAGCAGCTGATTTTATGCTGCGGCGCCAGAGAACTCTCACTGCCTTTTCCCGGCTGGACGCTACCCGGCGTGACGGGTGCCGGAGGCCTGCAGGCCCAGATAAAACACGGCCTGCTGCTCAAGGGGGAACGCGTGGTCATTGCAGGCAGCGGTCCACTTCTGCTGGCGGTCGCCAGTACGGTGAAACGCGCTGGCGGGAATATTGTGGCCATCATCGAACAGGCACCGATGACCGCACTGGCCCGTTTCGCGACAGGGCTCTGGCGCTGGCCGGAAAAATTGCGCCAGTTCGGCGAGCTCTTTCCGGCCAGCTATCACCCGGCAAGCCAGGTCGTTCATGCGCAGGGGGATTCCTGTCTTCAGTCAGTGACCGTACGCTACCAGGGAAAAACCCGGGAGATCGTCTGCGACAGGCTGGCTATCGGCTACGGACTGGTACCGAATATTGAACCCGGTGCAATCTTTGGCTGCAAAACAGAAAACCAGGCGATTTGGGTCGATGCAGAGCAACGCACCAGTGTGCAAAATATCTTTGCGGCAGGGGAATGCACAGGTTTTGGCGGCAGCGAGCTGGCGTTAGCCGAGGGAGAAATTGCCGGCTACGTCGCAGCAGATTGTCCACAAAAGGCCCAAGCCGCCATAGCCGCGCGCGCGCGCTGGCAGCGTTTTGCCCAGGCACTGCATGCGACGTTTGCGCTGCCGGAGTCGCTCAAAGCCGCGATCACCGCGGATACGTTGCTGTGTCGTTGTGAGGATATTCGCTGTGGAGATGTACAAAATGCTGAAAACTGGCAAACAGCAAAGCTCGCCTCACGCTGTGGTATGGGTGCCTGTCAGGGAAAAGTCTGCGCCACCAGCGCCCGCTGGCTGTACGGCTGGCCGCTACCGCAACCGCGCGAACCGCTCTCCCCCGCGAGAGTCGACACGCTTATCCATCTCGCAAAACCAGAGGGCTGATTTATTTGTTCCCGCGCTTTGCACTATGGCTATTCACACTCAGAGCCATGATGAGTGTCCTTTCAGCGATTCTGCGTGGGTACAAACATTATCGAACCGGGATATACCTGCAGATGTACCTACATCAGCAGGTTGATGTAAATTGAATCAGGTTGACTTAGGTTGAGTGAAAAAGCGTGGAAAGCCTTGCGGATACTGGATTTCAGGCATAAAAAAAGACGTCTGTTGACGTCTGATTTTTCGCTTTTGGTGCGAAGGCCGGACTCGTACATTACAACTAACCCCTTGAATTGAAATCAATAAAAACAAACTAAATTTATGTGTACCAACGCAGATACCAACACATTAATTCATTGGATTTGGGACTCGAATCAGCGCAAAGCCAAGTGAACAAAATCCCCCTATGAGTAGATGATACAGATAAAGATGAGAAGCTGGCTTTAGCCTTCGCGAACTCCTCATCATCTGGTTGCTGTTAGCTTTCCCTACATTGGACAGCATTGTATCAATGTTGTCGATATCAACATTAATTGACTTCCCACTTCTTAAGTACCCTTAGTGATTTTTAGCTTCTGATGATGGCCTGCCGTTACCCGGGTAACAGTTTTGTGACTGCTGCGTTTCATTAGGCCGGAGGCCTTACGGGCACGTAGAATATCGATACTGGTAATAAACGGTGACCTCTCCATGACAGTGCAACCATCGCGGTCAATTCTTTCCAGTTCATATTTTTCGACAAGAAAGTTCACCGCATCGCTGAGCGATACTCCGGCATCAATATGCTCCTGGATGGTGGAATCATTACTGAACGGTGTGTCATTCAGCGTCAGGCCATAATGCTGCGATAACAGATGAGTCAGCAGTCGCTGCCAGATTTCAATGGGTGACAGGCAGGGCTGATTCGCCCGTGTCGGGTGTGATGATATTTTTTGCATGATGTTTACTCTGTGGTGTTAAGGGAATAAGTGGGGATTTATTGCGGCTCAGTCTGCTCAGGATAGATTGCAATGTAGACATAGCCACAGGAGCCGAGTGTGTCGGCTTCGCAGGTGAGTCCGTTGTGGTAAAGCGTGACGCAGTGCTGATAGCGAGGATTGAGCTCGCCGCTAATCAACATTGAAGTGGTCAACAAAAACTGGCCACCACGTTAGATTTTTTCCAGTATCGGTTTTCCGATTCGTTTGGTGGTAACCCACCATTATATTCGTGCGGTCTTAGTACGCTGTAATATCCAACGATATAGTCCGTTATTGCGTGAACTGCATCGCTGAAGCTTACATAGCCCGTCACCGGTACCCATTCGTTCTTCAGACTCCTGAAGAACCGCTCCATTGGGCTGTTGTCCCAGCAGTTTCCACGCCGACTCATACTCTGCCTGATTCGGTATTGCCACAGTAACTGCCGGAACGGCCTGCTCGTATAATGACTGCCTTGATCGCTGTGGAACATCACTCCGACGGGCTTACCACGCGTTTCCCATGCCATTTCCAGCGCTTTCATGGTGAGTCTGCTGTCCGGCGAGAACGACATTGCCCAGCCCACTGGTTTTCTTGCAAACAGGTCGAGAACAACGGCGAGGTATGCCCAGCGCTTACCCGTCCAGATATAGGTCACATCACCGCACCACACCTGGTTTGGCTCCGTTACGGCGAACTGTCGTTCAAGATGATTCGGGATGGCAACGTGCTCATGACCGCCACGCTTATACCGATGAGTCGGCTGCTGGCAACTGACCAGCCCCAGATCTTTCATGAGCCTGCCGGCAAGCCAGCGTCCCATCTGATAGCCTCTCTGGGTTACCATAGCGGCGATGCTTCTTGCTCCGGCTGAACCGTGGCTGATGCTATGCAGCTCAAGTACCTGACTGCGTAATACAGCTCGTCTGCCGTCTGGCTTTTCAGGACGGTTTTTCCAGTATTTGTAGCTACTGCGATGAACCCCGAATACGTGGCAGAGTGTGGCCACTGGATAACGCGCCCTGAGTTTCCCGATTAACGAGAACTGTTCAGGGAGTCTGACATCAAGAGCGCGGTAGCCTTTTTTAGAATATCGTTTTCCATTTCAATACGTTGCAGCTTTTTCTTTAGCTCACGCATTTCGATCTGTTCCGGCGTTATCGGGGAAGCTTCTGTCGTTTTGCCCTGACGCTCATCACGCAGTTGTTTAACCCATCTCGTCATCGTGGAAAGACCGACATCCATTGCCTTAGCAGCGTCAGAGACGGTGTAATTTTGGTCGACAACCAGCTGAGCTGATTCGCGTTTGAATTCAGGACTAAAATTTCTTTTTTTCATTGGTGTACCTGTGTTGTTCTGAGGTGAGCATATCACCTCTGTTCAGGTGGCCAAATTCAGTGTGCCACTACAACGAGATAACGGCACCAAATGAGGTGTACGCATTTTTGAGCCGCGCTGGGAGTGCTTTATCCCTTCAATAGCCTCGCGCTCTGCGGGTATCGTCCACATTGATGTTTCAAAATCAATCTCAGACCAACGAGCAAAACGCAATTCGCTGGAGCGGATGAAGACAAGGAGGGTTAACTCAACGGCAAGACGAGTCAAAGGCCTGCCGGTATAGCTATCAATGCGCTGAAGCAGTTCGGGAGTACGTCTCAACTCTAACGCAGGCCTATGCTGCCGGTTACTTGAAGCAACAGCACCGACCATCTCCTGCGCGGGATTATAGTCGAGCAAACCGCTCTGTACGGCATAACGCATTATTGCCGTTGTTCGCTGTTGCAGACGGGAAGCCACTTCAAGTCGTCCCGAAAGTTCTACGGCTTTTATAGGAGCTAACAAATCCCGCGTTTTTAGTTCGGCAATGTTACGTTTGCCAATGGCAGGAAAAAGGTTGTCTTCCAGGCTTTTAAGCACTCTTCGGCTATGTTCTTCTGACCACTTTTTATTCGTGGCGTGTCACTCAATAGCAAGCTGCTCGAAAGTATGTGATTCTTCCAGCTCAACCTTATCATTTTTCTTTTTGTCTCCCGGATCGATGCTGTTTGCCAAAAGCTTACGAGCTTCATCGCGACGCGCTCTGGCATCTGCAAGAGACACTTCAGGATAAACGCCTAAAGCCAGCATCTTCTGTTTACCGCCAAAGCGGTATTGCAGACGCCAGTATCTGGAACCATTTGGGTGGACGAGAAGATGCATACCGTTGCCATCGGTCAGCTTATATTGCTTATCCGTTGGCCTAGCTGTTCTGACTTTGATATCTGTTAGAGCCATGCTTATCCCCTCCCTGTTGGTACAAGCATTATCGAACCGGAAATACCATCATCTGTACCAACATCTGTTGGTAGATGTACGTTGAAGTCGGTTGACCTTGGGAGAACTAATATAGCGGGAAAGGTAGGTAAATACTGGATTTCAGGCACAAAAAAAGACGTCCGTTGACGTCTATTGATGTTCCGATGGTGCCGAAGGCCGGACTCGAACCGGCACGTATTTCTACGGTTGATTTTGAATCAACTGCGTCTACCGATTTCGCCACTCCGGCACGGAAGGGATGCGGAAAACGTTGTGGATTATACCTGTCGCACGCCACCATGCAAGCGGCAGCGCACGATAGTCGCGCTAAGTGTTGAAAAAAACAGCGCCATTGCGGTTCGATCGCCCACGCGCCCTTCTTCCTCCCGCTATTCTCATCTCTAACCTGAATTTTTCCGGAATTTACCTCGCAAAAAAATGCAACGTGACCCGCTCGGTTTACATTTGCTGCTGTTTACTATGAGATGTCGTTACTGAATCCAGTAATAGCAGTTACCAACCGTTCTCAGGACACCGTTATGCGTTTCTATCAGGTTGAACCCACGCTGGAAAACTACTGGCGCGGGATTATCCTCTTTGGCAAGAATGTGGCTTCCTACAAGTTTGCGCTCGCCCATGCATTGCACGAACTCAAACCTGATGGCAGCGATCTCATCACGCTTGAAGATCTGGCTGTACCGTTCAGCAGCCATTTGTGCCGCCATCTCAGACATGCGCCAAAGCAGATAACCTCACGCAGCAGCCAGTTTATTGCCGCCTGTACGCAATTTAATAACGGCGAGATCACGCGTGATGAACTCACCGCCATCACGGTCCGGCAGGGGTTTAATAATGTGATTGATGCCTTTCACAATGTGAATCAGGGCGAAATTGAAAAACGCTTTTTTATTGATGAGCGTAAAACGCATAAAGGCATCCGGATGACGGATAATTTCTACAATCTGGGTGAGCGCCTGCAATACCGAAACCTTATTTTTGAAACAGATGCGCGCTGGAACCTCGTCGAACAAGCCTGGGCTATGAATATCTCCAGCCACCTGATAAATGTCGAGTATGACAACGATGACCAAATGCTGTTTAGCAGGAACAGTGACCGGCGGGTGCCGATCTCCAGCTGTCGGGACAGCCTTAACGGTTATCAGAAGGGGCGCTGCTTCTACTGTTTTGCGCCTATTAGTTTGCTCCCTGGCGACGACACCTTTGCCGATGTTGATCATTTTATCCCGTGGAAAGCTCGGGGACAGGTCGCAAATATCGATGGCGTCTGGAATCTGGTACTCGCCTGCAAAGAATGTAACCGGGGTGGGAAAGGCAAATTTGCCCAACTTCCCTCACCCAGGCTACTTCAGCGTCTTCGGGACAGAAATGAATATTTCATAAACAGCCATCTTCCACTGCGTGAAACATTGATTCGCCAGACGGGCGCGACCCCGATGCTGAGAAACACATTTTTGAACGACAGCTGGAACGAGGCGCTTAAAATACTCTTTCACCAATGGGAACCCCTTGCACAAGGAACGGATACATTCTGATGACTCTCGAATATTACCAGCGCCACGCGCAGGATTTTTTTAGCTCTACAGTTAATGTCGATATGGAATCGCTTTATCTCCCCTTCCTGCGACACCTCCCGCAGAGCGGACGTATTCTGGATGCAGGCTGCGGCTCCGGCCGTGACAGTAAGGCCTTCCTGGAAAAAGGTTATCAAGTCGAAGCATTCGATGCCTCTGCAGAAATGGTTAACCTTGCCAGCCAGCATACCGGACTGTGCGTCAAACAGATGACATTTAACGATATCGCCGACACCGAACGCTATGATGGTATCTGGTGCTGTGCATCGTTGCTGCATGTGAGCGCCGAAGCGTTACCCGGTGTAATGAGCAAACTCGCCCACGCGCTTAAAACCGGGGGAATATGGTATGTCTCGTTCAAATACGGCGAAACAGAAAGAGTGAAAGACGGCCGTCACTTTACCGATCTCACCGAGCAGGGACTGGAAAAGCTGATCGCACCGCTGAGCGATATCACGCTAATCAGCAGTTGGACGACGCTCGATAAGCGTCCTGACCGCGACGAAATGTGGCTCAACGCATTGCTGCAGAAAAGGCCCTAATCCCCCCTTCTGCGAAGCACCCTATTTCCCCATGCTCTACACTTCCTGTTCAACACCACACTGAGGGAAACACGATGTCGATGATAAAAAGCTACGCCGCAAAAGAGGCGGGCAGCGAACTCGAACTCTATGAATATGATGCGGGCGAGCTAAAGCCGGAAGATGTCGAAGTACAGGTCGAATACTGCGGTATCTGCCATTCTGATTTGTCGATGATCGACAACGAATGGGGGTTCTCTCAGTATCCGCTGGTTGCCGGGCATGAGGTGATTGGTCGCGTGGCGGCGCTCGGCAGTGCGGCGCAGGATAAAGGCCTGAAGGTCGGCCAGCGTGTCGGCATCGGCTGGACGGCGCGCAGCTGCGGGCACTGCGATGCCTGTATCAGCGGTAATCAGATTAACTGCCTGGAAGGTGCCGTTCCCACGATCCTCAATCGCGGCGGCTTTGCCGAGAAGCTGCGCGCAGACTGGCAGTGGGTGATCCCGCTGCCGGAGAGCATCGATCATGCGGCTGCCGGTCCATTGCTGTGCGGCGGCATCACGGTGTTCAAACCGCTGCTGATGCACCACATCACCGCCACCAGCCGCGTCGGGGTGATTGGTATCGGCGGTCTGGGGCATATCGCCATTAAGCTGTTACACGCGATGGGGTGCGAAGTCACCGCGTTCAGCTCCAACCCAGCGAAAGAACAGGAAGTGCTGGCGATGGGGGCCGATAAAGTGGTTAACAGCCGCGATCCGGAGGCGCTAAAAGCGCTGGCGGGCCAGTTCGATCTCATCATTAATACGGTTAACGTCGATCTCGACTGGCAGCCCTATTTTGAAGCGCTGGCCTACGGCGGTAATTTCCACACCGTCGGCGCGGTGCTGAAGCCGCTGCCGGTGCCGGCGTTTACCTTAATTGCCGGCGATCGCAGCGTCTCCGGTTCGGCAACCGGCACACCGTTCGAACTGCGCAAGCTGATGAAGTTTGCCGGGCGCAGCAAGGTGTCGCCAGTCACCGAGCAGTACCCGATGTCAAAAATCAATGAAGCTATCCAGCACGTGCGCGACGGCAAAGCCCGTTACCGCGTGGTGCTAAAAGCCGATTTCTGATGCGGTGGCTCAGTCCCGTAAGGGGCTGAGCTTATTGCCCATGACGAAATGCGAGCACCGCCTGGCGGCACTGTTCCGTCACATGCTCGATGTCATGGTTCACGTCGATGCGGGCAATATCGCGTTCATCTTCCTGCGGGCACTCCAGCGCGTCGAACTGACTTTTTAGTAATCCCACCGGCATAAAATGCCCTGCCCGACGCTGCATGCGCACCAAAATAGTCTCGTAATCGCCATCCAGCCACAAAAAATGCACATTCGGGCTGCCCTGGCGCAATATATCGCGATACTGTTTTTTTAATGACGAGCAGACAATAAATCCGGTTTCATTCTTTTTATACAGGCTGTATGACGCGTCATTTAACCGTTCTAACCACGGCAGCCGGTCTTCATCAGTTAATGGAATACCTTCCGACATTTTATCAATATTTTTGGCGGGATGGAGATCGTCACCATCTATGAATTTAGCGGATAATACGGCGGCAACTTTGCTGCCAATGAGTGATTTACCGCTACCAGAAACGCCCATCAAAATATAACTTTCCCCAGCCATCTAAAAAACTCCAGATTCATATTCCATGGCGCGATATTACGCCTTGCTGATGGGGAAATTCACGCTTTTTCAGTACCACGGAGCAGATTTACAAGGCGCATCACGTTATGCGTAACATTGTAGTGTAACAATTTTCCAGCGTGATCTTCATCACAAATAATAACAATTAAAACCGTTTAAATGCTGCCGAGGTTACTACCTGACCAGTGAGGAATTTATGCAAGTCAAAACCCAATCCTGCGTTGTCGCGGGTAAGAAAGCTGTTGCCATTACCGACCAAAATATTGAATGGAATAATAAAGGAACGTTAGTGCAAATTACCCGCGGGGGAATTTGTGGTTCCGATTTACATTATTATCAGGAAGGCAAAGTCGGTAATTTTACCGTTAAAGCCCCGATGATTTTAGGCCATGAAGTTATTGGTAAAGTGGTCCAGAGTGATTCACCTGAATTACATGAAGGTCAGTCGGTGGCGATTAACCCGTCGAAGCCCTGCGGCCACTGCAAATACTGTCTGCAGCATGAAGAAAATCAGTGTACGGAAATGCGATTTTTTGGCAGCGCCATGTATTTTCCCCATGTTGACGGCGGCTTTACCCGGTTTAAAACCGTCGATACCGCACAGTGCATCCCCTACCCGCAGCAGGCCGATGAAAAAGTCATGGCCTTTGCCGAACCGCTGGCGGTAGCAATCCATGCCGCGCATGAAGCGGGCGACCTGCAGGGTAAACGCGTGTTTATCTCCGGCGTTGGGCCAATTGGCTGTCTGATCGTCAGCGCAGTGAAAACGCTCGGCGCAGCAGAAATCGTCTGTGCAGACGTCAGCCCGCGTTCGCTTTCGCTGGCGCAACAGATGGGCGCAGACACGCTGATTAATCCGCAACAAGACTCGCTCGACGCGTGGAAAAAAGAGAAAGGCTATTTTGACGTCAGCTTCGAAGTCTCCGGCCATCCTTCCTCAATCACCACCTGTCTGGAAGTCACCCGCGCGAAAGGCGTGATGGTGCAGGTCGGCATGGGCGGCGCGGTACCAGAGTTCCCGATGATGATGCTGATCGGCAAAGAGATCGCGCTTAAAGGCTCGTTCCGCTTTACCACCGAATTCAATACCGCGGTGTCGTGGCTGGCAAATAACGTTATCGATCCGCTGCCGTTACTCAGCGCCGAATATCCGTTTACCGACCTTGAACAGGCGCTGATCTTCGCCGGGGATAAAACCCAGGCGGCGAAAGTCCAGCTCGTTTTTGAAGACATAAAATAAGGAATAGCATGATGAACGATCTTTTTTCACTGGATGGCAAAAATATTCTGATCACCGGTTCGGCGCAGGGAATTGGTTATTTACTGGCGACCGGGCTGGGCAAATATGGCGCGCAGATCATCGTCAATGACATTACGCCGGAACGCGCAGAAGCCGCCGTGGCAAAACTGCAGCAGGAAGGGATCCGCGCCGTTGCCGCGCCTTTCAATGTTACGCATAAACAGGATATCGACGCCGCCATTGACCATATCGAAAAAGATATTGGCCCGATTGATGTGTTGGTGAATAACGCCGGTATTCAGCGCCGTCATCCGTTCACCGAGTTCCCGGAACAGGACTGGAACGACGTGATTGCGGTGAACCAGACGGCAGTATTCCTGGTGTCGCAGGCGGTCACTCGTCGCATGGTGGAACGCCAGGCCGGGAAAGTCATCAACATCTGCTCCATGCAGAGCGAACTGGGCCGCGACACCATCACGCCATATGCCGCCTCAAAAGGGGCGGTAAAAATGCTCACCCGTGGGATGTGCGTTGAGCTGGCGCGCCACAATATCCAGGTGAACGGCATCGCGCCGGGCTACTTCAAAACCGAGATGACCAAAGCGCTGGTCGAAGACGAAGCCTTCACCGCCTGGCTGTGCAAACGGACGCCTGCCGCACGTTGGGGCGATCCGCAGGAGCTAATTGGTGCGGCGGTTTTCCTCTCGTCCAAAGCATCCGATTTTGTTAACGGACACCTGCTGTTTGTCGATGGCGGCATGCTGGTCGCCGTCTGATACAACACAACGCAACATCACGCAGCGCCCTGGCGCTGCATTTTTGGCACACCACTCTACATAATTTATAAGAGAAAAGATTATGCCATTAATTATTATTGCGGCAGGCGTCGCGCTGCTCCTGGTCCTGATGATTGGCTTTAAAGTTAACGGCTTTATTGCTCTGGTCCTGGTAGCGGCGGTCGTCGGTTTTGCCGAAGGGATGGATGCCCAGGCCGTTCTGCACTCAATACAAAATGGGATCGGCGGTACGCTTGGCGGGCTGGCGATGATCCTCGGGTTCGGCGCCATGCTCGGAAAGCTAATCTCCGATACCGGCGCAGCCCAGCGTATCGCCACTACGCTGATTGGCACGTTCGGTAAAAAACGCGTGCAGTGGGCGCTGGTCATTACCGGGCTGGTCGTCGGTCTGGCGATGTTCTTCGAAGTCGGTTTTGTTCTGCTGCTGCCGCTGGTGTTTACGGTGGTGGCCTCATCCGGACTGCCGCTGCTGTACGTCGGCGTGCCGATGGTGGCGGCGCTGTCCGTGACCCACTGTTTTCTGCCGCCTCATCCGGGACCAACGGCGATTGCCACGATCTTCGAGGCCAACCTTGGCACCACGCTGCTGTACGGATTTATTATTACTATCCCGACGGTGATTGTCGCCGGGCCGCTGTTCTCCAAGCTGCTGACCCGCTTTGAGAAAGCGCCGCCGGAAGGCTTATTTAACCCACATCTGTTTACCGAAGAAGAGATGCCGTCGTTCTGGAACAGTATCTTTGCCGCGGTTATCCCGGTCATACTGATGGCGGTCGCCGCAGTGTGCGAAATTACGCTACCGAAGACCAACAGCGTGCGGGTGTTCTTTGAGTTTATCGGTAACCCGGCGGTCGCCTTGTTTATTGCCATCGTCCTCGCCATTTTCACCCTTGGCCGTCGTAACGGACGTACGATCGAGCAAATAATGGATATCATTGGCGACTCTATCGGTGCCATCGCCATGATTGTGTTTATCATCGCCGGCGGTGGGGCGTTTAAGCAGGTGTTGGTCGACAGCGGCGTGGGCCAGTATATTTCGCACCTGATGACCGGTACCTCACTCTCTCCGCTGTTGATGTGCTGGACGGTCGCGGCGTTGCTGCGCATCGCACTCGGTTCAGCCACCGTGGCGGCGATTACTACCGCGGGCGTGGTGCTGCCGATTATTAACGTCACCCATGCCGATCCGGCGCTGATGGTGCTGGCAACCGGTGCGGGCAGCGTGATTGCTTCCCACGTTAACGATCCGGGATTCTGGCTGTTTAAAGGCTATTTTAATCTCAGCGTCGGTGAAACGTTGCGCACCTGGACAGTCATGGAAACGTTGATTTCCATTATGGGACTCCTTGGGGTTCTGGCGCTTAACGCCATTCTGCATTAGTTCGGCATTACCGGGGAGCACAAGCCAGCGCTCCCCGGCTCAGGAGAGAAGATGAGGAACCACAGAATTTCTTTGCAAGATATCGCCACCCTGGCGGGTGTGACCAAAATGACGGTGAGTCGCTACATCCGCTCGCCGAAAAAAGTCGCAAAGGAAACCGGCGAGCGCATCGCGCAGATTATGGAGGAGATTAACTACATCCCCAACCGCGCGCCGGCAATGCTGTTGAACGCGCAAAGCTATACGCTCGGCGTGCTGATCCCCTCGTTTCAAAACCAGCTGTTTGCCGACATTCTGGCGGGGATTGAATCCGTGACCTCGGACCATAACTATCAAACGCTGATCGCCAACTACAATTACGATCGGGAGTCCGAGGAAGAATCGGTTATCAACCTGCTGTCGTACAACATCGACGGCATTATTCTTTCCGAGAAATATCACACTTTACGTACCGTGAAGTTTCTGCGTTCAGCGACTATTCCGGTGGTTGAGCTGATGGATATCCAGGGCGATCGTCTGGATATGGAGGTGGGATTCGATAACCGCCAGGCGGCGTTTGATATGGTCAGCACCATGCTGGATAAACGCCCGCGCCACAAAATCCTGTATCTGGGTTCGAAAGACGACGTCCGTGACGAGCAGCGCTATCGCGGCTATTGCGATGCCATGACCCGCCGGGGTCTGGAACCGCTGCGCGTGAATCCGCGCGCCATCTCCTCCATCCATCTCGGTACCCAGATGATGCGTGACGCGCTGGCTGCGCACCCGGATGTAGACGGCGTGTTCTGTACCAACGACGATATTGCGATGGGCGCGCTGCTGCTGTGCCGCGAGCGCGATCTGGCTGTGCCGGAGCAGATCTCGATTGCCGGATTCCACGGGCTGGAAATGGGCAGGCAGATGATCCCAAGCCTCGCGAGCGTGATCACCCCACGTTTCGACATTGGTCGCATGGCGGCGCAGATGTTGCTCAGTAAAATCAAGAACAACGACCATAACCACAACACCGTAGATTTGGGATATCAGATTTATCACGGCAATACGCTTTAAGTCATTTTCTCTCCCCTGCGCATATTCTCTTTCATCGACATTGCCTATACTCCAGGCAGGATAAATGGAGGAAATCTCAATGAGCGCACCCCTGTTAATTGCCCGCACGCCGGACACCGAACTGTTTTTACTGCCTGGCATGGCCAACCGCCACGGGCTGATTACCGGCGCGACCGGGACCGGTAAAACCGTCACCTTGCAGAAGCTGGCCGAATCGCTGTCGGAGATCGGCGTGCCGGTGTTTATGGCCGATGTTAAAGGCGACTTAACCGGCGTGGCGCAGGCTGGACTGGCGTCTGAAAAGCTGCTGACCCGTCTGAACAACATCGGTATTACCGACTGGCAGCCGCATGATAATCCGGTCACGGTGTGGGATATCTTCGGTGAGAAAGGTCACCCGGTGCGCGCCACGGTATCGGACCTCGGCCCGCTGCTGCTGGCCCGCTTGCTGAACCTGAACGATGTGCAGTCCGGCGTGCTGGATATTATCTTCCGCATTGCGGATGACCAGGGGCTGTTGCTGCTCGATTTCAAAGACCTGCGGGCCATTACCCAGTACATCGGTGATAACGCCAAATCCTTCCAGAATCAGTACGGCAACATCAGCAGCGCCTCTGTTGGAGCTATCCAGCGCGGGCTGCTGTCGCTTGAGCAACAGGGCGCGGCGCACTTCTTTGGCGAGCCGATGCTGGATATCAAAGACTGGATGCGCACCGACGCCAGCGGCAAGGGGATAATCAACATCCTTAGCGCAGAAAAACTGTACCAGATGCCCAAACTGTACGCCGCCAGCCTGCTGTGGATGCTCTCCGAACTGTACGAGCAGTTACCGGAAGCGGGCGATCTGGAAAAACCCAAGCTGGTGTTCTTCTTCGACGAAGCCCATCTGTTGTTCAACGATGCCCCGCAGGTATTGCTGGATAAAATCGAACAGGTGATCCGCCTTATCCGTTCGAAAGGCGTCGGCGTGTGGTTCGTGTCGCAAAACCCGTCGGATATTCCGGACAACGTGCTCGGTCAGTTGGGTAACCGCGTGCAGCACGCCCTGCGCGCGTTCACGCCCAAAGACCAGAAGGCGGTGAAAACCGCGGCACAAACCATGCGCGCCAATCCGGCATTTGATACCGAAAAAGCCATTCAGGAACTGGGGACCGGCGAGGCGCTAATCTCGTTCCTCGATGCCAAAGGCAGTCCGTCGGTAGTGGAGCGGGCGATGGTGATTGCGCCGTGCTCGCGCATGGGACCGGTAACCGACGATGAGCGCAACGGGCTGATTAATCACTCCGCGCTGTACGGCAAATATGAAGAAGAGGTTGACCGTGAGTCGGCCTATGAGCGCTTACAGCAAGGCGTGCAGGCCAGTACTGAGCAGCAAAATACACCTCCCGCCAACGACAAAGCGGTCGCAGTGGACGACGGTATTCTCGGCGGGCTGAAGGATATCTTGTTTGGCAGCACCGGGCCGCGCGGCGGCAAGCGTGATGGTGTGGTGCAGAGCGTGGCAAAAAGCGCGGCGCGTCAGGTCACCAATCAGATTATTCGTGGCATGTTGGGAAGTTTGATGGGCGGAAGAAAACGCTAGTGCCTGTGTTACTTTGCCAGATAAGGCATTAACGCCTTATCTGGCCTCCGGGTCCTGAGTAGGCCGGATAAGCGCAGCGCCATCCGGCACTGCGTGTGACGTTGCCGGATGGCGGGCTGTAATTACGATTTACGCAGCATCAGCCACAGGCTTATCAGGAAGAAGCTGGCACTTGGCAGCAGCGCCCCGATAATCGGTGGAATACCGTATACCAGCGTCAGCGGACCAAAGATCTGGTCCAGCACGTAGAACACGAAACCGAAGCTAATCCCCGTCACTACACGCACGCCCATCGGCACACTACGCAGCGGGCCAAAGATGAACGACAGCGCCATCAGCATCATCACCGCCACGGACAGCGGCTGGAAGACTTTGCTCCACATGTTGAGCTGGTAGCGTCCGGCGTCCTGGCCGCTGGACTTCAGGTACTTCACGTAATTATGCAGACCGCTGATCGACAGCGCATCCGGATCCAGCGCCACGACACCGAGTTTGTCTGGCGTGAGGTTGGTTTTCCAGGTGCCGCTCACGGTTTGTGAACCGGTAACCTGCTTCGGATCCTGCAGGTTGGACTCATCCACCTGCGACAGACGCCAGACCTTATTGTCTTTATCAAATTTGGCAGACGCCGCATAGCGCACGGACTGCAAACGACGCTGGTCGTTAAAGGTATAAATACTGATACCCCCTAACTCTTCGTCGCCCTTCACCCGCTCAATGTAGACAAAGCTGTCGCCGTCTTTCGCCCACAGCCCTTGCTGGGTAGACAGCAGCGAGCCACCGTACATCTGCTGTGCGCGGTAGTTACGCGCCATCTGTTCACCCTGCGGCGCAACCCATTCCCCGATGGCCATCGTCAACAGCACCAGCGGAATAGCGGTTTTCATCACCGACAGCGCAACCTGCATGCGGGTAAAACCGGACGCCTGCATCACCACCAGTTCACTGCGCTGGGCCAGCATGCCCAATCCCAGCAACGCGCCGAGCAGCGCCGCCATCGGGAAGAAGATCTGAATGTCTTTAGGGGCACTGAGCAGCGTATACAGCCCGGCCCCCATCGCGTCGTAGCTCCCCTGCCCGGCCTTTTTCAACTGGTCAACAAACTTGATGATGCCGGAGAGCGACACCAGCATGAACAACGTCATCATGATGGTGGTGAAAATGGTTTTACCGATATAGCGGTCAAGTACACCAAAGGGCTGCATTATACCGCTCCTTTACGCAGAAAACGGGCACGCAAGCGGCGCACAGGCACCGTATCCCACAGGTTAAGCGCAATCGCCAGAGCCAGATAACTCAGGTTAACCGTCCACATCCAGAACACTGGATCCAGTTTCCCTTTGCCGCCGTTCGACTTCAGTGAGGTCTGGATCAGGAAGAACATCAGATACAGCAGCATGGCGGGCAGCATCGACAGTACGCGTCCCTGACGTGGGTTCACCACACTCAGCGGTACCACCATCAGCGCCATCATCGCCACCGTGAATACTAACGTGATACGCCAGTGCAGCTCCGCACGGGCGCGATCGGTGTCGGTCGTCCACAGCGTGTGCATGTCCATCTGGTCGGTGTCGTTCGGATCCAGCGCCACGGCCTGATGGCCAATAATTGCCTGATAGTCCTTGAAGTCGGTAATGCGGAAGTCACGCAGCAGCGCGGTCCCTTCAAAGCGCGTACCTTCGTTCAGCGACACCACCTGGGAGCCATCGCGCAGTTGCGTCAGATGTCCGGAATCGGCCACGACCACGGAAGGACGGGCGTTACCTTTTGGGCGGATCTGCGCGAGGAACACATCTTTGAAATTACTGCCATCGACGCTTTCGATAAACAGCACCGAGCTGCCGTTAGTGGCCTGCTGGAACTGTCCCTGCGCGAGTGCCGCCATGCCGGGGTTCGCTTTCGCTTCCGCCAGCACTTCGTCCTGATGCTTTGAAGACCAGGGCCCCGCCCACATCACGTTGATCGCCGCAAAGATACTGGTAAACAGCGCCAGCACCATCGCCGCTTTCACCAGTACGGCCTTACTCAGCCCGCAGGCGTGCATCACCGTAATTTCACTTTCGGTATACAGTTTGCCCAGCGTCATGAGCAGCCCGAGGAACAGGCTTAATGGCAAGATAAGTTGCGCCATTTCTGGCACGCCCAGCCCCAGCAGCGAGAGCACCAGATTTGCCGGGATGTCACCGTCAACCGCCGCACCGAGGATCCTGACCAGCTTTTGACAAAAGAAGATCAACAGCAGGATGAATAGGATCGCAAGTTGGCTTTTGAGCGTTTCCCGTACCAGATATCTTATGATTATCACTTTAAATACGCCCGTAAAAACCCGTCTTTTGCAGGAAAATAGCTTGTTTCATGGCTTAAACGTCATTTATTCTCTTGAGTCGTCGAAATCGTCGCTAAGATCATTATACTCAACGGATCCACCTCTCAGAAATTGTTCTGACGTGCCAATGCCGTAATAACGTTAAGATTAACACGAAGTCACCGCAACAGCGGGTATGAGTTACGAAAGCTTGCAATTCTATCCGTAGCCACCGCCGTTGTCTTTAAGATTCAGGAGCGTAGTGCATGGAGTTCAGTGTAAAAAGCGGTAGCCCAGAGAAACAGCGGAGTGCCTGCATCGTCGTGGGCGTCTTTGAACCACGCCGCCTTTCTCCGATTGCAGAGCAGCTCGATAAGATCAGCGACGGGTACATCAGCGCCCTGCTGCGTCGTGGCGAACTGGAAGGCAAACCGGGTCAGACCCTGTTGCTACACCACGTTCCTAACGTTCTGTCTGAGCGCATTCTTCTCATTGGTTGTGGCAAAGAGCGTGAGCTTGATGAGCGCCAGTACAAGCAGGTTATTCAGAAAACCATCAATACTCTGAATGATACCGGCTCCATGGAAGCCGTCTGCTTCCTGACCGAACTGCACGTTAAAGGCCGTAACAACTACTGGAAAGTGCGTCAGGCTGTCGAGACAGCACAAGAGACCCTCTACAGTTTTGATCAGTTGAAGACCAACAAAAGCGAGCCACGTCGCCCGCTGCGTAAAATGGTGTTCAACGTCCCTACCCGCCGTGAACTGACCAGCGGCGAGCGCGCCATTCAGCACGGCCTGGCGATTGCCGCCGGTATTAAAGCCGCGAAAGATCTCGGCAATATGCCGCCGAACATCTGTAACGCAGCGTACCTGGCTTCTCAGGCGCGTCAACTGGCCGACAGCTACAGCAAAAATGTCGTCACGCGCGTCATTGGCGAGCAGCAGATGAAAGAGCTGGGTATGCACTCTTATCTTGCCGTCGGCCAGGGTTCGCAGAACGAGTCCTTGATGTCGGTTATCGAGTACAAAGGCAACCCGTCAGAAGACGTGCGCCCGATTGTGCTGGTCGGTAAAGGGCTAACCTTTGACTCCGGCGGTATTTCCATCAAGCCTGCCGAAGGCATGGATGAAATGAAATACGACATGTGCGGCGCGGCGGCAGTGTACGGCGTGATGCGCATGGTGGCGGAACTTCAGTTACCCATCAACGTTGTCGGCGTGCTGGCGGGCTGTGAAAACATGCCAGGCGGGCGCGCGTATCGTCCGGGTGATGTGTTAACCACCATGTCCGGTCAGACTGTTGAAGTACTGAACACCGATGCCGAAGGCCGCCTGGTGCTGTGCGACGTGTTAACCTATGTCGAGCGTTTCGAACCTGAAGCGGTCATCGACGTCGCCACCCTGACCGGCGCCTGCGTGATTGCGCTGGGTCATCACATCACTGGCCTGATGTCGAACCACAACCCGCTGGCGCACGAGCTGATTGGCGCGTCCGAACAGGCGGGCGATCGCGCATGGCGTTTACCGCTGGGTGATGAGTTCCAGGAACAGCTGGAGTCCAACTTCGCAGATATGGCGAACATCGGCGGACGCCCTGGTGGCGCGATTACCGCTGGCTGCTTCCTGTCGCGCTTTACCCGTAAGTACAACTGGGCACACCTCGACATCGCGGGAACCGCCTGGCGTTCAGGAAAAGCCAAAGGTGCAACCGGTCGTCCGGTGGCGCTGCTGTCGCAGTTCCTGCTCAATCGCGCCGGGTTTAACGGCGAAGAGTAAGTTTGCTTGATTGCCGGATGGCGCCGCATACGCGTCTTATCCGGCCTACAGTGAGTATTTAACCGTAGGCCGGATAAGCGTAGCGCCATCCGGCTTTGCATTTAAATCCACAACAAGAAGCCCCATATTATGAGAAACGCAACGTTCTATCTTCTGGATAACGACACACAACAAGATGGCTTAAGCGCCGTTGAACAACTGGTGTGTGAAATTGCCGCAGAACGTTGGCGCGCGGGCAAGCGCGTACTGATCGCCTGTGAAGACGAAAAACAGGCTATTCGGCTGGATGAAGCGCTGTGGGCAAGACCGGCAGAAAGCTTCGTGCCGCATAATCTGGCGGGGGAAGGTCCGCGTGGCGGTGCTCCGGTCGAAATTGCCTGGCCAGAAAAACGCAACAGCAGCCCACGCGATCTGCTGATCAGTTTGCGCGTCGGCTTTGTAGATTTTGCCACCGCTTTCACAGAAGTGGTAGACTTCGTCCCTTATGAAGATTCTTTGAAACAATCGGCACGCGAGCGCTACAAAGCTTACCGCGTGGCTGGTTTTAACCTGAATACGGCAACCTGGAAATAATGGAAAAGACATACAACCCACAAGATATCGAACAGCCGCTTTACGAGCACTGGGAAAAGCAGGGCTATTTCAAACCTAACGGCGATGAAAGCAAAGAGTCCTTCTGCATCATGATCCCGCCGCCGAACGTCACCGGCAGTTTGCATATGGGTCATGCTTTCCAGCAAACCATCATGGACACCATGATTCGCTACCAGCGCATGCAGGGTAAAAACACCCTGTGGCAGGCCGGTACCGACCACGCGGGTATCGCCACCCAAATGGTGGTTGAGCGTAAGATTGCCGCTGAAGAAGGTAAAACCCGTCACGACTACGGTCGCGATGCGTTTATCGATAAAATCTGGCAGTGGAAAGCGGAATCCGGCGGCACCATCACCCGTCAGATGCGCCGTCTGGGCAACTCCGTGGACTGGGAGCGCGAGCGCTTCACCATGGACGAAGGTCTTTCCAATGCCGTGAAAGAAGTCTTTGTTCGCCTGTACAAAGAAGACCTGATTTACCGTGGCAAGCGCCTGGTAAACTGGGACCCGAAACTGCGCACCGCCATCTCCGATCTGGAAGTAGAAAACCGCGAGTCAAAAGGCTCAATGTGGCACATCCGCTATCCGCTGGCTGACGGCGCAAAAACCGCAGACGGGAAAGATTATCTGGTGGTCGCCACCACGCGTCCGGAAACCGTGCTGGGCGATACCGGTGTGGCCGTCAACCCGGAAGATCCGCGTTATAAAGATCTGATCGGCAAATTCGTTATCCTGCCGCTGGTTAACCGCCGTATTCCGATTGTTGGTGATGAACACGCCGATATGGAAAAAGGCACCGGCTGCGTGAAGATCACCCCGGCGCACGACTTTAACGACTATGAAGTCGGTAAACGTCACGGCCTGCCGATGATCAACATCCTGACCTTTGACGGCGACATCCGCGAAACCGCGGAAGTGTACGACACCAAAGGCGAAGAATCTGACGTCTATTCCAACGAGATCCCGGCTGAGTTCCAGAAGCTGGAGCGCTTTGCCGCACGTAAAGCGGTGGTTGCTGCTATCGACGCGCTGGGCCTGCTGGAAGAGATTAAACCGCACGACCTGACCGTGCCTTACGGCGACCGTGGCGGCGTGGTTATCGAACCGATGCTAACCGACCAGTGGTACGTCCGTGCCGACGTGCTGGCAAAACCGGCGGTAGAAGCGGTTGAGAACGGCGACATTCAGTTCGTGCCGAAGCAGTACGAAAACATGTATTTCTCCTGGATGCGTGATATCCAGGACTGGTGTATCTCCCGTCAGCTGTGGTGGGGTCACCGCATCCCGGCCTGGTATGACAACGACGGCAACGTTTATGTCGGCCGTACCGAAGACGAAGTGCGTCAGGAAAACAACCTCGGCGCCGACGTTGCGCTGCGTCAGGACGAAGACGTTCTCGACACCTGGTTCTCCTCCGCGCTGTGGACCTTCTCTACGCTGGGTTGGCCGGAAAACACCGACGCGCTGCGTCAGTTCCACCCAACCAGCGTGATGGTTTCTGGCTTCGATATCATCTTCTTCTGGATTGCCCGCATGATCATGATGACCATGCACTTCATCAAAGATGAAAACGGCAAGCCGCAGGTTCCGTTTAAGACGGTCTACATGACCGGTCTGATTCGTGACGACGAAGGCCAGAAGATGTCCAAGTCCAAGGGTAACGTTATCGACCCGCTGGATATGGTTGATGGTATTTCCCTGCCGGACCTGCTGGAGAAACGTACCGGCAACATGATGCAGCCGCAGCTGGCTGAGAAAATTGCTAAACGTACCGAGAAGCAGTTCCCGGACGGCATCGAGCCGCACGGTACCGACGCCCTGCGTTTCACCCTGGCGGCACTGGCCTCAACCGGTCGCGATATCAACTGGGATATGAAGCGTCTGGAAGGTTACCGTAACTTCTGTAACAAGCTGTGGAACGCCAGCCGCTTTGTGCTGATGAACACTGAAGATCAGGATTGCGGCTTCAACGGCGGCGAAATGACCCTGTCGCTGGCGGACCGTTGGATTCTGGCGGAATTCAACCAGACCATCAAAGCGTACCGCGAGGCACTGGATAACTTCCGCTTCGATATCGCCGCGGGCATTCTGTACGAGTTCACCTGGAACCAGTTCTGCGACTGGTACCTGGAGCTGACCAAGCCGGTCATGACCGGTGGTTCTGAGTCTGAGCTGCGCGGCACCCGCCATACGCTGGTCACCGTGCTGGAAGGTTTGCTGCGCCTGGCGCACCCAATCATCCCATTCATCACCGAAACCATCTGGCAGCGTGTGAAGGTTATTTGCGGTAACACTGCCGATACCATCATGTTGCAGCCGTTCCCGGAATACGATGCGGCGCAGGTAGATGAAGCCGCGTTGGCCGATACCGAGTGGCTGAAGCAGGCGATCGTGGCCATCCGTAACATCCGTGCGGAAATGAACATCGCGCCGGGCAAACCGCTGGAGCTGCTGCTGCGTGGTTGCAGCACCGACGCGATGCGTCGTGTGAACGACAACCGTAGCTTCTTGCTGAACCTGGCACGTCTGGAAAGCATCACCGTGCTGCCTGCTGATGATAAAGGTCCGGTTTCCGTGACTAAAATTATCGACGGCGCCGAGCTGCTGATCCCTATGGCTGGCCTGATCAATAAAGAAGATGAGCTGGCACGTCTGGCGAAAGAAGTGACCAAAATCGACGGTGAGATTGGCCGCATTGAAGCCAAACTGTCCAACGAAGGCTTTGTCGCACGCGCGCCGGAAGCGGTTATCGCTAAAGAGCGTGAGAAGCTGGAAGGTTACGCTGAAGCGAAAGCGAAGCTGATTGAACAGCAGGCGGTTATTGCCGCGCTGTAAAGCTGTTTGCCGGATGGCGCTACGCTTATCCGGCAAACAGACACCGTCATCGTAGGTCGGATAAGCGTAGCGCATCCGACACCGCAGACGATAAAAGCCTCTGACGCACTCGCCCAGAGGCTTTTTATTGAATTATCCTCGCTTGCGCTTTCCCTCTCCGCAGTGGTATTAACTGCATATGTCCCACTTTTACGTCATGAGTTCGCTATGAGTGTCATTACACCTGTCTCGGCGACGCTGCGTCGCATTGCTGCCGACGATAACACCGCCATTGCCCACGTGATCCGCCAGGTCTCCGCCGAATACGGTTTGACCGCTGATAAAGGTTACACGGTGGCTGACCCTAATCTCGATGAGTTATTCCAGGTATACAGCCAGCCGGGTGCGGCCTATTGGGTGGTTGAACAAAATGGGCAGGTCGTCGGTGGCGGTGGCGTTGCGCCATTAGGCTGTAGCGAGCCGGATATTTGCGAATTACAGAAGATGTACTTTCTGCCGAGCGTGCGTGGTCAGGGACTGGCGAAAAAGCTGGCGTTGATGGCTCTCGATCACGCCCGTGAGCAGGGATTTAAACAGTGCTATCTGGAAACCACCGAATTTCTGACCGAGGCGATTCACCTCTACGAACGTCTGGGCTTTGCGCATATTGCCGAGCCGCTGGGCTGCACGGGGCATGTAGATTGCGAAGTGCGGATGCTAAAACCCCTCTGACGTTAGGCAAAGGGGCAATACTGCGTTATTGCATTTCGGCTGAGAGCATCAGACGAATCACGCCGGCGGCGCGAGCGGTCGGCAATTTGAGAACCTGCGTCCACAGATCCTGAACCATATCGCAAGCCAGTTGCTCTTTACCCACGCCTTTATTCGGGTCGGCCATGATTTGAATATCCGGCCCATAGCGCTGCACCAGTCCCGGACTAATGGCTTGCAGATCCTGAAGCGCCAGCTCTTTTTCTTCCGCCGTAACTGTATGTTTTCCCGGGCCGTAAGCCGCCTGCAGCATCGTCATGTCATTCGCCATACGGCGACTCATAATTTCACGTGGAATAAGCTGTACCGGGTTGATACCGCCTTTTACCGCCGGGAACAGGAAGCGAAAGCATTCGTCACCGCCTACTTTCGCTATCGCGTCAATTTGCGCGAGGTTCACCTGCATATAGGCAATCACGTTGGCATCGGGTGCCTGCTGTAAGCGCGCCATCTGGAACGTCAGGATCTGCGGCTGTATGGTGTCAATAATCTGCTGCTCGCTTTTCCCCGCCGTTTTCATCTCCACCGCCTGGTTGAGAATCGTCTGCCATAGCGCGGGTTCCTGCTCCTTAATGACCTCATAGACGGGCATTGCCAGCATTGCTTTCTCGAACTTCTGCGTTTCAGTCAGCCCATAGTCCGGACTTTCGCGCGGGATAAGATAGTGCGTATCAAACAGATTCCAGCCGATAATCGCCACGACAAAAATCACCGCACCGGAGACCTTACCTACCCAGCCCTTTTTACGACAGACGCCCACCACGGTCGCAATCACCGCCCCGATATAGCCTGCCAACAATACGTGTGCCCAGTTCATTCACCATCCTTTTTCATATCAATGCATATGGCGGGGATATATTCCCCCTTCAAGTGGTTTGATTATTGCGGCAGGCGCGATCGATTTCTAGCCACCAGATTTTAGCTACCGGGAAGGAGGAAGAGAGACACCGTACCAGAGAGTGGAGCTAGGCTGGCACGCCGCTATGAAAACGAAACTCATCGTCCGGCGATAAGATCAGGGATGCTTCCACCTCACCAAAAAACCGTACCCGGTCACTGATGTCATGGTCGGCCGCCTGCTGTGCCAACGCCAGATAATCCTGATAATGGCGCGCCTCTGAGCGCAGCAGCGACAGATAAAACGCCTGTAATTCATCATCCAGATACGGTGCCAGCGCGGCAAAACGCTCGCAGGATCGCGCCTCAATGTAGGCGCCGCAGATCAGCTTATCAATCAGCGTTAACGGCTCATGGGTACGGACTTCTTTAAGCATGCCCTTGGCGTAACGACTGGCGGTCATTTTGATATACGGAATTTGGCGGCTTAGCATCGCTTCACGCACTTGCCAGAAGTGGTGTAGCTCTTCTTTGATCAGCAGCACCATGCTGTCGATAAGCTGTCGCCCCCACGGGTCGTCAGTCTGGGGCATGATGCTTTTGCTGATCTGCTTGTTCAGCAAGGTGAAATCCGGCTCTTCCCCTTCTCGGAAGGCAAAGGCTTCATAGGGTTTCAGCCACTCCAGCATCGCCTGCGATCCCTGCTTATCCGCAACATATTTACGCACCAGCAGCATCGCGGTTTGCGCCGCTTTCAGCTCGCAGACCAGATGGTCAGTCAGCAGCAGGGGAAGATTTTCCGGGTCGCGCGCTTTATCAAGCCAGGCCTCGGGCGTTTTGCAGTGCAGGAAATCCAGAATCGGGGAGAGTATTTGCGGGTAATCCATACGTTGTCCTTGCCCTACGGCAGCATGCGCCGCCGTAGGTCAGCAGATGACTTAGTGACGCACGCCGTCATCATCTTCGTCGACGAGATCGTCATCGTCGCCGTCTTCACCTTCACCTTCTTCGCCGTTAGGGTCTTCAAAATAAGTGCCCCATCCGTCGTATTCCACGTCAAATTTTTCAGCCAGGTTCATCAGTTGTTCAACCTGAGTGTCAATCAGCTCGGCGTTCAGCGCACATTCACTGAGGATGTCACAGCAAATGACCGTGTCGCCTTCTTCCACTTCCAGCTCTTCCGGCTCGGTGACTTCGTAACCCAGCTTGAAGGCTTCTACCGCTGCTTTTTCCAGGGTTTCAAAGTCATCCGCGGAAAGGTGATGCTCAATGGTATACAGCGCGTCAGGATCGCTACCATCTTCAAGTAACTCTTCAATAATCAAGCGTGTTTCTTCACGCTGTTCTTCCAGGTGTTCCGGGTTTGCCATGGCTCATATCCTCATAATGTCCTGCCGATACTCTTATTGTCACATACCGCTGACATTGCCTCCACCTTTCCAGGAAAGATTTGTTAAACAAGGTTGCAAATGAATAAACATACATATAAATTGAATTTTAATTCAATAAATGGCCTAAGCCATGTGAGGGAACCATGTCTGCATTTTATCAGAAGCACTTCTTGAAACTGCTCGATTTTACCTCTGCTGAACTCACGTCACTGCTGCAGCTCGCCGCCCGGCTCAAGGCGGACAAGAAAAACGGCACAGAGGTCGCTATGCTGACCGGTAAAAATATTGCGCTCATCTTCGAAAAAGACTCGACCCGTACTCGTTGCTCTTTCGAAGTTGCCGCTTACGATCAGGGCGCGCGCGTGACCTATCTCGGGCCAAGCGGCAGCCAGATTGGCCATAAAGAGTCGATAAAAGACACCGCCCGCGTACTGGGCCGCATGTATGACGGTATCCAGTATCGCGGCCACGGCCAGGAGGTGGTGGAGACGCTGGCCGAATATGCCGGGGTTCCGGTATGGAACGGATTGACCAACGAATTCCACCCCACCCAATTACTGGCCGATCTGCTAACCATGCAGGAACACCTGCCGGGCAAAGCGTTTAATGAGATGACGCTGGTGTACACCGGCGATGCCCGTAACAACATGGGCAATTCAATGCTGGAAGCCGCCGCGTTAACCGGGCTGGATCTGCGCCTGGTCGCACCACCGGCTTGCTGGCCAGAAGAGAGCCTGGTAGCCGAATGCAAAGCGCTGGCACAGAAAAACGGCGGTAATATCACCCTGACCGACGATATTGCGACGGGCGTGAAAGGTGCGGACTTCATTTATACCGACGTCTGGGTATCCATGGGTGAAGCCAAAGAGAAGTGGGCCGAACGAATTGCCCTGCTGCGTAACTATCAGGTCAACAGCGCGATGATGGCACTAACCGGCAATCCGCAGGTGAAATTCCTGCACTGCCTGCCAGCATTTCATGATGACCAAACCACGCTGGGTAAACAAATGGCGCAAGAATACGGTTTGCACGGTGGGATGGAAGTAACCGATGAGGTCTTTGAGTCACCTGCCAGTATTGTCTTTGATCAGGCAGAAAACCGCATGCACACCATTAAAGCGGTGATGGTGGCGACATTAGCGAAGTGAGCGTGTAGATGAAAAGAATGCCGGATGGCGATGCTACGCATCTTATCCGGCCTACAACCGTGCTCCCGTAGGCCGGATAAGACGCTATTGCGTCGCCATCCGGCATCATAAAATCACTTATTCGACCAGCATTTTTACCACGGCTTTGCGCACCAGCGCAGGCGTACCTACCGCGCACAGCGGCTTATGCACTTCGCCCGGATAGAACACCACAAAATCACCTTCATTCAGCACCACCGTCTTCTCTTCCGCCCCTTCCGGCAAGAAAGCGATATCTTTGTCCGCCAGCCAGTCGGTTTCCGGCGTGCCCGCAGGCAGCGTACTGAAGGTCATCCCTTCCTGGCCTTTTAGCAGGATCTGAATATCCAGATAACGGGCATGATACTCGGCGCGACGCTGCTCAAACGGCTCGGTCATATCTTCGGCGATCAGATAAAACAGGCGGTTACCGTCGATGTCATGTTTCCCTTTTTCGGTTGTGTCCGTCACGTGCGCTTTAATGTGTTCAATTGCCTGACGCAGCTCTTCCGGCAGCCATGCTTCCAGGTGATGAATATTGCCGATAATCATTTCAAACCCCTTAATTAAAACATTGTTTCATTTTAGTTGTTATACGAAAAATCCGTCTGCCATACCACTGCTATTTACCGATATTTTGCGTCAACGCATGTTTATCGCCTGCGGCGGTCTCCGCGGGCTTGGGTGAATGAATATTCATGAGAATCGTTTGCGATGAATAATTTGTGCATTATTCGCTTGATCCTATAACGTAGCTGAGTATAATCGCCGACAATTTGCCGGGAGGATCTATGGTTCAGTGTGTACGACATTTTGTCTTACCGCGTCTGAAAAAAGACGCTGGCCTGCCGTTTTTCTTCCCGTTGCTCATCATTCTAAGCCCCTCAATTGAGGGGCTTTTTTTTTGCCCAGGCGTCAGGAGATAAACATGGCTAACCCGCTCTATCAAAAACACATCATTTCCATAAACGACCTCAGCCGCGATGACCTCAATCTGGTACTCGCGACGGCGGCGAAACTAAAAGCCCACCCGCAGCCGGAGCTGTTGAAGCATAAGGTGATCGCCAGCTGTTTCTTCGAAGCCTCAACCCGCACCCGTTTATCTTTTGAAACCTCAATGCACCGTCTGGGCGCCAGCGTGGTGGGATTCTCTGACAGCAGCAACACCTCACTGGGCAAAAAAGGTGAAACGCTGGCTGACACCATTTCCGTAATCAGCACCTACGTAGACGCCATTGTAATGCGTCATCCGCAGGAAGGCGCCGCGCGTCTGGCCACGGAGTTCTCCGGCAATGTGCCGGTACTGAACGCGGGAGACGGCTCTAACCAGCATCCGACCCAGACGCTGCTGGACCTGTTCACCATTCAGGAAACGCAGGGTCGCCTGGACAATCTGCAAATTGCGATGGTGGGCGATCTGAAATATGGCCGTACCGTTCACTCTCTGACTCAGGCGCTGGCGAAGTTCGAAGGCAACCGCTTCTACTTTATCGCCCCGGATGCGCTGGCAATGCCGCAGTACATTCTGGACATGCTGAATGAAAAAGGTATCGCCTGGAGCCTGCACGGCACGATTGAAGAAGTGATGGCGGACGTAGACATCCTCTACATGACCCGCGTGCAAAAAGAACGCCTGGACCCGTCCGAATACGCCAACGTGAAAGCACAGTTCGTTCTGCGCGCCAGTGACCTGGAAGGTGCCAGAGAGAACATGAAGGTGCTGCACCCGCTGCCGCGCATCGATGAGATCACTCCCGACGTCGATAAGACGCCACACGCCTGGTATTTCCAGCAGGCAGGCAACGGCATCTTCGCCCGCCAGGCGTTACTGGCACTGGTACTGAATAGCGAACTGGCACTGTAAGAGGACATGACGATGACACACGATAACAAACTGCAGGTTGAAGCCATCAAACGTGGCACCGTGATTGACCATATTCCCGCACAGGTGGGTTTTAAGCTGCTGACACTATTCAAACTGACAGAGACCGATCAGCGTATCACCATCGGCCTGAACCTGCCGTCCGGTGAGATGGGGCGTAAAGACCTGATCAAAATTGAAAATACCTTCCTGACCGACGAGCAGGTCAACCAGCTCTCGTTGTACGCCCCGCAGGCCACGGTAAACCGCATTGATGACTATGACGTGGTGGGTAAATCACGTCCCAGCCTGCCTGAGCGTATCGATAACGTGCTGGTGTGCCCGAACAGTAACTGTATCAGTCATGCCGAGCCGGTTTCCTCCAGTTTTGCAGTGAAAAAGCGTGCCGATGACATCGCACTCAAATGCAAATACTGTGAAAAAGAGTTTTCCCATTATGTGGTGCTGGCCAACTAATTGGGGTTGGTTATGAGATCCCGGCTCCCTATAATGAGCGGGAACATTCTATTACCGCTGTAATTCAGGAGAAATCATGAGCAAGACTATCGCGACGGAAAATGCACCAGCAGCAATCGGCCCATACGTTCAGGGTGTTGATCTGGGTAGCATGGTAATCACTTCCGGTCAGATCCCGGTTGACCCAAAAACCGGTGCCGTATCGGAAGACGTGTCCGCTCAGGCGCGTCAGTCGCTGGAAAACGTTAAAGCTATCGTAGAAGCAGCAGGCCTGAAAGTAGGCGACATCGTAAAAACTACGGTCTTCGTTAAAGACCTGAACGATTTCGCCACCGTCAACGCCACCTACGAAGCGTTCTTCACCGAGCACAACGCGACCTTCCCGGCACGCTCTTGCGTGGAAGTGGCCCGTCTGCCAAAAGACGTGAAAATCGAGATTGAAGCGATCGCCGTTCGTCGCTAAACCTTCTTGTGCCGGATGGCGGCTTAGCCTTATCCGACCTGGGGAAGCGTAGTTTGCAGGCCCGGTAAGCGCGAGCGCCACCGGGCATTTATCACATTACGCCAAACAGTTTCGGCAGGAACAACGAAATCGCCGGAATATACGTCACCAACATCAGCACCAGGAACAGCACCGCATAGAACGGCAGCATCGCCTTCACCACCTGCTCAATCTTCTGCTTACTCACCGCACTGGCGACAAACAGCACCGATCCTACCGGCGGCGTAATCAGGCCAATCCCTAAGTTCACCAGCATGATCATGCCAAAATGCACCGGATCGATACCCAACGCGTTGGTCACCGGCAGCAGGACCGGAGTCAGGATCAGGATCAGCGGCGCCATGTCCATTAGCGTACCGATCAGCAGCAGCATGATGTTAATGCACATCAGAATGACGTATTTGTTATCCGAGATGCTGGTAAAGGCTTCGGTGATACGCATCGGCAGCTGCATATAGGTCATTACCGCGCCGAAAGCGGCGGCAAAGCCGATCAGGATCATCACGATAGTGACCGTTTTCACCGTGCGGAACATCAGCTTCGGCAGCTCAGACCATTTGTAGTCACGATAGATAAACATGGTGACAAAGAAGGCCCACAGACAGGCGATCGCCGCGGATTCTGTCGCGGTGAAGATACCCGAGAGGATCCCTCCCATAATGATCACCACCGTCATCAGGCCCCACAGCGTGTCGACAAAAATCTTCAACGCCTGGCGAAACGGTACGCGCTCCCCTTTTGGATAACCGCGTTTGTGCGCAAACGCTACGCACATCACCATCAGGCTAAAGCTCAACAGCAGACCCGGTAAGATGCCGGCAATGAACAGCGCGGCAATAGACACCGTACCGCCGGTCGCCAGCGAGTAAATCACCGAGTTATGGCTGGGGGGCGTCAGGATCGCCTGTACCGATCCGCTGGCGGTCACCGCCGCCGCAAAGTCACGCGGGTAGCCTTTTTTGTCCATCTCCGGGATCATCACCGAACCAATAGAGGCGGTGTCGGCTACGGACGATCCGGAAATTGCACCAAAAAAGGTGGAGGCCACAATATTCACCAGCGACAGTCCGCCGCGAATAAAGCCCACAAATATGTAGGCAAAATTCACCAGCCGACGCGCAATCCCGCCTTCGGCCATAATCGCTCCGGCCAGAATAAAGAACGGGATCGCCAGCAATGAAAATTTATTCACCCCACTGGTCAGTTGGATCATCACCGCTTCCAGTGGAATATCAATGTACCAGGCGCCAATGATCGCGCTAATACCCACCGCGTACGCTACCGGTACCCCAATCGCCAGCATAATGCCGAGCGTAAAGACGAGAATAAATGCATCCATCTGCTTTCCTTTCTGAAATGGGGGCGGTAACTAGCTGGTCGAACCCAGCATGACAACAGGACGTTGGTACTGCGGACCACGGCAGATCTTCTCAACAATAAAAAGCAGCGTGATGGCAGAGCCAATCGGTAACGGCAGGTAGTTTTGCCCGGCGCTTAACAGCGGGAATTCCGCAACGGGTTGTTCCCACAGTTCAAGACACAGCGTAGTGCCGTACCAGAGAATAAACAGGCTAATCGCCGTCAGCATAATATCGGCGATAAGAGAGCAATAACGGCGGGCGGTTTCACCCAAACGATCGGTCACCATGCTTACCGCGATATGCGAACCTGCGCGATAACTCACCGCGGCGCCAATAAAGGTGAATGTCACCATACAGAGAATAGCGACAGGCTCAGGCCATGACAGGGCATTGTTCAGAACATATCGTGCAAATATCCCAATTGGGATGATGGCGACCATCACTAATAATGCCATCCCGGCAATCCACATTGAGACCCGGTAAAAAAAATCCATTACCGATGAATAGCATTCACCCATAATCATCACCTCGAATTAATCAAAAGACTCAGGCAGATGGTGAATGCCATCCGCCTGATGAACTACTTCACATCCTGAATACGTTTGATCAAATCTTGGTGATCTTTACCGTAATTATCCCTTACCGACTGCGTGGCTTTATAGAAAACATCAGTATCAATATCATGGAACTGAACACCATTGGCTTTCATAGTTTCCAGTGATTTCGCATTATAGGCTTCCCACAATTTACGCTGTTCTACCTGCGCTTCTTTCGCGAGCTTAATAATGAGATCCTGATCTTCTTTTTTCAATTTATCCCATTTCGTTTTCGAGAACAGGAATAGCTCAGGAATAATAAAATGTTTGCTCCAGGTGTAGTTTTTAACTACCGGTAAATAGTTGTGCGCCACAAACGTTGGCGGGTTATTTTCCGTGCCATCAATTACGCCGGTCTGCATGCCGCTAAACACTTCGCTGACCCCCATCACAATGGAGTTCGCGCCCATCGCTTTTAAGGTATCCAGCGCGATTGGGCTGGCCTGCACGCGGATTTTCATCCCGTGTAAATCTTCTGGCTTGATAACCGGATTTTTAGTGATCAGGTTGCGCGTACCTGCATCCATCCAACCAAGGAATACCAGTCGTGATTTACTGTTTGCGGTCAGACGGTCGCCAATCTCCTGGCCAATCATCCCGTCCAGCACCTTATGCATATGGTCTTCATCGCGGAAAATATACGGCAGGGTAAAGACGTTAATTTCAGGGAGTATGGCGGCAACTGGGGTCATTGAGACGCGAATAATATCGATGGCGCCTAATTGCGCCTGCTCAATCATCTGTTTCTCATCGCCTAATACGCCACCGGGAAAGGTTTTAATCTCCAGACGCCCGTCGGTCGCCGCACTGAGTTTTTCACCCATGTGCTTCACGGCAACAACGTTCGGGTAATCAGCCGGATGCACATCGGCGGCACGGAAGGTTTGGGCTAACGTGGTATGACTGGCCAGCAAGACTGACGCGCCAATACACAGGCTTAACAGATTTTTTGTCAGTTTCATTTGTCCTTCTCCAGAAGTTCATAATTTCCATTAATAGAAATGGTATGCAGAGCAAATGACTGCCGGAATTAAAAATGGGCAGCGAGAAACTTTTTTAACGACGTTACCTGCGCAGACTAGCTGGTGTAACAATTTATTTCGATGACTGCCTTCACAAAAAAACGTCAATGATAATAATTTTTAGCACACTGTTTCATTTTTGCAACGGAGATCGTTTTATTGAGAAAAAACAAAAGGCGAGAACGGGATATGTTAATACTTTACCCCGTTAGTATTTCAATAAAATTAAAACACAAATATTGCGAGGGAATATCTTCGAATGAAAAAGAAAAATGCCGAATGGCTGTACCCGCACCATTCGGCAGAGAAACGAAACGGTTATTGCCAGCCGTAACGGCGGCTATAAAAACCTTTCACTAATTGGGTCAACGTCATGTAACCCGCCAGAATCGCAATCAGCCACGGGAAGTAGCTCAGCGGCAATGCCTGCAATTGCAGGTAGCTCGCCAACGGGGAGAATGGCAGCGCAATCCCCACCACCATCACCACCAGCGTCATCAGCATCAGCGGCCATGCGGCGCGGCTCTGGATAAACGGTACGCGGCGGGTACGGATCATATGCACAATCAGCGTTTGTGACAGCAGCCCCACCACAAACCAGCCCGACTGGAATAACGTCTGATGCTCTGGCGTATTGGCATGGAAGACAAACCACATCAGGCAAAAGGTCAGAATGTCGAAGATCGAGCTAATCGGTCCAAAGAACAGCATAAAGCGCCCCAGTTCGGCGGGATTCCAGCGCTGTGGTTTTTTGATCTGCTCTTCATCGACGTTATCAAACGGAATTGCCACCTGGGATACATCGTACAGCAGGTTCTGGATCAGTAAGTGCAACGGCAGCATTGGCAGGAACGGCAGAAATGCGCTCGCCACCAGCACGCTAAAGACGTTACCAAAGTTGGAGCTGGCCGTCATTTTGATGTACTTCAGCATGTTCGAGAAGGTTCGACGCCCTTCGATCACCCCTTCTTCCAGCACCATCAGGCTCTTTTCCAGCAGGATGATATCCGCCGCTTCACGGGCAATATCAACCGCACCATCGACGGAGATACCAATGTCCGCCGCGCGCAGCGCCGGGGCATCGTTGATGCCATCGCCCATAAAGCCGACCACGTGGCCTTCGCGTTTGAGCAGGGTCACTATGCGTTCTTTGTGCATTGGCGTCAGGCGAGCAAACAGCGTGGTGCGCTGGGCAAGCCGGGCCAGCTCGTCGTCGCTCAACCCTTCAATGTGGCTACCAATCACCACCTCACCCGCGTCCAGACCGACTTCATGACACACTTTTGCCGCCACCAGTTCGCTGTCGCCGGTGAGGATTTTTACCGTAATGCCGCTGGCCTTCAGCGCCTTCAGCGCCGGGGCGGTAGTCTCTTTCGGTGGATCGAGGAATGCGATGTACCCTTCGAGGATCAGATCGGACTCATCAATACGCTGGTAGTCCCCTTCACGCGCGGGCAGGTATTTGGTTGCCACTGCCACCACGCGTAGCCCCTGACGGTTCAGCGTGTCGGTCACGCGCTTCACCCGACGCAGCATGTTGTCGTCCAGCGGAACAATTTCACCGTTGTGGCGCACCTGGGTACAGACATTGAGGATCTCCTGCAGCGCGCCTTTGCACACTAACTGGTGAACATCGCCCACTTCTGCCACCACCACCGACATGCGGCGGCGTTCGAAATCAAACGGGATCTCATCGATTTTCTGCCAGCGGGTCGAGAGTTGACGCGCCGATTCTTCATCCACACCGTCCAGCACCGCCGTATCCAGCAGGTTCTTCAGCCCGGTCTGATAATGGCTGTTCAGCCACGCAGAATGCAGAACGTGCTCGCTGGGTTTACCGGAGATATCGGTATGATTCTCCAGCACAATTTTATCCTGGGTCAGTGTACCGGTTTTATCGGTACACAGAATATCCATCGCACCAAAGTTCTGGATGGCGTCGAGGTGCTTAACGATAACTTTTTGTTTTGACAGCTTCACCGCCCCGCGCGCCAGCGTTGAGGTGACGATCATCGGCAGCATTTCTGGCGTTAAGCCTACTGCCACGGACAGGGCAAACAGCGCCGCTTCCCACCAGTCGCCTTTGGTGTAACCGTTGATAATCAGCACAATCGGCGCCATCACCAGCATAAAGCGGATCAGCAGCATGCTGACGCGGCTGATCCCTTTCTGGAATGCATTCTGCTCGCTATCCTGCTCGGTCACGCGACCCGCCAGCTGTCCAAACCAGGTGTTCGCCCCGGTAGAAATGACGATCGCCTGCGCCGTACCGCTCACCACGTTGGTGCCCATAAAGCACAGGGTATCGCACTCCAGCGGGTTGCTTTGCTGCGGGTCACGGCTGGTCGCCACCTTCTCGACCGGCAGTGACTCACCGGTCAGCGAGGCCTGCGCGACAAACAGATCGCGCGCCTGAACGATGCGTAAATCCGCCGGGATCATATCCCCCGCCGCCAGCTTGATAATGTCGCCGGGCACGAGCTGATCGATAGGCAGTTCAACCCAACCGTTTTCGCCGGTCTCGTTAATCACCCGCAGGACCGTGGCGGTGTTGCTGACCATCGCTTTTAGCGCATCCGCCGCTTTGGTGGAGCGCGCCTCCTGCACAAAGTTCAGCAGCGTCGAGATAATCACCATCAGGGCAATCACGCCTGCGGCAAACAGATCCTCGGTGGCATAGGAAATCCCGCCCAGAATGGTGAGCAGAATATTAAACGGGTTGCGGTAACAGACCCACAGATGTACCCACCACGGCGACGGTTTCTGCGCCGGCAGCTGGTTTTCGCCATGCTGCTCACGGGCGCTTTCCACTTCCGCGGCGTTCAAGCCTTCAGGGTGGGTATTAAAGGTTTTCCACAGCGTCTCTTCGTTCATCAGCGCCATCTTCAGGCAATGTTCACTCAGAGAAGGCGGAATAGGCGTGCTGGCAACGGTCTGGGCGTTCGGCAGCGGATCACGATGCACCAGACGATGCGGTAAATGGCGGTTCAGCCGGGCAAACAGCTGGCGGGTGATATTTTTAAACATAGGCAGTCCCTCTGCGCCGGTATCAACAGGCGCAGTAAATCCTTCAGGCGTGGCAAAGCCTTGCCTGATGGCAATCATAAAATCACAACAGGGACGTCAGAACGTCACTGTCTTACGTTTCCGGTAAGACAGTGAATGCAGGCTTACCGGAAAGGGGTTTTTCTCCGTTTCGGGAGAGGGGTGGGATCGGGATCCATACAGCCTCCGGTAAGTGAATGATTTGCCCCGCGCATTATAGGGATAAATCTATAAGGTTCGTGGCAATTATGGCGGTATGATAAAGCACAGAAACTAAACCAAACGTATACCAGACTTTGCCCATTGCGCTGAGCATGAGTAAAGTTATTCTCTTTTGGCATAACTTCACACGCGACACGGGAATACAGGATGCAAAATCGGCTGACCATTAAAGACATCGCCCGCTTAAGCGGTGTGGGAAAATCAACCGTTTCCCGCGTCCTCAACAATGAAAGCGGCGTCAGTGAGCGCACCCGCGAACGCGTTGAAGCGGTGATGAATCAGCACGGTTTTTCCCCTTCCCGCTCTGCCCGTGCCATGCGTGGGCAAAGTGACAAAGTGGTGGCGATTATCGTCACGCGACTGGATTCGCTTTCCGAGAATCTGGCCGTGCAGACCATGCTGCCCGCCTTCTATGAGCAGGGCTACGACCCGATTATGATGGAAAGCCAGTTCTCACCCGAGCTGGTGGAAGAACACCTGGGTATGCTCCGACGCCGCAACATTGACGGCGTGGTGCTGTTCGGTTTTACCGGTATTACCGAAGCGATGATCGCCTCCTGGCAGGACTCCCTGGTGCTGCTGGCAAGGGATGCTAACGGTTTTGCCTCGGTCTGTTATGACGATGAAGGCGCAATCCATACCCTGATGCAGCGTTTATACGATCGCCAACACCGCCATATTAGTTTTCTTGGCGTTCCCCACAGCGACGTCACCACCGGTCAACGGCGTCATGCCGCCTACCTGGCCTTCTGTAAAAAACATCAACTGCATCCTGTTGCGGCCCTGCCGGGTCTCGCCATGAAGCAGGGCTACGAACACGCTGCCGATGTCATTACCCCAGAGACCACCGCCTTAGTGTGCGCCACGGATACTCTGGCTCTTGGGGTCAGCAAATATTTGCAGGAGCAGCGCATTGAACATCTGCAGCTGGCGAGCGTGGGCAGCACACCGCTGATGAAATTCCTCCATCCGGAGATCGTCACCGTCGATCCCGGTTACGCCGAAGCCGGTCGACAGGCGGCGTTGCAGTTGATCGAGCAGATCAACGGCCGCAGCGAACCCCGACAGATCGTCATTCCCGCCACCCTTTCCTGATCGCTTTCTGAGCGCTAATTTGTGATCTTCGCTGCGTTTCGGGAACGTTCCCATTTTTAAATATCCAGCGAAGATATACTCTGGCGCCAACAACAAGAACGTTGCCGGATGGCGACGCTAACGCCTCTTATCCGGCCTACGGGGAAGACACTTCATCATGAGCAAAGTAAAACAAGCAGACATCGACCGGCTGGTAGAGCTGGTTGGCGGGCGCGACAATATCGCCACGGTGAGTCATTGCATCACGCGCCTGCGTTTTGTGCTGAATCAGCCCGCGAATGCCAGACCGAAAGAGATCGAGCAGCTGCCGATGGTCAAAGGCTGCTTCACCAACGCCGGGCAGTTTCAGGTAGTGATTGGCACCGAGGTGGGCGACTACTACAAAGCGCTGCTGGCCACCACCGGACAGGCCAGTGCCGACAAAGAGCAAGCGAAAAAAGCCGCGCGACAGAACATGAAATGGCACGAGCAGCTGATCTCACACTTCGCGGAGATCTTCTTCCCCCTGCTGCCCGCGCTGATCAGCGGCGGCCTGATCTTAGGTTTTCGCAATGTGATCGGCGATCTGCCGATGAGCAACGGTCAGACGCTGGCGCAGATGTACCCGTCGCTGAAAACCCTCTATGACTTCCTGTGGTTGATCGGGGAAGCGATCTTTTTCTATCTGCCGGTCGGCATCTGCTGGTCAGCGGTGAAGAAAATGGGTGGCACGCCGATCCTCGGCATCGTGCTAGGCGTCACGCTGGTTTCGCCGCAGCTGATGAACGCGTATTTGCTGGGCCAGCAGGTGCCGGAAGTGTGGAACTTCGGCCTGTTTACGATCGAAAAAGTCGGCTACCAGGCGCAGGTTATTCCTGCTCTGTTGGCAGGTCTGGCGCTGGGATTGATTGAAACGCGCCTGAAACGCCTCGTCCCTGATTACCTGTATCTGGTGATCGTCCCGGTGTGCTCGCTGATCCTCGCGGTGTTCCTCGCCCACGCGTTTATTGGTCCGTTTGGTCGCTGGATTGGTGATGGCGTCGCCTTTGCCGTGCGTCATCTGATGACCGGCAGCTTTGCCCCAATTGGCGCAGCGCTGTTTGGCTTCCTGTACGCCCCGCTGGTGATCACCGGCGTGCATCAAACTACGCTGGCCATCGATATGCAGATGATCCAAAGCATGGGCGGTACGCCGGTGTGGCCGCTGATTGCACTGTCAAATATCGCCCAGGGCTCGGCGGTAATAGGGATTATCATCGCCAGCCGCAAGCAAAACGAACGTGAAATCTCGGTACCTGCCGCTATCTCCGCCTGGCTCGGCGTGACCGAACCGGCAATGTACGGCATCAACCTGAAATACCGCTTCCCGATGCTGTGCGCAATGATCGGTTCCGGCCTCGCCGGTCTGCTGTGCGGCCTGAACGGCGTGATGGCGAACGGGATTGGCGTCGGCGGTATACCTGGCATCCTCTCCATCCAGCCGACTTACTGGCAGGTATTTGGCCTGGCGATGGTCATCGCGATTGTTATCCCGATGGTGCTGACCTCGTTCGTCTACCAGCGTAAATACCGTCAGGGCACGTTACAAATTGTCTGACTCTTTTTTGGGGTGCCATTGCACCCCTCCGCATTTGCAGGAAACCACAATGACTATTCCACACTGGTGGCAACACGGCGTTATCTATCAGATTTACCCCAAGAGTTTTCAGGACACCACCGGCAGCGGCACCGGCGATTTGCGCGGCGTTACGCAGCATCTCGACTATCTGCAAACGCTGGGCGTTGATGCAATATGGTTGACGCCGTTCTACATTTCGCCACAGGTTGATAACGGCTACGACGTTGCAGATTATATCTCCGTTGACCCGGCCTACGGCACGCTAGATGACTTCGACGAACTGGTGGCGCAGGCAAAAGCGCGCGGCATACGCATTATTCTTGATATGGTGTTTAACCATACATCGACGCAGCACGCCTGGTTTCGTGAAGCGCTGGATAAAGACAGTCCGTATCGTCAGTTCTATATCTGGCGTGACGGTACGCCTGAGGCCTGCCCGAACAACTGGCGCTCCAAATTTGGCGGCAACGCCTGGGACTGGCACGCCGCAAGCGAACAGTATTATCTACACCTCTTTGCCCCGGAACAGGCCGACCTGAACTGGGAAAATCCGGCGGTTCGCGCCGAGCTGAAAAAAGTGTGTGAGTTCTGGGCCGATCGCGGCGTAGACGGACTGCGCCTCGACGTGGTGAATCTGATCTCCAAGGATCAGGACTTCCCGAGCGATCCTGACGGTGATGGCCGCCGTTTTTACACCGATGGTCCGCGCGTGCATGAATTCTTACGCGAGATGAACCGCGATGTCTTCACCCCACGCAGCCTGATGACAGTGGGTGAAATGTCCTCCACCACGCTCGAACATTGCCAGCAATACGCCGCACTGGACGGCAGCGAATTGTCGATGACCTTTAACTTCCACCACCTGAAAGTCGATTACCCGAATGGTGAAAAGTGGTCGTTAGCCAAACCGGATTACGTGGCGCTGAAAACCCTGTTCCGCCACTGGCAGCAGGGGATGCACAACGTCGCGTGGAACGCGCTGTTCTGGTGTAATCACGATCAGCCGCGCATCGTTTCACGCTTTGGCGATGAAGGACAATATCGCGTACCGGCCGCCAAAATGCTGGCGATGGTGCTGCACGGGATGCAGGGCACGCCTTATATCTATCAGGGCGAAGAAATTGGCATGACCAACCCACATTTTCGCCAGATTACCGATTATCGCGACGTCGAAAGCCATAACATGTTTGCCGAGATGAATGCTAGCGGGCGTGATGCCGACGAGCTGTTGGCGATCCTCGCCAGTAAATCCCGCGATAACAGCCGCACGCCGATGCAGTGGGACGGAAGCAAGCACGCGGGCTTTACCCAAGGGGAGCCGTGGATCAACCTGTGCGACAACGCGGCGGAGATCAACGTTGCTGCAGCGCTAAGGGATTCCGATTCGGTGTTTTACACCTATCAGAGGCTGATTGCCTTACGCAAAACAGAACCGATTCTCACCTGGGGCGATTATCAGGATCTGTTGCCGGACAGTCCGCATGTCTGGTGCTATCAGCGCGAATGGCAGGGACAACGGCTGCTGGTCGTTGCTAATCTGAGCAACGCCTTCCAGCCCTGGCAACCGGCGCACACTCGCGACAACTGGCAGGTGTTGATGCACAACTATGACGAGGTCGCCCACCAGCCCGGCGCGATGACGCTACGTCCTTTTGAAGCTATCTGGTGGCTGCAAAAATAGCTTGCAATTGGCATCAAGCCCGGCGCGTATAGCGCTGCCGGGCTTCACGGCATACGCTCAACTTACCCGTCTGTTTTTGCTGAATAATTAATCAGAATTTTCTACGGGCAATTTACAATCGCTGTACTGCCCGTCATCTGTACGCTCTGGTTTTTACTTTGAGCTACATCAATAAAATCGCAAACATCCTTGATGCAAATCACTACATATAGAACTTAAAATGCACGCCGACCCAATATGTTGTATTAATCGACTACAATTGCTACAACGCCATTTCCCTCGGTAGCGGTGGAAATGTGGATAAATGGGGTCTGAATTACGGGAAGTCATTGACCAGAGAGATGAATAAACCAGTGAGTGCTTCCCACCCTCTGTGGATAACCTGTTCTTATAATGTTCTTATAAATATGGAGTGATCATGACACCGCATGTGATGAAGCGTGATGGCTGTAAAGTGCCGTTTAAATCAGAGCGCATCAAAGAAGCCATTCTGCGTGCAGCTAAAGCAGCGGGAGTCGATGACGCAGATTACTGTGCCACCGTCGCAGAAGTCGTTAGCAGTCAGATGAATGAGCGCAGCCAGGTCGATATCAACGAGATCCAGACAGCGGTGGAAAACCAGCTGATGTCTGGCCCGTACAAACAACTCGCCCGTGCGTACATCGAATATCGCCACGACCGTGATATCCAGCGTGAAAAACGTGGCCGCCTGAACCAGGAAATTCGGGGTCTGGTTGAGCAAACCAACTCCGCGCTGCTGAACGAAAACGCCAACAAAGACAGTAAAGTGATCCCAACCCAGCGCGACCTGCTGGCCGGTATCGTCGCCAAACACTATGCGCGCCAGCACCTGTTGCCGCGTGATGTAGTTCAGGCACACGAGCGCGGTGATATTCACTACCACGATCTCGATTACTCGCCGTTCTTCCCGATGTTTAACTGTATGCTTATCGACCTGAAAGGCATGCTGACGCAGGGCTTTAAGATGGGTAACGCGGAGATTGAGCCGCCAAAATCCATCTCCACGGCGACCGCAGTCACCGCACAGATTATCGCCCAGGTTGCCAGCCACATTTACGGCGGCACCACCATTAACCGTATCGATGAAGTTCTCGCGCCGTTCGTCACCGAGAGCTTTAACAAGCACCGTAAAACCGCAGAAGAGTGGCAGATCCCGGATGCCGATGGCTATGCGCATTCCCGTACCGAGAAAGAGTGCTACGACGCATTCCAGTCCCTCGAGTATGAAGTGAACACGCTGCATACCGCCAACGGCCAGACTCCATTCGTCACCTTTGGCTTTGGCCTGGGGACCAGCTGGGAATCACGATTGATTCAGCAGTCTATTCTGCGCAACCGCATTGCCGGTTTGGGTAAAAATCGTAAAACCGCCGTGTTCCCGAAACTGGTGTTCGCGATTCGTGACGGTCTGAACCACAAGTTTGGCGATCCGAACTACGACATCAAACAGCTGGCACTGGAATGCGCAAGCAAGCGTATGTATCCGGACATCCTGAACTACGATCAGGTCGTAAAAGTGACCGGTTCGTTCAAAACCCCGATGGGCTGTCGCAGTTTCCTCGGCGTATGGGAAAACGAGAACGGCGAACAGGTTCACGACGGGCGTAACAACCTTGGCGTGATTAGCCTCAACCTGCCGCGTATTGCACTGGAAGCACACGGTGATGAAGCCACCTTCTGGAAACTGCTGGACGATCGCCTGGTGCTGGCGCGTAAAGCGCTGATGACCCGCATCGCGCGTCTGGAAGGCGTAAAAGCGCGCGTGGCGCCAATCCTGTATATGGAAGGTGCCTGCGGCGTGCGTCTGAAAGCCGACGATGATGTGTCTGAAATCTTTAAAAACGGCCGGGCCTCGATCTCTCTGGGCTATATCGGTATTCACGAGACCATCAACGCGCTGTTTGGCGAGAAGCATATGTACGACAGCGAGCAGCTTCGCGCCAAAGGCATCGCCATTGTTGAACGCCTGCGTCAGGCCGTCGATAAATGGAAAGACGAAACCGGCTATGGCTTCAGCCTGTACAGCACGCCAAGTGAAAACCTGTGCGACCGCTTCTGCCGTCTGGATACCGCCGAGTTTGGCGTAGTGCCGGGCGTGACCGACAAGGGCTACTACACCAACAGCTTCCACCTCGACGTGGAGAAAAAGGTTAACCCGTACGACAAAATCGATTTCGAAGCACCGTATCCACCGCTGGCGAACGGCGGCTTCATTTGCTACGGCGAGTACCCGAACATTCAGCACAACCTGAAAGCGCTGGAAGACGTCTGGGATTACAGCTATCAGCACGTGCCGTATTACGGAACCAACACGCCGATCGATGAGTGCTACGAGTGCGGCTTTACCGGTGAATTCGAATGCACCAGCAAAGGCTTCACCTGCCCGAAATGCGGTAACCACGACGCTGCTCGCGTGTCAGTCACCCGTCGCGTCTGCGGCTATTTAGGCAGCCCGGACGCACGTCCGTTTAACGCCGGTAAGCAGGAAGAAGTGAAGCGCCGCGTGAAGCACTTAGGTAACGGGCAGATCGGTTAATTTCCGTTTGCAAAGGCCGTAGGCCTGATAAGACGCAATCGCGTCGCCATCAGGCATCACCATGTTGCCGGATGCGGTGCAAGCACCTTATCCGGCCTACATGCTTTCTGGACATCCTCTATGCAATACCATCAATATTACCCCGTCGACATCGTCAACGGTCCCGGCACGCGCTGCACGCTGTTCGTATCAGGATGCGTGCATGAATGCCCAGGCTGCTACAACAAAAGCACCTGGCGGCTGAACTCCGGCGAGCCGTTTACCAAAGAGATGGAAGATAAGATCATTGCCGATCTCAACGATACGCGGATCCCTCGCCAGGGGATCTCGCTGTCCGGCGGCGATCCGCTGCATCCGCAAAACGTGCCGGATATCCTGAAACTGGTACAGCGTATTCACGCTGAGTGTCCTGGGAAAGACATCTGGGTGTGGACCGGCTACAAGCTTGATGAACTTAACGCCGCGCAAATGCAGGTGGTGGATCTCATCAACGTGCTGGTCGACGGCAAATTTGTGCAGGATCTGAAAGACCCGGCGCTTATCTGGCGCGGCAGCAGCAACCAGGTGGTACATCACTTGCGATGATCGCTAAAGCCGTTTGTTTGCATCGTGATAGACGGCTGAATGTTGTCGCTTGCCTACCGCGACAACAAACACAATCACAACTTCATCCCGAACCTGGTACACCAGACGATAGCCGGACGATTTAAGCTTAATTTTATAGCAGTCAGGAAGACCGTTTAAACGGGCAGAGTCAATTCTGGGGTTCAATAGCACATCAGCCAACTTTTTCTTAAGCTGAGCCTTCACTGTATCGCCCAGCTTATGCCACTCTTTTAAGGCCCTCGGGTCGAATTCCAGTTCATAAGTCATCCAGACTAACCTTGATTCCCTTTTGCGGACTAGACAGCCTCTCCCGAACTGTCTGAATCAGTGCATCTTCACTATCGCTAAGAGTGACGGTTTTCACTGGCATGCGCCCCGTTTCCGCGACGTACTGGAACAGTAATCGCACGGCTTCCGTTGGAGTAATGTTCAGTTTATCCAGCACGGCATAAGCCTCATTTTTGAGTTTGTCATCCAGACGGACGTTCAGCGTGGCCATTATGCCTCCGGTAGAATCGAATGTGTAATGCAGTTTAGCATTACATTCGCATTACATCGAATTATGGATAACACCTCTCAAAAACGACTGACGCACTCCATGGCAACCGTTTTGAACTCGGTAAAATTCTGACACGCACAGAGCCGCGTCATAGCGCGTTCACGCAGGAAGGTGACGAAAATATCGTAGATGGCCATCGCTTCTTCATACTCGCTTTTACTGATGGCCAGCAAGAAGATCACGTGGGCGGTTTCGTCTCCCCAGGCGATGCCCTGCGGGGCGAGCACCGTATAGACCACCGTTTTTTTAGCCAGCAAACCGAGGGAGTGCGGCAGCGCAATGCTATCACCCAGCAGGGTGCTGACGATGGCCTCGCGCTCAACGACGGAGTCGAGAAACTCCGCATCGACAAAGCCTTCATCGTGCAGCTGGCCGCATAACGTGTTGAACAGCGTCTGTTGATCCATCGGTTCGTCAATAATGCGAAAATGGGCGGCGTCGAAGAACTTGTTCAGCATCCACGGGCGGGTGCGATCCACCAGCACCAGCTTACCAATTTGCTCCAGCTGATAATCAGTGGGGAACGGGGCGATCATCACCACGGGCTTATCTTTTTCATTTATTCGTGCGGTAGAAATCACGAAGTCTTCGCTGATGGCGTCCCGTTGTTCGTAGTCGCGCAGCGTCACGGTGCCGACAATCTCAATCTGCGGATATTTACGCGCCAGCACCGCTTCAATCATGCGCGCCATGGCGTTTCCTGCGTCACAAACCAACAGCACACGAGGCTGTCGCTGGTAACCGATGTTGTAACTACGTTCCAGCCCAACGCCAATGTGCAGCACGAGGAAGCCAATCTCATTTTCGCTAATGGTATACGGGGTGTATTTCCCCCACCCCGACACGGCGGCCAGCGTCATATCCCATGCCATCGGATAGTGCTGTTTAATATTTTCCAGCAGCGGATTGGGGATCATGATCTGGTAGCGTACCCGGGTGATCATGGTCTTAATATGAGTCAGTAGATCGGCATGCAGTTGCCGATCGTTCATCAGGTTGTAATTGTACTGCGTGTTGATAAAACGCAGGATGTAATTGACCAGCGCTTCGTCATCATCGGCGTTAATCGCGCTGGGGGCGATATCCTGTACCTGACGGGCGGCGATATGTACCTTCAGCCAGTTCTCCTCAAACACGGAGAGTGGTTTGTCTGCCAGTTGGTGCAGGACCGAAGCAATTTCCCGCGTCGCCAGGCACACCTCATGTTCCACCTCTTCTGCGGTAAATTCCGGCAGCGGATAGCCCTCGCTAATCCGGCGTACCGCCACCGCACAATATAAGCGCAGAAAGAGTTCACCTTCGTCGGTCAGGCGAATATGAAAGCGGGTGAAAATATCCTGTAAAACCGGCTGCAGCTGTTGCGGGACGCCCGCATTGAGCGCCTCTTCCATCACCAGTGGATGGGCCGGGTCCTGCTGCGCCAGCGTCCACAGAAGATCGGTCAGACAGGCGCGGATCGCCATCTCACTGCCAAACAGCTTCATCCCATGTCGGGGGCGCGTTTCCAGCGTCAGTCGATAGCGTTGCAGGTGCTCACGCACGTCTGCCATGTCGTTTTGCAGCGTCGCCCGGCTGATGAACCATTCATCAGCTAAATCTTCCAGTTTCAGCGAAAAAGCCGATGTCAGAAAACGAACCACCAGCCAGTGTACCCGCTCCTGGCTGGTACGCGGAATGCGCAGCAACCGCTCGGGCTGCTGCGTTTGTAACGTCTGGTAGCGTGCCGGATCGTCAATTTTCAACTGATAACCGTTGCCCCGGCTAAGGACAAACTGCGCGCCATACGGGGTGAGAAGCGCGTTCAGCGCGGTAATATCCGCCCTGACCGTGCGTGTGGAAACCGACAACCGCTGCGCCAGCTCATCCTGCGGCAGCGCCTCGCTTTGCAGCATGCCAAACAGCTGTGCTAAACGTTGGTTGGGGAATCGCACGTCAGTTTCCTCACTAGTCAGTTAACCTACGCAGGCCCGGGTCATTGCCAACAGCTGGCGCACATCGTCAGGCCGGGTGTTGCCGCTCACCTTATCAATAATAGAACTATAAATGTGAGGAATGATTTTGCTCACGCCGGCATCAAGGGCAATCTGCAGAATCTCAGTAAAGTTGTCCAGGTCGATACCGCCCGTAGGCTCCAGCCAGAAGTCATGCCGGGCGCAGGCTTCAGCCACCGCCTGATATTCGTCGCGGCATTGCAGACCACCCATCGGAAAGTATTTAATCGAGCTGCCGCCCATGTCTTTCAGCAGTGCAATGGCGGTTGCCACCGGTACCACGCCATCTGCTGACTGGCTGCTGAGCGGGCCGGTGGAGATCTTCACCCAACCCGGCGTACCGGTTGGCGAAACCAGACCGTTGACCACCGTTTGAGATTGCCCCAGCAGCGCCCGACTGGTCGCCACGCCGGTAAACACCTGATTGACGTGCTGCGGCTGCACCTGACGGGAAATTTCACTGACCATCGCCGACTGGTTCGGATCGCCCGCCCCGAGACCAACGGACAGCGCATTGTCGATAAGCGCCGCGTATTCACGCATATCCGCCACCGCGCTTTCAACGCTCGGGTAATTTTTGGACAACACGCCGACCAGCACATGGCCTTCGGCCGCCGCGTAAATATCACTGGCGTTCTCTTTTGACCCCGCCAGCACGTTCAGGCAGACGCGATTGCGATAAAAGTTAGGCGTCAGTTTCATGCTTTTTTCTCCTGCCCGGTCACGTCCGCAATACGACGCGCCACTATCTCCAGCTGCGCGCGGTCTACACTGCGCACGTCCGCTTCAATAATGCCTTCGTTGGCCTTGTAGCCGCGGAAGTAGATCGCATACTCGCCCTGCTTAAGCGCCTCAACCAGCTCGCCGGTGGCGATCCCGGTTACCGCTTCGTCAAACTTAATTTCGGTACGTGCAATGTCGCGCCCAGCGCTGTCCCACACCACGCGCGCACTGACGCCATTGAAGGTATTCAGCGTATTAATAAACGGCGTCATTTTTTCGACCATCTCCGCGCCGCTCTCTTTCTGCGCGCTGAGGTACAGTTCGATGGCGCAGGTCAGCCCGAGAATGCCCTCTTTGCCGACCTTCATCGCCCGGCCAATGCCCGCCGTCTGGCGTTTCACCCACTCCACATATTGTGTTTTACCAATCACCAGGCCGCTGGTTGGCCCTTCGATCGCCTTGGCGCCGCTGTAAATCACCAGGTCCGCACCGACACGGTAGTAGCACTGCAAATCTTCTTCCGCCGCTGCATCCACAATCAGCGGCAGATTATGCGTACGTGCGACCACGGCGGCCTGCTCTACGCTGAGCATGCTTTTTTGTACGCAGTGGTGCGATTTGATATACAGAATGGCCGCCGTGCGCGGCGAGATGGCGGCTGTCAGCTGCGCCGCCGAGCATTCATTGGCGTAGCCGGCCTCGACTAACTTGCCACCGCCAAGCGCCACCATGCTGCCAACCGGTGCGCCAAAGTTGACGTTATGGCCGCGAGGCAGCACGATTTCGTTGTTGTCGATTGGTGTGGCGTGCAGGTTTTCCAGCAGCCAGTCGCTGTCTTTTACCAGCACAGCCGCCACTGACAGGGCAATCCCCGCCGAGGCACAGGACACCACCGTGGCGCCTTCCACCTCGAGCAACTTCGCGATGTAGTCTCCGGTTTTATTGACCAGATCTTTCATTTCGAAGTACTGATTCATCCCCGCCATCGCGGCCTGTACCACTTCGGGTCGCGGCGTAGAGACCCCAAGCGCAGTCATGCGCCCAGAGGTATTAATAACCTGTTTTAAATGGTATTTCTCAAAAATCGAAGGCATGTTCCACGCTCCCTTGTTCGGTCATATAGCCCTTGCCTGCACGTATTGCAGCAAGCGGTACCAGCAGTTGTTCAGCCTGCAGGCTGTCGTTTTCGGCATCGACCAGCACGGCGGGCTGGCGCTTCAGCGTAAAGAGGGTGAGATCGGCATCCAGACCGACCTGAAGTCGGCCTTTATTTTTCAGGCGCAGGCCGTCGGCGGCACTGGCGGTCACGCACTCAATGACCTGCGGGAGCGACATACCGATGGCGAGAAATTTCGACATTACGTTGGCCAATGAATGCACCGGGCCGCTGATGCGGTTGCGGCAGTAAATATCTGAGCTGATGGTGTGCGGCAAAATGCCTAAGCTGATGGCGCGTTTCGCCACCGCAAAGCTCAGACTGGCGGTACCGTGTCCGACATCGAGGCGCACGCCGCGCGAAATCGCCCGCGTCACCGAGGCGCGCAGCTCGCCTTCCGGGGTCAGAATGCGGTTCGGTTTGCCGTTATAGCAGTGGGTAATAATGTCGCCCGCTGTCAGGCGTTCGGCTACCTCATCCAGATCCGGCGGGTTGTTACCGATGTGCACCATTAGCGGCAGGTCACCATTCTGCGCTTGCATCGCTTTGGCGTGGTCCAGCGGGATAATGCCATTTTCACCGACCACGCTGCTGCTCATCCGCGCCTTCAGGCCGACAATAAAATCCGGGTGACGTTGCACCGCCTGCTTCACCGCGTCAGCATCGATATTAGCCATATTGGCCAGCTCGTTTTGCGCAATCAGCCCCACGCGGGAAATATTCAGCAAGGCATAAACATCGGTGGTCGCTTCACGGGTTAAGGTATAGAAATCATCAATATCATCAGCGCCGGTGCTACCGGCATCCACCACCGTGGTGACGCCGGTGGCAATCCCGATGCTGTCAGGCTGGTCATGATAAATCGGGGATTTCGGGTAGCAGTGGACGTGAGAATCAATCCACCCGGCGCTGACGTAGCACTCACCGCGTAAATCGACGGTTTTCACCGCCGGATCGGTTATCTCGCCCAGCGCCGCAATTTTGCCGTCCTTGACCGCAATATCGCTTACCGTATCGTCTACCAGACGCGCATGGCGCAGGAGTAAATCAAACATCACACTCTCCTGTAGAAAGAGGAAATCGGTTGCCGGATGGCGACATAAATGTCTTATCCGGCCTACAACGAGTACGATGCTGTAGGCCTGATAAGCGCAGCGCCATCAGGCAATTAGCTAATCGCAATCGGGAAGATGGAACCGAGGATCATGGCCCCAAGGATCGCACCGCCGGTGATCGGTTTCTGCCACAGGTAAAACAGCAGCGCCCCGGCCAGAGAACCGACGCCGATAGGGATGGAAGCCGTCATCGCGCTGAGGATGATCAGCGGTCCAAGGAAGCGACCTGAGGCGTTACCGGCTCCCATCATCACGTCCGCCCCGTAGGTCGAATCGCTCTGATTGATGGTGAACTTACGCGCCAGAATGATGATGTAGCCAATTGCCAGGCCAATCACCAAACCGGTGACCAGCGAGGCAGCAAAGTTAGCGACCGGGAAAATAATACCAGCCCCCAGCAGCAGTGCCGGCACGCCCAAACCAACGCCGGTCTGGATGGCCCCGCCGATATCCAGGATACCCACCAGCGAACCTTCAATAATGCGGGCAAACAGGAAGCTCGCACCAAACGCCGCTACCGCCCCGTAAGAACCGGTGTCCATTCCCGCTTTCAGCATTGCCACAAAGGCCACTTCGTTAAACGCACCGATGCCATACAGGTAGTACATGTGCGTGCCGGCAAAGACGCCGGAGGAGAGCAGGCCCACGAAGATCGGGAACGACCAGTCGGCGAACCAAAAACCTTTATTCTGTTCCATTGTGGCCTCCGTTATTTGCCGCTGAGTGAGTTGTGGATCAGTTCCAGCCAGTTAGGCACGGTCAGATGGAAGGATTCGATCATCTTCATATCGAAGCCGCGGAAGAAACCGCTCAGCACGAACAGCGCCACGATAGCCACCATCATCACTTTCGTGACGTGGTTCCAGCCGCTCTCTTCGACGCCTTTACCAATCAAAATACCGAGCACCAGACCCGGTACGGCGTTGCCCATTATCAGCTGCGCTGCGCCGCCAAAGACGGTCGCCCAGAAACCCGATTTCTTGCCAGCATCGATTGCCGCCAGCCAGAAGATCACCGGCATCACGGTGTTGACCAGCAGGTTTGCCGCTGGTACCAGCACCTTCACGGCAGTAACCTGCAGCGCCGCCGGTACGGATGACGCGGTCAGGTTCAGGAAGGTCACGACAATCATGCCAATCACGCCACAGGCAATCGCCATGCGTCTGGGGTCATGCAGCGTCTCACCGACATTACGGTTTTTAAGCATCAATGCCGCCGCACCCCAGTTAGGGATGATGCGGTGGTCAACGTCCTGCGTGAACGCCCCCGCCGCAACGGATGAAGCCCAGGCGTTAAAGAAGAAGCCCAGGCCGAATGAGAAGTGAGAAGCAGGATCCCCTTCACAGGAATTCAGCTCCCCCAGAGTACGAAACGCGCCCATCCCCTGAGAGGTAGGCGCATGAAACATGCGTGCAGCCCCAGCGCCGACACCTACGCCAACCAGCGCGCCGATGATGAGCGATTTTATTAATATTATCAGGAACATAATTATGCCTTTTAATAGTGAATCAGCGTTGCGTGACGAAATCCACCTTCTCAAGATTGATGGCAGTCACGTTGACGGTCACATCCAGCTCCACGCTGAAAGTGCGTCTTTCGCGGCGCAAAAAGAGGAATAAGAACGCTTCTTTACGCACCGTTTCACGCGCTTGAACAACCTGCACATCCTGTGGCTCAATACGCAGTAAGATATGCGGCGACCCTTTCATCACCGCGGCCTGAACGTGGTTCAGGGCATCGGCAAAGGCGCGCGCTTTGGCGTCACCCTTACCCGTGACTCTCACCGTTGTGGTGAATTGCTCTTTCATACTTAAGCGCCGTATTTCTTTTGCCACGCCTGCACCAGGCGCTCGCCGAGCTCTTCTTTGTCCATAAAGCCGAATCCCAGCACGTTGCAGCCTTCGTTGATGGCGGTGACGCCCTCTTCAACCGAGCGCATACCGTATTTGGCTTTGTAACCATATTTGGTCTGCGCGGTGATAGCCCCCGCGCCGCCGCTGCCGCAAAACGAAATGCCAAAGGTGGCGTTTTCCGCTTTCATCATGTCACCCAGCTTCATATCTGCCGCCACGCCCGGTACCACGACCGCACGACCGCCTGCTTTCTCAACGCCTGCCGCCACTTTCTGGCCTTTACCCAGACGATCGCCAATCACCACAGTAATCTGTTCCATCTTGTGCTCCTTAAAGGTTCTCTTTTGCGACTTCGAAATGCACCGACAGCAGCCAGGCCTCTTCTTCAGGAAGGTTGCCAAACTCCGCCACGATGTCGCGGGCAAGTGCCATTGATTCGGCAGATATTTCATCAAATAAGCTGGCATCGACTTCAGGTAGCGGTTCACCCGTCACCGAGCGGTGCGCCATGGCGCGAACATGCGATGTCAGCATTTGTTCCTGTACGGCATTGGGAATGATGTGGCGTGCGCGCAACAGGGCATACACCTGCGCCAGCATGCGTTCGGCCAGTTCACCAGACGGTGTCACCGATTCCCCCCTGTCATTCATTACCGCTCCGTTATTCACTCGTCATACCCCACTAATGGCTCTAAGCGTAAACTAACGGTGGAGGTTAAAAGTTTGTAGCGAGTTGTTTTCCACTTCGAAGTGGAAAGGTGAGCAACGATAGTGATCTGTGCCGCAAAAAGGGCGGGATTGGTTATTTATCGCCTGGATAACGTGATGGGGATCGCACGAGATAGCAGGGAAACCGCAAGCGGCAGGAAAAACGGGTTGGCGTTAAAAGTTAAAAAATGTGATGGGTAGAGCGTTTACTTATGGGGGGCGGTGCCTGATGGATACGCTGTCGCGTCTTATCCGGCCTACGACGTCGCGCAGGCCGGATACATAAATTAACGGTACTTCTTATGGTAAGCGTTGCGGGTGGTTTTTAGCTCCTCCGCTGCCGCTTTCGCCTCTTTGACTTTACCTTCGTTCGCCAGTTTTAACGCGCCGTCGATCTGGCCGATCAGCGTGTCAAAGCCATGACGGAAATCTTTCATCTCCGGGCTGTCCGGGGATTTAGTTTCCAGCTTCGGTGGCGTTCCTTTTTGTGCATCCTGCGCGGCTGCACGCATTTTGGTTAACGCGTCTTTCAGTTCAGTTGCGTTATCCGTTTTTTCCACGATTTTCAGGTTGTCGTTGAGGATCCCCATATCGTCTTCGAGATCGGCTGCAAACGCAGATGAACCTAAAACCAGCGTTGAAGCCGCGACGATCGCTAACAGGTGTTTACGCATTGCTCACTTCCTTTTTTATTATTAAGAATAACGCCAGATACCCGTAATAATTCACGCCGCAGCTCGAAGTATGACGGGTATTACTGCCCGGCGATTTTCATCTCCGGCAGTAGCACAGAACCACACTGTATATTACTGCGCGTTTCAATATCGTTACCGACGGTGACAATATTGCGCCACATGTCTTTCAAGTTACCGGCGATGGTGATTTCACTCACCGGGTACTGAATTTCACCGTTTTCGACCCAGAAGCCAGCCGCGCCGCGCGAATAATCGCCGGTGATACCACTCACGCCCTGCCCCATCAGCTCGGTTACGACCAGACCCGTGCCCATCTCTTTGAGCAACTGCTCGAAGCTTAGACCTTGTCCGGGAATACGCCAGTTATGAATACCACCGGCATGACCGGTGCTTTTCAGTCCCAGCTTGCGGGCAGAATAGTTGGTCAGCAGCCACTGAGTCAGGACGCCGTCTTTGATAATATCGCGACGTTCCGTACGCACGCCTTCGCTGTCGAACGGCGAAGAGGCCAGCCCTTTCAGCAGATGCGGGTGTTCTTCAATGGTCAGCCATTCCGGCAGAATTTGTTGGCCCAGCGAGTCCAGCAGGAAGGTAGATTTACGATACACCGAGCCACCTGCAATCGCCCCGACCAGGTGTCCAAACAGGCCGGTCGCCACTTCATTGGCGAAAATAACCGGTGCTTTCATTGTGGACAGTTTACGCGGTGACAGACGGGATAAGGTGCGGCGCGCACAGTCGGCCCCCACCCATTCCGGCGTTTGCAGATCGCCGATTGCGCGGCCAATGGTGTAGGCGTAGTCGCGTTCCATATCGCCATTTTCTTCTGCGATCACGCAGCTGGAGAGAGAATGACGCGTGGAGCAGTAGCCCTGCAGCATACCGTGGCTGTTACCAAACACTTTGATGCCGTAGTGGCTGTTAAAGCTGCCACCTTCGGTGTTAGTAATTCGCTTATCGGCCTGCAACGCCGCTTGTTCAGCACGTGCCGCCAGTTCGATAGCTTCGTCAGGCGAGACTTCCGCCGGGTGGAACAAGTCTAAATCTGGCGCATCAAAGGCCAGCAGTTCTTTATCCGCCACGCCTGCGCACGGGTCCGGCGAGGTGTAACGAGCAATATCCAGCGCAGCCTGCACGGTACGCGCAATCGCCTGTGGACTTAAATCGGTGGACGACGCACTACCTTTACGGTTCTGGTGATACACCGTAATGCCCAGCGCCCCGTCGCTGTTGAATTCTACGTTCTCCACTTCACCATAACGGGTGCTGACGCTAATACCCGTCGTCTTGCTTACGGCGACTTCTGCACCGTCCGACTGAGCTGATGCTAATTCCAGTGCTGTCGAGACTGCTTCTTCCAGAATCTTACGCTGCGCTTCAACTTGTGAGATTACTTTCATCGCAAATGCCATAATGTAGAGAGAGTTTCTCTGAAGTCTAACAGAGAACCGTTTTTCAGTGCGCATCTTAACTGGTAACATTAGCCTCTTTTTTTAAGGAGCCTGACATGACTAAGCAGCCCGAAGACTGGCTCGACGACGTTCCCGGTGATGACATCGAAGACGAAGACGATGAAATTATCTGGGTCAGTAAAAGTGAAATAAAACGTGACGCCGAGGAGTTAAAGCACCTGGGCGTGGAACTGGTAAAACTGGGGAAAAACGCGCTTGATAAAATCCCGCTCGATGCGGATTTACGTGCCGCCATTGAGCTGGCTCAGCGTATTAAGATGGAAGGCCGTCGCCGCCAGCTGCAGCTGATTGGCAAGATGCTGCGTCAGCGCGATGTCGATCCTATCCGTCAGGCGCTGGATAAGCTGAAGAACCGTCACAACCAACAGGTTGTAATGTTTCATAAGCTGGAGCAGCTGCGCGATCGTTTGATCGTTGAAGGTGATGATGCGGTAGCGGAAGTCCTCAGACTGTGGCCGCACGCCGATCGCCAACAGCTTCGTTCTCTGGTTCGCAATGCGAAGAAAGAGCAGGAAGGCAATAAGCCGCCGAAATCAGCACGTCAGATTTTTCAGTATTTGCGTGAGTTGGCAGAAAACGAAGTCTAATTCGTCGGCAATGACTCTTATAAGGGTAATTTATTACCCTTATAAGACATTTATATTGTTAATATAATAATCAATACTATTCCTACCAGCTATTTTTATAGTGATCAAATATTGTTGCAGTCAGCACCTGAAAGTGATTGAATCTGAGTTCTGAACGGAAGCGCTTCGGATAATATTTATATTCACAAGGATTATAAAATGGAGAAGGAATCAATTAATGAAAAATGGCGAGAGCGTTTTGACTTTCTGAGTACGCATGGATTGCCAGGAACACCCTCTTATACGAAAACGTATAGAACAATGACGTTTGGACAGAGGATAAGTATAGGAGCCAACTTATATGCTTTTTTCTTCGGCTTTGTCTACTTCTGCATCCTGGGCTTATGGAAAAAGGGACTGGTATTATTTTTGGGTGTAGCGGCCATACAGGCCGCACTGATCGCAATAGAAACTGTGGCAGATATTGATATGAATGCCTTTGCCAAAGTCATAAATATTGGATACGCCTGTGTATGCTCTTATTTAGTCAATACCGCCTACTACCTGCGCATGGTGAAGGGTGTTGAAAGCTGGAATCCGTTCCAGGGGTTAACCCGTAAAAGCGCAGAAGCGGTGTCAAACCTGCCATCACGTCAGTATTAATCTCACAGGGAGCATATTTGGCTCCCTGCTATTATTAAAAAGCAATTAATAATGTGGTCGATACGTACATCGCAGCTGATAAGCAGGTGATAATGAAAGCACAAAACGCCTTTAAACGATAATTCGACGATATCATTCCGGCAATACTCATCGAAAAACCAACAACAAAAAAAAGTATTCCAGCCATGACGAGAAATATAGCTATACCATCATCATCAATACTTGCGGTTATGAGATACAAGAAAAAGCAAATTGCCAGAGCTAATCCAATGAAACTTACCCAAAGAGAAACCGTTACCATTTCTCTGTTACCATCACTTGAAGAGACTATACTCGCTGTCATATTAAGGAGCACCGATCCTTGTGTAAAATATTAAAATAATGTTTTCAATATGCAGCAAAATTATATTTATTGCAATAACCAATCAGAACAGGAAAAAGAAATCTGACGACATCAGTTTTCTTTTTTATTTAGAGAAACAAAGTTTAGCAAAACGAGCTTGCCGGATGGCGGCGTAAACGCCTTATCCGGCCTACAGTAGATCGTAGGCCCGGTAAGCATTGCGCCACCGGGCATTTTTTTACTCTTCGGCTTGTGCCTGTGCTTTCTTCGCCAGGCCGTCCAGCAGTTTTTGATGAATACCGCCAAACCCGCCGTTGCTCATCACCAGAATGTGATCGCCAGGCTGCGCGGTTTTCACCACCATGTCCGCCAGCGCGTCAACATCACCGCTCCAGTGAGCAGGCTGCACGCAGGCTTCCGCGACTTCCGATACCAGCCACGGAATGTGCGGCGGTTGCAGCAGAAACACTTCATCTGCACGACCTAACGACGGCGCCAGATCGTCTTTGCACAGTCCCATTTTCATGGTGTTAGAACGTGGTTCCAGCACGGCAATAATGCGCGCCGTGCCACCGACTTTTCCGCGCAGCGCGGCGAGCGTTGCCAGAATCGCCGTCGGGTGATGGGCGAAATCGTCATACACCGTCACGCCATGGGCTTCGCCGCGCAGTTCAAGACGTCGACGTGCGTTAATGAACGAGCCCAGCGCATTGGCGGCATCCGCAGGCTGAACACCAACGTGGCGAGCGGCAGCAATGGCCATCAGGCCGTTGTGCATGTTGTGTTCGCCGACCAGGCCCCACTTCACTTCGCCCACTTTTTCACCGTCTAACAACACTTCCCATTCGGAGGCATCGGTCGTCAGTTTCTTCGCCTGCCAGTGACCTTGCTCACCAACCAGTTCCTGTTCGCTCCAGCAGCCCATCGCCATCGTCTGTTTCAGATTGATGTCGTTTTCCGGGTAGATGATGCGTCCCTGACCCGGCACGATACGTACCAGATGGTGGAACTGTTTCTGAATGGCTTTCAGATCGTCAAAGATATCCGCGTGATCAAACTCAAGGTTGTTGAGGATCAGCGTACGCGGGCAGTAATGTACGAATTTGGAACGCTTATCGAAGAATGCGCAGTCGTACTCGTCCGCTTCAATAACGAAAAAGTCGCTTTCACCCAAACGCGCAGAAACCTCGAAGTTCCCCGGCACACCGCCGATGACAAAGCCCGGCTTATAGCCGCAGACTTCGAGGATCCAGGTCGCCATTCCAGCCGTGGTGGTTTTGCCATGAGTTCCCGCCACTGCCAGCACCCAGCGATCGCGCAGCACAAAGTCATGCAGCCACTGCGGGCCAGACATGTACGGAATGTTCTTCTCCAGCACCGCTTCCACGCACGGATTACCGCGTGTCATGGCATTGCCGATGATCACCAGGTCCGGTTGCGGGTCGAGCTGGCTGGCATCGTAACCCTGAATCAGTGAGATGCCCTGCTTCTCAAGTAAGGTGCTCATCGGCGGATACACATTGGCGTCCGAACCCGTTACTTCATGACCGAGCGAGCGAGCCAGCATCGCCAGACCGCCCATGAAGGTGCCACAAATTCCCAAAATATGAATGCGCATACGTCACTATCCTTTTTTAATCTGGGGGTCATTTTACGCACATGTCAGGCAACTGAGAAACGCATTTCAGGATAATCCGCAGTTTGCTGGCGCGATTCACCTAAGCGCGAGGGCTGAAATATTTGTTAAGATTATGGCGGTCGCTTTACTCCATACAATTTGCAGGGAAAGTGTTATGAAAACGTTAGGTGAATTTATTGTCGAAAAGCAGCACGAGTTCTCTCATGCTACCGGTGAGCTGACTGCTTTGTTATCGGCAATAAAGCTGGGCGCCAAGATCATCCACCGCGATATCAACAAGGCCGGTCTGGTCGATATCCTGGGTGCCAGCGGTGCTGAGAACGTGCAGGGAGAGGTTCAGCAGAAGCTCGATCTGTTCGCGAACGAAAAACTTAAAGCTGCACTGAAGGCACGCGATATTGTGGCGGGCATTGCCTCTGAAGAAGAAGATGAAATCGTCGTCTTCGAAGGCTGTGAACACGCAAAATACGTTGTACTCATGGATCCACTGGATGGTTCATCGAACATCGATGTTAACGTCTCTGTCGGCACGATCTTCTCGATTTATCGTCGTGTCACCCCTGTCGGTACACCGGTAACGGAAGAGGATTTCCTGCAACCGGGTAACAAGCAGGTGGCGGCGGGCTACGTCGTTTACGGTTCATCCACCATGCTGGTGTATACCACCGGTTGTGGCGTACATGCGTTCACCTACGATCCTTCTCTGGGCGTATTTTGCCTCAGCCAGGAGCGCATGCGTTTCCCGGCCAAAGGCAGCACCTACTCCATTAACGAAGGCAACTACATCAAATTCCCGAATGGCGTGAAGAAGTACATTAAGTTCTGCCAGGAAGAGGATAAAGCCACCCAGCGCCCGTATACCTCGCGCTACATTGGCTCTTTGGTGGCGGATTTCCACCGCAATCTGCTGAAAGGCGGGATCTATCTGTACCCGAGTACCGCCAGCCATCCGGATGGAAAACTGCGCCTGCTGTACGAATGCAACCCAATGGCGCTGCTGGCCGAGCAAGCGGGCGGCAAAGCAAGTGACGGTAAAAACCGTATTCTGGATATTATCCCGGAGAGCCTGCACCAGCGTCGTTCATTCTTCGTCGGTAACGACCATATGGTTGAAGACGTTGAACGTTTAATCCGTGAGTTCCCGGACGCGTAAGACTCAGACGCCGGAGCAATCCGGCGTCCTTTACGTGCTTAGTTGACGAAGGTCAGTTTGACCCGTTTTGATACGCGGAAATACGGTATCCAGATAAGGATCTGCGCCGCGCAGGAGACAAACGCTTTTATATCGTCAGTGCTCAGCCCCACGCCATAAAACATGGCACCCAACCAGCTGTCCATCGCGTAGTAAAGCGTGGTGCCTAAAATGAAGGCAGTATAAAACTTGGGTAGCTGACGTTTCTTTTTGAAAAACAAAAACGTCGTGTAAACCAGCAGCATTAAGAGAACGGCCATACAGACGAGTTCAAAAATAACCAGCGCACTCACGTCCGTTTCAGTGTGCAAAACAAACATCGCCACACCGAAAAAGCCAATGACCCCAGAAATGACGGACATCACCAGCGTCACCGCCGGTAAATAAAGCCAGCCGCCAATTCCCGTATATTTTTTATTCTCACAACGCGTGCAGTGGGTATCCGGAGGCAGTACGTTCTCCCCACAGCTGGCGCATGCTGTCGGTAGCCCTTCGCCTTCGATTCCTTTCATGCTTTTGATTCCATTAAGTAAGTGTAGCCTCCTAGTGTATACGCATTACCCGCTATACGCGAAAAACAGCCCACGACATCATTTTGACGCGCTCGTGGTATTCACCCGTGTGACCGGTGAACTTTGGCGGTTTTCCCATAGCACCGTCAGACCGCGCTGTAAGGCGATAAAAACAAACAGCAGAATACCGATGGCGATCTTCGTCCACCATGAGCTTAATGTGCCGTCAAAGTTAATGTAGGTCTGAATCAATCCCTGGATTGCCACGCCAAACAGGGTGCCCAGCACCGTGCCCACGCCACCGCTCAGCAACGTACCGCCGATCACCACCGAGGCAATGGCATCCAGCTCGACGCCGACGCCTGCCAGCGCATAACCGGCCTGGGTATAAATGGAGAAGACAATCCCGGCTAGCGTCGCCAGCCCAGTAGAAAGCATATAGATGCGGATTGTCGTGCTGCGGGTCGAGATCCCCATCAGGTTAGCTGACGTCGCGCTACCGCCAATGGCGTACACCTGATTGCCAAAGCGTGTACGGTGCGCAAGGAAGATACCGATCACCACTACGCCCAGCATCAACAGTCCCATGGCGCTCAGACGACCACCGCCGGGGATCTTCCAGGCAAGGCTGGAGAGCGTGTCATAAATCGGGTGGTTAATGGGGATAGACTCTTCGGAGACCAGATAGCTGACGCCACGCAGAAAGAACATTCCCGCCAGCGTAATAATAAACGCCGGTATCTTCAGGGCATCAATCAGTAACCCCATAAAGGCGCCAAATGCGCAGCCCATCGCCAGAACCAACGGGAACGCCAGCAGCGGAGAAATCCCCCAGTAACCAATGGCTTTGGCCAGAAATACGCCGGTAAAAGCAATCACCGAACCGACGGAAAGATCGATGCCGCCGGAGAGGATCACGAAGGTCATACCCACGGCGATAATGCCTAAAAAGGCGTTGTCGGTCAGGATATTGCAGATCACGCGCGTCGAGGCAAAGGCCGGGAACTGCGTCAGGCAGTAGAGGTAGCCCAGCACAAAGACGCCAAGGGTGATCATCAGCGGTAAGTTACGTTTTATCATGACCACGCACTCCTTTTATCAGGCTGATAAAGCGTTGCGACTGGACGACCAGCACGCACAGCACCACGATGGCTTTAACCACCTGGTTGAGCTCCGGCTGGAAGCCGGACAGTAAAATCCCGGTGTTCATGCCCTGAATAATCAACGCCCCCACCACCGACAGCAGCAGGTTAAATCGCCCGCCCATCAGCGAACCGCCGCCGATCACTACCGCCAGAATGGCATCCAATTCCAGCCATAACCCGGCGTTGTTGGCATCGGCTCCGCGAATATCCGCCGTGACGATAATCCCGGCAATGGCCGCGCACAGACCGCTCAGCACATAGGTGAGCATCACGATAACGCGGGTATTCACACCGGCATTTTTCGCCGCCCGAATGTTGATGCCGACCGCCTCAATAAACATACCCAGCGCCGTTTTACGCGTCAGCAGCCAAAAAGCGACCAGCGTTAGCAGCGCGATGATCACCGGCGTCGGGAACAGCAACAGCGATCCGCTACCGAACCATGACAGATCGGGCGAGTTAAACGTGACGATCTGCCCGGAGGTGATCAACTGCGCTACCCCACGCCCGGCCACCATCAGGATCAACGTGGCAACAAACGGTTGGATCTTGAGGATGGCCACCAGAATCCCATTCCACAATCCCGCCAGGATACCGGAGCCTAACGCCGCAAGCAGGACCACCGGGAGGCTGTGCCCGGCAACCGTCATCGCGGCGGTGGTTGCCCCCGCAATGGCCATCACCGCGCCAACGGAAAGATCGATACCGCCGGTGGCAATCACCAGCGTCATGCCAATCGCCAGCAGCGCCACGGGCGCGGCGCGGTTGAGAATATCAATCGGGCTGCCGAACAGACGGCCATCCTGCAAAATCACCTGATAAAAGTGCGGGGCGACCAGGCTGTCAACCAGCAGCACCAGCAGCAGCGCCACCAGTTGCGGCATGCCCTTCGGCCAGCGAAATCGTCGTTTCGCGGTGTTGGATTGAGGGAGAGATTGAGGCATCACAACAGTCTCCTTAGGCCGCAATAGCGTTCATGATTGCCGGTACGGACAGTTCAGCCAGCGGGATCTCGGCCACCTGTTTGCGATCGCGCATGATAATGACCCGATCGGCGTAACCCACCAGTTCTTCCAGTTCAGAAGAGATCACCAGCAGCGCCAGACCGTCGGCGCACAGTGTCTCGATCAGGCGAATGATCTCGGCGTGTGCCCCAACGTCGATCCCACGCGTGGGTTCATCAAGGATCAAAAACTGCGGTTTGGTCAGCAGCCAGCGCGACAGCAGTACTTTTTGCTGATTACCGCCGGAGAGAAACTCGATCGGCTGTTCGGCATTGGGGGTGCGGATACCCAACTGGCGGATAAAACGCTCGGCAATGTCATTTTGCTCTTTGCGCGGAATCGGCCGCAGCCAGCCGCGCTGTGCCTGCAGGGCCAGGATGATATTTTCCCGCACCGAGGCGGCAGCAATAATGCCGTCCGTTTTCCTGTCTTCCGGGCAGAAGCCGATCCCCAGACACGAGGCCTGATGCGGCGATCGCAGGGTCTGCGGTTTGCCTTTGATCAGCGCACTGCCGCTGTCGGCAGGTTTAATGCCAAAGATCACTTCTGCGGTTTCTGTACGTCCCGATCCCAGCAACCCCGCCAGGCCGACGATCTCGCCGGGACGGACCTGCAGATCGAACGGTGCGATCGTGCCTTTTTTGCCAAAACCACTGAAGGCCGCCACCGGTTTGTCACTCAGCAACGTGCGGCCCGCACGCTGCAACGCGTGGGTATCCAGTTCCCGACCGAGCATCATCTTCACCAGTTCGATCTGCGGCAGTTCGCGGGTTTCGCGACAGCCGACAAAGCCACCGTTACGCAGAACGGTGATCCGATCGCTGACTTGATAGACCTGATCGAGAAAATGGGTAACGAAGATCAGGCTGACGCCGCGATCGCGCAGATGCCGCATCAGACCGAACAGCATCTCGACTTCCTGGGTATCCAGGCTGGCGGTGGGTTCGTCGAGGATCAATACTTTCGCCGACAGATCGATAGCCCGGCAAATGGCGACAATTTGCTGCATCGCCACCGAAAAACGGTTTAACGGCTCGCGCACATCAAGGGAAAAACCGTAGGAGGCCATCAGCTCCGTAGCACGCTTTTCCATTTGCTTGCGCTGCAGCAGGCCAAAGCGTCGCGGCTCGCGGCCAATAAACAGGTTATCTGCCACCGACATATTGGGCAGCAGGTTCACTTCCTGATACACGGTGCCAATCCCCAGTTGCTGGGCATGGGCGGTATTCTTGGGTGAGATAGCCTGGCCTTCAAGCCAGATGGTGCCGCGATCGGCGTGGTAAACGCCGGTCAGCGCTTTGATCAGCGTCGATTTACCGGCTCCGTTTTCACCGAGCAACGCCATAATCTCGCCACGCCGCAGGCTGAAATCCACGTTATCCAGCGCTTTGACGCCAGGAAAAAATTTACTTAACCCTTCGGTGCGAAGGATTTCCTGATGTTGGTCGGTGGTCATGGTATTCCTCCGGCATTACGCCGGATGGCGCTACGCTTATCCGGCCTACAAAAGCGCTTAATGTAGGCCGGGCAAGCGCAGCGCCCCCGGCATTTTCATGAAGGCTTAGTAGCCCATGTTTTTCTTCTTCTCTAGCTCTTCTTTCGCGGTATCCGGCAGATAGAGGATAGATTTGGTAATGGTCAGCTTCTCAGGCATGGTGCCGTCTTTTTTGAATTTCTCCAGCGCGTCAAAGGCTGGACCGGCCATGTTCGGCGTCAACTCGACGCTGGCGTTGGCTTCCCCGTCAATCATCGCTTTATAGATATCCGGCACGCCGTCGATAGAGCCGGTCAGAATGTCTTTGCCCGGTTTCAGACCCGCTTCTTTGATTGCCTGAATCGCCCCGATCACCATGTCATCGTTGTGGGCGTAAACCATACAGATGTTCTTGCCGTTGTTTTCCGCTTTGATAAAGCTCTCCATGACTTCTTTGCCTTTACTGCGGGTAAAGTCGCCGGACTGAGAGCGGATAATTTTGATGTTTGGTGCCTTGGCAATGGCTTCAGCAAAGCCTTTTTTACGGTCAATCGCCACGCTGGCACCGACGGTTCCTTGTAGCTCCACAACGTTACACGGCTTGCCGTTCACTTCTTTAATCAGCCAGTCGCCAATCAATTTGCCTTCCAGCACGTTGTCGGCCGTCACGGTGGTCATATAGAGAGATTTGTCTTTGACATCGATGGAACGATCGAGCAAAAAGACCGGGATCTCGGCATCTTTTGCTTCTTTTAATACCGGCTCCCAGCCTGTTGCTACCACTGGCGCAATGAAAATAGCATCCACGCCCTGCGCCACGAATGAACGTACCGCTTTAATCTGGTTTTCCTGTTTTTGCTGGCCGTCGGCAATTTTCAGCGTAATGCCGCGCTTCTCGGCCTCGCTTTTCGCTACGTTGGTTTCTGCTGCACGCCAGCCGGATTCAGACCCGACCTGCGAAAATCCTACGGTTAAAGGGGCGGCCATCGCCATAGATGACATGGCTGCCGAAACTGCTGTGACTAAAAGTAAGCGCTTCCACATAAGTGCGTCCTCGTAGGGTGATTATTGTTGATTAATAAACCGTCGCGAAAAAACTATAGACAATCGAGCATGTAACGGATTGCGTTACATCACACTTCAAAAAAGTAAATAAAACGTTAATCACAAGTTTGTAATCGCTTTCATTACCCTATGAAAAATGCAGCTGAAGTTATGGATTTTTCTGTCATCAAGACAGGGAGAAAAAGCGAAAATCCGAGGTGGCAAATCGAAAACAAGCGGAGACATTCAGCGCGAGTTGGCTATAATACCCGCCACTTGTTTGCCATAGCATATTTAAAGGAAACAGACATGAGCTTACTCAACGTCCCTGCCGGTAAAGATCTGCCGGAAGATATCTACGTTGTTATCGAGATCCCTGCGAACGCAGATCCGATCAAATACGAAGTTGACAAAGAGAGCGGCGCCCTGTTCGTTGACCGCTTCATGTCCACTGCGATGTTCTATCCGTGCAACTACGGTTACATCAACCACACCCTGTCTCTGGATGGCGACCCGGTCGACGTTCTGGTCCCGACACCGTACCCGCTGGAGCCAGGTTCAGTGATCCGCTGCCGTCCGGTTGGCGTACTGAAAATGACCGACGAATCCGGTGAAGATGCGAAACTGGTTGCGGTACCGCACACCAAGCTGAGCAAAGAATACGATCACATCAAAGATGTGAACGACCTGCCGGACCTGCTGAAAGCGCAGATCACTCACTTCTTCGAGCATTACAAAGATCTCGAAGCAGGCAAATGGGTGAAAGTTGACGGTTGGGACAACGCTGAAGCCGCTAAAGCTGAAATCGTTGCATCCTTCGAGCGTGCGAAGAAATAAGTTCGCCTGAGCTCAAAACCCTGAACGCCAGCGTCTGGTTAGTAAGGGTTTTTTACTTCTCATTTTCCCTCTCTTCGTTTTTCCTTTCTCCGCTGTTTTCTTTTTGACCTACCAGATCGGGTAGTCACATTTTGCTCATCTTATTTGCGAATGAGACTAGATCTCATTATCATTCGCAACACGTAAATAAATGTGAATAAACGTCAATGAACCTCCACACTGTGAAGTCCCTGAAACACTATTCCGCCGTGGCCCTCGCCACAACATTGTTATTTACCAGCCTGCCCAGCATGGCAGAGACGCTGTCTGAGAAAGATTTCCTGACCCGCGACGTCGGTAACGGGGTGTATGAGTTGGCGGTTGATGGCCAGCAGAAGGCGCTTTTTGCCGCCTCTTCACCGTCGTTTGATAAAGACAAAACCCGCGGGGTTATCTACAAACTCGATCTGGAGAAACTCACCACCACCGAAGTCATCGAGACCAGCCGCCGGGCGTTTGCTACCGCGCTGGATGAAGAAAATCAGGTGCTGTATGTCGGTAATACGCTGGAAGGTTCGGTGACGATTATCGATACCCGCAGCGGTAAAGAACGGGCGATACTGCAACTGAGCGATACCAGCAACCCGAAGGAAATCATCCATACGCGTGAAATGGTGCTGGATAAGCAACATCACCGCCTGTACGTTTCCGGCGTGGCTGAAAAAGGCGTTATCTGGGTGGTGGATACGCAAAAGCGTGAAAAAATAGCCACCCTTGAAAATATGGGCGAATACCCGACCGGCATGGCGATTGATGCTACAAACGATCGTCTGTACGTGGTGAACGGCAGAAACGAGCTGATTACGCTGGATACCACCCGCCACAAAATAATTAACCGTTTTTCCGTTGAACCCGCTAAAAAGCATTTCTTCCTGAATATCGCCCTTGATAGCAAAAATAATCGCGCGTTCCTGACCGATCCTGATTTAGCCGATGTTCTGGTTGTCGATATTCATACCGGAAAAGTCATTGCCCCAATCAAAGTCATTAATTCACTGGCCGTTCTCTATAACGAGACGCGTCAGGAAGTTTATATTACACACCGCAATGCCAAGCAGGTCAGCATTGTCGATAGCAACACCTATCAGGTAAAACACAGCATTGAAACCAATGCGTTACCTAACAGCCTGGCGCTTTCGCCGGACGCTAACACCTTATATGTCAGCGTAAAACAGCCGGAAAAAATGATTGGCGTCAAGCCCGACTACGTGCTGAAAATCGATTTATCTCAATACTAATAATCAAAAACTATTTTGCACCTTGTCGCCATGTTGCGCGGCAAGGTGGCGCTTTTATTTTTTTACTTTTCAGGTGTCTTATATTATGAAAACGCGTCAACTTATTACGCTGACAGGGATCGTTGCATTCTCAGGCGGGGTTATTTTTCCCGCGCAGGCCGAAGAATTAACGGAAACCTCACGCAATAGCGAAGATGAAATGGTGATTACGGCGTCCGGTTTCTCGCAGCAAAAGCGTGAAGCCCCGGCGACTATTTCAGTTATCGACCGTAAAACGCTGGATATTCAGCCGGACCGCAACGTGGGGGAAGCCATTAAAAATATTCCCGGCGTCTCGGTGTCGAACAGCAGCGGCATGAATGCTGGCAGCATTATGATCCGCGGCATGGACCCGTCCTATACCGCCTTCATGGTGAACAGCGTCAAACAAAATACCGGCCAGTCACGCCCCTATGGGCACGACATCGGCACCGAAGCCAACTTCTTACCGCCAATGGAAGCCATTGAGCGCATCGAGGTTATTCGTGGGCCGATGTCATCATTGTACGGTTCCGATGCCATCGGCGGCGTGGTTAACGTCATCACCAAAAAGCCGTATGGGGCGAAAGACTGGACGACGGCAATTGCCGCGAATACCTGGCTTCAGGAACACCAGTATCTCGGCAATACCAGTCAGATGAATCTGTTCACCATGGGGCCAATTATTCCCGATGTTCTCGGCTTAAGCGTGGCTGCCGACTGGCTCGACCGTCGCGACGACGATCGGAATAATTACTTCGGCAAACATAACCGCAAATCCGTGGATATGACGCTGGGTCTGGCCGCCAGCGAAAATAACCTCTTCGATCTCAACGTTGTCACCGGCGAGCAGGAAAAAAACCGCACCCAGAAACGCGGTGCGCCGTGGTCATGGTTATATGATCGTAACGCCGCCACCCTGACCCATACCGGCTGGTATGCCGACGATACTATCGCGACAACTAACTACATTAACTACGAAAAAGGCCGCTCAAAATACGTTTATGACGGGCAGTCACCGCAGTATGTGCAGATGGAAAACTACGTCGCCAATTCACAAACCACCTTCACGCTCGACACCCATAAGCTGACCGTCGGGGCGAACTTCACCCGCGAAGAGTTAAACGACCGGTTTGATGTCGCCAACAAAACGCTGCCAGGCTCGGAGCCTGTTACCAAAATCAGCCGCAACGGTTGGGCGTTGTTCGTGGAAGACGGCTGGAGCATCAACGATTTCATCCTGACGACCTCCGCACGTATGGATCAGGACGATAACTTTGGTACGCACATTACGCCGAAAATGTACGGCAACTGGGCATTCAACGATGCCTGGGCGCTGAAAGGCGGCGTCTCCGCCGGATATAAAAAGCCGGAACTGCGAGCCACCTCCAGTAACTTCGTCACCCCTTACGGTTCAACCGTGCCCTATCCCTTCCTGACGGTCGGCAATGACGACTTAAAACCGGAGAAAAGCGTTAACTCTGAGCTGGGTCTGTACTGGACGGGCGATGTGCTGTCGCTCGATGGCACCGTGTTCTATACGCAATTCAAAGACAAGATTGCGGAACAAACCATTTGTGAAACCACGGCGACCAACCAGTGCTCAGTCAATGGCTACAACGCCGACTCGGTGAGTAAATACTTTAACGTCAGCGAAGCCGATGTGTACGGCGTCGAACTCAACGCCGACTGGCAAATTAGCACCGACGTCAAAGCCAATGCCAACTACACCTACAACCACAGCGAGCAGAAAAGCGGCGTCAACAAAGGCTACGCACTGAACGATTACCCACGCCATATGGCGAACCTTTCACTGAACTGGACGGCGACGCAAAGCCTCGACGTGTGGAGTACGGTGAACTACCGCAGCAGCAACCGCAACAGCGGTAATAACAACAAGTACGATGATTACACGATGGTGGATGTGGGCGTACGCTACCAGTTGAATAAGCACACACAGCTGATGGCGGGGGTCTACAACGTGCTGGATGAGGATCCGAAACTCACGACCGCATGGAGTGAGTCCGCTCAGGTGGAAGGACGCCGCTATAACCTTGGCGCGCGCGTGGAGTTCTAAATCCTAAAAAACAACGCCACCCGAGGGTGGCGTGTTATACCTGTCGTCTTTCAAACTGCCTCTGCGTTGGCTTTCCTCGCTTACCCCAGTCACGTACTGATGTACGTGACTGGGGATTCCTGCGTCGCCGCCTTGATGCAACTCGAAATCCATCAGGTATATGTTAGTACTTGTCGCGGTCTAACCAGTTACCGCTTTCTATCAGCGTTAACCCATCTACCGGACGTTGATATACATACATCCATGCACTTCCGTAAGGCGTCTGAATTAACTGGCGTGCGTACTCTCCGCCACGCGAGCGCAGCGCATCAAGCTCTGCCAGCGTGGCGTTATCAATACGATAAACTTCCCCGTGTACCGTTCCGTTTCCCGGAACCGCGCCTGGATAGTGGCCCAGACTGTACAACTGGTAGTTATCGATGCTGAAATTACCCAGCAACTGGGCGTTGGTCATCCAGTGGCTGTTACCTTGCTTGGTACGTAAACTACCATAAACAAATATTCGCATTGCTAAAACTCGAACTGATAGAGCAAATCAAGTGCCTGATCAACGCCAGACACAGCTTCCAGATATAGCTTAGGCATCAGACGATAACGTAGCGTGAGTGTCGCTAAAGAGTCAAATATACCCACACCATATTTCACCTGCAGACCTGGCAGTACATATCCGCTGACAACCACCTGAGATGAATCGCCCACCCCTTGCGTGTCCAGCGCCAGATTGCTTACGCCAAACGTCTCCCCGATTTTACCCACAATCTGACCACTTTGTGCAACCCCTAAGCCAATAAGCATAGACGTCATTGCCGCACTATCGCTCTGTTCGCTGTCCAATCCTTGCCCGCGCAGCAGGTAAGAGAGCGCCATTTGCTGCGACATCGCCGGGTCGGAGAAGATTTCCGCTTTCGGTTCATCTGCCGTACCCGTTACGCGAACACCGGCGATCACGTCGTCTTCGGTGGCATCCGGGTTACGAATAGCCTCGATATTGAGCAACGGCTGATCCGGTGGACCGGAGAACAACAGCTCACCTTTACGTACAATCAAATCCTGACCATACGCATGGAAGCGGCCGCTTGGGATATTAATCTGCCCATTGAGGCCCAGCCCCTGCTTATCCTGTGCCACTTTGAGATCGCCCGTCAAACGTGCTTTCAGACCAAAGGCATCGATACGCACGTTGTTGCCGACGTGGATGTTCAGGTTGCTGTTGATCGGGATCCCGGCGCTCTGCGGTTTCTCCGGCTGTAGATTGTCATTGAGCATCACCATATCACTGGAAACACCGACCGCGCTTTCCGGCAGGTCGTGCACCACAATACGCGCCCACGGCACATCGACATTGCCGTTCAGGGTAAACAGGTTCGGCGTGGCTTCAAATTCCACATCCGGCGAGACATCCAGGCGCACCATTGGCGGCACGGTGATACGCACCCGGCTGCCTTTGGCCGCAATGCGCGCTCGCCAGTTGTCTAGCTGACTCCAGTCGGCGTCACCGCTCAGGTTTATCTCTCCCTGCTGCGTGCGCACCACGCCCGCAATTGTCGAACGGGTCCCGGTGAAGTTAACGGCCAACTGGCTGGGTTGCATGTCGAACGGCATAAAGTTGCCGTCAACGTCCAGGCCGCTCAGCTGCAACTGGCCGAGCAATTGTGGACTTTGCAGGTCACCTCCGAGGCGCAGGTTGGCGTTTAGCATTCCGGCGGCTTTTTCGCCGCGCGAGAAGATAGGGTTCACCATCGCCAGATTGAAATTGCGGATATTGACGTTCCCGCCCAGATTACGTCGTCCTTGCGGGTCACTTATCTGCACCTGACCGTCAAACTGGCCGTTATTGGTCAGGCGGATCAGCCAGCCCAGTTCGGCACGGTTGTTGTGCAGGTCGGCGGTGAGATTCAGCGTGTCAAACGCCACCGGCAGCGGGGCATCGTTGACGCTTTGTGTCACCTTCACATTACGTCCATTCAGCGTCACCTGCCCCTGCGGCAGTCCTTCTTTGGTGGTGTCCCAGCTCACATCGGCCTTGCCTGTAAACACGCCGCTGGCCTGGGTGGCATCCGGCATAAACGGTTTCAGCATCGCCAGATCGAAACGGTTAAGGTTCACCACTGCGCGACCTTCCGCTCCGGCATCTATCGTCTGCGGTACGCACAGTTCCGCATTTGGGTTGTTCCAGCAGTGCGGCCCGATGCTGATTTTCTGTTCCTGATTGCGGTAATCCAGCGCAATGGCGCGGTTCAGCGACCACGGACCAACCGGGGTCTGGAAGCGGGTATTGCTTAATTCCCCTTTCCAGCGCTGCTCTTTGCGATCAAAACTCCCGGCCAGATCAAGCTGTCCCGAAACCGGCTCGCCCTGAATACGTAGCTGCAGCTCATGCTGCTTTTCGCTTCCTTTGGCGTTCAGCGTAACCAGATTGATGTTCACATCAGGTTGCACAATCCGCTCAACGCGCACGTTGAGGTTACCGGCAATCTGCTCCGCTGATTTCACATCGCCTTCAACACGCACCTGAGCCACGGACAGTTCCTGCCAGCGCAGGCCACGGGCAGTGATATCCGCCAGCAGTTCCGGCGCCTCTACCGTACCACGCACCTTGACCTGCCCCTTCGCCGTGCCGCCCAGCCCCGGCAGCGCGTTATCCAGACTTGGGGCATCAATCGTCGCGTCGAGATTGAGATCTTTGACGCCCAGCTCACCTTTCACCTCAGCGCTGTTGCGCCCCAGTTCCAGATGCAGGCCGGGGATGGTCCACTGCAGGTAGCTGTTACCCTTCAGCGAGCCGTTCACATTGACCTTGTTCTGCTTCACGTTACCGCTCAGCTTCAGCTCTGGCACCTCCATCTGCCAGCTTCCGCCGTACAGGCTACCGCGGGTTTTGATCACACCATTCAGTTTCGAGGGCCAGTCCGGCACCTCTTTCGCCGTATTGATGCCGTCCAGCGTCAGCTCCCCGCGCCAGCTAATGGCTTGCTGCCAGTCCACCAGCGCTTTCAGCTCGGTTTTACCTTCCAGTGCGGCAACGCTAAGTTTGTCGAGATTGATCTGCTGCTCATTGCCTTTGGCATCCAGCGTGATGATCGCCGGAGGAATATCCTGGCCTTTCACGGCGGCGTGCATCGAGAGCGTATAGTCGGTCATCTTGCCGGTCAGCTTGAGCTTGATGTCATCGGCCTGGAACTGCTTATCGCCGGTAAATGGCCAGTAAACCTGCTTACTCACCACCTCCAGATTGAGCGGTAATCCCGCTTCCGCCAGACGTGTCTGTGCACGCAGATCCATGTCCACCTGACCAGACAGATTGACACCCACTTCCAGCTGGTCACGCAGCGCGCCGCCAACCTTCAGCTTCACCTTCTCGCCTTTTAACGGTTCGATGTTCAGCGTGCTGTTGAGGGTAATATCAACCGGCCATTTGTCGGTCAGTTGCGCCGTACCGCTGGCCTTCACTGCCCCCTGGCTGGAGTCGATATCCAGCGCGTCGAGCTTCATGTTGCCGTCAATGCTGCTCACCTTCAGCAGCATGTTATATACCGTTAAATCCGTATCACCGGTGACGCGCAGCTGTTCACCGCGAAATTCTTCGATATTAAGATTCAGCGGCAGATGAACGTCGGTCATTTCCGGCAAAACAGGTTTTGAGAACAGATCTTTCAGCGTTTCGCCCAGCGGTTTTTCATCCGGCTGCGGGTTTTGGATCTTCGGTTCCACCACCTCTTCCTGCGCCACGTCCGCCACTTTTGGCAGGGCGATTAACAGCCCCTGCAATGACGTAGGTTTCAGGGTCAGCGTTTTTTCCTGCCAGTTCAGTCCGGAGGTAAAATCCAGCACCGACACCGTGGTGTCATCGATTTTGATATTGATGTTGTTAAGCGCCACGCGGGAAAGCGTGATCGGGTAAGGCGTGGAGAGGTTTAGCGGGCCGCTGTCTTCTTCCTCAACCGGCGCAGAAGGCGGCATCTTTTTGCTGTCGATCGCCACGTTGATGTCTTTCAGCGACAGATCGTTGACGCACAGGCTGCTGTCCCACAGGCAGTTAAGACCAACGGCCAGATGCACTTCACCGGCATTCACCGCCACACCAGGTTGGTCGTAGCGAATATTTTTAAGCGACAGATCCCGCCAGCCGCCGGTGACCTGGCCAATCTCCAGCCCTGGAACCCAACGATTAGCGGCCTTGAAGACCAAATGCAGGCCCGAGGTCGTGCCGACGAGGAACGCCACGGAGCCCAACAACAGCAGGATAACAATCAATACGCCGAGGCTTATCTTCTTCCATAAACTCATAATTCAGGCCCCAGACCGATGTAAAACTGTAAACCATGTTCATCTTTGTCGCCGATCGGCGCAGCTAAATCGAGCTTGATCGGCCCGACCGGTGACTGCCAACGAACGCCAACCCCGGCACCGGTTTTGAAATCGCTTCGGCGGATATCGCTCACCGCTTCACCGCTATCCACAAACATCGCCCCCCACCATTTACCGGTTACGTTGTACTGGTATTCCAGCGATCCGGTCGCCAGCTTGGAGGCCCCTTTCAGCTTGCCGTCACTCCCTTCAGGCGAAATAGATTTGTATTTATAGCCGCGAATACTGCGATCGCCCCCGGCGAAGAAACGCAGGTCCGGCGGGACTTTGTCGAAATCGCCGGTTTCAATCCAGCCGAGGTTGCCACGCATCACAAAGCGATGGCTGTCGTACAGCGTACGGATCCAGACGTTTTGCGCCTGAAAGACGGAGAAGTCGACGTCAGAGCCCCAGGCAGTATTGGAGTAATCAATGGAATAGCGCTGGGAATCGCCCCAGACGGGCATCAGGCCGCCGCGCGAGCGCGTCCGGCTGATCATCACGCCCGGATACAGCAGCATCGTGGTGTTGGTGACGTTACCCTGAGTAAAGTGGTCAAGACTCCAGCGCAGGTTGATCGCACGCTGCCAGCCGCTGGAGAGGTCCCAGTAGCGGGAGACGGCAAGCGTGGTTGAGTCCTGCTCGGTGTCGTTCAAATCGGTACGTTTAAAGCCCCCCTGCACCAGGTAATACTGCTCCAGCGGGTTCTTTAACAGCGGCATTTTATAGCTGAAATCCAGGACCTGCTCCGGCGCAGAGATACTGGCACTGGTGGTCAGGCTATGGCCGTAGGAGTTCATCCACGGCTTTTTCCACGTGGTTTTTAACCGTGGCCCGACGTCGGTTGAATAGCCCACCCCGGTTTCAATGGTGTTTTCCGTGCGTGGTGAGACCACACCTTTCAGCGGTAACACTTTGGTTTCGCGGGCTTTGTCGAACTCTGGTGCCACCACGACAGAATTAAACCAGCCGGTTGCTGAGAGACGGCGGTTCAGCTCCGCCAGGTCTTTGGATTCGTACTCTTTGCCCTCTTTGAACGGCACCAGGTTTTGCAGGTACTCATCGCGAATTTGCGAACCTTCAAAGGTGACATGACCAAAGCGATAGCGCTCACCGCTGTTGTAATCGATATCCCAGAACGCCTGGCGACGATCGAGCGCAATCCCCAGCTGGCTTTTATTAAATTCACTGTCAAAGTAGCCTTTGCGCAGCGCCACGCTGGTTAATGACTTTTTGAAGCTGTCATAGTCTCCTTGATTGAGCACCGTGCCGATTGCCGGACGCGTTTTCAGCAGATCCAGGTAATCGCTATCGGTGCGCGCCCCGCCGCGTAAAACAACGTCGGTGCCACCAATAAGTACCGGCTCTCCGGGCGTCACTTTAGCGATTAATACCTGACGTCCCTTCGCCGGCGGCGGACGCAGTTCAAAATCAATGGTCGGCTCAAAATAGCCCAGCGCTTTTAACCCTTCGCGAATAGCGTCATCAACGCGCGCACGAAAACGTCGGTCCGGTGTGACTTCATCACTTTGAATCGTGGACAACTGCGCACGGACGTTTTTCTCCAGCGGTCCCGATAATCCTTCGACCTGTAAGCGAACATTTGCGGCGACGGCCGGGCCGCTTAAGCACAGCAACCCCACCCAACACAACTGACGGATATGTGGCACATTTTCTCCTGAATATCCTTTTTTCCCACCCCTGGAAAAAAATACTCTGCCGTTCCTCGGCTTAACAAAAAATCAACAATAAGAGTTGAAAAACAGACGGCAACCCAAATATTTCTTATGTTTAACTCTAGACGTATTCACGCCAGTTATTGTGGGCAAAGACGCGTCTTGTTACAACCTTAACCCAAATGACTGATTTCGGGAGAACGGCCATGAGTTTATTTGATAAAAAGCATCTTGTTTCTCAAGCAGATGCTCTACCTGGACGCAACACCCCGATGCCCGTGGCAACGCTGCATGCGGTGAACCAACATTCGATGACCCACGTACCCGAAGGGATGGAAATCGCCCTGTTCGCGATGGGCTGTTTCTGGGGCGTGGAGCGTTTGTTCTGGTCTTTACCCGGCGTTTACAGCACGGCTGCCGGGTATACCGGCGGCTACACGCCTAACCCAACCTATCGGGAAGTCTGTTCTGGCGAAACGGGCCATGCCGAAGCGGTGCGTATCGTTTATGACCCGCATGTTATCAGCTACGAGCAACTGCTGCAGGTGTTCTGGGAGAATCACGACCCGGCGCAGGGCATGCGTCAGGGCAATGACCAGGGCACGCAGTATCGTTCGGCCATTTATCCGCTCACGCCGGAGCAAAAGAGTGCAGCAGATGCCAGCCTCGCGCGTTTTCAGGCGGCGATGACCGCTGCGGGCGATGACCGCCACATCACGACAGAGATTAATACCGCCACGCCGTTCTATTATGCCGAGGACGATCACCAACAATATCTGCATAAAAACCCTTATGGATATTGTGGTATTGGCGGCATTGGCGTGTGCCTGCCGCCGCAGAACTAATCTGCTGCTGCCCGATGACGCTACGCTTATCGGGCCTGTCGGGTCAACTATTGCTCCCGCGCCAGCGCGGCATGGCGCGTGGCATTGGCGACGGTTCCCCTTTCCGTCACTTTGCCCTTGAGCAGCAGATTAAACACCGGCGCAGCCGGGCGATTGAGGCGGTTTTGCAGCAAATGCACCGCTTCTACGCCTAATGCCCGACAGGGAATGGTAATGCTGGTGACCGCAGAAACCACATGGCCATCCAGTTCTTTGACGTCCGTGGTCATCAGCGAGATATCATCGGGAATGCGTACCCCCAACGCTTCCAGCACGCGACGAACGCCGCTGGACATTGACGCCCCGGCACAGAAAATCACTTCCGGCCATTCGCTCTGCGGCAGTTCACGTAGCCGGTCGCTAATCGCCTGTATCGCCTCTGGTTCAGAAAATCCTTCCGTCACCAACAGATCGCGCCGGGCATCAAACGGCACCTGATACTGCCGATAGATCTCCTTTATGCCTTCCAGACGCCAGTACAGGGTTTCACGTCGTAGGCTGGTGACGTGGAGAATGCGCCGATGCCCCTGCTCAAAAAGATACTGCACCGCCTGGTTGCCAATCGATCGGTGATCGGGCGAGACCGCGTCCAATACCCCTTCTTTATCCTGTGAGTTGATCAGCACGCAGGGTTTTCCCAGCGACTGCGCCAGCTTATGCACGGTGGGGTCATCAATGCCGATGAGAATAATAGCGTTGATATTCTTACTGTTGGCCTTTTGCAGAAAGAGCTTGATGTCGGCTCGCTGCTCATCTAACCCGCAGTAGCTCAGATAGACATCATGCGGCGCAATAGCTTCAGCAATGCCGCGCGTCACTTCGAGGTAAAACACATCGCCCTGCGCAATGAATGTGCGCTGTGGAGCGAAGACCGCTATCCCGTTGATCAGCAGCCGCCCGCAGGCCAGCGTATCAAGCACCCCTAGCTGGCGCGCGCATTTCACGATGGCTTCCCGAGCTTTATCGCTGGTACAGGACTTCCCGCTCAGTACCCTCGACACGGTACTCACGGAGAACCCGGTTAAGGCAGCGATTTCATCCATTTTTAGCTTGCCTGACATTCTGTGACCTCGCTCGCAATCTATCTTTGCAAGTTTTTGCAAACATAGTTCATTGACTCTAAAACACTTTTTCAATATTTGTGCGAACTTCTTCCTCATCCTGCAACCGCTCTCACAAAATCACATTGTCGATATTCCAGGCGTTTCTTATGGTCCGCTTATCCCTTATTTCTGATGAAAAGGCCTGACATGAAAAAATTACGCTTTGGCATTATTGGCGTGGGAAATATTGGCACCGTCCACGCCCGCTATCTGCTGGCTGGGACCGTAAAGGACGCCTGCCTGACGGCGGTCTGCGATAATAACGCCGACAAGCATGCCGCTATTCGCCAGTTGGTAGGCGATGCGGTTGCACTGTTTATCAGCGCTGAGGAGATGCTGAACAGTGGGCTTGTCGACGCGGTTATCGTCGCTACGCCGCACTATGCGCATCCGGGTTTATCGATGATGGCGATGCGTCTTGGCATTCATACGTTGTGCGAAAAACCTGCCGGGGTCTGTACCGCGCAGGTCCACGAGATGAACACCTGCGCCCGAGAATGCGATGTGGTGTTCGGCATGATGTACAACCAGCGCCCGAACCCGCTGTATCAGAAGGTGAAAGATCTGATCGACAGCGGCGAGCTGGGCGAATTGCGCCGCTCCAACTGGATAATCACCAACTGGTATCGCTCACAGAGTTACTACAACTCCGGCGGCTGGCGCGCGACATGGAAAGGCGAAGGCGGCGGCGTGCTGCTCAATCAGGACCCGCACCAGCTTGATTTGTGGCAATGGCTGGTCGGTATGCCCATACGCTTGCGCGCGTTTTGCCAGTTTGGCAAACACCGCCAGATTGAAGTAGAAGATGAGGTCACCGCCTACGCGGAATACGCCAACGGTGCAACCGGCGTGTTCATCACCACCGTCGCCGAAACCCCCGGCACCAACCGCCTCGAGATCGTCGGCGATCGCGGAAAAGTGGTGGTGGAAGAAGGCCGCCTGCGCTTCTGGCGACTGCGTGAATCCGAAACCGACTTCAACGCCCGCTGGCAAAACGGCTTTGGCGAGCCGGAGTGCTGGGAAGTGACTATCCCTACCGCACCAGAATGCAGTGAGCATCATGTCATCACCGCCAATTTCACCGCCGCGGTCCTGCGCGGCGAACCGCTCATCGCCCCTGGTCTGGAAGGCATTCGCGGCCTGACGCTGTCCAACGCCATGCATCTCTCTACCTGGACCGATGACTGGGTTGAGCTGCCAATTGACGAGCAGCGCTACGCCCGGTTGTTGCAGGCGCGTATCGACTCATCGGTCGAGAAAACCACCGCCAGCCGCACGCTGGACGCCTCCGCAAGCTGGCAGCGTTAAGGGGATGACCATGCTGAATATTGCCATTGTCGGCACCGGAAACATCTCCCATAACCACATTCAAAGCTATTTACAGTTTGCGGATCGCTGCCGGATCGTCGCGCTGGTCGACATCTGGCCGGAAAAAGCCGAAGAGAAGAAAACGCGCTACGGCCTAAGCGAAGCACGGGTCTACAACAGCCATCAGGCCATGCTGGACGCGGGTATTAATGTGGACGTTGTCGACGTCTGTACTCCGCCGTACGTCCACGCCGACATCAGCATTGATGCTCTGCACGCGGGCAAACACGTGCTGTGCGAAAAACCGATGGCCGCCTCGCTCGCAGAGTGTGATGCGATGATTGCCGCGCAGAAAGCCAGCGGAAAAATGTTATCGGTCATCGCACAAAACCGCTTTACCGATGCCTTCTGGCGCTTAAAAGCCGCCGTTGATTCCGGCCTTGCGGGCAAAATTTGCCACGCACAGGTGGACTCGTTCTGGTGGCGCGGGCATTGCTATTACGATCTGTGGTGGCGTGGCACCTGGCAGAAAGAAGGCGGCGGCTGCACGCTGAATCATGCGGTACACCACATCGATGCAATTCAGTGGATGCTCGGCTTCCCGAGCGAAGTGGTAGCGATGATGAGCAATGTCGCCCATGACAACGCGGAAGTGGAAGATCTCAGTGCGGCCATTTTCAAATATTCAGACGGCGCGCTGGCTCAGCTCACCGCATCCGTTGTGCATCATGGTGAAGATCAGAAAATCGTTATTCAGGGCGAAAAGGCGCGGATCTCCGCCCCGTGGAAGGTGTATGCCAGCCAGTCGGCGGATAACGGCTTTCCACAAGCGGACAATAATCGCGAACTGGAAGAGCAACTGGACGCGCTGTTTCATGCCATGCCTGCGCTTCAATGGACGTTGCATAGCGGACAAATCGACAACCTGCTCAGCGCTATCGAACAACAGACGCCCCCACTGGTCGACGGGGAACAGGGTAAACGTTCGCTGGAGCTGATTACCGCTATCTACAAATCCGCCATTACCCGCACGGTGGTAACGCTGCCCATCCCCAGCCACGACGATTTTTATCGTACCGGCGGCCTGATGGCAAAAGCCCCGCATTTTTATGAGAAATCCGCCTCCGTGAGCAATTTCACGGAAGTCGGTGCTATCCCTCTGGGTAAAGACTTAGATTCAGGAGCAGAGTAATGAACAAGACAGATGGAATGAACTACGCCCCGACCGGCAAACCGCAGCCGGTGGTAAAACCTGGTGAGTTTGTGATTGCCGCTGCCACGCTCGACCACGGTCATATCTACGGGATGTGCAACGGGCTGATCGAAGCCGGAGCCACCCTGAAGTGGGTGTACGACCCGGACCCGGCGAAAGTGGAGAAATTCCTGCAACAGTACCCGCAAGCGCAGGTGGCTGACTCACTGGAGACCATTCTCAACGACCGCGATGTCAGGCTGGTCGCCGGGGCGGCAATCCCCTCTGAACGCTGCCCGCTGGGACTAAAGGTGATGACGGCGGGTAAAGATTATTTCACCGACAAAGCACCGCTGACTACTCTCGAACAGCTGGAAGACGCCAAAGCCATGGTGGCCAGGACCGGGCGCAAGTACGCGGTTTACTACAGCGAGCGCCTGCACGTTGAAAGCGCAGTTTTTGCGGGCGATCTGGTCAAGCGGGGGGCAATTGGCCGGGTGATCCAGACCCTGGGCACCGGCCCGCATCGTGAAGGCAGCGGACGTCCGGACTGGTTCTACGATCGACGCTATTTCGGCGGCATTCTGTGTGATATCGGCAGCCATCAGATTGAGCAGTTCCTGTTTTACACCGACAACCTCGAGGCGCGTGTGGTCGCAAGCCAGGTGCGCAACGTTAATCATCCGCAGTATCCACAGTTTGAAGACTTTGGCGATGCGATGCTGGCGGGCGAGAACGGCGCAACGGGCTATTTCCGCTGCGACTGGTTCACGCCGGACGGCCTCAGCACCTGGGGGGACGGACGCCTGACGCTGCTGGGCACTGAGGGCTATATCGAGATCCGCAAGTATGTCGATATTACCCAAGGTGAACAGGATGTGGTGTATCTGGTTAATAAAGAGGGGGAATTCCGCTATCCGGTCGCCGGTAAGGTAGGGTTCCCGTTCTTCGGCGAGTTTATTCTCGACTGCCTGAACCGTACCGAAAACGCCATGACCCAGGCCCATGCGTTTAAAGCCGCCGAGCTGTGCGTGAAGGCGCAAATGCTCGCCAATGCGCATGCATAATGGGGGCAGCATGAAAACGTTAAATGCCGCCATTATTGGTGCCGGTGCCATCCACCGTAGTCACGTCAACGCCCTACGGCTCTTGCCGGGGGTGACGCTACGCGCGCTGGTCGACACCGACAGCGTCAACGGGCTACAGCAGGCGATGACCTATAACTGCCGCTTTTATCCCAATTACCGGGAAATGCTGCTGGATAACGACATTGACGTCGTGCATATCTGTACGCCGCATTTTGAGCATAAAAATATGATTCTCGCCGCCCTTGCTGCCGGGAAACATGTGTTTTGCGAAAAGCCGGTAGGCATGAATGGAGGGGAAGTTGCCGACATCGCTGACGCCGCAGCCTCGGCGCCGGGACTGCTGGGCGTGTGCTACCAGAACCGGCTGAATCCCACCAGCTTACGCATACGCGATGAACTGGCGAAAAATACGCTTGGTAAAATGCTCAGCATGAAAGCCGTGCTGACCTGGTCACGCTCCGGGGCGTACTACAGCGACAGTCCGTGGCGCGGGCGTTTTGCCCGCGAAGGCGGCAGTTTGCTGATTAATCAGGCCATTCATACTCTCGATCTGATGCAGTGGTTCGCCGGGGGCGTCACACGCTTAAAAGGCGTGGTGGATAGCAGCGAACTGGCAGCGGTGACGGAAGCAGAAGACAGCGCGATGGCAACGCTGCATTTTGCCAACGGTGCACGTGGCCTGTTTTACGCCAGCAACTGCAATACACTCGATTCTCCGCTGTTGCTGGAGATCCACTGTGAAAACGGCATGCTTCAGCTAACTGACAACGCGCTATGGCGCGTCACAAAGGACCAGCGCCTGAAGCTGGATAGCGATGGTTCACCAGACGGCAGCGCCAAAAGCTACTGGGGTCTTGGTCACCAACTGGCCATTAGCCAGTTCTATCATGCTATTACCCATCGCGGTCAGACAGAATATATCGATATCCATCAAGCCCAAAAATCGCTGTTGATGGTGGACGCTATTTATCGTTCATCTCTGACGCGACAATGGATAAATATTAATAATTAAAATTCATTAAGCATTCCATAAGTAAATAAATAAGCCGGGTAATACCGGCATACAGATACCCTATACACAAAATCATTCAAGATGCTTTAAGGCGGCAAGTCTGGTAACGCCCAGGCGCTTACATAAATAAGTGACTGGGGTGAGCAGGCGTAGCCAACAAAGAGGCTGCTTGAAGGATGACGTATATATACACTGGAAAAATAATTATGGTTAAACCAACTGAACGCAGAGTCGGTTATGGTGTAGCAATTGGCTACGGCATCACTGATTTATTTGGCGGCGGGGCTTTCGCTATTATCGGCACCTGGCTGTTATTTTTTTACACTACCTATTGCGGTTTAAGCGTCCTGGAGGCAGGTTCCATATTTGCTATTGCCCGCGTGATTGATGCTTTACTCAGCCCGATTATGGGCTACGTCACCGATAATTTTGGCAATACCTGGCTTGGGCGGAAATTTGGCCGTCGCCGCTTCTTTTTATTACTCAGTTCGCCGCTCATGTTTCTCTATGCCCTGCTGTGGCTGACCGATATGGGTTACTGGTATTACCTGGGAACCTATTTGTCGATTGAATTGCTGTCGGCCATGGTACTGGTACCGTGGGAAACCCTGGCAGCAGAGATGACAAACCGTTACGAAGAGCGCAGCCGCCTTTCCGGCGTGCGCATGATCTGCTCGCAGCTCGGCGGCTTTCTGGCCGTCTCGGTTCCCGGCATTCTGATGCAGTTTACGGGCAAAGATAATCCGTTTACCTACACCCTGACCGGGATTATCTTTTCCGTCGTTTTCTGTATCGCCGTGTTTATTACCTGGCGCTGCACATGGGAGGCCAAAGATGTGCAAGAGGAGACATTTAAAACGGACCTTCAGCGCAGCAGCGGATTGTTCAATCATCTGAAGTACCTGGTACTCGATCTCTTCTCCTCGTTCAAAATTCGCGCTTTTCGTTTGCATATTATTATTTATATTTTCTCTTTCACCGCGATGGATGTATTCGGTTCAGTATTTACCTTTTACGTTATCTATTGTTTGAATCAGGATGCTGCATCGGTTTCCGGCTGGTTAAGCATTGCCGCGTTTGCGTCGGTGTTTGGCACCTATGGTTTTATGCTATTACTGAATAAACTCAATATTACGCCGTCCGCGGCGCTGCGACTCTCTTATAGCTGTATATTTGCGGTGCTGGCATTTTTATTTATTATCTATTACACCCAAACTCAGGTCTCCAACGTGTTGTTCTCCGCCGTCTTTATTCTGCTCGGCATAGCGCGCTCGGGTCTCTATTATATTCCGTGGAATATTTACAGTTTTATCCCCGATATCGACGAGATGGTGACCCAACAGCGGCGCGAAGGCATTTTTGCGGGCGTAATGGTACTCACCCGCAAAAGTACCGTGGCTATCGCTATCCTGCTGATCGGCATGGTGCTGGAGGAGTCGGGTTTTGTGAAAGGCAGCGGCGCCCAGCCTGCAATGGCGCTGCACGCCATTATCGGCTTGATGATCTTTGCTACCACCGCGCTGCTGGCCGTCAGTTTCTACACCACCTACAAATTCAAGCTCACGCGTGAGACGCATAAATTGCTGCTCAAAGAGATAGCCCGCCGCAAGCTGGGAGGCAACTATCGCGACTGCGATGAGGAAACACGGGTGGTGATAAAGCAGCTCACCGGCTACGAGTACGATGAAGTCTGGGGTGGCAGTGCAACGCAGCGGGCCACGGGGCGCGTCAGTCTTTCAGAAGCAGAATAAGGAGCGCATCATGTATAAACCCTGGAGCAAAACGCAAGCACAGCGCTGGCATCAGCAGCAACCCTGGGGCTGTGGTTTTAACTATTTACCACGTACAGCGGTCAACTGGCTCGACATGTGGCAAGCCGAGAGTTTCGATATCCACACCATCGAACAGGAACTTCGCTGGGCCAGCCAGTACGGCTATAACCAGTTGCGAACGAACTTACCGTTTACCGTCTGGCAGCATGACCGCGATGGCCTGATTGGCCGTATCGACACCTTTCTAAGCATTGCACACGCCCACGGTATCAAGGTGATGTTGACGCTGCTCGACGACTGCGCCTTTTCCGGCGATGAACCGTTTATCGGCCTGCAAAAAGCCCCGGTTCCCGGCGTGCATAATAGCCAGGCGGCGGGCAGTCCGGGACGGGCCTGCGTAATGGACAGAACCTGCTGGCCGCACATTGAAGCCTACGTTCGCGATATCATTCGATACTATCGTCATGACTCGCGCATCTGCGTCTGGGATCTCTACAATGAGCCCGGCAATGGCGGGATTTTCTGTAGCACAGGTGAATTTGCCCGTTACGACGACCGGCTGGAAATTTACGCCTTGACCCTGCTAACCCACCTGTTTAGCTGGGCGCGACAGGAGTCGCCGTCTCAGCCCCTAACCGTCGCCGCCTGGCATATTGACGATCGCGCAGCATGCGGGAACGCCTTTACCCATCCGATAGATGTTGCCGCACTGCGACTTTCAGATGTCATTAGCTACCATGCGTATGTTGATACCCCAGGCCAACTGTCTCTTTTGTCACAGCTCGCTGAGTTTGGCAGACCGGTTTTCTGTACCGAATGGCTGGCCCGCCACGTTGGTAGCCGAATAGAAGAACAGCTGCCGCTGTTTAACGCGCAGCGCGTTTCCAGCTATCACTGGGGGCTGGTGCAGGGCAAAACGCAAACCTGGCTACCGTGGCCGGATATCGCGCTCAACGACAAGACCGCACAGCTATGGTTTCATGATGTCCTGAAGCCAGACGGTTCACCCTATTGCGAACAAGAGATGCAGACCGTACGCCGGATTAACGCCGTTGGATAAGCCGCAATAATCCCCCTCTGGCGACTTTACAGTACCTTACGCTATACTAGCTTCTGAATTTACCGGCTCACTTCCACGAGCCGGTCTTTAGTTTGAATTCAATATAGATTCATACGGATTTATCCATTTCCCTTCCGAGGATCTGGCCTTAACGGCTGGATAAGATATGTTAAACAGTATTTTAGTCATTCTCTGCCTGATCGCCGTGAGTGCGTTTTTCTCGATATCCGAGATCTCGCTTGCCGCATCACGCAAAATTAAACTTAAGCTGCTTGCCGATGAAGGCAACATTAATGCGCAACGCGTAATGAAGATGCAGGAAAACCCCGGCATGTTCTTCACGGTGGTGCAAATTGGCCTTAACGCCGTCGCCATTCTTGGCGGTATCGTGGGTGATGCGGCATTTTCCCCGGTCTTTTACGGCCTTTTCTCAAAGTACTTTGCTCCAGAACTGTCCGAACAACTGAGCTTTATTTTGTCGTTCTCGCTAGTAACGGGTCTGTTCATCCTGTTCGCGGATTTAACCCCGAAACGCATCGGTATGATTGCGCCAGAAACTGTGGCTTTGCGCATCATCAACCCGATGCGCTTCTGTTTAATGGTGTTCCGTCCGCTGGTGTGGTTCTTCAATGGGCTGGCAAACAGTATTTTCCGGCTGTTCAAGATCCCAATGGTGCGTAAAGATGACATCACCTCCGATGATATCTATGCCGTATTTGAAGCCGGTGCGCTGGCGGGTGTCTTGCGTAAGCAGGAGCATGAGCTGATCGAAAACGTGTTCGAACTGGAATCCCGTACCGTACCGTCATCCATGACCTCACGTGAGAACGTCATCTGGTTCGATCTGCACGAAGATGAGCAGAGCCTGAAGAACAAAGTGGCGGAACATCCACATTCCAAGTTTCTGGTGTGTAACGAAGATATCGATCACATCATCGGCTACGTGGACTCCAAAGATCTGCTGAACCGTGTGCTGGCCAACCAAAGCATGGCGCTGAACAGCGGCGTGCAGATCCGCAATACGCTGATCGTCCCAGATACCCTGACGCTGTCTGAGGCGCTGGAAAGCTTCAAAGCCGCAGGCGAAGACTTTGCCGTTATCATGAACGAGTACGCGCTGGTGGTGGGCATTATCACACTGAACGACGTGATGACCACGCTGATGGGTGACTTAGTCGGTCAGGGTCTGGAAGAACAGATTGTGGCGCGTGACGAGAACTCCTGGCTTATCGACGGCGGTACGCCCATTGATGACGTGATGCGCGTACTGGATATCGACGAGTTTCCGCAGTCCGGCAACTATGAAACCATCGGTGGTTTTATGATGTTTATGCTGCGTAAAATCCCGAAACGTACCGACTCAGTGAAGTACTCAGGCTATAAATTCGAAGTGGTGGACATCGATAACTACAAGATCGATCAGCTGCTGGTGACGCGTCTGGACAGCAAACCCACCGTTCTGGTGCCAAAGCTGCCGGATGCGAAAGAAGACGGCGCGGCATAAGTTTGCCGACCTGAAAACATCAACGGCTCCTGTTACAGGAGCCGTTTTTTTATAGACTACTTAAACTACCGCATAGCACTTTGATCAAGCCATCTCAGTTTGCAGACGCAAGACCTGACGGTTAACTTCGGACATAACAGAAAAATGCAGTTTGTCCTTCACTTTTGGGATAAGAATCTTACCCTTATCAAATTCAAAAGCGCCTACGTCCTTGATATATAACCGTCCACGAAACAGGATCTTCACGTACTTCGCCACCTGCAGCGGGTTGTACCGTTGGAAAATTTTCATTGTTGTCTCCTGCTGAGCATTACGCCTTTGCGGTACCACAATCGGTCCGACAATCCTCAGGCGCAAATTTTAATGCCATATGACTATAGACTATCTCTACGTTGTTTCCAGCGTGTATAAGTTTATTTACCTTCAGGTTACAATTATTCAGAATTATCTTTTCAACGTTTCGCTGTCCTCAGTATAAGCCTTCATTTTTCACAGGATTTGTGCGCTCGTCCGCAAACTGGCATTGCGCTTGCGGGAAAAAGCATCAATCGCACATATGCTTAAACTCCACACCCAAGTGGTCGGATCACCTGCAAAATAAGAAAGAAGGAAACACCATGACCTTACAAAAACTGCTGGCACTGTCGTGCCTGTTGCTGCCGATGATGGCCTCTGCCCATAAATTTGAAACCAACCAGCGTGTGCCGCCGGTCGGGATCGCCGATCGCGGCGAACTGATTCTTGATAACGATAAGTTTAGCTACAAAAGCTGGAATAGCGCGCAGTTGCCGGGGAAAGTTCGCATTGTGCAACACATCGCCGGACGCACCTCGGCAAAAGAGAAAAACGCCACATTGATTGAGGCCATCAAAGCGGCGAATCTGCCACACGATAAGTATCAGACCACCACCATCGTTAACACGGATGATGCCATTCCCGGCTCCGGCATGTTTGTACGCAGCAGCCTTGAGAGCAACAAGAAGCTTTACCCGTGGTCACAGTTTATTGTCGACAGCAACGGCATCGCGCGTAAAACCTGGCAACTGGACGAAGAGAGCTCAGCCATCGCGGTCCTCGACAAAGACGGTCGCGTTCAGTGGGCGAAAGACGGGGCGTTAACGCAGGAAGAGGTGCAGCAGGTTATCGCCCTGCTGCACAAATTGCTCAGTAAATAGAGACCCGGAAGCCGGGGTTAAGGAACGATTCACGCGGGGTGTAATCCAACGGTTTACCCTGCCAGTCGTGAACGTGCGCTCCGGCTGCCGCGGCAACGGCGTGGCCTGCTGCGGTGTCCCAGACGTTGGTCGGCCCAAAACGCGGGTACAGCTGTGCCTGCCCTTCTGCCACCAGGCAGAACTTCAGCGATGAGCCAATCGACGTGGTCTGGTGCTCACCGAGCTGTTGCAGATACTCTTTTAGCTCGTTGTCGGCATGCGAACGGCTTATCACCACCAGCGGTGGACGCGCGTCGCGCACCTGGATTTGTTTGTGCACGCCGCACTCTTCTTTCCAGGCTTTACCTTCGGCCGCGCTGTACATCACCTTCATTACCGGGGCATATACCACGCCCAGTACCGGTTTTCCTTTCTCGATCAGCGCGATATTAACGGTAAATTCACCGTTACGTTTGATGAACTCCTTGGTACCATCCAACGGATCAACCAGCCAGTAACGCTGCCAGTGCTGGCGGATATCCCAGCCCGGCGGGTCCTCTTCTGACAACACCGGAATATCCGGCGTCAGCGCCTGTAATCCTGCAAGGATCACCGTGTGCGCGGCAATATCCGCCGCCGTGACCGGAGAATCATCCTGCTTGCTGGTGATTTCTATCGGTTTGATTCCATCGTAGACCTGCATAATGGCATCGCCCGCGTTCCGTGCAAGCTGGCATACATGTTCTAGCATTCTCCACCTCATTTATAGCAGCGGTGTTAACTCGTTGTTTTACTTATACCCGATCGTCAGAGGATCCGCCAACTGTGATAGCGCCTGCGGTTTTAAACGCTCTATTCATGGCATGATTCACACTTCTGTAAGCAATAAGCTGTATATACATTTTCTTTTGTGGCCTGGTTCTAAAAAGGATGCCCTCTGATGATTAAGTTTAGTGCAACGCTTCTGGCCACGCTGATAGCGGCCAGCGTGAATGCCTCAACCGTCGATCTGCGCATAATGGAAACCACTGATTTGCATAGCAATATGATGGATTTCGATTATTACAAAGATACGCCAACGGAAAAATTTGGCCTGGTACGTACGGCAAGTCTGATCAATGCCGCCAGAAATGAAGTCAAAAACAGCGTACTGGTCGATAACGGCGATCTGATTCAGGGCAGCCCGCTAGGAGATTACATGGCGGCGAAAGGGCTGAAAGCCGGCGAAACGCACCCGGTTTATAAGGCGCTGAATACGCTGGATTACGCGGTCGGCAACCTCGGCAACCATGAATTTAACTACGGTCTGGAGTATCTGCATAAGGCGCTCGCAGGCGCGAAGTTCCCTTACGTTAACGCCAATATCATCGACGTTAAAACCAAAAAACCGCTTTTTACCCCTTATTTGATTAAAGACACCGAGGTGGTCGACAAAGAGGGTCACAAGCAGACGCTGAAAATTGGCTACATCGGTTTTGTGCCACCGCAAATCATGACCTGGGATAAAGCCAATCTCAGCGGCAAAGTGACAGTGAATGACATCACCGAAACCGCACGTCAATACGTACCGGAAATGCGGGCCAAGGGCGCGGATGTGGTCGTCGTGGTGGCTCACTCGGGCCTTTCTGCCGACCCGTATCAGGCTATGGCGGAGAACTCGGTTTATTACCTCAGCGAAGTACCGGGTGTTGATGCCATCATGTTTGGTCATGCTCACGCCGTGTTCCCAGGGAAAGACTTTGCCAACATCAAAGGCGCAGATATCGCTAAAGGTACCCTGAATGGCGTTCCGGCAGTAATGCCAGGCATGTGGGGCGATCATCTGGGCGTGGTGGATTTGGTGCTGAATAACGACAGCGGGAAATGGCAGGTCACCCAGGCGAAAGCTGAAGCCCGCCCGATTTATGATGCGGCGGCAAAAAAATCCCTGGCCGCTGAAGACACGAAAATTGTTGAGATCCTGAAAGCCGACCACGACGCCACGCGCGAATTCGTCAGCAAACCAATCGGTAAATCGGCCGATAACATGTACAGCTATCTGGCACTGGTGCAGGACGATCCAACCGTGCAGGTGGTGAACAACGCGCAAAAAGCTTACGTTGAACGCTTTATTCAGGGCGATCCGGATCTGGCGAAACTGCCGGTACTTTCCGCCGCCGCACCGTTTAAGGTGGGCGGCCGTAAGAACGATCCGGCCAGCTTTGTTGAGGTGGAAAAAGGCCAGCTCACCTTCCGCAACGCCGCCGATCTGTACCTCTATCCCAACACGCTGGTAGTGGTAAAAGCCAGCGGTAAAGAGGTGAAAGAGTGGCTGGAATGTTCCGCAGGACAGTTTAATCAGATTGATATTCACAGCAGCAAACCGCAGTCGCTGATCAACTGGGATGGCTTTCGTACCTATAACTTCGACGTGATCGACGGCGTAGACTATCAGATTGATGTGTCACAACCCGCCCGCTACGACGGCGAATGCCAGACGATCAACCCGCAGGCAGAGCGTATTAAGCATCTGACCTTTAACGGTAAACCTATCGACCCGGACGCTACCTTCCTGGTAGCAACCAATAACTATCGCGCCTACGGCGGTAAGTTTGCCGGTACCGGCGACAGCCATATCGCCTTTGCCTCACCGGATGAAAACCGCTCGGTGCTGGCCGCATGGATAGGGGCCGAGACGAAGCGTGCCGGTGAAATTCACCCGGCGGCGGATAATAACTGGCGTCTGGCGCCGATCCACAGCGAGACGAAGCTGGATATTCGTTTTGAAACCTCGCCGTCCGATAAAGCCGCCGCGTTTATCAAAGAAAAAGGACAGTATCCACTGCAAAAAGTCGCCACCGACGATATCGGTTTTGCGATTTATCAGCTGGATTTGAGTAAGTAATTTTAGTGCCGGATGCGACACAATAGCGTCTTATCCGGCCTACGCATGAAGCCGACTTGTAGGCCGGATAAGCGCAGCGCCATCCGGCACATCGTTCACCCCGGGATCCGCTGCGCCAAAACCTGAGGTAAATTCATTTCGATCCAGTCCGCCAGTGCGGCGACTTTATCACTCACCTGCTCACCCAACGGCGTCAGACTGTATTCCACATGCGGCGGTACCACCGGATACGATACCCGGTTGATAAACCCGTCTTGCTCCAACGCCTGTAAGGATTGCGCCAGCATCTTTTCACTGACACCGCCCATCTTACGGCGCAGATCGCTAAAACGGTGCGTGCCGTCGCGCAGCGCCACCAGAATCAATACTCCCCAACGGCTGGTAACGTGTTTTAACACCTCGCGGGAAGGACACTGTTCAGCAAATAAGTTGCCGTCGCGCAGTTGCTGAGAAAGCGTCGAATCTGTCATTTTCATACTTACCTTTTTGTGCGTACTTACTAAAAGTAAGTTTAGGTGTTAGCGTGAGTCAACACAAGACAAAAACCTGGAGTTCCTCATGATTGCGATTACCGGCGCCACTGGCCAACTGGGCCAACACGTTATTGAAAACCTGCTGAAAACCGTTCCCGCCAGCCAGATTGTGGCGATTGTGCGTAACCCAGCGAAAGCCGCTACCCTCAGCCTGCAGGGTATTACCGTCCGCCAGGCGGATTACACCGACGAAGCCGCCTTTACCACCGCGTTGCAAGGCATCGACAAACTGCTGCTGATCTCCTCAAGCGAAGTCGGACAGCGTACTCCACAGCACCGCAACGTGATCAATGCGGCGAAATCTGCACGTGTGAAATTCATCGCCTACACCAGCCTGCTGCATGCCGATACCTCCCCGCTGGGGCTGGCAGATGAACACGTGGCAACCGAGAAGATGCTGGCAGAATCCGGCCTCGATGTCGCGCTGCTGCGTAACGGCTGGTACAGCGAAAACTATCTCGCCAGCGCCCCCGCCGCCCTCGAGCACGGCGTGTTTATTGGTGCCGCCGGAGACGGCAAAATCGCCGCCGCCACCCGCGCGGACTACGCTGCTGCTGCCGCGCGCGTCATCAGTGAAGAAGGCCATGCCGGGAAAATCTACGAGCTGGCGGGAGATGAAGGCTGGACGCTGAGCCAGTTGGCCGCCGAACTGGCTCAACAGAGCGGTAAAAAAGTGGTGTATCAGAACCTTAGCGAGGCCGATTTTGCCGCCGCGCTGAAAGGGTTTGGCCTGCCTGCCGGACTGGCAGAAATGTTGGCCGACTCTGATATCGGTGCCTCAAAAGGCGGGCTGTTTGACGACAGCCATACGCTGAGCACACTGATTAAACGCCCGACCACATCGCTGGCGGAGAGCGTCAGCGGCATCGTATAACTGTTAAAATTTGGTTAATTACGGTGGCATCCCCGCGCATCCTCTCTGATAATGATAAGACGATGTGTGGGGAGAGATAACGTGCAGGGTGTACCTGAGCAGTTTATTGATGAGAAAGACAGCGCCCGTTTTCGCCATCTGGCGCAGATACCGGGCGTTGAGCTGTATCATGCGCATATCTCGCGTTACGCGTTTGAGCCTCATACCCACGAAGCGTTTGGCATTGGCGCGATCGAAGCCGGCGCCGAGCGTTTTCGCTATCGTGGCACCCAGTACGTGGCACCGGCCCATTCCGTCGTGACCATGAATCCCGATGAGCTGCACACCGGCGAGGCTGAAACCGCCGACGGCTGGCGCTACCGGATGATTTATCTCGACCCCTCTCTTCTGCAAGAGGTCACCGGGATCCGCCACTGGTGGTTCCATGATGTGACGCGCCACGATCCCCACCGTTCACGCCAGATCTGTTCGCTGATCCACGGGATGTGGAACACCGAGGATCCGCTGGCACAAAAAGGATTGCTGCTCGATCTGATCGACACCTTCCAGCCACTGGCTCGTCATGCGCCGGTGTCGCGGGAAGGCGCGCATCGCTTTGATCGCGTGCGCGAATATCTGCATGATAACTACATGCACCCGGTTACGCTCGACGAACTGGCTCGCGTGGCTGCGCTCAGCCCCTGGCATTTTCAGCGCCAGTTCAAACTGCACTTTCACGTCACCCCGCATCAGATGCTCATGGCTGTTCGCCTGTGGCGCGCCAAAGATTTTCTCACGCGCGGTATGCCCGCCGCCGACGTTGCTGCGGCAACCGGCCTGACCGACCAGTCGCACCTCACCCGCGCGTTTACCCATCGCTACGGTATTACGCCTGTGCGTTATCAGAAGCAGGTTTATTCGCGCTAATGCGCAATCTCATACAATACAGCGGTGTTTTCCCTGCCTACACTCGGCGCAATGTTCAATGATGTGGATGTCAAAATGATTAGCGGTGTGTTGTACGCCCTGCTGGCGGGGTTGATGTGGGGGCTGATTTTTGTCGGGCCGTTGATCGTGCCGGAATACCCGGCGGTATTACAGTCGATGGGGCGCTACCTGGCGCTGGGGCTGATTGCCCTGCCGCTGGCCTGGCTGGGTCGCGGACGTCTGCGTCAGCTATCGCGCAAGGACTGGAAAACCGCGCTGGCTCTGACGATGATGGGCAACCTGATTTATTATGTTTGTCTGGCCAGCGCCATTCAGCGCACCGGTGCGCCGGTCTCGACGATGATCATCGGCACGTTACCGGTAGTGATCCCGGTCTTCGCCAATCTGCTCTATAGCCAGCGTGACGGTAAATTATCCTGGTGGCGTTTGGCCCCGGCGCTGGTGCTGATCGGCATTGGCCTGCTGTGCGTGAATATTTCTGAGTTGAATCAGGGGTTACCTGATTTTAGCGGCTGGCGCTACGGGTCGGGTATCGCCCTGGCACTGGTTTCCGTGGTGTGCTGGGCATGGTATGCGCTGCGTAATGCCCGCTGGCTGCGTGAAAACCCCGATAAGCATCCGATGATGTGGGCCACAGCCCAGGCACTGGTGACGCTGCCCGTTTCTCTGCTCGGTTACATTGCGGCCTGCCTGTGGCTGAACGGGCAAACGCCGGACTTCTCCCTGCCCTTCGGCCCGCGTCCAGGCGTATTTATCGGCCTGATGGTCGCCATTGCGGTGCTGTGTTCGTGGGTGGGGGCATTGTGCTGGAACATCGCCAGCCAAAAGCTGCCAACGGTGATCCTCGGGCCGTTGATTGTATTCGAGACGCTGGCGGGACTGCTGTATACCTTTATCTTGCGCCATGAAATGCCGTCGGCGCTGACGATTAGCGGCATCGCGTTATTGGTTATCGGTGTGGTGGTGGCCGTCAGAGCCAAGCCGGAGAAACCGAGCGTCGTCGTGGTTCCACAATCATAATGTGCCGAATGGCGCTGCGCTTATCCGGCCTACGCGATAATTCCTTGTAGGCCGGATAAGGCGTTTACGCCGCCATCCGGCGCGACACTTTAAACACCGCAACGGTCTGATTCAGGCGTGCCGCCTGTTCTTCGAGCGCAGCCGCCGCTGACGCGGATTCTTCCACCAGCGAGGCGTTTTGCTGCGTCACGCGATCCATCTCGGCAACGGCCTGACCAACCTGATCGATTCCCCGACTCTGCTCATCAGAGGCCGAAGCAATCTCACCCATGATATCGGTCACGCGGGTGACGGCGCTGACGATCTCCGCCATTGTTTCACCCGCCTCATGCACCAGTGCGGTACCGGCGTTGACCCGATGACCAGAATCATCAATCAGGGCCTTAATCTCTTTAGCCGCCTGCGCGCTGCGCTGCGCCAGAGTGCGCACTTCTCCTGCTACTACCGCAAAACCACGCCCCTGTTCACCGGCGCGTGCGGCTTCTACCGCCGCGTTCAGCGCCAGAATATTGGTCTGGAAGGCAATACCGTCAATAACAGTGGTAATTTGCGCGATTTTGCTGGAACTGGTGGCAATTTCATCCATGGTACGCACCACGCCATCAACCACCGTGCCGCCTTTTTGCGCCGTCTGCGAGGCATTTTTTGCAAGGCTAGTCGCCTGTCGTGCATTATCCGCATTCTGTCTCACGGTAGCGGTGAGCTGTTCCATGCTGGCTGCCGTTTCCTCCAGCGATGCGGCCTGCTGTTCGGTACGCGAGGAGAGATCGTTGCTGCCCGCGGCGATTTCACCCGCCCCGGTGTAAATCGTATCGGCCCCGTCACGCACCACGCTAACCGTGTTCGCCAGCGACTGCTGCATATCGCGGACGTTACGTGCCAGCAGCGCCATTTCATTGCTGCCGTCAGCACTGATGCTGTGGGTCAGGTCACCTGCGGCAATATGGCGAATATGTTCCATCACCTCGCGCAGTGGCTTCAACAGTACGCGCTGCATGGCTATCCAGCTAACGACAATCACCGTGACCACAATCAGCATGACGGCAGACAGCAACCAGATAATTTTCTGGTAGTCATTCTCGTTATCCTGCACGCCCGCATTTGCCAGCGCGGATTGTGCCGCACGCCATTCCTGATACACACCCTGCATTGCCGTCTGCTTTTGTTCAGCATTCTGTTTGAACATCTCTTCCAGTTTGCCTTCCGCCAGCAGCGCGTTCATTTTGGCAAGCGTGGTCGAATAAATGCCGTACTGCTCTTCCAGTCGATCAGCCAGATGTTCATCCAGACCCGGCGTTTCCGGCAACGCATAGTATTTATCGTAATGCTCTTTCGCTTCTGCCAGCAGGCGATTTGCCGTGCTTACCAGCTCTGCTAGCTGCCCGCCGTTCACCTCGCTGGCCATCGTGCCCTGCAGACGCAGCATGCCCCGGTTGAGCGTGACGCGCGCCTGGTTCAGGCTAATCCACGCATCGGTAAACTCGGCCACGTTCTGGCTGGAAAGCTGAGACACGTTAAAATTTTGCTTATCGTTGTTGAGTGCGCCAATAAAGACGCCTGCGGAGATGAGCTGCATCGCGCCCAGGGAAAGTAACACGGTGATAAGTAAGGTTATCACTTTGATTCGTTTGAACATCTGTTGCCTTTTTATTATGCAGGTATTGTCTGAGGTCTAACTATCGGCAGCCGCGCCCGCTTATTTAATCTTCTGACGCGGCTTTTTTCGCCGTTTTGCGCCTTTTCAATAAGATTCAGCAGGTTAACGGCATAAGAAATTTTCGTGACAGCCATCACAAATCCCACCACCCCGAAAGGGGTATATCCTTCGCTATAAGTTGCATTTAAAATACATCTTATATTATTGAGAATGAGGTAACGGCTATGTCTTATCGCGATCAACCTTTAGGTGAACTGGCGCTCTCTATTCCTCGCGCTTCGGCACTGTTTCGTAAGTACGATATGGATTACTGCTGCGGCGGTAAGCAAACGCTGGCACGCGCTGCCGCACGTAAAGAGCTGGATGTCGAGGCTATCGAAGCCGAACTGGCAAAACTGGCTGAGCAACCGTTGGAAAAAGACTGGCGCAGCGTGGCACTGGCAGAAATTATCGACCATATCGTCGTTCGTTATCATGACCGCCACCGCGAACAGCTGCCGGAACTGATCCTGCAGGCCACCAAAGTTGAACGCGTGCACGCAGACAAACCAAACGTACCACGCGGTCTGGCGAAAAACCTGACCATGCTGCATGACGAGCTGTCCAGCCACATGATGAAAGAAGAGCAGATCCTGTTCCCGATGATCAAACAGGGAATGGGTAGCCAGGCGATGGGGCCAATCAGCGTAATGGAAAGCGAGCATGACGACGCCGGTGAGCTGGTCGAAGTGATCAAGCACATCACCCAAAACGTGACGCCGCCGCCGGAAGCCTGCACCACCTGGAAAGCCATGTATAACGGCATTAACGAACTGATCGACGACCTGATGGAACACATCAGTCTGGAAAACAATGTGTTGTTCCCGCGTGCCCTCGCTGGTGAATAAAAAGGGCGCCTGAGAGCGCCCTGATTGATGAAGCATTAGAGCCGCGTCGCGGCTCTTTTTTTATTAACGTACACCTGCCATACGTTTCTTACCGATAAACAACCAGCCCAGCCCCAGCGCAATGAACCACAGCGGCGTGACGATCAGCGCCTGACGGGTATCTTCTTCCAGCGTCAGCAGTACCAGCACGAACACGAAGAACGCCATGCACACCCAGCACATCACCTTGCCCCACGGCATTTTGTAAATCGACTTCTCATGCAGCTGCGGACGCTGTTTGCGGTACACCAGGTACGAGCAAAGAATGATGGTCCAGACAAACATGAACAGAATCGCCGATACGGTGGTGATCATGGTGAACGCACCGATCACGCTCGGATTAACGTACAGCATCACCACACCGCCCAGCAGGCAGATACAGGAGAAGGTTAAGCCTTTCGCCGGAACAGCACGTTTGGACAGCTTGGCGAACGCTTTCGGTGCCACGCCTTCCTGCGCCAGACCGAACAACATACGGCTAGTCGAGAACACACCGCTGTTCGCAGAAGACGCCGCAGACGTCAGAACCACAAAGTTAATCAGGCTCGCCGCCGCCGGCAAGCCGACCAGCACGAACAGTTCGACAAACGGGCTCTTGGTTGGAACCACCGAGCCCCACGGGGTGACAGACATAATCACAATCAGCGCGAACACGTAGAACATGATGATACGGATTGGAATCGAGTTAATCGCACGCGGCAGGGATTTCTCCGGATCTTTGGTTTCCGCCGCTGTCGTCCCGACCAATTCAATACCCACGAACGCAAACACCGCAATCTGGAAGCCCGCAAAGAAGCCGCTCAGACCTTTCGGGAACCAGCCACCGTCATTCCACAGGTGGGTGAACGATGCCTGAACGCCAGTAGGTGACTGGAAGTGCGTCAGCACCATCACCAGACCAACCACGATCAGGCCGACGATGGCGACAATTTTGATCATCGCAAACCAGAATTCCATCTCACCAAACATTTTCACCGTGGCGAGGTTGAGGACCAGCAGCAGAATGATTACCGCCAGCGATGCCACCCAGTCGGATAGCCCAGGGAACCAGAATTGCGCATACGCGGTAATGGCAACGACGTCCGCCATTCCTGTCACGACCCAGCAAAACCAGTAGGTCCAGCCGGTAAAATACCCAGCCCACGGCCCGAGCAGGTCGGAGGCGAAATCACTAAAAGATTTGTATTCGAGATTCGAGAGCAGCAATTCTCCCATTGCACGCATCACGAAAAACAGCATAAAACCGATGATCATATAAACAAAGATGATCGACGGCCCGGCGAGGCTGATGGTTTTCCCGGAGCCCATAAACAGGCCGGTACCGATAGCGCCACCAATGGCAATAAGTTGAATATGTCGGTTTGTGAGATTGCGCCGCAGCGACTGTTCAGACGAAGCCTCTTCGTCGGCAACGACTTTTACCTGATCTACCATGTTTTTTTCTTCCTGTACCTGTCTGTGTTGTTCAGGCTCTACGGCCTTTGGTGTGTCTATGATACGACGATCCCGTTATCAGGACTCATCGATATTAGGTAAGAATTGGCGGGATGAATACTAAGATTTAGATATAATGTTAATTTTATGTTTAAAGTGAGTGTCATATCACTCTGATAGCGCGAATCAGCTCACAAAAATACGCGCAAGTGCGCTATTTGCAAGATAAAATATCGACATCGGTATAACTATAGCTTTTCACGCTATTTCTCTGCTCCCCCCAAGGCTGAGGGGAACAGAAGTCACTGCTTACAGGATTTCAAGCAGCTCAACGTCGAATACCAGCGTGCTGAACGGAGGAATGGACGCACCCGCGCCACGCTCGCCGTAGGCCAGTTCCTGAGGGATAGTCAGCTCCCATTTGGAACCCACCGGCATCAGGGTCAGCGCTTCAATCCAGCCAGGGATAACGCCGTTAACCGGGAATTCAGCCGGTTCACCACGGGCAACGGAGCTGTCGAACACGGTACCGTCGATCAGCTTACCGGTGTAGTGCACGCGTACACGGTCGGTACGTGCCGGAATAGCCCCTTCGCCCTGCGTCAGAACGCGGAACTGCAGACCGGATTCAGTGCTGTTTACACCGTCTTTCTCACGGTTTTCTTCCAGATATTTGACGCCATCAGCAGCCATAGACTGGAAACGCTCGCGACGGACCGCATCAGCACGTTCGTGGATTTCACGCAGCGCACGGTGCACAACGTCAACCGGCACAGCTGGATGTTTGCCTTCCAGCGCGTCAGCGATACCCGCAACCAGCGCTTCAGGCAACAGCCCTTCCAGACCGGATTCGCTCAGCTGCTGTCCTACCTGCAAACCAATGCCGTAGCTTGCTTGCGCTTCGATAGTGTCAAAAGTCGGGGTGGCCATCATATTTCCTTTCATCGGAGGTAAAGTAGCGGGCAGCATAGCAGCCATGCCGCATCCGGTAAAACTTTGTCTCGGGAACAGATGACAAATCGCGAGGAAACATAAACAATAGGAATATCCCGCGTTGACGTCACGAAAGCGGGCATGAAGGCAAATATCATAGAATCAGGCATCTATACTCTATGATTCAGGAACGAGACGCGGAGCAGGAGGAAAGCCATGCCCGGGCGCTTTGAATTAAAACCAACCCTGGCGAAAATCTGGCATGCACCGGACAATTTTCGCATTATGGACCCGCTACCGCCTATGCATCGCCGCGGCATTATTGCTGCCGCTATCGTGCTGGTGATAGGTTTCCTGCTCCCTTCCAACGATACCAGCGATACTCCTGCGGTCACACGTGATGCCCAGTTGGATCTCCAGTCGCAATCGCAGCCACCCACTGAAGCTCAGCTGCAGGCGCAGCTGGTCGCCCCGCAAAACGATCCGGGTCAGATGGCACCGGTCGCACCGGAACCCATCCAGGAAGGCGATCCCGATGCGCAGCCGCAAGCCCAGCAGTCCCAGCCTCAGACGCAGCCTTTTCAGCCCGATAGCGGGATTGACCAACAATGGCGTACCTACCGTGTAGACTCCGGAAAAACGCTCGCCCAGGTGTTCCGTGACCATAATCTTCCACCGACCGATGTGTATGCCATGGCGCAGGTTGAAGGTACCGGAAAACCGCTGAGCAACCTGAAAGACGGTCAGATGATACAAATCAGGCAGAATGCCAATGGCGTGGTCACGGGGTTAACCATCGATACCGGCAACGGCCAGCAGGTGCTGTTTACCCGCCAGCCTAACGGCAGCTTTATTCGCGCACGTTAAATGTACTGATTGCCGGGTGGTGACTTCGCCTTACCCGGCCTACGGCTCCCGCGATTGTAGGCCTGATAAGCGGTAGTGCCATCAGGCGTTACCGCTTCACCTTATTCACCCACCAAATCCCCGAACAGACCAGCACCAGCGCCACTGCGTATTTCCATTCGAGAATGTTCTCACCAAGAAAAATCGACGACAGCACCGCACCAGAGACCGGGATCAGGAAGTTAAACGGCGCGATCATTCCCACGCGGTTGTATTTGAGCAGAATACTCCACAGTGCGAACGCCACTGAGGAGAGCAGCGTCAGGTAGCCCAGAATCGCCACCGATGCAGAGCCGTGGACGGTAAGTGTTCCGCCAAAAGCGTAGCCACCGATAACCAGAGCCAGACCGCCCATCCCCAGCTGATACCCCGTCATTACCGTCGGGTCAACCGTCTGCGAAATACGTTTTCCGTACAGCGTAGCGGCAGAGAGAATAAAGGCCGCCAATACCACTGAACCGTCTCCTAACAGGGTAAAGCTAAAATCCATCAGCCCACTGTTAAAATTCACCACCATCACGCCAGCAAAGCCCAGAATGCAGCCCAACGCTTTGTTGTAGCTCAGCTTGTCGTTCTGATAGATAAAGTGGGCCAGCAGCACGCTAAAGAACGTTCCGGTGGCGTTCATGATTGAGCCTTTCACACCCGTGGTGAAGGCCAGACCAATATAGAAGAAGATGTATTGCAGCGAGGTTTGCGTCAGACCCAGCAGCGTAAGCTGACCAAATTGACGCGGACTTAACCTGCCAATGGGTTTGCGCTGCGCCATCGCCAGCAGTAGCAGCAATAACCCCGCAAACAAAAATCGGTATCCGGCAAAAACAATCTTTGACGGAATATCATCGGTGGCAATCTGGAAAATCTCATATCCGCTTTTAATTGCCGGATAGGCGCTCCCCCACAGCAGGCAGCAAAATGCCGCGCTCAGGTAGACCACGTTTTTACGCGCGAACAGAGGTTGGTGCGTTGTGTCCATGCCATCACCACTTTGAAATTGTGTTTTATTTTTATGATTATCGCGAAAAGGATAAAGAATAGCCAGAGCGAAAAACAGGAGGGCAGAAAAGCAAAACGCCGGCACAAGGCCGGCGCTTTTACGCGGTTTTTAGAATAAAAACTTATTCTGCAACTACGTTTACAGTCAGCTTAGCAAACACTTCGCTGTGAACCTGGAAGCTCACTTCGTGCTCGCCAGTGGTACGCAGAACGCCGTTCGGCAGACGAACTTCGCTCTTAGCCACTTCAACGCCAGCTGCAGTTACAGCGTCAGCGATGTCGCGAGTACCGATGGAACCGAACAGTTTACCTTCGTCGCCTGCTTTAGACGCGATGGTTACGGTTTCCAGTGCATTGATTTTCTCAGCGCGAGCTTCAGCAGCAGACAGAACGTCAGCCAGTTTGGCTTCCAGTTCAGCGCGACGTGCTTCGAAGAATTCAACGTTTTTCTTGGTAGCAGGAACAGCTTTACCCTGTGGTACCAGGAAGTTACGAGCGTAGCCCGCTTTAACGTTAACCTGATCACCCAGGCTACCCAGGTTTGCTACTTTATCAAGCAGAATAACTTGCATTACCTTATCCTCTTAAAGTCGTTAATAGACAGCGGCCGATTACTGATGACGATCGGTATACGGCAGCAGGGACAGGTAGCGAGCGCGCTTGATGCAGCGAGCCAGCTGACGCTGGTATTTTGCACGAGTACCGGTGATACGGCTCGGGACAATTTTACCGCTTTCGGTAATGTAGTTTTTCAACGTTGCGATGTCTTTGTAATCAATCTCAACAACGCCTTCCGCGGTGAAACGGCAGAACTTGCGACGACGGAAATAACGTGCCATATGGCTAGTCTCCAGAATCTATCAATTCAATCTGCTCGGCATGCAGAACCATTTTGCTCAGGCCGTTCTTTGCCTTGTGGCAAGAAATGAACCCCTGAACAGTTACTGCGCTACCGACCGTTATACTGTGAGTAATGGCCTGGTTTTCGTGTCCGCTAATAATAACGGGCATTTGGCACCACGCCTGCCGGTGGAAACCGGCTTCCTCCTGCACAGAACGATGCTCAAGCACGAACTGGCAATGAGGAATTCCTGATGGGCTGACCTTGCGAAGCGGCGTCCTGCACACTGTGCCAGATAACACCAGACGGTTGGTCATCAGAAATTACTCTTCAGAATCCCCAGCTTCAGCATCATCTGCGGTTTCGTTAGCGAAATCATCGCGACGTTCACGACGCTCGTCTTTCGCTTTAACCATCGGAGATGCTTCGGTAACAGCGTGCTTAGTACGCATTACCATGCTACGGATAACGGCATCGTTGAAGCGGAAGTTTGTTTCCAGCTCATCGATAACTTCCTGCGGCGCTTCAACGTTCAGCAGAACGTAGTGAGCTTTGTGCAGTTTGTTGATCGGGTAAGCCAGCTGACGGCGGCCCCAGTCTTCCAGACGGTGGATCGTGCCTTCTGCTGCAGTGATTGCACCAGTGTAGCGTTCGATCATACCCGGAACCTGTTCGCTCTGGTCAGGATGGACCATAAAAACGATTTCGTAATGACGCATCGAATTGCTCCTTACGGATTATTCAGCCTCCTGTCTGGGTCAGCCGAGGCCCATGGAGGCAAGGAACGTGTTAAAGGTCGGCTGAAAAATGACGCGTCATAATACTGGCGGTAGCAGGTAAACTCAAGGTGATTGTATGAATATTTATCAAACCGTCATTAATACATATCCACCAGCATTTTGACACTGATGCAAATCGAGACAATCACAATCATCGGTCGGATGACTTTCTTCCCACGCGTCAGCACCACCGAGGCTCCAAGACGCGCACCGAGAGATTGCCCAACGAACATCACCAGTCCCAGCGACCAGATCATTTTACCGCCGAAAATGAAGAACAGAATCGAGGCGATGTTCGACGCCAGGTTAATAAAGTTGGAGTGAATTTGCGCCTTATCGATGCCGTATCCCCATAACGTGATATAGCAGAGCGTATACAAGGAACCGGCCCCTGCGCCGAGAAAACCGTCATAAAAACCTACGCACCCACCGCCGATAAGTGAAAAGAGAAACAGCGATACCTGCTGCTTTCTTTTTGGTTCGCTCAGGTTAGGGGCAAAAATAAAGTAGATGGCGACGGTAATTATCAGCACCGGCAGCAGCTTTTTTAGCAGGTCCGGCTCAATGAACTGAATCAGTGTGGTACCCAGCGCGGAACCGATAAAGGCAGATAAGAACACATACTTGTGTTCCTGCACGTTGATATGCCCCCGGCGCAAAAAGTAAATCCCAGAGGTGAGTGAACTACCCAGAGCCTGAATTTTATTGGTCGCCAGCGCATTGGCCGGCGGTAAACCGGAGATCAACAATGCGCCAATTGAAAGAAACCCACCGCCCCCTGAAACCACATTAATAAAACCCGCCACCAGCGCAACCATAAACATAATCACGAAGTAGCTGAAATCCATGAATGAAGTATCCATAAGCTTTTGCCTTATAATCATGAAGTTATATTCTTTTTCAGCTCACTATAAACGGCGTACCCTTCCGGTTAAATTGACCATTTGGTAAGAGCTTATGCCGGGGAAACAGGAATTTTTTAACCGTAGCGGAAGGTATCAGTTGATTGTTAATTAAAGAAAAGACGGCTATGCGGTAATTTTTTGAACAACTGCATCAGAAATGGTCGCTATCGACTCTGTCGGTTGTGGTTAAAATTAAATCAGAAGTTATCCACTCACAGGAGAGCGCTAACCAGAGACCGCGGTCGAGGAGGTACCTATGCGAACCCGTGTGTTGACCCTTTTGGCCGTGCTATTGCTCAGTGCAAATGCAATGGCAGCCATTGAAATTACCCACCGTCAGGCCAGGAATATGGATGATGTGCAGAGCTTAGGCGTGATTTACATAAACCATAACTTCGCCACTGAAAGTGAAGCAAATCAGGCCCTGAATGAAGAAACAGATGCGCAAGGCGCCACCTACTACCACGTGATCCTCACCAGGGAACCCGGAAGTAACGGAAATATGCACGCCAGCGCGGATATTTATCGCTAGCTACCCAGAAATAACCAACGAGAACATTGCCACAGTTTGACTTGCCCCCTTGATTGGGGGCTTTTTTTTACAGTAAAACGCCGCCGAAGCCAGACCGATAACATCCCCTTAAAGATTTAGCTCCGGGGCATTTTTCTTACTTCTGCCCGTAATAGGCGTTCGGACCGTGCTTACGCATGAAGTGTTTATTCATCAGGTAATCATCGATGGGATTAAGCCCGGAGTTAATGCCGCGCGCAATCCACGCCATCTTTGCCACCTCCTCCATCACCACCGCATTATGCACCGCATCCTCGGCATCTTTACCCCAGGCAAACGGGCCATGCTGATAGACCACAATGCCCGGCGTATGTAACGGCTCAACGTCGGCTAGCGTTTCTATGATCACCTTTCCTGTGTTCAGCTCATATTCGCCCTGCACTTCTTCTTCCGTTAATGCCCTGGTGCAGGGAATATCGCCAAAAAAGTAATCCGCATGGGTGGTTCCCAGCGCCGGGATCGCCTGCCCCGCCTGCGCCCATGCTGTGGCGTGGGTAGAGTGGGTATGCACTACGCCGCCAAGCGATGGATAACGCTGATACAGCGCCAGATGAGTCGCGGTATCAGAGGAAGGGCGATAGCCACCCTCCACCACTTTCCCTGACATATCCACCACCACCATATCGTCTACTGTCATATGCGTATAGGCGACACCGCTGGGCTTGATTACCACCTGCCCGCGTTCACGGTCGATAGCGCTGACGTTGCCCCAGGTAAAGGTCACGAGGCCATAGCGCGGTAGATCCATATTGGCTTCGAACACCTGCTGTTTGAGTTTTTGCATTACGCCGCCTCCACCAGACCTGCGCTTGCCATTCGGGCCTTCACCCAGTCACGCGCTTTCGCCACTTCCGCCGCCGGGTCGTCAGTGGTTTCACTCCACATCTCAATCAGATAGGGTCCGCAATAGCCACTCTGCTTGAGCGTCTCAAAACAACGCTCGAAATCGACAACGCCCTCGCCAAACGGTACGTTCTTGAATACGCCGGGTTTAGTGTCTTTCACGTGTACGGCGACGATGTGTCCGATTCCGGCCTGTAGCTCCATCTGTACGTCGTTATCCCACGCCGACAGGTTGCCGATGTCTGGGTAGAGCTGGAACCACGGGTTATTCAGGTAGTGCGCGTAGCCTAGCGCCTTGCTGATCGAGTTCATCAGCGGGTAATCCATGATCTCCATCGCCAGCGTCACCTGTGCGCGGCTCGCCATCTCGACGCTCTCTTTCAGCCCGTCACGAAAACGCCGACGCGTCTCGTTGTTGGCTTCTTGATAGTAAACGTCATAGCCCGCCAGTTGGATGACTCGAATGCCGACGTCCTGGGCGAACTGGATCGCTTTACGCATGATCTCCAGCCCCTGCGCACGTACCACGTCATCTTCACTGCCGAGCGGGAAGCGACGATGGGCGCTCAGGCACATCGACGGTACCCGCACGCCGGTTTCGGCAACGGCGTTAACCAACGTCAGACGCTGCTCACGGCTCCAGTCGAGACGCGCCAGGCGAGCGTCGGTTTCATCTACTGACATCTCAACGAAGTCAAAACCCAGCGTTTTCGCAAGCTGTAGCCGCTCCATCCAGCACTCTCCGGCGGGGAGTGCTTTCTCGTAGATGCCGAGCGGAATTTGTTTCGACAGCATAATTGCTCCTTAGCCCCACAGCTGGGCAATAGAGCGTTTAAACTGACGCGCGGCTTCAACCGGGGAAGCGGCATCGCGAATGCTGCGACCCGCGATAAAGACGTGAATCGGAATGCCTTTGAACAGCGGCAGATCTTCCAGCGCCAGGCCACCGGTCACCGTGACCTTAAAGCCCATATCAGACAGACGTTTGATCGCGCTGATATCCGCGTCACCCCACGCCACACCTGCTGCCTGTGCATCGCGACTGCGGTGATACACCACCTGTTGAATGCCCGCTTCACGCCACTCCTGCGCTTGCTCCCAGGTCCAGTAGCCGGTCAGTTCAATCTGCACGTCGCCATTGAACTCTTTCGCCACGTCCAGCGCACCTTTGGTGGTATTGATATCTGCACAGCAGATAACTGTCACCCAATCCGCGTTGGCTTCAAAACACATGCGGGAGAGAATTTTTCCCGCGTCGGCGATTTTGGCGTCTGCCAGCACGATTTTATGCGGATACAGCGCTTTCAGGTCGCGAACCGCACGCACGCCTTCGGCAACGCAAAGAATGGTACCCACTTCAATAATGTCTACTTCATCGGCAATCAGGCGTGTCGTTTCATACGCGGAAGACATGGATTGGTTATCCAGCGCAACCTGCAACATAGGTAATGACATTTTGGTGTTCCTTTTAAACAGCCGCCGCGGTGGCGTTATCAATTAAATCCAGCACTTCCTGCGCGGTGCGGCAGGCACGTAAACGGTCGAAGTTAGCTTCATCGTCAAACAGGTTAACGATCTGCATGATGCCCACTTCTTGATGGGTGTTGGCGTCAACAGCCGCCATCGTTATCAGGATATCGACAGGGTCGTTATCTTCATGGTTGAAGACCAGCGGCGTTTTCAGGGTCACCAGCGCAAAACCGGTTTTCTTCACACCTTCTTCTGGGCGCCCGTGCGGCATCGCCAGACCCGGCGCTATCACAAAATAGGGACCATGTTGGGCAACGCCATCCAGAATGGCCTGGTAGTAGCGCGGCTCAACCACATCAGCCTTAACCAGCAGATCAACGCCCAGCTTGACCGCCTCCTGCCAGGTGCTGGCCTCGGCCTGTAATAGGATCGCGTTATTGTCCGCCAATGAATCTCGTAATTTCATATGGCGTCCTTACTTCACATCTTGTGGGAAATGCGCGTTGATCACTTCCAGCAGCTTTGGACCAAAGTCAGCGGGCGACAGCATATTACGTACACCCACCACGTATTTATTGCCGGTAACGGTAATCTCACCGGCGATGTGGGTGGAGGCAATGATGATATCCGCGCCGCTCAGTTCACTTTTGTATTCACCCACCGCGCAGCTGTTCACCGTGTGGTCGATATTTGACTGGGTTAAAAACTGGTCCACTTTCATTTTCATAATCATGGAGCTGCCTTGCCCATTACCACATACAGCCAGAATACGTACGGTCATAATCGGAACTCCTTATTAAGCAGACTGTTCTGCCAGTTGTTTTTCTGCGTCTTCCTCAGCGCGCAATGAGCGTCCTGCGAAAAACATATAAGCCAGTGCAATCACAATAATGACGGCCATAAAAATCAGCCCTATGGAGGCGAAGCCCTGCATCATCGGCGGTGCCAGAATTGACCAGTCCGCCATGCCCATCCAGGCGCTCATACCGGTGAGTTTCACCGCCCAAACGCAGCCGAAGATTTCAATCATTCCCATCACCAGGCAAATCTTGAGCGCAGCACGCCAGCCGCCAAAGTGATTAGCAAACACGCCGATAGTGGCGTTAGAGAAGAACATCGGGATAAAGCCCGGAATGATCAGAATGGAGGAACCTACGCCGACAAGGATGCCGACGGCGATCAGCTGACCGATAGTGCCCCACATAAAGCCCCAGACCACGGCATTCGGCGCGAAGCTATAAATAGCCGCACAGTCGATGGCCAGTACCGCCCCTGGGATTAGACGCTGGGAGATACCGTTAAAGGCTTCAGAGAGTTCGGCGACAAACATGCGCACGCCCTGAGTAATAATGAAAATGGCCACCGCAAACGAGAAGCCGGTTTGCAGGATATAGACCGTCCAGTGGGTTTTCCCCGCCATCGCCTGCACCACATCGATACCGAAAGAGAGCAGGATCGCACCGAAGAAAATGGTCATCACAATCGCTGTCGAGACGATGTTGTCGTGGAAGATATTCAGCCAGCCTGGCAGCTTGAGGTCTTCAACGCTTTCCTCCTTTTTGCCCAGATACGGTGCGATTTTATAAGCAATCCACGACGCAAACTGCTGCTGGTGCCCGATAGAGAAGCCGCAGCCATCAGTCACTTCCTGCGTCGGCTTGTACATCATGTTTGAAGTGATGCCCCAGTAAAGCGACACCAGCACCGCAGTGCAGATAATGGTGGTCCACATGGAATAGCCGAAGATATAGAACGAGACCGCAATCAATCCCGCCTGCTGAAACATGATGTGCCCGGTCAGCATGATGGTGCGAATACCGGTAATCCGTCGTAGCAACACGTAACAGATGTTCAGCGCCAGCGCTAACAGCACCGCATAGCCCACCCAGCTATAAGCGTCGCCCATGCGTTCAATGGTTGCCATCATTGAGGCGTAGGTATCGGAAATCGCCCCGTTGATGCCATAAACCTCAGACATCTTCGCCACGACCGGTTTGAACGTGCTGGTGAGAATGCCGGACCCGGCCTGCAGCAGCATAAAGCCGATGATCGTTTTGATAGTGCCCTTGATGATAACGCTGACACTTTTACGCAGCAGGATGTAACCGAGGCAGGTCACAATACCCAACAGCAGCGGGGCGTTGGTCATGACCTGATTAAAGAACACGGTAAAGATGTTGTAGAGGATCTCCATAACGATCTCCAGTAGACGAAGTTGCTGAACATTCATTACAGATGCCCAGGATATTGTGCCCTCACTTTAGTTTTCAAAAGTAATCACATCAAGATTGAATTTGATTAAATGTGATGCAGTACGCAAATTATTCACTTACGAATGAAATGGTTTTTCCCACATTCAATCAAACGAAAATAAAATCAATAAAAACAATTAAATATGATTATTAATTAATGAGAGGGCACTTTATCTTATTGCAATATTTATCGAGAGCGTCTCTTTTTGTTGAAAAAACACGCATTGCCATTTTGATAAAATGGTGTCAGGATTAATCAAAATAAGTCACAATTTGATTCAACTTGAACAAACCTGAAGGTAAATGCGATGAGTAAAGTAAAAAGTATCACGCGTGAATCATGGATCCTGAGCACATTCCCGGAGTGGGGCAGCTGGCTAAACGAAGAGATCGAACAAGAACAGGTTGCACCAGGCACCTTTGCGATGTGGTGGCTGGGCTGTACCGGAATTTGGCTGAAATCGGAAGGCGGGACTAACGTCTGCGTTGATTTTTGGTGCGGAACAGGCAAGCAGAGCCACGGTAATCCACTGATGAAAACAGGCCATCAGATGCAGCGTATGGCAGGCGTGAAGAAACTCCAGCCAAACCTACGCACCACGCCGTTTGTTCTCGATCCTTTCGCTATTCGCCAGATCGATGCCGTTCTCGCCACGCACGATCATAACGATCATATCGACGTGAACGTTGCTGCCGCCGTCATGCAGAACTGTGCCGACGATGTGCCGTTTATCGGACCACAAACCTGTGTGGATCTGTGGGTGGGTTGGGGCATGCCAAAAGAACGCTGCATCGTGGTGAAGCCAGGCGACGTCGTTAAAGTAAAAGATATTGAAATCCATGCGCTCGACGCGTTTGATCGTACGGCATTAATCACCTTGCCTGCGGATCAAAAAGCGGCAGGTATCCTGCCTGACGGCATGGATGCACGTGCGGTTAACTACCTGTTCAAAACGCCGGGCGGTACGCTATATCACAGCGGTGATTCTCACTACTCCAACTATTATGCAAAGCACGGCAACGAGCATCACATCGACGTCGCACTTGGCTCCTACGGTGAGAACCCGCGCGGTATCACCGACAAAATGACCAGTTCCGATATGCTGCGTATGGCAGAAGCGCTGAACACCCAGGTGGTTATCCCCTTCCACCATGATATCTGGTCAAACTTCCAGGCCGATCCACAGGAGATCCGTGTTCTTTGGGAGATGAAAAAAGACCGGCTGAAGTATGGCTTCAAACCGTTTATCTGGCAGGTTGGCGGCAAGTTCACCTGGCCGCTGGACAAAGATAATTTTGAGTATCACTACCCGCGCGGCTTTGAAGACTGCTTTACCATTGAACCGGATTTACCGTTTAAATCCTTCCTGTGATTGCAGTTAAAATGCCGGGTCTTCCCGGCATTTTTACCCATTTATCTTAGTATTTTCAGGCTATTTCAAATATCATCTTTTCAAATCAATTTGTATCGGAATAGCTCATGACTGAAGCACAAAGACATCAAATATTGCTGGATATGCTGGCGCAATTGGGCTTTGTTACCGTTGAGAACGTGATTGAACGTCTGGGAATCTCACCCGCCACAGCGCGCCGGGATATCAATAAACTCGACGAAAGCGGCAAGCTCAAGAAAGTCCGTAACGGTGCAGAAGCCATTACCCAGCAGCGCCCGCGCTGGACCCCAATGAATCTGCATCAGGCGCAAAACCACGACGAAAAAGTGCGGATTGCCAAAGCCGCTTCCCAGTTAGTGAACGCGGGTGAAAGTGTCGTGATCAACTGTGGATCAACGGCGTTCCTGCTTGGCCGCGAAATGTGTGGCAAACCGGTGCAAATCATCACCAACTACCTGCCGCTGGCGAATTTTCTGATCGACCAGGAGCATGAAAGCGTCATCATCATGGGGGGGCAGTACAACAAAAGTCAGTCCATCACGCTGAGCCCACAAGGCAGCGAGAATAGCCTGTATGCCGGACACTGGATGTTTACCAGCGGTAAAGGACTGACCGCTGACGGACTGTATAAAACCGATATGCTCACCGCGATGGCTGAACAAAAGATGCTTAACGTGGTCGGCAAACTGGTGGTGCTGGTTGATAGCAGCAAGGTCGGTGAGCGCGCGGGCATGCTGTTCAGCCGTGCCGATCAAATCGACATGCTGATTACCGGCAAAAATGCGAACCCTGAGATCCTGCAACAGCTGGAAGCACAGGGCGTGACTATTCTGCGCGTTTAGAGGTGTTGGCGGAAAAACGCGACTGTCGCCGCCAGCGCTTCTGGCGTGATGCGATGCCGTACGCCTGCTTCCCACAGGCAGGTCAGAGAGTTGTCCAGACCTGCCTGGATTAGCGCCTGTTGTAAGCGGAAGGTTTCCACTGCCGGCACCACGTCGTCATCCTGGCCATGCCACAACAGCAGCGGTCTGTCGGCAAGGCGCTCCAGTTGATGCGTTACCTCCCAGTCAGCCAGTGGCGCGACAATCGCATCAAATTCCGCCTGCTGCTCCGTCGTCTGTACCAATACTGGCGGAAAAAGCGTATGGGCAAGTCGGGTAAAATAGCCCGATCCCATCAGGCAGGCTGCACATTTCACCTCGGGATGGCGCGCCATAATGCCCAGCGTTGTCATGCCCCCCATAGATGCCCCTGCCACGGCAAGACGTTCATCCAACAGCCAATTTTCAGCCACCAGCGCCGCACGTAACGCCGTAAATTCCTGCATGTTTTGCTGCAATATCTGCCAGAAGCGGTGCATTCTTTCCTGCGCATTACCGTGGAAGCGCGTGCCATGATCGGGCGCATCGGGCATGATGACCCGAAACCCGGCCTGTGCCAGTGCAACGGCAAAATAGCTGTAGACCAGACTGGAAGAGGTAAACCCGTGATAGACGATAACGCAGGGGAGTGAAAGGTCGTTTTTATTCGTGGGAAATGCGTGCAGGACAGGGATCCCCGCCAACTGTCGTGTTTCAATTTCTATCATATGTCGCCTCTTTTTTTCTGGTATGCCATGGCGAAATACTTAACGCAAGTGAATGTGTGCGGCAATGATTCATAATGTTGAGAACTGGGTTACGCTTTCGCAACATTTTCATTCGAAAATCGCGTGAGAGATAACAATTCGGGAACATTCCCCCTAAAGGGAAATTAATAAGGCACTACACTATGGCTATCAGGAAACGAGATAGAGTTATGCATCGGTTTGCCTCTTTGATGCTGGTGATGTTGTTAAGCGCCTGTAGCGTGCTGCAGGGCACGCCACAACCGGCACCGCCCGTCGCCGATCACCCACAAGAAATCCGCCGTGACCAGAGTAATGGGTTACAGCGATTGGGGGTTGTGAGCGCGTTGGTAAGAGGTTCTCCAGATGATGCGCTGGCAGAGATCCGCGCCAAAGCCGCTGCGGCTAAAGCTGATTATTACGTTGTCTTATTAGTCGATGAGACCATCGTAACAGGCCAATGGTATTCACAAGCCATTTTGTATCGTAAATAACATTGGGTTGAAATTTAGTCAGTTTTACATTGCTTTGCGCCCCTATGCGTTTTCCTGTGCACAATAAACCAACAGCAGGGAGCTGGAGGTTTATTCTCGCGATGGAATGCCCTGCCACGTGTAGGGGTACGAATAATGGAGCTGACGATGAAACAATCACTAGCCTTATCCTCACTGCTGCTTTCTGCTGGAATGGTGGATACCACGGCACAGTCTGCCGAGTTCGCCAGCGCTGACTGCGTAACGGGTCTCAACGAAATTGGCCAGATATCTGTCAGTAACATTGCGGGAAATCCGCAGGATGTGGAGCGTGTTGTGGCGTTAAAAGCGGATGAGCAAGGTGCCTCATGGTACCGGATTATTCAGATGTACGAAGAACAGCAGCCCGATAACTGGCGCGTACAGGCCATACTTTATGCATAACAGATTGCCGGATGGCGTAAACTTATCCTGGCTACAACGAACGTAGGCAGGATAAGACGCGCCAGCGTCGCCATCAGGCATATTATTACCGTAATCCCCCCGTTGCCCGCAGTAGCAAATCATTCTGTACCTGTTCAGACAACTTCATCCCGCCGCGCGTATCCAGCATCATCTGACACCAGGCCTGCGCCACGGGCGGAGACGCATAACGCAACATCTGCGTCCCGCAGCCGAGCAGGAACAGCTGCTGGGTAATTTCCCGTCCCAGCGCTTCACTGGGTTTGTGTAAATGCGGCTGTAGCTTACGCACCATTCGATCGTAATGCCTGTCTTGCCCTTTGACCTCGGCAAAGGCCTCGCTGAGCATGTCGACCATACCTGGTTGTTTCGCCAACACCCGCAACACATCAAGGCACATGATGTTGCCAGACCCTTCCCAGATGCTGTTGACCGGCATTTCACGGTATAAACGCGGCAGCTCACTCTCTTCGCAATAGCCTGCACCGCCGAGCACCTCCATGGCCTCTGCAACAAATGGCATACCGCCTTTGCAGATGGAAAACTTGGCTGCCGGGGTGAATAACCGGGCCCACAACGCTTCTTTCGCATCCGTTCGACGATCCCAGGCCCGCGCCAGGCGAAACAGTAGCGCGGTTTGACCTTCCAGTTGAAGCGCCATGCGGCTTAATACCTGTCGCATCATCGGTTGCTCAATCAACGGCTTGCTAAATACCTGGCGTTGATGCGCATGATAAATGGCGACAGAAAAAGCGCGTCGCATCATACTGTGGCTCCCCAGCGCACAGTCAAAACGCGTCATGCCGCCCATTTTCAGAATATGGCGAATACCTTCACCTTCTTCTCCCAGCAGCCAGCCCATCGCGTCCTGAAACTCAACCTCACAGCTGGCATTAGAGCGATTGCCTAGCTTATCTTTCAGGCGCTCAAGACGGATGGAGTTACGCTGGCCATCAGGTAAAAATCGCGGCACAAAAAAGCAGGATAAGCCGCCCCTGGCCTGCGCCAGCACCAGATGGGCGTCACTTTGCGGTACCGAGAAGAACCATTTATGCCCCACCAGCCGATACGCACCATCCGCCAACCGTTCTGCCTGAGTGGTATTGCTCAGCACATCCGAGCCACCCTGCTTTTCCGTCATCCCCATACCAATCAGCAGGCCGCGTTTTTGCCCACCGGGCAGAAGATGAGAATCGTAGCGATCGCTACGCAGCGGCGTCAGCCAGTCATGAAATTGCGAAGGTAACATCTGGAGTAACAACGGCGTAGCGGCAAAGGTCATGGTCACCGGGCATAAGGTTCCCGCTTCCACCTGTGCATGCAGCATAAAACGTGCAGCTCGGGCAACAAACGTTCCCTGCCGCGCATCCTCTTCCCAGGCAAGATTATGCACGCGGTTGGCGCACAATCCCTGCATCAGTAAATGCCAGGCGGGATGAAAGCGCACATCATCCAACCGCTGCCCCTGCGGATCGTATCGCAGCAGTTCAGGCGGATACGCGTTAGCCAACCTACCCAGTTCAAGCGATTCTGCAGTGCCTAATTGCTGACCAATACTGGCGAGGAGATCGCTATCCCAGGCAGCGCCTTCGCGGTTGACTGCTTCACACAGTGCTCCATCCGATAGGTATAAGTTGCTGTTATTGAGTGGTACAGGTTGGTTAAAAACGGTATGCGTTTGCCAATGCATTGTGTCTCCCTCCATCAATGGCCATCGCCTTAAGTATGGTCAGAACCACACTCTCTGCGAAGGAGGGAGATCACAAAAGTACGTTTAGCCAGCAATGTAATGAGGAATAAAACGAGAAGTATCTTTCGTAATCAACGTATTGTCTTCACGGATCCCCATGCCGCAGGCTTCATCGTCGACGATCCAACTACCAATCAGCGTGTAGCTATCGCCAAAACGCGGCAGCGGCTGAAACGCCTGATAGATCATCGGTTCTTCTGCGTAGTCGCCATCAGCATGTTCAACAATCTGCTGCTGACCATTAAAAATGGTGACGTTGCCCCCCTCACGGGAAAATATCGGTTTGCGTACATAGCTTTCGCCGGGTGCAATTTTTGACGTTTCACCTTCGAACCAGGCTGGCAGGAGGTTTGGATGGTTGGGGAAGTATCGCCACAGCAGAGGCATCAACCCTTTGTTACTGAGCACGCTCTTCCACAGTGGTTCGACCCACTGTTCCCGGCGATGACGTAGCAACGGACCGTTATCGTCACGCATCATCCACTCCAGAGGATAGAGCTTAAAGGCGCGACGAATGACGTTGTCATCAAGATCCGTCAGCACACCGCCGACGCCAAGCCCCAGATCCTCAACATAAATAAACCGCGACGCTTGACCTGCCTGCTGCGCACAATCCTGCAAATACAGCACGGTGGTGCGATCTTCGTCGGAATCTTCACAGCAGCAGAAGTAAAACGGCTCCGGACTGTAAAGCTCACTAAAACGGGCGATCAGACGTTCCTGGATAGCGTTGTACTGGTCAGTGTCCCGCGGGATCGCCCCACTGCGGCGAGCATCTTCCAGCCATAGCCACTGGAAATACGCCGACTCGTACAACGACGTTGGTGTATCAGCGTTGTATTCCAGCAGCTTGACCGGCGCATTGTTGCCACACCAGACAAAATCCATTCGCCCATACAGCGAAGGATCTCGATTGCGCCAGCTCTCAGCAATAACATCCCAGTACAGTGGGGGAATGGCCAATTGCTGAAGAATCTGCTCGTCCTTAACTGCTCGCTCAACGACGTCCAGACACATTTGATGCAACTCAGCAGTAGGCTTTTCGATCTGCTCTTCAATTTGCCGTAGCGTAAAGCGATAAGCCCGGCTTTCATCCCAGTAGATTTCGTTGTCGATAATGTGAAAATCAAAACCATGATCGTAGGCGATCTGGTCCAGATCCTGGCGAACAGGAATATCATGTCGTAACATCGTTAGCCTCCCCAGTGCCCGCGCGCGCTGGACGAACGCCCGTAACCCCCGCGAGAAACCGTCGAGACTTTCTTCGTCGTGTAGGCATGCGTCGTGGCGGTATCGTTTTTTCCGCTACCGGAACGCCAGGCATAGTCGCCTGAGGTCGTACGCCAGACGGGGCGGGAAACGTATGAAGAGCCGCCACTGCTGTAAACATACTGCTCGTCACGATCTTTGCGAATCACCCGACTGAGCAAAAAACCGGTAAACACCGGCACCCAACTCTGATCGGTGCTATCGAGGTAGCAATCGCCAAACTGGGTCTGACAACTCGCCTTACTTAATTGCGTTGGCACTTTGCCATAGAACTCTGTCTTGGCATTGTTCCAGCCGTCCGCACACACGGTAGCGGTATTACCGTCATCAATACATTCGCTCACCGTGGAGTAAAACCGGCCGTCTCCGTCGTTGTCCGAGCCTGTATCATCCCCGCATCCCTTGAGGATAAAAAATGCTGCGCCGCCCATAATCGCCAGCGTCAGATACTTTCCACTGTAGCGACTGCGTTTTTTCTCAAAGGGATTCACCGGGCGATTCATTCGGGCGATCGCCGAATGACCTGTTCCCAATTTCTTTTGTCCGGATTTACGTTTTCTAGCCATGATCGTCCATTACCATGTCATACAGGCGGCATTAAAAATCCCGCCAGCCAGCGCAGCGGTTCCCATAAACAGTCCCGCAGCGGTGTTGTGGTTAATAATTTTTTCACTCAATGCTGGCATATATAAGCGTACACCACCGTAGATAATAAGCTGTATCACCAACGCAATACCGCCCCAGGCAAAATAATCAGGAATACTGACCGCGTTGATTGCTGCGCTGGATAAAGGAATAACATAGCCCAGCAGCGTGCCGCTAAATGCCAGAGAGGCTGCCGTATTGTTATTTTTAATCAACTGCCATTCATTGTGCGGTGTTATCTTTGAATAGATAATAAGAAAAATTATCACCATGGCCGCACCAATAAAAAAATAGGCACAAAAGGCCAGTAATGATTCCAGGATATGCATTGTTTTCGTCCCTGACGTTAACCAATAATATTAAGAGATGTTAATGGGATATCGACACCCAGCGCCCGTGAGAATATCCACTCTGGCTCGCCTTGTTCATTGAACGACTCTTCGCCGTTCAACAGCAGATATTCCCAGGTATCTGCTGTTACCTGTCGTTGGTAGCCCATGGTAAAGTTATGCACTTCCCACTTTGCATGCTGCTGATTCTCGACCTTTTCCAGCATGTAGACTGGCTCAATATTCCCCGGTTCTTCGTCATTAAAAAAACGCTGCCAGTGCTGACCCTGCCAGAAAAGCGCTGGCATGCCGATCTCTGCCGGGCTAATGGCGGACTGCCAGTGTTTTTTCTGAGTTAAGCCATAGCTTTCTTCATACACAAACAGTTTGATATCGTCGATATCATCCATATCTGACCCGCCGGTAGTATTGATTTGCAGAAATTCCTCGCCCGAGGTGTAGTAGCGGAAAATCTGGCTTCCACCGCCCAAATTAATATGGCTGATTGCCGCAACGGTATACTCCTCGCCGGGCAACACCACCAACAAATCCTCTTCTAACAGGCGAAACGCCAGTGTGTCGAGCGTAAACCCTGCGCTCAAATGTAGGCCCAATGGGCCACGAACGGGCGTAGCGGCCTCTGCTGTGCCAAATATACGCTGTAAAAAAGTCGACATCGTTATCCCTTACTAACCTGCCAGCTAGCAATCTTTGCGGGCAGGCTTTGCCGTATAATTACTCGCCTTGCTGGCGTTGTAGTCGCGCCAGCACATCCTGGGCAGAACTTTTGTTGGCAGCGCCAATGCCGACTTCAGCCAGTTTCTCGTCCAGATCACGTCCGTCAGCCACTTTCTCCAGCTGTGTTGCCGCATCCAGCCGGGCCTGTCGCTCTGCCTGACGTGTTTGCAGACGTTTAAGTGACTCTGCTGCCGTCGATACGCTGGAAGAAGCCCCGACTGTAGATGTTGTCACGGCCTGTTGAGCGCGCTGCATCGCTTCCGTTGCCTTAACCACCTCAAGCTGCTGTTCAAACTGGGCAATCCGCTGGCCCGTTGCGGTAACAGCCTTTTCAACGCCATCACGTGAGATTTCTAAGTTAGTAAGCACTTGCTGTTCAGCCGCAATCACGTTCTCCAGACGCGCGATCTCTTCGGCGACTTCGTTAATTAACGACGGATTGACGTTTTTACTTAGCGCTTCCAGCGCCCGCGCTTCAAGAGTGGACTGACGTTCGCGCAGATCTTTCAGTTTGTCATTGCTCAGTTTCACGCGTGCCAACAGGTCAACTCGCGATTTCCCGGCTTTTTCCAGTTCATTTCTTGCGTCACGAATGTGTTGCTCCAGCATTCTGACGCCCTGTGCTTCTTCGATTGACTCTTCTGCCTGAGAAAGCACAGATTTGCCGAGGGTAAACAGGCTTTTCAAGATTCCCATCAACAGCGTTCCTTGTTATTTGTGAGTATATTCTTCAGTGATTTCCGCCAGATCTAGCGCGTTATCCACGAGCGTTGTCATTTCAAGCACCACGTCCTCTAATGTGGAGTTCAGCGACAGCGCACCAAATGCGACGTAGTATTCATCCTGCCGCACACGAGAAATGCCTACAGACGACAGTGGAAGCAGCTTTTGATTGCGTAATAAGAAAAGATTAAATGCGTCCTGATGCTGAATATTATTCACTGGGCAAATAACAGTTTCGATAATCATCTGGCGGGAGGTAAATAGAATACTGAGAAGTAAGTCTCCATAATCATTCATTTTAATAATCAATGACTGCTCATTACTTATAATATCTATATTAAAACCATGAAAATTAGTGAGCGCTTTAGTCAGCACCTGCGGGGTCCATGCCATATATAAATCCTGTATGTTATACTTAAATAAATATAAAAATATTTTCCTTCTCTTATTAGAATATCAGTTTTAGATAAAAAAAAACCATCCGAAATTGGATGGCTTTTTCTGAAAATTAACGTTTATCCACGCTGGCGGACGGCCTCAAACAGGCAAATCCCCGTCGCAACAGAAACGTTAAGCGATGAAACGCTCCCCGCCATCGGAATACTGATCAGCTCATCACAATGTTCGCGGGTCAGACGACGCATGCCTTCGCCTTCTGCGCCCATCACCAATGCCAGACGACCGGTCATTTTACTCTGGAACAGAGTATGGTCCGCTTCACCGGCGGTTCCGACGATCCAGATATTCTCTTCCTGCAGCATACGCATGGTACGTGCCAGATTGGTCACGCGGATCAGCGGTACGTTTTCAGCAGCACCGCAGGCTACTTTTTTCGCCGTGGCATTCAGCAACGCAGAACGATCTTTCGGTACGATAACCGCGTGCACACCGGCAGCGTCTGCGCTACGCAAGCAAGCACCAAGGTTGTGCGGATCGGTGACACCATCGAGGATCAAAAAGAACGGTTGATCAAGTGAGGCAATCAGATCCGGCAGATCGTTCTCCTGATACTGACGACCCGGTTTCACGCGGGCAATGATTCCCTGATGAACTGCACCCTCACTTTTCTCATCCAGGAACTGGCGATTCGCCAACTGGATGACAACACCCTGGGCTTCCAGGGCATGGATCAGCGGCAGCAGGCGTTTGTCTTCACGCCCTTTGAGAATAAAGACCTCCTGAAAGCGCTCAGGCGCACGCTCAAGCAGGGCCTGCACCGCATGGATGCCGTAAATCATTTCACTCATGAATGTACTCGTTAAGATAGTTTAAGTGTAACGCCGGGCAACGCGTGGCCGCCCGGCTTACGGTTTATGGCTGTTATTGCGCGACGTTCTTTTTCGCCGCGCGTTTGGCTTTGGTGGCGGCCGCGATTTTAAGCGTTTTTGTCGAGGGCTTTTTCGCTTTTTTATCGCCTTTTTTCTCAGCCGTTTTTTTATCCGCCTGAGGTTTAGCTTTGCCTTTTTTCTCGCCGCGGAATGCGCTATCCGGTTCGAAATTCACCTTTTTTCCCGCCTGACGACGTCGGCCGGTGCTTTTACCCGTATCGCCTTTCTTCGCCTTTTCACGCGCAGTTTTACCCTCGTTGCGCGGGGCACGTTCGCTGGAGATCAGGCTAAAGTCGATTTTACGCTCGTCCATGTTGACGGCTTCCACACGCACTTCGACGCGATCGCCCAGGCGATACATCTGACCGCTTGATTCACCGGTCAGGCGTTGCCCAACCTGATCGAAGCGATAGTAGTCGTTATCCAGCGAGGAGACATGCACCAGGCCGTCAATAAACAGTTCATCCAGGCGAACAAAGAAGCCAAAACCGGTCACACTGGCAATGACGCCTTTAAAGACATTACCGACCTGATCCAGCATGAAGTCACACTTCAGCCAGTCAGATACATCGCGCGTAGCTTCATCAGCACGACGTTCTGCCATAGAACAGTGCTGACCCAGTTGCAGCATCTCTTCCATCGAATAGTGGTAGCCACCGGTTTCCGTGGTATTGCCTTTGTGGCCCTGCTCCTGCGCCAGCAGATACTTGATCGCACGGTGCAAAGAGAGGTCCGGGTAACGACGGATCGGCGAGGTAAAGTGGGCATAAGACTGCAGCGCCAGACCAAAGTGACCGCGGTTTTCGGGATCGTAAATCGCCTGCTTCATCGAGCGCAGCAGCATAGTTTGCAGCATTTCTGCGTCAGGTCGATCGGCAATCGACTCCAACAACTCGGCGTAATCGCGCGGCTCAGGTTTGTTGCCGCCCGGCAGCTCCAGTCCCAACTCCGCCAGCACGGAACGGAAGGAGGTAATCGCTTCAGTCGTCGGCTTGTCATGGATACGGAACAGTGCCGGCTCTTTGGCTTTCTCAACAAAACGTGCCGCTGAGATGTTCGCCAGGATCATGCACTCTTCGATCAGCTTGTGTGCGTCGTTACGCTGAGTCTGCTCAATGCGTTCAATACGGCGTTCGGCATTGAAGATAAACTTCGCTTCTTCGCTCTCAAACGAGATACCGCCGCGCTCTTCACGGGCTTTATCCAACACTTTGTAGAGATTGTGCAGCTCTTCAATGTGTTTCACCAACGGTGCGTATTGCTCACGCAGTTCCTCATCACCCTGCAGCATGTGCCAGACCTTGGTGTAGGTCAAACGCGCGTGGGAGCTCATCACCGCTTCATAGAATTTGTAGCCCGTCAGACGCCCTTTCGTGGAGATGGTCATCTCACAAACCATGCACAGCCTGTCTACCTGCGGGTTCAGCGAGCATAACCCGTTGGAAAGGACTTCCGGTAGCATCGGTACAACCTGCGACGGGAAGTAGACGGAAGTCCCGCGGCTGCGCGCTTCCTGGTCCAGCGGGGTAGGCGGACGCACGTAATAACTGACGTCAGCGATAGCAACCCACAAACGCCAGCCACCGCCGCGTTTCTTCTCACAGTAGACTGCGTCATCAAAGTCACGCGCATCCTCACCATCAATTGTCACCAACGGCAAATCACGCAGGTCAACACGACCGATTTTGGCCTCTTCCGGTACTTCTTCTTTCAGCCCGGCGACCTGTTTAACGACTGCATCAGGCCAGATATAAGGGATTTCGTGCGTACGCAGGGCCATATCAACGGCCATGCTGGTACCCATGTTGTCACCCAGCACTTCAACAATTTTACCCACCGCTTTAGTGCGACGAGTTGGGCGCTGGGTCAGTTCAACCACCACCACAAAGCCCATGCGGGCGCCCATCACCTCTTCTGGTGGGATCAGGATATCAAAGCTGAGACGGCTGTCGTCCGGAACGACAAAACCTACGCCCGCATCGGTAAAGTAACGACCGACAATCTGACTGGTTTTCGGCACCAGTACACGCACAATACGCGCTTCGCGGCGGCCTTTACGATCCGCGCCCAGCGGTTGCGCCAGTACTTGATCGCCATGGATGCAGGTTTTCATCTGCTCACTCGAGAGATACAGATCGTCTTTACGTCCTTCGACGCGCAGAAAGCCGTAGCCATCACGGTGGCCAATAACGGTACCTTTCAGCAGGTCAAGACGCTCCGGCAGTGCGTAACACTGCCGGCGGGTGAAGACCAGTTGCCCATCACGCTCCATCGCGCGCAGGCGGCGACGAAGCGCTTCGAGCTGCTCTTCGCCTTCAATGTTGAGTTCAACGGCCAGCTCATCGCGGTTGGCCGGTTTTTCACGTTTAGTTAAATGTTCGAGGATAAATTCCCGGCTCGGGATGGGATTCGCGTATTTTTCTGCTTCGCGTTCCTGGAAAGGATCATGTGACATCGAGGTTCCTCCATTGTCAGCTCTGATGAAGATTTTCGTCACTCCACCAGCAATAATTTATATAGCGGTTGATTCTTTTCAACCAAATCAGCAAGTGTGTAGTTGTCCAGTTCCGTGAGAAAACTTTGCACTGCCTTAGAAAGCGCCTGTTTGAGTCGACAGGCAGGGGTAATGTGGCAAAACTCGCTGCTGCAGTTGACCAACGTCAACGGCTCCAACTCGCGGACCACATCACCAATACCAATATCCTTTGCCGCTTTGCCCAAGCGGATACCGCCATTTTTTCCACGGATAGCAGTAACGAAGCCAGCCCGGCTAAGTTGATTAATTATTTTGACCATATGATTACGGGACACGCCGTAGACTTCTGTCACCTCAGAAATACTGGTCATACGTCCTTCGGGTAGCGACGCCATGTAGATTAGCGCACGTAATCCGTAATCGGTGAAACTCGTTAACTGCACATCAACCTCTGGAAAAAGGATAAAACGGATAAGCCTGGTAGTATTAATTATATTGATGATAAACCAGCCACCAGCCAGGTCGCTAATTTATTTCAATTCGGGAAGGAAAAAAGCGAGGAACCTACATGATTTTAAGCCAGATACTGATACAAAGCCTTGCATCCGGCTTGCTTTAAAGCAAGCGCAGCGCCATCTGACGCTACGCTACAACCTACATTATGCGTCGAACGGGTCGCGCAGAATCATGGTTTCAGTACGGTCTGGGCCAGTTGAAATGATATCAATCGGCACACCGGTCAGCTCTTCAATACGCTTGACGTAGTTCAGCGCTGCCTGCGGCAGACCGCTACGCTCTTTCACACCGAAGGTGGACTCAGACCAGCCAGGCATGGTTTCGTAGATCGGCTCGATGCCTTTCCAGTCGTCAGCTGCCAGCGGGGTAGTCGTGACTTCACGGCCATCCGGCATACGGTAAGCGACACAGATTTTCACTTCTTTCAAACCGTCCAGGACGTCCAGTTTGGTCAGGCAGAAGCCAGACAGGGAGTTAATCTGTACTGCACGACGCACAGCAACGGAGTCCAGCCAGCCGGTACGACGACGACGACCAGTGGTTGCGCCATATTCGTTACCCTGCTTGCACAGGAACTCGCCGACATCATCAAACAGTTCGGTCGGGAACGGCCCCGCACCTACACGAGTAGAGTAGGCTTTGATGATACCCAGAACGTAGTCCACATAACGCGGGCCCAGGCCGGAGCCGGTCGCCACGCCACCTGCGGTGGTGTTGGAGGATGTTACGTACGGATAGGTACCGTGGTCGATATCCAGCAGCGTACCTTGCGCACCTTCAAACATGACGAAATCGCCACGCTTACGCGCCTGGTCCAGCAGATCGGAGACATCAACAACCATAGAGGTCAGGATGTCGGCAATCGCCATCACATCATCCAGCACTTTCTGGTAGTCAACGGCTTCAACTTTATAGAAATTCACCAGCTGGAAGTTGTGATATTCCATCACTTCTTTCAGTTTTTCAGCGAAGGTTGCTTTATCAAACAGATCGCCAACGCGCAGACCGCGACGTGCTACCTTGTCTTCATAAGCAGGCCCGATGCCACGACCGGTGGTGCCGATCGCTTTCGCGCCACGTGCTTTCTCACGCGCATTATCTAACGCAACATGATAATCAAGGATCAGCGGACACGCTTCAGACAGCAGCAGGCGCTCACGGACAGGAATCCCGCGGTCTTCCAGTCCTTTCATCTCTTTCATCAGCGCGGACGGAGACAGCACAACACCGTTACCGATGATGCTGATGACGTTTTCGCGAAGAATACCTGATGGAATAAGATGGAGGACGGTTTTTTCACCGTTGATTACGAGAGTATGGCCTGCGTTGTGACCACCCTGGTAGCGCACAACATATTTAGCCCGTTCAGTCAGGAGATCGACGATCTTCCCTTTACCTTCGTCACCCCATTGGGTGCCCAGTACGACGACGTTGTTACCCATTTTTCAAAATCACCGTTTGCTTAAAAATGGATTCTACCACCGCTTTTTCAGATATACAGCACTTTTTGCATGCGGAAATCCGTAAATTAGTCTACTTATTGGTCAGCCAATCGTTTTCTTCAACATGTAGTAGACCACCACGCCTGCAACCACAAGACCTCCACCAAAACGCCGCAAAATATTTTCAGGAAGTTGCGCCATTGCCCCGATCATTTTCTTCCAGGCACTGGGATAAAGCATCGGACCCAGCCCTTCCAGCACCAAAACCAGCGCGAGTGCCAACAAAATTGTTGAGTTCATCCGTTGTCCTTATCTAAAAAGAAAACCACCGCATCCTTGGGGATGCTGGTGGTTTTGCTGGTTTAAAACCGCGGGTGCGAGTTTAGCGTGTTGCGTTGCTCGGCGTCTTCATGTAGCGGAAGAAATCGCTGTCCGGGCTCATGATCATCACGTCCTGATTGCCTTCGAAGCTCTTCTCATAAGCACGCAGGCTACGGATGAAGGCGTAGAAGTCAGGATCCTGACTGAATGCATCAGCAAACAGTTTAGCGGCTTCTGCATCGCCTTCACCGCGCATAATACGGCCCTGACGCTCAGATTCTGCCAACGTTTTGGTGACTTCATAGTCCGCTGTTGCACGCAGTTTTTCCGCTTCTTCCTGACCCTGTGAACGATGGCGACGTGCTACGGCTTCACGCTCAGCACGCATACGGTTGTAGATCGCCTCAGACACTTCAGCAGGCAGGTTGATTTGCTTAATACGCACGTCAACCACTTCGATCCCCAACGCCGCCATACTGTTCGGGTTGATGACCGGTACTTTACCGTTGGTTTCAGCCTGAACACGCTCAGCCGCTTCGGCAATCGCGCTATCCGCTGCCGGCGTTGCGACTTCGTCTTCCGTACCTGCAGAACCCGAGTTCAGCGCGTCACGGACTTCCAGCGTTAAGCGACCACGAGAGTCGGTAACGATGTCTTTTACGTCCAGACGACCAATTTCAGAACGCAGACGGTCAGAGAACTTACGTTTCAGCAGAACTTCTGCCTGAGAAACATCGCCACCGCCCGTTGCCAGGTAGTAACGGCTGAAGTCACTGATACGCCACTTGATGTAGGAATCAACGATCAGGTCTTTCTTCTCTTTGGTGACAAAGCGATCGGCCTGGTTGTCCATGGTCTGAATACGCGCATCAAGCATCTTCACGGATTCAATAAATGGAATCTTGAAGTGCAGACCCGGTGCAACAACCAATGGTTTGTTGTCATCGTCACGTAAAACTTTGCCAAAGCGCAGAGTAATACCACGCTCGCCTTCTTTGACCACAAAGAGAGACATGAACAGCACTACCAGAACGATGATGATAATCGCAATAACTGACTTACGCATCGTTATTCCCCCTGACGCTGGTAGTCGTTACGCTGCGCGTTAACGCGGCGTTGGTCCATAATATCGCCCTGACTGGTGGACGAAGTGTTGCTTGCTCCCGTGCTGGAAGAGGATGCTGGCGGCAGAGTCAGCAGGTTTGAGCTGCTCTGACTCTTGGCTGCCGGAGCGTTGCCGCCTTTTAGCATTTGATCCAACGGCAGAACCATCAGATTGCCACCCTTGTCGTTAACCAACACCTTACGGGTATGGCTCAGCACTTTTTCCATAGTCTCGATATACAGACGCTCGCGAGTAATTTGCGGTGCGGCTTTATATTCCGGCAGGATTTTGGCAAAACGCGCCACTTCACCCTGAGCTTCCAGGATGGTTCGTGTTTTGTATGCACGCGCTTCTTCAAGAATACGCTGCGCCTGACCATTAGCACGCGGCTGTACTTCGTTGGTGTACGCTTCTGCTTCACGAATGTACTGCTGCTCGTTTTCACGCGCCGCAATGGCATCGTCAAATGCCGCTTTCACCTCTTCCGGCGGACGAGCAGCCTGGAAGTTGACGTCCAGCAGGGTGATACCCATGTTGTATGGACGAATGGTCTCTTCCAGTTCACGCTGGGTATCGCTACGAATAACGGTACGCCCTTCGGTCAGGATACGGTCCATGGTGTATTTACCGATAACCCCACGCAGTGCACTGTCGGTTGCCTGACGCAGACTGTCATCGGCACTGGTCACGCTAAACAGATATTTCTGCGGGTCGGTCACGCGGTACTGCACGTTCATCTCAACGCGCACGACGTTTTCGTCAGAAGTCAGCATCACACCGGAGGCTGCCAGTTCACGCACGGCTTCAACGTTTACCGGCGTAACGGTATCCACAAATGTCGGTTTCCAGTTCAGACCCGGCTCAACCAAATGGCTGAATTTACCGAAGCGTGTCACTACGCCGCGTTCCGCTTCTTTAATGGTGTAGAAACCGCTGGCTGCCCAGATAATGACAATAGCGGCTGCAGCAATAGTAAAGACTCGACCGCCCAGTTGCGGACGCGGGCCTTGCGATGAACTACCGCCACCACCAGAGCCTGTACCTTTACCGCCACCCAGACCACCGAGTTTTTTACTCAGCTTGCGGAAGATATCATCAAGATCGGGAGGCCCCTGCTCGCGACCACCTTTGTTTCCATTTCCCTCAGGGTTGCCGCCAGGTTTGCTGCTTCCCCAGGGGTCGCGGTCTTGTCCGTTATTACCGGGCTGATTCCACGCCATGTTTGTGCTCCATATTTGTTATGCGATGCTATACCTGCGTCTTTTGCGTTGCAGATGCGTTGGCTACGCCCTTCACCCCCAGTCACATAGTTGACTATGCGTTTGGGGATGCCGGGACTTGCCGCCTTCCTACCGTACAAAATCCACGAGGTATAGAGGCGAAAAAATCTTCAGGCCATATCCGACAGGTCAGACAACATAGTCTTCCAGTGCCGGTTCTTGTTTACAGAGGCGACGCCAGTCAACGATCGGCATACGTACTTGCAGACCTACGCTACCGTCCTCCTCCATCCACTCTCTTTCTATTGCCTGAAGTTGGTAAAACCGGCTTCTCAGACGCCCTTCCTGCGGCGGCAAACGCAGCGTATGCTGCGCAACCTCACCAGAAAGACGCTCTGTTAAAGCCTGAAAAAGCTGTGGTATGCCAATACCGGTTTGCGCTGAAACCCAAACGCGGATTGGTTTATTTTCTTCATCTCTGTCGATACGCGGTTCAAAATCGTCCAGCATATCGATTTTATTCATTACCAGCAGAGTCGGGATCTCATGCGCATCGATCTCTTCGAGTACCGTATCGACGGCCTCAATGTTTTCCTGCACACGAAAATCTGCCGCATCAATAACGTGCAGCAGCAATGTCGCCTGACGAGTTTCCTGTAAAGTGGCTTTAAATGCCGCTACCAGGTCATGCGGTAAATGACGGATAAACCCTACGGTATCCGCCAGCACGGTTTCGCCGACGTCCGCCACGTCGATACGACGTAGCGTCGGATCCAGGGTCGCAAACAGTTGATCTGCTGCATAAACCCGGGCTTCGGTTATCTGGTTGAACAGGGTGGATTTTCCGGCGTTGGTATATCCCACCAGTGATACGGTTGGGACATCCGCTTTCTTGCGCGACTGCCGCCCCTGCTCACGTTGCTTTTCAACTTTTTGCAGGCGCGACTGGATCTGCAAAATACGATTACGCAGCAAACGACGGTCGGTTTCGAGCTGGGTTTCACCCGGACCGCGCAAACCAATCCCGCCCTTTTGCCTTTCAAGGTGGGTCCAGCCACGGACCAGACGCGTAGCCATATGGCGCAACTGCGCCAGCTCAACCTGCAACTTACCTTCATGGGTACGCGCACGCTGGGCAAAAATATCTAAAATGAGACCGGTCCTGTCGATAACAAGACACTGGCATAACTGTTCCAGGTTACGTTCCTGGGCAGGGCTCAAAGCATGATCAAAAATCACCACCGCAGCGCCAGTCGCTTTTACGGCTTCCGCAATTTCGATTGCCTTACCTTCACCAACAAAAAACTTCGGGTGCGGTGCTTTACGGCTCCCGGTAATCACCTGCATTGCTTCGACACCGGCGGAAGAAACCAGAGATTCAAACTCCTGGAGGTCTTCCATATCTTTGTCTTGCGAAAAATAGATGTGTACCAGTACCGCCTGCTCACCGGCATCATAACGGTCAAACAAGCGTCAACCCCTTAATATATATCAACGGGGAACGCAGGATCTCTGGCTCCCCGTGTGTAAAACAGCCCAAAACCTTATTCGGTTTCTTCGCTGTCCTGTTGCGCAGAAGAACCCTGCGCGCTGCTACCATGATGGTAGTTACTGCTACCTGTGCCGCCGGTGGCATTATTGCTGTGATGAGATACCGGGCGAGACGGGACAACAGTAGAAATCGCGTGCTTGTAAACCATCTGGCTGACCGTGTTTTTCAACAGGATCACGAACTGATCAAAAGACTCGATTTGACCTTGCAGTTTAATACCATTCACCAAATAAATAGAAACTGGAACACGTTCCCGACGCAATGCGTTCAGGAACGGATCTTGTAAAGATTGCCCCTTAGCCATTCTCTCTTTTCCTTATATGCTTATTTGTACTTTGAACCTTTCGATTCTGAAAAATTGCGCACGATACGTTTCAATTGTACACATTCAATTCGCGATAGCACCAACAACCTGTAATACTTCGTTTCGCGCCTGGTCAGGCTTTTCACTGTCAAGCCAGTGCACCCCTTCCCAACCACGTAACCAGGTTACCTGCCGCTTCGCCAATTGCCTCGTGGCGCAAACACCTCTATAAACCATTTCATCGTATGAAATTTCGCCTTCAATGTACGACCACATCTGGCGATACCCAACACAACGAATGGAAGGCAAATCCGTATGCAAATCTCCTCGGGCAAAAAGCGCCCGGACTTCTGCTTCAAAACCTGAAGCTAACATCTGATGAAAACGCTGCTCAATTCGCTGATGGAGCAGTTCACGGCTCGCCGGGGCGATTGCAAACTGATGCACCTGATACGGCAAAGCATCTCCTGACGTTTGCGTCAGCTCCGTTAAAGTTTTACCCGAAATGAAAAAAACTTCCAGTGCCCGGGAAAGTCTTTGCGGATCATTTGGATGAATCCGCGCCGCAGCAACCGGATCGATCTCCTGAAGCTGTCGGTGTAACGCATCCCATCCACGCTCTGCCGCCTGCTGCTCAATGCTGGCTCTGACCTCCGGGTCCGCCGACGGTAACGGCGACAACCCTTCCAGCAAGGCTTTGAAATATAACATTGTGCCACCCACTAACAGCGGAATTCGTCCCGCTGCAGTGATATCGGCCATCTCCGCTAGCGCATCGCGACGAAAATCCGCCGCAGAATACGCCTGCGCTGGATCGCGAATATCCAGCAATCGATGCGGCGCAGCCTTTAACTCTTCAGCATCCGGCTTAGCTGTACCGATATCCATCCCCTTGTAGATAAGGGCGGAATCAACGCTTATCAACTCTACTGGCAAAACTTTACGCAATTCAATTGCTAATGCTGTTTTACCGGAGGCCGTCGGCCCCATCAAAAATAGTGCCTTTGGCAGGCTCGCCTTACTGATATCACTCATGTTTCAGGGCGTTCATTACCGAATGTAAGTCAACAGGTTGTAACAGACCACCCGGCGGCGCCTTCACTAATTGTGGGCATAGCCGCTCAACATCCGTTAACAGCGTAATGGCCTGAGCCATGCTCCACTGCGGATGTTCACTCGTGACGTTTCGCGCAATCCACTGTGCAATATCGCCAGATTCGGATACGGACTGCAGCGCCAGGTAGCCTATCAGTTCAGGAATCAAGATTTGTAAATTTTGTTGGCGTAAGGGTAAAGGCACCGCTCGGATGGTCACATGCTGCGCATCCAGTTGAAATTCAATGCCCAACTCAGCCAACTCACTCTGTGCTTTTTCCAGTGCCGTCTTCTCATCATCGGTCACTTTCAAACGCAAAGGGATCAGTAACGGCTGGGCGCAAACGGGTCCTTGCGCTGGCGTTAACTGCGCCTGACGCAGCCAGCGCTCGGCCACCGGCAACGCCAGCAGGCGAATATGACCGTCACATTCCAGTAATGCACAGTCAGCCCCCACGATCGTCAATACACGACCAAAACTTTGGCTATTTCCGGTAAGCGGTGCCGAGGGTGTTTCAGGCATCGTGGTTTTATGCGTTGGCGCAGGTGTCTGCAGCAGTTGCTGATAAACTTCCCCCTGCTGCTTTTGATACCCAGGCTGAGCATGTGGCCAACTGGCACTCGCCTGACGGCCACCACCACCACCGCCTGCCGATACGGAATAACGCGGCGTAGCCGGTTCACGCGCGGGGGCAGGTTCGGCAAAGTGGTTTCGTCCAGCCGCAACCCGGTTCTCCGGGATATGCCTTGGCGCAGGCGTGTCGTCATCGGCCAACGGCAGCGACGTTTCAAGCTGCTGTTGCAATACGCTCAACACCCCCTGATAGATAAAGTCATGCACCAGCCGGGACTGATGGAAACGGACTTCATGCTTGGCAGGATGCACGTTAACGTCCACCTGATGCGGGTCGATTTCCAGGTACAGGACAAACGCTGGCTGTTGATCGGCCCCAAGTTTGTCTTCACAGGCCTGACGGATAGCATGGTTGATCAGCCGATCGCGCATCATACGGCCATTCACATAGCAGTACTGTATTTCGGCCAGCGCCGTCGTGGTGTGATTCGGGTCAGCGACCCAGCCACGCAGCGTTAAATCTCCATGCTGCCACTCAATCGCCAGCGCATGCTCCAGAAACGGCGTGCCGCAAATCGCGCCCAGACGACGCTCTTTCTGTCCATCGGCGGCGACTGCGCGGTACTGACGCACCATTTTACCGTTGTGCGACAAATTTATGGTCACATCAAAACGCGCCAGCGCAATGCGGCGGATTATCTCGTCGATATGGTTAAATTCGGTTTTCTCGGTGCGCATGAACTTACGCCGTGCTGGCGTGTTGTAGAACAGATCCAACACTTCCAGCGTGGTGCCCACCGGATGTGCGGCAGGTTTAATCGTCACATCCATATCGCGCCCTTCGGCATAGGCCTGCCAGGCTTCGGATTGTTCTTGCGTACGTGACGTCAGGGTTAAACGAGAGACCGAGCTGATGCTGGCCAGCGCTTCCCCGCGAAATCCGAGGCTAACAATAGCTTCGAGATCGTCAAGGGAGGCAATTTTACTGGTCGCATGACGCGCGAGCGCGAGCGCCAGTTCGTCTTTTTTAATGCCGCAGCCGTTATCACGAATACGGATCAGCTTGGCGCCACCACGTTCGATATCAATATCAATGCGCGTTGCACCCGCATCGATACTGTTTTCTACCAGTTCTTTAACCACTGACGCAGGCCGTTCTACCACTTCACCTGCGGCAATTTGGTTCGCCAACTGTGGCGGTAGAACCTGAATCGGCATGGCTAATCCTTAATTGGTTAACGTGTCGCCCGGCGAAATGGCACTGGCAGTTTGCGCCGGTGCGCCCTGTGGCCCGGTTTGCATCGGATGCGACTGGAAGTAATTACGCAATCCTTTGTAAATCGCCTCGGCCAGCTGCTGCTGATAATCATCGCTCGCCAACAATCGTTCTTCGCTGTTGTTACTGATAAAGCCGGTTTCAACCAGCACAGACGGGATATCCGGCGAACGCAATACGCCAAGACTGGCGTGCTCCGGACGACGCTTATGCATCGAACCAATGCGCTCCAGCTGGCCGATCATACTGGTTGCCACATCATACCCTACACGCTGTGAATGACCGAACTGCAGGTCCAGCACCGCCTGACTCAAATACGGGTCGGACTGACTGTTGGCCAGCACATCACCCGCGCCACCCAACAGCTCCGATTGCTTCTCGTGCTGTTCCAGCCAGCCAGCCATTTCAGTGTTGGCTCGACGGTTTGACAACACCCAAACGGAAGCACCCGTGGCATCCCGGTTGGGTGCCGCATCAGCATGAATGGAGACCAGGAAGTTGGCATTTTGTTTACGCGCCACGTCAGAACGGCCCATCACCGAGATGAAGTAATCGCCGTCACGAGTGAGTACGCCCTTAAACATCGGATCGTCATTGAGCAGACTGCGCAGCTTACGCGCGACGGCGATGGTGACGTTTTTCTCACGCGTGCCGCCAGGACCAATCGCGCCAGGATCTTGTCCACCGTGCCCGGCATCAATCGCAATGACCACTTTATCGCCATTATTGTTGCTCACCGCCCGAGCGGCAGGCCGCGTGGCCGTATTACTGTTGATGACGGCTGTCGTGCGATTATTTTCCGTTTTAAACGGGTTACGCGCAGGTTCTGACGGACGCGGAGCGACAACGGGTGCTTCAACGCGCTTCACCACCACAGGAGGTGGCGGTGGCGGCGGAGGTGCATCAGCATTGATGGTAAACACCACGGTATAGTTACCGCCGTTTTGCCGTTTTACAGCGGCGGCTTTTCCGTTCTCGGTTAAATCGACAACCAGTCGCAAAGACTGTGGATCGTTCGGTGTACCCGCACGGATGGCCTTAACCAGGTTATTACCGCTAAACAGCAGCGGCAGTCCCTGAATCACGCCGGTTTGTTTAATATCCAGCGCAACGGTGCGCTTCCCGTCCTGCGAAACAGCATATTCAGGCTCGCCAATAAAACTGAGCGTAATCCGCGCCTGCTGTTCGCCGTTAGAAACCTGAAGATCGGAAAGGCTGGCGGCCCCTGCCTGCGCGCACAGCAGGACCAGGGTTGCCATCAGCCAATTTCTGATGCGATAAATCATCCCGCCACCCTTTAAGGTTATTCGGCTAAACGCGCCAGCAATAAATTACCCGATGAGGAGACGGCACTTACGCGCGCCTCTCGACCTTGCGCCTGGTATTCGATGTGTATTTCGACGTCCGGGTCCGGGAGCACACCTTTACCTTGTTGTGGCCATTCCACCAGGCAAATTGCATCATTGGCAAAATAATCACGGATCCCCATAAATTCGAGCTCCTCGGGGTCCGCAAGTCGGTACAGATCGAAGTGATATACCATTAAATTTTCAAGCGAATAGGGTTCGACCAGCGTATAGGTGGGGCTTTTTACATTGCCTTTATGACCTAGCGCCTGCAGGAATCCCCGGCTGAAGGTGGTTTTACCCGCACCTAAATCGCCGTACAAATAAATAACCGTTGCGCCGTCACAGGCCTTCGCGACCCGCAGTCCCAGGTCTAACGTCGCCTGTTCATCCGGTAGCGGAATTACTCTATTCATCATGATAAACGTCAATCACATCAGGGTTAACAATACGCTGTAGCGTGGTAAAGAGATCTGTCGCCAGCATGCCGCGCGTACCAAATCGCGCCGCCAGCACATCCGCTGCCGCGCCGTGCGCCACACATCCCGCACACGCAGCATCATACGGGGTAAGCTTCTGTCCGAGCAATGCGCCAATGATTCCGGAAAGGACATCACCCATACCGCCGCTGGCCATTCCTGCGTTACCGGCATCGATAATGGCTAATGCATTGTGCTCCGAGGCCACTACCGTACCCGCGCCTTTCAGCACCACCACACCTCCGTACCGTTTTACCAGACGCTGTGCAGAAAGTAAGCGATCGTCTTCAATTTCTGTAATGGAACAGCCCAACAGTCGCGCAGCCTCGCCCGGATGCGGCGTGATCACGCGATTGTGACGTTTATCGGGATTGATTGCCAGCAGGTTAAGCGCATCGGCATCCCACAGCATCGGTTTGCGAAAATTCTCAACTTTTTGCAGTGCTTTTTTTCCCCACTCTTGCTGCCCAAGTCCGGGACCGATGACCACGATATCCGCCCACACCAGACTTTCCTCCACCGCGCGAGGCGTCAACTCATCGACCATCAGTTCCGGACGGGCGGTCAGGATCGGTGCAATATTTTCACTGCGCGTGAGCACCTTAACCAATCCGGCACCAGCGCGAAGCGCCGCTTCACCGGCCATGCGTATGGCGCCTGCTGTGCCATAGTCACCCCCGATGATCGCCAGTCGACCATGGTCACCTTTGTGCGATGTTGCGCGGCGTGGTGTCAGCCAGCATCTAAGCTGTGAGGCATCAACGCGCTGAATGGGCGCGTCCTGCCCCGCCAGCCAGGCATCCAGTCCGAGCGCGTTAAAATGGATACGCCCTGTGACATCACGCGCTTTGCCCGTGATCAGACCGGGCTTCAATGCAATAAAGGTAACGGTATGGGCAGCATGAATCACCGCTCCGGGCGTTCCCCCCGTCTGCGCTAGCAGACCGGAAGGAATATCAATAGCCACTGTGGGAGCAGAATGCGCATTCGCCTGTTTGATTAATGTCGCCAGTGGGTCGCGAGGTGCATGTTTTAAGCCGGTGCCGAGCAGCGCATCGATAATCACATCCACCTCTTGCGGCCAGATAATATCCGGGGCGTGGATAACGCCACCTGCGTTCAGCCAGGCATGACGAGCATGTTCTGCCTCCTGTGGGAGCGGTTTGTCGCTTTCTTGCGCTAATAGCGTGACGTGAATCCCCGCGGCTTTGGCAAGTCTCGCCACGACATAGCCGTCGCCGCCGTTATTACCGTGGCCACAGAGCACCAGCCAGTGCCGAGCGGCAGGATATGCATTGCGAGCAACCTGGAACGCCGCCTCTCCCGCACGTTGCATCAGCTCATACAGCGTCAGCCCAAGGCTGTCTGCCGCCTCATGTTCCATCCGTTTGATGTCATCGGCGTGCCAGATGGAGTGTGGTATACTTGCGGGGTTTTTCTTCATTGTATGGTCCGTCATGTCAGAGCCCCTCGATCTCAATCAGTTAGCACAAAAAATTAAGCAGTGGGGGCTGGAACTTGGCTTTCAGCAGGTCGGTATTGCCGATACAGACCTTAGCGAAGCCGAACCCAAACTGCAGGCCTGGCTGGATAAACAATACCATGGCGAAATGGACTGGATGGCCCGTCACGGTATGATGCGCGCCCGCCCCCACGAGTTATTACCCGGAACTTTACGCGTCATCAGCGTACGGATGAATTATCTCCCCGCTAACGCCGCGTTTGCCAGCACGCTAAAAAATCCGTCGCTGGGCTACATCAGCCGTTATGCACTGGGCCGTGACTACCATAAGCTGCTGCGTAACCGTTTAAAAAAACTGGGAGAGTTGATCCAGCAGCATTGCGTTTCGCTGAATTTTAGACCTTTTGTCGATTCTGCGCCCATTCTGGAGCGTCCGCTGGCGGAAAAAGCCGGACTTGGCTGGGTTGGTAAGCACTCACTAATTCTTAGCCGTGAAGCCGGGTCATTTTTCTTCCTTGGTGAACTGCTGATCGATTTACCGCTTCCGGTGGATCAGCCTGTAGAAGAAGCCTGCGGCAAATGCGTGGCCTGTATGACCATTTGCCCCACGGGCGCCATCGTTGAACCCTACACCGTTGATGCCCGCCGCTGTATTTCCTATCTCACGATCGAACTAGAAGGCGCTATCCCGGAAGAGTTTCGCCCACTGTTGGGCAACCGAATCTATGGCTGCGATGACTGCCAGCTCATTTGCCCCTGGAATCGCTATTCGCAGCTCACTGTAGAAGATGACTTTAGCCCACGTAAACAACTGCATGCCCCGGAACTGATTGAGCTGTTTGGCTGGAGCGAAGCGTGGTTTTTAAAAGTGACGGAAGGTTCGGCTATTCGTCGCATCGGACACCTGCGTTGGTTGCGAAATATCGCCGTCGCGCTGGGAAATGCCCCGTGGGATGAAACCGTAATAAATGCGCTGGAAAATCGCAGAGGTGAGCACCCACTTCTCGACGAGCACATAGAATGGGCGATTGCGCAGCAGATTGAGAAAAGAAATGCCTGCGTGGTTGAAGTGCAATTACCGAAGAAACAGCGGCTGGTCAGGGTGATTGAAAAAGGTCTGCCGCGTGATGCTTAAGTCATCCACAGCTTGTGCATAAAAATAAAAACACATTGATATTCAAGAAGGAAAAAATCGTCAAGTGATCACATTAACAATTTGAAATGATAATTAATTCATTAAATTCAAATGGTTATAAAGATACTATTCACCAAGCGAAGTTTTTTGCATTCCAGGAATATTACTCTGACCTGTGGATAAGTCTGTTTACAAGAGTATGTCAAAGACAAAAGAAAACAGCCCCAACGCGATTATTCGTTGTGGATATGTTTATTGAGATAAGAATTTGGAGCGGGAAACGAGACTCGAACTCGCGACCCCGACCTTGGCAAGGTCGTGCTCTACCAACTGAGCTATTCCCGCTTGGGTGGTGCGTATCTTGCGATACTTTTCAAATTTTGGAGCGGGAAACGAGACTCGAACTCGCGACCCCGACCTTGGCAAGGTCGTGCTCTACCAACTGAGCTATTCCCGCTTGGGTGGTGCGTATCTTGCGATACCTTTCAAATTTTGGAGCGGGAAACGAGACTCGAACTCGCGACCCCGACCTTGGCAAGGTCGTGCTCTACCAACTGAGCTATTCCCGCAAATCTGTACTGCTTTTGTTGCTGTCGTAACGCGTAAATCTCTGTCGTTACGGGAGGCGCATTATACGAGAAATTCGTTTAGCTGCAACCCCCTTGAATACGATTTTTTTGAAAACTCGTTCAAGTGATTACTTTACAATCAAGCTGGGCAATTTAGCGTCAAAAAGCCGGTGACGCAAGCCACCGGAGAACAAAATCAAAGCTTAATAAAATGCTCACGGTAGTAAGCCAGCTCAGCGACGGACTCACGAATGTCGTCCATCGCCTGGTGTGTCCCCTGCTTCGTGAAGCCATCGAGGATCTCCGGCTTCCAGCGACGGGCCAGCTCTTTCAACGTGCTAACGTCCAGATAGCGATAATGGAAATACGCTTCCAGTTCCGGCATGTATTTGAACAGGAAACGACGATCCTGGCCGATGCTGTTGCCACAAATCGGGGATTTCCCTGCCGGAACCCACTCTTTTAAAAATGCCAGCGTCGCCAGCTCCGCTTCACGATCGCCCATGGTGCTCGCCTTCACGCGCGCCACCAGACCACTTCCGGTATGCGTACGCACGTTCCAGTCATCCATTAGCGCCAGCTGCGCGTCGGACTGGTGGACGGCAATCGTCGGTCCTTCAGCCAGAATATTCAGATTGGCGTCAGTCACCAGCGTCGCGATCTCAATAATGCGATCGCGCTCGGGATCCAGACCTGTCATCTCCAGATCGATCCAAATCAGGTTGTTTTCATTGCCACTCATGCTATTTTCCACCCTTCAGACGTCACATTCAGTGTGACTATATTCATCTAAAATTGCGTGTATCATAAATGTTTTGCCCATCATGGGCGACCAGGAGTCAGTACGATTGAGTAAAAATAAACTCTCCAAAGGCCAACAGCGCCGCGTGAACGCCAATCACCAGCGTCGTCTTAAAACGTCCACGGAGAAGCCCGACTACGACGACAACCTGTTTGGCGAGACCGCTGAAGGTATTGTTATCAGCCGCTTTGGCATGCATGCCGACGTGGAGTCTGCCGACGGCGATGTCCACCGTTGCAACATCCGTCGCACAATTCGTTCGCTGGTAACCGGCGATCGTGTAGTCTGGCGTCCAGGTAAGGCCGCAGCCGAAGGCGTGAACGTTAAAGGGATCGTTGAAGCGGTACATGAACGTACCTCGGTGCTAACGCGTCCGGACTTTTATGACGGTGTAAAACCCATTGCGGCCAACATCGACCAAATCGTCATTGTCTCAGCCATCTTACCCGAGCTGTCACTCAATATTATCGACCGATATCTGGTTGCCTGCGAAACGTTGCAGGTTGAGCCTATTATCGTACTCAACAAAATCGATCTGCTCGACGATGAAGGCATGGTCTTCGTGAATGAGCAGATGGATATCTATCGCAATATTGGCTATCGCGTGTTGATGGTCTCCAGCCATAAAAAAGACGGCCTGCAGCCGCTTGAGGAAGCGCTGACCGATCGCATCAGCATTTTTGCTGGTCAATCAGGTGTGGGCAAATCCAGCCTGCTCAACAACCTGCTCGGCCTGCAGAAAGAGATCCTGACCAACGATGTTTCCGATAACTCCGGTCTTGGGCAACACACCACCACGGCCTCTCGCTTGTACCACTTCCCGCACGGCGGTGACGTCATTGACTCCCCCGGCGTACGTGAGTTTGGGTTGTGGCATCTTGAGCCGGAACAAATCACCCACGGGTTTGTCGAATTCCATGATTTCTTAGGTCATTGCAAATACCGCGACTGTAAGCATGATACGGATCCAGGCTGCGCTATCCGTGAAGCAGTAGAGAAAGGGGCTATCGCCGAAACTCGGTTTGAGAATTATCACCGCATCCTTGAAAGCATGGCGCAGGTAAAAACGCGTAAAAACTTTTCTGATACGGACAACTGACAACTAAGCTAAGCATCGCTAGAATCGTCCCCCTTTTTTCAGGATCCGGCCCGCATGCCGGATCGGGAACAAATTATGGCCTGGAGGCTACCTTGTTAAATTCATTTAAGCTTTCGCTACAATACATTCTGCCGAAACTATGGCTCACTCGCCTGGCGGGTTGGGGTGCAAGCAAACGAGCAGGATGGCTAACTAAACTGGTTATCGATCTGTTCGTGAAATATTACAAGGTCGATATGACAGAGGCGCAGAAGCCGGATACCGCCAGCTATCGCACCTTTAACGACTTCTTCGTGCGCCCACTGCGTGACGATGCCCGCCCAATTAATACCGACCCGAATGTTCTGGTTATGCCAGCTGACGGCGTGATTAACCAGTTGGGGAACATCGAAGAAGACAAACTGTTGCAGGCCAAAGGGCACAGCTACAGCCTTGAAGCACTGCTGGCAGGTAACTACCAAATGGCGGACAAGTTCCGTAACGGAACGTTTGTCACGACGTACCTCTCACCGCGTGATTACCACCGCGTACATATGCCGTGTAACGGCATCCTGCGGGAAATGCTGTACGTGCCCGGCGATCTTTTCTCGGTCAACATTCTGACCGCGCAAAACGTGCCCAACCTTTTTGCCCGTAACGAACGTGTTATTTGCCTGTTTGACACTGAATTTGGCCCGATGGTGCAAATTCTGGTCGGTGCAACCATCGTCGGTAGCATCGAAACTGTCTGGGCTGGCACCATCACGCCACCGCGTGAAGGCGTAATTAAGCGCTGGACATGGCCTGAAGGTGAAAGTGAAGGTTCAGTGGCGCTGCTGAAAGGCCAGGAAATGGGCCGCTTTAAGCTTGGTTCAACCGTCATCAACCTGTTTGCGCCAGGCAAAGTTAATCTGGTCGAGCAGTTGCAGGATCTTTCAGTCACCAAAATCGGTCAACCGATGGCAATCTCTACCGAAACGTTCGTGACGCCAGAGGCCGAACCCGCCCCGCTTGCGCAAGACGAGATCGAAGCAGAACACGCTGCCAGCCCGCTGGTTGACGACAAAAAAGACGAAAGTTAAACATAGGAATCGCTGCTGTGCGCCTGATTATCACTTTTCTGATGGCCTGGTGCCTCAGCCAGGGGGCGTACGCTGCGACGGCCCCCGATACCAAACAAATCACCCAGGAACTGGAGCAGGCCAAAGCGGCAAAACCCGCTCAGCCAGAAGCCGTCGAGGCGCTCCAGTCCGCGCTGAATGCCCTTGAAGAGCGTAAAGGCTCTCTCGAGCGCGCCGAACAGTATCAGCAGGTTATTGATAACTTCCCCAAGCTGTCCGCGACGCTACGCGCGCAGCTTAGCAACCTGCGCGATGAACCTCGCAGCATCCCCACGGACCTCTCGGCTGACGCCTTAAACCAGGAGATCCTGCAGGTCAGCAGCCAGTTGCTGGAAAAAAGCCGTCAGGCCCAGCAGGAGCAGGATCGCGCCCGCGAAATCGCCGATTCATTAAACCAGCTCCCTCAACAGCAAACCGATGCTCGCCGTCAATTAAATGAAATTGAACGACGCCTTGGCGCAGCCAGCGGCAATACGCCGCTCAATCAGTCGTTGCAGGCTGAATCCGCCAGACTCAAAGCGCTGGTCGATGAGCTGGAGCTGGCACAACTTTCCGCTAACAATCGTCAAGAACTGGCGCGTATGCGCTCCGAACTGGCCGAAAAACAGAGCCAGCAGCTCGACGCTTACCTGCAGGCATTACGAAATCAGCTCAATAGCCAGCGGCAGCGTGAAGCGGAGCGGGCGTTGGAAAGCACCGAACTGCTGGCAGAAAACAGTGCAGGACTGCCGGAAGGCATTGTCGATCAGTTCAAGGTCAACCGCGAACTGTCACAGGCGTTAAACCAACAGGCACAACGTATGGACCTGGTGGCGTCTCAGCAGCGTCAGGCCACCGGTCAAACGTTGCAGGTACGTCAGGCATTGAACACGCTGCGCGAGCAGTCACAGTGGCTGGGGGCGTCGAATATGCTGGGTGAAGCTCTTCGCGCGCAGGTTTCCCGTCTACCTGAAATGCCTAAGCCGCAACAGCTCGATACCGAAATGGCGCAGCTGCGCGTACATCGCATGCGCTATGAAGACCTCCTCAACAAACAGCCGCAGCTACGCCAGATCCATCAAGCGGATGGACAGCCGCTTACCGCAGAGCAGACCCGTATTCTCAATGCCCAACTGCGTACCCAGCGTGAGCTGTTGAATTCCCTGCTACAGGGCGGCGATACGCTGATACTCGAGTTAACCAAGCTGAAAGTCTCCAATAGTCAGTTGGAAGATGCGCTGAAAGAGGTTAACGAAGCCACGCACCGCTATCTGTTCTGGACCTCTGACGTCAGCCCGATTTCACTCTCCTGGCCGGTCGATTTGGTTCAGGATCTGCGTCGTCTAATCTCATTAGATACGTTTAATCAGCTTGGTAAAGCCAGCGTCATGATGCTCACCAGTAAGGCCACGCTGCTGCCGTTGTTCGCCGCGCTGGTGCTGGTAGGGTTTAGCCTCTATTCGCGTAAGCACTTCACCCGCTTTCTTGAGCGATCGTCTGCGCGGGTCGGTAAAGTCACCCAGGATCACTTCTGGCTGACGATACGAACGGTATTCTGGTCAATTCTCGTTGCCTCGCCGCTGCCGGTGCTGTGGGCGACGCTGGGTTACGGCCTGCAGGAAGCCTGGCCCTATCCGCTGGCCGTCGCCATCGGCGATGGTGTGACCGCCACGGTGCCTATGCTGTGGGCGGTGATGATTTGCGCTACCTTTGCGCGGCCGAATGGTCTGTTCATCGCGCACTTTGGCTGGCCGCGCAACCGCGTCGCTAAAGCTATGCACTATTACCTGATGAGCATCGGACTGATTGTTCCGCTGATCATGGCGGTGATCATGTTTGATAATCTCAATGACCGGGAATTCTCCGCTTCATTAGGACGCCTGTGCTTTATGTTGATTTGTGGCGCACTGGCCATCGTCACTCTGAGCCTCAAACGCGCCGGGATCCCGCTGTACCTCGACAAAGAGGGCAACGGCGACAACATGGTCAACAGCATGCTGTGGAATATGCTAATGGGTGCCCCGTTAGTTGCCATTCTTGCGGCCGCGGTAGGTTACCTGGCCACAGCACAGGCGCTGCTGGCCCGCCTGGAGACGTCTGTTGCTATCTGGTTCTTGTTGCTGGTGGTTTATCACGTCATCCGCCGCTGGATGCTTATCCAGCGCCGTCGTCTGGCTTTTGACCGCGCCAAACACCGACGCGCAGAAATGCTGGCGCAGCGTGCACGTGGTGAAGAAGAACCCGCGCACTCCACCAGCCTGGAAGGAGCGATAGATATCGATGAAAGCGAAGTCGATCTGGACGCGATAAGCGCACAGTCGCTGCGCCTGGTGCGGTCTATCCTGATGCTCATCGCCCTGCTTTCAGTCATCGTGCTGTGGTCAGAAATTCATTCCGCGTTCGGCTTCCTGGAAAATATCTCTCTATGGGATGTGACGTCCACGGTGCAGGGCGTAGAAAGCTTAGAGCCGATTACGCTGGGCGCAGTGCTTATTGCCATTCTGGTGTTTATCATCACCACCCAGCTGGTGCGTAACCTGCCTGCACTGCTGGAACTGGCGCTGTTGCAGCACCTGGATTTAACACCAGGTACCGGTTACGCCATCACCACTATAACCAAGTATCTACTGATGCTAATTGGTGGCCTGGTGGGCTTCTCAATGATTGGTATTGAGTGGTCGAAACTGCAGTGGCTGGTTGCTGCTCTCGGTGTTGGTTTGGGCTTTGGTTTGCAAGAGATCTTCGCCAACTTTATATCCGGCCTGATCATCCTGTTTGAAAAACCAATTCGTATTGGCGACACGGTGACCATTCGCGACCTCACCGGCAGCGTGACCAAGATTAACACCCGCGCGACCACCATCAGCGACTGGGATCGTAAAGAGATCATCGTGCCCAACAAGGCGTTTATCACCGAGCAGTTTATCAACTGGTCGTTATCCGACTCAGTGACTCGTGTGGTATTGACCATTCCTGCACCGTCAGAAGCCAACAGCGAGGAGGTCACGCAAATCCTGCTCACTGCCGCCCAGCGCTGCTCACTGGTTATCGACACACCGGCGCCGGAAGTCTTCCTGGTTGACCTTCAGCAGGGGATTCAGATCTTTGAGCTGCGTATCTATGCCGCAGAGATGGGACACCGTATGCCATTGCGCCACGAGATCCACCAGCTGATTCTGGCGGGCTTCCGTGAGCACGGTATTGATATGCCATTCCCACCGTTCCAGATGCGTCTGGAGAGCCTCAGCGGAAAGCAAACGGGGAGAACGTTAAGTTCTGCGGGCAGAGGTAAGCGCCCGGCGGGAAGCTTGTAAACGTGAGTGGTGCCTGATGGCGGCTTCGCCTAATCCGGCCTACGAAGATGCTTCTTTAGTAGGCCGGATTAGGCAGGTCGTTTATTCAACCGCCCATTCAGGCTCATTGGCTATACGACGGCTGTAGTTCTGGTAAATCGCCATGGCTAACAACGAGAAGAAAATCGGCCCGCCGGTCATCCACAGTGCACTGTTCCAGTCGCCAGCTTCAATCACCGGCTGGATAATGGTGAACACGTTGGCGAACGTCACCACCAGCACCACGACACTCGTTGCCAGTAGCGTTGCGGCTCGGGTTTTAAATATCACAAACGGTCTTTCCAGACCGACGCGAGATTTAAAGAAAGGGAACGCCAGCGCGAGGAACAGATACGGCAGCGTCATCGAGACGTTCGCCATCAGCGTCAGCTTGTTATAGAACGCTGAGGCCGTATCGCCGCCAAACGACACCAGAAGAATAAACAGGCTCACCAGCAGACACTGCATCCACATCGCCGTCGTCGGCATCCCCATAGCGTTCAGTCTGGTCATCGGTGCAGGCCACAGTGCTTTTGGCGTCCCCTGAATAATTGCTTTCAGCGGCGAGTAGCTGAGCGTGAAGAATGCCCCGGTATAAGCAAGGAACATAGACAGGCCGGTAATACGCGCAAACCAGACGCCTGTAGTGATAGCCGCCTCAGGTGAAAGATGCAGCGCATGGCCCAGCGTCATCCCCAAACTTTTCATCAGGATATAAGTAATATTACCCAAGTTCACTGAACTATTACTTAATACATCCTGCCAGTTGGTACTCACGCCCCATAAAAAGATGGCCAGCGAATAACCCACTGAAATGACAATCGCCGCGAAGACAATGCCTTTCGCGAAGTTCTTTTCAGGTTTCTCTGTTTTATCAACCAGTCCACCCACGGCTTCTATTCCGCCATAGGCAAAAATAGCAAACACCACAAATGACAGCATGGCCAGACCGGACTGATATCCCGGATTCGGTGAAGAGACAAAATTAATATCCTGTGCAAAGTGGCCACCGCTTAATAACAAAATAGCGACACTCACTAACAACAGAACTAAATTAAGACACATGACGGCAATTCCGCCAACCGCCGTAATGCGAGCAATCTTATTAATACCCCGTGACGCTACGCCAGTCACCAACACCATCCAGCCAACAGCAAGCAGTCCGACGACCTGCGTGGGCTCAAACCCGGCGATACGCCAGGTCTGCGTCATATCCGCGCCGAATATAAAGGTGGAAAAAGGCACCCAGACTTTCGCCGCGGTGCTCACCATCCAGATAACGTAGGAAGAGAACCACATAAAGGTGCCGATAAACGCATAACGAGGTCCGACGCTATTATTCATCCACGAATAGATCCCACCCTCTTCTTTCCGATAGGCAGACCCCATTTCAGCCATCATTAAGGCAAATGGGATAAAGAATAATAATGCAGAAAATACATACCATGGAATGGCACTGTATCCCATTAAATAGAAAGCCGAGGGGCTATTAGCAAATCCAAAAACAGACGTAAATATCATCAGGATGAGACCAGTCAGGCTCATCTTTTTTATTGTTTGGGTCATTAAACTATCCCTTACTCTGGAGAGTGTTTATCAAACACCACTCACCGGTGAATACTGCCCCCTTGCAGAGATCAGCAATAAGAAAATCAACACAGGATTGATACCTGAATGCTAACAAAATTCCAGAGTTAAATTGTGGCTATTAGAGGGGAAATGAAAAAAGATGCTACAAAGTGACGACTATGCGCCACTTTGCAATGCGGAGACGTGAATTACGCACGATCGACGGTAAAGGCGATAACATCAGCGAGGCTATCGGCCCCCAGTGCCAGCATAACCAGACGGTCGACGCCCAGCGCCACGCCTGAGCAATCCGGCATCCCAACTTTTAGCGCTTCAAGCAGATTGTTATCGATAGGCTGTTGCGGTAAGCCACGGGCGGCTCGTTTGCGGTTATCCTGTTCGAAGCGTTGCTGCTGCTCGCGTGCATCGGTCAACTCATGGAAACCATTCGCCAGCTCAATACCTTTGTAGTACACCTCAAAACGTTCGGCCACGCGGTGGTCTTCAGTACTGATTTGCGCCAACGACGCCTGGCTGGCCGGGAAATGATATACAAACGTCGGTTTATCTTTGCCAATGTGCGGTTCGACGCCCATCGCAAACAGCAGTTGCAGCAAGGTATCCCGGTCTTCTTCGGTGTCCGCGATATTGCTGAGATCCAGCTTAGCCGCCGCTTCGCGCAACTGTGTTTTATCCGCTGACAGCGGGTCGATTTCAAGATGACGCTGGAAGGCTTGCTGATAAGAGAGGCTTTCCGCCGGAGAGCAGTCCAGCACTTGCTGGAGCAAATCATCCACTTCATTCATCAGACGGTACATATCGTAATGAGGACGGTACCACTCGAGCATGGTGAACTCGGGGTTATGGTGACGCCCCATCTCTTCGTTACGGAAACTGCGACACAGTTGGTAGACCGGACCACACCCTGCAACCAGCAGGCGCTTCATATGGTATTCCGGGCTGGTCATCAAATAGAGGTTCATGCCCTGAGAATGACCCGGGCCAACGAAACGCGTTTCGAACGGGAACAGATGAATATCCGTAACCGTCGCCTGACTCATACAAGGTGTCTCAACCTCAAGCACGCCACGGTCGGCAAAAAAGCGGCGGATTTCCGCTATAATTGCTGCACGTTTTAACAGATTGGGGATGGACGCGCTCGGCTGCCAGGTTGCCGTTTCGCTCATGGTTGTTTCTCCGATTTAAGACAAGGGCACGAAGTCTACTCGTAACGCGTTAGCGAGACAAATTTCGGGAGGGAATAACAAACACGGACAAGTTGATAAAAAAAGCAACATTGGGTGGTTTAGTAATTAAATTAATCAAAATCAATGATAATTCCCCCCTGTGATACGCTAAAAAAATCGAACACGTCAAATTTCCCGCTCCTCCCTGAGACTATACTATTGTACCTATAAAGGAGCAGTGGAAACGCGTTCATAACCCGTTTGACTCAGATGAAGCATCTGATTACGGGCGGGGATGAAATAACAACAATCTGGAGGAATGTCGTGCAAACCTTTCAAGCCGATCTTGCCATTATAGGCGCCGGTGGCGCGGGATTACGTGCTGCAATTGCTGCCGCACAAGCAAATCCCAACGCTAAAATCGCACTGATCTCAAAAGTGTACCCAATGCGCAGCCATACCGTTGCTGCCGAAGGCGGCTCTGCTGCTGTCGCGCAGGATCATGACAGCTTTGACTACCATTTTCACGATACGGTAGCTGGCGGAGACTGGCTGTGTGAGCAGGATGTCGTGGATTACTTTGTCCACCACTGCCCAACTGAAATGACGCAACTGGAACAATGGGGTTGCCCATGGAGCCGTCGTGAAGACGGTAGCGTCAACGTACGTCGCTTCGGCGGTATGAAAATTGAGCGCACCTGGTTTGCCGCGGATAAGACCGGCTTCCACATGCTGCATACGCTGTTCCAAACGTCTTTGCAGTTCCCGCAAATTCAGCGTTTCGACGAACACTTCGTCCTGGACATCCTGGTTGATGACGGTCAGGCTCGCGGCCTGGTTGCGATGAACATGATGGAAGGCACGCTGATGCAAATCCGTGCTAATGCGGTTGTCATGGCAACAGGCGGCGCTGGCCGTGTGTACCGTTACAACACCAACGGCGGCATCGTTACCGGCGACGGTATGGGCATGGCACTGAGCCACGGCGTTCCGCTGCGTGATATGGAATTCGTTCAGTATCACCCGACTGGTCTGCCAGGCTCCGGTATCCTGATGACCGAAGGCTGCCGCGGTGAAGGCGGTATTCTGGTCAACAAAGATGGCTATCGCTATCTGCAGGACTACGGCATGGGTCCGGAAACCCCACTGGGCGAGCCGAAGAACAAATACATGGAACTGGGTCCGCGCGACAAAGTTTCTCAGGCCTTCTGGCACGAATGGCGTAAAGGCAATACCATTTCCACCCCGCGTGGCGATGTGGTTTACCTCGACCTGCGTCACCTCGGTGAGAAAAAACTGCTCGAGCGCTTACCGTTCATCTGCGAACTGGCGAAAGCCTACGTGGGTGTCGATCCGGTTAAAGAACCGATCCCGGTACGTCCGACCGCGCACTACACCATGGGCGGTATCGAAACCGATCAGCACTGTGAAACCCGCATTAAAGGTCTGTTCGCCGTTGGTGAATGTTCCTCTGTTGGTCTGCATGGCGCTAACCGTCTGGGTTCTAACTCTCTGGCAGAACTGGTGGTCTTTGGCCGCATGGCGGGTGAACGTGCAGCAGAACGCGCTGCAACGGTAGGCGCAGCAAACGGTGCCGCACTCGACGCACAGGTTGCTGGCGTTGAAAAACGTCTGAAAGATCTGGTGAACCAGGAAGGTAACGAAAACTGGTCCAAAATCCGCGACGAAATGGGTCTGTCCATGGAAGAAGGTTGCGGTATCTACCGTACGCCGGAACTCATGCAGAAAACCGTTGATAAACTGGCCGAACTGCAGGAACGTTTCAAGCGCGTACGTATCACCGATACCTCCAGCGTCTTCAACACCGACTTGCTGTACACCATCGAACTGGGTCATGGTTTGAACGTTGCTGAATGTATGGCGCACTCTGCGCTGGCACGTAAAGAATCCCGCGGCGCGCACCAGCGTCTGGATGAAGGCTGCACCGAGCGTGATGACGTTAACTTCCTCAAACACACTCTCGCCTTCCGTGATGCTGACGGCACAACTCGCCTGGAATACAGCGACGTGAAAATCACCACTCTGCCGCCAGCTAAACGTATGTACGGTGGCGAAGCGGAAGCAGCCGATAAGAAGGAGAAGGCGAATGGCTGAGATGAAAAACCTGAAAGTTGAGGTGGTGCGCTATAACCCGGAAACCGATACCGCGCCGCACAGTGCTTTCTATGAAGTTCCTTATGATGAAACCACATCTCTACTGGATGCGTTGGGTTACATCAAAGATAACCTGGCACCGGACCTGAGCTACCGCTGGTCCTGCCGTATGGCAATCTGCGGCTCCTGCGGCATGATGGTCAACAACGTGCCTAAACTGGCGTGCAAAACCTTCCTGCGTGAATACACCAACGGTATGAAGGTTGAAGCGCTGGGCAACTTCCCGATCGAACGCGATCTGGTCGTCGATATGACGCACTTTATCGAAAGCCTGGAAGCGATCAAGCCGTACATCATTGGTAACCCGCGTACTCCGGATCAGGGTCCAAACACCCAGACTCCGGCGCAAATGGCGAAGTATCATCAGTTCTCCGGTTGCATCAACTGTGGTCTGTGCTATGCCGCGTGCCCGCAGTTCGGCCTGAACCCAGAGTTCATTGGACCGGCTGCAATCACCCTGGCGCATCGTTATAACGAAGATAGCCGCGACCACGGTAAGAAGGAGCGTATGGCTCAGTTGAACAGCCCGAACGGCGTCTGGTCCTGTACTTTCGTGGGCTACTGCTCCGAAGTCTGCCCGAAACACGTCGATCCGGCTGCGGCCATTCAGCAGGGTAAAGTTGAAAGTTCAAAAGACTTTCTTATCGCTACCCTGAAACCACGCTAAGGAGTGCACGATGACGACTAAACGCAAAGCCTATGTGCGGCCAATGACGTCCACTTGGTGGAAAAAACTGCCATTTTATCGTTTTTACATGCTGCGTGAAGGCACGGCAGTTCCGGCAGTCTGGTTCAGCATTGAACTGATTATCGGCCTGTTTGCACTCAAGCATGGTGCAGAGTCCTGGATGGGTTTTGTCGCCTTTTTACAAAACCCGGTGGTGGTAATTCTTAATATTATCGCCCTGGCTGCAGCGCTGCTGCATACCAAAACCTGGTTTGAGCTGGCGCCAAAAGCTGCCAACATCATCGTAAAAGACGAAAAAATGGGGCCAGAGCCGATCATCAAAGGTCTCTGGGCAGTTACTGTGGTTGCGACAGTAGTAATACTGTTTGTTGCCCTGTTCTGGTAAGGAGTCCGGAATGATTAATCCAAATCCAAAACGCTCTGACGAACCCGTATTCTGGGGCCTGTTTGGTGCAGGCGGTATGTGGAGCGCTATCATTGCGCCGGTGATGATCCTGTTGGTAGGCATTATGCTGCCGCTGGGCTTTGTTCCTGATGCTTTCAGCTATGCACGCGTACTGGCATTTGCTCAGAGCTTCATCGGACGTGCGTTCCTGTTCCTGATGATCGTTCTGCCGCTGTGGTGTGGTTTACACCGTATGCACCACGCGATGCATGACCTGAAAATCCACGTGCCAGCTGGCAAGTGGGTATTCTACGGTCTGGCTGCGATCCTGACCGTTGTAACGGCGATTGGTATTCTGACCATCTAATCGCTCCGCCCTCTTATCATCCGGTAAGAGGGCGTTTTTTCGCTCTCTCTTCCCTTAATTCCCCGCCAGGTTCTACACTTAGGAAAAACCTTAAAAGGAAAATCCTATGCGCTTGCTGCCTGTAGTTGCTGCCATTACGGCTGCATTTCTGGTTGTCGCTTGCAGCTCCCCTACGCCACCAGCAGGCGTGACCGTTGTCAATAACTTTGATGCTAAACGCTATCTCGGAACCTGGTACGAAATCGCGCGCTTCGATCATCGCTTCGAACGAGGACTGGATAAAGTCACGGCCACCTACAGCCTACGTGATGATGGTGGTATCAACGTCATCAACAAAGGCTACAACCCCGACAGAAGCATGTGGCAAAAAACGGAAGGCAAGGCTTATTTCACTGGTGATCCTACGCGAGCGGCGCTGAAGGTGTCGTTCTTCGGTCCATTCTACGGTGGGTATAACGTGATTGCTCTCGATCGGGATTATCGCCACGCGCTGGTTTGTGGCCCGGATCGCGACTACCTGTGGATCCTCTCACGTACCCCCACTATTTCAGACGAGATGAAACAGCAAATGCTGGCAGTCGCGGCCCGGGAAGGGTTTGAAGTGAACAAGCTAATTTGGGTAAAACAGCCTGGCGCTTAGTGGGTACTGAGCTTCAGACCAATAATTCCGGCGACAATCAGACCCAGACTCAGCAAACGTGCCGGACTGGCGGATTCCCCCAGCAGCAGGATACCGGTAATGGCCGCCCCTACCGCACCAATACCGGTCCAGACCGCATAAGCTGTTCCAACGGGCAACGTTCGCATCGCCCAGGAAAGCATGGCGATACTGACTATCATGGCCACAATGGTAATAATGCTCGGCGTCAGACGGGTAAAACCGTGGGTATATTTCAGGCCAATTGCCCATACGACTTCAAGCAGGCCAGCAATCAATAAAACGATCCAGGACATGTCAGGCTCCAGAATAACAATGGGGCCGTCCCCGGTGAGAGAAGCGTTTGCAGGTCGTCCTACAACGCTGAAGTATGAAAAAGCATTTTTGCCCGAAAGAAAATGAATTTCAACATTTTTATCCATTGCCTGCTTAAAGCAAGAATTGAGCACAAATAGCAGCGTAGTTCCCGCATTTGGCTGCCATTGGTCTTATCTATGATAAATGGCTTTCTGAAGTCAGGAAGCCGTTTTTCCCACTTCTGAATGCGAAAAGTTTATGCATAAAATTTTAGTGATTGACCGGTGCCACTTTACCCGTACAGGGGTCGAGGCCTTGCTTAATCATTCTGGTAGGTTTAATTCGTCGTTTCTGGTATCAGGAATCAATAACCTCTTACTGGCAAAAGAACATATTTCGCAGTGGAAACCGCATCTGGTGATCGCAGATTTATATGGTTTTCTCAGCGATGTACATGCCAGTCCGCCTATTGCGCCTTTTTTTATGAGCTGTGGTCTGATCCCCCTGATTTTACTGCAATCAGGAGACAGAAAGCCTGTACCCGCTCACAACCCGCAATACGCCGTCCATTCGGTATTATCCAAACGCACTACGCTCTCTGAGTTGTCAGACAGTATTCAGGATGCTCTCTGCGTTCGTCCTGCGCTAAAGACCACTAAAAACGCGACACCGCTGCTTACGCCGCAGGAAGAGAAAGTACTGTCGATGTGGATGGATGGCGTGAGTAACACTGCGATAGCCTCGGCACTCGGCATTCATGGCAAGACGGTTTACACCTATAAACGCAACATTCGCATCAAGCTGCATTTAGGAAACCGCTTTTCACCGTTTCTGTCGCTACCCGAGAAAATGAATTAACGGTACGACAGAGCGTCGTACCGTTCATGATTATTGCTGAGCTTTTGTCGCTGCACCAGAGATTGCGCTACCGCCTTCAGAAATATCCTGCCCAACACCTTTTGTTGTATTACACGCAGTCAACACTGAAGAAAGAACCAACACAGAAAAGAGCGCTGCAATTGTCTTTTTAACCATAACGTCTTCCTTTTCTAGCCAATATTGTTTGTGTATAGCTACTTAATGATAGACAAGATCCGGAAGGATGACGGAAAAACGCATATTTTTAAGACAATATGACAGGCTCAACTGGCCGCGTGAGAGATGGAATTACCAAGATGTTTGATGTCTTCACCGAAGCCACGTGCGGTATTACAGCCCGTCAGGAGTGTGCTGGTGAACAGGATAAGCATTACAAGACCGAGAAGACGTTTCATCATTCCTGCCCTGGAAAAGTATGGCGCAGCAGCCTGCGCCATCGATCAAATAGGATGTATTACTTAACGCGGGAAACGTATTCGCCTGAACGCGTATCCACTTTGATCACTTCGCCGATCTGTACGAACAGCGGAACTTTAACAACTGCGCCGGTGGACAGCGTCGCTGGTTTGCCACCCGTACCCGCGGTGTCACCTTTCAGACCCGGGTCAGTTTCAACGATTTCCAGCTCAACAAAGTTCGGTGGGGTCACGGAGATAGGCTGACCATTCCACAGGGTCACGATGCACTCAGCCTGATCCAACAGCCATTTAGCGCTATCGCCTACCGCTTTCGCGTCAGCAGCCAGCTGTTCGAAAGTGGAGTTGTTCATGAAATGATAGAACTCACCGTCGTTGTACAGGTAAGTCAGGTTCATATCTACAACGTCTGCGCCTTCAGCGGAGTCGGTGGATTTGAAGGTTTTCTCTACACGAGTACCGGTCAGCAGGCGGCGCAGCTTAACGCGCGCGAAAGCCTGGCCTTTACCCGGTTTAACGAATTCACTGGCTTCAACCGCATAAGGTTCGCCGTCCATCATGATTTTAAGACCGGCACGAAAATCGTTGCTATAGTAAGTCGCCATAAGGCCCTCTGAAATTGTTAACTGGTAGCTTAGCCACAAAATGGCGCATATTGTAACCCTAAACACCCCATCCAGAGAAGATTGGTTAGTACAACTTGCCGATGTTCTCACCGATCCGGATGAACTATTACGTCTTTTGAATATAGACGCTGATGAAAATATGCTCGCAGGTCGTGAGGCAAAACGTCTTTTTGCCCTGCGCGTCCCGCGATCGTTTATCGCGCGGATGGAAAAAGGCAACCCCAACGATCCGCTGCTGCGCCAGGTACTCACCTCCCAAGATGAATTTGTCGCCGCGCCAGGATTCTCGACCGACCCGCTGGAAGAACAGCACAGCGTCGTGCCGGGATTACTACATAAGTATCGCAATCGGGCGTTGCTGCTGGTAAAAGGCGGATGCGCGGTCAACTGTCGCTACTGCTTCCGTCGCCATTTCCCTTATGCCGATAACCAGGGGAATAAGCGTAACTGGCAGATTGCGTTAGATTACATCGCGGCGCACCCGGAGCTGGATGAGATTATCTTCTCCGGCGGCGATCCGTTAATGGCCAAAGACCACGAACTGGACTGGTTGCTCACGCAACTGGAAGCCATCCCACATATTAAGCGCCTGCGTATTCACAGCCGTTTGCCGATTGTCATCCCGGCGCGAATTACCGACGGATTGGTCGAGCGTTTTGCTCACTCTTCTCTGCAAGTTCTGCTGGTGAATCACATTAACCACGCCAACGAAATTGATGAGACATTTCGTCAGGCGATGGCAAAACTGCGTCGGATTGGCGTCACACTGCTCAACCAAAGCGTGTTATTGCGCGGCGTGAACGATAACGCCCAGACGCTGGCGAATCTTAGCAACGCGCTATTTGATGCCGGTGTGATGCCCTATTACCTGCACGTGCTGGATAAGGTGCAAGGGGCCGCACACTTTATGGTCAGCGACGATGAAGCGCGTCAAATCATGCGAGAACTGTTGACGCTGGTGTCTGGCTATATGGTCCCCAAACTGGCGCGTGAAATTGGCGGAGAGCCCAGTAAAACACCGCTGGATCTGCAATTACGTCAGCAATAATCCAAATGAGTGTCCGTTTTCGGACACTCACTGCCAAATAATATAATTTCAATTTATTCAGTCCTTCTCTGACTTTTAATTTATGTTATTTTAGCGATAGCTATCTTTTAATGTATTTATAAATCATATAAATAAATCAATATTTAGTTTTCCGTTGAATATTAGGTGAGAGAGAGAACCGCCGTGGCTATAACGATTAAAGGTATTAATACGGGCATTATTCGTCAAAAAAATGAGTTCATTGCGCTGGCATTAAAGATAAAGGAACCCAGAAATAAAGAGTCGCTGTTTTTTCTGTCACCATTCGGGCTACGAGACCTGCTTATCGCGCTGGAGAGCAGACTGCATACCAAGCACCTGTTGGGCGAGGATGCGCGTCTGCAGTATGAAAAAGCACGTGACAAAGTCAGTCAAAAAATGCATGAAAACATGCCATTAATTCAGGAGGATGAACTTAAAAATGCGGATATTAATCGTCGGATAAATTCACTGGTATTAGTAAGCGACGAAGGCGAAAACTTAACGCTCTCTCTTACACTGCATAATGGTCGAGTTTGCGAGCTATTAATTAATGAACTACAAATTACGGTACTGGCACATGCAATTATTCACGCAATAAATAATGCAGGGATGCGCGAATTAGCACTGCGTATCACATCGTTATTAGATTTCCTGCCTCTGTACGACATTGATTGCCTGGATAACGATAATCTTGAATACGATGCCTATACACAATCAGAATGGAAACATAATCTGTTTAATCATTATCTGGCTGTCATCTATCGCTATAAAGATAAAGCAGGGAAAGTTCGGTTCTGTGGTTCAGTGGTGAAAACTCGATCCCCTTCGGATGATAAAGACGTAGAAGCGATCTCTCGTCGGCTTATCGACTTCAGCCCACGGCTAAAAAAATTGGCCGGTGTACCGTGCAAAGTGTTTGTCAGAACACTCACGGGGGATAAAACACAAAAGCTGACACAGGATCAGTGCCTGCGCGCGCTGCATCATTTACGCCTACAGTCTGCCAGTAAAGCGCAGAATGCCTGATGGCGCTGCGCTTATCAGGCCTACGCTTATGTGTACCGTAGGCCGGATAAGACGCTTCAGCGTCGCCATCCGGCATCAACAGCGTTTATCAATTAGGGCACTTATAAACCTGACCAATCATCTCGCTGGCGGTTGGGACAAAACTCGACAACATACCTTGTGATGGGCTGCTTACACCATAAATCACATTACCGCCCATTGCCGCAGCCTGGTTACGCAGATCGTTCGCCGCGCCGCGCATAGAGCCGCCCTCTTCGCCGTGCTGACCAGAAAGCCAGTTGCTCTGCTTACCGGTTGCGGTACCAATCAGCTGGCACTCGGCACCTGGCTTCTCTTCAACGAAGCGTACGCTTTGTCCGGCTGAACTCAGTTCGTTGCTGGAGCTACAACCCGCCATCAGTAGCGCGGCACCAACGATCCCTGCTAAATATTTCACGTGCATGTTATTCCCCATAATCAATGCGCTGGACGTTTTGTCCGTAGCTGAATCATATACTAAAAAGATGACCAAAAGAAAAACCCCCGGACATTTCTGCCCGGGGGTTTCTCATTTTTCGCGAGATGCGTATTTAATCAAATAATTCAAGTTGCAGCCAACGAACCTGCGGCTTGAAGTATGAAGATTAAATTACATCATGCCGCCCATTCCGCCCATGCCGCCCATACCACCAGCAGCACCTAAGTCAGCGGAATCGCCTTTCGGCAGGTCGGTTACCATGCACTCGGTGGTGATCATCAGACCCGCAACAGAAGCCGCGTACTGCAGAGCAGAACGGGTTACTTTAGTCGGATCCAGGATACCCATGTCGATCATGTTGCCGTATTCTTCAGTTGCAGCGTTGTAACCGTAGTTACCGTCACCCGCTTTCACGGTGTTAGCGACAACAGACGGTTCTTCGCCGCAGTTCAGAACGATCTGACGCAGCGGGGATTCCATTGCGCGCAGCGCAACTTTGATACCCACGTTCTGGTCTTCGTTCTGACCACGCAGTTCGCTCAGTTTGGATGCTACGCGGATCAGCGCAACACCACCACCAGCAACCACGCCTTCTTCTACCGCAGCACGGGTCGCGTGCAGGGCATCTTCAACGCGTGCTTTCTTCTCTTTCATTTCAACTTCGGTAGCAGCACCCACTTTGATGACTGCAACGCCGCCTGCCAGTTTCGCTACGCGCTCCTGCAGTTTTTCACGGTCGTAGTCAGAAGTTGCTTCTTCGATCTGCTGGCGAATCTGGGTTACACGACCCTGGATTGCCGCTTCTTCGCCCACACCATCGATGATGGTGGTGGTGTCTTTGTTGATCACAACGCGTTTTGCCTGGCCCAGATCTTCCAGGGTCGCTTTTTCCAGCTCCATACCGATCTCTTCAGAGATAACGGTACCGCCGGTCAGGGTCGCGATATCCTGCAGCATAGCTTTACGGCGGTCGCCGAAGCCAGGTGCTTTAACCGCAGCCACTTTCACGATGCCACGCATGGTGTTAACGACCAGGGTAGCCAGCGCTTCGCCTTCAACATCTTCAGCAATGATCAGCAGCGGTTTGCCTGCTTTCGCAACGGCTTCCAGAACCGGCAGCATTTCGCGGATGTTGGAGATTTTCTTATCAGCCAGCAGGATGAACGGCGTTTCCAGTTCTACTGCGCCCGTTTCCGGCTTGTTGATGAAGTAAGGAGACAGGTAGCCACGGTCGAACTGCATACCTTCAACTACGTCCAGTTCGTCCTGCAGACCGGTACCGTCTTCAACGGTGATCACGCCTTCTTTACCGACTTTGTCCATCGCTTCTGCGATCAGTTTACCTACGGTTTCGTCGGAGTTAGCGGAGATGGTACCAACCTGAGCAATCGCTTTAGAGTCGGAGCACGGTACGGACAGGGCTTTCAGTTCTTCAACCGCAGCAGCGACAGCTTTGTCGATACCACGTTTCAGATCCATCGGGTTCATACCCGCAGCAACAGCCTTCAGGCCTTCAGTGATGATGGACTGAGCCAGTACGGTCGCAGTAGTCGTACCGTCACCTGCAGCGTCGTTCGCTTTAGAGGCAACTTCTTTCACCATCTGCGCGCCCATGTTTTCGAACTTGTCTTCCAGCTCGATTTCACGTGCTACGGAAACACCATCTTTAGTGATAGCTGGGGCACCGAAAGATTTATCCAGAACCACGTTACGGCCTTTCGGACCGAGGGTAACTTTTACTGCGTCTGCCAGTACGTTCACGCCGCGCAGCATTTTCACACGAGCGTCGTTACCGAATTTTACGTCTTTAGCTGCCATTTTCTCTTTCCCTTAAATTCGTATGTTCAGTGTCGTTCGCGGATTAAGCTTCAACAATCGCCAGGATGTCACTTTCAGACATGATCAACACTTCTTCATTGTCGATCTTCTCAGATTTAACACCGTAGCCATCGTTGAAAATGACGATATCGCCAACTTTCACGTCCAGCGGCTGTACGGTACCGTTGTCCAGGATGCGACCCTTACCGACAGCGATGATTTCGCCACGAGTTGATTTACCCGCTGCGGAACCGGTCAGTACGATGCCGCCAGCAGATTTGGATTCAACTTCTTTACGTTTGACGATCACACGATCATGTAACGGACGAATACTCATTGATAGCTCTCCTTTGAGAAAGTCTTTATCAGTTATGGGTGGCGCCGGCCCGTGAACGGTTTACCGGCTAGTGACCAGAGAGATGGGGATGGGGTTTTCTCCCTTCAAGGGGGCAAGCGAAAAATTTTTTTTATCAGGAGAAAATCCCGCCAAAACACCGACACACCTCACATTTAATACCGATTTCAGTCACGTCGTCATAAGCAAATCCGATTGTGATACCATCGAAAATCTGCGCTGTAGCCTATTTAACGGGCATAATCGGATAACAATTTATGAGTGGACTGAAGCAAGAGCTGGGGCTGGCTCAGGGCATTGGCCTGTTGTCGACATCATTGTTAGGGACAGGCGTTTTTGCTGTTCCCGCACTGGCTGCCCTGGTGGCGGGTAACAATAGCCTGTGGGCCTGGCCGGTCCTCATTCTTCTAGTCTTCCCCGTAGCGATTGTCTTTGCCGTGCTCGGTCGCCATTACCCCAGCGCCGGCGGTGTGGCACATTTTGTCGGCATGGCCTTTGGCCCTCGCCTGGAGCGTGTTACCGGCTGGCTGTTTTTATCGGTGATTCCGGTCGGGCTGCCAGCGGCATTGCACATTGCCGCCGGATTCGGTCAAGCCATGTTTGGCTGGCATGGCTGGCAGCTTTTGTTGGCAGAACTCGGTACGCTGGCGTTGGTTTGGTATGTGGGTTCCCGCGGTGCCAGCTCCAGTGCAAACCTGCAAACGGTTATCGCCGGGCTGATTGTTGCCCTGATCGTTGGCATCTGGTGGGCGGGTGAACTTAAACCCGGCGAAATCCCCTTTCCTACCATTACCGATATTGAACTGCCTGGGCTATTCGCGGCGCTGTCGGTGATGTTCTGGTGTTTTGTCGGTCTTGAAGCATTCGCACACCTGGCCTCGGAGTTCAAAAAACCGGAGCGAGACTTTCCCCGTGCACTGATGATCGGCCTGCTACTGGCCGGTTCAGTCTACTGGGCATGTACAGTCGTGGTACTACATTTTGGCGCCTATGGTGAGCAAATGGCTGCGGCAGCATCGCTACCTAATATTGTCGTGCAACTGTTTGGCGTACAAGCTCTGTGGGTAGCCTGCATCATTGGTTATCTGGCCTGCTTTGCCAGCCTGAACATTTATATTCAGAGTTTCTCCCGCCTGGTGTGGTCGCAAGCGCAATATAAGCCGGAGAGTTACCTGGCTCGCTTGTCCCCTCGCCATCTTCCACGCAATGCTTTGAACGCGGTGTTAGCTTGCTGCGTGGTCAGCACATTGTGCATCTATATACTGCAAATCAACCTCGATGCATTAATCATCTATGCCAACGGCATCTTTATTATGATTTATCTGCTGTGCATGCTGGCAGGGTGCCGACTGCTAAAAGGACATTATCGTGCGCTGGCGGTGATTGGCTGTCTGTTGTGTCTGTTGCTGCTGGCAATGGTTGGCTGGAAGAGTCTGTATGCACTGGTTATGCTGGCAGGACTGTGGTTGTTTTTACCCCGCAGGCCGGATAAGGCCGTTACACCGCAATCCGGCAAGTAAAGCCTCGTTGCCGGATGATGCCGCTCACACGGCGTATCCGGCCTACAACGTCATCAATCCCGACGGTCGTCGTCTTTATGATCAAGGCGGTTGCGCTCATCATCTTTACGCTGGAACTCGCCGTCAAAGGTCTCGCCCCCACCAGTTCCTGCACTAAAGCCGCCCCCCGGCATACGAGAAAAGCGCAGGTGCGGCAGCAGCTTCATGGTCAGATGCTTCTGCACCGGAGGTAATAAAAGAAGAAGACCAAGGAAATCTGTGAAGAAGCCCGGCAGCACCAGCAGCAAACCAGCAATAATCAGCGACACGCTCTTGATCATTTCTTCAGCAGGACTTTCACCCGCCGCCATTTTTTGTTGCATCAACAAAAAGTTCTTAAACCCTTGGTTACGAACCAGAGACATACCGATAACCGAGGTAAAAATGACCAAAATCAGCGTCATCAGAACACCCATAACATGGGCAACCTGAATGAAAATAGATATCTCTATGTAAACATAGAGAAAAATGGCAAGTAATGGTATCCAGCGCAAAGGACTCTCCTGTAAATAACAGCCGTTTTCGCCACGTCTGTCCGAATGGTTATGTGACTCGCATCGGAAAGATGTGGGGGGAATTAGCAAAATTTCAAGCGGGTTCTACACTTATTTTTGGTATTAATCCTAAAGGGGTGATCCATTTCACAGAATAATAATTAAGGGGTAATTTCCGCGTTTTAAGTGATCCAGATTACGGTAGAAATCCTGAACCAGCATATGATCTCGGGTATCAGACCGATGCAGGGGATAATCGTCGGTCGAGAAACAATCGAAATCACATATATCCTGTGTGTTTAGTAAAAAATCATTGGCAGCTTGAAAAAGAAGGTTCACATGTTAAACAACATTCGTATCGAAGAAGACTTGTTGGGTACCAGGGAAGTTCCAGCGGACGCCTACTACGGTGTTCATACTCTGAGAGCGATTGAAAACTTCTACATTAGCAACAACAAAATCAGCGATATCCCTGAATTTGTTCGCGGTATGGTAATGGTGAAAAAGGCAGCGGCCCTGGCCAACAAAGAGCTGCAAACCATTCCTAAGAGTGTGGCAAATGCCATCATCGCAGCATGTGATGAAGTTCTGAATAACGGAAAATGCATGGATCAGTTCCCGGTAGATGTTTACCAGGGTGGTGCGGGTACCTCCGTCAACATGAACACCAACGAAGTGCTGGCCAATATCGGTCTGGAACTGATGGGTCACCAGAAAGGTGAATATCAGTACCTGAATCCGAACGACCACGTGAACAAATGTCAGTCTACCAACGACGCTTATCCGACCGGCTTCCGTATCGCTGTTTACGCATCCATCATCAAACTGATTGATGCCCTTAACCAACTGCGTGAAGGCTTCGAACAAAAAGCTGTTGAATTCCAGGACATCCTGAAAATGGGTCGTACCCAGCTGCAGGATGCTGTACCGATGACTCTCGGTCAGGAATTCCGTGCTTTCAGCGTTCTGTTGAAAGAAGAAGTGAAGAACATTGGCCGTACTGCTGAGCTGCTGCTGGAAGTTAACCTCGGCGCAACCGCAATCGGTACAGGTCTGAACACCCCGAAAGAGTACTCTCCGCTGGCTGTACAGAAACTGGCTGAAGTGACTGGTTTTGCCTGTGTTCCGGCTGAAGACCTGATTGAAGCAACGTCCGACTGTGGCGCATACGTTATGGTGCACAGCGCACTGAAACGTCTGGCTGTTAAGATGTCCAAAATCTGTAATGACCTGCGTTTGCTCTCCTCTGGCCCACGTGCCGGCCTGAACGAGATCAACCTGCCGGAACTGCAGGCGGGCTCTTCCATCATGCCAGCGAAAGTAAACCCGGTTATCCCGGAAGTCGTCAACCAGGTGTGCTTTAAAGTCATCGGTAACGACATCACCGTCACCATGGCGTCTGAAGCAGGTCAGCTGCAGTTGAACGTTATGGAACCGGTTATTGGCCAGGCGATGTTTGAATCTATCCACATCCTGAGCAACGCTTGCTATAACCTGCTGGAAAAATGCGTTAGCGGCATTACGGCTAACAAAGAAGTGTGTGAAGCATTCGTGTATAACTCTATCGGTATCGTGACCTATCTGAACCCGTTCATCGGTCACCACAACGGCGATATCGTCGGTAAAATCTGTGCCGAAACCGGTAAGAGCGTGCGTGAAGTTGTCCTTGAACGTGGCCTGCTGACCGAAGCTGAGCTGGACGATATCTTCTCTGCTCAGAACCTGATGCACCCTGCTTATAAAGCAAAACGTTATACTGATGAAAGCGAACAGTAATCGTGTAGGGTAGTACCAGAGAAGGCACGTCAGATGACGTGCCTTTTTTCTTGCACGAAGTTACTTAAAAACAACAATTTAATATCAACTTGTTAAACAACAAGGAAGGCTAATATGATAGTTTTAGAACTTATCATCGTTTTGCTGGCAATCTTTTTAGGTGCCAGACTTGGGGGTATCGGTATTGGATTTGCAGGTGGGCTGGGTGTTCTGGTTCTCGCCGCTATTGGCGTAAAACCGGGTAACATTCCGTTCGATGTTATTTCCATTATCATGGCGGTCATCGCTGCCATTTCTGCTATGCAGATTGCAGGTGGTCTGGACTATTTGGTTCACCAAACTGAAAAACTGCTGCGTAAGAACCCAAAATACATCACGATCCTTGCACCGATTGTGACCTATTTCCTGACCATCTTTGCAGGTACAGGCAACATCTCTCTGGCAACGCTGCCGGTTATCGCTGAAGTAGCGAAGGAACAAGGCATCAAACCTTGCCGTCCGCTGTCTACTGCAGTGGTTTCTGCACAGATTGCGATTACTGCGTCGCCAATCTCCGCAGCTGTGGTGTACATGTCTTCCGTCATGGAAGGTCATGGCATCAGCTACATCCACCTGCTGTCCGTGGTCATTCCGTCCACGCTGCTGGCGGTACTGGTGATGTCCTTCCTGGTCACTATGCTGTTCAACTCCAAGCTGTCTGACGATCCGATTTACCGTAAACGTCTGGAAGAAGGCCTGGTCGAACTGCGCGGTGAAAGACAAGTTGAAATCAAAGCGGGCGCAAAAACCTCCGTATGGTTGTTCCTGCTGGGCGTAGTTTGCGTGGTGGCTTACGCCATTATCAACAGCCCAAGCCTCGGTCTGGTCGCTAAACCGCTGATGAACACCACCAACGCCATCTTGATCATCATGCTGAGCATCGCGACGCTGACCACGATCATCTGCCGCGTTGAAACGGACTCTATCCTGAACTCCAGCACCTTCAAAGCCGGTATGAGCGCCTGTATTTGTATCCTGGGCGTTGCATGGCTGGGTGATACTTTCGTCTCTCATAACATTGACTGGATCAAAGAGACTGCAGGTAGCGTCATTCAGGGTCATCCGTGGCTGCTGGCTGTCATCTTCTTCTTTGCTTCTGCACTGCTGTACTCTCAGGCAGCAACGGCAAAAGCTCTGATGCCGATGGCTCTGGCACTGAACGTTTCTCCGTTGACCGCTGTCGCATCCTTCGCGGCTGTTTCTGGCCTGTTCATTCTGCCAACTTACCCAACGCTGGTTGCGGCGGTTCAGATGGATGACACCGGGACAACCCGCATCGGTAAATTCGTCTTTAACCATCCGTTCTTCATCCCGGGTACGCTGGGTGTGGTACTGGCTGTCTGCTTCGGCTTCCTGCTGGGCAGCTTCATGCTGTAAGTTTTACCTGCAGGGCGCCTGTGCGCCCTGCAGTTCCTCTCTCCCGTCTCGCTTTGACTAACATCCTTCTTCCGTCCGTTGTATAGTGACTCCTCTCTTGCTGGTTACTCTGTGCTTTCGAGGTGTTTATGCTTGATGTAAAGAATCAGGATATCTCCATCCCCGATACCGTTGTCGTGCTCTGTACCGCCCCGGATGAAGCAACCGCTCAGGATCTGGCCGCTAAAGTGCTGGCGGAAAAACTGGCTGCCTGCGTCACACTGCTGCCCGGCGCTACCTCCCTCTATTATTGGGAAGGCAAGCTGGAGCAGGAATATGAAGTCCAGATGATCTTAAAAACCGCAGTTTCACACCAGCAAGCACTTCTCGATTGCCTGAAGTCACATCACCCGTACCAAACACCTGAACTTCTGGTTTTACCCGTCACTCACGGAGATTTTGATTACCGCTCATGGCTCAACGCATCCTTACGCTGATCCTGCTGCTCTGCAGCACATCAACTTTTGCTGGCTTATTTGACGCACCAGGTCGCTCGCAGTTTGTCCCGGCCGACCAGGCATTTGTGTTCGATTTTCAGCAAAACCAACACGTTCTGAACCTCTCCTGGCAGGTCAAAGACGGCTATTATCTTTATCGTAAACAGATAAGCATAACCCCATCTCAGGCCGAGACTGCCGAGGTAAAATTGCCGCCCGGGGTCTGGCATGAAGATGAGTTTTACGGCAAAAGTGAAATTTATCGTCAGCAGTTGACTATCCCTGTCACCGTCAAGCAGGCTGCTGCGGGTGCGACGCTAACGGTTACCTACCAGGGCTGTGCCGACGCCGGGTTCTGTTATCCGCCTGAGACAAAAACCGTGCCGTTACGTGAAGTGGCGGCCAGTGCAGAAACACCACCAACGACCTCTTCAGCAACGGTATCGCCAGAAGAACAACCACAACCCACGACCCAACTGCCGTTCTCCGCATTGTGGGCGCTGCTGATCGGGATTGGCATTGCCTTTACACCTTGCGTCCTGCCGATGTACCCGCTGATTTCCGGTATCGTGCTAGGTGGAAAACAGCGCTTATCAACCGGACGAGCACTACTGCTAACCTTTATCTATGTCCAGGGAATGGCGCTCACCTACACCGCGCTGGGTCTGGTGGTTGCCGCTGCGGGGTTACAGTTCCAGGCGGCGCTACAGCATCCTTATGTCCTGGTTGGCCTTGCTATCGCCTTTACGCTGCTGGCTTTATCGATGTTTGGCCTGTTCACGCTACAGCTGCCTTCATCACTGCAAACACGCCTCACGTTAATGAGTAACCGTCAGCAAGGCGGCTCTCCCGGCAGCGTATTTACAATGGGGGCGATTGCCGGTCTGATCTGTTCGCCTTGCACCACCGCCCCACTAAGCGCAATCCTGCTGTATATCGCTCAGAGCGGAAACATGTGGCTAGGCGGCGGCACGCTGTATCTGTACGCGCTGGGAATGGGACTGCCCCTGATGCTCATTACCGTCTTTGGTAACCGTCTGCTACCGAAAAGCGGCCCGTGGATGGAGCATGTCAAAACCGCCTTTGGTTTTGTCATCCTGGCGCTTCCCGTATTTTTACTGGAACGTATTATCGGTGACGAATGGGGGATCCGCTTGTGGTCGTTACTCGGCGTCGCGTTCTTTAGCTGGGCCTTCATTACCAGTCTGCAAGCCAAACGCCCATGGATGCGCCTTGTGCAAATAGCCCTGCTCGCCGCCGCTCTGGTGAGCGTACGTCCCTTGCAGGACTGGGCATACGGTACGCCGCATGCACAAACGCAGGCACATCTGAACTTCAAACCCATCGCGACGGTCGATGCGTTAAATCAGGCGCTGGCAGAGGCAAAAGGTAAGCCGGTGATGCTGGATCTGTATGCCGACTGGTGCGTAGCCTGCAAAGAATTTGAGAAATACACCTTCAGCGATCCGCTGGTTCAACAGGCATTAAGCAACACGGTATTACTGCAGGCGGACGTCACGGCAAATAATGCCCAGGATGTCGCACTGCTGAAGCATCTGCAGGTTTTAGGGCTGCCAACCATTTTGTTTTTTGATGCTCAGGGTAAAGAGCAGCCAAACGCGCGGGTAACAGGCTTTATGGATGCCGCAACATTTAGCGCACATTTGCACGATCGCCAACCGTGAGCGACACTTGCAAAAGGAAAACGGAGGAGAATACCGTGCAACGTGAAGATGTCCTGGGAGAAGCCCTGAAATTACTTGAGGTGCAAGGGATAGCCAATACCACGCTGGAAATGGTGGCCGACCATATTGATTATCCGCTTGATGAGCTGCAGCGCTTCTGGCCCGATAAAGAGGCCATCTTGTACGATGCCCTGCGGTACCTTAGCCAGCGGGTAGATATCTGGCGGCGTCAGCTTCTGCTTGATGACACCCTGAGCGCTGAGCAGAAGTTACTGGCTCGCTATAACGCCCTGGCCGAATGTGTGAGCAACAATCGTTACCCCGGCTGCCTGTTCATCGCCGCCTGTACCTTCTACCCTGACCCTGGCCACCCTATCCATCAACTTGCGGATCAACAAAAAAAGGCGGCCCATGATTTTACCCATGAACTGCTGACGACGCTGGAAGTTGACGACCCGGCGATGGTCGCCAAACAGATGGAACTGGTGCTTGAAGGTTGCCTGAGCCGCATGCTGGTCAATCGTAGCCAGGCCGACGTGGAAACGGCACACCGGCTGGCGGAAGACATCCTGCGCTTCGCTCAATGTCGTATGGGCGGTGCGCTGACCTAAGCAAACATCCCCGCCCATGCGGAGATAAGCAGACACAGCGCCATCACCCGTTGAAAACGCACCATCGCCGTGGTGGTGCGAAACACCCTGTTTACCGCCTTACCCAGCCACGCCCAGCACAACAAGCACGCCACAGATATCAGTAAGAACCACAGCGCCATTAGCGCGACATCCCGCAGCATATGCTCACCCGTAGGGGCAAACAGACTCACCACCGCCAGCGCCATCATCCACGTTTTGGGATTGATAATCTGCAACAGTGCCGCTGCTTTGGCAGTAAAGCGATGGCGCGTTTGCCCAGCAATATTCGTTGCCGGAGCACAAAACAGCTGCCAGCTCATCCATGTCAGCCACAGTACACCCGCCCAGCTCATCACCTGGCGTACCAGCGGATACTGGCGCAGCAGTTCACCTGCACCGGCTCCAGATATCAGCACAATGGCGCTGGCGGCCACACAGCCGCTGACAAGCGCAGGCAGTGTGGCTCTCACGCCATAATGCTGACTGCTGGTCAACACAAGAATATTGGTGGGGCCTGGCGTTATCGAAGCAACAAAAGCAAACAGCAAGTACGGCATAATATTCACAGGTGACTCCTTATTATTGGAGTCCTGACTGTGCCGTTATTTATTGGAAACGTCTGGAAGGTTTGTGCACAACTTACGGTAATGTGCAGGCGTAATCCTGTACGCCCGCTGGAACCAGCGCCCAAGATGACTTTGATCGGCAAAGCCCAGTGTTGTCGCCACAGCGACGGGCTGCTCCCCTCGCGCCAGGAGCTGACGTGCTTTTGCCAGCCGCAACTGGATAAGCCAGGCATGCGGTGCCATATGGAATTCTCGCTTGAAACTGCGGGTCAGGGTAAAGCGGTCTGTCCCTGTCTCCCGTGCCAGATCGGAAAGGCCGATATTGTCGCCCATATGCGCATGCATATAGTCCCGCGCTCGATGCGCCATTGCACAACCCTGTATTTGTGATGGCAGACGCTTATGCCACCGACAATGTGCCGTGAGCTGAGTCAGCAAATTATCCATATTGCTTTGCTGCACGATACGCATTTCATCGGTATGCAGTGAACCAAATGTCTCACCAATCGCCCGAACCAGATGCGGCTCACGGGTCAGCGTTTGGTTAAAGTGCAGTGAATAGCTACCCGGAGTAGCCTCGTACAGCCCATGTAACGTGTGGGTCAGCCACTGTTCATCAAGGTAAAAGGTCAGATAGGTAAAACCGCCTGCAACCGGGGCATCACCATCATGGATTTCACCCGGTTCTAGCAGAAACGCATCACCCGGCTGGCTGTGATGGCGCTCCCGGCGACAGTGAAACTGCTGGGTACCGGAAAGGGTGATCCCCACCAGATAGCTGTCATGCCAGTGCGGGTCAAAGGCATGGCCTTCAAAGTGCGCCTTAATAGTCTCAATACCGGTATCGGCATGCTGTCGTAGTTCAAGCCAGTCGTTTGCCATACTGCCCTCCTCTCGCTGCCAGCATTGCCTGGTTAAATCACACCTGTCTGGAAGATTTGTGCAAACGTCAGGCATAAACGTACAGACTGCCGTAATATTAAGCGGTTGAACAGCTTTTCACGATATTTGATTGACTGCCAGGCGTGAATGCGGTTTAATGCGCCCCGTTGCCCGGATAGCTCAGTCGGTAGAGCAGGGGATTGAAAATCCCCGTGTCCTTGGTTCGATTCCGAGTCCGGGCACCAAATTCATATCAACGGACCTCCACGGAGGTCCGTTTTTCGTTTCAGGACGCCACGATTTAAGCGTTCTTCCTCCAAATCAATTCTACCGAACTCAACAAGATTCCCCCCACATCAACCTCATTGTGTGGGTATAATTGCGGGATACCCCAGTTCGACAGAATTTGTACCCTCTTTAGCGCATTCAGAAGGCTGAACTATGGCACTGACTGACGCAAAAATCCGGGCTGCAAAGCCCACTGACAAGGCTTATAAACTTACTGACGGGGCTGGCATGTTCCTGCTGGTTCATCCTAATGGTTCCCGTTACTGGCGTCTCCGTTATCGTATTCTGGGTAAGGAGAAGACTCTGGCACTTGGTGTGTATCCAGAAGTTTCTCTCTCCGAAGCTCGTACAAAACGGGATAAGGCCCGAAAACTAATTTCGGAGGGGATTGACCCTTGCGAACAGAAAAGAGCTAAAAAAGTAGTCCCTGATTTACAACTCTCTTTTGAACATATTGCACGACGCTGGCATGCCAGTAATAAACAATGGGCACAATCGCACAGTGGACTGACCCCACCCCGGTAGACGATCCTGCCCTATAGTTGGACTGACCCCACCCCGGTAGACGATCCTGCCCTATAGTTTGAGCATAGGGGGAGCATATGGGCACACCACGATTTACACCTGAATTTAAGGAAGAAGCCGTCCGACAGATAACGGAACGCGGTTATTCCGTTGCCGAAGTATCTGACCGTCTGGGCGTTTCTGCCCACAGCCTCTACAAGTGGCTACGGGCTATCAAACCGGATAACAGCGAGCAGCATGCCCGGGATTTACTGGAAGCCAAAAGCGAGATCCTGAAACTACGGGCGCAGCTAAAACGTACCGAAGAAGAACGGGATATCCTGAAAAAGGCCGCGCGGTACTTTGCAAGGGAGCCCGACTGAAGTACCGCTTTATCAATGAGCACCGCACTGTATGGGGTGTGATGACAATGTGTCGGGTACTGGATGTCGCCCGGGCCGGGTTCTACGCGTGGCTGCATAACCCGGTCTCGGCACGTGATAAAGATAATCAGCGTCTGCTGACGCTTATCCGTGACTCCTATTCACTGAGCGGAGGCGTATACGGTTACCGGCGGGTTCATAGCGACCTGAACGAAATCGGGGAAACCTGCGGTAAAAACCGGGTGGGCCGTATTATGCAACTGAACCGGATTAAAGCCGTGCGCGGCTATAAAGCGCCGCGTCGTATCGCTGGCAGACCTTCAGTGGTTGCCCCTAATCGCGTGCAGCGGCAGTTTACTGTTGTCCGGGCCAATCAGGTCTGGGTCACCGACATTACTTATATCCGTACCTGGCAGGGCTGGCTGTATCTGGCGGTGGTTATCGATCTCTTCGCCCGTAACGTGGTGGGCTGGTCGATGAAGCCCACTCTCTCACGCGAACTGGCGCTGGATGCACTGATGATGGCGGTCTGGCGACGTAAACCCGACGGTGAGGTCATTGTGCACTCAGACCAGGGAAGCCAGTACGGCAGTGACGACTGGCAGCGCTTCTGCCGGGCTAATAACCTGGTCCCGAGCATGAGCCGGCGTGGCAACTGCTGGGATAATGCGGTGGCCGAATCGTTCTTCAGTTCACTGAAAAAAGAGCGCATCAGGAAGAGAATATACAAAACCCGGGATCTAGCCCGGGCGGATATCTTCGATTACATTGAAGTGTTCTACAACCGGGCCCGGCGCCACAGTCACCTCGGCGGCGTCAGTCCGGAGGCCTTCGAACAGGCCTCGTCGTGAGGACAGAATTTGTCTACGGTCGTGGGGGCAGTCCAACTATAGGGCAGGATCGTCTACCGGGGTGGGGTCAGTCCACTTTTTTAAGTTGTCTACTCAGGATTTCTATAACTTCTTTGCGCTTCCTTGTGGTTCATTCAGATTTAATGGAGAGCATTAAACTATATTGCTTTCGGAATAAAATAATCCTGAACGCCTTATCTTGATAGCCTCGGTTTTGGGTATAGAACCTATTCACATCGGTAGAGGCGCCAGCATAAGCAAATGGATAACGCGACTAAAAAAACAGCGTTATAAAGGTAGCTTTCGTTCCCTTTAATAACTTATTTAGTGTTGTTGGCGTATGCTGGCGCGACATCGTCGTCTCCTTATCCGATTAGAATAAAATCATCAATATTGACGCTTTTAGAGTTTACGTTTTCTAAAGTAATGACATTGGCATTAACAGGATCGCCGATGGTAATTACGGTACTGTTACCGGTTCCCCCGGCAATCTTGACGCTGCTGGCAAAATTCGCCACACCAATGCCGAATAAACTCACATCGAGGTAATCCTGTCCGCCGCTGGGGTTACTGTCGAAGCCGCTGGTAATACGGTCTCGCCCAAAGCCTGCGCTAAAGACGAAGGTGTCATTTCCGGCACCACCGGTCATGATATCGTCACCCTGTCCCCCCTCGAGTCTGTCGTTACCCGCTCCACCTGTCAGTTTATCGTTACCGGCCCCGCCCTGAAGGTTATCGGCACCGTCACCCCCATCAAGGGCGTCATTTCCTGCGCCACCGTAGAGCGTATCGTTTCCTCCCATCCCATACAAAAAGTCATTACCGCTGCCACCGGTGATGGTGTTGGCAATGGCATTACCTCTGCCGGTAAACGCGCCTGTCCCGGTGAACACCAGGTTTTCAACGTTATTGGTCAACGTGTAATTGTGGAGGGTGGTCTGGACAGCATCTGTCCCGCCATTAAGACCTTCTGTGACGACGTCTCCATTATTATCAACAATATAGGTGTCATTGCCGAGGCCGCCTACCATCAGATCAGCCCCTTCGCCACCGTCAAGTCTGTCGTTACCCGCTCCGCCTGTCATTTTATCGTTACCGGTCCCGCCCTGAAGGTTATCGGCACCCTCCCCTCCATCAAGGACGTCATTTCCTGCCCCACCGTTGAGCGTGTCGTTTCCTCCCATCCCATACAAAAAGTCATTACCGCTGCCACCGGTGATGGTGTTGGCAATGGCATTCCCTCTGCCGGTAAACGCGCCTGTCCCGGTGAACACCAGGTTTTCAACGTTATTGGTCAACGTGTAATTGTGGAGGGTGGTCTGGACAGTATCTGTCCCGCCATTAAGACCTTCTGTGACGACATCGCCATTATTATCAACAACATAGATGTCATTTCCGGCACCGCCCACCATCACGTCGGCCCCGAGGCCACCGTTGAGAATATCGTTGCCAGCCCCACCGTTGAGCGTATCGTTGCCGCCCCCGCCATTCAGGACGTCGTTGCCGAGCCCACCATTCAGGATGTCAATGCCGTTCCCACCATCCAGGACGACGTTATTGTGGGCAATGACCGGCGGTTTATCGAGCTGACTCGTCCCGAAGATGTTCTCGGGAAGATTGGTCAGGCCCGTGTTGCGTGCCACGATCCCGGCAAAACCCTGTTCCTCGATAACCTCGTAGAGGTCCAGATGCTCCACGCGATCGAGATAATACAGCCGGTCACCTTCCTGGATGCGGTCAAGTTGTTCGTGGATGATGACCCAGAAGGTCTGGCCAACCACACCACCATTGATGTGCTTCTCGGCGAGTCCGCCAACGAACAGATCCACTCTGTCGATACCTTTGACGGTGTTTCCGTTGACCAATTTATAGCCAGGATTCGCCGCCAGGAAGTCTGCAATTTGACTATCCTCTAGTACGAGGTCGGGATAGGCCTTCTTGAATTGCGCAATGACGGTGTCGCTGAGATTGTTCCGTGCCTGGAAGTCTTCCCATGAACCGTAGGGTGTGAGATCACCAGCAAAGCTGACCGCCTCTTTGACGTACGGATCGAGAGAGGCCATCAGGTCGGCCCGGATCTGGTTCATCGAACCCAGACCAACGTCCCACTCGCGGGCGACGTCGAAGGCGAACACGTCAGCACTCATACGAACAAGGTCGTTGCGCACAGCATCGACGATATTGACGTCGACTTCTTCCGCAGGCTGGACAACACCCCCGGCAATGATCCCGGCGGCACCCAGTTGCTCATAGCCTGGCTGTGGAGAGTAAGGCAATTGCGATTTGGGGAAGTTAAACGCGCTCGTATCGTTGGTCGGGTTGAGGAACGCGTCGAACAGCGGCACCTGCGTTGCATTGCCCTCAGCGTCGAGCACCGTCAGCGTCTGCCCTATCAGCGAATGCCCGAACCGGTAAGCGGCAACCGCGAACTCGTGCGAGACTCGTGCATCCACTTCCGGATTGTACTCGGCGAAGCCGTGATCGCCCTCACCTCTCATGCCACCAAGCAACTTGTCGGCAAAGTCGGTGTAAATAACGCGCTGATATTCAGCTTCGTTAATGATCTTGGCAGCCTGGAACAGCTCTTCAGCTGTTCCATTAAATCCGGCTTCGAGCAATGCGTTGACATGGAAGTTGTGATTCCGTTCCCAGATGTTGTGGATCGCGGTTAGTGCGATGTTTTCGTTCGCACGTCCATCACCCGCCACGTAGTGGTCGAGCAGGTTGATAAAGGGGTTAGTGTCGAGCAGCAGCGCAAAGCCACTTCCCATGAAATTAGAGGTCATGGCAGGAAGCATCGCTTGGTTGATAACGCCATTACTGTCGACCAGTCCGGCGAAGTACTCCCGGAAGGCTACGCGGTGGTCGCCCGGCAGCGAGCTGTCGGTGAACAGCGTGTTGTTGTTCCAGTGATGCAGGATCAGTTCACTCAGCGTGGGCAGTAGCTTGAAATTTGGATTTGATGGATCCAGTCCGCCCTCTAACAGCTTGCCCGTAAAGCCGCCCAGTCCATCACCTTCTCGCAGGAACTGGCCGACGAGTTCGTTAGAGCCATAAGTTTGGTTCTGGTCAGCGAATGGCGATGTCTTATTGAGATGCTGCGGGATTCCATTGGCATCAATACTGTCAACGGTGCCACGAGTCAGGTCCGCGGGGTTTGGAACCGAGCCCGGAGTGCCAATCTGGATCGTTCCGTTACCTCCCTTACCGAGGAAATCAAGACCGTGATCGAAGTACTGACCGAAGGCCGTAAATAAGCTGTTCACGCCAGCGGCATTGCCGGACAGGTTTGCTTCCTGTGCACCAAGGGCATCGCTGATGGCTCGCGGATCCAGCCCGGAGAACAGGGGGTTGATGTCGCGGTTTTGGGTCGTCTCATTCCAGGCGCCGTAGTGCGCGTCGGTGAGCCGTATGAACGGCTGATCGGCTGATCCATAGTCAAGGTGAACCCGGTTATTACCGGTGCCTTCGAGATCTCGGATCCCGAGCGCATCGTTGTCTTCCCCTCCTTCAAGCCCGTTGACGAGATTCTTCAGGTTGGCGACATCACTGGCGGTGAGAGGGAAAGCACCGTCGCCGCCGACATCGTCATTGTCATTGTCATTGTCATTGTCATTGTCATTGTCATCGTCATCGTCATCGTCATCGGCTTCCGTCGACGTTTCCTTGCGTGCTAAGACAATGGGATCGGTAGGTTTCAACTTGGTGTTTATGCCATCATGCACCGTGATCTTGTCCTGAGTTAGCGTAGAAGCCTTGGATCTCGGTGCCAGCTCAATCACCTCCTGCGGCGTCGGCGTGCCAAACACATCATCCAGACTTATACCGAGCACCGGATCGGTCTCTTTGTTCACTTCAACTGCGGATAAGAAATTGGCGGTCCGGTTGCTGATAATCCATGACGGCGGATCTATAACCGACCATATCCCAGCGTATCCCGCCTGAAATGAGGAATCAAAAAAGCGCAGGAAGGAAAAGTCTGTAACACCAAACTTGCCTTGCCCTGTGACCAGGTTGTTAAAGCTAGCATCGAAGGTTCGCATACTGAATGGCACAAGATGGTTAGATAATATATTGAAGTTGAGATCGTCGACATCCATTTGTGCTATAGATATTTGTTTGAGGGTATATTTCAGGTCAGGTTTTATGACATTCTTCATTTTCATTTCTCTCAGTAATGATTATGAAAGGCACGAAAAGGCGAAGCCGGTAAGCGGCACTCGAATTACGCGCCTGGAATTGCTAACTGAGCGAATAGGTAGAGCGACTTCGAGCTCCGGGTGGACGCACAACCTATATATTACCCTTTAACGTCACAAAAGACCCTATGATAGATATGCTCAGCCCCCACTGGAAAATCGCGACGACTTACTTTGCCAAACTGATAGCAGGCTTCAGACAAGCGACCCCTTAATATTGAATAAAGCCAAAAAAATAACATCCGTCAATTAGTAGCAACTATTTTTAAATTTCGAATGGCAAAAAAATCATCAATATTACATAGCTAATACATCACCCAGAATTTAATCGATCATCACCGCGTTAACAGTCGCACATTAATTTCCTTTAAATTCAATACCCTACAAAAATCCATCCAGACAAGTATTGAATAAATCATAAAGAAAAAATTGAACACCCATCAAGCCGCACTAATAAAAATGATATAAAAGTTTAAATGGCGACAATAAAAATAATACATCCTCATTACCGCGCTGCTGAAATTCCGGAGCTAAACTATATTAATATATCATTACCAACATAAATGAAGTCATTATATGTAATGTTAAATTTTCTTATGCGGTTTAAATTATGATTTTCCTGACTGGATATACGGAATAGCCTCGGATTCCCTGGAGGTTTTACTGGATAACGTCGGAATGTAAGGACGCGCGGAAAATTCAGATGACTTCCTTGAAAGAAGTTATTTCGCGATAGGATCGAAGCTAAATAGGGTACACTGGCAAGATGGACATTTAACAGCCAAATTTGACATGAGTTTTGATAATCCCCGTGTCCTTGGTTCGATTCCGAGTCCAGCACCACTCTTTAGAAGAAGCAGCCTACGGGCTGGTTTTTTGCTATTTTATTTCCCAAGGCTTTTCAGCCAATCCCAAGCCATCTCCTTATCAATTACCCGCAACCGTCGCTGCTACCCCCCATAAATTAATGGGCAGTTAGATTTTATAATTAAAGAAGAATGCTTTGTCGTTTACGGGCAGGATAAAGGACATTTTACGCGGACAGAAGAGAGGTTTTGCTGGGCAGATAAGGCGCTGACGCGGCTATCCATCTGCTTTCACATACAACAGACGCAAAAAAGCCCATCCGTCAGGATGGGCTTCTTCACTTGTTTGATGCCTGGCAGTTCCCTACTCTCGCATGGGGAGACCCCACACTACCATCGGCGCTACGGCGTTTCACTTCTGAGTTCGGCATGGGGTCAGGTGGGACCACCGCGCTACAGCCGCCAGGCAAATTCTGTTATCAGACCGCTTCTGCGTTCTGATTTTATCTGTATCAAGCTGAATTGATGTCTCTTTCGCCAAAACATCTTTGGCGTTGTAAGGTTAAGCCTCACGGTTCATTAGTATCGGTTAGCTCAATGTATCGCTACACTTACACACCCGACCTATCAACGTCGTAGTCTTCAACGTTCCTTCAGGACTCTCAAGGAGTCAGGGAGAACTCATCTCGGGGCAAGTTTCGTGCTTAGATGCTTTCAGCACTTATCTCTTCCGCATTTAGCTACCGGGCAATGCCATTGGCATGACAACCCGAACACCAGTGATGCGTCCACTCCGGTCCTCTCGTACTAGGAGCAGCCCCCCTCAATTCTCCAGCGCCCACGGCAGATAGGGACCGAACTGTCTCACGACGTTCTAAACCCAGCTCGCGTACCACTTTAAATGGCGAACAGCCATACCCTTGGGACCTACTTCAGCCCCAGGATGTGATGAGCCGACATCGAGGTGCCAAACACCGCCGTCGATATGAACTCTTGGGCGGTATCAGCCTGTTATCCCCGGAGTACCTTTTATCCGTTGAGCGATGGCCCTTCCATTCAGAACCACCGGATCACTAAGACCTGCTTTCGCACCTGCTCGAGCCGTCACTCTCGCAGTCAAGCTAGCTTATGCCTTTGCACTAACCTCCTGATGTCCGACCAGGATTAGCTAACCTTCGTGCTCCTCCGTTACTCTTTAGGAGGAGACCGCCCCAGTCAAACTACCCACCAGACACTGTCCGCAACCCGGATCACGGGTCTACGTTAGAACACCAGCCATTAAAGGGTGGTATTTCAAGGTTGGCTCCATGCAGACTGGCGTCCACACTTCAAAGCCTCCCACCTATCCTACACATCAAGGACCAGTGTTCAGTGTCAAGCTATAGTAAAGGTTCACGGGGTCTTTCCGTCTTGCCGCGGGTACACTGCATCTTCACAGCGAGTTCAATTTCACTGAGTCTCGGGTGGAGACAGCCTGGCCATCATTACGCCATTCGTGCAGGTCGGAACTTACCCGACAAGGAATTTCGCTACCTTAGGACCGTTATAGTTACGGCCGCCGTTTACCGGGGCTTCGATCAAGAGCTTCTCCTTACGGATAACCCCATCAATTAACCTTCCGGCACCGGGCAGGCGTCACACCGTATACGTCCACTTTCGTGTTTGCACAGTGCTGTGTTTTTAATAAACAGTTGCAGCCAGCTGGTATCTTCGACTGATTTCAGCTCCACGAGCAAGTCGCTTCACCTACCATCAGCGTGCCTTCTCCCGAAGTTACGGCACCATTTTGCCTAGTTCCTTCACCCGAGTTCTCTCAAGCGCCTTGGTATTCTCTACCTGACCACCTGTGTCGGTTTGGGGTACGATTTCGTGTTACCTGATGCTTAGAGGCTTTTCCTGGAAGCAGGGCATTTGTTACTTCAGCACCGTAGTGCCTCGTCATCACACCTCAGCGTTATACAGAAGTCCGGATTTACCTAAACTTCCCGCCTACATGCTTAAACCGGGACAACCGTCGCCCGGCTAACATAGCCTTCTCCGTCCCCCCTTCGCAGTAACACCAAGTACAGGAATATTAACCTGTTTCCCATCGACTACGCCTTTCGGCCTCGCCTTAGGGGTCGACTCACCCTGCCCCGATTAACGTTGGACAGGAACCCTTGGTCTTCCGGCGTGCGGGTTTTTCACCCGCATTATCGTTACTTATGTCAGCATTCGCACTTCTGATACCTCCAGCACCCCTCACAGGACACCTTCAACGGCTTACAGAACGCTCCCCTACCCAACAACACATAGTGTCGCTGCCGCAGCTTCGGTGCACAGTTTAGCCCCGTTACATCTTCCGCGCAGGCCGACTCGACCAGTGAGCTATTACGCTTTCTTTAAATGATGGCTGCTTCTAAGCCAACATCCTGGCTGTCTGTGCCTTCCCACATCGTTTCCCACTTAACTGTGACTTTGGGACCTTAGCTGGCGGTCTGGGTTGTTTCCCTCTTCACGACGGACGTTAGCACCCGCCGTGTGTCTCCCGTGATAACATTCTTCGGTATTCGTAGTTTGCATCGGGTTGGTAAGTCGGGATGACCCCCTAGCCGAAACAGTGCTCTACCCCCGAAGATGAGTTCACGAGGCGCTACCTAAATAGCTTTCGGGGAGAACCAGCTATCTCCCGGTTTGATTGGCCTTTCACCCCCAGCCACAAGTCATCCGCTAATTTTTCAACATTAGTCGGTTCGGTCCTCCAGTTAGTGTTACCCAACCTTCAACCTGCCCATGGCTAGATCACCGGGTTTCGGGTCTATACCCTGCAACTTAACGCCCAGTTAAGACTCGGTTTCCCTTCGGCTCCCCTATACGGTTAACCTTGCTACAGAATATAAGTCGCTGACCCATTATACAAAAGGTACGCAGTCACCCTGATAAATCAAGGCTCCCACTGCTTGTACGTACACGGTTTCAGGTTCTTTTTCACTCCCCTCGCCGGGGTTCTTTTCGCCTTTCCCTCACGGTACTGGTTCACTATCGGTCAGTCAGGAGTATTTAGCCTTGGAGGATGGTCCCCCCATATTCAGACAGGATACCACGTGTCCCGCCCTACTCTTCGAGTTCACAACACATGCGATTTTGTGTACGGGACTATCACCCTGTACCGTCGGACTTTCCAGACCGTTCCACTACCACACATGCTGATTCAGACTCTGGGCTGCTCCCCGTTCGCTCGCCGCTACTGGGGGAATCTCGGTTGATTTCTTTTCCTCGGGGTACTTAGATGTTTCAGTTCCCCCGGTTCGCTTCATTACGCTATGTATTCACGTAATGATAGTGTGTCGAAACACACTGGGTTTCCCCATTCGGAAATCGCCGGCTATAACGGTTCATATCACCTTACCGACGCTTATCGCAGATTAGCACGTCCTTCATCGCCTCTGACTGCCAGGGCATCCACCGTGTACGCTTAGTCGCTTAACCTCACAACCCGAAGATGTTTCGTAAAACACATCGTGTTGCGAAAATTTGAGAGACTCGAACACACCGCTTATCTGTTCTTATTACGGAGAACAGACACAGTGTGTCGTTTCAATTTTCAGCTTGATCCAGATTTTTAAAGAGCAAATATCTCAAACGTAACTCACTGAGTTAGTTTTGAGATATCGATGGGTTGTGCCTTTCACTCACGACCAGCAAGTGGCGTCCCCTAGGGGATTCGAACCCCTGTTGCCGCCGTGAAAGGGCGGAGTCCTAACCGCTAGACGAAGGGGACACGGAGTGTCACGACTTCGCAGCCGTCTTGCTTCTTTACTTTTCATCAGACAATCTGTGTGAGCACTACAAAGAACGTTTCTTTAAGGTAAGGAGGTGATCCAACCGCAGGTTCCCCTACGGTTACCTTGTTACGACTTCACCCCAGTCATGAATCACAAAGTGGTAAGCGCCCTCCCGAAGGTTAAGCTACCTACTTCTTTTGCAACCCACTCCCATGGTGTGACGGGCGGTGTGTACAAGGCCCGGGAACGTATTCACCGTAGCATTCTGATCTACGATTACTAGCGATTCCGACTTCATGGAGTCGAGTTGCAGACTCCAATCCGGACTACGACATACTTTATGAGGTCCGCTTGCTCTCGCGAGGTCGCTTCTCTTTGTATATGCCATTGTAGCACGTGTGTAGCCCTACTCGTAAGGGCCATGATGACTTGACGTCATCCCCACCTTCCTCCAGTTTATCACTGGCAGTCTCCTTTGAGTTCCCGGCCGAACCGCTGGCAACAAAGGATAAGGGTTGCGCTCGTTGCGGGACTTAACCCAACATTTCACAACACGAGCTGACGACAGCCATGCAGCACCTGTCTCAGAGTTCCCGAAGGCACCAAAGCATCTCTGCTAAGTTCTCTGGATGTCAAGAGTAGGTAAGGTTCTTCGCGTTGCATCGAATTAAACCACATGCTCCACCGCTTGTGCGGGCCCCCGTCAATTCATTTGAGTTTTAACCTTGCGGCCGTACTCCCCAGGCGGTCGACTTAACGCGTTAGCTCCGGAAGCCACTCCTCAAGGGAACAACCTCCAAGTCGACATCGTTTACGGCGTGGACTACCAGGGTATCTAATCCTGTTTGCTCCCCACGCTTTCGCACCTGAGCGTCAGTCTTTGTCCAGGGGGCCGCCTTCGCCACCGGTATTCCTCCAGATCTCTACGCATTTCACCGCTACACCTGGAATTCTACCCCCCTCTACAAGACTCTAGCCTGCCAGTTTCGGATGCAGTTCCCAGGTTGAGCCCGGGGATTTCACATCCGACTTGACAGACCGCCTGCGTGCGCTTTACGCCCAGTAATTCCGATTAACGCTTGCACCCTCCGTATTACCGCGGCTGCTGGCACGGAGTTAGCCGGTGCTTCTTCTGCGAGTAACGTCAATGAATGCGGTTATTAACCACATCCCCTTCCTCCTCGCTGAAAGTACTTTACAACCCGAAGGCCTTCTTCATACACGCGGCATGGCTGCATCAGGCTTGCGCCCATTGTGCAATATTCCCCACTGCTGCCTCCCGTAGGAGTCTGGACCGTGTCTCAGTTCCAGTGTGGCTGGTCATCCTCTCAGACCAGCTAGGGATCGTCGCCTAGGTGAGCCGTTACCCCACCTACTAGCTAATCCCATCTGGGCACATCCGATGGCAAGAGGCCCGAAGGTCCCCCTCTTTGGTCTTGCGACATTATGCGGTATTAGCTACCGTTTCCAGTAGTTATCCCCCTCCATCGGGCAGTTTCCCAGACATTACTCACCCGTCCGCCACTCGTCACCCAAGGAGCAAGCTCCTCTGTGCTACCGTTCGACTTGCATGTGTTAGGCCTGCCGCCAGCGTTCAATCTGAGCCATGATCAAACTCTTCAATTTAAGTTTGATGCTCGTGAATTAAACTTCGTAATGAATTACGTATGTTCACTCAGAGACTTGGTATTCATTTTTCGTCTTGCGACGTTAAGAATCCGTATCTTCGAGTGCCCACACAGATTGTCTGATAAATTGTTAAAGAGCAGTGCAACACGGCTTTCGCTCACTGTTGCGAGGTGGCGTATATTACGCTTTCCTCTTTCAGAGTCAACCGTTTATTTTCAGGTTTTCTCTTCAACCGAACCGGCTGTTTGTGTGAAGTGATTCACATCCGCCGTGTCGATGGAGGCGCATTATAGGGAGTTCTCTGGCGCCCGCAACCCTTAAATTACAGAAAAATGACTGACTGCTGCATTCCACAGCAAAACCCCGCCTTATACCCATTTACACACAGAGTTATCCACAAAGCCGTCAGAATCTCTAACCTCATATTACGGAATCCCATGGAAATCGACCTGGAATTCCCTATCCTATAAAGAAGAAACCAACGCATACCCGTTTTCTACTCTATATATAAGGAGAGCAAACGGCAGTAGCCCCATAATCCCCCTACCATCTTTGAATTACGTATCCCATCAGGTGATAATAACCACACAATCAGTCATTCCAGGACCGTGATGAGAAACGCTCTGCAACGTACTGCTATACGCAAACGACCGATGAAGCTCGGCACCACCGTGATCCTCATGGTCAGTGCTGTACTTTTCTCCGTACTGCTCGTCGTTCATCTGATTTACTTCTCACAAATTAGCAATATGACGCGCGATGCCTTAGCGGACAAAGCCCTTGCGGTGGCCCGAACGCTGGCTGACTCCCCGGAGATCCGTCAGGGTCTGCAGAAAGCGCCTCAAGAAAGTGGCATTCAAGCGATTGCCCAGGCGGTGAATAAAAGCAACGACTTCCTGTTCATCGTCGTCACGAATATGCAAAGCATCCGTTATTCACATCCCGAGGCCCAGCGAATCGGCCAGCGGTTTAAAGGCGACGATATTTTGTTGGCCCTGGAAGGGAAAGAAAACGTCGCAATTAATCGTGGCTTTCTGGCTAAAGCACTGCGTGTGTTTACCCCCATCTATGACGAAAACCACCGCCAAATTGGCGTCGTGTCGATTGGCCTTGAGCTCAGCAGAGTCACTGAACAGATTAATAACAGTCGCGACAGTATCTTCTGGTCCGTCTTATTTGGGGTTCTGGTTGGCTTGTTGGGTACCTGGGTGTTGGTCAAGGTGCTCAAACGTATTCTGTTTGGCCTCGAACCCTATGAAATCTCCAACCTGTTTGAACAGCGCCAGGCGATGCTGCACTCTATAAAGGAAGGCGTAATTGCCGTTGACGACAGTGGTGAAGTCACGCTGATAAACCAGGCGGCCCAGGAACTGCTGGATTACCGCAAGTCACAAGACGATGCACAACTCTCCACGCTCAGTCATGCCTGGTCACAGGTGGTCGATTTTTCTGAAGTCTTACGTGATGGAACACCACGGCGCGATGAAGAGATCACCGTGAAAGACCGGCTACTGCTGATCAACACTGTGCCGGTCATCAGCAACGGTAAAATCATCGGTGCTATTTCAACGTTCAGGGATAAGACGGAAGTCCGTAAACTAATGCAACGCCTTGATGGTATGGTCAACTATGCCGATGCACTTCGTGAACGATCCCACGAATTCATGAATAAGTTGCACGTGATTCTGGGATTATTGCATCTGAAAAGTTATAAGCAGTTGGAAACTTATATAATTAAGACAGCCAACAACTATCAGGAAGAAATCGGCTCATTGCTGGGAAAAATAAAGTCCCCGGTTATCGCGGGATTTTTACTCAGTAAGATTAATCGCACATCCGATTTAGGCCATACCCTTGTCATTAGTAATGAAAGTCAATTACCGGAAAACAGCAATGAAGATCAAGTGACCGTGCTGATTACCGTTCTGGGGAATTTGATTGAAAACGCACTGGAAGCGTTAGGTCAAGAAGCCGGTGGTGAGATCAGCGTATCCTTACACTATCGACACGGCTGGTTACATTGTGAAGTTAATGACGATGGTCCGGGGATCGCTCCCGATCGCATTGACCACATATTTGAGAAAGGCGTCTCGTCAAAAGGAAGCGAACGGGGCGTTGGTTTAGCGCTTGTTAAACAGCAGGTTGAAAGTGTTGGCGGCAATATCGCCGTCGAATCTGAACCTGGGATCTTCACCCAATTTTTTGTACAGTTACCGTGGAATGGTGAGAGGGCCAGCAGATGATCAATGTCTTAATTGTCGATGACGACGCAATGGTAGCGGAGTTAAATCGCCGATATGTGGCGCAGCTCTCCGGTTTTCATTGCTGTGGGACAGCGTCTACGCTGGAGAAAGCCAAAGAAATACTCTTTCATGGCGAACATCATATCGATCTGATTTTGTTAGACATTTATATGCAAAAAGAGAACGGTCTGGATCTGCTGCCCGTTCTGCATAGCGAAGGCTGCAAATGTGACGTCATTGTCATCTCTTCCGCCGCCGATGCTACCACCATTAAGGACTCGCTCCACTACGGGGTCGTCGATTATCTGATAAAACCTTTTCAGGCTTCCCGTTTTGAAGAAGCGCTTACCGGCTGGCTGCATAAAAAGACGGAGATGGAAAAACATCAGTACTATGAACAGTCGGAGCTTGATCAGTTGATTCACGGCAGTTCCTCTACCGAGCAGGAAACACGTCGCTTACCCAAAGGATTAACGCCTCAAACGTTACGTACCTTGTGCCAGTGGATTGATGAGCACCAGGATCAAGAGTTCTCTACTGATGAGTTGGCGAACGAAGTCAATATCTCGCGTGTGTCCTGTCGCAAGTACCTCATCTGGCTGGTCAATTGTCATATCTTATTTACCAGCATTCATTACGGCGTGACTGGCAGACCGGTGTATCGTTATCGCGTTCAGGCTGAGCATTATTCGCTGCTAAAACAATACTGCCAATAAACAGCATTACGGGGATTATTCGTTATATAAAAGTAACAGTTATTAAAATAATGAAAAATTCCCCTACTGCTGTCTTAGACAGCAAAATACTGAATTTGCGTTAGATCAAATATAATTGTATCCAGCATGTTAACGCTCTATTTTATTATTGACAAACATCACACTGTTTTTAATTTCAAAATCACTAACAAAAGTTAATTAAGTATTATCTAACTCGCAGAATGTGTATTTTTACCCCTAAAGGATTAGTCTGATTTTAACCAGACATAAAAATCTATATCGGTAGCAATGGAGAATATGCTACGTACTATGGACACCGTACATTTTTGTGAGCAAATAAAAGTATCCGTTCGCCAACCTCATAGCATCATGAATTGGCGTGAGCGTGATCACATAAATAATACACTCACCTATCCTGCCGGTGGTTCACGTAATAGTAGAATACGTAAAGCTGACGATAAGTTTCCGGTTAACCGGGACAACGTACCTACACTACAACATCAGCCAATGCTCTTCATATCATGCTCTGCTTCCCATCGCCTGAGGATTCTCTCCTCAGAACAAAGTCACAGAAAAAAAGTTAAATATTTCCAATAACGTTTAAAAATTTTCTAGAAAGATATTTGAACATTAATCACAAATACGGACATACCGAATATTGACCGCTTTCTGATGCTTATTACAGCATAAAAGAGTGTGGCACAGATCCATTTATCAAAAATTGACTGGGTTTTTTGCGAGGGTAAATAAAATGTTATTTAGTATACAGCTTCTTATAATATTAATATGTTTGTTTTATGGTGCCAGAAAGGGCGGTATCGCACTGGGTTTGTTAGGCGGTATCGGTCTGGTCATTCTGGTTTTCGTGTTCCATCTCCAGCCGGGTAAACCGCCAGTAGACGTTATGCTGGTCATTATTGCCGTGGTCGCTGCTTCCGCAACCTTGCAGGCCTCCGGCGGTCTTGATGTTATGCTGCAAATTGCTGAAAAGCTGCTGCGTCGTAACCCAAAATACGTTTCCATCGTGGCACCGTTTGTCACCTGCACCCTGACTATCCTGTGTGGTACAGGTCACGTGGTGTACACCATTCTGCCTATCATCTATGACGTTGCGATTAAGAACAATATTCGCCCGGAACGTCCGATGGCGGCGAGTTCTATCGGTGCGCAGATGGGTATCATTGCCAGCCCGGTTTCCGTGGCCGTCGTGTCACTGGTCGCGATGCTGGGTAACGTAACGTTTGAAGGCAAGCACCTCGAATTCCTCGACCTGCTCGCTATCACCATCCCCTCTACCCTGCTGGGTATTCTGGCGATCGGTATCTTCAGCTGGTTCCGTGGTAAAGATCTGGACAAAGACGAAGATTTTCAGAAGTTCATATCCGTTCCTGAAAACCACCACTATGTCTATGGCGACACCGCTACGCTGTTAGACAAAAAACTGCCTAAGAGCAACTGGCTGGCAATGTGGATCTTCCTGGCCGCTATCGCTGTCGTTGCCGTCCTGGGTGCGGTATCTGAACTGCGTCCTTCTTTTGGCGGCAAACCGCTGTCAATGGTTCTGGTTATCCAGATGTTCATGCTGCTGACTGGCGCACTGATTATCATCCTGACCAAAACCAACCCCGCATCTATCTCTAAAAATGAAGTCTTCCGTTCAGGTATGATCGCGATTGTAGCGGTGTACGGTATTGCCTGGATGGCGGAAACCATGTTCGGCGCACATATGTCTGAAATTCAGGGCGTACTGGGCGAGATGGTGAAAGAATATCCGTGGGCCTATGCGGTTGTCCTGCTGTTGGTCTCCAAGTTTGTAAACTCCCAGGCTGCGGCGCTGGCGGCTATCGTGCCGGTCGCGCTGGCTATCGGCGTTGATCCTGCGTACATCGTTGCCTCTGCTCCGGCATGCTACGGTTACTACATTCTGCCGACCTACCCAAGCGATCTGGCGGCCATTCAGTTTGACCGTTCCGGCACCACCCGCATTGGCCGCTTCGTCATTAACCACAGCTTCATTCTGCCTGGTTTGATCGGCGTAAGCGTATCCTGTGTATTTGGCTGGGTGTTCGCTGCAATGTACGGTTTCCTGTAATCACACTTCGCGTGCCGTCCACTTTTGTACGGCACGCTACTCATAAGATGCAGAACAATTTACGTTTCTGATAAAAAAGAAAAGGCTGGAAGCAAATGTCAAAAGTTGAATTCACTTACCAGGCGCCTTTCCCGCTGGGGGAAGACAAAACTGAGTACTATCTGCTGACATCCGATCACGTCAGCGTCGGCGAGTTTGAAGGCGAGACAATCCTCAAGGTAGAACCAGAAGCACTGACGCTCCTGGCCCAGCAAGCCTTCCACGATGCCTCCTTCATGCTCCGCCCGGAACACCAGCAGCAAGTCGCCTCCATTCTTCACGATCCAGAAGCCAGCGAAAACGATAAGTACGTGGCGCTGCAATTCCTGAGAAACTCTGAAATCGCCGCCAAAGGCGTGCTGCCAACCTGTCAGGATACCGGCACAGCTATTATCATGGGTAAAAAAGGCCAACGCGTCTGGACCGGTGGCGGGGACGAAGCCGCGCTCTCCAAAGGTGTCTTTAATACCTACATTGAAGATAACCTGCGCTATTCACAAAACGCCGCACTGGATATGTACAAAGAGGTCAATACCGGGACGAACCTGCCCGCGCAAATCGACCTGTACAGCGTGGATGGTGACGAATACAAATTCCTGTGTGTGGCCAAAGGCGGCGGCTCAGCAAACAAAACGTACCTCTATCAGGAAACCAAAGCACTGCTGACCCCCGGTAAGCTGAAAAATTACCTGGTCGATAAGATGCGCACGCTGGGTACGGCGGCCTGCCCGCCTTACCACATCGCCTTTGTCATTGGCGGCACCTCAGCAGAAAGCACCCTCAAAACGGTGAAACTGGCCAGCACGCACTACTACGACGCGCTGCCGACCGAAGGTAATGCCCATGGTCAGGCGTTCCGTGACGTTCAACTGGAACAAGAACTGCTTGAAGAAGCACAGAAACTGGGTCTCGGCGCACAGTTTGGCGGCAAATACTTCGCACACGATATCCGCGTGATCCGCTTGCCTCGCCACGGTGCATCTTGCCCGGTAGGCATGGGTGTATCCTGCTCTGCCGACCGTAACATCAAGGCCAAAATTAATCGCGACGGTATCTGGATTGAAAAACTGGAGCATAATCCAGCCCAGTACATTCCAGAATCGCTGCGTCAGGCTGGTGAAGGTGAAGCAGTTAAGGTTGACCTGAACCGCCCGATGAAAGAGATCCTCGCCCAGCTTTCTCAATACCCGGTATCTACGCGCCTGTCGTTAAGCGGCACCATCATTGTGGGTCGCGACATTGCCCATGCGAAGCTGAAAGAGCGTATTGATTCCGGTGAAGGTCTGCCGCAGTACGTGAAAGATCACCCGATCTACTACGCGGGTCCGGCAAAAACACCAGCGGGTTATCCATCAGGCTCCTTAGGCCCAACCACCGCGGGTCGTATGGACTCCTACGTTGATCTGCTGCAATCCCACGGCGGCAGCATGATCATGCTGGCGAAAGGGAACCGCAGCCAGCAGGTGACCGACGCCTGCCATAAACACGGCGGCTTCTACTTAGGCAGCATCGGCGGTCCGGCGGCAGTACTGGCGCAGCAGAGCATTAAGCATCTGGAATGCGTGGAGTATCCGGAACTGGGTATGGAAGCTATTTGGAAAATCGAAGTTGAAGATTTCCCGGCCTTCATCCTGGTCGATGACAAAGGCAACGATTTCTTCCAGCAAATTGTCAGCAAGCAATGCGCTAACTGCGCGAAGTAACCTATCTGGCCCGGCACCGGACTGCTCCCAATCGTTGGACACCCAACCGTTGAGGACAGCCCGGTGATCCCCCCGGGCCACTCTCCCCCCTCAATAACGGGTATTGAATTTTTATCACGCCCGATAAATAGTAGCCTTTTCGACTACTCGCTAAATCATCATGATCCGCACACTGAATACTTCGATGCTGAATACTGGCGCACTGGTGCTGGCGCTCATTCTTGCCTACACCGGCTTCTGCGCCACAGAAAAAATCACCTGGCTGATGGAAGTCACGCCGGTCATTATTGTCGTCCCGTTGCTGCTGGTAACCGTTAAGCGCTACCCGCTGACACCGCTGCTCTACACGCTGATTTTCTTGCATGCCATCATTCTGATGGTGGGCGGTATGTACACCTACGCTAAGGTGCCGATTGGCTTTAATGTTCAGGAGTGGCTGAATCTGAGCCGCAACCCTTATGACAAGCTGGGCCACTTCTTCCAGGGGCTGGTACCTGCCCTGACGGCCAGAGAGATTTTAGTACGCGGCAATATTGTCCGTGGGCGTAAGATGTTGGCGTTTTTAGTCTGCTGTGTCGCGCTGGCGATCAGCGCCACCTATGAACTGATTGAATGGTGGGCGGCGCTGGCGATGGGTCAAGGTGCAGATGATTTCCTTGGCACGCAGGGCGATCCGTGGGATACCCAGTCAGATATGTTCTGCGCCCTGCTCGGCGCATTAACCACGGTGATACTGCTGGCGCGGGTTCATTGTCGGCAGTTGCGCCGCTATGGGTTAATCACCGTGAACTGATTGCCGGATGTCGCTGACGCTAATCCGGCCTGTACGTTACGCCTTAGCTTCACTGGCGGTTGCTACCGCAACCACCGGTATATCCAGTTGCTCATCCACCGAAGGCACCTTGCGGTACTTATCCAACAAGTGGATCTGGATCCGGCGCAGCGTATCGCCGTTCAGTCGGTAGAAACGGAAGTAGAGGATTAGCGTGACCATAAAAAAGAGGGCCGGTAGCGCTATCATAATGAATTGCATACCCACGATGGTTTCGGCAGACTGCTCAACGTTCGGCAGATAGCCAATTATTCCGAGCACCAGCGCGATAAAGAAAGCAGCAAACGCTGATCCCCCTTTGACCACCATGGTTTGTACCGAATAGGCAATGCTTTCACAACGTACATTGAGCTTGTATTCACCGTAATCGACGGTGTCCGCGACCATAATGACCTGCAGCACCCAGAAAAGCGCCGAACCAATATTCAGTAAAACCCCGGCAATCACAATCAGCAGGGTATTATGAAAACCCGCTAATGCCATCGCCAACAGCACGCCGCAGCTAAGTACCGGCATTATCGATGCCCCAGCCCATAAGATCCGCCGGGACAACGCTTTCACCAGTCGAGGAAAAAGGATCAGCGTCAGCAGATTAGCCGCACCGGCGTAGGACATGTAGTACGGGAAGAGGGCCGCATCGCCAATTACGTAGGTAAAATAGTAAATAGCAAAACCCGCAATAATATTGGCCGCGATATTGTAGGCCAGCGCCATGCCCAGCAAGCAGGAAAGCTGGTCGTTTTTATAGATAAGTCCGACGATCGCTTTCAAACTCAGGCGACTGCTGTCAGCTGTTGCATCGCTGTCCGACGAATACACCTCGTGCACATTACGTAGCGTCACGAATGTCGACACGATAAAGAATGCGATCAGCACCAGCGTAAACATCTGGAAACCAAATCCGCGATCGGCCCCGCCAACATAGCTGACAAAGGGCAACGTTACCCCGGCGGTCACAAACCCGGACAAGCTGGCGAAAAAGCGGGGAAACGGCACCAGTTGCTCACGTTCGCGTTTATCTAGCGTAATGGTCGGCACCAGCGACCAGAAGGGAATATCCATAATGGTGTAGGTCATCCCCCACAGAATGTAGGTGACACATACAAAGACAACCTGCGTTGTCCCTTCGAACAGATGGGCGCTAAATAGCAAGAACAGCACCAGCGAGTTCGCCAGGGTGCCGATTAGAATCCAGGGTTTAAACTTTCCCCAGCGTGAGCGGGTGGCGCTAACAATCCAGCCCATGATCGGATCGTTAATCGCATCCCAAATCCTTGCCGCCAGGAACAATGTCCCGACCAGTCCCACTGATAATCCCACCACATCGGTGTAGTAATACATCAGGTACATGTACACAATACCAATAGCGAAATCCTTACCAAACGCTCCAAATCCATAACTGAGTTTTGTTGTCAGAGATATGCTCATAGGGTATCGGGTCACTGTTACCAGCGCCCGCCTTCTGTAATAGGAAACGTGAGACGTCGGGCGCCGGACATGCTGCCAGCGCGCAAGGGGCTTATCGATGTAACCAGGCCGGTAACCAGTCGCCATGTGAAGCAATCAGGTCGTCCACCAGCGCATAAATCTCCTCAATGCCCAATACTGCCGCGGTATGGGGGTCCATCATTGCCGCGTGATACACCCGATCGCGGTTTTCCGTCAGGATGGCTTCGGTCAGCAGGGTCTGCACATTGATATTGGTTTGCATCATTGCCGCCAGATGCGATGGAAGAGAGCCCACCTTCGTCGGTTGAATGCCATTGGCATCAACCAGACACGCCACTTCCACACAGCAGCCCTGTGGCAGGTTATCGATCAGGCCGTCATTACGCACGTTGCCATAAATCACGCTCGGCTCACCGGTCCAGATGGCATTCATGATCGTGCTGGCATATTCCCGCGACGGTTTAATATCAATCCGCGCCGCCGTTTTGTACTCCTCCAGCTCTTTATGCCAGTTCGCCAGTTGTTCCACGCAACGTTTCGGGTATTCATCCAGCGGCACCTTGTAGCGCTCAATCAGGTCTTCACGTCCCGGCTTAATAAACCACGGCGTATATTCAGCAAAATGTTCTGAAGACTCAGTAACGAAGTACCCCAGTTTTTTGAACATCTCATACCGCACGATGTTCTGGCAGCGGCTATTTCCGTGAATGTTAGGCTTCGGCGCCTGACCGGCTTCATAAGCAGCCAGCAGTTCCGGGTACAAATCCACATAGCTGCCCTCTGCTGTTTTTCGTTCCAGCTCCAGGTAAAACGCCATATGGTTGATCCCGGCGCTACGGTAGCGCAACGTGGCGGGATCGATATTCAAATCACGCGCCAACTCCTCCGCCGTCCCCTGAACAGAATGGCACAGCCCAACCTGTTTAATCTGCGGATACCGTGCATACATAGCCCAGGTGTTCATCGCCATCGGATTGACGTAGTTAAGCATCGTGGCATGCGGGCAGACTTCGGTCATGTCTTCACAAATCTGCCATAAATGCGGGATGGTGCGCAGCGCGCGCATAATGCCGCCCGGCCCCAGCGTATCGGCAATGGTTTGTTCCAGACCATGACGTTTACACACGTCAAAATCAGTGACGGTACACGGCTCATAGCCGCCAATCTGGAAGGCGACAACCACAAAATCGGCATCCTGCAACGCCGCTTTCCGATCGGTATGACAGGTAATGTGACCGGATGCGCCCGCTGAATCCATCAGTTTGCGCACCACAATATGCGATTCTTCAAGGCGTGTGGGATCGATATCCATTAAGGCAATATGCGCAGATTTCAGTGCATCGCGGTGAAAGACATCCCCGAGAATATTTTTGACGAAAATCGTGGAACCGGCGCCGATAAAGGTAATTTTGGGTGCAGACATCATCACTCTCCAGAACGTTGTTGGTCATCGTCAGGATGGCACGCGATGGCGATGAAAACCTCCGGCTTCTGTAATGAGCATTCCCAAAAACTCAGATCACCTTTCTGCCCACGCAGAATCTGAGTTAATGGGATTAAATTAGCCGAAAAGCAGAGTATGTGGCCCAAAAACTCTACTATGCTGAGGTCTAATGACTCAATTTGCGTCCCAATTCGCAGTCTTATCTGTATACAAATGGCATGATTCTGAGCATTCAGGAAATGGAGTGACCATGACGACGTTACCGATACCGCTTCTCCCTCCCGATCCACACATGTGCAGTAGCGATGAACAGCAGACCCGCAGCCCGCTGACGCTGTACTCAGAGTATCAACGCATGGATATCGAGCTGCGCCCGCCGCATGCCATGGACTCCAGCCACTGGCACGGCCAGGTGGAAGTGAATGTACCGTTCGATGGCGACGTTGAGTATGTTATCAATAACGAAGTGGTGCAGATAAAACAGGGACATATCACATTATTCTGGGCCTGTACGCCGCACCAGCTCACCCGTCCGGGTACCTGCCAGCAGATGGCGATTTTCAATTTACCGATGCACCTGTTTCTCTCCTGGCCGCTGGATCGCGAACTGATCAACCACGTCACGCATGGCATGGTCATTAAATCACTGGCGACGCAACAGCTCAGCACCTTTGAAGTTCAGCGCTGGCAGCAAGAGGTGAACAGCCCGAACGAACAAATTCGCCAGTTGGCGATCGACGAAATTGGTCTGATGCTTAAGCGCTTTAGCCTGTCGGGCTGGCAGCCGATTCTGGTCAATAAAACCTCGCGCACGCACAAAAACAGCGTTTCCCGACACGCTCAGTTTTATGTCAGCCAGATGCTGAGCTTTATTGCCGACAACTACGATCAGGCGCTCACCATTAACGACGTCGCGGAGCATGTGAAGCTCAATGCCAACTATGCGATGGGAATTTTCCAGCGCGTAATGCAGCTCACCATGAAGCAGTACATTACCGCGATGCGGATCAACCACGTCCGCGCGCTGCTAAGCGATACCGATAAAACGATTCTGGACGTGGCGCTGACCGCCGGGTTCCGCTCCAGCAGCCGCTTTTACGACACCTTCAACAAATTTGTCGGCATGTCACCACAGCAATACCGCAAACTGAGTCAGCAAAGACGACAGTCCTCAGCCCTCTGACCCCGGCAATATCACTATCAGCCAAAAAAATAATTCCCCTGTCGATAAACGACGGGGAAAAATCGCCAAATGCACCAATCAACCATTTGTTTTTAAAAAATAAAAACACAAAATCGCCTGATTTTCGCCCCCTTTACTCCCGTATTTATCAGGTAAATACTTGCCCTCGTCACACATCCTCCACTACGGGAAACAGACGATGAAAGTATTAATTGTTGAAAGCGAATTTCTGCATCAGGACACCTGGGTCGGCCACGCGGTCGAACGTCTGGCGGACGCTCTAAGTCGGCAAAATGTGACCGTCATTAAGTCCACATCATTCGATGATGGTTACGCCATCCTGGCCGCCAATGAGGCCATTGACTGCCTGATGTTCAGCTACCAAATGGAACAACAGGACGAACACCTCAACGTCAGGCAATTGATCGGCAAGCTTCACGAACGCCAGCAAAATGTTCCCGTTTTCCTGCTGGGTGATCGGGAAAAAGCTACCGCATCGCTGGATCGCGATCTGCTGGAGCTTGTCGATGAATTCGCCTGGATTCTGGAAGATACTGCCGACTTTATCGCCGGGCGCGCCGTTGCGGCAATGACCCGTTATCGCCAGCAGCTTCTGCCGCCACTGTTCAGCGCATTGATGAAATACGGCGACATCCATGAATATTCCTGGGCCGCACCGGGCCACCAGGGCGGCGTCGGATTTACCAAAACCCCTGCGGGTCGTTTCTACCATGATTACTACGGTGAAAATCTGTTCCGTAGCGATATGGGTATCGAACGCGCCTCTCTCGGCTCACTGCTTGACCACACCGGCGCATTTGGCGAGAGTGAAAAATATGCCGCCCGCGTCTTTGGCGCTGACCGTTCGTGGTCCGTAGTGGTCGGCACATCCGGCTCTAACCGCACCATCATGCAGGCCTGCATGACCGACAACGACGTGGTCGTTCTGGATCGAAACTGCCATAAATCGATTGAGCAGGGGCTGATCCTCACCGGGGCAAAACCGGTGTATATGGTGCCAAGCCGTAACCGTTACGGCATTATCGGGCCTATCTACCCGCAGGAAATGCAGCCGGAAACGTTGCAGAAAAAAATCAGCGAAAGCCCGCTGACGCAAGGTAAAGCCGGGCAAAAGCCATCTTACAGCGTGGTCACTAACTGTACCTACGACGGCGTCTGCTACAACGCGAAAGAAGCGCAAGACCTGCTGGCACAAACCAGCGATCGTATACACTTCGATGAAGCCTGGTACGGCTATGCGCGCTTCAACCCGATTTACAACGACCACTACGCCATGCGTGGAGAGCCGGGCGACCATAACGGCCCTACCGTATTTGCCACGCACTCCACCCACAAACTGCTGAATGCGCTGTCACAGGCCTCTTACATCCACGTGCGTGAAGGCCGTGGAGCGGTGAATTTCTCCCGCTTTAACCAGGCGTATATGATGCACGCCACCACCTCACCGCTGTATGCCATCTGCGCCTCAAACGACGTGGCGGTCTCAATGATGGACGGTAATAGCGGCCTGTCGCTCACTCAGGAAGTGATCGACGAAGCGGTTGATTTCCGCCAGGCAATGGCGCGGTTATACAAAGAATTCACCGCCGAGGGCGACTGGTTCTTCAAACCGTGGAACAAAGAGGTGGTCACCGATCCACAAACCGGCGAAACCTACGACTTCGCGGATGCTCCGACCCAACTGCTGACCACCGACCAGAATTGCTGGGTGATGCGCCCGGGTGAATCCTGGCACGGCTTTAAAGACCTGCCGGATAACTGGAGCATGCTGGACCCGATTAAGGTCAGCATTCTGGCACCGGGAATGGGCGACGACGGCGAGCTGGAAGAAAATGGCGTGCCGGCCGCGCTGGTCACCGCCTGGCTTGGACGTCACGGTATCGTACCGACCCGCACCACCGACTTCCAGATTATGTTTCTGTTCTCAATGGGGATCACCCGCGGGAAATGGGGCACGCTTATCAACACGCTGTGTTCCTTCAAGCACCATTACGATGCCAATACCCCGCTGTCACAGGTGATGCCGGAACTGGTAGAGGAACATCCTGACACTTACGCCAACATGGGCATTCACGATCTGGGCGACACCATGTTCGCCTGGCTGAAAGAAAATAACCCTGGTAGACGCCTCAATGCGGCCTACTCCGGCCTGCCTGTCGCTGAAATCACCCCGCGCGAAGCCTATAACGCGATCGTGAGCGACAACGTTGAGATGGTAGCCATCGAAAATCTGCCGGGCCGTATTGCCGCCAATTCCGTTATCCCTTACCCACCGGGAATCCCGATGCTGCTGTCCGGGGAAAACTTTGGCGATGCCAATAGCCCACAGATAAGTTACCTGCGTTCGTTGCAATCCTGGGACCATAACTTCCCTGGCTTTGAACATGAAACCGAAGGAACGGAAATTATCGACGGCATGTATCACGTCATGTGCGTGAAAGCATAATGTCGCTTTATAGATAGTCCGATGTTTAAGGTAGACATGTCATGCTTGAGTAATTCCTGAGTATTGCTGCAAAACAATAACATTGTCATACCTTTTGCGCGGGGCCACCCCGCGCTTTTTTTATGCAGCGAAAACACGTTGCCACTCGCGTAAATTATTATGTACACCCCAATAATCCCCACAGATATTGTAATTCCTTTGAATCACGCTATTTTATCGCAGGTTTTGATTCATCATACAATTCCATTTAACCGGTATTACTCACCCTTCGGCGAGCGACGGTATTTTATATTCATATTCCAGGAGTTCGGGTATGAGGGTTTGCAGCAAAGAAGCTTGTGTTGTTGTATTAACGGAGAAAGATGTTTGGTTAAGGATTAACGGTAAAGAAGCCATCAGTTTAAAAGCCAACCACATGGCACTGGTGGCATGTGATAATAATATTATCGACTTCTCTTCACTCAATAACGCCCTGGTGGTTCACATCAGTCGCGACATTATTAAAGATTACTTACGATTTTTAAATAAAGATCTTTCACAAATCCCCCTCTGGCAACGCAGTGCCAGCCCGGTAATGACCGCTGCCTGCCTGACGCCGGATGTGTTTCGGGTCGCCGCCCAGCACTGCGTGATGGAAACGCTGAACGAAGGGGAGGCAGAACGGACGCGTGCACTGCTGTTCACCGTGCTATCACGCTTTCTCGACAGCAAAAAGTTTCTCCCGCTGCTGATGCATATGTTACGCAGCCGCATTAGCGACAGCGTTTATCACATCATTGAGAGTGATATTCATAAAGACTGGAACTTGAGTTTGGTCGCCAGTTGCCTGTGCCTGAGCCCCAGTTTGTTAAAGAAAAAGCTCAAAAATGAAAATACAAGTTACAGCCAAATAATTACCACCTGTCGCATGCGTTATGCCGTCAATCAATTATTGATGGACGGAAAAAACATATCTCAGGTGTCACAACTGTGCGGATATAACAGTACGTCATACTTCATCTCTGTATTCAAAGAGTTCTACGGGATGACCCCACTGCATTATGTTAGCCTGCACCGGGAACAAACGGCCGCCTGATTTTTAATCATTTAGCAATAAGCCATAATAATATCAGCATTGGCGATACTCCCCTTTCGCCATAATTCAATCATCTTCTGCGGAGGTATGATACGTCGTCATTTATCCTTATCAGGAGTTAAGAAATATGTCGACGGATGCTGATGCTCACAAAGTGGGCTTAATCCCCGTCACCTTAATGGTGTCGGGGAATATTATGGGTTCCGGTGTATTCCTGTTACCCGCCAATCTGGCGTCAACTGGCGGGATTGCAATCTACGGATGGCTGGTCACGATTATCGGCGCGCTGGCGCTGTCGATGGTGTACGCCAAAATGTCGTCCTTAGACTCCAGTCCCGGTGGTTCTTACGCGTATGCCCGCCGCTGCTTCGGTCCCTTCTTAGGCTATCAAACCAACGTCCTGTACTGGCTGGCCTGCTGGATCGGTAACATCGCGATGGTGGTCATTGGCGTGGGTTACCTGAGCTACTTTTTCCCCATCTTAAAAGATCCGCTGGTGTTGACGCTGACCTGCGTCGCCGTACTGTGGGTCTTCGTGTTGCTGAATATCGTCGGGCCGAAAATGATCACCCGCGTGCAGGCCATTGCTACCGTGCTGGCACTGGTGCCCATTGTCGGGATTGCCGTCTTCGGCTGGTTCTGGTTTCGCGGTGAAACCTATATGGCAGCCTGGAACGTCAGCGGCATGAACACCTTCGGCGCGATCCAAAGCACCTTGAACGTCACCCTGTGGTCATTCATCGGGGTAGAAAGTGCTTCTGTGGCTGCGGGCGTGGTCAAAAACCCTAAACGTAACGTTCCTATCGCCACCATTGGCGGGGTACTGATTGCCGCCGTCTGCTACGTGCTTTCTACCACCGCGATTATGGGCATGATCCCTAACGCGGCGCTGCGCGTTTCGGCTTCACCATTCGGCGATGCGGCACGCATGGCATTGGGTGACACCGCAGGCGCGATTGTCTCCTTCTGCGCAGCGGCCGGGTGTCTCGGCTCACTGGGCGGCTGGACGTTGCTTGCCGGGCAAACCGCAAAAGCGGCGGCCGACGACGGTCTGTTCCCACCGATTTTCGCCCGCGTCAACAAAGCCGGTACGCCGGTTGCCGGGTTAATTATCGTCGGGATCCTGATGACTCTCTTCCAGTTCAGCAGCATGTCACCGAACGCCGCCAAAGAGTTTGGTCTGGTCTCTTCTGTCTCAGTCATCTTCACGCTGGTGCCTTACCTGTATACCTGTGCCGCCCTGCTGCTGCTGGGCCATGGTCACTTTGGTAAAGCACGTCCTCTGTACTTGCTGGTCACCTTCGTGGCATTTATCTACTGCATCTGGGCAGTGGTCGGCTCGGGTGCCAAAGAAGTGATGTGGTCATTCGTGATGCTGATGATCATCACCGCGCTGTATGCCCTTAATTACAACCGGATCCATAAAAATCCGTATCCACTGGATGCCCCAGTTAACAATAATTAATGTAAGCAGCAGGGGTGCATATAGGCCGGACAAGGCATCGCAGCCATCCGGTATTAAGCCAATCTTAAGTTCTTAAGGTTGGCTTAACTTTACTTTGCGAGGATCTGCCCCACTTAGTCGATGGAATTTCCTCTTCATGTTAAAGCACCTGTTTAAAAGACCGACTCTCGGGCACATCAGCTGGCTGCTGCTGATCTCTTTTTATCTGGCCACCTTTCTGAACGTCGCGTTCTATAAGCAGGTGCTGCAAGACCTCCCGCTGGACTCCCTGCGCAACGTGCTGGTGTTTCTCTCCATGCCGGTGGTGGCCTTCAGCGTCATGAACATTGTGCTGACGCTGGCTTCATTCCTGTGGCTTAACCGCCCGTTGGCCTGCATTTTCATTCTGGTGGGTGCCTCTGCCCAATATTTCATCATGACCTACGGCATCATCATTGACCGCTCGATGATCGCCAATATGATGGATACCACGCCCGCTGAAACCTTCGCCTTGCTGACGCCGCAAATGATCATCACGCTCGGGATAAGCGGTATTCTGGCGGCGATCATCGCCTGCTTGATCAAAATTAAACCAACGACACCGGTATTGCGTAGCGTGCTGTACCGGGGGGCAAATATCCTGGTCTCGGTACTGCTGATCGTGCTGGTCGCCACCTTCTTCTACAAAGATTACGCCTCACTGTTTCGCAACAACAAAGAGCTGGTTAAATCCCTCAGCCCGTCCAACAGCATCGTCGCCACTTCGTCCTGGTATTCACACCAGCGCCTGGCCGATTTGCCGCTGGTGCGTATTGGCGAAGATGCCCACCGCAATCCGTTAATGCTGAAAGAAAAGCGTAAAAATCTCACCATCGTGGTGCTGGGAGAAACCTCGCGCGGGGATAACTTCTCGCTGTCGGGGTATTCACGCCAGACCAACCCGCGGCTGGAAAAAGATGACGTGGTCTATTTCCCGCGCACCACGTCCTGCGGGACGGCGACGGCGGTGTCCGTCCCCTGCATGTTCTCCGACATGCCGCGTGCACACTACGATGAAGAGCTGGCGCACCACCAGGAAGGCGTACTTGATGTCATTCAGCGGGCGGGAATCAACGTGCTGTGGAATGATAACGACGGCGGCTGTAAAGGCGCATGCGATCGCGTACCGCATCAGAATATGACCAAGCTAAATCTGCCGGGGCAGTGCATCGACGGTGAATGCTACGACGACGTTCTGTTCCACGGGCTGGAAGAGTACATTAACCATCTTCAGGGCGACGGCGTGATTGTGCTGCACACCATCGGCAGCCATGGCCCGACCTATTACAACCGCTATCCGCCGCAGTTCAAGAAATTCACCCCAACCTGCGACACCAATGAGATCCAAACCTGCTCGCAGCAACAACTGGTGAATACCTACGACAATACCATCCTGTATGTTGATTATATTGTTGATAAAGCAATCAATATACTGAAAGCGCATCAGGACAATTTCACCACCAGCCTGGTCTATCTTTCCGATCACGGTGAATCGTTAGGGGAAAACGGCGTCTATTTACACGGCCTGCCGTATTCCATCGCGCCAGAAACACAAAAGCATGTACCGATGCTGCTGTGGTTGTCAGAGGACTACCAGCAGCGCTACCAGATCTCGCAAACATGTTTGCAAAAACGGGCCAGCGCAGAAGACTTCTCACAAGATAATCTGTTCTCCACCCTGCTGGGATTAACGGGCGTACAGACCAGGAATTACCAGGCGGCAGATGATATTCTGCACCCATGCCGGGGAGGCTAACTGAATGAAAATTCTGATTGTTGAAGACGATACGCTGTTATTACAGGGACTGATCCTTGCCGCCCAAACGGAAGGCTATGCCTGCGACGGCGTGTCAACCGCCCGTGCCGCAGAGCAATGTCTGGAGACCGGGCATTATAGTCTGGTGGTACTGGATCTCGGTTTACCTGATGAAGACGGCCTGCACTTTCTCAACCGCATCAGGCAGAAAAAATACACGATTCCGGTACTGATCCTCACCGCCCGCGATACGCTCAAAGACCGGGTTGCCGGGCTGGACGTCGGTGCCGATGACTATCTGGTCAAACCGTTCGCGCTGGAAGAACTGCATGCCCGTATTCGGGCCTTGCTGCGCCGCCATAACAATCAGGGCGAGAGCGAGTTGACTGTCGGTAACCTGACGCTGAACATTGGTCGTCGCCAGGTATGGATGGACGGGCAAGAGGTTATCTTAACGCCGAAAGAGTACGCGCTGCTGTCGCGCTTGATGCTCAAAGCGGGCAGCCCGGTACACCGGGAAATCCTGTATAACGATATCTACAGCTGGGATAACGAACCGTCGACCAATACGCTGGAAGTTCACATTCACAACCTGCGCGATAAAGTGGGTAAAGCCCGTATTCGCACGGTCAGGGGATTTGGCTACATGCTGGTTGCCACTGAGGAAAGCTAAGTGAAGCTGATACGTTATTTAAAACAGCCGCTGCCCCTGCGCCATCGCTTGATGATAACGATCGGCCTGATTCTGGTGGTCTTTCAGCTGATTAGCACCTTCTGGCTGTGGCATGAGAGCACCGAACAAATACAGCTGTTCGAACAGGCGTTACGCGAAAACCGTAACAACGATCGCCACATCATGCATGAGATCCGCGAGGCCATCGCCAGCCTGATCGTCCCCGGTCTCTTTATGGTCAGCCTGACGCTGCTGATTTGCTATCAGGCAGTGCGACGGATCACCCGCCCGCTTGCCAACCTGCAAAAAGAGTTAGAAGCGCGCACGGCCGATAACCTGACCCCTATAGAGATCCGCAGCTCTACCGTTGAGATACAGGCGGTCGTCACGGCACTGAATCAGCTGGTGACGCGACTCACCAACACTCTCGACAATGAGCGTCTGTTTACTGCCGACGTCGCTCACGAGCTGCGCACACCGTTATCTGGCGTTCGCCTGCACCTGGAATTACTGTCAAAAACCCACAACGTGGACGTTTCACCGCTTATTGCCCGCTTAGACCAAATGATGGACTGCGTGTCGCAGCTGCTGCAGCTTGCCCGCGTGGGTCAGTCGTTTTCAGCGGGGAATTACCAGCATGTCAAACTGCTGGAGGACGTCATACTGCCTGCCTACGATGAACTCAGCACCATGCTGGATCAGCGGCAACAAACGCTTCTATTACCCGAGAGCGCTACCGATGTCGTGGTGCGTGGCGACGTTACGCTGTTGCGTATGCTGCTGCGTAACTTAATCGAAAACGCGCATCGTTACAGCCCGGAGGGCAGTAATATTAGAATTAGCCTGAATACTAGCCCGGAAGCGCGGATGGTCGTTGAAGACGAAGGGCCGGGCATTGATGAAAGTAAATGCGGGGAGTTAAGCAAAGCATTTGTGCGCATGGACAGTCGTTTTGGCGGTATTGGACTGGGGCTGAGCATTGTCAGCCGCATCACCCAGCTCCATCGCGGGCAATTCTTTTTGCAAAATCGTACTGGGGCCACCGGCACCCGAGCCAGCGTAGTACTGGAGAAAGATCAGTAAGAGCTCACCCACACGTACACAAAGCTGCTCACAATCAGCAGGCTGCACACGGTGGTTAAACTTTCATAGATACGGGTTTTCATGACACTCTCCTCCGATAGTATGGAGGAGAGTTTGCCTGACAGAGATTAAGCCAACCTTAAGGCCACGCGCCGGATGGCGGCTAACGCCTTATCCGGCCTACTGAGTACAACGCTACCCGTAGGCCTGAAAGCTGCGCGCCATCAGGCAGTAACACGATTACTCATCAATACGCGGATGCTGCTGGACCAGGCGTGAACGCTTAACCTGCAAATCCGCAATTTCCTGATCGATATCTTCAATCTTCTGCTCGATATTATCGTAGTGCTCGCCGAGGATTTCTTTCGCTTCCTGAATATCCGAAGCGGCAGGCGTCGCCCCTTTCAGCGGCTGGTTAGCGGTCTCTTTCATGGTTATACCGGTAATTAAACCGACCACCGCAACCACCATCAGATAGTAAGCCGGCATCATCAGGTTCTGCGAACTTTCCACCAGCCAGGCGGCCAGCGTCGGTGTCAGACCAGCAATCAGTACCGAAATATTAAATGCCGCAGCCAGCGCACTGTAACGAATGTGCGTCGGGAACATTGCCGGTAACGTTGACGCCATCACCCCGGTAAAGCAGTTGAGGATCACCGCCAGCATCAGTAAACCGGCAAAAATCAGGCCGATGACGTTACTGTTAATCAGGATGAAGGCCGGGATGGCCAGCACAAACAGCGCAATACTGCCCATGATCACAAACGGTCGACGCCCGAAACGGTCACTCAGCAGCCCCATTATCGGTTGCACAAACAGCATACCAATCATAATGGCGATAATAATCAGCACACCATGATCTTCAGAGTAATGCAGGTTATGCGACAGATAGCTCGGCATGTAGGTGAGCAGCATGTAATAGGTGACGTTGGTGGCAATCACCAGACCGGTACACGCCAGCAGACTACGCCAGTGTTTAGTGGCGATTTCTTTAAACGAAACCTTCGGCCCTTCCTGCAGCCCCTGGCGATCGCCCTGTTCCAGCTTATCGACATGCTGCTGAAACGCCGGGGTTTCTTCCAGCGCGTGGCGCAGATACAAACCAATCAGTCCTAACGGCAGCGCGATAAAGAACGGAATACGCCAGCCCCACTCAAGGAAGTTTTCCTCACCGACGACGGTCGAGATCAGCACGACTACGCCCGCACCCAGCACAAACCCGGCAATCGAGCCAAAGTCCAGCCAGCTGCCCATAAATCCGCGCTTACGGTCCGGGGAATATTCCGCGACGAAAATCGAAGCACCGGTGTATTCCCCGCCCACCGAGAATCCCTGCGCCATCTTACACAGCAACAGCAATATTGGCGCCCAGATACCAATCGAGGCATACGACGGGATAAGCCCAATACAGAAGGTGCTTATCGACATAATGACAATGGTGATAGCGAGGATCTTCTGGCGACCGTATTTATCGCCGAGCATACCGAAGAACAGTCCGCCAAGCGGTCGAATCAGAAAGGGAACGGAGAAGGTGGCGAGTGCAGCAACCATCTGCACGCTGGGGTCAGCCCCCGGAAAGAACACTTTACCTAATGCGTAAGCAACAAATCCATAAACGCCAAAATCGAACCATTCCATCGCATTACCCAGCGACGCTGCGGTAATGGCTTTTCGCAGTTTACCGTCATCAATAATGGTGACGTCGCGAAGCGTAATGGGTTTTATTTTTTTCCTTTTTAGCATACCAGTCCTCATAGACTTAGCCCTGTCGCGCACGAGACTCTCCCAACGCAGCATGCGCTAAGGTCATCGCCGAGCGGGGAATGCACAGGCGCAATCCCTGTAACAAGCGTAGCAGGTTTACTTACACTGAACGGCAATGCGCAGTACAACCGAACCTGTTGACGCCTGATTGGGCGGTTAATGACCTCTTTACCCTAACAGTGTTTAAATCTGTGATCAACTTCACACATAGTATTTCATTTCGTCAACCTGCGTAAATAAGGTCATTCTTAGTCAACTTTTTTACACACCAGGGTTGCGATTAATTCCCTATTTACTACAAGTAAAAATCGCTTTTCAGCATCAACAATCACGAACGTCATTATTACCCTGCCAGGCAAAAAAACACCTAATCCCGTTACAACTTATTCACAGGTTTTTTAATAATCGGAAGCTTTAGGAATTTTTGCATGAAATATGTGATGAAGATAACTAAAACGCTGTTTTATTTTGATTGAATCATCGTTCTTATGAATGCACACTAATTCCAGACGCACTATCCCTGGGGGCAATGACATGCTCAACGTATGCCGCGTTAGATTTTAAAAAACAAAGAGATAGCTTTTTTTCTTTGTTAAGACTTACGAATAACTTGTTGAATTTAAATAATATTTTGTTTTATTGCGCATTTATCATCGGCGATAAGATATGAGGACGTTTATGAAAATTAAGGCCACGATTGAACGCATCCCCGGCGGAATGATGTTGATTCCTCTGTTATTAGGTGCGGTGTTAAATACGTTAGCTCCCGATACCGGTGCGTATTTCGGTTCATTTACTAAAGGGATGATTAGCGGCACCGTTCCCATTCTGGCCGTGTGGTTCTTTTGTATTGGTGCTTCTATTGATTTACGGGCAACCGGCACGGTATTACGCAAGTCCGGTACGCTGGTATTAACCAAAATCGCCGTGGCCTGGGCAGTGGCAATGATCGCCGCATCATTCATTCCTGATACCGGTATTCAAACAGGATTCTTTGCGGGTCTTTCCGTCCTGGCAATTGTCTCTGCAATGGACATGACCAACGGCGGTCTGTACGCCAGCCTGATGAACCAGTACGGTACTAAAGAAGAGTCCGGCGCATTTGTCCTGATGTCTCTGGAATCCGGCCCGCTGATGACCATGGTCATTCTGGGTTCTGCAGGTCTCGCCTCCTTTGAGCCACACCATTTCGTTGGCGCCGTATTACCGTTCCTGATTGGTTTTACGTTGGGTAACCTGGATCACGACCTGCGTACTTTCTTCAGCAAAGCGACGCCGGTACTGATTCCGTTCTTCGGTTTCGCACTGGGGAACACCATTAACCTGAGCGTTATCGTTGATACCGGTCTGCTGGGTATCCTGCTGGGTGTCGCGGTCATCGTGATTACCGGTATCCCGCTGATTATTGCTGACCGTGTGATTGGTGGCGGGAACGGTACGGCGGGCGTAGCGGCGTCTTCTGCAGCCGGTGCTGCGGTAGCAAACCCGGTCATTATCGCCCAGATTAACCCGGCATTTGAACCGGTTGCCGCCTCCGCGACCGCGTTGGTTGCCGCCAGCGTGATTGTCACGGCGATTCTGGTCCCGATTATCACCGCCCTGTACGCCAAACGTTTTAACAAAACACCGGTCGTCACAGAATCGACAACCGCACCGGCAGACTCGTTACACCACTAAGTCCGCCGCGTACTCACCGTCCCTTCTCAACCTCTGCGAGGGGACGGTGCAAAAATCTCCTCAACCATCGCATCCACCAGTCGCTTCGCCGAACACAGTCGCGGCATCCCCAGCGCCACATTTTGCCAACGCTGCGTCACCGACCCGCTCACCGGATGCTGCTCCATATCACACCAGTCGCCCAACCAACTCAGCATATCGTTATGCTCGCGTGATCCCCCTGCGGTAGGTGAACTGAGCCATTGATGATAATAATGACGCGTGGTGGGTGCGGCATTCACACTGTGCGCCAGCGACTGGGTCGCCATAGTGCGTAGATTATCTTTGAGCATCGCCACCACATCGGCATTGCCCAGCCGACAAGCATCACCAAACGCGCCCCAGCGCAGCTCTTCCAGCGCGACAAAACAACGCCCCGGCAGCGACCAGCCGTCATACGCCCCCGCCCGCCAACGGGTAAAAATTTGTTCGCTGTGCTCACCTGCCTGAACGGTCAGCCCACGCTGCGTCAGCGCCTTCTCTTTATAAGCACTGCGTTGGCTAAACCAGCTGGAGAGCGTATTGATCTGCTGCATAATGCCGGGCGTGGATTGCCCGCGCGGACGTTCCGTCTCTTGCAGGAACGCCAATCCTTCGGTAATACGCACCAGCGCCAGATGACCGGGGTCAATCATGCTCGCCAGTTTTTCCACCAGCTTCAGGCGCATCATCAGATTCTCGCTGGAGACGCCCGCCAGAACCCACGCCTGCAGCTGTGTCTGGGATAACACTTCCTGCGTCAGGCGCGCGCGCAGACGCTGCTGCTGTTGCAGAAAACCGCCGGAACGTTTGGTTTCATCTCCCTGAACCAGATCGACCATAAACTTTGGGTAGACGCACTCCAGCGCCCGCCCGGGGCCTTCCAGTAACACGTTAGTCATGTATGCTCAGCTGCAAAAAGGGTATGGATATCATCACGTAGCAAGCGGGAGTCTTCATAAATCCATGACGCAATCGTAATACGGTGCTGCAGTTGTTCACTCAATGCGCTCACAGCAGATTCATTTTGCTGACGCAGGATCAGACTCTCACGCAGGCTCGCCTGCAATTGCGTCAGACACAGCGAGAAATCGGCAAAAAACGTCGCCATGCCAGCCGTAACAGAAATATCGACCTGCGCCACTAAAGCTTTACGAATTTGTTGGCAAAACAGCGTAACGTACTGCCCAAGGCTGTTGTGCAGTGCGTTGATATCTATCAGGTACCGCGTTTTTGCGGCGACATCATCATTCCATCCCCAGTTCGGCTGATTCAGCCAACGTGAGAACGTATCCCGCACTCCGCCCGCGGAGGATGTGCCTTCATCCAACGGCGTATCCTGCTCAATCGCTTCGTTAAACAACTGGCGGGTATTGAAGTTAAACATCGCCGAATGAAACGCCGGAAAGCGGATCCGGGCACGGAATCCGGCATGGCTTAACTCCTCTTTCACCCGCTGCTCAATGGGTCGTATGGCGTCATTTAACGCCCGCGACAACGTCGACTCAAGTTGCTCAAAGCGCAGGGCTAAATCGCGGCTGATACTCTCCTGTGCCGCCAGCAGGACGACTTCACAGGCGGAACGAATTTTATCTAACACAATTTTCGCTTGCCCTTCATCATGCAGCACCAGCATTTCTCCGGCCATTTCCGCCGCCGCAACGCCCGACCCCATACCGTGTCGTGACATCCTCAGCACGCTTTCTTTTTCAAACAGCCTATCGATACTGCCCAGGATCTCAGCCTGCTGCTGATTGAGAAACGCGGTGGTCGCCTCCAGTGCCAGATCAACTTCGTGTTTAACCTCATCGCTGACCTGCTCCTGACCCACCAGGATCTGCTGCATATCCTCTTCAATATGGTCGATGTTCAGCTGCAGCTTGTCACACGCGACCGTTAATCCGTGATAGCGAAACTCAAGGTATTCGTGTGCGCTTTGCGCATAGTTCAACAGCTTATGGGACGCGGAGCGGAGCGCATAGAGCGAGGCATTCGCGTAGGCGGCATAAATAACATTCTGAATCGGCTGCTCAAACAGCGAGTCTTGCCACAGTAAATCGGCAGCATGCCGAATATGCTCGGTATCATCCAGATCGGCGGTACGCCAACGCCGACCCAGCGCCGCTTCGGCAAAATCCTGTACCCAACGTTGTTGCTGGTGATCCGGCAGCCGCCCGTGAGTCATCAGTTCATGACGTGCGCGGTTCGCCAGATACCCCCACATGGAAGACACCGGATAAATACGCTCAGGCGTAATACAGCCCTTCATCAACGTGCCAGAAATCAGCGCCCGCACCTGCTCTTCATCATCGCTATTACGGTCTTTTTGATCGAATTTATTGACCAGGGCATACAGCGGTACCGATTTACCCACCGCGGTGATCGCCTGGCGCACTTCCTCATCCGAAATCGACTTCAGTTGGGTATAGTCCATCACCGCCAGTACCGCAGACGCCCGCGCCAGCTGTTCCTTCAGCATCTTTTGTAAGTGCGGCTGTCCGGCTTCATTCGGCCCCGGCGTATCCAGCAGGGTTAACTGCCCCGGATAATTTTCCTGCCCGGCCAAATGCACAAACTCAATCTCAATCACCGGAATATGCTCAATGGCGGCATACGCAGAAAAAGGAAAATCAACCTCCAGCGCTTTTGACAGACGCACCAGATCGTTCAGGCTCTTGAGGCACTGGAAAATAGGTTCGGCACCTAAATAGGTGCGCTCGAACGCCACACCGTTTTCAATACGTAGCAGCAGCGTATTCATATCTTTATCAATTTCCAGCTCATGGCTAAGAGACTGGCGATCGCACTCGCGCACACGCTGCTGCAAGGTTTTCATTAAGGCATCAATCGGCGCGACATGAGAAAAATACAACACCGGATCTTTCTGGCCTGGCGTATGGCGGATCAGCGTCGGCAGGGCCGTCATCGGACGATTACGATTGGGTAACACTTCCGTCCCCACAATCGCATTAATCGTCGTCGACTTTCCCGCTTTCATCGTGCCGACAATGGCCAGTACCATTTCCAGACGCGTGACCTTCCGTAGCTCATTATTGAGCGTTGCTTGCTGGACATCCATGCCACGCGCAGTGAAATGCAGGGGCTGTACGTGCCCGCTATGCTCACCTTTTTTCAACGCGACATCATCCAACGACGTCGTCGGCAATTTTTTCAACTGCCTGAGATGGTCAAGAGAGAGCATCAGCAAGCGTTCAGCTTCCTGACTTAATTCATATATTGTCTGTGTGTACATGGAAAATTTTTCCTTAACGCAAATAATCTTACTTTTATTCAGCCAAATCTTTTTATTTATGAATTTTCGGCTTTTATCATTACGTGTGGAAATAATTAAAATCAAAATAACTAATTGATATTATTAAATTAAATTTGTTTTATAACCGCTGGCCCGATGCCTCTCCCTTACTGTAATAAGTAAGAAAGATAAACAGAGTAGTTCAGTTTTGAAAAATGCCAGTTTAATTCCCCTACCTAAATTAAGGGGGATGCGATATCCACTTACAATAACTAAGCCATTCTGAGAGCCATGTTATCAATGAATATCAGGTGGTTCGCCTCACCTTAACTTAAATAACAAAGCGGAGCAATTTCCCTTAAAAAATATTCCGCCAAACGTGCAAGTAGTGGAAAGTACAGGTATTGAGACCTTTATCTGCGCCGTGCCTCAGCGCTTAATCAGTCAGTAGTCCCGACAACCGCAGGGATTTTATGTATAATTGCGGCCTTTTTCGGCAATCTGCCATTTTTTGGGCGCTTTTGCCCCTGCTGACTTTTGAGGAAATCCACATGTCATTACCACACTGCCCACAATGCAACTCCGAATACACCTACGAAGATAACGGCATGTTCATCTGCCCGGAATGCGCTCACGAATGGAACGATGCTGAACCTGCGCATGACGGCGACGAACTGATCGTGAAAGACGCTAACGGTAATCTGCTGGCCGACGGCGACAGCGTAACCGTCGTGAAAGATCTGAAGGTCAAAGGTAGCTCTTCCATGCTGAAGATCGGTACCAAAGTGAAAAACATCCGCCTGGTGGAAGGCGACCACAACATCGATTGCAAGATTGATGGATTCGGACCGATGAAACTGAAATCCGAGTTTGTGAAAAAGAACTAATTTTGTTGGCCGGATAAGGCGTTAGTCGCCATCCGGCTTTTATTGCCCGGTGGCGCTTCGCTTACCAGGCCTACGCTAACTACACTTAACGGGCTTCTTTTACCTGAGGTAAAGATCATGTCGTTAAGTCCCTACATCTCTTTTGCAGGCAACTGCGCTGACGCCATTGCGTACTACCAACAGACGCTGGGCGCAGAACTGCTCTACAAAATCAACTTCGGTGAAATGCCCCAGTCGGCGCAGGACAGTGAAGAGGGTTGCCCTTCTGGAATGAAATTCCCTGATACCGCCATCGCCCACGCCAACCTGCGCGTTGCGGGCAGCGACATCATGATGAGCGACGGCGTCGCGACGGGAAAAGCCCATTACTCCGGCTTCACGCTGGTCCTCGACACGCAGGATGTCAACGAAGGGAAGCGCTGGTTTGACAACCTGGCAGCAACAGGTCAAATCGAAATGGACTGGCAGGAAACATTCTGGGCGCACGGTTTCGGTAAAGTCACCGACCAGTACGGTGTGCCGTGGATGATCAACGTCGTCAAACAACAGCAGCCCCCCACGGAGTAATCCTACGGGAGGCTTGTCCTCCCGTACTGTCATCAAATATCGCTCAACTCTTCATCTTCGAGTAACCATCCCTTAACGAAAATGTCACATTAATCCGCCACGATGGGGCCACTTTTTTAGGGAGGCCGCATCATGCAAACGGTTATTCGCGTCGAGAAACTCTCCAAATCATTCAATCATCATCAGGCGCTGAATGCGGTTGATCTGACTATCCATTCCGGTGAGATGGTGGCTCTGCTTGGGCCATCAGGTTCCGGCAAATCCACCCTTTTACGTCATTTAAGCGGGTTGATTACCGGTGATAAATCGCCAGGTAGCCACGTCGAGCTATTAGGCCGCACGGTACAACGTGAAGGCCGACTGGCGCGTGACATCCGCAAAAGCCGTGCCCATACGGGCTATATCTTCCAACAGTTCAATCTGGTGAACCGTCTCACCGTGCTGGAGAACGTGCTGATTGGCGCCCTCGGCAGCACGCCGTTCTGGCGCACCTGTTTTAGCTGGTTTACGCCACAGCAGAAGCAACGGGCGTTACAGGCGCTGACTCGCGTTGGCATGGCGCACTTTGCCTACCAGCGCGTTTCTACGCTCTCCGGCGGACAGCAGCAGCGCGTCGCCATCGCCCGCGCCCTGATGCAACAGGCAAAAGTGATCCTCGCCGATGAGCCGATTGCCTCGCTGGACCCGGAATCTGCACGCATCGTGATGGACACCCTGCGCGACATTAACCAGACCGACGGCATCACCGTCGTGGTCACGCTGCATCAGGTGGATTACGCCCTGCGCTACTGCGAACGCATTGTTGCGCTGCGCCAGGGACACGTCTTCTACGACGGCAGCAGCCAGCAGTTTGATAACGATCGTTTTGACCATCTCTACCGCAGCATGAACCGCGTCGACCAGAACGCACAGGCTGCCTGACATCCCCACAATGAGGAATGGAAATGAGTTATAAGACAGTTGCCGCACTGGCCTTCACCAGCATGTTTAGTCTCAGCACCTTCTTAAGCCCGGCATATGCCGAAGAACAGGAAAAAGCGCTGAACTTTGGCATTATTTCGACCGAATCACAGCAAAACCTGAAGCCACAGTGGGAACCGTTCCTGAAGGACATGGAAAAATCGCTGGGCGTAAAAGTGAATGCCTTCTTCGCCCCGGACTACGCCGGGATCATCCAGGGCATGCGCTTTAACAAAGTCGATATCGCCTGGTACGGCAACCTCTCGGCGATGGAAGCGGTGGATCGCGCCAATGGACAGGTCTTCGCCCAGACCGTCGCAGCAGACGGATCGCCGGGGTACTGGAGCGTATTGATCGTCAATAAAGACAGTCCGATCAACAACCTGAACGATCTGATCGCCAAACGTAAGGATCTAACCTTCGGCAACGGCGATCCAAACTCCACCTCGGGCTACCTCGTCCCCGGTTACTACGTCTTCGCGAAAAACAACATTGCTGCCAGCGACTTCAAGCGCACCGTTAACGCCGGGCATGAAACTAACGCCCTGGCCGTCGCCAACAAGCAGGTGGATGTTGCCACCAACAACACCGAAAACCTCGACAAGTTAAAAACCTCCGCACCGGAAAAATTGAAAGCACTGAAGGTGATCTGGAAATCGCCGCTGATCCCTGGCGATCCGATCGTCTGGCGCAAAAACCTCTCCGAAACCACCAAGGACAAGGTGTACGACTTCTTCATGAGTTATGGCAAAACGCCGGAAGAGAAAGCCACGTTGGAACGCCTGGGCTGGGCGCCGTTCCGTGCCTCCAGCGATCTGCAACTGGTACCGATTCGCCAGCTGGCGCTGTTTAAAGAGATGCAGGGCGTGAAGGACAACAAGGGCCTGAACGCGGAAGAGAAAACCAGCAAAACCTCGGTGATTAAAGCACAACTGGATGATCTCGACCGCCTGACCGCCGCGCTGGGTGCCATGACCAGCGTAAATAAAGCGGTGCAGTGATTTGTAGGCCTGATAAGCGCAGCGCCATCAGGCAATCGCGTAAATGCCGGATGGCGGTGCAAACACCTTATCCGGCCTACAACGCAAACACCTGTTCCAACGGAGCCAAATATGCAAACCATCACCGTCGCCCCGCCCAAGCGTAGCTGGTTCTCGCTGCTGAGCTGGGCCATTCTTCTCGCCGTGCTGGTCGTATCATGGAAAGGGGCCGAAATGGCTCCACTCACGCTGATCGAGGATTCCGGCAATATGGCGACCTTCGCCGCTGACTTCTTCCCGCCGGACTTCAGCCAGTGGCAGGACTATCTCAGCGAAATGGCCATCACCCTGCAAATCGCCGTCTGGGGGACAGCCCTCGCCGTGGTGCTGTCGATTCCTTTCGGCCTGATGTGCGCCGACAACCTGGTGCCGTGGTGGATTTACCAGCCAATGCGTCGCCTGATGGACGCCTGCCGCGCCATCAACGAAATGGTCTTCGCCATGCTGTTTGTGGTTGCGGTCGGTCTCGGGCCGTTCGCCGGGGTGATGGCGCTGTTTATCCACACCACCGGGGTGCTCTCCAAACTGCTTTCCGAGGCGGTAGAAGCCATTGAGCCGGGTCCGGTCGAAGGCATTCGCGCCACGGGTGCTAACAAAATTGAAGAGATCCTCTACGGCGTTCTACCGCAGGTCATGCCGCTGCTCATCTCCTACTCGCTGTACCGCTTTGAGTCCAACGTCCGCTCCGCCACGGTGGTCGGCATGGTTGGCGCAGGCGGCATCGGCGTGACGTTATGGGAGGCGATTCGCGGCTTTCAGTTCCAGCAAACCTGCGCCCTGATGGTGTTAATCATCGTCACCGTCAGCCTGCTGGATTTCCTCTCTCAGCGTTTGCGTAAGCACTTCATCTAATCAGCGAGGCATTGATTGCTATGCACTTGTCTACACATCCGACCAGTTATCCGACGCGTTATCAGGAAATTGCCGCCAGACTTGAGCAGGAGCTTCGTCAACATTATCGCTGCGGTGACTACCTTCCGGCCGAGCATCAGCTTGCCGCCCGCTACGCGGTCAACCGCCACACGTTGCGCCGCGCCATTGACCAGTTGGTCGAACGCGGCTGGGTGCAGCGTCGTCAGGGCGTCGGCGTGCTGGTGCTGATGCGCCCGTTCGATTACCCACTGAATGCCCAGGCGCGCTTCAGTCAGAACCTGCTGGACCAGGGCAGCCATCCCACCAGCGAGAAGTTGCTGGCGGTGCTGCGCCCGGCCTCGAGCCATATTGCCGACGCGCTCAGCGTCACTGAGGGCGACAACGTCATCCATTTGCGCACCCTGCGCCGGGTGAACGGCATCGCGCTCTGTCTTATCGACCACTATTTTTCCGACCTCACCCTCTGGCCGCTGTTGCAGGGCTTTAACCACGGCTCACTGCACGACTACCTGCGCGAGCAGTTGGGTCTGATGTTACTGCGCACGCAAACACGCATCAGCGCCCGCCGCGCGCAGGCCAAAGAGAGCAAGGTACTGGAAATCCCCAACATGGCGCCGCTGCTGTGCGTGCGCACCCTGAACCACCGTGAAGGCGAAGAACACGCGACGGAATACTCCGTCAGCCTGACCCGCGCCGACATGATCGAATTCACCATGGAGCACTGAATGCACCTTGATACCGCCACCCGCCAGCGCTGGATGCGCGCGCTGGCTTACAGCAACGCTGAAGACCTGAATGCGCGCGTCAACGCGCTGAAACTGACACCAGAATATGAACTTATCCGCGCACCGGAAAGCGGGCTGATGCAGATCCAGGCCCGCATGGGCGGCACCGGCAACCGTTTTTTTGCCGGTGATACCACGATAACGCGCGCCGTCGTACGCCTGAAGAGCGGCACGCTGGGTTATAGCTACCTGCTGGGACGCAACAAACCCCACGCCGAGCAGTGCGCCGTGATTGACGCACTGCTGCAGGAACAGACGTATTTCCAGAGCGTAATGGAAACCTTAATTACCCCGCTGGAAGCGGAACGCGATGCGCTAATTAACGCTCGCCGTGCCGAAGTCAACGCCAGCCGGGTCGACTTCTTCACACTGGTACGCGGAGATAACGCATGACACGATCTACGGCACTACAGAGCGCCTTTAATTTACCCGTCCAGGATGCGCAGCAGTGCTTTCGTCGCCTGCTAAAAGCCATGAGCGAACCGGGGGTGATTGTCGCCCTGCATCAGCTGAAACACGGCTGGCAGCCGCTGGGTCTGGCAACCACCAGCGTGCTGCTGACCCTGGTCGACGGTGACACCCCGGTGTGGCTGGCTCCAGCCATGGATAACGACATTGCCCGACAGAACCTGCGTTTTCACACCAATGCCCCACTGGTAGAACAACCGCAGCAGGCAGCCTTTGCCATCGCCGACAATCGCATTAGCAGCGAACAGCTCAACGCCCTCTCTTCCGGTTCCGCCGTAGCACCAGAGACCAGCGCGACCCTGATTGTGCAGATCGCGGGCTTAAGCGGTGGACGCATGCTGCGCCTGACCGGGGCCGGTATCGCCGAAGAACGGATGATCGCCCCGCAGTTACCGGAATGCCTGATTCATGAACTGACCGAGCGCCCGCATCCGTTCCCGCTGGGGATTGATCTGATCCTCACCTGCGGCGAACGGCTGCTGGCTATTCCGCGAACCACCCACGTGGAGGTGTGCTGATGTACGTTGCCGTCAAAGGGGGCGAGAAGGCAATAGCCAACGCCCACGCACTGCAGGATAACCGACGCCGAGGCGATGCGCACATTGCCGAACTGAGCGTGGCGCAAATCGAACAGCAGATGAACCTCGCCGTTGACCGGGTCATGACTGAAGGCGGTATCGCCGACCGTGAACTGGCGGCACTGGCGCTCAAGCAGGCCAGCGGCGACAACATTGAAGCCATCTTTTTGCTACGCGCTTACCGCACGACGCTGGCAAAACTGGCGGTGAGCGAGCCGGTCAACAGCGCAGAGATGCGCCTGGAACGGCGTATTTCCGCCGTCTACAAGGATATTCCCGGCGGGCAGTTGCTGGGTTCAACTTACGACTATACCCACCGCCTGCTTGATTTCACTCTGCTGGCCAACGGCGAGACGCCGCCGCTGCGCGCCGCGGAGAGTGAACAGGATGCCGCCCCGCACGTCTTCTCCCTGCTGGCAAATCAGGGGCTGGCGAAGCACGAAGAGGACGACGGCGCTCAGCCCGATGACATCACCCGCACGCCGCCGGTTTACCCCTGCTCGCGCGCCTCGCGCCTGCAACAGCTAATGCGCGGCGACGAAGGGTATCTGCTGGCGCTGGCTTACTCCACCCAGCGCGGCTACGGGCGCAATCACCCGTTTGCCGCCGAGATCCGCAGCGGCTATGTGGCGCTGGAAATAGTAGCGGAAGAGCTGGGATTTGCGGTAAACGTCGGCGAACTGCTGATGACCGAATGCGAAATGGTGAACGGCTTTGTCGCGCCAGAAAATGACTCTCCCCATTTTACCCGCGGCTACGGGCTGGTGTTCGGCATGAGCGAACGCAAAGCGATGGCAATGGCGCTGGTAGACCGCGCCCTACAGGCACCCGACTACGATGAAACGGTCACGGGACCGGCGCAGGACGAAGAGTTCGTGCTGGCGCATGCGGATAACGTCGAGGCGGCGGGTTTTGTTTCCCACCTCAAACTCCCCCACTACGTCGATTTCCAGGCCGAGCTGGAACTGCTCAAACGCCTGCAACAGGAGGCCGTCCGTGACCGCTAATCTTTCCGGCTACAATTTTGCTTATCTCGATGAACAAACGAAACGCATGATCCGCCGGGCACTGCTGAAAGCGGTCGCCATTCCGGGGTATCAGGTACCGTTCGGCGGGCGTGAAATGCCCATGCCCTACGGCTGGGGCACCGGCGGTATTCAGCTTACCGCCAGCGTGATAGGTGAAGCTGACGTGCTGAAGGTCATCGACCAGGGCGCGGATGACACCACCAACGCGGTGTCCATTCGCAACTTCTTCAGGCACGTAACCGGGGTAAACACCACCGACGCGACCTGCGACGCGACGCTTATTCAGACCCGTCACCGCATCCCGGAAACGCCGCTCACGGAAGATCAGATTATTATTTTCCAGGTGCCGATCCCCGAACCGCTGCGCTTTATCGAGCCACGCGAGACGGAAACCCGCACTATGCACGCGCTGGAAGAGTACGGCGTGATGCAGGTGAAGCTGTATGAGGATATCGCCCGCTTCGGCCATATCGCCACCACCTACGCCTATCCGGTCAAGGTCAACGGGCGCTACGTGATGGATCCGTCCCCCATCCCAAAATTCGACAACCCGAAAATGGACAGGATGCCCGCGCTGCAGCTGTTCGGGGCCGGGCGTGAAAAACGCATCTACGCCGTACCGCCGTATACCCGAGTCGAGAGCCTCGATTTCGACGATCACCCGTTTACCGTGCAGAGCTGGGATGAACCCTGCGCCATCTGCGGTTCCACCCACAGCTATCTCGACGAAGTGGTGCTCGACGACAGCGGCAAACGGATGTTTGTCTGCTCCGACACCGACTACTGCCGCCAACAGAGCGAGGCCCTTAGCCAATGACGCAACCGCTGCTTTCCGTCAATAACCTGACCCATCTCTACGCGCCGGGCAAAGGCTTCAGCGATGTCTCTTTTGACCTGTGGCCTGGCGAAGTGCTGGGCATTGTGGGCGAGTCCGGTTCCGGCAAAACAACCCTGCTGAAGTCGATTTCCTCGCGCCTGACGCCGCAGTCTGGCGAAATTGTGTATCAGAACCGTTCGCTGTACGGCATGAGCGAAGCCGACCGTCGCCGCCTGCTGCGCACCGAATGGGGCGTGGTACATCAGCACCCGATGGACGGCCTGCGCCGTCAGGTTTCGGCGGGCGGTAATATCGGCGAACGCCTGATGGCCACCGGCGCACGCCACTATGGCGACATTCGCGCTACCGCGCAGCGCTGGCTGACCGACGTCGAAATTCCCGCCTCGCGCATCGACGATCTGCCCACCACCTTCTCCGGCGGCATGCAGCAACGTTTACAGATTGCCCGCAACCTCGTCACCCATCCCAGGCTGGTATTTATGGATGAACCCACCGGTGGGCTGGACGTCTCGGTACAGGCCAAACTGCTGGATCTGCTGCGCGGCCTGGTGGTGGAACTGGATCTGGCCGTGGTGATTGTCACCCATGATTTGGGCGTGGCGCGCCTGCTGGCAGACCGTTTACTGGTGATGAAACAGGGTCAGGTGGTGGAAAGTGGATTAACCGACCGCGTGCTCGACGATCCGCATCATCCGTACACCCAACTGCTGGTGTCGTCGGTGTTGCAGAACTGATTTTTTGTTGTGCCGGATGGCGGCTGCGCCTTATCCGGCAATAAGAACCATGAGGCTCAAATGATCCGCGTAGAAAATGTCAGTAAAACCTTTGTACTGCACCAGCAAAACGGCGTACGCCTGCCGGTGTTGCACAACGCCACTCTGGACGTAAAAAGCGGTGAGTGCGTGGTGCTGCACGGTCACTCGGGCAGTGGGAAATCAACGCTGCTGCGTTCGCTGTACGCCAACTATCTGCCGGACACCGGCCATATTCATATTCAGCACGGCGACGAGTGGGTGGATCTGGTGCAGGCTCCGGCGCGGAAAGTGCTGGAAGTGCGCCGTTCCACCATCGGCTGGGTCAGCCAGTTCCTGCGCGTGATCCCCAGGGTCTCGGCGCTGGACGTGGTGATGCAACCGCTGCTGGATCTGGGCGTCTCCCGCGACGTGTGTGCGGCCAAAGCGGCGCGCCTGCTGGAACGTCTGAACGTCCCGGAAACGCTGTGGCATCTCGCCCCATCGACCTTTTCCGGCGGTGAGCAGCAGCGCGTCAACATTGCGCGCGGGTTTATCGTCGATTACCCAATTTTACTGCTCGATGAGCCCACCGCGTCGCTGGATGCCAAAAACAGCGCCGCCGTAGTGGCACTGATAGAAGAAGCCAAAGCGCGCGGCGCGGCAATTGTCGGTATTTTTCACGATCAAACCGTTCGCGACCGCGTGGCGGACCGTTTGCACCTGATGGGAACCACAGCATGATTATCAATAACGTAAAGCTGGTGCTGGAAGACGAAGTGGTACAGGGATCGCTGGAAATGGAGGGCGGCGTGATTCGCGCCTTTACCGAAAGCCAGAGCCGTCTGCCCGAAGCGCTGGACGGTGAAGGTGGCTGGCTGCTGCCGGGGCTTATCGAACTGCACACCGATAATCTCGACAAATTCTTCACCCCGCGCCCGAAGGTGGATTGGCCCGCGCATTCGGCGATGAGCAGCCATGACGCGCTGATGGTCGCCAGCGGCATCACCACCGTGCTGGATGCAGTAGCGATTGGCGATGTTCGCGACGGCGGCGATCGCCTGGAAAATCTGGAAAAGATGATCAATGCGGTGGAAGAAACGCAGAAGCGCGGGGTCAACCGCGCCGAGCATCGTCTGCATCTGCGTTGCGAACTGCCGCATCACACCACCCTGCCGCTGTTTGAAAAACTGGTCGGGCGCGAACCGGTGACGCTGGTTTCACTGATGGATCACTCGCCGGGCCAGCGCCAGTTCGCCAACCGCGAAAAATACCGGGAATATTATCAGGGCAAGTATTCACTTACCGATGAGCAGATGGCCCGCTACGAAGAAGAACAGTTGGCCCTCGCCGCACGCTGGTCGCAGCCCAACCGGACCACCATCGCGCAGATGTGTCGCGAACGCCATATTGCGCTGGCAAGCCACGACGACGCTACCCATGACCATGTTCTCGAATCACATCAACTTGGCAGCGTGATCGCCGAGTTTCCCACCACCTTTGCAGCCGCAGAGGCTTCACGCCAGCACGGCATGAATGTGCTGATGGGCGCACCCAATATCGTGCGCGGCGGCTCGCACTCCGGCAACGTCGCGGCGCATAAGCTGGCTGAACTGGGGCTGTTGGATATTCTCTCCTCTGATTACTACCCCGCCAGCCTGCTCGACGCAGCGTTTCGTGTAGCGGACGACGATGCCAACCGTTTCACGCTGGCGCAGGCGATTCATCTGGTGACCCGTAATCCGGCGCGGGCGCTGAATCTCGACGATCGCGGTGTTATCGCTGAAGGTAAACGCGCGGATCTGGTGCTGGCGCACCGCAAAGGCGATCACGTGCATATCGACCACGTCTGGCGGCAGGGAAAAAGGGTGTTCTGACTATGGGAAAACTGATCTGGCTGATGGGGCCGTCCGGCTCCGGTAAGGACAGCCTGCTGGCCGAACTCCGCCAGCAGGAACAGGCGCAACTGCTGGTGGCGCATCGTTACATTACCCGGGCCGCCAACGCCGGGAATGAAAACCATATTGCGCTGAGCGAACAGGAGTTTTTTACCCGCGCCGGACAGAACCTGCTGGCGCTGAGCTGGCATGCCAACGGCTTGTACTACGGCGTCGGCGTGGAGATTGACCTCTGGCTACACGCCGGGTTTGATGTGGTGGTAAACGGCTCCCGCGCCCATCTGCCACAGGCAAAATCACGCTACGGCGCGGCGCTGCTGCCGGTCTGTTTGCAGGTATCACAAGACGTGTTGCGCCAGCGCTTACTGGCGCGCGGGCGAGAAAATGAAACGGAGATTGTCGCCCGTCTTGAACGTGCAGCCCGCTATGCGCCAGAGGACTGCCATACGCTAAACAATGACGGTAGTCTGCTACAGTCAGTGAATACATTGCTCACACTGATGGGACGTAAGCATTCTTATGCCTGAGAGCGCACGGACCCGTAGGCCGGATAAGACGCCTGCGTCGCCATCCGGCTATACATGATCTGGGGAGCAACAATGAGCTTAACGATCACTTTAAGCGGCACCGGCGGCGCGCAGCTGGTGCCGGTTTTTGGCTGCGACTGCCGCGCCTGCCAGCGGGCGCGTTTACAGTCGCAATATCGCCGCCGCCCCTGCAGCGGCGTGGTCAAATTCAACCATGCCGTGACGCTGCTCGACGCGGGGATCCCGCATCTGATGGACGACTGGCCCGCCGGCAGCTTCCGCCAGTTTCTGCTCACCCACTACCATATGGATCATGTGCAGGGACTGTTTCCGCTGCGCTGGGGCGTGGGGAAAACGATCCCGGTATATGGGCCGCCGGATGAACAGGGCTGCGACGATCTGTTTAAGCATCCCGGCATTCTCGACTTTAGCCACACCGTCGAACCGTTTGTGGTGTTTGATTTGCAGGGGTTACAGGTGACACCGCTGCCGCTCAACCACTCAAAGCTGACGTTTGGCTATCTGCTGGAAACCGCGTACAGCCGCGTGGCGTGGCTCTCTGATACCGCCGGGCTGCCCGACAAAACGCTGACGTTTCTGGGCAACAATCAGCCGCAGGCGATGATCATCGACTGTAGCCATGCCCCGCGCACGCAACCACCGCGCAACCACTGCGATGTAAATACCGTGATTGCGCTCAATGACGTTATCCGCTGCCCACGGGTGATTCTGACCCACATCAGCCATCAGTTCGACGAGTGGCTAATGCATAATCCGCTACCGACAGGTATCGAAGCCGGGTATGACGGCATGGAGATTGTGCTGGATTAAGCGCTGACACTTCATAATAAGACTTGTTAACAGGTCTTTCCCATCCTATATTAAGACCAGTTAAATGGTCTTAAGGAGCGATTATGCCACATATCATTTTAAGCGACACCACCGCCAGCGTGAGTGAGCTAAAAAAGAACCCGATGGCGACTGTTAGCGCAGGGGATGGGTTTCCGGTCGCAATCCTGAACCGTAACCAGCCCGCCTTTTATTGTGTTCCCGCTGAGCTTTACGAAAAAATGCTTGATGCGCTGGACGATCAGCAACTGGTTAAATTAGTCCATGAACGGAGCCAACAGCCACTGGTGGATGTTGATCTGGACAGCTATTTATGAGTTATACGGTAAAATTCAGGGAAGATGCGCTGAAAGAATGGCAAAAACTGGATAAAACCATTCAGCAGCAGCTTGCCAAAGAACTCAAGAAATGCGGTGAAAATCCGCATGTCCCCTCCGCGAAGCTCAGGGGAATAAAAGATTGCTATAAAATCCAACTACGCACTTCAAGGTTCCGTCTTGTTTATCAAGTTATTGACGACACCCTGGTCATCGCTGTCGTTGCTGTCGGTAAACGCGAGCGTAGTGAAGTTTATAATCTTGCCAGCGAAAGACTACGTTAACGATCGTAATCGTCTTCCATTCTACGTTCTTCATCTTCCAGCTGACGCCGTTCCTGATCGAGCCGACGCTGGCGGTCATCCAGCTGCCGACGGCGGTCTTCAAACTGGCGACGACGATCGTCATATTGCCTGCGGCGATCGTCGCTTACCTGGCGTTGCCAGCTTTCGTCGCGCGAGTCATCGTAATCCCGATTATTATCAGGCTTATAGGCGTCGCTGACGGCGCGTTGAATATTGCCGATGGCGTCATCAATAATATCCGCCTGCGCCGACACGGTGGTCAGCATCAGCAAACTGAAAAAAAAGATCGTCGGGGAGCGTGTCATAAACCAGCCTCAAAAAGAAACTCGCCCCACGGTAATCAAAGCGCTTGCTCACGAGTAGCGGAGGAATCTCAATTGCGCGGATGACGCAGCGCCTGCGCCAGCTCCCCGCGGGTAAACGGTTTTCGCAGTAGCGCCACCTCCGGCAGGGCCGGGTTGTGTGCCGGACGTAAATCCTGACCGCTGATCAGAAGGATACTCAACTGCGGGTAATGCTTTAGCGCATGGTTAACCACATCCACGCCGCTTAATCCACCGGGCAGCATGAGGTCGCTGATCAGAATGTCGATCTCTGAAGATGCGGCAAGCAAGTGCATCGCCTGCTCGCCGTTGGCGGCCTCCAGCGTCAGATAACCCAGCAGGTGGAGCTGCTCACACAACGTCTGGCGCACATCGGCCTCATCTTCGAGCACCAACACCAGTTTCTCACCGCTGTTCGCCGCATGTTCCACCACAGGGATGTCCTGAGGCTGCACCGGCACAATGGCGCGCGGAAGCTGTAACCGGACCGTGGTCCCTTGCCCCGGCGCGCTCTCAATTTCCACCCGACCACCAGACTGACGCACAAAACCGTACACCATCGACAGGCCCAGCCCGCTGCCGCTGCCGGTCTGTTTGGTGGTGAAGAACGGTTCAAAGACCTGCGCTTTGATCTCCTGCGACATCCCACAGCCCTGATCGGCCACCTCCAGCATCACCATGTCCTGCTTACGTCCGTCGCTGCGCGTGACCCGCTGATTCCAGCTGCGAATTTTAATCGTACCCGCCTGCCCGTCCATCGCATCACGGGCGTTCATCACCAGATTAATAATGGCGTTTTCCAGCTGGCTGACGTCGATCCACGCCGGCCAGGCGGGTGACTGCGCTTCAATCTCCAGCGTCATCGTCGCCGGTAGCGAATGGCGCATCAGCTCCCCCAGGTTCTCCAGCAACGTTTTCAGCTCCACCGCATGTGGGTGCAGCGATTGCTTGCGCGAAAAAGCCAGCAGTCGCTGGGTCAGCAGCGCCCCGCGCTCGGCGGCTTTTAGCGCCCGGTTGATGCGCGGCGCATCGGGCGAGTCCGGACTGACCAAATCCAGACTGCCAATAATCACTGCCAGCAGGTTATTGAAATCATGCGCTAATCCACCCGTTAACTGCCCCACCGCCTTCAGCTTTTGGCTGTGCAGTAACGCTTCTTCCAGCCCCTGACGCTCGGTGCGGTCGATTTCCATCTGCGTTGTTTTTTCTTTCAGCAGCCGAGTGGTGTGTTCAAGCGACGCCGTATTGCGGGCAAACACGCTAAAGGCGCGCGCCAGCTCTCCCAGCTCATCGCGCCGCTGCAGGGCCGGCACGCTGACGTCCGATTCGCCATGCGCCAGCCGGGTCATCGCCCGCGAGATAGCCGTCAGGTTCGAGCCTAAGTTGCGGTAGATATACCAGCCGGCAAAGCCGGTGATCACCACCGCCAACAGCGCAAAAATCATGATAAACAGCACGCCGGACTGCAGTTCCTGATGGCTTTGCGCCACCCGCTGCTCGGAGATACTCGCCACCTGCGAGACATACTGGTTGATATCGCTGTTGAGGATCGCCACCAGCGCTTTGATATGGAACATATACCAGCTGATCGCCAGGTCACTCTGCTCCAGCGCGGACGAAAGCGGCTCCAGCTTATGCAGTTCGAGGTTGAAGTCGCTAAGAATACGACTCACCAACTGGCTGGGGTTTTGCAGAACAAGCGCGGGCATCACGCCGCCCAACTGTTTAATTACCGAACGCGGCGTCGGCGTTTCAATAGCGGCAACGATCAGGCGGTCCATCTGCCTCAGCAGCGCGTCATCCTGCGCGCCGGTGAGTTTTTGCAGATGGCGTAAATAACTTTGATTCTGGTACAGCGAACTGAGCAGAGCATTACGTTCCAGATGCCGCAACTGACCGCGCTGCAGCATGCCTTCCACACTGCTTTGCAGTTCGTTACTGCGCTGGATAATGCGCTCGACCAGCCCCGGTTCCTGCTGCGCCAGCGGGGCGCTGGCCAGCTGTTCCAGCGAATGCTTGAGCGCGCGCTGGGTCTCCTGTAGCCGTTCCGCTTCACCTTTGTATTCCAGCGCCCCCACGACCTGTGAGAGCCGCACCGCCGCCGTCGCGACGTTCGCCGTGTCGCGCGCCAGATTCATGCTGCCGGTCATGTCATCAACGGTTTGCTGTTGCACCTGTTCCTGGATCTGGCTGGCGTGCTGAAAGCCCAGCACCGCCACCCCGCTGACCATCAGCGTGACCGCCACCACCAGCAGATTGAAGAACAGCAATCGCCCGCGCGCACTGGCGAAAAAGTGACGTCCGGGTTGCGGCATATCACGCTCCATGAAGAAAAATCGCAATATGACAAATATGAACGGCTTCTGACATTTTGCATTTACATTCCTGTGATGGACTGCTGATATCGGCCACCCCGCAGGAGATCCGTTATGAGCAAGACACCGGTTCTGGAGATGCGCAACATTGCCAAAGCATTCGGCAAATTTTACGCGCTGAAAGGGGTCGATTTAACGGTGTGGTCCGGCGAAATCCACGCCCTGATGGGTGAAAACGGCGCCGGGAAAAGTACCCTGATGAAGATCCTCGCCGGGGCCTATACCGCCACCAGCGGTGAGATCTTAATTGACGGTCAGCCCTTTCATATTCGCGGACCCAAGGATGCGCTAAGCGCTGGCATCACGCTGATTTATCAGGAGATGCAGCTCGCGCCAAATCTGACGGTAGCGGAAAATATCTTTCTTGGCAGCGAACTGTCGCGCGGTGGTCTGGTACAGCGCAAAGAGATGGTGATGCAGGCGCAAAAGGTCATCGACCGGCTCGGGGCACAGTTTAAGGCCAGCGATCGGGTCATGACGCTGACCATCGCCGAGCAGCAGCAGGTCGAAATCGCCCGCGCCCTGCACCGTAACAGCCGCATCCTGGTCATGGATGAACCCACCGCCGCCCTCTCTTCACGTGAAACCCACCGCCTGTTTGAGCTGATCATGCGCCTGCGTGATGAAGGGATGGCAATTATCTACATCAGCCACCGCATGGCGGAAGTATATGAACTTTCGGATCGCGTCAGCGTGTTGCGCGACGGGCAGTACGTCGGCAGCCTGACCCGCGACAAGCTTAACGCCTCTGAACTGGTGCGCATGATGGTCGGCCGCCCGTTAAGCGATCTGTTCAACAAAGAACGCGATATCCCTTTAGGCAAGGCGCGCCTGAACGTGCATCACCTGACCGATGGCAACAAAGTCCAGCCGTGCAGTTTACTGGTGCGTTCCGGGGAGATTGTCGGCCTGGCCGGGCTGGTCGGCGCCGGTCGCTCCGAGTTGGCACAGCTGATTTTTGGCGTGCGCAAAGCCATCAGCGGCATGATTGAAGTCGACGGCGAGCCGGTGGTGATCCACTCCCCGCGTGAGGCCATCGATCACGGTATCGGCTTTCTGACCGAGAACCGCAAAGAACAGGGGCTGTTTTTAGAGCTGGCGGCGGCTGAAAACATCACCATGGCCACGCTGGAGCGTGACGCCAACTGGGGCATGCTGAACCGCAAAAAAGCGCAGACCATCTCCGATGACGCCATTCAGTTGCTCAACATCCGCGTACCCCACGCGCAGGTCCGCGCGGGCGGACTGTCCGGCGGCAATCAGCAAAAATTACTTATCTCTCGCTGGGTCGCGATTGGCCCACGCATTTTGATCCTCGACGAACCCACGCGCGGCGTGGACGTCGGTGCCAAAAGCGAGATCTACCGGATCATGAACGAGATGGCGCGCAAAGGTGTGGCGATCTTAATGATCTCCAGCGAACTGCCGGAAGTGGTCGGCATGAGTGACCGGGTGTACGTGATGCGCGAAGGCAGTATTGCCGGTGAGCTGAACGGACAAAGCATTACTCAGGAAAATATTATGACGCTGGCAACCGGCGTGAACGACTCCCATCATCAGGCGGTGTCCCATGAATAATCCAACCCCTTCCCAGCCAGTGGCCAAATCCGCTTCCGCGAAAAAAATGTTGATGGGCGATCTGATGCAAACGGTCGGTATCTTGCCCATTTTAATCCTGATTGTGGCGGTATTTGGTTTTATCGCACCCAACTTTTTTACCGAAAGTAACCTGCTCAACATCACCCGTCAGGCGTCGATCAACATCGTGCTGGCAGCGGGGATGACCTTCATCATTCTCACCGGTGGGATCGACCTTTCCGTCGGTTCCATTCTCGGCACCACTGCGGTGGCGGCGATGGTCGTGTCGCTGATCCCGGAGCTGGCAATGTTGTCGATTCCGGCGGCATTGATGCTTGGCCTGGCACTGGGGCTGTTTAACGGCGCACTGGTCGCCTTTGCCGGACTGCCACCGTTTATCGTCACCCTTGGCACCTATACCGCGCTGCGCGGCGCGGCTTACCTGCTGGCGGACGGCACCACGGTTATCAACTCCAATATCAGCTTCGAGTGGATCGGTAACAACTACCTCGGGCCGATCCCGTGGCTGGTGGTGATTGCGTTGGCGGTCATTGCGGTGTGCTGGTTCATTCTGCGTCGCACCACGTTGGGCGTTCATATTTACGCGGTGGGCGGCAACATGCAGGCCGCGCGGTTAACCGGTATCAAAGTGTGGCTGGTGCTGCTGTTCGTCTACGGCATGAGCGGGCTGCTTTCCGGCCTCGGCGGGGTGATGAGCGCCTCGCGACTGTACAGTGCCAACGGCAACTTGGGCATGGGCTATGAGCTGGACGCCATCGCCGCGGTGATCCTCGGAGGCACCAGTTTTGTCGGCGGGATCGGCACCATCACCGGCACGCTGGTGGGGGCGTTGATTATCGCTACGCTCAATAACGGCATGACGCTAATGGGCGTGTCTTATTTCTGGCAACTGGTGATCAAAGGGGCGGTGATCATCATAGCGGTGCTAATCGACAAATACCGTACCCGACACCATCAAAGTGCATAGACAAGCTTACTGGCCTACATATTCGTAGGCCTGATAAGCGCAGCGCCATCAGGCGTATAACAACAATACCCTACGTGAGGAAACGAGTATGCGTTTGAAGCCATTAGTTACCGCGCTCTGTGCTGGCGCACTGCTTGCCGCGACGCCGTATGTGCAGGCAAAAGAACTGAAATCCATCGGCGTAACGGTTGGCGATCTTGCCAACCCGTTCTTCGTGCAGATAACCAAAGGTGCAGAGCTGGAAGCGCGCAAGCTGGCGGGGGATAACGTCAAAGTGACGCTGGTGTCCAGCGGCTACGATCTCGGTCAACAGGTGTCGCAGATAGACAACTTTATTGCCGCTAAAGTCGACATGATCATTCTTAACGCGGCAGATTCCAAAGGCATCGGCCCGGCGGTAAAACGGGCGAAAGACGCGGGGATTGTGGTCGTCGCCGTTGACGTGGCAGCGGAAGGCGCTGACGCCACCATCACCTCCGACAACACCCAGGCCGGCGAAATGGCCTGTAAATACATCACCGACCGCCTGAAAGGGAAAGGCAACGTCGTTATCATCAACGGGCCGCCGGTTTCCGCCGTGCAGAACCGCGTAGAAGGCTGCCAGACCGAGTTCAAACGCCACCCGGACATCAAGGTGCTGTCGCATAATCAGAACGCGAAGGGCAGCCGTGAAGGCGGGCTGGAGATCATGACAGCTCTGCTGGCGGCCAATCCGAAGATCGACGGCGTGTTCGCCATTAACGATCCGACAGCGATCGGGGCCGATCTGGCTGCAAAACAGGCGCAGCGTAGTGAATTCTTTATTGTCGGCGTCGACGGATCGCCGGACGGCGAAGAGGCGCTGAAGCGGGAAAACTCATTATTTGTGGCGACCCCGGCACAAGATCCGCAGGTGATGGCAGCCAAAGCGGTCGAAATCGGCTATGACATATTGCAGGGTAAACCCGCGCCGAAAGAGCCCGTGCTGATCCCGGTGACGATGATCGATAAGAACAACGTCGGCAGCTATAAGGGTTGGACGGTGAAATAAGCCCTGAATTGACTGATACCCTCCTCCGCAAGAGAGTAAACGAAGCAAGAGCGCCCGTCAGGGCGCTTACCTCATAAAAACTGAGAGTAATAAATATCCATTTCCTGCTCTATATTATGACTCAATATAAAAGAAAAAATCATAACCGCCGTATAAATAACCGGAATACCAATAACTAAAGGAGTAAACACATACCAGGGGTGATTTTCGAACAGTTCCAGTGGTACGAGACTTACAAATCCGATACACCATAAAATAATTGTGCACAATTTTATAATTCTCCAATAATCATCGAAATCCAGCTTATCAAGAGCAGGCCAACATCCTGGATATTTAGCAGCTATTATGCCAGATTGAATAGTATCTGCGGATGTACTGGCGAATAACTGATGCCCTTGCCCATATTTTGCAGCATCCGCAGCCAACGCTAATATAACCCAGCGCTGAACCTCTGAGCTTTTCCCAGTGACGGCCTCCAGTTCATATCGACTATCGGCTAAAATACTCGTTGTTGCGCTTTCTATCCCACTAAACAATACGAATTTTGACTGTTTATCCAGTGAGTTGAACCACAGTTTTTTAATTTTGCCAACATCCACTTGTTGTGCAGAAAGATATGTACTTACGATTTCATCAAGATAATATGGAGTACTGTCCATCATGCGTAACAAATATAAAGGCGTGTCTTTATCTGCAAGCAGTTTTGTATTGGTAAAAATAAAAGCATTAGCACTCTCGAAAAAATCAGAATCACTTTCATCGTGCAATTCAACAGTAATAACCAGGTTGTTTTCAGAGTTATTTAAATCAATCCAGTCATTGATTAAGAAATAATCAGGACATTCGTCAAGAATATTAATTTTCCCGACCTTATCGTTGGGGATGCCCAGGCTTGCCAGCACCGCCTTGAAACTATTGCCGATAGTGTCATCCGCTCCCTTAACGTACAGCCAGGTATTAAATGGACGATAATCCCTGACAAGGGAATTTTTTAGAGGTTCTATCAACTGTCTTAGCACGTTATCAACTCTGACGTCATCCATTGAGTCAACTTCAATATCAATTCGTAACGGCGTTGCAGAACCTGCTGGCGCTTCACCCTCTAGTTTCTGAATTTTTAATGCCAGTTCAGGCACCGGGAGAATGGATGAATAGTCTAAAAGAGGCAATGCCTGTTTTGCCCAGTTTTTCCACTTATTCATACCATACTGCTCAAGATAACCCGCATAGTAATATGGAAAAGATATAACACCGTAGGTGATGACTACCACACACCAGATTGCTAACACTATTAGCGATGGGATACCTATTGCATTCCCTATCAAATAATCAGGAACTTTCTTGTCCTGCAACCAGCTGAATATATTGTACGTTATAAAAAACAGAAATATAGCACAGCTAATGATCAGCATAATATTCAGCGGGAATTTTTCTGATTCTTGATAGGGATTCTTGTTTGGTATCTTCCATTTACTCATTTACTTGTCCCCGCCGTTGGCAGAGTGGTTTTTATTGCACAGCCGCATGCAGCCCTGCAACCATCCACAACTACGCCTTTGCCGTCCATTGTCCAGGTTGGCTCAAAATCAAGTATGGGAAAGGTGCCTTTGTGCGGAATACAAACAACAGTATCCCCCTGCAAAGCAACAGGAATCCCCATAAATAGGCTACCGGAAGCTCTATTAACATACCCGCCGTTCTCCAGTGGGTCATTTAACCTGATAACACCTTTCATTTTATTTCCCTGCTTCCATATTGCAGCGCATACGATCCCACCCCTTGTAGTCTTTCACTATGGGTTCTTTATCGGGAAGATTTTGATAATTCGCCTTATATCCTTCCGTTAGATGCGGCAATGCTGCCTTCATAAAAACGACCGTTCCCCAGGCGGCACCTGGAAAATCAGGACTGGTATGACCGTCTACATACTCGCCACTGGATTTATGCTTGCCTGGTCTGTAGAGATAATATGTATCATCAAAGTATTTATAATCTATACCCGGACCACCTGGTTTTAAACGCGGATCGTCAAAAGGGTATGAGCTCATATACAAATACCCCTGCGCAGTTGAAATAAATGCTTGGTTATTGCTCACCACAACTATTTTTATTTCTTTCCCTTCTGGATAATCACGCATAACGCCGTCTGAGTTTCTCACTTGCGCTGAAAAAGAGGCCATATAATTCGCTACTTGCCATGTTTGACCATAGTCTTTGGATATTTTATATGCTCCAGGCTCCCATTCAGGGACCAGAATGTACTGCTCTGAAGGATGAATATACACTCCCGTGAATACTCTGTAGATTGGATTGCCATATATTGATTTAGTGATATTTCTTTTTGTGTCATGATAAACAACATATCCTTCACAATCATACCCAATCAATTCCAGATAGCGATTATCATCAAACCGATAAATTACCTGTGATGGTATTTTTGTGCAGGCAGAGATAGCACATAATGAAATTGTCCCAACTACTATTATCGTACTTAACTTTTTCATAATTCATCCTTAAACGTTAAGCGGTTTGGGCATATCCCATTGCAGGTTATTTCCCCGCATTCATATTGCAGCGCATACGATCCCACCCCTTGTAGTCTTTCACTATGGGTTCTTTATCGGGAAGATTTTGATAATTCGCCTTATATCCTTCCGTTAGATGCGGCAATGCTGCCTTCATAAAAACGACCGTTCCCCAGGCGCGCCCAGGCGATTCAGGTCTCATATGGGCATCCACATATTTCCCTTTCGATTTTTGCTTTCCGTCCGTATATATAGAAAGATAGTCGGTGTCATCAAAGTATTGATAATCTATACCCGGACCGCCTGATTTTAAACGCGGATCGTCAAAAGGGTATGAGCTCATATACAAATGGTGTTGTGAGGTGGTAATAAACGCCTGATTATTGACCACCACTACTCTTTTTATTTCTTTTCCTTCTGGTCTGTCGCGCATAACGCCGTCTGAGTTTTTCTCCAACGCCGGGAAAGGGGCCATATATGTTGCGACTTGCCACGTTTGACCATAATTTTTAGATATCAGATATGCCGTTGGCTTCCAGTTTGGAATGAGAATATACTTATCGGAAGGATGGATATATGTTTCGGTGAAAATTCTGAAAGAGGCAAATACGCCATCAATCAATTCTTTATGAATGTTTCTTTTAACATCATGATACCAGAGTGCGCCATCACAATTGAAGCCCTTTAGTTCCAGATACCGGTTATCATCATAGTGATAAATAACCTGTAATGGTATTTTTTTCGTACAACCAGAGATAACACATAGTGAAATTGCTGCGACGATTACTCTTACCACATTTCCCAGCTTCATAATTCATCCTTAAACGTTAAGCGGTTTAGGCATATCCCATTGCAGATTATTTCCCCGCATTCATATTGCAGTACATCCGGGTCCAGCCCTTATAGCCCACCACCTCCGGTTCTTTATCGGGAAGATTTTGATAATTCGCCTTATATCCTTCCGTTAGATGCAGCAATGCTGCCTTCATAAAAACGACCGTTCCCCAGGCGGCACCTGGAAAATCAGGACTGGTATGACCGTCTACATACTCGCCACTGGATTTATGCTTGCCTGGTCTGTAGAGATAATATGTATCATCAAAGTATTTATAATCTATACCCGGACCACCTGGTTTTAAACGCGGATCGTCAAAAGGGTATGAGCTCATATACAAATACCCCTGCGCAGTTGAAATAAATGCTTGGTTATTGCTCACCACAACTCTTTTTATTTCTTTCCCTTCTGGATAATCACGCATAACGCCGTCTGAGTTTCTCACTTGCGCTGAAAAAGAGGCCATATAATTCGCTACTTGCCATGTTTGACCATAGTCTTTGGATATTTTATATGCTCCAGGCTCCCATTCAGGGACCAGAATGTACTGCTCTGAAGGATGAATATACACTCCCGTGAATACTCTGTAGATTGGATTGCCATATATTGATTTAGTGATATTTCTTTTTGTGTCATGATAAACAACATATCCTTCACAATCATACCCAATCAATTCCAGATAGCGATTATCATCAAACCGATAAATTACCTGTGACGGTATTTTTGTGCAGGCAGAGATAGCACATAATGAAATTGCCCCAAGCATTATTATTACCGTATTTCCATTTTTCATGATTTATCCTTAAACGTTAAGCGGTTTGGGCATATCCCATTGCAGATTGGTAGCCTCGGCATTATATATTTCATTATGTCTGGCAGGTTTTACCGTTGTTGAATGACAATATTCGTTTACCACACCAAATTCACCTTTTGGTAAGATATCATCCGGTCTATTCATATGATCTTTTGTATCCGCTTTATTCAAAATACCCGAATTATAATAATCAACCGTTCTTGGAAGACCGTTACGCTTCATACGCCAGTCTCCGCGTAGTAGTAGTTCCTTCCAGAATTCTCCGTAGCGGTGATCAAATGCCCGGCATATACCCACTGCCAGATCGAACGCCATCGCTTTCGCAGGAGCATCTTTGGACATCACAATCGAGGAATGCTGGCTGTAACCCACCGGGTCTGTTTTCATCCATTCTTTTTCCAGCTCATCCGGCGTTTTTTCATAAATAAGCTGAACGGTCGTGTTGTACTTCCCTCCCATAACCACGCCTTTGGTATAAGGTCTGCCATATTTTTTAGAGAAAACCTTCAGCTCAGCTAACGTTAATTCATGACCCGGCTGTAAATTATCAAAGCCGTTCCCGCTCAGGTTTTTTATGTCAGTTTCTTTACGCGCAATGGCATTCGCCTTTGCGGAAAATGAGATGATTTGATCGGGGGAATCTAGCGCTACCGGATATTTATATCCGTTCCCGGCACCCTGTAATTGGTGTCTGAAGGTGATGGGGAGCTGCTCGCCATTAATGATGACATCAGAATACGTATATTGTTTGGTAAAGCCTGTATCCTGGTTAAAACTCTTATCTTTTAACGCCGGCATCTCAAAAGGTATGCTCAGAGGACTATTACCTATATCCGGGCCATTTTCACAGAAAACCCGCTGGCGTAAATTGTCTAAGCCACCGGCAATGTCCTGAGGGATCCCCCGCCAGCCAAAGCCCTGCACGTTAAGTAATGAGACAATGCTATCATTGGGGCAAAAGTAATTATAAACCTTACCGAAGTTATTACGTGCATAGCATTTATTCGTCCGCCACTGCGAACGGGTTTTACTCAGGCAAATCGTCCCTTCTATTTCATCAATTTCAGCTTCCGAGTGGTATTCTCCGTGGCCGTATTTAGCGTTTGTCGCCATCAAATGGCAGAAGTTTTTAAACGTCTGCTGCCGGGCGCGATCCGTCTGGTGATGTCCGGGCGTCATACTTTCAGCAGCCGTTTTTTCCAGTGTGTAGGGAGAATGGCTAAGTATCACGCAGTCAGCGGGTTTCTCATTAGCCTGCATGACCAGCATATTGGCCAGCATAGTGATAATAGTCCCCTGTGAATGTGCAACAATATTAATTGGGTCCAGTTTTGTTGCCGATTCACGTCTTATCATCAATATCAAATCAGCCAGCCGCTGCGCGGCAAAAAACTGATAAATGCGGTGGGGATTCTCATAAATAGGATGCGTAAAATCCCCACCATTCATATGCAATGAAGCAAACCCTGCAGCACCATTCGCCACACCGCCGGATCCCGGGCCGAGCATATCTGGAATATTGGTTGTCGCATTGGCAAACGTACCGCCATTTTTGGCATACACATCGTCGAGAACGTTACCAAAATTATCGTTCTGATATTTCAACGTGGTTGCTGCAATATGCCCCAGTTTTTCCAGCTTAGCGTGGTCATCTTCCTGATAGGCGTTGTAGGGCAGCCTGGTAGCGTTCCCGAGTTTAGCCAGCTCATCACGATAGCGCTTTTGATCCTCGCGATATGTCGCATGATCAACAGGCTTATATCCCCAATAAAAAGGGATCACCGGGCTACGTCCTGGCATTTTGACATTCTGTTGCTCGCCGTCGCCCATATCCATTTTGAACTGGTGCCATTCATGCGGATACATATCCGTGCGACCCATACGTTCATTCAGGCCAGCAATAATACCCTGCTCCTGATTCTGATATGCCTCCCCCACATCGTTCACGCCGTGAACAAGAATCACAATACAGGGCATAGGGCGTTTAATAGCAACATTGCAGGTTTCCATACCTGCCCCCGTAGATTTAGGAACCCCCTGTATACCTGTTGCCACGACGCGCTGATTAAAAGGGCTGTTACTCATCGGGTATAATCTCCATTTTCATTTCATCCATTTCCGTCAGATCTAACAGGGGTGTCATTCCTTCATCGTCGGTAACACCTTCAATTATTTCCCCTGATGCCTTAATAATTTTAAATTTGGTATTTTTAAGTACGTCATCACTATTGTCGTCGCCGTGTAATTTGATGCGACGATGAAATGTCTCTTCCTGGAATACGGGAATTTTATCTTTAACTGATTCCGGACCGCTCCAGTCAAGCATGGCACCTTTAAGCTGCACTTTAGAGGGGGAGAATATTTTTACGGAGCCGTCCTGGTTGATCCGGATTCCGCCACCGCCACACAGCAACTGAATATTCTTTTTCGCACTGATAGTCACATTGCCGTTCATACTCTGAATATGAAAATCCTTATCAGAGAGCAGACCCATTTCGCCACGCTGTGCCTGCACGGAAATATCATCTTTTGCAGCGATGATTTTGATACCGATGGCTCTGCTGAAAAGTGACAGCCCCTGTCCGACAGCCATTGACAGTTTTTTAAAGACGTTAAAACTGCCGTTATTGGCAGCGTTTAGCGACAAATCTTTGTCTGCTGATAATGCCATCGTTTGCGGTGTGAGCAGGGCCATACCGTGATCGGCATAGGCCACCAGCCCCGGCTGTGTAAGCTGTTTAAGTGCTACGTTGAGCTGCTGCTGCGGCCCCATTTCGACATTTAACGCCTGCGCCGTCAGGGCGCTTTGTTGCAGAGACGTTGCCAGCGTCAGCGCGTCCTGAAGCTGCTGAACCACGGCGTTCATGTCGAGCTGTTGACCCTGGGCTTTTGGCTGCGCCTCTGTCGTGAGCAATAACCCCTTTGCTGCCCTCAGCACTGCCCGGTCATCGGTGCGCAGTTCCGCACCTTCGCCGCGCGGTTTACCGCCAGCATCGACAAGATGGCCCATGTTAAGCTGTGTCTTGACGTACTCAGTACTTAGCTTGACGTGTTCCTGTCCGCGCTTATCCTCCATCCGGAGTTTGTTGAGTCCCGCGGTGCGGATGACGTTGCGTGTATTGTTGCGGCTGGTGACGAGGTCAGGCTTGGGGGCATGATGCAGCGCATGTGCAATGAAGGGTCTTTCCGGATCGCCACCTTCAAACGCGATGGCGACTTCTGTCCCCTGGATAAGCGGGAAATGATGACCATAGGTATCACCGGTATAAATCCGCGCCAGACGGACGGGCATACTTTCATAGCCTTTCACCTGGAGGTCCAGATCAAACTCAAACTTAACCCAATAGCGGCCCTGTGCATCGAGATGCGCGTATTTGTCATTATCTATTGATGATGAAACGATCGCGGGAACCGTACCTGCTATACGTGGCCGGGGTAACGGTTGCGGTCGAAAGCAGACATCCCTGCTGTAGGGAATACCTTTCAGTTGAGACTGGAGTGCCGAATCACGTTTCCCCGTGACCCGCATTGCAGTGACTACAAATCCAGGTGTGAATGCGTCCGGAACCGTCCCGTCGATATTGAGCACCATACCAGGCGTGATCAACGGACTGGTGGTCTCACCGCTTAATACCGACTGGTGGTTAAGAATAATTTCGTGATGCAATCTGGCATAAAACCCGCTTGATTCACCCGGCTGCACATGACCAAATTCTGATCCCGGTTGATGATGGTTATCCGCGTAGCGATAATCCATGCCATACATCGCAGGGCCTCCCGACGTCACATCGGCATCAACATTGAGGATCCGCGAGTTTGCCAGTCTGTAATCAAAGTTTTTTGCTTTAACTGCCGCGGACACAACGTTGTGCGTTGATATCAGCTTATCGATTGAGTAATCATGTGATGTCAGGCCAGCATGGGAAACATGCATAATCTTCCGATCAACAAGGTAGCAGCGTTGCGAGTCACTGAAGATAAGCACCATTATGTGCGGAACATCATGATGATTTTCGATTCTGAACCAGATCCCCACTTCAGACAGGATACGGCTGATAAACGCTAAATCTGACTCACCCCACTGCACGATCATTTCCCGGTTCGGATACGCGCAAAAAAGCGAGTTAACGTCGATTTCGTAATCCGCAAAAGCATGCTCTTTGAGGATCTTCGCGACCAGAGTCGGAACGCTGGTATTCAGATAAATAGCCGACCGCTTTCGTCGTGAGAGTAATGCTAGCTTATGTTCAAGCCTGATTTCGTACAGTGATTCATCTGCGGAGGTGCTAATTAGCGAAAATGACGTCACTATCCCTTCTATTTGCCGTTCAAGAAGCCAACGCTCAGAACCCCGTATGTATTCACTCCAATTATTATTAGGCGCTCTAATTTGTAGCGTGGCTTCAACGTTTAACAGTGAGTCCGGTGAGATATTTTTAATTTTAGATGTAAAGGTAATTTTGTAACTATATGGTTCACTTAACTTTTCCTGACCGTCAATTGTCTCAACATCAAGTACCCCTGAATTACCCACCTCCCTTACGGTTAATAAATACTTATTTATACTATCACCTAAAGATATACCCTCAAGATTGTAGAAGCCTGAACCTTTTTTCATTATCGCATCCCTTGCAAGCAGAAAGTAATACATAAGAAATAAAGTTTATCTAGCATATCAACAATAACGAGAAAAAAGTCATCTTTTCTCAAAACAAATATAAAAAATGGATTACCAACTATTAATCGAACATGTAATATAATTCAGGCGCATTAATCCATGTGTTAATTGGAAGTTACCACACCCAATTAATCCATATTTATTTATGATAGCGCTTTAATATTCATATTCTACAACATGGCATTTTATTACCGCGCGGACACGATCTGCCTTCTCTCCAAACAACCCCAGAAGACAAGGATTCCCCCACAAACGGCAAAACATTAACTCAATGATTTACAATCATATTTTAAAAATAATTTCTTTAATTTATTATTTTATCGAATAAATCACATACAATCATAAAAAACACAATAAAATATAACTATTCCCTATTCTTTTGCGAAGGGAGAGCTAACTGGATTGTGCCCATGTCTCCCATGGGAAAGCTGTTGATTTTCTCCCTCTCCCCCTGAGAGAGGGCCACTGAGAGGTCATCTTATCAGCCACAGGAGAATCGATGAAACGCTCCGCAATAAATGAGATTCTGGGTCACACGCGCCAGTTTTTTTCCTTGCACGACGTGCATCTCCCACCCTTCGCCAGCTTCCCACCCACCCAATGGCGCAAACTCGACGCCGGAGCCTGGAGTGAAGTCTTTGACCTCAAACTCGGCTGGGACGTCACCGCATTCGGCGGTGATAACTTTGCCGCCCTGGGCTTAACGCTGTTTACCCTGCGTAATGGTTCACCAAAAGGCATGCCCTATGAGAAATGCTACGCCGAAAAAATCATGCACGTCCGCGATGGCCAGGTGACGCCCATGCATTTTCACTGGCGCAAACGCGAAGACATTATCAATCGCGGCGGCGGTAATTTGATTGTGGAACTGTGGAACGCCGGAGTCAGAGAACAAACGGAAGACAGCGACGTCAGCGTAGTGATTGACGGCTGCCGGCAAATGCACGCAGCGGGCAGCCAGCTGCGCCTGACGCCAGGGGAAAGCATCTGCCTGACGCCCGGTCTGTATCATAGCTTCTGGGCCGAAGAAGGGTTTGGCGACGTGCTGGTTGGCGAAGTTTCTTCGGTTAACGACGACGATCACGATAACCATTTCCTGCAACCCATCGCCCGCTATAACGACATTGAAGAAGACGAACCGGCGCTGCTGGTGTTGTGTAACGAATATCGCCTGTTCCGCTAACCAAGGAGCGCATTATGCCGTTGATTTCCCTCGCCGATGGCCTCGCCCATGCCCGCGAGCACCGCTATGCCTTAGGCGCGTTTAACGTTCTGGATTCGCACTTCCTGCGTGCGCTGTTTGCCGCCGCGAAGCAGGAACGATCGCCATTTATTATCAACATTGCCGAAGTGCATTTTAAATATATCTCGCTGGATTCTCTGGTCGAAGCGGTAAAGTTCGAAGCCGCACGCCATGACATTCCGGTGGTGCTTAACCTCGATCACGGCCTGCATTTTGAGTCGGTGGTGCGGGCGCTGCGCTTAGGCTTCAGCTCGGTGATGTTCGATGGTTCTACGCTGGAGTACGAGGAGAATATTCGCCAGACCCGCGAGGTGGTGAAGATGTGCCACGCCGTCGGCGTGTCGGTGGAAGCAGAGCTGGGGGCCGTCGGCGGCGATGAAGGCGGAGCGCTGTACGGCCATGCCGACGAGTCGCTGTTTACCGACCCGATGCTGGCACGGGATTTCGTCGACAGAACCGGCATTGATGCCTTAGCCGTCGCCATTGGCAATGCCCACGGCAAGTACAAAGGCGACCCCAAACTCGACTTCCCGCGGCTGGACGCCATTCGACAGCAGGCGGCAATCCCGCTGGTACTGCACGGCGGCTCCGGCATTAGCGACGACGATTTCCGTCGCGCCATCGAGCTTGGCATCCACAAAATCAACTTCTATACCGGTATGTCACAGGCGGCGCTGGCGGCGGTGGAGTCGCGGATGAACAACCGCCAGCCGCTGTACGACGAATTTGCTGAGCTGCTGTTGGGTATCGAAGAGGCCATTACCGATACCGTCTCCGAACAGATGCGCATCTTTGGCAGCGCGGGGCAGGCCTGATGGAACGCAGAGGCATTATCGCCGCAGGCAACATGCTGGTCGATCATGTGCATCAAATTGTGCAGTGGCCGGAATGCGGTTGGCTGGCGGAGATCACCCACAGCGAACGCGCTACCGGCGGTGCGCCTCTGAACGTGCTGCTGACGCTGGCGAAAATGCACACCGGGCTGCCGCTGCAGGCGGTGGGATTGATCGGTCAGGACAGCGATGGCGACTACATTATGGCGATGCTCGAGCAGTATCACGTGAATCGCCAGCACGTGCAGCGCACCACGTCCGCCCCCACCTCGATGTCGCAGGTGATGACCGACCCGAGCGGCCAGCGCACTTTTTTTCATTCTCCCGGCGCAAACCGGCTGCTGGATCTTCCCGCCTTTGAGCAGCTTGATAGCACGATGAAAATTTTCCATCTCGGCTATCTGCTGCTGCTCGACAGCCTGGACAAGCCGGATGATACCTTTGGCACGCGCAGCGCTCGGCTACTGGCGCAAATGCGCGATAACGGGTTTGAAACATCGCTGGACCTGGTGTCGCGCAAGGGCGATCCGCGCTATCAGCCGCTGGTAATGCCAGCGCTCCGTCATCTCGATTATCTGGTGATCAACGAGCTGGAGGCCGGGGAATTCAGCGGGCTGGCGATCCGCCAGCCTAACGGTGAGCTGCATATCCCGCACATCGCCAGCGCTGCACGTGAGCTGCTGGACGCGGGCGTGCGCCAGCGGGTGGTGATCCACTGCCCGGAAGGCGCCTGGGGCGAAACGCCGGATCGAGACGGCACATGGATCCCTTCGCAGTATCTGGCGCAGGAGGAGATCGTCGGCAGCGTCGGTGCGGGGGATGCATTTTGCGCCGGATTTTTGTACGGCTGCCATGAGCACTGGTCGCTGGAAGGGAGTATCCGGCTGGCGCACGCCTGCGCGCGGGCCAGTTTGCTGTGCGCCAATGCCATCGACGGCGCGAAAACGCTGGCAGAGTTAAAAGCTGGGATGGCTGATGCCTGATGCGCTGCGCTTATCAGGCCTACGTAGCCATTATCGCTTTTGTAGGCTGGATAAGGCGTTTACGCCGCATCCGGCAACTGCACACGATCACGCCGCTTTTTCGTGATGCTGGACGTCAGCGGCAAACACGTATCCCAACCCGCGCAGGGTTTTAATCAGCATAGGCTGATGCGGGTTGGCTTCTATTTTGCGCCGCAGTCGCATGATTAACACGTCGATGGTGCGATCAAACACCTCGACGCTATCGCTGCGCGTCAGTTCCAGCAGCTGCTCGCGGCTCAGCACCCGCCGGGCATTTTGTGCCAACGCCAGCAGCAGGTTGTATTCACCCTGCGTCAGGTCGACTTTCAACTGCTGGGGATTACGCAACTGGCAGCCCGCGGTATCCAGATGCCAGCCATTAAAGGAAAGCCCGGTGGTTTGCGCACCCGAGCCTTCAGGCGTGAGCACGCCTACGCGTCTGAGCACCGCCTTAACCCGCGCCACCAGCACCCGCGCATTGAACGGTTTACCGATGTAATCATCAGCGCCCATTTCCAGCCCGACCACCACATCCGACTCACTACCCATTCCTGTGAGCATTACTACCGGCAGGCCAGGCCTCATCTTTTGCACCTGTTGCAGCACCATCAGGCCGTTGGTGTCGGGCAGCACCATATCCAGTAAAACCAGCGCAATATCCGGCTGAGTCTCAATGCAGCGCAACGCCGCCTGTCCGGTATGACAGGTCGTCACGGCAAAGACGTGTTCGCTCAGCACATCCTCCAGGAGTGCGCAGATTGTTACGTCATCATCCACAACCAGTATCGCCGGCTTCATTGTTTTTCCCCATCTCGCGCCAACTCAAATGAGTGTGAATGATTCTGCACAGAGTGACAGCGATAAGGCACAAGGACGTGCGGGAAACATAGCCCCGGTCACACTGCCGGGCCGTCACACTTGTAGGATTCGTCACGTCAAATATGACGACAGCCTGTTTTTCGTCAGGGTTTTGCTCAAATGATGCCCGTATTATCGGCCAATGCCCCTGCTAAAAACATGGCATAAAAGATGCATAACAAAAACGACAAGCGCGTATGCGCGATTTGATTAACTGGAGCGAGACCGATGAAAAAAGTCGTCACGGTTTGCCCATATTGCGCATCAGGTTGCAAAATCAACCTGGTGGTCGATAACGGCAAAATCGTCCGGGCTGAGGCGGCGCAGGGGAAAACCAACCAGGGTACCCTGTGTCTGAAGGGCTATTATGGCTGGGATTTTATCAACGATACCCAGATCCTAACCCCTCGCCTGAAAACCCCAATGATCCGTCGCCAACGTGGCGGCAAACTGGAATCTGTTTCCTGGGATGAAGCGCTGGATTACGTGGCAACTCGCCTGAGCGCCATCAAAGCGAAGTATGGCCCGGATGCTATTCAGACGACCGGTTCATCTCGCGGAACGGGTAATGAAACCAACTATGTAATGCAAAAATTCGCACGCGCCGTTATTGGTACCAATAACGTTGACTGCTGCGCTCGCGTCTGACACGGCCCTTCGGTTGCAGGTCTGCACCAATCGGTCGGTAACGGCGCAATGAGTAATGCGATTAACGAAATTGATAACACCGATTTAGTGTTTATTTTCGGGTACAACCCGGCGGATTCCCACCCTATCGTGGCGAATCACGTGATTAACGCTAAACGTAACGGGGCGAAAATTATCGTCTGTGATCCGCGCAAAATTGAAACCGCGCGCATTGCCGACATGCACATAGCGTTAAGAAACGGCTCGAATATCGCGCTGCTCAACGCTATGGGTCATGTCATCATCGAAGAAAAACTGTACGACCAGGCGTTCGTGGCCTCACGTACGGAAGGCTTCGAAGAGTACAGCAAGATCGTCGAAGGCTATACGCCGGAGTCCGTCGAAGACATTACTGGCGTGAGCGCACAGGAAATTCGTCAGGCTGCACGTATGTATGCATCGGCAAAAAGCGCGGCTATCCTGTGGGGCATGGGCGTGACCCAGTTCTATCAGGGCGTGGAAACCGTGCGTTCACTGACCAGCCTCGCCATGCTGACCGGCAACCTCGGTAAGCCAAGCGTGGGCGTTAACCCGGTTCGTGGCCAGAACAACGTTCAGGGCGCGTGCGACATGGGTGCGCTGCCGGATACCTATCCGGGCTATCAGTACGTTAAGTTCCCGGAAAACCGCGAGAAGTTTGCTAAAGCCTGGGGCGTAGAAAGCCTGCCTGCCCATACCGGCTACCGCATCAGCGAGCTGCCGCACCGTGCGGCGCATGGCGAAGTGCGCGCGGCGTACATTATGGGTGAAGATCCATTACAGACCGATGCTGAACTCTCCGCAGTGCGCAAAGGTTTTGCGGATCTGGAACTGGTCATCGTGCAGGATATCTTCATGACCAAAACCGCCGCTGCCGCAGACGTTATTTTACCGTCTACGTCATGGGGTGAGCATGAAGGCGTCTACTCTGCGGCTGACCGTGGCTTCCAGCGCTTCTTTAAAGCGGTTGAGCCGAAGTGGGATCTGAAAACGGACTGGCAGATTATCAGTGAAATTGCTACCCGTATGGGCTACCCGATGCACTACAACAACACCCAGGAAATCTGGGATGAGTTGCGCGGCCTGTGCCCGGATTTCTACGGCGCCACCTACGAGAAGATGGGCGAACTGGGCTATATCCAGTGGCCTTGTCGCGACACCTCGGATGCCGATCAGGGCACGTCTTACCTCTTCAAAGAGAAGTTTGACACCCCGAACGGTCTGGCACAGTTCTTTACCTGCGACTGGGTTGCGCCAATCGACAAGCTGACCGACGAGTACCCGATGGTCCTGTCGACGGTGCGCGAAGTCGGCCACTACTCTTGCCGTTCAATGACCGGCAACTGTGCGGCGCTGGCGGCATTAGCGGATGAACCGGGCTACGCCCAGATCAACACCGCCGATGCTGAACGTCTGGGTATTCAGGATGAAGAGCTGGTGTGGGTTAACTCGCGCAAAGGTCGTGTCATCACGCGTGCAGCAGTCAGCGATCGCCCGAACAAAGGCGCGATTTATATGACCTACCAGTGGTGGATTGGGGCCTGTAATGAACTGGTCACCGAGAACCTGAGTCCGATTACCAAAACGCCAGAGTACAAGTACTGTGCCGTCAACGTTGAGCGCATTGCCGATCAGCGTGCTGCCGAGCAGTATGTGATTGATGAGTACACCAAGCTAAAAGCCAGTCTGCGCGAAAGCGCGATGGGCTGATCTGCCGGATGGCGGCATGAATGCCTTATCCGGCCTACGACCTGTTTCCACTGTAGGCCTGATAAGATGCATTGGCATCGCCATCAGGCATTTTCCTTACAACGGTCTCCATTCGGAGGCCGTTTTTTTATGCAAATAATCTCTCTATACTGTTCGTTCCCTACTCTAAATCTAAAAATAAGATGAAACGACTTTTCGCCTTGATGGTGTTATTGACATGTTTTGCCCATGCCGAAGAACCAGGTAGCCAGTTCCTGAAGGCCGCAGAGGCTGGAGACAGACGCGCACAATACTTTCTCGCCGATACCTGGTTTAGTTCAGGCGATTTGAGTAAAGCCGAATACTGGGCGCAAAAGGCTGCCGACAATGGCGATTCGGACGCCTGGGCTCTGTTGGCACAAATTAAAATTACCAATCCAGTCAGTCTGGATTATCCGCAAGCCAAAACGCTGGCTGAAAAAGCGGCCCAGGCGGGCAGTAAGAGCGGCGAAATTACACTGGCACGTATCCTGGTCAATACCCAGGCGGGGCATACCGATTACCCCAAAGCCATTACGCTGTTACAAAACGCCTCGGAGAATCTGGAGAGCGACTCAGCCGTTGATGCGCAGATGCTGCTCGGCCTGATTTACGCCAACGGCGTAGGCATTCCCGCAGACGATGACAAAGCCACCTGGTATTTCAAACGCAGCTCGGCCATTTCGCGTACCGGGTATTCCGAGTACTGGGCCGGGATGATGTTCTTAAACGGTGAGCAGGGTTTTATTGAAAAAAATAAACAGAAGGCGCTGCACTGGTTGAATCTGAGCTGTACGGAAGGGTTTGATACCGGCTGCGAAGAGTTTGATAAGTTAACGAACGGGTAGTGAAGGTGGATTGCCTGATAAGCATAGCGCCATCCGGCAATCCAGAGCGGGTTGCCGGATGGCGGCGTTGCCTTATCCGGCCTACACGGCGGTCTTATCAAATTTGCCCAATACTTCGCGCTCATAGGCCAGCGCTTTTTTACGGTCAAATTTGTGTTCCCACTTGGCGATAACCAGTACCGCCAACGCGTTACCCACCACGTTCAGCGCAGTACGCGCCATGTCGAGGATACGGTCAACACCGGCGATAAATGCCAGACCTTCCAGCGGAATACCTACGCTACCCAGCGTAGCCAACAGCACCACAAACGACACGCCCGGCACACCCGCGATCCCTTTCGAGGTCACCATCAGCGTCAGCACCAGTACGATTTCCTGCCACAACGACAGGTCAATGCCGTACAGCTGGGCGATAAAAATCGCGGCGATACTCTGGTACAGCGTCGAACCGTCAAGGTTGAACGAATACCCGGTCGGCACCACAAAACTGGTGATGGAGGCCGGTGCACCATAGGCTTCCATCTTCTCAATAATACGCGGTAGCACGCTCTCAGAGCTGGCGGTAGAGTAGGCCAGAATCAGTTCGTCTTTCAGGATACGAATCAGGATCCAGATGCTCAAACCGCACACGCGCGCCACGATACCGAGCACCACCAGCGCGAAGAACAGGATGGCGAAATGCACCAGCAGCACCAGCTTCGCCAGCGGCCACAGGGAGGCAAAACCGAAGTTCGCCACGGTGACGGCGATCAGCGCAAAGACACCGACCGGCGCATAACGCATCACCATGTGCGTCACTTTAAACATTGTTTCAGAGATGGAACGGAACACGGTCACCAGCGGTTCGCGGTGAGTGGCCGGCAGTGAAGACAGGCCCAGACCAAACAGTACCGAGAAGAAGATAATCGGCAGCATGTCGCCTTTCGCCATCGACGCAACGATGTTGGTCGGCACCAGTGACAAAATCGTACCCATCAGGCCATGCGCGTGGCTCTGCACTTCTGCGGTTGTACTTTGATATTTCGAAATATCCACGGTCGCCAGCTGCGACATATCGACACCGGTACCAGGCTGGAACACATTCGCCAGCGTGATGCCGAGGATAATTGCCACGGTGGTGATCACTTCGAAATAGATAATGGTTTTGGCGCCAATACGACCCAGCTGTTTGGCATCACCGACCCCGGCAATACCGACGATCAACGTGGAGATAACTATCGGCACAACAATCATTTTGATCAGGTGGATAAAGATATCCCCTGCCGGAGACAGCAGGTTAACTACCAGCCATTCGCGGCTGTCACTGTGATAATGCAGGTAACTCCCCAGCAAAATGCCCAGCACCATGGCGATCAAAATCTGCCAGGCCAGGCTGACTTTCAAATTTTTCATAACAACGGACTTCCTCGATGGAGCGCTATTTCACATATAACCTATGGGAATAGTACATACTGAAAGGGTATGAATTGTGTTGCGTTCGTTTATGGAATTTTTTAACGCTTATTATCATTATCATTTGCATGGCATTCAGCGCAACCCTTTAAGAACAGGGCCTTTAGCTGATTTTATGCATAAAAACGCGAGTTTATGCGGGTCATCATGAATAACTTTTTGTTATAAAAGAATATTCATTTGATAAAAAATGAAGAATTATGACTGTGCGTTTTTTTCGCTAATTTGTTCAACTGCTGTTTTTTTGCACAGCAAAAACGACGCAAATCACAAAAAAACAAAAATTATTTTTGTCGATTCTGCAGCAATTTCGCCATATTGATTGAGTCAATCAACTGAGCACGATCCACCCTCGGCGAGTTTAAATCGAGAACTTTTTGCCACTGCAAAATAGCCTGTGCATAGTCGGCCTGCATAAACGCATCAGCAGCCAGCAGCATCAGCGCGGTAACTTCTGTCGGGTCCAGCGCCAGCGATTTCTCAATCATCTCACGGGTTTGCGGCGTCATATGCTGCCCGGACTGATAGTACAGCACCGTCGCCAGTGCCGAATAGATCTCGGCGTTTTCACCGCGCAAACGCAGCGCCTGCTCATAGGCCAGTAGCGCATTATGATACGCGTTTTGCCAAAGATAATACTCACCCAGTTGCGCCCATTGCGTGCTGTCTTGCGGGTTGGCACGTATTTTTGACTGCAGCGAAAGCAGCTGTTTTTCCTGCATATTTTCATCAGAAAACGCATGTAACGGGTCAGCCAGTCGCGCCTGCTCCTGCTGGACCGCCTGCCATTTTGGCGACAACAAATACCCTCCCGTGCAGGCAATCACCATCAGCACAGCTATAGCGGCCAGGCGTTTTACCGGCATCGGACGCAACGGTGCACAACATTCAGGCTGACTCATCGTTCATCCTCTTCTACGCGCTGATGCGTTCTCACCCGCCAGATAATCACGCCCACCAGCAGCAATAACAGGCACGGCAGTGCCCACAACAACAGCGTCTGCTTATTGAGCGGCGGGTTATAGCGGACGAAATCACCGTAACGATCGGTCATCCACGTGGTGATCTCATGTTCACTTTTGCCCTCTGCCACCATGCTATACACCTGATGACGCATACTGACCGCCACCGGCGCATTGGATTCCAGTAAGTTTTGATTCTGGCACTGTGGGCAGCGCAACTGGCTGGCAATAGACAGCGCTTTTTCCTGCTGTTGCGGGTTGTCAAAACGCCAGGTGTCGACAACCTGGGCATGCGTAGCGAAAGTGATGAAAAACAAGACGATCGTTAAGAGTAAAAACTTTCTGCCGGATGGCGCTGCGCTTATCCGGCCTACGGTTTGCGTACCCTGTAGGCCGGATAAGGCGTTTACGCCGCCATCCGGCAACGCTGTGATTAATTTACGCATCGCGCTTTCTCCCCCGCCAGCCGCTGAGCAGCGCGCCGAATACCATCAGCAGCCCTCCGCCCCAAACCCAACGCACACCACTTTGCACGTACAAGCGCATGGCATAGCGCTCCGGTCCGGTTTTTTCGCCGATCACCGCGTACCAGTCGTGCAGCAGGTTCCAACGGATACCCGGCTCCATCATTTGCTGGCGACGCGCGGAATAGAAGCGTCTTTCGGGCTGCAGGCTGCCGATGCGTTTCTCATCCTGCCAGAGCGTAATCAGCGCCTTTTCACTGGTGTAGTTTCCTTTTGCTTCCAGAGAGAGGTGCTCAAAGCGGAAAACATAGCCTGCCAGTTCAACCTGCTGCCCAGGACTCAGATTCAGGCTCACTTCCTGGCGGCTCCCGCTGGAGAACACGATCCCTGCAGCAAAAACCAGCACGCCAGCATGCGCCAGCAGCGCCGGAAGCTGGCTTCGCAGCGGCACCTTCCGGCTTCTGATCGTCGCTATCACGATGACCACCAGCATCAGCAGGCCAAACGGCAGCGTTGCACGGTTGAAGTAAGGCGCGCCAACGGAGAGTCGTCCCCAACCAAACAGGCCGTAAATCATCGGATACAGCGTGCCAATCAACACGATAAGCAGCACCGCGCAAAACAGCAGCAGCGCGACCAGAATCATCATCTCACGCGACCAGCCGCCAAAACGTACCGTGTGACCGACGTCCCGCGCCCGCCAGGCATACAGACCGAGCGATGCCAGGCTTAACACGGTAAACAGCGCAAACAGCGGCGCAGCGCGGACGTTGTCCAGCGCAAAGGCATGAACAGAAACCAGTATGCCGGAACGCACAATCAGCGTGCCCAACAGCGATAAAATCAGCGTGACAATCGCCAGCAGCAGCGACCAGTGCGGGAAACCTCCACGCTGCCGTGAGACATACAGGCTATGCAGTAACGCACTGGCGGAAAGCCAGGGTAATAAGGAAGCGTTTTCTACCGGGTCCCAGAACCACCAGCCGCCCCAGCCCAGTTCACAATAAGCCCACCAGGAACCAAGGATGATCCCAAGCGTCAGGGCGCACCAGCCGGGCAGCGCCCAGCGCCAGCACACCCAGGCAGTCCGCGCGTTAAAGCCGCCGCGCAGCAGCGAAGCCAGCGCCACGCCGGCCGCCACCATCAGCCCACCGTAGCCCAGATACAGCAGCGGTGGATGCAGAATCAGCCCCAGGTGTTGCAGCATCGGGTTCAGGTCGCGCCCTTCAATTGCCGGCGGGAAGATGCGTACGAACGGATCGGACCACACCACCACGAACAGCAGCAATGACGCGGTCATCATTGACAAGACACAGAGGGTTAACGGAAATAGCGCGTCCGGCTCACGCCTGGAGCGCCAGGCGAACAGTGCGCTCCAGGCAGAAAGAAACAGCACCCACAGTAGCAGCGATCCTTCATGACCACCCCACACCGCCGCCAGCTTTAATCCCCACGGCAGCAGGCTATAGCTGTGCTGAGCTACGTAAACAACGGAGAAATCACTGGTCAGGAAACAGAACACCAGAATGGCAAAGGCCAGCAACAGCAGCGCAAACTGCGTCCACACGCCCACGCAGGCCAGACGCATAACGCCCTGCCAGCGCTGACGTACGCCCGTCAGCACGGCAAGCGGGGTCAACACGTTGACCCCGAGACTTAACAACAATGCCAGAAAACCGGCTTCAGGAAGGAGTACGTCCAGAAATCACCTTGCCCTACGCAACCGTCAGTTGCCCTGCATACAGAATGAAAAAGCGCAGCAGCAGCACGCCGGTCAGGCTGGCACCACACACTGCCAGCACACCGTGAAACGTCGGGCTGCGATTCGCCCACGGTTTCAGCAGCATCGGCAGGATCAGCCCCAACCCGGCCACGCCCAGCCAGAACCACCAGGTCCAGAAACCACCGCCCAACGCCGCAACCAGCGCGCGCATTTTGCCGTCATCGCCCAGCGCCAGCCCGATAAAGAACGCCGCCAGCAGGAAGATTTCCAGCCACACTACCGGGGTTTCCATGCGGTGTACAAAATGCGCCTCGGTGGTGTGCGGGTTACCGCGATGGCGCAATGCCATGGCGATCAGCGCCACCGCCGCACCGGACGAGATCCCGGAAAACAGGAACAGCACTGGCAAGATCGGGTTATTCAGGAACGGATAGGATTTCAGCGCCGACAGCAGGAACCCTGTGTAGGCCCCGAGCAGCACCGCCAGCACCAGCATCACTGTTTCCAGCAGACGATGGAACGGCGCGATCAGCGCCAGCAGTTTTGGCACGATCGTCAGACGAGGCACGAAGCGCTGTTGCAGGGCAATAACCTCTTTATCAAAGATTTTTGCCAGCCACAGCACCAGCACCACCATATACAACTGGAATAGCATGACCCCCATCGACATCACCGAGGTGAAGCTGTAGTGGAACATCAGTTTCCAGAAGGTCCATGGACGCGTCAGGTGCAAGACCAGGATCAGCAGGCCGAGAATAATCGCTCCCGGCCCGAGTACCAGCGTGGTACGCAGTAACGTACTGTCTGAACCGCCCGCTTCCGGATGCAGCCGTCGAAGCAATACCGACAGCGTCACCAGTCCGGCGGAAATACCGATCAGGAACAGATAGATGGCGATGGGCCAGTCCCACACCAGTGATTCAAAATGGAATGCAGAAGCGGGTGTCATTGACTCACCTCCCCGTATTTAAAGGGAACGCGGTAGACCTTCGGTTTGGTGCCTAACGCCAGCTTGTAACGGTAGGTATTTTTCTGGTGTAACAGACGAGAGACCTCGCTGTTGGGATCGTCCAGATTACCAAACGTCAGCGCTTTCGTCGGACATGACTCAACGCAAGCAGGCTGCTTGCCCGCTTTCAGGTTGGTTTTACGGCAGAAGTCGCACTTATCTGCCGTTTTGTTGACCGGATGAATAAAGCGCACACGATACGGGCAGGCGGCGATGCAATACTGGCAACCGACGCACAGATCCGGGTTCACATCCACAATGCCGGTGGCAGCATCGCGATACGATGCCCCCGTCGGGCAGACGTCAACACAGGGGGCGTGATCGCAGTGCTGGCACGAATGGCGGAAGAAGCGGTACTTCACATCAGGAAACGTCCCCAGCGGCTCGCTGCGAATAATCGTCAGACGCGATACGCCTTCCGGCACGCTGTTCACTTCCCGACAGGCATCCATGCAGGCGGTACAGCCGATGCATAATGATTCATCATGTATCATGCCGTAACGCACGCCGTTAATGTTTAACGTCTTCGCCACGACGCGTCCCGCCGTCCCGCTAACAGCCACCAGCGCGCCGACGCCGGTGATAAACTGGCGACGAGAGCAACTCATGGATGCTCCTTAAGCAAGGGAATCGACGCCGGATTAAAGTTTGGATTGTTACGCTGATCGCTGTGGCAATCGACGCAAATCTTAATCCGTCCTTTATCGCTTAGCGTCTGCATCGTGTCTTGCTTCGGATGCAGTGAGTGACAGCTGGCACACGCTACTTTCGTCACGTGGACATCGTGCGGCCAGAACGCTTTTTGCAACTGATCAGGCAGGTGACAGGACATACAGACGCTGTTCTGCTGCTCCACGTTGTACATCGGCTCATTAAAGCGCATCACATCCTTCACCCCTTCGCGGTGATTGGGTGACGGCTGGCCGTGACAGTTGGTGCAGGTAACCGGCAGTTTATTATTTGGGTTGATGACTTCGGCATGTTTACCATGCATGCCTTCGGTGTCCGGCTTGTGACAATCCAGACAGGCGGCATCCGGATTACGCTGTTGGGTGACCGTAAAGCGTTGATCCGATTCCTGTGGCGTGGGGGTCGCGGCATTCCCGCACAGGCTCCAGAACAGGCCTGACGCCAGCACCCCAGCAGTTAATAACGAACGTAATACGCTCATATTCACTCCGTTGAGTTATCCGCCCCTTGCGAGGCGGAAAGGGGTTATTGGCTTAACAGACCGTTTTTACGCGCCTGGTCTTCCCACTGCGGAATCACCGTTTTGATGAAGTCCTGCTTCTCAGCATTGATTTGCTGCATGTTCAAACCGATCGCCTTCTGGGCTTTCTCTTTCGTCGAGATATCCGGCAGCGGAATTTCATGGGTGATGCCTTTGGTCGCCAGCAGACGGACCAGTTTGGTACGGGCATCGGCCGCTTTATCCATCGCGCTACCCAACATACGCAGACCTTCCTCCGGCGCATGCATGTGAATCCCGTGCGAGGCGATAGACAGATCCCAGCGCCATTGCGCATGGCGAATATCTTCCAGAATCGGCTTCATTTCAGCTTCCGTTGCGCCCGCATCCCATGCAGCTTTCGCTTCGAAGTGGGCATGTACCAGCTGATCTTCAACCTTGATTTTCAGGTCATGAATCGCTTGTTTACGCTCGGCAACCACTTTTTGCAGGGACGCTTTGTCCTGGGTGTGGCAGTTGGCGCAGGTCTGAGGGAAGTTATCGAACGGGTTACCAATTTTATGGTCGGTGTAGATCTTGCCTTCAGCGTTTTGCACTTTCGGCATATGACAGTCGATGCAGGTCACATTGTTCTTGCCGTGAATGCCCGCAGTCCAGGTTTCATATTCCGGGTGCTGCGCTTTCAGCATCGGCGTTTTAGACAGGGAGTTGGTCCAGTCGGAGAACGCAATGGCGTCGTAGTATTTCTCCATGTTCTCAACTTTCATCCCCTCGTCCCACGGGAACTTAACGGCTTTGTTTTTACCGTCGAAGTAGTACTCCACGTGACACTGGCCGCAGACCATGGACTGCTGGTCAAAACGACCGGCTTTATCAAACGGTTTACCGATGCTTTCCATCGCGCGTTCTGCATAAGGACGGGACAACGTCAGCTCAGGCTTCCCTTTGGCGAAATCTGCCGAGGCGGTGTTATGGCAATCCGCACAGCCTAAATTGTTAACAATTTCCGGGCCGCCGCGCGCCCATTTACCGTGGAAATAACCGTCTTCGCCGTCTTTCTGGATCAGGCGCGCCACGTCAGGGCTTTTACAGCTCCAGCAGGCCATCGGCAGCGGACCATCTTCTGCAGTTTTTGGCGCGCCGGTACGTAATGTTTCACGGACATCGGTCACCGCGTAAGCATGCCCACGCGGTTTGTTGTAATCACGCGAGAAAGGATATCCCGCCCACAGAATCACCAGTCGAGGATCCTCTGCCAGCGCATCTTCACGTGCGGACTGCTCCGACGTGGCTTTCCATGAGAGGTATTGATCGGGATGCTGAGGGGCGAAGGTTTCATTCTTCGCTTCAACGGTGACGGTTTTTGCGGGTACTGGGGTTTGTTCAGCGTGAACGGCAGAGATAAATAAAAACGGTAATATCAGGCTGAAGAAACGGAGTACGGGTGATTTTGTCCTTGCCATAGGGGGGTCTCATCCAGATGACGCCATTGTCTGCAATGGCGATTCTTTTATTGTTTTCCATAACAGCAACCACACGTATACTGTCATGACATTGCTCCACCCTCTTTTTATCAAAAAACCACACTTAGAATGTTGTTTTTAATCAATTGTAAGTGCATGTAAAATACCACTTTAGAGTTAGTAAACCCCTCCAACCTCTCACTCTTTGGTCTATTCCCAACACCGATCACCTTTTTCAAACTTCTTCATATAACTGCATGTTATCGCGAGATTTAATCAATTTTTGCTAGTTCTCTTCAAAAATCAGTTTGCCGCTAATTTGCACAATTCGCTTATTGCGTGATCTGCCGCTCAAATCCCAAACAAAACTCCAAATGCCCCTACATTTAACGTTTATGAGACATATTATTAACATCCTACAAGGAGAACAAAAGCCATGAGCCAAATACATAAACACGCTATTCCCGCAAATATTGCGGATCGTTGCCTGATAAACCCGGAGCAGTACGACGCGAAATACCAACAATCTATTACCGACCCCGACACATTTTGGGGCGAGCAGGGAAAAATTCTCGATTGGATGCAACCTTATAGCCTGGTAAAGAACACCTCTTTTGCGCCCGGCAATGTGTCCATTAAATGGTACGAAGACGGCACGCTGAATCTGGCAGCGAACTGCCTTGACCGTCATCTACAGGAAAACGGCGATCGCACCGCCATCATCTGGGAAGGCGATGACGCAACTCAAAGTAAACATATTACCTATCGCGAACTGCATCGCGACGTTTGCCGTTTTGCCAATACATTGCTGGATTTAGGCATTAAAAAAGGCGATGTAGTGGCGATCTATATGCCAATGGTCCCGGAAGCTGCGGTGGCGATGCTGGCCTGCGCCCGTATTGGTGCGGTGCATTCGGTGATCTTTGGCGGGTTCTCGCCGGAAGCCGTTGCCGGACGTATCATCGACTCAAACTCACGCCTGGTGATCACCGCCGATGAAGGTGTGCGTGCTGGACGCGGCATCCCGCTGAAAAAGAACGTGGATGATGCGCTGAAAAACCCGAACGTGAAGACCGTTGAGCACGTGGTGGTCCTCAAACGTACCGGCGGAAAAACAGACTGGCAGGAAGGCCGCGACCTGTGGTGGTCCGACCTTATTGAGAAAGCGAGCCCTGAGCATCAACCGGAAGAGATGAACGCGGAAGATCCGCTGTTTATTCTGTATACCTCCGGTTCAACCGGTAAGCCAAAAGGCGTGCTGCACACCACCGGCGGGTATCTGGTTTACGCGGCGACCACCTTCAAATACGTGTTTGATTATCATCAGGGCGATATCTACTGGTGTACCGCTGACGTCGGCTGGGTAACCGGGCACAGCTATTTGCTGTACGGCCCGCTGGCCTGCGGCGCTACCACGCTGATGTTCGAAGGCGTACCCAACTGGCCAACGCCTGCGCGCATGTCGCAGGTCGTGGATAAGCATCAGGTTAATATTCTCTATACCGCACCCACCGCGATCCGCGCTCTGATGGCAGAAGGCGATAAAGCGATTGAAGGCACCGACCGTTCGTCACTGCGTATTCTGGGCTCTGTCGGCGAGCCGATTAACCCGGAAGCCTGGGAATGGTACTGGAAGAAGATTGGCAACGAAAAATGCCCGGTCGTCGATACCTGGTGGCAGACCGAAACCGGCGGTTTCATGATCACCCCACTGCCGGGCGCTACCGAACTGAAAGCCGGTTCGGCAACACGTCCGTTCTTCGGCGTGCAGCCGGCGATTGTCGATAACGAAGGCAACCCGCTGGAAGGCGCGACCGAAGGCAACCTGGTGATCACCGATTCCTGGCCGGGTCAGGCGAGAACCCTGTTTGGCGATCACGATCGTTTTGAGCAGACCTACTTCTCCACCTTCAAGAATATGTACTTCAGCGGCGACGGCGCGCGTCGTGACGAAGACGGCTACTACTGGATAACAGGACGCGTGGACGACGTGCTGAACGTTTCCGGCCACCGTCTGGGGACGGCTGAAATCGAGTCGGCGCTGGTGTCGCATCCGAAGATTGCCGAAGCCGCGGTAGTGGGTATTCCGCATAATATTAAAGGCCAGGCCATCTACGCCTACGTCACGCTGAACCACGGCGAAGAGCCGACACCTGAGCTGTACGCTGAAGTACGCAACTGGGTGCGTAAAGAAATTGGCCCGCTGGCAACGCCAGACGTGCTGCACTGGACCGACTCACTGCCAAAAACCCGCTCCGGCAAAATTATGCGCCGTATTCTGCGCAAAATTGCGGCTGGCGATACCAGCAATCTGGGCGATACTTCGACCCTCGCCGATCCTGGCGTGGTAGAGAAACTGCTCGAAGAGAAGCAGGCTATCGCGATGCCATCATAACCCTTACCGTGAAATGCCCGATGGCGCGCTGCTTATCGGGCCTACAGGTTCAGCATCCCTTGTAGGCCGGATAAGGCGTTAGCCGCCATCCGGCAAAATAAAAAATCCCCCTACCCTCTCTTCATCGGGAGGGAAATTATAAAACCTCCCCCAAAGGATTTCGTGTTGCCGGACTGCGACAGCTAACAGGTCATGCCTGTAGCGCGAAAGACAAAGGGGACCTCTGGAGAGCTCTGCGATGAATGACAATATTTATCAGCGGATAGAAGACAGTGCGCGTTTCAGGGAGTTAGTTGAAAAAAGGCAACGGTTTGCCGCTGTACTATCCATCATCATGCTGGTGGTTTATATCAGCTTTATTTTACTGATTGCCTTTGCGCCTGGCTGGCTGGGGACACCGCTACATGCGGGAACCAGCGTCACCCGAGGTATTCCAATTGGGGTGGGCGTGATCCTCATCTCCTTCCTCCTGACCGGAATCTATATCTGGCGGGCCAACGGTGAATTCGATCGTCTTAACAATGCGGTTCTGCACGAGGTTAAAGCATCATGAAGAGAGTCCTGACGGCGCTAGCCGCCACGCTGCCCTTCGCCGCAAATGCGGCGGATGCTATTAGCGGTGCAGTCCAACGCCAGCCAACCAACTGGCAGGCGATTGTTATGTTCCTGATTTTCGTCATATTTACGCTCGGCATTACCTACTGGGCGTCTAAGCGCGTGCGTTCGCGTAACGACTATTACACCGCGGGCGGTAACATCACCGGTTTCCAGAATGGGCTGGCGATTGCGGGCGACTATATGTCGGCGGCGTCGTTCCTCGGGATTTCCGCGCTGGTCTTTACCTCTGGCTATGACGGGCTGATTTACTCACTCGGCTTCCTGGTCGGCTGGCCAATCATTCTGTTCCTGATTGCCGAACGTCTGCGTAACCTCGGTCGCTACACCTTTGCGGACGTCGCCTCTTACCGTCTGAAGCAGGGGCCTATCCGTATTCTGTCGGCCTGTGGTTCACTGGTGGTGGTCGCGCTGTACCTGATCGCCCAGATGGTGGGTGCCGGGAAGCTTATCCAACTGCTGTTCGGTCTGAACTATCACATTGCTGTGGTGCTGGTTGGCGTACTGATGATGATGTACGTGCTGTTCGGCGGCATGCTGGCCACTACGTGGGTGCAAATCATCAAAGCCGTGCTGCTGCTGTTCGGCGCCAGCTTTATGGCCTTTATGGTCATGAAGCACGTCGGCTTCAGCTTCAACAACCTGTTCACCGAAGCGATGGCGGTACACCCGAAAGGCTCGGCGATTATGAGCCCGGGCGGATTGGTGAAAGACCCAATATCGGCGCTATCGTTAGGCCTCGGACTGATGTTCGGAACCGCGGGTCTGCCGCACATTCTGATGCGTTTCTTCACGGTCAGCGATGCCCGCGAAGCGCGTAAGAGCGTGTTCTACGCCACCGGCTTTATGGGTTATTTCTACATCCTGACCTTTATCATCGGTTTTGGCGCAATCATGCTGGTCGGTGCAAACCCGGCATATAAAGACGCAGCTGGCGCGCTGATTGGCGGCAATAACATGGCGGCGGTGCATCTGGCCAACGCGGTGGGCGGTAACCTGTTCCTCGGCTTTATCTCCGCAGTGGCCTTTGCCACCATTCTGGCCGTGGTTGCTGGTCTGACGCTGGCGGGTGCCTCGGCGGTCTCTCACGATCTGTACGCTAACGTGTTCCGTAAAGGTGCTACCGAGCGTGAAGAACTGCGCGTGTCGAAAATCACCGTACTGGTACTGGGCGTGATTGCCATCCTGCTCGGCGTGCTGTTTGAAAACCAGAACATCGCCTTTATGGTCGGCCTGGCGTTCGCTATCGCGGCAAGCTGTAACTTCCCGATCATTCTGCTTTCCATGTACTGGTCACGACTGACCACGCGTGGTGCCATGCTGGGCGGCTGGTTAGGTCTGATAACGGCAGTGGTGCTGATGGTGCTTGGCCCAACGGTATGGGTGCAAATTCTCGGTCACGAAAAAGCCATTTTCCCGTATGAATACCCGGCGCTGTTCTCCATTAGCGTGGCGTTCCTCGGTATTTGGTTCTTCTCTGCTACCGATAATTCTGCAGAAGGTAACCGCGAGCGTGAGCAGTTCCGTGCTCAGTTCATCCGTTCCCAGACCGGGTACGGCGTAGAGCAAGGTCGCGCGCACTAATAGATCTCCTCCCCGACTTCACCGGTCGGGGAGTGTTCGGCACAGATTCAACCTGCGGTAAAACTCGCCACCAGACGGAGTTTTCCATCAATTAGCTTAAACAAATATGACGATGCTCCGTCACAAGACTCTGAGAGGCCAGGCCGTTGTTTATTCGCATCGGTACCCTGAGAAAGCCTTAAAACGCCCTCGTCAAATTCCCCCATAGCAACCGTGTCGCAGGTTCCGTCAACCACGTGACGCTGACCGTTTTCTTCATAATAAAACGTGCCGTCTTCATCACCCGGAAAGTATTTCCGTTTCTGCTCTTGTGCCGATAGCGCGTTTATCCGGTGTTCTTTGATTTCCAGAGTGTCAGGGTTAACATCAAGACTACTCAAGATGTGTAAACCCTTAATAATCTGCGACGCATTTTTATCAAACACCGCCTCGGTAAGCTGATCCGACTGAGATGATTGTGATTCATCGTAAGGAATAAAATCATCAAGGCTGCCCGGTAATGGGAATACAAAATAAGACTTTAATGCGGCAACGTTTTTCTCACTCAGCGCCTGCTGGAACTGTTGAAACTGAATCAGCGCGCTTTTCTTTTGTTCGGGCGTGTTGAGAGGGGTAACATCTTTCACATCATCAAGGATGAGCAAGACAGAGGTAAAGTGGAGGCCAGTTTGGGCATACATCGTTTTCCCGGTCAGGATGACATCTTTTCCCAGAGAAGGAGCAAGATCGGCGTAACCAGGCTTACTTTTGCCCATCAAAATAATCTGTACTAGCGGAACACTTTCACTCTCACCGGTAATATCACACTCAAAAGGTTGATCCAACTTAAGATAATCATAAGTTACCGCTTCATCGCCATCCTTGATGCTTTCGTAATTTGGCGGGCCGGGTAGCGTCTGTTGTATCAATGTTCCCTGAAGTACCACCTTTTGGTCCTCATCAGGACACCAGGCCATAACGACCTGGCTGAACAGGAGAGCAGATAACCACAAATATTTCACACTGAATATCCTTACACTGGCCAACGGAATTAATCACGATTGTAAAATATGAGCGTAAGGCTAAAAAGCGTTCATGGGAAAATCAGAATATCGACATCTTCCCCGGTCTTTTTCGCTGGGGATCACAGTTTTCTCTCTCCAACGTATCCATCACTGTTGATAGCGCTACAGTACCTAAATGAAATTGAAACACTGTTTTTATTACATAAACACGTTAATTCATTTTGAGAAAAGAGGATGCGATGAAGAAATATGCCCTGGTAGGAACCGGCGGGCGAGCGGGCCTGTATATCTCAGCGATTGGTGGGCAATGGAAGGAAAACGCCCGGCTGGTCGCCTTTTGCGACACCAACCAAACCCGTATGAACTACGCGAATCAGCTATTAAAAAATGAGGGGGCCGCTCCGGTATCCACCTGGAAAGCCGCACAGTTTGAAGACATGATCCGCGAAACCCGCCCCGATGTCATCATCGTGACCACTATGGACCGCACCCACGATGACTATATCGTGCGGGCGCTGCACGCGGGCTGTGATGTGATCACTGAAAAACCGATGACCATCGATGAGAAGCGCGCCCTGCGTATTCTCGACGCCATTGAAGAGACCGGACACGAGGTGCGCGTCGCTTTTAACTATCGCTATGCTCCGCATCACAGCAAGGTACGCGAGCTGCTGATGAACGGTGCCATTGGCGACGTCTTTTCGGTTCACTTTGAGTGGTTACTGAATACCGAACACGGCGCCGATTACTTCCGCCGCTGGCATCGGGAAAAGCGCAACAGCGGCGGCCTGCTGGTGCATAAATCAACCCATCATTTTGACCTGATGAACTTCTGGCTGGACAGCTATCCACAGCGTGTTTATGCCGAAGGCAGCCTGCGTTTCTACGGAAAAGAAAATGCCGAACGCCGCGGTGTGACGCAGTTTTATCCACGTGCTCATGGCTATGCGCAGGCCAAGGACGATCCGTTTGCACTGCAAATGGCGGAGAATCAGCAGCTTAAAGCGCTGTATCTGGATGCTGAACACGAAGACAACTATTTCCGAGATCAAAGCGTATTCAGCGATGGCATCACCATTGAAGACACGCTGTCGGTGCTGGTGAAATATCAAAACCAGGTACAGCTCACCTACTCGTTGAACACTTATCTGCCGTGGGAAGGACTGAACGTGGTGTTTAACGGTAGCGAAGGTCGCCTGGAGATGAAGATCGTGGAGAAATCATACGTCAATGCAGGCGGGGCGAGGGAGAACGAAGGCAGCCTGGAAAGCTGTGATATTACCGTTTTCCCGATGTTCGCTGCGCCCTGGCAGGCCGACTTCACGCTGGGCGAAGGTGGCCACGGCGGCGGTGATAACGCGATGCTGGCCGATCTGTTTGGCGAGCCGCGACACGATCCGCTGCAGCGAGCCGCCGACCATCGCGCGGGCGCCATGTCAATTCTGACCGGCATCGCCGGGAATCGCTCCATGCAGCAGCAGCGCCCGGTAAATTTTAAAGAGTTTGAACTGATTTCACGGCTGAAATAGCGTACGGGCCGCTGGTCAGAACATCAGCCTCGCGACCAGCGGTGCCACCAGCACCATCACCACGCCGGAAAGCATCATTACCAGGCTGGCAATCACCCCTTCCTGTTGGCCAAGCTCATAGGAGCGCGCGGTGCCTGCGCCGTGCGACGCCGCACCAAACCCAGCCCCTTTCGCCATCCCTTCACGAATGGAAAGGCGCAAAAACAGCATGTCGCCCACCGCCATACCGAATACGCCGGTGATCACCACAAACAGCGCCACCAGATCCGGTTGCCCGCCCAACGGCTCGGCCGCCGCCAGTGCAAATGGCGTGGTCACCGAGCGCACCGCCAGGCTGCGCTGGATTTCATCGGGTAACATAAACAGACGCGCCAGCCATACCGAACTGGTGACGGCCACCAGTGTTGCTGTCACCACGCCTGCCGTCAGCGACATCCAGTGACGCTTAATGACCGCGAGATTATCGTAAACCGGCACGGCAAATGCGATGGTCGCCGGGCCCAGAAGCCACATCAGCCAGTGCGATTCACCAATATAGTTTTGCCAGGAGATATGCCCGAACACCAGCATCAGCACCAGCAGCGCGGGCGTGAGGACCAGCGGCATCAGCGGCAATGTCCGAAAACGACGATACAGGCGCTTGTTGGCAAAATAGATACCCAGCGTAATCACCAGACACAACACGCTTAACTGGAAATTACTCACGGTTTAACCTGCTCATTTCATAGCGATAAACTTTATCAACCACCCACGCAGTGGCACCGAGCACCATCAGCGTGCTGATGGCAATAACGGCAAAAATGCGCCAGCCATCCACCAGCAACAGGTGCGTATAGTTCACCACGGCAACAACCGCCGGGACAAAAAACAGCAGCATTTCAGCCAGCAGCCAACGGGCGCCTGCGCGTATCCAGCTAAGCGGGATCACCCTGCACACAATCAGCACCAGCATCAGTACCATCCCGACCAGGTTGGCGGGAAGCGGCAAATGTAGCCAGGAGACAAGATATTGAGCAAAAACAAATAAACCTGCGTACAACAGAACCTGAACGGGGACCTGGAGTCGATGAATAACCGCAGGCGTCACGCGGCTAATCGCCACAGCCATGAGGGAATGTCCGTAAAAAAGAGAGAGCGCCAGTATAGAGACCCTCCCCCAAGGACTGAAATGAATTAAACTCATTGCAGGCATAGTCTTAAGGAATAATCATGGATATCAGAACGCTGCGATATTTTGTTGAGGTGGTTCGCCAGCAGAGCTTTACCCGCGCGGCAGAGAAGCTGTTTGTCACCCAGCCGACCATCAGCAAAATGTTGAAGAACCTTGAAGACGAGCTGAACTGCACGCTGCTAATCCGCGACGGGCGGCGATTGTTGTTGACCGATACCGGACGTATCGTCTTTGAACGCGGCTTGGCAATCCTCGCCGAATTCCGCCAGCTTGAGGCAGAACTGAGCGATATTAACCATCTGAATAAGGGGATCCTGCGACTCGGTATCCCCCCGATGGTCGGAATGTTAATGGCCGGCCCCATCAGCCTGTTTCGCCAGCGTTATCCCGGCGTTGAGCTGAAAATATCAGAATTTGGTGGCTTAACCGTCCAGCAGGCAGTGATGAACGGCGATCTGGATGTGGCGATGACGGCGCTACCGGTCGAAGAAGAGAGCGGTCTGGCGACCTTGCCGCTTTTCAGCCATCCACTTTGCGTGCTGGTGCCGCGCTCCGGCCAGTGGACAACCTGTGATTCTATTTCCCCCGAGGCGCTGGCCGAGCACCCGCTGCTAATCTACAACGAAGATTTCGCCCTAAGCCGTCAGTTGCTGGAGTTGTTTAGCCAGCACCACGTCAAGCCACGCATTGCGGTACGCAGCGGACAGTGGGATTTCCTCGCTGCGATGGTACAAGCCGGGGTTGGGATCGCCATTTTACCAGAACCCATTTGCGAAAAACTGGATAAGCAGACGCTACGCTGGATCCCGCTGGAAAGCCATTTACGCTGGCAGTTGGGCATGATCTGGCGCGAAGGCGTGTATCTGTCGCACAGCGCACAGGCATGGCTAAAATGCTGCGAAGGGTTTTGGTTAACGCAGGAGACGTAAGTTGCCGGATGGCGGCGTGACCGCCTTATCCGGCCTACAATTGCGTTCCGTAGGCCGGATAAGCGTAGCGCCATCAGGCACGTTCACCAGCACGGAGGTCCGTTATCTCACCTGCCCAGTTCTCCGGATACAACCCCAATTTAACATCACGATGAAACGTTGAAAAAGGCCATGACTTCACCTGCTGCGCCCAACCATGTTTCACAGGATTAATATAAATGTAATCCACATGCTGGCAATAATCGCGCTCATCACGAATGGTATGTTCCCAAAAGCGAGGTTGCCAGATATGCCTGACGGATAACGATCGGGTGAAATGCTTTTTAATTTCCCGCCAGCGGGACGAAAAATCAGCGTCATTTTCAGGCAGCGTCCAGATGCAATGCATATGCTCAGGCAAAACGACCCACGCATTGATATAAAAAGGTTTAACCTTGTTTACCTCGGAAATAGCACTGCGAAGATGATAGATTTTTGATGTCAGAAGATGGCTTCCGCGGTCTTGTAGATTCACCGTAAAAAACCATGTTCCACCGTTGATGTAATTACGCCGATAATCAGACATGTGGCCTCCTTTCCTCAACCGTAAGGAAAAAAGAGGGAATCAACAAGAAGGACGGATTCATTCAGGAAAGCCGCTCGCAAATTACACGAGGAATAATTTTTTTCGGTCTGGAAAGCTGTGCGCTATCGGGTACATCCTTCGCCGGATGGCGGCGTAACCGCCTTATCCGGCCTACAATTGTGTTCCGTAGGCCTGATAAGCGGAGCGCCATCAGGCGCTACCGTTTATTGATTCTCTATCAGCAGTGCTTCCAGCAAATCCAGATCGTGCAGCAGTTTCTGCAGCGTTTCATTGCTGATTTCACGGGTGGCGCGCAGATGATACAGCTCTGCACGCTCCGAGCGCAGCGCCGCCAGACGGAAACGCCGTTCAAGGTTTTCTTCCTGCAACGAGCTTTCCGCATCATTACGCCCATCGACACGACGGCGCAGGTTACCAATCACCCGCGAGCTCACCTCGGTCAGCAGCTGATTATCAATATTCTCTTCGCTATCCGCAGCCAGACGCTCTTCCATTTTCTGGATGGCCACAATCGCCACTTCCGCCGTCGCGGCACGGGCAATGCGGATCTCTTTTTGCTGCTGCGAGTGATCCGCCACTTCAAGATGCTGCAGCAGGATCGGCAGCATCACCACGCCAACAAACAGCGAAAACAGAATCACACCGGCGGCAAGGAAGATCAGCTCATAACGTGCAGGGAAGCCGCTGCCGTCAGGCAACAATAGCGGAATAGAAAGGACACCAGCCAGCGTGATCGCCCCACGCACACCAGCAAAGGATGCGATCAGGATTTCACGCGTGGTCCACGAGCCAAACTCCATCGGCTTCTTCTTCAGAAAGCGCATGCTGAAGTTTTTCATGGTCCACAGCCAGCCAAAACGCACCAGCATCAGTGCCGCATAGATCAGCACGATATCGGTAAACAGCATCCACATTTCGACATTCGGATCGGCGTCTGCCGCCGCCAGCGAAGACTCCAGAATACCCGGTAACTGCAGCCCTAACAGCAGGAAGACCATGCCGTTAAACACGAACTCGAGCATGGCCCAGGTACTGTTTGCACGTAAGCGCATAGCCAGCGGAGCACGGCGCATGACACCTGAACGGGTAATCGTCATCCCGGCCGCCACCGCCGCGAGGATCCCGGAAACACCGATATGTTCCGCAATCAGATAAGAGGCAAACGGCAGCAGGAATAACAGGACGATTTGCGTGGCTGGCTCATCGCCACCCCAGCGGCTGAGAAAACGCAGGGAGCGACCGTACAGCCAGCTGACCACAAACCCAGCCAGGATACCGCCAATTGCCACCTTGAAGAATTCAACCGTCGCACCGCCGACGGTAAACACCATCGTGCCCATCGCCACCGCGACAGCAAACTTGAGTGAAACCAGACCGGAGGCGTCGTTCATTAACGCTTCGCCCTGCAAGATGCCCATGATTTTCTTCGGGATGCGGCCTTCACCGACAATGCCAGAAAGTGCCACGGCGTCAGTTGGCGACAGCACGGCGGCCAGCGCAAAAGCCGGGATCAGCGGAATGCCCGGCACCAGCCAGTAAATCATAAAGCCTATTCCGACCACCGTGACCAGCACGAGCGCCAGCGCAAGGCCGAAAATCTCTCGCCCATGCTCGAGAAACTCACGCGTTGGCGTCTTCCAGCCATCGGCAAACAGCAGCGGCGGGATAAACAGAACCAAAAACAGTTCAGGGTCGAACTCCACATGCAAACCAAACGTCGGCCACGCCAGCAAGGCGCCGATGGCGATCTGCATAAGGGGTAAAGGGAGTTGGAAGGGCAATACGCGAGTCACTACCCCCGACAGCGAGACCACAAGGGTCATGATGAGTATGGTAAAAAAGATTTCCATGCGTTCCCTGTTTGCGATGTTTCTTATGATATGCGACGAGAGGCGTCGTGCCTCAATTCTATCTTCCTCAGAGTAACGCAAAAGACAACGAGATGTGTTCCGAAAATAAAAACGGGCGGCAAAAGCCACCCGTTTTCAGGATCATCATGATGTGAGAATCAGATTGCCCAGCCGCCGGCATAGAAGGCCACCAGCGCGATAGAAATGACTACGGTACCGATGTTCAGTTTACGCCATTCACCGGAAACAATGCGTCCAATCACCAGCGTAGCAAAGCCGATCATAATGCCGGTAACGATGTTACAGGTCAGCACGATGAACACAGCAGTCACCAGACCCGCCATCGCATCCACAAAGTCTGCGAAGTCAATTTTCGCTACGTTGCTCAGCATCAGCAGGCCGACATACATCAGCGCCGGTGCGGTCGCGTAGGCAGGAACCAGATAAGAGAGCGGAGAGAGGAACAGGATCAACAGGAACAGCACGCCGACGGTGATCGCGGTCAGACCGGTTTTACCACCCGCCGCCGTACCCGCTGCGGACTCAATATACACTGCCGCAGGAGCCGCCCCCACCAGACCAGAGAACACGCTGCTCAGGGAGTCGGTGGTTAACGCTTTACCGCCATCAATAATCTGTCCGTCTTTATCCAGCAGATTCGCCTGCCCCGCCACGGCACGGATAGTCCCGGTCGCATCGAAGACGGCGGTCATCACCAGCGCCAATACGCTCGGCAGGACGATCGGGTTCAACGCCCCCATAATGTCCAGGCTGCCGATCAGGGAATTCCCTTCCGCATCGCTCAAAGAAGGCATGGCAAAAATACCGGAAAAATGCACGGTAGGGTCGAAAATCAGGCCAACAACAGAAATACCGATGATGGTCAGCAGGATGCCGCCCGGTACTTTCAGTTTTTCAAGGCCGATAATGACCGCCAGGCCAATCAGCGACATGATCACCGGGAAGGTATCGAAATCGCCCAGAGCAACCGGCAGGCCGTCCAGTGGGTTCTTAATCACCAGCCCAACGCCGTTTGCCGCAATCAGCAGCAGGAACAGGCCGATACCAATCCCCGTGCCGTGCGCAACGCCCTGCGGCAGGTTGCGCAGGATCCAGCTACGGATACCGGTCGCAGAAATAATGGTAAACAGGACGCCCATCAGGAACACCGCACCCAGCGCCACTGGCACGCTAATATGCTGCCCCAGCACCAGGCTAAATGCGGTAAACGCCGTCAGCGAGATAGCGCAACCAATCGCCAGCGGCAGGTTTGCCCACAGGCCCATTACAATAGAACCCACGCCTGCTACCAGGCAGGTCGCTACGAAAACTGCAGCCGGTGGGAACCCGGCTTTACCCAACATCCCCGGAACCACAATGACGGAGTAGACCATTGCCAGGAACGTCGTTAATCCGGCAACGACTTCCTGACGAACGGTACTGCCGCGGTGCGAAATTTTAAACCAGGCGTCGAGTGAGCCGCCGGTACGCGCTGAAGGCGTAGACATAGAAAACATCCCCTGAGAGTTTATTTTTCGTCAATATGCGTGATGGACAATCCACTGCCTGCTAAACGTTTTCTCCATGTGCCAGGTTTGCGCCAAAAGGGGTGTCGCAAAAAAGCAAACGTTTAGCTTCACGCATAAAAAACGGGTGGTAAAAAAAAGCAAACGATTATCCTGCGATCATACGGCGGTTTTCAACAGAACTTTGCCGCTTTTTATGCATTTCTTCTTATAGCGCACAAGAAATAGCCAACCGATGCGCAAACGTTATCGTTAATGCGCAATCTGGCAACAAATTTCGCTGGGTTATTGCAACATGCGCTACTATTTCAGGCGCAAAGTCGCACAGGAAAACAGGTGAAGATGCAGGAAAAATTTCGGCTAAAAAACCGCCAATTGACTGGCAATTGTCCTGGGGTGACTTACAATTACTTTATCAACACAGACCGGAACCTCCACTACGTGCTCGACTGAGGGGTGTTGATGTCGGGGGAAACCCTCCCGTGAACCAGCGGGATAGAGTGAAAGACAAAGACCGGAACCAAACTAAAGCGCCCAGTTGTGGCGCTTTAGTTTTATACCCATCACCGGTTTCAAACTCATCAATCATCTTCCAGCAATCGCGCCCCAGTCCCCTGCTCACCAAGCTGATCGCCTGGGTTACGCAACGGACAATCACTGCGTGACAAACAGCCGCAGCCAATACAACCGTCCAGCTCATCGCGTAGTGCCACCAGAGTATGAATGCGTCGGTCAAGCTCTTCGCGCCATTGTGAAGAAAGCTGCCTCCACTCCTTCGCACTGAGCGAGTGGCCTTCGGGTAATACGCTCAACGCATCACCAATTGTTGCCAGCGGAATACCAATCCGTTGAGCAATCTTGATGATGGCCACATAACGCAGCACATCTCGTTTGTATCGACGCTGATTACCGCTATTGCGCATGCTGCTGATTAACCCTTTGCTTTCATAGAAATGCAGGGTCGATACTGCCACGCCGCTACGCTTTGCCACTTCACCAGGGGTGAGCAGCGCTTTAATCCGGGGTAATTTCTTTTCCATAAATCGCTTTACCTCAAGTTCACTTGAGGAATTATACTCGCCGACAGACAAAACGACGAATCGAATACTGAGAAAGAGGCTGCCATATGTCCCATCAGCAAATTATTCAGACACTTATTGAATGGATTGATGAACATATCGACCAACCGCTGAATATCGAAGCGGTCGCGAAAAAATCAGGTTATTCAAAGTGGTATTTACAGCGAATGTTCCGTACGGTGATGCGCCAGACGTTAGGCGACTATATTCGTCAGCGTCGACTGCTGCTGGCCGCCGTTGAGCTACGCAATACTGAGCGACCTATTTTTGATATTGCGATGGATCTCGGCTATGTATCGCAACAAACATTCTCACGTGTGTTCCGCCGCGAGTTTGATCGAACCCCCAGCGACTATCGCCATCGTTTGTAGAATTATTGCCCGCCCTGCGTCAGTATGGCGGGCGAGCGCTTAACCCAGTGCATGAACTCCTGCGGCGGCAATGCTTTCGCAAAGTACCATCCCTGACAAAACTGTACGCCGCGCTCCAGCAGCCAGCTGATTTGATCCGCTGTTTCGACCCCTTCTGCAATTGTCTTCAGGTGTAAACTTTGCGCCATTTCGATGATATGTTCGGCAATCATGTGGCTGGTACTGTTGGTGGTCAGCGTACTGATAAACGATTTATCGATCTTCAGAATATCCACATTCAACGAAGACAGATTGTGCAGATTGGAATACCCAGTCCCAAAATCATCAAACGCGACTTCATAACCCGCCTGACGAAATGCCTGAATAACCGGGGTCATCTTCTGCAAATCAATAAATCCGCGCTCGGTGACTTCAACCTTAATTTGCTGCGAACGTACAGAGTAGTCACGTGATTTTTCAGCAATCAGCGCGATCAGCCGGGATGAATGAAAGTCGGAGGCAGAGAGATTTATTGAGATGTAAAGCTGAGGGTGTGCTGACAGAAAATAGCCCAAATCGTTGAACACTTCTTCGACCACATAATCCGTTATCTTCTCAATCATCCCTTCCTTTTCCGCCAGCGGAATGAATTCTGTCGGACTCATGACCTCACCTTTGCAACCGGGCCAGCGCAACAGCGCCTCGGCCCCAACGCATTGACCATTTTTGATATCAATGATCGGCTGGTAATGCAGGCAAAGCTGGCGTTTTTTGAGCGCGCGTTTTAACAGACGGCGAGGAGAATAGTATTGTTGGCGCGTACGCCACCACATCAGTAGGATCAGGATGCTACAGATCACGCCGAAAGGGAGCGTTAGTACAGCTTCATGATAGAAATTCTGATCAACGCGATCGTCCGTGGTCGACACAATAACCGCAATGGGCCGCTTTTCTGAATGCACGATGGTATAGAAACGATCGTCTTGCTGGAATGTCGGGGCATCGCCGCGTACCAGCGGCAGTAATTGCGCAACGTTTGACCCTTCACTGGCAGAGAAAAAGCTATCCGTTACCGTATCATAGACCCCCCAGGCGAGGTCCGGATCATCAGACATGACCTCGCTGTAGGATAAAGGATTGATAACGACAACGTAGTTTCCTCTTTGCATATACGTCATTCTGTAGCCAGAAAAAAACGGCGTATCGCGATAGTAATAAATGGAGATGTCCGGCGTCCGCTTATAGTCAGCGGTGGGCATAATATATGAGGCTGGCGGCACCATCGACGTTGAGCACAAAAAATGATCGCCCTGCGCATAAATGAGATCGCTGATATATAAACGCCCACGAATAATATTCAGCATACTTTTTTGATGCGCCGGGGTACACATCTCCCCTTGATACAGTTGTGCCATATCGCGCGCGAGATCGGCTTGCTGGATCACCAGCTCTGTTTTATTGAGGGCCAGCTGCGCAAAAGTGCGGAGTTGATTGCGGGTTTCGGACGTCGCCCTGACATGAGCAAACCATAACGCCAGTACCACGGGGAGCAATACCACCGTGAGTGTTCCAAGGAACCTCAGCGTCTTACGTCGCGCACTGTGAGTCATGTCAGCCCTATTTCCCTGTATCGTATATGCCAGTACCCATCAAGGCAGGATGCTATAAACGCCGGCTAGTTAAGTTGTATGAATCTATCAACATTCGCAACCGCCGTCTCTATGTAAAAGTCTGATAATAGCGGATGATGATATTCTTTTTCCGTAAGGCAAACTTAAAGTTAAGCTTATTTGAAAATAGCACACTGTAAAAGTCGTAATGTTTTATACGCGTTATACGGGCTTCGCATAAAAAATACATAAATTTTTTTAAAGATTAATTTAGGATAAAGATAACAAGCAGCGTAAATACACCTTCTATTACGAATGATGCATTCGCTCACCACACCCTATAACCACAATTAAACAAATGTTATTAACCAATAAAAAGAGCGTCCCGCACTGGTGAACAAACGAACAGATGTGATATAGTTCACAAAAATCATGTAACAGAAACAGTGTTTCATTGATGTGCATGCCCGCCGATAGCCAGAGTGCCACACCTGTTGTGAACAACCCCGTGCTGTCCTGGGCATCAAGACTTTTTGAGGACGTTTTTCATGGCAACAATAACAACTGGCGTAGTTCTTCTGCGGTGGCAACTGCTGAGCGCAGTGCTGATGTTTTTAGCCAGCACGCTCAATATCCGTTTTCGTAAATCAGATTATATTGGCCTGGCCGTTATCAGCAGCGGTTTAGGGCTGGTTTTCGCCTGCTGGTTTGCAACCGGATTGCTCGGCATCACCCTGATGGACGTGTCCGCTATCTGGAATAACATCCAGTCTGTGATGGTAGAAGTGATGAGCCATACGCCGCCAGAGTGGCCGATGGTATTAAACTGATCAAAAGAAAGCGTCCGACTGAACTAAAATTTCAATCGGACGCTTATTTTTAGGTTAAGTGAACCCATTCAAAGCTATGAACTACCACTCCATACGGAAACCCGCATTAACCTGCCAGTTCATATCAATGTCACCTCCCGCCGATCTTTCCAGATCAACATACAACCGGGAGTTATTGTTCTGAGTGAGATGGATATTGGTACCTATACCATAGTTGATCCAGGAGTCACTTCCCCCTTCGCTCACTTTCAGTGCGGCATCTTTACCCCAAACGGTGACATCACGATCGCCAGCAAACTCATGCAGCAAATCCAGCTTCACGTAAATATCGCTATCCGGGCGCGATTCAAACCGATAACCTCCGCGCAATCCGACACGGCCAATAACGCTGTCTATATCGTTTTGACGGACTTTCAACCCACTACTGGTGGTGTAACTGGCCTCATCCAGATAGGTATACACGATCTGACCTTGCGGTTCGATAAACGTAGAGTTTCCTAAGCTAAACTCGCGACCGTATTCTGCGCTGGCACTGATTGACCATGTGCTGCTATCTGCAAAGCCAGAGTTGCCGTATGTGTTCCTGTAATTGAAGTCACTTTCATGGCGGCTATATTTCAGCACCAGATCCAGGTAATCTTGTTTCTCTGGGCGATTCCATGCAGCATAAAGTGAACCACCGTAGTTCTTGTTATCGCCAGTACCATAAGTGAAGTCGGCATTGCCTCTCATGTAATGCGCGGCAATCCCTCGCGTCCAGACAGACGATTCGCCTTCGTCTTTGTTGTCATAACCGAGTTGCCAGAAGCTATACAGGTTTTTGAAGTAGCTCCCAGTATCACTCTCTATTTCACCACCTTTATAGCGTATCCACAGACCATTTTGCTGCTGATCCTGGCGGAGTTCGCCTAAACGCTTATTCAGGCTGTCGATTTCAAGACGAGCGGTCGCCATTGCGTAGTTCAGCCCAGCATTGGCGATCACGGTGTTACTACCTGCGCTGGCTTTCGTCGAAACACCCGTGATATACCAGTTGGTACCGTACTGGCTTTGCGGATCGCCTTCACGGATATCAGAACGCAGCAGTGGTTTATAGTCATACACATACTCGTTCGTAATATCGACTTTATCGTACGCTTCGAATGTCACATTACTTGCCGCATCGGCAACCCAGATATCTTCCTTCAAATCAGTGAGCTTGTTGATATTCAACGCTTCAATCGCATGTGTACCGCCGGTACTACTTTTGACAACTTCAATGAAGTCGCTGCCGTTACGTCGCTGCTCATCCGTTTTATTGGTATTGACATCAATCAGGAAAATACCGTTGTTCCCTTTCAAATCATGAATTTTAACGGTTTCGTTGATACTCTGATTGGTGTGCAGGTTAAAACCATGCAGGTTTACCGTACCGCCGTCTTTCAGGGTGATGGCACTGATTTCCGCATCTTTACCATCGGGGATCCAGTGGGCGTTATTCGCCAGCGTAAGGTTGAGATCGCCGCTCCATTTCCCGGTTGTTGCGTCAAAGAAGTTTGCTTCATGCCCATGCCAGTATGAATCTGCCCCATTAAGCGTAATATTCATCTGGCTTGTATTAGAATAAAGCTTATCACCGAAGTCGAGGTTACCTAATAGATTAACCTTGTTGCCTCCGGCCTGATTAATATTAACGACACCACCGTCTTTAGCACTGACCGCATCACTTTTTGATGAGCCTTCCGGGTAACCGCTATTGTTCTCCAGGAGTTCTTTAAAGTTACTGGCATAGGTATTAATGTAAACATCTCCACCGTTTGCCGTAATGGTTGAACCCGCACCCCGAGCATAGACTCCGTTATTAGCCAGCGTTGCATCTTCGCCCTGTTTGGTGTGCTCAACTTCAGAACGAATGTACACATTGCCGTTCACAGACACATCCGCGCCACCGCCTACATATAACGCAGTATTGTTGTGTGTATACTTATTGCCAATTAGGAAATTATTTTTAAGACTAAAATTGTCGACAGTCACTTTGGTGTCACTGCCTTCTGCAGACAACCCAAAGAAGGCTAACCCGGCACGATGATCCTGCTCCGTGGTCCCGCTAATATTGACGTTGTAATTACCAATATGATACTCACCACCCTGATCACTCGTGATGTTGCCAATCTTGACCTCAAGACCGTTACCTTCACCTCGCTCAGGATTATCAATTTTAACCGTAAAATCGTAGTTGTTGTCGCCGGCAATCGTATCTTTGATGCTGAAACCAGGGAGCTCGGGGTCCTTACCGATATAGTTCAGTGTATAATCTTTAGCGAATGCCGCCCCAGAATATAGCGCATTACTAATGCTCACCGACAAGGCTAAAGGCAATATTACCTTAGCGTTATTCTTCCATTGATACATATATAGACTCCGAAGTACAAAAGAATATAGAAATATCAAGACGACTATCAAATCCTCATTAATAAAAAGAGATCGGAGAGCAATACACTTGTATCAATGATGAATTGACAATCTCAGAGCATTATTTAATGCGGTACATCACGCTGTCAATATTTTTTGAATCATGAAATAAATAACTTCGCAATAGTTTATTTAACTTTGACTACTATCAATATTATTAAGTGCATATATTAAAATATTAATTATAAACAATGATTATATTTCGCTTTTTCCTTACAAAATATTCGAATATTATATGTGAGAAGATCGTCAAATACAAAAAAGCCCCATTTTAAATGGGGCTTTTCATTCATTACGGTAATAATCGTTAAATAACGATCAGAACGGAATGTCGTCGTCAAAGTCGATTGGCGGTTCGTTAGACGGCGCTGCCGGAGCGGACTGCTGCGGACGAGACTGTGCACCGCCGCTGAACTGGTTGCCACCCTGCGGCTGCTGAGGCTGACCCCAACCACCCTGTTGACCGCCACCTGCATTACCGCCCGCCGGTGCACCGCCGCCCTGACGACCACCCAGCATTTGCATGGTGCCGCCGACGTTCACAACAACTTCAGTCGTGTACTTCTCGACACCTGACTGATCGGTCCATTTGCGGGTACGCAGCTGACCTTCAATGTAGACCTGAGAACCTTTGCGCAGATATTCGCTGGCGACTTCCGCCAGTTTGCCAAACAGCACAACACGGTGCCATTCAGTCTGCTCTTTCATCTCGCCGGTCGCTTTATCACGCCAGGATTCGGAAGTAGCCAGCGTAATGTTGGCAACTGCACCACCATTCGGCATATAGCGTACTTCCGGGTCCTGGCCCAGATTACCGACGAGAATCACCTTGTTTACGCCTCTGCTGGCCATGATCGTGTCTCCTGAAAAACGTTTCTTAATAAGTGTAAGCGCGGGATTGTAGCATTTCCAATAGCGCTTTTACTACGTTGAGAGGTGGATTCCAGTAAACAACCTCAGCCAGACATTGTTACACAGACACCTGCGTTTTGCATTCCAATACTGTATATCCATTCAGGTCAGGTTGTGTCATAATTAACCGTTTGTGATCGCCGGTAGCACCATGCAGCCAGGCAAAAAAGCGTTTAATCCGGGAAAGATGAATGGATAAGATCGAAGTTCGGGGCGCCCGCACCCATAATCTCAAAAACATCAACCTCGTCATCCCGCGCGACAAGCTGATTGTCGTCACCGGGCTTTCGGGCTCAGGCAAATCCTCGCTGGCTTTCGACACCTTGTATGCCGAAGGGCAGCGTCGTTACGTTGAATCGCTTTCCGCGTATGCGCGTCAGTTCCTGTCGCTGATGGAAAAACCGGATGTCGACCACATTGAGGGGCTGTCGCCAGCCATCTCAATTGAACAAAAATCGACATCCCATAACCCGCGATCCACGGTAGGCACCATTACCGAAATTCACGACTACCTGCGCCTGCTGTTTGCCCGCGTCGGTGAGCCGCGCTGTCCGGATCACGACGTACCGCTGGCAGCGCAGACCGTTAGCCAGATGGTGGACAACGTGCTGTCACAACCGGAAGGCAAGCGCCTGATGCTGCTGGCACCTATCATCAAAGAGCGCAAAGGCGAACACACAAAAACGCTGGAGAATCTGGCAAGCCAGGGTTATATCCGCGCCCGTATTGACGGTGAAGTGTGTGACCTGTCCGATCCACCAAAGCTGGAGCTGCAAAAGAAACATACCATTGAAGTGGTCATCGACCGCTTTAAAGTCCGTGACGACCTGTCACAGCGTCTGGCGGAGTCTTTTGAAACCGCGCTGGATCTCTCCGGTGGCACGGCGGTGGTTGCCGATATGGACAACCCGAAAGCGGAGGAGCTGCTCTTCTCCGCCAACTTTGCCTGCCCTATTTGCGGCTACAGCATGCGCGAGCTGGAACCCCGCTTGTTCTCGTTCAATAACCCGGCGGGCGCATGTCCTACCTGCGACGGTCTCGGCGTGCAGCAGTATTTCGACCCTGACCGCGTGATCCAAAACCCAGAGCTGTCGCTGGCTGGCGGCGCGATCCGTGGCTGGGATCGTCGTAACTTCTATTACTTCCAGATGCTTAAGTCACTGGCAGAGCATTATAAGTTCGACATAGAAGCCCCGTGGGCCAGCCTGAACCCAACGGTTCACAAAGTGGTGCTGTACGGTTCCGGCAAAGAGAATATCGAATTCAAATATATGAACGACCGCGGTGATACTTCCGTACGTCGTCACCCGTTTGAAGGTGTGCTGCACAATATGGAGCGCCGTTATAAAGAGACGGAATCCAGCGCGGTACGCGAAGAATTATCTAAGTTCATCAGCAACCGACCGTGCGCCAGCTGTGAAGGCACGCGCCTGCGTCGTGAAGCGCGCCACGTGTTTGTTGAGAACACACCGCTGCCTACTATTTCTGACATGAGCATCGGTCATGCGATGGATTTCTTCAACAATCTCAAACTTGCCGGTCAACGGGCGAAGATTGCGGAGAAAATCCTTAAAGAGATTGGCGACCGCCTCAAGTTCCTGGTTAACGTCGGTCTGAACTACCTGACGCTGTCGCGTTCGGCCGAAACGCTCTCCGGCGGCGAAGCCCAGCGTATCCGTCTGGCAAGCCAGATCGGTGCGGGCCTGGTCGGCGTAATGTACGTGCTGGATGAACCGTCCATCGGTCTGCACCAGCGCGATAACGAACGCCTGCTGGGTACGCTTATCCATCTGCGCAATCTGGGTAATACCGTGATTGTGGTTGAGCACGATGAAGATGCGATTCGCGCCGCTGACCATGTGATCGATATCGGTCCAGGCGCGGGCGTCCACGGTGGACAGGTGGTGGCGGAAGGTACGCTCAATGACATTATGGCAGTGCCTGAGTCACTGACCGGCCAGTATATGAGCGGCAAGCGCAAGATTGAAGTGCCGAAACAACGCGTGCCCGCTAACCCGGAAAAAGTGCTGAAGCTCACCGGTGCGCGCGGCAACAACCTGAAAGATGTCACCCTGACGCTGCCGGTTGGCCTGTTTACCTGTATTACCGGCGTATCCGGTTCCGGTAAATCAACGCTGATAAACGACACGCTGTTCCCGATTGCTCAGACCCAGCTCAACGGCGCTACGCTGGCTGAACCTGCACCTTATCGCGACATTCAGGGGCTGGAGCATTTCGATAAAGTTATCGACATCGACCAGAGCCCCATTGGTCGTACGCCACGTTCCAACCCGGCAACCTATACCGGCGTATTTACACCCGTCCGCGAACTGTTTGCTGGCGTGCCGGAATCACGCGCGCGCGGCTACACGCCGGGGCGCTTTAGCTTTAACGTGCGCGGTGGACGTTGTGAAGCCTGTCAGGGCGACGGCGTAATCAAAGTTGAGATGCACTTCCTGCCGGATATCTACGTGCCGTGTGACCAGTGCAAAGGCAAGCGCTATAACCGCGAAACGTTGGAGATCAAGTACAAGGGCAAGACTATCCACGAAGTGCTGGATATGACCATTGAAGAGGCGCGTGAGTTCTTTGATGCCGTCCCGGCGCTGGCGCGTAAACTGCAAACGCTGATGGACGTTGGCTTGACTTATATTCGCCTTGGGCAGTCCGCAACAACCCTTTCTGGCGGCGAGGCCCAGCGCGTGAAGCTGGCGCGTGAGTTATCAAAACGCGGTACAGGACAAACGCTGTACATCCTCGATGAGCCGACTACCGGTCTGCACTTTGCGGATATTCAGCAGTTGCTGGACGTGCTGCACCAGCTCAGGGATCAGGGCAACACCATCGTGGTCATTGAGCATAATCTGGACGTGATTAAAACGGCCGACTGGATTGTCGATCTCGGTCCGGAAGGGGGTAGCGGCGGCGGAGAAATCCTGGTTGCCGGTACGCCGGAAACGGTTGCAGAGTGTGAAGCCTCACACACCGCCCGCTTCCTCAAACCACTGCTGTAGTTACTCATGCCCGATGGCGCAAGCTATCGGGCCTACAGGATAGACGTATTGGGTTGTAGGCCAGATAAGGCGCTTACGCCGCATCCGGCAAAAAGGCTCAGAACTGCGCCAACATCCTGCGTTTATCTTCTGGCAGCGTCTTGATAGCCTGTTGATAAGAGGCGTCCACCAAATAGTAAATTTGTGAATCTGGCAGCGAACCATCCAGGTACACCGTGCTCCAGTGCGCCTTATTAAGATGCCGGCTTGGCCGGACATCGCTATGCTGCTGGCGCAATAACTCGGCCAGTTCAGGGCTGGTTTTCAGCGACACAGCAGGGCGTTCTTCCACCTCTTTTACCATCGCAAAAAGCACATCTTCGACTTTAATTTGCGTGGCTTTCCAGTCGCTGTGCACGCTCTGTTCGGCACCTGTTTTCGCCATGCAGTATTGCAGCAACTCCGAGTTCGTCATCTTTATTCCCCTTACCAGCAGCTCGCCTAATGAGAACATCTTTTACTCAGTGTGCAGCAACTCTGCCAAAGGTAAAAGCCAGCAACGCAAATTTGTTTAAAAAATCACCAATAAAGAACCTGTACCCTCAGTATTCTGAGTTTACAATCACCTCTTCGCCATATGCCCCGGCCTGCGGCAGTGGTTTATAGGTGGAGTTGGAGGCGCGCAAAATGCGAATACCGCGAATACCTACGTCGCGCGCGGCGGTGATGTCATTGTCGGAATCGCCGTAGAACATGCGGATGTTTTTATCCTGTAACCACTGCGTTTTGGTGTTCTGCCCGGCTTTATCACCGGCAAAGATAACCGGATTCATATTAGCGGATGGAATGTGGAAGTTATCGGACAGTGTTTTAGACACAGTTTCGGTTTTTGTCGGGCTACGTCCCGTGACAAAGAAGATGCTGTCACCGCGACGAACATGCATATCAATCAACTGACGCGCGACTTCTTTTGGAATACTAAATTCATCCCAGCCATTGTTCATTTTTTCCCAGAACGCCGGATTCTTCAGGTAATCCTCACTCTCCGGGGACCAGGTTTTTTTGCCACGCCAGAAACCCGGGCTGGAAAAAAGAACGGTGTCATCAATATCGAATCCGACGGCCATTGGCGGGCGTCCGGTCAGGCTGTTTTCAATCTGAGCAACAGAGACCCAGTGAACCGGAGACTGCTCAGCGAGTTTTGCAACGTTAGTGCCTGGATTAAGCTGCGAGGGGGAAGAAACTAAAGCCTGGGCGGAATGGTTTAACGTGAACAATAAGCAAACGGCACTAAGTGCCAACGTAATCTTGCGCATATTTTTCCCTAAGTAGTCAGCTAGTTATCATTTTTTTATTAACAACTGGTCAAAAAACTATCTGACCTTACCCCCTGGGGAAGGTGAAAGGAAGGGGTTTCTCTCGTTTTGTTACAGAAAAAGAGGATGATCACACAGAAAAAGCGTGCCTGATGGCGCGACACTTATCAGGCCTACAACCGAAAAATCCAATACTTTGTAGGCCGGATAAGGCGTTTACGCCGCCATCCGGCAACACTGTGCGAGAAATGACAAATCCGGTTACATGACAGCAGCAAACGCTTTTGCCACACGCTGGACGTTACCGTGATTCAACCCGGCGACGCACATGCGGCCGCTGGCGATCAGGTAAACCCCGAATTCATCACGCAGGCGATCGACCTGGGCGGCGCTCAACCCGGTATAGCTGAACATACCGCGCTGTTGCAGAAGGTAGTCAAAGTTACGGCCCGGTATCTCGGCATGGAGAACATTGACCAATTCCTGACGCATCGCCAGGATGCGGGTACGCATCGCTTCTACTTCCGCCAGCCAGTTGGCTTTAAGCGCGTCATCGCCCAGCACGGCGGCAACCACCTGCGCACCAAAGTTAGGTGGACTGGAGTAGTTACGACGCACCGTGGCTTTTAACTGCCCCAGCACGCGACCCGCAGTCTCGGCGTCTTCGCACACCACGGAAAGGCCGCCGACACGCTCACCGTATAAAGAGAAAATTTTAGAGAACGAGTTGCTGACCAGGGCAGGCAATCCAGCGCTGGCAATGGCGCGGATCGCATAGGCGTCGTCTTCCATTCCCGCGCCAAATCCCTGATAGGCAATATCAAGGAAAGGGATTAGATCGCGCGCTTGCAGAATCTCGATAACCGCATCCCACTGCGCAGGCGTCAAGTCCGCACCGGTCGGGTTATGGCAGCACGGATGCAACAGTACAATGCTGCGAGCCGGTAAGGTGTTCAAGGTTGCCAGCAGGTCGTTGACGCGCACGCCGTTAGTCGTGTTGTCATACCAGGGGTAAGTACTTACTTCGAATCCAGCCCCTTCAAAAATCGCGATGTGGTTTTCCCATGTCGGATCGCTGACCCAGACGCCAGAATCAGGGAAGTAACGCTTCAGAAAATCCGCACCTACTTTTAGCGCACCTGATCCTCCCAGCGTCTGAATCGTCGCCACGCGCTGCTGCTGAAGAACCGGGTGTTCTGCGCCAAACAGTAGTGGCGCAATGGTGTGGCGATAGCTGTTCAGGCCTTCCATCGGTAAATACAGTGACGCACCCTGCGGCTGAGCATTGAGCCGGGCTTCCGCTTCGCTTACGGCGTTAAGCTGAGGGATTATCCCGTCTTCGTTGTAATACAGACCGATGCTGAGATTCACTTTGTCACGACGTGAATCTTCCTTGAAGCGCTCCATGAGCGATAAAATCGGGTCGCCGGCGTAGGCGTCAACTTTTTGAAACACGTGGTGGTTCTCCAGGTTTACAGAAAGGGGATAAGAACACAATAAACCGGAAGCGGGAGAAGATCGAGAGGATGTTGAGAGGATTATTGCCGGATGGCGGCAGAACCGCTTTATCCGGCAGACAGCCAGATTCAGTCCACGTACTTCATCGCTACCCTTGATGTCAGGCGCGTGATAAGTTCGTAAGCACTTACTTTCGTTATTTCAGCAATGCGTTCAACGGGCAGACCATCGCCCCACAGAATCACCGGATCGCCGGCTTTTTCCTGCGCTTCTGGTCCCAAATCAACGCAGATCATGTCCATTGCCACACGACCAACAATCGGCACTTCCCGACCATTGACCAGTACCGGTGTGCCGGACGGCGCCGCTCGCGGATACCCGTCGCCATAGCCCATCGCCACCACGCCCAGGCGCGTGTCACGCGCGCTTTCCCACGTTCCACCATAGCCAACAGGTTCGCCCGCTTTGTGCTCGCGCACGGCGATCAGGCTGGAGGTGAGCGACATCACCGGCTGGCAGCCAAAATCAGTCCCGGCGGAATGATTCTCCAGCGGCGATACGCCATACAGAATTAGCCCCGGACGCGCCCAGTCGAAATGGGACTGCGGCCACAGCAGGATACCGCCAGATGCGGCAATAGAACGCTGTCCCGGCTTGCCTTCACAAAAACGATTGAAGATTTCGAGCTGCTTTTCCGTCGCGCCACATTCGGGTTCGTCTGCACGGGCAAAGTGGCTGACGATGTTGACCGGCTGACGCACGTTTTTACAGTGGGTCAAGCGTTGATAAAACGCCTCAGCCTGCTCAGGACGTACGCCCAGACGGTGCATCCCGGTGTCGAGCTTCATCCAGACGGTGACGGGTTCCGCCAGTTCAGCCGCTTCCAGCGCCGCAAGCTGCTCCTCATTGTGCACGGCAGTATGCAGCCGCTGTGCGGAGATGGTCGGCAGATCGGAGGCATCGAAAAAACCCTCCAATAGCAGGATGGGTTGCGTGATCCCACCCGCGCGCAGTCGCAGAGCTTCTTCAAGACGAGCGACACCAAAAGCGTCCGCATCAGGGAGCGTTCGCGCGGTCTCTAACAGACCATGGCCGTAAGCGTTCGCTTTCACCACCGCAACCAGTTTACTGGCAGGTGCCAGTTCACGCAGACGTTGCAGGTTGTGTCGCAGAGCGCGGCGGTTAATGACAACAGTTGCCGCTTGCATTTGTGTTCCTTAATAAATGGACGACGGAGCGTTACTCATCGTCATACTGTGGTCCGGCATAATTATCGAAGCGTGACCACTGGCCGTTAAACGTCAGGCGCACCGTACCGATTGGGCCGTTACGTTGCTTACCAATAATAATTTCCGCGATGCCTTTTAAGTCGCTGTTTTCGTGATAAACCTCGTCACGATAAATAAACATGATTAAGTCGGCATCCTGCTCGATAGACCCCGATTCACGGAGATCCGAGTTGACCGGACGCTTGTCGGCGCGTTGTTCCAGAGAGCGGTTAAGCTGCGACAGCGCCACCACCGGCACATGCAGTTCTTTTGCTAATGATTTCAGCGAGCGCGAAATTTCAGCAATTTCCAGCGTACGGTTGTCGGAGAGCGACGGCACCCGCATCAGCTGCAGGTAGTCGATCATAATCAGTCCGATACCGCCGTGTTCACGGGCGATACGGCGTGCGCGCGAACGCACTTCCGTGGGCGTCAGGCCGGAGGAGTCATCAATGTAGATGTTTCGTTTCTCCAGTAAGATCCCCATGGTGCCGGAAATTCGCGCCCAGTCTTCGTCATCCAACTGACCGGTACGGATTTTAGTCTGGTCTACGCGCGACAGCGATGCCAGACAACGCATCATGATCTGTTCGGAGGGCATTTCAAGACTAAAGATAAGTACCGGCTTATCCTGCAACATCGCCGCATTTTCGACGAGGTTCATTGCAAACGTCGTTTTACCCATCGACGGACGCGCGGCGACGATAATCAGGTCCGACGGCTGTAGACCGGCAGTCTTTTTGTTGAGGTCGTCGTAGCCGGTATTCACCCCGGTGACGCCGTCATGCGGCTGCTGGAACAGCTGTTCGATGCGCGCGACGGTGGCGTCGAGCACCTCGGTAATATTTTTCGGGCCTTCGTCTTTGTTGGCGCGGCTTTCGGCGATTTTAAAAACGCGGGATTCCGCGAGATCCAGCAAATCTTCACTGGAACGCCCTTGCGGATCAAATCCGGCCTCCGCGATTTCATGGGCTACCGAAATCATGTCGCGCACGACGGCGCGTTCGCGGACGATATCCGCATAGGCGCTTATGTTCGCCGCACTTGGCGTATTTTTAGATAACTCAGCCAGATAGGCGAAACCGCCGACGCTGTCGAGTTGCCCCTGCACTTCCAGCGACTCGGCCAGGGTTATCAGATCGATGGGTTTGCCCATCTCCTGCAAACGATGCATTTCGGTGAAGATATGCCGGTGCGGTCGGGTGTAAAAATCCTCCGCGACGACACGCTCGGCAACATCGTCCCAGCGTTCGTTATCCAGCATTAAACCGCCCAACACCGACTGTTCCGCTTCAATCGAGTGCGGCGGTACTTTCAGCCCGGCGACCTGCAGATCGCGGTCACGAGCATCAGTCTGTTGTTTGTTGAAGGGTTTATTTCCTGCCATAGTGAATGGAGTTACCGAGATAATGATTGGGTCGAAAGATTACCACATTTCTGGAGGAAGCATGGCAACACGTATTGAATTTCACAAGCACGGCGGCCCTGACGTACTGAAGGCTGTGGACTTTACGCCCGTTGATCCGACCGAGCATGAAATCCAGGTCGAAAACAAAGCGATTGGCATCAATTATATCGATACCTACATCCGCAGCGGACTGTATCCGCCCCCTTCTCTGCCCAGCGGACTCGGCACCGAAGCGGCCGGCGTGGTCAGCAAAGTCGGTAGCAAAGTAACCCACATCAGCGTTGGCGATCGCGTGGTCTACGCCCAGTCAATGCTCGGCGCCTACAGTTCCGTACATAATGTCCCCGCCGATAAAGCCGCCATTTTACCTGATGCCATCTCGTTTGAGCAGGCTGCCGCGTCCTACCTGAAAGGGTTAACCGTTTTCTATCTGTTGCGTAAAACCTATGAAATCCAGCCTGACGAGCCGTTTCTGTTCCATGCCGCCGCAGGCGGCGTTGGTCTGATTGCCTGCCAGTGGGCAAAAGCATTGGGGGCGAAGCTAATTGGTACCGTCGGCACTGCGCAAAAGGCGCAAATTGCATTACAGGCCGGCGCATGGCAGGTGATTAACTATCGCGAAGAGAGCATTGTCGAGCGGGTTAAAGAAATTACGGGCGGTAAAAAAGTCCGGGTAGTTTATGACTCGGTGGGTAAAGACACCTGGGAAGCCTCGCTGGACTGCCTGCAACGCCGGGGATTGATGGTGAGTTTTGGTAATTCTTCCGGGCCGGTGACCGGCGTTAACTTAGGCATTCTGAACCAGAAAGGCTCGCTGTACGCCACACGCCCTTCTCTGCAGGGTTACATCACCAACCGCCATGAATTGACCGAAGCCAGTAATGAGCTATTTTCACTGATTGCCAGCGGCGTGATTAAAGTCGATATCGCGCAAGGTCAGACGTTTGCGTTAAAAGATGCCCAGCGGGCGCATGAAGTACTGGAAAGCCGGGCCACGCAGGGGTCGAGTTTGCTGATCCCGTGAAACTTCTCCCTTAAATAATTCAAGCAGCCAACACGCCTGCGGTTTGAATTATGACGGGGAAGAAAAGAATTAGGGCTTCCCGTAGGAAGCCCTTTCTTTTTTTAGTTCGGCTGTATGTAGGGTACAGCTCGATGAATTCGTTAACCGCGCAATAGTGACAGATTTAATAATCAATTCCTATTTGGTTCTAAAGGCAATGTTGCAGGTTGTGATGTACCGCTCAATACCTTAGTAAAATCGACGGTTATTGCGCTGATAGTGCGGGACTTTTGGCGCTTTTATGGCCTTGATAACCCACACCACGGCGACAGCCAATAACAGCCATGGCAGCAGTTTAATCATCAGCGCAAACATCCCGCCGAGGAACATCACGGCGGTCGCCACCATCAGCGCAGCCAGAATCCCCAGCAGCGACACGCCGGTGACCATCAGCATGACAAAAAAGCCAATCACAAAAAGTAGTTCCAGCATGATGCTCTCCCATAATGAATTTCTGCTTAAACCATTACAAAAATCATGCCAGAATTAATTGATTGATTTATAAAGAAAATGCCCCGCAACAGTGCGCAGGGCGTGGTGAAATTGACTAACTTTTGGTGAACAATTAACGTTTGTCTGCTACCAGCTTCAACGCATGTTCCAGCACGTTGATATCCGCACCGGCTTTGTGCGCATTTTCGCTCAGGTAACGACGCCACTGACGCGCGCCCGGAATGCCCTGGAACAGCCCCAGCATATGGCGGGTAATATGTCCCAGATACGTTCCCTGGCTCAGTTCCCGTTCAATATACGGGTACATGGCGCGCACCACGGCAACAGGGTCCACGTCAGCACCCGTTGAACCGAAAATTTCGCGATCCACGGATGCCAGAATACCGGGGTTCTGATAGGCTTCACGTCCCACCATCACGCCATCCATATGTTCAAGGTGCGCTTTCGCTTCTTCCAGCGATTTAATGCCGCCGTTGATCGACATGGTCAACTGCGGGAAATCACGCTTCAGCTGGTACACGCGGGCGTAATCCAGCGGTGGGATTTCACGGTTTTCTTTCGGGCTCAGCCCGGACAACCAGGCCTTGCGCGCATGAATGATAAACATCTCACATTCTCCTTTGCCGGAGACCGTGTTGATGAAATCACACAGAAATTCGTAGCTGTCCTGGTCATCAATGCCAATACGGGTTTTGACCGTCACCGGAATCGATACCACATCACGCATCGCCTTGATGCAGTCGGCAACCAGCTGCGCATTGCCCATCAGGCAGGCACCAAACATCCCGTTTTGTACGCGATCAGAGGGACAGCCCACGTTGAGGTTTATCTCGTCATAGCCCCGTGCTTCCGCCAGCTTCGCACACTGTGCCAACGCGGCCGGGTCGCTACCACCAAGCTGTAAGGCTATCGGATGCTCTTCGTCGCTATACGCCAGATAGTCGCCTTTACCATGAATGATTGCCCCGGTGGTTACCATCTCCGTATAGAGCAGCGTCTGGCTGGACAGTAAGCGCAAAAAGTAGCGGCAGTGTCTGTCCGTCCAGTCGAGCATCGGCGCGATAGAAAAACGATGTGCAGGGAAAGCGGTGGACTGAGATTCAGGCAGCATGGCGAATAATTAAGCATCCGGTTAAAAAAGGGGCGCCACTATAGCATAGACCGCGACGATAGTGAGCCACATCGTCACGGCCCCCCTCATGCTATTTCGATCCGGGTTTACCGTCGTGGGAACCAAAAAACTGTGGTGGATGGTCAACCCAGCGATCCTCGCGCGTGGCCGCATACACCGGATTCAGTGGGTAATAGATACGATTGAATTTTTTATTTGCCTCGCCGACGACCAGCAGTCGCACCTCTTCACTGGTGTTATTGATAAAGGTGTGACACACGCCGGTTCCCGCTGGAAATCCGACGCTGTCCCCCGGTTCCAGCTTCCATAAATAGCCGTTAATCCAGGCCTCCGGATACCCTTCCAGCACGTAGATAAACTCTTCTTCATCGCTTTCGGCGTGAGGGTACGAGGTGCGACGGCCCGGAGGCAGGCGTTCATGGTGAATACCGAGGCGACCCAAGCCCAGCTTACGAGCAAGCGGTGCGCCGATAGAAAACAGCTCATCACTTCCGGGATAGGTAGCGTCGTCAGCCCCCTCCACCTCACGCCAGTGGCGAATACAATCCGGTCTTTTCATTTTATATTTTCCAGTATTGCGATGCGTCAGGTATAGCACACCACGGCTGATCTCGGCGTTTTATGCAGAACATGATAAAGTAAGGGATTAACCTTCCACGCAAATCGAGGCGCAAAAATGGAAAGAACCCCTACGCAGGAGTTGCTGGCTCACGCTGAAAAACTCTGTGCGCAACGTAACGTGCGACTCACGCCGCAACGCCTCGAAGTGCTGCGCCTGATGAGCCTCCAGGAAGGGGCAATCAGCGCATATGACCTGCTGGATTTATTACGGGAAACTGAACCACAGGCTAAACCGCCTACCGTCTATCGTGCGCTCGATTTTCTGCTCGAACAAGGTTTTGTCCACAAGGTAGAATCCACCAACAGCTACGTGCTTTGCCATTTGTTTGATCAGCCCACCCACAGCTCCGCGATGTTCATTTGTGACCGCTGCGGCGTGGTGAAAGAAGAGTGTGCGGAGGGCGTGGAAGACATCATGCATACGCTGGCGGCCAAGATGGGCTTTGCCCTACGTCATAACGTAATTGAAGCGCATGGCCTGTGCCAGGTCTGTGTGGAAGTTGAAGCCTGCCGTCATCCTGGCGACTGCCAGCATGATCACACGATTCAGGTAAAAAAGAAGGTCGGGCGTTAAGCGAGAGAACGTACATCCTTGTACATTCAGGCGGGAGGGGATAATTACCAACGGTAGTCGTTGCGGGTTTCCCAATCCTTCACTTCTTTCTCCGCCTGATCTTTCGCATAACCGTAACGTTCCTGGACTTTACCCACCAGTTGGTCACGCTTACCTTCAATGACCGTCATATCATCATCGGTCAGTTTGCCCCATTGCTCTTTCACTTTACCTTTCAACTGCTTCCAGTTACCACCGACTTCGTCTTTATTCATCATCAAATCCTCATCGTTAGGTTGTGAATAGCGAGAGTGCTGCGTCCAGACACGCTATGTTTTTGCTGGACGTGAGAATAAGTGTAGTCAGTGATTCTGAGTTCTATTTATTATTCGGAATTTTTAACCATACGAGTCAGGAAAACCAGGTGCCATTTCGCCAGTGACGCCGCCAGATAAAAGCCAGCGAGAGTCCGCGCAGCGCCAGAAAAACGGCGAGTGCCAGCCACAAACCGTGGTTGCCTAACAGCGGTAACGTGAATAAGGTTAAGCCGAATCCCGCAGCGGCAACGGCCATACTGTTACGCATTTCCGCAGCACGCGTTGCGCCAATAAACATGCCGTCCAACAGGTAACACCAGACGCCCACCAGCGGTAACACCACCTGCCAGATAAGGTAACGATCGGCCAGCTGCTGAATCTGCGGTAGTGAGGTCAACGATGCAATAATGTGCTCGCCAAACAGGGCATAGATCAGTGAAAAAAGGATCGCCACAATGCCCGACTGTCGACACGCCGCGCGCCAGACATCCAACAGTTGGCTGCCATCCCGGGCACCATAAGCCTGACCAGAGTGCGCTTCCACGGCATAGGCAAATCCGTCCAGCGCATAGGCGGTGAAGGTCAACAGGGTCATCAGAACGGCGTTGACCGCAATAATATCGCCCCCGAGACGCGCCCCGAGTACCGTAATCGCACCAAAACACAGCTGCAGCAACAGCGAACGCAGCATGATGTCGCGGTTAAGCGCCATCAGACGGCGGAAGTTTCCGCGCCATGCCTGTTTCAGCATCATGAGCGAAACACCGCGCAGGTGGAGAACCTTGCGCACCATCAGCAGGCCAATCAGCAACGTGGCATATTCGGCAATCACCGTCGCCAGCGCGGCGCCCTGCACGTTCATATGCAGCCCCATCACCAGCCATATATCGAGCACAATGTTGAGGATATTGCCGACAATCAACAGGATCACCGGTGCTCGCGCGTACTGAACGCCCAGCAGCCAGCCAAGCAGTACCAGGTTCGCCAGCGAGGCAGGCGCGCTGAGCCAACGGATTTCAAGGAAGCGCCTGGCCTGTTCCAGTACCGCTTCGCTCCCCCCCACGATGTGTAACGCCAGATCGATAATCGGCGTACGAAATAGCGCAATTGCCGCCCCCGCCCCCAAAGCCAGAATCAGCGGCTGCACCAGTGCTCGGGCCAACGCCTGCGGATTTTTTGCGCCAAATGCCTGAGCCGTCAGCCCGGTGGTACTCATGCGTAGAAAGAGCAGCAGCATAAAGAGAAAACTGGTTGCCGTCGCACCCACTGCGACGCCACCCAAATAGACCGGGCTATCCAGATGACCAATCACAGCCGTATCCACCAGTCCCAGCAGGGGAACGGTGATATTGGAGAAAATCATTGGCAGGGCAAGGTGCCAGAGTGCTTTATCAGAGGAGGTAAAAAAAGGCATACAGGAGAGCCTGAGAAGACGTTAGAGATACTGGAAAAAATCGTACAGGCCCGGTAAACAGAGTGCCACCGGGCACGTTGCCGGATGACGACGTAAACGTCTTATCCGGCCTACAGGAAATCAACAGACCGTTACAGCCATTCACCGTTACGGATAACGCCGACGGCCAGTCCTTCAATGGTGAAGTTCTGCTCACGCAGGTCGACAACGATCGGTTTGAACTCGCTGTTTTCTGGCAGAAGCTCGACTTTATTTCCCTGTTTTTTCAGACGTTTAACCGTCACTTCATCATCAATGCGGGCAACAACCACCTGGCCGTTACGCACGTCCTGTGTCTTATGCACTGCCAGCAGATCGCCATCCATAATACCAATGTCTTTCATTGACATACCGCTGACGCGCAGCAGGAAATCAGCATTAGGTTTGAACAGGGATGGATCAACCTGATAGTGGCCTTCGATGTGCTGTTGCGCCAGCAGCGGCTCACCTGCAGCAACGCGACCTACAAGCGGTAATCCTACCTCTTCTTCATGCAACAGACGAATACCACGCGATGCACCAGAGACGATTTCGAGCACCCCTTTACGCGCCAGCGCTTTAAGGTGTTCTTCAGCCGCGTTTGGGGAACGGAATCCCAAACGCTGCGCGATCTCCGCACGCGTCGGTGGCATACCTGTCTGGCTGATGTGATCCCGAATGAGATCAAACACCTCTTGCTGCCTGGCCGTTAACGCTTTCATTCCGCCCCCTGGGTGTATATACAGTTATGCTGTGAGTATATACAGCTAAAGGCGATTTTGGAACCGCAAACTGCACAAAAAACAGGAGATTTATGAAGTTGTGGAATCCTTATCGAAAATGGGACCACAACAGGATGCCCCAGGTGATCAGGGCGACAAAAATAGACAGCAGAACAGCCGCCGACCCCATATCTTTCGCTCGACCGGAAAGTTCGTGATGCTCCGATCCAATACGGTCGACCACTGCTTCAATAGCGCTGTTTAAGATTTCAACGATCATCACCAGCATTACTGAACCAATCAACAACACACGGGTAATGGCGTCGACGTCCAGCCAGCAGGCGATGGCGACGCCCAGCAGTACGGCAACGCTTTCCTGACGAAATGCCGCTTCATTTATCCATGCGGCGCGAAAACCTTTCCACGAGTAGCCAGCAGCTTTGATAATTCGGGTGAATCCAGTGGTATTATTGGCCATCAAAAGAACCTTTTTACATTATTAGCGTCAATGTCATTGTAACGTTACCCCGTTTGTTTCAGGGTGTGGCAAAGCAGCGCGAAGTATGACGGGATACACCAGAAATTCACTAAACTTTCTGATATCCTTGCAGCGCATTTGCATTATTAACCAGAGGCTTTACATCGTTTATGTCCGGCTGGCCACGAATTTACTACAAATTACTGAATTTACCATTAAGCGTCCTGGTAAAAAGCAAGTCTATTCCGGCAGAACCTGCCCCGGAGTTGGGACTCGATACGTCTCGTCCCATTATGTACGTCCTACCGTACAACTCAAAAGCAGACTTGCTGACGCTACGTGCCCAATGTTTGGCGCACGATCTTCCCGATCCCCTGGAACCGCTGGAGATAGACGGGACTTTACTGCCGCGCTACGTGTTTATTCACGGCGGTCCGCGTGTGTTCACCTATTACACGCCAAAAGAAGAGTCCATCAAGCTGTTCCATAACTATCTCGATCTGCATCGCAGCAATCCTGACCTGGATGTGCAGATGGTGCCGGTTTCGGTGATGTTTGGCCGCGCGCCTGGCCGCGAAAAAGGTGAAGTCAACCCGCCGCTGCGCATGCTGAACGGCGTACAGAAATTCTTCGCCGTTTCCTGGCTCGGTCGCGACAGTTTTGTCCGTTTCTCGCCGTCGGTCTCTCTGCGCCGCATGGCAGACGAACACGGTACGGATAAAATCATCGCTCAGAAACTGGCGCGCGTGGCGCGTATGCACTTTGCCCGTCAGCGTTTAGCTGCTGTTGGCCCGCGCCTCCCTGCCCGCCAGGATCTGTTTAATAAGCTGCTGGCCTCAAAAGCAATCGCCCGTGCGGTAGAAGATGAAGCCCGCAGTAAAAAAATCTCCCACGAAAAAGCGCAGCAAAATGCCATTGCGCTGATGGAAGAGATCGCCGCCAACTTCTCCTACGAGATGATCCGCCTGACTGACCGTATTCTGGGATTCACCTGGAACCGACTGTATCAGGGTATTAACGTTCACAATGCAGAACGCGTTCGCCAACTGGCCCACGACGGGCATGAAATTGTCTATGTCCCCTGCCACCGCAGCCATATGGATTACATGCTGCTGTCGTACGTTCTGTATCACCAGGGGCTGGTTCCTCCGCACATTGCGGCCGGGATCAACCTGAACTTCTGGCCGGCTGGCCCGATTTTCCGCCGCCTGGGTGCGTTCTTTATTCGTCGTACCTTCAAGGGCAATAAGCTCTATTCCACCGTATTCCGCGAATACCTCGGCGAGTTGTTCAGCCGCGGTTATTCGGTTGAGTACTTTGTCGAAGGTGGGCGCTCACGTACCGGTCGTTTGCTGGATCCGAAAACCGGCACGCTATCGATGACCATCCAGGCAATGCTGCGCGGCGGTACGCGTCCTATCACCCTGGTGCCGATTTACATTGGCTACGAGCACGTGATGGAAGTCGGCACCTACGCGAAAGAACTGCGTGGCGCGACAAAAGAGAAAGAGAGCCTGCCGCAGATGCTGCGTGGCTTAAGCAAGCTGCGTAATCTGGGTCAGGGCTACGTCAACTTTGGCGAACCGATGCCATTGATGACCTACCTCAATCAGCACGTGCCGGAGTGGCGTGAGTCTATCGATCCTATCGAGTCGATTCGCCCTGCCTGGCTGACGCCGACGGTCAATAACATTGCCGCCGATCTGATGGTGCGCATTAACAACGCCGGTGCGGCCAACGCCATGAACCTGTGCTGTACCGCGCTACTTGCATCCCGCCAGCGTTCCCTGACCCGCGAGCAGTTAACTGAGCAGCTTGATTGCTACCTCAGCCTGCTGCGTAACGTACCGTATGCATCAGATGCAACGGTTCCGACGCAGAGTGCCAGTGAGCTTATCGATCACGCCCTGCAGATGAACAAGTTTGAGGTCGAGAAAGATACCATCGGTGACATCATCATTCTGCCGCGCGAGCAGGCGGTATTGATGACTTACTACCGCAACAATATTGCGCATATGCTGGTACTGCCGTCACTGATGGCGGCGATTGTGACTCAGCATCGCCGGATTTCACGCGTCGCATTGCAGCAACATATTGATGCACTGTATCCGATGCTGAAAGCCGAGCTGTTCCTGCGCTGGGAGCGCGATGAGCTTACAGGGGTGATCGACGAACTGGCTGGAGAAATGCAGCGTCAGGGTCTGATTACGTTGCAAAACGATGAGCTGCAAATCAACCCGGCACGCTCCCGCACGCTACAGCTGCTGGCCGCAGGTGCGCGTGAGACTCTGCAGCGCTACGCCATCACCTTCTGGCTGTTGAGCGCGAATCCGTCGATCAACCGCGGTACGCTGGAGAAAGAGAGCCGCACCGTCGCTCAACGTCTTTCCGTACTGCACGGTATCAACGCACCGGAATTCTTCGATAAAGCGGTGTTCAGTTCCCTGGTGCTGACCCTGCGTGACGAAGGCTACATCAGCGACACCGGAGATGCCGAGCCGGAAGAGACGATGAAGATTTACCAGATGCTGGCCGAACTGGTGACGTCGGATGTCCGTCTGACCATCGAGAGCGCCACTCAGGGTGAGTAAGCATAAAAAAACCGGTCGAAATGACCGGTTTTTTTTTATCGCAGACTAAAACTCAAAGATGCCAGTAACTCATCGCAAGGCCTAAGAACAACACCAGGCCCACGTAGTTGTTATTCATAAATGCTTTAAAGCAGGCATCCCGCTCGCGGTTAACGATCAGCTTCTGCTGATACACAAACAGCGCCCCTGCTACCAGCAAAGACCAGTAATAGCCCAGCGCCAGTCCGTTCAGCCAGCCCACCAGCGCCATCAGCACCAGTACGCCCACTTGCAGAAGACCAATAATCAGTTTGTCGTTTTGGCCGAACAGGATAGCGGTCGATTTAATGCCAATCTTCAGGTCATCATCGCGGTCGACCATCGCATATTGGGTGTCATAAGCCACTGCCCAGAGAATATTGGCCAGAAACATCAACCAGCAGCTGAGCGGTACCGACTCGCTCACGGCGGCAAACGCCATCGGGATAGACCAGCCAAACGCCGCACCCAGCACCACCTGCGGCAGGTGCGTATAGCGCTTCATGAAGGGATAAACCCACGCCAGCGCCAACGCGGCAATCGACAACAAAATGGTCATCGTGTTGAGCGTCAGGACCAGCAAGAAGGCGAGCAACACCAGCACAACAAACAACGTGCGGGCTTCTTTCTCCGTCACGGCACCGCTTGGCAGCGGTCGGTTCGCGGTGCGTTTCACATGACCGTCAAATTTGCGGTCAGCATAATCATTCACCACGCATCCGGCGGCGCGCATTAACCAGACGCCAGCCACAAACACCGCCAGGATCCACAATTGCGGAACCCCAGGGGTCGCCACCCACAACGCCCACAGCGTTGGCCAGAGCAGCAGTAAGGCGCCGATTGGCTTATCCGTACGCATCAAGCGGTGAAACGCCAGCAGCTTATTCTGCGTCAGACTCCACTCCATCTTTATCTTCCTCTCAGTACAACGGCGATGCAGGTAAAAAAAGCTCGGTAAGCATCAGTGGCTTACCGCTCAGCCGCAGGCGGGAACGACGCCCCCACAGCTCTGCATCGCGGCCAATCTCAATAAAATCTCGGGTCAATGTCGATGACGTAAACAGGTAGCGCCCGAGCGGGGTTTTCCCCAGATTTTGCAAGGCCAGTTCAGGGCCACACAATGTCGATTCCGGCACCACGGTGCGCCCGGCAAGCCAGGGTTCACCATCCGCGCAGAGCAGGATTTCACGTAACCAATAGCGGGATTCTGTCGGCAGCAGCGTCAGTTCTTCGGCCACCTCATTTTGCCCAACAAATCCTTCTCGTATCAACGTTACGCTGACCTGCTTTCCCTGCTGCTCAAAACGTTGGGTCATGGAGTCTTCCAGTAACAACCAGTCAAGCAGTTGGGGGTCCAGCGTCGGGATCGCATCAAAATAACGCAGCGCACGCAGTTGCGTTAACGCAGGGTGTGGCATGCCTTACTCTCCGATTTATCACGTTCAGGCATTGTATCGCAGAAAAGGCATTACGGGGTGAGCAAACATGATTAAGTGATCGGCGGAGCAACACAAGCATAACAAGTAGCATGGAAGGATAAAAAAAGGTGCGCCAGGAGACGCACCAGTTGTTGCAAAATCAGCAATGTGGGGAGACGGTTACCCCTTGCCTTTTACACTGCTGATAAAGGTGGAACGGGCAGATTTGGATCCCAGACGTTCAGCTTCATCAAGCAGCTTCAGCGCTTTATCGACATCGCCTTTCGCCACAGCATCCTTAATCGCCTGGTTAAAATAGCTTTCCGTGTCGTTCAGCATCGGCTCGCTTTTCTGCGGGGCTGGTGCGGCGACCGGGGCAGCTGCCACCGCAGCCGGAGCCGCATAGGCCGCTGCTGGTGCGGCAGTATTGCCCACCGTCACCGGTCCCGGACCGGATGAGCCAAACAGCGGCCCGACCAGCACGCTGGAGGAGGAGCTGGTTTTGACTTTTAGTTTCAGCAAGCCATCTGTGGTATGACGAGCGATCGGATCCGGGATATCCGGCACGGCGTTACCCACGCCCTTGGCATAGGCTTTTGCCGGGTCAAGCAGAGTCGTGGTCTGCTGGAGATCTTTCTCGGTGGTGAAGACCAGAACATAGAGCTTCTGCTGGCCCAGCGCTGGCGTCAGGCGCATGACCCCTTCCAGGCGATCCGCGCTCATCACGCCGGGCTCCTGATAGGTGAAATAGCTGCTGGGGAAGAAAGCAGATGGCGTCATGTTCTGATCAAGAATCAGGACGTTTGGCGCAAATACGCTGGTTTGTTTGTTCACTTCACTGGAGAGCGTCAGGGTCAGCTCACCAATATTGGCCGGTACGCTATAGGCGGCAACCGGACCGCTAATTCCCGCTACGTCCAGACGCTGACCGGCGGTCGCAAGCTGTGTGGACTGTACCTTAGATTGATCAACAGGCGTCCAGGCTAATTGTTGCAGTGCGGCAGTGGGGATTGCGGGTGCGCCGGTGGTGTTCTGCGGCACAAAATTCACATCGGCCAGGCTGATGCCGGGCGCACTGGCAAATAACCCTGCAGATAAACAAAGGGCAACGAGACTTTTCTTCATTTTCATTGTTATCACCTCAGATAGCATGGGTTCAGCGGTGGCCAGGCAATAGCGCGCTAAACCTTAAGTAAGAGGGGCTTACGCCCCTCTTTCGGTCTTTACGTCAGGTTAATGCTGGATTACCACCAGATTTCCATCTGGGCGCCGAAGGACCACTCGTCGCTGTCGCCACGGCTGGTGGTGCTGAGACCGGAGTTGGTTGCTGCCGCGAATTTGGTAACGTCGTTACCATTTTTCACATAACCCCACTCTTCATCCCATTTGGCATAGGTTGCGAAGACGCGGATTGCCGGACGAGACCAGATGCTGTCGCCCGCCTGCCATTGTTGCGCCAGGGTGACTTTGTACTGGCTGTTGCGATCGCTGGTCTGCTGCGATTTCACGTTGTCATAGCCCACTTCCAGCAGGGTGCTCATGATCGGCGTCCATTTGTACATCGGACGGATACCCACGGTGTACCATTCGGTACCCAGGTCGTTATCCATGTCGAGGTTCTGGTACATACCGACGTACATCAGGTCCCATTTGTCGCCCAGCGAGATAGCACCGTGGTCCAGCACGCGGAACAGGCTACCGTTGTTATTCACCACGTTATTGGCGAAGTTAGTCTTAGTACCATCCGGATTGGTAATGGTTGTCGTAGAAGAACCGTAAGAGCCCTGGTTCAGGCCTTTACCCTGCGTGGTCATGGAGTCTGTCGCATACTGAACAACAAACTTGTTATAGCCTTTCAGCATGCTCTGAGTATGTTCAGCGGTGAACATCCAGCCATCTTTTGATGCGCCGTCTGCCAGGCTGTAGTCGTCGGTGGTGTTAGCACGACCGTAGTCCACACCCAGTTCCAGCATACCGTCCGGGTTAATCGCCATTTGCGCTAAACGCACGTCGAACACGTCGTTGGCGGTGTCTTTGGTACGATCATAAATATTCTGGCTGCTGAACGCGTAAGAGCCGCCCGCTTCCTGAGAACGGGTCGCTGCCAGCGCCAGTTTACCGAAGCCCAGATCGATGTTTTCAATACCGGCACCAGGACCTGAAATATCCCAGTAGTAGAAGTCGATCATGTGCACATCATGACGCTGGTAGAAGCGCTTACCGGCCCAAATGGTGGAACCTGGCAGCCATTCAATCAGGTTTTTACCCTGCACGTTTGCTTCACGGAATGCCGGGTCAGTTCCTTCCCAGTCATTCTGCTGTGCGACGGAGTAGGCGACGTTGGTGTCGAAGTAGAAGCTCTTATCGCCCTCTTTCCACACTTCCTGACCCAGTTTAATTTCCGCATAGGTTTCACATTCGTTACCGAGACGGTATTTACTTTGTGCACCGGTTGCCTGGAAACACTGTTGTTCGCCGCCACTACCCGTCCAGCCGATACCGGAACGAGCATAACCATGGAAATCCACGGCCATTGCCTGAACAGACATAATGCCTGCTGCTACAGCAACCGCCAGAGGGAGTTTGCGCAGAGTAATCATCATTCTATCTCCTGAGATCATTGCTTTTCTTTGAACGCTTCACCTTGACGGATTTGCGCTTTTTTTTAATGGGACACCTTAAACGCCCGGCTCTTGATGCAACCGACGACATGCAGTGCCATCTTCACGGAACAGATGGCAACGCTCTGGCGGCAGGCCGATAGCGAATGTGGCACCCTCTTCTACCAACACCACGTCATTCTGGCGGTATACCAGGTTTTGACGGATGGCGGGGATCTGGATATGAATTTGCGTTTCGTGGCCCAACTGCTCGACCACCTGAACTTCACCTTCGAGGGTGACGTCAGCGATATCGCTGGGCAGCAGATGTTCCGGGCGAATACCTAAGGACATGTTGGCGCCAACCTGCACGGCACGGCTTTCTACCGGTAGCCAGATTTGCTGGCGGTTAGGTAATTCAACCTGCACCTGGTCGATTGCGGTTGCGGTGACTTTCACCGGCAGGAAGTTCATCTTCGGTGAACCAATAAAGCCCGCCACAAAGCGGTCGGCTGGGTAGTGATACAGCTCCAGCGGCTTGCCGACCTGCGCGACGCGGCCCGCATCCAGCACCACGATTTTGTCAGCCAGCGTCATCGCTTCGACCTGATCGTGGGTGACGTAAATCATCGTGCGGCCCAGACGTTTATGCAGGCGGGAGATTTCAATACGCATCTGCACACGCAGTGCTGCATCCAGGTTAGAAAGCGGTTCATCGAGCAGGAACACGCGCGGTTCAGCCACCAGCGTACGGCCAATCGCCACGCGTTGACGCTGACCGCCAGAGAGTGCTTTTGGCTTACGCTCAAGCAGGTGCGCCAGCTGCAGGACTTCAGCGACCTGATTCACACGCTGGTTCATGACGTCTTTTTTGGCACCGGCCAGTTTGAGACCGAAAGACATGTTCTCGGCGACGGATAAATGGGGATACAGCGCGTAGGACTGGAAGACCATACCCACGCCGCGTTCGGCGGGCGGGATGTCGTTCATTCGGGTGTCCCCGATAAACAGGTCGCCGCTGGTGATGGTTTCCAGCCCGGCGATCATACGCAGCAAGGTCGACTTACCGCAGCCTGACGGTCCGACAAATACCACGAACTCTCCTTCGTGAATGTCGAGATTGATATCCTTCGATACCACCACGTCACCCCAGGCTTTCGTTACATTTCGCAGCTGTACGCTCGCCATGCCCTTCTCCCTTCGTTACAACCTGTCATCGACAGCAACATTCATCATGGGCTGACTATGCGTTATCCATTAGGAGCGTGAATCCTCCACCCCCCAGCTTTTTTATGGGGGAGGAGGCGGGAGGATGAGAGAGTCGCGTCTGAGACCCGGGCCGTACGCTGCCAAGGAATTTCGTGATGTCGCCCGCAAAAATCAGTGGGTTTTTATGTGCGCCAGCACGCATTACTCACATTTCTGTAACACAGATCACATAAAGAATGGGTGGGGCGTAGGGGTAAGGAGGATGGAAAGAGGTTGCCGTATAAAGAAACTAGACACCGTTAAGCCACCTCTGTGTATCCAAGCGCACATCACCAAAAAGGATGGGGAATATGAAAATCAAAACCGGCGCACGCATCCTCGCATTGTCTGCATTGACGACGATGATGTTTTCCGCCTCGGCTCTCGCCAAGATTGAAGAGGGCAAACTGGTTATCTGGATCAACGGCGACAAAGGCTATAACGGCCTCGCTGAAGTGGGTAAAAAATTCGAGAAAGACACCGGCATCAAAGTCACCATTGAACATCCGGATAAGCTGGAAGAAAAATTCCCGCAGGTTGCCGCGACCGGTGACGGCCCGGACATCATCTTCTGGGCACATGACCGTTTTGGCGGCTACGCGCAATCGGGTCTGTTGGCTGAAGTTACGCCAGACAAAGCGTTCCAGGACAAACTGTTCCCGTTCACCTGGGATGCCGTACGTTACAACGGTAAGCTGATCGCCTACCCGATCGCCGTTGAAGCACTGTCGCTGATTTACAACAAAGACCTCGTGCCAAACCCACCGAAAACCTGGGAAGAAATTCCTGCGCTGGATAAAGAGCTGAAGGCGAAAGGCAAATCTGCCCTGATGTTCAACCTGCAAGAACCGTACTTCACCTGGCCGCTGATTGCTGCCGACGGCGGATACGCGTTCAAGTTTGAAAACGGCAAATACGACGTCAAAGACGTGGGCGTGGATAACGCTGGCGCGAAAGCGGGTCTGACCTTCCTGGTCGATCTGATTAAGAACAAACACATGAACGCGGATACCGACTACTCCATCGCTGAAGCGGCCTTTAACAAAGGCGATACCGCGATGACCATCAACGGTCCGTGGGCCTGGTCGAACATCGATAAGAGCAAGGTGAACTACGGCGTAACGCTGCTGCCAACCTTCAAAGGCAAAGCGTCTAAACCGTTTGTCGGCGTACTGAGCGCCGGTATTAACGCCGCCAGCCCGAACAAAGAACTGGCGAAAGAGTTCCTCGAAAACTACCTGCTGACCGATCAGGGTCTGGATGAAGTGAACAAGGACAAACCGCTGGGTGCCGTCGCGCTGAAATCCTTCCAGGAAGAGTTAGCGAAAGATCCACGTATCGCGGCCACCATGGGTAACGCCGAGAAAGGCGAAATCATGCCGAACATCCCACAGATGTCTGCATTCTGGTATGCCGTTCGTACCGCAGTGATCAACGCCGCCAGCGGTCGTCAAACCGTTGATGCTGCGCTGAAAGATGCACAAGGTCGTATCACCAAGTAATGCTGTAGCGCACGTGCCGGATGGCGGCATGAATGCCTTATCCGGCCTACAAATCACTGTAGGCCTGATAAGCGCAGCGCCATCAGGCATTTTTGCCGACAGATGTTCAAAGTTGTAGAGGAAGATCCCCATGGATGTCATTAAAAAGAAATACTGGTGGCAAAGCGACACGCTGAAATGGTCAGTGATGGGTCTGCTGGGTCTGCTGGTGGGCTACCTTGTTGTTTTGATGTACGCTCAGGGGGAGTACCTGTTTGCCATCATGACGCTTATTTTAAGCTCTGCTGGCCTGTATATTTTCGCCAACCGTAAAGCCTATGCCTGGCGCTATGTCTATCCTGGCGTGGCTGGTATGGGGTTATTTGTTCTGTTCCCACTCATTTGCACCATTGCAATTGCCTTTACCAACTACAGTAGTACCAACCAACTGACCTTTGAGCGCGCCCAGGAAGTCCTGATGGACCGTTCTTATCAGGCGGGTAAAACCTACAACTTTGGTCTGTATCCGGCGGGTACGGAGTGGCAACTGGCCCTCACCGACGGTGAAACAGGTAAAAATTATGTCTCCGACGCCTTTAAATTTGGTGGCGAGCAGAAACTACAACTGAAAGAAGCCGAAGCGCTGCCAGCAGGTGAACGTGCCACGCTGCGTATCATCACGCAAAACCGCCAGGCGCTGACCCAACTGACCGCCGTGCTGCCGGATGACAGCAAGGTGATTATGAGCTCGCTGCGCCAGTTCTCCGGTACGCAGCCGCTGTATACGCTTGCTGATGACGGCACGCTCACCAACAATCAGAGCGGCGTAAAATACCGTGCAAATAACGATATTGGTTACTACCAGTCACTCGCGCTAGACGGTAGCTGGGGTACAGAGAAACTCAGCCCAGGCTATACCGTCGCCATCGGCTGGGATAACTTCACCCGCGTCTTTACCGATGAAGGCATTCAGAAACCGTTCTTCGCGATCTTTATCTGGACCGTCGTCTTCTCAGTGCTCACCGTCATCCTGACCGTTGCCGTCGGTATGATTCTGGCCTGTCTGGTGCAATGGGAATCGCTGAAAGGCAAAGCGATTTATCGCGTGCTGCTGATTCTGCCTTACGCCGTGCCGTCGTTTATCTCGATACTGATTTTCAAGGGGTTATTTAACCAGAGCTTCGGTGAAATCAACATGATGTTGAGCGCGCTGTTCGGCATCAAGCCGGCCTGGTTCAGCGACCCAACCACCGCGCGTTCGATGATTATCATCGTCAACACCTGGCTGGGCTATCCGTACATGATGATCCTGTGCATGGGGCTGCTGAAGGCGATTCCCGACGATCTGTATGAAGCCTCGGCAATGGATGGCGCTGGCCCATTCCAGAACTTCTTTAAGATTACGCTGCCGTTGCTGATCAAGCCGCTGACGCCGCTGATGATCGCCAGCTTTGCCTTTAACTTTAACAACTTCGTGCTGATTCAGCTGTTGACCAACGGTGGCCCGGACCGACTCGGTACCACCACGCCAGCCGGTTATACCGACCTGCTCGTCAGTTACACCTACCGTATCGCCTTTGAAGGCGGCGGCGGTCAGGACTTCGGTCTGGCGGCGGCGATAGCCACCCTGATCTTCCTGCTGGTTGGCGCGCTGGCGATTGTGAACCTGAAAGCCACACGTATGAAGTTTGATTAAGGGAGATAACGACAATGGCTATGGTCCAACCGAAATCACAAAAGTTACGTTTATTCGCAACGCACTTAGGTCTGCTGATTTTTATCGCGGCAATTATGTTCCCGCTGCTGATGGTCATTGCCATCTCGCTGCGCGAAGGTAACTTCGCCACCGGCAGTCTGATCCCGGAAAATATCTCCTGGGAGCACTGGAAACTGGCGCTGGGCTTTAGCGTGGAACACGCGGATGGCCGCGTGACGCCGCCTCCGTTCCCGGTGCTGCTGTGGCTGTGGAACTCGGTGAAAGTGGCCACCATTACCGCGATCGGTATCGTGACCCTCTCCACCACCTGTGCTTACGCCTTCGCCCGCATGCGCTTCCCAGGTAAAGCCACGTTGCTGAAAGGCATGCTGATTTTCCAGATGTTCCCGGCGGTACTGTCGCTGGTGGCGTTATATGCCTTGTTTGACCGTCTGGGCCAGTACATTCCGTTTATCGGTCTGAACACCCACGGTGGCGTGATCTTCGCCTACCTTGGCGGCATTGCGCTGCACGTCTGGACAATCAAGGGGTATTTCGAAACCATCGACGGTTCACTGGAAGAAGCGGCCGCGCTGGATGGCGCAACGCCGTGGCAGGCATTCCGCCTGGTGCTGTTGCCGTTGTCGGTGCCGATTCTGGCGGTGGTGTTCATTCTGTCCTTCATCGCCGCAATTACCGAAGTCCCGGTCGCCTCACTGTTGTTGCGTGATGTGAACAGCTATACCCTGGCAGTCGGTATGCAGCAGTATCTCAATCCACAGAACTATTTGTGGGGCGACTTTGCCGCTGCAGCCGTGCTTTCTGCTATTCCGATCACCCTGGTGTTCCTGCTGGCCCAGCGCTGGCTGGTTAACGGCCTGACGGCAGGCGGTGTGAAAGGCTAAGTTTCATCGATGTACCCGCCCGGCAACGGGCATGCCACTGCAACCCTCAACTTATGTTATCCCAACCTGTGACTGTTTTTCGGCGCTCTACGGAGCGCCCTTTTTTTATGTAATTTTGCATTGCGGTTACGATTATTTTCTTTCGTGCTCGCCATCACTGCAATTTTATTTCTCGCCTGAGCGGACATTAATTAAACAGAGTGAAGATCACAGAAAAGACAAAACGTAATTGCAATGTAAAAAATGATAATTGTCATACCTGCCTGTTAAATCCACCATCACAACACTGATAAAAAGAGCTGTATCTTCTAAGGCAGGTCTGAATGAATACCCAATATAATTCCAGTTATATTTTTTCGATTACATTAGTTGCCACATTAGGAGGACTGTTATTCGGCTACGACACCGCCGTCATCTCCGGTACCGTCGAGTCCTTAAATACGGTTTTTGTCGCCCCACAACATCTGAGCGAATCCGCCGCAAACTCACTGTTAGGCTTCTGCGTCGCCAGCGCGCTGATTGGCTGTATCATCGGTGGTGCGCTGGGTGGCTATTGCAGTAACCGCTTTGGTCGTCGCGATTCACTCAAAATCGCCGCGATCCTGTTCTTTATTTCCGGCATCGGTTCCGCATGGCCGGAATTAGGGTTTACCGCCATTAATCCCGATAATGCTGTTCCTGTTTATTTAGCCGGATACGTCCCCGAATTTGTTATTTATCGCATTATTGGTGGTATCGGCGTCGGTTTAGCCTCCATGCTCTCACCGATGTATATCGCAGAACTGGCCCCGGCACATATTCGTGGAAAACTGGTTTCCTTTAACCAGTTCGCGATTATTTTCGGGCAACTGATGGTCTATTGCGTAAACTATTTTATTGCCCGTTCCGGCGACGCCAGCTGGCTGAATACCGATGGCTGGCGTTATATGTTTGCCTCTGAAAGCATTCCCGCCCTGCTGTTTTTAATACTGTTGTATACCGTACCGGAAAGCCCACGCTGGCTGATGGCGCGCGGCAGACACGAGCAGGCGGAAGGTATTCTGCGCAAAATTATGGGCAGCAATCTTGCTACCCAGGCGATGCAGGAGATCAATCAGTCACTGGAGCACGGTCGCAAAACAGGCGGGCGTCTGCTGATGTTTGGCACTGCGGTCATCGTCATCGGCGTCATGCTGTCCATCTTCCAGCAGTTCGTCGGCATCAACGTTGTGCTCTACTACGCGCCGGAAGTTTTTAAAACCCTGGGCGCCAGCACCGACGTCGCGCTGTTGCAGACCATCATCGTGGGCGTAATCAACCTGAGCTTCACCGTGCTGGCGATCATGACGGTCGATAAATTTGGCCGTAAACCGCTGCAAATTATTGGCGCGCTGGGTATGGCCATCGGCATGTTCAGCCTCGGTACTGCGTTTTATACCCAGGCTTCTGGTCTGGTGGCGCTGCTGTCGATGCTGTTTTATGTTGCGGCATTCGCCATGTCCTGGGGCCCGGTGTGCTGGGTACTGCTGGCTGAGATTTTCCCCAACGCGATCCGTGGCAAAGCGCTCGCCATTGCGGTGGCCGCCCAGTGGTTGGCGAACTACTTTGTCTCCTGGACCTTCCCGATGATGGACAAAAATTCGTGGCTGGTTGCCCATTTCCACAACGGTTTCTCCTACTGGATTTACGGTTGCATGGGCATTCTGGCGGCGCTGTTTATGTGGAAGTTCGTACCGGAAACCAAAGGCAAAACGCTGGAAGAACTCGAAGAGCTGTGGGAACCCGCAGCAGAGAAAACGCAGCCCGCGTCTGCGCAGTAATCAACGTAAACAACACGCCGCAGCCCAATGCGGCGTGTTATTTTTTACTCACGCTTCAACCGTTTGGAATTACACAACCACAGCGTGATCACCAGCAGCAGGATCGCCGCGGAATAGATCAGTACGTCCATGGGGGCTTTATGATCGACGATGATCAACCGCACAATCGCCGTGATCCCGATATAAACAAAGTAGCGCAGCGGAAAGTGAAAACCTGACTGAAAGTACTTCACAATCAGCGCGATAAATTCAAAGTAGAGGAAGTAAACCACCAGCCCTTCCACCAGCTCGTATTTGCTGGTTTGTTCCGGCGCGAACAGCACATCCGCCAGATGCAGCGTCTCTTTGCCGAGGAATACCACCAGAATCAGCCCCAGACTCAGTAGCCCAAGATTCAACACAGTCTGTAACATCGTGGAGATAAACTCCACGCGCGGACGAGATATCGGCGTCATAGCAGCCCCTTTTGCTCAATGGCGAAGTTCCTGTATAACGCAAAAATGTGACGGAGATCTACATTTTTTGTTTATGTTTTGTTCACACAACGGTTCTTGCCGGATGGCGGCTTTGCCTTATCCGGCCTACCGTAGGCCCGGTGAGCGTAGCGTCACCGGGCGATCAACATTCACATCAACGGAAGTTCTCACTCCTGTCACTGGTCATATCGTACAAACCAAACTTACGCCCAAGCTGCTGACCACCGTCGCGCGTCAACGGCGTCCAGCCAATTGCCGCACGGCTGCGGGTTGGTCCCGAAGAGAAGAGATCCAGCGGCACGGAGACATACACGCCTTTGGTGAAATCACCTTCCCCATACTCATCCGGTGATGCATCGGTGAGGGTTGCATAACCGCCGACCACCACGCCGCTGTCGAAGCGTTTGGCGATTTCCAGGGTCCCGCCTTTATCGCCCGCCAGGTACTGCCCCACGCTGGCTTTTACCAGTACATCCTGGGCGAACGACGGGTTCCAGTACGCCGTCAGATGTCCGGTCTTCACGCTGTAGTCGGTGAATTTCATCATGTCCTGCGCACTGCGCCAGTCACGCTGCTTCACATAGTTGGCGTCAACGCCAAACGCCCAATTGCTGTCCAGTGGACGGTACAGCACTTCAGCCCCCGCGCCGCCAAACATGGTTTCCAGATAGCCACCGTACACTTGTCCGTAAAACCCGTTGCCGAGTGACTGGAAGTAGTTGGCCTGCAGGTTATTCACATACACATCGTTCTGCACGTAGTCACGGACGTGAGTACGCACCCGCGGCAAATGTGAATCACTGGGCGGATTGGTGTAGTTAAACTTGTCGTAGTTATTGGCCAGGTTAGCAAACAGACTGCCGGTCGTGAGCAGATGGTCTGTCACCCACAGATCTGCCGTTCCCATGACGCCCAGCTGATACATATAGAAGTTTTCCGGGCCGCCCACGGACTGATTGAGCACCGGATCGATATGAAAATCAAAGCGTGATTTATCGATATACCAGCCCTGCTCGGTGGTCTGCGGCACCACGGGCTCCACGCGCTTTTGCGCCAGCGGTGTTTCATGGCCCAGCGGCTCGCCTTGCAGATGATCCTGCAGACTCGCAACATCTGTTTCGGTGGTGACCTGCGGTAAATTCAGGCGATTTTCCGTAATACGGATCGTACGGATCCCCTCAGGGAGATCGTTCATTACGATCCGATTTGCCCGTTCGATCCCTTCCCGCGAGTCACGGTATTTCACCTGTTCGCCGGTCACGTACAGCGTATCACCCTGCACCTGGAGTTTCGGATCCGCCAGCCCGGCGTTGTATTTCAGTAGCGTGAGCTGATTCGCCACCACCGAATGTTGCAGGATGGCATCCTGCAGCTGGGGCTGATATTGCGGTCGCGCGTTGTCGTTATACGTTGGTCGCAGATCGTTGAAGTTCGTGCGTAGCGTGACGCCGAACATAAAGGTATTACCGCGCTCGTAGCTGAGGTTAACGTCGGCCCAATCGGTGACGCGGTAAATGGCGCCGACGTTAAACTTGCTCTTCTGATCCAGCTTGCCGGCAAAATCCTGCTGGTAGTTGTTACCCTCATATTCCAGCTTCAGGCGCAGCGGCTGCCAGGGCGTCTGGTATTCCACGCCGCCAAACAGTGACGCAGGGCCGTGGAACATCTGGCTACCGTCGATGGAGCCCGCCTGTTTATAGCTGTTATCGCGATAACAGAATTTATCGCTGTACGAGCACAGCGGATTACTCACATTGCCGCTGGTACCAAGATATCCCCAGCCAAGACCAAGCGAGAAATCAAACGGCCCCCAGGCTTTGTTGGCCACGATGTATTCCGCATCAAACAGACCGGTTCCGCCGATATCCCGTGCGCCAACCGCGACCTGCGGCATCCAGTAGCTCTCTTCCCACAATCGCAATTTGAGATCGAACGCTTTGTCTTTATACGTCTGATCGCCTGAAAATGACTCCACGCTGCTGTATTTTTTGGTGCGCACATCGGTATAGCGTAGGGTCGTTTCCAGCCACGGGAACAACTGCACCGACGCGGAGTAGTAGCGGTACTGATCGTTATCGCGGTAGTTGAGGCTCATTTCCCCTTCACGCGCCATCCGCGCGGTTGGCGTTTGCAGCAGCCCCACGCCGCCAAAGTCAGACTGGGAAGGCCCAATCGGCGCAGGGTACGTTTCACCGTGGCAGGCCGTGCTGATACCCAGCGCCAGCAGGCTGAGCAGATAAGTTTTTCTCATTATTCAGGTATCCGCTGGGTCAGAGTGCGAAGAATGTCGGCATTGATTTGATCCGGGGCGCGGCTCCAGACAGAGTCAGACAGCCCAACAAAAATGATGCTGCCGGGCATCGGCTCAACGTGACGTTTATTCCAGTAAGCGACCGGTACTTTTTGCGTGCGTCCATCGGGATAGACCACCCACGCATAGCTGCGATCTGCACCGCTCAGCAGACTTTGTCCGGCGAGATAGCTGGCGATATCACGCCCTGGCATAAACGGCTGTTTACCCGGATGATTGATCGCGCCAAACAGGGTGATTTCCGTTGGCTGAGGCCCAACCCACAGCGTGTAGTTGCCCTGCAACGGCGGATTCCCCCGTTCACTCACCCGCACCGCGTCCGGGTCGAGATTCACCCGCTGTCTGCCGGTTACCTTCAGGGTCTGAATTTGCTGGCGTAGCGTGTTGATAGCGGCTGCATCGTCACCGCCTTCTTCTGCACTCAGCGCCGCCAGCCGTCCCAACAGCGCCTGTTGCTGGCGCTGCGCGGTAACCGTCGCCAGCTCTTCCCCGATCACCGCCGCGGGCCACCAGCTATTCGCCAGCGTGGGTTGACCCACCAGATCGATAAGATGTTCCGCGCCGGTCAGCGTTTTCGGTTCTGCACTGCCTGAGGTGATCACTTTTACCGTTCCTGCGGCAAAAACAGATGCCGCACAAAGGCTAAAAGTCAGCGCGGTAATCATTCGTTTCATCATGATTTTGCCGCCTTGATCAGCGTGGTCTTCACCGGGAAATAATTCGCACCCAGATACTGCTCTGACTGGCGAATCATCCCGTCACTGTCGATCCAGTAACGGTTATGCCAGCGAGTCCGATCGGTGGTGACTTCTTCATCCAGTACGCGTACCGGGGTATCTTCGCTGGCAACCCGAATGCTGTCAGTGCCGTCCCATCTGAAGACCGAACGGGCGGTGGCGTAGCGCACCTGCTTATGCTCGGTCCAGCCCATCGTGCGGGTCCAGGTGACGCCATCAACAATCTGGTTTGGTTTGATAAGCGGGTCCGCCGCCAGATTATTCACCGCGATCAGGTTGTCTCCGCCCAGCAGCGTTTTCACCAGACGCCCGTGTTGCGTTACGAGCATGGCCTGGTCCTGGGTGACCCATTTCTGCTGCCCGTTTTCAGCGAAAGCGAGCACCACAAACAGCTGCGGACCGCCGTTAAGCTGCATGTACTGGCTGGCGTAAGGCATGTTGTGGATATCATCATCCGTCATCTGTACGCCAGGAGTACCCAACACGCTTTGCCACAGCGAATGACCCAGCCCTTCGGTGGTAGCTGAACACGCCTGTAATAACAGACAAACCAATATGAGCGCTGGTCGCATCACGACGTTTCTCCGCATTATTGCCGGGTGGCGCGACGCTTACCCGGCCTACAAATCCCACAGGCTTTTGGAAATTCAAAATAACCACACCGAAGTGTGGTTATGGTTAATCCCCTTCATACTTCAGGGGCTACGTACCGGAATTACTGGGTACTGGTGGTCGTGGTGGTGGTGGTTCCGGTATTCGAACCATCGCCACCGCCGGTTGCCGCCAGGGCGACCCCCACCGCGGAGCTTACGGTGCTCACGCTGGTTGCGGAGGAACTTCCTGCCGAAACCGACGCGGCTGCCGACCCTGCCGCCTCCCCCACCTGAACGGGGGCAGCATAGACAGAGGTCGTCGCAAGCGCAGATATAGCCAACAGGCCATACAGTACTTTTTTCATCACAATATCCCTTCATTGTATGAATGGAGATTTACCCAAAAGAATTTCGGGCGAGATCGAGTATACACAACCGAAAGTGTGTAAATTACGCCGCGCAGGAATTTAGGATAATTAGAAAAAAGTGGGAGATAATATTATTAAAAAATACACAAATCAATACAAATCAATCACATGGAATAAATACATAAATAATGCAACATCCGTAAAATCTGAAAATCATTGTGTTAAATCTAACGTGGTATAATTATTTTAGGATTAAACTCAATTAAATCCCATGTAATGCGGAAGACAAGATAAATTATCTTATAAAAAAGCCGATAATAATATCGGCTTTTTTTATAAGTAATCAGTAAATTCATTCGAATTGCAGCAAGGCGGCAAGCCCGTTAATCCCCGGGAGCATAGATTACTATGTGACCGGGGTTAACGAACGCAGCCAACACCGCTGCGGTTCGAAGGAAGAAGCTGATTAACGCCAGGACTTATAACGGTTAATCAAACCGTTAGTCGAGCAATCATGGCTGTTGATCTCTTGATCATCGTTCAACTCAGGCAGAATGCGGTTCGCCAGCTGTTTGCCCAGCTCTACGCCCCACTGGTCGAAGGTGAAGATGTTCAGGATAACGCCCTGAGTAAAGATTTTATGCTCATACAGCGCAATCAACGCACCCAGGCTGTACGGAGTGATTTCGCGCAGCAGGATAGAGTTCGTAGGACGGTTGCCTTCGAATACTTTGAACGGCACAACGTGGTCCAGCGTCGCCGGATCTTTACCCTGGTCGCGGTATTCTTGTTCAACCACTTCACGAGACTTGCCAAACGCCAGCGCTTCGGTCTGGGCGAAGAAGTTAGACAGCAGCTTCGGATGGTGGTCAGACAGCGGGTTATGCGTGATAGCCGGAGCGATGAAATCGCACGGCACCATTTTGGTCCCCTGGTGGATCAGCTGATAGAACGCATGCTGACCGTTGGTCCCCGGCTCACCCCAGATGATTGGGCCAGTCTGGTAATCCACCGCATTGCCGTTACGGTCAACGTATTTACCGTTGGATTCCATGTTGCCCTGCTGGAAGTAGGCCGCAAAACGATGCATATACTGGTCGTACGGCAGAATGGCTTCGGTTTCGGCACCATAGAAGTTGTTGTACCAGATACCGATCAGCGCCAGCAGTACCGGCAGGTTTTTCTCCGCTGGGGTGGTGGAGAAATGTTTATCCATGGCGTGCGCGCCGGACAGCAGTTCAACGAAGTTGTCGTAGCCCACGGACAGGATGATCGACAGACCAATCGCTGACCACAGGGAATAACGACCGCCAACCCAGTCCCAGAACTCGAACATGTTGGCCGTATCGATACCGAACTCACCGACTGCTTTCGCATTGGTGGACAGCGCCGCGAAGTGTTTTGCCACGTGTTTTTCATCACCGGCGGTCGCCAGGAACCAGTCGCGCGCGCTATGGGCGTTGGTCATGGTTTCCTGGGTGGTGAAGGTTTTAGAGGCGACCAGGAACAGCGTGGTTTCCGGATTCACTTTCTTCAGTACTTCGGCGATGTGCGTACCATCGACGTTTGACACAAAGTGCATATTCAGGTGATTTTTGTACGGACGCAGCGCTTCGGTCACCATGAACGGACCGAGGTCGGAGCCACCGATACCGATGTTCACCACATCCGTAATCGCTTTGCCGGTGTAGCCTTTCCAACTGCCGGAGATAATCGCTTCAGAGAAGGATTTCATCTTCTCCAGCACCGCATTCACTTCCGGCATCACATCTTTGCCGTCCACGATGATCGGGGTATTGCTACGGTTGCGCAGCGCCACATGCAGCACTGCACGATCTTCCGTACGGTTGATCTTCTCACCGGAGAACATGGACTTGATAGCACCGCTCAGGTCGGTCTCTTTTGCCAGGTCCTGCAGTTTCGCCAGCGTTTCTTCGGTGATGCGGTTTTTGGAAAAATCCACCAGCATCAAATCGTCAAACGTTGCGGAAAACTTGGCGAAACGATCGCTATCTTTCGCGAACAAGTCCGCGATCGTAACGTCTTTCATCTCTTCAAAGTGTTTTTGTAGTGCCTGCCAGGCTGAGGTCTGCGTTGGATTGATGTTTTTCATTAGCAATACTCTTCTGATTTTGAGAATTGTGACTGAGATCGATTGTAACGCCAGTCACAGAAAAGTGTGATTGTTTTAGTGCCGTTGTCCTGGCGTCCATCAAACAGGGGTAATTATAAGCTCGGTTACTCAGGGCTACAGCAGCATGAAAAATCCGCATAATCCCAGCATTGACAGTACAGGCCATGCCTTTTATTTATATACATAAAGTCATTCGATATGCGTCAAGGCGGCAAACCTGCTCGCCACAGGAGCTTACTGAAGTAAGTGACTGTGGTGAGCAGGTGCAGCCAACGAAGAGGCAGATTGAAGGACGAAATGTAATACGGTATTTGCGCCTGCACCGGTTTCCGTTCTGCCTTTGTGCCATGGTCGCTCTATTCATTCCCTGACACGAGGTAGTTATGACTGATGTAGTTGTCTCCAAGTTTGGCGGTACCAGCGTCGCGGATTTCGACGCCATGAACCGCAGCGCTGATGTGGTGCTTTCCGATGCTAACGTCCGTTTAGTGGTGCTTTCCGCTTCAGCGGGTATTACTAACCTGCTGGTCGCTTTGGCTGAAGGGCTGGAGGCAACTGAACGCTTCGAGAAACTCGACGCTATTCGTCAGATCCAGTTCGATATTCTGGAGCGTTTGCGTTATCCAAACGTGATCCGCGAAGAGATCGAACGTCTGCTGGAAAATATCACCACGCTGGCGGAAGCGGCTTCGCTGGCGACCTCAACCGCGCTGACTGACGAACTGGTCAGCCACGGTGAACTGATGTCCACCCTGCTGTTTGTCGAAATCCTGCGCGAGCGTAACGTTCAGGCGCAGTGGTTTGACGTGCGTAAAGTGATGCGTACCAACGATCGTTTTGGTCGCGCAGAACCAGATGTCGTGGCGCTGTCTGAACTGGCCACGCTGCAGCTGGCACCGCGCCTTGAAGAAGGTCTGGTGATCACCCAGGGCTTTATCGGCAGCGAAAGCAAAGGCCGCACTACCACGCTGGGGCGCGGCGGCAGCGACTATACCGCCGCCTTGCTGGCAGAAGCCCTGCACGCCACGCGCGTCGATATCTGGACCGATGTACCGGGCATTTACACGACCGACCCGCGCGTGGTGCCAGCCGCAAAACGCATTGATGAAATTGCCTTTGAAGAGGCCGCAGAACTGGCGACCTTCGGCGCAAAAGTCCTGCACCCGGCGACGCTGCTCCCTGCCGTACGTAGCGATATTCCGGTGTTTGTCGGCTCCAGCAAAGACCCCAAAGCGGGCGGTACGCTGGTGTGTAATAAAACCGAGAATCCACCGCTATTCCGTGCCCTGGCGCTGCGTCGCAAGCAAACGCTGCTGACGCTGCATAGCCTGAATATGCTGCATTCTCGCGGGTTTTTAGCGGAAGTGTTCGGCATCCTGGCGCGCCACAATATCTCGGTGGATTTGATAACAACCTCAGAAGTCAGCGTCGCACTGACGCTGGATACCACCGGTTCAACGTCCACCGGCGATACGCTGCTCACGCAATCCCTGCTGATGGAGCTGTCCGCGCTGTGCCGGGTCGAAGTAGAAGAAGGTCTGGCATTGGTCGCCCTGATCGGGAACGACCTGTCTAAAGCCTGCGGCGTGGGAAAAGAGGTGTTCGGCGTGCTGGAACCGTTCAACATCCGCATGATTTGCTACGGCGCATCCAGCCATAATCTGTGCTTCCTGGTGCCGGGCAGCGAAGCCGAGCAGGTCGTACAGAAACTGCATCATAATTTGTTTGAGTAATACCAGCCGGATGGCGGATGCGGCGAAACGCCTTATCGGGTCTACGGTGAATTCGTAGGCCCGATAAGAGGCAATACCATCGGGCAACACAGTCATGACATCACTGTCTCATATAACAGTCGGTCCAGTTCCCTGACATCGCCTTCCCGGCTATCCGGTAACACCGGTGGCGTTTCGCCTCGCGCCAGCTCCTCGCGGATAAACGCATGCAGCAGTGGGCGACGCAGTCCATATTCCGCTTCCCCTACCCGCTGCTTGCGTTCCAGCAGGTCGTCTATCTCCTGACGCAGCGGCGCATCCAGCTCGCTCCCCGCCAACAGTTCGGCAAAGCGCATGGGTGGCACGCCTTTTCCCGCTTCGACCCAACGCACGGCCAGCAACGGACGCAGCACGTAGAAGTATTTTTTTAGTCGCACTTCATTGCCTTGCAGATAGCCACGGAAGTTTTTTCGCGCCATCGAATAGTAGTGCCAGCGGGCACGCACAGGCGAAAACCATTTTGGCACCAGCGCTTTCAACGCAGACACCGTCGCGTCATCCTGCTGATAAACCACCGGCGAATCCAGCCACTCGATAAGCGTCGGGTTAGCCCCTTTCAGCAGACCCAAAGCTTTACGCCACTCCCAGCCGCACACGTCCAGTTCATCGTCTATGGGCAGTTCAATAACATCACGCGGCGCTTCCACCCGCAGATACCATTCTGGCGGATGAACGTACAAAAATCGCACATCGTAATCACTGTCCGGAGAGGCGAATCCCCAGCCACGGCTGCCGGATTCACAGGCGTACAGCACCTTCACGCCATAGCGCTGTTCCACCTTTTTTAGCTGGCGCACTACCCGTTCGCGCATCGCGGCGTTCACTCCGTTATTGCTCATTTTACTTATCCTTTTATATTCACCAGACCGTGCAGAACCTGGTCCAGACCACCAAATACCGAGATTTTATCGATACGCTCCGCCACTCTCTCGAGGGTTTCCAGCTCTTTTAAACGCAGCGCCACCGGGTTGTTTTCCATCACTTTCGCTGTGTTCAACAACGAGCGCGTGGCGGCCGTTTCTTCACGTCGACGAATGACGTTGGCCTGCGCCGATTTTTCGGCCTCCACCAGCTGCGACAGGATGGTTTTCATATCGCCTGGCAGCACGATATCTTTCACGCCCAGCGAAGCGACCTCAATGCCAAACGGCGTCATGCGGGTTTTCACCTGTGTACTGACCACGTCGTCAATCACCTGTTTATCTTCCAGCAGTTCATCCAGAGTTCGGGTACCAACCGCCTCACGCAGCGCAAACTGCAGCTCGCGATACAAGTGATCCAGCGGTTTTGTCAGCTGGCCAAACGCCTGTAACACGCCGCTGTAGCGCCAGTTCGCCGCCAGATTCAGACGCAGGTTAACCTTATCTTTGGTCAGGATCTCCTGCCCGCCGACCTCCAGAACCTGCAAGCGGGTATCAACGACTTCCGCTTCCACCAGATGATTCACCTTCCAGTACGCACTCAGACCCGGCGGCAACAGCGCCTGCGTCTCACCATCAATTTTCAGCACACCGACGTGCCAGGCCGGAACCTGCACCGTTAAGATCGCGTCACGACCTTTTACCGCACCGCTACGGCGTGGCTGTAACACGGCATTCATCACGTCCGTTGGGACCTGAACCTGACCCGTATCCATGCGTACCAACGTTAACGCCTCCTCGGCTCGCCAGTACAGACGACGGGTTGAAGGCGGTAAAATTTCCTGCAAGACGCCGTTCACATACAGCGCACCGGCTTCGGTCTCGGTTAAATCTGCCGCCACACAGTACTGTTCCACCCACGCAGGCTGGAAGCGACGCAGGTACTCTGCCAACGCCTCAGGAACATCGCTGCCATCGGCATTTACCACCAGAACATCCGGTGTGTTAAACCACGGCAAACGGTGTTCACCTGCATCCAGCACCTTGTAGTAGTCACCCTGGCGGGATAACAGACCAAGCTGGCCTTTACGAATAGTGATTTTCTTCATCATTTTTTATTCCTTATTGTGAGTCAGGCGCGGGTGCAGGGGCGAAGCGGCAGGGGAATTCCCTTTTGCCTGTCGCACAGCGTCATTACCGGCAGCCTGTTTTGGGCGGTGCTGACTGCGCACGAACCCGTTTTATTTCTATGATTAACAACCAGTTTTCATTTGGAGGATGAAATTGGGAATCGAACCCACTTGGTGGTCATCGGCTGACGGAACACCCCGGGAAAACAGCCTGTGCCGTTCCTGACGTGCCGGCGGGGTTTAATCCCCTGCGTTTTCAGCGTTGTTGACGTATCAGGTATTGCCAGAAGCGTGCCAGAAAGAAAAATCATCAAATTTATTTTTTATTGCTTTGATTAATATAGTTTTTATTTTTAACACTCAGATTAATGATTGCCGTTGCGCAGAGATTTTTTTATCTTTCAATATCGATATTTATCTTTATGGATAAAGCATGAAAAAACGGCGGGTGGTGATTGGCGTTCTGGGCACGGTGCTGGATAAGCGCGGTAAACGGGCGAATCGGTTTAAGAAATGGCGCCCTACGGTTGGACTGTGCCAGCAGGCTGATTTCCCCATCGACAGACTGGAACTGCTCCACCAGCCGCGCGACGAAAGCATGGCACAGCGGCTGATTGAAGATGTCGCCCTGCTCTCTCCTCATACCGAGGTGCGCCCGCATGCGGTGACCATTAACGACCCGTGGGATTTTGAGGAGGTTTACGCCGCGTTCCTCGACTTCGCCACCCACTACACATTTGATACTGAAAACGAAGAGTATCTGGTGCATATCACCACCGGCACACACGTGGCGCAGATTTGTTGGTTCCTGCTGACGGAGGCGCGCTATCTGCCGGCCAGCCTTTTGCAATCCAGCCCGGCACCGCGAGGTTCATCTGATGAGGCCGTCGCCGCAGGCGTCTGCTCGGTTATCGATCTCGATTTAAGCCGCTATACCACGCTGACCAGCCGCTTTCAGCGTGAGCAGCAGCAATCGGTCTCCTTCCTGAAAGCCGGTATTGATACCCGTAATGCCACGTTTAATACGCTCATCGACCGTATTGAGCGCGTGGCGCTGCGCTCGACCGATCCGATTCTACTGACAGGTCCCACCGGCGCGGGGAAATCGTTCCTCGCCAAACGGATTTTTCAGCTACGCCAGTCACGCCATCTGGTGGCCGGTAAACTGGTAGCGGTTAACTGCGCCACCCTGCGCGGTGACAACGCAATGTCGACATTATTCGGACACGTCAAAGGCGCGTTTACCGGCGCACTTACGCCACGCACCGGTCTGTTGCGCGAGGCTGACGGTGGGGTGTTATTTCTCGATGAGATTGCCGAACTGGGGCTGGACGAGCAGGCTATGCTGCTGAAAGCGATTGAAGAAAAAACCTTTTTTCCGTTTGGTGGCGACAAAGAGGTGCACAGCGATTTCCAGTTGATTGCCGGGACGCATCGCGATATGCAGCAGTGGGTGGCAGAAGGTCGTTTTCGCGAAGATCTCTACGCGCGCATCAATATGTGGCGCTTTGCCCTGCCCGGTCTGGCGCAGCGGCGGGAAGATATCGCACCCAACGTGGAGTATGAGCTCCAGCGCTTTTCCAGCCTCAAACAGGCGCAGACTCGCTTTGATAAAGAAGCGCGCGAGCGCTATCTGGCTTTCGCCTGTTCACCAAAGGCGCTATGGCGCGGCAACTTTCGCGAGCTGAGTTCATCCGTTGCACGCATGGCGACGCTGGCCGAACAGGGGCGCATCACGCTCGCGCTGGTCGAAGAGGAGATCGCGTTATTGCAGGAAAGCTGGCAGCTCAACGATTTACAGCCGGAATTCGATCTGGACATTGATCTGTTTGATAAGCGTCAGTTAGAAACGGTGATCGACGTCTGCCGACGCAGCGCCTCGTTGTCTGAAGCGGGCCGCGAGCTGTTTGCCGTTTCCAGGCTGAAGAAAGCCAATCCTAACGACGCCGACCGCCTGCGCAAATATCTGGCCCGTTTTGGGCTGAGCTGGGAAAACGTCCGTAGCCAATCATAAAATTAAAAAAAGTACCGGGTGACGCATGCTTACCCGGTCTGGATGCTATCAGCCAGCCCAGGATTACCGTACACTGGGTTAATCGGCAAACTGAGGGCAACCGTATGGCACTCCCCCGCATTACCCAAAAAGAGATGACCGAGCGCGAACAGCGCGAACTGAAAACGCTGCTCGACCGCGCGCGTATTGCACACGGTCGACTGCTAACCAACGCGGAAACCAACAGCATTAAGAAAGAGTACATCGATAAGCTGATGCTGCAGCGCGAAGCTGAGGCTAAAAAAGCCCGCCAGTTGAAGAAAAAGCAGGCTTATAAACCGGATGCGGAATCCTCGTTTTCCTGGTCAGCGAATACGCCAACGCGCGGCAGACGTTAACGCCCTTTCTTCTTACGCCCCGGCTGAACAAAACGTTTACCGTTGGATGCCGGGCGCGCTTTCTCTTTCTCAGCAGCTTTTTCGATTTTCACCACCGGGCGCTTAATGCCTGCGGTTTTTGGCTTCGCTTTCGGCTTCGGTTTCGCTTCCGAGGAAGAGTTTTCAATAAGCTTGAACAGATCGATCAGCTCATCATCGGTCAGGTCACGCCATTCACCTAGCGGCAAACCAGACAAGCCGATGTTCATGATCCGCGTACGTTCAAGTTTTACCACTTCATAGCCAAAGTGTTCGCACATCCGACGGATCTGACGGTTCAGGCCCTGCACCAGGGTGATACGGAAGACAAACGGTGCCTCTTTCCTGACCTTACATTTCTTGGTGACGGTACCGAGAATGGGTACGCCCGCCCCCATGCCACGAATAAAGTCATCGGTTACGGGTTTATCGACCGTCACCAGGTACTCTTTCTCATGATCGTTACCGGCACGCAGGATTTTATTCACCAGGTCGCCGTGGTTAGTGAGAAAGATCAGCCCCTGGGAATCTTTGTCCAGACGACCAATCGGGAACACGCGCTTACTGTGGTTAACAAAATCAACGATGTTATCGCGCTCACCATCTTCAGTGGTGCTGACAATACCGACCGGTTTGTTCAGCGCGATAAAAACCAGATCTTCCGCTTCACGCGGCTCAATCAACCGACCGTTCACTTTCACGACGTCGCCAGGCATCACCTGATCGCCAATGGTGGCGCGTTTGCCATTCAGGAAGACATTCCCTTGTTCGATAAAGCGATCCGCTTCGCGACGCGAGCAGATTCCGCTTTCACTGATGTATTTGTTTAATCGGATGGATGAGTCGGGCAGCATAATTTCTCCTGTATACACTTCATCCTTCAAGCTGTTTCTGCGTTGGCTGCTCTCACTCCCCCAGGTCACATAGCAATCTATGCTCCCAGGGATTCGCTCCCTTGCCGCCTTGATACAGCTTGAATGATCTTGTGTATTAAAAGCGAAATATACCCTACCTTGCGGGGGATAAAAATAATCGTGAACGCCAGTCCCGACACTATTTGCGATCTGTCACGCCTTTCAACATAATCAGCCCCGTCATGGCGCTCTAATAACCGTTAAGCAGGAAATCAATTGCATCTCGAAGTTCAGCCCTGTTTGCGGTCAGGTCTCCCACACAATGACCCATATTCTTCACAGGTATGCCTGTCATCATGTGCATCATCACCACATAAGCTTGCCCACCAATACTAACAACAGGACAAATTTTAGCTGGCGGTACTTCGTCGGGGAACTGACTGAGCGCTATAACGGGTGCAACCAGTACATGCCGCAAAACAGCGGCCACCGGATGCTGTAAGCTAATTAAAAACGGATAAACACTTTTTCCACTTCCAGTGTTCTCATAAGCGCAATACTGCTCCATCAGAATGTCCTTTGAAAATCACTGAACGAACCGTTTTCTTCCACCCATTGATTTAATACTTCTATCGATTTTTTATTATCCCGCAACCATTCTTCGCGTTTGTTCTCACGAAATTTTTCGATTAGGGCTTCGGTTAAAACAGCTGACAGATTGATTTTAAGCTTACGTGCCTCCTCCAGTATCTCTGGAGCCAGAGAGACATTAACTGATTTTTTTACCTTAGATACAGTGCGCATGATAACCCCCATAGTAATGCGCATGACGTACCTAAGGTTAGCGTAATAAGCGAGCATTTTCTATTCCCCGACCAGCAAATCATCATGTCACAGTAGGGTGGTTGCACAGACCTGTCACGCCCCGAAGAAGAAGTCTGCGAGGCGCTTTCCAGATTAGTTTAGGGGATCGCGAGCAAACAGCTGCTGGTCCGCTTTCGCTTCCAGCTGTGCCAGTGCAGGAATCAACTGGCTGATGTTCACCAGACTGTGTCCTAACTGACATACGCTTTCATACGCAAAATGTTCCTGACCTTCACCCGCCATAGTCAGCAGGCTTTCGCCCATAAAATTCAGCGTCTGGTACAACCCTGCCAGCGCCTCTTCGCAGCCAAACGATAGCACCAGATTTTCTTCGGTGGTGAGATGGCTACAATCAAGATGGCGGAACGCCTCGGCAAGAGGAAAATGAAGCAGGTCAGCCTGCGAAACAGGAGAAAAAGACGCGGAACAGGCGTTAGTGGTACTATTAGCATCAGCCATAGCATTACCTCGTATAATGTTGTGGTGAGAAGCTCGGTATGTGTTCGCGCACTGCCGGGCTTCGTTGTTTCTGTAAGACAATTGACTTACACTTGTCTTACGACCATCAATGTAAGTCAGGTGTCAGACACATGTCAACAGTAGAGTTTAAAAAGAAAGGTAACAAACAAATCGCTTTACGTGTCGAACCGGAACTGGAAGCAGGGATCCAGAAAGCACTTTCAATGGATGGTGATGCTTCAATATCCGCATGGATTAAGCGCATTATCAGGAAAGAGCTGAAGCAGAAAGGGATTGAAGTGTAAGTGGCAGTGCTTGGTATCGTTTTTCTGTAGGTCTGTTTAGAGCGATGAGCCGACATGCAATTCAGAATAAGATGTAGTTATTCAAACCATCACAGGTATATCGCTGCTTCATCGCATCAATAAACATTCAGGAAAGGTCAATGTCTTCAGTTTTACAACATCGTTTCATTCTTACAGGTGGCCCAGGATCAGGCAAAAGCACGATAATTGATACGATGATAAAACGAAGATTTTGGTGTTCTAAAGAAGCTGGAAGAGGTGTGATTCAAGACCAGGTTAACATCGGCGGCGATGCATTACCGTGGGCTAACCAGAGTGCATTTGCAGAACTGATGCTATCTTGGGAAATGCGTTCGTGGCATGAAGCGGAAGGGCAAACACAACCCTGCTTCTTCGACCGTGGTGTTCCTGATGTTGTGGGTTATTTACGTTTTTCTGAGCTTACCATACCGAGGCATCTGGAAAACGCTATCGAGAAATTTCGCTATAACCGAATCGTATTTATTGCACCCCCGTGGCGTGACATATATGTACAGGACACAGAGCGCAAACAATCTTTCGATGTTGCCATCGCGACATATCACGCCATGGTGAAAACATATCGTATGTATGACTATCAGTTGATTGAATTACCATGTAATTCAGTAGAGGAACGTGTGGATTTCATCCTTTCCAGGATAGAGCATATCAAATATAGCCTAAATGTTTAAAAATTCTCTGATAGATATCGTGTACCACTTTACTTTTATTTTCATGATATTTTTGAATGTTAAAGCTGCAACCTTTGATTGCCTCAAATTTGGTATCAGCATAAAGTTTGCAGTCTTTTTCTGACTGTCTAAGCCAATCTCGGAAAAGCAAATGCCGAGCTGTTTCAGGGGTGTCTTGAGTAAAAATATGTAGGTTAACTCTAGGATTTTCATGATGAAAAAGACGATGACCATGAAAGCGAGGTTCACGAACAATTAGTCTATACCCAAGGTTTTCAAGCGCTAACAAATATATTTCTTCATCCGCGGCATCGGCAACCGTCACGTCAATATCAATAACGGGTTTAGCTGCCAGGCCAGGTACTGCCGTAGAACCCACATGATCAATTTTTAGTAGATTCGACCCTAATTTATGCTTAATTTTAGATTCCAGTGCTGAATATATTTCCGGCCACGAGGGATCATAAGCAACGACCGCAATATTCTCAATCGGCGGTACACCATTAACAAAGTAGCTATCCTGAGGATTGATGACATAATGCTCCATCATCTCTTTTTTGCTAACCATGAACTGATATCCATAGATCATTCAAATTATGAACGATAGTGTACAGGAGATGGGGTTGGATGTCTCTCAAACGTCGGCTCCTGGCACAAGAGGACAAGTTAACTGAGCTGAAGGTCCGCTGTGAGCGAGGAGCAGACATCTTTGCCTATAAAGGGCTGCATGCTTTAAAGGCCATTGGTCATCCACAGTATTTTGGCTACATCATCTAACCAGTCTGAAAGGTGTTCCCTATACCAGTTGAGATATGAAGGAAATGCTGTGTTTTTGCCGCTCATCAAGTAGCACAATAACTTCAGGGCCTAACTCACATGCCAGAGGTACTCTAAAGGAGAATGGTATGTTCATGAAGGATACTTAAATTCCCATCCACAATTTAATTCTCCCTCAGTTGTACATCAAGATGAGTACGGCACATCTCAATAAAAACTATGTTTTACAGTATGTTGGGCACCATCAACCCGACAACGGCTGATATTTTTGAATAAGGCTCCTAAAGAGTGATATGTATATGCCGATAATCAAGTAAATATGTTGTCTATTGCCTGAAATCGGATATATACCTCATGAATGAGAAAAATGTTGTCGGAACAACCGCTGGAATAATTGGCAGCTCTGAAAATTACGCAGACAATGTAATCTTGGGGGCAACCAGAGGCCATGGATTTGCTGCTGAAAAAGCAAATCACCTTAAGGACGTGATGTCAGGAAAAAATGCAAAGATTGTTGGCGGTGACAATGTCAAAAATGGTGCTGACAGACTGGTGGATGGCATTCACATACAAACAAAATACTGTAATTCAGGCTCAAAATGTATCAGTGAATGTTTTGAAGATGGAACTTTCCGCTACTTAAACACTGATGGTACCCCTATGCAAATAGAAGTGCCGTCAGATAAATATGATGATGCGGTGCGGGCAATGGAGAATAGAATAAAAAATGGTCAAGTGCCAGGTATAACAGATCCAGAATCAGCGAAAGATATTGTCAGGAAAGGTTCATTCACATATGAACAAGTAAGGAATATTGCTAAATTTGGTACTATTGAAAGCTTAACTTATGATGCAATAAACGGCATTAAGTTGGCTGGTACAGCAATGGGAATCTCTGCGGCTGTTTCATTCGCTGTCGCTTTATGGAATGGCGAAGACTGGGATAAAGCTCTTGAATCGTCTTGCTATGCTGGTTTAAAAGTGGGTGGTATAGCTTGGGTTAGTAGCATCATTACTGCTCAACTTGGCAGAACAGGTATAGAACAAAGTTTGCGTGGCGCTACAGATTGGATCGTTCAGCAAATGGGGCCTAAAGCTGCCGCATGGATTGCAAATGGTTTACGATCAGGTAATGCTATATATGGTGCCGCCGCGATGAACCACGTTAGCAAACTTTTGCGCGGGAATATTGTCACAGGCGTTGTCACCACTCTGGTTATATCCTCCGTAGATTTTGTTCGAATGTTTCAGGGCCGATGCTCAGGCGCTCAATTATTCAAGAATGTTACTACTACCGCATCTGGAGTTGCTGGCGGAACAGGCGGCTGGATGGCAGGTGCTGCTGGAGGAGCCGCATTGGGTTCACTTATTCCTTTCGTTGGCACGGCTGCAGGCGGAATAATCGGGGGGTTATTAGGTGCGTTTGCCGGTGGTACGGCTGCAAATGCTGCGGTTTCAGCTATTCTCGATGAGTTTATTGAGGACGATGCTAAAGAAATGCTTAAAATAGTTGAAGAAGTATTTGGTGAACTTGCTTTTAATTATCTGCTAAGTGAGCAAGAGGCAAAGTCAGTTATTGATGACTTTAAAGGGAAGGACGTGCCAGATTTTTTGCGAGATATGTATGCATCTTCTGACCGCCCGTCGTTTGCAGAAAATGAATTTGAACCAATGATTATAAATATCGCTAAGAATAGGAGCATTATTTCTCTACCTACTGATGCTCAACTATTACAAAAAACCGCAAAAATCATAGATACCCTCGTAGCAGCTTAATTATCCAATGTGTATTAGCTCAGGTAAGAGCTAATACACCACATTACGCCTTATTATTCCTGAACGGAATATCAACCCATTAGTAGTAATCAATTTTTTTTGCCTCATTAGATTTGAGGCTCGGACCACGAATCAACTGAAAGCAATCTTTGGTGGCAGAGCCCACCTAACCTGCTCCCTGTTGATTAACATAGGCTGAAACTAGCAACGTCTGCTTCTGGCACAAAGCAGCCCCTCTTCCCTGTTATCGTTTCCCGAACCAACCGTAGCATTCTAGAAAATGACACCGTCTTGCGAGGCGCATTCCAGAACCTCACTTCCAACATCGTGAGCCATATCAGTGAGGCGTTATACTGACGGTGGTAACATGACCGCGGTTTGTAATTTTTTGATTACATGGAGAAATGATGGAACTGCTTTTATTGAGTAACTCGACGCTGCCGGGCAAAGCCTGGATGGAACACGCGCTACCGCTGATTGCTGAGCAACTGAACGGTCGCCGTACTGCGGTGTTTATCCCGTTTGCTGGCGTGACGCAAACCTGGGATGAGTACACGGCGAAAACGGCCGCCGTCTTTGCTCCCATGGGCGTCGACGTCACGGGTATTCATACCGTTGCCGATCCGGTGGCGGCAATTGAAAATGCAGACGTGGTGATTGTCGGTGGTGGTAACACCTTCCAGTTGCTGAAAGAGAGCCGCCAACGCGGGCTGCTGGCGCCGATTGTTGACGTGGTCAAACGCGGCGCGCTGTACATTGGCTGGAGTGCAGGTTCCAACCTCGCCTGCCCAACCATCCGTACCACTAACGACATGCCGATTGTCGATCCAAAAGGCTTTGATGCCCTGGGCCTGTTCCCACTGCAGATTAACCCGCACTTCACCAACGCGTTGCCGGAAGGCCACAAAGGCGAAACGCGTGAACAGCGTATTCGCGAGCTGCTTGTGGTTGCGCCAGAGCTGACGGTAATTGGTCTGCCAGAAGGCAACTGGATCAAGGTGAGCGATGGTCAGGCGGTTCTTGGCGGCCCGAACACCACATATATCTTTAAAGCGGGTGAAGACGCGGTTGCCGTTGAAGCAGGCCACTGCTTTTAGTGGATTTGTTGTCTGATGCCGGATGGCGGTTACGCCTTATCCGGCCTACAAGATTGACGACAAAATTGACGGTTATCCGTAGGCCCGGTAAGCGTAAGCGCCACCGGGCAACATTTCACCAGTCCTCGTTAGTAATCATCCCGTTCGTCGTCTTCATCCGGTTGCTCCAGCACGCTGTAGGCAACGGAGCAAAACAATGAGTTCAGACGCTGCATGTCGCCTAACAGCGCGAGGTGCAGGGAACTGGTTTCGATGCTCTGCACGTTTTGCTGATGCAGGCGATCGACGTGTGCGTGCGAATAACGACGGTTAAGAATACGAAAACGGTGTTTGCTGCGACGCAGTCGACGGGCGCTGGTCACGTCGCCAGAGAAGAACACTGACATCGCCAGCTTCAGGTTGCTGAGCAGCTGATCGTAGAGCGCATCCAGCTCTTTCAGACCTTCCAGAGAAAAGGCCCGACGCGCGGCCAGCGACTTATCGGCAATCTCGCTCCCCATGCGTTCGACGATATCGGAGGCCTGCTCCAGGTTGAGCGACATCTCGATAATCTCCGCCCAGCGCTTAGACTCCTCTTCCGCCAGCTCATCTTTTGGCATCCGCGCCAGGTAAAGTTTGATCGCGGTGTACAGCACGTTGATATCGTCGGCCATCCTGCGCAGCTCTTTTTCCTCGCGCGGCTCACCGTGCATCACCCGCTTCAGCCCTTCCATCATCTGCTCCATGGCGTCACCAATACGCAGGGCTTCGCGAGCCGCATTCGCCAGTGCGAGCGTAGGGGTATCGAGTGCGCTGACGTCCAGATGCTTGGGCTTCAGATGGCCGTCCAATTCCGGCTCATCGCGGATAATACGTTTGCAAAAGCGCGCCATCGGCTCGGCGAACGGCACCATCGCCACGCAGCGCACCAGGTTGTAGAAGACGTGGAAGTAGATAACCAGTTCGGATTTTGGCAGCGGCAGTTCATCCATCAGATTCGCCAGCGGATGCACAAACGGCAGAATAATCAGACTGCCCACCAGCTTAAACAACAGGCTGCCGAGCGCCACGCGGCGGGCGGCAGCGTTGGCGGCACTGTTATTGAGCATCGCCAGCAGGCCGGAGCCGAGGTTCGCACCAATCACCAGACACAGCGCTACCGGGAACGAAATAATACCCGCGGCTGTCAGCGTTGCCGTCAGCAGGACCGCCGCCAGGCTGGAGTAACTGATAATCGCGAACATGGCACCAATCAGCGCATCGAGCATGATATCGCCGGTGAGCGAGGCAAAAATGACCTGCACCCCGTTGGCCTGAGTGATCGGCGTGACCGCCTGCACAATCAGCTCCAGCGCCAGTAAAATGAGCCCCAGCCCGATGCCTACGCGCCCCAGTTGCCCAACGCGGGACTGCTTACGTCCGAGGAAGAAAACAACGCCAATGAAAATCAGCAGCGGCGACAGCCACGAGAGGTCAAAGGTCAGGATACGCGCCATCAGCGCGGTCCCGACGTCAGCGCCAAGCACAATCACCAGCGCAGGCGTCAGCGCCACCAGATCCTGGGCGACAAACGACGTCACCAGCATGGTGGTGGCGTTACTGCTTTGCACCAGAGCAGTAACGCCAATGCCCGCGCAAAAGGCGAGCGGCTTCTTTTCAACGCTACGGCTGAGCACGGTACGCAGGCGTGCGCCAAAGACGCGCATCACGCCGGTACGCACGATATGGGTACCCCAAACCAGCATCGCCACAGCAGAAAGCAGGTGTAACAGAGTTAGCACGGAATCAGGTTCTCCTTATCGTTATATGCTCCTGAGGCTCATGACACCAACGCGCACAAGTTCCCTTCAGTATAAGGGTTTAAACGTAATAAAGAGACAGGGCACTCATTGAGCGCCCTGTTTGTTGTAAAGAAAGATAACAGTTTTGTGAATCAGTCGGCGTCGTAGCCTAAGTTAGGCGCTAACCAGCGCTCAACTTCTGCCACGCTCATGCCTTTACGGAAGGCATAATCTTCAACCTGATCGCGTTGAATTTGTGCGACGGCGTAGTACTTACTGTCCGGATGACTGAAGTACCAACCGGAAACAGATGCACCAGGCCACATGGCGAAGGATTCTGTGAGTTTCATACCGGTGTGCGTTTCTACATCCAGCAGCTCCCAGATAGTCGCCTTCTCGGTGTGCTCAGGGCACGCCGGATAGCCCGGAGCCGGACGAATACCTTGATAGTTCTCGCGGATCAGTTCGTCATTACTGAGGTTCTCGTTCGCCGCATATCCCCAGTAAACTTTACGCACCCGTTCATGCAGATATTCAGCGAAGGCTTCCGCCAGACGATCGGCAATCGCTTTCACCATGATTTTATTGTAATCATCATGCTGTGCGTCAAACGCGTCAGCCAGCGTGTCTTCTTCCAGGCCGCCGGTGACGGCGAAAGCGCCAATGTAATCCGCTTTACCGGAGGTTTTCGGTGCCACAAAGTCAGACAGGCAGTAGTTAGCAAAACCAACCTTCTCCGTCTGCTGACGCAGATGGTGGCTGACGGTCAGGACGTGCGTCCGCGTTTCATCCCGGTAGATCTCAATGTCATCACCTACGCGGTTAGCCGGGAACAGGCCAACGACACCACGTGGGTTCAGGGTTTTCTCGGCGCTCAATTTATCCAACATGTCGTTGGCATCTTTGAACAGGCGTTTAGCCTCTTCACCCACCACCTCATCTTCCAGAATGCGCGGATATTTCCCGGCCAGTGACCAGGTCATAAAGAACGGTGTCCAGTCGATGTAGTTGCGCAGCGTTTCAATGCTGGCTTCAACTTCCTGCACGCCCAGGCGGTGCGCCACCGGCGGGGTATAGTTTTCCCAGTCGAAGGCCAGGTCGTTATCACGCGCGGCTTCCAGCGTCACCGGCGGGGTACGCGGTTTTTTACGCGCATGCTGAATACGCACAGTTTCGTACTCTTTACGCGTGCGGGCGACAAAATCATCGTGCTGGGTATCAGACAGCAACGCAGCCACCACGCCGACGGTGCGCGAGGCATTCTGCACATAGACCGTCGGGCCGCTGTAGTTCTGCTCGATTTTCACCGCCGTGTGCGCTTTTGAGGTGGTCGCGCCGCCAATCAGCAGCGGAATAGTAAAGCCCTGGCGCTCCATCTCTTTCGCCACGTTAACCATTTCGTCCAGCGACGGGGTGATCAGTCCGGAAAGACCAATCAGGTCAGCATTCACTTCGCGTGCGGTGCGCAGGATTTTCTCTGCCGGCACCATCACGCCAAGATCGATAATTTCGTAGTTGTTACACTGCAGCACCACGCCAACGATGTTTTTACCGATGTCGTGCACGTCGCCCTTGACGGTGGCGATCACCATCTTGCCGTTGCTGGAGCCTTTCTCTTTGCTGGCTTCAATGTACGGTTCAAGGTAGGCCACCGCCTGCTTCATCACGCGAGCAGACTTCACCACCTGCGGCAGGAACATTTTACCGTCGCTGAACAGGTCACCAACCACGTTCATGCCGTCCATCAGCGGCCCTTCGATAACCTCAATCGGGCGCGCGGCCTGCTGACGGGCTTCTTCGGTATCCTGCTCGATAAACTCGGTAATGCCTTTCACCAGCGAGTATTCCAGGCGTTTTTTCACGTCCCAGCTGCGCCATTCTGCCAGTTGCGTATTAGCTGTTTCGTCAGTTTTGCTGCCGCGATATTTCTCTGCCAGCTCCAGCAGGCGTTCGGTACCGTCATCGCGGCGGTTGAGGATCACGTCTTCAACCGCATCGCGCAGTTCGGCAGGCAGATCGTCATAAATCGCCAGCTGACCAGCGTTCACAATGCCCATGTCCATGCCGTTGCGAATGGCGTAGTACAGGAACACTGCGTGGATCGCTTCGCGCACCGGGTCATTGCCACGGAACGAGAACGACACGTTGGAGACACCACCGGAGATTAGCGCATGCGGTAGTTCGCGTTTGATGTCCTCACAGGCACCGATAAAGTCCTGCGCGTAGTTGTTGTGCTCTTCGATGCCGGTCGCGACGGCAAAGATATTCGGGTCAAAGATAATGTCTTCCGGCGGGAAACCCACTTCTTCGGTGAGAATTTTGTACGCCCGGCGGCAAATCTCAATTTTACGCGCGCGGGTGTCGGCCTGGCCTTGTTCATCAAAGGCCATCACCACCACGGCAGCACCGTAGCGACGGACCAGTTTGGCATGGTGGATAAACGGCTCAACGCCCTCTTTCATCGAGATGGAGTTAACGATGCCCTTACCCTGAATGCACTTCAGCCCTTTTTCAATGACGTCCCATTTCGAGGAGTCGATCATGATCGGTACGCGAGCAATATCCGGTTCACCGGCGATCAGGTTGAGGAAACGCACCATCGCCGCTTCGGCGTCAAGCATCCCCTCATCCATGTTGATATCGATAATCTGCGCGCCGCTTTCCACCTGCTGGCGAGCAACATCCAGCGCTTCGCTGTATTTTTCTTCTTTAATCAGTCGCTTAAATTTGGCAGAGCCGGTGACGTTAGTACGTTCACCGACGTTAACAAACAGGCTGTCATCACCAATGTTCAGCGGCTCAAGGCCTGAAAGACGGCAGGCAACCGGCAGTTCCGGCAGTTGACGCGGCGGTAAACCTTCAACCGCACGGCTCATGGCGGCAATATGTTCCGGCGTGGTGCCGCAGCAGCCGCCGACGATGTTCAGGAAACCCGCTTCAGCCCATTCGCGGATTTGCTTCGCCATGGTGTCAGCGTCGAGATCGTATTCGCCGAAGGCATTTGGCAAACCGGCATTCGGGTGCGCGGTGACATAGCAGTCGGCAATCCGCGACAGTTCCTGTACGTACTGGCGCAGCTCGTCCGGGCCTAACGCACAGTTGAGGCCGAAGGTCAGCGCGTCAGCATGGCGCAGTGCGTTATAGAAGGCTTCGGTGGTCTGCCCGGAGAGCGTACGCCCGGAAGCGTCGGTGATGGTGCCGGAGATCATAATCGGCAGCTCAACGCCCAGGGCTTCAAATTCGGTTTTTACCGCAAAAATAGCGGCTTTGGCATTAAGCGTGTCAAAAACGGTTTCGATCAGGATCAGGTCGCTACCGCCTTCCACCAGCGCTTTAGTGGATTCACGGTACGCGGCCACCAGCTGATCAAAAGTAATATTGCGGTAGGCGGGATCGTTGACGTCCGGTGAGATAGACGCGGTGCGGTTAGTCGGACCGAGAACACCCGCGACATAGCGCGGTTTATCCGGCGTACGCGCTGTCCATTCGTCGGCGCAGGCGCGCGCCAGTTTTGCCGCGGTGAAGTTGATTTCCGCCGACAGGGATTCCATCTGGTAATCCGCCATGGCGATAGTCGTCGAGTTGAAGGTGTTGGTTTCAATGATATCCGCGCCCGCTTCAAAGTAGGCGTGATGAATCGCGGTGATAACCTCCGGCTTGCTCAGCACCAACAGGTCGTTGTTGCCTTTCAGATCGCTCGGCCAGTCGGCAAAGCGTTGGCCGCGGAAATCGTCTTCACTCAAACGATAACCCTGGATCATGGTGCCCATACCGCCATCCAGCACCAGAATACGTTCTTTTAACTGCTGACGTAATTGTTCAACTTTGCTGCTCACACTCACTCCCGACAACGCTCAACCAGACCGAAAAAAGGCCAACAAAGCATACTGGCATAAACCAGTGAGGTGGAAAAGCAAACAACGACCAACATGAGACATGTTCAGCTTCACTCATCCGATCAGTACAGGAACTCTTGCATTATAATTGAATAAAACGAAAATGATTTCCACGATACAGAAAAGGAGTCTGCCATGGTTGCCACTGTCCCCGCGAAACGCGGTAGAAAACCCGCCGCCACAACTACGCCTGCAACCGGGCAGGTTCAGTCTTTGACCCGAGGTCTGAAGCTGCTGGAATGGATTGCGGAATCCAACGGCAGCGTAGCGCTGACCGAGCTGGCGCAGCAGGCCGGTCTGCCCAATTCCACCACGCACCGTTTGTTGACCACCATGCAGCAGCAGGGTTTTGTGCGTCAGGTGGGTGACTTAGGACACTGGGCCGTGGGCGCCCATGCGTTTATCGTCGGCAGTAGCTTCCTGCAAAGCCGCAACCTGCTGGCAATCGTCCACCCTATTCTGCGTAAGCTGATGGAAGACTCCGGTGAAACAGTGAACCTGGCGGTGCTGGACCACAGCGACCATCAGGCGATTATCATCGATCAGGTACAGTGCACACAGCTGATGAGAATGTCTGCCCCTATCGGTGGCAAACTGCCGATGCACGCCTCTGGCGCGGGGAAAGCGTTCCTGGCGCAACTCAGCGAAGAACAGGTTACCAGCCTGCTGCACCGCAAAGGCCTGCACGCGTATACCCACGCCACGCTTGTCTCGCCGGTGCATCTGAAAGAAGATCTCGCCCAGACCCGTAAGCGCGGTTATTCGTTTGATGATGAAGAACATGCGCTGGGCCTGCGCTGTGTGGCGTCATGCATTTACGACGAACATCGCGAACCGTTCGCCGCCATTTCGATCTCCGGCCCGATCTCCCGCATTACCGACGACCGCGTCACCGAGTTCGGTGCGATGGCAATCAAAGCGGCCAAAGAGGTCACACTGGCATACGGTGGGATTCGTTAAGATGGGACTTCCGGGTGGCAGCTACGCCTGGCCCGGCCTGCTATCCAAGGTTGGGATGATTTGTAGGTCTGATAAGCGCAGCGCCATCAGGCACGGCGCACATTGCCGGATGGTGGCGCAAAGGCCTTATCCGGCCTACGGTCGGTTTCATAACGCACGCTAAACCGCTGGCGGCGCCGATAGGCGTAAACGTCTTCCACGTGCCCTTCACGGATCCGCGTTTGCAGACCTCGCCAGTAGTCGGCGCAGAACAAATCGGCATGCATCTCTTCAAATAACGGTCCAATACGCGGATCGGCGCACAGCCAGTGACGAAATTCTTCCGGAAATACATCTCCCGGCGAGACGCTGTACCACGGTTCGCTGGCCAGCTCATCCTCCGGGTAACGCGCGGGCGGGATATGGCGGAAATTCACCTCCGTCATGTAGCAAATTTCATCATAGTCGTAGAACACCACCCGCCCGTGTCGGGTCACGCCGAAGTTTTTAAACAGCATGTCACCCGGGAAAATATTGGCGGCTGCCAGTTGGCGAATAGCGTTACCATATTCTTCTATCGCATCCCGCAGCTGCTGGCCTTCGACCTGCTCCAGCCAGATATTTAGCGGCACCATCCGCCGTTCGATATACAGATGACGGATCACGACCTGCTCGCCGAGATCGGTCATTTTTTCGGGTACTTCCTGCTGCAACAACGCCATCAGCGCCGGGGAAATTTGTCGTTTATCCAGCACAAAATTTTCGAATTCCTGGGTATCGGCCATGCGTCCAACGCGATCGTGCTCTTTGACCAGTTGGTAACAGGCGCGGACGTGGGCCGCAGACATCTCTTTTTGCGGCGCAAATTTGTCTTTAATAATTTTGAAGACCCGATCGAATCCAGGCAGAGTAAACACCAGCATCACCATGCCGCGTATTCCCGGCGCTTCGATAAACTGTTCATCGCAGTCGGCCAGATACAGCAGATATTCACGGTAGCTTTCGGTTTTCGCATGCTTCTGACAGCCAATCGCCATATACAGCTCGGCGGTAGTTTTACCGGGCAGGATCTCACGCAGCCACTCGACCAGTGCCGCAGGCAACGGCGCGTAGACCATAAAGTAAGAGCGGGCAAAACCAAACACAATGCTGGCTTCCGCCGTAGTCGTCAGACAAGTGTCGACAAACAATTCGCCTTCGTCAGTGCGGTGAATAGGCAGTAAAAACGGCAGCGTGACCTCTGGTGTGATCAGTTTTCCCACCAGCCAGGCGGCCTTATTGCGATAAAACAATTCGTTCGCCACCTGCAAATGGCAGCGCGCCAGCACCGCTTCGCCAACAATTTCCGTCAGGTGCTCGATGATGTAGCGAATATCACGCTGTTTATTCTGCCATGGCAGACGAAGGGGGAGATCGCTGAGCACGCGCGTGAGCAGCCCTTCCCAGCCTGAATCAGGGAAAAAGTCTTTCGCCAGCGGGCGCGGGATAGTACGAAATCGACGTTCTGACTGAGAGCTAAAAATAAACAACCGCTCGGGCGTCAGCGAGCGGTGATCAAATAACCGGCAGTACACGGAGTTAAAAAAGCTCTCGGCAATCTCAAAGCGCGGATAGTCCGGCAGCAACTGGGTGTAATGCTCTTTTACACGCAGTAAAAATGCCGCATCGGTACTTTTGCCGTCGGTAATGCAGCGCAACTGTTCCACTACCAGACCAACGTGATGATCGTAGAGATGGATACGGCTTTTCATCGCCTGCTGCACAGCATGCCAGTCAGCGTGTTCAAAACGCTGCTGCGCGCCGGACGTCACTTCCAGAAACCGGCCATACTGCGCATCAAAACCTTGCAGGATGGTTTGGGCAATCAGCAATTCCAGGCCACGCGACATCTTTTGCCCTCGTTCAGAATCGAATAATGCCGGATGGCGCATTCGCGTATCCGGCCTACACAGAACTGTAGGCCCGGTAAGCATTACGCCACCGGGCATCAGGTCGATCAGAACTGTGATTCTTCAGTGGACCCGGTCAGCGCAGTAACGGATGACGCGCCACCCTGAATGATGGTCGTCACTTTGTCGAAATAACCGGTACCCACTTCCTGCTGGTGGGATACGAAGGTGTAGCCATCTTTCGCCGCCGCAAATTCTGGCTGCTGAACTTTCTCAACGTAGTGGCGCATACCTTCGCCCTGTGCATAGGAACGCGCGAGGTCAAACATGTTGAACCACATACTGTGGATGCCCGCCAGGGTAATGAACTGATATTTATAGCCCATATCGGACAGCTGTTGCTGGAAGCTGGCAATGGTTTTGTCATCCAGGTTCTTCTGCCAGTTAAACGACGGCGAACAGTTGTAGGCCAGCAGTTTGCCCGGATATTTAGCATGGATAGCATCGGCAAAGCGGCGCGCCAGTTCGAGATCCGGTGTGGAGGTTTCGCACCACACCAGGTCAGCATACGGGGCGTAGGCCAGTCCGCGACTGATCGCCTGCTCAATACCCGCATGGGTACGGTAGAACCCTTCGCTGGTACGCTCGCCGGTAATGAACTCGCTGTCGTAAGGGTCGCAGTCAGAGGTAATCAAATCCGCTGCGTCAGCATCGGTACGGGCAATAACCAGCGTCGGGACGCCCATCACGTCTGCCGCCAGACGGGCCGCCACCAGTTTCTGGATAGCTTCCTGAGTCGGTACCAGCACCTTGCCGCCCATGTGACCGCATTTTTTCACCGAGGCGAGCTGATCTTCGAAGTGAACCGCCGCTGCACCGGCTTCAATCATCGATTTCATCAATTCAAACGCGTTCAGGACACCGCCAAAACCGGCTTCGGCATCGGCAACGATCGGCAGGAAGTAATCCACATAGCGCGGATCGGTTGGCTCAATGCCGGTTGACCATTGGATCTGATCCGCCCGACGGAAGGTGTTGTTGATCCGATCCACCACGGCGGGCACAGAGTTAGCCGGGTATAGCGATTGATCCGGGTACATGCTGGAGGCCAGGTTGGCGTCTGCCGCCACCTGCCACCCGGAAAGGTAGACCGCTTCAATACCGGCTTTCGCCTGTTGCAGCGCCTGACCACCAGTCAGTGCACCGAGGCTGTTGATATAACCTTTCTTCGATCCGCCGTGCAGCAAACGCCACATTTTCGCTGCGCCAAGCTGCGCCAGCGTACATTCCGGGTTGACCGAGCCACGTAACTTCACCACTTCCTCCGCGCTGTACGGGCGGGTAATGCCTTCCCAGCGTGGTTGTGTCCATTCTTTCTGTAAGTCTTCGATTTGTTGGGTACGGGTTTTCATGTGCAGATGCTCCATATTATTCTCCTGGCTTCCCAGGCGTTATTGGTGAAGGCAGTTTGGTCACGGCCAGCGCGCAAAAACCGGAGCGTACTTATAGTACGTGAGGATTTTGAGCACTGCCCGGGGCGAAAATGGCGAACAAAATAGCCTGGGCTGTTAAGCCAGTAAGCGGTAGCCTGGCAAGGTAAGGAAGTCGATCAGTTCGTCAGAGGTGGTGATTTGCTCCATCAGGCGTGCGGCGTCATCAAAGCGCCCGCTGCTGTAGCGGTGTTCACCCAGCTCGTCCTGAATCACCCGCATTTCTTCGGCCAGCATCTGACGGAACAGCGGTTTGGTCACCGGCTTACCGTTGCTGAGGGTTTTCTGATGGTGGATCCACTGCCAGATGGAGGTACGGGAGATTTCGGCAGTTGCCGCATCTTCCATCAGGCCATAAATCGGTACGCAACCGTTGCCAGAGATCCACGCTTCGATGTACTGCACGGCAACGCGAATATTGGCGCGCATGCCTTCTTCAGTACGTTCCCCTTCGCACGGAGCCAGCAGTTGTTCTGCAGTAATCGGCGCATCCTCTTCTCGGGTGACAAACAGCTGATTTTTGTTGTTGCCCAGCACATCGTTGAAAATCGCCATTGCGGTATCTGCCAGTCCAGGGTGAGCAACCCAGGTCCCGTCATGACCGTTATTGGCTTCCAGCGCTTTATCCGCTTTAACTTTTGCCAGCACCTGATTGTTGCGCTCAGCGTCTTTGCTGGGGATAAACGCCGCCATACCGCCCATCGCAAAGGCACCGCGTTTATGACAGGTTTTAATCAGCAGACGCGAGTAGGCGCTGAGGAACGGCTTATCCATCGTTACCACCTGACGATCGGGCAGAACACGATCCGGGTGATTCTTGAGGGTTTTGATGTAGCTGAAAATGTAATCCCAACGACCGCAGTTGAGGCCGACAATATGGTCACGCAGCGCGTGCAGGATCTCATCCATCTGGAAAACGGCTGGCAGTGTTTCGATCAGCAACGTGGCTTTTATCGTGCCGCGCGGCAGATTAAATCGGTCTTCTGTATAGCTGAAGACTTCACTCCACCAGGCCGCTTCTTGCCAGGCCTGCGTTTTCGGCAAATAGAAGTAAGGACCACTGCCTTTAGCCAGCAAGGCTTTGTAGTTGTGGAAGAAATAGAGGGCAAAGTCGAACAGACTGCCGGGAATCGCTTCCTCACGCCAGGTGACGTGTTTTTCCGGCAGATGCAGGCCACGTACACGACAAACCAATAACGCCGGATCGGGCTTCAGTTGGTATATCTTGCCAGCGTCGTTGGTGTAACTGATGGTACCGTTCACCGCATCGCGCAGGTTGATTTGCCCGTCGATCACTTTACTCCACTCGGGAGCCAGTGAATCCTCAAAGTCAGCCATAAAGACTCTAACGTTGGCGTTGAGCGCGTTAATCACCATCTTGCGTTCAACGGGTCCGGTGATTTCCACGCGACGATCCTGTAAATCATCAGGAATACCGCGAATCTTCCAGCCACCTTCACGAATGGAAGCTGTTTCCGAAATAAAATCAGGCAACTTACCGTCATCAATATCCTGCTGCTGCTGAATACGCGCGGCGAGAAGTTTATTGCGTTTTGGCGTAAATCGAGTCACCAATTCGGTCAGGAATTCCACCGCCTCTGCGGTCAAAATCTGCTGTTCCTGCTCGCCATGCGGCCTGGTAAAAACCAGCTCATCGGTTGTTGTTGCCTGTTGATTCATTGCGTAGTTCCTCGTCATTGATCCAAACACATCCCCAATGCGAACGAAGGATCGTTGTGCGGTTTTCGTTCAGCACAACTAAGACTACCCATTTAAATTTCAAAATCAAAAACAATTTCCATTTTTAATTTAATTATCAATTAACTTATTGATAACAATCATAATAAAAATTAATCACACCGTGAGGTGCGTTTCGGAAATAAAAAAAGCACCCGAAGGTGCCTGATTCAACATGCTGAAACGCTTAAGGATCGTTTGCTACAGAAGATTAATCCAGCGTTGGATTCATGTGGCGCAGATCGTATGGCGTGATCTGGTAGACGTAATAGTTGAGCCAGTTAATAAACAGCAAATTGCCATGGCTACGCCAGCTTGCCCGAGGTTTGTTTTGTGGGTCATCTTGCGGGAAATAGTTGTACGGAACGTCCGGGGTCAACCCCGCTTCGGCGTCACGAAAATATTCACCGGCCAGCGTATCGGCGTCATATTCCGGATGACCCGTCACGAACGCAATACGTTTATCTTTACTGGCAAACAGGTAGGCATCGCCCTCTTCCGTCTCGGCAAAAATCTCAAGATCGGTGTAATCCCTGATCAACGCAGCAGGGAAATCAGCATAGCGTGAGTGCGGCGCAAGGAAAGCATCATCAAAACCACGCGTCAGCAGGGCATGGGGATGAAGGATATGGTGTTCGTATACACCTGAAAGCTTGTCGTTGCGGGTTTGCTTGGGGATGCCATAGAGGATATTCAGTGCGGCCTGCACCGCCCAACAGACAAACAATGTTGATGTGACGTGGTCTTTCGCCCACTCCAGTACCTGTTTGATCTGCGGCCAGTAGGCCACATCGTTAAACTCAACCAGGCCTAACGGTGCCCCGGTGACGATCAGTCCATCAAAGTTCTGATCGCAAATATCCTCGAAATTACAGTAAAAGTTATTCAGATGCTCCGTCGGCGTATTGCGCGACTCGCGGGCATCAATGCGTAATAGCTGAACGTCTACCTGCAGCGGTGAGTTCGACAATAACCGGAGAAACTGGTTTTCCGTTTCGATCTTCTTCGGCATCAGGTTGAGGATAAGCACCTTCAGAGGACGAATTTCCTGACCGGATGCGCGGGATGTCGTCATGACGAAGACGTTTTCCTCACGCAAGAAATTGACGGCGGGTAGCTCGTCCAGCACGCGAATTGGCATAACCTGATAACCTCACAACATACGTTTAAACGTTTAGACATCCAGATAGCTGACAATAACCAGGAATCGTGTGAATGTCGAGCCTGCATGCTCAAGGTGAGAAAGTTTCACGACTCACTCGCTGTAGAATAGTGCAGTAAGAGTCAAAAGGAGAATGCTTTGTCGTTCACGGGCAGGATAAAGGACATTTTACGCGGACAGAAGAGAGGCTTTCGCTGGACAGATAAAGCGCTGACGCGGCTATCCACCCGCTTTCACATACAACAGACGCAAAAAAGCCCATCCTGACGGATGGGCTTCTTCACTTGTTTGATGCCTGGCAGTTTATGGCGGGCGTCCTGCCCGCCACCCTGCGGGCCGTTGCTTCGCAACGTTCAAATCCGCTCCCGGCGGATTTGTCCTACTCAGGAGAGCACTCACCGACAGACAACAGACGCAAAAAAGCCCATCCGTCAGGATGGGCTTCTTCACTTGTTTGATGCCTGGCAGTTCCCTACTCTCGCATGGGGAGACCCCACACTACCATCGGCGCTACGGCGTTTCACTTCTGAGTTCGGCATGGGGTCAGGTGGGACCACCGCGCTACAGCCGCCAGGCAAATTCTGTTATCAGACCGCTTCTGCGTTCTGATTTTATCTGTATCAAGCTGAATTGATGTCTCTTTCGCCAAAACATCTTTGGCGTTGTAAGGTTAAGCCTCACGGTTCATTAGTATCGGTTAGCTCAATGTATCGCTACACTTACACACCCGACCTATCAACGTCGTAGTCTTCAACGTTCCTTCAGGACTCTCAAGGAGTCAGGGAGAACTCATCTCGGGGCAAGTTTCGTGCTTAGATGCTTTCAGCACTTATCTCTTCCGCATTTAGCTACCGGGCAATGCCATTGGCATGACAACCCGAACACCAGTGATGCGTCCACTCCGGTCCTCTCGTACTAGGAGCAGCCCCCCTCAATTCTCCAGCGCCCACGGCAGATAGGGACCGAACTGTCTCACGACGTTCTAAACCCAGCTCGCGTACCACTTTAAATGGCGAACAGCCATACCCTTGGGACCTACTTCAGCCCCAGGATGTGATGAGCCGACATCGAGGTGCCAAACACCGCCGTCGATATGAACTCTTGGGCGGTATCAGCCTGTTATCCCCGGAGTACCTTTTATCCGTTGAGCGATGGCCCTTCCATTCAGAACCACCGGATCACTAAGACCTGCTTTCGCACCTGCTCGAGCCGTCACTCTCGCAGTCAAGCTAGCTTATGCCTTTGCACTAACCTCCTGATGTCCGACCAGGATTAGCTAACCTTCGTGCTCCTCCGTTACTCTTTAGGAGGAGACCGCCCCAGTCAAACTACCCACCAGACACTGTCCGCAACCCGGATCACGGGTCTACGTTAGAACACCAGCCATTAAAGGGTGGTATTTCAAGGTTGGCTCCATGCAGACTGGCGTCCACACTTCAAAGCCTCCCACCTATCCTACACATCAAGGACCAGTGTTCAGTGTCAAGCTATAGTAAAGGTTCACGGGGTCTTTCCGTCTTGCCGCGGGTACACTGCATCTTCACAGCGAGTTCAATTTCACTGAGTCTCGGGTGGAGACAGCCTGGCCATCATTACGCCATTCGTGCAGGTCGGAACTTACCCGACAAGGAATTTCGCTACCTTAGGACCGTTATAGTTACGGCCGCCGTTTACCGGGGCTTCGATCAAGAGCTTCTCCTTACGGATAACCCCATCAATTAACCTTCCGGCACCGGGCAGGCGTCACACCGTATACGTCCACTTTCGTGTTTGCACAGTGCTGTGTTTTTAATAAACAGTTGCAGCCAGCTGGTATCTTCGACTGATTTCAGCTCCACGAGCAAGTCGCTTCACCTACCATCAGCGTGCCTTCTCCCGAAGTTACGGCACCATTTTGCCTAGTTCCTTCACCCGAGTTCTCTCAAGCGCCTTGGTATTCTCTACCTGACCACCTGTGTCGGTTTGGGGTACGATTTCGTGTTACCTGATGCTTAGAGGCTTTTCCTGGAAGCAGGGCATTTGTTACTTCAGCACCGTAGTGCCTCGTCATCACACCTCAGCGTTATACAGAAGTCCGGATTTACCTAAACTTCCCGCCTACATGCTTAAACCGGGACAACCGTCGCCCGGCTAACATAGCCTTCTCCGTCCCCCCTTCGCAGTAACACCAAGTACAGGAATATTAACCTGTTTCCCATCGACTACGCCTTTCGGCCTCGCCTTAGGGGTCGACTCACCCTGCCCCGATTAACGTTGGACAGGAACCCTTGGTCTTCCGGCGTGCGGGTTTTTCACCCGCATTATCGTTACTTATGTCAGCATTCGCACTTCTGATACCTCCAGCACCCCTCACAGGACACCTTCAACGGCTTACAGAACGCTCCCCTACCCAACAACACATAGTGTCGCTGCCGCAGCTTCGGTGCACAGTTTAGCCCCGTTACATCTTCCGCGCAGGCCGACTCGACCAGTGAGCTATTACGCTTTCTTTAAATGATGGCTGCTTCTAAGCCAACATCCTGGCTGTCTGTGCCTTCCCACATCGTTTCCCACTTAACTGTGACTTTGGGACCTTAGCTGGCGGTCTGGGTTGTTTCCCTCTTCACGACGGACGTTAGCACCCGCCGTGTGTCTCCCGTGATAACATTCTTCGGTATTCGTAGTTTGCATCGGGTTGGTAAGTCGGGATGACCCCCTAGCCGAAACAGTGCTCTACCCCCGAAGATGAGTTCACGAGGCGCTACCTAAATAGCTTTCGGGGAGAACCAGCTATCTCCCGGTTTGATTGGCCTTTCACCCCCAGCCACAAGTCATCCGCTAATTTTTCAACATTAGTCGGTTCGGTCCTCCAGTTAGTGTTACCCAACCTTCAACCTGCCCATGGCTAGATCACCGGGTTTCGGGTCTATACCCTGCAACTTAACGCCCAGTTAAGACTCGGTTTCCCTTCGGCTCCCCTATACGGTTAACCTTGCTACAGAATATAAGTCGCTGACCCATTATACAAAAGGTACGCAGTCACCCTGATAAATCAAGGCTCCCACTGCTTGTACGTACACGGTTTCAGGTTCTTTTTCACTCCCCTCGCCGGGGTTCTTTTCGCCTTTCCCTCACGGTACTGGTTCACTATCGGTCAGTCAGGAGTATTTAGCCTTGGAGGATGGTCCCCCCATATTCAGACAGGATACCACGTGTCCCGCCCTACTCTTCGAGTTCACAACACATGCGATTTTGTGTACGGGACTATCACCCTGTACCGTCGGACTTTCCAGACCGTTCCACTACCACACATGCTGATTCAGACTCTGGGCTGCTCCCCGTTCGCTCGCCGCTACTGGGGGAATCTCGGTTGATTTCTTTTCCTCGGGGTACTTAGATGTTTCAGTTCCCCCGGTTCGCTTCATTACGCTATGTATTCACGTAATGATAGTGTGTCGAAACACACTGGGTTTCCCCATTCGGAAATCGCCGGCTATAACGGTTCATATCACCTTACCGACGCTTATCGCAGATTAGCACGTCCTTCATCGCCTCTGACTGCCAGGGCATCCACCGTGTACGCTTAGTCGCTTAACCTCACAACCCGAAGATGTTTCGTAAAACACATCGTGTTGCGAAAATTTGAGAGACTCGAACACACCATTTATCTGTTCTTATTACGGAGAACAGACACAGTGTGTCGTTTCAATTTTCAGCTTGATCCAGATTTTTAAAGAGCAAAACTTCTTAATGCACTCGGAAGTACATTCAGAAGTTCATCATTCATCAGACAATCTGTGTGAGCACTACAAAGAACGTTTCTTTAAGGTAAGGAGGTGATCCAACCGCAGGTTCCCCTACGGTTACCTTGTTACGACTTCACCCCAGTCATGAATCACAAAGTGGTAAGCGCCCTCCCGAAGGTTAAGCTACCTACTTCTTTTGCAACCCACTCCCATGGTGTGACGGGCGGTGTGTACAAGGCCCGGGAACGTATTCACCGTAGCATTCTGATCTACGATTACTAGCGATTCCGACTTCATGGAGTCGAGTTGCAGACTCCAATCCGGACTACGACATACTTTATGAGGTCCGCTTGCTCTCGCGAGGTCGCTTCTCTTTGTATATGCCATTGTAGCACGTGTGTAGCCCTACTCGTAAGGGCCATGATGACTTGACGTCATCCCCACCTTCCTCCAGTTTATCACTGGCAGTCTCCTTTGAGTTCCCGGCCGAACCGCTGGCAACAAAGGATAAGGGTTGCGCTCGTTGCGGGACTTAACCCAACATTTCACAACACGAGCTGACGACAGCCATGCAGCACCTGTCTCAGAGTTCCCGAAGGCACCAAAGCATCTCTGCTAAGTTCTCTGGATGTCAAGAGTAGGTAAGGTTCTTCGCGTTGCATCGAATTAAACCACATGCTCCACCGCTTGTGCGGGCCCCCGTCAATTCATTTGAGTTTTAACCTTGCGGCCGTACTCCCCAGGCGGTCGACTTAACGCGTTAGCTCCGGAAGCCACTCCTCAAGGGAACAACCTCCAAGTCGACATCGTTTACGGCGTGGACTACCAGGGTATCTAATCCTGTTTGCTCCCCACGCTTTCGCACCTGAGCGTCAGTCTTTGTCCAGGGGGCCGCCTTCGCCACCGGTATTCCTCCAGATCTCTACGCATTTCACCGCTACACCTGGAATTCTACCCCCCTCTACAAGACTCTAGCCTGCCAGTTTCGGATGCAGTTCCCAGGTTGAGCCCGGGGATTTCACATCCGACTTGACAGACCGCCTGCGTGCGCTTTACGCCCAGTAATTCCGATTAACGCTTGCACCCTCCGTATTACCGCGGCTGCTGGCACGGAGTTAGCCGGTGCTTCTTCTGCGAGTAACGTCAATGAATGCGGTTATTAACCACATCCCCTTCCTCCTCGCTGAAAGTACTTTACAACCCGAAGGCCTTCTTCATACACGCGGCATGGCTGCATCAGGCTTGCGCCCATTGTGCAATATTCCCCACTGCTGCCTCCCGTAGGAGTCTGGACCGTGTCTCAGTTCCAGTGTGGCTGGTCATCCTCTCAGACCAGCTAGGGATCGTCGCCTAGGTGAGCCGTTACCCCACCTACTAGCTAATCCCATCTGGGCACATCCGATGGCAAGAGGCCCGAAGGTCCCCCTCTTTGGTCTTGCGACATTATGCGGTATTAGCTACCGTTTCCAGTAGTTATCCCCCTCCATCGGGCAGTTTCCCAGACATTACTCACCCGTCCGCCACTCGTCACCCAAGGAGCAAGCTCCTCTGTGCTACCGTTCGACTTGCATGTGTTAGGCCTGCCGCCAGCGTTCAATCTGAGCCATGATCAAACTCTTCAATTTAAGTTTGATGCTCGTGAATTAAACTTCGTAATGAATTACGTATGTTCACTCAGAGACTTGGTATTCATTTTTCGTCTTGCGACGTTAAGAATCCGTATCTTCGAGTGCCCACACAGATTGTCTGATAAATTGTTAAAGAGCAGTGCAACACGGCTTTCGCTCACTGTTGCGAGGTGGCGTATATTACGCTTTCCTCTTTCAGAGTCAACCGTTTATTTTCAGGTTTTTCTCTTCAACCGAACCGGCTGTTTGTGTGAAGTGATTCACATCCGCCGTGTCGATGGAGGCGCATTATAGGGAGTTCTCTGGCGCCCGCAACCCTTAAATTACAGAAAAATGACTGACTGCTGCATTCCACAGCAAAACCCCGCCTTATACCTATTTGCACACAGAGTTATCCACAAACATCCCCATCATTTCGGCGATCCTTTCTACCTATATACGGTTTTAAGCTCTCGAAATAAGGGTCAACATTGAAAAAGAAAAATTCGCGAGCGTTGCGCAAACGTTTTCGTTACAATGCTGCGGCAAAACAAGGATGCCCCGTAAGGGGCGTTAGCTGAGTTTTTACGCAAAAACTCAGCTAACGCTCTCTGTTATAGTCAAATCCAGGGGATTTACCATGCAACAACGTCGTCCAGTCCGCCGCGCTCTGCTCAGTGTTTCTGACAAAGCAGGTATTATCGAATTCGCTCAGGCACTTTCCGCACGCGGTGTGGAGCTGCTGTCTACAGGTGGCACTGCGCGCCTGTTAGCAGAGAAAGGTCTGCCAGTGACCGAAGTTTCCGATTACACCGGTTTCCCGGAAATGATGGATGGACGCGTGAAGACCCTGCATCCAAAAGTACACGGCGGCATTCTTGGCCGTCGCGGTCAGGATGACGGAATAATGGAACAACACGGTATCGCCCCTATCGATATGGTGGTTGTTAACCTGTACCCGTTCGCCGAGACCGTGGCTCGCGTTGGCTGCTCGCTGGAAGATGCGGTAGAGAATATCGATATCGGCGGCCCAACCATGGTGCGCTCGGCCGCCAAGAACCATAAAGATGTGGCTATCGTGGTAAAGAGCAATGACTACGACGCCATTATTAAAGAGATGGATGCCAACGAAGGTTCTCTGACCCTCGACACCCGTTTCGATCTCGCCATTAAAGCGTTCGAACACACCGCCGCCTACGACAGCATGATTGCCAACTACTTCGGCAGCATGGTCCCGGCCTATCACGGTGAAAGCAAAGACGCTGCAGGTCGCTTCCCACGAACCCTGAACCTGAACTTCATTAAGAAGCAGGATATGCGCTACGGCGAAAACAGCCACCAGCAGGCGGCCTTCTATATAGAAGAGAATGTTAAAGAGGCGTCCGTTGCCACCGCAACGCAGGTACAGGGCAAAGCGCTCTCTTATAACAACATCGCCGATACCGACGCCGCGCTCGAGTGCGTGAAAGAGTTCAACGAGCCAGCCTGCGTTATCGTTAAGCACGCCAACCCGTGCGGCGTGGCAGTCAGCTCCTCTATTCTTGATGCCTATGACCGCGCGTACAAAACCGATCCAACCTCCGCGTTCGGCGGCATCATCGCTTTTAACCGCGAACTGGATGCTGAAACGGCACAGGCCATTATCTCCCGCCAGTTTGTTGAGGTGATCATCGCCCCGTCAGCAACTGAGGAAGCGCTGAAGATTACGGCGGCTAAGCAGAACGTTCGCGTCCTGACCTGCGGTCAGTGGGCTGAGCGTGTTGCGGGCCTGGATTTCAAACGCGTGAACGGCGGACTGCTGGTTCAGGATCGTGACCTGGGTATGGTCACCGAGGGTGAACTGCGCGTAGTGTCCAAACGTCAGCCTACTGAGCAGGAGCTGCGTGATGCGCTGTTCTGCTGGAAAGTCGCGAAGTTCGTGAAATCCAACGCCATTGTCTACGCCAAAGAGAACATGACCATCGGCATAGGCGCAGGTCAGATGAGCCGCGTTTATTCCGCGAAGATCGCCGGGATTAAAGCCGCCGACGAAGGTCTGGAAGTCAAAGGTTCGGCAATGGCGTCTGACGCCTTCTTCCCGTTCCGCGACGGGATTGATGCCGCAGCAGCCGTTGGCGTGAGCTGTGTTATCCAGCCAGGCGGTTCCATTCGTGATGACGAGGTGATTGCCGCTGCCGACGAACACGGTATTGCGATGATCTTTACCGACATGCGCCACTTCCGCCATTAATCCACGGAGCAGACGATGAAAGTATTAGTTATTGGCAACGGCGGGCGCGAACACGCGCTGGCCTGGAAAGCAGCCCAGTCACCGCAGGTTTCAACCGTTTATGTCGCACCGGGCAATGCGGGTACCGCACTGGAACCGACGCTGCAAAACGTGGCTATCGGTGTAACCGACATTCCGGCACTGCTGAGCTTTGCCCAGAACGAGAAGATCGATCTCACCATCGTTGGTCCGGAAGCACCGCTGGTGATTGGCGTGGTCGATGCCTTCCGTGCCGCCGGTCTGAAAATCTTCGGCCCAACCGAAGGTGCTGCGCAGTTGGAAGGTTCTAAAGCGTTCACCAAAGATTTCCTCGCGCGCCATAATATTCCCACTGCGGAATACCAGAACTTCACTGAAGTGGAGCCCGCGCTGGCCTATCTGCGTGAGAAAGGCGCGCCGATCGTCATTAAAGCCGACGGTCTGGCTGCCGGTAAAGGCGTTATCGTGGCGATGACGCTTGAAGAAGCTGAAGCCGCCGTGCACGACATGCTGGCAGGCAACGCGTTTGGCGACGCGGGCCACCGCATTGTGATCGAGGAGTTCCTCGACGGCGAAGAGGCAAGCTTTATCGTGATGGTCGACGGCGAGCATGTCCTGCCGATGGCTACCAGTCAGGACCACAAACGTGTGGGCAATGGCGATACCGGTCCGAACACCGGCGGGATGGGTGCATACTCTCCAGCGCCTGTTGTAACTGATGACGTTCACCAGCGCACCATGGAACGCATCATCTGGCCAACCGTAAAAGGCATGGCGGCGGAAGGTAACACCTACACCGGTTTCCTGTACGCAGGCCTGATGATCGACAAACAGGGCAACCCGAAGGTTATCGAGTTTAACTGCCGCTTCGGCGACCCGGAAACCCAGCCGATCATGCTGCGCATGAAGTCGGACCTGGTGGATCTGTGTCTCGCCGCCTGCGACGGTAAGCTGGACGAAAAAACCTCCGAGTGGGACGAGCGCGCCTCGCTGGGCGTGGTAATCGCCGCCGGGGGTTATCCGGGCGACTACCGTACCGGAGACGCGATCCACGGCCTGCCGCTGGAAGAAGCCGCTGACGGTAAAGTGTTCCACGCCGGCACGAAACTCGCCGCCGACGACACGGTATTGACCAATGGGGGCCGCGTCCTGTGCGCAACCGCACTGGGTCATACCGTTGCAGAAGCGCAGAAGCGCGCTTACGCGTTAATGGCCGACATCCGCTGGGAAGGCAGCTTTAGCCGTAACGATATCGGCTGGCGCGCCATCGAACGCGAGCAGCGCTAACGCGAAATTTTCGCCAATAGCGTTTTGCGCGTGATGCCTAACTGACGGGCGGCTTCAGTTTTGTTGCCGCCCGTTTTTTCCAGTGCTGCCAGAATCACCTCTTTTTCAACATCCACCAGCGGTTGGATCTCCGGACTGTTCTCTGCTTTTATTGGCGTCGCGGCAATCGCCAACGGCAGCTCGCGTTCAGAAATGTATTCTCCCGTCAGCAGAACCACCGCACGCTCAATCGCATTTTCCAGCTCACGAATGTTTCCCGGCCAGTCGTAATGGATCAGCAGATCCATTGCCTGCGGGGTAAAACCTTTCACCGCTTTGCGGTTACGCTCAGCAAAGCGCTGGAGAAAATGCCCGGCCAGCAGCGGAATATCTTCCCGGCGTTGACGTAATGCGGGCATCTCGATAGTGACGACGTTCAGGCGATAGTAGAGATCCTGGCGAAAACGTCCGGCGTTGACCTCTTGTGCCAGATCGCGATGGGTGGCGGCAATCAGCCGGACATCCACAGCAATAGTCTGATTACTGCCTACGCGCTGAACTTCACGCTCCTGAATCGCCCGCAGCAGGCGCACCTGCATCAACGGCGAGATATCGCCAATCTCATCAAGAAACAGCGTACCGCCGTCGGCTTCCACAAAGCGCCCTTCCCGGCGTTTATCGGCACCCGTAAACGCACCTTTTTCATGGCCGAACAGTTCAGATTCCAGCAGAGATTCATTCAGCGCCGCGCAGTTGAGCGTCACCAGTGGTTTATCACTGCGCGCACTGCTGGCGTGAAGCGCCCGGGCGACCAGTTCTTTGCCCGTTCCGGAGTCTCCGTGAATAAGCACCGTCGCATCCGACGGCGCAACCATCGCAATTTCGTTAAGCAGGTGCTGCATCGCCGGACTGTTGCCAATCATGCCAAACTGCGCTGCCGGGGCTGCTACGGGGTCGACGCCGGTCGCCCGGGTATGCGCCAGCGCCTTTTCCAGCGTGTGCTGCAGACTGTCAAAATCCAGTGGTTTGATTAAGTAATCCAGCGCCCCGGTTTTTAACGCTTCCACCGCGGTCTCCACGCTAGAAAAAGCGGTCATAATCAAGACAGGAATCGCCGGATTCAGGGCTTTGATCTCTTTCAGCGTTTCAATGCCGTCCATCTCCGCCATACGCACATCGCACAACACCAGATCAAAGACGTGTTCACGCACCTGCGCCAGCGCCTCTCGTCCGCTATAGGCAAGCGCAACGTCATAGCCCCAGCCACGCAGCAGCGCTTGTAGAATAGTGCAGTGGCTGACGTCATCGTCCACAACCAGAATATCGATTTTTCCGTGTGTCATCCTTGTCAATCCTGTGGTTTCGCATTGATCGGCAGCCAGAGAGTAAAGACGGTGCCTCTACCTTCCACGCTGGTCACCTGAATGGTTCCGCCGTGCTGCTCAATGATGTTTTGCACCACCGCCAGTCCCAGCCCGGTACCGTCTGCCTTCGTCGTAAAGTAAGGAGTAAAAATAGCCTCCAGCTGGTCGGGCGCAATTCCCTTTCCGCTGTCGGTAACCCTAATTTTAACCCGTTCGGCGCTACTTTCACTCGCTGAAACCGTAACCGTCCCCTGATGCCCAATAGCATGAATGGCGTTGAGGTATAAATTCAGCAGGACCTGCGTGAGTCGGTCGGGATCGGCTTGAATAGCGGGTAACGCAGCATTCGGCGTAAACTGCAGTTGAATTTCCCGGCTCTGAGCATCCTGGCTAACCAAATGCAGCGAGTGGGTGATGACTTCATTAAGATCGACCCGCTGCAGCGTCAGGTGCGCGGGCTTCACCAGCTCCAGCAATTCACTCACCACCCGATTTAAGCGATCGGCCTCTTTCGCCATCACCTGCGCCAGTTCATGCGACTCGCCCCCCGCCGGAGTGCGTTCGGCAAAATATTTCGCTAACCCCTTGATGGATGACAGTGGATTACGGATTTCATGCGCGACTCCCGCCGCCAGATGTCCGAGCGCCATCAGCTTTTCTTTACGCTTCATCGCGTCCTGTAGCTCTTTATAAGAACGCTGATAGCGTTGGTACCAGAAAAACGTCAGCACGGTAGCCAGCAGCACCGCCGCCAGAGCAGACAGAACGATCAGCGTATTACGCCACTCTCTGGCCTGAGTCGCGGCCAGGTCGCTGGCATCAAAAGCGATAAAGATGGTTTGCGTAGGCGTATTCGCATGATCGTCATTACCGGAGCAGCGTGCCATACCGTGCCTCCCGGCCCCATACAACGGCTGGAACTGGCGATAAATTTCCAGGGCTGGTATTTGATCATGCCCATCGGGCGATGAGTCGATATTCCGCCAGCGTTCTTGTTCCCCAGGATTTAACTGACGCAGGACATCCGGCGAGTAGAGGGATTTACCAACCATAGAGGAATCACTGTGGGTGATGATCACGCCATGCTCATCGACAACGGCAAACCAGAGTACGCCCGGCTGTACCGCCATTTGCTCCAGCAGCGTTTGTTGCTGCGCATGATGCATACGCATTCCCATGCCCACACGCGTACCGGACTCAAGGGCGCGGATCAGCACGCTTCCCTTTTCCAGTAACGTTTGTCGAGCGGCATCACTTTCCCGGCCGTAGTCCCGAATGGTCATGATAGAAAACCACCCCACCAAAATCAGGATCGCCGCCGGTAATAACCGGCTCAGCCACTTTGCTGCCGTATCCTTATCAAGACGCATACGTTCTCCCTTTCCCGCCGTTCCTTTCTTCATTTCAGGTATACAGCAGAAATCATGCCATCTTTTCACCCTGATAACCCTGTTCTCAGGCACAAACCCTCACAACGGGTGGGTAAAAATGACCCACCGGGCTGTTCTGGCGAGTCATTTTTACTCGCTTACGCCCGGGCGGCAGCCGCGCGATCCCCGCAGCACAAGGACGTCCAGGTTGGCACGGAAGATGCAAAAGAGAAAGTAAGCTAACCAACAGGAGAACGAACGATGAAACGGAATAATAAACTGGCGCTAATGGTCCTCTCGCTGATGGCTCTGGGTTCCACCCCGGCACTGGCGCAACATCACTGGGGCAATGGTGAGGGAATGTGGCAACAGGGTGGTACGCCAATGACCACCGAGCAGCAGGCCGCAGCCCAGAAAATCGCTGATGATTACTACACGCAGACCCGCGCATTGCGCCAGCAGTTGACGTCCAAACGTTATGAGTACAACGCGTTGCTCACCGCCAGCCCGCTGGACAGCGCAAAAATTAATGCCGTCGCAAAAGAGATAGAATCTCTGAATCAAGCGCTGGATGAGCAACGGGTGAAACGGGATGTCGCCATGGCGGAGGCGGGTGTGCCTCGCGGTGCCGGCATGGGTTGCGGTGGCGGCAGTTACCATCGTGGCGGGGGTCATATGGGTATGGGCCACTGGTAAAGAACTTAATGCCTGATGGCGCTACGCTAATCAGGCCTACAGATGGATACCGTAAGCCGGATAAGACGCTTTCGCGTCGCCATCCGGCGTTAAAATGTTTTATCTTTTGGCTGCCAACGACAGAAATCAGAATTCGCGACCAGCAACAGCTGAGATCCCTCAGGCGCTTCCAGCCATGCCACGCTCACGTCGACCGACGAGCGGCTCTGGCGGCGCTCGATATGGTTTATCGCCCATGAATCTAAATCAGGTTTGATCGTCTCGCCTTCACACGTAGTGACCGTGCGTTCGGCAGCATGCCAACGCCCCTGCCGTAATACCACACGCCCCTGGCGCAGCGCATCGCTGGTCTGACGGGTTTGATCGGCACGGTAGCGGTAGAGCGCAATTTGATCGCTGGAAAGCTGTTGCTTTTGTCCATCGACTTCACGCTGCATAAAACTCAGTTCACCCCGATCGTCGAAACGGATGCGAACATGCTCCGGCGGTTGGCTGTATACGTTGAGTTCTATCAGAGAGAGGGTGTCACCCTGCCAGCGGTACTCACTGGTGGTTGTGTCGCCGCTTCGCCACGGACTAAAAACGGAGAGCAGATGCACATCATTGTTGGAATCTTTACGCCAAACGCGTACCGCTCCGTGATCGCCAACATAACCGCTGGCCGTGAACGGAGGAAGCTCAGAGTGGCGACTGCAGGCAGACAGCAACAGAACACCTGAAAGCCAAAGCGTATGACGCCAGATGGACAAAAGGGGCGAAACCGCCCCCTCGTTAAAACTGTTCACTGCCACGCGAATTACTTAACCGCGTCTTTCAGTGCTTTACCAGAAACAAATGCCGGTACGTTAGCTGCGGCGATTTTGATTTCTTGACCGGTCTGCGGGTTGCGGCCAGTACGCTCAGCGCGGTGGTTCACTTTGAAGGTACCGAAACCAACCAGTTGTACAGCATCGCCTTCTTTCAGAGACTCAGTAATAGCAGCCAGAGTGGATTCCAGAGCAGCTTTAGCCTGTGTTTTGGACAGTTCTGCTTTGTCTGCAATTACATCAATCAGTTGAGTCTTGTTCATAAGTTATCCTTACAATGTGTTTATCGCTTGCTAAGCATCGAGTGCGACGGAAATGCCAGAAAAGCACTCTCCTGCATACACGCACCGATAGCCACTTTTCTTCGCCCCCCAAATGTAGACCAGACGGGGGGCGGATGGGAAGCCTTCAGGCACGACAAATCAGGCGTTAAATCACGTTTTGTGGTGTCATTGCTGAAAAATTATACCAATATTGCTCTCGCCAGCCTCGCGCAGGTCTGCACGCAGCCCTTTTATCAGCTCAAGATCGCGTTCTTCGCAATCGGCTAAAAGTCGGAATATTTCCCACTGAATATCCCATTCTTGCTCAACGGCAGGGTTCTCTTTCAGCTCTTCATCGGTCATTTCGCGACCCGCTTGCGTCATTTCCAGCATCGCGACGCTGGTAATCGAAGCCTTACTGACTTCAATCGCGTGTTCCAGGGTTTCACCGCTCAGACGAGAATGCATGACTTCGCTCAGGGCAACACAGGCGTCAATCGCCGGATAAACGCCGTACAGATCGTAGTCGTCTGCGGACGGAATAGCCTCTTCAAACTTCTCCAGCTGGCTGTCAAAATTGATTTTCGCATCCTTGACGGTCAGCACTTCCCAGACTAAATCCAGGATTCGGCGGTAAATCTGCCCATCTCCAAACTCCGTTTGCTTGCAGAACATGGCGTAGTTTGGGTACATGCGCTCACACAGACAGGCCATAAAGGTGACGTGCTGCCAGCTTTCCAGCTTCTCCAGACGCAGATGAATCGGGTTTTGTAACATGATGAGTTCTCGAATACGGAAATTAGTCGCAGTTTACCCGATATGGGGCGTTTTTGCTGCAAGCCGCGTAAAAGCAGGGCGTTCCGATGCCACCGCATCCGCCCAGCGTGTCGGTTCCGGCAGGCGATAGCCGTTCATACAACGCTGCACCCACGCCAGCGCGCTATCCATGCCCACGCGATGTCCGGTAGAGATAAACAGTGGATTACAGCGTGCTTTGCTGCGCCAGACCCACGCCAGCTGCTCGCCTTTATCCAACAGTGGCGCTAGCGCCCCGGGTTCAGCAGATAAGGGGTCAAACTTGCCGCACAGCCGTTTTTTCGCCACGCCAATCGTCGGGACATCCACCAGCAGACCAAAATGGCTGGCAACGCCAAGACGACGCGGGTGGGAAATACCGTGACCATCAACGAACACTAAGTCAGGCTTCTGCGATAATTGTTCCCAGGCAGCCAGCAGCGCAGGATATTCGCGAAAAGAGAGAAAACCGGGGATATACGGCATGGTGGTGGCGATACGCGCCACCTTATATTCAACCAGCTCAAGAGAAGGATACTTCAGTAGCACGATGGCGGCTCGCGTCACCTCTCCGCCCTGCTCAAACCCGACATCTGCCCCAGCGATCAGATCCGGCGGATCGCTTTTAAAGCGATCTTCACGGATCACCGCAGAGGCCAGTTCAAGCTGTTGGGCGCGTAGCGACGCAAGATCCATCGTGACTCCTTAGCGGTGGTACTGCTCAGACAAGCGATGTACCGCCTCCACAAACACCCCGGCATGTTCCGGCGGCACATCCTGGTGGATACCGTGACCCAGGTTAAAGACGTGGCCTTCCCCTTGACCGAAGCCCGCCAGTATCGTGGCGACTTCTTCTTCGATACGCGGTGCCGGTGCGTAGAGCATGGACGGGTCCATATTGCCCTGTAACGCCACTTTATGACCGACACGACGACGCGCATCGGCAATATCTGTCGTCCAGTCGAGACCCAGCGCATCACATCCAGTTTCCGCCATCGCTTCCAGCCACTGTCCGCCGCCTTTAGTGAACAAGGTGACCGGCACGCGGCGGCCGTCGTTTTCACGCAGCAGACCATCGACAATTTTGTGCATGTAATAGAGAGAGAACTGCTGATAGTCGCGACCAGTCAGCACGCCGCCCCAGGTATCGAAAATCATCACCGACTGCGCGCCGGCTTTGATCTGCGCATTCAGGTATAGCGTGACGCTTTTCGCCAGCTTATCGAGCAGCAGATGCAGCGACGTTGGATCGGCGTACATCATCTTTTTAATCACGGTGAAGGCTTTGCTGCTGCCGCCTTCCACCATGTAAGTCGCCAACGTCCACGGACTGCCAGAGAAACCAATCAGCGGCACGTCACCCTTCAGTTCGCGGCGAATAGTGCGTACCGCGTTCATCACGTAGCCCAGTTCGCCTTCCGGGTCCGGGATCGGCAGCTTATCCACATCGGCCTTACAGGTGATGGGAGAGGTAAAGCGTGGGCCTTCGCCAGCTTCAAAGTACAGCCCAAGTCCCATCGCATCCGGGATGGTCAAAATGTCCGAAAAGAGGATCGCCGCATCAAGTTTATACCTGCGCAGCGGTTGTAGCGTCACTTCGCAGGCCAGCTCGGCGTTTTTGCACAGCGCCATGAAATCGCCCGCTTGCGCACGAGTGGCTTTGTACTCCGGCAAATAGCGGCCCGCCTGGCGCATCATCCATACCGGAGTAACATCAACAGGCTGGCGCAGCAGCGCACGCAGGTAACGATCGTTCTTCAGTTCGGTCATTTTTATCTTCCTTTTAGCGTCAGGCCGTCAGTGTATCATTACTCGTTCTTTACTCGTACTCAGCCCGACACATCGCCACAGTATCTTCGATCAGTCGACGTGCGACGGTACCCGGCGGGGGAAGTAGCGGTAAGTCATCGTAGCGATACCAGTTCGCTTCCAGCAGTTCTTTCGGGTCGATGACGATCTCCCCGCTATCATATTCCGCCATAAACGCGGTCATCAAAGACTGCGGAAACGGCCAGGGCTGGGAGGTAACGTAGCGCAGGTTTTTCACCTTAATGCCGCTTTCTTCCATCACTTCTCGCGCTACCGCTTGTTCTAACGTCTCCCCCACTTCAACAAAACCGGCCAGCACGGTATGCACGCCGTTGCGGTGGCGAACATGCTGAGCCAGCAGCAGGGAGTCTTCACGACGGATGGCGACAATAATGCAGGGGGCAATTTGCGGATAATAACGTTCACGGCAGTGGCTACACAGCATTGCCCATTCCGTTTTGCTTGGGTGCATCGGATGGCCACAATAACCGCAGAATTTATGCGAACGGAAAAACTCGGCCAACTGCACGCCGCGTCCGACCAGTTGAAACAGTCCCACATCCTGATCGAGGATCTGGCGCACTGAGCCCATATCGTGGCGACGCTGCTGCTGCACCAGCCAGACGGTTTCACCTTCCCACTCGCCTATCGGCAACCCGCGCTGACCCAGCAGATCAAAACCAGCCGCGTCACCATGTGGCAGCTCTCCGTGAGGCAACCACAATTTTTGTTCATGACTGACGATCCACCAGCCGCTGTCTAATTTTTCAATAATACGATCCATATCTCTTGCGCAACCTTTGCTTCACAGGCATGTTGTTTACATTATTTTTACATTTATCGGTGAGCCGTTTTTCAACACCACCTTGCGGAGTCAATCATGCTAAACCAGCTGGAAAGCCTGACGGAACACGTCGGAGGAAGTAATAAACTGGTTGATCGCTGGCTACATGTACGTAAGCACCTGCTCGTGGCTTACTACAATCTGGTTGGCATTAAGCCTGGCAAAGAATCGTACATGCGGCTCAATGAAAAAGCGCTGGATGATTTTTGTCAGAGCCTGGTCGACTACCTCTCCACCGGACACTTCAGTATTTATGAACGTATTCTGCATAAATTGGAAGGGAACGGGCAGCTTTTAAAAGCCACAAAAATTTGGCCTCTTCTGGAAGCCAATACACAACAGATTATGGACGACTATGATTCCAGTCTGGAAAACGCCATTGACCACGATAATTTCCTTGAATTTCAACAGGCATTGTCGGATATCGGCGAGGCGCTGGAGGCCCGGTTTATGCTGGAAGATAAGTTGATTATGCTGGTGCTTGATGCGGTACACGACAGCGCAATGATCAAACGCCCTGCTTGAGATTTGCGCGAGTAACAGGTAGTTTACAACCATTCCTCCTCGCCAGAGGGGGAATTATCTTGTCGGAGTGCTTATTTTCCACATCAGCATGAGTGGAAAAGGCTGAGACCGTTAATTCGGGATCCGCGGAACCTGATCAGGCTAATACCTGCGAAGGGAACAAGAGTAAATCTACAGTTGTATCGCCCATGGGCGATCTTCCCTCTTGCTTCATCCGTCGTCTGACAAGCCATATCCTTACTTTTTTGGAATGAGCTATGTCTGCCACTACTAAACCATCCCGCCGCGAACAGCGCGCCCAGGCCCAACACTTTATCGACACCCTGGAAGGGACCGCCTTTCCTAACTCAAAACGCATCTATATTGCTGGTTCACAGCCAGATATCCGTATTCCTATGCGTGAAATCCAGCTCAGCCCGACGCTCATTGGCGGCAGCAAAGATACCCCACAGTTCGAAGAGAACGAAGCCGTGCCGGTTTATGACACCTCTGGCCCGTATGGCGATCCTGATGTGGCGATTAACGTCCAGCAGGGTCTGGCAAAACTGCGCCAGCCGTGGATATCCGCACGTAATGACAGCGAAGACCTAGACGACCGTAGCTCCGCCTATACCAAAGAGCGCCTGGCCGATGATGGCCTGGACGAGCTGCGTTTCAACGGCTTGCTGACGCCTAAGCGCGCCAAAACCGGCCGCTGCGTGACCCAGTTGCACTACGCGCGCCAGGGCATCGTCACTCCGGAGATGGAGTTTATCGCTATCCGCGAAAATATGGGCCGCGAGCGCATTCGCAGTGAAGTGCTGCGCCACCAGCATCCAGGCATGAGCTTTGGCGCCAGCCTGCCGGAAAATATCACGGCGGAATTCGTGCGTGATGAAGTCGCTGCCGGGCGCGCCATCATCCCCGCCAACATCAACCACCCGGAATCAGAGCCGATGATCATCGGACGTAATTTCCTGGTGAAGGTCAATGCCAACATCGGTAACTCAGCGGTCACTTCCTCCATCGAAGAAGAAGTGGAAAAGCTGGTGTGGTCCACGCGCTGGGGGGCGGATACGGTGATGGACCTGTCCACCGGTCGCTATATTCACGAAACCCGCGAATGGATCCTGCGAAACAGCCCGGTGCCGATCGGCACCGTACCGATCTACCAGGCACTGGAGAAGGTCAACGGGATCGCCGAAGATCTCACCTGGGAAGCGTTCCGCGATACGCTGCTGGAGCAGGCCGAGCAGGGCGTCGACTATTTCACTATCCACGCGGGTGTGCTGCTGCGCTATGTGCCGATGACCGCTAAACGCCTGACCGGGATTGTCTCGCGCGGCGGCTCCATCATGGCGAAATGGTGCCTCTCCCATCACAAAGAAAACTTCCTGTTCGAGCACTTCCGCGAAATCTGTGAAATCTGCGCCGCTTATGACGTTTCTCTTTCGCTGGGTGATGGTCTGCGTCCGGGCTCTATTCAGGATGCCAACGACGAGGCACAGTTCTCAGAGCTGCATACGCTGGGCGAGCTGACCAAAATTGCCTGGGAATATGACGTGCAGGTGATGATTGAAGGCCCTGGCCACGTACCGATGCAGATGATTAAGCGCAACATGACCGAAGAGCTGGAGCACTGCCACGAAGCGCCGTTCTACACTTTAGGGCCATTAACAACCGATATCGCCCCAGGCTATGACCACTTCACCTCCGGTATTGGCGCGGCAATGATTGGCTGGTTTGGCTGCGCGATGCTGTGCTACGTCACGCCAAAAGAGCACCTCGGCCTGCCGAACAAAGAAGACGTGAAGCAGGGGTTGATTACCTACAAGATTGCCGCGCACGCCGCCGATTTAGCTAAAGGGCATCCGGGTGCGCAGATCCGCGATAACGCCATGTCAAAAGCGCGCTTCGAATTCCGCTGGGAAGACCAGTTTAATCTGGCGCTCGACCCATTCACCGCCCGCGCCTACCACGATGAAACCCTGCCACAGGAGTCCGGCAAAGTCGCTCACTTCTGCTCAATGTGCGGGCCGAAATTCTGCTCGATGAAAATCAGCCAGGAAGTGCGCGACTACGCTGCCGCACAAACCATCGAAGTGGGGATGGCGGGTATGTCGGAGAACTTCCGCGCCAAAGGCGGTGATATCTACCTGAAAAAGGAGGAAGCCTGATGTATCAGCCTGAATTCCCAACGGTACCTTTCCGCCTCGGGCTGTACCCGGTGGTCGACAGCATTGCGTGGATTGAACGCCTGCTTGATGCAGGCGTACGTACTATCCAGCTGCGAATCAAAGATAAACGCGACGAAGAGGTCGAAGCCGACGTGATTGCCGCTATTGAACTGGGGCGTCGCTACAATGCCCGTCTGTTTATCAATGACTACTGGCGACTGGCGATTAAACACCATGCTTACGGGGTACATCTGGGCCAGGAAGATCTTGAAAGCACCGACCTGAAGGCGATTCAGGCCGCAAGGTTACGTCTTGGGGTATCCACCCACGATGATATGGAGATTGACGTGGCGCTAGCCGCCCGCCCTTCTTACATCGCACTGGGTCACGTCTTCCCCACACAAACCAAGCAGATGCCATCTGCCCCACAGGGATTGGTACAACTCGCCACGCATATCGAACGACTGGCTGACTACCCTACTGTCGCCATTGGCGGTATCAGCCTCGAGCGGGCACCGGCTGTGCTGGCGACCGGGGTGGGCAGCATTGCGGTGGTCAGCGCCATCACGCAGGCCGCTGACTGGCGAGGCGCCACGTCACAGCTGCTTTCAATTGCAGGAGCAGGCGATGAATGATCGCGATTTTATGCGCTATAGCCGCCAGATTTTACTCGGTGATATTGCGATAGAGGGCCAGCAGACACTGCTCAACAGCCACGTGCTGATTGTTGGCTTGGGCGGATTAGGCTCCCCTGCCGCGCTGTATCTGGCGGGTGCGGGAGTAGGCACATTGACGCTGGTGGACGACGACGACGTGCATCTGAGTAATCTTCAGCGCCAGATCCTGTTCACGACTGATGATATCGCCCGGTCAAAATCCCAGATGGCCCAACAGCGACTGACACGGCTCAACCCGGATATCGAACTGGTCGCGCTACAGCAGCGCCTGAAAGGCGATGCGCTCAGGCACGCAGTGGCGCGCGCTGACGTGGTGCTCGACTGCACCGACAATATGGCGACGCGTCAGGCGATCAATACCGCCTGCGTCGCCCTGAATACACCGCTTATCACTGCCAGCGCTGTTGGCTTTGGTGGCCAATTGATGGTGCTGACGCCGCCGTGGGAACAGGGCTGCTACCGCTGTCTGTGGCCGGATGACATCGAGCCCGAACGCAACTGCCGTACCGCAGGCATTGTCGGTCCGGTCGTTGGCATCATGGGTACCCTGCAGGCGCTGGAAGCCATCAAACTTCTCAGCGGTATTGAAACCCTAAGCGGTGAATTACGCCTGTTCGATGGTAAAACCAGCCAGTGGCGTAGCCTGGCGTTACGCCGCGCCCGCGGTTGTCCGGTATGCGGAGGGCAACATGCAGATCCAATTCAATGATGAGCCAGTACAGTGTGCCGAGGGGCAAAATATCAGCGCGCTGCTGGCAGAGCTTAATCAGCTCAAGCCGGGGATAGCGCTGGCGCTGAATCAACAGATCCTGCCGCGCGAGCAGTGGGAACAGCAAATCGTGCAGGAAGGCGACCAGATCCTGCTTTTTCAGGTTATTGCAGGGGGTTGATATGCTACGTATTGCCGACAAAACGTTTGATTCACATCTGTTCACCGGCACAGGGAAATTTGCCTCATCGCAACTGATGGTCGACGCCATTCGCGCCTCCGGTAGCCAACTGGTGACATTGGCAATGAAGCGCGTGGATTTACGCCAGCACAACGATGCCATTTTGGTGCCACTGGTCGAGGCAGGGGTAACGCTGCTGCCGAATACCTCAGGGGCGAAAACGGCGGATGAAGCTATCTTTGCCGCGCAGCTGGCGCGCGAAGCGCTGGGGACGCACTGGCTGAAATTAGAAATACATCCTGACGCTCGATGGCTGTTACCAGATCCTATCGAAACGCTGAAAGCCGCCGAGGCGCTGGTGAAGCAGGGTTTCGTGGTGCTGCCCTACTGCGGCGCGGACCCGGTGCTGTGCAAGCGGCTGGAAGAAGTGGGCTGTGCGGCGGTCATGCCGCTCGGTGCGCCCATTGGCTCAAATCAGGGCCTGGAAACCCGCGCCATGCTGGAGATCATTATTCAGCAGGCCACCGTCCCAGTGGTGGTTGATGCCGGGATCGGTGTGCCCAGCCATGCCACGCAGGCGTTGGAAATGGGGGCCGACGCGGTGTTGGTCAACACGGCGATTGCCATAGCGGACGACCCGGTAATGATGGCGACGGCGTTCCGGCTGGCGGTTGAAGCGGGCCTTCTGGCACGTCAGGCCGTTCCGGGGAGCCGAAGTACCAATGCTTGCGCCACCAGCCCATTGACCGGATTTCTGGAGGTCTCAGCATGAAAACCTTCAGCGATCGCTGGCGACAGCTGGAGTGGGATGATATCCATCTGCGCATTAACGGCAAAACCGCCGCCGATGTCGAGCGCGCACTTAACACTGCACAGCTGAGTCGTGATGACCTGATGGCGCTGCTCTCGCCAGCCGCCGCCGATTATCTGGAGCCGCTGGCGCAGCGAGCGCAAAAGCTGACCCGCCAACGCTTTGGTAATACCGTCAGCTTTTACGTGCCGCTGTATCTTTCGAATCTGTGCGCCAACGACTGCTCCTACTGCGGCTTCTCCATGAGCAACCGCATCAAGCGTAAAACTTTGGATGAATCAGAGATTCAACGGGAGTGTGCGGCGATCCGCGAGCTGGGTTTTGAGCATCTGTTGCTGGTCACCGGCGAGCATCAGGCGAAAGTCGGCATGGACTATTTTCGCCGCCATTTACCCGCCATCCGTCGTCAGTTTTCTTCGCTACAGATGGAGGTACAACCGCTGTCAGTTGCTGAATATGCTGAGCTAAAGATACTCGGTCTGGACGGTGTGATGGTGTATCAGGAGAGCTACCATGAGGCGACTTATGCCCGGCACCATCTGAAGGGAAAAAAGCAGGACTTCTTTTGGCGGCTGGAAACGCCGGACCGACTTGGTCACGCCGGTATCGACAAAATTGGCCTTGGGGCACTGATTGGCTTGTCTGACAGTTGGCGGGTTGATTGCTATATGGTAGCCGAGCATTTGCTATGGATGCAGCAACATTACTGGCAAAGCCGTTATTCAATCTCGTTCCCACGCCTGCGCCCATGTACCGGAGGTATTGAACCGGCATCGATTATGGATGAGCGTCAACTGGTACAAACCATTTGTGCGTTTCGCTTGTTGGCGCCGGACATCGAGCTGTCGCTCTCCACGCGTGAATCACCGTGGTTTCGCGACCACGTCATTCCGCTAGCAATCAATAACGTCAGCGCCTTCTCAAAGACGCAGCCCGGCGGCTATGCCGACAATCACCCGGAGCTGGAACAGTTTTCTCCGCATGATGATCGGCGCCCTGAAGATGTTGCCGCAGCACTCAGTGCGCAGGGTTTACAGCCCGTGTGGAAAGACTGGGATAGTTTTCTCGGACGTGCGTCACAGATGTAGTGAATCCGGATGTAAAAACGAAAAAACCCGCTTTCGCGGGTTTTTTTATTCACTATCACTTATCTGCTCAGGCTCTGGCCTTCATCGCTATCGTAAGCGTTCGTGAGATTATCGGCGATTACAGCGCGATAACGTTAACAGCAGACGGGCCTTTCGCGCCGTTCTCAACGGAGAACTCGACTTTTTGGCCTTCGTCTAAGGTTTTATAATCGTTGCTCTGGATAGCGGAAAAATGCACAAACACATCTTTGCTACCGTCCTGAGGAGTGATAAAGCCGAAGCCTTTCTCAGAGTTAAACCATTTTACTAAACCAGTCATTTTGTTAGACATAGATACTTCCTTTCATATTTTGAGCCGCTTATGCAGCGAAGATGGCCTGTTTTGCAGAAATTAACTTATTGGGCACTTAGGAGGAGGCTCATGAAGAAGAGTATCTGAGGATAACGCTTGAACTGAGAACTGCTTTACTAAAACTGCTTTCATAAGGTCTGTGTTCCAAACCGATGCAGCTATAGTAGCCTTACTTCTAATCATTAAGCAAGCATTAATTTATTTAATGCCCTTAGCTGGTGAAATGTTGAGCTGATTTGGTTAAGAGCCTAAGATAACACCTTGATGTATATATAATAAAAGCCCTGACCGTTGCAGCCAGGGCTTTAAGTTACTACAAACTTCAGATTTAACATTAATTGACTTACAATTTGATACTGCTGTTTGTACTACATTTTAAATGTACACGTTTACCACAGATAATATTGGAGAATGCTACTAACGAACCTTCCTCTATTTACCGTTAAACATATTTCGCCAGCTTGATGAATTCACTCAAGAATGGCGGCCTAAACAAGTACACTTCCCCTCGCGACATATACTCTTTGATGCGTTGCCTGACTTCCCTTGCGATTGCTCAATAATGGAAACCGCAAACATTAACTTTTAAATCATGGCCTTACATCGTCGCGCTTACTTAACTTTTTGCGATTACATATATCAACTACGTAGCCTTAAAGCATCGTCGATGTGAAACAAAATAACTTCAACGCCGACTACCCCATACAACAAAATACTTCGTGGCCTTTATCGCAATCCCCCTATCGAACTCTACTAACTCTTACTGCTTTAACAGCTAACTACTCTTTCGCTGCTGTTAAGTATTAACATACGGATTTTAAAAACAGTGTCAATACTGTTTTTAATGACATGTCTTTATTGACAGTATTCATAAGACTGCATGTCAGGCAAAAAAAAACCCGCCGAGGCGGGTTTTTCATTACGGTCAGCAACGATTAATCGTTGTTAGAACCGCCCAGACCTGCGTTCAGCAGTTCTGCCAGGCTGGCAGATGCATCTTCCGCAGTAACCTGAGGCGCTGCCGGCTGTTCGCCCGCTGCGCGACGGCGCATACGATCCTGGTGGTACGCATAACCGGTACCGGCAGGGATCAAACGACCCACGATAACGTTCTCTTTCAGGCCACGCAGTTCGTCGCGTTTACCCGCAACGGCTGCTTCGGTCAGGACACGCGTGGTCTCCTGGAACGATGCGGCAGAGATGAACGATTCGGTTGCCAGAGACGCTTTGGTGATACCCAGCAGGTCGCGAGAGTAAGTTGCCGCAACTTTGCCGTTCGCTTCCAGATCGCGGTTAGCAATCTTGACGCGGGAGTATTCAACCTGTTCGCCTTCCAGGAAGTCGGAGCTACCAGCACTGTCAATGGTCGCTTTACGCAGCATCTGACGAACGATAACTTCAATGTGTTTATCGTTAATCTTAACGCCTTGCAGACGGTAAACGTCCTGAACTTCGTTGGTGATGTAACGCGTTACCGCGTGTACGCCACGAAGACGCAGGATGTCGTGCGGTGCTTCCGGACCGTCGGAAACAACGTCACCACGTTCTACACGTTCACCTTCGAACACGTTGAGCTGACGCCATTTCGGAATCATCTCTTCGTACGGTTCGCTGCCGTCTAACGGGGTGATAACCAGACGACGCTTCCCTTTGGTTTCTTTACCGAAGGAAATGATACCGCTGATTTCCGCAAGGATAGCTGGCTCTTTCGGACGACGTGCTTCGAACAGATCCGCAACGCGTGGCAGACCACCGGTGATGTCCTTGGTACCGCTTGATTCCTGAGGAATACGCGCCAGAGCATCACCCGCACTGATCTGGATACCATCTTCCAGCTGGACGATTGCTTTACCCGGCAGGAAGTACTGCGCAGGCATATCGGTACCTGGGATCAGAACGTCGTTACCGTTAGCATCAACAATTTTCAGGGCTGGACGCAGGTCTTTACCACCTGCAGTACGCTCTGCAGAATCCAGAACCACCAGAGAAGACAGACCGGTCAGCTCGTCGGTCTGACGAGTAATGGTCTGGCCGTCGATCATGTCAGTGAAGCGGATGAAACCACTTACTTCAGTGATGACAGGCATGGTATGTGGATCCCAGTTTGCTACGGTTTCGCCGCCAGTAACCTGTTCGCCATCACCTTTCGCCATAACAGCACCGTAAGGCACTTTATAGCTCTCTTTGGTACGACCGAATTCGTCGATCAGTTTCAGCTCGGTGTTACGCGAGGTCACTACCAGCTTACCGGCAGAGTTCACAACCGACTTCGCATTGCTCAGACGGATGCTACCTTTGTTTTTCACCTGGATGCTGGATTCAGCAGCCGCACGAGATGCCGCACCACCGATGTGGAACGTACGCATCGTCAGCTGTGTACCCGGTTCACCGATGGACTGTGCCGCGATAACGCCGATGGCTTCACCTTTGTTGATGATGTGGCCACGTGCCAGGTCACGACCATAGCAGTGCGCACATACACCAAAGTCGGTGTCACAAGATACAACGGAACGTACCTTGACGGAGTCAACGGAGTTCTCTTCCAGCAGGTCACACCAGTGCTCGTGCAGCAGCGTGTTGCGTGGAACCAGAATATCCGCGGTGCCCGGCTTCAGAACGTCTTCAGCAGTCACACGACCCAATACGCGATCGCGCAGCGGCTCTTTAACGTCACCACCCTCGATAACCGGGGTCATGGTGATGCCTTCCAGTGTGCCGCAGTCATCTTCAGTCACAACCAGATCCTGCGCGACGTCAACCAGACGACGTGTCAGATAACCGGAGTTTGCTGTTTTCAGTGCGGTATCCGCCAGACCTTTACGCGCACCGTGAGTAGAGATGAAGTACTGGAGTACGTTCAGACCTTCACGGAAGTTCGCGGTGATTGGCGTTTCGATGATGGAGCCATCCGGCTTCGCCATCAGACCACGCATACCTGCCAGCTGACGAATCTGTGCTGCAGAACCACGCGCACCGGAGTCGGCCATCATGTAGATGCTGTTGAAGGAAACCTGCTGCTCTTCGACGCCGTCACGGTTAATAACAGTTTCGGTTTGCAGGTTGTCCATCATCGCTTTGGATACACGATCGTTCGCCGCAGCCCAGATATCGATAACTTTGTTGTAGCGTTCGCCCGCGGTAACCAGACCAGACTGGAACTGCTCCTGGATCTCAGCAACTTCAGCTTCCGCTTCAGAGATGATCTCGTATTTCTTCTCTGGGATAACCATGTCGTCAATACCAACAGATGCGCCTGAGCGCGCTGCATAGGCAAAGCCGGTGTACATGGTCTGGTCAGCGAAGATAACGGTCGGCTTCAGGCCCAGAATGCGGTAACAGGTGTTCAGCATTTTGGAGATAGCTTTCTTACCCAGCGCCTGGTTGACGATGGAGAAAGGCAGACCTTTCGGTACGATCATCCACAAAATAGCACGGCCAACGGTCGTGTCTTTCAGGCTGGTATGCGCAACGAATTCGCCGTTTTCATCTTTTTCGTATTCAGTGATACGCACTTTAACGCGCGCATGCAGAGAGGCCAGGCCAGCGCGATAGATACGCTCAGCTTCTTTCGGGCCAGTCAGCACCATGCCTTCGCCTTTGGCGTTAACACAGTCACGAGTCATGTAGTACAGACCCAATACAACGTCCTGAGACGGAACGATGATAGGTTCGCCGTTCGCCGGGGACAGGATGTTGTTGGTAGACATCATCAGCGCACGCGCTTCGAGCTGGGCTTCCAGCGTCAGCGGTACGTGAACAGCCATCTGGTCACCATCGAAGTCGGCGTTATATGCCGCACAAACCAGCGGGTGCAGCTGGATAGCTTTACCTTCGATCAGTACCGGTTCAAATGCCTGGATACCCAGACGGTGCAGTGTTGGTGCACGGTTCAGCAGTACCGGGTGTTCGCGGATAACTTCGTCCAGGATATCCCAAACGACAGCTTCTTCACGCTCAACCATTTTCTTAGCGGCTTTAATGGTGGTGGCGAGGCCACGCAGTTCCAGCTTGCCGTAGATGAACGGTTTGAACAGTTCCAGTGCCATTTTCTTCGGCAGGCCGCACTGATGCAGACGCAGGTATGGACCTACGGTGATAACAGAACGACCGGAGTAGTCAACACGCTTACCGAGCAGGTTCTGACGGAAACGACCCTGCTTACCTTTGATCATATCGGCCAAAGATTTCAGAGGACGTTTGTTAGAACCGGTGATCGCACGACCGCGACGACCGTTATCCAGCAGGGCGTCAACCGCTTCCTGCAGCATACGTTTTTCGTTACGTACGATGATATCTGGCGCAGCCAGATCCAGCAGACGTTTCAGACGGTTGTTACGGTTAATGACGCGACGATACAGATCGTTCAGGTCAGAAGTCGCAAAACGACCACCATCCAGCGGAACCAGCGGACGCAGATCTGGCGGCAGAACCGGCAGAACGGTCAGGATCATCCACTCTGGCTTGTTGCCAGACTGTACGAACGCTTCCAGCAGTTTGATACGCTTGGTCAGCTTCTTACGCTTGGTTTCGGAGTTGGTTTCGTTCAGCTCTTCGCGCAGAGTTTCACACTCTTGCTCCAGATCCATGCTCTTCAGCAGGGCCTGGATAGCTTCCGCACCCATCTTCGCGTCGAATTCGTCACCGAACTCTTCCAGCGCGTCCAGATACTGCTCTTCAGTCAGGATCTGTTGACGTTCCAGATTGGTCATACCGCCTTCGATAACAACATATGATTCGAAGTACAGTACGCGTTCGATATCACGCAGCGGCATATCGAGCAACAGACCGATACGGGACGGCAGTGATTTCAGGAACCAGATGTGCGCAGTCGGAGACGCCAGCTCGATGTGGCCCATACGCTCACGGCGTACTTTAGTCTGGGTCACTTCAACGCCGCACTTCTCACAGATCACACCACGGTGTTTCAGGCGCTTGTACTTACCGCACAGGCACTCGTAATCTTTTACTGGCCCAAAGATACGGGCGCAGAAAAGGCCGTCACGCTCAGGTTTGAACGTACGGTAGTTAATGGTTTCCGGCTTCTTAACTTCACCGAAAGACCATGAACGGATCATGTCTGGCGAAGCCAGAGCAATTTTGATCGCATCAAACTCTTCGGTTTTAGTCTGCGCTTTCAGAAACTTTAATAAATCTTTCACGGATTTGCTCCCGTCGGAGTTAGCACAATCTGGCGCCGGGTCTTACCCCGGCACCAGTGACCTGTTTGAGCGAGAGTTACTCGTCTTCCAGCTCGATGTTGATACCCAGCGAACGAATCTCTTTCAACAGTACGTTGAAGGATTCTGGCATGCCTGGTTCCATCTGATGGTTGCCGTCCACGATGTTTTTATACATCTTGGTACGACCATTCACGTCATCAGACTTAACGGTGAGCATTTCCTGCAGGGTGTATGCCGCGCCATATGCTTCCAGCGCCCACACTTCCATCTCCCCGAAGCGCTGACCACCGAACTGAGCCTTACCACCCAGCGGCTGCTGAGTAACCAGGCTGTAAGAACCGGTAGAACGCGCGTGCATCTTGTCATCAACCAAGTGGTTCAGTTTCAGCATGTACATGTAGCCAACGGTAACCTGGCGCTCGAATTGCTCACCGGTACGACCGTCGAACAGTGTGATCTGACCAGAAGTCGGCAGGCCACCCAGCTGTAACAGTTCCTTGATTTCAGACTCTTTCGCACCGTCGAAGACCGGCGTTGCGATCGGCATACCTTTTTTCAGGTTTTCAGCCAGACGCAGAACTTCTTCATCACTGAAGGTATTCAGGTCCACTTTCTGACGAACGTCGGTACCCAGATCGTAGGCACGCTGGATGAATTCGCGCAGTTTGGCGACTTCTTCTTGCTGCTTCAGCATGGCGTTGATTTTCTCGCCGATACCTTTCGCAGCCATACCCAGGTGGGTCTCAAGGATCTGACCGATGTTCATACGCGATGGTACGCCCAGCGGGTTCAGTACGATATCTACCGGCGTACCGTTAGCATCGTGTGGCATATCTTCGATCGGGTTGATCTTAGAGATAACACCCTTGTTACCGTGACGACCTGCCATCTTATCACCAGGCTGGATCCGACGTTTAACCGCCAGATAAACCTTAACAATCTTCAGCACGCCTGGTGCCAGATCGTCGCCCTGAGTGATTTTACGGCGTTTCGCTTCGAGTTTTTTCTCGAATTCGTGTTTCAGTTCGTCGTACTGCTCAGCCAGCTGTTCCAGCTGATTTTGTTTCTCTTCGTCGGTCAGGCCGAGTTCCAGCCAGCGATCGCGCGGCAGTTTGTCGAGCTTCTCAGCTTCAACGCCACCGGCAACCAGCACCGCGTAGATACGGCTAAACAGGCCAGCTTCGAGGATCTGCAGTTCTTCAGACAGGTCTTTCTTCGCCTGCTTCAGCTGCATCTCTTCGATTTCCAGCGCACGTTTGTCTTTTTCTACGCCATCGCGAGTAAAGACCTGAACGTCGATAATCGTACCGGAAACACCGTTTGGTACACGCAGAGAAGAGTCTTTAACATCAGACGCTTTCTCACCGAAGATTGCACGCAGCAGCTTCTCTTCTGGGGTCAGCTGGGTTTCACCTTTCGGCGTTACCTTACCTACCAGAATGTCGCCACCGGTGACTTCTGCACCAATGTAAACGATACCGGACTCATCCAGTTTGGAGAGCGCAGCTTCACCCACGTTCGGGATATCAGCGGTGATCTCTTCCGGCCCCAGCTTGGTGTCACGGGACACACATGCCAGTTCCTGAATGTGGATGGTAGTGAAACGGTCTTCCTGAACAACACGCTCGGAAACGAGGATGGAGTCTTCGAAGTTGTAACCGTTCCATGGCATGAATGCCACGCGCATGTTCTGACCCAGAGCCAGTTCACCAAGGTCGGTGGACGGACCGTCTGCCAGCACATCACCACGTTCAACCGGCTCGCCCAGAGAGACACAAGGCATCTGGTTGATACAGGTGTTCTGGTTAGAACGGGTGTATTTGGTCAGGTTATAGATGTCGATACCCGCTTCGCCCGCATGCATCTCGTCTTCGTTAACTTTGATAACGATACGGGAAGCATCAACGTACTGAACGGTACCGCCACGCTTAGCAACAGCAGTAACACCGGAGTCAACAGCAACAGCACGCTCCATACCGGTACCAACCAGCGGCTTATCAGCACGCAGAGTCGGAACCGCCTGACGTTGCATGTTCGCACCCATCAATGCACGGTTGGCGTCATCGTGTTCCAGGAACGGGATCAGGGACGCACCGACGGATACCACCTGCTGGGTGGATACGTCCATGTAGTCAACCTGGTCACGGCTGAACAAGCTGGATTCGCCTTTGCTACGACATGTTACCAGGTCTTCTACAAAGTGGCCTTCGTCATCCAGGTTGGAGTTCGCCTGAGCGATAACGTAGTTGCCTTCTTCGATAGCAGACAAGTAATGAATTTCGTCGGTAACAACACCGTCAGTCACTTTACGATACGGCGTCTCAAGGAAGCCATATTCGTTAGTCTGTGCGTACACGGACAGGGAGTTGATCAGACCGATGTTCGGACCTTCAGGGGTTTCGATTGGACATACGCGACCGTAGTGAGTCGGGTGTACGTCTCGAACTTCGAAGCCTGCACGTTCACGGGTCAGACCGCCTGGGCCGAGGGCAGAGATACGACGCTTGTGCGTAATCTCAGACAGCGGGTTGTTCTGGTCCATAAACTGAGACAGCTGGCTGGAACCGAAGAACTCTTTCACTGCGGCAGAAATCGGCTTGGCGTTGATCATATCCTGAGGCATCAGGGTATCCAGATCGCCCAGAGACAGACGCTCTTTCACCGCACGCTCTACACGTACCAGGCCAACGCGGAACTGGTTTTCCGCCATTTCGCCAACGGAACGGATACGACGGTTACCGAGGTGGTCGATATCATCGACTTCGCCTTTACCGTTACGGATATCGATGAGCTTCTTCATCACTTCAATGATGTCGTCTTTGCTCAGGATACCGGAACCTTCGATCTCGTCACGCAGCAGAGAACGGTTGAACTTCATACGACCAACCGCAGACAAGTCATAGCGGTCTTCGGAGAAGAACAGGTTCTCGAACAGGCTTTCAGCAGCTTCGCGAGTCGGCGGCTCACCAGGGCGCATCATACGGTAGATTTCTACCAGCGCGCTCAGACGATCGTTGGTTGGGTCGACGCGTATAGTTTCAGAAATATATGCACCGTGATCCAGATCGTTGGTAAACAGCGTTTCGATACGCTTGTGACCAGACTGACTCAGCTTAGCCAGCAGATCCAGGCTCAGCTCCATGTTCGCTGCGCAAATCAGCTCACCGGTTGATGCGTCAACGTAGTCTTTAGCCGCAACTTTGCCCGCGATGTACTCAACTGGAACTTCGATAAGCTTGATATCGTCTTTTTCCAGCTGACGAATATGGCGCGCAGTGATGCGACGACCTTTTTCGACGTAGATTTTGCCGTTAGCTTCAATATCAAAGGAGGCGGTTTCACCACGCAGGCGTTCCGGCACCAGTTCCATCTGCAGCTTGTTGTCACGAATTTCGAAGACAACTTTCTCAAAGAACAGGTCAAGGATCTGTTCAGTGGTGTACTGCAGCGCACGCAGAATAATGGTCGCTGGCAGTTTGCGGCGACGGTCAATACGTACGAACAGGTTGTCCTTCGGATCGAATTCGAAATCCAGCCAGGAACCACGGTAAGGAATGATACGCGCGTTATAAAGCACTTTACCCGAAGAGTGGGTTTTACCCTTATCGGAGTCAAAGAAGACGCCTGGGCTACGGTGCAACTGGGAAACAATAACACGCTCGGTACCGTTGATGACAAAGGTACCGTTGTCAGTCATGAGTGGAATTTCACCCATGTAGACTTCTTGTTCTTTAATGTCTTTTACGGTGCCTTCCGGCGCTTCGCGCTCGTAGATCACCAGACGCAGTTTGACGCGCAGCGGTGCGGAATAAGTCACGCCACGGATCTGACATTCCTGAACGTCAAAAACAGGTTCGCCAAGGCGGTAGCTGACGTACTGCAGCTCAGAATTACCGCTATAGCTTTTAATAGGGAAAACGGAACGGAAAGCTGCTTCCAGACCATACTGCCCTTCAGGATCTTGCTCGATGAACTTCTGAAACGAGTCAAGCTGGATAGAAAGGAGATAAGGTATGTCCAACACTTGCGGACGTTTACCAAAATCCTTACGAATACGTTTTTTCTCGGTATAGGAGTAAACCATTAGGGTTCCTCAGCTCGCTGACAAGTCGACCCATCTGTCCGACGAAGGGACAGTTTGTGCAACACTATTTTGTTGACCGGAAAATCGAATACTTTCCGCAATGCCTGTTGCTATCACGCTTAAACCATTTCGTTGCGATTTACACAGAGCGGAGGCTCTGTCGCAATATATTAAGGCGTCGATAGAAACAAACATTGAAAGGCACAACAGTAGTCAAACAGTGTGAAATGCTACTGGCGCCTTACAGCGCAAAAAGGCTGGTGACTAAAAAGTCACCAGCCATCAGCCTAATTTCTTAGGCTGCAACTAGAAAAGTTGGCTTATTTAACTTCAACTTCAGCGCCAGCTTCTTCCAGAGATTTTTTCAGTGCTTCAGCGTCATCTTTGCTCACGCCTTCTTTCAGAGCGGCCGGAGCAGATTCTACCAGGTCTTTAGCTTCTTTCAGACCCAGGCCAGTTGCGCCACGTACTGCTTTGATTACTGCAACTTTGTTCGCGCCGATACCTTTCAGAATCACGTCGAATTCAGTTTTTTCTTCAGCAGCTTCAGCCGGGCCCGCAGCTACAGCTACAGCAGCAGCAGCAGAAACACCGAATTTTTCTTCCATTGCAGAAATCAGTTCTACAACGTCCATTACGGACATAGCGGATACTGCTTCAATGATTTGATCTTTAGTGATAGACATTTAAATTGTTCCTGAAAATCAGAATAAGTTTATACGTAAGCAGATGCTTGATAAAGATAACTGCGATTAAGCAGCTTCTTTCGCATCGCGAACAGCAGCCAGAGTGCGAACCAGTTTGCCAGCCGAAGCTTCTTTCATGGTTGCCATCAGGCGTGCAATTGCTTCTTCGTAGGTCGGCAGAGTTGCCAGGCGATCGATTTGCGATGCCGGGATCAATTCACCTTCAAAGGCTGCGGCTTTGACCTCAAATTTTGCATTCGCTTTCGCGAAATCTTTGAACAGACGAGCAGCTGCGCCCGGGTGTTCCATAGAATATGCAATCAGGGTCGGACCAACGAACGCGTCTTTCAGGCACTCGAACTGAGTACCTTCAACAACACGGCGCAGCAGGGTGTTACGAACAACACGCATGTATACGCCGGCTTCGCGACCTGCTTTACGCAGTTCAGTCATTTTGTCTACAGTAACGCCACGGGAATCCGCAACTACTGCAGACAGCGCGCCTTTGGCTACTTCGCTGACTTCAGCAACAATCGCTTGTTTGTCTTGAAGATTTAAAGCCATTAGCTTTGCTCCTGGATGTTTGCCGGGACTCATGTCCCGGAACTCACTTCACTCTTCCCAACGGACAGAGCGTCTTAATACGGTGAGCAGAAACAAGCCAGAGTATCAGAAATAATCTTAGCGTTCTGTCACCGTCTACGCAGGGCATTAAGCTTCTTTCGAAACACCTGCGGTCTTCGACGGAGGCCTGGATAGGCCAGGCTCCAACGAACAAATCTTGTCTATCTGTCGCTATTCAATCTGTGACGGCGTTGACTGCCTTCGTTCACACCAGTCACATAGTTAACTATGCTCCTGGCGATTCACTCAGTTGTCGCCTTGCCACAGCCTGAATATCTTGGATATACGTCTGCAATTAGCAGAAACGTGGGGGTAAGATTGTAGACAAAATCACCGCCCACGTAAAGGCGAATATTAGTTCGCCACAGTCGCGGTCAGACCGGACTGATCAACGGCAACACCAGCACCCATGGTGGTGGAGATGCTAACTTTCTTGATGTACACGCCTTTAGCCTGAGTCGGTTTCGCTTTTTTCAGCGCAACCAGCAGAGATTCCAGGTTTTCTTTCAGTTTGTCAGCGTCAAAATCCACTTTACCGATGGTAGTGTGGATGATGCCGTTTTTGTCGTTACGGTAACGAACCTGACCCGCTTTAGCGTTCTTAACCGCTTCAGCAACGTTAGGGGTTACAGTACCAACTTTCGGGTTTGGCATCAGGCCACGCGGACCCAGAACCTGGCCCAGCTGGCCAACAACGCGCATTGCATCCGGGGAAGCAATAACAACGTCAAAGTTCATTTCGCCTTTCTTGATCTGGTCAGCCAGATCTTCCATACCTACCAGTTCAGCGCCAGCAGCTTTAGCAGCTTCAGCGTTTGCGCCCTGGGCAAATACGGCTACGCGAACGGAACGGCCAGTACCGTGCGGCAGTACAGTTGCACCACGTACGTTCTGGTCAGATTTACGAGCATCGATACCGAGGTTAACGGCAACGTCAACGCTTTCTACGAATTTAGCAGTGGCCAGCTCTTTCAGCAGAGCAATAGCTTCGTTGATATCATACTGTTTAGTTGTATCAACTTTGTCACGGATCACGCGCATACGCTTGGTCAGTTTAGCCATTTCTTAATCCTCCACTACCAGGCCCATGGAACGTGCAGTACCTTCAATGGAGCGAGTCATCGCTTCAATGTCGGAACCAGTCATGTCGGCAGCTTTGGTCTGCGCGATTTCCTGCAGCTGGGCGCGGGAAATTTTACCCACTTTGTCTTTGTTCGGCTTACCGGAACCAGACTTGATACCAGCCGCTTTCTTCAGCAGAACTGCTGCCGGAGGCGTTTTGGTAACGAAAGTGAAAGAACGGTCAGCGTAAACGGTGATAACAACCGGGATCGGCAGACCTTTCTCCATGGAATCAGTTTTTGCGTTAAACGCTTTGCAGAATTCCATGATGTTCACACCTTGTTGACCCAGTGCTGGACCTACCGGCGGGCTCGGGTTAGCCATACCAGCTGCAACCTGCAGCTTGACATAGGCTTGGACTTTCTTAGCCATTCTAAATTCCTCTAGTTGGGTTATAGCGCCTCAAAAAGGCTCCCCGTGATAAAATTCGTTTTACGGATGCTATCCATAAAAACAAAAGGCGCGAAATTGTATTCCAATCTCGCGCCTTGTGCAACGATTAAATCGCCGCTTTTTTGATCGACTTGTTAGGCTTTCTCAACCTGAGCGAAGTCCAGCTCAACCGGCGTTGCACGACCGAAGATAGATACGGAAACCTTCAGACGAGACTTCTCATAATCCACTTCTTCAACTACGCCGTTAAAGTCAGCAAACGGACCGTCGCTAACACGAACCATTTCGCCCGGTTCAAACATCGTTTTCGGACGTGGCTTATCGCCAACCTGCTGCAGGCGGTTCATGATCGCATCAACTTCTTTGTCGCTGATCGGAGCTGGACGGTCAGAAGTACCGCCAATAAAGCCCATCACACGCGGCACGCTACGCACCAGGTGCCAGCTCGCATCGTTCATGACCATCTGGACCAGTACATAGCCCGGGAAGAATTTACGTTCGCTTTTGCGACGTTGACCGCCACGGATTTCGACCACTTCTTCAGTCGGCACCATGACTTCGCCAAACAACTCTTCCATATTTTGTAACTTGATATACTCACGCAGCGATGTGGCTACGCGGCCTTCAAAACCGGAAAACGCCTGAACGACGTACCAGCGCTTTTTAGGAGCTTCAGACATCTTAGAACCTCAGGCCAGTGATAAAGGATACCAGGCGAACCAGAATACCATCCAGTCCCCACAGGATCAGTGACATTACCGCAGTGACCGCAGCAACGATCAACGTGGTGTGCAGCGTTTCCTGGCGAGTTGGCCAAATGACCTTACGGACTTCGGTACGCGCTTCACGGGCAAAAGCAACGGTCGCTTTACCTTTTGTCGTCAACAGCGCGACACCGCCCGCTGCGGCAATCAGAATCACTACGGCTAGCGCACGCAACGGCAGCATCATGTCACGATAGAGGTAGTTGCCAACGATAGCGACAAGCAGCAATACAGCGACAACAACCCACTTCATCGCTTCCAGGCCGCGCCCGCTTCCTTGAGCTTCGGTATTCGCACTCATAAACCAACCTGTCAGAAGTATTCTACAAACATTTTCACCCCGCGTACGCGAGGCGATCCAAACCGAAATGCTCTGGTGCGTTTCGGACTAAACGCCCTCTTCAGAGCCTGTCTCAGCAATGATTATGGCAAAAAAAATCACTGATGAGCCAGGTTCTGGTTCGACAGCGTATAAAAAGGGCATCAAATGATGCCCTTTTATTGCGCATTGCGTCAAATAATATCAGCAATTAGCTCAGAACTTTAGCAACAACGCCCGCACCAACAGTACGGCCGCCTTCACGGATTGCGAAACGCAGACCGTCGTCCATCGCGATCGGGTGGATCAGGGTAACAACCATTTTGATGTTGTCGCCCGGCATTACCATCTCTACGCCTTCCGGCAGTTCGATGGTACCCGTCACGTCAGTTGTACGGAAGTAGAACTGAGGACGGTAGCCTTTGAAGAACGGAGTATGACGGCCGCCTTCGTCTTTGGACAGGATGTAAACTTCAGATTCGAACTTGGTGTGCGGCTTGATAGAGCCCGGCTTAGCCAGTACCTGACCACGTTCGATTTCTTCACGTTTGATACCACGCAGCAGAACACCAACGTTCTCACCAGCACGGCCTTCGTCCAGCAGTTTGCGGAACATTTCAACGCCAGTACAGGTAGACTTAGCAGTCTCTTTGATACCAACGATTTCAACTTCTTCGCCAACTTTAACGATACCGCGCTCTACACGACCGGTAACAACAGTACCACGGCCGGAGATGGAGAATACGTCTTCGATAGGCAGCAGGAACGGCTTGTCAATCGCACGCTCTGGTTCCGGGATGTAAGAATCCAGGTAGCCAGCCAGTTCAACGATTTTAGCTTCCCACTCAGCTTCGCCTTCCAGCGCTTTCAGAGCAGAACCACGAACGATCGGAGTATCGTCGCCCGGGAAATCGTACTGAGACAGAAGTTCACGAACTTCCATTTCTACCAGTTCCAGCAGCTCTTCGTCATCAACCATGTCGCATTTGTTCAGGAACACGATGATGTACGGAACGCCAACCTGACGACCCAGCAGGATGTGCTCACGAGTCTGCGGCATCGGGCCGTCAGTCGCAGCAACAACCAGGATCGCGCCGTCCATCTGCGCAGCACCGGTGATCATGTTTTTAACATAGTCGGCGTGGCCCGGGCAGTCTACGTGTGCGTAGTGGCGAGACGGGGTGTCATATTCAACGTGAGAAGTGTTGATGGTGATACCACGTGCTTTTTCTTCCGGTGCGTTATCGATCTGATCGAATGCACGAGCAGAACCGCCGTAGGTTTTAGCCAGTACGGTAGTGATTGCAGCAGTCAGCGTTGTTTTACCATGGTCAACGTGGCCGATAGTACCGACGTTAACGTGCGGTTTTGTACGTTCAAATTTTTCTTTAGACATCGATTGTCCCTCTAAGACACGGATAAATCGGTGATATCACCACATCAACCAGGCAATATACCTGAACTGTTGAATGCTTTTAAAAGTAAACAGAGAGAAACGGGAAGGAGAAGTGAAGTGGTGCTGATACCCAGAGTCGAACTGGGGACCTCACCCTTACCAAGGGTGCGCTCTACCAACTGAGCCATATCAGCACGTCTGGAGCGGGCAGCGGGAATCGAACCCGCATCATCAGCTTGGAAGGCTGAGGTAATAGCCATTATACGATGCCCGCATCCTGAAACTCGGCTACCCAGTTCTTTCTGTAACAAAAAAGAGATTTCTCTCTTTTCTGTTTGAGCTGGTTAATTTTTCTAACCAACCCAGGCGGCGATAACGCTGCCAGAAAGTGGTGGTGGGGGAAGGATTCGAACCTTCGAAGTCTGTGACGGCAGATTTACAGTCTGCTCCCTTTGGCCGCTCGGGAACCCCACCGGACTTGATGGTGCCGACTACCGGAATCGAACTGGTGACCTACTGATTACAAGTCAGTTGCTCTACCTACTGAGCTAAGTCGGCATCAAGTAGCGCGCATTTTATGGAGACCTGCGCTTTCATGCAACTAAAAAATCGCATAAAACGTTCTATCGCTCACATTTTACACTATACGGCCGATAAATAATCTATTCTCGCGCCTGACTGTACAAATTTACAACGTTTCACGACCGTCCAGGAGGTGTTTTACTCCATCATATGTATACCAACTGATGCAAAGTGCCTCTTTTTACATCTGGAATACCCGTCACATTGCTTTTCAGGGGATGATTTTTTCTTATTATTCCCTCCCATCTGGTGTTACCCTCCTGCCCATTGTCCAAATTAACTGAAATGTGACGTGCCATTGCGTGCCAGGGATGAATTCATTTTTTATTACTGACCTGATATCGCAATGACAGCCAGACCATGCGTATGAGTATAAAAGAGCAAGCGTTAATGACGCCTTACCTACAGTTTGATCGCAACCAGTGGGCTGCGCTTCGTGATTCCGTGCCGATGACCCTGACCGAGGAAGAGATTGCTCGTCTGAAAGGCATTAATGAAGACTTATCGCTGGAAGAAGTTGCCGAGATTTATTTGCCCTTATCGCGTTTGCTAAACTTTTACATCAGTTCAAACCTGCGCCGTCAGGCTGTGCTGGAGCAATTTTTAGGCACCAACGGCGAGCGTATTCCTTATATCATCAGTATTGCTGGCAGCGTTGCGGTAGGAAAAAGTACCACTGCGCGCGTCCTGCAGGCATTGTTGAGTCGCTGGCCTGAGCATCGCAAGGTTGAGTTGATTACCACCGATGGCTTTCTTCACCCTAACCAGGTGTTGAAAGACCGTGGACTTATGAAGAAGAAAGGCTTCCCTCAGTCCTACGATATGCACCGTCTGGTAAAATTCGTTTCCGACCTCAAGTCAGGTGTTCCTAACGTCACGGCGCCGGTTTATTCACATCTTATCTATGATGTGATCCCTGATGGAGACAAGACCGTCGCACAACCCGATATTTTAATTCTCGAAGGATTAAACGTATTACAAAGTGGGATGGATTACCCTCACGATCCACATCATGTATTTGTTTCTGACTTTGTCGACTTCTCTATTTACGTTGACGCACCAGAAGAATTACTCCAGACGTGGTATATCAATCGTTTCCTGAAATTCCGTGAAGGGGCATTTACCAACCCCGACTCTTATTTCCATAACTACGCCAAACTGTCTGAAGATGAGGCTATCAATACCGCCACAACACTTTGGAAAGAAATTAACTGGCTGAATTTAAAACAAAATATCTTACCAACGCGTGAGCGAGCCAGCTTAATCATGACTAAAAGCGCCAACCATGCTGTTGAACAAGTGAGATTACGGAAATAAACAAAAAGGGGAGCTATCGCTCCCCTTTTTATTACCCTGCGCTTCTGAGTGATATTTCTCCACCCATCCACGGTTTGATCACGCCATCCTGTTCAAGTAATAGCGCACCTTGCGCATCTATTCCCCGGGATACACCAAATATTTCTTTATCGCCGATAATCAATTTAACGGGACGATTGATAAAATTATCCAGCGTCTTCCAACGTGGTAAATAAGGCGTTAGCCCTTCTTGCTCAAACAGTACGAGTGCTGCACGCAGCTCACGGATCAACCGAGCGGCAAGGGTGTTACGATCAATGTTAATTCCCGCTTCCTGCAGGTTAATCCAGCCCTGATTAACCACACTCTCTTCCACCCGACGCATTGCCATATTAATACCCGCGCCAATAACAATTTGCGCAGCGTCACCCGTTTTACCGGTAAGCTCCACCAGAATGCCGGCGAGTTTACGATCGAGCAGATAGAGGTCGTTAGGCCATTTCACGCGCACCTTATCGGCACCCAGATCGCGTAATACTTCTGCCATGACGATACCAATGACCAGGCTCAGGCCAATCGCAGCCGCCGGTCCCTGCTCCAGACGCCAGAACATTGAGAGGTAAAGGTTTGCTCCAAACGGAGAAAACCATTTACGCCCACGACGGCCACGTCCGGCCTGCTGATATTCAGCGACGCAGGCATCACCTGATTCCAGTTGCCCAATACGATCCAAAAGGTATTGGTTGGTCGAATCAATGACCGGCAGGACGGTAATATTTCCACCACCCAGTTGGGAATGAATAACTGATGAATCCAGGAGCTGAATAGGTTCCGGTAAGCTGTATCCTTTACCGGGAACGGTAAATACATCAACACCCCAGTCACGTAACGTCTGGATGTGTTTATTGATAGCCGCACGACTCATGCCTAGCTTTTCACCTAGCTGTTCACCCGAATGAAATTCACCATCAGCCAGCAATGAAATAAGCGTCAGAGGTACAGTATGATCCTTCATGCTATGATCTCCACGGCGTTCATTTCCCCCTGAGGTCCAATAAATCGGACCTCAGGCTCAAGCCAGACATTAAATTTCGCACCCACTTTCTGGCGAACGTGATGGGCAAGCTGCACCACATCCTGGCTTGTTGCATCGTTGGCATTAATGAGTACCAGCGCCTGTTGCTGATGTACCGCAGCACCACCTATACTCGCCCCTTTTAGCTGACATTGATCGATAAGCCAGCCAGCAGCCAGTTTCACAGAGCCATCTTTTTGAGGGTAATGAGGCGCTGTCGGGAATTGTGACAGCAGCACCTGAGCAACTTCTGCGGTAACGACGGGATTTTTAAAGAAGCTCCCCGCGTTACCCTGTATTTTAGGGTCGGGTAGTTTAGTTGTACGCATATGACAGACGGCATCAAACACTTGCTGCGGCGTCACCGTCGAGGGATCCAGGCGAGTTAAGTCGCCGTAGGTCAGCACCGGCTGCCATTGTTTTGGTAGTTTCAGCCCAACTGCAACGATCGCAAAGCGATCCTGGTATTCATGTTTGAAGATACTATCACGATAGCCAAAACGGCATTCCGCTGCTGCGACGCGTAAATGTTTGCCCGTCGACAGTTCAACGCAATCAACATATTCACAGACACGCTGTAGTTCTACGCCGTAAGCACCGATATTCTGGATCGGCGATGAACCGACACAACCGGGGATGAGCGCAAGGTTTTCCAGCCCTGGCATGCCCAGTTGCAGAGTATGCTGTACCAGATGATGCCAGTTTTCCCCCGCACCTACGTGCAAATGCCAGGCATCAGGCTGTTCTGTGACCTGAATGCCCTTAATACGGTTAACAATCACCGTTCCATAGAAGGCATCAAGAAACAGGACGTTACTCCCTTCACCGAGGATCAGCACTGGATGTTGTAATGCATTGGCTGATTGCCAGGCATTCAGTAATTGTTGCTCATTTTCGGCGCAGACAAGTTCATTAGCATACTGATCAATACCGAAGGTGTTCCAGACTTTAAGGGAGTGATTCATAGACGCTTTCCTGATGCAAAATCGTGCTTAGTTTACCGCATATGCCTCAGGATGGCTTGTGTTATGGAAGAGTGGGATATTGAGCACTCACCGACAAACAACAGATAAAACAAAAGGCCCAGTCTTTCGACTGAGCCTTTTGTTTCTGTTTGATGCCTGGCAGTTCCCTACTCTCGCATGGGGAGACCCCACACTACCATCGGCGCTACGGCGTTTCACTTCTGAGTTCGGCATGGGGTCAGGTGGGACCACCGCGCTACAGCCGCCAGGCAAATTCTGTTATCAGACCGCTTCTGCGTTCTGATTTTATCTGTATCAAGCTGAATTGATGTCTCTTTCGCCAAAACATCTTTGGCGTTGTAAGGTTAAGCCTCACGGTTCATTAGTATCGGTTAGCTCAATGTATCGCTACACTTACACACCCGACCTATCAACGTCGTAGTCTTCAACGTTCCTTCAGGACTCTCAAGGAGTCAGGGAGAACTCATCTCGGGGCAAGTTTCGTGCTTAGATGCTTTCAGCACTTATCTCTTCCGCATTTAGCTACCGGGCAATGCCATTGGCATGACAACCCGAACACCAGTGATGCGTCCACTCCGGTCCTCTCGTACTAGGAGCAGCCCCCCTCAATTCTCCAGCGCCCACGGCAGATAGGGACCGAACTGTCTCACGACGTTCTAAACCCAGCTCGCGTACCACTTTAAATGGCGAACAGCCATACCCTTGGGACCTACTTCAGCCCCAGGATGTGATGAGCCGACATCGAGGTGCCAAACACCGCCGTCGATATGAACTCTTGGGCGGTATCAGCCTGTTATCCCCGGAGTACCTTTTATCCGTTGAGCGATGGCCCTTCCATTCAGAACCACCGGATCACTAAGACCTGCTTTCGCACCTGCTCGAGCCGTCACTCTCGCAGTCAAGCTAGCTTATGCCTTTGCACTAACCTCCTGATGTCCGACCAGGATTAGCTAACCTTCGTGCTCCTCCGTTACTCTTTAGGAGGAGACCGCCCCAGTCAAACTACCCACCAGACACTGTCCGCAACCCGGATCACGGGTCTACGTTAGAACACCAGCCATTAAAGGGTGGTATTTCAAGGTTGGCTCCATGCAGACTGGCGTCCACACTTCAAAGCCTCCCACCTATCCTACACATCAAGGACCAGTGTTCAGTGTCAAGCTATAGTAAAGGTTCACGGGGTCTTTCCGTCTTGCCGCGGGTACACTGCATCTTCACAGCGAGTTCAATTTCACTGAGTCTCGGGTGGAGACAGCCTGGCCATCATTACGCCATTCGTGCAGGTCGGAACTTACCCGACAAGGAATTTCGCTACCTTAGGACCGTTATAGTTACGGCCGCCGTTTACCGGGGCTTCGATCAAGAGCTTCTCCTTACGGATAACCCCATCAATTAACCTTCCGGCACCGGGCAGGCGTCACACCGTATACGTCCACTTTCGTGTTTGCACAGTGCTGTGTTTTTAATAAACAGTTGCAGCCAGCTGGTATCTTCGACTGATTTCAGCTCCACGAGCAAGTCGCTTCACCTACCATCAGCGTGCCTTCTCCCGAAGTTACGGCACCATTTTGCCTAGTTCCTTCACCCGAGTTCTCTCAAGCGCCTTGGTATTCTCTACCTGACCACCTGTGTCGGTTTGGGGTACGATTTCGTGTTACCTGATGCTTAGAGGCTTTTCCTGGAAGCAGGGCATTTGTTACTTCAGCACCGTAGTGCCTCGTCATCACACCTCAGCGTTATACAGAAGTCCGGATTTACCTAAACTTCCCGCCTACATGCTTAAACCGGGACAACCGTCGCCCGGCTAACATAGCCTTCTCCGTCCCCCCTTCGCAGTAACACCAAGTACAGGAATATTAACCTGTTTCCCATCGACTACGCCTTTCGGCCTCGCCTTAGGGGTCGACTCACCCTGCCCCGATTAACGTTGGACAGGAACCCTTGGTCTTCCGGCGTGCGGGTTTTTCACCCGCATTATCGTTACTTATGTCAGCATTCGCACTTCTGATACCTCCAGCACCCCTCACAGGACACCTTCAACGGCTTACAGAACGCTCCCCTACCCAACAACACATAGTGTCGCTGCCGCAGCTTCGGTGCACAGTTTAGCCCCGTTACATCTTCCGCGCAGGCCGACTCGACCAGTGAGCTATTACGCTTTCTTTAAATGATGGCTGCTTCTAAGCCAACATCCTGGCTGTCTGTGCCTTCCCACATCGTTTCCCACTTAACTGTGACTTTGGGACCTTAGCTGGCGGTCTGGGTTGTTTCCCTCTTCACGACGGACGTTAGCACCCGCCGTGTGTCTCCCGTGATAACATTCTTCGGTATTCGTAGTTTGCATCGGGTTGGTAAGTCGGGATGACCCCCTAGCCGAAACAGTGCTCTACCCCCGAAGATGAGTTCACGAGGCGCTACCTAAATAGCTTTCGGGGAGAACCAGCTATCTCCCGGTTTGATTGGCCTTTCACCCCCAGCCACAAGTCATCCGCTAATTTTTCAACATTAGTCGGTTCGGTCCTCCAGTTAGTGTTACCCAACCTTCAACCTGCCCATGGCTAGATCACCGGGTTTCGGGTCTATACCCTGCAACTTAACGCCCAGTTAAGACTCGGTTTCCCTTCGGCTCCCCTATACGGTTAACCTTGCTACAGAATATAAGTCGCTGACCCATTATACAAAAGGTACGCAGTCACCCTGATAAATCAAGGCTCCCACTGCTTGTACGTACACGGTTTCAGGTTCTTTTTCACTCCCCTCGCCGGGGTTCTTTTCGCCTTTCCCTCACGGTACTGGTTCACTATCGGTCAGTCAGGAGTATTTAGCCTTGGAGGATGGTCCCCCCATATTCAGACAGGATACCACGTGTCCCGCCCTACTCTTCGAGTTCACAACACATGCGATTTTGTGTACGGGACTATCACCCTGTACCGTCGGACTTTCCAGACCGTTCCACTACCACACATGCTGATTCAGACTCTGGGCTGCTCCCCGTTCGCTCGCCGCTACTGGGGGAATCTCGGTTGATTTCTTTTCCTCGGGGTACTTAGATGTTTCAGTTCCCCCGGTTCGCTTCATTACGCTATGTATTCACGTAATGATAGTGTGTCGAAACACACTGGGTTTCCCCATTCGGAAATCGCCGGCTATAACGGTTCATATCACCTTACCGACGCTTATCGCAGATTAGCACGTCCTTCATCGCCTCTGACTGCCAGGGCATCCACCGTGTACGCTTAGTCGCTTAACCTCACAACCCGAAGATGTTTCGTAAAACACATCGTGTTGCGAAAATTTGAGAGACTCGAACACACCGCTTATCTGTTCTTATTACGGAGAACAGACACAGTGTGTCGTTTCAATTTTCAGCTTGATCCAGATTTTTAAAGAGCAAAACTTCGCAGTGAACCTTTTCAGGTACACTCTGAAGTTTTCTTGTTTTGTTCGCAGTAAAGGATGGTGGAGCTATGCGGGATCGAACCGCAGACCTCCTGCGTGCAAGGCAGGCGCTCTCCCAGCTGAGCTATAACCCCATCGTAATACTTCATCTCTGTACCGATAATTTGTCCTGAGACAAGGCGTGGAATGACGAAGCATACTGAAGTATGCGAGTCGTTTCACAACACAGTATCAGGGCAAATTTGGTAGGCCTGAGTGGACTTGAACCACCGACCTCACCCTTATCAGGGGTGCGCTCTAACCACCTGAGCTACAAGCCTGCAGAGATTTTTACTGCTAATTTTTCATCAGACAATCTGTGTGGACACTACAAAGAACGTTTCTTTAAGGTAAGGAGGTGATCCAACCGCAGGTTCCCCTACGGTTACCTTGTTACGACTTCACCCCAGTCATGAATCACAAAGTGGTAAGCGCCCTCCCGAAGGTTAAGCTACCTACTTCTTTTGCAACCCACTCCCATGGTGTGACGGGCGGTGTGTACAAGGCCCGGGAACGTATTCACCGTAGCATTCTGATCTACGATTACTAGCGATTCCGACTTCATGGAGTCGAGTTGCAGACTCCAATCCGGACTACGACATACTTTATGAGGTCCGCTTGCTCTCGCGAGGTCGCTTCTCTTTGTATATGCCATTGTAGCACGTGTGTAGCCCTACTCGTAAGGGCCATGATGACTTGACGTCATCCCCACCTTCCTCCAGTTTATCACTGGCAGTCTCCTTTGAGTTCCCGGCCGAACCGCTGGCAACAAAGGATAAGGGTTGCGCTCGTTGCGGGACTTAACCCAACATTTCACAACACGAGCTGACGACAGCCATGCAGCACCTGTCTCAGAGTTCCCGAAGGCACCAAAGCATCTCTGCTAAGTTCTCTGGATGTCAAGAGTAGGTAAGGTTCTTCGCGTTGCATCGAATTAAACCACATGCTCCACCGCTTGTGCGGGCCCCCGTCAATTCATTTGAGTTTTAACCTTGCGGCCGTACTCCCCAGGCGGTCGACTTAACGCGTTAGCTCCGGAAGCCACTCCTCAAGGGAACAACCTCCAAGTCGACATCGTTTACGGCGTGGACTACCAGGGTATCTAATCCTGTTTGCTCCCCACGCTTTCGCACCTGAGCGTCAGTCTTTGTCCAGGGGGCCGCCTTCGCCACCGGTATTCCTCCAGATCTCTACGCATTTCACCGCTACACCTGGAATTCTACCCCCCTCTACAAGACTCTAGCCTGCCAGTTTCGGATGCAGTTCCCAGGTTGAGCCCGGGGATTTCACATCCGACTTGACAGACCGCCTGCGTGCGCTTTACGCCCAGTAATTCCGATTAACGCTTGCACCCTCCGTATTACCGCGGCTGCTGGCACGGAGTTAGCCGGTGCTTCTTCTGCGAGTAACGTCAATGAATGCGGTTATTAACCACATCCCCTTCCTCCTCGCTGAAAGTACTTTACAACCCGAAGGCCTTCTTCATACACGCGGCATGGCTGCATCAGGCTTGCGCCCATTGTGCAATATTCCCCACTGCTGCCTCCCGTAGGAGTCTGGACCGTGTCTCAGTTCCAGTGTGGCTGGTCATCCTCTCAGACCAGCTAGGGATCGTCGCCTAGGTGAGCCGTTACCCCACCTACTAGCTAATCCCATCTGGGCACATCCGATGGCAAGAGGCCCGAAGGTCCCCCTCTTTGGTCTTGCGACATTATGCGGTATTAGCTACCGTTTCCAGTAGTTATCCCCCTCCATCGGGCAGTTTCCCAGACATTACTCACCCGTCCGCCACTCGTCACCCAAGGAGCAAGCTCCTCTGTGCTACCGTTCGACTTGCATGTGTTAGGCCTGCCGCCAGCGTTCAATCTGAGCCATGATCAAACTCTTCAATTTAAGTTTGATGCTCGTGAATTAAACTTCGTAATGAATTACGTATGTTCACTCAGAGACTTGGTATTCATTTTTCGTCTTGCGACGTTTAAGAATCCGTATCTTCGAGTGCCCACACAGATTGTCTGATAAATTGTTAAAGAGCAGTGCAACGCGGCTTTCGCTCACCGTTGCGAGGTCCCGTATAATACGTTTTCCTCATTCAGAGTCAAGCATTTCTTTCCGCTTTTCTCCGCAGGGTTCTCAGTAGAACCCCGCTGACCCGGCGGCTTGTAATCCGTTGTTCCGTGTCAGTGGAGGCGCATTATAGGGAGTTATTTCAGGCTGACAAGGGGAAATTTAAAATAATTTTCCGAGTGCGTATTATTTCACCAAAACTGATTAAACTGCCAGTTTTTCGAGCGTTTTGAAGCCATAACGCTGGAGGACTGGCAGTAATTGTTCAGCTTCAGGCGTCATTGCCATACAAAAGGCAATATTCTCGTCAGCTGATTTTGCGTCAGGTGCTTCATGTTCTAACAACCAAGCCGTGCGACGCGCAATCGCGGCACCGGAATCCACCAGTCGCGTCCCTTCAGGTAGAACCTGTAAAAGTTCTTCCTGTAATAGAGGGAAATGCGTACATCCGAGAACAACCGTATCCGGCGGTTCCGACATCCGCAACCATGGTCGCAGAATGCGGCGCAACTCATCCAGAGGAACTGCTTCTCCGTGCAGCTTCGCTTCCGCCAGTTCCACCAACTCAGCGGAACCCAACATCGCGATCTGACACTCGTTCGCAAAGCGCGCAATCAACTCATGCGTATATGAACGCTTCACCGTCGCTCGCGTCGCCAGCAGCCCCACTACACCGTTAGCCGTAAGGCGCGCCGCCGGTTTAATTGCAGGTACCACGCCGACGACCGGGAAAGCGAACTTTTCGCGTAACGCAGGGAGTGACACCGTGCTGGCGGTATTGCAGGCGATAACAGCCAGTGAAAGGGGGTAGCGCTGCTGAACGGCAGTCACAATCTCAACAACACGCTCGACAATAAATTCCTCGCTCTTCTCTCCATAAGGAAAGGCAACGTTATCGAAAGCGTATATATAGTGGAGATCCGGCAAGAGGTTGCGGATCTCATTGTAGACCGACAACCCACCGACGCCGGAATCAAACACCAGCACGGTGGGACGTGGATCAGAAAGTGTAGCTGCCAGACAAGGTGTATTCCCGTCCTGCAGTTGGGTAGCCATAAACTGTCTCGTAATCTTTATCGAACAGGTTGGCGATTTTACCACGAACTGTCAGCTGTGAGGTGATCGGATATGACACCGCCAGATCCCACAAACTCACTCCACCCAATTTTACCGGCTGGTTAGTGACATAGTCCTTGTCATATCGTGTTCCCAGATATTGATACGTCAGGCCCCAGTCAAAATCATAGACCTGCCAATCGAGCTGATACTTCACCTGCTGTTTGGAACGGCGGGCCAGCGGCTTGTCCGTAATCGCATTACGCGCATCGACATAGTCATAGCTCAGCGTATGCGCCAGCGGACCCGTATCGAAACTCGCCGTCGCTTCAACGCCTTTAATCCGCACTTTCCCTTCGTTATAGTATTTCAGAGTGTGGGGGTCATAATCGATCATGTTATCGATATCGTTGCGATATCCTGACAAACGCCAGTTTACATCCGCCGTTAACCCTTCAAACGCCCCTTCCCACTGCTTGCTCTCTTCAGGATCAAGGTTTGCATTGCCATACATACCGTACAGCTGCCCCAGATTAGGTGCTTTATAAGAGGTGCCATAAGAAGCAATGAAACGATAGCCGTCAATGAACGCCCATCCGGCGCTGGTTTGCCATGTGCCATGCCGACCAAACTGGGAGTTGTCGTCGCTGCGCGCCGCGCCTTCGAAGGTGAAGTCGCCAAGCTGTTGCAACCCGGTCAGATAAATACCGGTATTACGCTGATCGTAACCGTCCGTAACATACCCGGTGCCTGGCTCTGTGGTTTGCTTTTGCCAGTCGACGCCAGCGCCCACATTGCCATGGCCAACCACGATACTGTTTGACCACTGCACGTTATATTGCTTCATCTCATCCAGGGTTGCCGAGGAGTCGTAGCGACCATAGTCCGGGTCATAGTTGTAGTCTTTGCTATGGCTGTAGCTGGAAACCAGTTGTGATTGGATTTGCTCGCCATTAAAGCGCAGTCCGGCATCCCAGCTTTGGCTATAGAGCTTACGGGTATCGACTAACGGCGTGCCTGGATAGTAGTAAGAATCATAATTGGTGCGGTTATCATAGCCATAGCCGCGCACAAACCCGCTCCAGGTGTCGGAGAAGTTATGTTCCAGTGCGCCGTACAGCGTCTTACTTAAAAAACCATCTTTATCGGGCTGCGCTTGCTCACCAGTGCTACCGTAGGCGACAACGTCAAAACCTTTGGTATAGGCATAATCCCCCATCAGCGTCACGCGCGTATTCTCACCGAGCTGTTGCTGCGTCGAGATGTCGTAATTCTGATAACCATTACTGCCCACACCGGCGGTCAATTCCGTCCCCGGTTTTTCTCGCGTGGTAATGATATTCACCACACCGCCGATCGCATCAGAACCATAAACAGCGGAACGCGGCCCACGAATGTATTCAATACGTTGCACCAGTGATACCGGGAACTGGCTGAGATCGGCGGCACCACTCACCCCAGCTAAATTCAGGCGCACGCCGTCAATCAGCACCAGTACATGACTGGCGTTGGTCCCACGAATAGAAATAGACGAATTTTGTCCCATACCACCGTATTGCGCGATATCGACACCCGGCAGGCGGCGAAGAACGTCATTCACAGAGGTAGATTGCCAGCGATCGATTTCCTGGCGCGTAACAACGGTGATGGGAGCAAGCACTGCACTAAGGGGTTGCTGAAAACGGTTAGCCGTAACGACGAGAGTATCCGGGCTAGCATCCTGCGCCCAACCAGAAAATGCCGCGACGGAAAGTGCCGTCAGCAGCAATGATTTTTTGATCATTGTAAAGCATCCACAATATAAGAAGGATGCCGCAGGTCCCACCGATAGTACGCGATGATGAAAACCAGATGCGACGTTAGCCGGCAGGTCTTCGGGCTTGGAAGGTTATTCAATATAGCGAATAAAAAGAAATGAAGACTTCCCACCCAAAGGCAGTGTCTGCTTACGCTCTCATTTCACCTTTCCTTACCGCTGCGCGTCAGCTCCAGATTTACACTGGATTCCCTTTTAACTCACAGGACCGGAACGCGGATGCTACAGTTTGTTATTACCGACTGTCCAGACTGCGTATCACAATATTAGAAATCATCAATAACTGGACATCTACTGAGCAATCCCTACAATCCCCGCGTACTTTTATTTTTCAGGACGCATCATGACCCCCGAACACCTCCCGACAGAACAGTATGACGCGCAGCTAGCCGATAAAGTGGCTCGTTTACAGAGCTTAATGACGCCATTTACTGATCAGGCTCCGGAAGTGTTTCGCTCGCCGGTCAGTCATTACCGCATGCGCGCTGAATTCCGCCTGTGGCATGACGGTGACGACCTGTATCACATCATGTTTGAAAGCCAGACCAAAAGCCGTATTCGCGTCGACAGCTTTCCGGCAGCCAGCGAACTCATCAACACGCTGATGACAGCCATGATTGACGGCGTTCGTCACAATCACATCCTGCGTCATAAATTGTTCCAGATTGATTACCTCACCACCATGAGCAATCAGGCGGTGGTATCCATGCTGTACCATAAAAAGTTAGATGACGAATGGCGTCAGGAAGCCGAAGCACTGCGGGATGCGCTACGCGCGCAAAACCTGAATGTGCATCTGATTGGCCGGGCGACCAAAACCAAAATCGCGTTGGATCAAGATTACATCGATGAACGTTTGCCGGTTGCGGGTAAAGAGATTATCTACCGCCAGGTTGAGAACAGCTTCACGCAGCCGAATGCCGCCATGAACATTCAGATGCTGGAATGGGCGATTGATGTCACCAAAGATTCGCAGGGCGACCTGCTTGAATTGTACTGTGGCAATGGCAACTTCTCGTTAGCGCTGGCGCAGAACTTCAACCGCGTACTGGCCACTGAAATCGCTAAACCGTCCGTGGCTGCCGCGCAGTACAATATTGCGGCTAACCATATTGATAACGTGCAAATTATTCGTATGGCTGCAGAAGAGTTTACTCAGGCGATGAATGGGGTGCGCGAGTTCAACCGTTTACAGGGCGTCGACCTGAAGAGTTACCAGTGTGAAACCATTTTTGTTGATCCACCGCGCAGCGGCCTGGACAGCGAAACAGAGAAGATGGTGCAGGCGTATCCGCGTATTCTGTACATCTCCTGCAACCCGGAGACACTGTGTAAGAACCTGGAAACGTTGAGCCAGACGCACAATGTGTCACGTCTGGCGCTGTTCGATCAGTTCCCGTACACGCACCACATGGAGTGCGGAGTATTACTGACCGCGAAGTGATTTTTTTGTAGGCCGGGAAAGCAAAGATACCCCCGGCCTACAAATACTATTCCGCAATTTCTTGCTTACGGTTACGCACCTTAAAGCCGATCCAGAACACCAGAATCACTGACAGGACCGCTGGGAAGAAGTTCGAGCCGATATCCGGGTATTCCGCGCGCACCACGGTGCTGTACAACAGAACGCCAAGAATAAAACAGGCCGCAGCCAGACCCGGCAGCCCCACAGGCATTGTGCGATTCTGGTAACGTTGATGCAGGCAGTAAACCGTCAGCACCAGCGAAATAATCGGGAATACAGAGAATGGCACAATGGAGCTAAACAGCGCCGCAAATGTACCATTGATCGATAAGCCAGCAACCAGCGCCAGCAGCAGCGTACCTTTATCTTGACCTGACTGTTTCATTGCTCGTCCTTCTCGTTACTCGGAGTGATGCGTCATCTTCTCTTGTTCACGGCGATACCAGTAAAATGCGCCTTTGGCGATCATGCGCAGTTGCAATACCAGCCGCTCTTCCAGTTGTCGACGCTGTTCGGCGCCAACATCCAGCGCTTCTGCCCCCGCACTGAAAACAATCGTCACCATGGCTTCGGCTTGTGCTTCAGTAAACGCACGAGGCATATGGTTTTCGAGTTCCAGATAGTCCGCAAGTTCCGCAATGAAATGCTGAATTTCGCGAGCCACGGCGGCACGAAACGCCGCGGAGGTACCAGACCGCTCGCGCAATAATAAACGGAAGGCGTTGGGATTGTTGCCGATGAACTCCATAAATGTTGAGACCGAGGTGCGGATCACACTGCCGCCCTTGGCGATACGCTGACGCGCCTGGCGCATCAACTGGCGTAGCATCAGGCCGCTCTCATCCACCATCGTCAGGCCGAGCTCATCCACATCGCGAAAATGGCGATAAAATGAGGTTGGCGCAATGCCCGCTTCACGAGCAACTTCACGTAAACTGAGGCTGGCAAAACTGCGCTCTGCACTCAATTGACTAAATGCGGCCTCAACCAGCGAACGCCGGGTTTTTTCTTTTTGTTGCGCTCTAACGCCCATCACGATGTCTGAATCCTTCCTTATACCTTGCTGGCACTATACCAGAGATTAGGCGGTTGGCATGGCTTTGTGAATGATTGTTTACGCGCAGTTTGTGCTTCGACTTCGCAAAAAAGCACAACGATAATTGGGTTATCCCGACAACGATGTTACTATTCTGTTGCTTTTATGTATAAGAACAGGTAAGCCTGACCATGTCACATTCCTACGATTACGATGCAATAGTAATAGGTTCCGGCCCCGGCGGCGAAGGCGCTGCAATGGGTCTGGTTAAGCAAGGCGCGCGCGTCGCCGTTATTGAGCGCTATCATAACGTCGGCGGTGGTTGTACCCACTGGGGCACCATCCCATCTAAAGCACTCCGCCACGCCGTCAGCCGTATCATTGAATTCAATCAGAACCCACTCTACAGCGACCATTCCCGGCTTCTTCGCTCTTCTTTTGCCGATATTCTTAACCATGCCGATAACGTCATTAATCAGCAAACGCGTATGCGGCAAGGATTTTACGAGCGAAACCACTGTGAAATTTTGCAGGGGAATGCCCGTTTTGTTGACGAACACACCCTCGCTCTGGAGTGCCATGACGGTACGGTGGAAACGCTCACGGCAGATAAATTTGTTATTGCCTGCGGTTCGCGTCCCTACCACCCAAATGATGTCGATTTTTCTCATCCGCGCGTTTACGACAGTGATTCTATACTCAGCCTGCACCATGAACCTCGCCACGTTCTGATCTATGGCGCGGGCGTCATTGGCTGTGAATATGCGTCGATCTTCCGGGGAATGGACGTCAAAGTTGATTTGATCAATACCCGTGACCGTCTGCTGGCGTTTCTTGATCAGGAGATGTCCGACTCGCTGTCTTATCACTTCTGGAACAGCGGCGTGGTGATTCGCCATAACGAAGAATACGAGAAAATTGAAGGCTGCGATGATGGCGTCATCATGCACCTGAAATCCGGAAAGAAACTAAAAGCCGACTGCCTGCTGTACGCCAACGGTCGTACCGGTAACACCGATTCATTAGCGCTGGAGAATATTGGCCTGAAGACGGACAGCCGCGGCCAGCTAAAAGTGAACAGCATGTACCAGACGGCGCTGCCGCATGTGTATGCCGTAGGGGATGTGATCGGTTATCCGAGCCTTGCTTCCGCAGCCTACGATCAAGGCCGTATCGCCGCCCAGGCGCTGGTCAAGGGTGAGGCCACCGCGCACTTGATCGAAGATATTCCGACAGGCATTTACACCATTCCCGAAATCAGCTCCGTCGGTAAAACTGAACAGCAACTGACGTCAATGAAAGTCCCTTACGAGGTTGGCCGCGCCCAGTTTAAACATCTGGCACGCGCACAAATCGTCGGGATGAGTGTCGGAACATTGAAGATTCTGTTCCATCGGGAGACCAAAGAGATTTTAGGGATCCACTGCTTTGGCGAACGCGCTGCCGAAATTATTCATATCGGTCAGGCAATAATGGAGCAAAAAGGTGGTGGTAACACCATCGAGTACTTCGTTAACACCACCTTTAACTACCCAACCATGGCGGAAGCCTATCGGGTAGCTGCACTGAACGGCTTAAACCGCCTGTTTTAACGTGTTGTCGAAATGGCCATCCATTGCACCACGGATGGCCTCTGCCAGCTGTTCATAACGGCTGCGCAGCGGCGAACCCGGACGGTACACCAGACCAATGGTACGACGCGGTTCTGGTTTAATGCACGGCACATAGACCACACCATCACGCTTACGCTCCGGTGGGACAGCCAGCGCGGGCAGTAAAGTAATCCCGCTGCCTGCTGCCACCATGTTACGCAACGTTTCCAGACTGGTTGCCCGGAAATGGGTGTCTTCATCAGCACCGGCTTCAAAACAAAAGCCCATCGCCTGGTCACGCAAACAGTGACCATCTTCGAGCATCAACAGTTTTTCACCTGCCAGATCGGACATCGGTACGCGGTCGCGATTTGCCCATGGGTGATCTTCATAGATCGCCAGCATCATCGGCTCATCAAACAGCGGTACCTCGATAAACGCTTCACTCTCTTTCACCAGCGCCAAAATCACACAGTCGAGTTTACCGCTGTCCAGTTGCGCCAGCAGCTGATGCGTTTGCGCCTCATGCAGGTACATTTCCAGTTTCGGGAAGGTCTGGTGCAACATAGGAATAATATGCGGCAGCAGGTAAGGTCCTACCGTTGGGATCAAACCAATATGTAGCGGGCCAGACATTGTCTCACCCTGTTGGCTTGCCATCTCCTTGAGCACTTTGACCTCGCGCAACACGGTGCGCGCCTGATCCACCAGCAGTAAACCCGCTTGAGTGAACAGCACTTTACGACTCGTCCGCTCCAGCAGCATAACGCCAAGCTCATCTTCGAGTTTGCGGATTTGCCCACTCAGCGTTGGCTGGCTGACGTGACAGGAGTCTGCCGCTCGTCGGAAGTGACGGTGTTCGGCAAGTGCTACCAGGTATTCAAGATCACGAATATTCATTATTCATCCTCCATTGCCACGATAGTTCGTAGCGATAGGTAGCATAGCAACGAACGATTATCCCTATCAAGCATTCTGTTTAATAATGCACCACAGAAACGGAACGGTACCCCTTTAACCCTTGAAGCTACTGTCCGTTCTCATACTCGAAATAACTAAAGCCAACGTGAACGTTTGCGGACCTCTGGTCCGCTTTTTTTTGCATAAAAAAGCCCGGCTTGATGCCAGGCTCAGATAACCATTTGCCGGATGGTGACGCGAGGGCGTTTACCGCCATCGGGCAAAACACACGTTACGCCAGGCGCGCCTTCGCGTAGTCGATCGCCTGCGCTACCTGCTGCGGTGAAACGCCCCCTTTCGCCACACGCTTATCGAGGCACGACTGTAGCGAGAGGATCGGGTACACGTCATCGCCAATCACGGCGCTGAATTTTTGCAAATCAGCCAGTGACAGTGCTTCCAGCGGTTTGCCCTGACGAATCGCCTCAACTACCGTTTCACCCACGATATGGTGTGCTTCACGGAACGGGACGCCTCTCGCCACTAGATAATCGGCCAGCTCCGTAGCGTTGGCATAGCCCTGCTGCGCGGCTTCCTGGCAACGTGGGCGTTTTACCTGAATACCGTCCAGCACCAGCGCCGCCATATGCAGGCAGTCCAGCCAGGTATCGAGTGCATCGAACAGCCCTTCTTTGTCTTCCTGCATATCCTTGTTATACGCCAGCGGCAGTCCTTTCAGCGTCATCATCATGCCAGTCAACGCACCTTGCACGCGGCCACATTTGCCACGAATCAGCTCTAATGCGTCCGGATTTTTCTTCTGCGGCATTAATGATGAACCGGAGGTTACGCGATCGGACAGTTCCACAAAACCAGCTTCCCCGGTATTAAAGAAAATCAGATCTTCAGCAAAGCGTGACAGGTGAACCATACCGATAGAGGCATCTGAGAGGAGCTCCAGAACATGGTCACGATCGGATACGCTATCCAGACTATTGCGGGTCGCCGAGGCGAAACCCAGCCAGCCAGCCAATTGCTCGCGATCGATTTCATAGGCAGTACCCGCCAGTGCACCGCAGCCTAACGGGCTGACATCCAGACGCTTGAGTGTATCCTGCAGACGGCTCTCATCACGCGCCAGCATTTCAACATAGGCCAGACACCAATGAGCAAACGTCACCGGCTGGGCACGCTGCAGGTGGGTATAACCCGGCATGACGGCATCCTGATTATTCTCTGCTGTCACCACCAGCGCGCTTTGCAACTGACGGTTAGCAGACAACAATTCAAGCACCGTGTCTTTGCACCACAGTTTAAGATCGGTTGCTACCTGGTCATTACGGCTACGCCCGGTATGCAGTTTTTTACCCAACGGCCCGACTTTATCGATGAGCTTGCCTTCTACCCAACTGTGAATATCTTCCGCATCGCTTTGCAGGATCTGTTGCGGGTCGAGGCGTACTTCTTCCAGCAGAGTATTCAACGCCTCTTCCAATTGACATTGTTCATCAGCAGTCAACACACCGACCGTGACCAGCGCTTTGGACCAGGCCACAGAGCCGACGATATCCTGCTCGGCCAAGCGGTAGTCGAAGCGCAAAGAGTCGTTGAACTGTTTGAACCGCTGATCTGCTGCCTGTGTAAAACGCCCACCCCAAAGTGCCATAACGAATTTCCTTAATATGATATTTTTCCCGGTGGCGCTACGCTTACCGGGCCTACAAAACCCATGCAGGCCGGATAAGGCGACGCTGCCATCCGGCACAGTAATAGTTAAGCCAGAATACGCGTACCGATCGGCGTGCCGTTAAACAGCGCCGGGAGTTGTTCGGCATGACGCCAGGAAGCGATATCCACTGGACGTCCCAGCGTACGTGCCGCGTCCAGCGCCGCGTTCACCTTCACAATCATGCCATCGGTGATAATACCCTGCTCAATCAGCTGTTCTGCTTTGGCTGCGGTCATTTCGGCAATCCGCTGGCCTTTACCATCCAGAATACCGCTGACGTCAGACAACAGGATCAGATCCGCACCCAGCGTTGCCGCCAGCGCCGTCGCAGCCTGATCGGCATTGACGTTCATCAGTTGCCCTTCTTCCGTGACGCCTATCGAGCTGACGACCGGTAGAAAACCGTTTTCCAGTAGCGTGTTAATCAGCTTAGGAGAACCAGGCTGTGCCAGTCCAACATGACCTAACGCTACATCGAGCTGGGTCACTTTTACGCTGTCACCATCGCCAAGGTACAGACCAACAGCGTCAATATGGTGTTTCTTCGCCCACGCCAGCAGCGTTTTATTCGCCGTTCCGGCTAGGGCACCGGTAATGATGTCGATCTGGTCGGCTGGCGTCACGCGCAGACCATTTTTCTTTGTCACCGGCAAGTTGAGCCCTTTCATCAGCTCGTCAACCACGCAGCCGCCACCGTGCACAATGACCAGCGGACGCTGGTGCGACTCGCGATAATTGACCAGAGCGGTAAACAAACGCTCCAGCGCCTCTTCGCTATCCAGTAAAACGCCGCCCAGCTTGATAATTAATGGATTCATCATTGCACCCTTAAAGAAGAGACTGCGTTTCAGCAAAGCCGAAACGGATATTTGCGCACTGCATCGCCTGTGCGGCAGCGCCTTTCAATAAATTGTCTTCGGTTGCCACCACAATCAGGTGCTCGCCCTGAACGGCAAAACCGATATCGCAGAACGGTAAACCCACCACATTTTTCAGGGCCGGGACACCGTTGTCATACAGACGAACCAGCGGTTTATCACCATAGGCCTGCTGCAGTGCTTGCGCCACCTGCGCATGGGTCACGCCCGGCTTCAAACGACAGGTGATGGTTTCCAAAATGCCGCGCGGGAAGTTTCCCAGATGCGGAGTGAAAATCACGTCCACCCCCAAATGTGTGGCGATCTCCGGCTGATGGCGGTGGGTAAATACACCATACGGTTGCAGACTCACTTCACAGAAGCTGTTCGAGATGGCAGCTTTACGTCCTGCTCCACTCACACCACTGGTGGCGTTAATTACCGGCCACTGGCTGAGATCAAGCAGATTGGCATCAATCAGAGGCTTAAGCGACAACTGCGCCGCCGTGGGATAGCAACCCGGTACAGCAATCAGATTCGCGTCTTTTAGTTTGCTTGCACTCCACTCCGCCAGCCCGTAGACCGCTTGCTCCAGCAGCTCAGGATGCTGATGAGTAAAGCCATAATACTTTTCATAGAAGGCGCCGTCGTTAACACGGAATGCACCAGAGAGGTCAAACACCACGCAGCCCGCTTCCAGAAACTGTGGCGCCAGGTCATGACTAACCTCATGGGCCGTCGCCAGAAACACAACGTCTACCCCTGCGCTAAACTCGCGGATATCCGACATGGGTTGCAACGGCAAATCAACAATGCCCTTTAACTGCGGATGTAAATCAGAGATTAATTTTCCTGCATCATTGCTTTGCGCTGAGACAGTCAAAGCGGTTATGTTCATATCAGGATGGCGATTTACATAGGTCACAAGCTCTGCACCAGCATAGCCACTGGCGCCCACAATCAGCGTATTCAACATCGGGGCTGTTCACCTTCTTATATTCGGTTGCCAGGTATAAGCCTTTATCACCTCACCTTTCACTTGGTGGGTTTTATTTCGCTCAACATTATTGTATTTTTATTCACAAATACTGCATGAATATTGATACTATCATGACCCGAGGTGTGTCAACAATGAAAAACAATTTACCGCCATTTATCGAGATTTACCGCGCTCTGATTGCCACACCATCGATCAGCGCCACCGAAGAAGCGCTCGATCAAAGTAATGCAGGTTTAATCACTCTGCTGGCGGATTGGTTCAAAGATTTAGGCTTCAGCGTTGAGGTACAACCGGTTCCCGGCACCCGTAATAAATTCAATATGCTGGCAAGTACAGGCACCGGTGCAGGCGGCCTGCTGCTCGCCGGTCATACCGACACCGTACCGTTTGACGACGGACGTTGGACGCGCGATCCGTTCACCCTGACCGAACATGACAACAAGCTCTACGGACTGGGTACGGCGGATATGAAAGGTTTCTTCGCGTTTATTCTCGATGCACTGCGTGATGTCGATGTGAAACAGCTGAAAAAGCCGCTCTACATCCTGGCCACCGCCGATGAAGAGACCAGTATGGCGGGCGCACGCTACTTCTCTGAAAATACGGCGATTCGCCCGGATTGCGCGATCATCGGTGAGCCAACATCCCTGCAGCCAATTCGCGCACACAAAGGCCATATTTCCACGGCGGTACGCGTACTCGGCCAGTCTGGCCATTCCAGCGATCCAGCGCGCGGCGTGAACGCCATTGAACTGATGCACGATGCCATCGGCCATATTATGCAGTTGCGCGACTCGCTGAAAGCACGCTATCACCACGATTCATTCACCGTGCCTTACCCGACGCTGAACCTCGGCAGCATGCATGGTGGCGATGCCTCCAACCGTATTTGCGCCTGCTGCGAACTGCACATGGATATCCGCCCGTTGCCGGGAATGACGTTAAGCGACCTGAATGGCTTACTGACGGACGCGCTGGCCCCGGTGAGCGAACGCTGGCCTGGCCGACTGACGGTTTCCGAGCTGCACCCGCCGATCCCAGGTTACGAATGCCCGCCGGATCACCAACTGGTCGAGGTGGTGGAAAAACTGCTCGGCGAGAAAACCGATGTGGTGAACTACTGCACAGAAGCACCGTTTATCCAGACGCTGTGCCCGACGCTAGTACTGGGACCAGGTTCCATTAATCAGGCACATCAACCAGATGAATATCTGGAAACACGCTTCATTAAGCCAACCCGCGAATTAATTACCCAGGTTGTGCATCATTTTTGCTGGCATTAACCGAACGTCGCCTTGCTAATCCTTTAGTGGTAAGCAAGGCGATTCTTTTAACATTTGCATAAGCAACGCTTATTTGACGCGATGTGAATTAAATAACGTAAATTCCCGCCATTTTTTCGTTTGCTGAACCGATTTCGCAGCAATTGACGTCAGGTGTTTTACGTGGCTTTATAAAAGACGACTAAAAAGTTAAGTCCGAAAGATTTCGCGTTGCAGCCATTGCCGCTGGGACGCGAAAGATACAGGACATATTCAAAACAGATGGGGTGTCTGGGATCATATGAACGAACAATATTCCGCGTTGCGTAGTAATGTCAGTATGCTCGGCAAAGTGCTGGGAGAAACCATCAAGGATGCGCTGGGAGAGAACATTCTCGATCGCGTAGAAACAATCCGTAAGCTGTCTAAATCATCCCGCGCTGGCAATGAAGCGAACCGTCAGGAACTGCTCACTACGCTGCAGAATCTGTCTAACGACGAGCTGCTGCCAGTTGCCCGTGCGTTTAGTCAGTTCCTGAACCTGGCCAATACCGCCGAACAGTACCACAGCATTTCGCCAAAAGGCGAAGCTGCCAGCAACCCGGAAGTGATTGCCCGTACCCTGCGTAAACTGAAAGACCAGCCTAACCTCGATGAAGCGACAATCAAAAAAGCCGTGGAATCGCTCTCTCTGGAGCTGGTCCTGACCGCACACCCAACCGAAATCACCCGACGTACGTTGATTCATAAAATGGGTGAGGTTAACGCATGCCTCAAGCAGCTTGATAACAAAGACATCGTCGATTACGAACGCCACCAGTTGATGCGTCGCCTGCGCCAGCTAATCGCCCAATCATGGCACACGGATGAAATCCGTAAACTGCGTCCCAGCCCGGTTGATGAAGCCAAATGGGGCTTCGCCGTGGTTGAAAATAGCCTGTGGGAAGGTGTACCGAACTATCTGCGTGAACTGAATGAACAGCTGGAAGCGCATCTGAACTACAAGCTGCCCGTCGATTTTGTCCCGGTCCGATTCACCTCGTGGATGGGCGGTGACCGTGACGGTAACCCGAACGTAACGGCAGATATCACCCGCCACGTGCTGCTGCTCAGCCGCTGGAAAGCGACCGATCTGTTCCTGAAAGACATCCAGTTTCTGGTTTCTGAACTGTCGATGGTCGAAGCCACGCCTGAGCTATTAGCGCTGGTGGGTGAAGAAGGCGCGGCAGAACCTTATCGCCATCTGATGAAAATGCTCCGTTCGCGTCTGATGACGACCCAGGCCTGGCTGGAAGCGCGTCTGAAAGGCGAAAAATTGCCGAAACCTGCAGGTCTGCTGACACAAAACGAGCAGCTATGGGAACCGCTGTACGCGTGTTATCAATCACTGCAAGCCTGCGGTATGGGCATCATCGCCAATGGCGAACTGCTCGATACCTTGCGCCGAGTGAAATGTTTTGGCGTCCCGCTGGTGCGTATCGATATTCGTCAGGAAAGCACCCGTCATACCGAAGCGCTGGGCGAACTGACCCGTTACCTGGGCATTGGCGACTACGAAAGCTGGTCAGAAGCAGACAAACAGGCCTTCCTGATCCGAGAACTGAACTCCAAACGTCCACTGCTGCCGCGCAGCTGGGAACCGAGTAACGATACCCGCGAAGTCCTCGATACCTGTCGGGTGATTGCCGAAGCACCTCATGGTTCTATTGCTGCCTACGTGATCTCGATGGCAAAAACACCGTCGGATGTGCTGGCCGTTCACCTGCTGCTGAAAGAAGCTGGCATTGGTTTTACCATGCCGGTAGCGCCGCTGTTTGAAACGCTGGACGACCTCAACAATGCTGACGATGTAATGACTCAGTTGTTGAATATCGACTGGTACCGCGGTCTGATTCAGGGCAAGCAGATGGTCATGATTGGCTACTCTGATTCCGCAAAAGACGCAGGCGTGATGGCGGCGTCCTGGGCGCAATATCAGGCGCAAGATGCGTTGATCAAAACCTGCGAAAAAGCCGGCATTGAACTGACGTTGTTCCACGGCCGGGGGGGTTCAATCGGCCGCGGCGGCGCTCCGGCCCATGCGGCACTGCTCTCACAACCACCTGGCAGCCTGAAAGGCGGACTGCGCGTCACTGAGCAGGGTGAGATGATCCGCTTCAAATACGGTCTGCCGGAAGTGACCATCAGCAGCCTGTCTCTGTACACCGCCGCGATCCTGGAAGCCAACCTGCTACCACCGCCGGAACCGAAAGACAGCTGGTGCCATATTATGGATGAGCTGTCAGATATCTCCTGCAAGCTGTACCGTGGCTACGTGCGTGAGAACAAAGACTTTGTACCTTACTTCCGCTCAGCAACTCCCGAGCAGGAACTGGGTAAATTACCGCTCGGCTCACGTCCAGCTAAGCGCCGTCCGACCGGTGGGGTAGAGTCTTTGCGTGCCATTCCATGGATCTTCGCCTGGACACAAAACCGCCTGATGCTCCCGGCCTGGCTGGGCGCAGGTACCGCACTGCAAAAAGTGGTTGAAGACGGTAAACAGAGCGAACTTGAAGCGATGTGCCGCGACTGGCCATTCTTCTCCACGCGCCTTGGCATGCTGGAAATGGTGTTCTCGAAAGCGGACCTGTGGCTGGCAGAATACTACGATCAGCGTCTGGTCAAAAAAGAGCTGTGGCCGTTAGGTGAAGAACTGCGCCACCGTCTGGAAGCCGACATCAACGTGGTACTGGCAATCGCCAACGACTCACATTTGATGGCCGACCTGCCGTGGATTGCCGAGTCAATTCAGTTAAGAAATATTTATACCGATCCGTTGAACGTGCTACAGGCTGAACTGTTACACCGTTCGCGTCTGGCAGAAGAACAAGGTGAAGCCCCCGATCCGCGCGTTGAACAAGCGCTGATGGTCACCATCGCCGGTGTCGCAGCGGGTATGCGTAATACCGGTTAAGTAAGCCCCCCCCTGTCACCCTCGTACAATTGCGCGGGGGTGACCTCAAAAACGCTTGTCATAACCGTTTCATTTCAAATATATTCTTGCCTTGATTCATTTATTTTATGAATGAATCATCAACGAAACGCGATCTTAACGTCGCGACGCTTCAGATCTCCTTAAGATTTAGCCGCTACTCTTGGCGACACGATTAATGACAGGCTCACACTATGCAATCCTTACAACTCCAGACTAAACCCCCGTTTAGCTGGAAAGCCCTAGGTTGGGCACTTCTCTATTTTTGGTTTTTTTCTTCATTACTGCAGGCCATTATTTATTTTAGCGGTTATAGCGGATCGACCGGATTACGTGACTCATTATTATTTAGTTCGCTATGGTTGATCCCGATATTCTTATTCCCTAATCGTATCCGTATTATTGCCGCCGTCATTGGCGTCGTGCTGTGGGCCGCGTCGCTCGCCGCACTGAGTTATTACGTCATTTACGGGCAGGAGTTCTCACAGAGCGTGCTGTACGTGATGTTTGAGACTAATGCCAACGAAGCCAGCGAATACTTAAGTCAGTATTTCAGCCTTAAAATTGTCTTCATCGCGCTGGCCTATACCGCCGTGGCGATTCTGCTGTGGACGCGCCTGCGCCCGGTTCATATTCCCTCCCCCTGGCGTTATCTGGTGTCGTTTGCGCTGTTATACGGCTTGATTCTGCACCCGATGACCGTCAATACATTTATTAAGCATAAACCTTTCGAGCAAACGCTGAACGGTCTTGCTGCTCGTATGGAGCCCGCCGCACCGTGGCAGTTTATTTCTGGCTATTATCAGTATCGTCAACAACTAACCTCATTGAACAGTCTGCTGAATGAGAACAATGCGCTACCGCCACTGGCGCACTTTAAAGACAACTCTGGCGATGCTCCGCGCACGCTGGTGCTGGTGATTGGTGAGTCAACTCAGCGTGGGCGCATGAGCCTGTACGGCTATCCGCGTAAAACCACGCCGGAACTGGACGCGCTGCACAAATCCGATCCTAACCTGACCGTATTCAATAATGTTGTGACCTCTCGTCCTTACACTATTGAAATCCTGCAGCAGGCGCTGACCTTTGCTAACGAGAAGAACCCGGATTTATATCTGACGCAGCCGTCGCTGATGAACATGATGAAGCAGGCGGGGTATAAGACCTTCTGGATCACTAACCAGCAAACCATGACCGCGCGTAACACTATGCTGGCCGTATTTTCCAAGCAGACAGATAAGCAGTTCTATATGAACCAGCAGCGAACGCAAAGTGCGCGCGAATATGACAGCAACGTGCTGGCACCGTTTAAAGAAGTGCTGGCCGATCCGGCGCCGAAAAAATTCATCATCGTTCATCTGCTGGGAACACATATTAAGTACAAATTCCGCTATCCGGATGGTCAGGGGAAATTCGACAACAATATCGACCACGTTCCTGCAGGCCTGAGCAACGATGAGCTGGAAGCCTATAACGATTACGACAGCGCTAATGTGTATAACGACCACATCATTGCCAGCCTGATTAACGACTACAAAGCCACCGATCCGAACGGCTTCCTGCTCTACTTCTCCGACCATGGCGAAGAGGTGTATGACACGCCGCCGCATAAAACGCAGGGGCGTAATGAAGACAACCCAACGCGTCATATGTACACGGTGCCGTTCCTGCTATGGACGTCTGAAAAATGGCAGGCTGCACACCCGCGTGACTTCTCACAAGATGTCGATCGTAAGTACAGCAGCTCTGAACTTATTCATACCTGGTCTGATTTAGCGGGCTTTACCTACGATGGATTCGACCCGACACGTGCCATTACCAACCCGCAGTTCAAAGAGACAACCCGCTGGATTGGTAATCCGTACAAGAAAAACGCCCTGATTGATTACGATACTCTGCCTTACGGCGATCAAATCGGTAATCAATAACAGGCTGCCGGATGCGCTACGCTTATCCGACCTACAGCTCGCAATGACTTGTAGGCCGGATAAGGCATTAGCCGCCATCCGGCAATAATCACTTGAGGGCGGTTGCTTTCAACGTTACTGTGGCCCTGTCAGTTGCCAGCAAGGGATTCACATGTATCACGACGTCAGCCACCTTCTCTCCCGCCTGATTAACGGTCCCCTCCCGCTGCGGCAGGTGTGTTTCGCCAGCACCAACGGTTCAATGCCGGAATTAGCCTATCAGGTTGATTTTCCCCGTCTGGAAATTGTACTGGAAGGCGAGTTTGCTGATGTCAGCATCGGAAACAAACTTACCTCTGGTGATGTGCTGTACGTCCCGGCAGGTGGCTGGAATCTCCCGCAGTGGCACACGCCGGTCACCACGCTCAGCATCCTGTTCGGCAAACAGCAGTTAGGTTTCAGCATCGTTCAGTGGGATGGAAAACAATGTCAAAACCTCGCCAAACAACACGTTGCGCGGCGCGGACCGCGTATTGGCTCCTTCCTGCTGCAAACGCTACATGAGATGCAGATGCAGCCACAGGAGCAACAAACGGCCAGGCTGATCGTCGCCAGTCTGTTAAGCCACTGTCGCGATCTGCTGGGCAGCCAGATCCAGACCGCGTCGCGTAGTCAGGCGCTTTTCGACGCTATTCGCGACTATATCGACGAACGCTACGCCTCGCCGCTGACCCGCGAATCCGTCGCCCAGGCATTCTACATTTCACCGAATTACCTCTCACACCTGTTTCAGAAAACCGGGGCGATTGGTTTTAACGAGTATCTGAACCATACGCGACTGGAACACGCTAAGGCGCTGCTGAAGGGTTACGACCTGAAGGTGAAAGAAGTGGCACACTCCTGTGGATTTGTCGACAGTAACTACTTCTGTCGCCTGTTTCGTAAGAATACAGAGCGTTCTCCGTCAGAGTATCGTCGGCAATATCACAGCCAGTTAACGGAAAAAGAGGCACATTGGCAGTGAAGCCGTTGCGTAGCGACACAGACTGAGCACAAATCCATCATTTACTGGATTTTTGTAATATTCAAGAACCCTCAAAACTCTCTATACCCCAGAATAAACCCATAGCTAATTAACATGTGATGTATCTCTCACTTTGACAGATACATTACATTTATCCAGTTTTTGGCAGATTTGTCAGATAGCGCACGACTGTAAAACGCTCTTATCCTGTACGCAGAACAGCATTCCGGCAACGGGCGGCTAACCGAATATTAAGAGGGTGTTTTGTATGGAACTGTACCTGGATACCGCCAACGTGGCGGAAGTTGAACGTCTGGCACGCATCTTCCCGATTGCTGGCGTCACTACCAACCCAAGCATCGTGGCGGCAAGTAAAGAGTCCATCTGGGAGGTACTGCCGCGTCTGCAAAAGGCAATAGGCAAAGACGGCATTCTGTTCGCGCAGACCATGAGCCGTGATGCGCAGGGGATGGTGGAAGAAGCTAAGCGCCTGAGCTTCGCCGTACCAGGTATCGTCGTTAAAATCCCGGTCACCGCCGAAGGTCTTGCGGCCATCAAGCAGCTGAAAAAAGAAGGTATTACCACCTTAGGCACCGCCGTGTACAGCGCAGCGCAAGGACTGCTGGCCGCGCTGGCGGGAGCAAAATATGTCGCCCCTTATGTGAACCGTGTTGACGCCCAGGGCGGAGACGGTATCCGCACGGTACAGGAACTGCAAACATTGCTGGAGCTGCATGCGCCAAACAGCATGGTGCTGGCAGCCAGCTTTAAAACGCCACGCCAGGCGCTGGATTGCTTACTGGCAGGATGTGAAGCAATCACCCTGCCATTAGATGTAGCGCAACAAATGCTCAATACCCCTGCGGTAGAGTCTGCAATAGAGAAGTTTGAGCAGGACTGGAACAACGCATTTGGTCGGATCACTCTTTAAGGAGATAACGTATGGATCGCATTATTCAATCACCGGGTAAATACATCCAGGGTGCCGATGTTATTACTCGTCTTGGCAGTTACCTCAAACCGCTGGCGGAACGCTGGCTGGTTGTTGGAGACAAATTTGTCTTAGGCTTTGCCCAACCCGCCCTGGAAAAAAGCTTCCAGGATGCCGGTCTGGCGCTGGAAATCGCCCCGTTTGGCGGCGAATGTTCACAAAACGAAATCGATCGCCTGCGCGGCGTCGCGGAACAAGCGCAGTGTGGCGCGGTATTAGGCATTGGTGGCGGTAAAACGCTGGATACCGCCAAAGCACTGGCCCACTTTATGGGCGTGCCGGTTGCCATTGCACCGACCATTGCCTCAACCGATGCCCCCTGCAGCGCGCTGTCGGTAATTTACACCGATGCAGGTGAGTTCGATCGCTATCTGCTGCTGCCGAACAACCCGGACCGGGTCATTGTGGATACCAAAATTGTCGCGGGGGCACCGGCTCGTTTACTTGCCGCCGGCATTGGCGATGCGCTGGCAACCTGGTTTGAAGCCCGCGCCTGTTCACGCAGCGGCGCCACCACCATGGCCGGTGGTCAGTGTACTCAGGCGGCACTGGCGCTAGCCGAGCTGTGCTACAACACGCTGATCGAAGAAGGCGAAAAAGCGATGCTGGCCGCCGAGCAGCACGTGGTGACCCCAGCACTGGAGCGCGTGATTGAAGCCAACACCTACCTGAGCGGCGTCGGTTTTGAAAGCGGTGGGCTGGCCGCAGCACATGCTATTCACAACGGCCTGACGGCCATCCCGGATGCACATCACTATTATCACGGTGAAAAAGTGGCATTCGGTACGTTAACGCAGTTAGTACTGGAAAATGCGCCGGTAGAAGAAATTGAAACCGTGGCGGCACTGTGCCACTCCGTTGGTCTGCCAATCACCCTTGCCCAACTGGATATCAAGCAGGATATTCCGGTCAAAATGCGCATCGTGGCCGAAGCAGCCTGTGCCGAAGGCGAAACCATTCACAACATGCCTGGCGGAGCCACGCCTGATCAGGTTTACGCCGCGCTGTTGGTGGCAGATCAGTACGGTCAGCGATTCCTGCAAGAGTGGGAATAAGCACGGTTTGACCGGATGGCGGCTTCGCCTTATCCGGCCATGCCTAACGGCCAATAAAAATCCCCGCAATTGCGGGGATTTTCTGTATGCCATCCGGCCTCTTGCTTTACAGCAGGTCGAAACGGTCCAGATTCATCACTTTCACCCATGCCGCGACAAAGTCTTTCACAAACTTCTCGTGGGCATCGCTGCAGGCATACACTTCAGCCACTGCACGCAGGACCGAGTTAGAGCCAAACACCAGGTCAGCGCGGGTTGCCGTGTACTTCACTTCGCCGCTCAGACGGTCGCGACCTTCAAACAGCTCCTGTGACGCATCAACCGCCTTCCACTCATGACGCATATCCAGCAGATTGACAAAGAAGTCAGTGCTGAGCACGCCTGGGCGATCGGTAAAGACGCCATGCTGGCTACCATCGAAGTTTGTTCCCAGCACACGCATACCGCCCACCAGCACGGTCATTTCCGGCGGGGTTAACGTCAGTTGCTGCGCTTTATCGATCAGCAGCGACTCGGTGGTCGAAACCTCAGGACGGGAACGATAATTACGGAAACCATCGGCAATCGGCTTGAGCAGTTCAAACATCTCAATATCAGTCTGATCCTGACGCGCATCCACACGGCCCGGCGCAAAAGGTACATTGATGCTGACACCTGCCGCGCTTGCCGCCTTCTCTACACCAACGACGCCTGCCAGCACGATGATATCGGCCAACGAGGCGGTATGCGCCGATTTATAAATACCTTCCAGCACCGGCAGAACACGGGCTGCCGTCGCATTCACATCCCAGCCGCGTTGCGGATTCAGCGCCAGACGCGCCCCGTTAGCCCCGCCGCGTTTATCGCCCCCGCGGAACGTTGACGCAGAAGCCCATGCCACCGACACCAACTCGCCCACGGAAAGCCCGGAAGCCGCAATGGTCGCCTTCAGGTTAAGGATATCTTCTTCGCTTGGGTTGAAGAACGCGTGCGGCAGCGGATCCTGCCAAATCAGATCTTCCTGCGGGACTTCTGGTCCAATGTAACGTGATTTTGGCCCCATATCCCTGTGCGTCAGCTTAAACCATGCGCGGGCAAAGGCTTCGTTAAACGCCTGCGGATCGTTGAGGAAACGACGGGAGATCTTCTCGAATTCCGGATCAAAACGCAGCGTCAGATCGGTAACCAGCATCGTCGGCTTACGTTTTTTCGACGGATCAAACGGATCCGGAATAATTTCAGGAGCATCGACCGCTTCAAACTGGATAGCACCGGCCGGGCTGCGGGTCTGTACCCATTCGTATTTGAACAGGTTCTCGAAGAAATAGTTGCTCCACTGGGTCGGCGTTTGCGTCCAGACCACTTCCAGACCGGAGGTGATGTTGTCTGCGCCCACACCGCTACCGTAGCTGCTGGCCCAACCTAAGCCCTGGGCCTCAATCGGTGCCGATTCTGGATCGGGGCCGACGTGCGATGCAGGACCTGCACCGTGGGTTTTACCCAACGTATGACCACCGCCAATCAGCGCCACGGTTTCTTCGTCATTCATCCCCATGTTGCCGAAGGTGGCACGAATCGCTGCTGCCGCGGAAAGCGGTTCGCCGCTGTGATCCGGCCCTTCCGGGTTCACGTAGATAAGTCCCATCTCAGTCGCACCCAGCGGGGCTTTCGCCAGCTCTTCCGGATGGCGGTGCGTCAACCAGGCTTTTTCGTCACCCCAGTTCACATCAAGATCCGGTTCCCATACGTCTTCACGACCGGCACCAAAGCCAAAGGTACGGAAGCCGGAGTTTTCCAGCGCCACGTTACCCGCGAGGATAAACAGGTCGGCCCAGGAAATTTTCTGACCATACTTTTGCTTAACAGGCCACAACAAACGACGGGCTTTATCCAGGCTCACGTTGTCCGGCCAGGAGTTCAGTGGTGCAAAACGCTGCTGTCCGCGACCTGCGCCACCGCGTCCATCAATGGAGCGATAGGTCCCTGCGCCGTGCCATGCCATACGGATAAACAAACCGGCATACGTGCCCCAGTCAGCGGGCCACCACGGTTGAGATTCGGACAGGAGGGCTCTGAGATCCCCTTTCAGGGCAGAATAGTCGAGTTTGCTAAATTCTTTGCGGTAATTGAAATCTTCACCCAATGGGTTTGAACGGTTGGAGTGTTGGTTCAAAAGGTCTACGCGGAGTTGATTCGGCCACCAGTCGCGGTTATTTCTTCCTGCTCCCGCGCTGGGATCGTGACCGCCTTGATGGAAAGGACACTTACCGGCAGTTGATGCGTTTTGGCTATCGTCGGACATGCTCATCTATATGCTCCCTTTACAGTGTTCTAGCTACGATATACACCACCAGAGATAAGATATAGTCGAAAAAACCCACAGATTCGATAGCTAAATCCTTTTATATTTTTAGTTACAGAGATGTAGATCAAAATGATCAACAAAAAGCCCTCCGTAGAGGGCTGATGTTACAATTAAGCAGGCCTGACGCCCAGCGTATGGCATATCGCGTAGCTCATCTCGGCGCGATTGAGCGTATAGAAATGGAAATCTTTCACCCCTTCACGGCTTAAAATCTTCACCATGTCCATGGCAATGTTAGCGCCCACCAGCTTGCGGGTTTCCGCGTCATCATCCAGACCGTCAAACATCGTCGACATCCAGGAAGGGATGCGCACGTTGGTCATGTCAGCGAATTTTTTCGCCTGCTTAAAATTAGAGACCGGCAGGATACCCGGGATAATTTCCACATCGATACCTGCGGTTACGCAGCGGTCACGAAAACGCAGATAGCTTTCCACGTCGAAGAAAAACTGGGTGATCGCGCGATTCGCTCCGGCGTCGACCTTACGCTTCAGGTTGAGCAGATCGGCCTGGGCGCTTTTCGCTTCCGGGTGGACTTCCGGATAGGCCGCAACAGAGATATCAAAGTCTGCCACTTCTTTGAGTAACCCAACCAGATCGGCGGCGTACATATCCGGTTTGCCACTGCCTGGCGGCAGGTCGCCGCGCAGGGCCACAATATGACGAATCCCGTTGTTCCAGTAATCCTGAGCGATAATTCGCAGCTCGTCGCGAGTAGCATCAATACAGGTCAGATGCGGGGCCGCTTCAAGACCGGTGCGATCCTTAATCCCCTTAATGATGCTGTGCGTGCGGTCACGCTCACCGGAGTTTGCGCCGTAGGTCACGGAGACAAACTTGGGCTTCAGACTGCTCAGGCGATCGATTGAGTTCCACAGTGTTTGCTCCATTTCACTGGTGCGCGGCGGGAAAAACTCAAACGAAACGTTAATCTGACCCTGGACTTCAGCCAGGCTCTGATTCAGGGCTTCCCGCTGGTTGGCGTGAAAAAAGCTCATACCTTACCTCATCAATCTTTTGTCGTTATATGTTGTGTTGTGAACTGCTATACGTTTAGACGTCTAGATGTAAAAATGACGGAAAAGCGCCGTAACGTCAACATAAAAATCATCGTGAAAGGTGAGGAATACTCAGTGAAGATGAAAATAATTCACTTTAGCGTGCAGAAAGGAAGGACGCCGAGAGTAATGAAGGAAGCCATTGCAGGCGAGATTCTTGTTCAGGCGGTAATATCAGTCCGACAGTGATGCACAATTCCGTGTCGCATAGCGGACGAAAAACCACTCCCTGCCGCTGGATAGCTGCAAACGATGCCGGAAACAGGCTCACCCCCTCGCCACGTGCAATACGCGCGAGCAGAACATCATGCTCCAGCGGCTCTTCAATACAGACAGGCGAGCGGGATCACGGTGAGTCCAGTAGCCTCCAGCGGCAGCGCCACACTAGCCGCGTCCAGTTTTCCACGCCGCCCCTGGCGCGTTAGGTAACGCCACACCGCAGCTAAAGGTGCACATTGCCGCCGCACTGCACGTGGGGTTAACGCAGGAGGAGATTACTGAAGTGATTATACAGATGGCAGTATACGCAGGCTTTCCCGCTGCGCTGAACGGGCTGTTCGCCGCAAAAGAGGTGTTTGCGAAACAGTAAAGATGCCGGATGGCGATGCTTGCGCATCTTATCCGGCCTACACAGCATTACCCTTACTACGTAGGCCGGATAAGCGTAGCGCCATCCGGCAACACACACCCTACAGCAACTGCGCCAGACGATTAATATCCGACTGAATCGCCCCGGCGGTCACATCACGACCCGCCCCCGGCCCACGGATCACCAGCGGGTTATCGCGGTACCAGCGGCTTTCGATGGCGAACACGTTATCGCACGGCAGCAGCGCCGCCAGCGGGTGCTCAGGACGGACCGCTTCCACCCCCACACGCGCTTTGCCGTTGGCATCGAAACGTGCCACGTAGCGCAGTACCAGCCCCATTTCACGGGCGGCCTCCAGCCGCTGAACCATCTGCTCATTCAGCTCATCGCCATTTTCAAAGAAATGGTCAATAGAGCCTTCTTCACAGTGCGCAGGTACCAGTGACTCCACGCGAACCTGGTCCGGCTCGATGTCGTAACCCGCTTCACGCGCCAGGATCACCAGCTTGCGCATCACATCTTTACCAGAAAGGTCAACGCGCGGATCCGGCTCAGTCAGCCCCTGCTGCCACGCTTGATCCACCAGGTCGGTAAACGGAACAGAACCGTCAAATTGCAGGAACAGCCACGACAGCGTGCCGGAGAAGATCCCGCTGATCGACAAAATGGTGTCTCCGCTGTCAATCAGATCCCGTACGGTATGATTGATCGGCAATCCGGCACCGACAGTGGCGTTATACAGCCAGTGACGACCGGTTTTCTCAAAGGCGTCGTGGATTTGGCGATACTTATTACTCGTGCTTGCGCCAGCCAGTTTATTGGCGCTAATCACGTGAAAACCGTGGCTGGCGAAATCCAGATACTGATCCGCCAGTTGTTCACTGGCGGTGACGTCCAGCACGACTAAATCGTCATACGGGTGCGCGCGCATCCACAGGAACAAGGATTCTTCATCCTGCTCTACCGCTTCATCATCAAAGAAGGCCAACGCGCGGCTGGCGTCCAGTCCTTCGTAATTCAGCAGGCTACGGCGGCTATCCACCACGCCTGCCAGCACGAATTCAAAACCGGTACGCGCAGACAGCGTGCTCTGCTCACGAGCAAACAGCTCCAGCCAGCGAGAACCGATATTCCCCTTGCCAAACAGCACCAGGCCGATGCGTTTTTCAGCGCGGAAAATTGACTGGTGCAGACCCTGGATCAGGCTTTCGGTCGGGCCAGTACGCAGCACGGCAACCAGGCTGATACCCTCTTCTGACTGCCAGGTAAACTCAACCGGCTGGCCCTTCAGTTGTTGCCAAAAACGGTGGCAGTGCAGCGGGTTACGCGTCACCCCAGCCCCCACCATCGCCACCAACGCCAGGCCCTGACGCAAACGCAGCTCGCCCGGCAGGCCTGCTTCATCAAGAATTTTCAGCGCGCCGTCAGCGACTTCAGAGGTGTAGCAAAATTGCAGCAGTTGGCGATCAGGATGCACACCCACCGCCAGCGGACGCACCTGTGCACGTTTTAAAATCTGGTCGATATCTTTGTAAGCCAGCTTAAAGTCCTGACCTGTGGGCACCTGGAACTCTATCAGGCAAACGTCGTCATGGCTGGTGACAATACGCGCCCCGGTACCGGAAGCCAGCACGCGTTCAATGCGCGTCGATCCTTGTTCCGGCGTATAGCTACAGCGCAACTGGAGATCAATATCGCTGCCGGAAACCGGCTGTAAGGTACGGGCATGGAGAACCGGTGCCGCCAGACGCGCCAGTTCGCTGGCTTCATCAAGGCGCAGCAACGGCAGCAAACACGCATCTTTTACTTTGCGCGGATCCGCGCTGTACACCCCGGCGACATCGCTCCAGATAGTCACGCGGGAAACACCCGCCAGTGCGCCAACCTGGGTCGCGGAGTAGTCAGAACCGTTACGCCCCAACAGCACCGTTTCGCCCGCATTACTGCGGCTGATAAATCCGGTCACCACCAGGCGTTTCCCCGGATGCTGCGCCAACAGCTGTTGCAGTAAGGGATACGAAAGGCCTTCATCCACCTGCGGTTGAGCGCCGCGTTCCGCGCGCAAAAACTCGCGCGCATCCAGCCAGGCAGATTCCAGACCCTGCTGGTTAAGTACGGCAGACATCAGACGCGCTGACCACACTTCACCATGCCCGACTACTTCAGCGTAAACCGTATCGTTGACGCCGCCGTCGAGTAAACCGGCCAGACGCTCCAGATCGTGAATAAACTCGCCAATCAGCCCATCGGCCACGTCTGGTGGTAACAGACCGCTAATAAGCTCGCTCTGATAGCGGCGTAACGCCTGCTGAACCTGATGCGCAGAAAGGCGATCGGTCTGGCTTAACTTCAGCCAGCTAATCAACTGGTTAGTGGTACTGCCCGCCGCGGAAACAACCATCATGTCGTCAGGCTGCGAGTACTCAGCCATAATGCCTGCGACACGTAAATAACATTTCACGTCAGCCAGACTACTACCACCAAATTTGTGCAGTTGACGACCCTTCGCCCCTGCCTGCGCAATCACACTCATGTTTACCCCTTGTTTGCAGCCCGGAAGCCATTTTCCAGGTCGGCAATTAAATCTTCGCCATCTTCAATACCGGTGGAGATACGCAGCAGCGTCTCAGAAATGCCGGCAGCAGCACGTGCTTCTGGTGCCATCCCCGCGTGGGTCATGGTCGCGGCATGGGAGATCAGGCTTTCGACGCCCCCCAGTGATTCTGCCAGCGTAAACAATGATAACCCGCCAAGGAAGTCGCGCAGCGTTTGCTCATCACCATCCAGTTCAAAACTCAACATCGCGCCAAAGCCTTTTTGCTGACGCGCGGCAATTTCATGCCCCTGATTATCCGGCAGTGACGGGTGATACAGTTTTTTCACCAGCGGCTGGGTTTGCAAATAGTCGACAATAGCCTGGGCGTTGCGTTGTGCCACCTCCATACGAGGTGACAGCGTACGCAGGCCGCGCAACAGCAGATAACTATCAAATGCGCCGCCGGTGACGCCGATATTATTCGCCCACCATGCCAGCTCAGTGACCAGTTCTGGATCTTTTGCAATCACCACGCCAGCCACGACATCTGAGTGACCATTTAAATATTTCGTGCATGAATGCAACACCAGATCGGCGCCCAATGCCAGTGGATTTTGCAGTGCCGGGCTTAAAAACGTGTTATCAACGACGCTTACCGCGCCAGCCTCACGCGCCAACTGGCAGATTTTCGCAATATCGACCACGCGTAACAGCGGATTACTTGGGCTTTCTACCAGCACCAACGTCGGTTTCTCCGCCAACGCGGCCTTCAGCGCGGCTTCATTGCCTTGATCGACAAATAGCACGCGATAACACCCACGCTTCGCCAGACTGTCAAACAGGCGATAGCTGCCGCCGTAACAGTCGTGCGGCGCCACCAGCAGGTCGCCCGGCTTCAGGAACACCGTAGTTACCAGATGAATTGCCGACATACCGGTACTGGTCAGCACCGCGCCCGCACCGCCTTCCAGCTCCGCCAGCGCACGCTGGACAACATCACGCGTCGGGTTACCGCGACGTGAATAGTCATGGGCCCGAGGCTCGTTGAATCCGGTAAAATTATAGGTGCTTGAAAGGTGAATCGGCGGGACAACGCAACCGTACTGCTCGTCGTCATTTAATCCGCTACGCACTGCGATGGTGGCCTGTTTACGCGTCATATTGAGGAGTTCCTGGCTGAGCCGGTGAATAGTCAGACCCCAGAGTAATCATTGTTACAATAGCCGTCAATACATCTGGACATCTAAACTTCTTTGCGTATAGATTGAGCAAATTCAAAATAGCCGTTAAAATTATATGCATTAGCGTACATCTGCGTCGGCTAACTTCGTGTCAGGGCCGCGCCACTACGATAAACTACGCACAGTTATGGTCCGGGCTCAGGTTCTGGCCTCAAATTTAATGACAAAGAGGATTAAGTATCTCATGGCTGAATGGAGCGGCGAATATATCAGCCCATACGCTGAGCACGGTAAGAAGAGTGAGCAAGTCAAAAAGATTACGGTTTCCATTCCTCTGAAGGTGTTAAAGATCCTTACCGATGAACGCACGCGTCGTCAGGTGAACAACCTGCGCCACGCCACCAACAGCGAACTGCTGTGTGAAGCGTTTCTGCATGCCTTTACCGGACAACCGTTACCTAACGATGACGATCTGCGCAAAGAGCGCAGTGATGAAATCCCGGAAGAAGCCAAGGTAATTATGCGTGAACTGGGGATCAACCCGGAGACGTGGGAGTACTAACTAGTTAAAACGGCGGCTGACGTTGCAAAAGATGAGAAGACGCGGGACTGCTCCCGCCTCTTCTCGTCCTGTTTATCCTAACGTATAACGCGCGATACAGAGCCTCATACCTTCACGACGTTACTTACTAATACCATTGAGCTTGTTCAATGTTTCTTCCATTTTGAGCGTTTCTTTACGGTTCAACGGATAGAAATAAATCAGCACGACCGCCGCCAAAAACAAGCATAAAGCCGGCAAGAGATTCGCCATCGTATAAATATTTTCCTGCACAATGCTGGTTTGCACCGCACCGCCGGTTGATGACGATTGATAACCAATGATCGCCAGCATAAAGCCACCAATGGCCCCTGCGCACGCCTGACCCACCTTGCGGGCAAAGAAGTTCACGCCATAAACGGTACCATCCTCACGATCGCCGGTGACATACTGGTGGTAGTCGCAAACATCGGTCATGAACGCCCAAATCATCAGGTTGAATAACCCCGCCCCCAACGTCGCCAGGAACAGGAAAACCAAATAGACTTTCGCGTCGGTGATATGGGTGAAGTACATGATCACGTACATGACCACCGAAAAGAGCAGCGCACCTACGCTGGCTTCTTTCTTACCAAATCGCTTCGTGAGCCAGGATGCCGAGGGTGCCAGCAAAATCAAGGAACCAAAGGTAAACAGTAACGCGACAGACATCGCCTCTTTATTGTGGAAATAGTCATTAAACAGATAGGTCATATTGGTGCCGGAAAGCCCCTGATTAATCACGATCAGCAGATCCACAACAACTAAAACAATCAATGCTTTATTGCGTATCAACCCTTTCAGAAGCACCGACACGGGCATGCTATCTTTTCTTTCCACCCGCACGCGTTCCGTCGTTAAATGGCAGGTCAGCGTTAAAAAGATAAAGCCCAGTATTGCGCAACCAATGGAGATCCAGAAGAAGTGCTGCCCGGAAATCACCTGGCTTCCGTCCACCAGAGTGGTGTACATCAGGATAGGAATAAAAAAGCCGGTTGCCCCGCCGCCGATTGCGGACCCAACGCTGCGGTAGGTTGAAAGCGATACGCGATCTTCCGGGTTAGAGCTAATCGCCGCAGACATGGCACCATAAGGAATACTCACAGTCGATAGCAGTGAGCCGTAAATGAAATAGGATACGCAGATGTAGATAATTTTCGCCGTATAAGAAAAGTCTTGTACAAACGGCAGAAACAGGACGACCGCAATGATACAGAATGGATACTTCATGCGGCGTACCCAAGGGTTAAAACGCCCGTACGCCGTCAGTTTAGACGTATCACATAAGCGCCCTACGCCAACATCGACAAACGCATCAAAGAGTTTGGTCACAAAATAAAGTGAGCCAACAATAACGCCAGAAACACCGAGTACGTTGGTGTAATAAATCATTAAAAAGCTATTCACTAACCCAAGAATAAAACAGGTTCCCAGGTCACCACATAAATAACCAATTTTATCTCTGAATCCGAAAGGTCTGACGGCAATACTGCTATTGCTTCTAATCATAGTTCCATCATTGGACATGATGTCAACTCCTTAGATACACTATTCACGCAAATTATGCTTATATCCCGATACTCAGCGTAATAAACCGATGAGAAGAGTATTAGCGATCAGAAGTTATAACCGAGACCGACACGATAACGGGTCTGACGATCGTCTGTCGTTGTTGTGTTATAACCTGATGAAACATTACCGATTTCAACAAAAGGAACCCAGGAACCTATGTTATAAGCAACCCGGAAGTTATACTCATAATCTTCGCTTTTGTTGTTATATAAATCTTCACTATCGGCAATTTTATAAATGCCGTTCAGTTCAAACATCCAGTTATTGATGTTATAACCAACCCAGGCTTCAGGGCGATAAACCATACGGTCATCTTTACCCTCCGTGTTTCTACGCATGTACTCTTGACGATAGCGGAACGCGGTCCACCAGTTGTCATTGATGTTATACTGCACGCGAATATAAGGCTTATAAATCGTGATGTTATCGCCAGTCTCGATTGCAATACCCGGCTGCCAGGTAAGCCCCTGCGAAGTAAATTGATAGCTTGCTGTATACTCGTTGCCGTTACTTTCCATATTGTTCCACGCATCATTCGATTGCGAGTCATCGGAACGTGAGATAGCTTCGACTGCCACACCAAAACCGGTAGCAAAACGGTGAGACATATAAACACGGTCATAGTTACGGCCATCGTCATAATATTCATGGCGGTAATCAACATAGCCTGCGTGTGCAGCTGCAGAGAATAATGGAATAAGTAATAATGCGGAGTTTAATTTCATAAACGTCCCTTCCCATAAACAATTAAGGAATGAATCCATATGACCTCCCTAAAAAGGATAATCAAATTGGATCTATGAATAATTTTATATTTCCCAAAAATTGTATTTAAGCTGGAGGGACAAAACCTTTTAAATTTTGCCAAAAACTCAAATCAGTGGCAAAGACGTAAAGATAAAAACGATAAAGATCACCAATAGAAACATTTTACCGATAAAATAAAAACACCGTTTTATTTATGCATTGGTTTTACATTCACCGCAAGCATACATATTTCAGCACTGATTCACAGATACAAAAAAAGCGCCTTACGGCGCTTTTTTCCGACAGCAAAAAACTTATTTGCTGGTACCCGGTACGCTGAAACGCTTGTTGAAGCGGTCAACACGGCCACCGGTAGCAACATCACGCTGTTTGCCAGTATAGAACGGGTGGCATTTACCGCACACGTCGAGGTTCAGATCGTGACCAACGGTAGAGCGGATTTTCATGACGTTACCGCAAGAGCAGTTTGCAGTAATTTCTTCGTATTTCGGATGAATATCTTTTTTCATGGGGAGAACCTCAGTTAAGGCCGCGTCGCTCTTCCAGCCCTAACGCCAGACACCACGCGATGTTAATTATTCCCCGTCACCTTTCACACTGCTGATGCGTTGCCTGCGTTCAATCACTCTGGTCACATAGTTCACTATGCTCCCAGAGATTCGCTCGCTTGCCGCCTTCCAGCCGCGCGAAACTCTCGGGTAATGGTCAGTATTTGACGCAATCAATTTGCATCAAAGGCGGCGAATCATACAGAAATTAGCCTGCTCATGCAAACTGATCCGCATTCCGCTCCTCACTAATGTGTATACTAACCCGCCAGAATTCAAGTCAGGATGATTCAATGCCCGTTGCTCACGTTGCCTTACCCGTCCCGCTACCCCGCACCTTTGACTACCTCTTACCGGAAGGTATGAGCGCCAAAGCCGGGTGTCGCGTGCGTGTACCCTTTGGCAAACAGCAAGAACGCATTGGCATTGTCCTGTCAGTTAGCGAGAACAGCGAACTGCCGCGGAGCGAACTAAAAGCGGTCATTGAGGTGCTGGACAGCGAACCGGTCTATTCGACCTCCGTCTGGCGCTTGCTGCTGTGGGCCGCAGATTATTACCATCATCCCATTGGTGACGTGCTGTTTCACGCCCTGCCGATGCTACTGCGCCAGGGGCGTCCCGCCACCAACACGCCAATGTGGTACTGGTTTGCCACCGAAGAAGGCCATGCCACTGACCTGAACAACCTGAAACGCTCACCGAAGCAGCAGCAGGCGCTGGCAGCACTGCGACAGGGAAAAATCTGGCGGGATCAGGTGGCCGACCTCGAATTTAATGATGCGGCATTGCAGGCGCTACGCAAAAAAGGTCTGTGCTCCCTGGCAAGCGAAACGCCTGGATTCAGTGACTGGCGCACGCACTACGCCGTCTCTGGCGAGCGTTTAAGGCTGAATACCGAACAAGCCACCGCCGTTGGAGCTATTCACAGCGCATCGGACAGCTTTAGCGCCTGGCTACTCGCCGGCGTCACAGGCTCTGGCAAAACGGAAGTCTATTTAAGCGTACTGGAAAACGTCCTCGCTCAGGGCAAGCAGGCGCTGGTGATGGTGCCGGAAATAGGCCTGACGCCGCAAACCATCGCCCGCTTTCGTGAACGCTTCAATGCTCCGGTCGAAGTCCTGCACTCTGGTTTAAATGACAGCGAACGTCTTTCTGCATGGCTGAAAGCAAAAAACGGTGAAGCAGCAATTGTCATCGGTACCCGCTCATCGCTGTTCACCCCGTTTAAAAACCTCGGCGTAATTGTCATCGACGAAGAACATGACAGCTCCTATAAACAGCAGGAAGGCTGGCGCTATCACGCCCGCGACCTGGCGGTTTACCGTGCGCACAGCGAGCAGATCCCGATTATCCTCGGCTCAGCCACACCGGCGCTGGAAACGCTGTGCAACGTACGACAAAAAAAATATCGCATGTTGCGCCTGACGCGTCGCGCCGGAAATGCCCGTCCCGCGACGCAGCACGTGCTGGATCTGAAAGGTCAGCAGGTACAGGCCGGACTGGCCCCGGCGCTGATCGCCCGCATGCGTCAGCATCTGCAGGCTGATAACCAGGTTATCTTGTTTCTTAATCGCCGGGGTTTTGCCCCTGCGTTGTTGTGCCACGACTGCGGCTGGATTGCTGAATGTCCACGCTGCGATCACTACTACACGCTGCATCAGGCGCAGCATCATCTGCGCTGCCACCACTGCGACAGCCAGCGCCCGATACCGCGTCAGTGCCCTTCCTGCGGCTCTACGCATATGGTACCGGTTGGACTCGGCACCGAGCAGCTCGAACAGGCCTTAGCGCCGTTCTTTCCCGGCGTGCCGATTTCACGTATCGATCGCGATACCACCAGCCGTAAAGGGGCGCTTGAGCAGCATCTGGCGGAGGTCCATCGCGGCGGAGCACGCATTCTTATCGGGACGCAAATGTTGGCGAAAGGCCACCACTTCCCGGACGTCACGCTGGTGGCGCTGCTGGATGTGGACGGGGCATTATTCTCTGCTGATTTCCGCTCCGCAGAGCGCTTTGCCCAGCTCTATACCCAGGTATCCGGGCGCGCAGGACGTGCCGGGAAACAGGGCGAAGTGGTATTGCAGACGCATCACCCTGAACATCCGTTGCTGCAAACCTTATTGCATAAAGGCTATGACGCCTTTGCCGAGCAGGCACTGGCCGAGCGACAAACGTTGCAGCTCCCACCGTGGACCAGCCACGTGATCGTGCGGGCAGAAGATCACAACAACCAGCAGGCACCGCTGTTTTTACAACAGTTACGTAATCTGATTCAGGCCAGCCCGCTGGCCGACGATAAGCTGTGGGTATTGGGCCCGGTTCCCGCGCTGGCGCCCAAACGTGGCGGTCGCTATCGCTGGCAAATTTTGTTGCAACATCCGTCACGAATTCGACTGCAGCATATCGTCAGCGGCACGCTGGCGTTGATCAATACCCTGCCCGAAGCACGCAAGGTCAAATGGGTGCTGGATGTCGATCCCATTGAGGGATAAGCCCTCATGATGCGAGGCGGATCGTAAAATTAAATATCCATCACACTTTTTATGAAAATTCTGTAACTGCTTCGATTCACTATCTGATAAAAATGTTTCAGATGAAGGTTACCCAGGGACAGAGCTGCGCCAGCAGCGCCCTGGCGAGGAGAAAGAGTGAAACCGAACAAGCAGGTCACTGCCGCAACGATGAAAGATGTTGCCCTGAAGGCGAAGGTCTCCACGGCAACCGTTTCCCGTGCATTGATGAATCCAGACAAAGTCTCTCAGTCAACCCGTAACAAGGTTGAGCAGGCCGCTCTGGAAGTAGGATATTTACCGCAGTCAATGGGCCGCAACGTTAAGCGTAATGAATCACGTACCATCCTGGTCATCGTCCCGGATATTTGCGATCCCTTTTTCAGCGAAGTCATTCGCGGCATAGAAGTCACCGCCGCCGAGCAGGGTTATCTGGTGCTGATCGGCGATTGCGCGCATCAGAACCAGCAGGAAAAGACCTTTCTTAACCTCATTATTACCAAGCAAATTGACGGCATGGTGCTGCTCAGCTCACGCCTGCCATTTGATGCCAGCGTAGAAGAACAGCGCAATTTACCGCCGATGGTGATGTCCAATGAGTTCGCGCCTGAGCTGGAACTGCCCACCGTTCACATTGATAACCTCACCGCCGCCTTTAACGCGATGAACTATCTGCTGGAGTTGGGGCACAAACGCATCGGCTGTATCGCCGGACCAGAAGATATGCCACTGTGCCACTATCGCCTGCAAGGTTACGTTCAGGCGTTACGCCGCAGCGGGATTACCGTCGATCCGCATTTTATTGCGCGCGGTGATTTTACCTACGAAGCGGGGGCTAACGCGCTAAAGCAACTGCTTGAACAGCCTCAACCACCGACAGCCGTCTTTTGCCACAGCGACGTCATGGCGCTGGGCGCACTTTCCTACGCCAAACGCCAGGGACTGAAAGTGCCTGACGACCTGTCGATTATTGGCTTTGATAACATTTCACTGGCGGAATATTGTGATCCACCGCTGACAACCGTCGCACAGCCGCGTTTCGATATCGGACGTGAGGCTATGCTGTTACTGCTCGATCAACTCCAGGGGCAAAATGTCAGCAGCGGGTCACGTTTACTGGACTGTGAACTCATTATTCGGGGCACCACCCGGGCACTGACGTAAAGTAAAGTGCTTTCGGACTCCCCTGTCTGGTCAAAGGCCCGCCGCTTAAGTAACATGGCGGGCTGACGAACGAATAAATACAGCGAAACGATAGTGGCACAACGAGATTATGTACGTCGCGGCCAACCGGCACCTTCGCGGCGCAAAAAGAGCACCTCACGGAATAAGCAACGCAATACGCCTGCGGTTTCACCCGCGATGGTCGCTATTGCAGCAGCCGTACTCGTGACCTTTATCGGTGGTCTGTACTTCATTACGCATCACAAGAAAGAAGAGTCCGAGACGCTGCAAAACCAGAAAGTTACCGGCAATGGCATTCCGCCGAAGCCGGAGGAACGCTGGCGATACATCAAAGAGCTGGAAAGCCGTCAACCTGGCGTGCGTGCACCAACCGAACCCTCTGCGGGCGGTGAAGTGCTGAATGCCGATCAGCTGACCAATGAGCAGCGCCAGTTGCTGGCGCAAATGCAGGCTGATATGCGTCAGCAGCCTACTCAGCTCAACGAAGTTCCGTGGAATGAGCAAACGCCTGCGCAGCGCCAGCAAACGCTGCAGCGTCAGCGTCAGGTGCAGCAACAGCAATGGAGCAACGCGCAGCAGCAGGCTCAGCAGCCACGCCCTCGGGCAACGGAGCAGCCTCAGCAGCAGCAAACGCGTACCGCACAAGCCGCGCCGGCGCAGCAGCCTCGTCAAACGCAGCCCAAACCTGCGGCCCAACAGCCATACCAGGATCTGCTGCAGACGCCTGCACATACCGCTGCCGCTCAGCCGAAGACGCAGCCAGCCGCACCGATTACCGAAGTGCCGAAGCAGACTGCTGAGAAAAAAGATGAGCGCCGCTGGATGGTGCAGTGTGGGTCGTTTAAAGGGGCTGAACAGGCAGAAACCGTACGTGCACAGCTGGCTTTTGAGGGCTTTAACTCCCGTATTACCACCAACAACGGCTGGAATCGCGTGGTTATTGGCCCACTCAAAGGCAAAGAAAACGCTGACAACACCATCAGCCGTTTGAAAGTAGCGGGTCACACAAACTGTATTCGACTGTCTGCCGGGGGTTGAAACCCCCAAAATCCCCCCCATCTATACTTGCATTACGCCCCGTACATCTGTGCGGGGCCTGAATTCCGTATTTGTAACCAAGGGGTCTGCTCGTGACAACAATAGTAAGCGTACGCCGTAACGGCCATGTGGTAATCGCCGGTGATGGTCAGGCCACACTGGGTAACACCGTAATGAAAGGCAACGTGAAAAAAGTCCGCCGTCTGTACAACGACAAAGTCATCGCGGGCTTTGCGGGCGGCACTGCGGATGCATTCACGCTGTTTGAACTGTTTGAACGCAAACTTGAAATGCATCAGGGTCACCTGGTGAAAGCTGCCGTTGAGCTGGCGAAGGACTGGCGTACCGACCGTATGCTGCGCAAACTCGAAGCGCTGCTGGCTGTTGCCGATGAGACTGCATCACTCATCATTACCGGTAATGGCGATGTCATTCAGCCAGAAAACGATCTGATTGCCATCGGCTCCGGCGGTCCCTACGCCCAGGCTGCGGCACGTGCTCTGCTTGAAAACACCGAGCTTGGCGCCCGCGAGATTGCTGAGAAAGCGTTGGATATTGCAGGGGATATCTGCATTTATACCAACCACTTCCATACCATCGAAGAATTGAACTCCAAAGCGTAAGGATCCCCCATGTCTGAAATGACCCCACGCGAAATTGTCAGCGAACTGAACAAACACATCATCGGCCAGGATAACGCCAAGCGTTCCGTGGCGATTGCTCTGCGTAACCGCTGGCGCCGCATGCAGCTCGACGAAGAGCTGCGCCATGAAGTTACGCCAAAAAACATTCTGATGATTGGCCCAACCGGCGTCGGTAAAACCGAAATCGCCCGTCGTCTGGCAAAACTAGCCAACGCACCGTTCATCAAAGTTGAAGCCACGAAATTCACCGAAGTCGGCTATGTGGGTAAGGAAGTTGACTCCATCATCCGCGATCTGACCGATGCTGCCATTAAAATGGTCCGCGTCCAGGCGATCGAGAAAAACCGCTTCCGCGCCGAAGAAATGGCGGAAGAACGTATTCTCGACGTACTGATCCCACCAGCTAAAAATAACTGGGGACAGTCTGAACAGCCTCAGGAACCTTCCGCTGCACGTCAGGCATTCCGTAAAAAACTGCGTGAAGGCCAACTGGACGACAAAGAGATTGAAATTGATCTCGCCGCTGCGCCGATGGGCGTAGAAATTATGGCACCTCCTGGCATGGAAGAGATGACCAGCCAGCTGCAGTCCATGTTCCAGAACCTGGGCGGCCAGAAACAAAAACCGCGTAAGCTGAAAATCAAAGAAGCCATGAAGCTGTTGATTGAAGAAGAAGCGGCGAAGCTGGTAAACCCGGAAGAACTGAAGCAAGACGCTATCGACGCCGTTGAGCAGCACGGGATCGTGTTTATCGACGAAATCGACAAAATCTGTAAGCGCGGTGAATCCTCCGGTCCGGACGTGTCCCGTGAAGGCGTGCAGCGCGACCTGCTGCCGCTGGTCGAAGGCTGCACCGTCTCGACCAAGCACGGCATGGTGAAAACAGATCACATTCTGTTTATCGCTTCCGGCGCGTTCCAGGTGGCGAAACCGTCCGACCTGATCCCGGAACTGCAGGGTCGTCTGCCAATTCGTGTAGAATTGCAGGCACTGACCACCAGCGATTTCGAGCGTATCCTGACTGAGCCTAACGCCTCCATCACCGTCCAGTACAAAGCGCTGATGGCAACTGAAGGCGTTAATATTGAGTTCACGGAAGATGGCATTAAGCGCATCGCTCAGGCCGCCTGGCAGGTCAACGAAACCACCGAGAACATCGGTGCCCGTCGTCTGCACACCGTGCTTGAGCGTCTGATGGAAGATATTTCCTATGATGCGAGCGATTTAAACGGCCAAAGCATCACAATTGATGCCGAATATGTGAGCAAACATCTGGATGCGCTGGTCGCAGATGAAGATCTGAGCCGTTTTATCCTATAATCGCGTTCAATGCATTTTCATCACTGTTGATGGGGCTGATAAAGCCCCATTTTTATTGGCGCTAAATATGACTGAACAACAACAAATTAGCCGCTCACAAGCCTGGCTGGAAAGTTTACGACCTAAGACCTTACCGCTCGCCTTCGCGGCGATCATCGTCGGTACGGCATTAGCATGGTGGCAAGGGTATTTCGATCCGCTGGTGGCTCTGCTGGCATTGATAACGGCGGGGCTGCTGCAAATCCTGTCCAATCTCGCAAACGACTATGGCGATGCTGTCAAAGGCAGCGACAAGCCTGACCGCATTGGACCGCTACGTGGCATGCAAAAAGGGGTGATCACCCAACAGCAGATGAAGCGCGCCTTAATGGTCACCGTGGCCTTAATTTGCCTGTCCGGCCTGGCACTAGTGGCGGTGGCCTGCCACACGATGGCTGATTTTGTCGGCTTCCTGGTGCTCGGTGGCTTGTCGATTATCGCGGCGATCACCTATACCGTCGGCAATCGCCCCTATGGCTACATCGGCCTCGGTGATATTTCCGTGCTGGTTTTCTTCGGCTGGCTGAGCGTGATGGGCAGTTGGTATTTGCAGGCCCATACGCTGATCCCCGCGCTAATCCTGCCAGCCACCGCCTGCGGTCTGCTGGCTACCGCCGTGCTCAACGTCAATAACCTGCGTGATATCAACAGCGACAGGGAGAACGGTAAAAACACGCTGGTGGTGCGTCTGGGGGCCGTGAATGCACGTCGTTACCATGCCTGCCTGCTGATGGGGACGCTGGTTTGCCTGGCGCTGTTTAATCTGTTTTCGCTGCAAAGTCTGTGGGGATGGCTGTTCATCCTGGCTGCTCCGCTGCTGATTAAGCAGGCGCGATACGTAATGCGTGAAATGGATCCGGCAGCAATGCGTCCGATGCTGGAACGCACCGTAAAAGCGGCACTGTTAACTAACCTGCTGTTTGTGGTTGGAATTTTCCTAAGCCAGTGGTCTGTTTAACTGACAAATATCAATTAACAATTGATGATTTTGCCAACAGTACACATAGCGCGATATACTAAAAATTCTCGCAGCAACTGAACGTTGAGCCTATGAAATACGATACATCCGAGCTTTGTGACATCTACCAGGAAGATGTCAACGTCGTGGAACCACTGTTCTCTAACTTTGGGGGACGGTCGTCGTTTGGCGGACAAATCACCACGGTAAAATGTTTCGAGGACAACGGGTTGCTGTACGATCTGCTCGAACAAAATGGCCGTGGTCGCATTCTGCTGGTCGATGGCGGCGGCTCTGTCCGTCGTGCGCTGGTTGATGCCGAACTGGCGCGGCTGGCGGTACAGAATGAATGGGAAGGTCTGGTCATCTACGGTTCAGTACGCCAGGTAGACGATCTGGAAGAACTGGACATCGGTATCCAGGCAATTGCCGCTATTCCGGTGGGTGCCGCAGGTGAAGGCATTGGAGAAAGCGATGTGCGCGTCAACTTCGGTGGCGTGACGTTCTTCTCCGGCGACCACCTGTACGCCGACAATACCGGGATGATCCTCTCCGAAGACCCGCTCGATATCGAGTAATTGAAAAAGGCCATCAGCAAATTTGATGGCCTTTTATTTTCATTCATCCGATTTGTAGTGGATGACTTTCACATCATAATTCCCAGCCCTAGCTTCAACAACGACACTCATCATCTCGCGACTTGCAGGATAAGATTCAATGTATGCGTTTAATTTTTCCTCTGCTCTCTGAACATCACTCTTTGGTATCCCCGTAAAAACTATTTCACTGCGTTGAAGATGGCTACCTTCATCTGCATGGCTTACAAAAAACCAGTCGCTGGATACCCTTGGAACCTGTTTAAGAGGTTCTGGCGTTAACAGCTGATAAATTAATAAATTCTTCTGCGCATAGTTTTTTTTTGTAAAAATGCTCGCCATGAAATAACAATACAACAGCGCAAAGAAAATCATAAAACCAATAATAATACCTGATATACGAGACATCATATGCGGAGTTCCCAAACATAATCAGGATTTGCAACAGGTTTTATTACATCCATAAATAAAGGTAACTCCCCTGAATAGGGTTCATGTTTCGTCCCCTTATCTAAAGGATCGGGAAACAGTAACGGAATGACGCTTTTATTCTTAAATTCACCAACCGGACCATAGAAGTCCCATATCCGATAAGCCTTTTCTTTCGAGCATATCTGAAGATAAGAGGTGTAATCTGCGTAATTTACTGCTTGGTAAAAACCAAATAAATTCGATACCAAATCTTCGGCACTATAGCCACTATCAGTTAAATAAACGTAAGGCCAAAAATCCTGTAAGGATTCAAAGCGATATGACGTACTTAAGAATATCGATAAAGCAACACCTTGCAGAGTTCGTTCCTGCAATCCTCGTCGCACCATAAATCTACGATATATGCCAGTATTAATATTTAGGCCATGAATGCTTTTGGACATACTTTGATGATAATTTACTTCATAAAATTCGCTATCACCACCACGAGCCCTTGTCATTTCAAACCAGAGCTTTTCAGCTCCAGCCGGATTGGCATGACCTAAATCAATCCATCCTATATTCTCTGTATAGATAAGACCGTATCTAATATCTCTGGTGATAAATCGATCCGAATTATCAATAATATCATTTCTTTTTGTCATATCGTATTCTTTGAAATTTGAGAATTACGATATCCTAAAGTCTACATAGTAAAAAGGCATCCATAATGGATGCCTTTCTCAAGAAATCAGAATTAGACTTCTTCCATACGCCCCAGGAGAGCATGCAGACGATCCTGCCAGCCGCTCTGCTGTTCTTTCAGGCTGTTGTTCTCTCGCTCCAGCTCTTCACGCTGCTGCTGTGCAGACTGAACTTCCTGCGACAGTGAGTTGTTTTTTTCTTTCAGCTCTTCGATTTCCATCTGCAACAGCGTGATGGTATCAATCGCCTGCTGTACTTTTGCTTCCAGTTTCTCAAACACTTCTAATGACATCGTCATACCTCTCCTGAATTGCAAGGCGTTGATGGATATAAATCCTCGTCCCGATAACGGTGACGCCTTAATAAAAACGCGCGTTCTCTACTTAGCACCGATTGTATGAAGCCGCGCCATCCCTGTCCAGCAGCATCCCGCGTAGATTGCGGTTTGCAACACTTTTAATCCTTGTCCTGGCGACAAACACCCTATAGCTCAAAAGTGTTAACATATTGGTTAATGAAATGATTCAGCTCACACTAGTTATGTATTACAAATACCTCGTTATGGCGCGAAAACGCTCATTTTGTTGATGCAGCACACACATTTTAATTTCGATATTTCTCGTTTTTGCTCGTTAACGATAAATTAACAGTGTGCCTACCGGGCTCCGGGGATGTCAGTGACCTTCTCGCACACAATAAACATTAATCTCTCTTCAGGATCCGATTATGAGTCAAACATCAACCTTGAAAGGCCAGTGCATTGCTGAATTCCTCGGTACCGGGTTGTTGATTTTCTTCGGTGTGGGCTGTGTTGCTGCACTCAAAGTCGCTGGGGCGACTTTTGGGCAGTGGGAAATCAGTATCATCTGGGGTCTGGGGGTAGCGATGGCTATCTATCTGACGGCAGGCGTTTCTGGTGCACACCTGAATCCGGCGGTCACAATCGCACTTTGGCTGTTTGCCTGCTTTGATAAGCGTAAAGTCGTACCTTTTATCATTTCACAAATTGCCGGCGCCTTTTGCGCAGCGGCTTTGGTTTACGGGCTTTATTACAATCTTTTCATCGATTTCGAACAAACCAACCATATCGTGCGCGGTAGCGCTGAAAGCCTCAATCTGGCAGGGACATTCTCAACATATCCAAACCCGCATATCAATTTTGTGCAGGCCTTCGCAGTTGAAATGGTCATTACCGCTATTCTGATGGGGCTGATTTTGGCACTGACCGACGATGGTAACGGTGTGCCACGTGGTCCACTGGCGCCGCTGCTGATCGGTTTATTGATCGCAGTTATTGGTGCCTCTATGGGACCACTGACCGGTTTTGCAATGAACCCGGCACGTGACTTCGGACCGAAACTCTTCGCCTGGATGGCTGGATGGGGTGAGATTGCCTTCACGGGCGGTCGCGATATTCCTTACTTCCTGGTACCGGTGTTTGGCCCGATTACCGGCGCGATTTTGGGCGCATGGGCATATCGCAAACTGATTGGTCGCCATTTGCCGTGCGATGTCTGCGCGATTGAAGAGAAAGACGTCGCGGCCAACACTCAACAAAAAGCTTCGCAGTAATGTGACTACGGGACAAAAATCATGACTGAAAAAAAATATATCGTTGCGCTCGACCAGGGCACTACCAGCTCCCGCGCGGTCGTAATGGACCACGATGCAAATATTGTTAGCGTTTCACAACGCGAATTCGAGCAAATCTACCCGAAAGCCGGTTGGGTAGAACACGACCCGATGGAAATTTGGGCGACTCAAAGCTCTACGCTGGTAGAAGTGCTGGCGAAAGCCGATATCAGTTCCGACGAAATTGCCGCGATCGGGATTACCAACCAGCGCGAAACCACCATCGTCTGGGAGCGTGAAACCGGTAAACCTATCTATAACGCCATTGTCTGGCAGTGTCGTCGTACCGCGGATATTTGCGAGAAACTTAAGCGCGACGGTATGGAAGACTATGTCCGTAACAACACCGGGCTGGTCATTGACCCGTACTTCTCTGGCACCAAAGTGAAGTGGATCCTCGACCACGTAGAGGGCTCGCGTGAGCGCGCTCGTCGCGGCGAACTGTTGTTTGGTACCGTGGACACCTGGCTTATCTGGAAAATGACTCAGGGGCGCGTACACGTAACGGATTACACCAACGCCTCACGTACCATGCTGTTCAACATCCATACCCTGGACTGGGACGACAAAATGCTGGACGCACTGGACGTCCCGCGTGCCATGCTGCCGGAAGTGCGTCGTTCTTCTGAAGTCTACGGTCAGACCAACATTGGCGGTAAAGGCGGCACGCGTATTCCTATCTCGGGTATCGCGGGTGACCAGCAGGCCGCACTGTTCGGTCAGCTGTGCGTGAAAGAAGGGATGGCGAAAAACACCTACGGCACCGGCTGCTTCATGCTGATGAATACCGGCGAGAAAGCCGTGAAGTCTGAAAACGGGCTGCTGACCACCATCGCCTGCGGTCCGACCGGGGAAGTAAACTATGCGCTGGAAGGCGCGGTGTTTATGGCCGGCGCATCCATTCAGTGGCTGCGTGATGAAATGAAACTCATCAGCGATGCGTTCGACTCCGAATACTTCGCCACCAAAGTGAAGGACACCAACGGTGTGTACGTCGTTCCGGCATTCACCGGTCTGGGTGCGCCATACTGGGACCCGTATGCGCGTGGTGCCATCTTTGGCCTGACCCGTGGCGTTAACTCCAACCACATCATCCGTGCAACGCTTGAGTCTATCGCTTATCAGACCCGTGACGTGCTGGAAGCAATGCAGGCCGACTCCGGTATTCGTCTGCACGCGCTGCGTGTCGACGGTGGCGCGGTCGCCAACAACTTCCTGATGCAGTTCCAGTCCGACATTCTTGGCACCCGCGTTGAGCGCCCGGAAGTACGTGAAGTGACTGCACTGGGTGCCGCATACCTGGCAGGTCTGGCCGTTGGCTTCTGGCAAAACCTGGATGAACTGCAGGAAAAAGCGGTCATCGAGCGTGAATTCCGCCCAGGCATCGAAACCACCGAACGTAACTTCCGTTACAGCGGCTGGAAAAAAGCGGTTAAACGCGCCCTGGCGTGGGAAGACCACGAAGAGTAACCCGTCATTGCCGGATGGCACGGCCTACTGATACGAATCTGACGTAGGCCGGATAAGACGCGTTAGCGTCGCCATCCGGCAATATCTTCGTGCGGGGCAATCCCGCACACACATCAATAATCCCGCCCTCTCCCCTGTGCTACACTTCGCGCCATTCCTTTCTGCTACGAGTTTGCAATGAGACGAGAACTTGCCATTGAATTTTCACGCGTAACCGAAGCGGCGGCACTGGCTGGCTATAAATGGCTGGGACGCGGCGATAAAAATACCGCCGACGGCGCAGCGGTGCACGCCATGCGTATTATGCTCAACCAGGTCAATATTGACGGCACCATCGTGATTGGCGAAGGTGAAATTGATGAAGCGCCGATGCTGTATATCGGTGAGAAAGTCGGTACCGGTCACGGCGATGCCGTAGACATTGCGGTCGACCCTATCGAAGGTACGCGCATGACGGCAATGGGCCAGGCGAATGCGCTGGCGGTCCTCGCAGTTGGTGACAAAGGCTGTTTCCTCAACGCGCCAGATATGTACATGGAGAAGTTGATTGTCGGCCCTGGCGCCAAAGGGGCTATCGACCTGAACCTGCCGCTGGAAACAAACCTACGTAATGTCGCCGCCGCACTCAACAAGCCGCTCGGCGATCTGACCGTGACGATTCTGGCCAAACCTCGCCACGATGAGGTGATCGCAGAGATGGCGAAGCTTGGCGTTCGCGTGTTCGCCATTCCCGATGGCGACGTCGCAGCCTCCATTCTGACCTGTATGCCAGACAGCGAAGTTGACGTGCTGTACGGCATTGGCGGCGCACCGGAAGGTGTCGTTTCTGCCGCCGTCATCCGCGCGCTGGACGGCGACATGCAGGGTCGTTTGCTGGCACGTCATGACGTCAAAGGCGACAGCGAAGAAAACCGCCGTATCGGCGAACAGGAACTGGCCCGCTGCCAGGCGATGGGCATTGAAGCCGGTAAAGCGCTGCGTCTGGACGAAATGGCACGTAGCGATAACGTTATCTTCTCCGCCACCGGGATCACCAAAGGTGATCTGTTGGATGGAATCAGCCGTAAGGGCAATATCGCCACCACCGAAACGCTGCTGATCCGCGGCAAGTCGCGCACGATCCGTCGTATTCAATCCATCCACTACCTTGATCGCAAAGATCCTGATGTGCAGGCGCATATCCTGTAACAAATTTGTTTGATTGAGCCTTCCAGTCCTTCGGGGCTGGAAATCTTTCGTGCAACGAACGAAGATAAGGCAATCAAAGCAGACAGGAGGACACCATGGCAGATTGGGTAACAGGCAAAGTCACTAAGGTACAGAACTGGACCGACGCCCTGTTTAGTTTGACCGTGCGCGCGCCGGTTCTCCCCTTCACTGCGGGTCAGTTCACTAAGCTTGGTCTGGAGATCGACGGCGAACGCGTCCAGCGCGCCTATTCCTACGTGAATGCACCAGACAACCCCGATTTAGAGTTTTATCTGGTGACGGTGCCTGACGGAAAGCTGAGTCCACGTCTGGCCGCGCTAAAACCTGGCGATGACGTACAGGTGGTCAGTGAAGCCGCGGGGTTCTTTGTGCTGGATGAAGTCCCCGATTGCGATACGCTGTGGATGCTGGCAACCGGCACGGCGATCGGCCCGTACTTATCCATTCTGCAACTGGGCAAAGATGTCGATCGCTTTAAAAATCTGGTGCTGGTCCATGCTGCCCGTTATGCCGCCGATTTAAGCTACCTGCCGCTGATGCAGGCGCTGGAAAAGCGTTACGAAGGGAAATTACGTATTCAGACCGTCGTCAGCCGTGAAACAGCTGCAGGTTCGCTTACTGGCCGCGTTCCCGCACTGATTGAAAGCGGTGAGCTGGAAAAAGCAGTCGGTCTGCCGATGGATACCGCCACCAGCCATGTGATGCTCTGTGGGAACCCACAGATGGTACGCGATACCCAGCAGTTGCTGAAAGATACCCGGCAGATGACCAAACACCTGCGTCGCCGACCGGGCCATATGACCGCTGAGCATTACTGGTAAGGGTGTTTGCCTGAAGTCACTTTTGCCGGATGGTGGCTTCGCCTTATCCGGCCTACGGGTGACACTTTCGCCATCTGGCATTGTATTCACGCTTTGTACTTCACGTCCTGCGTATCCTTACCAAACTTATTCTCGCCCTGGGTGCCAACAAACGCGCCCAGGTCAATCAGCATGCCGACCAGAATCAACGTGGGGACAAAGCGTCCGACGACCCACGGCAAGACGCTGGGTAACATCGTCCAATTTCCTGCCAGCAGCATCCACGCCAGAATCATCAATAGCGCCCATGCGCCAGAGCGTCCCCGGTCATGCAGGCGTTTTACCGTCACCGCCGCTGTCGGCCATAACAAGCACACCAGGCAAAAAGCCGCTGTCTGAATATCGAGAAGTTTTTTACTCGCCAGCGAGAACAGAACCAGCATACCGACAATCCAGAGGCCGACCCAAATCCAGAAATCACGGCGTCCAATACGCCCTTTAATTGAGAATAACCACTGCTGTATGGTCATGTAAGTTCCTTTATTATTACCTTCAAGAACAGCTTACCCTTTTGACAAGCCCGACGGTTTTGCTCTATGGATTTCGAGTGGTGGGAAGGCGGCAAGTGAATGAGTCCCGATGAGCTTACTCAAGTAAGTGATTCGGGTGAATGAACGCAGCTAACGCACCTGCCACTTGAAAGACGACGAGTATATCGTTTTAATCGTGGTCAGTCATAATGAAAGGTACGATTGATGAAGCAAGGATTTACTCTGTTTTTATTATTGTTTTCAGCCCTGTCCGCAAGCCCTGTGGCTCGGGCGGAAGCGCCCTCGACGGCAACCACTGCCCCCTATCTGCTGGCGGGTGCGCCGACGTTTGATCTGTCGATCAGCCAATTTCGTGAAAACTTTAATACGCAGAATCCGAAGCTTGCATTAAATGAATTCCGCGCCATCGACAGCAGCCGCGATAAGGCAAATCTCACCCGAGCAGCCAGTAAAATCAATGAAAACCTGTATGCGTCATCAGCCCTTGAGCGCGGGACATTGAAAATTAAAAGCATGCAGATAACCTGGCTGCCGATCCAGGGGCCGGAACAAAAGGCCGCCAAAGCCAAAGCGCTGGAGTACATGAGTGCCGTCATCCGTACCGTAGCCCCCTTATTGACCAAAGAACAAAGTCAGAAAAAACTGCAAAAATTGCTCACCGCAGGCAAAAGTAAGCATTACTACGCAGAAACCGAGGGTGCAATTCGCTATGTCGTGGCAGATAACGGCGAAAAAGGGCTGACCTTCGCTGTTGAACCGATTAAGCTGGCGCTATCTGAAAATCTCGAAGGGTCGAATAAATGACAAAAAGCAAAGCCTTCATGATGATCAATCTCTATACTGTTTCACAGACCATGCTGCCCTGACGGGCGGCCATCTTCCTTAATTCGCTGACAAGCGTGGAGAAATGAAATGCGACATCCTTTAGTGATGGGTAACTGGAAACTGAACGGCAGCCGCCACATGGTAAACGAACTGGTTGCTAACCTGCGTAAAGAACTGGCTGGCGTTGCTGGCTGTGCAGTAGCAATCGCTCCACCGGAAATGTATATCGACCTGGCGAACCACGCCGCTGCCGGTAGCCACATCATCCTGGGTGCGCAGAACGTTGACCTGAACCTGTCTGGCGCATTCACCGGTGAAACCAGCGCTGAAATGCTGAAAGATATCGGCGCGAAATACATCATTATCGGTCACTCTGAGCGTCGTACTTACCACAAAGAGTCTGACGAACTGATCGCTAAAAAATTCGCCGTGCTGAAAGAGCAGGGTCTGACGCCGGTTCTGTGCATCGGTGAAACCGAAGCAGAAAACGAAGCGGGCAAAACTGAAGAAGTGTGCGCACGTCAGATCGACGCAGTACTGAAGACTCAGGGCGCAGAAGCATTCGAAGGCGTGGTTATCGCTTACGAACCTGTATGGGCTATCGGTACCGGCAAATCTGCAACTCCGGCACAGGCTCAGGCTGTTCACAAATTCATCCGTGACCATATTGCTAAAGCTGACGCAAAAATCGCTGAACAAGTTATCATCCAGTACGGCGGTTCCGTAAACGCAGCTAACGCGGCAGAATTGTTCGCGCAGCCGGACATCGACGGCGCGCTGGTGGGTGGTGCTTCTCTGAAAGCCGACGCCTTCGCCGTGATCGTTAAGGCAGCTGAAGCCGCTAAACAGGCTTAAGTTGTTGTAAGGGGGGCATTGCCCCCCTTGTCATCTCCGCGTTACCAATATCCCAGCCAGTGCCACCAGAAGGCACCCGTTACCCCCCAGATAGTCAGGTTGGCCACACTCATCACCAGCCCTGTTTTCCACCACTCAGCCAGCGTAACGTAACCCGAGCCAAAAATGATGGGCGCAGTACCTGTGCCGTAGTGCGTGAGCGACATCATCAACGAGGATGAGAATCCCAGCATCAGGCCAAGCAGCGCCGGAGGCGCACCGAGACCTAATCCCGCCGCGAAGAACGCCGCGAACATCGCCGTAATATGCGCGGTAGTGCTGGCAAAAAAGTAGTGCGAATAGACGTAAAGCAGAACCAGCAGCAGTGTGGCGATACTCCAGTGAACGCCGAGATGATCGATGGCACTTCCGACGCTGGTCGCCAGCCAGCCGACCAGGCCCAGTTTGCTCAGGAAGTCCGCCATCATTACCAGCGCAGCAAACCAGACTATCGTATCCCATGCCCCACGGCATTTGAGAATATCATCCCAGCTGAGTACCCCGGTCACTAACAGAATTGATAAGCCGATTAACGCCGCGCTGGTGGGGTTGACGGTCCAGGCACTGCCCATAATCATCGCAGGAACACCCGCCCACAGGCAGAGCAGCAAAACGAAAACCGCGAGGGTGATTTTCTCTGCCAGCGCAAGCGGGCCAAGCGCATCGAGCTTTTGCCGGGCGAACTGCGGCGCGTTCGGCGTGCGGGTAATGGCCGGCGGGTAGAGCCACCAGATAATAATGGGCATCACGATCAGTGAGACGACCGCAGGCAGAAGCGCAGCGATGGCCCACATTCCCCAGGTCATATTCAGTACCCCATCCGTCCCTTTGGTCAAAAAGCTGACAATCAGTGGGTTAGGCGCGGTCGCAGTAATAAACATCGCCGAGGTAATCGGGTTAATGTTGTAGTTCACCAGCGCCAGATAGCGGCCGGTAGAACCGTTTTCCTTATCTCCCGGCTGAGACCCGAGGCTTTCGGCAATCGCCCGCATGACCGGGTGAATAATCCCACCACCGCGCGCGGTATTGCTTGGGGTTACGGGGGCTATCAGCGTTTCCGCCAGGGTTAACGCCCAGGCAATACCCAGCGTCCGTTTGCCAAACAGGGCAATAAACCCATAGCCAATGCGCGCGCCCAGCCCCGTTTTCAACAGGCTTTGCGACAGCATGATGGAGATACCGATCAACCAGATCAGTTGGTTAGAGAAACCGCTCAGCGCATCACTCAGCGCCGCAGTCGGTTTACCAGGGTGAGTGACGCCGGTCATTGCCACCAGCATAATCGCTACAATCGCGATAGCGCCAATAGGCATGGCTTTGCCAATGATGGCCGCGATAGTGCCAATAAACAACGCCAGCAGATGCCACGCTTCGGGGGTAACGTCAGGAGGGCAAGGGATAACAAACCAGATAGTCAGGGTAATCACGATCGAGATAATGGCAGGCCAACAGCGTATAGGGGTCAATCTGTCCATGAGTCAATCCTTGAGTTTCCAGCACGCAAGTATGCACATCGATATTACCCGGTATCGACATACAGAATGCGATTCACCTTCTCAATACATAAATTTTTACGATTACAAGACGTTATAGTTTCCCCAGTACGCTAAACCACAGATAATCCAGCGGCAGCAGAACCAGATACGTTGCCATAGCCAGCGTAATGCACAGCAGCATTCCTGCCCGTGCAGGCACTTTGCCTAGCGCCATCGCCACCACAATTGGCGATGCCTGATACGGCAGCAACGGAGTGGAATAGCCCAACACCTGAATCATAATCACCGACAGCAGCGGAAACCCGGTCGCATCGGCAAAGCTCTGTGCCAGCGTGGTATACAGCGCCGGAACGCCGTTGGCGGTCATAATAAAATTGAGCGCCGTGGTAATACCGGTTAACGCCAGAAAGCTGGTAAAGGGTTTATCCGCGTCCAGCGGCATCACGTGTAGCAACGCCTCCCCCACCGCGCTACCGATGCCGGTTTGCGTCACGGTGATCGCCAGCCCCAGGATCCCCGCCACGTAAATACAGGTGCGGATGTTCACCCCGCTGGAAAACTCGTCCCCGTTAATAAAGCCTACCCGTGGCAACAGCGTAATGATTGCCGCCGCCAGCCCAGTCCAGGCCGGACCAATACCGTGCCAGCTTTCGCTGACCCACATCAGCAACACCACCGCTAACATCCAGGCCAGCCGTTTTTCATCGCGACTCATCGGCGCAGGTGGCGTCACATCCATAGGGGCATGGGGCTTGCCGGGGAACAGCCAGCAGATCAGTCCAACCAGCAGCGCGCCTTTTAACCACCCGAGGACCGGCGTATGCAGCAATAAATAGGGTAGATAATTCAGATGGATACCGTAAGAACCTTCCGTTGCGCCGCTCATCACCAGATTCGGTACGTTGGCGGGTAGGATGGTAGCGGAAAGCTGGAACGTCCCAAAACCCACGGCTAACGCCAGACCGTACCAGGCACGGGTACCGTCGACAATGCCAGCGCGTTTCGCCATCGCCGCGACAATCGGCATCAGCAGCGCAATACGCCCCATATTGGACGGCATCACAAACGCCAGCGCATAGCTCAGCAGCACCACGCTTGCGACCATTAACGGCCAGGAATCGGTCAGCCGGGACGACAACGCCCGCGCCGCCCTGTCCGCCAGTCCCGTTTTACGTATCGCGATGCCCAACACGAAACCGCTGAAAACCAGCCAGAACGCCGACGAAGCAAAGCCGCCAAAAATCACCTCCGGTGGGGCGATTTTCGCCACCATTGCGACAGAGAAGAATATCAGCGCCGTAATGAACTCCGGTAACAGCGACGTAGCCCAGAGCAGAATGGTGATGCCAACCACCAATGAAGGGATAAACAGAGGGTGCGTAAGCCAGAGCGACATGCCTGTCTCCTGTTGTTTTTTTCAACAAGAATACGGGGACAGGCACAGAGAGTAAACGCCAGATTAGGTGGGGTTACCGCAGGATCTGGCACTGATGATCCTGAATTTCCTCGGCGGAGGCGAGATTCAGCGACAGCAGATCGCGCTGGGTCGCCAGCAGGACAAAGGACTCATCACTCTGACGCACCATCGCCAGCGCATAGCGCCCCATATGATCACGCGCATCCGGCACCTCTTCCGCCAGCATCATAAACGGGCTGCGCTGTGCCAGTTCGTTTTCCGTCACGCGGCGCGCCAGATACTCGTGCCCACGTAATCCCCCCGGCAAAGGCAGCCAGCGGGTGCTGATTTTCGCCATATTGTCATCCAGTTGCGTTCTAACGTCAGAACGCAGGCAAGAGATATGAATGTGGAAATGGTTTTGCGTGCGGCCAGACGGCGAGTTGATCGTGAGTGATACCGCTTTATCAGGAATTTCCTGGCCGTATTTTTGGCTCATAAAACCGCGCGCTTGCCAGGCGAGCCAGAAAAAATTCGGCGTGCCTGATTGCAACAGCAGCGGGCTTTCCGTGCCGTTAATGCGGTAAGTGGGCATCAATAAGTATTGCAGAGGGCCGTTACGGTCTTTGAACACCACATACCCGGCATCCGGTTTCACCTCCGCACACGGCGCAGGGTTATGCCGTTGCAGCTGGTTCGGCAGGCATTGCTCAAGAACAATCTGGCGTAATGCATCCGGGTTACCGTTGAGTTTCCAGTAACCTATGCCCGCAGCGGCAGCGATAATCATCACCACCAGTAAAAAATAGCCTGCTTTTTTCATTACGCGTTTCCTGTATCCCATTGAAGGGTAAGCGTAACGTAAAATGATGACAAATAAAAAAGCCCGGTCGCGTTATGCCACCGGGCCTGCAAACACATCTGCGTTAGCGTTTACTGATTTGGTCAAACGTACCGCCGTTAGAGAAGTGCTCTTTCTGCGCTTTGGTCCAGCCACCAAACTCGTCGTCGATGGTGAACAACTTCAGCTTCGGAAAGGCATTTTCGTATTTCTTCGCCACGTCAGCATCACGCGGGCGGTAATAGTTTTTCGCCGCAATTTCCTGACCTTGCGGAGAATAGAGATACTTCAGGTAGGCTTCGGCCACCACTTTGCTGTCTTTCTTTTCTACCACTTTGTCGACAATAGACACGGTCGGTTCTGCGAGAATAGATTCGCTTGGCGTGACGATCTCAAACTTGTCTTTACCCAGTTCGTTCGTCGCCAGCAGCGCTTCGTTTTCCCATGCGATCAGCACATCGCCAATTCCACGTTCAACAAAGGTATTGGTAGAGCCGCGCGCGCCGGAATCCAGCACTTCCACGTTTTTAAACAGAGCTTTGACGAAGTCCTGAGCTTTGGCCTGATCGTTGTTATTGTGGTGCAGGGCATAACCCCATGCCGCCAGATAGTTCCAGCGTGCCCCGCCGGAGCTTTTCGGGTTTGGCGTAATGACTGACACACCCGGTTTAACCAGATCGTTCCAGTCATGAATCTGCTTTGGATTGCCTTTGCGCACCAGGAAGACGATGGTGGAGGTGTAAGGTGCAGAGTTGTCCGGCAGGCGTTTAATCCAGTTTTTATCGATACGGCCACGCTCAGCAATGGCGTCCACGTCATAGGCCAACGCCAGGGTAACCACATCGGCTTCGATACCGTTGATGACTGAGGTTGCCTGTTTACCGGAGCCACCATGTGACTGACGGATCACCACGTTATCGCCCGTTTCCTGTTTCCAGTGCGCCGCGAAGGCTTTGTTGTACTGTTCGTACAGCTCACGCGTTGGATCGTACGATACGTTAAGTAACTGAATATCCTTTGCCAGAACGCTGGTCGATGCCAGCAATAATGTTAACCCTACGCCCCATTTGTTCATCGCCCAGCTCGCTTATTTAATGTTGTGATGAGCAGAGCGTGCCAGAAAGCGAACCAAACTTTAAAGAATAAAAAAAGATTTGCTATAACGCGGGGGAATATATGGAGTCGGGTGTTTGCCTGATGGCGCTACGCTTATCAGGCCTACAATTTGCATCATGTAGGCCGGATAAGGCGCAAGCCGCCATCCGGCAATTGCAATCAGTACAGTTTTTTCGCGCAGTCCAGCCAGTCACCTTTGAACGGACGCTTCATATTCTCGATAGCGTCGATGATGTCGTGGTGAACCAACTGTTCGTTCTGAATACCGACGCAGCGACCGCCATGACCTTCAAGCAGCAGATCAATGGCATACGCCCCCATACGGGATGCCAGAATACGGTCGTAAGGCACCGGGGAACCACCACGCTGGATGTGACCCAGTACGGTTGAGCGCGTTTCACGGCCGGTTTCTTTCTCGATGTAATGCGCCAGTTCATCAACGTCACACATGTGCTCGGTGATCGCCACAATCGCGTGTTTCTTACCTTTGGCGATGCCAGCTTTGATTTCAGCGACCAGATCGTCACGGCTGAATTCAACTTCCGGAACGACGACGAATTCGCAGCCACCGGCAATTGCTGCCGCCAGAGTCAGGTCACCACAGTAGCGCCCCATCACTTCAACGATGGAGATACGTTGGTGAGAAGAAGAGGTGTCACGCAGACGGTCAATCGCTTCTACCACGGTACCCAGTGCGGTGAAGTAGCCGATAGTGTAGTCGGTGCCTTTAATATCGTTGTCGATAGTACCCGGCAGGCCAATGCACGGGAAACCCATTTCAGTCAGACGTTTTGCACCCAAGTAGGAACCGTCACCACCGATAACAACCAGGGCGTCAATCCCACGCTTCTTCAGGTTTTCGATAGCCACAGCGCGCACGTTTTCGTCGCGGAATTCCGGGAAGCGAGCAGAACCGAGGAAAGTACCGCCACGGTTGATCATGTCGGACACGCTATAACGGTCGAGCTGAACCATACGGTCTTCATACAAACCCAGGTAGCCATCATGGATCCCCATGACTTCCAGTCCTTCCGTCAACGCTGCACGTACAACACCACGGATTGCTGCGTTCATGCCCGGCGCATCACCGCCGCTTGTCAACACACCGATTTTCTTAATCATGACTACCTCTGAACTTTGGAATGCAAAATGAAATCTGCTGCCGGAAGTCGATTCCGCATATCGAAACGATCCAACGAATATGCAGATAGTATAACAATCACTTCCTGCTGAATTGATTCAGGTCAGGCCAAACGGTGGTAATTTATACACAAAATGCTGGCCCTGCTCACTTTTTTACAACGAATTATGAAAGCTCAAACATCTTGCCTTCCTTGGGTACGACTGAACAGGGATCCTGATGAATAATCACATCCGATCCCGGGAAACGCCGCAAAATCGCCTGCTCAACCTGTTCAGCCACTAAATGCGCCTGAACGAGCGGCAGATTATCTTCCATTTCCAAATGAATCTGAATAAAGCGGGTCGGCCCTGACTGCCGCGTGCGAAGATCGTGAGCGCCGCTGACTCCTGGCCATGACGTCACTATATCAATAATTTCCTGACGTTCTTCATCGGGCAAGGCGCGATCCAGCAAGGATTGCACCGCCTCGTAGCCCATACGCAATGCGCTATATAGAATATAGATGCCAATCCCGAGCGCAAACAAGGCATCCGCACGATGCCAACCGTACCAGGCCAGACCAAGCGCGACGAGAATAGCGCCGTTCATCATAACATCAGACTGATAATGAAGCATATCTGCCCGAACGGCCTGACTTTGCGTACGCTTAACGACCCAACGCTGAAACGTGACCAGTATGATAGTACAAATTAACGCAATGACGGTGACGATTACCCCGACGCCCGGATCTTTCATCGGCGTCGGTTGAACAAGATGCTGAATGCCTGTCAAAAATAAGAACAGCGCCGAGCCAGAAATAAACATACTTTGCGCCAGCGCCGCCAGCGATTCTGCTTTCCCGTGCCCGAACGTGTGTTCATCATCGGCTGGCTGTAAGGAATAGCGCACCACCAGCAAATTGGTTAACGACGCGGCAATATCGACCAAAGAGTCCACCAGTGCAGCCAGAATACTCACCGACCCGGTGTACCACCACGCAAAAATTTTGATCAAAAGTAACAGCGAAGCCATCACGGTCGCCGCGATAGCCGCCCGGCTCACCAGCCGCCCATAAGTTTGATTCATAAGCACTCCCATCAGGATATGCCGCTAGTATAACGGATGAACTAAAACAGTCAGGCAATAAGAAAGTGTCAAATTTTGGGCAAAAAAAAACCATACGCAATGTGTGGAAAAGCGGGGATGGAATGTTGCTGCAAACATAGCACATTAAAATAAAAAATTACGCCCCCTCTTATAGCCGGACCAGTATGGCAATACGTCATCTGAATACGTTTTATTCTGAATTTTTAGGACCTCTCAACAACTTTTCCATTACTCCTTTACTTTAGGTGTACGATAAATACTCAATCAACATATCTTGAGGGATTAAGATAGTGTATTACCCTAATTCTATTGACTGGAAACCGATCCAAGAAGGGGGACTGCGTAGGTTAAGGCTTGGCGAGATAAATCTTGCAAACTCGCTCTTTGGCTTCAGCATTCTTTACCATCAAGTTTGGATTCATCTGGAAAGTTACCTTCCTTTTGATACTCAAAACCCAGGTCAGGCGATGACGCCTGACGGCGAAATGTGGTTTAGAACCATAAAATACGAAGATGATTTCTCGATGCCAACAAAACAGCCAACGCCAAATGCCCAGCATCTTTTTTTGCATGAAATGATGCATGTTTGGCAGCACCAATATGGAATGTGGGTACGAACACGCGGGGCGTTCTCATGGGCTGCTGATTATACATACAGTCTAAATGAAAAAAATCTACTTGATTACGGACTGGAGCAGCAAGCATCCTTAGTCAGCGATTACTGGTTGTTAAAGCACTATGGGTTAGATGGGCATAGCGATCTCTATGTTTACCGCGATTATGACCCAGAAGAACCGGCGCTGGAATTAATGCAGAAATATGAAAAGGTACTCGGGAGCTTTCCGATATGAAGAAATCGCTCTTTTTTCTCCCTTTACTTTTATTTCTGGCCGGGTGCCCGGGGAAAGGCAGAGAGGGTGCAGAGTCCGGTGAACGACGGGCGATCTACGTAGATGGCAATCGTGTTTGCTTTACCATAGATAAAAACGATGTGTTAAACCGCTATATTCTGTCAACTAATGGTAGAGAAGGTAAAAAATTATTAGTCGGCGATTTTAAACATCTCACCTACCCAAGTACCTGCTTCACGGTTAATTTAGAAAAAGGGGTGGTGTATGGTGCAAGCTATACCTTAAATGGAAAAAATCACTACTACACATTTATCATTACCCATGATGGTACTGTGTTGGATTTAGGAAAAAGCTGAGCACTATTATCAGATTACACGGCTCTACATAAAGGCTGTGAGTTACATTGAGGTCAGCCACACATAACAAAAGCTTTTATAAGCGCTAAATACCTTCTGCAAGTCGCTGTTTTTCTTTGGCAGTTCACTGGAATTTTGGGCAAAAAAAACCCCCACATCATGTGGGGGAAGACAGGGATGGTGTCTATGGCAAGGAAAACAGGGTTACTACTGGGAACGTGAGTTGCTACTACTCAATAAATTCAACGATGAGCTTTTTTGCCATTGCGCGACATCGCGCAGCTGCTCCATTCGTTGCTCATGTTTCTCATTTAAAACCGCTTGCTGCTCGGGCGTTAACAGGCGATACATCTGGTTGCGGACCTTGGCGATTTCAACCTGGCGGGCAACCTGCTGTTGTGCCATCTTTTCTGCCTGAGCGCGCACAGCGCTTTCATCAAAATTCTCTGCGGTGACAAGACGATGCATTGTCTCCATTTCGCTAACATTAACAGGAGGCTGCTCATGTCTGGCCTGCTGCATTAAATCTCGCATCTGTTGACGTTGATGTTCGGTTAAACTGATACCGTCAAACATGTGGCTCTGCGCATTACGTTGCGAAGAGCTTTCACCCAGGTGCCAGTGATCGCCTGTGACGACTTCAGCTGCATGGCTAAACGTACTGAGTGCCAGCGTTGAGGCCATGACGGCAGCGGTAACTTTGCCCATCACTTGCTCCCAAAATCTTTTCTGTCGCGATTCAACGAGAGACAGTTTACGATTCGGGCTGCAAACATGCGTCAGGGGGTGTAAAACAACGTAAAGTCATAGATTAGCGCCGCCTGATGTCGTAATTTCTGCCTCGGAGGTACGTAAAAAATGAATAAAATACTGCTAGTTGATGATGACCGAGAGCTGACATCCCTGTTAAAGGAGCTGCTCGAAATGGAAGGTTTCGATGTGCTGGTTGCCCATGATGGGGAGCAGGCACTGGAGCTTCTGGATGACAGCATCGATTTACTTTTGCTCGACGTCATGATGCCGAAGAAAAACGGCATTGATACACTGAAAGCACTTCGCCAGACACACCAGACCCCCGTAATCATGCTGACCGCCCGCGGCAGCGAACTGGATCGCGTACTCGGCCTTGAGCTGGGCGCGGACGATTATTTACCCAAACCGTTTAACGACCGCGAACTGGTCGCGCGTATCCGCGCCATTCTGCGCCGCTCCCACTGGAGCGAACAGCAGCAGAACAGCGATAACGGCTCGCCGACGCTGGAGGTGGATGCGTTAAGCCTCAATCCAGGTCGCCAGGAAGCCAGCTTTGACGGGCAAACCCTGGAGTTAACCGGTACCGAATTCACCCTGCTGTATTTGCTGGCGCAGCATCTCGGCCAGGTGGTTTCTCGTGAACATTTAAGCCAGGAAGTGCTGGGCAAACGCCTGACACCGTTCGATCGTGCTATCGACATGCATATCTCGAACCTGCGTCGTAAGCTGCCGGAGCGTAAAGACGGGCACCCGTGGTTTAAAACCCTGCGCGGTCGCGGCTATCTGATGGTCTCCGCTTCATGATAGGAAGTTTAACCGCACGCATCTTTGCCATCTTCTGGTTAACGCTGGCACTGGTGCTGATGCTGGTGCTGATGTTACCCAAGCTCGACTCACGCCAGATGACCGAGCTACTGGATAGCGAACAGCGCCAGGGGTTGATGATTGAGCAGCACGTTGAAGCTGAACTGGCGAACGATCCGCCCAACGATTTGATGTGGTGGCGTCGCTTGTTTCGAGCGATAGACAAGTGGGCGCCGCCGGGACAGCGGTTATTACTTGTTACGACGGAAGGACGCGTGATCGGCGCAGAACGCAACGAAATGCAGATCATTCGTAACTTTATTGGTCAGGCCGATAACGCCGATCATCCGCAAAAGAAAAAATACGGTCGTGTTGAAATGGTTGGGCCTTTCTCCGTCAGAGATGGCGAAGATAACTACCAACTGTACCTCATTCGGCCTGCCAGCAGTTCACAATCTGACTTCATCAACCTGCTGTTTGACCGACCGCTGTTACTGCTGATCGTGACCATGTTAGTCAGCTCTCCGTTGCTGCTTTGGCTGGCCTGGAGTCTGGCAAAACCGGCTCGTAAGCTGAAAAATGCGGCGGATGAAGTGGCGCAGGGTAACCTGCGTCAGCATCCTGAACTGGAAGCCGGTCCGCAAGAATTCCTGGCGGCAGGTGCCAGCTTTAACCAGATGGTGACGGCGCTGGAACGCATGATGACCTCACAGCAACGCCTGCTGTCGGACATCTCTCACGAGTTGAGAACGCCGTTAACGCGTCTGCAATTGGGGACCGCGCTGCTGCGCCGTCGTAGCGGCGAGAGCAAAGAGCTGGAGCGTATTGAAATGGAAGCGCATCGACTGGACAGCATGATCAACGATCTGCTGGTCATGTCGCGCAATCAGCAGAAAAACGCGCTGGTCAGTGAAACCGTGAAGGCGAATCACCTGTGGGGTGACGTGCTGGATAACGCCGCCTTTGAAGCCGAGCAGATGGGCAAATCGTTCACAGTTAACTTCCCGCCAGGGCCGTGGCCGCTGTACGGTAACCCGAATACGCTGGAAAGTGCGCTGGAGAACATTGTTCGCAACGCCCTGCGCTACTCACACACCAGGATTGAAGTGGGCTTCGCGGTGGATAAAGACGGGATTACCATCACCGTGGACGATGATGGTCCGGGCGTGAGCCCCGAAGACAGAGAACAGATTTTCCGTCCGTTCTATCGTACCGATGAAGCACGCGATCGCGAATCTGGCGGTACTGGTCTGGGTCTGGCAATTGTTGAAACCGCTATTCAGCAGCATCGTGGCTGGGTCAAGGCCGAAGACAGCCCATTGGGTGGTCTGCGCCTGGTGCTCTGGCTGCCGCTGTATAAACGTGCGTAATTGTGCCTGTTGCGCCGGATGACGATGCTAACGCATCTTATCCGGCCTACAGGTTCAATAATCGCCTTATTTTCCCCACAATCTCCGCGAATTATCTTCGATCTTGCCGCTTAAGCGGCGTTTCTGCATGGTTCTGGTCCAGCTCTTTGACAGCCCCGCCGCCGACAGCAAACGGTGATACTGGTCGTCATCAAACGGCATATGCCAGGCAATGGCGATGGCCTCTTGCACGCTAACGTCACTCACACGAGACGCCAGTACCAGCGGCGCATCCGCCGATACCATGCCGGGTGCGATAACGCTGCACAACCAGCCGGTCTTGCCCGCATCCTGCATCTGGCTTGCCATGTCGCTAATAGCAAAATGAAAATTCAGCTTAAAACACGGCGAGCGTGGCTGTGTGACCTGAATCAGCGCCTCACCCCACTGGAAGATATCACCAATAAAAACATTCTCTTCCGTCATGCCCTGCGTTGACAGGTTCTCGCCAAAAGCGGGCGCGACAAACAACTCTGCCTGTTCAGGAAAAGCCTGTCGCCAGTGTAGGTAGTGTTCACGCGGATAATGGCACAGCGCGCGGTCCGGCCCACCGTGAATTTTCGTTTCTGCCTGTTCATCCCCTGCCAACCCTAATTCGGTCAGCATCAGCTCGCCATCGACCTGAACTTTCGCAATCGCACTGGGGCGGCTTCCCGTGTAATCCCGAATCTTGCCTGCAAATACATCAACCGGATATCGCATCTGTTCCCTCTCCCGATAACTTTTCCCCATTACACCCTATTTATTCTACCCTATTCGCTCAAAATGAGAGCACGGTTGGTGTGAAACGTAGGGACACATGCTATCAATGTAAGTTGGTTTTGAAACAACATTTCAATGAAGGAGTCGACAACGTGACGGGTCAATCGCAATTTGCTGGCGTCTGGTGTCCTTCCATTACGCCAATGGACAATGACGGCAAGATCGATTTCAACGGTCTGAGCCAGCATCTCAAACGCCTTACCGAGGCACAGATCGACGTTATTTTGCTGATGGGAAGCATTGGGGAATTTGCCTCCTTTACGCTCGACGAAAGGCTGCAGTTGATCCGTGAAGCCCGAGCTATGAGCTCGCTGAAGATGGTCGCCAACGTCTCATCCACCTGCCAGAATGATGTGCTACTGATGGCGCAGGAAGCGTATCACGCGGGATACGATGCCGTCATGATCCTGCCACCTTACTATTACGGACAAACGGCAACGCAGCTGCTGAGCTACTTCCGCCAGTTAGGGCAACAACTCAGCGGTCAATGGTTTGCCTATAACTTCCCGGCCCGTACCGGCTGTGATTTAACACCTGAGCTGGTTGCTACCCTGGCCGGGGAATTCCCGAACTTCGCCGGTATCAAAGACACCGTGGACTGCCAGTCCCATACCCGCAGTATGATTCAGACCACCCGCGCTGTACGCAAAGATTTTGCCGTACTCTCCGGTTACGACGAATATTACATCCCCAACCTGCTGGCAGGCGGCGCGGGGATTATTTCTGGCCTAAATAACGTGATGCCTGAGCTGTTTGTCCACGCACGCGAGGCGTTTAAACAGGGCGACCTGGCAGCGTTGCGTGATATTCAGGATAAGATTGGCACGTACATGTCCATCTACGCTATTGGCGAGGATTTTGTCACCACCATTAAAACCGTGGTGTCGCGTAAGTTTGGCTATTGCACCGGCGTTTCGCGTAATGCAGGTGGGGAGTTAAACGAGGACCAATGCCGAATAATTGATGAGGTGTTTGGGCGTTAATATTACCCGGCCCGCATCATGATGTGGGCCGGGTAAGTGCATCAGGCAATACAGCGTTACCGCTCTACGCCATCAGGCTGTATGGGGCTTATTTTTTCGCCGCGAAACGCGCCGCAGCTTCGTCCCAGTTCACCACGTCCCAGAACGCTTTGATGTAGTCCGGGCGACGGTTCTGGAATTTCAGGTAGTAAGCGTGTTCCCAAACGTCCAGGCCCACGATCGGGAAGCCGGAAGCGCCAGAGATAGCCTCACCCATCAGCGGGGAATCCTGGTTGGCAGTAGAAACCACAGCCAGTTTGTCACCTTTCAGTACCAGCCATGCCCAGCCAGAACCGAAACGGGTTGCCGCTGCTTTTTCAAATTCAGCTTTGAAGTTATCAACAGAGCCAAAGTCGCGTTCGATAGCCGCTTTCAGGTCACCCTGCAGCGTAGTACCGGTTTTCAGACCTTTCCAGAACAGGCTGTGGTTAGCGTGGCCGCCTGCGTTGTTACGCAGTACGGTTTTCTTATCCGCTGGCAGCTGATCCAGTTTAGTGATCAGCTCTTCAACAGGCAGGCTAGCGAATTCAGGCAGGCTTTCCAGCGCAGCGTTCGCGTTGTTTACATAGGCCTGGTGGTGCTTGGTATGGTGGATTTCCATCGTCTGCTTATCAAAGTGCGGTTCAAGGGCATCATAAGCGTACGGCAGGGATGGCAGTGTATAACTCATAATCATCTCCAGTATTGTCGGGCGGCCAGTGTTAACGCCGCGTAAGCAGTTGAGTCATTATAGTTAATTAAATGATATTGAAAATGATTATCAATGCCGTATTTTTTACAGGGTTATTGCAAGATGAAAATGTGAGCGCCACCGGGAAAATCAGGCGAATTTTGCCAACCTGCGTAGGAAACAGGCAGCGACATAAAGGACATGGGAGACAAAGCACGAGATAGTCTGCGGATTATCTCACAAGGAAATATTGCTATGTCTGTCAACATCGCCCTTTTCGGAATCGGCCTCGACACATACTGGCCCCAGTTTGCTGGCCTGGAGTCACGCTTGCAGGGTTACCTGCAAACGATTGATGAGCGTCTGACGGCGCAACAGGCCACCGTCATTAATGGCGGCCTGATTGATAACGTCGATAAAGCCGATGCTCTTATCAGGCGATTACAACAGCAGCCGGTCGATGCGGTCTGTCTTTACATTAGCACCTACGCACTCAGCGCAACGGTTCTGCCCCTTGTACAGAGTATCAATAAGCCAGTTATTATTATGGCCCTACAGCCGGAGCCTGGTCTGCCCTATTCGGCAATCCGCCAAATTCCCGATCGGGGCGGACGTACTGGAGAGTGGCTGGCGCACTGCCAGGCCTGCAGCGCGCCCGAACTGGCAAACGTATTTAATCGTGCGAATATCCGCTTTCAGTTGATTGTTGGTGCGTTACAGGGCGATGAGTACGTCTGGCAACAAATGGCACAGTGGTTACAGGCCCTTAATGCCCGCCAGATGCTGGCAAACTGTCAGGTCGGCGTACTCGGACACTATTATGACGGCATGGTGGACGTTTACAGCAATATGACGAACCTGTCCGCCAAATTGGGCGTACGCTTTAAGCCACTGGAAATGTGTGAGCTGGCGGAATACCGCGAGCAGGTCAGCGAGACAGATCTCAGCGTCAAACAACAGGAAATGTACCGTGTACTTCAGCTGGATCCGACATGCGAACCGGCAGAGCTTGATCGCGCACTTACCACCGCCTGCGCCATGGATAAACTGATTGCCCAGAACACACTCGGTGCACTGGCCTACTACTACGAAGGTAGAAACGGCAATGCTTACGAGAACATCATCACCTCAATCATTCTTGGCAACACACTACTCACCCACCGTGGTATTCCCGTGGCAGGTGAATATGAAATCAAAAATGTACTGGCGATGAAAATTCAGCAGCTTCTGGGGGCGGGTGGTTCATTCTCTGAGCCATATGGAATTGAATTTATTGATGATGTTGTATTGTGGGGACATGATGGCCCGGCGCACCCGCTGATGGCCGATGGTCCGGTGCGTCTGGTTCCGCTGCCGGTTTATCATGGTAAACCGGGTAAAGGTGTGTCTATCCAGATGACCGTGAAACCGGGCCCGGTAACCTTTCTTTCGGTCATTGAAGATGCCGAAAACGGGGTGCGTTTGCAGTATGCCGAAGGGGAAGCAGTGGCAGGTGAAGTCCTGGATATCGGCAATACCAACAGCCGCTATCGCTTCCCGTTATCGGCTCGCGATTTCACCACACAATGGTGCATGGGCGGTCCAGCCCATCATTGCAGCATTGGCCTTGGTCATCATGGTGAGGTACTGGAAAAACTCGCCTGGCTACTCGGTATTCAGACGGTAAAAATCTGCTAACCCTTAATATTATCGCCCTTCTCAAAAAAGAGGGGCGGATCAGCATTTGTGATCAACATCCTTTTCATCCCCTGAATTTTGCCAGCATTGCCCATCCTACGGCAGCATGCTGAAGGTTAATTCATTGCTCACTCTTTAGACTTTTGAATATCAAAACGGGTGATTTTCATCCAGTTAGAACGACAATTTAAAAGGAACCAGAATGGGTAACGCAATTACGATGGGGATATTATGGCATCTTATCGGTGCCGCTAGTGCCGCTTGTTTTTATGCCCCTTTTAAAAAGGTACAGCACTGGTCCTGGGAGACCATGTGGTCCATAGGCGGTTTTGTTTCATGGTTGATCCTGCCCTGGCTCGTCAGCGCAATCCTGCTGCCAGACTTCTGGGCCTATTACAGTTCATTCAGCGCGTCCACACTACTACCGGTATTTTTATTCGGCGCAATGTGGGGGATCGGTAATATCAACTATGGTCTGACCATGCGCTATCTCGGCATGTCGATGGGGATCGGCATCGCTATCGGCATTACGCTGATTGTTGGCACCTTAATGACACCAATCATTGCCGGTAAATTTGACGTGCTCATCGGCACGCCGGGTGGGCGTATGACCCTGCTTGGTGTGCTGGTCGCGCTGATCGGCGTGGCGATAGTCACTCGAGCAGGACAGTTAAAAGAACGCAAGATGGGTATCAAAGCCGAAGAGTTCAACCTGAAAAAAGGTCTAATACTGGCGGTGATGTGCGGCTTTTTCTCCGCAGGGATGTCCTTTGCCATGGATGCGGCTAAACCGATGCACGAAGCCGCCGCTGCGCTCGGTATCGATCCTTTGTATGTCGCTCTGCCAAGCTACGTAGTCATTATGGGCGGCGGTGCGGTGATCAACCTGGGATTCTGCTTCATTCGTCTGGCAAAAATGAAGAACCTGTCGGTAAAAGCCGACTTCTCGTTAGCAAAACCACTTATTATCAGCAACATCCTGTTCTCAGCCCTTGCCGGTCTGATGTGGTATCTCCAGTTCTTCTTTTACGCCTGGGGCCATGCCAAAATTCCAGCGCAGTATGACTACATGAGCTGGATGCTGCACATGAGTTTCTACGTCCTGTGCGGCGGTATCGTCGGCCTGATCATGAAAGAGTGGAGCAATGCGGGAAAACGCCCTGTCAGCGTGCTGAGCCTCGGCTGCGTGGTGATTATCCTTGCCGCAAACATTGTCGGTCTGGGAATGGCCAGCTAGTCCTGCGGATTACTGAGATGACGCCACTGGCTCGGCGTCATCCCGGTTTCTCGCGTAAACACCACCGAAAAGTAGTTACTGTCCTCAAAGCCACAACGCATAGAAATCTCACCAATCATCAACTTGCTATGTTGCAGCAAATACTGAGCGTGGCAGACCCGCACCTGTCGAAGATACTGGTTGATGGTCATTCCAGTCTGGCTGCGAAACTGCTGACGCAGCACGCGCTCGCTGCACTGCTCCCGTTGACAGAATTTATCCAGTTCAAAGGTATGCTCATGGCTGCCGGCCAGCGCAGTGATCAGCTTATCCAGCAGTGTCTCACTGGTGGTGGCCGGGAGCCTATCCGTGGCATAACGATGGCGCTTGAGAAGCGTCACCAACTGTCCGAACAACAGCTCCGCCATATCATTACATAACGGATCTCGCTGCTGGCTTTCGTGTTCCAGTTGGCTAATCACCTGTCGAGCCTGAGCCATACCGGCACTGCCCAGCCGCCAGTGGGGCTGGCACGGCGTGCCGTTGTTAAAACCGGGGATCACATCTTCCCATCCCAGATTCAGCGTCAACCGCTCAGGGCAGTAGATAATATTCTGCAGGACGAGGTCGTTAACAGAGGTGTACGAGTGTTTGTCTGCGGCGCGAATGTAAAACAGATCGCCACGGGTTATTCGATACGGCCGATCGTTGAGAACATGCAGACCATTGCCACGCCAGACCATCACCAGCTCACAAAACTCATGAGTATGTTCGGCAAACACATCCTGCGGATAGCGATCGGCGACGGCGACGGCCTGCTGTTCGCTCGCAAAAAAGTCTGATTTCAGAAGGACTAGCTGATTCGCCACCACATCACCTCAACCTGAACGCTTGCCGGATGCGCTGCGCTTATTCGGCCTACAGGGCATTCATGTAGGCCGGACAAGGCGCAGCCGCCATCCGGCATTAAAGGGTATGATTATCAGCAAACGGACGGTAAAAAACGTTGATAGCTTTCGCGTTACTGGAGGCTGCTTCCGGCCATGACGTCGCGGCCCTGGCGAATATCGCGCGGTGACCAGTTAAACTCCCGGCGAAATAGCGTCGAAAAGTGGTTACTGTCGCCAAAACCGCAGCGATAAGCGATGTCCGTAACGCTGTCATCGCTATGGCGCAATAAGTGCCGTGCTTTGATTAGCCGCAGGCGATTGAGATAGCGCTGCGGCGTCAGCCCGGTTTGCTGTTTGAGCTGGCGGTGCAAGGTGCGTAAAGAGAGCGAAAACTGCTCAGCCACCGCATCCCAGCAGACTTCGTCGGCAAAATTATCTTCCAGCCACGCCATCAGCCGGTTTAGTCGCGCATCGTTATCCGCTGCCGCTTCCATCAGACTACTTTTGCGTAGCAGCACCAGCAGTTGCATAAACAGGATCTCGCGATTGGCCGCCGTCGGCGTATCCATCTCCTCACCAAGATGCTCTATTTGCCCCACCAAGTGACGGACCTGCTGCAGTACGCCCTGATTCACGCGCCAGTGGGACGGATACTGACCGTTCTGCTCCTGAGGTAACAACTGGTTTAACCCAGCCAGAAACTGAAACGCATCCGGGGAACGATACAGTACATTTGTCAGGCACAGGTTGTCAGTATGTTCATATAAGTGTCTGTCATGATCGCGGACAAAACAGACCGTCCCGCCGCTAATGGTGTAGGGCTGTCCATTGAAAACATGAATACCTGTTCCATGCTCAACTATCACAATTTCATGAAAATCATGATGATGCTCGGGAAAAGCAGTCTGGGGCAGTCGCGGTTCGATCGCCACAGGCGCTTTACCTGTCGGAAAAAAATCCACGCAATGCAGTACGGTCATGATGACTTCCTTCCAGATCAAATGAACATGGCTGCATAGTAATTAAGGGTTATGACCCTCACCTTAAATTTTTGACGCCAAAGTGCGTAAACACGGTTAATTCTTCAAGAAACGACAGGAAAGATCGGGAAATGCGGAAGGGGTCACATCAGACAAAATCCCGCCCATTACACGAAACTGTGAACAGCATCACGTTCACCTTTGCCATGCTGCCAGCGGCTTATTGTGACTGTCACTAACAAGAAGGTACGCCGTTCCAGGGGTTCTTAGACTGAGTGCAATAAAACTCAGAAGGACCTCGCTATGACTCTTCGCCATTGTGTCGCTGTCGATCTCGGCGCATCCAGCGGACGCGTAATGCTGGCACGTTACGACAGTGACCACCGCACCCTGACGCTGCGTGAAATCCACCGTTTCGCGAACTGTCTGCAAAAAACAGACGGTTTTGACACCTGGGATATCGACAGCCTGGAAAACGACATTCGCCTGGGGCTGAAGAAGGTCTGCGATCAAGGCATCCTGATTGACAGCATCGGGATTGATACCTGGGGCGTGGATTACGTCCTGATCGGTAAAGACGGTCAGCGCGTCGGTCTGCCGGTCTCTTACCGCGACAGCCGCACTACCGGCGTGATGTCGCAAGCTTTAGCGCAACTGGGTAACAGCGAGATATATCGTCGGAGCGGCATTCAGTTTCTGCCCTTTAACACCCTGTATCAGCTCCGCGCGCTGGTCGAACAGCAGCCAGAGCTGGTCCCACAGGTGGCGCATGCCCTGATGATCCCCGACTACTTCGGCTACCGCCTGACCGGCGAAATGAACTGGGAATATACCAACGCCACCACTACGCAGTTGGTCAATATCAACACCGACGACTGGGATGACACCCTGCTGGCATGGACCGGCGCAGACAAAGCCTGGTTTGGTCGCCCAACGCATCCGGGGAACGTGATTGGTCACTGGATCTGCCCGCAGAAAAATCAGATCCCGGTGGTTGCCGTCGCCAGCCACGACACCGCCAGCGCGGTCATCGCTTCACCGTTGGCCGATAACAACAGCGCTTATCTCTCTTCCGGTACCTGGTCCCTGATGGGGTTTGAGAGCAAAACACCGTATGCCAACGAGGCCGCGCTGGCGGCAAATATCACCAACGAAGGCGGCGCGGAAGGACGTTACCGCGTGCTGAAAAATATTATGGGGTTGTGGCTGCTGCAACGCGTATTAAAAGAGCGGCAGATTACCGACCTGCCCGCGCTGATCGCGAAAACCGAAGCGCTACCGGCCTGCCAATTCCTGGTCAACCCGAACGACGATCGCTTTATCAACCCAGTTGATATGAGCGCAGAAATCCAGGCCGCATGCCGCGAATCCGGTCAACCCGTTCCGGTTCAGGATGCTGAGTTGGCGCGCTGTATTTTCGACAGTCTGGCGCTGCTGTACGCCGACGTCCTGCAGGAACTGGCACACCTTCGTGGTCACGCCTTCAACCAACTGCACATTGTTGGCGGCGGCTGCCAGAACGCCCTGCTCAACCAACTGTGCGCGGATGCATGCGGTATCCGCGTCATGTCCGGGCCTGTTGAGGCCTCTACGCTCGGCAATATTGGCGTTCAGCTGATGACGCTGGACGAACTTAACAACGTCGATGATTTCCGCCAGGTGGTGACAGCTAACTACGACCTGACAACCTTCATCCCAAATACTGACAGTGAAATTGCCCGCTACCAGGCGCAGTTTCAATCAACACGACAGACAAAGGAGCTTTGCGCATGACCACTCAACTTGAACAAGCCTGGGAACTGGCAAAACTGCGTTTCGCCGCGGTAGGTATCGATGTCGAGGAGGCATTACGCCAGCTCGATCGTCTGCCGGTCTCCATGCACTGCTGGCAGGGCGATGATGTCGCCGGATTCGAAAACCCGGAAGGTTCGCTCACCGGCGGCATTCAGGCCACCGGTAACTATCCAGGTAAAGCGCGTAACGCCGTTGAACTGCGCGCCGATCTGGAGCAGGCACTGAGCCTGATCCCGGGTCCTAAGCGTCTGAACCTGCACGCTATCTACCTGGAATCCGATACCCCGGTATCCCGTGACCAAATCAAACCTGAACACTTTAAAAACTGGGTGGAATGGGCGAAAGCGAACCAGTTAGGTCTGGATTTCAACCCGTCATGCTTCTCGCATCCGTTGAGTGCCGACGGTTTCACGCTGGCACATGCTGACGACAGCATCCGTCAGTTCTGGATTGACCACTGCAAAGCCAGCCGTCGCGTCTCCGCGTACTTTGGCGAACAGCTGGGTACGCCGTCGGTGATGAACATCTGGATCCCGGATGGCATGAAAGACATCACCATTGACCGCCTGGCACCACGCCAGCGCCTGCTGGAAGCACTGGACGACGTCATCAGCGAGAAGTTCGACCCGGCGCATCATATTGATGCCGTCGAGAGCAAACTGTTTGGTATCGGCGCAGAAAGCTACACCGTTGGCTCCAACGAGTTTTACATGGGCTACGCCACCAGCCGCCAGACCGCACTATGCCTGGATGCAGGTCACTTCCATCCGACTGAAGTGATTTCCGACAAGATCTCTGCCGCCATGCTGTACGTGCCGCGCCTGCTGCTGCACGTCAGCCGTCCGGTGCGCTGGGACAGCGACCACGTGGTATTGCTGGATGATGAAACTCAGGCGATTGCCAGCGAGATCGTACGCCATAATCTGTTCGACCGCGTACACATTGGCCTCGACTTCTTCGACGCTTCCATCAACCGCATTGCCGCATGGGTGATCGGCACTCGCAATATGAAGAAAGCCCTGCTGCGTGCGCTGTTAGAACCCACTGAGCAACTGCGCCAACTCGAAGCTAGCGGCGACTACACCGCCCGCCTGGCCCTGCTGGAAGAACAGAAATCGCTGCCATGGCAGGCCGTCTGGGAGATGTATTGCCAGCGTCACGACACTCCAACCGGCAGCCAGTGGCTGGACAACGTCCGCAGGTATGAAAAAGACGTACTGAGCAAGCGTAGCTAAAGGCGCTGTCTGCCTTGTAGGCCGGATACGGTGCGTTAGCGCCGCCATCCGGCAACGTACAAAACACTACGCCGGATGGCGCTGCGCTTATCCGGCTTACGTAAGACCCGACACCCGTTCGGGCAATAAACAGGAACACCGACCATGCAAAACATTACTACCTCCTGGTTCGTCCAGGGGATGATCAAAGCCACTTCTGATGCCTGGCTGAAAGGTTGGGATGAGCGTAACGGCGGCAACCTGACGCTGCGCCTGGATGAAGCTGATATCGCCCCCTTTACCGCTGATTTCCACGAAGAACCGCGCTACATCGCGCTGAGCCAGCCGATGCCGCTGCTGGCTAACACGCCGTTTATCGTTACCGGTTCCGGCAAATTCTTCCGCAACGTCCAGCTCGATCCGGCAGCCAATTTAGGTGTGGTTAAAATCGATAGCGACGGCGCCGGCTACCACATTCTTTGGGGGCTGACCCACGAAGCCGTACCAACCTCCGAACTGCCCGCACACTTCCTTTCCCACTGCGAGCGCATTAAAGCCACCGATGGCAAAGACCGCGTGATCATGCACTGCCATGCCACCAATCTGATTGCTCTGACCTATGTACTGGAAAACAGCACTGCGCTGATCACCCGCAAACTGTGGGAAGGCAGCACCGAATGTCTGGTGGTGTTCCCGGACGGCGTCGGCATTCTGCCGTGGATGGTGCCGGGTACCGACGAAATCGGTGAAGCGACGGCAGTTTCAATGCAGCAGCATTCTCTGGTGTTGTGGCCGTTCCACGGCGTATTTGGCAGCGGGCCGACGCTCGACGAAGCGTTCGGTTTGATAGATACCGCAGAGAAATCGGCCGAAGTTTTAGTCAAAATCTATTCGATGGGCGGTATGAAGCAAACCATCACGCGTGAAGAGCTCATTGCTCTCGGCAAACGTTTTGGCGTGACCCCACTGGCCAGCGCATTAGAGCTGTACTGATACCTCCCTCATTCAACGCCGGATGCGGCTTTGCCTTATCCGGCCCACATGACGGTCCCTATTTAACCGTAGGCCCGATAAGCGAAGCGCCATCGGGCACCAGGGATTTATTATTCAGGAGAATACTTATGAGCTTTATGTTGGCACTGCCAAAAATCAGTCTGCACGGCGCTGGTGCGATTGGTGATATGGTCAACCTCGTGGCGAACAAGCAATGGGGTAAGGCGCTGATCGTAACCGACGGTCAACTGGTCAAACTGGGCCTGCTGGACAGCCTGTTTACCGCCCTTGATGCGCATAAAATGTCGTATCATCTGTTCGACGACGTATTCCCGAACCCAACGGAAGAACTGGTCCAGCAAGGTTTTGCCGCATACCAGGACGCTGAATGTGATTACATCATCGCTTTCGGCGGCGGCAGCCCGATCGATACCGCTAAAGCGGTGAAAATCCTGACCGCCAACCCTGGCCCGTCTACCGCCTATTCCGGCGTGGGCAAAGTTAAAAATGCCGGCGTACCGCTGGTTGCCATTAACACCACCGCGGGTACGGCCGCAGAAATGACCAGCAATGCGGTGATCATTGATTCCGCACGCAAGGTGAAAGAAGTCATCATCGATCCGAACATTATTCCGGATATCGCCGTCGATGACGCCAGCGTGATGCTGGAAATTCCTGCCTCAGTCACCGCCGCTACCGGTATGGACGCCCTGACCCACGCGGTGGAAGCCTATGTTTCTGTTGGCGCGCACCCGTTAACCGACGCCAATGCCCTGGAAGCTATTCGCCTGATCAACCAGTGGCTGCCTAAAGCCGTCGACGAGGGTCACAACCTCGAAGCCCGTGAGCAAATGGCATTTGGTCAGTATCTGGCGGGAATGGCGTTCAACAGTGCAGGTCTGGGTCTGGTGCATGCGCTGGCACACCAGCCGGGCGCGACGCACAATCTGCCGCACGGCGTCTGCAACGCCATCCTGCTGCCGATTATCGAAAACTTTAACCGTCCAAACGCCGTGGCACGCTTTGCCCGCATAGCACAGGCCATGGGCGTCGATACACGCAACATGAGTGATAAAGTGGCAAGCATGGAAGCCATCAACGCGATCCGTGCCCTGAGCAAGCGCGTGGGCATTCCGGCAGGCTTCAGCCAGCTAGGCGTGACCAAAGAGGACATTGAGGGGTGGCTGGACAAAGCACTCGCCGATCCGTGCGCACCATGCAATCCGCGCACCGCCAGCCGCGAAGACGTCCGCGCGCTGTATCTGGAGGCGTTATGATCCTCAAAGCCTTTGTGATGCAGGTGAATGCCGACGCGCACGTTGAGTATCAGCGTCGGCATAATCCCATCTGGCCGGAGCTGGAAGCCGTACTGAAAGCCCACGGCGCGCATCACTACGCGATTTATCTCGACCAGGAGCGCAGCCTGCTGTTTGCCACCGTTGAGATTGAATCCGAAGAGCGCTGGAATGCCGTCGCCAGCACCGACGTGTGTCAGCGTTGGTGGAAGCATATGCGTGACGTGATGCCCACTAATCCGGACAACAGCCCGGTGAGTGCGGAGCTAAAAGAAGTGTTTTATCTGCAGTAGTATTGTAGGCCGGATAAGGCGCTAACGCGCCGCATCCGGCACAACGCAACATAACAGTTAGCTCTGCTCAGAAACCAGAATCGCTTGGGTATCCGGCTCCAGCGCTTTAAAGATATGTGCCTGGTCCGCGGGATAACAAATGTAATCCCCTTCGCCTAACTCTTCCGGCGCGTCGGTCAGTCCCACCAGCGCCTTCCCCTGCGTCACAATAATATGCTCAACAGACCCCGGCGGATGCGGGTGTGAGATGCGGTCGGCACCCGGTTGCGTCAACAACAGATAGATATCTCGCCGTGCGCCCGGTGGACAGGCCGCCAGTAAAATAGCCTGATAATGGGCCTGCTCCGCCACCACTTTGGTCCCTTCCCCCCGGCGTATCACTTGGGTTTTTTGCTCCTGCGGCTCCAGCAATCGCGCAAAGGGAATATCCAGCGCCACACACAGCGACCACAGCGTTTCCAGGCTAGGATTGCCATTGCCCGCCTCCAACTGCGAGAGCGTCGATTTTGCAATGCCCGCGCGGCGGGCGATTTCTGCCAGCGACAGACCGGTACGCTGACGTTCACGCACCAGGCTTTTCGCAATCATACTGATGGGTTGGGTCATACATGACTCCATGTTCTTTATATCGAACGAATCGTTCGACTTGTAAAGCAATCTTGTTGCGTTCATTATAATGGAAATTCGTTCGATATGGCTAAAGCAGGATGAAACATTATTTTTCCAGTCTCAAAGGCGACACGATAAAAGCAATATTTTTAGTCTGTCTGGCTGTCGGCGTAGTCGGCATGTCATACGGCTCGCTGGCGATGGCTTACGGCTTCCCGCTGTGGGTGCCGTTTGTGCTCTCGATTACAGTGCTGGCGGGTGCGTCTGAGTTTATGTTTATCGGGATTGTCGCCAGCGGCGGTAATCCTCTGGCTGCTGCAGCAGCAGGATTGCTGGTGAATGCCCGCCACGTGCCGTTTGGCGTGACGGTACGCGATCTGGTGGGAACGCGGGCCGCCAGTTTCCTCGGCTGCCATATCATGAACGATGAAAGCGTGGTGTTTGGCCTGTCGCAAAAAACGCCGGAGCAGCGCAAAGCCGCCTACTGGCTGTGCGGACTGGGCGTAGCCATTGTCTGGCCGCTGGGCACGCTGCTTGGGGCGATGGTTGGCAAGCTACTGCCCGCCCCAGAAACCATCGGCCTGGATGCCGTTTTCCCTGCCATTCTGCTGGCCTTAGTGGTCCCGGCATTTAAAAACCGTACAACGCTGGTTCGCGCCTGCAGCGGTGCTGCGCTGTCGCTCGCCGCCGTCCCGTTTGCGCCGGTGGGCCTGCCGGTACTGCTTTCACTGTTTGGCTTACTGGCGAGGAAAAAATAATGGGCAACATGACGCTGTTTATCGTCGGTATCGCCGTACTCTCTCTGGGAACCTATTTGATGCGTTTAGGTGGAGCAAAGTTGGGGAGCCGTCTGGCATTTTCCACGCGCTCGCAGGCGCTGCTTTCCGATGCCGCGACGGTATTACTGTTCTCCGTCGCCCTGGCGACCACCTTTTACGAAGGTGAGCACTTTGCTGGTATGGCGCGCGTTCTCGGCGTGGGGTTTGCAGTGTTCCTCGCCTGGCGCAAAGTGCCGTTGATTATGGTGATTATCGCCGCTGCTGTGGTGACGGCGTTGTTAAGGATGGCGGGAATAAACTAAAAAAGCGCCTCAAGGGCGCTCTTTCGACAGTACTGAGGTATTTTATTTCAGCAGTTCAGCGGTCATATGCACACGGTTACCGCTGTAGGCCTGAGTGATTTTATAATCGCTTGCGCCAGCACGTTCCGCCTGAGCGGCAATTTTTGCTTCAGTGCTTTCCAGAGTTGACCCGGTAGCGGTAACAGACTGAGCAGCGAAAGAACCGAAAGAGGTAGCAAGAGCGATAACTGCGACAAAAGTTTTGATGTTTTTCATGATGTAAACCCTTTAATTTAGTTGTTTGAGTAAGGCACCGTGCCTTGATGTGATAAATAATAGCCCTCACACCGCACAACTAAAAGCGGAAGGATTTGCCTGTCTTATTCAAATTATTTGAGAGATAACATGTCAGCCGAATACGATCAAAAATTGCTGTCAGGCTCGCGAAAAAAACCACTCTCTGCGGGCAGTTGGTTACTGCGTCAAGGTGAAAGGCAAAGCAAAATTTATTATTTACATCATGGCGTTGCCCGTGCGGTGTATCACTCAGACAACGGTTCAGAACGGGTGAAAGAGTTTTACTTCCCGGGTGAATATTGTTTTCTGTACCTGAACTGGCTAACCCACACCTCGGCAGATTACAGCCTGCAAATGATCACCCCGGGCGAAATCAGTGAAATCTCGCTGGCATTGCTGGATGCGCCGGAACATCAGGACATCAAGACACAGCTCCTGGTCCAGCAGTTGATCTACAAAGAGAAAAAAGAACAAATGCTGCTGCTTAATACGCCAGAACAACGCTACCAGTATGTTCAGACACACTTTCCCAGTTGGGAATTGCAGCTCACTCAGCGGGACCTCGCCCACTACATTGGCATTACGCCCGTTAGCCTGTCCCGCATTCGCCAGCGCCTTAACAAAGGTTAACGCATTCGCTTTTCGCATAGATTATTGTCCCGCCACTCTTCACAAGATGGCGCGCATGATGAACGCATTTTTTCTCTCTCAGCTGCTGGCCTGCATCAGCTTTGTGCTGGATATTTCAGCCTTTCATTTCCGGCGTCGGGCGATGACGTTAGTGCTGTTGACCAGCTCAACCAGCCTGCTGGCCATTCATTTTTATCTTTTGCATCAACCCGCCGCCACAGGATTAATGCTCATCGCCGCCTGTCGTTATGCGATAGCCATCGTGACGCAACGCCGCTGGGCCATGTGGGGATTTATGATGGGGTCACTGCTGTGTAGTGCTTATCTCTGGCAGGGAATGTGGGGCCTGCTGCCGCTCGCAGGAAGCCTGCTGATGACCTATGCGTCGTTTCAGACACAGGGTGGAAAATTACGTGGATACACATTGTGCGGCAGCCTGTGCTGGCTACTGAACAATGCCATCGTCGGCTCGCCCGTTGCTGTCATGATGGAGCTGGCATTCTCAGGCAGCATTGTGGCAGCCTGGTGGCGTTACTCCGCCACCAGACGTTCCGGATGCGTATAAATCGTTGCCCTGCCCGGTTTACAAAAACCCACCAGCGTCAGGTTACAGCGTTCGGCTACTTCTACGGCCAGTGTCGTCGCGGCAGAGACAGCAAACAGAATCTCCACGCCGCACATCGCCGACTTTTGCACCATCTCATAGCTGGCGCGACTGGAGACTAAAACGGCTCCCTGCCGCCATGTTTCGCCTTCAATTGCACGCCGCCCGAGCAGTTTATCCAGCGCCACGTGACGGCCCACATCTTCATGCCCTCCCGCCAGGTTCCCCGACGGCTGGACCCAGGCCGCTGCGTGCGTACAGCCCGTCAGTTGCCCCACGGGCTGGAAGTCGTGCAGATGCTTTAACGCGCGATCGAGGTCCGCCAGGTTAAACGTCTGGGTAAACGCCAAAGGCTGAACCGGCTTGCCAATGTCGTTGAGCTGTTCCACGCCGCAAACGCCACAACCGGTACGACCGGCCAAAGCTCGACGGCGCTCTTTCAATCCCATAAAACGACGGCTGGACAGCTCAACCTGAACTTCTAATCCGTTACAAGAAGGCACCACTTCCATGCCGTAGATATCCTGCGGGGACTCAATAATGCCTTCAGAAAGTGAAAAGCCCATCGCAAAATGCTCAAGATCTTTCGGTGACGCCATCATCACCACGTGCGAAATCCCGTTGTACACCAACGCAACGGGCACTTCTTCAGCGACGACATCCGGCTGAGGATGTTGCAAATCCTCGCGTTTCCAGAGGGTCAACTGGCGCGATCCCGTCAAAGTTGTCACATTTTCGATGTTTTCTTGAATAATCTTATTCACTTTCTTTTAACCATATTGGAACACACATACCAACATTGTGGTATTCTTTACAAATCCCTCCTGGACGGAGGGAAATTCACCCAATTCTGGACCTTTGCGGTCCCGTCCGCAAAGAAAAATAACAACCACTTCCCTCGCGATCGCGATACACCTACGCGAAGGGAACGTGACAATGTCGAAACAAGGAGCGAACCATGCAGGTCAGCAGAAGGCAGTTCTTTAAGATCTGCGCTGGCGGTATGGCAGGCACCACGGCAGCGGCACTGGGTTTTGCACCCGGCGTAGCGCTAGCGGAAACACGGCAATATAAACTGCTGCGTACCCGCGAAACCCGTAACACCTGCACTTACTGTTCCGTTGGCTGTGGACTGTTAATGTACAGTCTCGGTGACGGTGCGAAAAACGCCAAAGCATCCATCTTCCATATCGAGGGCGATCCGGACCATCCGGTGAACCGTGGCGCACTGTGCCCGAAAGGGGCTGGTCTGGTGGATTTCATCCACTCCGAAAGCCGGCTGAAATTCCCGGAATACCGTGCACCAGGCTCCGATAAGTGGCAACAAATTAGCTGGGATGAGGCATTTGACCGCATCGCGAAGCTGATGAAAGAAGACCGCGACGCTAACTACGTTGCGCAGAACGCCGAAGGCGTCACCGTTAACCGCTGGCTTTCCACCGGGATGCTGTGTGCTTCCGCCTCCAGTAATGAAACCGGCTATTTAACGCAAAAATTCTCCCGCGCGCTGGGTATGCTCGCGGTCGACAACCAGGCGCGCGTCTGACACGGACCAACGGTAGCAAGTCTTGCTCCAACATTTGGTCGCGGTGCGATGACCAACCACTGGGTCGACATTAAAAATGCCAACCTCGTTGTGGTGATGGGCGGTAACGCCGCTGAAGCTCACCCGGTCGGATTCCGCTGGGCGATGGAAGCCAAAATTCACAACGGCGCGAAGCTGATTGTGGTCGATCCTCGCTTTACGCGAACCGCAGCGGTGGCAGATTTCTATGCACCCATTCGTTCCGGTACTGACATTGCCTTCTTGTCAGGCGTCTTGCTGTACCTGCTGAATAACGAAAAATTCAACCGCGAATATACCGAAGCCTACACCAACGCCAGTCTGATTGTGCGTGAAGATTATGGCTTCGAAGATGGCCTGTTCACCGGCTATGACGCGGACAAACGCAAGTACGATAAAACCAGCTGGAACTACGAGCTGGATGAAAAAGGCTTCGCCAAACGCGATGTTACGCTGCAACACCCGCGCTGCGTGTGGAATCTGCTGAAACAGCACGTTTCCCGCTACACGCCGGATGTTGTCGAAAACATTTGCGGTACGCCGAAGGCTGATTTCCTGAAAGTCTGCGAATACATCGCTGAAACCAGCGCCAAAGACAAAACCGCGTCGTTCCTGTACGCGCTGGGCTGGACGCAGCACTCCGTGGGCGCGCAGAACATTCGCACCATGGCGATGATCCAGCTTCTGCTCGGCAATATGGGGATGGCAGGCGGTGGCGTTAACGCCCTGCGCGGTCACTCCAATATTCAGGGTCTGACTGACTTAGGCCTGCTGTCGCAGAGCCTGCCTGGTTACATGACGCTGCCAAGCGAAAAGCAAACCGACCTGCAAACCTACCTTGCAGCCAACACGCCAAAACCGTTGCTGGAAGGTCAGGTAAACTACTGGGGCAACTACCCGAAATTCTTCGTCTCGATGATGAAGGCCTTCTTTGGTGATAAAGCGACAGCGGAAAATAGCTGGGGCTTCGACTGGCTGCCGAAGTGGGATAAAGGGTACGACGTGCTGCAGTACTTCGAGATGATGAACCAGGGCAAAGTGAATGGCTACATCTGCCAGGGCTTCAACCCAGTCGCCTCATTCCCGAACAAAAACAAGGTCGTGGCTTCACTGTCAAAACTGAAGTTCCTGGTGACTATCGACCCACTCAACACCGAAACGTCCACCTTCTGGCAAAACCACGGTGAGTCGAACGATGTGGATCCGTCAAAAATCCAGACCGAAGTGTTCCGTCTGCCGTCCACCTGCTTCGCCGAAGAAAACGGCTCAATCGTTAACTCCGGACGCTGGCTGCAGTGGCACTGGAAAGGCGCGGATGCCCCAGGGATTGCCGCCACCGACGGTGAAATCCTCGCCGGTATCTTCCTGCGCATGCGCAAGATGTACGCCGAACAGGGGGGAGCGAACCCGGAACAGGTGCTGAGCATGACCTGGAACTACTCCACGCCGCATGAACCTGCTTCAGAAGAAGTAGCGATGGAGAGCAACGGTAAAGCCCTGGCTGATATCACTGACCCAGCAACCGGTGCGGTGATCGTCAAGAAAGGCCAACAGCTTAGTTCATTTGCCCAACTGCGCGATGACGGCACCACTTCCAGTGGCTGCTGGATATTTGCCGGTAGCTGGACACCGGAAGGCAACCAGATGGCGCGTCGTGATAACGCCGATCCGTCGGGCCTGGGCAATACGCTGGGCTGGGCATGGGCATGGCCGCTCAACCGCCGCATTCTGTATAACCGCGCCTCCGCTGACCCGCAGGGGAATCCGTGGGATCCAAAACGTCAGATCCTGAAATGGGATGGGGCGAAATGGAGCGGGATGGATATTCCGGACTACAGCGCCGCCGCACCGGGCAGCAACGTCGGGCCGTTTATCATGCAGCCCGAAGGGATGGGACGCCTGTTTGCTATCGATAAGATGGCGGAAGGGCCGTTCCCGGAACACTACGAGCCGTTTGAAACGCCGCTGGGCACCAACCCGCTGCACCCGAACGTTATCTCTAACCCGGCTGCCCGTATCTTTAAAGGCGATGAAGAAGCACTGGGCAAAGCGGATAAGTTCCCGTACGTCGGGACAACCTACCGTCTGACCGAGCACTTCCACTACTGGACCAAGCACGCGCTGCTAAACGCCATCGCTCAGCCGGAACAGTTTGTGGAAATTGGCGAGAAGCTGGCGAACAAGCTCGGCATCTCCCACGGCGATACCGTTAAGGTCTCTTCTAACCGCGGCTACATCAAAGCCAAAGCGGTGGTGACCAAACGTATTCGCACGCTGAAGGCCAACGGTCAGGATATCGACACCATCGGTATTCCGATCCACTGGGGCTACGAAGGTGTGGCGAAAAAAGGCTTTATCGCTAACACGTTAACGCCATTCGTCGGTGATGCGAACACGCAGACGCCGGAATTTAAGTCCTTCCTCGTGAACGTGGAAAAGGTGTAACGGAGACGACCTATGGCTTATCAATCGCAAGACATCATTCGTCGATCCGCCACTAACGGTTTCACCCCCGCGCCTCAGGCGCGGGATCACCAGGAGGAAGTGGCCAAGCTCATCGACGTCACCACCTGCATCGGTTGTAAAGCCTGTCAGGTGGCCTGCTCAGAGTGGAACGATATCCGAGATGAAATCGGCAGCAACGTTGGGGTGTACGACAACCCCGCCGATTTGACCGCCAAATCCTGGACGGTGATGCGCTTCTCGGAAGTGGAACAAGACGACAAACTGGAGTGGCTGATCCGCAAGGATGGCTGCATGCACTGTGCCGATCCGGGCTGCCTGAAGGCGTGTCCGGCGGAAGGGGCAATCATTCAGTATGCCAACGGCATTGTCGACTTCCAGTCCGAGCAGTGCATTGGCTGCGGCTACTGCATTGCAGGCTGTCCGTTCGACGTGCCGCGCCTCAACCCGGAAGACAATCGCGTCTATAAATGTACGCTGTGCGTTGACCGTGTGGTGGTAGGACAAGAACCGGCCTGCGTGAAAACCTGCCCAACCGGCGCGATTCATTTCGGCACCAAAGAGTCGATGAAAACGCTGGCAGGCGAGCGCGTGGCAGAGCTGAAAACCCGTGGCTACGATAACGCCGGACTGTACGATCCGATAGGCGTTGGCGGTACGCACGTTATGTACGTACTGCATCATGCCGACAAGCCGAATCTGTACCATGGCCTGCCGGAAAACCCGGAAATCAGCGCCACCGTGAAGTTCTGGAAAGGCATCTGGAAACCCCTCGCAGCGGTCGGCTTTGCAGCGACATTTGCGGCCAGCATCTTCCACTACGTCGGCGTAGGTCCGAACCGTGCGGAAGAGGAAGAAGACAATCTGCATGAAGAAAAAGACGAGGTGCGCAAATGAAACGACGTGACACCATCGTGCGCTATACAGCGCCGGAACGCATCAACCACTGGGTCACCGCCTTCTGCTTCATGTTGGCGGCGATAAGCGGGCTGGGCTTTTTCTTCCCATCCTTCAACTGGCTGATGCAAATCATGGGCACCCCGCAGCTGGCGCGAATTCTGCACCCGTTTGTCGGCGTGATTATGTTTGCCTCGTTTATCATCATGTTTTTCCGTTACTGGCACCACAATCTAATCAATCGGGATGATATCTTTTGGGCGAAGAATATTCGTAAGATCGTCGTCAACGAGGAAGTAGGTGACACGGGACGTTATAACTTCGGCCAGAAATGCGTATTCTGGGCGGCGATTATCTTCCTGGTCCTGTTGCTGGTGAGCGGAGTGATCATCTGGCGCCCGTATTTTGCGCCTGCTTTCTCAATCCCGGTGATCCGATTCGCGTTAATGCTGCATTCATTTGCCGCAGTAGCGTTAATTGTGGTTATCATGGTGCACATTTACGCCGCCCTTTGGGTGAAAGGCACCATTACCGCGATGGTGGAAGGATGGGTCACCAGCTCATGGGCGAAGAAACATCACCCACGCTGGTACCGTGAAGTCCGCCAGAAACAGGAAAAGTCATCTGAATGAGTATTCGCATAATCCCGCAAGATGAGCTGGGTTCGAGCGAGAAACGCACGGCGGATATGATTCCGCCGTTATTGTTCCCCAGACTCAAAAATTTGTATAACCGCCGTGCTGAGCGTCTGCGCGAGCTGGCCGAAAACAACCCGTTGGGTGATTATCTGCGCTTTGCTGCGCTGATCGCTCATGCGCAGGAAGTGGTGCTGTACGACCATCCGCTGCAGATGGACCTGACCGCGCGCATCAAAGAAGCGAACGATCAGGGTAAACCGCCGCTGGATATCCACGTTCTGCCACGCGATAAGCACTGGCAAAAACTGCTGCAATCGTTAATTGCTGAGCTGAAACCAGAAATGAGCGGCCCTGCGTTAGCGGTGATCGAGAATCTGGAAAAAGCCTCCGAGCAAGAGCTGGAACTGATGGCCAGCGCGCTGTTTGCTTCTGATTTTGCGTCGGTCAGCAGTGATAAAGCGCCGTTCATCTGGGCCGCGCTGTCGCTCTACTGGGCACAAATGGCCAGCCTGATCCCCGGCAAAGCCCGAGCGGAATACGGTGAACAGCGCCAGTTCTGCCCGGTGTGCGGTTCGATGCCAGTCTCCAGCATGGTGCAAATCGGTACCACTCAGGGGCTGCGCTATCTGCACTGCAACCTGTGTGAAACCGAGTGGCACGTGGTGCGCGTGAAGTGCAGCAACTGCGAGCAAAGCCGTGATTTGAACTACTGGTCACTGGATAACGAACAGTCTGCGATTAAAGCTGAAAGCTGCGGCGACTGCGGGACTTACCTGAAGATTCTGTATCAGGAAAAAGACCCCAATGTCGAAGCCGTTGCCGACGACCTCGCCTCGCTGATGCTGGACGCGCACATGGAGCAAGAGGGCTTTGCCCGCAGCTCCATCAACCCGTTCCTGTTCCCGGGTGAAGGGGAGTAAGTCTACTCACAACCCGGTGAGCATTTCACGCTGCCGGGTTGTCCTTTAGACGCTTAATGCCTGAATAACACGTCTGGGATCGTTAGCAATAGCGAACGGGGTAGAATGAAAAACAGGGATTTGCCCCTATTCCTCTTCGTTTCCACCTTCTTCGTAGGCACCAAATGGTTTTGCGGGTAGCACAATGTAGGTGCCTTCAAACACCACACCTGCCGCATCATCGCCAAAGACCTCTACCTGCATCTGGACACGCGCCTTACGGCCTCTCGCCAGACGGTCAAGATCGCCACTCAGCGAACCCAGATCGGCAATGGCCGTCGGCTTGCCGGTGATCGGTCTGCTGTAGCGGATATGTGCATCGGCGAGGATAATCGTTCCGCCCAAATGGCGCTCGCGCAGCATTAGCCAGATCAGCCCCCAACCGGTTAACGTAGCCAGAGAAAACAGGCTCCCGGCAAACAGGGTATGGTGCGGGTTTTGATTGCCGGTTTCGGGCATCGTGGTAATGAATTTTTGCCCGGTATACTGCTGAATACGCACGCCCATTTTCTCGCTCAGCGGAATATGTTCGTACCAGGCTTGCTGAAGCTGTCCACACCAGTCACCACGATGAAGAATATCATCCAGTGTGGCAATGGGCTTGATCATCAAAAAGTGGCGTACCGGCGTGGTTTGCGGCGTGGTGATTTCACCCTGGCTCACAAAACCCAGCTTGGCAAAAAATTCGACCGCATCTTCACGGGCGCTACAGGTTACGCGCTTGACCCCTTCCTGACGCGCCACAGATTCCAGGGTCATCGCCATCAGCGTGCCTAAGCCCTTCTCCTGCACGGACGGGTCTACAGCCATAAAGCGTATGGAGGCTTCGTTATCCGCATTGATATACAAACGCCCTACCGCGACCAGATTGCCCTCTTCATCCACCACCATCTGGTGGTGCGCCATCGCATCCCAGGCATCCCGCTCAGAGCCTTTTGGCTGATGCAGTGGTTTACGCAACATCTCCCAGCGAAACTGGTAGTAACGCGCCAATTCTTCTTCTGTTTGCGGCACTCGAAGGTGATACATAGTTGTATTCTCTCTTGTTACCCGCGACCACGCCGGAAGCTGGTTCATACCTGTAACCAGAACGTCACGGGGCCATCATTAACCAGTGAAACCTGCATATCCGCAGCGAATCGTCCGGTTTGCGTATTCATCTCCTGTTGGCGACAGCGCTCAACAAAGTATTCATATAACGCTTCTGCACGATCGGGCGCAGCGCCCTTTGAGAAGCCCGGGCGCATGCCCCGTTCGGTATCTGCCGCCAGCGTAAACTGTGAGACCACCAGCACGCTGCCACCCGCCTGTTGTACGTTCAGGTTCATCTTACCTTCGGCATCGCTAAAAATTCGATAACCGAGCACGCGCTCGCAAAGGCGGTTTGCTTTCTGTTCGTCATCATCCCTTTCGACACCTAATAAAACTAAAAGTCCTGGGCCAATTTCACCCGTCACCTCATCCTCCACGGTGACGCTGGCACGGGTTACGCGCTGAATCAATGCAATCATATTTATTCTGCTTCTTCTTGTTCTGCGGCTTGTTTGAGTTTGCGGTATTCACCGAGAGTGACAGTTATTTCCGCGCCTAGCAAGACGATACACCACGTCCAGTATACCCAGACAAATAAAATGGGGATCACCGCCAGCACGCCGTAAATCAACTGATAAGACGGAAACATCGTGATATAGAGCGCAAATCCTTTCTTCCCAGCTTCGAACAGCACCGCGGCGACAAAAGCGCCGATCACCGCATCACGATTGGGTACGCGTGTGGTAGGTACAATGCTGTACAGCAGCCAGAATGAGAGCCAGGAGAGCACCAGCGGCAATACCCTCAGGACGTTATCAATAACGGTATTGAGATCGCTGGCCCAGCGCAGGGACAAAAGATAAGAGCTGATCGCCAGACTGGCACCCGCCAACAACGGGCCCAGCGTTAAAATCATCCAGTACACCGCAAACGAATACACTTTGGGCCGGGTGCGTTTGCTGCGCCAAATGGTATTCAGTGCGCTGTCGATGGCATACATCAGCAACAGAGCCGTCACAATCAGCCCACATGCGCCGACGGCGGTCATTTTGTTCGAGTTCGCGACAAACTGTTCGATATAGCGCTGAATAACATCGCCGGTGGCCGGAATAAAATTAGCGAATATAAAATGTCGCAGCTGAATGCTGACGTCGGAAAACATGGGAAATGCGGCGAAAAGCGCAAAAACAACGGCGATAAGCGGCACTAACGAAAGCAACGAGACGTAAGCCAGGTTGCCCGCCAGTGTCGTCATGTTGTCCTCATCAATGCGTTGCCATAATAACTTCAGCCAGGCCCGTACAGGACGCGTATGGTGCCTGGCTTTTTGATGCACGTTTTTTAGCATAACACCGTCGCGAAATAGTCAGGTATGGTCGTTTTATCAACGACCAGGATGCTGGTGATCCCTAACTGGTTAGCCCCTTCAATATTATCGGCGTTATCATCAAAAAAGACCGTATCTGCGGCAGAAAAACCTTCGGACTGCAGAACATGCTGGTAAATCCGCGCTTCGGGTTTACGCATGCCGAGTTCCTGAGAAAGATAGATATGGTCCGCAGCCTGGCGAACTTCTGGGTACTCATCCGGCCAAAATGTCGTATGCAGGCGGTTGGTATTCGACAGCACCACGACACGATGCCCCTGCTCACGCAGTTTATGCATGATGTCGATGACGTCGGGGCGTAGCGCAACAAAAACGGCCTGCCAGCCATGGGAAAATTGTTCGTAACTCAACGGCAGCGCCATGTCGTGACACAGCGCCTCGGCAAACGCCTCATCGGTTATTTCACCCCGCTCATGTTGGCGAAAAGCCTCCCCCATGGTGAAACTTTGCTTTAGCGAAGCCAGCGGGACACGGCTCAGATCGCTCCATGTGCCTAACACGCGATTGAAGTCGATATCGACAATCACATTACCCAAATCAAAGATATAGAGCATGTCCTTCTCCTTACTCGCCATGGATGAATAACTGTAGCGGGAAAGGAGAAGTTTGACTATGCGTGCGTGATGGCTTTGACGTTTCCGAGTCACCACTAGAGGGGATTACATTGCCAGAGCGTCATCCTGGGAGGGACTCACCTGCACAATTTCCACCTGCTGCGACTGGAGCAAGTTGTGCAATGCCGGACCGGGATACTCATCGGTAAACAACGCCGTCACCTGAGACACGTTACCAATCTCTACCGCTGCGGAAGCCGTGTATTTCGTATGATCGGCAGCCAGCAGAATATGCCGCGAATGGGCCATCATCGTTTTCACCACGCTGGCTTCGTTGACATCAAATTCCAGCAGCGCGCCATCGTTTTCTATCGCCCCGACGCTGGTCACCAGATAATCTGCCCGAAAATCAGCCACAAACGCGGTGGCTGAAGGGCCGATAATCCCGCTGTTGTGCGGGCGCAGCGTCCCGCCGGGCACCATCACCTCGAAGCGCGGATTGTTATACAGAATATGCGCCACCCGCAGACTGTTGGTGATAATGCGCAAATGGTTATGGTTTAACAGCGCCCGCGCCACCTGTTCAACGGTGGTACCGATGGTAATAAACACCGTTGAACCATCTGGAATATAGTCAGCCACTGCTTCTGCGATGGCTTTTTTCTCTTCCGTCCAGGAGACTTCACGCTGCTCGAACGCCGTATTGACCACGCTCGACGCTCTGCCTGCCCCGCCGTGGTGACGCGTAATCAATCCCTGTTCGCTTAGTTTACGAATATCACGGCGCACGGTCTGCGTGGAAACATCCAGCAGGCTGGCCAGCTCGTCAATATTCATATAACCGCGCTCGCTAATCAGCATAAGCAGCTGATCGTGCCGCGGGTTACCGGTCAGTTCGGTAAGACTCATGAAATTTCCTCGAAAAACCATTGCCCTGGCATTTTATACAAAAAGTGACAGAAAAGATCGGGTTTGATCACAGTCAGGGATACCCGCACGCCCTCCTGGGCGCGTACACTTCAGTGCCGCAACCCCGCTGGCAAACTTGACGGCATCTTCCTGGGCGCAGCCAGAAGCCAGACTGAAGGCCAGCGCACCGTGGAAAACATCTCCTGCACCGGTAGTATCAACCACATCCACGGCGAAGCCAGGTTGATGCTGTAACACATTATTTTTTATCCAGTCACAGCCTTCCCCACCTCGCGTCACATAAACATGTCCATTTGTGAGCGCTTGTGCTTTTTTCAGACCAGCCTCCGATTCTTCTGTCCCGGTCAGGCGCGCCAGTCCCGGTTCAGAGAAAGCAGCATGATCGCTTAACGCCACCAGCTCGCTAATGTCCTGCGGCGTAACATCACCATCCAGCACGGTTATCACTCCAGCCCGACGCGCGAGGGTAAATGCCTGCTTTGCCCCTTCGTGCCAGCGAACATCTGCCAGCACCACGTCCCACTGTGAAAAATCAATCGCATTCAACCAGTCGGCATCCGGCAGTAAATCCGGACTAGGGTAGTTGACGATAATCCGCTCCCCTTTCGCATCAACCATGATTGCCGATTGCGAAGAGTTTGCTTCTGTATAGCGCCGGGTGTAGCGGGTATTTACCCCCAGGGATTCAAGCTCCGCCAGCAAGCTATTTCCGGTGTCGTCATCGCCCACACGGCCAATAAAGTCCACCTGCGCGCCCAACTTCGCCGCAGCCACTGCCGCCGTTGCGGCAGGCCCTCCCCCCACTTCCGTATAGCGCTTCGCCACATATTTCCCCCCTTCAGTCGGTAAGCCTTCTACGTAATAGATGCGATCCATCACGGCAATACCCACACAAGCAATACGAATCATGGTCATTCCTCAAATGTTTTGGATGGGATCATTTTAATTTCACAAAATGTTTAAAAAGTGACGACTGTCAATTTTTTGACCATAAATTACAAATACGATCAAAAACAGACAGAAAAGACCGATTTTAAATGACAAAAAATGACATCCACATCTCAGGAGAAGGTTATGGCAGTTATAGCATTTATCGGATTAGGTCAGATGGGTTCACCAATGGCGAGCAACTTGCTGAAGCAGGGCCATCAGCTCAGCGTCTTTGACGTTAACCCGGATGCTGTTCAGCGCTTGGTAACACAAGGCGCACAGCCTGCCAGCACGCCAGCTCAGGCCGCAAAAGACGCAGAGTTTGTCATCACCATGCTGCCAAACGGCGATCTGGTACGCGGCGTTTTATTCGGTGAACAAGGCGTTTGTGAAAGCCTTTCCCCGCAGGCGCTGGTGATTGATATGTCGACCATTCATCCACTGCAAACCGACAAGCTGATTACCGATATGCGTGCCAGGGGCTTGTGCATGATGGATTGTCCGGTCGGACGCACTTCCGATCACGCGGTCGCGGGGACATTGCTGCTGCTGGCGGGTGGTACGGCAGAACAAGTCGAACGCGCCACACCAGTGCTGATGGCGATGGGCAGCGAACTGATTAACGCAGGCGGGCCGGGCATGGGCATCCGCGTGAAGCTTATCAACAACTATATGAGCATTGCGCTGAATGCGCTGTCTGCCGAAGCCGCCGTGCTGTGCGAGGCACTCGGTCTCTCCTTCGATGTGGCCTTGAAAGTGATGAGCGGGACCCCCGCCGGAAAAGGCCACTTCACCACCTCCTGGCCTAACAAAGTGCTGAAAGGCGATCTTTCCCCGGCCTTCATGATCGAGCTGGCCCACAAAGATCTTGGTATCGCGCTGGATGTTGCCAATCAGTTGCATGTGCCGATGCCGCTGGGTGCCGCCTCCCGCGAGGTTTATAACCAGGCGCGCGCCGCCGGTCGTGGTCGTGAAGACTGGACCGCCATTCTTGAGCAGGTGCGCAACAGCGCCGGACTAACTGCCAAAGTAAAAATGTAACGACTGTATAAAGGAAAATTGAATGAACAATTACACCATCAAAGATATCACGCGCGCATCCGGCGGTTTTGCCATGCTGGCCGTCGACCAGCGTGAAGCCATGCGCTTAATGTTTGCCGCTGCGGGTGCGAAATCCCCGGTCAGCGACAGCGTGCTGACCGATTTCAAAGTGAATGCGGCAAAAATCCTTTCTCCTTATGCCTCGGCCATTCTGGTCGATCAGCAATTCTGTTACCGCCAGGTGGTGGAGCAAAACGCGGTAGCCAAAAGCTGCGCCATGATTGTTGCCGCCGATGCGTTTATTCCGGGCAACGGCATTCCTGTTGATAGCGTAGTGATTGATAAAAGTATCGATCCGCAGGCCGTTAAGCAAGACGGCGCCAAGGCGTTAAAACTGCTGGTGCTGTGGCGTAGCGATGAAGATGCCCAGCAGCGTCTGGATATGGTGAAAGAATTTAATGAGATGTGCCACTCCAGTGGCTTGCTGAGCATTATCGAACCGGTCGTACGTCCGCCGCGTCGCGGCGATAAGTTCGATCGCGAGCAGGCCATTATCGATGCCGCTAAAGAACTGGGTGACAGCGGTGCCGATCTCTACAAAGTCGAAATGCCGCTCTACGGTAAAGGCTCTCAGCAAGAGCTTCTCACTGCATCACAGCGGCTGAATGAAAACATCAATATGCCGTGGGTCATTCTCTCCTCCGGTGTGGATGAAAAACTGTTCCCTCGCGCGGTCAGCGTGGCCATGACCGCAGGAGCATCCGGCTTCCTGGCCGGGCGCGCGGTCTGGTCATCGGTTGTGGGATTACCGGATACCGAACTGATGCTGCGCGATGTTTCTGCACCGAAGTTGCAGCGTCTGGGCGATATCGTCGATGAAATGATGGCCCGCCGCCGTTAATACGAGGATCGAAGAATGAAATGGTTTAACACCTTGAGCCACAACCGCTGGCTGGAGCAGGAAACCGACCGCATCTTTAACTTTGGCAAGAACGCGGCGGTACCGACCGGATTTGGCTGGCTGGGAAACAGTGGCCAGGTCAGAGCAGATATGGGAACGCATTTGTGGATCACCGCCCGCATGCTGCACGTCTATTCCGTTGCCGCGTCCATGGGTCGCCCCAGCGCATATCAGTTGGTCAGTCACGGGATTAACGCCCTGAACGGCGCACTGCGCGACAAACGCTACGGTGGCTGGTACGCCTGCGTCAATGACGAAGGCGTGATGGATGCCTCCAAGCAGGGCTATCAGCATTTCTTTGTGTTGCTTGGCGCGGCAAGCGCCGTCACTACCGGTCATCCGCAGGCCAGACAGCTGCTCGATGACGCCATCGAAGTGATTGAAAAATACTTCTGGAGTGAAGATGAGCAGATGTGCCTGGAGTCCTGGGACGAAGCCTTCAGCCAGACGGAAGATTATCGCGGCGGCAACGCCAACATGCACGCAGTTGAAGCCTTCCTGATCGTTTACGACGTCACCCACGACCGTAAATGGCTGGATCGGGCGCTGCGCATCGCGTCGGTGATTATTCACGACGTGGCCCGCAGCGGCGAGTATCGGGTCAACGAACATTTCGATTCGCAGTGGAACCCGATTCGCGATTACAACAAAGACAACCCTGCTCACCGCTTTCGCGCCTACGGCGGTACACCGGGCCACTGGATTGAGTGGGGCCGCCTGATGCTGCATCTGCATGCCGCGCTGGAAGCGCGCTTCGAAACGCCACCCGCCTGGCTGCTGGAAGATGCTAAAGGTCTGTTCCACGCCACCATCCGCGATGCCTGGGCTCCCGATGGCGCTGACGGCTTTGTTTACTCAGTGGACTGGGACGGCAAACCGATCGTCCGCGAAAGAGTGCGCTGGCCGATAGTCGAAGCCATGGGTACCGCCTACGCCCTGTATACCCTCACTGGCGAGAGCCAGTACGAAACCTGGTACCAGACGTGGTGGGATTACTGCATCACCTATCTGATGGATTACGAGACCGGCTCATGGTGGCAGGAACTGGACACCGATAACAAGGTGACCACCAAAGTCTGGGACGGCAAGCAGGATATTTATCACCTGCTGCATTGTCTGGTGATCCCACGCCTGCCACTGGCTCCGGGACTTGCTCCAGCGGTTGCTGCCGGTCTTCTGGATATCAACGCAAAATAGGTCATAAGGATAGCAGCCATGCATAGCGGCGGAAAAACCGTTCATCTTCGGGCGGGTCATTACCAGGCAAAAATCGTGACGGTTGGCGCTGGGCTGGCGGAACTGACGTACCACGGGCGCCATATTGTCGTCCCACATAAGCCGGAAGAGATGCCGTTGGCACATCTGGGGAAAGTGCTTATCCCGTGGCCTAATCGCGTGGCAAACGGCTGCTATCAGCATAACGGCAAGAGATTGCAGCTTGCCGTCAACGACCTTGCTTCGCAGAGCGCGATTCATGGCCTTTTAGCCTGGCGGGATTGGCAGATTAACCAGCAGTCGGCATCGGAAGTGTCGCTGACAATTTTTCTGCCGCCCTCATATGGCTACCCATTTGCACTGGTATCAGAGGTAATTTACCGGCTGGATACTACCAACGGGCTGCACGTTTCTATTTGTACGCAGAATGTGGGCGAGGACACGGCGCCTTATGGTGCAGGAGCGCACCCCTATTTGACCTGCAATCTACAACACATCGACAGCTGTGAATTAACACTGCCGGCGAGCGAAGAAAGGTGTGATGAACGGGATTTCACTACGCCGCATTTACTCGCGCAAACCGTAATTGATCATACGTTTAGGCCCCTGTCACCCGACGCGGGATGGGAAGTCAGAATGACCAGCCGCTCGCAAAATATGTCCACCTTTTTACGCAGCCACCAGCCCTGGCTGCAGGTGTATACCGGCGAGAAATTAGCAAGGTGTGGCCTGGCAGTAGAACCCATGACCTGCCCGCCCGACGCCTTTAATTCTGGGATTAGCCTGATTCATCTCGCGCCCGGAGAAAAACACCAACTGAATTTTTTAATCGGCAGTGAATAACAGATTTCCGACAAATTACCGAATTACCCTATGTTTACGGAGACGATAATGAATTCGCTACAACAACGGTCAACCGCATTAGAAATCACCACGTTACAGGATGGCTTTGCGCTTACGTACCATCAGCGCCTGATTCTGCGCCATACCTCGCAAACCCCTTGTCTGTGGATCGGCGCAGGCGTTGCCGACATTGAGATGTTCCGCGGCAACTTCAGCATTAAAGACAAACTCAATGAGAAGATTGCCCTCACGGAGGCGACGGTCAACGAATCACTTGATGGCTGGCGGGTACATTTCAGCCGCGGCGGCGCCATCGCGGCCAGCCTGCACATCTCCACCGATGAACAGGGCCGACTGAAGCTGGATCTGCAAAACGACGATCTCAGCCACAATCGCATCTGGTTACGTCTGGCCGCCAATCCGAAAGATCATATCTACGGCTGCGGCGAGCAATTTTCTTACTTTGATTTACGCGGTAAACCGTTCCCGCTGTGGACCAGTGAACAAGGCGTGGGCCGCAACAAGAGCAGCTATGTGACCTGGCAGGCAGACTGCAAAGAGAACGCCGGCGGCGACTATTACTGGACTTTCTTCCCACAGCCGACCTTCGTCAGCACGCAAAAGTACTACTGCCACGTTGATAACAGCTGCTACATGAATTTCGACTTTAGTGCGCCGGAATATCACGAGCTGGCGCTGTGGGAAGACAAAACCACCCTGCGCTTTGAGTGCGCCGACACGTATATCGCCCTGCTGGAAAAACTGACCGCGCTGTTAGGCCGCCAGCCGGCGCTGCCGGACTGGATTTACGACGGCGTCACGCTGGGTATTCAGGGCGGCACCGAGGTTTGCCAGAACAAACTGGACACCATGCGTAATGCGGGCGTGAAGGTGAATGGCATCTGGGCGCAGGACTGGTCCGGGATCCGTATGACCTCGTTTGGCAAACGCGTGATGTGGAACTGGAAGTGGAACAGCGACAACTATCCACAGCTGGATAGCCGCATTAAACAGTGGAAAGAAGAAGGCGTACAGTTCCTCTCGTATATCAATCCGTACGTTGCCAGCGATAAAGACCTCTGCGCGGAAGCGGCGGCTCGCGGCTATCTGGCAAAAAACGCCGCTGGCGGTGACTATCTGGTTGAGTTCGGCGAGTTCTACGGCGGCGTGGTCGATCTGACCAACCCGGAAGCCTACGACTGGTTCAAAGACGTCATCAAAAAGAACATGATTGAGCTCGGCTGTGGCGGCTGGATGGCGGATTTTGGCGAATATCTGCCGACCGATACGTATCTACACAACGGCGTCAGCGCCGAGATCATGCATAACGCCTGGCCTGCACTGTGGGCGAAGTGTAACTACGAAGCGTTACAGGAAACCGGCAAGCTCGGCGAGATCCTGTTCTTTATGCGTGCGGGTTACACCGGCAGCCAGAAGTACTCCACCATGATGTGGGCAGGCGACCAAAACGTTGACTGGAGTCTCGACGATGGTCTGGCCTCGGTCGTGCCTGCCGCACTTTCGCTGGCAATGACCGGTCACGGCCTGCACCACAGCGATATCGGCGGTTATACCACCCTGTTTGAGATGAAGCGCACGAAAGAGCTGCTGCTGCGCTGGTGCGACTTCAGCGCCTTCACACCAATGATGCGCACCCACGAAGGCAACCGTCCGGGCGATAACTGGCAGTTTGATGGTGATGCAGAAACCATCGCCCATTTTGCCCGCATGACTACCGTGTTCACCACCCTGAAACCGTATCTGAAGCAGGCCGTCGCGCAAAACAGCGCCACCGGACTGCCGGTGATGCGCCCGCTGTTCCTGCATTATGAAGACGATGCCACCACCTACACCCTGAAATACCAGTACCTACTGGGTCAGGATCTGCTGGTTGCGCCGGTTCACGAACAGGGTAAGCGCGACTGGACGCTGTATCTGCCAGAGGACTGCTGGGTCAACGTCTGGACCGGGGAAACTTACCAAGGTGGCGAAATTACCGTTGATGCGCCTATTGGCAAACCTCCGGTCTTCTATCGCGCGAAGAGTGAGTGGGCATCACTGTTTGCAACTTTACGCAGTATCTAATCAGGCTCGCCCGCGCGGAAACACGCGGGCAAATGAGGGATAATCATGAGTCAGAATACAGCCAATCCGGCAACCCTACGCTTACCTTTTAAAGAAAAACTCGCCTATGGGATGGGTGATTTAGGTTCCAATATCCTACTGGACATTGGCACGCTCTATTTACTCAAGTTTTATACCGATGTCCTTGGTTTGCCAGGTACTTACGGCGGTATCATTTTCCTTATTGCCAAGTTTTTTACCGCGTTTACCGATATGGGTACCGGGATTATGCTCGATTCGCGACGTAAAATCGGTCCGAAGGGCAAATTCCGTCCGTTCGTGCTTTACGCAGCTTTCCCGGTTACGCTCCTGGCTATCGCCAACTTCGTCGGTACGCCATTTGAAATCACCGGAAAAACGGTGATGGCAACGGTGCTGTTTATGCTGTACGGACTGTTCTTCAGTATGATGAACTGCTCTTACGGCGCGATGGTGCCCGCAATAACGAAAAACCCGGATGAACGAGCTTCCCTTGCCGCCTGGCGCCAGGGCGGTGCCACGCTCGGCCTGCTGCTGTGCACCGTCGGCTTTGTGCCGGTGATGAACCTGATCGAAGGTAACTCGCAGCTGGGTTATATCTTCGCCGCCACGCTATTCTCCCTGTTCGGCCTGCTGTTTATGTGGCTGTGCTATGCGGGTGTGAAAGAGCGCTACGTCGAAGTAAAGCCGGTAGATGCAACGCAAAAGCCGGGATTACTGCAATCCTTTCGCGCCATCGCCGGCAACCGCCCGCTGTTTATTCTGTGCATTGCCAACCTGTGCACGCTCGGCGCGTTTAACGTCAAGCTGGCGATCCAGGTCTATTACACCCAGTACGTATTGAACGACCCGATCCTGCTCTCCTGGATGGGCTTCTTCAGTATGGGTTGTATCTTCATCGGCGTATTTTTAATGCCGGGAATGGTCAGACGCTTTGGTAAGAAGAAGGTCTATATCGGCGGTCTGCTGATTTGGGTGGCGGGCGATCTGCTCAACTACTTCTTTGGCGGCGGGTCGGTGAGCTTTGTCGCCTTCTCCTGTCTGGCCTTCTTTGGTTCGGCGTTTGTTAACAGCCTGAACTGGGCGCTGGTCTCTGACACGGTGGAATATGGCGAATGGCGCACCGGCGTGCGCTCTGAAGGGACGGTATACACCGGATTCACCTTCTTCCGTAAAGTCTCGCAGGCGCTGGCGGGGTTCTTCCCCGGTTGGATGCTGACGCAGATTGGCTACGTGCCTAACGTGGTGCAATCGGCGGGTACCGTCGAAGGTTTACGCCAGCTGATTTTTATTTATCCGTGCGCCCTGGCAGTCATCACCATCGTGGCAATGGGCTGCTTCTACAACCTTAACGAGAAGATGTATGTCCGTATCGTTGAAGAGATAGAAGCGCGTAAACAACCCGTTTGATAATAATAATGAATAGCGCCCTACGGGGCGTTATTAAGGAGCGATTATGTCTGACCATGATCCGCTAACGTTAAAACTGAGCCTGCGTGAAAAACTCGCCTACGGAGTGGGTGACTTCGGCTCAAATTTGATGCTGTGTATCGGCACGCTGTATCTGCTTAAATTTTATACCGATGAGCTTGGGATGCCTGCATATTACGGTGGGATAATCTTTCTGGTGGCGAAGTTCTTCACCGCCTTCACCGATATGCTGACCGGCGTATTACTGGACTCACGGCGTAATATTGGCGTAAAAGGGAAATTCAGACCCTTTATTTTATATGCGTCGTTTCCTGTCGCCCTGGTTGCCAGCGCGCAGTTTTTAGCCACCGATTTTACGCTAACGGTAAAAACGGGACTGGCAACGGTGCTGTTTATGCTGTTTGGCCTGTTCTATAGCCTGATGAACTGCTCTTACGGGGCGATGGTTCCCGCCATCACCAAAAACCCGCATGAGCGCGCCCAGCTTGCAGCCTGGCGTCAGGGTGGCGCCACGGTCGGACTGCTGCTGTGTACCGTGGGCTTTATGCCGATTCAGGCGCTGTTTACCAGCACACCTTCGCTTGGCTATCTGATTGCTGCGCTGATCTTCTCGGTTTGCGGTTTGTTCAGTATGTGGTGGTGCTTTAGCGGGGTGAAAGAGCGCTATATCGAAATCATGCCGGACCATCATAAGCCCAGTATTCTCAAATCGTTCCGCGCGATTTTCCGTAACCCTCCCCTACTGGTGTTGTGTATCGCCAACTTGTGTACGCTGGCGGCATTCAACATCAAGCTGGCGATTCAAGTTTATTACACCCAGTACGTGCTCAACGATATCCATCTGTTGTCATGGATGGGTTTTTTCAGTATGGGATGCATTCTGATTGGCGTACTGCTGGTGCCTACAACCGTGAAACGCTTCGGTAAAAAACAGGTTTATCTCGGCGGCCTGGCATTGTGGGCCCTCGGCGATGTGCTGAACTTTTTCTGGGGCGGGACGTCGTTCTTGTTTGTGACTTTCTCATGCATGGCCTTCTTCGGTACCGCTTTTGTTAACAGCCTGAACTGGGCGCTGGTCCCAGATACCGTTGACTACGGTGAATGGAAAACCGGGATTCGTGCCGAGGGGTCGGTCTATACCGGTTATACCTTTTCACGAAAAATTTCTGCTGCGCTGGCGGGTTTCTTGCCGGGTATTATGCTGACGCAAATCGGCTATGTCCCCAACATAGTCCAGAGCGAGGCCACCTTGCTCGGTTTGCGCCAGCTTATTTTTCTCTGGCCATGCGGGCTTGCCATCATCGCAGCCTTCACCATGGGTTTATTTTATAAACTCAATGAAACTCGCTTTGCTTTTATTATCGAGGAAATCAGTCAACGGAAGAAAAGCAATTTCAAACCTGATACTGAGAGTCATAAAAAGAATACCTCTGTTGTAAACGTATAAAAATAATTGCCGCTTTCTCCATCTCTATGGATGGCGGCTTCCCTACGCTTATAAAATGGATTTATTATGAAAAAGTTGAATACAATAATTCTTTTATCCTCTGTCGTCTCCACCTCTGTTTTTGCCGGTGCCTATGTGGAAAACCGCGAGGCATATAATCTGGCATCCGATCAGATGGAAGTCATGCTGCGCGTTGGCTATAATTCCGATATGGGTGCGGGTATCATGCTCACGAATACCTACACCATGCAACGCAAAGATGAGTTAAAACATGGCTATAACGAAATAGAAGGCTGGTATCCATTATTCAAGCCGACAGATAAACTGACTATTCAACCCGGTGGACTGATTAACGATAAGAGTATTGGTTCTGGCGGCGCAGTATATCTGGACGTGAATTATAAGTTTACGCCCTGGTTTAACCTTACGGTACGTAATCGATATAATCATAACAACTACAGCTCAACCGATTTAAACGGCGATCTGGATAACAACGATACCTATGAGATTGGCAACTATTGGAACTTCAGCATTACGGATAAGTTTTCTTATACGTTTGAACCACACTACTTTATGCGAGTAAATGATTTTAATAGTAGTAATGGTAAAGACTATCATTGGGAAATTACCAATACCTTTAAATATCGCATCAACGAGCACTGGCTGCCCTATCTTGAATTACGCTGGTTAGATCGTAATGTGGAACCCTACCACAGGGAACAAAATCAGATTCGTGTCGGGGCAAAGTATTTCTTCTAGCTCCCTCTATTGATAAAAAAGCCGCTGACAGTCAGCGGCTTTTTCATACTACCTGACGTAAACGCGCATCACGCCTGTTCCGCTTGCAGCATTTTCTTTCTTTCACTGATTCGCTTAACCAGCAGAACAGATGCAATCGCCCCACAGAAAGCGAAGCAGGCCATAATACCAAACACAATTTTGTAGCCGATGAGCCCTGGGTTCAAATCCAGAATATATCCGTACATACTGAAGCAGAACATCGCCGGGGCATAACCGATAAAGCTGCCCAGCGCCATTGCCGCACCCGTTTGATTCTCTGCGATTTTGGCCTCACCAATCGGGGCAAAGAATACAGCGCGCTGAGTAAATACGATAGCGCCGAAGCCCAGCGTACACACCATACCTAAATAAACGGGCATACTTTCATGCGGCAGAACGATCAGCAGCAACAGTGCCACTGTGCTGAGCATAAATGTGTAGCATAAATATTTACTCGGTGATTTCAGGATTTTATCTGAGATCAGTCCACCAATCGGGCCACCAACCATTTTCAGGCAATATTGGTTAATAATCCCATAAGCCCCCACCAGCGCGACGGGCAGCATATAAATGTTTTTCAGGAATGGGATAAAGAACGTCAATCCACAATACACGGCATAAACAAAGAAGACGTTAAACGCGATTAACCAAATAGTCTTATCTTTCAGAACTGACGACATGCTTGGATTTTTCGGCGCATCTTCATCATCATGGATTTTTGCGGCGGGGATTTCCTCTTTATCGTTCAGAACAAAGAAGATGATGATCCCGACCATAATGACAATTGCAGAGTAGAACCAGATACCGGCCTTGAACCCCAACAGACCACTGCCAAACCAGGCAAAGACGGCCAGTGCAGAAAATGCGACAACCGTATCCACAATACCGCGGCCCGTTTCAAAAAAGCCGAACAGACGCCCTTGTTGTTCGCTGTTGCCGAGTCGGCTAACGGATTTTAATAACACCGGCCAGTTCATCATGTCGCAGGTAACACCAAATAACGCCCAGACAAAGAGGATCCCCCAATAGCCAGGCATGGTGGTCAAATAAACCCCCAGCAGCCCCGTAGCAATAAGGGAAAGAGACATAGTGTATTTACGTGGAAGTTTGTCTGCAAAATAAATAGATAAGAAAAAACCTATGGTAGTTACAAATGAGTTCACTGACATCGCGTTACCAATCTGACCGTTAGTCAAATGGAAGTATTCTTGCATCGGAATATAGAACGCATCTTTCAGTGAGGGTAATTTGTAAATTGTACCGCCACACAGCGTTAACAGGCTAAAAAGCGCCCATTTCTTTTTTGTGAGCATAGCATCCCCTAAATGATTTATTTAATCATTTGTTTTAAATATAAAAATACGCCCATTCATCAGGAATGGACTATGAATTCTAAATAAAGGCGTTAGATATTAATAATGAGTTAGAATGTGATGCGCCTCATTTTTAATTTGTTGTAGCACGCTACGCACAAATTGTATTTGTTGGATGGCATCATTTTTTTCTTTAATCAAACGTTCTTCGAGAAGTTCTGGCTCCGGTAGCGGTGTTTCGCTCATCTGGCGCCATGGGATCCAGGGGTTATCTCCTTCATTGTCGAAACGAAATGCCGGGGCGTAATAATCCACTTCTTCTTCCAGCCCGTAAGCCGTTACCTGCGGCTTCTCATCACCTAAGCAAATAAGTTTGGTCAGCAGATCTTTAAACGGCATATCCCCTTGACCCGAAGTACAGGCTTTATGGCCCAGTCCCGCATTCTCATTTACAATTAATGCATCTTTAATATGCACCTGGGTAATATGCGGAGACATTGTGTCTAACGCCGTCAACGGATGCTCATTGGCATTGATCATATTAGCAAAATCAAACAGTAAAGAGAGCGACTCCATATCACTGTTCTGAACTAACGATACCAATTCATGACTCTTTAAATCCTCATGCTGCTCTAAGGTAAAGGTCAGTCCGCTATCCTGATAGCAATCGCGCAAATATTTGATATCTTGCGTAATGATTGCAAGCACTTCTTGAAGATTACCTTCGTAGCGCGGGTAAAACCTCACCGAAGAGGCGCCTGTTTTTAATGCGATAGCGACAGCCTGGTCAATAGCTTTTTTATCAGAAGAACTGGTCTCGATATGCAGATCAAGCTGTAGCTGACGCGCTTTGTCGCCAAATGCTGACAGTGCTTCATCATTCATATTTTCAAGAGAATAGCGTTCACCATCAAGGACGTGGATTTTCACCCCACGCAGATTATTTTCACTGGCGATATCTAATAAATCATTCGGTAATATGCGTTCAACGCGCATATTCAAATGATAAGCATAAGCGTGAAGATAAAGAGGAAGATTATCTACCCGCGCCAGAATTTTATGTGCATTGTCTTTAGTGACCATAAACGTACCTACAAGTTAATGAAGAGATCAACTGCTTCAAATCGCCAATACTCAATATCTATTTGTACGATATTGCCATCGCTGTCAGCCCGGTGTTTTTCAATAAGAATGGCGGGCATTCCAGTCGAACCGCCAATAAACTTGCTAATGTCGCCGGCCATTCTGACAGGTTTAAAAGCCAGTTTTTTGATTACCGTTTCTTTTTTATATTCATTTTCCCATACCGAAGAAAATGACTGGCTTTCAAGCTGCTCAATAAATCCCGGAGCGACCTTCGGGTTGATAAACGTTTCATGATAGAAAACTTTATGCCCTTCCAGCGCTCCCCAGCCCGTTATCCGATACAGTTCATCAGACGGTGTTGCTGACACCAGAGGCGCGGCAACGTCCGGGTACTGAGAAACCCGGCTTTTCTCGATAAATCCCCAGGAAGGCTCTCTACCCTGCTCAAGCGCGGCGCGCTGAAAGCTTGCTGACAATTCCGGGCTGTAGTTAAAGCGTGCCTGGGTAACGAACCACCCTTTGCGATCCTTACGAAAGATTTTGGATTCAGACTCCAGGTTTAATAGCGCCTGACGTAACGTCATGCGCTTGATCCCCAGCAACTCTCCCAACTCCCTTTCCGAGGGCAGTTTTCCGCCTGGAGTGGTGATCCCATCTTTTAACCAACGATCTAACTTCTCTTTCGCATTCTCAACGGTCGACTGATTACTCGTCATTGCTTAATTCGCTTGGTTTAAACCAGATGGTTTAATCATACGCTGACGATGAAAAAGAAAGCAAACACCCGCGTTGAGCTTTAGAAAAATTTGTGACCAAGCTCTCTTAAGCCAGACATCTTGAGGGGAGAGTATTTCTTGAGGCAGGGAATCAACGTAATCCCGCCGGGGACCAGGGATTGCGGGCAAAAAAAAACCCCACCTCTTAAGGCAGGGTCTTGTCATTAAAGCGCGTTAATTAGTCTTCTTTCGGACCACGCATCGCACGTTTACGATCGTTTTCAGTCAGGTGACGTTTACGAATACGGATAGACGTTGGTGTTACTTCTACCAGTTCGTCGTCATCGATGAATTCCAGAGCCTGTTCCAGAGTCATTTTCTGAGCTGGAACCAGCGTGGTGGCTTCATCAGTACCGGAAGCACGCATGTTGGTCAGTTTCTTACCGGTCAGGCAGTTTACAGTCAGGTCGTTAGAACGACTGTGAATACCGATGATCTGGCCTTCATAAACTTCTGCGCCGTGACCCAGGAACAGCTTACCGCGGTCCTGCAGGCTGTACAGTGCAAACGCAACAGCTTTACCCTGACCATTAGAGATCAGCACGCCGTTCTGACGCTGGCCCACTTCGCCCGGACGAACATCGTCGTAATGGCTGAAGGTGGAGTACAGCAGACCGGTACCGGAGGTCATGGTCATGAATTCTGAACGGAAGCCGATCAGACCACGGCTTGGGATCACGTAGTCGAGACGTACGCGGCCTTTACCATCTGGATTCATGTTTTTCAGGTCGCCTTTACGCTCGCCCAGTGCCTGCATAACAGAACCCTGGTGCTGCTCTTCGACGTCCAGCGTTACGTTTTCGAATGGCTCTTGTTTACGGCCATCGATTTCGCGGAAGATAACTTTCGGACGGGAAACCGCCATCTCGAAACCTTCACGACGCATGTTTTCAATCAGAACGGACAGGTGCAGTTCACCACGACCAGACACGCGGAATGCGTCTGCATCCGGAGTCTCTTCAACACGCAGTGCAACGTTGTGTACCAGTTCTTTTTTCAGGCGGTCAAGGATCTGACGAGAAGTAACGTACTTACCTTCTTTACCGCAGAACGGAGAGGTGTTTACGTTGAAGAACATGGTCACAGTCGGCTCATCAACAGACAGCGCCGGCAGCGCTTCAACATTCTGCGGATCGCAGATGGTGTCGGAGATGTTCAGTTCGCCCAGACCAGTGATCGCGATGATGTCGCCCGCTTCTGCAACGTCGCTCTCGATACGCTCAAGACCCAGATGGGTCAGAACTTTACCGACTTTACCGTTGCGAGTTTTGCCTTCGCTATCAATGATAGTGATCTGCTGGTTCGGTTTAACTTTACCGCGCTTGATGCGACCGATGCCGATAACACCCACGTAGTTGTTGTAGTCCAGCTGAGAGATTTGCATCTGCAGCGGGCCATCAAGGTCAACGTTCGGAGCCGGTACACGGTCAACGATGGTCTGATACAGCGGGGTCATGTCTTCCGCCATATCTTCGTGATCCAGACCTGCGATACCGTTCAGCGCTGAAGCGTAAACGATCGGGAAGTCCAGCTGTTCGTCGGTCGCGTCGAGGTTAACGAACAGGTCGAATACCTGGTCAACAACCCAGTCAGGACGCGCGCCAGGACGGTCAACTTTGTTGATAACAACAATTGGCTTCAGGCCATGAGCAAAGGCTTTTTTGGTCACGAAGCGCGTCTGCGGCATCGGACCGTCCATTGCATCAACCACCAGCAGCACGGAGTCTACCATGGACATTACACGTTCAACTTCACCACCGAAGTCGGCGTGTCCCGGGGTATCAACGATGTTGATACGGTAGTCATTCCACTTGATAGCGGTGTTTTTAGCGAGGATGGTAATCCCACGCTCTTTCTCCAAATCGTTGGAGTCCATCACGCGCTCTTGGGTTTCGGCACGAGAGTCGAATGTACCGGATTGTTGGAGCAGCTTGTCTACCAGGGTGGTTTTACCATGGTCTACGTGCGCGATGATGGCGATGTTACGCAAATTTTCGATCACAACTTTGCCTCAGGCATTTTAGAAATAGCGCGTTATTGTACACGGATTAATCGCAGTACAAAACAGGATCACAAACATCCTCCGCAAACAAGTATTGCAGAGTTTCTTTGTGATCACATTCACGGAGCGTTAAAAGGGGTAATCTCATGTCAATTGCACCATTATAGTGCTTAATGTTCACAAAGAGGCACTATAATGGTGCAATACAACCTTCATGGTGCAACCCCTTTGCACGATGATGCGCATGATAACGCCTTTTGGGGGCAATTTAAAAGTTGGCACAGATTTCGCTTTATATTTTTTACGGCGACACGGCCAATTTTTGCAGAATTGAAGACCTCGTTACCACGACGACAATGACCAATCCGGGAGAGTAAGTATGTCCGCTGAACACGTTTTGACGATGCTGAACGAACACGAAGTGAAGTTTGTTGATTTGCGCTTCACTGACACTAAAGGTAAAGAACAGCACGTCACGATTCCTGCTCATCAGGTAAATGCCGAATTCTTTGAAGAAGGCAAAATGTTTGACGGCTCCTCAATCGGTGGCTGGAAAGGCATTAACGAATCAGACATGGTTCTGATGCCAGATGCTTCTACTGCACTCATTGACCCGTTCTTTGAAGAGTCTACTCTGATCATCCGTTGCGATATCCTGGAACCGGGTACGCTTCAGGGCTATGACCGCGACCCGCGCTCCATCGCAAAACGCGCTGAAGAATATCTGCGTGCTACCGGCATCGCAGACACCGTGCTGTTCGGGCCAGAGCCAGAATTCTTCCTGTTCGACGACATCCGTTTCGGCAGCTCTATTTCCGGTTCCCACGTCGCTATCGATGATATCGAAGGCGCATGGAACTCCTCCACCAAATATGAAGGTGGTAACAAAGGTCATCGTCCTGGCGTGAAAGGCGGTTACTTCCCTGTTCCTCCGGTCGATTCTTCCCAGGACATCCGTTCTACCATGTGTCTGGTCATGGAAGAGATGGGCCTTGTCGTTGAAGCGCATCACCACGAAGTGGCGACTGCGGGCCAGAACGAAATCGCTACCCGCTTTAACACTATGACCAAAAAAGCGGACGAAATTCAGATCTACAAATACGTCGTTCACAACGTCGCGCACCGCTTCGGTAAAACGGCGACCTTTATGCCAAAACCGATGTTCGGCGATAACGGTTCCGGTATGCACTGCCACATGTCCCTGTCCAAGAACGGTGTAAACCTGTTCTCCGGTGACAAGTATGCGGGTCTGTCTGAGCAGGCGCTGTTCTACATCGGTGGCGTTATCAAACACGCTAAAGCCATCAACGCCCTGGCGAACCCGACCACCAACTCCTACAAGCGTCTGGTCCCGGGTTACGAAGCACCGGTTATGCTGGCGTACTCTGCCCGTAACCGTTCTGCCTCTATCCGTATCCCAGTCGTTGCCTCTCCGAAAGCACGCCGTATTGAAGTGCGCTTCCCGGACCCGGCGGCTAACCCGTACCTGTGCTTTGCAGCACTGCTGATGGCTGGTCTTGATGGTATCAAGAACAAGATCCACCCGGGCGAAGCAATGGACAAAAACCTGTACGACCTGCCACCGGAAGAAGCAAAAGAGATCCCACAGGTTGCTGGCTCTCTGGAAGAAGCACTGAACGAACTGGATCTGGACCGCGAGTTCCTGACTGCAGGCGGCGTGTTCACCAATGAAGCGATCGATGCGTACATTACGCTGCGTCGCGAAGAAGATGACCGCGTGCGCATGACCCCGCACCCGGTAGAGTTTGAGTTGTACTACAGCGTTTAATCGTTTGAGTTGTACTTTCCAGATAAGGTCGCGTCACGCGCTGGCGCGATAACCTGGAATTGAGTTGCCGTGGAAACTTTCAGCCCATCACACGATGGGCTTTTTTCTCCGCCAACGAACTGATCCTTCGCGCTTTTTCTACGTGAAAGCTATAATGCACTAAATTGGTGCAACCTTTTTCAGGAGACTGCTGAATGGCAACCGGCACGCTGCCCGATGCTGGGCAGATCCTCAATTCGTTAATTAACAGCATTTTACTTGTCGACGATGAGCTGGCGGTGCATTACGCCAACCCCGCGGCACAGCAGCTGCTTGCCCAAAGTTCCCGCAAACTGTTTGGCACGCCGCTTTCTGAACTGCTGAGTTATTTCTCATTAAACATCGGGCTGATGCGAGAGAGCCTGGAAGCGGGTCAGGGCTTTACGGACAACGAAGTGACGCTGGTGATAGATAGCCACTCGCATATCCTCTCTGTGACCGCTCAGAGGCTGCCTGATGGCCTTATTCTGCTGGAGATGGCGCCCATGGATAACCAGCGCCGTCTGAGTCAGGAGCAGCTCCAGCATGCCCAGCAAATAGCCGCCCGCGATCTGGTACGTGGTCTGGCGCATGAAATTAAAAACCCGTTGGGTGGATTACGCGGTGCAGCACAACTGCTCAGTAAAGCGCTACCGGATCCAGCCCTCAAGGAATATACCCAAGTCATTATTGAGCAGGCAGACCGCCTGCGTAACCTGGTCGACCGCCTGCTGGGGCCGCAGCAACCCGGTATGCACATCACGGAAAGTATTCACAAGGTGGCAGAACGCGTTGTGGCACTGGTGTCGATGGAACTCCCGGAGAACGTCACGTTGATCCGCGATTACGACCCGAGTCTGCCAGAAATACTGCACGATCCTGACCAGATAGAACAGGTTCTGCTGAATATCGTGCGTAATGCGTTACAAGCGCTGGGGCCGGAAGGTGGCGAGATTATTCTGCGTACCCGCACCGCGTTTCAGCTCACATTGCACGGCATGCGTTACCGCCTGGCGGCGCGTATTGACGTTGAGGACAACGGTCCGGGTATTCCTCCACATTTACAGGATACGCTGTTCTACCCAATGGTCAGCGGTCGCGAGGGGGGAACCGGGCTGGGATTATCTATCGCCCGTAATTTGATTGATCAACATTCCGGCAAAATTGAATTTACCAGTTGGCCGGGTCATACCGAGTTCTCGGTTTACCTGCCTATCAGGAAATAGAGGTGACGTTTATGCAACGAGGAATAGTCTGGGTCGTTGATGACGATAGTTCCATCCGTTGGGTGCTTGAACGTGCGCTCGCAGGGGCAGGACTCAACTGCACCACATTTGAAAGCGGTAAAGAGGTACTGGACGCGCTCGCCAGTAAAACGCCGGACGTGCTGTTGTCGGATATCCGCATGCCGGGGATGGACGGCCTGACGCTGTTAAAACAAATTAAACAGCGTCATCCGATGCTTCCGGTCATCATCATGACCGCGCACTCCGATCTGGACGCCGCCGTCAGCGCCTACCAGCAAGGGGCGTTCGATTACCTGCCCAAGCCGTTTGATATTGACGAAGCTGTGGCGCTGGTTGAACGCGCCATAAGCCATTATCAGGAACAGCAGCAGCCGCGTAATGTTCAGATCAACGGCCCCACCACCGATATCATTGGTGAAGCCCCAGCAATGCAGGATGTCTTTCGCATAATTGGCCGGCTTTCCCGCTCTTCAATTAGCGTCTTGATCAACGGTGAGTCCGGGACCGGTAAAGAGTTGGTCGCTCATGCTCTCCACCGTCACAGCCCGCGTGCCAAATCGCCATTTATCGCCCTTAACATGGCGGCAATTCCGAAGGATTTAATCGAATCTGAACTGTTTGGCCACGAAAAAGGCGCCTTTACCGGCGCCAATACCATTCGTCAGGGACGCTTCGAGCAGGCGGATGGCGGCACGCTGTTTCTCGATGAGATTGGCGATATGCCGCTGGACGTGCAAACGCGATTGCTGCGTGTATTGGCCGACGGACAGTTTTACCGCGTCGGCGGCTATGCGCCGGTGAAGGTGGACGTGCGCATTATCGCGGCTACGCACCAGAATCTGGAACTGCGGGTACAGGAAGGCAAGTTCCGCGAGGACTTGTTCCACCGACTGAACGTCATTCGCGTTCATTTACCACCGCTGCGCGAGCGACGGGAAGACATCCCTCGCCTGGCGCGTCATTTCCTGCAGGAAGCCGCTCACGAGCTGGGTGTGGAAGCCAAGCAGTTACACCCTGAAACCGAGGCCGCACTGACGCGTCTGGCCTGGCCGGGTAACGTTCGTCAACTAGAGAACACTTGCCGCTGGTTAACCGTGATGGCCGCCGGGCAGGAAGTGCTGATTCAGGACCTGCCGGCTGAGCTATTTGAAGCAAGCGTTCCAGACGCGCCCTCACATATGCAGCCTGACAGCTGGGCAACACTGCTGGCACAATGGGCTGACCGGGCGCTACGCTCCGGTCATCAAAACTTACTCTCTGAAGCGCAGCCTGAAATGGAACGCACGCTGTTAACCACCGCGCTGCGCCATACTCAGGGCCATAAACAGGAAGCGGCGCGCTTACTCGGATGGGGGCGTAATACCCTGACACGTAAGTTAAAAGAGCTTGGCATGGAGTAAGGGATTTTCGCTGTGTAAAGATTGATAATTGAGCGCAAAGCGCTGCTATTTTGCGCTTTACTGTTCCGATGAGTTAAGTATGATCGTGCCCGGAAAACGGGGGAAGTCATCATGCTGGAATCAATTATTAATCTGCTGTCGAGCGGCTCGGTTGAAAGCCATACGCCGCAAACTGCGGTTGCCGCGGTGCTGTGTGCAGCGCTGGTTGGGCTGTTTAGCTAGCGGGTTTGTCGGGTGGCGCTTCGCTTACCCGACCTACATATTGAGATGTCGTAGACCCGGTAAGCGAAGTGCCACCGGGCAACGTCATTAGATGACCCGCGAGAACTGCTGCATCCGTGCTTTCTGGCGCAGGTACGCATCAAAGCACATGCAAATATTGCGGATCAGCAGACGACCTTTTGGCGTCACCTGAATCCCATTCTCATTCACATCCACCAGCCCATCTTTCGCCAGCGGAGCCAACAGCTTCAGGTCTTCAGCAAAATAGTCAGCAAAGTTCAGATCCCATTGCTGTTCTACGACGGCGTAGTCGAAGCGGAAGTTGCAGATCAGTAGTTTAATCACATCCCGGCGAATACAGTCATCTTGGGTCAGTGCAATACCGCGCCACAGCGCATTTCCCTGCTCATCCACCTGCTGATAATAGTGCTTCAGCTCTTTTTGGTTCTGCGCGTAGTTGTCGCCAATCATACTGATGGCGGAAACGCCCATGCCCAGCAGGTCGGTATCGCCCTGGGTGGTATAACCCTGGAAATTACGGTGCAGAACACCCTCGCGCTGGGCAATCGCCAGCTCGTCATCCGGGCGGGCAAAGTGATCCATCCCAATGAACTGATAACCTGTTTCGGTCAGCGAGGAGATGGTCTCCTGCAAAATATCCAGCTTCTGTTGTGGGCTGGGCAGGTCAGCATCTTTGATTTTACGCTGCGCGGCAAACAACGTTGGCAGGTGCGCATAGTTAAAGACACTCAGGCGGTCGGGATTGAGCTCAGCCACCCGCTTCAGGGTAAAGGCAAAGCTTTCCGGCGTCTGTTTTGGCAGACCATAGATGAGGTCAATGTTGGTCGAGGTAAAGCCAATCTCACGCGCACGATTAATCAGTGCAAAGATAAACTCCTCGTCCTGCTCACGGTTTACCAGGCGCTGAACTTCTTTATTGAAGTCCTGCACCCCCATGCTCAGGCGGTTAAAGCCTTCAGCACGTAAATGATCGAGCACATCGAGTTCGATTTCACGCGGATCAACTTCGATCGAGATTTCTGCATCCGCGTTAAAATCGAAGTTATCACGCAGCAGCGTCATTAAGCGGCTAATCTGCGTTTTATTCAGATAGGTTGGCGTACCGCCGCCCCAATGCAACTGGCTAACATGACGGCCAGCAAACAGCGGCGCGCGATGAATAATCTCTTGTTCTAAAACGTCCAGATATTGATCGGCCTTATGCTGCTGGCGGGTCACAATTTTGTTGCAGCCGCAGAAATAGCACAATTTATGGCAGAACGGGATATGGACGTACAAAGAGAGTGGACGTTCAGGGTAACGCGCTACGGCTTGCAGAAATGCTTCAGCACCGTAGTCTGCAGAAAACTCCAGCGCGGTCGGATACGAGGTGTATCGTGGCCCGGAATAGTTATATTTCTGGATCAGGGCCAGGTCCCAGTCGATTAGCTGCTCAGACATGCTCACTCCTTCCGATGGCGTTTCTGGCGGGTACGGCGTACCGGCTTACCCCCACTGCGAGTGATAAGCCGGTTGCGCAGCCACTTTTGGCGCCGCGACAATCGCTGTAGTTTAACGAATAACCACACCAGATAACATATAACCGGAAGGGTTATAAGCAGGACGGGAAGACCCACGGTACAAAACCGTTAGTTACCGCCCTTCAGCAGGCGCATCATGTCTTCCTGCTTTTCTTCTTCTTCGTCAATTTCTTCGTCATCATCGTAAGAGAGCCCCAGTTTCTGCATCAGCTCATCGATGCGATCCAGCTTGGCATCCACCCAGGACTGATCTTCAGCACTCAGGATCTCTCCCGCTTCAAGACGTTCCAGCAGCGCATCCAGGCGCTCATCCGTTTCCAGTAAATCCAACTCAGCCTGTGGTGAAAGCATAGGTTTCTCACTCTTCGGTTTGTGCTGTTTGGTGACTTTTTCAGTCACACCCAATGCAATGGGAGTTTTACTGCCAATACGAGGATCTTTGTGTTTGTTTTGGTTTCCGCCACCTGATGCACCGTCGCTGCCAGTCGCACGGCTGCCCGCCGCAAGACCACGGTGTTTTTTCTGACGCTTACGGTCGCGAGCTTCCAGGTTAATTTCTTCGCGTGTCTTACGACGCGCCTTTGCAGGACCTTTCCCGCGAGGTGTAGAAGTTGTTTTCATCATGATTCGTCTTTGGCTGTTTTTATTCAGTATATAATTGCGCCGGAATCTAGCAGAAATAAAGAAAAAAGGCGACAGAGTAATCTGTCGCCTTTTTTCCTGACTCTCAACCCTTAACGGGCCCTACAATCCCTGTCGGCTATCAACACACCCTGTTTTTCCCTTAGCCAGAAACATTCCGTGTTGTTTCCATTTCCTTTTACTAACGTCTCCGGACGTTTGTCTTCCTGACAATCCTGCGTCTTCGCCTCCTGGCGCTCCTGACCCTCATCCTGAGTCGTTTATCCTGTTAGCTCCCTTGCTATGGACGCTACTTTACTCTTTTGGGTAACACGCACAAGTAACCGACTTAACAGTTTCAGTTTTTCAGAATATTTCTTAATGGTAATTATATGATTTATTTAATTTATATTGTTATGCACTCTCTCATCTCGCATAAATACTATCGGCAATGTCTCACAAAGCCCGCGCTTTTAACTTACATAACCCGTGCGTCGAAAAATCCGCCTTTTGCTGGTGTTCAGGTATAATCGCTGCAAAGCCTTGATTGATGGAGACGACCACGTTGACTAACTTGAATTATCAACAGACGCATTTTGTGATGAGTGCGCCTGATATTCGCCATTTACCTTCCGATACAGGAATTGAAGTGGCTTTTGCTGGCCGTTCCAACGCAGGCAAATCCAGCGCACTAAATACCCTGACAAATCAAAAGGGTCTGGCACGTACATCTAAAACGCCGGGCCGTACTCAGCTCATCAACTTGTTTGAAGTGGTTGACGGTAAACGTCTGGTTGATTTGCCGGGGTACGGGTATGCAGAAGTTCCGGAAGAGATGAAGCGCAAATGGCAGCGCGCGCTGGCAGAATATCTGGAGAAACGTCAAAGCCTGCAAGGTTTAGTCGTACTGATGGATATTCGCCATCCACTGAAAGATCTCGATCAGCAGATGATTTTGTGGGCCGTAGAGAGCAACGTCCAGGTGCTGGTATTACTGACCAAAGCGGACAAACTGGCCAGCGGCGCACGCAAAGCACAGTTGAATATGGTGCGTGAAGCAGTGCTAGCGTTTAATGGCGATGTACAGGTAGAAGCATTCTCATCGCTGAAAAAGCTGGGTGTGGATAAACTGCGTCAGAAACTGGATACCTGGTTTAGCGAACTGGCGCCTATTGAAGAGATGCAGGACGGGGAATAACCTACCGATATGCCGGATGGCGCCGCTGCGCGTCTTATCCGGCCTACAGCATGTGCGAAACCTTTCTTTCGCACAATAAAAAACGCCCCAGTCATTACTGACTGGGGCGGCTAAAATATTCAGCCAAATCCGATTACGTGAAGTAAAAGGTCTGAAAGATAGAACATCTTACCTCTGTACCCTACGAGAATAACTTTACTCTTTTTTGAGCAGCGCAGAAAGCACTTTTTGTAATTTTTTTTCACTCCCGGCATAGGAAATTTTAATGGTCATCACAAAAAGCGCTAACTTATGTTGCTTAGTTACGAAAAGAGCGTGTTATTCAGCAAACCCTTAGTGCGCTTGATCCCAGTTTTCACCGCTTCCGACTTCCACCAGCAACGGCACATCAATTCGCGTTCCGTTCTCCATCAGCTGATGGATTTTTTTCGAGACGCTATCGAGATCATCTTTGTGCACTTCAAACACCAGTTCATCATGTACCTGCATGATCATACGTACGCGAGGCTGTTCGGTTTGCAGCCAGCCGTCTACGGCAATCATAGCGCGCTTAATAATGTCCGCAGCGGTGCCTTGCATCGGGGCGTTAATCGCCGCACGTTCCGCACCTGCACGACGCGCACCATTACTGGATTTGATATCCGGTAAATAGAGGCGACGTCCTTCCAGCGTTTCAACGTACCCTTGCTCTTTTGCCTGCGCACGCGTGCGTTCCATATATTCCAGTACGCCCGGGTAGCGTTCGAAATAGAGATCCATGTACTTCTGTGCTTCTTTGCGTGGAATATTGAGCTGGCGTGCAAGACCGAAGGCGCTCATCCCGTAGATCAGACCAAAGTTGATGGCCTTCGCGCTGCGGCGCTGTTCACTGGTCACGGAATCAAGAGGTAAGCCAAAGACCTCTGCAGCCGTGGCGCGGTGAATGTCTTTTCCTTCGGCAAAGGCGGTAAGCAGCCCCTTATCACGCGAGAGGTGCGCCATAATGCGTAGCTCAATCTGCGAGTAGTCCGCCGAGACAATGACATAATCTTCTGGTGCAATAAATGCCTGGCGAATACGGCGTCCTTCCTCATTACGCACCGGAATATTTTGCAGGTTAGGATCGGTAGAAGACAAACGCCCGGTCGCCGTAACGGCCTGATGATAAGAGGTATGCACACGGCCAGTTTTAGGGTTGATCATCAGCGGAAGTTTATCTGTATAAGTGGACTTCAATTTTGCCAGCCCACGATATTCCAGAATCACCTTCGGCAGCGGATAATCCAGCGCTAACTCTTCCAGCACCTCTTCTGACGTTGACGGCGCGCCGCCCGGCGTTTTCTTCAGCGGCTTGATGCCCTGCTTTTCAAACAGAATGGTTTGCAGCTGTTTAGTGGAAGAGAGGTTAAAGGCTTCCCCGGCAATCTCGTGCGCTTTTTGCTCCAGCTCGTTCAAACGCAGCGTCAGCTCTGCTGAATGCTTGTGCAACACGGCAGGGTCGATTTTTACACCGTTGCGCTCGATGCGGGACAGGACCGGGACCAACGGCATATCGATATTCTCGAAGACGTTTAGCGGTCCTTTATGTTTTTGCAGCTCTGGCCACATTTTCAGATGCAGCTGTAGCGTGACGTCGGCGTCCTCCGCGGCATAACGACCAGCTTCTTCCAGCGCAATCTGGTTAAAGGTCAGTTGGTTTTTACCTTTCCCGGCGATCTCTTCGAAGGTGATCGTTTTATGTTTCAGCCAGCGGTCAGACAGGCTGTCCATATCGTGTCGCCCGGCAACGCTGTTAAGAATGTAGGATTCGAGCATGGTATCAAAGACGATACCGCGCAGTTCGATACCGTAGTTCGCCAGGATGCCACGGTCATACTTCAGGTTTTGCCCAACTTTATGCGCTTTTTCGTCTTCCAGTAGCGGCTTCAGCAGCGTCAGTGCCCGATCACGGGAAATTTGGTCAGGGGCATCCAGGTAGTCATGCGCGACAGGAACATACGCCGCCACACCCGGTTCAATAGCGAAAGAGAGTCCCACCAGATTCGCGGAGATATTGTCCAGGCTGTCGGTTTCGGTATCAAAAGCAAAGACCGGCGCTTTTTTCAGCTTCGCAATCCACGCTTCCAGCGTCGTCTCGTCCAGAATCGTCACATAGTTATCGTATGAGAGAACCGTGGCGGGCTCCTCAGGCGTTTCATCAATAACGATGGTTTCCTGTGGTTTTGCCGCAGGTTTTGTGCCTTTTGCCTGCAGCCATTTCCCGGCTTCAACGTCGGTGACCCAACGTTTGAACTCATATTGTTTGAACAGATTTAACAGCTCGTCCGCTGCAGGTTGTCGTACTTCCAGCTGCTCGCAGGTTAATTCCAGCTCGACATCCGTTTTGATGGTTGCCAGCTTATAAGAGAGGTAAGCCACCTCTTTATTCTGCTCGAGCTTGCCAGCCATGGTTTTTGCGCCACGGAAAGTCAGGCCCGCTATTTTTTCTGATTCAGCATAGAGCGTGTCCAGCCCACCCAGCCCCTGGAGTAACGCCTGAGCCGTCTTTTCACCCACGCCCGGCACGCCAGGAATGTTATCAGAAGAGTCGCCCATCAGCGCCAGGAAGTCGATAATCAGTTCCGGCGGCACGCCATACTTATTTACCACCTCATCCGGGCCGAGGATCGTATTGGTCATGGTGTTGATGAGGGTGATATTCGGCGTCACCAGCTGAGCCATGTCTTTATCACCGGTACTGATCAGCACCGGACGGCCAATTTGCTCTGCTTCACGCGCCAGCGTACCGATAACGTCGTCCGCTTCTACGCCTGAAACAGCCAGCAGGGGTAACCCCATGGCTTTTACCATCGCGTGCAGCGGTTCAATCTGCGAGCGTAGATCGTCTGGCATCGGCGGACGATGCGATTTGTAGTGCTCGAATAATTCATCACGGAAGGTTTTACCCTTGGCGTCGAATACCACCGCCGCATGCGTCGGCTTATATTGCAAAATCAAGCTACGCAGCATGTTGAGGACACCGTACATCGCGCCCGTAGGCTCTCCTGCGCTGTTGGTCAGCGGTGGGAACGCATGGTATGCGCGATACAGGTAAGATGAGCCATCTACAAGGATAAGTGGGTTTTCTGGGATCTGAACCATAATGTCCATGCCTGTTTATCAGATTATGGGTAAAGGATGCCACAGACAGGATGAAAACATGAGTTTTTCGCCGCATTTGTCGAAAAACTTTTGTAGATCTTCTGCGTTGTTCGCAATGTGAGCTGTGGATAAGTTTGTGAATAAATAATTTTCAGCCCTTTAAATACAGCAAGATAATTTATGAATCATAATAATTCTGCATATTTTTCATTATGTTATTTCATGACGCAGAATTTTATATCATCTTTTCAGCTTATAGCTGGATGTGGATAGATATTCCCTTTTTTTCTATTCAGCGAAGATCCATCATTTGGTTCGTTTTCTGATAAAATTAGCCCCTTGCGCCCTTTTAGCGCACTATTTATGGCTAACCTTTTGAATAATTTAATTATGGCGAGAATACTCGCCGCGATAACGCTGCTGCTGAGTATCGCATTGACCATATTGGTCACGATTTTATGTTCCGTGCCAATCATCCTGGCCGGAGTTGTAAAACTGCTTTTGCCTATTCCTTTCGTCTGGCGCAAGGTATCCCTCTTTTGTAATTTCATGATGTACTGCTGGTGTGAAGGTCTGGCGCTATTGCTACACCTTAATCCACGACTGAAGTGGGATGTTGAGGGGCTAGAAGGTCTGAGCAAGAAGAATTGGTATCTGCTCATCTGTAATCACTACAGCTGGGCCGACATCGTTGTGCTTTGCGTTTTGTTTCGTAAGCATATCCCGATGAATAAATACTTTCTTAAGCAGCAGTTAGCCTGGGTGCCTTTTATTGGTCTGGCATGTTGGGCGCTGGATATGCCATTTATGAAACGCTATTCGCGCGGTTATTTGCTCCGTCACCCTGAACGACGTGGTAAAGATGTGGAAACAACACGTCTTTCTTGTGAGAAGTTTCGTGTGCATCCAACAACGATCGTGAATTTTGTCGAAGGCTCACGGTTCACCCACGAGAAATGCCAGCAGACCCGATCTCCCTATAAAAACCTGCTGCCACCTAAGGCTGCCGGTATTGCGATGGCGCTGAATGTCTTAGGATCGCAATTCGATAAGTTGCTGAACGTCACGCTGTGTTATCCGCAAAACAGCAGCCATCCTTTCTACGACATGCTGAGCGGTAAGTTAACGCGCATTGTAGTACGGGTGAATCTGGAGCCGGTGAAAGAGGAATTACACGGTGATTACGTCAACGATAAAGGGTTTAAGCGTCGGTTCCAGCTGTGGCTGAATACGCTCTGGGCCGAGAAAGATGCGCAAATAGATACGATTAAAGCCTCAACTAAAAAAGCCGGTCTCTGACCGGCTTTTTCGTTTACTTCTGGCCTACCAGATATTTCACGGTATCGGCATACTGCTGTACAAAGATATCCATGCTGCTGGTATCCATGCCTTGCGGATTCACCTGATATTTGCCATTCACAAACATCGCCGGAACCCCCTGCAGTTGCAGATCGGCAGCCGCTTTTTCCTGCTGCGCGACCAGTGATTTCACCACGAAGCTGTTCCATGCCGCATCATAGTCTTCACCTTTAATACCCGCATCAACAAATACTTTACGGATATCAGCGGTAGACTGGACGGTCTGAGTTTTCTGCACCGCTTCAAACAACGGTACTGTGACCTTATCTTCTACGCCCAGCGCCAGCGCAACCGCCCACGCCTGAGTCAGATCTTTGCCCAGAGGTCCCAAAAACTCAACGTGGTATTTGGTCATCTTGGTGCCTTCAGGCAGTTTTTTCTTCACGTTATCAGACACGTGAAGCACTTCTTCAAACTGGTAGCAATGCGGGCAGTAGAAGGAGAAGAACTCCAACACCTGCGGTTCACCCGCAATAGGCTTTTCCAGTGTGATGTACTGCTTACCATCCTGGAACTGCGCTGCCGATGCGCTAAAAGCTAAAACCATACCAGCCAGCGCCAGCCATATTTTTTTCATGTCCATGTCTCTCCGATTAATACATTGGCGTTAATTGTAAGGGGGGTTGTTGCAGAATTTTTGCCTGCTCAATAAAGGTCGCCGTCTGACGGTGCCAGTAATCTTCTCCGGTTAACCACGGGAAGTTTTTTGGAAACGCAGGATCATCCCAACGTCGAATCAGCCAGGCTAGATAATAAACTAAACGCATGGCGCGTAAAGGTTCTATGAGTCCTAATTCAGCGACGTCGAACTCAGTAAAATCTTCATAAGCCTCGATAATGGTTTCAAGCTGCATGCGCTGCTCGGCTTTATCACCATTAAGCAGCATCCATAAATCCTGAATGGCCGGGCCATTGCGGGCATCATCTAAATCGACAAACATCGGACCATCGCGCCACAGAATATTTCCGGCATGACAGTCACCGTGCAGGCGCAGAGTGTCAAAACGCGTATGCCACCGTTCGGTAACCACGGTGATAAGCGCATCCGTTGCTTTCAGAAATGCCGCTTTTTGCCCTGATGGAATAATCGATGCACTGTCGAAAAGTTTACGCGGTTCAATCAGATACTCGTCGAGGCCAATGGTCGGTCGAAAAGCAAAAGGCTGTTTTCGCCCGGTTTGATGCAGACGTCCGAGATAGCGGCCAACCGACTCCATTTGATCGATATTGTCGGCTTCAAACTGCCGACCTCCTACGCTGGGGAATATCGCATAGTGGAACCCTTGATGCCCCAGTAACGTCTGGCCATCAAACACCATCGGCGCCGCAACCGGCACGTCATCACGCACCAGTTCCAGTGCAAACTGATGTTCTTCCTGTATTTGATCGACGGACCAACGCTCAGGGCGGTAAAACTTTACGACAAAGCGTCGACGGTCTTCGTCCTGGAATTGGTAGACACGGTTTTCATAGCTGTTGAGCGGGGTAAGCCCGGAATCCACCCGGATCCCCTGCTCAAACAGCGCATCCATGATGGTATCCGGGTGTAGCGTTTGGAAAGTAAAAGCGTTGTTATTCATCCCATCATCCGGAAATTACTACGAATGATTCAGGATATCATTTCGCAGCACTTTCGGTGGCGGCGATTACAAGCTTTTACTCTTTAATTACGCCACGAGCGCGCAGCAATGCTGTTTTAAAGTCTTCTTCATAATCTTTCTGAATACCTGGGATCACCGCATCCTTCGCTGAGTCACGCATTTTCAGGTGATAGATCAGAATGTCATCAGTTAAATCCGCCAGTTCTCCGTCAAAACCTGACTCTTTCGCCAGTTTCTGTAAAAATTGCATCAGGTTAAGATCGGGTTCTTTCTGCCAGGCTGGCTGGAGGAGTTCAATAACTTCATTCAGACGTTTACATTTCATGGTTGTGCTCCTTACGCTTAATACAGATACGTTAGCAGGGTCAATCCCACATTAAAAGAGGCGATATCAGTGATTCTGGATAGTGCAATTACAGGGGTTGTCCTGGCGGGCGGTAAGGCCAGGCGGATGGGGGGTGCAGATAAAGGACTGCTTGAGCTAGACGGCAAACCTTTGTGGCGGCACGTCGCCGATGCGCTCGCCTTACAGGTCGAGACCGTCGTGGTTAATGCCAATCGCCATAAGGATATTTATCAGCAAAGTGGTCTGAAAGTTATCCCTGATTCATTACCTGATTTCCCTGGCCCGCTGGCCGGAATGCTGTCGGTATTTTTACAACTGGCAGGTGACTGGTTTTTATTCTGCCCCTGCGATATGCCCTATATTCCCCACAACCTGGTCGCAAGACTGGCAGAACAGCGCCAAAATGCGCCAGTGGTGTGGGTGCATGATGGGGAGCGGGATCACCCGACAATTGCGCTGATGCACAGAGCAATGCAGCCGTTACTGCAGGAGTATCTTCAGGCAGGTGAACGACGGGTGATGGTCTTTATGCGCCAGGCCGGCGGACACGCCATCGATTTTAGCGATCATAAAGATGCGTTTGTGAATGTGAACACACCTGAAGAATTGGCCAGATGGCAGGATAAATCATGATCCCATTGCTCGGTATTGCCGCATGGAGCGGCACAGGAAAAACCACACTGCTCAAAAAACTGATCCCGGAACTGTGCGCCAAAGGCATTCGTCCAGGATTAATTAAGCATACCCACCACAACATGGACGTCGATAAACCCGGCAAGGATAGCTATGAGTTACGTAAAGCTGGCGCAGCGCAAACACTGGTCGCCAGCCAGCAACGCTGGGCGTTAATGACGGAAACGCCGGCAGAACCTGAGTTAGATTTAGCCTATCTGGTGAGCCGAATGGATGCTACAACACTGGATTTGGTACTGGTTGAGGGTTTTAAACACGAACCTGTCGCCAAGATCCTGCTTTTTCGTGAAAATTGCGGGCATAGTGCACAAGAATTGACGATTGATGAGTATGTTGTTGCGGTTGCCAGTGATGTTCCACTTGAAGTGGATGTCCCACTTTTAGATATCAACGACGTACAACAAATTGCAGGGTTTGTTGTACAGTGGCTGGGACGTTAACCAACCGGTAATCTGCAAAATTGTGCCTGATGACTTTGCGCTTATCAGGCCTACCATTCCGGCAGCGAGCAAGCACGTCCCAAAAACACAGACGCAAAAAAGCCCATCCGTCAGGATGGGCTTCTTCACTTGTTTGATGCCTGGCAGTTTATGGCGGGCGTCCTGCCCGCCACCCTGCGGGCCGTTGCTTCGCAACGTTCAAATCCGCTCCCGGCGGATTTGTCCTACTCAGGAGAGCACTCACCGACAGACAACAGATAAAACAAAAGGCCCAGTCTTTCGACTGAGCCTTTTGTTTCTATTTGATGCCTGGCAGTTCCCTACTCTCGCATGGGGAGACCCCACACTACCATCGGCGCTACGGCGTTTCACTTCTGAGTTCGGCATGGGGTCAGGTGGGACCACCGCGCTACAGCCGCCAGGCAAATTCTGTTATCAGACCGCTTCTGCGTTCTGATTTTATCTGTATCAAGCTGAATTGATGTCTTTCTTTCGCCAAAACATCTTTGGCGTTGTAAGGTTAAGCCTCACGGTTCATTAGTATCGGTTAGCTCAATGTATCGCTACACTTACACACCCGACCTATCAACGTCGTAGTCTTCAACGTTCCTTCAGGACTCTCAAGGAGTCAGGGAGAACTCATCTCGGGGCAAGTTTCGTGCTTAGATGCTTTCAGCACTTATCTCTTCCGCATTTAGCTACCGGGCAATGCCATTGGCATGACAACCCGAACACCAGTGATGCGTCCACTCCGGTCCTCTCGTACTAGGAGCAGCCCCCCTCAATTCTCCAGCGCCCACGGCAGATAGGGACCGAACTGTCTCACGACGTTCTAAACCCAGCTCGCGTACCACTTTAAATGGCGAACAGCCATACCCTTGGGACCTACTTCAGCCCCAGGATGTGATGAGCCGACATCGAGGTGCCAAACACCGCCGTCGATATGAACTCTTGGGCGGTATCAGCCTGTTATCCCCGGAGTACCTTTTATCCGTTGAGCGATGGCCCTTCCATTCAGAACCACCGGATCACTAAGACCTGCTTTCGCACCTGCTCGAGCCGTCACTCTCGCAGTCAAGCTAGCTTATGCCTTTGCACTAACCTCCTGATGTCCGACCAGGATTAGCTAACCTTCGTGCTCCTCCGTTACTCTTTAGGAGGAGACCGCCCCAGTCAAACTACCCACCAGACACTGTCCGCAACCCGGATCACGGGTCTACGTTAGAACACCAGCCATTAAAGGGTGGTATTTCAAGGTTGGCTCCATGCAGACTGGCGTCCACACTTCAAAGCCTCCCACCTATCCTACACATCAAGGACCAGTGTTCAGTGTCAAGCTATAGTAAAGGTTCACGGGGTCTTTCCGTCTTGCCGCGGGTACACTGCATCTTCACAGCGAGTTCAATTTCACTGAGTCTCGGGTGGAGACAGCCTGGCCATCATTACGCCATTCGTGCAGGTCGGAACTTACCCGACAAGGAATTTCGCTACCTTAGGACCGTTATAGTTACGGCCGCCGTTTACCGGGGCTTCGATCAAGAGCTTCTCCTTACGGATAACCCCATCAATTAACCTTCCGGCACCGGGCAGGCGTCACACCGTATACGTCCACTTTCGTGTTTGCACAGTGCTGTGTTTTTAATAAACAGTTGCAGCCAGCTGGTATCTTCGACTGATTTCAGCTCCACGAGCAAGTCGCTTCACCTACCATCAGCGTGCCTTCTCCCGAAGTTACGGCACCATTTTGCCTAGTTCCTTCACCCGAGTTCTCTCAAGCGCCTTGGTATTCTCTACCTGACCACCTGTGTCGGTTTGGGGTACGATTTCGTGTTACCTGATGCTTAGAGGCTTTTCCTGGAAGCAGGGCATTTGTTACTTCAGCACCGTAGTGCCTCGTCATCACACCTCAGCGTTATACAGAAGTCCGGATTTACCTAAACTTCCCGCCTACATGCTTAAACCGGGACAACCGTCGCCCGGCTAACATAGCCTTCTCCGTCCCCCCTTCGCAGTAACACCAAGTACAGGAATATTAACCTGTTTCCCATCGACTACGCCTTTCGGCCTCGCCTTAGGGGTCGACTCACCCTGCCCCGATTAACGTTGGACAGGAACCCTTGGTCTTCCGGCGTGCGGGTTTTTCACCCGCATTATCGTTACTTATGTCAGCATTCGCACTTCTGATACCTCCAGCACCCCTCACAGGACACCTTCAACGGCTTACAGAACGCTCCCCTACCCAACAACACATAGTGTCGCTGCCGCAGCTTCGGTGCACAGTTTAGCCCCGTTACATCTTCCGCGCAGGCCGACTCGACCAGTGAGCTATTACGCTTTCTTTAAATGATGGCTGCTTCTAAGCCAACATCCTGGCTGTCTGTGCCTTCCCACATCGTTTCCCACTTAACTGTGACTTTGGGACCTTAGCTGGCGGTCTGGGTTGTTTCCCTCTTCACGACGGACGTTAGCACCCGCCGTGTGTCTCCCGTGATAACATTCTTCGGTATTCGTAGTTTGCATCGGGTTGGTAAGTCGGGATGACCCCCTAGCCGAAACAGTGCTCTACCCCCGAAGATGAGTTCACGAGGCGCTACCTAAATAGCTTTCGGGGAGAACCAGCTATCTCCCGGTTTGATTGGCCTTTCACCCCCAGCCACAAGTCATCCGCTAATTTTTCAACATTAGTCGGTTCGGTCCTCCAGTTAGTGTTACCCAACCTTCAACCTGCCCATGGCTAGATCACCGGGTTTCGGGTCTATACCCTGCAACTTAACGCCCAGTTAAGACTCGGTTTCCCTTCGGCTCCCCTATACGGTTAACCTTGCTACAGAATATAAGTCGCTGACCCATTATACAAAAGGTACGCAGTCACCCTGATAAATCAAGGCTCCCACTGCTTGTACGTACACGGTTTCAGGTTCTTTTTCACTCCCCTCGCCGGGGTTCTTTTCGCCTTTCCCTCACGGTACTGGTTCACTATCGGTCAGTCAGGAGTATTTAGCCTTGGAGGATGGTCCCCCCATATTCAGACAGGATACCACGTGTCCCGCCCTACTCTTCGAGTTCACAACACATGCGATTTTGTGTACGGGACTATCACCCTGTACCGTCGGACTTTCCAGACCGTTCCACTACCACACATGCTGATTCAGACTCTGGGCTGCTCCCCGTTCGCTCGCCGCTACTGGGGGAATCTCGGTTGATTTCTTTTCCTCGGGGTACTTAGATGTTTCAGTTCCCCCGGTTCGCTTCATTACGCTATGTATTCACGTAATGATAGTGTGTCGAAACACACTGGGTTTCCCCATTCGGAAATCGCCGGCTATAACGGTTCATATCACCTTACCGACGCTTATCGCAGATTAGCACGTCCTTCATCGCCTCTGACTGCCAGGGCATCCACCGTGTACGCTTAGTCGCTTAACCTCACAACCCGAAGATGTTTCGTAAAACACATCGTGTTGCGAAAATTTGAGAGACTCGAACACACCATTTATCTGTTCTTATTACGGAGAACAGACACAGTGTGTCGTTTCAATTTTCAGCTTGATCCAGATTTTTAAAGAGCAAAACTTCGCAGTGAACCTTTTCAGGTACACTCTGAAGTTTTCTTGTTTTTTTGCAGTAAAGGATGGTGGAGCTATGCGGGATCGAACCGCAGACCTCCTGCGTGCAAGGCAGGCGCTCTCCCAGCTGAGCTATAACCCCATCGTAATACTTCATCTCTGTACCGATAATTTGTCCTGAGACAAGGCGTGGAATGACGAAGCATACTGAAGTATGCGAGTCGTTTCACAACACAGTATCAGGGCAAATTTGGTAGGCCTGAGTGGACTTGAACCACCGACCTCACCCTTATCAGGGGTGCGCTCTAACCACCTGAGCTACAAGCCTGCAGAGATTTTTACTGCTAATTTTTCATCAGACAATCTGTGTGGACACTACAAAGAACGTTTCTTTAAGGTAAGGAGGTGATCCAACCGCAGGTTCCCCTACGGTTACCTTGTTACGACTTCACCCCAGTCATGAATCACAAAGTGGTAAGCGCCCTCCCGAAGGTTAAGCTACCTACTTCTTTTGCAACCCACTCCCATGGTGTGACGGGCGGTGTGTACAAGGCCCGGGAACGTATTCACCGTAGCATTCTGATCTACGATTACTAGCGATTCCGACTTCATGGAGTCGAGTTGCAGACTCCAATCCGGACTACGACATACTTTATGAGGTCCGCTTGCTCTCGCGAGGTCGCTTCTCTTTGTATATGCCATTGTAGCACGTGTGTAGCCCTACTCGTAAGGGCCATGATGACTTGACGTCATCCCCACCTTCCTCCAGTTTATCACTGGCAGTCTCCTTTGAGTTCCCGGCCGAACCGCTGGCAACAAAGGATAAGGGTTGCGCTCGTTGCGGGACTTAACCCAACATTTCACAACACGAGCTGACGACAGCCATGCAGCACCTGTCTCAGAGTTCCCGAAGGCACCAAAGCATCTCTGCTAAGTTCTCTGGATGTCAAGAGTAGGTAAGGTTCTTCGCGTTGCATCGAATTAAACCACATGCTCCACCGCTTGTGCGGGCCCCCGTCAATTCATTTGAGTTTTAACCTTGCGGCCGTACTCCCCAGGCGGTCGACTTAACGCGTTAGCTCCGGAAGCCACTCCTCAAGGGAACAACCTCCAAGTCGACATCGTTTACGGCGTGGACTACCAGGGTATCTAATCCTGTTTGCTCCCCACGCTTTCGCACCTGAGCGTCAGTCTTTGTCCAGGGGGCCGCCTTCGCCACCGGTATTCCTCCAGATCTCTACGCATTTCACCGCTACACCTGGAATTCTACCCCCCTCTACAAGACTCTAGCCTGCCAGTTTCGGATGCAGTTCCCAGGTTGAGCCCGGGGATTTCACATCCGACTTGACAGACCGCCTGCGTGCGCTTTACGCCCAGTAATTCCGATTAACGCTTGCACCCTCCGTATTACCGCGGCTGCTGGCACGGAGTTAGCCGGTGCTTCTTCTGCGAGTAACGTCAATGAATGCGGTTATTAACCACATCCCCTTCCTCCTCGCTGAAAGTACTTTACAACCCGAAGGCCTTCTTCATACACGCGGCATGGCTGCATCAGGCTTGCGCCCATTGTGCAATATTCCCCACTGCTGCCTCCCGTAGGAGTCTGGACCGTGTCTCAGTTCCAGTGTGGCTGGTCATCCTCTCAGACCAGCTAGGGATCGTCGCCTAGGTGAGCCGTTACCCCACCTACTAGCTAATCCCATCTGGGCACATCCGATGGCAAGAGGCCCGAAGGTCCCCCTCTTTGGTCTTGCGACATTATGCGGTATTAGCTACCGTTTCCAGTAGTTATCCCCCTCCATCGGGCAGTTTCCCAGACATTACTCACCCGTCCGCCACTCGTCACCCAAGGAGCAAGCTCCTCTGTGCTACCGTTCGACTTGCATGTGTTAGGCCTGCCGCCAGCGTTCAATCTGAGCCATGATCAAACTCTTCAATTTAAGTTTGATGCTCGTGAATTAAACTTCGTAATGAATTACGTATGTTCACTCAGAGACTTGGTATTCATTTTTCGTCTTGCGACGTTTAAGAATCCGTATCTTCGAGTGCCCACACAGATTGTCTGATAAATTGTTAAAGAGCAGTGCAACGCGGCTTTCGCTCACCGTTGCGAGGTCCCGTATAATACGTTTTCCTCATTCAGAGTCAAGCATTTAATTTCTGCTTTTCTCCGCGGGGTTCTCAGTGGAACCCCGCTGACCCGGCGGCTTGTAATCCGTTGTTCCGTGTCAGTGGAGGCGCATTATAGGGAGTTATTTCAGGCTGACAAGGGGAAATTTAAAATAATTTTCCGAGTGCGTATTTTTTATTCTTTACGTTTATTTTAACGACGCTTTGTTGGTTAATTGCGCTATTTCTCGCGCAAAACTCGCAACCTGTTCCCAATCGGTATAGACCACTTCTTTATTCGTATCCGTTTCGCCACCGGACATCTTCATAATCAGTTGGATCATGACGCGGTCATACCAACGATAGCGAGGATAAAGCAGTGCGCCAGCGATCACCGCGCTACGATCGGGTCGCCACGGCGAGCTCATCAGAAACTTGCGCGCATAGCTGTTGGTTTGCGGGGTACGTTTTTCCGGCTTACGGGCGACCAGATTAACGGAGTAGAACGCACTCGGCATCGCGTTCAGCCGCGTAGCGTGCTTCTTCACAAACGTCTGAAAAGCAGAATGGTAGTGACCGTAGCGAATCGAGGCACCGATCACCACGCTGTCATAGTGCTGCCAGTCAGGCTCTTCGGTGCGGTGCAGATTCATCACATCCGCCCAGATGCCCAACTCTTTGAGCTCAGAAGCCAGATACTCGGCGATTTCGCGCGTTTGTCCATCCCGGGAAGAAAAAAGAATCAGTGTTTTCACGTGTTACTCCATTATTCACGCCAGAAGGTAGGGGTAAAGAGTACCAGCAGAGTAAAGACCTCCAGACGACCAAACAGCATATTGGCAATCAGGATCCATTTCGCCACCGGGTTCATACTGGCAAAGTTGTCGGCAACCACACCCAGCCCTGGCCCCAGGTTATTCAGCGTCGCGACAACGGAAGCAAATGCAGAGAAGTCATCCACGCCGGTCGCGATAATCGCCAGCATACTGATAATAAAGACCAGCGCATAGGCCGAGAAGAATCCCCATACTGCTTCGAGGATACGTTCTGGCAGTGCACGGTTACCTAGCTTAATACTGTAAACCGCGTTCGGGTGGACCAGGCGCTTCAACTCACGGTTACCCTGCTTGAACAGCAGCAGAATACGAATCACCTTCAAGCCACCGCCCGTTGACCCGGCACAGCCACCAATAAAGGCAGAACACAGCAACAGCACGGGCAGGAACAACGGCCAGCGAGCAATACTGTCCGTGGTGAACCCCGCGGTGGTCGCCATCGACACCACCTGGAAAAAGGCCTGATTGATTGTCGTTAGCGCCGAACCGTAGGTATTGTGGATCCACAATACCAGCGTACAGATAGCCACCAGCGTCAGCTGTACCCCAATGAACATCCGAAATTCCGGATCGCGCCAATAGACCTTCAGACTACGCCCGCTTAATAAAGAGAAGTGCAGGCCATAGTTACACCCGGAGATCAGCAGGAAGATTGCAATAATTGTGTTGATAGTCGGACTATCGAAATAACCCACGCTGGCGTCATGCGTTGAAAAGCCGCCGATAGCAATGGTCGCAAAGCTGTGACCGATAGCGTCAAACGCAGGCATGCCGGCAAACCACAGCGCCAGCGCACAGGCCACTGTCAACAATACATAGATAAGCCACAGGGTTTTCGCCGTTTCGGCAATACGCGGACGCATTTTATTGTCTTTCAGCGGCCCTGGCATTTCTGCCCGGTAAAGCTGCATACCGCCGACGCCAAGAATAGGCAGAATAGCCACCGCCAGAACGATGATCCCCATCCCGCCAAACCATTGCAGCATTTGACGATAAAAGAGAATCGCATGTGGTAATGAATCCAGCCCCACCAGCGTGGTTGCGCCCGTCGTAGTTAAGCCGGAGAAGGATTCGAAAAACGCATCGGTGATCGTGAGGTTTGGACTTTCAGCAAAGATAAACGGTAGCGCACCCACGCTGCCCAGCACGGTCCAGAACAAGACCACGATAAGAAACCCTTCGCGGGATTTCAGTTCGCCCTTTTCTTTACGGTTCGGCCACCACAGCATGGAGCCAATCGCCAGCGCGACAAAGAAAGTTTGCGTAAATGCACGACCCGCCCCATCACGGTAGATGAGCGCTACCAGTCCGGGGATGATCATTGTCCCCGAGAATAAAATGACCAGTAGTCCAACGATTCGGGTAATGGCGCGAAAATGCATCTCTGCCGCTTCCTTAGTTCTTTAAAATGAGGTGGGGATTATTCTTTAATCGCTAACAATTGCAATGAACCTCGACTAAAATCCGCCAGCCTTGCTGAAAATTCATTCACTTTCGTGTAAGGAAGCGCTACCCGTAGCTGAACGAATGCCTGGTAATCACTGGTTATGATTTTACCGTCGAACTGCCCCAACAGTGCTTCAATACCTGCCAGTTGGCCGTACTCACACTGCAAAGTATATTCGGTAAGCGGCGTCTTGCGCTGCGTTGTTAATTGCCGCAATGCCTGGCTCACCCCACCACCGTAGGCTTTGACCAGTCCACCTGTACCGAGAAGAATACCGCCGTAGTAGCGCACCACCACCGCGGTAATCTCGCCGACGCCACTGCCCATTAGCTGCGCAAGCATCGGTTTACCTGCCGTCCCCGCCGGTTCGCCGTCGTCCGAAAAGCCCAGCTGTTGCGAGTCATCCGGTGCACCCGCTACCCACGCCGCGCAATGGTGGCGGGCGTCCGGATGCTCTGCCCTGACTGACTCGACAAACGCTTTTGCCGCCTCTACGCCGTCCGTGTGGGCGAGCAACGTAATGAAGCGGCTTTTTTTGATCTCTTCAACGACGCTAACCGGCGCCGCAGGGATTAACCAACTGTCCATTACGCCAGTTTCAAATCCCGGGTCATGTTTTCGATATGATTCTCATGGACGACCACGTTGTCTTCAATACGAATACCACCGAACGGCTTCAGCGCGTCAATCTTCTGCCAGTTGAAGTGTTTGCTGAATTGCCCTTCACGCCACGGCGCTAACAGGGATTCGATAAAGTAAATGCCCGGCTCAATGGTCAGGACCATACCCGGTTGCAGCACGCGAGTGCAGCGCAGGTACGGATACTTCGACGGTGCGGCAAGATGCGTACCGCTGTCATCCTGCATAAAACCAGCGACATCATGCACCTGTAATCCCAGCGGGTGACCAATACCGTGCGGCATAAACGGCCCGGTAAGATCGTTTTCCACCATCGCCTCTTCACTCATATCGGTGATGATTTGATGTTTACGCAGCAGCTTCGCGATGCGCTGATGGAACTGAATGTGATAATCCACATAGTTGACACCCGCTTTCATGGTTGCAATCAGCGCCAGTTCTTCTTCGTTAACGTCTTTCACCAACTGTGCATAGTCGTTGTCGCTTTTCGCCGACCAGGTCCGCGTCAGGTCTGCCGCATAGCCGTTATATTCCGCCCCGGCGTCCAGCAGGAAGCTGCGGAATTCTGATGGCGGTTGATGATCCAGCTTGGTGTAATGCAGTACAGAGGCATGTTCGTTAAGCGCGACGATGTTGCTGTAAGGCACGTCGGTATCGCGATGCCCCGTGGCTGTCAGGTACGCCAGGTTGATGTCGAACTCGCTCATCCCTGAACGGAACGCTTCTTCGGCTGCACGGTGTCCACTTACCGCCATTTTCTGCGCTTCGCGCATGCAGGTCAGCTCGTAATCGGTTTTATACGCACGGTAATAGTGAAGATAGTCGATCACCCCTTTCGGGTTGATGTTGCTGGCAGCAATGTCCAGCTGCAGCGCACGTTCCGGTACCGGGCCGATGTACCCGATATTGCCGCGGGCAGCAGGCAACTGGCTACCAATACCGTCGGCTTTTGGCAACGCAATAATTTCAACTTCTTCGGTCCAGAAAGAGGTCGGCAGCGGCTCAACGTTGTGCCAGTAATCCACCGGCAGGTAGAACCACAACTTAGGCTTATTAACGCCATCCACCAGCAACCAGCAGTTGGGAACCTGCGTGACGGGTACCCAGGCTTTAAACTGCGGATTGACCTTGAACGGATACGGATGGTCGTCGAGAAAAACGTTAACCAGCTCACCGGAGTGAATAAGTAACGCATCCAGCTTAAAACGCGCCAGCGCATCGCGGGTCCGTTCCTGTAAGGTAACAATATGATTTTTATAGAGTGCGGCCAGTGATTCCATTATTTACCCTTCTGTTTTTTTGACCTCAAGTCTCCGCATCTTAGCACATCGTCCTGTGACTGCGTGATTTCTGCCGAGCGTGATCGGCCCGTCATTTCTTTAATCATTCATTTGCATTTTATTAACATAAAACACACACTTCGATTCATCTGGTATGACCAGATCACCTTGCGGATTCAGGAGACTGACATGCTTTACAAAGGCGACACCCTGTACCTCGACTGGCTGGAAGATGGCATCGCCGAACTGGTGTTCGATGCCCCTGGCTCAGTCAATAAACTCGACACGGCAACCGTAGCCAGCCTTGGCCATGCGCTGGATGTGCTGGAGAAACAACATGATTTAAAAGGGCTGCTGCTGCGTTCTAACAAAGCAGCCTTTATTGTCGGTGCCGATATCACCGAATTCCTTTCACTGTTCCTTGTTCCTGAAGAACAGTTAAGCCAGTGGCTGCACTTTGCCAACAGCGTCTTTAATCGCCTGGAAGATCTGCCTGTCCCAACCCTGTCTGCGGTCAACGGCTATGCGCTGGGTGGCGGCTGCGAGTGCGTCCTGGCGACCGACTACCGTCTGGCAACCCCGGACCTACGCATCGGTCTACCGGAAACCAAGCTGGGCATCATGCCGGGCTTTGGCGGTTCCGTGCGTATGCCACGCATGCTGGGCGCAGACAGCGCGCTGGAAATCATTGCCGCAGGTAAAGACGTCGGTGCCGAGCAGGCACTGAAAATCGGTTTGGTTGATGGCATTGTGAAGCAGGAAAAACTGCTCGAGGGCGCAATGGCGGTACTGCGTCAGGCAATCAACGGCGACCTCGACTGGCGGGCCAAACGCCAACCAAAACTGGAGCCGCTGAAACTCAGCAAAATTGAAGCGGCCATGAGCTTTACCATCGCCAAAGGCATGGTTGCGCAGACGGCAGGGAAACATTACCCAGCCCCGATCACCGCCGTGAAAACGATTGAAGCTGCCGCCCGCTTTGGTCGTGAAGAAGCGCTGAACCTGGAAAACCAAAGTTTTGTCCCGCTGGCGCACACCAACGAGGCGCGTGCGCTGGTCGGTATTTTCCTCAACGATCAGTACGTCAAAGCGAAAGCGAAAAAACTGACGAAGGATATTGAGACACCGAAGCAAGCCGCAGTTCTGGGCGCAGGCATTATGGGTGGCGGTATAGCCTACCAGTCTGCCTGGAAAGGCGTGCCGGTTATCATGAAAGATATCAACGATAAATCGCTGACGCTGGGCATGACCGAAGCCGCCAAGCTGCTGAATAAGCAACTTGAGCGCGGCAAGATCGACGGTCTGAAGATGGCGGGCGTGATTTCCACCATCCAACCAACCCTCGACTACACCGGCTTTGAGCGCGTGGACGTGGTGGTGGAAGCGGTTGTTGAAAATCCAAAAGTGAAAAAAGCGGTGCTTGCAGAGACCGAAGATAAAGTGCGCCCGGATACCGTGCTGGCGTCAAACACGTCTACCATTCCGATTAGCGAACTGGCCAGCGTTCTGAAGCGCCCGGAAAACTTCTGTGGCATGCACTTCTTTAACCCGGTGCACCGGATGCCGCTGGTTGAGATCATCCGCGGTGAGAAAAGCTCGGATGAAACCATCGCTAAAGTCGTCGCCTGGGCAAGCCTGATGGGCAAAACGCCGATTGTGGTCAACGACTGCCCTGGCTTCTTTGTAAACCGCGTGCTGTTCCCCTACTTCGCCGGTTTCAGCCAGTTACTGCGCGACGGCGCGGACTTCCGCAAAGTCGATAAGGTGATGGAGAAACAGTTCGGTTGGCCAATGGGTCCGGCGTATTTACTGGACGTAGTCGGTATTGATACTGCACATCACGCGCAGGCAGTGATGTCCGCAGGCTTCCCGCAGCGGATGCAGAAAGATTATCGCGACGCGATCGATGCCCTGTTCGATGCCAGCCGCTTTGGACAGAAAAATGGTCTCGGGTTCTGGCGTTATAAAGAAGACAGCAAAGGCAAGCCGAAGAAAGAAGAGGATGCTGCGGTCGATGGCCTGCTGGCAGACGTCAGCCAGCCGAAGCGCGATTTCAGTGATGACGAGATTATCGCCCGCATGATGATCCCGATGGTCAACGAAGTGGTGCGCTGCCTGGAAGAAGGCATCATTGCCAGCCCGGCGGAAGCCGATATGGCACTGGTTTACGGTCTCGGCTTCCCTCCGTTCCACGGCGGTGCGTTCCGCTGGCTGGATACGCTCGGCAGCGCCAAATACCTCGATATGGCGCAGCAATACCAGCACCTCGGCCCACTGTATGAGGTGCCGGAAGGATTGCGTAATAAAGCGCGTCATAACGAACCGTACTATCCCTCGGTTGAGCCTGCCCGCCCGGTTGGCGACCTGAAAACGGCTTAAGGAGTCACAATGGAACAGGTTGTAATTGTTGATGCGATCCGTACCCCGATGGGCCGTTCGAAAGGGGGCGCGTTCCGTCACGTGCGGGCAGAAGATCTCTCCGCACATTTAATGCGTAGCCTGCTGGCGCGGAATCCAGCGCTTGAGCCCGCGGCGCTCGATGACATTTACTGGGGTTGCGTACAACAGACGCTGGAGCAAGGGTTCAATATCGCCCGTAACGCCGCACTGCTGGCGGAAGTCCCACACTCCGTCCCGGCTGTCACCGTCAACCGCTTGTGCGGTTCATCCATGCAGGCCCTGCACGATGCGGCGCGCATGATTATGACCGGCGATGCTCAGGCTTGCCTGATTGGCGGCGTGGAGCATATGGGTCACGTGCCAATGAGCCACGGCGTAGATTTTCATCCGGGAATGAGCCGCAACGTGGCAAAAGCCGCGGGGATGATGGGCCTGACGGCGGAAATGCTCTCTCGTATGCACGGTATCAGCCGTGAAATGCAGGATGCCTTCGCCGCACGTTCACACGCTCGCGCCTGGGCTGCCACCCAGTCTGGCGCATTTAAAAATGAAATCATCCCGACTGGCGGTCACGATGCCGACGGCGTGTTGAAACAGTTTAACTACGACGAAGTGATCCGTCCGGAAACCACCCTCGAAGCGTTGTCTACCCTGCGTCCGGCGTTTGATCCGGTTAGCGGTACGGTCACTGCCGGTACCTCTTCCGCGCTTTCCGACGGTGCCGCTGCTATGTTGGTAATGAGCGAGGGCCGTGCCCGCGAACTGGGCCTGACGCCGCGCGCGCGCATTCGCTCAATGGCGGTGGTCGGTTGCGATCCGTCAATCATGGGTTACGGCCCGGTTCCAGCCTCAAAGTTGGCGCTGAAAAAAGCTCGGCTTTCCGTCAGTGACATCGGTTTGTTTGAAATGAACGAAGCCTTTGCTGCGCAGATCCTGCCATGCATTAAAGATCTGGGCTTGATGGAGCAGATTGACGAGAAGATCAACCTCAACGGCGGTGCGATCGCCCTGGGCCACCCGCTGGGATGTTCCGGTGCGCGTATCAGCACCACCCTGCTGAACCTGATGGAGCGTAAAGACGTGCAGTTTGGTCTGGCGACGATGTGTATTGGGTTGGGTCAGGGTATCGCTACGGTATTTGAGAGAGTGTAATCACAGAGTGCCGCATCTTGTAGGCCGGGCAAGCGAAGCGCCCCCGGCAACGATGCCGGATGGCGACGTAAAAAACGTCTTATCCAGCCTACAAAATGTTATCTCAAAGCCATTGGTGCCAATGGCGAAGAGAGAAGGTTTAGTTGCCGTTCTTCCCGCCTGTCAGGGGCGGGTTTTTTATTTTTAAATAAAAGCGAACGCATCACCAAACAGGCGATCTTCACGTGCCTGACGCTCATTACAGAACAGATCGCGCGCGATTTTTGCCATCTCAAAACGCCCGGCAATGTAGATGTCATGCTCAGCCAGCGTGCCGTGATCCTGCAATACTGCCGTTAGTACGGTACCCGTACGACCACGCCAACCTTCTTCAGGCTGTTCGACCACGGGCTCAACGCGCAGGTTCGGGTGATTAACAGACAACGCTTCCAGTTCACCGAGATCGTAGAGATGCTTCTCTTCACGCCCGCCCCAGTAAATCGTCACGTCACGGTTTGGGTTGCGCGCCAGCGCGGTCAGTAAAATCGAGCGCGCATAAGAGAAGCCGGTGCCGCCAGCAATCAGGATCAGCGGTCGGTCTTCATCGTCACGCAGCCAGGCTTCGCCGTGCGGGATATCCACGTTGATTTCTCGATCCTGGAGAATGCGATCCATGACGGCCATCGCATACAGGTTAAGCTCAGAGGCACCCACGTGCAGCTCAATGAACCCGTGCTCATCCGGCGTTGAGGCCATGGAGAACGGACGCTTATCTCGTTCATCCATCACGACCATTAAATACTGACCAGCACGAAAGGAAAACGCCGCGTCTGGCACTAAACGGACGCGATATACGGTGTCAGTGATAGCTTCTACCGAGGTCACTTTACAGCTTAAGGTTGTCATGCGCTCTCTCTGTCGGATCAATAGGCAAAACGATCGCGCCTCAGGCGCTTTTGCCGTCATTAAAGATGGCCAGCTCATCCCAAATTGCGTCAATGCGCGCAGTCACTTCGGGATCTTTTTTAATCGGACGTCCCCATTCACGTTGGGTCTCACCCGGCCATTTATTGGTAGCATCCAGGCCCATTTTTGAACCAAGGCCGGAGACCGGCGAGGCAAAATCCAGATAATCAATCGGTGTATTCTCTACCAACACCGTATCCCGGGCCGGGTCCATACGGGTGGTGATCGCCCAAATCACATCATTCCAGTCACGTGCGTTGACATCGTCATCGCAGACAATAACAAATTTGGTGTACATAAACTGTCGTAAAAACGACCAAACGCCCATCATGACGCGTTTGGCATGACCGGCGTACTGTTTTTTGATCGTGACAACCGCCAGTCGATACGAACAACCTTCCGGCGGCAGATAAAAATCGACGATTTCCGGGAACTGCTTTTGCAGAATCGGCACAAACACTTCGTTCAGCGCCACGCCCAGCACGGCAGGTTCATCGGGTGGACGCCCGGTGTAGGTGGAGTGATAAATAGCATCTTCACGCTGGGTAACGTGCGTGACGGTGAAGACCGGAAAGCTATCCACTTCATTGTAGTAACCCGTATGGTCGCCGTACGGACCTTCCGGCGCTAACTCCCCCGGCTCGATGTAGCCTTCCAGCACGATCTCTGCGCTGGCTGGGACTTCGAGATCGTTGGAAATACATTTGACCACTTCGGTCTTGGTACCGCGCAACAGTCCGGCAAACGCGTATTCCGATAACGTGTCAGGTACCGGCGTTACCGCGCCCAAAATCGTTGCCGGATCGGCCCCCAGCGCTACCGCAACTGGAAAACGCTCACCAGGATGGGCTGCACACCACTCCTGATAATCAAGCGCGCCACCACGATGGGAAAGCCAGCGCATAATAAGCTTGTTTTTGCCGATCAGCTGCTGACGGTAGATGCCCAGATTCTGCCGTTCTTTATGCGGGCCACGCGTCACGGTGAGCCCCCAGGTGATCAGCGGGGCGGCATCTTCCGGCCAGCAGGTCATGATGGGAATACGGTTGAGATCGACGTCATCGCCTGACGCGATTTTTTGCTGACAAGGTGCACCGCGCAGCCGTTTGGTCGGCATATTCAAAACCTGCTTGAACTGCGGCAGCTTATCAAACAGATCGCGGAACCCTTTTGGCGGCTCCGGCTCTTTCAAAAACGCCAACAGTTTACCCACTTCCCGCAGCGCAGAGACATCTTCTTGTCCCATCCCCATGGCAACACGCTTAGGCGTGCCAAACAGGTTGCACAGCACCGGCATCGAATAGCCTTTAGGGTTCTCAAACAACAACGCAGGCCCGCCCGCACGCAGCGTGCGATCGGCAATTTCAGTGATTTCCAGATGAGGATCCACTGGAAGCGTAATGCGTTTGAGCTCACCCTGCTGTTCAAGCAGCGTCAGGAAGTCGCGTAAATCGTTATATTTCATGGCGTCCATTGTGGCCTCTTCGTAAGCGCCTCATTATACGGCGTTCATCATTGCGATGCTGTATTTTTGTTAAATTAGCGTGAACTCTGGCGGTACATCCAAGCGCAGGGATTATATACCCAATGCGTTTCGGGTTGCGTTGAGGCGGGTATAATTAACTTAGTGCATGGCTTTTGTTATGCTTACGCTCAGAACAAGCGGATAAGAGTTATTATGCAAGCCTGGTATTTACTGTACTGCAAACGCGGGCAACTTCAGCGTGCCCAGGAACACCTGGAAAGACAGGCAGTGAGCTGCCTGACGCCCATGATCACCCTGGAAAAAATAGTGCGTGGAAAACGTACTACAGTCAGTGAGCCACTTTTCCCTAACTACATGTTTGTCGAATTCGACCCGGAAGTGATCCACACCACCACCATCAATGCCACACGTGGCGTCAGCCATTTCGTCCGCTTTGGTGCAACACCCGCAACAGTTCCGTCTTCCGTTATTCACCAGCTTTCCATCTACAAACCAGAAGGGATTATTGACCCTGAAACCCCGTATCCAGGAGATAGCGTGATTATCACCGAAGGTGCATTTGAAGGGCTGAAGGCAATTTTCACCGAACCAGATGGCGAGGCACGCTCCATGCTGCTGCTTAACCTGCTGAATAAAGAGGTTAAGCAGAGCGTGAAAAACACCGGTTTTCGCAAAATCTAAATCCGCTTCAGAAGGTGACTTCGAAGAGTGTCCTGACATTGGCGTCGATAGCGGCTGCCAGGCGCTGAGGATCGTCTCCACGCCAGTGCGCAATACGCTCAAGAATGTGCGGCAGGTGCGCAGGTTCATTACGACGTGAAGCCGGTTTCGGAGTTAAATCGCGGGGGAGTAAATAAGGGGCATCGGTTTCGATCAGGAGCCTTTCCACCGGGATAAACGGCAGCAGTTCCCGAAGTTCCATGCCCCGACGTTCATCGCAGACCCATCCGGTGATGCCAATATACAGCCCCCTGTCTACGCAGTCCTGCATCTCCTGGCGTGAGCCGGTAAAACAGTGCAATACAGCGCCTGGAAGGCTGTCCAGCCAGGGTTCGAGCAGCGTCAGGAAACGGTCATGTGCGTCGCGGCAATGCATGAAAACCGGCATCTGCAACTCGGCGGCAATACGCAGTTGTGCCTCAAACGCCCGCTCCTGCTCCTGCGGCGTGGAGAAATTGCGATTGAAATCCAGCCCACATTCACCAATGGCGACCACTTCAGACTGGTTTGCCAGCGCCACAATCGCCTCTTCCGTTGAGGGTTGCCATTGACTACTGTCATGCGGGTGAACACCCGCAGTGGACCAGCAATGTGGATAATGCTGTGCCAGTTTTAACGCCTGCTGGCTTTCGTGCAGGTTAGTTCCGGTCAAAAGCATGCCATTTACGCCGGCAGCAAAGGCGCGCGCGACAACCTCATCCCTGTCTTTTGCAAATTGCGTACTGGTTAGATTAACGCCAATATCAAACATGCTTCCTCCCATATGACAACCGCCCTTACGGGCGGTTGAATTTATTCTTCGGTTTTATCGGCAGCTTCAGCTTTCTCGTTCTCCGCCTCGTTATCTTCGTCTCGCGTACGTCGCTTACCGACATAGAAACGGGAGAAGAAAACGCCGACTTCAAACAGGCAGTACATCGGTATGGCCAACAGCGTTTGCGAAAAGACATCCGGCGGCGTCAGTAACATCCCCACGACAAAGGCGCCAACGACAACATAAGGACGTTTTTTACGTAATTCGTCAGGCGTCGTAATACCCATCCAGCACAGCAGCACAATGGCAACGGGAACCTCGAAGGAGACCCCAAAGGCCATGAAAAGTGCCATTACGAAGCTGAGGTAGCTGGCAATATCCGTCGACACCTGTACGCCCTGCGGAGCCGTATTGGCAAGGAAACCAAACGCCAGCGGGAAGACGACAAAGTAGGCGAATGCCATGCCGATATAGAACAGCAGCGAACTTGAAACCAGCAGCGGCACAACAAGGCGGCGTTCATGCTTATATAACGCGGGAGCAATAAATGCCCATACCTGGTACAGGATCACTGGCGCTGACAGGATCAGCGACACCATAAAGGTGAGCTTGATCGGGGTAAAGAACGGCGAGGCCACATCTGTGGCGATCATCGTCGCACCCTGCGGCATTTGCTTGATCAGCGGTGCCGCAACCATATGGTAAATGTCGTTGGCAAAATAAACCAACGCCAGAAAGATCACCAGAACCGCAATAATGCAGTTCAGGAGTCGCTTACGCAGCTCAATCAAATGCGTGATGAGCGGTTGAGTATCTTCTACAGCCATGTTTACGGTTTATCACTCGACGAGGGGGAGGATTCGACAACAGGCGCGGCGGATTTCTTTTCTGCGTCCATCAACGTTACGGAAGCGGCTTCCGTCGGTTCCGGCGTACTAGCACCCGTGGATTGCGGTTTTTGCTCTGGCGAGCTGGCCTGCGCTTCAGCCGTAGCCGGGGTAACCCCCTCATGCTGCGCTTCGCTCCCTTTCACTACCGGATTATGGATAGTGTGGGCTTCATCGCTGGCTTTCTCAGGGTCGTTAGCGCTGTAAGAACGCTTCATCGACTCCGCAGCTTCACGCAATTCATCCATCGAAGCTTTCAGCTCCGGCGTCAGATTTGTCAGGCTCGCTTTCTCAACTTTCTTCAGGCTGTCCTGAAACTCCTGAAGCTTAAGCTCCTGGGTCAGTTCATTCTGAACCGTCGTTGCAAGAGAGCGCAATGCACGAACCCAACCCGCGACCGTTTTTACCGCCACCGGCAGTCGTTGTGGCCCCAGAACAATGAGGCCAATCACGAACACCAATAGCAGTTCGCTAAAACCGATATCAAACACGGATTATACCTGCTCTTTATCGTGGCTTTTGGCGTCTTCTTTTTTCACTTCACCCTGCTTATCGGTGATGGATTTAGCAGTAAAATCAGCGTCCTGGCTGGTTTTATCTTGCTTAGGTTCATCATCACCCATCGCCTTTTTGAAGCCTTTGATTGACGCGCCAAGATCGGAACCGATGGAGCCGAGTTTCTTGGTGCCGAATAGCAGTACAACGATGACGGCAATGATCAACAACTGCCAGATACTGATACCACCCATACATGTTCCTCTGTTATAGATGATGAATTAATAAGACCGTAGTATACGTTACACGACCTGCCTTGAGCGATGAAAAATTCAGCGCATTTTGCGCCAGCCTATCAGCCAGGCAATGACGCCACCCGCCATTAGCCAGCCAGGCATCAAACCCCACTCAGGACGGCTTACCAGCAAGAATGTCCCACTTAGCAGCAGCGTTGCGCCAATACCCAATAAATAACGGGATTGTCCCTGACGAACATGATTCGCCTGAAGCTCGCGCGCAATCTTATCAACACTGTGTTGTAAATATTTGCCCTGGCGCAAACTGTCATACACAAGTTCAGGTATTTCTGGCATTTTTTCGACCCAGAACGGTGCTTTTTCTTTAAAAGCCCTGACAAGCGCAGGAATACCGACCTGATCTTTAATCCACGACTCCAGAAATGGCTTGGCTGTTTTCCATAAATCTAACTGCGGATACAGCTGTCGACCAACGCCCTCAACATACAACAATGTCTTCTGTAACAGCACCAGTTGCGGCTGGACTTCCATATTAAACCGACGTGCGGTGTTAAACAGGTTCAACAGCACGTGACCAAATGAAATCTCCGACAGCGGTTTTTCAAATATCGGTTCACACACGGTACGAATAGCAAATTCAAATTCTTCGACGTTGGTGTCCGGCGGAACCCAGCCAGAATCTACGTGCAACTCGGCAACCTTGCGGTAGTCGCGGTTAAAGAACGCGATAAAGTTTTCCGCCAGGTAGCGCTTATCTTCTTTATTCAACGAACCGACAATCCCGCAGTCAATGCCAATATATTTCGGGTTCTCAGGGTGTTCATAGCTAACAAAAATATTCCCAGGGTGCATGTCCGCATGGAAAAAGCTGTCGCGGAATACCTGAGTAAAGAAGACCTGAACGCCACGCTCAGCCAACAGTTGCATATTGGTGCCGTTCTTCTCAAGCGCGGCAACATCTGAAACAGGGATACCGTAAATACGCTCCATCACCATCATGTTCTGACTGCAATAGTCGGAATACACTTCCGGGATGTACAGCATCGGGCTGTCTTCAAAATTACGCCGCAGCTGAATCGCGTTCGCCGACTCGCGCAGCAGATTCAGCTCATCGATCAGCGTTTTTTCATATTCACGCACCACTTCCGTTGGCCGCAGGCGGCGACCATCCGGCAGCAAGCGAGGCACCCAGCGAGCAAGGCGATAGATCAGTTTTAAATCGGCTCTGATGACCGGCAGAATATCCGGGCGAATGACCTTGATCACGACCTCTTTGCCGTTCGATTTCAGTCGCGCAGTGTGTACCTGTGCAATAGACGCAGATGCCAGTGGAGTGATGTCAAAATCATCAAACCATTCTTCAACAGGGAGTCCGCCCATTGCTTCTTCGATTTGTTGTTTTGCGCGTTGCCCATCGAATGGGGCCACCCGGTCCTGCAGCAGTGCAAGCTGATCGGCGATTTGCGGAGGAAAAAGGTCGCGGCGGGTGGAAAGCATTTGACCAAACTTGATCCACACCGGTCCCAGCTCCTGCAAAGCCAGTCTCAGCCTTTCACCCAGCGGTTTATCTTTATGCCGGTTTGGCATCCAGAACAACGTGTAGCGCCACAACCTAAGCGGCAGCGTAATACGCATTTTGGGGATGAGTTCATCAAGACCGTAGCTTAAGAAAGTGCGAATGATGAAATAAAGGCGCCGTACTTCACCTGGCGTCATTTGGCCTCCAGTTTTTCCAGCCGTTTGGCCAGAGAGTCGACCGCACGCTCAACGGCAGCGGTTTCTTCGGCAAACCATGCAACTTCCAGCGGGCCCGGGGCCATGCGCCACTCTTCGGTGATCGCTTCGGCAACATAACGCTGCTGACGTTGAACGGTACGGCATAAAAACGTAGCCCCACCGCGCAGGGTCTTGCTGATCCCTTCTGCAACAATATCGCCAGTATAAGGGGCAAGCAGTTCTGCGGGATCGAACTCCGCCAGGTCTGCCAGCGCGACAACGTTCTGCACCACTTGAATATCGCCCTGCACTTCCAGCTCGCCGCTGCGGATAAGCGCCGTGAGCTGCTGGCGATCGCGCAATTTTGGTAACACGCTGGCATGCGTGATCACGGTGCAATCAGCTTCGCCTTCCCATGCCCCCAGTACATCAACCTGGCGTTCGCTAAACACCAGGACTAGCGGGGTCGAAAATCCTTTGAGATCTACACGCAGCACCTTGCCCTGCAAACGCGTTCTGGCTGATTTCAGTGCCGGTGAACGATACAGAAAGGTGTTGAGCAGATTTTCAACGCCTGCGGTCACTAAGGGTTTAAAAGGCATCCCCGATCTCCTGTCAGAACTTGTAACCACGATGCAGCGCAACAACACCTGCCGTCAGGTTGTAGTAATCAACGCTTTCAAACCCGGCATCTTGCATCATTGCTTTTAACGTGTCCTGATCGGGATGCATACGGATGGACTCCGCCAGATAGCGGTAACTATCGGCATCGCTTGCCACCATTGAACCGATACGCGGCAGAATATGGAAAGAGTATGCGTCATACGCTTTGCTCAGCGGCTCGATAATCGGCTTGGAAAATTCCAACACCAGTAAACGTCCACCAGGCTTCAACACGCGATACATAGAACGCAGTGCTTTGTCTTTATCCGTGACGTTACGCAGGCCGAACGAAATGGTAATGCAGTCAAAGGTGTTGTCCGGGAACGGCAATGCTTCCGCGTTCGCCTGGACATACTCGACGTTGCCAATCACGCCAATGTTGCGCAGCTTTTCGCGACCCATTTTGAGCATTGAGTCATTGATATCCGCCAGAACCACTTTCCCGGTTTCACCGACCATGCGAGAAAATTTCGCCGTCAGATCGCCCGTACCACCGGCTAAATCCAGGACAGTCTGCCCACGGCGCACGCCACTGCAATCAATGGTGAAGCGCTTCCACAAACGATGAATGCCAAATGACATTAAGTCATTCATAACGTCATATTTAGACGCCACAGAATGAAAAACGTGGGCCACCATGTCAGCTTTCTGCTCTTTAGCGACGGTCTGAAAGCCAAAGTGCGTCGTTTCTTGTGAATTATCCACCATCTCAGTGCCTGCTCATCCAAAAAATGTTCGAGAAGTGTAACAGATTGGGCCAATTTGCCCTACCCTTCTACCGGGTTCAACTAACCCAAACGGGCTAGTTTGATTGCTGATTTACCGCCTCTCCATCGGGGTAAGTCTCGTCTTGTTGCGCCTCGGGGACCGAACGTAAACGAAACTCTTCATCCTGGCTCGTGGCTTGTTCAGCCAGTTCAGGATTAATCTCACGCTTAATTTCTACACCCAATCCACGAAACGCTTCTGCCTGAGCCAGAACGTTTCCACGCCCTGAAGACAATTTTTTCATCGCCTGCCGATAGTTATCTTGTGCCTTGTCCAGGCTCTGACCTATTGCTGACATATCATCGACAAACAGCCGCATTTTGTCATAAAGCTTGCTGGCCCGGTCCGCGATCTGCTGCGCATTACGACTTTGATGCTCATACCGCCACAGATTAGCAATGGTGCGCAATGCCACCAACAACGTGGTCGGGCTTACCAGCATAATATTATTTCTGAGTGCTTCTGTAATCAGTTCGGGCTGCCTGTCCAGCGCCAGCAGAAAAGCGGGCTCAACCGGGATAAACATCAGCACATAATCAAGCGTACGTAATCCCGGCAACTGCTGGTAGTCTTTGCGGCCCAGCAGACGAATATGGTTACGCACGGAGGCGATATGTTCCTGTAACGCACTTTCGCGGGTGTAGTCATCCTCTGCATTAAAGTAGCGTTCATAGGCCACCAGCGTCATTTTCGCATCGATCACCACGTCTTTGCCCTGCGGCAATCGGACAATAACATCCGGCTGCATCCGCGATCGTGCGTCATTTTCTATGCTGACCTGAGTTTCATATTCATAGCCTTCGCGCAGACCGGACGCCTCCAGTACCCGCGTGAGTACGACTTCTCCCCAGTTGCCCTGGGTTTTGTTATCGCCTTTCAGCGCCCGTGTCAGGTTAACCGCTTCTTGCGCCATCTGCGCGTTCAGTTGCTGGAGGTTACGAATTTCGTGCGCCAGGGTATGACGCTCTTGCGCCTCTTTGCCAAAGCTATCCTGCACCTGGCGGCGAAAACCGTCCAGCTGTTCACGTAATGGTGTAAGCAAGCTATTCAGGCTTTGGCGATTTTGCTCATCAACGCGACGATTGCTGTGTTCAAAAATACGGTTTGCCAGGTTTTCGAACTGTTCGCTCAGACGCTGTTCGCTGTTGATCATCTGGCGGATTTTATCTTCCGCATGCTGTTGCGTCGCGTCGAGTCGCGTGGTGACTTCCCGGAGATCGGCTTCCAGAGAGGTGTTAATACTCTGCAGGCTGCGAAGTTCGTTGTTGAGTAGCTCGCACTCGTCGCGCCAGTGGGCTTCCTGCGCCAGCTGTTGACGTGCGGCGCTTAGCGCAATATCCAGTTCACGCCGTTCTTCGATAAGATCCGCGCGGATTTGGTCGGCACGCGCTTTGGTCGCCAGCCAGCCCACAAGCAGCCCTGCAGCTAACGCCACGACGGCACTTATCATTATCGAAATATCCACTACGCCCCCCTTACAGCAACGACTTACCCGCACAAAATAGAATTGTGCTGTATAAACGTCCAGTTTAAAAGGAATTTCCTGCGAGGTACTGCGCAAAATAAAAAGGCCGAACATGTCGGCCTTTTCAGAAAGGAGAGAAAATTACAGCAGGCGACGTGCAGCCTCTACCACGATTTTCACCGCGTGGCTTTCCGTTTGCTTCATGGTTTCAGCATTCGGGATTTCTTGCTGAGTACGGTTAACGATAACACCCGCAACCATACCGGCACGCAGACCCTGGCTTGCACACATGGTCAGCAGCGTAGCGGATTCCATTTCGTAGTTCATGACGCCCATGGACTGCCACTCTTCCATCGAGCCTTTGAAACGGCTCACCACGCGACCAGAGAAGGTGTCATAACGCTCCTGGCCTGGGTAGAAGGTATCTGAAGAGGCGGTCACGCCGACGTGGGTAGTCGCGCCAATAGATTTCGCGGCTTCCACCAGCGCGGTGGTGCATTCGAAATCGGCAACAGCCGGAAATTCCATCGGTGCAAAGTGCAGGCTCGCCCCGTCCAGACGGACAGACGCGGTGGTAACCAGCACGTCGCCCACGTTGATATGCGGCTGAATAGCGCCGGTCGTACCGATACGCAGGAAGGTACGAATGCCCAGTTGCGCCAGTTCTTCTACGGCGATAGAGGTCGACGGACCGCCGATACCGGTAGAGCAGACAATCACAGCTTTACCATCCAGCTCAGCACGCCAGGTAGTGAACTCGCGATGAGATGCCAGCTTAACCGGCTTGTCCATCAGCGCGGCGATCTTTTCCACACGCTCAGGGTCGCCAGGGACGATAGCAAGCGTAGCCCCTTGTAAATCGTTCTTGGTGAGGCCGAGATGAAAAACATCAGACTTAGACATAAAAACTCCTCTGTGAATCGGTTTTGTCAGAAGAAGCAAAAACACACTTTACCGAAGGCATAAACATATTTTCGTGACAGCTATCACTTTGATGTAAATCAATTGCATTTCATTACCGTCAAATAGTGATGAACATCACATTAACTGTTCGATACAGGCAAGCCTTGCACAAAAGATAGACCGTTTAAGGCAATGTGGTTCGTTGCACGCGTCTATAGTTAATGATGCGCTATTTGGCTAAATACTTAAGGGTACGGAGAATACCATGGCAACAACACGACAATCTGGCTTTGCACCTGCAGTATCCCCACCCGCAGCAACGGCGGTTCACACCCCGGATAACGAAATCATCGCGGGAATAACGTCGATTCCGTCTCAAGGCGATGATATGCCTGCGTATCATGCACGCCCGAAGCACAGCGAAGGTCCGCTACCGGTTGTTATCGTCGTGCAGGAAATTTTTGGCGTTCATGAACACATCCGTGATATTTGTCGCCGCCTGGCGCTGGAAGGGTATCTGGCTGTCGCTCCAGAGCTTTACTTTCGCGAGGGCGATCCGAATGATTTTGCCGATATTTCAACGCTGTTAAGCGGCCTGGTGGCCAAAGTCCCGGACTCTCAGGTTCTGGCCGATCTGGACCACGTCGCCAGTTGGGCCTCACGCAACGGTGGTGACGCACACCGACTGATGATCACTGGTTTTTGCTGGGGTGGACGCATCACCTGGCTGTATGCCGCACACAACCCGCAGTTAAAAGCGGCAGTGGCATGGTATGGCAAACTGGTCGGCGACAAAACGCTGAACTCGCCCAGGCATCCTGTCGATATCGCTACCGATCTTAACGCCCCCGTGTTGGGGCTTTATGGCGCGCAGGACACCAGTATTTCGCAGGAAAGCGTGGAAACCATGCGTCAGGCATTGCGCGCGGCGAATGCCAAAGCAGAAATCGTGGTGTATCCCGATGCCGGGCATGCTTTTAACGCGGATTATCGCCCGAGCTATCACGAAGAGTCCGCCAATGACGGCTGGCAAAGAATGCTGGCGTGGTTTGCGCAATATGGTGGGAAGAAATAAATGTTAATCGCCCGGTGGCGGCTACGCCTTACCGGGCTTACAACGACTTGCACGTTCCTGTTGGCCGGGTAAGCGTTAACGCCCCCGGCGATCGGGCACCTAATTAAGCCTGACGCAGGTTCTGCGCCGCTTTCACCATGTTCGCCAGCGCTGCGCGGGTTTCCGGCCAGCCACGCGTCTTCAGCCCACAGTCCGGGTTCACCCACAGACGCTCAGCCGGGATACGCTGTTCCGCTTTCTTCAGCAGGGCTTCAATCCATTCCACGCTTGGCACATTTGGCGAGTGAATGTCGTACACGCCCGGCCCGATTTCGTTCGGGTAGTCGAACTCTTCGAACGACTCCAGTAGCTCCATGTCGGAACGCGAGGTTTCAATGGTGATCACGTCGGCATCAAGCGCAGCGATGGAATCCATGATGTCGTTGAACTCGCAGTAACACATGTGGGTATGGATCTGCGTTTCGTCCTTCGCCACTGCGGCGTTGATGCGGAAGGCCTCGACACCCCATTCCAGATACGCCGCCCAGTCGCTACGACGCAGCGGCAGACCTTCACGCAGCGCCGGTTCATCAATCTGGATGATGCCAATACCGGCGGCTTCCAGATCGGCGACTTCGTCACGCAGTGCCAGCGCAATCTGCTTAGCGATGGTTTCGCGGGTCACATCTTCGCGCGGGAATGACCAGCAAAGAATGGTCACCGGGCCTGTCAGCATGCCTTTGACCGGTTTGTCAGTCAGCGACTGGGCGTATTTTGCCCACTCAACGGTAATCGCTTCCGGACGACTCACGTCACCAATCACTACCGGCGGCTTCACGCAGCGGGAGCCGTAGCTCTGTACCCAACCATTCTGAGTAAAGACAAAGCCGTCCAGATGCTCGCCAAAGTATTCAACCATGTCGTTACGCTCAGCTTCGCCGTGTACCAGTACGTCCAGGCCTAAACGTTCCTGCTCAGCGATCGCCTGTTTGATATGCTCGGCGATACCGGTACGGTAGTTGCCCGCATCCAGGTTACCCTTTTTAAAATCCAGACGCAGGCCGCGGATTTCCGTGGTTTGCGGGAAAGATCCGATCGTCGTGGTCGGCCACGCTGGCAGGTTAAAGCGCGCACGCTGAGCTTCGGCACGTACCGGGTAAGCGTGAGAACGTTGACTGTCCTGCGCGGTGATTGCCGCCAGACGTTTTTCGACTGCCGCATTGTGGACGCGGGTTGACTGACGACGCGCCTGAATTGGCGCACTCCACTCAACCAACGCTGCGGTATCGCCGCTGTTCAGCGCATCACGCAGCAGCGCCAGTTCACCGCACTTTTGCAGGGCGAAGGCAAACCAGCTTTTCACTTCGGCATCAAGGCGGGTTTCGACGCTCAGATCAATTGGGCTATGCAGAAGAGAACAAGAAGAGGCCACCCAAAGCGGACGTTTGCCGACAATGTCTTTAATCTGTGCATATTTCTCGGTCAGATCGGCGCGCCAGACGTTACGGCCGTTAATCAGGCCTGCGGAGAGCAGCCAGTTAGCGGGCAAACGCGAGTGCAACTCGGCTACGTCATCTTTACCATGAACCAGATCCACGTGCAGACCCTGTACCGGCAGCGCGGTGATGGTATCCAGATTCGGCGTCACGCCTTCGAAATAGGTAGTCAGTAGCAGCTTCACCTGCCCGGTCAGCGCATCGTACGCCGGTTTAAAGGCGTTCAGCCATTCCTGGGGCAACTCCAGCACCAGCGCAGGTTCATCAATCTGTACCCACTCAACACCGCGTTTCGCCAGCTCAGCCAGCACCTGCTGGTAAACCGGCAGGATGTCGTTCAGCAGACTCAGGCGATCAAACTGCTCACCCTTCACTTTCCCCAGCCACAGGTAGGTGACCGGACCCAGCAGGACGGGCTTCACTTTGTGGCCCAGCGCCAGCGCTTCGTCCACTTCATCCAGCAGTTGAGTCCAGGTCAGTTTGAACTGCTGACCTTTGGTAAATTCAGGCACCATGTAGTGATAGTTGGTATTAAACCATTTGGTCATTTCCGCCGCTGCCGCCGGTTCACCGGTCGGTGCGCGACCACGGCCAATGCGGAATAAGGTGTCGATATCGACAGAGCCATCATTGTTCTGATGACGGGCCGGAACGTTACCCAGCAGCAAACTGGTGGTCAGCACATGATCGTACCAGGCAAAATCGCCCACTGGCAGCAGGTCAACGCCAGCTTGCTTTTGTTGATCCCAGTGACGAGCGCGCAGTTCGCGACCCGTTGCCAGCAATTCTTCACGAGAGGCGTTACCCGCCCAGTAGCTTTCTTGCGCTTTTTTCAACTCGCGACGCAGGCCAACGCGAGGGAAACCGAGGGTGTGATTCAATATTGTCATTTTTCTTCCTCTAATTATATGTAAATCCTATGGATTTTGAATTTAGGGAAGGCGGCAAGTTTGCTCATCCCCAGGAGCTTACTGAAGTAAGTGACTGGGGTGGGGAAACGAAGCCAACGCACCATAAATTTAAAAGACGAAGGATTTTAGCCGTCCAGATGTTTACACATCCATAATTGGCGGTTACTGTATATTCCTCAAGCGCAATTTATTCATGCCGAAGTGAAGGACTTTCATGATCGAGATTAAGCATCTGAAAACGCTACAGGCGTTGCGGAACAGTGGGTCGCTGGCAGGCGCAGCAGCGACGTTGCATCAGACCCAATCCGCCCTGTCTCACCAGTTCAGCGATCTGGAACAACGCCTCGGCTTTCGGCTATTTGTGCGTAAAAGCCAGCCGCTACGTTTTACGCCACAGGGTGAAATTTTGTTGCAGTTGGCCAATCAGGTGTTGCCACAAATCGGTCGCGCGCTTCAGGCATGCAACGAACCGCAGCAAACCCGGCTGCGCATCGCCATTGAATGTCACAGCTGTATTCAGTGGCTGACCCCCGCGCTGGAGAATTTCCGTGCTAACTGGCCACAGGTAGAGATGGATTTTAAATCCGGCGTGACTTTCGATCCGCAACCAGCCCTGCAGCAGGATGAGCTGGACCTGGTGATGACATCCGACATTCTGCCGCGCAGCGGCCTGCACTATTCACCGATGTTTGATTTTGAAGTCCGTCTGATACTGGCGCCCGATCACCCACTGGCCAGCAAAACGCAGGTAACGCCGGAAGATTTAGCCAGCGAAACCCTGTTGATTTATCCTGTACAGCGCAGCCGACTGGATGTCTGGCGGCATTTCCTGCAGCCTGCTGGCGTTAGCCCGTCGCTGAAGAGCGTGGATAACACCCTGCTGCTGATCCAGATGGTCGCCGCCAGAATGGGTATTGCAGCGCTGCCGCACTGGGTAGTGGAGAGTTTTGAACGCCAGGGCCTGGTAGTGACCAAAACCCTGGGTGATGGATTATGGAGCCGACTGTACGCCGCTGTGCGCGATGGCGAGCAGCGTCAGCCGGTCACGGAAGCATTTATTCGCTCAGCGCGGAATCACGCCTGCGATCACCTACCGTTTGTGCGGAGTGCGGAGCGACCCACTTTCGATGCACCCACAGTGAGGCCACTATAACAACCGCACCAATGATGAAGCTTGGCCAGTGAGGCTGCTGGTGCCAGATGGCCAGATTAACCAACAGCCCCGCAGGCACATGCATATTGTTCATGATACCCAGTGTGCCTGCATCTACCTGCGTCGCGCCGTAGTTCCACATAAAGTAACCGATGCCCGATGCTGCCACGCCAAGGAACACCAGAATCCCCCACTGCAGCGAAGTTTCAGGCATTTTTTGCGCATTCCCTACTATAAGCCAGGCAACGACCGCCACCAGTAATGCCCCCATATAAAACCAGGCAAAGGCGTTGTGCTGCGGCATGGGACGGGTTTCCATCAGACGCTTATAGCCCACCATGCCGATGGCAAAGCTGATGTTAGAAAGCTGTACCAGCAGCAGACCGGTCCAGAAATGACTGGTCACCTGATCGTAACGAATGATCCCCGCCCCAATCACCGCCAGCAGTGCGCTAAACGCGTAGCTCCAGCGTAAACGGCGTCGGCTCATCAGGTCATAAATCAGTGTGATATAGAGCGGTGTCAGGACGGTAAATAACAGCAGCTCGGAAACCGTCAGGTACAAATAAGCACGGAAACTCAGCATATACATGATGCCAAGCTGCATGGCACCCACCAGCATGTACAGACCAATCGTTTTTACGCTGTGGCCGCGGGTACGCAGGAATGGCAGGAACACCAGCGCAGCCAGTCCGACCCGCACCAGCACGGCAAAATAGCTATCGACATGACCGGCAAGGTACTCGCCAAACAGGCTAAAGGAAAAGGCCCACAGAATAGTGGTAATGATGAGTAGCGCCACAATAGATGTCTCTGAACAAAAGATACACCCATTGTAGCGAAGTTCACGGTTGACAACTGACTAACTAATGAGCGGTTCCGTTATTGTAAAAACAGTTCTCGCAGATAATGCGGCACGGCATCGTCGGCATTAAGCCCGATCACGTCCAGCTCCGGGTGCAGATCCTTCAGGCGCTGATGCGCATTACCCATAATGCAGCCTTTTCCCGCCATCGATAGCATTTCGGCGTCGTTCATGCCGTCACCAAAGGCGATACAGTCTTTCAGGCTGAAGCCCATCGCTTTTGCCACCGCTTCCAGCGCATGGCCTTTTGATACGCCACCCGCCATCACTTCCAGACAGGTCAGCGTGGAGAAACTGACGTTCACACGATCACCCCAACGGGCGTTAATAGCCTGCTCCAGCGGCAGCAGGATTTCGTGAGAGTCGGTGGTGAAAAACACTTTACTGACGCCTTCCGGCTCCAGCAGCGCAGGTTCAAACAGTGAGTAGTTAAACACCGCTTCTTTAAAGAAACGCATTTCATCCGGGCGATGGCGGTTCATAAACCACTCATCGTCGCGATACACGTTGGTCACGATATCCGGGTTCGCATTCACCACACCAAACAGATCGCTGGCAATGTCGCGATCCAGGTTATGCGAGAACACAAGATTCCCGTCAGTATCATGTACGCGCGCACCGTTGGAGGTGATCATGTAGGACTTAATGCCGAGATTGTCGCGAATTTGCCCTACATCAATATGATGACGGCCGGTCGCAAACACAAAATTCACACCACGAGCCGTCAGCAGTTTCAGCGTCTCTTTGGCATACGGGGACAGGGTATGGTCGGGGGAAAGCAGCGTACCGTCTAAATCAGATGCAACTACCTGATACATAAAAAATTAAACCTCTAAGCAAAGCGGTGTCCGCTGGATGAGTTATGCCTGTCGAAAAATTCAACAATGGCGTTGAGCGCGACTGAGCGCATTGCGTCCTTTTCAAAAAGGATCTCATGGTAGGCGCCTTTTATGACCAGCGGTTGACCTCCTTCTACAGGATGGCCCGCTGCAGCGCGGAGTTCACAAAAACGATAGTGCATGCGGTTATCCACCACACGCTCTTCTTCAGCCTGAATAAGCAACGTCGGGGTCGCATCATCTCCGGCCCCGGCCAACACCTGCTCACCCGCCAGAATGCCTTCACGCACCCAATGATAGGTCGGGCCGCCTACGCGCAACTGCGGATCATCAGCATAGAAGCGCAGATTACGCCGATAGCGCTGTCGGCTATGGGTGAGCGCATTCATCCCAAACGGCAACGCCCGCCAGCGACCGGTCCCCATGGCATAGCCTTCGCGAATGCGCGGATACCCTTCAGCCCAGTCAAGAATATGGCGCACCATCCAGTCAGGAAAGCGCATCACGATCCCGAACATCGGGGCGCTGAGGGCAATAGCATCACACTGATTAGGGTGGCGCTGCAGGAACAGCGTGGCAATAGCGCCTCCCATGGAATGCGCCAGTATATAGCGTTTTCTCCATGGACCTGGCTGCACTTCCTGCTGCCAGAAGGCGGTCAAATCGTCGACATAGTCATTAAAGTTATCCACATGGCCACGGTGCGGATCCGAGAGCATCCGCCCGGAACGCCCCTGGCCACGATGGTCGATAATGAGGACGTCAAAACCAGAATAAAACAGGTCATACGCCAGTTCAGCGTATTTTACGTAGCTTTCTATGCGCCCGGGACAAACGACGATGACGCGATCGTTTTTTTCTGCACGAAAGCGAACAAAGCGTACGGGAACATTATCTACGCCAGTGAATTCCGCTTCCTCCCGCTGACGCCAGAAATCTGTCAGTGGCCCCATGGAAAAAGCGGCAAACGCGTTTTCTCTTGTTTCCCAGTCTTTTTGCTGCTGAAACATCGGGTATCCAGCCTCGTTGACCAAGTAAAATCGTTTTTTTTGCCGAGCCTGTTACAACGCATCGGCAGTAGCGTATTGTGGCATAAAAATAGACAAGTCGGGAGTTTCTCATGACCTTTGAATGGTGGTTCGCCTACCTGCTGACGTCCATTGTTTTGAGCTTGTCGCCAGGTTCAGGGGCGATCAACACCATGACAACCGCCATCAGCCATGGTTATCGGGGAGCAGCGGCGTCGATTGCCGGTTTGCAGACCGGGCTTGGCATTCATATCGTGCTGGTCGGTGTTGGGCTAGGAACGCTATTCTCACGGTCAGTGATCGCCTTTGAGGTACTAAAGTGGGCGGGGGCAGCCTATCTTATCTGGTTGGGCATTCAGCAATGGCGCGCGGCGGGAGCCATCGACCTGAACACCATCGCCAATACGCAATCACGCAGTCGCCTGTTCAAGCGCGCCGTCTTCGTCAACCTGACCAACCCAAAGAGCATTGTATTTCTCGCCGCCCTGTTCCCGCAGTTCATCATGCCGCAGGAGCCGCAGTTGATGCAGTACGTGGTGCTGGGCGTGACCACCATCGTGGTCGATATTATTGTGATGATCGGTTATGCGACGCTGGCTACCCGCATTGCGGGCTGGATTAAAGGGCCAAAGCAAATGAAGGCGCTGAACAAAGTGTTTGGTTCGCTGTTTATGCTGATAGGTGCCCTGCTGGCGTCAGCACGGCATGCCTGAGATCAGTGCCGGATGACGCTACCGCTTATCCGGCCTACTGGTAAGTTAACGCGAAATAATCAGATGAATGCCGAAGCCCGCGAATAACGCGCCGGCAAAGCCGTCAATCCACTTCGCCAGACGCTGATAGCCACGACGCATTTTCGGCAGCGCAAACAGGCTGGCGACCACGGTAAACCACGCCAGCGTCTCGACGATAATCAGCGCGAAAATACCCCAACGGGCAGCGGTACCGACGTTGTCGCCGACAAACAGCGAAAAGACGGAGCCAAAATAGATAATGGCTTTGGGATTCGCCAGGTTGGTCAGCAGACCTTTTAAAAAACTGCGTCCGCTCTGCGCCAGCTCAACCTGCGGCGCGGGTGCCGCAACGTCCTGTTTTTTAAACGCGCCGCGCAGCATCTGATACCCCATCCAGCACAGATACAGACCACCGCCGACCATAATAATAGTGTGCAGCCAGGCCATTTTTTCGATGATCAGATGCAGACCGAGCAGTGCCACGCCCGCCCAGACCATGACGCCGCAGGTAATACCCAGCACACCCATCATCGCCTCTTTGCGCGAGCGGCTAACGGCCGTTTGCGAAACAAAGAAAAAATCGGGGCCAGGACTCATCAGCGCTACGATGTGTACCAACGCAACAGTAAAAAATAGCGTTAACATAAAAATGACTCGCGGGGAAATAGTTCAGAGAGTCACCATCCTGGCACTTTTTTGCCTGGCTGACTACTCTTCGTCGTCACCATCAACATGTGCGCGGATAAGTGCCATAAACTCTTTGCCAAAACGCTCAAGTTTACGCATTCCCACGCCGTTGACGCTCAGCATTTCGCTCGGTGACACCGGCATTTGCTCGGCCATTTCAATCAGCGTGGCGTCGTTAAAGACCACATACGGCGGGATATTCTCTTCATCGGCAATGGCTTTACGCAGCTTACGCAGTTTGGCAAACAGCTTACGATCGTAGTTACCGCCAAAGGATTTCTGCATTGCGCGTGGTTTAAGCGCCACAATACGCGGCACGGCAAGCTGTAGCGGCACAACGCCGCGCAGTACCGGACGCGCAGCTTCGGTTAACTGCAACGCGGAGTGGTGGGCAATATTCTGCGTCACCAGTCCGAGGTGAATCAGCTGGCGAATGACGCTCACCCAATGTTCGTGGCTCTGTTCACGACCAATACCGTAGACCGGCAGCTTGTCATGCGCCATCTCACGAATGCGCTGGTTATTCGCCCCGCGCAGAACCTCGACGACATAGCCCATACCAAAACGTTGGTTAACGCGGTAGATCGTCGACAGCGCTTTACGCGCATCCATTAAGCCGTCGTACTGTTTTGGCGGATCGAGACAAATATCGCAGTTGCCGCACGGCTCCTGACGCCCTTCGCCAAAATAGTTCAACAGCACCAGACGGCGACAGGTTTGCGCCTCGGCAAAGGCCCCCATCGCATTGAGCTTGTGACGCTCGATATCCAGCAGCTGTCCGGCGGGTTTCTCTTCGAGACAACGGCGGAGCCACGCCATATCGGCCGGATCGTAAAACAGCATCGCTTCTGCGGGCAGGCCATCACGCCCGGCACGCCCGGTTTCCTGATAGTAGGACTCGATATTACGCGGGATATCAAAATGCACCACGAAGCGCACGTTGGGTTTGTTAATTCCCATGCCAAACGCCACGGTCGCGACAACGATTTGCAGGTCGTCGCGCTGGAATTTCTCCTGCACGTCGGCGCGCACGTTGTTGTCCAACCCGGCATGATAGGCTCCGGCGCTGATCCCACGGCTTTGCAGACGCGCCGCGGTGTCTTCAACCTTCGCGCGGCTGTTACAGTAAATAATGCCGGACTTTCCGCGTTGTTCCTGCACGTAGCGCATCAGCTGATCGAGCGGCTTAAACTTCTCCATTAGCATGTAGCGGATATTGGGACGGTCAAAGCTGCTGATCTGAATGAGGGGATCGTTAAGCCCGAGCAGACGCACAATATCCAGCCGGGTGGTGTCATCAGCGGTGGCCGTGAGCGCCACAAACGGCAGTGCAGGGAAACGCTGACGCAGCTGACCCAGCGCGGCATATTCCGGGCGGAAATCATGCCCCCACTGGGAAATACAGTGCGCTTCATCTACCGCCAGCAGTACCGGGTTCCAGTGCGCCAGATTATCAAGGAAGTTATCCAGCATCAGGCGCTCGGGCGCAATGTACAGCAGGCGGATTTGCCCGCTACGGCAGCCTGCCATCACCTCTTGCTGCTGTTCACGGCTCTGGGTGGAGTTCAGACACGCCGCCGCTACACCGTTTGCCAGCAGCTGATCGACCTGGTCTTTCATCAGGGAAATCAGCGGCGAGACAACAACGGTGAGGCCGTTCAGCAATAATGCGGGAATTTGATAACACAGGGATTTACCACCACCGGTTGGCATAACGACCAGGCAGTCGCGGCCAGAGAGCACGGTGTCGATGATTTCTTCCTGACCAGGGCGAAACTGTTGGTAGCCAAAGGTTTCCTGCAAAACCTGTTTAGCGCCCATTTCCAGATTCAACACTTCCGCCTGCGCCACATTAACCCCGTTAACCTTAAATAAAAACAGGCGCTATTTTCAGCGCCTGAGAGAGAAACTGCAATGATTAAAATACTCTCAATGCCGATCAGAAGATATCGTTGAGCATTACGCCCACGCCAACGCGCGTCTGATTAAAGTTATAGTCAATCAGCGACTCGCCATAACCACTGTAGACCTGGGTATAAAGACGAACATGTTTGGTGATGGGGTAGCTGACACCCAACTCAGCGCCGCCGTAGCCGGTATTCCAGTTGTACTGACCTTTCGCGCTTAACACGGCGTCACCGAGGTGGTAACCCAGTTTGAGCTGATAGTAGCCCATATATTTAGTGATATCAGGGTTATCGTCAGTGCTGCCGATGACGTACCACGGCTTCACTTCTACCAGCCAGTTACCGTTTTCTGCCATCAGGCGGGTATACAGGCGGTTCCAGCTGCGCGAGGTCGGTTCGGAACGACCGTTAGAGTCGTGGTTATATCCCATTTCTACATCACGTAGCGTCCAGCCGGCAACGCGATAATCGGTGGCGAAACCGAGGAACAGTTGTGGTTCGTAGTTAGTTTCGCGAAACGGTGCCGATTCTTCGCTATTAGAAAGCTGCCACCAGGATTTCTGGGTATAGGAACCACCAAGCACGGAGTTCGGGCCTAAAATCCCGCGCCACAGCGGAAACGCCAGGCTCAGCTGAAACTTCACCTCATCTTTACGCGCATTTTCAGACCAGCTATAGCTGCTGATGGCCTCTTTATTCATGTCGCTGGTATTGGTGTAGATGAGGTAGTTGGTGTCATAAGGGTAAAGCGTGAAAGGATTGTCATGCTCTTGCAGCATGTTGGCAATAATACTGCCGCGCACAGCGGGTGCATCATGAATCTCTTTCACTGTCGCTTCCTGCGCATACACGGTCAACGGCAGCATAACTGCTGGTAGTAACCATCCCAGAATCGCCCGCATCGGTCATGTTCTCCTGAACTAAAATATTGATGAATTGTAAGATTTTATTGATAGCATTTTACATACTTAGTGCGCTCTTCGTTAGTTATCCCGTCCCAAAGTAGAAAACAACAATTAAGAAGCATAATATCAACACCTCATTAACTATCGAGAGTTAGGGATTGTATGTCTGCCGTACTGACTGCTGAGCAAGCACTGAAATTAGTGGGCGAAATGTTTGTCTACCATATGCCGTTTAACCGGGCGCTGGGGCTGGAGCTGGAACGTTACGAAAAAGAGTTTGCCCAACTGGCCTTTAATAACCAACCGATGATGGTCGGCAACTGGGCGCAAAGCATCCTGCATGGTGGCGTGATTGCCTCAGCATTGGACGTAGCAGCTGGACTGGTGTGCGTGGGCAGTACGCTGACCCGTCATGAAACCATCAGCGAGGACGAGCTGCGCCAGCGGATGTCGCGCATGGGAACCATCGATCTCCGCGTCGATTATCTGCGCCCAGGCAGGGGGAATCGCTTCACAGCTACCAGCAGTTTGCTGCGGGCAGGCAATAAAGTTGCCGTTGCACGCGTGGAGCTGCATAACGAAGAGCAGCTTTATATCGCCAGCGCCACCGCAACGTATATGGTGGGGTAAGCGCCTGAAACAAGGTAAACTGCCGTTACATTTCTGAAATGAGTTTTCCCGATGGATGCTAAGCAAACGCGGCAGGGCGTATTACTCGCTCTTGCTGCCTATTTTATTTGGGGCATTGCACCCGCATATTTCAAGTTGATTTACTACGTCCCCGCAGACGAGATCCTGACGCACCGTGTGATTTGGTCATTTTTCTTTATGGTGGTGCTGATGAGCATCAGCCGCCAATGGTCAGGGATCAAAACGCTGCTGCAAACGCCAAAGAAGGTTTTCCTGCTGGCGCTTTCCGCGGTGCTCATCGGCGGAAACTGGCTGCTATTCATTTGGGCGGTCAACAACCACCATATGCTGGAAGCCAGCCTCGGCTACTTTATTAACCCCCTGGTGAATATTGTATTGGGCATGATTTTCCTCGGTGAGCGCTTTCGCCGCATGCAGTGGCTGGCCGTGCTGCTCGCCGCCTGCGGCGTGCTGGTACAGTTGTGGACGTTTGGATCACTGCCAATCATTGCGCTGGGACTGGCCTTCAGCTTTGCTTTTTATGGCCTGGTGCGTAAGAAGATCGCCGTCGAGGCGCAAACCGGCATGCTGATCGAAACCTTGTGGCTGTTACCAATTGCGGCAATCTATCTGTTTGGTATTGCCGACAGACCAACCAGCCATATGGGACAGAACCCCATGTCGCTCAATCTGTTGCTGATTGCAGCAGGGGTCGTGACCACCATTCCACTACTGTGCTTTACCGGTGCAGCGACCCGTCTGCGTCTGTCCACGCTGGGCTTTTTCCAGTATATCGGGCCGACGCTGATGTTCCTGCTGGCGGTAACATTCTACGGCGAAGTACCGGGCGCAGATAAGATGGTGACGTTCGCCTTTATCTGGGTCGCGCTGGCGATATTCGTGATGGATGCGATTTATACCCTACGCAGAACGCGAAGGGGGCTGTGATTGCGCCTGATGGCACTGATTTTGTAGGCCGGATAAGACGGTTACGTCGCCATCCGGCATCTTTCTGCCTGATGGCGCTGCGCTTATCAGGCCTACGGGAGCGTTAATAATTCTCTGCTACAGCCAGTTCTTGCGCTTAAAGTACAAATACGGCGCCAGGCCCGCGAGCATCATAAAGACAATCGCTCCGGGATAACCGAAGCTCCAGTGCAGTTCCGGCATGAACTCAAAGTTCATGCCGTAGCTGGATGCCACCAGCGTCGGCGGCAGGAACACGACGGAAACCACCGAGAAGATCTTGATGATGCGGTTCTGTTCGATGTTGATAAAGCCCATCGCCGCCTGCATCAGGAAGTTAACCTTCTGGAACAGGGATTCATTGTGCGGCAGCAGGGATTCGATATCGCGCAGGATCTCGCGCGCCTGCTCCAGCTGACCGCCCGGCAGTCGCGCCTTACGCACCAGGAAGTTTAATGCGCGCTGGGTATCCATCAGACACAGACGAACTTTCCAGCCGATATCTTCCAGTTCCGCCAGCGTGGAGAGCGCTTCGTCATATTCATCGCCCTGACGCCCTTCCATAATCACGCGGCTGAGTTTTTCCAGATCGCTGTAGATATTCTCTATTTCATCCGCCAGCTGTTCAATTTTCGTTTCGAACAGATCGAGTAGCAACTCGTAAGCGTTGCCGTCGACCATTGACTGGCTGCGCGCACGCATACGGTACAGGCGAAACGCCGGCAGTTCGCGCTCGCGCAGGGTAAACAGACGACCTTCGCGAATGGTGAATGCCACGGTTGAGTTGCCCGCATGATCGTCGGCATCTTCATAGAAGAAGAAGGAGTGGATGTGCAGGCCGTCTTCGTCTTCAAAAAAACGTGCGGATGCTTCGATGTCTTCCAGTTCAGGGCGCGTAGCCAGGTTCTGGCCCAAGTCCTTTTGCACACGGTTTCGTTCATCGTCATCCGGCTCGACTAAATCGACCCAAACCGAACTGGCGAGATGATCAATTTCATCCGCCTCAAGACGTATTAAACGATTGTTTTCCAGTTGAAATGCGCTCAGCATGACCGGGACTCCCAATGCAAAAAATTATCGGACAGTTCGGTGGGCACACAGAAACAAATTGGGTTTCAGACCATTAAACAGCCTGACTCGGCGCGACGAGAAAAAACAGAAGGTCGCTGACAACCGCGAAGGCTATCAGCAAAAAGGGATAGCCTTAGGAGTTGATCCTGGATGACAGGATAATGAGCCAGTATCTACTGGGTGTGTCCAAGGCGAATGTCCTCTTAGCGTAATCGTGCGCGCATGTTACGCCAGCAAAATTTTGACGTCAACACGCAACAGATGGCGAAAAAGTAATAATTTCCCCTCATGCTGCAAGGTTAGCAGAACGGGGGGATTTATCTATGATTTCAGAATATTAACCGAAAGATTGCCGGATGGTGGCTTCGCCTTATCCGGCCTACAAATCATAATATTAAGCGACATGCATGCCTGATAAGCGTAGCGCCATCAGGCGATCAAACGGTTTCTAGTCTGGCGTAGGCGGCAACCAGCCATTTGATCCCCTGCCCCTGGAACGCGACCTGCAAACGACTGTGTTCACCGCTACCTTCCAGGTTGACGATGGTGCCCTCGCCAAATTTGGCGTGACGCACACGCTGACCGAGCTTATAGCCGGTGTCGTTCTCCGCCATCGGCGTACCCATCCGTTGATGACTTACCGGACGGCTGACCGTGGCGCGCAGGCGAACCTCTTCCACGCAGGTCTCTGGTAATTCACCAATAAACCGGGATGGACGGTGGTAAACCTCTTTGCCGTACAGGCGACGCGTTTCGGCGTAGGTCAACGTCAGTTTCTGCATCGCACGGGTAACACCCACATAGGCCAGGCGGCGTTCCTCTTCGAGGCGCCCGCCTTCATCGAGTGACATCTGGCTGGGGAACATGCCCTCTTCCATTCCGACGATAAACACCTGCGGGAACTCCAGACCTTTGGCCGAGTGCAAGGTCATTAGCTGGACCGCATCCTGCCAGGTATCCGCCTGCCCTTCGCCCGCTTCCAGCGCTGCGTGGGAGAGGAACGCCTGTAGCGGCATCAAGTCTTCGTCTTCTTCGTTGTAGCTGAACTGGCGCGTTGCCGTCACCAGTTCCTCTAAGTTTTCGATACGCGTCTGGCCCTTCTCACCTTTTTCCTGCTCGTACATCATGCGCAGGCCGGAGTCTTTTATTACCCGGTCGGTCTGCACGTGCAGCGGCATATCGGCGGTTTCCTGCGCCAGTGCGTCGATAAGTTCCATAAAGCGCTGTAGTGCACTGGCGGCACGCCCGGCCAGGGCTTTTTCCTGCAGCAGTTCACGACACGCCTGCCACATTGTCAGCTGGCGGTCGCGCGAGGTCTGCCGCACCACGTCCAGCGTACGATCGCCGATACCGCGCGTGGGGGTATTCACCACACGCTCGAACGCGGCGTCGTCGTTACGATTAGCTATCAGACGCAGGTAAGAGAGCGCGTCTTTGATTTCCTGACGCTCGAAGAAGCGCATTCCACCGTAAATACGGTACGGCATACTAGCCTGCAACAGCGCTTCTTCCAGCACGCGCGACTGGGCGTTGCTGCGATAAAGAATGGCGCACTGTGTCAACTGACCGCCATTGTCCTGCCAGGCTTTGATGCGGTTAACCACAAAACGCGCTTCATCGAGTTCGTTGAACGCGCAATAGAGTGAGATCGGCTCACCGTCGACGCCCTCGGTCCACAGCTTTTTGCCCAAACGCCCGTTATTGTTTTCAATCAGGGCGTTAGCCGCGCTAAGGATATTATTGGTCGAGCGGTAGTTCTGCTCCAGACGAATAGTTTCGGCACCGGGGAAGTCGTTGAGGAAGCGCTGGATGTTTTCCACCTGCGCCCCGCGCCAACCGTAGATTGACTGATCATCATCGCCGACGATCATCACCTTGCCGGTGTCACCCGCCAGCAGGCGGATCCAGGCGTACTGGATATTGTTCGTATCCTGGAATTCGTCCACCAGGATGTTGGTAAAACGTTCGCGGTAGTGCTGCAGAATGTGCGGTTTGTTGAGCCACAGTTCATGCGCGCGCAGCAGCAGCTCGGCGAAATCCACCAGCCCGGCGCGATCGCACGCTTCCTGGTAGGCCTGGTAAACCTTCTGCCAGGTTTGCTCGACCGGATTGCCGTAGCTCTGCAAATGGTGCGGGCGCAGCCCTTCGTCTTTCTGGCTGTTGATAAACCACATTGCCTGGCGCGCTGGCCACTGCTTCTCATCGAGGTTCATCGCTTTGATCAGACGCTTCAGCAGGCGCAGCTGGTCTTCGCTGTCGAGGATCTGGAAATCCTGCGGCAGGTTGGCATCCATATGGTGCGCACGCAGCAGGCGGTGTGCCAGTCCGTGGAAGGTACCGACCCACATACCACCCTGGCTGGTTCCCATGATCTGACCAATACGGTGGCGCATTTCTGCCGCCGCTTTGTTGGTAAAGGTCACGGCCATAATCGAGTATGGCGAGTTGTTTTCAACCGTCAGTAACCAGGCGATGCGGTGTACCAGCACGCGCGTTTTACCACTCCCCGCGCCTGCCAGAACCAGCATGTTGCTGCGTGGCGCAGCCACAGCCTGGCGCTGTTCGTCATTGAGGCTATCGAGCAGGTAAGAAACGTCCATTGGCACCGCCGGAATCAACAGGGCCCAGCCGGACCCCTGGGAATTTATACAGAGTTGTTGATGATTATATCAGCGAGGTCAGAGATGCCAACTGTGAAATTTCGATATGCGGCAGTAAACGGCTGTCAGCGGTTTGCATCAGGTCGGCATTTTCCGGCTTGATCCAGCAGGCCTGCATGCCACAGCGGATGGCCCCGGCGACATCTGTCGTCAGGTCGTCACCGACGTGCAGGATCTCACCCATGGACATATTCAGTTTTTCCGCCGCCAGCAAATACATGTCGCTGAACGGTTTTGATCGCCCATCGGGGCCGGCACGCAGCACAAACTCAAAATATTCGCCCAGACCAAACAGCTCCGGCTGCGCGTTACCGTTGGTGATCGCCACCAGCGGCCACTTGCGGGCCAGTACCTTCAACGTGTCATGCGTAGATTGCGGGACGTCGATGCGGCTGCGCCATTTGGCGAAGTTCATCATCGCCGCGTTCGCCCCCATTTTCGCCTCTGCCGCCGACAGGCCAGCCTCCAGCATAGCGCGCTCTACGGCACGATGACGCCATTGGGTGACGTCATGGTAAATATCCGGCTCGGCGTCGCGCACAGCCTGGCGCAGGCGCTGCAGGTCGGTATTTTGTAAGGAGCTCAACGCCGGGTGATAATTTTGCACAAACGCGAGCGCTTCCTGCTCGGTGCGCGTGATAACGGGACGGTTATCGTAAAGGGTGTCATCAAGGTCAAAGGTGAGCGCAGAAATACGCCCCAAAGGCCGGTAAAAACGCATTATTTCCCCCGTTTGGCGCGCGGATGCGCCGCATCGTACACTGAAGCCAGGTGTTGAAAATCAAGATGGGTATAGATTTGCGTGGTAGAGAGGTTGGCGTGTCCCAACAGCTCTTGTACCCCGCGCAGGTCGCCGCTCGACTCCAGCATATGCGTCGCAAACGAGTGGCGCAGTTTATGGGGATGCACATGGCTATTCAGCCCCTGCTTGATACCCCATTCGGCAAAACGTTTCTGCACGTTACGCGCGGAGATACGTTTGCCCAGTTTTGACAGAAAAAGCGCGTCTTCGTCACTGCCGAAAAGCCCGCGCAGATCCAGCCAGTGTTCAATCCAAGCCACCGCATTGCGGCCAATTGGCAGGCGGCGCTCTTTGCTGCCTTTACCCATCACCCACACTTCGCCGGTGTCGAGATCGAGATGTTTAATATCCAGGCCAACCAGTTCCGACAAACGCAGTCCCGCGCCGTACATCACCTCCAGCATAGCCCGGTCGCGCACGGCGAGGGGATCGTTGAGATCGATATCCAGCAGTCGGTTAACGTCATCCACATCAATATTTTTCGGCAGATGCCGCGGTGCCTTCGGCGCAGAAATACCTTTTGCCGGGTTGGCTTTCAGCTCACCCTGATTCACCAGCCAGTCGAAGAAACTGCGTAAGGCGGAGAGGCGCAATGCCAGGCTCGCCGGTCCCAGACCGTTGCGGCGACTGCGCACAGCAACGCTGCGCACCCTTGCAGCATCACATTGTTGCCAGCTTTGCAGGCCGGTTTCTTCGGCTATCGCGATGATGGCATCCAGCTGACGCCGATAATTGAGTAACGTGATGGGACTAAGCTGACGCTCCACGCCCAGATAGCGTAAGAAGCGTGCAACGTCCTGAGAAAGCGGTGAGTCGGTCATACGCGTTCAATCCAGCGCTCCAGCAGTTCCGGCAACATCAGCGAGATTTCCTGCAATAGCTGCGTGCCTTGCCCTTGCTGGTAATGATTAACATCACGGCTGCTGAACAGCATGACGCCAAGGGAACCATCTTGCCCCAACATCGACATGGCTACCGAACCAATCGCTTTCGCCTCCGGCATCATCACCAGCAGTTCCGGGCCATTGAGCGGACCCAGATAGTGCTGTGACTGCCCGAGACGCTGAATACGCAGCGGCTCGAAGGCCTGACGACTTAATGCCAGATGGGTAAACTTTGAAGGGGCGCCAAGCCGCCAGCGATCCGGGAACAGACGAACCGTCGCGCCAGCCAGCCCCAGCTCACGTGCCCAGCGATGAAATCGCATCAGCATATCGTCGAGGCTGCTGGCCGCCGCCAGCCGTCCTTGCAGATTTAACAGGCGATAAAACAGACTTTCGTTGGCGTTAGCCTGTTCCATCAATAGCGTCATGTTCTCTTCAAGCACGTTGATGTGATTACGCGCTCGAGCCATATGCCATTCAACTAAAGAGATCGTACCCCGCACCGGGTGCGGGACGCGCATCGCTTCAACCGCTTGCGCATTACGGATAAAAAACTCAGGGTGACGTTGTAGATATTCGACGACCGCCCGATCGTCAAGTTCCATGAGCGTTTCCTGTAGTTCTTCCCCTGGTTGCTTCATAGATGAATAAATCCGTCGTAGACATGTGCCGCCGGGCCAGTCATATACAACGGATGACCCGGGCCTTTCCAGGCGATATCAAGGCGACCGCCCGGTAGTTCCACGCGCACTTCTTCTGCCAGCAGGCCCTGCTGAATACCGACAGCGACAGCAGCGCACGCTCCGCTGCCGCAGGCCTGCGTTTCACCCGCCCCACGTTCATAGACGCGCAGCCGGATGTGCTCGCGTTTCACCACTTGCATAAATCCAATATTGGCGCGCTCAGGAAAGCGTTCATGGCTTTCCAGAACCGGTCCCAGCGTTTCCACCGTGGCCGTATCCACATCATCAACCTGAATGACGCAGTGTGGATTCCCCATTGATACCACGCCGCACAATACTGTCTGCTCGGCCGCCCGCATAATATAGGTCTTCTCTGCTTTATTGGCGCGAAAAGGCACTTGCGAGGGTTCAAAATTGGGCTCGCCCATATTGACCCGCACCAGCTCATCGTCCGTCACAGTTAATACCATGCGGCCATTCGCCGTACTGACGCGGATATCACGTTTATTGGTCAGCCCTTTCAGGCGTACAAAACGCGCAAAACAACGGGCACCGTTACCGCACTGCGACACTTCGCTACCGTCAGCATTAAAGATACGGTAATGGAAATCCAGCTCCGGATCATACGGAGGCTCAACCACCAGCAGCTGATCAAATCCCACACCAAGATGCCTGTCGGCCAGGCGGCGGATCAGCTCAGGTGAAAAAAAGACATTCTGCGTTACCGCGTCGACGACCATAAAATCGTTGCCAAGGCCATGCATTTTAGAGAATTGCATCGTTCACTCCGTTCACGCGGGTACAGAGACTTCGCTTTAGTAGTTTACCTGGGAAGGCCCATCTCCCGTTGCTCGATCGTTTCGATCGGGCACTGTGGACTGCGATTGCGTTTCAACTGGCTTCGTCGGTGGCGGCGCGGTTTTATCTGCTGGCGGGAAATAGAGTGGACCTTTCAGACCACAGCCCGTCAGGCTGAACAGAGTAAGAAGTACAGCGAGTGCCTGAAACACGTTTTTCATTATGGATTGCCCGTAAAGTTCATACTTTCTGTTTTCTATCATCGCAGGAGAAGACGTAAAAGCAAGAGTTTGGCTAAAACTGCAACGTGAATTCTTTCAGGTTATACTCTCGCCATCATGAAAAAACGGAAAAACACCAATGAACGACAGTGAATTTCACCGCCTTGCCGACACCCTGTGGATGACCATTGAAGAGCGTCTGGACGACTGGGACGGCGACAGCGATATCGACTGCGAGATCAACGGCGGCGTGCTGACCATCAGCTTTGAAAACGGCAGCAAGATTATTATTAACCGTCAGGAGCCGCTGCATCAGGTGTGGCTGGCGACCAAACAGGGTGGCTACCATTTTAACTTGAAAGGTGACGAATGGATTTGCGACCGTAGCGGTGAACGCTTCTGGGATCTGCTGGAGCAGGCTGCAACGCAACAGGCGGGAGAAGCCGTGAGCTTCCGTTGAGGTTTTGTGCCGGATGCGCTTTGCTTATCCGGCCTACCCGTTTCGCGTCAATTGTAGGCCGGATAAGGTGTTTACACCGCCATCCGGCACAATAATCACGAAAAATACTGCTGCAACATCGGCGTGTCATTATCCTGATTAGCCGGCGGGACCGGGTTAATCGGCTGGGTACGGAACGGGATAACCTGCGCGCGACCATCGGTTTTCACAATCTGATAGAACTGCGGCAGATTAAAGTTAATGAAGCTGGAGCCGTAGGTAAAGCGATCGTGCGACGAGGAGTAGAAGCGGCTAACATCGCGAACCAGCTCTTCTTTGCTGCCTTCGCAATGGTGATACACCTCGACCCGATTACTCTCGTCCAGAATGTAGATATTAAAGCCCTGTTCATCACCCGTTTCTTCGAAAAAGAACTGGATGATCCCTTCACTGGCAAAACCATCCACTACCGACGGCAATTTCACGTGATTGGTCTCAACCTGAACGGAAAGACCGTGCAGCTTGTTGTGTGAAATTGCGCCGTAGAACTCAATGGCGTTTTCCAGTTTCTGTACCGACACATTCAAACGCTCAAAGAACAGTCCCCACGTCTGCCCGGCAACGCGCAGCGCTTTGAAGCGACCGGTTTCATGGCGTGTACTGGAAAGGCGCAGCTCAATGCACTCGGACACCAGTTGCTGGACGCGTGTACGGATCAGGCCACGTAAATGCTGGCTATAACAGAAGACCTCGACGCTGTCCGGCGGTGCCGCATCTTGATGCATTTTGCCGAGAATCGTTTTTAACGCTTCAATCATCGCCTGCTCGCCGTTGAAGTGCAGCGTACGTACTTCGTTCCACGAGTTGCGGTACAGCAGGTCTACGCTACCGACCAGGCAATTTTGTTCTTCGCCAAAGCTGAAGACGTCCAGCTTACGGAAATCAAAATGCACCACCTGATTGCGGAATGCCGCCGTCGGGTCGTATTCAAGGTTGACGATAATCGCCAGATGGCGAATCTCACACGGGCTGTACAGCGCTTTCGGCGTAGGTGCCGGCAAGCGCAGCGGGAAGTGGTGCGATACGTCAGCGACCATCTCCTGCAGCTTCGGCAGATCGACAATGCCGTTGCCCTTAATAAACAAATGCGTACGTGATGTCAGCAGACCGTTAAACCACGCCCACGCCACCAGTTTGTTCAGGTAGCGGTTATATTCCAGCGGCTGATGGCTGATGATCGAATCCATGTTGGGCGCACGGTTGTAGAGATACCAACCTGAACGGTTAGCACGACCCGGCGGCACATGGATAAAGGTCAGATACGGTTCCGAGAGGTCCGGTGAGATCTGCGGGTTCACCAGCGTCACTTTGCCCGGCAGGGCCTCAAACGCAGCGTAAAGCTTACGGGTCAGCACGCCAATGTCCTGCGGGCTGGCGCTGACGCTGAGGTTGTTACGACGCGCGAAGCGGATCAGGTTACGGTAGCTCTGCATCATCGCATCGAGCAGTTCGTTGTGCGCTTCACGAACCTGGTCAATCTTCCAGTTGGCGCGGTTATCCAGCATGGTCAGACGGGCGTCGTCCCAGCCCCACTCTTTCACTAACTGACTTAGCACTTCACGACGCCAGCCCACGCAGGCGCGCTCGCGGCTCAGTTTCTCGCACACTTTTAAGTAGAAACATCGACGAACTAAATCGAGGCGCGTCGGATCTTCGATTGCCGTGAGGTACTCGGTCACGCGCTCCAGCATCATGCAGTACGGATCGAGACCAAAAGAGACGATCTCGCCGTCGTGCAGGCGCTGTTTAATGTCTTTCGCCAACAGGCGTGGATTGGGGTATTCCCAGGAATACGCTTCCAACAGCAGCGTTTTTAGCACCGCTTTGTACGGGGAGTCGATACTCTTGTACAACTGCCAAAGGCTGGCGCCAAAGTACTCTTCGGCGGAAAGCGAGCTGAGCCCACCCAGATCCAGCCATTCGTTTGGCGTTAACACCCCCTGTGCGTAGAGCGTCATAACGTAATCGTCGTAATGCTCTTCTTCGTCGCCCGGCACCATATTCCATAGAATACGTTTGCCCGCGAGGCGCACGGCGGTGCGATAAAATTCATCAAGCAACAGGATGTGCTGCGTTGAGCCACAGTCTTCACCACCCAGACTGCCGCTTTCATTGTGACGGAAACGGTTTTCATCAATCAGGAAGAAACTGACTTCCACGCCCAGCGAGGCGGCCCAGCTTTCCAGCAGGCTGCATTTACGCTGCAGCAACTGGCGCTCTTCGCTATCCAGCCAGGATTGATGGCAGACCCAGATATCCAGGTCAGAGGAACAGCTTTGCCCGACTGAAGAGGTGCTGCCCATCGAGTAAACGCCGGTAATCGGCAGCTCACCCTTCGGGGGGTCCTGCGGCGACATGCCGCGGTACAGCTCCAGCTCATTCAGGTAGTGACGTTGGGTTTCATCAGGCGTGTAAAAGCATATGCCTTTGGGAACGTTACCATCGAGGTAACCCGGCATCAGCGGATGGTGGTAGTGCAATAATGTCGGCAGCAGACTGTATACCTGCTGGAAAGCAGGGCCCATGGCAGCAAGCGCGCGATCGACACGCAGTTGATTTATGGCATCCAGTCTCTGTTTCAGAGTCTCAATATAGAGGTACAAGACGTATCGCCTGATTTTGCTATCCGTCATGGTGTCGACTGCTGCAGCGCATGCGCTTACCAACACTCTTCAGCAATTCGGATAAACCGTATGTCAAAAATAACCGTTACCTTTTTTTCTCCGCACTTTTTTTAGGGAGTACAGCCGAAAAAATGGTCTAAAACGTGATCAATTTAACACCTTGCTCATTGACCGTAAAGAAAGATGCGCTACATACAAGTGTAGCACCGTTCGTTGCGTGTAAATTCCTTCATACGGTCGGGAGGTATCTCGTCATTAATCACTGCCAGTGATGATGCAGCGCCTTTTCGTCTCACTACGTTTGAGCGTAACGCTGACATCCCTTTGATAAGGATGTTAGGATGGTTAATGATTGATAATGACGGTAACAAGCATGTTAGACAATGTTTTGAGAATTGCCACACGCCAAAGCCCCCTTGCGCTCTGGCAGGCACATTATGTCAAAGACGCTTTAATGGCAAATCACCCCGGTCTGGTCGTTGAACTGGTCCCTATGGTGACCCGTGGCGACGTGATCCTGGATACCCCGCTGGCGAAAGTCGGGGGGAAAGGTTTATTTGTCAAAGAGCTGGAAGTCGCGCTGTTAGAAAAACGCGCCGATATCGCCGTGCATTCCATGAAGGATGTGCCGGTCGAGTTCCCTGAAGGGCTTGGGCTGGTCACTATCTGTGAACGCGAAGATCCGCGCGATGCGTTTGTCTCAAATAAATTTAACTCACTGGATGACCTCCCGGAAGGCAGCATCGTTGGGACGTCGAGCCTACGTCGCCAGTGCCAATTGGCGAAGCAGCGCCCGGACCTTGTTATCCGCTCATTGCGTGGCAACGTGGGCACACGCCTGAGCAAACTGGATAACGGCGACTATGACGCCATTATTCTTGCCGTCGCCGGGCTAAAGCGTTTAGGGCTTGAGTCACGCGTCCGGACCGCGCTGCCGCCAGAGGTCTCTCTGCCAGCTGTCGGGCAAGGTGCTGTGGGCATAGAATGTCGACTTGACGATCTACGTACCCAGGCGCTGCTGGCCCCGCTCAACCATGAAGAAACCGCCCTGCGCGTCAAAGCGGAACGCGCCATGAACACCCGCCTGGAAGGGGGCTGTCAGGTGCCTATTGGCAGCTATGCAGAACTCATCAACGGTGAGATTTGGCTACGAGCGCTGGTCGGTGCACCTGACGGGTCGCAGATGGTGTGTGGAGAGCGTCGTGGTGCACCGCAGGATGCCGAACAAATGGGCATTTCCCTGGCGGAAGAACTGTTAGAGAACGGTGCGCGCACCATTCTGGCTGACGTTTATAACGGAGAAGCACCGGCATGAGTATTCTGGTCACCCGCCCGTCTCCCGCAGGGGAAGAGTTAGTGAGCCGTCTGCGCACACTGGGGCAGGTGGCCTGGAGTTTTCCGCTTATCGAGTTTTCGCCCGGTCGGGAACTGGCAACGCTAGCCTCCCGACTGTCGGCGCTCACGGAAAACGATCTGGTCTTTGCTCTCTCGCAGCATGCCGTCAACTTTGCCGATGCCGAGCTTTCGCAGCAGGGGGCAAACTGGCCCACTCTCCCGCGCTATTTTGCTATCGGTCGCACAACAGCGCTGGCATTGCATACCGTGAGCGGATGCAATATTCACTATCCGCTGGATCGGGAAATCAGCGAAGTCTTGCTACAATTACCTGAATTACAAAATATTGCGGGAAAACGCGCGCTTATTTTACGCGGCAACGGCGGTCGTGAGCTGATAGGCGAAACCTTAACAGCTCGTGGTGCAGATGTTGATTTTTGTGAATGTTATCAACGCAGTGCAAAACATTACGATGGTGCAGAAGAGGCGATGCGCTGGCATTCACGCGGTGTGACGACGGTGGTTGTCACCAGCGGAGAGATGCTGCAACAGCTCTGGTCTCTTATTCCGCAGTGGTATCGTGAGCACTGGTTACTACGCTGTCGGCTGCTGGTCGTCAGTGAGCGTCTGGCGCACCTCGCCCGGGAACTGGGCTGGCAAGATATTAAGGTCGCTGATAACGCCGACAACGATGCGCTACTGCGCGCATTACAATAACTCTCATAATGGGATGCCATAATGACGGAACAAGAAAAATCCTCCGCCGTGGTTGAAGAGACCAGGAAGGCCGTGGAAACAACGCCACAGCCAGTCAAAGCAGAAAAAAAGAACCACAACAACACCGCACTGATCCTGAGCGCAGTGGCAATTGCGATTGCACTGGCGGCGGGCGTGGGTCTGTATGGCTGGGCGAAACAGCAGGCAACAACGCAAACAGCAACCAGCGATGCGCTGGCGACTCAGCTCATCGCGCTACAAAAAGCGCAGGAAAGTCAGAAGAGCGAGCTGGAAGGCATTATTAAACAGCAGGCCACACAGCTGGATGAAGCCAGTCGACAGCAGGCCGCGCTGGTCAAACAGCTTGATGAAGTCCAGCAGAAGGTCGCCACCATCTCCGGCAGTGATGCAAAAACCTGGCTGCTGGCACAGGCTGATTTCCTGGTGAAACTGGCCGGACGTAAATTATGGAGCGATCAGGACGTTACGTCTGCGGCAGCGCTGCTGAAAAGCGCCGATGCCAGCCTGGCAGACATGAACGATCCCAGTTTGATTACCGCCCGTCGCGCCATCACCGATGATATCGCCAGCCTGTCTGCGGTTTCACAGGTCGACTACGACGGCATTATCCTCAAGGTAAATCAGCTCTCCAACCAGATTGATAACCTACGCCTGGCGGACAACAACACCGACGATTCACCGATGGATTCCGACAGCAGTGAGCTTTCCAGCTCTATTAGCGAATGGCGCGTCAATCTGCAAAAAAGCTGGCAGAACTTTATGGACAGCTTTATTACCATTCGCCGTCGCGATGAAACTGCCGTTCCGCTACTGGCACCAAATCAGGACGTTTACCTGCGTGAAAATATCCGTTCTCGCCTGTTAGTCGCCGCACAAGCCGTGCCACGTCATCAGGAAGAAACCTATCGCCAGGCGCTGGAGAATGTCTCCACCTGGGTACGCGCCTATTACGACACCGACGATGCAACCACCAAAGCGTTTCTTGATGAAGTGGATCAGCTGAGCCAGCAAAGCATCAGTATGAACGTGCCGGACACGTTGCAGAGCCAGACCATTCTCGAGAAGCTCATGCAAACCCGCGTGCGTAATTTACTGGCACAGCCAACAACCTCTCCAGCCGAGGCTGCACCTGCACCTGCACCTGCACCTGCACCTGCACCTCAGGCTGACACGCCGGCAACCGCGCCGCAGGGAGAATAATGATGCTAAAAGTATTATTGCTCTTTGTGCTGCTGATCGCCGGGATCGTCGTCGGCCCAATGATCGCCGGTCATCAGGGATACGTGCTGATCCAAACAGACAACTACAACATTGAAACCAGCGTGACGGGTCTGGTGATCATCCTGATCGTCGCCATGGTCATTCTGTTTGCGATTGAATGGCTGCTGCGCCGTATTTTCCGCACCGGTGCGCATACGCGCGGCTGGTTTGTGGGTCGCAAGCGCCGCCGTGCACGTAAGCAGACCGAGCAGGCTCTGCTCAAGCTGGCAGAAGGCGACTATCAGCAGGTTGAAAAACTGATGTCGAAAAATGCCGATCACGCGGAACAGCCGGTAGTCAATTATCTTCTGGCAGCAGAAGCGGCTCAGCAGCGTGGTGATGAAGCTCGCGCTAATCAGCACCTTGAACGTGCAGCTGAACTGGCCGGGAACGATACAATCCCGGTGGACATCACCCGTGTTCGCCTACAGTTGGCCCGCAATGAGGACCACGCCGCGCGCCACAGCGTCGACAAGCTGCTGGAAGTGACGCCGCGTCACCCGGAAGTTCTGCGTCTGGCTGAGCAGGCTTACATTCGCACCGGTGCATGGAGTTCCTTACTGGATATCATTCCTTCTATGGCCAAAGCACGCGTGGGTGATGAAGAACACCGTGCCATGCTGGAACAACAAGCCTGGGTGGGCCTGATGGATCAGGTTCGCGCCGATCAGGGTAGTGAGGGTCTACGCGCATGGTGGAAAAACCAGAACCGTAAAACCCGTCATCAGGTTGCCCTGCAGGTCGCCATGGCTGAGCATCTGATTGAGTGCGACGATCATGATACGGCACAGCAAATCATCATTGAGGGTCTGAAACGCCAGTATGACGACCGCCTGGTACTGCCTATCCCGCGTCTGAAAACCAACAACCCTGAGCAGATAGAAAAAGTGCTGCGCCAGCAGATTAAAGCCGTGGGCGATCGCCCGCTTCTGTGGAGTACGCTTGGTCAGTCGTTGATGAAGCACGGTGAATGGCAGGAGGCAACGATCGCCTTCCGTGCGGCCCTTAAACAGCGTCCGGATGCCTACGACTACGCCTGGCTGGCCGACGCGCTGGACAGACTGCATCAACCAGAAGAAGCCGCCACGATGCGTCGTGATGGCCTGATGCTGACGCTACAGAACAACAATCCTTCGCAGTGATTCCCTCTTGCCCGGTGACACTTCGCTTACCGGGCAATCGTATACACAAAATCATTCAAGATGCATCAAGGCGGCAAGTCTGGGAATCCACAAGCGCTTACATAAGTAAGTGACTGGGGTGACAAATCTGTCAGGAACAGATTTGAACGCTGTTTGCGGCGGCCCCGTAGGGGTGAGGCCCAAGGATGGGCCGAATAACCCAGGCGTAGCCAACAAAGAGGCAGCTTGAAGGATGACGTGTATATGCATAAAAAAACGCCCGCTCTTTTGGAGCAGGCGTTAAACAGGTCTGTATGACAACATAAATGGGTGCTTCACTCAACGTTATGTCCATGGTGTTTGATGAGGCTAACGCGACATCTGTCAGTGGACGATAAGCACCGGAAACGGCTCTGCGTCATTCCTGAGTTTATGAGGCCAGATGGCGAACATAAGAGATGGAATGAGCATCTACACGCATATTATTGCACAAGGCATGCCATGATTGCACTGCAAAAACTAGTTATTCGGACTTTTTAAGACATCAGGTAATTCGGGACATGGCAGCGATATCACACAGGTCTTTCTTTGTGTAAGTGCCTGAAAGAAGAGAAAATCAGAAAACAAAAAACCCCGCCGAAGCGGGGTTCAAAATTGGTCGGCGAGAGAGGATTCGAACCTCCGACCCACTGGTCCCAAACCAGTTGCGCTACCAAGCTGCGCTACTCGCCGTTTTACTGCTTTTTGAATTTTTAGTTCAATTCTTTAAGTCGTGGTGCGAGGGGGGGGACTCGAACCCCCACATCCTAAGGACACTAACACCTGAAGCTAGCGCGTCTACCAATTCCGCCACCTTCGCATTTCACAACTTTAAATTAATGGGGTGGCTAATGGGATTCGAACCCACGACAACTGGAATCACAATCCAGGGCTCTACCAACTGAGCTATAGCCACCACTGCAAATCTTTTACGCGGTATTAAAACCACCGCAGCTCTGGCACCCTACTAAATGGTGCGCCCGACAGGATTCGAACCTGAGACCTCTGCCTCCGGAGGGCAGCGCTCTATCCAGCTGAGCTACGGGCGCTTAGCGCCGTTGCGGGGCTGGATATTACGGAGGTCTCGGTCTGCTGTCTAGTGCTTTTTTAAAATAAATTACCGTTTGGTCACGGAATGTGCGTTTTGTCGCTTATTCCTCCAGTTTTTGGCTTTCCCCATGCCGATTCAGACCAAAAACCTTATAAATGAGCGTCACAGCCAGTATGAAGCCCATACCCACAAACAGCGACATTCGGGTATCTTCATTAAAATACATGCCGATCAATACGCAAATCAGGAACGCCATCGTCAAATAATTCGCCCACGGGAACAGAATGGAGCGGAAAGGATGGCTGGCAATCGCCTCTTTGTGTGCCTGACGAAAACGCAGTTGGCTAATCAGGATAACAAACCACGGTACCATCCCCGGCAACACACTGGCGCTATAGACATACACAAAGACACGCTGCGGATTCGGAATAACGTAATTCAGGCATGAGCCAATCAGCAAGATAGCGATAGAAATCGCTACGCCAGCAACCGGCACGCCATGACGAGAGACTTTTCCAACAACGGCAGGTAGTTGACGGTTCTTCGCCAGCGCGTACAGCATACGACCACAGCTATACATCCCGCTGTTGCAGCCAGACAGCGCGGCGGTCAGGACCACGAAGTTGATAATCCCGGCCGCAGCGGTAATTCCAATTTTGGCAAACGTGAGAACGAACGGGCTGCCGTTACTGCCAATCTCATTCCACGGGAAGATAGTGACGATCACAAATATCGCGCCGACGTAGAAAATCAGGATACGCCACAGCACTTTCCCTACCGCGCTACGCAATGTGACCTGCGGATTTTTGGCTTCACCCGCCGTGATGCCGATCAGCTCCACCCCCTGGTAGGAGGCCACCACGATACATAACGCGGTCAGGAAGCCTTTCCAGCCACCGGCAAAAAAGCCGCCGTGCTCGGTCAAGTTGCCGAAACCAATCGCCTGGCCGCCATTACCAAAGCCAAAGAAGATAACGCCGACCCCAATGACGATCATCACAATGATGGTGGTCACTTTGATCATCGCAAACCAGAACTCAATTTCACCGTACAGCCGAACCGCCGCCAGGTTTGCCAACGCCACTAACCCGACTGCAATCAGCGCGGGTATCCACTGTGCCATATCCGGGAACCAGAACTGCACGTAGACGCCAATGGCGGTAATTTCCGAGATCCCCACCGCCATCCACATAAACCAGTACGACCAGGCAGTGAGATAACCAAAGAAGGGGCTCATATAACGGTGGGCATACACCGCGAATGAACCGGCAACCGGCTCCAGAAACAGCATCTCGCCCATGGAACGCATAATGAAAAAGACGAACAGCCCGGCGACAATATAGGCCAACAGAACTGATGGCCCCGCCCATTTGAGGGTGCTGGCGGCGCCCATAAACAATCCAACGCCAATAGTGCCCCCAAGGGCAATTAATTCGATATGACGAGCCTCCAGCCCACGCTGTAGCTCAGGTTTACTTTCTGCCATAAATCCTCTTGTTGTGTTTGTATGCTTTCCGGTATGACCGGTTATCGTTATGGGTACATCGTTTTTTTGCCATAACAGGCCATACGGCGCCGACCGCTTGACGGTTGGCACCCAAAACACCACGGCACTATCATGATTGTTGCGAATGGTTTCCTAAAATCACTTAAATGGCAATTAAAGCATTCAAAAAATGAATAGATTGTTTGAGAAAGCAGCGATTATGTTGTGAATAAGTAGCGCGCTCAGCAGAATGCGCTACATACCAAAGAAGGGAGGAGATCAGAGATTGCCGGTATAGTGCCAGCGCAGATAACGTAATAAGCGAAGTTGACGCGTGATACGGCTCGGCTGCGACAGCAAGCGGTACAGCCACTCCAGCCCGAGGTTTTGCCAGACTTTAGGCGCACGCTTTACATGGCCGGTAAAGACGTCGTAGGTGCCACCCACGCCCATATACAGCGCATCGGGATGAACCTGGCGGCAATCACGCATAAAGATTTCTTGTTTCGGTGACCCCATCGCTACGGTAACAATCTGCGCACCGCTGGCGTGAATCCGCTCGAACAGCGCCTGACGCTGCTGCGGCGTAAAATAGCCGTCCTGGCTGCCCACAATGTTCACGTTCCATTGTGTACGCAGTTTTGCTTCCGTCTGCGCCAGCACCTCCGGCTTGCCGCCAATCAGGAAGACCGGCGTTCCTTCCCGGCCTGCTCGTGCCATTAAGGCCTCCCACAGATCGGCACCGGCCACACGTGAAACCTGGGCCTGTGGAAATTTTTTTCGCACGGAACGCACGACGCTGATCCCATCGGCGTATTTGAACTCAGCGGCATCGATCAGCGCGCGTACCTCAGGGTTATCTTCCGCTGTCAGCAACTTCTCAGCATTGATCGCCACCAGCGTCCCCTGCCTAAGATGCCCTTCTGCAAACAGGTAATTCAGCGCATGCTGCATATCGCGCCAGCCAATCAGTTGTAATCCGCGCAGTGTATACAACGGCGCAGTGGTGTTATCAGTCATTACTATCCTTCAACCTGTGTCCGGGGCAGCGATTTTATGCGTTTATGAATCAGTCCGGCACTGTCAAACAGCCAGAACAACAGTTTTGCCACCAGCAAACAGACACCAAAAATCACGAGGAAAAAGACCACTCGCGAGACAAACGAATCCAGTCCTTCACGTGCTAACACGATCATATTGAAAATGGCACCGAAACAGAAACTGTGCAAAATCGCCGACTTGTAGCGGTTTGTTTCCCGGTTACCTAACTCGTACAGCCAGTCGAACCATTTGATGATAAGTCCAACCACAATCGCGCCTAACGGGATAAACAACGCCCCGCCCATCACCACCAGCGAGCCAATTAATGTTGGCGAGATAGCCAGCCCCGAGTGGTTGTTCAACACTTCCCAGGTAAAGTAGTTCGCCGAATTGAGTACGATGCTCGGTCGCCCAGGCCACAGCCAACTGGGGATAAACACATAGAAGTCACGCACGATCGGCGCCAGACCCTGGAACTCAATATTGTGGTAATTCTGCAGCAACAATGCCAGGTTTTCCCACGGCGAGAAGGTGTCGCGCGTCAGATACAGGAAAGTATAGAACGCTTCGTCTCCGCTGACGTTCATGCCGTAGCGCTTCAGCGCCAACCAGAACATCCCCACAATGCCCAGCACGCCAGCGGCCGCCAGCATCCACAGCGAAATCCAGCCGCGAATAATGCCGATAAACAGGAAGATGGCAAAGGCGATGATGATATTGGCGCGCGTGCCGCCGACAATCATATAGGTCAGCAAGCCAAACGCGACGGTGCTTACCAGAAAAAACAGCCACGCTTTGCTGTCCTGACGCAGGAAGTATACCACCAGCATCGCTGGGATGAAGAAGTAGAAGAAGCGCTTCAACGCCACACCGGAAACTTCACTGGAGAAGATCTGGCTGTAGGACTGCAGTCTGAACAGCAGGAAGCCGTTGTGCATAAAGAATATGCCCACGCTCACTAGCGCAATCGCCATCAATATTATCCACGTCAGATGAGCCTCAACGCGGTTGATAGTAAACAGTGGCTTACGCGGTCTTTCCGCCGTTCGCCTGCGTAAACGGGTTTTATAGGTCACGTAATAGACAGCATAGAAACAGGCGGCTGACAGCAGCGCCTGCAGCAGAATTTCCGGCGGGGCCACCGCCACGTCGAAGCGGAATACCAGCACGCTGGTCAGCGGAAAGCCAAAGAAAAACGTCAATAAAAACAGCAATGAGAAGAACACATTGAAGTTAAAGCGTACCCGTCGGAACTCAAACCAGGTCAACGTGGCGATAAACAGTGTGGAGAGCAGCCACACCACCAGCAGACCGCTGAATTGCATCAGGCTCATACCGTTTCTCCGGAAGCAATTTTCAGCGCGTTATGCCACGGCTGTAGGTAATTCGGGCTAAAGAAGGTAATGGCGCTCTTATCGACCGAGGCCAGCTGACGCTGCGCTTCGCGCACAATACCTTCATTGAGTTCATCGGTGGTAAACAATACCGGCAAGTTTTGCTCTGCCATATCCTGCCAGAAGGGGTTTTCGCGGTTAAGCACACACGGAATACCGGCCTGGATCAACAGACACAAGGTGCCGATCCCCTGCTGACGAGCAAAAATAAAGTAGCCCAAATCGCACTGACGCAGTAACGCCAGATAAGCCTCAAATTCCAGCTTTTCGCTGAGAATGTGCAGGTTTTCCGCACGAAATAATGCCAGTCCAGCCTGACGAACGTCATCGATATACGCCGCATTATTGGCAGGGTAACCCATGGGCACAATCACGTTCACCGTATCGCCAAACTGCTGATGCACGGCGCGCAGCGCGGCAATATGTTCATTGCTGCGGTCGCCGGAGTTTCCCACCAGAATGGTCATTTTCCCGCTGCGTTCACGCCCGTCGCTCATCGTATTGAGCGATGGATCCATGCGCGTCGGGAAATACAGCAGCTCACCGCGCACGCGCGGATGCAGCCCAGCGAAATAGCGCAAATCACCCCGCGTGGCAAACACGCAGCCCACGCGGTTTTGCGCCAGCCGACGAAGCGGATAAAACAGGTGGAATTTCAGTCCACTGGAGACTTCATACAGATCGGCGCCCCAGATGTGCCAGTAAAACTGCTCGGGTTTAATTCCCCCACTCAGCAGTGCCAGCCATAAGCTGGTATTGAACTGACCGTGAAAGAAGAAACGCTGTTGACGATCCGCTTTCGCTTTCTTAATAACCGCCTCTGCCATCGCCTTTTTCCCGCTATAGAAACTCAGCGATAACGCCGGGCAACTTTCGCTGAATCCCGCATCCTGCCCGGCAACCATAAACACGCGCGCGTGCTCGCTCGTCGCAGCCAGCGAGTCGTTGAAAAACCGCAATACGGTTTGGTTATGGTGAGGGATATCCGATCCCAGAACGTGAATCAGTACTGTCATGCCCGCCTACGCCAGAGTAAAAATACGCCGCAACAGAGAGAAAAATAGACCACATAGGTTGCCATATATGCCTGGGCTGCTCCCAGAGCGCCATGCGCAGGGATCAGCCAGTGGGCAAATGCCGTCAATAACGTGAACTGGCTAATTTCAGCCAAAATATAAAACCGTAGCGACGCTTTCGCGATCACCAAATAGCCAAAAACGTAAGCCCCTACTTTCAGGACATCGCCCACCAACTGCCAGGCAAACAGATCGCGCATCGCGGTAAATTTAGCCGAAAACAGCAGCCAGATAGCAAAGTCACGCAGCAGCCAGACGGTGAAACTCGCGGCAGCAACCGCCGGTAGCACAAACTTCAGCGACTTTACGACCTCGCGCGAAATGTCATGCTTTTCAGTTAAGCGCGACAGCGTCGGCAGCAAGTAAACGCTGAATGAGGCGGTGATAAATTGCAGATACGCATCGGAAATACTGCTCACCCCCTGCCAGATCCCCACGTCATCCCAGCTGTAATGGGCTGCCAGCAGGTTTCGCATCATTACGTACGCCACCGGCAGCGTCACGGAGGTGACCAACGCCATCAGCGTGAACTTGCTTAACTGCCCGGCCAGACCGTTATCCCAGCAGGGTTTCAGGTAGCGCAGTGGGATAGTTCCACGCTTAATCAACATCGCAGCAGCGGGGATCACTACCAGCGCAGGCACCAGCGCCAGCCCTAACAACGCACCTTCGTAACCCCCGAGACGATAGCAACCATAATAGGCCACCACGCCCACCAGGCTACCGACAATCAGCGATAGCGCATTGCCGGCAGCATCGCGAAAACCTTTCATCAACGCCAGCAGCAGGTTCGCCCAGGCTATGCCCATCTGTACCAGTGCAACCAGCCGCACTAACCCTTGATAATGCGTATGACCAAATAAACCCTGGCTGATCGGCGCTGCTGCCAGCAGAAAAAGGGCGGCCATCAGCGTGGAGAATCCCAGCACCATCGCCGAAGAGGTACCGACCACACGGCGTAACTGCGCCGGATCGTCATGATGCTGTGCGACGTACTTCGTGACGCCGTTGAATATTCCGGCCCCCGCCAGTACACCGAGCACAGTAACCATCTGGCGGAAGTTACCCGCCTGCCCCACACCGGCCGGGCCAAATGAAACCGCCAGCAGTTTCACCACCAGAAGGCCCGCACCAATTTTTACCAGCGTACTGGCTGCCGTCCACAGGGACGCTTTAGCAAGCGACATATCAGGCGAAGTAGTTCAGTAAGGTCGTAATCACTGTGCGCTGGTTGACCGGCGACAGATTGTAAAACAGCGGCAGGCGCAGCAGACGTTCGCTCTCCTGAGTGGTGTAACGATCAACTCCGGCAAACTCACCAAATTTATCGCCAGCCGGGCAATCGTGCAGCGGGATATAATGGAATACCGCCATGATTTCGGCTTCTTTCAGGAAGTTGATCAGCGCACTGCGATCGTCGATATCGCGCAGCTTGATATAAAACATATGGGCATTTTGCACGCAATCCTGCGGGATGGAAGGCAGTTCAATACGCCCGGCGCGTGCCAGCGGTTCCAGCGCATCATAATAATTCTGCCACAGCGCCAGACGCTGCTGGTTGATACGATCCGCCGCTTCCAGTTGTGCCCACAGATAGGCGGCCTGCAGATCGGACATCAAATAGCTGGAACCAATATCTCGCCAGGTGTATTTATCCACTTGGCCACGGAAAAACTGGCTACGGTTGGTCCCTTTTTCGCGGATGATCTCAGCACGTTCGATTAATTTTTTATCATTAATCAGCGTGGCTCCACCTTCGCCACCCGCGGTGTAATTTTTGGTTTCGTGGAAGCTAAAGCAGCCAATATGACCAATTGTTCCCAGCGCGCGGCCTTTGTAGGTCGACATCACGCCCTGAGCGGCATCTTCCACCACGAACAGGTTGTACTTAGCCGCCAGTGCCATAATGGTGTCCATTTCGCAGGCAACGCCCGCGTAATGCACCGGCACGATAGCGCGGGTTTTGTCGGTGATCGCCGCTTCAATCAGCGTTTCGTCAATGTTCATGGTATCCGGGCGGATATCGACAAAGACGACTTTGGCCCCACGCAGCACGAAGGCGTTGGCGGTGGAGACAAAGGTGTAGCTCGGCATGATCACTTCATCGCCAGCCTGGATATCAAGCAGCAATGCCGCCATCTCAAGCGAGGCGGTACAGGAGGGTGTCAGCAGCACTTTCGCGCTGCCAAAATGTTGCTCCAGCCACTGCTGGCAACGACGGGTAAAACCGCCGTCACCGCACAGTTTTCCGCTGCTCATCGCAGACTGCATGTATTCAAGCTCGGTGCCCACCACCGGCGGTGCGTTAAATGGGATCATGTTGTCACCTGTATAACCAGTACGCGGTGCTTTCTACATTGGCACCGCTCTGTATGTAACGTTTAAGCGCGGCGATATTGCCCATCTGGGTCGCCACGCGCAATGTTGTTTTACCGCGAGCCTGCGCCCAGCACAGCGCAGCCTGCATCAGTTCTGCGCCCGCACCGCGACCAGCCAGTAGGCCAATACGCGCGTCGGTCTCATTCAGTTCACGCAGTGAGACATAGCCACGAATATCGCCAGCCTGTGTGCGAAAAACGAGACACTGATGGTCGAACGTGCCCAGTACGGCATTTTCAATCCACTGCGCGTAGAAACGCGCGCTGGCATCTGGCGCATACCACGGCGCACGAAAACGGCTTTGCGCGAACGCCTGCCCCGCCAACTGGCGTAACGCCTGGATATCTGCAGTTTGTGCGACCTGCGCGCTGGGATTGTCATAAACGCCCGTGACCGACAGCGCTAAATCCACTTCCCCTTCGACCAGCGAGAAACCCAGCTGCTGCAATGCATCTAACTCCTGGGCGTTCGCCGCAGGAATTTTCGCCTGTACCCGCTCCCAGGGCTGCAACGAATCCGCAGTCAGAACCGGCGCATGCGGGTCAACACGCACAATGGCGCTCTTCACGCCAAAGAACGTACTCTCCCAATTCAGCGGCTCAATACTGGCGCGGACGAGCACGGAGTAGCTCCAGCAGATATTGACCATAACCGGTTTTAGCCAGAGAACTGGCGGCACGCTTCACGCCTTCATCATCCAGCCAGCCGTTGCGCCAGGCGATTTCTTCCAGGCAGGCAATTTTAAAGCCCTGACGTTTCTCAACCGTCTGTACGAACATACTCGCTTCAATCAGGCTGTCATGCGTACCGGTATCCAGCCAGGCAAAACCACGGCCGAGCAGTTCCACCGTCAGGTTACCCGCGTCAAGATACATCTGGTTGATGGAGGTAATCTCCAGCTCTCCACGCTCGGAAGGCTTCACGCGTTTTGCGTACTCCACCACCTTACTGTCGTAGAAATAGAGTCCCGTCACCGCCCAGTTAGATTTCGGTTCTTTCGGCTTCTCTTCCAGCGAGACGGCGCGGAAATTGTCGTCAAATTCCACCACGCCGAAACGCTCAGGATCCATAACCTGATAGCCAAATACCGTCGCCCCTTCCGTTCGGGCAGCAACGTGGCGCAGTTTTGGACTAAATCCCTGTCCAAAGAAGATGTTGTCACCTAAAACCAGACAGGAAGGCTCACCGTTAAGGAACGTTTCCCCGATGATAAACGCCTGCGCCAGTCCGTCCGGGCTGGGCTGCTCGGCATAATGCAACTCAATGCCAAACTCAGAGCCATCGCCCAGCAAACGCTGGAAATAGCCTTTATCTTCCGGCGTGGTGATAATCAGGATTTCACGGATCCCCGCCAACATCAGCACCGATAGCGGGTAGTAAATCATCGGCTTGTCGTAAATCGGTAATAGCTGTTTCGATACGCCACGCGTAATGGGGTACAGGCGAGAACCCGACCCTCCCGCCAAAATGATACCTTTCATGCGTACCTCCTCCGGAAATTAACCCTTCAGACCTAAACGTTCACCCTGGTAGCTGCCGTCCTGCACGGGCTTCCACCACGCCTCATTCGCCAGATACCATTGCACGGTTTTGCGCATGCCGCTCTCAAACGTTTCCTGCGGCATCCAGCCAAGTTCACGTGCAATCTTCGACGCATCAATGGCGTAACGTTGATCGTGGCCAGGACGATCGTCAACAAAGGTGATCAGTGAGCGGTACAGCGCAAGGCCCTGTGGCTTGTTGGGGGCCAGTTCTTCCAGCAGACAGCAAATCGTCTCGACTACGTCCAGATTCTTACGCTCGTTGTGCCCGCCGATGTTATATGTTTCCCCCACGGCCCCGGTGGTCGCTACGCAATACAACGCGCGGGCATGATCCTCCACGTACAGCCAGTCGCGGATCTGCTGCCCGTTGCCGTATACCGGCAGCGGTTTGCCCGCCAACGCGTTAAGAATCGTCAGTGGGATCAGCTTTTCCGGGAAGTGGTACGGGCCGTAGTTGTTGGAGCAGTTGGTAATCAGCGTAGGTAAACCGTACGTACGTAGCCAGGCACGGACCAGATGGTCGCTACTGGCTTTCGATGCGGAATAAGGGCTACTTGGTGCATACGGCGTGGTTTCAGTGAAAAAATCATCCGTAGAATGGAGATCGCCATACACTTCATCGGTCGAAATATGATGGAAACGAAACGCCGATTTTTTCTCATCGGTTAATACGTTCCAGTAAGCACGCGCCGCTTCCAGCAGGGTGTAGGTACCCACAATATTGGTTTCGATAAATGCAGCCGGACCATCAATGGAACGATCAACGTGGCTTTCCGCCGCCAGGTGCATGACGCAGTCTGGCTGATACTGTTGAAAGACAGCGTCAAGCGCAGCCCGATCGCAGATATCAACTTTCTCAAAGGCAAAACGGTCATTCTGTGCGACTGGCGTTAGCGACATCAGGTTGCCGGCATAGGTCAGTTTATCGACCACCACCACAGCATCCTGCGTCTCGTTAATGATATGCCGTACAACCGCGGAGCCGATAAATCCGGCGCCACCGGTGACCAGAATTCGTTTCATTATCGCCAGACTCCTTTGGTATCAACCACGTACTGCTGGTGTACCGCATCGCCTTTAATCGCTTTAAATTCATTATGGTCGACCAGCATCACCAGCACATCAGCGCTTGCCAGTGCGTCGTCCAGTTTCGCCAACGTACACAGGCCATCCAGTTTTTTTGGCAGTTGATGAACATTCGGTTCCACCACCAGCGTTTCACCGCCGTGCCACTGGGCGATACTCAGCGCGATACCCATCGCCGGGCTTTCACGTAAATCGTCAATATTCGGTTTAAATGCCAGGCCAAAACAGGCAATTTTCACCTCGCTGGCGCGTTTGTTCGTCTTCGTCAGACAATCCGCTACGGCGGCTTTTACCCGATCAACAACCCAGTGAGGTTTGCCATCATTGACTTCACGGGCGGTGCGGATCAATTTCGCCTGCTGCGGGTTCTGCGCCACAATAAACCATGGATCGACTGCAATACAGTGACCGCCAACGCCGGGACCAGGTTGCAGTATATTGACGCGCGGGTGTCGGTTCGCCAGGCGAATCAGTTCCCAGACGTTAATCTCCTGTTCGGCGCAAATCAGCGACAGTTCATTGGCAAAGGCGATATTCACGTCGCGGAAGCTATTTTCAGTAAGTTTACACATTTCCGCTGTGCGGGCGTTAGTCACCACACATTCACCTTCAAGGAAGATGTTGTACAGCTCGCTGGCGCGCGCGGAACAGACGGGCGTCATCCCGCCAATCACACGATCGTTTTTAATCAGCTCGACCATCACCTGGCCCGGCAGCACGCGCTCTGGACAATAGGCAATATTGACGTCTGCCTGTTCCCCAGCCTGTTGCGGGAACGTCAGATCAGGCCGAATTTCGGCAAGCCATGCGGCCATCTGCTCGGTCGCCCCGACGGGTGACGTTGACTCGAGGATCACCAGCGCACCTTTTTTAAGCACCGGTGCCACTGACTTCGCCGCCGCTTCGACGTACACCATATCGGGTTCATGCTCCCCTTTGAACGGGGTAGGCACAGCGATTAAATACGCATCCGCTTCCGTGGGTTTGGTGGTCGCCCGAAGATACCCCTCTTCTACAGCTGTTTTCACCACCGCACCGAGGTCGGGTTCAACGATATGGATCTCACCACGGTTAATGGTGTCCACCGCATGCTGATTAACATCTACGCCAATCACGTGTTTTTGACGGGAAGCAAAAGCAGCTGCGGTTGGCAGCCCGATATAACCCAGCCCAATGACAGAAATGGTCGTAAAACTCATAGCGATATCCGATTGTTTTTTAACGCGTCTAAAATGCGACCACACGCTTGCCCATCGCCATACGGATTATGGGCTCGGCTCATGGTCTGATATTCATCTTCGTCATGCAGCAAACGCGTGACTTCTTCCACAATACGCTGCGGATCTGTCCCCACCAGCCGCACCGTGCCTGCAGTAATGGCCTCCGGGCGCTCCGTCGTTTCGCGCATCACCAGCACTGGCTTACCCAGTGATGGGGCTTCTTCCTGAATACCGCCAGAATCGGTCAGGATCAACCAGGCGTGGTTCATCAGCCAGACAAACGGCAGGTACTCCTGCGGCTCGATCAAAATCACATTGTCAACGTGACCCAGGATGCGATTAACCGGTTCGCTGACGTTAGGGTTCAGGTGCACCGGGTAGACAATCTGCACATCCTGATTCGCCGCTGCAATTTCTGCCAGCGCATGGCAGATTTGCTCAAAACCGCGACCAAAGCTTTCCCGACGATGACCGGTCACCAGGATCATCTTTTTATCCGCGCTCAGGAAAGGATAATGCTCGGCCAGTTCGGCCCGCAGTTCATCGCTCGCCAGTACGCGATCGCGAACCCAGATCAACGCATCAATCACCGTATTGCCGGTGACAAAAATGCGGTTATCGGCAATGTTTTCGCGTAACAAGTTCTGCCGCGAGTTTTCCGTAGGTGCAAAATGATACATCGCCAGACGCCCGGTCAGCGTGCGGTTTGCCTCTTCCGGCCACGGAGAATAGAGATCGCCGGTTCGCAACCCGGCCTCAACATGTCCGACAGGAATACGCTGATAAAACGCGGCCAGACTGGTGGCAATGGTCGTTGTCGTATCACCATGTACCAGTACGACATCCGGTTTAAACTCAGCCAGAATCGGCTTTAACCCTTCAAGGATTCGGCAGGTAATTTCGGTGAGTCCCTGACCGGGCTGCATAATATTGAGATCGTAGTCAGGCACAATGGAAAAGAGGTTCAACACCTGATCAAGCATCTCCCGATGCTGCGCTGTGACGCAAACTTTCGCCTCAAAATCAGGATCTTTTGCCAGCGCATGAACCAGAGGTGCCATCTTGATGGCCTCCGGTCGCGTGCCAAATACAGTCAGTACTTTCACATCGATTCTCTTCGGATTGGCAGCGAGGGCCCAGCCCCTCACTGCAACGGTATTGCTAAATCGAGCGGCGACGGGTTAACGCGACACCGGCACCGATCAAGGCCCCGACAATGCCCCACATAATCATCAGGAAGGCACGGCGCGGGCTATCACGTTTTACCGGTTCTTCCGGCGTCCGCAAATAACGATAGGTCTGAAAACGTGGGTCCAGAGTAGGACCGACGTTCAGCGTATTGAGCATGGCTCTGTTTTGGAAATAATCCAGATCGAACTCTGGACCAACGGCCTGCAAGTTTTCGAGTCGCGCCTGCAGCATAGGACGTCCGAGCAAAAACAGCTCAGAGTCCGGTAATTCATCCGCAGGTACATCGGTTGAAGTGCGAGAAATATTATGTTGCTCGGCTATTTTGAGCGCTTGTTCAATGTTGTGAGCGCGACGAGAAAAGAGTGATTTCGCCACCTCTTCCTGGCGTTTAACCTGCGCTTTCATCTGTACCGTGCGCGCAGCCCACGCGCCTTTTAACTCATCGTTCAGATGGCGTGCTGCACGCTGGCTGGCAAATGCCACATACTGGCGCAGCAGGTTGTTAGCATCTGGAGCCGTTTCCGCAATCAGCTTCACGCTGTCATTAGTGTTGCGCTGTGCATCACCAGGTATAAACTGAATGTTATTAATCAGCTCATCCAACAATGCCGCATCGGCTTTACTGTTGCCGACCATCCGTTGCTTAAAGTAATCGGTCTGCTGCCAAAACTCACGGCGCGTATCCCACGAGGCAACCTGCATGACAAATTCTTTATACGCTTCGTCCATCACCGACGGTTGATCCGTGGATGCCAGGCTAGCCTTAATATCCAGGTTACGTAAAAACTGCTGCTGAGAGTAATAGCCCCCCAACATATTCACCGTAGGTCGGTCAGAAATGGCGGTCGCACTCCACTCCTGACGCGCAAAAAACGTATAGGCGAGAGCAACAAGCGCAAAGACGAGGGCCATACCGACAATCCACACCTTCCCTGCCCATAAGGTCCGAAACAACCCACGGATGTCCAGTTCATTTTCAGTGTTCACGGCACGCTCTCCCGGTAATGGCTGTGTCATCGCATCCTCATTTACTTGGTTAAGTTTGGTTTGTTTTCGCGGTTTCTTCGTAGCCTGCGTTTCATACGTTTGATAAATCTTGCCACCTTCCAGGCACGCTTGATGCAATAACCGTAGAAGAAGAATGCTAGCAAAAACAGCACCAGCATGACCCATTCAGGGACAAAATGAGAATATTCTGCCAGCACGCCAATGGCGGCCAGAATCGCAGCAGCCAGCGTAATCAGGACAAATGCCTGCCGGGAAGTAAACCCGGCACGCATGATCAAATGATGAATATGCTGGCGATCCGCAGAAAAAGGACTCATCCCCTTACGCAAACGACGGTACATGATGGCTACCATATCCATCAGAGGAATGGCGATAATCCACAGCGCAGTGACCGGGCTAATAGGATGGGTTTTACCCTGTGTGGTTTCCAGCAGGATCCAGATAACGGTGAAGCCAATTAGCGTACTGCCCGCATCGCCCATAAACACCTTGTAGCGACGACCTAACACACCGAGGTTGAGCAGAATATACGGCAGAATGGCGGCAATCATCGCGAAGCACCAGATTGCCAGGCTAGTTTGTCCATCAAACCAGAGGATCAGGCCCATTGCGGCAAAGGATACGCTGGACAGCCCGCCAAGCAGGCCATCAATACCATCAACCATATTGAAGGCGTTAATTGCCGCCCAGACGGCGAAGAGCGTCAGGAAATAGCCGAACGGACCGAGGACCATCTCCCAAGGGCCAAAGATGTAGCCCAGACTGCTGAGATAGAGTTTACCAACCACCATCATAATGACGCCGATGACCGCCTGAATTGTGGCGCGAATTTTTACGCTGATATCATAACGATCGTCCAGCGCGCCAATAAAAACCAGCACACCGGCACAGGCGAGGTAGAGAGAAGCATGTGGGATGTAATAATCTGCGATTAAGAACATAAAGCAAATACCGGCGTAAACCGAGATCCCCCCAACCAACGGTATCAGCCCCTGATGACGTTTACGATAGTTGGGCTTATCCACTAAACCGATCTTTTTTGCGACCTTACGCGCAAAAAAAAGGAACAGTGTCGTGAATAGAAAAATACTGATGAGATCAGTACTTGCTGTCAGTAAATTCACAATGCGTGCTCTCAGAGAAAATTATTAGCAGAAGTATAACCACGAAGACCTTTATTCAGAAGGGAAACTCCGTTCCGAAATGCCTGTTTTGTATAATTATTAATCACACAACACGAATGACGTATCGAGCGCAAAATAAAGGTGAGTGACATCACTATTGCTTATGTGTCGCTTAGGTTACAGGCATAAAAGCAAAACGCCACGTAAAACGTGGCGTTTTCAGAGGATGCCCGACTTAAGAGCGCTTCATCATATCGAAGAAGTCGTCGTTGGTCTTGGTCATCGCCAGCTTGTTAATGAGGAATTCCATCGCGTCGATTTCACCCATCGGATGAATGATTTTGCGCAGGATCCACATTTTCTGCAGCTCTTCCTGAGTGGTGAGCAGCTCTTCTTTACGGGTACCGGAACGGTTGTAGTCGATAGCCGGGAAGACGCGTTTTTCAGCAATCTTACGCGAGAGGTGCAGTTCCATGTTGCCGGTACCTTTAAACTCTTCATAGATAACTTCATCCATTTTAGAGCCGGTATCGACCAGCGCAGTCGCGATGATGGTCAGGCTGCCGCCCTCTTCCACGTTACGTGCCGCACCGAAGAAACGCTTCGGACGGTGCAGGGCGTTGGCATCAACACCACCAGTCAACACTTTACCGGAAGCCGGTACCACAGTGTTGTAGGCACGCGCCAGACGGGTGATGGAATCAAGCAGGATGATAACGTCTTTCTTGTGCTCAACCAGACGTTTCGCTTTCTCGATAACCATTTCCGCAACCTGAACGTGGCGAGATGCGGGTTCGTCAAAGGTGGAAGCAATCACTTCACCTTTAACCAGACGCTGCATCTCAGTCACTTCTTCCGGACGTTCGTCGATCAGCAGTACCATCAACACGCAGTCTGGGTGGTTGTACGCGATGCTCTGTGCAATGTTCTGCAGCAGCATGGTTTTACCGGCTTTCGGTGGTGCCACAATCAGACCACGTTGGCCGCGACCGATCGGAGACGCCAGATCCAGGACACGAGCCGTTAAGTCTTCTGTAGAACCGTTACCACGTTCCATACGCAGACGTGAGTTTGCGTGCAGCGGGGTTAAGTTCTCGAACAGAATCTTATTACGCGCGTTTTCCGGCTTGTCGTAGTTAACTTCGTTAACTTTCAACAATGCAAAGTAACGCTCACCCTCTTTAGGAGGACGAATCTTACCGGAAATGGTGTCACCAGTGCGGAGGTTGAAACGGCGGATTTGGCTAGGGGATACGTAGATGTCGTCTGGGCCTGCGAGGTAGGAACTGTCTCCAGAACGAAGGAAACCAAATCCATCCTGCAATATCTCCAGCACACCGTCACCAAAGATATCTTCGCCACTCTTTGCGTGCTGCTTCAGGATGGCAAAAATAATGTCCTGCTTGCGCATACGAGCCAGGTTTTCCAGGCCCATATTTTCGCCGAGAGTGATCAGCTCAGAAACCGGCGTATTCTTTAATTCGGTAAGATTCATAATGGTGTGAGTTCTTAAACTTGGGGTAAATCTCGAACTTAATGTTGTGAATGGTATGGCAGGGTCATCCATGCCTGTTTACGGCCATCGACTCATGTCTGTTCGCTGTCTGGTCACAGGAAAGTACGCAGAGCAGAACTGAAACGACAAGACGGATTGAGCGACAAGCCAGGAATCTGTCCACTTCTCGCGCGAGAAACAACGGGAAGCATTGGATAAACAAGATTCAAACTTAATAAGGTATGTTTAATACGAAGTCAACACTAACTTAGCACGACTCAAGTCGGGCGTCCAGTCATCCGAAGAATTTTGGAATCAGGTCGCCCGAACTTGATAATTCCATCTTACGCCAGGTTAGCGTCGAGGAACTCTTTTAGCTGACCTTTGGACAGTGCGCCGACTTTTGTCGCCGCAACTTCGCCGTTTTTAAACAGCAGCAGGGTCGGGATACCACGGATACCATATTTCGGTGCGGTGCCTGGGTTTTGGTCAATGTTCAGTTTCGCAACCGTCAATTTACCCTGATACTCGTCAGCGATTTCATCCAGAATTGGAGCGATCATTTTGCACGGACCGCACCACTCTGCCCAGAAATCAACGAGGATAGCTCCGTCCGCTTTGAGTACATCCGTGTCAAAACTGTCGTCTGTCAGGTGAATAATTTTATCGCTCATAATAACTCCACAGGAAAAAGCCTGGTGTGTTGGTGTAGCATTAACCAACTAAAGGTTGACTTTATTTCACCGTATACGCTTTCGTAAAGCAATAGTAAGCTGATATTCTACCACACTATGAGCAAAACACATTTAACAGAACAGAAGTTTTCCGACTTCGCACTGCACCCACAGGTGATAGAAGCCCTTGAAAACAAAGGGTTTCATAATTGCACGCCCATTCAGGCACTGGCCCTCCCGCTAACGCTGGCAGGTCGTGATGTCGCAGGACAGGCGCAAACCGGAACCGGGAAAACGATGGCGTTTCTGACGTCAACGTTTCATTATCTTCTCTCTCATCCCGCGATTGCCGATCGCAAGGTGAACCAACCGCGTGCGCTAATTATGGCGCCAACGCGTGAGTTAGCCGTGCAGATCCATGCCGATGCGGAACCGCTGGCGCAAACTACCGGTCTGAAATTAGGCCTGGCTTATGGCGGCGACGGTTACGACAAACAGCTGAAAGTGCTGGAAAGCGGCGTCGATATCCTTATCGGCACCACGGGCCGTCTCATTGACTACGCAAAACAGAACCACATCAACCTGGGTGCCATTCAGGTCGTGGTACTGGATGAAGCCGATCGCATGTACGATCTGGGCTTTATTAAAGATATCCGCTGGCTGTTCCGTCGGATGCCGCCAACCAACCAGCGTCTGAATATGCTGTTTTCCGCGACCCTCTCTTATCGCGTTCGCGAACTGGCGTTCGAACAAATGAACAACGCCGAGTACGTAGAAGTCGAACCGGAACAGAAGACGGGCCACCGTATCAAAGAAGAGCTCTTCTATCCTTCAAACGAAGAGAAAATGCGTTTACTGCAAACGCTGATCGAAGAAGAGTGGCCAGATCGCGCCATTGTTTTTGCAAACACCAAGCACCGTTGCGAAGATATTTGGGGCAGCCTTGCCGCTGACGGCCATCGCGTCGGTCTGCTGACCGGTGACGTGGCACAGAAAAAACGTCTGCGCATTCTGGAAGAGTTCACCCGTGGCGATCTCGACATTCTGGTTGCAACCGACGTTGCCGCGCGTGGTCTGCATATTCCGGCTGTTACGCATGTATTTAACTATGACCTGCCGGATGACTGCGAAGACTACGTACACCGTATTGGTCGTACCGGTCGTGCAGGCGCAAGCGGACACTCCATCAGCCTGGCCTGTGAAGAGTACGCGTTGAATTTACCTGCCATCGAGACCTATATCGGCCATTCGATTCCGGTCAGCAAGTATAACCCGGATGCACTGATGACCGATTTGCCGAAGCCGCTTCGCCTGACGCGAACGCGCCCTGGTAATGGCCCACGCCGCACCGGTGGTGCTCCGCGTAATCGTCGTCGTTCAGGTTAAGAAACGTTATGCCATACACAAAATCATTCAGCCTGTATCAAGGCGGTGAGAAAACGCAGCCAACACAGATACAGGTTGAAGGATGAAGTGTATGAATTCTACCTCGTTGTATGCAGCAATCGATCTCGGCTCCAATAGTTTTCATATGCTGGTTGTACGCGAGGTAGCGGGAAGCATCCAGACGCTCACGCGGATTAAACGCAAAGTGCGTCTGGCCGCTGGCCTGAATAGTGATAATGCGCTCTCTGCTGAAGCCATGGAGCGCGGTTGGCAGTGTCTACGGCTGTTTGCAGAGCGCCTGCAGGATATTCCTCAGCCACAAATTCGCGTGGTTGCCACGGCAACACTGCGTATCGCCACCAATGCCGACATTTTTATTGCCAAAGCGCAAGAGATCCTCGGCTGTGCCGTTCAGGTTATTAGCGGTGAAGAAGAAGCCCGGCTGATTTATCAGGGGGTTGCCCACACCACCGGCGGTGCCGATCAGCGTCTGGTCGTCGATATCGGCGGAGCCAGTACCGAACTGGTCACCGGCTCAGGTGCACAAACCACCTCCTTGTTTAGCCTGTCAATGGGCTGCGTCACGTGGCTCGAACGGTACTTTACCGATCGAAATCTGGCGCAGGAAAACTTTGACGAGGCAGAGAAGGCGGCGCGTGAAGTCTTGCGTCCTGTCGCTGACAATCTACGTTTTCACGGCTGGAAAGTGTGTGTCGGGGCTTCTGGCACCGTACAGGCACTGCAGGAAATCATGATGGCGCAGGGCATGGACGAGCGCATTACGCTGGCAAAACTTCAGCAGTTAAAGCAGCGCGCCATTCATTGCGGACGTCTTGAAGAGCTGGAAATCGAAGGGTTAACGCTGGAACGTGCGCTGGTGTTCCCCAGCGGGCTGGCAATCCTGATCGCCATTTTCACAGAGCTCAATATCCAGTGTATGACCCTTGCTGGCGGCGCATTACGTGAAGGTCTGGTCTATGGCATGCTGCATCTGGCCGTGGACCAGGACATTCGCAGTCGCACGTTGAGAAATATTCAGCGTCGATTTATGGTCGATACCGATCAGGCGCATCGTGTCGCTAACCTGGCAAGTAAGTTCCTCGATCAAGTAGATAAAAAGTGGCATTTGGAAGCTATCAGCCGCGAACTACTGATTAGTGCCTGTCAGTTGCATGAAATTGGACTTAGCGTCGATTTTAAGCAAGCGCCGCAGCATGCGGCCTATCTGGTGCGCAATCTCGATCTTCCGGGATTTACCCCCGCACAGAAAAAACTGTTAGCCACGCTGTTACTCAACCAAACCAACCCGGTCGATCTCTCTTCGCTCCACCAGCAAAACGCGGTGCCGCCGCGTATTGCGGAACATCTTTGCCGTTTGCTCCGTCTGGCGATCATTTTTGCCAGCCGTCGCCGGGACGATTTAGTTCCGGAAATTCATCTCGAAGCAAAGAATGAACATCTTACGATAACACTGCCTGAAGGCTGGCTGGTGCATCATCCGCTGGGTAAAGAGCTTATCGATCAGGAAAGCCAGTGGCAAAGCTATGTCCATTGGACTTTAGAAGTGCACTAACCCTCAAGTATTGCCGGATAGCCTACGCTTATCCGGCCTACAAAAACCTACTTCTCTTTTGCTTTCGCCATCATTGCCCGAATATTCGCGATGCTGGCTTGCCCCTTCTGCATCCGCTCCTCAGCGCTGACCACTTTTCGCTCCTGCTCCCAGATAATATCGTCCTGCGGTAATTCCAGCAGAAAACGACTCGGCTCCGGGCGCACCAGTTCACCGTACTGACGACGCTCTTTACACAGTGTAAAAATCAGTTCTTTCTGCGCGCGAGTGATGCCAACATAGGCCAGACGACGTTCTTCATCGATGTTATCTTCATCAATGCTGCTCTGATGTGGCAAAAAGCCTTCTTCCATGCCCACCATAAACACGTACGGGAACTCCAGCCCTTTGGAGGCATGTAACGTCATGAGTTGTACCTGATCCAACTCTTCTTCACTCTCGCCACGTTCCATCATGTCGCGCAGAGTAAAGCGGGTAACAACCTGGGTCAGCGTCATAGGTTCATCAATATCACTACCTTCCAGCATTTCCGTCATCCAACTGAAGAGTGTATTGACATTTTTCATACGCATTTCGGCAGCTTTCGGGCTGGGTGAGGTTTCATAGAGCCACGATTCGTAGTCAATGCCGTGGATCAGATCGCGCACAGCCGCAATCGGGTCACGCTCGGCCAGGCGCTGAATTTCACCCAACCACTGTGTAAAGCGGGTCAGCGACTCATAGCCGCGCCCGGTTAGCGTCTGGCTAAGCCCCATATCAAAGCTGGCGGTAAACAGGCTTTTATTACGCGTCATCGCCCACTCGCCCAGTTTTTGCAGCGTCGCTGGACCAATTTCACGTTTTGGCGTATTCACAATACGCAGAAATGCGCTGTCATCATCCGGGTTACTCAGTACCCGCAGATAGGCCAGCAGATCTTTAATCTCCGGACGGGAGAAAAACGACGTGCCGCCAGAAATTTTGTACGGGATGCGGTTCTGCATCAGGAATTTTTCGAACACCCGCGACTGATGATTACCGCGGTACAGAATCGCGTAATCTTTATACTGCGTCTTGTTAACAAAGTGGTGGGCAATCAGTTCGCCGGTCACGCGCTCTGCTTCATGTTCTTCGTTATTGGCGCTTAATACCTTAAGTTCGACACCGTAACCCAGCTCAGAAAAGAGTCGTTTTTCAAAAACATGTGGGTTGTTGGCAATGAGGATGTTTGCCGCTTTCAGGATACGTCCGGAAGAACGGTAGTTCTGTTCCAGCTTAACCACCTGCAATGCCGGGAAATCTTTGCTCAGCAGCACCAGGTTTTGCGGACGTGCACCGCGCCAGGAATAGATAGACTGGTCGTCATCGCCCACCACGGTAAAGCGCGCACGGCTACCCACCAGCAGTTTTACCAGCTCGTACTGGCTGGTGTTGGTATCTTGATATTCATCCACCAGCAGATAACGAATCTTGTTCTGCCAGCGTTCACGGACCTCTTCATTGCGCTGAAGCAGCAGCGTAGGCAGCAAAATCAGATCGTCAAAATCGAGGACGTTACACGCTTTCATGTGCGCGTCGTACAAACCGTAGCAGTGGGCAAAAATACGATCGCGCTCGCCTTTGGCGCTGGCTGCCGCCTGTGAAGGCGTCATCAGATCGTTTTTCCAGTTGGAGATCGTCGAGATCAGCTGTTGGAGGATCAACTTATCGTCTTCGATGAGCCCTTCGGTCAACTCCTTCAGCAACGCCACCTGGTCGGTGTCATCGAACAATGAAAAGTTCGACTTCATGCCCAGCGCTGCGTATTCACGCTTGATAATGTCCAGCCCCAGGGTGTGGAAGGTGGAGATCATCAGCCCGCGCGCCTCTTTACGGCCCAACGTCTGCGCCACACGCTCTTTCATCTCACGCGCGGCCTTGTTGGTAAAGGTCACCGCCGCAATATGCCGTGCCTGATAGCCGCAAACGCGGATTAGGTGCGCAATTTTGTTGGTGATCACGCGGGTTTTGCCGGAGCCAGCACCCGCCAGCACCAGGCAGGGTCCGGTGACGAATTCGACGGCTTGTTGTTGTCCGGGGTTTAAACGCATAAAGATCACTCAATGAAAGTCGGGAGGGGAGATTTAGAGCATGGTAGTATAGCCAGCCTCAACCACCCCACTCAAGGCACGATCATGGCAAAAACAGCAGCAGCACTGCATATCCTTGTTAAAGAAGAGAAACTGGCACTGGATCTTCTGGAGCAAATTAAAAATGGTGCCGACTTCGAGAAGCTGGCGAAGAAACACTCCACCTGCCCGTCAGGTAAGAAAGGCGGTCACCTGGGTGAATTCCGTCAGGGCCAGATGGTTCCGGCGTTTGATAAAGTGGTCTTCTCCTGCCCGGTGCTGGAGCCAACAGGCCCGCTGCACACCCAGTTCGGTTACCACATCATTAAAGTGCTGTACCGTAACTAATAGAAAGCCCGGAGTATAAACCTCCGGGCTTTTTTGCCTGATAGCGCTTCGCTTATCAGGCCTACTAAATTCTATAAATATGACATTCTTCTATGCATTTCGTCTTAGCGGAAGGCGGCAAGGAAGTTCATCTCCAGTCACATAGATAACTATGTGACTGGAGTGTACGAACGTAGCCAACGCATCAGCAAGTTGAAAGACGACGGGGAATTAGCCTGCGACGGCGATACGCTTCATGTCAGTCATGTAGCCGCGCAGTTTCTGACCAACTTCTTCAATCGCATGGCTACGAATAGCGTCATTGACGTCACGCAGCTGAGCGTTATCTACCGCACCTTCAGCAATGGCTTTGCCCAGGTCACCAGTTTGCAGCGTGGTCATGAACTCTTTCAGCAGCGGTACGCAAGCGTAAGAGAACAGGTAGTTACCGTACTCAGCGGTATCGGAGATCACCACGTTCATTTCATACAGACGCTTACGGGCGATAGTGTTGGCAATCAGCGGCAGCTCATGCAGTGATTCGTAGTAAGCCGACTCTTCGATGATGCCGGAATCCACCATGGTTTCGAATGCCAGCTCAACGCCCGCTTTCACCATCGCGATCATCAGAACGCCTTTATCGAAGTACTCCTGCTCACCGATTTTACCGTCAAACTGAGCGGCGGTTTCGAACGCGGTTTTACCGGTCTCTTCACGCCAGGTCAGCAGTTTCTTATCGTCGTTAGCCCAGTCAGCCATCATGCCGGAAGAGAATTCGCCGGAGATGATGTCGTCCATATGTTTCTGGAACAGCGGCGCCATGATTTCTTTCAGCTGTTCGGACAGCGCATAAGCACGCAGCTTAGCTGGGTTAGACAGACGGTCCATCATCAGGGTGATGCCGCCCTGCTTCAGCGCTTCGGTGATGGTTTCCCAGCCGAACTGAATCAGTTTTTCCGCGTATGCCGGATCAGTTCCTTCTTCCACCAGCTTGTCGAAGCACAGCAGAGAACCGGCCTGCAGCATACCGCACAGGATAGTCTGCTCGCCCATCAGGTCAGATTTCACTTCCGCGACGAAAGAGGATTCCAGCACACCCGCACGGTGACCGCCGGTTGCGGCTGCCCAGGCTTTAGCAATTGCCATGCCTTCGCCTTTCGGATCGTTTTCCGGGTGAACCGCGATAAGCGTCGGTACACCGAAACCGCGTTTGTACTCTTCACGAACTTCGGTACCCGGGCACTTCGGCGCAACCATCACGACGGTAATGTCTTTACGGATCTGTTCGCCCACTTCCACGATGTTGAAACCGTGGGAATAGCCCAGCGCCGCGCCGTCTTTCATCAGCGGCTGTACGGAACGCACCACGTCGGAGTGCTGTTTGTCTGGCGTCAGGTTAACCACCAGGTCAGCCTGCGGAACCAGCTCTTCGTAGGTACCGACTTTAAAGCCGTTTTCGGTCGCTTTACGCCATGAAGCGCGCTTCTCAGCAATCGCCTCTTTACGCAGTGCGTAGGCGATATCCAGACCGGAGTCACGCATGTTCAGGCCTTGGTTCAGACCCTGAGCGCCACAGCCGATGATGACCACTTTTTTACCCTGAAGGTAGCTCGCGCCATCGGCGAATTCGTCGCGGCCCATAAAGCGACATTTACCCAGCTGTGCCAGCTGCTGGCGCAGGTTCAGTGTATTAAAGTAGTTAGCCATGATGGTGTACTCCGTGATGTTGTGTGTCTTATTGTTCGGTTCGCTTTTGCGAGAATGAACCCACTATATGACAGGAAATTTATTGCGGAAATTGATATATTCACAACGTCACGTTGCAATTTATGCAATGTAAAACCGTGGAGTGCGAGCCGTGGATTTACGCGATCTAAAAACCTTCCTGCACCTGGCGGAAAGCCGCCACTTTGGCCGCAGCGCGCGGGCGATGCACGTCAGCCCCTCCACGCTTTCCCGGCAGATTCAGCGACTCGAAGAGGATCTTGGCCAGGCGCTGTTCGTGCGGGATAACCGCACGGTCACGCTGACCGAAGCGGGCGAAGAGCTGCGCATTTTTGCCCAGCAGACGTTATTGCAGTATCAGCAACTGCGCCACACCCTCGATCAGCAGGGACCCTCGCTGTCGGGCGAGCTGCATATCTTCTGTTCGGTCACCGCCGCCTACAGCCATCTGCCGCCATTCCTTGATCGCTTTCGCGCAGAACACCCTTCGGTCGAGATTAAGCTCACCACCGGCGATGCCGCCGATGCGATGGAAAAAGTGGTCACCGGAGAAGCGGATCTGGCAATAGCCGGGAAACCGGAAACCCTGCCTGGTGCGGTGGCATTCTCTATGCTGGAAAATCTGGCGGTGGTGTTAATTGCTCCGGCATTGCCGTGCCCGGTACGCAATCAGGTGTCCATCGATGATCCCGATTGGTCCACTGTGCCGTTTATCATGGCCGACCAGGGCCCGGTACGCCGCCGCATTGAGCTGTGGTTCCGCCGTCATAAAATCAGTAATCCATCAATCTATGCCACGGTCGGCGGTCACGAGGCGATGGTCTCGATGGTGGCGCTGGGCTGCGGCGTGGCGCTGCTGCCGGAAGTGGTGCTGGAAAACAGTCCAGAGCCGGTGCGTAACCGCGTGATGATTTTAGAACGTAGCGACGAGAAAACGCCGTTTGAGCTGGGCGTTTGCGTACAAAAAAAGCGGCTGCATGAGCCGCTGATTGAGGCATTCTGGAGCTTGCTGCCTGGCCACTAATGCCGGATGGCGGCACAAGCGCCTTATCCGGCCTACCCTGCCAGAAAGAACCTGAACGCCGGGTTATGACTCTCATCATGGCAGTCGTAGCCCAGTTCGTTGATCCGCGTTTCAAAATCCGGCTCATGATCGCCCAATTCAAACGCCGCCAGCACGCGACCATAGTCGGTGCCGTGACTGCGATAATGGAACAACGAGATATTCCAGTGGGTCCCTAAGGTATGCAGGAATTTCAGCAGCGCCCCTGGCGACTCGGGGAACTCAAAGCTGTAAAGACGTTCCTGTAGCGGTTTCGAGGGGCGTCCACCGACCATATAGCGCACGTGTAGCTTGGCCATTTCATCATCGGACAGATCCACCACGCTGTAACCGCCGTCGCTAAGCAACTGGAGGATTTCTTTGCGCTCTTCCAGACCGCGGCTCAGGCGTACGCCGACAAAAATGCAGGCATCTTTCGCATCGGCAAACCGGTAGTTAAATTCGGTCACCGAACGTCCACCCAACAGCTGGCAGAATTTCAGGAAACTCCCCTTTTCTTCCGGGATTGTCACCGCCAGCAGCGCTTCACGTTGTTCACCCAGCTCGCAGCGTTCAGACACATAGCGCAGGCCGTGGAAATTGACGTTGGCACCGGACAGCACGTGCGCCAGACGTTCACCACGAATATTGTGCTGGGCGATGTATTTTTTCATCCCCGCCAGCGCCAGTGCACCAGACGGCTCCGCCACCGCACGCACGTCTTCGAACAAGTCTTTCATCGCCGCGCAGATTGCATCGCTATCAACGGTGATAATGTCGTCGAGGTATTCCTGACACAGGCGGAAGGTTTCATCACCGATGCGTTTCACCGCCACGCCTTCAGCAAACAGGCCTACGCGCGGCAGATCGACCGGGTGGCCCGCATCCAGTGCCGCCTTCAGGCAGGCTGAGTCTTCGGCTTCCACGGCAATAACTTTGATTTGTGGCATCAGCTGTTTAATCAGCACCGCCACACCCGCCGCCAGACCGCCGCCGCCAACCGGAACAAATATCCGATCGAGATGCGCATCCTGCTGCAGCAGCTCAAGCGCCAGTGTGCCCTGCCCGGCAATCACCATCGGGTGATCGAATGGCGGAACCCAGGTGAAACCTTGTTGCTGTGCCAATTCAATCGCTTTGGCTTTCGCTTCATCAAAATTGGCACCGTGCAGCAGCACTTCGCCACCGAAACTGCGAACGGCATCGACTTTGATATCCGCGGTAGCCGTTGGCATGACGATCAGCGCCTTCACCCCAAGGCGCGCAGAGGAGAAGGCCACGCCCTGAGCATGGTTTCCTGCCGACGCGGTGATCACGCCCTGCGCTTTTTGCGCTTCAGTCAGGCCCGCCATCATCGCGTAGGCCCCGCGCAGCTTGAAACTGTGTACCGGCTGTCGGTCTTCGCGCTTCACCAGGACCACGTTATCGAGGCGCGAAGAGAGTTTTTCCATTTTTTGCAGCGGCGTAACCTGCACCGCTTCATAGACCGGCGCACGCAGCACCGCCCTGAGATATTCTGCCCCCTCAGGAGAGCCGGACAGGGGTTGTGAATCAGCCATGGTATTAGCCCCCCAGCTTCGATTTATCGCGCACCGCGCCTTTGTCAGCGCTGGTTGCCAGGCTGGCATAGGCACGCAGCGCGAAGGAGACCTGACGCTGGCGATCTTTTGGCGTCCAGGCTTTGTCACCGCGAGCATCCTGCGCTTCACGACGGGCCGCGATCTCCGCATCGCTCAACAACAGCTGAATGCCACGATTCGGGATATCAATCGCAATTCTGTCGCCATCCTCAATAATCGCGATGTTACCGCCGCTCGCCGCTTCCGGAGAAACGTGACCGATAGACAGACCTGACGTCCCGCCGGAGAAACGACCGTCGGTGATCAAGGCACAGGCTTTACCCAGCCCCATGGATTTCAGGAAGGTAGTTGGGTAGAGCATTTCCTGCATCCCTGGTCCGCCTTTCGGTCCTTCGTAGCGAATCACCACCACATCACCAGCAACCACTTTGCCACCGAGGATAGCTTCAACGGCATCATCCTGACTTTCGTAGACTTTCGCCGGGCCGGTGAATTTCAGGATACTGTCATCCACGCCTGCGGTTTTCACGATACAGCCGTTTTCCGCAAAGTTACCGTACAGCACCGCCAGACCGCCGTCTTTGCTGTAAGCGTGTTCCAGCGAGCGGATACAGCCTTCAGCGCGATCGTCATCCAGCGTGTCCCAGCGACAATCCTGCGAGAACGCCTGGGTGGTACGAACGCCCGCCGGGCCGGCGCGGAACATGTTTTTCACCGCCTCATCCTGGGTCAGCATGACATCATAGCGATCCAGGGTTTGCGGCAGGGTCAACCCCAGCACGTTTTTCACATCGCGATTCAATAACTCGGCACGATCCAACTCGCCTAAAATCCCCAGCACACCGCCCGCGCGGTGAACATCTTCCATATGGTATTTCTGGGTGCTCGGCGCGACTTTACACAGCTGCGGCACTTTGCGGGACAGCTTGTCGATATCACTCATGGTGAAGTCGATTTCAGCTTCCTGTGCAGCCGCCAGCAGGTGCAGAACGGTGTTCGTGGATCCCCCCATGGCGATATCCAGTGTCATGGCATTTTCAAACGCCGCCTTGTTGGCAATATTGCGCGGCAGCGCAGAATCATCATTCTGTTCGTAATAGCGTTTGGTCAGCTCAACGATACGTGAACCCGCATTAAGGAACAGCTGTTTACGATCGGCGTGGGTGGCCAGCAGCGAACCGTTACCCGGCTGCGACAGGCCCAGCGCTTCAGTCAGGCAGTTCATCGAGTTAGCGGTGAACATCCCCGAACAGGAACCACAGGTCGGACAGGCGGAGCGCTCAATCTGATCGCTTTGCGAATCAGAGACTTTCGGGTCCGCACCCTGAATCATCGCATCCACCAGATCGAGTTTGATTATCTGATCTGAGAGTTTGGTTTTACCGGCTTCCATCGGGCCGCCGGACACAAAGATCACCGGGATGTTAAGGCGCAGGGAAGCCATTAACATCCCCGGGGTGATTTTGTCGCAGTTAGAGATACAGACCATCGCATCGGCGCAGTGGGCGTTCACCATGTACTCCACCGAATCGGCGATCAGCTCACGTGACGGCAGGGAATACAGCATGCCCCCGTGGCCCATGGCGATACCGTCATCCACGGCGATAGTATTAAACTCTTTGGCTACGCCGCCGGAGGCTTCGATCTGTTCGGCAACCAGCTTACCGAGATCGCGCAGATGCACGTGGCCCGGCACGAACTGGGTAAACGAGTTTACGACGGCGATAATCGGCTTACCGAAGTCATCGTCAGTCATCCCGGTGGCGCGCCACAGCGCGCGGGCTCCCGCCATATTGCGGCCATGTGTTGTTGTGGCGGAACGATACTTAGGCATGCTTTATTTACTCCCGTCTGACTATTTAAATGGGACGGTGCGTGCCGTCCCAAATTTATACTTAGTGATTAACCTGATCCAACCAGCCGTATTTATCTTCCGTTTCACCGGTGAAGAGGCCAAAGAAGGCCTGCTGAATGCGCTTGGTGACCGGGCCACAACGGCCTTCACCCACCTGGATACCGTCAACGCTGCGCACCGGGGTAATTTCTGCCGCCGTACCGGACATGAACACTTCATCGGCCAGATACAACGACTCACGAGACAGCACCTGTTCACGCACTTCGATATCGAGGTCTTTCGCCAGTTTGATAATCGCATCACGTGTGATGCCCGGCAGCGCGGAAGAGGTAAACGGTGGAGTAAACAGAATGCCGTCTTTAACTTCAAACAGGTTTTCACCCGCGCCTTCGGAGATGTAGCCGTTCACATCTAGCGCAATACCTTCCTGATAACCATGACGACGCGCTTCGCTACCCACCAGCAGTGAAGACAGGTAGTTACCACCCGCCTTGGCGGCGGTAGGAATGGTGTTGGGTGCGACACGGTTCCAGGAAGAAACCATCGCGTCGATCCCCTGATCCAGGGCATCAGCACCCAGGTAAGCCCCCCACGGGAACGCAGCAATGATCACATCCGTGGTGTATCCCGCCGGTGGGTTAACGCCCATGCCGACATCGCCAACAAACACCAGCGGGCGGATGTACGCACTGGTCAGGTTATTTTTACGGATCACCGCACGGCAAGCTTCCATCAACTCATCAACGCTCTGAGAAACCGGAAAACGATAAATTTTGGCTGAATCACGCAGACGCTGCATGTGCTCGCGATGACGGAACACCACCGGCCCTTTGTGAGAATCATAGCAACGGATACCTTCAAATACTGATGTACCGTAGTGCAGCGCATGGGACATCACGTGAACCTTCGCGTCTTCCCAACGAATCATCTCGCCATTGGACCAAATGAAATCAGCTTTTTTCGTCGTCATTTCTCTTCCTTTTGCGCTCAGGCGCGAATTTGTTGTGATGTGGTTGTGCTCTGGCAGATAGCAACATGTGCAACATCGACCAGTTTACTTAACTGACTAAACAGTAAGTCGACCGACCGTGGGCTGGCAACGGTCAATTCAATATTTATATTCTGCGCATCGCTGGCAGCATTCATATTCATGGAGCACACCTGAAAACCACGATGGCGTACCACGCGCAAAACACGTTCTAACGTTTCCGGATTGAAACGAGCCTCAACGGCGACCTGATGTTGCATCATGATGATTTCTCCAGCATTTCTGAGTTACTGGCACCAGGAGGTACCAGAGGCCAGACATTCTCAAGTTCGTCGATTGAGACATGAAGCAGGTATGGCCCATTACTGTTCAGCATGGTGTCGAGAGCCGCTTCAACCTGGTCTTTACGGGTGATGTGTTGGCCAGGGATGCCGAAGGCGCCGGCCAACATAAGGAAATCGGGATTATCGGTCAGGGTAGTTTCGCTATAGCGTTCCTGGAAAAACAGCTGCTGCCATTGTCGCACCATGCCTAACCGCTGGTTGTCGAGTAAGACGATTTTCAGCGGCAACTGCTTGCGTTTTACGGTGCCCAGCTCCTGCACATTCATCATGAAGGAGCCATCACCGGAGATACAGATGACCGTATCATTCGGACGGGCCACCTGCGCCCCCACTGCTGCAGGTAAGCCAAAGCCCATCGTCCCCAGGCCGCTGGAGGTGATGAAGTTCTCCGGGCGAGTGTAGGTCATGTGTTGTGCTGACCACATCTGATGCTGACCAACATCCGTCGTCACCACGCTATCCTTATGTTTCCTTTCGGACAGCTGTTTTAACAACAGCGGAGCGTAAATAGCCTCCCCCGGATGATCATAGCGCCAGGCATGTTCTGCACGCATGTCGGCGGCATACTGGCACCATTCGTTGATGGCCAGCGGTTGTTGCAATGCAGGTAACAGCGTATTTAAATCGCCTTGCAGCGCAACGTGTGCCAGGCGCAGTTTGTTCATCTCGGCCGGATCGATATCCATGTGGATCACGCTGGCATTGGGGGCGAAAGTGTTCAGCTTGCCAGTCACCCGGTCATCAAAACGCGCACCGACGGCGATCAGCAAATCGCACTCCTGCACCGCAAAGTTTGCCGCTTTGGTGCCATGCATGCCCAGCATACCCAGATAGTACGGGTAATCTGCATCCACCGCGCCAAGGCCTTTCAACGTACAAACCACCGGCACATGCGTTGCGGCGATAAACTCACGCAGCGCTGGAACTGCCTGCGCCATCCCTACGCCACCACCTACATACAGCACGGGTTTCTGTGCCTTCGCCAACATCTTGCGGGCTTGTTCAATCTCAGCATGTGGGAAAGCAACTGCGTTTTCGACGGTGGTGAAATAGGGCTCCAGCGTACCACTGGCTAACTGAATGTCTTTCGGGATATCAACCAGAACCGGACCCGGACGACCAGAGTTCGCCACGTCGAAGGCCTCGGCCATGATACGCGGCAACTCTTCCAGCGACTGCACCAGGAAACTATGTTTGGTACATGACAGCGACATGCCGAGTACATCCACTTCCTGGAACGCATCGGTGCCGATAAACGGGGAAGAGACTTGACCAGTGATCGCCACAACGGGAACGGAATCTAACAGCGCATCTGCCAGGCCGGTGATCAGGTTGGTTGCACCAGGACCGGAAGTCGCGATACAGACACCGGTTTTACCGGTTGAGCGGGCATAGCCAATCGCCGCCATCGCCGCCCCCTGCTCGTGTCGACACAACAGGTGTTCTACGCCGCCGTCGTACAACGCATCGTAAACCGGCATAATTGCGCCACCGGGATAGCCAAAGACGGTTTTCACCCCTTGTGCACGCAACGCATGTACCACCCACTGTGCCCCATTCATAGTTACATCCCCGCCGTAAATCTTGAGAAACAGAATTTTATGCTAGTGTTCACTTTCTGCTCCTCGTTTAAGTTTTTAAGGTCAAAAAAAACCCCCGAACCTTTCGGTGCGGGGGTCTTAGTTCGTTAAGGCTTGTTTCTTAAGCCTTTCCTCGTCCAAGTGCAGCCCCGCACGGTGGGATAATAATCACCACCACGCTAATCACGACCAGGCTAATCACTCGTAGAAGGGCTGTCATTTTTGTATTTTCTTGCATCTTGTTCGAAGGAATACCTAAAGAGTTACCATAGAGTTTCACTATGGCACAAGATATTTCTGCATTCATTTTTCTGACACGGTTAACGGTTTCTATAAATCGCGTTGTTTTTTATACAAAAAATAGAAAATGAAAATATTTCACGTTATTCAGTAAACACGATCATGTTTTCCCTCTGCAGGCGGCACTTTGAGCGGCGCTTGTGAGCGTTGTTCCAGAGGTTACGTAAAATATTAACCCTTGCATAAAAATACATGAATCAGCATCTAAAAGTATCAATCAAGCAAGATATCGTCGCCATCTATTAAGACATAATACCTGCATCAGGAGGGGTTATGTCACTGTCGATAGTCCACACGCGCGCCGCATTAGGCGTCAATGCACCACCCATTACTATTGAAGTCCATATTAGTAATGGCTTGCCCGGTTTAACCATGGTTGGACTACCCGAAACCACCGTGAAAGAGGCTCGAGATCGAGTTCGCAGTGCGATTATTAATAGCGGGTATGAATTTCCGGCCAAGAAGATAACCATCAACCTTGCCCCGGCAGATCTGCCTAAAGAAGGAGGGAGATATGATTTACCTATCGCCATTGCGCTTCTGGCTGCGTCAGAGCAGCTTACAACACATAATCTCGATACTTATGAGTTAGTCGGTGAACTAGCGCTTACAGGTGCTCTACGTGGCGTTCCCGGAGCAATATCCAGCGCAACTGAAGCAATTCGCGCAGGTAGGCGAATTATTGTCGCAAAAGAGAACGCTGCAGAAGTGGGGCTAATACACGGCGAGGGCTGCCTGATTGCCGATCACCTGCAAGCCGTGTGCGCATTTCTCGAAGGTAAGCATGAATTAGAAAGGCCTGTTTGCGTAGAGATTCCACCTTCAGGCTCATCTGATGACCTCAGTGACGTCATCGGCCAGGAACAGGGCAAGCGAGGGCTGGAGATTACCGCTACAGGCGGCCACAATCTCTTGCTCATCGGCCCGCCGGGTACGGGAAAAACGATGCTTGCCAGTCGCCTTCGCGGATTGTTACCACCGTTAAGTAATGATGAAGCTCTGGAAAGCGCGGCAATTCTCAGCCTGGTCAATTCCGACACCATACAAAAACAGTGGAAGCAACGCCCCTTTCGCTCACCCCATCACAGCGCGTCCTTAACCGCAATGGTAGGAGGAGGATCGATACCGGCACCGGGTGAGATTTCTCTGGCACATAACGGCATATTATTTCTGGATGAATTGCCCGAGTTTGAACGCCGTACGCTGGATGCCCTGCGTGAGCCTATTGAATCCGGACAGATTCATTTATCACGCACCCGGGCAAAAATAACCTACCCGGCACGCTTTCAATTGATAGCAGCAATGAATCCAAGCCCAACAGGGCACTATCAGGGAAACCACAACCGTTGTACCCCAGAGCAAACGCTACGTTACCTCAATCGCTTATCTGGCCCTTTTCTCGACCGCTTCGATTTGTCCCTCGAAATACCCCTTCCACCGCCCGGTATACTCAGTCAGCGAGCAGCAAAGGGAGAAGACAGTGAGACGGTGAAGAAACGGGTTATGGCCGCGCGTGAGCGCCAGTATCAGCGGCAAAATAAGTTAAATGCGCATCTGGGCAGCCAGGATATACATCAATTCTGCGTCTTACACAGGGATGACGCACGCTGGCTGGAGGAAACGTTAGCACATCTTGGATTGTCCATCCGCGCATGGCTGCGCTTGATAAAGGTCGCTCGCACAATTGCGGATATTGAGCAATGTGACCAGATCACCCGTCAACATTTACAGGAAGCCGTTGGCTATCGGGCAATAGACAGGTTGTTAATCCATTTACAGAAACTACTGGCATAAAAAAAGGGCTTTCGCCCTTTTTTTATTAATCCTCTGACTCGGTGTAATCTTCCGCACCTTCTACCTGAGGTTTGCCGCCAGACAGCGTGTGGAAACGTTTTGGACGCTTAATACGCGTCATGTATTTAGACCACACACGTTCCGCTTCGGTAACCGGCTCACGTTCACCACGGCATACCGCCACAAACAACTTCTCTTCTTCAGTTACCGGCTCACGCTTGCCCAGATCCAGCTCATTAAAGGCATAACCGTGACGCTCAAGCAGCTGTGCCTCTTTAATGGTGAAATCACCATGACGGGAGAATCCGCGGGGGTAATATTTATTGTCGAAATATCGATTAGTCGTCGTAAAGCTTTCCGCCATCCTGCACGCTCCTAATTCTTTGGCCGAGCTATTTATGGCGCGGAGTATTAGTTACGCTTGACAGAGCGTCAAACAAAAGATTTAAATCATAACGACAAATAATTTTATGGAGTGAGTTGTGGATACGGAATTGTTAAAGACTTTCCTGGAAGTTAGCCGAACGCGCCACTTTGGCCGGGCAGCTGAAGCGCTCTATTTGACCCAATCGGCGGTCAGTTTTCGCATCAGACAACTGGAAAATCAACTGGGTGTGAACCTCTTCACCCGACACAGAAACAATATCCGTTTAACCGCTGCGGGTGAAAAATTATTGCCATATGCTGAAACGCTGATGAATACGTGGCAAGCAGCACGTAAGGAGGTCGCAAATACCTCACGCCATAATGAGTTCTCTATCGGTGCCAGCGCTTCCCTTTGGGAATGCATGCTCAATAGCTGGCTGGGTCGTTTATATCAGTCGCAGGTGCCGCAAACCAGCCTGCAGTTTGAAGCCAGGATCGCGCAGCGCCAGTCGCTAGTAAAGCAACTCCATGAACGACAGCTTGATCTGCTGATTACTACTGAATCCCCAAAAATGGACGAATTTAGCAGTCAACTACTGGGGTATTTCACGCTGGCGCTCTATTGCAGCGCTCCATCACAAACAAAAGATGAACTGAATTATCTGCGTCTGGAGTGGGGACCTGATTTTCAACAACACGAAGCGGGATTAGTTGCCGGCGACGAAGTTCCTGTGCTAACCACCAGTTCTGCTGAGCTAGCAAGACAGCAACTTCCTGTACTGAAGGGTTTTAGTTGGCTTCCCGTGTGTTGGGCGAAAACAAAAAGCGATCTCCATATAGTTTCTGACAGCACGACACTTTCACGTCCGTTGTATGCGGTCTGGCTACAAAATAGCGATAAACATACGCTTATCTGCGATCTGCTGAAAACGAATATTCTGGATGATTAAAATGGACGCTGGCAAGGATGCCGGAAACAGGAAATAAACAGTATGAAGGTAGCGTCATTTTCAGATAAAAAAAATCCTTAGCAAAAATGCTAAGGATTGTTTCTGGCAGGGGCGGAGAGACTCGAACTCGCGACACCCGGTTTTGGAGACCGGTGCTCTACCAACTGAGCTACGCCCCTATATTTCTTATCATTAAGCCTGCTAAGGTAGCAGGCTTAATTTTCTAATAAGTGGCGGAACGGACGGGACTCGAACCCGCGACCCCCTGCGTGACAGGCAGGTATTCTAACCAACTGAACTACCGCTCCACCGAATTTCTTTGTCACTACCCGGATTTTTCATCCCGGTTTACTGCAATTTGATGCCTGGCAGTTCCCTACTCTCGCATGGGGAGACCCCACACTACCATCGGCGCTACGGCGTTTCACTTCTGAGTTCGGCATGGGGTCAGGTGGGACCACCGCGCTACAGCCGCCAGGCAAATTCTGTTTATCAGACCGCTTTTGCGTTCTGATTTTATCTGTATCAAGCTGAATTGATGTCTCTTTCGCCAAAACATCTTTGGCGTTGTAAGGTTAAGCCTCACGGTTCATTAGTATCGGTTAGCTCAATGTATCGCTACACTTACACACCCGACCTATCAACGTCGTAGTCTTCAACGTTCCTTCAGGACTCTCAAGGAGTCAGGGAGAACTCATCTCGGGGCAAGTTTCGTGCTTAGATGCTTTCAGCACTTATCTCTTCCGCATTTAGCTACCGGGCAATGCCATTGGCATGACAACCCGAACACCAGTGATGCGTCCACTCCGGTCCTCTCGTACTAGGAGCAGCCCCCCTCAATTCTCCAGCGCCCACGGCAGATAGGGACCGAACTGTCTCACGACGTTCTAAACCCAGCTCGCGTACCACTTTAAATGGCGAACAGCCATACCCTTGGGACCTACTTCAGCCCCAGGATGTGATGAGCCGACATCGAGGTGCCAAACACCGCCGTCGATATGAACTCTTGGGCGGTATCAGCCTGTTATCCCCGGAGTACCTTTTATCCGTTGAGCGATGGCCCTTCCATTCAGAACCACCGGATCACTAAGACCTGCTTTCGCACCTGCTCGAGCCGTCACTCTCGCAGTCAAGCTAGCTTATGCCTTTGCACTAACCTCCTGATGTCCGACCAGGATTAGCTAACCTTCGTGCTCCTCCGTTACTCTTTAGGAGGAGACCGCCCCAGTCAAACTACCCACCAGACACTGTCCGCAACCCGGATCACGGGTCTACGTTAGAACACCAGCCATTAAAGGGTGGTATTTCAAGGTTGGCTCCATGCAGACTGGCGTCCACACTTCAAAGCCTCCCACCTATCCTACACATCAAGGACCAGTGTTCAGTGTCAAGCTATAGTAAAGGTTCACGGGGTCTTTCCGTCTTGCCGCGGGTACACTGCATCTTCACAGCGAGTTCAATTTCACTGAGTCTCGGGTGGAGACAGCCTGGCCATCATTACGCCATTCGTGCAGGTCGGAACTTACCCGACAAGGAATTTCGCTACCTTAGGACCGTTATAGTTACGGCCGCCGTTTACCGGGGCTTCGATCAAGAGCTTCTCCTTACGGATAACCCCATCAATTAACCTTCCGGCACCGGGCAGGCGTCACACCGTATACGTCCACTTTCGTGTTTGCACAGTGCTGTGTTTTTAATAAACAGTTGCAGCCAGCTGGTATCTTCGACTGATTTCAGCTCCACGAGCAAGTCGCTTCACCTACCATCAGCGTGCCTTCTCCCGAAGTTACGGCACCATTTTGCCTAGTTCCTTCACCCGAGTTCTCTCAAGCGCCTTGGTATTCTCTACCTGACCACCTGTGTCGGTTTGGGGTACGATTTCGTGTTACCTGATGCTTAGAGGCTTTTCCTGGAAGCAGGGCATTTGTTACTTCAGCACCGTAGTGCCTCGTCATCACACCTCAGCGTTATACAGAAGTCCGGATTTACCTAAACTTCCCGCCTACATGCTTAAACCGGGACAACCGTCGCCCGGCTAACATAGCCTTCTCCGTCCCCCCTTCGCAGTAACACCAAGTACAGGAATATTAACCTGTTTCCCATCGACTACGCCTTTCGGCCTCGCCTTAGGGGTCGACTCACCCTGCCCCGATTAACGTTGGACAGGAACCCTTGGTCTTCCGGCGTGCGGGTTTTTCACCCGCATTATCGTTACTTATGTCAGCATTCGCACTTCTGATACCTCCAGCACCCCTCACAGGACACCTTCAACGGCTTACAGAACGCTCCCCTACCCAACAACACATAGTGTCGCTGCCGCAGCTTCGGTGCACAGTTTAGCCCCGTTACATCTTCCGCGCAGGCCGACTCGACCAGTGAGCTATTACGCTTTCTTTAAATGATGGCTGCTTCTAAGCCAACATCCTGGCTGTCTGTGCCTTCCCACATCGTTTCCCACTTAACTGTGACTTTGGGACCTTAGCTGGCGGTCTGGGTTGTTTCCCTCTTCACGACGGACGTTAGCACCCGCCGTGTGTCTCCCGTGATAACATTCTTCGGTATTCGTAGTTTGCATCGGGTTGGTAAGTCGGGATGACCCCCTAGCCGAAACAGTGCTCTACCCCCGAAGATGAGTTCACGAGGCGCTACCTAAATAGCTTTCGGGGAGAACCAGCTATCTCCCGGTTTGATTGGCCTTTCACCCCCAGCCACAAGTCATCCGCTAATTTTTCAACATTAGTCGGTTCGGTCCTCCAGTTAGTGTTACCCAACCTTCAACCTGCCCATGGCTAGATCACCGGGTTTCGGGTCTATACCCTGCAACTTAACGCCCAGTTAAGACTCGGTTTCCCTTCGGCTCCCCTATACGGTTAACCTTGCTACAGAATATAAGTCGCTGACCCATTATACAAAAGGTACGCAGTCACCCTGATAAATCAAGGCTCCCACTGCTTGTACGTACACGGTTTCAGGTTCTTTTTCACTCCCCTCGCCGGGGTTCTTTTCGCCTTTCCCTCACGGTACTGGTTCACTATCGGTCAGTCAGGAGTATTTAGCCTTGGAGGATGGTCCCCCCATATTCAGACAGGATACCACGTGTCCCGCCCTACTCTTCGAGTTCACAACACATGCGATTTTGTGTACGGGACTATCACCCTGTACCGTCGGACTTTCCAGACCGTTCCACTACCACACATGCTGATTCAGACTCTGGGCTGCTCCCCGTTCGCTCGCCGCTACTGGGGGAATCTCGGTTGATTTCTTTTCCTCGGGGTACTTAGATGTTTCAGTTCCCCCGGTTCGCTTCATTACGCTATGTATTCACGTAATGATAGTGTGTCGAAACACACTGGGTTTCCCCATTCGGAAATCGCCGGCTATAACGGTTCATATCACCTTACCGACGCTTATCGCAGATTAGCACGTCCTTCATCGCCTCTGACTGCCAGGGCATCCACCGTGTACGCTTAGTCGCTTAACCTCACAACCCGAAGATGTTTCGTAAAACACATCGTGTTGCGAAAATTTGAGAGACTCGAACACACCGCTTATCTGTTCTTATTACGGAGAACAGACACAGTGTGTCGTTTCAATTTTCAGCTTGATCCAGATTTTTAAAGAGCAAATATCTCAAACGTAACTCACTGAGTTAGTTTTGAGATATCGATGGGTTGTGCCTTTCACTCACGACCAGCAAGTGGCGTCCCCTAGGGGATTCGAACCCCTGTTGCCGCCGTGAAAGGGCGGAGTCCTAACCGCTAGACGAAGGGGACACGGAGTGTCACGACTTCGCAGCCGTCTTGCTTCTTTACTTTTCATCAGACAATCTGTGTGGACACTACAAAGAACGTTTCTTTAAGGTAAGGAGGTGATCCAACCGCAGGTTCCCCTACGGTTACCTTGTTACGACTTCACCCCAGTCATGAATCACAAAGTGGTAAGCGCCCTCCCGAAGGTTAAGCTACCTACTTCTTTTGCAACCCACTCCCATGGTGTGACGGGCGGTGTGTACAAGGCCCGGGAACGTATTCACCGTAGCATTCTGATCTACGATTACTAGCGATTCCGACTTCATGGAGTCGAGTTGCAGACTCCAATCCGGACTACGACATACTTTATGAGGTCCGCTTGCTCTCGCGAGGTCGCTTCTCTTTGTATATGCCATTGTAGCACGTGTGTAGCCCTACTCGTAAGGGCCATGATGACTTGACGTCATCCCCACCTTCCTCCAGTTTATCACTGGCAGTCTCCTTTGAGTTCCCGGCCGAACCGCTGGCAACAAAGGATAAGGGTTGCGCTCGTTGCGGGACTTAACCCAACATTTCACAACACGAGCTGACGACAGCCATGCAGCACCTGTCTCAGAGTTCCCGAAGGCACCAAAGCATCTCTGCTAAGTTCTCTGGATGTCAAGAGTAGGTAAGGTTCTTCGCGTTGCATCGAATTAAACCACATGCTCCACCGCTTGTGCGGGCCCCCGTCAATTCATTTGAGTTTTAACCTTGCGGCCGTACTCCCCAGGCGGTCGACTTAACGCGTTAGCTCCGGAAGCCACTCCTCAAGGGAACAACCTCCAAGTCGACATCGTTTACGGCGTGGACTACCAGGGTATCTAATCCTGTTTGCTCCCCACGCTTTCGCACCTGAGCGTCAGTCTTTGTCCAGGGGGCCGCCTTCGCCACCGGTATTCCTCCAGATCTCTACGCATTTCACCGCTACACCTGGAATTCTACCCCCCTCTACAAGACTCTAGCCTGCCAGTTTCGGATGCAGTTCCCAGGTTGAGCCCGGGGATTTCACATCCGACTTGACAGACCGCCTGCGTGCGCTTTACGCCCAGTAATTCCGATTAACGCTTGCACCCTCCGTATTACCGCGGCTGCTGGCACGGAGTTAGCCGGTGCTTCTTCTGCGAGTAACGTCAATGAATGCGGTTATTAACCACATCCCCTTCCTCCTCGCTGAAAGTACTTTACAACCCGAAGGCCTTCTTCATACACGCGGCATGGCTGCATCAGGCTTGCGCCCATTGTGCAATATTCCCCACTGCTGCCTCCCGTAGGAGTCTGGACCGTGTCTCAGTTCCAGTGTGGCTGGTCATCCTCTCAGACCAGCTAGGGATCGTCGCCTAGGTGAGCCGTTACCCCACCTACTAGCTAATCCCATCTGGGCACATCCGATGGCAAGAGGCCCGAAGGTCCCCCTCTTTGGTCTTGCGACATTATGCGGTATTAGCTACCGTTTCCAGTAGTTATCCCCCTCCATCGGGCAGTTTCCCAGACATTACTCACCCGTCCGCCACTCGTCACCCAAGGAGCAAGCTCCTCTGTGCTACCGTTCGACTTGCATGTGTTAGGCCTGCCGCCAGCGTTCAATCTGAGCCATGATCAAACTCTTCAATTTAAGTTTGATGCTCGTGAATTAAACTTCGTAATGAATTACGTATGTTCACTCAGAGACTTGGTATTCATTTTTCGTCTTGCGACGTTTAAGAATCCGTATCTTCGAGTGCCCACACAGATTGTCTGATAAATTGTTAAAGAGCAGTGCAACGCGGCTTTCGCTCACCGTTGCGAGGTCCCGTATAATACGTTTTCCTCATTCAGAGTCAAGCATTTAATTTCTGCTTTTCTCCGCAGGGTTCTCAGTGGAACCCCGCTGACCCGGCGGCTTGTAATCCGTTGTTCCGTGTCAGTGGAGGCGCATTATAGGGAGTTATTTCAGGCTGACAAGAGGAAATTTAAAATAACTTTCTGAGTGCGCGTTATTTCACCAAAACTGTCTTTAACATGCCATAAAATAAGCAATCTGCCGTTTTTGCAACCGCAATCACACTTCCTGATGGCATACTAATGAATAAGAGAAAGAGTAAGGAAGAACATTCATGCCTTTAAATGCCCAACAGCTAGCCGCACAGAAAAACCTTTCCTATGTTCTGGCCGAAAAGCTGGCTCAGCGAATATTAAAAGGTGAGTACGCGCCAGGCGCCATCCTACCAGGTGAAATAGAACTGGGCAGCCAGTTCGGTGTGAGCCGTACAGCGGTAAGGGAAGCGGTAAAGACATTAACGGCAAAAGGTATGGTATTACCGCGCCCGCGTATTGGTACTCGCGTTATGCCACAAGCAAACTGGAACTTTCTCGATCAGGAACTGCTCACCTGGTGGATGACGGAAGATAATTTCCCTCAGGTCATCAAACATTTTCTGGTGATGCGCATTAGCCTGGAGCCTCAAGCCTGTTTGCTGGCGGCGACTATCGGCACAGCAGAACAAAAAGCACATCTGACTACGTTAATGGAAGAGATGGTCGAGCTGAAAAGGAACTTTAAGCGCGAGCGCTGGATTGAGGTTGATATCGCCTGGCATGAGCACATCTATGAAATGAGTGCGAATCCATTTCTGATCTCCTTTGCCTCGTTATTCCATTCCGTCTACCAGACCTATTTTACCTCTATTACCTATAACGACGTGGTAAAGCTGGATTTGCATCAGGCTATTGTCGATGCCATAGAGGAGAGCGATGGCGATCGCGCCTTCACCGCCTGTCAGGCATTGCTGATAGCTCCTAACGATCTCCCGGATAAATAACATGCCTGAAAAGAAATCGCGCAGTATGGCCGGACTGCCATGGATCGCAGCCATGGCCTTTTTTATGCAGGCATTAGACGCCACCATCCTTAATACTGCGTTACCCGCCATCGCGCACAGCCTCAACCGCTCCCCACTCGCCATGCAGTCTGCCATTATCAGCTACACCCTGACGGTAGCGATGTTGATCCCGGTAAGTGGCTGGCTGGCTGACCGCTTCGGCACCCGACGTATCTTTATGATTGCCGTGAGTCTGTTTACCCTGGGTTCACTTGCCTGTGCACTCTCCGGCTCTTTAACCCAACTGGTTATTTTCCGCGTGATACAAGGCATTGGTGGCGCAATGATGATGCCGGTTGCCCGCCTGGCGCTATTACGCGCCTACCCGCGCAGTGAGCTGCTCCCGGTCCTTAACTTCGTGACTATGCCGGGACTGGTGGGACCCATTTTAGGTCCGGTCCTGGGCGGAGTACTGGTCACGTGGGCCAGCTGGCATTGGATCTTCTTGATTAATATTCCGATTGGCATCGCCGGCATCTTCTACGCCCGCAAATATATGCCTAACTTCACGACGCCGCGCCGCCGTTTTGATATGACTGGCTTCTTTCTCTTTGGTCTGAGTCTGGTACTGTTCTCCAGCGGCGTGGAGTTGTTCGGTGAAAAGCTTGTCGCCAGTTGGGTCGCCCTCAGCATTATTCTTGGTAGTATTTTGCTACTGCTCGCTTACATCCGCCACGCGCGCCGCCATCCCACACCGTTAATTTCTCTACCAATCTTTAAGACCCGCACCTTCTCGGTCGGTATCGCGGGAAACCTTGCCACACGTCTGGGAACGGGGTGTGTCCCTTTCTTAATGCCGCTGATGTTGCAGGTAGGCTTTGGCTACCCGGCGCTAATAGCCGGTTGCATGATGGCGCCGACGGCGCTGGGATCTATTCTGGCGAAATCGATGGTGACGCAGGTTCTGCGTCGTCTTGGCTACCGCACCACGCTGGTCGGCGTCACGGTATTTATCGGCCTGATGATTGCGCAGTTCTCTTTGCAATCTCCCGCGATGCCAGTCTGGATGCTGATCCTGCCGCTGTTCATTTTAGGTATGGGAATGTCCACCCAGTTTACTTCAATGAATACCATTACCCTTGCGGATCTAACCGATGATAATGCCAGTAGTGGCAACAGCGTGTTAGCCGTCACGCAGCAGCTGTCGATCAGCTTAGGGGTAGCGATTAGCGCCGCCGTACTGCGTGTCTATGAAGGCATGGAAGGAACCAATACGGTAGAACAGTTCCACTATACCTTTATTACGATGGGCGCGATTACGGTGATATCAGCGCTGATGTTCATGCTGCTAAAAGCCAAAGATGGCCGCAACCTGATCAATGATCGGCATAAGTCTAAACCGACCCCCGCACCATCAGAACAGGAGTAAGCTGCAGGCGCTGTTGCTGTAAAGCGGGCTGCGCCATGCGGTGGATTAATACGTCGATGGCCAGCTCACCCAGTTCATCTTTCGGTTGGTGGATAGTGGTGAGCGGTGGCGTCATGTAGCGCGCCAGTTCGATATCATCATAGCCCACGACCGCCATATCCTGCGGAATGCGCAATCCTGACTGATACAGAGCCTGATACGCCCCCACAGCCATTGCATCATTGCCCGCAAAAACGGCCTGTGGTCGCTGGTTATGTGACAACAGCGTTTGCATGGCTTCAAACCCACCGCCGAACTCAAAATCACCGGTGATCTCATAGCCCTGAGGAATATCCAGCCCTGCACGCTTCATCGCTTCCCGGTATCCCTCCAGCCGCAAACGTGCCGGCGTTTTATCCAGTGGACCGGTAATACAAGCTATACGCGTAAAACCCTTATCAATGAGATGCTGAGTTGCCAGATCGCCACCCAGTAGGGAATTGTCCTGAATCAGGTCACTTTCCCCTTCAAAGGGTGACCAGTCCATCATCACGGTGGGAATAGAAGGGTAGCGCTGCATGATCTCCATGGAAGGCTGATGGGTTTCGGTGCAGAGCAGCAGTAAGCCGTCCACCCGCTTTTGCATCAGCGTCTCCAGATTACGATTCATGCGCTGTTCATCGCCTTCGGTGTTGCACAAAACCAGACTGTAGCCGCGCTCAAAACAGCTGCGCTCAACGCCGCGTACCAGTTCTGAATAGAAGGGGTTGGTACTGGCTGTGATTAACATGCCAATGGTGCGAGTCTGATTCAACTTGAGGCTACGCGCCAGCGCGGAAGGCGCGTAGTTAAGCTCTTTAATCGCAGCGTCAACTTTGCCGGTGATAGCCTCGCTGACAAAGCGATCTTTATTAATGACGTGAGAAACCGTCGACGTGGAAACACCCGCCAGGCGGGCAACGTCCTTCATTGTAGCCAAGCGTTACCTCTGCTGACCTAAAAACGCCTCAATTTCTTCGCGCCACGGAACGGAAGGTTGTGCACCTTTACGCGTTACCGCAATCGCCGCGGCCGCATGCGCAAAGCGAATCGCCTCAGGCAACGGTGTCTCTTCCAGTAACGCGGTAATTAACGCACCGTTAAAGGTATCACCGGCAGCGATGGTATCAACGGCGTCCACTTTAAAACCAGGAACACGATGACCTTCACCGTTTACGCTAGCCCACACACCACGACTTCCTAAGGTAATCAGTACGGTGTGAATTCCCTTTGCGTGCAGCGCCAGCGCTGCTTTAGCGGCATCTTCATCGTTTTCTACCCGGATCCCGGTCAGCTTTTCAGCTTCCGTTTCATTCGGGGTAATGATATCCACCAGCGACAGCAGTTCGTCAGGGAGTTCACGAGCCGGAGCCGGATTAAGCGCGACCGTCGTATTATGTCGACGCGCAATTTTTGCCGCAGCCAGTACGCTTTCAATGGGCGACTCTAACTGCATCAGTAAGGCCGAGGCCTGCGCAATACGGTCATGTTGAGCTTCCACTAACGCAGGAGAAAGTGCGGCATTCGCCCCGGCATGAATAGCGATAACGTTCTCGCCTTCCGCGTTAACAAAAATCAGCGCCACGCCGGTCGCTTCGCCAGAAATCACGCTAACAGGCGCAATATCGATGTTATCGCTGGCTAATTGTTTACGTACACGCTCACCAATATCGTCATCTCCTGTACAGGCAATGAAGGCGATATTCGCACCACTACGACCCGCAGCAACCGCCTGGTTCGCGCCTTTTCCGCCAAATGCGACCTGATAGTGGCTACCGGTTACGGTTTCGCCAGGTGTCGGAAAAGAGTTAAGGTTAAGGATGTGATCGGCATTAATGCTGCCAAGTACAACGAGGTTGCCTGCGGTTTTCATGTTCGGAATTCCAAGTCAAAGTGCGCCACCGGGTTAGGGTGGCGCGTGCCCTGCTTTTCTTTTTACGCTTTCATCTTCAACGCTCTGAGGATGGCGTATTTATGTCGCCATCAGGTCGCGAGCGGCCTGAATCGCTATTACTGCTTGATGACCAGCTTCAGGTCAACCGGATATTTAGCCTGAACCTTCTCGCCCTTCAGTACCTTATCCGCAATATCAACGCCTTTCGCGCCAATCTGATCCGGTAACTGAGCGATGGTCGCAGCCAGTTTGCCATCATTTACCGCTTTTTCGCCATCAGGCGTGCCGTCAAATCCAACCACCATCACATCAGATTTACCCGCCGTTTGCAGAGCACGCAGCGCGCCCAGTGCCATTTCATCGTTCTGAGCAAATACGGCCTGCACATCAGGATGCGCGGTCAGCAGGTTCTGCATAACGTTCAGACCTTTGGTACGGTCGAAATCTGCCGGCTGGCTAGCCAGCACGTTAAATTTGTGTGCCGCAACGGCCTGCTGGAAACCTTCGCCACGCTCACGCGCCGCCGATGTTCCGGCAATACCCTGCAGTTCGATAACTTTCGCACCTTCGCCTTCTTTCTTCGCGATGTAGTCACCGGCAATTTTACCGCCCAGCACGTTATCAGACGCAATATGGCTGACAACGTCCCCTTTGGTTGCCTGACGGTCCAGGGTGATCACCGGAATTTTCGCCTGGTTAGCCATCTTCACGGCATTACCCACGGCATCGGAGTCGGTTGGGTTAATCAGCAGAATTTTGGTTCCACGCACGGTTAAGTCCTGAACGTTCGCCAACTCTTTCGCCGGGTTGTTCTGCGAGTCCAGAATCACCAGGTTATAACCTAGCTTATCGGCTTCTTTTTGCGCCCCATCCTTCAGAGAGACAAAGAACGGGTTGTTAAGGGTAGAGACCACCAGCGCAATGGTATCTTTTGCCATCGCATTCGCGCTCACGGTGGCACTCAGCGCAACAGCAGAAACCAGGGTAGCCAGTTTTTTCATGTTCATATTTAAGATGTCCTGTAGTCGTTGTTACTGCTTTTTGTTGTCTACCAGTACCGCCAGCAAAATGACCACTGCTTTAACGATCATCTGGTAATAGGAGGAAACACCTAACAAATTCAAACCATTATTGAGGAAACCGAGAATCAGTGCGCCGATCAGCGTACCAACAATACGTCCTTTACCGCCCGCAAGGCTGGTGCCGCCTAATACCACCGCCGCGATAGCATCCAGCTCATAGCCGGTACCCGCCGTCGGTTGCGCTGAGGAGAGGCGCGCCACTTCGATGATGCCTGCCAGCGATGCCAGCAGCCCACAGAGTGAATAAACGATAATTTTGATCTTATTGACGCTGATACCGGACAGACGCGTTGCCGCTTCGTTACCGCCCAGCGCATAAATATATCGACCCAGACGGGTATGGTGCAGCATGTACCACGCGGCCAGGAAGACAATCCCCATGATCCATACTGGCGTAGGGACGCCTAACGGACGACCAATACCAAACCAGCCAAACAGATCGGCATTATCGGTAAAGCCGGTGTTTACCGGACTGCCGTTGGTGTACACCATGGTGACGCCGCGCAGCAGGAGCATCATCACCAGCGTGGCGATAAACGCCTGCACGCGGCCTTTTGCCACAATAACGCCAGTCACGGCACCAACTGCCGCACCTAACGCCAGCGCAGCGGCAACGGCCACCAACGCGTTGACTTCAAGACCCACAATCGAAGCAGCAACGGCACCGGTAAGCGCCAGTAGCGAACCCACAGACAGATCGATACCCGACGTCAGAATAACCAGCGTCATACCAACGGCCATGATGGCGTTAACCGACGTTTGCTGGAGAATGTTGAACAGGTTATTAACGGTAAAAAAGTTGGGGCTCATGGTGGAAACAATCGCGATCAGCACTAACAGAGCGATGAGCGACTTTTGCTCCAGAAGCCATGCTTTAGTGAAATAACGGCGACCAGAAACAGCCTGGGTAGTCATCTTTTTTACTCCTGATTCACGCGATTAAGCTTGCCCACAGCGGCAGCCATTAATACTTCCTGAGTGGCCTGCTCGCGAGTGAATTCACCGCCGAGATGCCCTTCATGCATGACGATAATGCGATCGCTCATGCCCAATACTTCTGGCATCTCCGAAGAGACCAGAATGATGCTCAGCCCATCAGCCTTAAACTGGTTGATTAGCTGGTAAATCTCTTTTTTAGCCCCAACGTCCACGCCGCGCGTGGGTTCATCGAGGATCAGCACTTTGGGCCGGGTCATCAAACCACGCGCAATCGCCACTTTTTGCTGATTGCCACCGGAGAGCAGGCCGATTGCCTGTTCCATCGAGGGCGTTTTCACATTGAACAGACGGATAAAATCGCCCACCGCCTGCTGCTCATCTTTGTGTTTCAGACTGCCGCCCGTACGGCTGAAGTAACGCAGTGCGGTCAACGACATGTTCTCTTTCACCGACATGCCCAGCACTAAGCCGTCGCGTTTGCGGTCTTCAGAAATATAGACGATGCCGTTGGCCAGCCCATCCTGTTCAGAACGCGTAACCACTTCATGCCCGTCAAGCGTGACGTAACCACTGGTGCGCGGCAGCGCGCCGTATAGCACTTTCATCAATTCAGTACGTCCGGCACCCATCAGACCCGACACGCCAAGGATCTCACCTTTACGCAGCGTGAATGACACATCATGCACTCCAGGGCCGCACAAGTTATCGACCTTCAGGCGCACATCGCCAGGCGCTTTATCCAGCCGCGGGTACTGATCTTCCAGCTTACGTCCCACCATCATTTCAATGAGTGAATCTTCGGTCAGTGAGGCCACTTCACGTTCGGCAATAAACTGCCCATCGCGGAACACCGTCACATCATCACAAATTTCGAAAATCTCTTTCATGCGGTGAGAAATATAGACAATGCCGCGTCCCTGAGATTTCAGTTCACGGATCACGCGGAACAGGGATTCGGTTTCGGTATCCGTCAACGCATCCGTCGGTTCATCCATAATGATGACCCGGGATTCAAAGCTCAGCACTTTGGCGATTTCAACCATCTGCTGATCGCCAATCGATAGCTCACCGACCAGCTTGTCGCTTTTAAAACGCAGATTAAGTTTAGCCAGCAACTGGTCTGCTTCGGCATACATCTTCTTCCAGTCGATTTTGCCAAAGCGATTCACAAACTCACGGCCGAGGAAAATGTTCTCGGCGATGGTGAGTTGCGGGATCAGGTTCAGTTCCTGGTGAATGATGCCGATCCCTGCTTCCTGAGAGGATTTAGGACCGTTAAAGGTGGTTTCTTTCCCCAGCCACAATAACGAACCGGCATCACGAGTGTAGATACCGGTCAGGACTTTCATCATGGTGGATTTGCCCGCGCCGTTTTCGCCCACCAGCGCCATAACGCGGCCGGAGTAAACATTCAACGCGGCGCCGGATAGCGCTTTAACGCCCGGGAACGCTTTATCGATCCCTTTGAGTTGCAGTAGTGCGTTCATGATGGCCTCAGAACGTGACGCCAGCACAAAGAATGATATTCGCATACGGAGAACATTCTCCGCTGCGAATTACCGCCTGACTGTCTGCGGTTTGTTTTTTGAATTGTTCATGCGTGGTGTAACGAATTTCTATGGTATTTCCCTGGTGTTGTTGCAGTTGCTCAATGTGGCTGAGCAACGTTTCGTGGAGTTGCGGATTATGTTGTTTGATTTCCGTCGCGAGAATGGCCGACTCGACCTGCATTTCACGCGTGACCACGTCCAGTACCTGCATAAAAGAAGGTACGCCCTGGGTTAATGCCATATCGATACGCGTAGTACTATTTGGGATGGGTAAACCCGCATCACACACCACCAGCGTATCGGTATGCCCCAGACGGGAGATCACCGATGAAATTTCAGAGTTGAGTACCGTGCCTTTCTTCATTTTCTTTCCCCACTAGCGAAACGTTTCGCTGGTGATAAGTTTAGTCTGAAGAATGCACATAAAACCACCATGACGTTACGAAAATGTGATCGTCATCGAAACGTTTCGCAAGCCGTATCATCAGAAGAAAGGAAAATGTGAGGGGGAAAACAAAACGCCCCCTTTCATGAAGAAAGAGGGCGTCGGTAACGTTAAATCTCGACCTGCGTCCCGAGCTCAATCACCCGGTTAGGTGGGATCTCAAACTGGTCCGGTGCACGTAGCGCATTGCGCTGCAACAGCAGATACAATTTGCCGCGCAGGCGTAAATACCACGGACGTTTGCCGACAATCAACGACTCGTGCGACATGAAGAACGAGGTTTCCATCATCCGACAGCTTAGGCCTTCCAGCCCGCAGCGATGGAACACTTCCTCTACGTTTGGTGTTTCGCGCCAGCCGTAGCTGGCCACCACGCGCCAGAAGGTCGGCGACAGCTGCTCAATTTGCACCCTACGCACATTATGAACATACGGTGCATCTTCTGTACGCAGCGTCAGCAGGATCACGCGTTCATGCAGCACCTTGTTATGTTTGAGGTTATGCATAAGCGCAAACGGGATGACATTCATGGCACGGGACATATACACCGCTGTGCCTGGCACCCGTACCGGCGGCGATTTCTCCAGAGAAGCAATCATCGCCTCCAGAGAATTACCGTGTTCATGCATACGACGCAGCAGACGGAAGCGCTCGCTTTTCCAGGTGGTCATGATGGTGAACATCACCAGACCCAGCGTCAGCGGCAGCCAACCACCAGAAATCAGCTTATCAAGGTTCGCGGAGAACAGCGGGATATCAATGCACAGGAAGGCCACCAGAATCAGGAACACAAAGTATTTATTCCAGTGCCAGTTTTTGCGCGCCACGGTTGTCGACAGAATAGACGTCAGCACCATCGTCCCCGTTACCGCAATACCGTACGCGGCGGCCAGGTTACTGGAGTGCTCAAAGCTGACGATCACAATCACCACGGCGATGTACAGCATCCAGTTGACGAACGGAATATAGATTTGCCCTGACTCCATCTCTGAAGTATGGATGATACGCATCGGCGACAGATATCCCAGACGTACCGCCTGCCGCGTCAATGAGAATACGCCAGAGATCACCGCCTGCGAGGCAATAACCGTGGCCAGCGCGGCAAGGATCAGCAGGGGAATCAACGCCCAGTCCGGTGCCAGCAGGAAGAACGGGTTTTTGATCGCTTCCGGATGTTTTAACAGCAATGCACCCTGGCCAAAATAGTTCAGCACCAGCGAAGGTAACACTACAGAGAACCACGCCAGGCGAATGGGGAACTTACCAAAGTGGCCCATATCCGCGTACAGCGCTTCAACGCCGGTGATCGACAGCACCACCGCGCCCAGCGCAATAAACGACAGCGTTTTATATTCGAGGAAGAAATGCACCGCCCACATTGGGTTTAACGCCTGCAGCACTTCCGGGTTAGCAATAATGCTACGTACGCCCAACACCGCCAGCACCAGGAACCAAACCAGCATAATAGGTGCAAAAAGCTTACCCACGGTACCAGTACCGTGCTTTTGAATCATAAACAGCAGTGTCAGGACAATAATAGAGAGCGGAACAATCCAGGTATCCAGTTGCGGTGCCACGATCTCCAGACCTTCGATCGCCGACATCACCGAAATGGCCGGCGTAATCACCACCTCACCATAGAAGAAGCTGCCGCCTATCAACCCCATAATGACCAGCATTGAGGTCGTTCGCGCCGACGTATTACGCCCGGCCAGTGACATTAGCGTCAAGATCCCGCCTTCTCCGGCGTTATCCGCACGCATGACAAACGTCAGGTACTTGATGGAGACAACAAAGATCAGCAGCCAGAAAATCAGCGAGAGAAAACCAAACACGGCATCACGTTCAACGCCAAAACCGAACTGCCCAGACAAACATTCACGGAGTGTATAAAGTGGGCTGGTACCAATATCACCGTAGACAACCCCAATCGCTGCAAGGGTAATCGCAGACAATGATTGCTTATTATCAGTGCTCATAGACTCGTCTTTCGTTTATACACGTCATTCTTCAGGCCGCTTCCATTGGCTTCACTCGTTATTCCGCCCATCCCAGGAGATAACTCATTTACCGTCTTCGTGCAGCTTGATTGATTTGGTGTATATATAAGAAATGTGTGCGTAGTCCCTTGGCCCACAAAAAGGCGCACAGTATGCACGATTAATCGCAAAATCGTACCCCTAAATGAGACCAGATTAATCTGGCTCAAAGAAAAATAAGCGCACCTTCAGTCTATTACTGCACTGGTGTGAAGCATCTATACTCGCAGTTTACGCAGTACATTTGGCGAAAGGACGCCACTTCATTATGGCTCACCCACATTTATTAGCGGAAAGAATTTCCCGTCTGAGCAATGCGCTGGAAAAGGGACTCTATGAACGTAGCCACGCCATTCGTCTGTGCCTGCTGGCGGCGCTTAGCGGTGAGAGTGTGTTCTTACTCGGCCCGCCAGGGATCGCAAAAAGCTTAATTGCACGTCGGCTGAAGTTTGCGTTTAAAAATGCGCGCGCTTTCGAATATTTGATGACGCGCTTCTCCACGCCAGAAGAAGTCTTCGGCCCGCTATCTATTCAGGCCCTGAAAGATGAAGGGCGCTATGAGCGCTTAACGGCGGGTTATCTTCCCGAAGCTGAAATCGTTTTTCTGGATGAAATCTGGAAGGCGGGCCCGGCCATCCTCAACACCCTGCTGACAGCCATTAACGAACGCCACTTCCGCAACGGCGCGTTTGAGGAAAAAATCCCGATGCGTCTGCTGGTGGCGGCCTCCAACGAACTGCCTGAAGCAGACAGCAGCCTGGAAGCACTGTACGACCGTATGCTAATTCGCCTGTGGCTGGACAAGGTGCAGGACAAGGCCAACTTCCGCTCCATGTTGTTAAGCCAGCAGGATGAAAGCGACAACCCTGTTCCGGCAACGTTACAGGTGACCGATGAAGAGTATTACCAGTGGCAAAAAGATATCGGCACCATCACGCTTCCCGATCGCGTCTTTGAGTTGGTCTATACGCTGCGCCAGCAGTTGGATGCACTACCGAACGCTCCTTACGTCTCTGACCGTCGCTGGAAAAAAGCGATCCGCCTGTTGCAGGCCAGCGCCTTCTTTAGCGGACGTGATGCGGTTGCGCCTATCGATCTTATCCTGTTGAAAGATTGCCTGTGGTACGACGCACAAAGCCTGAATCTGATGCAGCAGCAGATTGAAATATTGATGACCGGACACGCCTGGCAGCAGCAATCAATGCTAACGCGCCTCGGCGCGATTGTGCAGCGCCGCCTCCAGTTACAGCAGCAACAGAGCGATAAAACCGCCTTTACCGTTATTCGCCAGGGTGGGATGTTCAGCCGTCGTCCACATTATGATTTACCTGCAGACGTTAATACGGCGGTAGTGACGTTGCTGCTACAAAAGCCTTTAAAACTGCATGATATGGACGTTATCCATATTGCGTTTGAGCGTAGCGCGCTGGAGCAGTGGCTGACCAAAGGCAGTGAGATCCGCGGCAAGCTAAACGGCATAGGCTTTGCCCAGACGCTGAATATGGAAGTCGACAGCGACCAGCACCTGGTCGTGCGCGACGTCAGCTTACAAGGCTCCCGCCTGGCCCTTCCGGGTTCATCGAAAGAGAATATGCCCAGCGAGATAAAAGAGCAGCTTGAGGCGCTTGATACCGAGTGGCACCAGCAGCACCGCGGGTTTAGCGAACAGCAAAAATGTCTGTTTATCCATAGCGACTGGTTAGGCCGGATTGAAGCCAGCCTGCAGGACGTTGGCGAGCAGATCCGCCAGGCACAGCAATGCTGACGCTTGATACGCTGAATATCATGCTGGCGGTAAGCGAAGAGGGGATGATCGAAGAGATGATCCTCGCGCTGCTGGCCTCCCCACAGCTGGCGGTTTTTTTTGAAAAATTCCCCCGGCTAAAAAAGGCGATAGCCAACGATCTTCCCCGCTGGCGCGAGGCATTACGCAACCGTCTGAAAGATACCCGCGTACCGCCGGAACTGACGGAAGAAGTGATGTGCTACCAGCAAAGTCAGCTCCTTTCCACCCCGCAGTTTATCGTCCAGTTACCGCAAATATTAACGCTACTGCACCGGTTACATTCCCCCTATGCCGGGCAAGCCCAACAATTGGTTGATGGCAACAGTACATTCACTCCCGCGCTGCACACGCTGTTTTTACAACGCTGGCGTTTAAGCCTGGTGATTCAAACCACCACGCTGAATCACCAGTTGCTGGAAGAAGAACGCGAACAGTTGCTCAGTGAAGTTCAGGAACGTATGACGCTGAGCGGACAGCTGGATCCGGTGCTGGCGGAAAACGACACCGCCGCAGGCCGTTTATGGGACATGAGCGCAGGTCAAATCAAGCGCGGCGATTACCAGTTGATCGTGAAGTACGGTGATTTCCTAACGCAGCAGCCCGAACTCCAACGCTTAGCCGAACAGTTGGGACGCTCCCGGGAAGCCAAATCGGTTCCGCGGAAAGATGCGCCAATGGAAACCTTTCGCACGCTGGTACGCGAACCCGCCACCGTCCCGGAGCAGGTTGATGGCATCCAACAAAGCGACGATATTCTGCGTTTACTCCCTCCGGAGCTGGCGACCCTTGGCATCACCGAACTGGAATATGAGTTCTATCGGCGGCTAGTGGAAAAACAGCTGCTGACATACCGCCTGCATGGCGAAGCCTGGCGTGAAAAAGTCACCGAGCGCCCGGTCGTGCATCAGGATTTTGACGAGCAGCCTCGCGGACCATTTATTGTCTGCGTGGATACGTCGGGTTCAATGGGAGGATTTAATGAGCAGTGCGCGAAAGCCTTTTGTCTGGCGCTAATGCGCGTGGCCCTTGCCGATAACCGCCGCTGCTACATCATGTTATTTTCGACTGAAGTTGTGCGCTACGAACTGTCTGGTCCACAGGGCATTGAGCAGGCGATCCGTTTCTTAAGCCAGCGTTTTCGCGGCGGTACGGATATTGCCAGCTGTTTTCGCGCCATTATTGAAAGGATGCAGGGACGGGAGTGGTTTGATGCTGACGCGGTCGTGATTTCGGATTTTATCGCTCAGCGATTGCCTGATGAAGTAGTGAGTAAAGTTGGGGAGTTACAGCGGGTGCATCAACACCGTTTTCATGCGGTTGCGATGTCAGCCCATGGCAAACCCGGCATCATGCGCATTTTCGATCATATCTGGCGCTTTGATACCGGGATGCGAAGCCGCCTGCTCAGACGCTGGCAGCGTTAATACTTACAGCAGGGAGTCGACGCTTTCACGGACCTGCGCCGGCCATACGCCGCACTGTACCTGACCAATATGCGGCAACTGCAGCAACAACATGGTCAAACGTGACTGACCAATACCGCCGCCAATGGTCTGCGGCATTTCGCCACGCAGCAGCGCCTGGTGCCATTCCAGACTCAGGCGATCTTCGTCGCCCGTCAGGGAAAGCTGGTGTTTCAACGCATCGGCATCCACACGGATCCCCATGGAAGACAGTTCAAACGCATCTTCAAGAACCGGGTTCCAGACCAGAATATCGCCGTTCAGACCGGCGTAACCCAGCTCGGAAGCCGAACTCCAGTCATCATAATCCGGCGCACGTACGTCATGACGATGACCATCGCTGAGCTTGCCGCCGATCCCCACCAAGAATACCGCACCCAGATCTTTCGCGATGGCGCGTTCACGCCCTTTGGCATCAAGATCCGGATAACGCGCTAACAGCTCCTGGCTGTGAACAAAATGGATCTGCTCTGGCAGGAACGGTGCCAGACCAAATTCTTTGCTTACCGCCGCTTCGGTCGCCTTAATTCCCGCCCAGATAGCCTCTACCGTGCTTTTCAGGGTGGAGAATTGACGCTCACCATCGCCCATAACGCGCTCCCAGTCCCACTGGTCCACATAGACCGAGTGAAGCGGGGAGAGACGGTCTTCATCTGGGCGCAGGGCTTTCATGTGCGTGTACAGCCCCTCACCCGCGCTGAAGTCGTGTTGTCCCAGCGTTTGACGCTTCCACTTCGCCAGTGAATGCACCACTTCGAACTGGGCGTCTGGCAAAGCTTTCACTTTCACCTGCACCGCTTTTTCACAGCCCGACAAGTTATCCTGCGTGCCATCTCCTACACGGCTCAGGATCGGTGCCTGGACTTCAATCAGCCCCAGACGCTCTTCCAGTTGGCGAGAAAAGTGAGATTTCACGAAGCTAATTTGACGTTGTTTGGCAATGTAAGCGGTTTTCATTATGTTTACTCCTGTGTCCTGTTGCCTATGATTAAGCAACAGAATGCGGTCAATATTCAATAATCAACAAACAAAAAGCCTCATTAGATTTTAATTCGTTAAAATAAACCGCTAAAATAGAGAGAATCATCAATCTACATAAGAAAAACCTATGGAAAATTATCAGATCGACAATCTGGACCGCGGCATTCTCGACGCCCTAATGGAAAATGCCCGTACAGCCTACGCTGAACTGGCTAAACAGTTTGGTGTCAGCCCGGGGACGATCCACGTGCGCGTAGAGAAGATGAAACAGGCTGGGATCATTACCGGGGCGCGCATTGACGTCAGCCCCAAACAGTTGGGCTATGACGTTGGCTGTTTTATCGGCATCATCCTGAAAAGCGCGAAAGACTATCCGTCCGCACTGGCCAGACTGGAAAGCCTTGATGAAGTAACCGAAGCGTATTACACCACCGGGCACTACAGCATCTTTATTAAGGTCATGTGCCGATCCATCGACGCCTTACAGCAGGTACTTATCAACAAGATCCAAACAATCGATGAAATTCAGTCCACTGAAACCTTGATCGTCCTGCAGAACCCGATTATGCGTACTATTCGTCCATAATCGTTTTTTTTAATCCCCTATTTTTCCACAGGTAGATCCCAGCTCGCTCACAGCGTACAATACGCACTCTTTATAGAGGTGGGCGAGCATGGCAGACATTACTCTTATCAGCGGCAGTACCCTTGGCGGTGCTGAATACGTTGCAGAACATCTGGCTGAAAAGCTGGAGGATGCAGGTTTTTCAACCGAAACCTTGCACGGCCCGCAGGTCGAGGAGCTTTCAAGCTGTGGCATTTGGCTGGTGATCAGCTCAACTCACGGTGCGGGAGACATTCCGGACAACCTGCTTACCTTCTATAACGATCTTCAGTCTCAGAAACCCGACCTTTCGCAGGTTCGTTTTGGTGCAATTGGCATTGGCAGTCGCGAATATGACACCTTCTGTGGCGCGATCGATAAATTACAGACTGAACTGACCGCGTCTGGTGCAAAACAGATAGGCGAAACACTCAAGATCAACGTCCTCGAACACGACATTCCGGAAGATCCAGCAGAAGTTTGGCTCGGATCCTGGATTAATTTACTCAAAAACGTGTAAAGATCGTGCGATCGAGTGTGGATAACTCTGGTAGTAAGCTTGGATCAACCGGTAGTTATCCAAAGAACAACCGTTGTTCAGTTTTTGAGTTGTGTATAACCCTTCATTTTGATCCCAGCTTATACGGACCAGGATCACCGATCATTCACAGTTAATGATCCTCAGCAACGTGTTGATCTTATTCAGAGGATCGCCCTTATCCACAGAACATCGCGATCCTAATAAGAGATCACAATAAAACAGATCTCTAAATAAAAAGATCTTCTTTTTAATACCCAGGATCCAAGGTCTTTCTCGATCGACTAAAGTTGAGTAGAATCCACGGCCCGGGCTTCAATCCATTTTCACACCGCGTTATGCGAGGCAATTACCATGTTTTATCAGGATCCTTTTGACGTCATCATCATTGGCGGGGGTCATGCAGGCACCGAGGCCGCGATGGCCGCGGCGCGAATGGGTCAACAGACCCTGCTGTTGACACACAATATCGACACTCTGGGACAGATGAGCTGCAACCCGGCGATCGGCGGTATTGGGAAAGGACACCTGGTAAAAGAAGTGGATGCGCTCGGTGGGCTGATGGCCAAAGCGATCGACCATGCAGGCATTCAGTTTAGGATACTAAACGCGAGCAAAGGGCCGGCGGTGCGCGCCACCCGTGCTCAGGCAGACCGCGTGCTGTATCGCCAGGCCGTTCGTACTGCTCTGGAGAATCAGCCAAACCTGATGATCTTCCAACAGGCGGTTGAAGATCTGATTGTGGAAAACGATCGTGTTGTCGGGGCAGTGACCCAAATGGGACTGAAGTTCCGTGCCAAAGCCGTGGTCTTAACGGTCGGAACCTTCCTCGACGGTAAAATTCATATCGGTCTGGACAACTACAGCGGTGGCCGTGCAGGCGATCCGCCGTCTATTCCGCTGTCACGCCGCCTGCGCGAACTGCCGCTACGCGTCAGCCGCCTGAAAACAGGTACACCACCGCGAATTGATGCGCGTACTATCGATTTCAGCGTGCTGGGTCAGCAGAACAGCGATAACCCCATGCCGGTCTTCTCGTTCCTTGGCGACGTCTCTCAACACCCGCGCCAGATGCCGTGTTATATCACGTATACCAACGAGAAAACCCATGACGTGATCCGCAATAACCTCGATCGTAGCCCGATGTATGCTGGCGTGATCGAAGGGATCGGCCCACGCTACTGCCCGTCGATCGAAGACAAAGTGATGCGCTTTGCCGACAGGAACCAGCATCAGATTTTCCTCGAGCCGGAAGGACTGACGTCCAACGAAATTTACCCGAACGGTATCTCCACCAGCCTACCGTTTGATGTGCAAATGCAAATTGTCCGCTCAATGCAGGGGATGGAAAACGCCCGAATCGTCCGCCCTGGCTACGCGATTGAGTATGATTTCTTCGATCCGCGCGACCTAAAACCGACTCTGGAAAGCAAATTTATTCAGGGCCTGTTCTTTGCCGGACAAATCAACGGTACAACGGGTTACGAAGAAGCCGCTGCGCAAGGTTTACTTGCGGGCCTCAACGCTGCTCGCCTGTCAGCCGACAAAGAAGGCTGGGCGCCTGCGCGTTCTCAGGCCTATCTCGGCGTGCTGGTGGACGATCTCTGCACGCTGGGTACCAAAGAACCGTACCGCATGTTTACCTCACGAGCGGAATACCGTTTGATGCTGCGTGAGGACAATGCCGATCTCCGTCTGACCGAAAAAGGACGCGAGCTGGGTCTGGTGGATGATGCACGCTGGGCGCGCTTCAATGAAAAACTGGAGCGCATTGAACAAGAACGTCAGCGTCTGAAATCGACCTGGGTGAACCCATTAGCCGAGACTGCAGCAGAAGTGAACGCTTACCTGGCTACCCCGTTGTCACGTGAGGCCAGCGGTGAAGATCTCCTGCGTCGCCCGGACGTGACCTACGCGCAACTGACGTCGTTGTCAGCGTTTGCACCAGGCCTTGACGATGCTCAGGCCGCTGAACAGGTTGAGATTCAAGTTAAGTACGAAGGCTATATCGCTCGCCAGCAGGACGAGATCGAAAGACACCAGCGTAATGAAAACACCCTGTTGCCTGCGACCCTGGATTATCGCCAGGTATCCGGCTTGTCGAATGAAGTCATTGCCAAGCTGAACGATCACAAACCGGTGTCTATCGGTCAGGCATCGCGCATATCTGGCGTTACGCCTGCCGCCATCTCCATTTTGCTGGTATGGCTGAAAAAACAAGGTATGCTGCGCCGCAGCGCTTAATGACACACTATTTTGGCGGGGGCGCTTTGCTTGCCCGCCCTACAAATTTGTAGGCCCGGTCAGCGTTAGTGCCATCGGGCAAATTATCATCAACAGGTAACGACCGTGCTCAACAAACTCTCTCGTCTGCTGGCCGATGCCGGTATATCTCTTACCGATCACCAGAAAAATCAGCTGATAGCGTATGTCGATATGCTGCATAAATGGAACAAAGCGTACAACCTGACGTCGGTGCGTGATCCCAACGACATGCTGGTACGTCATATTCTGGACAGCATTGTCGTTGCGCCACATCTGCAGGGAGAACGTTTTATTGACGTTGGTACGGGTCCTGGGCTGCCGGGTATTCCGCTCTCCATTGTACGTCCAGATGCGCATTTCACTCTGTTAGACAGTTTGGGGAAACGCGTACGCTTCTTGCGTCAGGTGCAGCATGAACTCAAGCTGGAAAACATCACCCCGGTACAAAGTCGGGTTGAGGATTTTCCTTCGGAACCGCCTTTTGATGGCGTGATCAGCCGCGCTTTCGCTTCGCTGAACGATATGGTGACCTGGTGCCATCATTTACCGGGTCAAAACGGACGCTTTTACGCGTTGAAGGGGCAGTTGCCTGAGGATGAAATTGCCTCTTTGCCTGCTGAGTTCAGCGTCGAGTCGGTTGAAAAATTACGCGTTCCACAACTGGATGGCGAACGTCATCTGGTGGTGATTAAGCCAAACAAAATTTAATATTTGTCAAAAAAAATAGAAATAAAACGGTGCGTCAGGCGTTAAAAAATAGGGGTGATCGTGTGGTTAAATGTTGTTACATTTCACCGGTGACTTACTGTTTTGCATCATAACTATAACGTATCGTTTTTTGTTAAAAGTGAAACAAGTCAACTGTGAAAATATCAGGCTGCTAAAAATAGAACCTAACAATCATCGGTGTGTGTTAATTTTTTATTATAAATGTCAATGAGTGGTGTTTTTGTTGTTAGGCGCTATTTTTAAAAGAGTGATGATTTTTAGGCTTAAATATCAAAAAGATGAAAAGGCATCATTTGCCACGCAATTTAATTATGCGAAGGTGAATATGTTCAATATGTGATCTGTCGCACGCTTTGCAGCCAGTGTTTACGCGGTATTTGCAGTTTTGCATGATCGTTCACAGTTTGCCAAAAAGTAATAAATGTGGCCCAGAGAAAAATATTTAAACATTTATTCACTTTTTAGCTACTTATTGTTTGAAATCACGAAGGCGCACCGTATAATTTGTCCGCTTTTTGATGCTTGACTCTAAGCCATAAAGAACGTTTTATACGACACGCGGCGTACCTCGAAGGGAGCAGGAGTAAAAACGTGATGTCTATGTCGCTCTTGAGTCGAAACGTTGCACGTAAGCTTTTGCTCACACAGCTTCTGGTGGTAATGGCAAGTGGATTGCTGTTTAGCCTCAAAGACCCTTTCTGGGGCATCTCCGCATTGTGCGGTGGATTGGCAGTGTTACTGCCTAATATGTTGTTTATGATATTTGCCTGGCGTCACCAGGCACATACACCAGCAAGAGGTCGAGTGGCCTGGTCGTTCGCCTTCGGCGAAGCCTTCAAGGTGTTAGCGATGCTGGTTTTGCTGGTGGTGGCGTTGGCGGTTTTGAAGGCGGTATTTACGCCGCTGATCGTTACGTGGGTTTTGGTGCTGGTGGTTCAGATACTGGCACCGGCTGTAATTAACAACAAAGGGTAAAGGCATCATGGCTTCAGAAAATATGACGCCGCAGGATTACATAGGACACCATCTGAATAACCTTCAGTTGGACCTACGTACATTCTCGCTGGTGGATCCGCACAACCCCCCAGCCACCTTCTGGACGCTCAATATTGACTCCATGTTTTTCTCGGTGGTTCTGGGTCTGTTGTTCCTGCTTGTGTTCCGTAGCGTGGCCAAAAAGGCAACCAGCGGCGTACCGGGTAAATTTCAGACCGCGATTGAGCTGGTAATCGGTTTTGTACATGGTAGCGTGAAAGACATGTACCATGGCAAAAGCAAGCTGATTGCTCCGCTGGCCCTGACGATTTTCGTCTGGGTATTCCTGATGAACCTGATGGATTTACTGCCTATCGACCTGCTGCCGTACATCGGCGAGCATATCTTTGGCCTGCCGGCTCTGCGTGTGGTTCCGTCTGCTGACGTGAACATCACCCTGTCGATGGCACTGGGCGTATTTATCCTCATTCTGTTCTACAGCATCAAAATGAAAGGCATCGGTGGCTTCACGAAAGAGTTGACGCTGCAGCCGTTCAATCACTGGGCGTTCATTCCTGTCAACTTAATCCTTGAAGGGGTAAGCCTGCTGTCCAAACCAATCTCTCTTGGTTTACGACTGTTCGGTAACATGTATGCCGGTGAGCTGATTTTCATTCTGATTGCTGGTCTGTTGCCGTGGTGGTCACAGTGGATCCTGAATGTGCCATGGGCCATTTTCCACATACTGATTATCACGCTGCAAGCCTTCATCTTCATGGTTCTGACGATTGTCTATCTGTCGATGGCGTCTGAAGAGCATTAATTTACCAACACTACTACGTTTTAACTGAAACAAACTGGAGACTGTCATGGAAAACCTGAATATGGATCTGCTGTACATGGCTGCCGCTGTGATGATGGGTCTGGCGGCAATCGGTGCTGCGATCGGTATCGGCATCCTCGGGGGTAAATTCCTGGAAGGCGCAGCGCGTCAACCTGATCTGATTCCTCTGCTGCGTACTCAGTTCTTTATCGTTATGGGTCTGGTGGATGCTATCCCGATGATCGCTGTAGGTCTGGGTCTGTACGTGATGTTCGCTGTCGCGTAGTAAGCGTTGCTTGAATTAAGAGCAATATCAGAACGTTAACTAGATAGAGGCATTGTGCTGTGAATCTTAACGCAACAATCCTCGGCCAGGCCATCGCGTTTGTCCTGTTCGTTCTGTTCTGCATGAAGTACGTATGGCCGCCATTAATGGCAGCCATCGAAAAACGTCAGAAAGAAATTGCTGACGGTCTTGCTTCTGCGGAACGAGCACATAAGGATCTTGACCTTGCAAAGGCCAGCGCGACCGACCAGCTGAAAAAAGCGAAGGCGGAAGCTCAGGTAATCATTGAGCAGGCGAACAAACGTCGCGCTCAGATCCTGGACGAAGCCAAAACTGAAGCAGAGCAGGAACGTACTAAAATCGTGGCACAAGCGCAGGCGGAAATTGACGCCGAACGTAAACGTGCTCGCGAAGAACTGCGTAAGCAAGTCGCTATCCTGGCTGTTGCTGGCGCCGAGAAGATCATCGAACGTTCCGTGGATGAAGCTGCTAACAGCGACATCGTGGACAAACTTGTCGCTGAACTGTAAGGAGGGAGGGGCTGATGTCTGAATTTATTACGGTAGCTCGCCCCTACGCCAAAGCAGCTTTTGACTTTGCCGTTGAGCACCAGAGCGTTGACCGTTGGCAGGATATGCTGACGTTCGCCGCTGAGGTGACGAAGAACGAACAAATGGCAGAGCTTCTCTCTGGCGCGCTGGCGCCGGAAACGCTCGCTGAGTCGTTTATCGCAGTCTGCGGTGAGCAGCTGGACGAAAGCGGCCAAAACCTGATTAAGGTAATGGCTGAAAATAACCGTCTGAATGCGCTCCCGGATGTTCTTGAGCAGTTTATTCACCTGCGTGCAGCCAGTGAGGCTATCTCTGAGGTAGAAGTCACTTCTGCCAATGCACTGAGTGATGAGCAGCTTGCGAAGATCAGCGCCGCGATGGAAAAACGTCTGTCACGCAAAGTTAAGCTGAATTGCAAAATCGATAAGTCTGTAATGGCGGGCGTAATCATCCGTGCGGGTGATATGGTCATTGATGGCAGCGTACGCGGCCGTCTTGAGCGCCTTGCAGACGTCTTGCAGTCTTAAGGGGACTGGAGCATGCAACTGAATTCCACCGAAATCAGCGAACTGATCAAGCAGCGCATTGCTCAGTTCAGTGTTGTGAGCGAAGCTCATAACGAAGGTACTATTGTTTCTGTAAGTGACGGTGTTATCCGCATCCACGGCCTTGCCGATTGTATGCAGGGTGAGATGATTTCCCTGCCGGGTAACCGTTACGCTATCGCACTGAACCTGGAGCGCGACTCCGTAGGTGCAGTTGTGATGGGTCCATACGCTGACCTCGCCGAAGGCATGAAGGTTAAGTGTACGGGTCGTATCCTTGAAGTTCCGGTAGGCCGTGGCCTGCTGGGTCGTGTGGTGAACACTCTGGGTTCCCCAATCGACGGTAAAGGTCCGGTTGATAACGATGGCTTCTCGCCAATCGAAGTTATCGCACCGGGCGTAATCGAACGTCAGTCCGTCGATCAGCCGGTACAGACCGGTTATAAATCCGTTGATGCCATGATCCCAATCGGACGTGGTCAGCGTGAGCTGATCATCGGTGACCGTCAGACCGGTAAAACCGCGATGGCGATCGATGCGATCATCAACCAACGTGACTCCGGCATCAAATGTGTGTACGTGGCTATCGGCCAGAAAGCGTCCACCATTTCTAACGTGGTTCGTAAACTGGAAGAGCACGGCGCACTGTCCAACACTATCGTTGTTGTGGCTACCGCGTCTGAATCTGCTGCACTGCAATATCTGGCACCGTATGCTGGTTGCGCAATGGGCGAATACTTCCGTGACCGCGGTGAAGATGCACTGATCGTTTACGATGACCTGTCTAAACAGGCTGTTGCTTACCGTCAGGTTTCCCTGCTGCTGCGTCGTCCGCCAGGACGTGAAGCATTCCCAGGCGACGTATTTTACCTCCACTCCCGTCTGCTGGAGCGCGCATCCCGCGTTAACGCTGAATACGTTGAGAAGTTCACCAATGGTGAAGTTAAAGGTAAAACCGGCTCCCTGACCGCTCTGCCGATTATCGAAACCCAGGCGGGTGACGTTTCTGCGTTCGTTCCGACCAACGTAATCTCAATTACCGATGGTCAGATCTTCCTGGAAACCAACCTGTTTAACTCCGGTATTCGTCCGGCGGTTAACCCAGGTATCTCCGTATCGCGTGTAGGTGGTGCAGCGCAGACCAAGATCATCAAGAAACTGTCCGGTGGTATTCGTACCGCGCTGGCACAGTATCGTGAACTGGCCGCGTTTTCTCAGTTCGCTTCCGACCTGGATGAAGCTACGCGTAAGCAGCTGAGCCATGGTCAGAAAGTCACTGAGCTGCTGAAGCAGAAACAGTATGCCCCAATGTCTGTTGCACAACAGGGTGTGGTGTTGTTTGCGGCTGAACGCGGTTACCTCGAAGATGTGGAACTGGCGAAAATCGGTAGCTTTGAAGCCGCTCTGCTGGCTTACGTCGACCGTGATCACGCTCCGCTGATGCAAGAGATTAACCAGTCCGGTGGCTATAACGATGAAATCGAAGGCAAGCTGAAAGCTATCCTCGATTCCTTCAAAGCAACCCAGTCCTGGTAACGTCTGGCGGTCTGTCCTAGGGCGGACCGCAAGGCATTGAGGAGAAGCTCATGGCCGGCGCAAAAGAGATACGTAGTAAGATCGCAAGCGTCCAGAACACGCAGAAGATCACTAAAGCGATGGAGATGGTCGCCGCTTCCAAAATGCGTAAATCGCAGGATCGCATGGCGGCCAGCCGTCCTTATGCAGAGACCATGCGCAAAGTGATTGGTCACCTTGCGAATGGTAATCTGGAATATAAGCACCCTTACCTGGAAGAACGCGACGTTAAACGCGTGGGCTACCTGGTGGTGTCGACCGACCGTGGTCTGTGCGGCGGCTTGAACATTAACCTGTTCAAAAAACTGTTGGCGGATATGAAAGCATGGTCCGATAAAGGCGTTCAGTGCGACATCGCAATGATCGGCTCTAAGGGCGTGTCTTTCTTTAACTCTGTTGGCGGTAACGTGGTTGCTCAGGTAACCGGTATGGGGGATAACCCTTCCCTGTCCGAACTGATCGGTCCGGTTAAAGTGATGCTGCAGGCCTACGATGAAGGCCGTCTGGACAGACTGTACGTTGTCAGCAACAAATTTATTAACACCATGTCACAGGTTCCGACCCTGACTCAGATGTTGCCATTACCGGCATCAGAAGATGAAGAGTTGAAACAAAAAGCCTGGGATTACCTGTATGAACCAGACCCGAAACCGCTGCTGGATACCCTGCTGCGTCGTTACGTTGAATCTCAGGTTTATCAGGGCGTGGTAGAAAACCTGGCCAGCGAGCAGGCCGCACGTATGGTGGCGATGAAAGCCGCGACCGACAATGGCGGCAGCCTGATTAAAGAGCTGCAGTTGGTATACAACAAAGCTCGTCAGGCCAGCATTACTCAGGAACTCACCGAGATTGTCGGTGGTGCATCCGCGGTATAACCAGGTTAATTCGTAGAGGATTCAAGATGGCTACTGGAAAAATTGTCCAGGTAATCGGCGCCGTAGTTGACGTCGAATTCCCTCAGGATGCCGTACCGCGTGTGTACGAAGCCCTTGAGGTTCAGAATGGTAATGAAGTTCTGGTGCTGGAAGTTCAGCAGCAGCTCGGCGGCGGTATCGTACGTACCATCGCTATGGGTTCTTCCGACGGTCTGCGTCGTGGTCTGGAAGTTAAAGACCTCGAGCACCCGATCGAAGTCCCGGTAGGTAAAGCAACACTGGGTCGTATCATGAACGTATTGGGTCACCCGATCGACATGAAAGGCGACATCGGTGAAGAAGAGCGTTGGGCTATCCACCGCGCGGCACCGTCCTATGAAGAGCTGTCCAGCTCTCAGGAACTGCTGGAAACCGGCATTAAAGTTATCGACCTGATGTGTCCGTTCGCGAAGGGCGGTAAAGTCGGTCTGTTCGGTGGTGCGGGTGTAGGTAAAACCGTAAACATGATGGAGCTGATCCGTAACATCGCGATCGAACACTCCGGTTATTCTGTGTTTGCGGGTGTAGGTGAACGTACTCGTGAGGGTAACGACTTCTACCACGAAATGACCGATTCCAACGTTCTGGACAAAGTATCCTTGGTATATGGCCAGATGAACGAGCCGCCGGGAAACCGTCTGCGCGTTGCACTGACCGGCCTGACCATGGCTGAGAAATTCCGTGACGAAGGTCGTGACGTACTGCTGTTCGTTGATAACATCTACCGTTACACCCTGGCCGGTACGGAAGTATCCGCACTGCTGGGTCGTATGCCATCAGCGGTAGGCTATCAGCCGACTCTGGCGGAAGAGATGGGTGTTCTTCAGGAACGTATCACCTCGACCAAAACCGGTTCTATCACCTCCGTTCAGGCTGTATACGTACCTGCGGATGACTTGACTGACCCATCCCCAGCCACCACCTTTGCTCACTTAGATGCAACCGTGGTACTGAGCCGTCAGATCGCATCCCTGGGTATCTACCCGGCCGTTGACCCGCTGGACTCCACCAGCCGTCAGCTGGATCCGCTGGTTGTTGGTCAGGAACACTACGACACCGCGCGTGGCGTACAGTCCCTGCTGCAGCGTTACCAGGAACTGAAAGACATCATCGCCATCCTGGGTATGGATGAACTGTCTGAAGAAGACAAACTGGTGGTGGCACGTGCGCGTAAGATCCAGCGCTTCCTGTCCCAGCCGTTCTTCGTTGCGGAAGTATTTACCGGTTCTCCGGGTAAATACGTTTCCCTGAAAGACACCATCCGTGGCTTTAAAGGCATCATGGAAGGCGAATACGACCACCTGCCAGAGCAGGCGTTCTACATGGTTGGTTCTATCGACGAAGCCGTGGAAAAAGCGAAAAAACTTTAACGCCTTAATCGGAGGGTGATATGGCAATGACTTACCACCTGGACGTCGTCAGCGCAGAGCAACAAATGTTCTCTGGTCTGGTCGAAAAAATCCAGGTAACGGGCAGTGAAGGTGAACTGGGTATTTTCCCGGGACACGCACCGCTGCTCACCGCCATTAAGCCTGGTATGATCCGCATCGTTAAACAGTTCGGTCATGAAGAGTTTATCTATCTGTCCGGCGGCATTCTTGAAGTGCAGCCTGGCAACGTGACCGTACTGGCTGATACCGCGATTCGCGGGCAGGATCTCGATGAAGCGAGAGCCCTGGAAGCGAAACGTAAGGCAGAAGAGCACATTAAGAGCTCTCATGGTGACGTGGATTACGCTCAGGCATCTGCGGAACTGGCCAAAGCGATCGCCAAACTGCGCGTTATCGAGTTGACCAAAAAAGCGATGTAACACCGGCTTGAAAAACAAAAACCAGTCTGATTTCAGGCTGGTTTTTTTATGCCTGTGTTTTAGATAATTTGAAACTGAAAAGGTATTTTAAAATTTATGTGATATTCATCACATAAATATTGATCGATTAAAAAATGAAGCGTAGACTCTTTTTTGTGATGAGTGTCACATAATTAACTCAGATAAAAACGGGATACCAACATGAAACTGATCAACAAAATCATCGCCCTTTTCAGCAGCATGAACGTCTCTTTCGGCACGTTCAACCTGTAATACCTGCTTTAATGTGGCGCGATGCTTTGCGTAATTTATAAGCTAGCGCCATCTGTTCTCCTGTCGTTTTCGCACTATCCCCCGCCTCGATCCACTCCTTCTATTACTCCCTGAATTCGATAAATAAAATTGAGTCCGGACACTGAATTCTTTATTCATGGGGCAAAAAAATAGCAAAAACATTAACCTAAGGCTTTAATAAGAGCAGTCTCCTGTTTTTGGGAAGACAAAAGGCGTAGATATCGACGAAAATAGTGGGCTAAACGATAGGTATTTTCCCCTATTGAACGTTTTATCTTCGGCCCATTTCACGATGAAAAAAATGTAGTATTTTCAATGTGAAACGGTATAAATTCGTTCTTAAATTACAGTCAGGACGTGTATGTTGAATAGTGCTATGAGCGTCGTGATCCTTGCCGCAGGCAAAGGTACACGTATGTATTCCGATCTTCCTAAAGTGCTGCATACCCTCGCGGGCAAATCGATGGTCCAGCATGTCATTGATGCTGCTAATGAATTAGGCGCAACTCGCGTACATCTGGTCTACGGACACGGTGGCGATCTGCTTAAACAAACGCTGAAAGATGACAACCTGAACTGGGTTCTGCAAGCAGAGCAGTTGGGTACCGGTCATGCTATGCAGCAGGCGGCGCCATTCTTTGGTGATGACGAAGACATTTTGATGCTTTATGGCGATGTTCCGCTCATCTCCACCGACACCTTACAGCGTCTGCGCGATGCAAAACCGCAGGGTGGCATCGGGCTGTTAACGGTGAAACTGGATGACCCAACCGGCTACGGGCGTATTACGCGTGAAAACGGCGTGGTTACTGGCATCGTTGAGCATAAAGATGCCACCGACGAGCAGCGTCAGATTCAGGAAATCAATACCGGTATTCTGGTGGCTAACGGTGCAGACATGAAGCGCTGGCTGGCAAAACTCACCAACAATAATGCGCAGGGTGAATACTACATCACCGATATCATTGCGATGGCCTATCATGAAGGACGTGAGATTGCCGCGGTACATCCGGCGCGTATTAGCGAAACGGAAGGCGTCAATAATCGTCTGCAGCTTTCCCGCCTGGAGCGCGTTTATCAGTCCGAGCAGGCAGAAAAACTGCTGCTGGCTGGTGTGATGCTGCGCGATCCGGCGCGTTTTGATCTACGCGGTACGCTTATTCACGGGCGCGATGTTGAAATTGATACTAACGTTATCATTGAAGGTCACGTGACCCTCGGCGATCGCGTCAAGATTGGCGCAGGTTGCGTCATCAAGAACAGCGTGATTGGTGATGACTGTGAGCTTAGCCCATACAGCGTTGTGGAAGATGCACGCCTCGATGCGGCATGTACTATTGGTCCGTTTGCACGTTTACGTCCCGGTGCTGAGCTGCAGGAAGGCGCACACGTGGGTAACTTCGTCGAAATGAAAAAAGCGCGTCTGGGTAAAGGCTCCAAAGCCGGTCATCTGACGTATCTGGGCGATGCAGAAATTGGCGATAACGTGAACATCGGCGCAGGGACTATTACCTGCAACTACGATGGTGCCAATAAGTTTAAAACCATTATTGGCGACGATGTGTTTGTTGGTTCTGATACTCAGCTGGTGGCGCCTGTCTCCGTGGGTAAAGGCGCGACTATTGCCGCCGGGACCACCGTAACGCGTGATGTCGCGGATAACGAACTGGTTATCAGCCGGGTACCGCAGGTCCATAAACAGGGCTGGAAGCGTCCGGTGAAGAAGAAGTAATTAATTTTTGCTGGATGGCGACTTTGCCTTATCCGGCCTACGTGCGGTGACGTTCAGTAGGCCTGATAAACGTGATTGCCATCAGGCAGACAAGAGATGAGGGGATAATATAATCCTCCGCTCAACACGCAGTACCATAAAAATAACCCCACTCTCTACAAGGCTCGGGGCGCCCGGAATACGGGTATCAGGTTGACCGACAACGACAGGCACAATGCCTAAATTCGGAATCTAAAAATATGTGTGGAATTGTTGGCGCTATCGCGCAGCGTGATGTTGCTGAAATCCTTCTCGAAGGTTTACGTCGTCTGGAATATCGTGGTTATGACTCTGCCGGTCTGGCAGTTGTCGATGCTGAAGGCAAAATGACCCGTCTGCGTCGTCTGGGCAAAGTACAGATGCTTACCGCGGCTGCGGAAGAGCATCCGTTACATGGCGGCACCGGTATTGCTCACACGCGTTGGGCAACGCATGGCGAACCTTCAGAAGCGAACGCGCATCCGCATGTTTCTGATCACATTGTGGTGGTGCATAACGGCATCATCGAAAACCATGAACCGCTGCGTGAAATGCTGAAAACACGTGGCTACACTTTCGTGTCAGAAACCGACACCGAAGTGATTGCTCACCTGGTGCACTGGGAGCTGGAGCAGGGCGGTACTCTGCGTGAGGCCGTACTGCGGACTATCCCGCAGCTGCGCGGTGCATACGGTACGGTGATCATGGATACCCGTAACCCTGAAATCCTGCTGGCGGCGCGTTCTGGTAGCCCGCTGGTAATTGGTTTGGGCATGGGTGAGAACTTTATCGCTTCCGATCAGCTGGCGCTGCTGCCGGTAACCCGTCGCTTTATCTTCCTGGAAGAAGGCGATATTGCGGAAGTGACTCGTCGTTCAGTGACCATTTTCGACAAGTCTGGCGTGGAAGTTAAACGTCAGGATATTGAATCCAGTCTGCAATATGACGCGGGCGAAAAAGGTATCTATCGCCACTACATGCAGAAAGAGATCTACGAACAGCCGAATGCGATCAAAAATACGCTGACCGGGCGCATCAGCCACGGTGAGGTGGATTTAAGCGAGCTGGGTCCGCATGCCAACGAGATGCTGTCTCAGGTGGAGCATATTCAGATCATCGCCTGTGGTACGTCGTACAACTCCGGTATGGTGTCTCGCTACTGGTTTGAGTCGCTGGCGGGTATTCCGTGTGATGTAGAAATCGCCTCTGAATTCCGTTACCGCAAATCAGCGGTGCGTCGTAACAGCCTGATGATCACCCTGTCCCAGTCTGGTGAAACGGCGGATACCCTGGCGGGTCTGCGCTTATCAAAAGAGCTGGGTTATCTGGGTTCGCTGGCGATTTGTAACGTACCGGGTTCTTCTCTGGTGCGTGAATCCGACCTGGCGATGATGACCAACGCCGGTACCGAAATCGGCGTGGCCTCCACGAAAGCATTTACCACCCAACTGACTGTACTGCTGATGCTGGTGGCGAAACTGTCACGTCTTAAAGGCCTGGATGCGTCTATTGAGCATGACATCGTTCACGGTCTGCAGGCGCTGCCGAACCGTATTGAGCAGATGCTGTCTCAGGACAAACGCATTGCTGCCCTGGCAGAAGATTTCTCTGACAAACACCATGCGCTGTTCCTCGGCCGTGGCGATCAGTATCCGATTGCGCTGGAAGGCGCGCTGAAGCTGAAAGAGATCTCTTATATTCACGCGGAAGCCTACGCAGCTGGCGAGCTGAAACACGGCCCGCTGGCGCTGATTGATGCGGATATGCCGGTTATCGTCGTGGCACCGAACAACGAACTGTTGGAAAAACTGAAATCCAACATTGAAGAAGTTCGTGCCCGTGGCGGCCAACTGTACGTCTTCGCCGATCAAGATGCGGGGTTTACCAGCAACGAAAACATGCACATCATTGAGATGCCGCATGTGGAAGAGGTGATTGCTCCGATCTTCTATACCGTTCCGCTGCAACTGCTGGCGTATCACGTGGCGCTGATTAAAGGCACCGATGTCGATCAGCCGCGCAACCTGGCGAAGTCAGTTACCGTAGAGTAACGCGCCACGCGATTTATCGCGGAGATAGCGCTAAAAATCCGGCGTGCTGTTACGGCACTCCGGATTTTTTTATGTCTAAAATCAGTATATTAAATGAGGCAGAAGATGACGCAGGACTATCGTAAGTCGGTGTTCAGGGCAATGGACTACATCAGCCAGCATCTGGATCTTAATCCAACTCTGGAAGAGGTCTCGCGTGAGGTCGCTGTGTCCTGCTATCACTTTCATCGCATCTTCAAAGCACAGGTTGGCGAAACGGTCGCTGAATTTACCCGTCGTCTGCGGATGGAAAAGGCCGCTATGAGCCTGATTGACGCACCGCATAGCGATATTACCGGGCTGGCATTACAGGTCGGATTTTCCAGTTCGCAAAACTTTGCCCGGGCATTTCGCCGTCATTTTTCCGTATCGCCAGGCGAATTTCGTCGCTCCCTTCGGGAGGCAATAAAAAGCAAGACAGGACACGTCTCTCAGCAAAAAAGCACCTATTCTCAGTGCGATACTACCCAAGCACACTGGCATACAGCAGGCTTTTTGGGTGCAAAAGTCATTGCGCTCCCCACGCGTAGGGTCGCATTTATGCGCCGATTTGGACCATACGGTAAAGAGACCTGCCAACAAACGCATCAGGACTTGTTGACCTCGTTGCCCGCCAGAACGCCGTTACAGCCTGCCGGAATGCTATGTGTTTACTGGGATCCGCCAGATGTGACGGCAGAACAGCATTGCCGCACGGATGTTGGTTTTGAACTCAGCGAGGGGGAGCAGGTCAGTCGACATATTGCCGTGCAGACAATAGCCGCCGGAAATTATCTGGTATGCAAGTGCGCAGCTTGGGGAGATCAGGTTGATAACACCTGGGCGCTCGCCTTTGCCTGGATGCGAACGAAAGGGCTGATGAAAAGCGGTAAACCTTGCTACGAAATATATTACAACGAAACCAATGCCGCGCATGATTATTATGTCTATGACATTTGCATCCCTTTGAATTAACGCCAGAAAAAAGCTATCTACACAGCAACGAATACGTTTATTCGCAACGCAATGGAGTTAATTTTTCATGAGAATTTCAATGCTCTTTCTGGCATGTTCACTGGCCGTCACGTCTTCCACGGTCTCTGCTCTGGAAGGTAATAAAATGATTATCTTTGGCGGGGAAATCTACAGCGCCGATCCAAATAATCCCTCTCCACAAGCCATCGCTATTGAAGGCAAAAAAATCATTGCCGTGGGAACGTTCAACGATGTGCTGAAGAAGGCCGGTTCTGATGCTATTCGCATTGATTTGCAGGGTAATTACCTGATGCCGGGGTTGATCGACAGCCACGCCCATGTTGCTGATGGCGGTTTTAAAACGATCACCGTCGAATTTCCTGAAGGGATGACAAAAGCGGCAGCGATTAGAGCGTTTGTCGATAAAAATAAGCGTAACCCTCAGCGCGATCTCCATGGCGTCCAGTTTTACAGCAATGTATCCCTGGATTACTGGGACAATATTAGCCTGCTGGATAGCGTATTTAATGCGCCAGAATATCAGGATACGCCGGTGGTGCTGGCTGGATCGGATGCCCATACCGGCTGGGTTAATAACGCCATGTTACGTAAAGCCAAGTTGGATCCCCAGGCCATTGCTGACGCTGGCAACAGTATAAGAACCAATGTTGGGCTAACCCCCAATGGAAAACTCAACGGCTTTGTCTCCGAAGGCGCATGGGATCGGGTGCTCGGTGCCATTCCTCCCGTCGATAACGACAAAATTGCGCAGTCGATTATCGCTGGATCAAAGGTGATGAACCGCTATGGTATCACCGCCTGGATGGAGCCGCTGAGCAACCTGCGCCCGCTGGCACCGTCATTTGATGCTCACCCGGGACGCAACGATGAAGGGCTACTTCCGGCGTACAGTTCTCTGGCGAAGGACGGAAAACTCACCGCCCACGTAACCGGTCTGGCATTGGTCAATATTAACGCTTCTCCAGCAGCCATTGATGACGTAGTGGCTATCAGGGATAAATATGCCGGAATACCCGATATCAAGCTGGCTGGGATTAAAATCTTTCAGGACGGAGTGATTGAATATCCGTCCCAGACGGCGAAGTTGAGTCAGTCATACCTGAATCGACTTGGCTACAGTGGTAGTAACTCGCTGGATAAAGTGACGTTCTGTTCGCTGGTGGCCAAAGCGGATGCCGAAAAATTGATTGCCCACTTTCATGCTATCGGCGATCGCGCCGTGCAGGAGTCACTGGATGCGGTTGCCTGTGCGCGCGAAAAGAATGGCAACAGCGGCATATTGCACAGCATTACCCACCTGGAAATCGTCAACCCGCAGAGCCTCCCTCAATTTCAGCAGTTGAACGTCGCAGCGTCTATGCAGTTGCTGTGGGCGGGTAAAGACGGTGCAACGACAACTCTGCTGGATGGCAAAGTGCCAGCGCCGTTACTCCAACACCTTTATCCTGCTGGCGATCTGTTCCGCCATCACGCGCTGATTGCGGGGGCCAGCGACTGGCCGGTATCTAGCCCCAACCCGCTGTTTGCCATTTACACGGCAGTTACGCGGATGGGGGAAGAGGGCGAACTGCCACCTGAGAGTGAAAAAATCAGCCGTGCCGCGATGCTACAGGCTTACACCCTGAATGCAGCAAAAGTTATTGGCCGCGATAAAGAAACGGGCTCAATTGCCGTAGGGAAAAGTGCTGACCTGGTGCTGTTCGATCGCAACCTTGAGAAAGTGAGTATTGAAAAGCTACGGGATGCCACGGTGCTTTGGACGATGTTTGCCGGAAAAAAAGTCTATAGCGGGAAGTAAACTGCTGCAGAAAGGCCACCGGGAGGTGGTCTTTTACATTACGATAGCCTGTTTTTTGAACCGTTAGAAAAGAAATACATCACGGCATTTTGATGAAAAATAGTCATCCTTGGCTACGCTTTTAAGTGTCATAAAAATAAAATTTTCGCGAAATGTTATTGTCATTAAATGCGTTAATAACTTGTTTTTGCAGTATTTTTTAAATTCTGTATTTCACTTTTTTTCATTGTCATAAAACTGTCATATTTCGTACATTTAACTGTCACCTGTTTGTCCTATTTTGCTCACAGTAGCAACTCAAACAATGATTTACGAAAACCGTGCAGGAGACATTATGAAAGTTATGCGTACCACTGTCGCAACTGTTGTCGCCGCGACCTTATCCATGAGCGCGTTCTCTGTATTTGCCGCAGCGAGCCTGACAGGTGCAGGTGCAACTTTTCCTGCGCCAGTGTATGCCAAATGGGCTGATACTTATCAGAAAGAGACCGGTAGTAAAGTCAACTACCAGGGTATCGGCTCCTCCGGTGGTGTAAAACAAATTACGGCAAATACCGTTGATTTCGGCGCTTCTGATGCACCGTTGTCTGATGAGAAACTGGCACAGGAAGGCCTGTTCCAGTTCCCGACCGTGATCGGCGGTGTCGTGCTGGCTGTAAATATCCCTGGCCTGAAATCCGGCGAACTGGTGCTGGATGGTAAGACCCTGGGTGATATCTACCTCGGCAAAATCAAGAAGTGGGATGATGAAGCCATCACCAAACTGAACCCAGGGCTGAAACTGCCTTCGCAGAACATCGCCGTTGTGCGTCGTGCTGATGGTTCCGGTACCTCTTTCGTGTTCACCAGCTACTTGGCAAAAGTGAACGAAGAGTGGAAATCTAAAATTGGTGCAGGCTCTACCGTTAACTGGCCAACCGGTCTGGGTGGTAAAGGTAACGACGGTATCGCCGCGTTCGTACAGCGTCTGCCAGGCTCCATTGGTTACGTTGAATATGCTTACGCTAAGCAGAACAACCTGGCCTATACCAAACTGATTTCTGCTGACGGTAAACCGGTAAGTCCGACCGAAGAAAACTTTGCAAATGCGGCAAAAGGCGCTGACTGGAGCAAAACCTTCGCCCAGGATCTGACTAACCAGAAAGGTGATGAGGCGTGGCCGATTACGTCCACCACATTCATCCTGGTTCACAAAGAGCAGAAGAAACCTGAGCAGGGCGTTGAAGTGCTGAAGTTCTTTGACTGGGCGTACAAAAATGGCGGTAAACAGGCTAATGACCTGGATTACGCCAGCCTGCCGGATAACGTGGTTGAGCAGATTCGTGCTGCATGGAAGACCAACGTGAAAGACAGCAGCGGTAAAGCACTGTACTAATAGAATATCTTTGACGAATTGGCGGATGGCGCTACGCTTATCCGCCCTACGGTTTCTACCGTAGGCCCAGAGTGTAGGCCGGATAAGCGTAGCGCCATCCGGCATGGGCAACTGAGTAAACGAGTTTAACTTAAAGAGTGATTTATGGCTGCAACCAAGCCTGCTTTTAATCCACCGGGTAAAAAGGGTGACATGATATTCAGCGTGCTGGTAAAACTGGCTGCGCTGATTGTGCTATTGATGTTGGGTGGCATTATTGTCTCTCTGATCATCTCCTCCTGGCCAAGCATTCAAAAATTTGGTTTCTCATTTTTGTGGACCAAAGAGTGGGATGCGCCAAACGATATCTACGGTGCGCTGGTACCGATTTACGGAACGCTGGTGACCTCGTTTATCGCCTTGCTGATCGCCGTTCCGGTGAGCTTCGGCATCGCTTTATTTTTGACTGAGTTAGCACCTAACTGGTTACGTCGCCCGCTGGGCATTGCAATTGAACTGCTGGCGGCGATCCCGAGTATTGTTTACGGCATGTGGGGCCTGTTTATTTTTGCCCCGCTGTTTGCTACCTACTTCCAGGAGCCGGTGGGTAACATCCTTTCCAACATTCCGTTTGTGGGTGCCCTGTTTGCGGGTCCGGCCTTTGGTATCGGTATTCTGGCAGCCGGTGTGATCCTGGCCATTATGATCATCCCGTACATTGCGGCGGTCATGCGCGATGTGTTCGAACAAACGCCGGTACTGATGAAAGAGTCAGCCTACGGCATCGGCTGTACTACCTGGGAAGTCATCTGGCGTATCGTCCTGCCGTTCACCAAAAATGGGGTGATTGGCGGTGTGATGTTGGGTCTTGGCCGCGCGCTAGGTGAAACCATGGCGGTGACCTTTATCATCGGTAACACCTACCAGCTCGACAGTGCATCGCTGTTTATGCCGGGTAACAGTATTACCTCTGCGTTGGCGAATGAATTTGCCGAAGCGGAATCTGGCCTGCATGTGGCTGCGTTGATGGAACTGGGGCTGATCCTGTTTGTGATCACCTTCATCGTGCTGGCAGCGTCTAAGTTTATGATCATGCGCCTTGCGAAGAACGAGGGGGCACGCTAATGGCTACGCTTGATATGCAAAACACCGCCGCGCTGGCGGAGTCTCGTCGTAAGATGCAGGCGCGTCGCCGCTTGAAAAACCGCATCGCACTGACGCTCTCAATGGGGACGATGGCGTTCGGTCTGTTCTGGTTGGTGTGGATCCTGTTCTCAACGGTGGTTCGCGGTATCGACGGTATGTCGCTGGCGCTGTTCACTGAAATGACGCCGCCGCCGAATACGGCGGGTGGCGGTCTGGCGAATGCCCTGGCGGGCAGCGGGCTGTTGATCCTGTGGGCGACCGTGTTGGGTACGCCGCTCGGTATTATGGCGGGCATCTATCTGGCCGAGTACGGGCGTAAGTCCTGGCTGGCTGAGATTATCCGCTTTATCAACGACATCCTGCTGTCTGCGCCGTCGATTGTTGTGGGTCTGTTCGTTTACACCGTGGTCGTCGCGAAAATGGAGCACTTCTCTGGCTGGGCGGGCGTGATTGCGCTGGCGCTGCTGCAGGTGCCAATCGTGATTCGTACCACCGAAAACATGCTCAAACTGGTGCCGGATAGCCTGCGTGAAGCGGCCTATGCGCTGGGTACGCCGAAGTGGAAGATGATTTCAGCGATCACCCTGAAGGCGTCTGTCTCCGGCATTATCACCGGTGTCTTGCTGGCGATTGCGCGTATTGCCGGTGAAACCGCTCCGCTGCTGTTTACATCGCTCTCCAATCAGTTCTGGAGCACCGACATGATGCAGCCGATAGCCAACCTGCCGGTGACCATCTTTAAGTTTGCGATGAGCCCATTTGTGGAATGGCAGCAACTGGCCTGGGCTGGGGTGCTGATTATTACCCTGTGCGTACTGCTGCTGAACATTCTGGCACGCGTTATTTTCGCGAAGAAGAAACACGGTTAAGACGAATTGCCGGATGGCGGCGTAAACGCCTTATCCGGCCTACGGTCGAACATATTTGTAGGCCTGATAAGCTGCGCGCCATCAGGCATGATAAGGAATAGATTGAAATGAGTATGGTTGATACTGCCCCAGGTAAGATTCAGGTTCGTGATTTGAACTTCTACTACGGCAAATTCCATGCCCTGAAGAACATCAACCTGGATATCGCTAAAAACCAGGTCACGGCGTTTATCGGGCCATCAGGCTGTGGTAAATCAACGCTTCTGCGTACCTTCAACAAAATGTTTGAACTGTATCCAGAACAGCGTGCGGAAGGTGAAATCCTGCTGGATGGCGACAATATTCTCACCAATACCCAGGATATCGCGCTGCTGCGTGCCAAAGTAGGGATGGTGTTCCAGAAGCCGACGCCGTTCCCGATGTCCATCTACGACAACATCGCGTTTGGTGTCCGTCTGTTTGAAAAACTCTCGCGTGCAGACATGGACGAGCGCGTGCAGTGGGCCTTGACCAAGGCCGCATTATGGAATGAAACCAAAGATAAACTACACCAGAGCGGGTACTCTCTCTCCGGTGGTCAGCAGCAGCGTTTGTGCATTGCGCGTGGTATTGCCATTCGCCCTGAAGTGTTGCTGCTGGATGAGCCGTGTTCGGCGCTCGACCCGATCTCTACCGGGCGTATTGAAGAGCTGATCACCGAGCTGAAAGAGGATTACACCGTCGTTATCGTTACCCACAACATGCAGCAGGCTGCGCGTTGTTCCGACCACACGGCGTTTATGTACCTGGGCGAGTTGATTGAGTTCAGCAACACGGACGATCTGTTCACCAAGCCCGCGAAGAAACAAACAGAAGATTATATCACAGGTCGTTACGGTTGATTCAGGAGCGCGTTATGGACAGTCTGAACCTTAATAAACATATTTCCGGCCAGTTCAACGCAGAACTGGAAAGCATCCGCACCCAGGTAATGACCATGGGCGGCATGGTGGAGCAACAGCTTTCTGATGCCATTACCGCTATGCACAACCAGGACAGCGAGCTGGCGAAGCGCGTCATTGAGGGCGATAAGAACGTCAATATGATGGAAGTGGCGATTGATGAAGCCTGTGTGCGCATCATTGCCAAGCGTCAGCCGACGGCGAGCGACCTGCGCCTGGTGATGGCAATCATCAAAACTATCGCCGAGCTGGAACGTATTGGTGATGTAGCGGATAAAATTTGCCGTACCGCGCTGGAGAAATTCTCCCTGCAGCATCAGCCGTTGCTGGTAAGCCTGGAATCACTGGGTCGCCATACGGTGCAAATGCTGCATGATGTTCTGGATGCATTTGCGCGGATGGATCTGGACGAAGCGGTGCGTATTTACCGTGAAGACAGGAAAGTTGATCAGGAATATGAGGGCATCGTACGCCAACTGATGACCTATATGATGGAAGACCCGCGCACCATTCCGAGCGTGCTGACCGCACTGTTCTGCGCCCGTTCTATCGAGCGTATCGGTGACCGTTGCCAGAATATTTGCGAATACATCTTCTACTTCGTGAAGGGACAAGATTTCCGTCACGTCGGCGGCGATGAGCTGGATAAGCTGCTGGCGGGTAAAGACCCGAAGGAATAAGCGGCTTGTTGCGTTCGCCGGGATCCCCGGCGTCGCTATTGTAGGCCGGATAAGGCGTTACGCTGCATCCGGCATTCTGCGCCATCCGCTTGATGGCGCTTTGCTTATCAGGCCTACTGTTTAATCGACGATATTCCAACCCCGCGCCTTCCACAATGCAGGCAACTGTGCCAGATCGGTAAAGGTCGTCACTTTAGGATGATCGATCGGTTTGTTGTGCGAATCGGCGCAGAAGTAGAACACCTCCATCCCGGCATCAATCCCTGACTGCGCACCCGCTGCAGAATCATCCACCAGAATGCAGTTTTGCGGATTGACGTTCATGGCTTTTGCCGCATGGAACATCAGCGCCGGATCGGGCTTCCAGCGTTGGATATCATAGCCGCTGAACAGTAAATCCGGGAAATGATGCAACATGCCTAGCTTGCCCAACGAGTGCTGCATTTTGCTGACCGGACCGTTCGACACCACGCACATCGGCACTGCCATGCTATCCAGCAGCGCGTTGGCACCCGCAATCACCTCCAGTTCCGTATCGAACAGGCGTGCGACCTCGGCGCGGTAAATCGGTTCTAGTTCGGCTTTTGCCAGTTCGACACCGTGCTCGTCGTTGATAATGTCGATGATCTCGTAGAGCTTTACCCCCTTGAAGCGTTTAAACGTCTCTTCAAGATCGAGCGTAATGCCAAACGCCTGGAACATGCTGACATACGCGCGAGAACAAATGACTTCACTGTCGACGAGGGTTCCGTCACAGTCAAAAAATACAGCTTCTATCTGGGACATGTCATTTCCGTTTTAACAAGTTTAACGTTTACGTACAGCATTATTGGGCGACGCAATCGTTGCCGTATAAGCAAAATCAATGGAAAAAAATCGCTCATAACCCACCCTATTGTCGCATTTTGGTATAGGATAGCGACGAATTTTCCCTCCTTGTTCGGAAATTGATAATGAGTCAACAACACACAACCCAGGCTTCTGGCCGGGGCATACTGGAACGCGTGTTTAAACTGCGCGAACATGGCACGACGGCACGGACCGAAGTGATCGCCGGTTTCACCACGTTCCTGACGATGGTCTACATCGTTTTCGTCAACCCGCAAATTCTGGGCGTAGCCGGAATGGACACCAGTGCCGTCTTCGTGACCACCTGTCTGATTGCGGCGCTGGGCAGTATCCTGATGGGCGTATTCGCTAACCTGCCGGTGGCGCTGGCGCCAGCGATGGGGCTGAACGCCTTCTTCGCGTTCGTCGTGGTACAGGCAATGGGCCTGCCGTGGCAGGTAGGTATGGGCGCTATCTTCTGGGGTGCGGTGGGTCTGCTGCTGCTGACTATCTTCCGCGTGCGTTACTGGATGATTGCCAACATTCCGGTCAGTCTGCGCGTGGGGATCACCAGCGGTATCGGTCTGTTTATCGGCATGATGGGGCTGAAAAATGCCGGCGTTATCGTGGCGAACAAGGATACGCTGGTTTCCATTGGTAACCTGACTTCTCACAGCGTGCTGCTGGGGGTCTTGGGCTTCTTCATTATCGCTATTCTGGCGTCCCGCAACATTCATGCGGCGGTGCTGGTTTCGATTATCGTCACCACCCTGCTGGGCTGGATGCTGGGCGATGTGCACTATAACGGTATCGTTTCTGCACCACCGAGCATCACCACCGTTGTGGGCCATGTTGACCTTGCCGGGTCGTTCAACCTGGGGCTGGCGGGGGTGATCTTCTCTTTCATGCTGGTTAACCTGTTCGACTCCTCCGGTACGCTTATTGGTGTGACGGACAAAGCGGGTCTGGCCGATGAAAAAGGTAAGTTTCCGCGCATGAAGCAGGCGCTGTTTGTGGATAGCGTCTCCTCGGTTGCCGGGTCCTTTATCGGTACTTCTTCAGTGACTGCGTATATCGAGTCGTCTTCCGGGGTTTCAGTTGGCGGGCGTACTGGCCTGACGGCTGTCGTGGTGGGGATCCTGTTCCTGCTGGTGATTTTCCTGTCGCCGCTGGCGGGAATGGTGCCGCCTTATGCGGCAGCAGGTGCGCTGATTTATGTCGGTGTGCTGATGACCTCCAGCCTGTCACGCGTGAAGTGGGATGACCTGACCGAAGCGGTCCCGGCGTTTATTACCGCCGTGATGATGCCGTTTAGCTTCTCGATTACCGAAGGTATCGCGCTGGGCTTTATTTCCTACTGTGTAATGAAAATCGGTACCGGACGCTTCCGCGACCTCAGCCCATGCGTGATCGTTGTGGCGCTGCTGTTTGTGCTGAAGATTGTGTTTATCGACGCACACTAAAATATCGGTATTCTCTACAGCCCGCCCGGCATTACTGCTGGCGGGCTTTTTCTTTTATGCTTTTACGCGCTGAATATAATCCCCGAAGGCGGCTAACTGGCCCGTCAGGTGATCCAGCGTGCTTTGATCAATCACTTCGCCGGTTTGTGTATCCACTTTATTCTGAATGACACCGCCCATAAACTCCGGTTTATTCATGACCATGGCGTCAAGGAACACCAGAATCTGGCGCAGATGGTACTGACAGCGGGCACCGCCAATCGCGCCCATTGAGCTGGTCTGGATCAGCACCGGTTTGCCTGCCAGAGGCTGATCGGGCAGACGGGACAGCCAGTCGATGGCGTTCTTCAGTCCACCTGGTACCGAATAGTTATATTCTGGTGTGACAATCACCACGCCATCCGCTTTTCTGATCTGCTCCGCCAGCGCTTCTACGCTTGCCGGAAAACCTTCTTCCTGCTGGAGATCGGCATCGTACAGTGGAATATCGCCAATCGACGGTAATGCGTTGACGTCCATCCCTGCCGGGGCAATTTTTGGCAGCGTACGGGCAACCATTCCATTAAATGAGCCTTTGCGCAGGCTCCCCAGTAACGTAACAACATTCAATGTTTCGGACATGGTTACTCCTGTTTCATCATGAAGGTTAAATCAGTTAAGCGTGTAGTTCTTCGCTGCGGATAATTGAGAAAAGCGGATCAGGCGGCCCGTTGGCGCATTGGCGCGAGTCTGGATATCGGGCAAACTTTTCCAATCCTGCTTACCATCAAACTCCCAAACCTTGAGTTTTTCAATAGCTGGCGTCACCGCGACCGACCACACCAGCACATCTTCCGCATCGCAAATGGCTTCGATCTGCGCCGTATGGGCGCATTTCAGGCGTCCGGCGCCGGGTAACAACTGGAGTTCGCGCGGATCGTCATTGCTCATATCACCGGTAAGTTTGAGTACGCTCTGGCGCAGGGTAATGAGCTGTGCGCGTGCTTCATTCGGATCGCTTTGGTTGTTGATCCACAGGTTTTCGTTGCTGGAAAAGCGCCTGGTGTCCGTCGAATGTGGATAGTTAAACCCACGGATTGCTCGCTGAAGTTCCATATCCAGGCCGCAGCTGCCTTCTGTCGTCAGCGCCACGCCGACGATATTTCCGGCGTAGGAAATGGAAAATCCGGGCAGATTTTTATCGCGAAAGACCGGTTTGCCTTTGGCGTGTTGCACGATTTCGGGCAGCGAGCTGGTGCCGTAAAGCATAAACATCAGTTCAGCGAGGAGGCTTCTGGAGGCCAGAAAGCGTGTTCGGCGGTGAGTTGGGAGGCTGTTTGCTTCGATATGACATGGAGAAGGGAGGCGAACTGAAATCAGGTGTCCCTCCGTAAGAATCCCTCTGGCAAAATGTGTCGCCATTTTTCGCTCCGTGATTAATGGTCCGTGATTATTACCAGAGTAACATTTACACGGCGTCCAGGCAGGCTTTGCTGCCTAAAAATCAGGCGAAAACGGGATACATTACGCGACATTTACATTTCTGACACTATCATGGTTAATTTAGCAACAATTTGGGCGCGCAGTGTCAGGACATATCACGATAGAGCGTCTTGATCGTGTCTTTCAGCCAGACGATCTTTGGATTGTGGCTGTTACGTTTATGCCAGAGCAGGGTGAACGGTACGCGCATTTTTTCCAGCTGTGCGGTATCAAAGGGCAGCGGGCGTGCCACCAGTGGAAGCTGGTGGAGTTGATTATAACGCTGACAGTAGACTGGGGCAGTGGCTATCAACGCGTGATCCGGTTGGGCGGCCATAAACAGCGACTGCTCAAACCCCGGTAGGCTCAGGGCGATAGTGCGTTTGCGTCCCATCTCCTGCAGCACATCGTCCAGCGCCCAGGTATCGCTTTGTTCCCAACTGATGCTGATATGCGGATAGCGCAGGAAGGTCTCCAGGTTCCACTCTTCTCGTAACGCCGGATGATCTTCGCGCAGCCAGACGCAGGGGAGATCGGAAAACAGCACTTCATGGTCGATAGATAACGGCAGCAGGCTCAGCAACTCGCGTGAGCGCGGGTGGCTTTCGCGCCCGGTAAAGCCGATATCCACCTCACCGCGAATAATGGCGTCCAGCGAATCGTAATCCCAGTTGCGCACTTTGATGGACGCTTGCGGATAGCGTTGATAAATCTGCTGCGAGAGTGCGTTGAACATGATCATCACCAGCGGCGTCTCGGCCACCAGATCAAACTTCAACCCGCGCGGTGCTTCGTGATGCGGCTTATCGAGCAACTGATTGCCCATCTGCATCCACTCCGCCAGGTTCTGTTCCATACTGACCATCAACGGCGTCGGCGTCAGCCCCAGCGGGGTGTTTACAAACAGCGGATCGTCAAACCAGGATCTCAGCTTCGCCAACGATTTACTGACCGCCGACGGCGTGACGTTCATCCGTTTGGCGGTTTTGGTGACGCTGCGCTCCTGCATCAGGAGCTGCAGGCAGAGCAGTAAATTAAGATCGAGACTGCTGAGGGATTTCTTCATGAGTAGGCGCGGACCGGTTAGGAGCAACAGTGATAATCAGCATGATGCTCACTATGCTACAGCCAATCAGAATCCCGATCAGCATATTCAACGCGTCAAGTCCGAGGACAGCCGCCAGCCAAATCCACAGTGATGAGCCACAAACCTGGGCGATGCCTAGCGTTGAGCTGGCGACGCCCGCTCGCAGCGAGAACGGTCCCAGCGCCTGGCTCATGGCAACGCCGAAACCGACCGAGAATCCGGCACAGATTAACGTCAGGCCAAACAGTGTAACTGCATGCGAGCTGGCAAGGGTTAATACCACGCCTGCGCTCAGGAACAGCACCTGTGAGGCCAGCATCAGGGTACGGGGCTTAAACAGGCTCAGGGCAAACGGCGTGGAGAAAGAGACCGCCATACTGACCCCTGCGGTCATCGCCATGGTCGTGGCGTATTCACCGCGGTCAAAACCCATTACCTCCATCAGTAGCACCGGCGAGGTGTTGACGAAGGTAAGGATCACCGACACGCTGAGCGTGGTAATCGCCAGTCGGCTGAGGAAAAAGCGGTTTACCAGCGATTCGGTGCGCTGCTCAACACCCGCAGACCTTGAGAGCGTCGCTGGGCGCGATTCTCGCAGGATAAACACCGACAGCAGGCAAACTGCCACGCCCATACCAATCATCGTGTAGAACAGGCTCTGCCACGGGTATTTGAGCATAATCAGATGCCCCATTACCGGGGCCAGAACTGGCACGATACAGGTGATACCGTTCAACAGAGACAGCACCTTCGCCCGGCGGCGATCGTCGAGCGTATCGCGCAAAATCGCAAAGGCCACTACATAACAGCAGCCTGCGCCAATTCCCTGAATAAAACGGCCCACCAGGAACGGCGTACCGCTCTCGGCGAATGAACACAGGGCGGAAGCAAAAATAAAGATCAGGGCGCCGACAATCGCGACCGGTTTACGACCCGATTGGTCGGCAATCTTACCGGCGAACAGCATCGCCGCAGCCATTCCGGCCAGATACACCGAAAATGCGATATGCAGCTGTGCTTCGCTGGCGTTAAGGTCGGCGGCAATACGCGGTAACCCCACCAGATACATATCAATACCGGCAGGATAAAGCAGAACAAGAGCAAAACTGCAGATTAAAAAGCGTGTCATAGCGACCTCATGAGGAATGTGGCGCTAAGAATACGGGGAGAGCGTCAGTAGCACGAGTTGCCATTCGGACAACAGTGATTTCCTGTGAGGAAATCACTTGTTGCCGGATGGCGACTTTGCCTTATCGGGCCTACGGGTCCTGTAGGCCCGGCAAGCATCGCGCCACCGGGCAACATAACGTTACTTACCGATACAGAAGCTGGAGAAAATCCGTCCCAGCAGATCGTCGGAGGTAAACTCCCCAGTGATCTCACTGAGATTCTGCTGCGCGAGGCGTAGCTCTTCTGCCAGCAATTCTCCGGCCCTGGCGCCCAACAGCTGAGCTTTGCCTTGCTCGAGATGCTCTGCCGCTTCTGCCAGTGCCTGCAGGTGACGACGGCGCGCCAGGAAACCGCCTTCCATATTGGTTTCGAAGCCCATACTCTGCTTGAGATGGTTACGCAGCACGTCCACGCCTTCGCCGGTACGCGCGGAGAGGCGAACCAGTGAGTGGCCATTTACTTCGCTAAGGCCCAGCGTTTCTCCAGTGATATCCGCTTTGTTGCGTACTACGGTGATGGGTAACTTCGTCGGCAAACGTGCGATAAAATCAGGCCAGATATCGGCCGGGTCGACGGCATCGGTGGTGGTGCCATCCACCATAAACAGCACGCGGTCGGCCTGTTCGATTTCCTGCCAGGCGCGTTCGATACCAATGCGTTCGACTTCGTCACTGGCGTCACGCAGACCGGCGGTGTCGATGATATGCAGCGGCATACCGTCGATATGAATATGTTCGCGCAGCACGTCGCGGGTGGTGCCAGCAATGTCGGTGACAATCGCCGCCTCACGGCCCGCTAAGGCGTTCAGCAGGCTTGATTTCCCGGCGTTAGGACGTCCGGCGATCACCACCTTCATCCCTTCACGCAGCAGGCTACCCTGACGCGCTTCGGCCCGTACGGCATCGAGATCGGCGATGACGTTATTAAGCAGGCCTTCAATTTTACCGTCAGAGAGGAAGTCGATTTCCTCATCCGGAAAATCAATCGCCGCTTCCACGTAGATGCGCAGGTGAGTGAGTGCTTCCACAAGGTGATTTACGCGGGCGGAGAACGCACCCTGCAAGGAGTTCAGCGCGGAACGTGCGGCTTGTTCTGAACTGGCATCGATCAGGTCGGCAATGGCTTCTGCCTGGGCTAAATCGAGTTTATCGTTCAGGAACGCGCGCTCCGAGAACTCACCGGGTCTGGCAATACGCAGGCCGGGAATAGTCAGAATTCGTTTTAACAGCAGGTCGAGAATGACCGGGCCGCCGTGGCCCTGCAATTCTAAAACGTCTTCACCTGTAAAGGAGTTTGGACCGGGGAACCACAGGACAATGCCCTGATCCAGCGTGCTACCATCGGCATCTTTAAACGGCAGGTAGTCGGCATAACGTGGTTTTGGCAGTTTGCCCAGTACGGATTCTGCAACCTCGCGGGCTTTCAGGCCGGAGATGCGCAGAATACCCACACCACCACGTCCCGGTGGGGTGGCCTGAGCGACGATGGTGTCGTTATGGCTCATGATATGTCTCTTAAATACCAATAATAAAAAAGGCGGTCAATTGACCGCCCTTTAATTTATGTTCCGTTTGCCGGATGGCGGCTTCGCCTTATCCGGCCTACAACCGAATCAGGAATTCTTTTTCTCGCGGCTATGCAGGCCACGCTTCTCCAGACCACGGTAAATCAGCTGCTGCTGAATAATGGTTACCAGGTTGCTGACGATATAGTACAGCACCAGACCTGACGGGAACCACAGGAAGAACACGGTGAAGATGACCGGCATAAAGGTCATGATCTTCTGCTGCATCGGGTCGGTCACGGTGGTCGGCGACATCTTCTGAATGAAGAACATCGTTACGCCCATCAGGATCGGCAGGATGTAGTACGGGTCCTGTGCAGACAGGTCATGGATCCACAGTGCGAACGGCGCATGGCGCAGTTCAATGGAGCCCATCAGCATGTAGTACAGTGCCAGGAAGATTGGCATCTGGATGATCAGCGGGAAGCAGCCGCCCAGAGGGTTAACCTTCTCAGCTTTGTACAGGGCCATCATTTCCTGGCTCTGACGCTGTTTGTCATCGCCCAGACGCTCACGCATTGCCTGAATCTTCGGCTGCAGCATACGCATCTTCGCCATGGAGGTGTACTGCGCTTTAGTCAGCGGGTACATGATGCCACGAACGATAAAGGTGATAACGATGATAGAGAAGCCCCAGTTACCCAGGAAGCTATGGATCCACTTCAGCAGTTTGAACAGCGGCTGAGAGATGAACCACAACCAACCGTAGTCGACGGTCAGATCCAGGTGCGGTGCAACGGCCGCCATTTTATCCTGAATTTCCGGGCCAACCCACAGGGTGCTGGTCATCGCGCTTGTCTGGCCCGGTTGAACCAGTACCGGCTGAGATTTATAGCCGATAGCGGCAATGCCGTTACCCAGATTTGCGGTATAGAAGTTATTGGTGCCGTCGTTACGCGGAACCCATGCCGTGGCGAAATACTGCTGCAGCATTGCGACCCAGCCGTCTTTAGCGTTGACGTTCAGGTTTTCGTTTTCAGCAATGGTGTCGAACTTGTATTTCTCATACTTCTCATCAGGCGTGGAGTAAGCCGCGCCACGGAAGGTATGCAGCGCAAAGTTGCTGCTACCAGTGTCGAGATGAGAGGGCAGATTGATGGATTGCTTCAGCTGACCAAAGGTGGAGATTTCCAGCGGCTTCTCGCTGGCGTTCTGCACGCTGTAGTTAACGCTTACCGCATACTCACCGCGCTTGAGAACAAACGTTTTGGTAAACGTGTTGCCAGCGGCGTCTGTATAGGTCATCGGGATCTGCAGTTCATTTTGACCGTCAGCCAGTACAAAAGCGTCTTTATCGACGTTGTACAGCGGACGCGGGCCGTTAGCCGGGTTATCCGGGCCGTCACGACCTGTCAGGCCACTCTGTGCCTGATAGATGAACTGTGGTGTGGTATCCAGTAACTGGAACGGTTCGGTAGAACCGAGTTCTTTCGGGTAAGCTGGCAGTGAAGCCTGTTCCACATCACCACCACGGGTGTTGATGGTAAGATCAAGCACGTCAGTCTTAACCGTAATCAGTTTCCCCTGGCCACTGGCCGGTACGCCCTGGTCGGCGGCGCTACCCGCTGCGGTGGTCGTTGTCTGCGTGTTCTGTTGAGCTTGAGGTTGCGGATTTTTATCCTGCTCCCAGGCTTGCCAGATCATGAAAGACACGAACAGCAAAGCGATGACTAAAAGATTGCGTTGCGAATCCATCGTTAGTGTTCTCTGGTATCAAATGGTCCGGGTGGGACGGGATCGTCACCACCAGGGTGTAAAGGGTGGCATTTTAATACGCGTTTCACCGTCAACCAACTGCCTTTTATCACTCCAAACCTGCGCAATGCCTCAATTCCGTAGCTCGAACAGGTTGGAGTGAAACGGCAATGCGGCCCAAGCAGCGGACTGATCAGGCGTTGATAGACCCGAATGAGGGCTATCAGGACCCGCGAGCCAGGCGACAATGGCGACGCCATAATTTTTCCAACGCTTCCGAGAGAGCACGGTTATCGAGGTCGGCAACCCCTTTTTTAGCCACCACTACGAAATCCATTGCTGGAAGTTCGTGCTGACGTAAACGGAAGCTTTCACGCGTCAGGCGTTTAATCCTGTTGCGTTCATGCGCACGTTTAACATTTTTCTTGGCGACCGTTAGACCGATGCGGGGATGCCCCAGCGAATTTTGGCGGCCGAGAATGGTGATTTGCGGCGTGCCAGCCCGTTGTGGCTGCTGGAAGACGAATGTGAAATGAGTGGGAGTTAACAAACGTAACTCCCTGGGAAATGCGAGCTTAACCACTCAGGGGCTAGCTTTTATTACTTAGAAACGGTCAGACGAGAACGGCCTTTAGCACGACGACGTGCCAAAACCTGACGACCATTTTTATTAGCCATACGAGCACGGAAGCCGTGAGAACGGTTGCGCTTCAGTACAGACGGTTGAAAAGTGCGTTTCATGGCGATTTCTACCTAAACTTGAATAAATTCACTGACTTTTGCGTATACCCGAACGAACTTCGAACGACTTACGCCACAGTGTGGGTGATTAAAGAGGCCGGATTGTAATAATTGTACACTCCGGAGTCAATTCTCTTTCCTTAATTCCCGCTTTTTTCCGCATGGTTTCGCGTAAAAAACAGGCAGCGTTGACGCCGTGAGGCGACCTTTACTCGCTGGGGGTAAGAATTATACGGGCTGGTGGATAAAGCGCAAGGATCGCACGGGATCTTTATTAGATCGTTTTCGCAGTAAAGCATCTTTACTCATTAATTTTTTCAATATGCGCGCGAAAACCTGCAGCACTTCTCCAGGATCGTTTACACTTAGCCGATTCTGGATCATCCTGTGGATAAATCGGGAAGAATCTGTGAGAAACAGAAGATCTCTCGCTCAGTTTAGGCTATGATCCGCGGTCCTGATCGTTTCAATGGATCCTGATCAGGCATATAACCGCAGACAGCGGTTCGCACGTCACCCTCATGCAGGGTCTTTTCGACGTGCGCCAACAATCATGAATGTTTCAGCCTTTGTCATTTATCGACTTTTGTTCGAGTGGAGTCCGCC